>NZ_CP150287.1:0-4446658 GCF_037983385.1 Oceanobacillus sp. FSL K6-0127 | reverse complement strand
GCAGGGCGGTGACTCCAGTGGGAATAGCACGTGTCTGAAGACTCACCGGAAGTGGGTTTCTTCCGGAGAGGCTGAAGCCGTGCCCACGGAAAGCATCCGCCCGAAGCGATCCCGGACGGCGATTATTGCACATACTTGAAGAAAACAGCCGAGAAGTTAGTTCGCAGTTTCTTTCAAATATGATAAAAAGAAAATTTCCCTACTATGTTTTAACTTTTGTTGGATAGGCTAAATAGTATGCATGAAACATCGGAAAAGCAGCGCATCACTAACCTGGATTAAATTTCTGTGCTATATTAGATAGTGGAAATATACGTTTAGAGGGAGATTGATACGATGGGAATACTGTCGTTTTTACTCGGACTTATAATCGTTTTAAATATTGCATTGGGTATTTCTATTGTATTTTTGGAAAGGAAAGATCCAACGTCTTCATGGGCATGGTTAATGGTATTACTATTTATTCCCATTGCTGGCTTTATCCTTTATTTAATTTTTGGTAAACCAATAAGCAATAGACGAATTTTCACCTGGGATAAGAAAAGCAGGCTGGGTGTGAAAACGACTGTTCAATCGCAGCTGCGTTCCTTGGAGGATGAGGATCTCCATTTTAATGATGAAGCAATGCAGGAGTATAGCGATCTGGTGTATCTACTATTAAGAAATGACGATGCTATTTTTTCACAAGATAATGCGGTAGAAATTTATACCGATGGAGAAGAAAAATTTGAAGCGTTGATTCAGGATTTGCAAAAGGCAAAAGACCATATTCATATGCAATACTATATTATGAGAAGTGACGAGCTCGGTCAGCGTTTAGCAGAGGTTCTCATAAAAAAAGCGAATGAGGGTGTTGATGTACGAGTGCTCTATGATGACATGGGATCACGTTCTTTAAAAAGAAGCTATGTAAAGCGATTAAAGAACGCTGGTGTTATGGTAGAGGCGTTTTTTCCTTCTAAGCTCATCATCAACTTTAAAATAAACTATCGAAATCATCGTAAGCTAACGATTATAGATGGGAAGATTGGCTATATTGGTGGTTTCAATGTTGGTGATGAATACCTCGGAAAAAGCAGGAAATTCGGATACTGGCGTGACACGCATCTACGTGTAATGGGGGAAGCTGTTCAAAGCTTACAGACTCGCTTTATTCTCGATTGGAATCAAGCATCCAAAAATGATATTCTATATGATGATCGCTACTATAACACGAGTACAAGTGGAGACGTAGGCGTTCAGATTGTTTCAAGCGGTCCGGACACAGAATGGGAACAAATAAAAAATGGCTATATTAAAATGATTATGGCGGCAAAGGAATATATTTACATTCAAACACCTTATTTTATACCAGATGAAAGTGTGAAAGATGCATTGCGAATTGCTGCATTATCCGGTGTAGATGTGAAAATTATGATTCCGAATAAACCAGATCATCCATTTGTGTACTGGGCAACGTTGTCCAGTAGTGGAGAACTATTAACGGCTGGTGCAGAGGTATTTATTTATCAAAACGGTTTTCTCCATGCGAAAACAATTGTCGTCGACGGGAAAATTGCATCAGTAGGGACTGCAAACATTGATGTTCGCAGCTTCCGTCTCAATTTTGAAGTAAATGCATTTTTATATGATACCGAAATAGCTGATCGGCTAGTTCAAAAATTTAACAATGATATTAAATTATCGACACAAATGACGAAGAAGCTGTATGATCAAAGAACAATCGGCATCCGATTTAAGGAATCAATTTCTAGACTAATTTCGCCAGTGCTATAGTACGTTCCAAAAAGAAGCAGTAACTTATAGTAAATGGCAAGTCATCGGGAGGACAAGAATATGGAAGCAAAACCATGCTCAAACTCATTAGCAATTAAAACAACACACGTACTTCCGCCAGATACAAATGCTTTTGGTACATTATTTGGTGGAAAGTTAATGGCGCATATCGATGATATAGCAGCAATAGCGGCCGTGAAGCATGCAAGGAATCCTGTTGTAACTGCATCAACGGACTCGGTTGATTTCCTGGCACCTGTAAAAGTTGGCTATTCGATTTCAATCGAGGCATTTGTTACATGGACACATCATACATCGATGGAAGTTTTTGCGAAAGCAGTAACAGAAGATTTAGTAACAGGAGAAAGAAAGGTCAGCGCGACCGCGTTTATGACATTTGTAGCTATTGATGAAAATGGAAAACCTGTCCCTGTACCATCTGTTTATCCAGAAACAGACTTAGAAAAAATGCTCCATGAAAATGCAGCATTACGTGCTAAGCGCAGGGGAGAAAGAAGACGACATTCTCAAGATCTCGCCAAAACCTTTGGTACAAAATACGCAATGGAATAAAAAATTGAGTCAGGCATAATGAAAAAAGGCTGTTGCAAGCGCGACAGCCTTTTTTCATTAGTCTTTTAGCTTTTCAGTATCTTCTTCAACCTCATCAGGGCTAACATGGTCATCAGCCCAAGATTGAATTTCCTTAATTACTGGTTCTAAGTCTTTCCCTTTTTGAGAAAGAGAATATTCAATTCGAACAGGGAATTCAGAATAAATATTCCGCTCCACAATTCCTTCTTTTTCAAGTAGTTTTAGTCGATCGGACAGCAGCCTGCCGCTAATTGGCAAATCAGCTTCCATCTCGGAGAAGCGTTTTGTTCCCTTTAATAATTCAAATAAAATTAAACCAACCCAGCGTGTACTAAGGAGCCCCATCGCCTTTTCAAAACGTGGACATAATTTCTCCATTATGATCACCTCATTCCTATACGATCATTTCAATTTGCTTTATATTAAAACATTACAGTGATTACAAAAAGTAACTTCTATACTATTATAATATCATAAACTGCTAATACCGTAAATAGAACTGACCTCGCGTACTGTTACCGGTAGATAGGAATTTGAAAATGAAGAAGGTTATTTTGGCAATTTTCGGTTGATTATGGAATAATGACTATATGGTACATTCATCCCAGTAATAAAAGACATACTATTTAAAAAGTAATGACTTTTAGGTGAAGCCATTATCTGATAATCTTGGAGGTTTGAATTATGGTTAGTCAAAAAACACAAGAGAAATATGCAGAATTAGCATTACGCACAGGTGTTAATTTACAAAAAGGGCAAGCATTAATGATTAACGCACCACTTGAAGGAGCAGATTTTACAAAAATCGTTGCTCATAAGGCTTACGAATTAGGTGCGAAAGATGTTCATATTAACTGGGTCGATGACGAATTGACTTTATTAAAGTATGAAAACGCTCCAGATGAAGTTATTGAACATTTCCCGGAATGGCGAGTGAAGCTTCATGATACATTTGCAGAAGATGGAGCGGCGATATTACACATTCGTTCAACAAACCCTGATTTATTACAAAATATTGATCCATCACGTGTTGCTAAAGCAAACAAAGCTGCAGCAGAAGCAATGATTAATTTCCGTAACTATACAATGAACGACAAAATCCCTTGGTCCATCATTTCAATTCCATCAGGTGATTGGGCACAGAAAATTTTCCCTGATAAGCCAAAAGAGGATGCAGTGGAAAGCCTTTGGGAAGCTATTGTAAACATTGTGCGTGTAGATCAGGAAGATCCAATTGCCGCATGGGATAAGCATAATGCAACATTAAAAACAGCACGTCAGGTTTTGAATGGGAAAAACTACCAAAAACTGATTTTCAACGCACCTGGAACGGATCTGGAAATGGAGCTTCCACAAGGACATATTTGGAAAGGCGGATCTGCTGAAGCAGAAACAGGTGTTACATTTAATCCAAATATCCCAACAGAAGAAGTTTTCTCTATGCCGCATAAATATGGTGTCAATGGAACAGTAGCGAGCACCAAACCTCTTAACTACGGTGGTAGCTTAATCGATAATTTCAGCCTGACTTTTAAAGATGGTAAAGTTGTTGATTTTAAGGCGGAAAAAGGGGAAGAAGTACTAAAGCATCTGCTTGACTCGGATGAAGGAGCGCGCAGATTAGGAGAGATTGCATTAGTTCCAGATGAATCTCCAATATCCCAATCAGGATTAGTTTTCTACAACACATTATTTGATGAAAATGCATCTTGCCATATCGCTTTAGGAAAAGCATATCCAACGAACTTGGAAGGCGGTTCTAAAATGAGTGCAGAAGAACTTGATAAACATGGTGTCAATGATAGCTTAATCCACGTTGACTTTATGATTGGTTCTGCGGACATGAATATTGACGGTGTAAAAACAGATGGAACAACAGAAGCAGTATTCCGCAATGGAACATGGGCTTTAAATGTAAAAGGTGAATAAATAATAAAAATCCAGCGCTCGCATAAGCGCTGGATTTTCACTTGTCCAGGAAAGTATCCCAATGCTATCGCTCGAACCTGCCATCTATCTATGACACCGTCCTACCAAATAAAGCACCATCTATCCATTCTATGACACCAATCTGCCAAATAAAGCACCAACAATTCACGTTACTACACTGACCTACATCAACTCATTCTTAACCAACACAGCTTTAATTTTCGTATAATCATATTCCTCTGGCAGCAATTCTTTCAACGGCTTTAGCTTTGGTTCCTCAAGCTTTTCATGAGCTGCAAGTACAACTTCTTCTTCTTGATTATTAAAAAATATCCCCCATGCTAGTGGATAGCCATCTTGGACAGCTTTAAAAATATGATTCTCAATCGTCATTTTAGAATAACCTCGAATAGTTGCGATATCTTTCAATGATTTCCCTGATTGGAACATCTGGTAGCTGATTAAGTGACTAGGTCGGTCATCTGCAGTTTTCTTTTCCTTCTGTTTCGCTGAGCTAGTATCTCCAATTCTAATTTTCTGTTTGACATCTGGATGTTCTGCACGCCAATCTTGAATAATTGCTAAAAATTCCTCGCCATACTGTTCGTATTTCTTTTCACCAATTCCTTTGATTTCAAGCATATCCTCTCTATCCGTAGGGAAATAACGGCTTAGCTCCTTTAATGTAACATCGGAGAAAAGGACATATGGCGGCACATTTTTATCGTCGGCGATTTGTTTTCGTAATGCACGTAATCTTGCAAATAGATCTTCATGGTAATCCGCATTCTCGTTCGTTGGAATTGGTGCAGTGAACATTTCAACAGGACGTTTTCCTTTTAAAACATCCACTGAATTTTGGTTCAACCGTAATGTTGGGTATTGCCCCTCCTCGGTTGCCAGTAGCTGTTCTGCAATCATGAAGTGTATCCGTTCCGTTAATTCCTTCTCTGTATACGCAGAAAGTATCCCATAGGTTGTAATTTGATCAAGGCGAAATTCGCGCAGCTTTTTATCTTTGGATCCCTTTAGAACCTTTGCTGTCATTCCGACACCAAAGCGCTCACCCATTCGCTTCACACAGGAAAGAATCATTTGTGCTTCTTCGGTAATGTCCATTTTTTCCTGGCGTTCGACACAGTTACTACAACGATTGCAGGATCCTTTTATTACCTTTTTATCAAAATAATCGAGTATAAATGACGTCAGACAGCCATGGGTATGACAGTAGTTAATCATTGCTTGCAATTTCCGGTATTCGTTCTGTTTCGATGCTTCATCCATTTGGGACTGCTCAATTAAAAACTTCTGCAGCTGCACATCCTGTGGAGAGAAGAGGAGAATACAATCACTTGGTTCTCCATCACGGCCTGCACGACCTGCTTCCTGATAATACGATTCAATGTTCATTGGCATTGCATAGTGAATGACGTAGCGAACATTCGATTTGTCGATCCCCATACCAAAAGCATTCGTGGCAATCATAATCGATTTCTCATCATGGATAAATGCAGCTTGTGCTTCCTTTCTTTCTTGTTCCGTTAAACCTGCGTGATATTTAGAAACAGAAATCCCGCGCTTCGTCAGTTGATCATATAATGCATCTGCTTGCTTTCGTGTGGCAGTATAAATAATACCGGATTCCTCCCGGTGCTCTTCTAAAAACGACCGAATGTAAGATTGCTTGTCCTTTCCTTTTACGAGATGAAAGGAGAGGTTTTCTCTTTCAAATCCGGTATTCACTACATGATCATCCGCTATATACAGCAATTCTTGAATGTCATGAATGACCTCTTCTGTAGCTGTTGCAGTTAATGCAACGAATACAGGAATGTTTGATAGCTTTTTCAAATTAGGAACGATTGAACGGTAGCTTGGTCTAAAGTCATGTCCCCATTGTGATATACAGTGGGCTTCATCAAATGCTACAAGTGCTAATGGGATACGTTTAATCACATTCACAAATGTCATAGATTCAAAGCGTTCTGGTGCCACATAAACAAACTTATAACGACGGTTTGCAACATCACGTAATCGGGCTTGTTGTTCTCCGGTAGAAAGGGAGCTGTTAATGTAGGTGGCAGGGATACCTAAAGCTTGTAGAGCATCCACTTGGTCTTTCATAAGAGAGATTAATGGGGAAATGATAATAGCGGTCCCGTCCATCGACATACCAGGGATTTGGTAGCACAGTGATTTACCACCACCGGTTGGCATCACAGCAAGGGTATTATGTAGTTGTAAAATATGATTTATTGTTTGTCCTTGCCCTGGACGAAATGTTTCGTAGCCAAAATAAGTTTGTAGAATTTTCTCTTCTTTTACTAGCGTCATTAGGGAGCCTCCTTTTCATAAAATGTAAGTGCTGCAAAGGTATGGCCTAAAGGCCGTTGAACAGAATCAAAAATTTACGGGCTGTCTTTACAACAAGGGGATGACACAAGGTCCTCCCTCGCGTTTCTATCTTTTTCACTCTTACAGCCCGTTAATCTGTGACAGATTTATTCTTATCCTAACATATTTTCGATTGGACTGTCAGTAGTAGAGCTGGAGATTACATGCCTTATCAAAGTCACTCGTACCCGTATCCATAGTCATCCCATCGCCCCTTAAAAAAGCTGAGCTTAACAGATCAACTCCTCCATTTGTCAACGAATAGTCCAATCAGGCCTCCGACAATTGCTGGAACAACCCACCCTAATCCTAAGGAGAAGAAAGGGAGAACCTCCATATATTTAGTCATCGCTTGCAGCTTGAATCCAAATGCGGTTAGTCCATCATATAGACTAAAGACAGCTGTTAGGAGAACTGCGCCGCGATAAACGGCTTTTGCGCCACCGAATAACCTATCTAAAAATGTAAGAAGAATGAGGACAATCGTTATTGGATAAATAAATACGAGCACTGGAACAGAGTAGTTAATAATTGTATTCAGTCCTTGGTTTGCAATTAGAAAGCTCAAAATTGTGACAGTTAAAATAACCCATTTATATGGGATCTTTGTCGTTTTTGAGAAAAATTCTCCGGAAGCTACGACAAGCCCAATGGATGTGGTGAAGCATGCTAATATAACGATACATCCAAGTAATAATGTTCCGAAATTACCAAAAATAATGCTCGCTGCACGGGATAAAATTTCTCCGCCATTTGTAAATTCCCCATTAATAGCCATCTTACTTCCGATCCAGCCAAGTGAGCTATAAACAACGATTAAGCTGATACCTGCAATTGCGCCAGCTTTCAAAGTAGATTTTACTAAGGCGTTTCGAGTTGTTATGCCTCTCTCTTTAAACGCATTTACAACGAGTATGCCAAATGCAAGAGCTGCAATCGCGTCCATCGTCAAATACCCTTCCATAAAACCTGTAAAAAAGGGTCCGTTTTGATATTTTTCAGTCGGAGTAGTTAAGGCAGTGTCTAAGGTGAGAAAACTGCCAATACTTAATCCAATAATAGCAATTAATAGAATTGGAGTAAGATACTGACCGATTTGATCCACCATTTTCGATGGATTGATGCTAAATAAAAAAACAAGTACAAAGAAAATAACTGTAAAAATAAATAATGGAATTGGTGAGCTCTCATTTGTAAATGGTTCAATACTCATTTCGTATGCAACTGTAGCTGCCCGGGGTATTCCAAAAAACGGGGCAATTGCCAGATAGATAATAGAAGTAAAGATCAAACCGAACAATGGGTGAACATGATCCGATAATTCCCTTGCATCATTTTTAACAAAAGAAATAGCAGTTACTGCAAGAATGGGTAGTCCAACTCCAGTAATAATAAAGCCAATTATTGCAGTCCAGTAAGCAGTTCCTGCGTCAATCCCTAATGTTGGTGGGTATATTAAATTGCCCGCTCCAAAGAATAAGGCAAAGAGCATAAAACCAATCGTGAATGTATCTTTATTCATAACATAAAGCCTCCGAGATATATGAGTAAATTAATTAATCTTCCTGATTTTGTCGTTGTATTTTGAAAATTCGTCTCATTATCAGATGATTTAAATAAATGTTTTTGCAAATTTTGCAACGAGAATCATCGTAACAAGACTGTTAGTACTTGTCAATGTTCGATGTCAATTGTTGTAGAGGACCAGTTTAGAAATGATTTTGTAAAACGTTTTATACATCTAACATATAACTTGCATTGACGATGCAACATTTTATAACCAGCATATATTTCCCATTATTTACTAAAAACGCTCAAATCATTTACATTTCATGGATACATCTATAAAATAACGTTTATAAAATTTGCTTAGGGGGGTTGAGATGGTTCCTTCATTGTTATTTGAAATCATGATCATTGGTTTACTTGGAATTGGATCACAATGGGTAGCGTGGCGTTATCGATTACCTGCGATTGTTGTAATGGCCATTACGGGATTATTAGTTGGTCCAATTTTTGGATTTATAAACCCTGAGGAAAGTTTTGGTCCGATGTACAGTCCGATTATTTCGGCGGCGGTTGCAATTATTCTCTTTGAAGGGAGCTTGAACCTAAGCTTTAGCGAGCTGCGTGGTGTAGGAAAATCGATTTTCCGAATATCAACAGTCGGCGCATTTATTGCCTGGATCCTTGGGTCTTTAACTGCTCACTATGTTGCAGGTCTTTCTTGGGCGGTAGCTTTTGTTATTGGTGGATTGTTTATTGTAACTGGTCCAACTGTCATTATGCCGTTGCTCAGACAGTCAAAATTAAAAGCAAGACCTGCTAAAGTTCTGAAATGGGAAGGAATTATCGTTGATCCAATTGGTGCATTACTTGCAGTCTTTGCTTTTGAAATCATCACATTTATTACGGCAATTGACCCTGATGGTACACAGCTTCTTATGTTTTTCGCAGCTTCCTTATTTGCGATTATTCTTGGTTGGGCGCTGGGACGTGGTCTTGGATGGATGTTTGAAACAGGACATATTCCTGAATTCCTAAAATCACCGGCAGTGGTTGTCGTTGTTATCTTTTGTTTTACAGCTGCAGATGAAGTCATGCATGAAACAGGGCTTTTATCTGTGACAGCAATGGGAATAACACTAGCTAATATGGGGATTAGTTCAATCTCTGATATGCGCCATTTTAAAGAAAATATCTCTGTGCTGCTCATATCAACGATTTTTATTATGCTTACAGCTTCCTTGGAAATGGACACGATTCTGCATATATTCAGTCCAAATATTATTGGGTATGTTCTATTAATGATGTTTGCTGTTCGTCCATTGTCCATTTTTATAGCTACAATTGGTACAGGACTATCTTTTAATGAACGGGCACTTGTTGGTTGGATTGCTCCGCGTGGGATTGTTGCATTGACGGTATCAGGCTATTTTGCAACTGTTCTAGCTGACGCGGGATATGAGGATGCTTCCATTTTAACAACATTGACGTTTGCACTTGTTATCTTTACAGTTTTGGCCCATGGATTTTCCATTGGCTGGCTGGCGAAGAAATTAGATTTATCGATGACAGGCAATCCTGGTGTGCTGCTTGTTGGCAGTAATCCATTTACAATTGAATTATCCAAATCCTTAGCGAAGGTAAATGTACCAGCAATGATTATTGATTCATCCTGGGAACATTTAAGTATAGCAAGAAAGTCGGGCGTACCCTTTTATTATGGAAATATGCTCTCTGAACAAACGGAACATCATTTAGACACGATTCCGTATGAATACCTGCTTGCCGCGACTGATGACCGAGCATTTAACTCTTTAATCTGCACGACATTCCTGCCAGAATATGGCAGGACAAATGTGTTTAAGGCGAGTCCTTACAACCAGCTTGACAATGGCTATGCAAAAGGAGTCGTTTCCAAGGTAGGTGGAAGAATCTTATTCGATAAGAAATTTCCGCTCGAAATCTTGATTGGAAAAATTGAGAGTGGTTATGTATTCCGTCAAACAACATTGACAGAGCAATTCAACTTTGAAGCGTACAAAGCAGAAAAGGATCCTTCAACTATTTTCTTATATTTAATCAAGCCTTCAGGACAATTGAAGTTTTTCTCTGAGGAAATGCGTACTGTTCCTGCAATAGGTGACAAAATCGTTAGCTTAACTCCACCAACAAAGGAGCAAGCAAAAATTCAAGCAAAATTGGAAAGTAATCGAACGTTAAACGAGTAAAAAGGGAGGGAGGAGAGCGTAATGTGCTCTCCTCCCTATTACGTTCGCCTCTTGCTTACTCATCTATTTCGTCTAGCTGGCGGTTCACCTCAGCGATTTCACCCTCCAGCCGGATTAACTGTTCTTCAGCAGAGGATACTCTGCCTTTGACATATTCCAACTTGTCCATGTCACTCTGAATCCGAACATAATCGGATTTTAATTCATCCAGTTTTGCTAGCAGCTGCAGCTTTGTCATGAATCATTCCCCCTTTGATCTGATGTGTTTATTATAGCAAAAACAGCGACTGTATTTTTTATTTCGTTAATAAAAATGAATAGATTATAATCCCTTTGCGTAGAATGGTATAGCGTATTGAAAAAGATTTCCTCTGCTAATCATTGGGAAGTATGTGCAAAAGCTATTAATCTAATGATTTTTGGGAGAATTTCCTGTACAAGCTTTCTTCAAAAAATGACTTCCAGATATTATGATAAAGAGTTATAGTATAAAGCAGAAAAGTATGCTAAAATTTTGACATATATATAATGGTATGGGGGTAATGATGTGAGTAATTGGGAAGCAAACTTTCAAAAATGGGACTCATTTGAAGGTCTCGATAAGGATTTAAAAACAGAATTACATACAATTAAAGATAATAAGCATGCACTAGAAGACGCATTTTATAAAGAATTAACATTTGGTACCGGTGGTATGCGAGGTGTCCTTGGTGCCGGTGTTAATCGAATGAACATCTACACGGTTAGAAAAGCTGTTAATGGGCTTGCGAACTATTTATTAGCAAACCAAGTTAATGTCCGTGATAGAGGTGTTGTTATTGCCTATGATTCCAGAAATATGTCAAAAGAATTTGCAGTCGAATCGGCGAAGGTACTTGGTTCCTATGGAATTAAAACACATATTTTTGAATCGTTACGCCCAACACCACTTCTTTCTTTTGCTGTTCGCTATTTGCGAACTGTTGCAGGAATCATGATTACTGCAAGTCATAATCCTCCTGAGTATAACGGATTTAAAGTATACAATGAAACTGGTGCTCAAATTGTTCCAGAAGAGGCAAATCTAATCATTGAGTCAATCCAAATGACGAAAGATGAGCTGACAGTGCCATTTTTAGAAAAGGAAGAACTAGAAGAAAAAGGTCTTCTAAATTGGCTGGGTTATGAAATTGATAATGCCTATTTGGAACGTTTGTATCATATGACGAAAATGAGCGAGGATGTCCATCAAAAAGAAAAAAACTTGCAGATTGTCTTCACCCCATTGCATGGAACGGCTTATAACCTTGTAACGAAAGGGCTTGAGCAACTTAATTTTCCGAAAGTAGCAATTGTGAAAGAGCAGGCAGAGCCAGATGCAATGTTCTCTACTGTTGCATCACCGAACCCGGAAGAGCATCAGGCATTTTCGCTGGCAATTGAACTTGGTAAAGAGACGGATGCAGATATTCTACTCGGTACGGACCCTGATGCAGATCGTTTAGGGGTAGCAGTTAAAAATAGTGCTGGTGAATACCAAGTATTAACAGGAAATCAGCTTGGGGCATTGTTGCTTGATTACATTTTATCTCATACAAATCCACAGGTCTACCAAAACCCACGTATGATTAAGACAGTTGTTTCAACAGAGCTTGGAAGAGCGATCGCAGAATCATATGATGTAAAAACGCTTGATACGTTGACAGGATTTAAATTTATTGGTGAGAAAATTAATCAATTTGACGCAACTGGTGAGACATTTATATTTGGATTTGAGGAAAGCTACGGTTACTTGATTAGCAGCTTTGCACGAGATAAAGACGCAGTTCAAGCTGCAATGATGGCAACTGAAATGGCTTATTATTGGAAGGAACAAGGAAAAACATTATTTGAGGCATTGGATGTTTTATTTGAGAGGCACGGTTATTTCTTGGAAGGAATGTCTTCCTTAACCTTAAAAGGGAAGGAAGGGTCGGAACAAATCGCTAACATTATGGATGCAATCCGCTCCAACCCACTAAAAGAGATTGCCGGAATAAAAATTGAACAAGTAGAAAACTATTTAACGAGCGAACGTATGCTAATGGCAGAAGCAAGAAAAGAAACAATTGATTTGCCCCAGGAAAATATGATGAAATTTATTTTGGAGCAAAATGCATGGGTTTGCTTACGTCCATCTGGTACAGAGCCGAAAATCAAATGCTATTACGGTGTATGTGGTAAGGATAAAGAAGATAGTGAAGCAAAGCTAACTTCATTAAAAGAAACAATGGATCAGATTATTTCCGATATATTGGAAGGTAACGAATAATAAAGCTAGATTGGATAAGCTTTCTAAAAGTGAGATTGTTTATAAACAGATTAATATGGCATGTGACCTCTGTTCAAGGATAATACTGATTAACTTTCACTTTACTGGGAATTATAATTTTAGTGATATTCATAAACATTGGTCAATGCTGTAAAGGTCAAAAGTCGTTGGTATAAAGCTGAGAAGCGCATACGACTGCTAGTTGAACAATCTCCAGAGCGAAATTTGACATTTTGCGATAATTAGGGTTTAATATTAGTAACTTAATATTTCCTAAAGGGGAGTAGCTGTACAATTTAAGTCGTCATTACGAGATAATATCTCCGGCTTAATTGGCAATGAACGTTGTTAGCGAGACCTTTACCCATCGACAGGTAAAGGTCTCTTTTTGTGTGCTTTTCCTGTTGATGAGACTACATTTTAAGGAGAGAACACATGGGAACAGAATTGATTTTGGAATATTTATGGGTTTTAGTTGTTTTGATTGGTTTGGAGGGGCTTTTAGCTGCCGATAATGCATTAGTATTGGCTATTATGGTAAAGCATCTTCCGGAAAAACAACGCAAGCGAGCTTTGTTTTACGGATTGGCCGGGGCATTTGTTTTACGTTTTGGATCATTGTTTGTTATCTCGTTTCTTGTGGAGTTTTGGCAAGTTCAAGCATTAGGTGCTGCTTACCTGTTGATTATCGCCTTTCGGAATCTATATGGTAAATTTAGATCGAAATCCGAAGATGATAGTGAAAAAGGGAAAAAGGTTATTGAGCTTAATGAAAAAGGAGAGGCTTCTCCAAAGAAATTTTGGTTTACTGTTCTTAAAGTAGAGTTTGCTGACTTAGCATTCGCAGTCGATTCGATTCTTGCAGCAGTTGCACTAGCGGTAGCACTACCAGCAACTGGACTAGGTACAATTGGGAGTCTTGATGCCGGACAATTCGCTGTCATATTCGCTGGTGGTGTGATTGGTCTAATCATCATGCGCTTTGCGGCTAACATTTTTGTTGGCTTACTCCATAAACGACCAGCTCTGGAAACGGCAGCATTTGTAATTGTAGGTTGGGTTGGTGTGAAGCTAGCGGTCTTGGTAATGGCACATCCTGATATTGCATGGATTCCATACGAATTCCCGCATTCCACAATATGGAAAACATCTTTCTATATTATACTTGTTTTAATTGCGGTTGTTGGTTGGTTTGCTTCTAGTCCGAAAAAAGAAAAAGAACAAGAAGCTTAAGAACAAAAGCGCAAGCGCCCGGTTAGCGACGTACGGACTGCGCCCCGAACTCTGGGGTGGTTCGACGAGTCGAACATTCCTACGGAGGAGATTCACTCCAAAGTATAAGATGAACTATGACTTTCGCCGTTATGGGCGAAAAGTCAAGTTCATCTAAAAGGAAACATGCCCCTTTAGGGGTATGCCGATGTTAGGCGTAGCCTGGTTTTAGTCGGCCATCCTTTTACCTAGAGTCGATGTTGACTTTCACCACAAGGGTATAAGTGCGACTAGGCCTCATGTCTTAGCCAGTCGGCAAGTCTTCTTTATCGTACGGAGGTGAGGGGAGTCTCGCTAGTCACTGGGAGCTGGAGCTGGATGTGGCTGTTTCGGTAACTAATTTATCCACAACATTCAAATTTTGTAATTTCCTAGATAATGAATAAACACTCCACTTCTTTTTTGGGAAGTGGAGTGTTTTTCTCTCGAATTAATTAATTCGTGCTATTATTCGCTGCATTGGTGGCTGCAGTAGTTGAAGCGATTGTAGCGATCATAACTGCCTGTTGTGCCTGCAGGATGGATTCTAATGTCGTTTGAAGAGTTGTTGCTGCCAGGCTCTTATTGTCAATTTTTTCATTTACGTAGAAGGAAACTGCTGTAATCAGATTCATATCCTTTTGCCATCGAAAGCTTTTTTCATTATTTAATTGATCAAACATCTGTGAAATCCCATGCATCTGAAATTGTTCTTCTGGCAGTAAACTTAGCATGCCAATAATAGGATAATACATTGGTTTTGGTCTGATACCAGTATCTCTAAAGCTATCCATTATTGTCGTAGTCCGGCTAACTAAACGACCAGCAGACGTGTTTGTATCCAATGAAAGAATATGACTTAGAAACTGCAGGTCATTCCCTTTTCGAAAACCGTTTTTACTTAATGATTCATAGTATCTTTCCATTTGTTCAATAATGTCATTGTGGTTTTCATATGCGAGCAATACAGCAAGTGGGTAATCACTTGCACTTGTGAGGAAAGGATGCTCTTGTTTCATGCCATCATAGATTTCCTTTGCTCGGGCAATCATTTGCTCCTCGTTATTTCTGTAATCGATATGAGTCAGCAATGTGGATGCAGCCAAATACGTGTAGACACCACTACTGAATTTAGCTTTTCTTAATTTATCATATAAAATGAAAAGGTTATTAATTTGATTTTCAGGACGATCAAATTTTATATCGAGTGTTGCTGCAGTAGTAAATCGTGAAGTAGACTTCATTGGTGAGAAAAAGCCAGCTCTCGCTTTTATACGATCAGCAAGCTGCAGAAATGCATCAAAGTGGAATTCTTTCTTGCTCATCACATAGATAGAAGCAATCGCCATTAAAGTCCGGCTATCGGATACCTTCCATTTCATTGCAGCGTATAGTTCGTTATAAACTGTTTTGTATTGGTTAATTTTTTCTGAATCCATCGATCATCCCGCCTTTCTTTTAAGGGGTATAGTAGTAATACGATTCACAACTGTAAAAGTTTCAGTAAATTTATGTGAATCCTGGCCCTAGTAAGTAAGGTTCTTGATGAGGGGTTGACGAAGCGAAAGTTGCATTTGTTTTTGTTTCACTAAGAGCTTAGGTTAAAATGGAAAAAAAGAGGTGATTGGAATGGCGGAGCATCATTTTCATTTAAACGCAAGCTGGCCTGGTGGACGAAATAGCCACGGATATATCGAAGCAGGAAATTTACAAACGAAGATTTCGATTCCGAAAGAGATGGATGGACCTGATATTGGGACCAATCCAGATGAAATGCTGCTAGGTGCTGCAGCAACATGCTATATCATTACATTAGCAGCAATGATAGAGCGTGCAGACTTACCACTTGACCATATGTCGCTGGAATCAGAAGGGGTTGTTGATGTAACGAAGGGTGTATTCACCTATAAAAAAATAATCCATCGACCAACCGTTTCTTTACAAGCTAGCGCTACTGATGAACAACGTAGAAAACTAAGTAAGCTTGTGGAGAAAGCAGAAAAAAGCTGTATGATTTCTCGGGCAATAAAAGGTAATGTTGAGATTGAATTAGAAGAAAACTTAATGTGATTTCTGAATGAAACGATCGCACCAATTTAAGATGGTGCGTTCTTTTATGTTTAAATGCCAAGTTGAGATCATAATAGGAATACTGTTGCTTGCTAGATGAAAGGCTGATATAAATAGTGATCTTCACAAATAGAAAACTGATATATAAGTTAAAATGGCTGCTGTTTGTCATAGGCAAATTTTTCATTGGTATTCTTTCCATCATTCGCCAAGCTGATTACAAAGCTGCATCAATTTTTCACGATGCTTACAAACTATTAACAAATTGATGAAATCACTTCATTTTTTATGATTTTTTCATAAAAAAAGGGTAAAGTGTTTACTACAATGTAAACCGACATAATTAAGAGGGATGAGAAATGATGAAACGAAATTCGTTTTTTGACAATGCAAAGGTATTATTGATTTTTCTAGTTGTTTTTGGACATATTATACAGCCATTTATTAGTGATTCAAAAGGAATGAACACACTGTATATGTGGATTTACACGTTTCATATGCCGGCATTTATTTTATTGTCTGGATTCTTTGCGAAGGGTTCTGGAAACAAAGATTATATTTTAAAACTAGCAAAACGGTTATTAGTTCCATACTTAATCTTTCAAATCCTATACACCATTTATTACTTCTTTATTGGAAAAGAAGGCTGGCAAGCAGGGATTTTCTATCCGCATTGGTCACTGTGGTTCTTGTTTAGTTTGTTCTGTTGGCATATTCTGCTCTCCTGGTATAAAAAATTACCGGCTCTACTAAGTATTTCTCTAGCAGTGCTTGTTGGAATTATTGTGGGATATTTTGGTGAAATTGGGCATACCTTTAGTCTTTCTCGTACATTTGCTTTCTTTCCTTTCTTCCTCATCGGTTTCTGGCTAACGGAAAAGCAAGTAATGTGGGTGAAACATAGGCTGGTGAAAATTTCATCGGTTATCGTTATGACATTATTAGCGGTAGCAATTTACTACTTGCCTGATATTAATACAGGATGGTTACTCGCGTCCAGTTCTTATGGAGATTTAGGAATGGAACAGTATGGAGGAATTGCAAGGTTCCTATTTTATATTGTTGCTGCAGTGATGACAATTAGTATACTTGCTTGGATACCGCATATAAATCTAGGATGGGTTACGAAGCTTGGAACACGTACATTATATGTATATCTCCTTCATGGATTTATTGTTCAATTTTTCCGCCAAAATAATTACTTTGAGGTAAATGGGGTTATTGATGTTCTCGGGCTTGCAGCTATTTCAGCCTTAATTGTCATTGTGCTCTCCAGTAAGCCGGTTCTGCGCTTGTGGCAGCCGTTCATTGAAGGGAAAGTTACTTTATTGAAACAGACAATAAAAGGTGAAAGAAATAGAAGCACGACACAAACAGAAAGTTAAATGAAAATAATTGAAACTAAAACGACCATGGATCGTATGAGTAACTACCCCCCTTTTTAATAACATAAAAAGAAGCAGGCAATCGAGAATGATTGTCTGCTTCTTTTGTTTGTATCTTGTTTTCTAAAAGATAAAATGTGCAATCAGCGTTATAACTGGGAGTGTAATAATCGTACGCAGTAAGAAAATAATAACAAGGTCTATAAAGGTAACAGGAATCTTTGTTCCAAGTATTAATCCACCGACCTCAGACATGTAGATCAATTGCGTTACTGATAATGCAGCAATGATGAAGCGAGTAATTTCGGCTTCAATTGACGAACCAATAATTGCTGGCAGGAACATGTCGGCAAACCCAATGAGGATGGTTTGTGATGCTTCCTGTGCATGTGGAATTTGCATGAGTTCTAGCAATGGAATAAATGGTGCACCAATCCATTGGAAGAATGGTGTATATTCAGCGATTATAAGAGCAACCAGGCCAAATGCCATTACAACTGGGGCAACACCCATCCACATATCAAAAATGTTCTGTACGCCTTCTTTAATAAAGTTTGTGAAGCTCGTTTCTTTTTTCGCGCGATTTAATGCATTTTTATAGCTATATGTCAAAATGCTTTCGCCGGCAGGGATTGCTTCTTCTATTGGCTCAGCTGATTCATTCATATACGTATCCGGCTTTCTTGATAACGGAGGGATTCGCGGCATAATTAAAGCGGCTACTCCACCAGCTATAACAATTGTAATATAAAATGGAATAAACATATGTTCAAGGTTTACTTCTGTTAAAACGACTAAGGAAAACGTGATGGATACGATGGAGAATGTTGTACCAACTACTGCTGCCTCGCGTTTTGTATAAAGTCCAGCTTCATATTGTTTACTAGTAAGCAAAACACCGATTGTCCCATCGCCAACCCAGGAAGCAAGTGCATCCACAGAAGAACGGCCAGGAAGCTTAAACAACGGGCGCATTATTTTGGTCATTAACGTACCAAAAAGTTCCAATAAACCGAAGTTCGTTAATAAAGGCAGGAACAACCCAGCAAATAGAAAAACAGCAAATAATACATGGAGTAAGCTGTCTAATAGAGTTTGCCCCGTAGTTTCCCCGTGAATTGCTTCAGGACCGAGCTGAAAAAAGACCATAATCGCAAAAACTGCTGCAAGTACTCTTGTTATTGTCCAAAAGATACTTGTATAAAATAATTGCTGAAAAAAAGGTGTTTTTTCAAATGCTTCTTTCCCAGCTATTTTCGCGATCAACGTCATCACAGCTGTTATGACAATAATAACCATCATGATGGCAGAAAGCTGATTTTCAAGCAATGTTTGTACCCAATTTGCTAAAATTGCTATTGGTATTGTAACTCCATCCGCTGTTTTAATTGGAATGATAAAGATAAATACTCCAATCAGCGAAGGGATAATAAATTTAAAATGATCGATCAATCGATAATTTCTCATAATAACCTCCAAAAAACTCATACCCTAATTTAATATGGCTAAATCCAACTGTATGATTATACAACTTAACGGAAAAATATTCAATCCCAGTTTTAAGGTGATCGAAAGATACGCTTTATTTCCCCCATTATACCTTCATTGTAACAATCTGCGCACAATCATACCATTATGAATTATAAACCATTTAAATGGGCTCATCGCTCAGTTTCTCAGCCTTTGACCTCAACGGCAGTCCTCACCCAAAGAACTCAATTTCGCACGATTCACTAACTAATATATCTAATCACCCCCTTCAAAATGGATTGCCTATCAACAATGTCTGTTCATAATATTCCCACATATAACAAAAATCTTAACCTACCTGCTCATTCTGTACAAACGAATCATAATTCGATATCGTTAAAAGTAATAAGATGATGTTGTTCGGGGTAAAAGAATGATGAGGTGTTATATGTGGCTAAGACATTCAAATACAATTCGATTTATCGGTGTACTGTAATCGTATGGATGGCAGTAAAATTTATAATTAAGATATATTTCTTTTATTTTCGAAATAAAATATGGGATAAGAAGACTGTAGCACGATGGGATATAATGCTATCCGATATGGCAAGGGAGTACCGTGTCAAGGCTGAAAAGCTAGGTGGTATTCTGATCAAGCTCGGTCAATTTCTTAGTACGAGAACCGACTTTATGCCAGATATCTTTATCAAAGAATTGGATGATTTAGTGGATCGTGTACCACCAATGCCATATGAAGATGCAATAGCTACCATAGAGGAGGAATGGGGAACAGAAATGGCAACGCATCTGATGGCGTTTGAAAAAAAAGCAGTTGCATCTGCATCGATTGGCGACGTGTATCGTGCCATGCTAAAAGACGGATCAGCGGTGGCAATTAAGATACGGCGTAAACGCATTGAGGAAATTTTCCACAAGGATTTTGTAGCCCTGCGAATGGTCTTTTGGATCTTAAAGGTGTTTACGACATTTGGTAAAAAGGCAGATTTAAATGCATTATACAAAGAACTTGTTCTTGTTATGAATCGTGAGCTTGATTATGAGCAAGAACTGGAATTTGGGGAATACTTTTATAAACGGTATAAAGATGATGGCAGCATACGAATTCCCAAATACGAAAATGAGCTGTGTACTGAAAAAGTACTCGTAATGGAATGGATAGAGGGGGCAAAAGTAACAGATGTCGAATTTATGAGAAGACATCGCATTGATCGAGAGAGAACAACAAAAACGTTATTCGATCATTATATTGACCAGTTTCTTAATCCTGGGAAATTTCATGCTGACCCACATGCGGGAAACATCCGCATTCAGAAGGACGGTACAATCGCGATTCTTGACTTTGGGATGGTTGGTGAAATCAAAGTAGAGGATACGAAGCAATTTAAGCTGCTTGTACAAGGATTTATCATCGATAATTATGACATCGTTCTTTCATCTTTAGACAAAATGAACTTTCTTTTGCCTAATGCGGACAAAAGAAAGCTGAAACGGGTCATTAAAGAAACTGTTGATATGTACTCAGACGGATCGATGAAAAATATTGATTCAAAGGTAATGAGCCAGCTGAGCGAAGACATTAGTGTCATCATGCAAGACCAACCAATCCAATTGCCGGCAAATTATGCTTATTTGTTAAGAGCTGTTTCGATTGTCATTGGAATATTATTTGCTATCTATCCTGAAATGGATATAAAAAAATGGGCTGTGCCTAAGATTAAAACATGGTTCGGTAGAAAAAGTTTATTAGAATCTGTTTCCAAGCAATATGCAAAAAATCTGACCGAACCAATTTTATCGTATCCTCGTGCATTGCTTAGTTTTTTAGAAAGTGGGGAAAAGGATAGGAAATGGGATAAAGTAAAACATCATGTTCAATTAAAGCATCAATTTTATTTACTATTAGAGGTTCTTTCCTTTATGATGGTAGTAATAGCGATTGGCATATCCATTTGGGGATTTGTTGGAAGCATGAAACCGATGGCTGTCATTGGTCTTATCGTGTTAGGTATCTTTATCATTTTCTTGAACATAATTTTCGTAAGCCATTTGAGGATGATTAGAAGGGCAAAGGCTCAAGTAATTGATTCGTAAAGGATTGGCTTAAAACGCAAGATAAATCAGTATATAATATCTTGCTAGACTGGGCTAGCCCCCGGATTAATTTATCCACACAAAAAGCTAAAAAGTAAGGGAGTTGTTGGAAATGAGTGATTACTTAAAAAAAGGGTTTTTATTAGGTCTTGGTGCTGCTATTAGCGGTAAAGAGAAATTAGATCAAAAATTAAAAGAGCTTGTAGACAAAAATGAGCTAACTCAGGAACAAGCCAAAACTGTGATGAAAAATTTCATCGAAAAAGGTGAAATGAAAAAAGATGAATGGAATACTAAACAGTTTGAGAAAACGAAAAACATGGCTGACGAGTATGGGATTGCAACAAAAGAAGATATTAACGAATTGAGAGCACGCATCACGGAGTTAGAAGATAAATTGGATCAATTGAATTAATGCATACGGTGAACCGGCTATTAGCCGGTTCACTTTCAATTTAACGGCGAGAACGCTTGAGTTTAGCTAAAACCTACAAAGTATCTACGGATTGCCTAATGGCAAGAAGTAGTAGATGGTCAGTTCCGACCCAGCTTATCCTGGGATAAGCTGTTGCCTGCTGTAGTTGATGAAAACGACTCCTACGATGTGTCGTAAAAAGAGAGTGTCACCCATTTTCTTTGCGTTTCCATTTATTTAGTAGGAAACCCTCACTTCAAAAACGGACGTTTTAAGTGGCGGGAGGTTCATCTTAGCGAAAGATAGACAGATTATTCCTATATACGATTAATCGACACAATGGATAGTCCATTAATCAGTAAATTCTGTCTAATCTTAAATTTTTGTATTGATTCCTGTAATCAAATCCGTTATAATGAACGTGTAAACTTCAGTAGTACAGTATGTATAAAAGGAGTGTTGCGGTATGGAAAGCTTTTTTACGATAAGTAATGTTATGACTAAGAAGCTTGGCAGGAAGTTGCAGGACGAAGAATTGAAATTTTTGCAATGGATGTATGAACGCTATACCGAGGAACAACTGGAAACTGAAATAGAACATACAACAGAAGAAGCTCTGATTACATTAAATTCATAGCTAACAAAAGGTCTTGGGATTACCGAGGCTTTTTTTGTTGTTTGCATGCTGTAGATAACTTAGCCATCGAAACAGCACGTCCACGAAGCGCTAAAGCTGTAGCGTGACTTCCCTCACCTCATGACACAAAAAAAGCAGACTTGCCGGCTGCCAAGACAGGAGGCTTAGTCGCACTTATTCCTTGTGGTGAAATCGGGAATGGCCTCCAAGTAAGGATGGCTGATTAAAACCAGGCTACGCTCAACATCGGCAGGGCTATGTTTCCTTTTAGATGAACTTTTGCCCGTAGGAGCAAAAGTCATAGATCATCTTATAATTTGGAGTGAATCTCCTGCGTCGGAATGTTCGACAGGTCGAGTCACCCTAAAGATCGGAGCGCAGTCCGTACGTCGCTATCCGAGTGCTTAGGCTGTTGCTCTTGTCATCGTGGATTTCTATTATCATATAAATAATCATGCTATAATGAGAACATCTGAGTAGGACAACGGTAATAAGGAGTGATAGCAATGGCAGTAGCGAACAATACCATTATAAAAAAGATGTTAAATGAATTATACCTTGCTAAAGAGAACCAGCATGAACAGGATCAGATGGTGGCGCATATCGCAAATGTGCGTTTATTATGTGACCTCTTTTTAGAGGGGGAACAGCCTGTTGTGAAACAGGAGAAGACTGGTTTTACCGATGCAGAAATTAAGGTCATGCTTGGTGAACAAAAGGTGGGCAATGACTCCTTACAGGTAAATAACCCCAAAAGTACAAAATTAGATGACGAGGGTGCGAATGGCAACTCGATTTTTGATTTTTAATGATTGAAGGAGGAACTTGAAAATGAAATTATTTTTACTGCTAGGCGCAATTAATGGATTTTTAGCAGTTGCGTTAGGTGCCTTTGGTGCCCATGGATTAGAAGGGAAGTTGTCGGAAAAGGCGATTGCGACATGGGAGAAAGCAGTTGATTATCAGATGTTCCATACGATGGCATTGTTTGTTACTGGTCTGCTTTTAGCAAAATTCCCAAATGTTAGCTCCCTTGCCGCAGCGGGATGGCTATTTTTAATTGGGATTATTTTATTTTCTGGAAGCTTGTACATTTATTCCTTAACATCGGTTAAGACATTCGCAATGATAACACCGATTGGTGGGGTTGCATTTTTAATTGGGTGGGTATTAATAGGAATTGCAGTGATGCGAAATTTATAAATGGAATAGTAGATAGGTAGTAAAAAGAAATAGTATGATTCCGCGAAGTACCTGTTTTCCTGCTTCAGCTGTGTGCCTTGTTTGTAGTAGAATCATCGCATCACAGATAATACTCAGTACGATAAAGTAGAATGCTAGAAACAAGATAATAAGATAACCGAGAACAAGTGCTGCAAGTCCAAATATTAAAGCAAGAAACAATGTAATTAATTCCATCTGAATGAATTTTCGATATGGATGTCTCATTAGAATCATCGCCTCACTTCATTAAAATGCGAGTGAACAATCTCGTTAAGCAAATGGAATAAAGGATGACCCGATGGAGGTGGAGTCATCCTTTTTCTGCTTGCTATGGTTAATCCTCACCCAATCCTGAAAACGTTCAAACTGTCTTTTTATTTCAGTAAGTGATTTTTCAGTTTCTGTCCCAACGATTTATAACAAAAGATTAGCGTGGCGGATAGTTGGCAAACTGCTGCCCTCCACCATATGGATAATTATAATTAATTTCCTCTTCAAAGGTTACATAATCTAAATAAATCATAAGTAAAAGGTACCGTTCTCCTGTATTAGGATCACTTATAATAATATGGTCTCTTCCTGCGGCTTCGATAATGCCAGTAAATATTTTTGCATTCCATTCTGAATTATTTTCAAATGTCATGTAGAAGTTTGCTAGCTTTCCTCTGTTCAAACGCAAAATATTTTCGATATAAGATTGTTGTAAAGGTAGCATGCCGGGTATATCGGTTCCAGTTTGCTGTGTTTGTTGGGTTTGCTGTGGGCTTGGCTGCTGTGTTTGCTGGAATTGCCTCGTGTTGTAAACTGGATAATATGCTGGGGAAGTAGGTGGGTAATAATAGTATGGATAGCCCTGCACCTGGTATTGTGGTTGGCCGCTGTTCTCCTTTTCGCTCATAAAAAAACCTCCTGTTAATGAAATACTTTTCTGTTTCTTTTGGCCTTTTCGTATTACAGGAAAAGAGATTGATGCAATTGATCTCAGATTTTGTTTTACTAAACCAATCACAATTTTAACAAATGATCGATGTGCTTGATTTAGTTCCAGCCACTATTATCTGTAGACCCGTGGACAATCTTCCTGTGTTGGAGCATAAAAACAATGTGATTTGAATCTGCCGACGTTCCATTGATCGTACCATTGTGCTGGACAATCTCCTGCCGGCATAAAAAACCATAAAGAATTCGTTGCAGGATGCTGCCGTTCACCTTGGATAATGCGGCGTGCTAGTCGCTTATCGGATTCTCTCGCTCGTTGGTAGAAATATCCTTTCTGTGTTGCTTCAAAGCCACCTGGGCTTTGATATACCATGTCATTAATATTTCGTAACTGGGTAAAATCAAGACAATTGGAAATGACTCGATTAATTCCGGTATTTCCAACCATTAGCATTCCCAGTTCGCCATCCCCCTCAGCTTCTGCACGCATTAATCTGGCAAGCAGTGCTATATCATTTTCTGTATGTGCAACAAGAGCCATTGGTTTATACCTCACTTTTGTCTAATCTTGATGCTGAACTCACTACATATATCTATGCAAAACGATATAGGAACATGACAATAAAAATAGGCACTCGCTTTAAACACGTCACGAGAGGGTTTCCCTTCGTGACGTGTTTCTGAAACGAATGCCAGGTTGTAGTATGGTTGTTATCCATGATGATGAAATAAAAAAGCTAAAGCACGCAATGTACATTTGCATGCTTTAGCTTTAAAATTTAATTTCGTTTTAATTACAATGCAAAATAGGCGTCCACATCTTCTGCTGGTAAATAATTACCGACAATGAAATCGCCAAACTCAGCGTATTTTGTCGTCACTTCATCAAAGCGCATTTCATAAACAATTTTTTTGAATTCTAGGGCATCATGCGCGAATAATGTAACTCCCCATTCCCAGTTATCCAAACCAATGGAACCAGTAATGATTTCTTTTACTTTACCTGCATATTTACGCCCAGTCATGCCATGTTCATAAAGCAATCTTGTACGCTCTTCCTTTTCAATGGCAAACCAGTTCGCCTCTTCCCAGCGACGACGTGCCATTGGATAGAAGCATGCATGCTCCCATTTTGGAAGAATTGGGTATAAGCGAGCTTCAACCTGTGGAGATAATTTACGATCTTTTCCTTCATTCATTGGATTATGCATCGTCATCTCAACAATAGAAACATAAGAATAATCTGGAATGAGATAATCTCCAAGCTTCGACTTGTTGATTTCACGTTTAATTTCTTCTAATTCATCCATTGTAGGACGAAGGAAGATAAACATGAAGTCGGCTTTGTTTCCGACAACTTTATAAAGAGATTGGCTGCCTAGCTTTTCTTCTTCAACAGCTTCCCACTTTTTCATTAATTCTTTAAACTCCTTGATTGCTGTGTTTCTTACTTCTTCTGATGTCAGTTTCCATGAAGCCCAGTCAAATGTGCGGGTATCATGAACAACGGACCATCCATCCATGGTTACTACTGCTTCTGCCATGCTCATTCACTCCTTAAAAAGAAAAAATGTTCTCCTATGTTTTTACTATAGCACATTAAGGGTATTCTAATCATATGAAAGGGTAATGAAGTCGATTGTTTTTCCATATTGTCATTTCTTTGTCATAGATTGTTGAAAAAATAGGTTATTTCCTTTAAAAATACAGGAAAATTAGCTATCATTGTTAAAAGACACACATATTATTGTGATGGAGGTTTTTTTATGGGATCATTATTTGATCAGCTCACAGCAAAAGTATCGAACTCAAACAAAAAGATTGTTTTTCCAGAAGGTCTTGATGAACGAATTCTGACTGCTGCAAGCCAATTAAGTGCTGCAGGGGTTGTAACGCCAATTTTGATTGGCAATCAGGAAAGCATCGAAAAAAAGGCGGCAGCAAACAACATTGACATTGCTTCTTGTACGATCATCGATCCGCAGGAATATGCGGAATTCGATGGAATGGTCGAAGCTTTCGTAGAGCGTCGTAAAGGAAAGGCAACAGAGGAGGATGCGCGTAAAATTCTTCTTGATGAAAACTATTTCGGCACGATGCTCGTTTATATGAATAATGCAGATGGGCTTGTAAGTGGAGCGGCACATTCAACTGCTGATACGGTACGCCCAGCATTGCAGATTATTAAAACAAAAGAAGGCATTAAAAAAACATCGGGCGTATTTATTATGGTACGTGATGATGAAAAGTATGTTTTTGCAGATTGCGCCATCAATATTACTCCGGACAGCCAGGATTTAGCAGAAATTGCAGTGGAAAGTGCACAGACGGCTCGACTATTTGATGTCGACCCGCGTGTAGCAATGCTTAGCTTCTCAACAAAAGGTTCTGCCAAGTCACCGGAAACAGAAAGAGTTGTCGAAGCGCTCGAAATTGCAAAAGAAAAAGATTCATCACTCGTTATTGATGGAGAATTTCAATTTGATGCAGCCTTTGTACCGAGTGTTGCCGCGAAAAAAGCTCCAGATTCTGTTCTAAAAGGGGATGCAAATGTATTTGTTTTCCCAAGCTTGGAAGCAGGAAACATTGGATATAAAATTGCACAGCGACTTGGTGGATTTGAAGCAGTTGGTCCAGTGCTTCAAGGATTAAATCGACCTGTAAATGATCTTTCTCGCGGCTGCAGTGCTGATGATGTTTATAAGCTAGCGATTATTACAGCAGCACAAGCAACGGAATAAGTAGTATACAGAAAAAAACAACGACCGCGGATTCATTTCTCCGCGGCGTTATTTTTTTCTAATCGCTGCACGTTAGCAACAGTCTCATTACGTTTGATCATTTGGATATACCTTTTTTCAAATGTATTGAGTTCTGTATTTGAAAAAGGCGTCGTCACAATTTCTTCGCATATATCCTGTAACGCAATGTAGAGTCTTTTTTTCATATCCTCGACGGTTAAAGGCACTCCAAGCAAATCAGATAGTGACCCCATTACATCTGGTTCTACACTCGGGTAAATAAATTTTGTTTCCGTTTCCTTTTTTGCAATCGCATAGAAATCTCGAATAAGAGAAGCTCTTTCCTTACTGTTTCCTTCTACATCAAGATAAATTTGCACTGCAGCACCGTCCTTTACTCGCCGCTGTGAAATGCCTGCAAATTTTTTCCCGTTAATGCTTAAATCAAAGTCACCAGGACAATAGGACCCGACAATTTCATATGCTTTAATAGCGGTTGTTAAATCGCGCAGCATATATTCGACCAAACGAACCATTGCTTCATAGCAGTCATGAATCGAAAGCTCTGCGACACCTGGTATGACAAGGGATATATTTAATACACCACTATCGAGTGCAACTGCAAGCCCGCCAGAATTTCGAACGACAACATGGTAGCCTTGCTCGGCTAAGAACTGAACGCCTTCATCTAGAAAGGGAAGCCTCGCGTCTGGAATGCCGAGCACAATGGTTTTGTCGTGTACCCAAAGTCGTATAGCAGATGGTGACGTTCGATTGCTTACAGATACAGCTAGTGCATCATCAACAGCAAAAGATGTAAGTGCTGTGTATTTTTTTTGTTGAAAAATTGTTTCATGGGAATGATCAAAATATCGTAATGTCGATTGACCGACAATTTCTTTCCAGTTTTTCATTTTTATCTCCTTACCCTTTTAAGCTTTCCATACTTATTATATAATAAACTAAATAAGGAAGTATTAAAATTGCAGAAAAGAACGGATGGGGAATAAATGGCGTATAAAGACGAACAATTGTCGGAGGAAAAAGTATTTAAAGATCCTGTTCACCGGTACGTCCATGTGCGGGATCGTGTTATCTGGGATCTGATTGCTGCTCCGGAATTCCAACGGTTGCGTCGAATAAAACAACTCGGGACAACAAATTTGACATTCCATGGGGCGGAACATAGTCGATTTAACCATTCACTTGGCGTGTACGAAATTGTCCGTCGAATCATTAATAACTTTCAGGACAGACCTCATTGGAATAAAGACGAGCGACTCTTATGCCTTTGTGCAGCTCTATTGCATGATCTTGGTCATGGGCCTTTTTCACATTCCTTTGAAAAAGTGTTTAAATTGGATCATGAGTATTTTACCCAGCAAATCATTTTGGGTGATACAAAAGTAAATGAAATTCTAGAGCGTGTTAGTGTAGGCTTTGCGCAGAAGGTTGCCGATGTTATTGCAAAAACCTATGAGGATAAATTGGTGGTCAGCTTAATTTCCAGTCAAATTGATGCTGATCGCATGGATTATTTGCAACGTGATGCTTACTTTACGGGAGTAAGTTATGGTCATTTTGATATGGAGCGTATTTTACGAGTAATGCGCCCGATTGAAGATCAAGTAGTCATTAAATCAACTGGGATGCATGCGGTCGAGGATTATATTATGAGTCGTTACCAAATGTATTGGCAAGTATATTTTCACCCAGTTACAAGAAGTGCAGAAGTAATCTTGACAAAAATCCTTCATAGAGCGAAATATTTATATGAAACAAAGGACTTTACCTTTAAATTACAACCGACCCATTTTGTTTCCTTTTTTAAAGGTAAAGTGGATCTAGCAGATTATTTAAAGCTGGATGAGATGGTTGTCCATTATTATTTTCAGCTTTGGCAGGAAGAGGATGACGAAATCTTAAGAGATTTATGTGAGCGATTTATGAATCGACGCTTATTTAAATATGTTGAATTTAATCCCAATCTTCAAATGAATGAGTGGATGGAGCTGTATAAGCTGTTTCAAGAAGCGGAAATTGATCCAGAATATTACCTTGTTGTTGATTCTTCTTCAGATTTACCATACGATTTTTATCGACCTGGTGAAGAGGAAGAGCGGCTGCCAATCCATTTATTAATGCCTGATGGAAGCTTGAAGGAGCTTTCCAGGCATTCGGATATCGTTGAATCCATTTCAGGTAAAAAACGGACAGACCATAAATTATATTTTCCAAAAGATCGGTTGAATGAATTGAAGGATCAGAGGTTAAGAACGCGCATTATGGAAATTCTTTACGGGCAAGGAGCGAAAGTTGATGTTGAATAATCATGCCAAATTAATCCGTTTCTTTTCAGAAGCAAATGGCATAACAGGGCGGAAAAAATTGCAAAAAATGATCTATATTTTACAGAAATGCGATATCCCTTTTGAAGAGAAATATCAATTCCATTTTTATGGACCGTACTCAGAGGAGTTAACATTACGTGTAGAAGAGCTTTGTAATCTTGGATTTTTACAGGAAGAAAAAGAGGATAAAAGCAACTATTATCAATACAATTATAATATAACACCTGCTGGAACAGAGTTTCTGAATCAATTTTCAATGGAAATGCCGGACATGACAACAAAGGTGGCGATGCTGAAGGAAAAGAGCTCGCGTTTTCTGGAGCTTGTCTCCACCATGTTTTATTTTGATGATTTACCGCTTCAGGAGAATATTGAAAAAATCCACATGGTCAAACCAAAGCAAAAGTATAGCGATGAAGAAATTGAGGATGCAATTCGTTTTATGGAAGAATTGAAACAAGAAGGCAAATAACGTCTCATGCAGGATAGCCTTGTGCTACAATAGCAACTAGTAACAATGGAGGAGGGGCATTTATGAGCTCAGATCAATCTTCAAATAAAAAGAAGAATTCCTTTACGATCATTAAGGATGATTCAACAGATGGCCATGGAGGCTATGGTGTTGGAGCAATCAGTTTAGAAAACATGTCATCCGTAATTGTCGATCCGAATGAAAATAAAGCATACGTAGATATGGGAGCGATGCATGCACGAAGTGAAGTCGAACGTCGCGTGAAATGGTTACCGGATCGAAATGAAGTACCAAACGGCAAGCTATATTGGATCGTTTGGGTGAATGTGGAACGCGGAGACAATGGTCCTTACTATTCCGGTGTCACAGGCTGTGAAATCCGAGTGGATCGTGAAATAAGGCGTGCCTATAAATCAATGGGCCAGCATGTGACGCATATGGAAAAATCGCTCAAAGGGAAAATTATCGTTGACCACATGGATGAGCAATCGAAAAATCTGTTAAGAGATTTCCTGATAGATTTTAACAAAGATATGTGGGATAACAGTACGGACGAATTAAAAGAGGCGCTTCCACTGCAATAGAGAATATGACAATTTTGTGTCCGAATCGTGAATCATTTGTTAAATCGTTGTACTTTGTACCAATAATTTGTAAACTATTGGTACATGGACTAACTCATGTTTACTAGGACAATAAAACAGCCAGCCTTCAGGACTCAACCTGAAAAGCTGGCTGTTTTATTGCCTTCTGTTAGCGCACCATCCCACGCCACTAAGACACCATATCCAAAAATAGCGCACCATCCCACGCCACTAAGACACCATATCCAAAAATAGCGCACCATCCCACGCCACTAAGACACCATATCCAAAATTAGCGCACCGTTCCCAGCTCCTAACACTTATAAAACATTAATTAAACAAATCAAACCAACGTTCGAAGATACCTTTTTCTTCCTCTACCACATCTTCTTCTTCAACTGGATGTTCGGAGCAATAGTTTCTCGGCTCCGTTCCTTTTTCAAAGTACATAATTCTGCTTGCACCACAGCTAGGTGTTGCACGTGCGCCGGTCTCGGGATCTATCGGGATGCCAATTACTCCAGATGGCATAGCAAAAACATCCTGCGCCATCCCTTTGTGAGCCCCTTCCATAAAGCCAGCCCACATCTCTTTTGCGTAGGCTGATTCAGCAACAAGTTCCATGTTCCGGTTATCATCGTAACCGACCCAAATGCCTGTAACAAGGGAAGGGCTATAACCAATCATCCAGCTGTCCGAATCAGTTGTTCCAGACTTCCCGGCATATAGGCGACTAAGCTCCTTCGAAATTGTTGCACCAGTTACAGAGGTATAGCCATTCATCTCGACATCAAACATCCCAGTCATCAGGTGTGTTAAAATAAATGCTTTTTTCGGATCAAGCAATTGTTCTGATGTATCCTCATGCTCGTAAACTACTTTGCCATTCCGATCCGTAATTTTTTCTACCGTATATCCGGAAATTGACCTCCCCCCATTAGCCAGTATTCCGTAGGCACTCGTCATGTCGTTTACAGAGACAGAGGCAGTACCTAAAGCCAATGCTGGTACAGCTTGAAAATCCCCTCTCAGTCCGAAGGTTTCAGCGGTTTCTATCAGTTTTTCAGGTCCTAGGTACATATTTGTTTTGACAGCATACACGTTATCGGACATGGCAAGTGCTTGGGCCAGTGTTATCGGCTTATTTGCATAATACCCGTTAAAATTACTCGGTTGATAGCTATTGCCATCACCTAACGCAAAAGTAGTTGGTTTGCTCATTAATTTCGTGCTTGGTGTATAGCCATATTGCAGTGCAGCGTAATATAAAAAAGGTTTAAAAGTTGACCCTGACATTCGCTTGGAATTCATTGCTCGATTATAAGTGCTTTCTGCATAATCCTTTCCGCCAATCATGGAGAGAATTGCACCGTCATCAGGATCCATTGCAATAGCAGCAGTTTCTACTCCACTGGAAGAATCAATTGTTGCACGTACTTGTTCTTCCAGTTTTTGCTGGTATGCACGATTTAATGTTGTATAAATATGAAACCCGCCAGCACGAATTTCATCCGGACTTAAATCTAAGAATTTAGCAGCCTCTTGTAAAACAACATCCTGAAAATAGGGGGCAGTATCCGCAGGCTCAGGTGTAATCGAATAATCCAGCTGCTCTTCGATAGCCCCAACATACGCTGCTTCAGAAATATACTTGTCATCCAATAGATGCTTTAAAATTTGCTGTTGGCGCCGATTTGCATTCTCTTCATTGTTTAATGGGGAGTAATAGGTTGGCCCCTTTGGTATTCCGACGAGCATCGTAGCCTCGGCTAAGGATAACCCACTTGCTTGTTTATCGAAGAAATAATGGCTTGCCGCCTCAATTCCATATGCTCCATGCCCATAATAAATTGTATTTAAATAGCCTTCTAGAATCTCCTCCTTGGAATAAAACATTTCCAGTCGTATAGTATAGAATGCTTCTGTTAGCTTTCGTGTCCATGTTTTTTTAGGGGATAAATAAAGGTTGCGCGCATATTGCTGGGAAATGGTGCTCGCACCTTCTTTTAACGAACTATTACGTAAATTTTTAATAACTGCACCAGCAATTCGCTTCAAATCAAACCCTTGATGTTCATAAAAATGCTGATCCTCCGTTTGTAATGTAGCTTCAATAACCGCAGGAGATATGTCATCTAAGCTAACCCAGTGCTTTGTAAGGCTACCACGCTGCTCGCTTATTATTTCTTCTTCACGATCATAAATGATAGTTACTTGGTCATTTGCCAATTTAGGAGGACCTAAAACGAAGGCCACTAAATAAATTGCAGCTATTGTAAACACACCTATAGCAATAAGTGTAAGTATAATCTTTTTGAAAAACTTCTTCGGGAAAAGTTGCATGCTCGTAATCTCCAATGTAAAGTCTTGTTTTTATCATTATGGGAAAAGCGGCATGGAAATAAACTTAAGGCAGCAAAAATCCCGATTTTTGCTAGTAGGCAGAGGGAGAATTGCATCTTTTTATTGCTACTCACCGTGTTTTATCGCTATAATAGGGATATTATAGATTCAAGAGGCGATAGTATGGATGCACCGCAAAAAAAGATAAACATTATACTCAAGACAACTATTGATGATGATGGACAACTGGAGAGCAACGAACAGAGCTACCACGGAGTTCTTTTTCAAAAAAACAATATGGACGTATTGATTTTTGAAGAAACATTAGAAGATGGTTCCACCATTAAAAACTTGCTCACAATCTATCCGCATAAGGTTAGTATTAATCGTTCTGGTGCAGTGAAAATGAATCAAAAGTTTCAAGCTGACCAGATAACGGAGAATATATATCACCATCCCCATGGTAAAATACATATGGAAACATATACAGAGACCATTGAATATAAGAAAGCAAGCAATGGAACAGAGGGCACATTAGCGATTCATTATACGGTGAAGTTAAACGGGCAGGATAAACGAAAACATACATTGAAATTGGCATATCAAGAGGAGGAAACGCAATGAACGTTTTGGAACAAACGGAAAATACATTGAAGCAGGAAATCGCTGTTGCTGTTATCCAAGCAAAGCTAGCGACAGAAGAAGAGCTTCCTGCAATTATATTAGAAAAACCAAAGGATAAGGCACATGGTGACTTTGCCTCAAATATTGCGATGCAATTGGCACGAATCGCTAAAAAGGCACCGCGTCAAATTGCTGAAGCTATTGTAGCAAATTTAGATCAATCAAAGGCGTCGATCGAGAAGGTCGAAATTGCTGGACCTGGATTCATTAATTTCTTTATGAAAAATGATTTTCTTGGAGAAATCATCCCAACTATTTTACAGGCTGGAGAAGATTACGGAAAAACAAATACTGGAAATGGCGAACGTGTACAGGTTGAATTCGTTTCTGTAAATCCAACTGGAGACTTGCATTTGGGACATGCCCGTAATGCCGCTTTTGGAGATGTGCTTTGTAATGTGCTTTCCGCTTCGGGATATAACGTAGAGCGCGAATACTATATTAATGATGCAGGAAATCAAATTGATAACCTCGGTTTATCTGTAGAAGCTCGCTATTTCCAAGAACTCGGTGAAGAATTTGATATGCCAGAGGATGGCTACCATGGACAAGCTATTATTGAGATTGCGAAGAAGCTTGTTGCAGAATACGGCAATGAATTTGCTTCCAAAGATCAAGCAGAGCGACTCGCGTTCTTTAAAGAATATGGATTGAAAGCATCCCTTGAAAATATTGAAAAAGACTTAAAAGCGTTCCGTGTTGAATTTGATAATTGGTTTTCAGAGCGTTCCCTTTATCAGGAAAATAAAATTCCTGTTGCACTAGATAAGCTAGAGGAAGGGAATTACACGTATGAAAAAGATGGCGCGATGTGGTTCCGCACAACTGATTTTGGTGATGATAAAGACCGTGTGCTCATTAAGCAAGACGGAAGTTATACCTATTTAACACCAGACATCGCTTATCATAAGGACAAGCTCGACCGTGGATTTGATTCTATTATTAATGTATGGGGAGCTGACCATCATGGATATATTCCAAGAATGCGCGCAGCAATTCAAGCGCTTGGCTACCCGGTTGAAAGGTTCGATGTGAAAATTATTCAAATGGTAAACCTATTTGAAGGCGGCGAAAAAGTGAAAATGAGTAAGCGAACAGGAAAAGCTGTTTCATTAAGAGAGCTAATGGAAGAGGTCGGCGTTGACGCGGTTCGTTATTATTTCGTTACTCGTTCAAATGATTCACAGCTTGACTTTGATATGGATTTAGCCCGCTCCCAGTCCAATGATAATCCAATTTTCTACGTTCAATATGCGCATGCCCGTATCTGTACAATGCTCGAACAGGCGAAAAGTAAAGGATTTACAGTCGGGGGAGATTTTAATGCTGCATTATTAACTGCAGAAAAGGAAGTAGATCTAATGAAGAAATTAGGTCAGCTTCCACAAGTCGTTGCAGACGCTGCCGAGAAGCATACGCCACATAAAGTAACACAGTATGTTTTTGACTTAGCCTCCGCATTGCATAGCTTTTACAATGCAGAGAAAGTGTTGGATGCAGATCATAAAGAAAGAACACAAGCACGAATTGCTTTAATGAAAGCTGTTCGCATTACACTTGCGAATGCCATGACACTGATTGGCGTATCTGCACCAGAGAAAATGTAATAACTAAATGTGAACCACTGAAATTTTTTCAGTGGTTTTACTATTTTAGAATTAACTTTATGATGTGGTCGCAGGCCGAAGATGTTAACTAACAAATTCCCTTACTTTTTTAACCCATTCAAAATTGTAGATGTGAACTTTGTCATTTCTTGGACAACATCAAATTCTTCTCCAAAGATAATCCAATCGTAGATAGTTCCCCTCATACACCTAGTAATTAATACGGACGCTTCTTCAGTAGTTAATTCCTCCTTAAACTCATTATTCTCAATTCCTTCCTGAACGAAAGAATTAATTACTTTATAAAGATTTCTATCTGGATCGGCTAAATAATGATTTTTGTTAATTGTTAGTGACATAGCATTCATGTATACATTTCTAATTAAGTCCTTCCCTAATTCATCACGTAAATAGATCATTTGAGCTTTGTAAAACATAAGAATCTTCTCGCTTGCACTAATGTTCTTGGGGATACCTTGTTGGAATGTGGAATAAAAATTATCAATATCCTTAAACTTTTCATTGAAAATGTCATATTTGGTATTGAAATGTACATAAAATGCCCCTTTAGATACATTACATTTTTTTGCTATTTCATCCACTGTTACATTATCAAACCCCTTTTTATGAAACAGTTCCAGTCCAGTTTCTAAAAGCATTTTCTTTGTCTCTAAGGCTTTTAATTTTCTTGTTGTCATACGCGGCATAAATAATCCCCCTTTTACTTAAGAATAGCATAATGCTTTGGAAATATAGAATTCAACAGAATAGTCTTGACTATTGTAAATTTTACGTTTATTATTTTAATTAATAATTTAAGTGACCACAGTATTTGACTTTGGTATGTGAAAAAGGTAAAGAAAGGAGACTAATTATTATGAGTAAATTCTAATTGGTAGGCTATATATGTAATTTTTCAAGGAAAAACTTAATTACTAGATTTCAAAAATGATAGCGCTTTCTAAATGCTTATGAATATTTTAGGAGGGTCTGGATGGAAACAAAGAAAGTAGGTTTTCTTGGATTAGGGAATATGGGTTTTCCAATGGCAAGCAATTTAATGAAAGCAGGTTATACCGTATACGGAGTAGATGTAAACAAAGAAAATGAAAAAAGATTTGCTGAAATAGGCGGGATGGTTGGGTTCACTTCAGCAACATTAGCAAGTGAAGTAAATATCATTTTTACTAGTTTACCAACACCAAAGGTCGTAGAGGATGTTTATTTAGGAATCGAGGGTCTTGTGGAAAACGGAAAACCACCCTTAACTTTAATTGACTTAAGCACAATCTCACCAGAACTAAATAAAAAAGTAGCAAAAGCAGCATTGGAAAAGGGGATTCAGTACTTGGGAGCTCCGGTTAGTGGAAGTGTAGCTGGAGCAGAGGCAGCAACGCTGAGTGTGATGGTTGGAGGAGATAAAACAACATATGGCTTCGCATTACCGTACCTTGAAACAATCGGAAAAAATATATTTCATGTTGGAGAAGATCACGGATTAGGAACTATTGTTAAATTAATTAATAATCTAATGGCTGGAATTCATACACAGGCTGTCGCAGAAGCACTATCTATCGCAGATGCAGCAGGTTTGGACCATGAAATTGTTTATAGAATTGTAAATGTCAGTACAGGTCAAAGCGGCATTTTTACTAGAAACTACAAAAATTTTATTGCTCAGGATGAATATTATGAAGGGGCTTTTACTACAGCACTACTATTAAAAGACTTAAAACTTGCGAACCATGTTTCGAATTCATTTGAGGGTAAATTGCCATTGGGTGAAGAACTAGTAAATTACCTTGAATCAAATATTGAGGAGTATGCAGATAAGGACATTTCTTCAGCCTATCTTATGCTAACAGAAGAAAAGGTGAAATTAGGTAAATAGATATATCCAAAATGGGAGGTTTGTTTAGATGACGACATTAAAGTTAGATACAGTAACCCACTATATTAATGGGGAAAAAGTAAAAGGGAATAACGATAAATATGGTTTTGTATACAGCCCATCCACGGGCAAGCGAATAGCTGCTGTTCCTTATGCTTCTGCTGAAGAAGTGGATGAGACCGTACAGTTAGCGAAAAAAGCTGCTGCAAAATGGGCAAAAACCTCTGTGGGAAAAAGAGTTGAAGTTCTTTTTAAATTCCGCCAATTATTAGTAGAGAATACAGATGAATTGGCACAGCTAATTGGGAAGGAAAATGGGAAAACGATCTCTGATGCAAAAGGGGAGATAAGCAGAGGAATAGAATCAGTGGATTTAGCAATAGGGGCACCGCAAATACTCAAAGGAGAACATTCTGTAAATGTTGGTGGGGATATAAACGCTTATTCAATGAAACAGCCGCTTGGCGTTGTAACATGTATATCACCATTTAATTTCCCTGTTATGGTACCGCTTGCAATGAGTGTTATGGCAGTGGCTGTTGGGAATGCAATGATATTGAAACCATCTGAAAAAGTTCCATATTCTGCTCAATTAATCTCAGAACTTTGGGAGAAGGCTGGTTTGCCTGCTGGAGTTTGGAACGTATTGAACGGTGATAAGGATACGGTTAATGCCATCATTACACACAGCGACATACAAGCGGTAAGCTTTGTGGGCTCTACGAAAGTAGCGGAAATTATTTATGAGGTAGGAACGAAGCATCATAAACGAGTAAATGCCTTTGGTGGAGGAAAAAACCACCTGGTTATTATGCCAGATGCGGATATTGATAAAGCAGTTGACTCCTTCTTAGGCTCTGCATATGGTTCAGCATCACAGCGTTGTATGGCTGTTTCCGTAGCAATGCCAGTCGGGCAAAAGACAGCAGATGTATTCACGGCAAAATTAAAAGAAAAGGTTGAAAATCTTAGACCCGGTTCCTATGACGATGAATCAGCTGACTTTGGGGCCGTTATAAGTGCAGAAGCAAAACAAAGCATCTTACATTCGATTGATGAAGCAGTAAGGGATGGAGCTAATGTTGTGGTCGATGGCAGAAACCCTGATGTTGAGTTTAAGGAAGGTTTTTACCTGGGGGCTACGCTATTAGATAATGTTACTCCTGATATGAATGTATACAAAGAAGAAGTGTTTGGTCCAGCACGTACAATCGTTTCAGTAGATTCAATTGATGAAGCAATACAGCTAATCAATAATCATCAATATGGAAATGGGGTTGCTATATTCACCAATAGCGGCCGCGATGCTCGCAAATTCACGCAAGAAATAGAAGTCGGTATGGTTGGAGTAAATGTACCTATTCCAATACCTGTGGGCTATCATAACTTTGGAGGCTGGAAAGGTTCACGATTGGGTGAAGGACAAATGTTCGGACCGGATACCGCTCGTTTCTTTACAAAAACAAAGACGGTCTCGGAAAGGTGGTTTGACCAATCAAGCACAGATGAAATTAACTTTGATTTTCCTAGCAGTTAATGAGGAAGGGGCCATTAGAAGGCCCCCATTTTTTTCTATGTAGTGTGTTCAAAAAAAGGGGATAAAAAGGGCCGAGGTCGGCTAAGAGTCAACGGCCTTTTTGCAGACGCCGATACTAGCACGACCTGAGCGTCGAAGGTCAAATGCTCTCGGTGTGTCATCTTTGCGGACTTTTTAAACTTTCTCTATCGGTTTGATGATTGGTAGATTTCAAAGACTTCAACCTTATACTGACGATTACATAAGGAATTTATGAGAATATGAGGTGATCAAATGCTAGGGATTGCATTAGGGTTAGTTTTGCTAATCATCTTAGCCTACCGTGGATGGTCAATTATCTGGATTGCACCGATTTGTGCTGGCGTTGTAGCAATATTTGGTGGGCTTGACTTACTTGATGCATATACAAACACTTATATGCAAGGATTTGTCGACTTTACGAAAAGCTGGTTCCCTGTATTTATGTTAGGGGCTATCTTTGGCAAATTAATGGAATACAGCGGAATGGCACAGTCCGTAGCTCAAGGTATAATTAAACTATTTGGTGAAAACCAAGCAATTATTGGTGTTATTATGGCTTCATCTGTTTTAGCATATGGCGGTATTAGTGTGTTCGTTGTTGTATTCGCTGTCTATCCAATCGCGGTAAATATGTTTAGACAAGCGGATATTCCAAGAAAATTGATGCCAGCTACTATTACAGCAGGAATGATGACATTCGCAATGACAGCTCTTCCCGGGACTCCACAGATTCAGAACTTGATTCCTACTGATTATTTTAACACCACAGCGACTGCAGCCCCTATTATGGGACTTGCAGCCTCATTCGTAATGGGTGGGGGGTCTATCCTTTATTTGAAGTGGAGAGAGAAGAAGCTAAAAAAAACCGGACATGGATTTAAAGCGTTGGAAAAAGATCTGGAAGAAAAAGAAAAGATAAAGGGAAAGCTGCCAAATCTATATATATCTATACTGCCTTTAATATCTGTAATTGTTACGCTTAACATTTTTAACTGGAATATTGTCGTTTGTTTATTAATAGCTGTTTTATTGATCATCATATTTTCATTAAACAACATTAAAAGTTTGATACCATCGCTAAATCAAGGAGCTTCCGATTCTGTAATGGCGATGATAAATACTTCTGCAGCGGTTGGATTTGGAACCGTAGTACGCGTTGTTCCGGGATTCCAAAAATTAAGCGATTATATTCTGGGTATCGATGCAAATCCACTTATCTCCATGTCGATTGCTTCAAATGTATTATCCGGAGCAACAGGTTCAGCATCTGGAGGATTAGGCATCACGATGGAAGCTCTAGGTCACAAATATAATGAAATTGCCGCATCAACCGGAATAGCACCCGAAGCATTTCACCGTATCGCATCTATTGCCTCAGGGGGCTTGGACGCACTACCACATAATGGTGCGGTTATAACCATACTGATTGTGACCGGTTTAACACATAAAGAGTCTTACCGAGATATTGCGGTAGTAGCAATAGTCTTTCCGATTTTATCACTGATTCCAGCTATTTTACTTGCGAGTATCGGTGTGTATTAATGTATGTCCGTTAAAAAAGTAAGCAAGATATGGAAACTGTATTGTACATCACAAAATATTTAAAGCCTACCATGACTTGAATATTTTGTGATGTTTGCGTTGCGGTCATTACCAATTTCAAGATTACTATTTCATAAATAATCAAAATGTGACAGGCTATCTTTTTTATTATATAATAAATTATGAATTTAATATCTTTTACCAAAAATCTGTTGACTGAATGCTCATTCACGTATAAAGTATAGATATAGATTTCTGTAAGCGGAATTTTTCAATCAAATGTAATCGCTATCATTTAACTGTAACAAAAAGGAGGAGCCGCCAGTGGATACATTTATGCTAGTTAATTGGATTGCGTTTTTAATCATCACGTTTTATGCATTGTATTTATTCGTCAGGGTCGTCTCAACACGGATTGCTTATATAAGGCTTGGTAAAAAATCCGAGTTTGATGGTGAAATTAAGTTGCGGTTACAAAGGGTGTGGACGATTGTATTTGGCCAATCAAAGTTATTGAAGGATAAGAAATCCGGTATCATTCATGTCATGATGTTTTATGGATTTATTCTCGTTCAATTTGGTGCAATTGACATGTTTGTGAAAGGACTTTCACCAGGTAACCATTTACCATTTGGTGTGCTGTATCCAGGGTTTGTCTTCTTTCAGGAACTCGTAACGTTAATGATTCTTGTGGCGGTTGTATGGGCATTTTATCGTCGCTATATGGAGAAGCTCGTGCGGCTAAAACGTGGCTTTAAAGCTGGTCTTGTTCTTATTTTTATTGGCACATTAATGCTTTCTGTGTTATTTGGAAATGGGATGGCGCTTCTTTGGCATGGCCATGAAGTAACATGGACAGAACCAGTTGCAAGTATGATTGCACTAGTACTGGGATGGATTTCACAAGACGCTGCAATAGTATTGTTCTATATTGCTTGGTGGGTACATACGATTACACTGCTTTCATTCCTTGTTTATGTACCGCAATCCAAGCATGCACATCTGATTGCAGCACCAATTAATGTGTTTTTAAGCAAGCAAGTCCCAGGTAAATTGAAAAAAATAGATTTTGATATCGATGAAGATAGTGAGGAAGAAATCTCATTCGGGGCAGGGAAAGTAGAAGATTTTGAACAGCATCAGATGCTTGATTTCTATGCTTGTGTGGAATGTGGCCGCTGTACAGACGTGTGTCCTGCTGCGGGAACTGGTAAAATGCTGTCGCCGATGGACATTATGATTAAGGTTCGTGACCATTTAACCGAAAAGGGGGCAGCGATAACAGGAAAGTCCGCATGGGTTCCAGCTTACGCATTTAACAATACGGCAGGGAATCAGGCAAGCGCGCAAAAAGAAGCTGCAGCGACTGTTCAAAGCGCAAGTCTAATTGGTGATGTTATTACAGAAGAAGAGCTTTCTGGATGTACCACATGCCGAAATTGTGAGGATGCTTGTCCTGTAAACAATGAGCATGTTGGAACGATTATTGATATGCGCCGCTATCTTGTTATGACAGAAGGAAAGATGGATTCGGATATTCAACGAGCGGTTATGAACATTGAACGCCAAGGAAATCCATGGGGACTTTCAAAAAAAGACCGCATCAAATGGCGTGATGAAGATGAAACTGCATACATCCCTACTGTGAAAGAGCTGAAAAAGGAAGGAAAAGAATTTGAATACCTTTTCTGGGTGAGTTCGATGGGAGCTTTTGATAGCCGCAGCCAAAAAATCGCGATTGCTTTTGCTAAACTAATGAATCAGGCAGGTGTTAGCTTTGCGATTCTAGGAAATACGGAAACGAACTCGGGTGATACAGCACGCAGAATCGGGAATGAGTTTTTATTCCAGGAGATTGCCGAGAAAAACATTAAAACATTTGAGAAAAACGGTGTCACCAAAATCGTTACGATTGACCCGCATGCCTATAATATTTTCAAAAATGAGTACCCAGATTTCGGCTATACAGCAGAAGTGTATCACCATACGCAAATGCTCTATGATTTGGTGAAATCAGGGAAAATAAAGCCAGAACGTCCAATCAATGAAAAGCTAACCTATCATGATTCATGCTACTTAGGGAGATACAATGGTGTGTATGACCCGCCGAGGGAAATTTTAACATCTATCCCAGGACTTGAGCTTGTTGAAATGAATCGTTCACGGGAAAATGGAATGTGCTGTGGTGCAGGTGGTGGCTTAATGTGGACAGAGGAAACAACTGGAAACCGAATTAATGTAGCACGTACAGAACAGGCACTTGCTGTCCAGCCATCGATGATTTCCAGTGCTTGTCCGTATTGCTTAACAATGCTAAGCGATGGGACAAAGGCAAAAGAGGTCGATGAGGACATTAGTACAATGGATGTTGCTGAAATTTTAGCATTATCTATTCACTTTGACGATCAATCAAGAACAGCCTCTTAATTGATGATAGACTGATAGGGGGGGAGATTCCCCTTTTCAGTTAAACGAATTAAATGAGTGAGCGTTCAATCAAGATAGTTAGATAAACAAAAAGAAAGGATGGAAATCAATGAGAAAAACAGTAATTGTTTCAGGTGCAAGAACCCCTTTCGGAAAATTTGGTGGAGGCTTGAAGCCTTTTGCAGCATGGCAGCTAGGAGGAAAGGCAATTAAAGAAGCGTTAAACCGAGCTGGAATTGAAGGCTCAGAAATCGATGAAGTAATTATGGGTACCGTCCTGCAAGGTGGCCAAGGTCAGATTCCTTCCCGGCAAGCGGCTCGCGAGGCTGGAATCCCATGGGAAGTAAAATCCGAAACAATTAATAAAGTGTGTGCATCTGGACTGCGTAGTATTACACTTGCTGATCAATTGATTCGTCTTGGGGATGAGAATGTGATTGTTGCAGGTGGAATGGAAAGCATGAGCAATGCACCGTACTTTCTTCCGGAAACGAGATGGGGAAGCCGGATGGGCGATAAAAAAGTAGTTGATATGATGGTACACGATGGACTGACATGTACGTTCACAGGGGTTCATATGGGGAATTATGGGAATTCAACTGCAGAAGAATTCGAATTAACAAGAGAAGCACAGGACGAGTGGTCCTATCGTAGTCATAAACGAGCAATCGAGGCGATTGAAACAGGCAAATTTGCTGAAGAAATCGTTGCAGTGGAAGTGCCGGTACGTAAAGGTGAACCGATTGTCGTAGATACCGATGAAGCACCCCGAAAGGATACAACAGTTGAAAAACTAGCGGGTCTGCGTCCAGCATTTGATAAAAATGGAACAATTACAGCCGGTAATGCTCCTGGTGTCAATGATGGTGCATGTGCTTTTGTTGTGATGGGAGATGACAAGGCAAACGAGCTTGGGAAAAAACCGATGGCAACGATTCTTGGGCACACAGAAGTTGCTGTAGAAGCAAAGAATTTCCCGCAAACACCAGGACTTGTAATTAATAAATTGCTAGAAAAGACAGGATATTCCAAGGAAGACATTGATCTGTTTGAAATAAATGAAGCCTTTGCTGCTGTGTCGCTTGCAAGTGGAAAAATCGCTGACATTGACACTGAAAAGATAAATGTTAATGGTGGTGCTGTTGCATTAGGTCATCCAATTGGAGCAAGTGGCGCCCGAATCATTTTAACCTTAATTCATGAATTAAAGCGCCGCGGTGGCGGGCTTGGCATTGCAGCTATTTGCAGTGGCAGTGGTCAAGGAGATGCAGTACTGATCGAAGTTCCTAAGGGTTAACGCAAAGGAGGAAACAAAAAGATGGCAATAAATAATGTGATGGTCATTGGTGCAGGGCAAATGGGAGCTGGCATTGCTCAGGTCTGTGCGCAATCAGGATTTAACGTACTACTACACGACCGGGATAAGAATGCATTACAAGCAGGAATAAACGGCATCGAAAAATTGCTTGCACGTAACGTGGAAAAGAAGAGATTAACAAAAGAAGAGAAGGCGACAACCCTAGGTCGCCTAACTCCTTCCCATACATTAGAGGATGCAGCAACCTGTGATTTGATTATTGAAGCTGTTGTAGAAAATATGGATGTAAAATCAGCAGTTTTCAAAGAGGTGGATACACACGCACCAAAGCATGCAATCCTTGCCTCGAATACATCCTCCTTACCGATTACCGAAATCGCGGCTGAAACAAAACGACCGGATCAGGTAATTGGCATGCATTTTATGAATCCTGTGCCAATTATGAAGCTTGTTGAAATTATACGCGGGTTACAAACAAGTGATGAAACGTATGAAACAATTCAAATGATGACTGTCCAGTTATCAAAAACTCCAGTAGAAGTAAAAGATTTTCCTGGGTTTGTATCCAATCGGATTCTAATGCCAATGATTAATGAAGCGATTTATACGGTTTATGAAGGTGTCGCCACGCCAAAGGATGTTGACCAGGTGATGAAGCTTGGAATGAATCATCCGATGGGACCGCTAACGCTGGCAGATTTTATTGGTCTGGATACATGTTTGTATATTATGGAAGTGCTTCATGAAGGATTTGGGGATAGTAAATATCGTCCATGTCCATTACTGCGTCAATATGTAAAAGCAGGATGGCTTGGAAAGAAATCCGGTAAAGGCTTTTATGAATATAGCTAGTTAAATAACACCCAAGAGAGGTGCAAACGGTATGATGTTAAAGGTTACAGAAGAACAGGAAATGCTTCTTAAGGTAGTTCGAGATTTTGCCAGGAAGGAAGTAGCCCCTGTAATAGAGCGAATGGAAAAGGAAGATCGTTTCCCGATTGAAATTGTGAAGAAGATGGGAGAGCTTGGATTAATGGGCATTCCTATTCCGGAAAAATATGGTGGAAGTGGGATGGATTTCACATCCTACATTCAAACGATTCATGAGCTATCAAAAGTAAGTGCGACCGTCGGTGTTATTTTATCCGTACACACATCTGTTGGAACGAATCCAATTTTATACTTTGGAAATGAAGAGCAAAAAAGGCGTTTCTTGCCAAGGCTTGCAAGCGGAGAGTACCTTGGTGCATTTGCACTTACAGAGCCAGGAGCTGGTTCTGATGCTGGTAGTTTAAAAACGACTGCTAAGGAAACAGATGTTTCTTATATTTTAAATGGGTCCAAGGTTTTTATTACAAATGGCGGTGTGGCAGATACGTATATTACATTTGCTCGGACTGGTGACAATTCCAAGGATATTAGCGCATTTATTGTAGAAAAGGATTCTCCTGGATTGATTATCGGTAAGAAAGAAAAAAAGATGGGCCTTCATGGATCAAATACAGTTCAACTAACATTTGATCAATGTGTTATTCCAAAAGGAAATTTGTTAGGTGAAAAAGGAAGCGGTTTCAATATCGCGATGGCCAATTTGAATATTGGAAGGATTGGCATTGCAGCTCAAGGTCTTGGTATAGCGGAAGCGGCTCTTGAATACGCAGTGAACTATGCCAAAGAACGAAAGCAATTTGGGAAATCGATTGCTTCAAATCAAGGGATATCATTCAAACTAGCAGATATGGCAACGGCGACCGAGTCTGCAAAATTATTAACCTATCACGCTGCAACATTGATCGAGCAAGGAGTCCCATGCGCGAAAGAAACGTCAATGGCAAAACTTGCAGCAACCAGAACAGCGATGAACAACGCAATTGAAGCAATCCAAATATTTGGCGGTTACGGCTACACAGAGGAGTATCCTGTCGAGCGCCTATTCCGAGATGCAAAAGTAACGGAAATTTATGAAGGCACAAATGAGATTCAACATATTGTGATTGCCAATCATTTATTGAAAGACTAAGGAGGAGAAGAAGATGGACTTTCAATTAACGGAAGAACAAGAAATGCTGCGTAAAATGGTTCGTGACTTTGCGGAAAGAGATGTAGAACCAACAGCGGCCGAGCGTGATGAAGAGGAGCGCTTTGATCGTGGGATTTTTGACAAAATGGCAGAGCTTGGTTTAACAGGAATCCCATGGCCGGAAAGCTATGGTGGCATTGAAGCTGACTATGTAAGTTATTGTATAGCTGTAGAGGAATTGTCACGTGTTTGTGCTTCCACTGGTGTAACGTTATCTGCTCACCTGTCATTAGCAAGCTGGCCAATTTATAAATTTGGGAATGAAGAGCAGAAGAAAAATTTTCTTACACGCTTGGCGACAGGAGAAGCACTCGGCGCCTATGCGTTATCCGAGCCTGGGGCGGGTAGCGATGTCGTTTCGATGAAAACAACTGCAAAGGAAGATGGAGATCACTACGTATTAAACGGGAGTAAAGTTTGGATTACAAATGGCGGTGTTGCAGATATTTACATTGTTTTTGCAAAAACAGATGCGGATGCTAAACATAAGGGAATTAGTGCATTCATCGTGGAGAAGGGAACAGATGGATTTGCTTTCGGTAAAAAAGAAAAGAAACTCGGCATTCGTTCTTCTCCAACAACGGAGTTAATCTTTGAAAACTGTCGGATTCCAAAAGAAAATTTGCTTGGGGTTGAAGGGGAAGGCTTTACCATTGCGATGACAACACTTGATGGTGGAAGAAATGGAATCGCAGCGCAAGCGCTTGGGATCGCCCAAGGTGCTCTAGATGCAGCAGTAGCCTATGCAAAAGAACGTGAACAATTTGGAAAACCAATCGCAGTGAACCAAGGAATATCATTTAAGCTTGCAGACATGGCAACCGAAATTGAAGCGGCTCGTCTATTAACCTATCAAGCAGCATGGCTGGAATCCAAAGGACTTCCATATGGGAAAGCATCCGCTATGTCCAAATTATTTGCAGGTGATGTGGCGATGCGCACAACAGTGGAAGCTGTCCAAATATTTGGCGGTTATGGATACACAAAAGATTATCCAGTCGAACGCTACATGCGCGATGCAAAAATCACCCAAATCTATGAAGGCACAAACGAAATCCAACGACTTGTTATTGGCAGAATGCTAACAAAATAAATAGAGTGATGACGCATGAAACAGGTGATGTCCCGAGTGATTGCACGAACATATCTATGAAACAGATTGGAGGGATTCATGATGAAGGGGGAGAAGATACTTTCTTCTGTAAAAGATCAGCAGCTCATAAAAGTACGGAGAGAACAAATTATTAAGGGTGCGATTAAGCTTTTTAAAGAAAAAGGCTTCCATAAAACAACGACAAGAGAAATCGCAAGTGAATCTGGTTTTAGCATTGGAACATTGTATGAGTATATTCGCACAAAAGAAGATGTTTTATTTCTTGTCTGTGATTCGATCCATGAACAAGTTCGCGAGCGAATTGCTCAGGCGATTGATTTAAAATCACCTTCCATTCCAAGTATGATGCAGGCGTTACGGTCCTTTTTTTACTTAATGGATGAAATGCAAGATGAAATCGTCATTCTTTATCAAGAAGTAAAATCGCTAAACAAGGAATCAAGAAAACATGTTTTAGAAAGAGAACGCGATATGGTAGGAATTATAGAAAATGTTATTAGCACTTGCACAGAAGGAAAGCTATCCACAAAAGAGGTTAGTCTGCTTGGCAATAATATTGTGGTACAGGGACATATGTGGGGATTCAGAAGATGGATTATGCAAAAGCAATTCACACTGGAAGAATACACGAATGCACAATTAAAATTAATCGAACATGCAATTAACAAGCAGATTTCATAAATTATACGAGGGGGGAGCAAGATGGAGCAGGTTGAAGTTTACGAGCCGAAACATCCAATTCGATTCGTAACAGCCTCAAGTTTATTTGATGGACATGATGCATCCATCAATATTATGCGCCGAATTCTTCAGGCAAGCGGGGCCGAGGTAATTCATCTCGGACATAATCGTTCTGTCGAGGAGGTTGTACACGCAGCGATTCAAGAGGATGTGCAAGGAATAGCCTTGTCATCCTATCAAGGTGGGCACGTAGAGTATTTCAAATATATGATTGATCTTTTAAAGGAGCTGGATGCTGTCCATATAAAGGTGTTTGGTGGTGGGGGAGGGACGATTATCCCGCGTGAAATTAAAGAGCTGCATGATTATGGTGTTGCCTGGATCTTCTCACCTGAAGATGGGCGTAAGTATGGTCTGCAAGGAATGATTAATCGGATGCTTAAGCAATGTGATACCTTGCCACCCGTGGATATTCAAGAAGATTTAAAAAAGCTCGCGCAGGGCAACCGAAATGCGATTGGAAAATTTATTACGTATGTGGAAAGCAATGACACGAACCCGGATGAAAAGCAAAAGGTTCTCGAAGAGCTGAAAGAAAAGGGAGACAGCACCATACCTGTACTCGGAATCACTGGAACAGGTGGAGCAGGGAAAAGTTCCTTAACAGATGAATTGATACGCCGTTTTATGAATGAAATTCCAGATAAAAAAATAGCGATTATTTCTATCGATCCAACGAAGAAAAAAACGGGCGGAGCACTACTTGGTGACCGAATCCGCATGAATGCAATTTTTAATGACCGCGTCTATATGCGTTCATTGGCAACGCGTGATTCAAGAACGGAGCTGTCAAAAGCAATTCAGGATGTGATTGATGTCGTACGAAGATCTGGATTTGATTTCATTATTGTAGAAACAAGTGGTATTGGCCAAGGTGATGCAGCAATTACTGATATTACCGACCTGTCGATGTATGTGATGACAGCAGAATTTGGTGCACCAACACAGCTTGAAAAAATAGACATGATTGATTATGCAGATTTCATTGTAATTAATAAATTTGAACAAAAGGGTTCCGAAGACGCACTCAATCAAGTGAGAAAGCAATATGAACGAAGCCGAATGCTCTTCCATCAGGATAAAACAGCATTTCCAGTTTTTGGAACGATTGCAAGTCAGTTTAATGATGCAGGAACAAATGCGTTATTTGCTGCACTAATTGATACACTAAGTGATAAATACCATTGGGATGAAAAAATTGATTTTGACCGAAACGTTATTTCTGAGAAACAAAATCGCATTATTTCCAATGACCGCAGATATTACCTGCTCGAAATTGCAACCTATATACGCAATTACCACCAGCATACAAAAAAACATAGTGACATTGCCAGGAAGCTTTATCAGCTTGAAGGAACGAAGGAAGTTATGGAAGATGCACCTGTTAAGGAAGCCATTGATCAAACGATTGATCAATATAAAGAACAACTCGATCCTCAACTGAAGAAAATGCTTGAGAGTTGGGAAGCACTAAAGGAAAGCTACCAGGGCGATACAATGACCTTTAAAGTTCGGGATAAAGAAATTAAAATGGACATCACCACCGAATCACTATCCGGTCTTAAAATACCTAAAGTTGCGTTTCCAAAATATGAGGATTGGGGAGAGCGGCTCACCTGGCTGCGAAAGGAAAACGTACCTGGTTCATTCCCGTTTACTGCTGGTGTGTTTCCATTTAAACGAACAGGGGAAGATCCGACTCGTCAATTTGCTGGCGAAGGAACTCCAGAAAGAACGAATCGACGCTTTCATTATTTATCAAAAAATGATGAAGCAAAAAGGCTTTCCACCGCCTTCGACTCGGTCACATTATATGGAGAAGACCCTGCGGAAAGACCAGATATCTATGGGAAGGTCGGAGAAAGCGGTGTTAATATTTGCACGTTAGAAGATATGAAAAAGCTATACGCTGGCTTTGACTTAACAGACCCGCTTACGTCCGTTTCCATGACAATAAATGGCCCGGCTCCAATTATTCTAGCAATGTATTTTAATACAGCGATCGATCAGCAGGTCGAAAAATTTACCGAGAATAATGGACGAAAGCCTGCAGAGAAAGAATACAAGAAGCTCAAATCAGATACAATCTCTGTCATTCGCGGAACTGTTCAAGCAGATATTTTAAAAGAAGATCAAGGACAAAACACATGTATATTTTCAACGGAGTTTGCATTACGCATGATGGGAGATATTCAGGAATATTTTATTGAAAACAATGTACGCAATTATTACTCTGTTTCTATTTCCGGCTATCATATTGCAGAGGCTGGTGCGAATCCGATTACACAGCTAGCCTTTACGCTTGCTAATGGGTTTACGTATGTAGAATATTATTTGAGCAGAGGAATGGATGTTAATAAGTTTGCACAAAATCTGTCGTTCTTTTTCTCAAATGGTCTTGATCCAGAATACACGGTAATTGGCCGAGTAGCCCGCCGAATTTGGGCAATTACAATGCGCGACAAATACGGTGCCAATGAACGCAGCCAAAAGCTGAAATACCATGTGCAAACATCTGGACGTTCCCTTCACGCGCAAGAAATTGATTTTAATGATATTCGTACAACATTACAGGCATTACTTGCGATTCAGGATAATACGAATTCACTTCACACGAATGCATACGATGAGGCAATTACGACACCAACAGAGGAATCCGTAAGGCGGGCGATGGCCATTCAAATGATTATCAATAAGGAATTCGGTCTTACAAAAAATGAAAATTCCTTACAAGGTTCGTTTATTGTGGATGAGTTAACGGATCTAGTAGAGGAGGCTGTACTGCAGGAATTTGAAAAAATGAATGATCGCGGTGGGGTGCTTGGTGCAATGGAGCGCCAATATCAGCGTGGTAAGATTCAAGAAGAGTCACTCTATTATGAAGGGAAAAAGCATTCTGGAGAACTGCCGATTATTGGTGTAAACACATATATCAATCCGAACCCACCAACCGATGAACAAATCGATTCCATGGAATTAGCGCGTGCTTCCAAAGAAGAAAAGGAGCATCAAATTACGGAATTAAGGAAATTTCAGGAAGTTCATAAAGCGGAAGTAGAAGAAGCACTAACGAGCTTAAAGCAAGTAGCTGCATCTGGCGGGAATATATTTGCAGAGCTTCTGGAGACAGTAAAAGCAGCAAGCCTCGGACAAATTACCACCGCTCTTTATGAAGTTGGCGGACAATATCGCAGGAACATGTAATAATAAAAACGCTTGAATGATTAGGACATCTAATAAGCATTCTTATACTATTTTCCAGCATAATTGTTATAAGCGATGCTCTAACCATTCCAGGTGATCAGAGTGCCGTGACTGCGGAAAGTATCGGACCGAAGCCTCCCGGACGGCTATTAGTGCACATACTTGTAAAGACAGCCGAGAAGTTAGTTCGCACTCTATATCTATTCTCATATAACACCAAATCCTATAGAAACGGCATGAAAAACATAAAAAGTTGAGGGAATAATATATTTTCTCAACTTTTTATGCTTTCGTTCTAGCATATTCTATATAAAATTGTTTATAATGTAATGTATGTTTATTGTGAAAGAAAAATGGTATATTAGTACAATAAAATGATGATTATAAATTAGGCTCATAGCCTTCAATATTTTTAGCAAAGGGAGTGCATTGCCGTGAGCTTAGACAAGTATAGCCACGAAGAATTACAAGAAATGTCAATGATTGAATTAGCAAGTAAAATTCTATTTGATGAAAAGAAAGCCCTCAATTTCAGAGATATTTTTGATAAAATTGCTGAAATGAAAGGTTTCTCTGCTAGCGAGAAGGAGAATAATATTGCTCAATTCTATACGGACATGAACGTTGATGGCCGTTTCTTAACACTTGGTTCCAGTATGTGGGGATTAAAAAGATGGTACCCAGTGGAACAGGCGCAAGAAGAGCTAACGGAAGTACCGAAAAAGAAACGTGTGAAGAAGAAGACTGATGAAGAAGTAGAAGAGATTGACGAAGAACTTGATATCACAGATGCAGATATTGAGGAAATAGTTGATGACTTTGGGGACGATGATGACTTTGAAGAAGATTTTGATGAGGAAATTGACGACGAGGAACTTATTGTTGATGAAGACGAATTGGACGAAGAAAAATAGTTAAAAAGGTTCCTTGACTTTTTTTAGGACTATGAGTACAATCTTAATTGGGCTCTTTGAATCTAATAATCAAGGCGTTTCCCTAGATACAATTGGGGAAACGCCTTTCTTATTTTTGCAGATAAGAAATTAAAGGCATTTACTCAGGAAGTTTGTTGAATGCCAAGTTTTTTACATTATTTTTAGGAATACTAATTACAGAACAAGAAAAGGAAAGAAGGATGAATCGTGACTAAATATATTTTTGTAACTGGTGGAGTTGTATCCTCGCTAGGGAAGGGAATTACAGCTGCTTCACTTGGTCGTTTGCTTAAAAATCGTGGATTAAAGGTGACTATCCAAAAGTTTGATCCATATATAAACGTGGACCCAGGTACAATGAGTCCATATCAGCATGGTGAGGTTTTTGTAACGAATGATGGAGCGGAAACAGATCTTGACCTTGGGCACTATGAGCGTTTTACAGACATTAACCTAAATAAATTCAGCAACATTACTACTGGTAAGGTATATTCTAGTGTTATTCGCAAAGAACGTCGCGGTGATTATCTTGGTGGTACGGTTCAAGTTATACCTCACATTACAAACGAAATTAAAGAACAGGTATATCGAGCAGGTGAAGCGACAGAAGCTGATGTTGTTATTACAGAAATTGGCGGAACTGTTGGTGATATCGAGTCACTGCCATTTCTTGAGGCGATTCGCCAAATTAAAAGCGATGTAGGACGAAACAGCGTAATGTATATCCACTGTACCCTTGTGCCATACATTAAAGCTGCTGGAGAAATGAAGACAAAACCTACCCAGCATAGTGTCAAAGAATTACGTTCTTTAGGTATACAGCCAGACGCGATTGTCTTGCGTACAGAATTACCAATCAGCGTTGAAATGAAAAAGAAAATTGCGTTATTCTGTGATATCAACGAAAAAGCTGTAATTGAAATGCGTGATGCAGATACACTTTATCAAGTACCAATTGCACTTCAAGAACAGAATCTGGATCAGTTAACGTGTGATCATTTTGGTCTTGATTGTGGAGTAGCTGACATGAAAGAGTGGAAAAAGTTGGTATCCAAAGTTAGAAACCTTTCGAAAAAAATTGATATTGGACTTGTAGGTAAATATGTAGAACTTCCAGATGCATATATTTCTGTAGTTGAGTCATTGAAACATGCAGGTTATGACTTTGATGCAGATATTAAAGTACATTGGATTAATTCCGAAGAGCTGGATAGAGCTGCGATTCACTCAGAACTTTCCCATGTAGATGGTATTATTGTGCCAGGTGGATTTGGCGATCGTGGTATCGATGGAAAAATTGAAGCAATTCGTTATGCGCGTGAAAATAATATTCCTTTCTTTGGTATTTGTTTAGGAATGCAATTAGCTTCTGTAGAATTCGCTCGAAATGTTGTTGGTCTAGAAGGGGCACACTCAGCAGAAATTGATCCAAATACAGCCTATCCAATCATTGACTTGCTTCCTGAGCAGAAGAACGTTTCTGATTTAGGTGGAACATTACGTCTTGGATCTTACCCTTGTAAGCTTAAAGATGGTACGAAAACAAAAGCAGCGTATGATGGTGCCGATATGATTGAAGAACGTCATCGTCATCGTTATGAGTTTAATAATGATTATCGCGAGCAAATGGAAGAGCATGGCTTTATCTTCTCTGGTACAAGTCCTGATGGAAGATTAGTGGAAACAATTGAGATTGACAATCATCCATGGTTTGTTGCATGCCAATTCCATCCAGAGTTTACTTCTCGTCCAACGAGAGCACAAGGCTTATTTAAAGGCTTTATTGGAGCTTCTGTGGAACAGAGCAATAGAAAAAATTAAACCCCTTTTCAACTTAATGCTGTTTCACCCCAAAAGTTAACTTTTGGGGTTTTTCTTACGTTTAGAAATCTTTGTTAACAGATTTGATTGTTTTTTTCTAAAAAAAGAGGATTTAACCATCTTTTGTTGAATTGAGATTATGAGTACTTTTTATAGAGTAAATTGGAAATGATAAACTATCATTGGATATTTTAACGATAAAAAATATGAAAAACAGCACGGATAAAGTTAACTTGTATGTTTAAACCAGACAACTAAATAGACAATGTGAAGACTGCTATTTTGATAGCGGGGACGTGTCAATATTGCTATCTTCTTATCATTTATAGGAGAGTATCTGAAAAATGCGCATTCATGCGCATTTCCAATTTCGTAACCCATTTTTTGAATTTCCTTATCCTCCACCCCGATTAGCCATACGTGCTGTTTTGATTCATCTTTTGACTAGTCGTAGAAAATTCGGTGATAGCTAAAAATCCAATTGCATTCGTGCTTGTACTTCTATTATTCTTAAACCTCATTTATCACAATAAATAATTCTTGAAATTGTAAATGAAAACAATGTATAGCTAATTTTTTCTTATAGGTAAATTATTAAATATTGCATGTAGTTAATTGTTATAAACAAACTGAATATGTAGAGAGGACAAAAGGGGAAAGAGCGATTGTATAGAATTCATATTATAGTAGAGATATTTGTTATTAGGGGGATTAGAGGAGATGCCAAAGGAGATATTAGTAGTTGATGATCAGCCAGGTATCCGTTTGCTCTTAACTGATATTTTAACGAGTGAAGGTCATCGGGTGACTTTAGCTTCTACAGGGAAAGAAGCATTGGATAAAATCCACCAAGCGTCATTTGATTTAATTATTTTGGATTACAAGTTACCAATCATCGACGGGAGTGAAGTATTGAACCAATTAGAAAATGAAGAAATAAAAACTCCCGTAATTGTTATGAGTGGAATGGCAGAGAGTATTATTGGGGAAATGGAAACAAGGAGAATAGTAAGGTATACGATTGCAAAACCTTTTAATGTAATGGATTTATGTGCCAATGTAAGGGAAATAATTATGTAAGCGGATTAATTAGAGTTATACACTTGCCTACAAGTATTACTTGTTGCGTGAGAAGACGGTAGTTGGTATTCTTATAATGTACGAAAGTAAATAATGTTGTTTAGGTAATATAATTTAAGGAGGATATTTTAATGCCATTAGTATCTATGAAGGAAATGCTTGAAAAGGGTAAAAAAAATGGTTATGCAGTAGGTCAGTTTAATATCAACAACTTGGAGTACATCCAAGCAATCCTACAAGCAGCAGAAGAAGAAAAGTCACCAGTGATACTTGGTGTTTCTGAAGGTGCTGGAAAATATATGGGAGGATTTAATGTTGTTGTTGCAATGGTTAAATCATTAATGGAATCCTATGGTACTACTGTGCCTGTTGCAATCCATTTAGACCATGGTTCAAGCTTCCAAAAATGTGCTGAAGCGATTCATGCTGGATTTACTTCTGTCATGATTGATGCTTCTCATTCACCAATTGAAGAAAATGTTGCCATTACAAAACAAGTTGTAGAGCTTGCTCATATTCACGGTGTATCTGTTGAAGCTGAGGTTGGTACAGTTGGTGGAGAAGAAGATGGTGTTATCGGCGGAATTCAATATGCGGACAAAGATGAGTGTAAACAACTCGTTTCTGAAGCTGGAGTAGATTGCTTAGCACCAGCATTAGGTTCTGTTCATGGTCCATATCAAGGAGAGCCAAATCTTGGCTTTACTGAAATGGAAGAAATCCTAAACCTTGTTCAAGTACCATTGGTATTACATGGTGGAACTGGTATCCCTACAAAAGACATTCAAAAGGCTATCTCACTTGGAACAGCAAAAATTAATGTAAATACAGAGAACCAAATGGCTCAAGCAGAAGCTGTTCGCAATGTGTTAAACGCTAAGCCTGAATTATATGACCCACGTAAATATCTTGGACCAGGTACAGAAGCAATTAAAGAAACGGTTAAAGGTAAAATGCGTGAATTTGGTTCATCACAACAAGCGTAATAAAGCAATCTAAGCTATACATTAAATTGGACAGGCTGTTCCTTCGGGTTCAGCCTACCAGTCTATAGAAGATAATGGGGAGTGTGGAATAGATGAAGTTTTTTATCGATACAGCAAACATTGAAGAAATTCGTAATGCGAATGAACTTGGAATTTTAGCTGGTGTTACAACGAACCCAAGCCTTGTTGCAAAAGAAGGAGTCTCCTTTCATGAACGCTTGCGTGAGATTACAGCTGAGGTGTCGGGATCTGTAAGTGCAGAAGTCATTTCTGAAGATGCTGAAGGTATGATTGAGGAAGGGAAAGAGCTTGCTGCAATTGCACCAAATATAACGGTAAAAGTTCCAATGACTTTAGAGGGGCTGAAAGCGGTTAAAACGTTTAGCGATTTAAACATTAAGACCAATGTTACGTTAATTTTCAATGCAAATCAAGCATTGCTTGCCGCACGTGCTGGTGCAACATACGTTTCCCCATTCCTTGGTCGTTTGGATGACATCGGTCATGATGGAATGACCTTAATTGCAAGCATTGCTGAAATCTTCGAACGCCACAATATCAGTACCGAAATTATCGCTGCATCTATTCGCCATCCATTACATGTAACAGATGCCGCAATACATGGAGCGCATATTGCAACAATTCCCTATAATGTATTGTCTAGTCTTGTAAAGCATCCACTAACAGACCAAGGAATTGAGAAATTCTTAGCTGATTGGAATAAGAACTAAAACAGAAGCATCTTGTTAGCGATGTGCGGACTGCGCCTCTGGGGCGAAGTCTGCGCTACAGCTTTAGCGCTTCGTGGACGCGGCTGTTTCGGCAACTAAGTTATCCACAGTGTTTAAACATTATAATTCCAAAATAAATAAAAATAATTGCATGAAATTGGAAAAAATGAAAATGATAATATTGATATGCATTCAATAGAACGATAAATTCGTTTCGCTCGGAATTTACGATATAATCTATAGATATTTCGTGCAAGCGGAAATACATAGAACAGGAAATTCCTGATTTTGTGTAACAATAATTAATCGAAATGAAGTGTGTTCAAATACTTTTTGGACAACCTCTCAGGAACGAGGTATTCAAATGCAAAAATTGTTAATTGAAGGTGGCCATGAACTAAATGGCAAAGTTCGAATTAGTGGGGCAAAGAACAGTGCAGTTGCACTACTGCCTGCATCCATTCTAGCAGATTCCACTGTGACACTTGAAGGCCTTCCGGAAATCTCTGATGTCTATACACTTGGAGACCTTTTGGAGGAAATCGGAGGAAGTGTTTCTTGGAATGGTCAGGATGTAACGATTCAACCTGAAAAGATGATTGCAATGCCCTTACCGAATGGCAAAGTAAAGAAGTTACGTGCTTCTTATTATTTTATGGGAGCGATGCTAGGGAAATTCAATAAAGCTGTTATTGGGCTTCCTGGTGGCTGCTATCTAGGTCCACGTCCTATCGATCAACATATTAAAGGCTTTGAAGCGCTTGGAGCCGAAGTTACCAATGAACAAGGCGCAATTTACCTGCGCGCCAAAGAGTTGAGAGGTGCCAGAATTTATTTGGATGTGGTAAGTGTCGGCGCAACGATTAATATTATGTTAGCTGCTGTTAAAGCAAAAGGAAAAACAATTATTGAGAATGCAGCAAAAGAGCCGGAAATCATTGATGTTGCAACCTTGTTAACGAATATGGGAGCGAAAATCAAAGGTGTAGGAACTGATGTTATTCGGATTGAAGGTGTACCATCACTTCACGGCTGTAAACATACAATCATTCCAGACAGAATTGAAGCTGGGACGTATGCGATTGCAGCTGCAGCACAAGGGAAAGAAGTGGTTATCGATAATGTCATTTCCCAGCATATAGAATCGCTTATCGCAAAATTACGCGAAATGGGTGTAACGGTTGAGGAGAGCGATGAACAGCTGTATATCGCTAATCGAAAGCCACTGAAAAGCGTTGATATCAAAACACTCGTGTATCCTGGCTTCCCGACAGATCTTCAACAGCCATTTACATCGCTATTAACTCAAGTAACAGGTACGGGTGTTATTACTGATACGATTTATTCTGCGCGTTTAAAGCATATTGACGAATTAAGACGGATGAATGCTCTTATTAAAGTAGAAGGTGGATCTGTAATCGTCTCTGGACCTACACAGCTACAGGGAGCAAAAGTAAAGGCATCCGATTTGCGGGCTGGTGCTGCCCTGATCATTGCTGGTTTGGCAGCTAATGGAATTACAGAAATTACAGGTGTCGACCACATTGATAGAGGTTATGAAAAAATAACAGATAAATTAACAAGCCTTGGAGCTAACATCTGGAGAAAAGACATGACGCAAAAAGAAATTGCTTCCTTTCAGAATTCCTAATGGACTGTGCTAAAACTGGTTAATTAATGTGATACGTAAACTCACACAGGAACGAAACGATTTCCACATTTTATAGATATGCTTTTGGGATGAGTATATGTAAAAAATGCACCTCTAAAAGGAGATGGAAATCATGGAAAGAAGTTTATCGATGGAGTTAGTTCGCGTCACAGAAGCTGCGGCATTAAAGTCAGCACGTTGGATGGGGAGAGGCGTTAAAGCTGAAGCTGATGATGCAGCAACAATGGCAATGCGTACTGTGTTTGATACAATTCCAATGCAAGGAACAGTAGTAATTGGCGAAGGAGAAATGGACGAGGCTCCGATGCTGTATATTGGTGAAAAGCTGGGAACCGGTGATGGGCCTGGAGTCGATGTTGCTGTTGATCCCCTTGAAGGAACGGATATTGTTGCACAAGGCTCCTGGAACGCACTCTCTGTTATTGCAATAGCTGATAAAGGAACATTGTTGCATGCACCAGATATGTACATGAATAAAATTGCGGTTGGTCCCGAAGCAATAGGCATGATTGATATCAATGCACCAACGATGGATAATCTACAAGCAGTTGCAAGAGCAAAAAATAAAGATATAGAAGACGTTGTTGCAGCCGTGCTTGACCGCCCGCGTCATGCAAAATTAATTCAAGAAATTCGTGAATCCGGTGCAAGAATTAAACTCATACCTGCTGGAGATGTTGCTGCTGCGATTAATACGGCATTTGAGAATACCGGTGTTGATATTCTGCTCGGATCGGGTGGAGCCCCAGAGGGCGTATTAGCAGCAGTAGCACTTAAATGTTTAGGAGGGGAGTTGCAAGGAAAACTTGTACCTTCAAATGATGATGAGATTGAGCGTTGTGTAGAAATGGGGATAAGCGACTTAAATAGAGTATTTTGCATGAATGATTTCTGTAGTGGCGATGATGCTATTTTTGCAGCTACAGGGGTTACAGATGGAGAACTACTAAAAGGTGTCCAATTTAAAGGATCTAAAGCTACCACACAATCTCTGGTTATGCGAGCCAAAAGTGGCACTGTGCGTTTTATTGATGGTGAGCATAGTCTGCAAAAGAAACCGAACATGGTAATTAATTCTTGAATTAATTTTCAGCAAGTAGTTTTGATTTTTTAACTCGATTTTGAATGAAAGCCCACCTCCAGCTAAAGCAAAATGAAAAAAGGAAGCCAGATTTGGCTTCCTTTTCTACCACTATATAAAGCTATGAAAAAGGAAAGTTTTACAAGGGAAACAAAAGATGTACTTGATTATGTCTATTTTCTTAAAAATGATATTGAATATTAGTGATTAAAAGAGTAATATAATATATGTTTAATACAGGCATAACTTGGCTAATCTATTTATACGTTAACTTATACCAGATAAGATTACCAACGGAGAAACTTAATCGATAGACTTCTACTAAAGCTTCTGTTAAACTCTGCATTTCTTCAAGGACGATCCTACCAATAAAAGTGGAATCATTGAAATTACGAATTTATATTAGTTCATTACTGTTGTAGAAGAGCTTTTTCGCAACATTAGTGTAAACGTAGTAAAATAAATCTCTCTAAGAGAAGATGTATAGGAATAGGCGTGGTGATTGAATGGAAGCATTAACAATTTCTAATTTAGAAACGATGACATTAAAAGAAATTTATGCTTTAGCAAAAGAATTTAAAGTATCTTATTATGCGAAATTAACCAAAAAAGAACTTATTTTTGCTATTTTGAAAGCACAGGCAGAAAAAGATGGATTTCTGTTTATGGATGGTGTTTTGGAGATTATTCCTTCAGAAGGATTTGGGTTTTTACGACCGATCAATTATTCCCCGAGTGCAGAAGATATTTATATATCCGCATCACAAATTCGCCGTTTTGATCTGAGAAATGGTGATAAAGTTTCTGGTAAGGTACGTCCTCCGAAGGAAAATGAACGTTATTATGGCTTATTGCATGTAGATGCAGTTAATGGTGAAGATCCAGATTCGTCGAAGGAGCGAGTGCATTTTCCAGCATTGACAGCACTTTATCCGAATCGTGTAATCAAGCTGGAAACGATAACGAACAAACTATCAACGAGAATTATGGATCTCATGACTCCAGTAGGTTTTGGACAGCGTGGATTAATTGTTGCACCGCCAAAAGCTGGGAAAACGATGCTGATCAAAGAAATCGCAAATAGTATTTCGAAGAATCATCCAGAAGCAAAACTTATTATTTTATTGGTGGATGAGCGACCAGAAGAGGTTACCGATATCGAACGCTCTGTAGATCCAGATGTAGATGTTGTTAGCTCCACATTTGATGAAGTTCCAGAAAGTCATATTAAAGTATCTGAACTAGTATTAGAACGTGCAATGCGACTTGTTGAGCATAAGCGTGATGTTATCGTTTTGATGGATAGTATTACGAGACTGGCGCGAGCATATAACCTTGTTATCCCACCTAGTGGACGTACACTTTCAGGTGGTATAGATCCGGCTGCTTTCCATCGTCCGAAACGGTTCTTTGGTGCCGCACGTAACATTGAAGAGGGCGGTAGCTTCACCATTTTAGCAACAGCTTTAGTTGATACAGGTTCTCGTATGGATGATGTTATTTATGAAGAGTTTAAAGGGACAGGTAATATGGAACTGCATCTTGATCGACAATTAGCAGAACGCAGAATTTTCCCTGCAATTGATATTTTACGTTCTGGTACGCGTAAAGAAGAGTTGCTTGTTAACAAAGGGCATCTTGATAAAATGTGGGCAATCCGCAAAACAATGCAAGATTCACATGACTTCCTTGAACGCTTCCTAAAACGCTTAAAAGCATCAAAGAGCAACGAAGAATTTCTGCAATTAATGGATGAGGAAATGAAAAGAAAAGGCATGACGAAATAAATACGTTATCCGTTTAGTATGTATTCAGGAAGAAAGTTTGAAGGGCTAAGGGAGAAATTCGATGTGTCATTTTACCGGATTTTTTGAATAACCTCTATTGCAATCATTCCTTCATACTGTTATAATCTTTCTATGTGAGTTTAGAAAAGGCATTATGCCTATGACGGCTCTTACAATAACTCTGTTTCCTCAGGTCTCAGGGCAAAAAGGAGTGGAAGACATGAAAAAGGATATTCATCCAGAATACAAAAAAGTAGTCTTTCTTGATACAAGTTCAGATTACAAATTCTTGAGTGGTTCAACAAAAGAATCTAACGAGACAATCGAGTGGGAAGATGGTAACACATACCCATTAATCAAAGTTGAGATCAGCTCAGATTCACATCCATTCTACACAGGTAAGCAAAAAGCTGATAAAGTAGGCGGACGTGTAGATCGATTCAAGAAGAAATATAATATGAAGTAAAAAGCTGAAAGAGCTTGTTCAGCGACGAAAAGCATAGGTCAGAAACTTTAGAGCTCCTGAATTTTGGTGCTCGGAGTGTTTATGGGTTATGTCTCGAGTCGCTAGCGCTTGAAGCTGGATTGAAATAAAAGTCGTAGCATGCTTAATGCGACTTTAAGTTAGACGTAAAAGGGCTGAAGTAATTTGTTTTAGCTTTTAAAAGGACAGGCAAAATGTCTCTATTTTGCCTGTTTTTTTACTTTGCAGAAGGGAACGCATCGAACGGTCCTTTATGTATAAGTGCAACGAAGGCATCTGTCCAATGGCTTGCGCTTCAAAGTATAAGGTCTTCAAAAAAAGCAAAGAGCGCTTTCGTAAGCATCCCTTTAACAAATGCCAAACTTTCTAATATTATCCGAAAAAAGGGTTAGTCTTATCGAATATAGTGGTAAACTATACACTGTACATAAAGATTAGCCAACGTTATGAGAGGAGTTCTCCTGCATGTATGTAATGAAGCAAAGTGGTTGGGTTGAAGTCATATGTGGCAGTATGTTCTCTGGTAAATCAGAGGAATTAATCCGTCGTGTTCGCAGAGCGACATATGCCAATCTAACCGTCCGTGTATTCAAACCAGCAATAGACAATCGCTACGATGATACAGCTGTCGTTTCCCATAACGGCTCTTCAACCATTGCTCGTCCGATCCATAATTCTGTAGAGATTCTAGAACATATTGATGACCATGTTGACATTGTTGGGATTGATGAAGTACAATTTTTCGATTCAAATGTTATAGAAATAGTCGAAGAGCTTGCAAACCGTGGAATTCGGGTGATTACTGCGGGTCTGGATACAGATTTCCGTGGTGAACCATTCGGTCCAGTTCCCAAGCTCATGGCATTAAGTGAATCTGTAACAAAGCTAAACGCCATTTGTCCTGTGTGTGGCTCACCAGCAAGCCGTACTCAACGTTTGATTGACGGCAGTCCTGCATCCTACGATGATCCAATTATTCTTGTTGGTGCATCTGAATCGTATGAGCCAAGATGCCGCCATCACCATGAGGTTCCAAAGAAGCCCAAAAGAAATTTTAATCGGAACCTAGAAAATGCAATAAAGTAAAACGAGAGCGCCCAAAGGTGCTGCACCCCAAAAGTTAGAGTAAGAAATCTAAGTTTTGGGGTGTTTTTGCATGGCAAAATATAGTAAGCAATTTAAATTAATGATTGTTAAGGAATATATGGAAGGTCCTCTTGGTTACACTTTATTAGCTAGGAAATATGATATTCCAAGTAAGGCTCCTATTGAAAGATGGGTAAAGTCATATAAAGCATTGGGTGAAGAGGGATTACGTAAAAAGCGTTGTAAAAAGGTTTATTCTGTTCAATTTAAGTTAAATGTACTAAACTTTATGAAACAAACGGGCGCTTCTTACCAAGATACCGCAATAGAATTTCAGATGAATAATTCTACTCTTATTGCGAACTGGAACAAGATTTTCCTTACTGAAGGGATAGAAGGCCTCAAAGAAAAACCGAAAGGACGGCCCCCTATGTCTGGGAAAAGAAAAGCAAAGTCAGTAAAACAAGAGAAAGCAATGAATCGCGAGGAACAATTAGAGCGTGAGATTGAACTTCTTCGGTTGGAAAATACCTATTTAAAAAAGTTAAAAGCTTTTCAGGAAAATCCAGAGGCCTACCTCGAAAAGCACAAGCAGCGTTGGCACTCGAACTCAAGAAAGAAGGATTCAGATTAAAAGATGTACTCCGAGTTGTAGGTATACCAGAGGCAACTTATCATTATCAAGTTAAACAATTGAAGAAAGAAGATACGAATAAAGAGTGGAAAGAACTCATTCATGAATTGTTTAAGAAGCATGAAGGTAAATATGGATACCGTCGGATCCATTTAGAATTAAGAGGCAAGGGCTATAAAATCAATCATAAAAAAGTACAACGGATTATGAGAGAATTGGGCTTGAAATGTATTAAGTTTACACGAAAATCTCGATACAAGTCTTATAAAGGAACGGTTGGGAAGGTAGCGGAAAATCGTTTAAACCGACGGTTTAATACGCCTATTCGTCTACAAAAGTTAGTCACCGACATCACGGAATTCAAGTGTACTGGAAATGAGAAACTTTATTTAAGTCCAATACTAGATTTATATAATGGTGAGGTAATCTCTTATGGTATCTCAAATAAACCAACATTAGATTTTGCGGTCAAGCCACTTAACCAAGCAATAGAAATAATCAAGAGTAAGGCCAAATATCGTACAACCATTCATTCTGATCAAGGCTGGCATTACCAACATATAAAGTGGGTCAAAACGTTGAATAAAAGCAGAATCTTTCAAAGCATGTCTAGAAAAGCCACATGTGCAGATAACGCTGCGATGGAGAATTTCTTTGGGATTATGAAACAAGAAATGTATCACGGTGAAGCATTAATGTCTTATCATGAACTGAAACGAAAGATAGAGAAATATATTTATTACTACAATAACGAACGAATTAAAACGAAATTGGCTGGTTTAAGTCCAGTGCAATACCGAACTCAAACCAGCCAAACAGCTGCATAATGAAAACTCTAACTTTTAGGGGTCACTACCAAATCGGTGCTTTTTGTTTGGGCAGATAGATTAAAACTTTTCTAACTGCATAAGTGCATCTAAGTCATTCACCTAAAGGCTTGTTGCTCCACAGTGCAAGGGCTACTGTTACCTATAAGGAACATAAAAAAGAGCTGATCGTATTACGGTCAGCTCTTAATCATAAATCTTTTGTTATTTAACTACTTCAAAAGTAAAGTCTTGATGCTCATGCAAATTCTCATCATCTTTGACATGAATGTTAATTGTATATGCTCCGGCTTCATCAAACGTATGTGCACCTGTGTATTCCCCTGCCTTCGTTTCAGATGCGTCAATCCACTTTCTTTCGTCTTCATTTTCCGTGTTCCATATTTCATAGCGAACAGTAGCATTCTCGAAGGGTACTTCATCCATTTGTAAATGGACAACAAAATCCACTTCCTCGGCAAGCTTAACTTCATTTAGCTCCATTAAATGGATGACAAAACCTTCTGCATGATGATTGTGATCATGTTCAGAAACATTGTTTGATTCTGCTTGTCCATCACCTACAGTAATGGACTTCTTCGGCATCGTGTGCAAATCTCGTGCTGTTGTATGGGCATAGATTTCATAAACACCATCTTCTTCAAATGTTACTTTTGCTGTATATGTACCGTCCTCATGATTGGTTGACTCCAACATTGTACTGTCGTCTTCATTTCCTGTTAACCAATGTTCAAATACGACTTCATCAGCGTCGGTAACCATTTCATTACCATATGTAACAGTAGCTTTTAATTCAACTGTTTCTCCAACTTCTGCCTGCTCTGGCAATTCAAATTCAACATCTAATGATAGTAGTTCTCCGTCACCTTCATCCACTTGATTATTTGATCCACAAGCTATTAATGTAAAAATACAAACAAGCCAAAAGCCTACTTTTAAATACTTTGGAATCATTAATTATCCAGCCCCATTTTTATTAGTTTTATAAAAATTCAACTTCTAACAACAATCTACCAAGGTTTAACTGCAGCGTCAACAAACAAAACTGTGAACAAATTAAGAAAACACACCATTCCCGCAAATAAGACGCCACCCAATGCCCGAGTACGTCTATCACGTCCTAAAACCACCCGCCACTAATTGACCATGTTCCATGGTTATAATATAATTAGACTGTTAATCAGAAAGAGGTGTACGTGAATGTTAGATCGTTTACAAACATTAGAAGATCGTTATAATAAATTGAATGAGATGCTAAGTGATCCGGATATTATTAGTGATACAAATAAGTTGCGTGAGTATTCCAAGGAACAATCAGGTCTAGAAGATGTTGTTCAAGCTTATCGTGAATATAAAGATGTGACGTCCCAACTCCAAGATGCCAAGGTAATGCTTGATGATAAATTGGATGAAGAAATGTATGAAATGGTAAAAATGGAAATTGATGAGCTAAGTGAATCAAAAGCAGATTTAGAGGGTAAAATGAAAATCCTCCTCCTGCCAAAAGATCCAAACGATGATAAAAACGTATTTATGGAAATTCGAGGTGCAGCAGGCGGGGATGAAGCTGCGTTATTTGCTGGAGATTTATATCGGATGTATTCTCGTTATGCAGAGAGCCAAGGCTGGAAAATTGAAGTAATGGAAGCGAGCTCTACTGGTGTCGGTGGTTATAAAGAAATAATCTTTATGATAAATGGGAACGATGTTTATTCCAAGCTGAAATATGAAAATGGAGCACATCGGGTGCAGCGGGTACCAGAGACGGAATCTGGAGGTCGAATTCATACATCTACCGCGACTGTTGCTGTACTTCCAGAGGCTGAAGAAGTAGAGGTTGAGATTCATGAAAAAGATATTCGTGTTGATACATTTGCATCCAGTGGACCTGGTGGACAAAGTGTAAACACAACAATGTCTGCTGTTCGATTGACGCATGAGCCGACAGGTATTGTTGTTTCCATTCAAGATGAAAAATCGCAAATTAAGAATAAAGAAAAAGCGATGAAAGTGCTTCGCGCCCGTGTTTATGATAAATTCCAACAAGAAGCACAAGCAGAATATGATGAAAACAGAAAATCCGCAGTTGGAACGGGAGATCGTTCTGAGCGTATTCGTACGTACAATTTCCCGCAAAACCGTGTAACAGACCACCGTATCGGTTTGACGATCCAAAAACTTGATCAAATCATGCAAGGAAAGTTAGACGAATTCATCGATGCACTTGTAATGGAAGAACAAACTAAAAAACTAGAACAAATTGGTGAATAAGATGACACACGAACAAAAACAATTCGAAGTCCTGCGCTGGGCTTCTCTTTTTTTAGAAAAACATCACCGTGAATCTAGAGTTGCAGAGATACTTTTACAATATTATTTAGGAGTAGATCGGCAGCAATTTTACATGCTGATGCGAGATCCTGTTCCAATTGAGATTGTGGATAAATTCAAAGCAGCTGTTGAAAAACATGCAAAAACTGGTATCCCTGTCCAGCATTTAATAGGCCATGAAATATTCTATGGCAGAGAATTTATCGTGAATGAACATGTACTAATTCCAAGACCAGAGACAGAAGAGCTCGTTCAGCATATTATTCAATCTACTGACACATCGGGGGGAGACCCACTGACGATTATTGATATTGGTACAGGAAGTGGCATTATCGCAATTACACTAGCATTAGAAATACCGAATTCGATTGTGTACGCTACAGATATTTCAAAAAACGCGTTAGAAGTTGCTGAACAAAATGCCAAGCAGCTAGGAGCAGATGTTCATTTTCTGCAAGGGGATTTTTTACAGCCTGCAATTGAAAAAGACATCCAGGTAGACATCTTAGTGTCCAATCCACCGTATATTGCAAAATCAGAAGCTCCTGAGCTATCGGATACAGTGAAAAGATTTGACCCGGAACTAGCGCTGTTTGCTGATGCCGATGGACTAGCCGCTTATCAAACAATAATTGCTCAGGCACCACAGGCTACAAAAAGACCAGCACAATTAGCGTTTGAAATTGGGTATGAACAAAGTGAAGCAGTTTATGCACTTATTCAAGAAACCTTTTCAGAAAGCACCATTAATACAATTCAGGATATTAATGGCAAGAATCGGATTGTCTCAGCAAAGATAAAATAAATATAAGAATTTGCTAGAATACTAGTTTAAAATCATTTTGACCTGTCCATACTGGCAATTAAGGAGTTGGAGAGGAGAATTACGAAATGAAAAAGCTAGTATTTTTTGTACTTATATGTTTTGTATTATATTTTTCGTTGCCATTAAATGGAGTAAGCAAGGAACTAAAGAATGAAGAAGATTATCAAGTAATTCCAGATGAAGCAATTCGTTTGCGAATACTTGCAAATAGTGATAATGAGCAAGACCAAGCGCTAAAACTTGAAGTCCGCGACCGTGTTAATGAAGTGGTCACAGAATGGGTACAGCACATTACGGATATCGATGAAGCGCGTGCATTAATTGAATCTCGTATTCCAGAATTGGAACAAATAGTCAAAAGCACAATTGATGAACAAGGAACAGAGAATGATTACAGTGTCGAATATGGAAAAAATATAACATTTCCAGCGAAGCTTTACGGTTCCTTTTTATATCCAGCTGGTGAATACGAAGCAATTTTAATAACGTTAGGAGAAGGAAACGGCTCAAACTGGTGGTGTGTATTATTCCCGCCTCTCTGCTTTCTCGACTTTTCAGGAGGCACAACGGTAGCGGAGGCAGCAGACGCAGATACCGTAGTAGAGGAAGAGGTTGAAGAAGAAGAAACGGAAATTAAATTTTTCTTATTTGAATGGTTTGGCTGGTCATAGTCTCTCTAGTAAATGCATAGAATGGAAGAAAAGGTAAATCATAATTCTATTAAAAATTTATTTGTAGAGGTGAGACTATTGAAACTCATTCTTGCGAGAGACGTGTCCTATGAACAATTGGAAGCATTTTTTAACAAGAATCCAGATGTGAATAAAAATAGGGTATTTGAAAATGGTTATGTGGTTGAATTGAATAATACAATTGAAGGATGTTTTATTCTAGACCAAGTAGAAGAAGGCATTTACTGGCTGAAGCAGCTGTATATTACGCAATCAGAAGCTGGAAAGCTCCCGTTTTTATTGGAGGCCATCTTAGTACTTGCAAAGGATCGTAATGCAAAAAGTGTTTATGTTCATAGCCATCAGCCTGTAGTAGACTTGCTGTTAGAGGCCCTGCAGTTTTATCCACAAACTCAAAGTCTATCAGAGGAAAAATATCCTGTAAAAGGTGGAAGTTGGTGGGCATATAATGTTTCTTAATGATTATACACATTATCCACAGTCTCTTGTGAATAATGTGTTGGGAAAATGTTTATAAGTATGTGTATTTGTGGGTAACATTCATTTGGATGTGTATAAGTGTCACTTCCAAATTTACGTTATCCACATTTTGCGTTATGTGCCTCAATCCTCTAGAATAGAATTAAGAAATGAGGTAGCAAAATGATAGAAACAAAACGCTGGAATATACAAAATGATGAAAGCTATAATAAGCAGTCTATTGCTGAAGCTGCTACACTAATAAAAGAAGGTAATACCGTTGCGTTTCCTACAGAAACAGTTTATGGATTAGGGGCTGATGCAACCAATGAAGCAGCTGTTGCGGAAATTTTCAAGGCGAAAGGACGTCCGCAAGATAATCCATTAATTGCACATGTCGCAACTGTGGAACAATTGAGACGACTTGTGGATAACTTACCGACTTACGCTGAAAAACTAATCGATGCATTTACTCCTGGTCCACTTACATTTGTTCTTCCGAGTAATGGAGCATGTGCGGAAAATGTTACTGCGGGGTTATCTACAGTCGGAGTTCGGATACCTGATCACCCAGTAGCACAGCAGCTTTTACAGTTAGCTGACATACCAGTGGCAGCACCAAGTGCCAATCTCTCTGGTAAGCCAAGTCCGACAAACGCTGAACACGTGTGGGAAGATCTTCAAGGGAAAATTGCTGGGTTAATAGATGGTGGACCAACCGGTGTGGGTTTGGAATCGACAGTAATTGATTGCACACAGGATATCCCCATTATTTTACGTCCTGGCGGAGTGACGAAACAGCAGCTCGAAGCGGTTGTGGGGACTGTTATGATCGATCCTGGTCTTGCAAATGAAAAGGAAAAGCCGAAATCGCCAGGGATGAAATACAAGCATTATTCACCAGAGGTACCTTTATTGCTTGTAGCTGGTACGGCAGCACGAATGCAAGCAACGATTGATGAGCAGCAAATAAAAGGGAATCGGGTTGGAGTATTAGCTAGTGAGCAAATAGCAAGGCAACTGCACCGCGTGGAAATTCGCAACCTGGGAGCAAATTTACATGAGATTGCATCTAACTTGTATGATGGTCTGCGAGCTTTTAAACAAGGGGATGCAGATGTTATTATTTGTGAGGCATTTTCCGAAGAAGGAATCGGCCAAGCGGTTATGAATCGCCTGAAGAAAGCAGCTAGTGAAATCATACGTTAGATGTAGTCTAAAGCTCGTTGGTGACCATAGTTCTAACCTAATAAACCTTCATATAGAACAGGAATTTTAGTGAAAGACATTCATATCTTCTGTTGGACATGCATATAGTTAACAAGCATGTCCAAGGGGGATTTGTGAATGTTTTTTTCTGGTGAAATCGCATCATTACTCGTTGTTTCCATTGCGCTTGGTATGGATGCATTTTCGATTAGCCTTGGGATAGGTCTCGTAAAATTACGTTTAAAACGAATCGCTCTTGTTAGCATGACCATCGGTGTTTTCCATATCATCATGCCGTTTTTCGGAATAATGCTTGGAAAAGTGATTTCAGAACAAATTGGAAATTTAACAACTCTAGCAAGTGGTGCTTTATTGTTTGGTATAGGTGCGCAAATGTTTTTCTCCGCATTTAGCCATGAGGTGCAGAAGAGAATGCGTCCAATTGGGCTAAGTCTGCTTTTAATCGCATTTACGGTTAGTTTAGATAGCTTTACTGTAGGACTGGGTCTTGGGTTATCAGGTGTTCATGTAATTCTAACTTTAATCCTATTTGGCATTAGTAGTGCTTTTCTTGCGTGTCTCGGAATGCTGCTTGGCAGAAAAGTACAGAGCTATCTTGGTGTATACAGCGAACTACTTGGTGGCAGTATCTTATGTTGTTTTGGATTATATATGTTATTTAGCTAATAGGAGATTCCGGCTGGGTGCTGGAGTCTTTTTTTGACAAAAACAATCTTACTTGGATAAGTACAACTAAGCTATTCACTCAGGAAGCTTGTGCTCTAAAGTTAATAGTTAAGAGTTCTTAAGTAGGGTAAGAACGCTTTGGTAAGAATCCTTTTAATGAATACCCAGTATTCTAATGAAGAGCTTTAATTGGAAAGGAAAAGTAAATTATTTTATCTAACAAGTTAATTGGAAATATGGTATATTTGTCGTAGAGTTCCAAGATGGAGGGCGTTTCATGAATATATTATTTGTCTGTACTGGAAATACGTGCAGAAGTCCAATGGCGGAAGCTTTATTAAAGGAAAAAATGCCCGAAGCAAGCACGCAATCCGCTGGGGTTTTTGCGAGCAACAATCTACATGCCAATGGGTTTGCGATTCAATCCTTGCAAGAACGTGGAATCCAGTGCGAACACAAATCACAACCAGTGACGAAAGAATTACTTGATTGGGCGGACGTTGTGTTAACAATGACTACCGGGCACAAACAATCATTGATTATTGACTTTCCCGATTATCAGAATAATTTTTATACGCTAAAAGAATATGTTTCAGAAGCCGATAAACAAGTATGGCAGGAATTGCAAAAGGCGTATGCAGATCTAGAAGTAAAACGTGCCCTATTTATCCAACAAAATAAGGGTGAAATGGACAGAATAGAGCTTCAGCAACAACTTCAGGAGTATCTAAGGCATGAATTGGCAATGATTCGGGGGCTTGAAGCGAATTTGATCACGTATGATATTTCTGACCCATTTGGTGGAAGCTTGGAAATTTATCGGGAGACGTTGAAAGAACTAGAAAAATATATTGACCTGCTGATTAAAAAAATACAGTAGTAGTCGGAGGAGAACGGCATGGAGAAAAGCTATAAGTTTAGTTTACGTTTGAAACTCGTAATCTTTACGACCATATTGGCCATTATAACATATACATTTAGTGCGCTATTCATTTATGTATTATATGATTATGTACAAGCCTATTGGTCTATTACAATCGAGTGGTATACGATTATTATTTTGCTGCTTGGAGTTATTTGGTCTGGTATTCTGGCATTCTTTGCAGCGCGAGTAATTACAAAGCCGATGGAAAGTTTAGAGAAGGTTGCGTCCGAAGCGGCGAAAGGAAACTTAAATCAAGAAGTACATATTCCGAAGTCACATGATGAAATTCGTGATCTTTCCATAGCTGTCGATACTATGCTAAATAACCTAAACGCAATGGTACATAACATTGATAAGCATTTTGAAAGTACGAATGAGACTGTTATTCAGATGAAAGAAGCATCTCATTCAGCGGCACAGCATTCCGCTGCTATAGGTACTTCGGTCTATGAAATTTCCAAAGGTGCGGAAAATTCCTCAGAAGCAATCCAGAATACGGCAGAGGCTGTAGAAGTTGCTACTGAGCTAGCCAAAAAAGTGCAGGAAAAAGCAGAACAATCGAAAGTTAAATCAAGTGCAATGCTTGAGACACTCAATGAAAGTAAAATTGTCGTGAACCAGCTCGTAAAAGGTATACAAAAATTAGCACAAGATCAAGAACTTTCTTTAAAAGACGTTGATCACTTAAAGCAAAATGCGATACAAGTTGAATCGATTATCACAATGGTTGGTGAAATCGCAGAACAAACGAATCTGTTAGCATTGAATGCATCCATTGAAGCAGCACGTGCCGGGGAGCATGGAAGGGGATTTGCTGTTGTTGCCGAGGAAATCCGCAAGTTAGCTGATCAAAGTGCTCAAGCAGTACAGCGCATTTCTAGTTTGATAGAAGCGATTCAAGAAGATGTGAATTTAGTTGTAAGAAAAATAAACGATAATGTTATGTACGCAAAAAAAGAAGCAGAAAATGGAGAAGGCACGAACAGAACAATTGAGCAAATGTCTGGTTCGGTAAATGATGTGGCATCGGAAATTGATATGATTACAAGTCTTGTCGATAAGCAATTAGAATCGATTCAGGATACGGTAAGGCAGTCACAAGAGGTTGCTGCGATCGCTGAGGAAACATCTGCAGGAACAGAGGAAGTGAATGCCGCTATTCAGGAGCAAGTTTCCACGATGGAACAAGTAGACCAGCTAGCTCAAAAGATGGAAGAGCAAGCTCAAAGTTTAAACAAGCAAATTAACCAATTTAAGGTTTTCTAACATCTATTCGCTTAACAATGGTCATACGGTACTATTCTTTGTACAATTAGAATTAGGTGTACATTTTTAGGACGTAAACTTGGGTCCTTTGATGCTTGACATAAATCAATGGAAGGTGAAGAATAAATGGCATATGAAAATATACAGCAAGATATGACCTCAATTGTTGTGCAATGGATGAAAACGGGTTATTTGCGACGTGATGAATTATTTGTAGTTGGATGCTCTACAAGTGAAGTTGCCGGTAAGCATATTGGAACATCTGGAAGCGAACAGATTGCAGCAGTTATTTTTAAAGCGTTACAAGTATTACAGCAACAAACTGGCATTCGTCTTGTATTTCAATGCTGTGAGCATTTGAATCGAGCACTTGTAGTTGAAAGAGAAGCTGCCACTGCCTATCAGTTGGAAGAAGTTTCCGTTATCCCAATTCCTGCAGCTGGTGGATCGATGGCTTCATATGCATATAAGCATATGGAAGATCCAGTTGTGGTTGAAACAGTGCACGCGCATGCGGGAATAGATATTGGAGAAACGATGATTGGGATGCATTTAAAGCATGTAGCTGTTCCACTTCGATTTAACGAGAAATTCATTGGGAATGCGCGTATTACTGCCGCAAGAACTCGTCCAAAACTAATTGGTGGTCACCGAGCAAATTATGAGAATACAAGATTGAATGATAGCTGCAAATAAGTTATTAATGGGAGAATCAATCTCCTTATAATATAGTTTAAAAGGAGGATAAAAAGGACCAAGAAGTTCAAGCCAACGAGCTTCCACAGAATGTGGTGACTTCGACGTTCGACACAGGACGTGTCGGTAGTTAGTTGAAGGTCCCCTGTTCTCAACGTGTCATTTTTACCGGACTTTTTGAACAACTTTTATATAGCTTTAAAATATTCTTATACATAGGAGGCTTTACTTATGGAACATGTTAAACAAGCAGATGTAGAAATATATGAAGCAATTCAAGCGGAGAAAAAGCGTCAGCAGGATAAGATCGAACTGATCGCATCTGAAAACTTCGTGTCTGAAGCTGTAATGGAAGCAATGGGCTCTGTGTTAACGAATAAATATGCGGAAGGGTATCCAAATAAACGATATTATGGTGGTTGTGAGTATGTTGACGTTGCAGAAGATTTAGCTCGTGACCGTGCAAAAGAGCTTTTCGGTGCGGATCATGTTAATGTTCAGCCTCATTCTGGTGCACAGGCGAATATGGGTGTGTATTTCTCTATTTTAGAGCCTGGTGATACAGTACTTGGAATGAATTTGAATCATGGTGGACATTTGACACATGGAAGTCCTGTAAACTTCAGTGGAAAGCTTTACAATTTCGTTGACTATGGTGTCGATAAAGAGACCGAAAAAATAGATTATGATGCTGTTTTAGCAAAAGCAAAAGAAGTAAAGCCGAAGTTAATTGTAGCTGGTGCAAGTGCATATTCACGTCATATTGATTTTGCGAAATTCCGTGAAATCGCTGACGAGGTAGATGCTTATCTAATGGTGGATATGGCACATATTGCGGGCCTTGTAGCTGCTGGGCTTCATCAAAATCCTGTTCCATATGCTGACTTTGTTACGACTACAACACATAAAACATTGCGTGGACCGCGTGGTGGAATGATTTTATGTAAAGAAGAATATGCGAAGCAAATCGATAAATCTATCTTCCCGGGTATCCAAGGTGGACCATTGATGCATATTATCGCAGCAAAAGCGGTATCCTTTAAGGAAGCATTATCCGATGAATTTAAAGAATATGCGAATAACATTATTAACAATGCAAAAGTTCTTGGTGAAGCATTGACTGAAGAAGGAATTCGCATCGTTTCAGGCGGAACAGATAATCATTTGCTCTTATTGGATGTAACACCACTTAACCTGACTGGAAAAGTTGCTGAAAAGGCTCTAGATGATATTGGCATTACAACAAATAAAAATACAATTCCATTTGATACGGAGAGTCCATTTGTAACAAGTGGAGTCCGTATTGGTACCGCTGCTGTCACATCGAGAGGTTTTGGTGAAGAAGAGATGAAAGAAATTGCTGCCATTATTTCATTGACATTAAAAAATTATGAAGATGAAGCAGTATTAGAAGAGGCTGCAAAACGAGTGGCTGCTTTAACAGAGAAATTTCCATTATATACACAATATGCATAAGTAGTAGACGAGGATATTCCGATTTTCGGAGTATCCTTTGTTACGTTTTTATAACAAGAATAAAACTAAACTTGAAAGCTCGCTTGTTTTTCAGTACAATTTTAGGGATATAACTAATTCTGAAGGAGTGATCTACAATGGGAAATGTTTTTGTATTTGATCATCCGTTAATTCAACATAAATTAACGTACATAAGAGATAAGAACACAGGAACAAAAGAATTCCGCGAACTTGTTGATGAAGTTGCGATGCTAATGGCTTTTGAAATTACAAGAGACCTGCCGTTACAAGAAGTAGAAGTGGAGACACCCGTAACTATTGCCAAATCGAAAACATTGGCAGGAAAGAAAATAGGACTTGTTCCAATTCTTCGTGCTGGAATCGGGATGGTTGATGGCGTACGTAAGCTTATTCCGGCAGCAAAAGTTGGACATGTTGGTCTATACCGTGATCCAGAAACATTAAAGCCTGTTGAATACTATATTAAATTACCTTCGGATATTAATGAGCGTGAGCTGATTGTAATTGACCCGATGCTGGCAACTGGTGGGTCAGCAAATGATGCCATCCATTCATTGAAGAAGCGTGGTGCAAAAAACATTCGTCTCATGTGTATAATTGCTGCACCAGAGGGCGTTGAGGTTATTAAGAGAGATCACCCAGACGTTGACATTTATTTAGCGGCTATGGATGAGAAATTGGACGATCATGGCTACATTGTCCCTGGACTTGGAGATGCTGGGGACCGTTTATTCGGTACAAAATAAGTACTGCTACAGTGTAATAAATAGACAACAAACGGAGAATGCAACTTTAACTTGCACTCTCCGTTTTTGAATTAATTTTCTAGCAGTTTTACCATATTCGCCATTTCAATAGCGGAAATAGCTGATTCAGCACCTTTATTTCCAGCCTTTGTCCCAGCACGTTCAATTGCCTGTTCAATTGATTCAGTTGTAAGGACGCCAAATATAATTGGCTTGCTCGTTTGAAACGATACATTCGCAACACCTTTCGCTACTTCATTACACACATAATCAAAATGTGGAGTAGAGCCGCGAATTACCGTTCCTAACGTGATAATAGCATCATATTTATTAAGAGCTGCCATTTTCTGAGCAATTAAGGGGATCTCAAACGCACCTGGAACCCATGCAATATCAATGTTATCTTCAGCAACACCATGTCTTTTCAGAGCATCACGTGCACCATCCAATAATTTAGACGTAATAAATTCGTTAAATCGGGCAACTACAATCCCGATTTTTAAATCTGTACCAACTACATTTCCTTCATATGTTTTTCCCATTTTTTCTGTCTCCTTTATGAATGAATAATCATTGTATTATTTGTTTTACGATAGGTAATTAAATCTGCTATTGAGATGACTTTTAAGTCAAATTTTCCAGCCATAATTTCAAGGTCTGCTAGTCGTGCCATTGTACCGTCATCTTTAATGATTTCACAGATGACACCTGATGGGAAGGCACCACTTAGAAGTGCTAAATCAACAGCTGCTTCTGTATGACCAGGGCGAGTTAACACGCCGCCTTCCTTTGCGATAAGCGGAAACATATGACCTGGCTGTTTGAAATCACAAATATGTGCGTGAGGATCTGTTAAAGCCAGAATGGTGTTCGCTCTTTCTGCTGCACTAATTCCAGTAGTAGTATCTTTGTGGTCAACAGATACTGTAAAAGCAGTACCATATGGATCCGTATTCTGATTGACCATCGGTGATAGTCCGATATTCTCCACGTGCTCTGCTGGAAGAGAAACACATACGAGACCTTTCCCATGTGTAATCATAAAATTAATCAATTCAGGTGTCGCTTTTTCAGATAAAGCAACAAGGTCACCTTCATTTTCCCGATCTTCGTCATCAACAACAATAATTGGTTTTCCAAGTTTCAAATCAGCAATTGCCTCTTCAATAGTATGCATTATGAATATTCCTCCTATATGAATCCGTTTTGTTCAAGAAAATCTTGGTTGATTTCTTCACCGTGCTTCTTATATTGATTATCGAGCATATTTCGTACATACTTCGCTAGCATGTCACACTCGATATTCACGATATCCCCTTTGCCTTTTTCGCCAAGAATTGTTTCGGAGGCGGTGTGGGGAATAAGGGAAATAGTGAATCGATTCTGATTTACTTGGAAAAGCGTCAAACTGATTCCATCAACTGTAATGGAACCTTTATGCATTAAAAATGGAATAAGAGATTCAGATATTTCGATGTCGTAATAAATAGCATTTTCTTTTCGGTACACCTGGACAATTTGACCTGTACCATCAACATGGCCAGATACAAAGTGCCCGCCAAACCTTCCATTTGCTGCCATTGCTCGTTCTAGATTTACCTCAGAACCAGTTTTTAAAGCTTGCAAAGAGGTGGATTTTATCGTTTCTGGCATAGCATCCACTTGGAAGCTATTGGAACTATAACTTGTCACTGTAAGGCAAATGCCATTAACAGCAATACTGTCACCAATAGAAACGTCCTCAATTACCTTGCTGGATCCTATAGTCATTTGGACAGCTTGATTGGAAATCTTCAGCATTTTCTTTACAACACCTTTTTCCTCGATTAAACCTGTAAACATATAACTCACTTCCTTTCATAAAGAGATCGCATCCTTTGTAAACAACAAAAGGGGCAGCGCTCGGTCAGCGATGTATGGAGGCTAGCAAGTTTCGCCAGTCCTTTGCCGCTGGAGCTGCAGGAAATGAAAAAAGCCCCTGAGTTTCCTCAGAGGCTTGTGATTAGAATTTTAATAGTAAGCGATGGAAAAAATAATGTAATACAACGAAATCGCATCCTGTTAATTGTACAAAAAGTATACAAATAACAGCACTCGCCTAAAGCATTACAAATAGCGTGCCTACCTAAAATTCCTTCTCCCATCCAGACTTTAACTGTCGGTTCTGGTTTTGCACCAGATCCACCGCTTGGTTTATAGGTTAAAGGTAGTTCAAAAATTTCCGGTAAAAATGACATTTTGAGAACAGGGGGCCTTCAACTAACTACCAACACGTCCTGTGTCGAACGTCGAAGTCATCACATGTTGTGCAAGCCCGTACCCTCACGTATTAATTGCATACGTGAGGGTACGGGGGCTACGCCGCCTGGAAATTCTCGGTCCTTTTTACCCTCTTTTTTGATCAACTATCTTATAAAAACCGCACGGGTCACGGACTTAGAAGCTATGCTTCATCACCGTCGGTTGGGAATTTCACCCGACCCCGAAGGAATATGCGTATTGAATTTTGATGGAAAACTTCCCTAGCTGCATAAGTACAACCAAGGTATTCATCCAAAGGCATGGTGAATTCCAAGTTTTCTAAAAAATAGTATACCATTAGTTCTTCTGAAAAAGCAAGGTAGAAAAATCCGGCGTAATCGAAACGAATGTATAAGAACGTAATTTATTTCAAAAGCTATTGCTAAAAAAAGGGAGTGGGCGCCTATGAGAATTTTTAGCATCTTTTTATTGCTTCTACTTCTATTTATTCCATACCCTCAAGAACTTCATGCGGAAAAAGAAATGGAATCGATCATCATCGAAGTAGAAGGGGATCCAGAGATACATAAAGAGTATTTGGAAATATATCATCCATTTATCGAGGTTATTGCAGTTTATCACCAATTGTTTAATGGCATTGCAATCCAGGGAGCTCCTGCAAATCTGCAGAAGATAGAATCGCTGCCTTTTGTTCAACGTATTCACTCGGTACAGCAATATAAAGCACTTCCTTGGGATGGAAATCGTGAAAAGGGTAATGGGGTAATCCCATCTGATCTAAATACGACTTCATTTACCGGTGAAGGTGTAAAGGTTGGGGTTATAGATACTGGGATTGACCACAGCCATCCAGATTTGCAAAAAAATTATAGTGGGGGATATGACCTTGTTGACCTTGATGAAGACCCAATGGAGACAATTCCAGAACAAGGTATACCGACATCACACGGTACTCATGTTGCAGGGATTATTGCGGCCGACGGAGAATTGAAAGGAGTCGCTCCAGATGCAGAAATTTACGCATATCGAGCGCTTGGTCCTGGGGGGGCAGGAACATCTGTGCAAGTAATAGCTGCAATGGAGAAGGCGATTGAAGATGGGGTAGATATTATTAATTTATCGCTTGGGAATAACGTTAATGTTCCTGACTTTCCAACGAGTGTAGCAGTTAACAGAGCTACAGAACTAGGTGTAGCGGTAGTTATAGCAAATGGTAATAGCGGCCCACAAGATTGGACTGTAGGATCACCAGCAACTGCAGACAAAGCTTTATCAGTCGGTGCATCAACTGCACCAACAGAAACCCCTCTACTCTATGAACCGATGGCCGATCGTACAATCCCGCTTACTGAAATGGTAGGTTCTTCTCCATGGAATTTGACAAAAGACTATCCAATTGCTGATATGGCAGAAGAGAATGGAAAGTTGAATGGGCGTATCGCATTTATAAAACGTGGAGAAACACCGTTCTATGAAATGGCAAAACGTGCTGAAGAAAAAGGCGCAGTAGCGGTTGTAATCTATAATAAAGAGAAAGGAATGTTTCGAGGTTCTGTTCAAAATAAAGAAGATCCAATAAATATACCAGTCGTATCGATAGCCATGGAAGATGGTGTATGGCTGAAAGAGCAGAATGAAGGGGAAAGTATTTATTTGGAAACTGCATACGAACATGAAGAACGAACAATAGCTCCATTTAGCTCAAGAGGACCAGTTACAGTTAATTGGAATATTAAGCCAGACGTAGTTGCACCAGGGACGAATATTATGAGCACTGTTCCAGGAGGTTATGAGCCACTTGATGGCACTAGTATGGCTGCACCGCATGTTACTGGTGCTATTGCATTAATCAAAGAGGCGCACCCAGATTGGTCGACCCAGCAAATCTTCGGAGCACTTAAAACAACCGCGCATGTAATCGGTGAAGGTAATGTTTTAGCTCCCACGATTCAAGGAACGGGAGAAATCCAACCGGAAAAAGCAATTGAATCGACAACAATCATTCACAATCCACAACTCAACTTTGGACTAATAAATGGGTATAGAGAAACAAGTGAATTTTCATTAACAATTGAGAACATGACAGATGTTGCACAGACATTTACCTTTGATTATCCAAAGCAACAGAATGGTGTTAATTGGAAGCTGCCAATGTCATTTAGGATCGAAGCCAATCAGAGAAAGACAATCCCAATTGAGCTTAGTATAACAGCAGCTCGAATGGATCAAGGTGTACATCAAGGCTGGATCACACTGAGATCTCAAGATAACCAATACAACTTACCATATATTTTTGTGAACCAAGCTGCGAATCAACCCAAAACAGCAGGATTTGAGTTTGCGATGAAAACTCTCTCTGAAGAAGCATATGAATATCGGATATATCTAACAGAACCTGCGAGACGGGTAGAAGTTGACCTATACGATCCTGAAAGTCTTGTATTCAAGAGACGACTCTTAGAAATGGAAAATGTAAAAACAGGAGAACATCAAGGTGAAATAAGTAAAAAAGATGCTGGTGATACAGGTTATTATTTAGCGGTAGTAACTGTATTTCTCAAGGACGGAACATATGAAAGCAGTCCATCTATTGTATATATAGAATAATTCATTGTTCACAAGAGACAAAAAAACTCAAAAAAATCAAGTGAGTTCACAAAGATGTCACATTACACGACCCAACTTTCATTTATAATGAAAGTTGGGTCACTTAATTGTAAATTTATAGATAAGAAAATGTCACATATTGTTTCAACGACAGTATTTTATGGATGATTTAAAAATTGCAATTTATCTTAGTGTCCTAATTGACAATGGTGGTCAAGCTGTTGTAAACTTGCTAACTGTGGGGGAAGGTGTATTTTTATATAAACTGCAACTATCTTGTTAGCTGATACGACGATTTTTAGTATCATTCGACATGAAAAATGGCAGACTTAATTTCCCTTAAAGCAACTTCTGTTACATAAGCATTTCCGTGTTTTTGGCTGTGAAACAGGACCAATATTTTAAAATAATGACTGAAAATAACAACCGTTTAATAGTAAACAATTATGTTTGGAAGCGGATGCACGTGTTTTTTCAGCCTTTATTTTGTAATGAGAACATCCACAATATCGTTTGATTGTTTAGGAGAGTAGAGTACATGATGTCTGAATATGATTTGATGGTAACGAGGCAGCGTAAATGGATGCTCTTTCTTCTTGCAATTATCGTAATTGGTGCAGGGTTCTCATCGTATCCTCGAATTTTTAACGGTTTATTGTTAGGAAGCGCTGTAAGCTTCTACAATTTATGGTTACTGCAGCATAAAACAAAAGCACTGGGAAAAGCGGTTATTGAAACTGGAAAGGTACGCGGAGGATTGGGAACATTCTCAAGGCTTGCTGCAACAATGCTTTCCGTTTTGATCGCACTTCGATTTAATGAAATCTTTCATATTATTGCCCTAGTTTTTGGTCTTGTATCTTCATACATCATAATAGGAATTGATGTTGCTTTTCGATTCATTTTTCAAAGAAAACATATTAAGTAAACTAGTTTAACAGGCATAGTATGAACGGATTTATAAGTATGTAGTGTAAAGGGGGGAGAATTTTGGATCATACAGCTCCAATAGTTAATGACGTCTTTGGGATTTCCTGGCTCGACTTTAACATGTCCAATGTCCTCATGATTGCAGTTGTATCGCTAATTGTGTTTGTTTTCTGTGTGTGGGCAAGTCGCAAACTGCAGATGAAGCCAACCGGGATGCAAAACTTTATGGAATGGGTAGTTGAATTTGTAAAAGGAATTATTAGTGACACAATGGACTGGAAAACAGGGAAGGTGTTTCTTCCATTAGGATTAACGCTGATTTTTTACATCCTTGTTAGTAACCTAGTAGGTGTAGCGACTGTCGGAGTGGTCGGTCATGACTTATGGTGGAAATCACCAACCGCAGATGCAACATTAACATTAACACTATCCGCTATGGTTATCGTATTAACCCATTTCTATGGCATTAAAACACAAGGAACAAAAGCATATTTCAAAGGGTATGTCAGCCCAGTACCTTTAATGCTGCCATTTAAAATTATAGAGGAGTTTACTAACACATTAACATTAGGTCTTCGTCTATTTGGTAACATTTATGCAGGGGAAGTATTATTAACCTTACTTGTAGGTATGGCAATGTCAGGCTTCTTGGGAGCATTAGGAGCAGCAATACCAATGCTGGCATGGATGGGCTTTAGTGTGTTTATAGGTGCAATTCAATCTTATGTATTTGTTATGTTAACAATGGTGTATATGTCTCATAAAGTGAGCAGTGACCATTAAATAAAAAATAATATTAGGTTTAAATAAAAGGAGGAAATTTTCAATGGAAGCATTAGCAGCAGCAATCGCAATCGGCCTGGCAGCACTAGGTGCAGGTCTTGGTAACGGAATGATCGTTAGTAAAACAGTAGAGGGAATCGCACGTCAACCAGAACTTAGAGGTGCATTGCAAGGTACGATGTTTATCGGGGTAGCACTTGTTGAGGCGATTCCAATCATCGCAGCAGTTATCGCATTTATGGCTATCTTCATGTAATTGTATTTGTATTTTATTTAAAACATAATGGCGAAGTTCGTTACCATAGAATCTTCGCCATTCCTTTATGTAACTTTCAGGTGATATGAAAATAAAATGAATCACTATAGGTAAATAGATGTGAAGTCACATTGAAAGGAGTGAAATCAGTGCATTCATACATTGACTTTATGACAATTGGAGCTAGTGTTGGAGGACTAAGAGTAGGAGACATGTTTGTCCAATTATTCTTCTTCCTTGTGTTGCTAGCATTACTAAAAAAATTCGCTTGGGGACCCCTCATGAACAAAATGCAAGAGCGTGAGGAGTATGTAGCTGGAGAAATTGAAGCAGCAGAAAAAAGTCGTCTTGAGGCTGAAAAAGCTTCAAAGGATGCTGCGGCACAGCTAAACCAAGTAAGAGAAGAAGCTCAAAAATTAATTGAGGACGCAAAGGCAGCTGGAGCAAAGCAAGAACAGGATATTGTTGAAGCTGCACGTAAAGAGGCAGACCGCTTAATCCTAGCAGCTCAAGCTGATATTCAAAATGAGAAGGAAAAAGCATTACAAGCACTTCAAGATAAAGTTGCATCCTTATCCGTACTTATTGCAAGTAAAGTGATTGAAAAGGAAATAAGTGCACAAGATCAAGAGAAATTGATCAATGATTACATTAAAGAGGTAGGAGAAGAGCGATGAGTGAAGTTGTTGTAGCTAAACGTTATGCAGACGCTCTTTACCAACTCGGACTTGAAAAGAATACACTGGATCAACTCGTGAAGGAATTCAGAGTCGTTCAAGAAGTATTTAACAAAAATAAACAATTGGAAACTTTCTTAATGCATCCCAAAATTGATAATGTGGAAAAGAAACAACTGATTACGAAAGTGTTTCAAGGTATACAAGCAGATATTATCAATACAATCAAACTGCTTGTTGAACGCCGACGCATTAAAGCTCTTTCCAACATTATCGTAAGTTTCATTCAATTAGTGAATGATGCTAAGGGTATCGCGGATGCAACGGTTTATTCTGTACGTGAATTAACAGATGTTGAAAAAACTGAGTTGCAGCAAACATTCGCAAAACGAATCGGTAAAACTGCAATCAATTTGAAAAACATTGTAGATCCTTCCATTATTGGTGGAATTAAAATTCGCGTTGGAAACACAATCTATGATGGAACAATTAGTGGAAAATTAGATCGTATTTCAAAACGCATTGTTTCTACTAATTAATGTGAACAGGCAACGTACAGACCAAAGTTAAGCATACATACTTGACATGGTCTTCTAACATGGAATTGAATTTTATACATGCTTATTATGAACAAAGATGATAGGGGTGAAATGGTATGAGCATAAATGCTGAAGAAATCAGTACACTAATTAAACAGCAAATTGAAAATTTCGATACAGATATCGAAGTTAGTGACGTTGGAACAGTTATTGAAATCGGGGACGGGATTGCACGTGCACACGGACTTGATAACGCAATGGCTGGAGAGTTGCTTGAATTCTCAAACGGTGTTATGGGACTAGCGCAAAACTTAGAAGAAAGCAACGTTGGTATCGTTATTCTAGGGCCTTACACAGGGATTAAAGAAGGCGATGAAGTTCGTCGAACAGGACGTATCATGCAAGTACCAGTTGGAGAAGAATTATTGGGACGTGTTGTAAACCCACTAGGACAGCCAATTGATGGGAAAGGTACACTTGAAACTTCTAAAACCCGTCCAATTGAAGCGCAGGCTCCAGGAGTAATGGATCGTAAATCAGTTGATGAGCCATTGCAAACGGGAATCAAAGCGATTGATGCATTGGTGCCAATCGGTCGTGGACAACGTGAGCTTATCATTGGTGACCGTCAGACAGGAAAAACAACAGTAGCCGTTGATACCATTTTGAACCAAAGCGACCAAGATATGATTTGTATTTATGTTGCAATTGGACAAAAGGAATCGACTGTTCGAAATACTGTAGAAACGTTCCGTAAGTACGGCGCATTAGATTACACAATCGTTGTAACAGCAGGAGCTTCTGATCCTGCACCATTATTATACCTTGCACCATATGCAGGTGTAGCAATGGGTGAAGAATTTATGTACAACGGGAAACACGTACTTGTTGTATATGATGACTTGTCAAAACAAGCAGTAGCATACCGTGAGCTTTCCTTGCTGCTTCGTCGTCCTCCGGGTCGTGAAGCGTTCCCAGGGGATGTATTCTACTTGCATTCACGTTTACTAGAGCGTGCTGCTAAATTAAGTGATGCACGTGGTGGCGGTTCTTTAACTGCATTACCATTCGTTGAGACGCAGGCAGGCGACATCGCTGCATATATTCCAACGAACGTAATTTCAATTACAGATGGACAAATTTTCTTGCAATCTGACTTGTTCTTCTCAGGTGTAAGACCAGCAATTAACGCCGGTTTATCTGTATCCCGTGTTGGTGGGTCAGCACAAATTAAAGCAATGAAGAAAGTTGCTGGTACATTACGTCTTGATCTTGCGTCATTCCGTGAGCTAGAAGCCTTCTCACAATTTGGATCAGATCTGGATAAATCAACACAGGCTAAATTAAATCGTGGACAAAGAACGGTAGAAGTTCTGAAGCAAGGTTTGCATAAGCCAATGGTTGTTGAGAAACAAGTAATGATTCTTTATGCACTAACAAGAGGATTCTTAGATGATATTTCAGTAGAAGATGTACTTCGTTTCGAGAGTGAAATGAATGTATGGCTTGAAAGCAATCGCAATGAATTATTGACTACCATCCGTGAAACAGGTAACTTGCCAGATGATAGCGATATGAAATCTGCTATTGAAGCATTCAAGAAAACATTCTTACCAACGACAAATTAAGTAAACGAAGGTACAAACACCTGAAAAAGTGTTTCCCTTTGTCAATAGATTTCGAAAAGAGAATAATGGACCGGAAAGAGTTGACATGACACAGCCTTTTCCGGCTCAACCTCTGTCAGGAAAGTGTGGTGAAAAAGCTTGGCATCACTTAGAGATTTAAAAGCTCGAATAGATTCAACAAAGAAAACAAAGAAAATTACTGGTGCAATGCAAATGGTATCCGCTTCAAAAATGAGTAAAGCAGAGCAGAATGCAAAAGGGTTCGTTCCTTACGCAGATAAACTCCAGGAAGTTGTAGCTAGTATCGCTAATAGCAATACAGATGTATCTCATCCGATGTTGATTAAACGTGAAGTGAAAAAAACAGCCTATTTAGTTATAACCTCTGACCGTGGATTGGTTGGTGCTTATAACAGTAATATACTGCGAAACTTGGTTCAAACAATTGAAAAGCGTCATGAAAGTAAAGACGAATATACAGTCATTGCTGTAGGGCGCAAAGGATACGACTTCTGTAAGAAACGTGATCTGCCCATGTCAAATAGTATTCTTGGAATGGCAGACCACCCTACATTCGCAGATATCAAAGAATTAGCTTCTGAGACAGTGCAAATGTATAGTGACGGAGAAATCGATGAACTTAACATTATTTACAATCATTATGTTAGTGCAATCTCTCAAAAGGTAACTGCAAAAAAATTGCTGCCAATCGAGAATTTGGACGCACACTCTGCCATTAACAATGATTATGAATATGATCCGGATCAAGAACAAATTCTGGAAGTTCTTTTACCACAGTATGCCGAAAGCTTAATATTCGGTGCTTTATTGGATGGAAAAGCAAGTGAACATGCGGCAAGTATGACTGCAATGAGAAGTGCAACAGATAATGCTGGTGACCTTATTGATGACTTATCATTGACATATAACCGTGCACGTCAAGCGGCGATTACACAGGAAATCACAGAAATCAGTGGTGGAGTAGCAGCGCTTGAATAAGCTTCTTTAACAGGCTTTAAGTAAGTTAGGAGGAAAAGCGATGAGTAAAGGACACGTTACACAAGTAATGGGACCGGTCGTTGACGTTAGATTTGAAGACGGCACACTCCCAGAAATATATAACGCTTTAGTTGTCCAAGACGAAAATACAGATCTTACATTAGAAGTAGCTCTTCATTTAGGAGATAACAGTGTTCGCACAATTGCAATGTCATCAACTGACGGTGTTAAACGTGGCGCAACAGTAGAAAACCTTGGAAGACCTATTTCCGTTCCAGTAGGAGATGTAACATTAGGACGTGTATTTAATGTTTTAGGTGAAAAAATTGACTTGGATGAACCGTTAGCAGACGGATTACGCTTAGACCCAATTCACCGTGAAGCACCTAAGTTTGAAAACTTGTCTACAGAAACTGAAATTCTAGAAACAGGTATCAAAGTAGTAGACTTATTAGCTCCATATATTAAAGGTGGAAAAATTGGTCTATTTGGTGGTGCTGGTGTAGGTAAAACCGTTTTAATCCAGGAATTAATTAATAACATTGCTCAAGAACATGGTGGTATTTCTGTATTCGCAGGAGTTGGAGAGCGTACTCGTGAAGGAAATGACCTCTACTATGAAATGAAAGACTCTGGTGTTATTGCTAAAACAGCGATGGTATTCGGACAAATGAACGAACCACCTGGTGCACGTATGCGTGTAGCATTAACAGGTCTTACGATGGCTGAATACTTCCGTGATGAGCAAGGACAAGATGTATTGCTATTCATTGATAACATCTTCCGTTTCACACAGGCAGGATCTGAGGTTTCAGCACTACTTGGACGTATGCCATCTGCTGTTGGTTACCAACCAACACTAGCAACGGAAATGGGACAATTGCAAGAACGTATTACATCAACAGATAAAGGTTCCGTAACATCGATTCAGGCGATCTATGTACCTGCCGATGACTACACGGATCCGGCTCCGGCAACAACGTTTGCACACTTGGATGCAACGACAAACCTAGACCGTGGTCTATCTGAACAAGGTATATACCCTGCTGTGGATCCTTTAGCATCTACTTCACGTGCACTAGATCCAGAGATTGTTGGAGAAGAGCATTATCGCGTAGCAACAGAAGTACAACAAACACTACAGCGTTATCGTGAGCTGCAGGATATTATTGCGATTCTAGGTATGGATGAGCTTGGCGATGAAGATAAATTAGTCGTTTCAAGAGCACGTCGTATCCAATTCTTCCTTTCTCAAAACTTCCACGTTGCAGAACAATTTACAGGACAAAAAGGTTCTTATGTGCCTGTTAAAGAAACTGTAGCTGGATTCAGTGAGATCTTAGAAGGTAAGTATGATCACCTACCAGAGGATGCATTCCGTCTTGTGGGACGTATTGAAGAAGTACTTGAAAAAGCAAAAGGCATGGAATAATAGATAATAGGTAGGAGAATACTGTAGAAATGATATTTCTGAAGAAACTCTGATGAATTATCACAGCTTTCTTCTACCAAGTCTTAGGAGGGGTTACATTGAAAACACTGGAAGTGAGTGTTGTTACTCCTAGTGGTCCGGTTTTAGAGGGTAGTTTTGATATGGTTGTCTGTAAGGCAGAAACTGGAGAAATCGGTATCTTACCTGGACACATACCTCTTGTAGCTCCATTACAAATCAGCGCTGTTCGTCTCAAGACAGGATCAGAGACGAAACATTTAGCGGTAAATGGTGGATTTATGGAGGTCCAACCAGATAAAGTGACGATTCTTGCTCAATCTGCTGAAAAAGCTGCAGAAATTGATGTACAACGCGCAAAGGAAGCGAAAGAACGTGCGGAACGTCGTCTTCAAGCAAAAGCCGATAATATCGATAAAATACGGGCTGAATTAGCACTCAAACGCGCAACCAATCGCCTAAATGTAGGCAGTTAAATGTATGAGAATCTCTTATAACGAAATGTTGTAAGAGATTTTTTACGTGTGAACGATTCCAAAGAAACACGATATCCAATCCTCTATTTTACAGCGCAGATAAGTAAACAGGTCACGCTGTTCTTACTAATGCCCGATACAAAATCCATTCTATTATTTCCATTCACTCCTGTCGATATTTCCCGGGAAATGGCGGGATAAAGCATCGGAATAACTGAATTATCTCCAAAAAATGATATAGTAATTGAGCGTATAAAAGCATTGACATTTCTTTTTAATCATGGCAATGTAACAATTAGCAACTAAACAAAGGTGGTCAATATGTTTTCAATTGGACAAATGGCTTTATTTAGTATCATTTCACATCTGCTCTTCATTTATATTTCATGGCGAATCATTCTAGCAATGAATTTTGAACCAATAATTAAGAAGGGAAGAACAACGGAAGGAAGAATCTTTCTACTGTTCCTTGCAATTGTAATTGGAACTGGAGTAAGTCAATTTCTCCTTGATATTTTAAGATGGTCTAGCGATCTAATCTATCTTTTCTAATGCGTTTATATCTCGTTCAAGATTGTGTATGAAGTTCGTTGCATGATAATCTTTTTATAAGGGTATTAATCCATTATCAGATGTGTGCAAACTAAGATATTTGGTCAAAAACTTGTCGTTATTTGTAAGGTATGCGATGTAGTCTCTCTGTCTAAACTAATGCTATTCGTTTAATACAGGGGGATTTTATTATGAGAAAACTATCAATTTTATTAGTGCTATTTTTATTAATCACTGCTAAACCAGTAGTCCACGGGATGGAATCTGACGAAATGATTGATTTAGCAAACTTTACAATAAGCAATGGGATTCCAATTGAAAGCTGGCAGGTTACAATGAAAGAGAGTGTAACAGCAGAACAAGCAGAACGGCAATTAGATAAAATGAAAAATGGTAGTTTTGTCACTAGAAGCGAAGATGGAAATGCTATAAAATATTTGCTTAGGGAAGACGCTAAACACAATGCTTTGCAAGTATCCTATACAATTGTTATTCCCAAGGACACTACGATTAAATCAGAAATCATTGTAATAATAGAAGGCACGAAATGGAACGAGGAAATTGAGGGAAATTACCTTTCCAAAAAGCGTGAGATAGTGGAGAAATATTTAACAGAAACGTCAAAAACATTTGCTTGTCTGACTACAGATTTTAGTGGTATAATGGAGTCTGATGTTCTTGTAGAGGAAATCATAAGTTATTTTGATTTACGACATATTAAGACACAATTCGACACAGTAAAAAATTCAACACATAAAAAAATTGTATACGGGTATACAGACTTATGGAAAGAAAATTTCATCATTGATGATGCCCCGTTGAACTTACAATTAGCTATAGCAACGAACGAAAAAGAAGAACTGAAATATACGATAGGAACACCTATCCTAATACATGAATATTAATATAGTGAAATTGGATCTGAAGGAGATTTATAAACATGGAGAAAATCATCGTAAGAGGTGGACAGAAACTGAGTGGCGCTGTTCGCGTTGAAGGTGCTAAAAATGCAGTACTTCCTGTGATAGCAGCAAGTCTAATTGCTAGTGAAGGAAAAAGCGTTATTAAAGAAGTCCCCGTTTTAGCTGACGTATATACAATTAATGAAGTTTTAAGAAATATGAATGCCGATGTTGATTTTGATGCTGAGAGCAACACGGTATATGTGGATGCTTCAAAGCGTTTGGAAACAGAAGCACCATTTGAATATGTACGAAAAATGCGTGCTTCTGTACTTGTTTTGGGACCATTATTGGCCCGTTATGGACACGCGAAAGTTGCAATGCCAGGTGGATGTGCGATTGGTTCAAGACCAATTGATTTACATTTAAAGGGCTTTGAAGCTATGGGGGCCGAGATTCATGTTGGTAATGGCTTTGTAGAAGCAAAAGTAGACGGCCGTCTTCAAGGTGCAAAGATTTATTTAGATATGCCAAGTGTTGGAGCAACTGAGAACATTATGATGGCAGCTGCCCTCGCAGAAGGCAAAACAGTCCTTGAAAACTGTGCAAAAGAGCCAGAAATTGTAGATTTGGCAAATTACTTGAATAAAATGGGTGCACGAATTGTTGGTGCTGGTACGGAAACAATTCGTATTCATGGTGTGGAAAAGCTATGTGGAGTAGAACATTCCATTATTCCTGATCGTATTGAAGCAGGTACATTCATGGTTGCAGCTGCAATTACTGGTGGAAATGTTTTAATCGAAAATGCAGAAAGTGAACATTTACGTTCCGTTATTTCCAAATTGGAAGAAATGAATGTAAAAGTTATGGAAGAAGATGAAGGGATTCGCGTTATTGGATCTGATGATTTAAAAGCTACAGATATTAAAACATTGCCACATCCAGGGTTCCCAACAGACATGCAGTCACAAATGATGGCATTGATGCTTCGTGCAAAAGGCACAAGTGTCATTACGGAGACCGTTTTTGAAAACCGTTTTATGCATGTAGAAGAATTTAGACGGATGAATGCAAATATGAAGATTGAAGGACGCAGCGTAATTATTGAAGGATTGTCTGATCTTCAAGGTGCAGAGGTAGCTGCAACAGATCTTCGTGCAGCAGCAGCTCTAATTTTAGCTGGTTTAGTTGGAAATGGCCATACACGTGTAACAGAGCTAAAACATTTGGATAGAGGCTATGTAGATATCGTTGGAAAATTGGCAGCATTAGGTGCAGATATAGAGCGTATTGATGAAACTAAAGAATCTGTACAACCTGTACTTGATTTATCAAATGCAAAAATAGCAGCTGAATTTTAAGCGATACGTGTAATAATATTTATATATGTATGAAGTTTGTCTAATGACTAATAAGCAATTTTATAGTAATTTAAGGGAAAACAGGTGTAATCGAATGATACGCCTGTTTTTTTGCGTGCGCAGTAGAACGATAACTGAAATATTCATTCTCGGGTATATATAAAAGTTATAGAACGGAAAATTCAAACTTCTCTTTTTGTTAACGGTGTGTTAAAATTGAGAAAAAACAAATAATAAAATTCATAGCAAGGAGAAGAAGATATGAAATTATACCTATCTGTTGACATGGAAGGGATTACAGGTATACCTGATTATACTTTCCTAACTCCAAGCGAGCATAATTACGAACGTTCACGAAAAATAATGACCAAAGAAGTAAATAAAGTTGTTGAGACGGCGTTTACATATGGTTGTAAAGAAGTGCTGGTCAATGATAGTCATTCAAAAATGAACAATATACTTATTGATGAGCTTCATCCCGAAGCATCGCTAATTACGGGTGATGCAAAGCCTTTTTCAATGGTACAAGGTTTAGATGATACATATGATGGAGCAATGTTTATAGGCTATCATGCTCGCGCTAGTCAGTTTGGTGTGTTATCCCATTCCATGATTCATGCTGTACGGAATATTTTCATCAATGATCATGCAATTGGAGAAATGGGGCTCAATGCCTATGTTGCTGGCTATTACGGTATCCCGCTTTTATTTGTATCTGGTGATGATCAAGCAGTAAAGGAGGCGAAGGAGCTTAACCCCAATGTAACCACTGTCGCAGTTAAAGAAACCATTTCAAGATCCGCTGTCAAAAGCATGACACCAAAAAAAGCAGAGGCACTTTTAAAAGTAAAGGTAAATGAGGCACTAAAGAACCGTAACCAAGTAAAAGCCCTAGTCCCACCAGAGAAGCCATTACTTCGTATTGAATTTAATAACTACGGACAGGCTGAATGGGCAAATTTAATGCCCAAAACATGGATTGAACCCGGTACAACAATTGTAGGTTTCAAAGCAGATGATATTCTGGAAGCCTATCAAGCAATGCTGGTCATGATTGAGCTCGCTTTACAGTCAAAGTTTTCATAAAATGTAAGCGTTGTATTTTGTTCGGTTAACTAAGAAACGATAATTGAATAGATGATGCAACATGAAAAAAGAATCATACGGGGGTGCTAGGTCGTGCTGAAATACATATTAAAACGATTCCTAATAATGCTCGTAACTTTGTGGGTAATTATTACATTAACCTTTATTTTAATGGTTAGTATACCAGGCTCACCATTTAATAGTGATCAATCATCAAATGAAACAATTCGGGCTAATTTAGAAGCACATTATAATTTAGATGAGCCTTATCCCATTCAATATTTGCTTTACTTAAAGTCGATCGTGACGTTTGATTTTGGGCCATCCATAAAACAGCCAAATCAATCGGTTAATGATTTATTGGCTAGAGGGTTTCCGATCTCATTTGAGCTTGGAATTTTAACCATTATTGTTGCTGTTATCTCTGGGATTATTTTAGGAATCCTTGCTGCTTTACGACATAATGGTGTGATTGATTATTTAGCGATGGGGATTGCTGTTCTCGGTATATCCATACCAAACTTTATTTTAGCAACGTTACTTATTCAACAGATAGCTGTAACGTGGGAATTGTTACCTACTGCAACTTGGTCAAGCCCAGCGCATATGATTCTGCCAATTGCTGCACTTGCAACGGGGCCGATGGCAATTATTGCTAGACTTACCCGTTCGACAATGTTGGAAGTGTTAACTCAGGATTACATAAAAATGGCAAAGGCAAAAGGATTGTCTCCTTGGAAAATCGTATTTAAACACGCACTTCGTAATGCGTTAATGCCGGTTGTAACAATCATGGGAACTCTGCTGGCAGGAATTTTAACTGGAACCTTTGTTATTGAACAGATTTTTGCCATACCAGGGATGGGTAAGTATTTCGTTGAAAGTATTAACCAACGTGATTATCCCGTAATTATGGGGACAACTGTATTTTATAGTGCATTTTTAATCATCATGCTGTTCCTTGTGGATATCGCTTATGGAATATTAGATCCACGCATTAAGTTCCATCGAAAGGGAGGGGAGTAATATGAAGTCTGTGAATGAAGTAAAGTCAGCACACTCTCCTTCTCAAGTCCCGGATGAATGGTTTAAGTGGAAAGAAAAAGATGAAGGTGCCGCGGAGGTTGTTGCTAGACCATCGCTATCCTACTGGAAGGATGCATGGAGACGACTACTGAAGAATAAACTTGCAATGTTGGGACTTTTATTTTTAATATTGCTGGCAGTAATGGCTATATTTGGCCCAATACTATCACCTTATGAGGTCAATCAACAAGATCTGCCAAACCAGTATCAGCCACCTTCTGCAGAGCACTGGTTTGGGACGGATAATGCTGGAAGAGACGTTTTTACTAGAACATGGTATGGTGCACGAATCTCCTTGTTCGTTGGATTAATGGCTGCCCTCATCGATGTCACCATTGGCATTATTTGGGGAGGTATTTCTGGCTATAAAGGCGGACGTACAGATAATGTCATGATGCGCATCATTGAAATTTTATATGGATTACCGTATTTATTAGTCGTCATATTACTACTCGTCGTATTAGGCCCGAGTCTCTCGACAATTATTATTGCACTTACGGTAACCGGATGGGTCGGGATGGCCCGAATTGTGCGAGGGCAGGTTCTGCAAATCAAGAATTATGAATTTGTTCTCGCTTCCAAATCATTCGGTACGAAGTCTTCAAGAATCATTCGGAAAAATTTATTACCAAATACGATGGGGCCGATTATCGTACAGATGACATTAACAGTCCCTTCAGCGATCTTTGCGGAAGCATTTTTAAGTTTTATTGGACTTGGGATTCAGTCTCCATTTGCAAGCTGGGGGGTAATGGCAAACGACTCATTAGGAGCTATTCTTTCTGGTAACTGGTGGACATTGTTCTTCCCGGCATTTTTTATATCCTTTACGATGTTTGCCTTTAATGTACTAGGGGATGGATTGCAGGATGCACTTGATCCGAAATTAAGAAAGTAGGGGACACCATGGGAAAAATTTTAGAAGTTAATAACCTCCACGTGACGTTTACTACTTATGGTGGAACCGTAAAAGCCGTCCGCGGAGTTGATTTTCATTTGAATAAAGGAGAAACACTGGCAATTGTAGGTGAGTCAGGCTGTGGGAAAAGTGTTACATCTAATGCAATCATGCGCTTGATCCCAAACCCGCCGGGGAAGATTACAGATGGTTCAATTAAATTTAAAGGAAAGAATCTTGTTAAATACTCGGAAAAACAAATGCGTTCTATTCGCGGTGTGGATATTTCTATGATATTTCAAGATCCTATGACCGCACTTAATCCAACCTTAACCATTGGCACACAGCTAATGGAAGGAGTGATTGCGCATCACGGAGTATCGAGTAACGAAGCAAAGAGGAAAGCTATTGAGATGATGGATCTTGTAGGTATCTCGAATCCAGAAGAACGCCTAAAGCAGTATCCGCATCAATTTAGCGGTGGAATGCGCCAGCGAATTGTAATTGCAATTGCGTTAATTTGCGAGCCGGATCTTCTCATTGCAGATGAACCAACTACCGCACTTGATGTAACAATTCAAGCACAAATTCTCGAGCTTTTTGAAAAAATTCAAATTGCAACAGGTGTATCGATTATTTTAATAACACATGATCTTGGTGTTGTCGCAAAGATTGCAGATCGAATCGCAGTAATGTATGCCGGTAAGATCATTGAAACGGGAACGAAGCGGGAAATTTTCTACAAGCCACAGCATCCTTATACACGAGGTTTATTGAATTCTGTTCCACGTCTCGACTTAAAAGGAGAAAAGCTTACTCCAATCGATGGAACACCACCAGATTTATTCTCACCTCCTGCAGGGTGTCCATTCACTGCCAGGTGTCCATTTGCGATGGAGGTGTGTGATAAAGTTTATCCCGCGAGTAAGGAGCTATCAGAATCACATCATGTAAACTGCTGGCTACAGGATGAACGGGCTAAACAGCTATTAACTGCAGTAAGGCTCTAACTCGCAAGTGCTTCGGAAGACTCGATAGGGCTTTAGCGTTGTGGAGCTGGAAGGGGCTGTTATGGATGAAACGAAAGTCCATGCAGTCCAAATCACTATTATAAAAAGGGGGAAAAGGCATGAAGAGGTTACTATTATTTTTGCTTGCATTGACAACAGTTGTCGTCTTAGCAGCATGTACTGCAAATGAAGATGCAGGACAAGAACCAGAAGAGAGTGATACAGGAGAAACAGAAACAGATTCAAATGATGCTGAGGCAGTAGAAGAGAATCCGGGTGAGAAAATTCTTCGTTTGAATAATGGTGTAGAGCCTTCGTCATTAGATCCGTCTATAGGCTTTGATGCAGTTTCATGGGATCCATTAAACAATCTGATGGAAGGCTTAACAAGGCTGAACGAGGAATCTGTAGCGGCAGAAGGTGTTGCAGAATCATGGGATATTTCTGAGGACGGGCTAACGTATACGTTCCATCTAAGAGAGGATGCGAACTGGTCGAATGGTGATCCAGTTGTAGCCGAAGACTTTGTATATGCGTGGAAGTATATGCTTGATCCGGAGAATGCTTCATCTGCAGCATTTCTTGGTTACTTTATTAAAGGTGGAGAAGCATTTAACACAGGTGAGGGTAGTGCAGACGATGTTGCTGTAACTGCAGCTGATGAAAAGACATTAGAAGTTGTACTTGAAGCACCGACTGGGTTCTTCCTTGACCTATTAACAAACCCAGCGTTTTTCCCGATCAATCATCGGGTCGCTGAAGAAAACCCAAGCTGGCATGCAGAAGCAGATACATTTGTAGCGAATGGTCCGTTCATGCTGGAGTCATGGACACACGGTACAGAAATGGTATTTGCTAAAAACCCAGAATATTGGGATGCAGAAGCAGTAAAATTAGATAAGGTTCATTTTGCAATGGTCAATGATACAAATACGCAATATCAAATGTTTGAAACGGGTGAATTGGATACTGCGACCATTCCACCAGAGCTATCGGATCAATTAATTGATGGGGACAATGTATATATTGGAAACTATGGGGGTCTAGAATTCTTCCGTTTTAATATTACTGAAGAGCCATTCCAAAACAAGAAAATTAGGCAAGCAATTGCCTATGCGATCAACAGACAGGATATTGCTGACTATGTTGTGAAAACTGGTGTTGATCCTGCATATGGATTTGTTTCACCAGGATTCACTACACCTTCTGGTGGGGACTTCCGTGAAGAAAATGGTGATCTTGTAACATTTGACCCAGATTTAGCAACACAGTTATTAGAGGAAGGTATGGCAGAGGAGGGCTATGAAGAGCTCCCGCCAATTGTATTATCGTATAACACAACTGATTTGAATAAAGCAGTAGCAGAAACCGTTCAAGGTATGCTTAGCGATAATCTTGGTATTGATGTGACATTAGAAAACCAAGAGTGGAACGTATTTGCCGAAGCACAGCAAAACCTGGAGCTGCAATTCTCACGTAGTTCCTTTATCAATGATTACAGTGACCCGGTTAACTTCCTGGAAAGCTTTATTACGGACTCCTATATGAACCGAACAGGTTGGTCTAATGCCGAATATGATGAATTGATTGCGAATGGTAAATCAGAAACAGATGAAGAAAAACGCTACGAATACCTATATGAGGCAGAAAGACTGCTTGCCGAGGAAATGATTGCAGTGCCGCTTCGTTATTACAATACGGTTGTATTACAAGCGGACGGGGTAGAAGGAATCCTTCGTCATCCAGTAGGATACTTTGATTTGAAATATGCAGATAAAAATTAAGGAACAATAGCGTAAGCGATCGGCTAGCGGCGTACGGAGGTGAGATAATTCTCACTGCAGCTTTAGCGCTGAATCTAGATGCGGGGAAGGTGACTCACTTACATTGTATGTGGGTCTCTCCCATTTTCATATAAGTATATAGTATTTTTCGTTTCAAATAGTACGTATACATAATGAAAGGTGGGATTCAATGATTCATCCAATACGGCTCCAAAAGGGCGATACAATTGGTGTTACTGCACCTGCAGGACCTCCAGATCAGGAAAAGTTACAACGAGCAATTGCATTTTTTAACGAGATGGGTCTTCGTGTAAAGCTAGGAAGAAATATTAAGCAAACACGAGGGTTTTTAGCTGGAACAGATGAAGAACGACTTAGCGATTTGCACGACATGATTATAGATACGGAAGTAAAGGCAATTATTTTTGCGCGCGGTGGCTACGGAACTGGTAGGCTAGCAGATTGCATTGATTATGAATTGATTAGGCAAAACCCCAAAATAATCTGGGGGTATAGCGATATTACGTATTTACATACAGCGATTTATCAACAAACAGGGCTCATCACTTTTCATGGTCCAATGCTTGCATCGGATATTGGAAAAAGCGATTTTGATCAATTTTCAGCACAGCTGTTCAGGCAATTATTTACCCCAACACAATTAGATTATTCAGAGGTTATTTCGCCGCTTAAGGTTTATGCAGCCGGAGAAACGGTTGGGCAGATGGTCGGAGGAAATCTGTCTTTACTCGTCAGTACACTTGGTACCCCGTATGAAGTGGAGACAACAGGCAAGCTTTTGCTATTAGAGGATATTGGCGAAGAGCCTTATCGTATTGATGGGATGCTGAATCAATTAAGGCTAGCTGGCAAGCTTTGTGGTGCGCATGGTATAGTGCTCGGAGATTTTTCGGAGGTGAATTCGAAGGTTAACCCGTCCCTGACACTGGATGAAGTATTTACAGATTATTTTTCAGATTTTCATGGACCTGTAATGAGTGGATTTAAGATTGGACACTGTTTCCCTCATTTTTCTGTACCACTAGGAGTATGGGCTAAACTTTCAACAATCGAAAAACGGTTACGAATCGAACCAGGAGTGAAATAAGCTTCGATTAACAGAACGAAGTGGAGGCGAGCGAATTGCAAATAAAATCAATCGAAACATACCGAGGAGCAATTCCATTACATACACCTTTTAAAACGGCGTTACGCACCGTAACAGTCGCTGAGACGATTATTGTGAAAGTAACTTGTGCAGATGGGATTGTCGGTTGGGGAGAAGCACCACCAACACATGTTATCACAGGTGAGAGTCTAGCAAGTATTGATTATGCGATACATTCTATTTTTAAACCATTACTCATCGACAACCCCCTTCAAATGCGAGAAATAATTTTTCGGAAAATAGAAAACAGTGTGTTACGTAATACGAGTGCAAAGGCCGCAATGGATATGGCACTTTATGACTGTATCGCAAAGCAGGCAAATCTTCCACTCTATCAATTTATTGGAGGCGTTCAAGAATCGATTGAAACAGACTATACGGTGAGCGTGAACACGCCAGAGGAAATGGCTCGGGATGCAAAAAAATATAGTCAAAATGGATTTTCCATTTTAAAAATTAAAGTAGGCAAAGATCAAATTGCAACAGATATTAAGCGAATTCAAACGATTCGAAATGAAATTGGTTCAGGCATCCAAATTCGTCTAGATGCAAACCAAGGCTGGCAAGCAAAAGAAGCTGTTCGAGCAATTAGACACATGGAGGAACTCGGGCTAGGAATTGACTTAATTGAACAGCCAGTTATCGCACGTGATTTAGAAGGATTGAAATATGTGACGGAAAATACAGATACGTTAATTATGGCGGATGAAAGTGTATTCTCAGTGGATGACGCAAAACGTGTTCTCGAAATGGGGGCAGCAGATTTAATCAATATTAAATTGATGAAGTCGGGGGGAATCCATCAAGCCATCAAAATTGCTACACTTGCTGAGGCTTATGGAGTAGAATGCATGGTCGGAAGCATGATTGAAACAAAAGTTGGTATTACAGCAGCAGCACATTTCGCGGCAAGCCATCCTAACGTAACACGCTATGACTTAGATGCTCCTCTAATGTTAGTAAGTGACATTGCAATTGGAGGAATCAGCTATAAAAATAACCAAATCATATTGGGAAATGCAATAGGTCTTGGGATCCAAGCGATTGATGAAAAATTTCTTGTAGAAAACGTGTAATATCGCGTGCAGATAAACATCCACTATGGTGATAGCTATTATAAATGGAAGAAACGTGACCTCGTCTCGTGACAGAGAGAACGAAGCATGAGAAAAGGGCCGAGCAACCACGCAGGGAATACCCACCCACAATTGTTCGCTTGTGCCATTCTCAAAAAGAAAGGAGTTTACTTATGGTTAATCAAACGTTTGAACAATTTTCTGATGAAATGTGGGTTATTGCTGTTCAAGTAGCTACTGTCTGGACAGAACCGCAATCTGCGAGAGATATCGATGAGACAGGTATATCAAACCCTACAGATATCGACGAATGGATCAATCAACTGTCCTATGAGGATAGCCTTGCGCTTTGTAATGAAGACCGTGTGCAAACGCAGGCTTTATACGGAGAGCCTGTACAAATTACAGCAGTTAAAGAAGAGTGGGCTCATGTGGTTATCCCTTCACAGCCGTCACATAAAGATGAACGTGGCTACCCAGGCTGGATACCATTTAGGCAATTGAAAAAAGTATCAAAAAATGAGTGGCTTACTGAGCATATGGTAGCTGTAAAACAAGATAAAGCTTGGCTTGAATCAGACGCTGGAACAAAAGTAATGAAGCTTAGCTATATGACAATGCTGCCTGTTAAATCGATGGATAATGTACGAACAAAAGTGATAACGCCACACGGGATTTTAGTTTTGCCTACAGAAGCACTACATATTTTTCCATCAGACAATGGAATCGCTAAAGGAAATGGTGATGATATTGTTAAAGCGGTCGAACCGTTCCAAACACTTGATTATTTCTGGGGAGGGATGAGTTCCTTCGGCTATGATTGCTCAGGTCTGGCATATACCGCTTATAAGGCGAATGGCTATCAAATAGCGCGTGATGCCGGGGATCAGGCAAATGCGGGTGTACCAGTTAAATATAATCAATTACAGGCTGGTGACTTACTGTTTTTTGCTTATGAAGAAGGAAAGGGAAGACTGCATCATGTCGGTATCTATTATGGACTCGGTAAGATGCTGCACTCTCCACAAACAGGCAAAGGAATTGAAATCATTACCCTGGCTGGAACAAAATATGAAAAAGAACTATGTGCGGCAAGACGTTACTGGAAGGAGAGCAATTAACATGAAAGAAAAAATATTGGAAGTCAAAAACCTTAAAAAATATTTTGACATGGGTAAAGGTACAATGCTGCAGGCTGTAAATGATGTGAGCTTTCATGTAAATAAAGGAGAAACCTTTGGCTTAGTTGGGGAATCTGGCTGCGGAAAATCGACAATTGGCCGTACAATCCTTGGGCTATATAATAAAACAGCTGGAGACGTTATTTTTGATAATGAGAATGTCCATGCATTATCTGAAAAAGAGCGATTTCAATTTTACCGGAGAATGCAGATGATTTTTCAGGATCCTTATGCATCTTTAAATCCAAGGTCGACGGTAAGGGAAGTGATCTCAGAGCCAATGGAGGTTCATGGACTATACAAAAACAAAAAAGCGCAATTGGAGCGAGTGTACCAGCTATTAGAAGAGGTTGGTTTGAATCGGGATCATGCCAACCGCTATCCACATGAATTTAGTGGGGGACAACGTCAACGAATCGGAATTGCACGTGCCTTGGCACTGAACCCGGATTTTATTATTGCAGATGAACCGATTTCCGCTTTAGATGTATCTGTTCAAGCACAAGTTGTCAATTTGTTAAAGGAGCTTCAGCTGGAAAAGGGGCTTACCTTTTTATTTATTGCTCATGACCTGTCGATGGTAAAGCAGTTTTCAGACCGCATTGGAGTTATGTATTTAGGAAATATGGTAGAGCTGACAGAAAGCAATCAGCTCTATGAAAAACCGCTCCATCCATATACACAAGCATTGCTGTCAGCTATTCCAATTCCGGATCCTGATATTGAAGAGAAACGGGAACGCATCATTTTAGAAGGCGAGCTACCGAGCCCGACCAATCCACCAAGTGGGTGTGTCTTCAGAACGCGCTGTCCAGCGGCAATGGAAGTATGCTCACAAGTGAAACCAGTATGGCAGGAGATAGAACAGGAGCACTTCGTAGCCTGTCATTTGTATGATGAGACAATCGATCATAAAAAATCCATTAAAGTTAAACCCGAAACGTTACCTGTTCATTAATCCATTCATAGCTTTCTCCAGCATTATAAAATTAAAGGTCTATTTTAGCTTTGCAGTGTATAGATTTATTAGTAGAGGCTGCTCAGAAAAAGGGGAATTACTTTTATTTTCCTTTTAGAACAAGCACTAGTAGAGCAACTAGAATAGAACTCTACTTTAATAATTGCAAAGGGGGAGAGCTGTGAACAAAAGAAAACACACATATTATTCCAATTCTGTACCAAAATCCTTGAAAAAAAAGAAATCGTCCTTGGAAAAGCAAATAATGAAAAAACAGCAACGGAAATTGGAGTATACGAAAACACAACCAGCACCACTCAAAAAAATTATTCCTTTAAAAAATCGAAAAACACGGTATTTCGATAATCGGAACCAATCGACATGGAAGATCCCTACTGCGATTGTATTATCCGGGCTATTGTTATTCATACTTGTTATCCCTGCGGTTATCGTAGCGATGTTTGGTGACGGAAAGCAGCAATCTATTGCGACACAGGAGAAAGAAACAGAAGCAACGGTGGAATTAGATCAATCACCAATTTCTGTAGCAGTAATGCGACAGGCGAAAGATACAGTGGAGGATCTGCCACTGGAAGATTATGTAGCTGGAGTTGTTGCTTCAGAGATGCCAGCTACATTTGAATTAGAGGCATTAAAAGCACAGGCTCTCGCAGCCCGAACATTTACAGTTAATCATCTATTACATGGTAATGCAGAAGGTAACTATGACGTAACCGATACGGTGAATCATCAAGTTTTTAAAAATGAGCAAGAGCTGAAGCAATTATGGGGCAAAAAATACGCTGATAATATGAACAAAATAAAACGAGCGGTTCAGGAAACAGAGGGCCAGATTTTAACTTATAATGATGCACCAATCAATGCAGCTTTTTTTTCTACGAGCAATGGGTATACAGAAAACTCTGAGGAATATTGGGAAAATGAGGTTTCCTACTTAAGAAGCGTTGAGAGTCCGTGGGACCTTGATTCACCAGAATACCTTGGTCGAGAAACATATACAATTGCACAAGTGGAAGAAGCACTTGCAATTGACCTTCCAGAGGGGGCTCCTTTATATATCGAAATGGAACGAACTGAAAGTGGGCGGGTCAGTAACATTGTAATAGAAGATAATAAGTTTACAGGCAGGGAAGTTAGAGAAGGACTTGACCTTAAATCGAGTGACTTTACGGTAACGCAAAACAACGGTCATCTTATTTTTACAACAGAAGGCTTTGGTCATGGTGTTGGAATGAGCCAATACGGTGCAGATGGAATGGCTAAAGAAGGCAAGACCTATGAAGAAATCGTCCAACATTATTATCAGGATGTTGATATTAGTACAATAAATGAAACAGCACCAACCCTCGTCTCGAAATAGACGAGGGTTTTTATTGTGAGGTAAATGAAATGTTTGATTCTGTATCTAAAATTCTATGAGCGTTCACCTTGATCAGTTGAACATATACTGGGGTTCAGATATCCATACCCATGATGAGTTACCGAATGAGCATGCATTTACATTATTGGGTCACTCATCCTTCTTATGAGTTACCGAATGAGCATGCATTTACACTTTTGGGTCACTCATCCCTCCTATGAGTTACCGAATGAGCATGCATTTACACTTTTGGGTCGCTCATCCTTCTTATGAGTTACCGAATGATCATACTCCCTCTTTCACCGGTCTCGCATAACCTCTGTACCGAACTCACATTTACCCGAGTAATTTCTTACCTTTCCTCAATTCTAAAAAAAAATCCATAAAATCTATAAATTTTTTTGGGAGTGATGTATATATTCTTACTTTTCTGCTCACAATGGTTGCTGAGGTGATAAATTATGAGTGAAGAATTTAAAGGCGGTCCAAAAAATAAATGGAGTCGCATTTATCGCAAGAAGTGGTTTTTCCCAGCTTTATACTTGACGATTGCAGCTGTTTTATTGTCGGTGGTTGTGTGGTATCAGAATTTAGATAATCAAATCACAGATACGACAGAAACCGAGAACCTAGGTGAGGAATACAGCCCAATCCCAAATGAGGAGGGTGCAGAGCCGGTAATTGAGCAGCAGGAACTGATTCAAATGCCATTAGAAAACTCAGATCAAGCAGAAATCGTAACTAAATTTTTTGATTACAGCGCAGAACAAGAAGATCGAGAGAATGCTCTGGTGCTCTACAATAACAGGTTCTATCAAAGTACGGGAGTTGATATCACATCAGCTGATGCAGAAACATTTGATGTTGTAGCAGCTTTATCTGGTACTGTTGAGGAAGTAAAAGAGGATCCACTCTTAGGGAACGTTGTTATTCTATTACATGGCGAGGATGTAAAAACGTATTATGCCAGTTTAGAAGAGGTTAGTGTTTCTGCTGGTGCAGAAGTAAAACAAGGTGAAAAACTTGGTACTGCTGGTAAAAATATTTTTGGTAAAGATAACGGAACGCACGTCCACTTTGAAATCAGAAAAGATGGAAAAGAAGTGAATCCAGAAAGCTTTTTCAATCAGCCTGTAAGCAGCCTTGAAAGTATTACAGAGGAAGCTAAAGAAGACGCTGCAGTAAATGAAGAAGAAGCTACAGTAGAAGAAGAAGATTCTAATGTGAATGAAGAAGAGCAAGCAGATGAATCGGATCAAGTAACAGATACGGATGGGGAAGTAGAAGAGAATCCTGAAGATACTCCAAGTGATGAAGCTGATGACTCTGAAGAAGGAACAGATGAACAATTAGAAACTGAAAATGAATAAGACGAAAATACTCCGGAAAAACGTTTCTGGAGTATTTTTTTCTTTAAAGATGAAAATCGATTATTTAAAAGCTGTATATTTATGCGTAAATTGTCGAACGATATTATATTTTCAATACTATAAATTGTGATAAAATATTATTGTTTTTAGAAATAATTTTTTTGGGCAAAAAACTAATAAACGTTTTCCTGTTTTAGGAAAAGGAGGAATAAGGTTGGTTATTGCAAAGTTTATGACTCCGTATTCGGAGCTTACAATAACAGAAATGATGAATATATTAAACTTGGAAAAGGATGCAGCGTCAGCAAAAGAATCGATGAAAAATATTTGTTTGCATTCAAAATCACAGAATATCCAAAAAAAAGGCATGGAATATTTGTATATATACGGATTTATACAAGAGCTTGAATTATTAATCCAAAAAAACCTAGAGTCGGACAACCCGTCAAATCGACTATGGGGTGGGATTTATCGTATTATGGTTGATCAGCGTTGCTTTAAGATTAGTCCGATAGAAACGCTGGATCAATTGGCGTACTTTAGGGGTCGCTATTCTACCAAAGAGCCGGAGTTATTATTTTTAATTGAATTGATTCAAGAAAAAGCATACCAGCATCTCAATCAATTTGATAAAATCGGGAATTTAATGGTTACACATCAACAATACTTTTCAGAAATTGAGGAAAGGCTGCTAGTTGTCTTTTTTAAAATAAGATTATACAAAATCAATGTAGTGTACCATATTATGCGAAATGAATTAATCATGGCTAGGAAATACGCCTATCGTGCATTAAATATGCTTGATAGTCCACAACTTCACGCACATGTACATACGTATTTAGGATTATCCTATACGCATGACGCGTATGAAAGTGGAATATATCATTTGGATCAAGCACTAAAAATTTCCGAGGATAATAATTTATATTATATGATTAATATACTCGAAAATTATAATATTCCGTTTCTATCTGCACATTACAAGATGGTAGAGAACATTCGTACAGCAGATAAAGGAGAACAAGCCCATATCGAATTAGCAAAAGGCAACAATGAAAAAGCAATCGATATTTTAAGTGAAATACCAAGCAAAACACCGTTTCAGCTTTATTATTTAGGAAAAGCAAAGCGGGATAAAGGATTATTGATGAAATCCTACAATCATTTTATCGGAAAACGTAGTGATTATTTTTTCAGTAAGCTACCGTTAGATGCGATGAAAAAATTATAGTGCAGTATACTAGTGGCAGTGATACTTTGTTCTTTTGAGCGAGGTATCTTTTTTGTTCATAGTCATAGCAGTTGCAGTTATCACTTCGCTTCTAAGTAATTGCAGTTTATAGGGAATAACCTCAAATTTATTCGAGTGGATACCATTCTATATGCCTCATCAGAGCATAACAGCAAATTTTTTTCGAAAATACATCTTGTCCCTTTCATTTATCCTAATAATTTTAATCATAAAGCATGAACTCCGCTAATAAGATGTTACAAACCATGCAAACGAACTGTCTGAGGTGAGAGCTTGTGTGATTTAGAAATCTTCCTTTTACTACACGCTCCTCATGGAATATTATCTGATAACCGTTGTTTATTCATAAAATTGTTGGTACATACTCCATATTCTACTTAGTGTTATCTTTTCATTAATATCGATATCTCGTTGTAACGCCATGTCTCAGTACCTACACCTCGGAAGTAATCAACTTAGGGAGGCGAACGGTGTGCATGATTACATCAAAGAGAGAACGATCAGGATAGGAAGGCATGTCGTGGAGACAAGAAAAACAGTCCGAACGATTGCAAAGGAATTTGGTGTTTCCAAAAGCACAGTTCATAAAGATTTAACAGAACGATTGCCGGAGATAAATCCAGAGCTGGCAAATCAAGTAAAGGAAATTCTAGAATATCATAAAGCAATTCGACATTTACGGGGGGGAGAAGCGACAAGGCAAAAGTATAAAATTGATGGAAAAAAAGTGCCAGAGGAAAAACCAGCTGGTTGAATGAGCGTAGGAAATTTGATGTACTTTTGTAAAACACGACATCAAAAAATTTGTTTTAACTAGTATACGCCCGGATAATCCATCCGGGATCTTCTATTATTTGCTCTCTATTTACACCTCCTATCCCTTCTCTAAACAGTGGAAAAATCAACCATGACATGCACTTACAGCTTTTTCTGCATCCTTCTACAAACTTGCCTATTTTTATACACAAAAAAATTTCACAAAGAGCAGTTAATTGTTGAAATTTGTGGTAAAATATTATACTAGTAGCATTGTGTCAAAATGACCATGCAAGATAGTAACGCTAGGAGGATCTAGATTCATGTTTTCTAGAGATATTGGAATCGACCTTGGAACTGCCAATGTTTTGATTCATGTAAAAGGAAAAGGAATTGTATTAAATGAACCATCTGTTGTAGCAATGGACCGAAATACTGGAAAAGTATTAGAAGTTGGTGAAGAAGCACGACGTATGGTTGGACGTACACCAGGAAATATTGAAGCCACTCGTCCATTGAAAGATGGAGTTATTGCTGACTTTGATGTAACAGAAGCTATGTTAAAGCATTTTATAAATAAAATTAATGTGAAAGGATTGCTTTCGAAGCCAAGAATGCTTATTTGCTGCCCAACGAACATTACAAAAGTGGAGCAAAAGGCGATTAAGGAAGCGGCTGAGAAGTCTGGCGGGAAAAAAGTCTATTTGGAAGAAGAGCCGAAAGTAGCAGCGATTGGCGCTGGAATGGAAATCTTTCAACCGAGCGGTAATATGGTTGTAGACATTGGTGGTGGAACAACAGATGTAGCTGTTCTTTCCATGGGTGGAATTGTAACATCGGAATCCATCAAAATGGCCGGTGATAAGTTTGATATTGATATTCTTCAGTACATTAAAAAGAAATATAAGCTTTTAATTGGTGAACGTACGGCAGAGGATATTAAGATTAATGTTGCTACCGTCTTTAAAGGGTCACGTGATGAAGAAATGGAAATCAGGGGCCGTGATATGGTGACTGGATTACCACGTACGATTACAGTAGGTTCAGCAGAAATCCAGGAGGCACTAAGTGAGTCTGTATCCCTTATTGTACAAGCAGCGAAAACAGTGCTTGAACGTACTCCTCCTGAATTATCTGCAGATATTATTGATCGTGGAGTTATTCTAACCGGTGGTGGAGCATTATTACATGGTATCGATCAGCTCTTAGCGGAAGAATTGAAGGTCCCTGTATTTATTGCTGAAGACCCGATGGATTGTGTTGCTAAAGGAACGGGAATCATGCTTGAGAATATCGATAAAATAGAACGCAGCAAAATTGGTTAATTTGATATAAAGAGAAGGATTATTATCTCTTAGTACATATCTTACACGTGCGAGTTCAAAATGGAACTAGAAATTTGGTATGTCATTTTTACCGGACTTTTTGAACACCCTCTTGTAATTTACTCAAATGGAAAAGCAGTGCCCTGTGGAGGAGGAATGAAACATGTTACGAGGCTTTTATACAGCAGCAAGTGGAATGATATCACAGCAAAGGCAACAGGAAGCTTTAGCGAATAATATTGCAAATGCGAATACACCAGGTTATAAAGCAGATCAGACAACCTTACGTGCCTTTCCTGAGTTATTGCTAAAGGAAATGGGATCGCAGGAACGTCTTTCTACGACACAGGGAGGATTGCAATTTCCTATTCAGAAACCGATTGGTTCAATTAACACTGGTGTTTATGTACAAGAAACAATCCCCAATTTTGTCCAAGGTGATATTAGAGAGACTGGTATAGCTACCGACATCGCGCTTGTAGATGGAACGATGCCCGATGATACGGGTTCCTTGTTTTTTACGGTGCAAAACGAGGCTGGAGAAGTTCGCTATACGCGCAATGGAAATTTTACCGTTGATGGCGAGGGTTTACTTGTAACGAATCAAGGATACTACGTACTTGACAATGCTGGTAATCCAATTGAAACGAATGGAATGGAATTTGAGGTTTCATCAGAAGGCGTCTTACAAACACCTGAGCAAGCAGTACAGCTTGGTATTTCATACACAGCAGATGTCAACGGAATGGCGAAAGAAGGAAATGATCTTTTCACTGGTGATGCAGAACAGATTCCAGAAGGAGCAACTTTTTCAATTCATCAAGGTTTTCTTGAGCAATCAAATGTAGATACACTGCAAACCATGACAGATATGATGAATGCTTACCGGATGTTCGAAACGAATCAGCGTGTACTAAGAGCTTATGATGAAAGTATGGGAAAAGCAGTTTCCGAAATCGGTCGAATTGGGTAGGGGTTAAGGAGGTATTAACATGTCTCAAATAATGAATCAAGCAGCTGTAACGATGAACCAGCTGCAGCAAAAACTAGATATTATCGGTAATAATATGGCAAATAGTCAAACAACAGGTTACAAAAGTCGCCAAGCTGAATTTTCTTCACTGCTTTTTAATCAAATCAATAATTTATCTGCAGCAGCCAATGCTGAAGGTCGTCTAACTCCAGATGGTATACGGATTGGTTCTGGAGCTAAAATTGGTACAGTGAGTAACAATTTAGCGCTGGGTTCCATTTTAGAAACAGGAAGAGCTCTTGATGCTGCATTAAAACGAGAAAACTACTTGTTTGAAATCCAAATGGATCAGAATGGTCAGAATGAGACTTATTATACCCGAGATGGTTCTTTCTTTCTTAGCCCGGTAAACAACAATCAGGCAGTCATGTTAACGACAGGTGACGGTCATCCAGTAGTTGGTCAAGATGGTCCTATTGTTCTTGCAGAAGGATTTGATTCCATTGCAATTCGGGAGAACGGTCAAATTGTAGTAACAAGAGGCGGGCAAAATGCCGTTGAAGCACAGTTAGCAGTTGTAGAAGCGGTTCGACCAAATGTACTCGAAGCAGTAGGGGAGAACATGTTTCGTCTTCCTGATCTTGATAATCTCGGATATGAGATGGATGAAATAATCGTGGAAACAGGTGCAAATGAAGATATGATTCAAGGTGGCGCACTCGAGCAGTCAAATGTGGATTTATCGAAGCAAATTACCGATTTGATGATGACACAGCGTTCCTACCAATTTAATGCTAGAACCATTTCAATGGGTGACCAGATGATGGGACTCGTTAATCAGCTAAGATCCTAAAATAAGATTAACCCTTTTACCACGCATTAAAGGGCTGTAATACCCAAATGAGAAAAATAAGATTTGAATGTGGGGAACAGCTCATAAATTTCTGATTCTGTTACTAACAATCAGTGGAGAAAGAAAGGAACCTCCCACTGATTGAAGTTTCACTTTATTAGGTGATCATACATGATTATGTTACACTTTAAATAAGAAAAAGCGTTTTGATATGTAGGGGAATAAGGAGCAACAAACTATGTCAACAAATCAATCTGAAAAAACTTCTAGAAGAGCTCTGAAAGAAGAAAACCATGCAACCAAGAAGACGAAAGCACCGAAAGAGTCTCCTAAAGCTAGTTCAGCTTCAGATAAACAGTCTAGAAAACAGCAAAAGCTAAAACAAAAGGCAGAAAGATTGGAAAATAGAAGACCGCGTCGTCGTATTTTTCCAATTTGGCTACGGATTATCATTGTTTTAATTCTTGCTGCTGCTGCATTAGTTGCTGGATTGATGATTGGCTATGGAATTATTGGTGATGGTGTTCCCACGGATGCACTAAAAAAAGAAACGTGGCAGCATATCATTGATATCGTTACAAAGGCAGAATAATTAACTAGTACCTATATATGTAAGAACAAAGGCTATCGCATAAAGGTTTGCGATAGCCTTTGTTTCATGTTAGGTGATTTTCCTGCCTGTCACAAGTCTAAAAATTAAAAGAATCAACGCTATAACGAGCAGTATATGAACAAGTCCGCCTGCTATTTCAAATGAAAATCCAAGTAACCAAAAGATGATAAGCAAGCCAATAATAGTCCAAAGCACAGCTTATTCTCCTTTCTGAAAGTGATTATTTAAGAATTCTTATATATTCTAAGTACCTTTTATCGCTTTGTTTCAAACATATCAACTGTTATAATGAAATAATATAAAGCCTATAAGTGATAAAGGAGCAAGATAGCATGTTGAACATAGAACAAATTAAAGAAATTATCCCCCATCGATATCCGTTTTTATTGGTTGATAAAGTAACTGAAATGGAAGAAGGAAAACGCGTTGTTGGTCTTAAAAATGTGAGTATTAATGAGCCATTTTTTCAAGGTCATTTCCCGGATTACCCGGTCATGCCAGGGGTTTTAATTGTCGAGGCGCTAGCACAGGTTGGTGCAATTGCAGTATTAAACATTGAAGGAAACAAAGGCAAGATTGGCTTCCTTGCAGGAGTTGATAAATGCCGATTTAAACGCCAAGTAAAACCAGGTGATCAGTTAAAACTGGACGTAGAAATTCTACGAATGAAAGGCCCAGTTGGTAAAGGAAAAGGCATCGCCACCGTGGATGGCGAGCTGGCTTGTGAAGCAGAAATTACCTTTGCAATTAAATAAAGTGAGCACCCTTTTCATTTGTTTGAAAAAAATATAACAGTAAAACCATAACTGATTCGTCTGCACCATGAAAATGGGATTTTTATCAATAATTTCATCATTAATTCGTATGTCTTCTTTAAAAATGGTTAAGCTAATGGCGATAGTGAACATCTCAAAGGAGGAATTAATGATGAAAAGCAAATTGCTTATCAGATTAGGTGCACCTGTTTTAGCATTATCCTTAGTCACAGCATGTGGCATGGGGAATGACGATCAGGATCCTGTTAATGAAGAAGCTCCACTGAATGAAGAGGGAGATATGAATGAAATGGATCCTGCACAAGAAGAAAACACTGATCAACAGGATGGCATGATGGAAGATGGTAATCAGAATGAAGCACCGAATGACAATTTACGTGATGAGGATAGATAAAGAAAGAATCTTGAGCTAGGTTCTGAGAAAAGCCAATTTTGCTTACCCCTTTTATGAATTTTGTGATAATTGGGTAGCTGAATTACAAAACAACCTCGTTACTTAAGCAATTAAAAAGCAGAACTAACCACAAAGGAGTTCTGCTTTTTTAGTTTATTTCAATTGAAGCTGATGACCAGTTTAGGCTTATTGAGCAAATTGTTCGACTCTATGCTTCTGAGAAACAGCGTGTAATAAATTTAAATCCTGGTCGTTCACTTTAAAGCTTTACATCAATCTGGTTTCCTAATGTTGGATGTGGAGGAGTGGAATCCTGTAACATTTCCATAAGCTGTAAACCTTGCTGTTCAGCAACATTCTTAATGTTATCCATAATTGCTAAGCTTGCATCTGTACGAACTTGATGATTATTCATTGCCATAGACATAGCTGCGATATCCATTTAAAATCCCTCGCTTTAACGTATAAAATAAAGTGTTCGCTACAGCGAGTATATCATACATGTTGTACAGTTGTTCAGCATTGGCCAATTTTTTATTTTTCTTTATTATCTTCTTTCTTTTCATTCCCTTGCGCTTCTTTCATATCATTCGATTGCAATTGCGAGCCTTTTTCTGTTTCACGATCATCAAGTTGTATTTTTTGTTTCTTTTTGTTGTTGGTCATTTATTTGCCTCCTTCTTTCACTTTATACTTAACAATACCCTTTCAATTAAGATTAAAAACAAAAACAGAGGACGCAAGTAATTTTAATTATGGTGAAAGCGTTTCGTTTTTAGTGAAATCTTTTGATATTTCTAGTAAAATAGCCTTAGTCCATACTATATAGTTATATTATGGTAAATAAGTTAAAAATAGGCGGTGGAAGGATGGAAAGGCTATATATTATATCTTCTGACACAAAAGCAATTATGCGTACTGCATCTTCATATTACCGATCGAAAGTATTAGAAGGCAACGAAGATAAGTTTTCCATTAAAAGTCCAGAGCAGATCATTGACAATAGTTGTCTTCTTTATGGTGCCGATTTAAAAGGGAGAAAACAAGCAGTAAGGAAAATCCTGTCCACAACCTCCAAATTACCAGTCCCCATTTCTCCAACACGAGGCGTATTTATGTTTCCAACATCATCGACTAAAAATAAAGATTGTGTCTGGATAGCTTTCCATCAGGTTAAATTTTATGAACAACGGGCTGATAGGACCTATATTGGATTTTTTGATGATACAGGAATTTATGTAAATGCCTCAGAAAATTCAATTGATGCACAGTATAAACGAACGAGTCAAGTTATCGTACATTACAATAGGCGAATTTTGTTTGGTTTTGGAAGTGACATGTATTAACGAGAAATGTACCATGGCTGCTTATAGAATGAGTAAAGCTAGAAGCGATAAAAAGTGAAACGTTTGCTGTGTTAAAACGTATATAAAAATGAAGTTATTTATAATCGGCACACGATTAGATTCTGATGCACAGCGATGATGTGTCAATTTTATAAAAACGGGAAATATAGTAAGAGCTTTTTATATTATAAACTGATTGTATGATAAGGAGGTGGTAATCCATATGTCGATATCACGTATTTTTAAATGGATTACTGGAATATTTGAAGCACTATTAGGAATTCCTATACTTGGAGGATTATACATTCTTTCAAATGCATGGACACCACTATTTGTCATGCTGATTCTCCATATTATTACCTTAATCCTTGCGAAAAAGGATAATGGATCTGGATTTGGTAGCGTATTTGGAATTATCACATCAATCTTCGGCTGGATTCCGATTGTTGGAATGATTATGCATATCATTACAGCTTTAGTCCTTATTCTTTCGGCATCAAGACCGGAGGGTAGACAATACGTTTAATTTCAGAAAAGAATCTTCAGGGCTTTTGAGTATGAGCGATAGTTTGGGGATATAGAGTTAATAGCGAGCTTGATAGAGCAATTAAATTGAAGTATAAAAAATACTGCTATTGCGATAGCAGTATTTTTTATACTTAGTTAAATAGACCACCAATGAAAGCCGTCTTTTGCAAGTAACTCATCTGCTGCTTCAGGCCCCATGGAACCTGAGCGGTAGTTAGGGAAATCAGCAGTCTTGTTTGACCATTCATTAATAATCGTGTCAACGAACTTCCAAGATAGTGCAACCTCATCCCAATGTGTAAAGTTTGTCGCATCACCAATCATGCAATCATAAAGCAGCTTTTCGTAAGCTTCTGGTGTGTTAATTCCTGGAACTGGATTATGATTATAGGCAAGTTGAATTGGCTCTGCAAGGGAACCCGATCCTGATTTCTTCGCATTTAAACAAAGCGTAATCCCTTCGTTAGGCTGAATATTAATAATCAGCAGGTTAGGGTGTCTATCTTTGTCCTTTTTATAATATAAATTCATCGGGATGTCGTTGAATTCAATTACAATTTTCGTTGACTTTTCCGCTAAACGTTTACCAGTACGAATATAGAATGGTACACCAGCCCAACGGTAGTTATCAATGAGCAGCTTTCCAGCTACAAAAGTCTCTGTATTGGAATTTTCCAGCTCATCAGCCTCATCAACATATGCTGGAACTGTCTCCCCACCGATTTTTCCAACGCCATATTGTCCACGTACAAAGAAATTGTCTATTTCTTTTGGATTGATTGGACGAAGTGCACGAAGTACTTTTATTTTTTCAGACCGAATTTCATCCGTTGTTAGCTTAATTGGAGGCTCCATTGCTAGTAAAGCAACCATTTGCAGCATATGATTCTGGACCATATCTCTAGTAGCTCCAGAAGTGTCATAGTAGCGTGCTCTTTCTTCTACGCCTAATGTCTCACTTGAGGTAACTTGGACGTTTGAAATAAAGCGGTTGTTCCATAAATGTTCAAAAATTCCATTAGCAAAACGGATAACTTCAATATTTTGAACCATTTCTTTACCTAAATAGTGGTCAATCCGATAAATCTGATCTTCATCGAAAGCTGCGCGTAACTGCTTATTTAACTTTCTGGCAGATTTTATATCTATTCCAAATGGTTTTTCAATCACAAGTCGTGACCAACCAGCAGAATCCTTTAATCCGTATTCTTGTAATTTATTAGCAATTGTTCCAAAGAACTCTGGTGCCATTGCTAGATAAAAGATACGGTTCTCCTCTGTTTCATATGCACCTTCTAATTCCTTTATTAATGCATTTAATCCACTGTAGGAAGAATCATCAGTCACATCGAATGATTGATAATAGAAGTGGGATACAAATTCCTCAAGATCTTCCTTTGGAGAAACTGCCTCTTTAATGGAATTCGATACATTTTCGCGTAAAACTTCATCTGTCCAAGGCCGGCGGGCCAATCCAACAACAGCGAAATTTTCACTAATTTTACCACTCTGATAAAGGCGATATATCGAAGGGAACAATTTTCGTTTCGCTAGATCACCTGTTACTCCAAATATTACGATAACCGATTTTGGCTGCAATTCATTACTCATGTTTTCGTTCCCTCGCTTTTACTATATATATACATCTATTTTATAGGAAATAAAATATTAATCAAATAATGGATACTTAAATCGAGAACTTCTTAAATGCCATACACTGCTATTATTTGAATAGCATCCGAGATTTATTTACTAACTGATTGATAACGCCTGAAAACATCAGACCAATTGCTATTCCTCCCGAAAGCAGCATGACCTGAGCAGAAAGCTGAACACCTGTATAATAATCATTTTCCACAAAGTTGCGCATCGCATTATAGGCGATACCACCGGGAACGAGCGGGATAACCCCAGATACGGTAAAGATAATAATCGGCTTTTTAAAAATCTTAGCACATGTATGGCTTAAAACAGCAACAAGCATTGCGGCAAAAGTCGTAGCTGGTACGGCATCCATTCCTGCCTCAACCAAAACATAATAAAGAATCCAGCCAAACATACCGACTAGCCCGCATTGGACGAGCGCATTCCGTGGAGCATTAAACAATATCCCAAAACCGGCAGAGGCTATAAAGCTTGTAATAAGCTGCTGCATAATAATCATGTTTCAACCTCCAAAATGAATACTCTGTTTTAAACAAATGCAATAATAAGTGCAACACCTGCGCCGATAGCAAATGCTGTCAGTAAAGCCTCCACACCTTTAGAAAGGCCAGAAACAAGATGGCCAGCCATCAAGTCACGGATTGCATTCGTTATATGTAAACCTGGCACAAGCGGCATGACGGCACCGATAATGGTCTTATCTAGAGCATTCCCGAATCCGCAGTATAGAAATAATAGGGCAGATAAGCCAATTAAAAAAGCACCGAAAAATTCAGCAAGGAAGCGAATTTCTATTACTCGCTCAAACCCAAGCATTCCTGCAAAGCCAAATGCTCCAGCTATACAGCTAGGAATAAAATCATTCCAAGTACCGCCGAACATAATGGCGAAGCATCCACTCACAAGTGCTGCAGCAAGGATTTGTGCCCAGGCAGGGAATGTTAATTTTGCCTGATCAATTTTTTCCAGCTGTTCATATGCTTCCTTAATATCTAATTCTCCTGCTGTAATCTTTCGTGAAATATTATTTACCTCTGCAATTTTATGTAAATCAGTAGACCGATTCGTCACACGAAGGAAATTAGAAGTTCCTGCTATATCTAATGAAAAGCTAATACCAGTTGGTGTTGCATAGCTCTGTGGATTTTTAACACCAAAGGCAGTGGAAATACGGTCCATAGTATCCTCGACACGATATGTTTCGGCTCCACTGACTAACATGATTTTTCCTGCTAATATGCACACTTTTTCAATGGTAATTTGTTCAAACATAAAACCACCTGCCTCAAAAGCAATCGATTTGTTTATATTATAAAGTTTTGCCTGTGGGAATGAAAGAGAAAAAGCTCCTCGTGTTAGGAGCTTAAGCAACATTTATAAACATCAGAACTAAAGCAATGATTGGAACCGCATTGATAAGTGCAATAGCAATTATAGAAAACTGGTTCACTGCTTGTCTTCGATCTTCTTCAACATCTACTTTTCGCTGCAGGAAAATAAAGAACATCGCAAATGCCATCAAGATAATAATAATGAATGCTGGAACATAAAGGTCTTCAATAGATAATGGTACTGCATGAATGATGGCATAAATAATCATAATAAGAGGAACACTCTCGCTGATAGCAGCTCCAATGAAAAAATTTGTCTGCGCCTTAGCTACTTGCTCTGGATCTGCTTTAATCTTATCCAGGTTAATTTTGAAGACAATTAAGATACCGATGACAGCAATAATCGCAGCAGCAGTAAACAAATACGGACTCAAAATTAGAACACCACCTTTAATTGTAACCTTTTAATCAGAGTATTTTGAAATACCCAATAATAGTAGCATAAATTGCAATGTATGTCACCGATAAGTGCACCAATTGTCGGATTAACGAGAAATCTGCTTGCAAATCTCATTATAATTTGCTAATTGCTACCAACTTTCGATATAATTTAAAGCAATTAAAGGTATTTAAAGGGGAAAAATTCACGTACTACATCAAGAACTGGCAACAAAGAACAGTAGGAGAATTCTATGTTTAATTATATTGATTTATTAATTGCATTTCTTATCGCATTCACTGCAGCTTTATTACTTACATATCCAGTAAAAATGTTTGCAATTAAAATCGGTGCGATGGATAAACCGAACAGCCGTAAAATACACATCAATGAAACGCCTAGGCTAGGTGGTTTGGCGATATTTATTGGTGCTCTTTTGGGGACACTTTATTTACAGCCATATCACCAGCACTTACCTGAAATTCTAATTGGTTCCATTATTATTCTTATTACAGGTGCGCTCGATGACCGGTTCACGATTAAGCCCATTTTAAAATTGACAGGGCAATTGGCTGCGGCATTCCTTTTAGTGTCTTCCGGGCTAATTATCGAACGAATTACAATCCCGATATTTGGAGTTGTCGAGTTCGGATTTTTAAGTGTGCTTATTACAATACTATGGGTTGTAGGTATTGCAAATGCGATAAATCTGATTGATGGCTTGGATGGTTTAGCTACAGGTGTTACAACAATTGCCATGACAAGTATATTTGTAATGGCATTAATTGATACACAGATAATCGTTGCATTTTTAAGTATCGCATTAATAGGGGCCAACTTAGGATTTCTATATCATAATTTTTATCCAGCGAAAATTTATATGGGTGACACCGGTTCGAATTTTCTTGGATATATGATTGCGGTTCTTTCAATGCTTGGATTGTTTAAAAATGTTACGTTTTTCAGTTTTATAATTCCAGTTATCATATTGGCAGTGCCAATTTTTGATACATTGGTAGCGATTGTACGGCGAGCTTATAACAAAGAAAGTATTATGGCTGCGGATAACAAACATCTTCATTATCAGCTTATTCAAGCCGGATACAGTCACCGGAAGGCAGTCATCATTATTTATATTTTCAGTGCGTTATTTGGGGTAATGGGAATCTTGTTTTCCAATGCCAGTCCAACCTTATCCCTTATTATATCGCTCTTCGTTATTTTACTGCTCTATATTTTTGCCGAGCTTGCAGGAATTGTTATGGGTGGGAAACGTCCGATCGTTAGCATTTTAAGGAAAATTTTACGGAAAATAGAACGGTCACAATAAAGAGGCTTCCTAATTAGGAAGCCTCTTTATATGTGGTGTTTCTAGTCAAAGCATTGATTTTCTTTTTCTTCTGTGCTGCACATAAATTGCTACAAAGCCAATGATAATTAATACCGCTCCAATTGCAAGATAATTGTAAGTCGTTGTAGCAGTACTTGGAAGTTGTTTACCATCACCTGAGTCGCCCTTTGCATAACCGATATTCTTAGTCGTCCCTCCGTTAGACTTGTTTCCGGTGTTTTTACCGACATCTGAACGATTGTCGTCAATTGGGTCTTTATCTTTTGGTTCTTCCTTATCGTCATCTTTATCCACTGGATTCGGATCTACAGGGTCTTTGCCTTTATCATCGTCTGTATCTTCAAAAACAGCAAATTGACTAAAGTGATCTACACCAACGGATACCTTGCCGTCTTGGTATACAGAACCAGGAATTATTTCCCATTGCCTTGTGTCCTCATTCAAGTAGTATACATTTAATTTATCGACGTTATTAACTTTGTCTGGATTAATCTTGAATAGAAGCGCTATTGGTTCCTTAAATGTATTGATTGCATCTTCGTTTGCTTCGATTGTTAGGTCATATACAGGACTAACTGCTTTTTCAACATCATCCTGTTTTTCAAGATTAAATGAAATATCTTTCTCATCCGGTAAATTTACCAATGGAATCTGCATTTCAATATGATGGTTCTGAATAATCAATGTTGCTTCCTTTGCTTTCAAAGCAGCAATTTGTTCTTTTGTTATTTCGATGCGTACGGATTCCGTTTTGTCTAGGTCAATAACAAGTTTACCACCATCCGCTAATTGATCGATAGCTTCATTAGAAATAGTAGCTATTCCATCCGCGATTTGAGGAGCTGCAACAACAGTCTCTTCTTTAGGTTCAGGATCTGTAATATTCTCCACCTGGATGGTCTTGACAGCTTCAACATCATTACGGTTCTTTGCATAAACGGTGTATGTTCCATTTTCACTAACTTCAAAAGCTTTCGTATTAAGGTCAATTGCATGGCCGTTCTTGGCAAAATCCTCCGTTGTCTTTTCACCGGCATGCCATTTTAATGCCGTTATATCTGAATCGCTATCTGTTGCAACTGAAATTGTAACAGGACCTTCCGTTGGTTCTGTAGTAGAAGGTGAAAGCGTAATTGTAAATTCCTCATCAACAGGTTCTGTAATATTTTTCACCGTAATCGTTTGAACAGCTTCGGCTCCGTTACTATTTTTCACATAAACGGTGTATGTCCCGTTTTTCGTAATATCAAATGCTTTTTTGGTTAAATCAATCGCATTTCCTGATTTTGTGAAATCTTCAATAGAACGTTCACCCTCAAGCCATTTCAATACTGCTAAATCTGCTGCACTGTCTGTATCAATCGAAATCGTAACTGGCCCTTCTGTTAACGCAGTTGTTGAAGGCGTTAATGAAATCGTAATGACTTCATCACCAGGCTGTATTATATTTTCGATTACAATGGTTTGTACGGTTTCTAATTCATCACTATTTTTTGCATATACTGTGTACGTCCCATTTTCTGCAATATCGAAAGTCTTCGTGTTCAGGTCAATTGCGTTTCCAGCATCCGCAAAGTTTTCTTCTGTAAGTTCGCCTGGAAGCCATTTTAATGCAGTAAGGTCTGTTTCACTGTTTGTCATAACGGAAATGGACATTGGTCCTTCCGTTGGTTCCGTTGTAGAAGGGATTAACGTAATGCTAAGCTCACCTTGTACAATAATATTCCCAACAACAATGGTTTGAACAGCTTCAGCCCCGTTACGATTCTGTACATAAACGGTGTAAATACCGTTTTCATGAACATCAAAAGCCTTTGTATTCAAATCGATGGGATTCCCAGCATCAGCAAAATCTTCCACGGCTTTGTCACCTTGTAACCATTTTATTGCATCCAGTTCTGTTTCACTGTCAGTCTCCACAGCAATAGAGATCGGTCCTTCTGTCGGTTCTGTAGTAGAAGGGGAGAGGGTGATTGAAAATTCCTCAACCGGATCTGTAATATTTTCTACTGTAATCGTTTGAACAGCTTCAACTCCATTACTATTTTTTACATAAACGGTATAGATATCATTTTCATGAACATCAAAAGCTTTTGTATTTAAATCGATAGGATTGCCAGCTTCAGCGAAATCTTCCACGACTTTGTCACCTTGCAGCCACTTCATTGTAACGAGATCTGCTTCACTATCCGTAGCCACAGCAATAGAAATCGGTCCTTCTGTCGGTTCTGCAGTAGAAGGAGAAAGGGTAATTGTAATTACTTCTTCAATCGGCTCTGTAATATTCTCTATCGTAATGGATTCAAGAGCTTCAACACCCTCACTATTTTTAACGTAAACCGTGTAAGTTCCATTCTCCTCAACGTCAAAAGCCTTTGTATTTAAATCGATCGTATTTCCTGATTCAGCAAAATCTTCCGCAGTCTTATCACCTTGCAGCCATTTCATCGCAACCAATTCTGCTTCACTATCGGTATCTACAGAAATCGTAACCGGTTCTTCTGTTGGCTCATTAGTAGAAGGTGTTAAGGAAATCATGATTTCCTTTGCTTCTTCTGTAACATCCAGTTCGAGTTGTTGCTGAGTACTATTTGCAACAATGTCAGTAACCGTTAATGCTAGTGTGTTTTTACCACTTGTTAGGCTCGTTAACTGGACTTTAAATGTGCCATCTTGTTCAAGTATTACATCATTGCTTTCTAAAACATGACCACCCTCATCAGTTAGCTCATACTCAGCAGATAATTTTTCATTTACATCATAAGGTAATCCAAAAATTCTCTCAACAGTCCTCTTGAAATCAATAAATTTATCATCAATTGATCCTGTTACAACAAATTTATTTCCATCAATTGCTTCATCTACAGAATCGAAATCAATCTCAGGAGCAGCTGTCTTCACAAAAAGTGGTCCATCGTCTGCAAGGAGTGTGATATTTTGATTTGCTATATCCCATGAATTGAAATCAACGGTGTATACGCCATCCGGGATGGTCGTTTCTTGCTCAGTCTCCCAATCATAATACGTTTCACTTATTGGAAGCTGCCATTCACCAGCTGGCAATGCTTGCATGGCCAAATAACCGATATAACCATCTCCGTAAATGCCGCCATTTGGATCGGCTGCATCCCATAGCTCGATGGACATGAGCTCTTCATCAGCTGATAATCCGAATTCTAAGACGGTTTCATCATGCTGACCATCACCATTTGGTGAAATTGCGTAATCGATGAGTTCGAAGTATGATAGTCCGCTTGGAACTTCTGTCGAAAATTCAACAGCGAAAGGTAATCCTAAATTTGTTGTCCCATTCGTAATATGGATATATCCAAGCAGCTCATTTCCAGGAGATTCTTCGCCTGCTGGGACTGATAACGTAACATCAAGTGTTTCCGTTCCATTTAAAGTAAAAGATGGTTTGTTTACGGTAACGCTCGCATCAGCTAATTCACCAGTTGCTGCTTTCGTTACGTCAACACTTACATCATAATCACTGGATTTGCCAATTAAGTCACGTACTTCAATCTGTTTTGTTATCGTTAACTCTTTTTCTTGATCTGGTGCTACTCTTCCAAATGTGATGGTTCCTTTTTCGTAATCAAGCGATTGTTCATCGAAGGCAGTAGTGTCTAATGCATATGCTAATGCTTCTGCATTTGCAGCGGCTAAAGGTTGTACACGGCCAGGCCCTTGTGCAAAGACATCGTATTGCTCTGTATCCAATTGCTTCGCTGTATTTGATAACGCAACTTTAATATCATATGGTGTCCAATCGGGATTTTTTGATAAAAGTAATGCTGCTATCCCTGCAATCTGAGGTGCAGCCATACTCGTTCCCGTTTTCCGGTCATATGCTTGTGTGTACGCTGCATCTGGATAATCCTTTCCGTAAGCAGGGACTGTAGCCATAATATTTGTTCCTGGTGCGGAAACATCTGGCTTGATATCAAACACTGGCGTGGATGGTCCACGTGAACTGGATGAATTTATTTGGTCGCCTTCAGTAGAGTTAACCTGGTAATCACTAAACGTAACCTTGCCAATATTGTCCGCTGATGCTGCGATTGCTTCTCTTAACGCTTGGCCATCTGCAGTTGAAATATCAAATGCTGGAATATAACCAAATGAACTTCCCAGCAATACATTAGCAGGTCCTTCACCATCGATATTGTTATGAATCAGGATACCGATAGCTCCAAGACTTTTGGCTACATCTATCTTATCTACAAATGGAATCTCCCCACGCGCAACCAACGCAACTTTTCCTTCCACGTCAATTCCTTCATAGTCAGATGCTGCACCAACTCCTGGAACAGGTACTACATCATATGTACCCAATAATGCATCTGCAGGATCCTCAGCAAAATTCCAACCCATTAATGCTGCATCATATTGTTGCTCATAATCACCAGCACTGGTAACTACGTTTGCTTGAATCGTTTCTTCTGGTAATGTGGAGTTTCCTACAGAAATTGCGAGCGCAGCAGATGCAGGATTTCCAACTGAACCACGACCTGGACCACTATTTCCTGTTGCGACAATTGCTGTAACCCCAGCTAATGTGGCATTGTTAATAGCAATTGCATCTGGAGCAGTTTGACTATTGCTGCCACCACCTAATGATAGATTGATAATATCCATGTCTTCTTCGACGGATTTATCAATTGCAGCAATGATACCAGACGTAAATCCACTTCCATATGCACCTAGTACACGATATGCATACAGGTCAATTTTTGGCGCTATTCCTTTTATGCCATATTCATTGTTTCCTGTTCCTGCAATGATACCCGCAACATGTGTCCCGTGTGATGTATAAAAGGAACTGCCATTTGCACTGAATTCTGGCATGTGATCTGGACGGTCTTCAGGAGTAGTCTCATATGGATCATCATCGTCACGTGGACGAGCATAATCTTCCGTGTGTTCGATGAAGTTATGGCCACCTTTATAAATTTCTTGAAAGTCAGGGTGATTATAATCAATACCAGTATCCAGAACGGCAACTTTCACACCTTGTCCTTCATGACCTAAATCCCAAAGTTCAGGAACTTCAAGGTGGGGAACAGTATCAACCATCATCGGACCTATGTTATTATCCCCGGCAAGTTCAAGAGCGTGAACCTCTTCATCAGGATCAACACTGACAACGCCATCTATTGTTAATAGTTTATCAATATCATCTGCTTTCAATTTCAGTGACATCCCATTAAAAGCTTGGGTATACGTAAATCCTTTCTCATAGTCAATGTTGTCTGCTTTTAATAGTTTTTCAAATCTAGCTTGTTCATTAATAACTTTATTTTTTACAGTTATTGCCTGTGCTCCGCTAAGCGTTTTTCCTTCTACTGTTTTCTTTCCTTGTTCTAGTGCAACAGGAGCTTCAGATAATTGAACAATAACAGCTGTTTCTTTATCACTAGATAAATTTTGTAAAGCTTGGTGTAAAACAGGTTCCTGATTTAAGATTGCTTGTTGCTTTGAAACAGCCTTTTTTAGTTGCGATATTCTATCATCAACGTTTAGTTGTTTTGTCGCATTGTCATTTGTTTCAGCTGATACAAGTAATGGATTAAATAATGAAAGAATAAGTGTAAAGATTAATAAACTACTAAATAATTTCTTAATATATCTCTGTTTCAACCATACTTCCTCCCATTCCCGTTTTAATCATATTTTCTATATAACCGACTAATTCCTCATATGAATCAATCCCATCTATAAAATATTTAATTTTTTGACAATATTACAATTTTATAGTAGCACAGCTCTATTACAATAGGAACAAAATTTTCCAATATAATAGCAATATAAATAATAATTAGTTAATTAAGACTATTAATCGACATTGTACGACAGGTGAGGGTTAGGTCTTTTTCTCTAAATTATTGAACTGCAATTACACGGAGCAAATCGAAAATTGGGATAGACAGGGAACTATGTATAGTGATGTAGAATGGTGGAAGGAGCTTGTTTAGCGCCCTTAAAATTAGACAAACTAAATTAAAATTTTAACCTCAAAATAAATATAACACCTCCATGAAATCTGATGAGAAAGTATTGCGTTTTTTTACTTAATTGGATTTTTCCCGCTTTTGATTAGGGAGTAATAATAAATAATGGTAAAATAAAACCCATAATAAAAATTCAAATCGAATAAAGGAGAAAAAGTATGAATGAAAGAACCACATTAGAGAAATCATTAAAACCACATTGGGTATGGGCCATTGCTTTAGGATCAGCAATCGGCTGGGGGGCATTCGTTCAGCCTGCAACGTGGATGTCTACAGCTGGTCCACTTGGAGTAATCATCGGTTTCGGTATTGGTGGTTTATTAATGATGCTGATAGCTGTCAGCTACGGTTTCTTAATCAAAAGCTTTCCTGTTTCAGGAGGAGCGTTTGCATATACATATGTTAGTCTGGGACGTACACATGCATTTATATGTGGCTGGTTTTTAACGTTTGGGTACCTTTGTATTGTGGCACTCAATGCATCAGCATTTGCATTAATGATTAAGTTTACGTTGCCGAAGCTTATTGAAAATATATATCTTTACGATGTTGCAGGCTGGAGTGTGTATGGGACAGAAATTATAATTGCAACGATTGCGCTTATTGTATTTGGCTATTTCAATATAAAAGGAACAGGGATGTCTGGCAGAATCCAGTTTATCTTTTGTTGTGTGATGGTTATAAGTATTGTTGTTTTAACACTATTAGTTGGGATACAGCCAGGTACTGGAATAGCTAATATGCAACCATTTTTCCCAGCAGAAACAACTGCATTCGCAGCTGTTATTTCAATTGTAGCAATTGCACCATGGGCATATGTTGGATTTGACACAGTACCACAAACAGCAGAGGAATTTAATTTTTCCTCTAAAAAAGCATTTAGTTTAATTATTTATGCGATATTCTTTGCTTTCTTACTATATAGCTTGATGATAATTGCGACATCCATGGCAGAGCCGTGGCAAGGTTTAGTTGCCGGCAATTACATTTGGGGAACCGGGACAGCTGTTCAAAGTCTATTAGGAATAGGTGGTTTGGCTATTTTAGTCGTAGCATTGACGATGGGAATATTCACAGGGTTAATTGGTTTTATTCTTTCTTCGAGTCGCTTATTATTTGCTATGTCACGAGCGAAGATATTACCAGAAACCTTTTCGAAATTGCATCCTAAATATAAAACACCGTATATTGGTATTATATTTGTTGTGATTTTGGCGATGTTTGCACCATGGTTTGGCAGAGAGGCATTGCTTTGGGTGGTCGATATGTCATCAGTAGGGGTAACGATAGCTTATTTTTACACTTGTTTCACTGCATTTAAATTATTTAAATGGAAAAAAGATGCTAATTTCAATGAACAATTAAACACAGTTTCACCATTCAAAAAAGTTGTTTCCTTTATTGGATCGCTTACGAGTCTTGTGTTTCTGGGGCTTTTACTGGTTCCGGGTTCACCTGCATATTTAGGTATTGAATCAAGGATCGCCCTGGCAGCATGGATTTTTCTTGGGATTATATTTTATTTGATGAAACGAAAGCAATTTAATAAAGTACCTGAAAAGGAATTAAATTACTTAATCTTAGGTCAGGAAGAAGTTAATGTGAAAAATAGATAATAATACAATCGAAATTAAAAAATCGGGAACCTTGTTCATTGCAAAGGTTCCCGATTTTCTTAATATCAAATTATAAACTCCAGTAATGATATCCTCTTGCTTCTGATTCTTTTCTGTCAAAGATGCTTTTAATATCAATTAACACTTTTGAATCATTTTTGTAAAGCTCTTCCACGTTATCTAAACTATAAGATTCCTGGAATTCCTTGTGAGGAACAGCAAATACTACACAATCCAACTCTGTTAATTCCTCTTGCTCTACTAAGCGAATGTTAAATTCATTATAAACCTCTTCGTTCTCAGCAATAGGGTCATAAACGAGTGTCTCCACACCGTATTCCTCTAATTCCGTAATAATATCAATGATCTTTGTATTGCGGACATCTGGTACATTCTCTTTAAAGGTAAGTCCAAAAATAGCTACGCGTGCACCGTCGATTTCTTGCTTTGCTTTTATCATTTTCTTAATGATATTGCTTGCAATGTATTTACCCATATCATCATTAATTTTTCTGCCAGAAAGAATGATTTGCGAATGATATCCTAGTTGTTCGGCTTTATAGGTGAAATAATATGGATCGACACCAATGCAATGTCCACCAACTAATCCAGGTGTGAATTTAAGGAAATTCCACTTTGTTCCTGCAGCTTCTAAGACAGCTTTTGTATTAATATCCATTTTATTGAACACCATTGAAAGCTCGTTCATAAATGCAATATTGATATCTCGCTGCGAATTCTCAATTACTTTAGCTGCCTCAGCAACTTTAATGGATTCTGCTTCAAAGACACCGGCTTCAATAATAGATCCGTAAAGGTTAGCTATTTCACGAAGTGCAGATTCATCCGAACCAGAAACAATTTTCGTGATTTTTGTTAATGTATTTACTCTATCACCAGGATTAATTCGTTCTGGAGAATAACCAACTTTAAAATCAGTTCCAAATTCCAGACCAGAAACTTCTTCAAGGATTGGAATACAAACTTCTTCTGTTGTTCCAGGGTATACCGTTGACTCATAAACGACGATGGAACCTTTGGTTAAATTCCTTCCAACGGTTTCACTTGCACCAATCACCGGATTTAAATTAGGGGTCTTGTCGGTATTGATTGGAGTTGGTACAGCGACAATATGAAATTTACAAGATTGTAATTCTTCCTCTTCACTCGTGAATTTTAGGCTCGTTTCTTTGAGTGCCTCGTCGCCAACTTCGTCTGTTACATCAATTCCGCTTAAATATTTATCCAATTTAGCCTTATTTACATCAAAGCCAACAACATCAAATTTCTTAGCTAGTTCTATTGCCAGTGGTAGACCAACGTATCCTAAACCAATAACTGCAATTTTCTCTTCTTTTGCTTGTAATTTCTTAAACAATTCCATGGTATCGTTGCCTTCCTTTATCTGTTTGGTTTAATTCATATGAAGCTTTAAAATAAGTAGTGATTTCTGGTTAATAAACTGGGGAATGTTTTTATTCTCAATTCATCCATTGCACTACTATCTTTCAATATGCTTATCAAAATTACTATACATCTATATATTGAACTTGTATAGCAATTACTATTATACAGATTTTGACTATTTATTGCATTTTTTTATTGAAAAATTGGATAGTAAGTGGCGATATGATAAACTAACAATAGCAAATGAAAAACTAATATGAACCTTAATATACGGCTATTTAATCTAATAGAAGGAGCGCATAAGATGAAAGTAACCAAGGCTATAATTCCGGCGGCGGGATTGGGAACTCGTTTTCTTCCGGCAACAAAAGCCCAACCAAAGGAAATGCTTCCAATTGTGGATAAACCGACGATTCAATATATTGTAGAAGAAGCAGTTGCATCTGGAATAGAAGACATTATTATTATTTCTGGTAGAGGAAAGCGTGCAATAGAGGATCATTTTGATAAGTCTTATGAGCTTGAAGAAAAGTTAGCACATAAAGGGGACTTCGAAATGCTTGAAATGGTCAAGTCTATTTCGAATTTAGCCAATATCCATTATATCCGACAAAAAGAACCAAGAGGCTTAGGTCATGCGATTGGATGTGCACACAGCTTTGTAGGAAATGAACCATTTGCTGTTTTGCTTGGAGATGACATTGTGGAATCAGAAGTACCATGTTTAAAGCAGCTTATCGATGTGTTTGATAAAAATCAATCTTCCGTAATCGGTGTACACGATGTACCAATGGAGGATGTATCAAAATACGGCATTGTTAAGCCTTTAACGACAGATGATAATAGTTCTTCCGTCCGAGCGATTGAATCATTAATTGAAAAGCCAAGCCAAGATGAAGCTCCATCTAATTTGGCAATTATGGGAAGATATATACTTTCACCTGAAATTTTTGATATTCTTGCAAAACAAGAGCCAGGGAAAAATAACGAAATTCAGTTAACTGACGCCTTAAATAAGTTAAACGAAAAGGAACAAGTACTTGCATATAACTTTACTGGTGAACGTTATGATATTGGTGGAAAATTAGGATTTGTACAGGCGACCATTGATTTTGCCTTAAATCGACCAGATTTACATAATGAAATTAAGGCATATATGGAGCAAAAACTGAAAAGTTTAGATCATTAATAGATAACAGCCACAAAAAGGATCTGCGTTTATCATACCAGATCCTTTTTTTGTAATAAACTTTAACATCAATTTACATTATATTAAAATACCTTTACAAGAAAAGGACAATGTAACATTAAATTGTACATAAGACACCTTAATTGTAATGATTTCGACAATTTATTTATTGTTGCCGCTATGGTATAATTCGTTCAGTGTATTTTCGGTCTATTAATGAAAGAGAGCAAAAGCGGAAGCGCCCGATTAGCGACGTACGAGTTGGACGTGGCTGTTCCAGTACAAGAAATGTTTCCAGCCAAATCTTATACTTTCTTTACTTAAAAAAGGATGACGATCTCGTGGAGAAGAAACGTGTTTTATTTTTTATTTACCAAATGGGTGGCGGTGGAGCTGCTCGAACATTATTGAACATTATAAATAATATCGATAGATCGAAATTCATTCCAATACTTGTTACGTTACAATACGATGGAAGCTATGAAAAATATTTAGATCAAGATGTGAAATTTATTAAATTGAAGACGAAACGATTAAGATCAGCGATTCTTCCGTTAGCAAAAGTAATTCGGGAAGAAAAAGCAGCTATCGTATTCAGTACGATACCGAATTATAACACGATAGCCATTTTAGGAAACCTTCTTTCTTTTTCTGGTGCGAAAAATATCGTGCGGGAAGCAGCTTTCTTGGGAGGTAGTCCTGCTGCTGATTTTAAATTAAGATTATACGGGCTTTTATACAAGCTTTCCAGTCGCGTGATCGCACTCTCGCACGGTGTAAAAGAGAATATTGTAAAACGTTATAAGGTAAAACGGGAAAAAATAAATGTTATTTACAACCCAGTTGATATCGAACGTATTCGAATTAATATGAAAGAGGGAATACTTCCACAGGAACATGAAACCATTTTTACTGGGAGTGAAAAAGTAATCATCACTGCAGGAAGGCTGGTTCAGGATAAGGATCAACAGACATTGATTAAAGCGGTTGCCGATGTAAGTCGACGCTTGGATGTGAAGCTTGTTATTCTTGGTGAAGGTGAACTGGAGGATGAACTAAAGCGACTTGCTGATAGAATGGATGTTGCTGATAAAGTGTTCTTCCTTGGTTTTCAACAGAATCCATATGTTTATTTCGCACATGCTGATGTTTTCGTACTATCCTCCAAGCGAGAAGGCTTTGGGCATGTTCTTTCAGAGGCACTAGCAACAGGGACACCTGTCGTTTCAACGAAGGCTTATCCTGGAGCTGAAGAAGTATTAAATGATGGGGAATACGGGCTAATGTGTGAAATTGGGAATGCAGAACAACTGGCAGAAAAAATTTATGAAACATTAACCTGGACAGTTGATAGGCGTGAGCAGGCTATCCAAAAAGGACTGGAGCGTGTGAATACATTCCGCGCACAGACGATTGTTAAACAATATGAAGACGTATTTATGAAAACACTAAATAAAACGTATTAAAAGTTGAACAGGAGTTGAAGGAGTATGCATACTCCAAAACGTGTTGTTCAGTTAACAACTGTACACCACCCATATGATCCAAGGATCTATCATAAAGAATGTAAGTCATTGCAAAAAGCCGGCTTTGATGTGACGTTAATCGCTCAATCAGGCGACCAGGATTCAAATACAGATAAACCGATAAAACATATACCATTAAAAAAATATAAAAGCAGATTAAAAAGAATGACAGTTGGGGCATTCGCAGCATATAAGGAAGCAAAAAAAATAAACGCAGATGTCTATCATTTTCATGATCCAGAGCTTTTGCCAATAGCATGGCTATTAAAAAATAAAAACAATGTCGTCATTTATGATATTCATGAAGATTACATTACAAGCATTCTGCAAAAAGATTATATGGCAATGCCGATTAGAAAAATGTTTGCGACAGTTTATAGATTAATGGAACGCTTTTTTGCTCGTAACTTTGAATTATGTCTTGCGGAAAAATACTATAAGGATATTTATCCGACGGGGACGTGTGTGCTAAATTACCCGACAGTTAATGAAAAGTTTTTAAATAGCAAACGTGAAACCCCCGCAGAGAATAAAGTCCTGTATACTGGAAATGTGTCCATTGTACGAGGTGCAATGTTTCACGCTCGCATACCGGTAATTGATGAAGAGATTGAGATGCATTTCGTAGGTAAATGTCCAAGTGACCTGGCAGAAAAAATGTACGAAGCAGCCGGAGATAAGAAAGCAAACTTAAAAATTGAAGGAATCGATCAGTTTATCGAAAAAGAAGTTATTGAGGATCGCTACCTACAGACAAATTGGCTTGCAGGGATAGCTCTTTTTCCTCCAACAGAGCATTATATGAAAAAAGAACTAACCAAGTTCTTTGAGTATATGAATGCAGGACTGCCGATAATCTGTTCAAACTTTCCTGTCTGGGAAAAATTTATGGAAACCTATCAGTGTGGAATAGCTGTTGACCCATATGATGATGAAGCGATAAAAAAGGCAATTTCTTATCTTAAAAATAACCCTGAAGAAGCAAAACGTATGGGGGAAAATGGGAAAAAAGCTGTTGCAGAGGAATTGAACTGGTATACAGAAGAGCAAAAATTAATCTCCTGGTACCATGAATTACTTGATTTAGAAGAGAAAAGTATGCGGGAAGAAGGAATCGGTGATTAGATGAAACAAGATCCACTTATATCGGTAATTACCCCTGCTTATAATGCAGAGCGGTTTATCGGAGATACGATTGATTCTGTTTTGGATCAGACGTACGCTAATTGGGAAATGGTGATTGTGGATGATCGTTCCACTGATAATACAACGACGATTGTGGAAGAATATAGAAAGCGTGATAATCGAATCAAGTTAATTGTTCTGGAAGAGAATAGCGGTTCAGCTGTAGCACGTAATACAGCAATGGAGAATGCTAAAGGACGCTATATTGCTTTTCTTGATAGTGATGATCGTTGGTTACCAGAAAAATTAGAAAAACAGCTTCATTTTATGCAAGAGAAAGATATCGCTTTTTCTTTCACAACGTATGTTCGAATCCTGGAGGATGGAACGAAGACAAATGCGGTCAGTAGTACACCAGAATCCGTTAATTATGATGACTTAATGAAACGATGTGTTATTGGCTGTTTAACTGTTATGCTTGACAGAGATAAAGTTGGTCATTTGACAATGGTCAATATCCGAACAAGGCAGGATTATGTTTATTGGTTAACCATTACGAAAAAGGGTTTCCTTGCTTATGGACTTCCCGAAATATTAGCCGAATACCGCCTTGTCGGCAATTCAATCTCAAGTAATAAGTGGAAAGCTGCAAAACGAAACTGGTATGTTTTCAGGAAAATTGAAAAGCAAAGCCTGCCGAAAAGTATATGGTACTTTGCGCATTATGTAGTGAGGTCCATTATGGATCTTATTAAATGGAGAACGAAGCGGTAGCCTTTCGTTTATTCAAATATAATTATAATAAATTTATAATGCGTTAAATCAAATTATAATAAAATTTTTCACTGAAAAAGAAAATGAATATAATTATAATAAATAGAGAAATGAACCGAAGCTTTTAGGTTTTAAATATTAGGCGGTGTCATGAATAATGAAAAATTATATGCAAGAAATGCTGAAAAGAAAAGATTTATTATTTTACTTAGTCAAATCCGGTTTGAAAGCAGAACACCGGAATAGTTACTTGGGATATTTTTGGTGGTTGCTGGATCCATTACTGAATGTATTGGTGTACTACTTCTTAGTAGTAGTCGTATTAGGGCGTGGGGAAGAGAATTATCCGCTATTCTTAGTTATTGGATTAGTTGCTTGGCGTTGGATAAGTACAAGCATCAACTCCTCCTCAAAATCAATTTTGAGATATAGCTCAATCATTAATCAAGTGTCCTTGCCAAAAGCGTTATTTCCGTTATCTTTTACACTAACCCAATTATTTAATTTTGCATTTGGGTTGATTGTAATAGCGCTATTCCTTGCTATTTATGGCATAGTACCGACCTGGCATGTCTTTTACCTGCCACTTCTTATTGTTATCCAATTAACCGTACATTTGGCATTAGGGCTTGTTCTCGGATTCATTACGATATTTGTTCGAGATATTGAGAATTTGATGACCTATATAACGCGTATGTTCTTCTATGCTTCACCAATCATCTGGGAAGGTGGACGTTTATTAAGCAGTGGAAAAATTCCTAGTTGGCTTGAACCGTTAATTGTGTATAATCCAGTAGCGATTATTGTTACTGCTTATCGTGATATATTAATGAACCATCAAACGCCAAACCTAATTGGACTCGCAATTCTTTTCTTGATCGCAATTATTGTAGGAACATTTATGATCTATTATTACAGTAAAAACGAACATAAAATTATTAAGGCATTATAATACTGCCATATTTATAATAAATGAGGGGTAAACATGCAGGATCAAATGAAACATAATACGCACGAATCGCCAGAAAATGTTATCGTTGCTAAAGATATAGGTGTTTCCTTTAATGACCGTGGCTATCAGGATGATATAAAATCACGTGTTTTTGGCATGTTCGCTAAAAAAGAGAAAAAGAAGAAAGAAAAAGTCTGGCCATTGAAGGATATCGATTTTACAGGTCACCAAGGGGAAATCCTTGGTATCATCGGTTCGAATGGAGCTGGTAAGACGACATTAAGTAAAATCATTGCCGGAATTCTGCAGCAGGATAAAGGGACAATGCAAGTTGACGGCAAGGTAACTGCATTGTTCTCGTTTGGAATGGGCTTCAATAAAGAACTGACAGGAAGAGAGAACGTTTTTTTAAATGGCATGATGCTCGGAGTCAGTAAATCATTGATTAATCATTATATTGATGATATCCATGAATTCTCAGATATCGGTGATTTTATTGACCAGCCAATGAAATATTATTCCAGTGGTATGAAAGCAAGACTCGGATTCAGTGTAGCTGCTCATTTGGAGCCAGAGGTGCTTATCCTTGACGAGGCGTTGAATACAGGGGATGCACGCTTTAGTAAAAAAGCGGCTCTAAAAATGAAGGAGCTTGTTAAACAAGCGAAGATGGTAATTATTGTTACCCATAGTCTCAGATACGCACAGCGAAATTGTGATCGATTAATGTGGATTAATCAGGGCGTGGTAAAAGAAATTGGCGATCCGAAAGAGATTATTGCACATTATAAAGCAACGGTTCCTATGCCACCTAAACGCAAACGAAGCCTGGAGTTAAACAAAACGGAGAGCTCGGTTAAAGATAAAACAATTGTTCGGGCTACAAATGTGGGTATTTCCTATGAACTTAATACAGGCACATTCTGGGCGTTAAAGGATGTTAATTTTGATATAAAAGAAGGCGAAGTAGTTGGGATTATCGGTCATAATGGCGCTGGAAAAAGCACGCTTTGCAAAGTGCTGACAAATATCTTGAAGCCAGACCGGGGCGATATTCAACTAGAAGGGGAAACCTCTTCCCTTTTAGGGTATGGAACAGGATTTAATGCACAATTATCTGGAAGAGATAATATCTTCTTGAATGCGATGCTTCTAGGGATACCTAAAAAAAGAGTACAAGCCAAATACGATGAAATTGTAGAATTTTCAGGTCTGCAAAAATCCATTGATAAACCAGTCAAACAATATTCATCTGGTATGAAATCAAGGCTTGGTTTTAGCATAGCTGCTATATTGAAGCCTGATATATTTATTATTGATGAAGCACTCTCAACTGGTGACATGGCATTTCAGCAAAAGGCAAGTGAACGAATCCAAGACATGATGTCTCATGCAAAAGCGGTTATTATCGTTTCGCACAGTATGAACTTTGTGGAAAAAGTATGCACTAGAGGGATCTGGATGGAGCGTGGACAGGTTCGTTTTGACGGAACAGCGGAAGAGGCTGTCGCTGCATATCGGGAATCACTTGGAATAAGTAAAACTGGAAACGCAAATAAAAAAGTTGTAAAACAAATAAGAAAACCAGTAAATAAACAGGATTCTTCAAAGAAGCCTGTAGAAAATAAAGAATAATGGTACCGTTTGGTGGTGACAAGAAGTGATTCGTGTAATGAAAAAGGTAGTCTTAGCCCCTGTTGACTGGGTTGTATATACCGTTTTAAATGAAAAGCAGCGAAAGGCTCTGACGGACATTTTTACAGAAGAGCAGAAGAAGCAAATAAAACGAATAATAACTGGAAGAAAACAGGCCGAGAGACAAAAGCTCAAACAAATTAAGTATCATCTGTACAATCTAGGGTTTACAGAAAAAGCGCTTGGCGCATTAGAAGATTATTATACCAACATAAAAGATCCACAGCTAAAACGCCTAGCCGCTTGGGAGCTAACATTGTGGCACGCAAATCAATATACAAAAGAAGGTGCTGGAAAAGCACTAGAATATATTGCAGCAGCTAAAAGTGGCGAGAATGATGCGGACCAATTACGGCGAATTGCTATTGTCCAAGCTGAATGTCATGAAATGTGCAATGAAATAGAAAAAGGCAAAGAAGTTATTAACGGCATGCTTTCTGCTCAGAGACATGCAGACCTTTATCTTGCAGCTGCTAATTTAGAAGACGCTCTTGATAAACGGATGGAATGGGTCAACAAAGTAATGGAGTTATATAAGTTACAACCGATTGGATTTACACAAACAGATCGCTCACCAGTATATGATGACCTGCAAACCATAGCTTTGGATCGGAAAATTGAGGATGGGCCAAAGGTGTCTGTCATTCTGCCAGCATTTAAGGCTGAGGAAGGTATACGGGTTGCTATTGAATCGATACTTTCGCAAACATGGCAAAATATTGAGCTTCTAGCTGTTGACGACTGCAGTCCAGACAATACAGCGAAAGTTATCGCTGAATATGCAGAAAAGGATTCACGCGTAAAGGCCCTTTCAACCCCGGTAAACAGTGGACCATATGTTGCTCGAAATATTGCGTTAGACCATGCAACTGGAGATTTTGTCACCATTAATGATGCAGATGATTGGTCACATGCGGAAAAAATAGAGATACAGGTAAAACATTTGCTTGACCATGAGCATATCATTGCAAATACATCTGAGCATTCAAGGTTAACGGAAGAAGAGCTGAAATTATATCGTCGAGGTACACCAGGCAAGTATATTTTCCCAAATATGTCTTCTATTATGTTCAGACGCAAGCAAGTTCTTGAAAAAGTTGGCTACTGGGACAGTGTACGATTCGCGGCAGATGGTGAATTTAAGCGAAGACTGATTAAAGTATTTGGAAAAAATAGCTATGTTGATTTGAAAACAGGTCCACTATCATTACCAAGACAGTCCGTTACATCGCTTACAGGGAGCTCTGCATTTGGATATAACGGCTTTTTCATGGGTGTAAGAAAAGAATATGTAGAAGCTTTGGAGTATTACCATCATACAGCAGAGACACTGTGTTATCCTTTTCCAATGACAACTAGAGTTTTTCCAGTTCCAGAGCCAATGTGGCCGAAACGAGAGGGAAAAACGGACGGCAAACGCTTCTTTCATCTTGTAATTGCGACGGATTTTCGAATAATTAATGAGGAGCAAATCAGCTACATTAAGGAAATTTATGCGAGAAATGACGGACGAATTGGTCTCGTGCAAATCAATCAATACAATGTTGCTCCATCTAAAACAATAAATGATTCCATTCGCAATATGCTTGATGAAGATAGATTACAAATGCTTGTATATGGTGAACAAATACAAACAGATAAGCTAATTATTTTGAATCCGATTGTTTTAGAAGCATATCAAAGGTACGTACCAACTGTTTTTGCAAAGTCATTAGATGTTATTGTGAACGAATTACCAAGCCATGAAGGCTATCATATTTCTAATTGTTTAAAACACTTAAAGCAATACTTTGACCAATCGGGAACCTGGTATCCCGAAACACTTGAAATCAAGAATGCCTTGATAGAACATCATACAGAAGCGTCAGGTGAAATCAACTTCAGTGAACATGTATGGGAGAAGAGCTGGGTATATGATGAAAAAACAAACTGAAATGAATAAGCCCGAAGAACAGAATACGGCATTTGCTGATCAATTGGCTGAATTAGAAGCAGACTTAGAAAAAAAATTAGCCAAAAAGAAAGCAAAGCAGCAGAGTTTAATGGAATATAAGCGCGAATTTATGCAGGCACAGCACCTGATAAAAAAACTGGCAAAGTATAAACGCGAAGGGAAATCCCTTATTAGATCGATTCCAGCCTATGCATTAGGCAGAAGGAATATCAAGCAGGTCTACAGCAAAGCATATAAAAGAAAACATGCCGAAAATCAACTGAAAAAATACAAAAAGCATCTATACGATTTAGGGTTTATTGAAAAAGCTTTAGCCGATTTACAACAATTGCTCATAACTACCGATAATAATTATTTGAAAAAAGCAATCGCTTGGGAGCTAGCCTTATGGTATGCGAATAAGCTTACGAAAGATAGTGCAAGCATGGCTCTTAAATATATTGCTATTTCAATGGATAAAGAGAATAACCAAGAGACTCTCAGAAAAGCGGCGATACTAAAGGCAGAGAGCTATGAACTCCTAGGTGAACAAGAAAAGGGAATGAGACTTATTACAAATCTGCTCGTTTCAGATAAACATGCAGATTTGTATGTAGCCGCAGCGAATTTAGAAAGAACGATTGAAGGTAGAGTTGAGTGGATCAATAAGTGCTTAGGTCTATACGAATTACAGGAGATAACATTGTCACCTGATGCTGGCACGGGTGCTTATTATAGATTAAGAACCAACCCGATTCAAAGGAAGCATGCAGCAGATGGGCCGAAAGTGTCGATTATCATTCCTGCTTATAATTCTGAATCGGGAATTCGTGTAGCGGTTGAATCCATGCTGGCCCAAACGTGGGACAACCTTGAAATATTGGTTGTAGATGATTGCAGTACAGATGATACAGCAAAAGTGATTGCGGAATATGCCACAATGGACGAAAGAGTAAAACAGCTCACTACACCAAAGAATAGCGGGCCCTATATAGCTCGCAACATTGCTTTACAACAGGCAACAGGCGAATTTGTAACGATTAATGATGCAGATGATTGGTCGCATCCAGAAAAGATTGAAAGACAAATGAATCACTTAATGGAACAGAAAGATATCATTGCAAACACCTCTGAGCATGCAAGACTGACAGAAGAACTTAAGCCCTATCGAAGAGGTATGCCAGGGAGATATATTTTCTCAAACATGTCATCGATTATGTTTAGGAGGGAACCTGTGCTTGAAAAGGTTGGTTACTGGGATAGAGTCCGATTCGCGGCAGACAGTGAATTTAAAAATCGTTTAATTGCTGTCTTCGGTAAAGAAGCTGTAGTGGATTTAAAAACAGGACCATTATCATTTCCAATGCAATCATCTGGTTCACTAACTGCAAGCTCTGCTTTTGGGTACAATGGATTTTTAATGGGGGCACGCAAAGAGTATGCTGAAAGTTATCGGTTTTACCATAATCAAACAGACACATTCTACATGCCTATCCAACCCGAAATAAGACGGTATCCCGTGCCAGAGCCGATGTGGCCAGAGAGGGAAGAAAAACAACTCGGAAAGCGACATTTCGATATCGTCTTCATCTCGGACTTACGATCAAAGCCAGATCAATATATCGTTCTACAAATAAAGGCATTACAAGAAATGGGTATGCGAACAGGGCTGATTCAAATGGGGGAATATGATTTGAAAATGCCAAAAGAAATAAATCATTCTATCAGAGAACTGCTTGATGGCGATTCTGTACAAATGCTCGTATATGGAGAACGGATTTCTTGTGACATTTTAATTGTGAACAATCCCGCTATCTTTGAGGAAAAGCAACGATATGTACCGAATCTAGATGCAAAAGTTGTTCGAATTATTATTAACCAGCCTCCTGGAAATAGGGGGGATAAAAGTTACAATCTTCGAAGGTGCTCCAGGCATATCGAAGAATATACGCACACAAAAGCAAAGTGGTACCCAATTAGTGAGGAAGTCCGCGATAACTTGTTGGAAAACCATCGTAAAGAATTAAAATCGATTCCATTATCCACTGAAAACTGGATGAGTGAAAAATCATGGAATCAAATGTCATTTGCATCCTTTATAGAAAATTGGTTGGTGGATGAGAATCCATTTAAACTGGAATAAGGCAAAGGTGGATGATTGGATGAACGAAGGTAATGATAATCAGCTTGATATGGAAAAAAACGCTGTTTCGATAGAAAGACAACATAAAAATGAGGAATTAATCAAACGATTGATTAAAACAGAAGCAGCGATTAAAAAGGCAGAAGCTGATATTAAAAATAGTGAAAAACAGATACAGCAAATAAAAAAAAGCAAGACATGGAAACAAACAGCTTCGATTCGTAACGTATTGCATGCAAGCCAAGATCCACAAATAATGGATTTAGAAAACGAGGTTGAATCTATTCGTCATGAATTATATGCTGCAAAGGAAATAATAAACACGCTTAAATTAGAATCTGAGAAGCTAGATTATAATCATTTATGGAGAATGGCAAAGGAAAAGAAGAACGAAGGCACATTAATAGCGTTCATGGAAGATGTCATGGAGCGAAAGCAATCGTATGATGAAAATTACAATCATCTATTAAAGGCAGCCGCTCGTTTATTTATGCATGAGAAGAAGGCATATAAACAGCTTGTTTATCCAAAGCTCCTGTCCGGGCTAAAAGTAGAAGATATTCCAGAGTTCATGATCAGGTCAGGGCTTTCAGAGGAAGAGATTTCATTAAAACCGGCTTCCTCTTACCGTGCCAGTCTAAATATGCGCATGCGGGAGCATCAGCTGCTGGGAACATTACCAGAAATGCTGCTGGATGATAAAAAGGTTGCATACCGATTTATGAATCGATTAAATATAAGAACACCAGAGATTTCGGAGCGCACGTACACATTAGAAGAAATACCTGAAAAGAATGGGATAGCAATCAAACCTAATGATGGAGCAGGTGCTCGCGGTGTATATCTCGTTTATAATAATAATGATATAATAGATATCAAACAATCAAAGACAATTGCTAATTGGCAAGTTTTAAGGAAAAATATGGAGAGAGACATAGAATCCGGTCGAGTTAGCAATAATGAATGGTTCTTCGAGGAACTAATACTTGAAGACAAAGATAAAAAAATACCTGCCCGCGATATTAAGTTTTATTGTTTTTATGGAAAAGTAGCGCTCATCTTAGAAATTGTACGCTACCCGGAAATAAAGCATTGCTGGTGGACAGCATCAGGTGAACGAATTGGAACTGGAAAATATGATGAAAGCTTATTTAAAGGCCAAGGCGTAACAAATGCTGAAATTGAGATGGCCACAGCGATTAGTGCTGAAATACCTTCTCCTTTTATAAGAATCGATTTTCTAAGGTCTGATGAGGGATTGGTGTTTGGAGAATTCACACCAAAACCAGGCAATTACGATGAGTTTGATATTCCGACAGATAAATGGCTAGGAGATTATTTTATAGAGGCACAAGGTCGATTAACCAATGATTTGATAAATGGCAAGGAATTTATTCATTATACGAATTTAAAAACGAATGTTTATTTACAAGATTGAAATGGTGGAATGTAGGAGGAAATCAGATGGAAGAGAATCGTGCAGAATGGTTGTCACACCTTTCCAATGAAATTGTTTCAGATGCACATGGGAACTTATTAGATGCATATGTTGTTGCGCTCGAAGGATGGAGAAGAGGTCTAACACTTAGATGGCATGTAAAAGACTCTGAAAAATTTAAAGAGATGAAAACATGGTTTGTAGATAAACCTGGGCAATTATTTTCTTTAAGTTCGAAAGATAGAACACATTACTTCTTTCGCACACGAGGTGACAAAGTAACCAATGAAGCTGTAGATATTGGACGAGATAAAGAAAAGACGAAGCAAGCCTTACTCAAAAATGGGGTATCTGTGCCAGAAGGCAAGCAGTTTACAGAAGAAGCTTCAAATGAGGAAATAGTAGATTACGCATCCCATCTAGGTTTTCCAGTTGTAATAAAACCTACTGATGGCAGCTTCGGCAGAGGTGTTATCTCTAATATTACTAGCAGTGGTGAATTTGAGCACTCATTGGAATATGTACGTGGAAATCTTGGTTACCAAGACGTAATTGTGGAACAATACATACCAGGTAAAGAGTACCGCATGTATGTTGTTGGTGATGAGGTTGTTGGAGCGATGAACCGGATTCCACCAAATATTACGGCTGATGGAATAAATTCTATTAAAGCATTAATTGAAATTAAAAATGAGGAAAGAGGACTTAACCCTCGATTAGTAAGTTGTCCAATTCTTGTGAATGAAGAAGTGGAAGATTTTATCGGGCGAAAAGGATACACACTCGATACAATTCCGGAAAAAGGATTACATGTTGTGCTTAGTGATAAAACGAATATTTCGTTAGGTGGGGATCCAATCGATGCATTGGATGAGATGCCTGAATATGTAAAAGAGGCGGCAGTCAAGGCATTGCATGCTGTTCCGGGTCTTGAACATGGTGCGGTTGATCTGATTGTACATCAGGATAATTCAAATGTCTATATTATTGAGCTAAATCCAACTGCGCAACTAGGTGGTTTGCTCTATCCAATTCAAGGTAAATCAAGAGACATTCCAAAAGCAATCATTGATTATTATTTTCCAGAAACTAAAGGAATAAATACTGCTGAAGTAAATACATTTTTTGATTTCCATGATGTGCTTGATCCGTTGCAATCAAGAGATGCATTTGTTACTACGGTAACTCCATGTCCCCAAGAAAAACTATATACCAAAAAGTATATAGTAAGTGGAGATGTACTCGATATTGGGTACCATCGTGGGCTGCGAAAACAAGCCTTTGAACGTTTTCTGCACGGTTATATCATGACACTTGAAGAAGGCGATATTGAGGTTGTCGTGGGTGGCACTGATCCAGAAATGGTAGATGATTTTAAAAATGGATTTTGGGAAGACGAAGAACGCGGGCAAGTCTTTGAAATACAGGTAGATGACTATTACGAACCGATTAAAGTCGGCTTTGAAATTAAAACAGATTTAAAAACGCAAATTGAAGATCTAAAGATGTATAAGCAAGAGCTTGAAGCTACAGAACGTGAACTAAAAAAAGCAGAATTGAAACGCAGAAAGTACTATAGTAGTTTATCCTGGAAAGCAACGATGCCAATTCGATTAGTAGGATCAATCACAAAAAAATTAAAAAACTAACAGGGTGCTACATAGGAGGAAATGGAAATGAAAGAGAAGCAGCTGGGAATTAGTTTGCCACAGCTTACAAATGATATTGTGAGAAATGCTCGAAAAACTCGATTAGATGCTTTTGCAGTTGCCCTGGAAGGCTGGCGAAGAGGTTTGAAGCTCAAATGGTATACAAAGGACTCGGATCATTTCAAAGATATGATTATTTTTGGGGTTAACCCTCCAGGTAGATTGTTTTCATTAAGCTCAGATAAAAAGACACATTACTTTTTTAGAACACGAGGAGATCTTGTTACTAATGAAGCAGTTGAAATAGGGTCTGAAAAAGATGACACGAAGATTTATCTTGAAAAAGCAGGTGTTCCTGTTCCAAAAGGAAAAGGCTTTGCACCAGACGCAACGAACGAAGAAATCATTGCATACAGTAATGAGTTAGGTTACCCGCTTGTATTAAAACCAACAAATGCAAGTTTAGGTAATGGTGTGGTAACAAATATCCGAGATGAAGAGCAGTTAATAAAAGCAATTCATTATGTTCGTCATGAATTAGATTATGATGAAGTAATTGTTGAACAGTATGTAGTAGGTAAAGAATACCGTGTTTACGTTGTAGGAGATAAGGTAATAGCAGCATATAATCGAGTTCCTGCAAATATTACTGGTGATGGGGAGCACACCATTGAAGAGTTAATTGATCTGAAAAATAAGGTGAGAAAGCAAAATGCGCGACTAAATAGCTGTTTAATTCATATCGATAATGAGATTCTAGATTTTATTATGGATGCCGGCTACACACTGGAAAGTATCCCAGAAAAAGGTGAAATAATCTATTTGAGGGAAAAAACAAATGTATCATCTGGTGGAGATCCGGTTGATGTAACGGATACATTGTCAGAAGAGTATAAGCAAGTCGCAATTGATGCGTTAAAAGCTATTCCTGGCTTTCCACATGCTGGTGTCGATATCATTGTAAATGAAGGTGAAGACGTTGCTGAATCTGTAGTTGTAATCGAGTTGAACCCAACAGCACAAATAGGTGGTGCACTGTTTCCAATTGAAGGGAAATCAAGAAATATTCCTGGAGCAATAATTGATTACTATTTTCCTGAAACAAAGGGAACAAATACAGATAAGTCAAAGATTTATTTTGATTTAATAACTGTTTTGGAGCCTTTGGAAAATAGAGCAGCACTTGAAGTAGAGGTAGCTCCTGCACCGATAGGCAGACTTTATTCTAGGAAATATACGGTCTATGGGGATGTACAACGATATAATTTCCATAATTGGTTGAAACAGCAAGCACTTGACCATAGTTTACATGGCTATGTAAAGAGCAAAGTGTTTGATGAAATTGAGATTGTAGTTGCTGGAACAGATAAAGAAACGGTTAGCGGATTTAAAAAAATTATTGAACAGTATCCTCAAGGCTCTAACGTATTAAAAATTAATGAAGAGAGCTATGAAGATCCAGTAACGGTTGGGTTTGAAATATCAGAGCAATATAACACATCAAATATTAAATCTGTCCAGTATGCTTTAAGGAAGATGGATAAGGATTTGCAGAGACTGAAGAAGCAAAAGGATAGAATTGAGAAGGATAATCAACATATTTTGAGTAGTACATCATGGAAATATACTGAACCAATTAGGAAAATTAAAGAAGCTATTAAGCAAAAGTAGCTATTTCTAAACTTCTAAATGTCTGTAAATATGATTTTGCCTGTTTAAAATCCAATACTTAAGCAAATTTGTTAAATATACTTTAGTGAAGAGTTTTAGAAGAAATTAAAAAGGCAATAAAGGGGAGGTAATTATGGGAAATAATACAAGAAAAGTAACAATTGGAGCAACTGGTGATATTTTACTTCATGATCGGGTATATAATAAAGCGAAATTGGAAGATGGTAGTTATAATTTTACAGAAATGCTTGCAGCAGCTAAACCACTATTTAAAAAAGATCATTTAATTATAGCGAATCAAGAGTCAATTATTGGTGGAGCAGAACTGGGAATTTCTAGTTTCCCACATTTTAATAGCCCTATTGAAATAGGCTATACATTAAAAGATCTTAATGTTGATATTGCAAATATGGCTAATAATCACGTGATGGATAAAGGAGAAGAAGGTATTCTAAAAGCAATTGAAAATTGGGAAAAAATTGGGATGCCATACGTAGGCGCTTATAAATCCAATGATGATAGAAATACACTGCGAATTTTCCACAGAAATGGCTTGAAAATATGTTTCCTTGCATATACAAAATCAATGGGAACTGTAAAGAGACCTAAAGATAAGGAATATCTAGCAGGAAGTTTTGCTGATTATGGAGTTAAGTGGATCCGAAGAATTATAAATAAAATCAAAGGTCAAGGTCTTGCAGATATTGTTGTACTGTCGATGCATTTTGGTAAAGAATATGCAATGCTTCCAACATCTTTTCAAGTAGAGACATCAAGTAGTTTATCTGACACAGGTGCTGATATAATTATAGGTCATCATCCACATGTGCTACAACCTCCTGCTTATATTGTAAACTCTAAAGGTGAAGAAACCTTTGTTGCGTATTCTTTAGGTAATTTCTTCTCCGGTCAAAAAGGAATTTACAGGCAGATTGGAGCATATATGACAGTTGATGTTGAGAAACCAGAGAATAGTAAAATGACGAAAATCAGCAATCCTAAATACACTCTTACTTATGTAGATAGTGGAGATAAAAAAGACTATAAGCTTCATTTATTAAAAGACATTGTTGATAGACAAAAAACAATTAAAACCGATGTTGGAGAGTTTGACTCGCAACAAGTCTATGATCGGATGAGAAATCATATGCAACATTATATTCCTAATTTGGACATCTCTTAAGTTACAGGTGTAATTATGTTATTAGAAAAATTCTCAAAGAAGGAAGGGTTTTAAATCCGATGAAAATAAAGAATTGGTTATCACACTTAGAAACCTCAATTCCTGAAGAAGCAAGGGGCTATACAGTTAGTATGTATAGCATTGCGTTGGAAGGATGGAGAAGAGGGCTAAAGCTCAAGTTCATCAATGAAAACAGAAGAAAATCTGAGATCCGTTATTCATTGGCATCTAAAGACCGAGAACATCGTTTTGTAGTTTCGCGTGGAGATTTAACTTCAGTGTCAACAATGAAGATTTGTAGGGATAAGCATACGACTAAAGAGTATTTGCTAAAGGCAGGAGTACCCACACCTGAAGGACGAATTTTTAAAAAAGAAGTACTGGATGAAGAAATAATATCTTATGCAAAGACACTTGACTACCCACTTGTTATAAAGCCAAGCGATGGAACAGGTGGAGCAGGAGTTATCGCTAATATAAAGGATGAAACCGAATTTAAAAATGCGTTATCTTATGTTAGATATGATTTAGACTACTCTGAAATTATTGTTGAGAAATTTTTTAAAGGAGTAGATCACCGTGTCTATGTTGTTGGCGATAAGGTAGTAGGTGCAATAATTAGAACCCCAGCTAATGTGGTAGGTGACGGAAAAAGCACAATACAGCAATTGATCAAACTAAACAATTCTGAAAGAGATAAGAACCCAGCACTTTTCCGTAGAGCAATTAAAATAGATAAAGAATTACACGATATGTTGGCAGAAAAGGATTATAATCTGGATAGTATTCCAAAAGAAGGAGAGAGAGTCTTTCTTAAGTCTAAAGCAAACATCTCTTCTGGTGGTGATTCCGTAGATGTTACAGATGAGCTTACAGATGAAATCAAAGATATTACAATTCAAGCGGTGGCCGCAATACCAGGATTAAAGCATAGCGGTGTAGATATTATTGTAGATAAAGAAAGTAATACAGCAACAATAATTGAAATAAACACACAAGCTAGTATCAATAGCCATCTATTTCCGATGGAAGGTGTATCAAGAGATATTCCAAAAGAAATTATTGATCTTTACTTTCCTGAAACAAAAGCAAACCATAATAAAGATGGTCAGCTATATTATTTTGACTTCCATCATATCTTTGAGGCTTTTCAAAATGGATATGCAGAAGAATATATAATACCACCAATGCCAACCGATAATACTACTGCAACAAGATTTATTGTTGAAGGAAAAATACAGAATGTAGCATATGAGACTTGGATTCGAAATCAAGCAAAGAAGTTTAAATTACATGGTTATGTTAAAAATTTATCAAATGGAACAACATCAATAATAGTCTCAGGGAACAATGAAAATGTAGATAAATTTAGAAAAGCCATTAATAGTGGTGCATCTAAAAGAGCTATAGTATCTAGTGTTAAGGAACGTTCAAGAAAGTCACCTGTTAAAATAGGCTTTGAAATATTAAATCATGGTACCCAAAACAATGAAGAAACTACAAAAACACCGTTACAAACAGGACAAACTTTACAAGAAGGTTATTATCCTGTAAAAATTGATGATGTTCGAATTAGAAGAAAAAGAGTATCAAAATAATTGAAGATAATGTAAAGTTTCTAAGTGTTAGTATTAAAGGAAGACCTTTTACCAATGAAGTAGCATCAGTGCTTGAAAGGAAAAATGGTCTTCCTTATAGATTATTCAATGATAAAGAATAATTGGTATAACTAAAACTTTGATATTAAAAGGAGAAAGTTATGAAAAAAGGCGAAGTACAACTATTTCCACATCTAAATCATGATGTTGTAAAAGACATCTCAGGTTTTAAGTTATGTTCATACCTAGTTGCATTAGAAGGTTGGAGAAGAGGGTTAGAGCTTAAGTGGTATAAAGACGAAACTGAATTATGTAAAATGGATAGACTAAATAGCAGTACGCAGGGAAAGTTTTACTCACTAAGTTCAAAAGAAAGAAAACATTATTTTTTCAGATCTAGAGGGGACATTGTATCTAATAAAACGGTTAGAATATGCCAAAACAAAGAGACTACTAAAGATCTCCTGAATGAAGCTGGAGTACCGATACCGTTAGGTACTGTATTAAGTAATGATAAAGAAATGGTTGAATATGCAGAGCAAGTTGGTTTTCCTGTGGTAGTAAAGCCACTTAAAGGAAGTATGGGGAAAGGTGTTTATACAAACATTAATACTATCCAGGAATTAAATGATGTACTTTCAGAATTACGTTCAACTTTAAAAGATACAGAATTGATGATTGAGAAATATTATCCAGGAAAAGAGTATCGAATCTATGTAGTTGGTGACAAAGTAATAGGAGCAACAAATCGTGTTCCGGCTAATATCGATGGGGATGGGATTCATTCAGTAGAAGAGTTGATAAAAATAAAAAATAATGAAAGAAAAAAGAATCCGTATTTAGCTCCAAAACCAATAAAGGTCGATTTTGAAGTACGTAATTTATTGAAAAGTGCTGGTTATGATTTAAAAAGCATACCTAAGAAGGATGAAAAAGTGTTTTTAAGAGATAAGAGTAATCTTTCTTCTGGTGGAGACCCTATAGAAGCTACTGATGAATTATCAACAGAAGTTAGACAAATCGCTGTCGATACCTTAAAAGCCTTGCCTTCTATTCCACATGCTGGTGTAGATATTATTGTTGATCCAAAAGATAATAGAAAAGGTGTAGTACTCGAAGTAAATGCAACGGCCGAAATCGGTTTTCATTTGTATCCTTTAGAGGGTAAAGCAAGAGACGTCCCATCTGCAATTATCGATTATTACTTCCCAGAGACTAAAAATATGAAGCGGTCTTCTTTCTATTTTGATTATCTCAGTGTTATAGAACCACTAAAACAATGGGCAGCTGAGGAAGTCAAAATTGCGACAGCACCAGAAAGAAGCAAGTTCATAAAGCATATTACAGTTACTGGGAAACTGAAAAAAGTTGGCTATATGAGCTACATTAAAAGACAGGCATTGAGAAGAGGTTTACATGGATATATACAGCAAATTGATGACAACACAATCGAAATAAAGTTATTAAATGGTAATGAACAAAACTTGAATGGATTTATTGAAGTGTGTAAAAAAGGATCGAAAAAATCAAAAGTACAAAGTGTTTTAGAAAATGATTTACAAGTAAATGTGGAAATCCCTCAGAAAACAGGGTTTCATATTATTTCAACTAACTAGAAAAAAATAAGACAGTTATTTTATACATCTAATTCAAGAAGGAGAAATAGTATGAGAGTTGGCTTCATGACAAATTTTAATAAACCAACAAAATTAGCAAAAATTACATCATTAATAAGCAAAGCATATGGCATTGAAATGATTTATTTGCGGCCAAAAGATATTATAATGGAAGAGAACAAAGTAAAAGGGAAGGTATATATTAATAATAGTTGGGAAGAAAGGATAGTTGATATTCCTTCTTTTATTGATGTAGTTCCTTACTGTTTTAAAAAAGAAAATCGTGAAATTATGAATTACCTAAAGGATAAAACTTTCTTATCAGATAACCGTTCAAATGTCATAAGCAAGATACAATTACAAGACATGTTGAAAGATGATCAGGAATTTTCGCATCTAATAATTCCTACTCACAATGTAAAAACATCTAAAGATATCATTCATTATCTAAATGAATATTCTTCTATTGTGCTAAAACCATTAAAAGGAATTCGCGGAAGAGGAGTATATATTTTAAACAAAAATAGTAATCATTATACCGTTGGGTTTAAAACAAATGAACGAGAAATGAATGAAAATCAGATTGCTACTTTCTTTGAAGAAGAGATAGAGGGGAAAAGTTATATACTTCAAAAGTATGTTCAATCTAGAACATTACATGGAGATCCATTCGATTGTAGGGTTCATGTCGAAAAAGGTGAAGATGGTAAGTGGCACAGTGCAAGAAGTTATATAAGAATTGGCATAGGACAAAAAGTAATATCAAATGTTAACCAAGGCGGAGGAATAAGTGAACCAAAGCCATTTTTGAAAACGAACTTTGGAGAAGAAAAATGGACTTTGATTAATAAAAAATTAAAAAAAATTGCAGTAACATTACCATATAAGGTCGAAGAACTAAGAGGTACACATATTATGTCTCTAGGTATGGATATTGGTATTGACAAAGATGGCGAACTTTACTTATTTGAAGTAAATGATGGACCAGCCACAGCAGCTTTAATTTCAGAAGTTGCATACCTAAGGAGTAATTATTATAACCATATTTTGAATGAATTGGGAAAAACATCAACTAAAAAAGAGTTGTATGATAAATAATCTGAAAAAGATTATGAATTAATAGTGGAAGAGAGCATTAATCGTCTATATTTAAAATTATATGGACATTCATGCTTTCTTTTTTTGGTCTGTTGATTGTTATGAAGTTATCAAGTCTAGTAAGGTGCAACTAAAATAAGTAGGAAAAAAGTATTAAAAAAAGGTAATATATTGTCGATATTAGAAAAGTAATCTAAATTAAAGGAGGTGAAACTAAAGTGAAAATAAATAAGGTTATGATTCTAGGATTCTTATTATTTGTTTTTTTCCACTTTAGTCCGCATACTGCAGAAGCAAATTCAGATATAGATAACGATCAGTTAAATAGTGCTACAACTTCAGGAGATGAAAAAAATGAAGAGAAAGTTAGTTTTCCGGATGAAATTGAAGATAGGTCCTCATCTGAAATAGGAGAACCATTGGAAAATGAAGAAGAGGAAACTGGCTTAGATAAAGATACCCTAAAAAGTGAGAATTCCGAAGAAGATAATATTAACGAAGCTATCCCAGAGGTCGAAGTAACAGAAGAGAATTTCTATGAAGACAAGGAATCGGCTGAACACACTACGGCTGAAGAGGAGTCTAGAAAAGAAGCAATTGATAGCAAGGAAGAAGATTCTATAGAGGAAGACCTAGTAGATGAAAATGAAGAAATTCAACTAGAAACTTTTTCGGCTCAAGCTGCAGTGGCTCCATTCCAACAGGGCGATCGTCATAATGATATTGTGGGTATCAAAAAGAAATTGAATAAAGTTGGCTTCAGCGGCATTACAGAAACTACTTTTTTTGGAAGCTGGATGGAAACGCGAGTTCAACAATTTCAATCTTATTATGGATTACCTATAACAGGAAAGGCTGATGATGCAACTTTAAATAAGTTAGACGAAGTATACAACAGCCCTTTCCAAAAAGGAAAGCGTCATAAGGATATAACCACTTTAAAAGAGAAATTGAATCGTGTAGGGTATGGCTATATTACGGTTACAACACTTTATGGTTCCTTTATGGACAAACAAGTAAGGAAGTTTCAAAAGGATTATGGATTACGAGTCAATGGCATAATGGACGAAATTACGCTTGAAAAACTGAATGCAGAAGTTGTTAACGCTCCATTCCAACAGGGCGATCACCATAATGAAATCGTAGAAATTAAAAAGAAGTTAAACCGAATTGGTTTTGGTGGAATTTCGGAAACTACTTTTTTTGGAAGTTGGATGGAAACGCGTATTGAACAGTTTCAATCTTATTATAGTCTATCTGTAACAGGAAAAGCTGATGATGCAACACTAAAAAAGTTAGATGAAGTGTATAATAGTCCCTTCCAAAAAGGAAAGCGCCATAATGATATAACCACTTTAAAAGAGAAATTGAATCGTGTAGGATATGGCTATATTACGGTTACAACACTTTATGGTTCCTTTATGGACAAACAAGTAAGGAAGTTTCAAAAGAATCATGGATTACGAGTTAATGGAATAATGGACGAGGTTACACTAAAAAAACTGAATGCGGAAATAAGCAAGACACCTTTCCAAAAGGGTGACCGTCATAATGATATCGTGGGTATCAAAAAGAAGTTAAACCGAATTGGCTTCGGTGGAATTTCGGAGACTACTCTTTATGGAAACTGGATGGAAACACGTGTTAAACAGTTTCAGTCCTATTATGGAATTCCTGCGACAGGAAAAGCAGATTCAGCAACAATTAAGAAATTAGATGAAGTGTATAATAGTCCGTTCCAAAAAGGTAAGCGTCACAGCGACACAAAGGAATTAAAGGAAAAGTTGAATCAACTTGGCTATGGTTATATTAGCGTAACAACGCTTTATGGTTCCTTTATGGATAAACAGGTAAGGAAATTTCAAAAAGATAATGGCCTACGAGTAAATGGAATTGCCGATGAAGTGACCTTGGCAAAAATTAATAAATCAGTTAATAATAATGTTGTGAAGATATTCTTAGACCCAGGTCATGGTGGACATGATTCTGGAGGACAAGGATTTGGCCTTAATGAGAAAAATATCGTATTAGACATCGCATTAAAAACTGCAGAAATTCTGACAAAGCAGTATATTGGAGTAGAAATAATGCTTTCCCGCACTACTGATAAGTTTATTGAACTAACAGAAAGAGCTAATATGGCAAATAAGTGGAATGCTGATTACTTCGTAAGTCTTCATACTAATGCTTTTGACGGTAAAACTGGTGGCTTTGAATCTTTTATTCACAATGGAAATGTAAGTAAGGAAACAAGAAACAGGCAGTCTGAAATACACAATTATTTAGCAAAAAATCTACCAGTTAATGATCGAGGAAAGAAAACAGCTAATTTTAACGTTTTACGTAATAGCAATATGCCTTCTATTTTGTTAGAGTATATGTTTATCGATAATAAGAACGAGAATTCTCTGTTAAAGAGTTCAAGTTATCGACAATCATTAGGGAAATTAACAGCGGATGCTATTGCAAATTCTTTTAAACTGAAAAGAAGATAATTACAATTTTGGAAGATGAGGATTCTATTTCGATAGAGCCTCATCTTTTATTAATGAAAAATAACATTAATCAGCTTGAAAAATAGTAGAAATATGTCGATACTAGAATAGTAATCTAAATAGTAAAAAGGAGGTGAAACTAAAGTGAAAACAAAGAAGTTTATAATTCTAGCTGTCTTATTATTTTCCTTTTTCCACTTTAGTCCACAATACGTAGGTGCAACATCTGATGAGGTTAAAGAACAGATAAATGTAGAAAAGACCGATGAGCTTGATGTATCAAACGAATTACAAGAGGAAAAACAAACTGAAGATAAGGATGAGCAATCTTTACCTGAAGTAGATGAACCATCAGAGAATGAAGAGATAGAAAATGGTCCAGAAAAAGCAGATCTTGTAGAAACAGAAACATCAGAAGAGGGAAACTCAGATACGGAAGAAGAACTGTCTAAGCATGAACCTGTTGAAGAAGAGAAGCCAGCAACAGAAGAGGCAGATGAGCCCGTTGAGGTAAAGGAAGAAGAATCTGTAGAAGAGGATTCAGTAGAAGAAAGTGAATCAATTCAACTTGAAACTTTTTCGGTTCAAGTTGCGGAAGCTCCATTCCAAAAAGGTGACCGCCATGATGATATCATTAAAATCAAGATAAAGCTAAATAGAGTAGGTTTTGACGGGATTTCAGAAACAAATTACTTCGGTAGCTGGATGGAAACACGTGTAAAGCAATTCCAAGCGTATTATGGCCTATCGGTAACTGGTAAGTCAGATACAGCAACGATCCAGAAGCTTGATGAAGTATACAATAGTCCATTTCAAGAAGGAAAACGTCATAATGACACGGTTGTTTTGAAAGAAAAGCTCAACCAACTAGGCTATGGTTATATCAGTGTGACAACACTCTATGGTTCTTACATGGATTCGCAGGTAAGGAAGTTCCAACGTGATAACGGTCTACGTGTGAATGGAATCATGGACAGCATCACGCTGAAAAAACTTAATGATCTAGCTGAACAGACGCACTTCCAAAAAGGTGATCGTCATAATAACATCGTTGAAATCAAAGTGAAGCTGAACAGAGTAGGCTTTGATGGAATATCAGAAACAGATTACTTCGGAAGCTGGACTGAAACACGTGTAAAGCAATTCCAAGCGTATTATGGCTTATCGGTAACTGGTAAGACAGATACAGCAACGATCCAGAAGCTTGATGAAGTATACAATAGTCCATTTCAAGAAGGAAAACGTCATAATGACACGGTTGTTTTGAAAGAAAAGCTCAACCAACTAGGCTATGGTTATATCAGTGTGACAACACTCTATGGTTCTTACATGGATTCGCAGGTAAGAAAGTTCCAACGTGATAACGGTCTACGTGTGAATGGAATCATGGACAGCATCACGCTGAAAAAACTTAATGATCTAGCTGGACAGACGCACTTCCAAAAAGGTGATCGTCATAATAACATCGTTGAAATCAAAGTGAAGCTGAACAGAGTAGGCTTTGATGGAATATCAGAAACAGATTACTTCGGAAGCTGGACTGAAACACGCGTAAAGCAATTCCAAGCGTATTATGGCTTATCGGTAACTGGCAAGACAGACGAAGCAACAATCCAGAAGCTTGATGAAGTATACAATAGTCCATTCCAAAAAGGAAAACGTCATAATGATACAGTTAGTTTAAAGGAAAAATTGAACCGTGTTGGTTATGGTTATATTACAGAAACCACACTATATGGCTCCTTTATGGACAAGCAAGTAAGGAAGCTTCAACGTGATAATGGTCTGAGAGTCAATGGAATCATGGATAATGTCACACTGAAGAAACTTGATGAGCTTGTGAACGAAACACCTTTTCAATTTGGTGATCGACATGATGATATCGTTGGAATCAAAGTAAAGCTAAATAGAGTAGGCTTTGATGGAATATCAGAAACAGATTACTTCGGAAGCTGGACTGAAACACGCGTAAAGCAATTCCAAACCTACTATGGATTATCAGCAACTGGTAAGACAGACAAAGCTACATTGAAGAAATTAGATAATATATATAATAGTCCATTCCAAGAAGGAAAACGTCATAATGATACGATTGAATTAAAAGAAAAACTTAATCAATTGGGTTATGGTTATATTACCGTAACAACGCTTTATGGTTCTTATATGGATAAGCAAGTTAGAAAGTTTCAAAGTGATAACGGACTTAGAGTGAACGGAATAGTTGATGAAGTAACTATAGCTAAGATTAATGAGGCTATTGCAAACAAAACAATTATTAACTATACACGCTACAACTTAACCTTACAAGAAGCTTTAAATATTCAGATGGCTATCACAAATCCACCGCCTCAGACGGATCTATATCGCAGTTCACCGGCATATATAAGTGGTAACTATCTTGAAATTAGCCAATCAGGTGCTATATATTCAGGCGGAAATGTTAAGGTTCGGACTTTACCTAAGCTGATTGCGTCAACTCACAAATATACGCTTGCACCTGGAACAAAGGTTACAATATTGGAAACAGTAAAAGGCGATGCATATGATGGAAGTACCGATTGGTATCGAATAAGATACAACGATCAAATTTTATATGCTCATACTCTTCTTGTGGATCCTAACGCAACTATTGCAACAACTACTGCTAATTTAAATGTTCGATCTGAGCCGGGCAGTAATTCACATGTTTATGGTGTTCTTTCAAAAGGAACAGAAGTAAATGTAATTAGTAAGACAGGGAATTGGTATGAGATATCTTACGGAACTTGGAGAAATGCAACCCAATCTGATACAGAGTTATATTTAAATCCAGATAATAATGATGAATTTCAACATTTAGATTTATCATCTACAGCTGGAGCAACTGTAGCAGAGTTAAATGCATTTTTAAAAGGAAAAGGTATTTTAGAAGGTTTGGGCCAAGCATTTGTCGATGCAAGTAAAGCACATAATGTAAACGAGTTATACTTAGTGTCGCATGCATTGCTTGAAACAGGAAACGGTACTTCCAAGTTAGCGACAGGTATTGAAGTTAACGGGAAAAAGGTTTATAACATGTTTGGCATTAATGCATATGATTCTTGTCCTGAAACCTGTGGTTCTCAGAAAGCATATGAAGAAAATTGGGATACTCCATACAAAGCTATTGTTGGTGGGGCAAAGTTTATAGGTGAAGACTATATTCATAATGCAAATAAGCAAAATACACTTTATAAAATGCGTTGGAATCCTTCAGCAATGGAAGCTACTGGAAAATTTGGCAGGCAATATGCAACTGATATAGGTTGGGCTGCAAAGCAGGTAACGAATCTCAAAAATATGTATAATACGTTAGGCAACCCATTATTTAAATTTAATATTGTACAATACAAATAATCTATAACTCTATTTGTCTAGCTCTTTTGTAAGAGCTAGACTTTTTATGTTCTTCTAATAGTGCAGTATGAGTGCAGTATTCTATATATAAAGATATACTTTCCTATATTTTATGTTAAAATAAATAAGACTATATCAAACTACTAAGTAGGTGCACACTTATGTGGAACATAAGCGAATTGCTTATAGCATTTCTAATTTCCTGCGGGACAGCATTACTTGTAACACCTTTAATTATAAAACTATCCTTTAAATTTAATATCGTTGATAAGCCAGACAATAATCGTAAAATGCATAAAGGTCCTAAACCGAGTATGGGTGGGCTTGGTATTTTTATCGGTACAGCCGCAGGTTTTTGGTATTTACAGCCTGCTAGCCCAGAGATGAATGCAATTATACTTGGTGCGTTTATTATGCTGATAACAGGAATAATTGATGACATGTTTGAAATAAGAGCGGCCTATAAATTATGTGGTCAGATTGCAGCTGCTGTAGTAGTTGTCTCATCTGGATTAATTATTGATAAGGTGACCTTGCCATTTACTGGAACTGTGTTTTTAAATGAATATGTCGGAATTGCTTTGACGATCTTTTGGATTTTGGCAGCCTCTAATGCGATTAACTTAATTGATGGTTTAGATGGACTGGCTGCTGGGGTTTCTATAATTGCTTTAATCAGCATTCTCATAATGGCTGTAACAGATTTCAGATTTATCGTAGTGGCTTTATGTGTTATTTTGATTGGAAGCTCTTTAGGTTTTCTTTTCTTCAACTTCCATCCGTCTAAGATTTTTATGGGGGACACAGGAGCATTGTTTCTTGGGTATTCGATCGCAGTTGTATCGATGCTTGGGTTATTTAAAAATGTAGCGTTCTTTAGTTTTATCATACCGATAATTGTTATTGCCATTCCGGTCTTTGATACATTGCTGGCTATTATAAGAAGGACGATGAATCATCAGGGGATTGCTAAACCAGATAATAAACATATCCATTATCAGTTGATGAAAAGAGGGTATTCACATCGTGCTTCCGTTCTAATCATCTATGGTTTTAGCGTATTCTTTGGAATCATGGCTGTAATCTTTAATAGTGCGACACTATTATCATCATTAGCTGTATTGGCATGTATATTAATAGGATTCCAGCTGTTTTCTGAAATAGCTGGGATAACCATTCATAATCGCCAACCAATACTACGGGGGATTCGTCAGCTTACAAAACTGCGAAAGCCTAACAGAATGAAATAAAAGAAGCATCTAATCTACTAACACTAGATTAGATGCTTCTTTTTTAATAGGACTCTGAAGTACTTTCAATCGTTGAATCTTGATTATTTACAACGGATGAATTAATTTCTAGATGATCCTGTAATAAAGCTTTTGTTTCCTCTAAAGATGGTTGATCAAGTGCCCAATAATATTTATTTGCAGGCTGATAATCGTATCCTTCTAATGATAAAGTATTAATCTCGATGTTCTTTCCTTTTGTACCGTACGTAATAAATGTTTTCATATCGCTAAACGTCATATTTGTCGTCATATTATCGCCAACAGCTTCTAACAAATCATCATAATTTAAAATAGAATTAAGTGACGTTGCTTTATTGATTACTGCTTTCATAATTTCCTGTTGTCTCTTACCACGCTCAATGTCATTATCGAGCTTTCTTGTTCTTGCAAGTGCAAGTGCTTCTTCTCCACCAACGTCTTGAACACCCGGCATGAGGTGAATTGAATCACGCTTATCCATTGAATCGGATTCTTTGAATTCGTATGGTACGTCTACGGATATCCCGCCTAAAGCATCGACAACATCTACAAATGCATGGAAGTTAACTTTTACATAATAATCGACAGGAATATCGAGTAAGTTTTCAACCGTTTCAATCGCACCAGTAGTTCCGCCGAAATAATGTGCATGATTGATTTTATCCTCATAACCAACTTCTGGAATGTAAACTAATGAATCACGCGGGATACTCAGAAGATTAACGCTCTTTTCATCTTTATTGAAAGTGGCAAGCATTAAAGCATCTGTTCTTGCACTGTCAGCATTCCCCCGATGATCATTTGAGTCGATACCCATGATTAGCACCGAAACATTATCAATACTTGGATCCACAAGTGCATCCCTTAATGGGGATTTTTCTCTTTCCGTCTCTACATAGGAGTCTGACATTACGGTATCCGCTTTTATATACAAATAAGTACCATAGCCTAGTACACTAAGAAAGGCAATTAAAATTGGTAGCAAGATAAAATAAACTTTTTTACGTATTTTTCGTTTATGTCTTTTAACGATTCGAGTCTGGGTAATTCGATTATTACTCATTATGTTTTCTCCTTAAATAACAATTCTATTAACTACTCATCCAAAAACATACTACAATTTATTTTACTATGAAAGTAGCAATTCGTAAATTAAATTTTAATTACAATGTGAAGGATAAATAGTTTCCATATGTATTAGACGTTCAACATCTGAAAAGGATACATTATTTCTTATATTTCTATTGGTTGTTATTCATATTTCTTTTAATCTCTGATGTTGAGATACCTTCAGTTCTTGGGAAATATACAACCTCACAATATTCCTGTAAAAAATCAAACTGTCCTTTCCAGTCATCTCCCATTACAAAAATATCAATATGATAACGTTTCACATCATCGATTTTTTGATCCCATGAATACTCTGGAATAACCTTATCAACGAAACGAATCGATTCTAAAATCATTTTCCGATTGTCAAAAGTATGATAAGCCTGTTTATTTTTTACTTTATTAAATTCATCTGTAGAAATTCCTACAACTAAATAATCTCCTAGATCCTTTGCGCGGCGTAGTAAATTGATATGACCAGCATGAATCAAATCGAAAGTTCCATATGTTAGTATTTTTTTAATGGGTTACGCCTCCATTTTTTACTGATGATTTTAATAATTATCATATCATAAATGTGAAACTAAAACTTACATAAATCGACTTTTTTAGTACAAATAGGACAGACGAAGCTACAAGTCTGCAATCAAATGGTTGAAGTCCTGATATTAGGATTCACGTCAATAGTTGTTCAAAAATATTTCTATATATAAACTTAGGATATTATTAGTAACAATTTTCTTATTCTTCTTTTAAAAAATAAGGAAAGATTCTTACCGCCATTTCTATTAAACTCTAAATTCCCTGCACATTATTAGTTTCGTTCAGGCTGATAGGCTGTTAAATCTAAATCAACATCTTTTCCTTCAGCTATTGAAGCAGCTAATGATCCAACATAAGGTCCCATCGTTAAGCCGGATGCACCTAGCCCGGTTGCAATTACAATGCCTTTTACCTTATCAAGCATTCCTAACAAAGGTAAGCCGTCTGGACTCATGGGGCGAAATCCGATTCTCATTTCCTGAACAGTACCACTGGAAAGACCAGGTGCCACGTCTAAAGCATTTGATAGAACCTCATGAATTCCGCCAGCTGTCGTTTTATAATCAAATCCAGAGCCTGTTTCTCTTGTTGCACCGGCAACAACTCTAGCATCATCAAATGCTAACATATAATGACTCGACTTTGGTAATACGACTGGCCAATTGGATGTATCCTCATTTGGTAACGTAATATGAGCAATTTGTCCACGCTGGGCATCAACTTTCAAATCAATACCAACTGGATCTAATAATTGTGGTGTCCACGCACCTGCTGCAGCAATTACAACATCAGCCTGAATTGTTTGGTTTTGATACTTTACTCCAGTAATGACGTCTTGTTCTTTCACAAGGGTTGCTTCCCCTTGAAGGACTTCTGCTCCATGTATTTTAGCTGCACGTACCATCGCATCTCGTAGTAACCTTCCGTCAACCCGTGCTGCACCAGAAATAAAGACAGCCTCTAACTGTTCGTTTAAAGGTGGGAATAATTCACGTGCTTCTTGAGCGGACAAGCGCTTAATGTCTCCAATTTCTGGTGCGTTTTCATATTTAGCTTTAACTTCTTTTTCAATTGCATCTAACTCATGTAAGTCTGAACGCACACAAAGGGCTCCAATTTTTTTATAGCTCACATTATCTTCTCCATCGTTCTTTAATTGATCGATAAGGTGCGAATAAAATGATGCTCCTCTTCTTGCGATCTGATACCAATCTTCGTCCTGCACATGTGAAGAAACCCAAGGACAGACAATTCCTGCACCTGCAGCAGTTGCCGCTCCTTGATGCTTTTTATCAATCAAAATGACATCATGATTATTTTTTACTAATTGATATGCCGCACTTGCCCCTACAATACCACTGCCTACAACAATAATTTTCATAATAGAATTCTCTCCTGTGCGATCTGGATTTTAAAAAATTCAATGTATTCTATAAAAATTATACATCACATGTTAATTGATTGTGAAATAATTAAATATTAATCCATTTAGTCTGAATTTTCCCCCTACCAGGGTGTTTGCTACTATGGTATTTTAAATGTATAGATAAAATGACAGGAATAAAAAAGGAAAGTTTGAAAGGTTGTTAATAGATGACGAGGGTGAACATAGAACAAATTGAAATATTAAATACAACAAAAAAAGATTTCTTACATTATCATTTATATCCCCGATTGAACAGAAAACAACAAACTTTTGTTGTGTTAGCTGACACGGCAACACTTATGCATGCGGAAAAGGATAGAATTTATAAACAAATCGTTCAGTCAGCAGACTATGTTGTTGCCGGTGGAGAAGGAATTATCAGTGCTGCAAAATATAAGAAAGAGCCGTTCAAAGAACGAATTGAAGCTTATGATGTCATGCTTGATTTAATCAAATTTGCTCAAGTGCAGGGTTTAAGCTGTTACTTTTTAGGTGGGAAAGATTATATAAATGAAAAGGCTGTGTTAGAAGTAGAGAAAATGTTTCCAGAGATAAGTATTGCAGGCTATCATCATGGTTCAATTTCGATTGAAGATTCACAAATCGCAACAAATATGAAACAGGCAAACCCCGATCTTATTTTTGTATCATTAAAGAAAGCCAAACAAGAACAATGGATTGCTACATATAAAAATCAGTTTCAAAAAGGTATGTTTATCGGAGTAGGAGACAGCCTTGAGCTATTAGCTGGTGAAAGGGAGCAAATACCACGTAATTGGAAAAAGCTAAATTTGGAATGGCTGTATCGATTGCTAAAAAAACCTTCTCGGTTCAGTCAAACAATGAGGAAAATTGGATTTCTCTTGCGTCTGGTTTTGAATACTAAGTAAACTTGGCTAGATTTCAAGGTTGTTTTTACATCTAATCCCAATAGTAAATAGTGTTTGTTTTTAATTAAACTGATTTTCATTAACTTACTATTACGTATGTAAATGATTCGTTAATCATTTGTTAGAAATCAGTAAAAATGCATTTTTCTGTATCTATTTATGATTAAATAAATATTGTCATAACGAATAGGGATTATGAAAATGGTATAGTTGATTTAGTTGATATTTCTAAGTCAGGATAAGAAAAAATGTAATGATTTGACTTTTGAGTAGTTTGCAAAATACTGGAATAAGGTATTTATTGGCAGAGTGCAGATAAAGTGTAGGAAACTGCAGTAACGCAATTTAATGCAGTAATTCAACAAGCTAATACGGTAAAGGGTCAAGGTAAGGTAACAATAGAGGATGAGTATAGGGAGAGAGAAGATACGCTCTTGCTCCATTATTTAATAATTTAGTAAAGGAAGTGTTTCTATGTGTGAGACAAAGATTTACGGTCATCGTGGTTGTATGGGTATGTTTCCAGAAAACACACTGCTTGGATTTAGGAAGGCAATTGAGCTTGGTGTCGATGGATTGGAAATTGATGTCCATATGACAAAAGATGGTGAAATTGTTGTCATTCATGATGAAACATTAGATCGAACAACAGATGGATCTGGATTTATAAAGGATTTAACCTTAGATGAGATTAAACAGTTTAGTGCTGGGGTGAAGTATACGCACTTTCAGGATTATGATCCAGCGAACTGGGAAATGGAACGTGTACCAACGTTAAAAGAACTATTAGAGCTGCTGGAGCCTTATCCAATTGATTTGAATATCGAATTAAAGACATATCAATTTCATTATGAGGGTATAGAAGAAAAGGTTCTTTCAATAGTAGAACAATATGGGAATAGAAGAAATGTAATTTATTCTTCTTTTCATTTACCTACATTATTACGTATGAAAAGTCGTGATAAGGAAACGAACATTGCATGGCTATTAGACCAGCCAATTACACATCCACTCGATTACATGAATGTATTTGATTTAGAGGCATTACATCTATCAAAAAGGATGACATTATCCGATCCGTATGAGTGGAAAGGAATGCTTGATAAAATTCGAGTTTGGACAGTAAATGAAAAAGATGAATTGAAGCAGTTATTAGACCTCCGGGTAAATGCGATTATTACAGATTTTCCGGAAAAAGCTCTCTTTTATCGAAGTGAAAGATTGACATTTTCATAGAAGTGTCTTACTCGAAAAGATACAATAAGACGTTTCGTTATACTGATTTTCTAGAAATAAAACTTGGATTTAAGGATAAATATGCCAAATCCGAAGATAGGAGCTGCTGAATGATTCAGGGCTCCTATCTATGTGTGAATACCTGTCGAAATGGGTTATACATAATTTTTAGGAATTAAGGGCGATATCCAACATTTTTTATCCTAATTTTATAAATTAATAATTTCATAGATGCTTAGCTCCTTTATCTCAGCAATTTCAGCAATAGGCATTCCTTTCGCTAAAAGTTTCCTTGCTACTTTTCTCCAGTAATTCTTTTTCTTTATAACGTTCTACCTAGGAAGAGTTACTTACAATTAAGAACATTATCCCCAAATAAAACTGCTTGATTCAACGTTCGCTTAAATTTCAATGGATTTGTCCAATTATCTTTACCAATATAAAGAATGATTGGAATAATCACTGATAGACGGAATGTTTTTCGAGTTACTTCCTTTTCATCACTGCTTTTGATTACTTCTCGCCATATTTCAACCAAAAAGTTATGGTTATAAGCAAAATTCTGTTTAATGTTTTTATTTTAGCCTGATTTGAGGTAAGTTGATACTAAGAAAAATCGAGTCTAATAGTTATTTCCCGGGAAATATCGACAAAATCATAGTGATAGACTAGTTAGTTTCTTGAGAAAACAGGGTTAATATATCCACTATAATTTAATTGCGCTACCTCTAGAAAAACATCTATGGGAGCATGGAAATAGTGTTTGTTGTTGAAATTTATAAGGCTTATCCTAATCAATGGCAGTTCTTATCCCAGATCGAAAAAAACTGTGGCGAAGAGATTGAGGATATTGTTAAAAATAACTCTCTAAATAAAGGAGTCGTTTCTAAGGTAAAGGAACAAACTAATATTGTGAAGATGCCTAAAAGATTAAAAGTTATCAACAGTAATGGGAACCATATACCTAAAAGTAGCTTGCCACCAGTATTGATAAATAAAACAATACAATTAGCAACATTTACTAACCCTGAATTCTTTAAAGCCAAGTCGAAGAGATTATCAACATATAAGATACCAAGAATAATTGATTGTACAGAAAATTACAAAGACTACATCATCTTACCAAGAGGGTGTTTGGATCGTTTAAAAGCATTAATGCTGGAAAATGGTACTGAGCTATTAGTGAAAGGAAGATTCAGACCTGTTTTTGGAATCCTCTTTACTAGCTGTTTTAAAATATTCCTGTTCGAAAACCGATTTTTATGGTATAGTATACATAGAAGAATAAATTATTCATAAAATAATAAGGACCGAAGATACTGCTAATATCTCCGGTCAGCAATGAGTCGCTCCTCTTCAAGAGAGGCAGCGCAGTAAGGATAGACCTCGCCGGACTGGTAATCTCAGAGAGGTCTATTTTTTATGGTCGATGATTACTACAACGAGTGTTGCGAACGCAATCATGATAACCATTGTCTCGAAAACAGACATAGGCAACACCTCCCTTCGTTATAGCATATCGCATGACACTATAACGGCAAAAAGTGCGCCGACCTCCCATGAGAAAAAGCAACTATTGCATGTAATCATTATACCTTTAAGTATCAAAAAGCAAAAGAACAAATGTTCTTTTGTGACCTGCCACTATTGCCTTGTAATCCAATACTAAAAGAAGAGCTACTAAATTCAGCACTCCTCTCTTTAATCTTTCTACATCCTCTTCACAGAAATAGCCTGAGAATAACTCGTTACTCTACACCCATCTAAATCTGCTTCATTAAGCAGTCCGAGTTCGATTGCAGCGTTTACCTTTCCATCATCAGGTTTTTTAACTACTTGAATGAGGTCATGCATTTGTAATTCTTCTAGTCGTTCAACTGTATCCATCTCTTTAAACTTTTCTGTTTTTCGAATCTGTCGCAGAAGTCTGTAGTCTCCTTCGGTAAACTCTCCCTTTTTATTAGGTCCACTATATTTATCCATATGTGTATGGAAAGAAGCTTTCAAATGACTCATTTCAGATTCGATTTCTTTCTTTAACTTGTTCAAATCATAATAACGGGCTAGCATATCCTCTGTTAACAGCAAATTATCTGTGTTCATTATACCCCTCCAAAAAATATTATTTGTAGAGTTTATTGATGGGATAGATGAATTATTCATTATTTTTGGTAGGTGTTTTGAAGCTTTCGATGGCATGAATTACGAAATTTGCAGATGGAAAAGGATTGGGTTAAAACAGAGATATAGTGATATTAAGTAAAGAAAAATTCATTTATGAGTCAGAATGCTAGTGCTCAATTTCGGCACTAGCATTCTGATTAACTATATTTGTGAATTGCATCTAATGTTTTTTGCCGCGCATGCATTAGGTCTTCATTGTTAAGCAGTTTGTAGGTTAATAAATCCAGCAGGAAGAGACCGGGTATCTGAGAATTAATGAACTTAGGATCATCAATGTATTTATAGCTTGATATAAGTATAACTTCGTCAGCAAGCTCACTTAATACAGTTTGCTCGAAATTCGTTACAACGATAATTGTAACGTTATTGTTTTTTGCTATTTTTGCTGAGTCGATAACTGGTTTCGTTTTACCAGAATTAGAAAAACAAATGAGCAAGTCGTTTTCCTGTAGCAGGCTGCTTTTCATTAATAAATCATGTGCATCCGTCACAGATTCAGAAGCAATCCCCATTCGATATATTCTACTGTTGAATTCATGTGCGATCAAACCAGAGTTTCCAATCCCACAAAATAACACCTTATTTTTGTTTAAAATGAGTTTTACGATTCTACTTGTTTGTTCTTCGCTAAAGAACTCCTGTGTTGATTTAATAATTGTTTGGTAATAATTGTAAACTTTTTCAAAGGTGTGATCGCTTTTTCTGCTTTCCGTACTGTTTCCAATTAAGGAAAATTTCATTTGCTGGAACGTATTGAAATCAATTTTTTTGCAAAATCTGGTTATACTAGCTGGAGATACTTGAATTTCTTCAGATAAGTCGATAATGGTTTTATCACGTATGGAAGCTTTATTGGCGAGTAAATATCTGGTGATTTTTTTATCATTATCAGTTAATGAAGAATTGTATTTTTGAATCCTATTCTCAAAATTCAACAGATTCATCTCCTTTCTTAACTCTAAGTAATTTTATCATACCATCAAATATTATATTGACATAGATGAAAGCGTTTGTTAATATTTTTTGTGAAAATAATTTTCTGGAGGTGTAATATTTATGAAAAAGTTTTTCGGTAAAGCGCAGCAATTTGGGAAATCATTTATGTTACCGATTGCTATCCTACCTGCAGCAGGTCTATTACTAGGAATAGGGGGTGCTTTATCCAATCCAAATACAGTTAATGCATATCCAATCTTGGACCAATTCTTGCTCCAAGCGATTTTTACAATAATGAGTTCCGCGGGTAATATTGTGTTTGCAAATTTACCGGTTATATTTGCAGTAGGGGTTGCCATTGGACTGGCAAGATCAGATAAAGGTACAGCTGGCTTAGCTGCTTTAATTGGTTATTTAGTTATGAATGCAACGATAAATGCTATCCTAATTATTTCTGATAAATTAGCTACAGATAGCCTTTCCGCAGTTGGACAAGGTGTAACACTAGGGATTCAAACATTAGAATCAGGTGTGTTTGGCGGGATTATTGTTGGTATTATGGCAGGATTATTGCACAATCGATTTAATAAAATTGAACTTCCACAATTCTTAGGTTTCTTTGGAGGATCGCGGTTTGTTCCAATCATAACTTCCTTTTCTGCAATCATTCTTGGAACGGTCATGTATTATGTATGGCCAATGATTCAAAATGTCATCTTTAATTTTGGTGATATTGTTAATGCGACTGGTTATATCGGTACATTTTTCTATGGTTTTATACTAAGAATGTTAGGACCATTCGGGTTGCATCACATTTTCTATCTACCTTTCTGGCAAACCGGTTTAGGTGGTGCGTTAGAAATTGGAGGGCAATTAATCCAGGGAACGCAAAATATATTCTTCGCACAATTGGGTGATCCGACAACGACAAAATTCTTTGAAGGTACATCACGTTTTATGTCTGGACGATTTATTACGATGATGTTTGGTTTATTAGGTGCAGCATATGCGATTTATCGTACTGCAAAGCCTGAACATAAAAAGGTTGTTGGTGGGTTAATGCTTTCAGCTGCATTGACATCCTTCTTAACAGGGATTACAGAGCCATTAGAATTTTCATTCTTGTTTATCGCTCCATTACTTTATGTGATGCATGCAATTTTTGATGGTCTAGCATTTATGCTGGCTCATATTTTCCAAATAACAATCGGGCAAACATTCTCTGGAGGATTTATTGACTTCATTCTATTTGGAGTATTACAAGGACAGGCACTAACCAACTGGATGTACGTTATTCCAATCGGAATCATTTGGTTCTTCTTATATTTCTTTACGTTCACATTCTTAATTAAGAAGTTTAACTTTAAAACGCCTGGACGCGAAGACAAGAAAGCAGAAGATGATACTACTGTTCAAACAGCTCAAGGTTCTGGAGAAGAACGACCACTAGCAATCATCCAAGCATTGGGTGGAAGAGATAACCTAGTTGATGTCGATAATTGTGCAACGAGATTGCGTGTCACTGTTAAAGATGGGGAAATGGTAAATGAAGCAGCTTTACAACAAACAGGAAGTAAAGGTGTTATTGTTAAAGGTGAAGGAGTACAGGTAATCTACGGTCCACAGGTATCAGTTATAAAAAATGAAATCGAAGAAGAACTAGAGAAATAATAGGAGTTGAACGTTTTGAAATTACCAAGTAATTTAATTGTATCGTGTCAAGCATTGGAAGATGAACCACTTCATTCATCCTTTATCATGAGCAAGATGGCGCTTGCTGCTGCTCAAGGTGGAGCAAAGGGAATTCGAGCTAATTCAAAAGAAGATATTATTGAGATAAAGAAAGAAGTCTCCCTTCCTATTATCGGAATTGTAAAGCGGAATTATCAGGGATCAGATGTCTATATTACTGCCACGAGTAAAGAAGTAGACGAATTAATTGAAAGTGGCTGTGAAGTTATTGCGATGGACGCGACCATTAGCGAAAGACCGAAAGAGTCATTAGAAGAATTAGTTAACTATGCGAGAGAACAGGCACCACATGTTGAATTAATGGCGGATATATCAACCATTGAGGAAGCAATTATTGCTGAAAAACTAGGCTTTGATTACGTTGGAACAACATTGCATGGCTATACGAAGCATACAAAAGGGAAGAAATTATATGATCAGGATTTTGCCTTTTTAAAAGAAGTATTGCAAGCAGTGGAAAAACCAGTAATTGCGGAAGGAAATATTATAACACCAGATATGTTGAAGAAATCCTTTGAACTTGGAGTATATGCAACCGTTGTTGGTGGAGCAATTACAAGACCGAAAGACATTACAAGTCGATTTGTTCATGAAATCAAAGATATGCTTTAATAGAAGATAGTGATTAATTTATATAGAAAGGAATTCACACTATGTTTAAAAAACTGTTTAAGCAAAAAAAGGAAGAAAATATAGTTGCACCATTAAACGGAAAAATTGTACCTATGGAAGAAGTTCCTGATCCAGTCTTTAATCAGAAAATGATGGGAGAAGGGATTGCAATTGTTCCGGAAGAAGGAATGGTTTATTCCCCAGTTAACGGAAAGATCATTCAGCTTGCTGAGACAAAACATGCGATTGGACTTATTACGGAAGGTGGGGTAGAGATTCTTATCCATATCGGACTGGAAACGGTTGGATTAAAAGGAGAGGGATTTACCACAAAAGTAAATGTAGGAGATGAAGTAATCGCTGGGCAGCTGTTAATGGAAGTAGACCTGGAATATATTGGTGAACATGCATCGGACACTATCACACCAATTGTAATTACAAATAGTGCAGAAGGTAATAAAACGTATCGCTTTACATCGGAAAAACTTGCAAAAGCAAAAGAGACGGTTATCATTACAGCTGAAGATAAATAGTTGTTATTAGAAATATGTGGAGGGGAAACACATGGTAGAAGGCAATCGGTCGATATTTATAAAGAATGCAAGGCTCTATTTGGAGGATAAAGTGATTCCAAATGGTGGAATTTATATCGAAAATAATCGCATTCAGTCCATTCATGAAGGTAAGGATCTACCACATAATCTTGATCAACATGTTCACATTATTGATGCAACTGACCTAAATGCTATCCCGGGATTTATCGATGGACATATCCACGGTGCGAATGGAGCGGACACCATGGATGCAACAGAAGAAGCGTTAGATAAAATTGCATCGCTTTTACCAATGGAAGGGACGACAAGCTTTCTCGCAACGACGATAACGCAGTCACCAGAGCATATCTCTAAGGCATTGGAAAATGTTGCACGTTATCCAAACAAACCAGGCCAAGCAGAGATGATAGGGGTTCATTTAGAAGGGCCTTTTGTAGAAAAAACAAAGGCTGGCGCGCAACCAAGAGAGTATATTATTAAACCAGATTTGGAACAATTTAAGAAATGGCAACAGCAATCTGGAGGGAAAATAAAAACGATCACGATGGCCCCAGAGCATGATGAAGAAGGTCTGTTTATTAAACACCTAGTACAGTCTGGTGTGAATGTTTCAGCAGGACATACAGATGCTGGATTTGCTGGAATAAAAAAAGCAACAGTACATGGTGTTAGCCAGTTAACCCATCTTTGTAATGCAATGAATGGAATCCATCACCGTGATATTGGTGCGGTCGGTGCAGCATTTCAACTGAATGAATTACGAGCAGAATTAATTGCAGATGGAATTCATGTTGCTCCAGATATGCTGCAATTAATTTATAATAACATGGGTAGTGAGCGGATTATTTTAATTACGGATGCGATGCGTGCTAAAGGACTACCAGATGGCGATTATGAGCTTGGCGGTCAACCGGTTAAAGTAGAAAACGGGAAAGCTGTATTAGAAGATGGAACACTAGCGGGAAGTATTTTGAAGATGCATGATGGTGCAAAGCAAATGCTGAAGCTAACCGATGTTTCGATTCGTAATATTGTTGAAATGGCTTCCGTTAACCCGGCAAAGCAAATTGGAATTTACGATCAAAAAGGCAGTATTTCACTTGGGAAAGACGCTGATATTCTGTTGGTAGATGATGAACTAGATATAAAATTTACCATTTGCCGTGGGGAAATTTCATTCCAATAAACACTTTGTTGATATTCCATGTTATTATCAAAGTGTATACAAAATTTGACAAGAACTGCTAAGTTCTGCAGAAGTATTTCATTTGGAGGAGATTGGAAAGTGAACGTTATCAAAGTAAAAAACTACGATGAGATGAGTGAAAAGGCAACCGAACTTATTGTAAATCGTATCAATACCTTAGAGAACCCAGTACTTGGTTTAGCAACTGGTTCAACACCAGAAGGTCTCTATCAACGAACAATTAAAAAGTTTGAGCAAAAAGAAGTATCGTTTAAAAATGTAACTACTTTTAATTTAGATGAGTATGTCGGATTAGATAAAGATGATTCAAATAGCTATTATTATTTTATGAATGAAAAGCTATTTCGTCATGTAGATATTGCAATGGATCGTGTTCACGTTCCAAATGGTGTTGCTCAGGATTTGGAAAAAGAATGTATGGAACATGAGCGAGCAATTGAACAAGCAGGTGGGATTGATGTTCAGGTTTTGGGGATTGGCGGAAATGGACATATTGGTTTTAATGAACCAGGAACTTCCTTTTCTAGCAGGACACATGTTGTTGACTTAGATGAGTCCACGATTCAGGCCAATGCGCGATTCTTCAATTCAATTGACGACGTACCAACACAAGCAGTTTCTATGGGAATCGAGACAATCATGAACAGTAAAGAGATTCTGTTACTCGTTTCTGGTGAAGCAAAAGCAGATGCAATGGCAAAATTGCTGAATGGCGAAGTGTCTGAAGACTTCCCGGCTTCTATTTTGAAACAGCATGAAAACGTAACAGTCATTGTTGACGAAGCAGCATTGACTGTTGCAGAAAGTAAATAATTATTTCAACGAGCGCTCGCATTGAGCGCTTTTACTTTTCCATTAGCACCATACCAGGCGAAATAGCAGCAGTTAGGACACCATTCTTGGCAGCGAAGTCACCATCCCATTCAGTTAAGACACCATTCACAAAAATAAGGCACCATCCCGCGCAGCTAGGACACCATCCGCAAAAATAAGGCACCATCCCATGCAGTTAAGACACCATTCGCAAAAATAAGGCACCATCCCGCACAGTTAGGACACCATTCGCAAAAATAAGGCACCATCCCGTACAGCTAAGACACCATTCGCAAAAATAAGGCACCATCCCATGCAGTTAAGACACCCTCCCTCGCAGCTAAGACACCACCAATCGCATTTGAATTCCTAACTTAATTCTTGATTAAGATAGAAATAAACAGGGTACAGTAAGAAAAGAAAAACAAGCTTGAATTCAAGCCCTTATCTTAACCGTAGACAAGTTTTACATTTCACACCCTCCTTATTAAATTATGTCAACAATAATTATGCCAATTTGCCACTTTCTTTTAATTGAATAACCTACCATACTCGCTTACGATTAATAATGATGCAATTTTGAAAGGAGAATATTAAATGGCTGAACAAAAAGGAATTCGTGCCAAAGTACAACGTTTCGGAAGCTATTTGAGCGGTATGATTATGCCGAATATTGGTGCTTTTATTGCATGGGGAATTATTACAGCTTTATTTATACCGGATGGCTGGTGGCCAAATGAAGATTTGGCAGCATTAGTCGATCCAATGCTTTATTACTTATTGCCACTTTTAATTGGTTTTACTGGTGGGCGTATGGTTTATGATTTACGTGGTGGAGTTGTCGGTGCTACTGCGACAATGGGTGTTATTGCAGGAGCAGACATCCCAATGTTCTTAGGAGCAATGGTTGTTGGACCACTCGCAGGGTATTTAATGAAGAAAATTGACCAGGTGCTCCAGCATCGAATTCGTCAAGGTTTTGAGATGCTTTATAACAACTTCTCAGCAGGGATTCTTGCTGCGCTTTTAGCAATTGTTGCTTTACTTGGAATTGGACCATTAGTAGGCGCATTGAATAAAGCCTTAGCTGCTGGAGTTGAAGTTATTGTCAATGCAGGTTTATTGCCTCTTGCCAATATCATCATTGAACCTGCAAAGATACTATTTTTAAATAATGCAATCAATCATGGAATTTTAAGTCCGATTGGAGCGGATCAAGCCTCACAATTTGGAAAATCAATTCTATTCTTATTGGAAGCGAATCCAGGACCTGGTTTAGGTATCCTGCTTGCCTTTATGATCTTTGGAAAAGGTGCCTCCAAAAGCTCTGCTTCTGGTGCGGCAATTATCCAATTCTTTGGTGGGATTCATGAAATTTACTTCCCGTATGTATTAATGAAACCAGCATTAATTTTAGCAGCTATCGCTGGTGGGGTTAGTGGTGTGTTTACCTTCCAATTGTTTGATGTAGGACTAAGAGCTCCTGCTTCACCTGGTAGTATTTTTGCCGTATTGGCGATGACAGCACAAGATAGCTACGTCGGTGTTATCCTTGGTGTGCTCATTGCAGCTGCTGTTTCATTTGCTGTAGCAGCAATTATATTGAAAACAGGCAAAGCTACTAATGATGATCTTTCTGAAGCTACCAGTAAAATGGAAACAATGAAAGGGAAGAAAAGTTCAGTTGCTGGATCATTAAACCAAGCTACTGAAGAGCAAGTTGAAGGAGCAGCAGTGGAAAGCAAGCAAGCTTCCGATGTAGATAAAATTATCTTTGCTTGTGATGCTGGAATGGGCTCCAGTGCAATGGGTGCTTCCTTATTAAAAAATAAATTTAAAAAAGCAGATATTGATATATTTGTGACGAATAAAGCGATTAATGAAATTCCAGATGATGCGGATATCGTGGTCACGCATAAGGATCTAACGGATCGTGCAAAAGCGAAAGTACCAGCAGCTGAACATATTTCCGTAGAAAATTTCTTAAATAGCCCAAGATATGATGAGCTAGTAGAACGTCTTAAAAAATAAGAGAAGTTTCGAATAGCAAGGTTGAGGTGGTGAAGGCTTCTGAACATTTCTAATCGTGAGCGTAAAATCCTTGAAATTTTATTGGGAAATCCTGAGGGTATAACTGTAAAAGATATTGCCAAGGAATTAGAAGTTAGTGCTCGAACCATTCATCGTGATTTAAAAAACACAGAAGATATTACAAATCACTACAACCTAATATTAGAAAAAAAATCCGGTGTTGGCCTTCGGTTAGTTGGCATGGAGCAGGATAGAAAGCAATTTCTCTCAGCATTAGCGAATGTTACTGTCTTTGACTTTACACCAGAAGAAAGACAATCGATTATTTTGGCTTCCCTTCTTGAAATGAAGGAACCAATAAAGCTGTTTACGCTAAGCACAGAATTAAAAGTAACGGAAGCAACTATCAGTCATGATCTTGATCAACTAGAGAAAGAAATAGCATCCTATCGTCTTATTTTGATTCGAAAAAGAGGGTACGGAGTGGAAATTGCCGGTGACGAGGCGAATAAACGTGCAGCATTAAGCAGCTTGATTTCAAAGCATATTGATCCATTTGAGTTCGTGTCATTGATTAAGGATAATATTCAAAAGAAATCACAGGATCAATTTTCTGCGATTTCCAATAGGCTATTAGGTTTAGTAAATCCAGAGCATTTAATTGTGATTCGACAACGGGTGGAACAGGCAAGAGAAGAATTACCGTACGAATTAGCAGATAGTGCATTGATTGGGTTGGTTGTTCATTTAGCGTTAGCGATTGAGCGACTGCAGAAGGGTGATTCGATTCAATTTGACCAAGCACAGCTAATGCAAATGGAAGGTACAAAAGAATATCGTGTTGCTGAAAAAATGATACGTGATATAGAAGGCCCCCTTGGGATGGCCATCCCCGATGATGAAATTGGCTATATCACGATGCATTTAATGGGAGCTAAATTGCGGTCTGATTCGAACTATATTGACATGTATCCTGATGAGGATATCGTTTTTTCAGCTAATCAATTAATTCGTTCAGTCAGTAAGCAAATCAATGTACCGCAGATGAACAATAAACAGCTGCTAAATGATTTAGTTGCCCATCTGAAGCCAGCTATTTATCGGTTAAAACAAGGGATGACAATAAAAAATCCATTGATTAAGGAAATCAAGCAGGATTACGATGAGTTATTTCATATGATTACGGCAGCTGTTAAGGATACGTTTCCAAATATGGAATTCCCGGATGATGAAATAGGATACCTTGTTCTTCATTTTGCAGCGGCATTGTTAAACAATGAAAAAGCAGTAGATTTACAAGCGTTAGTCATCTGTTCGAGTGGAATTGGTACTTCAAAAATGCTAGCGACAAAGCTCGTTCAGCGTATACCAGAGATTAAGCATGTTGAAAATGCATCTATTTTTGACTTAAATAAATTAAACGTGGAAGCTTATGATGTCATTGTGTCGACGATTCCGTTAAAAGAATTTGACCACGATTATTTACTCATTTCTCCGATGCTTACTCAAAACGAGATTCATCAGGTGAAAAAGGAGATAAAGAAAAGAAAGCTTACGGTTCATATGAATTATAAAGAACCACGAGTAACGACAGATAGCAGTAATTTTACTGTTCGCATGGAAGCACTGCAAAATTATTCACGAGCAACTCTGGATCTTCTAGATTCATTCCAAGTTTATGACGTTACGGATAATTTAACAATAGACTCGGTATTACGTTTGGTTTGTAAGACGTTAGCAGAAAATAAAATCATACAAAGTGAAAAAATTGTATTTAAAAAACTGCAATTAAGGGAACAGATAAGTGGATTAGGAATTCCAGCTACGTCCATTGCACTTTACCATACACGTTCCAATGCAATCCACAAGCCGACGTTTTCCATTTATAAATTAAACCACCCGCTTGCTATCCGCGGAATGGATAACAACCAAATGAAAATGGATACGGTAATCGTTATGCTGGCACCTGAGATAACCCATCAGGAAGTCCTGGAGATCTTAAGCTTTCTAAGCAGTTTGATTATCCAGGATCAGACAAGTATTTCTTTATTTGAATCCGGAGATGAACCAAAGATAAAACAGTATCTTTCCGAACAACTAGAGCTATTTATACATGAAAAAGAATTAATTTAAGGAGTGAGTTTTATCATGGCAAAAGAAATTTTAAGCAAAGATAACATTCAGTTAGATACAAAATTAGCTAACAAAGAGGAAGCAATTCGTTTCACAGGTAAGATCCTAGTCGATAATGGGTACGTTGAGCCAACTTACGTGGAAAAAATGCTTGAACGTGAAGAGCTAACTTCTACATTTATGGGAAATAGCGTTGCTATCCCACATGGTACAGAGGATGCAAAGGAATTAGTAAAGGAAACAGGGATTTCAGTTGTTATCGTACCAGAGGGTGTGGATTTTGGTGACGGAAACACGGTGAAAATCTTGATTGGTATTGCTGGTAAAGGTGATGACCATTTGGAAGTTCTATCAAAAATTGCGATTGTACTTTCTGAGGAAGAAAATATCCAAACAATTGTTAACGCAACGACAAAAGAGGAAATCATAAGCATTTTTGATGAGGTGAACTAAATGCTAGCAGTACATTTTGGAGCTGGAAACATCGGCAGAGGCTTTATCGGGGCTCTGCTCTATCAAGCGAATTATCATACAACGTTTGTCGATGTTAATGAAGGCATTATTAACGAAATAAACGAGAAGCAGCAATACAATGTTGTGTTAGCAGCAGAAGAAAGTGAAACATTAACGGTAAAAAATGTTTCCGGAATCAATAGCATTACAGATCCAGATAAAGTAATCGAAGCAATTGGGAAAGCAGATCTCATTACAACTGCTGTCGGACCAAACATTTTGGCCATTATCGCAAAGTTAATTGCAGAAGGATTACAGAAACGAATCAAGACAAATAATAAGGCCTTAAATATCATTGCTTGTGAAAATATGGTTGGTGGAAGTTCACTGCTTAAAGAACATATTTACAAACAAGTAACAGCAGACGAGCAACAACAATTTGATGAAGTGTTTGGATTTCCAAATGCTGCAGTAGACCGAATTGTTCCAAACCAAGTGAATGAAGATCCATTATTAGTCTCTGTTGAACCATACTTTGAGTGGGTTGTTGAAAAACCAGCATTCAAAGGTGAGGTACCTGTAATTGATGGTGTCACATATGTGGGAGATTTAACACCATACATTGAACGGAAATTATTTACGGTGAATACCGGTCATGTCGTGCCTGCATATATTGGGCGCTCCCTTGAATATGCAACCATCAATGAAGCAATGCATGATGAAAAAGTACAGGAGATCATTAAGGGAGCTTTAAATGAGTCTGGTGAAGCACTGATTCAGACCTATCATTTTGACCGCACCGAACATCAAAACTATATTGATACGATTATCGGTCGCTTTATGAATCCATATATCTCAGACGAAGTAACACGAGTTGGACGTGGACCAATTCGTAAGCTAGGTCCACGAGATCGTATCATTCGTCCCGCAAGTTTATATATGGATGTAACAGGAAACGTGCCAACTTATCTCGTTCAGGTGATTGTAGCTGCATTACAATACAAAAATGCTCAGGATGAAGAAGCAGTAAAATTACAGCAAATGATCGCTGAACAAGGTTATGAAAAAACGTTGCAAACTATTTCAGAACTGGATGCTAATCACCCATTGATTGCAGCAGTGATGAAGGAAGTATAAGCTTAAGAGACACGTGGGTGCACGTGTCTCTTTTCTATTTTTAATCCCATAAGCGGCCATCCCCCGCAGCTAAGACACCATTCGTAAAAATAAGACACCATCCCCCGCAACTAAGACGCCATCCCTCTCAGCTAAGGCACATCAGCCCCACCCGTCGGCTAACACATTCTGATTTTAAATTAGTACACCTATTTAATTTTTGCTATACTAATGAACATAAAAGGATAAGAACAGGAGAAGTTGACATGGCAACCACATTACTAGCTAGAATAAACGAACGGCTTCACCAATTTTCCAAAACGGAGAAGAAAATTTCTGCGTACATATTAAATCACGCAGAGCTAATCCCAAACATGACAACGAAGGAACTGGCGAATAAAGCAGATGTAAGTGAAGCAAGCGTAATTCGGTTCGCAAAAACAATTGGGATAGGGAGCTTTAAGACATTTAAAATTTCCTTAGCACAGGAATTAGCTGTAAAAGAAGGATATATCACGGACTTTTCAATTTTGCAGAAAAAGGATTCCCCATACGAAATGTTCCAGAAAGTTGTCCATGTAAACAAGAATGCGATTGAGCTGATAATGGAATCCTTAGATAAAAAAGAGCTCGATGATGCGGTCACGTACCTAAAAAATGCGCGAAAAATTATTTTTTATGGTGTCGGAGGATCTTCGATTGCTGCAATGGATGCACTATACAAATTTACGAAACTCGGATATCAAGTGGAGTTTAATTTAGACTTTCATTACATGCTATCAAAAGTGCCGCATTTTAATAGTGAGGATGTTTTTGTTGCGATTAGTATGTCCGGCAGAACGAAAGATGTTCTGGACTTAGCGCGACTGTCGCAAAAAAAAGGAGCAAAGGTGATAGCAATTACAAACATAAACAAGTCACCATTGTATAAAGAAGCAGATATTCGATTAGCAACCCCGAATGTAGAGCAGGATTTTCGGATTGGCAGCATCACATCAAGAATGACCCAGCTGACAATTATAGATAGCTTATATATTAGTATTTTTAATAGTATTGGTGAGAATGTGCTGGACGAATATCAAGAAGCGAGAGATCATGTTGTGAAATTAAGAAGATAGCTTCTTTTTTTACTTGAAATGAAATTTAATTTCATAAAATTCATTATTTATATTGACTTTTAATTTCATAAATAGGTAAAATAGAGGTGAAAGAAAGTAGAGGAGGCAAAAATTATGCTTGAAAAATTAACAACGGAAGCGCGAAATCAACATACGATGCATTTAGATGAAATGACTACGTTGGATATTTTGCGCACGATGAATAAAGAAGATCAACAGGTTTTAACGGCGATTAAGGAGCAACTTCCACAAATTGAGAAGGCTACGAAATATGCAATTGAATCATTCAACAAAAACGGAAGACTTATTTACGTTGGGGCAGGAACAAGTGGTAGATTGGGAGTTTTAGATGCTGTAGAATGTGTTCCTACATTTGGTACGTCCCCAGAGATGGTACAAGGAATTATTGCGGGTGGAATGAAAGCGCTTTATGAAGCGGCTGAGGGGGCTGAGGACGATCCAGAACTTGGAGCAAACGATTTAAAGAGCATTCAACTGTCAGAAAATGATACGGTCATTGGAATTGCTGCAAGCGGGCGTACCCCTTACGTTATCGGAGCATTACAATATGCGAATTCGAAAAAAGCGAGTACAGTAAGTATATCCTGTAATAAAGACGCAGTAATGAGTCAATACGCTTCGGTGGCGATTGAACTTCTAACGGGATCTGAGGTACTAACTGGTTCTACCAGATTAAAGGCTGGCACTTCTCAGAAGATGGTCTTAAATATGATTTCTACTGCATCGATGGTAGGGATTGGTAAGGTTTACCAAAACTTTATGGTAGATTTAAAGCCGACAAATGAGAAATTAGAAGAAAGGTCCAAACGAAATATTATGGAAGTTACTGGAGTCGATTATGAAACTGCAGCCTCTTATTTTGAGAAATCGAAGCATCAGGTGAAGATAGCAATCGTTATGATTTTATTGCAATGCTCCTATGAAGATGCTATTAACAAGCTTAAGAACTCTGACGGATTTGTGCGACGCGCATTAGCAAAGTAAGAAAAAGGAGGGGTCAATTATGAAGAAAGAACAAAGAATGGCTACAGATATATTAGAACATGTTGGTGGAAAAGACAATATTCAGCGAGTCGCTCATTGTATGACAAGGTTGCGTTTGTCATTAAAGGACGATTCGAAAGTGAATATGACTGACTTAAAGCGTGTAGAAGGTGTGATGGGAGTTGTTGAGGATGAAACGTTACAGGTCGTTATTGGACCTGGAACCGTAAATAAAGTTGCTGCTGAGATGAGTCAACTAACCGGGTTTGGTATCGGTGAAGATGCAACACCAGATGATTTAACATTTGAAGAAAAAGCAGCCCTTGATAAACAAAAACTCAAAGCAAAAAATCGAACACCATTTAAAAATTTTCTGCGTAAGCTTGGAAATATTTTTATTCCACTTATTCCAGGTTTGGTTGCTTCAGGGATTCTTAATGGAGCAGCTAACTTTGCAGTGAATGCAGGAGTAGACAGAGAGCAAACATGGATGCAAATTTTACTTTTGCTTGGAAGCGTTGTCTTTGCATCATTAGGAATATTGGTTGGTTGGAATACGGCAAAAGAATTTGGCGGGACACCGGTATTAGGCGCCATTGCAGGAATGTTCTTATTTAGCCCGCTGCTCGCAGATATTACGATTTATGGTGAAGCCCTAACTCCTGGTAGAGGTGGTTTGTTTGGTGTTATTTTCGCCGCCTGGTTAATGACATTTGTTGAGAAAAATGTTCGTAAAGTGATGTGGGATGCAGTAGATATTATCTTTACACCTTTGATCACATTACTTGTTGTTGGATTTGCTTCATTATACGCCGTTATGCCAGTAGCTGGTATTTTGTCAGATGGTATCACGATGGGGCTAACTGCTTTAATTGATACAGGTGGGGCGATAGCAGGAGCAGTACTAGCAGGATTTTTTCTGCCATTAGTTATGGTTGGTTTACACCACGGCTTAACCCCGATTCACCTTGAATTAATTAATGTCTATAATGAGACTGCATTGTTAACCATTTTAGCGATGGGTGGAGCTGGACAAGTTGGTGCTGCGATTGCGATTTTTGTAAAAACAAAGAATACGCGTCTGCGAAATATTATCAAAGGGAGTGCACCAGTAGGGTTCCTGGGAATTGGCGAACCATTAATGTATGGAGTAACATTACCATTAGGAAGACCGTTTTTAACAGCTTGTCTGGGAGCTTCCGTTGGTGGAGCATTCCAAGCAGTTATGAGTACAGCATCATCGGGAATTGGCGTTTCTGGTTTGTCACTAATCCCACTTATAACAAACGGACAATATATAAGCTATTTCCTCGGACTCGTCATTTCGTATGCGTTTGGATTCCTATTTACGTATGCATTTGGCTTTAAGGAAAGCATGGCAGATGGTATTTAATAGGCTTTAAGATTAGGAGGTTGCTTTAACCTCCTATCTTTGCTTACATAAAAAATAAATGGAGGGAATCAGTGTGTTAGGAATTTCTGTTTATCTAGGGAATGAGCCAATTGAACAGCAGACTCCCTGTATTCGTAAGATGAAAGAAAGTGGATTTCAGTCGATTTTTACATCGCTTCATATTCCTGAGGATGATCATTCAGCCTATAAGGATCGGCTTCAGGAACTTGGAAGAGTAGCTACTGAATTAGATATGGAATTGATGGCAGATATCTCGCCGAATTCATTACAGGCACTAGGGTTTAATTGGGAAAATGCGGATGAATTACTAAATTGGGGACTTTCAGGTCTTCGGATCGATTATGGTGTGGACGAGCAAACGATTATTAATTTGTCTCACAAAATGCGCATCGCACTAAATGCAAGTACGATTACAGCGGATTCGTTACACGATATGAAAGCAAAGGGGCTAAACACTGAAGCAGTGGAAGCTTGGCATAATTATTATCCACGACCAGAAACAGGACTCGGGTTAAGTGATTTTATCCAAAAAAACAGGCTGTTAAAATCGGCAGGGATTACTGTAATGGCATTCATTCCTGGGGACAAGCAATTAAGGGGTCCGCTATATGAAAAACTGCCAACCTTGGAACAGCATCGCAAGCACTCACCTTTTACTGCTTTTTTGGAATTAGAGAAACTGGCAGGGGTGGATAAAATTGTGGTAGGTGACGTTGAATTAAGTGAAGCGTCATTAGAACAATTTCGCGACTATAAGCAAGATGAAATTGTCGTTCGAGCTGTTCCAGATAAACTGACAGACTCTGAAATCCTTAGCAAATCAGTGAGTCCATTCACCAACCGGGCAGATAACGCGAGAGACTGTATCCGTGCAGTTGAATCGAGAGGTTATGCGCAATTTGGAGAAGCAGTTGTTCAGCCCCGCAACTGTGTGGAACGATCAGCTGGATCCATTACGATCGATAATAAGAAATATATGCGTTATCAAGGAGAAATTCAAATTGCATTAGCCGATTTACCAGCAGATGAAAGAGTAAATGTACTTGGAAAAGTCATTGACGATGATTTACCATTGCTTCCATGGATTAAGGGCAACCAGAAGTTTCGGATTAAATGGGTGTAATCAAGGTATCTTTAGCAGAATGTCAGGAACAAAGGAGGGAATAAGGATGATCATTAGATCAATCGCGGAAAGTGATGCAGAAAATTTTGTTGAGCTAAGTAAGGAAATCGATGCATCTGGCTTTATGTTACATGATCCAGGAGAACGCGATACGACGATCGAGCAACAACGAAAATCAATCGAACGGATTCTAACTGAAAAAAATACAGTCTTTTTAGTAGCTGAAGCTGATAACAAATTGGTTGGCTTTATTGCAGCATTCGGTGGGAAACTGATTAGAAACAAGCATTCAGCATACCTTGTTTTAGGCATTCTCGAAGCATATCAAGGACAAGGAATAGCTACAAAATTATTTCAGCGAATTTTTGAGTGGGCAAAAGAAGTTGGGATTTCAAGATTAGAATTAACAGTTATAAAAGAAAATATAAAAGCATTTAATTTATACCGAAAAATGGGATTCGTTGTAGAGGGAGAGAAAGTCAATTCTCTCATGATAAACGGTGAGCCCGTTAATGAGTATTATTTATATAAATTTGTGTGAATGTAGATTTCATTCGAAGTAAATAACTTTCCCTTATGAACTACAACAAAAGGAGCTAACGTCTAAATAGATTAGATTCTTAGCTTCCTTTTTTATGGATTACGAAGGTTTCTGCCGTATAAAGTTATTTATGTCTGTAATGAGTGCCTGAACCAGGCTTCTTTTTGGATATTCGGTACCTCATCACCTAGATTGTAATTTCTTAAGTGCGTAACCCTTGTATTTTCTATAGAACAGCCCCTGTCCCACAATATTGATAATCTACACGAGTCTATAATAATCAATTTTCCCTTCACATATAATCTAATAGATAATCAACTAATCAACTATAAACACTGGTGGAGGCTAGTTATTATGTACGTTTTAGGAATTGATGGTGGTGGTACAAAAACAAAGGGTATCATAGCAAAGTCGAATGGAGAAATAATTGCCGAAGCAACAGTAGGTCCGACCAACCCAAATAGTGTAGATAAGTGGAGTTTGAAAAAAGAGTTGCAGAATCTATTTACTTTATTAAAACAACAGTGTGATTCTTGCTTTTTCCAATTAAAACATGTATTTGCAGGGATGTCAGGTGTTGGCCATCCAACAACGAAAGAGATGGTGCAAAAGATTCTTGTCGACTTACTACCAGATCATGTGCATGTAACAGTAAATATAGATGCTATTAATGCTCTCTATTCAGGTACTTTAGGTAAACCGGGAATTGTACAAATTGCTGGCACAGGCTCCATTACATTTAGTATAAATCATGATGGTTTATCTGACCGTGTGGGGGGATGGGGATATTTAAGTGGGGAGATGGGAAGCGGTTTTGCACTTGGACGTGATGCTTTAGAGGCAGCTTTCTTAGCCTATGATGGATTAGGGACTCCAACAGCAATTAGTAATTTCCTACTTGAATATTTCCAAGCGGCTAAGTTACCCGATATTATCCATGCTGTTTATCAAGAAAAAAACCAGAAAGAACGTGTTGCTTCATTGAGCAAAATAGTAATGAGAGCAGCTGATGATGGTGACCAAGTTGCACAAGGGATCATTCAAAAAAACGCTGTACATATGGGCAAGTCAATTGCTTGTTTACAAACAAAGCGATTTTCAAAAAAGGATAGAGTCCCGGTTGTGCTAACAGGTGGGATTTATAATCGACTTGACCTTTTCCAAGCAATAATCGAAAAAGAAATTCGTCAACATCAATTGGAATCAATACTCACAGTTCCTAAAATGGAACCTATTGGCGGAGCTATTGTTGCTGCGTGGAGGGAAGAAGGAGTTACCGTTAATTCGAGTTTTGTTAAGGTTTTTACAAGATAACCAGTAGTTTACATGAATCAAGTCTTTTTACCTGCCGAGAGTTTGTGCTAGGTATAATGATTTATTTGTTTAATTCTAATAATTACAACTTGTTTAATATTTTGGTTTAATGTAGAATGAAACTGCAATCATGTGAAACATTTAAAATATCGTTCCTATCACGAGAAATGGATAGTTATTTAATATGAGGGAGGAATTTTAGTTGAGTAAAATGAATCTTGAATTAGCAAAAAAACTTATTGAGGGTGCTGAACAAGAAGCAGCAAATATTGGAGTTTCAATGGTTATATCCGTTGTTGATGAGGGTGGAAATCTAATCGCAGTACATCGTATGGATGACGCATGGCTGGCTAGTGTTGACATAGCGCAGAATAAAGCTTGGACTTCTGTTGCGTTAAAGATGCCAACATCAGATTTAGCTGAAGCTACTATTCCTCAAGCTGAATTGTATGGTTTAAACACAACGAATAACGGGCGGATCGTTCTCTTCGGGGGAGGCATTCCATTAGTTGAAAATGATCAGGTTATTGGTGCTGTTGGCGTGAGTGGCAGCTCTGTAGAACACGATGTTCAAGTGGCACAGGCAGCAGTGGATGCTTTTGAAAGTATAAGAGTATAATATAATAGAATAAATGCATATTAAAAAGCAGTGAACGATTAATAATCGTTCACTGCTTTTCTTATTTATAAATACATATACTGAAATGTAACCGTGTAGGAAAATAAATTTTAAAGCTATCAGTATGATTCTTGCCATTAAAACGATAACTGTTGGATAAATACTAGAGAAGAATTACTGAAAGATTATTTAGTTATACTAAAAACACCGTCCGCTCTTCCGACAATAACTTTATCAGCCATCCCTGCAAACAACCCTGTTTCAACAACACCTACAAGCATTTTTAAATCCTTTTGCAATGCTTCGGGTTCTAAAATTTCATCAAAGGAGCAGTCCAGAATGTAGTTGTCATTATCGGTAATAAACACATCTTCATCTTTATGGCGTAATGCTGGTCTGCCACCCAATTTTTCAATGGTTGCTGATGTTCGTTCCCAACCGAAAGGCGTTACCTCTACAGCTAATGAAAATGCCCCCAGATGGGTTACAAGCTTAGACTCATCAACAATTACAATAAACTCTTTTGCAGCAGCTGCGACAACTTTTTCGCGCAGTAACGCTCCACCGCCACCTTTAATAAGCTGCAGGTTTTCATCGACTTCATCAGCACCATCAATTGCTATGTCCAATTGCTGTACCTTTGAGAAATCAGTAAGTGGTACACCGAATTCTTCTGCCCATTTGGCTGTCGTGTTAGAAGTGGGGATAGCAGTAATATTTAGTCCTTCTTGTACACGTTCACCTAATCTTTTCACCATCCAGTACACTGTAGATCCAGATCCTAGGCCGACTTTCATGCCGTCTTTAACTAAATTCGCTGCCTCTTCTCCAACTAACTTTTTTAACTCGTCTGCATTTTGCATCTTGTAACATCTCCTATTTGTGAAAAAAATTATAAAATAACTTCCACGTTCAATACTGATTCAACATGCTTAACAACATTTTCAACTGTAAAACCATACGCTTCAATCACTTTATTACCTGGTGCAGATGCTCCGAAAGTGTCGATTCCAAGAATTCTTCCTTGTTCACCTGTATAGCGTTCCCAGCCGAAAGTGGTTCCCATTTCGATTGCAACACGTGCTTTCACTTGAGGAGGAATTACTTCATTTTTATATGCTGCATCTTGTTGGTTGAAGCGATCCCATGAAGGCATGCTAACAACGCGTACATCAATTCCTTTTTCTTTCAGTGCTTTCTGGGAATTAATCGCCAGTTGAACCTCAGATCCAGTTGCTAATAATAGTGCATCAGGTGTCTCTTTTTCTGAGTTGCTTACGATATAGGCACCTTTTTTAACACCTTCATAGGCATTTTCTTTTGTTGATTCCAATGTTGGTAAATCTTGTCTTGTTAAAACAAGTGCTGTAGGCTGATCTTTTGATTCCAGTGCTAGGCGCCATGCAGCAGCGGTTTCGTTAGCGTCAGCAGGACGAATCGTGGATAGTCCAGGAATGACACGTAGTGCTGCTAAATGTTCAATTGGTTCATGTGTTGGACCATCTTCACCAACAGCAATAGAATCATGGGTAAATACATAAGTTACAGGTGTTTTCATAATGGATGCCAGGCGAATAGCTGGGCGTAAATAGTCATTAAAGACAAAGAATGTACCACCATATACTTTTAATCCGCCATGCAGAGCCATTCCGTTTAAAGCAGCTCCCATTGCATGCTCACGTACACCAAACCAAATATTTCTTTCTTCGTAACTATCCCGTGAGAAATCGCCTTCACCATTTATCATTGTCTTGTTGGATCCTGCTAGGTCAGCACTTCCGCCAAAGAAGTTAGGTACTGCTTTTGCAATAGCATTTAAAACTTTACCAGAAGATGCTCTTGTAGCAAGCGTATCCTGACCAGCCTCAAAAACTGGTAATGCTTTCTCCCAATCTACTGGAAGCGCATCATGTATTGCCAGCTGAAGCTCTTTTGCTAGTTCTGGATATTTTTCAGTATACATCTCAATCAATTGATTCCATGCAGCTTCTTTTTCTTTACCGTTTTTACCAATTTTTTCATTGAAATCGGCATATACCTCTTCCGGGACATAGAAGGCTTCGTGTTCCCAACGATAAAATTCTTTTGTTAGCTTTGTTTCCTCTGAACCAAGCGGAGAACCATGTGATGCTGCAGATGCAGATTTATTTGGTGAACCATAACCAATTACAGTTTTGATTTCAATTAAAGTTGGTTGTGTTGTATTTGCTTGTGCTTCCTTAATTGCTTTTCTGATTTCATTGATATCGTTTCCATTTTCAACACGGAGAACCTGCCATCCATAGGCTGTGAAACGTTGCTCGGTATTTTCAGAGAAAGATTTATTTAACTCACCATCTAAAGAAATATCGTTAGAGTCATAGAGTGCAATTAATTTGCCTAACCCTAAATGCCCGGCTAATGAAGCAGCCTCATGGGATATTCCTTCCATTAAATCTCCGTCGCTTACAAGCGCATACGTATAATGATCCACGACAGATAGGTCTTCTTTATTAAACTTAGCAGCTAAATGTGCCTCAGCCATTGCCATACCAACAGACATTGCGATACCTTGACCAAGTGGACCAGTTGTTGCCTCCACTCCATCTGTATGATGTACCTCTGGGTGCCCTGGGGTTTTTGAATCCCATTGGCGAAACGCTTTCAAATCATCTATTGAAACGTTGTAACCAGCTAAATGAAGTAGGCTGTATAAAAGCATTGATCCATGACCTGCTGAAAGGACGAAACGGTCACGGTTAAACCATTTAGCGTTTTTTGGATTATGGTTCATGAAATCTGTCCATAGCGTGTAAGCCATTGGAGCAGCTCCCATTGGTAAACCAGGATGTCCAGAGTTAGCCTTTTCGATTGCGTCGATTGATAGGGTGCGAACGGTATTAATGGATAAGTTCTCGATGTTTGTTGACATTAGTAAACGCTCCTTTAATTTATAAATGTTATATGTTTCACATAACTATCGTATAATGAACCGTTTTCAAAAACAAGCATTTTATTGTACGTAATTGTGAATAATATATGTACAAATTTGTATTTTCTGTGTAAAACACAACGTTGTACATTAAATGTTCTGTTTTTTGGGATGAAAACGAATTCAATTTATGTATAATAGATGGTAATATAAAGCTAAAGGAGGATTACGAGTGGTACTGAGCGATCGCGACAAAAGGGTCTTAAATGATTTGATGAGTAATCCAAGTATTACAAGTATGACATTAGAAGAGAAACATTTATTAACAAGAAGACAGCTTGGCTATAGCTTCACGAAGATTAACGAATGGTTAAAAATAAATAGTCTTCCAACAATAGAAAGAACCAGGAAAGGTCAATTTGTGATTGATCAGGCTGTTTTTTCAAAGCTTAATAGTAGTTATGAAGGTGCTGTGGCTTCAGCGATATTTACGGAAGAGCAACGTGTTCAATTAATTATTTTGATGTTGCTAAGCTCCGAAGAAGAGCTGTCATTAAATCATTTTACAATCGAGCTGGAAGTTAGCAAGAATACGATTCTAAATGACATGAAACAAGCTCAAGTATTCTTAGATGAATACGATTTGACAATTCGGTATTCAAGGAAACATGGATATTTGATTGAGGGTAATGAGTTTCAAGTCCGTAAACTACTCATCCATATTACACATCAAGTACTGCAAATGAGTAATGGGAAAAATAGATTAGAGGATTTATCTGGCATTCAAAATGATTTGTTAGATGAATTTAAAAGGCGTATTGAGAAAGTGGAGAATAAGTTAAACTTAAAATTTACCGACGAAAAATTGGTAACGATGCCATACATTTTGATTCTAATATTAAGAAGGATACAAAAAGGCTGTGAGATAAAATCGTTTTCCATTCGCTATGAGGAGTTATCGGATACGAAAGAGTATCAGGCTACTGAGGAAATTTTATATGATTTTAATGAAATCCCAGTAACAGAGCGCTTATTTATCACATTGCATCTTTTGACGACAAATGTTTATTGGTCTGAATACATTAATGAGGAAGCAATTCCAAATCTAGTTCCAGCTATTAACGATATGCTCAGACAATTTGAGAAGAGTGCTTGTATTTATTTGCAGGAGCGTAATCAGTTATTAGACAAGCTTTTACAGCATCTTCAGCCTGCATATTACCGAATAAAATATCATCTTACAGATACAATTAATTTTCAAGGGTCTTTGAGCAAGGAGTTTAAGGAATTGCATCATCTTGTAAAGCGTTCCATTGGACCGCTTGCAGAGCTGATCGGTGATGACATTCCTGAAAGCGAAACCACTTATGTTACGATGCTTATTGGTGGGTGGATGAACAGACAAGGTGAAAGTATTGAAGAAAAAATAAAAGCAGTTGTGGTTTGTCCGCAAGGTGTATCGGTTTCAAAATTAATGTTTAATGAGCTGAAAGAATTATTTCCAGAATTTGTTTTTTTGGATTCCTTGTCCGTACGAGAATTTCTCGATTATAAGTTAGATTACGATATTGTATTTTCACCAACCCAATTAGAAACAGAGAAAAAGTTATTTATCTCAAAAGTATTTCTTGGGCAAGATGAACGTTATCGTTTAAGAAAGCAAGTGATGCTTGCGATTCATGGGTATATTCCAAATGATATTAATGTTTATCATATTGTAGATATTATTAAGAAGCATACTGCAATTAATAATGAAAAGGCTTTAATAGAAGATTTAGAGCAATATTTTAATCGTGACGATGATTCAGCAGTGGTAAGGCAGAATGCTGCACAACGGGAAATCGATTTGGATGAATTAATTGTGCCAGAGAATATCACGTTAAGAGATTCAGTTGATTCATGGGAAGAGGCGATACGTATAAGTGCCGATCCATTAATTAAAAAAGGCAAAATACTTCCAGAGTATGTGCACGCGATGATTCACCACTCGAATGATGATCCGTACATCGTAATAGGTACAAATATAGCAATCCCACACGCTGCTCCAGAAGACGGTGTTAATGAGGTTGGTATGACTTTATTACGTTTAAAAGATGGTGTTCAGTACAGCCAGGATTATAAGATTAATCTAATTTTCGTTATTGCCGCAGTGGATAAAAAGCAACATATACATGCTTTAATGCAATTAATGAATTTGGCAGGATCTGAAGAAGATACAAACAAAATAATCAATGCGAGTTCTATTGAAGAGGTTCATGAAATTATAAAATTTTATAGTTCTGACAGAAGTTTGTAAGACAGAAGCAAAAGAATAGGAGTGCAAAGAATGAGTGAGTTATTTTTCAATGAATCTGTCATTCTACTGGATGTGGAAGGCGATAATAAAGAAGAGGTATTAGCAACAATTGGCAATAATCTAGTGGAAAGAGGTTTAGTGAAAGAAAGCTTTGTTCCTGCGATTATTAAACGAGAAGGTGAGTTTGCAACAGGGCTTCCAACAGCAGGAGTATCTGTAGCGATACCACATACAGATGTGGAACATGTAAATAAAAAGACGATTAGTGTCGCCGTTCTAAAGAACCCAGTTGATTTTGTGATTATGGGCGACGATAGTGAGACTACACCTGTACAACTAGTTTTTATGTTAGCAATGGATGAAGCGCATTCACAGCTTTCTTTACTCCAAAAGTTAATGCAAGTTTTTCAAGAAGAGGATACATTGAAGTACCTAGTAAACCAAAAAGACAAAACAAAGGTTAAAAGTCTTTTGGAGGAAAAGCTAGATTTTGTAGCACTTGAAGGAGGTGAGAGATAATGGCGAAAACAGTATTAGTAGCATGTGGAGCAGGTATTGCAACATCAACAGTTGTAAACAGTGCAATTGAAGAATTAGCGAAAGAAAACAACATTAAAGTTGACTTAAAACAAATCAAAATTGCTGAAGTTGGTGCTTACGTAGATACAGCTGATCTATTAGTTACAACTGCAATGACGAAAACAGAATACCCATTCCCAGTAATTAATGCACGTACATTTTTAACTGGTATTGGTGTTGAAGATACAAAAAAACAAATTTTAGAAGAACTTCAAAAATAAGCAGCAAAACATAAATCTCGATAAGCTCTTAATGTGATATCGAGATTTATGTTGAATTTGTTAGGGGGTATCATAATGCAAGCATTCGTAGATTTTATTCAAGGTTTTTTAGGTTTAGGCGCGACTGTTATTCTTCCAGTAGCAATCATGATTTTAGGTCTTGTGTTTGGTCAGAAGCTCGGCAAAGCGATTCGTTCAGGTTTAACAATCGGGGTTGCTTTTGTTGGTATTTTCTTAGTTATTGATTTGTTAACGCTAAACTTAGGCCCAGCAGCACAAGGGATGGTTGAGCGTTTAGGAGTAGATTTAAATGTTATTGATGTAGGATGGCCGGCGACATCATCAATTGCATGGGCATCTGTTGTAGCGGCATTTATTATTCCACTGGGATTAGTTGTAAACGTTATTATGCTCTTAACGAAGACAACGAAAACAATGAATGTTGATATTTGGAACTACTGGCATTATACATTTATGGCAGCAGTTGTGTATACAGTATCAGGTAGTATTGTACAAGGTTTAATTGCAGCAGTTATATTCCAAATTGTTTGTCTTAAAGTTGCAGACTGGACACAACCAATGGTTAGTGATTTTTATGAATTGCCAGGTGTTTCCGTTGCAACAGGAAGTACAATTTCCTATGCACCTTTTATTTATTTAGTAAAATTAGTACAAAAAATCCCTGGATTGAAAAATTTACATGCTGATCCAGATTCCATTCAAAAACGTTTTGGTATCTTTGGAGATTCCATGGTAATTGGTCTGATTTTAGGTGCAGCAATTGGAGCATTAGCAGGGTACAGTGTTGGTGATGTTATTAACATTGGTATATCAATGGCTGCTGTAATGGTCCTTATGCCACGTATGGTTAAGATTTTGATGGAAGGGTTAATGCCTGTTTCAGAATCAGCACGTGAATGGTTAAATAAACGTTTTGGTGATCGAGAAATTAATATCGGGCTGGATGCAGCAGTACTGTTAGGACATCCATCTGTAATCGCAACCGCTCTTATTTTAACACCAATTACAGTTTTAATTGCAGTTGTATTACCTGGTAATGCTGTACTGCCATTTGGTGACTTAGCTACAATTCCATTTGTTGTTGCATTCGTAGTAGGTGCAGCTAGAGGGAACATTATCCACTCGGTTATTGTTGGTTCGGTTATGATTGCACTTTCACTTTATATGGCGACAGATATTGCGCCGCTTTTCTCTGACATGGCTTCAACTGCAAGCATTAATTTACCTGAAGGCTCAGCAATGGTTTCAAGTATCGACCAAGGTGGTAACTTAGTAAACTGGATTATCTGGAGAGTCTTTGAGATTTTTAACTAGAAAGATTCATTTTTTCTAAAGTTATGAAGTGTTTGATTGTGAAACCTTTCACCAAAAGGCTATATACAACTAATTAATTGATCGAGTTAAACAAAAGCAACAGGAGGAATTCATAGTGAAAGCATTAGTAAAAACAGAACTCGGATTTGGTAACCTAGAAATTCAAGATAAACAAGAACCACAAGCTGGTAAAGATCAAGTGAAAATTGAAGTGAAATATGCGGGTATCTGTGGATCTGATATTCATACGTATGAAGGACATTATAAGGTTGCAACACCTGTAACACTCGGCCATGAATTTTCTGGTGAGGTAGTTGAGATTGGAGAAGGAGTAACGGAATTTAAAGTAGGTGATCGAGTTACTTCAGAAACCACTTTCTATATTTGTGGTGAATGTGAATACTGTAACTCAGGTGACTATAACCTTTGTAGCCACAGAAAAGGTCTAGGCTCACAACAAGATGGTGGTTTTGCCAAATATTTAGTTGCCCGTAAAGAAAGTGTCCATCAGTTGCCGGAAAATGTAGACTACCAGTCAGCAGCAATGACAGAACCATTAGCATGTACACACCATGCAATTGAGAAAACAGAAATTAATACAGGAGATCTTGTTGTTGTCATTGGACCTGGTCCAATTGGACTTTTAGCGGCTCAGGTAGCTAAAAGTCGTGGTGCTACGGTAATCATTACAGGACTAACAAATGATAAAGTTCGTCTGGATAAAGCAATTGAGGTAGGTATTGATTATACCGTTAATACGCAAGAAGAAGATCTAAAAGAGTTTGTCCATAAGTTAACAAATGGTTATGGTGCTGATGTAGTCTTGGAATGCTCTGGTGCTGTACCAGCTGCGAGACAAGGTCTGGATATTCTTCGCAAAAAAGGTCATTATGCGCAAGTAGGTATTTTTGCACAATCTGAAATTCAATTTGATCTTGAAAAAATTATTCAAAAAGAAATCCGGGTTGTGGGCAGCAGAAGCCAAAAATCAGCTGATTGGGAACCATCACTTGCATTAATGAATGATAGAAAAGTAAATGCAAAGGCTTTAGTAACACATGAGTTTAACATTACCGAGTGGGATGAAGCATATCAAGCGATTAAAAGTGGAGAAGCAATTAAAGTTTTGTTAACGCCTGTGGATTGATTAAAAATCTAGTAATCTTCCAGCAAAGGTCTGAATTACATTATACCTTGTAACAAAGGTGAGGGGGAGAATGAAATTGGATAAGCAACAACTAATTGACATGATTGATTATACATTATTAACTCCAACTGCAAGTAAAGAGGATATTAAAGCATTCTGTGAAGAAACAATCGAATATGGCTTTAAAACTGTTTTTGTGAACCCATTTTATGTATCGTACGCGCATAGTCTGTTATCTCCACACAATATTAAAGTTGGAGTACCAATAGGATTCTCACTTGGTGGTGCAACAACGCATGTAAAAGTGGAAGAAACAAAAGAGGCAATTAAAAATGGTGCTGAAGAAATCGATATGTTAGTTAACTTGGGAGCTCTTAAGTCAGGCGAATATGATGTGGTAAAAAATGATATTGCAGAAGTTGTTAAGGCATCTCAAGGATTAACAACCAAAGTTATTATTGAAACAGCATTATTAACGGATGAAGAGAAAGTGAAAGTAACGGAAATAATCATCGAAGCGGATGCTGACTTTGTAAAAACAGCTACTGGCTTTAACGGTGGTGGAGCAACAGTTGAAGATGTTAAATTACTTCGTTCCGTAGCGGGTGACAAAATAGGTGTAAAAGCTGCTGGGGGAGTTAAAACGTATGAAGATGCAGTTAACATTGTCGCTGCTGGTGCAAATCGTATTGGTGCAAGTGGTGCTGTAGCAATTATCAGTGGCGGTGTTTCAGAGGCTTCATATTAAAAATATCGTGCTAAACGGTTAAGTATAATACTTAATCGTTTTATCACGCATTAACGGACTGTAATATTTTTTCTCAAAGCTTGAGAAAACTAAAACGTGAAGGTTGTGGGAGAAACATCCCATAAATTCCCGATTCTGTTCAAGGGCCTTTAGGTCATACCCTTGAGGTACTAACATTCAGTGGGGAGGAAGGGAATCCCACTGAATGAAGTTTCACTTTATCACTTTTCATAGAAATGAGGGTTAGTATGGTAGATACACTTTTAGACTTCATGTTAGGCCCACTAAGAGGGATAAGTGAATTCTATTTTGAATACCAATTAATTTTTAACACGATTATCGTTGGATTCGCAGCATACAAACTGTTTTTCAGCAAAAAAAAAGAAGTAAAAAATGAGTCTGCAAATTATTAGATATATTGAGGTGAATGGGATGAGAGCGTTAAATCTTTATGGTGTACAAGATATTCGTTTTGAAGAGAATACACCAATTCCAGTAATCGAAAATGATACCGACGTTATTATTAAAATAAAATCAGTTGGAATATGTGGATCCGATACATCTAGATATAAAAAACTCGGCCCATATGTAGAGGGAATGACGTTTGGCCATGAGTTTGCTGGTGAAGTAACAGAGGTTGGGCCAGGAGTAAAAGGAATTAAAGTTGGTGATCGTGTCGCAGGATGCCCTGCATTTGTTTGTGGAGAATGTGAATATTGCCTCAGTGGTGAACCAGCACGCTGTGAAAACCTTAGTGTAATTGGTGCACGTCACCCTGGTGCTTATGCTGAATATACAAAATTACCTGCAACCCACATCGTTCCCCTTCCAGATAATGTTGATTATGATACGGCTGCATTGGTTGAACCTTCTGCGGTAGTAGCACACGGATTTTACCGTACTAAAATTCAGCCAGGTGCAGAGGTTGCTATAATGGGTGTTGGGAGTATCGGACTTCTAGCTGTACAATGGGCAAAAATTTTCGGTGCGAAAAAAGTATATGCAATTGACATTGATGACAAAAAACTACAAATTGCGAAAGAGCTTGGTGCTGATGTAGCAATCAATTCATTGGAAAAACCCGCCCATGAGCAAATTATGGAGTATACAAATGGTCGGGGTGTGGATTTAGCCGTTGAATCTGCAGGTTCACCAATTACATCTGCCCAAGTATTTGCCTTACCTAAAAAAGGTGGAGAAGTAGTATTTATGGGAATTCCATATGCAGATATTAACATTGAGCGTTTCTACTTTGAAAAAATTGTTCGTAATGAATTGACCATTTATGGATCATGGAATGCAATCTCAGCACCATTCCCTGGGAAAGAGTGGTCATCAACTGTTCACTATATGAGTACTGGCCAAATTAATGTGAAACCAATGATTTCTCATAAGTTATCTTTAGAAGAGGGCCCAGAAGCATTCCAGAAAGTTATAAATAGAGAGATAGACTCGGTTAAAGTGATTTTTAACCCGGAAAAAACGGAAGTATCTAGTGAATTAAATGTTGAAGAATTTACGATAGGAAAATAAAATATTTTATAATATGTAACCTATAAAAGGTTAATGTATTTTTTTAAGGTTAACAACACAATCAAGGTTTCTTCTTAAGAATCTTTGGTTGAAATAAATCAAGGATTACTACTATACAGGGTACCTATAGGAATCTTGTATAGTATTTTCTGTTATAGCGAGAGTAATTAACATATAGAATATCATAGGGGCTAGATTAATTTATATAGACAACAAACAAAATATCTGATTATATATAAATAACAGAAATCAATTAAATTACTTGGATGTGTTTACAAATGATGAAAATAGGGATATTAACAAGTGGTGAAGATGCACCTGGAATGAATACTGCAATTAGTGCAGTCGTTAAAGCGGCCAATTATCATAATATTGATGTAATGGGAGTTAATTATGGTTACAATGGGTTGATAGAAGGATCTATTTATCCGTTAACTGCATCTGATTTGGAAAATATTACTGATTCAGGCGGTACAATCTTAAAGACATCAAGAAGTACGGAATTAAGTGAAACAGAGAAAATGAAAATACAAGATACATTGGAAAAATCCGGAATAAATGCTCTAGTTATAATCGGAGATGATAAATCCTTTGAAGCGGCTAGGAAAATTCAACAACAAGGTATAAAAGTAATAGGTATTCCTGCAACAGTTGAAAATGATATAGTCTATACAGATTATTCTATCGGTTTTGATACAACTGTAAATACCATTCTAGAATGCATTCATAAGATTAAAGACACAAGCTTTTCTCATGATAAGACAACTATTGTAGAGGTGATGGGCAGACACTGTGGTGACTTAGCTTTGTTCTCAGCTTTAGCCGGTGGGGGAGAGATCATTTCTACACCGGAGCGGAAATTGGATTTAGATTCAATCTGTTCTACATTAGCTATGAGAATAAATGATGGAAAAAGAAACAATATGATTATCGTAACAGAAGAATTACATGATATACAGGAATTACAAAAAGGTATCGAAGAAAGGCTGAATATTTCTGTAAGAACATCTACATTGGGATTTTTACAAAGAGGTGGAAACCCATCGGCTTTTGATCGGGTACTTGCAAGCAGGTTGGGTATTGCAGCAATAGAATTATTAATGGACAAGCAAACTGGCAAAGCTGTAGGTATTAAAGGAAATAAAATAATAGATGTAGATTTTGATAAATTAAACATTGAAAATGGAAATAAACTAGAGAGTTACCGTTTATTGGAAACACTTTTAGATTAAGTAGATTGATATTCTAGACCCATGGTTGTTAGAAATGTTGTTTTTATGAGTGTCCCCATTCTATATACGCTCTAGATATAATAGCTATCGTTTATCTAAGATAAATGATGGCTTTTTGTGTCAGGAAAACTATCTGAAATCGCAATAATTTAACCACTAACAACAGGCGCCTATTATTTTAAACCTACATTTATAAAGCTATCCTGCGATGAAAATATAAATTCCTGCAAAATCCGACAATTTTTGTAGTTGACAATCTAATTTTTCCAATCTATAATGAAAGCGTATTCTAACATATGACACACATTGTAACAAATGTTACAAGATTAAACTTTATTTACGTAATGTAACAATTGTTAATTATGAAAGAACTTATTATCAAAGCTAGGTTTATTAAGTATGCGTTTTTATTTCAGAAGATTCTGAGGGGGATTTATAATGTCAATTTATCATGAACTTCAATTAAGAGAACAAGAAAATAACCCAATCAAAGTAGGAGTTATTGGTGCGGGACAAATGGGATTTGGACTTATTACCCAAATATCTCGCATTCCCGGAATGATCGTCGGTGGAGTTTCGGATGTAAACGTTGAAAGAGCTCAAAAGGCAGTTGATTATTATCAGTCTCAAGAAAATAAGAAAGTAAACACATTGGTATCTTCAGATTATCGAGAAGTCATCCAGTCATCCAATGTGGAGGTAATTGTAGATGCTACTGGAGTACCTGAAGTTGGAGCAAATATTTCCCTGGAAGCTTTAAATTCTAGGAAACATCTAGTCTTATTAAATGTAGAAGTTGATATAACAATAGGTTCGTATATGAATTCATTGTTTCAATCTGCTGGACTAGTTTATTCAGGATCTGCTGGAGATGAGCCAGCTGCAATCGTTGAATTATATGAATTTGCTAAAACGATGGGAATGGAAGTCGTTGTTGCTGGAAAAGGGAAAAATAACGCATTAAAAACGACAGCTAACCCAGATACTGCCGCAGCAGAAGCAAAAGCTAAAAACATGAGTCCGCATATGCTAGCAGCATTCCAGGATGGAACCAAAACGATGGCTGAAATGAATTTATTAAGTAACGCAATCGGCTTAGTGCCAGATAAAGTAGGAATGCATGGCGTCGATGCTAATCTAGATGACGTTGCACAAAAACTAGATTTGAAAGAAAATGGCGGCGTTTTAAACAGCTTAGGAGTAGTAGAATATGTTAACGGTTTAGCACCAGGGGTTTTCGTTATTGTTAAAAGTGACCTAGAACCTGTTGATGAGGAACTGCGCTATTTATTAAAAGTAGACAAAAGTCATGGAAACCATTATACATTATATCGCCCATATCATTTAGCTAGTTTAGAAACACCCGTTACAATTGCGAAGGCTGTCTTACATCATGATACTTCTATTCATCCGCTTGGAGCTCCAATCTCAGAAACTGTAACGGTTGCAAAACGAGATATTAAAGCGGGCGAAACACTAGATGGCATTGGTGGTTATTCTGTTAGAGGTGTATTAGAAACACATCAAGATATGGAAGTGAATGGTCACATTCCTATTGGTCTAATTAGTGGTAATGTTGTTGCTAAAAGGGATATTAAAGAAGGTCAATTTTTAACACACGATGATGTAGAACTTGATCCTTCAACAACCGTATGGAAATTAAGAGCTTTGCAGGATCATATGTTTCGTGTTAAATAGTTTTTTACTGCCTAAGTGAAATTAATAGTGGGTTCCTGGTGTAGGAAGATGATTAAGTTACAAGTCAACAAACACATAAAGGGAGGATAAAATCATGATGAAAACGAAAGTTCTGGAAATTGGAGCACTAGTACCAGATTTTAAAGAGGAGAGCTTATTAGTACTTTTTAATGAAACTGCTCCCCTTGAATTAAAAGATATCTCAGTAATTCACCGTTTTGAAGAACAACCTAAAAATGCTCTGCAGGAAGGAACAACACTTGTGATTGGTGATAAAGAATATACGATACAAAAAGTCGGGGATGAAGCAAATCCAAATTTTGAAAGCCTTGGTCACGTTTCGATTTATTTTAAAGACGATGAAACGGAAGAAATCTTACCAGGGGCAGTTTTAGTAACACCTAGTGAATTTCCAGAGTTGAATATTGGTGATTCAATTGAAGTTAAATAAGGTGGATACGCCCTTATAGTGCGGGGTTAACAACCTCTAAACGAGCATTTCCTTCTATATTACGTTATAAGAGAGGATGGAATTAAGATGGATTTTATGATCGCTATTGCTGATGGCTTTATTGGAATGTTTCAGGCGGGTGCAGAAGTATTTATGGGTTATATGACGGGGATTATACCTTTATTAGTAACGCTAATCACAGCTGTTAATGCGGTAACAAAAATGATTGGTGAGGAGAAGATAAATCGATTCCTTCAAAAAATTACCAAATATGCCTTATTACGCTATACCCTTGTACCACTTATCGCTGTATTCTTTTTTACGAACCCAATGTGTTATACAGTTGGACGTTTCATGCCAGAAAAATATAAACCAGCATTCTATGATTCTGCGGTTTCATTCGTGCATCCAATTACCGGTCTTTTCCCACATGCAAACTCGGCTGAATTATTTATTTGGCTAGGAGTCGCAACAGGGTATGCAACCGCTGGCGGCAGTCAAGCACAATTAGGTCTTATGTTCTTATTAACTGGTTTACTTGTTATTTTAATGAGAGGTCTTGTAACGGAACGAATCAGTGCCTATATGTTTAAAAAACAAGGTTATGAACGAATCCTTAACGAGAAATAAAGTAGAAACGCAGAGGGGGAAATCTTATGGCTAACCATAAGACGGTAATAGTGTCCAAAGGAAAAAATGGCTGGGGTGGACCATTAGAATTAACACCAACCGATGAAAAAAAATATGTCATCAGTGTTACTGGAGGGGGAATCCATCCAGTAGCAAGAGAGATTGCAAGACTTGCAGGTGCTGAGGTAGTTGACTCATTTAAAAATCCAGTAGCAAAAGAGCAAACATTGGTTGCGGTTATTGATTGTGGTGGGACAGCACGGTGCGGAACTTATCCAAGACTAAGAATACCTACTGTTAACGTTAAAGTAATGAGTCCATCTGGACCACTTGCAAAATTTATGACAGAAGATATTTTTGTCTCTGGTGTAACTGTAGGTGATGTCGAGCTCGCTGATAGTGAAACAACCGTTGCTGCAGTACCAAAAACAGAATTGGATGAAGCGGAAGTAAAGAATGCTGAAAAAAACAAAGAAACTGTAGCGGCTGCAGCTGAACCAGTAGAAGATAACAGTACAAACAATGAAATTGAGGGTAATAAAGGTGTTATGGGAATCATTGACAAGATAGCCAAGGGTGCGGGTAGCTTTATGAATATCATGTACCAAGCAGGTCGTGATACCATCGACACAATCATTAAAAATATAATCCCCTTTATGGCGTTCGTTGCAACGTTAATCGGGATTATCAACTATACAGGTATTGGAGAAATATTAGCAAATGTATTTGTACCACTTTCAAATAATATTGGTGGGCTAATTATTTTAGGTGTTATAACCGCGCTTCCATTCCTGTCACCACTACTTGCACCAGGAGCTGTTATCGGTGCAATTATCGGTACATTAGTTGGAAATGAAATTGCAAACGGTAACATTGATATGAGCATTGCGCTTCCCGCATTATTTGCAATTAATGCACAGGTTGGAACTGACTTTATTCCGGTTGGCTTAACACTGGGGGAAGCGAAGCCGGAAACAATTAGTGTTGGAGCACCAGCAATTCTTTTCTCCAGAGTAATCACTGGACCACTAGCAGTTGTTATTGCTTACTTTATGTCGTTTACACTGTAGAAAAGATGATGAAAGGAGGATTAAAATGCTGCCAGATTCATTTCGATTTGGAGTTCTTCTAGAAGCCGGAAAAGCTGAAGTAAGAGAAGGAAGGCTGCCTGATTTAAAAGATGATGAACTGCTGATTAAGCAGGAAGCATGTAATATTTGTACAACCGATTATCAACAATGGCAGGGGAAACGTGAACATCAAGGATACCCCATGGCTGGTGGACATGAATGCTCAGGGATAATTGTCGCTAAGGGAGAAAAAGTAAGTAGCTCTTTAGAGGTTGGAGAGCGGGTCAGTGTGCTATATGACTACTGCGGGGATTGTGAGAAGTGTAAGAAAGGTGACATCACTTCTTGCAAAAGCATAAAACAATTTGGGAAAAATTATTCTGATCAATATTTTGGGATTTTTGGTTTTGCGAATTATTTTATCCGGAAATCCAAAAGTGTTATGAAAGTTAGTGATGACTTATCTGCTTCTGAGGCAGGATTTGTTGAACCGTTATCATCCGTATTAAAAGGAATTCGAAAACTGCGGATTAACTCAGGACTTGACACTGTCGTTGTTATTGGTGGCGGTACAATGGGATTGCTTAATGCAGCAGTCGCTCAAGCAATGGGGGCAAGAGTCATTGTCTCGGAACGTAATCCCAAAAAAGTAGAGAAGATTAAACAAATGGACTTAGAATTAATTGATGCTGGTGAAACTGATCCAGTGGAGGAAGTTAGAAAACGAACAAATGGCAGCGGTGCAGATATCGTGATTGTTGCAGTCGGTACTTCTTCTGCAAATGAGCAAGCTTTGAATATGATCAAAGATGATGAAGGGAAGGTTCTTTTGTTTGCAGCGGGTTATCCAGCACCGGATTTAAATGTAGATTCCAATGAAATTCATTATAAGCAATGTGAACTTATTGGTACGTACGGCTCAAGCCTCGAGGATTTCAATAATGCAGCAAAAATGCTAAGTGAGCGCCGAATTGATGTAAGTCCTTTAATAGAAGAAGAGATTCCATTATCCAGAATTCAAGAAGCCTATGAAAAAGCAAGTACACGCGGTAATTATCGTATTTCTGTTTTGCTGCATGCATAAGCGTAGAGAAAAATAATCGGAGGGTGAAAAAATGAAATGTTTAGCAATAGCCGATTTATTTATAGATAAACAAATGATGGAAGAAGGTCTTATTAGTTTAAAAGAGCTAGGTATTGATATTACCGTCAAAGAATGGAAGCATAAAGATTTGGAAGCGTTACAGAAGGATAATATTAAACTAGAGTATGAAGGCAGTGAAGCAATTGCGCTTCCTTCTGAACTAACAGATGGCCTGGAAGACTATGATATTATCATTACCCAGTTTGCACCGATTGGAAAAGCAGTCATTGACCAATGCAAAAACTTAAAAGTATTAGGTGTCCTTCGGGCGGGTATTGAAAATGTGAATAGGGAATATGCTGAATCAAAAGGTATTACGGTTTTGAATACACCTGGGCGCAGCACTACAAGTGTATCCGAGTTTGCTGTTGGTATGATTCTAAATGAAATCCGTAATATTGCCAGAGCTAACTATAAATTAAGAAACGGTGTGTGGGAAAAACATTATCCAAACGGTGTGCTTGCTCCCGAACTAAAGGGCTCAACAGTAGGTTTGATTGGATACGGTGCTATAGGCAGGCGGGTTGCAGAATTACTTCGCCCTTTTGGCAGTGAAATTCTATTCTTCGATGATTATTACCAAGGTGATACACCAGACACAAAAGTTGAAACCCTAGAAGAATTAGTGAAAGAAGCGGACATTATTTCAATGCACTACCGTCTAACGGAACAAACAAAGAACATGATTAATAAAGAACATTTTAGCATGATGAAAAATAATGCAGTGCTCATTAATACGGCTCGTTCTGGATTAGTTAACGAACAGGACTTGGCAGAAGCATTAAGCGAGAAAAAAATTGCTGGTGCTGCCGTGGACGTATATAATGTTGAACCATTGCCAAGCGATCATCCTTACAACGGACTGGATAATATTACGATTACACCACATATTGCAGGCTCAACAATCGGTAACTTTGCTAATTCGCCAATTATATTAAGTGAACGAATTATCGAAGCTTTAGAGCTGACAGTTCATTAATCAGAACAATGGGTGAACGGTTAAATTCTTCATCCATTGTTCATCAACCTCAGTTTCAATCTATCGAATAAATAACATCAATCAGAGCAGGAGGCGAAAAGATGGATCCCTTAGCATTCCTAATGTTATTAGTAGTTGTTCTTGTTATTCAAGCGTTTACGGGAATTTTACATGTGAAATATTATCAGAAAAAAGTAAAGAAGATTACCCAACAATATAGTGAAGGGTACCTTGGTGTGGGGATGACGAAAAAAATGTTCCGCGTTGGAAAGGTAGCTATTGTCGTTACAGATAAAAAAGGAACCATTCAGGAATGTAATATTTTATCAGGACTTACAGTTCTTTCAAGATTTGCAAAGTATAAAGAGTATGTTGGTGAAAATATAAAGGTTATTGATTGGGAGAAGAAGAAGCATAGGCTAGTCGTTCAAGATGCTGTTAAACGAGTAGAAGAGCAAATGAAACGAGAAGCAAAGGTAAGCTAAAGGAAGCAATTATAAAGGTAGAATGTTTCATAGTAAGTGTTAAAATGTAAGTGTTAAAATTAGAAATTTTTGTAAAAAACATGTAAACTTGGTACTGGAAAAGAAGTAATACAGAGGAATTTTGATATCGTTTTAAACTGTATGGATCTGGAGCAGTATTTAATCTATCAAATTCCCTCTCAGCTAAGACAGTAATCTAAATAATTTTCAATAAGAACAGGGTGTAGGAAATGTCCTATCTAGACGATCGGAGATTAATGGTTAAGATTGCAAATCTATATTATGAAGCAGGTGAAACCCAATCAACTATTGCAAAAAAAATTGGAGTAAGTCGGTCATTAATATCGAAGTATTTATCAAAATCAAAGGAATTAGGTATTGTTGAAATTATTATTCATGATGAGGATTATAGTACCGTATCAAGTTTAGAGACAAAGCTAGAAAATCAATACGGATTACGTGAGGCAATTTGTGTGCCTGATACGGAACAAAGTAATTCTAAAATTCAGTTGGGAACGGCGGCAAGTAAATATTTGCATAGAATGATCAGGGATGATCAGGTTGTTGGAGTGTCTTCCGGAACAACTTTATATGAGGTTGCAACCGCAATGTCATCTAATCAGCATTTCCCAAATGTATGCTTTGTTCCTATAGTTGGGGGAATGGGAGACGAGCGTGTAGATATACATGCAAACCATATTGTTGCTAAGCTTGCGGAGGCATTGAAAGCAACCTATCACCTTTTACACGCTCCAGTTGTTGTTGATTCTAAAGAGACGAGGGAAATAATTCTGAAACAACCGTCTATAAAGAATACATTGGAATTGGGAAGCAAGGCAGACATTGCGATTGTAGGAATAGGCGGAACACCAGAGCATTCAACCATGGTTCGATCCTATATTAATTCTGGTATAACAGATGATCTGGATTTTGATGAAATTGCTGGTGATATTTGCTATAACTTTATTAATGAAAATGGAGAAGTAGTAAACAATTCCTGGAATGAAAAAACAATTACACTTGAACTAAATAAGTTAAAGCAAATCCCCCTAGTTGTTGGAGTAGCTGCTGGAGTTGAAAAAGTGAATGCTATTAAAGCGGCATTAAGAGAAGATTTAATTGATGTATTAATAACCGATGAAAAAACTGCTAGATTATTACTGGAAGGTTAGTATTATAAGGATGCTAACCTTTTTTAGTGCGCTAGTATTAGAATTGTACTGCGAAAGAAACTAATAGTAGTCTTTGACCAGAAGAAATTTCTGCATAATTCATATTGTAGGAGCTGCTATCTGAGTATGCAAAAACAAATTCTAGTACATCTCTATTTTAAACAGCTGAAGATAATTGACAGCGTTTCATCTGTTCTATATGATAATGTACAAACGTAATATGATAGAACAAATATAATTTTTTCAAAGAAAAGAGCGGTTGTATGTTAGATTGGGAAGAACGACGTTTAATGGTGAAGATAGCTAAGTTATATTATTTTGAAGGTTGGACTCAAGCCCAAATCGCAAAAAAACATAATGTTTCCAGACCTGTCATTTCAAAACTGTTAAATGCTGCAAAAAAAGAAGGAATCGTGGAAATCTATATCAAAGACGAGACAATTCATACGATTGATTTAGAACAGCAGCTTGAGAAGAAGTTTGGATTAAAAGAAGTTATTGTTGTCTCTACTGCAGGTTTTACACAGGAAATGGCTAAGAGGCAGCTTGGAAAAGCAGGAGCATCCTATATTAGTAAAAACCTAAAGAATATTAAAAACATAGGTATTTCTTGGGGAAGTACACTTTTATCTTTGGTTGAAGAATATCCATATGAACGAAATGCTCATATTCGTATTGTACCAATTATTGGTGGAATGGGTAACAATTATGTTCATTTACACTCCAATCAGCTTGCGTTTAATTTAGCGCAAAAAATGAATACATCCTGCATGTATCTTTATGCACCAGCAATGGTTGAAAGTGACGATTTAAAAGAGATGCTCGTTCATACAAAAGATATCGCTATGGTATTAGAAGAAGGCCGAAAAGTTGATATGGCTGTCGTAGGGATAGGAAATCCATTTAAAGATTCAACTTTAGAAGTGATGGGATATTTAAAGGAAAGTGATTTAACTTCATTAAAAAAGGCAGGAGCAGTAGGTAATATCGGATCTTGCTTTTTTAATGAAGTTGGAATGGAGATAGATCACCCCTTAAATGATCGTTTTATCGGTTTAAATATAGAAGAGATAAAGAAAATACCTGAAGTAATTGGTATTGTTGAAGGTTCACATAAACTGGAAAGTATAGAAGCAGCTCTTGTTGGTGGATGTTTAAATGTTCTTATAACAGACGATCGTACTGCACAAGCTTTATTAGATAATTAAAATAAATGCATCCCTTTTTATTATAGAAAAGGGATGCATTTATTTGTTGCTACAAAAAATTAGATTCAATTTATGTATAAATTAATCAATTGTTCTGGGTGGTTACGAATGTTAATCATGATATTATACAAAGATATGACATTAAGTTGTGATGAAAGCGAATACAAAACCGATATTATTGGTGATAAGATAGAATTATTAAGCAACTGTTAATAGTGGATTTACTTTCATACCGGTTAGTAATGCAGTTAATGTAAGCGATATCAAATAATAGGGTCGTTTTGGGAGGGAGTTCTAACTTACATAATAAATCGATGAGAACAAATGAAATCCGCTTAACTAAGGAGGTATTGATGAAAAAGCATATGAAGATTGGTAAGCAAATTTAAATTAAGTAGAATTATATTTTTCACTCAAGGGGGAAACAACATGCAAGGATTCGTAGATTTTATACAAGGTTTCTTAGATTTAGGTGCTACCGTAATTCTACCAGTAGCAATCTTTTTGCTTGGCTTATTTTTTGGACAAAAGCCTGGAAAAGCATTTCGTTCGGGTTTAACTATTGGAGTTGCTTTTGTAGGTATATTCTTAGTGATAGATTTGCTTGTTTTAAACCTTGGTCCTGCGGCACAAGGGATGGTAGAACGATTAGGGGTTAACTTAAATGTTATTGATATTGGTTGGCCAGCAGCTTCATCTATTGCTTGGGCATCCCCGCTTTCAGCATTTATCATTCCTTTAGGGTTAGCTGTAAATGTTGTTATGCTGGTTACAAAAACAACCAAAACGATGAATGTTGATATTTGGAATTTTTGGCACTATGCATTTATGGCAGCAATGGTTTATGCACTAACTGGAAACGTTTGGATAAGCCTTGCCGCAGCGATTATCTTCCAAGTTATCACACTAGTGATGGCTGATCGCTTAGCTCCAATGGTTGCTGATTATTATGAAATGCCAGGTGTGTCGTTAACTACTGCAACAACACTTTCTTACGTCCCGATTGGTATTCCAATCGTAAAGCTGCTTCAAAAAATCCCTGGGTTAAAGGATTGGGATGCAGATCCAGATTCAATTCAGAAAAGATTTGGTATTTTAGGAGAATCGATTTTCATTGGACTCGTACTTGGAGCAGGGATTGGTGCATTAGCTGGATATAGTGTGGGTGATATTATTGAAATCGGTATGTCCATGGCAGCGGTAATGGTTTTGATGCCGCGAATGGTAAAAATTTTAATGGAAGGACTAATGCCAGTATCGGAATCAGCACGGGAATGGTTAAATAAGCGATTTGGAGATAGAGAGATTTATATTGGACTTGATGCAGCTGTGGCTCTAGGTAATCCCGCAGTAATTTCAACAGCATTGATTCTTGTTCCAATAACAGTCGTATTAGCAGTGATTTTACCTGGTAACGCATTACTTCCGTTTGGAGACTTGGCAACGATTCCGTTTATTGTTGCATTTATCGTAGGTGCTGCGCGCGGAAATATTGTTCACTCCGTTATTGCAGGAACCATTGTAATTGCTATGTCACTCTACATGGCGACAGACTTAGCTGTGATATATACTGATATGGCGGTGAAAGCAGAGTTTAATATGCCTGAGGGAGCTACCATGGTTTCAAGTATTGACCAAGCAGGTAATTTAATTCATTACGTCATTTATAAAGTAGTTGAACTTTTCCATTAAATAATAGCTAAAGGAATTCATTGAACACGGTTCATTTAGGAAATAAATAATACCACCTCTCTTCCATTTGCAGAGAGGTGTATTTTTGATTGCGATAAGAACATATGTAATATAAATGTTGACAAAATACCATTTATAAGTTATATTTTATACAAATGTAACTACTAAGAACAAATGTAAAGGAGGTTGGAGATGATTCAATTTGATTTACAGAACAAGGTAGTATTTGTTTTTGATGGCGATCATCAAGTAGGCAAAGAAATTATTCGGTTATATACAGAAGCAGGGGCAAAGATATTGTTTTTAAGCAGAACGGCCCCAGAGGATGAAAGCATATTTATTTTAAAATATAAAGATGGATCTTCTAGTAATGATATAGGTCCAGTGAATCTTGAAAATAGTTCATTTCTTCAAGGATTACCAGATTTACATCAAATTGATATTATTATTAATAATTTGGAAACGGATACAGGAAAGGAAATTATAGATATAACCCCTGAGGAATGGGAGAACGTAATGTTTATTAATTTGGATGTACCTTTTCAATTAATAAAAATGATAACTCCATTGATGGAAAAGCAGAATGATGGAGTAATCGTTAACGTCTCCTCAACGAGTGCGATAGATGGGGGGAATGGTGATACTGCCTATGCTGCTAGTAAGAGTGCATTAGAATCCATGAATAAGGCCCTATCCAGAGAGTTAGCGTCAAGTAACATTAGAGTCAATGCTGTAAGTGTTGGGAAATATGACACAAGTGATTCTATTCCATTGGGGCGCAAAGTAACAGCAAGCGAAATTGCCAATACCATATTAATGCTAACAACACCGATGGCGAGCTATATGAATGGGCAAACGATTCTATTAGATGGTGGAAAAACACTAGCTTAAGAATGGCTATTAAAATGGGGTGAATATATGGAGCAGAAAAAAGCAATCTTGGTTATTGGCGGAGCGGCGGGAATTGGAAAGGATTATGTGAAAAATAGAGCGGCTAGGGGAGATTCTGTAATATTTACAGATCTAAATAAAGAGGCTGGAGAAGCATTAGTTAATGAATTAGCTTTAAAAGGTAAAGAAGCAACTTTTTTTCAGCATGATGTAACCGATTGGGAGAATACGAAGGGAATAATAAAAAAGGTGATCAAACAGTTTGGAAGAATAGATACGCTTGTACATTCTGCAGGCATTACGGTATCTAAATCTTTTGAAGAGCTGACCTTCCCGACGTGGAAAAAAACAATTTCCGTAAATTTAACAGGATTATTCTACGCTGTAAAAGCTGTAATCCCGGAAATGCTGCATCATAAAGGCGGTAATATCATTATCATCGGATCAGGATCAGCTATTACTGGAACTGGCGGTGGTGTTCATTATGCAGCATCAAAAGGTGGAGCGTTTGGCTTAATGAGATCTATTGCCAGTAAGTACAGTCACTTAGGAATAAAAATTAATCTTGTTGCACCAAGGGTAATTCAAACCGAAATGCTTGATCGGCTATACCCGACAGAAGAGAGCTTGGAGAAATTAGTACAGAAAATACCCGTAAGAAAAATTGGAACGTTGTCTGATACAACGAATGCGATAAATTTCCTGGCTTCTAAAGAGTCCGATTATATACAAGGACAGGTGCTGCTAATTGACGGCGGAAGAACATTTTTATCATAAAAACAAAGGGAGAGTGAACAGAATGGAACAAACCAAAACATTAAAACTCGTTCCAGAACTATCAAATGAAAAATTGAAAGGGCTTTACAAACAAATGTGGTTAATTCGCTACTTTGATGAACAAGTAGATCAATTCTTCGCAAAAGGAATGATTCATGGAACAACTCACTTGGCTGTTGGGCAGGAAGCAACTGCTGCAGGTGCATGTGCATTGCTTTCCGATGAGGATAAAATTACAAGTACACACAGAGGACATGGTCATAGTATTGCAAAAGGCGGCCGTGTCGATAAGATGATGGCAGAATTATTCGGAAGAACGACTGGATATTGTAAAGGAAAAGGCGGTTCCATGCACATTGCGGACTTGGATAAAGGTAACCTTGGAGCAATGGGGATTGTCGGTGGTGGAATACCTTTAGCTGTTGGTTCGGCGCTTACAGCACATATGAAGAAGCTGGACTATGTAACGGTTTGTTTCTTTGGTGATGGTGCGTCGAATGAAGGAAGTTTTCATGAAGCGATCAATATGGCTTCGATTTGGGATTTGCCGGTCGTGTTTTTCTGTGAAAATAATCAGTATGGCATGTCTGGTAACGTAAGTGAAATGACAAATGTGGAGAATATTGCAGATCGTGCTGCTGCATATGGTATTCCCGGCGTTGTTATTGATGGAAACGATATTATCGAAGTCATCAATGCTACCTATGAGGCGACAGAACGTGCGCGTCTTGGAGAAGGACCAACATTAATAGAAGCAAAAACATATCGCTGGAAGGGCCATTCGAAAAGTGATGCAAAAAAATATCGTACACGTGATGAAGAAAAGGATTGGAGAGATAATCGGGATCCAATCAAACGATTCAAGGAAGACTTGGTGGAAGCTGGAATTGCAACGGAAGATGAGTTAGAAACACTGAAGAAAGCAGCTAAGCAAGAGATGGATGATGCAGTTGAATTTGCGCAGAATAGTCCAATGCCGTCACTGGATGAATTATTAACGGATGTATATGCATAGGAGGGGATTTTAATGAGAGAGATAACTTATTTAGAAGCTGTCAGAGAAGCAATGAGTATTGAAATGCGTAAAAACGACGATGTGTTTTTAATGGGTGAGGATATTGGTGTTTATGGTGGAGCATTTGGTGTATCACGTGGAATGATTGAGGAATTTGGTCCGGAACGTATCCGTAATACACCGATTAGTGAAGCAGGAATAGCAGGTGCAGCAGTAGGTTCTGCATTAACGGGAATGCGCCCGATTATGGAATTACAGTTTTCGGATTTTATCACAATTGCACTGGATCAGATTGTAAACCAAGCTGCGAAATTACGTTATATGTACGGTGGAAAAGGAAAAGTTCCAATGGTTGTTCGAACACCAAGTGGCTCTGGAACAGGAGCAGCAGCACAGCATTCACAAAGTTTAGAAGCTTGGGTTACCCATATTCCGGGATTAAAGGTAGTACAGCCATCAACTGCATATGATGCGAAAGGGTTACTGAAAGCAGCCATGGATGATGATAACCCAGTTATTTTTTATGAACATAAACTATTATATAAAACAAGCTCGGAAGTGCCGGAAGAGGAATACAGCATTCCATTAGGAAAAGCAGAAGTGAAGCGTGAAGGAACAGATATTACAATTGTTGCTACTGCTATTATGGTTCATAAAGCACTAGAAGCAGCAGCGGAGCTAGAAAAAGAAGGAATCAGTGTCGAAGTTGTTGATCCGCGTACCCTTGTTCCATTAGATACAGAAACGATTATCGAATCAGTTGCAAAAACAGGGCATCTCGTTGTCGTGCATGAAGCGGTAAAACGTGGTGGATTTGGAGGAGAAATTGCCAGTATGATTGCTGAAAGTGAAGCATTTGACTATTTAGATGCACCAATCAAGCGATTAGGCGGTGTAGAAACACCGATTCCATATAATCCAGAATTAGAAAAAGCCGCCATTCCGCAGGTACCGGATATTGTAAATGCTGTAAAAGAAACGTTAACGAAAAAAGCTGTGGCCAAGTAAGGGGGAGCGGACATGTTAAAAGAAGTATTTATGCCGAAATTAAGTAGTACGATGGAAGTTGGTACCTTACTTGAATGGTTTAAAGAAGAAGGAGAGTCCGTTGAAGTAGGAGAACCTTTATTTGAAATCATGACGGACAAAATCAATATAGAAGTAGAGTCCTATGAAGAAGGAATTTTGCTGAAAAAATATTATGATGTGGAAGATGAAGTTCCGGTAAATGAGATTGTCGCATTCATCGGGGAGGCAAATGATAAGGCACCAGATAATCCGCCAGCAGCAAGTAATGAGGAACAGGTGGAAGAAGAGACTGCAGCAGAAAAAGCAGTTTCACAGGAGGAAGCTGCAACGAGTGGAGCATCAATCAGTAAAGTACGGGCTACTCCTGCAGCAAGAAGGGTAGCTCGAGAAAATAACCTGTCCATAGAAATCATTCAAGGAACAGGTTCAAATGGTCGTATCCATGAACAAGATGTCATAGCAGCACTAAACACGGATTCTAGTAAACTTGTAACCCCTCTAGCAGCGAAAATTGCAGCAGACCAAGGCATTGACCCTGATTCTATTCAGGGAACAGGTGCGAGAGGGAAGGTCGTTAAACAAGATGTGTTAGGTCAGCAAAATACTTCAGCTCAAGAAACAGGAGAGCTGGAACGAATCAAATTAAAAGGTCTTCGTAAAGCTGTTGCGGATAAGATGTTACAAAGTGCACGCTCTATTCCACATGTAACGTTAACAACAGATGTCGATATGTCAAAAGCCATCGAGGTACGTAAGGCATTACTGCCAACAATCGAAGCGCAAACTGGCTATCGGGTATCCTATACAGAAATTATTATGAAAGCTACTGCAAGTGTACTGAAAAATCATCCAAGAGTGAATGCATCCCTTATTGATAATGAAATTGTTATGAATCAAGCAATTAATCTAGGATTGGCAGTTGCTGTTGAAGATGGATTGATTGTTCCTTCTGTACCAAACGTTGACAAAGCAGGTCTGGCAGAATTAACAACGCTAAGTAAAGGGCTTGGGACGAAAGCGAGAAATAACAAACTGACACCAGATGAAATGCGAGGAAGTACGTTTACGATAAGTAACTTAGGAATGTATGCAATAGATGGCTTTACTCCAATTATTAATGCACCAGAAACAGCAATTCTAGGTGTTGGCAGAATCGTAGAGAAAGCCGTAGTGATTGATCACGTTGTTGAAGTGCGACCAATGATGGTATTAAGTCTTTCTTTTGATCACCGAGCAATTGATGGTGCACCTGCTGCAGCCTTCTTAACAGAGCTAAAAGAACGTTTAGAAAATCCATGGACATTATTGGTATAGGGGGCTGGGAGCAATGCAAAAGTTTGATGTAGCAATCGTTGGTGGTGGACCTGGCGGTTATGTAGCAGCCATTCGTGCAGCAAAGCAAGGACTAAATGTCGCTTTAGTTGAGGGAAGAGATTTAGGTGGGACATGTTTGAATAGAGGATGTATCCCATCGAAGACACTATTAAAACATGCGGAAGTACTAGATCAAATTAAGAATGCACAAGCGTTTGGCATCACCGTAAATGATGTTTCCTATTCGATTGAAGCAATGGTAAAAAGAAAAAATACGGTTGTAAACACGTTGAAAAATGGAATCAAAGGATTGCTGAAACAAAACAAAATTAAGGTTTTCGAAGGCTATGGCGTCGTATCAGAAAATAAAACAATAATTATTTCTTTAGCTAATGAAAATAAGACCATTCTAGCAGAAAATATTATACTTGCAACTGGATCCAAACCATTTGTGCCTCCGTTACCTGGTTTAGATGAAGTTTCTTACCATACAAGTGACACGATTTTTGATATTGAAGAGGTCCCATCTAAGCTGGTTATTGTAGGTGGAGGTGTAATTGGATTAGAAATTGGGTGTATTTTTAATCGCTTGGGTACAGAGGTAGAAGTTGTCGAGATGGCTGAAAGTATCATCCCGAATGAAGACGAAGATGCAACGAAATTTCTAACAAAGCAATTGAAAAAAAGCGGCATCTCCATTCATACAGGAACGAAGATTACCGGGTTTAAACCGAATAACGGAAAAACAATTGTGGAGATGGAAAAAAATTCGAAGAAACAAATGATTGAAACAGATAACGTTTTAGTTGCAGTTGGAAGGGAACCAAACGTAACAGGAATCGAAGACCTTCCTATTGCGTTTGAAGGGAAATTTGTAGATATAAATCAATCCATGGAAACGTCAATCTCTGGAATTTATGCGATTGGTGATTTAGTTGGAGGCTACCAGTTAGCGCATGCTGCAAGTGAAGAAGGAATCAGGGCTGTTAAACATATCGTAGGACAGGAAGTTCATGGAGAAGCAATTATCCCGCGTTGTGTCTATTCATTCCCGGAAATTGCAAGTGTAGGTTTAACAGAAACGGAAGCAAAAAAAGCAGGATATCAGGTTAAAGTTAAAAAAGTCGATCTTGCTGCCAATGGAAAAGCAATTACTGCCAATGAAAACAATGGCTTCATGAAAATAATTGCAGATGAAAAATACGGTGAAATTCTTGGTGTTGTGATGGTTGGTGCTCATGTAACAGAGATGATTAGTGCAGGTACTGCGTTTATGCATTTAGAAGGTACGGTAGAGGAAATTGAAAGTATGGTTTTCCCGCATCCGACCGTTTCAGAAGCATTGTTTGAAACCGCAGCAGCGTGGATGGGAAATGGTATCCATTATAATTAAGAGATAAACGAAATAAAACGGATAAACCAAAGACTAGCAATTCATTTCTGCTAGTCTTTTTGGTATAGTAGTTGCAATAGCTTATATCTACATAAAATGACTTCAAGAGGGGATGGATATGTTGAAGGAGAAATTCTTAGACTTATTGGCACAGAAATATGATAGTGAAGAAAAAGTAGTTACAGAGATTATTAATCTGGAGGCCATCCTCGATTTACCAAAAGGAACAGAGCACTTTGTAAGTGACTTACATGGGGAGTACAAAGCCTTTCAGCATGTATTACGAAATGGTTCCGGTAAAGTGAAGGAAAAAATCAGGGATATTTTTAAACATGAATTATCGGAAGAAGAAATTAATGAATTCGCGACATTAGTCTATTATCCGGAAGAAAAACTGCAATTAATACGGGATCAATTTGACAATAATCAAGAATTAAATGCATGGTATTCCAAAACGATTGATCAGATCATTCGGCTCATTCCCTATGCGTCTTCTAAATACACTCGATCCAAGTTACGTAAAGCATTACCGAAGCAATTTGTATATATCATAGAAGAGTTGCTTTACAAAACTGATGAATATACAAATAAAAAGCATTACTATTCCAAGATTGTCCAAAAAGTAATTTCACTTGGTCAGGCGGATAAACTCATTATAGGTCTTGCCTATACGACGCAACAGTTAGTTGTCGACCATCTTCATGTAGTGGGGGACATTTATGACCGTGGTCCTGAACCAGATAAAATCATGGAAGCGCTTATCAATTATCATTCCCTGGATATACAGTGGGGAAATCACGATGTACTATGGATTGGTGCTTTTTCAGGGTCGAAGGTTTGTCTAGCTAATATACTCCGGATCTGTGCGCGGTATGACAATTTGGATATTATTGAAGATGTGTATGGCATCAATCTTAGACCACTTTTGAATCTTGCAGAGAAGTACTATGAGGACAATCCTGCATTCAGACCAAAAAGACATTCCAATAAACAGCAATCCGCAGAAGAACAATTACAAATCACCAAAATACATCAAGCAATCGCAATGATTCAGTTTAAACTCGAGATGCCAATCATAAAACGACGTAGTTACTTTAATATGTCGAAAAGGCTTTTACTAGAAAAAATCGATTATGAAAACAATGAAATTACGATTCAAGGAAACACCTATTCCTTGGAAAATACTTGTTTTGCAACCATTAATCCAGACCAGCCTGATGAATTATTGGAGGAAGAAAAACAAGTAATGGATAAGCTATTATTTTCTGTCCAGCATTCAGAAAAACTAGCAAGGCATATGGAATTTTTAATGAAAAAAGGCACACTTTATTTAAGATATAATGGGAATTTATTAATACATGGCTGCATGCCGATAGATGAAAACGGGAATATGGAAAAAATGGTTATTGAAAATAAAGCATATGCAGGTCGTGAGCTACTTGATATTTTCGAGCAATATTTGCGATATTCTTTTGCAAACCGCGAGGTAACCGATGACCTTGCAACGGATATGGTTTGGTATTTATGGACTGGAGAATATTCCTCCCTTTTTGGAAAAAGGGAAATGACTACCTTTGAAAGGTACTTTATTAAGGATAAGGCTACACACAAAGAGAGAAAGAACCCATATTATTATTTGCGAGAAAAGGAGGAGATTTGCAGAAGGATTTTAGAAGAATTTGATCTTGATCCAGATCAAGGTCATATTATCAATGGCCATACACCAGTGAAGGAGATTGACGGAGAAAATCCGATCAAAGCAAATGGTAAAATGATTGTCATTGACGGCGGCTTTTCAAAGGCTTATCAACCAACAACAGGAATTGCGGGTTATACATTACTATATAATTCGTTCGGCATGCAATTGGTTGCCCATCAGCATTTTAGCTCGAAGGAAGATGTTTTGCGAAATGGTAATGATGTGCTGTCTGTAAGACGATTAGTAGATAAAGAGCTAGAGAGGAAAAAGGTGTCCGAAACGAATGTTGGCGAAAAGCTGATACAGGAAATTAATATGTTGAATAGTTTGTTGAAGTACAGGTATATGAAGTGAAGGTAATGCACTTATAAATACACTATTGACAGGGAATATAAAATGAAAATACACTCATTACTACTGATATCAGTGGTTGTGGGTGTTTCTTGTTTTGTCCGTGAGCGTATATGGTAACTTTTATCGTTCAGTCATTGCAGGAATATAATGACTACAGTACAATTAAAAGTGTAAAATTTACTTTAGTAAGGAGGAAAAGGATAAAGTGTCTGCGGAAGAGAAGATTATTGAGGAAATTGAAAAATTGCCGAAAGAAACGAAAAAGCATGTATTAAAAAAGCTTCATGAAAAGTATTTTACTAAGCATGAAGTGTTTGTAGCAGATGAAAACTATGATTTCTGGCTAAATGAAAAGGATGAGGAATATGAATCCGATATATAGTCAGGGTGATGTATGGCTAGCAAAGGTATACTTTAAAATGCAGGAGCAATTTAAGCATCGACCAATTGTTATAGTAGGTCGGGATATCACGATTGATATTGACATAATTATTTCTCCTATAACAAGTAGTGAACCAAGAAATGAGTTCGATGTAATCATTCATTATTGGAAAGAAGCCTGATTACGACACCTTTCAGTTGCTCGCACGACAAAGATTCATGCGGTACCTCGATCATCATTGATCAAAAGAATTGGATCTCTACATGAATATGACCTTCAAAGAATTCTTCAGAAGTGCAGAACACTTTTTTAAACTTCAAACGTTTATCGGCCACTCTTTTAAAGGGTAGACTAAAAACATGACTTCTAGTAGTTTTATTGGGTACACATGAAAAAAAAGAGATCGGAAGTCAATCACTTCCGATCTCAAATTTTATGATTTAATCCGTTTAAACAGTACATTATTTTCTAAGTGAACGTGCTGGAATGTATCTGTTTCTAACTCAGCTAATCGTGCATACGTTATTTGATAGGAATTGCAAGCTCCAGCCGGAGGGATGAAATCATTTGTAATTTCTCGCATTCTTTTTAAAATGTTCCCCTGTGATTCGTGCTCATCCTCTAAACCACCATTCGCTATATGAATCTGCTCTGCAAGCTCTTGACTTGGATTTTTTTCATATTCCTTAACCAACGGAAATACTTCATTTTCTTCTTTGACCATATGTGCTTCCATATCCACTTTAAAATCATTATATAATCTGTGCAGTTCTTGAAGATGGGGATGAGCATCTCCATGTACACGAAAAATTTTGGTTACAAACTGTCCTAATGGAGAAAGTTCTTCATTTAAATAAGCATGGTGTTTGTGGACAATATGATCTACTAATTCGGAAAGTGGCACCCGGTCCCAATCGATAACTTCATGATCTTCTTTACTCCAGATTTCAAATGCTGTATTCAATTCTGATAGAACGGCTACTTCATCCATGTTTTTTTCAGTAAATACTGTACCTAATGGGCGATCCCCACCACAGCAAAAGTCGATACGTCGTTTCTTGAATAAATCACTCGCTTTTGGAAAAACCTTCACGATTTCTGCTGGTGTATGCTCAACTGTAAATGAATTCATAATATGACCTCCTATTTATCAATCTATCTTTATGATAAATGAGGTTGTTCGTTTTTTCTGTGATGGAAATCACATGGATTAAGATTATCCGATCAATTTAATTATATTCTAATAAAATAAAAATAATCCCTTGTAAAACGCTTACAACTATTATATACTTTTACTAAATCGGTTTACTAAATCGATTTAGTAATGAATTTTAGGAGCAAACAGATGAAAAAGACGACAATAGCTGATGTTGCAAAACATGCAAACGTATCAAAAAGTACAGTATCTCAATATCTGAACCAGCGCTTCGACTATATGGGGGAGCAAACAAAAGAACGGATTGAAAAGGCAATTGCTGAGTTAAAGTACAGTCCCAATATTTTGGCAAGGGGTTTGAAGCAAAAATCTTCCACAACAATTGGTGTTATTGTAGCGAATATTTTACATGTGTTTTCCACACAAGTTATCCGAGCTATTGAAGATTTTTGTAATGAAAAAGATTTCCACGTTATTGTTTGTAACGCAGATGATGACCCGGTTAAAGAAAAACGGTACATTGAGATGCTTCGAGCAAAACAGGTGGATGGGATCATTGCCTTTCCTACTGGAGAAAACGTTGAGTTATACAAAGGAATAATAGAAGAAAATTACCCAGTAGTTTTTATGGATAGATTGATTTCTGGGATTACCATTAATACGATTTTACTGGATAATGAACAAGCAGCATTTTTAGCGGTTGATGAATTTATAAAAAAGGGACATGAGCGTATAGGAGTGGTTTCTCCTCCATTAACGCAAAACGTTACGCCAAGATTTGAACGTATGGAAGGGTATAAAAAGGCATTAGAGAACTATGGCATCCAGTTTAATCCAGATTATATTCAAAGTGGAGAGATAGAGGAAATGCACAGGAAATTAAAGCAAATGATGTGTTTGCCTGTGCCTCCAACTGCAATACTTGCAATAAATGATCGTACGTTAATTGAAATATTAACGTACACAAAAGAAGAACAGCTGCGGATACCAGAAGATTTGGCATTAATCAATGTCGATGATGTATCTTTTGCAGGCATTTATAATCCAGCACTGACAACAATAGCCCAGCCGGCATTTGAAATGGGAAAAAAGGCAGCGGAAGTTCTTTTTGATTTGATGCGTGACAAAAATGTATCTGCCGATGCGAAAGTATATCGTTTTAAACCAGAACTAATCGTAAGAGAATCTTGTTAAAGAAAGGTTGATCAGCCGTGAAAAATATAATTAACACTGTTGCATTAGAAGTGAAGGAAGTATTGGAAAAAACCGATTTCAATGAATCAATGAAACTTGCAGAGGAAATTGATCGTGCCAGTCGGATATTTATAGCGGGAACAGGACGATCAGGACTAATTGGCAAAGTAATAGCTATGCGATTAATGCATAGCGGCTATCCAGTATATGTTATTGGTGAGACGATAACGCCAAGTATCGGTTCGGATGATTTACTGCTCATTATCTCGGGATCAGGAAGTACCAGTTCACTTATAAATTATGCTGAGAAAGCAAAAGAGATTGATGCCACAGTTGCATTAGTAACAACAAATAAAGATTCGAAGATAGGAAGCATAAGTGATTATCTCCTTACCATTCCAGCAGCAACAAAGAAACGTCTGGACTCTGAACCACCTACCATCCAGCCGCTTGGAAATCAATTTGATCAGTCGGCACATTTGCTGCTTGATGCAATTGTTGTATACCTTCTGGAAAATAAGCCAGATAGAAACAGCCATGCAAGCTTAAATCAAAAACATACAAATCTAGAATAATAGGGAGTGTTCGTAAATGAATTTAGTAGAACAAATTCAGCAACATAAAATAGTAGCTGTTATTCGAAAAGCAGATGTGAACAACATTGTTCCGATTCTTAATGCTTTATACGAAGGGGGGGTCTACTCAGTCGAGATTACTGCAGAAACTCCAAATGTTTTGCAAGTAATTGATACCGCTGTCAAACAAGTAGGGGATAAAATAAATATCGGTGCTGGAACAGTACTTGATCCAGAAACAGCAAGATCTGTCATTATGGCGGGAGCGAAATTTATCGTATCCCCAACACTGAATCTCGAAACGTTAAAGTTAACAAATCGCTATGGAATTTTAAATATACCTGGAGTCCTGACGCCAACAGAAATTTTGACCGCTTATGAAAGCGGTGCCCAAATGGTTAAAATTTTCCCGGCAGATGCATTCGGACCAAATTATGTAAAAAATATCCTCGGTCCATTACCGCATGTGAAGGCAATGGTTACTGGTGGAATTACACTTGAAAACATAAATGAATACCTTTCCAAAGGAAGTACAGCAGTTGGAATTGGAAGCAATCTTGTAAATGCAAAACAACTAAAGACAGATGAAGATTACCTTCATTTAATACAAACGGCAAGAGCGTATGTAGAAAAGGTAAATGAGCTTGAAAGATAAATATCAATATTTATAAGGAGGCTTATCACATGAAAAATCGTAACTATACTTTTATTATGATTATTTTTATATCCATTGCTGCTCTATTGGCTGGCTGTAATACGGATGACGTAGAGGCAGAGGACGATGGAAAAATTAAATTGATTACAGCTCATAATCAGACATCGCCTGATAATCCATACCAGGTCGGTTTGCTGAAGTTTAAAGAAGTTGTTGAAGAAAAATCAGATGGGAAAATTGAGGTAGAAGTGCATGCCGGTACAATTGGTACGGAAGAATCACAGCTAATTGAAAAGCTGCAGCTCGGGGCGGCTGACCTTGTTGTTGTTTCACCAGGTCTAATGACACAAACGGGAATTCGAGAAGTGGATATTTTTTCTGCCCCATATTTGTTTAATAGCTATGATCACTGGTTAAGAGCAGTAGATGGAGAAGTTGGAGAAGAGATGGCAGCTATCATTAATGAAAAATCCAATAACTCTTTTAAACTATTAGGCTATTGGTCAGCGGGGGTTAGACATTTCTATGGAAAAGTTCCTTTGGAATCCGTAGATGATTTGAAGGGAATTTCTCTAAGAACGCAAACATCTGGAGTTATATCTGATTTCTGGCAGAAGACTGGTGCAATTCCTTCATCTATCTCATGGGGCGAGTTGTATCAAGGCTTGCAGCAGGATGTTGTTGACTCTTCCGAAAACGCTTACCCATTTTTTGTGCAACAAGCACATCACACTACTTCCAATGGTAAGTATATAACGGAAACAGCTCATGATTATACAACAAGACTTGTCTTATTCAATGGTGAAAAATTTGATAACTTCCCAGAAGAATATCAAGAAATTATTTTAGATGCTGCTGAACAATCTGTAGTTGCTGAACGTGAAGCAACGAATGCACAGGATATTGAATATAAGGAAAAGGCCATAGATGATGGAGCGATCATCAATGAGATTGATAGAGAGCCATTTATTGAAATTGCCCGGCCAATCCTGGATGACTTTGTAAAAGAAATTGAAGCGGAAGAATTACTGCAAAAGATAAGAGAACTAGAGTAAATAATCGAAGGAGGTCCTATCATGAAACGTTTCGTAAACGTACTTGAAAAAGTACAGATTATCACCGGTGTCACATTTCTATGTATATTCTTTCTCATCATTATGCTGCAAATCGTAACCAGACACCTTGGTATATCCGTTATTTGGACAGAAGAGGTAGCGAATTATTCCTTTATTTGGGGAATCTTTATGGGTGCTGCAGTAATGGTGAATCGCAGAGAACATTTTAATTTTGATTTCTTAATCCGAAAATTGAACGGGAAAAAAAGAATGTCCTTAAGTATATTCAATGATTTAGTTCTAATAGTTTTTAATAGTTGTATATTATTGCTCGGTTTGCAAGTTGTAACAGAATTTTGGAATTATACATGGGCAACGATACCAGAAATGAAGATGGGATATGTTTGGATTGCTATTCCATTAATGGCAGGAACGATGATTATTTATTCCGTGTCCCACCTAATTGATCATGTCCAGGCAGCTAAAGTGAAGGAGGTAAGTGAGTGATGGGATTTTTATTAATTGGTTTATTTCTTGTATTAATGCTCATCGGTGTTCCAATAGCGTTTGTTATCGGGATAGTCGCATTGCTCGGTATTTTTGGAATCCCTTACACACCTGAAGCTACCGTGCCAATGTCCATGGTTAATGGACTGGATTCATTTGTGCTGCTTGCGGTTCCATTGTTTATATTAGCTGCAAATTTAATGAACTCCGGTAAAATCTCTGAAAAACTGATCAATCTTGCTTTAGCAATTGTTGGACCAATTCGTGGAGGACTTGCACATGCCAATATCCTTGTATCCATGATGTTTGCCGGTGTTTCTGGTGCAGCACAGGCAGACACCGCTGGGGTTGGAAAAATACTGATTCCGAGTATGCTCCGAAAAGGCTATGATAAGGAAACGGCCGTTGGGGTAACGGCAGCATCATCAACAGTTGGAGTGGTTATACCGCCAAGTATCCCAATGATTATTTTTGCAGGTCTGACCAATGCATCAATTGGAGCATTGTTCCTTGGTGGAATCATACCAGGAATCCTAATTGGCTTAGGAATGATGGTTTTCGTTTACTTCATGGCAATTAAACGGAATTACCCAAGGGATGCGCGTGTTGAGGTTAAGAAATTTATGAAATTATTGGTGGAGGCTATTCCAGCACTGCTCACTCCGATCATTATTATTGGAGGGATTATTACAGGCTTCTTTACTGCTACAGAAGCTGCGGCAGTTGCTTCATTATATACACTGCTTGTATGTATGTTTTACTATAAAACATTACGCGTAAAAGATTTACCAGGTATTTTAATGGATACCCTTGCATTAAGCTCCTTATCCTTGTTTGCCCTAGCAGCAGCAAGTGCGCTTGGAGAATTAATGAGTTATTACCAGCTCGGAACGCTTGCACAGGAGTTCTTTACGAATAATGTTGGAACAGAGTGGTTATTTATTATCATCGTGATTGCATTTTTCTTGTTTGTTGGGACGTTTATGGATGCGATTCCAGCAATGATTTTATTTGTACCTGTCATTCTTCCGACAGCATTGCAGTTTGGAATTGAGCCCGTTCATTTGGGATTGATTGTCGTTATTACATTGGCAATTGGATTGATTACACCACCATATGGGCTATGTTTATTGCTTGCTGCGAAGATTGGGAACATGTCCATTGAAAGGTCGTTTATAGCAGTAATCCCGTACATTGCAATTATTTTGGTCGTGTTGCTGTTTGTTGCCTTCTTCCCGGAAATCGCATTTTTTATACCGAAAATGATTAATCCTGGATTATTTTAGCAAAAGTTAAAGCCCTGTTAGGAGAGATAATGATGGAAGATAAACAGATGGCTGCTGAAGCATCTATACAATATATAAAAGATGGGATGACGGTCGGACTCGGTTCCGGCTCCACCGTCAATTTCATGCTTGAAAAGCTTGCTGAACGTATTAAAGAAGGACTTACAATCAAAGGTATACCTTCTTCGTTAAAAACAGAACGATTTGCGAAACAATTAGGAATTCCACTGACTGATTTTTCTAATACGACAAAGATTGATATCGCAATTGACGGAGCTGATGAAGTGGATCCGAACCTCCACCTTTTAAAAGGTGGTGGCGGGTCACTTGTCAGAGAAAAAATTGTTGATCAAGCAGCTGATAGGCTTATTATTATTGTGGATTCATCAAAGACTGTATCTAAATTAGGAGACTTCCCCCTCCCAGTTGAAGTATTGCCATTTGGGTTTGAGGTGACAACAGAACAAATCGCCGCATTTGGATGTACTCCAGTATTGAGAAAAAGAGATGGTCAACCATTCGTATCCGATAACGGAAATTATATTGTAGATTGTAAGTTTGCCAGTATTGAAGATCCACAAGCACTGCATGAGAAATTGAAACAGATCACAGGAGTCGTCGAAACAGGTTTGTTTCCACAAATGGCTCATAATGTGATCATTGCAAGAGAAGGAAGGATTGACATTTTAGAAAGGTAAATGTCAAGAGGAGGCAGCTAAAAATGAATGATGTGATTACAATTGGTGAAGCAATGATTGCATTTAGCCCGCAATCAACAGGACCAATGAAGTACGTAAATATGTTTGAGAAAAAGGTTGGTGGAGCAGAGCTGAACCTAGCAATCGGCTGCTCGCGCTTAGGACTGAAAGCTGGTTATATTAGCAGATTAGGCAATGATGAATTTGGCAAATATATTTATAATTTTGCCCGTGGCGAAGGAATAGATATGTCACAGGTCAAATTAGTGGATGGATATCCCACATCGTTAAATTTTAAAGAAATTATGGAAGATGGAAATGTCCGAACGTTTTATTATCGTGATAAATCTCCAACATTAGCAATGCATCCGGAAGATTTAGATGAAGGCTATTTTGAAGAGGCAAAGATCCTCCATATAACAGGGATTTATCCGGCAATTGGTGAAATTCATATTGACGTTATCCATAAAGCAATCGAACTAGCGAAGAAAAACAATCTATTAATTTCTTTTGATCCAAATATAAGACTTCGGATGTGGAGCAAGGAAGAAGCAAGTCGTGTGTTAGCGGAAATCCTCCCCCATGTTGACATCTTGTTAGCAGGGGATGAAGAGATGGATATTATTATTGGTGAAAAGGATCCCAAAGCAATTATTGAAAAGACGAAGGAGATGGGAATTTCCTATATAGCTGTAAAGCAAGGTGAAAATGGATCTGTCGGCTATTACAATGAGGAAATTGTGGAAGCACCTCCTGTTAAAGCGAACAAGGTTGCTGATACGGTAGGAGCTGGAGATGGATTCAATGCGGGTGTGCTTTATGGAATCCTGAATAAGTGGCCACTTGAAAAAACATTACAGTTTGCAAATACAATCGGTTCGATGGTTGTCAGTGTTGTTGGCGATAATGAAGGACTGCCATATTATGAAGATGTTCAAGGCAAACTCGGTGAAATTGAACGTATCGAGCGATAGAAATGGGGTACAAATAATGAAACTGCAATTAGCATTGGACAGACTTACTGAACATGAATGTTTTCGTCTGGTAGAAGAAGTAGAGGAATATATTGATATTATCGAAATAGGGACGGGTGTTATCAAAGAATATGGCATGGCGATTGTAAAGGAAATGCGAGCGCGTTATCCAGATAAGCTGATTCTTTCCGATATGAAAACATGTGATGCGGGCAGGCATGAAGCATACCAGGCCTTTAAAGCGGGCTCAGATATAATGACAGTTATGGCATTAGCTTCTGACTTAACGATAAAAGATACGCTGCAGGCAGGTGAAGAGATGGGGACTCAGGTAATGGTTGATTTGCTCGAAGTACGTTCAAAGGACCGAATTACAGAGCTTGAACAGCTGGGTGTAAGTCTCGTTAGCCTCCATGTTGGAAAAGACAAGCAATCAGAAGGCGGTTTTACAACTGATTTGTTTTCTCTAGTAAAGGAATCGTCTTTTAAAATAGCGGTTGCAGGGGGGATCAATTTGGAATCATTGTCTGAAATTGTTCAAGAGGAACCAGATATCATTATTGTTGGAAGTGCGATAACAGCGGCAGCTCATCCGAAAATTGTAGCTAAAGAAATGAAAAGGCTAATCAGTCGGTGAAATTTAATAGAAAAGCTAGTTTGCTATTATCCAAGAGAAGCTAGTTCGCTACACCATTTTAACACTGGATGTGGAGAGGGAAATTAAAATCTCGAATCGGGGAATCGATAGATAAAATGTGAAAAAATGGGCTACTGAGAATGTAGCTCATTTTTGGTGATTTATAGAATACAATCACGTAGCGTCTGTAATTCCAGTAGTCCTCAAATTTTTATCATAAACTGATAATGTGTACATCCAACTTCTATCCGTCCAGCATATTTTTGTGCTATATTAGTAGACGTAAACACTTACAATTAACTATTTTATATATGCAGAGTAGTTTAGCAGAAGGAGCTGTTACGATGGGTAAAATTATTAAGTCAGAATCCTTGCATTTACAAGCCTATCATTTGATTAAAGAAGCAATTATGGAAGGAAATTTAAAGCCTGCTGAACGTGTCGTAGAAGCTAAGGTCGCAAGTACGTTAGGGACTAGCAGGGGAACCGTAAGAGAAGCGATTCGTATGTTAACGCAGGATGGCTTACTAATATATAATGATGGGTTCGTAAAGGTGTATGAGCCAACAGTTGACGATGTTGTAGATATATTTCAGTGCAGGGAAAGTCTGGAAGTGTTAGCGATCCGTCTTGCTATTAAGAATCTGACCGATGAAGTGAAGGAAAGTTTAGCTCATAATTTACAGGAAACGAAAAAAGTGAAACCGGATTCTCCAGAACTTGGTCAGCTGGATCAGCAATTCCATACAATTATTACCGAAGCATCTAACAACGGCCAACTGATTAATTTGCTTGAAGTTATTAAAGTAAAAACGCATTATATGCGAAAGAGTATGGTCGGAGGATCGTTTTACCCTTCTTTTATTGAAGACCATGAACAAATTTATGAATGGATGCTTAACGGGAATGAAGAAGAAGCAGCCAATCTAATGAGTGTCCATATTAAAAAGGCTCTGGAAGGTGTCTTGATGCATATCAAATCTTAATCCAATCAAAAATGGATTAAGATTTTTTATTTTATTATTTATTTTTGGTTGACAGTTAACTGTCGGGTGAATATAATTGGAAATGTAATATTTTGAAAATAATAAAGATGGTAAAAAGTTAGATGTTTTTTAACCTTATATGGACTTATTCAAACAAATATGCTGTCATTCAAGGCTTTGGGGAAAGGGTGAAAGAAATGAAGGAAGGATTGAAAGTTGGGGATTGGGCCGTTCTTGAAATAGTAGTGACGGAAGATATGTTTGCACAATTTGGCGACGAATTAGTACATCCCGCTTATTCCACCGCTTCCATGGTCTATCATATGGAATGGGTATCAAGAGATCTGTTGCTTCCCTATCTGGGGGGACAAGAAGAAAGTGCAGGAGCAGCTGTAAAACTCAAGCATATCGCCCCATCAGCACTAGGTACGAAAGTTAAGATGGAAGCTGTTGTAACAAGTATTACCGAAAAACAAGTGATAACAAAGGTTATTGCTAAAAATGAAAACGGTATCATTGGTGAAGGGGAAGTAAAGCAGGCAATTCTGCCAAAAAATACGATGCAAAGCAAATTAAATGAACAATTGCAGTTAAACAAATAAATGGAGGTAGTCTTCTTGAAACAGCTTGAAATAGTCAAACCAATAGAGAAAAATACATTTGAAACAATAGCAAATCATGAACAAGTGATGTTCTGTAATGATCCGGCAACGGGACTTCAAGCAATTATAGCCATTCATGATACGACACTCGGTCCTGCATTGGGCGGAACAAGGATGTATCCATATGAAAGTGTTGATGAGGCACTGGAGGATGTTCTCCGATTGTCAGAAGGAATGACCTATAAGTGTGCAGCATCTGGTCTTGATTTTGGTGGAGGAAAGGCGGTCATTATTGGTGATCCCAAAAAAGATAAATCCCCTGCACTATTCCGCGCATTCGGACAATTTGTTGATTCTTTGAACGGACGTTTTTATACAGGTACAGATATGGGAACAACAACCGATGATTTTGTGGAGGCATATAAGGAAACCAATTTTATTAACGGAATTCCAGAAGCTTATGGAGGCAGCGGAGATTCTTCTATTTCCACCGCACGTGGAGTGATTCATGCCTTAGAGGCAACCAATGAATACTTATTTAAAAATAACGATTTAGGAACCAGAACATATGCCATTCAGGGATTAGGAAAAGTCGGTTATAAGGTGGCCGAACAATTACTGGAAGCTGGAGCGCAAATCTATGTCACGGACCTTAATCAAGATGTGTTGAGACAGATTAAAACAAAAGCAAAAGATACAAACGGTGAAATCCATGAGGTAGAGAGTAACGCTATTTATAGTACGAATGCAGATATCTTTATTCCTTGTGCAATGGGGGCAATCATTAATGACCAAACCATTGGTCAGCTAAAAGTAAGAGCGATTGTTGGTTCAGCGAACAATCAGCTCCAAACTCTAAATCACGCAAAAACACTTCACGAAAAAGGAATTTTATATGCCCCGGATTATATTGTTAATGCCGGAGGACTAATTCAGGTTGCGGATGAATTATATGGTCCGAATTCTAAACGAGTACTTGTAAAGACAAAAGCAATTTACCGTTCGCTTTATGATATTTATCAGCAAGCAGAAATGGATGCGATTACAACAGTAGAAGCAGCAAATAGAAAAGTACGCAGCGTATTGGATGAACAGCGAAATCGAAACAATTTTTATTCTCGCAAGCGTAGACCGAAATGGAATATAAGAGAATAAATATTTAATTTTATATAAATAATCTAAAACCCTATGTGAACGAAAAGCTTACTTATAGAATCTAAAAATAAGAGTCAAAGAGGTGATGGACATGAAAAGAGACATCCAGGAAGAATTTCCAATGGTGCAAATCATGGACCAAAATGGAGAACTAATAGATAAATCATATCTTAATCAAATTGATCATGCATTAGCACAGCAATTTTACCGACAGCTAATCTGTATGCGGGCATTTGACCAAAAGGCAATTAACCTGCAGCGCCAGGGCAGGCTCGGTACTTACCCAGGCTTTGAAGGGCAGGAAGCAGCACAGGTGGGAAGTGCTCTAGCACTCGATGAAGATGATTGGATGTTGCCAACATATCGAGATCATGCGGCAAGTATTAGCTTTGGAAAATCTTATACTATTTTATCTTCATGGAATGGACGAGTGGAAGGGAATCTTCCACCTAAAGGAAAAAATATATTACCACCTTCTGTTCCAATCGCAACACAGCTGCCACTTGCAGCTGGAATAGCGATGGCAAATAAATATAAAAATTCTTCACAAGCTGTTATTGCTTATTTTGGAGATGGCGCAACTTCAGAAGGTGATTTTCATGAAGGATTAAACTTTGCTAGTGTATTTCAAGCACCTGTTGTCTTCTTTAATCAGAATAATCAATATGCCATTTCGACTCCAATCTGGAGACAAATGAATTCCAAGACGATTGCTCAGAAGTCAATTGCCTATGAAATCCCAGGTATTCGAATTGATGGGAATGACATTTTTGCAGCTTATTTTGAAACAAAAAAAGCATTAGAACGAGCGAGAAATGGGGAAGGACCAAGTTTAATTGAAGCCGTAACATGGAGGTATGGTGCCCATACCACTGCAGATGATCCGACGAAGTACCGTAATCAAAAAGAAGAAAATGAAAAACACCGTCAAAATGATCCGGTTACAAGATTAGAATTATTTATGAAAGCGCACGGTTATTGGGATGAAACAGTCGTAGAACAGTTAAAAGAGGAAGTAAAGGAAGAAATTGATAGGGCAGTAAAAGAGTTGGAGACGATGCCACCAGCGGATGTGAATGATATTTATGATTACATGTTCGAAAAACCGACATGGACGATTGAACAGCAAAAGGAAGAATATATGAACCATTTGCGAGGGGTGAGATGAGATGATAACGATAGCGAAAACGAAACAATTGACGCTTATTCAAGCTATCACTGATGGAATGCGTACCATGCTTAACGAAAAAGAAGAAGTCGTGGTATTAGGGGAAGATGTTGGAAAAAATGGCGGTGTCTTTCGGGCAACGGATGGCTTGCAGGAAGAGTTTGGAGAAAAGAGGGTTTTTGATACACCATTGAGTGAAGCAGGAATCATCGGATCCTCGATTGGGATGGCAATAAACGGACTGTTGCCAGTAGCAGAAATTCAGTTTTTAGGTTTTATTTACCCTGCATACGAACAAATTATGACACATGCGACGAGAATGCGCTACCGTACCAAAGGTGCCTTTACCGTACCACTTGTGATTCGTGCACCATATGGAGCAGGAGTACGTGCTCCAGAAATCCATTCGGATAGTATGGAAGCATTATTCACCCATATGCCAGGGATAAAAGTCGTTTGTCCATCTAATCCACATGATGCAAAAGGACTTCTTATTTCGGCAATAGAGGACCCAGATCCGGTACTATTTCTTGAGCCACTAAGATTATACCGTGCTGTCAGAGGAGACGTTCCAGAAGAAAAATATGAAATTGAAATTGGAAAAGGGAAGTATTTGCGAGAAGGAGACGATGCAACGGTGATTGCCTGGGGGGCAATGGTACCCGTTGCAATGAAGGCAGCCGAACAGGCAGCAGATAAAGGGATTAGCTGTGACGTCATTGATTTACGCACGTTGTATCCGATTGATAAAGCTATTATAGCCGAATCTGTGCAGAAAACCGGGCGCTGTGTCGTTGTTCATGAAGCTCCAGCAACCGGGGGATTAGGAAATGACATTATTTCGATTGTAAATGATACTTCATTTTTATATATGAAATCACCAATTGAGCGTGTCACTGGTGCGGATGTTCATGTGCCTTTTTGGGCTCTGGAAGAACATAATATCCCGACACCAGCACGTGTAACGGATGCAATTTATAAAGTGATTCATTTTTAAAGGAGGTGGAGTGAATGGTAGAAGTAAAATTACATGATATTGGAGAAGGAATGACAGAAGGGGATGTACTAGCTTATTTTATTCAGGAAGGAGATCAAGTTGAGGAAGATCAGCCAATTGTAGAATTGCAGACAGAAAAAATGGTTGCCGAGTTAACAGCGCCAGCCAAAGGGGTTGTTAAAAAAATATATATTGCTGAGGGAACGACTATCCCTGTAGGAACAACGATTTTGACGATTGAAGCAGAGGGTTCTATTGAGAAAAAAGAGGCTGCAGAAACACAAAAAGAAGAATCAAATCATTCTATACAATTTGCAGCGAGTGATAATGCAAAAAAACAAACGAAACCCGAAAAAATAAACGGGCCAACACGAATAAAAGCAGCACCATTTACGAGGAAGATTGCGAGAGAACTTGATGTGGATATCGAATTTGTAGAAGGAACGGGGAAATCTGGACGTATTACCATAGAAGATGTTCAGCAGTTTGCTCAAAACAGAGAGAGCGCTGCAACAAAAGTCAAGCCTGCTGTTAAACAGTTAAAAAAGCAATTTTTTCAAGGGACAGCAGAAAAGCAGTCGGTCAGTGAAAAAGAGGAAACGGATATTATTCCGTTTAAAGGCAGGCGCAAACAAATCGCAAAAAAAATGACAACATCCATCTTTACGATCCCACATGTTCATCACATGGAAGAAATTGATATGACTGAGTTACTGCAGTTCAGAAAAGAGATTAAGCCTCATGCCGATGTATCTGTTGCAGCATTTTTTATTAAAGCGCTCACGATAGCATTGAGAGAACATCCAATCTTTAATGCCAAACTTGATGAGAAAAAAGAAGAAATCAGATTGGAAAAAGGGGTTCATATGGGCATTGCAACGGATACGGAAGAGGGGTTAATTGTTCCAGTCGTTAAAAATGCGGATAATAAGTCAATCCGCATTATTAACAAAGAAATGAAAGAACTGATGAAGAAAGCAAGAGAAAATAGACTGACACCGAAAGAAATGACCGGAAGCACCTTTACGATCAGCAATGTTGGACCAATGGGAAGTATCGGTGCAACGCCGATCATCAATTATCCAGAAGTCGCATTAATGGCTTTTCATAAAACGAAAAAAATGCCTGTTGTAAACGAAAATGATGAGATCGTTATCAGATCAATGATGAACGTGACGCTCACATTCGACCACCGTGTTACAGACGGAGGAAATGCAATAGCCTTTACGAATAGGTTCAAGGCATTGCTTGAAAAACCAAAACTGCTACTAGTAGAACTCAGTTAATCTAACAACAAATTAAAATGAAGGAGATTCATTATGTTCCGAATTAAATCTGAGCAAATGCCGTCGTTGCCTGAGGCTATCCTCGTAATCTCAGCTATCATCGCTATTATGAGTGTCAGTATTATCTATTTTGAAGCTCCTCCACATATACCTTTAACGATTTCATTGTTAATGTTAGTTATTTATGGAATCATTAAAAAGATCCCTTATGAAAAATTACAGGAAGGTTTTTCAGAAGGGGCTACATCTGGAATGGGGGCCGTTTTTCTTTTCTTTATGATTGGTATTTTAATAGCTGCATGGATTTATAGTGGAACTATTCCGACTTTGATTTATGCTGGATTCGAATTAGTGACACCACGTTTTTATTATGCCATTGTTTTAATCGTAACCTCTGTCGTTGGAATTTGTGTGGGGAGCTCTTTAACAACGGTGGCAACAGTCGGATTAGCTTTTATTGGTATATCCCAGGCTCTTGATATTTCACTGGCAATCACAGCCGGAGCAATTGTATCTGGTGCATTTTTCGGTGATAAGATGTCTCCGATTTCAGATACAACGAATATGGCTTCCAGTATTCTGAAGGTTGATTTGTTTGACCATATACGAAATATGATGTGGACAACAGTTCCGGCATTCCTGATTGGACTGGTGATTTTCGGAATTATATCACCGAGTATTTCAACTGTAAATTTCAGTGAAATGGAGTTATATCAGCAAGGGCTTTTGGGGACAGGGCTGATTCACTGGTATAATGCGGTCATTCCACTTGCTGTCTTAGTTATTTTCTCTATCTTCAAGGCCCCAGCATTATTATCGCTTACAGCTGGTGCAGTAAGTGCTATTCTTATATCATTTTTTCATGCTGTTCCTTCAATTGGTGGGCTGCTGGGAATATTATATGGAGGCTATGTGTCAGAGACAGGTATTGAACAAATCGATTCTTTACTGACACGGGGCGGAATGGAAAGTATGTTTTTTACGATTGCAATCATTTTGCTAGCATTAGGAATGGGAGGATTATTGTTTAAGTTAGGGATTGTCCCAAGACTATTTGAAGCCGTGGAAAGAATGTTACGATCTGCGAAGTCAGTAATCACTGGCTCTGCTCTCAATGCTATCGGAGTCAATGTGCTGGTAGGGGAACAATATCTATCTATTCTATTAACAACAGAAACGTTCCAGTCGCAATATCAAAAACTCGGTTTAGCAAATAAAAATCTATCAAGAGTTGCAGAGGACGCCGGAACCGTAGTTAATCCACTAGTTCCATGGAGTGTATGCGGTGTTTTTATAACAAGTGTTTTAGGAGTACCGACTCTAGCGTATTTGCCATTTGCTTTCTTTTGTTTGTTATGCCCAATACTGACGATAATTTTTGGAATTACTGGGAAAACGCTGACATATACGGAAGCTGCAGCAGTAAATCCTGTTCAGTTTGAATCAATTGAAGAAAGTAAGATGGGGTAATAGGTTTCAGGAAGATAATAAATAGAAGGGGGGAGCTGATGCTTCCTCCCATCTCTGCAAAGCACGCAAAAACTGGCTGAGTATTCAAAAAATATTGACTGTAGATTATTCCATGTTTATAATGAAACTCAACTTAATCTATACTGAGAAATATTATAAAATATAAGATTAATTTATAAATTTGCAGTTGATTGTATACACTAATTGAATTTTATGAAAAGGGTGAGGTAATTGACATTCATACTAGATACATCCAAGACACTTCAAGTTCAAGTGTATGAATATATGCACGACAAAATTGTAAATGGAAAACTGGGACCTGGGACACGAGTTGTGGAGCAACAAATTGCAGAAGAAACAGGGGTAAGCAGGAGTCCCATACGTGAGGCTATAAAGCAATTGAAAAGTGAGGCGCTTGTAGCAAGTCATCCCCGGGGTGGAGTGAGAGTTTTCAGACCTACAAGTGATGATTTTAAATATTTATATGAGTGTCGTTTAAGTTTAGAGCCTCTGGCTGCATCACTTGCAGCTGAACGCAGCAATAATATACAGTTAACAGAAATAAATGAACTGCTTAGGAAAATGAAGGACATTATGGAAGCAGAAGATTTTGAGCATATGAAGAAGTTAAGTAGAAATTTCCATGATTTAATCTTGGAATGCAGTGAAAATCCTTTTCTCATCAAAATGATGAATCAGCTTCATTCCTTGATTCTATTCTACCGAAACATTATTCTTACAAAAACAAGCAGAATGGTAGAAGGCTTCTTTGAACATGAAGCAATCTGCTTCGATATTTTAAACAGAGATGCTAAATCTGCAGAAAAACATATGAGAGACCATATTCAAAAGGATTATAATTATTACTTGGAACAATATGGATACAACTAAATGAATTGGTAAATGATTCATTTACTTCATTATCATAAATCAAAAGGAGTGGATTTACACGTGAATTTCCCTGAAAAAGTAAGCATTCGCGACGTTACGTTAAGAGACGGTCTTCAAAATGAATCCGTTTTTATTGGAGCAGAGAATAAGCTTGGTGGTTTAAATGAGATTATTGATGCTGGATTTAGACGTATTGAAGTTACTTCCTTTGTCCATCCAAAGTGGGTACCAGCCCTTAGCGATGCTGATGAGCTGGCGAAGAGACTTCCTAAAATTCCAGGTATTCAATACGATGCTTTGGTTCCAAATATAAAGGGTCTCGAACGGTTTTTGAAGACCAATATTGATACTGCGGTTTTCTTCCTTTCAGCCAGTACGAGACATAATGAAGCCAATTTGAATCGGACGACAAATGAATCGCTGGTACATGTAAGTGATTTAATAAGCAAAACAAGAAGTCATAACCGAAAAACAATGGGGGCAGTTGCCACTGCTTTTGTTTGTCCATATGCAGGAGAGGTTCCTTATCAAGAAGTTGAACGAATCGTTACGACAATGGTTGAAAATGGCGTGGATGAAGTTGGTTTGGGAGACACCATAGGAAAAGCAACACCAAAAATGATATATGAATATTGCAGTCGTATTAAAGACAAGTATCCTGACCTGACATTAAGTCTGCATCTTCATGACACTTATGGATATGCGCTCGCCAATATTATAGCAGGTATTCAATCAGGCGTTTATATCTATGATACAGCACAGGCAGGATTGGGCGGGTGTCCATATGCACCAGGAGCACCAGGGAATGTGCAGGCAAGTCAAGTAGTAAACTTTTTGGAAAGGCAGGGAATAGAGACTGGAATAGATATAGATAAGTTAAAAAATACGGATCAGATGTTTCAGGATATGGTAAAAAAGCAAACAAGTGTGTAATTATTTGTATACAATATCTGAATATTAAGTATTCAATAAGTTTATCGAGTTAAGAGAGGATGGGCATAATGAAAAAACCACTAGAAGGAATTAAAGTATTAGAATTAGGAAACTTTGTAGCTGCTCCTTTTGTTGGAAAGATCTTTGGTGAATTTGGTGCTGAAGTAATAAAAGTAGAGGATCCAGGAAAAGGTGACTCTTTAAGAAACTGGCGAGTCATGCACCATGATACATCTGTATGGTGGTATGTGCATGCAAGAAATAAAAAATCCATTACGATTAACCTCCGTGAAGAAGCAGGACAGGAAATGATAAGGGAATTAGCAAAAGAGGTGGATGTGGTAATTGAAAATTTCCGCCCTGGTACACTTGAAAGGTGGGGAATCGGTTATGAAGATTTAAAACAAGTAAATCCAAGCATTATTATGACTCGAATATCCGGTTATGGTCAAACCGGTCCATATCGGGATAAAGTAGGATTTGGCAGTGTTGCAGAGTCAATGGGCGGCCTGCGTTATCTAACAGGTTTTCCTGATCGTCCACCAGTTCGTGTCGGTTTAGCTATTGGGGATTCTATCGCTGCTTTATACGCAGCACTCGGTACACTGATGGCACTGAGAGTCCGAGATAATGTACCATCAAGAAAAGGTCAATACGTTGATGTTGCACTTACTGAATCTGTTTTTTCTCTATTAGAGGGTGTGCTTCCTGAATATGACCTAAAAGGGATCATTCGAGAGAGAACTGGAGCTACGCTGGAAGGAATAGCACCATCGAATACGTATCTTTGTGGAGATGGGAAATATATCGTGATTGCAGCGAACAGTGACGGTATATTTAAACGTTTTGCGAATGCAATGGGACGTCCTGAACTTGCGGAAGATCCCGTGTACGCGAGTAATCAAGGCAGGGCAGAAAATGTTGATTATCTTGATAAGATTATAGAAGACTGGACAAAGCAGCATACTCAAAAAGAGGTACAGCAAATTCTTGATGAAGCCCGTGTACCAGTAGGACCAATTTATAGTATAGAAGACATCGTAAATGATGAACAATACCAGGCGCGAGACATGCTTCAAACAGTTGAATTGCCGGATGGGAAGAGTGTCAGAGTCCCGGGGGTTGTGCCAAAATTATCCGAAACACCTGGCGATATTGGAACTATTGGACCTGAATTAGGTGAAAATAACTCAGAATATCTACCGAAAATAAAAAGTAAGCAATAAACTTAAAAATTGCTATAAACAAATTATATGGATATTATTTTAGCTTAAGTGACAATGGGAGTGGTGGATAACGTTAGGCAAACCACCACTTCATTCAATTGACTTTTTTAAGAGGGTAAATTATAAGTCTATTACATTTAATCTAACTCTATTTTTTGGAATAATCCCAAATATCTATATATGATTTCGTTAATCTATTGATAATGGATGATTGATCACATGCTACTTGGATAATAACTTATTAATAAAAACAAAATAGTAATGAAGACTCTACAAAATTGTAAACGATTTCAATGTTTTTTTATAAAGGGGGAAGGGCAATTATGTTAGCTATTTTAGGTTTTCTGATGGTAATCACATTTTTGTATCTTATTATGTCAAAACGTGTGACACCTTTTACTGGCCTGATTATCGTACCGGTAATCTACGGGATTATTGGAGGCTTTGGTTTTCAACTGGGTCCGATGATGATGGATGGTGTTTTAAATACAGCACCAACAGCACTCCTGATCCTGTTTGCAATTCTATATTTCGGTATCATGATTGACACGGGATTGTTTGAGCCACTAACAAACAAAATTATAAAGATAGCAAAAGGTGATCCATTAAAAGTTATTGTAGGGACAGCTATATTAGCAGGTATAGTAGGCTTAGATGGTGATGGTTCCACTACGATTATTATAGTTGTGAGCGCCTTTCTTCCAATTTATATAAAACTGGGGATAAAACCTATTATTTTAGCATCTATAACGGTATTGCAAATTGGTATTACAACACTAGTTCCTTGGGGTGGCCCTGTCGGTCGGGTTGCAAGTGTTTTGAACTTAGATCCTACAAGTCTATTTAGGACAATGGTACCTGGGATGATTGTTAGCATGATATATATTGTTTTGGTTGCATATATTATTGGCCGGAAAGAAAGGGCTCGACTCGGAATACACAAACCTTATTTGAACATGAACGATCAAACCGAAAGTATGATGTCTGCTGCTGTAGAAAATGTGGTAATAAAGCGTCCCAAACTAAGATGGCTAAATTTTATTCTAACGATTGTTATCATGGCAGCATTGCTTTTGGAATGGCTGCCACCAGTAGTGTTATTTATTCTTGGGACTGCTATCGCATTATTAATAAACTATCCATCGATTATTGATCAACGCGAAAGAGTTCAAAAACATGCTCCCAATGCATTATCTGTTACGAGTATCATGCTTGCTGCCGGGGTTTTTGCCGGTATATTGAAAGAAACACAAATGTCCGCAGCTATGGCGCAGAGTTTAATCACTATAATCCCAGACGGAATTGGATCCTTTCTTCCAATTGTAATTGCTGTTCTTAGTATTCCCGGACTCTTTTTAATAGGCCCCGATGCTTTTTATTTTGGCATTATTCCTGTAATAGCGGAGACTGCTTCCATATATGGGGTTAGTGAAATGGAGATTGCTATTGCATCGTTATACGGAACCTCTTTTGGTTTCATTGGTCCGCTGGTTGGAGCAATGTACTTGTTAACAGAGATGACAAAGGTTAATTTAGGAGATGTCCAAAAATATGCTGCTAAGTGGGCAATAGGTGTTTTTCTGATATATATTATTGTAGGAATATCTTTAGGCCATGTTTTATTTTAAGTTTATGCCAAAAATTGGTGTAAAATAGGATGCTCTGTTTCCTGAAAATTCTTAAATACTATTAAACAAATCTGTTTATTACAGTATTATTGAAAAAAGAAGAATGATAGTTTTTTCCTTTTTTATAAAGTATTTGAGTTTTGTAGCATTAAAACAAGCGTTAAAATCTACATTCCGGATTGAAGTCATTTGTTGTTCTTCGAGGTTTGATTATGGCCAAAGAGCCTCGACTGGGACATTTATTTATGGTCAATTTCTTTATATTACTTCAAATCTGAAGGAATTGGCCTTTTTTAATTTTCGATAGATTCCTCAAAGTATTCGATAAAGCGTTGCTTGCTTTTGGAAAGATAACGATCCTTTAGCCAAATGATTGCGGACTTGGAAATAATCGTCTCGTCTTCAATGGCAAACCCTTTTATTCCAGCATTAAAATGTTTCTTGAGTATGGATGCTGGTAAAATCGAAGCTCCGACTTCCACATTGACCAATTCGAGAATCATGTCCACATCTGGACAAACTGTCACGATATTGGGAGTAAGTCCTCGTTTTTCAAATTTATCCATAATCAGCTCATATTGACCAACACCACTAATTCTTCTTAATAATAGTAAAGGTAAATTGGCAAGTTCGTTCATGGTAATGGTTTCGGATTCATAGGATTTTGCCCATTGCTCAGGCATAATAGCTACATAGTTTTCTTCTGGCAGAAAGAGGCTTGAATAAGGTTCCATATCTAAAGGGAGCCTAACGATTGCCAAATCAATGTTTCGATTATTAAGCTGTTCTGCAAGAAGATAAGAGTCCCCTTCTCTTAATTCAAAGGTGACGTTTGGATATTTTTCACGAAAAGATTTTATTCTTTGCGGTACATGAGAAAAAAGTGTCTTTACACAGCCAACAGTCAATTGTCCCTTTAGACCTTCCCCTGTTTCCTTTACCTCTGTAAGCGCTTCATCAAAAAACTTAAAAAAATAATCTGCTTTCTTGTATAAAACTTCACCAGCTTCAGTAAGTTCCATTTTCTTGCCATTTCTTTCAAACAGCGGGACACCTATTTCACTTTCTAATGCTTTTAAACTTTGACTAAGAGGAGGCTGTGCCATATGAAGTATTTTAGCTGCCCGTGTAATTTGTCCCTCTGTTGCAATTGTATAGAAATAACGCAGTTGTCTCATATCCATCTTTCTCCACCTCGATATCTCTTATGATAGTAAACCAAGTATGTATAAAGAAATAATAGTATCAAATAACGAAAAAGTCAAAAAATTAATTCATCTAATCCCAGATTCATCTTATAGCAAATTATATATAATAGAATATCTAAAATGTATGATAATCATATATTTTAGATATTTTTCATATATTTGATTCCATGTTACTATACAAACAAGGTTGAATTATTTAAATATTTTAAAAGCATATGCAAGGTTTGATCTCTGACCACAACGATATGTAATCATTTTATTTTTTTAACACATTATGAAAACGAATACATTTTGACGGTCTAGAAAACAACTTTGAAAAAATGGAAGAAAATCAGATCGAAATTAAAGGAGGATAAAGTAATGCCAGCTAAAACAGGACAGCAGTACATTGACAATTTAAAGAAAGCAAATAACAACGTATATATCCATGGGGAGCGAGTAGAAGATGTGACAACACATCCAGCGTTTAAGGGTGCAGTCCAATCCATGGCAAAATTGTATGATTTACAATATGAGAAACCTGAAAAAATGCTTTATACATCTCCAACAACCGGTGATAAAGTAGGGAAGACCTTTATGGCACCAGAAACAATCGAAGACTTAATCGAACGTCGAGAAGCGATTATGGAGTGGCAGGGCATTACAAAAGGTTTAATGGGACGCTCTCCAGACTATTTAAATTCAGAAGTTATGACAATGGAAAAAGCATATGACTATTACGGCAAAGGAAATCCGCAATTTGCTGAGAACGCTAGAAAATATGCAGAATACGCTAGGGAAAATGACATCAGTCTTACACATACATTGATCCACCCGCAAGTAAACCGTGCAAAAATTCAAGCGGAACAAAAAGATGCTAATGTTGCTTTACACGTAGTGGAGAAGAATGATGATGGAGTTATTGTTGACGGTATTCGGTTACTTGCAACACAAGCTGGTATCACAGATGAAATTTTCGTTTTCCCATCGACGGTAGTTAGAACAGGAGCAAAAGATGATCCTTATTCACTTGCTTTTGCAATACCAAATAATACGCCAGGATTGAAATACCTAAGCCGTGAATCATTTGATTATGGTAAAAATGGGTATGATCATCCAGTAGCCTCCCAGTTCGAAGAAGGCGATGCGATTGTTTCCTTTGATAACGTACTTGTTCCTTGGGATCGTATTTTCATTCTGGAAGATTCCGAGATTTGTAATGGCGCATTTGCTGAAACAAATGCTGTTGTGCACATGTCCCATCAGGTTATTGCAAAAGATGTTGCAAAAGTGGAATTTCTGCTTGGTGTCGTGCTTAAGCTGATGGATTCAATCGGTATTGACGGATTCCAGCATGTAAAAGACAAAGGGACAGAAATCATGCTTACGCTGGAAAATATGAAGTCTCATCTGTACAGAGCTGAACACAATGCAAATATTGATAAATGGGGCATGATGACACCAGACTTTGAAGCATTGAATGCTGCAAGAAACTGGTTCCCACGCGTATATCCGCGTCTAGCAGAAATCTTAAGAATACTGGGTGCATCTGGATTAATGGGGATTCCGACGTATGATGATTTTGCTAGCGCGGAGCTTGGACCAATCTTAAACAGAGCAATGCAAGGTAAAAACGTGGAAGGTTTCGAACGTGTTCAATTATTCCGTCTTGCATGGGACATGACGATGAGTTCATTTGGAAGCCGTCAGACACATTATGAGTACTACTTCTTTGGAGACCCAGTAAAAATGGGTATGGCTTACTTTGACAATTATAATAAAGAACCATACAAAGCAATGGTCGATGAGTTTTTAGAAAGCCAAAACATTAAGAAACCATCCATATTAACAAAATCAGGAACACAAACAGAAAGTGTTTTAAAATAAAAGTATTTTAAACAAAAAATGTCATAGAAGTAATGAATGGAATTGAATAATATGAATGTAGGCTAGAAACAATGCAGCAGGAAGGAGAATTCTGTAATGGAAGTGATTAACTTGACTCACTTGGATGACCAAATATCTCAGAAACCTCATATTATGGCAATCGGATTTTTCGATGGGGTACATTTAGGTCATCAAGAATTATTAAACCGTGCCAAGGAACTTGCGAGAAAGCAAAATGTCTTATTTACTGCGATGACATTTAGCCCACATCCAGATGAAGTTTTAAAAGGGAATAAGAATCGTAAGTACTTGATGACATTACCTGAAAAAATTAAAAAAATGGAAGCCATGGGAGTTGATAAGTTATTTGTTATGGAATTTGATCGCACTTTCGCTTCATTCCTTCCGGCTGACTTCATCCAGAGATATATATTGAATTCAAACACGAAACACGTCGTTGTCGGTTTTGATTTCACGTTTGGTTTTAAGGCGCAGGGAAATACACAACTACTCCAGAAAGAATCGAAAAAAAGTGGGTTTGGTTTATCGGTTATCCCTAAAAAAACCTACTTGCAGGAAAAAATAAGCTCTACGCTTATAAGAAGATTGGTCATGGAAGGGAATGTGAATGTGGTGCCTTATTATGTAGGCTCGAATTATGAGGTGAGCGTTAACATTCTTCCGTATAAAATCAATGGAAATATAGTTGTGCAGCCAAGTGATAAATCTATTTTTCCGGGACCTGGAACTTATGTAGTGAAAGTGAAACAAGGAACAACAACCTTACATGGGGAGTTTTATCAATTTTCTAATTCAAGAGCAGATAATGTATTGAAATTGAATGAACCGGCTTACGAGTTAGGTGATGTTTGTTCAATTGAATTTATTCGTAGGGTCAACGTATCAGAGAGTCTTTCGGTATAATTTTAAAGGAGGAGTTTTAATGGATAGCAGAGAATTTCGGAATGCAATGGGGAGATTCGCTACAGGTGTAACGGTAATCACAACAAATGATGGCACTGATGCTCATGGAATGACAGCGAATGCATTTATGTCTATTTCACTAGAACCAAAATTGATAACGATTTCAATTGATAATCATGCAAATATGCTCAAAAAAATAAAGGCTTCAGGGCAATATGCAGTAAACTTTCTTTCGGATCAACAGCAGGACATCTCCATGAATTTTGCTGGACAAAAGAAAAAAGAAGACGGCGTTGATTTTGGCTTCATTCAAGGTGTGCCAGTTATTAAAGAATCTTTAGCTTCGGTTGTTTGTGATGTCGAACAAGAAATTGTAGTTGGTGACCATACACTGTTTATCGGTAGCGTAAAAGATGTAAAAGTAACAGATGGTAATCCATTAACTTTCTATTGTGGCAAATACGGAGATTACAGACAAAAAGAATACGCTTAAAGTACGTGTTCAATAAGGAGGATAAAAAGGACCGAGAAGTTCGAGGCGGTGAAGCTTTGAGTACCGGAACGTATGCAATTAATACGTGAGGAACGGAAAAGCAAACCAACGAAGAAATTCGATGTGTCATTTTTACCGGACTTTTTGAACAACCTCTTAAAGAGAACCTTTGACCAAATTCGCCAATTCATATAATATGAAGACACTATGAATAATACTAAACGAGTAAGCAAAAAACAAAAAGCATACGACTATATGAAATCAAGAATTATGGAAGGTTTTTATGCCCCCGGGCAACGGATTGTTATTAATCAACTGGTCAAGGAATTAGCAACAAGTGCAATTCCAATTCGAGAGGCTGTACGTTCGTTAGAAGCAGAAGGTTTAATTGAATACCAGCAAAATATTGGTCCAGTTGTAACACCGATTGATGAAAGTAAATATACGGATACGCTTTCCACGTTGGCTGTCATGGAGGGATATGCTACAGCATTGAGCAAAGCAGCACTTACTGGGGATCAAATTACAACCTTGAAGGACTTAAATCAGCAAATGAAGGAGGCGTTAACAGAGTTTGAGTTTGGGAAATTTGGAGAGCTAAATCGAAAGTTTCACGATTTAACGTACGGTAGCTGTCCGAATCAGTATTTGATTGAGTCTATCCGAAAGACATGGATGCAGCTGGATTCCATCCGTTTGACGGGGTCAACATTTAATCCAAAAAGAGCTAAAGAGTCTATTGATGAACATGAGCATATTATTCAGCTGCTAAGCGAGAATGCAGATTTTCAAGTAATCGAATTAGCAGTTAGATCGCATAAGTTAAATACAGTTCAATCGTTTCATGAAAGAAAAAGACAGCCAAATGGCACTACGTTTATATAGGGTGCCATCCTTGATGTTTTTTGTATAACAGTATTATGAGAAGAAATGAAAGCGTTAAATTTGTGAGGGACGGTAAATTTATTTTAAGAAATAAAGAATAACACTTCAAATCATATATTATTTCGTATATAATCGTAATAGAAAGAAAATTCAATTGAAGGAGTGGATCATGTGTCAGTGAAACATGAAGAATTAGTAAGCAAACACGAAGAACTAGCCAACAAACTAGATGATATTAAGCTATATATAAACGGGGAATTCGTTGATGCTGAAGATGAAGGAACGTTTGACAATATCAGTCCTTTTACGAATGAGAAGATTAATAGTATTGCATCAGGTCAAGCAGCAGATATTGACAAAGCTGTTCAAAGTGCCAAGAAAGCATTTAAAGGTGAGTGGGGAAATTTAAAACAAGCTGAACGTTTGGAGTATGTATATAAAATAGGTGATCTAATTGAACAGCATACAGATGAAATCGCTTTATTAGAATCATTAGACACTGGTCTTCCGATTGCACAAACAAGAAAACAAGTATCACGTTCTGCAAATAACTTCCGTTTTTATGCAGATACAGTGAAATCTCAAATGTATGGAGAAGTGTACCAAGTAGACGATGAGTTCATTAACTACACAGTACATTCTGCAGTTGGTGTTGCGGGATTGATCACGCCGTGGAATGCTCCATTTATGCTAGAAACTTGGAAAATCGCACCTGCATTAGCAACAGGTAATACAGTCATTTTGAAACCTGCTGAATGGTCTCCATTGACAGCTAACCGGATGGCAGAAATTATCGATCAAGCTGGACTCCCTGACGGTGTTTTCAATATTGTACATGGCTTTGGTGAAACGGCTGGAGATGCATTAGTTAAACACCCTGATGTACAGCTTATTTCCTTCACTGGGGAAACAACTACAGGTTCTACGATTATGAAAAATGGCGCAGATGCGTTGAAGCGTTTCTCCATGGAGCTTGGTGGCAAATCACCGATTATCGTATTTGAAGATGCTGACCTTGATAGAGCACTTGATGCAGCCACTTGGGGGATATTCTCATTTAATGGGGAGCGTTGTACGGCAAACTCAAGACTGTATCTACACGAAAGTATTGCAGATGAATTTATCGAAAAATTAAAAACACGAGTCTGGAATATCAAAGTTGGTGACCCGTTGGAAGACGATACACAAGTTGGACCACTTATTAAAACAGAGCATTACAACAACGTAAAAAACTATCTTAAGATTGCTGAGGAAGAGGGTTGTGAAATAATTAGTGGTGAGATTCCTACAGAATTAAGCCGAGGCAATTACGTAGCGCCAACTATTTTGTTGAATGCTTCCAATGAAATGCGTGTCGTTCAAGAAGAGATCTTTGGACCTGTAATTGCAGTAATGACATTCAAAGAAGAAGCAGAAGTAATTGAAAAAGCAAATGATGTAAGATATGGACTTGCTGGGTATGTATGGACAAACGATATCAAACGCGGTCACCGGGTAGCACATGCCATTGAGTCAGGCATGTTATGGGTAAACTCCCAAAATGTGCGTGATCTAAGAACGCCATTCGGTGGTTCAAAAGACAGTGGAATCGGACGTGAAGGCGGACACTATGCATTTGAATTCTATACGGAACAAAAAATTATCCATGTAGCTATTGGTGATCATCATATACCGCAATTTGGAAAATAAGATCAAAACAGAGAGAGGGGAATCTAAATATGAACTTTGATATTAAACGTACAGGGCGTGCGGTGCTTCATGTTACAGACCTGGATAAATCGAGAGAGTTTTATGATGCACTTGGCTTAATTGAAACAGAATCAGATGATGAGAATATTTTCTATCGAGCAATTGAAGACCATAATCACCATTGCCTTTGGCTAAAAAAGAAAGCCGAAGCGGCTGTTGAAGTAGTTAGCTATCGCGTTAATGCGGAAGATGATCTGGAAAAGCTGGAATTATTCTTTCAAAGCCAAGGTACAGAAGTAAAATGGATGGAAAAAGGTTCACAAAAAGGAATTGGTCGTACCATTCGGATTCAGGATATTTCAGGAATTCCTGTAGAATTTTATTTTGAAATGGATAAAGTGGAGCGTATGCTGCAGCGTTTTGACATTCACGTAGGTGCAAAAGTACAGCGAATCGATCACTTCAACTGTGCAGTTCCTGATGTACAAAAAGCTTATGACTATTATATAAAAGAACTTGGCTTTGCTTGCTCTGAATATACGACATCAAAAGGTGAAGATAATATTTGGGCAGCATGGTTACACCGTAAACCAGGTGTACATGACACTGCGTTTATGAATAGTGTAGGACCACGCCTTCATCATATTGGTTTCTGGTTAAAAGACCCGATGAGTTTGATTGATGGCTGTGATTACTTAGCTGCCAAAGGATTTTCTGCATCCATTGAACGAGGACCGGGACGTCATGGATTGTCTAACGCATTCTTCTTGTATTTAAGAGATCCAGACGGACACCGTATCGAATTGTATAATGGCGATTATTACACTGGTGATTCTGACTTTGATCCAGTCGAATGGGACTTAGATGATCCGCAGCGTCAAACTTTCTGGGGACATGAAGCGCCAGATAGCTGGTTTGAAGAGGCATCAACATTCCTCAACGTTTATACAGGTGAAAGAGTTGAAACAAAACAGCCAACATTAGAAAAAAGAAAGCCCACAACAGTAATATAAATTAACTATATATTTAGCAAACTAACAGGAGGTTTTTATAAAATGAGCAATCGATACGAGGCTATTAAAAAGAGATTAAGAGGATCCATTGCACCAGTAATTACGCCATTTAAAGCAAATGGAGATATTGATTTCGAAAAGCAGTCTGAATTAATCGAATTCCAGATTGAAAATGGAACACATGCCATATCTGTAACCGGTACTTCTGGAGAACCGAGCTCTCTTACTACTGAAGAACGGGTTCAAGTAATGGAAAATGCAATCAAAACAATAAATGGACGAATTCCATTTGCCCCAGGAACTGGGTCCACTAACCATGATGAAACAATGTACTTAACAAAGAAAGCTGAAGAAATGGGTGCAGATGCTGCAATGGTAATTGTTCCTTATTATAACAAACCAAACCAGGAAGCATTGTACGATCATTTCAAAACAGTAGCTGATTCTGTAGAGATTCCGATTATTATTTACAATATACCAGGACGTACTGCACAAAATATGGAAGTAGGAACGATGGCACGTTTGGTAAAAGATTGTCCTAATATTGTGGGAGCGAAAGAATCGAATAAAGATTTTGAACATGTGAATCGAGTATTGCTTAATTGTGGCAGAGACTTCCTATTGTATTCAGGAATTGAACTGTTATGCTACCCAATGCTGGCAATTGGTGGGGCAGGGTCCATCAGTGCCACAGCAAACGTGGAGCCTAAGAAGATAGCAGAAATGCATAATGCCTGGGAAGAAGGAGATATCAAACGGGCACAGGATCTTCACTTTGAATTAATGAACCTGAATGATGTGCTGTTTAAAGATACAAACCCTGCACCAGTTAAAGCAGCACTTGGCATGATGGGCATGATTGAACCAGTTTTGCGTAAACCAATGGGCTTGCCTTCAGAGGCACTGCAAGAAGAAATTCGCGAAACACTTGTTGAATATGGAAAATTAGAAAAAACAGCTTCGGTTTAAATAGATAGCTTTATAGGAAGAAATTGAATCAAGACCAGTAAGCTACTGGTCTCTTTTTCTTCATAGGCAACATCGTTATGGACCCAATATTGTTAAAGGAGTGCTGTTATTATGAGTAAGGTGAAATTTAAACATCAAGGGATTCAGCAGATAAAAGAAGGAATCTATCAAGCGGATCAGAATCGAATAGAATTCGATGGAAAACAGTGTCCGCTAAATGAATTATCACTAGATGTACCTGTGTCCGGAACAGTTTATGGAACTCTATTAAATTATAAAGGTGAGTATGCCAAGTTAGAGTCTTCGATGAACGACGATCCATATAAAGCCCCACCGAAAGCTCCTATACTATACATTAAACCTATCAATACACATATCGGATATGATGCGGCAATTCCTTTACCAGAAGGGTTTGATGAAGTTTCGATTGGAGCTGCTTTAGGTGTCGTAATTGGTAAGCCAGCTAAAAAAATTAAGAAAGAAAATGCTTTGGATTATGTAGCTGGTTATACAATCGTAAATGATGTAAGTATTCCACATGAAAGTTTTTATCGTCCTGCCTATAAAGAAAAAGCAAGAGATGGATTCTGCCCAATAGGACCATGGGTACTTGACCGTGACGCTATCGGAAATCCGAATGAACTCGGAATCCGCGTCTTGATCAATGGTGAATTGAAACAGGAAAATACAACGTCAAATTTAATCCGTTCAGTTGAACGATTATTGGAAGAGGTAACAGACTTCATGACACTTTATGAAGGGGATATATTATTAGTAGGTGTGCCTGAAAATGCCCCGCTAGCAAAAGAAAACGACAGCGTTAAAATTGAAATTGACGGTATAGGAACATTAACAAATAAGGTTGTAAAAGAGAAAGTAGTTGTAGGAGGCGGTATTGTATGAGACACGCACGTGTAGCGTATAATGGTTTAATTCAGAATGCAATGGATACAGAAGAAGGTATTCAATTAGAAGATGGTCGGATTGTCGAGGAATCAGAAGTTACGTGGCTCCCACCAGTAGAACCTAAAACCGTATTTACGCTTGGTTTAAACTTTGCTGATCATGCTGCTGAACTTTCGTTTAAAGAAGCACCAAAAGAGCCATTAGTATTTTTAAAAGGACCAAACACGTTCATCGGCCACCGTGGTGAAACGGTTCGTCCGGGAGATGTAACATTTATGCACTATGAGTGTGAATTAGCGGTAGTCATCGGCAAAACGGCTAAAAATGTCAAAAAAGAAGAGGCATATGATTATGTTCGTGGATATACGGTAGCGAATGACTATGCGCTTCGAGATTATTTAGAAAACTATTATCGACCTAACCTTCGTGTGAAAAACCGTGATACATGTACACCGATCGGACCGTGGTTGGTCGATAAAGAAGATATTGATGACCCAATGAATTTGCAGTTAACTACTTATGTAAATGGCGAAATTACGCAGCAGGGCAGTACCGCAGATATGATCTTCTCTGTTCCTCATTTGATTGAATACTTAAGCGGGTTTATGACATTAAATCCAGGAGATATTATTCTGACTGGAACGCCAAAAGGATCTGTGGATACGAAGGTTGGCGATGAAGTGATAACAGAAGTAGAAGGAATTGGCAGACTTGTCAATACAATCGTTGGGGAAGAAACCTTTCAAACAAATTAATTGAAGTTAACTTCATTAAGGTAAGGGGGACTAACGATGCCACATCTGATTATTGAATACACCGCCAATCTAAAAGAAGAAACAGATATACCGGGGCTTTTAAAGAAGGTTAATGATTCCCTGCTCTCCTATTCTGCCATCATTCCAATCGGCGGTCTCCGTACAAGGGCAATCGAATTAAATGACTATCGCATAGCGGATGGAACAGAAGACGATGCATTTGTACATGCCACCCTAAAGCTTGGCGGCGGCCGGACAGAAGAAGATAAAAAGGTACTTTGTGATGATCTATTTGCTACAATAAAAGAACACTTTGCGGATTTGTATGATAAACGTTATTTAGCATTATCATTGGAATTACATGAATTTACAAATCCTACTTATAAGCAGAATAACATTCATGCTCGGTATAAAAAGTAATATAAGGTAAGTCGCACTACTAATCATCCTAATGAGAGAGGTATCAGAATATGCAGCAATATGAAATGTTTGTTGGTGGGAAATGGTTTGGAAAGGATTTAGAACAGATTGATGTAATTAATCCGGCAACAAATGAACCAATTGGAACAGTACCTAAAGGCGGAAAAGAAGAGGCTAAGCAGGCGGTGGATGCCGCGTATGGTGCACTAAAAGAATGGGCTGCAAGAACTGCAGAGGACAGAAGCAGCTACCTTGTGAAATGGCATGAACTGATAAAAAAAGAAAGAGAAACGATAGGGAAAATCATGACAGAGGAACAAGGCAAACCACTAAAAGAAGCAATTGGTGAAGTAGACTATGCAAATGGATTTATATCATGGTATGCCGAGGAAGGAAAGCGGGTATATGGCGATATTATTCCGGCATCCCATCCGAATAAACGTATTTTCGTGCAGAAACAGCCGGTTGGCGTTGTCGCAGCGATTACTCCATGGAACTTCCCTGCCGCAATGATCACCCGTAAAGTTGGACCAGCACTTGCAGCAGGGTGTACCGTAGTTATTAAGCCTGCTACTCAAACCCCTTTAACGGCATTTAAATTGGTTGAGTTAGCTGAAAAAGCTGGTATTCCAAAAGGTGTTATTAATATAGTAACTGGCAGCTCAGGTCAAATCGGGAAAGTGTGGAATGAAGATAGCAGAGTTAGAAAATTAACGTTCACTGGCTCAACGGAGGTAGGCAAAATATTGATGAAAGCCGCTGCCGATACAATGAAAAAGATCTCCCTTGAGCTTGGTGGCCATGCCCCATTTGTTGTGATGGAAGACGCAGATTTAGATAAAGCAGTGACAGGCGTAGTCGCATCTAAGTTCCGTAATGCTGGTCAAACTTGTGTATGTACAAACCGAGTATATGTGCATGAATCGATTAAAGATAACTTTCAAGCAAAGCTGACAGTGGCTGTGTCTAAGCTTAAAATTGGAAATGGTCTGGAAGAGGGGACAGATATTGGCCCATTGATTGATCAAAGCGCAGTAGATAAGGTAAATGAACAAGTTAAAGACGCAGTAAGCAAAGGCGGGAACGTCACCTTAGGTGGAAAGAATTTAGAAGGATTATATGTGGAACCTGCAATTGTTATGGATGCAACAGATGACATGCTTTGTATGTATGAAGAAACATTTGGGCCACTGCTTCCCGTTACAACATTCAGAGATGAAGCAGAAGTAATCGAGCGAGCAAATAATTCACCATTTGGATTAGCTGCATATGTATTTACAGAGAATATTGGACGTGCTATCCGAATAAGTGAAGCACTCGAATATGGAATTGTCGGATTGAATGACGGAGCACCGTCCACACCACAAGCCCCATTTGGCGGATTTAAAGAAAGCGGGCTTGGTCGTGAGGGTGGTTACTATGGCATCGAAGAGTTTCTTGAAACGAAATATATTTCACTTGCATTTTAATAAGGGGGCTAATGCAGCTCCCTTTTGTTTCTATACGTCTTAGCGAATATTGGTTATCAGGCAGGTGACGAAAATGAGTGTAGATCAGAAAATAGATCGAAATAAAACAGATAACGAGGGAAGAATCTACTTAGATGATGAGCGGGTAATTTTAACCTCGTCGGCTGTCTTTGGGATTCTTCGCAAAGATCTGATGGACAATATATCTGAAGAGAGGATGAAGGGGTTTTTAATCCGTTATGGATGGAACCTTGGAAAAAATGATGCGAAAAATGTGCTTAAAAAGAATCAATCTTCTATTGAAGAGCTCTTGAAAAAGGGACCTGAATTACACATGATGAGAGGTTTTACAAAAGTAAAACGAGTCGATTTACAACTGGATTATGATGAAGATGGGCAGATAGAAGGTGTTCACGTAGAGGGATTCTGGTCTGGATCTTATGAAGCAGAGGAATTTATCGAGCAGTTTGGCAATTCAGATGCTGCTGTATGCTATACCCTAGTTGGTTATGCAAGTGGCTACTACTCCGAAATATGCAAAAAAACGGTTGTATTTAAAGAAGTGGCATGCAAAGCGATAGGCGCTGATAATTGCTATTATGTTGGAAAAACAATACCTGAGTGGAACGGTTCAATTGAAAAAGAATTAAAGTACTATCATGATGAACCAATTGTTCGGGAACTTGAGATCACCTATGAAAAATTGCTGGAGGAACGGAATAATTTTGAAAAGACGTTTACCATTCATGAGCGTCTTACACAAGAATTTACAAACGGGAATGATCTACAAACGATTGCAGATGCGATCTATGAAGAGATCGGTATACCAATATTAATAGAAAATGCAGACATGTCACCATTAGCAGGTTCGGGATTTTCCTCTGAATTTTTCACGAATGGTTATTTGGATTTTAAGTCAGCAGTACATATCCAACAAAAGGAAAAGGATTATCAGACAAGGGAAATTTCTGATGGAGTAAACCAATATCTTACAACGTCAATTATGCTGCAGCGAAAGTGTTTTGGTTTCTGTTCGTTTATATACGAAGTAAATCAACCGGTTACTAAAGTCGACCTCATGATTTTAGAAAGAGTTGCTTCTGTCTGTTCGCTTTACATTTTAAACGAGAAAACAACATTTGAAGCAGTAGAACGGATAAAAGGGCACTTTCTCGATCAGATTATCGACGGAGGTCATCTCACAGAAAAAGAAATTCTAACAAGAGGAAAATATATACAAACAGATTTAAATGCTCCATATTGTATTGCTGCATTGAAATATGATAATGGAAATGCTGGTTCAGAAAACGAATTGTTTATACATGATCAAGTGATTGAAAGTGTACAGCATTTCTTTAAAAACCGGTTTAATGTGTTAATTGGACAGCGTTCAGGCATACTCGTTCTTCTTATTCAAAAAGATCATAACCAGAAGACAATGAAGGAAGTTTGCCAGTCACTGCTTGATTATTTAAAAAAGGAATTTCCGCCCAGTGTTTTTCGAATGGGGGCAAGCACCTTGTCTGAAAGTATTCAACAAGCGAGTGAGTATTACAAAGAAGCGATGACAGCGCTGAAAATGACCGATGCATCAGAGGAAATCATGTTTTTTAAAGACATCAGTGTCGCAGGTCTGCTCATACATTCCAAAGATAAACAGGCAGTGATACAAAAGGCAAAACATCTTCTTGGACCAATTTATGCGAAGAAAAATGAAAGCGCCGAATTAATTAAAACGCTATACGTATTTCTCGCAAACGGAGGAAATCTGGAAAAGTCTATGGATGAGCTGTGTCTTTCGATGAGCGGGTTAAGATATCGAATAAGAAGGTTAGAAGAAATGTTAGGAAAAGATCTTCGCCAGCCTGCTGTAACGTATGAACTTTTACTCACGTTACAAGTTCTTGATGCAGAGGGAGAAATCATTTTAAAGTAAAATGGAATTGAACAGAAATTGTTCGTTTTATCCATAGAGGATAAACACTAATTGTTGTAGAACGATAGTTGCCTCCTTGATAATCTTACCTTAAGGGAAAATTATACCATATTATAATATCTATTATTTTGGAGGTTATATAACAATGATGAATGGTAAGGAGTATTTAGAAAGTCTGCGCGATGGTCGTCACGTATATTTGAACGGTGAGAAAATTGATGATGTAACAACCCACCCAGCATATCGCAATGCCGCAAGATCGATAGCCCAGCTGTATGATGCCATGCATGATCCTGAAAAAAAAGATACGATCACAACGAAATCAGATGTTGGTGATTTTCGTACACATAAGTTTTTCAAAGCATCTACAAGTGCTAAAGAATTGCTTGAAGCGCGCGATGCAATGGCCGAGTGGACGAGATATAGCTATGGATTTATGGGACGTACTCCGGATTATAAAGCAGCATTTTTAGGATCGCTTGGTCCATATGCAGATTTCTATAAAGGATTTGAAGATAATGCAAGGAGATGGTATAAAAAAGGGCAGGAAGAAGTTCCTTTCTGTAACCATACGATTGTAAATCCACAATTGGACAGACATAAGCCACTTCATGAAAATAAAGATGTATTCGTACGGGCTGTAGGAGAAAGAGATAATGGTATTATTGTAAGCGGTGCCAAGATGGTTGGAACTTCTGCAGCTCTTACCCATTATAATTTTGTTGCGAACTACTCCCCGCAAGATTTAGGTGAAGGTGACCAAAGCCATGCATTAATCTTTTTTGTGCCAATGAATGCGCCTGGTGTAAAAGTAATCAGTCGTCAATCTTACGAAGAAATGGCTGCAAAGCAAGGCAGCCCATATGATTATCCATTATCAAGCCGTTTTGACGAAAACGATGCCATTATTATTTTAGATAATGTTCTGATACCATGGGAAGACGTTTTAACTTACAATAATGTGGAAATAGCAAATGGGTTTAGACCACAAACAGGCTGGCTGAATCGTTACACATTCCAAGGCTGTACGCGCTTTGCGGTGAAGCTTGACTTTATGGTTGGCATGCTGCTTAAAGCAACTGAAGTCGCTGGAACGAATAACTTCCGCGGTGTACAGGCAAGAATCGGTGAGGTCATCTCCTATCGCAATATGTTTTGGGCTATTTCTACAGCAATGGCACTTGATCCAGAAGATGGTCCAGAAGGTTATAAACTCCCGAATTCAACCTATGCAACTGCATATCGTACATTTGCACCGACCGTATGGCCAATCATCAAAAATACATTTAACGAAGTGGTAGCAGGTGGTTTGATATCTCTTCCATCGAGCACTAAAGACTTTCTTAACCCTGAGCTTCGCCCTTACATCGATCAGTATTATAAAGGAACGGGTGTAAGCGCAGAAGAAAGAGTAAAGCTTTTGAAAATGGTTTGGGATGCAACAGGAACTGAATTTGGCGGACGTAATGAATTGTATGAAATAAACTATGCCGGCAACAACGAAGGAATACGATTGGATGCACTGAAGATGGCTAATACAGCAGGCCAAACAGATATATACAAATCATTCGTTGAAAGAGCAATGAATGATTACGACCTTAACGGTTGGACAAATGATACGTGGGTTAATCCAGATAAGGAAATACAAAAACTGTTTATTTAAAATCCAAATTTTATACTTCCTTCTCATGTGAGAAGGAAGTGTTTATTGTTTATCTAGTAGTAGATGGAAAGGTGCGATTAGGCGTCATAGTGGGATGGCATGTTGCGATAATATTGGATTAGGTGTCATAGTGGGATGGAATGGTTGCGATAGTATTGGATTAGGTGTAATAGTGAGATGGCATGTTGCGATAATATTGGATTAGGTGTCATAGTGAGATGGAATGGTTGCGATAGTATTGCGTTTGGTGTCAAAGTATCCTTAATCTCATTGAAAATATTTTTATATCATGCTCTAATCTAATCTGTTTAAAACTTCCTACCATTTATATAAAAATATTAAATTTATATTGTTTTTATATATAATATTATATATAATTTAATATATTATAACTAAATATTTAATAATGTAAGCGATTTCCTTCGAGGCGGTTTTTGTCTGACTATATTTTAAGCTTAGACGAAGAAATTAAAGTTATTAGTGCATGAAAGAGAGGAGAATACTTATGCAATTCAGTTTTATTAGGAATAGAGTTCTGCTGATTGTGTTGTTATTTTTTGTATTGGCACTAGCTTCCTGTGATAGCACACTGGCTTTCAAACCGGAAAATTCAGTAGAGGAAAATCATAATTTAATTGTTTCTCACTTCCAGCCAGGGAATCACCCTATTCAAACAAAAATTTTTAATGGTCTTGCTTCTGATCTGCATGAACAGACAGACGGAAGAATTACGATGGAATTTTATCCATCGAATACATTAGGTGATGCCGGGTCGCAATATGATATGGCTGTAACAAGAGAAGCGGATATTGCATTAAGTGTTTATGGTTACTCACCAGGAAGATTTCCGCTCGTGACAATTATGGAACTGCCTTTTCTAGCGGAGTCCGCCGAACATGCATCGGAAATACTAATGACATTATATGAAGAGTTTCCGGAAATGCAGGAAGAACATGCAGACACGTACCCATTATTTCTTTTCTCTGCCGAACCAGCTCAGATTATAAGTAAAGATTTTAAAATTGAAACACCAGACGATATGAAAGGTCTGCGTGTCCGTTCTCCATCCCCGATGGCAAACAAAATTATAGAAGCATTAGGGGCTACACCAATTTCCATGCCAATGGGAGATGTTTATGAATCGTTGGAAAGAGGCGTAATTGATGCAGCCGTCGTACCTTTTGAAACCCTTTACAATTATAGCTTTCATGAAGTAACAAATTACATTACTATTGGCGACTTCTCTGCGACACCATTTTTTAGTGTGATGAGTCAGAAAACGTATGAAAATTTCAGCGAAGGGGATCAGCAAATACTAGATAATTTAATAGGTAAAGAGTTAGCAAAAAAAGCTGGAAGTGTCTATGATGTGGACGGAAAAATTGGCCTTGAGACGGCAATTGAAAGTGGTGCTGAAGTGATTGAACTAGAAGGTGATGCATTAATCCCATGGCAAGAGGCATTGGAGCCAATGGTTGATGAGTGGATTAAAGAAAGAACGGAAGAAGGCTATCCTGCTCAGGAAATCTATGACCGGGCAATGGAATTGAAAGAGGAACTGAGCGAGAGGGAGGAGTAGTAAGGTGGAGAGGATTATAACGAAATTAAATGCTGGACTACTTTATATTGCCCAAGCTGTTTTAATTATTATGGTATTCTTAGTCACCGCAGATGTGCTTGGCCGCTGGCTGTTCAGTCAGCCAATAACGGGAGCCGTAGAACTTACAGAACTTGGACTATCCATGGTTATTTTCTTGAGCATTGGTTATACCCATTTAAAAGAAGAACATATTTCAATTGACTTCTTGGTGGAACGATTCCCTGAAAAAGCTCAATGGATAGTAGAGGGGTTTATTAATTTAATTATTATGGCAGTGATGGTGCTAATGGCTTTAAGTCTGTTCTGGTATGCTGAGCGCTTGCTTACTTCTGGTACAGTCACAGGAGACTTAGGCCTTCCAATCTACTTATTCGCTGCAGTGTCAGGAATTGGATCAATTGTATTTGCCTTAACTGCATTATTATTAGCTATCAAATACGTTGCAAAGGTGGGTGGAAAATGAGTCCAGAACTTATTGGTTTCTTAGGGATTATTGCGATTCTAATCTTATTTTTTTTGAAAATCCCAGTGGCTATTTCCCTAATTATAGTCAGTTTGCTAGGAACAACTTTAATTAGAGGCTGGGATGTTGCTTTTGCGCAATTGGGAAGAACCCCATTTGATACGTCCAGCAACTATTCACTAAGTGTTATTCCATTATTTATTTTGATGGGTATGATTTTATCATATACAGGAATTGGGAAAGACTTATATAGAATGGTGGATAGTTGGATTGGGCACTTACATGGTGGCCTTGCGATGGCGACAATTGGCACAGCAGCTATTTTCTCATCTATTTCAGGCTCCCTAAATGCAACGACTGCAACAGTAGCAAAAATTGCCTTGCCGGAAATGAAAAAATACAAATATAAACCAGGGTTATCGACTTCAAGTGTTGCTGCAGGCGGAACACTTGGCATTTTAATTCCCCCGAGTGTTATTTTGATTTTATACGGAATCCTGACAAGAGAACCAATTGGTGCGTTATTAATTTCGGGTATCATTCCAGGTATTTTACAGATTGTTATTTTTATCATTACAATTTATGTTCTTGTTCGTAAAGATCCTTCCATTGCACCGCCGAGAGAGGGGAAAGCAAGTAATGCTGAAAGGTTACATACGCTTAAAAATATTTGGCCATTTATGGGGCTGTTTTTAGTTAGTATTGGCGGTATTTATTTAGGTGTTTTTACTCCGACTGAAGCAGCTGGAGTGGGGGCGTTTGGCGCGCTTTTGTTTGCTTTAATTTCCAGAAAACTTACGTGGGAAAGTTTGAAAGGATCACTAAATGAATCTGTTCGATTAACTGCGTTTATTTTCTTTATTTTGATTGGTGCTAATTTATTTGGCCAATTTTTGGCAATCAGCAGAATTCCTGTCATGCTTACCACATATGTTGGAAATCTTGATTTGAACCCATATATTATCCTTATCGGTATTCTTGTTGTATTGCTTTTACTTGGGTGTTTTATTGAAAGTTTAGCTTTAATCGTGATCACATTGCCTATCCTTTATCCGATTATTACGGAATTAGGATTTAATGGGATTTGGTTTGGTGTAATTATGATTATGGTTATTAACATCGGTGCATTAACACCACCGCTTGGAATAAGTGTATATGTTATTAAGGGCGTAGCAAGAAATATTCCGCTGCAGACGATCTTCAGAGGCGTCGTTCCGATGATTATCGCAATGATTGTATGTGTAGCGATTCTAGTTGTTTTTCCCCAGATCGTTACTATATTGCCAGATTTGATGAACTAACCAGTAGTGGAGCTGGACTGCAAGATAAGGTTGGATATCTGTGTTACTTCAATATGTTCAAAGAAAGGATAGAAATACGCTGGGTCGTGTCTCTATCCTTTTTTTAGATAGGATTTAATTATCGAAATTTGATAGTAGAACCTTGGTAAGCTAAGAGCATTTACTGGAGAAAGATGCAGCTATTATCGCGTTCAAAAAAATCACTCACCCTTCTTAATCTCATCCAGATAACTATAAATCGTAACCCTCGACGTATTCAATTTCTCAGCTACTTTATCAATAGCTCCTTTAATCAGAAATATCCCCTTTTCATCCATGAATTTTACAATCTGTATTTTGTCTTTCCTCTTAAGATGTTCAACATCATAACCTTTAATAATGGAATCAATGATTTCATCAGCGATCTCGACGACATTGTCTCTCTGAACCTCAGCTGTTGGTTTAGTTTCCTCTCCAAATGTCATCATATCCTCAACGAACTCTTGTACATGGGAAAGAGAATTTAAACGATAATTAATACATAGTGCTCCTTTGACTTTTCCAGATCCATCTCGGATCAGAGACGTAGAAGATTTTATAGATTCTTTGTTGTGGTCAGATGTCTCGTAACCCGCCACAAAATCTTCATTAAATTGTCCAGACAAGAGTACTTCTCGAATCAAATGATCAAATGATTGACCAACTTTTCTGCCAGTAACATGATTGTTTACAGCGAATATCACAGAGTTTTGAGGAGTTGTTAAGTCGTGAACAACAACCTCACAATTTCTTCCAAACGTTTTAGCAATCATTTTTGCTGCAGTAATATAGGGGTTAAAAAATTCTATCGACACTAAAATCACAATCTCCTTCGTTGTAAAACGTATAATTTTTTATTGACTTGCATTAATTTTATAGATAAAGTTATATGTATAATATATTTTCAACTCATTATATATAAAAAATTACATGATAACAAGTTGTAGGAGTGATCATGCATGAAGGTGAAATACAAGTGCAGCCAATGTGGTGAAACTCATGATCCACAAACGTTTATTCACAAATGTCCATGTGGAGGGCTTTTAGATATAACTCCGTTTGATGTCGATTTTCCACTTGAAAAAATTAAACAACGAACACCTTCTCTGTGGCGTTATGAGGAAGCACTTCCGTTCAGTAAATCTCAGCAGGTTACGTTAGGAGAAGGCTTTACATCAATGGTTTCAACTGATGATTCTAATAACGTTTTCTTTAAAATGGATTATATGATGCCTACCCTTTCATTCAAGGATCGTGGTGCATCCATGCTTATTACAGCGGCGAAAGCGTTACATGTAAAGCGAATTGTAGCAGATAGTAGCGGGAATGCAGGAACAGCAATTGCTGCTTATGCATCCAAGGCCGGTATAAAGTGTGACATATTCGTTCCAGCTAGTACGTCACCAAATAAATTAACCCAAATTAAAGCGCATGGAGCACAATTACATTTAATCCCTGGAACGAGAGAAGATACGGCAGAAGCTGCAGTAAAGGAAGTAGAAGAAAGTGGAAGTTTTTATGCAAGTCATGTTTACAACCCTTTTTTCTATCAAGGAACCAAAACCTATGCATATGAAATTTGGGAGGAGATGAATGGGAATGTTCCGGATGTGATTGTCGTACCAGTTGGAAATGGCACGCTGTTGTTAGGGGCGTACTATGGCTTTAAAGATTTATATGATAAAGGATTAATTCCTAGTATCCCTAAATTTGTTGCCATTCAAGCGGAAGGGTGTGCACCTTTACTTAAGGCATTCCAAGCAGGTTCAGAGCACATAGAACCCATTGAAACAGTAGGAACACAAGCAGAAGGGATTGCAATTGCTAATCCAGCAAGACATTACCAAATCTTGCAGGTCATAAAAGAAACTGGTGGAGAAATTATAGCTGCCCCAGAAAATACGATTGAGAGTGCAAGAAAAGCGCTAGCACATCAAGGGTTCTTCGTCGAACCAACATCGGCTTCAACTTATGCAGGATATCTTGCATATATCGCGCAAGAAGGAAGCAATGTGGAAAATCAAACGATGGTTATTCCTTTATGTGGAGCGGGTATTAAGGCGGTTAAGTAAATAAAAGGTGATGCGGGGGATGTTAAAGTGAAGCCAATCCATACAGATTATTCGAAGCAGCAGGGGGCCCATTACGTTCCAGCGATGGAACATAATGGGGTACTCTATATATCCGGACAATTATCGAAGGATCCTAAAACAGGTACGATTCCTACAGGTGGTATAAAAGCAGAAGCCGAACAAGCATTAGCTAATTTAGAATTAGTTTTAAAGGCCCGTGGCTTACAGCGAGAGGATGTTATTTTCTGCAGAGTTTACACACCAGATGTTGCATACTGGGACGAAATTAATGTGGTATATGCGCAGTTTTTCAGCGATCATAAACCGGCGAGAGCTATTGTACCTACCAATGCCTTACATTTTGGCTGTCTAGTAGAGATAGAAGCGATGGCAGCGATCGGGGAGGGGAAATAGGTGCATTATAAAGAAATAGACACACCTGCACTTTTGATTGACTATGCTATTCTTATGAAAAATATGAAAGACATGCAAGTTTATGCGGATAACCAAAATGTAAAATTACGCCCACATACCAAAACACATAAAATGCCTAAGCTAGCTAAAATGCAAGAAAAATATGGTGCTTCTGGTATTACGGTTGCAAAAGTAGGAGAAGCAGAAGTGATGGCTGCACATGGTCTAGACAATATCTTTATTGCCAATGAGATTGTAGGCGAACAGAAAATCCAGAAAATCAGAGATCTGTCGAAATCAATAGCTATTTCTTTTGGAATTGATTCCATTTATCACGTAAATGAAATAGAGAAAGTTTTTGAAGGTGCAGCGGAAAAAGCACAAGTATTAATTGAAATTGAAGTAGGGGAAAATAGATCCGGTGTTATTGAAGAAGAAGCATTTAGAGAATTAGTGAGCGCAGTGAAAAATAGCAGCAATATAAATCTGAAAGGCGTTTTTTCGCATGATGGCCACACGTATGCAGCGGAAAATGTGGGGCATTGTAAGGAGTTATATACTGCTAGTGTAGATAGGACGCTGCATTTTGCAGGTATATGTACAGAATTAGGAGTTCCACCTGAAGTGGTAAGTATCGGTTCTACACCACCATTTTTATTCGGCTTTGATATTCCAAAAGGTGTAACGGAAATAAGACCCGGCACCTACATTTTAATGGATGCATCCCAATCGAATGCTTTTGGTAGTTTTGAAAAAGCTGCTGCTACAGTTCTTACCACTATCATTAGTAAACCAACAAGTGAGCGTGTCATAACGGATGTAGGAGCTAAAGGAATTACTGCACAAAAGCGAACAAAAGGCATTACTGCGACAACTGGTCTGGGTAAAATAAAAGAATATGAAGATGTTTTTATTGATAGCGTTTTTGACGAGCATGCGATTATTTATAACAAATCCTTTAGTGAACAGGTAAATGTAGGGGATAAGGTACAAATTATACCAAATCATATTTGTCCTGTGTCTAATTTGCATGAAAAGGCATATTTAATCCAGGATGAGGAGGTTATGGATGAGGTAATTGTGGAGTGTAGAGGGAAGCTGCAGTAAATTAAGTCGTTAAATCAAAACAACCAAGTTGCTTACATGAAGTTTGTAAGTATCTTGGTTGTTTATTGTAAATAAAAATAACCTTTGTCTTCGAATACATCCTCAAATTATCTAACGGAATACATTAACTCTTAATTAAATAACCATCTATTTAAAATAAATAAAAAATTTAAAATAGTCATTGACATGAAAACGTTACCATGATATCTTTTAAGTGGCTAGACCACTCAGACACTTATTGACTCAGTTATTAGATTTGTAAGAAGTCTATGAGTGGATTCATATGAATTGAATTAATTACTTTGAAAAAATATAAAGGGGACAAACTCATGAAAAGAACAGGTGGGCAACGTGTAGTGGAAGTTTTAAGGAAAGAAGGAGTTAGAAAAGTTTTTGGTGTTCCTGGTGAAAGTTATTTAGCTGTAATGGATGCTTTTTATGATCATTCAGATATTGAATATATTTCAGCAAGACAGGAGGGAGGAGCCTCCTTTATGGCCGAAGCGTATGCAAAAGCCTCGGGAGATGTTGGAGTTTGTATGGCTACAAGAGGGCCGGGAGCGACTAATTTATCAATAGGTATTCACACGGCCCAGCAAGACTCCACACCTTTAGTTGCCTTAATAGGTCAAGTTGAACGCTCTTTTAAAAATAGAGAAGCATTCCAAGAAGTTGATTTTGTTCCTTTTTTCAGTCATTTATGTAAGTGGACAGTAGAAATAGATCAAGCGGATAGAGTTCCTGAACTATTGCATAGAGCTTTTCATATAGCACGTTCAGGCAGACCAGGTCCTGTGTTAGTTTCATTACCTGAGGATATGTTGGAGGATTTAACAGGGGATGTCACACATACACCTTACCATGTGAATTCTATTCAACCGAATACCGAATCTGTTAAACAAGCAGTAAGTGAATTATCAAAAGCGGAAAAACCGATTATCATTGCAGGTGGGGGAGTAGACTTAGCAAAGGCACAACCAGAACTTATCCAAATTGCAGAGACGTTGCAAATACCAGTTGTTACTGCGTTTAGACGTTTTACTGCATTTCCAAATTCGCATCCAAACTATGTAGGATCATTAGGGATGGGAGCGCCAGCTTATTTGCTGGATTATATAAAAGAGTGCGATTTAATTCTAGCTTTAGGGACAAGGTTTACGCAACTTGCTACAAATAATTATACTCTTTTAAATGAAAATACTCGTTTAATCCATGTTGATATTTCACCGGATGTTCTAGGAAAAGTGTATACACCGACATTGCCAATTGTTTCTGATGTAAAAGAATTTACAAAGGAACTATTAAAAAATATTGAACCAATAAAAAATCAGCAACGTTCTTATAACCTTAACGAAATAAATAAAAAATATAATACCTATTCAACAACAAAAGAAGATTACAGCGAAGATTATGTAGATATGGATGGGATGATGCATGACTTGATTCAGAGACTTCCGAAAGACTCTATCATTACGAATGATGCTGGAAACTTTTTCACTTGGCTATCACGTTATTATCGCTTCGATCAAGCAGATACCTATATTGGACCAACGTCAGGGGCAATGGGGTATGGATTGCCAGCAGCTATTGGTGCAAAATTTGCTAAATCTGAAAGAGTCGTAGTTTCTTTTTCAGGCGACGGTGGCTATATGATGACAATGCAAGAGTTTGAAACAGCAGTGAGATATAATATTCCAGTTATAGCAATTGTAGTGAATAATAGTATATATGGAACCATACGTTCACATCAGGAAAATAAATACCCAGGTAGAGTAGTTGGAACTGAATTGACAAGCCCAAATTTCGCCAAAGTAGCTGAAAACTTTGGTGGATACGGTGAAAGGGTCGAAAAGAATGCAGATTTTATTCCTGCATTAGAAAGAGCATTGTCTGCAGGTAAACCAGCTTTAATAGAAGTTTTAACAAATCCTGAGATTCTTACAGCAGGTCAAGAGAAAAACGTGAAAATACAAACGCTTACACAATAAAATGAAATAAAACAAAGAAGTGAGGGAGTATTATGCTTTATATAGAGGGTGAATGGATTGAATCCCAAACAGGCGAGGTTATCCAAGTAGTGAATCCAGCAACAGGTGAAGTTATTGGAAGTGTAGCAAAAGGCGGAGGTAATGAAACGGAAAAAGCTATTGAATCCGCAAAAGCAGCTTTTCCATCATGGGCGAAACTTATTGCTAAAAAGAGATATCAATATTTAATGGAAGTGGCTACTATCCTGCGTTCAAGAGCAGACCAAATTGCCTCATTAATTACGAAGGAAATGGGGAAGCCGCTAGGAGAAGCAAAAGGTGAGGTTGCGATGGCAATTGATTATATCGATTGGTATGCAGAGGAAGGAAAGCGGATATATGGTGATACAATACCTTCATCTTCAGAGAACAAACGACTTATGGTAATTCGTCAGCCAGTTGGAGTAGTAGGAGCAATCACACCGTGGAATTTCCCTATTGCTATGATAACAAGAAAACTTGCACCTGCATTGGCTGCAGGATGCACGGTTGTACTGAAGCCAGCATCGGCAACTCCGCTAACGGCAATAGAAGTAGTAAAAGCGTTTCATGAGGCAAAGGTTCCGAAAGGTGTAATAAATTTAGTGCATGGTTCAGCAAATGATATTGTTGATGTCATGATGGAATCTCCTGTTATTCGAAAGATTACGTTCACTGGTTCAACAGAAGTAGGCAAGCAGCTTGTTCGCAAATCGGCAGATACAATGAAGAAGGTTTCCATGGAGTTAGGTGGTCATGCACCATTGATTGTTTTTGAAGACGCTAATATAGACGCAGCAGTTGAAGGAGCAATCGCAAGTAAGTTTCGAAATGCAGGTCAAACCTGTGTTTGCGCAAATAGAATTTATGTTCAAAAAGGTATTTCTGAACAATTCTCCGAACGTTTTGCACAAAAAATAAATGAATTAATGGTTGGAAACGGTCTTGATTCTGGTGTGACAATTGGCCCGCTGATCAATGAACGAGCAATTGAAAAAGCTGAAGATCAAATTAAAGATGCTGTTGAAAAAGGAGCAAAAGTTGTAGTAGGAGGAGAAAGATTAAACAAAGGAAAGTTTAAGGACGGTTATTTCTATCAACCTACTCTATTAACAAATGCTACGCATGAAATGAAAATTTCTCATGAAGAAACGTTTGGTCCAGTAGCTCCAATTTTTGAATTTGAAACAGAAGATGAGGTCATTGAAAAAGCGAATAATAGTGTTTACGGGTTAGCTTCATATATTTTTACGAACGATGCCTCACGTATTTTCCGAGTTAGTGAAAGACTTGAATACGGTATTGTTGGAATTAACGATCCAGCACCTACCGTAGCGCAGGCACCATTCGGAGGTGTGAAAGATTCGGGTGTTGGGCGCGAAGGCGGTAAATATGGAATTGAAGATTATCTGGAATACAAATATTTATCGCTTCAATTAGATTTGTAGGTTGAACTCATAAATAATTCACTTTATTTTTACGAATAAATATATAAGTATGTTTATTAAATGGTGGTCAGGAACTGTGATTATTTGTGCATTCTCTCATTCTCGATAGGTACATCTTGGTAATATTTTTAAAGCAGAGGGTATTTCTATGATTTGGATTGACAGAGCTTTGGAATACCCCTGACACTTGTTGTCGGATTATTATCATGTATTAGTATTGATTGAGTGTATTAAAAAAACAGATTTGTAACCGCTTACTCAAGGTGTGGTGAGGTATAAAATTTTTCCCGAGATTTATGATTATTATGAAATAGTGCATAGGAGCTGTTCAAATGTATACGGTAGATTCTTCGAGACTAAAAGAGTATTGTGAAAAAGTCCTATTAGGAAATTCAATCCCAGAAAAGGAAGCAAAGATCATTGCTGATAGTTTAGTTGATGCTAATGAAATCGGTGTTGACTCCCATGGGGTAACGCGATTAGCCGATTACATGAAACGTTTGGAAAAAGGCTTAATTGAACCAAAGACAGAACTTTCGGTAGTTAGAGAGAACAAAGCAACTATTTTGTACGATGCCAATAACGGTTGGGGACAATATGCAGGGAAAGTAGCCATGCAAAAAGCAATTGATAAAGCTAAGGAATGTGGTACAGCAATTAGTGCTGTTCAAAATTCGAATCATTTTGGAACTGCTTCCTACTTTGCAAGAATGGCAGCTAAGCAAGGTTGTATTGGTATTGTAATGACGAACGCTTCTCCGTTAATGGTAGCTTGGGGCTCTAAACGACCAACTTTAGGTACGAACCCTATTTGTATTGCGGCACCAACAAACCAACACCCAGTTGTACTAGATATGGCAACAAGTACGGTAGCTCGTGGAAAGATTAATCTTGCTGCAAAAAATAATCAAAGTATTCCGGAAGGCTGGGCGATTACGAAAGACGGAAAACCAACAACCGATGCTCAAGAAGCGCTTGACGGATATTTACTTCCATTTGGTGCTAAAGGTTCTGGATTAGCCATTATGATCGATATTATGACAGGGGTATTAACTGGATCCCTATTTGGTGATCAGATTCCGTTAATGTATGATGGCGATGAACCGCAAACATTAGGTCATATGTTTATCGTTATAGATATTAATAGTTTTATGGATATTGATGTGTATAAGGAACGAATGCAAGACCGTATTGAACAAACGGTAAAAGGTCCTGCAGCAGATGGAGTGGAACGAGTATTTATGCCTGGTGATATAGAACAGAATAAGCGCGAAAAAGTTCAAAGTGAAGGATTAGTTTTAACAGAAGCTATCTTCAATGAGTTAAAAATGTTAGGGAAACAATGTGAAGCATCCATTGAAAGTATTTTAATTTCGTATGTTTAATATATCAGATTAAATAGTGTTTAAAATCTTGGGACAAATATCCTTGCTCACGAAATATTTCAGTGAAGATAAAAAAAGGGGGCTAATCGATGAGAAATATGAAAATATTTTTGGTTGTGATGATTTTAGGCTTAGCAACAATTTTAGCTGCTTGTGGTAATAGTACTTCAGAAAGTTCTAGTGGAGGTGGATCCTCCGAGTATCCCCAATTTATCACAATTGGTGGCGCAACAAGTGGTGGTACATTCTTCTTACTTGCAAATGCAATGGCACAATTAATTGGGGAAGAGTTTCCAGAAATTGATGCAAATGCGCAGTCTACCCCGGGATCACCGGTTATCCTAGAAAATATTCAAAAAGGGAATGCGGAAATGGGGGTTGCTCAAGCCGGTGTTGCGAAAGAAGCTTATGAAGGAACTGGTCAATTTGAAGGGAATCAAATGGATAAAATCACACAGATAACGTATCTTTTCCCAAATGTAATGCAATTTGCAGTAAGAAAAGATGCTGGTATTAAATCAGTAGAAGATTTTGTAGGGAAAAGGATTGCTGTAGGTGCATCTGGAAGTGCTACGGAAATCAATGCACAAGAATTATTACAAGTGGCAGATATTACTTATGAAGATATTACACCAGAATATACGAGTGAATCACAATCCGTAGAGTTATTAAGAAATAGACAGGCCGATGGTGCGAATATGATTGCATCATTAGGTAGCTCTAATATGCTGGATTTGATGAGTAGCGGTGACTTTGAAATTTTGGAATTTGATGAAGAAATAGTAAAAAAGCTTGCGGAAGAAGTAAATATTGCATATTATCCATTTACTATTCCAGCAGATACGTATCCAAATCAACCAGAACCAGTAGAAACATTTGCAGTAGCAAACTGGTTGCATGGTAGCTCTGAAATGTCTGAGGACTTTGTTTATGAGTTCTTAACAGTATTGTATGAAAATAAACAAGATCTAGTTGACATTCATATCGCTGCAGAAAATATTAACTTGGAGAATGCTTTAGATGGTAAAACTATCCCATTACATCCAGGTGCCATTAAATACTTTGAAGAACAAGGGTTAGAAATTGATGAATAAATGATGAACAGTGGGGTAGTAGAAAAAGCTACTCCACTGTCTATAGAAGGAATTACCAAATTAAAAAGAGGTGATTACATGACAAAACAACTATCTGAAGAGCAAAAAGGTGAGAAAACGATAGAATTAATAGATATTGATGAATTGTCAAAAAACCAAGACAACGAATCAAAATCACGAATTATGAAAGGGAAAACTGGACTATTAATTGCTACTATTGCTATTGCCATGTCTTCATTCCATTTATTTACTGCAGTTGTTCCAATGGTAAGTACGAAGCAGAGAGCCCTACACCTTTTATTTGCACTTGTACTTGTGTTCTTACTATACCCGGGTAGAAAAAAATCGAATAAAGGTAAACCAACGATTTTTGATTATTTATTTGCAACCGTCTCTGCAATTTCTGTTGGGTATTTATTTGTTATGTTTGACACTATTGCAAGTAGAGGAATGTCTTCAACGACAATTGATTTAATCATGGGGGCGATTACCATGATTGTTATTCTTGAAGCAACCCGTAGAAGTGTAGGAATAGAATTAGTAATTTTATCGCTACTATTTTTAGCCTATGCCTATTTAGGTCCTTATTTGCCAGGTGCGCTAGCTCATCGTGGATATACTGCTACTACGTTAATTGAGCATATGTATATTGGAAGTGAGGGGATTTTCGGAATTGCTCTAGGTACTTCTGCAACTTACATCTTCTTATTTATATTGTTTGGGGCTTTTTTGAATGGAACTGGACTATCGTCGTTTTTTACAAATGGTGCGATGGCGATTGCAGGTCATAGGGTAGGAGGACCTGCAAAAGTATCCATACTTGGTAGTGCTGGTTTAGGAATGATCAATGGTAGTGCAACTGCTAATGTTGCTACAACTGGGGTATTCACCATTCCCTTGATGAAAAAAATAGGGTACTCCAAGCGTATTGCAGGTGGTGTAGAAGCGACTGCGTCTACTGGTGGACAGTTTACCCCTCCGATTATGGGGGCTGCTGCTTTTATAATGGCAGAAATGTTAGGTATCCCGTATACATCGGTATTAATTGCTGCTATTATTCCGGCTATTCTCTACTTTTTATCGATCTGGATTATGGTCCATTATGAAGGTAAGAAAAATGGGTTAAAGGGGATACCAAAGGAACAGTTGCCTGCATTTAAGCCAATTTTTAAAGAAAGAGGGCATTTAATTTTACCGGTTATTTTGCTAATGGTTTTATTATTCATGGATTACACACCAATCTATGCAGCTTTCTTTGCAATTGTCGCAACTTTCTTAGTCTCTTACCTAAGAAAGTCCACACGTATGGATTTCAAAACGTTATTAAAAACTTTAGAAGAGGGAGCAAAAGGTGGTCTTACGGTTGCAATTGCAACTGCTGTTGTTGGTTTTATTATCGGTGTAGTATCTCTTACCGGTGTAGGATTAAAACTGGCTAATGTCATTTTAGTCCTAGCAAATGAACAGTTATTCTTAACTTTATTCCTAACGATGGTAACAGCGATTGTTTTGGGAATGGGACTTCCTACTGCTGCTTGTTACATCGTGGGTGCTACCGTTGCAGCGCCGTCCTTAATTCAATTAGGTGTAGAACCAATCGTTGCTCATTTCTTTGTGCTTTATTTTGCTTGTTTGTCAGCAATAACACCACCGGTTGCACTTGCATCTTATGCGGCTGCAGGTATCGCAGGAGAAAGTCCTTCCAAAGTAGGTTGGACGGGATTTAGATTAGGGATTGCCGGATTTATCGTACCTTTCGCCTTTGTTTATTCTCCAGAACTATTGTTACAATCCAATGATTATTTAGCGTCTGGGTTAGCATTAGTATCAGCAATCATTGGGGTATTTGCTCTTGCTACATCTGTTGTCGGTTTCTTTCTTGTTAAAAATCAGATTATTGAAAGTGTACTGCTATTTAGTGCTTCATTATTATTAATTCAGGGGGGGATCATGACGGATTCGATTGGAATTGCTATATTAGCTTTAGTCTTTTTCAATCAATTAAGGAGAAAAAAAAGACTGGATATAGCAATTGATAATAGAAAAGAGGTAATTTGATGACCCAGTATAAAGTTTTAGTAGTTCAGCCAATTTCTAGTAGCGGAATGGAGGTCTTAAAAAATGCTAATGTTGAAATCATACAACCAGAATCGACCAAGGATGAAGTACTAGAGGAAATTGTCGTTGATTGTGACGCGATATTAGTTCGAACCAAAGTGATTTCGCGCTCTTTGATAGAAAAGGCGAAGAAATTAAAAGTAATCGCTCGTTCGGGTGTAGGATATGACAATATTGACATTATTGCTGCAGCTGAGAAAGGTATTTATGTTTGTAATGTTCCTAGAGTAAATTCGAATGCTGTAGCAGAGCATGTTGTCGGGATGATAATAGCTTTGTCTCGTAACATTCTTAAAGCAGATAAAGCTCTTCGTAAAAATCATTTTGAGGTGCGAGAGTATTTTATCGGGAATGAATTAACGGATAAGACAATAGGTTTAATTGGGTATGGAAATATTGGTCAATTAACGGCGAAAAAGTGTGCTTTAGGATTAGATATGAATGTCATTGTTTATGATCCTTACATTCAAAACGAAAGATCTTTAGAAAATGTTGTATTTGTAGATTCCGTAGATACGATTTTAGAACAATCCGATTTTGTATCGTTGCATTTACCATATACATCAGAACTTCATCATATTATTGGTGAAAAAGAATTGCAAAAAATGAAATCTACTGCATCTCTAATCAATTGTGCTAGAGGTGGCTTGGTTGATGAAAAAGCACTATATAAAGCAATAAAATATAATGAAATACGCGGAGCAGGTATAGATGTGTTTGAGAATGAACCTCCAGAAGATAATTATACTCTATGGAACTTAGAAAATATCATTGTAACACCGCATATGGCAGCGCATACCAAAGAATCCTTAGGTCAAATGGCATCTGGTGCTGCCAAAGAAATTATTAATGTATTGCAAGAGAAAGAACCAGTCAATTGTGTAAATAAGCATTTATTTAGTTCTATACAAAATATATGAAAAATAATAAGAGGAGTGTTGAACATGGATTTTACAAGTATTGCAAAAAAATTAGAGACAATTTGTGCAATTAATATTGTACCTTTTAATGAGGGTACGAAAGAAATTGATTGGCAAGGGGTAGAAGAAAATATTGAATTTTTATTAGAGAATGATACAGAGGTCATTGTTCCAAATGGGAATACCGGTGAGTTTTATGCGCTAACGCTTGATGAAGCAAAGGAAGTAGCGAGAAAAGTTACAAAACAAATTAATGGGAGAGCGACAGTGGTTGCTGGTGTTGGTTACTCGGTGGAAACTGCAATCGAATTAGGAAAAGATGCACAAGAAGCTGGTGCAGATTGTGTCATGATTCACCAACCAATTCATCCCTTCATTACGACGGAAGGTGCAATTTCTTACTTCAAAAAAATTATGGAAGCATTAGATATTCCGTCCATTATATATTTTAAAAATCCTAATCTAAGTGATGATGTTATTAAGGAATTAGCATCTCTTAAGAAATTTATAGGTGTGAAATATGCCATCAATGATTTACCACGTTTTACGCAAGTGGTTCGTGAAGTTCCTAAAGAACATAACCTTGCATGGATTTGTGGTACGGCTGAAAAATGGGCACCATACTTTTATTATGCAGGAGCGAAAGGATTTACATCTGGATTGATTAATATTTATCCATCCAGCTCCCAAAAGATGCTTACTGCGCTTCGTGATGCTGATGATGAAACCGTGTGGAACATATGGAATGAAGTCATTGGCTTTGAAAACTTACGAGCAAAACATCATGATGGAAACAATGTTGTGGTTATTAAAGAAGCAATGGAAGAAGTGGGATTACGTGCAGGTGTCACTAGAGAACCAGTGAGCCCACTGAATGAAGCTGATAAAGAAGAAGTAAGAGGAATTTTAAGAAGTTGGAACATGTTAAAAGAGGAAGTAAAAAACTAAGTGCTTATCAAAAGTGATAAAAACAATAACTGTTTTGAAGCAATTGTAGAAATTATGGAATGAGAAGGTGTTGAAAAACCATTCTGAGTTCCTTAGAAGAGTTATTTAAGTCTCATGAATGCGATATAAGATACGAATATAGAAACAATTATAAAGTAGATGAAGAATAGAGAGGAGAGGGATACATGTTTTATAATCAATTAAAAAGACGATGGAGTGAACCAACAGAAAATCCTGTACTTAGTGTTTTTGTTGGATTTCCTTCCACACAAATCATAGAAATGGCTGCATTAAGTCAGTTTGATGTCATTGTGATCGATAATGAACATGGAATGCATTCTTATGAAAATATTGAAAACATGGTAATTGCTGCAGAAAATAAAGGGATTACTCCTTTGGTTCGAACTTCATCTAGCGACCCTTCTGAACTATTAAAAGTAATGGATCGTGGAGCGCACGGAGTACACGTTCCACAGGTTGATTCTAAGGAACAGGCAGAAAGAATTGTTGAAGCGGTGAAATATCCACCTCTTGGGAAAAGAGGAGCTGCATTTTCGATGAGAGCAGCTGATTATGGCAATATTCCAATTCAACAATACTTGGAAAAAGCCAATCAAGAAACATTGATTGGAATTCATATTGAATCAGAAAAAGCAATGGTTCATTTAAACGAGATTCTTAGTGTGAAAGAAATTGATATGGTTTATATTGGACCAACAGATTTGTCCGTTTCATTAGGATACGGAGGATCAATTGATCATCCAGAAGTGTTAAAAACAATTGACAATATCTATGAAACTGCTAAAACATACGGAGTAAAAGTAGGTATCCATACAAAGGATAGAAGTGGTGCACTTATGCGGAAAAATTGGGGGGCAGACTACGTTGGGATTACCGTTACATCTTTAATTAACCAATCATTTAAGCATTTTACAAATCATGTCATAGGTAGTCTAGTTGAAAAATAAGTACTCCAATTAAGGAATGTGGGTGACCAAGATGAAAAAGATTATCGTTTATAATCCAATCTATAGCGACCTATTAAAAATATTACAGAAACATTTTCAAGTAGTTGAACTTACTAACGTAGAGAATCCAGAATTTATTCATGAGTTAAAAGATGCACATGGAATCATTGGATCGGGTTTGAAAGTAGATCGAACACTTTTGGATGAAGCACCGAACTTAGAAATCATTTGCAATATCTCTGTAGGATATGACAATTTAGACATGGAAGCTGTCAATGCACGTGGAATAATGGCAACGAATACTCCGGATGTTTTGACGGATTCTACTGCCGATACGATATTCGGTTTACTGTTAGCAACCGCTAGAAGAATCACAGAACTTGATCAGTATGTAAAGTCTGGTCAGTGGACGGGAAAAATTGGCGAGGATTTATATGGTGTAGATATTCATCATAAGACGCTTGGAATTATTGGAATGGGAAGAATCGGAAAAGCTATTGCTGAAAGGGCTCACTTTGGTTTTAAAATGAAGATTCTATATCATAATCGCTCTAGGAAGCTTAATGCAGAAGAACAATTACAAGCAGAATATGTATCGTTACAAAAGTTATTGCAACAATCAGACTTTGTTTGCCTAATGGCACCATTATCGCCCGAAACGGTTCAACTAATAGGAAAACAGGAATTTTCTCTCATGAAAAAAACAGCTATATTTGTAAATGGTGCTAGAGGACAAATGGTTGATGAAGATGCATTAGTTGAGGCTTTAAAAAAAAGAGAAATTTGTGCAGCAGGACTTGATGTTTATGAAAAAGAGCCCGTGGAACCAAATAATCCCCTCCTTTATATGAAAAATGTCGTAACATTACCACATATTGGATCTGCAACATTGGAAACTAGGTATAAAATGGCTAAGTTAGCAGCGGAAAATTTAATTAAAGGTTTGCAAGGAGAAATCCCTCCTAGTTTAATAAATAAGGAAGTATTCATATAATAAGTATTATCCATTGTTGAAGATGGTGTTAAAAGATTAGAGCACTTCATTCGTTATAACACAACTCCATAAACTTTAGAAGGTTTGTTATCTTAAGGTAAATGTCCTATTGGTGCAGTAAATTCATTCGGTATATAAAAAGTGATAAAATTAAAATCGAACCAATATCGTTGGTAAGGATGGAATAGCTAATAAAAAATTATATTTATTGAGAACCTAGTAGAATAGGGAGTGATGTTCCTTTAAAAAAGAGTAGATAATATTATGGAAAAGGGAGATTAGTTATGATGTTAAAGCCAATACGTAGAAAACGATTATATCAGGATATTATAGAACAAATTCAGCTTTTGATTCGAGATAATGAGCTTAAACCAGGAGATAAATTACCTTCGGAGCGAGAAATGGCTGAAAACCTTTCTGTTTCTCGTACCTCGGTTAGAGAAGCAATAAGTGTGATGGAATCCGCAGGTTTAGTAGAAGTTTTACAAGGTAAAGGTGTTTTTTTAATAAATGATGAGAATACGAAATTACTAAACAAATTGGATAAACTTTTAAATAGTCAAGGTTTAAACCTTATTGAGTTAATAGAGGTCCGACAGGGATTAGAAGGACAAGCCGCTTATTTAGCTGCAATTAGACGTTCAGAGACAGATTTACAAAAGATAAAAAGTGCTTATATTAAAATGGAGAAAGCTTATGCAAATGATTTGGTTGCAGCAGAAGAAGATTATGAATTTCATATTTCGGTCGTAACAGCGGCTAAAAATCCCATGTTGTTAAAAGCAGTAGAACTTTTTACAGACCCATTCATACAAGGAGTAAATATACTACGTGAAAAAAGTATTAAAAGTGGAAAAGGGCAAATAATTTTATCGGAGCATTTCGATATCTACAAGGCAATCGAAGAACAAGATGAATTAAAAGCTCAGACAGCTATGTGGAATCACTTAGTTGCAGCTAAGAAAAGATATTTTATAGACTCGTAATTTTAAGAGATAGATGGACAGGTTGGGTGGCCGATTCTTTCATTAAGATAGATTTGTACCGAAACCTGAAATAAAGGCGACAACAGATTTTGGAAGTCAACTAGTCGTACATCAAGGTGGATGACAAGCGGAACCGCGGAATTGAATACGAGGAGGAATGGACATGTTTGACTACATCATTGTAGGCGGTGGTATTGTAGGGCTTTCTGTAGGTATGAATTTAACAGAAAAATATCCAAACAAAAAAATACTTGTACTTGAAAAAGAAAAAGAACTGGCAACACATCAAACAGGTCATAATAGTGGGGTAATCCATTCAGGGATATATTATAAACCAGGTAGTTTTAAAGCACGCTTTGCAAAACAAGGAAGCAAATCAATGGTTGAGTTTTCACGTAAATACGATATTAATCATGATATTTGTGGAAAAGTAATTGTTGCTACAAATGAAAAGGAGCGTCCATTACTTAATAATCTATATGAACGCGGACTACAGAATGGGTTATCTATAAGACAACTAAATAAAGAAGAGTTACATGAAATAGAACCACATGTTAAAGGTATTGGAGCTATTCAAGTTCCAACTGCGGGAATTGTAGATTATAAAATGGTGTCAAACAAGTATGCAGAGATTATAGAGCAGCATGATGGTGAAATAAATTGTGGCGAGACTGTACTATCAATTAATGAATCTGAACATGAAGTGATAGTAGATACGAACAAGCAAAGCTATAAAGCCAAATTTTTAATTAATTGTGCAGGATTGCAAAGTGACCGAATTGCTAAACTAGCAGGATATCATATTGATATGAAAATTGTACCGTTTCGCGGAGAGTATTATAAATTAAAAGCAGAAAAAAGAAATCTAGTAACAAATTTAATTTACCCTGTTCCGAATCCTGATTTTCCTTTTTTAGGTGTTCATTTTACGAGAATGATAAACGGAGAAGTTGAAGCAGGACCGAATGCAGTACTCAGCTTTAAACGAGAAGGCTATAAAAAGTCAGATATCAACATAAAAGATCTTGCAGAAGTTTTAACCTACAAAGGCTTTTGGAAATTAGCGAGTCAAAATATGAAGGAAGGAATTAATGAAATGGTTCGTTCTGTAAGCAAGAAAAAGTTTGTGGAAAACTTACAGCAGCTTATCCCTGAAATTAAGAGTGAAGACTTAGTCCCAGGACCAGCAGGAGTCCGAGCACAGGCTTTAAATAGTGATGGATCAATGGTTGATGACTTCCAAATCATACAAGGCAAGAAAAGCCTGCATGTATGTAATGCACCATCACCAGCAGCAACAGCCTCTTTAGAGATAGGTAAAGAAGTTGTTAAACAAATTGGCGAACGATCAGATAATTTGGTAATTGTTTGATTGAGTAGATAAGGGTGTCCTATAGTTACGTGAATCATTTTTTGCAGAACTTTTATCATCTTTATAATCAAAATCATTTAGGTATAAGATTACTATTGGAAAAACAAGCTGCTTGCATAAAACCACAAGCAGCTTTAACGCTATTTAAGAGTAATCCGTTACAACAAACGTACCAGAAGTTGCAAAATTACTTGTGGTTTCAAAAATTCCTTCCACATTCAGAGAGCTTAATCTCTCGAGTTACCATTTTTCCCTGGTTTCAATTTTCCTTTTGCAACTTGGTAGTGTAGTGAAGCGAGCTACGGGCATACTGAGTGTCGTAATAAACGATTTCTGATTATGGAATCCAGATAAAACCAGCTTCTTTTTCGTCATTACACTGACCTGTGATGGCGTCTACCTCTTCTTAGCTACTTATTCCATTCATACAAGTTTCCGTAATACTTAGAGCATCAACGGAAACATCAGCACCAAACTTCCTTGCTAATTCTAAATTATTGTCATTGATGTGTACGCCAATGACAGTAGCTTAGACGAAGCGATATGAATTGCTGATAAGCCAATTCCACTACAGAAAGTTGTGATGGAATGTGAAAAAGATGAAGCGCTTTTCAAGACATTTCATAATCGGTTGTATAGTTATTGCAGAGGAATTCAGAAATGAATTGGCTGGGGATATCATGATTATCTAGGAGAGCTTTATTATTCGATTCCTTGGTCGGAAGATGAGGATTAAAATTATTGGATAAGGAATAGCGATACTACTTTATGGATTACGAGAATGTTCCTAAAAATGCCTTTTAATAAAGTAGTATGCTCTTATAAATTCATAGCTAGAGGTAATGATTTGTCTTGTTGCTTTTTCTTTTTCGAAGTGCTTAAATAATTATCCCAGGAAATTAGTACGTTACATTCTTGAAGTTGCTGATTAAAGTTACGAATATATGCTTTCACTGCTTTACTATTACCGTTTGCCAGCGTTCTTACAACAGAAGCAATTGCTTTGTACCAAGTACCTTCAATTTTTATGGAAATAGGATGATTGCCTTCAGTAGGCAGCGGTATATCCGGGTGAAGGCTTATGTCTGCAATTTGGTAATCCACAAATTTCGAACGAATATTTTCACGAGCAATCGTACCTTGTGTTTGATATACACAAGTAAGACCTGTATCAAGGTTAGCCATTGCTATTCCTCCTTTAGATTTTGTTTGTGAAATATATCACTTAATTATATTATATATGAAAGCGCATTTATGTAAAGACTTTCAAGGAAATCTTTATAGTAATTATGTCTAATTTGTGAAGCAGATAACATAATGTTAAGACCCTATAATGAAAGTACAAAGTGAACTGTCACCAGTTTTTTTCTTATAGGTACTTGGTACTGTTGTTATTCAAAAAGGCAAACGGTATCATTAGGATTGATTGTTTACTATATTTAGGAGGAATCAGTTTCGTGGTTAGATGTAAACGTTTATTATTTATGTTTTTAGCACTAATGATTTTATTTTTGGCAGCATGTAGTAGTAATAATGAAGAACAAAGTGAAACAGATATACAAAGCAGTGGAAGTATACAAGCTGGGGAAACTGAAGGTACAAAGGCGGAGAAAGTGGAAAAGGAAGCAGTAGATAATACGGAAGAGGTTTCCTTTGAAGTCAATCAAGTAAAAGTGGCTCCAGAAGATCAAGGAGATTCAGAGGTAAGGCTGGAAGGGGAATTTCAGATCGATAATAAGCTCGTTTCTGTAAAAGGCATGACCAATCTATTGCCTGAGTCAAAACTTGTTCTTTCAATTGAATCAGAATATGGATTGTTAGTTGGAGGAATTGATCGAACTGAGGTTAACGAAAATGGAGAGTTTGAATTGGAATATATTCTTCCAGACGAAGTAGAAGGAATCGTACATATTGAATTGAAATTTGAGCCAGCAAATCAGTATGGGGATATAAAAAATCATTATTTAAACCAACTGGGTGGGAGCTTCGTACGAAACTATGCGAAATCAAATGAAATCTATCAAAAAGTATCCTTCCAACAGTCGGCCACAATAGATGGTGGTCAACATAATTTTTCGATTACGGAACCAAGCTGGGATTTGCCGGAGGATTATGGAAACCCCAAGGTATGGATAGAGCCAGTAATCGAGAAACAAGATGACTATGTTGTAGTAAAAATAAATAGTAACATTATAGAAGATACATTTATTCTGGCAAGAGCAGACATTCCAAATTATATTACATCAGGATTTCAGGGGTATAGCTACACGGATCCAGATGGCTCAACAGTTTTATATATTCATGATCCTGAAAAAGACAGTCGAATTAAAAATCTAACCGAGTATGATATTGTTATTACAATGGATCCATCCCATCATAATAATGGTCCACATGTCACAGAAGTATATGGAGAGAATGGTCAAAATCTTGCAGGTGATTTCGTTAACGATGAAGATGAAACCAAAGTAGTTGAGCAAACGATAACAATCACGGTAGAAGAATAGAATATATTATAGGCAAAAAACACTATCTTAATAGGGGAATTCTCTCTAGTGATAGTGTTTTTTTGGTGGATTATAATGGATTAAGTGAAAGGGATTAAATGAAGCTATATCAAGTTCTATCGGTTAATGACAAGTGGTTACAGATAACTCTATGAAAAAGAGGTAGTTATTTAGGGTGAAAAAAGTTTACTAGACTTTTACTAGCATGTAACTTCATTTAGATATCTTTCCTTTACGCTTAAATTGTAATAAAAATTTGAGAGGAGAGTGTAGGATGTTTAAGAAGATTGGTGCTGTTGTACTTAGTACGTCCCTTGTATTGTCTGGATTAAGTATAGGAACGGTAGACGCAAAACCGGATGCTGTAGATAGAAAAGGAAAGGGAAATAAGAAGGTAGAGAATGTTATCTTCATGGTTCCAGACGGCTTTAGTGCTGATTATGCAAGTAACTATCGCGTGTACAAGGGGGAAGATGCAGTATGGGATGATCATCTAAAAGGAATGTTCATGACACATTCTGCTAACTCTGATATTACCGATTCTGCTGCTGCAGGTACTGCGATGTCTACAGGTGAAAAAACGAATAATGGTGTCATTGGAATGGATACAGAGGGCAACGAGCTTGAAACTATTTTAGAAGCATCTCAAGAAAACGGAAAGGCAACTGGACTTGTAGCAACTTCTACGATTACACATGCTACACCAGCATCATTTGCATCACATGTCGAGGATCGTAATAATGAAACGGAGATTGCTAGACAAATGCTTGAAAATGAAGTAGATGTTATCCTTGGCGGAGGGAAAAACAATTTCTTACCAATCGATCAAGGCGGAAATCAGGAAGAGCTTAATTTAATTGAGCAAGCTGAGGAGCAAGGATATGAATTGGTAGAAACACGAAGTCAATTACTAGACAATAAGCAAATTGCACTTAAGAAAGGCGAAAAGCTTTTAGGCTTATTTGCAGATGATGCACTTGCTCCAGAGCTTCATCGTGCTGAAACAGAAGAACCTAGCCTTGCTGAAATGACTGAATCTGCAATTGATGTTTTGGAAGAAGACAAAGACGGATTTTTCTTAGTAGTTGAAGGAAGTCAAATTGACTGGGCAGGTCATGCTAATGATGCAGCTTGGGCAATGTCTGATGTCGCTGCATTTGAAAAGGCAGTTGAAGAAGCAATCGATTTTGCTAAGAAAGATGGAAAGACACAAGTAATTGTTGCAGCTGATCATGATACTGGTGGGATGACAACTGGTTCGAATGGTTCAATGGATTTAAATGCTGATCTATTAACAGATGTAACAGCTACAGGTGATTACATGGCAACCCAATTAAACGAAGACCGCTCCAATGTAAGTGAAGTTCTGAAAACACATACTGGATTTGAGTTAACAGAAGAAGAAATTAATGAAATTCAACAAGCTGATAATGCGCCGCTTGCTATTAATACGATTGTAAGCGACCGTGCAAGCATTGGATGGACAAGTACTAATCATACCGGTGCTGATATTCCAGTCTATGCTTATGGTCCACAAACACATAAATTTGTTGGGTTCCATGATAATACGGATCTTCCTAAAATTATTGCTGAGGCGATGAAATTGAAGTAAAGTAGGTGAGAGAAGCGAGGGATATTTCCCTCGCTTCTTTTTATACATTTTTTTAATAGGTTCTCTGTCTTATTCGATTAATAACGTGTCATTTTTGATTATCTTGCCACTAGTAAATGAATTCTTGTCTGAGTTTAAATATTCTGCTAAATTAAAGGAGAGAGTAGGTGAATAAATGCACTTCATAAAAGAAACAATCAAAAGCTTAATACACTTGAGCGTTCATCAGGAAACATCGGCTTTCGTTGTATAAAAGATGCATAATGAAGGTGTAATAGATTTTGGAATAACCTCTTCGGAATGCAAATGCCTGCAAATCTTTACTTGTACAATGGTTTTATCATTTTTAGATAGTTTTATTCTTCAATCTCAACATCAGACATAATGGACTCCATATTTCTAGACATATCTTGTACTCTTTGCAGGAATATTTTCTACAATTGGTTGTGTTTAATTAGTTAATTTAATTAATCATGTTATAATATATTTACAAGTATCAAGAGATATAGGAGGACTATTCATGCAGCGGGGCACATTCCAATTAATGAAATCAGTCAATAAATCAATCATTCTCAATAAAATAAGAACATCGGAACCTATTTCCAGGGCTCAAATAGCTAAGGATACAAAGCTCACCCCACCAACGGTAAGCAGTATTGTGAAAGAATTGATCGAACAGGAATTAGTTAGAGAGAGTGATCTCGGCGAATCCAAGGGTGGGCGAAAACCGACGATGCTTCATATTAATAATAATGCCTTCTATGTTGTTGGCGTAGATGCTGGTCCAGAAACGGTTGAGTGTATTCTTGCTGATTTATCTGGGAAGATCGTTGAACGTGTTTCTAGTAAGCTAAACATTCCAATTACAAATGATCAGTTTATCCGTATTTTAAAAGAAAATATACATAAGATTTTACAAACATCAAAACCGTATCAAGATAAAATTCTAGGGATTGGAGTAGCAATGCATGGGGTTGTGGATATAGAAACTGGTACCTCACTTGTAGCACCAAACCTGGATTTAAGAAATATTCCAATCAAGCAAAAACTTGAGGAAGAATTTAACTTAGTGGTCAACGTTGAAAATGACGCCAGAGCAATGGCACTTGGCGAGTCATGGTTTGGAGGACACGGCGATGCGGATAGTATGGTTGCTGTAAATATTGGAAGAGGCGTCGGTTCAGGTGTTGTTATTAATGGAAAGCTGTACCACGGTGCTCAGGATATTGCTGGTGAGATAGGCCATATGACGATAGATATTAACGGAGAGATTTGTGAATGTGGAAGCCGCGGTTGTTTGCAGACCTTCGCCAGTGGTGTCGCTATTGCTGAGAGAACCAGAAAAAAGCTAGAGGGGAAAACAGAAACAATTACAGGCGAAGAAGTATACAAATTGGCCGAATCTGGTAATACGGCATATATTGAAATTCTTGAAGAAACTGGAATGATTATTGGTATCGGCTTAACAAATTTAATACATCTAATAAACCCAAGGAAAATTGTTCTCGGTGGAGGGGTGATGAAGAGTGAAAAATTCATCTTGCCAAAAATTAAGCAAACGATTGAACAGCGTGTACTCAGTCCGGCTGCAAAAGAAACCGAAGTAACAGTAACAAAACTTGGTGAAGATGCAACACTGTTAGGGGCAGTCTCGCTATTATTGGTGGAATTGTTTGATCCAGTTTGATGAAAAAAGAACAAAAGCGCAAGCGCTGGACGTGTCCGTTTAGGTAACTAAGTTATCCACAGCATTCAAATTTTATAGTTTCCTGGCATTAAAAAAGAGGATATTCCTTCGTGTTACACATGGAGAACTATCCTCTTTTATTAACATTTCTCAGGGTATCAGTAAGACCCTTGTTATCTTACTACGCTGAAAGAAAATACGGTCTGTTTTTTATACTGTTCTCCTGCTTTTAAAATAACTGACGGAAATCCTGGATAATGCAATGATGCAGGTGACGCTTGGGTTTCAAAGCATACTCCTAAATACTTCTCTGAAAAGCCTTCTTTCAGTTCCATCCCATCTTCGAGCATGTTCGAGGTATACATAACCATCCCTGGCTGATCTGTTTTTATCATCAGCAAGCGTCCAGACTTCTCATCACTTACAGTAACAGCATTTTCTTTCTTCTTATTGAAAATAAAATAATGATCATAACCATTTCCAGCAACTGTATTTTGTTCAGACTTGTCATTGAATCCTTCGCGCAATGACCGGCTTTCACGAAAATCAAAGGAAGTATTGAATACATTCATTAATTTTCCTGTTGGAATAAGTTTCTCATCAAGTTTGACAATTTCTTCACTATCTATCGTTATGTGGTGATGATGAATGGTGTTTTTCAAGTCTCCACTTAAATTAAAATAAGAATGGTTCGTCAATGTTATTGGAGTGACCTGATCACTGGTTGCAGCATAGTCGATTGTAAATTGGTTATCGTTATTCAAAATATAGGTAACAGTTACATCTAAATTGCCAGGATATCCTCCATCACCATCTAAACTTTTGTGAGTCAGCTTCAACCCGACTGTGTCACTTGTTTGAAAAGGATCAACATTCCAGATTACCTGATGGAAACCTGACGCACCTCCGTGAAGATGATTATCCCCATCATTGTGATCTAAACTATAGGTTTTACCATTAAGCACAAACTCCCCACCTTGAATTCTTCCAGCAACACGACCGATTAAAGCACCGAAATAATTCGGGTTCGTTTCATAGTCTGCATAATTTTTAAATCCAATTACGACATTTTCCAGTTTTCCATTTCGATTGGGAACAAGCATTTCTGTAATGATTCCGCCAAAATTTATTACACTGACAGACATTCCTTGTTCATTTACTAGTGTGTATTCTTTCCATTTTCCTAAAATATCAGTTGTTTCAACCTTCATTATTGTGCCACCTGCTTATTTAATGTATGGATAAATCTTTCAAATGCTCGCCGTTCCTTGAAAACACCGGCATCTTCCAGAACTTTGGCAAATTTTTTGCCAAGCTCTTTCTTTAAAATTTCATCAGCCATCCTAGAATCGAGAATCTCACCGTACTCACTTTGGATTTGATCAGCCCATTCCAGGTGATATGCAGCTACATCACTGGATTTTCCAATTAAAAACTGCCTGATTTCAGCCAGTTCCATCTCCAATCTTGCTGGCAAAACGGCGAGCCCCATAACTTCAATCAGCCCGATATTTTCTTTTTTTATATGATGCACATCTGCATGTGGGTGAAAAATCCCCAGTGGATGTTCAGCAGATGTACGGTTGTTTCGTAATACAAGATCAAGCTCATATACGTCTTCGCGAGAACGAGCAATTGGTGTAATCGTGTTGTGAGGTGTATCACCAGTAAATGCTTTCACGTCTGCAAGTTCGTCGGAATAACTTTTCCAGATTTGTAAAATATGATTAGCAGCGTCAAGCAGTAAATCCTTGTTAGAACTATTCAGACGGATAACGGATAAAGGCCATTTCAATACAGAAGCAGAAACATTATCAAACTTTTCCAGGATAAATTCAAAAGCACTCGCTGCATTCGTCATTGGAAAATCATAGCGTCCCGCCTGATAGTGATCATGACTTAATATGGAACCTCCAACAATCGGTAAATCTGCATTTGATCCAATGAAGTAATGGGGAAATATTTCTGTAAAAGTTAATAGGCGTTCAAAAGCTTTCCTATCAATTTTCATGTCCCGGTGTTCTTCTGAAAGCAAAATACTGTGCTCATTATAATAAACATATGGAGAGTACTGTAGGTACCAATTTTCTCCTAGCAGTGGAACGCGAATGACACGATGATTCGCACGTGCGGGATGCCCTGTTCTACCAGTATATCCTTCATTATCCACACATAATAGACATTTTGGATAATCCAGCTTTTGTTTCATTTCACGTTCTCGTTTGATTTGCACGGGGTCTTTTTCAGGTTTGGACAGGTTAATCGTGATGTCTAGTTCGCCGTATGCTGTGTCCGATTTGAAGTGAATGTTTTTTTCAATCCGATTCATCTGAATGTAGTTGCTGTTTTTGCTCAAGTTATAAAAATAATCGGTTGCAGCTTTCGGTGACTGTTCATATTTTTCATTAAAAGCAGCATGAATAACAGATGGACGAGCTACAAAGCAGTTCATTATATTAGCTGTGAGAATCTCTTTATCGTCGAATACGTCCTCGATTACTTCATGTTCAATAGCATATTCGATTATTTTTTCAAGCATGTCGGGAATCGATTTATCTGTGACACAATCAGGCTCTTCAGGAAAAGTCTCCAAATTTAATAGATTCATGACTTGGTTGCGAACATAAATATTATCTGCCTGTTCAATTAGTTCTGCTTTAATTGCTTGTTGAATAAGTCCATTAACATACTGAAAAATCACTTCTTCACGTCCTTTCCATATCCATTCGGATGAGATGTATGCCAGTTCCATGCATCCTTGATAATTTGTTTGATAGAAGTGCGTCTCGGTTCCCAGCCAAGCATACTTTTGGCTTTATTTGAACTGGCAACCAGTATGCTTGGATCACCTGCACGTCTCCTTCCTGACTTTGCATATATTTCCTTACGGGTTACTTCACGTGCAGTATCAATCATTTCTTTTACAGAAAAGCCTTGGTTGCTTCCGAGATTGAAAACATCACTTTTACCGCCAAGCTTTAGATAATCAAGTGCTAGTAGATGTGCTTCAATAAGATCCTCCACATGAACATAATCACGTATACATGTTCCGTCCGGTGTATCATAATCCTCACCGAAGATCGTTATATAATCGCGCTGACCAAGTGCTGTCTGTATAATGATTGGAACAAGATGTGTTTCCGGGCGATGGTCTTCACCAATTTCACCTGAGTGCCGGGCGCCAGCAACATTAAAGTAACGCAAGGATACATACTTAATTCCATGTGCTCGCTCTGTCCACTTCATCAGCTTTTCCATTGTTAATTTTGTTTCGCCGTACGTGCTGGTTGGCTTTGTCGGTATTGTCTCCGTAATTGGAACGGATTCGGGCTCTCCATAAGTTGCGGCAGTGGAGGAGAAGACAATAGTCTTCACCTCATGCTCGACCATAGTCTTTAGCAATACTTGAGTTCCATAAACATTGTTGTCAAAATAGTGGAGTGGTTTTTCCATTGACTCCCCAACAAGGGAGCTTGCAGCAAAATGGATAACAGCCTCAATGCTTTCTTTGGTAAAAACGTCTTGAAGGAAAGCTGCATTCCGAATGTCGCCTTGATAAAACTGTGCGCTTGGATGGACGGCTTCCTGATGTCCTGTTTGCAGATTATCAATGACAACGACATCTTCCCCTCGATCAATCAATTGATAAACGGCATGTGACCCAATGTAACCAGCACCGCCTAAAACTAATACACTCATTTTAACGCTCCTTCTGTGACTTCTTTTGCTCCATCGCAGATTTCTGCCATATAGAAAGTTGGTGCATAGCCAATTTTTTCAGTGTAGACTGCGCTTACAATATTCTTGAACTTCTCCACTTCATCACGCGCTACAATTGCAATCGCACAGCCGCCAAATCCTGCACCTGTCATACGTGCACCAAGGACCCCGGGCTGATTCCAAGCAGCTTCGACAATCGTGTCAAGCTCAATTCCTGAAACCTCATAGTTATCTCTTAATGAGATATGGGAGGCGTTCATGAGTTTTCCAAATGCAATAAGGTCATTTTGCTTTAACCTTTCAAGGGCTTCTATTGTTCTGGCATTCTCGTAAACAATATGTCTCGCACGTTTCCGGTTTATTTCATTTTTAATGAACCGTTGATTGTTCTCAAAAGCATCAATTGTTACATTTCCAAGTGTTTGAATAGGCAGTACAGTCTGTAAATCAGAGAGTGCTGCTTCACACTGTGTCCGGCGTTCATTATATTTAGATCCTGCTAATGTCCGTTGTTTATTCGTGTTCATGATGATGATAACATGATCCCCTAAAATGAGTGGTGCACATTGGTAGTTCAATGTTTGGCAGTTTAAGAGAATCGCATGATCCTGCTTTCCCATGCCAATCGCGAACTGATCCATAATTCCACTATTAACACCAATATAATTATTTTCCACTTTCTGTCCAATGCGAATCAAATCAATCCGGTCAATATTCAGTTCAAACAAACCATCTAATAAGACACCCATGGCCATTTCAATTGATGCAGAAGAAGACAGCCCTGCACTATTTGGGATGTTTCCATAAAATAAAACATCAATACCATGGTCGAATTGATATCCTGCTTTCTGCAGATAAAGAATCATACCCTTTGGATAATTCGCCCATTCATGTACTTTCTGATAAATTAAATCATCCAGATCACATTCCATTATCCCTGCATCAGGGAAATTCACGGAGTAAAAGCGTAACTTTCGATCCTGACGCTTTAGGCCAAGCGCATATGTTCCGAAAGAAATTGAAGCTGGCAGCACATGTCCGCCATTATAATCCGTATGTTCGCCGATTAGGTTGATTCTTCCTGGGGCGAAGAAGGGTCTTGGTGTTTGGAAAGTGCTGAATTTCTCCTGGAATTCTTTTGTTAGTTTCCTTATATTCATAATAACCTCCTGTAGTATCGTGGTCTTTAAAAAAGAGATAAGTACTTAAGATATTGCAATTATAATAAGAATGCATAATAGTTAATTAATTTAATTAAGTTAATGTTACTATATTTATTTTAAAAAAACAAGAAGAAATATAATGAGATATAAATATGGAGGGACGTTACACCTATGAACACTTATAGAGCCATGTTTAAAGTCAGAGACTGGAGATAAAAGAATGAATAGGAGGATGATAGGTTCAGGATTCAGTTCTTTAATTGCGGTAATAATATGTGTTTGACATCAAAAATCCTGTTAATAATGCTCGTTAATCTAATAGATCTTATCTGAATCTTGAATATTATAAACCAATAAGCAACATATTAAGACATTATTCTTAATAAATTAATTTTGAGTTTATTCGAATAATTGATATTGACAAGTGAAAAGATCGAGTTTATTATTATGTTAGTTAATTAATTTAATTAATGCAATAATAGTATTTTTCTTAGGCGGTTTCTTATTTTTTTGCTTTTGTTTGAAAGCGAATTCATGAGCCGTGTTTTAACTTTACATTAAAACCGTAATCGATGAAAGGAGGCAGCTAAAAGTTAGTATCTATTCATTTGCAATTCTTAAATATAAAGGGGAGGTTCAATGATGAAAAAGAAGTTAATGTTGCTTATCGGAATAATTATTACTGCCATCACACTTGCAGCATGCAGTGGCGGTTCAGATGATGCTGGTGGGAAAGTTAAGGTGCCGGAGGGTGCTACAGAGGTTGTTATGTGGAACTTATTTGGTGGTGGGGATGCAGCGTTTATGAAAGAAATTGTTGACGAATTTAACGCAAGTCAGGATGAGATTTTCATAAACAATATTCAACAAGAATTTGAAGAGTATTATACAAAATTGATCACGAGTGTCTCCGCAGGTAAAGGACCGGACTTGGCTATTTCCCATTCGAATGTACTTCCGGAATTGGTTAATCAGGGACTAGTGCAGGAATTAGACACATATGGTGAAGAAGTTGGCGTTAACTGGGATGAATTCAATCCAAACGTTCTGGATTCGACAGTTTTTGATGGGCAACACTTTGCTATACCAATCGACACACATCCACATATCTTTTTCGTGAATAATCAGCTTGCCGGTGACGCAGGACTTCTGAATGAAGATGGCAGTGTAAAAATGGAACAGACACCAGAAGGGTTTGTTGAATTCTTGACAACGCTTAAAGAAGAATTACCGAAAGATAAATTTCCGATGGCATTTTCTACTGCTGGTGTAGACTCCTATCGGTTATGGTTTTCCTTCTATAGTCAATTAGGTGGAGAAAATATTGTAACGGATGATTTAGAAAATCCTGAATATGTACTTGATGTTGATAAAGCAATTGAAGCTGCAAACTATATGCATGATTTATGGTACGAGCATGAAGTTATTCCATTGAATTTAGCGGATTTCTATGCTGATTTCCAATCTGGCAATGCAGCAACTATGTCCACTGGGGTGTGGGCAACTGGTACTTGGGAAGCAACGGAAGGATTAGAATTTACAGCAATACCTGCACCAAATATATTTGGCAAAGAGGCTGCATTCGGCAATTCGCACACCTTCGTAATCCCTGCTAGTCAAGATGCGGAACCGGAAGTTCAAAAAGCTGCGATTGAATTTATGAACTACGCTACAGATAAAGGTGTAGTTTGGGCAGAAGCAGGACATATTCCAGCAAAGACAACGGTTGTTGAATCAGAAGAATATGCGGAACTTCCATATCGGAGTGATTACGCAGAAGTAGCAAACTATGTTAATTTTCCAGATCAAACCGTACATGCACGTGGTATCCAGGATATACTTATTCGCAATCTTGATCTGATCTGGACAGATGAGGAATCTCCTGAGAAGGCATTTGAATTGATTGAACAAGAAGTAAAGGCGTTAATAGGAGGATAATTTGAACTGTCTAAGCTCCTAATATACTTTAGGAGCTTCTGACTTTTAATAGAAAAGGGGTATTTTATGAAAAACAAGTCATGGTTACAGGATATGAAGGCAGTGCCCTTTCTAATTCCCTTTTTTATCGTATACATGATCTTTACTATTTTTCCCGTTATTAAAGGGCTGGAAATGAGCTTCTATGATTGGTCATTAATTGGAAAATTGGACTTTATTGGGTTGGAAAACTTTAAGGTCATGTTCAGTGATTCTTATTTCTGGAGAAGTCTTGGAAATACAACGCTGTTTGTTATTTTAACAACACCAACAATGATGGTGCTTGCACTAGGACTGGCATTACTCGCTAACTTAAATACGAAGATTCAGACCTTTTTCAGGGGAGCTTATTTTATCCCAAGTATCTTATCCGTTGCCGTTATTTCCTTTCTAGCAATTTTTATGCTGCAACCATATAACGGATTCGTTAATACCATTCTTCATAGCATAGGAATCGAAGGGGAGCCTTTTTGGCTGGCTGATAAATATCTTGCTTGGATTACGATTGTAGTTGTTACCTTATGGTGGACGGTAGGAACGAATATGATTCTATTTCTTGTCGCACTACAGGACATACCCGAATCATTATACGAGGCAAGTGAAATAGATGGGGCAACCCGCTGGCAGCAGTTTTGGTACATTACATTGCCGCAGCTTAAGCCGATTTCCAAAGTCATTTTGCTGCTGCAGGTTCTTGCCTCATTTAAAGTGTTTGCACAAATTATGCTAATCACTGGCGGTGGACCAGGTGGTGCGACTAGACCTCTCATTCAATATATCTATGAAACTGGCTTTACACAAAATAATTTAGGATATGCTGCTACAATGTCCTTTGCATTATTCTTTATTCTATTAATTTTGTCGATAATCCAGCTAAGGCCACAGAGAACGGGGGAAAGTTAAAATGGGACAACCTAATCCAATCCCAAATATAGCGGAACAAAAACCAGTCGAGAAAAGAAATGGAGAAGGACCGAAAAGTAAAAAGAAAAGATCCGCAGCATTAAACAGGAGTCGCGATCCTTTTCATCCGGTTAAAGTTACGGTAGCGATTGCAGTATCTGTTCTGTTCATTCTGCCGATCATTTGGATGATCTTTGTTTCCTTGAAACCAGATGGATACAGCACAACTAATCCAATCGAATGGTTTTTGCCACCATTTACATTCTCGAACTACACGAATATAATTTCTGACACGTTAATACTTCGCTGGACGTTTAATAGTTTTATCGTCGCGCTGATTACAACGATTTTAACGTTAATTGTGACATCATTAGCTTCGTTTGCAATATCTCAAATGAAATTTCGTTTCAAAAGAACTATTTTTATATTCTTCTTGGTAGGTTTAATGATACCTGGAGAAGCAACGATTATTCCGCTATATGAAACAGCGAAAAGTTTAAACTTGATTGATAGCTATGCAGGGCTTATTTTACCGATGATTGCTTCACCATTAGGTGTCATCATATTAAAAAGCTTCTTTGATGGAATACCAAAGGAATTATTCGAAAGTGCAAAAATGGATGGATGTTCAAATATTAAACTGTTTTACAAAATCGCTTTACCTCTAGCTAAACCAGCTTTAGCCGCAATAGCTATCTTTACATTTATTGGGTCATGGAATAATTTCTTGTGGCCATACCTGTCCATATTATCTGAGGAGCTCTATACATTGCCAGTAGGTCTGCCAGTATTTAATTCCAGCTATTCGCAAGCCTATGTACTGCCAATGACAGCCAATGCTATTGCATCGATACCAGTTATTATCGTGTTCTTAATCTTTCAAAAACAAATTATTAAAGGAATCAGCTTTACAGGACTTAAAGGTTAAGACAAAGAGAAACTGGCTAAGAAACGTTGAGCTTACTTAGTTATGCAATTGCTTACATTTAAAGAACGTAACATAGATAGAATCCATTATTAGAATAAGGAGAAACTTTCTATGAAAAAATTGATTTTACTGTTATTTGCAACTGTATTTGCCGTTATGTTGAGTGCTCCGCAACCGTCTTTTTCATACAGTAACCCCTTGGATATACCTGATTCCTGGATGTGGGACCATGGGGATTTTTATGGGGAAGGTGATCCATATATTTTAAAGTACAATGGCATCTATTATCTTTATGTCAGTACTGTGGATGATAAAAGTGGAGTGAAGGTTTGGACGTCAACGGATTTAATTGATTGGGATTATGGTGGGCTAGTTACAGAAGAGCCTAGTACGAAAGCGGCATATGCACCAGAGGTAACGTATTGGAATGGTGCTTTCTATATGTATACATCACCAGGTGGAAATGGTCATTACGTTTATAAAAGTTCTAGTCCACTTGGACCATTTGTTAAGCAGACGGACAATCTAGGGATGGGAATAGATGGAAGTGTTTTTATTGATGATGATGGCCAGTGGTATTTTTATAGTACTGGCACCAACAGTATTATGGCAAGACCTATGGACGACCCATATACATTTGGAGAGGCTATAAATACAGGAGCATCAATGGATGGTTGGACTGAGGGTTCAACACTGTTGAAAAGAAATGGAAAGTACTTTATGACCTATACGGGAAATCATATTTGGAATAAAGCGTATCGGGTTGATTATGGTAGCAGTAATTCACCTACAGAAGGATTTACAAATGAAACAAAACAAAATCCTATATTAATTAACACAGAAGGTTCCCATGTTGGACTTGGTCATAATTCGATCGTCCGTGGACCTGATCTTGACACACATTACATGGTATATCATAGTCATGCAAATCCAGGCCGTGAAACGAACCTTGATAGAATCGTTTGGAACGGTGATAAGATGCTATTACTCGGACCTACAACGTTTAAACAGCAAAATCCCGATATGCCGGATTTCAGTGATCGCTTTAAGCGTAATGAAGTAGGTAATGATTGGATAGCGGTAAATGGAGGGAACTGGAGTATTTCAAATGATTGGTTAGAGCAGGAATCCCTTGGTGATACAAATTGGCATCGTCAGGTTACAAAAAACGAGACAAATGATAACTATACTGCAGAATTTAACATGAAAAAGAAGGAACAAGGTTCGAGTTCCAATCCAAGATTTGGTGCTGTATTTTCATATAAAGATGAAGATAACTATGGATTAGCTGTATTAAGCCCTGATAAAAATAGACTGGAAACATTTTTCCGGGTGGATGGAGTTGATCAAGAATGGGAGGCTTCTGAACTTCCGTCTGATTATGATTACTCTAATCTTCACCAAGTAAGAGTGGAAAAGTCAAACAGAGAATTTAACATATATGTTGATGGAATGCTAAAACAGACTAGGGAAATAGATGGACTGAACGGTGGAAAAATTGGTTATACCACTTCCGATGTTCATGCAGAATTTGGTTTTATTGCTTCGAGTAATAAGGTAGACGGTAGTAATGCATTTGATGCATATAAACCGTTACCAGGGTCTATTGAAGCCGTACATTATAATTCTGGTGGTGATGGAAAAGGGTTCCGTGAAAGTACAAATGAAATTAATGAGGAGTACAGACGGGATGCTGTTGACATTGAAGCTAATTCTGAAGGCGGTTTTAAAATAAGTTCTTTTCAGGAAGGTGAATGGCTGAAATATAATGCCAATATACAAGATAGTGGAAAATACGATGTCAGTTTGAGGGTAGCATCTGACAAGAATGCTCAAGTCAGGCTACGGTTAGATGATGAGACGGATTTATCAGGTGTCGTTGATGTACCAAATACAGGAGACGGCAATCAATGGGAAAACTTATCCATTGATGGGATTACTTTGCCAGAAGGTAATCACACAATAAAAGTGGAAGTTGTCCAAGGAGAATTTGATTTTGCAAGTATGAAAGTTAGTAAACACAAAGTTGAATCTGTGCTTTTTGATGACTTTAATGATGGTAATGATGACGGATGGACACCACATGATGGTTTCTGGAAGGTGGATACAAATACAGATGAACCAAGTGTTTTTGATAATTATAAGCCATTGCCTGGAGTAATAGAAGCCGCTTATTACAACTCTGGTGGAGAAGGAGTAGCCTATCATGACACAACACCTGAAAATATAGGTGGTGTCCTAAGAGGGGATTCCGTTGATATTCGGAATAAGCCTCAGGGTGGTACTGCTGTTGGATGGAATCAGACGGGTGAATGGTTGAAATACAATGTAAATGTAAAGGAAACGGGGCTGTATAACTTAAGACTAGATGCTTCAACCACATTTACTGATGCGAAAGTAAGGTTGTGGCTGGATGATGAAACGGATTTAACAGGAGTGATTGATGTTCCAAGTACAGGGGGGTGGAATAACTGGACCCCTGTAACGAAAGAAGGTATAACCTTACCAGAAGGGGAACATACAATCACAGTCGAGATTGTTAATGGAGAGTTTGATTTCTCAAGATTTAGTTTCAGCTCCTTTGATATTCATAAGCCATTGCCTGGATTAATAGAGGCTGAAGACTATAATCTTGGTGGAGAAGGAATAGCTTATCATGATAAAACGGAAGAAAATAGTGGTGGAGAGTATCGCGATGATGGCGTTGACATTCGTTCGACTCCTGATGATGGATTTGCCGTTGAAAGCTTTGAAGCAGAAGAATGGCTCAACTATGACGTTGATATAGCCGAAGAGGGTGAGTATGGTATTGATTTAGCTGTTGCGTCCATACAGGATAATGCTCAGTTAAAACTAGTATTGAATGATACAGATTTGATTGATGTTATTGATATTCCAAACACTGGTGATAAGAATAATTGGGAAACAATTACATTAAAAGACATCCATTTACCAAAAGGTAAGCATACGCTCAAAGTTGAGGCAGTTCAAGGAGAGTTTGATTTCTCAAAAATGATATTTCATACCTTTGATGAATATAAAAGTCTCCCAGGAAAGGTGATGGCAGTTGATTATATAACAGGTGGAGAAGGCATTGCTTATCATGATAATAACCCTGAAAATATTGGACGTGTGTACAGACAGGATGGTGTCGACATCAGGAATCATCCAGATGGGACGTATAATATTGGCTGGAATCAGACAGGGGAATGGTATAAATATAATGTAAACATGGCTGAGAGTGGTAACTTTAACATGAAAATGAGTGTAACAACGGACTTGGAAGGTGGTCAGGTAAGGTTGTGGCTTAATGACGAGATAGACCTTACTGGAGTTATCAATGTTCCTCGTACAGGGGGATGGGATAATTGGTCCGATGTTGTGAAGGAAAACGTCTCCCTTCCTGCTGGTAACCATTCAATTACGGTGGAAACAGTAAATGGTGAATTTGATTTTCATAGTATAGAATTCTATGAGAATACTGAAGAAGAAGAAGAAGAAGAAATTGAAACTGATGGAACCTATACTTCTAGCGTTGGAACTTTTGGGAAGTCCGTAATTGGTGAAAAAGATTGGAAGAATTATAGTGTAGAAGCAGATATTAAACTTGTTGATGGAATTGGAGATGGCGGGCTTATCTTTCGAGTAAATAATCCAGCAAATGGGATGGAACGAGCACAGAATAATCCTGATTTTATGCAGGGCTATGTTGCATATTTGAACGAAGAAGGCGTCCATCTTGGAAAGCAAAATTACAATTGGGAGTATTTAGCAGGTACAGAAATGACAGAGTTAGAAGATGAATGGCAGCATATGAAAGTAGTTGTGAAGGATGCGAACATAAAAGTATATGTTGGAGATATGGACAATCCAAAAATTGATTATACCGATAACAGTGTTACAGCATTCTCTCATGGTAGTGTCGGGGTAAGAAGTCATTTCAGTAATGCTGAATTTGATAATTTCCTTGTGAAGCCTATTGAGCCAAGTCTGGATTCTTTACAGAAGTCAATCGAATTAAACAGGGATACAGGTAATATCAGTCATTCATTATATATGAAACTGCATAACAAACTAAAGCAATCACAGCATCATAAGGATAAGGGCGATCTGCACAAGGCTAGTAAACATCTGAATGATTTTCTGAAGCACCTGGAGAAAAATAAAGCTGATGTACCTGGACGTGTATATGAAGAATTAAACGCGGATGCTGCAAGCTTAATAGACTCTTTTGAAAGCAAGGATGAATGAGGCAGTGGTTTTTGGTAGTCGAGAAAATCTTATTTCCCACAAATCCACTTAATTAAAGGGGGAACAGATTCGAGTGAATACGAATAAAACCTGTTCATGTTGCTCTGTAAGCAGAACAGATATTTCTCAAACTAATCATAGCATAGCCCCCTCTGATTATTGGGGAGGAAAGATCAGATTTAAAGACAAAATGGTGTATATATCCGGTGGTGATTTTTTGATGGGAACGGATGATGAGGAAGGCTTCCCCTCTGACAGAGAAGGTCCAGTAAGAAATGTAAAGGTAGAACCGTTCTATATCGATAATCACACCGTTACGAACAAAGAATTTAAACAGTTCGTTGAAGAGACGAATTATCAGACAGTGGCAGAAAAGTTTGGCTGGTCCTTTGTATTTCATGAATTTTTAACGCTTGAACAGTTGAATAATGAAAAGCAATTACAGAACGTGCCATGGTGGTATGCGGTTAGAGATGCTTTTTGGTATCAGCCTGAAGGGAGCGGATCAACGATTGAGCAGCGGTTGGATCATCCTGTATTACATGTATCCTGGCATGATGCCAATACCTTTTGCGAATGGGCAGGAAAGCGTCTGCCGACAGAGATTGAATGGGAATTTGCTGCTCGCGGAGGGCTTGAACAGAAGAAATATCCATGGGGAGATGAGCTGACTCCAGATGAAAAGCATTACTGCAATATTTGGCAGGGAAAGTTTCCACAATATAATTCAAAAGAAGATGGTTATTTAGGAACAGCCCCAGCAAAGTCATTTCCGCCAAATAATTATGGACTTTATAATATGTCCGGAAATGTATGGGAATGGTGCTCGGATTGGTTTAATAAAGACATCGAACATTCAACACAGAAGAGCATGCGCGGTGGATCTTATCTATGTCATAAATCTTATTGTAATCGCTATCGTGTAGCTGCAAGGAGTTCAAATACGATGGACAGCTCTTCAGGGAATATAGGTTTTCGCTGTGTAAGTGATGTGTGAAATAGACAAAGAAAGGTCTCAAGAGAATAATCCCTAACTGAGAGAGGTTCGTCTTAGAAAATGATTGAATAGGATTGTTCTACCAAACGGAGATGATATAAATAATTATTCTATACTTTTTAATTGGATTTATTTCCTCCGTAATTGGTGCAATGGCTGGCTTAGGTGGAGGAATAATTATCAAGCCGGTTCTAGATTATGTTGGGCATTATGATTTGGAAACAATCGGAGTCTTATCCGCGTCAACCGTTATGGCAATGTCCACTGTAACACTGGTAAGAATAAAAACAACCAAAGTAAAGATAGATTTCAAGATTAGCTTACTAATTGCTGTTGGATCGATAGTGGGTGGTCTAATTGGTAAAGGAGTATTTAATTTTTACGTAGTTAACCTGAAGTTAGCTGATATTGTAGGAGCCATACAATCAGGATTACTTGCTTTTCTGTTGATTATTATCTATGCATCCTTCAAATGGAATAGCCATACACCAAGTTATCTGATAGCAAATAAAGCCATTATCTTTTCAACAGGGCTAATATTGGGTTTGCTCTCAGCATTTCTAGGAATCGGAGGCGGTCCTTTAAACGTAGCTGTATTGGTTTTATTATTTTCCATGACTGGCAAGGAAGTTGTCATTAATTCGACGTTCATTATATTTTTTTCACAGCTGGCATCGTTATTATTGGTAGCATTCACTACCAGATATCAGGGGATGGACCTGTCTATGCTTCCATTTATGATTATCGGAGGTGTTGCTGGAGGATTAATTGGAAATATTTTATTGTTTAAGGTTTCGAGTAAGGCAATTTGGGGCGTTTTTAACTTCACAATTTTAATTATTGTGTTAGTTAATATTTATAATCTCGTAAAGGGATTGTGATTAGTGAAAGAAATAACTAAAGGCTGGTAGATTAGTAGAATTTGATAGCAAGTGATTTAATGAATTAAAGAATTGAGGGTTATTTAGACAGTGTGACAATCCTCAAACTTGGAGGGGTAGGAATGGTAAAAAGCAAGCCAAATATATTACTGATTTTGACAGATGACCTGGGATATTCTGATTTAGGCTGCTATGGGGGTGAAATTAATACACCAAATCTGGATCAACTGGCGAAGGATGGGTTACGCTTCACTCAATTTTATAATTCAGCACGCTGCTGTCCGAGCCGAGCTTCTCTTTTAACCGGATTATATCCACATCAGGCTGGTATAGGGTTAATGGATGAGGATCGGGAAACACCAGGATACCGCGGATATTTGAAAGAACAATCTGTCACCCTTGCTGAAGTGTTAAGAGAAGGTGGCTATCACACCTATTTATCTGGAAAGTGGCATGTTGGGAAACATATGCCAATTGAACGCGGGTTTGATGACTTTTATGGCTTATTGGGAGGTTTTGCAAGTTTTTGGGACAAGAAGAACTATGTTCGCTTGCCTGAGAATCGACCGCAAAGAAGTTATTCCGAGGGAGAATTTTATGCTACAGATGCGATTACAGATCACGCATTAGATTTTATAGATGAATCCCGAAGTGAGGAACAGCCTTATTTTCTGTACCTGGCATATAATGCACCACATTTTCCGCTTCAGGCACCGAAAGAAGATATTAAGAAGTATGAGAAATTATATGAAAAAGGCTGGGATAAAATACGGGAAGAACGATTGGAGCGAATGAAACAGCTGCAAGAGGTTGATGAAGAGATGCAGCTGCCACCACGGTCAGAATATTGGGATCGAGATCGAAATATTAGCGGTGTCAATCCAGCTTGGGAAACGATTGATCCAGATCGTAAAAAAGATCTGGTAAGAAGAATGGCGATTTATGCCGCCATGGTTGACCGTATGGACCAGAATGTCGGCAGGGTGATTGAAAACCTTCGAGAACATAATGAACTTGAAAATACGCTGATACTGTTTTGCTCGGATAATGGGGCATGTGCGGAATGGGATCCTTGGGGATTTGATGACTGGCAAACAACTTCAAACATTTTGCACCGAAAAGAAGACTTGGAACGCATGGGAGGTCCAGAAACCTATCACAGCTACGGGTCTGGCTGGGCAAATGCATGCAGTACACCGCTTCGAATGTATAAGCATTATTCCCATGAAGGAGGAATTAGTACGCCATTGATTGTTCACTGGCCAGCAGAGGTTGAGCGAAACGGCGAGATTGATCATCGTCCAGGTCACTTTATTGACTTTATGGCAACTTTTGTTGATATTATCGGATCACAGTATCCAGATGAGTATCAAGGAAATAAGATACCGCCGATGGAAGGGGAAAGTTTACTGCCTGTTTTCAAGGGAGAGACAACAGATACCCGAACATTGTGTTTTGAACATGAAGAACATTGTGCAATTCGCCAGGGAGAGTGGAAGCTTGTGAAAATAAAAGAAAGAGAATGGGAGCTATTCAACATGAATAACGACCGGACAGAGATGAATAATGTAGCGAATGACTATCCCGAGCTCGTGGAAAAGATGAAAGCAACTTGGAAAGAATGGGCTGAGAAGACCGATGTATACCCCCGCGTTAAATTGGAGAATTAACTTTTAGGTAAACGCTATCAATCAAAACAATATTAAATCATAGAATAGGAGAATATAAATGACACAAACAACTGCAACATATCAGAGGACAGAATATCCACGTCCGCAATTTCAAAGAGATTCATGGTTAAATCTGAATGGAACATGGAAATTTGCATTTGATGACAAAAATATTGGCGAGAAACAGCAATGGTCGAATGAGCCAAGCTTTACAACAGATATTCAAGTACCGTTTACGTATGAAACAAAAGCGAGCGGAATTGGAGAAGAAGCTTTTCATCCCTATGTTTGGTATCAAAGAACGTTTGAAATTCCAGAGGAAGAAATAGGAAAACGGGTAATTTTGAGATTTCAAGCATCGGATTATGTAACAAAGGTATGGGTAAACGGTAAATATATCGGAAATCATGTTGGTGGTAATTCTTCTTTTAATTTCGATATTACGGATGCGATTGATTATAATGAAAAGAATGAACTTGTTGTTAAAGCGGAAGACAGTATGAGCTGCTATCAGCCAAGAGGAAAACAGCGGTGGAAAGACGAAAACTTCGGATGCTGGTATGTACAGACTACAGGGATTTGGCAAAGTGTTTGGCTGGAATTCCTGGAGGAAGCTAGTATTGATAATGTAAAAATTACTCCTGATGTGGATACACATTCTGTTAATTTTGACTATACATTGAATGGTTCATTTAATGAGGATTGGTATGTGGAAACAATAATCAGCTTTTCGGGTGAAAGAGTTAAGCAATTTTCGATAACACCAGATCGTTCAAAAATGAGTTTTGCAGTGGATCTTCTTTCTGAGATACATGAATGGAAAGTAATGCATTGGTCACCGCAACAACCGAATTTATATGATGTTACATTTAGACTCTATGAAAATGGCAGATTGGTAGATGAAGTAAATTCATATTTCGGCATGCGAAAAATTTCTATTAAAGATGGTCAAGTACTTCTTAATAATGTACCAATATACCAAAAATTACTATTGGATCAAGGATACTGGACAGATACGATGCTTACACCTCCATCCGATGAAGCAATGCTGGAGGATATTGAGAAGACAATTCAGATGGGCTTTAACGGCGTACGCAAACATCAAAAGCTTGAAGATGAACGCTTCTTATATTGGTGCGATAAAAAGGGATTGCTTGTATGGTCTGAAATGGCTGCTACATATGAGTTTTCTGATGAAGCAGTAGATAATTTTACGAAAGAATGGCTGGAAATCATTCAGCAGCATTATAATCATCCATCTATTGTGACTTGGGTCCCATTCAATGAATCCTGGGGTGTGCCAAATATATTAAAGGATAAAAAGCAGCAAGCATTTACAGAATCAATTTACTACTTAACAAAGGCAATTGATCCAAATCGCCCGGTTATCGTGAATGATGGGTGGGAACACACAATTTCAGATATTATTGCCCTTCATGATTATGAAGAGTTCGGGGAAGCATTTTTAGAACGTTATAAAGATAAAAATAGAATAGTAAATAATGAAATACCTCATAACAAAGGAAAGTATGCATTTGCAGAAGGATATGAATATAAAGGTCAGCCAGTTATGATAACAGAATATGGCGGAATTGCCTTTAATGATGAAAGCGGCTGGGGATACGGGAATCAAGTGAATACAGAGGAGGAATTTCTAACCAGATACCGCAATATCACAGATGCAATAAAATCAATTCCGTATATTTCTGGATACTGCTATACACAGACAACAGATGTACAGCAGGAGATTAATGGATTATTAAAAGAAGATCGAACACCAAAAATTGAACTGAAAAAGATAAAGGAAATTAATAATTCCATTAAATAGTAATAAGCAGAAGGATTGTTCAGGTATTCTTGAACAATCCTTAACTGTAATTAATAATGCTGCTACAAAAAATGTAATAGCTATACGAAAGGAAGTACTTCATGGGGAAAACGTTTAAGAATCCATTATTAGATCCCGGTCCTGACCCATGGGTTTATAAAGAAAATGATATGTATTATTTAATGATTACCATAGGCAATAGGCTCGATTTATGGAAATCCCGCACATTGAGCGGGATTTCAAAAGGAGAGTGTAAGACCATCTGGACTCCTCCATTAGCAGGGATAAACAGCAAGAATATATGGGCACCGGAAATTCATAGAATAAACGGGAAATGGTACGTTTATTTTACTGCAAATGATGGAGTTGGCGATGATGAATCACGTAAAATATTTGTTCTGGAAAATAACTCTGAGGATCCTTTTACAGGTCAATGGATTGAACGCGGATATGTAAATACAGAATACCCTGGACTGGATGGTACAGTTTTCGAATATAAGGATCAATTATATTTTGTTTATGCGGGATATGGGCATTTTCCTGCTTATGGATCAGCGCTTTATATTGCTGAAATGACTGACCCATGGACGTTGACTGGTGAAAATGTAATGTTAACGAAACCAGAATATGAATGGGAAATGCAAGGGGGTATGGCGATAAATGAAGGCCCCGTCATACTAAAAAGAAAATCTAAAGTTTTCCTAGTTTACTCAGCCAGTGCCACATGGTCAGATGATTATTCGTTAGGAATGTTAACTCTATCTGCCAATTCAGATGTTATGAAACCAAGTGCTTGGGAAAAATCAACACAGCCGGTTTTTAAGAAAAGTTTGGAAAATAAAGTGTTTGCACCAGGACATAATAGTTTTGTAGAGTCACCAGATGGGACAGAAGATTGGATCGTTTACCATGCTATTCCTGAATCAGAAGGGGGAGGGCAACGCAGTACTCGAATCCAAAAGATTTACTGGAAAGTTGATGGAACACCAGAATTTGGTATTCCGTTAGCAACTGACGATTCGATACCTGTTCCCTCTGGAGAAGATTAGATAGGTTTTAATTGATTATATGTTAATAAGGTCAAGAATAAATGAAGATTAAGATCCATAAGAAGGCAGAGTAACTGTCTTTTTATGGATCTTCGCTATTTAATATTAAGACGAATGGGAACCTTTTAACAGCGAGTTTACTGGATAGAGTTGAATAACCTGACAAATAGGCAGAAAGAACGGACGTTTATCCTCGTTCAGAGCAGAATCTTTTTGATAAGTCGAATCCAAGCATAATTCTAAAAAAGACAGCAACAGGATCCCTGATTACGATCTGGAACTAGAGATTTTCATATCAATAAAATGGGAAAAATATCAAAAATTATACTCGTATTAAGATGGAATTAGCTGATATCTCAACTAATTATCTCTCCTCCCAGAGTTTCATTGGATCTACTTGCCCTTCACGCAATGGCATTCGTCTCATTGATAAGGTGCGTTCTGTTTTCGCTTTTTTAAGATCGTCATAGATTTCCTTTGATTTACCTAACCCAACTTCAGCCGCTTCTTCAACGGTTGCACAATAAAATACCTGTTCGATTCCCGCAAAGTACATCGCAGTTAAACACATTGGACAAGGTTCACCGCTCGCGTACATCGTATAACCAGATAGATTGTTCGTTTGTAATTTAGCTTGCGCACGTCGGATAGCAAGTAACTCTGCATGGCCACTAACATCAAATGTTTTGTGCAGTTCATTTACGCCTTCAGTTATGATGTTATTCTCTTTTACGAGTACAGCACCAAATGGCTGTCCACCCTCTTGAATATTTTCTGTCGCTAGTTCAATTGCTCGTTCCATGAATTTGTCCATATTAAACCTCCATAAATGTATCGTTTAACTTTACTGTACTTAAGTTTTATGTGGATTTCAATTTTTAAAAATTGATAATAGGGCGTTTTGGGAAAACGGCTTTACTATCCATTTAGAATACCTGTGGGATCATCGTGGAATACAACGATTTTATGCTTGAAATGGTCCAATGTATGTTGATATAAGGAGCCCATAGTTACCTCTTTTCCGAAGTAGGAAAGTATAGGATTTTCCTGTTTACCATTCCTTTTCAAAAATGGGGATGTCCAATTCCAGCGCTAAATACGCGTGAAACATACTAGCATTTGCGAGTTTTTTTCTCCTGGTTAGCCAATTATTTTATATTAATTCTTTCCGCGTAAAAGGGAAGCAGCTCTATAACTACTCATTGGCTATACATACATAATAAAACCAGGTCCGAAAAGGAACCTGGTTTTATTAGATTATATATTGACAGTGACGTCTGCGTTTTTCCGAAGTTCCTCAACTAGCTTTTGAGCTGCTTCGCCTTCCTTTTGCATCTTGAGTTGTTCTTCAAGATTAGGTTTCATTTCTTCAAAAGATGGGACTTCTGCTTCCTCTCCGCCAATTTGCTCCTGTTGAGTTTTCATTTGATCATAAGCTTCTTTTAATTCTTCCTCTGTTGGCTTTGTGTCACCAGACTCGTCTGCAATAAGTTGATCCACTTTTACTTGCGTTTCAACCTGGGTCATTACCTCTTCTTCAGGGAGACCTTGTTCTTCAAGAGCGGTCATGAACTCTTCCTTCGATTGAAGCCCATTTTGTTTTACTAAATCATCCACTGTTTTATTGACATCTTCCTCCGAAGCAGTAAAACCACGGTTGTCCGCTTCCTGTATGAGCAGTTCCGAACCAATCATACTTTCTGCAATTTGCTTTTTTAATTGATCCTGATCAAGCTCTTGTCCAGTCATCTGAGACTGCATAGCCATTTGCTGAAATTGCGCTTGGTACGTAGTTTCAAATTCTTCCTTGCTTATTTCTTCTCCATTTACTTCTGCAACTACTTCAGGGATACCTTCCAAGTCAGCTTGAGGCATCTCGGGCTGTTCAGCACCTTCCCCGTTTCCCTGAGATTCTTCTTGTGTGTTTGTTTCCTCTTTATTGTCTTCAGCTGCCTCATCTCCATTACTGCAAGCAGTTATTACAAGTACGGATAAGGCAAGGGATAAACCTAATAACCATTTTTTACTCATATAACATTCTCCTTTCATTTCGAAGATTTGGTTTAGTGTAACATAACATTATTGATTGTACTAACGATAGCTGAAAGAATGTTTATCTGTCAAAGGATATTCGTCGGATCTACTTGTCCTCACGCAATGGCATTCTTATCATTGATAAAGAGCGTTATGTTCTTCATCCGCTTCTTCAACGGTTCCACAATAAAATACCTGTTCGATTCCGGCAAAGTACATCATTGCTAGTCACATTGGGCAAGGTTCTCTGCTTGCATACATAATATAATCAGATAGGTTATTTGTTTGAAATTTGTCCTGTGTAATTCGGAATTGCTAGTAATTCCGCATGACCGCTAACGTCAAAGCTTTTGTGAAGTTCATTCACACCTTCAGCTACAATGTACAATGCTATGATCTTTTACAAGTACTGCACCAAATGGCTGTCCACCATCCTGCACATTCTCAATCGCTAGCTCAATTGCTCGTTCCATGAATTCGTCCACTTGAAAACCTCCTAAAACTGTATTGTTATTTAATTTATACTCTAGTTAAGTTTGCTGGTATTTTCAATGTAAGGCTGTTCCAGCTTATTAACAATCGTATACAAATCACTTACCTTCCCAACATTACCTGGAAAAATAACATAAGGCATATTCGGATACTTACTATTCTCATCTGTCCTCCAAACTGGAATACCAGGTAAAGCTTGTCCTAATACTATTGCTTTCGTTACACCAAGTGCTGTTGTTCCAATTTCACTGGAGGTGATCCCGCCTTTAGCGATAATATATTTTGGCTGACATTCTAAGGATTGAATAATTTCGGTTAGTCCGTTGGAGATTTTTACAGATAGTTCTAGCTCTTTCTCTGCCATGCCCTCACCAAGATCAAGCCGCTTTCTTTTTGTGTAAATCACACAGGTTTGTCCATTTGTAATCGATCTATCAATTTCTGCAATACGTTCATTGATCTCTTGCTCAAACTGAAATTGATCTAGAACAAGATCACTATTAAATTCAATTGGCATAATTGTATCTAGTTCTAACAACGCATTTAATTGCTGGGTCGTTTTGCTGACATGCGAACCTACAATAATCAAGCCGCCGGAAGAACTGTTTTCTTGGATCATTTCTGCTTTCGTTAACAGTTTTTTATCTGCAATGTTGCCAATCACTTTTGTGAAGGAAGCGGCAGTTCGAAATAGAAATTTTTTTCCCTTTGCAAGTGCTTGAATGAGTGCAATGGAAAACACCTTTAAATCATCATCCGAAATCGCATTAACCACCACTTTATTAAAATTACGTACACGTAAGAGCTGATTTGTTATTTTTTTGATTTGGAGGGTGCGTAAATCATGTAAATCGATATAGGTAACGTGTTGTTCTTTAAAGCTTCCATTCGATTTTTCCTCTACATATTCCCCTAAATGACTCGTATAGAAAGGGAAGGTTCGATCCTTTGCGAATTCTGTCTCGGCTGCTGGTACAAGTACATGATCGATCTCGATATAATGAATATTGTTGAGGGTGTACCGACCACCTTCCTTAAAGAATGGAATTATAATTTCGCCGTCTGTTGGTGATGTGAGTGTGTTATTAATTGTCTGCGTTTCGAGTGGAAAATGCCCTCTAAGTGTGGAATCGCCTCTGCTTATTATCAGAAAAGGCATATTCAAGTCGTTTGCAACCATTTCGATCCGTTTTGTAAGATCCCTATGGAATTGCTTTGTCATTTCTTCAGAGAATGCTCTCGAATTGGTAAGGATAAAAAACATCTTCTCCTTTGATTGGAAGCCATCTCTAATGGATTTGGTGTCCCAGTTCGTATAAACATGAATACCATGTACTTTTTGAATACCTGTTGGATCATCATCTAAGACAACAACCTTATAATCAAAATCATTCATTGCATTAAGATATAAATCATCCAATTTGGCAGAATTATATGCAGGATAGGATGATAGAATATGAATATTCATATTAGTAGACCTCCTTTAGGGGGTGTTCGATCCACATGCAGCACTTAATTAAAAAGACGAAGAAGCTTTCAGCACGCTTCCTCGTCTAGTTTATTGGTTTATGCGTTTTTTGCTGCTTCGAGTGCTTTGTCATAATCCGGATGATTTGTTGCTTCACTCACGTATTCCACATAAGTTACTTTATTATTAGCATCTACTACAAAAATTGCTCTTGCTAATAGTCGAAGCTCTTCGATTAGTACACCGTAGTTTTTACCGAAATCTGCGTTGCGATGATCTGATAATGTATCTAATTGCTTTACGCCGTTAGCTGCACACCAGCGACCTTGAGCAAAAGGTAAATCCATACTAATTGTTAATACTTGTACATTTGGGAGTGTGTCGGCTTCTTTATTAAAGCGAATTGTTTCCTCTGCACAAACACCAGTATCAACGGATGGAACAGCTGCAATTAATTTCACTTTTCCTTGATAATCATCCAATGTAACTTCTTTTAAGTCATTGGATAACAAGATGAAATTAGGAGCCGTATCACCGACTTTAACTTCATTTCCTAACAATGTTACTGAATCTTGATTAAATGTAATGGATGCCATGAAAAATTCCCCCTAAATATTGTTGTAATATATGAAAGTATTTAATTCTTTTACTTAGTGCAGTTCTAGGTTGAAAAAATTAAATAACTTTACTACGAATTTTATTAACAGCCACACGATTTTCTAATCAGCATGGAAGGTGGTAACTCAATATGACTCATATAATTCGGATTATTAATTTTATTTAAAAGCACATCAAACGCAGTTCTTCCGATTGTTTCAGGTGGTAAGACAATATTGGTGACTGGCGGTTCAATTATATGAGATGATGAGAAATCACCAAACCCGATAATTGCAATATCATCAGGGATGCTTAAGTTTAACTCCTTGATTTTACTAATTGCACCAATTGTCATTAGGTCATTTTGGACAAAAAGTGCAGAAATTTGGGGATCCTTTGCAAGTAACGCTTCTGCAGCAGCTGCTCCGCCTTTTACCTTCGCATAACCTTGAACAATATAATCATCGTTTAACGGAAGGTTATACTGTACTAACGCCTCTTGGTAACCCCTGATTCTATCATTCGTAGTGGAGACATTTGGATACGAATAGATAAGCCCAATCTTTTTATGTCCATGTTTAAGAAGATGCAATGTAGCTTCATAACCCAATTGGAAATTGTCGCCGGTCACCCTTGGAATATTTTTAATAGTAGATTCATACCGGTTGACCATGACGATTGGGAAATTATCATTGGTATACTTTTGTAAGTATTGAATATCACTTGAAGTTGGTGAAAGGATAATACCATCTACCAGCTTCGAATGCAGTAAATTTATTGTTTTTTCTTCGTAATCGCGATCCTCATTTGTATTAACTAATAGAAGGTTGTATCCCATTTCTTTTGCACGTTCTTCAATAGCGAAAATCATTTCAGTTACAAAGGAATCTGGAAAACTGGATACAACCAGTCCTGCCGTCTTCGTCGATTGCTGTCTCAAATTCTTTGCAGCAGAGTTAGGTACGTAGTTATACCTTTCAATGACTTTCAATACTTTATTTCGTGTAGTGTCGGAGATGTGCTTCGTATTATTAATAACATGGGAAACGGTTGCAACGGATACTTCAGCCTCTCTTGCAATGTCTTTCATTGTGGTTACTTCTTTTTTCATTTTATCTCCTCTTATTAAAACAATTAACCTTGACTAGTTTTATCTAATATCTTACATGAGATTATTTTTGTATTCAACTATTATAATTTCTCCAAGAGCAAACGACAAGTTGATTATAGCCATACCATACCATAATTTGCTTAGATAAATGATTGTTTTGATTAAAATTTAATAGATACGATAAACCCATAAATTAAATTTTAATTATCTCTTTGACATAAAACCGTTTTCATACTAGAATTAGTAAAACGATTAACTTAAAATTTTGCTATAAGCTTGAGCTCGAAACAAAAAGAGATATTTGCCTGGCTGGTGTAGATACCTCAATTATCATTTTTAAGATTAATCGTTTAGGTTGAATGATGTAAAAAATAACTTTAAAGGAAGTGTCGAATATGAAAGCTGCGTTATTTGACGAGATTAAAAATATTAGTCTTATTGATAAAGAAGTGCCCTCAGTTGGCTCGGAGGAAGTGTTGCTAAAAGTACTTCAAACAGGAATATGTGGATCAGAAATACATGCATATAATGGCACGCATCCATTTAGAGAACCACCAAGTATTTTAGGTCATGAAGTAGTTGGTGTTGTGTACAAGCTGGGTTCTAATGTTAATGGGCTTAATGAGGGAGATATGGTAAGCGTTGAGCCTCAATATGGTTGTTTTGAATGTCAATATTGCAAAAAAGGTGACTACCATCTATGTAATAATAAAACTATTTTAGGAACACCCAAGTGGGAGGGGGCATTTGCGGAATATATAGCTGTACCTGCTTCGACAATATACAGGCTTTCACAGGATATTCCATACAAAATTGGTGTTCTTGCAGAGCCTCTGGCGGTTGGGATTCATGCTGTTAAGATTGCTGGGATAGAAAAAGGAGATAAAGTGGCTATTCTTGGATCAGGTCCGATAGGCTTATTGACAGCAGTAGCGGTTCACCATGCTGGAGCAGAACGTATCGTTATTACAGATACACTAAAACATAATCTAGAGGCGGGTAAGGCATTAGGTGTGTCAGATACAGTAGATATTACGGAATGTTCTATAACTGATTATGTAAAAGAACATCTGGGGAGTGTGGATAAGGTCTTCTTGACAGTAGGTTTTGAATCGATTGTAGATGATGCTTTTGAAATCATTTCGAAAAAGGGGAAGATTATTTCCATTGCCATTTTTGAAGGCAAAACAGAAGTAGATTTAAATAAAGTATTTATGTCTGAAATTCAAATTCTAGGGTCTTCCATGTACATAAAAGAGGACTTTCAAGAAGCGATCAACATCATTTCACAACAAAAATATCCATTAGAAGTTTTAACTAAACACACCTTTAAGTTAGATGAAATAAACGAAGCTATGGAAGTTGCAGCTACTAAAAAAGATAATGCAATTAAAGTGCTGATTGACTTTTCCTGACTAGAAGTTTTGCCTTGAAAAAATAAAGAGTCTGATGGCTAATCGCTTTAGCGACCAGCTCTTTCTTTTAAAACGTTTATGTAAAACCTTAAAACATTTCATATGCTCGATTTATATAACAATGATTAGTATTTAGACAGGGTCTAAATGATATAACACTTTGAAGATCTTTTTATTTGTTTTTAGCTTTATTAGCAGAGTCGGAATTCGTCGAATAATTATAAAAGAGGTATTGACATGACTCCGCTTACAATATATAATTCGTTTAACTAGTTAATGGATTTACCTTGCGTAATTATTGATTGATTGCGCTTACTATTAATTATGATGGAGAATCGTTTTATTTATACGAATCACGATAATCAGTTGAATTTTATAAAACATACAGAGGTGATAACATTGGAAAGTATAACACTTGAAGAATTAAAAATGAAAGCAACAGAGTTAAGAAAAACAGCAGTAACGATGGTATATAAAGCACAATCTGGTCATCCAGGTGGTTCGCTTTCGGCGGCGGATTTCGTAACCGCTTTATATTTTAAAGAAATGAATGTTAATCCTGAAGATCCAAACTGGGCAGATCGGGACCGTTTTGTTCTTTCAAAAGGTCACGTAGCACCAATTCAATATGCTGCTTTAGCACATCGAGGGTTTGTACCCTATGAAACGATTAACACTTTAAGAGAATATGGTTCCCCATTTCAAGGACACCCGGATTCAAAAAAATGTCCAGGTATAGATATCTCAACGGGTTCGCTTGGACAAGGTCTTTCTTGTGCAGTTGGAATGGCTTTAGGCGGAAAACTGGATGAAAAAGCCTATCGCGTTTTTGCAGTTGTTGGTGACGGTGAATGTCAAGAGGGACAGATTTGGGAAGCAGCCCAATCAGCGGTGAAATATGAATTAGATAATTTAGTAGTGTTTGTGGATGATAATGGTTTGCAAATCGACGGAACGACAGAAGAGGTTATGCCAAACCACGATCTGGAAAAGAAATTTCAAGCATTTGGATTTGAAACAAAGCGAATTGACGGTCATTCGATGGAGGAAATCATAGAAACGTTGGATGAAGTAAGAGAAGCGAAAAATGGAAAGCCGAAATGTATTGTTTGCAACACGGTAAAAGGAAAAGGTGTTTCTTATATGGAAAATGTCGTTGGCTGGCATGGAAAAGCACCAAATGAAGAACAGTACAATCTAGCAATGGAAGAAATAGCAAGGGGGTTACAAGTATGACTGTATTAGATTTGAAAACCACAGAACAAATAGCAACACGACAAGCCTTCGGTGATGAAATTGCAGAATTAGGGCGTAACAATAAAAATATTCTCGTGGTAGACGCTGATATCGGCAGTTCATGTAAAACGACAAAATTTATGAACGAGTTTCCAAAGCAGCATATTAACGTTGGGATTGCTGAACAAAATGCTGCTGGATTAGCAGCTGGGCTTGCAACGACAGGTAAGATTCCTTTTGTAAGCACTTACGCAGTATTTGGTTCGTTAAGAATGGCAGAGCAGATTCGTCAAGAAATCTGTTATCCGAACCTAAATGTTAAAATTGCTTGTTCCCATGGTGGACTCACACCTGCCAATGATGGCGGAAGTCACCAAGCGATTGAGGATATGGGTGTGCTGCGTACATTTCCAAATATGACGGTGATTATGAGCGCGGATTATCACTCCACAAGAAAACTTGTAAAACAGGCAGCTGAAATATATGGTCCAGTCTACCTTCGTTTTACGAGAGATACGGTTCCTGTTATCTATAATGAAAACGAGGAATTCGAAATTGGAAAAGCGAAACAATTAAAGAGTGGGAAGGATGTTGCCTTAATTGCAAATGGTGATACGGTCCATTTAGCATTGCAAGCAGCAGAGATCCTGGAAAGTAAAGGTGTTTCGGTTCGATTATTAGACATGCATACGATTAAACCGATTGATAGGGAAGCAGTATTAGAATGTGTGGAAATTGGTAAAATTGTAACCGTGGAAGACCACAACATTATTAATGGTTTAGGCAGTGCGGTTAGTGAAATAGTAGCTGAGCAAGGAGAAGGAATAGTAAGAAGAATTGGTGTTCAAGACCGTTTTGGGGAGTCTGCGCCATATGAGAAACTATTGGAGCTAAATGGAATAACCGTTGAAAATATTGTCAATATGGCTGAAGAGATACTGTAGTTAATCAGTTATGAATAAGAAAGAAAATGTACGATGAGTTAAAATTAGAGATAAAAAGGCTTGGTTTGGCTGTAATGGAGACAAAAGCGGGCAGAAATTCACTAAGACAACTAGTAAGAATAATAGTTGTCTTAGTGAAAAGTGTATGAAGGTAAAATGAATCTTGTAGCTCCTGGTAAGGTATGATTATTTATTTGCAAAAAAATGAATGTATAGCATGTATGTAGCAGTAAACCGCTTCAGACTACATTCATTTAAATTTTTCAAGTTGCCATTGACGTATTAGGGGTATAGGAGGGGAAAAATTGAACAAGCTTCGAAATATAGTAGTTTCAGTGATTGTTGCATTGACCATAGGATTAGTAGTGGTTTTCTTTACAACAGGCAATGTGCTATCTGAAGATGTAACAACCATCCGATTTGGCCATGATGCGGCAGAAACGAATGAAAGACATGTAGCTGTGCTGCATTTTAAGGAATTAGTGGAGGAAAAATCCAATGGGCAGATGGAAGTAATTATCTTTCCGAGTGATCAACTAGGGTCAGAGGCTGAGAAGCTGGAAAGTGTAACATTAAATGATTTACAAATGGTCACAGCGAGTGCATTTAGTCAATATGATCAAAGAATAGGAGTATTCGAACTCCCATATCTATTTGATTCCTATGAAAAGGCCTGGGAAGTTTTGGATGGAGAAATTGGGAAAGAACTATCAAAGCCCTTTTTGAAAGATAATCTTAGAATACTTACCTTTTTTGAAAACGGTTTCCGACATGTCACTGCAAATAAACCTATTGAAAATCTGGAAGATTTAAAAGGACTTAAAATCAGAACTCCTGAGTTTCCAATATCGTTAAGCACTTTTTCAGCTCTAGGTGCTAACCCGACCCCGATGGCTTTTGGAGAATTATATATGGGTCTTCAACAAGGAACTGTTGATGCGCAGGAAAACCCGGTTGCCAACACATATGCAAGTAAATTTAATGAGGTTCAGGATTACTTAATTATGACAGGACATCAATACATTCCAATGCCTGTTGCTATCAGTGAAGAATTCTGGCAGTCACTAACACCAGAGGAACAAAAAATTGTTGAAGAAAGTGCTTTAGAGACAGCACAGTTTCATAGAGATTTAGTGACAAGTAAGGAAGAACAAATAATTGAGGAATTAGAAGAATCTGGTATGACAGTAATTTATCCGGATACGAAATTATTTGAAGAAAATGTAGAAGCGGTTTATGAAAATTTCAAAAAGAAATTTGGAGAAGAATTCGTTGATCAAGTGGTTAAGGCAGCTGAATAATCTGAGTTAAACAGGGGGGGAAGTTATGAAGGTAGTAAGGTGGTTAGACGAGCATTTTGAAGAATACATCCTTGTATTTCTAAGTGCGTTTACGGTTGTTATTATTTTTCTTCAAGTCGTTATGAGATATGTATTTGGTAACTCGTTGACTTGGTCTGAAGAAATGGCCAGATACATGTTTATATGGTTGATTTATATAGGAGTAAGCTATGCGGTAAAGAAGAAAAGGCATTTAGGTGTTGATGCAATAACAATGTTATTTAAAGAAAAAGGAAACCTAATAGTTGCGCTGATCGCTAATTTCTCATTCTTAATATTTGCGATTGTTATGACTTACTTTGGCTTGGATATTGTTCTGAGAGTTACTAGGGAATCAGCTGCATTGCAAATACCTTTAACCTGGGTATATGTTGCTCCAGTAGTCGGAATGACCTTAACCTCTATCCGGCTAATACAAAATATGGTAATTGAGGTAAAACAATTAAAGGAGTTAAAACACAAAAATTCTAATTCAAAGCAGCTAACTGACGGTCAGGAGGAAATAGCATGACAATCTTTATGTTATTTGGAACATTCTTCCTATTTACTGCATTGACAGTACCGATTGGGATTGCGTTAGGAATGGCTGGTCTTATTACAGCTATTTACTCTCCTAATATATCGATTACTTTCCTGTCACAAGGATTAGTTACTTCTACAGATAGCTTTCCTTTAATGGCTATACCTTTCTTTATCCTTGCTGGGGAAATAATGGGTAAAGGTGGTATTTCAACAAGGCTATTTGACTTAGCGAATGTATTTGTTGGAAGATTCACAGGCGGATTTGCAATGGCTGCAGTTATTACATCCATGTTTTTTGCTGCCATTTCCGGTTCAGGCCCTGCAACAGTTGCTGCAGTTGGAGGAATTATGATTCCAGCGATGGTTGCAGAAGGGTACGATAAAAAGTTCTCAACAGCACTCATTGCAGCTGCTGGGTCGTTAGGTATTATTTTGCCTCCAAGTATACCAATGGTTTTATATGGAATATCTTCTAATGAGTCGATCGGTGATTTATTCATTGGTGGTATTCTTCCTGGAGTTCTGATTGGACTATTCTTGATAGTTTGGGCATATTTCTATTCGAAAAAAATGGGCTACAAAGGGACAAACGAGAAGTTTACTTTTAAGAAATTGTTCCAAGCAATCAATAAATCGAAATGGTCCTTACTCGTACCAATTATTATTCTGGGCGGGATTTATGGTGGAATCTTTACACCAACGGAGGCTGCTGTAGTTGCAGTAGTGTACGCTTTATTTGTCAGTGTTTTCTTACATAAGGAAATAAAGCTTAATGACCTTCACGATATCTTAAAGAACTCTGCACTCAGCTCTGTAGCAATTATGATTATTATTGGAACTGCAAATGCATTTGGAAATATCTTGTCGATGGAAAGAATACCTCAGGCATTTGCGGACTTATTTTTATCCATTTCCCAAAATAACTTCATTATTTTATTACTTATTATTGTAATGTTGTTAATAATTGGGTTGTTTATTGATACGTCAGCAGCTGTAATCATATTTACACCAATTCTATTCCCAGTTGCTATGGAAATTGGAATGGACCCAATTCACTTTGGGATTGTAATGATTACTACACTAGCAATTGGATTTATCACACCGCCATTAGGGGTAAACTTGTTTGTTGGTTCTGGAATATCCGGATTAAGTATACCGGTATTGGCTCGAGCATCCATTCCATTCTTCTTTGTTCTTTTAGTGGGGCTTATTGTAATTGCTGCTATTCCAAAAATAACATTGCTTTTCTTATAGGAATATTTGTATCTGAAAAAAGAATATAGATAAAGCAAAAAGGGAGATTTGTTAGTAAAGATCGTATTTGAAACAAAAACAACTAGGGGGAATAAATCATGTTTAAATTAGATAATAAAGTAGCTATCGTTACTGGAAGTGGATCACCAAAAGGGATCGGAAGAAATATTGCTTTAACACTAGCAAAGCAAGGGGCGTCCATTGTTGTAGCCGATTTAAATGTAGAGGGCATTGAAAATACGGTAAAAGCGGTAGAGGAAACAGGAAGTAAGGCACTTGGAATGGAATTGAATGTAACGAGTAAAGAATCGGTCGACGCAATGATCGAGAAAGTTCTAGCAGAGTTTGGAAGAATTGATATTCTTATAAATAATGCAGGAATTTCTCAGAAAGTCACTGTGGAGGATATGACGATAGAAGATATGACGAAAGTGTTTAATGTAAACGTGTTTGGTTTATTCCTATGTACACAAGCAGTATTAAAGCCAATGAAAGAACAGAAATTTGGTAGAATTGTAAGTCTGTCATCTGTATCTGCCAAAAGAGGTGGGGGGGTGTTTGGAGGAGCACACTATTCTGCATCAAAAGCTGCAGTATTGGGATTCTCCAAAAACCTTGCGCGTGAAGTAGCGACAGATGGGATTACGGTTAACTGTGTGGCACCAGGTCTTGTGAATACAGAAATTTGGAAGTCACTTCCTGAAGAAGACGCAAGAAAAGTAATTGACGGTATTCCTGTTGGGCGTCCTGGTGAAACTGATGAGATTGCATCAACCATTGCATTCCTAGTATCAGATGAAGCGTCTTATATCACTGGGGAAGATATTGATATTAATGGTGGTTCACATATGGATTAATATACAAGGGCTTGGTAATTTATAGAGTAAACTTTTCTAGATTAGAAAATAGTTTCAACCTTAAACAAAAACTAATTAGTAAAAAGATATAATATCCAACAATGTGTTGGAGTTATATCTTTTTTATTAATAATGATAATTGGACAGGCCATCATATGAAAGTATCTTCCATTCATCACATATTTGAATTGAAAATTTATCAAACAGGTTACTAACTTTAATCTTCCGATAGATATTCATTGCTTCTCCATCACCTATTAGCTAAACTCATACATAGGAGTAGATAAACGATGAATGAGCGACAAAAAGAACTACTAAAAATACTTTTAACTGAATATCAAGTCCCGCTGCTTATCCAAGAACTTGCTTTGCGCCTGGATTGTTCGGAAAAGACAGTGCGAAATGATTTAAACCAAATTGATTTATATTTACCGAAGATTTCAAGAGGTAATATCAAGCGAAAACCAGGTGTTGGCATTACGCTCGAAATGGATGAAGCGGAACGCCTTGAAGTATTGCATTTGCTTTTATCAACGTCTCCTTTCCAAGACAAGGGAGAACGAATTATTGAAATTGCTTTTCAATTACTCACGAGTAATTATCCAATTACTATCCAAGCCTTTGTAGATAAATATTATGCGGCAAAGACTGTTATAAAGAAAGAATTGGAAAACATAGAGCTTTGGTTAGCATCTTTTGATTTAAAATTGATTTCTAAACCAGGTCTTGGGCATATGATTAAGGGAACAGAATTGCAGAAACGCCAAGCGTTATCGCGGCTGCCGCTACTAGTTTCAACAGCCGATCGAAATTACGTCCTTGATTTATTTTTGCCTCATGAGATTGCGACAGTTAAGAAAGCGTTGCGTGATCTGCGGCTGAACTATCAATTATCTTTTACAGATGAAGCAATGGAGAGTCTCCTTGTACATGCTCTCATCATGCTGAAGCGTACGAGACAAAAATCGCCTGTTCTTGTTCCTAAGGAAGAAAAAGTTCATGTTTTTGGTCAGGAAGAATATCGTTATGCTGCCTCTTTTTTTGAACAATTGGAAGCGATATTTCGGATTTCTTTCCCTGAGGATGAACGTGTTTATTTTACATGGCATCTTATAAGCAGTAAGGTGACAGAAAGCAGCGGGACAGATAAATTAAGTTCCGATGACTTTTTGCTGGAGGTAGTATCTAGCCTTACTAGGAAGCTAAGCAAATTAACATTGTTTCCATTTGAAAAAGATGCAGTATTAGAAAGCGGTTTAGTTGTGCATATGCATTCAGTGATTAATCGCATCCGATATGGTTTTCCCATTACAAACCCAATGTTATCTGAAATTAAAAAGATGTATCCCTACATGTTTAGCATGGTTATTCTAACATTAGGAGAGGTAAAACAGTCGCATAACCTTGATATTAAAGAGGATGAGGCTGCATATCTCGTTTTACATTTTCAGGCTTCTATAGAAAGAATGGAAGGTTCAAAAAGTAAACGTAGGAGGACCTTAATAGTTTGCCATATGGGAGTAGGTATGTCTCATTTACTTGAAGCTAAGATTACCCAAAATTATAAGGGGATAGAAATTGCCGCTTGTGTAAGTAAAGCAGAGGTAGATAAAGTTTTAAAGAAAGAACAAGTAGACTTTATTATATCTACGGTTCCACTAGAAAAAGTGGAGGTGCCCTATATCATTATATCTCCTCTCTTGGAGACAAAAGATAAGGAAAAGCTTAGTCAGTTTATAGATGAGCTGGATCATAAGGTTGTAAAAAGTGGAGGCTCTTCACTTCAAAGATTAATTTCTAAAGATTTGTTGTTCCTTGGAGTGGACAAGGAACATCGTTATGAGGTAGTTGAGCTACTTGGAAATGCACTGATTCAAAAAGGATATGTAAAGGAAAACTTTACGCATAATGCGTTACTTCGAGAAAGAAAATCAGCAACCTCAATTGGCGGAGGTATTGCTATCCCTCATGCTGATCCAAATCTGATTCATAAATCAGCGATTGCAGTAGCTATTTTGGAGAATCCGATTGAATGGGGAAATGAATTTGTATCTGTTGTCTTCATGCTTGCTATAGCAAATGTCGATCATAAAATAACGAGGGAAGTTATTGGACAAATTGCAGGAATCAGTGAAGATCCATTGCTAGGAAAGGAATTAGCAGATGCGCAGGACATGCATGCATTTATAGACGTTTTAGAGAAGTGAGTAGGTTATTATGCCTACTTTCTTTTTTGTATAGTGAAATCTAATTAATCATTTATTACCACTAGTTCTGGTAAAAATAAAAACTTATTCATGTACATGGCAGGGTTATAATAAGTTTAGAAAGCGATTACTTCTTAAAGAGGAGGATACACAATGAAAGTATTAGCTGTGACAGCTTGTCCAGTTGGAATTGCCCATACGTACATGGCTGCTGAAAATTTACAAAAAGCAGGCGAAGAAATGGGTATTGATATAAAAGTGGAGACACAAGGATCAATTGGTGTAGAGAATCCATTAACAGAACAAGATATCGAAGAAGCGGATGCAATTATTATTGCTGCTGATAAAGAGGTATCAAAGGAACGTTTTGTAGGGAAGAAATTGATTGTGACAGGTGTACAGGACGGAATTCGTAAACCAAAGGAATTGATTGAACGAATTCAAAGTGGTGATGTTGCTATATATCGTCCTGAATTAAGGGATGCAGCAAATATTAAAAACGAACGTAAGAAAAAAGAAAATCCTATTTATAAACATTTAATGAATGGTGTTTCCTATATGGTTCCATTTATTGTTGTTGGTGGTTTATTGATTGCAATTGCATTAACGCTTGGCGGAGAGCAAACTCCAGGTGGAATCGTGATACCGGAAGATTCGATCTGGAAACAAATTGAATCCCTTGGTGGTACGGCATTTATGTTTATGGTTCCAATATTAGCAGGGTTCATTGCTGTAAGTATTGCTGATCGACCAGGGCTTGTTCCGGGTATGATTGGTGGTTATATTGCTGCTAACGGAAGTTTTTATGGAAGTGAAGCCGGGGCAGGTTTTATCGGTGGGATTATTGCTGGTTTTCTAGCTGGTTATGTCGCACTTGCTATTAAGAAAATTAAAGTACCAAAAGCTGTTCTACCTGTCATGCCGATCATATTTATCCCGATTATTGCATCGGTTATCGTTGGACTATTATTTATCTTTGTTATTGGCGCACCAGTTGCACAGGTTTTTGAAGCGTTAACTGTATGGCTTGCTGGGATGCAAGGTGCAAGCTCGATTTTGCTGGCACTTATTCTCGGTGCAATGATTGCAGTAGATATGGGAGGACCATTCAATAAAGTTGCTTTCCTATTTGGCTCTGCCATGATAGCTGAAGGTAACTATGAAATTATGGGACCAATTGCTGTTGCTATCTGTATTCCTCCAATCGGAATGGGACTGGCAACGATGCTGAATAAGAAAAAATATCTGGATAATGAAAGAGAAGCTGGAAAAGCCTCGTTTACGATGGGACTTTTTGGTATTACAGAGGGTGCAATACCATTCGCAGCACAAGATCCGCTTCGTGTAATCCCAAGTATTGTTGTAGGTTCAATGGCCGGATCCGTTATTGCGATGATTGGCAGTGTAGGTGGCAGAGTTGCACATGGTGGTCCAATTGTAGCTGTGCTAGGTGCCGTAAATAATGTGGTGATGTTCTTTATTGCAGCAATTGTTGGGGTTATTGTTACGGCGTTTATGGTTAACTTCTTGAAGAAAGACGTGGTTGGTGAGCCAGCTGTTGCAGTTGCTGGCGGTGGTACGCTCCCTGACACAAATGAGGAAGTACAACAAGCGTCTGCTCCTGAAGAAGTTGAAGAAGAAGTTGAAATGGAAGAAATCAATAAGCTAACTTCTATTACGAATGTTGATTTAATTGAAACGGATTTAGCTGGTGAAACTCGTGATGATGTGATTGATGAGCTAATTGAAAAGTTTGATGCATCCGGAATTTTAAATTCGAAGGAAGCTTTTAGACAAGCAATTTTAAATCGCGAAAGTCAAAGCACAACAGGACTTGGTATGAATATTGCTATCCCGCATGGTAAGTCTAATACAGTAAAACGCCCTGCGGTAGCATTTGGGATTAAGCGAGACGGTGTTGACTGGAAGAGTTTAGACGGAACAGAAGCGAAGTTAATTTTTATGATTGCAGTACCAGAGGAAAGTGCAGGGGACGCTCATTTAAAGATTTTACAAATGTTATCACGTAAATTGATGGATGATGCATTTAGAGAGCAACTATTGAATGTGCACAGTTCAGAAGAAGCTTATGAGTTATTAGATACGATAAGCTAATTGGAACTAAAATGACAGAAGAGAACCTTGTGTTTTCTTCTGTTCCTCTTATGTTAGAATGACACTGTACATAAAAGAAAAATTACGATTAATGGAGGACGCTATGTATAACGAACCTATTTTTCTACAACCTGTATTTCAAGAAAGAATCTGGGGTGGACAAAAGTTAAATACACAATTTAATTATGAGATTCCTTATGAACACACTGGCGAGGCATGGGTTGTTTCTGCTCATCCGAATGGGCCAAGCGTTATAGAGAATGGTCCATTAAAGGGAAAGACGTTAGCAGATGCTTGGCTGGAACATGGTGAACTATTTAATAAGGGTAAAGACAATGATGGCGCTTATCCTTTATTGGTAAAAGTTTTAGATGCAGCTGATGACTTATCTGTACAAGTACACCCGAATGATCAATTTGCACAAGAGGTAGAAGATGTACCATATGGAAAGACAGAGTGCTGGTATGTTTTAAGTGCAGAAGAGGGTGCAGAGCTTGTGTTGGGACATCATGCAACGACACGAGAAGAACTTGAAGATATGATTGATCGTGGCGAATGGGATCAGTTGTTACGACGTGTCAGTGTACAAGCTGGAGACTTTGTATATGTGCCAAGTGGTACGATTCATGCAATTGGTAAGGGAATCGTAATCTTGGAAATACAGCAGAGTTCAGACATTACGTACCGAGTCTATGACTATGATCGGACAGATGCAGCAGGAAATAAACGTGAGTTGCATTTGGAACGTGCAAAGCAGGTAACAACAGTTCCACATCAAGATGCAGAGGTGGAACAAACCGAAAATGCCGTAGATGATTTAACAGTTAAGAAATTAGTGGAAGAGAAGTATTTTTCTGTGTATCACTGGGAGTTAAATGGTAATGCTTCACTTACGATGGACAAGGACTTTTTACAGGTTAGTGTAATTGCGGGTAAAGCAAAGCTAACAGTGAATGGTCAAGATTTTGAAATAGGGAAGGGGAGTCACTTTGTCATTCCTCATCGTGTTGGAGCGTATGAGCTTTCTGGGGAAGCAGAGCTGGTTGTTTCGCATTCCTAGAGGGGCAAGTCCTGTTAAATTTGATTTTTTACACTATAAAAGCTGTTGCAAACACATAGCAACAGCTTTTTCCCATTCACCCCAACAAAGCCAACGCAATAGCACCCTTAATCCCTTGCTCATCATTTAATTTAGGGGCTACAATCATTTCGTCCAAATTTTCAAGTTCCATATAAGCATTCGAAAACTCCAGTACCTTTCTACGGATAAGCGGGTACAACTGCTTTTGTTTCATTACGCCGCCACCAATAATCACTTTTTCAGGAGAAAGAATAAGAAGATAATTAATGATTGCTTGTGCCAAATAATCTGCTGTTATTTCCCATGCAATATGATCTGCTCCTAATAAATCTCCTTTTTTACCAAAGCGTTTTTCAATCGCTGGTCCTGAAGCCAAACCTTCTAAACAGGTACCATGGTAAGGACAGTTACCCTCAAAATTATCGTCTTTTCTTTGTTGAATAAAGATGTGGCCCATTTCGGGATGGCTTTTGCCAATATAAGTTTGGCCGTCTTTCACAAACCCTGCTCCAATGCCAGTGCCTACTGTAATATAGAGAATACTAGCGGCATTTTTTGCAGCACCATATTTATATTCTCCCAGTGCTGCAGCATTGACATCTGTATCCAAAGTTACTGGTATATTATAATCTTGTTTTAGCTGCTCTAACAGATGAAGCTGCTTCCATTTTAACTTTGGTGTATTTAAAATCCTGCCAAATGTCTTGCTTTTTTTATTCAAGTCCACAGGACCGAAGCTTCCTACACCTAGTGCTTGGATATCATGTTTGTTAAAGAATTGCTTTGCTGCATCTAGTGTTTTTTCTGGTTCTTCTGTAGGGAAAGTTACCTTGTCAAAAATATTTCCAGATTCATCTCCAACAGCACACACAAATTTAGTACCACCTGCTTCAATTCCGCCTATAAGCATATCGTTCCTCCCCTATATAATATTTTTATCATTCTAAAATAACAACATAAACGTGCATTAACACAAAGAGTAGCATTAATGCTATTGTAAAAACCACTATAAAGGCAGATTCAAAGCTATAATCTAAATTACTTAACCAAGAAAGAGCTAGTGTTAAGTAGCAGAAGTCAAAAGAACGATGTCATCTGTAAAAAACCAAAAGCTCCAAATCTATCAATTCGATTTTCAGAGTTGTTAAAGAACTGCGCAATACTAGGAACTAATTTCTAGAAAACCCGGTGTGGGGAAATCGGCACTCCGGGTTCTGAAGAGTTATTCACTTATCCTACTTGATTATCACCCCATCATTTCAATAAAACGTTTCGTAATTTCTTTCGGTCTTGTAATCGCTCCACCAACGACACTGGAATATGCGCCAAGTTCCATGCAACGTTTGTACATCTCTGGTGTGATCACATTTCCTTCAGCAATAACCGGTATGCTCACATGTTCCAAAACATCCTTCAAAAATTTAAAGTCATCATGGTAAAGCTTTTTGCCTTTTGTTATTTCGGTGTAACCATGCAAGGTAGTGGATATACAGTCAAAGCCAAGCTGCTCTGCCTGAACAGCCTCCTCGAGTGTAGCAATATCGGCCATGAGCTGGATTTTACTATTCTTTTCCCGTGTATAGCTCACAAGCTCTGCAAGTTCAATATTATTTGGGCGCTTCCTGTTTGTCGCATCCATTGCAATCATTTCACAGTCGCTCTCTATTAATTCGTCTATTTCTTTATAAGTTGCAGTTATAAAGACAGAGCTATCTTCATAATCACGTTTTACAATACCTACTACTGGCAGGTCGACTTCTTTTTTAATTGCGATAATATCCGCTTTAGAGTTGGCTCGAATGCCTTTTGCTCCACCTTGTAATGCTGCTAATGCCATTTTGGACATAATAAATGAACTATGTAATGGTTCATCAGGTAGTGCCTGACAGGATACAATCAAATTTCCTTTTACTTTTTCTAGCATATCTTACTTCCCCCTATTCAAAAAGTGTTATTTTTCGTATTAAAAAAAGGATACACAGCTCCATATAATGCAGCGTCATTAAATAATTCAGCTATCTTCAGCTCCGTTTTCAGGAAATTCTCCGGTAGGAATACGTCGAGCTGATTTTGAATCTGTTTGAGAAGATAATCACCTTGAGCTGAAACGCCACCACCTATTAGAATGCATTTTGGGTCTGATATTAAAATAATTTGCGCTAGTCCTTTTGCTACTTCTTTTGCCCAGGATACAATAATGGAAATACAGGATTCATTTCCATTTTTCGCATGTTCAAAAACGGATTTTACTGAGAATTCGGTTCCTAATTCTTTTTCTATTCTCTTATGTAAAGCAGCTGTTGATGCGCGTTCTTCATAGTTTGTTCGTGTTTCTGGGTCATACAATAAATATCCCACTGAATTTGCCTGATAATTAAATCCATCCTTTAGTTGATGATCATAATGTGCACCGCCAATTCCTGTACCCAAGGTAATGCAAACAACGTTATTTTGATTTCTGGCAGCACCTTTCCAAATTTCTCCGAGCAGTGCTGCATTTACATCATTCTCAACATGTACTGGCAGCTTATATTTATCATTCAGCAAAGATTTGAAAGCTGTACCTTTATAGTCTTTAATGGTCGGTCCAGCGTAAATTATTTCCCCTGTCGTTCTGTCTACAATCCCTGCGGTGCTGATGCCGACTCCATCAATCTCGTACTGAGCTGTTGTGTTCTCTACTATTGTTTCAATCTGTTTTAAAATGGCATGATTGATATTTACGGGTGTTTCCATCTTCTGATGGTTATAAAGTCTATGCTGCTCATCCATCAGGGCATATTTAATGTATGTACCCCCAATATCAATGGATAGGTAAATCCCCATATGAAGCCCCCTATACCTTTGTGTTTTGAATATGTCCTGTGAGTAATGATTTTGCTTGTTCAGCATTTCCTTTTATCATTGCTTCTACAATTTGTAAATGCTCTGATGCAGCTTTTTGATATTCGTCTATTGTCATTTCAATATATTCCGTTTCGAAAAAATAGGTTGTAATCATGTTTGTCATTTGAATAAACAGCTTATTATTGGTTGCTTCTAGAAGATGCTTATGAAAAGCAATATCCGCTTCTCTGAATTCCTCCAATGATTGGCAGTTTTTACTGTCATCCACCCTGTTTTTTAATTCAGTTAGTTCGTCCATTCGATTTTGCCGAATTATTTCATCAATGGCACTTGACTCAAAAATGATTCTTAAGCTTAATATGTCCTCGATTTGTCCATCATTAACTTGCCAAAGGAAAAAAAAGCTGTTTAGAAGATTTTCTATGTTTGATTCATTTATGAATGCACCTTTTCCCTGTGTTGTTGTAACAACCCCAGTATTTTCGAGATAACTTAAGGCCTCTCTGACCACAGACCTGCTTACCCCGAACATCATAGTAAATGTACGCTCTGTCGGAAGTTTGTCTCCTGCCTTTAGTTGCTGATCGATTATATATTTTTTAATTTCCTGTATGACCGTTTTTTTTAGAGACTTTCTTTCTGTCACATCGACTGGATCCATTTTCACGATTCTTCCTCCATTTTCTTAATAAAAGTAAAAATAGGTTCAAAGTGAGCAGTCATTGTTTTCTGTGCATGAAGCAGATCATTATCCTTAATAGCATCAACAATTTCATTGTGCTGTTTGTACGATTCTATTAAGGAATCCTGATTCTCTGTCAAATCTATTCTTACGAGAGCAAAGTACTGATGAATAATTTCACTGAAGTCATAAAAGGTATCGTTATCAGTTGCTTTAATAAGGGATTGATGGAAAATACGATCGAATTTCTTTGTATCTCCATTGGTTGTAATCGCTTGGAGATAGGACTCATTTATTTCTTTTAGCTGTTGTATATCCAATGGAACCTGCTTTTCAATAATCAGGCGCAATGCCCCAAGTTCGATGATCTTTCGAATTTCGATTAATTCCCTTATTTTTACACCGTATGTTTCATAATGATGTTTTAAAATGGAATTGATCGTTCCAAGCTTCGTGTCTGCAATGTAGATTCCGCCACCGGGCTTAATCTTTAAAATCCCCACAGCTTGAAGTGAGATTAATGCTTCTCTTACTACAGTTCGACTTACCTTCAGCTGCTCCGTAAGCTCCTTTTCCGTTAAAAATTTATCATTTGGTTTTAACTTATTTTCTAGAATAGAGTTTTTTATTCTTTCGATAACAATATTCACTAGAGAAGTCTTCTGAATTTCCACGTTGATCCCTCGTTTTTTTTCCTAAATCATATCATATTTTCATAGTTATAATGAAACCCCTTACGAAAAGTGTTGACATTTTGTGAAAACCCTTTTATGATGAAATTGAAAATTGGTCTGACAATATTATAACTTTATGAATGCGTTTTAGCAATTTAAAACTAAGGGAGGAATTTTTATGAAAGGTATATTTTCAGCGTTACTCGTTCCTTTTGATGATCAGGGAAGAATTAAAGAACAGGGGTTACGGGAAGTAATCAGAAATAATATCGACGTGCAGCAGGTTGATGGGTTATATGTAAACGGAAGCTCTGGGGAGAACTTCATGCTGACAACCGATCAAAAGAAGGAAATTTTTAAAATTACACATGAAGAAACGAATGGAGCGGTTAAACTAATCGCACAAGTTGGCTCAATCAATCTAGATGAGGCTGTGGAACTTGGGAAGTATGCAACAGAATTGGGGTATGATAGCCTTTCAGCTGTTACACCATTCTATTATAAATTTACGTTTGACGAGATTAAGAATTACTATGAAACGATTATAGAAGCAACAGGCAACAATATGATTATTTATGCTATTCCTGCTTTGACAGGCGTATCCATGTCATTGGAACAGTTTGATGTGCTTTTCCAAAATGAAAAAGTTATCGGTGTTAAATATACAGATGGCAATTTCTTTATGTTAGAGCGTCTGCGTAAGAAATACCCAAATAAACTGATCTATTCAGGATTTGACGAAATGCTAATATATGGTGCGGTCTCTGGTGTAGACGGTGCAATTGGAAGTACCTATAATATCCATGGTAATCTTGCAAAACAAATTTTTGAAATGGTGCAGCGGGGAGAAATTGCCAGCGCCTATGAAGTGCAGCATGTTATGAACGATATCATAGAAAAAGTTTTAGAGCTTGGGTTGTATCAGACATTGAAGGAGATATTGAATGTGAAGGGCATCGATGCCGGAACAGTGAAGCAGCCAATGAGTTCATTTGATCCAGCAAAAAGGGAAGCTGTGGAAAAACTGGTGAGAGATTTTAATTTGTGATTTAAGTCGAAAGTGTACTTGTATTTTTTCTGTACAAGTGAGCAATTAATAGTCCAAAACACATACTTCTCAGAGGAAAAGCATTTTTATGCAGAATCATGCACGCTCAGGAAGCTTGAATTTCAAGAATAATAGAATAAGAGCTTCTAAGAAAAAAATAAGCTTTCAACAATTTATTTACCGTATGCCAAGTTTTCATAAGACCAAACAAGGAAAAGCAGTTGAACTGCTTTTCCTATCAATTAATTTTTTGAATAATAAATATTTAAGCGCATACAAAGAGGGGGAAAAATAATGGAAAAAGTGGGTCTTGGTACAGTAAACTGGATCGTATTAGTTGTTTATTTAATCGCTATGCTTGGCGTAGGTCTATACTTCACGAAAAAGGCCGGTAAGGATACAGATGCCTTCTTTAAAGCAAGTGGTAAAATTCCTGCATGGGCAGCGGGCTTCAGTATTTATGCGACAACTTTGAGTGCGATTACATTTATGTCTACTCCAGAGCAGGCATTTTTAACGGACTGGTCCTATGCAGCAGGAAACCTTGCAATATTTGCAATTATACCGATTTTGATTTATTTCTACATTCCTTTCTTCAGAAAACTTAATATAACAACAGCGTATGAATATCTCGAAGAAAGATTCGGCCCTTCACTAAGGGTGATAGGGAGCTTATTATTTGTTTTATTTCATATTGGACGTGTAGCGATTGTTATTTATTTGCCAACATTAGCCATTACTTCCGTTTCAGAAATTAATCCAGTGCTTATTGCTGCAGCTGTTGGAGGGTTATGTATTATCTACACATTCTTAGGTGGTATGGAAGGTGTAATCTGGAGTGATGTTATTCAAGGGATTATACTACTTGGCGGTGCAATATTAGTTGTTGTACTTGGTATATCCGCAGTTAATGGTGGTTTCTCAACTGTATTAAATGATGCGATTTCGAATGAAAAATTTATTACAGCGCAAAACTTTCAGTTTGGTACTACAGCTGCAGCAATACCAATTATTTTCCTTGGTTCCATTTTTAATAATCTGCATCAGTATACAGCGAGTCAGGATGTTGTACAGCGCTACCAGACAACAAGTTCTATCAAGGATACAAATAAATCCTTGTGGACAAATGGAATTCTTGCATTAATCACAATTCCTATATTTTATGGTATGGGAACGGTGCTTTACAGCTATTACAGTAATGTGGAAGCACTTCCTGATGGGTTTAACACTTCAGCAATTGTTCCATATTTTATTGTGACTTCATTGCCAGTAGGTGTTGCAGGTTTACTAATTGCTGCTATTTTTGCGGCTGCTCAATCTACCATTTCATCGAGTCTTAACAGTATTTCAGCTTGTATATTGGTTGATTTTAAACAGCGATTTTTCAATCATAAGAAAACAAATGATGTCGCACTTGCAAGATGGGTAGTAATCATTACTGGTGTTCTTGGATTAGCTGTTGCTTTGTATCTCATTTCCACGAATCGTGCAGAAACATGGAACTTATTTTTGGCTATAACCGGATTATTCGGTGTGCCAATTGCTGGTATATTTGCACTCGGGATCTTCACGAAACGAGCAAATGCTCCAGGTGTATTGGTTGGACTATTCCTAAGTGCAATTGCTTCGTACTTTATCCAGCAAACGGAGTTAACCCCATTTGCTGTAAGTATGGTATCTTTCTTTACATCATTTGGGTTTGGATATATCGCAAGCTTTTTCTTTCCTAAATTCCATAAAAACACAACTGGTCTTACAATATTCAGTAAAAATGAAAAGTATGTAAAAGAAAAAATAGGAGCTTAAAATAAGGATCGAGTAATCACTGACGGAAGTGATTACTCGTTTTTTTCATATTGCTATTATCTATGAATGGATTAAAAGCAACCGTTTCGAGAAATTCCATAAATCATGTTTCTCATTACCTAAGTACTTGTATTATTATCCAATATTAAATAACATGAAAGAACATAAATAAAAGAAGCCTTATTTAAGGAGTGTCTAAATGAAATTGCCAAGAATTGCTATGATTGGACTTGGAGGCATTGCACAAAAAGCTTATTTACCAACTTTAACGAAAGAAACGAAGTGGCAATTTGTCGGGGCCTTTTCCCCGAACGAGAAAAAAAGAAAGCAAATTTGCCAGCAGTATCGAATTCAGGATTTTCATAGTATGTCAGCATTAATACAAGCAAGTGACGCGGTATTTGTCCATAGCTCAACGGAGTCCCATTTTGAAGTAGTATCGGAACTTCTTAAAAATGGAAAAGATGTTTATGTGGATAAGCCACTTGCTGCTACAGTTGAAGAAGCGGAAAAACTAGTTGAGTTAAGTGATAAAAATCGTCGAAAACTAATGGTTGGATTTAATCGTCGTTTTGCACCGATGTATGTGGAAGCGAAGCAAAGGGCAGGGGCGTCTGCTGCGATTTATGTTGAGAAACACCGTACAAATAACATTGGTCCGGCGAGTTGCCGTTTTACGATGCTTGACGATTACATTCACATCGTTGACTTGATGAGGTGGTTTCATGGTGGTGAATTGAAGTTGATGTATCAAAAGATGACAACTAATTTGACTGAACAGCTCGTTTTTGCTCACCATGTTTTCGAAGCTGAAAATGGAGCTTCATTTAATCTTTCAATGCATCGAAAGGCTGGAACGAGTTTAGAGCAATTAAAGTTACTTACAGATGGAGCACTAATTCGTGTGAAAAACTTGAATGTGATGGAAACTGTTCAAGAAGATAAACTTACCATACAGACTTCCCCATCCTGGGAAACGACCTTAAAGCAAAAAGGATTTGTTGACGCGGTTGAACATTTCGTGGAATGTGTTACCAACGACTCACAACTTCTTGTCGATGGAGTAGAGGGATTAAAATCACAATTAGTTGTCGAAGAGTTACTGACTAAAGCTGGAATTTAAACTGATAAACTCCTTACTTGATGGTAGGGAGTTTTTCATTCTATTATGATTCATAACAGATTGCTATTTTTTGCTTGGTGTCTGGTAAAAAAACAAAATAATGAAAGCGTTTAACAACTTCCTCTTTAAAGAGGAAAAACAATGCGTGTTAATGAAACCGCTTTAGCTGTACGATGAATATAGGTTCAAAAACAAACTACATTATAATTCAGGGGGAATTATCAGATGAAAAATATATTATTAGCATGCTCATCAGGAATGTCAACAAGTCTTTTAGTGAACAAGATGAAGGAATCAGCTGCTTCGAAAGGGATTGAAGTCAATATTTGGGCTGTTGCACAAGATAAGGCACCAACTGAAATCGAAAAGGCAGATGTTCTTTTAATCGGCCCGCAAATGAGATTTATGAAGAAGAAATTCTCTGTAGTCGCAGAGAAAGCTGGAGTTCCATTAGACATTATTGATCCTATGGCTTATGGTCGCGTAGATGGAGAAGCGGTTTTAAATAAAGCATTGGAGTTAATTGGTGAATAGTCACCAAGAGGGGGAGCATAAAATTGAACAAGTTTATGGAGGTCTTGGAAAATATACTGTTACCAATTGCGGACAAGCTTAACAATAACAAATATTTGACAGCTCTGCGTGATGGCTTCATGGTTTCACTACCATTAATTATTTTTGGTTCAATATTCGTTGTTCTGGCAAATCTGCCATTTTTAGATAAATTGATTGGGGAAGAAGCATTTGCAACGTATCAAACTGCATTAGGACCAGCTTCAGCCGCAACCTTAAGTATTATGGGTCTGTTTGTCATTATTGGTATCGGATATAAGCTAACTGAGCAATACGGTTTGGAGGCTATTTATGGTGGAGCAACTGCTTTAGCTTCGTTTTTAATCTTAACACCGCAAGTACTTGAGGGAGTGGCAGGTGTTATTCCAACAGTAAGCTTAGGTGCACAAGGTATGTTCTTAGGAATCATTACGGCATTTGTATCTGCTGAGCTATATCGGTTTTTCACTCAGAAAAATTGGACAATCAAAATGCCACCAGGCGTTCCGGATGCAGTTTCTAAATCATTTAGCGCATTAATTCCAATCACATTAACGTTATCATTATTTTTAATAATTCGTATTATTTTCAGCTATACACCATTTGAAACCATACAGAACTTTATCTATACCATTATTCAACAGCCATTGACTACTCTAGGCAGTGGTTTGCCAGCAACTATTGTGGCAGTACTTTTAATTCAAGTTTTCTGGTTCTTTGGCTTACATGGTCAGATTATCGTAAACTCTGTATTTGATCCAATTTGGTACACCTTAAACGATGAAAATTTACAAGCATTCCAGGCAGGTCTTGAGTTGCCAAACGTTGTAACAAAACAGTTTATTGATACTTTCTTAGTCGGTATGGGTGGAACAGGTATGACATTAGCGGTTATCATTCTGATCTTTATGATAGGGCGAAGCAGGCAGTTAAAAGAGCTAGGGAAGCTTGGTGCGCCAGCGGGCATATTCAACGTAAACGAGCCAATTATCTTTGGATTGCCGATTGTTATGAACCCATTAGTCCTGATTCCTTGGATTATCGCTCCAGTTGTTATAACGGTCATTACGTATATTGCAATGTCAACTGGAATCGTACCGAAGCCAGCTGGAATAATTGTCCCATGGACTACACCACCGCTGATAAGTGGATTTTTAGCAACAGGCAATGCGTGGCAAGGTGCAGTACTGCAGGCATTTAATTTAATGGTCGTAATGGTAATCTGGTGGCCGTTCCTGAAAATTCTGGATAAAAACTATTATGAGAAAGAGAAAAGTGGCAATAAGTAGATAGATTAGTGGCCCCAATTATGCGGGGCCACTCTATTCTTAAGATGATAGATTAGCAACTTATGAGAGGTGACTGCGAATGGATAATATAACAGAAATTGCATTTCAAATTATTTTATATGCAGGAAATGGTCGTTCTAGTGCGATGGAGGCTATTCAAGATGCAAAAGAGGGTAATTTTGAAGAAGCTGATCAAAAAATAGCAGAAGCAGGTGAAGAGCTAACGAAGGCACATGGTTTCCAGACAAAGCTATTACAGGAAGAAGCTAATGGGGAAGAGGCAAATGTAAATGTGATTTTAATTCATTCACAGGACCATTTAATGAACGCTATGACTGTGAGGGATTTAGCAGTAGAATTTATTGAACTCTATCGCAGCAAATAATGAGGAGGTATATGAAATGTCAGTTCAATATAAATTTCCGGAAGGATTTTGGTGGGGAAGTGCAACATCGGCAACGCAAATGGAGGGAGCTGCCAATGCGGGAGGAAAGGGAAAAAATATCTGGGATCATTGGTACGAAGTCGAACCAAATCGCTTTTTTGAAGGTGTAGGTCCAGAGTCCACATCTGACTTTTATTACCGTTATAAAGAAGATATCCAATTAATGAAGGAAATTGGTCACAATACATTCCGTTTATCAATCTCCTGGTCTCGGCTAATCCCTGGTGGACGTGGTGAAGTAAATCAAGAGGCTGTGAAGTTCTATAATCATGTAATTGATGAACTGCTTGCTAATGGGATTGAACCTTTTGTAAACCTATACCATTTTGATATGCCATTCGAGTTACAAGAAGAAGGTGGCTGGGAAAGCAGATCTGTTGTTGATGCATATGCAGCATATGCCAAAGAAGCTTTCCATCTATTTGGTGATCGTGTTTCCAAATGGTTTACATTTAACGAGCCAATTGTTCCGGTAGAAGGCGGTTATCTTTATGATTTCCATTATCCTAATGTAGTCGATGGAAGACGTGCAGTACAAGTTGCTTTTCATACAATGGTTGCTCATGCAAAAGCAGTGGAGATTTTCCGTACATGTGATATTAGCGAAGGAAAAATTGGTATCATTTTAAATCTGACGCCATCTTATCCGCGTAGTCAAAACCCTGCTGACTTAAGAGCATCACAAATTGCAGATTTATTTTTCAACCGTAGCTTCCTGGATCCAGCTGTCTTAGGGGAGTACCCTGAAGAATTAATTGAAATTCTACGTGAACATGGTCATTTACCTAACACAGAGAATGGAGATCGTGAGCTAATTAAAGCAAACACTGCTGATATTCTAGGTGTCAATTATTATCAGCCACGTCGTGTAAAAGCAAAGGAACATTTGCCAAACCCTTATGGACCTTTCATGCCAGATTGGTTTTTCGATAACTATGAAATGCCAGGTCGTAAAATGAATCCTTATCGCGGATGGGAAATTTACGAAAAAGGTATCTATGACATTATGATTAATCTAAAAGAAAACTATGGCAATATTGAATCCTTCATCTCAGAAAATGGTATGGGAGTTCAAAATGAAGAACGCTTTTTAGAAGACGGAGAAATCCAGGACGACTACCGAATTGACTTTATCCGTGAGCATTTAAAGTGGTTGCATCAAGCAATCCAGGAAGGCTGTAATGCAAAAGGCTACCACCTCTGGACATTTATGGACAACTGGTCATGGATGAACGCCTATAAAAACCGCTATGGGTTCTTTTCAGTTGATGTAAAGACAAAAGAACGCACACCGAAGAAAAGTGCACACTGGATCAAAGAAGTGTCTGAGCGTAACGGCTTTTAATAAGAATTGGATTGTTTTTCTAAAGAATATCCTATAGAACATGATGCGGACTCAAAAAGGTGTATAGAAGATTCCATTATAATAGTATTTTTTCTAAAAGGCTCTGGTTCTGCATAGGTATCAGAGCCTTTTATGGTTAAAATAATGATAGAGGGCAAGGTTAGTGATAAAAGATTCATGTTAATCGTAATTGGTACACCGAAAGAGGGTGGATTAAGAAAATGCTAGAATACAGAATGAAAGCGATATTACGAGAATTAATCGCAGTTGAATCTCCTATTACCGGGACGTACTTAGCTTCTATAACACAAGTATCCGTACGAACTACGAGAGAAGATATTAAAAATCTTTCGATGCTACTAGAGGGAAATGGAGCTATGATTGAGTCATTAAAGGGCAAGGGATATCAGCTGAAAATTATGGAAGAACAACTTTTCCGAGATTTTTTAACAGAAATATCAAATGATGGTCAGTCGATAAACGGATTTGTTCCAAAGACACCGGAAGAAAGAACGAAATACATCATCATACGACTTCTGCTTAATAAGAATTATATTAAGTTAGATGATTTAGCTGATGAGATGTATATCAGCAGGTCTACTATTCAAAATGATTTAAAGCAAGTTAGAGAAATACTATTTAAATACGAACTTAGTTTAGATGTGCGTCCAAATTATGGTTTGAAAGTAAAAGGGAATGAAATGAAACTCCGTTTTTGTATGGCAGAATATATTTTTGATTGGAATGAAGATATTGGAGAGCAATTGATGGATCCATATCTAGCTTCCTTCGATCAGAAAGTACTTGATGGTTTTTTAAAGATTATCATCAAGCAAATTAACGCTCATTCCATCACGCTATCAGACATAGCATTGAATAATTTACTCGTTCATATTGCCATTGCTTATAAGCGAATAAAAAGTGGTAATCATGTGAAATTATACAATATGGATTTACAGGATATTTTAAAACAAAAAGAATACAAAGTTGCGCAGGAAATCGTAAAAGAGATAGAAGAAAAGTTCCAAGTTGAATTTCCACAATTGGAGGTAGCCTATATTGCAATACATTTACTTGGAACAAAAATGCTTTCTCAGGCGAATGATGCCGTTGAAGAGGTAATTGATGAGGATATTCTTCATCTTGTCACATCGGCATTGAATAAAATCGAGCAAGAATTAAACCTTGGAATTAACGAGGATAAGGAGTTAATACTTGGGTTAAGTCTTCATTTGAAGCCGGCTGTTAATCGGTATAAGTATGGAATGAACATCCGTAATCCGATGCTGGAAGATATAAAAAAGAATTATCCATTAGCATTTGAAGCAGCTGTTTATGCCGGAATAATTATCGGAGAAGAAACAGGGACTGAAATAGATGAACCTGAGGTTGGCTATATTGCCCTTCATATAGGAGCAGCGATAGAAAGAAGAAAGCTGAAAAGTGGACCAAAGCGCTGTTTAATCATATGTGCGTCAGGCTTTGGAACAGCGCAATTAATCTATTATAAATTGAAAAATCAATTTGGTAAGGATTTAGATATTGTTGGAACAACTGAATATTATAAATTACGTGATTATAGTTTGTATGATATAGATTTTATTGTCAGTTCAATTCCAATTCAAGATAATATCCCAGTACCAGTTGTTCAAGTTAATGCCATTTTAGGAGATCAAGATTTAACAAAAATTGGGCGATTTATAGGGGAACAGGGTCAATCTATAAATACCTATTTTAGTGAAGAGCTAATGTTTCCTCGGAAAAAACACCAAACGATGGATGAGGTTTTGAGCTTTCTAAATGATGAATTGCTAAAGAAAGGTTTAGTGGATGAGACGTTTCTAGAAGCGGTATACGGAAGGGAGGAAGTTGCTCCTACTTCGTATGGCAATTTAGTGGCAATACCACATCCAATCACACCAAAAACAGAAAAAACCTTTCTGACTGTATGTACATTAGAAAAGCCAATAAAATGGGGGGACAAACCTGTTCAATTTATATGCCTTCTATGTGTTAAGAAAGATTCACAAGAAGACCTGCAGGCAATGTACGAAATGCTCGGAGAGATAATTGATAGTAGTACGATGGTTGAAAGGTTGATTAAAGCCAGGGATTATAAAGAGTTTGTTGGGAGTTTATAAAATAAAGAGCTGCGTGACATTTTTAAATATCCGAGCGAAACATCTCTCTGCAATAAATTCTTTCCCATTCTTATTTCTATCTAACCGAATAAATTGCATTCCCCCACCTTTTCCCTTAAGCTAAACAGTAGAACCCCCATAGAAAGAGGTAGCAACATGCAAAAAAAGTTAATTATTTTTGACATAGATGGAACGTTGTATAACGATGAGAAACAACTTCCTGCATCAACAAAGGAAGCTATTCAAACGCTTCAAGGAGAAGGACATGAAATTGCCATTGCGACTGGCCGTTCACCCTTTAATTTTAAAGACCTGCGTGAAGTGTTAAATATCAATACGTTTGTAGGTTTTAATGGGCAATATGTTGTAAGAGACGGTGAAATCGTTTATAAAAACCCAATCAAACGCGATTTGCTGGAACAATTAACTGTCCATGCTAGGAAGCATGGGCATCCGCTGATCTACATGGATCATGAAGGCTGGTATTCGAATGTGGAAGAGCATGCTGAATTGGCAGAGGCAATCGATTCATTGAAAGTAAATAATAAGGTAGGATTTGATCCAAGTTTCTATGAAAATAATGAAATCTACCAAACATTGCTTTTCTGTAAGAATGAGCATGAAGCAGCATACAAAGAAGCAGTAGATCAGCTTGATTTTGTCCGCTGGCATCAATATTCTGTCGATGTTTTGCCATTAGGTGGGTCAAAGGCGATGGGCATTGAAAATCTAGTAAATCATTTAGGTGTTTCGCCTGAACACGTATATGCATTTGGTGATGGATTAAACGATGTTGAAATGCTTACGTATGTTCATAACAGTGTTGCAATGGGAAATGGACATGATTTAGCTAAAAAAGCTGCGAAATTCGTGACAAAAGATGTTGGCGAAGATGGAATTTTACACGGACTGCAGTTGGTCGGTCTGTTGAAGTAAATTAATCTAGAAATAGGGCAGTCGGTTTTGACTGCCCTCCATCCACCGTCGCTAAAGCACCAAATCCAAAACTAACGCACCATCCACCGTCGCTAAAGCACCAAATCCAAAACTAACGCACCATCCGTCCTGGCTAAAGCACCAAACCCAAAACTAACGCACCATCCCCCATCTCTATAACACCAAACCCAAAACTAACGCACCATCCGTCCTGGTTAAAGCACCAAATAGAAAACTAACGCACCATCTTCCATCTCTATGACACCAAACCGAAAACTAACGCACCATCCGTCCTGGCTAAAGCACCAAACCCAAAACTAACGCACCATCCGTCCTGGTTAAAGCACCAAATCGAAAAATAACGCACCATCTTCCATCTCTATGACACCAAACCCAAAACTAACGCACCATCCGCCATCTCTATGACACCAAACCCAAAACTAACGCACCATCCCCCATCTCTATGACACCAAATCCAAAATTAACGCACGCTCCCCCATCTCTATGACACCAAAACTAAAACTAACGCACCATCTCCCATCTCTATGACACCAAGCCTAAAACTAACGCACCATCCGCCATCTCTATTACACCAAATCCAAAATTAACGCACCATCCCTCATCTCTATGACACCAAATCGAAAACAAACGCACCATCCCCCATCTCTATGACACCAAACCGAAAGCTAACGCACGATCCATCCAAACAGTAAAGAGTCATTCATTAAGATATAAACATAATACTATGAAAGCACCTGCCCGCCATTTACATGCAACGTTTGTCCAGTTACGAATCTTGAATCATCTGAGGCAAGGTAGACAAATGTGGGAGCCACTTCAAATGGCTGGCCTTGACGATCCATTGGATTACCTGCAAGGGGAACTTGGTCGGCGGAAAAGCTGGATGGAATGAGGGGTGTCCATATTCGTCCAGGTGCAATTGCATTAACACGTATTCCTTTACGTACTAAGCTGTTTGCCAATGCTCGTGTAAAGCCGATGTTTGCACCTTTAGTTGCTGTGTAATCAATGAGCTGATCATTTCCATCAAAAGCGACAACAGAAGAGGTGTTAATAATGGAGCTACCTGCTTCTAAGTATTTAAGTGCAGCGCGTGTGGTGTAAAAATGGGAATAGATATTTACCTTGAATGTGTCATCGAATTGTTCATCGGTAATATCGAGCAAACTTAGTTGTTGAAATTGGATACCTACATGATTGCACAGAATGTCAAGCTTCCCGAAAGTATTAATTGTCTCTTCAACAATAGCGATACATTGCTGTTTGTTTCTAAGGTCACCAGGTAACAGGAGACACTCTCTGCCAAGCTCGTGGATTCTGTTTTTCGTTCGGTTTGCATCATCATGTTCATCCAAATAGGATATGGCAATATCTGCTCCTTCTTTTGCAAAAGCAATTGCCGCAGCAGCTCCCATTCCACTGTCACCGCCAGTAATCAGAGCAACTTTACCTTTTAACTTTCCACTTCCTTTATAATTCGGATTTTCGATGATTGGTCTCGGTACCATTTTGGCTTCTACACCTGGCTGTCGATATTGACGTTGTTCAGGAACCGTAATAGCGATATCCTCATACCGCGTTATTTTTCCGTAATTGGGATACATAGGATAAGTTTGCTCGTCTCCATAATCCTTTGTCATTATATTCCTCCTCCATCATTCATACTGAAATTAATTTATGAAAAATGGGCGGATGTTGTGCATCGGTTAAATGTACGTGCTCATGAACGGTGTGAGGTGAATAAAGTAATTGGAAAGCATAGGCAGGAGGGGTTTATAACGATGCATGATTATTACAATCCAGAGGTAAAACTGTTATTAGTTACGCATTCCGACGAAAAAGAAAAAATGCGATATGATGATAACCCGAATTTGTGGCTTGTTCCGAAAATCGGGCCAAGACCACCTTATTACTGCAATCCGGGATATGAACAGTATTATCCGATTATTTAACTGTTAAGGCATAGCCCGGCTAATTCCAGCTGGGTTATTTTAAAACTATCTTTTTATATAAGTTCAACTAAGACATTCGTTAAAAGCTTGCGAATGCCAAGTTTTCTTTGCTTGACCAAATACCTATCTATAAGCTACATTAGACTATTGTTACTACTAGAAGAATTAGCAGGAGATGAATCAAACGTGAAAAACATGTTTCAAAATAAATGGGCAGTCATTGGTATTGCAATCTTTTGCTCGCTTTTATGGGGGAGTGCTTTTCCTGTTTTAAAGGTAAGCTATGAAGAACTGCAAATGGCACCTGATGATACCTTTGCAAAAATTGTCTTTGCCGGCTGGCGCTTTTTACTAGCTGGACTTATTGTGCTTGTTGGACTGCTTCTAACCAACCCAAAGAAAGTTATCATTACAAAAAGACAGCTGATGGTCATTGTTATCCTTGGATTTATTCAAACTTCGTTACAATACTTTTTCTTTTACAATGGTTTAGCAAAAGTGTCAGGTATGCAAGGATCGATTTTATCAGCAAGTGCCACCTTCTTTACCGTTATCCTAGCACATTACTACTACAAAAATGATCGGATGAATTGGAAAAAAGTTATCGGCCTAATCGCCGGTTTTTCCGGGATTATCGTTGCGAATTGGGGACAGGAATTTGAGCTGGCATTTCAATTTACTGGGGAAGGCTACATGATATTAGCTGCGCTGACAGGTGCAATTGGAACGATTATGGCAAAAGAATTAGCGGTTGGTATCCATCCATTCGCATTGACAGGCTGGCAGCTAACAATAGGTGCTGTGCTTTTACTTGCGGTCGGCTATCCGCAGCTAGGTGAAAATGCAATTATCTTTAATGGTCTCGGTACGGCTTTATTTATCTATTCCGCAATTTTATCGGCCGTTGCATTTGCGCTCTGGTATTCAATTTTAAAATATAATAAAGCTGGCGAGATAAGTATTTACAAATTTGTTGTTCCAGTTTCGGGAACTGTGCTATCCGCGATGTTTATTCCTGGAGAGACGTTAAATGTATTTATTCTTTTTTCGATTTTGCTAGTTGCAGTTGGAATTATTGTGATTAATTGGCGGGGACGAGCTTCCTGATTCATGACTAAGAACTTAGTTAGTTAAAATTTTTTCATGGTATGGGGTATCCGAACGTTGTTGGGTGTCCGTTTTGAGGTGCGATTGGAGCATAATAAAAAAATAGAATGAAGAGTGAGCCATTGTTGATAGAGTTTCAAACAGCAGATGAAAGCTATTTGTTCGGACGCGTTCTGGAGAGAAATTAAGGATTGTGACGGGATGGAAAACGTTCAACAGTGGTACGTCGTTTGAATAAGTTTTTCCATGATTTCGTTCCATGCGCTGGTGCCGTATCCTCTAAGATCCGTCATCTGTCCAATATATAATAAAATAGACGTAAAAATGCAATACAAATGGATACTCCAGGATAGCAGATAACTTTTAACAATTTAAATATAGTGGTGGAAGTAAGGTAATAATACGCAAAGAAAGTATTGTTGGGGAAGGCGGTAAGATTCCGTGTATCTCTAAATAAAAGGTAATTTCATCTAAGGAGTTTTTCAGCATGATACATAAAAAGCACTCGACAGGGGCATTGATTACCGGTTTAGTCACGCTTTTCGGATTTAGTATAATGGTGATTTTTGCAGTCAATCAAGATATTACGAACTTTGATCGTACAGTGATTGCCTATATTCAAGAATTCGAAACATCAACACTAACGTCCATCATGAAGTTTTTCTCATTCATTGGCTCTTTTTCTGCCATGCTTGTCATTGTTCTGCTGACTTCTCTGTTTCTATATGTTGTAATGAAACATCGAGTAGAGATCATTTTACTTTGGTCGGTTGTTATTAGTACGCCAATCCTAAATTGGATTTTAAAACAAATCTTTCATCGAGCACGTCCAGAGTTTCATCGTCTAATTGATATTGGTGGTTATAGTTTTCCTAGTGGTCATGCAATGAATGCCTTTGCATTTTATGGCATTCTAGCATTCCTCTTATGGCGTCATATTCCAAATCGCACTGGACGTACTATCTTAATACTATTTAGCAGCCTATTTATTGTTTTGATTGGAATCAGTAGAGTCTATCTTGGTGTACATTATCCGAGTGATATTATTGGCGGATACTTCGCTAGTGGATTTTGGCTAACAATTGTAGTTGGACTTTTTCAGAAATATAGAGATAAGCACTTTGAAAAAATCAAACTGCTGAAAAAGAGGGATTATAGATAATTTTATCCCGTATATTGCACAAACGGTTGATTATAGAACACCTGTAGAAAAACTTGATGAAACAGCTCGTTTTGATGGAAGTTGCTACCCTGACAGGACTAGAGGGGAAGTGACGGTCATCTGTGATAAAGAAGAAGCAAACCTTTTATCTGTAAATTTGTTCCATGAAATTGTGACTGGAAACGTACTGCGGATGAAGCTTATGCCGGTGAAAGGATTACGTCTTTCCCGCTTATCGAACGCAAAGAACTTCTGAATCAGCTGGAATTCCATTCGGAAAAGACAGTGCAGGTTCAATGGGGCGAAGGGGTGGCGTGCCGTATTTCCATTTAGTAAAGGAATAAGACAGACTTGGAAGGGATTGTCCTGAAGCGAAAGGATTCGAAGTATCATATCAATAAACGTTCCCATCAATGGCTGAAGGTCATTAATTATAAATATATCGACGTGATGATAACGGAAATGGTGAAGAAGGACCGTTCGTTTCTATTAAGCTCATCGAAGACGGGAAACCCATTGGATTAATGGAATTTGTGCCTGTCCATGCTAGAAAAAAGATTTATAGAGAAGCGGAAAGTCACGGCGTGAGGGAAACGGATAAAACCATACGTTTTAACGGATTTCCGAAAGAAGTCTCCCATCCTCAAGGAATGTGAATGGCATTATGGCGTTAGCCTAATGAGTAGGTGGGAGATGAATTTCGGTTGGCGATAGCCAAGCATCCCTTCCTACGATATAATAAGAACATATATTCTTTATCGAAGCAGGTGAATGGATATGACGAAGCAACATAAAGCCTTCAAATTTCGATTATTACCGAATAAAGACCAAGAAATATTTCTTGCTAAAACGTTTGGGTGTGTTCGTTTTGTCTACAACAAAATGTTAGCAGACCGTAAAGAAACGTATGAGAAATACAAAGACGACAATGAAAAACTCAACAAACAAAAGTTTCCGACTCCTGCTAAATATAAAGATGAATTTTCATTCTTAAAAGAAGTGGATTCATTGGCTTTGGCAAATGCACAGATTAACTTGCAAGTAGCTTATAAAAACTTTTTTGAAGGTCGTGCAAACTACCCGAAATTCAAAAGCCAAAAAGATAAACAATCCTATACAACAAATATGGTAAATGAAAATATCAAATTGAAAGATCGCCATATCAAATTGCCCAAAATAAAACAGACACTAAAAATCAAACAGCATCGAGACCTCCCTTCTGATTATAAAATAAAGTCCTGTACGATTACCAAAACAAAATCAGGAAAATACTATATTTCTATTTTGACAGAATATGAGAAAGAGATTAAGCCTGTAAACGTTCAACATGTTGTCGGATTAGACTTTGCAATGGATGGTCTATATGTTGAAAGCGAACAGGGTGAGAAAGCCAATTACCCTCGTTTCTATTGTCAATCATTAGACAAACTAGCAAAGGAACAGCGTATTTTATCTCGAAAAAAGTATGGTTCTGCACGATGGGAAAAACAACGATTGAAAGTAGCTCGATTGCAAGAAAAAACCGCAAATCAACGTAAAAACTTCCTTCATAATAAGTCAAAGGAATTGGCTTCAAACTACGATGCGGTTAGTATAGAGGACTTAGATATGAAAGGTATGTCTAAAACCCTTTACTTTGGTAAAAGCGTTCATGATAATGGGTGGGGTATGTTCACTACGTTTTTAGAATACAAGCTAAAAGAACTGGGGAAGCAACTCATGAAAATTGACAAATGGTTTCCTTCTACTAAAAAATGTTCTTGTTGTGGTGCAGAAAAGCCTATGGCGCTATCTGACCGTACATACCAATGCTCTTGCGGTTATGTGGCAGATCGTGACTACAATTCAGCTATCAATATCAAGAATGAAGGATTACGCTTATTAGCATTATCATAGAAACAAAAACTCTTGGAACAAGAGGGTTAGCTCGGTCATTTTTCGTTAGCTAGTACAGTAAAAGTAACGATAAGTCGAGAAGCCCCCACTTCAAGCAGACCATAAGGTTAGCTAAGTGGTGGGTAGTTCACTCAAGGCATTCCATGTTATGTGAAATTCCGTAACTGGACACGCAATAATAAATAAAGAATACCATCCTTCTATCAATTCATTTCTTAGAATTGAGGAAAGAGTATTAAAAGAAGGAGTTTGGAACCGAATCCAAGCTCCTTTTGCCTTTAGGGGATACCGTCAGGAAAATGAGGATTAACAACGTTAAGACAGTTTTAGTGGTCTTAGAGTATGTAACGCAACCTCTTCTCGAATGAGCTCACCATATAAATAGATTGGTTACATTGGTCTATTAGGTTTGCAGCCAGATTATCATGGCGCTTTGCTCCTCCGGTTTTCACCACGTTTTCTCTTAGCCAACACAGTCTACCAGATTATAGCAATTCTGCTTCCTATCGTCTGTTGCGCTACTGCAATACTTAGATTAAAAATTGTTCTTTGCTACTCAATAAATTTGATTATTTAATTACGACGGATTGCAACGAGACGTGAACATTTCCCAGACAGAAACAATCGGTCTACCCACCTCTAAATCCTAGCTTCCTGCTACTGCACCAAAAACATCATAATCCCAATGGCATTTATATTGGTTCCATAAACTTCCGTTGTCGTTTCGGATACCACTATAGTTTCTTCCTAATTCATTCCAAGCAGCCTCCATTGTTGGTCCCCAAAGTCTGACGGACCACTTTGGTTCCATTGAATATGTGTAATAACCCCCACGTGTAGAAGTCCATACGTTATTAAAGTATTCATCAAGATTTCCGCTAAGTGCGATTTCGATTTTTCCTATAGCGTTATCGCTTAAAAGACGCGTAACTACATCATTTTGCTCCTCTTCTGGAAAGGATTCTACATAAGATTCCAGTCTCACTCCAACATCATCAATCCAATCACGGTTATCTTCCAAGTATTGATCTCTTTCCTCAGAAGGTACAGCGTCAACTGTTTCGATTGCGTCCTTTAAATATTTAAATTCATCCGTTTCAGTTGCTGCGGAAACTGGATTAAAATTACCCAATATCACTCCCCTCCGACTATCACAACTGAGCCCATTAGTAAAACTACCTAAGTACCACCCCTGTCACTTTCCATTCTAGTAAACTACCCCTTAAAACCAAATAGGATAATATTACTGTTTTTTGTAAATTTTTTGTAAATTAGTTATATTTGTTAGTAGTGAATTGCTATTAGAAGCGTAATTCACGGCTTTCAGTGATTATTCCGTTCTTTAAAATCAGGTTTTGACAAATATATCACACTTCGCTATAATCATTTATATCGTAGTACGCTATAAGGAAGGTGGTGTTTGATTGGATAAAAGAATACGTAGGTTTTATATGCCAATGACAGAAACCAGCTTTTATATCCTGTTTGCTTTGCAAAGTGAAATGCATGGTTATAGTATCATGAAACACGTAAAAACCCTCACAAAAGGTGAAATAGATTTAGGGGCAGGGACGGTTTATACCAGTTTGTCCAAAATGGAGAAAGATGGGCTAATTGTTCTTGTGAAAACAGAGAGCAATCGAAAATTTTATAAAATCACTGATTTAGGACGTGAAATATTAGACATTGAAATCCTGCGTATTGAAAGATTATATAAAAACACAAGAGCATAGGGAGGGATGCAATAATGACTGAAAAGAAAACAATCAGAAGGAGTTTTTATATATCCGATTTTGAGGAGGAGCAAGAATTTTTATCCTCTCAACACAACGCTGGATGGAGATTGACCGATACAAGAGGCAAGAAATATTTTTTTGAAAAATGCGATAAAGAAGCTGCTATCTATCAGATAGACTTTAATCCGAAAGAGCAGCGTAAAAGTGAATATGTACAATTATTTACTGATTTTGGATGGGAATTCGTGGCTGAAAAAGACGGCAGATTTTATTTTTCAAAACCTGCTTTACAGTGTAGCGAAGAAAAAATATTCAGTGATCGTGAAACGAAACTCGCTATGTGCAGAAAGAATATCAAGCGCAAACTGGTTCAACTTATCCCTCTAACAGTCATTTCGGTTATCATTTCATGTGTATTAGCATTAAATATGTTTCTTTATAGTTACTTCCCATTAGGCATCATTTTCATTGTATCGCTGATATGGCTTGGCGGATTAATACTGACTCTTTACTCAACGAAATATTTATCAGGATTTTTCAAACTCAAGAAAATAATTGAAAATATGGATTAGAAATAGAAAGGAGACATGATTATGTATGGTTTGTTAAATATCGGAAGCCTTGTGCTGGGTTTAATTGCATGGATATTGCCTATTGCAAGTCTGGCAAAGCGTAATAAAGATAATAACAAAACTTGGATTTTATTTTCGATAGCAAGTTTTAGTGCCTGTGTAATCTCGCTATGTTTTCAAATTTTGTATAACGATTACTTAGTCAGGATAGAGGATTGGTCGGCTCTTATGGACACCTCTAAGGGTGTGGTTCGTCTTTCTTTCCTGCTTTCTATAGTTACTATTGTACTTAATGTAATTACTGCAATTGTATATAACAAAAAAAGTAAATGATAGCTACTCATAGATAGATGGAACATGAAAAGCACTTCCATTCTAAGAAAACAACCGTCTTCAGCTGTAAGGGTCGTTAATGGAAGTAATCAAAGCCTAATTTCTCACTAAAACTACCGATAAATTAGGCTTATTTTATATCTGGATTCCCTAACGTTGTTAATACGCATTTTCCTGACGCTACCCCTTTTCGCTAAAGCACCAAACGCAAAAATAAGGCACCACCGGCACACGCTAAAGCACCAAACGCAAAAAATAAGACACCATCGCCACACGCTAAAGCACCAAACGCAAGAATAAGACACCATCCCGCCCTTCTAAAGCACCAAACGCAAAAATAAGACACCATCCCCGCCCTGCTAAAGCACCAAACGCAAAAATAAGGCACCATTCCAGCACGCACTTCCAAAATAAATAGCATTTCCACACAATCATTCCACTATAATGCTGAAGGCAATCTTTGATTTCTCCCCCTAATCACGTATACAATGTCCTAGGAAGGAGTTTTTACAATGAATTTAAACTATCAGTTACCTGAAAATATAAACCAACAACTAGAGGAGAAGCAAAAAGCAAGACAAGCAGAGGAGTTTCAAGATTTAATTCGGCCTGGTGGCTATGTGCCGCCACATTTGGATTTGCTAACGGATGCTATTACTGCATTAAGTATGGGAAAAAATGTCTTGTTAAAAGGTCCTACTGGAGCGGGAAAAACGAAATTTGCGGAGACGCTATCCCAGCTGTTCCAGCAGCCGATGTTCAGTGTGAACTGCTCGGTGGATTTGGATGCGGAAAGCTTGCTTGGGTTTAAAACACTTGCTTACGAAGGTGAAAAGCAGGTGATTGAGTTTATCCCGGGGCCGATGACAAATGCGATGAAGGCTGGTTGCTTCTTATATATTGATGAGGTAAACATGGCTAAGCCGGAAACATTGCCGCTTATTAATGGGGTGCTTGATTATCGGAGAACAATCACGAATCCATTTACAAATGAAATGATTACTGCCAAGGAAGGTTTTGGCGTGATTGCTGCGATTAATGAAGGGTATATTGGTACCGTTCCGCTTAACGAAGCGTTGAAAAACCGTTTTATCGTCATTGAGGTTCCATACATCGAGGGCGAGCAATTGAAGCAACTCATCGTTTCCAATACAAAGTTGGCAGATGAGACATTAATTAATTTATTTGTAAAATTATCTGGAGATTTAATTACAGCTGTCTTTCAAGGAAAGCTATCCGAGGATGCGGCATCAATTCGTGCGTTACTTGATGCGTGTGATTTGAGTGTCTTGATACCTCCAAAACGTGCGATTTTACGTTCAATCGTTGACAAATTGGATGAAGAGCGAGAGCGTGAATTTGTGAAGAACTTAGCTGAAACGCTATTTTAAAAAGGAGAATGCCGGATGACCCGTTTCCATGATTCGAAAGTGGACACCAAACTTTTTATGCAGTTACAGGATCTAGCGACCGTTTTATCTGGAAATCCGAATCTAGACTTTGAATATAGCTATGGCTCACAAATTGACCTAGTCGATGAAAGAGTTACGGTGAGCCAGATTTGGCGTAAGCTGGATCAGGACACGAAGGAAGCAGGATTTAAATCGGATGTGCTTCTAAGGACGATTGGTACGCTGCATTATTCTGATATACCCATGGTGCAAGCATATATGGAAAGTATTCAAGAATCCGATCTTCCTAAATTCGCTACACAATTATTCGCGCTCCTTGAGGATATTCGATTAGAAGAAATTGTGAAAAAAACCCGTCCGGGAACAGTGGCGATGTTCAAAAAACGGAGAAATTATTTAAGAAATTACTTTGACATGCAATTAGCAGCAAATGTGACGAGAAGCTTTGCGCTCGATGAATTATTTTGCCTTATTTATTTACTGATTCAGGCAGACAGTCCGGATCCTAATTTCCCAAGGGCAAATGAGGAGCAGCTGTCACATCTTGAACAGCTGAAGCCGCTGCTTTATTCTGTTTATGAAGCAAGAAGTACGGATGCAACCGTAAGAATTTGCGAGCAAATTGTCTTTCGATTGAACCGCGATTATAAGGATTCCATTAATGAATATTTTATTTTTCCAATTGGCCATCTGGAGACCTATACGAAAAACACCCTTTTTGATGAGCTAACTCGTACCGATGAATTGGTCAATGACGATGAAGACGAGGTGGATAAGGAAAAAAGCGAATACTTCGATGAGACGTTTTCTACCTGGCACCGCGAAAATAAAAATGAAGACCGGAAGCAAAACTTCCTGCAATTTGAGCTGGAGCAAGGTTCGAAAACAAGCATGCTAGGTGGCGGAGCACGCGAAACGGAGGATGCCGATCAGGCGATGGCTTCCATTCAAGGAACGTCCGGCGAAAGTAAGCAAGAGGACTATTCGAAGATGGAAGCAGTGGATAAACAGGCGGCGAAGGACCAGAAGCAAGGATCGGAAAGCAGCTATGGGGAAGAAAATGCTGATGCTGTTAAGCTGATAAAAGAGGCGCATGCCCCGTCAAGAGAAGATGAGGCGCTATACCGAGAATATGTAGCGGAAATTGATCTGTTCCACCGCAAGCTTGCAAATACGATTAAGAAGACAATCGAACATAAGAAAACGACACCGCGAAAAGACCTGCTTGCAGGACGATTATCGAGAAACTTACTGCCGCTTGTATTGGATGATACGTCACGAGTTTTTTATAAAAAGGATCAGGAATCAAAGGAATTCGATGCGGTTTTTACTTTGCTAATTGACTGTTCGGCTTCCATGGTTGGGAAAATGGAAGAAACGAAAAAAGGAATTGTGCTGTTTCATGAGGTGCTGAAGCAATTACAAATACCTCATTCCATCATCGGATTCTGGGAGGATGCGAATGAAGTAAGGGAAGGCTATCAGCCAAATTATTTTCATATAATTCATGCCCATACCGATTCCTTTTATCAAAACAATGGTCCAAAAATCATGCAGCTCGAGCCTGAAGAGGATAATCGTGATGGCTTCAGCATTCGTGTCGCCTTAAAGGATTTAGAAGCACGGCGCGAGAAAAATAAATTCCTCTTAGTATTTTCCGACGGAGAGCCTGCAGCAGCGGGCTATGATCAAAATGGCATTGTCGATACACATCTCGCTGTTTCCGAAGCGCGCAAAAAAGGAATTGATGTTATCGGAATGTTTTTATCTGATGGTGAAATTGGCGAGCGTGAAGATGCAACGATGGAAAATATCTATGGCAGGGAACGTGTGATGGTACCAAGTGTCGCTGAATTACCGGAGCATTTTGCACCGCTTTTGAAGAAGTTATTGTTAAAAGCCATATAGATAAGAGAAGAGCAGGCTGGATAGGATGTCCAACCTGCTTTTAAGTGTAGGTAAGATTCGGGAGCGTTCATTCTAAGAGGCAAAACGAGGTGATGTTAGGCCATTCCCATCGTTTTCTTGATGCGATGTATGTCTACTTTATTTGTCCATGTGTCATCGCGAAGCAGCTCCTGATTGATCGAAATCGTATTTATTTCTTCTTTCAATTCTCCAAATTCTTTTGCATTTGCTAGTTTCATCCCGTCGAATTCTGCTTTTAAATGATCCTGTCCCGCACGCAATGCAGTTAGAATTTGCCCGTGTTCTTTTAATTGTGAACTGTGGTTTTCTAGTGTTTGACTGTGCTCTCCGAGAATTTGACTATGTTCATTCAAGATTTGACTATGTTCCTTTAAAATTTGACTGTGCTCATCCAACTTGCTCTTAATTTCCCCAAGCATTTCAATAATTTGATCCGACTTGTCCATTCTTATCACCTCCTCGTTTGTATTATAGCATAGAAGCTGACGAACATAATATGACATTTTTTTCAGATAAGACTATGTTTCTTACCAGCTATAATCGGTTAAGTTAATTTTATAGCTTGTTGACAAATAATAAAATAAATTGTATTATATAATTAATTAAAGATAAATTAATTAAAAATAGTTTAATTCATAATAAAATCCTAGGAGGAAAAGTCATGCAATTAAAAGGAATCCATCACGTTTCAGCGATCACTGCCAATGCAAAAGCGAATTACCATTTTTACACAACTGTTCTAGGGATGCGTCTTGTTAAGAAAACAGTAAATCAGGATGATACATCCATGTATCATTTGTTTTATGCAGATGAGGTAGGGAATCCAGGAACAGATTTAACGTTTTTTGAGATTCCACGAGCAGGGAATACGTATCAAGGTGTGAGCAGCATTTCGGGAACATCATTACGTGTACCGAATGATGCCGCACTTACTTACTGGGAAAACCGCTTTAATGAATATGAGGTTGAACATGATGGGATTATGGAGCAGGGGGGGCGTCGTGTCATTCATTTCCGTGACCCAGAGAAACAGCGTTTAACCTTAGTTTCAGATGAAACAAATCAGGGTGTTGCAGGTGGAACGCCATGGAAACGCAGCCCTGTTCCAGTGGATACGGGTATTATCGGGCTTGGTCCGGTAAAATTAACGGTTCAAGATCCAGCACCAACAATTAAAGTTCTCACCGAGCTGTTAACATTTACACAAGTTGGAAGCTATCCGTCATTGATTGAGGGGCAAGCTGATATTTTAGTTTTTTCTACTGGAGAGGGTGGGACAGGAGCAGAAATCCATCTAGAAACTCGAAACGATCTACCAAAAGAACGTCCTGGTCGTGGTAGTGTGCATCACGTTGCATTCCGTGTCGAAAATGAAGAGGAATTGAGAAAATGGCGAGATCGAATCACAGAAGCACGCTTTGGTAATTCAGGTGTTGTGGAGCGTTTTTACTTTAAAGCACTTTATTTTAGAGAGCCTAATGGAATCCTATTCGAGCTTTCTACAGATGGTCCTGGATTTACATCAGATGAGGAATTCGAGCATTTAGGTGAATCGTTAGCATTGCCGCCTTACTTCGAAGATCAGCGGGAAGCAATCGAAGCGCGCTTAGAACCCCTTGATACGAAGTAATTTAAAAAAAGGGTCTCCCTAGAGTTTGAGGGAGCCCCCTTTTTGCTCGAGCACTTACTACCAGCTCGATTTTTTCACACCAGGCAGTTGCCCCTTATGTGCATATTCTCGAAAAGCAATCCGGGACATGCCGAATTTTCGCATATAGCCCCTTGGACGCCCCGTTACTTCACAGCGATTATTCAGTCGCGTAGGGGAAGAATCTCTCGGCAGTTTGCGAAGTGCTTCGTAATCCCCTTTAGCTTTTAATTCTCTTCTTAAATCAGCATATTTTTCTACAAGTGCTTGTTGCTTCTTTGTTTTTGCGACCTTTGATTTCTTAGCCACTGTATTACCTTCTTTCTTTTATTTCATAATAGATTGTTCATTGCAGACAAGCGTAAAATCCTTTTTCTAATTCATATTTATCCAGGTCTTTTCCGATAAAGACGATTTCACTTTGCTTCGTTTCCGCTGGCAGCCATGGACGGTCATTTGTACCGGAAAATAACATATGCACACCCTGGAAAACAACGCGTTCATCCATTCCGTCAATATGAAGAATTCCTTTATAACGGTACAGGCTTTCACCTTTAATTTGCACGAGATAGCTGAACCATCTGTTTACCCGATCCAAATTGAGGGGACGATCGTCAGTAAATACAAAAGAGTTTACAGTATCATGGTGATGATGATGCTCGTCCGTTAATAAATTGGGGTGTATTTGAAGCTTGTGTCCGAGATCAAATGATTGAATGCCAATAATATCGCTGGTATTAATATCGCAATTAATAGAGTGTATTACGTTTGCATTCGGGTTCATTTGTGTAATCCGCGTTTGAAGCTTCTTCAGTTCTCCTTCATTTACAAGATCTGTTTTATTAAAAATAAGCACATCTGCAAAGGCGATTTGCTCCTGTAATTCCTCTGAATCGATATGTTGAGGGAGGTGCTTCGAGTCAAGTACCGTACAAACGCTATCTAGTTCAAACCAGCGGGACATAGCCTCATCCATTAAAAAGGTTTGAACGACAGGTGCTGGATTGGCAAGTCCTGTCGTTTCAATAATGACCCGGTCAAATTGAACTTCGCCATTTAATTGCTGCCGCAGCATAGAAGAGAGAATAGAAATCAAGTCACCCCGAACATTGCAGCAAATACAGCCACTGTTGATTTCAATAATTTCTTCTTTTGTATCGGTGATCAGCTGACTATCAATCGATAAATCCCCATACTCATTCACAATCACAGCTGTTTTCTGCTGCGAATCTTCATTAAGAATGCGATTTAATAATGTGGTTTTTCCTGCGCCTAGAAAACCGGTGAGAATCGTAACTGGAATTTTATGTTGTCGTAACAAATTCATTTTCCCTCCATAAGTTAGTTGCCCTATAGAAAACTAAGGCATTCGGCAATTTCCTTAGTCGCATTTATGCAGAAAGAAAAGTTTTACACTTTCCTTTCTGCCAAAAAATGAGGGCAACACATAATTATTTCGTCACTTGGTCGAGTATTTCTAAGTTATATCGCATTAAGGAAATATAGTCTTCCTTATTTTTAATATCTTCATCTGTTAGGACAGAGAGATTATGAATCGTTAAATCTTCCGCACCAATTTGTTCCTGGATAACCTCGGAAAGTCGATTTGGACTGTTTTGTTCATAGAGAATATAATCCAAATTATGTTCCTCTGCCTGGCTTATAACCTCAGTTAATTGCTTTTGCGACGGCTCTTGACTTGTTGAAAGCCCGCTAATCGCAATTTGTTTTACACCATAGCGCTCTTCCCAATATCCGTAAGCAGCATGCGGTACCATGATATATTTATTTTCTTTGGTCGCTAACAGCTCTGAAAATTCCTCATCCAATGCTAGAAGTTCCGCTTCTAATCCTTCAAAATTCGCATTGTAATCAGCCTCTGCATCGGGATTTAATGCAATCAGCTCATCTTTGATAATGCGAGAGATTTCGATCATTCGCAATGGATCAATCCAAAGATGTGGATCATGATCGCCAGTATGGTCATCGATTGAAATTGTTACGGCATCTGATTCTGCTACTACTTCATGATCGTCTCCGAAGAGGACTGCTTTAATTTGCTGTCCATCAATAGTAGCCTCGCCACCAAATATGGCGGTTCCGTTATCGGGCACTGTCTCCCAATCATCAGCACCAGGTTCTAACGTATACCAATGCCAATGGTCATGGTCAGAGTCTTTGCTTAACTGGGCGGTTAACTGGATAGAATCGCCAGTATGGTAATGTCCAGCCAGGCCATCGATAGTAATGGAAACACTATTTTCTTCATGTGAATCACTAGTTGTTCCGTGACTGTGACCATCATGATCGTGCCCATCTTCAGTATCGCTGTTCTCGCTGTTATCAAGTTCGTGATCATTTTCGTGATTGTGCTCGCTGCCATCGTGTTCGTGATCTTCATCATGCTCATGTTCGCTGCCATCGTGTTCGTGCTCATCACCATGTTCATGTTCGCTGCCATCGTGTTCGTGATCTTCATCATGCCCATGACTGTCTTCCCCATGATTATGTCCATCCTCGGTATGATCGCTATGATCGTGATTATCGCCGCCACCATGCCCATGGAAAAGCTCTTCATACTTTCCGATTTCAATTAATTCTACATCTTGATTAGCAAGCGCATCTGCTGCACTTGTCGCAAAGCCCTCCATACCATCACCTATAAAAATAAATGCATCACTATCAGCAATTGCCGTCATATCTTTGGATGTTGGCTCATATGTATGTGCATCTGCGCCAGGTGGATAAACGGTTTTGGCTACAACAGAATCGCCGCCAATTTGCTCCACAACATACTGAAATGGATAAACAGACGTATAGACAGTAAGCTTATCCGAATTATTGGCATTGGCTGGATCCTCTTCAGTTGATGAACAACCAATCATTAAAAATGCTGTAAAACTAAAAATAAATAAAGCCTGGATAATTTTCATTTATCGTATTCCTTTCTTGTTTTGTATTTTTAATATTTCCTATCATATCGTAATCATTACGATTTGTAAACAGTAATTGTTACGATTTGTTTTTTCGTTAGATAGTGAGAGCAGAGCGGTGAAATTGAGATAGGTGTTATAGTGAGGTGCGATGGTGCGTTAGATATGATTTAGGTGTCTTATCGAGATGCGATAGTGCGTTAAATTGGATTAGGGCGTCCTGGCGATGAGTGATGGTGTTGTAATTTTGATATAGGTGTCATATTGAGGTGCGATGGTGCGTTAAATATGATTAAGGTGTCTTAGCGAGATGCGTTAGTGCGTTAATTTTAATTTAGGTGCTCTCGTGATGCGATAAAATTTAGTTTGGGGCTAAGATGGAGAGTTTTAAGCTCTCCATCATTTATTGAATGTAAAAACCAGCAATTTGATTGTTATTGTCAAACGTGACACTAAATACGACATCGGCACTTTCGAAAAGTCCATCAATTAATACAACTTGGTGGTCATCGACTTGTTCAATCGAGCTATATTCTTGGTCGATGAATCCACCGAGCTGATCCTCAAGTGCCACCCATAATTCATCGAGTGCGACAGGTGTGAGTTGTGCTTCCATCGTTCCGTTAAAATGTTGGGTTGCTGTTTCGAATTCTCCATTAGCAAGCTGCCCGATAAATTCTTCCGCAAGAGTGACTATCTCTTCTGTATCTTCATCTGAACCGTTCTTTTCACTAGAATCCGCATCATCTGTATCTTCATTTTGTTCATCCGAAGTGCTGCTCTCGGTTGCATTTTCAGAAGCCTGGTCACCTGTTGGTTCGCCACATCCCATTAAAACTAATAGTGCTAGTAAGATAAAGAAAAGCTTCTTCATATTAGGCTCACCTTTCTATCATTGTGATTTGTTCGTTTGCTCCAGAATCCAATCTGCTATTGTTTCTATTACCTGCTTATCGACAACACCAGGATGTTCGTATTCGGCAATTGTTCCTGCATCAGGACCATCATAGTCAACGAAAAAATGATTCAGTCCGGGATAGCTAATAAATGTTGTATTTTCTTTATCAGCTAAGGCTTCCTGCCATAATGCAAAATCCTTATCGACGTAAACTTGGAAATCATCTTCTCCTTGCAAAAGCAATAGAGGTTTTTCGGACTCTGCAGCTAAAGCTCCTGCATCAAAGGTATCCATTTCTTGAAAGTAATAGGCAGGGAGACCAAACAGCGTTTCTGATAAAGCCTCATCCTCTGTCATATCCTTTAACCCTTTTGCTTTTTCATATTCCGCTTGCACAAACGCTATCTGGTTCTCATCTTCATACATATCCATACTTTGATCATAAATAATCTCCCATAAACTCCTCGGTGAACCTGCGAGTATAATAAGACCAGCAAAATCTCCCTCTAGGTCAATTCTTGGGGCGAGCATCCCACCGAGACTATGTCCGCCTAAGTAAACGCTATTCGAATCAATGCGCGAATCATGTTTTAACAGCTCAGCAGCTCGAACAGCATCTTCAATGGTTTCCTCGTAAACAGTTAAGGACTGCAATTCATCGGGGGACATTGTGCTGCCATAGGTGTATGTTCGTTTATCGTACCTTAATACTGCAATCCCTTGTTCAGCAAGACCCCAAGCAATATCTCGAAAAGGCTTATAACCGAAGACAGCTTCATCTCTATCGCTAGGTCCTGAGCCATGAACGAGTACAACCCCTGGCAGATCACCCAGCTCCTGATGTTGCTTCGGTAGTGTTAGTGTTCCTTCCAGCTCATATTCAGTTCCTTGGCCGACTGTTACTTGCTCCTCCGTGACACTGTCCGGTACATCAACATTTGCTCCTACATGAGATAAATTCATTCCAACCAATTGAAGCGCTTCATCGAATGTCAAACGTAATTGAAAAATTACTTCACTATACTCGATTTCAGCTTCAACAACTTGATAAGCGTCACCCCTTTCGGAAGATTCCAAAGATCCCACTCCAATAAATGTTCCACTTGCTTCAGCTTTCCAAACTTCTTCCAATTCCTTTAGTGAAGTGGATTCTTGTAATTTTTCACCAAAAAAATCATCATGAACCTTTTCAAAATCTTCATTTACAAGAAAATCAATCACTTCCCGTGCACTCTCCTCAGCTGTAGGCGAAGCGGACGAACAACCGGCTAATATTACTAGTCCAATCAATAGAAATTTCCTCATCATATCCTCCTCAGACTAAAATAACCCTCTAACTCAGCTATACGATTCTACATAAAAAAGGTTTCATGTTATGTTTGGAATGGATCGAAAGTTTAGCTATGATAGACGAAAGAAATGTTAGGAGTTGATTTTGTTGAGAAAGTTTACAATCCATACGAACGAAAAGCAATGATTCACAAATCTAGACCATTATTTAGAAGAAACATTGGCTGAAAGCAATGTCCAAGATGGAATTATGCTTATCTTCTGTCCACATACAACAGCAGCAATTACCATTAACGAAAACGCTGATCCCGATGTGAAAACAGATCTTAAACACGGTCTGGATGAAACATTTCCGAACAAGCAGGAATACATTCATATGGAAGGAAACTCGGACGGCCATATGAAATCCTCTGTAGTCGGAGCAAGTGAAACCTTAATCATTTCAGATGGGCAGCCCATATTAGGCACATGGCAAAGTGTATATTTCTGCGAATTTGATGGGCCGAGAGAACGGCACTTTTATGTGAAAATAATGGCGGGTTAAAATGTAAAGGCGTGTGCAAGTAAAAGTTGAGGCAATGTACGGAACTGCCTCGACTTTACTTGTTGAACATGCCCTATCAAGTAGACATTTTGAGCTGAAGGGGGATTTTATTTTAGTAGGGCGATTTTTGGTTTTTGATCTACCTATAATAAATAGCTTTATAATTGCTGTCTCGGTACTAAATATATTTTCGTAACAAAATATATCCTAATTTTTTTTGCAGTAATTTTAGAAAAACACCTGCATACTTTACCATTAATGACAAAGGATAACTACGAATAAAAGTTATTCTACAATGGAGGGTTTTGTGTGGAACAGGAAAAACAAATAAGGCTGACATCGGGAGAGCTATCACAGCTTCTTTATCAATACATGGAAGAGAGTGCAAGTGTATGTGCATTAAGCTTTTTTTTGGAGAAGGCTGATGATGAGGAAATTAAGTCGGTTATTGAACATGCTTTGAAATTATCTCAATCCCATGTACAAAAAATCAGTTCGATTCTTACAGAGGAAAAGCATAAAGTCCCTATTGGCTTTTCGGTTGAGGGAGATGTTGATTTAACCGCACCCAGATTATATTCTGATGGCTTTGTATTAAATTTTATCGAACAAATGGCTGGAATAGGACTTTCGCTCATATCAACTAGCTTGTACTCTTCAGTAAGGTCAGACATTACAGCTTATTATAAAGAATGTCTGACTGAGACAATGGAATTATTCGAGATGTCAAAGGATTTATTGTTAGAAAAAGGGATTTATATTCGAGCGCCATACGTGTCTAATCATAAAGAAATTGAATTTGTGAAAAAACAAGCTTTTATGTGGGACGTAATTGGCGAAAAAAGGCCATTAATAGCCTCAGAAGTGGCTTCTCTTTATTCAAATATCCAGAGAAATGCTTTAGGAACGGCAACATTAACTGGATTCAGCCAAGTTTCCCGTTCGAAAGATGTCACCAAATTTATGATGAGATGTATTGAAGTTGCTAAAAAGCATATTGATTTGTTTAGCGGAAAATTAAAGGAAAGCAATTTGCCTGTTGCGATGACATGGGATGCAGATATAACAACTAGTACCGCATACACATTCTCTGATCGATTAATGATGTATTATACAACCGCTTTGATTTCTTTAAGTGTTGGCTTTTATGGTACAAGCATTTCTGTAAGCCCCAGAATGGATTTAGGTGCAATGTATAACAGGTTATCACTTGAGATCCAGAAGCTTTCTGAAGATGGGGCAGATATCATGATCAAAAACCAATGGTTAGAACAGCCCCCAATGGCTCCGAACCGCAATGATTTAGCAAAAGACAATTGAAGGTAAGGTGGTCATTGAGATGTTATGGCAGATAAGGGCGCAGGTGAAAAACTTTTATGGAGTATTGCTTTACCAGGATTAGGCCAATTATTAAATAAAAAATATGCCAAAGGAATCATGGTGATTTTTTTAGAGCTTTTGATTAATGTAGAGGGGAATCTTAATAAAGTAGTCGTGCTCAGCTATCACGGAAAAATAAGTCAAGCAATTCAACAAGCGGATTATCAATGGATTTTGTTTTATCCTTGTTTATATTTCTTTGCGATGTGGGATGCATATAAAGATGCGGGAGGAGGGAAGCGAGCCTTTTCCTTTTTACCGTTTGTATTTTCCGCCTATTTTGTTACCTTTGCATGTATGTTTTCGTCTGAATTAAAACTATTTGGAGTATTATTAGGGCCAATCTGGCTTTCCACTTTAGGGATTATCCCAGGGGTGATTGTAGGAATTTTATTACAAATACTTATGTTAAAAACAACGAATTAAGTGGAACAAAAACACCTTCGAAATACTGTTCGGAGGATTTTTTTGCTTGAAAAATAGCAATAATTTCCTAGGTTTGAAATAACACGATTAAAATGCAGTTATTAGCCATCTTCCACTCCAAACTTTTAATTTATCGTTAAGAAATAATTTGTTTTTCATGGTCTGAATAGAACATGTTCTTTTAATTTGTCCTTTTGTACACATTGCTTATCCAGTATATATTAAGGAGAGAAAAATTAATGATAGAGAGGAGCGATGGGATGATAATAAGAAAGCGCACGAAACCTTTGATACTACGTAAATATGAAATACTGCGAACACGCTTAAAGCGTAATTTTCCTAGAATTCAGCAGATCGATAGAGCATATGGAAAATACATGAAAGGATATATGGGTGAGGTGAAGGTCGATTATTATCTGCAATTTCTTGAACAGATCACTACGATTCTCCAGGATGTCTGTTTAAAACTGGATGGGAAAAGTGTTCAGCTTGATAATATTATCATTTCGCAGCACGCAATTTATATCGTTGAAGTGAAAAACTATAGTGGCACAATTATTTTTGATACAACACTTAACCAGTTTATTCGAGAAGACGGCAAGAAAGAGACAGGGTTTAGCCACCCCATTACACAGGTAGAATTACAACAGCTTAAACTTCAAAACTGGCTCTATCATAACGGCTTCACAAACATTCCCATCTATTATTTCGTCGCAATAAGCGAACCATCTACCATAATAAAAGTTATAGGAGATACAGAGCCAATAGCCAAAGTAGTTGCACACGGCGAACGGATTCCCCACATCATACTAGACATTGAAAAAAAGCTTGAGAACACGAACAAAATCATCCATCAAAAAATCGGACATATGATTTTAAAGAAATGCATTGACTTTGACCGAGATATTATGAAAGAGCATGAAATCAAAAGAGAGGACTTAGTGAACGGCGTAAAGTGCACGAACTGTGACATGCTTGGAATGCAGCGGACACCTAGAAATTGGGTGTGCCCAAAATGCGAGCATAAAGATCGACACGCGCATCACCTAGCAATTAAAGAATATTTATTGCTGTACCAATGGATAACGAATCAGGCATGTAAAAATTTCCTCCAGGTAAACTCCCGACACATGGTAAACAAAGCATTAAAGAATATAAATCTAACCTATGAACCAGCAAATAAAAGATGGGTAAAAAATAAGCAGAAATAACGTACCATCTGCCCACGCTATGACACCAAACGCAAAATTAAAGCACCATCCCACCAAGCTATGACACCAAACAGAAAACTAATGCACCCTCGCCTCAAGCTATGGCACCAAAGACAAAATTAAAGCACCCTCGCCGCACATTATGACGCCAAACGCAAAATTAACGCACCATCCGCCCAAGCTACGACGCCAAACACAAAACTAAAGCACCATCCACCCAAGCTACGACACCAAACAGAAAACTAACGCACCCTCGCCTCAAGCTATGACACCAAAGACAAAATTAACGCCCCCTCGCCGCACGTTATGACGCCAAACAAAAAATTAACGCCCCCTCGCCGCACATTATGACGCCAAACAAAAAATTAAAGCACCATCCGCCCAAGCTATGACACCAAACAGAAAACTAATGCACCACCCACCCAAGCTATGACACCAAACAAAAAACTAACGCACCCTCGCCTCAAGCTATGACACCAAACAGAAAACTAATGCACCCTCGCCTCAAGCTACGACACCAAAGACAAAATAAACGCCCCCTCGCCGCACATTACGACACCAAACAAAAAATTAACGCACCACCCCGCCCACACAAAAAAAGACCTCCAGCCGCAGCTGAAGGTCTTCTATCATTCTAGTAAAATCTTTTAAAGCTATCAAAATGCTTCTTCCAATAGGAATTGTCTAAGCTCGTAATTTGTACGCCGTTTGATGTTCCTGCGTGGATAAATTGGTTGTTTCCGAGATAGACTCCCATATGAGAGATGCCTGATTTATAAGTTCCTTCAAAGAATACAAGGTCTCCTACCTGTGGTGTGTTCACGTAAAAGGAACGGTCGAAGTAGCCTGCTGCTGATGTTCTAGGCAAGTCCATCCCAGCTTGTTTGTATACATAGTAGATAAATCCACTACAATCGAATCCGCTCGGTGTAGAACCACCCCATACATATTTGACGCCACTCATGCTTTTAGCTGTGCTAATAAGCTTGTCCACATTGTAGCTTACATCAGTTGCTGGAGCATTGTTTGAACTTCCGCCTGAGTTAGATCCGGATGAGCCATTTGAACTACTTCCGATACTTAGCTTCTGTCCGATTAAAATAAGATCAGAGCTTAAGCTATTCCATTTTTTCAAGTTGCTAACTGTAACACCATGTCGTGTAGCAATACGTGATAACGTGTCGCCTGACTTAACGGTGTAGACAGAAGAGGAGCTTGAAGAATTGCCGGATGAACTAGATCCAGATGAACTAGAACCAGATGAGTTTGATGATCCAGAATTTCCAGTAGACGCTCCGTTCTTACTTACAACAAACTTATTCCCAGGGTAAATTAAGGTTGTGTTTAAGTTGTTCCATTTCATCAAGTTAGATAATGAGATTCCATGTTTGGAGGCAATGCCGCTTAACGTGTCCCCTCGTTTTACTGTATATGTAGTAGATTTATTAGTTGAAGTGTTTGTATTCGTACTTGATGATGATCCCGTGCTCGAAGATGATTTCGTAGTCTGAATGACTTGATTCGGGAAAATTAAATCCGATCTCAAATTATTAATCGATCTCAGTTCAGATACGCTTGTACCATATTGCTGTGCAATCTTCCATAGTGAATCTCCGCTCTTAACCTTGTGTGATGCTGCTTCTGCTTCCTCAGCTGCAAAAATAGCTGATGCAATCGCCGCACTTGCAGTAACCGACATAATAATTTTCTTGTTCGCCAATTTTTTATCCCCCTGTTGTAATCAATTAGTATAGTAATTCCAGTAAATACTTGCCAGTTCGGCAGATTATGTTTTTATCCTGGAAAATTCGCCAATTTATTTCTGAATATCCATGTTCTAACAGAAACTAACACTATTATAGCTATTATTTCAAAAATATTATAGATTAATAGGACATTTGTAACATGATTGTAATGTTAAGGTTTGGTAAAGACGATGCCCATGATTGACTCGAAAGCAAAACCAGCAGATCACCAATCTGCGTATCATCCGGTCCGAATAACACCTTCATCTCAATGAAAATCTTACAAAAAGCGACCTGGTCCAAATTCTCTAAAAAATTTATTTCTGAAAAGTTATGGAAATATGTTATAATTCCCTTTATAATGTCGAAATAGATATAGGGTAAAAAAATTATAGCTTAGATATAGCACTCATTATCCGAAAGCCCAAAAACACATCCATTCCCCAAAAGCAGGGGTGGACCGAATACAATGGAGGTACAGCAATGGAGGAAACGATATCCCTCAAAGAGATTTTTGAGGTCATCAAGAAACGCTTATTACTGATTATTGCCTTAATGTTGGGGGCGGCACTCGTAGCAGCAATCATTAGCTACTTTGTCTTAACACCAACATATGAAAACAGTTCACAGTTTCTTGTAACGCAAAGCAACAATACCGACATGAATGCACAGCTTACGCAAGCAGATGTCAGAACAAATGTGGAGTTAATTAATACATACAACGTAATAATTAAAAGCCCTGCAATTCTTGATTCTGTAGTTGAAGAATTGAACTTAGAAATGAGTAGTGGGCAATTATCAGAAAAAATTCAAGTTGCCAGTGCTGAAAATTCACAGGTTGTAACCGTAACTGCAACGGATCCAGACCCAGCTCTAGCGACAGAAATTGCGAATACGACGGTTGAAGTTTTTCAAGATAAAATTCCAGACTTGATGAATGTTGATAACGTGTCAATTTTATCGGAGGCACAATTAGCTGAAAATCCTTCACCAGTAGCACCGAATCCGATTCTGAATATTGCAATCGCAATTGTTCTAGGTGCCATGGTTGGTGTTGGGATTGCATTCTTACTAGAATACTTAGATAACACGATTAAATCAGAAGAGGATATTGAGCAGAAACTTGGAATTCCTGTTCTTGGGGTTATCTCTCACATCGATGAAAAAGATATGCGTACGGAGAATTTCGAGGCTCGTGAAATCAGAACGGTAAGGGGTGGTCTAGATGGCGCGAAAAAGACAGTTTAAAAATAATAAAATGCGTCACCTAATTACGAAAATAAGTCCACGCTCACCAATTTCAGAGCAATATCGTACCGTTCGTACAAACCTGCAATTTGCTTCCGCGGATGAAGAGATTCAAACATTGCTGTTAACTTCAGCTGGTCCATCGGAAGGAAAGTCGATGACGACAGCGAATCTTGCAGTTGTTTACGCACAGCAGGGTAAAAAGGTACTTTTAATTGATGCGGATTTACGTAAACCAACCATCCATTATACTTTCCGCCTGGATAACCTAAAAGGACTTAGCAATGTGCTTGTTGGAGATATTCCCTTGCAGGAAGCAGTCGTTCCGAGCGCGGTACAGGACTTAGACTTAATCTCTTGTGGTCCAATCCCGCCGAATCCTTCTGAGCTGCTTGGTTCGAAACGAATGCAGCGAATGATCGCTGAAGCACGTGAGCTTTATGATGTGATTATTTTTGATACACCACCAGTTCTTGCGGTAACAGACGCACAAATTCTATCTGCTTTCGTTGATGGATCGATTCTCGTAGTACGAAGCAAAAGCACGGAGACAGAATCAGCACAAAAGGCAGTTGAATCATTAAAGGCAGTGAATGCCAAAATCCTTGGTACCGTTCTAAACGACCGGGATAAGAAGGAATCAAATCACTACTATTATTATGGAAGTTAATACGAATAAGAAACTCCTTATCACCCTATGCGCTGATAAGGAGTTTTTTCATGAAAAAATATGACTGAAATCTATTTTTATTACATTTCCATGACTTTTTCGTGACTTTAAATACCTATATTTTTACAATTTCATGTGATAAAATATTCGTAGGTAAAAATGCTTAGTTAACTTCCAAAAATTACATCATACATAGCGGGATACCAAATGCCATTCATCAATTTGTATTGGTGTCGAACCATTTTTCACGTATACATCGTCCGTGTTTTGCATCCGATGACACTTCATATTAATAAAGGAGAATCACATAACCCTAAAAAATAGCCTCCTTACCGAATGATATATCGTGGCTATTTTTAATGATCTGCTTGCTTTCTATTCCGAATTGCGCTTTATGTTACTAAAGGATTAAATTGCTAGGGAATAATTGTAAACATACATCGATTCTTGTATAATTTTAACTAATTAATTTTTTCAAAAAATAAGACGGAGAGGGAGTGGCAATGTGATTGATATACATTCTCACATCTTACCTGGAGTAGATGATGGTGCTAAAACAGAAGAAGACAGCTTAGATATGGCAAGAGCAGCAGTTGCTCAAGGGATAACGACAATAATCGCAACCCCTCACCATAAAAATGGAAAATATGATAATGACGCCCAGTCGATCATAAATCATGTAGCCATTTTAAATGAATTGTTCAAAAAAGAAAAAATTGATCTTCACGTACTTGCGGGTCAGGAAACACGAATCAATGGGGATATGGTTCAAGACATTGAAAAAGGGGAACTCTTACCACTAAACGGGTCGAAGTATTTATTTGTAGAATTCCCATCGGGACAGGTTCCAAGATATACTAGTCAAATGCTGTTTGATATTCAAGTCGCAGGATATACTCCAATTATCGTTCACCCAGAACGAAATCAAGAGCTTATTGAACATCCTGCCAAGCTCTATGAATTTGTCAAAAAGGGTGCGTTAACACAAGTGACTGCAGCAAGCCTCGTTGGAAAGTTTGGTAAGAATATTCAAAAGTTCTCAGAACAACTCATTGAATCCAACCTTACTCATTTTATTGCGTCCGATGCACATAATACGAAATCACGTGGATTTGTAATGGATAAAGCATTTCAGCAAGTGAAAGCGACATATGGCAGTGATTATCACTATATGTTTTTGGAGAATAGTCAGCTGTTAATTGAGGATAGCAATGTGAACCGCATGGAACCAGTCATGATTAAGAAAAAGAAGTTTCTTGGGTTATTTTAAGGGTATAGACAACCTCCTATAGCCTAATAACTATACTAGAAAAAGAGATATTCCGAGTAGGGGTAGAATAGAGAAAAATATCTAAAAAAAGGGGTTAATTAGGTGATACATGTTCTTATTGTAGAAAATCAGAGGTTACTCCGGGATGGCATGGAAGCCATTATCGAAAGAACGGATGATATAAAGGTTATCGGAGCAGTGGATAACGGAGAAAATGCGATTAAGCAGATGGAACACCTAAATCCCGATATTGTGATCATGGACATTCATTTACCACAAATGGACGGGATTCGCACAACAAAATATATGAAAGAGAAGTATCCAGAAGTAGGGGTCATTTTGCTTACTTCAAAAGTGGATGATTTTATCATTTCAGGAATTAATGCTGGTGCAGACGGTTTTTTAGTAAAGGCAGTGTACGCTGAGCGCTTGCTGGAGGCGATTCGAATCGCCTATCGCGGCGAGACAATCTTCTCTGGTGAAGTAGCTCAGATGCTTGCTACCCGCATACGTGAACTGACAATGAATAATAAACAAATATTCACATTGCGACTTGAACGTCTTGGCTACACGTTTACGAAGCGTGAGATTGACATTGCGTTTTTATTAAAAGAGAACTATACGAACCAGCAAATTGCCCTCAAGCTATTTCTTGGTGAAGGCACGGTAAAAAATTACATTAGTGAGATTTACAATAAACTGAATATACGAAACCGCGCAAAGGTTATTGAATTTTTCGGTAATGTCACACGGTGATAATTTAACAGGTAAAATTGCCTAGTAGTGACTTTTATTGTAAAAAGTCACTAAAAAAGTGACTTCCTATGTAGTAGAATAGAATCTTGTTACGATATGTCGTTAAGACGGTAAAAATGAAAGAATAGGCAGGAAAGTTGAATGGCGACTATTTTATACATAAGTAAGACTCCGTTTTCTAAGTTGATTTTACAGAAAATTGAGGAACAAACAGAGATGGAGTTAATTGGGTGTGTGCTCTATACAACTAATGGTCTCGTCATCGAAGAGAAGCCGAATGTTGTTTTATTGGACACAGAATCAATCGCGTTACCCGAAGTGACAGCTGCTATTAAACAGTTAAAAGCAGCTAACCCATTTGTGAAGGTTATCACGATTGTGGGCGCTTCGCAGCTAGATGATTCTATGGCAATCATTGAAGCAGGCAGTGACAGTCTTATTGAAAAGCGTCCCGATTATGGAGATAAACTGGTGCTCGTTATTCTTTCTATACAGGATGCACATTATTATGCTCCTTCCAGTGTCATCCTAGATCTATTAGAGCGTTTAGAGGAATTAAAGAAAGATAACCTTGATCTATTTCGAAAACGTCTCGTGGAAAATGGAATTCATATTTCAATGAAAGAATCACTTGTTGCTTACTTTCTCAGGAAAAACTTACGAAATAGCGAAATCGCAGAATGTATCCAGTTAAGAGAAGGAACTGTAAAAGTACATATCAGTCAAATTTATAAGAAAATTAACATCCGGGGCAGGAAAAATGTGGTACACTATTTAAATAAAATCATGTCGAATCGTGTATGTATCGAAGAAGCTAATTAAAATTAAAACATCAAAAAGGAGCGTGTACGATGTCCTATCGTAAGAGGCTAACATTCCTGATCTTACTAGACTCCGTAATTGTCAGCACGGCTATATTTATAGCGACTTGGGTTGTTTATCCAGCACATACAGAAATCCTACGGACGGAAACCATCCTATGGAGCGCAATTGCACTATTAATCTTTCATCATTTATTTGCATCCGTTTATAAGCTCTATAATAAGGTTTGGGCATATGCTAGTGTTGGAGAGTTAGTAACGATTGTAAAGGCGATCACATTCTCGATTGTCGGAGCAGGAATTGTTCAGTATTTTATCAATGATTTTTCACTTTATTCAAGAGCGTTGCTTGTTACATGGATGCTCCATATTTTATTAATTGGCGGATCGCGCTTTGTCTGGCGAATCTACCGGGATAGTTACATAAAGCAGGAAACTGATCAGAAACGAACGTTAATTGTAGGAGCTGGTGCTGCTGGAGCCATGATTGCTCGTCAGCTGAAGAATGAGCATAGTTCCGAATTAAGTCCAGTTGCCTTTGTCGATGATGATATCAACAAACAGAAAATGCAAGTCTATGACTTACCTGTAGAAGGAACAACGAAAGATATCGCGGCAGTTGCTGAGCAACTGAAGATAGAGCATATTGTTATTGCGATTCCTTCGTTACGTAATGGGCAATTGGAGAAAATTGTTGAAGAATGTAATAAAACAAATGCACAGGTACAAATGATTCCAAAGATCGAAGACCTTATGACAGGGAAAATATCTGTCAGTCACTTAAAAAATGTCGAGGTAGAGGATTTACTTGGACGAGAACCAGTGAAACTCGATATTGGTGCAATCTCAGAATATGTAACAGGGAGTACGGTCATGGTTACTGGTGCTGGTGGATCAATCGGATCCGAAATTTGTCGCCAGTTAATGCGTTTTACACCGGAAAAGATTTTGTTAGTTGGTCATGGAGAATTCAGCATTTATTCAATTGATATGGAACTAAAAAATAAGTACCATGACACCGAAACAAAAATCATTCCAATTATTGGCGACGTCCAGGACCGTGAACGTATATTTAACATTGTCGAAGAGCACCAACCAAGAATTATTTATCATGCAGCAGCACATAAACATGTGCCACTTATGGAATATAATCCACATGAAGCAGTCAAAAATAATGTGATTGGTACGAAAAATGTCGCAGAAGCTGCGGACACATTCGGTGTCAAAACGTTTGTGATGGTGTCAACGGATAAAGCAGTAAACCCAACAAATGTGATGGGAGCAACAAAACGTGTTGCAGAGATGGTTGTCCAGCATATGGCGCAGAAAAGTAAAACGAAATTTGTTGCTGTCCGATTTGGGAATGTACTTGGAAGCCGCGGCAGTGTTATTCCTTTGTTTAAGAAGCAAATTGAAAAGGGCGGTCCAGTTACTGTGACGGATCCAGAAATGACTCGTTATTTTATGACTATTCCTGAAGCATCTAGACTTGTTATTCAAGCGGGGACACTTGCTAAAGGCGGAGAAATTTTCGTGCTTGATATGGGTGAGCCAGTGAAAATCGTTGATTTGGCAAAGAACCTTATTAAATTATCTGGCTATACAGAGGATGAAATCCCGATTGAATTCTCAGGTATTCGTCCAGGTGAGAAGATGTATGAAGAGCTATTAGGTGAAGATGAGATTCATCCTGGTGAGGTTTATGAGAAGATTTATGTGGGGCGAACGATTGAAGTGGATACGGAAATTGTACTTCGGTTGATTGAGCAGCTTGATGGTTATGATGCGGTCGGGCTTAAAGACGAATTGATGGATATTGTTTATGCTGAGCGCAGGTTGATGGCGCAGGTCTGAAAAATATTATTTTGGAATTATTCATTACTTACATGGAGGTATTTATCAATGAAAACTGTTAAAAAAGCAATTATTCCGGCTGCTGGACTAGGGACACGATTTCTACCAGCAACAAAAGCAATGCCAAAAGAAATGCTACCAATTGTAGATAAACCTACGATTCAATATATTGTTGAAGAAGCAATTGAGTCTGGAATTGAAGATATTATTATTGTAACTGGTAAAGGGAAGCGTGCAATTGAAGATCACTTTGATCATAATTTTGAATTAGAAGATAACTTAGTGAAAAAAGAGAAGTTTGACATACTAGAGAAAGTAAATTATGCTTCCAATGTTGATCTGCATTACATACGTCAAAAGGACCCAAAAGGTTTAGGTCACGCAGTATGGTGCGCTCGTAAGTTTATTGGAAATGAACCATTTGCTGTGTTGCTAGGTGATGATATTGTACAGGCAGAAACACCAGGTCTAAGACAGTTAATTCAGCAGTATGAAGAAACACAATGTTCTGTTGTAGGTGTACAGCAAGTAGCAGATAATCAAACTCATCGCTACGGGATTGTTGATCCAAGTACAATTGAAGGTAGACGATACCAAGTAAATAATTTTGTTGAAAAACCAAAACCAGGAACAGCTCCTTCTAATCTAGCAATTATGGGGCGTTATGTATTTACACCAGAAATTTTTACTTTCCTTGATAAACATCAAATTGGTGCTGGTGGAGAAATTCAGTTGACAGATGCTATTCAGATGTTGAACGAGATTCAGAATGTGTATGCTTATGATTTTGAAGGTAAACGGTATGATGTTGGGGAGAAACTAGGGTTTATTAAGACAACTATTGAATTTGCATTAGATAATGAAGAGGTTAAAGATGAGTTGTATGAGTACTTAGTTCAAAAACTAAAAGAAGGTACCGAAATTATAAAGTAACTCTAATTTAATCCTGGTGGAGGTTTCAAACATATGGTTTATTTAAAGATTAAAAGGATAATAGATTTAGTTCTTTCTTTTTTAGGAATAATTATTCTATCGCCGGTATTCTTAATTCTTATGTTAGCTATTAAACTTGAATCGAAAGGGTCTGTTCTATTTAAACAAAAGCGAGTAGGCATTCGAAGAAGTTATTTTCACATACTTAAATTCCGTACGATGAGGATAGAAACACCAAAAGATACTCCGACACATCTCTTGGATAATCCAGAACAATATATTACAAAGGTTGGGAAATTTCTAAGGAAAACTTCACTTGATGAATTACCACAGATTTGGAATATATTTGTTGGACAAATGAGCATTATTGGTCCACGTCCAGCCCTATGGAATCAGTATGACTTAATTGAAGAGCGTGATAAGTATGGTGCAAATGATGTGAAGCCAGGGCTTACTGGTTGGGCGCAAATTAATGGCAGAGATGAGCTTCCGATTGATGTAAAGTCAAGGTTGGACGGAGAGTATGTTGACAAGATTGGTTTCTGGATGGATGTTAAGTGTTTCTTTGGGACTTTAGTAAGTGTTGCTAAGAGTGATGGGGTTATAGAAGGTGGAACTGGTTCGACGACTAAGGAAGAGATTGCTAGTAGTAAGGAGACAGTTTCGAAATGAAGAGAATACTTATTACAGGTACTAATAGTTATGTTGGTAATTCTTTTGAGAAGTGGTTAAAGAATTATCCAGGTGAGTATTCGATTGATAAAGTTAGTTTGAGAAATAGGTCTTGGAAGAAAAAGAATTTCTCTAATTATGATGTTGTTTTGCATGTTGCTGGTATAGCACATCGAAAAGAAACAAAGCAAAATGCAGACTTATATTACCGAGTAAATCGTGATTTAGCTTTGGAAGTTGCCGAAATATCAAAACATGCTGGTGTTAAGCACTTTATATTTTTGAGTTCGATGAGTGTTTATGGTACAGAAAATGCTGTGATTGATAAAAGTACTCCTCTTACTCCTAAAAGTAACTACGGAAAGTCTAAGTTACAAGCGGAGGAATTGATTGGGGCTTTAAATGAAGAGAAGTACAAGGTAGCAATTCTTCGACCTCCTATGATATATGGAGCTAATTGTAAAGGTAATTATACTAAATTAGCAGGCATTGCTAAGAAGTCCCCAATATTTCCTGATATAAAAAATAAACGAAGCATGATCTATGTGGATAACCTTTCTGAGTTTATACGGTTACTAATTGATAATTATAATAGCGGACTATTTTTTCCGCAGAATAGTGAGTATGTGGAAACAAAAGAAATGGTTAGCTTAATTGCAAAAACTCATGGGAAAAATATTAAGCTCATAAAGTTATTCAATCCTATTATAAGTATGCTAAAAATTAGCACTGTTAATAAGGCGTTCGGTAATTTGATTTATGAGAAGAATATGTCTGAGTATAAATCAAATTACAATATAGCAAGCTTTAATAAGTCAATTAAATTAACAGAAAATGTGGAGAGTAAATAATTATGATAAACACAGAATACAGTGTTCTAATGTCAGTTTATCTGAAGGAGAATCCATCATATTTTAAAACAAGTGTTGAAAGTATGATGAATCAGACTTTACCGCCAAATGAAATAGTAATAGTTAAAGATGGAAAATTAACTGAAGAACTAGATTATATAATTCATAAATATAAAAAATCTTATCCGAATTTATTCACTATAGTACCATTAAGAGAAAATGTAGGGTTAGGGTTTGCTCTTAATGAAGGTTTAAAAAAATGCAGAAATGAACTAGTTGCGAGAATGGATACAGATGATATCTCAATTAAGGAGAGGTGTGACTTACAGGTGCGAGAATTTATAAATGATTCGAATCTTAGTTTAGTTGGGTCACATATTGATGAATTCTATGAAAACCCTAGCGAAGTTATATCCTCTCGTGTAGTTCCGTTAAATCATAAAGACATTCTGAAGTTTTCGAGAAGAAGAAACCCATTTAACCATCCAACAGTAATGTACAAAAGGTCAGAAGTATTAGCCTGTGGAGGGTATGGAAACTATCGGAGAAATCAAGATTTAGACTTATTTGTTCGTATGCTTAATAGTAGACATATAGCAAAAAACATTGATAAATCATTATTACTATTTCGTGCAAATGGGGATAATTTAAAACGAAGGAAAAGTTGGGTTAAATGTATGAGCTATATAGATATGATATATAACTTTTGGAAAAATGGATATTCTAGTTTTACAGATTTAATGGTAGTTACTGCAAGTCAAGTGCTTGTATTTTTAGCTCCATTAAGTTTTTTAGATTGGATATCGAGCACATACTTGAGGAAAACACATCATAAATAAGTGAGTTGATTTATATGGGAATTGAAGCGAAAATCAATACATATTTAAATAACATGCCAGTAGTCAAGAAAACAATAAAAAGAGCATATCAACTATCTATGTACGCAATCTCACCAAAAATTAAATACGAGGGTGATATAAGGAGAGTATCACCCAGTGATGGTATGGAATATTTCTTCGGATATTATGATAAATCACCGTGGGATGCTAGTGATAGATATATGTTATGTTTAAGAGCAAAAGATACCACCTCAACTGTAGCTCCGGAAGAATCTGCTGAAATTATACTAATTGACACAGAAAATAATAATTCATTTAAAGTTCTAGGTAAAACTAATTCCTGGAATGTTCAGCAGGGATGTATGCTACAGTGGTTAGGTCCGGATTACAGTGAAAAGATAATTTATAATGATTTTAGAGATGGAAAACACTGTTCTATAATATTAAATATTAATACTAACTTAGAAAAAGTTATACCAATGCCTGTTTATAGTGTTGCTGGCAGTGGTAAATTTGCTCTTACTCTTGATTTCTCACGATTACATCGACTAAGACCCGGTTATGGATATTCAAATTTACAAGATAACGATAAAGGTGAAAAATGTCCTAACAAACCATGTATTTGGTATGTTAATCTAGAAAACGGTGAAGTAAAGTCGCTATTACAATATACTGATTTCGCCAATTTTCAACCAAGAACTGAAATGAGTGAAGCAGAGCATAAGGTTAATCACATTATGTTAAACCCTTCTGGGGATAGATTTATGGTATTACATAGGTGGATTAATGGTACAAATAAATATACTCGTTTAATTACTCTTAATATTGACGGGACACATATGTATAATTTGAATGACGACGATATGACTTCACATTGCTACTGGAAAAACGATACAGAAATAATTGCCTACGCTCATAAGAAATCTGGAGGTAATGGTTATTATTTAATGAAAGACAAAACAGACAAATATCAGAGAAAGTGGACTGAATTAACTTCAGATGGGCATCCTAGTTATTCACCTGATAGAAGTATGGTTATAACTGATACTTATCCAGATAGAGCAAGAATTGCTTCAGTATACTTAATTAAGGAAGATTCAGCTGAAAAAGTAGCTAGGGTCTTTGCACCTTTTAAATATGATAATGACTTACGATGTGATCTGCATCCAAGGTGGAATCGTTCAGGTAATAAAATATGTATAGATTCCGTTTTTGAAGGTAGAAGAGGTTTGTATACAATCAATGTTAGTATTTAAGCTGATACTTACGAATAGAGAGAAGTGGATATTACTTTATGGTTAAAAAAGTACTTGTTGTAAGTCATGAATTTCCACCTTTTGGGGGAGGAGCCGGTATAGTAGCTCAGGATATTATAAAAAAGCTAACTGATAATAATCTTGATGTCACTCTTGTTACCAATTATATAGGTAGAAAAAAAGATGCAGATTATAATTTAATCGAAGTGAAGACTATTCCTAAGCTAAGATTTGTTAATTTCTGGTTAAAAATGAAAACTTTAAACCTTAGAGAATACGACAGAATCATACTAAATGATGTTGGTGCCCAGATGGTAGGTGCAATATTTTTTAATAATGAGTTACTAAAAAAAACAATAGTATATCTTCATGGTAGTGAACCAGAAAATATTTACTTATACCCTAATTCTATGTTTAAAATTCTAAAGTTTAATGAAAAACATACAAGATTATTAAAGCACTGCAACACAATAATTTCGGTAAGTAACTATATGAAAGATAAATTTATAAACTATACTGAACTATACGAACTTAGGGACAAGATAGTAACAAATTACATTGGTATTAACGAAAAAGTGTTTTTATATGATCCTATAGATTTAACTGTAAAACTTGGTATATCAAAAGAAGCGAGAACTCTTTTATCAGTTAGCAGAATAGTAAGAGACAAAGGCTACTTGGAAATGTACTACATCTTCAGGGAATTAGTAAAAGGGGATAGAAATTACCATTGGATTATTATAGGAGTAGGGGATTATAAGAAGAAGTTAGAAATAATGATTAAAGATGATAATCTAACTTCAAATGTACATTTTTTAGGGAAATTAGATAGAGAAGAATTAAGAAAATATTATTCTTCAGTTGACTTTTTTTGGCTATTATCAAATTATGAAGAAGCTTTGGGTCTTGTCTATTTAGAAGCAGAGTTTTGTAAAACAACTGTTATTGGGAGGAATTTAGGTGGGGTGAAAGAGGTAATTGATGTTGGAAAAACTGGTTACCTAATTGAAAATGAGAAAGAGGTTTTAGAGATTTTAAGGAAAAAGCCATTCCCTCAACAAGAAAACTTTAACGATATAATAGATAAGTTTTCATTTGAAAAAAACACTAAAATGTTATGCGATCTTTTATTTAACAGAAATTGATCAAATTTCTATGAAATGGAGTAAATTATTTATATGGTTAAATTAGGAATTTCATCCTTTGGGATATTCTTATATTTAATAGTTCCAACCTATTTATTATCAGGAGGATATTCTTTTTATAATTTCGTCTACATGTTACCGATTGGTATTTATTTAATATCAATAATATCCTTAAAAAAGAATCGATTATCCTTAGTTTGGCCTTTTAAAAATTGGAATATCTTTTTTATGATTTTATTAATGTACAGTACATTTTATATGATTTTTAGCGGTGGTGAAAAATCCATCTATGAAACAATGCACATTTTTTTGGGAATAATTATATTTACTTTAACCATAAGTTTTATTAATGATGGGAAAAGATTTGAAAGGTTAATAGTAATAATTAAACTTACTATGTTAATAGTAATTATACATTCTCTTATTAATTTTCTGTTTGATATGAGAATAACTGCGTCTTATTCAAATGAAAATAGATTAGCAAGTTTTTTAGTTCTTTTCATGCCTTTTATTCTATCAGAAATTCTTGCTAGGAAAAAAACTTTTAGCAATGTTTTGATGGTTTTATTAGTGTTTGTTGTTTTATTATTATCGGATGCTCGTTTCAATCAATTGGGGTTTATTGTACAATTAGCAATTTTTATTTATTTCTTTATACGCAATCTTAAAATAAAAAAAATCGGTTATTTACTACCTATAATTTTAATGATTTTAATTGTTGTAATACCCTTCCAATTTTTTAAAGTAACTCAGGATCAATATGGTAGAAATATTATAGAGCAATATACTAATCAGTACTCCTCGATGAACGAGAGAACTGTAATGATTGAAAATGGATTTAATCAATTTACAAAAAATCTATTGTTAGGCGTTGGACCAGATCAGATAGATACAGGGACAAACTATGAAAATTTCCATAATTTCTTTATTCAGTTGATGGCTAGCTATGGGTTAATACCTATTATAGGTTTTATTATATTGTACTTTAATTTATTTCTGCATTATAAAAAACTTAAAAGTGATAATACTTCAATATACAGTTATGCGTTGATTTTGTTTTTGCTCTCTTTTCCATTAATATGTTTGGCACCTTCTTATATATTCGATTTTAGACCGTTTTATATGGTGTTTGCAGTATTTATTTCTCTTATATACATTAATCTATCTAAGAAACTGGATTAGTAATATAATTTCATATGTATATTTAACTATAATAAGTAAGGAGATTGGAAATGATAAAAGTTTTATACATAGTTTCTACCTTAGCTAATACAGGTCCAACAAATCAATTATTTAATATCGTTACAAATCTTGATAAAGATACTTTTAATCCTATTATTTTGACTTTATCCCCTGAATCGGAAGATTCTCAATTAGAAAGATTTATCAATGCAAATATTGAGGTTGACTCTTTAAATTTGTCGCGATTTAAAGGGATGTTAAAAGGTTCACATTATCTGAGAAGAAAAGTTGAAGAACTGGATCCAACATTAGTACATACACAAGGATTAAGAGCAGACACCTTAGCTGCAAGAAACTTAAAGCAGTACAAGAAAGTTACAACATTAAGAAACTACCCTTTTCATGATTATCCGATGAAATTTGGTAAAGTAAAAGGTCTTATAATGGCTTATAGTCATATTAAAGCATTTAAATATTTCGATTCTCCAATAACGTGTTCAGAAAGTCTAGCAAGCTTGTTAGAAACTAAAATTAAAGAACGATATAAATTTATTCAAAATGGTGTTGATATAAACCATTATACATTCCCTACTTTTGAAAATAAGGAAAGTATGAGGAAAAAAATTAAAATACCACTAAATAAAAAAGTGTTTATAACTGTTGGTTCACTAATTTCAAGAAAAGACCCATTAACTGTTATTAAAGCCTTTATACAAAGCAAGGCATTTGATAATTCTATACTATTAATTATAGGCGATGGGCCTTTGAAAAAAGAATGTCAAGAGGTAGCTAAAGATTATACAAACATAATTTTTACTGGTCAAGTAGAGGATGTTAAAGATTACCTAACAGCTTCTGATTATTTTGTTTCGGCTTCATTGTCTGAGGGTCTACCTAATACTGTTTTAGAAGCATTATCAGTAGGATTACCATGTTGCTTATCTAATATTGAGCAGCATAGAGAAATATTGAAATTAAATAAGAATGCTGGGATTCTTATAGAGACGAAAAGTATTTCAGAATTTGCACAATCATTTAGTTTTATACAAGAGAAAGATTATAATTTAGTTACAAGCTCTGCTAGAAATATAATTATTGATCATTTAAGTGCTAATATTATGTCTAGGAAATATCAAGATTTATATAAAAAATTGGTTATAAGTGATTAGATATAGTTGAATTAATAAAAAGCAATTGCGCCTAAAACTCCGATAGTATATGAGGCAGAATTATTTATGAGTTTGGCAAAAATACGAAATTATTAATAGAACATTTATCTGGTGGATGTAAACCTATAACTAGGAAAGTATTAATAGTTAAAAAAGATGAATTAATCAATCCTGGTATAATAACCCAGAGAAATTTAAGGTGGTTTCTTGGGAAAGAGGTTACTTTCTAAAAGGATTTTAGCCTATTAATCTAGAGATGTTTCAGCAACATATGCATTTGCAAACTAGTTTATTTTAAAGAATTTATCTTACTTAACTAACTAGATGGATATAAAGAATAAAGATGATTTTGGGTGAATAATATGAAGCAATTATATATGGTTAGTATTATAATTCCTGTTTATAATGCTGAGAAATATCTGGAAAATTGTATAGAAAGTATTTTGAATCAATCATATAAGAATTTAGAAATTATTTTAGTGAATGATGGATCAACGGATAACAGTGGAGAGATTTGTGATTTATATGCAAAAGACAACAAGAAAATTAAAGTCATACATCAACATAATTCCGGTCCATCTGTTGCTCGCAACAAAGGAATTCTTGCAGCAAAAGGAGATCTAATTCAATTTGTTGATTCTGATGATAGTTTAGAAACTGATATGACAGGTACTTTAGTTGAATCTTTAGATAAACAATCCCAATTAGTAATATGTGGCTATAATACAATTGAACAGTATAATAGTCAATTTGTTGTACTACAAAAAATCCCATCTATTTTTGGTGTATATAATAAAGAAAATTTCTTAGAGAATTTCGGAAGACTTTTTAACGATGGCCAAATAAGTTCTCCTTGTAATAAATTATATAAAGCTCAAATTATCCTTAAAAACAAACTATTTTTTATGGAAGATATGAATATAGGTGAGGATCTTATGTTTAATCTTAAATATATTAAAGAAATAGATAGTGTTAGTCTAGTGAATAAACCCTTATATAACTACTTAAAATACAATAATACCTTTTCCCTTACAGGAAGCTACAAAAATAAATATTTTGAGACCCAAAAGTTTTTATTTAGTGTTCTAAAAAACTTTTTAATAGAAAACAACAATTATAAAGGGGAGAACTCTAATTATTTAGAATTAACATTCACGAGTAGAATAATTGGGAGTTTAAATAATTTGTTACATAACAATAATATTTATTCTCCTAAATCTATAAAGAAGGAAATCAAAGAAATAATTTCCCAAGACTCTGTTAGAAATAATCTTCCGTATTTTAAAAAAGGAAATTTACAATGGAAAATAATCGGGGTGCTTATTAAATATAGGTTAGTAAATAGTATTTATTGGTTATTTAAAATTAGAAATAAACTTAAATCATGAGAGTGGCCATATTTGGGAATGAATGGTCAAATAAAGATTAATAATTGATTAAATAATTAATGAAGAAAGTTGGTTAAATTATATGCAAAAAAAAGTTATGATTAATGCATATACTAAATTAAATTTAGGCGATGATTTATTTATTAAAATTCTTTGTGAACGATATCCTCAAACAAGGTTTTATTTATATGCACCTAAAGAATATAAAAGGCTATTTAAAAAGGTAAGAAACTTGACTATTTTTCCAAATAATATATTCATTGTAAGGGCAATAAATTATCTACTAAGAACTCTGAAAATTAATGATATGTTCTTTCGTTCTTTTTTAGGTGACAAGTGTGATGCAGCTGTTTATATCGGCGGATCTCTTTTTATGCAAAATAAAAACTGGAAATCACAAGTAAGAAATCTTAAACAAATCAAATTGAAAAGAAAACCGTTTTACTTGCTTGGGGCTAATTTCGGACCATATACAGACGATGAATTTTATGAAATACATAATAATATTTTTAGGGAATATACAGATATATGTTTTAGGGATAGTTATTCATATAAATTGTTTCAAAAACTCCCTAATGTAAGAATGGCTGACGATATTATTTTCCAATTGAATTATAAGATACCAAGAAGAGATGCTAAAATAAAAAGAATTGCAATCTCTGTTATTAAACCATCTTTGAGACCTCATTTATCTCAACTTGATAACATTTATTATGAAAAATTAAAAGACATAATAATATATTTTTGTGAGAAAGGCTATCACATTGACTTAATGTCATTTTGTGAAGGTGAAGGTGATGGTCAAGCGATTGCAGAAATAAAAAAAATTTTACCAGAGAAATATTTAAATATGGTTAGAGATCATTATTATAAATACAATATAGAAGAATCTATTAATACTATAGCTAATTCTGATTTTGTTATTGCTACTAGATTCCATTCTATGGTGTTAGGATGGCTGTTTAATAAACCGGTTTTCCCTATTGTTTATAGTAAGAAAATGACTAATGTAATGAATGATGTAGGATTTAAAGGTTCATATACTGAATTAAATAGTTTTGAACATGTAAAAGCTGAAGAGATTTATAATAGTATAGAAACAAATATTATTGATGTATCCAAACAAGTAGAGAACTCAGTAAACCACTTTAAAGAGTTAGATAAGCTATTATTAGACAAGTAATTTAGAAAGTGTGTAAAATTTGAATGATAATAAAAGGATAATCAAACAATTAAATACAATGGTCTTGTTGACTATCATTATACAATTTTTTATTTTAATAAAAAATGCTATAGTAGCTTTTTATTTTGGAGTCAGTGCTGAATTAGATGCATTTAATCTTGCAAACAGGATATCAACTTTTATATATAGTTTTATAGGGGCTGGAATATCTACAGTCATTATACCTTATTTAAAAGATAGAATTAATAAAAAAGCCATTGATGTTTTTATTAGTGTAGTTTATACGGTTAGTCTAATATTACTAGTTATTATGATATTCTTCAGAGAAAATATAATGATTATCGCTGGTGGCTCAAATGATAACTACTTTATAAGTCTGGCTGCTAATTTATTTATTTTTACTACACTTACTGGTTTTGTAAATTCTTTAATTCAGCTAGTGAAGGCAATTTTAGAGTTTAAAGATCGTTTTAATATTCAAAAGATAATTGTACTACTCACTACTATATTATTAGTAATAATGTTGTGGACAGGAGATAATAATATCTATTATTATGCTTTAGTGTTACTTTTCACAGCACTTATAAGTGTGTTAATTCATGTTCTTCTCTTAAAGAAAAGCAGCTTTAAATATAGTTTGAGTTACGATATGAAAGATCAAAATTTTAAAGAAATGATGAGGCTTTTTTTTCCTACTCTTCTAAGTACAGGAGTCTATCAAATAGCTTTGTTGATTGATACTTTAATTGCCGCAAGATTACCGACAGGTAGCATCTCTATTCTAAACTATTCAAACACAGTAATAAGCATGATAAATCTGTTGTTGCTTGGAAATATAACATCTTTTGTTTACCCCAAGTTAGTTAAAAAAATCAATAATCAGGAACGACAGCGCAGTTTAGTAGATTATTTATTATTAGTAAATATTATAATGTGTCTTATAATCATACTATTTTATTCAAGTGGGCTTGAAGCAATTAGTATTCTCTTTGAAAGAGGAGAATTTACTAGTGATAATACATTTATAGTATTTATAATAGCATTAATACTAACTATATCATTGCCAACTAACGCTTCAAGAGATCTGCTATATAGATATTTTTATATGAATAAAGATACATTTACCCCTTTTATGAATAGTATAATGATAAGTGTAATTAATATAGTAATAAGTTTGGTATTGTCTATTTATATTGGCTTATATGGAGTTGTGATTGGAACAGTTTTAGCATCATATATCAGCTTGTTTTTTATCTCTTTTAGATTTAAGAGAAAATTTCCATTATATTTTAATTTAAAAGGTTTTCTATTTGAAAACGGAAAAATTATAATTATAACTATCTTGTCCTTAATAGCATCAACGATTTTTAAGAAAACTATTATCATAGAAAATAACTATTTCGGGCTAATCACATATGCATTGTTTTCTTTAACTATCTTTATCCTTCTGTTGAAGGTACTAAGAAGTAGGATATTTAAGATTAATTTATAGTATATAATTAAAAGACCCTTCTTTAAAATTGAAAGGCTTTTTAAAAAATATTATGTCTAAAAAGAAAGAAACAAAATAAAACTTTTCTTTTTAGAATAAAGGAAATTGAGTTCTACTGATCATTTAAGAGAGTGGTAACATTCAAGATGCTAATGTATGTTTTATCTTCACCGAGTGAGGAGAAGTAAAAGCAGTAACTCCTAAGAGATAAAAAGAATTAATGAGAACTTCATTAGTATACGATGGTAGAAATATACATGATATTAAAGATAGGGAAGAGGCAGAGGTAGAATATTACTCTGTTGGAAGAAAGTCAGTAACTAGAGAAGATATAAAGGAGACGAAAGACATTGAGTTATAAACAGTTGGATACTAATAAGGTATACTTAATTACAGGAGCTGCTGGCTTTATTGGCTACTTTTTATCAAAGCAATTATTAGAACAAGGCTGTATTGTAATAGGCGTTGATAATATAAACGATTATTACGATGTAAATCTGAAACATACTCGTTTAAATCAACTAAAACCATATAAAAATTTTACCTTTATTAAAGATGATATTTCTGATAAAGCAATGGTTAACAACCTATTTGAAGAGTACAAGCCAAATATAGTCGTAAATCTTGCCGCACAAGCTGGCGTACGATATTCTATCGAAAACCCAGATGTTTATATCCAAAGTAATGTTATCGGTTTTTATAATATCTTAGAAGCTTGCAGACATCATCCGGTGGACCATTTGGTATATGCATCATCAAGCTCTGTATATGGTGCTAACAAGAAAGTTCCTTTCGAGGAAACTGATTTTGTAGATACACCAGTTTCATTATATGCATCAACCAAAAAGTCTAATGAATTAATGGCTCATACATATAGTCATCTATATAACATCCCGGCTACTGGACTTCGTTTCTTTACGGTTTATGGCCCAATGGGAAGACCAGATATGGCTTACTTTGGATTTACAGATAAATATTTTGCTGGTGAGTCCATAAAGATATTTAACAATGGAGATTTTGAAAACGATCTTTACCGTGATTTTACATATATTGATGATATCGTAATTGGTATTGAACGTCTTATCGGAGTACCTCCTACAGATGGAGTACCACATAGGGTTTTCAACATTGGAAACAATAACCCAGAGAAACTAATGGTATTTATTGAAACGTTAGAGAAAGCTTTAAGTAATGCAGCAGGTAGAAATATAGAATTTGAAAAGATATTCGAACCAATTAAGCCTGGAGATGTGCCGGCTACATATGCCTCAACAGATCGCCTTCATGAAGCGGTTGGATTTAAACCAGAAACTTCTATTGAAGAAGGATTACAGAAGTTTGCTGATTGGTATGTTGAGTATTATGATAAGAAATAGTTTATTAAAGCTCGCTATGTGCATTTAAATTTGAAAAAGGAGTAAATTTTCATGAAAATAACAGTAGCAGGAACCGGCTACGTCGGCCTATCTAACGCAGTACTTCTAGCACAACACAATGAAGTAACTGCCCTAGACATCATCCAAGAAAAAGTAGAAATGATCAACAACAAGAAATCTCCAATTGTTGATGAAGAAATCCAATCATTCCTAGAGACAAAGGAATTAAATTTAAAAGCTACTACAGATTCAACAGCAGCTTTTAAAGATGCAGAATATGTTATCATTTCAACACCAACAAACTATGACCCAGAGAAGAATTACTTTGATACAAGCTCTGTTGAGTCAGTTATCGAAACGGTTATCGGTGTGAATCCGGATGCTGTTATGATCATCAAATCAACAATTCCAGTAGGATATACAAATTCAGTACGTGAGAAATTTAAAACTGACAACATCATCTTCTCTCCAGAGTTTTTAAGAGAAGGAAGAGCACTCTATGACAATTTATATCCATCTCGAATAATTGTTGGAGAGCAATCAGAACGTGCGAAGAAGTTTGCTGATTTATTAGCTGAAGGTGCTATCAAGGAAGATATCCCTGTATTATTCACGGATTCAACTGAAGCTGAAGCTATTAAATTATTTGCAAATACTTATTTAGCAATGCGTGTTTCATTCTTTAATGAGCTTGATACATATGCAGAGTTAAAAGGTATTGATGGCAAGCAAATCATTGAAGGAATTGGACTAGATCCTCGTATTGGTGAACATTATAACAACCCATCATTTGGCTATGGTGGTTATTGCTTACCGAAGGATACGAAGCAGCTCCTTGCAAACTTTGAAGATGTTCCAAACAATATCATTCAGGCGATTGTTGATGCTAATGATACGAGAAAAGATCATATTGCTGATATGATTACAAATCGAAATCCTAAGGTCGTTGGTATCTATCGTTTAACAATGAAGACAGGTTCCGATAATTTTAGACAGTCAGCTATCCAAGGAGTTATTAATCGAATAAAGGATCAAGGAGTAGAAGTAGTCATTTACGAGCCAGTACTTGATGCTGAGGAATTTGATAACTCTCGTGTGATTAAGAATTTTGCAGCATTTAAACAGGAAGCAGATGTAATTGTTGCTAACCGTTTGTCTGATGAGTTGAAAGATGTAAAAGAGAAGGTATATACGCGAGACGTGTTTAGTAGGGATTAATTCGTTAAGTAAAACAAGCTCTTATGTATCTTGAATACCACATATGAATACGAATTTCATATTACTAGAATAGCTCCAATGCATATTGGGGCTATTTAATTATACTGGAGGAGATCTATACATGGCTTGGCAAGCAAATTATACAAAATGGCAAGCGTTTACCGAATTAGATAAAGAGTTAGGATTACAATTAAAGAAAATTGAAAGTGATGAGAAACAATTAGAAGATTGTTTCTATAAACATCTAGAGTTTGGTACCGGCGGAATGCGCGGGGAACTTGGTCCTGGTACAAATCGAATGAATATCTATACAATCCGAAAAACGGCAGAGGGCTTAGCTCGTTACATTGATCAAAATGGCGAAGAAGCGAAACGTCGTGGAGTTGTAATTGCATATGATTCTCGATTTAAATCAGCAGAATTTGCAATGGAAACCGCAAAAACACTGGGAGCACATGGCATCCAAACATATGTCTTTGAAGCATTACGATCAACTCCAGAATTGTCTTTTGCAGTAAGATATTTACACGCCTTTAGTGGTGTTGTTATTACGGCAAGCCACAATCCATCAGAATATAATGGTTTTAAAGTATATGGACCAGACGGTGGACAGCTTTCATCGGGTGCAGCAGACTCCATCATCGCAAAGGTAAACGAAGTAAGCGATGAACTAGCTGTAGTTGTTGCAGATGAAGAACAGCTGAAGCAGGATGGCTTACTCGTTATGGTTGGCGAAAAAGTGGATGAAACATACATGCAGCAATTACAATCCATTACTGTAAATCCAGATGTTATACATAGCGTGGCAGATGATTTCCGAATTGTTTATACCCCACTTCACGGAATAGGTAATATCCCAGTAAGAAAAGGACTTGAAGCAATTGGATTTAAGCATGTTGAAGTAGTGAAGGAGCAAGAACTTCCAGATTCAAATTTTTCAACTGTTCATTCACCGAATCCAGAGGAACTTGCGGCATTTGAGCTAGCAATTCGATATGGAGAAAAATGTGATGCGAATATTTTATTAGGAACAGATCCAGATGCAGACCGTGTTGGAGTTGCAGTACGAAATAGTAAAGGGAAATATGAAGTATTAACTGGAAATCAGGTTGGTGCATTGCTGTTACATTATTTAATCCAGGAAAAGAAAAAACAAGGCACACTAAAACCCGATGCCACCGTGTTAAAAACAATTGTAACCTCAGAAATGGGACGAGACATCGCAACAGCACATGGCTTAGAGACAATCGATACACTTACTGGATTTAAATATATAAGTGAATGGATCAAGTCATTTGAAGAAACGGGAAATAGAAGCTTTTTATTAGGCTATGAAGAAAGCTACGGTTATTTAATTGGCGACTTTGTACGTGACAAGGATGCCGTTCAAACCTGTTTATTGATTGCCGAAGTAGCAGCGTCTTACAAATCGAGACAGATGACATTGCACGAAGGATTAATGGAGCTATATGAAACCTATGGCTATTATCGTGAAGGATTACAATCGCTAACATTGAAAGGTAAAGATGGTGTTGAGCAGATAGCTGCGATTTTAAGCAGTTTTCGTAATCAGCCACCAGTAGAGATAGCTGGAAAAGGGGTTCTAGCAATTGAAGATTATCAGAGCAGGATTAGAACCTTTACTGAATCAGCTGAACAAGAGAATATCACTTTGCCTAAATCCAATGTTATTAAATACAAGCTGGATAATGGTGCGTGGGTTTGTTTAAGACCTTCTGGTACAGAGCCGAAGATTAAGTTTTATTTTGGCGTGAAGGAAGATTCGTTTGGACAAAGCCTAGAAGTATTGAATGAGATGAAGCGGGTTGTGATGGAACGAGTTGAGGGGATTGTAAGAGGCTAGTTCATGATATGCCAATTTAAAACGAGTTTAAATTATTGTTTGTAAGCGAGAAGTAGTTGAATATTGTACTGAATTAGAACCATCTTCATGGATAAATTGAGCCAGTATTGACGGAGAGAAAACAACTTCGCTATAGCTGACTCTTTCCATGAAGGTGGTTTTACTTCACTTCACTTTACTTTACTTCCAGAAGTAGAGCAGGCCTATATAACTCCTTTTTCTACCGCCGGGTATTTATTGCTCTAATTCTTCTTGGACGGATTCTGGAATCTCCTCCCAAGACACTTCATCATAAGATGTAACTTCATTTTCTTGTTTAACATACAATTTCAAGTAGGCACCTTGTTTTAATTCTTTTTGTGCAGAAAACTCTACATTCAACACGTTACCATCTTCATGATATGCGGGAAGTTCATACCAATAGGTTGTCATAATTTGTCCCGAGTCAAGCTGATACTCATCTGTATAAGAAGGGTCTCCAACCTGCACATATACATTTTCTTTTCCAAAGCGATTAAAATCAACCGTGGCCAGTATCACTACTGCAGCCACCAATAGAATAGAAACTATACCAATCGTTATACCAATTATTTTTTTCATTTAATTTCCCTCCTGAATTGTATTAAAAATGGTCTTATGAAACCCTCGTATGGTGATAAAATAATAAATAATATAAATGAACACATACGCCAACATCCAAATTGTGATTGGTACCCATAGTTCCATTTGAAAAAGGCTAGAAAATGCAATCAAAGCGACTGTACCATGCAGTAATCCAAGGATGAGCGGTGCTATAAATATGAATCCTACTTGGTAACGAATGGTACGCTTTATCTCTTTTTCAGGCACACCAATCTTATATAATATGGAATACTTATCCTTATCATCTTCAGCTTCTGTCATCATTTTAAAGAAAATAATACTGCCAGTGGCAACAAGAAAAACGAGACCTAAGAAACTACCAACAAATAACATGATTCCTGTTCCCTCTAAAGAATCTTGAAAATCTTGCACTGCGCTGGAGAAGTCTACTGTTGATGACTTCGCTTCTAATTCCTGGGACAAGTCTAAGTGCTCTTTATAATTTTCTACTTGCACTGCTTGATAAGTCGATTCTTCAGCATTCAAATCATTGTAAGCTTTATCATGAGCAACAATTACCGTACCAGGCACCGTAGAAATATTGAAGATAGATTCTCCATAAATTTGTACAACTTCATAATCTACTTTATTAAAAGAAACTTCCTTTACATCTTCCGTCCATTGTTCATCATAAAAAGGTTCTATCAAGGCAACTTCGTCCTCGGTTATGTTTAAGGAATCAATATCCCATTCAAGCGCTTCCGCCAACTGCTCAAATGCAGAATGGTCAATAACTGTATACGCTTTTTCCATTTGTTCACTGTTAATACGAATATTCTTGGTGTCTACATGAATCGATTCTTTTACAATAGAATCATCGATAGCTTCTTCTTGCCCTTCCCACATAAAGGAGAATGGTGTATATTGTTCTACGTTTTCCTCCGTGTCATAATACAATCCAAACACTGCACCACCCGCTGTAATCGTTGTTGCACTTAATGTAGCTATAATGGTTAATGTCTTTGCATTTCCACGAATTCGATACAACACCTGAGAAGCAGTCATTAAATTGAGACCTTTCCATGCCCAGAACTTCCTTTTTTTCAACATTTGAAGTACGAAAACCAACACACTGTTAAATATGAGATACGTACCCAACACGGTTAAGGCAATGATTACAATTGGCATTGCTAGGCCTAAGAGCCGCCACGCTTCCGAAGTTAAATCTTGTAATGCTAACCAATAAGCGCCCGCCAATGTAGCTAGTCCAAGAATGACTGAAATAACCCTAGCTTTTGGCAATTCTTCTCCTTTTTTCGATGCATGAAATAAATCAATCAATTTAAATCGATAAATGACTCGATAACCTTGCAACGATGTAAAAAGGAATATAATCAAGAATACGATAATTGTTTCGACAACAGCATTTGGTGAGAATGCTAGACCAATCTCGATATTCAATCCCATTAACTTTAAAAGAAGAGAGAGTAATAATTGAGATAGGAAGAAACCCAACACTACTCCAACGATTAAGGAAACGATCCCAATTACCATATTTTCAAAGAACAATAGAAAACCGATTTTTTGTTTTCGCACACCCATTAAAGCGTATAATGCTACTTCTTTCTTTCTTTTCCTCATAAAAAAGGAATTTGAATACAGAATAAAGATTGCAACAAAAATGATAAGCACAAACGCGGAAGCACTCATTATACCGCTGATTTGTTTTGACTGTTCTGCCAACCCACTAATATCACCACTATGTTTTAACGTTGCAAACGTAAAAAATATAATGATGGAAAAAATAGTTGAGCCAATATAAAGTCCATAACTTTTCATGTTTCGACGGATATTCTTCAGCGCTAAATTAAACAATGTCATGCCCGTCACCATCCAGTTGTGCTAATTTCTCTAAAATCATTTGGTAAAACTCTTTTCGTGAGTGTGTACCACGAATCATTTCTCTGGATAAACGTCCATCACTGATAAATAGTATTCTTCTGCAAAAGCTTGCTGCAAAAGCATCATGCGTCACCATCATGATGGTTGCTTCCTGATCTTCATTTAATGAACTCAAGGCTTTTAATAAATCCGTTGCTGACTTGGAATCAAGTGCCCCAGTAGGCTCATCTGCAAAAATCAATTTTGGGTTAGAAACGAGCGCTCGGCAAGATGCAGTGCGTTGTTTCTGGCCACCGGAAATTTGATAGGGATATTTATCGAGTATTGCTTCAATCCCGAATGCTTTTGCCATTGAATCTACTTTTACATCAATTTCTTTTATAGAATTTTTTGCAATTGCAAGCGGTAATACGATATTCTCACGTACCGTTAAAGAATCTAGTAGGTTGTAATCTTGAAATATAAATCCGAGATGGTCCCTGCGAAAATCAGCAAGCTGATCCCCTTTCATTTTTGCGATATTATCATTTTCTATATAAATATCACCTTTAGAAGGGGTATCAATTGTCGCTAATACATGAAGTAATGTTGACTTTCCAGCACCGGATGGTCCCATGATTCCTACAAATTCACCATGATCTATCGTAAAGGAAATGTCCTCCAGCGCTTTAAACGTATTCGCTCCTTTTCCAAAGACTTTCTCAACACTTTTCACCTGTAATAAGGATTCCATTATTCCTCCACCTCTTTCGTATGTTGTCTTTACTATATCCCTCCATCCTTAAACTACAATCACATGAACCTTACAAAAACCTTAAATACGTTTTTTCCTCACAAATTCCTGTTAAGATAGAATAAATTAGATGATAATAACAAGTATGAAAAGGTGATAAACATGGAAAGACCACGGATTCTCATTGTTGACGATGAACAAGACTTATGCCAATTAATAAAAACAAGCTTAACAAAGGAAGGGTTTTCTGAAATCAATTTGGCAGGCACGATAGAAGAAGGATGGAAAAGATTTCAAGCTTTCCAACCAAACCTAGTAATATTAGATGTTATGCTTCCTGATGGAGAAGGTTATGATTTGTGTAAAAGAATAAGAGAAGTTTCACGTATCCCTATTCTCTTCTTGTCTGCTAAGTCCGATGAAGTGGATAAAATATTAGGTCTGGCAATCGGTGGAGACGATTATATTACGAAGCCTTTTAGTCCAAAGGAGATGGCCTATCGCGTGAAGGCACAACTTAGGCGTGCAGGTGTCTATACGATAGAGGCAACTCCAAAGACAACAGCAGCTAAGGCGACAAACGTCGGTCCTTTTGAAATCAATTCAGATGAAACGGAGGTAAAAAAGGACGGTCAAATACTTGAGTTAACCGCTAAAGAAGTTGGATTAATGGCATCATTTATGCGGAATCCGAACCAAATCCTCAGCAAAGAAACCTTATTTCTAAATGTATGGGGAGAAGACTTTTATGGTGCTGATAATACATTAATGGTGCACATTCGCAGGCTTCGGGAAAAAATTGAAGACAATCCGTCTGATCCTTCCTATATTTTGACGGTAAAGGGACTAGGTTATCGATTCGTGCCACATAATTAAACTTAAGTTATGGATTTGTGCATAAATATAGACTTTCCTTTTTAAGGACAGGTGATAGAAAATGAAATGGAAGCTAACCGCTCGTTATTTAATATCCATTTTAAGCATCGTATTTATTGTCATTATTGTAAACACTATAATCTTATTTGGACTGCTTATTTATCAAGCATCCCAGAATACAGGTGATTCAGAAAACAGTTCTGGTGAAAATTTCACTCGCACATTCAGCCAATACCTAAAATTAGAGGATAATCAACCATATGTGACAGAAGAAGGAGAGACTGCCTTAGAAGGATTTGGTGCCTGGCTGCAAATCTTAGATGACAATGGAAATGTGATTTCGTCCTATCAAACTCCAGATCATGTCGCGACAAATTACACCCCCATGGAGCTTATACACAAATATAAGTATATGGACGATGAATTGCATACGTACTTTATAGGCGAGTATGAAGGGTATAGTTACTTAATTGGTGTGCCAGATTCCAATGAAAAACGTGAAGTATTTATGCTGAATCCAGCCGCAATCATGATGTATGCTTCCCGGTTTTTTGGAGTCATTATCATCGTCGATTTAATTATTGCGGCAGTCATTGGCCTATTGTTCAGTACTATTTTAACAAGACCCATAAATCGCATTATTGAACGAATTAATGCACTAAAGGAACGACAATTCCACACAGAAAAACCAAAACGCCCGGGTATATACAAACCAGTTTTTGCAAATCTAAATAATGTTTCGGCGACATTGCAAGAACAATCAAAAGAACGCAATAAATTAGAAAAAATGCGAAATGATTGGATTCGTAATGTCTCGCATGACATCAAAACTCCACTCGCTTCCATTCGTGGTTATGCAGAACTCTTAAGCGACGACAATGTTTCGTCACATGAACGCCTAAAGTATGCAGAGGTAATCGAGCGAAAGTCTCTTTATATGAAGGAATTACTAGATGACTTCAATCTTACCATGCGACTCAGGAACCAAGAAATGCCGCTTCAAAGACAGAACACAAATATGGAAGGCTTTGTTCGAGAAATGGTCATTGATTTACTAAATGACCCTCAATTTGGCTCGTCGCAAATTCATTTCCATAGTGAAAATAGCGAACTAAGCTGGAAAATAGACCAGCATTTAATGAAACGCGCTTTGCTCAACTTTATGTATAATGCATTCATTCACAATGATGAAAATGTAGAAGTTTTTGTAAATGTTACAGAAGACGCTATTACCATACACGATAATGGAAAAGGTATTTCCCCTGAAGAGCAGACCCAAGTTTTTGACCGCTATTATCGTGGTACAAATACTGTAAATATACGAGGAACCGGCCTTGGAATGGCAATTGCTCGGGATATTATAGTAGCTCATGGAGGGGAAGTTGAGCTTGCGGGCCAAGTTGGAAAAGGGACAACTATCAAGATATCGTTTTAACGTCTTTCCAAGCAACAGTTGTCATGATGTAAGTCCAAAATCTTTCGATAATGAACCAAACAAAAAACCTCCTATATAAAAGTTTCACACTACCATAGGTGTGCTCTCTAATTATATAAGAGGTTTTAACTGGTAAATTGTTTGGAGTGCCTCTCCCCGAATACCTCAAGAGTGATATATAATTAATCCAGTCTTAATTTTCAAATATGTTATTAAATATATATTATGAATCAACTATATAGCCCTAATTCCTATTGTTGGTAATAGGGCATATTTTAATTTGAGGCGGAAAAGTAAATGAAAAAGTATGCATTAATTGTAGAACAACTTGAATTGTTGCATGTGAGGTAGACGGAAAGGAAACGAAACGGACACTAGCAAAACGTGTACATCGTTAAAGCCTAAGATGAATGAAAGAATCAAGTATTCCGTACAAGAGTCGTTCAGTAAGTAGTCCAGAAGATAGTTATGATTTGTTGAAACAATTTCTAGGCGGGGTGGATCAGGATTACTTTATTGTCGTCTGCTCATCAGAAAATCAGCCGGCAGCCATTAAACTATTCGAGACTCAACCCGCCAATTACTGGCTAAAAGACCTGAGAGAAATCTTTCATGTTATTTACGATAGTTATCAGACACAGAAGACTTCGAAGGGTTCAATTAAGAAGCCAGCAAAAAGTTAAATCTCCATCGTCTTCTTAGGAGGACATGATAAGAGGAAGAAAATGATTTGTTTTTTGGCGAGACCTAGTCCTTACATAGAGGACCATTAAACCTAATTTATGAATAATTGCTAGTGATAAGGACTCGATTTTAAAAAACGAAGGAGTAGATTAGATTCATTTTTGATTTACTAGAAGGAAATCGTGATAAGTAGAAAGAATAGTTTTAATTATGAAACAAATATATAGAGGAGTAAAGATGAAGGGAGGGATTTTTAGGAAAAATTATAGGGATTCGTGATAAAACTACTATTTCTGTTACTATCAGGAACAACGTGAAAAGGTAAATTGATATTAAGAGGAGGGTATTATAGTGCCTATTATGAAAAAAAGTTGGAAGAAATTCATGTTTTTTGTAATTGTCTTATTGATAATGCTGCTTCCAGTGGCTGAGATATCAGCTGAATCTGAAAGAGATTGGATGACCAACGAAGAATTTCTTGTAAAACTAAGCGAAATTGTGGAGGCTAGTGATGGAAAAGTTGAGACGGATGTCGCCGGTTATTCCACGCAAGGAAATGAAGTAATGTCTGTGCGTGTTGGTACTGGTGATCAAGTGTTACTAATCACTGGTAGCATACATGGAAATGAAAAAAGTGGTGGCGAGGCACTTGTGGAAATACTAGAATACCTTGGGACTAGCGATAGCTCCTTCGCTCAATCTGTTCGTAATGAGATTACTATAGTGGCTATTCCACGATATAATGTTGATGGTCTCGAGATACCGCAAAGACAAAATATCTTTCCGTGGGACGAAGTTGTTTCTGCATACCCACATCTAGAGGGTGCTGCACCAGCTTGGTATTATAATGAGAGAAATGGTGGCTTTGATATTAATCGTGATTTTAATGCTGATTTGAACTATGAAGTTGCAGCGGAAGATTTACCTGGACACACGAATGATTTTGGTTTCTTTATAACGAAGGAATCTCAACTATTGAGAGATCTTTACGTGGAGTTGCAAGATGAGTTTAGTCATGTAGAAGCTTATGTTGATCTGCATCATATGGGGACCCCAGTAATGAATAAAACAGGTGAAGACGTTACAATTGCTATAGACTACCCACCTTTGGGGCCAGACGATAGTACAAAATACGATGACTATCCATTACTGGATCAGGATAAATCAAAACGTTATGCGTTAGCTGCAGCTCGTGGAGTAAAGGAATTCTCAGATAAAGAGGAGCCTGGTGTAGCCCAGTATATTGCCTTTCAAGAACGTGATTTTCCTGGACAAGCTAGATCTGCATTTGCTCTTAATGGAACGGCAACTGTTCTTTTCGAAATGCCTGGTCAACAACCCCAGTTCGGCTATGATCAAGATCTAGTAGATCGTGTGGAAAACGGGTTATGGGGGATTATTTCTCACATGGCTGATGGTTCTATTGATGACCTGAATGGCGATGATTTTCTTACAGAAATACCTAGGTATTGGACAGACAACATAACTGACATGAGAGATGTTATGGTACGCTTTACGGAAGAGGAACAATTTGAGAATGATAGGGATGCTCGTTTAGTAGATAACCATTTAGCTGCACTAGAAATTTATGAAAATCAAGAGAATAGCGAGAAAATGGTCAAGCATTTGAATGGATTTAAAGTTTTACTTGATAATCAGCGAGAAAACGGACTAATCAAACAAGAAGCGTATAACAGACTCAATAGTGACGCCAATCTTTTATTTGAAAGATGGGAAAATAAACTCTACCATAAGACAAGCCTTTTATTTGAAGGATGGGACAGTAATTTAATAGATTAAGTTAGCGAGAATACCCATTTATGTAAAGTTATTTTAAACAGGTGCTTACCCCTAACATACTAAGATTAGTATGTTTAGGGGTAAGCACCTGAATGGCCTGCTTTCTTACCTTTTATTCGCTTCATAAACTTTCAACAATTTCCCTTTTATTTTCGTATGCTTCATCGATTCCAAAACAAGTGGCCCTTTTCCATTTAATATTTCCACGAAAGATGCCGTATCTTGGATTGTAATGATACCAATATCCTCAACCGCTATACCATCTATTTTTGCAATTGTGCCAACGAAATCAACTGCTCGAAGCTTCTTTTTCTTTCCGCCGTTAAAATATAACTTCATGATTTGTTTATTTAGTTGCTCACTTTTAGACTTTTTCAAGGTTGGTAGCTTGTTCATTTTTTCCTTGAAAGCAGACTTGTTATTTGCAACGTCTTCCACTGTCGGTGCATGCTTCACTGGAATGTTAAAACCAACATATCCCTCTATTTCATTCAAAAAGCGATCTTCAAATGGAGTTACCAAGGTAATCGCTTTGCCGCTCAAGCCTGCTCGTGCTGTTCTTCCGGTTCGGTGGACATAGCTATCTTTTTCTAATGGGATATCATAATTAATGACATGGGTAATATTCTCAATATCAATCCCTCTTGCAGCCACATCCGTCGCAATTAAATAACGGAATTCTCCCTTTTTAAAATCATTCATGACTGCTAAACGATCGTCTTGTTCCATGCCACCATGGATTTTATCGCTGCTATAGCCTGAATCGGTTAATTCATCACACAACGTATCGACTCTATCTTTTGTTCGACAAAAAATGATGCAGCTATCTGGATTCTCAACAATCGTTATGTCTTTTAGCAAGGAGAGTTTGTCTTGTTCACGAACGTTATAAAGAAAATGTTCGATTTTATCGGTCGTCAGTCCGGAAGCTTTTATTTCAATATCAATCGGGTCTTTCATATACTTCACTGCTAAGCTTTTTACTGCTTCTGGTAAGGTAGCCGAGAATAACAGGGTTACCCTTTCTTTTGGTAACTTAGTCATAATCGCTTTTACTTGTTCAATAAATCCCATATTCAACATTTCGTCTGCTTCATCAATGACAAGATAGCGAATCTTCTCGAGGGCAAGTGTACCTCTTTCAATATGATCATATACACGTCCAGGGGTCCCAACTACAACATGGTTTTTTTGTTTCAATTCGGTCTTTTGAATGGCAATCGGTTGTTTCCCATAAATGGCTGTCGCCTTTATCCGTTTCAATCTTCCTATATTGGTCAAGTCATCCTTCACTTGGACAGCGAGTTCTCTTGTTGGGGTTAAGACAAGTGCCTGTGGCTTATTTTCGATCCAATCGACTAGCTCACAGATTGGAATCCCATAAGAAGCTGTCTTCCCGCTTCCTGTTTGTGATTTCGCAACGAGATCTTTCTCCTCTAACACAATTGGAATTACCTTGCTTTGCACCTCTGTTGGGTTTTCGTAACCTAAGCTCTTTAGAGCAGTCATGATGTCTTCGCTTAGTTTATAATCGGTAAAACGTATCTCTGTCATTTGTTAACCTCTTTTTTGTTATTTTTTTCTTGTATTTCCGTTCTTAGTATTGCTTAAAGACCAGTATATCATGAAACAAGGGGAGGGGTTCTCTCGTCTCATGTGATTGACATCCGGTTCCTGTCGCTTGAGTGATAAGTTATGGATTGGTAGCATTAAAAACGGTGTAAAATATAGATAGCTATATGTAACAAAAATAGACTATAATAAGAATATGACGAAAGAAGAGGAGACAATACATGTCCAACGAAAAAAAGCTTAGTACCAGAGAGATTGTACAACAGCAACTGGAACGAAAGAAACAAGCGCAAGCAAACAATACAAACACCAAAAACGGCAAAGGTGGAGCAAAGCATATGCAAAGCCAACTAGCGAAGAAACCGAGTATGACGCGCCGTAAAATGGGAAGTTAATGCTAATTTAAAAAGTACCGTTTATATATAAACGGTACTTTTGCTTTTTTACAGTTTCTGGGATCAGACTGCTATTGCTTTTAGGAATCACTTAGATTTTTATAATTTTATAAATAAAAAATGACTTACCTATTGGGCAAGTCAAGTTCCCGGTATGCATCCTGATATTTCCCGCCTGAAGCAACCTCAGCATGGTACAAAGCCTTAAGCGCAAAGGTTTTTTTCAAGATCATTTTAAACGATATCCTAGTGGGGATTGCTGATAAAGGGAATGTTATCTGTTTTGATTTTGTGGAAGTTGCCCCTCAATATGATCCAACCGGAGCAACAGCACGAATTGCAGCAATGACTATGTTGAATTTTATGGGACATATTATAAAAAATAAACCGAGGTATGAATATATTTGATTGATAGATATGGAGTCTTTGTATCTCTTTAGAAAAAACCTCGCCCACTATGGATGAGGTTTTTTCGGATTATTCAGCCTAAATAACAGTCTGATAAAAAAGCAACTCCTATGCGATGCATTGCCATGACCATCCATACCCAGCCGTGCAAGCTAAAGGATGCAATACCTTCAAAGTATGTACCCATATTACAGCCAAAGGCAAGGCGTGAGCCATACCCCATTAATAACCCACCGACAATAGCGGCACCTGCAGGACCTGCTTTTAGTTTTTTGGGCTTAAAGTTACCTTGTGCAGCAATGAAGGCACCCAAGATAATTCCAAAGTTCATTTAACAGATTATAAAGAAGAAAAGGCAAAACAAATCCTTCACGAAATTATAAAAGGCGCAAATCAAATTTCCACTGAACTTGGTTATACAGCACGGCAAGGATACAGGATTTCTATGCATTGATGGGAGCAGGTTGAAAGAAGAATGGATAAGTCGTATTTGATGTTAAAAAAATAAGAGAACGAATTCCTTTCAATAGATTCGATAGATATTGTTTAAGAATATTGCTATAAATAGAGTTGTAGCAACCACATAAAGCGGATGGACGGTTGACCATCTTCCATGAGGGGAGGTGGTATAAAATGACGGCATATGAAGCAATCATCATTGCACTGACATCGAGTATAGTTCTAGTAAATGTGCTAGCACTAGTTGTGCAGATCGTCAAAGAAACAAGAAAAAAGTAACCGTCCTTCGCCCGATCAAAGTTTAGGATAGGTTACTTTTTAAAACTTAACCAACTATTCTGGTCAGCCGCTCTTCATGCGGCATGTAGTTGCTTTGGCTGAGCGTTAGTAGCACTCAGTCTATTTTATTCTATATTGCTTCTTAACTTATTATACATGAATACATTACCCATATGCAATAATTCTATAATCGATTTGTGAAGGTCAATATTATTGTTGAATTTAAGGAAAACATTTAGATTGTTGATTTGATACTCTGTTACTGCGATAACTGTTCTTAGTAAAGCTCAAGATGTATTCATGATGAATGACTGAATCCATTAACGCAACTGTAACATAATTAGTTACCTGTCACTCCACCATGCAACGATTTTTATCTTAAAATAATAGCCCTATTGTCCAATCTCCTTTAAAAATTTGTATCCTGTAATAAAACCGCCAATAAAATGTTTTTCAGATTCAAGTACGGTTATTCGGTTGAGCGCTGATTCAAGATTAAAAAATGCATCTTCTTGTTCTTTGGTACTGCATTGCTCTAGGGCATTGTTTAATGAATCGTCCAATTCTGTATATGCATTGTCACTATAGTTTAGATTATCAGTTCTATTTTCATACTTTAAGAGTTCAGTGTAAGCAATCTCTTTTAAAACTTCTATCATACCTTTCTCAAAAGCAATTTCAAGGTGTTTCATTGCTTCCATATCATTCTTATGAGGAGTTTCACTGTATATCCTCACTAAATTATCGAAGGGCACCATGGAAATTCGGGGCATATTAATTCCACCTTTCTTTTGTTCTTTGAAACTAGTATTTACAAATTGGTTTTATTCTAAACATCGAGATTGGTGAACTGTCTGTTTTAAATTTAGCATATATGAAGTTCCAAGCTTAAAAAGGTCAGAATTATTTTGAGAATAGCCTTTTTTATTTTTTAATCCAGTGACCTTGCTTCTAGGTATTCTTGTGTTGTACTACAACAAAGGTTTTTCATCAACAGATTCCAAGAAGGAGTGAAATAGATGTCTAATACCAAAGCCATGCCATTGAAAAAGGAACGGATATATTAGAAAATAATATCAACCACTTTAGTACCGATAATACAACGATACATGAGTCCAGTCAGCATATTCTTGATGCTGTACAGCAAATGTCGGCTGGAATACAAGAAGAATCATCTAGCTTAACGCTTGTAAATGAATCCATGAGTGAATCTTTGGAGGAGGCGAATGAAACGATAACGATCATCCAACAAATTGTTGAGGAACCAGATGAAATGGATGGAAGGGTTCAAGATGGTTCAACTGGCTTACATCACTTTATGTGGCAACCATTTGTATATGTTCCTGCTGCAGTTAATGAGGGACTTCTCACAAACTGGTTTACCAACTTAGGGAACATTGCTGCTTCCTCTGAGTCTATGACGACTCTATTTCCAAGAGCTGGATTTATGATGTATGGGAATACAAAAGTGTTTGGATCACTAGGTATTGCAATTGCTATTATTCTAGCAAGTAAACCAGAAAAACGTAAAAAGACAATTGGGGACTAATTGTACCTGTTGCATTAACAGCGGTTTTAACTGGTATTACAGAACCACTTGAATTTACTTTCTTATTTATTGCACTATTCCTATTCAGTTCATGCGGTACTTGGCGGGCTTATGGCAGTTATTCATTTTATGAGATTGGTAATAAGGTGGATAGCTTTTCTTTGGGTTACTTAAAAGTCTATTGAATATTTATTAGTTGAGAGGATCTTAAAAACACTTTTTTATTTGATTCTATGCATAGTTTAAATTCTAGAATAAACTAATTAAAAGCCCTACAGTTTAACGAAATGTTGACTGTAAGGCTTTTTTAATTTATTGGTAAATTAAATCTAAATAAAGTATTGCAACAATTCATGAAATATGATAGTCTCTAAAACATAAAAGTTTATTATAAAGAATGTGGTTTATTATAATAAACCAAAACTTAAATTACTTAATTAAGCCTTTTGATTCTAAGTAAGAATCTAGGAACAATTCTAAAAGGAGGAAGTAAAATGGAAACGGTTACTACCGAAAGGACATTTAAAAATTTAATCAATAACAAATGGGAAGAATCTTCTTCAAATGAAACATTAAAGAGTATGAATCCATCAAATAAACATGAGGTTGTTGGATATGTTCAAAAATCAGATAAGCAGGATTTAGATATGGCTGTAGAAGCAGCTGTCCAAGCTAGGAAATCTTGGCGAAAGATTGGAAAAGTGGAACGTTCTCAATATTTATATAAAGCTGCAAATATCCTAGAAGGTAGATTAGATGAAATAGCTGAGACGATGGCAAGAGAGATGGGGAAAACTCTTCCTGAGTCGAAAGGAGAAACGGCTCGTGGTGTAGCAATTCTTCGCTATTATGCTAGTGAAGGAATGAGAAAAGATGGAGACATGATTCCTTCGACAGATAAAGATGCGCTATTATATACGAAGCGTGTACCAGTGGGAGTTGTTGGGATTATCACTCCGTGGAATTTTCCGGTTGCAATTCCAATTTGGAAAATTGCACCTGCACTAATATATGGAAACACAGTCGTATTTAAACCTGCTACAGAAGCGGCAGTAACTGCAGCTAAAGTTGTAGAATGCTTGGCGGAAGCTGGTTTACCAGCAGGTGTACTTAACTTTGTGACTGGATCTGGATCAGTTGTTGGACAAAACCTTATTGATCATTCAAAAATTCAAGCAATTACCTTCACTGGTTCGGATACCATTGGAAAAGTAGTTGCGAGATCTGCTTCAGAACGTGGTATTAAGTTCCAACTAGAGATGGGTGGGAAAAACCCAGTTATCGTTACAAAGGATGCTGATCTTAACGTTGCGGTCGAGGCAGTAATAAGTGGGGCATTCCGTTCTACTGGACAAAAGTGTACCGCAACTAGTCGAGTCATTGTAGAAGAAGGCATCTATAATCAATTCGTAGAGAAACTTATTCAAGAGACGGAAGAAATCAAAGTTGGTAACGCACTAGGGGAAGACGTTTGGATGGGACCATGTGCGCATGAACAACAATTTAACACTGTTAAAGAATATCTAGAAATTGGAAGGGAAGAAGGAGCAACTCTACTTGCTGGTGGGGAAGTTCTGACAGATGGAGAATATAGTAATGGATTCTTCGTTACACCAACTATTTTTGGAGATGTTGATGCCGATATGAGAATTGCAAAAGAAGAAATATTTGGACCAGTTATCGCATTATTTAAGGCAACAGATCTAGAAGATGCGATTACTCAAGCAAATGATACTGAATGCGGATTAAGTGCTTCTATTTTTACAACAAATATCGGATCTTTCCTGGAATTTGTAGATGAAATTGAAGCTGGACTTGTTCGAATCAACGCGGAAAGTGCTGGTGTAGAGTTGCAGGCTCCATTTGGTGGAATGAAGGCAACAAGTACTGGTTCTAGAGAACAAGGCGAAGCGGCAAAAGAGTTCTACACAGAAATCAAGACTGTATTTGTTAAAGGTTAAATTTGAGCTTAGTTCTCCGGGGACAGGGGATATTGGTGTCTTCTTTTATCCCCTTATCTCTGGGAAAGACACGTAACCGAATGGAGGAGTGTGATTATGAAACAATCTCAAGAATTACTGGAAAAACTCGGTTACCCTTCTAGTGATTTAAGGAAATTACCGACATCACCGAAACGTTTTCCAGATGGTGCACAATATAGAATCGAATTACCTAGCACGGAAGGTCCGGTAGCGCTGAGAGAAACCTTAAAAGAGATTGATCGATACGGACTAGAAATTCACCGCATTTCCCAAGGTAGCGGTATTATGTTGTTAACGGATGATGAAATTAAAGAAATGTGTGAGTTAACGGCAGAAAGAGGAATGGAATTAAGTTTATTCGTAGGTCCACGTGGTACTTGGGATATTAGTGCACAACCTTTTACTTCTAGTGGGAAGGCGATGGGGTTACGTCACGAAGGTGTTGACCAACTAATATATGCTATGGAAGATTTAAAAAGAGGAGCTAGCTTAGGGCTCCGCGGAGCATTAGTAGCAGACGAAGGATTATTGCTATTAACGAAGGAAATGAAAAAAGAAGGTCAATTACCGAATAACTTTATCATAAAAGCGTCGGTACAAATTGGTGCAGGTAATCCTGTATCGGTAAAACTCATGCAAGATCTTGGTGCGGATACTTATAATGTTCCAACAGCGCTAACTTTACCTAAACTTGCTGCTATTCGACAATCAATTGATATTCCAATTGATTTATATGTTGAAGTCCCAGATAACTTTGGTGGTTTTCTAAGGTATTATGAAATTCCTGAAATTATTCGTGTGTTGTCCCCATTATATATTAAGTTCGGATTAAGAAACCACCCTGATGTTTACCCATCTGGAAAACAATGGGAAAGTACAAATGTATCTTTAGTAAAAGAAAGAGTGCACCGTGCTGCATTAGGTCTACAAATGATTGAACGCTATTATCCTGAAGCAAAAACATCCAAATTAGGAGCTGAAGGATTAGGAGTAGCGAAGGTTATTCAAACTAAAAGTTAAACTAAGAACCGATTCTCTATTATTCTATAAATAGATAATGGGTCGGTGGAACAAATGAAAGTGCTTACAATTTATTGTGATTGCCTCAAAATGGAGCTTGAGGCATTTTAGAAGATCGTAATCGAGGAGGAATAAAGTTTGTATAATTATACTTATTATATGCCTACAAAGGTTATCTTTGAATTAAATAGTGCAAGTAGAATAGGAGAAATATTAAAGTATGAAAATAAATATTCCGTACTGATTGTTACGGATAAAGGGATTACTACTGCAGGATTATTAAGTTCTTCTCTACAGTCTTTAGAAGAGAATAATATTCATTATGAAATATTTGATGAAGTAGAGCCGAATCCAAAAACATCAACAGTAAGAAAAGGTGCAGAAGTTTTGTCCAATCATTCCTTTGATGCGGTGATTGGGTTCGGTGGAGGAAGTTCCATTGATACGGCGAAGGCACTTGGTGTAATGGCTACGAATAAAGGAGATATCCTTGATTACGAAGGGGTAGGGAAACTTGTAAATGAGCCAATTTACACCGTTGCTATCCCTACCACGTCAGGAACTGGTAGTGAAGTAACAGCTTCTACAGTGATTACGGATGAAAATACATTATTTAAAGCTGCTATCATTAGCGAAAAAATTTTCCCTGATTTAGCAATCTTGGATGCTTCACTTACAATGAAATGTCCTCCATCCATTACAGCTGCGACAGGTATGGATGCTTTAACACATGCCATTGAATCTTATATTTCAAAGGAAAATAATCCAATTAGTGGTTCTGTTGCTCTTCATGCTATTTCTTTAATATCTGTAAATCTATCCAAAGCTTATTTCTACGGTACAGATAGAGAAAGTAGAGAAAATATGTTAGAGGCATCAATGTTGGCAGGCTTAGCATTCTCGCAAACTAGATTGGGGAATGTACATGCTATCTCTCAATCTTTTGGAGGGCTATTCGATATACCACATGGCATCGCAAATGCAACACTATTGCCTTTTATTCTCAAATTTAATGCACCAGCATGTTTGGATCAAATGGTAGATATTGCTATAGCGATGGGGATTGATACTGCTAATGACTCTAAAGAAATTATTGCGGATAAAGTAATTGATACTATTGCGGAATGGAATCACTCATACGATATCCCTAATAATACAAAGGAATTAGGTGTAGATATTTCGCAATTAGATAAACTTGTCAAAGACTCTATGAGAAGTGGAAATGTGTTGGTTAATCCTAGATTAACTACTGCAAAAGATGTAGAAAAAATTATTAAGAATTCTTATGACGGAATCTTAAATGAAAGGGATGTTAAACATGAAAGCTTTGTGTAAGTTATGCGGAATCATCGTATTAGTATTATTGTTAGCTGCTTGTGGAAATGCTTCTAGCGGTGCCTCTGGAGGGGATAATAATAGTGCAGACGGAAATGGTGAAACATTCACCATTCGTGTTGCTCACTCATCTGCTGCAACAGATGACAGGTTAGAAAACTCTTTACAAGAATTTAAAAAAGCAGTTGAAGATCGAAGCGAAGGCAAAATTATTATTGAAACATATCCTAATAGCCAGTTAGGTGGTGAACGGGAGCAACTAGAAGGTGTACAAATGGGATCGATTGAAATGGCAGTTTTGTCTACTGCACCATTCTCTGGATTCTTTGAAAAAATGATGATTCTTGACTTGCCTTATATTTTAGATAGTCAAGAGGTTGCAGATGCTGTTCTAGATGGTCCATTTGGGGATAGTTTGTTTGATTCAATGTTAGAAGAAACAGGGATTAGAGGTCTAGCTTGGGGAGAAAACGGAATTCGCCATATGGCAAACAACTCTCATCCAATCGAAACTCCAGATGATGTTAAAGGATTAAAAATTAGAACACAAGAAAATCCAGCACATATGGATATGATTGAAGCATTTGGTGGTAGTCCGACTCCAATTGCGTTTCCAGAATTATATAGTTCTTTACAACAAGATGTTATTGATGGATATGAAAACCCTTTCTCCCTAATCGAGGGAATGCGTTTCTATGAAGTAACAAAATATATATCTCTAACTTCTCACGTAAATGGAGTGTACGCATTTATTGTAAATGACGCTTATTTCAGCAGTCTGCCAGAAGATATACAAACTATTCTAGTAGAGGAAACGAAGAACTGGAGTGATATTCAACGGCAAATGAACAGAGATCAAGAAGCAGCGGGTATTGACTACATTAAAGAGCAAGGTGTAGAAGTGCTAGAATTAACGGATGAGCAGGTAGAAGAATTCAAGAGATTAGCGGAACCAGTTGTAGATTATTATATCCCTAAAATTGGGGAAGACATATATCAAGAATTACAAGATGCTATTGCTGAAGTAGAGTCAAACTAACAAAAAAATAGAACAATAAAGAAGTTATCCTTTTTTATTGTTCTTACTTTTGCTAAAGGAGTGAATCATGTGAAAAAACTATTAAACCAGACAGATAAAAATTTAACTAAGGTTGAGGAGAATTTGATATTTATTCTATTATTCTCGATGTTAATGGCTGTTTTTGCTAGTTTTATTAGTCGTTACTTTTTTGATGCCCAATTAAGATGGTCTGAAGAATTGTCTCGATATTTAATGATCTGGGCAACGTTTATCGCAGTAAGTTATGGGGTGAAAAAGGGAGCACATATTACGCTAGACGTTTTAGTAGTCTATTTCAATGAGAAAGCTAACAAAGTGTTACGGGCAATAAGTTATATTGTTTCTTCTATTTATTGCCTTATTGTCATTTTTGCGGGTATTCCTTTCGTTAATAATCTAATGCAAACGGGGCAAACCTCTCCTGCAATGCAAATTCCAATGTATACTGTTTATTTCTCCATCGTTGTAGGGTCTATTTTAATGTTAATACGATATATAATTTTGTTTGTTAATGATATTTTCTATGGAAAAACTATTGAAAATACAAATAATTTAGATCAGAAGGTTTCTTAATAATCGAAGGGGGGGAGAGAGATGGCAGCATTGCTATTCTCATCATTAATAGGTCTTTTATTATTAAACGTACCTCTTGCTATCGCTGTGGGGTTAGCGTCCATTTTAGTACTGTACTTGGGGGATTTAGATCTTTTTGTAGCGGTACAAAGAATGATTACAGGATTAGACGTCTTTTCTTTAATGGCTATTCCTTTATTTATGATTGCAGGGAAAATTATGGAGATTGGTGGTATATCAAAACGCTTGGTTGATTTAGCTGCAAGTATTGTCGGGTCCATTACCGGCGGGTTTGCGATTATTGCAGTTATTTCTAGTATGTTCTTTGCAGCCATATCTGGTTCTGCTCCAGCAACAGTAGTTGCGATTGGAAGTATCTTAGTACCTGCTATGATTAAAGAAGGGTATGATAAGAAGTTCTCAATCGCACTAATTGCAGCTAGTGGAACAATTGGTATTATTATACCACCTAGTATCCCTTTTATTACATTTGGAATCTCTGCAAATGCAAGTGTGGGAGACTTATTTATTGCAGGAGTATTACCTGGACTTCTAATGGGATTAACTTTAATTATCTATTGTTTTATCATTTCTAAGAGAAAAGGATATAAGGGTTCAGAAAAAACAAGTATTAAAAAATTCTTTCAGAGTCTTAAAAGTTCTATCCTTGGTTTATTAATGCCACTTATCATACTTGGTGGAATCTATTTAGGTTGGTTCACTCCTACGGAATCAGGTGCTGTTGCATGTATTTATGGTTTAATCGTTTCTTTATTTATCTATCGTACGATGAAAATATCTGAGTTAAAAAGTGTTTTTGTTGAAGCGGGAACATTGTCAGCAATGGTATTATTCATTGTAGCAACAGCAAACCTAATGAGTTGGTTAATTACTGTTGAACAAATTCCATCGAAAATTGCAGGTGCATTGTCATCTGTTACGGAAAGTCCTTTAGTATTCTTATTTATTATAACTCTAGTATTACTAGTTGTCGGGACATTTATGGAAACAAATGCAGCAATCATTTTAATCGTTCCGATTTTACTACCGTTACTAAATACTTATGATATTAATCTTATTCACTTTGGTGTATTAATGATTTTTAACTTGGCTATCGGATTGCTTACCCCACCTTTAGGTGTGAACTTGTTTGTCGCGAAATCATTAGCTAATATCCAGTTTAATCAGCTGATAAAAAGTATTATTCCATTTATTTTACTGATGCTATTAAATTTGGTTATACTTATAATAATACCAGAGATAAGTTTATTACTTCTTTCTGAATAATAGTAAGGTAAGTTAGAGGAGATAAAAAATGAAAGAAAAGTATTGGAGCCCAGCTATAGAGAGAACAGATAAAATTCTAAAATTACTTGCTTTGAATCCAAATAAATACCGGATGATAGATCTATCAAAGAAACTTGATATTAATAAAAGTAGTATGTTTACATTGTTAAATACGCTTGAGAAATTAGGATGGATTCGAAAAAATAATGGTGGTGTATATTCTTTAGGTACTACGATTGCAAATATTGGTGCTTCCTATTTAAGTCAGTTTAATATTTTACAAGCTTATTACGAGGAGGGTGCAATAACACAAAAAGTCATTAATGAGAACTTACAAATGGGTATATTCGATAATGGGTATGTCGTCTACACAGGTAAAATGAGAGGAGATTCCATGCTCCAATTAGTCACGGAGCCAGGTATGAGATTTCCTGCCTATGCATCATCGATTGGAAAAATATTACTTTCCCAATTTAGTTATAAAGAATTAAAAGCGATTTATCCAGATGAACCTTTACCAGCAAAGACTGAAAAAACTATTGAGTCAGTAGATGAGTTATATCAACAACTAACATTGGCTAGAGAGCGTGGATTTGCCGAAGAACATGAGGAATCTGCCGAAGAAATTCATTGTGTCGCTGCTCCAGTGTTTAACCATAAAAACGAAATCATTGCAGGAGTAAGTATTGTCATGACAACAAATCATTGGCAGAAAAAGAAAGACGTGGCGAGAGAAGAAGTTGTTAAGTTAGCAAGAAGACTTTCAGAACGATCTGGACAATCTAATAACTCATTAATGGAGAGATAAACGATCGACGAAAGAGCAAAGCCGGGTCTGTCAAATAAAGTGTGTAAGTCCCAGTTTACTCAAGCTACTTTAACACTCTATCTTTTAGCTCGTTTTGGAGAAGTAGTTGGTTCATAACCATTGCCCAGTTTTGGATATGGCCACCTTCCCATTTGGTTTCAAGTTCTTTTACCCGTGAAAATAATACTTTTAATAGGCGTTCTCGTTGGGGAATGCTCCTTTTTTGGTTGCTTTTCTAAAGCTGGAATGGATACTTTCTACCGCATTGGTTGTGTACATGACTTTACGAATGGAACTTCCATAATCATAAAGTTGCTAGACATGGTGGAAGTTTCTTGTCCATAAATCAATAGCTCCTGGATATGCAGCCCCTTGTTGTTGAAAATATTCAAAAACACTTAGGCAAGCCTTAAGGCATGGTGCACCATAGACTTTCTTTAACGCTTTGGGGATAATCCTTACTAGGAACATATTTGACGGAGTTACGAATCAAATGAACCATGCATCATTGAACGATTACGTCAGGGAAAATTGCTCGTACTCCTTCTTTCAAACCACTCACTACTTGGGACATAATGTGTGATTTACGTAATACATGACTGACCCAACCTCCTATATAATAAAGGAGCACATACGTGCAAATTTATTATATAGGAGTTATTTTGTGTTTCAGTATCCAGAAATTCTAAGGCTTTATTGCAGGGAGTCACACAGAGTGAGGTGGCTTCGAACTGTGGTCATTCAAGGAATACGATTAGAGAAGTTATTCGGTTAGCGAAAGAGAAAAATAGATTAGTGTAACGGTTAAATATCAATTTCTAAAAGGACCGGTCGGGGTTTGCCTGGTTTTTCTTTTTTCTTATTAATGTAATCGGAACTTATATCCTGTTTAAGTTTCCTCACTTGTTAAATCTATAATAGATTTGCTTAACTACTCATTACCGGATTTATTTTCTTTGTATTCATAATTTCAAGTCCAAGATAACAGGTTGTTTAATTTTGACTGTGCTGCTCTATTTCAATGGCAAAATAATAGTGCAGCACTTTCATTATTTGTTTAACCCTAAATGTTCACGGAAGGTATGACTTTCATAATTCTTTCTGAAAATCCCTCTTCTTTGCATTTCAGGAACAATCAGTTCCACAAAGTCTTCTAAACTGCCGGGTAATGTAGGAGGCATTAGATTAAATCCGTCAGCAACACCAGCTTCAAACCAGACCTCCATTTGATCCACAATTTCTTCGGGTGTACCTATTAGTGTGTGATGTCCACCGCCTGCACTGAGATAACCTAATAATTCTTTTACTGTAGGCTGGGTATCATTGATAATTTCCAGTATTGTTTCGTAACGTCCAACTGGACCAGTAAATTCTTCTACTGGAGGTAATGGAGGGACTGCTTTATCAATTTCCCAATTCGAACAGTCCTGCTGAATAAAGAAACTCAACTGTTTTAAAGCTGTTTCAATAGGTAATTGCTCATCTAAAGCTGCTTTTTTGGCTAAAGCTTCTTCACGTGTATGCCCTACATAAGTTACTAGGCCTGGGAATACTTTAATATGTCTATTGCTGTCTTCGCTTTGTTTAACTTGTTCATCTAATTTTTTATGAAAACTTTTTGCTTGCTTTAAGTTCCACGACACGGAATAGACTGCATCGGCATATTTTGCGGCTAATGCAATGCCTTGTTTAGATGCCCCCGCTTGCATGGATACTGGCTTGCCTTGCGGACTTTTTGGCGTGGTGGATGGGCCATGCACTTTAAAATACGTACCATCGTGATGAAAAGGCTGAATGTTTGATGGGTTTATCAATTTTCTTTCTTCCCGCTGATGCAGAAACGCATTATCATCCCATGAAATAAATAACTTATTCATTAAAGCAGCGAATTCATCTGCCTTTTCATAACGTTTGTCACGAGGAGGCAGCTCTTCCATACTATGATTCAACGCCTCTAAATCAGTCATGGAGGTAACGAGATTCCAGCCAACACGCCCTTTTGTAATATGGTCTAAGCTTAAGAGCTGCCGGGAAGCTGTGAAAGGATTAGAAAAAGTGCTTGAAATTGTTGCAACTAATCCAACATGATTTGTCACTTGGGAAATAGCTGTTAAATTGACTACTGGATCAAACCAAAATGCTGGCATATCACTGGCATGTTTAGCCGGAAATGATTGATTATCAGCAAAAAATACTGCATCAAAATAACCTTTTTCCGCAACCTGTGCTAAAGATTGATAATAAGAAATCTCCCCAATATGTTCAATGCTTGAGTCAGGCATTAACCAAGCAGCTTGATGGTGTCCGCAACCATACAGCAAAACACCTAAATGCAGTTGTCTTTCTTTCGTTTTTGTCATTTATTTACACCTCAACATACATCATTATTAACTGTCTTGTACATTCCGTTTTTGAAGGATCAGCTATCGTATTTTAAGCTATTAGTTCATTGTTAAACCGCCGTCTATTGTGAAATTTTGCCCTGTAATACCGTCAGCATTTTCTGAAGATAAATAAGCGACCATATTGGCTACATCTTGAGGTGTGGTCACTTTCTTCAATGGCGTTGATTGAGCAATTAAATCGAATACTTCTGGTGTTGTAACGGCACTCGCGTTAGTTGTTTTTAATAATCCACCTGAAACTACATTCGCTTTTATGCCATATACACCTAATTCGGCAGCGATATTACGTGTAAAACCGATTAATCCAGCTTTTGCTGTTGTATATTCATGGTAGGGTACAACAGGATTTTGATATAAATTTGTACCAATGCTTATAATACTTCCATTTTGTCGTTCAATAAATTGGGGGATGACGCTTTGAACGACATTAAATGCTGCTTTTAACGTACCATCCAGTTGTTTTTGATAATCTTCCCATGTAAGTTCTGTGAAGGATTTTTGTTTGGTTGGATCAAACTTGAAATCTATTAATGCATTATTGACGACAACATCTATTTGGCCAAAATATTCCGTTGCTTTTTTTATCAATTCATCTACTTCTTTACGATTTGTTACATCAGCCCGAATGGCAATAGCATTCTCTTCACCAATCTCAGAAACGAGCTTCTCAGCAGCTTCTTTGCTTTGATAGTAGTTGATAACCACTTGAAATCCTTGCTGTGCCAATGTCTTTGCAATAGTTGCCCCTAACCCTCTGCTGCTGCCTGTTACTAATACTGTTCTAATCATCCTAACCACTCCTATACTATTAATTTAGCGTGAAACTTACATCATAAAAATGATAGATAAAATAAAAAATACGCAACCTTCCCATAGGAAAGCTGCGTAAAAACAAATAACTACATATTAAGAATAAGGCATAAATGTTCTTTAAGTATGTATTTAGAGTTTACACTTTCCTACGCTAGTTTCAACTAGTTCAGGTTCAAAGGGTTTGAGTAATACTCATCTCAGTTAAATAACACCCCTAGTGCATATAATTAAGTTATATCCATATGTTATAATCTTTAGAAATTTATGTCAAGGGAATAGGGATGGTTAACGTAATTTTATGATTTTTTGCTATAAAAACGTGATTGTTTTTTTATTCAATTTATACTATTGATCATAATGGATTCATATTTATAATCGATCATTAATTAACAGAGTTTAGGTTCCTTAAAAGGTTTGTTCAAATAAATGTTTTCTCAACAACAAAAAATCATTAGGGTCGCAGCAGACACACATACAAACATTAAAAACCTGCATATTTAGCAAACTGTTCAAATGTATTTTCATTCTCTATCAAACCACATATCCCACATTGAATACGGTATTTTGGCCCCTTATACATCTGATGGAACATTTCCGTACTCTCATCTGTATAACTTTCCAGTAATTCTCCAGTTTTTGCGTCTAGTTTAACAGGTATTGCGATTTGCTCAATGAGATTAAAGCGGGATTTATTTGTTTTGCAATTTGGACAACGGTATGGCTTGATCCGTATTGCACCTCCATATGTCTTTTAGTGATGACAGTCATTTTCTGATTTTCATGTTTATTGTGGCCTATTTGCTTTTTATTATTCGGGAAACTGTTTGTTTGGGAGTTTTGTTTTGGTTAATGAGCTTCTAAAACAACGTGTGGTGGATATTTATATACAACTTGTTAGTATCTTTCACTATAGCCGATAAGGATGAATGAAACGTTAAAGTCACTTTTCGATAACATTTTTTCAATGGTTCCCTCTTTCAGTTCATTGGCCAAGTCTAAAATATCGGTAACGGCCTGTTTCAATTCACTCACCTGATTTTGAAGCCGTTGCAGTTCCTACAGTTGCGCCGACGATAAATCCGTTTCCTGTTGCCACTTGACGAGTTGCCTTTCGTAGATCGGCGCAAATTCAAGCTGTTCCGTGTAGGATCGGATGACACGGTTGACTGTGGCATCGTCTAATATATGCGGTTTAGAACGGGCTGCCAATTTGGTTCTGGTTTCATTGATTCTCACCTTTCCTTCGAATGGATATGAATTATTCATTCGGAATAACCTCCAATTGAGCCAACTCTTGGATAATGGCATCCATGTTAACTGATTCCGGATATTTGTTAAATTCGTAATGCCCGTAAAAATTAATATGCTGCCATGCAACGGGGGAAATGCGTTTCAATACATCTGAATTGAGGGTTTCCCTGTCTCTGTATTCTAGCATATTGGATAATAGACTGGCATTGTAAAAAATGATGCAATTGGCGATGAGACGACTGCATTCGTCCCAAATTTGTTGGTCTTATTCTGTTTTGAAACGGAGTTTACCAAAGTTCGCATAGGATACGGCTCGCTTTAATTTATGATAACTTTCACCCCGATTCAGGGTACGTTGCACATTTTGACGTAGGGGTGGGGAGTCTATATAATTCAGAAGGTACAAACTCTTGATGATGTTATCGTACTCCTACAAGGCCCGCATGGTTTTGTTTTTGCGGGCGTAAGCACTTAGTTTCCCAATGATAATACTCTGTGTTGTAGATTTCAATGCAAGTGACAATAGAATACGCTGGATATTGTCCCATTCCTCAATAATCAGCTTCGTATTGATTTTTCGAACAGGTTTGATGAGGACATCCCCGTATTGGCTCGGGTGTTTGAATCCGGATAACGACTTGCTCACGGTACGATAGATATCCTTGTAGCGGAGTGCAAAATCATAATCAAAAGAGTGAAGAATGGCGAAATTCACTTCATTGGTTCCATGGGTGTCGGTGGAATGCACATCCGGTCGGATATCGGTTGTATTGTTGTATAAAATATCGAACACGTAATGACTTTTATGCTCATTTGCGCCAATGACTCGGGCATTGATGGGAATATGATTGGCCACCGCTGTATAGGAAACGATCCCCTTATTTAAGCCGAAATATTTGGGGGAATGACGGGAGCGCATCGTATGGATCCTCGTCTCAAATTTCTGCCCGTCACTGCTCGAATGAATGACCTCATTAATGTCAAAGTGGTGAAAGATCGGCAGCCTTCGAACAGCATTACTGATGCGATCATTGGCTTCTTTTAAGGTTTCCAATCGTATAAAGTTCTCAGATGTAGCCGCAAGCAGGGGATAACCGATGTCGGAGATTTCACCCATTCTCCCCAACCCCATATTGGTGCCCCAAGCAATCAGACAAGCAATTAAAACCCGATCATCCCTGGCTCGTTTCGCATAACGCCCCAAGATATGATCAAATGCCTCTATAAATTGACAATGTTGATTTGCATAGTGCAGAACACTGCCAATGTCAATAGAGTTCAACGCATCAAAAAAGGAGTGGTTGATGGTTTCTGTTTCCCGTGAATTTGAAAGTATCCAGCGATTATTTGCGCCATGTTTTTTGATATGTTCATTTTCCCCCGACGCAATCCGTTGGTTCACTTCCGTCATTCTGGCTTCAAGTTTCTGTTCCAGTTTCGTTAAATAATCGTGAATGGGTTGGTTGGTATTTGTCAGACCGGCATTGGCCAATAATGTTTCTTTTTGTTGTCACTGCCTGTCATCAATTAGATCGTCCTCAAAACTTCGGTATATCGGTTAATGTTATTTCTAAATCAGGAACAACAACAGAGCCTGCCTTAGCCTTCCGTATCTTTTGTAACTATCTGGAACAAAAATATGGAAAGGAAGAGGCAAGAACACGTATTTTTACCGCTACTGATCAGGAAAAAGGTGTATTAAAAAAACTTGCTGACGCAGAAGAATATGAAACATTTGTGTTGTTGTTTTTACTCTTTATATAGACAATAATAACTTACCACGGTTAAAAATGGCTAACCGTGGTAAGTTATTATTGTCTTACAGAATGAAAAGAAACCTTTTTCTACTTAACAGCTGATTTATCCTCAGTTTCCTTTTTCCAATACATTCTCAATGTAATCTTTGCCCCAGTCGTACATAGCCTCTAAAATCGGTAAAAGTTTTCTTCCATGCTCAGTTAATGAATATTCAACTTTCGGTGGAACTACAGGGTAAACTTCACGATGTACAATTAAATGATCTTCAAGTTCGCGTAATTGATTAACAAGCATTCTTTGGGTAATACCCGGCATAAGGGCCTTTAATTCACCAAATCGTTTAGTTCCTTCCTTACCTAGATGCCATAAAATCAACATTTTCCATTTACCACCAATTACTGAAAGTGTCAATTCTTTTTCACAGTTAAAAGCTTTCTCTCCTAAATTTGGCATACATGTCACTCCCCCTCCTATTTTACCCAATAGTATACTTTTTAGCACTATATGTGGTAAAAGTGCGTACTTTTAATTTCGCAACATAATGAGTATACTAAACAACGTGCTAGTGAGTAAATAGATTTTCAAAAGGAAACATTTGCCCATGTCTATTGACAGCCACTTAGTACAACAAATTAAAATATTCTATAAGGAGTGAGTATAAATGAAATTACAATTAGCATTAGATCTTGTCGATATTCCCGGAGCAATTGAATTAGTGAAAGAGGTAGAAGAGCATATTGATGTTGTAGAAATTGGTACACCTGTGGTGATCAATGAAGGTCTTAAAGCAGTGAAAGAAGTAAAAGCTGCATTTCCTAACTTAACCGTATTAGCTGATTTAAAAATTATGGATGCAGCTGGATATGAAGTAAGCCAAGCATCTGCTGCAGGCGCTGACATCATTACGATTCTTGGAACGGCAGAAGATGAGTCAATCAAAGGCGCAGTAGAAGAAGCGAAAAAACAAGGTAAACAAATCCTTGCTGATATGATCGCTGTGAAGGATATTGCAGCCCGTGCAAAAGAATTAGATGAACTTGGTGTTGATTATATCTGCGTTCACACAGGTTATGATCTTCAAGCTGTTGGAAAGAATTCTTTCGAAGACCTTGCGACCATCAAGAGCGTTGTTAAAAATGCGAAAACGGCCATTGCAGGTGGAATCAAATTAGAAACACTTCCTGAAGTAATTAAACAAAACCCAGATTTAGTTATCGTAGGTGGCGGAATCACGAGTAAAGAAAATAAAAAAGATACAGCTCGCGAAATGCAAGAATTAATTACACAAGGTTAATTCAACTATGAAGACTACTCAATATTTAGCCGAAGTCGTTCAAGAATTAAGTCAAACGGTCCACTTAATTTCTGATTCAGAAGCAGAGAAATTAGTAAACCAGATTTTAGAATCCAAGAAAATCTTTGTGGCTGGTGCGGGCAGATCTGGATTAATGGGTAAATCTTTTGTAATGCGAATGATGCACATGGGGATTGATGCCTATGTAGTTGGTGAAACAGTAACAGCTAATTTAGAAAAGGACGATCTATTAATCATTGGTTCAGGTTCAGGAGAAACCAAAACCTTAGTTGCCATTGCCGAAAAAGCTAAAAGCTTAGGTGGTAAAGTCGCAGCTGTAACCATTTCTCCTGAATCAACCATTGGAGAATTAGCTGATATTATTGTTAAATTACCGGGGGTAACGAAAGACCAGTCTAAAGGTGATTACAAGACCATTCAACCAATGGGATCTCTATTTGAGCAAACGATGTTGTTATTTTATGATGCCATAATCTTGCGTTTTATGGAGAAAAAAGGGTTAGATTCTAATAAAATGTATGGTAAACATGCAAATCTCGAATAGAGAAAAATAAATTATTTTCTCCTACTTTAAATAATTAAATTAACGGGTAAATACCTATCTAAAATAGAGCATAGCTAAAATATACAGAAAAGGCCACATTCTTTGTAAGTTTGTGGTCTTTTCCGTATATTACCATTTATTCTATAATGTAAAGTCAAAAACAGATTTGAAGACAAAAAATAAACAAATCCATCATTTCGCAAAAGTGATTGTGGAATAGCATCGACTAAGAAACTCAGCTAATCTTCTCATGTGAAGGTAGTTGGGTTTTAAAGTTGGATGTGCAAAATAACACTTAAAATAAGCGCAAAATATCTCCTGAAATGATAAGCTAATGATCCCAAGGAGCCAACTATTATCAATAGGGTGTACCCTATTGATAATAAAATAGACTATCGGTTTTACCAATCAGTCTATAAATAATTGTGCAACTTCTTTAACTTACATAAAGCAATTACGCTAAGAGTGTATATTATTTACTTTCTTTGTTAACCATAGTTAAGACTGTTAACAGTATTAGAAATAGGAGGGCCCTGCTTTTATGAAGGCTGTAACTTATCAAGGACCAAATCATGTACAGGTTAATCAAGTAGAGGATGCAAAATTAGAAAAAAAAGACGATATTATTGTTAAGATTACTTCTACCGCTATTTGCGGATCTGATTTGCATTTATATCAAGGTAACATGCCATTACCCCCAGGATATATTATTGGCCACGAACCAATGGGTATTGTGGAAGAAGTTGGACCTGAAGTCACAAAAGTAAAAAAGGGAGACCGTGTTGTCGTTCCCTTTAATGTTTCATGTGGACATTGCTTTTATTGCCAACATGAAATGGAAAGCCAATGTGATAACTCAAACCCTCATTATGATTCTGGCGGATACTTTGGTTATACTGAGAAGTTCGGTAACCATCCGGGTGGTCAGGCTGAATATTTAAAAGTCCCTTTTGGAAACTTCACTCCCTTTGTTATCCCGGAGTCATGCGAATTGGAGGATGAGTCACTGCTCTTTTTATCGGATGTTCTGCCAACAGCTTATTGGAGTGTAAAAAATGCAGGTGTAAAATCAGGCGATACAGTTATTGTTCTTGGATGCGGACCTGTTGGGTTGATGGTACAAAAATTTGCCTGGATGGAAGGTGCAAAGCGTGTAATAGCAGTTGATTACTTGGATTACCGAATCAATCATGCGAAAAAGATGAACAATGTTGAGGTATTTGAGTTCACAAAATACCCTGATATGGGGGAACATTTAAAAGAAATCACACATGGTGGGGCAGATGTCGTCATCGATTGTGTAGGTATGGATGGAAAGAAATCCCCCCTAGAGTTTCTGGAACAAAAATTCAAACTGCAGGGCGGAACCCTTGGACCTATTCAAATTTCTACTAAAGCTGTCCGAAAGTATGGGACAGTGCAAATGACTGGTGTTTATGGAGGTAACTATAATCTATTTCCATTAGGTGCATTTTGGATTAGAAATATTAATCTTAGAATGGGACAGGCTCCAGTCATTCATTTTATGCCAGAATTGTTTAAAAAAATAACAAATAACGAATTTGACCCAAGAGATATTATCACACACAAAATGTCCCTTGAAGAAGCAAGTCATGGTTATCGAATTTTTAATAATCGTGAGGATGAATGTATAAAAGTCGTTTTAAAACCGTAATACTCTTCTCTTTCCAAAAAGAGGCTGGGACAAAACCCCAGTAATTAAAAAGGACACCTTTTGATAAAATTAAAGTTACCAGACAATAATTTTCGGAGGTGTCCCTATGTTTAAACATTATACCATGAATCAAGTTGTATTGCCGTTAGATTTAGAAATAAAACTTCAAGAAAATGATATTGCCTACGCTGTGAACGATGTGGTGGAAAGTATTCCAGATGAGGCATTCATTAAGTTTTTGCGTACTACCGGTTGTCCTGCCTATCATCCGCGAATGATGATGAAGGTTATTCTGTGTGCCTACACGCAATCTGTTTTTTCTGGCAGAAAGATAGAAGGGTTATTAAAAGACAGTGTACGCATGATGTGGTTAGCACAAGGATATGAACCAAGTTATCGTACCATCAATCGTTTTCGTGTGCATCCAGAAGTGAAGGAGTTACTACGTCAATGCTTCGTTCAATTTCGCTGCCAACTTGTCCAAGAAAAACTAATTGATGAGGAAGCAATTTTTATTGATGGAACGAAGATTGAAGCCAATGCCAATAAGTTTACGTTTGTTTGGCGTAAATCGATTGAAAAATATAGTACTAATTTGGTGGAGAAGTCTAACCAAGTGTACGATGAATTATTGGAAAAGGAAGTTATTCCAGAAATAGAACGAGAAAGTCTGGATAAATATCAACCGAAGAACTCGAAAAAATAGTGGAAAAGCTAGACGACAAGGTAGAAAAATATGACAAAAAAATAGAAGAGAGTGAAGGTGTAAGCGAGCGTAAAAAACTCCGTTCAGAGCGTAAAGCACCAAAACAATATCGAAAACAATTTAAGGATTATTTGGCACGCAAACAAAAATATCAAAACGACATGGAGATCTTCGGAGAACGTAACAGTTATTCGAAGACGGATCACGATGCCACTTTTATGCGAATGAAAGATGATTATATGAAGAATGGCCAACTAAAAGCAGGTTATAATGTGCAGGCTGCGACAGAAGGACAATATGTGCTCGCTTATGATGTATTCCCAAATCCAACTGATACACGTACTTTCATCCCCTTTCTGGATAAAATAGAGGAAGGCTTCTTTGAGCTACCTCCATATATCGTGGCTGATGCAGGTTATGGAAGTGAACAAAATTATGAAGATACCATAGAGAATCGAAAACGCACACCTCTCATTACATATAATCAATATCGAAAAGAGAAGAAAAAGAAATATAAAAATGACGCTTTTAACTTAGCTAATTGGGAATATAATGAAGAGGAAGATTCGTTTACTTGCCCAAATAATAAAACATTGTCATTCCGCTACCTATCTAATCGAACAGACAAATACGGATTTACACGAACATTTAAAGTCTATGAATGTGAAGACTGTTCAGATTGTCCGTTACGTTCCTTATGCACAAAAGCAAAAGAAGGAAATAACCGAAAAGTTTATTATAACGAAAAATGGGAACAACAAAAAGAATATATAAGAGAACAGCTTTCGAATAAAGAAACTGGAGAAATTTACGGCAAACATAAAATAGATGTGGAACCAGTCTTCGGATTTCTGAAGGCTAATTTGTGCTTCACTCGCTTTTCTGTGAGGGGAAAAGGAAAAGTGGAAAATGAATTAGGTTTTGCGTTCATGGCGGTAAACTTGAGGAAGTACACCGCCATGAACAGAAATCAAACAGTAGATAATAAAAATAATCCAAAGCAAAATGGTTCCGATCATCAAAAACCGATGATCGGAACCATTTTTCAGTAATTTAGGCTAGTTATGTCTCAGCCTCTTTTGCTGTTTACACAGACTCTAGGATCAGAAGAACGCTTCTGTTTTTAGAACTTCGATTTTCAAAAAAAAAGACCTACCTATTGGGTAAGTCAAGTTCCCGGTATGCATCCTGATATTTCCCGCCTGAAGCAACCTCAGCATGGTACAAAGCCTTAAGCGCAAAGGTTTTTTCAAGATCATGTTCTTTCATTATTTTTTTCAACTCTTTTTGTAATTCTTCATTTTGCATTACTAGTTTTTTCATGTGAGATGTATAATATTTCATCTGCTACTTTAACCCCTTTTGTATCCAATTATTCAGTAAGTATAGCATTCATACTGTGCAATTGCATTATTGCCTTATAATAGCTTACACAATCTTTAATTTAAGGTGTCTGTCACTACCTATTACACAGTCAGATTTCCAAGTGATTAGTATTATCAAACGATGAGCGGAGATTTGTTGGTAGGCAGGGTGGAAAGAAGTGAAAACACTTGGGATATTCCGTTTTTGGTTCATTGATGGAAAACCGTATTCCAGGGAGTTACTTATCTGTGTGCTGTACGGATAATATTGTTCAATTAATGTAAGCCTTTACAACAATTGAATAATTGTGTATTCTTAATACGAGGATAAGACGTTATAACGTCTTATTGGGGTAGCAATTATGTTTCTAGGTCTAAAAGAAAGGAGAAGTTTTTATGAAAAAAACAGAGTCTTTATCTTTAGCAAAGCAGTTGTTATCGTTGATGGGAGGTGCGGATAATATCGTGTCGATAACCCATTGTGCGACGCGGCTACGCCCTACATTAAAAAATCGTGGGATAGTTGAAAAGGAGAAAATCGAAATATTAGATGGTGTAGCAGGGGTTGTTGATAGGGACCTAGGATTTCAAATAATAATTGGTACCAATGTCGATGAAGTTTATAACGCATTTATAAAGGTATGGAAATCAACTGAATCAAATGATACGGATAAGGAAATGACAGATATTCAACAGACAGATAATAAGAAGCATAGTTGGTTCAATAAGTTTATTGCTCTAGTTGTCAGTATTTTTTCACCATTATTGCCATTGTTAGCTGGTGCAGGTTTGCTCCGAGGGTTTACGATCTTAGCTAATGAGTTGGGCTGGTTATCAACTGAAAGCACAACAAATCTGATTTTAACTCTTACAGCGACTTCAGTGTTTTATTTCTTACCATTATTAGTCGCAATTACATCAGCAAAACGATTTGATACAAGTCCATATATCGCGATTGCTGTGATGGGTGCACTAATCATGCCTGAATTTATCAACCTGGTAGAGGGTGATGGTGGAAATATGATTACATTTCTAGGTCTTTCAATTCCTGTATTCAATTATACTAGCCAAATCATTCCTGCGATTTTAACTACTTGGGTACAATCAAAAATGGAACATTTTATGAAAAGTAAACTACCAAATAGTTTACATATGATTGTGATTCCGACAGTATTATTAGTAATACTAGTTCCAATCGTTGCTGGAATATTTGGACCAATTGGAAATTACTTCAGTATTGGTATTGCTAGTTTTGTAGATTGGTTAGCAAATATAAATCAAATCGTTACGGGAGCTGTTATCGGTGGAATTTGGAATATTTTGATCATGTTTGGTGTACATTGGGCACCGAATACAATGGTGATTATTCCGGAAATTGCTTCTACAGGACGTTCGGCTCTTATTGCGTATGGTGCGAATGCGAACTTTGGTATGGCGGGCGCAGCATTTGCCATTTTCCTGCGTAGTAGAAATCAAGAATTGAAGAATTTTTCATTAACTGCAATAACATCTGTTTTTCTATCGGGAATTGTTGAACCGGCAATTTACGGTTTGGGTGTAAGGTTTAAGAGTCCTTTAGTAGCGGGATGCATAGGTGCTGCTTTAGGTGGTGCCTTTATGGGTGCATTTAATGTAGTAGGGAATGCCTTTGTATTTGGCGGACTGACAACAATCCCTGCATTTGCGGGACCAACGTTATGGGCATATGTCGTTGGTTTAGCAATTTCGTTTTTTAGTGGTATGCTATTAACATTTATTTTTGGTATTAAAGATCCAAAAGCAGAAATGTCTGCTTCAAAATAAATATAGGATTATTTACAGAAAGGATGATAGAAATGAGTTTGAGCTCAAAAATACAAGGGATTTTAGGGTTAGCAGCAATTGGTGATGCAATGGGGGCAGCAACTGAAAATTTATCGTTTGATCAAATCCGGACGCAATTTGGTCAAACGGTAACTAAATTTGAAAAACCGGGAGAAACAGCATTTGCATTAGGAAATGAGGCTGGACAAGTTACAGATGATTTTTCCCAAGTATATTTTCTATGCCAAGCTATTTTAAAAAATGACGGTATTATTAATAAAGATATTGTAATTAAAGCTATTTTGGATTGGTCAAATGTTCCTTGGTATTTTGATCGTTTTGCAGGTCCTACAACTCGAAGTGCAGTAGCAATGTATAAAGACCCCTCCTTAAAAATGAAGCCGCTACCAGGGGCTACAACGGTGGACTATGCCTCCAAAGCAACTAACGGGGCAGCAATGAAAATTGCGCCAGCTGGTATTTTATATCCCGATAATATAGAAGATGCTATTGATGCTGCAATTACAATTACACAGGTAACACACGATAACGCTTTGGCTATTTCTGGTGCTTGTGCAGTGGCTGCTACTACAAGTGCTTCTTTAGCACCGCATGCAACAGTAGATGAGGCTTTAAGTGCAGGTTTTTATGGTGCTTTACGTGGTGAAACGAAAGCGAAATTCATTTCTCGTGAAGTAGCAGGTCCAAGTGTTGTAGAACGTATCCGATTAGCGTATGATATAGTAAATGGTGTTGGTACAAAGGAAGAAAAATTACGTAAGTTATCACAAGTTGTAGGAAGCGGCTTGCATATTTCTGAGGCTGTGCCTTGTGCATTTGGAATTGTTGCTTTAAATAAGGACGATGCCTTGCAAGCAGTAATTGATGCTGTAAACATTGGATACGATACCGACACTGTTGCAACAATCGTAGGGTCTATGGTTGGTGCGTTTGTGGATTTAACCGATGAGAGTTTTATGTCTTTATATGAAACTGTACAACGTGCTAATGATTTTAACTTGGTAGAGTTAGCCAATTCATTAGCAAGTATAGTGAATACTATTGAAAAGAAGCAAAGTTAAACTTGATAGAGTTACAAATTTGTTAGCAAGTATGGTGGATGCTTATGAAAAGAAACAAAGTTAAATATTTGGCCATTTATGAAGAATTACAACAACAGATCATCAATGGAGATTACCTCGTTGGTGATCTGATGCCAGCAGAGCCTGACTTACAAAAACGATATAATGTAAGTCGGATTACTGTGAGGCATGCAGTACAATTACTGGTAGATGAAGGATACGTTGAACGGATTCATGGTGTAGGTACGATTGTTCTTAGCCAAAAAAAATCGTTGCAATTACAAAATCTATTAAGTTTTTCGGAGGAAAATAAAGAGTATAATTTACAATCATCGTTATTCTCATTTGAAGCGTCTATTCCAGCAAGTCCGCTGGTATGTTCCCAACTTGATTTGCCAAAAAGTGCGATGGTTAGTTGTCACGAACGAATACGTTGGATTGACGAAATTCCGATTAGCTTTCAACGTGTTTATTGTCCTTCGTTTATTTCTTTATCTGCTGAAGAGCTCAGTTCATCGGATGCTTCCTTGTATCAGTTGTTTCGCATAAAAGGATATATGGTGAAAAAAGCAAATGAAACAATTGAATCTGTAGTTGCGAATGAGGAATTGGCTAAAATTTTGAAAGTAGCAGAAAATAGCCCATTGTTATATGTTCAACGAGTAACAAGAGATGAACAAGATCGACTAATTGAATATGCTGAGTTCTTTTATAGAGGGGATCGATATCGGTACAATGTTCAATTGGAAATTCCATGATGAGGAGATAGGAAAGCATTTATCACTTGATAAACGAAAGCATTTTTTTACTGGAATCATTCCGGTATTTGAGCTATTCATTTAGAAGAAATTGTCTTATAAAACCTTGAACTATTATAGTGTAGAAAAACTAGCACTTAACTTCCATTTGATTATACCATAGCAATGCCACATAAAATCAAGGTCTTCATCTTGATTTCATGTGGCTTGTAAGTTATATTTTTCTGTTTCACACATTGTTACGGATCAATACTCTCCATAATTACTTTCTCAAAGTCAGCATTTCGTAGCTTCTTTTTTGCCTCTTTTCCCCAGCTTTTTACTGCTTCAATAGAAACTTCCTCTTGTTCAGCAATTTCTTTTAATGACTTGTCCTCAATAATGTAATATCTTATCCATTTCCATTGTTTTTCGGTTAATAATCTTTTAACTTGCTGCCAAAGATAATCATCGCTTTTGATATTTTCTTTCACAGTTAATCCTGGAAAATTAGTGTTACTCGCTTTATGATACACTTCTGCTTCAAACGTAGCTTCCTCCTCTCTGGAGGCGAGTACTTCTCTTTCAATTCTACGACTCTCTTTTCGAATTAAATCAATCAGACGATGGCGAATAATAAAGTTGAAGTATGTGGAAAGTGGGCCTTTATCTGGCTGGTAGTTTTTATATGCGCTCCACATCGAGATAAGCCCTTCTTGATAAAACTCTTGGTGAGGATCTTGTATGTTTAATTTGTGAAGGTGATAATGAATCCTACGCCTATTTTGCTCAAAAATTTCTTCAAATGTAAGTGTGTTTGTATTCTTTTTCATTTAATTTACACTCCCCATCATAAACGGTATTCATATCTATAATCGACCATTCATTACAATATGGGGTGCAAAAAGTGAAATTTTAGTTAATATTTTAAATAGACCTGTTACAGAACGTTTATTTTTGTTTGCGGATGAAGAGGGAAATGGATAAAGTAAGTTCCTTTTTGAGCAAACTCTGCGAAATTGATTTATAAAAATCCTCAATAAGCAATGAATCGATAATCTAATTACGCATTAATTCTAATAATGATGCCAAACAACCTAATTTTAGATGACATCTACACCTTAAAAGGCTTGCTGTGTTTAGTGTTTTCACACCAACAAAAAATCATCGGGCAGCAGCAGACACATATACCAAACTTTAAGACCCTTCGTATTTAGCAAATTGTTCAAATGTATTTTTATTTTCTATCAACCCACATACCCCGCATTGAATACGGTATTTTGGACCATTATACATCTGATGAAACATTTCTGTATTCTCAGATGTATAATCTTCGAGGACTTCCCCAGTCTTTGCATCGAGTTTGACAGGCGTTGCGATTTGCTCAATGATATTAAATCGAGATCTGTTTGTTTTGCAATTTGGGCAACGGTATGGCTTATTCATATTGCACCTCCATATTTCAATGATGATGGTCACTTTCTAATTTTAGAATGTGAAGAGAAAGATTCGTCTACTATTCCTTTGGGCGTGTTTATTATGGCCTATTTGCTTTTTTATTATTCAAGAAATGGTATGTTGGGAGAGTTTTGGTTTTAGCCAATGAGCTTCTAAAGGAATGTGTGGAGACTGGATTTGTCAAATTTAGCACGTTCAAAATTTCCGCAATCTCCTAGAAGGGCAGATAAAACGTTTCACAGTGGGAAGAACTCATTGCTATTGCTTGCCTCTAATAATTCCACAAATTCAGAGAGAAACACCGATAGTGGAAAGACTTCTATAGAAACGACTGCTGACAGCCAGAACCGATCACAGTGTAACGTAAAGAAGAATGGATAAAGTCGGATAGGCGTTTTGAAGTATAATAATAAGTGAAAAGATCAGTAAACTATTTTCTATATTTCTAAACCATGAGATGTATAGAGAAAGAAATGACAAAGCGAAAGATCTCGCTTTGTCAAAAACCTTTTCATTGCATCCATACGGTCTCACCAATCTATTTCGTCCCTATTAGACCATGTCTTTTGCCGTCAACTTTTAGAAGAATCCTAGAAACGTATTTTTGACAATACTGGATAATGATCACTCGGATATTGTCCATTTTTTTGGAAATCAATAATCTTGCTGGTCTCAGTCGTTACATTTCCTTTTGATAATACTCAATCAATTCGGTTACCCATTCCGCCGCCAGTTGGATCAACAGCATGCTTTAGAGATTTGTAACCTCTTTTTTGGGACAATTGATGATGATTCTTGCATTAATTACCATACGGTTTATAGTCCACTTCAACTTTGTCTTTTTCTTGGTAGGGGGAAAGCATAAAAGCAGCTTTAAAGTCAGTATCACCCTTATTTATTAAGTAGTGGACTTTTTTTGGCTCTACATGAATAAAGTCGCCTTTTTTGCAATGAAAGACCTCTTCATCAATATGAATTTCAAGCTCGCCTTCTAATATATAAAAGTTTTCTTCCATGATATGATGAAAATGTGCATTAAAATCTTGCCCTGGTTTTAACACTACGAGTCCGAAATTCATTCGAGGTCCTTTTTGTAAATATTTCGGTCCACTATCGCCGAATCTATAATCTCTATCGTTTTCATTAATAATTGTCATTACCACATTCCTCCTCTGTTATGACTAAACTCCAGGTGAACTCCACATGTGTTCTGTAAGCCCCTTGTCAGCCAGATTAAGCTGATGTAGATAAACACTTTCCCATTTTTCATATAACCTGCTATATATTAAATGATTTTCTTGTATTGGTTGATATTCCTTTTCAATCTTAACAACTTTAGAAATGGCATCTTGAAAACTATCGTAAACGTTAGCACCAATACCTGCACAAATTGCTGCGCCTAAGGCAGTTGATTCTTTAACAATGGGAACTTTTACAGGTTTGTTTAATACATCCGAAACGATTTGACACCATAAATCACTGTTGGAAGCGCCGCCTGCAAAGATAATTGTATCTGGATAGGTATTCGTAATGTCACTTACTAATTCAATATTACCCCTGGTAACAAAAGCAGCATTTTCCATAATGGCTCGATAAAAGGTTGCTTTATTATATTTTTCGGCATCTAATTTAAAATTTATAAAGCTAGGTGCAGCATGTTTCCAAGAAATATAGTTCATTTTATTAGAGAAAGTAGCAATCATTCCATAGCTGCCAACAGGAACTTTTGCAGCTCTGTTTTCCATTTGTTCGTAAACGTTTTGATTAATTTGATCTTGTATATACTTTTCTAATTCACAAAAACTATCCCTAAACCATCTCATCACTAAACCAGGATAAAAGGCGATGGCTTCATATTGCCATGTATTTGGTATGGCGTGACAATTAACCCTTACTCGAGCACTCTCATCTGGCTTGATGCTTGTTGTCGTATATTCATATTGCCAAAAGCTGCCTCCTAAAACAGCTGCATCACCCTCATGAATCACCCCCAGTCCAATGCATCCAAGCTGGGCATCACCACCACCAGCAACCACTTTTGTTTTCGTGCTTAATCCAGTTAATCCTGCTATTTCGTTTGTAACATTTCCAATGACTGTGCCGCTCTCATGTACAATGGGATAGATGTCATCTTTTATATCTACTCTATTAGCTAGTGTAGAATCCCATGTACGATTTTTAATATTAAACAGACCGGTAGTACAACCATTTGATGGTTCTACGGTAATAATATTTGTTAATTTGTAAGTGATCCAATCATTAAGCATTGTTACATATCTAGTCTTCTGATAAAGACTTGGCAGATTATTTTTTACCCAGAGAATTCTTGGGATAGCGCCTAAAGAGAAGGTTTGCCCTGAGATTTGATAGATTTCTTTTTCTATTTTTGGAGATGATTTATTAAGATTTATAACTTCATTATCAGACCTTGAATCTACATTCGCACATGCCCATAATTCAATGCCGTTTTCGTCGTATAGAACGATTGCTTCTCGCATACTCGTTGTGGAGATTGCAAGAATATGATTAGGATCAATTTTACTTTCTGTTATGGTCTTTTTAATTAATTTAGATATAATATTGAAATTCGTAGGAACATCAAAATTCATGGAACCTGGATATCGGGAATCTTCTTTATGCGTCCATTCGGATTGTGAAACATATATTTCATTTCCGTAAGTATCAAATAAAATGACTCGAACACTGCCTGTTCCAGCATCAATTGCCAATAAATACTTTTGCACCATAACCCATCCCTTCATTGTTTGATGATTATCCATTTCTAACGCAATAATTGAGTTGAATCTTATTGAGGAAAATCAATTTATTCTAGTAAGCTACGGGCAATATTTTCATCCGTTATTAAGATATCTACATAACCTCCTTTTAATGCTCCAATAATTGCTTCTTTTTTCTCAATACCGCATGCTACAGCGACAACATTATGCAAGGATTTCAATAATTGAATTTCTGTACTGACAAGCCTATTGTGTAAACTTAAATCTAAGACATCCCCGTTAATATCGTAAAACTGACTTAATAAATCGCCCACTGCACCGTGGGATTTCAAAATCTCCATTTCTCTTATACTGAGAAGCCCTTCCTTTACTAAAGTTGCTTGTTGATTCAATGCCCCAACACCTATTACTGTGAGATTAGAATAAGGAATCATTTCTAAGATATCTTTAATGGACTGTTCATTAACTAAATTCTCTGCAAGGGCAGCAGCTGAGACCATTAAAGGGGATGGCAGAATGTAATGATTGTAATTTGGATTGGTATAGTAATCAGAAGCTTGGTCGATAGCGGTTGGCATATAAAATTTAACCCCACCTGATAAAGATACAAAAGTTACTTTATATTTTGTAGATATTTTTAAACGGCCAAGTGTTCTTGAAACAGTTTCACCATAACCAATATTAATCATCGTATCGCTAGTGATTCTATCTTCTATATAGTTTGCGGCTGCAATGGTGAGACTATCTAAAGAATGATCATTTGCCGAAGGAACGATGTATACATCATCTAAACCAAATTCTTCGATTAATTTTGTTTGTAAATCCTTATCGGATACCTGTTCTAAATCAATTTTAAATTGAATGATGTGGTTCTTTTTTGCAATTTCCAGGTATTTAATAACTTTCATCCTTGAAAGGTTTAAAGCTGTTGCGATTTCTGTTTGAGTTAGTCCCTCGTTATAGTACTTCCAGGCTACTTTGACTGCAGTATCTTTCTCATACGACATCATCATCACTCGCTCTCTTTTCCACTGGTGTTCATTTTAATTAGGTGCAACAAATTATTTAGGCTTTAACAAATGTTATAAATCTGGATAGATTCTGTAGTGAAAAAATATGGTTCATTACGTTTATAAATCTATAGTTTATTGAGGGAATTTCTACAAAAATGGTTTCATAAATTTATTTCTGACTTGATTGGGTTGCAAGAAAACAATAATAATCTTATGCACGATTAATAATATGTATTAAGCAATCATATAATTACAAAAAAGAGAATACGCTTACGTAAAGTAAATTTATTGATACGAAAGTACTAAAGGGGGGAGAAATTTGAATGAGGCTAATAACCTTATTAATCTAGAGGGAATCTATAAAAGTTTTCATAAAAATAATGTGCTGAAAGGTGTTTCATTAAAACTTGCTCAACATGAAGTAATTTCAATCATTGGCGGTAATGGTGCTGGTAAAAGTACCCTAATGAAAATCCTAACTGGGGTATATCGACCAGACAGTGGAAAAATGGAAATTTGCGGGGAAAGAATTGATAATTATAACCCTGCTATTGCTCATGAAAAGGGAATCTATCTTGTACCGCAGGAACCTTTGTTATTTCCAAATATGACGGTTGAGCAAAATATTACATTTGGTTTTAAGAAATCGAAATATGAAATTAGGAAAGAAACGAAAAAATTATATGCAGCGTTAGGATGGGGGATCGATTTAACTCGTATAGCGTCTAGTTTAACAATAGCTGAGCAGCAACAATTAGAGATTATTAAAGGACTGCTTAGAAACGCCAAAGTGTTGATTCTAGATGAACCTACTTCTGCGTTGACCTTCTCTGAAACGAGATCATTGTTTGAAGTGATTAGAAAGTTGAAGGATTCTGCTGTAGGTATTTTCTATATCACACATCGTTTGGATGAGGTTTTTGAAATCTCTACTCATGCAGTTATTTTAAGGGATGGAAAGGTTACACTTAAAGGAAATATTAAGGACTTCACAAAAGACATGTTGATTGATGGATTATTGCCAGTTGGAAATAAATCAACGTCTCGTACTGCTTTTGAGAAAAAATATACTGGTCACCTGGATAGACCGCCAGTATTAACTGTTCAAAATATAAGTGGTGATGGATTTAAGAATATTAGCTTTGAGGTTTACCAAGGGGAAGTAGTTGGACTTGCAGGTCTTGTAGGCGCTGGCAGAACGGAGATTGCCGAAGCAATATACGGGATAACGAAATGTCAAAAAGGGAAAATTCTTTTAGGTGAAAAGGATATAACTCAGCTTGGTATAAATGAAACCGTTGCCAATGGCCTTTCCTATATTCCGGAAGATCGGTTTCTGCATGGGATTTTTCCTATCAGTTCCGTTAGAAATAATATGACAGCCCAGGTAATAAGAAGTAAAGGGGTTTTCATAAATCATAAATATGAAAAAGAAGTCACAGATAAATATATTGATAGATTACGAATTAAGATGGCAGATCATCACCAAGAAATTAAATCATTATCCGGTGGAAATCAGCAAAAAGCAGTCATTTCCAGAATACTATCGACGAATCCACATTTAATCATTATGGATGAGCCCACAAGGGGAATTGATGCTGCAGCAAGAAGTGATATTTACTCGATTATCCATAATTTAAAAGAAGCAGGCTTTTCCATTTTATTAATCTCCTCCGATTTAGAAGAGATCGAGAGAATTAGTGATCGAATTTACGGTATTTATCGGGGAACCTGTAATGCCTATCTTGGTTTTGAGGAGATTAATGCTGCCAATGTAATGAAGGTTGCATTTGGAACATATGAAGGAAGTGATTCCGATGCCGATATTTAAGACAATAATGCAGAAAAGAGAGTTTAGAACCTTATATTTTTTAGTAGCAATTTTTATCATTGCAGGGCTAGTGAACTCCGATTTCTTAGCGGTTGGCAATATCCAAAACTCTTTAAAAAGCAGCTTGCTTTACATTGTGCTGGCAGTAGGTCTGACAGTCGTCCTTTTAACTGGGAATATTGATATTTCAGTTGGCGGTACGTTGGGACTTAGTGCTGCAGTGAGCGGGATCCTATTAAAAAATGGCGGGAGTATTTTTGTTTCCATAATCGTTGCAATCCTCATCGGGGCTATTATTGGATTGATTAATGGATTAGGAGTCACCAGGTTAAATATTTCGTCCTTTATTATGACATTGGGAATGCTGGAAATTACTAGAGTGATTCAAGTTATTTATACAGATGGACAATGGGTAGAGAACTTGCCAGCAGGATTTAAACAATTGTCGCAAATGAATGTGCTAGGCGTGAATTTATTATTGCTCATCGTTATAGCTGGAGTTATAGTCACGCATTTGTTTTTAACGAGGAGTAGTAAAGGAAGGTATTTTTCTGCTATCGGTGACAATGTTGACGGAGCGATTTTGTTAGGGGTTCCTGTGAAGCGTTATGTGACATACTCTTTTATATTCTCCGGTGTGTGTGCCGCTTTGGGCGGATTAATATTTGCTAGTCAAGTAGGATTTATTTCAACAACTGCCGGTTTAGGGATAGAAATGACTGTAATTGCTGCTGCCGTTCTTGGTGGTGTATCACTGAGTGGTGGAGTTGGGACGGTCCTTGGTGCAACGATTGGTGCGGTTATTATGATATCCATTAACGCAGCACTTATATATATGAAGATACCTGCTTTTTGGAATGATGCCATTTCAGGATTATTATTAATAACAATTGTTGTAATTGATGCAGTACTATCTAGAAGAGCTGATAAACGTACGAAAAAAGAGCGATTAAGGGCAAGGGTGCTTCAGGAGGAGGTGTCAGTAAATGTCCCTGTTAAGTAAAATACCTAATTGGAATCTCGGTTTAATTTTTGTTCTGGTGTTAGAAATAATTATATTTGGACTAATCAATCCAAGGTTTTGGAATATCTCCATATTGTTAAACAGTTTCAATGATTTTATTGGAATTGCTATCATTGGTTTCTTTGTAACACTGGTCATGATTACTGGTGGAATTGATATTTCTGGGGGATCTGTAATTGGTTTAACGTCCGTGGTACTTGGGATTCTCTCTCAAGTAATCGGTATGAATATATGGGCTTCGATTATTCTCGCTATTGCAGCTGCAGGGTTATGTGGATTGCTAAATGGAATTCTCATTGCTTATGGACGTGTGCAGGCCATGGTTGTTACGTTGGGTGGGATGCTATTGTATAGCGGGATAGCAATTGTTTTGGTAGGAGTATCGGGTGTGAGCGCTTATGAAGGAATTTCTGGTTTTCCCGAGAGCTTTAGTTATTTAGCTTACGGCACCGTCTGGGGAATCCCGAGTTCGATTATTTTGTTTATCGTTTTATTTATTATTGCCTATATTCTATTGCATTTTACGAAGTATGGCCGCTATATATTTTTAACCGGGGTTAACCAGGATGCCGCAGATTACGCTGGTATTCATACGAAAAAAATAATTGCTAGTACGTATGTGTTGTCGGGCATAAGTGCTGGAATAGCAGGTACAATGCTGACTTCTTATTTGGGGAGTGCCAGAGCGGATTTTGGCTCTGAATATTTAATGTCCATCTTAACGGTCGTTGTTTTAGGAGGTACCTTAATTACAGGAGGGAAGGGGGGGATTATCGGAACAGCTCTTGCTAGTATAATAGTAGGTTTTCTCCAAGTTGGGATGCAAATGGGTGGGGTTTCAACGCAATATATTGGTTTGGCAACAGGGCTGCTTCTTATTCTATCCGTAGCTTTGCTAAGTATTTCATCTAGCGCAAAGGAGAACATGAAAAAATTATGGAGGCCAAAATCTATGAAGGAGGGAAATATATAATGGAAAAAAGAAGGTTAACATTATCTCTGCTTGGATTATTAATGCTTTGTTTCGTTTTGGTCGCTTGTAGCTCAGATGAGGAAGGAGCAGCTGAAAATAATGGGAAGGATGCGGAGGATATCGAAGTCGTGTTTATCCCAAAAATGACTGGTAATGCCTTTTTTGAATCTGGAAATAACGGGGCTCAAAAGATGGCTGAAGCGGAGGGATTTACGGTTAAGTATGATGGTGCACCTGAAGGTACTGTAGCAAATCAGGTACAGATTATCAATAGTGCTGTTAGTAGCGGTGCTGATGCGATTGCAATATCATCTGTGTCCGCTGATGGTTTGAATCAGGCATTGCAAAAAGCGTTAGATGCAGGTATTAAAGTGGTAACCTGGGATTCTGATGTGGATCCAGAATATCGATCCTTTTATATCAATCAAGGAACACCGGAGATCCTCGGGGCCATGCTGGTGGATATGGCTGCAGAACAAATGGATGACCCGGATGGAGAAAATCAAGTTGCATGGTTTTACTCAAGTCCAACAGTACCAGACCAAAATTCCTGGGTTGATTATGCGGAAACATATATTAAAGATAAATACCCTAAATGGGAAATTGTAACGAAGCAATTCGGAGAAGGAAATGAGCAAAAATCATTGCAAATTGGAGAAAGTATCATCGATTCATATCCAGATCTTGATGCGGTAATAGCTCCAGATTCGACGGCGCTTCCTGCGATGGCTCAAGCAGCAGAAAATAAAGGTTTAACTGCTGAAGACCTCATTATTACAGGTTTTGCATCACCAAATTCAATGAGAGGGTTCATTGAAAATGGAACCATTGTAAACCATGGTCTTTGGGATGTACAGGATCAGGGAGCGTTGGCTGTTTATATAGCCTATTATTTAGCACAAGGCAATACATTAAATGTTGGGGATACACTTGATGTACCAACGATTGGTGAAATTACAGTAGAGCCTAATACAATCCAAGGTTACGACTATGAAGCTGATGATTCAGGAATCATTGTCTTACCTGAACGAATCGTCTTTACAAAAGAAAATACAGCGGATTATGACTTTTAGCATTGCTTATATTATTTGAGGAGTGATTTTATGGCGGATATGGAAGGCAATAAAGATGCAAAGCGATTTGCCCAGGATGTAGCATTTGCTAATACAGGTGATTTCCATGTGAGAGGAGCTTCTAACTTAGATTGGGGTATGAAGGATCGCCTTTCGAGAATTTTTAATCCGGAAACAGGGAAAACCGTGATGCTGGCATTTGATCATGGATATTTCATGGGACCTACTTCAGGGTTAGAAAGATTGGATTTGTTGATTCCGAGATTAGCGAAGCACGCGGATTGTTTAATGGCAACAAGGGGAGCAATCAGAACGAGCGTCCCAGCGAATTATAATAAATCAATTGCATTAAGAATCTCGTCGGGATCGAGTATTTTGCAAAACGATTTAAGTCACGAAACGATGGTTGTAGATATAGAAGATGCGATCAGAATGAATGCTAGTGCAATTGCAATTCAGACTTTTATCGGTGCAGAGGGGCAAAAAGAAACGATTGAAGCATTAAATAAAGCAGTAAACTTAGGTTCTAGGTATTCGATCCCGACATTGGGTGTTGTGGCTGTTGGAAAAGAAATGGAGCGTACCAATCGTTTCTTTCTTTTAGCAACAAGAATGTTAGCAGAGTTTGGTGCGCAAATTGTAAAAACATACTACTGCGATGATTTTGAAAAAGTGGTAGCAGCCTGCCCAGTTCCATTAGTCGTTGCCGGTGGTAAAAAGGTTCCTGAAAAGGATGCGCTTACACTTGCGTATAACTCTATTCAATGTGGAGCTGCAGGGGTAGATATGGGAAGAAACATTTTTCAATCCGAGTATCCGGAAGGGATGATTCAAGCAGTTAATAAAGTTGTACATGATGGATTTACAGATAAAGAGGCTTATGCGTTTTATCTTGACTTAGCTAATGCAAACCTACAAGTTAATAAATAATTCTATAGGGGCTTCTGCTATTTTAGAGTAGAAGCCTTAAACAATGGTGCTTTTAATATAATTGGCAACATATAGTTAGAAGCAAAAAGAATTTCTTGCTGTTAATTATAACTCAGGCTGATAGCTAAGTGGTGGTGACAACTAAGCTTTCTAATAGCGAATAGTAACTAGGAGGTAATTTTAGATGGAGTTAGTATCTGTAAAAGGTATGCTGGACAAGGCTTTAAAAGAAAATTATGCAGTTGGTCATTTTGATGTTCACAATTTAGAATGGATACAATCGGTTTTAGAAGCTGCTGAGGAGTTAAATTCACCTGTTATTCTCGGTGTCACCGAGGAAGCAATTGATTATTTTGGCGGTTTTTCAGTTGCCAAAGAACTTGTAATTTCCGTTATAAGAGAGAAAGATATCACTGTCCCTATAGCTCTTCACTTGGATCATGGCTCAAGCCTAGAAAATTGCAAATCTGCCATTCAAGCTGGATTTTCCTCCGTGATGATTGATGCTTCAAAGTTACCTTTTTATGAAAATGTCATGACTACGAAAGAGGTCGTTGACTATGCACATAAGCTAGGGGTTACAGTAGAAGCTGAGTTAGGGAGTATTGGTGGAAAAGAAGGCGAGATCGTTTCTGATGCCCCTGTGTACGCAGACATAGATGAATGCATACAGTTGGTTACACTAACCAAAATTAATAGTTTAGCTCCTGCACTCGGATCTGCTCATGGACCATATAAAGGTGAACCAAAAGTTGATTTCAAGAAAATGAAGAAGATTAGTGAGTCTATTCAAATTCCATTAGTATTACATGGCGCTTCTGGTCTTTATCCTGAACAAATACAACAGGCTATATTATCGGGAACTGCAAAAATTAATGTTAATGCGGATAATCATCTTGCTTTCACAAAGCGAGTGCGCCAGTTATTAAATGAAAATAGGGATATGTATGATGCAACTTGTTATATAAGAGAAGGGAGAATGGCGGTTAAAGAAATGGTAAAAGAAAAGATTAGATTATTTGGTTCTTCTGGTAAGGCTTAATAAAGTGAGTGTTAGCTATATTCCACCTGTATAAGTGTGTGGATTTATGATGCTTACTTAGGAAATTTATAATAATTAATGAGCAAATCATATCGAACAGTACAAACCTAGTAAATTTAGAAGAAGGCCTTTTCCAAGATCCACCAAATTCCACTGATCCGCCAACAACTCTATTTTTGCCCAATATACTAGATAATACTTCTTCAGTTACTGCATTTTACAGGGATAGAAGTGTACTGTCTTCTGTTAAATAAGGTTAAAATTAAAAGAAGTTGCAGATTTCTTCACGGAATTAGAAGTGTCTTTCCAACAGAATAATAATGGGCTTTCAAAAGGAATGGATGTCATCTAAGCAGCTACGAGTAATTTCTCATCGATTCAGTTACAAGTGGAAAATGGAAAATATTTCATAGGGAAATATAGCTGCTACAAAAAAATGGTTGCAACGAGAAAATGAACATGAGTTTATTGGTGACTCTATTAAGAAAGCAGTGAAAGAAATTGAACCATTATGAAGCTTTTAAACAAATGGTACACGGTGTAACGAAATAAAACGTGTGATAAATCCTCAGCTACTCTTATAGATTAGGCTGAGGATTTTTTAGAGCTAAATAACGATTCGTGCAATTTAACCGGTCTCTATCAAATGGTACGATGTTCTCGCCATGGCACGTTGTAATTACCTATTATTTATCCCATGCTGCAAATAAACGATTTCTTCCGCCAGTGCTTGAATCCTTTCCGAAACACGTTCATCTATAATTGCATCACTATCTTCATTAAAAGAGTTATTGTGGACAAAGACATTACCTGTTGGAACTAAACCTTTGAAGTAAGATAAGATTGATCTTAAATGGTATTCCATGACAAGAAAATGTCTGTTTGACCATCCAGTTGCAACCATGCCGGTTACTTTATGTTTAAATGCATATTCCGGTAAGTGGTCTAACAAATTTTTTAATGCACCTGAAATAGATGCTTGATAAATCGGTGTACCAAATATGAGGAAATCGGCAGATAAAATCTTTTGAACAACATTCCAAGTATCTTCGTTATATGCTATTAATGGAGATCCATTAAATAAATCAATTTCATAGTCCCTTAAGTCGACTAATTCTGTCTGTATGTTTGAGTCAAGATGTTGAGCAGCGACTAAAACATCATTTACAACGATGGATGTCTTTTCGCCAGCTAGTGCTCCTGATACGCCGACAAGTTTCATTATGGTTACCTCATTTCAATTATTATTCTTTCAATTGGATATAGTATAGTATGAGTTTATCATTTGAGGAGGGAAGGTTCTATTCTTAGGTTTGTGTTAGAGGTGTGAATGAGTCAAAAATAGTACTATGTTTGGTAATGTATTCATTGCGATAATAAAAAAGACTACTATAAGTTGGTTACATACTTTGTACCCATAAAAAGAAAAGTGAGGTACTAACGATTCATTCTTCCTGTTTTGTATATAAAATTACCTAAAACTTATATATCATAAGTAATAAATACATTGGAGGGATGAACAGGAAAATGGAAAACCAAAATGAAGTATTGGAGAAGAAGAAAGGGAATAATGAAAATGAAGGAAAGCTAGGTAATTACTTTCAATATGTGGTGCAAGTCATAAAGGATCCAGACCATCTTCTTTCAGATGAAACGCAAAGCAAGCAGCAATTTGGTCTTATTACATTAATAGCTTTTCTTGGTCTTATTTTACTAAGTAATATTGTTGGCATTTTTGCATATCTAGATGCGTTGCGTTACCTTGGATTCAGTGATTACTTCGATTATTTTGAACGGACTATTGCTTATGCGGCAGCACTAGCATTATTGATGTTTGTTTTTAAAAATGTCGCTAATAAAAATGGTAAAACATATGATTTAAACTTTTTCTTTGAAAAGCTGGGAGCACTACTTGTCGTTCCAGCCATCTTATTAATCGTATCCATCCCGTTAGAGCTAGTAGACATTACAATTTATTCATGGTTTAGTTCATTAGCGTATACATTTTTGCATTTATCCATATTTTTAATTTCTTACTTCTTTGTTGCAAAAAACAACTTGAAGACAGCGGTATTATTTGTTGCTGGTTTTTATTTTGTTTATCGAGTTATTTTTTTGATTCTTTAAGAGTGAGGCATTTGCTAGTTTAGCTGGCGAATGTCTTTTTTTTTTTAAAAGGGAGTTTTAATCTCTACTTAAGAATCTTTCATGCTACCGAAGTTTCATGCAATACCTAACTCTGGTGCTACATTTTCCCACTTCATGTTGAAATATGACTCATCTTATATTTAACTAACCTTAGGGAGATTATTACATCCGCTGAAGACAATGTTAAAGTAAACCTAGATATAAAGGAAATTTGTGATATCCAATCGAACTATTGTCATGCACTTGATCATATTGAAGATCATGAAATAGAAGGAAAAGAAACCAGAAAAAATAAGACTTTTTATTATGCACCTGATTAAGATGGAGCAGCCTTATGAGGCATTAAATGAGGAGTTAGGGAGGTAGATTTTAGGATGGAGAGAATCTATTGCGTTTTATGTCTAGAGTAAATATTATTAAAGGGATTGCTTTTTTTAGAGGCAATCCCTTTATGGGTTATATACTTTAAACATTGCAGGATATGAGGGCTTTCCGCTACATTTCAGGGAAGTCGCATATAAGTCTTGAAGGAAACGGTACACATACATTACGAAAAACATTTGGATATCTTTTTTATAAGTAATTCAAAGAAGTAGTTTTGCATCAAGACTTATATAGGGGAGGGTAGTTGGTATCTTGACACTACGGTGGTATGAGAGGGCGGGGGTTAGACACCCCCGCCTCCTAGAAACTCAAAATGCCTATTCATCTTGCATACGTTCATGCAGTTCTTTCTTAGCCTCATCCACTATATCAGGGTTCATAAACAATTCCATTGCGGTTCTCGCCATAGCCTTACTGCTAACTTGTATACACCTTTTTCCGGAGGAGGAGTTGGCGAGATCTCTAAATTGCTCGGTGTGATTTGAAATTTTAAAATCAGGGAAAATAGTGACATAAGGATTGCAAATTGGAATTACTCTTGAAACATTACCTAAATCCTCTCCACCATAGTCATAAGGCATACCATCCATAACGGGCTCATTTATAGATATTAGTTCATTTCGGCAAACTTCAGATAATGTTTTATTAGGAACTCTTCCTAAATAACCAGGAATAAATTCAATATTAACCTCACAACCAGTAGCAATAGCTGCGCCTTCAGCACATTTCCTCACACGTTCAGTATAATCATCTAGATCACTTAATTTGAAACAGCTGAGTGATCCTTCTATTGAAGCAATATCAGGTATCAAACCTGTACTTTCTCCACCAGACTCTATAATCCCTGATAGGCGAAAATCTGATTTTGTATGCTGTCGTAATAAACCCGTTGCTACAAAATATAAATTTGCGGCATTCAAGGCATTGACACCTTTACTAGGATGTGATGCGGCATGTGCAGATTTCCCTTTGAATTTTATTTTTATTCTCTTAGAAGACATACATTCACCCGCAAGTCGTGTTGTATCACTAGTTGGATGCATAAATAAAATAGCATCAATACCATCCCAGGCATTTTTTTCGAGTAATTTTATTTTGCCCCCTCCAAACTCTTCGGCAGGTGTCCCCATTACAACTAATGTTCCGGGTACTTTTTGTTCTTCCATATACTTTTTTATTTGAACAGCTGTACCTAAAGCAGTGGCGCAAATTAAATTATGTCCACAAGCATGACCAATTTGAGGCAAAGCATCATATTCAGATACCACAGCTATAGTTAGCTCCCCCGGTTCATATTGATATACTGCTTTATAAGCAGTTGAGAGCCCACCTAAGTTCTCTTCTACCACAAAACCATTTTTTCTTAGAAAATCACATTGAATTCGATAAGCTTTTTCCTCTTTGAACCCAAGTTCGGGATTGGAATGAACATATTGTGCGATTTTCCAAAGTTCATCAAGTCTCGAATCCAAATAATCATCGTATCGTAGTTTCATAGCTTCTTTTTCCATATAATAATCCTCTCACTTATTTATTGATGTTTAACTGCCTTGTAATATTCCAAAGAACCCAGTAATTAATGAAATAACAATTAGCCACATGATAAGCCTGTTATAATACTGTCCTCTCAATTTAAAATAAAAATATATGCCAAAGACAGCTGCAAGAGGTAATATACCTACTAAAATTTGATCTAATATATCTTGAATAACAATTGGCTCAGCATTTTTAAAAGTGAACTCTAAAGGAGTGGAAACTTTTATATAAGTTGATGAAAGTGCTCCCATCATAAACAATCCTAAAATACTAGCACTGTTAATAAGATTGTTGATTAATCCGGATTTCATTAACTTTGTAACAGAGTCTTTTCCTAATAAATATCCAGATTTCATCATACCGTATCCTATTAGTATAACTGCTAAGGGGAATAAAAACGGCACAATACCTCCGATAAATAGTCCACTTAATGCTAAAGAAGAAGCTAGAGCTAGAATAATAGGCTTTAAGGTTCCCCAAATTAATGTATCTCCAATACCAGCAATTGGTCCCATTAAACCTGTTTTAAATCCTGTAATAACTTCTTCAGAAAGCGAATCTGAAGAATCTTTGCTTTTTGCTTTTTCTTCCTCCATTGATAAAACGACACCATGTATAACGGCACCAAAAGTTCCTTCAGAATTATAAAACTGCAAATGTCGTATTAAAGCTTCTCTATATCCTTGATCATCATCTTTATATAACTTTTTTAAGCTCCCAGATAGAGCATTGCAAAATGCCAATGCTTGTAAACGCTCATAAGAATTACTAACTTCTACTGATAAATACCATCTTGCATAGGTCTTCATTAAATCTCTATTAGTTAATTCGCGTTGCTTTTGTATTTCATCTAAATTAGAAGACATTATTAATTAACCTCCTTCTGCTTCTGTTTAATTGAATTAAACATGGTGAGAGCTGCGACACAGAAACCAAATGCTGCTGCTGCCATAACGTCAACTTTTAGATAAGCGACTAAAAAGAATCCAATAAAGAAATAAGGCATTATCTCTCTTTTTCCTATAACCATTATAATAATGGCAAACCCTAGAGCTGGAAGTATCCCACCTGCAACGCTAAAACCATCTATTATCCCTTGGGGTAAAATGTTCATTATACTTGTAACAGCATTAGCACCAAATAAGGTAATAACGAAAACAGGAGTAAACGTTAATAGAAATATAGTTATGGTTGGATACGTAATTGCGCAATGGAAAATTTTCCTTGTATCCATAACTTGTGCATACTTCTCCGCTTTTGATACCCAGTAAGAATTTGAAATTCTTCTTAGTTGGTCAATAAATATTCCTAGAATACCAAAAGGAACTGAGAGTCCGACAGCAACTTCTACATTCATACCGGTCTGTAAAGCAATCGGGATAGCGATTATTCCTGCGAGTGATTGATCGGCAGGCATATTGCCTCCTGTAAAAATAATACCAATATAAATTAGCTGTATTGTAGCACCAATGATCAGGCCTTTTTCAACCTCGCCATAGACCAACCCTAGAATTAAACCATAAAAAATAGGTGAACCTGTTGCTTGTGATAAACCATAACCAAGACGACTAGTACCTATGAAATATAAAATGCCGCATAATGCCGCTACTAATAAATTCATTGGTGGTGCACCTCTTCCCTAATTTTTATTTTTTAGAGAATCCAATTTTTCTAAAGCCTTTTTTAATTCCATTTTTGGTTCATCTGGTACTTGATGCAAATATACATGGCAATTATTTTCTTGATCTAATTCTCTTAACAAATTAGCGTCTTCTTCGTTTAATGTAATTGGTCCAAATATAGCCTTTCTTCCTGGACCAGCCCCTAAACCACCAATTTGTAAATCCTTAATTGGAACTCCTCCCTTTATAGTTTTAAAGGCTGTTTCAACATCTTTAAACAAAATGAATAATTTCCCATGTCCCATCTCGTTTTCTACCCAATTGTTTATTGCAGATTCAACCGAATAAACATTTACCTCTATATTTGATGGGGCTGCCATTACATATATGCTTCTCATAAATTCATCTTTAGCTAAATTATCATCTATAATCACAATACGATTTGCAAAAGTTTGGCGCACCCATTTAGTAATTACTTGACCGTGTATTAAGCGAAAGTCTACTCTTACCAATTCTATTTGAGCCATTAAAATCTCCTCCTAGGTAGTTTTTTGCTATTTTGGTAAAACATATATAAATTATATTTATACTTGATCTGGGTCAGGTGCTAGTACTTTCAAATGTTGGCAGTTCATAATTGCAGCCTCATTAATTTCTTTTATACTTTCATCTGTGAAAGGTCGATTTTGTCTTATAATGGCTTCAATCAACATTATTGCGCTTAATCCGGATAATATATGAATTTTATATTTCTGACTTAACTTTAATGCAGCATTTGACGTTGTACCGCCAGCGATATCAGTGATAATTAAAGAATTAGCTGGCATTTTTTTAATCTTTTGCTCTACCTTTTTCAAGAAGTCCTCTGGTGTATCAGAAGGATTTAGAGCTATTTCACTTACTCCTTTTATTTGACCAATTATCATAGTTAATTTATCTATAAGTGTTTCTCCCCACCCCCCGTGAGTTAATAATAAAATTTCACTTTGATAAGATTCGTTTGACAAAATTACTCCTCCTTTTAAGGTTTCTTAGGTTAATATTTATAGTTGGGTTTTGTAAGTAAAAAATTTAATTTGTAAACGTTTACAATAATAATCTGTTAAGAACAATTAATTTTGTTAGTAACTTGGAAGGCCCTTAAAACTGCTTAATCCAATATATAGAATATTTTTTCTTTTATTCGCGTTTTCGTAAAAAATTTTTCGATGATTTATCTTAAAGAGAGGAATATCAAGATTAGGAAACTACATATAATCCTGTTTATAAGGTGTAAAAATATGGATTGTACTTTTATAACCGTTTTTAATTCTTTGATAAATAGTTGTAAAGAGAAGGCTTAAGAGGTGTACTTTTGAAATCTTTTATATTAAATGTTTCAGTTAAAAATTATATTTTTAGGAGGTAATGTACGTTGAATAATACCCAACACTGTTTAGTAAGTATTCGTAACAATTATGGTCACTTTAGTGATAAAGAACGCTTAATTGCTGATTTTATATTAAAATATCCTGATAAAGTTATTCATTATACAATAAACCAAATCTCAGAGAAACTAAGTATAGCAGACTCCACAGTTTTTCGATTTTGTAAACGAATTGGTTTTAAAGGTTTTCAATCTATGAAAATTGCCCTTGCAGCAGAGGTTGTTGCCCCTATAGATAATATCAACGAAAAAATAGAAGAGAAGGATAGTGTTGGAGTAATTTCTGAAAAAATTTTTCGTTCCAATATTAAAACAATCGAAGACACACTTCAAATCCAGGATGAAAATCTTATTATAAAAGCAGTCAATGCTATAATGAAAGCAGATAGAGTGCATTTTTTCGGATCTGGAGGGTCAGCCATTGTAGCCCTAGATGCGTATCACAAGTTTATAAGAAGTGGAATTAATGCCAATGCTGATTTGGATTCCCATCTTCAGATTATGTCTGCCTCTCAGATGAAAGATAAAGATCTTGCTGTGCTTATATCACTTAGTGGTTCAACAAAAGACTTATTAGACATTTCACAGGTGTTAAAAAACAACAAAGTCCCTATTCTAGCCATTACCAATTTTGCAAAATCATATTTAGCGGAGAGAGCAGATATTGCTCTATATACGGTTGCTGATGAAACGGACTTTCGATTAGAAGTACTATCTTCTAGAATTGCTCAATTATCTATAATTGATGCGCTTTATACAAATGTTATGATTTTGAGAAAAGAATTGGGGCGATGTGCATTACAAAAAATGAGGGAAAGTGTGAGCTTAAAACATTTATAATAACCCTTAATCTAGTGCAATTGACTAATTTAAGTAAGAAAACATCCTGAAGAAATTTACTTGAAAAAATTGATTGGAGATAAGTTCCTTTGTTACCTAAAGCACTGAGAAAATCAATGAGTATTGGAGGACCACATTTTGTTCCCATAGACCTCCAATACCTGTTTATAATTATCAAAAAACCTCGCCCAAAAACGGACGAGGTTTTCCCTAACAGAACAAATCATTCTTCTTCGGGTTATTAAGACCAAACAACGGCCTAATAAACAAAGCAACTCCTGTGCCAAGCATTGCCATAACCATCCATACCCAACCGTGTAAACTAAATGATGCAATACCGCCAAAATAAGCACCAATATTACAACCAAAGGCAAGACGTGCGCCATATCCCATTAATAATCCGCCAACAATAGAGGCGCTGGCTGGGCCGACTTTTAGTTTTTTAGGTTTGAAGTTACCTTGCGCAGTCGCAGCAATGAATGCTCCTAAGATAACGCCAAAGTTCATCACACTTGTGGAGTCAGCTAGAACGGTTTGGCTTAATGCCATGCCGTTTTCCCCTTGGAAATATCCCCATGAAGCAACATCGACACCGACAGAATCAAGCGTTTTTCCTCCCCATAAAGCAAAGGCGGATGTTATTCCCCATGGCTGACCACGGACTGCTAGTGTCAGAGCGTTTAAGATTGCTAGAATTATTCCAGCAACAAATAACGGCCATGCTCCTCTAAAGATTTTCTTCCATCCGCTTGTTGTCACGAGTGGCTTCATTCTTGGAGGATTCTTTCTCTTTGCAAATTGAGCGAGAATAAAGTAAATCACAACAAACATAATTATTTGTACGATCCAAGCCCCACCATATCCCAGGCTTGTTGATGTAGCAAGGGAGAATGGTTCAAGTGACGGTGTGCTCATCCAGAATGGGAAATGAAGTGCGCCAACTGTTGATCCGATGATAAATGCTATCAGCGTAAGGATCATCGAACTGGAACCACCACCGAGGTTATAAAGTGTTCCAGAGGCACAGCCGTTTCCGAGCTGCATGCCAATACCAAATAGAAACGATCCAAAAATGACGCTCATTCCTACAGGAGAAACATATCCTGCGGGATCGGCACCAGTAAATGAAAAACCAGTACTAAGAATGACGGCAAATAATGTTGTTGCAACCATGAGCATCAGCATATGCGCCTGGAGCCCCTGTGTATTTCCAACGGACATAAGCCGTCTGAAAGCTGATGTAAAGCCAAAACGAGCTTGTAATAACGTAACGCCTAATGCAATACCTATTAAATAAAGCACTCCTTGCACCATATCCGTTGTGCTAACGATCGCAATAAATAAGATAACGGAAGCAATAACTCCGAGTGTTAAAAATGGTTTTTGGACAGGCTGTAGTTCTTTAATAACGGTTGTGGGATGTTTAATCCATGTCTTTGATGATTCAGCTACCTGCTGTTCCAAGAAAAAACCTCCTTATTCCTATTAAGTTAATAGGGTTTATGTGTATTAAAGTTTATAAGAAATAATGGTGTTTGTAAAGATATTATTGTTGGATAAGAGTTAAAATTACATTTAGACGGGGGAGCGTTCCTGTGATAGCGATGCTTCATTTTTATACATAAAGAAGCAGAAGAGTACAGAGTACAATCTAGCCTAGTCTAACTAATCAGGCTATATGGTATTCTATTGTATTTTGTAATTGAATTAATTCATGTATAATCGCTGCTTCATAATTGTTCTTTTATTTGATAATATATAGGATGTTACTCCCTTAATACACGAAAAGCAGTTTATTATTTCAGTGAGGGACCATTGTCTCTACTTGAAATTTTTATTCGCAATTGAAAATGTTATTCGTATAAATAGCAAAGGAAGATTTCTATGCAAAAAACCCTTTCCTGGGCAGCTGTTATCCTCTGGATGGGGTTAATTTTTCATTTATCACATCAAGCTGCTGCAGCGTCTAGTGAACTTAGTACAGGAGTTACAGAAATAGTGTTAGCCTTTATAGAAAAAGTTGTTCCAAATGAGGATTTAGATGTTAGCAGCATCCACCATATCATCAGAAAGAGCGCTCACTTCTTCATTTATTTTTTCCTTGGAATGCTAGTGCTTCATGCATTAAATATGAGTAAAGGAACTGGAGGCAAAACAATCGGGTTAGCGATACTCATCTGTGTGCTATACGCGATTTCAGATGAAGTGCACCAGCTATTTGTTCCAGGCAGGGGAGCTCAGGTGAAGGATGTGTTAATAGATAGCGCAGGAGCTAGTGTGGGCATAGTTGGCTATCTGTTGTTAAGTCGATTGATAAATATTGTCCGCAAGACGTGATTGATTTGGCGGGTGACAATGTGTTTTGTAAATGTAAGGAATGTTGCAAGAGTTAGATATAAACGTAATTAATCGAATGCTGAAAGAGGGAAACAGGTAATGACTAGAAAATCAAATCAGAAAAAATCTAGAAAACTATGGTTGAAAATTCCATTGATACTTATCGGGGTGATTGTCCTTGGAGTGGGAGCATATGCTATTTCCATTTACAATAACGTTGCCAAAACTGTAAACGAAAAAATGCATGAGCCCGTAGATTCAATTGATCGGGAAGCAACGAAAAAGAAAATGAAAGCAACCGAAAAGCTTACTATATTATTATTGGGAATTGATTCACAAGAAGGAACGAGCGGTCGATCTGACGCATTAATGGTTCTATCACTTGATCCAACAGACGATTCTATGCAGCTAATTAGTATCCCGCGGGATACGAGAACAACAATCGTCGGAAAAGGAACCGAGGATAAGATTAATCACGCGCATGCATTTGGTGGTACAGATATGTCTATAGCGACTGTTGAGAATCTATTGGATATCGAGCTTGATTATTATGTACGTATGAATATGGATGGACTGTCCGAATTAGTAGACGAGCTTGGGACGATTACAGTAGATAATGAGATTGCTTGGAATGATGGTACAAATAATTTTAATGTTGGCCCAGTCGAACTAGACGGCGACCAAACAATGGCTTTCGTCCGAATGCGGAAGCAAGATCCAAACGGAGACTTTGGACGAACATCCAGACAACGGCAAGTAATCGAAGGCATTATTAACAAAGGTGCTTCTGTAGGTTCCGTTACAAAAATCAACAGTACAATTGATATTCTAGGGAATAATATGGCAACAAATCTGGATTTTGACGATATGAAAAAGCTCTTATCTGGCTATAAAGATACAAGAAATAATGTTGTTAGTTATCAATTGCAAGGGGACGGAACGACGATTGACGGGATTTATTATTTGATTGTAACAGGTGAAGAGATTGCGAAGGTGCGAGGGATGCTTGAGGGAGAGGTTTAGGAAATGTGTGTTTGGCATTTGATTTTTGTATGAACTGGCATTCGATATTATCCGGATGAAAGTATATATATTCAATCTAATGGAACTTGACATGGAGCCTCTGTGGTAGAGGCCAAAGGCTATATAGCAAAGTTTGATCTTGCTTAGTAAATAAGCCTACCAATACCACTTCTCCATGTAGTGTTGTGTTTATACTGAATTCATTGCAAACTCGTGAATGTCAAGAGATACATTTATTAATCCTAACCAAAAGTTTTTCGTACACTTTTTTGATTAACTCTAAACGAATTATCGAGCTTATCTGTTTTATTGTCCGGAAAGTGGATAATGGGTACCGAGATTAATAGATATGTTTTTTTGTGTGGAAAAATGAAATCTATCTAGTTTTTAATAATTTCTCGTTCATTTAAAGATTGAACGGGACGATGGTTGTCAGGAAAAATGTCTTGGAATGCTTGAATTTGTACGTTTGACATTTCAATTGGTTGTTCAAAAATCATCCATTTCACTTCTTCTGTACAAGGAGGTGTTGTTAACGAACCGTTATAATGGAAAGATGTTTGATCTTGGGGTAGCAGTGCTTGTAAATCAATCGGTTCTTTTACGGGAATATCTTTTTCCGTTTCTTCCTTCGGTAATGCATTCCAAACAGATGCTAGATTTTCATTTTCTCTACCTTCTTTAATCATTAATCCAAGTACGGCAAGATTGCCATTTGCATCGTTATGTACTAGGTGCAGCTCCATATCATAATTTTGGCCATTAAATTGATGTTCACTCGGAGTATGAAAATGAAATTGATTGAGCTTGTAGTCCTTTTCTTCAATGACAATGCTGCTGCTTTCTGTTACAGCATTTGCCTGAACTGTGTGACCGTTGTTTACTAGTGAAAATGTTGTTGGCTCATATTGAATCTGAATTTCCTCTTGTTTTTTATTCGCTTTTACTTGGGGGAATTCGACATTAATGGGTGATTGTTCACTTCCATTGGCACAGGCTAAGTTTGCATTGTCCAGTTTTCCCCAGTGTTCAGGACCTGTATTCCCGTTATAAGACCACTGAGAAGTATGTGTAATAGCCTTTTCTGATTCCATTTCTTTCATACCAGTGTTTTGTTCCTCATTGGCATTATTTGTCTTTTCCTCTTTTGACCCAGCTGTTTCCGGAGTTTGTTCCGAGCAAGCTCCTATAAAAAAGCTTAAAGATACAGCTAAAATAAGATAAACGAAATTCTTCTTCATACTTAATAGGACTCTCCTTTTTCCATTTTCTTCTTGTTCATCCAACAATATACTAAAGAATAGAAGAACAATAAAGCGTTATTTTTCAATAATTGTTTGAATCCTATATTTCGGTAAAAACAGACTATTATTTCATAAGTATAAAAGAACGACATATGAAATATTCCTCCTACTAATTAATTAGTTATCGATTTGTATCCCGGATGAAAAATGATGAAAAAGGGAATCAACGATAAATTGCATCTGGCCTGAATCAAAAGAAGACGAGTGAGACAGCGATTTAATCCAAAAAATTAAGAAAATTGGGATCTTCGTATTCTTAATCATACAATTACAACGAATTTATAATAATTTTCCCATCATTCTCTCATTATGTTCTCATCTTTCAGCGGTATATTGATTAGTAATAAAAACATATGGAGGAATGTTATCATGAAAATCGTTATTGTACCGTCTGGGTTTAAAGAGTGTTTGGGCTCTGAGGAAGTGGCTTCAGCAATGGAACGCGGGGTAAGACGCTTTGATCCGTTTATTGATTTGGAAGTTATTCCGATGATTGATGGTGGAGAAGGATTTGCAAAGACGATTACTCATTTAAAAAATGGAGAATTAATATATGAAGAAGCTACAGGTCCTGTTGGGCAGAAGATATTAAGCCATTTTGGCGTTTTTGTTGAGAATGGAAAACGAACTGCGGTGATTGAAATGGCAGCAGTTGCTGGGCTGAAGCTCGTTCCTCGTGATCAACGAAATCCATTAAGAACAACTACTTATGGTGTAGGTGAGTTAATATTAGCTGCTCTTGATTTAGGTGTTGATCGAATCTTAATCGGCTGTGGTGATTCTGGAACGTCTGATGGTGGTGCTGGAATGGCGCAAGCTTTAGGAGTTCAGTTTTTGGATAAGCAACATCGATCAATTCCTATAAACGGTGGGAAGGATTTATTGGAGGTGGATTCTCTTAATCTAGCGAAATTAGATAAGCGCTTACAATCTGTTACTATCGATGTTGCATGTAATTGGCAAAACATTTTATGTGGCGAGAAAGGAGTGGCCAGAGTTTTCGGTCCACAAAAAGGGGCCACCCCATTACAAGTAGAAAAGTTATCAGCTTCTTTAGAGCATTATGCGGCGTTAATTCAGGAATCAGTTGGGATAGAGATAGGTTCATTGCCAGGGAGCGGTGCTTCAGGGGGGTTAGGTGCGGGATTAATTGCATTTACCGGTGCAACATTACATCCGCGTTTTAATATTATTATGGACTATATTAGTATTGAGGAAAAAATTTCTAATGCTGATATCGTATTCACTGCAGAAGGGAGTTTAGATTTTCAAACTCCAAATGGAAAAATTCCAGCGGAGGTTGCACGAATTGCGAAAAAGAATAACATCCCTGTGATTGCGATTACTGGAACAATCGGTAAAGGAGCAAATTTAAACTATCGTGCGGGTATAGATGCTTACAGTAGTATTATTCAAAAACCAACAACTTTAGAAAAGGCGATAAAAAAGGCGCCAAAGTGGATTGAGGAAAGTACAGAATCCGTACTGCGACAAGTTGCTATTGGCTTAGGAATTGGTGAAAGAAAATTGCTAAGGAAAGGCATGAATCAAAAGTGATGTCGCGCATGGAGAAACGATTAGATAAGCAGAATTGGATCAAATCACGGGTAAGCCAATTATCAACGAAGTCGGTCGTAATTATCAGCATACATGTCCTTCTAATAGCACTGACTCTATCCATTGGTCATTTAGACTTCAGTGGAAAGATAGCATTATTCGCATTTTTATCAGCAATGACGCTATGGATCACAACTAAAATACCCGCGGGATTCGTAGCGATTACACTTATTATGTTTATCATCATGATGAATGCGGCAGGTACGGAATTGTTATACGAATCACTATCTGAGAAGGTAGTATGGTTAATGATTGGTTCTTTTATTATCGGTGAAGCAGTGAAACGATCTGGATTAGCAGAACGATTAACCTGTTCTGTATGCAGAAGGTCAACGAAAAAAAGCAGTGTGCTTTTTGGAATAGGCTCGGTTTTCTTTGCATCTGCATTTTTCATTCCATCTACCTCAGGTCGGGCTGCATTATCCAGACCGATTGTGAATCAGCTAGGTGAAAAGCTTTCAACGAAAGAACAACGCGTATTGGCTATTATCACACCTGTACTTATATTAATGAGCACGTCAGCAACATTAATAGGTGCAGGCTCTCATTTAATCGGAGTCTCTTTACTGGAAAGTACATCTGGTCAAACCATTTCCTATTTAAAATGGTTTCTATGGGGAGTGCCATTTGCCCTCGTTGTTACGCTTGTTTCATTTTTTATTATTAAATGGTGCTTGTGGCCAAAAGGTGAAACGACGGAGATGGATGTAAAACCAGAAGAAAAAACAATGCAAAGAAATCAGTTATATGGGGCTGAGAAGAAGACACTGATTTTGATTTCATTTTTAATTGCAGGCTGGATGACAGAAACGATCCATGGCTATGATATAGCATTTATTACGATGATAGGTGCCATCCTGGTCATGATACCGAAATACGGAATCATTCGTTGGAAAGAAGGACTAGCGGCGGTATCCTGGAATTTGATTTTATTTGTTGCTGCTGCAACTGCGCTAGGAAAAGTGTTAGTCGATACAGGTGTAGTCCACTGGATTGAAAACGAAATGCTGCATGTGCTGCATTTGTTTGTAGGAGCACCAGATTGGCTCATTGTTTTCATTATCTTGGTTGTGACCGTAACGAGTCATTTGTATATTACTTCTCATACGACACGAGCGATTATCTTTATTCCAAGTTTATTAATGTTTAGTGAAACAATAGGAGTTAATCCTGTTGCAGTTGTTTTCTTAAGTTTAGTTGGGATGAACTATTGTGTTACATTTCCGGTTAGTTCAAAAGCATTGCTGTTTTTTTATGAGGAAGGCGACATATCCTATGATGCTAGTAATCTATTAAAGATGAGTGCTTTATTAATGCCTCTCTATATACTTCTTATGATGTTATTCTATTTTTCGTATTGGCAATGGGTGGGGATGGGGCTATGAAAGTATCTTTAACAGGCAGCGTTACCTTTGAGGGTCTGTTGCCTGTAAGGATATTCATTTTTATAAGAGGCATTGCCCTCTGCTACAACTCAACGAGTTATTCCTCCGTTCTTATCCATTCGATCCCTCATGTAAAAATAAAAAATCGAATACATAAATCAAATAGATTGCTTACTCATGTGTAATAAAATAGTATTTTTACATTTTAGGGTGAGTGGAAGGAAAGAATTGTCTATTTGAATAAAGCATTTCTGGGGAAACTAAGTTCACCAAGAGAGAGGTGATTTTATGGAAAGAAGTAAAAAGTATACAGCAGCTGGCACAAATATTGCAGCTGTTAAACAGTCAAATGAACAATCCGGCATGTCATATAACGAAGCAAAGGAATACATCGCTAGGACTACTGGTGGCCACGGAACGGCAATTTATAGCGACACGAATACAGAACAGGTTCGGAAAAAGAATCAAAAATGATAATAAAACGACGATCCCTGCTGGTTCGTGCGTTAGAAGCAGCAGGGGAGAATTATAGTTATTTTTTCATCTGTTCTTTGGCTATGTTAATCATTTCTTTAACCATACTGCCACCAATTGACCCTCCAACTTTTCCTGCTTGTCTGGAGGTAAGGTCTCCATTATTTCCTTTTTCCAAAGCGATGCCTTGTTCTTTAGCAACTTCATATTTTACATAATCCGGGTTATTATTATCCACGATATACCCATTGGCTTTCATGACACTACCTTTGAACTGACTGAGGTTTTTATTTCCCACGCAAAACACCTCCTCATGAATATAATTTCCGAAAATTTTAAGTTTATCCGGGTATATATGTTATATTTTAAAAGTTTACCAGTAATTTCAACTGTGATGCGATTAGTATAGAGAGTAATGAATACATTGGAGGGATGAAAAAAATGGAAAAGATATTATTCTCTTTTTGTGATGCAAGTCATAAAAGAATGATGCAGGATGTCTTTTTAAAAGTATTATGCTAAATAGGTATAAGGGATGTAATTACAGACACAACAATTAATACAAATCGAATAGTACCCGCAAGTAGTGACTGGTTGGCAGGTAATATTTACTTTGAAGCACAAAGTTTTTTTATAAGAACTATGTGAAATGTTAAAAACGAAGCATAAAATATAATTAGAAAATTCTAAAGATAATGTTGACTATGAAAGATAATATCGCTATAATATACAGAAATAAATTCTTTAAAATTATAATATTATAACAAAGGTGAGTTGAAATACATGTCATTAGAAGAGAATTCAGCAATACCATTACACAGGCAAATAAGACAATACCTAGAAAACAAAATAATTTCTGGAGAGTGGGAGCCGGGGTATAAAATTCCAACAGAAAAACAGCTTTCATCCCTTTTTAAGGTGAGTAATATTACAGTAAAACGCGCTGTACTTGACCTAGTTAACAATGGGAAGTTATACAGGAAAAGCGGAAAGGGTACATTTGTAAATAAACACGATAAAACTGACTTGTCTAGACTTGTTTCCATACATAATAAGTTTGAAGATGAGAAGCCCTATCCCCATAAAACATTAAGCTTTAAAAAAATAGTAGGAAATACTGAATTGATAAAGAATCTGCAGATAGACAAGAATGAAGAAATCTATTATATTTCTAGGATTAAACTAGAAGAAGAGAAACCCGTTATAATTGAAAATTCCTGGATACCTGCAGCTTTAACACCAGGTTTAACAGAGGAGGAAATTGAAAATAAACTACTATATAACTTATTTTCAAAAAAGTATGGGCTTAAGCTGGATACTGCAAAAGTGTTTATCTCCACAAAAACTGCAGATAAATCTGAAGCAGCGTTACTCAATATCCCCATTGGTGAACAATTATTAGTATTGGATAGGTATACGAAAGCAGAAGATGACTATATTGTAGAATATTCCCGTTTTAAGGCGGTATTTAAAGATGCAAAATATTTTCTTGAGATTAATTTATAATTAATGCTTGCTCATTAATATAACTTGCAAAATTATAATGTTATAACATTATAATTTTATCACATACAAAATACCTGTTATGAATAGATTATTGTATAACTAACTAGATTTGTATATTAAAATTTAATTTTTTTAGTCAAAATTTATCGAAAAATAAAAAATATATAACCTGAAGGAGGCTTTCTCATGCATATTAGTGAACATCCAGTTTTGAAAGAGAAATCCAATGAAAAAGTTTTTTTCTATTTTAATAATCATCGTTTAGAAGCAAAAAAAGGACAAACGGTGGCAGCTGCTCTTATGGCAAATGGTATTCGGAAATTGGGAGTGAGTCGGAAACTCTCTCAGCCTCGAGGTCTTTATTGTTCTAATGGAAGGTGTACAAGCTGCTTTGTAACGATAAATGGTCTCGATCATGTGATAAGCTGTACTACTCTTGTGGAAAACAATATGCAGGTTTTTTCCAATAATAATGATCCAGAAATAAGAGGTGAGAAATATGGAAACTGATTTACTGATTATAGGGGGTGGACCGGCAGGACTGCATGCAGCTCTTACTGCTGATAGAGCGGGGGCAAGGGTAGTAGTAGCCGATGAAACATTTTCTCTCGGTGGACAATTGAGACAACAGACTCAATGGTTTTCTAACCTTCCGGGACAGTATGGATATGGAAAGAAGCGCGGTACATGGGTGAATGAACAACTTATTAATCAAGTAGGAGCATCTAATGTACAGGTGTTAAAGAAACATACCATGATTGGTTCCTATCTTAATGGCAACATTGGTGTTTCTGATGGGGATAAGACTTTTGAAATCCAATCCCGAAAAAATATAATAGCGCCTGGAGCCCAAGAGGAAGCAAAAGTTTTTCCAGGATGGACACTTCCTGGAGTCATGACTGCTGGAGCAGCTCAAATACTAATAAACAGGGAAAAAGTATTGCCTGGTAAGCGTGCTGTTATGGTTGGTTCTAATGATTTTTCATTGGAAGTTGCAAGCCAGCTCAATTCTTGTGGAATAACAGTAGAAGCGATTGTGGAGGAAAAGAATCAAATCATCTGCTCTGATGGAGAGTTAGTGAAGACTGTGGAAAACGTTCCTGTCTATACAAACAGCACGATTGAAATAGTTACGGGTGCCGGAGAGGTGGAACACGTCGTAATTCAAACACCAGATGGGTCAAAAGAAGTTAATGCGGATCTTGTTTGTATTGCTAATGGATTCAGTCCGATACTGGAACCTTTTGAAATTATGAACTGTCATTTTGTTTATCAAAAAGAACTTGGAGGATGGCTAGCTGCGTACAATATTCATTTACAGACAACCAAACCTTCCTGCTATATTGCTGGAAATGCGGCAGGAATTACGGAACTTGGACCAATTCTATTAACGGGAGAAATTGCTGCTTTGAGTGCTTTAGAGGCGATGGGATTCATCAGCTCAGCAGAGGGAGATGAACAAAAAAGCAGATGCTGGAGAGAATTAGCTAATTTGGAAAGTGAAAAAGTACTTAAAGCAAGGACTGAAATGATAGCCGATTATCATCAGAAACATGAATTGAATCTCCCGGATTATTTCATGAAGATAAGAGGAGGGAAGATGTATGGATAAATCAACAATCGTCTGCCGTTGTGAAGAAATAAATGTTGATGAGATTGAGACAGCTATGAAGAATGGTGCTGAAACATTTGATGATATAAAGCGGCTGACTAGATGTGGGATGGGTCCTTGCCAGTCAAAGATTTGCCTTAATCCTGTAAGAGAAATTATTGCTGAATATACTGGCAAGCCTTTGGCAGATATTCGGATATCTAGGATGAGAATGCCATTAAAACTCGTAAGAATGAGTGCGCTTACAAATGGAAGTGAAGGCGGTAATGTTGCATCTGTTTTTGGAGAATCAGTGGAAGATGGTGAAACAAAAAATGAATAATGTATTTGATGTTATTGTGATTGGCAGTGGGGTTATCGGGAGCAGTATTGCCTACCATCTTTCAGAAAGTAAAAATCATGAAATTCTGCTTATTGATAAGGATTTCCCTTTATCTGGCACTTCAGGTTCTACGCAAGCATGGGTTTGGGTACATAGCAAAGTACCTTCTTGGTATGGGGAATTAAGTATGTTCAGCGCAGAACTGTACCCTTTTCTAGAAAAGAAAATCGGTGATGTGGAGTATAAAAGAACTGGTGGAATAGCCCCTTTTTTCAATGAAGCTGAACGGGAAAAAGCTTGGAGACTTGTTGAACAACAGGCGGAGGTCGGAATAGATATTGAAGTTCTAACAAGAGACGAAGTACTGGAAAAAGAGCCTTCTCTCTCTTCTAATGTAGCTGGTGCTACCTTCAGTAAACTAGATGGGAATGTGAATCCATTTCGCCTCGTTGAATTATATGTGAAAGCTGCAAAGAGGAATGGGGTTCAGTGTTCTTTTTATAATCAAGTAATCGATATAGAGAAATCTGGTGACATCTTTCGGTTGGAAACATACAAAGGAGTCTTTCGAGCGAAGAAAGTTATTATGGCAGGCGGTCCTTGGTCAAAGGATTTAGGAAGCATGTTAGGTGTGGAGATGCCGGTGAAGCAGGTACGAGGGCAAATTCTTGTTACAGAACCGCTTCAGCCGTTTCTTAAATATACTATTGGCGGTATTCGTCAGGCAGACAATGGTGAAGTATTAATTGGCTATTCGAAAGAGGAGGTGGGCTATGATAGAAGATCGACATTGGATGTTATTCAGCAAACAGCAAAAATGGCGACTGATTTCGTTCCAGCACTGGCCAAGGCAAATGTTGTTCGGACTTTTTCCGGGATCAGAGTAATGCCCAAGGACGGATTTCCAATTATCGGTGAGATCCCCAATATGGACGGTGCCTATGTGGCTGTTATGCACAGTGGAATAACATTATCACCATTAGTCGGTACATTAATGACAGAATTGCTGACAGATGGTGAAACTTCTATTGACCTTACTAGATACAGCCTTGCAAGATTTGAAGGAGTCTAAAATGGAATGTTAAAACAATATCAAAAAAAGCCAAATATATTAAGGGAGGAAAATGATGAATGCTGCTGTAGCGATAGTAATTAGCTCTATTGTAGTTTTAGGGGTAGGTGTGGCTATTTCGTTTTGGGTAGGAAAGAGGAATAAGGGAATAGAAGATTGGAATGTGGGAGGGAGATCCCTTCCAATGTATGTTGTTGCGGGCACACAGTTTGCTACTGGCATGGGGGGAGGAGTTCTTGTTGCACATGTGGGTATAGGTTACAGTGCTGGCTGGTCAGCAATAACGTATAACTTGCTATATTCTATAGGTATTGTTCTTCTTGTATTACTAGCGGGGTGGCTAAAGAAACATAATTTTTCCACCTTACCTGACATTTTCAAGAAGTTATATGGAGAGCACAAAATTATGATGAGTTCTGTTACATTACTAGCTATTGTGGTACCATTTGGCTGGTTATGTACACAGTTGGTGGCATTCGGAAACTTATTCACTGAAATAACGGGGTTATCTTTTACTTTATTGATTATTATATTTGCAGCTATCAGTTTGTTGTTCGTTTTACCTGGAGGAATGGCTTCGGTAGCATGGACTGATTTTGTTTTTGGTTGTTTTATGCTGCTACTGTCTATAGTTAGTGGAATATATATGTTAAATTATGCTGGAGGTTGGTCGGGAATTGCTTCGAATGTTCCTGAAAACCTTGTGTCGTTTCCTCAAGGGATGGGAGCGATTGGATTGACAACAATCGTATTTTGGATTTTTGCCATTTTTCCTGGTGCCCTTACAAATCAAATGTCTTATCAAAGAATCTATTCAGCTAAGGATGCCAAAACGGCAAAACAGGGTTTTATCATAGCTGCAATTGCCGGAATTATTAGTGGAACTTGGGCTTCCTTTATGGGGATTGCTATTCTTTCGCAAAATCCTGGTATGGATAATCCCGAGTTGGCTGCAGGATGGTTTCTAACTCAAATTCCTACTTGGTTTCTGGCGATTTATTCAGCTTTTATCATCGCAACTATCATGTCAACAGTCAGCAGTGCTATGCAGTCTGTAGTAGTTAATATAACAAATGATATTTATAAATCATATATCAATCCCGAAGTAAAGGATCGAACATTGATCAAAGCTTCGCGAATGCTATCCGTAATAATTATTGTATTTGCAATTGTTTTATCATTGTATTATCCGCAAGCTTTGGGATGGCTGCAAGCGACATACGCTTATTCAGCTGCAGGTTTGCTAGTTCCCATATTTTTGGGTATTGCCTTGCGACGAACGAAGTTACTTTCAGCAAAAGGAGCCATGGGTGGTATATTCGCTGGTGTTATTGGAGCGGCAATTGCTCAATTATTAAATACAGCCATTCCATATGCTGTATATGGGGTTGTTGGTTCCTTAGTAGGTTTCCTTTTATTCAGTATGATTTTTAAAGAAAAAAGAGGGCTTGATAAGAAAGTTTCTGGTCTATAAGTACAACTTGAATTTTCTTAATTTATAAATTTGTGGGAATATAATTAATTATATGATGAACGAATTAGTAATTGAAATCCTAAGCAATAGTAAGTATATGAAGGAGGAGAAAAAAATGGACGCTGATATAGGCATCATTGGAGTTGGAACAATGGGAAGCATGGCTGCATGGCAACTTGCAAAAAAGGGGGTATCTGTTATAGGTTTTGAGCAGTTTGGAATCGGAAATGACCGAACTGCTGCGGGAGGAGAATCCCGGCTTTTTCGTACAGCATACATGGAAGGACCTGAATATGTTCCCATGCTACAGGAAGCAAAAAAATTATGGAGGGAATTGGAAACAGAAAGCGGAAATTCACTGTTAACGCTAAATGGGGGATTAATGATTGGAGAATCTAACTCTCTGGAAATTAAAACAGTTTTAAAAAGCATCGAGGATTTTAAACTGGAGCATGAAATTTTAGAGGGAGACCAGGCAGCAATACGCTATCCACAATTTAAAATATACGATGATGACCTAGTCATATTAGATAAGGAAGCAGGCTTTATTCGACCGGAACTTTCAGTTGTATCAGCTTCTTTACTGGCTATGAAGCATGGTGCGAAATTAATGAAATATACCGCAGTAGATGAAATTATTCCTGAAACTGCTGGTGTACGCATTATTGCAGAAGGGAAAACGTACAAGGTAGGAAAAGTATTGATTACCACTGGTGCATGGACAGGGAAACTTTTACCAGCTTTAAAAAAGCAATTGATACCGAAAAGATTATTGCTGACCTGGTTTACACCGAAAAATCTTGCTGAAACAAAAGCAAATAAGCTACCTATATTTGCTAGAATGCGCGGAGATTTCAGGCTTACAGGAGCACCTTCACTAGATGGGTCGATGGTGAAAGCTTCCTATACAAAAGATCCTTTGCCAATAGAAAATCCATCTTCATTATACCGAGACGTATATCCGGAAGAAATTGAAAAACTGCGAGAATCCGTAAAAGCCTTGCTCCCAATGCTATATCCAGACCCAGTTCGTGCGAGTGCTTATATGGATGCTTATACACCGGATAATCATGCGTTGTTGGGAGAATTACCAGGAAAGAATAATACTATCATTGCAAGTGGTTTCTCTGGTCATGGTTTCAAACTAGCACCCATCATCGGCAGGATTTCTTCTGAACTATTGATTGAAGGGAAAACAAAAAGCAATATCAATCATCTTGATCCAGGTAGATTATTATCAAAGCATTATAAGTAGTACGGTTAAAATCGACTAAAGGTGTAATTAATAAAAGCAGACTATTCTGTGCTGGATAACGATCTAAGACTAAACTGCAACCGATGGGAAATAAGGATATTCGTGTTAAGTCCACATATATTGGAGTAATGAATGCGAGAGTGTAACATATGGCTGAGGTTTTTGTTAAAAGAGAGGGTGTAATGCCCTTTCTTTTTTGTGGAGTTGGAATCTACAGGAATGGTTGAAAGCTAACTATTGTTCAAAAATATTGTTGCTGTTGGTGAGATGGTATCGAAGCTCAAACAAATGCGAAAATTTAACATGCAAGCAATCTAGGTACAATCAAGTGCAAGCCCGAAAGGAAGGGCAGAGGTAATTCAATAAGTTGAATTACCCCACTATTTTTATTTAGTATGGAAGTTTGGTATATATAATAAAGCAAATCAGCCCTATAAGCGTATACAACTATTTGGTCGTTTTTCTTTATTATAATTTCAAATACGTGGTCTAGATCCAACGTTTTTAGACTATAACAATTTATTGAAAACGGAATACTATGAAGATCTTCCAGGTATTCACTGTACTCGCAATTCATTCTGATACACATCTAAAAACTGCTCTCCTTTTGCTGAAATAGTTGTTCCAGCTCTCCCTTTTCGAACGTTCAATAGTCCTGTTTTATTCAGCACTTCTATTCGTAATCTTAACTGCTGATCAGTAAGACTGTATTGCTCATCTGAAAGCAACTGCTTTATTCTCCTTCTACCATAAGATTCATTTTGCTTTTTTCCTTTCTGATAGATTTGCAGAAGGCTTATGCTTTCCGAAAGAAATCCATGTTTTTCAATCGTTCTTATTATTTCGTTGATACCTAAATCCTGTTCAGTGTTTTCGGTTGCATCGAATTTTTGGTTTCCTTTGAAAAATAGCGGTAATGATTCACGTTCAATGGATGTCGTATTTAAACATACACAGTATGAAATAACGTTATATAATTCCCTCACATTCCCTGGCCAATCGTAATGATAAAAGGCCTCCATTGCATCTGTAGAGAATACCAAATCTATTCTGTTGAAGTGACCCTTAAAGGCTTCAATTAATTGTGACAAATCATTCTTTCGTTCTTTGAGTGATGGCATCTGAAGTACATAAGAAGACATATAGGAATAAAGATACGTACGAATGATCCCTTTTTGAAATAACGTTGCCAAGCTTTCTAAAGAGGAGGTGATTATTCGTATTCGATTCTTCATCGGATTTAAATCATTTGATTCAATCAAGTTAAATAACTTACTTTGTAGGGCATATGGCAGTTGGTCGATATGCTTGATATATAGCGTCCCACCACTTATGGCATTGATAATACCTTCTATTTTTTCGTCTTTTGAGCCAAATAATTCCTTTTTTATAAGTTGTGGATCTTTGTCTAAACAATTATAGACGTAGAAAGGCAATGCTGCCCCAGTAGAATCATTATGAATCATTTCTGCAAGCATTTGTTTTCCTGTTCCAGTCTCACCCTCAATATGGATTGCATCAGGTGTTTTCGCTAGTTTGCTTGCTATCCTGATTGTAGACTGCAAGGAAGGGGAACTTGTCTTCAAACTATCTAATGTACGATGCTGATTTTGATCATGAATGGAGATGGGTAAGATTTCTGTTTTTTTATCGGTTGCATAAATCATTGCCTTGATATAAAGCTGAGTTAATAATGAAACCTTCATATCCAACTGACAGTATTGTTTTATTTGTATTAGTGTTTCTAAGGAAATAATGCGTGGTCCAATATCAATCATCCGTGGAAATCCTTTTGGGATAAGGTTCGTTTCTCCAGGAGTGATAACAAAGTCTATTTTATCAGGCATTGGCTTTTCTGAAATATAAGGATAAAAGGTATGGTTTGGCAAAAAAAGTTTCAGGGATTCCAACGTTTGTATCGTGTTATTGTAATTATCGTTTACAACCAATATATTTTTTCTTTGTTTCGAAAAAATGAGTTCTTTTAGATTTCCAATATTCTCTGTTCTTTGTGCCACAATGGAAATGGCAGCCTCGGGCAGAAATGGCTTTACTAATTCTTGTATTTCCATCGCAGATAATAAAACAAGATCACTCGATAAGAGAGTGTCGGAGTTTAACTCTTTTAAAGTTAGCCCTTCGATCTGGATGGAAGTTCCGAATATATACTCCAATTGATTTTTTAAAAATAGTAAGTTATCTTCTTGGATTCCGATAATAATTAATCTTTTTTTCATTAGTGTCACGCTCCATAGTTCCTATCATATACCCCTATTTTACATGGTAAATCGATATAATCATAGAATCCTTTTTTTATAAATGGGTTGTAATGGGTTGTATTAATTTGGATAATGATTTATAATCCTATTATTCTAATAATTTAAACAGGAAATTTAGTTGAAGGAGCAAAAAGATGTTTACACTGATTAAAAATGGTGAAATTTATGCACCAAATTATATGGGGAAGCAATCTATTCTAATGATTGATGAAAAGATAGTGAAAATAGGAACTATAAATGAAGAAAAATTGCGAGCGCTTTTTGACGTTAATGTGATAGATGCTTCTGGTTTAATTGCTACTCCAGGTATGATCGATCCACACGTACATTTAATTGGTGGAGGGGGAGAAGGAGGCTTTGCTACAAGGACTCCGGAAATCCAACTGAGTACTATTATTGCTTCAGGTGTTACTACTGTTGTTGGCTGTCTAGGGACAGATGGAACAACACGACATATGACATCTTTGTTAGCAAAGGCTAGGGGATTGGAAGAAGAGGGAATTACGGCTTATATTTATTCAGGTAACTATCATATCCCTACTCCAACGATAACTTCATCGGTAAAAGACGATATTATGTTAATTGATAAAGTGATCGGAGCGGGAGAAATTGCAATATCCGATTCCAGATCAGCTCAAGCCTCTTTACATGAGGTTGCAAAATTAGTTGCAGAAGCCAGAATAGGTGGTTTGCTAAGTAAGAAAGCAGGAGTAACTCATTTTCATGTTGGTATTGGAAAAGACCGTTTGGCATTTTTACAGGCGCTTTTAGAAGATTACGAAATCCCACCTGCAAATATTTATGCAACACACATTACACGAAGCAAGGAACTTGTTGATGATGCGATCCAGTTGGCGAAAAAGGGGGCATTTGTAGACATAACTGCAGATGAAGACACAGGTAAATGGATTCAGTATTATAAACAAAGTCAAGGTGACATGCATCAGCTGAGCATTTCCTCTGATGGAAATGGCAGTCTACCTAAATTTAATACGAGAGGGGAATTAATCGGATTTGGTGTTGCAACGCAGCAAACCTTGTTTGAGCAAGTTATATCCACTGTTAAAGATTATGGTTTGCCTTTAACTGAAGTATTACCTCTTGTCACTAGTAATCCTGCAAGAGCACTTCGTTTAGATGAAAAGGGTGCTCTGAAGGAAGGGTTTGATGCTGATATCCTTATGCTGGATCAAAATTCACTAGAAATTAAACATGTTTTTGCAAAAGGGCAACACATGCTTAGGGATAGGGAGATTCTTGTCAAAGGAACATTTGAATAAAGATATTAGGGGGAAATACGATGCAAAGAAAACCAACGTTATTAGAAGCATTTTTACCGATTATAGTCATGCTATTGCTATTAGCAATTGGTTACGGTGTTTACGGATTAAGTCCGGAGCCATTATTAATACTTGCATCTATCTTCGCTGGGGTTATTGCACTTAGGGTAGGTGTGAATTGGAATGAAATGATGCTTGGTATTCGCGAAAAGCTCGATATGGCAATGCCGGCCATATTAGTTTTGATATCAATAGGAATTTTAATTGGAAGTTGGATGATTTCAGGAACGATACCGATGATGATTTATTATGGTTTGGAATTAATTAATCCACAGTTTATTGTACTTATCGCGTTTATTGTCTCTGCAATCATTTCAATTGTAACAGGAACTTCCTGGGGATCTGCAGGTACAGTTGGCGTCGCTTTGATGGGGATTGCTACTGGGCTTGGCGCTTCATTGCCTGCGACAGCTGGTGCGATTGTTTCAGGTGCGTATTTTGGGGATAAATTATCTCCATTATCCGATACAACAAACCTCGCACCCATTGCAGCAGGGAGTGAGCTTTATGAACATATAAAGCATATGCTTTATACGACCGTTCCTGCAGCTATTGTTGCAATGATCGTTTACACAATTGCAGGGTTCAATTTATCGGCTAATGCTGTTGCAACACCAGAGGTAATGAATATCATGCTTCAGACATTAGCCGATATGTTTCATTGGAATATTATACTATTACTGCCCCCAGCCATTGTGCTTTATGGATCGATAACCCAAAAGCCAACATTGCCTACAATTATTTTTTCATCTTTTGTAGCTGCTATTATCGCAAAATTCTATCAAGATTTTGCAATAACTGATATATTTGCTGCTACTGTTACAGGGTTTGATGTTTCCATGATAAACAAGCCTGATTTTAATGCAGAAACGGTAATATTTGAAGTGACCAGGTTAGTTAATCAGGGTGGAATGCAGTCCATGACAAGTGTAATTATGATTGCCTTTAGTGCATTTGCATTTGCAGGAATTATTACCAAAGCAGGAGCATTGGAAGTAATTATGGATGCATTGTTAAAGATTGTGAAAAAGACTGGTGATCTTATCCTATCGACTGTTGCCTCCTGCATAACAATGGCACTTGTTACTGGAAATTCATATTTATCAATTATTGTTCCAGGAGAATTATTTAAAGAAACATATCAAAAGAAAAACCTACACGCAAAAAACTTATCAAGAACATTAGAGGATTCAGGAACTGTAATTGTTCCACTTGTGCCATGGTCCTCTGCGGGTGTATATATGGCAGGGGTTCTTGGTGTTTCAACGATTAGTTATGCGCCTTGGGCAATAGTTTGTTACTTAGGCTTTATTGTCGCGATTATATCGGGATATACAGGGTTTGGGATTGAACGGATTAAAACAAGTGATTCGAAAAAGGTTAATGCTGGGTAAGAGGAATTTTTACTACTTAGTATATGGAGGCGTTCACCTTCTAGGCTTTTTTCAAGTGCTTACTCGTTTTTAAATGGTGCTATTGAGGTAAAGTGTGGTATTTTTCATTGAACTTGAACATTGATGAAAAATACCACGTTATGTTTAGTTATTTGAATTTTGTTCTAGTCACATTAAATCCATCACACAAACTCCATTTTTTTAGAAATGTTAGTTGTAGAATCTAATACTAACTCAGCGTATTGGTCAAACTTAGATTCATCCATCCTAATTAAAAAGGAATCGTATGGTCATACTCTTAAGATTATTGGAATTTTAAACATAATGGGCAAGTCTACTGAAAATAAGTTGGAGGCATTTTAGGAGGACCATTCTTGATTGGAATAGTCCTAGTTGTGGTGAAAGAGGATAAGTTTATACTCTGTTCTCGCATTGGAATTATCTGTTCTTTACCAACCTATCTCTATTTCCCTAAATTATAAAATCTGCAATTCCTTAGGAAACGAAGTCAATACATCTGCTTTACCTTCTTCATTGATACAAACATTATCTTCAATTCGTACTCCTCCATAATTTGGAATATAGATTCCTGGCTCGATCGTAAATAAAAGACCTGGTTCTGCTATGTCTGCATTACTTTCGTGAATTGAAGGCTCCTCGTGCACTTCGATACCAAGACCGTGACCTACACGATTATTAAAATATTCTCCATATCCTTTTTCTTTAATAACATTTCTCGCAGCAATATCAAATGTTCTAAGTGGTACCCCTGCTTTTACAGCATCTAACCCCGCATTGGTAGATTGTAAGACAATGTTATAGATTTCTTTCTGTTTTTTAGAAGCTTCTCCTATTAAAAATGTTCGTGTTATATCTGAGCAATAACCATCTTTAATAACACCAAAATCTATCAATAGAAAGTCACCATTTTCAATGGTACGACTTCCTGGTGTTCCATGCGGTAGAGCTGATTTTTCCCCTGATAGAACAATAGTGGAAAAAGAAGGACCATCGGCACCAAATTTTCTCATTAAGTATTCTAATTCAGCAGTTAAATCCATTTCACTCATTCCGGTTTGAACTTTTTTGATACCTTCTGCTAAAACCCTTTCTATAATTTGGATAGGTTTTCTCATTTGTTCTATTTCAATTGGAGACTTCTTCATTCGCTCAGAACTGATGTAAGGTTGAATGTCGATATAGGAAGCCGTTGCGAAAGTTTCTTGTAAGTGTTGATACCGAAAGATATTGACAGCTTTCTTTTCCAAACCGAAAGTTAAAATGTTCGCACTTACATTCGTTTGGAGCTTGGTAAATGGGTTTTCTTCATCTGAGATGGGTACAATGGTTTGGACGGCAGAATCATTTCGAGCGATTTCTACATCTAATGCAGGCACAAACAACGTGGTTTTTTCATTTTTGTTGTCGATGACTAGTGCCATGAAACGTTCATGTGGATTGGAGAGAAACCCAGTGTAATAAAAAACATTGGCAGGATCAGTGATCATAGCGATATCAATCTTTTCGTTTTGTAAATATACTTGAATGGATTCAAGACGTTTTATGTATTCCTTTTTCATACAAATACCTCCTTGTAGTATGTTTTTATTTTAGATTAAGATTTAAACAATAGGAAATAAAATGATAACATTAGTAACTTGGCATGAATATTTCATGTACTAAGTGATTACATCACGTGTGCGTGGTTGAAATATAAGAGAAAGTCTCACCAAACGGATAAACCTTCTCTATTGCCATCAATTATATTGAAATATTTCCTTCTGCATATTTATCGTCAGAATCAATGTTTGTGTTTGTGAATTGGTCTGGTTGCACCTTCGATTTTACTCTCATTAGAATAATATATACAACTCCAGAAAATATTAATGACTGAAGAGCAGGGATGCCGATTGGAATAATATATTCTGTTAAGTAGCCAATAAATGAACCCAATAACATAGCGATAGTAGCCATCCAGTTCCAACCTTTATTATCAATCCATTGTTGTTTGCGAATAAAGAAGAAATCAGCAAACATAATAGCAGCTATAGAAGGATAAGTTACACCTAAAAGTATTAAAAATTCCTGGAAATATGTTAATATACCACCTAATGCTAATAAGACACCTAATAAAGAGCCAATTATGGTTAATATTGCTCTACCTTTATTTGAGTTAATATTAAACATATTTGCTGCAGCTAAACCGATAGAGTAACTTGCTACGATTTGACTTGTCCAAAGAGCAACATATAAAATAAGAAAACCCCAAATAGGAAAACCTAGATCCTGCATGACAACAACTATATCTGGGTTACCAACGCCTACCGACATGATGGCGCCAGTTAAGAAGAAGAGCAAGCCGATAATTACAATGCCTAGAGGAATTAAAGCTTGATCTTTTATTTTTGGTTTAGAGTATCTTGTATAGTCAGAAGCAATCAACCATTGAGCAACATTTGCGCCAAGTACTAAACTTATCGCTCCATAAAAAGTGATCGACTGTTCTGGATTCCAAGAAAATATCGAATCCCACCCTGTCCCTCTTAACGCTAAGTAAACTCCACCAGAAATTAATAATATACCGGCAGGAACAGCGATATAATCTGTCCATTTCATTGAGTCATATCCTAGAACTGCTGGAAGAGAAAAAACTAAACCAGATATTAAAGTGATTAGCGCCCATAGCATCCAGCTTTCAGTGTAATCAATTCCTAATGTAACTGATAGGGCATTTCCAGCTACAGCTGTATTCAGGCCAAACCATCCAACGTTTAATATAACTAAAGCAAGCCCTACTAAAAACCGAGCCTGTAATGAACCGAAACTAGTTCTTGCAATCACAGATGCGGGACGCCCTGTCTTTGCACCAAGATAACCTTGTAATCCATTTCCTATCCACTGTATAATTACTAAACCAATTAATAATATCCCGATAATTTCCAAAAGGCTAAAACTGCCTGCTAATGTAGATCCCACCATAATTACTGGCACGGCAAACTCAAGTCCACCAAATATAGTGGCTGGAACGATCCAATGCTGCCTTTTCGATAAAGGTACAGCAGAAAGAGCATTGTCTTTCTTTTTGCTTTCCATAAGCTACCTCCTTGTTTTTCAATAATTAGAAGTATCTGATAATTAATATGCTATTATGGTCCAAGAAGGCGATAGAAACCCCCTCTTGAACCAGTATTGTATTCATTTAGTTATTTATTTCTATATTCTTTAGTTTTTTGTTGATTTACTTCTTGTAAATTGATATCTATTACGACACCATACTCAACCAAAGCTGTATCGATATCAATATATCCATCTAAGTAGTCTTCTAATACTAATTCTGGTAATCGTGTAAACGGATGACCAAATCCACCACCACCACCAGTTTCAACCCTCACAAAATCTCCTCTTTGAACTAGTTTTGAGTTAACTTTCAAAATCTGTTCTTGTCCTTGACTACTTTCAATAGTTACTTTTGGTGGATATCCTGTATTTCCTTCGAATATACCCCAAGCGGGATCTAGAGAACGTTCAAACCACAAAGATAGATTGGCAGATTCTGATCTAATTTCGTATTCTCTAATAACACCAAGACCTCCACGAGTTTTACCAGCACCACCGGAGTTTTTTCGGAGTCCATAAGAATTAACTTTAAGTGGATATTTTCCTTCTAACACTTCAACAGGTAGATTTTTAAAATCTCCATTAGAATTGTTGATTAAACCTGACTGGCCATCATTTTCGGAAAATGCTCCCCAACCGCCAGCAGTTGGCTCAACGTATAAGAAAGAAGATTTAGTTTTGTCGTCTTGACCTGCAACGGTAATAACCATAGAGTCCCCATAGTGTGCTGCTGCACTTTGTTCTTTTAAAACTGGAGATAATGCCTTAATTATTAGGTCGATTAGTAAACCGAGAGATGTGAAATACCAACCACAAGCAGCAGGTTCTTCGGCACTAAAAATCGTTCTTTTTGGAACAACAATGTCCATTGTTTTAAAGTTCCCACCAGTAACTGGTGAATTAGGTCCAATTAAATGTTTGAAAGCTACTCTGCATGCAGACACAGTCTGGGCCTGGCCACAGTTGGTCATTCCTTGGCGTTGTTCGCTAGATCCAGTTAAATCAATTTTTAAGTGCTCCCCTTTAATTGTTACTGTTACTTTAACAAGTACTGGCTCATCAGTAACCCCATCATTATCAAGATACCCTACTTCCTCATAAATACCGTCAGGAATACTTGAAATTTGTTCTTTATCTAAAAGCTCTGATTGCATAAAAATGTCTTTGATAGATCTGCGGAAAGTTTTAAGACCATGTTTATTGATAATATCATTTAAACGTTTTTCTCCAGTTCTGCAAGCAGCTATTTGTGCATTTAAGTCGCCCAATGCATCTTTTGTCATTCGGCTATTAATAGTGATTAGATTGATAATATCTTTTCTAGGTTCTCCACCATCGTATATTTTAGTCGGGGGGATTCTTACACCTTCTTGATAAATTTCGGTTGCATCCATTGGATAACCAGGATCTTTGGCACCTATATCCAACCAGTGTGCTCGTGTTGCAGAGAAACCAACTAGTTCTTTTTCAAAAAAGATTGGAGAGATAACTGTAATATCATTTAGATGTGAGCCAGCCAAATATGAATCATTCATAATATATATGTCACCAGGTTTGTAGTGTTTGTTCCCGCCGATGAATCTCGTTGTTTCTATAATACAGACATCTAGATTGCCTAGAAACATTGGAAGTCCTGATGATTGGCCAAGCAGTTCAGCATTTTCATTATAGATTCCGACACTACAATCCTTCATTTCATAAATGATAGGGGAGAAGGAGCTACGTGCAAGACTTTCATTCATTTCCTCAGCCGCTGAAATTAATGCATTCCGTATGATTTCGGTCGTAATAGGATTTTCTAAAAAAGTAGCTGACTTTGTATTAATCATTTTTATTCCTCCTGATAACTTCAAGATTTCCCATAGTTTCTACATGAACATGATAATTTTCTGGAACAACAATGGTAGATGTATTTGATTCAATAATGGTTGGACCATTAATAGTTTGGCCATAGGCTAAATCTTTTGTGGAGAAAACTGGTGTTTCAATCTCAATATTATTCCAAACGATATTTTTCCTTCTGATTGGTTCTGGATTTTCTACTGATTTGGTTTCAGAAAATACTTTCTCTTGAGTCTTTAAAATTCCAAAGCTGACAATTCTTAGGTTTACAACTTCCACATCGCCCTCTGGGTTATTGTGACCATACATTCTTAAGTGTGTATTATGAAATTGGTCTTTTAGATCTATTAAAGAATGAGTATTTAAACTTGATTGTAAAGGAACAGTGACAGTATATTCTTGGCCAACATAACGTAAGTCAGCTAATTTATTAAACTCAATATCTTCTTTTTTTATTTTCTGCTGTTTTAAAATTTCCTCTGCCTCTTGTTCCATATTTTGATAGATTTCATGCATTTTTGTTTGGTCCGTATTTTCTAATAGAGAAACAAAGGTTCGCACATCATCATGCCGAATATCAGTTTGTAACATTCCCCAGGCTGAAAAGGTACCAGCGAGAGTTGGAATAATAATTCGCTTAATACCCAGATTTTCAGCAATTAGCATGGAGTGCATCGGGCCTGCTCCACCAAAAGCTACAAGGGAAAAATCACGTGGGTCGATTCCCTTAGAGATAGTTAAAGTTCGTATTGCATCAGCCATTTTAGAATTAGCAATTTCACAGATACCTTCTGCAGTTTCGATAACTCTTAAACCTAGTTGGTGTGCTAGTTTTTCAATAGCTTTGTATGCTGCTTGCCAATCTAGTTTCATCTTTCCACCTAAAAAACCTTCAGCATCGATTCGGCCTAAAATTAAATTGGCGTCTGTTACAGTTGCATCCGTTCCACCATTTCCATAACAAGCAGGACCGGGAGTGGCACCAGCACTGTGTGGTCCTACACGTAATCCGCCTCCTTCAATCCAAGCAATGGATCCCCCGCCAGCGCCAATCGTATGCATATTAACCATTGCGGATAAAATAGGGAATTTTTCGATATTTGATTCGGAGGTTATGTCGGGTTCGCCGTTGATAACCATACTTACATCAAAGCTGGTTCCTCCCATATCTATACAAATTAGATTTTCTTTTTTGATGCTTTGTCCTAATTTTAGACTTCCCATGGTACCACCAACAGGACCTGATAATAAGGTTTGAATAGGTTTTACCTTGGCGATTTCCGATGTCATAACCCCACCATTAGACTGCATAATGTAAAGATCTTTATTTAACCCTCTATGGTCAATTTCTTCTTCAAATTCTGCTAAGTACTTTTCAACGATAGGGGCAATATAACCATTAATTATTGTTGTGCTAGTTCGCTCATATTCTCGCCATTCACGAACCATTTCATGGGATAGTGATACGGAGATACTTGGCAATTTTTCCTGAATAACTTTTTTCACTTGCTTTTCATGGTCTGGATTCTTATAAGAGTGTAAAAGACAAACAGATACGGAATCATAGCCATTATTTGAAATTTCATTTATAACCTCATTTAAATCGTCAATGTTTAAAGGGTTCTCTACATCTCCGTCCACTAAAACCCGTTCATCCACTTCAAAAATATGACGACGCTTGATTAAAGGAGTAGGTTGGCGATATTGAATATTGTAAATTTCGGATCGATTGGCACGTCCTATTTCGTATAAATCCCTAAATCCTTTTGTTACAAGTAAAGCCATTTTTGCACCTTTTCTCTCTAAAAATGCATTTAAGCCAGCAGTCGTCCCATGGACGAAAAAGTCAACTTCTTTAAAATCACCTACCATTCTTGTAATTCCGTTTAATACACCTTCTGATAAATTCTGTTGTGTTGTTGGTACCTTTTCTGTTCTATAGACTCCAGTATTATTATCAAATAACACTACGTCTGTGAAGGTTCCGCCGATATCTGCGGCTAATCGATATCTGGTCATTTAATTATGCCTCCCCTGATATTATTATTTAAATATAAATTAAACGCTTTCATAAATTGTACATGCAACAACTGTGCCAACTATAAAATTTGTTGTAAAGTCTATAGGTTTTTATATAAAGGGATTCCATTAGTAGCATTCTTTTTATAAATATTTTTACAAAAGTGTGTAGGCGTTTTAAAGAATTTTTACATAATGCCTGCTGATGGTTATTATTCTGCAAGTGTATAAAAATTAAAAAAACTGTACAGTATTATTTACCAAGTATTCCTCCCACTCCTCCTGAATCCTCCTTCTCCCACTATCCACCTCTGGATGAAATTGAATATAAGCATTCTTTCTCGTATCTGCTCCTTGTTGGACAGCATCTTTTAAATCTTCGTCTAACTGATGTTTCCCACTGCGTTTAGCGATTGATAACCCAGCAATTTTTCCTTGGGCAGCGGCAACTTTTGCTCCTTCTATACCTGTAATATTTCCTGCGACAAATAAACCTTCTACTGGTGTCATCATTTGTTCATTATGTAATGGTACATATCCACCGAGTTCCTCAATATAATGAAAAGGACATCCAGTTAGTGCTGCTAGTTCTGCTAAAGGATAAAGACCGCCAGCAATACAGACAAAGTCAACAGCGATGTTTTCTTCACTACCTTCGATAACCTCGCCTTTACTGCTAATCGAAGCGATGGTTACTCCTTCTACTTCCTGCTCTCCGTAAATTTCAATAACAGCTTTTTTTAGTTGAATGGGAATGTCCCACATTTTCACACCATTTCTAGGATAAAATGTAACACCTAATTCTTTCATGAAATTATTTTTCATTAATTTGCTTCCTAATTTTACAAAAGTAGAAGGGGCCATATGAGCAACGTGAAGTAATGAATCTAATACCTTCTTGGGATGTGCAGATTCATGCGTAATTTGATTGTTTTTCGGTAAGGCAAGACAAGCAATATCTACCCCAGCGAGTTTTAATTCCATGGCGATAGCGGACGATAGAACATTAATACCTATAATAAGTCCACGGTTCCCGGGTTTTACACGATGTACATTCGTCATTATCTGGGCTGCTCCAATAGACATAACACCAGGCAATGTCCAGCCGGGGATTGGTACTGGAGCCTCAGCAGCTCCGGTTGCTAGTAATAGATTAGTTGTTTGAAAGGTTTCTTTATCTGTGTAAACCACCCATAGACTATCTTTCTTTTCAATATTAAAGACAGGTGTTTCTAAATAGAATTGAACACCAAGATTTACTGCTTGTTGGAACAACTTTTTAGATTCATTAATTCCATTCCACCAAGAACCATCTGGCTGTTCATAAAGTTGACCTAGCAAACGACCGCCTGGTTTCATGTACTCATCGATAACACTTACTTCTAATCCCTTTTGAGCACATGTAATAGCTGCTGTTAATCCAGCAGGACCGGACCCAATAATAATGACATTATTCATCAGAAGACCTCCAATCCCTTACTGGTGTTGGCAGTTTGCCATGGCTTTCCACGATCATATTCCCTTTTAATGGGGTAAGGCATGCACGAACTCCTTGCTTGCCGTTTATACTTACTCTGCATTCAAAACAATGACCGATGTTACAATAGATTCCTCGTGATGAACCACTTTCTTCGTGATGGCGAAGGGTGCGAATTTCATTTGCTAACAGTGCAGCAGCTAAAGATTCGTCTTCATAGCCTGTATATTGTTTATCATTAAAGGTAAAGGTAACTGCTTTTTTCTTTTCTAGCTTTCCGAGTATTGGGTGGTCGGTGACGCGCAATGTCATTTTCCTTCTCCTCCTAAATCCACGAAATTAACAGGTCTAATTGGTGCTTGATATTTTAATGATATATTTTTCTTGCTTTGCTCACTTCCGACTTGCTTTGCAACTTGATCTACGATGCTCCGGCAGGTTCTCCCGCCACAGTAGCCCATTCCTGCGCGTGTTCTGAGCTTTAATTCTCTTGCCGAGCAGCTATAGGTTATTGCTGTATCTAATAATTCTTGATATGTTACTTCTTCACATCTGCAAATTATCATTTCACTTTCTCTCAATTGAATCACCTCATCTTTTTCTCAACGTTATTCATGCAATAATCGTGCCAACTTTTAAAAGAGACGGGCTTTCAATTTTTTATTCCAAGTTTATTTAAACGGTTATATAGGGTAGCTCTAGTGATTTGTAACTTTCTAGCAACGGCATTCTTGTTACCACTTTCATTATCGAGTTCATGTAAAAGTATTTTCCGTTCAACCTCTTGAAGTCGGTCAGCTAATGGACGAGAATCATTTTTGTAAATAGAGGTCATCGAATTGGTTTTAATTGCTAATCCATCAATTTCAAAAGGTAAATGCTCTAATTTAACCTGACCATCTTCCGAGAAAACAATTAAGCGCTCGATAACATTTTTTAGCTCCCTGATATTACCTTGCCATTCATGGTTTAACAGGGCCTGCATTACTTCCTGGGAAATTCCATAAATTGGCCGGTTATATTTAATGGATATCTCATATAAAAAGTAATGTGTTAATTCAATGATGTCTTCTGGTCGCTTGCGTAACGGTGGAATTTCAAGACTTACCACATTTAATCGATAATAAAGGTCTTCGCGAAATTTACCTTCCTCAACTAAATCCTTTAAGATACGATTCGTTGCAGCAATCACTCTAAAATCAACTGTTTTCTCTTTCGTTCCACCAACCGCATAGAATTTCTTTTCTTGGAGTAGCCGTAAGAGTTTTACTTGCATTTCTAAAGGCATTTCTCCAATTTCATCTAGAAATAAGGTTCCCCCTTGTGCTAGTTCGACCTTTCCTTTTTTTCCTTTATTGTCCGCTCCAGAGAAAGCCCCTTTTTCATAGCCAAACATTTCACTTTCAAATAGAGAGGAAGGAATGGCGCCACAGTTGATGGCAATAAAAGGAGCTTTATTGCCTTCGCGAATTGTATGAATTGCTTTGGCAAAAAGTTCCTTTCCTACTCCGCTTTCTCCATGAATTAATATGTTTGTAGACGTACTTGCTGCCTTCTCAGCCATGGAAGTTGTTTTCTTAAGGGTTTTACTGTTACCGCGAATAAGTTTAAATGGATCTGAGGGTATGAATCGATTTGTTTCTCTTTCAAGTTCAAATAGTTTTTCTGATGCATTGTTTAATTCATTATTTAATCGTATTTGGCTTGTTATATCTATCTCAGAGACGACCGCGCCAATTATTTGGTCTTCTAAATAAACAGGAGTGGAGTTGATTAACACGACAAGGTCTTCTCTTGCTTTATGCTGTTTGTGCTGAAGGGAATCGCCGTTTTTTAAGGTGTTTAGCAGCTCGAGCCGTTCAGGACTGAAGAAGTCTGTAATTGGCTTTCCAATGATATCTTTTTGTTTTACAGAAAACAGCTTCTCTGCCCCTTTTGTCCACACGAGTACATTCTGATTAGCATCAATAACAGTACATGACCCATCTATTGTTTCTAAAATAGCTTGATAATAAGCATTTAATTGTTTGTACTCTTTTCTAAGCAACTTAAATAAATCGAATGTACTGAGATATCCTATGTAGTTTTTCTTCTCTTTTAAGACAATGAATCGATGTTTTTCTAACAATATCATTGCTTCGTTTACATGTATATCTGCTGAAACCTCTTTGCATGGATAATAGTTTAAGTGGTCTGTATCGGGAATCAATTCAATTAAGTAGACATTTTCTTGGTTTTTAAAAAGGAGCTTTTTTGGTTTATTGGTTTGAAGTAAACTTCTAAGCTCTTTCTCATCATCTTTTCTATCTGTAATGGTAAAAAAATCTTGTTTCATAGCTAATTTAAATTCTTTTTCAAAATTCATTTGGTTAACCTCCTTGTGTATAAAAAGTTTTACAGGTTTATAAATAATTTTACATCAACATATTCAGAAAACAATGTATGTTATGAAAATAGAGTGAATATTGTTGGCATGCATTTTGCATATTAACTCGTAACAGCGTCTTGAAAGGAGGTATTAAAAATGGGAAATGCAAAGCATCGTGACATTGTAGTTATTGGTGGGGGAATTATCGGGGCAGCTATAGCCTATTATGGAGCAAAAGCAGGATTGGAGATAACGGTGTTAGAAAAGAATGAACTAGCTAGTGGAACATCTTCAAGGTGTGATGGAAACATTTTGGCTATAGACAAAGATCCAGGCTTTGATAGTCAAATGTCTTTAAAAAGTCAGCAACTGGTACATGAATTGAGTAAGGATCTAGAGCAACCATTTGAGTATCGTAACCCAGGGAGTATTTTGGTTTGTGAGAATGATGAAGAAATGGAAGCAGCACATAAGTGGGTGCAGCAACAAAAGGGTGCTGGATTGGATTTTCGAATGCTTGATCGGTCTGATTTAAAAAATGAATCAAAGTATTTTGCGGATGATTTATATGGTGGTTTGGAATGTAAGACTGATTCGACAGTAAATCCATATATGTTTACCTTTTCTATGTTTCATCGTGCTCAAGAACTTGGAGCAATGGTACATATAAGGACAGAAGTAACAAATGTAGCCAAAAATCCATCTGGCCAATTTGCTATTGAAACAACGAATGGCAAATTTACAGCGAACAAAGTGGTGAATGCATGTGGGGTATGGGCACCTTTTATTGGAGAAATGTTAGAAGTGACTATTCCCATTAAACCAAGAAAAGGACAGCTTATTGTAGCATCGAGACAGCAACCAATAGGATTGCGAAAGGTTATGGAATTTGGTTATCTTATCTCGAAATTTGGTGGAATAAGACAAGTGGATACCATAACGGAAAAGTATGGGGTTGCCCTAGTTTTTGAACCAACGGAAAGTCAAAATTTTCTCATTGGAAGTAGCCGGGAATTTTCAGGATTTAATACGAAGGTAAATCATGAAGTAACGAAGTATATTGCGAGAAGGGCTGTTCGCTTTTATCCGAAGATAGCGGATATGACAGTTATTCGGACCTACGCTGGTTTACGACCGTGGACAGAGGATCACCTGCCTATCGTTTCTCATGTAGAAGAAGTTCCTGGTTTTTATATTGCAGCAGGGCATGAAGGAGATGGAATTAGCTTGGCGGCTGTGACAGGAAAACTTATCGAAGAAATGTTATCAGAGAAACAAACCTGCATACCAGTTCAACCGCTTCGCCATGATCGATTTAAAGAAAGGGTGGTTCAATAGATGAAGTTTCAGCGTCTATTTTCAACAATTGATACACATACTGGTGGAAATCCAACACGGACCGTTATTAGTGGACTTCCACCGATTAAGGGAAATACGATGTCAGAAAAAATGCTTTATATGGATGAACATTACGATTGGATTCGAAAATTTTTAATGAATGAGCCTAGAGGACATGAGGTGATGTCAGGTGCTCTACTTGTAGAACCGTGCCACCCTGAGGCGGATTTCGGGGTCATTTACATCGAAACGGGCGGATATCTTCCAATGTGTGGTCATGATACTATTGGCTGCTGTACTGCGTTAATTGAGGCAGGGCTAGTTAAAGTTTCTGAACCATATACCTATCTTAAATTAGATACTCCAGCTGGCTTAATTAAAGTCACCATTAAAGTGACTAACGGCAAAGCGGAAGAAGTAACCTTTTCCAATGTTCCTTCCTTTCTATTAAAAACCATCAAAATAGATGTAGAAGGAATTGGAGAAGTAGAATGTGATATTGCTTATGGGGGCAATTTTTATGGCATTATTGATGCTAGAAAACTAGGGATTGAATTGATAAAAGCAAATGCATCCACGATTATAGAAAAAGCTACTACCATTCGCAATACAATTAATGCTGCAGAGGAGATTGTGCATCCAGAATTTCCATTTATTCAAGGATTAACACATATTGAATTTTACACAGATCCAGTTCATCCAGAAGCAGATTTGAAGAACACTGTAGTCGTCCCGCCGGGAGGGATTGATCGCTCTCCATGTGGAACGGGTACTTCTGCAAAACTAGCAGTTATGTATAGTAAAAATGAAATAAAAGAAAATGAATTGTTTGTGCATGAGAGTATTGTTGGTTCTTTATTTAAAGCGAGAATTTTAAACACAACTACTGTCAAGAATGTAGGAGCTGTTATTCCAGAGGTAACGGGGGCAGCCTGGTTAATGGGTATGCATCGGTTCTTTTATAATGAAGAAGATCCACTGCAAGAAGGGTTTTTACTCATTCCTCCAATGGAACATGAAATGGAGGATATAACATGAAGATTAAAACGACTTACACAACAACCGATGTGCATGTAGCAGGCGAAGCTTACCGAATTATGAAGGAGGCACCATTGGGTTATTATCAAAGTTTGCAGGAGGTGAATGAGCAGTTTCCAATTATCTATGAGCAAGAAATGAAACTACTTTTAAATGAGCCACGAGGATTCGCTGGGCTGAATGGCTGTTTGGTCGTTCCACCTTTTAAAAGTGGTGTGGATGCAGCTGTTGTCTTTTTCAATCATACTGGAACTGTTCCAATGCAATATGGCGGAATTGTTGCTGTCATAACTGCATTGCTGGAGTCCGGTCAGTTAAAAGCAAAACCTTCAGCTGAATATAACATTGAAACCGTAAGCGGTGTTGTTACGGTTTGGGCTACTATAAAAGACGATGAAGTGAAAGTTGTTTCATTAAAGAGCGGGCCATGTAAGGTTGTAAAAAACCATGTTCCAATCTCTTATTTAGATTTACAGACAGAGGTTACTTTTGTTCAAGCCGACCATCTCTATGCGATTTTTGATAAAGTGGGGCTGCCTTTTGATATGGAGATAGAGAACCTTCCTGAAATTAACCAATGGGGGAAAAAGGTAATCGAAGCCTTAGGAGAGGAAAGCCATGATTTTAACCGAATCATTTTACTGGATCATTCACAATTAAGTAGTGGAAGAATCAAAACAGTAACATTCCGTCCGGATCGTTATATTGTACGCTCTCCAGGATTTGGTACTCTAGCTGCGTGTGGTAGTTACTTATTAGAAAATGGCGATATATACTCAGGTAGGCAAATTGAAAATGAAGGTATATTTAATGCAAGACTGGCAGGAGAACTTTTTAAAAAAAATGAATGCGATTACAGTTTTAGTTTTTCAGCCCGCGGATTTATTACAGGTATACAGACATATGTTTTAGATCCGACAGATCCATTATCTGAAGGGTTTTTATTAAAATAAGAAATTAATTAAACAGGAGGAAAATAGAATGACTACAATCAGAGGGGCATATCCAGTATTAATTACGCCAATGACACAGGAACAGAAAATCGATTGGGATGGTGTAAAGAATAATGTTCATTACTTCGTGGACCAAGGTGTAGCAGGTATCGTCATCAACGGAAGTACGGGTGAATTTGTCAGTCTATCAAAAGAAGAGAAATTCCAAATGGTAGCAACTGTTATGGAGGAAGTAGGTGGCCGTATTCCTGTTATTGTTGGTACTGCTGCTGAAACAACAAAAGAAACAATTGAATATACAAAGCAGGCTGAAGCTCATGAAGCTGCTGGTGCGCTAATCATTCCACCTTACTATATGAAACCAAAGGAAAATGAAATGTACCATCATTTTAAAGAAGTATCTCGTGTTACAAATCTACCAATTATGCTTTATAACAACCCATTTACTTCTGGTGTGAATATGAGTACAGATTTAATGCTACAGATTGGTAAGGAGTGTGAAAATGTCCGTCTTATTAAGGAATCAAGCGGTGAAATTGACAAGGTAAGAGATCTTGCACGAAAAGGCAAGGGGGATTTTGAAGTATTCTGCGGCGCTGAAGAACTTGTGATGGAGTCTTACTTCGTTGGAGCAACTGGATGGATTTCTGTTGCAGGTAATATCGTGCCAAAGCTTGTTACAGACATGTATAACCATTTCCAAAAAGGTGAGTTGGAAGAAGCATGGGCAATCAATGATCGAATTTTACCGCTTTGTACGTTCCTTGAAGGATCAGGAAAGTATGTGCAAATCGTGAAGAGAGCGATGGAATTAACCGGTAATGCTGGCGGTCCTGCAAGATTCCCTCGTTTAGGTCTATCTCCAGAGGAAGATGAGAAGCTAAAGGAATTACTGGCAAGTTTAGAAACCGTAAATAACTAAAAATTAGTGAAGGAGCGAGAACATGCAAGCGACAAACTATAATTTGAAACCGAAAGTACAAGAATTTTTGAAAGGAATCAAAGGATTATATATCAATGGGGAGTATGTACCAGCGATTAGTGGTAAAACGTTTTCTGTTGTTAATCCTGCTAATGAAGAGGTCATCACAGAAGTAAGTGAAGCGCAGGAGGAAGATATTAACGTGGCCGTAGCTGCAGCAAGAAAAGCATTTGATGAAGGCGAATGGACAAAAATGGAGGCAGCTGAACGCTCCCATCTAATCTATAAGTTTGCGGATCTTTTAGAAGAAAATAGAGAAGAACTTGCACAGCTGGAATCATTGGATAACGGAAAGCCCTACATGATTGCTTTGGAAGATGATATTGATGGAACGATTCAGCATTTTAGATATTATGCTGGATGGGCAACGAAGATATTTGGCAAAACCACTCAAATTTCCAAGGATTATGTAACCTATACGGTACACGAACCCGTTGGAGTGGTAGGTCAAATTATTCCTTGGAATTTCCCGCTTGCCATGGCAGGTTGGAAGCTCGGGTCTGCACTTGCTGTTGGCTGTACGGTTGTTATTAAGCCAGCAACTGAAACACCGTTATCTCTTCTCTATGTAGCACAGCTGTTTAAAAAAGCTGGATTTCCAGTTGGAGTTGTGAATATTGTTCCTGGAACAGGAAGTATAGCGGGGGAAGCAATCATTACGCATAAAGACGTGGACAAGGTAGCATTCACTGGTTCAACAGCTGTCGGAAAAGAAGTCATGAAAAAAGCTGCAGACCAAATTAAAGGTATTACGCTCGAACTTGGCGGAAAATCGCCAGCGATTATTTTAGATGATGCCAATCTTGAGGAAGCAATTGAAGGGGCATTTAACGGAACGATGTACAATCATGGGCAAAACTGCAGTGCTTGTACGCGTGTATTTGTACAGCGAAATATTTATGACCGTGTTGTGGAAGCATTTGCAGAGCGGGCAAAAGCACTGAAGCTAGGTGATGGAATGAACCCTGGAACGGAAATGGGTCCACTTGTTTCAGCTAAACAGCATCAAACGGTTCTTAACTATATTGAAGAAGGTAAGAATGAAGGGGCACTTCTTGTCGCAGGCGGTGAGAAGGCATTTGAAAAAGGATACTTTGTACAGCCAACTATTTTCGCTGATGTAGAAGATGATATGGTAATTGCCCGTGAAGAGATCTTTGGCCCGGTCATGTCCATTTTCGTATTTGATTCGATTGAAGAAGTTATTAAGCGAGCTAATGATAGTGACTACGGCTTAGCAGCAAGTGTTTGGACAGAAAACATTAAAAAGGCTCATTATATTTCTGGGAAGCTTCAATCAGGTACTGTTTGGATTAATGATTTTGGTCTTGAATGGGAAACAATGCCTTTTGGCGGCTACAAACAATCAGGAATTGGCAGAGAAATGGGTGGAGAGTATGGGTTACAAAACTATACGGAAGTTAAAAGTGTATTTGTTAACATCAAGCAGAATAACTAGAATTCTAGAATAATAACCGGATACAGTTCGTATGGAGGCGGTGGAGTGGGGCTGTTTCATAGTTTCATACCACCTCCTCTCTTTTTATATGAAAATGATTAATATTTTGCAAGATATAAAGAGAGAAACTATTTAATTGTGAGGAGGGATAAGATGGAGGAGTTGGTGAGTAAAGCTTCGGGTATGGTTTGGAGTCTTGGTTTGGTGGCGTTTGCACTTGGTGCAGGATTGTTTTTTTCCATTTTGACGCGTTTTGTACAAGTTAGATATTTCAAGGAAATGATTAAGCTTCTTTTTGAAAAAGGTAACTCCGAATCGGGTGTGACCTCTTTTCAGGCGTTTTCTATGGCGTTAGCCGGCCGGGTCGGTATTGGAAATATTGCCGGGGTCGCCACTGCGATTGCATTTGGTGGTCCGGGAGCAGTTTTTTGGATGTGGGTCATGGCTTTATTAGGAGGCGCAAGTGCTGTTATCGAATCCACTCTTGCTCAGGTTTATAAAGTAAAAGATGGTAATCAATACCGAGGAGGAACCCCTTATTTTATTGAAAAAGGATTAAATATGAAGTGGTTCGGGGTGCTTGTTGCCATTGTTGTTACCCTGTGTTACGGAATTTTAGTTCCTGGTATTCAGGCCAACACAATTGCTGTTGGATTCGAAAACACAATTGGTCTTAATAAAAGCATTACTGGCATTGTTCTTGTTGCATTACTTGCCATCATTATTTTTGGCGGTGTTAAGCGAATTGCTACTGTTTCGGAAAAAGTTGTTCCTTTCATGGCTTTAGGGTATGTAATTATCACTTTCATTCTTTTATTTGCAAATGCGACAGAAATTCCAGCGATGCTTTGGTTGATTATTTCAAGTGCATTTGGAGCGAATGAAATGTTTGGCGGAATTATCGGTGCAGCTATTGCATGGGGCGTTAAAAGAGCAGTATTCTCTAACGTTGCTGGTGTAGGGGAAGGAACCTATAGTTCAGCCGCAGCGAATGTATCCCATCCAGCTAAACAAGGCCTTGTTCAAGGATTTTCCGTCTATATTGATACCATCATAGTTTGTACAGCTACTGCGCTTATGATTCTAATCACTGGTATGTACAGCGTTACACCAGAAGGGCAGCAGCCAATTGTAGAGAATATCTCAGGTGTTGAGGCCGGACCAATGTGGACACAGGCGGCTGTTGAAAGTGTTATCCCTGGATTTGGCGGTTTGTTTATTGCGATTGCTATCTTCTTCTTTGCCTTTACAACACTGATGGCTTACTACTATATTTCTGAAACAACTCTCATTTACCTTGGTAGAAAGAGAAATCTAAAAGGGTTAAAGTTAGGCCTAATGATTATTTTCTTAGGAATGATTTACTTTGGAAGTGTTAAAAATGCATCCCTGTTATGGGCACTTGGCGACTTAGGCTTCGGTAGCATGGCCTGGCTTAACTTAGTGGCTATTTTATTTCTAACTAAGACGGCTTTAAAAGTATTTAAAGATTATGAAATACAGAAGAAGGCAGGAATTGACCCAGTCTTTGATCCAATTAAACTTGGTATTAAAGGTGCTGATTTCTGGGAAAAGAAAGTGAAAGAGAGCAATTCAAAAGGTAAGAAGGAAGTTGGGTAAGTAGTTGGAAACAGAGGAGACGATACATTTTTAAGGAAAAAACTTAAAGGATCTAGGAGAAACCCCAGAATAAATTATAATAGTAAGCGTAGTATCATTCATTAGTTTTTGGTGAAGATACCACGCTTTTTTTATTAAATATCAATGTGGACATAAAGTTATGATATTGATTTATTTAAAACACGACATTCTTTTAGCTCTATTTTAGATGTATCTTTCCATCTACCTAGTATAAGGACACCTAACTTAGCTGAAAAGTCAACGCAATGCAACGGTTTATCTTCCAATTATTTCTATTCCCAAATTTCCGCTACCCATTCCGGGTGATCAATAAACGGGTTACGATTATGCTGATAATCGTTGTAGATAATCTCGTTTCTTCTTCTTTCCAAATCATCAACCGGGTCTTCCTCATGCCACTCCAGCAATACAGATAGCTTGCCGTGGTATGGTGCAGAACCATTATTGACCTGATTATTTAATTCTAAATCTGGTTCACCGCTATCACCTTCATAACGTACATCCATATAAAAAATCATTCGTGCTACATCACCTTTTACACTATCCCTTGGTTCCCAGGAATCGGAGTCATAATAGTTTCCAGCTGCCTCTGTATGCTCACTGCCGCCTTCATCAAAGTCGAGGTTGCTTCTGGAGCTGTTTACGGAAGCATCTGTTGGTCTTAAATGATGAAGGTCAGTGCCAGGCCCCATCGATGTACCGAAATCTCCATGAGATTTTGCCCAAACATGTTCGCGATTCCAGTCATCGGCATTTCCGCCATTTTCATTTTTTCCTTGTGAACGTCCAGTATAAAGAAGGATTACATTATTCGAGTTACTTGGATCTTCATCTGTTTCACGCAGTGCTTCCCAAACATTGGAATAGGAGATTTCTGTATGATCATCAATGATGTCGTGCAGAGCAGATTTTAATTGTTCTCCTGATTTACCATTCGTAGCATCATAATAGTCGCCCGGGCTTGGAGTTTCAGGCTCTGGATCTGGGTTTGTTTCTGGTGGCTGTGTACCGTCCTCGTGCTGTTCAAAAGCAGTTCCGTTCTTTATTCCAGCATGAGAAAAGTAGTTTGTTAGTGTACCAGTTACTTTGATTTTCTCTCCTAATAAGGAAGGATTGGATTGCAGTCCAAATGAAGTTCGGAATGAAGATGGTATTTGAACATAAATCATTTCCTCTATGTTCGTTGCAGAAGGACTATCAGCTAATGCAAAAGCATAATTATTAGGGAAATTAAACTTGATGACTGAAGTTGTGGAGACTGGTTGACCAACAATGTATCCCTCAACCGTTTTAGTCGAGTTATCTTGATTGGCCATAGCTTGTGTGACTGTATATGGGGACGAGACTGATCCGTCACCTGTGTTTGCATTCACGAAAGTATTTGTTACCGGTTTGATAAAGAGTAGTACAGATGCAAGCAATAAGACAGCAGCTATCAATATTCTCTTTTGATTACGTTGCAATTGATTCTCCTCCTTTTGGTTGGTTCAACTGTATTATATAACACAGTTATAAAGTTAGCTTTACTCAAGTATAAAGTTGTTGTAACAAAAAACATGAGATAGGTCGTAGTCAAAAATATGGGTTTAGTAGTTTCATTGCTACAAACAACTGTATAAAACCTAGTAAATAAAATGCTGTTCCTTGCTCTTTTTTTATCATTTAATTAATGAAATGAACCAAATACGAAGAAGTGAAATTGGCGTACAGGATTACTTCTAGTTTTTATCAAATGAAAAATGATTGATATCTGAAACTTACTATTTATTTGTTTCTCTTTATTGTTGGGCATATAGAATCACTACTAAAATCGTGCTTTATCTTACAATTCTTTATCTTTTGATTAACGTTTAGTTAATAGTAAATGTCTAAAATTACAGAGGAATACGAAAATAGTTCTGTGCAAAAAGTCTGGTACAAAGCGAAAGCGATTACTTCAATTTGAATTGAAAGTTAGTTTATTCTCGAAGGATGTGATGCTTATAGGAATTACAGGTTGAGATTTCATTAGCTTAGTCAATGGAAGTGAGTAGTCTTTGGAAATCCCTAATCTATTACACTATCAGGAGGAAAAGAAGATGGGAGTAAAAAAACAATTGATAACAGGAATTTCTGCATTTGCTTTAGGTGTCGGATTAATCACTGGTGGTACTTTCGCTTATTTTAGCGATACAGATGAAACTAGCAATACTTTTTCTGCAGGTACCCTGGATTTAAGTGTTAATCCAACAACCATAATTAATGTTGAAAATATTAAGCCAGGTGATTCGTTTTATCGTAATTTTGAACTCACAAATGATGGGAGTTTAGACATAGAAAAGGTTTTACTTGAAACGTCTTATTCTGTAACGGATGCAGCGAATGACAACGGAGAAGAAGATTTTGGCGAACATATAGAAGTCGAATTTTTATACAATAACAACAACTCGGATGAGATTATTTACAAGACGACTGTTTCTGAGTTGGTTGAAATGACTCCAGAGGCTATTGATCAGCATATTATGTATCCTTGGTATGGCGAAAAAGGAATGCCTGTTGGTTCCGTACATGACTTCGGTGTCAAATTTAATTTTGTTGACAATGGTGAGGATCAGAATGTTTTTCAAGGGGATTCACTCGACTTGACATGGACATTTGAATCTTTTCAAACAGCTGGTGAAGATAGATAAGCTATCAATATGTTTTCAAAAAGCTCGGTAAAAGGATGCGAAACAAAAGTTAATAATTTTGAAATGCAGCTACCGAAGAATCGAACAAGTGGGGAATCATAATTTCAATATGAAGGGTGAAAATCATGCATTCTGTAAAAAAAATATTGGCTTTGTCGTTTGTATTTCTACTAACCTTTCAAACTATAGGAATAGTAGGATATGCTGCAAATACGGAGTCAAATAGTTCAGGAAACATAATGATAGAAAGCAAGGAAACGCCGCAATCATCAAAAGAAAATGAAGCCCAGATACTGACAGAAATTGAACAAAGTGAACGAATTGAAACAAAATCTGAATCGGAGCAGATTGGTAAAGGAGTTACATTTACTACATTTGAAATGCTTGATGCTCGAGGGTGGATTAATGGTGAAATGTTAGAGATTGATCTCAAAAATGAAGCTGTTTCTCTTGATCTTTTAACAGCAGACGGAGTAGTGGCAGCATCAGAACCAATTTCTGAAGTAACCAAACGCGAAGGAGCTATTGCGAGTGTAAATGGTGACTTTTTTGATATTAATTCTACTCAAGCTCCGTTAGGCATTGAAATTAAGGATTATGAAATAATCAAAGGTCCTAATAATGGAAGAGAAATGGCTGCAGGGGTTACAACAGAAGGGATTGGAGAGATAGCTGCTATTTTCCTCGAAGGTACTTTTACATTTAATGAGCAAGAACACGAACTAGCTTCCTACAACCAGAATACAATACCAGAGAATGGCATCGGTTTATATAATGCTTTATGGGGACAAGCATCAAGGGAAGGAGCAGTTCATGGGGATCCAAATGTTTATGAAGTGATTATTGAAGAAGGGGAAGTTGTGAAAACTGGCAGTGAAATCTCAGATGATGAAATCACAAAAAATAGGAATATATTAATTGGTAGGGGAAATGGGACAGATACTTTAAAAGAAATGCGGGTTGGAGATTCCGTAACAGTTGAAGATGCACCGAAAACAAATGGGGATGGGGAGTATGCATTTGCCATTGGCGGTAATCCAACACTTGTAAAAGAGGGTGCTTTGCAAGATGTTGATGACGAAACACTTGCGCCTAGAACGGCTGTAGGATTTTCCGAAGATGGTGGGACGATGTATCTCGTATTGGTTGATGGGCGTCAAAGTTCAAGCAGAGGGATGACTTTATATGAGATGGCTGAATTCATGAAAGAAATCGGATCGTATCAAGCATTAAATCTTGATGGTGGTGGTTCCTCAACACTTACTTCAAGGATGCCCGGAGAGAATGAAGCAGAAGTGAAAAACAATCCATCTGATGGTGTGGAACGTTCGGTGCCAAATGGTATCGGTATTTTTACTGCTAAAGAAAATGGACAATTAACAGGTTTAAATGTTGATACAGTTATGCAGCATGAAAATGCTTATCGTGTTTTCCCTGAATTAACAAGGAGCTTCACAGTGAAGGGATTTGATGATGCTTATGACGCTGTGTCTGCTGAGAATATTCAATGGGAAACTTATCCAAGTGAGTTTGGCACATTTAACGAAGAGGGAGTATTTACCGCAAGTAAGACTGGTCTTGCTGTAGCTAAAGCGAAGGAAGGTAATATTGAATCAGAAAGCAGAATTCAGGTTTTAGGAGATTTAAAGAGAATTGAAGCAACTGAATCCAGAATAAGTACAGTTCTAGAAGAACCCGATACTTTTTCGGTGATTGGATTTGATGAAAATGGTTATGCTGCACCTATTGAACCAGAGGATATTCAATTAGATTATGATGAATCTGTAATTGAGGTTACAAACAATGAAGATGCAAGCTTCACAGTAAATCCAAAACAAGATGGGGCTTCGACAACGATTACCATAGCAGTTTTAGATAAAAAATTCTATCTGCCTGTTACCATTGGATTTCAAGAGGAAGTTGTGTCGGGTTTCGAAGATTCTTCTGATTGGAGTGTTCAAAAACATCCATCCAGTGTTGGGGCTTCTATAGAGGAAGTGGAGGGCAGAGAAGGTAATGCAATTCAATTAAACTATGATTTTAGTACGACTACTGCAACTCGCGCAGCATACTTGCAAGCAACTCCTGATCTGGAGCTTCCGGCGAACACGCAAAAAATTGGTTTATGGATTCACGGAGATGGAAACGGGGCTTGGCTTCGTGCGGTTCTCAGAGATACCAGCAATACTCAATATGTAATAAACCTAGCTGATGAAGTAGATTGGACAGGATGGAAATATGTTGAAGCTTCGTTACCAGCGGGCGTGCAACATCCAGTCAAATTGTGGAGAATATACCCTGTCGAAACGGTTCAAAGTCAGCAATATGCAGGTAGTTTGATCTTTGATGAGTTGACTGTACAGGTACCACCAGAAGTAGACATACCCGAACAAGAAAAAATAACAACAGACCCACTTGTGATTCAAAATGATGAATTTGGTGAAGATCGCTGGAAGTTTGCTGTTATTTCGGACACGCAATTCGTTGCAGCAAATCCAAACAGTGATGTATTGCAAAGAACTCGTGAAACGTTACAGCAAATAGTAGCAGCGGACCCTGAATTTTTAGTAATCAACGGTGATTTTGTAGATACAGGATACCCTGAGGATTTTCAATTGGCGAAACAAGTTTTAGAAGAAGAAGTTGGTGATCGTTTTCCGATTTATTACGTTCCAGGAAACCATGAAATGATGGGTACGGGGAATTTAACCAATTTTGAAGAAGTATTTGGAGAAACGCGTCAATCATTCGTTCATAATGGAGTGCAATTTGTGATGTTGAATTCCTCGGCAGGGAGCTATAGAGCTTCTGACTTTCAACAATTAGTTGAATTACAGGCCACGTTAAATAAGGCTGCACGTAATCCAGAAGTTCGTAACACAGTAGTTTTTTCCCACCATCCAACTAATGATCCGATGCCAACAGATGCTAGTCAATTAAGTGACAGAAAAGAAGTTGCGCTTGTAGAAAAATGGCTATCTGAATTCAGAATGACATCTGGAGGAAAAGGAGCAATTTTTATTTCTTCACATGCCTCAACTTTTAATGTGAATCGGGTCAATGGCGTACCATATTTTGTGACTGGAACAGCGGGGAAAGACCCTTATGGTACTCCTGATAATGGAGGAATCCTTGGTTGGACTATGTTTGGTGTCGAAAATGAATCCTCATTATTAAGGGGTATTCAAAGTCCTGAAGAGACAGATTGGATTAGAACAGAAGTAAATCCATTACTTGAAGAAATAACGGTTGATGCACCTGAAGAATTAGCCGTAGGTGAAACGATTGAAGTAAAAGCTACCGGACATCAACCTGGAGGGATTAACTTCCCGCTTCGATACCCAGCAAGTGTAAACTGGTCAGGAAGTGACAATGTTTTTGTAGGTAACAGTGAAGAATCTAACGAAGCGATTCGATCTGGAGAATATACTTCCGTATTTGATTATACAACAGGTAATCTTCGTGCATTACAACAAGGTGAGGTTACATTAAAAGTTCAATCCAATCAGATGGAATCTGAAGTTAAAATTCAGATTAACGAGTAAGAACATAAATGGTCAATTGCATTAGGGAAAGCTGCTTTCTAACGCGTCCGTAAGCTAGACTCCCACCTATAAATTTGAAAAGAGGTGGGAGTCTCACGGACTACCATTTTAAGGAGGGGCTGAAGTGAGTATAAAAGGCAAGCTTATCATGAGCAGCTTCTTAGCTATACTTGGTATAAGTTTAATAGCCGGAGGCACGAGTGCTTATTTTACTTCTGTTGTATCCACTAATAATACGATTACAAATGGTTCATTGGTTCTTGGGTTAAATAAACAAGAGATTTTTCATATTGAGAATCTAGTTCCAGGAGATATACAGGAAACTCAATTTAAACTTACCAATGAAGGAAGTGTGGACATGGGAGATATTACGTTACATACTTCTTATGAAATCATGGACAATGGTGAACCAAATAATGGTGATGACCTCGGAAATCACCTCATTGTTGAGCTGTTATCCAATCAGGGCAGAGAAGAGACACAAATATTTAAAAAAACGCTCGCGGAATTAAGCCTTAGCCCACAGCAAATCACAAAGGAATTTTCGGCTGGAAGCACGGCAAAAGAATTCACAATCCGAATTACCTTTGTGGATAATGGAGAAAATCAAAATCATTTTCAGACAGATCAATTAAAATTCAATTGGGAATTTGAGGCAGTCCAGATAAGTGGTAATACAGATGCTGAATAAAGCATTGATGGAATAAGGGAATTATTTTTAATCCAGCTTTTCCTCGTCAAGTATATTTTATTGCCATGTAAGGCGACATGAGGAAGAGGGGATTAATATGGGATGGCTTTTTAAATATCGTGGCAAATCAAGGAACAAAGCTTCGCTAATTGTTTTAAAGGCTTTTATAAGCTTGTATGTCTTTTTCTTGTCTACAAGCTATCTATCTAGCAATACCAATTCATTCTTTCATTACTACCATAGCGTAGATGGAGAGGTAACCATAGGTGCTTGGGATAGTAGAAAAACTAATGAACATAGTGTAAAAGAAAAAATGAGCGGCATTGTGAAGACGAACTGTTCGGAGGAATCTTCTGAGGAACTACCGGTAAATGGAAATACAGAAGAGAAAAAATTATTGCAAGAAGGTGAAAAATGCTGATGCTATTAAAATGGACCAACAGGATAGTGACAGGTGTTTTATTTATTTTATTAATAGGTGTAACCATATTGGTTATTCCTGCTAAAATTACCGGAGAGCAGCCGGAAATATTCGGCTATCAATTGAAATCTGTTTTGTCGGGATCTATGGAGCCTAGTATTCAAACGGGATCCCTCATCGCAATAAAGTCAGTCAAGGGAGAAAAGATACCTCATATACAGGAAGGTGATGTAATTACATTTATTGGAGAAGAAAATAATTTAATTACCCACCGTATTTCTGATATTGCATTAACAGACAGCAGTACGGTTTATATTACAAAAGGGGATAATAATAATGCGACAGATTCGGCACCGGTATTAGCTGAGAATGTTGTTGGGCTGTATTCTGGATTAACGATTCCGTATGCCGGCTATGTCATTAATTTTGTCCAATCCCCCAACGGATATATATTATTTATGGTCATACCTGGTATACTTATGGTTGGATACGCTGTGTTCACTATTTGGAGAATTCTGAGGCAACTGGATGATAGAACAAAACATTTTGTGGATAATGCGGAATGAACGTGTTAGTCATGTTTTAAACGGCAATTAAATTTCTATATAACTGAGCAATCCGATTCAAAGTACTCGCTGGCGAAGCCCCTACCTTTTCGAACGTCTGCAAAGAATCGGATTGCTTTTTGAAGTCTGCGATTAGTCTCGTTTGGCTAGAATATCTTGGATAATCTCCGTGTGCACCCCCGCCCATGCCTTTTCTTTAAAATGCAGAATCAGGCTAATCGTGAGTAATATTAAGTAAATAATGGAGAAGATCATCCAATTTGAACTTCCATCGTGAAAGAGAAAGTTTTCCAATGGATTCGCAAAGAGAAAGAGTAGCCATGGTATAGCTGTAGCAAAAATTGGAATGATTCCAATCCCACTCTTTTCCTTTACGATTTGGTAATAAATTAATTTTAGGGTTTCACTGTCGAGCAACTGATAAAATTCTTTTATGGATGCCGGTTCCTTCAAATATCGGCTCTCTTTTATGTCTTCAATTGGCATCTCTTTTAGTCGAAGATAGAGTTTATGTGCATCCCCCCGCATAGAAAATTTCAGGGAAACTCCTCCTCTCATATGGTTTTACACTATTACCCTTTGTAAAATAGCTAAAATAATACATTGAATTCGTTTGGCCCTTTTATGCACTATTTAACACAACTCCCAATCGTGGCTAACTATTCCAGTTGTTAGAAGATAGTATTGGTAATCATGCTGGAAGTATTGAGAAATATTCAATTAATTGATCACTTAGCAGTACCAGTATTATTAGTTATTTCCGATTAGAAAGTACATATTATTAATATGTTGGTCTCAAGTTCCTATTTTTAGTAGTGAATATTTTTTGTAATATTCAAACACACTAATAATTTTAACCATTCCCGACCATAATCCCTGTGGGTGAACCTGAGTCCTGAAAATGGCTGATAATCACGATTTAAGAGCTTTGCTATAAAATTTGTTCTATTTTATTATTACTTAATGTTGGTCGAAAAAGTTTGTCTTATTTAAATTTACTGAATAGAGAAGGGGTTCTGCTATAATAATGAAACAGATAGTAAAGAAAGACATTGCTTTCATAAGCATAAGTATATTAATGATATTAGCAGCATGTCAGGGAGAGGCTGGCGATAATAACTCAGAAGAAGATAATGCAGCAGCTGACATTTCAGAAATTGTCGGGATTGAACCAGGATCCGGCACAATGACCATCGCAGAGGAAACAGTTGAAGCATACGACTTGGATCTGGATTTGTTACCAAGTACTGAACCTGCGATGATTACCGAATTGCAAACTGCGCTTGAAAATGAAGAACCGATTGTTGTCACACTATGGCAGCCACATTGGATGTTCAGCGAATATGATTTGAAATTCTTGAAGGATCCACAAGGAACACTGGGTGAATCAGAAAATATTCATACGATGGTAAGACAAGGTCTTGAGGAAGAGCATCCATCAGCATACAAGCTTTTGGACAACTTTTATTGGGAAGTGCCCGATATGAATGAAGTGATGGCAAAGTTTGGGCAAAATGAGGACGTTGAACCACGAGAAGCAGCCGAGGAATGGATTGCAGATAACCGTGACAAAGTTGATGCTTGGACAGAAGGCATTGACACAGTTGAAAATGAGACAATCGAGTTGGCCTATGTTAACTGGGATACGGAACTTTCATCAACAAATGTGGTTGCACTTGTGCTTGAAGAATTGGGCTATACGGTGGAATTAACCCCGCTTGACATGGGAATCGCATTTGAAAGTCTTTCAGTAGGGGAAGTAGATGGGATGTTAATCGCTTGGCTTCCAGTAGGTGCAGCATCTTATGCGGAGCAATATAAAGATGAAATTGTTGATTTAGGACCGAGCTTAGAAGGTGCCCAGCAAGGGTTTGTGGTTCCTGAATATATGGATATTGACAGTATTGAAGACTTGCCAACAAAATAAAGCATGAAGGCTAGGTAGTGATACCTGGCCTTTTTTGTTGTCAGGAAAGTAATGTGGATTATTAAATTGCTAGACAGGCACAGCTCAGAGTGAGCAGGAAACCCCTCACTGTATGAATCACCCCGATGACGAGAACATTATATTGTAGGAGCCGAGTCCTTACTGAGAGCGGTTTTTTAAGTATCAAGTAACATCATTTAAAATATAAACCTGCCCGGATTCATTGCAATATCAATAATAAAGACTACATGTCTTCATTATCTTTATCATTATTTTTACTATCATTGAGAACTAAAGCAATATTATTATTGTTTATTAATGGATCCAAATCTGGCTCTTTTTGCTCTTCTCCATAAAATGCTTTATTCAGCTCAATATTTGCTTCTTCTGTTTTAGTTGGTTTTTTCTTCATAAATGGAGGCCTCCTTGTATGAATATTATTTCCAGGGAGATTGAAGTTATGTATAGCTATCTTCATTAATAGAAAATTGCATGGAGTCTCGATATTCCATGAACCTATTACTGCTATAGTTTATACAAGTGAATCGATTTCATAATTGTTTTTTGAAAGTAAGCAAAATATTTTTAATCTTAGTAAACTTGCATAAAAGTTAGATTTTATTATTGACAATCCATATAATTTGTCTTACAATATGAATTATAAAAATTGGGTGAAAATTACATATTATTAAACGGAAGGTGTGTGAGATGATGGCAGTGAAATATCAAGATGTTTTTTCTGGTTTTTTTCTCCTGATTGTAAGCGTTACCATGTTTTTGGCGACGTTCAGTTTTGAAGCGCTTACTGAAAGCCAAGTAGGTCCAGACTTTATGCCGAAGATTATTGCATCTATGATGATGATTTTGAGTATTATCATCATCGTAAATGGTTTAAAAAGGGCAAAAATCGAAAAAGAAAGTACAGGTGCATACCAGACAGACGAAGAAGAGGGTAAGAAATCGGCGTCCCAAGACGAGAAAAAGAACCTTCTTCCAGTAATGATTACATTGGGTTTAATGATTGGTTACTTTGTATTAATACCAATCTTAGGTTTCTTGATAATGACAGCGCTTTACTTATTTCTTCAAATGCTTCTTTTGTCACATAAGTCAAATCGAAAAATCTGGCTTTTTGCTATTCTATCAATCGCAACATCCACCTTGATTTATTACGTTTTTCGTTCCGTATTTTATGTCATGCTTCCTACAGGAATTATTGGCTAAGGAGGTTATCATGTGTTAGATATGCTTTTAGCAGGGTTTGAATCCGTATTAACGATTTACATTATTTTACTTATTATAGTAGGGGTATTTTTAGGGCTAATATTTGGATCTATACCTGGGTTAACAGCAACAATGGCAGTTGCTATTTGTTTGCCAATCACTTATGGAATGGAACCAGTTGCAGGAATGTCCTTATTAATGGGGCTATACATTGGGGGCGTATCGGGTGGATTGATACCCGCAATCCTCTTAAAGTTGCCGGGTACACCATCGTCCATTGCGACAACTTTCGATGGATATCCAATGGCTCAGAAGGGAGAGGCAGGGAAAGCTTTTAGTTTTGCTATTGTTTCCTCGTTTCTAGGGGGATTATTGAGTATTGTTGTTCTAATCATGATAGCCCCACCACTAGGCAAAATAGCTCTTCAATTTGGTCCGTATGAATTTTTTGCCATTGTCATTTTTTCTTTAACGTTGATTGCAAGTCTTTCTGGCAATTCATTATCAAAAGGGATAATGGCGGGTTTACTCGGTATCGCTTTTGCGATGGTAGGTTCAGCACCTATTGATGCATTTCCTAGATTTACATTTGGCTTCCATAGTTTGGATGCCGGTTTTAATATATTACCAGTACTAATTGGGCTGTTCGCTTTATCTGAGATCTTTATTTCAGCGGAAAAGAAAATGAAGGGTTCAGTTAAGGCGAATTTAAAAAAGGTAAATTACAAGGTAAGTATAAAAGAATACTTGGGACAAGGATGGAACTTTCTAAGGTCAAGTGTCATTGGCATTGCGATTGGAATCCTCCCGGGGATTGGCGGTGGAACTTCTAATATCATTTCATATGTTGCCGCAAAAAATTCATCCAAAAAGCCTGAGAAATTTGGCACTGGGATTCCTGACGGGGTCGTTGCTTCCGAATCTTCGAATAATGCTGCTGTAGGGGGAGCGCTTGTGCCACTCGTTTCTCTTGGAATACCAGGTGATACTGTAACTGCAATGCTTTTGGGCGGACTCGTATTACATGGTTTACAGCCAGGTCCTTTGTTAATACAAAATAGTGGGGATATAGTCTATGGTATATTTGCTGCTTTACTGATTGCGAATGTTTTTATGGCTCTATTCTTGTTCTTAGGTATGAAGGGATTTGTACGGCTATTAAGTATTCCAGGCTATATACTATTGCCGATTATCCTCGTTCTTTGTGTAGTTGGTGCTTACGGAGTTAATAATCGATTGTTTGATGTAGGAGCGTTGATTTTCTTTGGTGTAATAGGTTATTTGATGATTAAATTTGGGTTTCCATTGACTCCTTTAGTTTTAGGGTTCATTCTTGGTCCGCTTTTAGAAACAAATTTACGAAGGGGATTGATGCTATCGCAAGGTGACTTTATGCCATTTCTAACTTCGCCAATTGCAGCAACCTTTCTATCAATCACGATAGTTTCATTGATTTTTGCGATATATAAAAACAAGAAAAATAAAAAGCAAGAGTCCACCGATAACTTAGAAAAAACCGGTACTTAAATCCACTTTTTATGGGTAAATCCCATTGAAATAAAAAATAAGGGGAGAAAATTTATGAGAAACTTTTTAAGAAAAACGCTTTTGGGTTCTGTTTTTATTGCATTACTAGTGCTTCTAGGAGCTTGTGCTGAAAACGCAGCTAATGGATCTTCAGATGCTAAAGATGATCCGGCAAGTGACTATCCTTCAGGTCCAATTACGGTTGTTGTACCAGCAGGGGCAGGTGGAGATACAGACTTGAATACAAGAATTATGGCCAAATATTTAGAAAAGGAACTTGACACTAACATTGTTATATCAAACGTAACTGGTGCGGGAGGAGCAACGGGTACGCAAAATGTTTTGGATGCTAAAGCAGATGGACATACAGTACTAGCCTTTCATAACTCTATGCTTCTGAATAATATCTTTGGGCTTACAGACTACACCTATACCGATTTTAAAATGGCGGGTGTTGGGGTATTAGACCAATCTAATACGTTTGTTACTTCAGCAGATTCGAAGTTTAATGATCTACCTTCATTGATAGAATATGCAAAGGAAAACCCTGGAGAGGTAACGATGGCAACTGAAATAGGTTCCATGACTTATATTCAAACACTACAATTTCAGGAACTTACCGGTGTAGAATTTAACATCGTTGATATTGGGGGAGCATCCGATAAGATCTCTGCACTTCTTGGAGGACGTGTGGATATTGTTCCAACATCACTCGGATTAATTAGCGGCTATATTGAGTCTGGTGATATGATTCCTCTTGGAATAATGGGTGAGGAAAGACTTGAAGGAGCTCCAGACGTTCCGACGTTTAAAGAGCAGGGAGTAGATATTGTTATCGATAAAGCATTTTATTGGGGTTTCCATAAAGATACTCCAGAAGAAATAGTAACTAAATTTTCGAATGCAATGGACCGGGTAGTTGCGAATGAAGATTACCAAGAGGAGATTGAAAATTCTTGGCTTAGTCCAACCTTTTTAAACTCCGAAGAGACGAATAAAAAGCTAGAAGAAATCAATGCAAGTTATCAAGAAGCTTATAAGAAATCAGAGGAAGATAACTAATATCCAAAAATAGAGTGGGGAAATATCAAGATGCTGATAAATTAGGAATTTATTCCAATATATTCAAGAATATTATGATCTGTTAAAATATTATTTTTACTCTAACGAGGAATCAATATAAAACCGAGTGAATCTATCTAACTAATAAATAGGGGTGACGCAAAATGATGAAGGTTTCAGTAACTGTGAATACCACAGATTTATCTGAGTTGGACTTAAAGCAAATGTCCCAGCTGGGTGTAGACTGCATCGATTTTGGTGCAGGTAACTCATTTGCAGGAGTAAAAGAGCAAGGCTATCCTGACTTGGATAAATTACTAGAACTACAAAGGAAAATACGGTCATATGGCATGGATATTAATAGGGTTACACTACCAAACTTAAGTGATAACTTTATGCGAAATCGTCCAGGTAGTGAACGCGAACTCGAAAACTCCATTAATGCAGTTAAGACTTTTGGGGAAGCCAATATTGATATTGTTAGACAGCGGTTTGAAGGCGATGTGTTTTACGGTTTATCTAAAAGCTATCAAGCAATACAGCGAGGTGGGGCCATTTCACGTGGGGAAAGTCTTGGGATCATGAAAGAAAAGGCGGAAACACCTACATTCGAAGAATTAGAGAAATGGTGGGCTGCTTTTCAAGGTGCATATGGAAAGCTTGTCCCGGCAGCCCAAAATAGTAATGTCAACATTGCAATGCATCCTTCTGATACGCCACATCCAGATTCACCATTTGGAGGATTGGGACTGCACCGTATTATCGATGATTTTCCTAATAAGAATGTTGGGTTAGTATATTGTATTGGAACACGTGCAGAAGCAGGGGGATCCTCTCTCGTTCTTGATGAAATCAACCATTTTGGACGCAAAGGTAGAATATTCTTGGTTCATTTCCGAAATGTAAGGGGGAGTTTACCTACTGCTGGAGCTTTTGAGGAGGCGCTACTAGATGATGGGGATATGAACATGTTTAAATTGTTGCTAGAACTTAGGAAGGTTGGTTACAACGGATGCATAAATCCAGATCACGTACCAACAATGGCAGGGGACACACCCGATCTGGATGATAGATGGGGACACTCCAATATTGGCTGGAAAGCTTCGAGTTTAGGATTTTCCTATTCTATAGGCTATATAAAAGCACTATTAGCAGCGTTGACTGAATTCGAGGGGAAATAAAGTAGTTTTGATAATGTAATTTATATTTTAGGAGGAGGGAATGAAGTAAATGGGCAATAAATTAGATACTGATACTCCTATATATATTAAAGTGAGTACCAAAGATAATACAGCAATTATCGTAAATTCGGGGGGACTAACGAAAGGCGCCAAATTTTCATGTGGTTTGGCACTTAACGAAAGAATCCCCGAGGGGCATAAAGTAGCATTATGTAATATAGCGGCAGAAGAAGAAATTATCCGTTACGGTGAAGTGATAGGATATGCAAAAGATCATATAAAAAAAGGGAGCTGGATAAGGGAATCTTTAGTCGATATGCCTTCTCCCCCAGGATTAGACAATCTTCCTTTTTCTACTAATCTAGTAGATGTTTCTCCATTGGAAGAAGGATTCACTTTCCTTGGCTATCGCAATTCCGATGGAAGTGTAGGAACAAAAAATATTTTAGGTATAACAACTAGTGTTCAATGTGTAGTGGGTGTTTTGGAATACGCAGTGAAAAGAATTAAAGAAGATTTGTTACCTCGTTTTCCTAATGTAGATGATGTAGTTGCTTTAAATCATAACTATGGTTGCGGTGTTGCCATCAATGCTCCTGATGCCACAATACCAATTCGTACCATACAAAATTTAGCCAAACATCCAAACTTTGGTGGAGAAGTAATGATTATTGGATTGGGCTGTGAAAAACTAATACCACAGCGTCTAAATGATGGAGAAGATAATGATAATATTTTGACCTTACAGAACGAAAGTGGATTTGTAAATATGGTCCAGTCCATTATTAATATGGCAGAGGAAAGATTGGATAAATTAGACAAACGTAAGAGGGAAGTCTGTTCCGTTTCAGATTTGGTAATCGGGGTACAGTGCGGTGGTAGTGATGCATTTTCCGGGGTCACTGCAAACCCGGCGTTAGGGTTTGCGACAGATCTTCTCGTCAGAGCAGGAGCAACCGTTTTATTCTCGGAAGTAACAGAAGTAAGAGACGCGGTTCATTTGTTAACTCCTCGTGCTGCTACAAAAGAGGTGGGGGATAGCTTAATCCGCGAAATGAAGTGGTATGACAATTACTTGAACAAAGGGCAGGCGGATCGAAGTGCAAATCCATCTCCAGGAAATAAGCGGGGTGGCTTATCAAATGTCGTTGAAAAATCATTAGGTTCAATTGTTAAATCGGGAACCTTGCCAATAACGGATGTACTTGCGCCTGGAGAAAAGGTAAAGAAGAAAGGATTAACTTTCGCTGCTACTCCTGCAAGTGATTTTGTTTGCGGAACACTTCAACTCGCATCAGGTATTCATTTACAAGTATTTACTACAGGGCGGGGAACACCTTATAATCTGCCGATTGCCCCAGTGCTGAAGGTTTCAACAAGAAATACTTTGCAAGAACAATGGCATGATCTCATCGATATAAATGCAGGGAAAATAGCCAATGGGGAAGCAACGATAGAAGAAATAGGATGGGAGATTTTTAAGGATATTCTTGAGGTTGCCAGTGGAACGAAAAAGACATGGGCGGATAAATGGGGGATTCACAATGATCTTGCACTATTTAATCCATCTCCTGTTACATGATAAATATAAATAATCGGTCAATGCGATTGACATCTATTATTATTTGTCTTACAATATAATTAACATAATATTCATAATTATAATGAAGAAGGGTCGGAATTTATATGGTTACGAAGAAAAGACAAGCCCCATCGGGGATCTTAGGTTTTCCGGTTGCACCAATGAACGAACAAGGGAAATTAGACTTAAACGGATTAGAAGCCAATATTGACTTTTTGCTAAAGGAAGGACTATCTTCCATATTTGTAGCATGTGGGGCCGGGGAATTTCATGCTCTCAGTAATGAAGAATACCGGTTAATAGTAGAAGTAGCTGTTGAAAGAGTAAAGGGGAGCGTTCCACTTTATACAGGTGTAGGCGGCAATATCACATCTGCTCTAGAACAGACAAAGATTTCCGAAGAACTCGGGGTAGATGGTTACTTGATCATGCCACCATACTTAATCAATCCGTCACAGGACGGTTTATACAATTATTTGAGTGAGATTATAGGAAACACTGATCTCAATGCTATTGTATATAACCGCGATAACTGTATTTTGAATGCGGATACATTAAGGAGATTATGTGAGTTTCCGCAGTTGATAGGCTTTAAAGACGGTGTTGGTAATATGGAACAAATCGCAGAGTTTACACATTTGTTTGGTGATCGTCTTGCATGGATAAACGGAATGCCCTTAGCAGAAGTTACGATGGAGGCCTATATTAACCTTGGATTCAGATCCTATTCATCGGCAATATCCAACTATATCCCTCATATTTCAGCGATGTATTATGAAGCACTTTTAAGTGGGGATAAAGAGATGGCTCACAATTTGTATGAAGAAATTATTTTACCGATTCATCGAATTAGAAGTCAAAAGAAAGGATATGCGGTTTCACTTATTAAGGCTGGGATGAAAGCCATTGGTCTTCCGGTAAGTTTACATGTAAGAGCACCAGTCGCCAAGGTGGAGGATCAACATTATGAGCAGCTAAAAGAAATTATTAATAAAGCTTCACAAAAATACCCTGCAAAAGCAGCAACAACATTAAAATAGGAGGTTCTTATGACTACTGAAACGAAAACCAAGACATATTTAAACTATATTAATGGTGAATGGATTGCATCTGATTCAGGTAAAACAGCAGAAAGTTTAAATCCTTCCCGAAATGCCGAAGTTTTAGGTTCTTATCAACTATCATCTGCTAATGATTTAGACGAAGCAGTTGTTGCAGCTAGTCAATCCCAAAAAGGTTGGAGGAAGCTATCAGGAAGTACAAGAGGCGATTATCTGTTTAAAGTTGCTGCTGTTATGGAAGAACGCCTGGAAAGTATAGCTGAAACAATGACGAAGGAAATGGGCAAGACATTCGCTGAAGCAAAAGGTGAAACAGCACGAGGTGTTGCGATTTTACGTTATTATGCGGGGGAGGGAATGCGATCTGTAGGCGATGTTATACCGTCATCGGACAGTGAAGCACTTATGTTTACTACAAGGGCGCCACTTGGGGTAGTAGGGGTAATAACTCCCTGGAATTTCCCTGTTGCGATTCCTATATGGAAAATCTCCCCGGCACTTATTTATGGAAATACAGTAGTAATTAAACCAGCCAGTGATACAGCGGTAACTTGTGCAAAAGTTATTGAATGCTTTCATGATGCTGGGCTTCCAAAAGGTGTCATTAACATGGTGACAGGATCGGGGTCTGTCATTGGGCAAGGGTTGGCTGAACATCACAAGGTTGATGGCATTACTTTTACTGGGTCAAATAATGTTGGTAAAAAAATTGGTAGTGCGGCTTTGAATCGCGGAATTAAATACCAACTCGAAATGGGAGGGAAAAATCCTGTAATTGTTACGGATGATGCAGATCTGGATCTTGCTGTTGATGCAACTATCAGTGGAGGACTTAAATCGACTGGACAAAAATGTACGGCAACCAGTCGAGTGATCGTTCAAAGCGGGGTTTATGATGAATTCAGGGAAAAGCTTCTTAAAAAAGTTGCTGAGATAACTGTCGGAAGTGGAATGGAAGAAAGTAACTGGATGGGACCTGTTGTTAGTGAAGGTCAACTTGAGAATGTACTTTCCTATATAGAGAAGGGCAAGAAGGAAGGTGCTAAACTAATATTTGGTGGTAAGCGTGTTTCTACCCCCGATACAACAAATGGTTATTTTGTGGAACCAACTGTTTTTGAGGAGGTTTCAACGAACATGATCATTGCCAAAGAGGAGATTTTTGGACCAGTATTGGCCCTTATGAAGGTAGATACAGTCGAAGAGGCATTAGAAATGGCAAATGATTCGGAATATGGTCTAAGTGCCTCTATTTTTACAACGAAAGTTCGAAATATGTTGGAGTTCATAAATGAAATGGATGCTGGACTGGTTAGAATCAATGCAGAAAGCGCTGGGGTAGAGCTGCAAGCCCCATTTGGAGGCATGAAACAATCAAGTTCCCATTCCCGTGAACAAGGGCGGGCTGCGATAGAATTTTATACTTCAATAAAAACGGTATTTGTAAAATAATAATGGAAAGGGGAGTTATGCACGCTATGCTTACTCCCCATTTTTTAAAGTTTCAAAGCATATATAGTGGCATCCTTTTATTTACACTTACATTTGATCAAAAGGCAATACATATTTTAGAATTCGATAAACGATTAGCGTTTAAAATTTAATAATTTCTATTAAAACTAATTTTAACAATATAGGAGGAATGCTGTATGGTAAGTACAGAATATCCAAAAAGAATTAATACATTGCGAATTGAGAAAATGATCGTTATTCCAGTAGCTGGTCATGACAGTATGCTATTGAATTTAAGTGGAGCACACGGTCCTTTTTTTACGCGCAACATTGTAATTTTAGAAGATAATCATGGGAATAAAGGAGTAGGTGAAGTTCCAGGTGGAGAATCGATCCGTCAAACGCTTGAAGAATCAATACCTTATGTAATAGGTAAACCAATTGGTGCTTATAATAATATTTTAAATACTGTTCGAACAATGTTCTCTTTTAGGGATGAGGGTGGAAGAGGTTCTCAAACATTTGACCTTAGGACAACAATACATGCAGTAACCGCTCTGGAGGCAGCCTTGCTTGATCTATTGGGTAAATTTCTTGGAGTTCCAGTTTCGGAACTGCTTGGTGATGGACAACAAAGAACACATGTGGAGATGCTAGGGTATCTTTTTTACATCGGTGATCAACGGAAAACAGATCTTCCCTACGTAAGTAATCCCAATTCAAAAGATAAATGGATGAGGATACGCCATGAAGAGGCTTTAACCCCTGATGCAATCGTTTCTCTTGCTGAAGCTGCACATGAACGATATGGCTTTAATGATTTTAAATTAAAAGGTGGGGTCTTAAAGGGAGAAGAAGAAATATTAGCTGTAAAGGCACTGTCCAAACGTTTCCCCAATGCAAGAATCACATTGGATCCGAACGGAGCTTGGTCATTGAATGAAGCAATTCATCTATGTAAAAATCAGCAAGATGTTCTTTCATATGCTGAAGATCCTTGTGGTGCCGAGGGTGGCTATTCGTCACGTGAGGTAATGTCAGAATTTCGTCGTGCGACAGGTATCCCTACCGCCACGAACATGATTGCAACGGATTGGAGAGAAATGGCACATGCCATACAGCTGAATGCGGTTGATATACCACTTGCTGATCCCCACTTTTGGACAATGCAAGGATCAGTTAGGGTGGCGCAATTGTGCAATGAATGGGGATTAACCTGGGGGTCCCATTCAAATAATCATTTTGATATATCACTCGCGATGTTTACACATGTGGCTGCTTCAGCCCCGGGGCATATTACAGCGATAGATACCCATTGGATATGGCAAGATGGACAACGATTAACAAAACAACCTTTTCAAATTATCGATGGAAAAATAGAGGTGCCACAAGTACCAGGTCTTGGTATAGAAGTAGATATGGAAAAAATCAAAGAGGCAAATCAATTATATAATGAACAAAATCTTGGGGGACGTGACGATGCTATCGCCATGCAATATTTAATTCCTGGATGGGAATTTAATAATAAAAAACCTTGCTTAGTTAGAGAATGATAATAAAATGTTAAAATAAAGAGGGTTCGTTAGTTGGAAAACATATATAGATAGCAGTGTTTGAGGAGGAATGACTAATTTGGAAAATTATTTTGTCGATACAGTACAAAGGAGTACACTTTCACAGCAAGTGTTAGAGAAAATTGTCGCTCTTTTGGTAAGTGGGCAATTAAAATCAGGTGATAAGCTACCACCTGAAATGCAATTAATGAAGCAATTAGATGTTAGTAGACCAGTGTTGCGGGAAGCATTAAGTTCGCTTGAAACATTGGAAATAATTACTCGCAAACCCCGTGGAGGAACGTTTGTAAATGACAAGGTAGGAAGTAATCCATTTACAGCGATGATCTCACTCTCCATTAATAATTTACCTGCTCTGTTTGAAGCCCGTATGTCATTAGAATTAGGACTTGTGACGATAGCGGCTGAAAAAATTACGGATGAACAATTGGATCGTTTATATAATTCAATCAATGATATTAAAATAAACGCGCATACAAACTATGGTAAATACGATAAAGAATTTCATAGAATTATCGCGCTTAGTGCAAATAATCCAGTTTTAGAAGGTATGATCACATCACTTCTTATTACACATGAAAAAACGGATAGTTTAATTGAATATCGCGAACCCGAGATTACGATGGAACATCACCTTGCAATATATGAATCCTTAAAAAAGCGGGATCCCCATGAAGCTTTTAAACAAATGTACAAACATTTGAGTTTTGTTCGAAACAAGATATTGAATACCTAATCTGAATAATTGCTTCTTAGAAGAACTATACAGGATGTAAACAGGAACAGTTTATTATCCTGTTTTCATTTTGTATAAAAAGTTGTTTAGGTGTATGAAATTATGAAATAAGAGGAGATATGTATATTTCTTAGATTATTGTTTCCCTAAAATCAGGAAGCTACGTATATTCATCCGAAGTGTAAATTATCCAATAAGTAATTTGTGTGTATTCATACTATTTACGAAATGCAATTAGGAGGAGAAAAATGAAATTTAGCGTATTAGTTCCAAGGAAAATAGCGCAGGCAGGTATTGATTATCTGGAAAACAATGGTTGTACAGTTGATGTGCAACAGGAGATGACTACAGATGAACTTAAGGGTTCCATACAACATTACGATGCGGTAGTGCTTAGAACAAACATAATAAACAGTGAAATAATTGCCAACGCAACTAAGTTGAAAATTATAGCACGGTACGGTGTTGGTTTAGATAACATTGATATAGAAGCAGCCACGAATCGTGAAATCTATGTAACCAATACACCAACTGCTAATATTAATTCCGTAGCTGAACATGTAGTTGGATTGATACTCTCCATTTCCCGTCAAATAAATAAGGTTGATCGTGCAGTTAGAGAGGGAGATTTTAGTATACGAAATACTTCACCCGGAACAGAGCTAAAGGGTAAAGTCCTTGGAATCTTAGGTTTAGGTAATATAGGGAAGTTGGTAGCCGAAAAATGTGCTCTAGGATTCGGGATGAAGGTTATTGCATACGATCCCTATATCGATCAACCAATGATTGATTATATCTCTATTGAAAATGATTTGGAAAGATTGATTAAACAAGCCGATTTTATATCCTTGCATTTACCTTACAATACATCCAACCATCATCTATTTAATAAAGAAAAAATCGGATGGATAAAACGGTCAGCATTTTTAATTAATGCTGCAAGGGGAGGGTTGGTTGACGAAGAAGTATTAGCAACCTCTTTAAAAGAAAAGTCTATCGCTGGGGCAGCATTAGATGTTTTTGAACAAGAACCACCTTGCTTGAATCATTCTTTGTGGGAACTTGATAATATTATAGTTACACCACATATAGCCGCATTAACCAACGAAGCAATGAACGAAATGTCAATAGATTGTGCAAAGGAAATTGTCCGAATTAAAAACAAAGAACAACCGCATTTTTGGGTGAATAAACAGGAAATGACTGAAAAGAGTTTTAGACGTAAGGCATTCAAATAGTCAACTAAAATTCGTCTAAAGAATTCTCATGTAAGTACAAACAGGGTTGATAAGAAGAGGTCGTTCACTATGCTTGTAGATGTCGCGGACTATAGAAGGAATAAAACATTCGAATAGGAATGGTGTTATGAGAAGTAATCAAATGATAATGAGGTGGCAGGCATGCGTGTTATTGAAACCTTAATAAAAGACATACCTTTACCTAGAATGGTTAAAGTGCAGCAAGATTTTTACGCTCCCGAGATTTTAGAGGTAGACAAAGCTGTACATGATGCGATTAAGGAAGCAGGGGTGCTATCTAGAATTACAGAAGGTGATCGCGTTGCAATTGCCGTAGGAAGCCGAGGTGTAGCGGATATTCCTATTTTAACAAGGGAAGTAGTTAATGCTGTTAAATCAGTTGGTGGGCTACCATTTATTGTACCAGCTATGGGTAGTCACGGAGGGGCAACAGCAGAAGGTCAACGGGATGTATTAGAGAAACTGGGAGTTATAGAGGAATTCATTGGAGCTCCGATTATATCTACTATGGATGTCGTTGAATTAGGTAGATTACCAAAGGGGTTACCAATATATATCGATAAAAATGCTTACGAGGCGGATAAAATTATCTTTATAGCAAGGATTAAACCGCATACTGCCTTTCGTGGTACCCATGAGAGTGGTCTTGCAAAAATGATTACGATTGGTCTTGGCAAACAAAAAGGGGCGGATGCTGCACATTCTTACAGTTTCAAATATATGGCCGAACATGTACCGGCAATGGCTAGAATAACTTTAGCTAACGCTCCTATAATCTTTGGGCTTGGTACAATTGAAAATGCGTATGACAGACCGGCCAAAATTATAGCTGTTCCTGCCGAAAAAATAGTTGAAGTTGAACCTGAATTGTTACTTGAAGCCAAATCACTTATGCCGAGATTAATGTTTAATCCTATTGATGTTCTCGTGGTGGACGAGCTCGGAAAAGATATTTCAGGAAGCGGGATGGATCCTCATATCACCGGGCGATATCCGACTCCGTACGCAACAGGAGATCAAAAAACCTCAAAAATCATAGTTTTGGATCTCACTGAACAAACACATCATAATGCAAACGGAATAGGTCTAGCGGATATAACCACTCGAAAAGTATTTGAAAAAACAGCCTGGGATAAAGGATTTGCCAATGCCCTTACAAGTCTTGTAACCGATGTGGTAAAGTTTCCAATGTTCATGAATACTCCAGAATCAGCAGTTAAAGCAGGAATAAAAACATCTGCTTTATTTGATCCATCAAAAGTGCGGCTAGTTCGAATAAAAAATACACTCCATATAAAGGAAATTTATATTTCAGAGAGCCTATTGGCTGAAGCAAAACAAAATGAAAATATTAAAATACTTGGCGAGCCTCATATTATTAATTGGTAAAATTGGATGGAAGCTGAATTTTTTGTCTTTACCATGGTTTTGTCAGAAAGGATTTTTAATAAATGACGAGGATTTAGGGTTGGAACGACTGAAGCAGGTTACGATAAGGGATTCGTAGAGTTTAAGATCTTGTGAGCTTTCCATTGTTAAACCCAGTAGAACTTATTATCCAGGTCCAGCGCTTGAAAACGAAAGATGCAGAAACGGTCGAACAGTACACGCAGCTTGCATGCAACTGGAAATTGATTAACAGGTGCCAATGGAGACAGCGATTATATCTCTTCTGCTGTTTACAATAATGGTTAAATTAGTTTTAATTCCAGCTGTATATCGGATATCCATCAGGTATGGTTGTGAAGGATTAAGAGTTATTCATAATATTATTCTAATCAGGTGCATGAGTTCTACATGCATCTGATTTTATTGTTGCTTTTTAAGAATGTATGTAAGAGAGAGTTGTATATCGTATATATCTGAATGAAGGCAAACAGTAATTAATAGAAATAATTTTCAAATTAGGATAAAAAGTAGAAATTTTTTCTGAAAAGTCTTGCTATATAATTATCAAACAATTAAAATAAAGGTTAAGGAAACGCTTTCATAAAGAGGCAATTTCCGTTTTCACAATTAAAAGGGAGGAAAAAAGAATGAAAAAGAGACTTTCATTTGCATTAGTTACAGCTTTACTTTTAGTTGGCTTAATGGCTTGTAGTAGTGAGGATGAAGGAAATGCTACTTCAGACGCTGGATCATCAGGTGAACTTTCAGGGGAAGTGACCATGTGGACTGCTTCATTGGCTGGTGAACCATTTGATAGTTATTTTGCTGATTTAGAAGCAGCATTTGAAGAAATGCATCCAGAAGTTGATGTCATCATAGAAGATATTCCACAAAATGAAATTGAACAAAAAGTACTTACTTCACTAACTGGTGATGATGTTCCAGACGTTGTGAACCTAGCACCGCGTTATATGATTAATATTGCTGCACAAGGTGGGCTTTTAGAGTTAAATGACTTAGTAAGTGAAGAAGTCCAAAATTCCTATTTAGAAGGCCCTTTTGAAGCAGGGTATTTTGAAGAAGACTTATATGCCTTACCTTGGTATTTAACAACTACGGTAAGCTGGTACAATAATGACCATTTCGAACAAGCTGGAATTACGGAAACTCCTCAAACCACACAGGAAATTTATGATACAGCCAAGGCTATTACAGATGCAACAGGTAAACCTTCTTACTACCAAATCATCAACCAAGGTGACACGGTAATCGAAAAGATGATTTCCATAGCGAATGGTGAGCCGATTGTGGAAGAAGGAAAAGCGTTATTAACTGAAAATGAAGAGATTCTTGAGTTCTTTACGCTAACACAAAAAATGTATGAAGAAGGGATTATGCCACAGGAAAATGCGGAAGGATCTTTCTCTACTGCACAAGAACTATTTATGGCTAATAATGTATCCCTCCTTGAAAGTGGGGTAACCTTCTTGGGACCGATTGAATCTGGTGCACCAGATGTATATAATGCAGCAAAAGCTGGTCAACCATTAAATGCCTTAGATGCGCCAATGAACGTAGCTGTTATGAATTTTTCTATTCCATCAAAAACAGATAACCCAGATGCGGCAGTTGCATTAGCGGAATTTGTTACGAATGCAGAAAATCAATTAGAGTTTGCAAAAGTTGCTGGAACGGTACTTCCTTCCACAACGGAATCATTGGAGGATGAATATTTTACGAATCCAGGGGACTCACCTAAAGCGTTGGGGATGTTAGAAGCATCAACTTCTCTTGAACGTTCGAAGGTGCTTATTCCACCGGTAGAAAATTCTTCTGAACTTTATGAAATAGTTAAAATGGCATTTGTAAAAAATATCCAAGGAGATATAACTCCTGAAGAAGCCTTGCAGGAAATCACAGAAAAATGGGATGCATCCTTTGAAAAGGCTGGTTTAACACCAACATTCTAATACATTACAAAACTGAAGAGACTAGCAGCCCTTGCTAGTCTCTAAATTCAGGAGGGATATGAATGAGTAGACATCCTTTCTCCAAAAAGAGTCTAACAGCAGCTATTACACCTTGGTTATTCTTACTTCCATCTATTGTGATATTAGTAACGTTTTTAGCAATACCAATTATAGAAGCGTTTCAATGGAGTTTTCTAGATTATAAGATTATTGCAGATACAAGTGAATTTGTAGGTTTTGCTAATTTTAAAGAGATATTCTCGGACGAAATGTTTTGGATGGCATTTGTGAACACAATCTTATATGTTGCCATTGTTCTTCCTTTAAACATATTTCTTCCGATGATTTTAGCTGTTCTAGTTAATCAAAAAATACGTGCTGTTGGGGCTTTTCGGGTGCTTTATTATTTACCAGTTGTAACGCCGATTGTCGTAGCCGCATTAATGTGGAAAATGCTTTATTCCCAGGATGGTACGGTATCCAACTTCTTCGTAAAACTAGGCATAATTGATTCTCCAATGAATTTTTTAACGAATACAACAACAGCACTTATCGCGGTCGCATTTATTACCGTTTGGAAAGGGCTAGGTTACTATATGATTATGTATCTAGCAAACCTGCAATCTATTCCAAAACAAGTGTATGAATCAGCAAGTATTGACGGTGCGAATGGCATACAACAATTCTTTAAGATTACGGTACCGATGATGGTTCCTTCCATGACATTGGTTTCGGTTCTAACTATTATTAACGGATTGAAAGTCTTTGAAGAAATAGCTCTGACAACCAATGGTGGTCCAGCTGGGGCTACTACTACACTTGTTATGTATATTTACGATAAGTTCATGAATTTGGATGTGTCCATTGCTTCTGCTGCTGGACTAGTCTTATTACTGTTAGCCATTATTGGATCACTCATTCAAATGAAGCTAACAAGTGGTCGGGAAGATGATTTGAAGGCTTGAAAAGTGTGTGTTCAAAGGGAGGATAAAAAGGACCAAGAAGTTCAAGGCGGCGAAGCTTTGAGTACCGGGCTTTCACAGGATGTGGTGACTTCTGTATTGTCCACAGGACGTGGACGGTTTTAACAGAAGTTCATTGAATCCCTTAATACGTGAGGAACGGGCTTGCACAGGATGTGCTGACTTCTACGTTGCCCACAGGACGTGGGCGCTCTTAGTAGAAGTTCCTATTTCGCCAACGAGGAAATTCGAAGTGTCATTTTTACCGGACTTTTTGAACAACCTCTAAAAGGAGCTGAAAGAAAGTGAAAGCAAAGACACAAACAAAGAAAATTATCCTCTATATTGTCATGCTCGCAATTTGTGTTGTAACGGTTGGTCCGTTTTTATATACGTTATTTATTGCATTAAAGCCTGCAACACAAGGAATCTATGATGGAATATTACCTGCTAATCCAACGTTTTCAAATTTTGTTGATGCATTTTATAAGACTGATTTCTTACGCTACCTTTTAAACACTGTCATCGTAACTGGCATTGCAGTACCGTTTAACTTACTATTCAGCAGTATGGCTGGGTATGCACTTGCCCGAATGAATTTTAAAGGAAGAAGTATTGTTCTTACGCTTATCATCTCTACGATGACCGTTCCTTTCCAATTATATATGGCACCTCTATTTCAAATCGCAGGTGAGCTTGGGTTGCGAAACAGTTATGTAGGTTTAGCTGTGCTGCAGGTTTCGACTGCATTTGGTATTTATTTTATGCGCCAAGCATTCTTGACTGTACCTAAAGAATTGGAGGAATCTGCGTATCTGGATGGTGCGAATCGTTTTCAAGTATGGTGGAAGGTTGCTATGCCGCTTGTGAAACCGACGTTAATATCGCTAGCAATCTATACGTTTACCTTTACATGGGGAGATTACTTATGGCCTCTCATCAACACGACAGAAAGCAGCATGTATACATTATCAATTGCGTTAGCACAAATGTCACAAAACTTTGATGGGGGTAATTTAAAATTAATAAGTGCTGCTTCCATCTTAACGACGATACCTAGTCTGCTCATCTTTATTTGGTTACAAAAATACTTTATTTCCGGACAAACGGATGGAGCAGTTAAGGGATAAGTGCACAATTAAAATTTGGCCAGATCACTATAACGTGATCCGAGTTTGTAAGGAGAGGTACAATGAGAGAATTTATCGCATTTGACATAGGTGGCACGTTAATCAAATACAGTGTTCTCAAAGAGAATGGCAGTATTATTTATAAAAATGAAGTCCCTACCGAGGCAGATTTAGGAGGATTAGAAGTGATCAATAAAGTAAAAAAGATTGGGGATGAACTGCTTCAATCCTATCTTATTGCTGGAATCTGCATTAGCACGGCTGGCCAGGTGGATTCTAAAAAAGGGGAAATACTATATGCCTCTTCCCTCATTCCAAATTATACCGGAATGCAAATCAAAAAAGAGTTGGAAACTTATTTTCAATTACAGGTGGAAGTGGAGAACGATGTAAATTGTGTGGGATTAGCAGAATCTTGGATTGGAAAAGGAAAAGATGTTAAAAGCATGTTCTGCCTCACAATTGGTACAGGAATTGGCGGGAGTTATGTTATCGACAATAAGCTGCACAGTGGTCATAGCTATAGTGGTGGAGAGATTGGTTATATTCCAATTGAAGGAAGTCAATTTGAGGAACTTGCTTCAACAAGAACTCTCGTAAAAAATGTGGCTAAGCAAAAAGGCTTTGCTGAGGATAAGCTTAATGGGAAGGAAATATTTAAATTAGCATTGAGTGGAGACGAGGTTTGCATAAGAGAAATCAATCAGCTTGTGTATTACTTATCAAAGGGGATGGCAACGATTGCCTATATGATGAATCCAGAAATGATTGTGATTGGTGGAGGAATAACCAATCAAAAGGAATATCTTTATCCGCTTATTATGAAGCAATTAAAGAAGGATCTTATACCTGCACTACTAGATAAAACGAAAATTGAAATTGCGGGGAATTTAAATGATGCAGGAATGGTTGGTGCATTACGGCATTTCCTACTTCAAGAATCCTTGCAACCTTTTAATCGGATTACGACGATGATTGAATCAAATAAACATAAATTAACCAAGGGCGAAGCTGCCATAGCCAAATATGTAACGATGAATTTAAGCGACGTACCTAATCATACCATTTCTCACATGGCCGACAAAATCAATGTTTCTGAATCGATGATTACGAGATTTTGCAAGAAGCTTGAAATTGGTTCCTACAATCAGCTGCGTATGATGGCAAAAGAAGCAACGATTGGAACAAGGCTTCACGATAAAACAGAGAATTCCAGTCAAGTAGAGATTAAAGAAGACTATATTAACATCTTGAACAAAATCGATACGTTAAACCAATCAGTTGATTTTGGGGAAATTGGATCACAGCTTAGGCTTGCGAAACGCATTATTTTATACGGATCTGAAGAAATGGAATATGTTATGAATCAACTCAAGTATAAAATGATGGAACTTCACATACCTGTTGACGTTTTTTCCAATCGCTATCAAATGGATCGCTCAGTTCACTTGCTGGATCAGCACTGCTTAGCAGTGGGATTAAGTATTTCAGGATTTAACGCAAATGTACTAAAAATGCTTGAAGCTGCTAGGAAGTGTAATGCAACAACGATTGGAATTACTAGCCAGCAGGATTCACCGATAACAGAAAGAGCAGATATTACGTTTTTTATCCCTTCCGGCAATGACGTAGGAAAAGTTACTCATTCGATTAGTGAAGTATCCTTATTTTATTTACTTGATACTTTTTTAAAGGAAATACAAACATTGAAAAAAACGAAAGTTATGTAATAAAGAGGTGTGTAAATGAAAATCATCTATACTCCAATTGACGAACGACCTTGTAATACACATGTTGTAGAACGAATCGCAGCTACAGCGAAGGATATTGATTTATTGTTACCCCCTAAGGTACTGTTTGGGTTTAAAAAGCAACCTGCCGATACAGATGGGATGTGGCAATGGATACAGCGTGCAGCTCCTGAGGTGGATGCAATTATTCTTAGTATCGATATGCTTGTCTATGGTGGATTACTTCCGTCTCGTATTCATTATTTGTCGGATGGAACCGTCGAGAAATGGATAGAAAGGTTACGAAGTTTCCATCAACAGTATCCGGCATTACCTATCTATGCATCTAACATGATTATGCGCACTCCTAAGTATAGCTCTAGTGATGAGGAGCCCACCTATTATGAGGAGTGGGGAAGAGAAATTTTCCTGCATGCTTATTTGGAAGACAAGCAAAATGTTAGTGGATTAACGGATGATGAAACAGCTGAACTTATAGCAATACAGCAAAATCTCCCAAAGCAATATGTGGAGGATTATGAAAATCGCCGAAGCTTTAACCTGCATATCAATCAATCTATGTTGGAATTAGTTAAAGAGGGAGTTATTAGTTTTCTTGCAATTCCACAGGATGATAGTGCGGAATATGGTTACACCGCAAGGGACCAAGCTATTGTCGCAGTAAAACGTGAACAGCTCAGGCTTTATAACGACGTTCATATTTATCCCGGTGCAGATGAGGTTGGTGCAACCCTGCTCACTCGAATTTATAATACCCATTATCAGAAGAGGCCAAGAATTTATCCGATTTGGAGCAGCATATTAGGTCCTCAGATTATTCCAATGTATGAGGATCGCCCTTTTGCCGAGAGTCTCAAGGCACATGTTTTAGCTAGTGGTTGTCAGCTGGTTGATCAAGCTGAAGAAGCGGATATAATTCTCGCCTATAATACACCAGGTCGCGTGATGCAAGAAGCTTGGGACCAAGGTAAGAAGGACATAACGTATTCTAGCTTTCGTGATTTATTGCATTTCGTGGATCAGATTGCCTCTTATGTAAAGGAAGGCAAAAAAGTGGTTGTAGCAGATTCTGCATATGCAAATGGTGGTGATTCTCAGCTTATTACACTGTTAGATGAAGCTGGAATTTTAGATAAATTACTTTCTTATAAAGGCTGGAATACAAATTGTAATACGCTTGGTACAACGATTGCCCAAGGAGTCATTGGGATGGATGGCGACCAAACTGTAATCCAACAAAACTTAATTTATCATTTGTTAGATGATTATTTTTATCAAGCCGAAATTCGTATGGAGATGCTAGCAGATTTTCTTGCCACACATCATTTATCGTATTTTGATTTAGAAGATAAAGCAAGCCTTGTGAATGCAGAACGAGATAAGCGTTTATGGAAACGTTATAACGACTTATTGATGAATAGCTTTAAAGGATTCGAAATTGCAATGCTAAAAACGTATGCACCGTGGAATCGGATGTTTGAATGCGGTATTGAACTGGAAACGAAAACGATTTAATTACAAGTCAATCAATTGTAAAAGGAAGGAGTTGACGGGATGAGGAAGGAAGCGGCAGACGTCATCGTTGTCGGCGGGAGTCTTGGTGGATGCATTGCGGCATTGTCGGTAGCAAAAATGGGGTTATCCGTTATGTTAACGGAGGAAACCGATTGGATCGGCGGCCAATTGACAAGCCAAGCGGTCCCGCCTGATGAGCATCCTTGGATTGAGGAGTTCGGTTGTACGACTACTTATCGTCATTTTAGAAATCGTGTACGAGATTATTATAAACAGAACTATGCCTTAACAGAAAAGGCGATGAAGGAAGAACGATTGAATCCCGGAAATGCATGGGTTAGTCGTCTTTCACATGAACCAAAAGTTGCTTTACAGGTACTTGAGGATATGTTAGCACCTTATGTAAACAGTGGAAAACTTCGTATCCTGTTAAACCATAAACCTATTGATGTCCAAACAAGTAGCGAAGTAATAGAATCTGTAGTTATTCGAGATAATGTAAAAGGAGAGCTGGCAGAACTTACTGGAAACTACTTTTTAGATGCTACGGAGTGTGGCGACGTCCTTCCGCTTGCAGGGGTAGAATACGTGATTGGTGCTGAGTCCCAGAAGGAAACGGGCGAGCCGCATGCTCCTTTACAGGCAGATTCAAAAGATGTACAGGCTGTTACACATGTACTTGCAGTCGACTACCTAAAAGAAAGGAATAGTATTATTGAGAAACCCGACCAGTATGATTTTTGGAAACGCTATATTCCGAGTTATTCGAAATGGCCATTACTTAGTTGGTATGCCGTGAATTCTTTGGATACAAGTACGATGAAGAAGTTCACGTTGTTTCCTAACGAACAGGATATTCCAGCTCTTTTTACTTATCGAAGGGTACTAGACGTTACGCATTTAATAGATTCAATATATGACGGTGATGTGTCACTAATAAATTGGCCGCAAAATGATTATTTTTTAGGTTCGATTATTGATGTTACGGAAGAGGAGCGAGAAAAGCATTTAAAAGGCGCAAAGCAGCTAAGTCTGTCTCTTTTATATTGGTTGCAAACCGAGGCTCCAAGATTGGATGGTGGGAAGGGTTATCCAGGCTTACGATTACGTATGGATGTTTTGGGAACGGACGACGGACTTGCTAAATATCCTTATATTCGCGAGTCGCGGAGAATAAAGGCGCAATATACGATAACAGAGAATGATGTTAGTAAAGATTTACGGGAAAGCATTCGCACCTATCCGGATAGTGTTGGCGTAGGAAGCTATCACCTTGATTTACACCATACGACTGTCTCAAATCGCACGTTTTATATTCCTACCTATCCCTATGAAATACCGCTTGGTGCATTGATTCCATTGCGCGTAACAAATCTACTGCCAGCATGTAAAAATATTGGAACCACGCAAATTACCAATGGATGTTACAGACTGCATCCTACTGAATGGAATATTGGGGAGGCAGTCGGATATTTAGCCGCTTACGCCATTGCAAATGAGGTTGAACCAAAGGAAGTTAGACAAAACTCGAAACATTTACAAGCTTATCAACAGTTATTAATCGAAAAAGGTATCGAGCTACACTGGCCAGATGAGATGGAATTCTAAAAAAGAAAGGATATTATACGTTGTTGAATCGAACGAAAAAAACCTTTCATAGCAATATATTAAAACAAGATTATGAATACTGCGTTTTAACTTCAGACGAGGAAACAGAGGAAGCTTATCTTCTATATGTTCAGGACGGAAAAGATTATTTAGAACTTGGAGAATTAGAGAATGCATTCCAAAATTTATTGGAAAAACAACCAGAGATTGCTAGGAAGTTAGTTTTTATACTTGTGCACCCAGGGAATTCGATGGACAGGTGGAACGCCTACCATCATAAGGGAAAAAAATTTAAACAATACCTCACCTTTATGACAGAAGAATTTTTACCAGAAGTGGAAGTAGAAATCGGTAGGAAGATAGTCCGTCGTGGTCTTCTAGGGGATTCATTAGCAGCAAATATATCGCTAAACATTGCAGGAATGAGTCCAGAGACATGGACACATCTCTTGTTGCAATCGGCAGCTGTTTCCGAAAAGGATATTGAAATGGTAGAACAATTAAAGCATGTGCAATGGCGCGTTTATCAAACTGTTGGAAAATACGAAGATGAATATGTTTCGTTGCTTACAAATGAAAACTTATATATTTTGACTCGAAATCGAGAATTACACGAAATGTTAGTGAAAAAAGGTGCACGGATTGTATATTCCGAGCAGGAAGAGAAGCATGAATGGCGTTTTTGGAAGTCGGATTTAATGAATGCGTTAGAGTTTTTCCTTTTTACTTCTTAGTTTGTTTCTTGGAGTTTGGCCTGGCGTGATGCTCAGCTCGAACTGCAAACGGGTTACATCTTTAAAGGAGGTGATGTATTCGCTTGTTTTGTCGTTTGTATAGAGATAAATAAATAGAAAACATCCATCAACGTAATAGGTTGCTAATAAATTTTTTTGGAGGTAAAGAAAATGAGAAAATGGTTTAGTATGTTACTGACTATTGTTTTGTTTTTGACGTTAGCAACCCCAATTCAAGCAGCACCTGGGAGAGGCCTTGAGAAGGTCCTTTCTAATCTTGTAAAAAATGAAAACATTAAAGGGCGTGTGCTTTGGTATGATTTATCTGCAAACATTCACAACCTAGATACACCTGAAAAGGTAGCAAATATTGTGGAAAAAACAGCGAATGCGAATATCGACACCATTGTTTTAGATGTGAAGAATTATACTGGTTTCGTCGGCTATGACAGTGATATTGCGCCACATATGAGTACAGCGGAGATTGCCGACTATGGCGATTTTCCAGCTGGCTATGATTTACTGGAAACAGTTCTTGATGAAGCAGATAAGTACGGTTTGGAAGTTTTAGCGAATATCAATGTTTTCTCAGAAGGAAACAACACGTATAAAGATGGTCCAGCTTTTGATCATCCGGAATGGCAATCCCAATTCTATACGGCCGTACAAATCGTTGAGGCAAAAAATGGAGCGACAGTGCCATTAGATGGGGTGAATACAGAAAGAGGGGAAAACCAAATTATTTTATTTACTCCTGATAAATATGATGTTTCCCCTTCTAATCGCTGGGGAGTTGAAGTTCAAGTTGTTGATGGCGTAATCTCTCAAATCGAAGACAGAGTGGCTACGAATGGAGAGGCTTTAGAAATTCCGGAAAATGGTGTCGTGTTATCTGCCCATGGAAAAGCAAGAACTTGGGTATTGGAAAATCTGAAGGTTGGTGATCCAGTTGCACATGAAGAGTCTGAAACGAGGATTATACCAGCTTCAGAATATCCTTCTTCTTCAGTGTTTGTAAATCCAATCCAGGAAGATGTTCGTAACTATGAATTGAGTATTATAGAAGAGCTAATTACGAACTATGATTTAGATGGTATTGTGCTTGACAGAGCAAGATATTCGAATGAACATGCTGACTTTAGTGATTTAAGTCGTGAGCAATTTGAAAAATATATTGGCGAGGAAGTGACTAATTGGCCAGAAGACATCTATGAAATCCAGTTAGATGGAACAGAGCAGATAATCGTTGAAGGACCGTTATATAAAGAATGGGTTGAATTCCGTGCACATAATATCCAATCTTTCTTCAAAGATGCAGAAGATCTCATTCATTCTTATGACGATGATTTATTGTTTACCACCTATGTTGGTTCTTGGTATCCACTCTACTATAATGAAGGGGTAAACTGGGCAAGCAAAGATTACAAGCCAGAGTATGATTGGGCTAGCGAAGACTACAATAAAACTGGTTATGCTGAATATCTCGACTTCCTCATGACCGGTAATTACTATTATGATGTAAGTATTGAAGAATCGGATGCTTCCGACTTGCCGTATTGGTATAGTGTCGAAGGGTCTGCACAGCTCGTAATGGAAGTAGTAGATTATGCTGCACCAGTATATGGTTCTCTCTATCTTCAACAATATGAAGGTGACCCAGAACAATTCCGAAAAGCAATCCGTACATTAGAAGATAACACACATGGGATTATGTTATTCGACTTAGTATATCTAGAAATGTATGGTTGGTGGGATATTATAGAAGAAGAGTTTGCTAAAGATACGAAAGCACCACATCAAATTCCTGGGCTATTGAAAATGATTCGCAAAGATAAGTAAGATAATGTGACCTTGACCAAAACTTCAATTGGTGGAAAATTTTTTAGATTTCCGCTGATAGAGGTTTTGGTTTTATTTGTTCATTATAGAAGAGTACTAGTTTAAAGAAGCAGGGAAATAAACTGCTGATATTTGCTTGTATCTCCCTTCGTATTATTCAAACTACCAACAAAATTACTAGATTTTTATCTTAATTTTCCAAAAATAGTAAACTTGTCTGATTGTTTTAGTTGTTTTTCGCTGATAATCTATTAATGAGGTAAAAAACATTTTTACGAGGAGGAGTAAGATGAGCGATCGGAAAAAAGTGTGGTTCGAAGATGCCGAACGTAAACTTGACCCTGGCTTAGTGGAACAATTACGAAATTCTCGAAAAGTACCCAAACAGGAAACTGACAACAAGGAAATCCCCATTATCGTTTATTTGAAAAAGAATTGTGATCAAGGGAAAAAAGACGACCTCTTGAAAGTATGCAATGCTGACTCCCATAACAAACTAGGTAGAGAACTCCGAAGTATAAATGCGATGCAAGGACATTTAACACCAGATAGGATAAAAGAAATTAAAGATCATGAAGCAGTAGATCGGATTTTTTATGATCGGATTGTAACTTCCTTTATGGATATTGCCTGTGAGCAAACAGGAGCTGTGAAAGTTAGAGAGCAGCTTGGGTTAACTGGGAAGGGCGTTACGATTGCTGTAATTGATACTGGTATCCATCCACATGAAGACTTGACCAATCCAGAAAATCGAATAATAGCTTTTCAAGATTTAATAAACGGTGAAAGTGAAGCCTATGATGATAATGGACATGGCACCCATTGTGCTGGTGACGCTGCTGGAAATGGAAGCCTCTCTAATGGAAAATACGTGGGGACAGCACCAGAAGCCTCACTCATTGGAATAAAAGTTTTAGATGAACAAGGGAGTGGGAGATTATCCACCATTATTGAAGGCTTGGAATGGTGCATCGATCATAAAGAGGAGCATAATATCCGTATAATCTCACTCTCACTTGGAGCTCCTGCTTATGAATCGTTCAGGGATGATCCATTAGCATTAGCTGCTCAATCTGCGTGGCATGAAGGAATTGTTGTATGTGCTGCTGCTGGAAACAGTGGGCCTTCTGCAGCAACTATCAGCACTCCTGCAATCGACCCATTTATTATTACAGTTGGATCAACGGATGATCAGAACACATTAGAGCGCGCAGATGATGTGATAGCAGATTATTCTAGTAGAGGCCCTACAATTGATACGTTCGTTAAACCGGACATTTATGCACCAGGTACAAATATTATTTCCTTGCTAGCTCCGGGATCGGCGCTTGAATCTGAATTGCCGGAGATGGTTATTGACGAAAACTATATTCAGTTGTCTGGTACATCGATGGCAACTCCGATTTGTGCGGGTATCATTGCCCTAATGCTAGAGGCTAATCCGAGTCTCAGTCCAAATGATATTAAGAGTATTCTAAAAGCAACTTCTCACCCAACACTAGATGATGTATGGGGATATATTGAAGCGGAGAGTGCTGCCCGTATGGCACAGAATTATTTAGCTCCGGCTGAAGCCATTCCGGAAAGTTAAATAAGAAACGAAAAGGGAGGACAAATCGTTCTCTCTTTTTTATGCCTCTTTTTGCTGTAAGGGATTTTATGAAGGTCTTTAGAAGCATTACAAATATCTTGCATTTCCATACATTTCTTTATCATGCAATTTACAGTCATTTAATAGATTTTCTCTATAATTAAAGACAAATACGGGTAAAGGGAGAGATTCAGCTCATGATACGAAAATTTACGGTTTTAGCATTGTCGGCAATATTCTTTATGTTTATTTTTGCAGTTCCTGTATTCGCATCGAATGGAAAAAGCGAAATGGTTAATGTTGCACATCGCGGTGCTTCAGGACATGCATCAGAAAATACAATGGCTGCATTTGAAAAGGCATTCGAAATGAAAGCTGATTTTATAGAAATTGATGTTCAAATGACACGAGATGGAAGGTTAGTAGCTATTCATGATACAACCGTAAATCGTACAACCAATGGTAATGGATTTGTTGGAGATTATACTCTAGAAGAAATTCAGCAATTGGATGCAGGCAGCTGGTTCGGAGAGGAATTTGCAGGTGAACGGGTTCCTACTTTTGAGGAAATAATAGATGAATATCGCGGAAAGATAGGAATATTAATAGAATTAAAATCTCCTGAATTATATCCAGGCATGGAAGAAAAAGTTGCTGAGGCTCTGATCGAGCGTAATATGCACAAGCCTAGTAACGGTAAAATTATTATTCAGTCATTCAATCATGAATCGGTACAGCTATCAAAGCAACTTCTGCCAAATATCCCACATGGGGTTCTTGCTGGATTAACATGGGCGGATGTTACGGATGAACAGCTAGCACAATTTGCAACATATGCTGATTTTTTCAATCCAAATATGAATATTGTCACAGAAGATCTGGTTGACCGTGTTCATCTCGCTGGGATGGAAATTTACGCTTACACTGTACGAACTCAGGAGCAAGCAGATAACTTATTTGAACTTGAGGTTGATGGTATCATTACGGACTTTCCTGAGTATGTTTACCGGCATCCGGTGAAGAATTGAGGAATCTGAAGTGGTTAGCAATCTTGTAATGGAATATTCGAATAAATGCGTAGAATTCATCTGTGTTTAATAAAGTGGACATTAGGCTTTTAATGTTAAGAGTTAAATATATTATCATATGAAAATAAATTACTGACCGTTTACCAATAGAGACCAGATTAAAGATTTGGTAATAATTTATAAGCACACTCACTTGGCGAGTGTGCTGTTTTGTGTGGTGGTGTAGTGCTTAATGTGTAAGGTATAATTTGAAAAAACAGCAAGAATACATCCATTATATAGGATGTACCAAAAGCCTCGGGAGTATGGATGGGGCATAACCGACTGCCGATACAATGGCTTGAGGCGTAGGTATTGCTACTTGAGGTCATGAATCAAGAGCTGACCTCATAATCATATCTTCTAATGGACAATCAGTAAGTATATTTACCTAGTGTTAATTTTGATCAAATAGAGCATAAGATCTATAAAATAATGTTATAATTCTATATATTAATATTATTAATGATATAGCTGTCATTAATTATCGTACATCATTTCTGTCGTGTGAAAGACAGAAATAAATGTACTTCATAGAATAAGGAGTATAACAGTGTAAGGAAAAATATTATCATTCTAAAAATAAAGGGGTAAGAAAATGGACAATAATTTAAAGGAAGATCGATCGAATCATGATGAAGTGGTAGATACAGATTTATTTTTTCGTTCTTTGTTTACGTATAATCCTGATATCGTTTTTTTTGCAGATAAAGAGGGGGTTATTGCATCAGTAAATGAAGGGTTTACGGATGCCCTAGGTTATTCAAAAGAGGAAATTGCATTATACCCGTTGGAAGAAATTCTCTTAAAAAGTGAAGTCCCTAAGTTTAGAGCGTTATTTAATAGTACCCTTTCTGGAAGAATTGAACATGATAATACTGTTATCGTTCAGAAAAATGGTGTTCCACTTCAAGTGGAAATACATATTATTCCTGCCATATCAGAAGGAAAGACGATTGGTATTTTTGGGATATTTAAAGATCGGACAGAATTGAATACAGCGAAGTATGAGCTGACTGAATCGGAATTGAAGTTTAGAAGTCTCGTTGAAGAATCTAGCTTCGGAGTTTTTATTAGACAAAATAAAAAATTAGTTTACGGGAATCCGAGGCTATCCGAAATTGTTGGTATACACTCATCAAATGTTAGCTCGGATTTCGATATTTACCACTATATACATCGAGCAGATCAAGCTATATTTCTATCTATAATTAATAATCTAATGGATGGGGAAGAAAGTATTGAGCAATCCATCAGAATGATTAAAGTAGACGGGAGTAGGATAGATGTAGAGTTCCGTGTGAAAAAGGTTTTATATCACAATTATTCAACAATCATTGGGACAATTATTGATATTACGGAACGTAAAAAGGCTGAGGAGTTGAATAACTTCTTGGTCTATCATGATGCATTAACAAAGCTTCCAAACCGTAGATTTCTGAATGAGAAAATAGAACAGGAAATCGTTATTAGTAATACACTAGAAAAACGATTTGCGCTAATGATTTTAAACTTAGATCGTTTCAAGTATGTGAATGATACGTTGGGTCATTTGACCGGTGATAAGCTACTTAAAGCATTTTCCGATAGATTAAAAGAGAAGCTTGAGGATGAAGCGGTTCTTACAAGGGTAGATGGAGATGAATTTGTTATTTTATTACCCAATATCGTAAATTCAGAGCAGGTTATAGCATATGCGAAAAAGTTGATAGAATCAATCGATCAGCCATTTCATATCGACAATTATGAACTTTTTGTTTCTACGAGTATTGGGATTAGCTTTTATCCAAATGATGGAAAGGATTATGAAACAATTGTCAAGCATGCTAATTCTGCTTTGTACAAGGCTAAAAGCAAAGGAAATAATACATATCAAATTTATACTTCCTCATTGGATGCAGAAACATATAAAACCTTTACACTTGAGTCAGATCTTAGAAAGGCATTGAAGTTGAAACAGCTAGAAATGTATTATCAGCCTAAAATATGTACAAATTCGAATCAAATTATCGGTGCAGAAGCTTTAATTCGCTGGAATCATCCAGAATGGGGATTAGTTAATCCGAATGAATTTTTACCATTAGCAGAAGAAACTGGGCTAATTGTGGATATAGGCAAATGGATTAAAGAAACAGTATGTATCCAAAATAAAGCATGGCAGGATAATGGGTTGCCGGCTATCCCTATTTCTATCAATCTATCCGCACAGCGTTTTATGGAAAAAGAAATGCTTGTTAATATCTCAAATATTTTACAAAGGACGAAACTTGACCCTAAGTACTTGGAAGTTGAAATACTTGAATCGTCACTTCTGGATAATGAAACGATGATTCTCTCTATGTTGGATGATTTTAAGAAGATGGGCATTCGGGTTTCATTAGATGACTTTGGGACAGGCTACTCATCACTTTCTTACTTGCAGAAATTTAAAGGGCGAATCGATACATTAAAAATAGATCGTACATTTATTAATGGATTAAGTCGCAAGGATTCTGAATCAACCAATTTTATTACAAAAACAATTATTGATTTAGCTCAACATCTTAATATGAATGTTATTGCGGAAGGAGTGGAAACAAATGAACAGGTGGAACTATTAAAAGAAATGAATTGTAACGCAATACAAGGTTATATATTTTCAAAGCCTGTTTCAGCAGAAGCGTTTGCTGCACTTCTGCAAAAAAGTAAAATCAAAGTTGAAGCACCATCCAATGAAGAAAAAGTAACTGATAATAGAAGAAATTATTTCAGGATTGACCTTGATATTCCATTAAAAGGATCGATGACACTTACACGTATTCTTGGAAGAAATGTTGAACTTGGAAAAGCAGAGGTGCTAATTGAAGATATTGGATTAGGTGGTCTGCGGTTTTTATCCGATATAAGGCTAACTGTCCATCAAGACATTATTTTAGAATTTGAAGCAGAGATATTGGGAAACATAGTTAATCTGCAAGGTACAGTTGTCTGGATGAAGGAAATAAGATATGGGATATATCAGTATGGAATTGAATTTATATTCGATGATAATGTTCAGTCTGATTTAACGCAAATACTTAATAGATTAGCTATTGTATTAAGAAAAAATCCATCTCCTCCTGATTCTAGTTTTGTGACAGTAAATAAATATAGTTTTTTTAGGAAGTGAAAATAGTAAAATCCAACATAGACTTTGAATATGGAATCTTTGGTTACTCTTTCAATTGTGCTTCATCTGAAGCTGTTTAGAAAAACGAAACCTAAGAAGAACCTGCGAGATCGTTTCATTAAAATGAAAAAACCGCATGAAATCAATTAAAACTTGATTTCATGCGGTTTTATTTTTGCATTTTTACTCCAAAACGGTTAATTTTGTTTTATCTCGGTAAGAATGTCTAGGATTAAGATTTCTTTCTTGCTTCTTAATAAAGTAATTTTCTACCTATGTAATGAAAGGAGAAGTCAAATGGAAAACGACTGGGATATAGCGAAGGATTCTCTTTCCAAAATCACTGTTTCATCAAATCCTAATAATGAGCCTGTCACGATAAGTGGGGGCGCTAAAGATTTGAAGTGTATTGGTGTAGGTACAGATGCGGCAGTTTTTCAATCGATTCATGCTCCAGCTTATGTGTTTAAAAAATATGCAAAGGACAAAATTGATAAAGTTAAAGTAGAAGCAGGTGTTTATCAGATAATAGATGACTCTTCTTTCTTTTCAACATGTTTTGCTGCGTATGATGAATACCTCGTTTTAAGCTACGAGGAAGGGATGACTCTCTTTGACTGCGTTTTACAAGGGATTCACATTCCAGAGCAAGTTATAAATGATGTGGAGGATGCCCGGGAATATGTTCGTAATAAGGGTCTTAACCCACGTGATATCCATTTAAAAAATATATTACTTCAAAACGGAAGAGCAAAAATACTCGATGTTTCTGAATACATTCAGCCAGGTAATGATTTCAGATGGGAGCATCTAAAGAAAGGCTATGAACAATACTATCACTTAATTGATGGACATTCTGTACCTTACTGGTTAGTTAACACGGTACGAAAATGGTATAATCACCGAGATAAATATTTCTCTTCATATGAAGAGTTTATAAAATCCATTTTAAATTTCCTGTATAAAAAATAGGACACAAGGTTGATATTACGAAAGGAGTTCAAGAGAAAGGGTAAGGAGCGCCTAAATATATCAAACGATTGTAAAAAACAATTGAGATCAAGTTAATTGAATGTAAAAGGGGAGGGGACAGGTTTCTCATCCAAACAAATTTCATCATCCTCTTATTTTGCGGGTAGATGTTATATATAGGAGAATTACTATCATGTTAATAATAGTAGAGAATTACCATTAAACTTTGGTGTTTCTTCACTTTTCGGTTAAAGGTAAAAATAGCAGCTTGTTTTGATTACATTTTATTGCAAAAAAACTTGTAGTCATTTAGAAGAACAGATGATATCAATTTAATCGGATATCATTAGATCTTTCATATCTTAACTATAGAAGTGACTAGGGACAGAAGTTGACCCAGCATCCCACCAAAGAATATTAAATCTCGATAATAAATAGTATTGCAATAGCTGTCTATCTATGTTATATTAAATTCCCGCCACAAAACGGAGCTAAAAATAATAAAAAAGTTGTTGACTTTTAGTTTAATAGTGTGGTAAATTATTTCTTGTCGCTAAAAAAGTTCAATGCGAACAAGAAAATAATTCAAAAAAGTTATTGACATTATATTTTAATCTGTGATAGATTAATAAAGTCGCTTTAAAGAAGGCGGCAAACAAATTTGCTCTTTGAAAACTGAACAAAACAACCAGTATGTCAAGAAAAAGGAAACTCGTTTTTCTTTTTAAAACAAGTAGAAGTCAGCTTCTACAAAAGCTAAGTATTACAAACTTTTATGGAGAGTTTGATCTTGGCTCAGGACGAACGCTGGCGGCGTGCCTAATACATGCAAGTCGAGCGCAGGAAATAAACAGAACCCTTCGGGGTGATGTTTATGGAATGAGCGGCGGACGGGTGAGTAACACGTGGGCAACCTGCCTGTAAGATCGGGATAACTCGCGGAAACGTGAGCTAATACCGGATAACACTTTTCATCTCATGGTGAGAAGATAAAAGACGGTTTCGGCTGTCACTTACAGATGGGCCCGCGGCGCATTAGCTAGTTGGTGAGGTAACGGCTCACCAAGGCGACGATGCGTAGCCGACCTGAGAGGGTGATCGGCCACACTGGGACTGAGACACGGCCCAGACTCCTACGGGAGGCAGCAGTAGGGAATCTTCCGCAATGGACGAAAGTCTGACGGAGCAACGCCGCGTGAGTGATGAAGGTTTTCGGATCGTAAAACTCTGTTGTTAGGGAAGAACAAGTTGGGTAGTAACTGACCCAACCTTGACGGTACCTAACCAGAAAGCCACGGCTAACTACGTGCCAGCAGCCGCGGTAATACGTAGGTGGCAAGCGTTGTCCGGAATTATTGGGCGTAAAGCGCTCGCAGGCGGTCTTTTAAGTCTGATGTGAAAGCCCACGGCTTAACCGTGGAGGGTCATTGGAAACTGGAGGACTTGAGTACAGAAGAGGAGAGTGGAATTCCACGTGTAGCGGTGAAATGCGTAGAGATGTGGAGGAACACCAGTGGCGAAGGCGACTCTCTGGTCTGTAACTGACGCTGAGGAGCGAAAGCGTGGGTAGCGAACAGGATTAGATACCCTGGTAGTCCACGCCGTAAACGATGAGTGCTAGGTGTTAGGGGGTTTCCGCCCCTTAGTGCTGAAGTTAACGCATTAAGCACTCCGCCTGGGGAGTACGGCCGCAAGGCTGAAACTCAAAAGAATTGACGGGGGCCCGCACAAGCGGTGGAGCATGTGGTTTAATTCGAAGCAACGCGAAGAACCTTACCAGGTCTTGACATCCTCTGATACCTCTAGAGATAGAGTTTTCCCTTCGGGGACAGAGTGACAGGTGGTGCATGGTTGTCGTCAGCTCGTGTCGTGAGATGTTGGGTTAAGTCCCGCAACGAGCGCAACCCTTGATCTTAGTTGCCAGCATTCAGTTGGGCACTCTAAGGTGACTGCCGGTGACAAACCGGAGGAAGGTGGGGATGACGTCAAATCATCATGCCCCTTATGACCTGGGCTACACACGTGCTACAATGGATGGAACAAAGGGAAGCGAACCCGTGAGGTCAAGCCAATCCCATAAAACCATTCTCAGTTCGGATTGTAGGCTGCAACTCGCCTACATGAAGCCGGAATCGCTAGTAATCGCGGATCAGCATGCCGCGGTGAATACGTTCCCGGGCCTTGTACACACCGCCCGTCACACCACGAGAGTTGGTAACACCCGAAGTCGGTGAGGTAACCTTTTGGAGCCAGCCGCCGAAGGTGGGACTAATGATTGGGGTGAAGTCGTAACAAGGTAGCCGTATCGGAAGGTGCGGCTGGATCACCTCCTTTCTAAGGATTATTACGGAACCCTACCTTCGGGTAGGAAGGGCATACTGTGTTGTTTGGTTCAGTTTTGAGAGAGTAAAAAAGATCTCTCAAAGGATTGAAGGATCTTCTGTTAAAACCCGTCACGTCCTGTGACGAACACAGAAGTCACCACATCCTGTGGAAGCTTGTACCTTGAAAACTAAATAAGAGTAACAACGACATCAATATTTTTAAATAAAAGCAAGGCTAATAAATTAGTACGCTTATTTACTGTAACTTAGTTAAGTGAATAAGGGCGCACGGTGGATGCCTTGGCACTAGAAGCCGATGAAGGACGGGACTAACACCGATATGCCTCGGGGAGTTGTAAGTAAACTTTGATCCGGGGATTTCCGAATGGGGGAACCCACTGTTCGTAATGGAACAGTACATGCATCTGAATACATAGGGTGCATGAGGTAGACCCGGGGAACTGAAACATCTCAGTACCCGGAGGAAGAGAAAGAAAAATCGATTTCCTGAGTAGCGGCGAGCGAAACGGAAAGAGCCCAAACCAGAAAGCTTGCTTTCTGGGGTTGTAGGACACTCCACTCGGAGTTACCAAGGAATTCTTTAAATGAATCGACCTGGAAAGGTCAGCCACAGAAGGTAACAGCCCTGTAGTTGAAAAAGAATTCCCTCCGGAGTGTATCCTGAGTACGGCGGAACACGTGGAATTCCGTCGGAATCCGGGAGGACCATCTCCCAAGGCTAAATACTCTCTAGTGACCGATAGTGAACCAGTACCGTGAGGGAAAGGTGAAAAGCACCCCGGAAGGGGAGTGAAATAGAACCTGAAACCGTGTGCCTACAAGTAGTCGAAGCCCGTTAATGGGTAACGGCGTACCTTTTGTAGAATGGACCGGCGAGTTACGATCGTATGCAAGGTTAAGTGGAAGACACGGAGCCGCAGCGAAAGCGAGTCTGAATAGGGCGAATGAGTATGCGGTCGTAGACCCGAAACCGTGTGATCTACCCATGTCCAGGGTGAAGGTCAGGTAACACTGACTGGAGGCCCGAACCCACGTATGTTGAAAAATGCGGGGATGAGGTGTGGGTAGGGGTGAAATGCCAATCGAACACGGAGATAGCTGGTTCTCTCCGAAATAGCTTTAGGGCTAGCCTCAAGAAATAGAGTACTGGAGGTAGAGCACTGATTGGACTAGGGGCCCTCACCGGGTTACCGAATTCAGTCAAACTCCGAATGCCAGTTACTTTTACTTGGGAGTCAGACTATGGGTGATAAGGTTCATAGTCGAAAGGGAAACAGCCCAGACCGCCAGCTAAGGTCCCAAAGTATACGTTAAGTGGAAAAGGATGTGGAGTTGCCCAGACAACCAGGATGTTGGCTTAGAAGCAGCCATCATTTAAAGAGTGCGTAATAGCTCACTGGTCGAGTGACTCTGCGCCGAAAATGTACCGGGGCTAAACGTATCACCGAAGCTGCGGATTGTTCTTACGAACAATGGTAGGAGAGCGTTCTAAGTGCTGTGAAGTCAGACCGTGAGGACTGGTGGAGCGCTTAGAAGTGAGAATGCCGGTATGAGTAGCGAAAAAAGAGTGAGAATCTCTTTCACCGAATGCCTAAGGTTTCCTGAGGAAGGCTCGTCCTCTCAGGGTTAGTCGGGACCTAAGCCGAGGCCGAAAGGCGTAGGCGATGGACAACAGGTAGATATTCCTGTACCACCTCATGATTGTTTGAGCGATGGGGGGACGCAGTAGGATAAGGAATGCGCACTGATGGATATGTGCGCCCAAGCAGTGAGAAAGTCAGATAGGCAAATCCGTCTGGCAATTTCAAGCTGTGATGGGGAGGGAAATTTAGTACCGAAGTTCCGGATTTCACACTGCCAAGAAAAGCCTCTAGTTAGATCATAGGTGCCCGTACCGCAAACCGACACAGGTAGGCGAGGAGAGAATCCTAAGGTGAGCGGGAGAACTCTCGTTAAGGAACTCGGCAAAATGACCCCGTAACTTCGGGAGAAGGGGTGCTTCATTTACATGGAGCCGCAGTGAATAGGCCCAAGCGACTGTTTAGCAAAAACACAGGTCTCTGCGAAGCCGAAAGGCGAAGTATAGGGGCTGACACCTGCCCGGTGCTGGAAGGTTAAGGGGAAATGTTAGCCGCAAGGCGAAGCTTTGAACCGAAGCCCCAGTAAACGGCGGCCGTAACTATAACGGTCCTAAGGTAGCGAAATTCCTTGTCGGGTAAGTTCCGACCCGCACGAAAGGTGCAACGACTTGGGCACTGTCTCAACGAGAGACCCGGTGAAATTATACTATGCGTGAAGATGCGCATTACCCGCGACAGGACGGAAAGACCCCGTGGAGCTTTACTGTAGCCTGATATTGAATGTCTGTGCAGCTTGTACAGGATAGGTGGGAGCCTTGGAAACCGGAGCGCTAGCTTCGGTGGAGGCATCCGTGGGATACCACCCTGGCTGTATGGACATTCTAACCCAGGACCGTGATCCGGTTCGGAGACAGTGTCAGGCGGGCAGTTTGACTGGGGCGGTCGCCTCCCAAAAGGTAACGGAGGCGCCCAAAGGTTCCCTCAGAATGGTTGGAAATCATTCGTAGAGTGTAAAGGCACAAGGGAGCTTGACTGCGAGACCTACAAGTCGAGCAGGGACGAAAGTCGGGCTTAGTGATCCGGTGGTTCCGCATGGAAGGGCCATCGCTCAACGGATAAAAGCTACCCCGGGGATAACAGGCTTATCTCCCCCAAGAGTTCACATCGACGGGGAGGTTTGGCACCTCGATGTCGGCTCATCGCATCCTGGGGCTGTAGTCGGTCCCAAGGGTTGGGCTGTTCGCCCATTAAAGCGGTACGCGAGCTGGGTTCAGAACGTCGTGAGACAGTTCGGTCCCTATCCGTCGTGGGCGTTGGAAGTTTGAGAGGAGCTGTCCTTAGTACGAGAGGACCGGGATGGACACACCGCTGGTGTACCAGTTGTTCCGCCAGGAGCATCGCTGGGTAGCTACGTGTGGAAAGGATAAGTGCTGAAAGCATCTAAGCATGAAGCCCCCCTCAAGATGAGACTTCCCATCACTTCGAGTGAGTAAGATCCCTCAGAGACGATGAGGTTGATAGGTTCGGTGTGGAAGCGTGGTGACACGTGGAGCTTACGGATACTAATCGATCGAGGACTTAACTAAATTCTTTATTTGATGTCTTGTTTACTCTTATTTAGTTTTTAAGGTATAAACCTAAAAAAAATAGGTCTGGTAGCAATAGCGAAGAGGTCACACCTGTTCCCTTGCCGAACACAGAAGTTAAGTTCTTCAGCGCCGATGGTAGTTGGGGCTTTGCCCCTGCAAGAGTAGGACGCCGCCAGGCAAAAGATTATTTCACAGTACCTAAATGGTAGCACAACGACTATTTGTCGATTGATCGTGGATTCGAAGTTTAACTTTTGAAATCTACCTGTGAAATTATTTCTTTGTTTATACTTGGGAAAATTTACCTGGCCCGTTGGTCAAGCGGTTAAGACACCGCCCTTTCACGGCGGTAACACGGGTTCGAATCCCGTACGGGTCACCAATATGGAGGATTAGCTCAGCTGGGAGAGCACCTGCCTTACAAGCAGGGGGTCGCAGGTTCGAGCCCTGCATCCTCCACCATATTTCATCTTAATACTTTATTTCATACCGCGGGGTGGAGCAGTCTGGTAGCTCGTTGGGCTCATAACCCAAAGGTCGTAGGTTCAAATCCTGCCCCCGCAACCAAAAATATAAAATTAAATTAACTTGAAATAAGCTAAAGCTAGAAATACTGGATAAATGTATCCGCTAGTTTTAACATATATTATTATTATTGGTCCGGTAGTTCAGTTGGTTAGAATGCCTGCCTGTCACGCAGGAGGTCGCGGGTTCGAGTCCCGTCCGGACCGCCAGATGCCGGCCTAGCTCAATTGGTAGAGCAACTGACTTGTAATCAGTAGGTTGGGGGTTCAAGTCCTCTGGCCGGCACCATTTATTACAGTAGGAGCCATTAGCTCAGTTGGTAGAGCATTTGACTTTTAATCAAAGGGTCGAAGGTTCGAATCCTTCATGGCTCATCTCATATGCGGGTGTGGCGGAATTGGCAGACGCGCTAGACTTAGGATCTAGTGTCTTCGGACGTGGGGGTTCAAGTCCCTTCACCCGCATTTTATTACTTGTCAAGCGTATAAGTAATTCAGCGGTAGAGCATTATCTTGCCGTTTCAATTTTCTTACTCAGCACTATAGGCGCCCGTAGCTCAATTGGATAGAGCGTTTGACTACGGATCAAGAGGTTAGGGGTTCGACTCCTCTCGGGCGCGTTATTCCGGGAACTTTAGCTTGGTAGAGCCCTTGGTTCAGGACCAAGGTATTGCAGTTTGAACCTTGTTTTCCCGATTATCTTTCTACATGGGGCCTTAGCTCAGCTGGGAGAGCGCCTGCCTTGCACGCAGGAGGTCAGCGGTTCGATCCCGCTAGGCTCCATTTGAATATTGGCGGCGTAGCTCAGCTGGCGAGAGCGTACGGTTCATACCCGTGAGGTCGTGGGTTCGATCCCCTCCGCCGCTACCATTCAAAATTAAATAATTGTATAATGGCGGTCGTGGCGAAGTGGTTAACGCACCGGATTGTGGCTCCGGCATACGTGGGTTCAATCCCCACCGGTCGCCCCATTATATTATGAAGAAAATATTAGGACCCTTAGCTCAGTTGGTTAGAGCTATCGGCTCATAACCGATCGGTCGCAGGTTCGAATCCTGCAGGGTCCATTATAAGTTCACCGTAATGTGGAGGTATACCCAAGTCTGGCTGAAGGGATCGGTCTTGAAAACCGACAGGCGGGTCAAACCGCGCGGGGGTTCGAATCCCTCTACCTCCTCCATACATAAATAGTTAATTAAATAATTGGCTCGGTAGCTCAGTCGGTAGAGCAACGGACTGAAAATCCGTGTGTCGGCGGTTCGATTCCGTCCCGAGCCACCATTATAATGTGGAGGGATAGCGAAGTTGGCCAAACGCGGCGGACTGTAAATCCGCTCCCATCGGGTTCGTAGGTTCGAGTCCTACTCCCTCCACCATATTATATATTACAATGCGGGTGTAGTTTAGTGGTAAAACCTCAGCCTTCCAAGCTGATGATGAGGGTTCGATTCCCTTCACCCGCTCCAATTACCCTTTTCTTTGGGCCTGTAGCTCAGCTGGTTAGAGCGCACGCCTGATAAGCGTGAGGTCGGTGGTTCGAGTCCACTCAGGCCCATTCCTATATATTCTTACATTGGATTAAATTCCATACAATTGTATGTTATTATATACTTTTACATTTGCGCCCTTAGCTCAGTAGGATAGAGCAACAGCCTTCTAAGCTGTGGGTCAGAGGTTCGAATCCTCTAGGGCGCGTATAAACTATTCCACAGTAGCTCAGTGGTAGAGCAATCGGCTGTTAACCGATCGGTCGTAGGTTCGAATCCTACCTGTGGAGCCATTTGGGGAAGTACTCAAGAGGCTGAAGAGGCGCCCCTGCTAAGGGTGTAGGTCGTGTAAGCGACGCGAGGGTTCAAATCCCTCCTTCTCCGCCAGTATTTGGTTCACCAAGTGATAAGGATTTTGGTTTGTTTTTTTATCATAGGTTTAAATTCTGTTATCCCCTTAACTATATAATGAAATATCACTCCACAATTATGTAGGTCCACTACTTTTAAATCTTTTCCAAACTGATTGAAGTAATTCATACACAATTACATATAAAATGAGGAAAAGAGCATAACTCCATTCCTCATCCCACCGATTAATCTAACTCTATTTCAACTATTTCTCCAGTATTCATATTTATTGCTATTTCATATTTTACTCCTTGGGCAGTTATAACATCCACCTCATAAACCCTTACACCTTGTTTTGTGTCTAATTCTGCCTTAACAGCTTGACCAGGTACTTGTGCAAGTGCAATATCTATTGCTTCTTGAATAGTGATTTGACGTTGAAACTGTGGGGATTGGTTGTAATTTATTTGGTCATTCCATCCTTGATTTTGCCAGTGGTGTTGAGGCTGGTTATATAGATTTTGGTAATTCCAATTTCGATGCATCATGTATCATGCTCCTTCTTTGAATTCATTCAGTCACATTTTATGCATATGTCCCGAGTCTGTGTTGATGCCCGAATAAAATAGTGAAGAAGCCTATTTTAGTTTAACCGAACTATTGCGTTACATTTGATCAATAATGGAATATATCCAGCGCTTCTCCTGTCTTTTATAATATAGTATGATAGTAATGGAGGTCGATAGCATGGATACGATTATTTTTGATGTAGATGATACATTGTACGATCAAGCAGCATCATTTAAAAATACATGTAAGAAAATGATTGATGTACCTTTTACAGATGAGGAATTAAATAATTTTTATATCATAAGTCGCAAATACAGCGATGCATTATTTGACGATCAAGTAGCAGGGAAACTAACCGTTCAGGAAATGCATATCCGCCGGATTAAGGATGCATGTACGGAGATTGGTATTGAAATGACGGAGCAACAAGCAATAGATTTTCAAGAAGCCTATGTAGCTGAACAGCGAAAGATAGCGTTATTTGATGAAGTTATGGAACTGATGGATATTCTCATAGCCAATAATAAGCATGTTGCTGTCTTAACAAATGGAGCAGAAGGGCATCAATCGATGAAAATTAAACAATTAAGGTTAGATAGGTGGATCTCTAAAGAAAATATGTTTATTTCAAGTGCCATTGGTCACGCGAAGCCATCCAAAGAAGCGTTCGAATTTCTTGAGCATAAACTTGTGTTGGACAAGAATAGAACGGTTTATATTGGGGACTCGTTTGCAAATGATATTGTTGGTGCAAAACAAGTGGGCTGGCATGCTGTGTGGATGAACCATCGAAAGCGAGATATGCCGGAGGGTACTATTAAACCAGATAAGGTAGTGTATAGTGCGAGAGAGTTATTGGACTTATTTTCAGATGAGTTGTTATGTAATGATGCAATAGTTAACTAAATATTTCGCTCACATCTCTAATAGAGTTTGTGGGCTTTTTTATTTGAAAACATCTATTTCTTTAAAGATTATATTCATGTACCAAAACCTTTCTATCTGCTATAGTATAAATTATATTCAGATTATATTAAATAATTAGAAAAGGGGTAATCACGTTGGACAATCGATTGCAGAGTATTCTTCAATTGCTAATTTCCTCGGATGAGCCCATGAGTAGTTCGCAACTTTCGCTTAATCTGCAAGTGAGTTCAAAAACAGTTCGAAATGATATTAAAGAATTAAATCACTTTTTGCAGAAAATTGATATGCAGATAGTCGGTTTCCGAGGAAAAGGATACAAGCTGAAGGTTGAGGATGAAGAAAAACTAAATAAATTTTTAGATGAAAACATGAGAAAAGAAGGTGAAGCAATTCCTTCTCATCCTGGAGATCGTGTGAAATATTTAATTGAAAGTTTATTATTGAGTTCCGATTATATTAAGATACAGGAACTTGAGCAAAAACTATTTATAAGTCGTTCAACTTTACAAGGAGACTTAAAAAACGTTCGTAAAATACTAGAAGTTTATAACTTAAAACTGATTAATCGCCCATATTATGGATTAAAAGTTATTGGTGACGAAACCAAAATCAGATATTGTAGTTCTCAATATATCTTTAATCAAAACCAAGAATTAATAGAGGAATCTCCTGCCTGGCATATAATTCTACCAGAGGAAGATTTGAAAGTTATTAAGAATAGTATCTTAAAAAATATAAGACAACACAAAATTATCATTTCGGATATTAGTTTGCACAATTTAATAATGCATGTTGCTATAGCATGCAGACGAATAAGAGAAAATCATGCGATGGAAAACTTCCTTGAAGAATCGCAGGAAATAAGGTCTAAGAAAGAATTTATAGTTGCGAAGCAGATTTTAAAGCAAGTTGAAGAAATTGGGGTGTGTTTTAATGAGAAGGAAATCATGTACTTAGCTATCCATCTTCTCGGGACACGAATGGAAAGTTCAGATGAAAAAGCAAAAGCTCTATCCGTTATAGACGAAGAAATCTTTGGATTATCAAAAGAAATAGTGAAACGGATTGATAAGAACTACAATTTTAATCTTTCTGAAGACCAAGATTTGCTTTTAGCATTAAGCCTCCATTTAAAACCAGTAATTAATCGTTATAAATATCAAATGAACCTTCGAAATCCATTGTTGGAAGATATAAAGACAAAGTATCCGCTATCATTTGAAGCTGCATTAGCAGCTAAGGATATTTTATATGAGAAATATGAGTTGATTATTGATGAGAATGAAATTGGTTATTTGGCTCTTCATATAGAAGCAGCTCAGGAGAGGCTTAAAAACAAGACGAGGAATGTGAGGAAATGTTTAATAGTGTGTGGATCAGGATTAGGAAGTGCACAGTTACTGTTATACAAACTAAAAGACAAATTTAGGGACGATCTTGAAGTTATTGGAACAACGGAATATTATAATTTAAATCAACAATCACTTAAAGAAGTCGACTTTATTGTTTCAACGATTCCAATCCAGGAAGCATTAGATGTCCCGGTAATTTATGTAAATACCATATTGAGTAGGAAGGATATTAACAAAATTGAAAGTGTATTATCAAAAGGTGCATCCATTATTAATAATTACCTTTTAGAGCGTTATACGTTTTTAAATGTGGATTTTGAGACACCAAAAGAAGTAATTCGGTATCTATGTGATAAATTATTAGAAGATTATAAGATAGATGAAGACTATGTTGATTCGGTTTTACAAAGGGAACGGTATGCCCCTACAAGCTTTGGGAATTTGATCGCAATTCCACATCCACTCGAACCAAAAACAAAAAGTACATTTTGGTCGATTGCAACTTTAAATAAACCTATCTTATGGGGAGATAAGCAAGTTCAGATAGTCATTTTAATAAATATTAAAAAAGGCAATCAGGACTTATGTGAAATGTATCAAATCTTGGTTAGGTTACTGGATAATATGAAACTTCTTTTACAACTTTTGGAATGTACGTCCTTTGAACAGTTTAGGACTTTAATGGACACTGTTTAAAAACTAGGGGAACAAATGGTTCGCTTTTTTTTTGCCTGAAATGAAACTTACTTTTTCCACTGTCAAAGGAAAATATCCCTCTACTAATGAAAGCGTTTACCATTTAAAATGAAGTATACAGAATTGATTAAAAGAAGGGGATGAAAGGTAATGAGCCCAATGAAATTAACGGTGATTGGAGGGGGCTCTTCCTATACACCAGAGTTATTAGAAGGAATTATTAACAATCAGGTGTTACTGAATATATCGGAGGTTTGGCTAGTCGACATTCCAGAGGGTCAACAAAAATTATCTATTATAGAAAGCTTATCCAAGAGAATGGTAGACAAAGCGGAAAGCCCGATTAAGATCGTAGCGACTTTCGATCGAAGAGAAGCTATTAAAGAATCGGATTACATTATTACCCAAATACGAGTGGGTCAACTAGAGATGAGAAAAAAAGATGAATATATTTCTATTAAACATGGTGTCATTGGGCAAGAAACAACTGGAGCAGGCGGTTTTATGAAGGCATTAAGAACGATTCCAGAAATTCTAGATATATGTAGAGAGATTGAAGAACTTGCTCCTAAAGCATGGTTATTAAATTTTACAAATCCTGCTGGCATTGTTACGGAAGCTATATTAAAACACAGCAATGTAAAAGTGATTGGGCTTTGCAATAATCCGATTAATTATTATAAAAAATTCGCTAAAACTTATGGTGTGGATATACGTGATGTGAGTATTAATTTTATCGGAATAAACCATTTAATATGGATTACAGAATTGTATATAAAAGGGCAGTCAAGATTAGAAGATATTTTAACTGGAAAATCCGATGTTTATGAGGCAAAAAATATTCCATCTTTTGGCTGGGATTTAGATTTCCTTCAATCACTCGGGTCCTTACCGTGTGGTTATCATAAATATTATTATCTAACAGACCAAATTCTTGAAAAGCAGTTAGAAGAATATCAACAAAATAAAACTCGTGCAGACGAAGTACAACGAATTGAAAAGGAATTATTTGATCTATATAAAAACAAAAACCTGAAAGAAAAACCAAAAGCATTGGAGCAAAGAGGTGGTGCCTATTATTCAGAGGCCGCCATAAATCTAATCAAATCGATTCATTTGAATACGAGGGAGATTCACACTTTAAATGTGAGGAATAATGGAGCCATATCTTGTTTACCTGATGATGTGAGCGTTGAAACAAATTGTGTCGTAGAAAAACATCAAATTACACCAATTCAAATAGGGGCTGTTCCACCGCAAATACGGGGACTTCTTCAAGTTGTTAAGGCATATGAAGAACTTACGGTAGAAGCTGCAGTTACTGGTAACAAAACAATTGCATTACAAGCATTAATACTACATCCATTAATTCCATCAGCAAATCGTTCAAAAGAAATTTTACAAGAGATGTTAACTGCGAATAAACATTATTTACCCCAGTTTAGTTAGCAACTATATTGATTGAAGAAAGGATGGACTCTATGAAAATTACTTTACTATGTGCTTTAGGGATGAGTACGAGTTTATTAGTAGAAAAAATGAAAAAAGCTGCAACTGAAAAGGAGATTGAGGTGAAAATAGAAGCACATTCTGTGGATTATTTGGAAGATCATTTGAAAACTGCAGATGTTATTTTACTTGGCCCGCAAATTCGCTACAAAAAAAATGAACTTTTTCGTAAGGCTGAAGCAGCAAATGTACCAATAGGCATTATAGATATGAGAGCATATGGCACAATCAACGGAGACAAAGTATTGGAACAAGCAATGGAATTAATGAATTAGTTTCTAAAAAAAGGGGGAAAATCAATGAATGGGTTCAATGCGTTTATGGAAAAATATTTCATGCCCGTTGCCGGAAAGTTGGCGGAACAGCGACATTTAAAGGCAATACGAGATGGAATCATTTCAACTATGCCACTATTGATTATTGGTAGTCTTTTTTTGATTATTTCTTCTCCACCAGTACCTGCATGGTCCGAGTTTATGTCACCATATGCCCCTGCATTAAATATTCCAGTAAATGCAACATTCGGGTTATTAGGGCTCGTAGCAGTATTTTCAATCGCATATAGTCTTGCAAAAAGTTACGGAATGGATGAGCTGTCTTCAGGTGTACTTAGTTTAGCTGCCTTCTTTGTTGCCACTCCACTTACAGAAGACGGTAATATTCCATTAAGCTTAATGGGAAGTCAGGGATTGTTTATTGCTATTCTTATCGCATTATTTACAGTGGAAGTCTATCGTTTCTTTGAAGTAAGAAATATTATTATACGAATGCCAGAGGGAGTTCCGCCATCTGTATGGCGTGCTTTTTCTGCTCTTATACCGGGGGCAGCGATAATTTCCATTGTCTGGGGCCTCGATCTTCTATTGAAATCTACGTTTGATCTATCGTTACATGGTGTGGTTGGTGCTGTACTAAGGGAACCTTTAGAAATGGTGGGTAGTAGCATATGGGGAGCGATTATTGCTATTTTACTCATTCATTTATTGTGGGCTTTTGGTATACATGGTATATCCGTTGTTGCTAGTATTATGGCTCCAATCTGGTACAGTCTAACGGAACAAAACGTGGCAGCACAACAAGCTGGCGAAGAACTACCCTACATTATTGGTCAGCCATTTATGGCAATTTGGTGGGCTGTTGGTGGTTGTGGTATGGTGCTTTCTCTAACGATATTGTTTGTATGGCGTGCACGCTCTAAACATCTGAAAAGCTTAGGAAAAGGTTCTATTTGGTCAAGTGTTTTTAATATTAGTGAACCCGTCGTATTCGGTGCGCCAATTGTAATGAACCCAATTCTTGTGATTCCTTTTATTCTAGCTCCATTAGTTGTTGGTCTCTTAACGTATTTTGCAATGTCGATAGGACTTGTTGGTAAGCCCTATATTATTGTGCCATGGACCACACCACCTCCTATTTCTGGAATCCTTACAACAGGTGATTGGCGTGGTGGAGTATTAATGCTTGTCAATATTATAGTGGCTTTGTTTATTTATTATCCGTTCTTTCGATTATATGATAAACAGCTGTTACAGGAAGAATCTACTTTAGACGTAGCTGCTGCTACAAAAGAAGAAGCAGGAAACAAGAAATAATGAAGAAATCTTTGATATTAAATGCTGACGATTTTGGTCTTACTCCAGGGATTACCGCAGGAATTCTTTATGCATATCAACATGGTATTCTTACAAGTACAACCGTAATGGTAAATACTGAATTTGCTAAAGAGAGTTTAGCAGAGGCAAAGCATTTTCCGAATCTTGGTATTGGCCTACATTTTGTTTTAGATTTTGGTAAACCTATTTCTGCTAACGTAAATAGTTTGCTCGATCAAAATGGTGACTTTTTAAAAGGAGAAGAACTTATACAATCTGCAAAAAGACAAGATATTAAAAAGGAACTTCAGGCACAGCTTGATTTACTTTATAAATGGAATGGCCAGGTGACGCATATTGACAGTCATCATCATATGCATCTTCATATCCCTGAAGCTTGGGAAGCAGTAATGGAAATTGGGCAAAAGTACAAATTGCCTGTTCGGACATTTACTGAGAAGAAACTACCGGGGAGTAAGGTAACTGCTAGTGATTATTTTCATTATGATTTTTACGGAGAGGAACATGTTTCATTGAAATATATGATGAAAATTATTTCTGAAATGAAGCTTGGTGTTACTGAAGTTATGTGCCACCCTGCATTCTTGGATCCATGGCTAATGAAAACAAGTAGCTACAATCTTACTAGAATGAAAGAATTGGGGATACTTGTTGATAACAGATTAAAACAGTGTTTACAGAAGCATGCCATTGAATTAATCAATTATGGGGGGCTGGCTGCGAAATGAAAATTGAAGAATTTTCTATGTATATTATCTTACACGCGGGTGATGCCAAATCACTTATGCATGAGGCATTACAGAATGCAAGAAATGGAGCATTTGAACAAACGGAATCAAAAATGAATCAAGCCACCTTAGAACTACTGAAAGCTCATAAATTCCAAACAAAATTTATCCATGAGGATGCCAAATTTAATCTAGAGCGTTTGCCTGTCTTATTGATACATGCACAGGACCATTTGATGACGGTAATGGCAGAAAAAAATCTTATAGAAGAGTTAATCATGATGTATCGGAAACAACATCAATTAGAAGAAAAAATAGAACTTGTCGTGGAAAAGATCGGAGGCTTATAGAACAAACTCAATTTTAAAAATAAAGGGGTGTTTCTGATGAAGAATATTAAAAGTTTTATTACAGTTGTTGCATTTATGTTAGTTACGACATCCTTGATAACTATATCTAGCGCAGAGGAAAATAATAATGTTACAAAAAAGAAATCGAGAGTGACGCCTGGAATTGAAATTTTTTTAGAAGATCATATCGATTGGGTCAAAGATAAAAAGGTTGGATTAATAACAAATCCGACTGGAGTTGATCGTAATCTTGTAAGTGATATTGACCTATTGTATAACCATTCAGAGATTAATTTAACTGCATTGTTCGGACCAGAGCATGGAATACGTGGTGACCAAGAAGCTGGGGAGTATGTTGATTCCTATGTTGATGAGAAGACGGGGCTGCCAGTTTATAGTTTATATGGTCCAACATGGAAACCTACGGAAGAGATGCTAGAAAACGTTGACGTATTGCTGTTTGACATTCAGGATATTGGTTCCAATGTGTACACCTATATTTATACACTAGGCTTTGCAATGGAAGCAGCAGCAGAATTTGATAAAGAACTCATCGTTCTTGATCGTCCAAATCCAATTGGTGGAGAAAAGGTCGAAGGGCCACTACGATCTGAATCCACGGTAAGTTTTATGGGGAGGTTTCTCTTACCGGTTAGACATGGAATGACTGTTGGCGAACTAGCTACAATGTGGAATCATGAATACAGCATGGGCCTGAACTTAAAAGTAGCCAAAATGAAGGGGTGGAAACGGTCGATGCATTTTGAGGATACTGGTCTACCGTGGGTTATGACATCCCCTAATATTCCCACAAAGGAAACCGCATATCTTTATACAGGAACAGAATTATTGGATGATACTTCTTTGTCAACGGGACTTGGCACTACGAAACCCTTTGAGTTGGTGGGAGCACCATGGATCAATGGTGAAGCATTGGCAGAAGAAATGTATAGTAGAGGCCTTGCCGGGGTTACCTTCAGACCAGCCTACTTTACTCCGATGTTTGGAAAATATGAAGGTGAACTAGTAGGTGGTGTGCAAATTCATATAGATGAACCTTCAGCAATTAATCTCGTATCTCTGGGACTGAATTTAGTAGACGCTATGCGCGACCAGAACCCGGAGGAATTTGAAATGACTCCCAGTTATGCAAATCTAATTGGTGACCCAGATGTTCCTAAAATGATTTTGGATAATGAACCAGTTAATCGTATTATAAGTTCCTGGGAGGACGAACTCAATAATTGGATTGTAGATGTCCGCAACAACTATTTATTGTATAATCCATACCCAGAGGATGCAGAGCCATATAAAGAGCGGGGAGCTCTAGGCATTTTTCCATTGGATTTGGCAGCTTCACCAGGCGAAATGGTAGAATTAACACTAAAAGGATTTGATAAAAATGGCGAAAGGCTGGATATTAAACCAAAAGATATTGAATGGGAAGTCACAAATGATATTGGATATGTAGAAGATGGAAATTTTTACGCTACATCTGGAGGTATAGGTGAGGTAGTGGCTACCTATGATGATTTTACTGCATCACGCACGGTAGAAGTATCGGCTACACGTGTTGAAAATATTCGGTATGGTATTCATTCAAATTATTCTCGAATTGTTGTCGATTTAAATAAAACTGTTAATCATTATGAAGTAGAGGAAGTCACCGGTAAATTACTTTTAAAGATCCCTTATGCAGAGATTGGTAGGGAATTGAATGATGAGGGTGGAACTATTTTAGTAGAAAATAGCCCAGTGATTAACCATATTGATTATTATTTGAAGGACGAAATGTTTATTAGTGAATTTAATCTGAAGGTTGACAAAGTTGACTATGAAAGACCTGATTATGCAGGGAGAATTGTATTTGATTTAAGGCATTAACATCTTGAAAAGTTTTAATCTCAAATCAATTTGATTTATAAAAAATTAGTAGTCTTGACTAATATCCAAGGCTACTTTTTTGCAATTAAATAATATGTATAGAGAGCTTAGAGAAAGCAGCGTTTTCAAAGATGATGGAGTAGACAAACTGGAGCTAAGGATATTGTATGTCCCCCTCTTCTATTTGCAAAATAAAACTAAAACGTTTACAATATAAATATACGAAATTTAGTATATTGCAATCTAAGAAATTAATCTAAAAATCTATAGAAAGAAGAGGAGGATCTAAATGCAATTGCAAGATATCATAACCGATAAAGAACGTCTATTCCTGGAAACGGAAGTTCCTGATGTATACAAAACGGATTTCTCTTATAAACAAGTTGCTACTGTACATGCGGTTGCGCTTCCCAATACAACACAAGAAGTAATCGATTTAGTCAAGTTTGCTAATAAAGAAAATATCCCCATTATTGCTCGTGGAGCTGGTACAGGTGTAGCAGGCTCTCAAGTTCCAATAAACGGAGGAGAATTAATTATTGATGTTCATCAAATGAATCGCATTCTAGCATTAGATGAAGAGACGATGACATTAACTGTGGAACCAGGAGTGCAGTTAAATGAAATTCAAGCATTTGTTGAAAATAGAGGTTATTTTTACCCACCAGATCCGGGCTCAAAAAACTCTACTATTGGAGGTAATATTGCTACAAACGCAGGCGGTATGCGAGCAGTAAAATATGGTACAACGAAAGACTATGTTCGTGAATTGGAAGTTGTCTTGCCAGAAGGAGAAAAGGTTACACTGGGAAGTTTAAACATAAAAAGCAGTTCTGGATACGATTTGAAGAACTTATTTATAGGTTCAGAGGGGACATTAGGAATAACAACGAAAATCAAATTAAAAGTGTTACCGCTGCCAAAATATAAAGAATCGGTTCTATTGGCTTTTCATACATTAAAAGATGCGACAAATGGTGTATTAACTATTCTTCAAAATGGCATCGAGCCAGCAGCATTAGAATTATTTGAAAGAGGAACGATTGAATATAGTGAAAAATATACAAAGGTTTTATTACAAAGTCAAAAGGGCGAAGCATATGTCTTAATGACAATTGATAGTAATGAACAGGAGACTGTATTTCGCAAGATTAATACTGTGAATAATATTTTAAAAGGTCAAGCAGCAGAAATTATTCCTTTACTTACCCAAGAAGAAGAGGAAAAGGCTTGGTTACTTCGAGATAATATACTGATTGCGCTTATGCAGTTTACAGAATATGAAATGTTAGATGAAGTTGTGCCGATTAATAGATTTAGTGAGATGATTGATTATACAAAAGAATTACAAGCAAAGTATGGCTTGAAAGTAATCAATTTTGGGCATGCAGGGGATGGAAATATCCATACTGTTTTAATGAAGGAAGGTTTAGATGAAGCAACCTGGCAGGTAAGGCGACAAGCTCTATTAGAAGATCTTTATAAAAAAGTTAATGAGTTGGGTGGATTACCTTCAGCTGAACATGGGATAGGCATTATAAAGAAACCTTATCTAGAAAAAATGCGTAATCCTGTAGAATTGGATTTGATGCGTAAAATTAAAAATGCGATTGATCCAAATACCAGATTAAATCCAGGGAAGTTATTTTAATATAGGAACTTTTTAATTCGATAAACCCATTGATTTACCTGTTGTAAACGCTTATAATTATAATATACAAAAAATAGTATATTGATTTGAGGTAATGATATGTGGGAAAAATTATATTCAAAAAATGGGTTAACGGCCAAAAATATTGCAAAAGAATTATTAGACGTGGAGATTGGTAATAAGATTCCTAGAGTTACTGACTATAGTGTGAAGTTATCCATCGGTAGAGGAACCGTACAAATTGCGCTAGGTTTATTAGAAGAATTAAAAGCAATTCGACTGGAGGCAAGAGGGCATCTAGGAACATATCTAGTAGATAAAGATATAGAGCTATTGCAGGAAATCGCTGGTATAGCACCATTGATTGGTTCCATGCCGCTGCCATATTCAAGAAAATATGAAGGGCTCGCCACTGGCATGGTGGAAGCCTTTGAATTATCTGGCAAAAGAATTAATTTATCTTACATGCGTGGAGGTTTAAACCGTATTGAATCTATCCGCACAAAGCGAAGTGATTTTTCAATTGTTTCGAAGATGACAGCAGTTAATAGCTTATCGAATTATCCCAACTTAAAAATCATGAAGGAATTTGGCATTAATAGCTATGTATCAGCACATAAAATCTTTTTGGCTGATCAACATGAAAATTCGATTCGAAATGGAATGCGAGTAGGAGTCGATATGGATTCACCTGACCAGAAAGAATTAACGTTCAATGAATTCAAGGGGCTGGACGTAGAGTATGTGCATATTAATTATATGCAACTTTTAGATATGCTAGATTCGAAGCAATTAGATGCTGCTATCTGGAGTATAGATGACAAACGAATAACAAAATCTTTTAAAGCAATAGATTTCCAATTGCCGGAAGCCAAGAAAATAGCAGAAGAAACATCAGAAGCAGTTATTATAATCGATGGTGATAGAGAGCAAGAAATTGCTGAAAAGTGGGGGACTGTTGTAATAAAAAGCATTTTAGAAATTCAAAAGCAAGTTGAGTCAGGGGATAAAATTCCACGGTATTAACAATGTGCAGACAGGAACAGAGAAATCAGGAATCTATCCCCTGTCCCACTTAAGGGAGAGTGATCCAGTTGTTAGTAGATGGAATTACCTATATGCACGAGCATACAACGATTGATCTATCGGAAATTAAAAATAATGAAGATTGTCAGCTGGATGTATTTTCGGAAACAGTTCGAGAATATACGAAGCTATATGATAAAGGTGTTCGTAACATTATTGATGTAACGAACTTTGGAATGGGGAGAAATATTCCCTATGTCCAAAAAGTAGCCGAAGAAAGTGGTATAAATATAATTTCTTCAACTGGCTTTTACCAGGAGAAGTTTTATCCGATTCAAGTATTCAGGGAAACAAGGGAAGAGCTTGCGTTAAGAATGATTAAAGACATAAATGAGGGTATAAAAGGAACGTCTGTAAAGGCTGAAATCATTGGAGAAATTGGCACGAGCCATCATAAATGGACGGAGACAGAAAAAAAGGTATTTGAAGCGGTTGTTATTGCACATAAAGAAACAGGAAAGCCGATTACAACGCATACGACTTTAGGAACACTAGGTCATGAACAGGTAGCATTTTTCAAAGAAAATGGGATTGATTTAAGCAGAGTTATTATCGGACATGTCGATTTAACCGGGGATAGAGACTATATTCTCCACATGTTGCGAGAAGGAGCATATGTTGAATTTGATACAATCGGCAAAGAGAATTATATGCCGGATCAAGTGCGAGCAGATATATTAAAGGAAATACAAGAAAGAGGCTACATGGATCAAGTCGTTTTATCAATGGATATAACAAGAAAGTCACATTTAGAGTATCAAGGTGGACTTGGCTATGCATATTTATTAGATGCATTTATTCCGATGCTGGAACGTTCTGGAATTACAGAAGCTTCCATTGATAAATTGCTGGTAAAAAATCCAATCACGTTTATGAAAGGCTAAGGTGATTTTAATGCAAACAAGTCCACTAAAAAGTATTTCCTTAGAGGAAGCACAGCAAAGACAATTTTTATTAATCGATGTGATTACAAAGCACTTTAGAGGTGACGAGATACTTTCGCTTGGTGATTTGGGTGTGGTAAAGGGCTTGAATAAACCGACTTATACCAAAAAGGTAGAGGAAGTATTAGCAGCGTTCTTTGGTGTTGAGCGGGCGAAACTAGTACGTGGAGCTGGAACCGGTGCATTACGCTATGGTTTTATGAGTTTCTTAAAACCGAATGATAAAATTTTAGTGCATGACGCTCCTATCTATCCAACTAGTAAAACAACCTTAGAATCAATGGGGATAATTCCGATTGCAGTTGATTTCCATAAACATGAGGAAATCAAAGCAGGGATTGCTGCACATCCTGATCTAAAAGGTGTACTGATCCAACACACGCGTCAGCAAATAAATGATCATTATGATTTTGCCGAAATAATTGAAGTTATTCAATCGATTGAGCCATCTCTGACTATTATTACGGATGATAACTATGCTGCGATGAAAGTTGGTCAGATTGGAGCACAAATCGGAGCTGATTTATCTACCTTTTCTCTGTTTAAGTTATTAGGGCCAGAAGGTGTAGGTCTAATCGCAGGGAAAGCAGATTTGATCGAAAAGATAGAAGCATTTAACTATTCTGGTGGAAGTCAAATTCAAGGATATGAAGCATTAGAAGCATTAAGAGGTCTTATTTATGCACCTGTCATGTTAGCAATTCAAGCTGGAGTTAATGAGCAATTAGTCAAACAGCTTAACCATGGAGCTATCCCTGGTGTGAAAAGCGCCTTTCTCGCAAATGCTCAATCGAAGGTACTACTGGTGGAATTCGACGAACCAATTGCAGATCAAGTACTTCATCATGCTAATGAACTTGGGGCTGCACCGAATCCAGTAGGAGCAGAATCGAAATATGAATTTGTACCAATGTTCTATAAGGTGTCTGGTACGTTTTTAGCTTCTGATCCATCATTAGAGAAAACGATGATTCGGATAAATCCTTTACGAAGTGGAGTTGATACCGTTATTAGAATCCTTACCTTATCCATTGAGCAAGCAAAGCAGCGAAGTAAATAGGGAGGAATTAGCTTGAAGAAAAGAGTTATAATAATCATCCTAGATAGCTTAGGTGTTGGGTATATGGAGGACGCCAAATACTACCACCCACAGGATATAGGAGCGAATACATTCTATCATATTATGGATGCGGTTCCATCCATACAAATCCCTGCCCTGGAGAAACTAGGGATTAACAAGATTGTGAATCATCCAGCCTTAAAGACAGGTGAGAATCAACTTGCCAGCTATGGTTGCTTAAATTTGATGCATAACGGAGCGGATAGCTTTGAGGGTCATAATGAAATCATGGGCTCTAAACCGAAGAAAACATATTTAGCACCCTTTATTGACAATATGGAAGAGGTAAAGCGAGCATTGGAAAAAGAAGGATATAATGTGAGAATACCAGATGCTAATCTAGCTTATTTATTAGTAGATGATTTAGTTATTGTTGCGGACAATATCGAAACGGACTTTGGTCAAATTTATAATGTAACCGCACCACTTGATTATATATCCTTTGAAGAGGTATTAAGAATTGGCCAATGTGTACGTAAACAGGTGAAGGTTAATCGTGTTATTGCACTCGGTGGAGAAAATGTAACACCCCAGCATTTACGAAAATCAGTAGAGAGAAGAGAAGATGGCCTAGTAGGAGTAAACTCACCAAAATCAAATATCTATAAACAAGGGTATCAGGTACGTCATTTAGGATACGGTATATCACCTGAATATCAACTACCTACTCTGGCAAAAAAAGCTGGTCTGGATGTATCGCTAGTTGGGAAAATGCAGGATGTCATTTATTGTGAAGGTGCTACAAAATTACCCGGAGTTGATACAGAACAAGTCATGAAGGAAATTATAAACGAAATGGACCATGTGCAGCATGGTGTAATTGCAGCCACGATTCAGGAAACAGATTTAGCAGGGCATGCTCAAAACCCTGAACGGTATGCAGATCGGATTGAGTTAGTCGATCGCTATTTACCAGAAATTATCGAAAAAATGACGGAACAAGATCTTTTAATATTGAGTGCTGATCATGGGAATGACCCAACGATTGGTCATAATCAGCATACCCGAGAAAAAACGTATTTATTAGCGTATCAGAAGCAAAAGGAGCCTAAATATCTTGGGGAAAGAGAGACATTATCTGATATTGCAGCTACAGGTGCAGCCTATTTAGGGTTGGATAGGACAGAAAATGGTACGTCATTTCTTCCTTTAATAAAGTAGAGAGGAGGTTTTCGTATGTTCTTAGATGCAACATTAAAACAGAATAGAAAATTAATTGAAACAGCGATTGAGTTTCATCAGCAAGGACTAATTTCGCCGAACACATATGTACTGGACTTAGATATGGTGAAGCATAATGTTCAACTGTTGTCCAAAGAAGCCAAAAAACAGGATATTGAATTATTGTTTATGACAAAACAGTTTGGCAGAAATGAATTAGTTGCTAAGGCTATTGTTGAAGCTGGTATTAAGAAAGCGGTAGCAGTAGATCCTTGGGAAGCAATTACATTAAATCAATATGGCATTAAAATTGGCCATGTTGGACATTTGGTGCAAATTCCAAAGGGGATGATTCGTACAATCTTGCAATTAGAACCAGAATTTGTAACCGTTTTTAGTTATGAAAATGCATGTCAGATTAGTGAAGTTGCGGTACAAATGAATAAAAAGCAGAAAATATATTTACGAATTGCCGATACAGAGGATTTTTTGTATAACGGACAAAATGGAGGATTTACATTATCCCAACTGCATCATGATGTGGAAAATTTAATGCGATTAACAGGTATCGAAATCGCAGGATTAACGAGTTTCCCATGTATATTAATTAAGGATAATTCACCACAGGTAACACAAAACGTTTTAACGATGCAACAAGCAAAGAAATTGTTAGCTGAAAAAGGTATCCATGACTTAGAGATGAATATGCCAAGTGCCACCTCTACAGCTACGATGAAACTATTAAAAGAAAATGGCGCTACACAAGGGGAGCCGGGTCATGCTATGACTGGCACGACTCCTTTACATGCCTCGGGTGACCTGCCTGAAAAGCCATCGATGGTTTATGTAACCGAGGTATCTCATATATATAATCACCAGGCATATGTGTTTGGAGGTGGCTTCTATCCACGATCACGTATGGAGGGTGCTTTAGTTGCAACGGATAAAAGGAATTTGCAAAGAGTTTCAGTGATTGAAAATGACCCAGCAAATATTGATTATTATGGAACATTGGAAACCGAGGATGTACATGTTGGCGATACCGTTATTTATGCGTTTCGTACACAGGTTTTTGTAACAAATGCCCAGATAGCAATCGTTGAAAATATAAATGATGATCCAAAGCTTTTAGGGATTTATGATTCAGTAGGACATGTCATTCCAACTAATAATATAGACGAATAAATGATGGCTTTTGAAATCTATAAATGAAAGGAATGGTAAGTATTACAACAATAACCTGTTATGAAGAAAATATGGAGGGAGCTATCATGCCAGGCCTGATAGATAAAATCCAGCTAGCAAAAGGAGAAATAGGCAGATCTGTAATTGCAGTTAATCCAATGATAGTGAATGAAATAAGGGATAAAAATAGGAATATGCTCTATTTCGGAATAAAGAATACGAGTCAAATTCCGGAAAACATAATCCGGCAGGTTCGGACACATGCGAATTTTGCTTGGCTAACCATTGATAAATCTGCTGATAAGGGGAGAGCAATAGATACGGATTTAATAAACCCATTAACGTATCGCGCTATGACCGGTTCAACTAGTGGTGGACCTATTAATATTTTAAAAGGAATCAACGATTTTGTTATAGGTACAGACGGTGGTGGTTCTGTGCTTGCTCCTGCAATGAGCTGCCAGCTTCCATCCATAATTGGTGCAGGAACTGGGCTGTTTGTAAAAAATAAAAAGCTGTCCACTGACCAATATGAATTTACAGGGAGTATAGGTGTCATTGCAAAGCGTATTTCGATGTTAAAAGAAGTAATGGAATGCATGCTTGAACAAAAGTTAACGCCATCTTCAGAGAAAAGGTTAAAAATTGTAATTCCTAAAAAGGGATCTATAATCGGTCCCGATCAGATAGATATGCATGATAAAGTAATGGAACACTTAGCTTCTATTCAATTGAGCAACTATCAAATCGAAGAGATTGATATGAATGGAATTGATGAGAGAAAGACAGCTATTGACGTCATTCGTTATTGTTTGCAAGAGAGACAAGCGGATATGATTCTTACCTGTGAAGGACCTGTTGACGTATATGGATATGGGGAAACCATCCCACAGCATTTTGGAGAAGCAGGTATAAATTTAACCAAAAACCATGGTAAATACCTTATTCGAGCTGCTAATATGTGTCAAACGACAGCTATTACTGTTCCTACAAGTACGTTGGCTAGTGGCATCACGATAATTGCCAAAAGCGGAATTGCTCATTGTGGATACGCTTTTGATTTAGCCCAGCAGTTGGAGGGAGCTATTCATTTGCCGGAGGTTTGGAGAAGATACTACCTGGAAAATGATCAGCACGTTTCGCGGTTAGATTTTTGGTAGTGGTTATTCATCATACAATTAGAAGAATTGGAGGTGTTTTTATGAATTTACAGGCTTATAAGGAAAGGCTACAACTTTTGCTCGAGCAAAAGGTAATTTCTAATACTGCACATGAAGTTGCCTTACAGGCATTCACGCAAATCATGGGGGTTGTTAATAAAACGGATATTGACCAAGCTGAGATGCTCTTTACCCACCTGCCAATGGCACTTACAAGAATTGATGCAGGAGAGGAAGTAGAAGAACCAGCAGGGGAAATAATGCGTGAAGTGGAACAATCAGAGCATTTTGGATTAGCCAAAGAGCAAGTCGCAATGATTGAGGATAAGTGGAGTCAACCTTTACCACAGGGAGAAAAGAAATTTCTTTATATGCATTATGTAACAGTATTAAATACGAATTTATACAAGGAGGAGTTACGATGAAAATTGTTATTGGTGGGCAAGTGGAGAAAAAAGAGATTGAAAGATTAATAAAGGAGTTGGATCCTACAATTGAAACCGTTGTCAAATCTGACTTAGAAGCGGCAATGGAAATGAAAACAGGTAAAGCAGATTACTACTTTGGTGCTTGCCATACAGGTGGTGGTGGAGCATTAGCTATGGCGATTGCAATGCTTGGAAGAAAACAGTGTGAAACTGTATCAATGCCAGGGAAAAAGCCTAAAGAAGAGAATGTTATAGAAGCAGTCAAGAACGGAAAAAAGGCTTTTGGGTTTACAGGTGATCACGTTGAGACAGCAGTACCAATGATATTAAATGCGATTAAAACAAATTCATAGAATAGGAGGACAAATAAATGGAAACATTGTTTGTCATATTAATAGGTGCAGTGGCTGCTATTTTAGCGAATCAAAATATTGCGGTATTTAATGATGGTTTACGACCAATTGTTTCAGAACATATTGATGGAAGCTTAAAACGTAGAGAACTTGGTTTAACTGCATTTGCTATGAGTTTTGGTTTGGTAATTGGGTTTGGGATACCATTTACCTTATCAGCAAGTATTATTTTAATCCACAGTATTTTATTGGGAACCGATATTATTGGACTAATAACACCTAAGAACAAGTGGGGTACGCCGATTGCAGCAATCATCGGTGGTCTGTATGGCTGGGGACTTCTAACTGGTCTTGAAGGATTTGTTAAATTATTTGAATACCTTCCAGTTAATTTCCTTGAGCCACTTGGGGAGGTTGGGACTCCTGTGGTTGTTACATTTATGGCTTTCCCTGCACTGGCAGTTGCGTTGCAATTCAGTATTAAAAAAGGTATTTTAACTTTTGCAGTAGCAGCTATTGTTAGACAGCTAGCCGTATTTGTAAATGAACAAGGACTACTTACAATTGGTGATAATGTGATTACATTAAACCAAGAAGGTATGGCTTTAATTGTCGGTATGATTTTCTTATTTGCTTACGCAATGAGAGAAAAAGCAGAAGAAGGGTCCTCTGTGGATTTAGCCTCTGTTTTTAGTGAAAAAGTATTACGTATTAAGAAAAATGTTGTGTACTTTATGATTATCGGTGCTTTAATTGCTGGAGCTACCAATCTATTATTGATGGCTGGTGATCCGATTTCACTTAACTTACTTGCAGAAGGCAAACAAACGGATGCTGGAATTGCTGCAGCAGCAAGAGCAATTGGATTTATTCCATTAGTTGCAAGTACGGCAATAGCAACTGGTGTTTATAGTCCAGTTGGATTTACCTTGATTTTCGTCGTTGGTTTATTTGCACCAAATGTGTGGTTAGCAGTTATTATTGGTGCCGTCGTAATTTTTGCGGAAGTAATGCTATTGAGTTATATTGCTAAATTCTTAGATAAATATCCGGGTGTCCGTAACTCTGGAGAGAACATTCGCAGTGCCATGACCAAATTACTTGAAGTTGCGTTACTAATTGGTGGTGCGAATGCTGCAAATATGATTGCACCAGGATTTGGTTTCTTCTTTATTGCTGGATTCTATCTGTTGAATGAAGCTGCTGGGCGTCCAATCGTTCGAATAGCAGTAGGGCCAGTGGGGGCAATAGCAGTAGGGATTATTGTTAATATTTTAGTATTGCTTGGAGTTATGAATATACCTCAATAAGGTAGGGAAGCGAGACAAGGTGCAATGCGCCTTGTCTTGTTTTATTCATTATGGAAATCTTATGCTAACTCTCTTTGTGCTATAAAGCTGCGTCATCCCTTTTTACCCCTCTAACAACAATCCCATTCACGCTAGACCATTCAGCATAATAAATCTTGCTTAAATCCTTATAACCCTTTTCAGCCAATTGAGCTCGTAACCATCTTTCGTCTTTTTGGATATTTTTCAATGCTTTCTTTTCGATCCTTCCCTCATCGACAAGTAGATGAGTTAAAGTAGCCTTTTTGGGTTTAATTGATAGCATTTCGGCAGTTACTGGGGATGATAATTCATTTTTCAAGACACTTAATTGTCCGCTCGGCTCCAGAACTGCGTATTTTACTTCTTGTAAAGAAAATATACCTTGTTGCCTCAGCATTGTTCGGAGCTGCTCGGATTCTAGTTTGTTCTTTTTCAGTGTTTTTACATCCAGTTCTCCATCTTTTATGATAATAGAAGGTTCCCCTTTAATAACCGTTCGCATTCTGTCAAATCTTCGTACAATCAGTTCTATTATATAAATTAAAGCCGCCCATAATCCTATCGCATACAGTACTTGCCATACAGTTACCAGATCATCATAAATAGATTCCTCGAGCAGGCCACCAAGAACTAATAGATAGACAAGGTCAAATGGTGTTATTTGTGAGAGTTCTTTTTTTCCTAAGAGACGGACAACAAGCAGCAAAGCTAAAAGTCCGCAAATTACTTTTATGCTTATGGAAGTTTCTATGATTCATCCCGCCTTTTGAAATGCTTAGTTAGTTTAATGTTGTATTACCCTTTCTTCTGTTTCTTAATCCTGAAGTCTATTAGCTGCTTTTCATGATAGAAGCATAATCGATTTCGTTTCATATTCATTGATTCGTGATACATACATAGTAAGAAAAAGGAGGCAAACATATGACAGCAGAGGTAGCAATAATGAATAAACAAGGTATTTCGTTGGCTGCTGATAGTGCAATCACAAGTGGCAGAGACGGTGTACAAAAGGTTTATAATACAGCAAACAAATTATTCTCCTTATCAAGTGAACATCCAATCGGAATAATGGTTTATGGTGCTGCATCGTTTATGGAAGTGCCTTGGGATGTCATTATTAAATCGTATCGCGATAATCTTGGTGAACGGAAATTCGCTAATTTAACCAACTATGTGGAGGACTTTTTTAATTTTTTACGACAAGATGAGCGATTTAAAAATGAAAATGTAGAAGAAATAGTCATTTACCGCATTTTTTCTGACAATCTAAAGCGTATTGTAAAAGAAGTGGAGGACATAATCAGGCATGAAAGGAATAAAGATGGGGGCATTTCCGCTGAAAAAGTAACGGAATGGTTAGTTGACTGTATAAATGAGAATATACAATCGTACCAAAAGGAGAGAAAAACCTTTTTGGAGATCAATTATGGTGCATTTAAAGAAAAATTCGGCTCTGTTATTGATGAGATTAAAGATGAGCTGATTACGTATGAAATCCCCAGTGAACTGACGGAAACATTTTACGAGCTTGCTTTTGAAGCAGCAAAGAAAGATTATTTCAGTGTAGGAAGTACTGGATTTGTAATTGCTGGATATGGCGAAGAAGAAATTTTTCCGCAATTATTAAACTACCGATTAGAAGGCTTTGTATTTGACCAATTGAAATACAAAAAGCTAAAGGAAAAAAGAATTAGCTATACGACAGATAAAATGGATGGAACAGCTGCTGTTACCGCTTTTGCGCAACGAGAAATGGTCGATTCATTCATAGGCGGAATGGAACCGAATATGGAAGATGTTATCTTTGACATTATTGCTAACGTGTTAAAAGACTATCCAGAGCAAATTCAAAAGCATGTATCGATAGATTTTACCGAGGAACAAGTTACAGAACTGCAAAGCTTGGGTAAAGAAGTGTATGAGTCGATAGAAGATGCAGTAAAGGAATACCAGCAAACAAATTATGTTGAGCCATTACTTGGTGTTGTGCGATCCTTGCCAAAAGAAGAGCTGGCCGATATGGCAGAAATGCTTATTAGTCTTACTTCCTTTAAAAGACGAGTGACAAGAGCAACAGAGTCTGTTGGTCCACCAATTGATGTAGCTGTCATTACAAAAGGTGATGGGTTTGTATGGATGAAACGGAAAAACTATGTGAATTCTGAAATTAATGCTCGATTTTAAAATCAGAAAGGAATGAGCTTATGGTTTCCAAAGAAAAGAAGTCATCAAAGGATTCGTTTTTTAGTTTGCCGACAGAGGATCGCCTCGACTTTGAATTGGAAGATAAAGAAAAAGAGGAAAAAGAAACAGCAACAGAAAAAGTATTTGATAAATTGAATGGGAAAAATAAAAAGAAGTAGATTTTACACTTCACCACTAAGAGGTAGCGCATGAAATATATTACAATCGGAATACAAACCTATTAAAAACTATTTTTCATGTTTACGTAATTTCTATCGTGGAACACAATTAATGTACGAGCAAGACTATCAACTATTGAAAGGAGCTGTTAGAAAATGGCTAGAAACAATAATGGTAAGATGTCTCGTGAACAAGCAGGAAAAAAAGGTGGAAACGTAACCTCAAGAAATCATGACCAAGAGTTCTATGAGGAAATCGGCCAAAAAGGCGGAAAGGCCACTGCTCAAAATCATGACCAGGACTTTTATGAGGAAATCGGTCAAAAAGGTGGAGAAGCAACCGCCAAAAATCATGATCAAGAGTTTTATGAAGAGATTGGTCAAAAAGGTGGAGAAGCAACTTCAAAAAGCCATGACCAAGAGTTTTATGAAGAAATTGGTGAAAAAGGCGGTAATGCCCGTGCACGCCAACGGAGAAATAACAGCAACAACTCATAATAAAAATTAATAGAAAAATATAGAAGCTGAGTGAGCAAGTATGCATAAGGTTCTTGCTCACTCAGCTTTTTGTTGAGGATAATATCTATGCCGTTTAGAAATTCGATTATTTTGCTTGTTACCGTTAATCATCATGGATGACGACCTTCCGTAAAATAATTTGACCTCATCATAATCTAGGCAAACTAAGCTTCTGCTTGTGTCATCCTTTTTCTTTTGATAATTTGAGTGGCAATGACAATTGCGAATAAAACGATACCGATAGCATCAGACAACATCCCCGGTATTACCAATACGACAGCAGCTATTGCTGAAATCACCCTTAATACCCAATTTAAATTTTCCAGCAAGTATCCTTCTAGTGCGATAGCTAATGCCATAACCCCAATAATTGCTGTAATCGCAATCAATAGGATACTTAAAGCGTCAGCATCTTGCATCAGCATCTCAGGCGAATAAACGAATACATAGGGTACGAGAATCCCAGCAGCTGCGAGTTTCAGTGATATGAATCCAGTTTTATTTGGTTCTCCACCTGCCAGTCCTGCGCCGGCAAATGCTGCTAGGGCTACAGGAGGGGTTAAGTTTGCCAAAATACCGAAATAAAAAACAAACATATGTGATACAAAAGGCTCGACACCGAACTGTACCAACGCTGGTGCTGCCATGGAGGACGTAATAATGTACGTAGGTATAGAAGGTAGCCCCATTCCCAGAATGATGGACGCAATCATCGTAAAGAATAATGTCAAAATAAGTGTGTCGTTACCAAGAATAAGAATTGCCGAGGTCATTTTTAAGCCAAATCCTGTTAAAGAGGCTACACCTACAATAATTCCGACCATCGCACAGGCCATCGCAACACCAAGTGCACTGCGTGTTCCATCTTCCAGCGCTTGAAAAAGGCCTTTCAGATTCATTCGCGTTGTTGCTCTTAGTAAAGAAATGACTACAGTCGAAATGATTGCCCATGCTGCAGCGTAAATGGGTGTAAACCCACCAAATAACATATAAATGAGAATAATAAGTGGAATTAGCAAATGTCCTCGTTCTTTTAAAACATCTTTCATTCTCGGAAGCTCTTTTCGGGATAATCCTTTTAAGCCAAGTTTTTTGGCGCGTAAATGAACAACTGTAAGAACGCCCATGTAATATAAAATCCCAGGGATAATGGCTGCGATAGCAATTTGCGCATATGGCATCCCTAACGTTTCTGCCATAATAAAGGCAGTCGCTCCCATTACCGGTGGAAGTATCTGACCACCAACAGAGGCTGCTGCCTCCACAGCTCCTGCAAAATTTTTGGAATATCCGGTTTTCTTCATTAGTGGGATCGTAAACGAACCTGTCGTTACGACATTCGCAATGGCAGAACCATTAATAGAACCAAGAAAACCACTTGAAACAACGGCAACCTTCGCGGGACCTCCGGCAGTATGTCCAGAAATAGCCATTGCGGAATCATTAAATAATTGTCCCATTCCGGTGCGATTTAAAAATGCTCCAAACAAGATAAATAAGAAAATATAGGTAGCAGAAACACCTATTGCAGTCCCGAATATACCTTCTGTTGTTAAATACAAGTAAGAAGCAATGTCGTCTATTTGGTATCCGCGATGGGCAACTACTCTAGGGAGATATGGACCGAAATAGGCATACAAGAGGAACAAGGTACAAAGAACGGTCAGTCCATTCCCAACTACTCGCCGTCCACCTTCAAGGACAAGCAGAACCATTAGTAAACTGAAGATAATATCGTTTTGGCTTGGCAATCCAGCTCGATTTACAATCCCCATATAATCGGTGAAAATATAAACGATGGTTGCAATCGATAGGATAGCAAGCAAAAAGTCAATGATTGTTGCACGAGTCTGTGGTGCATTTTTACGTGAGGGATACAGTAAAAATACAAGAGCCATTACTACTCCCGTATGTAATGCGCGGTGTTGTAGTGTAACTAAGGGTCCTGTAAATGAAGTAATCAAGTGGAATAGGGCCAAGGAAACTGAGATAATCATAACAAGCCTGGCCATCCAAGGTATATTCAATTTTCGGAACCTGGCTTCTGAATCGTATTTTTCAACAATCTTTTGTTTTTCTTCTTCTGATAATTCTTCACGAGTGATTCCTTGCACGTCCTTTTCCGCAAGCTCTTCTAGTGACTTTTCATTTTTTTTAATGGAATTACTCACCTGAGGGATACCTCCTTATTGAATATCCTTAACAGTAGCCATTTATAGACTTGTATTTGTTCATAGTGGATTTGGATATTTATGTCTTCCGGAACGTAGTCGGATAACGGATACCTTTGTTCATTGTTTTCGAGATAATAGTTTGAAATCGCGACATAGAACAGGGAATAATGGGGTATAACCCGATCTATTCCAGTAACTTGGATAAATCCATTCGGAAGAAATTCTACTTTACCATCTGTATCTGGAGTCCCTGCCCCATAAGACTTGTACAATGTAGACTCAAGACTTAGATTTCCATTTTCGATTATTCGATATGTTTCCTTCCAAGGTGTCAATTCAACAGAATGTCTCCACCCGATTGTTAATTTATCCGAATCCCAAGGCAGAAAAAGTAATGGATTTTCTTCTCCATCCGTTAATAAAATACCTGATTGGACGGGAATCACGCTGATCCCGAATCCAACCAGCAGAATAGCAAGTATCAGCGTTATTTTTTTAATCATTTAGCCAAAACTTCCGCTTTTATTCTGTTATCCCTTGTTCTTCAAAATATTTAGCTGCACCAGGATGGAGTGGTGCTGGCAGGTTTTGTAATGCATTCTCTAATGTGATATCGTTAGCCGCATTATGTGTGTTCTGTAATTGATCAAGGTTATCAAATATAGCTTTAGCCATTGCGTAGGCCATATCATCTGAAACTTCACTATGTGTCAACAAAACATTGTTAACACCTATGGTTGATACATCTTCCTCCATATCATATATATCCTTTGGTACAGTTGTTGGAAAAAAGGAAGGATAGTCTTCTTGCATTCCGAGAATGATATCTTCAGCAATTTCTACAATTACAACATCCTGTGTTGTCTGAAGCTCGAGCACACCGGCATTTGGCAATCCAGAAGAAATAACGACTGCATCGATATTTCCATTTTGAATCCCTTCGACTCCTTCAGAAAAGGAAAGAAAATCGGCGTTGATGTCATCGTATGTCATTCCGTATGCCTCCAGCACACGTTGCGCACTGATTTCTGTTCCAGATGCAGGCGCACCAACAGCAACTCTTTTTCCAGCTAAATCTTCAACTGTTTTAATGCCAGAGCTTTCAGTCGCTACAATTTGTAAATAATTCGGATAGAGAGAGGCAAGTGTACGGATGTTTTCCTGAGCACCTATTTCTGTAGCGCTAGCAACTCCTTCATAAGCATCCTGAGCTGCATCTCCCATCGAAAATCCGATTTCTGCATTTCCTTGGTTAAGGGTTGTTGCGTTTGCTGTAGACGCTGCTGTAGATTGGCTGTTCGCATTAGCACCTAAATCTTGGAAGATATTCGCTAATGTTCCTCCTAGCGGGTAGTACACACCAGATGAACCACCTGTAAGAATCGTAATAAACTCACCGTCTAATACATCTTCAGCATTTCCGCTTTCGCCAGCAGGATCAGAATTACTATTATTATTACACGCGGAAATTATCATAAATATGGATACGAACACGAAGATGGATAAAATTTTTTTCATTAAAATACCTCCAATGGTTAAGTAGCTTTACTTAAGAAACAATCATCGTACAACAATGTGTCTAGTAAAATATGGATACTGGAAATAGTTATACACCTCCTATGTTTAGACTCTATGCTTTCATTTGAAAAACTTTCAAATCATGTATGAATTTAAACAATAATTTTTTTACTCTAAATAAAAAGTCCAGTTCAAAGAAGACTATAAAAAGTCTTTGAACTGGATCTTATCTGTGGGAAGACTTCGGAAAGAAGAACTGACAGATTAGGCAGCTTGTATTATATATTTTGTTGATAATTATATGTTATGTTTTTCTTTCAATATTAGAACATCATGATTATGGATGGAGAGCTTAACGTTGAGACATCCAGTGTTTAAATCATTTTTGAAAATAGAAATGAAAAGAAAAGAATAAGAGTTAGCTACTGTAAATCATTCGAATGCAGGTATAGAAATGAACAGATGTAATAAGAACGTTACAATTGGAATACAAGCCCATGAAAAGCTGTTATTCATGTTTAGGTAATAGACTACGTGGAATACAACTACTGTACGAGCAAAAATATCAACTATTGAAAGGAGCTATTAACATGGCTAAGAACAATAATGGTAAGATGTCTCGTGAACAAGCTGGCAAAAAAGGCGGTAAAGCAACCGCAAGAAATCATGACCAGGAATTCTATGAAGAAATAGGTCAAAAAGGCGGTGAAGCAACCGCTAAGAATCATGACCAGGAATTTTTTGAAGAAATTGGTGAAAAGGGCGGCAATGCACGTGCGCGTCAACGGAACAATAACAATAACAACAGCAACAATTCATAACTAAAAACTTTAATATGTATGGTAAAGAAGGAGAGGGGATCTACCCTTTCCTTTTTGTCTATTTACGATGTAACCTCGCATAGCAAAACAGAGACTCACAAAGTGGAGAGGTCGAATGACTGTACCGGGCTTTATGAGTCTCTGATCTATAAGGGAACCGCAATAGTTGGCTGCCTTTTCTTACTCTTTACGTTTTAGTGACCTTTATTATTTTGAAGCTGAAGCTGTTTTGGCACGTGTTTTTGGAGTAGTGCCTGAACTTCTTTTTGCAGCTGTTCTTCTAGCGCTGGAAGAACCGGCTTTTGAATTAGCTTCTGTTTTCTTATTTGAACTTGCAGACGGGTTTTGTTTGTCCTTCTGCTCATCCTTTGGATTTTGTTTCTCTTTTGTTCTATTAGATTGTGACTCAGAATTGTTTTTTGGATCTTCTTCATCCAATTTAGCTTCATTGGACGACGTGTTCTTTGCAGGATTAAGCTTGTCCTTTAGCTCTATTGTTTTATTGGTGGCATTTTCTTTGATAGCAGCATATTTATCCATTGCTGAATCACTGATTTCACGTGATTTATCTACTGCCTTATCTTTAGCAGAGCCTACTTGATAGGTAATATCTCCGCGCAGCTCTTTTCCGGATTTCGGAGCGAGTAATAGGGTGGTAGCAACACCGATTCCCCAACCGATAATACCACCTCTTATAACATCTTTTTTTGTATAAACTTTATCAGATTCCTTGCTATTATCTTGAGTATCCTGTTTGTTTTGTTCAGTCATGATTTATTCCTCCTAGTAAATTTTTTGATTTGCTAGCTATCGCTAGACAGTTTACCTTCCAATTTTTCCAATCGCTCGAGTAACTTTTGATTTTCCTCTTTTAATTTATCCTGTTCCTGCAACGCTGCTTGCGAGTTTAGGTATGGGTCTGTTTCCCACCAGTCCATTCCAATCTCTTTTGCTTTATCAACGGATGCGACAATTAATCTGATTTTGATGGAAAGCAGTTCCACATCTGCAATTCCTACCCGTATATCTCCCGCAATGACAACCCCTTTATCCAATACTGTTTCGAGAACGTCAACCAAATTACTGGACCCACCAGTTGTTTGTGGGGAGTTTCCATTAGCCATGTCTTACCCTCCCTGTGAAATCCTGTTTCAATTTTCATTCAACCTATAGTAAATTTCCTAATGGACCCAAATCAACGTTCAAATCTTCATCTGTAAAATTAAAAATTTCTTTTAATTCTTCCATTTTCATATCTAAATTCATTAACGCTACACCGAGTTTTTCAATTTCCTCTTCCGTCAGATTCCCTCCGTCCACGCGGCGAATTGCTTGTCTTTCCACAAGTTGACGTAATAGCTCGATGACGGTAAGGACGAGCTGGGCAAGACCTTCTTCAGCACCTTCTGGGTCAAGTTCAATACGTCCGCTTTTTTCTGGTCGATGGTCAAGACCTGCTAGAGATGCTGGTTGATTATTAAGATTGATGGATGACACGATCCAACTCCTCCTTTTCATAATCAAATTGTTTCGATGATAATTTTTCAGCAGTTTCCTTATTCGACTCAATTAGTGTTTCAACCGATGAAATCAATACGCGCAAATCAAGATAGACTAAATCGATTCCAGCGATAGAGAGGATGAGGTCTCCTTTAATTGCTACACCTTTATCCAGAACTACATCGAGTATATCAATAAGACCAACCTCTTTATTTTCCAATTCCATGTGTATCCTCCAAACTAGCTAATTCTGGCAAAATGGTAGGATGGCCATGGTCCTGTAACCTCGAAGTACCAGCCTGATTCTGCCCATTTGTCCTGTAGCTCTTTAATGCTAGATTTAAAGTTGGTTATTTCGGATTTATCCACCATATAGACACTGTTCCAGCACATTTCCTCTTGACGGCCAGTTACATCCTTATTCCAATTTCTTTTCACTTCGTGGTCGACGCTTAATGCTGCTAGTTTCTCATGAATCGTTTCTGAAAAGACATGTGTTTCTTTCTCTGTCTCTTGATCAATTAGTTGATCAAGCCTTCTTTTTTCCAAGTATTGTCGACCTGGTGACATGGCAGCAATTTTTTCTTTTTTAGCTTCTATTGTTTCATTATTACACGCCACTATTTCTTTTATTTTATCTCGCTCACAATAGAGTTTTAATATCCATTCTTCTTTATCAGCGATGTTATCAAGTAATTGAAGCATACGCTTTTGATGGGTATTGATTGTGTTTTTTAGACTTTCCAGACCAGAATAGAGGGTACAGAATTTCATCGGTATGATGGGATATCGCTCATACAGTTTCATCAATGTTTCGTGATGATGAAATGCTTTCTGATGGAGCCAGTTTACATCATTTGTTTTTTTTTCGAGCTCCTTTTCACTGTATTCCACTGGATCTAGCTCACAGACAATTGCTTCGACATTTTCGAATGGAAGTCTATAAATCTGCGACTTCTCATCTAACCCTTTAAGAGAGGGAAGGGGAGCCGCATCTATTCCGCCAGCTGGTATAATTCCATATAGATAGATTAATTTCTCCATATTCCATCCTCACTTTTTTCGTTTTGTTAACTCATTTATTTGTTCCATTTCTCGTTTTTTAGCAATCTCATAACGTATTAACAGTTCTTTCTCTGATTGCTTGTAAGAATCCTCATCAATTTCTTCAAGCTCATACATCATCTGCAGGTGAATCAATTTCTTTTGGATATGTTCCAGATCGTATAGCTCTTTTTCCACTTCTTCTTGAACCTTTTCCCCAATTTTTACAATTAAGTTTATCGGCGAAGTGAAGATTTTTTGAATCATGTCGAGGGTTCCTCTATTTTCAATTTAATATTGATAAAGTTATACGCTGGCCATGGTCCTGTATATTTAAATTCCACTTTATCCTGCCATCTATCATGAAGTTTATTTACATGTTCATCGAATTCTGCCTCTTTATCACGGTCTATCAGGTATGCTGCATTAAGAAGCATTTTTTCACCGATTGGATCATTGATTTCATTCGCTTCAGCAAGAGGTACTAATGAATCATGTATTTCTGATTTGATTTCATTCTGCAGCGATTGAAAGAAGTTCTTCGCCATCTCCCCAAGTTGAATCCGATCAAAGTATCCGGCAGCCTCAGATTTGGAACGAACTACCTGTTTTTTCTTCATAACATCATCATTTTGCATGATGTTTTTCTCTAGCCAATCTTTCTTGCCGACAACCTTTAAACCAACCTCGATTTTCCCTTTAATTTGAGGGAAAATCTTCAACAACTGAGGGTAGAGGCTTTCAGCTAAGGCGATGACATCTTCTTCGGTTTGAAATAAATTTCCAAAACTAATTGGTACGACTGTGTCCATTGTTTCCATTACCCTTGAAAGCACTTCTTGATGCATCATTAGATTTTCTTTACTAGGATGATAGATTTTCATAGGAGCTCGTGTGACAACCATTGCTGCGTCTTTATAATGAACGGTGTAAATCTCTCTTTCTTGTCCTTCAAAATGAATGGTTCCAAACGTTGTTTCATTATTTGTCTGAATACCACAAAAAACATATATTCCTTGCTCTTCACTCATTTCATTCACCCTAACGTAATTTTTTTGCATTCATGTACGAGTTGCCTTTTCGCCCGTTGTTTATGCTTGTCTTCCATACATGCCTGAAGAGGGAACCATGTAATGTCAAAACACAACTGATTAAACTCTTCATTTGAACCGTTAATTGGTATGTCATACCGTTTTGCTAATTCAGCTATCATGATGGATGCTCTTAATGAAGGCCCTTGAAAATCTTGACTCGTATGACAAAGTTTCCTGATTTTCATCATAAATTCAACGATTGCTTGTGCTTTTTCCCGCTCAATCTCTGTTTTATTGATTACGGCTGTAATTTCAGCTTCTTTTTCCAACGAACCAAGTGTCAGTGTTACCATCCGGTCCAGCAGAGCATCCTGGGTTTTATAGACACCAGCATATTCTACAGGATTACTAGTAAAGATAACGGAGAAATCCGGGTGAACTTTTATAAAGGATCTTTTTTGCTTGGTTCCATAGAGAGGTAAAATCTTCTCTTCCAGAATAGGTAAAAATATATTATTAATCTCTGGCTTGGAACGTGTAAATTCATCATATACAAGTGTGTAACCTTTTTTCACTGCTTCCAGTAACCGACCGTCTGACCAGGATTCGGTAACATTTTCTTCGATTTTATGAACGCTTCGAACATAATTATCCTTTAATTTTCTGCGTTTATAACCTGTAAAAGCACCAATAAAATCTTCTGTTGAGAGATCTTTATTTCCATTGATCAACATGACGGGACGTTTTCTCTGTTTCGCTATATGAAGAGCGAGTGTTGTTTTGCCAATTCCCGAAGGACCAGTGAAATGGAGGGGATAGCCGGTATCCAGATATCGTAATGACCGTTTAATAATCCCTTTGTAGTAAGCTGAATGTTCATATAAGCTAGTTTGGCTTGTCTCTGTGTCATCGGTCATGTTTAATCCTCCCGTTCACCTAAGCCTGTTCCTCTAAATCACTTCGGAACCGAAGACTGATTCTTGAAAATCCGGTAACCTCGGATTCCGTATCGAGAAAAACTTCGTATAATCCAATCATTTGGTCATTGGCATATTTTTTCATATATTCTTTTTCCTCGATGACTTCTACTAATGCCCGCCAGCTGCTCTCGCCATTTTCTTCTTGTTTTTTCACAGAAATTATTTTATGTGGAGGGGCGATATTATCGTTAAAAAACTGCTTTACTTCCTCCATTATTTTCATATGTTTCACTTCCTTATATTGTTGTTGTAAGTATGACTGGAATTAGAACATGTACGATATTCTAATTCCAGTTTGTAAGTTAAACGTTATGCTTCTTCCTCTTGATACTCCAAACTATCTCCGCGTGCAGATAAACGATCTGAGAGACCATCTTCTTCAAAGTCATCTTGCAATAAACCAACGGCCTCTGCATATCGTAACCATGTATCGACACTCGCAATAACAACTCGTGCCTCAATGGTAATTAATTCAATCCCTACTACGGAAACCCTTGCGAAAGCATCAATTACAATCCCTTTATCTAATATGCGGTCAATTACCTCTGCTAAACTTGAACTATCGGTTGACTTTTGAATAGCCATTTATAACATGCTCCTTTCTGGATGTTGAATTTACTTACGATTAAGCTTTGCATTATTTAACGTCTGCATAATGTTTAATACTTCTTGGACCTTTAATTTTCGTAGAGCTTTTAATAGATGCAGCACTTTTTATATGACTTACACCCTTGATGTGATTCACACCACGAATACTTGAGTCTGATCCTGTCCTTTTTCTTAATTTGCTCTGGAATTTCTGTCCAGTTTCTTTGGCACCAGCTACTTTTTCCTTCACCTGTAAGAGCGCATGCTGCATTTTGTTTTCTGCTTTTTCTGCATTAGCATGAATCTTTTTTGCATTTTCATCTTTCTTTTTCTTCAGCTTTTCTGCAGCTTCATGCGCTTTGGATTGAATGCCTTCTGTTAGCTTATTACGGAATTGTTCAGCCATTTCGTCTTTCATTTCTGATTTTACTGCTTGCTTGATTTCCGTCGGATCGTCTGCTCGTTTGATTATGTTTTTTACTTTTGGCATTGCAATGCGAATCCCTTTTCTTACTTTAGGGAGTAAAAAAGGTGCAGTAGTAGCTAAAAAAGTAATCCCACCAGCAATAAATGAAGCTTGTACACCGGGTTTTTCGATTATTTTCTTCGGTGTTTCCATAGAAAACCTCCTTAGCAGGGGCCAAATTGTATTGGCTTTGCAATTAAATACCCTTCCATACGTATAAGAAACTCGGTAATTTTAACTTGGTATCGGAAAATGGGAGGATTGTAACAATAGAGGTATGAAAGAATTGAAGCATACTGCTTTATATGGGAGCTAGAATTACAAAAATTACATTTGTATTAAAATTATGAAGTCCTGCAAATCTGTCCTATAAATATAAATAAATTTACATTAAATTATTATTGACTAAATATTCATTCATTAAAATGGATATGAGGGTACGAATAAATTAATGGAGGGATAAACAGAATGGTCAAGTTCTTAAATTGGTTTTATACAACTGAAATTCACTTGTTTCGTTTGTTAAACCAATACTTTGAAAGAAAGTATGTGAACACCTTTTTTCGAACGGTTACGCATTTTGGTGGTGCAAGGTTTACGATAGCCACCGTACTAATTCTAATGCTTTTCACCTCTGGAACGATTCAATTACTTGCGATTGCTAGTGCAGTAGCTTTAACACTTAGTCATCTTCCAGTTGCACTTCTAAAAAAGCTGTTTCCTCGCAAAAGACCATATGTAAGCTTAGAAAAAATACATGTTATGGAAAATCCATTACAGGATCACTCCTTTCCTTCAGGACATACAACAGCAATATTTGCAATCATAATTCCATTTATATTTTATTATCCTATAATGACCACCGTTTTACTGCCATTGGGCATTGCTGTTGGATTATCGCGGATTTATTTAGGGCTTCATTATCCTACAGATGTACTTGTAGGGTGTTTATTTGGGACAACAGTAGGCATGTTATCACTTTCTTTTATTCGTATGCTTATCTTGTCATAAAAGTCGTTTATACCTATTTACATGTTAATTTTTAAAAACTTAATGTGGGGTGGATGGGCTTGAAAATTGCTATTTTTACAGATACCTTTGCACCAGAAGTGAATGGGGTCGCTAAAACGTTAAAACGCTTTACGGAATATCTAGATGAACAAGGAATTGAATACCGCGTGTTTGCACCTAAAAGTTCGAATGAAGACTTATATTCAAGTAATGTTCATCGTTTTCTTAGCTTACCTTTTTTTCTATATCAAGAATGTCGATTAGCATTGCCGAAAATGTCAAATGTAAGAGAGGAATTACAGCTATTTCAGCCTGATATTATTCATGTTGCTACTCCATTTAATATGGGGCTTTGTGGACTGCATTACGCGAAAAAGTTAAACATCCCGGTTGTAGGATCCTACCATACCAATTTTGATAAATACTTGGCCTATTATGATATGCAATTTTTATCAAGGGTACTTTGGAAATATATGCACTGGTTTCATCGCCCGTTAAAGAAAATTTTTGTTCCTTCAACAGATACAAAAGAACAATTACAAAAGCGTGGATTTACAAATTTATCGATTTGGTCTCGCGGTGTAGATATATCAATGTATCATAGTAACTATAATGAGCAGCGTGTTAGAGATGCATATCAGATTAAAGAAAAATACATTCTGCTATATGTTGGAAGAATTTCACCAGAAAAAGATGTTAACTTACTGCCAGACATTAATAAAAAGCTGCTTCAAAAAGGAATCGATAATGTTCACTGGCTAATAGTGGGTGACGGACCATTAAAAGATGAAATGGAACAGACTGCCTCGACAAACATGACGTTTGCAGGCTATATAACTGGAGAGGATTTAGCAGAAATTTATGCAGCGGCGAATTTATTTGTTTTTCCTTCTGCCACAGAAACCTTCGGCAATGTTGTACTAGAATCGATGGCATGCGGAACACCCGTAATTGGTGTTAATGCTGGTGGCGTTCGAACCATTATTAAGGATGGCGTAACAGGAATTTTATGTGAAGAGAAGGATAATGATGCTTTTACGGAAGCGATAATTCGTATGCTTTCCAATCGGGTGGAGAGAGAAACAATGCGATTAGAGGTAAAAAAATATGCGAAAACGCAAGCTTGGGATGCGATTTTTGATGGGCTTTTAGAAGAGTATGAACAAGTGGTACAGGAAGCTGGTTATAGAGTGCTTGCTTAATAGTATAGGTAATATGCCCAGTTTTCGTATTAAAACGAAATACTGGATCAGAGGCTGAATTCATACATGATGAGTTTAGCCTCTTTTTTCTTTTCATGAGATAAACGCTCAGAAGCTGACAGTTGTTCAGAACCAATTTAAACTGCCACCCTTGACATTCGAATTGAACCATACTAGAGTAGTAGGTTAATTGTTTTAATTGGGGTGATCAATTCGTCGTCTCTTGATAAATGAAAATTAGAATGTGAAACATCATGGGTTAAGGAGTATTGGTATGTGTGGAAATTTCAGTTTTATATGAGGATAATCATCTGTTGCTTGTAGAAAAGCCAGTAAATATCCCGGTGCAAGCAGATCGAACAGGGGATAATGACTTCTTGTCGATGCTGAAACAGGACCTAAAAAATAGATATCAAAAACCAGGAAATGTTTTTCTTGGATTAGTGCATCGTTTGGATCGCCCAGTTGGTGGAACGATGGTTTTCGCTAAAACCTCCAAAGCAGCTTCACGAATGTCGGATTTAGTTCGGAGACAAGCAATCGAACGAAAATATATGGCTGTTGTAAGAGGGGTGCCGATACAAGCAGAGACAAAATTGGAGCATTATCTCTTCAAAAACACTCGTAAAAACAAAGTTTATACGGTAGCAGCCAATCACCAAAAGGCTAAGAAAGCGGTGCTTGATTATAAAATGATCGCAAAGACAGAAGATTTAAGTTTGTTGTCCGTTCAGCTCCATACAGGAAGGCCGCATCAAATACGTGTTCAGCTATCTGCTAATGGAACCCCAATATTTGGTGATCAAAAATATGGACAAAAGGTTAACCGACCTGGACAGCAAATCGCGCTATGGGCAAATTTATTACGATTCGAGCATCCGGTAAAAAAAGAAATGATAGAGGTTCATTGCCCTCCGCCAGAAGAGCGTTATCCGTGGAGTGTTTGGAAAGATATTCATAAAGGAAAGGGTAATTTGAATTTAGCAATCTACTAAAACACAATAATCGCGCTGGAATAGATTCCAGCGCATGATAAAATACTTATTTTGCACAAAAAAGTTAGACTTTTATTCACACCTCAATCTTACTCTTACTTCAATTCTTAATAATTGCATCTGTAATTTCAGCCGTATTATGAGTCCTGGCAAGGTCAAATGCAAATCGAATGATTCGCTAGCATCCTTTTTTAGTAAAGAGTGCAGTTTGAATGGCGACTTCATTACTTCCTTCTCTGCCTGAGAAGTTTCTGCCGCCAATACCCGAATACTCTCCTTCGGAATCACTTCCTCTTCCTTGGCATTTTTTGTTGCTATTTCGATAGCGAGACCATCTAAAATTTCGATAATTTGATAAATTCCCTTGAGCTCTTCCTTAACAATAAAACTCATCGCCTCAACCATCTATATCTTCTTTTTTTCAGCACGGAAATCGTGCATGATATCTAAATTCATATTATACCTTTGGGAAATTAGATACCATATCTTAAATTAGTGGCAATGCATTTTATACCTAAATTAGGAAGTGTTATGAATATATACATTCCTGCAAAAAAAACATTTACCGGTATAGCATTAAGTTTATTCACCTCGAGTTTTGGACATAATTATGGAAAAAAGTATAAAACACATCCACATTGACGTTGTGTGCAGATAAGAAAGAAACTTTCTTAATCTATATCATGAAGGGAACTTGCCGTAAAGACTATCAATCTGAGATAAGAATATGGTGTAGCTCTAAATGTGTTGGATTTACTTATTCTTTATATATTAGGAGGGATTATGGTGACGGAAAAGGAGAACAATCAAATAACAAAACAAGCAAATACAAATAGTACAAGACGTGCCTTTTTAAAAAATTCAGGATTAACAGTTGGTGGGATTGCAATTGGTGCGACATTTGGTGGCTTACTTGGCAATTTAAGGGGTGGGGAGGTGCAAACAGAACCAACTCCGCCGCCGGTCGCTGAAGTTGCTAATCCAAATGTTGCCTTAATGTTTTTTACCCCAGATGAATATCAAACAACAAATGCAGCGGTGGAACGTATTTTTCCAGAGGGTGAGAATGGCCCTGGTGCTATGGAATTGAATGCTGCGATATATATTGATCATCAACTTGCTAGTCAATGGGGAGTAAATGCAAAGGATTATCGGCTGGGTCCATTTTATAAACCTGAACCAACACAAGGTGAACAAATCAAACTATTACGCCAAGATTTATTCCGCTTAGGTTTAAAAAGACTGGATAATTACAGCAACGAAAATTATGAAAGGCAGTTTCTAGACTTAGAGGCAGGAGAGCAAGACGACGTTTTAGCTGCTTTTGAGGAAGGCAAAGCAGGTTCGATTTCTGGTGTTTCTACAACTGAGTTTTTCAAATTGCTCAGACAGTTAACGCTGGAGGGTGTTTATGCAGATCCGATGTATGGTGGCAATAAAGAGATGCTGGGGTGGGAAATGCGAAAGTATCCTGGTACGAGAATGGGTTATATCAATGAAATCCAAAAAAAGGATTTTGTTGAACTGGAACCAAACAGCCTCCAGAGTCATATGGGACATTCATAAGAAATAGGTTGTTCAAAAATAGAAAGGGTTGAGAAACATGGCTACAAAATTACCAAAAGAACCTGTTGTTGTCATTGGAATGGGTTGGGCAGGGGGGATTATTGCCTCTGAACTAACAAAGGCTGGAATCAAAGTCGTCGGACTCGAGCGAGGGAAAGAGAGGAAGATGAGTGATTATCTTATGGTCCATGACGAACTCCGCTTCCAGCATCGAGAAGAATTAATGCAAGACTTATCCAAAGAAACCGTTACACATCGTAATAACAGCAAGATGAGAGCACTCCCAATGCGCCAATATGGTACGTTTATTGTTGGGGATGGCCTTGGAGGCGCAGGTAGCCATTGGAATGGACAAACATATCGTTTTCTTCCATACGATTTTGAGATTAAAACAATGACGGAAGAAAGATACGGGAAAAACAAAATCAAAGCTGATTATCCACTTCAGGATTGGGGCATTACATATGACGAGTTAGAACCATATTACGATACCTTTGAAAAAATGTCCGGTATTTCAGGTGAGACGGTTGAATTATATGGTCACCGTTCAAATCCTTATCCAACCAAACCAATGCTAAAAACACCCGTACTAGAGGAATTTGAAAAGGCAGCCAAAAAACTTGGTTACAAACCTTATATGATGCCTTCTGCGAATTTATCCGAGAATTACGAAAACCCAGATGGAATTGCACGTGCAGCTTGTCAATACTGTGCGTACTGCGAAAACTTTGGTTGTGAGTATGGCGCAAAAGCGGACCCGGTTGTAACTGTTCTGCCTGTTGCACAAGAAACGGGTAACCTTGACCTGCGTACACATGCTAATGTAACGCGAATTTTAAATGATGGGACGAAAGCTACTGGTGTTATTTATGTGGATGCACTTACCGGGGAGGAATTTGAACAGCCTGCAGAAGTAGTGGTCGTCGCAAGCTATGTATTTAATAATGCAAGACTTCTGCTTAATTCTGGACTCGGTAAACCGTATAATCCAGCAGACGGGACAGGTGTTATTGGCAAAAACTATTGTTACCAAGTAAGTTCCGGGTACTCTACTTTATTTTATAATGATAGAGAATTTAATCTATATGCTGGTGCTGGGGCATTGGGGATTGAAATTCCCGAATTCACAGGTGATAATTTCGACCATGCGAATGAGAACTTTATTCACGGAGCAGGAATCCGTTCTACACAATACGGGAACCGGCCAATTGCCAATAATAACGTGCCAATTGGAACGCCTTCGTGGGGAAAAGAATTTAAGGAACAATCGATTAAGTACACAAATAGTATCCTCCAGGTCAAATCACAAGGTGCCAGTATGCCTCACCGGCAAAATTATATTGATTTGGATCCTACTTATAAAGATGCATACGGGATGCCGTTATTGCGTATAACGTATGATTATACAGAACAAGACAAAGCGTTAGTGAAGTACATGGCAAAAGTTACAAGATCGATCGCTGAAGAGATGGGTCCAGATCATATAGATACAGTTGGTGAACAAGCACCCTTCAACGTAAACGTCGATACGAACACCCATAATACTGGGGGCGTCATTATGGGGGCTGAACCTGAATCGTCAGCAATTAACTCTTATCAACAGATGTGGGATGCTGAAAATGTATTTGTCGTCGGGGCTTCAGCATTTCCTCATAATAGTTGTTTCAATCCGACTGGTACATTAGGTGCTTTATCTTATAGAGCTGCAGAAGGAATTGAAACGTACCTTAAGCAAGGCGGCTCTCTTGTTTAAGTGTTTTTAATCCGTTGTTTCTTTCATTGCTATTGATTATTTGTTAGTTGACCTCACCTAAGTAAGCTCTCATATTTAGGTAGGAGTATTCCTCTCCATTATATAAAGGGATTAAAATACCTGCCTTCTATTGTGGAGCAGGTATTTTCCTTTAAAACAACAATATCACCAAATAAATGGATGAATGATTCAAGATTATGATTGTCATTTTAGGGACATATTAATGTTAACTAAAAGGACTTTTTGAACAACCTCTAAAAAATGAAAAGTAAGGTGGTACATATAATGAGAGTCAATTGGAAAGTTTTAACCTTTTCTGGTTTGGTTTCGTTAAGTTTATTATCAGCTTGTACCGTTGATAATAACGATTCGAATGAGCAGCAGAATGATGTAAAGAATAACCCAACCCATTATGAAAATGATGCGAACCTGGAGGATAAAGAGAATCAAGAAAACAAATCCTTTATCCATGATGAAGACCCTGATCAAACAGATCAAGAGTTACAAAAGGGAGAGGATCTAGAATTCGACAGTGACAGAGGTGCGGAGTAAAGCTTTGGGAGTAGATAAAAGGTTATTTTGTAGGGGAAACAGCTGATAGGATTTATTCAATATACCTTCACAATTCCATTCATTTTAGAAATCTATGGAAATGTGAAGGTAGCGTTTATTTTAGGGGGGAATTGTGGGTTTTCATTTGTTTCATTTAATTCAGTACGAATTAAGCCTACTTAGCTCAATTTCAGTATTTTTTTGATCTGCACAGGTAAAGCCTTTTTTCCTCTCCTTCGGTAGTAATTATATAGAATATCTATTTCTTTTAAAAGGGTTCAATTTTATATTTTAACAATATTTAAATCTAAAAAAACTGTACTAGTTTAACTGCAAAAAATAAGTGGAATATCCATTAATAGGTAGTCATCATTAAATTGCAAGGAGGCTCGTTATGATGAAAAAACATCAACTTTATATTGAAGGTAAGTATACAGACTCTACAGGGAACGAATGGCTGGATATTATCAATCCGGCTACAGAAGAGGTAATCTCTCAAGCTCCCAGAGGTACAGATAAAGATGTGGATAGAGCTGTCCAAGCAGCTTTTGATGCCCAAAAATCCTGGGAATTAAAACCAAACATTGAACGCGGGAAAATCGTTCGTAAATTAGGTGACGCGATTCAGGAGAAACGTGATACCTTTATTGATTTGCTTCAGGAGGAACAAGGTAAAAATTACGACCTTGCGCAAGGTGAAGTAGATCTGGCGATTGACTATTTTCATTATATGTCGGAATGGGCACGTCGGATAGAGGGTGACATTGTTCCGAGCGATCGTCCAAATGAAAATATCTATATTTATAAGAAGCCGATTGGTGTTGTAGCTGGTATTGTACCATGGAATTTCCCGGTATTCATTCTTGCCAGAAAAGTGGCATCAGCACTTGTCACTGGCTGTACGCTTGTTCTAAAGCCAAGTCAGAAAACACCAAATACAACAATGGAATTTACGAAGATAGTTGATAAAATGAAGGAAATCCCTAAAGGTGTGTACAATGTTGTGACTGGTACTGGTTCAGAGGTTGGGAATGCATTGGCAAGCCATGAAAAAGTTGCGATGATATCCATGACCGGCAGCATTGCAGCGGGGACAAAGGTAATGGAAGCAGCTGCATCCAATATTACGAAAGTAAATCTAGAATTAGGTGGCAAAGCACCTGCTATTGTCACGAAACATGCAGATCTGGAAGTAGCTGCTGAAAATATTACGACATCCCGCCTTGCCAACAATGGCCAAGCCTGTACAAACGCGGAACGCATCTATGTTCAGGAAGATATTGCGGACACCTTTATATATAAATTGAAGGAAAGGTTTGAAAGTCAGACAATTGATAATCCACGGCAAAACAAGGAAGCAGATATTGGTCCGCTAATTAGCGGTGACCGGCTTAAAACAGTGGATGATATGGTGCAAAAAGCGAAAGAGAACGGCGCTGAAGTAGTTATTGGCGGTGAACGTGCAAATCAGGACAATGGCTATTTTTATAAGCCGACAATCTTAACGAATGTGACACATGAATCCGATATTATGCAGGAGGAAATTTTTGGACCTGTTATCCCAATTGATACCTTTCAAACACTTGATGAAGCAATCGAAAAAGGTAATGATACGGTTTATGGTCTTTCTTCTTCTGTCTATACAGAAGATATGAATGAAGCCATGCGTGTAATTAATGAGCTGAAATTCGGTGAAACATATGTCAATCGTGAAAACTTTGAGGCGGTACAGGGATATCATGCAGGAATGAGAAAATCCGGCCTGGGCGGAACAGACGGAAAACATGGTATTGAAGATTTTCTTGTCACCCATGTAGTTTACATGCAATATAACAAGGATAAACAGTAGGAATACACTTGGGACAATTTTATTCTTTTTTGAGGATGCATAATGAATAAATGGCAATGGCATACGAAATGACGTATGCCATTTTCGTTGTTATATCAATGTTAAATTGACTTTCAGGGTTGCTTAGACATCAAAATTTTTAAAAGGTTTTACATATGTTAATCGTTATTGTTCAATAAAATCTCTATCAAATTGAGGTGTTAAAAGCGTCGTCAAATCTCTCCTAATACAGCAGTTAACGAGGTTGTTTGGTTAACAAAAATAGATGTGACAACAATATATTAGAATATCATTCTGTTACCATATTACTTCAATTTCCTGGATTTTTTTATACTTCAAGTCTAAAAAAATAATCTGGTCTAAACGTTTTAAATAAAAGTGGTTGATATTAAAGGGTTTTAGTTGTAAAATAAAATAGACGAGTGGTACAGAAGGTGATATAATGAATCCGCGTAAAAAACAAATAACCGATGCAGCACATCGATTGTTTTCCGAAAATGGATTTGCCCAAACATCGATCCAGGACATTCTGGATGAAGCGCAAATTGCGAAAGGGACGTTTTACAATTATTTTGCTTCAAAAAATGAATGTCTGATTGCCATATTAGAAACAGTTAACGAAAAAGCAGAGCGAAGACGGATTGAACTTGCGCAAGGCGAAAATAAAGCAGACGAAAATGTTCTCGTATCACAAATTGCTGTTCGGTTAGATATGAACCGTTACCACAATTTGCTGGCTATTTTTGGTTCAGTTGCATGTTCAGATGATAATGACTTAAAAGCATTCTTTAAAAAGAACCAAACAAAGGAATTGAACTGGATTGCTAAAAGACTGGTTGATGTTTTTGGTGAAGAAGAGGCGCGCCACGCGGTAGATCATGCTGTCATGTTAACTGGCTGCATTCATCAGATCATACGTGTTTGGAATTTGGGTGCGAATACAGAAATGGCCACCGAAACGGTTGTTCAGTTTGCGCTTGATCAATTGAAACCTGTCATTCGTGAGGGAAATAAAAAAGCCTTTTTTCCAAAAAATTGGCTGGATTTAACGATTGACAGTTTATCAACGGATTATATGGAGATGAAGCAACAATTAATTATTAGATTAAGTAACCTTACTAAGAAGCTGGAAAAGGAAGAAAAAGCGAAAAATAATGAGTATGTTCAGTTTTTGCTTAAGGAGTTCCAGTCAGAAAATCCGCGTCTTTTTTTGCTGGAAAGTGTATTATTATCACTGAAGCATGTTTTTGAAGGCTCAAGTTATGAGCTTGAAATAAGTCAAATTGTTAAAATGGCATGGCAAGTACTAGACAGTTTATAGAATAAACAAAAATGGTTGGATTCTATAGTTTAAAAGAATCCGACCTTTTATCTTTATGAATTCATGGTGCTTAAAAATGAGTGATATTCATAAACTATACGTTAGTTCCTATTCGCCGTTACATGTTAAAGCGGTTATTCTATAAATTTTGTACCCTATCCTATTTTTTGTAAATTAAATATTCGTTTAAAATAAGAAAGAAGGTTTTAATACTATGGTTAAAAATCAGTCCGGCGCACAACCGGATGAACCTGCATTCAATAAAGCTCCACTTATTGCTGTATTGCTTTCTGGAGCTTTTGTTGCGATTCTGAATCAGACACTTTTAGCTACAGCTTTACCCCATATTATGGCGGATTTACAGCTGGATGCGAATACCGCTCAGTGGCTGCAATCTGTTTTTATGCTTGTAAACGGAATTATGATCCCAATTACAGCGTTTTTAATTGAGCGTTTTACAACCCGAGCATTATTTCTCACTGCAATGACTATCTTTGGTTTAGGTACATTAATGTGTGCTATTGCTCCGGTTTTCTCTATTTTAATGGCCGGGCGCGTTCTCCAGGCTGCTGGTGCAGGAATTATAATGCCATTAATGCAAACAATCATGTTCATGATTTTTCCAATTGAAAAACGTGGGTCAGCAATGGGCATGTTCGGCCTGGTTATTGCATTTGCCCCAGCGATTGGCCCAACTTTATCCGGTTTGATTGTCGATCATTTCCCTTGGAGAAGTTTATTCTATATAATTCTTCCGATTGTCATTTTAGATATCATTTTTGCTTATCTTTTGCTTAAAAATGTTACCAATAGGACATTCCCTAAGCTTGATATCTTATCCATTATTTTATCAACTTTAGGGTTTGGTGGTTTGTTATATGGATTTAGCGCCGCTGGTAATAGTGGGTGGACAAGTATGCAGGTAGTCTTATCGCTTCTCATTGGTGCACTTGCTCTCGTGTGGTTTATTTTCAGACAGTTGAAGTTAGAACAACCAATTCTGGAATTCCGGGTATTTAAATATAGTGTATTTACAATAACGACAGTCCTTGGTATGGTGCTATTTATTGCCATGATCGGTGCTGCTGTTATATTGCCGTTAATGATGCAAAATATGCTCGGTTTTTCTGCGTTAGAGTCTGGATTAGCATTGTTGCCGGGCGCTCTGTTAATGGGGATTATGAGCCCTATTACGGGACGTTTATTTGATAAATTTGGAGCAAGGTGGCTATCCATTATAGGGGTGACCATTCTCGTCATTACAACATTTATGTTTGCGGTTTTTACAGAAGAGACAACATTCACGTATATCGCAGCTGTTAACGCGATAAGGATGTTTGGTATTTCTATGGTTATGATGCCGGTGACGACGGCTGGATTGAACCAGCTTCCAACCAAGTTAATTCCGCATGGAACAGCAATGAACAATACCATGCGACAGGTTGCAGGATCTGTTGGTACCGCCCTTCTTGTAACGGTAATGACAAGTAATAGCATTCCAGATCAGGGGGTTGCTGGAATGTTGCATGGTGTTAATATCTCCTTTATCGTTGCAGCAATTTTTGCTGTTATTGCATTAATCATGGCATTCTTTATTAAAAACTCACGTCCAGAGAATCCTGATGATATTAGGCCGAGATAAAAAATAATCTATTGCCATCCAAAAACACTGAGAGGTAAGAAAAAATAACTGGTTTTCGATTCAACCATGAAAATAAAAGACGCATGAAATCAGGATTTTAAATCAGATTTCATGCGTCTTATTTATTTTAAAAGCAGAACAAATAGGGAAACCTTCCTCGCTATGTTTTGCAAACTGGTGAGAGGGAACATTTTAAACAGATATCATTATAAAGGAGAGGTTATAATATGAACGTACTCGTTATTGGAGCGAATGGACAAGTTGGCAGGAAGATTGTGAAAGAACTGGCTGATTCAAATCATAAGGCTACGACAATGGTACGCAAAGAAGAACAGGTAGATAAATTAAAAGAAATCGGAGCAGACAATGTCGTGCTTGCCAACCTTGAAGAAGACTTCAGTTCTGCATTTGACGATGTGGATGCAGTGATCTTTGCAGCAGGTTCCGGCGGTTCAACTGGTGCAGATAAAACAATGACTGTTGATTTATATGGTTCGATAAAAGCAGTAGATTATGCTATGGATAAAGGAGTCAAGCGCTTTGTTCAGTTAAGTTCAGTTGGCTCTGCCAATCCAGATGAACAAGAAGATAAAATCAAACATTATATGGTTGCCAAGGGAGTTGCGGATCGCCATCTCCAGCAAACGGATCTTGATTATACAATTGTTCGTCCTGGTCCTTTATCTAACGATGAAGCAAAAGGGGAAATTAAGATTTCACATGAATTCCCCGACATTGGTGATGGCTCCATTCCAAGAGCTGATGTAGCACATATTCTTGTCGATGTGCTTGATCGCAACAACACGTACAGGAAAACATTTGAGGTAATAGAAGGTGAGAAAGAGGTCGGAGAAGTATTAGAGACTGTATAAGCGGTAGTTCAAGTAGAACTGAAAAAGCTCCGTGCTATTCCTTCATATTTTAAAAGGGATACGGGATTCATAAGTTGAATACTTGGTCTTATCTGGATATAGTAGAAAGGAAGGTAATGAATATTACTTTCCTTAGATACACGAATCTAGTTCCACAAACAATTCATGCAGATGACGGGAATGATCAAATTGTTTATAGAGAAAAAGGAACCCTATTATATTCAGTTTTATCGTATGATCAGACAAATGATTTTTGATGGGAAATTTCAACCAGGGGAACACATCAACGAAACCCAGTTAGCAAAAGAGTACAATGTCAGTAAGAGTCCTATTAGGGAAGCAGTACGAATTCTTGAAAAAGAAGGACTGCTAGTTGCTGATAAATCTAAAATGCTCGTTTATAAGCCAACCATTACAGATGTGGAGGAAATTTATTATTGCCGTATGGCGCTAGAATCCTTCGCTGTTAATCTGACAACGAAACTTGCGACAGATGACGAGCTTTCAAAAATAGAAGCCATATTAGCTGAAACCGAAGCTGCTATTAATAAAAAGATGGAAGCCAATTCGATTATCTTCCTTAATGAACAATTTCATCAATTAATTCTTACCTATACGAAAAACAACCGCTTGCAAAAACAAGTATATGATTTAAAGGGGTTAATTAATTATTATCGGATATTAAACTTCCAGGGTAATGAGCGGGCCGTGGAAATCTTGGAACAACATCGTCGAATCTTCTATTATATGAAAGAAAGAGATGAAACGAACGCCTCTGCCGAGATGGTCAACCATTTAGAACGTGATTTGAAACATTTACTTCAAATTATGATGGATTCAACTAGAAATCTATGAGTAGAATTTAACTTATATAAGCCAATGAAGCTGTGCCCTAATAGGGTACAGTTTTTATTTTGGTGAATATAATCCATGATTGCTAAAAGACAGACTTTATTATATAGTTAAAATAAATTCAAAGAGTCGACCGACGACTTTTGAGGAATTAAATGTAGGAGGCTGCGAAAATGAAGAAATTTAAGATTGCATCGATTCCAGGAGATGGAATTGGTACAGAAGTTGTTCCTGCTGCTACAGCTGTTTTGAAAACGGTATCAGAGATTCATGGTGGATTATCATTCGAGCTCACGGAGTTTCCATATAGCTGTGAGTATTATTTGGAGCATGGCGTGATGATGCCTGAAGATGGATTAGAAAGATTAAAAGACTTTGATTCCATTTTCTTAGGGGCTGTCGGTAATAGTAAGCTCGTGTCAGACCATACTTCATTGTGGGGGCTTTTGATCAAGATTCGCCGCGAGTTTGAGCAACAAATTAACATTAGACCAGCAAAGGTTCTGCGTGGTATCAAATCTCCACTCGTTAACCCTAAGGACTTTGATTTAATTGTTGTCCGAGAAAATAGTGAGGGAGAGTACAGTGAGGTTGGTGGGAGAATTCTTCGTGGAGAAGATGAAATCTCCATCCAGAACAATATTTTTTCTCGAAAAGGAACCGAACGTGCAATGCGCTATGCATTTGATTTGGCGTCAAAAAGGAATAAACATGTGACGAGTGCGACAAAATCAAATGGGATTGTCCATACGATGCCGTTCTGGGATGAAGTGTTTAACGATGTTGCTACAGATTATGCAGATATCCAAACGGACTCTCAGCACATCGATGCTTTGGCAGCTTTCTTTGTTACGCGTCCAAATAAATTTGATGTTATTGTTGCCAGTAATTTATTTGGCGATATTTTGACTGATATTGGTGCAGCGATCATGGGGAGTGTCGGAATTGCACCTGCTGCAAATATCAATGTGAATGGAAAATACCCATCCATGTTTGAACCAGTTCATGGGTCAGCTCCAGATATTATTGGAAAAGGCATCGCCAATCCAATTGGGCAAATCTGGACAGCTAAAATGATGCTCGACCACATGGGTGAGGAGGAGATTGGAACCGTTCTCTTAGATGTGGTTGAAAGTGTTACGAATGACGGAATCGTCACACCGGATATCGGTGGAAAACATACGACCACAGAAGTTACGGAGGAAATTATTAGTCGGTTAAAAGCTAGAGCTTAATATCTTGAAGAACACATTAGTTTAGGAATCTATTGAATGATAAAGATAGGTTCCTATTTCTAATTATGTGTAAATGTTCTCTATAAGGTGGAACAGAAGCGGATATTAGAAAACATCATGCTAATTTTCGTTATGGAGTAAGAAAAGCATTTGTGGAATGAGTTTCCCTCTTTAACCTTATTTTATCTGGACAAATCCATATAGAACTTCCCTATAAGTAAACAAAGAAATACTTATAACCCCGTCTATTGTAGCAATTATAATAAGATGCTATACTTAATTCAATTTATTAATCCGGGTAAGTTAATTGGTATACTGATATATACTTAGAACGAAAAAAGGAACAGCGAATAAAGTATTATTCATGGCAGGTTGGTGGATGCATAGTAAAGAGCACCACAGGTAACTTTTGATGACCCAACGAAGGAAAGGACAAAAAAGTTATTCAAGAATTTTCATAGAAATACTGGCATGAATAAGGAGACATGTTTCCAGCAGCGTGATGAGAATAGTTCTGCAATAGGAAGCTAAAATATGGGGGAGAAAGTAATGTCATATAAATTAGGGATACTTGATCAAAGTCCGATTTTTTCAGGGAAGTCGGCTGAAGATGCATTAGAAAGCACGATTCAATTCGTGCAAAAGGCAGAAGAATGGGGATATGAACGCTTTTGGGTTTCTGAACATCATCAGACACTTGACCTTGCGGGTACATCACCTGAAGTACTTATTTCTCATTTATTAGCAAAAACGACTACGATCAAAATTGGCTCAGGTGGTGTGATGTTGCAGCATTATAGCCCTTATAAAGTAGTAGAAAACTTCCAGCTTTTATCATCACTTACTCCAGGAAGAGTGGAGCTAGGGGTAGGAAAAGCACCGGGTGGTTTTTCTTTATCAACGAAGGCTTTGCGTTACGGGGCAGCGGGTAGTGATATCGATTTTGATGAACGTTTTACCATACTTAATCAATTCATTCATGATGCATTGCCCGAAGATCATGCATTATATGGTGCAAAGGCTTTGCCAAAGCCAAAGAGGAAGGTGCCTGTTTTCCTTTTAGGAGCAAGTTCAAACAGTGCTAGACTTGCTGCAGAGCAGGGTGCAAATTTTGTATTTGCGCGTTTTTTAAATGGGAATGATGACATTCTTCGGGAAGCTGTACAGGAGTACAGGAATATTTATCCAGAAGGAAAGTTTATTGTTGCAATTGCATCTTTCGCTGCGGTAACGCAAGAAGAAGCAGAGGAAGAGGCACGACATTATAAAATTTATAAAATCCATCTTGAAAGTGGTCGCTCACTATCGGTTCAGTCGCTTGAACAAGTGGAATTATTCCGGGAACAAACGAGGGAATCCTTTGAAGTTAAAGAGCAAGAAGTGGATATGATTGCAGGAAGTCCTGCATTTGTAAAAGGGGAGTTAGATCAATTAGCAGCTGCTTATGCGATTGATGAGTTTATTCTGCATACACCCATTCAGCATGAACAAAAGCGCTTGAAATCATTTGAATTATTAAGTCAGTTGGCGGTTCCGCTATTGAATAAAAACTAAACGTAATTTGGTATTTGTATAAATAAGGGCAGGGCTAGTGTTTTAAATTATGCTGTAATTGGATGTAGGAAGTAGTTCAATTACAAGGCTGGTATAACAGTGTAACTGTACCAAGTTTTAAGTTATTCATGATCAAGGGGAGAAGAATAAATGAAAAAATTAGTGATATTCTTGTCAGCTGTGTTCCTATTTTTTGCTGCGGGGTGTGGAGAAAGTTCCAGTAGTGAAGGTTCAACTGAAGATAAAGTCATTACAGTTGGAGCTGTACCTGATGGTTACCCACATACTTTTAAGGAAGATGAAGAATTTAAAGGCTTTGTTGTCGATGTGTTCAACGCTATTTTTAAAGATATGGGTTATGAAGTGGAATGGGTTATAACGGATTGGAATGGGGTACTGGCAAATTTACAATCTGGAAAAGTCGATACAGCTATTAATTTTGCAGCAACAGAAGAGAGAGCGAAAACATATAATTTCACAGATCCTTATTACAGTTCGAAAGCAGTAATTGCTACAGCGAAAGATGGGGCTAACATTCAGTCATTAGATGATTTAGAAGGGAAAAAACTAGCTAGTATTATGGGAACTAACTTTGAAAATGTATTAAAAGAAAATTACCCAGAAGAAAATTATGAACTGGTCATTTATGAATCAGTTGATGTGGTTTATACAGATGTAGCTACAGGAAAAGTAGATGGATTTATATACGGCAGGGAGCAATTGATGGCACAAATTAGTGAAAGAGACATTCCATTACAAATTGTAGGTGAACCATTTGGGGACCAACCGGTTGCTTTACCATTTCAAAAAACTGAGGAAAATGATGCTTTAATTTCAGAGATTAACCAAACAATCGAGAAACTAAAAGAGAATGGAGCATTTTCCGAGATATCTTTAAAATGGTTTGATATCGATTTACTAGAAGAATAAGAAAAGGAAGTGGAAAGATGACTAGCAAAAATATGAAACTTGGAATATTAATACAAGGTCCCGGTGGCCATATGAATTCTTGGAAATCTGAGGATGTGCCGGCAGATGGAAGTATTAATTTAAATCATTATATAGCAGTGACGCATAAAGCAGAGCAAGCTGGATTTGACTTTGTATTTATTGCGGATGGACTACACATTAATGAAAAATCGATTCCTCATTTTCTAAATCGATTTGAGCCGTTGACATTGTTATCGACACTTGCAGCGGTCACAAAACATATTGGATTAGTTGGGACGATTTCGACAACGTATAGTGAGCCATTTAATGTTGCACGTCAATTTGCTTCCTTAGATATAATTTCAGGCGGGCGTGCTGGTTGGAATGTTGTTACATCACCCTTGGAAGGAACTGCATCGAATTTTAATAAAGGGAACCACCCAGAACATCGGCTACGATATCAAATGGCAGATGAGTATTTAGAAGTTACGAAAGGATTATGGGATTCTTGGGAAGATGCTGCATTTGTAAGAAATCGTGAAACAGGGCAATTTTTTGACAAGGATAAGATGCACCGTTTGAATCATAATGGTGAATTTTTTACGGCACAAGGTCCATTAAATATTGAACGTTCTAAACAAGGGCAGCCAGTTATTTTCCAAGCAGGATCATCAAAGACTGGAATTGCATTTGCTGCCAAACATGGGGAAGCTATTTTTACGAATAAATCGACATTGGAAAGTGCGCAGGAATATTATCGTACATTAAAAAACCAGGCGGCAGAATATGGTAGAAAGCGAGAAGCGATTGCTGTTTTACCACAATTGTCTCCAATCATTGGTGCAACGGAAGAAGAAGCAGAAGAGCAATACAATGCGATTAAGCATTTAATTGGTATTGAGGAAGCTTTGCATTATTTAGGGCGTTTCTTTGACCATTTTAATTTCAGTCAGTTTCCACTTGATGAGGCATTCCCGGACATTGGTGAGGTCGGGAAAAACAGTTTTCAATCGACAACAGATGAGATTAAAAAAATGGCAAAAGATGAGAACTTAACGTTAAGAGAGGTAGCATTACGTGTAGCAACTCCTAAAAATGAATTTTTCGGTACGTATGAACAAGTAGCGAACAAAATGATCGAATGGGTTGATCAGGATGCGGCAGATGGCTTTGTATTGAGCATGTATGTACTTGGAAAGCAGTATGAAGATTTTCTCGAGCATGTTGTTCCAATTTTAGTGGAAAAAGGTTACTATAATCGCGGTTATGAAAGTGATACATTACGAGGAAATTTAGGGCTGCCTTTTATTGAAAATCGCTATAAAAAAGAACATATCAAAACGAAGTGAGGGATAAAGCATGCCAAACAATCAATCTATCGTAGTCTGGTCTAAACAGGGTTGTAGTTATTGTAATGAGGTAAAAACGTATTTAGAGGAAAAAGGGTTACCTTATCAAACGATCGATGTCACAGAAAATGATGATCGAAGAGATATTTTAGAAGCAAAATATGGGATACGCCATGTTCCAGTTGTGGAAATCGGCCAAGGAAATGCATATGAAGCAGTGACAGAAGTTGGTATTGAACATTTAGAGAAGACATTAGCGAGTAATTAAACGAAGTACCCATATTTGTTGATAGGGTTACTGTTTAAGAGAGGGGGATGGTTGTGCGTAATATGAATATTGTAATTGTTTCGGGAAGTCCTTCATCGCTGTCGAGATCAGAGCGAATTCTTTACTATCTAGGCGAGCTTGCCGAGCAAGAAGGTTTTTCCGTTAAACATATTTCTGTAAAGGATGTCGATGCGGAGGACTTACTTTTTGCAAACTTCAACAGCACTAAAATCAAGGAAATCGCCAATGATTTGGAAAATGCAGACGGTGTAATTGTTGGATCCCCGGTATACAAAGCTTCATACTCTGGCGTATTAAAAGCATTGTTCGATATGCTGCCACAGGATATTTTACAGGATACCCATGTACTACCTGTGATGACCGGGGGGAGCCTATCCCATTTATTGGCCCTGGAGTATGCTTTGAAACCGTTGCTGGCCACTGTGAAAGGTCATAATTTAAAGGGCCTTTACTTTCAAGACAGTGAGATAGATAAAACAAGTGATAATCCGATTTTAGATGTGGATATGTTGAATCGAACGAAAAAACAGCTTGATTATTTTTTTGGGAAAGTGAAGCGGAAGGAACATGCTTAGTTAGAGGAGGTCTACTTTTTAGTAGATCTTTTTTTGTTGGAGAGGGAAAGAGTAAAAGCAGGATAAAAAAAGCATCTTGCAATTTCACAAAGACATAAAAAAGTTCCCCTGCCCGAATGACAAGCAGGAGAACGGTTTGTTATCTATTTTTCAACGCTTCCTCAATATATTGCACACCTATTTCCGTAATCGCTTCATACTGGTTTTCTTGACCAATTTCCACGACAGGTACGTGTCGAACACCGTATTTTACTTCTAGAATGTCACGTCTGTCATCATGATCGGTTACATCAATGTCTTTGTATGTAATGCCTTTTTCATTTAAATATTGCTTTACCTCCGCACAGTAACTGCAACCTTGTTTGGACCAAACGACTACGTTCAAATCTTTAATTGCCATTTTAATTCTTCCTTTCTTTTATTGAATTTTTTCATATATCAATTTTTAACAAACGTTTTGCATTTTCATAGAAAATCTTTGCTGAAAGTTCAGGTGCTAATTCATAGCTTTGATAATGCTTTATCGCATAAGCATAAGGAACATTTGGATAACAGCTTGCAAATAAAAGTTGATTTTCCAATCCTGACTTTGCAGCTTCTATGTATTGATTGCCTCCAGGGAAGGTGAGGTAAAAGTCGGGACATAAGTAAATGTTTGGAAAATGTGTCGCAACTGCGATAGATTCTTGAACAAATGGCCATGCTGCATGCGAGATAATAATTTTTAAGTCTGGATATTTCTTTGCTACACGAATAAGCTGCTTTGGATGGATATAATCATAATCAGGTGCTTCACTTGTCAGCGAGATGAGCAAGCTTAATGTTATACAATAAGGGAAGTCGTATTCTAAACAAGCTTCAAAAATGGGATCTAAGCTTTCATCGCCTATCGGGGTTAATGGTTTGATTTTTGATGGAATTGCTGCAACCCCATGAAAAACACCAGTTTTCCCATATCGGTGAATGGTAGCTACAGCTTCATCGACTGTCATATCTTCAATCCCGATAAAGCCGAAGAATCGTTCCCCTTGAGGGCTTGTTAAGAAAGCTTGCAATTCTTCATTTGAGCTTCCTTGTTCATTATTTCTACCGAGAATTACCGAATAACTAATTCCCTGCTCATCCATCTCATTTAGTACATCTGTAACAGTAGAAGACTTTGTTGGTGCAAGGTTTTCCAATTGATGAAAAACGCCGTGTAATGCTGTCTTGCCGTTTTCAAACATTGCTTCCCACTTTGGAATCGGTGCTTTCATTTTAAAATCAATCACCATAGGCTTGTATCCTCCTTTCTTATCTTGCGGTCAAACCACCATCAATGACGCATTCAGCCCCAGTTGTATAACTGGATTCATCAGAGGCGAGATAAAGAACGAGATTGGATACCTCTTCTTTTGTTAGCACCCTGTTCAACGGGCGGTCAGTTGCCACTGCGTCTCCACCGGCTTGTTCGGAAAACATGCCTGTATTTACTAGGCTGGGATGAATGGAATTCACACGAATCTGATACTGTCCCAGCTCCAATGCCGCTACCTTTGTCATTCCAGTCACAGCGAATTTAGAAGCTCCATAAGCAATGCCTGCTGTTCTTCCTCTTAAGCCACCAATGGAGGAAATATTTATAATGGAACCATGCTTTGCTTTTTTCATTGAAGGGACGACAGCTTTCATTCCTAAGAAAACAGCTGTTTGGTTAACATCAATAACCTTTCGATAGGCTTCTTCAGGGAAGTTTTCTAGATGTTCGCTATAATTAATTCCAGCATTGTTTACTAGAATATTCACTGGGCCAAATGTTTTCTCTGTCTTTGCAACGACCTGCTCCCAACGTGCAGCATCTGTTACATCGTGCTGTAAAAACAATACCCCCTCTCCAAGCTCAGCTTGTAATGCTTTTCCTTCCCCAGTGGCGACATCGGTGAAAACTACTTTCGCACCTTCTGTCATGAGCTTTCTGACATGGGAGGCACCCATGCCGGATGCCCCGCCTGTTACTATTGCTACCTTACCGCTTACTCTCCCCATGCAAAATCCCCCAAGTAATTATTGTTCGTCTTGACTGATCGTTACATCCTCACCAAACCATTCCATCGATAAATCTCGAAATGTACCATCAGCTTTTAATGTTTCTACTGCTTCATTAATTTCAGCAATAAGCGCTTTATTTTCATCTGTCTTGGCAAATGGAAGGGAGACTAGTTTCTCTCCAAATGCTTCCCCAACCACCTGCAATGGGATTCCTTTATCTTTTATTTGTGCTAACAGGATTTCTCTTCCAGTTACAAATGCATCCACTTTACCTGATGCAACATCCTGATGAATAACATCTGGTGTTTCATAATTGATAATTTCTATTTCATCATTTGGATCCTGCTCTTTTAATACATTTTGATAATTGGATCCCGTTACATTTCCAACTTGCTTACCTTTAACATCCTCTAGGGACTGTATCGTGTCGTTATCTTGTGCTACTCCAAGAGCAGCTCTGGAATAGTAGTAGGGTTCTGTAAAGGAATACTTTTCTTCTCTTTCTGGTGTTTGTGCAAAGTTCGCAACCGTATTAATTTTCCCGGTTTCTAAGGAAGCGAGCACACCAGTCCAGTCCGTAACGACCCATTCAACCTCATACCCGATTTCAGCGAAAATAGCTTCTATCATATCAACGCTAAAGCCCTCTAATTTTTCATTTTCATAGAAATATTGTGGATAGCCATCGGGTGTTGCGCCCACCTTGATTACAGTATCATCTCCTGCTGACCCGTTATCTGTGTTTTGTCCACATGCGCTTAAAAAGAGTAATATTAGGACGGAAATTAAAATCATTCGTTTTTTCATGTTCATGTATCCTCCAACAACTTAAGTTTCTCTTACGTAAGGTTTACTAATACGGTTTTCATACCAGGATTGTAAGCCGCTATATACAACGGTTAGTCCCCAATAAATAAGTGCAACTGCCATATAAGCTTCAAAAAAATTAAGCGTAGCTGTTGCAAGTAGCTTTCCTTGGGCGAGTAATTCTGTTACACCAATGGTAAATGCGAGTGAGGAATTTTTTAATAAACCGAGAAATGTATTTCCTGTTGCAGGAATCGCATTTCGTGCGGCTTGTGGCAAGATAATTCCTCGTAATGCTTGGGGGTACGTCATACCTACCGTTAATGCAGCTTCTGCTTGCCCTTTATCTACAGACTCCAGCCCAGCCCGAAAGATTTCTGCAAGGTATGCTGAAACATTTAAGCTAAATGCAATAATTGCAGCTGTTGTAGCACTAATTGAATTAAGCGCGGGGACTAATTGTGGCAAGCCAAAATAAATCATTAAAAGCTGCACGAGTGGTGGAGTCCCTCGAAAGAAGGAAATGTACACCTTGGATAATTGCTGTAAAATTGGAATTCGATTCACTAGAATTAAAGAAAGGAAGATTCCGATTATAATAGCAAACAGCATGGAAACGATTGATATATATAGGGTAACTGGTACATATTTTAATAGCTCAGGAATAATTTCAATCATATACCCAAAATCAAAATTCATATAAGACACCGCCATCTTTCTTGTAGTTATAGAAGAGCAAATTTGCCATTTTCTATATCCTTATCTAACTCCACGGAGGAGTGCTTTTGATAGTTCTGTAAAAATTTCTTTGTTCTCTCATTTTGCGGGTTATCAAAAATTTCTTCAGGTGTGCCTTGCTCTACAATTAAACCATCATCCATGAAAATGACTTTATCTGCGACTTCCCTGGCAAACTTCATTTCGTGGGTTACGATAATCATTGTTTTCTCCTTATTGGCGATACTGGATATGACACGCAGTACTTCACCAACCCATTCTGGATCCAGCGAAGAAGTAGGTTCGTCGAATAGAATGGCGTTGGGACCTACCGCTAATGCCCGCGCAATGCCAACTCGCTGCTGCTGTCCTCCAGATAGGGAGATCGGGTAGCTATCTGCTTTGCTTAAAAGTCCAACTTGATTCAATAAATGACGTCCGATTTCGTCCGCTTGTTTTTTGTTTAATTTCTTTGTGACTCTTAATGAATGGGTTACATTTTCTAGAGCTGTTTTATTTTTAAAAAGGTTGTAGTGTTGAAACACCATCGATGTTTGCATGCGCAATTTCTGTATTTCTGATTTGGTTGCCTTCGTTGTATCCACTGTTACATCACCGATTTCAATCTTTCCAGAATCAGGTTTTTCTAGGAAATTGATACAGCGGAGCAATGTCGACTTTCCAGAGCCAGATGGACCAATAATGGCTACCACTTCACCCTCAGTCACTTGAAAGCTAATATCCTTTAAAACAATATTATTTTTAAAGCTTTTCTTTATATTTGAGATCTTTATCATCGTATTTCATCCCTCCGCTTTATGAATAACTTTGATTATTCCTAGGGTTTTAGTTGGTTTTGAGATTATCGATTAGTATATCACGCGTAACTTAATCTAACAATAACTCTCCTTATAGAAAAATAAGGTCTCCCTTATAGAAAGGTTCTATATAGTTAGGCGGATAGTGGTGTGAATTGATAACTCAGCTTTTATCATATATGCCTAAACTGTTCTTTTGGTTCAATTTAGATCTGGAATGTGCATTTCTCTGCTTCAGTTTCTCTTGCTTCCTTCTAATTTAGCGATTTCTAGTAATTCCGTATAATAGTTTGGTGTTTCTTCTGTGTAAAAAATCATGTTTGTTTTCAGCGATAGATTTGATACAAAAGGTAAATTCACATGAACTAGTTCTTGACGGGCCAGTTCATTACGTACACTGATTTCTGGGAGAAAACCAATGCCCGTTCCACTTACCATCAAGCCTTTTGCAGTTTCCATATTATCTACTTCATATTGGATAATAGGTTTGACACTTAGGTTTTGAAATAGATTCCGTATCATGGACCAATCTAATGATCCACATTCAAAAAAGATAATCGGTTCTTGTGCTAATGCTTCGATGTTAATTGAATCAAAGCTTGCAAAAGGATGGTGAGGCTGTACAAACAGGTTGATTGGACTTTCCAATACTTTTTCAGATGTAATAAGCGGATGAGAACTATTCCTGACAAAACCAATATCAACTTCACGATTCAATACTTTATTTTGAATGGCATCACTTGACCCTGTAACCAGCTTTAGTTGCACGTCCGGATGTTTCTTTGTAAAAGCGGGTATGACTTTTGGAATTAAGTAATTGGATACGAGTTCTGTGCATCCAATTATTAACTGATCGGATAATTCTTTCACTTTTAATTGTTTCTTGCCAGTTTTATAGTATTGAATAATTTGCTCAGCATAAGGAAGGAATTCCTTTGCTTGCTCTGTGATCACGAGCTGCCTGCCAACCCGATCGAAAAGCTTCGTATCTAACTCCCGCTCCAACGTTTGGATTCGTGCTGTCACGGATGGCTGTGATAAGAACAGGGCTTTGGAGGCTTTGTTGATACTGCCAAAGTGATTCACTAACACAAAGGCTTCGATGTTTTCGATATTCATGATTTAAGTCTCCTTTAATTCTTAGTAATCTTATCAACATTATATATATAGGGGAGGGGAATGTCACTGGTAAGATGGAACGGAGAAGGAAAATAAAAATCGGCAAATATGTTATTTGCCGATTTTTATGGTGAAAAGGATATTCTGCGATTCAAGAAAATAAATGCTTTTCCATGTATAAATAGTTATTGACCTGAGCTTAGTTCCGTTTTTACTTGTTGAATCTCTTCAGGTGTCGCGGGTTGTGCTGGTTTATAATGACCATTCTGCAGTGCATAGCTATACACGGTCCGTTGGCGGGATTCGTCTCCATTACGTAAACTCACAAGTGTTTGTCTGAGTTGCGAATTATTTGCTTCACTTATATAGCCTGCATAGCTTTTTAGACTTGCATTTAATCCATTTAAATAATCGTTCACAATATCTTTATCTTGTAGCATGCTTCTTTCCTCCTATTGTAGAAATGGTAACAGCTGTTGTTGTGCCTGCCTTGCAGATTGTGCGTCTCGTTGTAAAATCGTTTTTAGTTCTGGGTCTGTTGCAGATGCCGCGTAGGATTCTAATTTGTTCGCAATCATTCCATGTTCACCAATCATTTTTCGTAAATTTTCTAGTTCGGTTTGTGTTAATTGATTCATGCAAAAGCTCCTTTCGAGTGGATTCATCGTTAGTTTAACCAGTAAAAGTTTGGATATTCTTCTATCCGGAATAGCTGTTTTTCGTTTGATAGTGGTAAGTTCGTCTTAGGTAAGTTTATTTGAGTAGAGATTGATTAGCTGTCAATGGAAGGAAAAAACGCGGTATTGGGATTCCTGTCTACCCAATATCGCGTTATATCAGTAAATTATATCTTTTCCCAAGCTCAATTCGTTGATTCTTTGTTCCTCTAATAAATACCTTAATCGCTCCTTCATTTCGTTGGAAGTGACAACACAACTTAAGATGGCAAAACGTGTCTTAATTTTCAATTCATATTGATCATTCACATCCTTGGAAAATCCATAATCGGTGATTCACATCGATAAGTACAAACTCAAATGATTTAATCTTCCTCCATGGGACAAAGCGCGCGCCACATAAGACTCCATCCTGTACGAACACAAACATATTGAAAAGGTCAGACAGATGGAAAATTGGAAGGATGAGTAGTAGGTATATAGACCAAAATAAATCAAAAAAATAGCTTGCAATGAGCATCGCGGTTAAATAAATAAGTGTTAAAGCGTAAATCATAATCCCAGTTTTTTGCTTTGAGTAGGTAGGAGGATATACAGGTTTTTCCGGGTGTTTTCGAATGGTATTAAATTCCTCGATCGAAGCAGGAAATACTATTTCTTGCTTCATTTTGATTAGCGTGATAATAAACCGATAACTGTATACGTAAATAATTGCTGCAAAAATCAGTTTCACGAATAATTCCATGTCCTCACCTCCATTATTTTCCTTATATCTATAATACGAAAAGGAAAGGCGGGAAGTTTCAGTAAAGTGTAAATTTCTAATAGAGTGGGGAAGAGGAACAAGCTAAGCTGTCCCTTGAGATTCCTAAGCATAATGCCCACCAATCTTCTTGCTGCGCTCCAACGTAATCCCTGCATCTGTATAACTGGAAGCGCGGAGAATAGCAGTGGATCCGTATTTATCACGAATCGCATCCATTACATAGCCGATGTCATTTTTCTTTGCGCGATCCTCAAATAAATCGAGCTGGACATCGGTCTGATCGAATAGCTTTGTTAAGGTGACGTATACATGTCTAATCATGCTTTTTCCATCATAAAATTCCTGAAATAATTGCATGCAAACTCCATACATATCCATGGTCACATTGGTAGGGATATCAATCGATCGGGAACGTGAAAATCCACCAGCTGTTTCTTTTGAATAGGAAATGCTAAGCTGGATGGTTCTTCCTGCCGTTCCTGCTGTGCGAGCCCTGCGGCATACTTCCTCACAAAGATCAAGAATGCAGTAAGAAACTTCTTCTCTCGTGTAGTCCCGAAGCAAAGATATGCCATGTCCGAATCCTTTTTGCTCTTGTTTTGTGAAGTCGCCAAAAACAGGGCTTAAATCAATTCCCCATGCATGCCAATAGAGTTGTTCTCCCATGACGCCAAAGCGTTTTTGTAAAAGCTCTAGTTTATAATTGGCGATTTGCCCAAGTGTGACAATTCCCATGCGGTGTAAGTTCTTCATCATTCGATGTCCGATTCCCCAAATGTTTTGAACAGGAGTTGGCCAGAGTTTTTCTGGTACATCCTCGTATTTGCATTCTGCAATCCCTGTTTTTTTAGCGTGTAAATCCATGACGACCTTTGCGAGAAATTTATTATCCCCAATCCCAATAGAAGAAGTAATTCCAAATCGGTCCAATATGTCACGCTGTATCTTGTATGCAATCTCCTGACGACTTCCGAAAAGCTTTTGCAGGCCATTTACGGTAATCCAAACTTCGTCAACCGAATATTGATGGATTGCTTCTGGTGGTGCGTAATCATGCAGTAATTTTGTTATTTCAACGGATACGTTTAAATAATCAGCCATATGGGCTGGCACAACGATAATGTTCGGGTCGTCTGGTAATTCGAAATAACGACTTACATTACTTACCCCATATCTTTGCTTTAAGGCAGGGGATGCTGCTAGTATAATACTCCCGGATCTGTTTGGATCTCCAACGACGGCAAGCATAACCTTCATCGGATCCTCATTTAGTTTCATTGCCTCGACGCTTGCGTAAAAAGAACGCATATCAATACAAAGCACATCATGACGGGGGTAAGAAGAATAGTCCAATTGACTCACTCCTTTAGAACGTTTGTTCCTAGTATATGCAAGAAAATGTAAATTATCAATGTTAATAAATAACAGTATATATGTTCGGTTTTTGTGGTATAATAGAACAAACGTTTCTATTTAAGGAGTGCGATAAGATGAAATTATTAAATCATGCTGTTCATGAGAAGATAAAGCTGGAAATGATTTATATGGCACGTAATGGTAAGGTTTCGCAACGATTTGTGCGTGTATTAGAGATACGTGAAGATCATATTTTAGCATATTGTTTTTATCGCAAGCGGGTCCGTACGTTCAAAATAGAAAATATTTTGTCGGTACAGAAAGCAAACAGGAAGGCGGCAAGTGCATGATACATGATCGCGGATCGAAGAAATGGACAGCACTCATGCTGCCAGAGCATATCGAAATGTTAAAAGCTTTACAGATTGAATATAATTATAAAGAAAAACCGATATTAGACGAACAACAGGTGGAAGAAAACGCGATAAAATTGCAGCTGGCAATCCATGATAACCTGACAATAGAGGTTAAATATTATAAAATGCATGATTATCATAAAGTAAAGGGTAAGCTGTTGAGCGTTGCTTTAAATGACTGCATTGTATTTGATAATGAGGAACGGACGAGAGTGAAATTTAGTGATATTATGGATGTTTTGGTCGTTTAGTTTTCTCATTTGCAACGAAGTGAAGTCTCGCAATCGATAGCAGCATTATAAACGAAAATGGAAAAATGGGAAAATATGTTCTGTTAAAAATGATGTATTATTGCTACAATAGAACTTGTACAAGAAGGTTTTCATGGGTGGTGGCTCACCCCTTTTAATCGAAAGGGGGTGATGGATGATGACGGTATATGAGGCGTTGGTTCTAATGATTTCATTTGGAGCTTTAATTGTGGCTGTGCTGTCAAACCAAAAAAAATAGCCACCCCATAAGCCTGACGAGCAATTAGGGTGGTTATTGGTATAGCTCTAATGTGAGTCGCCCCCTTGAAGGGCTATTGTATGGTCGTTAGTGTAGCAGCACTAGCGACCTTTTTATAGTGTATGCAGATTTCTTACTTTATTATAACCGATATTGATGAAAATGAAAAATCAGAGGGTAATAATAGGGGGTTTTTCACGTTTAAAATAAATTATCCAATTGTTATAGCACCACTCAACCTCGCTATGACACTAAAAACAAACCATATAGCACCACCCGACCTCACTATGACACCAAACGCAAACTTGATTTTATGATTGAAATTTTAGGAAGTTTTAGAATAACTAATTGCTGCTAAGCTCTAATAAAGCTATAATCGAAGCAAAACGGAAAATGGTAAATGTCCTGAATATGCCTGTTAAATAGATTAATTACAATTACGATGTATTGGAGCGACGCCAGATGAGTACCAAAAAGCTACTGATTATAGTTGGCATCTTTTTTATTGTTCTTTTCATTGCTGTTCCAGCTGGCTTTCTTTATGTGCTAAACAATGGAAATCCATATACGAAATACCTTGTGAATAAGCATGTTCCACTACGTCTGGAGGAGATGGGGTATACAGAGGATCAAATGGAGGAGGCACATTATGTAGAACCGAAGCACTTAACGAATACGGATTATTATCAAGGACATTACATGGTTGTATTTAAAGATGAACCGAATATAACGTATTATTATGGAGTAACGAAAAAAGGAAAACAGGTTCAGCAATTTTGTGATAAAGATATCCTTTCAGCTGATGGCGTGACCGAAAGTTTTGAGGGAGAAACGAAGTATAGTGAAAAAGAATGTCAGCATTCCTTGGATAATAGGGGATAGATAGAATGAATTGCTGGAGAGAGGTATTTCAAGTTCGTTAAAGTTCAGGTTTTGTCTGTTACATGCTCAAGTAACAATAAATAATTCCAGGATGAGAAAAGCTTCTCGGATAGGAGAAGCTTTTTATCATGTAAAGTATCTTATTTACGAATCGACTCCGTTTCATTCCAAAATAATTCCTTAGGAACATATGCGTATCCTTCCATTAAACGTCGAGAGGTTCTTGCAACAGCGGTTTTTTCGAATTGAACATATTGACCATTATCTATAAATGTAATAAGGAAATCCATGGAACCAGACGGGTGACCGATGATGATCTCATCAGCATCAGGATTATTGCAGCACTCATAAACGACTGTTCCCTTCAGTTTAGCAGCTGCCGCAGTACATAGTCCGCCAGTAACGGGAAATGTTTTGTGCATTTTTTGCATGGACATTGCTCGAGCGGTTAAATGAATATGATCTCGTTTAACGAACTCGCCGTGTACCGTTGAATAGGTTTGACTAGGAGAAACCATGATTACTTTAGGACTGGATGGCGTTTCTTTTGTTGCGTCATGCGCATCGCTTACGAAACCAAGTTTTTCAGCAGCTGTTGAGCGTATTTTTTCCAGCATGCTTAAATGTTCTTTCGTAAGGTCTGTCGGCTGTTCTGTACCAGTTAAACCTAACTGATTTGCATGAACGAATACAACAGGTGCGGTTACGTCAACAACGCTGACTTCAACTTCTCCTGCTTCTGTTAAAAGTATTTCTTTTCGCTTTCCTGTAGGGAAAAGCTCGCCCGTTTTAGCCCCAGATGCATTTAAGAAGTTTAACATGATTTTTGCCCCTACTCCTGGTACACCGTCAATCGTGTAATCACCAGTTGAACGAGCTTTGCCAGACTCCACAGGAACTTTAGCTTCGATAATTCCATTCGTGTTCGTATTAAAAATCCTAACGGTGGTGTAAGGTTCCTGGGCAGCAACTAAACCTTCATCGATTGCAAAAGGGCCCACACCGCTTAAAATATTTCCGCAATTGGAGTTATAATCTACTTTTCCTGTGCCTACTCCAACCTGTCCAAACGTATAATCGATATCAGCGTCAGGTCGAGGGGAAACGCTGACAATCGCTAATTTGCTCGTAAGGGAATCGGCTCCCCCGAGACCGTCAATCTGTCTTTCATCTGTCCCGCCATATATCGATAAAATTACCTTGTCCCTAGTCATGGGATTTGACGGCAAGTCATTCTTTAATATGAAAACTCCTTTGCTTGTTCCGCCACGTATGATGGCAGAGCGGATTTTTTCATAATCTCGCATGTTTCATCCTCCTTGTCTTAAAGACCAAGTAAATTTGTTGGCCAGTATATATCGAGGGCCGAGCTCAATAATGAAATACCAATAAGTACAGCAATAATAGATATACCGGTGTGTATAAAATTCATCCTGGATTCAAGTATTAAAAACAGAATTAAGAAGATTGCAGTTGCAAGCATTAATCCTCCAATATAAATGAGTACTAAATAGCCGAGAATCCAGCCTATATATCGAAGTGGTGCAAGTAAAGAGATTTTAATTTGTTCTCCTTCCTTAACCTTTTGTTTATAGAGCTTGTAAACCTCTGTAATTAAATAGATTAATGTCAACACAGAACCTGCAATGGATATATATAAAGGGAAAAACTGCGCTAATTTACTAAACGTTAAGGCTTCTATAATTGCTAGCGTAAACAGGATAAAAAGAAAACCACTGAATATAAGATTAAGGTAATCTTTGTTCATCTTAATTGATTCCTCCTTGTTCGTAATCCTTACTGAATCGTTTCATTATTGCTCCTCCTGAAAGAAGTACGACGATAATAACAGCAAGGAAAATAACGATTGGATTTGTAATCCATTCCCAGCCATATCTTTCAATAGAAATCCAATAATACCGTTCAGCAGGCAGGGCAAGGACAAAACCGATCAGCAGTGGTGGCCTTGGCCAGTCCAAGATGGTCATAACATAGCCAAGCAAACCAATCATGACAAAGATAATCAGATCTCCCCAAGACATCGTACTTTGATAGGCACCGATTACAAGTAAAACGAGAAGGAAAGGAACGATTTTTTCTCCAGGTACAAAACTGATCTTCGAAATCGGCCGAACTAAAATCATACATAGCAGTGCTCCAAAAACATTAGCAAAAACCAATGTCCACACAATCGATAAAGTTATGGATAAATCAGTAGTGAGCATTTTCGGACCAGCTTCTAATCCCATGAGCGTTAGCCCACCCAGTAAAATCGCCGTTGTACCACTGCCAGGTATCCCGAAAAGCAATGTCGGTACTAAGGAACCCCCTTCTTTTGCATTGTTTGCACTTTCTGGAGCGATAACTCCACGAATATCTCCTTTTCCAAAATGGTTATTTTTCACTGTCTTTTGGCCAGCCCCATAGGCAATCCAATCAACAACACTGCCGCCTAATCCAGGGATGAATCCAATTAAAACTCCGATTACAGCACTTCGGAAAACAAGGAATTTATTTTTTAATGCATCCATAACGCCTTTTAAAATGCCGCTTTGTAGTGTTGCATGATTTGCTACACTGCCTTTATTTGTCAGCATGGTGATGATGATAGGAAAGGCGAATATAGCCATTGCGACTACTGGTAAAGAAACGCCTTGCGTCAAATATAACGTGTCGAATGTGTACCGATATTCAGGAACAGCTGGTGCACTGCCGACAGAGCCGATTAGTAAGCCAAGGATTCCAGAAATGATACCCTTCAAAGGCGATTTACCAGCTAGTAAACCAGCCATGCTAAGCCCCAGCATGGTTAGCATAAATAATTCAGGTGAACTAAAAGACGTAATTAATGGTCTGGCAAAAGGGATTGTTAAATAAAGCGCAATCCCACCAATGACTCCTCCTATCATGGAACAAAAGAAGGCGGCCCCCATTGCCCTGGAAGCTTCTCCTCTTTTGGCTAAAGGAAATCCATCCATGATGGTTGCCTGTGAGCCAGATGTTCCAGGTATCCCTAAAAGAATTGATGGAAAGGTGTCACCAGTATGAATAACAGCAATCATTCCAATTAAAAGAGCCATTCCTACATATGGATCAAGACCAAAAACAAATGGAAGCATTAAAGACATGCCTACTGTGCCGCTTAAACCAGGCAGTAATCCAACAACAACCCCAATACCGATACCTATAAACATATAGACAAGTCTTGAGGGATCTAATACAATAAATAGCGCTTCAATTGCACTTTCGATCATGAAACTACCTCCCCTCTAAAGCTTTTTAATATCAATGTCAAAATTAGTTCGTAAATACTCGATAATCCATTGCTTGGTTTCTTGCGATATAGAGAAGGATTGTTTAATCTGCGCGTTCAATTCCTCACCTACATACGTGTTATATCCCTCTAAGATTTCTTCAGAATGGGTCGCAAATTCTTCGTCATTAATTAGAGCTTCCATCCCTTTTTTCAGTAAGTCCTGGTAGTTACCTGGCGCGTCATTGTGCACCCAAATTACTTTATTCAATGTATAAGAAGCACCTACCGTTTGTTTGTACGCATCCCATACATCTCCACTTGGCTCCTCTCCATAGATGTCTACGTAGATTTCTTCAATGGTTGGAAGATCAGGGAATTGTGGATCCCGGATGAGATCCCCATTAGCATCAATCTGTCCTAAGCTATACAAAGGTACTGCTCTGTCTTCTTCTACAAGTGCTTCAACACTGTTCTTATAGGCAGTTGTTGTTTGGTAATCGATGTTACTTTCTCCTTGCTCAAATGCAACGCGGGAAGGTCCACGCCCTTCATACCCAAGAACAGCTTTTACATCCATCTTTAGAACTTCGAATGATAGCAGTGTTACTAAATCTAAGCCTGTTGGGGAAATACCGGCATAAAACAATTCGTCTTCTAATGACATTAAATCTTCCATTCCACCCTTGGCCAGTTCTGGTTTTGTGTAAACAACACCACCAGATGGTGCCCCGATTAACGGTGTGAAATTACTCAAATCATAGTCTACAGAAGACTGCTCTAACATAAATGGAACATGGGAAGAAGCGCTTGAAGTAAGAATGTTTAAGCCATTTGGCATACGTGAATTAGCATATTCATTTGTTCCGGTAATGCTTGCTCCCCCAGGGATATTTTCAACTTGAACTCTAGGTTTACCTTCAAGGTGCTTTGCAAAGTAAGGTGTCATAAACCTGGCGAAAACATCGGTACCGCCACCAGCTTGAAAAGGTACAACAAAGGAAATGGTCTGTCCATGGTAAGAATTGTTACCCCCATTTTCCTGATTACTTCCTGTTGCCTGCAGTGTATTGCAGCCCATAAGAAAAAAACATATGATGAGCGTTAGTACAGGAATAGAACGTATCTTCAAAATATTCATCTCCTTCCGAATTATCTTAGTCAATATAGTAAACGCTTTCAGTGTATAAGTAAAATAATGATATTTTATTTATCTTCATAAAAAAACTTGATAACGAAAGGGGACTTCTTCCATAATGGAATTAACATAAAGTAAATGGAGGGAGAGCATGGATCAAAAAGATTGGATTTTAATGAAAACGCTTTACGAACAAAGGAATATGACACGTACCGCTGCCAAATTATATGTATCACAGCCTTCTCTGAGCTATCGGTTGAAAAACTTAGAAGAGGAATTTGGGGTGCCGTTATTTTTTAAAACGAAACAAGGAATAGGCTTTACTTCAGAAGGTGAATATTTAGTCCAGTATTCCAAAGAAATGTTAAAACAGCTTCAATTGATGAAGGATACAATGAGCAATATGGAGGAAGAGGTATCAGGTATCTTACGCATAGGAGTATCTAGTAATTTTGCACAATACTTACTTCCGAAAGTTCTAAAAAACTTCTCTAAAAATTACCCGAATGTACGATTCAATGTAAAAACCGGATGGAGTACACAGGTGATTGATCTTCTGAATAATTCAAGTGTGCATGTAGGGATTTTAAGAAGCGATCGCGGATGGCAAGGGGAAAAGATGTTGTTAAGAAAAGAACCGCTCTATCTCATATCCAAAAAGAAATTGAATATGGACCTGTTGCCGGAGTATCGATTGATTAATTACAGTACGGACAGTTCATTGAAGGATAGCATAACCGCTTGGTGGGCAGATCAATTTTCGGAACCAGCAAATATAGAAATGGAGGTTGATCGGCTGGAGACGTGTAAGGAAATGGTTAAAAATGACTTCGGATTTGCAGTTGTACCGGGTATTTGCCTGAAGAAGGATGATGGTTTGTACCAGCAGGAAATATGTTTCAAAGATGGAAGCCCTGTGACAAGGGAAACGTGGCTGATGTATAATCAATCCTTTGAAAATCTAACCGTAGTGGACCGGTTTGTCAATCATTTGAGAGAATGGAATGGGAAAGATTAGATTTTCTTATCGGAATAATGAGAAAAAAAGTATTAGACACGAATGTAATTTTTGATTAATGTATAGGCAACTGCTGATATAAAAGGGGAGAAGAAAGTATGGCATTATATAAGCTTGGGGTACTAGAAGGAGACGGAATTGGGCCGGAGATTGTCCAAGCAACAATTAAGCTTGTCGAAGCAATTATGGAAAAGCATGATGTAAAAGTAGAGTGGGTTCCACTTTTAGTTGGCTGGAAAGGCATAGCAGAAACCAACCATCCATTGCCAGAGGAAACGAAAAAAGCGTTGGAGAATTGTCATGCTTGGCTGCTTGGACCGCATGATTCAGCTTCTTATCCTGAAGAATTTAAATCGATCCGTAATCCGAGTGGTGAGCTGCGCCATCACTTTGATTTATATGCGAATATTCGTCCGGCTAAAAGCATTCCAAGTATCAAGGGTGTTGTAGAGGGAGCAGATCTCGTAATCTATCGGGAAAATACAGAAGGATTCTATGTTGATCGCAATATGTACCGTGGTGTCGGAGAATTTCAGATTACAAAGGATGTTGCAATTACAACAGGTGTTTTTACAAGACAGGCCATTGAACGGATAGCCCATGCAGCCTTTCAAAAAGCTATGCAGCGTAAGAAGAAAGTAACAATCGTGCATAAAGCAAATGTCATTCGGATAGGGTCGGGCATGTTTTTAGATATTTGTAAAGAAATCTCAAGGGAGTATCCAGAGGTCGAGGTTGACGATTACCATGTGGATGCAATGTGTGCACATGTGGTTCGGCGAATTCAGGATTTTGATGTTATCGTTACAGAGAATATGTTCGGAGATATACTGTCCGATTTAACGGGAGAGTTGATTGGCAGTTTGGGACTTGCACCTTCGATAAATACAAATCAAGAGATCGCTATGGCACAAGCAGCTCACGGATCAGCACCAGATATTGCTGGAAAAGACCTTGCTAATCCAATTGGGATGATGCTATCTACGGCTCTATTATTCGAATGGATGAGTGAAAGGTTTGGGGACAGCAGGTTAGAGATAGTAGGTAATAAAATTGAAGAAAGCTTGCACCGAACACTATTGGATGGAATTAAAACGAAAGATTTAGGTGGAGATAAAGGTACCCAAGGGTTCACTGCTGAGGTTTTAAATAGAATTCTCTAGTTATAAAATAAATTTATTGAATACGCTAAAAAAACAGTATTTTATTTATGTTAAAAGCAGCCCTATACTGAGCGTAGAAGATAAATTTTACTAGGGAGGATTAAGCATGAGTAACCAAAAAAAAGCTTACGATGTAATTGTTGTGGGAACAGGAAATGCAGCACTTTGCTCAGCAATCGCAGCAAAAGAGAATGGTGCCAATGTACTTATTTTAGAACGTGGACCAAAAGAAAAACGTGGTGGAAATTCCTTTTTCACAGATGGGGCTATTCGTTTTGCCTATCAAAACAAAGGTGAACTAGAGCCCATATTGAATCAACTATCCCCCAAAGACTTTCAAAATACGGTTATGCCAGATTATGATACGGAAGATTACTATAATGATATTATGAATGTGACGGAAGGAAAGAGCGACCCTAACTTAGCGCGACAGCTTGTTGACAAGTCGTACGATACGATTCAGTGGATGAAGAGCCAAGGTGTGCAATTTGAGTTAAACGAGAATCAATCCTTTAACAATAATGGAGTGCAGCAATTTTGGGGAGGTCTCCCAGTAAAAACAAATCGCAAAGGTATCGGGCTTATTGAAGCACTTATTAATAAGGCTGAAGATTTAAGTATAGAAATTCGCTATAATACGAGAGCTATCGGGTTACAGACAACTAACCAAAAGGTAAGCGGTATCACCGTGGTGGAAAATGGTGAGGAAAAGCAAATTCCTGCAAAATCAGTTGTGCTGGCATGTGGAGGCTTTGAAGCAAACAAAGAAAAACGGGCCAAATATTTAGGGGGAGAATGGGAGAAGGCTAAGGTAAGAGGGAGCGAATACAATACAGGTGATGGTTTAGATATGGCGATAGAAGCTGGAGCGCAGCCATATGGAGACTGGTCAGGCTGCCATGCGCATACGACCGATTTTCAAGCTCCACAAGTCGGGGATTATGGTAAACCAGGAGATATTTATAAAAAATCTTCTTATCCACTCGGACTAATTGTCAATATCAAAGGAGAACGCTTCGTGGATGAGGGAGCAGATTTTCGGAATTATACGTACGCAAAGTATGGAAAAGAGACGCTGCGCCAGCCAGAACAAAAAGCATTTCAATTGTTTGATGCGCAGGTTCGTCCTTTGCTGCGAGCAGAATATAATTTAGAAGAAGCAACGTGTATCAAGGCGAACACAATTGAAGAACTTGCTGATAAAATGAATATTGATAAAGCTAGATTCATAGAAACGATAGTGGAATATAATCAAGCGGTTCAACAAGGGGAGTATAACCCAGCCATCAAAGATGGAAAGGGAACGAAAGGCATTACGCCATCAAAGAGTAATTGGGCGCTTCCGTTTAATCAGGCACCATTTTATGCCTATCCGGTAACATGTGGAATTACCTTCACATTCGGGGGAATTCATGTTAATGAAAAAGGAGAAGCACTAGATAAAAATCAATCACCAATTCCAGGGTTATTTGCAGCAGGTGAGATGGTAGGGGGCTTATTTTATCATAACTATCCAGGAGGATCTGGATTAATGTCTGGTGCTGTATTTGGCAAGTTAGCGGGAGAGTCTGCAGCGAGTTATGTGCTTGAGCCCGTGGGGGCGACTCATAAAGAAAATTAATAGATATGAGGCACTTTGAAGAAACAAGGATTCCCAGCATTCTATTGCTGGGAATTCTTGTTTAGCTAATAATCGGCTGGAATCTAATTGAAGTATTAAAACCTATCCAACGAAAAATAACCTATATCCAATGAGCTCTTCCCATGAATAACCATCTGGCTTAACAGTTCTCCCACTCCACTGCTAAACTTAAATCCATGTCCTGAAAATCCGCAAGCAGTTATGACATTTTGATAGTTTGGAAGTCGATCGATTATGAAGTTTCCATCTGGTGTGTTTGTATAGGTGCATACTTTTCCTTGTTTGTGCTTTAAGTCAGCAGACATATATTGGTGGATAAATTGTGTGACATCTTGCTTGTCTTCCGGATATGTACCAAATGCTTTTAATGTCTCTTTTGTTTGGACAGGGTATCCTCCATCATGTCTTCCAATTTTAATGCCAGCCCCGTCAATACTTGGAAAGCCGTAGTAGATTTCATTTGCATTATCATAGGACCAAGCTGGGAATGTATGCGAATGGTATATTTCTTCCTTTGCCTCAAACCAGGAGAATGTTTTTCGCACCGGTTGCAATGGCAACTCGTAACCGAGTAAGGATAAAATCTGGTTTGTTCCCTTTCCAGCTGTTATAATGAGCTGTTTTGCTTCAATATGCTGATCAGCTAGCTCAATTGTTGTAAGATCGTTCGTTACATTCAAATGCTGTACCTGACTATTTGTGTATAGATTCGCACCGTGTTTTATTGCAAGGTCACGGTAGGCAATAATAGCTTCTTCACTCATTAAAACTCCTGAATTCGTTTCGAAGCAACCAATTAGAGAATCTGGCAGATGATAACCGGGCCATCTTTTATTTATCTCTTGGGCGGTTAATATCTCAGCAGATAACTTATATTTTTCAACAGATTGCATGACATTTTGTAAAAAAATAGATTCCTTAGAACCAATATTTAATACCCCTGTTTGATGAAAAAGTTTTCGATTTGAAGCTTGTTCAAGCTCATACCATAATTCTTGTGAACGTAATGCCAAAGGAACATAGCTATCACCTTCCCCATAAGCATGCCGAATAATTCGAGTTTCGCCATGGTGAGACCCATTAGAATGAGGCGGATTATTGGAATCAATTAAAGCTACTGTTTTGCCATTCTTGGCAAGATAATATCCGGCTGCCATCCCCATAGAACCAGCACCGATTATTGCAACATCGTAGATCATGATTTGCGCTCCTTTAATTTTTATACAATTATTTTAATCGAATATACAAAGTAGCTCAATCCAAATCTACTAAAATTAGTTTGATTGTTAAGGAGTAACATCTTATATAAATAGAAATGAGTATAATTATTCATTTGCTATGCAACATTTTTTAAGATATTATGGTATAATCCATAAACGGAAGTATTTTGAATTGGAGGCAATAGTGTGTCACTCGTGAAAGATTTTGAAAATATAAAAGATAAACTTATTAAAATTACTAATCAATTGTATGAAAATCCAGAGCTTGGAGATCAAGAATTTGAATCTATGAAGCTACTGGTTGAATATTTACGTTCCCACAATTTCGAAGTGGAAACAGGCATTGTAGATCGTCCGACAGCTTTTCGGGCAGAGTTTTCCAGCAAAAAGCCAGGACCAACAGTTGCGTTTCTAGCAGAATATGACGCGCTGCCTGGAATTGGCCATGGCTGTGGTCATAATTTAATCGCAACGATGGCAGTTGGTGCTGGAGTTGTTCTTAGTAAGCATGTACAAGAAATAGGCGGGAAGGTCGTTGTTCTTGGAACTCCTGCCGAGGAAACAAATGGAGCGAAAGTACCAATGGCTGAGCAAGGAACTTTTGATGATATTGATGTGGCGATGATGGTGCATCCAGCTGATGTTTCTTCTGAAAGTGGACCGATGCTGGCAATGGATGCTCTGCAATTTGATTATACTGGAAAAGCATCCCATGCAGCTGCTTCACCTGAAGAAGGGATTAATGCGCTGGATGCTGTTATTCAATTATTTAATGGAATCAACGCATTACGAGAGCATGTTCCGTCAGATGTACGAATGCATGGCATCATTACGGAAGGGGGACAGGCCGCAAACGTAGTGCCGGAGAAAGCTGTCGCTCAATTTTATATTCGCGCAAATGAGCGCAAGGTTGTAGATGAGGTAGTACAAAAGGTAAGAAATATTGCAGATGGTGCAGCATTAATGACAGGTGCATCTGTTGCAATATCAAATTATGAATTGAGCTATGACAATATGGTCACAAATAATGTATTATCGGACGTATTTACTAAAAATTTAAAAGCGCACAGTCCGCACCCTGTCTATCCAGCTGTAGCTGCAACTGGTTCGGCCGATATGGGAAATGTAAGTCAAGTGGTACCAGCGATCCATCCATTTGTTGGAATGAATAAGCCTGGACTTGTATTCCATACGAAAGAGTTTGCAGATCAAACGATTACGAAAGATGGCGAGACAGCAATTGCTGATGCAGTGCTTTCCTTAGCACAAACTGGTTATGACATTATGACGGATCAAGATTTACTATCCGCCATAAAAACCGAATTTGAAAAACGATAAGTTCAGTTTTTACATGGTTACAGGTAGTGAATTGCCGCTTCTTAGCTGTTTGTAGCGATTCACTGCCTGTTATTTTTTTATATACAACACGTGAGCATATACAGAAGGAGAGATTTTTAATGCATGACGATACGATTTCTAATGAAGGAAATCTGAAAAGAAAGAAAAGGAAATTTGAATTCCCCCATGTATTCGCATTGTTATTTGGCTTAATCATTATTACCGCTTTATTTACATATATCGTTCCAGCTGGTGAATACGAACGAGAGGTAAATGATGCAGGAAGAACAGTTGTAGTGGACGGAACGTATCAGCAGGTTGAGTCAAATCCGACTAGCCCTTTTGGGATTTTAGAAGCTGTGCATAAGGGGATGGTTAATGGAGCTGAAATCATCTTTTTCATTTTTATTGTTGGTGGAGCTTTTGGGATTCTGAATGCTACAAAAGCAATTGAAACCGGACTCGCGAATGTTTCAGCAAAAATGGCCGGAAAGGAAATTTATCTCATACCGGTTGTTATGTTATTATTCGCACTGGGCGGTGGAACATTTGGGATGTCGGAAGAAACAATTCCATTTATCTTAATATTAGTTCCATTAGCAATCAAGATGGGATTCGATTCGCTTGTCGGAGCGGGAATGGTTATAGTAGGATCCTGTGCAGGCTTTACAGCATCATTTATGAATCCTTTTACGGTTGGTGTGGCTCAGGGAATTGCAGAAATACCGCTGTTTTCCGGGATGGGAATTCGTTTTATTATCTGGCTTATTTTTGTCGCATTTAGTATTGCATTTGTCATGATTTATGCCAAAAAAGTTAAGAAAAACCCGGAAACCAGTTTGATGTATGAGATTGACAAGCGAAGGACTATGGATGATGCTGAACATGACCCTATAATAATGCAGTTAACTCCTAGACATGCGATTATTATTGGTCTGTTATTTTTAACGATTATTGGACTTGCGATTGGGGTAACTTATTTTGATTGGTATATCATGGAAATCGCTTCCTTGTTCCTGCTGATGGGCGTTATCGCAGGTTTTGTTGCTAAGCTAAGGGTGAACCAGATTGCTGAATCCTTTGTAGACGGCTGCCGAGAACTTGTTGTAGGTGCACTAGTAGTCGGAATGGCTTACGGTATCCTGGTCGTACTAGAGGAAAGTAATACAATTGATACGATTTTATATAGTCTATCGGGTGCAATTGGTCAATTGCCAACAACATTTTCTGCGATGGGAATGTATGCAACGCAAAGCTTTTTAAACTTCCTTGTGCCATCAGGTAGCGGGCAAGCTGCATTGACAATGCCTATTATGACTCCATTATCTGATTTAACAGGTGTAAGCAGGCAAACTGCTGTACTGGCATTTCAATTAGGTGACGGGATTTCGAATGCAATTACTCCTACATCTGGTGTTCTAATGGCATCGCTCGCATTGGCAAAAATACCATGGATAAAGTGGATTAAATGGGTTTGGCCTGTTATAGTGTTATCTTATATTGTTGGGGCGATTATTATTACGATTGTGCATTTATTTGTTTGGACGGTTTGAGTAGGGTTTTTAGAAAAGACACAATAATATGAGCTCAGTAAAATTACCTTCGACATAGTATTGATATGGATACTATATCGAAGGTATTTTGTGTGGAGAAATCCAATTTTCATAGGTTGGTGTTTTAATCTAGTACTCATATTGAGTGCTGGATTACGGGATCCATTGTAAATGGCTGTAGAATTTCAATCCACGCACCCAAGTAGAGTGCGATGAAGGAACTTACCGTTTCAGTAACAGAGTTTGAATTTCAATCCACGCACCCAAGTAGAGTGTGATCCATGTTCTTCTGGCATTATCGTATTGTCTTTATCATTTCAATCCACGCACCCAAGTAGAGTGTGATCCATGTTCTTCTGGCATTATCGTATTGTCTTTATCATTTCAATCCACGCACCCAAGTAGAGTGCGATGACGATTTTCCGGATGACCCAACAAATACACCAGATATTTCAATCCACGCACCCAAGTAGAGTGCGATACCCATATAGTTGGATCTCCGTTCTCATCTACTGATTTCAATCCACGCACCCAAGTAGAGTGCGATAAAAACATCAGTGTCCTCTCCTCTCTTCCGTGGAATTTCAATCCACGCACCCAAGTAGAGTGCGATTCAAAAGATTTGGCACCGTAATTGGAAAGCAAAGATTTCAATCCACGCACCCAAGTAGAGTGCGATGTTTTCCCGCCACCTGCTGGACCGGTAATAAACGTATTTCAATCCACGCACCCAAGTAGAGTGCGATCCATAACTCCGCAGCGATATTTCGGTACTGTTCGATTTCAATCCACGCACCCAAGTAGAGTGCGATGTTTGGAATTCGGAAAAAGTTTCGCGGTTAGTCCGATTTCAATCCACGCACCCAAGTAGAGTGCGATTTTTATGACGTCACAAATAAAGTTACATTGTTTAATTTCAATCCACGCACCCAAGTAGAGTGCGATACCCGGTTTTTTTATTTGGAGGGTGTTTTATGGATATTTCAATCCACGCACCCAAGTAGAGTGCGATTGCTTTGCATTTCCTCGATTACTTGTTTTACATCTATTTCAATCCACGCACCCAAGTAGAGTGCGATCAATTAGGATAGCCAAGCAACTACCTAGCCTCATAATTTCAATCCACGCACCCAAGTAGAGTGCGATAAGATCAGCAAAACCGAATAGATGCTGCTAAAGCATTTCAATCCACGCACCCAAGTAGAGTGCGATATTGCACTTACTGTTCGATGTGTTGCATCTGAATTTCAATCCACGCACCCAAGTAGAGTGCGATATACTGTTCAACCCTTGAACATGTTCCAACATGATTTCAAACCACGCACCCAAGTAGAGTGCGATCATCAAGCAACTGCAGGAACTAGCAAAGCAAACGATTTCAATCCACGCACCCAAGTAGAGTGCGATTAAATAATTCGTTTCTGACGTAGTACCAAAATAGGATTTCAATCCACGCACCCAAGTAGAGTGCGATCACCGAAATATTTTGATAAGGCAAAGATATACCGATTTCAATCCACGCACCCAAGTAGAGTGCGATCCATCATTCGGTTGGGAAATGGGTCCGCCTAGCGAATTTCAATCCACGCACCCAAGTAGAGTGCGATAGATGAAATTTTCTCTAGCTGTCCTTCTTGCGGCATTTCAATCCACGCACCCAAGTAGAGTGCGATTCCAAGAGTGCAACAACGTATTTAATCCGCAACAATTTCAATCCACGCACCCAAGTAGAGTGCGATAATAAATTTGATGCTAAGTTGAGTGGATATTGGAATTTCAATCCACGCACCCAAGTAGAGTGCGATTGAGATATTTAATCTTAAGGAAAGTTAGTTGAAATTTCAATCCACGCACCCAAGTAGAGTGCGATGCAATCGCAATTAATAACTCAAGTTGGTTTGGTATTTCAATCCACGCACCCAAGTAGAGTGCGATGTACCCCGAATTAAATGTGAGGGTTAAAATGAGGATTTCAATCCACGCACCCAAGTAGAGTGCGATTGATCGGAATTCCTTCATCAACTTCATTTGTTGGAATTTCAATCCACGCACCCAAGTAGAGTGCGATACAGGGTTTGCAAGGTGTGCAAGGTGAAAAAGGTATTTCAATCCACGCACCCAAGTAGAGTGCGATCAAAATATCTTCTACCACACCGCAAAACAGATTAATTTCAATCCACGCACCCAAGTAGAGTGCGATCTGCAATGATGTATAATAAAATGTTACCATATGGTATTTCAATCCACGCACCCAAGTAGAGTGCGATATCGTTTGTTACCGTTACGGCGTGCGTTAATTCTTATTTCAATCCACGCACCCAAGTAGAGTGCGATTGAATAAACGATGAATCCAATCCTTGAATACTGATTTCAATCCACGCACCCAAGTAGAGTGCGATATTGCCTTTTGGTCAATACGGTTTGGGCATTTACAATTTCAATCCACGCACCCAAGTAGAGTGCGATTGCAAGAGTTGGAGGAGCAGCAAACATATATCAAGATTTCAATCCACGCACCCAAGTAGAGTGCGATAGCGATTTCGGGCAAAAAAACTAAAAAATATCTAAAATTTAGCCTGTAAATCACTATTTTTCTTAAATTATGTAAAAAAACGATCTTAAATTGATAGGAAACACAAAAATCTAATATATTTGGAGGTGCTAACCTCCTAATGATTTTATGTGCACTTGGGGTTAGCACTGATAAAATCGTAATAATACTTTCAAATATTTATTGTTGAATAGTCTGAATAATGATTTGAAGTAATAGATAGTTCCTATTACGTTTTGTAATTACATTAATAGGAAATTTATCACCTTTTCACAAATTGGAGAATTAATAAATGTATATGATTTATTATAACAAAGATAATAAATACCAACAATAATCTCAAAATTAATCCTCCAAATGTTAAAATAATACAAAAAAATAGTAAATTACGATGAATTATACACTGATAATTGGTACTATAGTAATATATTGTTTGAGGAGGGTGAATAATGAAATATATTGCTCATGTTCGAGAAAGTGATAATAAAATTCAAACAGTGCAAGAGCACTTACTTGGTGTAAAAAGATTAGCTGAAACATTTGGCGAAAAGTTAGGTCTAAAACATGTGTCTGGACTAGCCGGATTACTTCATGACCTGGGAAAGTACACGGATACATTTCAAAAATATATTAATCAAGTAGCTTTCCATCCTGAAAGTAATGAAATGAAGCGTGGAGACGTTGATCATTCTACTGCGGGAGGCAAGTTATTGTTTTCCATGTTTCATAACCAGGAAAGTTCAGCTCATGAAAAACTTTTAGCTGAAATAGTTGGAAATACAATTATTTCGCATCACAGTAATCTACATGACTATATTTCTCCTGAAATACAATCTGACTATTTAAGGCGTGTGAAAGATAAAGACTTAGGAGAAGAATATTCACTAGCGGTTGAGCGTTTCTTTCAAAGGGTAATGAAAGAGGAAGAGTTTAAACAATATGTTTCCATTGCAGTAAATGAACTTAAGCAATTTATGGATATGAGTCCCACACAAAGTTTTTTCCTAACGAAGTATATATTCAGTTGTTTAATTGATGCTGACCGAACGGATACAAGACAATTTGAAGAACAATCGGAAAACGTACAGGAATTGCATCATGAAGAATTATTCGCCTCCTACTATCAAAAATTAATGAACAAGCTTGATTCTTTTAAAAAGCATAATAAAGGTAATAATCAAATAAATAGACTACGTCAAAAAATGTCGGAACAATGTGATTTGTTTGCTGAGAAGCCATCTGGAATCTACACGTTGTCAATACCTACTGGAGGTGGGAAAACGCTTGCGAGTCTTCGCTATGCATTAAAGCATGCTCAGAAATTTAATAAGCAACGAATCATTTATGTTGTTCCCTTTACCACAATAATAGAGCAGAACGCCCAAGAAGTTCGAACCATTTTAGAAGATGGATCCCATATATTAGAGCATCATTCTAATGTTATCGATGAAATTGAGGAAAATGATGAGCTATCTGACGGTGTAATTACTATGAGAGAGAAGCTGAAGCTTGCTCGTGATAATTGGGATAGCCCAATAATTTTCACCACAATGGTTCAATTTTTGAATGTATTTTATGCCAAAGGAAATAGAAATACACGGCGTTTACATAATTTAAGCCATTCGGTACTTGTCTTTGATGAAGTACAAAAGGTACCAACCAAATGTGTATCCCTTTTCAATGAAGCGGTAAATTTCTTGAAAAAAGATGCTCATTCCAGCATCTTGCTTTGTACTGCAACACAACCAACATTGGAAAATGTAAATCATTTTCTTTTGAAAAACAGAGATGGAGAAATTGTGCAAAACCTATCTGAGGTTTCCAAAGCTTTTAAAAGGGTTGATATCATTGATCGAACTGACAAATCAATGAATAACAACCAGTTAACAGAATGGATTGAATCAAATGCAGAATCATGGGGAAGTACGCTTGTCATTTTAAACACAAAATCTGTAGTCAAAGAACTATATGAGAAATTAAAGAATGGCCCATTGCCGGTTTATCATTTGAGCACATCCATGTGTGCTGCACATCGGAAAGAAATTTTAAGTGAAGTTAGGAAGCTACTAAAAGATAAGGTTCCTTTTATATGTGTAACAACCCAGTTGATTGAAGCTGGTGTAGACGTAAGCTTCAAATGTGTAATTCGTTCGTCAGCTGGATTGGATTCAATTGCTCAGGCTGCGGGAAGATGCAACAGACATGGGGAAGACGCTGTGAGGGATGTGTATGTGATTGATCATACTGATGAGAATATTTCGAAATTGAAGGAAATAAAAACTGGTAAAGAAATAACAGGTAATGTGCTTTCTCGCTATAGTAAGAAAGCAGATGAATATGATAGAAGTTTATTATCGCAAATAGCGATGGATGAGTACTTTCGACATTACTTTCAAAGAATGGAAGCAGATTTAAATTATTATATTCCACAGGTAGACAAAGAAATGACAAAGCTGTTGATGGCAACTCGAAAAGAAAGCGATTACGTTCATGCTTATAAAAAGAAATATAAAACTGGATTGCCTTTATTTTTAACTGGAAGCTACAAAACTGCAGCAGATCATTTCCAAGTTATAGATCAATTAACGACTTCTGTAATCGTGCCTTATGGAGAAGGGAAGGAGATCATCACACAGTTAAATAGCGTTGAAAGAGTTGAAGATTTATCAAAGCTGTTTAAACAAGCGCAACAGTATACAGTGAATTTATACTCACAAGCATTAAAACAATTGAAGCAGGAAAATGCAATTGTTCCTCATATGGAAGGTGCTATTTATGAGCTAAGAGAGAATTGGTACAGTGAGGATTATGGTGTTGATTTAAAGGGAGAGAGTGATATGGGGTTTATGTCATTTTAGAATAAAAACCTATCTGTTGCAGATAGGTCTTCATTTATTATTATTTTTATTTCAATCCACGCTATATGCGATTAGTAAAAATTATATGCCATAAATGCAATCTTTAGAACCTGTCTTTTCTTAAGTTTAACTCAAAAATAATAATAAATGTAGCAAGATAAATACTCACCTTCATATTATGAATTATGGAGGTGGAATAGATGAAAGTTCAAAAATCTAATTTAGAAGAAAGCCTATCTAAAAAAAGTATTGAACTGTTGTACTTAGAGATTTTGAAGGATATGGCTGAGACTTTAAAAAAGATAAATACAACTAAATAGTTGGAAAATGCTCCTTGGCTAAAAAACTCCTCAAGGAGCATTCCTACAAAGGTTTTTAAGGAGGTGAAATCATGAAAAACGAAATCCAATTCGAGCTATTTGGCGACTATGCGCTTTTCACAGATCCACTTACCAAAATTGGTGGTGAGAAGCTATCTTACAGTATCCCAACATACCAAGCTCTTAAAGGAATAGTAGAGTCGATTTACTGGAAGCCAACGATCATGTTTATTATTGATGAACTTCGTGTTATGAAGCCAATTCAAATGGAATCAAAAGGTATTCGTCCCATTGAATATGGTGGTGGGAATACACTTGCAAATTATACGTATTTGAAGGATGTACACTACCAGGTGAAGGCGCACTTTGAGTTTAATTTTAACCGACCGGATATGGCTTTCGATCGTAATGAAGGAAAGCACTTCAGCATTCTTCAACGATCACTAAAAGCAGGTGGCCGTAGGGATATATTCCTTGGTACAAGAGAATGCCAGGGTTATGTGGAGCCTTGTGAGTTTGGAAGTGGAGAAGGATACTATGACAAGGTTGATGCAAACTATCCACTTGGAACAATGGTACATGGTTTTAATTATCCAGATGAGACAGGAAGGAATCAATTAGAGGTTAGGTTATGGCGCCCAGAAATGGAAAATGGATATATTAAATTTTTAAAACCAGAAGATTGTAAGATTACGAGACCAATTAAAGAGATGGAAGCAAAATTCTTTAACGAAGACAATGTTGAATCGGTGGAAACGTTATCTCGTTATTTAGGAGGTGAATAAGTTGAGTTGGTTACTTAATTTATATAAAACCTATGATGCAAATGAAGGTCAAGTTGGAAAAATAGTGAAAAAACGAAATGATCGGGAGTATACACTATTACCAATTTCTCATACAACACAGAACGCACATATTGAAGTTACAGTGGATGAAGATGGAGATTTTTTAGAAGCAATTGAACTTGAAAAAGAGAATACGATTATTCCCTGTACTGAAGAATCAGCTAGTCGTGCAGGATCAAAGGTTGCTCCATATCCATTGCATGATAAGTTAAGTTATGTTGCCGGTGATTTTGTGAAATATGGTGGCAAAATAAAAAACCAAGATGATCTTCCTTTTGATGCATATATTCAAAATTTGAAGGAATGGACTGACTCACCTTATGCTACATCAAAAGTAAAAAGTATATATGCGTATTTAAGTAAAGGTACCTTAATTGAAGATCTAGTAAAAAAAGATGTTCTCGTTTTGGATGAAAATGATCAATTAATTGATAAATGGAATAAGAATTATGAAAAAACGATTGGAGAAAAACCAAAAATTTTTTCGAGTGGTGCTACAGACCAGGCAAGTGCTTTTATTAGATTTAACGTTTATTCACCATCATCTACCGTTGAAGTGTGGAAAGATAAAGATATGTACCAATCCTTTATCGATTTCTATAATGAAAGATTAGGTGATGAGGATGTTGACTTTGTAACAGGAGAAACAGTTCCAAGTACGGAGCGACATGCCAATAAAATTCGTCATGCAGCAGATAAGGCAAAGTTGATTTCTGCTAATGATACTTCCGGTTTTACTTTTCGTGGAAAATTTAAGACGAGTAAAGAAGCTGCTGGCATTAGCTACGAAGTATCGCAAAAGGCCCATAATGCATTAAAATGGCTGATTCATCGTCAAGGAAAGACGATTGATAATCGTGTTTTCCTTATTTGGGGAAATGACAATGAAGATGTTCCTGATTTTGCTGAAGATGCATGGGATATTATGCAGCATGCGGATAAAACGGTAGAAGATGAGATTGATACAGACAAACTATATGCGGAAGAAGTGAAGAAGGCTATTGCTGGATATCGTAATGATCTTAAGTTGGAAGTGGAAGTTAACATACTTGTGCTTGATTCAGCAACAACAGGGAGAATGGCTGTTCTTTACTATCGAAACATGAATAAAAATCTATATCTAAATCGCTTGGAAGATTGGCATACACAGTGCGCTTGGGAACATCGATATCGCAGAAGTGAAGAACAATTTGTTAAATTTTATGGCGCTCCTGCTACAAAAGACATTGCCTTTGCAGCTTATGGATCTAGAGCAAGCGAAAAACTTGTAAAAGGATTAATGGAACGAATGCTGCCATGTATCATAGATGGCCGTATTGTTCCAAAAGATATTGTAAAAAGTGCTTTTCAACGTGCCTCCAATCCGGTTGCAATGGAACGGTGGGAGTGGGAGAAAACTCTAAGCATTACTTGTGCACTTATACGAAAAGTATTAATTGAGAAAAAGGAGGTATGGAATGTGCCGCTAGACAAAATTTCAAATGATCGTAGTTATTTGTTTGGTCGATTATTAGCAGTAGCTGATGTGTTGGAAAGAGGAGCACTTGGTAAAGAAGAAACAAGAGCAACAAATGCAATTCGCTATATGAATTCTTTTTCAAAGAATCCAAGTAGGACATGGAAGACACTACAAGAAAGTTTGCAGCCTTATCAAGCAAAACTAGGAACAAAAGCGACATATCTATCAAGAATGATTGATGAAATAAGTGATCAATTTAACATTGAGGACTTTAATAATAAACCTTTATCAGAAAAATATTTATTAGGTTTTTACAGTCAACGTCGAGAACTTTATAAGAAGAAAGAAACAACAAATGAAAGCGAGGAGACAAACGAATGAAGACACTTGACCACAAAATAGATTTTGCAGTAGTTTTATCTGTTTCTAAAGCCAATCCAAACGGGGACCCATTAAATGGAAACCGCCCACGTCAAAATTATGATGGGCATGGAGAAATCTCAGATGTTGCTATTAAACGAAAAATTCGTAATAGATTACAAGACATGGGAGAATCAATCTTTGTTCAATCGGATGATCGCAAGAACGATGGATATAAGAGTTTGAAAGAAAGAGCAGAATCTGATGAAACTCTGGCAAAAATGTTAAAAGATAAGAAAGCTTCAGGTGATGATTTCGCATCAATAGCTTGTGAAAAATGGATCGATGTTCGAGGGTTTGGACAGGTATTTGCATTCAAAGGATCTAATCTTTCTGTAGGTGTCCGTGGACCTGTATCTATTCAGACAGCAACAAGTGTCGATCCAATTGATATTACCAGTTTACAGATTACTAAAAGCGTAAACTCTGTTACTAGTGATTCTAGAAGCTCTGATACTATGGGAATGAAACACCGTGTAGATTTTGGAGTTTATGTGTTCAAAGGAAGTATTAATACACAACTTGCAGAAAAAACAGGTTTTACCAACGAAGATGCAGAGAAAATGAAGCAAGCTTTAATTACACTTTTTGAGAATGATAGTTCATCTGCACGACCTGATGGGAGTATGGAAGTTCATAAAGTATACTGGTGGGAGCATTCTTCAAAGCTTGGACAATATTCATCTGCAAAAGTACATCGTTCTTTAAAAATTGAGGCAAAAACAGATACTCCAGAAGTATTTAATGAAGAAAATTATACCGTTGAATTACACGAATTAGATGGACTAGCATTGGAAGTATTCGATGGGCAGTAGTGAAGACCAATATTTAATGCTGTCAGGTCTTCAGCATTTCCAGTTTTGCCGTCGTCAGTGGGCATTGATTCACATTGAACAACAATGGGAAGAGAATGTGAAAACGATTGAAGGACAACTTCTACATCAGAAAGCCGATCAGCCATTCATCCGTGAAAAGCGTGGTGAAAGGCTGATTGTAAGAGCGATGCCGATACAATCCCAACGTCTACAACTGAATGGAATTTGTGATGTTGTCGAATTTATTAAAAATCCTGATGGTGTAGAATTAGCTGGAATAGACGGTTCTTATTTAGCTTTTCCTGTTGAATATAAACGAGGAAAGCCGAAGAAGGGTGACGAAGATGTTATTCAACTAGCTGCTCAAGCAATGTGTTTGGAAGAAATGCTCCTTTGTGATGTGGATAAAGGATTTATTTTTTACAATGAAATTAAACATCGTGTGGAAATTCCTATAACTAAAACATTAAAAAATAAAGTAATCGAAATGGCAAAAGAAATGCATCATTACTACGAGAATCGATACACTCCTAAAGTTAAAACTGGACCACATTGTAAAAGTTGTTCATTACAGAATATTTGTTTACCTAAGCTTATGAACAAACGTACAGTAAAGAGTTATATTGAAGGGAAGTTGAATGAGTGAAAAAACTGCTTAACACGTTATTTGTTACCCAAACAGATGTTTATTTATCATTAGATGGCGATAACATCGTGTTGCTAAAAGAACAGGAACAACTCGGAAGGCTTCCTTTACATAACTTAGAAAGTATTGTAAGTTTTGGATATACAGGGGCAAGCCCAGCATTAATGGGATACTGTGCCGAACGCAATATTTCAATTGCATTTTTGACAAAGAATGGGCGATTTTTAGCTCGAGTAATTGGGCAAAGTCGTGGAAATGTCACATTAAGGAAGAAACAATATCGACTATCTGATGATGAGCATGTATCAGCGAAAATTGCACGAAATTTCATTATTGGTAAGATCTATAACAATAAATGGATACTAGAGAGAATGACAAGAAATTACCCTTTGCGGATTGATGTAGAAAAGTTTAAGGGCATATCTAAACACTTGACCTCGATTCTTCAGGAAGTAAAGAACTGTGAAGAATTAGATAGTCTACGTGGTTGGGAAGGCCAAGCGGCTATTAGTTATAATAGAGTCTTTGATTCTATGATTCTACAACAAAAAGAGGATTTCTATTTTCACCTGCGATCGAGAAGACCGCCAAAGGATAATGTAAATGCAATGCTTTCTTTTGCCTATACGCTTCTTGCAAATGATACAGCTGCAGCTCTAGAAACGGTCGGACTTGATGCTTATGTTGGTTTTATGCATCGAGATAGACCGGGACGCGTATCTCTTGCTCTAGATTTGATGGAAGAATTAAGAGGGGTTTTTGCGGATAAATTTGTATTATCTTTAATAAACCGTAAAGAACTTACAAAAGACGATTTTTATAGAAAAGAAAATGACGCTGTATTAATGACAGATGAAGCGAGAAAGACATTTTTGAAAGCATGGCAAGTGAAAAAACAAGAAAAAATTACACATCCTTTCTTAGGAGAAAAAATAGCATGGGGGCTTGTTCCATATGCACAAGCATTGCTTTTAGCCCGTTATTTACGCGGTGATCTTGATGAATATCCACCATTCTTATGGAAGTAGGTGAATTTTGATGCTTGTTTTAATCACGTATGATGTTAGTACATCGAGTGATGGTGGAACAAAAAGACTTAGAAAAGTTTCTAAAGCATGTCAAAATTATGGCCAAAGGGTACAGAACTCCGTCTTTGAATGTATAGTTGATGCAGCGCAATATACTTTACTAAAAATTGAATTAGAGCAAATTATTGATCCAGAAAAAGATAGTTTACGATTTTATAACTTAGGTAATAATCATAAAACAAAGATAGAACATATTGGTGTGAAAGAATCTATAGATTTAGAAGCGCCCTTATTGTTTTAGTTGAAGGTGCTAACCCCAAGCGCACATGAAATCTCTGTGGGGTTAGCACTAAAATTAGATCTATAATTAGAGGGGAATTGGAATATAAAACTTTCAAATAGGATTAAATAGTGGATTTTAGTCAAAATTTCCCGTTTTATGGAATGTAGGTTCTCTTTATTAGCAAAATTCGCTATCGCACTCTACATGAGTGCGTGGATTGAAATACCCCTTACACATCAACAAACGGAATATGCAATAGATCGCACTCTACATGAGTGCGTGGATTGAAATTGACGAGGTTTTTTGGTCATGGCTGTGTTTATATATCGCACTCTACATGAGTGCGTGGATTGAAATATTTTGCATGTAATGTTGTTTACTTCCCTTTTGTATCGCACTCTACATGAGTGCGTGGATTGAAATTAGCGATGTGTCCGCGACAATATTTGTCGATAACCATCGCACTCTACATGAGTGCGTGGATTGAAATTTTGTTGTTTGTCTGTGTTTATCATATTGTTCTAATCGCACTCTACATGAGTGCGTGGATTGAAATACCTGTTGTTTTCACAACATCAACCATATTCGTTATCGCACTCTACATGAGTGCGTGGATTGAAATACTAATTTCAGAGTTAACTTTTAACTCATTTCCAATCGCACTCTACATGAGTGCGTGGATTGAAATAATTTAAAAACCTCCCTTATGCTGCTATAAATCCATCGCACTCTACATGAGTGCGTGGATTGAAATTTGGTGGCTCTTATAGTTTTGTAGATCAAGTCTCATCGCACTCTACATGAGTGCGTGGATTGAAATATCAACATCTTGATTTATCTTTTTTCGATTTAAATCGCACTCTACATGAGTGCGTGGATTGAAATAACGCTCAAGTATTCAGTGATACAGAAAGAGGTAAGATCGCACTCTACATGAGTGCGTGGATTGAAATACAGAAAGCGCATGGAAACTATTTTACGTTAGAAGATCGCACTCTACATGAGTGCGTGGATTGAAATGATTTAGGGAACGAAGATGTTAAATTCATACACAATCGCACTCTACATGAGTGCGTGGATTGAAATACCACTCATGGCAAACATTGCAAATGGATCACTTATCGCACTCTACATGAGTGCGTGGATTGAAATACGCTTAAACTTTTGTGTAACGTCTCTGGCTGTTATCGCACTCTACATGAGTGCGTGGATTGAAATCAATAAAGTGTTGAGTCCACCTATGACCACTCCTATCGCACTCTACATGAGTGCGTGGATTGAAATTAAAAATATCGCATAATATCCACATACTGCAATTCATCGCACTCTACATGAGTGCGTGGATTGAAATTTCAAAATCATAGTTATCAAGCCCAACTCTTTTATCGCACTCTACATGAGTGCGTGGATTGAAATATCACAATATGCCAGATAAGATCGCCATTTCTTATCGCACTCTACATGAGTGCGTGGATTGAAATTGTGGAACTTAGTTTGGAACCAAGGGGAGACATGGATCGCACTCTACATGAGTGCGTGGATTGAAATCGTAGTTATCCGGAATCTTATGCAGTATTTTATATCGCACTCTACATGAGTGCGTGGATTGAAATGATAACTTCGCAGAGTGGCGGAGAAGGCGAGCTAAATCGCACTCTACATGAGTGCGTGGATTGAAATTCAAACTTACGGTGGCACGGAACCTTTATCGGAAAATCGCACTCTACATGAGTGCGTGGATTGAAATCGACATGCTCGACGGATTACTCGGAATGGTCGAAGATCGCACTCTACATGAGTGCGTGGATTGAAATGATAGATCCATGACCTAATCTTTCGGATACTACTATCGCACTCTACATGAGTGCGTGGATTGAAATATCTTGTTTGCTGTTAATTGTTGCTGGTTTCCCAATCGCACTCTACATGAGTGCGTGGATTGAAATATTTGGAACAGTTTTTAGTAATATGGCAGGTGGTATCGCACTCTACATGAGTGCGTGGATTGAAATCTTATCAAGGAGTGCTAAATGTCCGTTTTTATAATCGCACTCTACATGAGTGCGTGGATTGAAATCACTGCTGGATCTCCTTAATTGTATTGACACAGGAAGATCGCACTCTACATGAGTGCGTGGATTGAAATATTTCTTTAGCTGAAAACTGATAAACTTCGGATAATCGCACTCTACATGAGTGCGTGGATTGAAATTTTGAAGAATTTCAGTAATGCAAGCTTTGAAATTATCGCACTCTACATGAGTTCGTGGATTGAAATTTATGGGAATCACACCAGGTATCTCTTGTAAGAAATCGCACTCTACATAAGTGCGTGGATTGAAATAAGTAACTGTATGATTTCCTCCTTGCTAATAGAGATCGCACTCTACATGAGTGAATGAAAAAGAGATCATAAATCTATTAAATAAATGGAGAAAAAAAGCCCGAAGTTGGATAACTAGATTCAACTTCGGGCTAAAGTATGCTAGATTAGGTCTTTCACTTTCCTCTCAACCACTCAATCAACCATTAACCTGTTGCTCAGCAACTCCATAAGATTTCTGCTTAATCATACCATGTGGGTCGATAACGAATTTACGAGATACACCACCGTCAAATGCTCTATAACCATCTGGAGCTTCACCGATGGAAATAACCGTTGCATTAACCGCTTTGGCAATTTGTGCTCTGCCACTTAAAATAGCTTTCATTAAATCACGATTATATCGCATAACTGGAGTTTGTCCAGTTACAAATGTATGTGCCTTTGCAAATCCAAGTCCGAAGCGGATCTTTAATGTTCCTTCTTTTGCATCGTTATCAGCTGCCCCTGGATCCCCAGTTACATATAGTCCTGGAATTCCTAAGCGCCCTCCAGCTCTAGTTACACCCATAATTGAGTTTAATACAGTAGCAGGAGCTTCGCCGGCGTCTTTTCCGTGACCACTCGCTTCAAAGCCTACCGCATCAACTGCACAGTCTACTTCAGGCGTACCAAGAATTTGCTCGATTTGCTCACCGAGATCATCATGCTCACGTAAGTTTACGGTTTCACAGCCGAAGCTTCTTGCTTGTTCGAGTCGTTCTTCATTTAAATCGCCAACGATAACAGCCGAAGCGCCTAATAATTGTGCGGAGTGTGCAGCGGCTAAGCCTACAGGGCCTGCACCGGCAACATATACCGTTGATCCGGTTTTGACACCTGCACTAACTGCACCATGATATCCGGTAGGGAAAATATCGGATAGCATCGTTAAATCAAGAATCTTCTCTAATGCTTGATCGCGGTCAGGGAATTTTAATAATTGGAAATCCGCATAAGGGACCATAACATATTCTGATTGACCGCCGACCCAGCCGCCCATATCAACATAGCCATAAGCCGAACCAGGACGATCAGGGTTAACATTCGTACAAATATGTGTATCCTGCTGCTTACAATTTTGACAGCGTCCACAGGCAATGTTAAATGGAACAGATACGATGTCTCCTTTTTGGATAAATTCCACATCACTTCCAACCTCGATAACTTCACCTGTAATTTCATGCCCAAGAACTAAACCGCTTGGAGCCGTAGTACGACCTCTTACCATATGTTGGTCACTACCGCAGATATTAGTGGAAATTACCTTTAAAATGACCCCATGATTACATTTTCTTCCTACGTTTAAAGGATTAACTCCTGGGCCATCACGAAGTATTAGATCAGGATACCCAATATCCCGCACTTCTACTTCTCCAGCTTTAACATATACAACTGCTTTGTTACTCATACTACCACTCCTTATAAAATGATATTAGAGATGCTTGTCTATGAAAGCGCTTGATTCTAATGTTCAATATAACATCAAATCGTATTGGTTTCAATAATAATTGAAATATTTTAATTATTTTACATAGTCTTAAACTATTGTTCGATACAATCACACAGACTAATAGTTTTAGAACAAAAGACTTATTAATGTTGAAGAGTAGAATTTTCAAGTTATTGGGTAAATTAAATAAGAAGTTTCGTACCATATATATTTTCAAGGGCAAGTAATTGACTAAAATTTACTTACATGATAAATTTGGGTTAAAATTTCAAAAAATAAAATATATTAAAAATTAATCATGGCTTTCTATTTAGTTAGCCAGGCTAATAAGGTATATTATGTAAGCCTTTCCATGCAGTTGTTTTATAGTATTGGCAACCTTATATCATAATCATATTTAGGAGGATGTGTATGGGAAAAGTTAAAAATCGCTGGTTAATTGCTGCATCTGCAGTAGGGGTTCACATCTCAATTGGCTCTGCCTATGCTTGGAGTGTTTTTACTAACCCTATGGTGGCTCAATATGGATGGGAAACAACGGAAATATCGCTTGCTTTTAGTATTGCTATTTTTATGCTTGGTTTTTCTGCTGCCTTTATGGGAAGGTTTGTGGAAAAGCAAGGACCAAAGAAGTCTGCCATGCTTGCTGCGATATTTTTTAGTGTTGGTGTAGCTGGATCTGGATTAGCAACAGCTTTTGAGTCCTTATTTTTATTGTATGTATTTTATGGTGTAATTGGTGGAATCGGTTTAGGGATTGGTTATATTGCTCCTGTATCAACATTAGTAAAATGGTTTCCTGATCGCCGAGGCCTCGCTACTGGATTAGCAATTATGGGATTTGGTTTTGCAGCACTTTTAAGTGGACCAGCAGCTGCAGCTCTGATTGATATGGTCGGTATTTCCAATACTTTCTATGTGCTTGGTGCAGTTTATTTTATTGTGATGATACTTGCAGCACAATATTTATCTCCACCACCAGAGGGGTGGGCACCAAAGGGATTTAAAGAAAGCGGGCAAAATGGTGCGCGTAAAATTAAAGCGGATCTATCACAGCTGACAGCAAATGAGGCAATTAAAACACGTCGTTTCTGGATGCTTTGGTGCATGCTTTTCTTAAATGTTACTTGTGGAATTGCGGTGATTGCTGTAGCTTCGCCGATGGCACAGGATATAGCTGGGATGACACCGATAGCTGCAGCTGCAATGGTAGGAATAATGGGGTTATTTAATGGTGGTGGAAGACTGGGCTGGGCATCATTATCCGATTATATTGGAAGGCCGAATGTATATACGGCTTTTTTTGTCCTCCAAATTATCGCGTTTTTCATGCTGCCCTTCGCGTCGAATGGAATTGTTTTTCAAATCCTTATTTTTACGATATTAACTTGTTATGGTGGAGGGTTTGCATCAATACCAGCTTATATTGGTGATCTCTTTGGAACCAAACAGCTTGGAGCGATTCATGGATATATTTTAACTGCATGGGCGGTTGCTGGGGTAGTTGGTCCAATTCTACTATCCTTAATCTACGACTCTACGAATAGTTATAATTTAACGATGATGATTTTTGGTATCTTATTTATCATCGCATTTGCTATTTCTATCTGGATCCGGGCAGATATTAATCGTTTACGAAATGCACAACAAGCTACAAATCAAAAGCTTGGTGTAGCTGTAACAAAGTAAGCTGAATGTACATTAATAAAAGGAAACTGGAGGGATAAATGTTGGGAGAAACAAAGCACACAGGGCCTATCAAGCTACCGAAAAAGCCTGATCCAGCACTATGGGCAAGTAAGGTTCCGTTCGGTTTAGGAAAAATTAAGCCACATCATATCCGTGATACGATGAAGGTTGTTTGGGAGAATAAAGATAATTTACCATACGCTACGAGAATTCTTACACAAGGTGTATGTGACGGTTGCGCATTGGGTGTCTCTGGACTTTATGATCAAACATTAACAGGTCCGCATGTATGTACAACACGATTAAATGTCCTTCGTTTAAATACGATGTCTGCGATTGAAGAGCGTGTATTAAATATGGATATAGAAGATTTACGAAAAATGAGCAGTACGGAGTTGCGGAAGCTCGGTAGAATTCCTTATCCACTTATTCGTAAGGCAGGAGAGAGAAAGTTTAGTCGTATTTCTTGGAATGATGCGCTGGGTAAAATCGCGGCCAAAATGAAAGAGCTTGACCCGAAACGTTATGCATTTTATACAACTTCACGAGGGATTACGAATGAAGTTTACTATACGGTTGGCAAGGTTGCACGTTTCTTAGGTACAAATAATATCGACAATGCATCGAGAATCTGTCATTCTCCTTCGAAAACGGCACTAAATCGCTCGATCGGAGTCGGCGCATCTACTTGTAATTATAAGGATTGGATTGGAACGGATGTCCTGATTTTCTGGGGATCTGTTGCCGCAAACAATCAACCAGTTTCAACGAAGTATATGTATGCAGCAAAACGCAAAGGCACGAAAATCATTATTATTAATCCATACCATGAGCCAGCGATGGATAATTATTGGGTGCCATCGATTGCAGAGTCCGCATTATTTGGGACAAAAATAGCGGATGATGTGTACCAAGTGAATATTGGTGGTGACATTGCCTTTATGCATGGCATCATGAAGCATTGGTTTGAAATGGAAGAGATGGCGCATGGATCAGCAATCGATCATGATTTCGTTTCACAGCATGTAAATGGGCTTGAAGAATTACGAGAAAAGGTGACTGCTTATGATTGGGATCAGCTTGTTACATCATCAGGTATCCAGAAGCATCAGATGATTGAATTAGCTGAACTACTAGCGAAATCGAAATCTGCTGTCTTTGTATGGTCAATGGGTTTAACACAGCATCGATTTGGCACAGATAACATTTCCCAAGTTGCCAATCTTGCATTACTACGAGGCTTTTTAGGAAGAGAACATTGCGGGTTAATGCCAATCCGTGGTCATTCTGGTGTACAAGGTTCTGGAGAAATGGGGGCAGATCCGTTCGTTCTCCCTGGTGGCGGAATGGATGAAGGAAATAGAGAACGAGTAGAAAAGGTTTGGGGCTTTGATATTCCAGCGTGGCAAGGGGATATCGTTGGGGTATCGTTAGAAAATGCGCTCTTACCTGAGGAACATGAACGCAAATTAGATCTTTACTATTTATCTGGTGGTAATTTCTTAGAAACAATGCCAGATCCTGATTTTGTCAAGCAATGCTTGGAAAATATAGATATTCGTGTGCACCAGGATATTATTTTTAATACGTCAACATTTGCTGATGCGAGAGAAGCGGTGATTGTTTTGCCTGCGATGACAAGGTATGAGCAGCCTGGTGGTGGTACTTCTACCTCTACAGAACGAATGGTATATTTTTCACCGGAAATTAAGGGACCACGTATTGAGGAAGCGCGGATGGAATGGGAAATATATGTTGACCTTGCTAGACGGGTAAAACCAGATCAGCAGCATTTAATTGATTTTAATACAGCGGATGAAATACGTGCAGAAATTGCCAAGGCAGCACCAAACTATGACGGGATTCAGCATTTAGAAAATCGTGGTGATGTATTTCAATGGGGCGGGGCATGGCTTTGTGAAGATGGGTTATGTCCGACGCCAGATGGAAATGGAAATTTGATAACAGTAGAATTACCAGAGCTTCGCAAGCCTGAAGGCCATTTTTATGTCACGACTCGTCGTGGGAAACAGTTTAATTCGATGATCTATGGAGAAAAAGATCCGTTTAATGATGCAGATCGATATGATGTCTTAATGAATGAAGCAGATGGAGCGGAACTCGGCATAAAAGAAGGCGATGCAATTGTTGTATACAATCAGCATGGAACATTCCATGGCCGTGCAAAATTTGTAGCGGTCAAACGAGGAAATATTGAAGCACATTGGCCAGAAGGAAACATGCTTATTCCAAAGGGTGTTTATGAAGAATTTGCGGGAATTCCAGAATATAATGCAGCCGCAATCGTTGAAAAGGCGGAAACATATTTTGCTCAAAAAGATACAAAATATGTGGAAAAAAGAGTAGAAGAGCTTGAAGTAGATATTAGCTAGGGGGGCTAAGATGACTGATGTGAAAGAGGATGGCTGGGAAATAATCCGATTTAATGGGTATTCCCAGTCCATTTTACATGAAGAGGTTGCAATCGAAGCACCGCTCACGATTAGGATTAATGGAAGTGAATTTGCAACGATTGTATGTTCACCGTCCAATCAAAGTGATCTAGTCATCGGCTTTCTTGCCTCAGAAGGGGTAATTCGGTTTAAGGATGAAATAAGGCGAATCTCAATAGACGAGAAACTCGGCTTTGCTTATGTGGATCTGTATAAACAGATCGATCCTTCTCAAATTGACCACTCGAAACGCTTTATCGGTTCTTGCTGCGGGAAAAGCCGACAGTTTTATTTTAAAAGTGATGTAAAAACGGCCAAAACGATAACGAGCAAGCTATCAATAACAGTCGATCAATGCTTTCAGTTAATGAAAGAACTGCAAACGAATTCGGAGCAATTTATTCGTACAGGCGGTGTCCATAATGCAGCACTTGCTACTTGCGAAGGAATACTTACGATAAGAACCGATATCGGACGCCATAATGCATTGGATAAAATATATGGGCATATTATTCATGAAAAAATAAGAGTGGCAGATAAACTTATCGTTTTTAGTGGTCGGATTTCATCGGAAGTATTGCTGAAAATATCTAAAATAGGTGTTGGCATTCTCCTTTCTAAATCTGCACCGACAGATTTGGGATTGCAGCTAGCAGCTGATCTAGGCATTACGACGATTGGCTTTGCCAGAGGGAATAAAATGAATGTATATACACATCCAGAACGGATAATCAATACAGCAATGAAGGCACCATGAAAAGAGATTGTGAATCAGCACTCCATATAACCTATTTTGCATGTATAATAATAAAATACTGCTATTATTACAATTAGCCCCATGTGTTCAAAGAACACATGGGGCTAATTGTAATTGATATTATAGTTGATCTAAGATTTTAAATAACATATAAATTGGGAAATGATCTATTATTATTACTATTTTTAGAGCGGTTTAAATTAAGTCTATAAGTATGTATAATGGATGTCGTGACTAAATTTGGTTGTATTTTTCAGAAAATTATTCATTTAAATTTAATAGGAGGATTACTTTATGGCAAAAGGAAAGAAGGGATTTTTTCAGCGTTTCTTGGATTTTGTTGAAGCATCTGGAAATAAACTTCCGCATCCAGTAACATTATTTGCTATTTTAGCTCTGATTGTATTACTGTTATCAGCAGCCTTCCAACCGTTGGGAATAAGTGTAGAACATCCTGGAGAAGAAGGATCAACTGTTGAAATCAAGAATTTACTAAGTGCGGAAGGCATCCAGTATATATTTTCAAGTTTGACAGATAACTTTATTGGTTTCGCTCCACTAGGTGTTGTTCTCGTAACGATGCTTGGTATCGGTGTTGCCGAACGGACAGGCTTGATAAGTGCATTATTACGTGGATTTGTATTATCCGTACCAAAGCGGTTTATTACACTGGGGTTAGTTTTTGCCGGTATCATGTCAAGTGTAGCCTCTGATGCTGGCTATGTTGTACTGCCACCACTTGGTGCAATGATTTTTGCGGCACTTGGCAGACATCCGCTAGCTGGACTTGCAGCAGCATTTGCTGGTGTTTCAGGTGGATTTAGTGCGAATCTATTATTATCAGGTACGGACGTACTGCTTGGAGAGTTGACGATTGCTGGAGCAGCAATAATTGACCCGGCGTATGCAGAAACCATGAATATTGCAATGAATTGGTTTTTCATCGCAGCATCTGTATTTGTGTTGACGTTTATCGGAGCTTGGGTAACCGAGCGAATTGTTGAACCTCGACTTGGAGCATATAATGGGGATCAGAAGGAAAAACTGGACGGGCTTCAATCGATTGAGAAGAAAGGACTTATCTGGTCTGGTGTTGCGGTGTTTGTCGCTTTAGTACTGGCATTACTGCTTGTGTTGCCGCCAAATGCGCCATTGCGTGGCACAGAAGGAGATTTGATGGCACAAATTATCCAATCACCATTTATGAGTTCATTAGTTCCAATTATCGCGATTCTATTTTTTGTTCCTGGACTTGTTTATGGTATTGTTACGAAATCAATTCGAAACGATAAAGATGTTGCAGCGCAAATGTCCGATACGATGGCTTCCATGGGAATGTTTATTGTACTGGCCTTTACTGCAGGTCAATTTGTTGCATTCTTTAACGAGTCGAATATGGGACTAGTTCTCGGAGTATACGGCGCAGAATTTTTGGATAGTGTTAACCTAACTGGAATACCATTAATTGTTACATTTATTCTCATCACAGCGGTCATAAACATATTTATTGGAAGTGCCACTGCAAAATGGGCAATGATGGCTCCAATCTTTGTGCCAATTATGATGCAGATGGGCTATTCCCCGGAACTGACACAAATGGCATACCGGATTGCAGATTCGTCAACAAACATTATTTCACCGTTAATGACGTACTTTGCAATAATTATTGCATTTGCCCAGAAGTATGATAAGAAAATGGGGATTGGGACATTAGTATCGGTTATGGTACCATACTCTATGTTCTTCTTAATTGGCTGGACAATCATGCTAATTATATGGTTCCTGTTCGGAATTCCGCTTGGACCTGGTGGACCGCTTCACTATTAATGAATATTGAAAAGCATCGCCCTTTGTAGCGATGCTTTTGTTTTATGCAGAAAATTATACTATTTCATCTTCCGCTTATTTTTAGTTGTTATTGTAAACATCCAATGCTGCCTGCAACGCTTTACCAACCTGAATAGGAGCATCGTGACGGATCAATACTGCTTCTAATCCTGCTAATGCAAACAGAACATTTTCTTTCCGGCAGCTATAACCCATTGTGCCAATTCGCCAGATTTTCCCTTGTAGAGGACCAAATGAACTTGCAATTTCAATTGTAAATTCTTCAAGCAGCATTTTCCGTACGGATTCACCATCAATTCCTTCTGGTATTGTGACACAGGTAACTACGGGGAGTTTGGAGTCAATATTCCCATATATATCTAATCCCATTGCTTCAATACCAGCTATTAGAGCCTGTTCGTGATGCTTGTGACGAGCAAAACGTTCTTCTAATCCTTCTTCAAGTACAATCCGAAGTCCTTCATGAAGAGCATAAATCATAGAAGTTGCTTCTGTATGGTGATTTAAGCGTCTCGGACCCCAGTAATCTTGAAGCATACTGACGTCAAAGTAATTGCTTTTTATAAAAGGATTGCTTCCAAGATTTTGTCTGTCATCTTCTGTTTCAATCCCTTTTTCAACTTTCTTTCTGGCTTGAATTACTTTTTCAATTCTATCATTATACGTAATTGGTGCCATCCCAGACGGAACAGATAAGCATTTTTGTGTACCGCCAACGATACCATCAATAAACCATTCATCTACTTTTACAGGAGTACCCCCGATGGATGCAACAGCATCAACAACAAACAGTATATCTTGTTCTCTGCAAGCTTTCCCAATTTCTTCTAAAGGCTGCATTTGACCTGTTGATGTTTCACCATGCACGATTGCTGTAATTTTCGGGTTTACTTTTTTCATTTCTTTGATTACTGCTTCTGGGTCAAAAACTTCTCCCCATTCACATTCCATCGTGTGAACCTCTGCACCGTATCGTTCGCAAATCTCATTTAATAAATAACCAAATCTTCCATATATCGGAATGAAAACTTTATCTCCTGGTTCAATAATACTGCAAAGCAGCGCTTCAGCACCTGATCTTGACGTTCCATCAATCGGGAAAGCCCATTTATTTTTTGTCTGAAAAAGTTCTCGAAGCATGTTCATTACACGATCCATGATTTCAGTAAAAGCTGGATCAAACTGACCTAGTATAGGAGTAGCCATTGCCCGAAGCACACGTGGCTCAGCTTCTACCGGTCCTGGAGTCATAATCGTTCTAGCTGGTGTGTTTAGTTCTGTGTACATAGTTGAATTTCTCCTTTTTATCGATTAATTTATAAAAGATTCAGTTTTTATAAATTTACTGGATATATTAACTAGACTAACTAGTGTGGAATGGAGGATGTAAAATATGAAATGTTAAGCTATTGTTTAAATTAATTAACGATTCTAATATTGTACTAAAAATTTGATGATATATCATTAAGCATTCTGCACTATTTATTATGTTTAATTTTGTGCAAAACGAACAACTTCTATTATTTGATTAAGGGAAAGATATATTTTGATGCCTGTAAAAGAGAAGAATAAAAAACCATCCATGTGGTGCTTCCTTGGATGGTTTATGTAAAAGTTAGCGGAAGATAGGTTCAAAGGTTGTAAGAGAAGATGAATGCAACAGATTGATTAGAGCTGGCTAGTCCAATTAGTGGTTAATTCACCTATTAAATACAATGGAAAAAAAACCTCCACGCTGTTTCTCTTTTTTCTTCTTATCTTGCATATCACGCATCGTTTCTAGCAAGCGAAAGTCTCGGGTTCGAATATTTTCCTCTACATTGTTTTGTCGATCTAGCAGCTCCATTAGTTCGTGATAGTATGTGGTCTGCTGCTGTCGTAACTCCTGCAGTTCTTTCATGATTGCTTTGTTAAGCTGTCGCTGTTCATCCAGTGCAACAGCTAATTGTTTTAACCCTTCGTAAACTTGTGGCTGAAAAGATGGAATGTTTGCAGTTGTATTGTCCGAAGTGGTTGCACTGTTTTCTATTAATGCTTGTTCGATAATGCTAATTGGTTCGTTTGCTTCTTTCAGATGGGCGATTAATTGAAAAAGTGCTAATGCGCTAGCTTCATATCTTGTAGTTCTTCCTTGAGTACCCTGAACAGTCGGAAGGTATGGTTTAAATTGATTTCGCCATTCTTGTACGGTTGTCCGTGGACGGCCGAGTTGTTTTGCAATCTCAGTTAAACTGTAGCTGTGTTGGAAGTTTTCAGTAGCCATATTGCACTCTCCCTTTTGTATTTTGGTCAATAATTGAAGTCGTTAAATAACAGCTTATCTAGTTTGGCTATACTTACTAATTGAGAAAACGAAACTACTGTCAATTAATTGCTGCTAAACAATAACTTCATTTAGAATAGATGTAATCCAGTTTAAATATAGAATCCCCAAGGATACATTGTTTTACAAGAATCTAATATCGCTGAAACTGTTTTATTAGTATATGTTGCAGGGAAATATGAATGGGAGACAATTTTTTTTAAAAAAAATATTATCACGTTGTGTAAAATAGTTGAATTGTAGATTGCTATATCCTATTCTAGCGCATTGCTGTTTAGATAGCTGTCGGATTATAAGTGCAAACATGTACAAGTTTTAGCGAATGCACGCTGATTTTGATAGATTTCGTATGGCCTGGAATTATAAATTGTAGGAAATTCGAGTTGAGTTAGAAATTTAGGTTGCTAATTGAATGGATAATCAAATGGCAAAACGAAAACGCTATAAACAAATTTAAAACTTACGAAGGGAAGGGTGCTATCATGCGAAAAGAGAATGGAAATGATGCTGGCTGGAATTTAGAGAATAGCTATTCTCGTTTACCAAATTTATTTTATACAAATCTAAATCCAACTCCTGTCCAGCTACCAGGATTAGTAATTTTTAATAAGAAGTTAGGCACTTCACTTGGACTAAACATCGAGGAGTTAATCAGTGAAACTGGTGTTGAACTGTTGGCTGGTAATCGAATTCCAAAAGGAGCTAATCCGCTTGCGCAAAGCTATGCGGGACATCAGTTTGGGCATTTTACCATGCTTGGAGATGGGAGAGCAATATTATTAGGAGAGCAGGTAACTCCTGATAAAGAACGTTTTGATATTCAGCTGAAGGGGGCGGGAAGGACTCCGTATTCTAGGGGCGGTGATGGCCGTGCTGCACTTGGACCGATGTTAAGAGAATATATCATTAGTGAGGCGATGCATGCACTTGGCATCCCTACATCTCGTAGCTTGGCAGTTGTAACCACTGGGGAATTTATAATGCGTGAAACTGAACTGCCTGGTGCGATTTTAACCCGTGTTGCTGACAGTCACCTTCGTGTCGGAACTTTTGAGTATGCTGCAAATTGGGGATCGACGGAGGAACTGCGGGCTTTAGCTGATTATGCATTAGAGCGACATTTCTCAGGTGGTGATTTTGGAGAGAATCGTTATCTATACCTGCTTCAGGAAGTAATAAGGCGTCAAGCTATTCTTGTAGCCAAATGGCAACTGGCAGGTTTTATTCATGGTGTAATGAACACCGACAATATGACGATCAGCGGTGAAACGATTGATTACGGTCCTTGTGCATTTATGGATACGTACCATCAGAAAACGGTTTTTAGCTCTATTGATATTAACGGGCGTTACGCTTATGGCAATCAGCCGCAAATAGCTGGCTGGAATCTCGCGCGATTTGCGGAAAGTTTGCTGCCATTACTGCATGAAGAAGACGAACAAGCATTGGAGCTTGCACAGGAAGCTGTATCTGGTTTCTCGAATTTGTTTCGTTTTCACTGGATGAAGGGAATGCGAGCAAAATTGGGTATATTTAATGAAGAGCAAGAGGATGTAGCTCTTGTTGAAGACCTTCTTCGTATGATGCAGAAGCACCGAGCGGATTATACGAATACATTTTTGGCACTAACTTTTAATTGGCAGAAGAATTTTGAACTAGCTGATACTCCGGGATTTACGGAATGGTATCAGTCATGGCTGGAAAGATTAGATAGGCAGGAAGATTCAAAAGCTTCATCACATCAATTAATGCGGGATAGTAATCCTGCAGTAATCCCACGGAATCATCAAGTGGAAGCAGCGCTTTCTGCCGCAGTCGAAGAGGGAAATTATCATGTGTTGAAGAAGTTACTACATGTTCTAGCTGATCCTTACGCACATACGGACGAGCAATCTGAGTTTACAAGACCGCCTGTGAAAACTGAAACACCTTACCGAACCTACTGTGGTACCTGAATTTAAGTAAATGGGCCAAATATTTTTAATGAAGCATGCACACTTTCGAACTCCCAGCATATATTGATTTCGGTGTGATAAATTTATAGGAAAGGAAGAGGAACAATGGATAAAAGCTTAATCATGCAGTTGAAAAATGTGGACTCAGTTGATAGCGGATATAAAGTCATTGAAGTAAATTTATCTGACTCAACAGAAAGCCTATACGCAGTTTGTACGCCGATAAAAAAACAATAGGATAGGGTTTATTGTTAAAACCATCTCATTTGTACGTTACATACATGGGATGGTTTTTTATTGTTTTTACATTAAAAGAATATATGTGGCTGTATTTCACAGAATAGATGTCATGTGGTTTATGATACGAATAAACATTCAACAAAGTTTATCTTAAGGAAACTTTGTTGAATGGAGGAAATAAAAGAAGCCTCCTTGCGTTTATTGTAGTATAATGATTACTGAAATTTGTAAGCCTTGGTTTCGTAAAGAAAGAAGGTAATTTTTAGTTTCAGTGAAATCATGAGGAGGTAAGTGTTACATGTCTGCGGGTAATGAAAAGGATGAAAGAACAGACAGCTATGTTGAAATAATTGGGGATACTGTTTATGGGAAACATTTAATAAGTACTATTGCAATAAGTATTACGCTAAGCTTAGCAGGCTTTTTTATTGGAAAAAGTATCTTTCCGAAGATTGCTCCAGAAGAAATGGTGCAATCTTATTCATTGCTGCTTGGAATTGCAGGAAGTTTGGTAGCTTTAGTGACGAATACGTTATTATTTAAGCCAAAACGGACATTGAATGAGATGCCAAGCACGAATGACGAATTGGCGGAGGTTTATAAAAAACTACAATTTGATATAGAAGAAGAACGAGAATCTATATTGAATGATCCTGTTACGACAAAAGAAATGAAGGAACAGGGAATCTACGATATGTTTATACAAGATGGGGAGGATAAGCGAAAATGAGTGTATTGGTAATCGCTATTCTCTTAGCAATCTTGGCCGGGGTAGTATTTACATTGCTTGGTTTGATTTCGGGTTCAGATGAAACGGCAATTCTAGTTCCAACTACATTAATTGTTGTCTTGCTAGGTGCACCACCTGAAGCGGTTTTCGCATTTTTTATGTCAGCGATTTTGGCCAAGCATTTAACACACGCTATCCCAACTGCTTTAATGGGAGTTCCAGGAGACACACTAGCAGCTCCGATGCTGGAGCATGCTAACTTTATGCGGAGAATTGGACTGCCGCACATCGCGCTCAGAAAAATGATTTCAGGTGGAATTATTGGTGCTTTTATTGCACTTCCTGTTTCACTTTTATTTGCGATGTTTTTAAGTCAGTTTGGAACATTTTTCCAGGAAAATGCAGGGATTATTTTTACAGGTGCTGCTGTATTAATAGGTTATTTTTCCAAAGGACGATGGGTGAGTATTTTACTTATCTTGCCTTTAGCTTTAGTTATTCAAGGGTTAAATTTAGTTAGTACATCGATTTTGGGGAGTAGTCTATCCATTAGCTTCTTTCTCGGTATCGCAATTGGACCGATGTTGACGGATATTCTTATTGCAACATCAAATAGTGCTCGCCCGATGATTCAGCGGACGAAACCAAATGAATACAAGCTTGCCCCTGAACAGAAATCATGGTCTGGGTACTTTCCAAATCCATTTAAGGTGTTGACGAAAAAACAAACTGCTGCTGTTGGTGGCACTTCTTTTCTGTCATCGTTAACCTTTGCGCTCAGTCCTGTTGGAATGACAGCATTAATGGGGGAAATCGTCGGTTCTCGTGTCAAAGGACAATATAAGAAAACGACAACCAGCTTGTCTACGATGAATGGGGTAACAGAATCTACATACGTTGCAGAGACAATCATTCCATTAGTTGCATTTGGAATCCCGCTAAGTCCTGTCGCTATCGGTCCTGCACAAGCCTTATTTAATGCACCGCCAATTTTCACTGCGGATCCAGTAAATAATTTACATTCGATGATGGATCCAATTGACTTTTTGATTTATGGATTGATTGGCTTAGTGATTGCATCAGTGATTGCTTATCCGTTTTCAATGAATTTTGCCCGTAAAGCTACTGTTTTTGTTTTAAAGCGAATTAATCAGGAAGCAATCATTGGGATGTTTATTGGAATCGTGTGTTTACTGGCGTTCTATGAAGGTGGATTGGTCGGAATTGTTGTTACGTTTGCGATGGCAATGGTTGGCGGAATGCTGAATCGTTTTCTTGGGGTCGGAGTTGGTGTTCAGTTCATGATTTTCTACGGATCAGCCTGGATTATTTCAACGGTGCTTGGATTATAGAATAGTATTTTTTCAAAAAGATGCTATATTGGATAGTAGATTTTGAAAAAGGAGAATTAATATGACGAGAAAAGTATATGACGCAAAAGGCACGGAGCCTTCAGGGCCTTATTCACATGCGGTTGATGCAGGGGAATTTATCTATTTCTCCGGTCAGACTGCAAAAAATTCACCTACAGCTAAGGATATGACTGGTGATATCGCTGCGCAAACGCAGCAGTGCTTTGAAAATTTATTTGAAGTAATGAAGGAAGCAAGTCTTACTTCAGATGATGTCGTGAAAGTAAATGTGTATTTGACAGATATGAATAACTTCGCGGAAATGAATGCTGTGTACGAAAAACAATTTGCAGCACCATATCCGGCTAGGACCTGTGTTGCGGTCTTGGCACTTCCACTCGGAGCTGAGGTGGAAATTGAAATGGTAGCAAAGCGATCTAAGTAATGAAAAAATCCAACAATGAATTTGGCAAATAAGAAGGTATAAAACCTTCCAACTTGCTTAAATGCAACAAAGACATTCGCCTATAAGCTTGGCGAATGTCTTTGTTTTCTAAGATTGTTCTCATTTATAAGCACGCATCAATATTTCTAATGCTAAAAGCTGAATTTCACAGTTAATTGACTGATGTTTACAAATAAAAAGCTGAAGTTCTCACAGCTATATGCCTCTAACATATGGTCATGCTAATTAACATCCAAGTTTTCTTTCAAAAATTGAATGACTTGGTGAAATGCATCTTTTACATTTGGATCATTCATTTCTTTGTCAAACTGATGCTTTCCATTAGGAATGGTAATGAGTTTATTTGTAATACCAGCATCTTCTAGAGCTCTGCTCATATTAACGGATTCCTCGTGTGGAACATCGTCGTCTTTATCACCATGTAATAACAATGTTGCCGGATAATCGGAATGAATATTATCAATTGGGCAATACTTTGTCAGCTCAGCTTTGGTTTGATTTCTGCCGATAACGTAATCATTCCATACACCTTGCTGTCTACAGTATAAGTATATGCCATAACGTTTTTCAATTGGAGCCTCTGACAATATGCTTGGCTGAATGAGCATTTTTGGTAATGCCTCTGGCACTTTTGCCATTTTTGTAAAATAGGGACTTGGTTTTGTGTACCAGTCACCCGTAATATTTCCGTAACCGTAGAAGGATACAATTGCTTTTGGTTTTACTTCAAATATACCTGTAAGTAAGGCAAGATATCCTCCACCAGAGCTGCCGATTACACCAATTTTCTCTGGGTCAAAGTTATACGTGTTTACCCCTTCGTCTTTTAACCACCTGAGCGCATCTTGAATATCGCTAATGATATCTGGTAACTTTGATTCCGGAGCTAGGCGGTAGTCAATGGAACAAATGTTGAAGCCAGCATTGTTATAAAGATTAATTTGTTCTTCGGAAAGTTCATCACGGCTTCCCCAAATTAGCCCACCACCATGGATATAAACAAGCAAAGGTGCGTTTGATGCTTCCGTTGAGTAAAAGTCACCTTTGATTGCACAATTTCCGACATTTTTGTATACAAATGTTGAACCCATCTTATGAATCACTCACTTTTTTATAAGTTGCAGCTCCTGCGATTTAGCAAAAGCCTTCATTAGTTTAACGATAATTTTACTGTTCGTCTAGTGAGAAGCAATGTATCCTATTAGTGTTTTTGTACACAATAGGAGTATACTATTATGGATCTTTACTCTTGTTAACTATATACAAAAGCTGAACTATATTTTATCAAAAGTAACTAATTACATTTCAAGGGTACTCGGCTATAATAATTGTTGGTAAGTGGTATATCTGATAGGTACCATGAGGTATTTACTAATTGCGCTGTTAGGAAAAGATATTAATATTGCGTAATTGGTGATTTGGTGTGAACAAGAATAAGTTTTCAGTTTTTTTAATAAAGGAACATGGGATTTAAAAGTTTGCCAATATAATAATCCACTTACGATTTAATGCAAGACATACAGAGAATCATTTCAACTGAAATGGGTTTATAAAATGTTTTAAAAGACAAAGGTGTTTATGTCTAAATATAAACCATTTGAATTTTTGATTAGAACCAATATGATGTTGGAAAGGTACCTGATATCACTTGAAGGTGTTAAGAATGCGCCGACTCGTGAAAGCGCGCACAAGCCCTTTACACGCTCTGTATGGAATTAATATAAAGAAGACTTTTCATTTGCCTAAGGATAGAGAAGTGAAACGGCTTCGAAGATGTAACAATAAATATTGGTCTGGGAGTGAGAAACATGCTTCATACTGTGATTAAGAAGAACTTATATCAGGACTCCGTTAGCCTGATGTTATTAACGAATCACTTATCCGCTATGGATGGTGTTGAGCGAATTTCAGTTATGATGGGTACACCATCAAACAAAGATATTATGAAGGGGTCAGGTTTATACACTGACGAGCTAGAAGCTGCAAGCCCGAACGATCTTTGTGTTGTTGCTGAAACAGAAAATGTTGATCGTGTTATTGAGGAGTTAGAGGATTTCTTAAATAACCAATCTGCAGCATCTGAAGCAACTGCATATTCTACAGTTCGTACATGGGAAATGGCTGGAAACAAACTGCCGAATGCTGATTTAGCTCTTATTTCAATTGCAGGTGAACACGCTGCAGCTGAAGCGAATAAAGCCCTTGACCGTGATCTGAACGTTTTCCTGTTTAGTGATAACGTTAGTATCGAAGATGAATTACAACTAAAACAAAGAGCTGCGGAAAAAGGATTAATGGTAATGGGTCCTGACTGTGGTACAGGTATCCTCAACGGTGTGCCGATTGCTTTTGCAAACGTAATTGAAAAAGGAAATATTGGTGTTGTAGGTGCTTCAGGTACTGGTATTCAAGAAGTTACAACAATCATTGGAAGAAACGGCGGCGGTGTGTCACATGCTATCGGTACTGGTGGACGTGACTTAGCATTAGAGATCGGCGCATTAACAACAATTCAAGGATTACGTGTGTTGGATGCAGATCCTGAAACAGATGTAATTGTTTATATTTCGAAGCCACCTGCACCAGAAGTGCGTGAAAAGGTTGTTGAAGTATTCAAGACTTTAAGCAAGCCTGTTGTTTCTATCTTTATGGGTGATAAGCCAAAAGAGCAACATGATAATGTACATTATGCATGGACTTTAGAAGATACAGCGCTAAAAGCTTTAGAATTAGCTCAAACAAGCAACACTTCTGCAGATAGTATCCTAGCAGATAACGAAGACTTGAAGAAAATCAAAGAAAACAAAGATCAACGCTTCATTAAAGGATACTATTGTGGTGGTACATTAGCACTTGAAGCAGCAATGATCCTTGAAGATGCATTCAATCTTGATCCAGATGCGGCACATCCTGAAGGAATGATGCTACAACATGGCGAGCATGAAGTGATTGACTTAGGTGATGACGCTTATACGCAAGGTCGCGCGCATCCAATGATCGACCCTACTTTCCGTGTGGAAAAGGTTAAAGAAGCTATTGCAAACCCTAAAACTGCAGTACTTTTATTAGATAACGTTATTGGATATGGAGCGCATGATGATATGGCTGGCGTATTCGCACCAGTTGTCGAAAAAGGTAAGAAAGAAGCTGCTGAACAAGGTAGAGCAGTTATCGCAATTGCATCTGTAACAGGTACTGCACAAGATCCTCAAGTATACCAGGATCAAGTAGATAAATTAGAAGCTGCTGGTGTTATCGTTACAGAAAGCAATGCACAAGCAACAAAACTTGCTGCTGCAATTATTGATTCTCTTGAAGGAGAAGAGGCAGCAGAAACAAAAGCAGAAAAAACAGCAGTTGCAGATCTTACAAAAGCTTCTGAGCTGATTTCAGATAAACCAAGAGTAATCAACGTTGGTCTGACTGGATTCGCTGATACCGTTCAAGAAAATGGCGGTCAAGTGGTTCAATACCAATGGGCACCTATCGCAGGTGGAGATAAGCGTTTAGCTGCAATTTTAGACAAACTAAGCAAGTTATAAGATTAGGAGGATTATCATGCAATATAAAACAATTGATGAAGCAAATCAGGCGGTTATTCAACATATTACAGCATCAGAACCATTCTTACTTGATGTCGTTCCGGCAAAAAGTGTTATCTCTGAATTAAACGGAAAGGCTCTTTTACACTCAGGACCTCCAACAGTTTGGGAAAAAATGCCTCATCCAATGCAAGGTTCTTGTATCGGTGCAGCATTATTTGAAGGATGGGCTGCAACAGAAGAAGAAGCTCAAAAAATGCTTGAAAACGGAGAAGTTACATTTATTTCTGCTCACTCTGTAAGTGCTGTAGGACCAATGGGCGGAATCACTTCTGCAAATATGCCAGTTGTTGTTGTAGAAAACAAAGCAAGTGAAAAACGTGCTTACTGTAACCTAAACGAAGGTATTGGTGCGGTACTGCGTTTCGGTGCGTACAACGAAGAAGTAATCAATCGCTTAAACTGGATGAAAGATGTATTAGGACCTGCTCTTTCTAAATCATTAAAACAAATCGATGGCGGAATGAACGTTAACGTACTTGTTGCAAAAGCTATTACAATGGGTGACGAATTCCACCAAAGAAATATTGCGGCATCTGCATTATTCTTAAGACAAATCGTTCCATACTTAATCACTTCTGGTATCTCAGAAAAAGAATTACAGGAAGTTACAAAATTCCTAGCAGATAATGACCAGTTCTTCTTGAACATTATGATGGCAACTGCTAAATCTGTAATGGATACTGCTGCTACAGAAACAGAAGGAAGTATCGTTACTGCACTTGCTCGTAATGGTGACCAGTTCGGAATCAAAGTTAGTGGACTAGGTGATCAATGGTTTACTGCACCAGTTAATACTCCAGATGGTTTGTATTTCAGTGGCTACAGCTCTGAAGATGCAACTCCGGATATGGGAGATAGTGCAATCACCGAAGCTTACGGTGTTGGTGGTATGGCAATGGTTGCTGCACCAGGTGTTGTTCGCTTCGTAGGTACTGGCGGATTCAACGATGCTGTTAACACAAGTGATGAAATGCGTGAAATCTGTATCGCTAACAACAATAACTTGCAAATCCCTACTTGGGATTTCCAAGGTGCTTGTTTAGGTATCGATATCCGTAAAGTAGTTGAAACTGGAATTACTCCAGTAATCAACACTGGTATTGCTCATAAAGTAGCAGGAAACGGACAAATTGGTGCTGGTACAGTACGTGTACCACTTGGATGTTTCGAAAAAGCTTTAGAAGCACTTGCTGAAAAATACGGCGTAGAAGTTTAATTTCTTATAAATAATATAAAATGGCAACAGGATAGATGTGTGGATGGATGGTATGTACTGTTGTATGCAGGCATACCATCCTATCCTGCCATTAATGAACGATGCCGTTATGATTTTTAGTTGGAGGGTTTATAGATGAGTAAAACAATAGTTGCTGCAATAGGTGGGAATGCAATTTTACAAGCTGGTCAAGAAGGTACGTTTGAGAACCAGATGAACAATGTTCGTACAAGTGCTAAATTTTTAGCGAAATTAATTAAAGATGGCTATAAGCTAGTTATTACACATGGTAATGGTCCACAAGTTGGAAATATCCTTCGTCAAAATGAAGTAGCTGCAGATGTCGTTCCTCAACTTCCATTAGACGCATTAAGTGGTCAATCCCAAGGTTTTATCGGTTATATGATGGTTCAATGTTTAGTAAATGAATTCCAAGCACTAGGTATTGATGCCCCAGTAACTAACTTGTTAACACGTGTTGAAGTTTCACGTGATGATGCGGATTTCCAAAATCCTTCTAAACCAATTGGTGCCTTCTATTCAGAAGAAGAATCAAAACAGCTTGCAGCTGAAAAAGGCTGGAAAATGGTAGAAGATTCAGGCCGTGGCTATCGCCGTGTTGTACCTTCACCAGAACCACTTAAAATCCATGAAGCACAAACAATTAAAACACTTGCAGAAGCAGGTAATGTAGTTGTAGCTTGTGGCGGCGGTGGAATTCCGGTTGTAACAGCAGAAAACGGAACGGTTGAGGGTGTTGAAGCAGTAATCGATAAAGATCGCAGTGGCTTTAAACTTGCTCAAGAAATGGAAGCAGATGTTTTCATGATTTTAACAGATGTTGAAAATGTTTACGTTAATTATGGAACACCGGAACAAAAAGCATTAGGTCAAATCAAAGTAGACGAGATGGATGGCTATGTTGCTGAAGGTCAATTCAGTGCAGGAAGCATGGGACCTAAAGTTGAATCTGCATTACAATTTGCTAAAACTACTGGCACAGCTATCATCTGTTCATTAGAACAAGTTGATAAAGCAATCCGTGGTGAAAGTGGAACGATTATTTCTAAATAAGTAGGGAATAAGCATTTCATATGAATTCTAATGAAATGTCTATTCAAAAAAGAGGTTAAAAAGGAGGATAAAAAGGACCGAGGTCGGCTAAATTCGCAACGTCCTGTTGCAACGCCGACACTAGCACGTCCTGTGCGTCGAAGTTCGAGGAGGCGTGGCTTTGAGTAGCGGAACGTATGGGTTTAATACGTGAGCAGACGTTCTTGCACGCAGGAAAAGTGGTTCCCTTTTCTAAGGAACGGAAAAGCAAGCCAACGAAGAAATTCGATGTGTCATTTTTACCGGACTTTTTACCAACCTTGAAGAATCAATTCATTAAAGGAGCGATTTTAAATGGGATATCCAACAGATCTTTTATCAAGCAGAGCAGTTATTGAACCAGGGAAATACGCGGTAATTCCTCCAGAAGGAAGAGTAAACAACGTAGTACCTGGATTTGAAAATTGCACCATGACTATTTTAGGATCACCTAAATTAGGTGCAACTTTTGTTGATTATATTTTAACTTTCCATGAAGGTGGTAAAAATACAGCAGGTTTCGGTGGACAAGATAACATTGAAACATTTGTATGTGTTTTAGATGGTAAAGTAAAAGCTAAAGCCGATGATGAAGAATTTATTCTTGAATCAGGTGGCTACTTATACTGTCCTCCATCTGTAACCATGTACTTGGAGAACTTACAAGACGGAGATTCTAAACTATTTCTTTACAAACAAAAACATAAACCTTTAGAAGGTAAGAAACCTTGGGTTGTTTCTGGAAACACAAATGATTTAGAAGAGATCGATTATGATGGCATGCACAATATGCGTCTTAAAGACTTACTTCCAACGGATATTGCATTTGATATGAACTTCCATATTCTAACATTTGATCCGGCTGGTAGCCATCCATTTATTGAAACACATGTACAACAGCATGGTGCATATTTATTATCTGGTGAAGGTGTATACAACTTGGATAATAAATGGCAAACAGTTAAAAAAGAAGATTACATTTACATGGCTCCATACTGCTTGCAAGCAACATACGCAGTAGGCAGAGAACCACTTGTTTACTTGTATTCTAAAGATTGTAATCGTGACGAAGAACTGTAAGAACGGAACACGATTTATAAGTTCAAAAGCATTACTGAAAAGGTAAAAGGCATTTTGCCTTTTACCTTTGCCTGTATATGTGCAACAATTTTTCGTGAAGGAAATTCCATAGGAAAGCCAAGAGGTGTATAAAGTGAGACTAACAAAACAGGAATTAACGGATTTAATTAAAAATAAAATTCACAAAGCAGGATTATCAGAAGAACATGCGGAACAAGTGGCAGATGTACTTGTATTTGCAGACGCAAAAGGTATCCATTCTCACGGTGCAATGCGTGTAGAATATTATGCAGAGCGAATTGCTAAAGGCGGAATTACTGCTAATCCAGACTTTAAAGTCGAAAAAACCGGACCGAGTTCAGCTATTTTCCATGGCGATAATGGAGCTGGACATGTTGCAGCAAAGCTTGCAATGGATGAAGCAATCAGCATTGCGAAAGAGAGCGGTGTTGCTGTCGTAGGTGTTAAGAAAATGGGACATAGTGGAGCATTATCTTATTTCACAGAGTATGCTGCAAAACAAGATCTTATCGCTCTTTCTGTATGTCAATCAGATCCAATGGTTGTACCATTTGGTGGAGCTGAAGCTTATTATGGTACAAACCCAATTGCATTCGCAGTTCCAGGAAAAGATGGTAAGTTAATTAGCTTTGATATGGCAACGACTGTACAAGCATGGGGTAAAATTCTGCATGCTCGTTCTAAAAATGAAAGCATTCCTGATACATGGGCAGTTGATGAAAATGGTGAGCCAACAACAGACCCACACAAGGTACGAGCGTTATTGCCGGTTGCCGGACCAAAAGGCTATGGCCTCATGATGATGGTAGATGTACTTTCAGGCGTGTTATTAGGTTTGCCATTCGGTAATAAAGTGTCTTCTATGTATCATGATTTAAGTGAAGGCAGAGATTTAGGGCAGTTACATATCGTGATTAATCCAGCGGTATTTACTGGCTTAGATTCATTTAAAGAAAATATTGCACAAACAATGACTGATTTGAACGGGATTAAACCTGCTCCAGGATTTGACCAAGTATTCTATCCAGGACAAAACCTTGAATTCATTCAAAAGGAATACGAAGAAAAAGGTATTGAAATTGTCGATGATATCTATGAATATTTAGCTTCTGATGTTATTCACAACAATGCATATGATAATCAAGACCCATTTGCAGAATAAATAGGCTGCTGTTTCGATTCATACTAGTTTATAGCTATACTATTTCATACGATTGGGTGAGTTTTCAGTAGGGAAAACTTACCCTACTCGATTTTATGAGACAAATTACCTGTGGAATAGTTTTTATTTCCTTACATGTGTGGTTCATTTAAAAGTTGCTATATTTACAATAAATCATTAGGGGTGATATTTTGCGAGTAACGAGAGATGAATTGAAGAATCTAATAAAAAACAAGCTTAACAAGGCTGGTTTAACAGCAGAACATGCTGACGGTGTTGCTGACGTTTTAGTTCACGCGGATGCAAGAGGTGTTCATTCACATGGTGCGATGCGTGTTGAATATTACGCAGAGCGCATTGCCAAAGGTGGAATTAATACAAACCCTGATTTCAAGTTTGAAAAGACAGGGCCAACTACAGCTTTGTTTGATGGCGACAACGGGGCAGGGCATGTTGCAGCAAAAATAGCAATGGATGAAGCGATTGCAATGGCAAAAGAAAATGGGGTAGCTGTTGTAGGAGTAAGAAAAATAAGCCATAGTGGCGCATTATCTTACTTTGTACAGCAAGCAGCTAAGGAAAACCTTATCGGAATTTCTGTCTGCCAATCAGATCCAATGGTAGTGCCTTTTGGGGGAGCAGAACCTTACTATGGTACAAACCCAATTGCTTTTGCTGCACCAGGTGAAGACGACATCATCACATTTGATATGGCAACAACAGTACAAGCATGGGGCAAGATATTGCATGCTCGTTCTAAAAATGAAAGCATTCCAGATACATGGGCAGTAGATAAAAACGGAGAAGCAACAACAGATCCATTTAGTGTCAACGCATTGCTGCCTATTGCAGGACCAAAAGGGTATGGTTTGATGATGATGGTCGATGTACTTTCTGGAATATTATTAGGTCTTCCTTTTGGAAACAAAGTATCATCCATGTACCATGATTTAAGTGAGGGAAGAAATCTAGGGCAATTACACATCGTAATTAACCCAGAATACTTTACAAATCTAGAAACATTTAAGCAACATATTACGACAACAATGACTGATTTAAACAATATTAAACCAGCTCCAGGGTTTGAACAGGTGTCTTATCCTGGTCAACGAAGTGCACAGCGAGAAGCTGCATATATGGAAAAAGGCATTGAAATTGTTGATGATATTTATGAATATCTTGAGTCTGACGTTGTTCATAATGATTCCTATGGAAACAAGGATCCATTTGCAAAGTAAAAGATAGATTTAAAAGTCACTGCATCTATCGGAATGATAGGCAATGCGTGACTTTTTCTTTATTGCTTAGCGTACAATGTCAAATACTTTTTTCGAGTTTTAGGGTTACTCTAATACACCTACCGTAATTTGAATTTTTTACAAGTAGCATTTAACCAAGTTTATTATGAAACAGGCTTCATTTTCTTGATTCTGAAATGGGTTATCACTCGATTTTTCAATCTGCATTGATGCAATCTGGCATTGAGTACAAAATAGATAAATAACGTACTAATTCGCATTTACAGGTCGAGCGGGATAAGGCTATGCATCGAGGTCAAAAGTGCCTCAGGAAACTAGATCCGATCTCCACTCGAACCAAGAAAGTGAAGCCTATTTATGTTGTTCTGTTTATGATGCTAACGGCATTGTCAGCTTCTTAAATACCTCTTGTTTGTAATTATATTCTGGGTTGTCCCATTTAAAAGGTTCACCTTTAGTAAGCATTGGAAACGCAATTTTTAAGAGCTTATTACCCATGGCGATGTATATGGCTCCAGCTTTTTTGCCTTTCTCTTTTAACCTGGTTGCGAAGGGCTTTAGAACCTCATTATGAACCGTTAGACTTTTTCCGACATTGTAAACAGCTCTTCTTAGATTTGCATTCCCCTGCTTAGAAATGCGGCCTGCGTATCCCTTTCCGGGTCCAGATTGTTTGATAACAGGATTCGTTCCTGCCTTTTTAATAAGTTGGCTAGCACTAGTGAAGTAAGAGAGGTCACCCATCTCACAAAAGAGTTCGGCAGCTGTAACTAGGCCAATCCCTGGAATAGTTAGAAGTAATATTCCATTGGTTTGAATAAATAATCGTTCTATTTCTTTTTCATAACTTTCGATGTTTCTTGTGTGATATTGATAATCTTTTAATTTTTGTCTTAAGAGAAATACTTCGGTTGAGAGTTCGTCTAATGGTTTTGACACACTTTCTTTTGCGGCTAATAATAATGCTTCAATTGTTGCCTTTCTAATCTTTAAATTATGTTTTTTAGACAATTGGCGTAAACCAATTTCTCCTAGATCTAGTATCTGAGAAGCATGGGGGTAATGTGTTAGGATATGAACACTTCCTTTGCCCCAAAAATCACTAAAAATCTTTTTTGTTTTCAGCTTGCCGTCAACTAGTGTGCTGTAACCCTGAAATTCTCTCCAAATCTGATCATGGTAGCTGCGAATCTCGACTTTAATACGAGAACGTTTTTCTATTTCGCTTCTCCTTGCCCTTGTGATTAGCTGAAGTTCCTTGTAAATACCTGTATTTAATTTGGAATTTGTAGCTTTATTACCAATTAAAGCTTCGGCAATTAAATACAAGTCAATATCATCTGTTTTTGTGTACGTTAGATGTTGCTTTCTTTCTTCATGGGTTGAGGCTGGGTTAATAATGTGAACAGAATACCCTTGATCCATCAGAATACGTACAATATCTTCATAGTAATGGCCAGTTGCTTCAATACCGATGAATACCTTATCTGTTTGAAGAGAACTCTTAGCTTTCTCAATATTATCAATAAGAACTTTCATACCTGTTTGGCTGACCATAAAAGAGAATGCGGACTCTATTGATTCACCAAAATAATTTAAAATCATTGCTTTCTGAAGAACTTTTGAAACATCGATAGGAACAATCAAAACTTTTTCTAAATTACTACCACGAATTTCTTTTGCGAATTGACTTCTCCTTAATCCTTGTTTACCATTAAATTGTCTCATTGACTATGTCCTCCTTGTCGGGTGGGTGATTGAGTAAACTTGGTTAAGTATTTCAATCGTAGCATAGTCAATGGGACTTTTTGTGTTTGAATACATTATTTCATACACCAGGAAACTATAAAATTTGAATGCTGTGGATAACTTAGTTACCGGAACAGCGACGTCCAGCTCCAGCGCCCAACGACTAGCGAGACTTCCCTCACCTCCGTACGATAAGTCAACATCGGCTTCCTACGGTCGCCGTGTTTCCTTTATCTCCTGCGGCTCAGTCCAGTCCGTACGTCGCTAAACGGGCGCTTGCGCTTTTGTTCTTTATAAGGGTTTTATCTATACCGTTTTCAAAACTATGCTGACGTATTTATGTTAATTAATAACAACTCGTTGTTTACTTTGAACAATTCAGGAATCAAGTTATACAACAATAGTTAACTATTTTGTTTACTCAATATAAAGACCTGAATAATCATCTGTTATATACTTAATTCAAGCGAATCAGGTGGACGTCTTCCATCTTAGTAATATATGTGAAGATACAAAACATGAGGTTACATAACATATACCTTCAGCTTTATTTGTGAAACATCCTACTAATTTGCACTATTTCTCCTTTTACTATTGGCGTAATTATTTTCGAGTAAAATGATTACAATAAGACCTATGCTTGGACAAGTAGTGTGGATTCGTTGTTGATCGTGAAAGGAGATTTTTTTTTGGAAAGCTTGAAACGAGACCAGCTTAAAGCAGCTGGTTTCAGTGATGATGTTCTACCGTCACAAGATAAGGATAGAACATGGAATACAGGAAATTTCTTTACTGTTTGGATGGGTAGTGTGCATAATATTCCAAACTATATTGCAATAGGTGGTCTTTTTGCTATTGGATTATCTGTTGGGCAGGTTTTTTCGGCAATTATGGTGGCAGCACTTATTATAGCAGCTGTGCTCGTATTTAATGGCCATGCTGGTTCAAAATATGGTTTACCATTTGCTATGTTGATTCGTTCATCATATGGAAATAAAGGAGCCCTATTTCCCGGTGTAATCAGGGGGGTTATCGCAGCAATTATGTGGTTTGGTTTTCAAACATTTGCAGGAAGCCAGGCACTATCCATACTAATAGGCAAGCTGTGGCCAGGCTATTTAACACTAGGCGGAGACTGGAGTTTCTTCGGACTGACATTGCCAGCTCTTATTTCATTCCTTATTTTTTGGGCGTTTAATGTAGCATTAATTTATGGTGGAATGGATATCTTAGGGAAGTTTACAAATATTCTTTCCCCATTAATTTATATTGTATTTGGTGGAATGGCGATTTGGGCAATTAACTTGGCTGGTGGAATCGGACCAATTCTTTCCTATACAAATGCTGGATTTGAAGGGAATAGTATTATTGTCTTTTTAGCTGCTGTTACTGCAATAATTGCAGCCTGGGCTGCACCGATGGTTAGTGTATCTGACTTTACAAGATTAGCCAAAACGCCTAAACATCAAGCAGTCGGTCAAACTTTAGGATTAGTTGTAACTTACCTGCTTTTTGCAGTTGCAAGTATTTCGATTATTGTTGGTTCAGAAATTGCATTTGGAACACCAATTTGGAATGTACTTGATGTGGTTGCTCGTTTTGATGGAACATTTGCTATTGCTATTTCTGTATTAACACTATGTTTAACAACTTTGTCTGTTAACGTAACCGGAAATATTGTTCCTGCAGGCTACCAAATTGCATCACTTTTTCCGAAGCTCTTTACCTTTAAATCAGCTGCAACGTTAGCTGCAATCCTCGGAATTCTTATTATGCCGTGGAAGCTAATGGAAAATTCTACAAGTATTTTTACATTTTTAAACATTGTTGCTGGTTTATTAGCACCAATTACTGGGGTAATGCTTGCACACTACTTCATTGTTTCAAAGAAGAAGATTGATATAAACGAGTTATACTCTAAAAATGGTAAGTATAATTATAAAAACGGGTATAATGTGAATGCGATTGTAGCTACGATTATCGGTGCTGTTCTGAGTTTGATTGGTCAGTTTGTACCGTTCTTTAAAGCCCTTTATGATATCTCGTGGTTTGTGGGAATTGTATCTGCTATTGTAATTTATATACTATTGGAGCTTTCTAAAAAAAAAGAGCAGTTTCAAGAGTTAAATAAAAAAGGCGCATAACTGTAATAAGTTGTTCAATTTGGTACGTCCATTTAATAAAGGAAGGCCTACCATATAAAAGCAGTAAAGATGTAGGCAACTATTTCTTTACTGCTAAAACAAATTGTATCTAACCAATAGAATTGGTATTAGATAAAGGTTTAACTTCATGAAGCAAGTGAAACAGGAAAGGGGAATTATCAGATGACAACATTTGATCTCATTATTAGAAATGGAAAGATTGTAACGGCAGATTCAATTGTTTCAGGAGATATAGCAGTTAAAGAAGGAAAAATAGTTGAGGTTTCCAATGATAAGGCTATCGAAGGAACTGCTGTGAAAGAAATCAATGCAGAAGGATTACATATCTTACCTGGCTTAATTGACTCACATGTACATTTTAACGAACCCGGAAGAACAGAGTGGGAAGGACTAGAAACAGGAAGTCGAAGCCTAGCTGCTGGAGGCGCAACATCATTCTTTGATATGCCATTAAACAGTACACCGCCTACTATTAACAAAGCAAACCTAGATTTGAAAAAAGAACGAGCTGAAGAGAAATCAATTGTCAATCCATACTACTGGGGTGGATTAGTTCCTGAAAACATCGCTGATTTAAAAGATCTTCATGAAAACGGTGTTATTGGATTCAAGGCGTTTATGTCACCAAGTGGAATTGCTGACTTTAATAATGTAGATGATGAATCCATTTTTAAAGGGATGAAAGAAATTGCATCACTAGGTTCTCTGCTAGCTGTTCACGCGGAAAGCATGGTAATATGTGACCAATTAGCAGCAGAAAAACAAGAGCAAGGAAAAACAACTGCCAGAGACTTTGTTGAATCAAGACCAATTATTTCAGAAATCGAAGCGGTTAGAAGAATTATTTCTTATGCAGAAGCAACTGGATGTAAGCTTCATATTGTGCATGCAAGCAGCCGTAAAGTTGTAGCAGTAATCAATGATGCGAAACAAAGAGGCGTTGATATTACAGTTGAAACATGTCCACATTATTTATCCTTAACTGTAAAAGACTTAGAAGAAAAAGGAGCAATAGCAAAATGTGCTCCACCACTTCGAGATGAGGATGAAGTAGAAGATCTATGGGCTTCAGTAGCAGCAGGAGAAATCAATGTCATTGCTTCTGACCATTCTCCAGCACCAGCATCCATGAAAACAATTACGGATAACTATTTTGAAGGATGGGGCGGAATCTCCGGAGCTCAATCTACGTTGAATATTATGCTAACAGAAGGTTATTTCAAACGTAACCTTCCATTAGAAAAAATTGTTGCATTAACATCAACAAACCCAGCAGAACTATTCGGATTAGAAACAAAAGGTACAATTGCTGCTGGTTTCGATGCGGATATAACACTTGTTGATCTTAATGAAGAGTTTGTACTGAAAGCAGAAGATTTAAAATATCGTCACAAGCATTCTCCATATGTTGGTAAAACATTTAAAGGAAATGTAAAAACAACAATAGTAAATGGAGAAGTTGTATTTACAAATGGAGAGATAGTAGAGAAATAAATCTTTATCCAGCATTAACTGGCTGTAATCCTTCACCTCTGAGTGTAAGGGAACAGCCCGTAAATTCCGGATTCTGTTCAACTAATTTAAGTGGGAGAGGTAAGGAAATCTCCACTTAATGAAGCTTCACTATATAAACATTCAATTAGAAAAGGGGTATTCAAATGGGATTTGATGCAGTAATTAAAAATGGAAATGTTGTACTTCGTGATGGTGTCTATAATGTGGATATCGGAATTAAAAATGGAAAAATTGCTAGCATTGCAGAGGAAATTACAGAGCAAGCAAATGAAGTAATTGATGCAAAAGGTCAATATGTTATGCCGGGAATGATTGATACACATGTGCATATTAGTGAACCTGGCCGTACAGAGTGGGAAGGCTTTGAAACAGGTTCTAAAGCACTTGCAGCAGGTGGAACAACAAGCTATGTTGAAATGCCGCTTAATGCTATTCCAGCAACCATCAATAAAGAAACATTAGACTTGAAGCTAGAAGCTGCTAAAAGTCAGAACTATGTCGATTATGCATTCTATGGTGGACTTGTTCCAGAAAACATCGATCAGCTGGAAGAATTAGTAGATGCAGGCGTTCCAGCATTCAAATGCTTTATGTCTGCAATAACTGCAGAAGTTCCTGGCGACTTTGTTAATGTTGATGACTATGCATTGTATAAAGGCATGCAAAAATTAGCTGAATTGGATCAAATTCTATGTATTCATGCTGAAAACCCAACGATTACTGCGAAACTGGCAGATGAAATGGTGCGTGAAGGCAGAACAACAGCAATGGATTATGTTGATTCACGTCCAATTTTTACGGAAGTTGAAGCAGTTCAGCGTGCATTATTGTTTGCGAAAGAAACTGGATGCAAACTGCATTTTGTGCACATTAGTACTTCTGAAGCAATTCAGAAAATCCGTGAAGCACGCAGAGATGGTGTCGATGTAACAGTTGAATCATGTACACATTATTTTGCACTTACTGCAGAAGATGTAGAAGAAATTGGACCAAGAGCTAAATGCCAACCGCCATTGAGAAAAGCAAAAGACCAAGCAAGATTATGGGATGAGCTGATGGCAGGCAATATCGATTGGTTAACCTCCGATCATTCTCCATGTACAGAAGACCTTAAACAAGGAAATATTTTCGATGCATGGGGCGGAATCAGTGGTGCACAAAATAATGTAGATATTATGTTTGATCTAGCTGTTAAAAAACGCGGGTTACCCGTGCAAAAATTTGTGGATTTAATCGCAACAACTCCAGCGGAGCGTTTTAATTTACCAAATAAAGGTGAAATTGCAGTTTCCAAGGATGCAGATATCATTCTAGTTGATCCAAACAGCTCTTACACGCTAAACAGAGAAGACCTTTATTATAAAAATAAGCATAGTGCTTATGAAGGAAGAAACATTGACTGTCGTGTAACGAAAACGATTGTACGCGGAAATGTTGTTTATGATTTAGAACAAGGCATTGTAGGCGAACCAATTGGTAAGCTGATGACTGTGAATAACTAATATGATTTGCATTACAAAAGGTGTCCTTCTTAGGAAGGACACCTTTTGTATAAATTGCATATTTTGAAAGTTACTTCATCCTGACAGCACATTATGTTTAAAATAATGAGGAATAAATCACCCTAATAGATAGAGATTAAAAAAGGCAATTGTTATCTTTGCATAGAAAATAGTTGAGTTTAATAAGAGCTTGATCCCTTATCTTATTGGACAAATCGCAAATCACACTATTAAATTCTTCTCAGCTGCAGTACAAATTGAACAATTGGCTATTTAGAGTACATAAAAGATGAATATAAGTTGGTTAGTATGAACAATATACTTAATAAATTTAGTTGTAATCGACATTTACATGTAATTCAATTAATTTTACAATGAAATGCAGTACAGAGTTGGGAGCGGATACAACATAGCATATAGTTAGAGGATTTCTAAATTGTTCACATGGCAGTGTGAGCAATAAGGGGTATTTTACATAAATGCATGTCAGTAGTTTCACTTGTTTTCTGTACAAGTTAATAATAAAGGATGGGACAAGAATGGAGAAAACAGAGAAAAAGAAAAAATTTCAATTGCCTCATATTTATGTAATCTTATTCATTTTTAGTGCACTTGCTGCAATCGCTACCTATTTCGTACCGGCAGGTGAATTTGAGCGGGTGCCAGGACCGGACGGAAGGGAAACAGTGAATCCAGAGTCTTTTACACAAATTGAATCATCACCTGTAGGGATTGTTGACTTCTTGACAATCATCCCAAGAGGCTTAATTGAAGCTGGAGAAATTATATTTTTCACATTTATGATTGGTGGAATGTTCATGGTGCTGAAAAAAACAGGCATCATTGAAATAGTAGTTGATCGCTTAGCAAATCGTTTTGCTAATAAAAGTATTTTGATCATTCCTGTACTTACAACTGTTTTTGCAATCGTTGCTACATTAATTGGTACACCAGAATTAACACTTGTGTATATTCCTGTCATCATGCCACTGATGATTGCGTTGGGATATGACTCTATTGTTGCGGCAGCTATTGCTTTAATTGGGTCAGTAGTTGGTTTTACTGCGGGAGTACTTAATCCAGTGAATGTAGGATTATCACAGCAAATTGTCGGTGTTCCGCTGTTTTCAGGGATGAGCTTTCGCATCATTATTTTTGTTCTAACGGTAGCAGTTGCCTCACTTTACATCATGCGCTACGCTAAAAAAGTTAAAAACAATCCGTTAAATAGTTTTGTCTATGAAGATGATGTAGAGAAAAGAAAGCAATATCAACACCAGGATAAATTAGAAGTTAGGACAATGACAGCGAGACAAAAGTATGCATCTTTTGCAGCGCTCCTATTTATGGGAATCTTAGTCTATGGCGTACTTAATCATGGCTGGTTCATGGTCGAGATGGCTGGACTATTTGTCTTCATGGGTATTATTGTAGGTTTAATTTCAGGACTAAACTCAACAGAAATATCAGAAGGATTTACAGAAGGTTTCCGGGATGTATTAATGGGAGCTATTATCATGGGCTTAGCTCGTGGGGTTTCGGTCGCGCTAGAAGATGGTCATATTATGGATACAATTGTCTATAGCTTAGGATCGGTAGTTGGCGATTTTCCTGCTGTTTTCGGTGCAGTTGGAATGTACCTCGTTCAATTAACCATAAACTTTATCATTCCGTCTGGCAGTGGACAAGCACTAGTAACAATGCCGATCATGGGACCTTTAGCTGATCTTATCGGTGTGACGAGACAAACGGCAGTACTTGCCTTCCAGCTCGGAGATGGATTTGCACATATTCTTTATCCAACATCAGGATACTTTATGGCTGCTTTAGCAATTGCGGGTGTTGCTTGGCAAAAATGGGTAAAATTCTTCTTGCCGCTGTTTTTCATCTTTTCAGGAATCGCGATTATTGCATTAGTCATTGCCCAATCGATTCAATACACAGGCTGAACGAGCTACCATATAAAGGAAAGAGATTGGAACATAACCAGGGTGTTTAATTTGTGAACAATGCATAAACTTTGTGTAGGAAATATGCGTAAGGTATTTTTCAAATCGAAGTGTTTGCATCAATCACGTCTGAATTTAAGGTGATAAAAACACTTCGTTCCAGCTTCTTTCTTTTGAAGCTTTGTATTTGTATTTTGTTATTGTTTAATATGGATAAAAATGATTTATTTTTTTATCATAAATGGCATAGAAACAGTAGCTAGAGATAGGTATAATAAGTTATAGAGCTAATAGAAATTATATTTTAACGCTATCTTTTACAAAGATAGTGTGTGATAGAAAGGAAATGTAATATGACTGAGTTAAGTAAAGAGTTAACAGATATGCTAGAAACGCTAGGATCACATGGCAAGGATCCTGCAGGCGGAGTATCACGCTTTCTTTACACAGAGGAATGGGTTGCTGCACAAAAGTATTTAGAGAAAGAAATGCTGGATGAAGGCTTAGATGTACATTTTGACGAAATCGGAAACTTATTTGGTACATTGAAAGGGTCTAAATATCCAAATGAAACTATCCTATCAGGTTCTCACGTAGACACTGTTGGAAACGGCGGATATTATGATGGACAATTTGGTATCGTAGCAGCTTTCATAGCGATCAAACATCTAAAAGCAAAATATGGACAGCCTTTACGTAATATTGAGGTCGTCTCAATGGCTGAAGAAGAAGGAAGCCGTTTCCCTTACTCATTCTGGGGTTCAAAAAACATTGTCGGAATCGCCAAAAACGATGATGTAAGAAACATTACGGATTTTGATGGTGTTCCATTTGTAGAAGCGATGCATAAGGCTGGATTTGACTTCAGAGATGATACAAAAGGAATGCGTGAAGATTTTAAAGCATTTGTTGAGATTCATAATGAGCAAGGAAATGTATTAGAAACGGAAGAAAAATCAGTTGGTGTCGTTCACAGTATCGTTGGTCAACGTCGATTCAATATTGAAATCAGCGGCCAAGCAAACCATGCAGGTACAACACCAATGGGCTACCGTAAAGATACAGTTTTCGCTACGAGTCAAATGGTATCCGAAATAATTACTACTGCAAGAAAGCATGGGGATCCATTAGTAGCAACTGTTGGTAAAATTGAAGTAACACCTAATGTTGTCAATGTTGTTCCAGGAAATACATTGTTTACACTAGATATCAGACATACGGAGAAAGACGCTTTAGTTCAGTTTACAGAAGAAGTATATGAAATACTAAATCGTTTAGCACAAGAGCACCAAGTAGGCTTAAATATTGACATGTGGATGGATGAAGATCCAGTGCCAATGGATAAGAATATCGTTGATCTAATGATTAAGCAATGCGAAGAAAATGGCTTAAATTATAAATTAATGCACAGCGGTGCGGGTCATGATTCCCAAATCTTTGCTCCTAAGATTCCGACTGCAATGATTTTCGTTCCAAGTCGTGATGGAATAAGTCACAACCCTGCTGAATATACAGAGCCAGCAGACTTAGCTGAGGGTGTAAAAGCATTAATGGGTGCACTGTACGAATTGGCTTATAAAGAGTAAGTTCGATTTTAAGGCTATTTTGGCAACTAAGTAACAACAAATTTTATAGTTTTTTGAAGTAAAACAAAAGCAAGAAGGAATACTTTCCTTCTTGCTTTTGTTTTAGGAAAATAAGAAAGTAAAAAACCTAGCTATTTGCATAAATGTGGCATAAATGCAACGAAGGCATTCACCGAAAGGTTGGTGAATGCCTAGTTTTCTAACCTATTCTTCGCTTTCCAAAATTGTTCCGATTAGTAAAGCAACTCGAATTCGAAGTGAATCTGTTGGATCTCGGAAGGAACAGCCAAGCAACTCTTCCATCTTTTCAATCCGATACTTCACTGTATTTCGATGAACGTATAATCTTCTGGATGTTTCAGATATTTCACATTGGCAGTCCAAATACGTCTCCATGGTTTTTACTAAATCAATTTCCTCTTTCGTATTTGGGTAAGCGAGTGTTTTTAATGTGTTTTCGTATAAAGCCTTTAAATCCTTTCGAGGCAAGGTTGTTAACAATTCGTCAATTTCTCTTGTTCGGTAAAAATTAATAAAGCCAGACTTATTTAAATCATAGCCATTCATAATTGCATCCACTGCTTCGTAGTATGCGTTTGGAATATCAATGGGTGATTGAACTAAATTACTAATGCCAAATGAAATTGTGAGATTTCCATCTTGTAAATTCCTTTGCACATTTTCAACAAATTCAGTTACGCGATTGATTTCTGTTTCATTATAATTGGAAAATTGTAAGAGCATGACGAAATATTTTTCCTTTGTAAATAAAATGGCATCCATATCATTATTTACAATTTCGTCTTCCAGCTGGTCATAGATGCTATTATGAAGCTCAGCTATTTTTTTTTCATATAATTGCAATGCCTCATAGTTATCACCATCTGGATCAATTGTACAAATAATACTAATCGTATCCAGTTTATCATCGAGGCCATAGTAATGTGTGCGGCTTAAAATTTCCTCATTGGAGTGTATTCGTCTTTCAATTAGGTCTGCAAAAAAGTTGTTTTTCAATAATCGAGTATTTTCCTCAATTGCTTGTTCTTTTATAATCGTAAATGAGATAACATTACCAGCTTGTTCAATTGCCATTTGTGATGAAGGATATGGTAAAGTAGATGCATCGAGCATGACGAGCATACTGTTATGCTGCCTCTTTGTCTGTACTGGAAAGGTAGCAATCGATATCCCTTCACCAGTGGAGATTTTAAATGTGCCCCCCTGCCGTCCACGCGGTAAATCACTTTTTATTGCATGAACGATTTCTTCCTCCACAGTCTGCATGGATTCTTTTCGGAAATCATGACTATGGGCGATTTTTTCTCCTCTATGATTCAATAGCATGACAGGACGATCTAGAAAATGCCCCAGTTGCTCGACAAGAGAATTTAAACTATACTCCTTAAACATCATATCGGAAAACTGTTTTTGGACATGTAGTGCATAATAAAGCTGTTCTGCTTTATCATCATTTAAGTAATTCAATATGTGACGGGATAATTCACCTAAAGTTAGGTCTGTTGGAAGGTCGATGATAGGAAATGCTAATTCATTGGCTAGGAGTTTAACCTCTTCCGGTAGTTCCTTTAGAAAACGATTGATCTTGATGACGATGCCAGTACAATTTAAGTCATGCATTTGTCTAATTAGTTTACAGAGTTCTTGTGCATCGTCTTTAAAGGCATATCCTGAAGTAAGTAATAAATGGTTATTATCTAAAAACTGAATAACATCAGGTGTATCGGAAATATTGACAGATTGTACGTTTTTTGTTAATCCGCGATGACCAGCGATAACGGTACAGTCCTTCATTGCTTCTAAAATAAATAAATTATTTAACGTTTTCACTTTAATACCATCCCTTGTGCATTTGTTCTATTTCGTGCTGTTTCCATGAAGTGAAATACATTGTAATTATATACTTATTTAAGGTTAAAGTAAATAAAAAAGCAAAGGGCTTTTAGTCATTTTAAACAATGATATTTTTAATTGATTTGTGTAAAATAGATAGGTAGCGGTTAATTACGGATAATTTAATGAAGGATTTGAGGTACTAATTCATGAACGATTTTAATAAGAAGGCCATCCGAGGTGGAAATTCGTTAACTAGCTGGGAAGCAAACGCTACAAGTAAAATCGTTTTCCAGATTCTTAATGACCATTCAAATGGCACCGTTCACAGCGTTTTTAATAATAGCTTTAATTTGATTTTTGGTGAAAGAATGATTCATATTGGTTCCGTAGAGAATGGTGTAGCCCCATTTGGTATTGGGGTGGAGCACATGAATGCACAACTGCTAACGAGACAAATCAAAGGAAATCTACCGGTTCAATGGGATGCTTTTAACAAGCAGTTAATTATTGGAAACAAACATCTCCTTTCATTAAATCAGGTGGTCCGAACAAATCATCTGCTGTCTGAACAATCGTTTAATACTACAAGTATTCAGCGCAATCTAGATTGGATAATTTCCAAACTACGTCATGAATCTTGGCAAACAGGATTAGCTCAGACAGTTGAAGAAAAGGAATATATTATCGATTATCTTTTATCGAGGAAAATTACAGATGAAAATCAATCGCTGTTTCGCAAGTTTGATGAGTTGGATTGTGTTGTGAAGAATTGTTACGGTCCGGATGTTCAAAATGTCTTTGATTATTGGATTGGTAGAGGATTAGGTCTTACACCAAGTGGTGACGATCTTCTTACTGGGATATGTGCAAGTCTTTCTGTTTTGCAGGGAACATCGAATCGCTTCCATTTACAGCTTAAAGGGTACGTGACACAATATGGTTTGCAACGTACAACACAAGTAGGTTATGAATACCTCTATTATGCAGCGCAGCATAAATATCATTCCCATTTAATTCAGTTTTGTTCGGCTTTGCTTACAGAACAGGAGTCAAGTTTATCAGCTGTTTTAGAGGAAATGAGGGCTATAGGACATACATCTGGAACAGACACAATAATTGGTGTGTTATTGGGGATGAAAATTGGACTCGTTGACTAACATGCTTTTTCGTTTTTGCCTTCTGTTTTGAAGTCGGGTAACTGGCTTGAAAGAACGAACATATGGAATATCCATATGGAAATATTACGTTAATATATTATTATAGGTTGGTGTTAATATGAAAGAGTTGCTAAAATCTAGTAACTGGGTATCGGGCTTACAATGGCTCTTTTTTATTTTTACAAATATTGTTGTCATACCGATAACAGTTGGAGCTGCATTTGAATTATCGCAAGAAACAATTGTTTCAATGCTTCAATTATCCTTCATTGTGACAGGGCTCGCATGTATCATTCAAGCATTGCTTGGTCACCATCGTGCAATTATGGAAGGGCAGTCAGGGCTATGGTGGGGAGTTATCCTTACACTTGTTAATACTGCTGTAGCACAAGGAATGCCATTAGATGTACTAGGTGGTAGTTTAACGGTTGGTATTATCATTTCCGGTGTTCTAACAATTTTGATTGGTATAACTGGAGTTGGGCCAATACTTGCCAAGCTTTTTAACCCAGGTGTAATGGGTGTTTTTATGTTTTTATTTGCATGTCAATTGGTTGGAATCTTTCTGAAAGGAATGTTAGGTATTCCTTTTGGGAATGTTGAGGGCGAGGTTTATATTGATCCAGCTATTTCCATACTATCAATTGTAATTGCACTTATCGTTATTATTATTAGTATTAAGGGTTCATTAGAAATTCGAAAGTATGGTTTATTAATTGGAATAATTATTGGTTGGATTGCATATGCAATTATTTTCAAAACAGAATCTGTAGCAGGTGCCCAAGCAAAGGCATTCAGTTTTGAATTATTTCCGTTTGGAGCACCAGCATGGGATATTGGTATTATTTTAACGGTTGTTTTAACCGGCTTGTTAAATACGGCTAATACATTTGGTGCACTTAAAGGAACTGACAGTATGTATGGAAAAGAAGCAACGAACAAACAATACCGTAATTCGTTTACAATCACAGGATTTGTGACAGGTTTTGCTGGTATGTTTGGGCTTGTTCCATATTCACCGTATGTGTCATCGATTGGTTTTCTAAACCAAACTGGAATCATTAAAAGGATACCATTTCTTATTGGTGGATTTCTGTTCTTCATGATGGGTATTATTCCTGCAGTTGGAGCATTTTTCTCGACGCTTCCATTAAGTATTGGTAGTGCGGTTTTATTTGTATCTTATTTGCAGATTGTTATTTCATCTAGGAACTTCTTTAGGCTTGTTAAATGGAATACAAGAAATGTTTATCGTTCTGCGATTCCATTACTTGTAGGTATCATCATTATGACAATGCCGGCATATTATTTTAATTCATTACCGGAAATCATTCGTCCATTATTAAGTAATGGCTTAATCGTTGGTATTACACTTGCATTAATTTTAGAAAATCTAATATCATGGGATAAAGTCGACTAACATGGATGAAATTAATAGATATTGTACGGAATCAGAGGTTACTCATCTGATTCCGTTTTTTTATTTACTTAAAAATACAATGTTTCCGCGAAAATATGACCAAATTTATCGATCCTATAATATATTTTTGTTTAATACGCAAAATATAGATGATGAGCACCCGAATGAAGAGAAATAAAAGAGAAACGGTAACTCATAGGGGCGATGAGCACCCGAATGAAGAGAAATAAAAGAGAAACGGTAACTCATGGGGGTTATGAGCACCCGAATGAAGAGAAATAAAAGAGAAACGGTAACTCATGGGAGCGATGAGCACCCAAATGAAGAGAAATAAAAGAGAAACGGTAACTCATAGTGGCGATGAGCCCCCGAATGAAGAGAAATAAAAGAGAAACGGTAACTTATAGGGGCGATGAGCACCCAAATGAAGAGAAATAAAAGAGAAACGGTAACTCATAGTGGCGATGAGCACCCGAATGAAGAGAAACAAAAGAGAAACGGTAACTCATAGGGGCGATGAGCACCCAAATGAAGAGAAACAAAAGGGAAACGGTAACTCATAGGGGCGATGAGCACCCGAATGAAGGGAAATAAATACAGAATAACCCATCAATTTTTACGCAAGCATTAGTTAGCAGAGCGAATTTTCAGTGCTATTTACCCAACTGGTTCTTATGTAATAAGTCGTTATTTTGTGCAAATGTGATAAAAAGAAGAGACAAATTAGCAAAAATAGCATAATCACAATATTTTATGTCGGTTTTATATAATAAAAAACGATTTAGTTTGTACGTTATGAACAATGACATTATACCTGGAAGCGCTTATAATCAAAAGGGCTTAAGAGTTATCATAAACTACTTGATGACTTAACAATTATAAAATAGATAGATTGATGAAAAGGGGTTGAAAGCCAGTATGTCTACAAAAAATGATACACTGACTGTTGATGATAAAAAGAATTTACAGAGTCACGAAAACGATTCATTAAAGCCGAATACTGAAAAAGATAGGACGTTAGGTCCATTTGGCTATATGTCGATGTGGGTCGGTGACGGGGTTAACATGGGTAATATGACACTAGGTGCTAGTATCATCGTACTTGGTGTGGCAACATTAAATGCTGTTCAAACTTTTGCTGCAGCTTTGGTAGCGATTGGAATTATTTCAATAATATTTGCATTAAATGACAGACTTGGTTATCGAACAGGAATACCTTACGTTGTACAACTTAGAATGTCTTTCGGTGAAAAAGGTACAATAATATCCTCACTACTACGAGGAGTACCGGCAGTTATCTGGTATGGTATTCAAAGCTGGATCGGGGCAACGGCTTTAAATGAAATTGTTAAGATTGCCTCAGGCGGTTCGATCGATAACGTTGCAATTTGTTTTATCATATTACAATCTTTACAAATTGTGCTTTCTATGTTTGGATTCCATGCAATTAAATGGGTTGAAACGGTGGCATCTGTGGTGCTTATGCTAATTATAGCGTTTGTAGCTGTAGTACTTCTGAAAGATCATAGTGCTGTTATCGCAGATAGCTGGGTACGTGCAGAAGGATCATGGGGACTTCCATTCTTTGGATTTATTATGGTATTTATGGGTAACTATGCTGCGATTTTCTTAAGCGCTGCTGATTATTCAAGAGAACTTAAATCAGGGATTAGTGATAAAAAACGTGGGCTATTTTACTTCTTGCCAATTGCTATTTCATATGGTTCGGTAATTGTAGTTGGTGCAATGCTTGCGACTGCAACTGGATTCACAAACCCGGCAAGAGCATTACCAGCATTAATTGATAATACGTTTATTACGATCTTTATATCTGCTTTTATCGTATTTGGATCGGTTGCTGTTAATATGGTTGCGAATATTGTATCACCAACCTATGTAATTCAATTGTTTACAAAATTAGATTATAAAATTGCTGTAATTATAACTGGACTTTTAGGAATGGTTTCATTCCCTTGGTTATTAGTACAAGACTCTTCCGCAAAAGGTCTCGACATGTTTGTACTTATTTATTCAGCATTTTTAGGACCTTTAGTTGCTATTCTATTAGTTGAATACTACCTATTAAGAAAACAAAAAGTGGATATAAAGAAATTATATGAAAAAGGTGGACAATTTGCAGGCTCGAACCCAGCAGCATTTACTGCGATGTTAATCGGTGCAGCTGCAGCCTTCTCATTTGTTGATCTAGCATGGATAATCGGCTTTATTGTTGCAGGTATTTCTTATATTATTATTTCGAAATACGCATTTAAGGGTTCAAGGTTTAAAAAGGATACAATTTACGAAAATAAATAAATGATTAAAGGAACGCCTGTGGAGACAATAAATAATCCGCAGGCGTTTTCTGTTGCGTGTATATTAAAAACTAAATGTTTATATTTTTACCTTTTTTATAATACCCTTGCATCACTTCTTGCGGTACCATGTTCCCACCAGTTGCCCATATTAGATGGTGAGCCTGTTTCATCTTATCTGTCAGATTATGTTTTTTGATATAGTTTCGACCACTTTGCTGTGACATAAGCTGAACAGGACCATAAAACCCAGCTAGTGCAGATGGTTCTAAGAAGATGTCTTCTGTATCAGCCAAATCACGAAGCAAAGCATACAGTCTCGCATCTTGGATCGTATAGCAGCCACTTAGCAAATGTCTAATCGTTTCACCTACAAAACTGGAAGTCCTTCCTACAGCAAGCCCATCTGCATCAGTCTGGTTACTCAAGCCGAAGTCCTGAACAGAGATCTTGTCTTGAAGCCCTGTCAACTGACCCAGTAAAAAGCATGGGGAATTTGTAGGCTCTGCGAAAAAACAATGGACATGTTCTCCAAACTCAGCATGAAGACCAAAAGTAACCCCGCCTGGTCCGCCTCCAACGCCACACGGAAGATATACAAATAATGGTTGATCTGCATTAACTTCAATGTCCATCACATGTAATTGTTCTTTTAATCGTGAGGCGGCAACTGCATAGCCTAAAAAGAGATTTCTTGAGTTTTCATCATCAATAAAATGACACCTAGGATTATTTTCGGCTTGCTTTCTCCCTTCAATCACTGCTTTACTATAATCAGATTCGTATTCTATAACCTGAACACCTTTGCTGCGCAGAAGGTCTTTTTTCCATTGCTTTGCATCTGCAGACATATGTACGGTTACTTTAAATCCAAGTTGGGCGCTCATAATGCCAATGCTCAAGCCGAGATTACCCGTAGAACCAACTGAGATTTCATAGTTTGAAAACAACGTTCTAAATGTATCGCTGTCAAATTGGGTATAGTTTTGATCAACAGAAATATAATGATGCTTTGAGGCAACCTCTTCAGCATGCTTTAATACTTCATAAATCCCACCCCTAGCCTTAATGGATCCAGATATTGGTAAATGACTATCGCATTTTAATAGGAGGTCTTTTTGAAATGCACCATCATATTTTTGCTCCATTACTCTCTGCATGCTACGTATTGGTTTTATAGGTGACTCAATAATACCTTCTGTCTCCATAGTTTCAGGGAAAACTTTAGCTATATAGGGTGCAAAACGTTTTAGTCGTTCTGCTGCATCATCTATATCCGCATTTGTTAGTGTGTTTTTGGAGTTCTCCATTCGATATGCAGGGTTTGGCCAGAAAACTTCATCTGCATAGACTATTTCTTCAAGAATTGGATGTTGCTTCACCCATTGTTCCATTGTTTTATCTGCAATTAGTTTACTTACCATAACATCAATCCTTTCCATATAATTTACTGACAAATTCTGGCTTAATCTTCGAAATTTATTACTCCTATATAGTCTATCATTTTGTTCCTCAATAAATCGAATGGAATTTTGAATTTTTTCTTCATTGACTATAGAAAGTACGAGAGGATGTTAAAAGTTTATAAAGCTTCGGTACGGGAAACTTAATTTGTAAAATCTCTAATAAGGCGGTTCTAACAATGAAAAGTTTCATTATAATTTTGGGTATTAGTAGTGTTATGTTTCTAATCTCTTGCAGCAGCTCTGAGACGACCACTGAGGAGAGTAATGCACAAGATGCGAATAAAGAAGCTCAAGAAACAGCTGCAGATAAAGAGCAATTACGAGCACACGCAGATTTGATTGTAGACGCATTAGATAATAAAGATTTTGAACAATTATCCACTTTTGTTCATCCGGAAAAAGGGATTCGATTTACTCCATATGCATTTATAGAGGAAGAAGAGCAGCCTATTTTTGAGGCTGAACAAGTGCGTGGATTCCCTAATGATAGTGAAGTATATGAATGGGGAACAGAGGATGGGACAGGAGATGCAATCCGGTTAACTCCTAATGCGTATTATCATGACTATCTCTATATTCGTGATTTTACGGAATCAACCGAAATACTAGTAAATGACATTGATCCGCGTGGCAATATGAGGATGAATGTGGGAGAAGTTTATCCAGAAGCAAGGTTTGTAAGCTATTATGTACCTGGAACCGATGAGGAAATGGATTGGGCAAATCTTATTCTTGCCTTTGAGGAAGTGAACGATGATTGGTACTTGGTTGGTATAATTGTGGATCGTTGGACAACCTAGTAGATCTAGATCTATTATCGAAACCTCAAGCATCTTTGTCGAAAAATGTTAATGATTCCTTAATTCAATATAAACTGTTAGAATATAATAATAATCGAATTAATATTACTATTAAATACAAAACGGAAATTAATAGGGTACAAAGAGGTGGGCAATGTTGGGAAATGTAATTCACATGCAGGATGTAACGTGGAGAAGAGAGGGAGAGCACATTCTCTCTAATATCAATTGGCAGGTTTCAAAAGGTGAGCATTGGGCAATTTTAGGATTAAATGGTTCAGGAAAAACGACACTATTAAACATGATTAATGGCTATATTTGGCCAACCACTGGACAAGTCAGTGTATTAAATCAAGTCTTTGGAAAGACGGATATTAGAGAATTACGGAAATCAATTGGCTGGGTCAGTTCATCTCTACAGGAAAAAATAAAAGGAAGCAATTATACAGAAGATATCGTTGTAAGCGGGAGTTTTGCCTCAATCGGACTGTACGATAACCCTACCACGGGAGACTATAAAAAAGCGAATCGAATCATGGAACAATTAGGCTGCGATTATTTACAAGGTCGTACCTATCAAACCTGTTCACAGGGAGAAAAGCAAAAAATATTAATTGCAAGGGGATTAATGGCATCACCGGAATTGCTTATTTTAGATGAGCCAACAAATGGACTAGATTTTATTTCAAGAGAAGGATTATTAGCTGCAGTCAATCAATTGTCATTAGAAGAAGAGGCTCCAACCATTATTTTTGTAACACATCATATTGAAGAGATATTGCCGATTTTCTCAAACACACTGTTGCTTCGTCAAGGCACAATATTTGATAAAGGTAAAAGTGTAAATGTATTAACAGATCGAAACCTGTCTCGTTTCTTTAATACCTCTGTTAATGTTGAATGGCAGAAAAATCGAGCCTGGATGACAACAGCACATTAATTTCGATAAATATTTCCCAGGAAATATTTACTGTTTTTCTTCGAATTAGGAATAGTACCAGCGAAATAATGAACGAGTAAAAATATATCTTTTAGTGTGGCCTCGATTTTGACTTTTTTGACGTCTATTACGGTGATTAATGCGAAACACGGTCAGATACAGCTTCCTTATAAAATTAGTTGAAATTTAGTTCCTTGAAGTAGAGTCCATTTTGATTAATCGTATTTTAAAAATGGACTCCGTTTGGCTGCTCACTCTTTCCGGTATGGTATTTATCCTTGGAACTCATGACGATCTAAGCTCATGAAAAAAACAGGTCCAGGCTCTTCTGGGATATCTGGGACCATTTTGATAATCTGAAATCCAACTTTTTCATAAGCTTGGATAGCTATACGATTGTTAACCTCTGGATTAATAATACACCTGTCTACACTTTCATCTGAAAAAACAAACTGACTTAGGAAAAGTGACAGAACTTTAGTGCCAAGTCCTTTATTTCTATACTCCTCTTCTCCTATAAATAGGTCTAAGCTGGCTGAGTTAGTTAGATCAACGTACTTTTCAAATATTGGATAATCACTCCAATTAAATGTTTGTATATAACCAATAGGTGTATCATCATAAAGAATTAGATACGGATCAGTTGGCTCAACCCGTTTGATATAATCAGAAAATTCCTTAGCTACCTTCTCATAAGGTTCCTTTTTGTTGTAAGCCCAAAAACGGTTAACAAAGTGGTCATTTCTAATCCAGTTATACAAAAGTGGTAAATCCTCTAATATAAGTCTTCGAAATTTAATCATGTTTGAATCCAATTTCATATTCCCCCTTCTGAATTGGTTAGTGTGGCTTACCTAGCATTCAAGAGTTATACGAGACGGAACCTACCCAAAAAGATGAAGCCATTATTTCAACGTTAGATTACTCCTATTTCTTATTAAAATATTCCATTTTGATTATTGGAAAATCATTACTGAAAACTTTCCTGGTAATCAATATAATCCTTTGCTTCCCAACTGATATCTTCTAAAAATGCCCCGAGTTCGGGCTCATCAGTTTCAATTGCCAAAGCTGTTTGAGGTGAAAAGCAATAATAATTGCTAATACTAATGATGCCAATAACTGTCTCATTTCTTATCCTTAAAAGAAAATTATCTATTCTTTCTAGAATAGTATAATTTCAAAATAGAAAAAAGGCTATAGAAAGTGTGTGATAGCAGTAAATAGACGTTTTCCAATATGGATATTGTTGAATAATCCATTAACAGCTAAAACCGAACATTTATTAAAAATATATAATAAAATGTTTGGTATTGACGATATAATTCAATCGTGATAGTATTATTCAGTACTGTTTTTATATTAATTATCATACTTTAAGCAAAAGGAGATCTGGCTGTGCATTTCAAAAAACATTATGAAGAGATCAAAAAAATTGCTGAACAAATATATTATCATCCAGAGTTAGGATATAAAGAGCATCAGACGAAGCAAACAATAATTGATTATTTAAAAAAAGTTAATCAAACCATCCAAATTGATGAATTTAGTACAACAGGGTTCCGAGTTACACTAGGAAATGAAAAGAAAGACTTGCACCTTGCTTTTATTGCTGAATTGGATGCTGTATATGCGCCTACACATATGCATGCAAATGAAGAGACAGGTGCAGCGCATAACTGTGGGCACTATACACAGGTAGCAATAGCACTTAGCTTATATCATTATTTGTTCAAGACAGAAGCATACAGAGACTTAGACTATCAAATTACATTTGTTTTTGTTCCTGCAGAAGAGTACTTGGATTTAGCTTATCGCGAAGGGCTAATGAAAGAAAAAACGATTGAACATTATGGTGGTAAACCTGAGGCAATGAGATTAGGGGTATTTGATGATATTGATCTCGCCATTTGCGTTCATGCAATGGGTGGAGAATTTGATAAGCGGTCTACAGAAATAAATGCTGATCTAGCTGGTTTTCTGTATAAAAAATATACATTCAAAGGAAAAGCAACACATGCTGGATTTGATCCGTTTTCGTCAAAAAACGCATACAATATGTCGACATTATTTAATGTTGCTGTTGGCTTAAGTCGTCAGCAATTAAAAGATTCAGAACAAGTCAGAATAAATCCGATTGTAATGGAATCTGACATGTCTACAAATGTCGTGCCAAACCGCATTATGGTAGGTACAGATTTGCGTACAAAATCGGTGGACTATATGAAAGAAGCGGCAATGAAATTAGATGCTGCTGCTAAAGGCAGTGCTTATGCCTTACAGGGAGAAGTTGAAGGGACTACCCAAATGGGATATCTTCCTTTTGTTCAAGATCGTTACCTGTCAGAATTTGTGCTGGAGGCATTCGAGGAAAACGAGGAAATTGAAGCGATAAAGAATAATAACTTTATTAGTGCTGCTGGAGACATTGGTGATTTATCCTATATGATGCCATGTATCCAAATTGGTTATAGTGGCTTTACTGGCACGATTCATGGTGATGACTTTATCGATATCGATCCTGAGTACATTTATGAAATTTTTCCAAGGTTTTTAGCTGACGTTTTGAAAAAAATGAACGGACGAATTGATAAAGCTAAGTTATACAAAAGAAGTTATGAATCGTATATAGAATTAATTGAAGGAATTGTTAAGTAACTATCTGGGGAAGAGGACAATCACATGAAGAACAAAAACTTTATATTTCTTATTATCTTTGTGCTTATTATTATTACAGTAGCTGAAATGATTGGTTTTCAGAGTATACCAATAGGAAGTATCTCGATTGGATTATTACCTTTAGTATTTGCTATTGTGATTACGATGATTTTAGGGTTGCAACTGTTTCGAAAAGGTTTCTGGAGGCATGTTTATAGTAAAGCAAACATTGATTTTGCCGGGAAGTATTTAATTTTTATTATGTTGCCATTAATGGCTCGATACGGAGCAGATGTAGCCCCGCAAATAAGAGAAATACTTCAGGTTGGATGGGTATTTTTATTCCAAGAAATTGGAAACCTTGGTACAGTTGTATTTGGACTGCCAATAGCAATTCTGCTTGGATTAAGACGTGAAGCGATTGGTGCAACGTTAGGAATTGGGCGTGAAGGGGAGCTTGCGTATATATCAGAAAAATATACCCTTAATTCCAGTGAGGGAAGAGGAGTACTTTCCTTGTATATTATTGGTACATTATTCGGAACGATTTTCTTCAGTATTTTAGCACCTGTATTGCTCGGTTTCGGTTTTCCGGTTGAAGCACTGGCGATGGCATCAGGAGTGGGATCTGGAAGTATGATGAGTGCATCTTCTGCAAGTTTAGTTGCACAGGTTCCTGACATGGAAAGCACGATTTTAGCCTATGCTTCTGCAAGTCAATTATTAACAAGCTTTCTTGGAACATTTACAATGGTATTTTTAGCTGCGCCATTACAGAAATTTATGTACAAACTATTGGTTAGAGGTGAAGAATAATGGCTAACATGTTAACGAATAAATATATAAAGTACGGCCTGATATTGCTTCTTAGTGTTAGCCTGATTGTCTTTACACAAGAAATTAAACATTTAAAAAATCCAGATTCAATGCCAGTCACATCAATGACTTTTCTTGGTCTTAGTACGTTATGGCTCTTTTCTATGATTGGAATTGGTATTTCAGATCTAATGCAGAAGACACCAGTCAAATTTATGAGGGAATTCCCTGTATTAGGTTGGGTTTCGATTACTTCTTTAGTGCTTTGCCTTTTATTTGACTTTTTTATTACAGCGATTCAAGCTGTTGATTTTCTTTCAATAACCACGCCTATTTTAACATTTGCGGGAATTTCTGTAGCAAATCGGCTTGTTGATCTGAGAAAAACATCTTGGAAAATTGCGATAGTAGGTATGTTTGTTTTTACTGGAACATATTTAGGAAGTACGTTGATTGCTAGTCTAGGTCTTTACTTAGCGGGAAATTAAATATACTCCATCCATCATGGCGTGAGCTTTACTGTAATCTCGTAGTATGTTAAAATAGTGCATCACAAATTTTTACTTTCAACATAGACATTAATAGTGTATAATTGTATAAACAATTCTAAAGGGTGTGTATTTATGAAAAAATACGTCGTCCTTTTCATTTATCTCACGACGATATTTGGGTATTCCTATTTTGCCATAGATGGACAGCTGCATAATCATTTTGTTATGGAGCAAGGTGAGAACTTAAGTAACAATACTTCAACAGGGTTTCACCCTACAGATGATGGAAAGCAAAAGATTTCAATTGTTAAGTTTGAATTTTTATTATTTCTGTTTGTATGTTTACCATACCTGTCTTACTTTTGTATAAAGCTCATGAGAAGACTCATAGTGCTAACTCCAGTATTTTACCAATCTAATTATGTGATCAGACTTCTTTTAATTAAATGAATGATTTTAATTAAAAGGAGGCTATGTTCATGATGTGGATACGATTTGTCATATTAGGGTTCTTTTCTCTAACTGCTTTGTCTGTGTTTTTCTACCAGGGTATAGAAACGGTTCAAGCGGTAAAAGAGTATTTTAGCTTAAATAAATATTTGTAAAAAGAAAAGACTGTTCCTGATTAAATTCAGGAGCAGTCTTTTTAATATGTGATCTTGCTGAACTTTTTGAACAATATCTTTTAGGATAAAAATTGCATTTAGCGAGAGAAACTGCAAGTATCGAACATTCCATGCTAAAATAGGTTGGACTATAGAATTTTGAGGGAGTGTTACATATGAACATTGCTACAATCGGAACTGGAAGGATCGTGGAATTATTTCTATCCGCTGTTCGTGAAGTTGATGGAGCTAGATGTGTTGCTGTGTATTCAAGGAAAGAAGAATCAGCACAAGCTCTGGCAGATAAATTTGATGTTTCTGCTATTTATACTGATTTAAATGAAATGATGCATGATTCTGCTATTGATTTTGTTTATATTGCATCACCAAATAGCCTGCATTTTGAACAGGCATATCTTGCATTACAACACGGTAAGCACGTAATCTGTGAAAAACCTTTTACATCGACCATACGTGAAACCGAACAATTAATTGAACTGGCAAAACAAAAACAACGGATGCTTTTTGAAGCAATTTCCACGATCCATATGCCAAATTATAAATTAGTGAAAGAGCATATCGCTAGTCTTGGTGCAATTAAGTTCATTCAATGTAACTACAGTCAGTTCTCAAGCAGATATGAAGTATTATTAAGTGGAGAAACACCAAACATTTTTAGTCCGAAATTTTCCGGAGGTGCTTTGGTAGATATCAATGTATATAATCTGCACTTTGTAATGAATCTGTTTGGAAAACCGGAAAAAGTTAGCTACACAGCAAATAAACATGGAAATGGAATTGATACATCTGGTGTTGCGGTACTGTCCTATCCGAACTTTATCGCAGAGTGCGTCGGTGCGAAAGATACACAGAGTATGAATTTTGCAATGATTCAAGGCGAAAAAGGATATTTGAACGTAGTAAACGGTGCGAATGGTTGTCAAGAGGTTATGATTAAGAAGGAAAATCGCGAAATAAAGCTCAATACACAAACAAATGAAAATCGCCTTTATTATGAGGTAGCTGAGATGCAGCAAATTTTTGCTGCAAAGGATTTTGAAAAATGCTATGCGTTGCTCGATTATACAAAGTCAGTTGTTGAAGTGCTGGAGGCAGCGAGAAAAGACGCAGAAATTGTATTTGATGCAGATTTACGTTAAAAAGCGTAGGATGTCTTTGTTGAATTGCAAAATATAGATAATACTTGACTGTTTCCAATCAATTGCCTAAAGTAAAATGATATTCGAAAAATGAGGGGAATAGGAATGAACAGTTATTCGGAAGGTAAAATACAAGCGTTTCAAAAACAAAATGACAATCGTGCTCGGTTTTTAATTAAATGTCCAGATCAACCTGGTATTGTGGCGGCAGTTTCAAAGTTCCTTTATGAGCACAATGCCAATATTGTCGCATCTGATCAGTTTACGATGAACCCTGAAGGTGGGGAATTTTTTATTCGGATCGAGTTCGAATGTCCTGATTTAAAAGGGCAAATGAGTAAACTGGAGACAACGTTTCTTCCAATTGCAGAGAAATTCAATATGGAATGGAAAATCATGTATGTTCGTGATATTAAAAACATGGCTATATTTGTCTCGAATGAACCGCACTGCTTATTAGAGCTCCTTTGGGAATGGCAAAGTGGCGATCTAATGGCAAACATTGCACTTGTGATAAGTAATCATGAGACTGCTCGTGAGATGGTCGAATCGCTGGGCATTCCATTTTATTATATACCAGCGAATAAGGAAATACGTCATCAGGTGGAAGAAAAACAGAAGCAATTGCTTGAACAATATGAAGTCGATTTAATTGTGCTTGCACGTTATATGCAGATTCTGACACCAGATTTTGTAGGGCATTATGAAAACCGTATTATTAATATCCATCATTCATTTTTACCAGCTTTTATTGGGGCGAAACCATATGAGCGTGCTTATCAGCGTGGAGTGAAAATGATTGGTGCGACATCACATTATGTAACGAATGATTTGGATGAGGGGCCAATTATCGAACAGAATATTGGCAGAGTCGATCACCGTGATAATGGAGATGATATGAAAAAAATTGGCCAATCGATTGAGCGAAGTGTACTAGCTCGAGCAGTAAAATGGCATCTCGAAGACCGCATCCTTGTCTATAAAAATAAAACAATTGTATTTTAATCAAAGGGCCAGTTCTGATCATGAGCTGGTTCTTTTTTATAGCTTAGTTTCGACTTGCAGATATTTTAGTCATTATAAAAATAACCTGGTTCTAAGCTCCATGGTATGAGCTAACTCCCCCACGAAATACTGCGGGCGGAAGCATTTTGAGAATACGGTCTCAGCCTCCTCTGGAAAGCTTCCCAGCAGACATGTGTGTCGGTTAATTTGGTTGAAAGAGCAAAAAAGAATCTATCGATAAGAAAGCAGTCACGGTCGTTTTGGATGAAATGATGAGAAGAAACAGCCGAGGCGCGGATACTTAGAAACAAAAACAATCGAGTTAAGAAATTTTTCGAAAAGGAAAGAGCCGGCATGACATGTTAATCTGCAAAAATCCAGTCAGTGAGCGCTCCAATGAGAATCGCATAAATCACATGTTTTCAATAATAACTCTCCCACATTTCTATTAATTACTTAAAGGAAAACACTTTATTAATAGGAACATTTGTTCTATAATGAAGGTGATTAGAAAAAGAAGAAATAACGGACTAGCATTCGTTAATCGTTTTATCTTTGTACCATCAAAGTGAACAGGGTTGTAAATCGAACGAAAAAGTCTAAAAGCCAATGTGTATTTTAGACGAGGAGGGATTGAATGACCAATAACAACGTAACATTTGAAGAGATTGTTGAACAAAATGAGCGAAGAATTCACTATCATATCCATCGATTAAATATTAGAGACACCGAACAGGAGTTTTTTCAAGAGGGTTTAGTGGCGATGTGGAATGCATACGAGAAGCATCAACCAGATAAAGGCCCATTCGCAACATACTTCAACTATATAATTCGCAACCGTTTGATAGATTTAATACGTAAGACAAATAGAGAGAAGGAAAAGCAGATACTTTTGAATATTGAACAGAAAAGACTTCTCCATAATGGAAATTGTTATCGTAGTCATGTTATTTCCTATCCAATGATGATAGCTGAAAAGCCGATAACTGATGAGATTTTTTGGGAACATGTGAAAAAACAACTTACCGGAAATCAATGGAAATGGGTAACCTATTTTATTATCGAGAACATGTCTGTTAAAGAAATTGCTGAACAAGAAGGTGTTTCGATGGAGGCTGTAAAAAGCTGGGGAAAAGAGGCTAGGAGAAAGTTAAAATGTGGAGTGGCTAGATATTAGTAAAAGGATATATAGTCTAATGGGTAACGTATTCAATTACTAAATTTTAAAAATAATAAGTGCTTTACAATAAATCAAGCCTGTGGTATCTTGAAGACAGAAAACTTCATCATTATTTTTACGCTAGGGGAGCTGTGAAAGCGGCTGAGAAGAACTGGATTGTTCTGACCCTTTGCACCCGAACTAGATAATACTAGCGTGGGGAAGTGTAGTCAATCTGTATATCTTTCTATTGATATCGATATATACATGTAGACTGCATTCCCCAGGGATGTAGTTTTTTTGTTTGGAAATATATATAACAAGGAGGAATTTACAATGGTACATCAAACTTGTACGGAAAGTGATATTGCAGGAGCTAGTTTTTCAATTCATCCGATGAGTGATCAGTTTATCGAGATTATTAAAGGTGCTTTAGAGGAGGCAGATACATCGAAGGTTCATATGGATACAGATGATGTAACAACAACTGTAAGAGGAAAGCTGACACATGTTTTTGATGTGACAAAGGCGATATTTGCTCATGCAGCAAAAAGTGGGAAACATGTTGCATTTGAAGCTACGTATTCATTAGGATGTCCTGGGGATTCAATGGGGGAGGCTTATATGGCAGAAGATGAGATTCCGCTGAATGCAGAGCATGTCAAACATATAAACCAGCGGGTTGCAGCAAAATTTTCCTTGTATCCATTGGGCGGCGGTAATTATATGGATGTAATTTACAGTCAAATTGAGGCAATGAAGCAATACGTAGATGTTAGTCACGCCCATTATGCTACACGATTAGATGGTGAAGCGATTGCAATATTTGATGGATTGGAAAAAGTGTTTAAAGCAACCGTTGAAGGCGGCTCAAGTCATACGGTAATGACCGTTTCGATGTCAGCGAACAGTCCATCCCATACAGGAACGAATCAAAATGAATAATTGGCGCTTTAAAGAAATAGTTGTATTAGCAGCCTTGTCCGTTGTGTTCGCAGTCGTCTATTTAGCTTTTTTGCCAGTTGGAGCAGTCTTAGTTGGTTTCTTTGGACCAATTGGCTATGACTTTATTTTTGGTATTTGGTTTATTGTTTCGATTATTGCAGCCTACATTATACGGAAGCCTGGGGCCGCATTTTTATCTGAAACGATAGCAGCTATGGTCGAAGTGTTAATCGGAAATGCTGTTGGACCAATGCTCATTGTTACTGGAATGATTCAAGGTATCGGTGCGGAAGCTGTATTTGCAGCAACTAAATGGAAGAATTATTCGACTTGGGTATTAATGGCAGCGGGAATGGGATCAGCTATCACCAGTTTTATTTATGGTTATTTCATGAGTGGCTATGCTGCTTTAGCTACAGGCTATGTTCTAGCAATGTTCATTATTCGACTAATTAGCGGAGCATTGATTGCTGGATTATTAGGAAAGGCATTGAGTGATGGACTAGCTAAAACAGGTGTGTTATCAAGCTTTGCTTTAGGAAAAGAATATCGGAGGAAAAATGCGGCATGAGTTTAATGGTAGAAGTAAAGCAATTCACTTTAAAATTTGAATCGAATCCAAAGGGGGACACCCTGTCCAATTTGAATTTTCGTCTAAATCATGGTGAAAGCTTATTGCTATTAGGTCCTAGTGGCTGCGGAAAAAGCACATTAACGTATTGTCTGAACGGACTATATCCTCGCGAATTAGATGGAGAAGTACATGGAGAAATTGTCATTAATGGAAAAACAGCGACAGCATATCGTCCGGGCGAAATTAGTCAGCAAGTCGGAGTTGTTTTTCAGGATCCAGAGACACAATTTTGTATGCTGACTGTTGAAGATGAAGTTGCCTTTGGATTAGAGAATATCGGCATTCCGCATGAATATATGGAAGAAAAAATTAACCATGTTCTAGAATTAGTACAGTTGCTTGCGTTTAAAAAGTCTGCAATAAGCTCACTTTCAGGAGGGCAGAAGCAAAGATTAGCACTTGCATGTATTCTTGCATTAGAGCCTTCTTTATTAATTTTAGATGAACCAACAGCTAATCTAGACCCGATTGCAACAAAGGATGTGATTCAGACCATCCAATCGATACAAGAAAAAACAAATTGCTCTCTTATTATTATTGAACACCAGCTGGATGGCTGGACAGAGCTAACAAATCGCTGTCTTTTATTGAATCGGAACGGTGAGATATTTTATGATGGTGATTTAAGAAATGCCATTGCGTGCAGGCTAGAAGAGTTGGAAGAACAAGGTATTTGGCTACCGAAAGTAACGCAATATTTCTTGAAAAACAGACCGCAAACAGAGCGGGAATTACCACTTACCGTAGGAGAGATAAACCCTTTTTCATTATTCGAGAGTAAAAGCGTGAATACAGCAAGTATTCCCTCTGAAGCAGGTTTGCCCTATGTAAAAGCTTCTCATATATCATGGAAGGTAGAACAGCAACCAATTATTCACGATATATCGCTAACGCTTTACCATGGTGAATTTATTGCAATTGTTGGGGCGAATGGCAGTGGAAAAACCTCCTTTTCTAGAATTCTAGCAGGTATTCAGCGGCCTACAAAAGGAAGCGTTTCTATAAAAGATAGAAAGATTGGAAGTTGGAAGGAGTCGCAGTTACGGGAAGAAATCGGCTATGTTTTCCAGAATCCTGAGCATCAATTTATTGCAAACACGGTTTTTGAGGAAATTGCATTTAGTCTTCGCTTAAAAATGGAAACGGAAGCAACAGTTAAAGAGAAAGTACAGGCGGTATTAGAAACATGTGGATTATTGCACTTACAACATGAGCATCCCTATACATTGAGCCAAGGACAAAAGAGACGTTTGAGTGTAGCAACAATGATTGTTGATGATCAGCCATTTCTATTGCTGGATGAACCAACTTTCGGACAAGATGCATCTTCCAATGCTCAGCTGATGGGACTATTACAAGGAAGATATAAATCGGGAGCAACAATTGCGATGGTTACACATGATATGGAATTGATTCATGATTATGCAACAAGGGTTCTAGTTCTCCACAAAGGCAGACTTGTTGCAGATCTCGCACCAGCGGAACTATGGGCGCAGCCAATAGAAAAATTGCATGATTGGCAGCTTGCATTACCAATTCAAGTTCAGATTCAGAACTGCTTAAAAAAGGAAGGTGATTATGCTGCTCAATCATCTTAATCCAAGCATAAAAGCACTAACAGTTTGTATATTAATTGTACATTTGGCATTTGTATTTGAGCCGATGACCGTGTTTCTATTTTTGATTTGGACAATTGCGGCAACCTTTATTTTCGGTAAGGTAAATTGGAAAAAATATGTTCTCTATTTTCTTCCCTTTTTTATTTTTGCAATCGGAATGCTCTGGACAACAATTGCGTTTGCAGATACATCGGAGCATACAAATAAGGTTATCAACATGCTCGGACTAACGTTGCCACTTGATTCATTTCTCGTTGCTTTGGCTCTTTCGCTGCGAATATTAAATGTTGCGGCATTATCCTTAATGTTTATTTTTACAACCAATATGGTTGATTTTATTTTAAGCTTGATCCAGCAGTTAAAACTTCCACCTAAAATTGCTTATGGAGTTTTAGCGGGATATCGATTTTTACCAATGATGAAGGATGAAATTAAAATAATCCATGCTGCCCATCAAGTTCGTGGTGTTAGCCAAGGCAAATCATTAAAAGATAAATTTTCAAAATATAAACGCTTTGCAATTCCGTTGCTGGCGAGTGCGATTCGGAAAGCGGAAAGAACAGCTGTTGCCATGGAATCAAAAGGATTTACAGGTGATCGAAATCGAACCTTTTACCGTCAGTTTTTTGTAACAAAGCATGACCTTATTCTTCCTGGAATTCTACTCTTCGGATTTTGGGGAGCTTGGTTTTTATAAACTTTAACCCGTAATCAGTCTAATTGATTACGGGTTCTTTTTAAGATGCTCGAAATTAATTATATAATTCCAACCAAAATACTTGTGATTGAAATGAAAATCAGTTATATTTTAAATTAGCATTTCTTTGAAATAGTGTAAAAATTGTCGACTTGTAACTGGGGGGGAATTAGAAATAATGAGAAATTATAAAAAAGGATTTTTACTTTTCATCGTAATTTGTATGATGGGCGTGCTAGTTGCTTGTGCGGATGAACCAGGTGACGCAAATGGGACATCAGGAGATGAGCGGGCAGGTGCTGGAGGAGATCTTGTTATTGCCACTATATCTGATGCAGTAACACTGGATCCAGCAGGTTCGAATGATGTTCCATCACGTGATATACAATTTAATATTTTTGAGCGACTGATTAATCAGAATGAACAAATGGAATTGGAGCCAGGGCTTGCAGTCAGCTGGGAAGCGATTGAAGAGACAACATGGGAGTTTCAATTACGTGAAAATGTAACATTCCATGATGGTTCAGCTTTTAATGCAGAAGTGGTAAAAGCAAATATTGATCGTTTGCTAGATCCGGAAGTTGGTTCATCTTCCTATAGTAGATTTGAAATGATATCCGAAGTAGAGGTGGTCGATGATTACACTATACGAATTATAACGGAGTATCCGTTCTCACCATTGCCGTCAAATTTAGCTCATGGCAGTGCTGGAATCGTCTCGTTAGAACAAATTAAAGAAGACTACGAAGCAATGGAAGCAGGAGAAGATCCCGGAAGTGTTGTGAATCAGCACCCAATTGGAACGGGATATTTTAAATTTGATGATTGGGCACCAGGTCAGCATGTTGTCCTTGTTAATAATGAAGATTATTGGGAAGAGGAAGCGGCTAAACTTGATTCCGTCACATTTAAAGTTGTGCCTGAAGATTTAACGAGACTTGCAGAGTTAGAGACAGGGGATTCGCATGTTACAAATCCGTTGAGTCCTTCTGATATTGCCCAGGTAGAGGGGAATGAAGAATTAACTGTCGTACGGCAGGACAGCTTAGGAATTGAGTTTCTCGGATTCAATGTTGAGAAAGCGCCGTTCGATGATGAACGTGTTCGACGTGCGATTGCAATGGGGATTGATAAGGAACAAATCTTAGAAGGAATTTATGACAATATTGGGACGCCGGCAATAAGTCCGTTATCACCAAATGTGTTTGGCTATGATGATTCCATTTCAACGACTGATTACGATCCTGAAGGTGCCAAAGAATTGTTGGCAGATGCCGGATTCGGAGATGGTTTATCAGCCACAGTTTGGACAAATGATAGCCGTGAACGCATTGATATTGTAACCAACATTCAATCACAGCTCGCTGAAATTGGAGTTAATTTGGAAATAGAGGTATTTGAATGGGGTGCTTATTTAGCTGAAACAAGCGATGGCGGGCATGAAATGTATGTGATGTCATGGAATAACGGAACAGCAGATGCGGATAATGGTTTATTCCCATTATTTCATTCCAGTAATGCGGGTACAGGTGGAAACAAGATGTTTACTCGATATGATGAATTGGATGAAACTCTAGAAAAAGCAAGACAAAGGGTAGTAGAAGAAGAGCGCCTTTCTCTGTATACAGAAGCACAGGAGTTTTTAACTGAAAAGACACCAATGGTTTACTTAGTACACCCAGAATATTTATTAGGTGTACGTAAAGAAGTTAAAGGTTTATCGATGACACCAGGTAAAACCTTGCTGCTCAAAGATGTTTATATTGAAGAATAAGTTAGGAGGGAGCATTCAGCATGGAAACATATGAAGCATTGTCATCCTTTGAAAATTTAAAAACGTCTTATCCAGATTTATATAATCAGATTAATTCTATTATAAAAGAAGTTATTGCATTAAGAAGAGACTTGCGAAAGCATCCAGAGCTTGCCTTTGAAGAAACCCGTACAGCTCAGATTGTGGCAACAAAACTGCGTGATTGGGGCTATCAGGTAACGGAAGGTGTTGGAAAGACTGGTGTGGTTGGCATCCTTAAAGGTGAAAAAGAAGGACCTGTTGTGGGACTCCGTGCGGATATGGATGCACTTCCAATGATGGATGAAATTACAGCTGATTACCGAAGTTTAACAGATCATGTTGCACATACATGTGGGCATGATGCTCATACATCGATTCTATTAGGCGTTGCAAAGATTTTTGCGGAACGAGGCTTGAAAAAAGGGACGTTAAAATTAGTTTTTCAACCAGCTGAGGAAATTGGTGAAGGTGCAGCTGCAATGATTGCAGATGGTGTACTGGAAAATCCAAAAGTGGATATGATGGCTGGTCTGCATGTACATCCAACCATAGAAACAGGACAATTTGGAATCACAGAAACGGAATTCAGCTGTGCAGCAATGGACCTATTTGAACTGGAAATAAAGGGAAAGGGAGGACATGCAGCACATCCGCACCGCACAATCGATCCTGTTGCAATTGCGGCGCAAGTTATTACAGCACTTCAGCAAATCGTCAGCCGAAATACGGATCCACTTGATTCTGTAGTTGTTAGTATTGGCCAAATCCATGGCGGGACGAAATCAACCATCATACCAGATTCAGTAACACTTAGTGGAACTGTCCGGACATTGAACCCTGTAACAAGAGAAGCGGTTGCTAAACAAGTCCGTTCAATTGCAACGAGTATTACGGAGGGGCTTGGCGGCGAATGTGATGTGAATTACCGTTTTGTAACGCCATCGATTAAAATTGATAAGGATTTACGTGGATTATTTGAAGAAACGATTACGGAGCTATTTACAAGCGATGCTATCGTATACAAAAATCCATCCATGGGTGGAGAAGACTTCGCTTATTATTCACATGAGATTCCAGCTGTCTTCTTTAACTTAGGGACAAACGGGGGTAATCCTGAAACAGCATATTCCAATCATAATTCACGCTTCGATGTGGATGAACAGGCTTTTGTTTATGGAATTGCAGCACTATTTCAATTGGCAAGTAATTATTTGGAGCGAACCGACGAATGATTAAAAAAGTTATAAAAAGAAAAATCCGAGCGAATTCAAAATCTAATAGGAAAATTTTTGAATTATGTTCGGATTTTTCTAGACGCTTTACTCCCAGCCCTCTTCTTCATTTTATTGAGAAATACACATCAGATTAACTGGATAATCGATCCATGGATTGCGACTGCCTTGAATTTCATAGATAGCAAGGTTGTGATGACTTTTATAAATGTCGGGTGGAAAATAAAATCTTCATGCCATTTTAGAAGCAGGGATACATCTATTTCTTTTTTATGCGAAGCTTCAATTTCATCCGTATATTTTAGTGAAAAATAGAGCATGGCTTGAGCAACTGCATCTTTTCCGTATTCCGGTTCAAACTGTTTATCCAATGATTTTCCACGGGATTTCTTTACACCCTGGACGGAAATCAGTTCTGGATTGTAGTCGCAGAAATCATGGTATCGTCATCCCTTCCTTCTTACCGTAAAGGAGTAGCTTTTGTATGTGCAGATCGCGGTAGCCGTAGTTTCATATAGCCGACAAAAGACAAAACCAGCATACCTATTAAAAACGCAATAAAATATGGAGAAATCACTTCACGAATAAGCCCGGTTACAAATGAACTGAAAATCATTCCCAATGAATAGACCGCCGACATCACCCCAAAAGCACGGCCATGTCCTTCCCTTGCGACAGCATCTGTTACTGCTGTAGCCATTGCCGGCATTATCACCCCAAAAAAGAATCCCATTAAAAATAACAAAAGCGTTAAGGCTGTAGTCCACTCATTTAAAAGTGCAAACAGAGTCATACACATCCCAAATAAACCGAAAATCAGCCTTTTCACAGGAGCAAATCGATTAATAAAAAACAGAGATAAGGAAAAAAATGTTCCAATACCCATAAAACTGAACATTTTCCCTGTTGTGACGGTAGATAGTCCTTTTTCCACCGATAAATAAGGAATTTCATAGATGATCACACCATGAATGTACATCACAGCAAAGCCTGTCAGAAAAACAACATGCAAACCAGGATTTGCCAAAACCTGAATAAGACTCAATGACTGATTTCTTTTATTCACTGTGACTGCTTGTCTATCTTTTAGAAAAAACGTCGTATAAACTGCCGTTATAATCAGTGCTGACCCAATAACAAAATAAGAATTGGCGTATCCGAACATAACTCCAAGCTTTCCACCAATCAGTGGGGCAATAATACTTGCAATTGTACCGAGAATCCCATTCACAGCCATGTTTTTCCCTTGCTGTCGGCTATTTTCTGCATATCCTGAAAGTAGTGCCATTGCTGCTGGAATCAAAAAGGCTAATGAAAATCCATTTAATGCCCGCAGTAGTAATAATTCTGCAGTATTAGCCACTAAGCCATGAAAAATAAACAAACTACCCGATACAAGCAATGGAAGCGTAATAAATATTCGCTTCCCAAACCTGTCAACAAGTGGACCTGCAATTAAATTTCCTACTAGATTAGCGAACTGAGCGGCACTAAGCATAATTCCAACCAATACACTGGATGCTCCAATCATTGCAGCATAAGGAGTGAAAATCGGTGCTTGAATACTCATGATCAGGCTGATTAAAAACATAATGACAAAAATGTGTAATTTATCTGCGGTTGCTTCTCTCAATTTTTCCACCTCGAAAACATTGTATGCTCCAAATGAAAAAATAGACGGAAAAAAGGGTCAGCCCTTTAACTCATATATAATATTTAAACCTTTTGCCTCGCTGAATAAAATTATGCTATATTCTAATCAGATTTTTCACCTCAAGAATATCTACTCAAAACTCTCTAAGACACGATAGCATGGCAACCATTCCGCTACTAATTAAAGAAGATTCCTCAAAATCTACCAACACTGGACATGACCAATTAAACAAAGACTCTTTAATACATTCTTCAAAGAGAATTTTTGAGATAAGGTACCAGACCCGCTATATAGTAAAGCGTACCAATAGACAGTATATTTGGTAAGTTTTTAAACTTGGAAAATGGTTATCAAATTATTATTGAGTACATCTTTATCTATATCTTTCCGAATAATCTAATCTCTGCTATGATTTATGTAAAACAAAAAGGAGCCTTTAACATGCTTGATTATAATAATTCGATAGCGTTGCATATTCAATTGAAGAATATTATTGAAAAGAAAATTGAAGAAGGAATATTTACCGGGCAAATACCAAGTGAAAGGCAATTTATGGAGGAATATCATGTTAGTAGAAGTACGGTTAGGGAAGCTATTAACCTTTTAGTTCGTGAAGGAGTATTAGAGAAAAAGCATGGAAAAGGTACATTTGTTTCCTTAAAACCAATTCAAGATTGGCTCGGTAATCTAAGCAGTACAACAGATACGATTATGCAAATGGGGAAGAAGCCAGGAGCACAGTTAGTTACGCATTATTTGACGGAAACCACACCATATATTCAAGAAAAAACTGGTCTCAAAGATGCTTACTTTATAAAACGAATTCGCTTTGCTGACGATATGCCAATTGGTGTGGAGCGACATTATTATCCAATCGAAATAGGAGTAAAATTAATTAAATACGACCTCAATGATGCAACATTATATGATTTGCTGGAAAATCATTTAGGAATTAGACTAGCAGAAGCCGAGCAGACAATTAGCGGTGGAATTTTTTTAGATGAAGATAGGGAATTTATGAAAATGCCGAATGGAACGAACGCGTTAATTGCCGAACGAATTATTAGAGATCGAAATCGTGAAATCATTGAATTCGAAAAAGCCTTTTATCGGAATGACCTATATACATTTAAAATAAACTTGTCTCGTAAGTTTGGCTAACAGGGTTCATTAAAAGTTGTATCACGTATTTGGAATAAAATTATTAGCAGGCATAATAAGACTTATTATCATTTTAAATAACTGAATTTATATAATATATTGAATTTAAAATCGGACTGTTTTATACTGATAGCAGACCATCACATCACAACTGGTTCGGACGTCAGTATCATCATGATAGGTCAGACTTATCGTTTTGCAAATTCATGTAAGGAGGATTGAATGACGATTGTTTAGATTTCAAATGAGTTAAAACGAATGAGTTTAGTATTGTGATATTTTCTCGATCCTAGGAAGTTTTTTAAAAATATTATCTAATAAATGTAAGCGGTTTCCAATGTAGGAAACGAAATTAATGGATAACCATCCAGGGTGTTAATGTGCATGAAATACCATCTAAATCAATCTTTCAAAATCAGGTTTCGATTGATTATGTATTGCTTCATAAAGAATCTAACTAAATGAATGGAGGTAGGTTGAATGAAGACGGAAAGCGAAATGAATCAGGTGGTTGAGAAAGAAGCATCGTTATTATGGAATGCCATGCATCGTTACAATCCAGAAGCGGAACAAGTAGTCGCTGTTAAAGGGGAAGGATCCTGGTTTACGGATGAATCTGGTAAACGTTATTTGGACGGGGTTTCTGGATTATGGTGCTTAAATCTAGGTCATGGCCGGGAAGAAATAGTCGAAGCCGCTGCTGAGCAAATGAAAAACCTTTCCTATTTTCCATTAACAATGAACCATCAGCCTGCAATTAAACTTGCTGAAAAGATTAGTGAATTGCTCGGTGGGAAATACCAGACATTTTTTTCTAATAGTGGTTCTGAAGCTAATGAAACTGCATTTAAAATTGCGAGACAATACCATAATCAAACTGGTAATCCGCAGAAGTATAAAGTAATTTCTCGTTATCGTGGATATCATGGTTCAACATTAGGTGCATTAAGTGCAACAGCACAAGCAAATAGGCGAGTAAAATATGATCCGGGTGTCCCAGGATTTCTACATGTTTATCCGCCATACAGCTACCGTTCTATTTTTGATGGAAGTCCAGAAGAGTCAGATCTGAAGGCTGCACAGCTGTTGGAAGAAATGATTAACTGGGAAGGAGAAGAAACAGTTGCAGCATTTATCATGGAGCCATTTATTTCTGGGGGCGGTGTTATTGTTCCATCAATGAAATATATTCAACGAGTTGCGGAAATTTGTAAGAAATACAATGTGCTTCTGATTATGGATGAAGTAGTATCCGGTTATGGACGTACCGGAAAAATGTTTGGATTTAAGCATGCGGCAGGGGTACAGCCTGATATTGTGACAATGGCAAAAGGGCTGACAAGTGGGTACTTACCATTAGGAGCTACTGCTGTTAAATCTGAAATATATGATGTATTTCGAGAGGCTGGCAAGGATTCACATTTTCGTCATGTATCTACCTATGGAGGACATCCAGCCGCATGTGCAGTTGCATTAAAAAATATTGATATCATAGAGCGTGAGAACATTGTTGAACGAGTTCGCACACTTGCCGGGACTAAATTATCGGAGCTGCATCATTTAATAGATCACAAAAACGTGGGAGAGGTTCGGCAAATTGGTTTTCTTTTAGGGATTGAGATGGTAGAAGATAAACAGTCTAAGCTGCCGATGTCTGATGAAAAACTGGCAAAAATAATAGGTTTGTGTAAAGAAAAAGGATTAATCATTGGTAAAAATGGAGATACCGTTCCAGAACAAAACAATGTCATTATTGTTGCGCCGCCATTAACAAGTACTGTAGAAGATTTAGATTTTTTAATTGATACTTTAACGTCAGCAATTCGAAGTCTTTAAATAAGTCTGTTCCTATAAGAGAGAAAGGGAATCCGAGGGGATGGAGTTTACGTGAATTATGAAAGACTGAAAACATTTGTAGCTGTTGCCGAAAAGAAGAGCTTTTCCGAGGCGGCTAAAGTATTATTTGTTTCCCAGCCAACCATTACCTCGCAGATCAAAGCATTGGAAGAGGAGCTTCATACCAAACTATTTGAGCGAACAACAAAAAGGGTTGAAATGACAGAGGCTGCGTTGATTTTAATAAAATACGCTAGGGAGATTATCCAGCTGAGTGATGCCGCACAGGAGAAAATACAGGAAATTGGCAGTAACATACATGGGGATTTAGAGATAGGGTGTAGTTTTACAATTGGTGAATACATTCTTCCAATATTTTTGAAGCGTTTCAAAGACAATTTTCCAATGGTGCAGATTCGTGCAGATATTTCTAATTCGGATACAATTATTTCCAGTATAAAAAATCACGCTATAGATGTCGGGTTAATTGAAACCCCAATTGATGATCCACAAATTATATTGGAGCCATTTTTAACAGATGAACTGTTGCTGATAGCAGCTCCTGATTTTTTAAAAGAAAATGATGGTAAAATTTCCGCTGAAAGCTTGAAGACGATCCCGCTCATCATGAGAGAGAAAGGATCTGGCACAAGGGCAGTAGTGAATCACTATCTACAGATGGTTGGTATAGTAGAAAGTGAATTAAACATCGTGATGGAATTAGGGAGTACAGAGTCTGTTAAAGCAGCAGTTGAAGCCGGATTAGGTGTGTCTATTATTTCTAGAGCAACGATTTCAAAAGAGAAAAAGCTAGGGTTGCTGACATCATATCCGATTAAAAATATAGCATTCTATCGTTACTTCTATATTGCAATGCGTAAAGATCAGGTTTTAAAATCAACTGCAGATTTGTTTTTGAATGAATTGAAAAAAATGCAACTGACCAAACCATACAAGTCATTTAATCCACTTACTCGATTTTAAAGGTTATAAAAAAAGGAGGAATTTCTAATGGTGAAACAGCAAGCAGAAATGAAAAAGGGTGTCGTTAAAAAAGTAAAAATGACACCAAGTGAAGCAATTGTTGAAACGCTCGTCGCAGAAGGGGTAAAAGAAGTATATGGAATTGTTGGTTCCGCATTTATGGATATGCTTGATTTATTCCCAACTGCCGGTATTCGCTTCTTACCGGTAAGACATGAACAAAGTGCAGCACATATGGCTGATGCTTATACACGAGTATCCGGTGTTGCGGGAGTTGTTATTGGTCAAAATGGTCCTGGGATTACAAATATGGTGACGTCTGTAGCAGCTGCAAACCAAGCACATACGCCAATGGTAGTTATATCGCCTTCTGCAGGCACGCCGACAATCGGGTGGGACGGATTCCAAGAAGCTGATCAGGTTTCGATTTTCAGTGCAATTACAAAAGAAACAGTGCGCGTCACGCATAAGAGTCGTGTAGCTGATTGTTTAAGAACAGCTTTCCGGATCGCTTATGCTGAGCGTGGCCCGGTCCTTTACGATATTCCGAGAGATTTATTTTATGGGGAGCTTGAGGATCAGATCCTTCAGCCACATCAATATCGTGCAGATTCTAGAGGAAGTGGAGATCCTGCCTTAACAAAACAAGCAGTAGAGCTTTTAAAGCACGCAAAAAATCCAGTAATTATTTCAGGACGTGGTGCAGTTGATGCAGATGGGGTGGACACCGTTGTTAAAATTGCAGAACACCTGACAATTCCGGTAGCAGTGTCTTATATGCATAATGACGCATTTCCAGCTGATCACCCACTAGCAGTCGGCCCAATTGGTTATATGGGAGCTAAATCTGCAATGAATACGTTAAAGAATGCTGACGTAGTACTAGCGATTGGAACGAGGCTGTCAGTCTTTGGCACATTGCCTTGTTACGATATCGATTATTTCCCGAAAGCTGCAAAAATTATTCAAGTGGATATTAACCCAAGAAATATAGCTAGAACACACCCGGTTGAAGTAGGAATTATTGGGGATGCCAAAGCAACAAGTGACGAAATTTATAGATTACTGAAAGAGGCAGTTCCTAGTCCAGACAAAAAACAATATCGATTAGAGGCAGTAAGCAAAGAAAAAACAGCATGGGAAAAAGAGTTAGTAGACCTTGCGATGGAGGATGGATCTCCAATTAATCCGAGACGAGCACTCTTAGAACTAACAAAAGTGTTGCCGGACAATACAATCATTTCAACTGATATTGGGAATGTCTCATCTACTGCAAATGCTTATTTAAGATTTAATCAAACGAGACGTCATATAGCTGCATTAACTTTTGGAAATACTGGTTTTGCATACCCAGCAGCACTCGGAGCTCAGCTTGCAGAGCCAGATTCACCAGTCGTTGCAATTATTGGGGATGGAGCTTGGGGAATGAGTTTACATGAGGTAAGTACAGCTGTAGAGCAAGATATTCCGGTTATCGCCTGCGTATTCAATAATAAATCATGGGCCGCTGAAAAGAAAAACCAAGTAGATTATTATGATAACCGATTTATCGGTTCGAACATCCAAGCGCCAGAGTTTGCCGAGGTTGCTGAATCAATGGGTGCTTTAGGTTATACGATTGAAAAGCCAGAAGACATAGGACCTATTGTGAAAGAAGTATTAGAGAAGCGTAAGCCAGCAGTTTTAAACATTTATGTGGATGGGACACAACTTGCTCCTCCATTTAGAAGAGATGCATTGCAGTTGCCGACAAGATTGCTAGATAAATATAAACACTTGGATTATGAGACATGGGGTTCTGATAATAACTAATGTAATTAAAAAGAAACCTCTGTACCGCTCGATATGTGGTATAGAGGTTTCTATAGTTTATTGGCTCTATTTAGTTAAACTGTTCCAAACATTCGGATTGATTAAAGTAGGTGGTTTTTCTCCATTTAGACCAGCTTCAAGGTTCCTGGCCGCTAACTCCGACATTTTTAACTCGGTTTCATACGTGGAAGATCCAACATGTGGCAGGGTAACAACGTTTTTCATTTTTAATAATGGATTGTTAGGATCAACAGGTTCTTGTTCAAATACATCCAGTCCTGCAGCTGCAATTTCCCCAGTTTGTAATGCTGCGATTAAATCCTTTTCTACAACTGTTTTTCCACGTGAAGCATTAATAAAAATTGCTGAAGGCTTCATAAGCTGAAATTCTCTTTTACTAATAAGACCTTTTGTTTCTGGGGTAAGCGGGGTAATTAAAACAGGAAAATCAGATTTGGATAACAAATCATCTAAACTGCAATATGTAGCATCAAACTTTGTTTCTGCGTCTTGTTTCCTTGTCCGGCTATGATACAAAATATTCATATCAAATCCAAACTTAGCACGCTGTGCAATTGCTTGCCCAATTCTTCCCATTCCAATAATACCTATCGTTTTATGATGAACATCGACTCCATAATAGTCTGGCCCTAATGCTTCTACCCATTGTTTAGACTTAACCAAATTGTCTAGCTCTGGAATGCGTCTGGCAGCTGCGAGTAAAATACCAAACACGGTATCAGCAACGGTATCTGTTAATACGTCCGGTGTATTTGTTGCCATAATGTGCCGCTTTGTTAATTCTTCGATATCCAAATTATTATAACCAACAGAGACATTACTCACGATTTTTAAATTAGGGGCATTGTCTAATAATGTTTTATTCACCTCTAAAGCTAGTCCAATAATACCTTCTGCCTCTTTCAGATGGTTCATAAATTCTTCGTTAGTTTGGGTATCAATATTTTTAAAAAACTTCACATCGTACTTTTCTTGTAGACTTTTAAGTACGGGTTTTTCAAGCCGCTCATAAACAATAATTTTTTTCTTCATCTCCATAAGCTCCTTCTAGTAATCTTTCAGTTTGTTGATGGTTGTTTTTCTATCATTTTAAACGTAACTTTCAATATGAGGAATGTCAATATTGGGAGAAGGTGTTAGACTTTAAGTTTTATAAAGAACATCTATAAATTATATTGTGAAATCCGATAATTTCATTTCTTTAGAATACATTGACTCCGTTTATACCTAATGATAAAGTATAAATAATCTATTTTAAATAGTTACATATACTACCGAGTTGTTATCTGATATTTATGTAATGTCACCCTTGATGCCTCTATATATGTGTGAATATTAAGTTTATTTTCAGTAAATAGCAATCAATTGAATTACTAAGGGGAGATCGTATGAATTGGTGGTTAGTTTGGATTGTAGTTTTTTTAATTGTAATTTTTGGTATAAGTATTATTTCCTCACGAAAAATTAAAACCTCAGATGACTTTTTAATGGCCAACTTTAGTCTTGGGTTCTTTCCTATCACAGGAACAGTTATAGCAACCGTTACTGGATCTGCAGCACTTATCGGTGGAGCTGGAAAAGGTTTTGAAATCGGTATTTCCTATTTTATTACTTCTATTAGTTTCGTTTCTTTTACTATTCTATTTGTCGCTATTCTAACTCCAACTATACGTAAACTTAAATTATATACAATACCAGATTTATTTATAAAACGTTTTGGAAAAGCGTCTGCATTACTTCCAGCATTAATTATTGGATTACTTTATATGACCCCTACATTTGCGATGCAGTTAGTAGGAATGGGTTCTATATTAGCCTCTACTACAGCACTTACCGTAACATGGGGAATTGTTATCGGTTTTATAATCAGTCTCATTTTTACACTTATGGGAGGAATGTTTAGTGTTGCTTGGACAGATACAGTGCAAACCATCGTAATTCTAGCTGGGGTTATTTTATTGTTTTTCCTTGGGCTTAACCATATAGGTGGGGTCGAGGTATTGGCAAATGAAACCCCGAAGCATCTGTTTAACTTTTTCAGTATTGGCGGTAAAGAATTATTAAACTGGTTCCTTGTGTTCGGACCATTCTATATGGTTTGGCAAACAACATGGCAACGCTTATCAGCAGCTAAATCTACTAAAATTGCAAAATGGTCTGTTACAACTGGTTTTATCATTTCTGGTTTTATTGGTTTACTAGCAATATTAATTGGAATTATGGCCGTACAAATACTAAATACAAGTACACCTCCTGATCAGGTGTACACCCAATTTTTAGTAGACATATTTCCAGCACCATTAGGTGGGTTATTTATGGTGTCACTATTAGCAGCACTGTTAACCGGTGCAACATCTTTCTTGCTCAGTGGAGCAATTAATATTGCCAAAGATATTTACCAAGAGTGGATTTCACCTGGTGCAGAAGATGCTCAGTTGTTAAAAACATCCCGGATTTCTGTATTAGGTATGGCTGTATTGGGACTTGTTATTGCATTATATATTACAGATATTATAACCATCTATCAATTTGCCCTTTCCTATACAGCTGTAACGCTTGTTGCACCTGTAATGGCTGCAATGTTCTGGAAACGTGCTACAAAAACAGGAGTAATTGTAAGTATGGTTGGCAGTATTATTGTTTGTTCTTTATGGAAGCTGGCTGGAACACCTTATGGAGTGCATGAAATTCTGCCAGGCTTAATCATGTCTTTTCTATTATTAATCATTGTTAGTCTTAAAACAAAACATTCAGCTGACGAAGACGTGACTGCCTATTTCTTCTCATTAAAAGCAGTGAAGGATCCTACAGAACAAGAACCAGTTGATAAAATCATAAGTTCGTAAGGTAAATTTGACTGTGTTGCAAAAATTTCTAAAAAGGAGAAAAAAACAATGGATAAGATAGATACCTTAATTACAAATGCCAATATACTAACACTTGATGAGCAAAATAGTATTGCTCATTCATTAGCTATTACTGATGGTCGAATTATTGAAATATGGCAAGAATCAGAACCACCAGCTTCAGTCCGAATAACGTCAAATACTGAAGTTCTTAACTTAAAAGGAAAAACATTAATTCCTGGTTTCATCGACACACATAACCACATTCTAATGTACTCACTTAATAAAAATAAGGTTAATTGCAGTACACCACCGAATGAAAGTATTGATGATATATTACGACGAATTAAAGTGAAAGCGAATTCTACTCCACAAGGACAATGGTTGGAAGGATACGGTTATGATGATACACTTTTAAAAGAACAGAGACATCCAACAAGGGAAGAGCTAGACCAGATTGCACCTGATCACCCAGTATTTATTACGCATATTTCGAGTCATTTCGCAGCTGTCAATTCAAAGGCTTTGGAACTAGCTGGTGTTGACGAACAAATAAAGAACCCCCAGGGAGGCTTTTTTGGGCGTGATAAAAACGGACGTTTAGATGGTGTGCTTCATGAAATACCTGCGTTGGAATATGTTCAAAAAGTAATTCCAGTTCCCACGGTAGATGAGATGGTAGCGGCACTGGGAGAAGGCTCAAAGGATTATTTAGCCCAAGGGATTACAACAAATGCGGATGCCGGAGTAGGTTTGTTCCTTGGTGAATCAGAATTAGAAGCACATCTGATAGCAGCCCGACAAGGTATTAATCCAATGCATTCACAATTAATGATTATACACACACTTCTACGAGAGGGAGAAAAGTTTGGTAATTACACAGCAGAACAATTAAATGAAGAAATAATGAATGCATCTAACGGTAAAGCATGCCTGGACAGTGCAAAAATGTTTCAGGATGGATCCATCCAAGGCTTAACTGGTGCTCTAAGAGAACCTTATTATAATAATGCAGATGTTGTTGGAGAATTACTTCATTTTCAGGAAGCGTTTAACGAAGAAATATTAGACTTACACAAGCGAGGATTCCGTGTGACCATTCATGGCAATGGAGATCGAGCAATAGGATCCATTTTAGAAGGGTATGCTTTCGCTCAAGAAAAGTCACCAAGAGATGACCATCGTCACCGGATAGAGCATGTGCAAACGGCAACAATTGATGATCTTGACAATATGCAGAAACTCCGTGTAGCTGGTTCGGTTTTTATTAATCATGTCTATTACTGGGGGGACCGTCATAAGAGGCTTTTCCTTGGTCCAGAACGTTCTAGAAGAATTAGTCCGTTAGCGGATATTGTAAAACGAGATATTTTATTTGCATTACATTCCGATTGTCCAGTCACTCCGATTTCACCACTATTTTCTGTTTGGGCAGCTGTAAACCGCCTAACGAAAGAAGGGGAAGTGCTGGGACCTGAACAAAAAATCGATGTCGTAACGGCATTAAAATCAATGACCATTTATGGGGCATATATGAATTTTAGTGAAGATACTGTGGGAAGTATTGAAATAGGAAAACGTGCAGACTTTGCTGTATTAGATAAAGATCCAACAATCGTGGATCCACTTGAAATCAAAGATATCTCAGTGGAAGCAACACTAATTGACGGAAAAAAAGTATACGAAAAACAGGGCGCTTTGTTGGGATAAAACGCATTATCGAGCTTTTTATTATTACAATAAAATTGTAAACCACCGTAACAGATTTCTCTGATGCGGTGGTTTTTATAGGTTAGGAATATTTTAGGTCTAAGTATTAAAGCTATTAGATTTAAGGATGGCTTGGTTTGAAAGAACTATGATGATACATTTTCCAAATCGTCTTCCATATCAGCTGCTTCTTCTTTATCCTTAAAGTCTCCTAAAATCAAATGATCTAGCTCTGCCTTAGGGATTGCTCGAATATGTTTAAATTTAACTAGGAAAAAGAGGGCTCCTAGAATTAGCCAAACAAATAAAGCAATCCATGAAGGGGTGCTCAAAAATCCAGGTGAACCTGGTACGATTAACAATAGTAGGAATCCGGCACTGCTTAGGATACCTAATAGACATAGAAACTTTCTTCCGGGGGAGACAGTAGCGCGCTTGTTCCCGGCTGGATTTCGATCTGACCATTTGAATAATCGGTATGCAATAAAGCAAGTATAGAAGTATGCGATGGTGACTCCAAGTGCAGACATATCAACTACCCATAATAATGCTTCTCGCCCAAAGAAAGGTGCAAAAAGCGTGAATGCTAGTGTGAATAAAATACCAGCATGAGGGGTTTTATGGGAGCGGTGCAATTTTCCAAAAGCTGCAGGGATAACTTTTGCTCTCCCCATGGCAAACAATAAACGGCTGGCTGACATGTAGAATCCATTCAAACCTGTCATAATACCCATAATTAATGCAAACGATAATAAAATAACACCAATTGTTCCATAGGCATTTTCAACAATCATAGCGGTTCCCCAGACCGATCCTGCTTGAACAGCCTCCATCCATGGTTGACCAATTCCAGTTGCAATGACAGTCATTGAGTAAGTAAGAGCTGCAAAAACTAAGGCAATAACGATAATACGAAAAGCTTTTTTGGGGGAAAAGTTAAACTCTTCTGCAGCCTGTGGTATGTTGTCAAAACCAATATAAGCCCATGGTGCAATTGCAATTATTGCTGCTATCGATGCAATAGAACCGACTCCGGGCTGAAAGAGAGGTTGTAAATTGGAAAAGGAACTTGTAGGATGAATAATCATAGCGATGGTTAATAACAAAACTCCGCCAAATAAGCAGACGCAAAACACAAACTGACTAAATGCAGAAGAACTTGCACCCCGGATATTGACAAGGGCGAAAATAGCTAATGCAGCACAGGCTACAATAACTTCTCCGGTGTAAACCTCCCATCCGGCAATTGTATACATGTAACCTTGTTCTACAACCCTTGGGAAAACGAATTTTCCTAGAAGTGCTAGAGCAGAAGCATTAAGCGCAACAATTGCAACATATCCTAACGTTAGAAACCATCCACAAATAAAAGCATGATATCTACCTAAACCATAATAAGCGTATGCGAACCCTCCTCCAGTTACTGGCAGCTTTTCGATAAGAGAACTAAAGCTCACCCCGATAATAATCATAAGAATCGCACCAATTGAAAATCCAATAATTACCCCAAGTGGCCCAGCCATGGATAGCCAGTCTACTGGAAGCACAAAAGCTCCCCAACCAATGGCAGACCCAAATGCAATTGCCCAAACCCAATGTGGCTTCAAAGTTTTGTTTAATTGCTGACGTTCTTCCATATTTCATTCTCCCCTCTAATTGTAAGCGTTATCAATTAAGTTATATAAATTAAAGCATGTTGTGTTTTATTAATCAATAAATTTCAGAACTTTTAATCATTTAAATGTGTAATAGAAGTTATTGAGGAATTAAATAGTAATCAACCGCGTGAATGTTGAAGCTAGTGAAAAGTGATTTCCTTTGTACGAATACATACTATAAAACGGCTTTGCTTGTAATATGCAGTTTGTAACGAGACAATTGTATAGCTGAATCTTTACTGCACTTTTATTCATTGAAAGATGGTAAGCTATATAGTAAACGTCAGTAATTATGAAATTCATGTTATCAAATTGAAAAACAAAGGGTGGTTACAGGTGAGAAGCGTTCATAGTGATATTATTCAATTTCGCGGGAGTCATTACGATTATGGCTATATGCAAGGTGAGCATCTGAAGAATTCTCTAATTATTAAAAACAGACATCGCGATTGGAGATTGAGAAGACCACGGTTTACGATTGACGAAGCTGAAGCCAAACAAGCATTTATGCGGTTTGCACCAGGAATATGGGAAGAACTGCTTGGTCTACGAGATGCTCTTCAACAGCCGATGTCGATGATTCTTCGCGATTTCGGCAATTATCGTGTTCAACCAGACTATAGTGGCTGTTCGATTTTGACAGGGAAGGACTATATGATCCGAAATTATGATTATCATCCGAAAACCTATGAAGGGCGCTACAACCTATTCCAGCCGACCGATGGTGGATATGCTGTCATCGGACCTTCTCAACGTGTTACTGGTCGGATGGATGGCATGAATGAAAAAGGACTCGTAATGGGGTACAACTTCATGCATCGTAAAGATCCAGGCGATGGATTTATTTGTCATATGATTGGTAGAATTATTTTAGAGATGTGTGCGACTACAGAAGAAGCAATTGAGCTTGTGAAGGAGATACCACACCGGACTTCGTTTAGTTACATTGTGTTAGATGAAAAGGAAGAAACCTATGTAATTGAAGCAACGCCAAGGTCTGTTCAAGTACATCAATCGAATGTCTGTACGAATCACTTTGAGGTGCTCCAGCATGAAAATCGTCGTTTTATTGCAGAGTCACAAGAACGACTCAATGCAATCAACAACCAGAAAGCGCAAGCAACAGATGCATATAAAGCATTTCGACTGTTGAATGATACGGATAAAGGGGTGTTTGTAAGCAACTACAAAAGCTGGTCAGGTACATTACATACATCGGCATATTTTCCAAAAGAAAAACAGGCATGGATTGCACTTGGAGGAGATCAGGAGCCAGTAAAAATTGATTTTGAATCCTGGTTGAGTGGCAAAAATCTAGAACGGAGTAAAATCTTTGGGGAGATAGATACTAGCTCTGGATTTGCTCATATGGATGAAAATCCACGTTAATAGAATAAATAAATCTCTTCAATTTTAATCGCAAATATTACGGATAGTTGGGATAGTGTGAAGCATACCTACTATGTATAAACGGATAGGAAAAAGGGATTTCCCACTAAAAAAGTTCGTGGAAAATCCCTTTATACTTAACCTTCTGGATTGATGACCATCTCTACGCGGCGATTTTTACTTCTGCCATCTTCATCTTCATTTGATTCAATTGGAGCTGTCTCGCCATATCCTTCTGTATGAATTGTTAAATGGCTAATATCACCATGCTCCTCCAAATAATGAAAGACGGATTCAGCGCGTTCTAAAGATAAATTCAGATTATACGATGTCTCACCTTGATTATCCGTATGGCCATTGATATGAACAGTTGTCTCAGGCTCTAATTCTTCTAATTCAGCAAGAATCCCATCTAATGTCTCTTGCGAACTATCTTTTAATGTACTTTCATCAAAATCAAACAACAGATCATCAGGAACTTGCATCTTAATTTCTTCATCTGCGACAGTTAAATCCACTTTTTCTGGTGGTTCCATGTCTGGTATATCTAATTCAATAGTCTTTTCAAGATAACGTTTTCCATCATCAGTGGTTTGCAAAAGGTCTCCTTCCAACTTCCCAAAGTCTTCACCATAGGCTGCTAGAACATCATCCCAAGAATTTTGATCGGCATGGACTTGAATTGGGATATACATGCCTGGGCGCAATGATAGATAAGGTATTTTAAGTGCGAAGGAACCATCTGGATTTACATTGGTATAATCATAAGAAAATGGAACAATAACATCGTTCGCGTTCATTAAATCGCCACCCAACCATGTTCCTTCAAGTAGATTACTTTTTCCGTGTATATAGATGAATTTATGATCAGTAGTTACATCAACATTCATCCATATATTCGATTCTCCATAATCCGCAGGGAGTTCATTCCATTTGGGCGTTTCGATTGGGAGTGTGTACGGGATGTCCTTGTTTGCATCTAATAAAACGCTAGCCCTAACCTCATATTGATCGCTTTGTGATGTTTTATAACGTTGGGGTCCTGTAACTTGGTTGAAGTATACACCATAATGTTTTGTCGTATCCTCACCCAGAGAAGATAATCGGAAATCGATTATCGCATTTCCTTCATAGCCGGGATATTCAAAACGGAAAGAGCCATCCTTTTGTACCTCAGCATTCTTCATAAAAGCTGCAATCGGTAATGTACTATTTCCGGAAGAGCTAATAATCGAGCCTGGCAATAGGTTGCTTTGACCTTCTACAATGATTTGATCATCCTCTACTATCATTTCGCCCCCGATCCAAACCTTTAGGTTGCCAATATCTTCTTTATAATCTATTGGACTTTCTTTAGGTTCTTTCTGACCTTCCGTTTCTTTGGATTTGCTTTGTTCCTCACCAGAACCATTCTCTTTTGCTTTGGATGAATTCGGTTCCTCATTTGTAGTATCTTTGCAGCCTGCAAGAAAGATCAGTAAGACAAAAAATGCTATGTAAATGTAAGACCTTTTCAAATTCAGCTCACCTTCTCCATATTCATTTAGCTTATTGTAGGAAAATTATAAAATTGCCTCACTATAGATTACCATATTCAGATATGGAATAAAAGAGGCATTTGTAGTAAGGGAAGGGGGTATAATTACTTTACAATAATTGATGACGTACTAAATAAGAAGACCAGAAATGATGGCCTTCTTATTTTATACTTACTTTTTCTTCAACGTATGGAATTGTTAGTGGACCAAGTGGAAGAACAGCAATTGTCATCGTGTCACCATGCTTTTTCTTCAAATCTTCTATAGTTTGTTCAATGTTATTCGTAGGCTTTAGCATTGCATTTATTACTTGTTGATCGGATAGTTTAGAATAAACGTAAACATCAGCCCAAACTTGGATAACGGCTTGCTTCTGAACCTGCCACTGATCAAACATTTTAAATTCTGGATCATTAATCATATCCAGCAATTTTTGTGGACTTTCAGCCATGTCAAATATTTTTGCATAGTTGCCGTGATCAGGCAAACCATCCGAACATTCGGATGCGACAATAATAGAGCCGCCTTCCTTCACAATTTTATGTGCAGCACTCATTCCTTTTACAGCTTGATATAAATTCTGATCAAGCGGGTAGCCAGAATTGGATGTTATGACAACATCAAAGCGTTCATCACAACGGAACATTGCATGCTCTTTTGCAAATGCACACCCGAGATCATGTGATTCGTACAATTCCCCTGCAAACACATTTGTAATCTCTTTTTCTCGGTTCAATGTAACGTTTAACATGAAATCTGGTTTACATAGACTATTAATTTCACGAGTCATATCTTGGACTGGATTATTCTCCATGTTGCCCCACGTAGAAAGAGGGTCACCAATCATTCGGGCATTATGAAATGTCAAAATTGTTTCAATACCCGCGATCCCTGGCATGATACCTTTTGGACCTCCAGAAAACCCAGCAAAGAAATGTGGTTCAATAAAACCTGTTACAATTCGAAAATCTGATTCAACATATTCTTTATTAAGGTAGACATCACAACCAAATTTGCTTCTTCCAAGGTTAACAAGTGTATCCTTATCATGACATTGATTATTTATGATTCGAATATTGTCTACTACCCAATCTCCCAGCATCTGAACAAACTCTTCTCTTGTTTGGTCACGATGGGTTCCGGTTCCATTAATAATGACAAAGTTTTCTAATGGGACATGATTTAATTCCTCAATCAGCAGGGGGACGAGTATATGATTTGGTGTTGGTCTTGTAATATCACTTATTACAATGGATACCGTATCCGTTGATTTAACGGACTCTTTTAAAGATCCAGAACCAATTGGATGTCGCAATGCTTGTCGGATTGCTTCTTTTTCATTCTCAAGTTTTGGCAAATTTGTTGGCTCAATAAGGAAAGCGTTGTCCGGCAATTCTAATGAAATACCATGCTTTCCATATAACAGTTCTGTCTTCATGATGCATACCTCATTTCATTAATAATTTTTTTCTTATTTGTGCTGACGGGCAACAGGATCTACTCGTATTAAATCGTATACGACTAAATATCATATAGGATAGCGCTTTCTTTGATGTTAATCGTTGACTGCATGCCTCTCTTGGGTGCCCGAAGTTCTTTCAGCATTATTCAGACCAAGATCTTCCCGTGTACCATCAATTCCTCTTTTTCGTTGATATTTATCCATTAATATAACACCTATTGGACAGAGTAAGGAAGTAGTGATTGTGGATATCGAAATCTGAGCAGTAGCAATAGGGACAATGTTTTGGATTGCTTCTAGCTCTGCTTGTGTCATTGCTCCTGCGCCAACAGCTACAGCTGCTGCGGCTGCAATGGCGGCCGGTGTTGCAGCCGCATTTCCTGCTGTAGAAGCTTCTGAAATGGGTGCAATAAAGCTTTTTTCTTTAAATAATTTAAACATAAGAATTCCCATCCCAGCTGAGCAAACGAAAGTAAGTATCGCAAGTATCAAACCACCTGCAAGAACTGTTGGATTAAAGAAGTTTGCCAAATCCATACCTGCTCCTAGTGCAAATGCAAAAAATGGGATTGTAATCGATTCCCCTGGTTTTAAAAACTCTCGTATTTTCGGATCCCAGTTTCCTAAAAGCATACCAATCCCGATAGGTAATAAAACAGCTATAAATGATATCATTGGGAAAGCTGTACCTAATACACCAAGTGCAACTAACGTGAAGAACGGTCCATCATTGATTGCAAGGATAGAAAGCCCGCCGACATCAGACCTGTTTCCAAATTTACCTGTTAATGCTGCATACATTCCACTATTACTATTTGTCATTCCAGCAATAATTGCAAGCGTCGAAAGTCCGAACAAACCACTCATCGGGTCAAAAAAGTAACCCAAAGTCATCCCGACTGCAACTCCAGCAAAATATTTCGACCCAGTTAGGAGGACACCTTTTTTTAATGCCTTTCCACCAACTTTTAAATTCATTTGGCTTCCAACACAAAATAGAAATAAAGCAATTAATACAAGTGCGCTATCCTTAAACAGCTCCTGAGAGAAACCACCGATTTGTAAAAACTCGTAATAGCCTTCCTCCGTTTGGGGTGCACCGAGGAATTTTAAAACGTTCATTACTGCAGGTATATGCATTTGGTCAATTGTATTTAAAAAAGCTCCTAATAAAAGCGGAACGACCATAAGTCCTCCGGGTACTTTTTCTATCGTATCTTTTATGTTCATCAAATCGTTCCTCCTTTTGATATTTTTAAAAATAGGATTATAATATTAGCTTCAATGAATCAATTAACAGACTGGACCATTATCGTTATGTTACAGGAAGTCCATTCGCAGTAGTGTCGCTATTTGCTTTATTGTTATGGTTGTTAGAATAAAAGTAAGCTCGAACAACCTGTTCGGTACTTTGTTCTAATAATCCAGCTGCATTTGTAATTGATTCCTTTAAGGTCATTGGCTGATTGATTATGCTATGAATGCTCACAATACCAAATTCATGCAGTGCTTCAATGCCATTTCCGATTGAACCAGCTATAATAATTGTCGGAACATCCTGGCTTTTTGCGGCTTGCGCAACGCCGAGCGGAGTTTTGCCTGATGCGGTTTGTCCATCTACTTTACCTTCTCCGGTAATAACTAAATCTGTATTTGGCAAGAATTCGCTGAATTTACTGTACTCTAACACAACATCGATTCCTCGTTTAACCTTACATGGGAAGAAAGCTTGAAAGGCTCCTCCAATTCCTCCTGCTGCCCCTGCACCAGGCAGGTTGTGTAAGTGGATTCCTGTAAGCTTGGCAACATGATCGGCCCAATGGGTAAGATGTTGGTCAAGCGTTTCAACCATTTCTGGAGTTGCCCCTTTTTGTGGACCAAAAACAAAGGAGGCACCGTTTGGACCGATAAGCGGATTTTCTACATCAGAAGCAATTAAAAAGTTGCAAGCTTTAATACGCGAATCGAAAGAATCATCCTCTATTAAAGCGATCTTATTTAATTCACCACCACCATATCCGATTTCATTACCATCTTTAGTGCATAACTTTAATCCAAGTGCTTGGAGCATTCCAGCCCCGCCATCATTGGTTGCTGATCCACCGATGGCAATGATAAACGAAGTAAATCCATCATCCAACGCTTGTTTTATCAACTGGCCAGTTCCATATGTTGTTGCTTTTAAAGGAGAAAGCTGTTCATCCGTAAGAAGTGTAAGTCCTGATGCTGTTGCCATTTCAATGACACAGGTTTTCTTATCTCCTAAAACACCATAGGATGACTTCACTTCATCCCCTAAAGGTCCGATCACTGTGACGTTTCGTATCTCGCCTTTTGTCGCAGTGACAAGTGTTTCTAATGTCCCCTCGCCACCATCTGCAACAGGTAGCATCACTGTTTCCGCTTTTGGAAAAGCCTTTTTGATTCCTCTATCGATTGAATTAGCAGCATCAACCGCACGTAAACTCCCTTTAAATGAGTCTGGTGCTATAATAATTTTCACACAATCACATCCTGGTAAACGTTTTCATTATCTGTAGATTAAATTATACGAATCTTGACTAAAAATGTATATGGTTATACCATATGAAAAATAGGAAGTGAATCCGACATTTTTTGTACGTATCGACTAAAGGGGATGATGAATCATGGAAATGATAACAAAAGAAATTGCAAAGACAATCGTTAGAGAAACTTCTTTACGTTTAGGTCGTAACGTTAATATTATGGATATGGATGGAACTATTATTGCCACAAAGGATGAAAAAAGATTACATACGGTTCATGAAGGAGCAGTTGAGGTATTAAAAAACGGGAAATCCCTTACAATCTATTCACATCAGGATGAAGCATGGGAAGGAGCGCAACCGGGTATTAATTTACCAATTGTTTTCAAAGAGAGAATTATCGGAGTGATTGGGATAACAGGCAATCCAGATGAAATGGGAGATATTGCAGAATTAGTAAAGATGGCGACAGAGCTTATGATTAACCAAGAGTTTATTGCTTCACAGCTTGAATGGAAACAACGTACAAAAGAAATGATAATTGAACAACTGCTAAAACGTTCTCCTTCCTATGATGTAATGAATCGAGGACTAAGTATGCTGAAATTAGAACTTATTCCACCTTTCACAGCTATTGTCATTCGAATAGATGAACTTAAGATTCCCAAGCAGGATTTTATTCAGAGTTTGGAGAAGGTATTTGGTGAAACGTATGTAATAACAGGATTTATCAGTCTTAATCAAATCTTTATTGCAACAACGGGACTTGAAGAGAGGGACCTGCTGACTAACATCCAATCACTTGCACGGCTTTTAAAGAAGCTAAAAATAAAATTTAGAATGTCTTATAGCTTAATGTTTCACGAATTGCAACAATTAAACAAAGCCTACTCTGATTGTAAGCTTGCCTTAAGGATAGGCGATCCTAAAACAGAGATTATTTCATTTGCTCAATTAGAAGTGAGGGCATTATTGTATCAAATTGATAAGTCTGTTGGAAAAAGGTTCTCTAACAGAATATTGCAATGTGTGGACAAAACAAAAGCAGGAACGTTAGAGGCGTTTTTTGCAAATGATTTGAATATCCAAAAAACGGCTGATGCGTTATTTTTGCATCGTAATACGCTAATTTATCGGATAAATAAGATTGCTAATGAGACAGGTTATGATCCGAGGAAGTTTAATGATGCATTAATATTACAGGTTGCTTTGTGGATTTATGAACAGGAGTAAAAAGAGCTTAACTTCTGGAAAGTATAGCACAAAATAAAAAGTGGATATTTCTTTGCATTAGCCGGTTTCGTATAAAATACTTAAAACCGGCAGCAGAAAGAATTTATCCAGAGCTTTTAACATAAATTTTAAACAATACCTTTCGAATCAGTGCCCCAACACCTAACCCAATTGGAAGAAATAATATAGGCAGCCACATCGGTCCAATGTATACACCAAATATTGTAAGTGTGGGAGAAAAAATTAAGCCTACTGTAACAAAATAGGCTGAAAATACAAGGGGGAGGTAAGCGAAAGGTTTTTCACCACCTCCGGCATCTTTATAAGCATCCCAGATAGCAAAGAAATATAAACAGGGGTAAAACATCAGCCATAAATAATTTGTCTGTGCAATGGCCTCTTCGATTTTCATATTAAAGCTAAGTACAATAATGGTGTTAAAATTCCCCATTACATTAACTAAAAACTCTAATCCAATTAGTACGAAACCTTTCATATATTTACGATTTAAAAGTTGACCGAATCCTGGTAAAGCAATACTCCACAGAAGTACTTCAAGTTTTTTACTTTTTAAATCTGCCCTTTTTTCCATTTTTAACCTACTTAGCTAACCCTTTTCGATCAGCTGCCATTGGTGGTTGCTCCATCCAGCCATTTTCAATCATAATAGAAGCACCGTCATTTGCATAATTAGCTATTTCTACCATTAAACGGCTGTATTGAACCGCTATATCGTGTCTGGGACTTAAGGACATAGACATTCCATATTGGCCAATACCAGATGCAATTAACGACGATGTTAAAACCATCATGAACTTATCTGAAAAAGGAGGGTCAGTAGATTCAGTTACTTCTGGAGTCAGCAAGATTGTACCGTCTGATAAATAGCTATTGCTTAAAATAGAGTTAAAAACTTCTATATGTTTTTTGGATATTTCACGGCCTCTTTCAAAATACTTTCGTACATCCTTTGACTGGGCAACTTGACTAAAACCGGTCATAACAGCTTGCCCCAGTGAATTTCTTCGTGCATTGAACACTAGATTTGTTATTTCGGACCCTAATAATGGGCGTCTGTCTGTCAGCCATCCTGCAGTGAAGCTTTCCTTTTTAACAAAGTCAATTTGACTGGGAGTCGGTATGTGTGGCGCACGGATATGGATACCTATCTCTTTTGAAAATTCTTTTGTTTTCATGTGCAGTTCTTCAGAGTCTGATAAACAATCAGCGTAGAATTGCAGTAAATCACTTCTGACAGCAGTCGTCAAAGAGGCGACATGACTAGCTAAATTGACAACGGTCATATTGAATACAAAAGCAAGATAAAGCTTATCAGAGAATAGACGGGGTGCATTTAAATTTACGTCTTTCTCTGTAAACCCCTGTGGAACTGGATAATCCTCTTTCCTGAAAAAGTCGGTTGTTTTTTCAAGCTGCTGTTCTGATAATGTGAGTGCATTTTCAATTATGCTGCGGATATCTTCATTATCGACATGCATTAAAAAATACTTTAAACCACATATGGCCATTGAATTACTTTGATAGCCAGCCCATAAAGTTGAAATCTCTGGAGCCGTTAATTTAATGTTATCATGATTTCCCATACGTATTTATTCCTCTCATAAAGTGTTCGCTCATTTTCTTCCGTTAGTTTCTGACTAATAATATTATTTATGCACGGATATAAGCTATTTCTTGTTTCGGCTTTAAGAGAGTTATAAAGATTTCACATCCAACGTTTGAATAAATCGAATAAAAGCTCGTACAATGTTCATTTGTAATGCATCTTCATGATAATACATCCATGTTTTTCTTATCATTGGCTCTCCAGATGGTAGCATAATTGGTTTTATAAAAAGTTCTGTATAAGGACGAACAACTAAATTTGCGATAATCGCATAGCCTAGTCCGTTTACAATCATTTCTTTACAGGTTTCTACTTGATTAACTTGAATGGTAATATTAGCCCTTTGTGAATAGTTATGGAACCACCATTCATCCACCATGCTTTTCATATGCTCGTCAGTGCGGTAATCAATCCGTGGCATTCGTGGCAGTTCCTCCCACTTGAAATCCCATGGAGATGCAATACATACTTCTTCTTCGTATAAAAGCTCTTTGTTTTCTTTCCATGGATAGTCCCCTTTAATAAAGCTAATATGCACCTCATTGTTTAAAATTAGTCGATGCATTTCACTACTCCACCCGGTTACCATTTGACACTCAACATTTGGATATTCTTTTTTAAAAAGACGTAATAATTTCGGCATCTTATTTAATGCAAAAAAATTCGAAACACCAACTCGTAACGTACCTGTTACTTGATTTTTCATGTTATTAATTTTCTCTTCAATCTTCCGTTGTTCCCGAAGCATATTTTGTGCATGCTGTGCTAAATGCTCTCCTTCAGGTGTGAATGTAACACCTCTGCGCTTTCGGAGAATGAGCTGTACACCGTAGTGCTCTTCTAATTTTTGAATCCTTGATGTTAATGTGGGCTGTGATAAAAAAAGATGCTCTGCTGCTTTTGTAATATTTTCAGTAGAATATAGTGCAGCCAGCATTTCCCAATCTTGATAGTTCATCCTTAATCGCCTCACTTTTATGAGCTATAGAAAAAATCAATGGCTAATTATTAATATTATATATTTTTATAATTTTCAATTCAATATTATAATGAAATTGGAAATGGTTTGAAAGCGCTGTCTGTTTGGTGAGCCGAATTGTTCGTCATAGTATTTTCTGAGATTTTAAAAAAGCTAGGGGGATATTCATGGAAACAAAAGCAAAATATGTGCCAGGTCTGGAAGGGGTAATTGCAGCAGAGACGTCCATTTCGTTTCTTGATGTGGAGAAGGAACAAATCATTATTCAAGGCTATGATCTGATTGAGCTATCGAAACGTAAAGATTATGCTGAAATCGTGCATCTCTTATTAGAAGGGGAACTGCCAACAGCAGCTGAGAAAGCGAAGTTAGAAGAGATATTGAAGGATTATTATGATGTGCCTTCAAATGTGATGGATGTACTTCGATTATTGCCGGAGCAAACACATCCAATGGATGGGATGCGTACTGGTTTGTCTGTTTTAGCAGGATTCGATGAGGCGATTGAAGATCGAACATTGCCAGCTAATAAAAAACGAGCTTATCAATTGCTGGGTCAGCTTCCGACGATAACGGTGAATAGTCACCGGATAATAAATGGACAAGAATCGGTTTATCCACTTCAGGATTTATCCTACAGCGCAAATTTTTTGTACATGATTACTGGTGAAAAGCCTTCTGAGTTAGAAGTAGAAATTTTTGACCGTTTGCTTCTATTGTATAGTGAGCACGAAATGCCGAATTCTACATTTGCTGCACGTGTGATTGCGTCCACGAACTCGGATATCTATGGAGCGTTAACCGGGGCAATTGCTTCTTTAAAAGGAAATTTACATGGCGGGGCAAACGAAGCTGTGATGTATATGTTAAATGAAGTAAAAACCGTATCAGAATTTGAAGAACTGCTACTGAAGAAATTACAAAAGAAAGAAAAGATTATGGGGTTCGGTCATCGTGTATATATGAAAAAAATGGATCCAAGAGCATTGATTACGAAAGAAGCATTAAGGCAGCTATGTGAAAAAGACGGGGATTATCTGTTGCTTGAAATGTGTGAGGCAGGCGAAAAGGTTATGGAGAAAGAAAAAGGACTTTATCCAAATCTTGACTACTATGCAGCACCAGTTTATTGGAAACTGGGAATCCCAATCCCACTATATACGCCAATCTTTTTTAGTGCGAGAACAGCAGGACTGGCAGCACATGTCATTGAACAGCATGAAAATAATCGATTGTTCCGGCCGCGAGTTAATTACACTGGCGCACGGCATGTTTGATAAACAAAAAAAAGAATGTAAGGGAAAGGATGCTTATCATGTTACAAACGGATACTTATAAAAAGACAGATGCATTAATAGAGGAAATTGTAGATTACGTTTTGAATAAAGATATAACGAGTGAAGAAGCATATTCAACAGCCCACCATGTACTAATCGATACATTAGGATGCGGAATTCTTGCACTTGATTATCCAGAGTGTACGAAGCTGCTCGGACCAGTTGTTCCTGGTACAGTTGTTCCAAATGGTGTGCGCGTGCCTGGGACATCTCATGTACTTGATCCAATTCAGGGAGCATTTAATATTGGAACAATGATTCGCTGGCTTGACTATAACGATACGTGGCTTGCTGCAGAGTGGGGACACCCCTCAGACAACTTAGGTGGAATTTTAGCAGTTGCTGATTATCTCAGTCAAGTTAGAATTCAGAAGGGGAAAGAGCCGCTAAAGGTGGAAGATGTACTGGAAATGATGATTAAGGCACATGAAATTCAAGGTGTGCTTGCGTTAGAAAATAGCTTGAATCGTGTAGGACTTGATCACGTTCTATATGTAAAAATAGCAACAACAGCTGTTGTAACAAAAATGCTTGGTGGTGGACGTGAAGAAATCACGAATGCATTGACAAATGCCTGGATTGATAATTCAAGCTTACGTACGTATCGTCACGCTCCGAATACTGGTTCACGGAAGTCTTGGGCTGCTGGAGACGCGACAAGCAGGGCAGTACGCTTAGCTCTGATGGCAATGAAAGGAGAAATGGGCTATCCGACAGCATTAAGCGCACCTGGCTGGGGATTCCAAGACGTACTATTTAACAAGCAGGAATTAGTTCTTAGTCAGCCGCTCGACAGTTACGTAATGGAAAATGTGTTGTTTAAAGTTTCCTTCCCAGCTGAATTCCATGCACAAACAGCAGCCGAAGCAGCGGTAAAGCTTCATCCTGAAGTAGTCAATCGTATAGGTGAGATTGATAAAATTACAATTACAACGCATGAATCAGCGATTCGGATTATTGATAAAAAGGGTCCGCTCAATAACCCGGCCGATCGTGATCACTGCTTGCAGTATATTACAGCAATTGGACTTTTAGAAGGAGATATTCGCGCTGAGCACTATGAGGATGATTTTGCTGCAAATCCAATTATTGACGGGTTGCGCGATAAAATGGTCGTTGTAGAAAATAAATCCTATACAGAGGATTATCTTAATCCGAGCAAGCGCTCGATTGCAAATGCGGTGCAGGTACATTTTACGGATGGCACAGTGACGGAAAATGTAGAGCGAGAATATCCATTAGGACATCGGTTCCGTAGAGATGAAGCAATACCTAAAATCATTGAGAAGTATGCAGCAAACCTTGCTACACATTACACGGAAAAACAGCGTAAGAAAATTGAAGAAGTTAGCTATGACTACAACAAGCTAGCAAAAATGAATGTCAATGAATTTGTAGAGTTATTTATTGCGCAATAAAGGGCTGTAATCCCCTAAAACAATATGCGTAAGGAAAAGAATAAGGCAAGATGGGATAAACATCCTGTGAATTTCTGTTTATATTTAACGAGAGGGAGGAACGTTTATGGCATGGATTGTAGACCAACAATCGACTCAGAAGGAATTAGCTGATCGGTTTAAAGAACAGATGCTTACCGATAACATTTTACAAATACCTGGTGCGCATGATGCAATGGCAGCATTAATCGCAAAGGATGCAGGATTTTCCGTTTTATATTTATCAGGTGGAGCTTACACAGCAAGCAGAGGATTACCTGATCTCGGAATTGTTACATCAACAGAAGTGGCAGAACGTGCAAGAGACCTTGTCAGGGCAACAAATTTACCCGTCTTAGTTGATATCGATACAGGCTTTGGCGGTGTGTTAAATGTTGCTCGAACTGCTCGCGAAATGGTAGAAGCGAATGTTGCCGCAGTGCAAATTGAAGATCAACAGTTACCGAAGAAATGCGGTCATTTAAATGGAAAGCAGCTTGTAACGACGGAAGAAATGGTACAAAAAATCAAAGCTATTAAAGAAGTAGCACCTTCGTTAATCATTGTAGCAAGAACAGATGCAAGAGCAGTAGAGGGAATAGATGCTGCTGTAGAGCGTTCCCAGAGTTATATACAAGCTGGTGCAGATGCAATATTCCCAGAGGCATTACAAACCGATGAAGAATTTCGTCTTTTTGCGAAAAAATTAGACGTTCCATTACTTGCAAACATGACAGAGTTTGGTAAAACTCCATTTATTACAGCAGAGGAGTTTCAAAACATGGGCTTTCGGATGGTAATCTACCCAGTTACATCTTTAAGAGTAGCAGCGAAAGCATATGAACGAATCTTTAACTTAATTAAAGAGCAAGGCTCCCAAGCAGATGGTGTGTTTAATATGCAAACCAGAAAAGAGCTCTATAAAACCATTTCCTACGATGATTTCGAAGAATTGGATAATACAATTTCGAAGACGGTATTAGAGGATTAGATTTTGTTGGCACAAAAGGTGTGGAATCAATTTGGATTCCATGCCTTTTTGATTTGCTAGCTATCATTGAATTCATTATGAAACGTTCAACTATTTTGTTTTTTAGATACATTGGACGGTTTGGCTAATAAATATGGAATATTATTACTAAATGCATAATCAATAAATGTCGAATAATAATTTATTAATATTTTTAGCAAGGTATAGTATATTTTCTGTGATTTAGATGAAAGGGATTGGACAGATTGTAACATAACCAACTAATAATTTTTACAATGTGATTAATGCAATCGCTTACAACAAAAACTATAATTATAAATATTCTATTAATTAGAACAAAATGAAAGGAGGAAAGACCAGAAAGTGTATCGCAAGTATAAAGACCTTTGATCTGGGCTGGTTCTAAGAAGGTATAGAAAACCTTGATCCAAAAGAACGAAGGAGTGTAAATAATGACAACGAATAATTATAATGAACTTCCTACCAACCTTCCGGTACCACTTGATGATGGTGCATGTAATGATTTAAAAGGTAAAAAGATACCATCAGTTGAATTAACCTCTACAACTGGTCACATTGTAGACCTATCAGAAATTAGGGGGAAACTTGTTTTATATTTTTATCCAATGACAGGTAATCCACGGGAAAGTCTCCCAAATGGATGGGATCAAATCCCAGGGGCAAGAGGGTGTACACCACAAGCTTGTTCCTTTCGAGATCACTATAAGGAATTACAAGAACTTAATACACAAGTATTTGGTGTAAGTACGCAGAGTTCAGAATATCAAAAGGAAGCAGTTGAACGGCTTCATTTACCTTTCGAACTATTAAGTGATTCAAAATTGACCTTATCAAATTCTCTAAACCTGCCACTATTTGAGGTGGATTCTATGTCACTTAATAAAAGAGTTACAATTATCATTCAAGATGGAACAATTGAAAAAGTATTTTATCCTGTTTTTCCTCCAGATAAAAATATAGACGAAGTAATAGAATATCTATCTTCTAATTGAAGAAAAGTAATTATACGGTAACGTTGTAGGATGATAGAACAATGAACAATATGCTGTTTTGTACTTCTGGCACCCTTCACCTAGTTAGATCTTAATTAAATTTCAATCCAAGGAGGTACTACTATGAAAGCTACATTTAAACTTCCAAAAACAAAAAAAGGTTGGTTTGGTGTAAGTCTAATAGCTATTATTATTCTGTTAGGAGGCTGGCCAATTATAAATATTTTTAATCAAGAAATTATTGTATTTGGGCTACCTTTAATTATGGTCTGGTCTATTTTGATTATCTTCTTAACAACTTTCTCCATGGCATTCATTAATAAGATTGGAGGGGTAGATTGATGATTGAATACATACCCTTCATAATAACCGTTGCTTATATATTCATAGCTGTTATTTTGGGGTTTTTTGCTGGAAAAGGGAAAAACATGGATAACGTGGAAGAGTGGGGTGTTGGCAGCAGGAGTATGGGTCCAATCATGATGTACCTATTAATAGGGGCAGGTGGAGTAAGTGCTTATACGTTTATGGGTTCTCCTGGGTGGGCATATTCAAAGGGAGTCCCTGCGCTATATGTTGTCGTTTATTTAACGTATATGGCAATACTTGCTTGGTATTTTGGGCCGAAAGTTTGGGAATTAGGTAAAAAATACAATCATGTCACCCAATCCACTGCCATATCCGATCGTTATGAAAGTAAAGTATTAGGTGGTATAGCATCTATTGTTACTTCAATTGGTGTCTTAGCATATGCAGTAATTCAAACAACTGGTGCAGCTTATATTTTAAATGTCATGAGTTATGGATTAATTCCTACTTGGGTTGGGGTCTTTTTATCACTAGGTGCAATTTCAATCTATCTATATAAAAGTGGGCTTAAAGCAATCGGTGTAACAAACGCATTTCAAGGGGCGTTAATGTTGTTCGTGTCCTTCTTTGTTGGATTATGGGCAACCAAGCAATTCACTGGTGGTTATTCATTTGCACCAATTTTTGAGCGTGTAAAAGAGGATATTCCACAGTTTCTAACACTTCCTGGGGCGTTGGGTGATATGAATGCTACTTTTTGGACAACATCGATTTTAATATCTTTCTTTTCCATTTGGCAAACACATTGGATCCAGTGGATGGGAGCTGATTCAAAAAAATCTATCAGAAGATCTGCAACTTTACTACCGACATTTTATGTTGTACTAGTTCCAATGATCGTTGTAGGCTTTATTGGGGTCTTCATGTATCCTAATATCGGCACACCAGATCAAGTTGCTATTCAACTTGCAGTTGATACAATGCCTGCAGTTGTAGCCGGTCTATTAGGTGCTGGAACGCTTGCTGCTGCAATGTCCTCTAGTGAACCTTGTGTTCATGCAACTGCACTTAGTTATAGTAAAGATGTATTGCAACCCCTTTTTAAATGGAATGAGGAAACAACAGGGAAATGGACAAGACGATTAATTTTCCCAATTATGGCATTTATTATTGCGCCAATTTCTATTCTGGAACCTGCAAGTCTAGTATATATTCTACTAATTGGATATGGATTTATTGCACAGGCATTCCCAGCAATTATTGGTATTTTTCTATGGCCAAGAGCGACCAAACACGGTGCTTTCTGGGGGATATTAGCAGGTTTCATTATAACTGTTATCTTTTCATTTGTAATTCCTCATCCATTAGATATACATGCTGGTATTTGGGGATTAGCTGCAAACACTGTAATCTTTGTTGTTGCTTCATTTATGACTCAACCCGTATCTAAAGAGACAATTGAACGTTTCTTTCCTGACATGGTTGATGAACTCTACGAGGATGAAGCATCACCATCATTACGTGTTGAAATAAAATAAATACTACAGGAGGGTCTTTACATGGAAAAGCAATATCTTTTTATTAACGGGGAAATTATTACAGTAAACGAGAGAGATCAAATAGCTGAAGCGATTGCTATAAAGGAGAATAAAATTATTGCAGCTGGCTCGAATGACACAATATTACAATTAAAAGATGATGACAGTGAGATTATCGATTTAAAGGGAAAAACACTTATTCCTGGACTTATAGATTCTCATTTGCATATATCTATGTACGGAACAAACAGCTTATCGATTTCGTGTAAAAGCGATAGTGTTCAAACAATTGATGACCTGCTGAGGGAAATCAAAGCAAAGGTTAGTAAAACACCACAGGGTCAATGGATTAGAGCGTGGGGATATAATGAGCAAACAATTGCGGACAAACGTTTTCCAACGAAGGAAGAACTAGATGCTATTACGACTGAGCATCCTATCATGATTACAAGGACATGTGGTCATATTTCAGTTGTTAATAGCCAAGCACTTCAGATTGCGGAGTTTGATAAAAACACACCAGACCCTGATGGGGGAAAGTTTGATCGCAAAGCCGAAGGTGAACTTACTGGACTATTACTTGAAAATGCACATATGAAGATGTTTTCGATTGCATCCTTTTCAGAGGAAGAACTATCGATTGCACATAAAGTCGCTTCTGAACATTTTGCAGAAAAAGGAATTACATCCATTCACGATGCTACTGGCTATGGTCTGGATAATCTCAGATCTCTGCAAGCTGATAGTAAAAACGGACTGATAAAACAAAGAGTTTATGCTATGGTTGGTGCTCTAAATGATGCCCAAGAGGTTGTTAAGCATATGGTTGATGCTGGAATTTATACTGGGTTAGGAGATGACAAGTTCCGAATTGGGCCTGTGAAGCTTTTCCTTGACGGTAGCAGCAGTGGGCCAACCGTTTGGACTCGAGAAGGCTACACAAGTGATTCAAAAAATTATGGAATACAATATTTCTCGCAAGAAGAAGTAGACGATTTATTTATACCTGCTCACGAAAAAGGATGGCAAATTACTGCCCATGCGCAAGGGGATGCTGCAATCGATATGCTCTTAAAAACGATTGAAAAAGCAAATGCATTACATCCACGAGAAAATACGAGACATCGGATTGAACATGCAGGAATTGCAACACCTGACTTAATTGAACGAATGAGAAAACAAAATGTTGTACCAATTCCTAATCCAGCTTTTCTATTTGAATATGGTGATGGTTATGTAAAAAATTATGGTGAAAGAGCCAATTCGATGTACCCAATGGGTGATTATCAAAAGGCAGAAATTCCTGCAGCAATCGCTACTGATTGTCCAGTAACGGACTTTAATCCAATGCGTGGTATCCATGCTGCTATGACCCGGAAATCAAACTCAGGTCAAGTGATCGGGGAAGATAAAACAGTGTCTCTACTCCAAGCAATTCGTATGTATACATTAAACGGTGCCTACGCATCATTTGAGGAAGACACTAAAGGAAGTATTGAAACTGGTAAACTTGCTGATTTAGTATTACTCGATCGTTCGATTTTAAATGCAGATATTGATGACATACCAGATGTCCAAGTAGAATGGACGATGATTGACGGAGATATCGTATATAGAAATTCTAAGGTTGGCGCCCAAGCATGAGTAGATTGCTGCCAAATGTAGATACCGTTCTTACTCTATCAGGAACATCATATGAAATAGGATTTAAACATGGCAGCCTTGCAAAAGAGCAGGTGCACAGCAGCTTACAAACGTATGAAAAGCTCTTTAAAGAAACATCTGGAATCTCCTGGAAGGAAGCATGCAATAAAGCACTATTACATGTTTCCGCAGTTGAAAAATATAATGCAAATTACATGAAGGAGATGGAAGGATTAGCTAAAGGAGCAGCAGTACAATTTGAAGATATACTTGCACTGAACGCTAGAAGTGAGATTGCATTAAGCACCGCACCAGATGGTTGTACTTCCTTTGCATTAACGAAACCGAAAACATCTAAAACATGGTTAGCACAAAACTGGGATTGGAAAGGTGCGCAAATAGACTCTTTAGTTCACCTTGAAATTCAGCAGGACACTTTGCCAACAGTACAGATGATTACAGAGGCTGGTATTATTGGAAAAATCGGCTGCAACAGTGCAGGTGTTGGTGTATGTCTCAATGCATTAGTAACCAATACATGGCAGCCTAAAGTTCCTATTCATTTAGGGCTAAGAGCTATTTTAGAATCGGAATCATTTGAAGAAGCTATCTCTAAAGTTGATCGTAATCAAATGGCATCTGCTGCACACTTTTTAATCGCATCGAAGCCGGGAGATGCAGCAAGCTTGGAAGTATCACCAATTCATACTGCAAGAATTGAGGCAACAAATGGGACGCTTGTCCATACCAATCACCTCTGTTCAACGGAAATGAGAGACTTCATCAGGGAAGAGGTAGTACCAAACTCTTACAGTCGATTTGATACAATTCGTAACCAAGTAAAAGATTTAAAAGAAAAAGCTTTAGAAGCCGAAGATCTATTTCACTTCCTATCCAATCATGATAATTATCCGAATTCTATTTGTAGTCATGTTACGAACGATACAGACGAAGAATCTGCCCTAACCGGGATGGAAACCGTGTTTAGTATCGTTATGAATTTAACAGATAATAAGTTATCCTGGATAAAAGGGAAACCATGTAATCGTATTAAATAATATGAAGGAGGATGCATAATCGATCTTCTGGTTATGCATCTTTATTGTTACTTTTTATTTATTAAAAGGTTAAGCTGCAAATAATACGGTGATCTTTACAATTTGTATAAAAATATGGAAATTATTAGACATATTGTAAAATGCAAATCAAATGAATCTCTTGTAGGATAGGAATAACAATAGATTTGTACTAATTTTTTAATGAAAGCGCTTTATATAATGATGATTAATTCTAACGTACAACCATCAAATCAGTGCGGGTTTAAAGGGGAGAAATTTTATGGGAAAAGTGATGAACTGGGATGAATGGGCTGATCTTGATGCCATCGGTCTTGCTGAATTAGTAAAGAATGGACAAATTTCTTCGCAAGAGGTGGCCAAGCAGGTTACCGTAGCTATCAAAGCCTTAAATCCCGAAATTAACGCTGTTATTGAAGTTTTTGATGATGCGATTAATGAACCTATGAAAGATGGAACAAATCCGGATGGGGTATTCGCGGGAGTACCTTTTTTAATGAAAGATTTAGGCCCCACTGTCAAAGGGCGTCTGCAAGAGATGGGCTCTCTTTTTATGCAAGGAAATCGTTCTCAAGCTGACAGCTTCCTGACCGAGCAGATCCGTAAAGCAGGTCTTAATATTATAGGTAGAACGACAACACCTGAGTTTGGGCTCTGCAGTTCAGCAGAGAATCCAGAAGTCTACGTAACACGAAATCCTTGGAATCTTGAATATACGACCTGTGGTTCTTCTGCTGGCACGGCAGCTTCGGTTGCTGCTGGTATCGTTCCACTCTCACATGCGACTGATGGTGGTGGCTCGATTCGAATACCTGCTGGTGTAAACGGAAATATTGGTTTAAAGCCATCTCGTGGGGTCTTTTCGGTAGGACCTGCTGGTTCGGATTTAATGGGAGTTGTCTCTGCTCAAGGATGCATTTCACGTACGATTCGTGATACTGCTGCGTTTGTAGATAATTGCAGGGGTGGGGCACCTGGCGAGTTTATGCCTTATTGGATGCCGAAAGAACCGTACTCTGAGCTTATTCATCGGGATCCAGAGAAGTTGCGTATCGCGGTTTCGCATGAGTGGGGAGATTATCGGGCTACACCGGAAATTGTTGCTGAATTGGAGCGGACAGCACGTTTTCTTGAGAAACTCGGTCATCACGTCGAGTGGGTTATTCCTGATATTGATTTCCATACTGCTTACGAAGCGCAGACTTCATGCTATATCATGAATTTTTCACAAGTGATTGCAGAGTTGTTGGAGCAAAAAAACTTAGAACGGCCACCTGTCAAACTGATTGAATCAATGTGTATTAAAGTATGGGAAGAAGGGCGTATTGCTTCCTATACGGACCGCGCGAAAATGCAAGCTGCCTTTAATCAAACCTCCCGTAGTCTAGGCAGCTTTTTTGAAGCTTGGGATATCATTCTAACTCCAACAATGGCATTACCTACACCGAAAATTGGAACGAAGGAATATTTGACTACTAGTGATAACCCATCTGTGTACGATTGGTTTGAGAATCTATGGAGCATATTTGCTTATACTTCGATTGCTAACCTTTGTGGGCTTCCGGGTATTTCGTTACCGATGGCTAAGCTTAAAAACGGGCTTCCATTAGGAATTCACGCCCTTGCACGTCAAGGAAATGATGGATTGCTTCTGCAACTAGGAGCACAGATTGAACGAGCATTGGATGGGAAATGGAATCAGGGTCAGCGTCCTGCAGTCCACGTAACGTCTATATAACGAGTAAATAGGAGAGCAATTATTTTAAAAATAAGCGTGATACCTTCTGCAAATTAAGATGATGTGTGATAGGTACCACACTTATTTTTTGAGTTTTCCTTTATTTTCTTTCGGTTTTAGAATTCCGTATTATTTAGCATTTTATAGGCGCTGACTGCCAATTCAATCGCCTGTCTTTTAGTTGGTTCCATAAAGTCATCACCAAGTAACTCTTCTATTTTTTCCAAACGGTGATAAAGCGTTTGCCGTACAATATAAAGCCGGTCAGAAGTCTCTTTTTTGGATCCCATGGTATCGAGAAATATAGAAAGGGTTAAAAGCAGGTTACCCTTTATTTTTTCCTCATATTCTAATAAAGGACCTAAATACTCTGATACATAAGCTTTTAATTCATTTTGGTTAAGCTTTGATAAAAGACGATAAACCCCTATCTCTTCATAGAATAGCGTATCCAAGAGTTTCTTTTTCTGAATAAAAAGTACTTCGTTTGCTTCATGACAGCATGCAGCTATTTTTTTATAATCTTTTTGAAGACTGCTTATCCCAATGCCATAATGATCTCCGTGAAAAATATGATTCTCATGAATGTTGCGAATTTCCTTTGCTAGAATAGTAAAACTGTCGATATCTCTTATTGTATTACTCTTCTTATAGAAAGAGGCGATTACTGCAATTTTATTTTTGGTAACAGACATAGCTGGGAAGAAGCCATTTTTCTTTAATAATGATCTTAGAATGATAGACTGTTGTAGCTTTATCTCTTCCCAATCTTCTTCTTTCAAGTATTCTTCAATGGAATTATTTTCAATAAGAATCAGTCTGTAATAACAATTATTAGCAGGAGCAGGCAGGAATTTATGTGCTATTGATGATTCAAATTCCTCGCCGTGCAGTAATTTTTGAACAATTTCCTCTTCTTGGTTTTGCTTTCTTTCTTCAATCGTTCGATTTCGAAGCAGGATTTGCGCAATGGCTAATGAAGCACGATCCATCACGGAAAATGAAAACTCATCCAAATCATTTGATTTCTTTTGTAAACAGAGATTTCCCCATGAATGACCAAGTCCTTTAATTGGAAAAGTAGTGTAATATTCATTATCCAATAGATGATCTCTATATGGTTCCAATTTTATAGAATTATTCATTATCAAGTTCATAAATTCAGTACGCTCTTTAAGTTTAAGCGGGTAGTAAAATGCTTTTTTATCATCGGTTATGAGTAAAGCAGTAGCATGAAATAGATCGTACAGTTTTTTTAGGATTTTTAAAATACCGTTTGGTTCTAAAGATAATTCATTAAATTGATTCGAGAGAACATGTAGGTGGTTGAGCATTTGATGATGTCTATTGATAATAATCGTATGTAAATCCTGGGTGATATCTACAAATTTAACAATTTGTGAAAAAGCTATGATGGGAAAATGGTGTTTGTTAGCGAATGCTATAATTTCTGGTGCTATTGCTTTCACATGTGTTCCAAGTTCAATGCAAATTCCAGCGACATCTTTTTCAATTAGTTTATTTAGCTTAGGTATTCCTGCTGGTGAATCAAATTCGATGTTAGATCCTGTAGTAAGAATTAATTCTCCTCCATTTATAAATGAATCAAACGCTTCCATCTCTAAAATATGTGACCATTTTATTTCCCGATCTTTTCCCTTTTCCCCAGCAATTAATTTCGCATTTTTAAATATGTCTCTGCCTAATATATCATTTATAGTTACTTTCCAATTTTCCATGGACTGCCCTCCAAATTGTAAAATAAAAAAATGATTTATTTTACTTTATGTAAAATGCTTTTTTAAAATAAACGATATAAAATAATTATGTAATAGAAAGAAAGTTGTGTCAAACTTAATAATTAAGAATTCTGTAAAAGGAAACTAAATACAACATGATGAGCAAAATGGACATTTCGTTAAAAGGAAAATCTAAACATGGAAGGAGAAGGTAAAATGGAAACGCTTCAAAAACAAACATTAGTTGAAAAAGATCGTCAAAATGTGTGGCATCATATTTCACCCTATAGTAAAGAAAATGCGCCAATGATTGTAGAGGAAGGGAAAGGTTCTTGGATTACAGATCATGAAGGAAACAGGTACCTTGATGGAATGTCTGGATTATGGTGTGTCAATGTTGGCTATGGACGCGAGGAATTAGCTAAAGCTGCTTATGAACAGGTTAAAAAAATGGCATACACTCCAATGACACAAAGCCATCTTCCAGCGATTCAGTTAGCAGAGAAAATAAATGAATTGCTTGACGATGATTATATGATCTTTTATTCCAACAGCGGTTCAGATGCGAATGAGGTAGCATTTAAGATCGCTCGTCAATATCATCAACAGAATGGCGATACAAACCGCTACAAAATTCTTTCTCGTTATCGTGCTTATCATGGAAGCTCGATGGGAGCTTTATCTGCAACAGGCCAGGCATTAAGGAAATATAAATATGAACCGCTGACTTCTGGGTTTTTACATGTTGCACCACCGGATAACTACCGGAAACCAGAAGGAGTATCAATTGAGGAATATAATTTACAAAAAGCGAAAGAAATAGAAGAAACAATTATTTGGGAACAAAAGGAAACGATTGCCGCGGTTATTATGGAACCATTAATTACTGGCGGCGGTGTATTAATACCACATTCTGTATACGTGGAAGAGGTTGAGAGAATTTGTAAGCGCCATGGTGTTCTTCTTATCATTGATGAAGTAATTTGCGGGTTTGGAAGAACGGGTAAATCTTTCGGACATAAACATTTTAATATTAAGCCAGATATGATAACGATGGCAAAAGGCTTAACGAGTGCCTATTTACCACTATCGGTAACAGCAGTTCGAAAGGATATTTACGAAGCATTTAAAAGCAATGAAGAGAATAGCCATTTTCGTCATGTGAATACATTTGGTGGAAATCCAGCTGCTTGTGCAGTAGCATTAAAAAATATTGAAATTATGGAGAGAGAAAATTTAGTTGACCGATCTGTAGAATTAGGAGAACGTTTGCTAAATGGATTAGATGAATTGAAAGCTTATGATTATGTTGGGGATATACGTGGGTTAGGTTTAGTCGCTGGAATCGAAATTGTTGAAGATAAGCTGACGAAGGAACCAGGCTCAAAGGAACGTGTAGGAAAGCTGATTGCGGATTGTAAAGACAGGGGATTGATAATTGGTAAGAATGGAGATACAGTTGCGGGTTATAACAATATTTTGACGCTAAGCCCTCCATTATCATCTACAGATGAAGATATTGATTTTATTATTTCTGTTTTACGAAAAGTTTTTAGTGAGAATGCTGATAACTAACAAAATGCATAACCAGGGAAATTAACAGTTAAGTGTTCGGAAAAATCAGTAGGTGCAGATTAGTCAACCTATTGGGATAAAAATGCTAGACTAGAAGAAATCTATATTTCTAAAAGATGAAGCTAGGAGGATTTCAATTGACACAAACAGCAGTAAAAGAAGTTAAAAACTATATCGGTGGAAAATGGGTAGAAGCGAATACAGATAAAACGGAAGCCGTGTACAATCCAGCAACAGGTGAGGTGATTGCAAACGTACCTGTCTCAACAAAAGAGGATGTTGATCATGCAGTACAGGTAGCCTCTGAGGCGTTCCAATCATGGAAAGAAGTAGCGGTCCCAAAACGTGCCCGTATTCTATTTAAATATCAGCAGTTGCTCGTAGACAATTGGGAAGAATTAGCGAAAATCATTACGATTGAAAATGGAAAAAGTTACGCGGAAGCATATGGTGAAGTGCAACGTGGAATTGAGAATGTAGAGTTTGCTGCAGGTGCCCCGTCCTTAATGATGGGAGAACAGCTTCCATCGATTGCAACAGAATTAGAGTCTGGTGTATACCGCTATCCAATCGGTGTTATTGGTGGGATTACGCCATTTAACTTTCCAATGATGGTGCCTTGCTGGATGTTCCCGATGGCAATCGCAACTGGAAATACGTTTGTTTTAAAGCCATCTGAACGTACCCCGCTTTTAGCAAATCGTTTAGCAGAGTTACTAGAGGAAGCAGGTTTACCAGAAGGTGTGTTTAATATTGTGCATGGAGCACATGATGTCGTTAATGGTTTACTGGATCATAAAAAAGTAGCAGCAATCTCTTTTGTTGGATCGCAGCCTGTGGCAGAATATGTATACAAACGCGGAACGGATAACCTGAAGCGCGTGCAGGCTTTAGCTGGGGCTAAAAACCATTCGATCGTTCTGGCAGATGCTAACTTGGATAATGCAACAACACAAATCATGAATGCAGCATTTGGTTCCGCTGGTGAACGTTGTATGGCAGCATCAGTCGTTGCGGTTGAAGATTCCGTTGCGGATGAATTTATTTCTCTGTTAACGCAAAAAGCCAATGAAATCGAAATTGGCAATGGGCTAGATAATGGTGTATTCCTAGGACCAGTGATTCGAGAGCAACATAAAGAGCGAACACTGAACTATATTGAAACAGGAGAACAAGAAGGAGCAAAACTTGTGCGTGATGGTCGAAATGATGAAGCAGTTCAGCAAAAAGGCTACTTTGTTGGACCAACAATTTTCGATAACGTAACCTCAGAAATGAAAATCTGGCAGGATGAAATCTTCGCACCAGTATTATCAATCGCGCGTGTGAAGGATTTGGATGATGCAATTGATTTATCCAATCAATCCCGTTTTGCGAACGGTGCTTGTATTTTCACCAAGGATGGTGGAAGTGTTCGTCGGTTCCGAGAGACAATTGATGCAGGTATGCTTGGTGTCAATATCGGAGTACCTGCACCAATGGCATTCTTCCCATTCTCTGGATGGAAAGATTCGTTTTATGGCGACCTTCATGCGAACGGAAAAGATGGATTGCATTTTTATACGAGGAAGAAAGTTATTACGACGAAGTGGGTTTAACACCTAGGTAACATATAACGGAGCTTATCAGAATTGTTAATGGTAAGCTCTGTTAAGTTTTGAAGTAAAGTTCAAGGAATAGCGAAGGAAGGATAAAATAAATTTAATCTGTTTGGGGGATCGGTTACAGAAAATATTCGATCTGGCCCCCGTATAATTAGCTTGACATAAGTAAAATATAAATTTTTATAATGTCAAAAAAAGGAAGAAAATTCTTCGAAATTGTCGGTCCATTGTTAAGATTAAATTATTAAAATTAATTAATGGAATATTCGCTGTTTTAGAAATGGATGAAAGATACCCTCTAATAAATTCACGTCATACTAATTAAATTTTTGGCATCACACTTTTCTCGATCTTCTCTTACACCACTAGTGAATTTATATAATTATTTCCAGCAATATAAGCAAATAAGCTTTAATGAAGAAGATTGCTATAGTTAAAATGGTGATTTGCTAATAGGTTACCGCATAAGTATATAGAGATTGTTCAAAAAGTCCGGTAAAAATGACACATCGAGAACAGAGGATCTTCGACTAACTACCGAGACATCCTGTGTCGAACGTCGAAGTCACCACAACACGCGAGAAGCTCGTTGGCTTGCTTTTCCGTTCCTCACGTACCAAGAGATTTAATGAACTTCTGTTAAAACCCGTCCACGTCCTGTGGACAACACAGAAGTCACCACATCCTGTGGAAGCCCGGTACGGGGAGCAACGCCGCCTCGAACTTCGATGCACAGGATGTGCTAGTGTCGGCGTCGCAAAAGGACGTTGCAATCTTAGACGACCTCGGTCCTTTTTATCCTCCTTTTTGAACATGAATATATAGTAATCTTCTATTTCATTTTTAAAAAGAGTTATAAAGGGAGGTTTATCATTGAGTGATTTATTAAAAAATCTTATATCAGGTGAGGTGCTTGCAGCAAACTTTGAGGAATCTAAAACAAGTTTTAACACCGAGGAAGCACTGGATGAAGCGAATCGGTGTTTATATTGTTATGACGCACCTTGTATCACAGCATGCCCAACAGGGATTGATATACCGGGGTTCATTAAAAAGATTGCTTCTGGGAACTTGAAGGGGTCTGCAACAACGATTATGAATTCAAATCCTGTCGGGGCTAGTTGTGCACGAGTTTGTCCTACAGAAGAACTTTGTGAAGGTGCCTGTGTACTAAATCAATCTACCAAACCTATTCCAATTGGGGATTTGCAACGATTTGCTACAGATTGGGCAATTAAGAATGAAGAAGTATTATTTAAGGCAGGTGAAAAGAATGGAAAAACGGTTGCTATTGTCGGCAGTGGACCTGCTGGCTTATCAACGGCACGTGAATTGGCTCGATTAGGTTATGCAGTAACTATATTTGAAGCCAAAAGTGAAGCTGGTGGGTTAGATACATTTGGAATTGTTCCTTTCCGTCTACCGAAAGATATTTCACTTTGGGAAGTGGAACAAGTGGAAAATTTAGGAGTGGAAATTCGAACGAATACCGAAATCGGCAAGGATATTCTTGCGGATGATCTTGTAGAACAATATGATGCGATAGTACTAGCTATTGGAATGTCCAAAGTTCCAATGCTCGGAATTGAAGGCGAGGAACTAGAAGGAATATACGACGCTATTGACTTGGTGGAAAGAACGAAAAATGGTGATTATGCAGAGGAGTTTATTGGAAAATGTGTTGCTGTTATCGGTGCAGGGAATACCGCAGTTGATGGTGCGACAACGTCTGTGAGACTTGGTGCTGACAATGTGAAAATTCTTTACCGTAGAACGGAAGCTGAAATGACTGCTTATGATTTTGAATATGAGTTTGCCAAACAGGATGGTGTGGAATTTAGATGGTTGACCAATCCAAAACGTCTTATCAGTGATGAAAATGGGCATGTAAAACAAATGGAATGCGTGAAGATGGAGTTACATGAAGCTGAAGGAGATGGACGCCCTCGACCAGTGGAAAAAGAAGGATCCGAATTCTTGATGGATGTAGACATCGTTGTCAAAGCCATTGGTCAAACAAGACATATGAAAATGATTGAGGCTTTTGGTTTGAATCATAATGGCGGAGTTGTAAAAGTTGACCCAGAAACTTTTATCACATCTAATCCAAAAGTGTATGCTGCAGGAGATATGATTTTTGGCAAAGGGCTTGGAGAAGCAATGGTCGTAACTGCTGCTCAACAAGGAAAAGATACGGCATTAGCAATTCACGAACGCTTTAAAGAATCTGTAACAGATATGCATAATAGAGTTAATTAAATATAAGGAGGATGTAAATGGCTGATATAAGTATTAATTTTGCTGGAATCAAATCACCTAATCCGTACTGGCTGGCATCTGCACCCCCGACGAATACCGGATATCAAGTACAGCGTGCTTTTGAAGCAGGATGGGGAGGGGCTGTATGGAAAACATTAGGAGAACCAGTATTAAATGTCACCTCTCGATTTGGTGCCTCTCATTTTAACGGACAGCGAGTTGCTGGTTTTAACAATATAGAATTAATCTCAGATCGACCACTAGATGTTAATTTGAAAGAAATCTATGAAACGAAGAAACTTTTTCCTGAACGTGTCATTATCGCTTCCTTGATGGTAGAGCCTAAGCGTGAAAAATGGCATGAGATTGTAAAAAGAGTTCAGGACGTCGGAGTTGATGGGTTTGAGCTAAATCTTGGCTGTCCACATGGCATGTCTGAAAGAGGAATGGGTTCAGCTATTGGTCAGCATCCAGATTTAGTAGAAATGACGACAATGTATGCCAAGGAAGCTGCTGAGGTTCCAGTTATCACGAAACTGACTCCAAACATTACAGATATAACAGCAACAGCAAAAGCTGCTGCTCGAGGTGGGGCAGACGCCATCAGTTTAATTAACACGATTAATAGTTTAATAGGTGTAGATTTGGATACATGGAACACGCTTCCAAATGTGAATGGAAAAGGGGCACACGGTGGTTATTGCGGACCAGCAGTGAAACCAATTGCATTAAATATGGTTGGAGAGTGCGCAAGAAATCCGGAAGTGAATATCCCGATATCGGGAATTGGTGGAATTTCTACGTGGCAAGATACCGTGGAATTTATGCTGATGGGTGCTGGTGGTGTACAAGTATGTACAGCAGCGATGCATCACGGATTCCGGATTATTGATGATTTAACAGAGGGCTTGGAAAATTATCTGGATGAAAAGGGAATTGATTCCCTAAGTGACATAATAGGAAAATCTGTTGAAAAGTATACGGACTGGAGTAACCTGGATTTAAATCATAAGGTGGTTGCCCGTATAAATAATGATGTCTGCATTAATTGTAATAAATGTCATATAGCCTGTGAAGATACATCCCATCAATGTATTGATATGCTTACAGATGAAAATGGAAATGATATTCTGAGGGTAAGAGAAGATGATTGTGTTGGCTGTAATCTATGCTCCATCGTTTGTCCGGTGGACGGTGCGATTGACATGATTGATTTAATTCCAACTGAAGCCCCGATGTCCTGGAATGACCGTCAAGCAGCAATTGAGATACTGGAAAGACGCTAATTACTGTCGATAGAATTTTATATGAGGGAGGAATCATAGATGAAAAAAATTATTAAAAATGGAACGATTGTCACAGCAACAGACACGTATCAAGCGGACGTATTAATTGAAGATGAAAAAGTAAAAGCGATTGGTCAGGATTTAAGTGATGTCTATGCAGAAGTTATTGATGCAACAGGACTTTATGTTTTCCCTGGAGGCATTGATCCGCATACTCATATGGAGATGCCGTTTGGTGGAACTGTAACAAAAGATGATTTTGAAAGCGGAACCATTGCAGCTGCATACGGTGGAACAACGACGGTTATAGACTTCTGTTTAACAGAAAAAGGAAAACCGCTGAAAAGTGCTTTGGAAAAATGGCATGCTAAATCAGAAGGCAGAGCAGTGATTGACTATGGATTTCATTTACAAATCGTAGAAGCAAATGAAAATGTCTTACAGGAGATACCTTCTATAATTGAAGAAGGAGTGACTTCCTTTAAAGTATTTATGGCTTACAAAAATGTTTTACAAGCAGATGATGAAACACTTTTCCAAACCCTAATTACTGCAAAAGACCATGGTGGATTAGTTATGGTACATGCAGAAAATGGGGATGTTATCGAACACTTGACACAAGAAGCGTTAAAAGCAGGCAATACAGATCCAATCTATCACGCCTTAACTCGCCCACCAGAACTGGAAGGTGAAGCAACAGGCCGTGCTGCGAAGTTAACGGCATTAGCTAATTCTCAATTATATGTAGTGCATGTCACTTGTAAAGAAGCAGTGGAACAAATTGCTGAAGCTAGAAGCAAAGGATTCTCTGTTTACGGAGAAACTTGCCCCCAATATTTAGTACTTGATCAAACCTATCTGGAAAAAGCTAATTTTGAAGGTGCAAAATATGTATGGTCTCCGCCATTACGCGATAAATCTAACCAGGAAGTATTGTGGAATGCCTTGAAAAGTGGAGAACTGCAAACAATTGGTTCCGACCATTGTTCCTTCGACTTTGATGGACAAAAGGATTTAGGAAAAGGTGACTTTACTAAGATTCCAAATGGTGGGCCATTTGTCGAAGATCGTTTTAGCGTTCTATTCTCTGAAGGCGTGAAAAAAGGACGCATTTCTATTAATCAATTTGTTGACATGGTCTCAACGCAGGCTGCCAAATTGTTTGGGTTATTCCCGCAAAAAGGAACGATTGCGCCTGGGACAGATGCTGACATCGTCCTATTCGATCCAAATGTGGAACGTACGATTTCCGTTGATACACATCATTCGGCCGTTGATTATAGCGCCTTGGAAGGGATGAGGGTAATTGGTCAGCCCGTAACAGTTCTATCTCGCGGAGAATATGTCATCAAGGACAAGGAATTAATAGCCAAACCAGGGACAGGGAAGTTCTTAAAACGAGCCAAATTTAATTCTGTGCAAATGAATGAAGAAGAAAAAGTTAAAAGCATTTAAATGAACTTCATGAAATCTCCTGTAGCTGCTTGATGAATAAATAATGAAGCAGCTTTTCAGTTTTAATTTACAAACAAATGAAGAGGAGGGTGGATTGTATTCAGGAAAGGGATATCGCTCTTACTTAAAGTCCCTGGATAGGATTTAGAAAATGCTATCTTAGCAGCAAAAAATAGAATGATTAGATTAGGGGGATCACATTGTCAAGCTATCAAGCGTTTTTACAAGAAAAACAGCTAATTGATGAGTTTGTTAATAACGGTTATAAAATCACTGCGATTACAGGGAGTTTGGACGGTGATAAGGTGGAGTTCCGAAAAGAGGGCTTAATCAAAATGAAGTCCATTCTGCTTTTGAATGCTGATAGTAGAAAGTATGTAACGACACTACTAATTAAACGACAACTTCAAAAACAATAAAACCAGGAGGAGTTACGGTGGAGAAACAAAAAGTATTAATTAATGGAGAAAGATTAAAACGAACGGTGGAAGAATTTGCAGACTATGGAAGAACAGATAATAACGGTGTCACTCGTTTAGCATTATCCGAAATTGATATAAAAGTAAGGGATCATTTTAAATCTGTCTGTGAAGCGTTAGGGATGACGGTAAAATGGGATGATATGGGTAATATGTATGCGACGCTAGAAGGAGTGGAAAATGACAAGCCCCCAATTGTTATCGGATCGCATTTGGACTCCGTAGAAAAAGGGGGAAGATTTGACGGTGTACTAGGTGTTTTAACTGGCCTTGAGGTAGTAAGAGTATTGGTCGAAAATAATATCAAGCCACAGATTCCAATCGTGGTAGCTAATATCACCAATGAAGAAGGTGCTAGATTCGAACCTTCGCTGATGGCTTCAGGGGTCTTATCAGGAAGGTTCGATAAAGATGAGATGTTGAGGTCGACCGATAAAAATGGCATCACATTTGCCGAATCTTTACATGCAAGTGGTTATAAAGGAAATAAAGAAAACCGCCTGACAGATGCAAAGGCTTTTTTGGAACTGCATATTGAACAAGGTCCTGTTTTAGAAAGTGAATTCATCAATATCGGAGTAGTAGAATGTGTGGTAGGCATGTGCTGCTATGAAATTGAAGTAGTTGGAGATTCTGACCATGCGGGTACTACTCCAATGCAAATGAGAAAAGATGCCTTATTTGCAACCAATTCCTTAATCAATGAAATACGAGAGCAAATGAGTAAATTGGACAGTGATCTTGTTTATACCATAGGCCGGATGAATGTTAGTCCGAATATCCATACAGTGATTCCAAATAAAGTCGTTTTCACACTTGAAGCTCGTCATAAAGAAGCGGCTACAATCAGTCAAGTTGAGGACATTATTCAAGGATTAACGGAATCGGACACAAAAGAAAAATGTGAAGTAAAGGTAACGAAACTCTGGGACCGTGATACAGTGTGGTTTAATGAAAAACTTGTAGACGCTTTAGAGGAATCCTGCAGGTCCCTAGACTACTCGTATAAACGCATACCAAGCGGTGCGGGACATGACGCGCAATTCATTGCGACATTTCTACCTGCTGCTATGGTCTTTGTGCCAAGCGTTAATGGAAAAAGCCACGCCGAAGATGAACTAACATCCTGGGAAGATTGTGAACGAGGGGTAAATGTCGTTTTACAGACAGTTTTGGATTTATCCAGCATTTAAAGCAATATTAAAAGCATACCTGCTTGATATCAAATCTAAAAGAGACAGGGTTCCGGTCACTTAGCCGATAGTAATTTGGAAAATTTCCTTAATAACGAATAACAAAAAGTTAGCGCTTCGTGAACCTGGCTGTTTCGGGGCCTGAATTATCCACAGTACTAAAATTTTATAGTTTTCTAAGCCATGAAAAAGATGAGTAGAATGACTGTTTCTTACTCATCTTTTTCATGGACATAACATTAATTTAAATCCCAACGATTCGAACCCACCCCTATCGAAAAATAATCATCAATTTTTATCCCATAACATATAATCAATTGAATATAACCGAAGTTCTAATCTATCCTCTCGCCAGCCAACTTTCATAGTATATCCATCGCATCAATCCGCTAGTTCTCCCAATGACATTACACCTTAATAAAATAAATAATGGGTTTACTGATTTTCAATAGAAATAGAATTTTTTTCAAAAGGGGGCAATAAGATGAAGAGAAAACAGCTTTGGTTTATCTGTATCCTGTTTATTGCAATCGGGCTTTTAGTTGGTTGTACTGGTGAAAAAAATGGGGAAGCTGGTAAAACGGAAGAAGGTAACGAAGATAATCGTACACTAACAATTGCACTCGGCACAGACATGGTATCGTTTGATGTGCATAATCACAATAATACCTCAACAGAAGCTATTCATATTAATATGTTTAATTATTTGGTAAAACGAAATAACGAAACAGGAGAAATGGAGCCGGATTTAGCGGAAAGCTATGAAAATATCGATGACTTAACATGGGAATTTAAATTGAAGGATGGGGTGACGTTTCATAATGGTGACGCCTTAACTTCAGCTGATGTCAAGTATTCGCTGGAACGTGTAGCAACTGATACGACACTGCTTGACCATGCGAACTATAAAACAATTAAAGAGGTTGAAGTTATCGATGACACTACATTTCGTATTCATACACATGAACCAGATCCTGCCCTGTTAAATCGTATTTCAAGAATTGGCTCAAGTATTTTACCTGCAAATTATATTGAAGAAAATGGCTTCGATCATTTTCTTGCAAATCCAATAGGGACTGGGCCGTTTGAGTTTGTCGAATGGGTTCGGGATGACCGGATTGTGCTGAAAACATATGGGGATTATTTTGATGAGAAAAATGAAGAATGGGATGAAATTGTTTATCGGATTATTCCAGAAAATTCAACACGGGTTTCCGAATTACTGACAGGTGGGGTCGATATGGCTGTCAATATTCCACCTAGTGATTGGGTGCGAGTAAATGAAAATGAAGGGACCTATTTAACACAAGGAATTTCCAATCGAACATTAATGATTTTCTTAAGGTCCACGGAAGGTTATCCAACAGAAGACAGGAGAGTGCGTGAAGCGCTAGATTTAGCAATCGACAATCAAGCAATTGTAGACAATATACTAGGAGGTGCTGGTACACCAACGATAACTCGTGTTGGTCCGGGCGATGTTGGTCATGCAGAGCATTTATATAATACGTATAATTATGATCCGGAAAGAGCAAAGGAATTATTAGCTGAAGCCGGGTTTAAAGATGGATTTGAAATGACACTTCATTCACCTAGAGGACGTTACTTGCAGGATGCGGAAATTGCAGAGATGGTAGCTGGAATGTTAGCAGAAATAGGAGTAACAATAAATATCGAATTTATGGAGTGGAGTAATTATCTTGAACTGCGAAACGCTGGAGAAAACAAAGACGCTTATTTATTAGGGCTTGGTAATTCGATGTTTGATGCCGCAAATGCACTTGATTATTACCGGTATGATCGTTTTATCGGACAGCTTGATTATCGAAATGATGAAGTAGAGGAATTGCTAGCAGCTGCTGAACAAAATATGGATGCAGAGGAGAGAAATGAGCAATATATAAAAATTCAAGAACTGCTTGCTGAAGATGTTGCACACCTTGTCTTGCACCAAGAGTCAATAAATATAGGGGTGGTTGATCACATTGATTATAAGCCAACGATGGATGAGATGATTTATATCGATTCGATTACTAGAAAGTAGCACTTGCTAAGGGTGGGGAATGTCTCCACTCTTCCTTTCCATACCTAACAGGAAGGTGGCGACAGATGATGCATTACATCGTAAGGAGAATGCTGCAAATTATTCCAGTCTTACTAATCATTTCATTTATTGTTTTTACACTCGTTTTTATTGCTGGTGACCCTGTTGCGCTCATGCTTCCAGAGGATGCTGCATTGGAAGAAATTGAACAGTTGCGAGAATCGCTTGGACTAAATGAACCCTTTTATATACAGTATGGAAACTATGTTTTTCGTATGATTCAAGGGGATTTTGGAGAATCTTTTCGCTATGGACAAGATGCGTTATCTGTCGTTTTAGAACGGCTTCCGGCTACGTTTGAGTTAGCGATTGCAGCGATTGTGATTGCAATTATGATAGCTATACCATTTGGAATCTGGTCCGCGACAAAACAAAATTCAAGTATTGATTTAATTGCTACTGGTGCTGCAGTTGTTGGAAAAGCGATGCCGAATTTTTGGCTTGGTATTATGCTGATTTTATTGTTCTCGGTAACATTAGGTGTATTACCGGTATCGGGAAGAGGGAGTATTGCTCACCTGATTCTTCCTGCTATCACATTAGGAACAGGGATTGCTGCTGAAATGACAAGGCTGATACGTTCAAGCATGCTCGAAATATTAAATCAGGATTATATACGGACTGCCAAAAGCAAAGGAATTAAATCGGTGCACGTGATTTATAAACATGCTTTTCGTAACGCGCTTATTCCTTTTGTAACGATAACCGCACTACAAACATCAACACTGATTGGCGGAGCCCTAATCACCGAAACGGTATTCGCATGGCCGGGAATAGGACAATTACTAATACAGGCAGTCAATACGCGTGACATGGCGATTGTTCAGGCATGTGTCATGATTATTGCAGCGATTGTCATACTGATGAATCTGTTAGCTGATATCATTTACCGCATCCTTGACCCTCGTATTAAATTGAATTAGGAGGTCGAAGTGATTGGGAGAGCAATCGAAAGCAATAATTGATGCAGATTCTCAAGTTTATATGAGAAAACGAAATGGAACAATCAAAAGATGGAGTAAGCTGCTTCTCAGAAGTAAGACAGGAACAGTAGGACTTCTCATTGTGTTCTTTATAACCCTCGTAGCTGTTTTTGCACCAATACTTGCACCGCATGATCCAAATGCTATTAATCCGGGGGGATTGCATGTACCGCCTTCATGGATGGAAGGGGGAAGCGCAGAACATTTACTTGGAACAGATAATCTAGGGAGAGATATTTTAAGCCGAATAATTTACGGTTCTCAAGTATCATTGCTTGTCGGGATTGCGGCAGTTCTATTATCTGGAATAATTGGTGTCTGTATCGGATTAATTGCCGGGTTTTACGGTGGGCTTTTAGATAATATTTTAATGCGCTTTGTAGATTCATTTCTCGCCATACCAACCATTCTTTTTTCACTCGTCTTTTTAGCCGTTTTTGGACCGAGTATTATCACGCTGATTATTGTGCTCGGTTTAACAAATTGGACATCGTATGCAAGACTGGTGCGCGGTGAAGTTCTATCGATAAAGGAAAGAGATTTTGTAAGGGCGGCCAGGTCCATTGGTGTGAAAAATAATAAGATTATAATAAGACATCTGCTGCCTAATGTTATCTCAACATTTATTGTTATTTCAACATTGAGTGTAGCGTCAACGATTATCTTAGAATCGTCTTTAAGTTTTCTAGGGTTGGGTATACAGCCCCCGACCGTATCATGGGGTACGGTTTTAAGTGATGGAAGGGATTACTTAGCTACAAGCTGGTGGTTGGCGACCTTTCCAGGCATTGCGATAACCATAACGGTTCTCGGTATTATCTTTTTAGGTGATTGGCTCCGTGATGTGCTGGACCCCCGAACAAAATAGACGCCGATAAGGAGGAATAACAATGAAGGAACCGTTCATTCACATTAAAAATCTGAGGACCTATTTTCATACAGAAGATGGAACTGTGCCCGCGGTTGATGATGTATCCTTATCGATTAACAAAGGGGAAATACTTGCAATTGTAGGTGAATCAGGATCCGGAAAAAGTGTAACCTCACTATCACTGATGCGTTTGATTGATCCGCCAGGTCGAATTGAATCTGGAGAAATCCTCTTTGAAGGCCATAATCTAGTAGACTATTCTATGAAAAAAATGCGAGCAATTCGTGGCAATAAAATAGCTATGATCTTCCAAGAACCGCTAACCTCTTTAAATCCAGTATTTACAGTGGGAAATCAAATTTCAGAATCTATTATCGAGCATCAACATAAAAGTAAAAAAGAAGCAAAGCAGCTGACGATTGAGATGCTGACAAAGGTTGGCATCCCACGGCCTGATAGATTGTTTCATTCCTATCCGCATGCTTTAAGCGGTGGAATGCGACAACGAGTAATGATTGCAATGGCATTATCCTGTAACCCCGAATTATTAATTGCAGATGAACCAACAACAGCACTTGATGTTACCATACAAGCTCAGATACTTCATTTAATGAAAGAATTAATTATTGAATTCGAAACATCAATTCTGCTGATTACACATGATTTAGGTGTTGTAGCTGAGATGGCGGATCGAGTTATCGTTATGTATGGTGGTCAAATTGTTGAAGAAACAGATGTCTTTACGTTATTTAAGCATCCGAAACATCCGTATACGAAGGGACTTCTCTCCAGTACACCAAAAGTGCATGAATTAAAAGAAGAACTAGTACCTATTCCTGGCTCTGTGCCAAATCCAATTGATTATCCAATCGGCTGCCGATTCGCAGACCGTTGTGCTTTGGTTATGGAAACCTGCAGAACGGTTCATCCAGAATTAATCGAGGTCAAACCCGGGCATTTGGTTAGATGCTGGCTACATGAAAGAAAGGGGGAAGGAACTTGACAGGGAAAGGGCATTTACTTGAAGTGAGAGGATTAAAGAAATCTTTTGAAGTTAAAAGTGGCTTTTTAAAAAGAAATAAAAACGATTTAAAAGCAGTAAATGATGTTAGCTTTTTTATCGATGCGGGGGAAACACTCGGTATTGTTGGAGAATCAGGGTGTGGTAAATCGACAACGGGTAATATGATTGTTCAGTTATTAGAACCAACCGCAGGAGAGATTTATTTTGAAGGCGAGGATATAACGAAATTAAAAGGGGAAGCATTGCGAAAGAAACGATCAGACATTCAGATTATTTTCCAGGATCCTTATTCCTCCCTTAATCCACGAATGCGTGTATTTGATTTAATAGCAGAACCAATTCGAACACATCAAACAATATCGAAAAAAGTACTTGAAGAACGCGTGCTAGAATTAATGAAGGTTGTCGGACTGAATCCTTCCTATGCAAATCGTTATCCACATGAATTTAGCGGAGGTCAGAGACAACGTATTGGTATTGCACGAGCTATTGCCTTGAATCCGAAGTTAATTGTGTGCGATGAACCTGTATCTGCGCTTGATGTATCCATTCAATCCCAAATTTTAAATCTACTTGTAAAACTTCAGAAGGAACTTCAAATTACGTATCTTTTTATTGCACATGGTCTTCCTGTTGTGAAACATATTAGTGATCGTATCGCTGTCATGTATTTAGGGAAAATTGTTGAGTTAACAACAAAAGAGAATCTATTTAAAAAGCCGATGCATCCATATACTAAGGGGCTCTTAGCAGCTATTCCTGTGCCAGACCCCACACAGCGGGATTTGAAAGAACATAGAGTATTAATAAAAGGAGATATCCCAAACGCCGTTCATCCACCTTCAGGTTGTGTTTTTCATCCACGCTGTCCGTATGCTACAGAACTTTGTGCACAAGAGGAGCCATTATTTGAAGAAAAAGAATCCGGACATTTCGCAGCGTGTCACTATCCCTTAAGGGAGGATAAGGGGATTGTCTATCTAAGGGAAGGAAATCATCATGGAGAAGTACATTTTGAATCAAAAAAAGGAGATGCTCGATTTAATTGAACAATTAGTTAACATTGATAGTGGATCGTATTATAAAAAAGGTATTGATAGAGTAGCAGAAATATTGATAAAGCAATTTAGAGAGATGGGTTTTCAGGTTACGATAAAGAAGAATAAGCGATACGGAAATAATGTTGTCATAGAATACGAGAAAAATAAAGAAACTGATATTTTACTTGTTGCACATATGGATACTGTTTTTCCAGAAGGGACTGTAAGTGAGCGCCCTTTTACCATTAAGGGAACCCGTGCATATGGACCAGGTGTTATTGATATGAAGTCAAGTCTAGTAACACTATTATATGCAATAAAAGCACTCCATCATCAGCATAACAATGCGTATAAAAATGTAACGATTATTTTAAATAGTGATGAAGAAATTGGTTCACCAACGTCTAGAAAACTAATTGAGGAAGTTTCTGCTACGAAAAAATATGCACTTATTATGGAACCCGCACGAAAAGATGGTTCCATTGTCTCGGAAAGACGCGGAGGTGGAAAATATATTTTATCTGTGAAAGGAAAAGCAGCACATTCCGGAGTTTCTCCAGAAGAAGGGAAAAGTGCGATAGAAGAACTTGCTCATAAAATTATCAAACTTCAACAGCTGAATAATGCGCAAAAGGGAATATCGATTAATGTTGGTATGATTGAAGGTGGAAATGCAGTAAATGTTGTACCATCTGAAGCAAAAGGCATGGTAGATGTGCGAATTACAAGTAGTGATCAAGCTAAGTATGTAAGGAAGAGAATTGAAGAGATCTGCGCTAAACCTGATATAAAAGGTACAAATATTACGTTGAAAGGTGGAATTAATCGGCTTCCTCTTGAATTAAATAAAGCAAACAAGAAACTTTTACAGGTGATTCAAGATGCTGCAGACTCAATCGGAATTGAATTGAAAGCTGTTCATACTGGAGGTGGCTCTGATGCATCATTCCCCGCTAATTTAGGAGTAGCAACAATGGATGGGCTAGGACCTGTTGGTGGGGGGCTCCATAATGAAGATGAATATTTAGAGATAGATTCTTTAACGGAAAGATGCTTCTTATTGGCAGAGACGATTTCACGGCTCTCCGAATAAATAAGCAGCAGAATTTTAAGGAACATCTAAGCAATTTACTCATACGATAATATCAATATGGTGATTAGGAGGGAATTATGAGTTCATACTTAATGGAAGTGCAGAAATGGTATCAGGAAAATAAGGGTCAACTTGAACGCGATTTGTCTCATTTTGAAGGACAAACAAAGGAAGTGCTTGCTAGCATATTAAATCAATTTGAACACATGTTTACAGATGCAGAGCGAGAAACTATAGATGAACAGTATATCTCTAAATTAGTTGAACAAGTTTATGCATTGTATGAGCAAAAAGAAGTGTTTGTGCAAGCAGAGAAAAGGCAGTCATTTGTTCCGATAGGTGGACATCATTTGCCGCCGCTTCCATACCCTTATGACGCATTAGAGCCGTATATCGCAAAGGAAATTATGTATTTACACCATGATAAACATCATCAAAGTTATGTGGATGGATTAAATAAAGCAGAAATTAAAATGGAAGAAGCAAGACAAACAGGTGATTTTGACCTCATTAAACATTGGGAGCGAGAGGCTGCTTTTAATGGTGCTGGGCATTATTTGCATACGATATTTTGGGAGATTATGGCACCTGATGCGGGAGGGCAACCAGAAGGAGAATTACTCCAAGCAATCGAGCGTGACTTTGGCAGTTTTGAACAGTTTAAGGAGCACTTTACTCAAGCAGCAGACCAAGTAGAAGGTGGAGGCTGGGCGATGCTTGTTTGGGCACCACGTTCAGGAAGAATGGAAATTTTACAAGCAGAGAAGCACCAAAATCTTTCCCAGCAAGATATGATTCCTTTATTAGTACTAGATGTATGGGAGCATGCTTACTATTTACAATATTTAAATGAGAAAAAGGATTATGTTGACGCGTGGTGGAACGTCGTCAATTGGCCAGCAGTTGCAGATCGATATCATAAAGCAAAAACGTTGCGCTGGAAATTGGCTTAGTAGAAGAAAAGCATAAAAATATCAACAGGATTACAATCAATCTCTGTTGATATTTTATTTTGCTTGTATCATTTTACGCTTCCTTGTTCAAATAGAAAATACGCGTAGCTCGCTGGACGGTTCCATCCTTATCTGCAGCCTCAAATGTCACAACATGAAAATGCTCGGTCAAAGGTTCTGTCAGTTTGAAGGATAGTGTAGCAGAATTATTATCGTACTCCGGTTCATAGGCAACTCCATCGACAATTACTCGGAAATCCAGCGTTTCAATTGTATTTGCTGGACCATCAATAGTTGCTTCTAAAGTTGGCGTTGTTTCTTCGATCATTTCACCCATTCTATATTCCGGATTTATTTCGAAATCTAACCCTTTTGCATATGGATTGCTAGTTGCAGCTTTTTCAACTTCTAACAATAAACGAAGCGTATTTTTTCCAAGGATTTTTTCAATCTCCTCATCAGAATACCCTCTGTTTTGTAATTCATCCGTAATTTTATAAAGCTCGGTTGCATCTTGTAAGTCTGAAGGCATATCCGAACCGTCAAAGTCAGAACCTATTGCAACGTGATCAATCCCAATTAAATTAACAGCATAATCAATGTGATCAACGATATCGGTAACATAGGCGGATGGTTTATCCGTTAAAAATACTGGATAAAAGACGATACCAACAACACCACCATTTTCAGCAAGGGCGATTAGCTGCTCATCTGTTAGGTTGCGCTGGTGATTTCTTAGCGCTTTGACACCAGAGTGTGTTGCCATAATAGGAGCATTGGTGACTTCTAATACATCCCAAAACGTGTTTTCTGACATATGAGATACATCAATAACCATGCCTAGCTTATTCATTTCTGTTGCAACCTGAGCACCAAGCTTCGTTAAGCCACCATTTGAAGGAGTTCTTGCTGGGTCTCCATATATTTTATTCGCACCTTCACCGAGTGCATTGGAATAGTTCCAATTAAAACCAATCGCTTTAATACCAAGGTCGTAATATTGATGGAGTAATTCAATTGCATTATGCTCTTCTAAAGAATAGGCACCTTCAATTGTAGGGACGGCTGCAATTTTACCTGCTTTTATTGTTTTCCAAATATCAAATGTTGTCTTGGCAATTTGAAAATGGTCCTGATTATTTTCCTCCATCCAATAAAGTGCATGAATTAATGCGAGTGTACGACTAATACTACGAGGATTATTATCATAATATCCATCTGTGAATGCTGCGAAAAATCCTACATTTATACCACCTTCCTCAAGCTTCGGTATATCAGCATGAAGGGAAGTATTTTCACCAATATCGACTTCTGGGAGCCATGTGCTCTCGTTAAGTACATTCATCATCGTATCGATATGACTATCAGCGATTGTTGCTGTTTTATGTATACTATCCGTATTTTCTAGAGATTCGTGCTTTAATTGGATAGGAAAATTATCAAGTGTACCTAATGTAGTAGGGAAAGTTAATAACATTGTAATGAGTAGCCAAAATAGAGAAATAGGCATGATCGAATCTCCTTTCATAGATTTGAACAAGGCAACATAATTTATCAAAATTCAAGTTGCAGCATAGAAAAAGTCTATTAAAGTGCGTGTTCAAAAAGGAGGATAAAAAGGACCGAGGTCGGCTAAGGTCGAAACGTCCCTTTGTGACGCCGACACTAACACGTACTGGGCGTCGAAGTTCCTTATCATGTTTACCGGACTTTTTCAACAACCTCTTAAATAGAATTAATTTCATTGTACAGAAAATGTGGATGACTGTCACTTATAGGTAATTGCCAATCATTTAGCAGTTCGTTGTATCTAATGCGTTTTGAAAAATATATTGTTTTTTGAAATAAATCTACAGGATGGTGATCTTATAATAAAACTTTCATCATTAAAATATTTAAAATCCGAAGTGCTAAATACCTAAATTTTTGGAAAGTTTTAGCTTTTACTGTTGAATTTTTGTTACTTTTTTCCTATAATGGGGATTAGATGGAAATATATAAAATTTAAAATTTTGCTGTTATATACTAACAGGGGGAAAAGAGGCGAAGGAATGGAGAATGTAAAGAAATTTTATTTAGAGGAGATTTTTGAAGAGAATCGTAGTAGGTTTCATTTTCATCTGTATCGACTTAGAAACTATGATACCGACGTTAATAAAGGAATAGAGAATACATTAGCATTACAGCCAGAGCAAGGTGTCCTGTCTACATACTTCAATATTATAATTCGTAAGCATATTTTCGAATTACTTCAGCTTAAATCAATCAACCAACATAAAATAAAACTTCTTCCAGTCGCAACCATAGAATCAAACTCACCAGTTACATATCCTGACAATAGTGCTTCCTTATGGGAGTATTATGAGAACAATTTAACTGTAAATCAGTGGAAATGGGTTTACCTATCGTTATATTTAAATTTGCCGATAAAGGAAATTGCAGAACAAGAGGGAGTTACCATTGAAGCGGTAATGAATTGGGGCAGAGACTTTAATATAAGCTTGCAGCGTATCATAGATGGTGAGGCATGATTTCGAATCTATTCCTGGTGGGGAACTTATTAAAATTACTTTAAAAACCTAATAAAAAGGTTAGCTCTATCCTTTAAATTAATGATAAAGCTAACCTTTATTCCAACAAATACTACCACTATTTTTTAAATTTGCTTCTCCTGCTTTTTGCTCTAAGTTTTGCCATTAAATCAGACGATTGTTGTGCAGCTTCCTCTGTGTTAGAAATGTTAATTCTCTTTATTTTATATGTAGTACGATTTTTTTCAAGATCAAAGACGGTATTGATTTTACTCCCAGCGGGAAGCTCACTTTCGTTTACAATATATTCTTCTTTCGTATCTTGAAGTAAAATTACTGCTTTGTCTCCCTCAAATCGATCTAGTATTCCTCTCATATGTTTCCCTCCCTGTTAATCCATACAAGCCAGATCTTGTTCCTTTATGTCTGCCATTCTAGCTGGTCCTATTCCTTGGATACGACTTAAGTCATCTAATGCATTAAATGGTCTTAAATCTATTAATTCTGCAGCTCGCTCTGGGCCAATATGGATGATTGCTTGAACTTCAGAAATAGTAGCGGTGTTCAAATTGATACAAGAATTATCAGTTGCCGTTTCTGCATTTGCACCTGGATCTTGCTCAGAACTATTTGAAGTATTGGAATCTGTTGTTGTTTCTTCCTTGTTTGTTTCAATATGAAAATTTTCTCCATCAGATGTGACTACAATTGTTCCATCTTTATCCGTTCCGTACAGTTCAACTCCAGCATCTTTAATATGTGAAACTACATCTTGACTAGGGTGTCCATAGAGATTATTTACACCCGCACTATAGATTGCAACTACTGGATCAACTGCATGAATAAAAGCATGGTCACTTGATGTGTTGGATCCGTGGTGACCGAGATGCAGAATATCCGCTCCTATATCGATTCCACTGCTCAGGATGTTTCGTTCGTCACTTTTTCCAGCATCACCTGTAAATAAAAACTTCGTGCTACCATATGTAAACAGTAATGAAATGGATTCTTCGTTTGATTTTCCGGTAATTGTTTCAGGGTAAAGTACTGTGATTTCTAGTGGACCGATTTCATATTCCTCATTAGCCCTTGGCTCGTGATAATCTGCCTCACTATTAATAACGGCTTCGACACCACGCATGAAGGTTTGAGAGGAGCTCTCATTTCCTGACATCCAAACCTCACCAACATCAAAATCTTGAACGACATCATCCAATTGACCGATATGATCAGCATCTGGGTGACTGACAACGACAAGGTCAATTGTAGAAACATCCTGTGCCTTTAGGTAATTTACAACCTCATCGCCTTTCCAATCTCCTGTATCAAAAAGGATTGTATACGACTTATCTTGATCGGAATATTGGAAGAGCGTGGCATCTGCTTGGCCAACATCAATGTAATGAACTTTTAAATCGGAAAGGGAGGAGGTTTCATTTGATCCTGTATCCACATTTTTCTCCATAAGCGAAGCAGACCGTTCATCATTTGTGTTGTTTGCAATGGATAAAGGTTCTGTTAGATCACTAGTCTGACCACAAGCAGTTAAAAAGATGATGAAAATCAAAGTTAGTATAAATCTTCTATTCAATTGTTAACCTCCAAAAAGTATTTTCACAGATAAGGGTATCAAAAAGGAGCAGTAAAATCTATGAAACTTTAGGGAGAAAACAGATAGCGTATGTTAATCGGATAAAAAAATTTAATGGGGTAATCAACCGTGTTGAAAATAATCAAGCTGTAATATTGCTCAAGGAATTAAAAAAAGAGATGATTATCTCCAAAAATCTTCTGCCATCTGAAATCGAAGCCAGTATGTGGCTCCGATTTACATTTAGTACGATTAAAACTAATGAAGTCCATGAATGGGTAATGATTAAGAAATTAAGGCACCTATTGCACCTGCATATGCTCCTTTATCAAGAAAAATTGCTTCATAGGATAGCTTATCTTGAAAACTGCTTAATACCTTTTTTAAAAGAGTATTACCATTTAATGTACTGCCAATAAAAATGATGGTGCTTATGTCTTTTTGGATTGCAACTTGACTAGCAAGTGATATCGTAATTTCTCCAATTAATTGAATAAGTGCAGCCATATGATCTGCTTTTGAGGCTGTTTTATTGAGATTAGCTTTACCAAAATTAGCAGCAGTAAGATCTCCAAAAATAGGAGGCTCATTTGGTGTATAAATATCCCTCACTAATAAATCACTGTTTTCATGATTTCCCTTCTCAGCTAATGCAATAAGTTTTAGAAAACTGCTTTTTCCTGTAATTAATGAACCAAGACCCATTAATGTTCCTCCAGCAACACCGCTTCCAGCAAGGCGCTCAAACTTATGCTTTGTTACATGGAATATTGATGTACCAGTACCGATATTTACAACGAGATAATCCTCTTCCTTTTGTTGCTTTTCTAGGCTTAGTAAATAGCGCGTTCCCTCAATGAGGGATTGGAATTCATCTAAAACACGGATGTTTTGGCTTAGCTGGTGAGAAATCAACTTACGTTTTCCTCCAGTTACATGTAATGTAGCATGAGGAGAAATGAATTGTAACCATTGAAGCAGCTCATTTTTTTCTTGGATGGGATATGTCTTCACGTGAAGCTTTCCATGTTCTTCATAGGCTATTTTTATTAGCGTTCCTCCAGCATCAATTCCGATTCTGTCCATTATATAATCCCTCGCTTTGTTTTTTGTCTTTCTAATAGCATCTCGTAAATGATTAGTTTTGTAAGTAAGATGATTGTTCAATGAAATAAAGAACAACAGGAGTGGTTTAACCAATCCATTCTTTATTATACTTAATCATCTCATCTATCTGCATTTGCGTCAGTGGTTCTTTACTTGAAAGCAATTCTAGGTGGTATTTATGTGCTTTCAGCGTTTTTTCAACATTACATGTATGTTTGGCTTGGAGCATTTTCGGTTTATACAATTCATAAATCGTTTTACCGATTTCAATAATATATTCATTTTCTGTCGTATCCAGTATTGCATAATGGAATGTTAAATCAATTTCTACTAAGTCTTCAATAGAAATATCAGATGCTAGCGTTTCTTTCTGGGATTCATAGACCTGTCTGATCTTTGCAATTTTTTCTTCTGACCAATTTGATTTAATGACATTCATCATTAAAACTTCAAAGTGTTGTCTGAACTCTATCAGTTTATCTAGGCTTTCATTGAGTAATAGCAAACTGAATATCAATGGGTTGAGAGAATCGCTCGTAGGCTGTTTTGTGATAAACATGCCTTCTCCCCGTTTAATTTGCACAATCCCGATTGCCTCCAGTGTCTTAATAGCTTCCCTGATGGGTGTTCTGCTTACACCAAATTGCTCAACCAGCTCCTCTTCAGTTGGTAGTTTATCACCAGGTTTTAACGTACCATTTAATAAATGGGCTTTTATCTGCGCGACAATCTCTGCTGATCGTTTATTTGCTGAACTTAGTTTTGAAAAAGGCTCCATCTTATTCACTCCGGTTTATTATTATTTAATATATTCAGATTTAGATGCGATTTTCTAAAGACTTGTTTAAATATGATATCTGCAAATCCCGATAGATAAAAATAACAAGCTGGGTTCACTCTTGGAAGTATAATGAATTTTTTGATTTTTGTATTTACAATGTTTTGGTTTTATTATACCATATACATAATACGTATGATGTACTGAAGAATGGAGCTGAAAGAAATGAAATACTTTAACATCGCCTCAATTCCAGGTGACGGTATTGGCCCTGATGTTATGCATGAAGGGTATAAGGTATTAAAAGCCCTGGAAAATTTACATGGTGGAATAGTGTTTGAGCGAAACGAATTCGATTGGAATTGTAAGCGTTATCTAGAGACGGGCAAGATGATGCCGGATGATGGTTTAGAGATCCTTAAAGACTATGATGCTATTCTATTTGGTGCGGTAGGAGCACCGGAAGTTCCAGACCATATTTCGGTGTGGGAGCTTATATTGCCAATTCGCAGAGCCTTTCAGCAATATGTAAATTTACGGCCGATTAAGCTATTGAAAGGGATTGAAAGCCCACTGCGTTATAAGTCGGTGGAAGATATCGATTTTACGGTGATTCGGGAAAATACAGAAGGTGAATATTCAAATAGCGGTGGGAAGCTTCATGAGAATACGCCTCACGAAACAGTGATTCAAAACAGTGTTTTCACAAGGTATGGAACAGAACGGATTGTTAAATATGCATTTGAATATGCAAAACAAAAGGGAAGGAGCAAGCTTTCCGTTGCGACAAAATCAAATGCTATGAATTATTCGATGCCGTTTTGGGATGACATCGTCCGTGAAATTGCGAAGGGATATCCATCTATTCCGTTCCATTTATATCATATAGATGCATTGGCTGCCTTTTTTGTCTTAAAGCCAGAAGAATTTGAAGTGGTCGTTGCCAGTAATTTATTTGGCGATATATTAACAGACTTAGGTGCAGCGATTGCAGGTGGTATTGGTATTGCACCATCTGGAAATATCAATCCGGAAGGTACGTATCCATCTATGTTTGAACCAATACACGGATCCGCACCAGATATTGCAGGCAAAGGAATTGCTAATCCCGTTGCACAAATTTGGAGTATCAGTTTGATGCTAGATCATTTCGGTTATATCGATTTAGCTGAGAAGGTTGTACAAGCAATTGAAAGTGTGTTAGTTGAGGGTGATAACATAACACCAGATTTAGGTGGGAATGCATCAACAGCTGAGATGGGAGACAAGATTGTTAATAAAATTCTAGAGGGGTGAACGTGTGAAACAGAAGGAAAAAGTATTTATCGTTACAGGTGCTGGAGGAGGTATGGGTAATGAAGTCGTCTCTACATTACTTTCTGAAGGAGCATTTGTTGTTGGAATTGATATTTCTTTAGAAGGTATGGCACACATTACGCATAATAATTTCCGACAAGAAGAAGTAAATCTTTTAGACAGTAATCGGATTAAGGAAGTGTTTAAACAGATTTTTGAAACATATGGGAAAATAGATGGACTTGTGAATCTGGCGGGGATAGCTCAATCATCAACTCCAATTGAGGATGTTTCTTTAGATTTTTGGAATAAAATCATTGGCATTAATGCTACCTCGATTTTTTTAACATGTAAGGAAGCTGTATCCTATATGAAAAAGCAAGAGGGAGGAGCAATTATAAATGTTGGCTCTGTTTCTGTGGCAAGACCAAGACCCGGTCTTCAATCATATATCGCAACAAAGGGTGCTGTAGAAGCTTTCTCAAGAGCGCTCGCAATTGAAGTTGCCCAAGATAAAATTCGTGTTAATGTACTGCATCCAGGACCAGCGGAAACACAAATGCTTGTGCAATTTCCATCTGAGAAGGACCAAGAAAATGGATTAACACTAGATGATTTTAAAATGAGTGTACCATTAGGTGAACTGATTAAACCGACTGATATTGCGGAAGCGATTAGCTATCTGTTATCAGATGGAGCAAAGATGGTTACTGGGACAACACTCCATGTGGATGGTGGAAGAAGTTTATAGGAAGGGGTAAATAAATGGATAAGATAAAAATGCTGATTAATGGGGAATGGGTTGGAGCTGGAGAAGACGAATGGCTTCCAGTATATAATCCATCAACAGGTGAAAAGCTAGCAGAAATTGTGAATGCGACGGAGAAGCAAATTGATACTGCTGTAGAAGTTGCGCGTGAAGCTTTTGAAAGTAAGGAATGGAAGTCATTTAAACCGTATGAGCGTGGACAGTTGTTAATGGAGCTCGCAACCTATATTCGCGAAAATAAAGATAAGTTAAGTGAGTTGGAATGTCTAGATGTTGGAAAACCGATGACACAAGCAAGGAATGATATCGAAGCAGCTGCAAGATATTTTGAATTCTATGCTGGAGCGGCAGATAAGTTAATGGGGGATAGCATTCCGATTGAAGATGGACTTCTTGATGTAACTGTACTTGAGCCGATGGGAGTGACCGCCCATATAATACCTTGGAACTATCCGATTCAAATTATGTCCAGAAGTGTAGCTGCTGCAATTGCAACAGGTAATGCTGTTATTGTAAAAAGTGCGGAGGATACACCATTGACAGCAAATGCTCTGGCGAAATGGTTCGCTCAATGTAAGTTGCCAAAAGGAATTTTTCAACATGTTACAGGTCTTGGTTCAACTGCAGGCAGCCATCTGGTTTCCCATGAAGGTGTCGATCAAATTACATTCACTGGCTCTGTAAAAACGGGAATTACTGTTATGAAGGCTGCTGCTGAAAGTGTCACTCCAGTAACACTTGAACTAGGAGGGAAATCTCCGAACATCGTGTTTCAGGATGCGGATTTAGAAAAAGCGGCAGAGGGTGTTAAGAATGCAATTGTTCAAAATGCAGGTCAGACATGTTCAGCTGGCTCAAGATTACTTGTGCACTCATCAATTAAAGAGACGTTTGTTAATCAATTGGCAGAAAAATTTGATGCATTAAAAGTTGGTCGGGGAATAGAAGATCCAGACATTGGACCAATTTTAAATAAACGTCAATATGAGAAGATATTGTCTTACTTGGAAATAGGCAAAAAAGAAGGAAAAATTCTTACTGGGGGAGAGCCGGTTAAAGTTGAAGATACAAGTGGCTATTATATTCAACCAACCATTATTGACGGTCTGGAGCATAATAGTACATTGGCACAGGAGGAAATTTTTGGACCGGTTCTTACTGTTTTTACCTTTGAGGATATAGAAGAAGCAATTGCACTTGCAAATCAGACGGAATATGGTTTAGTAACAGGAATTTGGACTTCAAATATTGATACAGCTCATTATACAGCTCAGGGAGTCAAGTCCGGCCAAGTATTTGTAAATAATTATGGTGCTGGTGGCGGAGTTCAAATGCCATTTGGAGGCTATAAAAAAAGCGGAATAGGAAGAGAAAAAGGATTTGAAGCATTGAAGAATTATGTTCAAATTAAAAATATTGCCGTGAAATATAATATGTAAAGAAGGGATGGTTCTTATGCGAGAAGTTGCATAAAAACCATCCCTTTATTTTAGTGTAAGAAAGCATAAAATGTGGATGTAGTATTTCTTTTACCGGAAAGCCACGTCCAGCGCCAGCGCCAGCGCCTAGAGAGACTTCCCTCACCTCCGTACGATAAAGAAGACTTGCCGACTGGCTAAGACATGAGGCCTAGTCGCACTTATACCCTTGCGGTGAAAGTCAACATCGGCATACCCCTGAAGGGACATGTTTCCTTTATCTCCTCCGTAGGAATGTTCGACTGTCGAACCACCCCAGAGTTCGGGGCGCAGTCCGTACGTCGTTAACCGGGCGCTTCCGCTTTTGAGCTTTATTTTGAACGAGGATCCATTAAATCCCTTAATGCGTTGCTTAATAGGTATAACCCCAATACGAGTAATGTGATTGCCCCACCAGGTGCATACGTATACCAAGGAGAGTTGATTAAGTAGCTTTGAGCATCCTTTAACATTCTTCCCCAGCTTGGATCAGGAGGCTGTACGCCTAACCCTAAATAACTGAGTGCTGCTTCTGCTAACATGGCAATTGCAAAGGCAATTGATAGAGCTACAATAATTTGCGAAGAAATGTTTGGTAAAATATGCTTAAACATTATTTTGTAGTTTTTCACTCCGATTAGCTTGGCTGCAGTCACATATTCTGCTTCTTTTTGCTGTACAAAGCCACTCCGTGTTACCCTAGCGATACTTGGAACAGCAATGATGCCAAGTGCAATAGAAGTGTTAATTATTCCTGGACCAAAAACAGCAACAAGCATTAAAGCTAAAATAATCCCTGGGAAAGCCATGAGAGCATCCATTATTCTCATGAACACTTCATCTAGCCATCCACCTGCATAGCCAGCAATTCCTCCAATTAATACACCGAAGAACCCGCCGATCGCAATTGTCAGTATACCTACTAAAAACGCTGTTTGACTGCCTTTTAAAATCCTGCTAAAAATATCACGGCCAAATTCATCTGTCCCAAAGATATGTGTTGTGCTTGGCTCTTTTAGCTTATTCGGAATATCCATTGAATTAACATCGTAAGGAGTATAGAAAAAACTTACAATTAAAATACCGATAAAGGCCAGCAGTATACCCGATCCCAATAGGAGATTGATATTTTTTTTATGTTTTTGCATGGTTTACACTCCCTAACGTAACCGGATTCTTGGATCAACGACAGAATATAAAATGTCCACAAGAAAGTTGATACATACAACGGCAACAGTTATATACATAACGATTCCTTGTACGAGTGGAAAATCCCGATTGCTTATCGATGTGATTAACAATTGACCTATTCCAGGCAAAGCAAAGACTTGTTCAACGATAATTGTCCCTGCTACAATTTCGGCAGTGATCAATCCGAAAATAGTGAGAATCGGGATCATTGCATTTTTCAAGATATGTTTATAAACAACGATTTTCTCTGGTAACCCTTTACTTCGAATCGTTCTTACATAATCAAGCTGCACCTGCTCTAAAATCGACGTCCGAACATATCGGAATTTAACAGCAACCTGTGGAATAGCAATTGTTAGTGCAGGTAATAGCAGTGTACTTAATGCACCCTGAATACTTTCAGTCCATGGAATATATCCATTAATTCGGAAAAAGTCTACATTCATCCCGATATAGAGAATAAAAATCATTCCGAGCCAGAAGGAGGGGACCGCCATCCCCAATTGGGTCACAGATGATAAAACGACATCACTAGCTTTATTTTTTCGGCGAGCTGCGAAAATCCCTAGCGGAAGTGCAACAAGTAAAACGATTAGTAATGCTATACTTGCTACAGATAATGTCACGGGTAACCGTTCCATTAGTAATGTACTGACTGGCATTGAAAAACGGATTGAATTCCCTAAATCACCAGTGAACAGTCCCTTAATCCAAGTGAAGTACTGTTCATACAAAGGACGGTCTAAACCTAACTCGCTTCTTAAATTTTCAATTTGCGTCTCATCCGCCTCAGTTCCGAGCATTGTTCGAATTGGATCACCTGGTAATACTTGAAAGACTGCAAACGTAATGACCGACACTAGTGCTACCGTTATAAAAAGTAAAATGATGCGACGAAGATAAAAGAACATAGTACCAGCCCTTCACTATTCGAATTTAACTTCTTTCATATCATGGAACCAGAATGGATAACTTTTTAGACCTGTAATATTATTCGTAGATCCCCACAGAATTTGATAATCAGCAATATAAACAGCCGGTACTTGTTCATTTAAAATTTCCTGAGCACGTTGATAGTATTCAATCTGCTTATCCCGATTTGATTCCAATAGCACATCTGACATGACTTGGTCAAATTCCTCATTATCGAAGAGGAAGAAATTCTCCGCATCGTTTTCTGAAATGTAGTCATTAAGAACCTCATAAGCAGATGGACGTCCTGTTAAATCAATGGTTGTCATTTCATAATCCCGACCGGAGTAAACACGCTCTAACCAAATTCCCCATTCAACTACCTCAATCTCAACATCAATTCCAATTTCTTTTAAGTTCTCAACTGCAATCTGAGCAATACTGGAGTATATATCATTATGTGAAGATACGGTTATTTTTGTTGAAAATCCATTGGGGTAACCAGCCTCTGCAAGAAGTTCCTTTGCTTTTTCTACATCACGGTTATAAACCTCCTGAAGTCCGTCTAAGTAATAATCTCCCATAGCAGGGCTCATATTTGACCCAATTGGCGTTGCATAGCCAGAGAATACAGAATCAATAATATCCTGCTTATTAATTGCATAGTTAATTGCTTGTCGAACCTTTACATCATTAAATGGTTCTTTATCACCATTAAATGTAATAATTAAGCTAGAATTGTTATTTTGATGTGAAACATTATAGTTACCTTCTACTTCAGAAACACGATGTCCAGGAATCCCTGTTAGATTAACCTCATTTGCTAATAGGTTCATTACAGCTGCTTGGTCATCAGATTGAAAGATAAAATTTACTTTTTCTAAATATGGCAAGCCTTCTTGCCAATATCCCTCATGTTTTTTCAGTTCCAAACTTGATCCAGGTGAATAGTTCACAAAGGCGAAAGGTCCTGTACCAATTGGATTTTCATTATGCTTCCCATCATTACTTTTTGGTATAATCGCTGATTGTAATGCGGTTAATGAGTATAGAAAGTTCGAGTTTGGTTCTTTTAATGTCATAACAAAGGTTGTGTCATCCAGTGTGTCAATGGAATCAACATTATCAAAGTTATTGGATAATTTTTCTCCACCAGCTAGTCCCATTAAACGCTCAAATGTATACATAATATCATCAATTGTTAAATCTTCACCGTTATGAAAAGTAATCCCTTCACGGATTTTAAAGGTATACGTTAAACCATCATCAGATACTTCATAGCTCTCTGCAACCCCTTCAGTTAAGGAGCCGTCTTGTTCTGGAATAAATAACCCTTCGAACATATTTAAAATCATTTGGAAGGAAATTGATGCTGTTGCATGGTGTGGATCTAAAAAGTCTGGATCGTCATTGATACGAACGCGAATTTCCTGTGCTTGTGACGACGATTGTCCATTTGTATCACCACTCATTGCTGTAGAACTATTATCTCCCTCTGAATTTGAACAAGCACCGATTAAAAATAGAACGCAAACCAAAACGAATGATAACCAACATTTTCTCTTTAACACTGCATTCACCCCTTTTATTTAGTAAAGATACTATAAAATTTAGCTGGAGGTATTCCTTATATCGGAAGAACCAAACCTGCAAAGCATAAAGTTCTAACGAAACTTTCTTCACTTCTGTACGTTGTTAACCAGATATTTCTGTTTTTCTCTCTTGTAAACTAGTATAACTTTCCATATGATTAATAGATTCTGCTGCTTTAACAGCTTTTACAATTGCCTGTTCCATTGATTCAGCTGCAAGTGCACCTAAGTAATCCACTGGATATTTCTTCGTTCCTGTTCCCAACACAAAAATAGTATCGCCATCAAACATTGTGTGAACAGGGAATATTGTTCGTGCTAAAGCATTTTGTGTAAGGCTAGCAATCTTCTTAGCCTCAGCTTTTGTTAGTTTTGCATTCATTGCAACAACTCCAATGGTTGTGTTTGCTCCTGGCTGGGCTTGATGTGTCTGGTTCTGTTTTATGTAGTCGTTACAATTGATGAATATAGACGCATCGGGGTCCCAAGCTCCGGCAAGTATTGTATTTGTATCCGGATTTTTGATATCTCCCACGGCATTTACAGAAACAATTGCTCCGACAATTAAATCAGAAGCACCCGCAAGGGATGAACTACCTAACCCTGATTTCATTGCCTTTTCAGGACCAGCTAGTTTTCCCACTGTTGCTCCACAGCCGGCGCCAACATTACCCAGAGGAAAATCCCCAACTCTAGCTTTTTTAGCAGATTCATAGCCCATTTGGAGATTAGGTCGAACGTTGGAATCTCCAATATTAAGATCAAAAATAACAGCACTTGGAACAATTGGCACTTTTGCAACGCCAACGTTAAATCCAATATTTTCCTCCTCTAAATACTGCATAACCCCAGACGCTGCTTCTAAACCGTAAGCACTCCCGCCAGCTAAGCAAATTGCATGCACTTCTTGAATTGCATTAATGGGATCAAGTGCATCCGTTTCTCTTGTGCCTGGAGCAGAACCACGGACATCGACACCGCAACTAGCGCCGTACTCAGCTATAATGGAGGTACAACCAGTTAATGCGTCTATATCCTCTACATTGCCTACTTTGATACCGGGAACATCTGTGATATTGTGATATTTCAGCAAATTCATCACCCTTAAACTTCAATTGTATGATATGGATCATTTTCTTTTGTTTCTTCTTTCTTATATAAAAAGCATGCTACTTGTTGCTCTGCATTGATGTCCTGTAGTTGTGGGCGTTTCTCTCTGCATATATCCATTGCGAACGGACACCTCGTGTGAAAAGCACAGCCAACTGGTGGATCTACTGGACTTGGCAATTCACCAGAAATCATAATTTCTTCTCGTTTATTCTCAAAATCAACAACAGGTATAGACGAGAGCAGTGCTTTTGTATAAGGATGCAGTGGGTTCTTATAAATAGATTCCTTCGTCCCTATTTCTACAATTCTTCCTAAATACATGACAGCTACTCGATCACTGATGTGTTTGATGACACTTAAATCATGGGAGATAAATAAGTAAGTTAAGTGAAACTCATCCTGTAAATCCATCATCAGATTCAAAACTTGAGATTGAATGGAAACATCAAGAGCACTTACTGGTTCATCTGCAATGACAAATTTTGGGTTAATAGCAAGTGCTCGAGCAATGCCAATACGTTGGCGCTGGCCTCCCGAAAATTCGTGGGGGAACTTTTTTAATGCTTCCTCCGATAAACCAACCTTTTCAATCAATTCTTTTATTCTGCTTTTTCTTTCTGATTTTGATAATCTTGTATGCATTTTAATCGGTTCTTCAATGATTTCTTCAATTCTCATTCTGGGATTGAGTGATCCAAAGGGGTCTTGAAATATCACTTGCATCTGATTTCGAATTACCTGCAATTCCTTTGGTTTTAAGTTTTCAATATGCTGACCTTCGAAAATAATTTCACCCTCGGTTGGCTCAACCAGCCTTAAAATTGTACGGCCAAATGTGGATTTTCCAGATCCGGATTCTCCAACAATACCGAGTGTTTCTCCCTTATAAACGGTAAGTGAGATATCATCAACTGCTTTTAATACCGGCTTTTTTCCAATTTTATTTGCCTTCACTGGAAAATAAGTTTTTAAGTTAAATACTTCCAGTAATACTTCTTGTTTTTTCGTCAACTGCTTGTCCTCCTTTCGCGTGCTGGAAGAAAGTATAAAATATGACTGAATTACTTCATGTACCGGAATAGCCTAGTCCAGCTCCAGCGCCCAGCGACTAGCGAAACTTCCCTCACCTCCGTACGATACAGAAGACTTGCCGACTGGCCGTGCCAGAGGCTTAGTCGCACTTATACCCTTGTGGTGAAAGTCAACATCAACTCCAAGTAAAAGGATGGCCGACTAAAATCAGGCTAAAGCCTAACATCGGCATACCCCTTACAGGGGCATGTTTCCTTTATCTCCTCGGGTTCAGTCCAGTCCGTACGTCGCTATCCGGGCGCTTCCGCTTTTGTTCACATGGAGGTGGCAACGGACCTGATGTCCATCTGATATACTGTCTAATGCTGGAGCAACCTCTTTGCAAATATCCATTGCAAACTCGCATCTGTCAGCAAAGCGACAGCCTTTTGGAAATTTATGTGCAGGGGGAACGTTTCCAGGAATGGAAGGTAATCTTCGCATATTTTGTTCCAAGCTCGGAATTGTTCGAAGCAGGGCTGCTGTGTACGGATGTTTTGGATTTAAAAATAATTCTTTAACTTGCGCTTCCTCAACAATCTGACCACCATACATGACTAACACGCGATCAGCAGTTTCTGCTACAACCCCCATGTCGTGCGTGATTAATAAAATTGAAGAATTAAACGTGTCTTTCATTTTAAGCATTAATTTTAGAATTTGTGCTTGAACAGTTACATCTAGGGCAGTTGTTGGCTCATCAGCAATGAGCAATTTTGGATTATTCGACATTGCAATGGCAATCATGACGCGTTGGCGCATTCCACCGGATAACTGATGAGGATATTCGTGTAATACTTTTTCTGGATTTGCAATCCCAACAAGTTTTAATAACTCCAGTGCACGTTGTTTCGCTTCTTTTTTAGAGATACGTTGATGGTATATAATAGATTCTATCAACTGGTTTTCGATCCGAAAGACAGGGTCGAGGGATGTCATGGGTTCTTGGAAAATCATGCCGATGTCCTCACCACGAACCTTTCTCATTCTTTTTTCAGTGTAGCTAAGTAAATCCTGCCCATCCAGTTCAATCGAACCACCTACTATCTTCCCAGGTGGAATGGGAATTAGTCGCATAATGGAAAGGGAAGTAACACTTTTTCCGCTACCTGATTCGCCAACTAATGCTACCGTTTCTCCCTTATTTATGAAAAAACTAACACCATCAACTGCCTTTGCAATTTTATTGTGGCCAACTTCAAAATTAACTTTTAGATCCTTTACTTCGAGAAGTTTCTCTGTCCCTAGTTGTTTCATACTACCACCTCATTCATTTAAGAATTGCAATGCAGCGTCTGTTTAAATATGACTTTTCGAAACATTAGCTCCAAAAATAAATTAAATAATATTCAGATATTATTATATAAGATAAATGATATAGATGTAAATTTCAATAGCTATATGTGTATCCTTTATTTACCGCATGCACTATTTTTGCTAATCTACTAGCCTAAAGAAGAATACTGATATTTTTTGAAAACGTTACCATTTTATGGTATTTAAACATTAATTCTAAATATTTGGATATATGAATTATAGTGGATAATTACAGTTGCTTCATTAGACATTTTGTAAAGTGTGCAGCGATATGTATTGACCTTTTGTATGATGTTTGTTTTAAATAGTTTAGTACTAAAACCTTCGTCAAAACTTGATCATACTTTAGTTCGAACATAAAAAAATTGAAACCTATTGCGAGTCTTTATCGTAATAGTATAATGGTAGGAGAATGATTTTATTTAATAATTGACTTTAATGGTAGTTCAAAAAGTCTGGGGAGAATGACATGACCTTTTTGAACTTGTATAGAGGAATTTCGAATAGGAGTTGATGGATTTGAGGGCGTTTTTACAATTTATTATTCAATCCATGCTTGGTTTTACTGGTACGATATTAACATGGCTTGTTAGCTTTTTCGCTTTTAGTCAAACCTTTTTATTATCAAGTTTGATCGCATTAGGGGGAGGTATTGTATTTTTCATTACTTCCAAGCAAATTTTGGATTATCGGTATGTGAAAAGAAATGGGTTGACAAGAAGAGAATACAAATTTATCGAATCAAACTTAAAAGAAGCAAAGCAAAAGATTTCCCGTTTGCAAAAAGCGTTATTTCGTGTTCGCTCACTGCAGGATGCCAAACGAAATTTGGAAATTGCCCGTACAGCTCAAAAAATATATATAAATGCAAAGCGGGATCCAAATCGTTTTTATCAAGCAGAAGGATTTTTCTATAATCATTTGGACTCTCTTGTAGAGCTAGCAGAAAAATACGCTTTTTTGGCAACACAGCCTGCTAAAACCAGAGAAATGGAAAGCTCGCTAAGACAAACACGTCAAACAATTACAACGCTTGGAGAAACGATAAAAAAAGATTTACATGTTATGCTTAATGATGATATGGATACGTTACACTTCGAACTTGATGTTGCAAAGCAGTCCATTCATCGGATGAATAAGAACAACAAGGGGATGATGAAATGAGTGAACACAATCAACATAAAGCTTCACAAGCAATTGATGATATATTAGCAAACCCATTTGGGGGAGAGTCTAAATACTCCTCATCAGAAACTTTAGCACAGCAAAATGCAGACAAGCCTGAGAAGTTGATTCATACGTTATCGAAAGAAAATCAAGCAAGAGCAATACAATTGGCAGAACAAATTGATCCGAAAAATAACGGGTCGATTGCACAATATGGAACAGAGGCACAATCAAAACTATTGAATTTTTCGCATGGAATGCTAGAGCACGTGCAAAAACAGGATGTTGGCGAGATCGGTTCCATTTTAAGTGATTTAATGAAGAAGCTTGAGCAAGTTAATCCAGACGAGCTTCGACCAGAAAAACGTGGCTTGCTTTCTCGAATGTTTGGTAAAATTTCTGGTACGGTAAATGAGATTTTATCAAAATATCAAAAGACAGGTGCTCAAATCGATCGTATTCGAGTGAAACTAGATCGAAGCAAGGATGCATTGATTACTGATAATGGCATGCTGGAACAGCTCTTTGATCAAAACAGAGATTATTATGACGCATTGAATATATATATTGCCGCCGGTGAAGTAAAGCTGGAAGAACTGGAAACCAAATTAATTCCGGAATTAAAGCAAAAAGCAGAAATTAATCAAAGCCAAATGGATTTTCAAGAAGTGAATGATCTCATGCAATTTGCTGATCGTTTGGAGAAACGGACGCATGATTTAAAATTAAGCAGACAAATTACGATGCAAACTGCTCCGCAAATTCGTTTGATTCAAAATACAAATCAAGCACTTGTTGAAAAAATTCAATCATCTATCTTAACAGCTATTCCGTTATGGAAAAATCAAGTTGCGATTGCATTAACGCTGTTACGGCAGCGCAACGCGGTAGAAGCGCAAAAACAAGTATCGAAAACAACGAATGAACTTTTGCTGAAAAATGCGGAAATGTTAAAAACAAATACGATTGAAACAGCAAAAGAGAATGAACGCGGACTTGTTGATATTGATACGTTGAAGCAGACACAGGAGCATTTAGTTTCTACGATTGAAGAAACGATTCAAATTCAAACAGAAGGACGTGCGAAGCGCAATCAAGCAGAGCAAGAGTTGATTGGCATGGAGGAAGAACTAAAGCAGAAGTTATTAGAATTGCGATAACACATTTGTGAGCTGGAGAACCCTCAATTGCATTAAATCCTTTAAATAAAGCTGTTGGTTTTAATCAAAATCAACAGCTTTTGTTTGGCAAATATTGGATGATATATAGAAAAAACGTTTTTAGATATCTTGAATCTTTAATTTAGTTCTGAAAAAACCTATCTAACAATTATTTCTCTTTGGGGACATGATTAAATACTTCTCCGCTATCAAAAAACTCAACTAAACGATGAAGCCAGTCATAATAGTTTAACCATTCTTTTGTTTCACTTAACAAATCATTAATTTTTGCTTCTGTTTCTTCATTTATTGTTTCGTTTTCAAGGAGGTTTGCTAATTCGGCAGATAACTTTTTACCAACTAACCTATTCCGCTTAATTGCACGCTGCCAACCGGATGTAAATAAAGAAATAAAGGTCTGGTAATAATCCTGCTCCACATTATAAATGTCTTTGCGAACCCCTTTTTCAAATACCTTCTCGGCAATATTATGATCGACCATTTCACGAACGACTTGACTCATTCTCGTTTTGCTCATTCCAGTAGCTTCAGATAGTTCGTCCAATGTCATCGGATTTCGATTAATATATATGATGCCTAGCACCCTGCCCACAGTTGTAGAAATCCCATACATCCGCATATTATCCGCGATATTTTCAATAAATTTATCTTCAATTTGCATCATTTTTAAAGATGCCTTTTCTTCCAATAGGCTCACCTACCAATTATCAACTTTATTAAGCCACTTTACCACAGAATGTTAAAAAATTAAACTCTAATAATAGAGTGTAAAATAGAGTAAATGTAAGGATACATTAGAAAAGTTTAGCTTATACTAATTATAATCTTATTGTATATAAAAAGTTTACATTTTATCCAGTTTGTAAAATTATTATTTTAGATATTGAATCACTGTTAGAATATCTACATCTAGGTTTCCTCATTTTTGAAATATATACATGCTCATGATAGGTAATTGAAAGTGAGTTATCTTCTGCTGTGAGCATAGAATTTATAATTTCTTGATGGGAATAATTAGTTCAAAAGTTATCAAAAATACGTTTTGTGCTATAATAATAAAATCTTTCTTCATTTCATTCGATAATTGACAATCAATCTGGGGTATTTCAACATAGGAGTGTGACATCATGACAGATAAAAATAGAGGTCATCATGTGATGACAGAGAAAGACAAGAAAAGCAGGAGAAATTCGTTAATTGGTGCTGCTTTTCTAATGGCTACATCAGCAGTTGGGCCAGGTTTTTTAACACAAACAGCGTATTTTACAGAAGCACTATTGGCAAGTTTCGGCTTTGTTATTTTAGCTTCGATCATATTAGATATCGGTGCGCAGTTAAATGTCTGGAGAATAATTACGGTTTCGAAGATGCGTGGTCAGGAGATTGCCAATGCAGTTTTACCTGGATTAGGCTTCGTTGTAGCAATATTTATTGTAATTGGTGGAATTGCCTTCAATATTGGAAATATTGGTGGATCAGGTCTAGGTATTAATGCAATGCTAGGAATCGATCCGAGAATTGGTGCTGTCATTACGGCGGGAATTGCTATTTTTGTGTTTTTATCAAAAGAAGCAGGAGCTGCTATGGATCAAATTGTAAAATGGCTTGGGGCATTGCTTATTATCCTTATTGCTTATGTAATGTTTGTGAGTCAACCACCGGTTGGTGAAGCAATTTACCGATCCTTTGTTCCTTTGGAGCTTGATGTATACGCAATTATCACAATTGTTGGTGGTACAGTTGGAGGATACATAACATTCTCTGGTGGGCATCGATTATTAGATGCGGGTATTTCTGGGAAGGAAAGTATTCCTGAAGTAAATCGAACATCCGTCATGGGAATTCTAATTGCTTCTGCGATTCGAATTTTACTGTTTTTAGCAGTACTTGGGGTAGTTTCAGCCGGTGTATCTTTAGATCCGGATAATCCTGCTGCAACTGTATTTCAATATGCTGCAGGTGAATTTGGCTATCGTATGTTTGGTCTTGTACTCTGGGTTGCGGCAATTACCTCAGTTATTGGTGCAGCATACACATCTGTATCATTTTTACGCACATTCCACGAAAAAATTGATCAATATTATCGTTATTGGATAATTGGGTTTATATTATTATCAACCCTCATTTTTGTGTTTATTGGCCAAGCTGTTACATTGCTCGTGTTTGCTGGTGCTGTAAATGGTTTAATTTTACCATTGACATTAGGGTCTATTCTGCTTGCTGCACATAATACAAAAATTGTCGGTGATTATAAACATCCTGTCTGGTTGACTGTTTTTGGTATAATTATAGTAGTGCTGACAACGTTCCTTGGAATTAGAACACTAATTCAAACATTGCCGCAACTTTTCTAATGTTGCGCAGTAATATTTTTTAAGATATAACTTTGTTTTTTATATATAATAGTGCGTGTTCAAAAAGGAGGTTAGACTTTTTGAACAACCTCTAATAATGATTAATTTTAATGGTGGGATACGTATGTTTCAAATAAGTGCTTTTGGGGATACAGGTCTACGGATTCAGTTTGGTGACCATATATCAAAAGATATAAACCAACAAATTCGCAGCTTCTGTATTTTATTAGAGAAAGAAGGAATACCGGGTGTAATTGAGTGGGTTCCAACGTACACAGCGATTACGGTTGTGTACGATCCATACACGATTTTATATAGTGCATTAGTAACTCAAATGGAGAAGTTGCAAAACAGGCTTTCAGATATGGAGCTTCCACCTGCAGAAATCATGCATGTTCCAGTTTGTTATGGAGGGGAGATGGGACCTGACCTAGCAGCAGTTGCTCGTCTTCATAACCTCGATGAATCGCAAGTGATTTCCATTCATTCAAGTGGGGACTATTTAATTTATATGATGGGATTCATCCCAGGATTTGCTTATCTTGGGGGAATGTCCAAGGAAATTGCAACAGCAAGGCTTGAAAATCCTCGTGCTGCAATTCCGGCTGGATCTGTAGGGATTGCAGGTGAGCAGACTGGAATTTATCCACTTGAATCGCCTGGTGGCTGGCAAATTATTGGAAGAACACCTATAAAATTATATGATCCGAACAGCTCGTCTCCAATTCTTTTGCGAGCAGGTAATTATATTCGTTTTAAACCAATTGATGTTGAAGAATATGAAGTGATTGAGAAAGAAGTGAATGCAGGAACGTATATTCCTTATGTAGAAACATTCATAGAATAGGGAGGTTTTAGCACGTGACCTATTTTGTTGACGTAAATAGTGACTTAGGAGAAAGCTTTGGAGCATTTAAAATTGGCATGGATGATTTAGTGATGAACTATATTTCTTCTGCCAATATTGCATGTGGTTTCCATGCTGGAGATTATAATGTAATGCAACACTCGGTAAAAATGGCGACAGAGAAAAAGCTAGGAATTGGTGCTCATCCTGGCCTTTTGGATTTAATTGGGTTTGGTCGTCGTCCAATGAAAATAGATCCGCAAGATGTCTATAATCTTATGATTTATCAGGTTGGAGCGCTTCAAGCTTTTACCCATATTAATCAAAATGCATTGAATCATGTGAAACCACATGGGGCGTTGTATAACATGGCCGGAAAAGATCCAGAAATTGCCCAAGCTATTGCTGAAGCAGTTTATGCAATTAACCCGAAACTTATTTTATATGGTCTAGCAGGAAGTGAGTTAGTCAAAGCTGGGGAAAAAGCAGGATTGCCTGTTGCTGAAGAAGTTTTTGCTGACCGCACGTATCAGCCGGATGGTTCACTAACATCAAGAACGCTTGAAAATGCGATGGTTGAGGATGCAAACGAAGCAGTTAGCCGTGTCATTCGGATGGTAAAGGATGGCAAAGTAGAGGCGGTTGATGGCTCAGATATAGCAATCAATGCAGATACTATTTGCATTCATGGGGACGAACCAAAGTCGCTGGAGTTTGCTAAACGTTTATGTACAGCATTAACGGAGAACGGAATTATCATAAAAAGAGTAGGGAAGTAAATGAGTAATACAATTATTGAAGTTGTAAAGCCAGGTCTAGCAACCTCTGTACAAGATCTTGGAAGAACTGGGTTTCAGGCATTTGGCGTTGTTGTATCAGGAGCAATGGATAGCTTCGCGTTACAGGTTGGAAATATCTTAGTAGGTAACCCTCGAGAAGCAGCAGGAATTGAAATTGTGATTATGGGACCGGAACTCCGAATACTTGAGGATACTGTACTTGCTATTTGTGGTGCAGATTTATCACCCAAGCTAGATGGGGAACTGCTCCCGGTATGGAAATCATTTTCTGTTAGAAAGGGACAAGTTATCACCTTTGGACAACCAAAAGACGGAGCATATGCTTATATTGCCGTCGCAGGTGGTATAGATACTCCTGTTGTAATGGGAAGTAAATCTACTTATACGAAAGCCGCGATAGGTGGTTTTAAAGGAAGATATTTACAAAAGGGAGATCACTTAGCTAGCAGTCCATTCAGTTTCTCTTTAAAAAGTGTGTCTGGTAGGGGATTATCTCCCACATACGTACCAAATTACAAAAATGTAGAAAAAGTTCGTGTTATCCTTGGACCAGATCAAGCAGCGATTGCGGAAAGTTCCATCGAGCAATTTTTATCATCCAGCTATAAAGTATCCACGCAATCTGACCGGATGGGATACAGGTTAGAAGGGGCAGAGCTCACTCATAAGCATGGAGCAGATATTTTATCCGATGCCGTGCTTTCTGGAACGATTCAAGTTCCTGCAAGTGGACAGCCCATTGTTCTACTAGCTGATCGCCAAACAACCGGTGGATATACAAGGATAGGGACTGTTATTTCTGTTGACCTGCCATTTGTAGCTCAGAAATATACTGGCAGTGAATTGCGATTTGAGACAGTCCAAGTGGAAGAAGCACAATTGCTTTATGTGAAACGTGAACGTTTGTTAAGATGCTTGAGTTTGGGAGCAGGAGTTATTGGATAGAAAATAATGATGGTTGTCAAGAATGAAATTGATTTTAACAGAATAAGATGCCTCATTCTTCCTGCTCGTATTAATCACCATGGCACGGAAAGCAGAGGCATCTTGTAAATCGAATTAAGATTGACATAGATGTACTAGTTGTAAATCTAAAATCTTAAATTTGTAAACTGAATAAAAAGGAAGTGTTTAAGTGGTTAATGATACGAATGAACAAGTAAATGAAATTCGAAAGATGATTCGCAAAGGAGATTGGACAAAGCCGACGACAGGACTCGCACCTGGTTACACACAGGCCAATCTAGTGATTTTACCGAAAAAATACGCTTATGACTTTCTATTGTTCTGTATGCGAAACCCTAAAACCTGTCCGCTAATAGAAGTTACGGATGTCGGCTCATCTATACCACATAAGACTGCGCCAGACGGTGATTTAAAAACAGATCTTCCAAAATATCGAATTTATCGAAATGGAGAATTTGCTGAGGAAGTTACAGATATAACTTCTTATTGGCAAGATGATTTTGTTTCATTTCTTATCGGCTGCAGTTTTACATTTGAAAAACCGCTGCTCGAAAATGGTATTCCAATTCGTTATATTGAGGAAGGCCGAAATGTATCCATGTACAAAACAAACATAGCTTGTGAATCAGCTGGTATATTTGAAGGACCAGTGGTCGTAAGCATGCGTCCGATGAAGCCTGCAGAAGCGATTCGAGCAACACAAATTACTTCGCGTTTTCCTTCTGTCCATGGTGCACCGATCCATATTGGTGATCCGAGCTTAATCGGAATCGACGCAATTGATAATCCGGATTTCGGGGATGCTGTAACAATTCATGAAGATGAAGTGCCTGTATTTTGGGGGTGTGGTGTAACTCCACAGGCAGCAGTTATGGCAAGTAAACCCGAATTAGTAATTACCCATGCACCTGGACATATGTTTATAACGGATGTTAAAGATGAAGAACATGCAGTGATTTAGTCTGAAACATTTCTACATTTTTATACTGCTTATCTTGGATATTAATCAAGATAAGCAGTTTTTATTATGCCTAAATTGGTTTACTAGTAAAATTTCGTCTGGAGGAACAAGTTGAAATGACGGTTGTCCATACTGTAATCTATAGACGAATTGACGGAACTATGGAAGAATAAGGTTAACATGTTGTCTAGGGGATATTACAATGAAAAATCTGACAAACTGGTGTTTAACGCTTTCTATTATAACGTTTACTGTTTTGCATTTCGTCACATATTTTTATGATAATGAATGGCTGTCAAGAATCCTTTCCATTAGTGGAATCGGAATTTTTGTGTTTACGGTGGTCAAGTACACACCTCCAAAAATAAAAATGCCATCTTCATTGTTTGTTATAGGTTTTATGATTTTATTTTTCTCTGAAACTTCTTTAATAGAAGGATTTTGGAGCGGATTTTTACAAATGAGAAATATCATTGGGCTCCTTGTCATTGTACCAATGATTAGCTGGGTGCTACGAGAAGAGCCATTTTTGGAAGCAATTATGGGATTTGGACATCGCTTTTTGAATACTAGTCGGAAATTTTACTTTGGTATGATCTCTTTTACACAAGTTATTGCTTATTTTTTACTGTTCGGCTCGATTACGATGATGTATCAGTTTGTAAATATGATTTTAAAAGATGAAAAGGGAGAAGCGTGGGAACATTTTAAAGGAACTGCTCTCCTGCGGGGATTCTCACTTTCAGTGCTTTGGGTAATTAGTATTCCAAGTTTTGCTTATGTTGTTGAAACAATGGATGCATCACTAAGCATTTCTATTATTCAGGGATTAATCATCTCGATATGTGGAATTTTTGTCGCACTACTATTTTCAAAATCGGAAGAAAAAAAGTATGGAGTAAACTTGACGGCTGGATTAAAGACTGAAATCGCAGAACTTCTAAACCATACTTCCAATAAAAAGGTGATGCACCGTAATGTTAAAGAATTTATTATCCTGTTTATTTCGTTGTTCGGCACTATATTTATATTAAATTTTATAGTAACAATGGAGCTGCTTATTTTAATTCCATTGGTCGTTATGGTCTGGATTGTAGTTTACTACATAATTAAAGGTAGGATGAACAAATTATTTGATTTAGCTAAAAGCTATGTAAGAACCGATATGGCAAAGCAATCCTATCAGCTTTGTGTCATGCTTGGAGCAGGATTTCTAATTTTTGCTCTTAATCAGACTGAATTTGCGAACTCTATTGTGAATGGGATTTATTCTCTACAAGAGATGCTGCCATTTTTGAATATATTGTATTTCCTGCCGATTATGGTAATCCTATTAGGTTTTGTAGCATTAGGCCCTCTTACGGTAATGGTTCTGGTAGCTGGTATATTACAAAGTATCCACCTACCATATCCTCCAGAGTTAATTGTATTGGCAATTACACTGGGAAGCTCTATTTCTATATTGCTATCGCCAGTGATTATGCCAATTATTATGCTGAGTGGACAAAATCAATTAAGTGGATTTAAAAATGGCGTTCAATTTAATTGGAAGTTTGCTGTTGTGTTGTATGTGTTAGTGATGGGGTATGTGCAAGTGAGGGTTTATCTGGGGTAGTTCAAGCGTACCCCGTACAATTTACTAATTGGTACGGGAACATTCATTTGAAATTTATTTCTTTCCATTTCTCATTAATAAAGACTATAAGAACCTGAAAGAAGGATACAATCTATGTTTTTCAAAATGAAAGGCAAGCATCAACCCAATAGAATAAAGATGTCAGGAAACATAGTCTCGTTCTTATTTTCTACAGTCATTTTTTTAGGGCTATTGTTTCTGTTGCCAGAAGATATAGACTGGTCAGCAAAAGCGACAATATCGATTATGGTTTACGGGTTGCTATTATGGGCTTTTGAATCACTGCCGCTTGGAATGACCTCTGTCCTCGTACTTGTTTTGTTACTATTTTTACATACTGTTTCAGTAGATGTCGTATTAAGTGGTTTTGCATCCCCCGCTGTATTTTTAATTATTGCTGGAATGATGATTGCTAAAGGGGTTAATGAAACTCCTTTAATGAACAGAGTCACCTATTGGATGCTTCAAAAATGGGGATCAACTGCAAAGGGTATTTTTATCGGGATATTTTTACTTATGCAAATTCAAGCCTTTTTTATACCGGCAACTGCAGTACGGGCTTCATTAATGATTCCTGTTGTTGTTTCTATACTCAAATCGGTTGGGGCGCAAAAGGGAAGTAATTTTAGCAAACTTATGCTTATAGGCACTGCCTATGCAGGTAATATCAGTGGTACGGCAATTTTAACAGCTGCTATTGGGAATATATTAACAATAGAGATTTTACAATTATATGTTGGAAGAACAATATCATATTTGAACTGGTTTCTGTATACATTTCCTATCTGGTTAATTTTAATTATTGTTATTCCCTATATTGTATGGAAATGCTTTCCACCTGAAGAATATTCCTTTGATAAATTACAATCAACTATGAGAGAGCAAAACCAGGAACTCGGTAGACTTACCAGCTCCGAAATAAAATGTATTGTAATTTTATTCATTACAGTACTTCTGTGGATGACCGAATCATTACATGGCTATCATCCAACAGTTCCGGCTTTAATGGCAGTATTTTTAATGGCAATGCCTGGAATTGGTTTTGTGGAATGGAAAAAGCTGGTAAATATAAATTTTGATTTAGTATTATTAATCGGGGCAACTCTTTCTTTAGGTTTTGCTTTAATTGAGTCTGGAGCAATTGAGTTACTAGAAGTTCTTATTACATCAGAATACATATTAAATGTATTTTCGAATCCGTGGATTTCTATATTCGTGGTTATCTTAGTATCGCAACTTTATCACCTAGGTGTAACCAATGTATCGACTGCGGTTGTAACTTTACTGCCTGTATTGATTAGTCTGTCTCTACAGACTGGTCTGGATCCTGTAGTTATAAGCTTTGCTTCAGCAATAACAATGTTGTTTGGTTATATATTAATTGTGGAAACAATGCCAAATGTTGTTGTTCATGGAACAGGATTGGTCAGCCAAAAGGATTTTTATCTTCCTGGTATTTTGTCCACAATTGCGAGTACGATTGTAACCTTGATTGTCGTATTTACGTGGTGGAAGTGGCTGGGGTTTTGGCCGTAATTGGTGAACTTTTTCGTCGTGACAGGAGCTTAATCATTTCTGGTTCTGCAAGGAACGGAGCAATAAGCGTAAATGGCGGGCACAGTATGATTGGATAATTGAGGTATGGAATAAAAAAACACAAAGAAAACCAGGATATAAAGTTTATCCTGGTTTTCTTTTCGATAAGAATAATCTTAATTTATAAATTTAATATAAATTTTCTGACTACATACTTGACATTCAAAAACTAACTAACTAGAATAAAAATGAAAGCGATTACAAATGGTTTGTCAGGATGTGTGATGAATGTCTTTACGTGAAAGAAAGATAGCAAAGAAAAAGGAAGAGATTTTACGTTCTGCGGTTCATATTTTTGCAGAAAAAGGCTACCAAGGAACGACAATGGAAGATATCGCCGCAAACCTCCTCATGACGAAAGGTGCTGTTTATTATTATTTTAAAGATAAGCAGGACCTACTCTATCAAAGTCACCAAATGCTGCTGGAACGCAGTATTGAAAATGTGAAATATATCCAACAACAAGACATATCTATAGAAGAGAAGTTGAAACAATCCATGGTTGTTCATATTGAGCATGTTATTCATGAACAATCTGGGTTTGAACTCATGTTGAAGCTGGAACAATTCTTTTCAGAAGAACAGCAGGAAAAGTTACGCGAGCTTCAGGCAAAGTATAGTCATTGTTTTGACGAAATAATTCAACAAGGAATCCACACGCAAGTATTTCGCAACTTAGATAAGAAAATTGCTCGAAATATTCTTTTTGGCGCGATGAATTGGGTGACACAGTGGTATTCAGCTGATGGAAAAAAAGATAAAAAAGAAATCGCCGCAGTTATTGCAGATTACGTAATGCTCATGCTGCTAAAAAATAAATAAAAGTAAGGGTGGGTGGACTCGATGAAACTAGTAAGTACTGTAGCTGTGATTACAGGAGGAGCATCAGGACTAGGTGAGGCGACAACTAGAAATATAATTAAAAATGGCGGAAAAGCAGCCATTCTTGATTTAAACGAAGAGAGAGGGAAGATTCTTGCAGAAGAGCTAGGGACAAGTAGTTTATTTGTTGAGACGGATGTTACAGATGAAAAAAGTGTAGAGCGAGCACTGAATGAAACGGAAAATCATTTTGGAAAAGTTAATGTAGTTGTCAATTGTGCTGGGATTGCAATTGCTGAAAAAACTTATGGAAGAAGGGGCGTGCATGATTTAGCAGCCTTTTCTAAGATTATTCAGATCAATTTGATTGGAACGTTTAATGTTATTCGTTTAGCAGCAGAGCGGATGGGTTCCAATGAACCGAATGAGCTTGATGAACGTGGTGTAATTATCAACACAGCTTCTGTTGCTGCATTTGAAGGACAGATTGGACAGGCTGCATATAGTGCTTCTAAAGGTGGCGTTGCTGGGATGACACTTCCGATTGCTCGTGATCTTGCTCCATATGGAATCAGAGTGATGTCAATAGCGCCAGGTCTTTTTCTAACTCCAATGTTTGAAACTTTACCTGAAAAAGCAAGAGAGGAACTCGGTAAAATGACACCATTCCCATCACGATTGGGTAAACCTAGTGAGTATGCGCTATTAGTGCAGAGTATTATCGAAAATCCAATGTTGAATGGAGAAACAATTCGGCTAGATGGTGCGATCCGGATGCAGCCGAAATAACAAGGAGAGAAGTTAACTATGAGAGAAGCAGTAATCGTCGCGGCAGTCAGAACTCCAGTTGGAAAACGGAACGGATCATTGAGTGGTATTCGAGCCGAAGAGTTAGCCGCAAAACCACTGGCAGAAGTAGTGAAGCGAGCAGGAATTTCACCGGGCTTGGTTGAGGATGTCATCATGGGCTGTGTTACCCAGGTGGGGGAACAGGCTTTTGATATTGCAAGACAAGCAGCTTTAATTGCTGGTTATCCAATCGAAGTACCAGGTACGACCATTGACAGACAGTGCGGTTCAAGTCAGCAGGCAGTTCATTTTGCAGCGCAAGCAATTATTAGCGGAGATATGGATGTAGTTGTTGCAGCAGGGATTGAAAATATGTCACGGGTACCGATGGGCTCCAATATGCAAGGGGTTAAACTGAGTAATGCATTAACAGGAAACTATGAAATTATTAATCAAGGTTTATCAGCAGGACGTATCGCGGAAAAATGGGGAATCACAAGACGAGAGATGGATGAATTTTCATTAAACAGTCATGAAAAAGCGGTGGCAGCTAGAAAGAAAGGTCATTTTGAAAAAGAGATCATGCCACTTGAGGTTACACATTCGGATGGAACAAAAACAATGTTAAAGGAAGATGAAGGTCCACGTGCTAACTCATCTATCGAGAAGCTAGCAAGTCTGGCTCCAGCTTTTAAAGAGGACGGAACGATAACGGCAGGGAATGCGAGCCAAATTAGTGATGGTGCAGCAGCAATCCTTTTAATGTCACGAGAGAAAGCGGAAGAGCTTGGGCTAAAGCCAAGATTCCGAGTTTTAGCAAGAACGGTAGTTGGTTCTGATCCGACATTGATGTTAACTGGACCAATACCTGCAACAGAGAAAGTATTAAAAAAAGCAGGACTGACGATTGAAGATATCGATGTTTTTGAAGTGAATGAGGCATTTGCTTCTGTTCCAATTGCCTGGCTGAAAGAAACTGGAGCAGACACTTCGAAGTTAAATCCAAATGGTGGTGCTATCGCACTCGGTCATCCGTTAGGTGCAAGCGGGGCAAGGTTGATGACGACGATGATACACGAGCTTGAGCGTACCGGAGGACGTTTCGGGTTACAGACGATGTGTGAAGGACATGGCATGGCAAATGCAACCATTATTGAAAGACTCGATTAAGCTTTGAAAGGGTGAGAGGTATGGTTTTACAAGCGATACGTGTACTTGATCTCACAAGACTGCTGCCAGGCCCATATTGTACATTAATGCTTGCTGATTTTGGTGCAGAGGTAATTAAAGTAGAGGATCCAGTGGCTGGAGATTATTTAAGAGACTTTGAACCAAAGCTTGATGCGGATAGCGCAGTCTTTCATTCTCTAAATCGCAATAAAAAAAGTATCTGTCTCGATTTAAAAACTGAAAAAGAACGAAGCCATTTTTTAAAGCTAGTAGAAACTGCGGATGTTGTTATGGAATCGTTTCGTCCAGGAGTAATGAAGAGGCTTGGACTTGACTATGAAACATTGAAACAAATAAATCCGAGACTGATTTATTGTGCTATTACTGGCTATGGACAGACCGGTCCATATAAAAACAAACCTGGACATGATATAAACTATCTTAGCTATGCGGGCTTATTACATGTGATGGGGGAAAAGGATCGCAAACCAGTTATCCCAGCTACACAAATTGCTGATATTGGTGGTGGAGCATATCCGGCAATTGCAGGGATTTTGCTAGCATTATTTGAACGGGAGAAAACAGGAAAAGGACAGCTTGTCGATGTATCGATGCTGGACGGGGTCGTATCTTGGATGCACATGCTATTGCCAAATGTTTTTGCTGAACGAGAAGTAACTCGGGGGGAAGAGCTTTTGAACGGAGGGTTTGCTTGTTACCAAGTATATGAAACGAAAGATAATCGGTTTCTATCGATGGGTGGCATTGAACAAAAGTTTTGGAAGGTTTTTTGCGAAGGAATCGAAAGACAGGATTTCATTGACTGTTTAGATGCTCCAAAGGAGAAACAAGAGCAGATGATACACGAAATCCAAACGAATATTGCCGGGAAAACCTTGGAGGAATGGTTGGATATCTTTTCTGAAAAGGAAGCATGTGTTACACCAGTGAAGATAATGGAAGAAACACTGGAAGATTCGCAGCTGCAGGCAAGAGAAATGATACAAACAATAGCTCACCCTGAATTAGGTAATATGAAGCAAATTGGCAACCCGATAAAATTGTCGGAAAGCCCTAAAGAAACTTTCTTGCCGGCACCAAAACGTGGTGAACACACGGAATTAATTCTTCGAGAAATAGGCGTATTAAATTAGTTATCTATATTTTAATTAATAGAGAAGGGGAAATGCCCAATGATGAACACGCAATTGACACTGCCTTTTATGATCAATCATACGGAAAAGTATTATGCGAAGAAAAAGGTTATTTCACGAACACTATCTGGAACCCATTCGTTTACGTATAAGAAAATCGTGAAAAGAATGCGATCGCTTGCTAGTGCGCTTGAATCTCTTGGGATAGAAAAGGGAGATCGAGTTGGAACGTTCGCTTGGAACCACCATCGTCATCTGGAAGCATATTTTGCTGTTCCAAGTATGGGAGCAGTTTTGCATACAATTAATATCCGGCTTTCAGAAGAGCATCTCATTTACATTATTAATCATGCAGCGGATAAGATTCTTTTAATTGACCCCGATTTACTGCCACTAATTGAAAGAATACAGGACAGGCTCCAAACAGTAGAGGCTTTTGTTGTAATGACAGATGAAGCATTTTTACCAGAGTCAAAGTTAACATCTTTATATTCATATGAAGCGCTCGTACAAGATGCTGATCCAACATATGAATTTCGGGAAGATTTAGATGAGAATGATCCAGCAGGATTGTGTTATACATCTGCCACAACTGGAAAGCCAAAGGGTGTGCTATATACGCACCGGGGAATCTACTTGCATAGTATGGCACTTGGAATGGCGAATACAGTTGGCTTGTCGGAAGCTGACATAGCTATGCCAGTTGTACCTATGTTTCATGTGAATGCTTGGGGGATACCTTTTGCAGCAGCTTGGCTTGGTGCAGATCAAGTGCTGCCCGGACCTTCGCCTACACCGCAAATATTAGCGTCTCTAATCGAAGAAAACCAAGTGTCAATAACGGCCGGAGTTCCTACAATTTGGCTCGGTTTATTAAAAGCACTTGAGCAGGGAAGCTACAACATGAAAAGCTTACGAGCTGTTTTATGTGGGGGATCGGCAGCGCCAAAAGGAATGATAAAGGCGTTTGAATCAACGTATGGTATTCCTTTTATCCATGCATATGGTATGACAGAAACGTCACCACTTGCAACGGTCTCCAGGTTGAAAAGTTATCAATCAGATTTATCGGAGGCAGATCGATTAGAATTCCGATCAAGACAAGGAATGATTGTTCCAGGTCTTGAGCTTAAGGTTGTAAATGAAAATGGTGAGGTTGCAGCAGATGGAGAGGAAATGGGGGAAATGTTGATTCGTGGCCCGTGGATAGCGGATCAATATTACAAGGATGAACGAACGGCGGATGCTTTTCGTGATGGTTGGTTACACACTGGAGATGTTGTCACGATAGATGAGGAAGGTGCGGTAAAAATCGTCGATCGTACAAAGGATCTTATTAAGAGTGGTGGCGAATGGATTTCGTCTGTTGATTTAGAGAATGCATTAATGGCACATGAAGCAATTTATGAAGCGGCTGTTGTTGCGATTCCAGATCCAAAATGGCAGGAACGACCGATAGCTTGTGTTGTACTTAAAGAAAACGCGAATGTCACAAAAGAGGAAATACTTGCGTTTTTAAAGACACAGTTTGCGAAATGGTGGTTACCGGATGAGGTTTTATTTTTAGAAGAAATTCCAAAGACGTCTGTCGGTAAATTCCTGAAAATGGCATTGCGTGATCAAGTCAAGAAACAATTAGCAATTTCCAATGAGTAATACATGATTATTTTATGGAAACAAAAAAGTAAAGGAGATTGAAGAAAATGGAATTAAACGAGTTAAAGCAGCAAATGACACTACCAGTCATTATGGCTCCAATGTTTTTAATTTCTAATCCAACCATGGTCATCGAAGCTTGTAACGCTGGAATCGTTGGTTCTTTTCCAGCCTTGAATGCCAGAACTACGGAAAAGCTGGATGCGTGGATGGGAGAAATAAAGTCGGAACTCACACAACTGAAAGAGCAAAATCCAGGCCGTAAAATTGCGCCATGGGCTATTAATTTTATTAGCCATAATTCTAATAAACGTTTTTTGGAAGACCTTCAACTAATTGAAAAGCACCAGCCACCAATTGTCATTACATCACTTGGAGATCCGAGTCCGGTAGTAAACATCGTTCACAATTATGGTGGGATCGTACTCTCCGATGTTATTAACATCAAATTCGCAAAAAAGGCGCTGGAAAAGGGAAGTGATGGTCTCATTCTAGTTTCCAGTGGTGCCGGAGGTCATGCTGGGATATTAAATCCAATTGCCTTCGTCCATGAAGTACGTAGCTTTTTTGACGGACCGCTCATACTTGCTGGGGCGATGTCTAAGGGCGAGGATATACTGGCAGCACAGGTTTTGGGAGTAGATTTTGCTTATTTTGGAACTCATTTTATTTCTGCAAAAGAGAGCGGGGCTAGTGAGGGTTACCAGAGTATGGCAATTGCATCAACAATCGATGATATTGTTTATACCCCTGCATTTAGTGGGATTCCAGCAAATTACTTGATTCCTAGTATTATAAATTCCGGTCTGGACCCGAAAAATCTACCTGAAAACAAAAAAATGGATTTTTCCGAGCTAGGGGATCCAAATATACGTGCATGGAAAGATATTTGGGGAGCTGGACAAGGTGTTGGTGGAATTGAGAAGGTACAGTCCATTGCAGAAATTACCGAAGAACTGAACAAGCAATATCAAGCCGCACAGGAAAAAGTAAGTCGGGAATATAATTCTATTGTTAAACAATAAGGGGGGCTCAACATGTCGGAAGTGGTACGAGTAAAAAAAGAAAACAAGATTGCTTATATTTCAATGAATCGACCAGATAAACGAAATGCGTTATCGATTGAAATGGCAGATGAGCTAGTAGCTGCTTTAGAGGAAGCAAATCAAGATGATGATGTGAAGGCAATAATTCTTTACGGAGAAGGGAAGGCGTTTTCCGCTGGTGGCGACCTCGAAACAATAAATAGCCTAAATAACTCAGTAGAAATTATGAAGTACATGAAGCGTGCTTTAGCAATCATCCAAACGATAAGGAAATTAGATAAATATGTTGTAAGTGCGGTTCATGGTTTTGCTGCTGGTGCTGGATTTAGTATTGCAGTTGCAGCAGACTTTGTTGTTGCACAAAAAGATGCAAAATTCGTATGCAGTTTTACGAATGTCGGGATTATTCCAGATCTTGGCCTCATCAAGGCATTAGCAGAAAAGCTACCGGCTAATCTTGCAAAGGAGTGGATTTCTTCGGCTCGTCCGATTTCAGCAATTGTTGCTCATGAAAAAGGCGTTATTAATCGCGTAATTGAAGGAAATTTATTAGAAGGTGCAACAGAGTTTGCTCAGTTTATTGTTGATGGTCCACCACTTGCCAATCAGTTTGTAAAACAATTGGTTAATCATTCACAGGAACTAACTTATGACACGAACGATATGCAAGAAACAGCTGTACAAACGCTACTCCTTCAGACAGAAGATAATGAAGAGGGAATTCGTGCTTTTTTTGAAAAAAGGAAACCTAGCTTCAAAGGTAAGTAGTTATCATGCATCACAAAGGGGAGGAGAAAATGCATCAGACATCTGAAGAGAAAGAGGAAATTAATCTGCTTAGTAAAAGCGCAGCAGAATTTTGCAGAAAGGAAATTGCTGATCACTATGCTACTTGGGAAAAGCAAGGAAATATTCCAAGAGATTTATGGAATAAGCTTGGAAATCAAGGGTTTCTTTTACCAGAGGTACCTGAAGAATACGGTGGGCTTGGAACGACATTTTTATATTCGACAACGATTATTGAAACGTTTAGTAGATTAGGATATAACTCGATTGCCGCTAATTTATCGGTCCATGATACAATCATTGCACAATATCTATTAAACTACGGCACAGAAAAACAAAAGAAACACTACCTTCCGAAAATGGCGACCGGAGAATTGATTGGTGCAATTGCTATGACCGAACCAGCAGCAGGAAGCGATTTGCAAGGGATTAAAACGATCGCTAAGTATGATAGAAAACAAGCAGCTTATCAATTAAATGGTTCTAAAACATTTATTACAAATGGACAGCATTGTGATTTTGTTGTCGTTGTTGCAAAAACAAATTTGGATGTAAAGCCATCTCGAGGAATAACGTTGTTCATCGTGGATGTTCCTGTAGCTGGTTTTGAACGAGGAACGAATCTGGATAAAATTGGTCTGCATTCCTGTGATACATCAGAATTATACTTTGAAGATGTTCTTGTAACGGAAGCTGCTATCTTGGGAGAAAAGGATCAAGGCTTTAAGATTTTAATGAGCGAGTTACCGAGGGAACGATTAATTGTTGCAAACAATGCTGTAGCTTCGATGGAAGGAATAATTGAGCAAACGGTTCAATACGTGAAAGAGCGTGAACTTTTTGGAACAACGCTCGCCTCCTTTCAAAATACTCAATTTGTTTTAGCAGAAGTGGCAACGAAGGCAAGGGTTCAACGCTCCTTTGCTAATGAATGTACAAATCTATTAATTAAGGGAGAATTAGATACAGTAACAGCAAGCATGGCTAAGTTAAGCTGTACCGAGGTTCAGGGAGAAGTGATGGATCATTGTCTACAGCTTTTTGGAGGATATGGGTATATGACAGAATATCCCATCGCCCGAGCATATGCAGATGCAAGGGTACAACGAATTTATGGCGGATCCTCGGAAGTAATGAAGTTAATTATTGGTAAAGATCTATTCTTATAAACGATTAAAGATGAAGGAGTTGTTACGATGTTATCACCACTTACACCACTAGATTGGAAAAGACGTGCAATCAAATACTATCCAGAAAAAGTTGCTGTTATTGATGGAGAAAAGGAATTTACGTATAAAGAATTTGGCAATCGGGTGGATAGGCTCTCCCAAGCTTTAATCGAAACTGGGATCGGGGAAGGAGATCATGTTGCAGTGATGCTCCCGAATACGCATTATATGCTTGAGTGCTTCTATGGGATTTGTCAGTTAGGTGCTGTTATGGTGCCATTAAACTACCGCCTCACTGCAAACGATTTAGCGTATATTATTAACCATAGTGATGCTAAAATGCTGATCGTTGATGAGGAATTTGCTAAACCAATTGAGGAAATTCAAGAGAAGCTATCGTTGGAAACGATTATTGTTGTTGCTGTTGATGATCAAAAGACTTCTTTAACTGGAATCGATTACGAGAATTATCTAAGTGGCGTACAAGCAGACCTTATGCTTCCTTCGGTGAATTTTGATGAGAATCAGCTTTTAACGCTTAATTACACAAGCGGAACGACTTCACATCCAAAAGGTGTGATGCTAACGCACAGGGGCAATTATATGAACGCGGCTAATTTTTTACATCATTTGCGTGTGGAGCATGATGATGTCTATCTACATACATTGCCAATGTTTCATGCAAATGGCTGGGGAGGCGTTTGGGCAATTACCGCAGCAGGTGCTACCCATGTATGTTTGCGAAAAGTAGACCCTCCACTTATTTTAGACCTGTTTGAAAAAAGAAAGATTTCATTGTTATGTGGAGCGCCGACAGTGATTAATATGCTAGTGAACGAACCAAAGGCAAAGGATGTAATGATAACGACCAGTCCACGGATGGCAACAGCTGGTTCACCACCTGCAGCGGCACTTATCCATAAAGCCCAGGAGATTCTCGGTTTAAATATGATTCATGTTTATGGTTTAACAGAGACATCTCCATTTATCCTCTACTGTGAGTGGAAAAAAGCGTTTGATGGCAAATCAATGGATGAACAAGCAACGATAAAAGCGAGGCAAGGAATTGAGCTTGCCTTTAATGGCGAAACAAAGGTTGTCCATCAGGATGGCGAGGAAGTACGCTGGAATGGGGAAGAATTAGGTGAAATCATTACAAAAGGAAATGTAGTTATGAAGGGCTATTATAAAGATGAGGAAAAAACGAATGCAGCAATTAAAGATGGCTGGTTCCACACGGGAGATCTTGCTGTAACCCACCCGGATGGATTTATAGAAATTCGTGACCGCGCCAAGGATTTGATTATCTCCGGTGGCGAAAATATATCTTCTACGGAGGTTGAAGGTATGTTGTACAAGCATTCAGATGTCCTTGAGGTGGCTGTGATTGCGATTCCAGATGAAAAATGGGGAGAGGTGCCGCTTGCCATCATCGTGCTTCAACCCGATGCGACGTTGACAGAAGATGAGGTAATTCGCTATTGTCGTGATAATATGGCACATTTTAAAGCACCAAAGGCTGTGAAATTTGTGGAAGCGTTACCCAAAACTGCAACGGGTAAATTACAAAAGTACCTGTTACGTGAAATGTTCTGGGAAGGAGAAAGGAAAGTTAACTAATAAGAAGTAGAACGAAGCTATGCTTAAGTGTGTTTTTAGAGAAGGAAGTGAATTGTTGTGTTAGAAGAATACGGAATCCAATTAGTTAAAATTGACCTTCCCTTTCGCCTAAACCATGTAAATTGTTTTCTGGCAGAGGGGGAAAATGGTTTTCAAGTAATTGATACAGGGCTGCATAATAAATCAACTGCAGAGCGATGGGAGAAAGAATTGGATGGTAAGACAGTAACAAATATTATCATTACACATTACCATCCAGATCATTTTGGTTATGCTGGAGGGTTGCAGAAAAAGACGGCTGCAAAAGTTTCGATGTCACGTATTGATGCTGAGGCAGGTCTGGTAGCATGGCAGGAACATTTTTTAAATGGTCTGCATGAAAACTATCAGCTGTCGGGAATTCCTGCAGATGTTGCAACTAAAATGAGCTCGAATACAAGGGAATTTGTACCGCTGGTAACACCATATCCAAATGTTTACCATTATTTTGAGGAAGGTGAATCGATTCCGATTGGAAAATATGAATATGAGGTGATTTTTACACCTGGACATTCAGATGGACTAGTAAGCTTTTATAACAAAGAAAAAAATATGCTGCTTTCAACCGATCATATTTTACCAAGCATCACACCGAACATTTCCTACTGGTTTCATGGTGACCCAAATCCTTTAGGAACGTATTTTACCTCATTAGCTAAAATAAGAAAATTGGATGCTGATTTAGTCGTACCATCACATGGAAACCCATTTAACGGTGCAAGCAAACGGATTGATGAAATTAGAGCACATCATGATGAACGATTAGGTGTACTTATAGGTATATTAAAAAATGGACGTACGATTTATGAGGCTACTGAAAAGCTTTTCAAAAGGCAGCTGACCATTCATGAAACAAGGTTTGCGGTTGGTGAAACACTCGCCCACTTGGAATATCTACGGTATAACGGGGAGTGTCAGCGGGAAATTAGAGATGGGAAGTATTGGTATACACTGTAAATTGGGTCCCAGATAAACGATTTAATTGTTTACCTGGGATTTATTTATGCCTACTAATAAACATATAGATTAACAATGTCCATTAAAAAAGCTAAGATAAGATAGATGGAGAATGGAATAGGAGGGGTTCGATATGATTACACATTTGCAGGATACCGTTACATTAAATAATGATGTGAAAATGCCAGGGTTTGGACTTGGAGTTTATAAGGTTGAAGATGGAGAAACGGTGGTCAATGCTGTTAAAGCGGCATTAAAGTATGGGTATCGCAGTATTGATACTGCATCTTTTTACGATAATGAGGTCGGGGTTGGGCAGGCAATCAGTGAGTCTGGTATCACTAGAGAAGAGCTTTTTATTACATCGAAGGTTTGGAATGATGAGCAAGGCTACGAGAGCACGTTGGAAGCCTATGAAAGAAGTTTACAGAAATTAGGGCTTGCGTATTTAGATCTTTATCTCATTCATTGGCCAGTAAAAGGAAAGTATAAGGAAACGTGGCGAGCTATGGAAAAATTATATAATGAGGGCAGGGTTCGTGCAATTGGTGTTAGCAATTTTCATGTACATCATTTACAGAACTTATTAAAGGATAGTCATGTTCAACCTGTCATTAATCAAGTGGAATTTCACCCGCATTTAAGCCAAGTGGAGCTGCGGGAATTTTGCGCAAATGAAAATATTAATTTTGAGGCATGGTCACCATTAAAACGTGGACAATTGTTTGATGATCCAACACTTATAGAAATTGCAAAAAAACATGGGAAAACAGCAGCGCAGATCATTTTGCGCTGGGATATTCAGCATGAAGTTATTACCATTCCTAAATCGATTACAGATGAAAGGATTAAAGCGAATGCGGACATATTTGATTTCTCACTCACTAAAGAGGATATGGAAAAGTTGGATGCGATGAATAACAATGATCGGGCAGGGACAAATCCAGATAGCTATGATCTTTAGAAATGCAACATGCTACATTTGAATTCTAACTATGAAACAGTGTACATAGAATGAATTAGGTCAGAAAAAGAGTAAAAAGCAATTGCCAATTTGACCAATTCAAACAGGAGGTGTACGTATGACCGGTCGCAAACTGATTTGGATCGTCACCGTACTATCACTTCTCATTATTTCTGTTTTAATCATTGTTTCAGCGTTAAATAGCACTGAAGATGCGGTGGATGATCAGTGGAACATTCACTCCCTTATGCATGAAAACCTTTTTCACTAAAAAAGAAAAATCTTACATCTATCATATCAATGATGCAAGGTTCAAATGAATCTGCATCATTTATGGAAGTAGGAAAGTAAAATAACTTTTCTACTTCCATAAGTGCAACTAGAGCATTCGCCTATAGCCGAATGCTCTGTTTTCTAATGTTTAGAGTTTAAATTTTTCTAGTAATAGCTTAGAATTTAATTGATGAAATTGCTAAGAGAGGTTATTTTATGAAACGACTGATAGCCGTAATGATATGTATACCAATGCTGTTATTGAGCGGATGTTTTAATGCAGTAGCTGTATCTGTAGTATCAGATATGTATGAAGCAGCTTTATTGGAAGATGATGAATTAGTAGAAACATATTTTTCCGAGGATTATCTAGCGAGGCACCCGCTAGAAGAGTTATCGGACGAGTTAGCGGAAGACGTTCACAATCGTGGTGGGATAAATTTACTAAATATGAAAGAGCTTCAAGAAAGAAATCTCCAGAAAGATATCTCCCAGGATCTGAATAATGTGTATGATGAGGACTGGCGTTTTATCGTGGTTCAAACAGGTGAGAACACCATTAAAACATGGGTAGTTTTAAGAGGTGAAACACAATATTACATTGTAGATGGTCAGGTGATGGATGTTAAGACGTATAATCGTGAAGTATTGAAATAGCTAGAAGCCATTATATAGGTTTAAGAAATAAGAAAGGTTCATCCTTTCTTGTTTTTATGCGATTCTATCAACAGTATAGAGATTGGCATGTATGTTCAATATTAGAAATTATAATAAGGTATATTATAATTTCTGATAATCCGAATTTACAGAATCTATTGACTTATAAAAAAGCAACTGTTTTAATAAAAGAAAATAATAGCTTAATCGTCAAGATGAGATTTCTGGTACGTACGACATGACATCACTACTAGTATACATGCAAAGGAGGATGTAGATGATTAATGCTGATTTACCAATTCCATTACACGCACAAATTAGTAATTTGCTGGAAAAGCAAATTCGAGTTGGAGCATATCAAGAAAAGATACCCAGTGAGCGAGAATTAATGGATATGTATGCTGTTAGCAGAACGACAGTCAGAGAAGCTGTTTCCAAATTAGTAAATGAAGGAAAACTTCAAAAGGTTCATGGAAAAGGTACATTTATTTCTAAACATCCCCCAATACAAGAGTGGTTAACCTCATTAAATAGCTTTACCGATACGGTAATAAGAACGGGAATGAATCCGAGCAGCAGGCTATTATATTCTGGAAAACTATTACAGCAAGATGGAGTGAAGATATTTGAATTCAACAAGGATGCTTATTTAATCGAGCGGTTGCGTTTTGCAGATAACATTCCAGTAGCAATTGAAAAGCACTTTTATCCATCCGAAATAGGAATAAAGCTTTCAGCATTTGACTTAAATACAGCAACAATTTACGATCTGTTAGAAAATGAACTATCTATCAATTTAAGTGAAGCAGAGCAATCAATTACAACCCATCAAGCTAATAAACAAGAAGCTGCACATTTAGAAATACCTGAATCCTCAACTGTACTTTGTACAGAAAGAGTTATTTATGATCAGTTTGGAAAAGCTGTTGAGTCTTACCAAGGCTTATATCGTCCGGATATGTATGTTTTCCGTATCAAAATAAAAAGAAAACTAACATAAATGTAAGCGTTATCAAATGAGAGGAGTTATTTGATGAAAAAAGTGAAATCCACTGTTATTATCCTCCTAGTTATTTTAGCCTTCTTAAGTTTTACGTTGATTGGAAATAATGTACTCAATCAAAATGCTATTGCTGGTCAATCTGAGGAAATAACACTGCGACTTGGTCAATCAAAAGCTGGTAGTCACCCAGTTTCAATCGGAATTAACAAATTTGCGGAACTAGTTGAGGAGAAGTCAAATGGAAAAATAACCGTGGATACATTTCACGATTCTCTGCTCGGAAGTGATAGAGAAGTAATCGAAAGTGCTCAGAGAGGAAGTCTGGAATTGGCCAGCTCCTCTACTCCAAATATGACTAGCTTCACAAATTATTTTACCGCTTGGGATCTTCCTTATATTTTTGAGAATAAAGAAGAAGTGTATAAAGCCGTAGATGGGAAGCCAGGAGAAATCATTCGAAAGGAAATGGAAAAGTCAGGATTCAAAGTTATATTCTTTCCTGACTATGGATTTCGTCAGGTTGTTAATAACGTAAGACCAGTTAAACTTCCAAAAGATATGGCCGGGCTTAAAATTAGAACAACAAATTCTAGAATTGAACAAGCTGATTTTAGTGAATTTGGTGCAAGTCCGACACCTGTAGCTTGGTCAGAGGTCTTTACTGCATTGCAGCAAGGTACAGTAGAAGGAGAAGGAAATAGCTATTCTTTGCTTTGGGATTCCAAACATCAAGAGGTGTTAAATTATGCTACTGAGGTGAATTATAATTACAGTTCGGACATCGTTGTTATGAATAAAGATAAATTTGATGCACTATCAAAGGAATATCAAGATATCATTATGGAGGCTGGCCTAGAGGCAACGGAATGGCAACGTGATCTTGCGAATGAAAGAGAAGACGAAGCAAAGCAGCAGTTTATTGATTATGGAATTGAAATCTATGAACCAACAGAAGAAGAAATGAAGATATGGAAGCAAACTGCAGAGCCAGTTTGGGATCAGTTTGTGAAAGAGGGAGTGGCAGAGCCTGAGTATGTCGACATCATTCTTGAAACACTTGGGAAGACAAGGGAAGACATCTTTAAATAATCTATTTCAGTTTTAAAAAATCCCTCAACTGGGTGGGAGGAGCTGAGAAAATATGGGGCGAGATTTATCCGCAATGGAAAATAGGCATCATAATTCACCACTAATGAAAAAAAACAGCGGATTACTAAAAACATTGAAATTTATGGATCAGCGATTTGAGGAAGTGCTAATTGTACTGGGCTTTCTGACGTTTATCATCTTAATTAATCTTCAAGTGATCAATCGATATATTTTACCATTTATTGAGTTTGCTAATATTACCACATGGACAGAAGAAGTTTCCCGCTACATTTTTATTTTTGTTTCATTTCTAGGTGCTAGTCTAGCTATTAAAAAGAGAGATTCAATCCAGGTTACTGCTTTAGTAGACAGGTTTCCTTCAGGATTACAAAAATCGATTCATATTGCCAACACAATTTTTATGCTTTACTTCAGCTACATGATTGTTAAATATGGATACACGTTAATTATGTTCCAGTTTGAAACAGGTCAGACTACACCAGCATTATCTCTGCCGATGGCAATCCCTTATAGCGCTGTACCACTTGGCTTCTTGCTTATGGCAATCCGCTTAATTCAAAATCTAATGCAGGATACAAAACATATGGATGTAAAGGATGGACTAATTGGAACAATCCTTGCATTTATAATGATCCTTCCTGTCTTGACCTTAGGTGAATCAAGCATATCCTTGTTGCTATTTGGCTATTTTATATTGTTTATTGTTCTTGGTATGCCGATTGCTTTTGCACTCGGTGTTAGTACATTAGCAACGGTATTAGCTACCAATGCAATTCCAATAGATTTTTTTCCGCAGACCGCATTTACAAGTATTGATAATTTCCCAATCATGGCTGTTCCGTTTTTTATTGCTGCTGGAATTATTATGGGTGGTGGAAACATCATCAGAAAGCTATTGAATTTATCAGATGAGTTACTTGGTTACTTGCCAGGTGGTCTTGCACTCGTAGCAATTGTGACAAGTATGTTTTTCTCAGCGATTAGTGGGTCGGGTCCTGCAACGGTTGCAGCTATTGGAACATTATTAATACCAGCTATGATCAAGCAAGGATACTCACCAGGGTTTGCAACTGCGGTCGTAGCTGCTGCAGGAACAATTGGAGTTATTATTCCCCCTAGTAATCCTCTGGTGATTTATGGAGTTGTTTCCCAACAGTCGATTTCACAATTGTTCATTGCAGGAATAATTCCTGGAATTCTGACAGGCATTGCCTTAATAGTGGTGACCTACTTTATTGCAAAAAAGAATGATTGGCGAGGAGATAAAACTGCTTTCAGTTTAAAAAATACATTGTCTGCTGCGTGGGATGCCAAACTAGCTTTACTCGTTCCCATATTTATTTTAGGCGGTATCTATGGTGGATTCATGACCCCTACGGAAGCGGCAGCAGTTGCAGCTGGCTATGGAATTATTATAGGAATGTTTATCTATAAGGATATGGATTTTAAAGGTTTATATAGAAATCTAGCAAAAGCAGGCATTACATCCTCGGTCATTATTTTACTAATTGTGATGGCAAGTATATTCGGGAGATTAATCACATTGGAAAGAGTTGCAGAAGTAGTAGCTAACTTTGTACTGGGTATTAGTGAAAATAAATGGGTCATTCTGCTGTTACTAAATGCTTTCTTATTACTCGTTGGTTTAATAATGGAGTCATTAGCGGCAATCGTTATTTTAACACCGATTTTGCTGCCAATGGCACTAGCAATTGGGGTAGACCCAGTTCATTTCGGTTTGATTATGATTTTCAATTTAGCAATTGGATTCATTACACCACCAGTAGGAGTGAATTTATTTGTTGCAGCTGGAGTAGCCAAATTGAAAATAGAGGAAGTGGTTAAAGGAATTGGAGTATTGTTAATTACGATGGTCGTTGTTCTGCTACTTGTCACCTATATACCAGATATCAGCTTATGGCTGGTTGAATATATGAGGTAATGGGTTTCGTTCATTTAATAATAGTGCTTTGAAGGGAGTGAGTAACTGCAAATACTGAAAAAATTATCAGATGGAAAATTACTGAAGGAGGTTTAATAATGGCTTCAACATATTTACCACGTCAAATTGAACTGGGATCAAATAGCTTAGAACACTTAGGGAAAATAGCAGTTGAAAATGGAGCAACGAAGTTATTTGTCGTAATGGATGCGTTTCTAGCTTCTGAAGGTCTAAATTATGATGTGAAAATCAAATCTATCGTACAAAAACAAAATCTTGCAGTTACGATTTTTTCTGATTACAGGGGAGAGCCTACAACTGATCACCTTCTTGCCGCATTGGATAGTCTGCTCAAATCTAATGCAGATTGTGTTGTCGCAATCGGGGGAGGAAGCGCTATAGACATTGCCAAAGCAGCTTCTGTGTTTGCGGTTAATCCAACTTTAGCGTGGGAGGATATAGCTGCTCAAAACCGGTTGAAAAGGCTTCCGCTGCTGGCTGTGCCTACTACAGCTGGTACAGGTTCTGAGGCGACAAAAGTAATGGTCGTAAAAAATATGAAGACAGAGATTAAAATGAATCCAGGACATAAAGACTTGGTACCAGATGTTGCTATTCTAGATCCGTTACTGACAAAAAGTCTACCAAGTCAATTCACAGCTTACACTGGTCTTGACGCACTGGCCCATGCAATGGAAGCATATGTATCAACGCTTGCCAGCGCAACAACAGATAATTATGCGCTAAACGCAATTCGTATGATTGGCAGGTCGTTACCTAAGGTTTATGAAAACGGAGCAAATGTGGAGGCTCGTGAAGAAATGCTGCTCGCAAGCTGTTATGCCGGAATTGCTTTCTCCAATGCATCTACAAATTTGGCACATGCAGCAGGGAGACCATTAGGTGCAAGGTTTAATATTCCACATGGATTAAGTGTCGCGCTGTTATTACCGTTTGTAGTCGAATTTGGCCTAGAAGCAGCAGCAGAGAAATATGCAGCTATTGCAGTAAATTTAGGAGAAGAAGATACTGGAGAAAGAGATCAATTAGCTAAACAGGCTCATAAGCTAATTAAATCATATAATGATAAATTTGCCATTTGGGAGGATGCGTTACGATATATTGACTTAGAGGAATTTAAAGATAGCATTCCGCTGCTTGTAGAAGATTCCTTTAGCGGTAATGGAATTGTGACTAATCCTAAAGTTCCAGAAGCTTGCGATGTGGAGCATATATTTCATTCCCTGCTAAAAAAATTAACGCAAATAGCACAAATCCAGACAGCTTAAATATTTACTTATTCTGGCTGGTAGTGACGTCCTAACAAGTGGGTTCAATATGTAATGGAATAAGTAACATGTATGGATTATGAAAGTGAAGGATTATTTATTCAGATATTAAAGCTTTTACAAGGCGATTATAAGTCATGGAAGAAATAATTAGAAAAATCTCCGAATGAATGGGGATTTTTTTAATTCTCCCTAAAGCCAGTCTGAAATATTAGGATTTTCATCGATTTCATGGGATAATATATACTTGTACAACAGATGCATAATAGATTGGAGACTAGAACATGAAATGTAAAATAAATCGTAATGCAGCAAAAATGCTAAAGGAAATGCTGGCAAAAGAAGAAGCAGAAGGCAAAATGATCCGAGTAAATATTTCTCATATGCACGGTGATCATGCACATTATGGTATTTCTTTAGATACACCAACAGAGCATGATGAAATTGTGAAAACAGATAAAGATGTTGATATATTGCTTGATACACGTGAGGAATTTTTAGATGGAATTTGGATTCAATACTTCTTTGTGAACAACGAAGGATTTGTGATTACCAACCCATCAAAAGGGCATAGCCATCATCATTAAAATTAGGAAAAGCTGTGACGGGAAGATTGGTCACAGCTTTTTTTTAGCAGATAAGAAAGTATAAACTTTCTTATCTTGCATAAGTGCAACTAAGAGATTCGCCTAAAGGCTTGGCAATGTTGAGTTTATTAAGGTTTTTTTAGGCGAATCCACCAGATTTATTTGAATGATTCTGATAATACCGATATAATTGAAAATAGGGAATACAACATGATTCTTCAGCATGTATTTGTAAATCATTACAATATAAGAGGAGGAATGGAGTATGAGGTATGCAAACCCAAATACAGAGGGTTCAATCGTCACATTCAAGGAGCGTTATGATAATTTTATTGGAGGGGAATACCGGCCACCGATGAATGGAAAGTATTTTGAAAACGTCAGTCCCGTAACGGGCAAGGTATTTTGTGAGATTGCTCGCTCTACAAAAGAAGACGTTCAGGCTGCAGTTGATGCGGCTAATGCAGCAAAAGACGCTTGGGGAAAGACTTCTGTTACAGAACGTTCAAATATATTAAATAAGATTGCCAATCGCATGGAAGAAAATTTAGAAAAGCTGGCAGTCGCTGAAACCTGGGATAATGGAAAAGCAGTCCGAGAGCCGTTAGCTGCAGACATACCGCTTGCTATTGATCATTTTCGATATTTTGCAGGTGTTATCCGAGCACAAGAAGGTGGGATCAGTCAGATTGACGATGATACAGTAGCATACCACTTTCATGAGCCACTTGGTGTCGTCGGACAAATTATTCCTTGGAACTTTCCATTGCTGATGGCAACATGGAAGCTAGCGCCGGCACTTGCTGCTGGGAACTGTGTCGTACTGAAGCCAGCTGAACAAACACCGGCTTCCATCCATGTGTTCATGGAGCTTATTCAAGATCTGTTACCACCAGGTGTTGTTAATATTGTAAATGGATTTGGTGTTGAAGCAGGAAAACCACTTGCTACGAACCCTGGTATTTCCAAAGTAGCATTTACAGGGGAAACAACTACCGGAAGATTGATTATGCAATATGCATCTGAAAATATTATCCCTGTTACACTGGAGCTTGGTGGCAAATCACCAAATATTTTCTTTGAGGATGTACTGGATGCAAATGATGGTTTCTTGGATAAAGCGGTGGAGGGCTTCGTTATGTTTGCACTCAACCAAGGTGAGGTTTGTACATGTCCGTCTCGTGCTCTGGTCCATGAATCGATCTATGATCAATTTATGGAACGTGTGATCGATCGCGTAAAACAAATTAAAATTGGTCATCCGCTAGATACGGAAACAATGATGGGGGCACAAGCTTCACACGAGCAATTGGAAAAAATCGCATCTTATCTGGATATCGGAAAACAGGAAGGTGCAGAGGTCCTGATTGGTGGCAATGTAAACAGGCTTGAAGGTGAGCTTGAAAATGGTTATTATGTCGAGCCAACGATTTTTAAAGGGAATAATAAAATGCGTATTTTTCAAGAGGAAATTTTTGGACCTGTTCTTTCCGTGACAACGTTTAAAGATAAAGAGGAAGCTATGGAAATCGCTAATGACACATTATATGGATTAGGTGCAGGTGTTTGGACACGTAATATTAACATAGCTTACCGATTTGGCCGTGAAATTCAGGCTGGCCGTGTATGGACAAACTGCTACCACCAATACCCAGCACATGCAGCATTTGGCGGCTATAAGAAATCAGGTATCGGACGGGAAAATCATTTAATGATGCTTGGCCATTATCAGCAAACGAAAAACTTATTAATAAGCTATAGTGAAGGTCCAGCAGGATTATTCTAAATAGGGTCTGATAAAGGGAGGCGTTTACATGGTCGAACGTGTAACGGCTACAGAGGACGCATTACGTCTGATTAATACCTTGATCAACATTCACGGATCTTTAATGTTTCATCAATCAGGAGGGTGCTGTGATGGCAGTTCACCAATGTGCTATCAACTCGGAGAATTTCGAACTGGAGAATCAGATGTTTTACTAGGAGAGATAGGCGATACACCTTTCTACATGTCAAAAGATCAATACGAATACTGGAAGCATACCCAGCTCATTATTGATGCAATCGATGGTAGAGGTGGAATGTTTTCATTAGAAGGTCCGGAAGGGAAACGATTTATTACGAGATCTCGTGTATTTACAGAAGATGAAATGCGTCAGTTAGCAAACAGTTAATAAGAACGGGAAGAAGCTGGGACATAACAAAAGTGATTAATGTTAAAGACGAACGATGCATAAGCTTAGCTTTGGAAATATACGTAGACTCCAGCCGTCTCTGGATGCGCGAAGTATATTTCCGGAGCGAGTTATTTGCACCAATCATGTTCGGTTTTTATTTCATAAAAATACTTTTGTCTCAGCTTCTTCTTGTATCAATAAACTCCAGAAATTACCTGCTCGCAAATGTATGGTCGTAGAACATGATTCACATTCATTTGGGCAATACATAAACTAGGAAAAACGACCAAAAGGATGTGTTAACTTGTCTATTCATAACTATTATGTGAGTGGTAATACTGCAGTGGGATTAGTGAATTACTTACAGACAAACATAGAACAATTAGAGACAATTATTTATTTAAAGCATCCCTCTGAAACGTATAAAACAAATATTTTAAAAAAGCTCATTGACATCTATAATTCAACGGATAAGCTAGAAGCTTTAAAAAGCCCTCTGGGCAGAAACTATTTAGATGGTATAATCATTCGAGAAAAATCTGTAGCAATCGTTACCGACCGCATTGCATTAAATGAGACAAAGGGGATAGAACTTGATTTAGAGCAAATAACTGGGAAGCATCAACCAACAGCTGAAAAGGGGGAACTACAAGATAAGGTGAATCATTTTACAGAGAAAGCTTATGAAAACTTTGCAACAGGTCTAAAAATTCATGATGATTTAGAAGCCATTTATATTAATGAAATGAATTTCGAACGAGCGGATAAGTTAGCCGAAACTTTTATTCAAGGTTTATTGTCTTCAGCCACAACCTTGAATAGAGATGCGCAGGTATACCACCGCTTATTTGGTACGAATACACCGAATGGAGTTGTTAATGAGGTCCCGCATTTAATCGAAAACCTTTCTAATGTTTATTATATTAAAGGAAGAGCAGGTACTGGAAAATCAACCTTTATGAAAAAAATTGCAAAAGCATGTGAAGAGCGTGGGTATGATGTGGAGTTGTATCATTGTAGCTTTGACCCCAAAAGCTTAGATATGGTTCTCGTCCTTGAGCTTGGATTTTGTATATTTGATAGCACGGATCCACATGAATTTTTTCCAGCTCGTGATGGTGAAAAGGTAGTGGATTTGTATGTGGAAGCTGTTACTCCAGGTACTGATGAAAGGTTTGCAACGAAAATTGATACGGTGAATCGTAATTACAAATCGTATATGAAAAAAGGGATTCAGGATTTAGTGGAGGCAGGTAAAGCTTTTGAAGAATTGGAACAACATTATATCATTACAGATCGAGTTATCGAAAAAGCGGTCGAGTCTATACAAGACATAATTAAATAGTAAATGAAAAACAATCCAGATATAATCAGCTCTGGGTTGTTTTTTGTTCAATGTAAATGGGATTTAGTCAGTTATAAAAAGAAGACGGGCAACTGATTTGACATTTTCGACCTCATGCAGTCTGCCTGATTTATCTTGTGAATAGATAACGAGACGCATTGTATTGGAACAGATATTAATGATTGCATAGTAACTTCTTATCCTGCTAGTGCACCAGCCTTTATTAGATTATTTGCATTATATCATACCCTGGATTCATATAGATTAACTTGCTTTTAAAGAGAAAATTACAATTCCCCGCCTTTTTAAGGGAAAACAAATATAATAATTAGCTTGATTTATTTTTCAAAGTAGAATAGCCAAGTCCAGCTCCAGCGCCCAACGACTAGCGAGACTTCCCTCACCTCATGACACGATAAAGAAGACTTGGCGATTGGCTGTGCCAGAGGCTTAGTCGCACTTATACCCTGGCGGTGAAAGTCAACATCGACTCTAGGTAAAAGGATGGCCGATTAAAATCAGGCTACGCCTAACATCGGCATACCCCTAAAGGGGCATGTTTCCTTTATCTCCTGCGTAGGAATGTTCGACTCGTCGAACCACCCCAAAGTTCGGGGCGCAGTCCGTACGTCGCTACCCGGGCGCTTCCGCTTTTGAATACAAAGCATGAAAAGATGTGTCCGTGCATAGGATATATAAACCGCTGCATAGATGGAGGGAGTAGCTGATGAATATATTAAATAAGGCGAGAGACTATAGGGAAGAAGAAAATCGTTTAAAATGGGAAGGTACATTTGAAGAATATTTAGAGATTGTTAAAGAGAGACCAGAAGTCGCACAGACAGCACATTCTCGTGTATATCATATGATTAAAAGCTCAGGGGTTACTGAAAAAGACGATAAGAAAATGTTCCACTTCTTTGGGGAAGGAATTTTTGGATTAGAGACGGCCATTGAACGATTAGTAGAAGAGTATTTTCATCCAGCGGCTAAAAGGTTAGATGTAAGAAAGCGGATATTATTATTAATGGGTCCAGTAAGTGGTGGGAAATCGACCATCGTCAGTATGTTAAAGCGAGGACTTGAGCAATATTCACGTACTGAAGAAGGGGCAGTATATGCGATAAAAGGCTGCCCAATGCATGAGGATCCGCTTCATTTAATTCCACAGCATTTGCGAGAAGATTTTTATGAAGAGTATGGTATCCGAATTGAAGGGAGCTTATCACCATTAAATACAATGCGACTTGATCAGGAGTATGGTGGCCGTATTGAAGATGTGAAGGTGGAGCGAATATTCTTCTCAGAGGATAAACGTGTTGGGATTGGAACGTTCAGTCCATCTGATCCGAAGTCGCAGGATATCGCTGATTTAACCGGGAGTATTGATTTCTCTACGATTGCAGAATATGGATCTGAATCCGATCCACGGGCATATCGTTTTGATGGAGAATTAAACAAGGCAAATCGAGGCATGATGGAGTTCCAAGAGATTTTAAAAAGTGATGAAAAGTTCCTTTGGCATTTATTATCTTTGACTCAAGAAGGAAATTTCAAGGCTGGGAGATTTGCGTTAATTTCCGCTGATGAGCTTATTGTGGCGCATACCAACGAATCGGAATATCGTTCCTTTATAGCAAATAAGAAAAATGAAGCATTGCATTCTCGAATTATTGTAATGCCGATTCCATATAATTTAAGAGTTAGTCAGGAAGAACGAATCTACGAGAAAATGATTAAAGAAAGTGATATTGCGGATGTTCATGTGGCACCACATGCACTTCGAGCTGCCGCGATATTTTCAATCCTGACAAGATTGAAGGAATCGAAGAAACAAGGAATTGACCTTGTGAAGAAGATGAGGCTTTATGATGGCGAAAGTGTTGAAGGGTTTAATCAAGTGGATACAGAAGAGTTAAAGAAGGAATTTCAGGATGAAGGAATGTCTGGAATTGACCCTCGTTATGTCATTAACCGGATATCCTCAACGATAATTCGTAAGGAAGTGCCATCGATTAATGCATTAGATGTATTGCGATCGTTAAAGGATGGACTTGATCAACATCCGTCTATTTCAAAGGATGACTTGGAAAAATATATGAATTACATTGCGGTAGCAAGAAGAGAATATGATGAGATTGCGAAGAAAGAAGTACAAAAAGCGTTTGTTTACTCGTATGAAGAATCAGCTAAAACGTTGATGGATAACTATTTGGATAACGTGGAAGCGTACTGCAATAAAAATAAATTACGTGATCCACTTACTGGAGAGGAAATGAGTCCAGACGAAAAGCTGATGCGATCGATTGAGGAACAAATTGGGATCTCAGAAAATGCGAAAAAGGCATTTCGTGAGGAAATTCTTATTCGACTTTCTGCTTATGCAAGAAAAGGAAAACGATTTGATTATAATTCACATGAACGTTTGCGTGAAGCAATTCAGAAGAAACTATTTGCAGACTTGAAGGATGTTGTAAAAATTACGACATCATCGAAAACACCAGATGAGTCACAATTGAAAAAGATAAATGAAGTCATTGCACGTCTCATCGATGAACATGGCTATAACTCTGTGTCTGCTAACGATTTATTACGCTATGTTGGTAGTTTGCTAAATCGATAATGTGTGAAGAAAAAATGCGAACAGGGCTGACTTAATGTTAGTCCTGTTTTCACTTTTTGGAGGGTTGATATGAGAGAGGCTGCACTTAGATAAACTTTATGAAAACTGCATATCTATAAATGAAATATTGATTATTCTTTTGTTTTTATACTAGATTTCTTGAATTAGTGGCAATAACTTGTTTCTCTCTGCATAGTATAAAGAAAGTATATTTTCATAATAAGAGATTGAAAATTCAAATAGGAGAGGATACAAATGACTGAAGAAAATGAGCATAACTTTGTTGTCTCCCAGGAAAACTGGTCTCTCCATCGGAAAGGTTATCAGGATCAGCAACGTCATATTGATAAAGTGAAAGATGCGATCAAAAATAACTTGCCAGACCTTATTAGTGAAGAGAATATTATTATGTCCAATGGGAAAGACGTCATTAAAATTCCGATTCGATCTTTAGATGAATATAAGATACGTTATAACTATGAAAAATCGAAACATGTAGGGCAAGGAAATGGCGATTCCGAAGTAGGAGATGTAATTGCTCGTGATCCGAATGCGGATGCGAACGGGCAAAAAGGTGCAGGAAATGGAAAGAAGGCAGGAGAAAATCCAGGAACCGATTATTACGAAACAGAGGTTTCGATTGCAGAAATAGAAAATGCGCTATTTCCAGATTTAGAACTTCCAAACCTAAAGCAGAAGGAATCGGCAGAAATCACAACAGAGAAAATTGAATTTAATGATGTTCGAAAAAAAGGGTTAATGGGAAATGTGGATAAAAAACGAACCATTTTAACAGCACTGAAACGCAATGCAAGAGATGGAGAAGCGAAAATCACACCAATTTATAATGAAGATTTACGTTTTAAGACATGGAACGAAGTGATTAATCGAGAATCAAAAGCAGTTGTCATTGCCATGATGGATACGAGTGCATCGATGGGAAATTTCGAAAAGTATATGGCGCGAAGCTTTTTCTTTTGGATGAATCGCTTTTTGCGAACAAAGTATGAAACAGTGGAATTTGCATTTATTGCACATCATACGGAAGCAAAAGTAGTTTCAGAGGAAGCATTCTTTTCGAAGGGAGAGAGCGGTGGAACAATCTGCTCGTCTGCTTATAAAAAAGCGTTAGAGCTGATAGAAGACAAATTTAGTCCATCCCGTTATAATATCTATCCATTTCATTTTTCAGATGGAGAAAATATTAGCTCAGACAATGCAACATGCATCAAGCTCGTAAAAGAAATTATGGATGTTTCCAATATGTTTGGCTATGGAGAAGTAAATGGGTATAACCGTTACTCCACATTAATGAATGCATATAAAAATATTGATGATCCAAAATTTCGATATTACGTGTTAAAGGAAAAAGGCGATGTTTATCATGCGATGAAAAGCTTTTTCCTAAAAGGTGCAGCCACAGTTTAACAAAGTAAGAAATTCGTTGTTTATATCGATGGAAAATATACAAACAGAGGAATTCACACAGCCAATGTGTGAATTCCTCTGTTTCTAACTATTATCATTACGAAACACTTAATGATAGTAGTTGCTGTTTGATTTATTGAATACAACCAAATAAATTACAAACCCTAGCACTAAAAATACAAAACAACCTATAATATAAATTAGTCGGATTTCAAATAGTTCAGCAGCTATCCCAATAGTTGCTGTAAACAGAATGATTAAGAAAGCCTCTAAAATTCCTAACACACTTGAAAATCTCCCCATAATATCTACTGATACATTATTTTGATAAAAAGTTAAAAAGCCAGTGTTTGCAAATGACAGTGCAAATGTTAAAGTAAAAAATCCTATAGCGGCCCAGATGAAATTATGTGAAAAAGCAAAGATTAAATAACCAGCTGGTGTAAAAAGGGAACCAAAACCAATTAGAATATTTAGCTTTAATTGTTTAGTGAATAAAGTGTTTATGAATGATCCTACAATAATTCCCATTCCTGCAACAGTTACAAGGAATCCATAGGAGCTTTCAGATAAAGAAAGTATTTCGGTTGCGAATGCGGCTTCTAAAGAATCTAAAGCAGTCATAAGTACTGTAATTCCACTAAAGAAAACATAAATCAAAGTCACATAACTATTTGATTTGCTAAAACGAAGAATCTTTTTCCAGTCATTTACAATTAAAGTAATGGTAACTTTTTCTGAAAGGTCATCCTGTTTTCTTCGTTCTAGATTTGGAAGTAAAAGAATAATGATTGCAGATAAACATAATGCTATAGCATTTAATTGAATGGCTAAATTTGGAGTCCCAAGTATAAAGAGGAACCCTGCAATGGAAGGGCCTAGTATAAAACCACAAGAATTTATAAAGTTTCTCAGTGCATTAAACCTTTGCCTATCGTCTTTGGGGATCACCCTTGTCATATAAATCATAGAAGCTGGCGCAAACATGGAGCTTGCTATATTAATGGCAAAAGCAAAAGTATAAATGAGAACTAGTGAATCGATATAAGCTAATGTAAATATAAATATTGCTCGAATTAAATCTAAGAATATCATTAAACTTCTTTGGTTTATTCGATCAATAAAACTTCCAGCCCAAAAATTAGTACATAAAGTTGCAACTGGAATAAGGATATAAAGAAATGATATGGCTAAGGGAGATCTTGTCATGTCCAATACAATTAAGTTCAATGAGATTAAATAAACCCATGCACCTAAATTTGAAACACCGATTCCTAACAAAAGTAAAAGAGGGTATTTCCACTTCACGAGATCAACTCCTAAATCTAGAATTATTTTGCGAACAAAAAAGTCTCACCCCCAAGGTTAATAACCTTGGGGACGAGACTCTTTGAATTTAGAAGTTCGTGGTGCCACCCCAGTTTATTTCTGTATCTCCACAGAAACCTTTTCGAGTACGAAATATACTCTATCTCTATAACGGGAGAACCCGACACATCATCATAATCGATAAGAATAATCCTATGTGCAGCTCTAAGTTTTGGTTCAATGTGCTATTACATCCTCCATTTCCAGCTACTGGAGTTCTCTGTTATGCTTGAACACATTTACTCTTCTCTTCATTGCCTTTTAATATAGAGTTATTTTACTATAATTGACCGAATAAAAAAAGAATTATTAAAGGAACAAAAATCAAATGATTGATCCTTTAAAATTTATTACTATTTTTTCGATTGAAAGTGATAAATGTATATGCTGTCACATATAAAACTTCTTTAGATTCTTGCTTAATCGTATAAACTGTTTACCGAGGCTTACGATTTGTTGGACATTTTTCTTCTGACATATCATAAACTATATAAAGCACTTGTGGAGGGATGAAGTTGACACAATCAAAAGAGCTAAAGTTTGCAATTGAAGAAATTACAGAAATTGCAACTGGTTTTGGGCTTGATTTTTACCCGATGCGTTATGAAATTTGTCCAGCAGATATTATTTATACATTTGGTGCATATGGAATGCCAACACGGTTTACGCATTGGAGCTTTGGAAAGCAATTTCATAAAATGAAGCTTCAATACGATCTTGGGCTAAGTCAAATATATGAGCTAGTAATCAATTCTGACCCATGTTATGCCTTTCTGCTCGATACAAACAGCTTGATACAAAATAAATTAATTATCGCACACGTACTAGCTCATTGTGATTTTTTCAAAAACAATGTGCGCTTCTCAAATACGAGGAGAGATATGGTTGAGAGCATGACAGCTACTGCAGAACGAATTGCTGATTACGAGATGCTGTATGGGAAAGATGAGGTGGAGAGTTTCTTAGATGCAATTCTGTCGATTCAAGAACACATCGATCCATCGATTATTCGTTCGAAACTACCTATAGTAGACGAGGATGAAGTGGAAGAAGAGCAACGAACAAAAAGTCCATATGACGATTTATGGAGTTTAGACGAGAAACGAATCGACCCAAAACCGAAAGTTAGAAAACGACTAAAAAAACTGCCGCCTAAGCCTGAAAAGGACCTATTACTATTTATTGAAGAGCACAGTCGTGAATTGGAGGATTGGCAACGTGATATTTTAACAATGATGCGTGAAGAAATGCTCTATTTCTGGCCACAGCTCGAAACGAAAATCATGAACGAAGGTTGGGCATCCTATTGGCATCAGAGAATTTTAAGAGAAATGGATTTAACAACTGATGAGACGATTGAATTTTCCAAGTTAAATGCTGGGGTCGTTCAGCCATCACGTACTTCGATTAATCCCTATTATCTAGGAATAAAAATATTCGAAGATATTGAAGAACGTTATAATAATCCGACTGAGGAAATGCAATACCGAGGTTACAAGCCGAATGCCGGCAGGGAGAAAATTTTTGAGGTTCGGGAGATTGAATCAGATATTTCATTTATCCGCAATTATTTAACGAAGGAACTTGTCGAACGGGAGGATATGTATTTATTTGAGAAAAAGGGAAGAGATTACCGGATTACGCAGAAGGATTATGAACAGGTAAGGGATCAGCTCATATCGATTCGGGTAAATGGTGGTTTTCCATATATCGTCGTGGAGGATGGAGATTATCTGCGTAACGGTGAATTATATCTCGTTCATGGGTATGAAGGAACAGAATTAGATATTCGTTATTTAGAGCATGTAATGCCATATGTTTATCAGCTATGGGGAAGACCAGTTCATATGGAGACGGTAATTGAAGGAAGGGAAACGGTGTTTACCTATGACGGAAGAGAAGTATCAAAACGAGGGAAATAGAATTGATAGATTGGCTTAAAAAATTATTAAAGGTTGGGCGAGCTAATGCAAGGTAAAAGAGACTTGACTGTTTAAGTCTCTTTTACTGTATATTTCATTATTGATTATCTCACTCTTTGTCTTCTCATCCATTGTGTGGCTATCCATTTTTCCCCTGCAATTACGGGCGCTCCACCATGTAAGGTCTGTTCATTTAAGGTGTGATTGGTATAGAAATATTCAAAGTACACTGCCATTCCCTTTTTTGGAGAAACAGTAAAATTCAACTCCGGAAAGTAGGTTTCTCCACCTTGTTCGACCTCATTTAAATACATGACCATTGTACTGATTCGGTTGTTTTCGGATGCTTTGCTTGTAGCTGAAAAGTAATCAAAATGAGCTTTATACTCTTGTCCAGGCGTATAATTTAGAATTTGAAGCCCTTCAGCATGTTCTACGGGGACGTTCATAATATTGGATACTCTTTTTTCAATAGTAGACAGAATGCTGTGTTCAGTGCCTTCAAAAAACATACCGCTGCTTGTCCGAATGTCATTTACTTCCCGTGAATAGCCGATTTTTGAACGATGCATGTTATCTTTTGATAATCGAATGAGTTCGTCGCACTCTTCATCGCTCAAAACATTCCCTAGTACTACCACGAGTGGTTCTTCTAGACGAGCTACGATATGAATCTCTCGATCTTCTGTTTGAAACCGATTTCCAATATGATGAAAAATAGTTTGTTCGTGTACCTTTGTCAACGTGCATCGACTCCTCAAATGAGCTTAATTTCGGAACAGAGTTTTCTAGATTAGTGCTCCAATATTATTATACTATAAATATCTGTTTCTTTTGTAAATTACCTTCTTTAATTATCGGTAATGGTCAGTTCAAGAAGAAAATAAATTGATTATAAGAGGAAATTTAATAGGGAAAATAACGGTAATGAATTTATTGAGCTAGGAGTTTTTTTAAAACATGAGGGTAATTGAGGGATAGTTTAGAACTATGACAAAAATATAATCATAATTCCTGATAAGAGGTTTTTCTCTTACTACTTGTTTTACATCGGCCTCTAAAATCTAAATCTATATAGTAATCTCTAGCAGCTAGCGCAATTGAGAAAACGGGACGGAGAGATCAAAGGGTCTAACCCTCTGTCCCCGTCATTCTAAAAATTTATTTCTGTAATGACTCAATGCTAACAAAGGGAAAATATATTGGTAACTATGATAATGAATGTAAAATCCTCCTGCCATTCCTTGCCCTGCTGGATAGGATAAGGTCCAACCCTTTTTATTTGAAGTGTCCAGCAAAAACTTTACTCCCGCCAATATTTCTGGTGTGACATTATCAGATGCCGCAATAAGCGTATCTAATGCCCAGGCAGTATGTGTTAATGTGCTGACCCCAAGTGGTGTATAGGTTTGGTTGATATCACTATAGCAAGACTCTCCCCATCCTCCATCTTGATTTTGAATGCTTATCAGCCATTTTAACGATCTTTGAACGGAAGAATTCTCGGTATCAACTCCAGTTGAAATCAACCCGGTTATGGCTGCCCATGTTCCATAAATATAACAAATTCCCCATCTTCCATACCAAGAACCATTTTTTTCTTGATTGTTCCTTAGCCAATTCACTCCATTTTTTATCGCGTTATGATTTTTAGACAAATTGGTGAAGTTGCCGAAAAACTCCAGGGTCCTACCTGTTAAATCTGCGGAAGAGGGATCTGTTAATAAATATTCAGCCCCTTCAATTGGAATAAGCTTTACAATCTTTTTATCCACATTTTTTTCGAAAGCAGCCCAGCCGCCATCATAATTCTGCATGGAAAAAATCCAGTTGATTCCTCTGTCCCAAGCCTGTCGGTAAACGACCTCATGTTGTACTAAATCAGTGATAGATCGTAATGAAACCGTTGTATCGTCTATATCTGGGTTCAAGGTGTTCTTATCAGAAAATCCCCATCCGCCCGGGGTTTTCGTTGGATTATGAATCGCCCAGTCACCGTAACGATACTGTTGATGGGAAAGTAAGTAGTTATTTGCTTGCCCGATCATTGGATCGTCCCAGGCAATACCAGCGCCTTGTAATGCATAACTGATTAAGGATGTGTTCCAGACTTTTGCCGTTGTGTATTGCATATGCGTTTTGCCGTCAATTTGACAGGCCATGCCTTTCAATCCCTCTACTGCTTTTTTTATGATTGGGTCGTTTTTGGGAAATCTGAGAGCTAATAACGAAAAGATCATCAGAAAGGTAGAACTAAAATAATTGTAAAAGGTCCCATCTGATTCGATTCGGTCTAGCATATATTTTTTCGTCTGTTGTATGGCCATGTTATGGATGTATTCGGGGAACCCAAGGATATTTTTAATACCTTGTTGAATAAAGGAATAAAAGGAGCGCCAATCCCCAGATCGATTTAGGAAGAATTCGTCATTTTCTGCATTTCCCCTTGAAAGGAATAAATCAGAAAGATCGGGGCTTCTATTCGTTTTCATCACAAATTTTTGATCGGCTAAGATTAATATCGGAGCAATGTTGGTTCTTCCATAAACGGAAAAATCGAAAAAATTAATAGGGAATGACAATGGCAAAAGAATAAATTCAACAGGCATTGGAAAGAAACTAGGCCATTTATATTGGCCGGTTAGAGCGAGCATGATTTTGGCAAGCATATGACTTTTTTCAATACCGCCCCATGCCAAAATACACCTTCTTGCAGCTTCCAATTCTTTATCATTCTTATTTCGGTAACCAGAATATAAAAGTGCATAATAGGCTTCAACGGTAGCAGTTAAATTTCCGTTTTTTTCATCATAAAAAAGTTTCCAGGATCCGTTTTTCTCCTGTCTGCTAAGTATTCTTTCGACTAAAGCCTGGATGAGCTTTTCATCATTTATTTCCAAGGTACGAAGCAAAATAATCATATAGGCATCTGTAGAGACGCCTGTTTCAAAAGGATAATCCCAGGACCCATCAGAGGATTGATCATCTTTTAATACCTCGATGATTCGATTGATTTCATCTGTTATTTTGCTTTTCACAATGACACCTCCAAACAGCTATATCATTTTATTCCATCCCTATTGTAAAAATTCCAAAATCCTAGAGCACAGCTTGTTGCTTTTTTAACTTTTCAACATTTATTCTCATCAACATCCATAACATAGTTAGTAAAGGAGTGATGCTCCATCATTGGATTTTTAACAAAGAAATTGGCCAGTCAACCAATTACTCCTGAACTAGCAGCAATAAAAAAGGAATTAACGAAGAAGTCGAGACCCACGATTCATGAAAATAAATTAAATGCTGTGGAACATGAATTATTCGAATACATTCATCGTGAAACGAAAAAAAGAAATGTAAATAATGTGACCAGAACGAATGCCTACTTAGAATTTTATATAAGGTTCCCTGAAATCCACTGGGCCTTTCTAGGACATATGGTTTCTCGAAATGGTGGATGGAACATGACCGATTTAAAAGGAAGTCTATTATCCAGGCTATTATCTGAGGAGGAAAAGAAGGATTTTTTTACTTTTTTAGAGCGAGGCAATTGGTTAATCTTTCAGGACATTTATCCGCAATTACTGCTCTATGAAGAAAGTGTAAAAAGAAACACCAATCTTTTTTACCTTTTACCATTGTTTCATGTCTCCTTTTTCATGAGAGTAGTTTGGGATTATTTCTACCAAATCAAAGATCGACATCTTTTGACCGCCGCACTTATTGTCAATGAACAAAGCTATTTGGAGAAAAGAGTCATCCAAAATCCTTATTATCAATCCACTGTACTGGAAACACTGGAATATAAACTGCATGAGTTATTGGATTTAAACCAAATCATTTTTCCATCAATCGATGAAAAGGAGATAAGAATTATTGGTCAAACCATTCACCAATTTGCCTCTTTACATAACCGGATTTTGTTGGGAAAACGTTTGTATCAATTACTTTTTGATAAAGAAAACTATCTATCTATTTATAAGTGGGCGATTCAACACCCCCACACTGGATCAAGAAAAGACTTTTGGCCACATTTATTTAACGATCTTGATGAATCCGTACCAGGAGGCTCTTACCAGCGAAGAATAAAAAGCTGCTGCATCAAACCAAACGCCCCAAAATTATATAGTCCCATATTAAAGTTCGCATGGAATAATATAGAACAGAAAGAAGCTGAGAAAGGGGACTGGTATTTGAATTGGAAAGTAGTTCATTATTTAAAAATGGATATGTTTAAAGGAAATGGAGCTATTTATCATGAATATTGTAAAACCCTTGAGAAAATCGAATTTTCAATCCTCGCGAAAGAAGCATTATTACCGAAGAAATCACAGAATTAAAACCTATTTATCTGCCATTATTTTTGCATCACTTATAGGAACGTATTTAGATCTTTTGCTGGTGGGGGCAGGTCTGTATTCTTTTCCAAGGCGTCCGTTTTCCGAGCTATTTACAATAAATATCTTATTCACGCTTTGTATTCTTCCGTTATTTTCCCTTACCATTATTTTTGTATTGAAGAGGTTACATAAATTACCCAGGTACATTTTTCTTTTCCTTTGCAGTTTATTTGTATACATCGCAGAACAAATAGCAGAGCAATATGGTTTATTTATTCATTCTGTATATTGGAAACATGAATTCTCTCTTATGGGTTACTTTCTCTTCCTTATCGTTATTTGGAGGTTTTATAGATGGTTAGAAAATTGACAGAGGGGGCCGGTCCTTCTAATTGATTTTAAAGGTAAATGAGGATACAAGGGTATGAGTAATTATTAAAAATTGTTTAGACACCAAGTCTACCACGAACCGCACAAAGTTATTATAAAGGATATTAGGAAAACATCCATAACGAAAGGCAGCTTTCTGGCTGCCCTTTTGTTATGAATTAATCTTGTCCTTTTTCCGGAAATACTCGTATAACGATTTTAAGCTGTTAGCATCTAATTCAATATCATTCTCATATGCATATTTAACAGCATATCCGAGAGCGAGCGTCATTCCTCCGGCAATGCTTCCGCCTGCCACAGATCCAGCTCCAGGAATGAATTTAATGACTTGACGGAATAGCGTTTTTCCGATATTCCCCGTGATGGTTGCTATCGTTAGCTCTTTAGCGCGCTCTTTAGATAGTGGTTTTTCATAAAGCGTTGCTAGCTTAACCAATAGTGCAACCTGAATTCCGGTTAATGGAATAAAGTCTGAACCTGGTATTGGAGCAGCCCCAACAGCAGTTGCGGAGCCTGAAGCAGCTACAATCCACCTGTTAGCCGTAGAAGATTTTTCTTTTACAAGCCTCGCAAATTGTATTTCTTTATGTTTTTTTTTCAAAATAGCCATTATTTCATTTCGAAGCTTATCAATGTTTTCTCCTGTTCGAGAAGAAATAGGAACGACATTATATTTATTTTTCGTGTGCTGTTTTACATATTGGATAAGGCTTGGTATGTCATCTGCTGCATCGATTTTATTTAAAACAAAAAGGATGTTTTTATTTTCCTTTGAAATCATATCAAATGATCTCTTTTCACCTTCAGAAAAAACCGTTCCGGCTGCATTTAGAAAGAATAGGATGACATCTGCATTTTTATAAAATTTCATTGTTTCTTCCGAGTTATGACGATTAATATCATCCAGACCAGGTGTATCTGCGAAAATGATTTTGTCACGATATATATAGCGATCGATTCCTGTGGTCTCGCCTGGCTTCGCTCCAACCAAGGCAACCTCTTCACCGATTAATCGTTGATGATTTTCCAGTGTTTACATCCCCAATCATGGCAAATAATATCTCTTTATCCAACTGGGCATTGATTCGATCTGTTTCTTGTTTATATGCATTCTCAAATTCTTCATCGTTAAATTGTGTCAAGATATCACATCCTTAATCATTATTTTACCAGATTAGTGAAGTGTAGACACGTAAAAATTAAACTTGCTAATATATTAGGCTCAAACAGTTTCTTGTATTGACGATGCGATTTTTTGTTTGCTGCAGATAAGATAAAATGCGAACTAACTTCTGTTTTTTTTAGTTTGAGCAGTTTCCGCCGTCCGGGATTGTTCCGAGCAGTCGCTTTCCGCGACCAGTGAGGCACCTTGAACTCGTTCTTCGGAGTTTCAATCTGGCAAACGGGTAAAAAATAGGGAAAATTCAACGATAGAAAGGCTGTCACGGCCGATTTGAGAATAAAAAAATAAGAAGAATCGACCGAGATAAGGCTTATCACGGCTGATTAGAAACCAAAACGGTGAAAAATCTACTTAGTAAAACATTTTAGGCAGAGATGAAAGTCAAGTTGACAACCCCAGCTACGGAAATTCAATTAGCAGTGCTCCAACCATAATTGCACGCTACTTCGCTTTCTCTTTCCAATAAACACAAAAAGCTGTCGTAAATAGTAAGTCTTCACAACAGCTTCATGTTAAATCTCTATTCTTTTAGTCCTTCTAATATCGAAAGGTTAATCATCCCATCAATGTTATTGCTTGAAACATATTCAGCTTCTAAGCTGATGTCTGCCATTTCTTGAATCACTTGCTCATTAACAGAGGTTGTAACTTCCAAGTTATTAAATGCTGCTTCTACTTCATCGGCATTAAGCTCTTGTCCTGTGAGTTCTTTCAAATGCTCAATAACTAATGCTTGGCTTTCCTCTGGGTTTTTCTGGATAAATTCTACTGCGCGAAGGTGAGCTTTTAAATAAGACTCGGTCAATGCGTCATTTTCCATAAAATTCTCCGAAGCAGCAACTACTGTATTCGTAGATTCTTTCCCCCATGCGAATTCATCCCAGTCAAGCAGTTTTTGTCCATTCGCTTGTGTTTCCAGCACATACCCCCATGGTTCCTGTGTTGCTGCAGCGTGTACGGAATCCTGTGAAAAAAGGGTGGTTGTGTCTGCGGGGGCAGCTGCATATAACTCAACAGTTCCACCACTTGTAGTCGGTGATAAATCAACCTCTTGCAGTGCTTTACGGAGCATCACATCCTGTGTGCTTCCAATAACAGGAATTGCAACGCGTTTTCCGTCTAAATCAGCAAGTTCGGTAACACCGCTGTCGTTATCGGCAACTAAGACAGCGCCGCCATTTACAGCACCAGATATAATGTGATAGCTTGGATCCTTTACATAGATGTTTAATAGTGGGCCAGGACCAACGGTACCAACATCAATTGTTTCTGTAGCCATTGCTTCCATAAATAACCCGCCATTTGTTACTGTCTTCGTTTTTAACGTAATATCCTCACCAAATTCTTCTTCAAAATAACCGTTCTCTAAACCAACAATTGTTGCAATATGTGTCAAATTCGGGAAGTAGCCAATGGTTACTTCATTCGTCTCATTTTCTTCTGAAGATCCGCCACACGCTGATAAGAATACCAACATAGCTGTAAAAGCTATGCCCAGAATCGAATATCTACTCAATTTTTTACCCCTCCAAATGAAATACATAGTTTCATAGATTCAGAAGTTTTAGGAAGACAATCCCCATTTTTTCTGAACACTTCGATCAAGCTTTGTGAAAACAACATTGTCAATAATTGTTCCAATAATTGCGATGATAATCATCACAGATATAACTAAATCCATTTGACCTAACGAACGTCCTGTTTCAAGTAAATGACCAAGTCCACCACCAGCACCAAGTAATTCCCCGGCCATTAACGCACGCCAGGAAAACGCCCAAGCTAACCGCATGCCAGAAATAATTTGTGGGACGGATGCAGGGATAATCACAGTTCGCAATAAATGAAATCCACTAGAACCAAACGTTTTCGCAACCCGTTGATAGAGGGTAGGTACATTTTTAAATCCGCTCGTCGTATTCATGGTCATCGTCCACGTTGCACCAATTGTGACAACAAACAGGATCGCTGTTTCTCCAAGACCGAACCAGACAATTGCAAGTGGCAGCCACACAATACTAGGAATGGACTGTAATGCAACGACTAGAAATCCTAGTGTCTCATCAACAATTTTAAAACGCCATATTAAATAACCAAGGAATAGTCCAAGCGTTGATGCGATAATAAATCCAAAGAGCAGTCGCCCAATACTGCGAAACATGGCTTCTGTTATTTGTCCACCAGTAATTCCTGTGAAAAGTGTTTCGAGCACCTGGAGTACTCCGGGAAACATAAAGTCCGGAACGGATGAAAGTCTAGATGCCACTTCCCATATCACCGCTAGAATCCCGATGAACAGAACCCGTCTTAAAGCTGTAATCATCTCCAAGCTCCTCCCTTAGCACTTTTTCCATTTCTTCTTCTAATGCAGCAAGAATCTTTTGTTCCAAATCAAGTGTAATACTATCTGGGGTTACTCCGTCTTGCGTGGTTTGAACAGTAAACGTTGTTTTAATTTTTCCCGGTCGCGTCCCCATTACAATAACTTTTTGAGATAAAAGCACTGCTTCACGTATATTATGCGTAACAAATAAAACAGTCACTTTCGTTGTTCTCCATATCTCAAGTAATTCGTGATGAAGCGTCATTCTTGTTTGTTCATCCAATGCAGCGAATGGTTCATCCATTAATAAAATATCAGGATCCATAACAAGAGCTCTTGCAATTGACACACGATGCTTCATTCCGCCAGATAATTGATGCGGATAGGCACCAGCATAGTTGCTTAAATGAACAAGCTTCAGCATTTCTTTTGCCTTTTGTTCCGCCTCTTTTTTCGGTGTTTTTTTCAAAAGTAATCCATACATTACATTGTCCAGCACGGTTGCCCAAGGAAAAAGCCCATCCTCTTGAAACACAACAACACGATCTGGACCTGGATTATTTACAGGTTCTCCAGCCACTTCAATTTTGCCCTTTGTCGCTTTATCCAGACCGGAAATTAAATAAAGTAATGTAGACTTTCCGCAACCAGAAGGACCGACAATCGAAACAAACTGGCCTTTTTCAATATCAAAGCTTATATCATCCAAAACCTTCAATTTATCGTTTGTATTATGTTGAAAACTTTTTTCAACACCCTTTAAAGTGAGATACACTATATTCACCGCCTTTATATAATTCATAGTAATATTATAGGTTTTATTATAATATGTAGCCAACGCTTAAATTTGTCAACTAAATATTATTAAGCGATTTCATTGACAGTGTTTTGTTTGGACGATAAACTAATAGTGAAAGAATTGTTTATGTTATAATGGTTTTAACTATATACAAAGTGAGGCGAAGCAAATGAGTAATTCAATGGATCAAAAAAACAGTCAGCTTGGTCAAATCCTTACTGATATGGGCCGTGTAATGGTTGCGTTTTCAGGTGGAGTGGACAGTTCATTTCTATTAAAGCGTGCCCAGCAGGAATTAGGTGACGATGTGCTAGCAGTAGTAGTAGCATCTGAGCTTTTCCGACAAGAGGAATTCGATGGAGCAGTAGAGCTTGCTGAAAAAATGGGTGTACGTGTCCTAAAAACAGAAATGAAAGAATTAGATAATCCAGCAATTGTTGCAAATACGCCAGACAGCTGGTACCATAGTAAAAAAATGCTTTACGTGCGGCTGAATGAATTAGCTGAAGAGCTAGGTTACCCGTATGTATTGGATGGCATGATAATGGATGATATGGATGATTTTCGGCCAGGCCTGAAAGCGAGAACGGAAGAAGGCGCACGCAGTGTCTTACAAGAAGTTGGCCTTTATAAAAACGAAATTCGAGAGCTATCAAAGCAATTGGAAGTACCTGTTTGGAATAAGCCTGCGTCTTGCAGTCTAGCATCTCGATTCCCATATGGAACAGAAATTAATCGTCAAAAAATTAACCAAGTTAATGAGGCGGAGCTTTTCCTGATTAAGCTTGGATTTGATATGGTACGTGTACGTTATCATGAAAATGTTGCAAGAATTGAAGTTACAGAAGATTCAATAGTAGATTTACTCAACCAACGCGAGCAAATCCAATTAAAACTTGTATCATTAGGTTTTGATTATGTATCTGTTGATTTAAAAGGCTATCGAACAGGAAGCATGAATGAAGTATTGCCGAAAGAGCAATTAGAAACTGAGGTAGGTTAAAAAAGAAGAGAGCCGTTCGTTACCTAATAGGTGCGGACGGTTCTCTTCTTTTTAATCAAATACGAGTATTTCCAGTTTCTGATTATCGATTCATCTGTAGAAATAACTGTTGGTATGCGGTAGCTTCTTCTTGTTGCCCGAGCTGATTATAAATTTTTGATAAGTACGACACTGGCTTTGGATTATTTGGATGCATTTCCATTTCCCATTTGAAGCAGTCGATCGATTTTTCTAATTGCTGAAAATGAACATAGAGTTCGCCCAGCGCAAATTGCTGATCGGGGTCTTCTGTCATTGTTTGCATCTTTCTTAGCTTTTGTTCGATAGGTAAATGGAAATTGGCTTTACGAAAAGCCTCGGTCCAGTCTAAAATATCATGAAGAGAATAATGGTTAAAAAATGCAGTAACGAATGGTGTGACTAACTTATCTAATATACGGGCATCGAAGCTGCATAATGTAAGCAATCTTGTTTTAGACAATTGATACTGAGAAGAGAGCACATCGGAATCAGCTTGCTCAAATCGGGTGATAATAGCGTCCATTTGTTCAGGGGTTGGTTGGAAATCAGTCTTAAATAGGAAGTGAACGAAGTCATTTGCCTTTCCAGTGGATAAAAGCAGTTGCATACTCTTTTCTCGAATGGCAGCGTGCTGCTTTAGTTGTTGTAAAATTAAAAGCTGATCGTCTAAAGAGAAGTTTTCTAATAGAAATATGACGGTGGAGTTGTTTTCTTCTGAATCATGTAATTGGAGCAATTCACTTCTTACTGCAAGTTCATCAAGAAGGCGGTTTTGCTCACGATATAATTGAAAGAGTAATTTTAGGAAGGTTTGATTACCTTTAAAACTTTCGAAAGAAGCTTCGAAATAAATTGGGTCCTTTTCGTAAAGGGTTGTCATGTTTTGATAGATTGGTTTATAAGTTTGAAATTGCAAGTTGTGCAGCATATCATGAGCAAATTTATTATTTGGATATGCAAGGCTGTAGCAATTCAACAGTTTATAGGCAGCGAAATGTTGGCCATTTCTGCGATATTCATAAAATGTTTGTCTAAATAATTTATGGGTGGATTCCAATTTTATAAATGAATCGAAATAGGAAAAGATAAGCGCAGTTTCAAGCGTTGTGTATTTTTTTTGAATGCTTTTATAAAGCTGATTAAATGAAATGAGGTGGAAGGATTTCTGTTTTTTGATTAGAGTCCTAGTAATTGGATGCTCACCCAGGTAGCGAATACCATTCTTAAATGCTTGATGAACATGAGAGTTAATTTTAATTTGATTACGTTTTGCCCCGTTAATAAAATTATTTTTATAAAAAATCAAATAATAATAGTTGCTATTTTTATCGGTGGCTTCTAACACTTTGCTCTGTTTGTAGAAAACAAGCTGGGTTGCTGTTAGGTGTATTTTTTTCTTGTTCAACTGGACTTGAAATTGCATTTTCGTCATCGTAGAACCTCCTCCTAGTTAATTCTATCTTACCATACTTAATCGATATCCTCGAATTTTGATATTTCTAATCCTATTCTGATATAATGATTAGGAGTTAGTATCAGGTTCTAAATGGAGGTTATAAAATGAAAAAGGAACATTTAATTGCACCGGAAATGTATAATATTGTGATGGAAATAGAAAAATACGCCAATGAATCAGATCGAAAGGCAATTATATGGGAAGATGAACAGGGGAACAGAAAAGAAATTACATATCAAGTACTTATGCGAAATGCAAACCGGATTGGAAATACTTTTCTTGAACATGGGCTTAAGAAAGGTGATAAGTTATTGGTCATGATGCCCCGGATTATCGAGACCTATGAAGTGTATCTTGCTGCATTAAAGGCAGGAATTATAATTATCCCTTCTTCAGAAATGCTGCGGACAAAAGATTTGCAATACCGGATTACGCACGGAGAAGTACGGGCTATTGTAAGTTATGCTGATTATGTAGATCAATTCAAAGCTATAGAAGAGTATCCAACACTTATGAAGTTTTCTGTTGGTGAAAAAGCTGAAGATTGGAGTCTGCTTGATGAAATAAAAGAAAATGCATCAGATGAGCTAGAAATGGTAGCAACTACAAGAGATGATATCGCATTTTTACCTTACACTTCTGGAACAACAGGTAATCCTAAGGCAGTTATGCATTCTCATGGTTGGGGGTATGCACATATGCAAACAGCTCCAGCAAACTGGTTGAGTATACAAAACGGTGATACTGTTTGGGCAACTGCAGCTCCAGGTTGGCAAAAATGGGTATGGAGTCCGTTTTTATCTGTACTCGGTTCTGGTGCGACAGGCTTTGTCTATAACGGGAAATTTAGTCCAAAAAAATACCTAACCTTATTAGAGGATAATCAAGTCAACGTATTCTGCTGTACACCGACAGAATATAGACTAATGGCGAAGTTGGATAACCTTTCTGAATACAGCCTTTCAGCATTACATAGTGCAGTTTCTGCCGGAGAACCATTGAATCGTGAAGTGATTGACAAGTTCGAAAAATATTTTGGCGTTACCGTTCGTGATGGCTACGGTCAAACGGAGAATACACTGCTCCTTGGATTTTTAAAAGGAATGAAAGTAAAGCCTGGATCGATGGGAAAACCAACACCGGGAAATGGTGTGCAGCTAATTGATGAGGACTGTAATCCAGTTCCTGTTGGAAAAGTTGGAGATATTGCAATTCCGCTAGATACACCAGCATTATTTAAATCATATTATAAGGATCCAGAGCGTACCAAAAAATCGCAACGAGGTAATTTTTACATTACAGGAGACCAAGCCAAAATAGATGAGGAAGGCTATTTCTGGTTTGAGGGTAGAAACGACGATATTATCGTGAGCTCTGGTTATACAATTGGACCGTTTGAGGTAGAAGATGCATTGACAAAGCATCCAGCGGTAAAGGAATGTGCAGTAGTTGCAAGCCCAGATGAAATTCGGGGGAATGTAGTAAAAGCATTTATTGTTTTGCAAGATCGTGAAGATGCGGATAACCCAAATCTAATAAAAGAATTACAAAACCATGTGAAGCAGTCAACTGCACCATATAAATATCCAAGAAAAATTGAATTTATTGAGGAACTTCCCAAAACTTCTTCCGGAAAAATTCGCCGGGTGGAATTGAGACAATATGAAAAAAATAATGCATAAAAACAATAAGACGAAGAGATGATCAATCTCTTCGTTTTGTTCATTTCATTGAATTAGTCATGATAAAATAGAAAAAGGAGTGTGAAAAAATGAAAATAGTTGATACACATTGTGACGCGCTTTTAAAGTTGCAGCTTTCGAAAAGAGGGCAATATGGAAACCAGTTATCTCTGGATTTTCGTACAGCCCCTGAATTACAAACGAATTTATTCCGTTTAACGAAGGGAAATGTCATGCTTCAATTTTTTGCTGTCTTTATTCCACCGCATGTACCATCAGATGAAAAGTGGCAGCATGCTTTAGAACAAATTGATCTATTTCATACGGAGATTATCAATAAAAACCCGAAGATGAAGCATATTAAAAAATGGAACGAACTAGCTTCCCTGAAGCCAGGAGAAATTGGTGCAGTCTTGACATTAGAAGGAGCCGATGCATTTGGTAATGATTTAATGAAGCTTCGGCAGCTATATCGCTTTGGTGTTCTATCTATTGGGTTAACGTGGAATAATGCCAATCTTTGCGCGGATGGTGCAGAAGAGCCTCGTGGCGGTGGATTAACATTGTTCGGTAAAGAGGTCGTTCAATTGAACAATGCTCAAAAGGTGTTTACAGACGTTGCACATTCAACAGTGAACGGATTTTGGGATATTATTGAGCATGCTGATTATCCAATTGCCAGTCATTGCAATGCAAGAGCGATTTGCAATCACCCTAGGAATTTGGATGATGAACAAATCAAAGCATTGATTACCAATAATGGACTTATTCATGTTGTCTTTTATCCTCCCTTTATTCATAAAGATAAAGAGGAAGCTCAAATAGATGATTTACTGAAACATATTGAGCATATTTGCGCACTTGGTGGTGTACAGAATATTGGGTTTGGATCGGACTTCGATGGGATATCAAACTTTGTTACAGGATTAGAGGATGCTTCGTCATATCCAACTCTTATTGAAAAACTTCTACATTATTATTCAGAGGATGAGGTTAAGGGTTTTAGTTATCAAAACTTTTTAGAACATCATATGGTTAAAGAATCAGTTCAATAAGTGACAAAAGTTTGAAATTAAAGATTAATTTCGATATATTAAATGAGTTAAACTACATAAACGAATAAGGAGAAAACAGCACATGAGAATGCGGAAGAAATCTTATATTTTAATCTTTTTAATTGGCTTTCTAAGCATCGCGCTTGTTGCTTGTGCAAGCGAACCTAATGATGTAGATGATGCAGATGAAGGAAACCCAGATGGACAAACAACACAAAGTGGCGATTTAATTATTGCCAAGCAATCTGATGTGGTGTCACTTGATCCAGCTGCATCAAATGATACGCCATCTAGTGATGTACAGCGCAATATCTTTGAAACACTCGTAACACAAGATGAAAATATGGAGAACCAGCCATTGCTTGCCGAAAGCTGGGAGCAAATTGATGATACAACATGGGTATTTAAGCTTCGCGAGGGAATCACATTCCATGATGGTTCTGATTTTAACGCGGAGGCAGTGAAAGCAAATATCGATCGTACACTTGACTCGGAAGTTGGATCACCAAGAGCGATTATGTACAACATGATTACGGAAGTAGAAGTAATCGATAATTATATCGTTCAATTTAAAACAGCGTATCCATTCGCACCACTTCCAGCACATCTTGCACATCCTGGTGGAGTGATGATTTCAAAAGAACAAATTGAAGAAGATTATGCTGCGATGGAAAATGGCGAAAATCCTGGAACTGTCATTAGTGCAAACCCACAAGGAACAGGGCCATTTGTCTATGATGAGTGGCAGCCAGGCCAATTTGTACGCTTGTTAAAAAATGAAGATTATTGGGGTGAGCCTGCAGTACTAGATTCGGTAACATTTAAAGTTGTTGCGGAAGATTTAACTCGTATCGCAGAACTTGAAACTGGTGATGCGGATATTACAAATCCACTGAGTCCATCAGATGTTAGCCAAATCGAAGCAACAGATGGCTTATCCGTTCAACGCCAAGAAAGCTCTGCATTATCTTATTTGGGATTTAATATGGCAAAGGAACCATTTGATGATGCACGTGTAAGAAAAGCAATCTCAATGGCAATTGATAAAGAGCAAATTATTGAGGGGATTTATGATGGTATAGGAATACCTGCAAAAGGTCCAATCGCTCCGAATGTATTTGGTTATAGTGAAGAGGTTACGGGTCTTGATTATAATGTGGAAGCTGCGAGGGATTTGCTAACTGAAGCTGGGTTCGAAGACGGCTTCTCAACAACTATCTGGACGAACGATGATCGCCAGCGGATAGATACTGCAACAAATATTCAGGCTCAGCTTAGGGAAATTGGAATTACTGCTGAAGTGGAAATCCTGGAGTGGGGAGCAATGCTTGAGCAAACAGCTAATGGCGAACACGATATGTTTGTCTTCGGCTGGACAACGGTTACTGGTGATGCAGATAATGGACTATATCCGTTACTCCATTCAGATAACCTGGGTAATGCTGGGAATCGTACGTTTACCGAAGATGAAGAGCTTGATGAACTATTAGATCAAGCCCGCCAAACTGTTGATCCCAATGAGCGGTTGGAACTCTATCGTCAAGTACAGGAACTATTAGTTGAAATTGCACCAATGGTTTACATCCATCATCAGGAATATTTAATGGGCGTAAATGAAGACGTGAATGGTCTAACGCAAATGCCGACACAGCTTTTAAACCTGAAAGATGTATATATGAAACAATAACATAACTCCTTCTAAGGTGATATATCTTAGAAGGAAGTTTTTTATTTACGAGAAAGTACTATTATGGAACAAAAATAACGCAAGACAAATGGTATTAAATTCCCTGATTCATTAATCTTTCTTAACGTTGACACAAATACTGAAAAGTATAATACTAATAAACGTATGCTCTTTATTCTGAAAAGAAATTCAATTGATTTGAGATACAAAACGTATAGAGCACCTATACGCATAGCTTCCCAATTAAAATAAAATTGATAAATCATAGAAGAATGCTTTTTTGTTATGAGATACATCAAAATTGGGTCACTATCTCTAGCTTAAACACCATTTCATATAACTTGTATACAGTATTTAAAGGAGTGCGTGACAGATGAAGCAACTATGGGGGAAAGTTTCATTAAAAGGCCAAGTGATGTTATTTACTAGTCTTATAGTTATACTATCACTCCTAATATTGAGTTTGTTTGTGGCTTATAACCAATCCAAAAATACAAAGGATAATCTAGCCGAAAAGGTTCAAATTAGCGCAAGCCACATTGCTTATAATACACTTATTCAAGATTCACTACTTGTTGGAGAAACCAATCAAGAATTAATTGATTACGTTGAGCTTGTTCGTGAAGAAAATGACTTTCTATATATTGTCGTAATGGATAACCAAAAAATTCGTTTTACCCATCCTGACCGTGAAAAAATTGGACAAACCTTTGTTGGGTCAGATGCTGAAGAAGTCTTGGATGGCGAAAAATATACATCAGAAGATATAGGCACATTAGGCCCGTCCATGAGGGCTTTTCATCCTGTTTGGGATCAACAAGGCAATCAAATTGGAGCTGTTTCTGTCGGGATTGCAACGAAATCGATTCAAGAAGCTGTCTTAGAAAATCAAATTATCTTAATTATGATTACTGCGATAAGTTTAATCCTTGGTCTTATTGGTGCTTGGTATCTCGCTAACCGAATGAAGAAAACATTGAATGGCATGGAGCCAAAAGAAATCGCTTTAGCTGTTCAAGAAAGAAATTCCATGCTTGAGGCTGTTAATGATGGGATGTTAGCGATAAATAATACGGGAGAAGTTCTTTTAGCCAACGATACAGCCCAGCAATTTTTAAGGCGGACTGGCTACCAAGGACAATTCGAACATACTCCTATTGATCTTATTTGGCCAGAGTTAAAACTTCAAGAGGCGATAAAGACAAAATCTACTGCCCTCCATGAGCTAATCAAAAGAGGCGATGTTGAAACAATCGTCACTCGAGTTCCTATCTATGTCAATAATCAATGTGTCGGTGCACTGGCAACCTTTAATGAACGAAGCCAACTCAATGACTTAATGAGACAACTTATTGGAGCAGAAGTGTATGCACATAGCTTAAGAAGTGAAACACATGAATTTATGAATAAACTTCATATCATTCAGGCGATGGTTGAAACAGAATCCTATGAAGAATTAAAAGATTATATTGCAGATATATCTGAGCGTTACCATCTGAAAACAGCAAGTGCTGCAAGCCAAGTCGGCCAGCTAGTTGAAGATGTGAGTATTGCTCATTATCTAGCTAAAAGAATTGGCTGGATGGAACAAATGGGGGTTAACGTTCATGTCCAAAGTGGAATACCTTGGCCAAGCATGAATACGGAGTTCATTGATACTTGGGTTACGGTGATCGGTAATACTTGTGATAATGCATGGGAAGCGATGAAGCATAAGGAGCATAAAAACCTGACACTCACATTAAAGCAAGTCGGTGGAGTGCTGCGTTATGTGATTGAAGATAATGGCATTGGGTTTTCGGCAAGCGAGCAACAAGTTTTAATAAGTTCAAAAAAAGGTGATCATGGATATGGAATAGCCAATATCAAAAAGAAAATTCAGCTGCTTAATGGAACATTAGACATTTTATCTGAAAAAGATAAAGGGACTATTATTACGGTTCACATTCCTTATACAGAAAGGAGCTAAGCAAATGATTAAGGTTGCAATGATTGAAGATGATGTAGATGTTAGTAGATTTCACCGTCTATTTTTAAATAAAATAGACGGTTTTGAACTTATATTTGATACACATACGCTCGAAGATGGATTGAAAAAACTTAAGCAACATCAACCTGATCTACTTCTGCTTGATGTTTATATCGGCACGACGAATGGTCTCGACCTACTGAAAAAAATTCGAGCAGAAGGAATAGATTTGGATGTGATCCTAATTACTTCAGCTAATGATGCGAAAACGGTTCAAACGGGACACCGCTTTGGTGTTGTCGATTATTTAATCAAACCATTTTCTTTTAAACGTTTTCAAAAAGCTTTAAATCGATACCGTTTGAACAAGCTAGATAAAAGTGAAGTTTTTTCGCAGCAAGAAGTTGACCGATTATTTCATAAGGGCGGACAAAATAAAGTCTATACGCTGCCTAAAGGAATTACGAAAGAAACTGCCTTTCGTATCATGCAATGTTTGATTGAAATCGATGACTGGCTTACTGCAACGGAGCTTGCTGAAAAATGTTCCATATCACACGTATCTTTACGTAAATACCTGCGTTTTTTTGAGGAAGAAAAATTAATCGAAACACAATTAATTTACCAAGTTTTAGGTCGGCCTTTACAAAAATATAAAGCTACAATTGACGCACCTCTTTTTTTAGAAGCTGGTTTCATTTAATTAAATAAACTAGACGTAGCTTCTGGTTTCATGAATAATGTAGTAAACGCTTTCAAATATTTGAAAAAGAGGTGGATATGATGAAACAAGACTTTGCCCTTGTTTGGAACAAAATGTGGCAGCAGCATAAGAAAACAAAAGATGCACTTAACGTGTTTGCTTATGCTAAAAAAGACAGTCAAGCCTTAAAAAAGGAGTCAGGTGATTATGAACAACTGAATCAAAAAGATGCTAAGCCAAATAAACCAAATGAGAAAAAACCTTACTCAAAAGGTCAACAGGTTGGATTAATATTAGGACCGATGTTATTTGTGCTAACACTAATTTTCTTCTTTCCAGAAGGTCTATCAACAGAAGGAAGGTTTGTATTAGCTTCTACTCTATGGATTGCTACGTGGTGGATTACAGAAGCGATTCCGATTCCGGTGACGTCCTTAATGCCCCTTATTTTACTGCCACTGACAGGAAGTATGGAAGGTTCAGCGGTTGCTTCAGCTTACGGAAATGATATTATTTTCTTGTTTTTAGGTGGTTTCTTTATTGCGACGGCGATGGAAAAATGGGATTTACATAGAAGAATCGCCCTGTTCATTATAGCTGTTATTGGAACGAGTACACAACGGATTTTACTCGGATTCATGTCGGCTACTGCCTTTTTATCGATGTGGGTTTCTAATACAGCGGCGGTAATGATGATGATTCCAATGGCTCTTGCAATAACTGCACAAGTAGCTGCTACACTTAAAGGTCAAAAAGATGGATCAGATTTGCCAAAATTTGAAAAGTCAATGCTTTTTGGAGTTGGTTATGCTGGGACGATTGGCGGTTTTGCGACCTTAATCGGAACACCTCCAACTATAATACTTGCCGGACAGGTGAGAGAACTATTTGGCATCGAAATTTCCTTTGCATCATGGATGTTGTTTGCAACACCACTCATGATCATAGTCCTGCTTAGTACTTGGTATTATTTAGCAAAAATTGCTTTTAAGATTAATCTTAAACACATACCGGGTGGAAAAGAATTGATCCAAGACGAGAGAAAGAAGCTTGGGAAAATTTCTTATGAAGAAGGCGTTGTTTCAGCCGTCTTTGTTTTTGCCGCTTTTATGTGGATTTCAAAAGACTTTTTCTGGAGTGGAGAAAGTGCACTGATTTACCAATTACCAGGAATTTCAGATGGGATGATTGCCATGATGGCAACTGTTCTATTATTTTTAATCCCCGCAAAAGCGAGTCCGCGTGTACTCGAGTGGGCTGATTCGAAAGACATTCCTTGGGGTGTGTTGTTATTATTTGGTGGAGGACTTGCAATTGCAGCAGGTTTCCAATCAAGTGGCTTATCTAGTTGGCTAGGAGAACAGCTTACAATACTCGATGGTCTCCATATCTTTATCATTATTGCTGGTGCAACTTTATTAATTATGATGTTAACAGAAATCACGTCTAATACAGCTACAGCGACTATGATTATGCCAATTTTAGGTGCTTTAGCAGTTGCGATTGATGTCCACCCGCTTGCTTTAATGGCTCCATGTGCCATTGCGGCTAACTGTGCATTTATGCTGCCGGTTGGAACGCCGCCAAATGCGATTATATTCGGGACTGGAAAACTAAAAATTATCGAAATGGTAAAAACAGGATTTGCTTTAAATGTGTTCTCAACGATACTCATTGTTTTATTTGCTTATTTTATGCTGCCGCTTATATTTAATATTGATTTAACAACCTTCCCAGAGGGGTTATTAAAATAATAGTATTCAAAGAAGTAATACAAGTATGGTGTAACTTAAGAAAATCCTTCTAAGATAGTAGAAATCTTAGAAGGATTTTTTATGCATTCATTTGTCTTAGGACAATATATTATCAAATACAGAGTTTGCTAGTTTCTAGGAGAGGTTTCTGTAAAATTGATTATGATGGAAATGGTAATTTTATCCAATTTATAAGTAAATACAAATTATGGATTTTTTTAAAAATATTAGTTGTTTTTCTGGTGTATTACGAATATAATACATTTATATTACAAAAATAATACAATTAAATAGAGTGAGGTGAGAGTTAGCTTCCAAGGGAGCCTTGAATAACATCTATCATACATATATTTATTAAGTGGATTTATTGGCAAAAGTGGAATTATTTTAGTGAGGGGGTTTGGAATGAATTTTATTAAACGTGGGTTTTTAGGTATTACAAGAAAAAAAGGGAAATCATTAATTTTATTAGCAGTTATTTTTATTTTAGGAAATTTAATATCAGGAGCAATTTCTATTCAACAGGCAACTGGTAATGTAGAAACGAATATTAAAGATAGACTGGGAACTGCCGCAACGCTCGAGCTCGATCATGAAGCAGTGGAAGATCTAAGCGAGGAAGAGTGGCTAGAGATTGAAAACATAGACATTGATTTGATAAAACAAATTGGTGCGCTTTCCTATGTGAAATACTTTGATTATAATACGTCTACCTATCTAGGGTCAGAGAGCATTGAGAGCTATCAGGGTGAAGAGACGGAAGATGAAGTAGTTATGATGGGCCCCAGCATGGACTTTAAGCTGAATGGAATTAACTATGCTCCCGTGATTGATTTTGAAGAACAGAAGGGTAAATTAGTTGATGGTCGCGTTTTTACCCAAGATGAAGTGGACAATGGCACTTCTGTAGCTATCATCTCAACTAAATTGGCAGAAAAAAATGATCTAAATATAGGTGATACTTTTACATTAGAGAATGCAGTCTATACGTATGATGAAGAAACAGGTGAAGAGGATGTAGTCACTTCTCGAGATGTCGTATTGGAAGTAATTGGCTTATTTGAACCGCAGTCAATTAAAGAAGATATAGAAGTAGACTCAGATACCGGTATGATAGATTGGATGGACATAGAGTATCAAAATACAGTATATGTTCCAAATGAGATTGTCGCCAGCGAAAATAGATATCATATGGAAGAATATATGAAAGAGGATGAAGAATTTGCAAAAATGATGGAAGAAGAAGGGGACTCTTTCGAATATTACACACCGATGTTTTATTTAAACAGCCCTGAAGATAGTGAAGCATTTGAAGAAGAGGTAGCTCCATTGCTGCCCGAATTTTATACTGTAATCAATGCTACGGATCAATACGATAGCATCGCAGGACCAATGGAGTCGATGTCCAAACTAGCAAAATATGTTTTGCTTGTTGCAGTAATTGCAACGGTGCTGATAACTGGATTAGTAGTTTTACTATTCCTCCGGGACCGGAAACGCGAACTGGGCATTTACTTATCCTTAGGAGAACGACGGATCCGTGTGGTAGGGCAAATTCTAATTGAAGTGATGGTGGTTGCAGTAATTGGTATCACATTATCCTTGTTTAGCGGGAATCTCTTAGCTGGACAGGTATCTGATATGATGATGAAAGCTAATGAGAATCAAGATGAGTATTATGAAGAGTATATTTATTTTGGTGATACACAAATAGATTTGACAACAGAGGATGTCATAGACTCTTATGAGGTAAATCTTAACTCAAGCTATGTTCTGGGCTTCTATGGAATTGGTCTGTTAACTATTTTAATTTCAACGGTTATCCCGCTAATTTATATTGTAAGGCTAAATCCGAAGAAAATACTGATGTAATAGAGGGGTTACGCTCATTAATAGAGAGGTGAGAATATGATATTAGAAGCGAAAGATTTAAATTATTATTATCAAGATGGCGAACAGCGTCGTTATATCTTAAAGGATACATCTGTCTCTTTTGAAAAAGGGAAGTTTTATACGATTTTAGGGCAGTCCGGTTCAGGGAAAACCACCTTGTTATCATTACTCAGTGCCTTGGATTCGCCCCATAGCGGAGAAGTATTATTTAATGAAGAAGACATTAAGAAAATTGGCTATGAAAAGTACCGTCGTAATAATGTCGGGATTATTTTTCAAAGCTATAATTTAATACCGACCTTTACAGCTGTGGAAAATGTACTGGTTCCTATGACGATTACGGAAAATGAAATTCCAGAAGATGCAAAGACAGTAGCTTATAATTTACTAGATTATATTGGTATTGTAAAAAGTAAAGCAGATCGTTTCGTTAATAAGCTTTCTGGGGGGGAGCAGCAACGTGTGGCTATTGCCCGAGCTCTCGCGACCAATGTGGAATTAATTCTTGCTGATGAGCCTACAGGAAACCTTGATGAAGAGATGGAACAGGAAATTATTGATATTTTTAAAAAATTGGCACATGAACACGGGAAATGTGTCATTGTGGTAACGCACTCCAATGAAATTGCTTTACAGTCTGATCAGGCTTTCCATTTGAGGAAGGGTGCACTGTCTTCCTATGAGTGATTTTTTATCAAAGTTTAATAAAGACAAGTATGATGATCTGGTAAATGAAAAAGAAGACAAAGAAATAAAAGATAAGAAAGAAGAGAAAAGTGTTAAGCAGGAAAAAATAGAAACGCAGCGGAAGCAGGAAGAACAAGCTTCTGCTGCGGAAAGTGAAGAAACAGTACCTGAGCGTGATACCCCGCTTAAGTCAGAGTCTAATTCTTCCAGAAGCAGTCGCCGTCAAGACGCAGAAGAAGAAGTAGAAATTGATCAGGATTATCGAAAGAAAAAAAGACGTCGGATGTGGCTGATTATTTCTGGAACTGTCTTAGCTTGTGTTTTGATATTCTTCATTTACTATATGCTTGTTCATGTGAAAGTTGAAAATTTTGTGGACAAGCCTGTTTCAGAAGCACGTTCTTGGGCAAGTGAAAATGATGTAGAGGTTGAATTAGCGCAGGAATATAGTATGGAGTATGATGCAAACCAGATTATTTCGCAAAGTGTATCTCCTGGAGAAAAGATTAGAAAAGGAAAAACGCTTCAATTAACTAGCAGCTTAGGAGCTGACCCAGAAGAGGTTATTCCGCTTGTTGATTTTTCGGAGATGACACATGAGGAAGCGCAAACCTGGATTGATGAAAATAAAGCAGAAAATTTGCAGATGGTCACAGAATATAGCGATGATATCGAAGAAGGTGGCTTTATTCAGTTTTCCATCAGGGATAGCAACATTGATGAATCAGAATACAAGCGTAAAGATAGTGCTGCTGTCTATTATTCAAAAGGAAAAGAAGTTTTCGAGAAGAATATCAACATACCTGATTTTGCTGGGGTAGCCAAAGAAGAAGTAGAAAAATGGGCAGAAACCAATGAAATTGAAATGACATATGAAGAATCGGATTCCGACACGATTGAAGCCGGGAATATTATTAGTCAGAGTGAAGCACCAGATGAAAAAATTGCTAAAAGGGATAAAATGAAAGTTGTTGTCTCATTGGGAGAAGCTACTGAAGTTCCGAACTTTGGGGAGCTGACTCCAGAAGAAGCTGTGGCAAATTATCCTGATCTACTCGTGACAGTAAAACATAAATTTAGCACAGATGTTTCATACGGAACACTTATTTCACAGTCCGTTGAGGCAGGAACAAAGCTGACAGATAAAGATAATAAGAATATTACCGTTACTTATTCAGAAGGAAGTCCTTATTTACGTGATTTTCGAGGTCAGTTAGAAGGCGATCTGCCAAGATTGTTTTATGAAGAATATCACTCGAAAGGTGCCGATATTAACTATATTGTGAAATATGTTGATTCCCCTGAAGTGAAAGGTACCGTCGTGGACATGGGTGTATTTAATGAATTTGTTCGGATGACTTATACGGTTGAAATCCGTATAAGCAATAATGCTTCGGCAGCACCGAATCCGTCCGATTACTTTGAGGATGCACCGGAAGATTATGTAGTCGGTGGCGGACCGGAACAATCTGTGGAAAGTGATGAGAGCGATGAGGTTTATGAGAAATAAAAGCAATATTATTTTAGACTGAGAAGCCTTTAAAGTTATAATGGGAGTACTATCATTTATAGGGATAGTGCTCCTGTTTTTAATTTCCATACAAGAGAATTGAATCTAAATGTATATTTTCATAAAAAACGGCAGAAATTATTTAATGACTTTAAATTAGTGGGTGAATTGATGAAAAAATTGATTTTTGCAGTGGTTCTTCTCCAAGTAATTGTCCTAGCAGTGTCATATAATACAGTGAATGCAGAAGTAATAGAGCATGAGAGTAATGATAAGGAATCATCACATCATAATTGGGTAGAATATAGTACGGATACAACTGTATTGGAAGTAGGTTCTCATGAGGGTTCGTATATGAAAAACCTCCTTAGATATTCATATGTATGTGATATTTCTCATAAAATAAAAACAGTTGTTTATTACTGTGATGAACATGATCATACGAAATCTGAAACATTTTTGGAAGAAGTAATACATAGTGAGGAGCACAGACATTGAATGGTAAACTCACCAGTAAAAAAGCATGCCTATAATGAAATGGCATGCTTTCCTTTTTAGTTATTACTACTTTACAAGCAAGTGTTTTTTCCTTCCAGGATGCGTGTCAAGGAGCTTATCGCCTTTTCCAAATAAGTTATCTCTTAAAGTACTTCCTTCATATTCGGTTTGAACAAGTCCTCTTTCTTGTAAAACAGGTATAACGAGCTCAACGAAATCTTTAAAAGACCCTGGAGTAATGGCATATGCGATGTTAAATCCGTCTATACCAGCTTCGTTGACCCATCGCTCCATCTCATCTGCAATCTGTTCGGGAGCGCCAATTGCCGTTGCTCCCATTCCACCAATACCAATTGTTTGGATAACATCCTCTACTGTTGATGGTCGATCAGGATGGATTTTTGTGAAATTTTCAAGTGCGGACCGAATCGAATCATTTTCGATATAACTGATTTCTTGATCCTTTGCGTACTGGGATAAATCGACTCCAGTCCACCCACCGAATAGTGCTAGTGCACCTTCTGCACTTATATATTGTTGATAGTCTTTATATTTTTCTTTAGCCTCTGCTTCTGTTTTGCCAACAATCGGTACAAACATCATAAGAATTTTTATTTCTTCTTTGGATCTTCCTGCCCGTTCGATATCTTCTTGCAGTTTATCCACGGTTGCTTTTGCTGTTGCAATCGTTGGTGCGCCAATGAAAACAAGCTCCGCATTATTAGCAGCAAAAGCACGCCCCTTTTTGGATGCGCCCGCCTGATAAAGAACAGGGGTCCGTTGGGGAGAAGGCTCACATAGATGAGCACCAGGGACCCGGTAATATTTTCCTTGATGGTTAATATCATGAACTTTACTTGGATCTGTAAAAACGCGATTTTCTTTGTCAAGCTTTACCGCATCATCTTCCCAGCTTTCTTCCCAAAGCTTATAGCAAACTTCCAAATATTCCTCCGCAATATTATAGCGTTCATCATGATTAATCTGATCTTCTAATCCCATATTAACAGCTGCGCTTTTTAAATAAGAGGTAACGATGTTCCAGCCAATACGTCCATTTGTTAAATGATCTAACGTACTGATTTTACGAGCAAATGTGTATGGATGCTCATGTGTCACAGAAGCAGTAATTCCAAAACCCAGATGCTTTGTCACTGCTGCCATGTATGGAACAATTAGAAATGGATCATTAACTGGTGATTGCACACCATTTCTTACTGCTGCATCACGGGATTCACCATATACATCATAGGTCCCTAATACATCTGCAATAAAGACTGCATCGAATCTTCCATTTTCTAATGTTTTTGCAAGCTCAGTCCAATAGGCACTATCTTTGTATCGATGCGACTGATCATCTGGATGTGTCCATAGTCCAGGTGATTGATGTCCCGGAGTATTCATATCGAAAGCATTTAAAAAAATACGCTTTTTTGTCATATTATTTCTCCCTTTTTATTATTGAATAGCATCTTTAGTACGTAACAACTTCTCTAGCAACTGGATTATTTATAAGCTGAACAAAGTAAAAGAGTTGTTTTTTTGTTCGTTGTAAAATATCTTCATCAATAATTGGAAGGGGATTTTGCTTATCAATCTGTCTATCCAATAGGTAAAGACCTTTTAAATTATGTGCTTTTAATGTAGCAAGAACTGGCTTTAACGTATATTCGACAGCAAGTAAATGGGAGGGACTTCCACCTGTCATAAGCGGTAGTACTGGCTTATGTTTCAAAATATCCTGTGGCAATATATCAATCAAAGCTTTTAGCACACCGGAATATGCTCCTTTATATACTGGTGATCCGACGATTAGTCCTTTGGCATGTTGGATTTTGACTGCAATTTCTTTAACAGCAGTACTATTGAAATTTCCTTGAAATAAATCTTCATATGGTACATCTTTTACAGAAATATGCGTTACTGAGAATTGCTCACCTTCTAATAAAGTACCTAAATATTTAAGCACCTGCTCAGATCTTGAAAACTCAGAAGGACTTCCGGATAGAATTACAATCTCGCTCATGTAAACATTCTCCTTTAGCTTTTTATTTGTACTCTACGAAACACTGGTTAATATTAGACTTTTGAGAAACTGCACTAATCTGTAATGATGGATTGGTACGTATACTCGCTACGGAAACACACTACGCTTTATTCGGGTGACCCGTGAACCTTTTTGAACTGTCGTTTTTGAAGTCTCACTATGGCTCCGTCCCCCGGCAGAAGTCACTGTTTGTTTCCACCGCTAGTGCTAGATCATTGTGTATATTTAGCGGAATTGCTCATACCAAAGCAGTTAGTTCACAGTTTAAATTTAGTTGACAGGTACTAAATATTTAATACGAGTAAAAAACCCCCTTTTCTTCTAAAAAGAGAAAAGAGGGTACACTACATCATTTATCAGCTCTTATCTCTCAAGAAAAAATCTTGCTGGAAGTAGCACCTTTCTAAAATAATTAGTGGTTGCTGAAGCGTCATAGGGCCAGTTCCCTCAGCTTCTCTTGATAAGAATTTTCAATTGTTGGATATATTCTAATATATCAAATCATATAAGTCAACTAAGAATTATAAGAATTAATTGATTGACATTTCTTAAGTTTTATATTATTATTCAACCAACAACTTCATTATTTGATTTATCTTATCACGAGAGGTGGAGGGACATGGCCCAAAGAATCCTCGGCAACAGGTTCATTTAAGAATACTGTGCTAATTCCATCAAGCAGACTGCTTGGAAGATAAGAAGAGCATACATACATAATATGTAAAACCTCTATTCTTATCCTAGAATAGAGGTTTTTTGTTGAACAGAAGTTAGGAGGAGATGGAACAATGAAATATGGGTTTTGGTTACCGATTTTTGGTGGATGGCTAAGGAATGTAGAGGATGAAAATATGCCACCAACATTTGATTACGCAAAGAAAGTCATTCAACACGCTGAAACGTGGGGTTATGATACAACGTTAATAGCTGAATTATATTTGAATGATATTAAAGGGATTGAAGCCGATTCTATTGAAGCATGGACAACTGCCGCAGCACTGGCAGCTGTTACCGAGAAAATGGAAATTATGACCGCTGTCCGACCGGTATTCCATAACCCGGCGGTAACTGCTAAAATGGCCGCAAATATTGACCAAATTAGCAATGGTCGATTCACTTTAAATGTTGTCTCTGGTTGGTGGGAGGAAGAGGCCAAACAGTATGGTGGAGAATTTACAGAGCATAATGATCGCTATGATCGTACAAGTGAATTTTTAGAAGTTTTAAAAGGATTATGGACGGAAGAGACATTTTCTTATGATGGAAAGTTTTATAACATTAAAAATACAAATTTATCACCAAAGCCAGTTCAACGGCCAAATCCAATTTTATATGCTGGTGGTGAGAGTGAAAAAGGAAAGCAAGTTATTACAGCTTATTGTGACGCATATGTGATGCATGGCGGAACGGTGGAAGAAGTTAGGAATAAAATTGAAGATATGAAGAGACGTAGAAAGAAGGCTGAAAAAGAAGCATTGCAATCATTTAGTATGGCTGCCTATGTTATTTGCAGAGATACGGAGGAAGAGGCACAGGAAGAATTACACCGTATTACGACAGTTAAAGATGCAGCAGGCTATGCAGGTATGAAAGATTTTACAACGAAATCAGAGCTTGAGCAACAGCTTAAATTGCAAGATTACTCAGTATCAAACCGGGGATTGCGTCCGAATCTTGTTGGCACACCGGAACAAATTGCAAAGCGAATTTTAGCTTATGAAGCAGCCGGAGTAGATCAACTATTATTACAATGCTCTCCACAGCTTGAAGAATTGGAACGCTTTGCAAAGCAAGTAATGCCTAAGGTTGAAGAATTACGTAATACATTAACGAATATCTAAGTTAGGGGAGAATTATAAATGAGTAAAATATACGTTATCCATGAAAATAATGAGTGGACAGAGCATTTAATTAATCGATTAAAAGAGCTTAATTTACCTTATGAAGATTGGTTGCTTGATAATGGTACGGTTGATCTTAGTGCAGCACCTCCAGAAGGGGTTTTTTACAATCGGATGAGTGCTTCGTCACATACCCGTGGAAATCGGTTTGCACCAGAATTAACGAATGCTGTACTCGCGTGGTTAGAGCATCATGGAAGAACTGTAATAAACGGCAGTCGTGCACTGCAGCTTGAAGTAAGCAAGGTTCTGCAATATCTTGAGCTTGAAAAGTATGGTGTTAAGACACCAAAGACAATTGCAGCTGTAGGGAAAGAAAATATTTTACAAGCAGCAGAAGCTTTTAAAGGGAAGAAGTTTATAACGAAGCATAATCGTGCAGGTAAAGGCTTGGGCGTTCAATTATTTACTTCCATAAACGCACTGCAAAAATATGTGGAAGGGGAGTCGTTTGAAGAGCCGGTTGATGGCGTTACGTTACTTCAAGAGTATATTGAATCTCCGGAGTCCTATATTACGCGATGTGAGTTTGTTAATGGAAAGTTCCTTTATGCTATGCGTGTGGATACATCAGAGGGATTTGAATTATGTCCGGCAGATGCTTGCACAATCGATGATCTTTTTTGCCCGGTGGGTGAAGAAAGTGCCCAGCCAGCTAAGTTTCAAATTCGTGAGGGATTTAATCATCCAGTATTAGAAAAATATGAGCGTGTCCTAGCGGCGAATAATATTCGTATTGCAGGAATCGAATTTATTGAGGATAAGGATGGGAATATTTACACGTACGATATTAACACAAATACGAACTACAATAGCGAAGCAGAAGCAAAAAGCGGAAAATACGGTATGCTGGAAGTAGCGAGGTTTTTAGGGAGTGAACTGGAGAAATTGAGAGAACATGTAGGGAGTTCCCCCAGTGCAAAATAAGTTGACCCATAAAAAATCCTTATCTAGAGTCTGGGGAAGAATCTGGTCTAATGATCCTGCGGCAGCAATTATGTCATAAGTTGAGTAGCAAGGTGCCAATTCTTAATTCCACTGAAAATAAGGAGGGTGTATGTGATAATTCAAAGAGGCTGCGAGATATCTAAAGTATTTAAATAAATGAAGAACGATAGACAAACTTAGCGCAGAAAATATACGTAGACAGAAGGGGCATGGGTGAGACATTGGGGTACATATCACAAGGGTGCTCACCATCTGTCGCTTGATGCTCTAAGTGTATTTCCGAATCGGATATTTTTGTCAATCATGTTTGAATGTTTATTGATAAAAACACTTTCAGCCTCTTTGTTATTGAAAAATAGTTATTAAAAGCGATGTTTTTTTATCCATTAAACCAAGTTAACCTATCTGTTTAATTAAATTAGTTTTGCTGCCATTAAATAATGAAAAGGAGATATAAAAAATGACGAATGAACATGGTGGTATTTTAAATTTTAATACTATTGCACAGCACGGGGGGCAAGAACTTGATGCGGTAACACATTCTAGGGCTGTACCTATCTATCAAACAACATCCTATGGGTTTGAAAGCACAGATCATGCTGCGTCCCTATTTCAAATGCAGGGGGAAGGATATATTTATTCACGTAATGCGAACCCAACTAACCGTGTTCTTGAAAAACGCCTAGCAGGGTTAGAGGGTGGTGTGGATGCATTTGCAGTTTCTTCTGGACAGTCAGCAATCACAATCGCTTTATTAACACTTGCAAAAGTAGGAGATGAGATTGTGACAACAAATGCATTATACGGTGGAACGTACAATCTTTTCTCTGAAACGTTTAAACGTTTTGGTGTAACGGTTCGTTTCGTTGATGGAACAAATTTCTCAGAAATAACCAATGCGATTAATGCAAATACAAAGGCAATTTTTACGGAGACAATTGGGAATCCTGGGCTGCAAATAGCTGATATCGAAAAATTAGGCCAAATAGCTGATGAACACGGTATACCTTTAGTTGTAGATTCTACTTTCACGACACCGTATCTCCAATGCCCGATCGCATTTGGAGCAGATATTGTTATTCATTCGACAACGAAATTTATTGGTGGGCATGGAACATCGATTGGCGGAATCATTATCGATGCAGGAAAGTTTAACTGGGCAAATGGTAACTTTCCAGAATTTACAACACCCAAAGATTCACTAAATAACCAATCATATGTGGAATTGACTAGTGAGAGTGCTTTTATTTCAAAAGCTAGATTTGAGTTAGGGCATGATCTTGGAACAGCCTTATCTCCTTTTAATGGTTGGTTATTTATTCAAGGGCTTCAATCACTGCCGCTTCGAATGAAACAGCATGTCGAAAATACGAAACAGATTGCTGCGTATTTAAATGAGCATGAACTGGTAACATGGGTAAACTACCCTAGTTTAAAAGGAGATGGTCAATTTGAGCTTGCGGAAACTTATTTACCTCGTGGAGCAGGAGCAATCTTTACATTTGGCATAAAAGGAGGACTTGAAGCGGCAAAAACGTTTATCCAATCGGTAAAGCTTTTATCACATGTCGCTAATGTAGGTGATTCAAAAACACTTGTTATCCATCCGGCAAGTACGACCCACTCTAGATTATCACCAGAAGAGCAGCGAATTACCGGTGTTACACCAGAATTAATTCGAATATCGGTCGGATTAGAAGATGCTGAGGATATAAAAGCTGATATTAATTCCGCTTTACGGAAAAGCCTGGGAGCTAGTTTTGTAGAATAAAGAAAAATACAAAGAAGTGAGGAGAGAAAAGTATGATTATTGCTGCAGTACTGGATGAAAGGAAGTTTATCGTACCAATTGTGGAAGGAAAGGTTTTACGGATTTATAATTCAAAAACTAAACAGGTTGCAGACTATGAAAATCCAGCTGTACATTTAAAAGAAGGAAGAAGGGGTGCAGCATTAAAATTTGCTGAAAAGCAAGGTGTGGAGGCATTCGTTGCCCCACCACAGACATTCTGTGAACTGTCATATGAAAAAGCTAGAAATGATGGTATTCAGTTTTTTCAGTTAAGCAATTCAATCTCATTTAACCAATTTGAAGATAGAATTAAGTCCAATTTACTTTTGCATCAATCAGAGTTGCCAGAAAATGAAATTGCTCCTAGTTTTTAAAAATGAATGAGAAGGAGGCTCTCTCTAGAATGACAAATTTAGGTGTCGAATTGGAAATCAACCAACTCGAAAAATCCTTTGGACATTTAGAAGTATTGCGTGAAGTTGATCTACGTATCAATCCTGGTGAATTTATTGCAATTGTTGGAAAGAGTGGATGCGGAAAAAGTACCTTGCTTAGACATATTGCTGGCCTTGAGAAAGCAACCACTGGAGAGGTTAAGCAGGATGATATCCTATTAGATGGTTTAAATAAACAGGCACGAATTATGTTTCAAGATGCTCGGTTATTGCCTTGGTTAACAGTTCTGGAGAATGTTGGAGTTGGATTAGGTTTAAAGAAAGAATGGATGGAACAAGCGAAGTGGGCTTTACAACAAGTCGGCTTAGAAGAGAGGGCAAAAGAGTGGCCAGCCGTTTTATCAGGAGGACAAAAGCAACGGATTGCTTTAGCTAGAGCATTGGCATCAAAACCAAAATTGATGCTTCTTGATGAACCATTGGGAGCGCTTGATGCGTTGACTAGGTTAGAAATGCAGTTACTTATTGAGGAACTTTGGTTGAAACAGAAATTTACAACGATTCTGGTTACTCATGATATGAGTGAGGCAATTAAGCTTGCGGACCGTGTTATTTTAATTGAAAACGGTTCGGTGAAACTGGATTTGCGAATAGATCTCCCAAGACCAAGAACTCGATCAAATCCAAAATTTGCAAAGTTAGAAGAAGAACTTTTATCGAGTGTACTTGGAAAACAAAAGCTTGATTTACAGGAACACAGGATGAGAAAAGTTGGAAATGAATAACTTTACTATGTGATTGATTGCAGTTTTATTCTTATATCAACGGCTTTGAAAAAAGAAGTTAAATATATAACATTGTGGAGGTTTTAACATGGTTGAATTTATTACAATGGCACCAACATCAGGCGATGGGGAGTTTGTTGGCGCATCCAGCAATAATGCTTCACGCAGAAAAGTGAACCCTTGGACAGGGACAGATGAAAGTTCGGAAAGACTGCCTACATTTGAATATATTAGGGATATTGCACAAGCAGCAGAAAAAGGAGGATTCTCAACATTGTTATTGCCAACAGGTGGAGGGTGCCTGGATTCCCTAGTTGTTGCAGCTAATTTGATCGGTCAGACAGATCGCTTAAAATTTCTTTTTGCGATTCGCCCGGGTTCGATTCAACCATCTATATTTGCTAAACAGTTTGCTACAGTAGATTATTGGTCAAGAGGAAGAGCGCTCGTTAATGTGGTAACAGGAGGTTCTCCAGTGGATTTAGCTGCTGATGGTGATTTTTTGGATCATGGAACAAGATACCGGAGAACTCGGGAGTATATTCAAGTATTGAAACGACTATTTACAGAAGAAACCGTTAATCATGAAGGTGAATTTTATAAACTTCTAGGATCAACATTATTTCCAAAGCCTGAAGCTATACCAAAAATATATTTTGGTGGCGCATCAGATGTTGGTAAGGACGTAGCAGCAGCGGAATCTGATGTTTATATGTTATGGGGGGAAACACTGGAAAATACGAAAGAACGAATTAACGAAATGAAGAAACGGACAGCAGCTTACAATCGGGAATTGAGTTATAGTGTTTCTTTTCAAGTTGTATTAGGTCAGACAGAAGAAGAAGCTTATAAGAATGCTGATAGACTGCTCACAAAGGCTGAAATTGATTTGTTAAACGAGAAAAAGCAGGCAACAGCAAAAGGTGATTCCGTTGGTGTAAAAAGGCTGCACCAATTAATGGAAGAAGGGCGAGAAAATAATTTTAAGATTGGCCCTAATTTGTGGGCGGGACTGACCCAGGTATTGTCTGGAAATTCGATTGCACTCGTTGGAACGCCAGATCAGGTTGCAGCACGGATTGTGGAATTTGCTGATTTAGGATTCGATAAAGTATTGTTACGGGGTTTCCCGCATTTAGAAACAATACAAGAAATAGGTGAAAAGGTTATACCCAAGGTGCATGAGATTATTAGCATACGGCAAACAGTATAGGTGAGAGGAGTATATAAAATGGATTATTTTTCGAAAAGGAACATGTTCATTTTGTTCAGTATATTATTGCTATCCGTTCTATTTGCAGGGTGCAGTGCGATTGCAGGTTCCTCGGATGAAATTAAAATCGGTTATCAGAAAAATGGCACAACACTGACTCTAAAGAATGATGGGGAGCTTCAAAAAGAACTTGAAGATCTAGGTTATACAGTTACTTGGTCGGAGTTTAATACTGGTAGCTCAATTCTTGAAGCATTAAATTCTGGAAGTATTGACTTTGCAGGAGCCGGGGATATTCCGTCTATTTTTGCTTTAGATAAAGGAAGTGACTTTAAATATATTGCTAGTGAACCATCTGCCCCAACATCGGAGGGGATTTTAGTAAGCGAAAATTCCGATATACAGTCTCTTGAAGATTTAAAAGGGAAGAAGATTGCTTATAATAACGCATCGATTGCTCAATATTTATTAACGAAATCGCTTCACGCTGTCGATTTATCGATTGATGATATTGAATCTGTCATTCTTAATCCACCAGATGCTAGTCTTGCTTTTGAAAAAGGAGAGGTAGATGCATGGGTTGTTTGGGATCCATATTTAGCTGATGCTGAATCTAGAGGGAATGTGGTTTTACAGACAGCAGAAGATATTGTTCCATACAGATCATTTTACTTTGCGACTTCTGAGATAACCGAGGAAGCTCCTGAGGTAGTCGAATTATTCATTGAACACTTATCACAAGTTGGCAAGAGTATTGATGCGGATCCTACTGAAGCAGCTGAGCTATTAGAAGAAGCGACCAAAATTCCTTCGGCCACATGGGGAACGGTCTTAGCAAGAAAACAATCCAATGTACAGTTTATAGACAATCAAGCAATAGAAGATTTACAAGTCGAAGCAAAAGATTTATTAGACATTGGGTTAATTAATAATGAAATAGACTTCACAGAGAACATTTGGTATCCAGAAAATAAATAATTAAAATCAGTTAATTAATGGCTAGCTTAGCAGATAGGAAAGTATAGACCTTCCTATCTGCATAAGTGAAATCTAGGTGTGTACCACCAAACATTCTATTCATAGTTCATAAGTTCACGGATGAATTATGTAAGTAAAAGGAAGTGAAAAAAGTGAAAGAAAAAACTAGTAGTTTTTATGACCGAATAGCCCCGTGGATAATTCCGGTAGCATTGTTATTGGGTTGGCAGTTATTTACAATGAACAGATCAATTTCAGGCAGCATATTGCCTCCCCCTTTGGAAGTTGTTCAAGCGGGTGCTCAAATGGCTGTGAATGGAGATCTGTGGACTCATATTTTTATTAGCTTTAACCGTGCATTAACCGGTTTTATAATCGGTGGTGGATTAGGGTTAATTTTTGGTTTATTAAATGGAATATATCCGATTGCGGAGAAACATTTAGACACTACCGTTCAAATGTTCCGTAATATCCCACATTTAGCTTTAATTCCACTTATTATATTATGGTTTGGGGTTGGTGAAGAGCCCAAAGTTATTTTGGTAGCTATTGGTGTCTTTTTTCCAATTTATATAAACACGTATCACGGCATTCGTTCGGTTGATAAGGGGCTAATTGAAATGGGGAATGTTTATCGATTATCAAGGCAGAAGCTTTTTTCAAAAATTGTACTGAGGGGAGCACTGCCATCTATTTTAGTTGGAATTCGATATGCACTGGGAACAATGTGGGTAACGTTAATCGTAGCAGAAACAGTAGCAGCTTCCTCTGGAATTGGTTACATGTCAAATAATGCCCGAGAATTTATGCAACTTGATATCGTTGTTCTAGCGATATTACTATACGCACTTTTAGGGAAGCTGGCAGATTCTCTTGCGAAGCTATTAGAGAGCAGACTCCTAAAGTGGAATCCAGTTTATCAAAAGAAATAGTATGAAAGGATTGAAAACAGTGGAGAAAAAACAGATAGCTTTAGGTGTTTTTCTTATGGGAACAGGTCATCATATGGCCTCATGGAGACACCCAGATGTTCCAGCCGATGGATTTGAAGATTTTAACTTTTATCGTGAAGTTGCTGAAATTGCTGAGAAAGGAAAGCTAGATATGATTTTTTTAAGTGATGGTCTTTCTTTTCATCGATTATCACACCCTGCAGAATTAGTAAGGCTAGATCCGCTTACACTTCTTCCTGCATTAGCTGCTGTTACAAAAAAAATTGGTCTTGCAGCTACAGCATCAACAACATACAATGAGCCATTTCATCTAGCTAGAAAATTTGCTTCACTAGATCATATAAGCAATGGAAGATCAGCATGGAATGTGGTGACGTCCTATTATGAGCACGAAGCAAGCAATTTTAGTAAGAAGGAACATTTAGCGCATGACCTACGCTATGAACGAGCAGGTGAATTTGTCGAAGTCGTGAAAGGTTTATGGGATAGTTGGGAAGACGGAGTACTTATTCGTGATAAAGAATCTGGTGTTTACTTTAATTCTGATAAGTTGCATTCATTGAATCATGAAGGAAAGCATTTTTCTGTAAAAGGACCATTAAATGCATCGCGTTCACCGCAAGGTCATCCAGTTATCGTTCAGGCGGGGTCTTCAGAAGCTGGCACAACGCTTGCGGCCCAGACAGCGGATGTTATTTTCACAGCACAGCAGACGCTTGAAGGGGCACAACAATTTTATAAAAAAGTAAAGAAAAAGGTAATTGCCTCTGGAAGAAAACCGGATGAAGTAAAAATTATGCCAGGTGTTTCCCCTTTTATAGGCAGGACAGAGGCTGAGGCTAAAGAGAAATATGAGCAATTACAAGACCTGATTGTTTCAGAGATTGGACTTGATTTCTTATCCGATTATCTTGGTGGTATGGATTTCTCAAATCTTTCACTTGATGATCAACTTCCGGATGAAATCCCGAAAACGAATGGAAACCAAAGCAGAAGAGAATTAATAATTGAACTGGCGAGGCGAGAAAACTTAACAATTAGGGAGCTTTATAAACGAATTGCTGGTGCAAGAGGACATTTCACGATATTCGGTACACCGGAACAGATTGCAGACCAATTAGAAGCTTGGATTGTAGCTGAAGGTGCGGATGGTTTTAATTTGATGCCTCAATATTTACCTGGTGGCTTAAGCGAATTTGTTGAACAAGTTATTCCAATACTTCAACAGCGCGGACTATTTAGAAAGGAATATGATTACAGTACACTTCGGGGCCATTTAGGTTTGTTAATGCCGGAGTCTAAATATTCAGCATTAAAAACCAGATAATATGTAGAGGCATGTCTGCTGCATGCCTCTATAATTTCCGTTCATAATAACATTCAAACACGAGGTTAAATTATAAAAGCTACTGCAAATCAGTTTAAGTATTCTTATCAATCTTCAACAATTGCATCCGATTGTTAAATAGACTTGGATAGGATAAGAATCCTAGCATGGCACTTGTAACGACAGCAGAAGTTAAAACTAGAAAAAGAATAAGTAATTGAAATTGTACTGCTTGTATAGGATCTGCACCCGCAATGATTTGTCCACTCATCATTCCAGGAAGCTGAACGAGCCCAATTGTTTTCTGGCTTTCAATTGTCGGTATTGTACTTGCTTGAATCGATGTAATAAGTTGTTTATGAATTGCTTGCTTCGGTGTTCCGCCAAGGGATAGAATTAGCTCTGCTTTATCTTGATGGGTATCAATTTCAGCTGTAAACCGATTAAGAAATAGAATCGAAAGCACCATCGAATTCCCGATCATCATACCACTAATGGGAATAATATATTGAGCCGTGGGTGGTATAATGTGGAACCCGAGTAAAATACTTTGAGTTAATACTTCGATGAAAACATATGTCGAAATGAGTTTCCATGTAATCCCTTTTATCGTAACACCTTTTTTCCTTGCATTATGTGTTGCAGCAAAAATCATCAACATAATCATGAGTATGATAAAGATCATACTTTCTGAGTCAAATACGAATTGCAGAACATAGCCAACTGCTAATAATTGTATCGTTGAGCGAATCACTGCGACAATGGTATCTTTTTCTAATCCTAGATTAAGCGTTTTTGATAATAAAATTGGTATCAAGACGAAAATAAGAGCTAAGGCTAATGTCAAATAGCTCATACATTAACCCCCTCTACAAATTGTTTTACTCTTTCATCTTGAGGGTTATCCAGAAGGCTAGTTTCTCCAGTTTCAACAACTTCTCCGTTCATCATCACCCATGTATAATCCCCAACTGATAAGGCCTGCTGTAAATTGTGGGTAATCCATATAATTGTTGTACGATATTTCTGGTTAATTTTCACAATCAATTCCTCAATATCTTGTTGTGAAACACGGTCAAGTGAAGAAGTAATCTCATCAAGCAATAAAACTTTTGGTCGATTTACAAGCGTCCTCGCTACTGAAACTTTTTGTCGCTGTCCACCAGATAAATCCTTGACATTTCGATATAAAAATTCTTCATCTAAGCGAACATCGCGCAGTAATTCCTTTGCTTTTTCCTCTTTTAACTGTTTACCTTGTAATGTTAAAGGCAGGGCTAAGTTTGAAAAAACCGTACCACTTATCATAGTTGCACTTTGTAATGCTAACCCGATATTGCGACGTAATGTGGTTGGTTCATAATCCATAATCGGTTTATTTTTAATATAAATTTCACCGGATTTTGGTGATATAAGTCCATTACATAATCTAAATAATGTTGTTTTCCCAGCGCCTGAAGGTCCAACCAATGTTGTTATTTTCCCTTCAGGAAAGGAGCCGGTAATATCCTTTAAGATATGTACGTCTCCATCAAAATAATTCACATGGTTTAACTGAATTACTGTATTGTTGCTTGCTGTCATTGTGCTCCACCTTTTTTCATAATAGAGGCCGGTCTTAATTTTCTTTTAAACACGCATAATAAATCGTTCCCTAATAACAAGGTTATAATTGTGACAATACTTATTATCGTTTATTTTTAATAATGATGCTAAAATTATGCACAGAAAAGAGAAGTGAACTTAAAGAAGGCATGCTACAGTGCATGCCACTAGAAACCTTATAATTTTTGACCATAATAACGATCTAGAGAAAAACCGCGGCCTAAAATTTCAGATGCATTAATAAAAATAACAAAAGTTGAAGGAGCTTCTTTTTGCAACAGTTTTTTCAGCTGCACGGCCTCTTGTTGTTCAGTTACACAGAGAATCATTGTCTTATCAAGGTTAGAATACCCGCCGACAGATCGAACTTTCGTTAAACCACGGTCGATTCCTTCATGAATAAGAGTTTGAATTTTTTCTTCTTCATCGGTAATGATTAAAATTAACTTTGTCGCTGTTGTTCGTAATTGAACAAAATCAATTGCTTTTCCACTAATGTAGATAGCTAATAGCGCAAATAAAGTGAGTTCTAAACTAAATACGATGATGGAGGCAATTACGACAAGCCCGTCCACAATAAATTGAGAATACCCGCTTGATATACCGGTGAACTTCTTTACGATTTGTGCGATTGCTGCCGTTCCACCTGTTGATCCATTTCCTTTATAAACAATACCTAGTCCAATACCGAGTAAGATTCCACCGTAAAGAGCTCCTAGCAGTGGATTCGTAATTTCAATCGGAATATCCGCTGAAAGATAAATAATCAAAGGAACCCAAAATGTACCTAGCAGTGTTTTGAAGCTGAAGTCTTTACCTAACGCAAACCAGCCAATAAAGAAGATTGGTATGTTAATCACGAGTTGAACAAGTGCTGGACTTAGTGCGTATATTTCAAATAGGATGGTGCTAATTCCTGATATACCACCTGCCGCAAGCTTTGCTGGCAGAAAAAATGTGTTATAAGAGAGTCCGACAAGTGTGGCGCCAAGGATAATATAGATATATTCCATCATTGATTTATTCTGTTTTAATTTTTTCATTCGCTTATTTCCTTTCCGTTTTCAACCTAACCTTATTTACTTTATCATTTGCGAGCATTAGAGTAAATAGCATATAACTAAGCGTTGGTCAAAAGGAAAGGGTATATAAAAACACGGATTCAAGTTGAACCCGTGTAAGCTATCTTATTATACAGTTGCTGTCATTTTTTCCGTTTCAGCGATTTTTGCCGCAACTTTCTCTGTGAATTCTTTGCCGATTTTTGGTAAGACTGTTTTTAATACGGGATTGATCATCGCTCCCATCATGCCTTTAACCGTAATATTTAAGCTTCCGGTTATTTGTGTTTTTGCTTGGGATAAGGGGGTTGCTTTAAAATATCCGTCACCTACCCAGCTTTCGCTTGAACCACTTAATTCAAATATAATGTGTGATGGTTCTGTCCATTCAGTAATCCGGACTTTCACACGTACATCTTTTTGAACTACTCCAATATCACCGTGTAATTTCCATGTTGATTGACGCTCATTAATAATTTCATGTTCCGTATAACCTGGAACAAGGGGCGCCCAGTTATTCATGTCACTAACAAAATTCCAAATCCTTTTACTTGGCATATCTAATTCGACATGATGGATGCTTTGTGCCATGCGTACTGACCTCCTTTGCCTATGTAATGAATACATGCAAATTTAATATATGATGCAAATGCCATTTTTAGACTAAGTAGTATAGAAATAACCTTAACTATTCATAATAAAATGGAGCAGTTTAATTCTGTTCAACTACACCGAGGAGTGATCGATGATGGCTCGTAACAACAGAAATCAATTGTTAGTGCCTGGTGCGGAAAATGCAGTGGACAACATGAAGGAAGAAATTGCAAATGAGTTCAAAGTAGAACTTGGAGCTGATACAACTGCACGTGAAAACGGTTCGGTGGGTGGCGAGATGGTCAAACGAATGATCAAAATCGCTGAGGAAAGTATGGTTAATAAACGTAATTAGTTGGTAGTAATTGAGGATACCCGGTTATATAGTTGGGTATCCTTTTTTAGCATAGGTATAGGATAGTTTTTTTCAAAAAGAAACCGGCAGAATGCCGGTTTCTTTTTGAAATTATTGTTTTACAGGGCTTTTTGCTTCAACTTTCTCAATCCAGTTAAACGGATCCTCTAATTTTCCATATTGGATGCCAGTTATTGTGTCATAAACCTTTTGGGAAACTTCCCCAGTTTTTCCTCCGTTAATTACCATATCCTTACCTTCCCATGACAATTGCGCGATAGGGGAGATAACAGCGGCAGTTCCGGAACCAAATGCTTCTTCTAATAAACCTTCTTGATGCGCCTGATATAGTTCATCCATAGAAATTCGACGTTCTGATACTGGTATATTCCAATGTTTAAGAAGTTCAATTACAGAATCTCTAGTTATGCCAGCAAGAATACTTCCGTTAAGCTTTGGTGTTACAACTTCTCCATTGATTTTGAAGAATACGTTCATGCTACCAACTTCCTCAATATACTTTTGTTCGACACCATCTAACCAAAGTACCTGGGCGAACCCGCCTTTAGCAACATCCTCCTGTGCTTTTAAGCTAGCAGCATAGTTTCCACCGGTTTTTGCTTCACCAGTACCGCCTTTAACCGCACGAACGTACTTGTTTTCAACAGCAATCTTAACAGGGTTAATCCCTTCTTTGTAGTAAGCGCCAACTGGGGATAGAATAACGATAAATTTATAATTGCGTGATGGTGCAACACCAAGATAGGGCTCTGTTGAAATAATAAATGGTCGAATATAAAGCGATGTTCCATCAGCGTCAGGAACCCAGTCTTTATCCATTGCTACAAGCTGTTTAATTGCCTTTAATCCGAATTCCTCATCAATAGGCGGAATGCAAAGTCGGTCACTTGAACGGTTTAATCGTTCCAAATTCTTTTCTGGTCTAAACAATTGTACATCTCCGTCTTCCGTGCGAAATGCTTTTAATCCCTCGAAAACGGATTGCCCGTAATGGAATATCATGGAAGAAGGATCGATCATTAGAGGTTGATATGGTACAATGCTCGCATTATGCCACCCTAATGGATCAGAATAATCCATCACAAACATATGATCTGTAAAAGCTCTGCCGAAAATAAGCTGATCAGAATTGGGCTTCTCTTTTTTTGTTTCACTTAGTTGTAAGCGAATTGTTTTGTCTTCCATATCAATTATCTCCTTGTTCTAAAAGTTTCTATATATCATAATAGATATTTAGAATTTGTGCAAGACTTAATTTTTAATTAATTTTGTTAAGTTAGTTTTATTTCGATATGTTAAAATGAAAAAAAGGTTTAAAGGAGATGAAAAATGATTAAAGCAGTAATTTTTGACTTAGATGATACATTGCTTTGGGATGAAAAAAGTGTTAAACACGCTTTTGAAAGGACTTGTGAGCTGGCAGTTAAGAAATATGATCTCAACCCAGATGAGCTGGAAGCTGCTGTTAGAGAGCATGCTAGAAAGCTTTATGCTTCGTACGATACATATGAATTTACACAAATGATCGGAATTAATCCATTTGAGGGACTTTGGGCGAATTTCTTGGATGAAGGGGAGGACTTTGCTAAATTGAAGGAAATTGCTCCCCTGTATCGTAGGGAAGCATGGACAGCAGGGCTAAAAGCGCTAGGTGTTGATGATCCTGAATTTGGCTTGGAGCTAGCAGAAGCTTTCCCGCGGGAGCGAAAGAAAACAGCACTTTTATTTGATGATACGATTCAAGTACTGGATAAATTGAAAGGGCACTATCAACTGCTCATGTTAACGAATGGATCTCCAGAGTTACAAAATACAAAACTGACACTAACACCGGAATTAGTTACCTATTTTGATCAAATCGTGATCTCTGGTGACTTTGGAAAAGGAAAACCGGATCCAACGATTTTTGATCATACTTTAAAATTGCTTTCGCTCGATAAAGGTGAAGTAGTCATGGTCGGTGACAACCTGAATACTGATATACTTGGAGCAAAAAGGGCTGGGATAACATCTGTATGGTTAAATCGACATGACAGAAAACCAGAAGATGTTAAACCAACGTATGAAATCACAAACTTATTAGAGCTTTTGCCAATTCTTGAAGATTAGGTAATACACAAAAGCACACCGTCCAAAAATAGAGGTGTGCTTTTAATCTGCTATAAATCAATCGATGTTACTTCTTTAATCTCCTCAAGACTCTTTAATTCTTCCATTGCTTCTGTTTCTAAATGTTTATCGATCGTCAGTACCATGATTGCATTCCCGCCGATATCTGAACGGTCTACTTGCATCGTAGCAATATTTATTTGATGCTTTGCAATGGTGCTTCCCATTCGACCAATAACACCAGGCTGGTCAACATGCTGGATAACAACAAGGTGACCTTCTGGAGTAACGTCAATACTATATTCGTCGACTTTCACAATCCGCGGTCCAAATCCATTCAGCAAGGTACCGGCAACTTTACGTGTTCCTGATTTGCTCTTTACTTCTACTGTGATTAAATTCGTAAATCCTTTTGTTGAAGAGGTTTTATTTTCATTAACGATAATTCCTTTTTTATTTGCAAGATATAATGCATTGACGTCATTTACGTGATCACCTAAGTGACGTTTTAAAATCCCTTTAATTGTGTTGCGTGTTAATGGCGCTACTTCCATATCGGATAGGTCACCAGAATAGGAGATATTAATTTCTTCTGCTACATCCTTCGTCAAATCAATTAAGAAAACTCCTAATTTCTCAGCTAAATGGAAATAAGGTTCAATTTTATGCATCAGCTCACTTGGAACAGAGGGAAGGTTGACTGGATTTTTCACGACATCTCCATTTAAAAAGCTGAGCACGTCGTGACTGACATCAACAGCTACAATTTCCTGTGCTTCAATGGTGCTTGCACCTAAATGTGGTGTCGCTACTACTTCTGGCAGTTCTAATAATTTATGATCGATAAAAGGCTCTTCTTCAAAGACATCTAATGCGGCCCCAGCCACTTTTTTTGAAATAATTGCATCATATAATGCATCTTCATCAATAATTCCACCGCGTGCACAATTTATAATGTGAACCCCTGGCTTCATGCGTTCAAAGGCTTCAGCGTTAATAAGATGTCTTGTCTCTTTCATCAATGGCGTATGAACTGTAATAAAGTCAGCTTGCTCAATAACCTCTTCTAGTGTCCCATAACCAATACCCATTTTATCTGCTTTTTCTTTTGTTAAAAATGGGTCATAGGCAATGACGTTCATACGCTGACCTTTTGCACGGAAAGCAACTTCTGCACCAATTCTACCTAGACCAACTACACCAAGTGTCTTATTTTTTAGTTCTACACCGACATACTTTTTACGGTCCCACTTTTTATGTTTTAATGCATGGTACGCTTGTGGAATATTTCGTGATAGTGACATAAGCATCGCAATTGTATGCTCTGCTGCTGAATTGGTATTTCCATTTGGCGCATTGACAACGATAATACCATTCTCAGTAGCAGCATCGAGGTCAATATTGTCAACTCCAACACCAGCACGACCAATGATTTTTAACTTTTTAGCTTTATTAATTAATTCACGCGTTACCTGTGTTTGACTTCGAACGAGCAAAGCATCAAATTCGCCGATTCGATCTTCCAGTTCTTCTTTACTTAAATGTGTTTCGATGACAAGATTCATATTCGGCGCTTCACGTAGTGGTCCGATACCATCCTCACTTAGCGGATCACTGATTAAAATGTTAAACATTATGCTAGTACCCCCTGTTGTAAATAAACTTCCTGAGCGGCGCGTATGCCTTGTCCCAACTCAATCTGCTTGCCGATTTTTCTTAAGCTGATTTCTACGATACCGATAATTTGCAGCACATCTGCAGGAGAACAATAGCCCATATGGCCAATTCGGAAAATTTTACCCTGTAGATGCTGCTGCCCGCCAGCAACTGATAAATTAAATTCTTGCTTCATTACTTTTCTTAAATCCTCTGCAGCAAAATCATTCGGTCTAATTGCAGTAACCGTCGGTGAAGCTGCATCATCCGCTGTCAGCAAAGGAATTCCCATTGCTTTAAATGCTGAACGTGTCATTTTTTTCATTAATTCATGTCTTGTATAGACATTTTGCAGACCTTCCTCTTCTACAAGATTCAACACTTGATCTAATCCAAACAATAAGGATAGTGCAGGTGTGAATGGCGTAGAATCATCGGCAAGACTCTTGCGATATTTTCGCAAATCGAGGTAGAAACGGGCTTGTTTGTTTTGCTCAATGATTTTCCATGCTTCTTCACTCACTGTAATAAAAGTTAATCCTGCTGGAAGCATCATTGCTTTTTGTGAGCCTGTAACGAGTACATCAATTCCCCATGCATCTACTTCTGTATCGACTCCGCCAACACAAGAGACACCATCAACAATCACAAGTGCATTCGAATTTTCGTGAACAACTGTACACAATTCTTGAATCGGATTTAATATACCTGTGGAAGTTTCACAATAAGTAGCAAAAACGGCTTTTATATTCGGATGATCCTTTAAGTATGTTTTTATGTATGCTGGATCAAATGCTGCACCCCACTCTACATCGTAGCGCTGTACGGCAACATCATATGCCTGACAGATTTTCACAAAACGATCACCGAAAGCTCCAGTAACAATAACGAGTACCTCATCACCAGGTTTAACTGTATTAACAACAGCAGTTTCAAGTCCTGCTGTACCACTTCCAGAAACAATTAATACGTCTTGTTCTGTTCCGAAAATCGGTTTTAATCTTGGTTTGATTCGCTGGATTAAATCTTTTGTTTCTTTTCCACGATGTCCAATCATCGTTTGGTTCATAGCCCGCTGCACACTTGGTGGAATTGGGCTTGGTCCGGGTATTCTTAATAGATGCTGATCTGCTAGCATGTTGCACTGCTCCTTTTTTTGAGTTTATATGATTCATTTACTCTTGTACGGATGTCATTTTTTGAGAAACGAATTCATTCATATAGCAACCCATATTAGTTATTCAATATAACAAGTATACAACTGTTGTCAACAAATTTTGCGAAGTAATATTTTTCAGTAAAAATAACTGCAATAAATGTAATCGCTTTATGTATGTATGTGGTTGGATCCGTAATTAATTTAACATTGTCCATTTTAATATTTTGATGCTATGAACATTCTGTTTATTTTTACAATTTGATTGAAGTATAGATTGATTAATCATATAATAGTGCGAAAGAAAGGTGGTATCCTCAAATGAGTAAGGATTTGCGAATCAAAAGTAATGCTTTTGACGGAACTATGCGAGCCCCAAATCGTGCAATGCTGCGGGCTGTTGGTGTTTCAGATGAAGATTTTAAAAAACCAATGGTAGGTGTAGCAAGTACTTGGGCGGAAGTAACACCGTGTAATATCCATATTGATGAACTGGCTGTTCGTGCTAAAAAAGGAGTGCGAGAAGCTGGTGGTGTTCCATTGATTTTTAATACGATAACAGTATCTGATGGAATTTCGATGGGGACACAAGGAATGCGATATTCATTACCAAGTCGTGACATAATTGCTGATTCGATTGAAACGGTTGTCGGAGCAGAAAACTTAGATGGACTTGTGGCAATTGGTGCTTGTGATAAAAATATCCCAGGATGCATGATTGCAATCGCGAATTCGAATGTCCCATCCGTTTTTGTTTATGGGGGAACTATTGCACCTGGAACACATCGAGGAAAAGACATTGACATCGTTTCCGTTTTTGAAGGCGTTGGTAAGCATAACAATGGTGATATTGATGATAACGAATTAAAAGCGATTGAATGCAGTGCATGCCCTGGTGCTGGTGCATGTGGAGGAATGTATACTGCTAATACAATGGCTTCGGCCGTAGAAGCAATGGGAATGAGTCTCCCAGGAAGCTCTTCCAATCCAGCAGAATCTAAAGAGAAAGAGGAAGATGTAAAAGCTGCTGGACAAGCTGTTTATTCCATGCTGGAAAACGATATTTATCCTAAAGATATTATGACAAGAGAAGCATTTGAAAATGCGATTACAGTTGTGATGGCACTTGGAGGATCGACCAATGCAATTCTTCACTTGCTTGCAATTGCTCATGCAGCAGAAGTAGATTTAACAATTGATGACTTTAATCGAATGCAGGAAAAAGTACCGCATCTTGCAGATTTGAAACCTAGTGGACGTTTTGTGATGCAAGACTTGCATCGAGCAGGCGGGGTGCAAGCAGTTATGAAGCTGCTTCTTGAAAATGGCTATCTGCATGGAGATTGTTTAACGGTGACAGGAAAAACAATCGCTGAAAACCTAGCGGACGCACCATCACTTGCAGATGGTCAGGAAATCATAATGCCTTTTGATAGTCCAAAACGTAAAGATGGACCATTAATTGTTTTAAAAGGGAACTTATCGCCAACAGGAGCTGTTGCTAAAGTATCCGGGGTGAAAGTCACACGTCATACAGGACCGGCACGTGTATTCGATACCGAAAAAGAAGCGACTGCAGCCGTTATGGCGAATGAAATCAAGGATGGGGATGTTCTTGTAATTCGTTATGTGGGGCCTAAAGGCGGACCTGGTATGCCTGAAATGCTCTCCATTTCTAGTATTCTTGTTGGTAAAGGAATGGGTGAATCGGTTGCGCTATTAACCGATGGGCGATTTTCTGGTGGTACACATGGTCTTGTAGTTGGTCATATTTCACCAGAAGCACAAGCAGGTGGTCCAATTGCACTCTTACAAGAAGGTGACATGGTAACGATTGATTCGGGTGAAAAATTAATTTCTGTCGATCTTTCTGAAGCTGATCTGGAGAAACGTCGTAAAGACTGGATAGCCCCACCGTTATACAGTAAAGGGATACTAGGCAAGTACGCACATAATGTTTCCTGTTCATCCAAAGGTGCTGTTACAGATTATTTGAATAGATAACATTCATTGCGGGCGTCTGTTTGAAGACGCTCGTTTTTTAGTAGGTAGAAAACAGATGAAAATACTTTTATCTGCATTAGTGAAAGAAAATTATTTTCCTAAAGGATATGAAAATCCCAAATCTGCTAAGAAAAATTTACAAATCTAAGAGAGTATGAGGCTTCAATGTTGTAAACGCATACAAAAAGACGAACTAAATAAAATTATCTAAAAACTTCTGAAAAACTCTTGACTCTTCCCGGAAAACATTATATGATTGACCGCAATATCAAGAATTCAATTAACAAACCTATTTTTCTGAATAACGAATTATAGTTGTTACTATGAATTTTCAAAATCTTATAACTGTTGGTTTAAAACTAAATACAATAACTCGATGACGAGAAAAAAAGAACATGCCACGTGTATTCACAGAGAGCTGGGGTTGCTGGAAGCCCAGAAATACATATTGTTCTGACATCTTCTCTGAGTGCCGTTTTGAACGGAGCGTAAGAACGATGCTTTTATTAGATTCGGTCAGGTGCAGTTTTTGTGTACCTGTTATCCAAGTAGGCTGATTATCAGCCTGCCGAGGTAGTATTCGTGAGGATGCTATGAACATGGGTGGTACCGTGAAAAGAAGACTCTTTTCTCCCCAATAATTCTGATGTTATGCAGATTATAGGGGAGAGAAGGGTCTTTTTTTACTGGAAGGAAAACTCACAATTTCCTTACTGCATAAGTGCAACATACTGAATGCCAAGTTTTCTAAAATTAATATGAACCTAAGGAGGTAGCAGTAGTGAAAGTTGAGGCTAGTCACGAAGTGGAAATGAAGGGGAATTTGATAACAGGTGCTGATTTATTAATTAAAACATTAGTGGACGCTAAAGTGGACACCATATTCGGTTATCCGGGTGGCGCGGTATTACCGATCTACGATGCGTTGTATCGTAACGAGACACCATTTGAGCATGTCCTATCGCGTCATGAGCAAGGCTCCATTCATGCAGCAGAAGGATATGCTCGTGTGACAGGTAAGCCTGGAGTAGTTCTAGCAACATCAGGTCCTGGTGCAACAAACTTAATTACTGGGATTACGGATGCCATGATGGATTCTATACCACTTGTTATCTTCACTGGTCAGGTAGCTAAAAATGTTATCGGGACCGATGCCTTTCAAGAAGCAGATGTAATGGGGATAACAACACCGATTACCAAGTACAATTATCAGGTAAGTGACGTTGCGGATTTGCCGAGAATTGTTAAAGAGGCATTTCATATAGCGACAACAGGTAGACCTGGCCCAGTCGTAATTGATATACCGAAGAATATTTCAGCGAACATCACGATAAATGATTTTGAAGATGACTTTTATCTACCAGGTTATCAACCGACAATTAACCCGAATCCATTACAGATTGTTAAACTTGCAGAAGCCCTAAGTCGTGCAAAGCGTCCACTGCTGCTAGCAGGAGCAGGTACATTGTTTGCAAATGCTTCAGAGGAACTGAAGCAATTTGCTGAAAAATATAAGCTTCCTGTCACGACCACGTTGCTTGGTCTAGGGACTTTTCCGGGTACGAATGAGCTTTCGCTAGGTATGGCAGGGATGCACGGAACATATGCAGCAAACATGGCAATTTATGAATGCGATTTGTTAATCAATATTGGTGCAAGGTTTGATGATCGATTAACTGGGAAGATTGCTGACTTTGCACCAAACGCTAAAGTTGCACATATCGATATCGATCCGGCAGAGATCGGAAAAAATATCAAAACGGATATTCCGGTTGTAGCTGATGCGAAGAAAACCTTGATTGCATTATTAGATAGTAAAATTGATATGCAAAATAATATCCAATGGCTTGAGGAGCTATCCAAAAATAAGCAGGATTATCCACTGTGGTACGAACGCACAGATTCACCAATATCACCACAATGGCTGATTGAGCAAATTTATAACATATCAAGTGGGAAAGCGATTGTTACTACTGATGTAGGTCAGCACCAAATGTGGGCAGCACAGTTCTATAAATTTGATAAGCCAAATAATTGGGTAACTTCAGGTGGGCTTGGTACGATGGGCTTTGGTTTTCCAGCAGCAGTTGGTGCACAGTTAGGAAGACCAGATGATTTAGTTATTTCGATCGTTGGTGACGGTGGATTCCAAATGACGTTACAGGAATTATCCGTAATCAAGGAACGAAATCTCCCGGTGAAAGTAATTATTGTTAATAACGAGGCATTAGGTATGGTTCGACAATGGCAGGAAAGCTTTTATGAAGAACGTTATTCAGAATCACTGTTTTCAGAAAACCCGGACTTCGTAAAATTGGCAGAAAGCTATGGTGTCCGCGGTGTGAAAGTTGACAAGGAAGCAGATGTAATCCAAACATTACAAGACATCTTTGCTTATGATGGTCCTGTGGTTGCTGATTTCCGAGTTGTACGAAAAACCTGTGTCTATCCGATGATCGCACCAGGAAAAGGAATTCATGAGATGGTTGGGGTGACAAAATGAAACGAATTATAACAGCTACGGTTCAAGACCGTGGCGGGGTTCTGAATCGGATTACGGGTATGTTACACAAACGTCAATTCAACATTGAAAGTATATCTGTCGGAGCATCGGAGGTAGAGGGTGTCTCTAAGATGACATTTGTAGTAGAAGTCAGTGATGATCAGAAATTAGAACAGCTGACAAAGCAATTAAACAAACAAATTGATGTGTTAAAAGTATCCGACATAACGGATAGAGCAATGGTCGCGAGAGAATTAGCACTCATTAAGGTTGTTAGTACTGGGCAGACACGTGCTGAAATACAGGGGATTATCACTCCGTTTAGAGCATCTGTCATTGATGTAAGCAAGGACAGCTTAATCATACAAGTTACAGGGCGTCCTGATAAAGTGGATGCACTTATCGCATTACTCAGACCATATGGCATAAAGGAATTAACGAAAACTGGTGTTACAGCATTTTTAAGAGGACAGCAGCCAGAACAGGTAACAGAACTAAATTCGTTGTCCATCTAAATTGAATGCAAAATATAATTAACTGATTTTTGTAACAATTCAGGCTTGAAACAAATAAATTGCGAGTTAAGTATTTATACTTTACTAATAAAAAAACTACTAATTAATGAGAGGAAGATATTAATGGCTAAAGTACTTTATGAAAAAGACATCCAAAAAGAGGTATTACAAGGAAAGAAAATTGCGGTAGTAGGATATGGTTCACAAGGGCATGCGCATGCATTGAATCTCCGTGAAAGTGGTTATGATGTTGTTATTGGTTTAAGACCAGGAAAATCTCAAGCTAAAGCAGAGGAAGATGGTTTTAATGTATATTCAGTAGCTGAAGCTGTTGAACAATCGGACGTTGTCATGATTCTTCTTCCAGATGAAATGCAGCAAAAGGTTTATGAAGAAAGCATTAAACCAAATCTTAAGGCTGGAAATGCGCTTGTTTTTGCACACGGGTTCAATATTCACTTTTCACAAATTGTACCTCCATCTGATGTAGATGTATTTCTAGTAGCTCCAAAAGGACCTGGTCACCTTGTAAGAAGAACGTATGAAGAAGGTGCAGGAGTACCAGCTCTATATGGTGTGTATCAAGATGTAACAGGTAATGCAAAAGAGCTTGCATTAGCATATGCACAAGGAATTGGAGCAGCAAGAGCAGGAGTTTTGGAAACTTCTTTCCAAGAGGAAACAGAAACAGATTTGTTCGGTGAGCAAGCAGTACTATGTGGCGGGGTTACAAGCTTAATCAAATCTGGCTTCGAAACATTAGTGGAAGCTGGATACCAGCCAGAAGTTGCTTACTTCGAATGTATGCATGAAATGAAATTAATCGTTGATCTTCTATATGAAGGTGGACTAGAAAACATGCGTTATTCCATCTCAGACACAGCACAATGGGGTGACTTCGTATCTGGACCACGTGTTGTAAATGAAGATACAAAGGCACGTATGAAAGATGTTCTAACAGATATTCAAGATGGTAAATTTGCAAAAGGTTGGATTCTTGAGAACCAGGCAGGTCGTCCACAATTTAATGCAATCAATAACCAAGAAAATAAACATCAAATTGAGACTGTTGGAAGGGAGCTCCGTGACTTAATGCCTTTTGTTAAACAATCCGTTAAATCAAAACAGAAGGATGTGAAGGAACATGTCACTAATTAAGATTTTTGACACGACTCTAAGAGATGGCGAACAATCACCAGGGGTTAACTTGAATAAGCAAGAAAAGCTGGAAATTGCAAGACAGCTTGAACGTTTTGGAGTTGATCGGATGGAAGCAGGATTTCCTGCTTCCTCCAAAGGTGACTTTGAGGCAGTAAAAGCGATCGCCGATACGATTAAAAATACATCCGTTATTGCACTTGCAAGAGCGGTTAAATCCGATATTGACATTGCTTGGGATGCATTAAAGGGGGCGGAGAAGCCTGCGATTCATGTATTTCTTGCAACATCACCAATTCATATGACTTATAAATTGAAGAAGACTCCCGAAGAAGTAATGGAGACAGCAGTCAGTATGGTCACCTACGCAAAAGAAAGGTTTTCTGAGGTCGAATGGTCTGCCGAAGATGCTACACGTTCGGACTGGAACTTTCTAGCCCAAATAATTGAAAAGGTTATTGATGCTGGTGCAACGGTCATAAATTTACCGGATACGGTTGGCTATACGACACCAAAAGAATATGGTGAACTATTCCGATTTATCCGTGAAACCGTCCCGAACATTGATCAAGTTGCATTATCCTGTCATTGTCATAATGATCTTGGATTGGCAGTAGCAAACTCCATTGCAGCTGTTGAAAATGGGGCCACTCAGGTCGAAGGAACAATTAATGGTATTGGAGAGCGTGCTGGAAATGTATCCTTAGAGGAACTTGCAGTTGCATTCAAAATTCGTTCGGATTTTTATTCCTTTGAAACAGGCTTGAAATTAAATGAGATAAAGCGTACGAGTGACCTTGTTTCCAAACTTACTGGTATGTACGTTCAAGCAAATAAAGCAATTGTAGGAAGAAATGCATTTGCCCATGAATCTGGAATTCATCAAGATGGCGTGCTGAAAAATGCTGAAACCTATGAAATTATTACACCAGAAATGGTTGGCGTTAGCTCAAACAATCTGTTTTTAGGTAAACACTCTGGTCGCCATGCGTTTAAAGATCGTGTAAAAGAATTTGGAATCGAATTTACAGAGGATGAATTGAAGCAAGCCTTTGATCAATTCAAAAAGCTTACGGATCATAAAAAAGAAGTTACAGATGATGATTTATATACAATTGCAATGGAAGTCAAGACAGATTCTTCAGCAGTGAGTAAGTATCAATTAGAAAACTTCCAAGTACAGTATGGAACAGAGAATGTTCCAACAGCTACTGTCATTTTAAAAACACCAGCAGGAGATGTTGTAGAGAATTCTTGCTCTGCTCCAGGTAGTGTTGAAGCTTTGTATCAAACCATTGATAGTTTAGTGGAAGAAGATGTAAAGCTAGTAGACTACCAATTGAACTCAGTTGGTGGAGGGAAGGATGCTTTAGCAGAATCACATGTTCAACTAATTGTAAATGGTGAAACCGTAAATGGAAGAGGTTCAGCACAAGATGTGCTTCAAGCATCTGCATCAGCATTTTTGAATGCAGTAAATCGTTATATTATCAAAGTAAAAACAATAGAAAAGAAAGAACTTGTGAAATAACCAAGAGCGCAAGCGCCCGGAGCTAGTTATAAAATCGGGCGTGAGCTTTCTTAAAAATACTTTGAAAAAGGAGGACCCCGAGTATGGAAAAGCAAATCATATTACTTCCTGGTGATGGTATTGGGAAAGAAATTATGGATTCTGCTAAGGCTGTGTTACTAGCAATTGCAGCTGAGTATAACCATCATTTTACTTTCGAGGAACATGCAATTGGTGGAAGTGCGATTGATACGCACAATAACCCGTTACCGGAGGATACAATACAGGCTTGTAAGAGCGCAGATGCGGTTTTGCTTGGTGCTGTTGGAGGTCCAAAATGGGATTCTAATCCGGCTCATTTAAGGCCAGAAAAAGGTTTATTAGGTATCCGTAAAGCCCTTGGATTATTCGCAAATATTCGTCCTGTAAAAGGATTTTCCCCTCTGTTGCATGCTTCTCCATTAAAGGAAGAAATCATAAAAGACAGTGATATTTTGATCATACGTGAATTAACCGGTGGTTTATATTTTGGTGAACCGAGTGAAAGAAGAGAGAATGGTAATGCAGTCGTCGATACACTCTATTATAAGCGGGCAGAGATGGAACGAATTATTGATAAAGGTTTCCAAAGTGCAAGGATTAGGAATAAGCACTTAACCTCTGTAGATAAAGCAAATGTTTTAGAATCCAGTCGTATGTGGCGAGAAATTGTTGAGGAAAAAAAGCAGGAATATCCAGATGTTACGGTTGAGCACGTATTAGTAGATGCAGCCGCAATGAAATTGATTACACAACCAAATCGATTTGATGTTCTTGTAACGGAAAATCTATTTGGAGATATTTTAAGTGATGAAGCATCCGTATTAACTGGATCACTTGGTATGTTACCGTCTGCTAGTCTCAGGACAGATGGTGTTGGAATGTATGAGCCAGTTCACGGATCTGCACCTGATATTGCAGGTAAGGGGATTGCGAATCCATTTGGGATGATTTTATCTGCTGCATTGATGCTGCGTTTCTCTTTTGGATTGGAGGAGGAAGCTTCTGAAATTGAAAGAGCAGTAAATGAATGTCTTGAACAAGGCTACCATACGGCTGATTTGCAGATACAAAACGGAAAACAGGTTGGAACTAAGAAAATAACAGAAATCGTACTAGAGAATTTAACTACGAAGAGTATTTCAGATTCAATTTGCAATATGTACGTGTAAAAGATTCATACGTATTTTAAAGAGTGAGGTGTTAGGAAATGGGAAAACCGGAAACAATCATTGATAAAATATGGAAGAAGCATGTGGTACACCAAGAAGAGGGAAAACCAGACCTTCTATATATTGACCAGCACCTTGTTCATGAAGTAACTTCGCCACAAGCCTTTGAAGGTTTACGGATGAACAATCGAAAGGTTCGTCGCCCTGATTTGACATTTGCGACGATGGATCACAATGTGCCAACTATAAATCGACAAGTTGTCAAAGATGAGATTTCAAAAAAGCAAATGGAGACATTAAAGCAGAATTGTGCCGATTTTGGAATTAAACTTGCAGATATGTTTCACCCAGACCAAGGTATTGTTCATGTAATCGGACCACAGCTAGGGTTGACACAGCCAGGAAAGACAATCGTATGCGGGGATAGTCATACTTCTACGCATGGTGCATTCGGCGCGTTAGCTTTTGGGATTGGCACGAGTGAGGTGGAGCATGTACTTGCAACTCAAACGATCTGGCAAGAACGCCCAAAATCATTGAATGTTAAAGTTATTGGTGATCTCGGTCCAGGTGTAACTGCAAAGGATTTGATTCTAGCTATTATAGGGAAATTTGGAGTTCGCTTTGGTACAGGGTATGTCATGGAATATACAGGTGAAGCAATTCGTAACTTATCCATGGAAGGAAGAATGACTGTTTGTAATATGTCAATTGAAGCAGGTGCGAGGGCAGGATTGATCAGCCCGGATCAGAAAACGATTGATTATTTAGAAGGAAGAGAATATGTTCCTAATGGAGAAGCATTCTATAAAGCAGCAGAAGAATGGCTTGCTTTAGCAACAGACGAAGGTGCTACGTATGATCACACCGTGACCATTCAAGCTGATGAAATTGAACCACAGGTTACATGGGGGACAAATCCAGGAATGTGTGTACCTGTTGGTGGGAATACACCGGTTGTTGCAGATTCGGACCATAAAGAAGATGTGAAGCGAGCTCTTGAATATATGGGTCTGGAAGAAAATCAGCCAATTACTTCTATTGAAATTGATCATGTGTTTATTGGTTCATGTACAAATTCAAGATTAAGTGACCTAGAAAAAGCAGCGGCAATTGTTAAAGGTAGAAAAGTGAAGGATCATATTAAAGCAATCGTCGTTCCTGGTTCCTTTAGTGTAAAATTACAAGCTGAAGCAGCTGGCTTGGATAAAGTTTTTACGGAAGCAGGATTTGAATGGCGAGAATCAGGGTGCAGTATGTGTCTTGGAATGAATGATGATATTGTTCCAGCTGGAGGACGTTGTGCTTCCACTTCGAATCGTAATTTTGAAGGAAGGCAAGGAAATGGAGCACGTACGCATCTTGTCAGTCCCGAAATGGCAGCAGCCGCAGCGATTGAAGGGCGATTTGTAGATGTACGTAACTTTGCAGGAGTACTTAGCTAGGAGATGACGAACAATGGAAGCAATTCAAGAGCATAAAGGATTAGTATACCCATTAGATCGCTCAAATGTGGATACGGATCAAATTATTCCTAAGCAGTTTTTGAAAAGAATTGAGCGTACAGGTTTTGGAGAATTTTTATTTTATAACTGGCGATTTGATGATGACGGTAACCCAAGAGAAGACTTTACGTTAAATCAACAGCAATACAAAAACGCATCGATTTTAATAGCAGGTGAGAATTTTGGCTGTGGCTCTTCAAGAGAACACGCGCCGTGGGCACTGACAGACTTTGGTTTTAAGGTGATTCTTGCACCAAGCTTTGCTGATATCTTCTATAATAATGCATTGAAAAATGGAATTATTCCGATTAAGATGGAAGAAGAGCAACTTCATGAATGGATGCAAGATGCTGCAGATTCACAATTTGTTTTGCATGTTGATTTACGGAACCAACAAATTTCTGATGAGAAGGGGAATGTCATAACCTTTGATATCCCTGAATATCATAAGGAAAAGCTGTTGAATGGCTGGGATGATATTGCATTAACCTTGCTTCAAGAAAATAAAATATTAGCATATGAAGCCAACAGAAATTAAATGAATTTTGAACGAGAAGAAGGAGTGAATGGTCTTGGGGATTTCTTAAACGGTGATAAGGTCTACCATGCAATGAAGCGGCTGACCCCCATTGTTCATCGTACACCATTATTAACATCACATACGACAGATAATATAGTAGGAAAACACGTCTATTGCAAAATGGAAAATCAGCAAAAAACAGGAGCATTTAAGTTTCGTGGAGCAAGCTTTAAGCTGATGCAGCTGTCAAAAGAACAGCTTGCTAAAGGTGTGCTTACTGCCTCTGCAGGAAATCATGCACAAGGGGTTGCGCATGCAGCAGCGAAGCTTGGCGTGAAAGCAACCATCTTTATGGCAGAAGGTACGCCACTTGCGAAAGTGAATGCTACACGAAACTATGGTGCTGAAGTAGTATTAATTGGTGAGAGCTTCCAGGAAGCATATCAGGCATCCATCGAACATCAATCGGTATCTGGGGCAGTTTATATCCATCCTTTTGATGACTATGATATTATGGCAGGACAGGGAACCATTGCAATGGAGATGCTTCGGCAAGAAGACAGAATGGATACGATCCTCGTCCCAATCGGTGGGGGAGGATTAATTAGCGGTATTGCTGTTGCTGCGAAGCATGTGAACCGTAATATTAGAATAATCGGTGTTCAAGCAGAAGGGGCCCCGGCAATATATGAGAGCTACCATGCTAATTCGGTGATGAAATCGAATAAGGTTTCAACTATAGCAGAAGGAATTGCTGTTAAAGAACCAGGAAGTCTAACCTTACCAGTTATCAGGGAGTATGTAGACGATATAGTTACAGTGACAGATGAGCAAATTGCTTCAGCCATTGTGTATATGCTCGAACGAAATAAAACACTAATGGAAGGAGCGGGAGCAGCTGCCTTGGCAGCCTTATTCGCCCATAATGATAAAATAAAATCAAGGCACTGCGGTGTGATTGTAAGTGGAGGAAATTTGGATATTGGTGCAATGTCCAATATTCAGCAGCTTGCCGAACAAAAAACCCCAAAAAAAGAAAAAGCTTACATGGCATTATAAGAAAAAGCTTCTTGGCATTTATTTTCCAAGAGGCTTTTTTTCTGTTTTCAGGAAAAACGGTAAGCGGATACATCCGTTGATTTGTCAAAGTTTGTCAGATTTCAGGCGAAAAAAATTGATTTAGTCAATTAAATTTATCTGCAAAATTAGCTATTAAGATTTAAAATTTTCATATAATGCGAAAAAAATTAATTAAAAAAATATTTATATGTTTACTTGTTAAACCCTTAATAGTAAAGACTTTATAAAGAGAATTCTTATTAATAACGAAAATTATCAGAATTTATTACTGTTAAATTTTATCAAAAGATATTGCTTTTATAAAAATATTCACTTATAATCTTCTAATATATTAAGAAATATTTACGATTTGATTTCGGATAATACAAAATGTTTAAAAAACAAATATAAGTTTCCGAATAAGTCGATAAAGAAATACAACTTTTTTGTCTTTGTATTGACTCAGGATGTGAATTATTAGAAAAATCACAAAAGCTAATATGCTAAAAATAATTACAAAATAGTTATAAGTCTATTATATTTATTAGTTAGGAAGACTTTTTATTTTTTAATAATTATCAGAACCTTCTGTTTAGAGGGGGTGCAGTAGATCAAATTTTTTTAAGTACCATGTAGCTCTTTTATATCAATCATACTTCATAGTAGAGGTAAATTAATACTTTAGGGGGATTAATTTGAGTAATAAATTATTGGAAATTAAAAACCTATCAACCTCATTCCGCATCGGTGATGATTATTATGCTGCAGTGGATGATGTTACATTAACGCTAAATAAAAACGAAGTATTAGGTATTGTTGGAGAATCGGGTTCGGGAAAAAGTGCACTTGCATTCTCCATAATGAGACTCCACAATCGGGCAAAAATAGAAGGAAGTATTCTGCTCAATGATCAGGATATTGTAGACATGTCTGCTGCTAATTTAAATAAATTACGTGGTGACGATATGGCAATGATTTTCCAAGATCCACTGACAGCATTAAATCCGCTAATGGAAATTGGAGAACAGATTAGTGAAGCATTACTTTTACATAATCCTAGAATGACACAGAAACAACGTAAGCAAAGAGTTATAGAATTATTAAATTTAGTAGGAATTCCACGTCCGGAATTTGTATATGAGCAATTCCCGCATGAATTATCTGGGGGGATGCGACAACGAGTTGTTATAGCGATTGCAATTTCGAATAAACCAGAATTATTAATTGCAGATGAGCCGACTACAGCACTAGATGTAACGATTCAGGCGCAAATACTGGATTTAATTCGCAAGCTAAAAGAAGAAATGAATGCCGGAATTATTCTAATTACGCATGATCTAGGTGTTGTTGCTGAAATGGCTGACCGGGTAGCTGTTATGTATGCTGGACAAATTGTAGAAATTGCTGAAGTACATACATTGTTCGAAAATCCATTACATCCTTATACCAAATCATTACTGAATTCAGTACCAACGGAAGGACAAGACAAGCTTCACGTCATTCAAGGGATTGTCCCATCGTTAAAAAATTTACCGCGTAAAGGGTGCCGTTTTGCATCAAGAATACCTTGGATTGACGCCTCTGTCCACGAAGAAAATCCTGTATTGCATGAGGTTAAACCAGGTCATTTTGTAAGGTGCAGTTGTCACACGCATTTTTACTTCTCTGAAGAAAGTAAGGAGGCTGAGAAGAATGGCATTTCTTGAGGTTAAGGATTTACAAGTATATTTTCCGATTAAAGGCGGAGTTTTCAATCGCACCGTTGGCCATATCAAAGCCGTTGATGGTGTTTCTTTTTCTCTGGAACAAGGTAAAACATACGGGCTAGTTGGAGAATCAGGTTCAGGGAAGTCAACCACTGGAAGAGCAATTATTGGTTTAGAAAATGTAACTTCTGGACAGATATTATTTGAAGGTAAAGATATTACATCAATGAAAAGTAAGACAAAAGATTTGAGAAAAGATATTCAAATGATCTTTCAAGATCCGTATTCGTCTTTGAATCCTAAAAAGCGTGTTCTCGATATTATTGCAGAACCATTGCGAAATTTCGAAATGCATTCTAAACAGGAGGAAAAAAAGAAAGTACAAGACTTATTGGAACTTGTAGGATTGAGTCCAGAGAGTATATTGAAATATCCCCATCAATTCTCTGGTGGACAGAGGCAACGGATTGGTGTTGCAAGGGCACTAGCTTTAAAACCAAAGTTAATTATTGCTGATGAGCCTGTTTCAGCATTAGATGTTTCTGTTCAAGCCCAGGTACTTAATTTCATGCGAGAAATTCAAGATCAGCTAAACTTGACATACCTATTAATTAGTCATGATTTAGGTATCATTAAACATATGTGTGATCACATAGGAATTATGTATAAGGGACGTTACGTGGAAGAAGGGACAAAAGAAGAGATTTTTACGAAACCTCATCATATTTATTCGAAACGTCTCGTTGCTGCAATTCCTGATATTAATCCGCGAATGCGTGAAAAGCAATATCGATATCGTCAAGAGGTACAAGAAGAATACAACAGTTCCTATAATGATTATTTTGATCATGAAGGATTAGCGTACAGCTTGCAATCGATATCGGATACACATAAAGTTGCTTTGCCGAAGAGAGGTTGATTCTATGTGGAAATTTATTGTTAGACGACTTTTTGTAACTTTTCCTCAAATTGTAATACTTAGTGTTATTATTTTTATTCTAGCGCAAATGATGCCGGGAGATGCACTTACTGGCTTAATCGATCCAAATATTGATCCGGCTGCAATCGAAGAGCAGCGTGAACGGCTAGGTCTCAACAATCCATGGTATGTTCAATATAGTGACTGGGTTAAAGGCGTCGTACAAGGGGATCTTGGACAATCATTTCGATATAAGATGCCCGTATCTGATCTGATTGAACAACGGATGATTAACACATTTTGGTTGTCACTTCTTACACTAATTTTTACATATGCAATGGCGATTCCGTTGGGCATTATTAGCGGACGCTGGAACGATACGTGGTTAGACCGTGCAATTACAGGCTATACCTATATTGGATTTGCAGCCCCACTGTTTATTACCGCCTTATTGATGGTTTGGGTTTTCGGTTTTCATTTTGGTTGGTTTCCAACAGGTGGAAGTGTTGCACCAGGACTAACACCAGGAACATTTGAGTATTTTATAAGTAAGTTACAACATTTATTATTACCTGCATTTTCAATGGCAGTAATTACCACAGTTTCTACGGTTCAATATTTGCGAAGTGAAATAATTGATACGAAACAGAAAGACTTTATTGTAACTGCGAGGGCTAAGGGAGCTCCTGAATCGAGAGTATATAATCGACATATTTTCAGGAATTCATTATTGCCAATTGCTGCTTTTTTTGGCTATGAAATTTCAGGGTTAATCGGAGGATCTATATTTATTGAAAGTATATTTTCTTTTCCGGGAATGGGGCAATTATTCCTTGATTCGGTACTTTTACGAGATTATAGTGTCGTAACTTCAGTTGTATTAATTTTTGGTATTGCTGCCATATTAGGTGCTTTGCTTTCTGATATTATTTTAAGTATCGTTGATCCAAGGATACGCATCAAGTAGAATCCGAGAGACACTGAGGTGAGTTAAAATGGAAATGAACAAGGTTAATGCAGACGTTCAAGCGTCTGATCAAGTAAGAAGTCCCTCCGGATTTTCAATTTTATGGAGGGAAATTGTCCGAGATAAAGTTGCGTTAATATCTTTAATCCTGTTGATACTTACATGCATGTTTGTATATGGTATTTCTTTATTTTTAGATCAAGGGGAAATTGTAAAAGTTGATTTATTTGCAATACATGAACCTCCAAATGATCAATTTATATTAGGTACGGATTATGGTGGTCGTGATGTGTTTGGCCAATTAATTATTGGAACGAGAAACTCGTTATCTATTGGAATATTAGTTACTTTAATATCAGGAACAGTTGGGATTTTGCTCGGCTTAATTTCTGGGTATTTTGGAGGCCATATTGATAACGCTGCTATGCGGTTAGTTGACTTTTTCATGGTTTTGCCAACATTAATGATCGTTATTGTTTTTGTAACCATTGTATCTGATTATAGCATTTGGTCTTTCTCTCTTATTATGTCCGCCTTTTTATGGATGGGGATTGCTAGGCTTATTCGTTCGAAAGCATTACAGGAAAGGGAGCTCGATTATGTTCAAGCTTCGAAGACTTTGGGTTCGTCCAATTTTAAAATTATGTTTGCACAAGTTCTGCCTAACTTAAGTTCTATAATTATTGTTACAATGACATTAAACTTAGCAGCGAATATTGGAATTGAATCTGGTCTTTCTTTCCTTGGATTTGGCTTCCCGGAAAGTACACCAAGCCTTGGAACACTTATCAGTTATGCTAGAAATCCGCAAACGCTTGAATTTAGATGGTGGATTTGGCTACCGGCAGCAATACTCATTCTAATTTTGATGCTTGCTATAAATAATGTTGGCCAGGCATTAAAACGCGCTACTGATGCAAGGCAGCGAAGAGGTTAATAAAGGATGGTTGTGTACACATCTTACTTTGGTACCTACATTAATACCTTTATTCAAATCGTATTAATGTTAGATATATAATTTCAGTCATTAAAAACTGAAATTAAGAAAAAGCTTTTAAAAAAAGGGGAGGTTAGAGTTATGGGTAAGTCAAAACTTATGAAGGCGCTGTTAGCACTAATGTTGGTTCTTTTAGTTGCATTAGCTGCTTGTAGCGGGGACTCTGATGATGGTCAAAGTGAAGGGACTGATAGTGGTTCTGATTCTGGGGATTCAGCAGAGGCTGATGATGGAGGAGAAAGTGATAGTGAAAGTGAACTTTATTCAATTGAAGATTTTAATCAAATTAAGACAAATGAAGGGGAAGCAATTGATGGAGGAACACTTACATTTGGTTTAGTTTCGGATACTGCATTTGAAGGAACGCTAAACTGGAATTTCTACTCAGGAGACCCAGATGCTCAAATCTTAGATTGGTTTGATGAGGCTTTGCTAACTTGGGATGAAAACTATGTGTATACAAATGATGGAGCAGCTACGTATGAAATCAGTGAAGATGGGCATGTCTTTACGTTCACGATTGGTGATAATGTAAACTGGCATGATGGTGAGCCAGTCACTGCTGAAGATTGGTTGTTCGCGCATGAAGTAATTGGCCATCCAGACTATGATGGCCCACGATATGGTTCAGATTTTACTAATATTGAAGGAATGGAAGAGTACCATGCAGGTGAAGCGGATACGATTTCAGGTATCAAAGTGATTGACGATAAAACATTAGAGATCACCTATATTCAAGCAACACCATCACTAGTAACTGGTAGTATTTGGACATATCCATTAGCGAAGCATATTTTTGGTGATATGGAAGTAGCAGAAATGTCTGCATCACCAGAAGTACGTGAAAACCCAATTGGATTTGGTCCGTTTAAGGTAGAAAGCATTGTACCGGGGGAATCCGTAACCATGGTTAAAAATGAAGACTACTGGAGAGGCGAGCCAAATTTAGATGGTGTTACTGTAAAAGTAATTAACCCGAATGTGGTAGTACAAGAGCTTGAATCCGGTGGTGTTGATACCGTGAGTGCATTCCAGGTGGATCAATACCCTGACAATGCAGAAATGTCCAATGTTGAATATTTAGGAAGAATTGATAGGTCATATTCATATATTGGATTTAAATTAGGTACTTGGGACAAAGAAAATGGTGAAGTTGTGACAGATCCTGAAGCAAAAATGGCAGATGTTAATCTACGTAAAGCAATGTGGCATGCAGTAGATAACACGACTGTTGGTGAACGTTTCTATAACGGTCTACGTTGGAATGCAACAACACTCATTCCACCGTCACATCCAGAATTCCATGATGATTCAAACGCTGGAGTTTCATATGATCCAGAAGCAGCAAAACAACTTTTGGATGAGGCTGGTTATGTAGATGTAGATGGAGATAACTTCCGCGAAAATCCTGATGGCGAAGAGCTTGTTATTAATTTTGCTTCTATGTCTGGAGGAGAAGTGGCAGAACCATTAGCTCAATACTATATCCAGGCTTGGGAACAAGTTGGTTTAAATGTGCAGCTTTTAGATGGACGTTTACAAGAATTTAATTCATTCTACGATCGTGTAGGTCAAAATGGTGATGATGACCCAGCGGTTGATATTTACTCAGCAGCTTGGGGCGTTGGAATCGACGTAGATCCTAGAGGATTGTATGGCCGAGACGCGATCTTCAACTTCTCTCGTTATTCAAGTGACAAAAACGATGAATTACTGGCTGCTGGAGTTTCGGAGGATGCCTTTGAACTAGAGAATCGTCAAAAAGTATACAATGAGTGGCAGCAATTCATGATTGATGAAGTTCCTGTATTCCCAACATTATACCGTTCAGAGCTTGTACCTGTAAATAATCGAGTTCATAATTACTATATCGGTGATGGAACAAACATGTATCGTTATGATATTGCAGTTACGCAAGAAGAACCAATTGTAGCTGAATAAATAGTAAATGAAAAGAAGGCTCGTTTTGTGAGTCTTCTTTTTGTGCGGTTACGTATCTAATATAAATTTATCAAACTTGCGATTTGAGTGTATTTATAAAATTTCTCCTGATTTTGCTGGACGGGTCGAATAAGCTATAATAATTAATAGATATATAATCAAGGAGGCGTAAGTAATGCTAACGGAACAAGATCAAATGAAAAAAGCAGTTGGAGAAAAAGCTGCGACTTTTGTAAAAGATGGTATGAAAATAGGTCTTGGATCGGGATCAACTGTATATTGGATGGTACGGAAGCTAGGTGAGCTTGTTGATGCTGGTGTAAATATTGAGGGAATTCCATCATCAAAACAAACAGAGAAATGGGCGCAGGAATTTGGCGTACCACTTACTGATTTTCGGGAAGTAAAGGAATTGGATATTACAATTGATGGTGCGGATGAAGTAGATGAAAATCATCAACTCATCAAAGGTGGAGGTGCAGCGTTATTTCGTGAGAAAATTATTGCACAGGCTGCTAAGGAACTGATTATTATTGTGGATGAATCAAAAATGGTTTCACATTTGGGAGAGTATCCATTGCCTGTCGAAGTGCTTCCATTTGCTTGGGAACGAACAGCAAATGAAATTTCGAAACTTGGCTGTGTGCCAAAGCTGCGTACGCTTGATGGAGAAATATTAGTTACCGATAATGGGAATTACATATTGGATTGTCCGTTCAATAAAATACCAGATCCAGATCAATTAAATAAACAATTGAAGCAAATTGTTGGAGTAATAGAAACTGGCTTATTTATCGATATGACAACGAAAGTAATTATTGGAAATAAAGAAACGGTTACTGTTGTCGAGTAAAATGATGTAATAGAAGAGACACCCTAGAAGAGATTCTTTGGGTGTTTTTACCACGCATTAACGAACTGTGATATCTCGACCTCCAATCCTGAAGAAAATCAAAATGCTGAGGATAGGGGATAAAACAGCCCGTAAATTCCTGATTCTGTTCAAGGGCCTTTAGGTCATACCCTTGTGGTACTAATATTTAGTTGGAAGGAGTCTCCCCGCTAAATGAAGTCTCACTTTATCACTTTATCCGACTTTTTTGCATACGATGAGAAGTAGACTTAAAAATGTGGGTGGAAAGGGTGGCATCATTTGTGTGGAATAACTGGATTTGTTGACTGGAAGAGGCATGCGCATACACGACTAGCGGTTTTGGAGAAAATGACAGATACGTTATCATTACGGGGACCTGATGAAACAAATCATTGGATCTATGAACATACTGGGTTTGGACATAAGCGGCTGTCGGTTGTTGATTTAGAAGGCGGAAAACAACCAATGCATAAGAAAAAGAATGATTTTACTTATACGATTGTTTATAATGGAGAGCTTTACAATACGGAGGAATTACGCCAAACGCTTCTTCAAAAAGGTTATGTATTCCAGACCTCATCTGATACAGAGGTTTTGCTGACAGCTTACTTGGAGTGGAAAGAAGATTGCGTCAATTATCTCAATGGCATTTATGCATTTGGTGTCTGGGATGAAGAAAAAGAACAGCTTTTTATGTCGAGAGACCGTTTAGGTGTAAAACCGTTGTTTTTTTATGAGGAACAAGAGCAGTTCATTTTTGGCTCAGAGTTGAAAGCAATTCTAGCTCATGATGCTGTTGATGCAGCAATAGATCATGAAGGTTTATCGGAAATCTTTGGTCTAGGGCCGTCGAGAACACCTGGACACGGATTATTTAAAGGTATACGTGAACTTCGTGCAGCGCATTCATTAATCTTTTCCAAAAATGGGTTAAAAGTTTGGCGTTATTGGAACATGGTCAGTAAGCCACATATTGATTCACTGGAAGATACTGCGCAAAAGGTAAGAGAACTAGTTGTAGATGCAGTGCAACGGCAGCTTGTAGCAGATGTACCTGTATCTACTTTGTTATCTGGTGGATTAGACTCTAGCGCGATTACAGCTATAGCTGCAGACTATTTTAAGGAAAAAGGAAAGGGAACATTAACGACTTTTTCAGTAGATTATGCTGGAAATGAGCAACATTTTCAGTCAAGTACCTTCCAGCCCTCTAGTGATAAGCCTTGGATTGAACAGATGGTTAATGTATTTTCGACAGATCATCATGATGAAATTATCTCTGGACTTGAGCTTGCTGCTTTACTGAAGGAAGCGGTAGATGTTCGAGATCAGCCAGGGCAAGCGGATATTGATTCATCTTTATTATGGTTTTGTCGTCGGATTAAAGAAAGAACAACGGTGGCATTGTCCGGTGAGTGTGCTGATGAAATCTTTGGTGGCTATCCATGGTTTCATGATCCGTCGGCCATTCAAGATGGTTTTCCTTGGATGCGTTCTTTAGATGCGCGAATCGACTTGCTTCATTCCCAATGGCAAAAGAAATTAGATTTAAAAAGCTATGTTCAAAATCGTTATCAGGAAACTATTCTGGAAACGCCAAGGCTGGATGGTGAATCACCTGAAGAAGCCAAGCGCAGAGAGCTTTTTTATTTAAATATGCAATGGTTTATGGCGCAGCTGCTTGACCGGAAGGATCGGATGAGTATGGGAGCCAGTCTAGAAGTACGTGTCCCTTATGCAGATCATCGTATTGTGGAATATGTTTGGAATATCCCATGGGAAATGAAAAATCTCGATGGACGTGAAAAAGGAATTTTACGCAAGGCGCTGGAAGGTATTGTACCAGATGATGTTTTATATCGAAAAAAGAGTCCATATCCGAGGACCTTTCAACCAGAATATACGAAGCAGGTAATAGCGTGGATGGAAACAATTTTAGCAGATCCGAATGCTCGTTTATTTGAATTTATGAAGCGTGAAAAAGTGGAAGCTATTGTAAACAGTGAAGGCAAGGAATTTAAGGAGCCATGGTATGGTCAGTTAATGCGCGGCCCCCAATTAATTGCACACTTATGTCAAATTGATTATTGGCTACGTAAATATGATGTGAAGATTCAAGTATGATAGAAAGGTTCTCTTAAAAGGATTGGCTCCCTTTTAAAAGAACCTTTTATTATGTAACTCTTTGAAAATTGCGATATAATAATGCTAGTTTCAATTAGGAGGGGGATACATATGAAGTATTATGCTGCATTTTCACCAATGAAGAATGCTGAAAAAAGCAGGCAGTATCGTCAAGATCATTTAGACTATTTAGGCAAGTTAGCCGAACAGGGGAAAGTTTTTGCTAAAGGTCGTTTTACGGATAGTACTGGTGGACTTGTTATTTACATCGCGGAAAGCTTTGAAGAGGTTGAAGAAATTGTGAAAAACGATCCATATGTTGTTTATGGAGCAAGAGGGTATGATATTCATGAATGGGAAATGACTACGGAAGCAGTTTTACCAGGAAAGTAGATTACATGTAAAGTCAGGGCCCTTTTTCAAAGGAGAGTCCTGACTTTTTGTTATGCATTTAAAATTTGTATTGCATTTTGAACGCGTGCATCTGTTGGCGGTTCGACAGCGTCAAGCGGATATTCTAACCCTAGTGCTTCCCACTTATATACGCCCATTTTATGATAAGGTAATACTTCGATTTTCTTGATATTAGTTAGTGTATGAATAAAATGAGATAAATCCTTTAAATCCTCTTCATTATCACTATGTCCAGGAACAAGCACATGACGGATCCAGACAGGAATATTTTTTTTATCTAAATAACGAGCAAGTAGGAGAATATGATCGTTAGACATGCCAGTTAGTATTTTATGCTTCACTGGATTAATCTGTTTGATATCCATTAACACTAGATCAGTTAGTTCCAAGAGTTCGTCAAGCTGCTTCAGAAATGCAGGAGATTTGGAGAAACAGCCACCGGCAGTATCAATTGCTGTATGGATACCTAATTCTTTTAGTTCTTTAAAAAGGGCTATCAGAAACTTAACATGGAGCAATGGTTCTCCGCCACTTACGGTAACGCCTCCACCAGATGCTTGGAAAAAGGGGAGGTAATCCTTGATGTCCGTGACGAGTTCATTTACCGTCATTTCCTTGCCATCGCCCATTTTCCATGTGTCTGGATTATGGCAAAACTGGCAGCGGAGCGGGCAGCCTTGCATAAAAATTATATAGCGCAAACCTGGACCATCGACGGTTCCACATGTTTCGATAGAATGAATTCGACCTTTCACTTGAAAAACCTCCCCATTAAAATTGTTGACGTAATAGGGTGCTCCCCTTAAACAGGGAAGCGAGAACCTATATCATCTAACTATTGCATGCTTTTTTCCTTACAAGTGGTTTGCTTACATCCCTTTATGGAATGTTCGATTAATAACATCTAATTGTTGTTCTCTCGTTAATTTAATAAAGTTTACCGCATATCCAGATACACGGATGGTTAGCTGTGGATATTGTTCTGGATGCTCCATTGCATCGAGCAATGTTTCTCGATCAAACACATTGACGTTTAAATGATGTCCACCTTTTATCGTATATCCGTCTAGCATTCCTGCTAGATTTTGAATTCGTGTACTTTCTTCTCTCCCTAATGCTTTTGGTACAATGGAAAAGGTGTTGCTTATTCCGTCTAATGCGTATTCGTAAGGCAATTTTGCGACAGAGCTGAGGGATGCAAGTGCTCCTTTTTCGTCACGTCCATGCAATGGGTTCGCTCCAGGAGCAAAGGGCTCTCCAGCTTTTCGTCCATCTGGTGTGTTTCCAGTTTTCTTCCCATAAACGACATTGGAAGTAATTGTTAATACAGAAAGTGTTGGTACAGAATTTCTGTATGTTTGATGCTTTTTGATTTTATTCATGAAGGCTGTGACAAGTTCGACTGCAATAGCGTCAACTCGGTCATCATTGTTTCCGTATTTCGGGAAATCTCCTTCTATTTTGTAGTCGATGGCATAGCCAGCTTCATTGCGGATTACTTTTACCTTTGCGTGCTTAATGGCACTTAGTGAATCAGCTGCAACTGATAATCCTGCAATCCCAGTTGCCATTGTCCGGAGAATGTCTCTATCATGTAATGCCATTTCAATTCGTTCATAGCTATATTTGTCATGCATGTAGTGAATCACATTTAGTGTATTAATATATAATCCGGCAAGCCATTCTAGCATTTGGTCATATTTTTCCATTACTTCCTCATAGTGTAGATATTCGGAAGTAATTGGTTCATAGTTCGGTCCTACTTGAGTGAAGGATTGTTCATCTACCCCGCCATTAAGTGCATATAGCAATGCTTTGGCTAAGTTAGCTCGTGCACCGAAGAACTGCATTTGCTTGCCAATTTCCATTGCAGAAACACAGCATGCAATTCCATAATCATCTCCAAATTGTTTCCTCATGAGGTCATCATTTTCATATTGAATTGAACTTGTTTTAATGGACATAGATGCACAGTATTCCTTAAAAGGGCGTGGTAATTGATCAGACCATAAAACCGTTAAGTTTGGTTCGGGTGCAGGCCCAAGATTGTCTAATGTGTGTAAAAATCGGAACGAATTCTTTGTCACAAGCGGTGTACCATCTTTAGCAATACCACCAATTGATTCTGTAACCCAAGTTGGATCGCCACTAAATAATTCATTGTAATCTGGAGTTCTTGCAAATTTTACAAGTCGTAGTTTCATTACAAAATGATCGACAAGCTCTTGTGCTGTTTCTTCTGTAATGACACCATTTTGAATGTCACGCTCAATATAAATATCTAAGAAGGTAGAAACCCTGCCAAGACTCATAGCTGCGCCGTTTTGCTCCTTGATAGCTGCTAAATAACCAAAATATAACCATTGGAACGCTTCGATTGCATTTGTAGCAGGATTGGAAATATCATATCCATAATCTGAACCGAGCTGTTTTAACTCTTGTAAGGCACGAATTTGTTCAGAAAGCTCTTCGCGGTCACGAATGATTTTCTCGGACATCACACCATTAACTCCGGTTGCTGCAAGTTCTTTTTGTTTATCTGCGATTAGCCTGTCAACACCATATAAAGCAACTCTTCGGTAATCGCCAATGATCCGTCCGCGTCCATAAGCATCAGGAAGACCTGTAATAATTCCAGCTTTTCTTGCTGCTCGCATTTCAGGTGTGTATGCATCAAAAACACCTTGGTTATGTGTCTTCCGATAATTGTTGAAGACATGCTTTACTTCTTCATCTAACTCATATCCGTATGCATGTAGAGCATCTTCTGCCATTCTAATACCACCAAATGGTTGAAGAGAGCGCTTAAAAGGTTTGTCTGTTTGGACACCAACAATTTTTTCAATACCTTTATTTAAATAGCCTGCTCCATGTGACGTAATGGTTGATACAATTGATGTGTCCATATCCAATACGCCACCATTTTCTCGTTCTTGCTTTGTTAAATCCATCACTTGTTCCCATAAAATTGTCGTGTTCCTTGTCGATCCTGCTAAAAAGCTTTCATCACCAGTATAGACAGTAATGTTTTGCATAATAAAGTCGCGAACATTAATTTCCTCTTGCCATTTTCCACTTTTAAAATCCATTTTGTTTTGAGCAGTTACAACCATAATAACCCTCCTAAAAAAGATATTGTGAAACATTGAGCATTCTTTATATATTTATCATATCACATATTTTTAGATGAAGTTATTTAAAATGTTAAAGAAGTGTGTCAGAATTGTAACTATATCGTGTCGATGAAGAAGGAATGAAATATTTAAAAATATGTTTCATTCACGTATAATGGTATAAATGATTTGAACGTCATATTTAAGGAAATCATAAATGGATGAGTGCCCTAATGAGAAGAGAGTAAGTATATTTGGTCATTCATAGAAGTGATGAGTGCCCGAATGAGAAGAGAGTAAGTTTATTTGGTCGTTCATAGAAGTGATGAGTGCCCGAATGAGAAGAGAGTAAGTTTATTTGGTCGTTCATAGAAGTGATGAGAGTCCTAATGGGAAGAGAGTAGGCTCCTTTGATTGGTCAAAGATGAGTTACCAATCAAAGGAATGATAAGTTCATTCTGTAAGTTATGTAGGCTATGAGCTTCTTGGCGCAGTGAGTTATTTGATTATCTAAAGCGAATGGGGTTCCAGCATTAAGAGAGCATCAACATTTGGGGCCTATTTACTGGATTCACGGGCTTACTCGAAAGCTCATCACTGGATAGGCTGGCAACATACTAAAAATAGAAAAAGGTTTGTGACAAATGAAAACACATTGGAATTTATTTATTGCTTTTTTTCGTGTTGGTATACTCGGATTTGGGGGAGGACCTGCTTCGATACCGCTTATTCAAAAGGAAGTAGTTGATCACTATAAATGGATGGATAACGAGGAATTTGGTGATATTCTTGCTTTAGCAAACACATTACCGGGTCCAATTGCAACGAAGCTACCTGGTTATATTGGTTATCGGGTTGCCCGTACACTAGGAATGATAAATGCCGTTCTTGCAACGATTGTACCTACGATTTTATTAATGATTGTTTTACTCACTACACTTTCACAAGTTAAAGAATTTGATTGGGTGCAAGGAATGACGGCAGCAGTCGTTCCAGTAGTGGGGATGATGATGGCTGTCTTGACATGGCAATTTGCCCAAAAAGCTGCTATTGGCTTGGGATGGGTAAAGACATGTATATTTCTTGCCATTTTCTTTATCACTTTGCAAATTCTTCAGGTGCATCCAGGAATTTTGATTGCTGTTCTACTCATCCTGGCGCTGTCTCTGCCAGTCCACAAGAAGCAAAAAAAGAATAAAGAAGGTGAAGATGTATGATCTATATTGATATTTTTGTCGCCTTTTTTATTCCGGGTATTCTGGGCTATGGGGGAGGACCTGCTTCCATTCCCCTTATTGAAAATGAAGTGGTATTACGATATGGTTGGATGTCAGTGCAGGAATTTAGTGAGATTTTAGCGCTTGGAAACTCTTTACCAGGTCCAATTGCAACGAAGATGGCAGGGTACATAGGCTATGAAGTAGGAGGGGTTATTGGGTCGATTGTAGGCGTATTTGCTACTGTGGCTCCATCTCTAATTTTATTAATATTCCTTGGTGGACTGTTGTTAAAATATAAGGACTCTCCTAAAGTAAAGCGGTTAACGCTTTTTGTTCAGCCGGTCATTGCTATATTGCTCGGTGTTATGGCATGGAGGTTTTTCAGTGAATCTTATATAGGAATTGGAATTTGGCAGACGGTACTACTGGTTGGCGTTAGTTTTCTATTAATCGAGCGTTTTAAAATACACCCTGCATTTGTAATTGCCGGAGCTCTTATTTACGGTGGCTTTCTTTTATAAATAGATCTAGCCCTTATCGTCTCCATAAGCCTCAACTTATGAAAAAAAGCAAAACCCCTTGATTGTTGGGTTTTGCTTTTTATATTCCCATTACTCGATAACCCCGAGCTTTTTTAAGCCGTTATAGATACCAGAATCACTAACAGATGTGGTACGGTGCTTTGCGTAAGTAAATAGTTCTGGATGTGCATTATCCATTGCGAATCCTTCGCCTACAGCTTGCAGCATTTCACAATCATTCATTCCATCTCCAAAAGCGATAGCTTGCTCCATTGGTATACCGATGCGCTGAAGAATTTTTGTAACGGCTTCTCCTTTATTGACGTTCTTTCGAATAATATCAAAGGCCTTTGTTGCCCCTTCTACATTTACTTGTGACAAGCGAATATTTTCTTCTATTTCATAAAGTGATGCATCTCCTGGTTCAATATTCAATACGGTAGCACCTATGATTTGATCTGCAACTTCCTCAGTAAATAACGCATTTTGTTTCAACTGGAAAATGTCATTGAATTTTTTAACAAATGGATGGTTAAGATCTGTGAAGTAGTTTTTTTCCTTTGTATAAAGAACAAGTTCATGATTATGCTGTTTAGCGATTTCGATGAATTCTTTTACAATCGTTGGATCCATTGGTTCATTGACCACGGTTTGATCTTGATAGATTGCATATCCGCCGTTATAAGCAATAAATGAATCAATAGTTAATTCTTCAGCAAGATCCTGAATTTCAATATATGGTCTGCCGGTTGCAATAAAAACTTCAACCCCATTTTGCTTTGCTTGTTCAATAGCATCTTTTGTTGAATCTGTGTATGTGTGATCTGGTTTTAGGATGGTACCGTCGATATCTAGAAAAAGTACTTTATAACTCATAATGTTCTCCTTTATGTATGCTTTGTAGTCTATTCTAGCATAAAGGAAATTTGGATTGTACTAATACCAATTACGTTTACATAATATTAACTTTTGGGTTTTAGATACACTAAAAAAAGCAGTACCCAATTCGGAATACTGCTTTAAAATAATATTATAATGATTTATCGTCCACAGAATCGAGCCAATCTTCAATTGTTTGAATAACTGCTTGGACTGTTCCTGCCTCGAACGGAGAATTCAGTTTTGCTGTCTTTACAAGATTAAGGAAGGACTGTGAGCCGCCTTGTTTACAGAGGTTTAGATAGTCTTTCCATGTATCCTCATGGTTTTCACGCGACTTTTTCCAAAATTGGAAAGCGCAAATTTGAGCAAGCGTGTAATCAATATAATAGAAAGGTATATCATAGATATGTCCTTGACGATGCCAATACCCACCAGAAGCTAGATATGCATTGCCGTCGTAATCACGGTGTGGTAAATAGATTTCTTCAAGTTTTCTCCAAGCATCTTTACGTTGTTCTGGTGTCCAGTCTGGATTGTCGTATACAAGATGCTGGAATTCATCAACAGCAACCCCGTAAGGAAGAAATTGTAGGCCATCAGTTAAATGGGAGTACTTATATTTATCGGTATCTTCCTTGAAGAAAAGCTCCATCCATGGCCATGTTAAAAATTCCATGCTCATGGAATGAATTTCTGCAGCTTCACTTGTAGGAAAAACGTATTCTGGCACTTTCAGATTCCGACTAGTATAAACTTGGAAAGCATGTCCTGCTTCATGTGTTAGCACATCAATATCACCAGAGGTTCCATTGAAATTGGCGAAGATAAATGGAGCCTCGTAATCCTCAATGAATGTACAGTATCCGCCGGCTTCTTTTCCTTTTTTTGCTTCAAGATCCATCAGATTACGATCAAGCATAAAATGGAAAAATTCATTTGTTTCATTGGATAATTCCTTGTACATTTTTTGGCCGTTTTCAATAATCCATTCTGGGGAACCTTTTGGTTTAGCATTTCCACTTTTAAATTGAAAGCTTTCATCATAAAATTTTAATGTATCAACACCGATGCGTGCTGCCTGTTTCTCATATAGCTTTGTAGCAAGTGGAACGATGTAGTCCCGAACTTGCTTACGGAATGCGGCAACCATTTCAGCATTATAACCAATTCGCTGCATTCGTAAGTAACCAACTTCCACAAAATTTTTGTAACCAAGCTTCCCGGCAATCTCATGTCGCACTTTTACGAGCTGATCATAAATGGAATTAAATTGATCCTCATGGCTCGCGAAAAAGCCTGCATATGCAGTGACTGCTTGCCTCCGAACTTCTCTATCTTCGTTTTGTGCAAATGGGGCAAGCTGTGCCAATGTATAGGTTTCACCTTGAAAGGCTACTTCTGCTGAGGCTACAAGCTTTGAGTATTCTGAAGAAAGCTTGTTTTCCTTTTGTAATAAGCTAATTATTTCAGGTGAAAAAGCTTTAATTTCGTTATCGACAAGCTGAAAGAGCTGAGAACCGAACTGCTTTTCTAAATTCTTGCGATAGGGAGAGTTAACCAGTTCTTTATAAAATTCGGTGGTCATTTCTTTTAGGTTTGGTTGAATCTCATCGAAATAGTCACGTTCCTTTTGATAAAACTCATCTTTTGTATCGATTGATGCACGTATATAGACCAAATTAAATAAAGTTGATAGTCTGTTACGAAAAGCATTGATGCTTTCTGTGCCAGCAATTGCTTCTTCAGCTGATTGTGCATCTGTAAATTTCTTTAATAGCACTTTAAATGTCGCCTGTTCCTCATGGAGTATAGGTCTTTCATAAACATATTCTTCAAATTTTAGCATGGTGGACCCCCTCAAATATATATCATTTAATAATTCGACTTCTTGTGTAAAGAAACCTCTAAATTTAAGTAATCCTTTTTAAAATTTATGATTACATAAAATTCTAAAATTATGATATATAACGTTTTCATAAGTATTTGATTATGATATATAACCAAATTCGCATTGTTATTTAGAAGGATTACTATGCTATAATTCTTTTAACTGAGATTAAAAAAAGCTTTCTACTACATAGTAAAATGGAAGCTCTCTCATCCGAAATGGGTGAGAGTTTCTTTGTAGTGCTTTTGAATGGGTAATTAATTCCTTTCATAAGCAACCAAATCAAATATTATCAGTCTATTTACTGGGGGTTATATGATGGAAGAATCAGAGAAATATGGACTTGACGAGAAGGGGTCTTCAAGGCGTAAATTCCTTAGAAATTCTGGAGTAGCAGCTGGCGGGGTAGTAGTTGGTAGTGTGCTTGGAGGCTTAATTGGTTTTGGTGGTGAAAAACAGCACCAAGCACCAAAAACTGAGCACGAACATGCCGCTCCTGCAGCAAATCCAAATGCTGCATTAATGTTTTTCACACCTGATCAGTACCAAACTACAATTGCTGCAACAGAGCGGATTTTCCCTGCAGATGAGAATGGACCAGGTGCAGCTGATTTAAATGTAGCTATTTATATTGACCATCAATTGGCGAGTCCTTGGGGAATTAATGCAAAGGACTATATGTTAGGTGCATTTTATAAAGCAGAGGCCACTCAACAGGAACAAGTACGTATTTTACGGAAAGATTTATTCTTATTGGGGTTAAAGGGACTGGATGACTATAGTGGGAATAAATTTGACAGTAAATTTACTTCATTAGAAGGCGAACAGCAGGATGAGATTTTGACCGAGTTTGAAAATGGGGAATACAAACTTTCCGGTGTATCGAGCAGTATTTTCTTTGACTTGCTTCGTATATTAACGATCGAAGGTGCGTACGCAGATCCAATGTATGGCGGGAACAAAGACATGGAAGGCTGGGCAATGCGCAAATTCCCGGGTTCTCGAATGAACTATAACAATGAAGTGGTAAGCAAAGAATTTATTGAATTGGAACCTGAAAGTTTACAAAGCCATATGGGGCACTAAATTGAAGAGGGACTTGAAGAAAGGAATTGACAAACATGAGCACAAAACTACCTAAAGTGCCTGCGGTTATTGTTGGAATGGGATGGGCAGGAGGCATTATTGCTTCTGAACTGACAAAAGCAGGAATTAAAGTTGTAGGCATTGAGCGTGGGAAAGAGCGAACTACAAATGACTATTTAATGGGACATGATGAGCTTCGCTTTCAACATCGAACAGAATTAATGCAAGACTTATCGAAAGAAACCATTACACATCGTAATGATCCCAATATGCGTGCACTTCCAATGCGCAGTTACGGAACATTTATTGTTGGAGATGGTGTTGGTGGAGCAGGAAGTCACTGGAATGGTCAAACCTATCGATTTCTTCCATATGATTTTGAAATTAAATCCTTGACTGAAGAGAAATATGGCACAAATAAACTAGGTTCAGAGTATACATTACAGGACTGGGGAATTACATACGATGAAATTGAGCCATATTATGATACATTCGAAAAAATGGCTGGGATTTCTGGTGAAACGGTAGAAATGTATGGACACCGTTCAAATCCTTATCCAACAGGACCAATGGTGAAGACACCTACTTTTGAATTGTTTGAGGAAGCAACGAAAAAATTAGGCTATCATCCGTATATGTTGCCATCAGCTAACCTATCGGAAAACTATACGAATCCTGATGGTATCTCACGATCAGCATGTCAATACTGTGCATTCTGTGAAAACTTTGGGTGTGAGTATGGAGCGAAGGCCGATCCAGTAGTTACGGTTATCCCGGTTGCTAAGGAAACAGGTAACCTCGATCTTCGAACACATTCCAATGTAACGCGCATTTTAAATGATGGAACAAAAGCAACAGGAGTTGTTTATGTAAATACAATTACTGGTGAAGAATTTGAACAGCCAGCTGATGTTGTTATTGTAACAAGCTATGTATTTAATAATGTTCGTTTACTATTAAACTCTAACTTAGGTACACCATATAACCCAGAGACTGGGGAAGGATCAATTGGCAAAAACTATTGCTATCAAGTAAGTGCAGGTGCTACTACGTTATTCTATGAGGATAAAGCGTTTAATAACTATGCTGGGGCTGGGGCCTTAGGAATTGAAATTCCTGATTTCGCTGGAGATAACTTTGACCATTCAGATGTAAACTTTATTCATGGTTCAGGGATTCGCATGACGCAATATGGCAACCGACCAATTGCCATTAATCAAGTACCAAGCGGAACACCGTCATGGGGAGCAGAGTTTAAAAAGCAATCGATTAAATACGCAAATAGTACGTTACAGGTGAAATCACAAGGTGCAAGCATGCCACATAAAGACAATTATCTTGATCTTGATCCTGAGTATAAAGATGCATATGGCATGCCATTATTACGCATGACATATGACTATACCGAACAAGATAAAGAATTAGTAAAATATATGTCTAAAGTAACTCGTAAAATTGCGGAGAAAATTGGCGCGGATCATTATGAAACTACTGAAGAACAAGCAACCTTTAATGTGAATGTGGATACAAATACTCATAACACTGGTGGCGTAATTATGGGGGCTGATTCGAAAACATCGGCAGTAAACTCTTATTTACAAATGTGGGAAGCCGAGAATGTATTTGTTATTGGTGCTTCCGCATTTCCGCATAACAGTTCATTTAACCCGACAGGTACGATTGGTGCGCTATCTTACAGAGCTTCAGAAGGCATTATAAAATATCTTAAAGATGGTGGCGGATCACTCGTTTAATTGTTCATTAGAATATATTCCCCAAAATATTTCACTGTGTGACAGCTGTTGAAGTGCAAGTATTAATATATTAGAATTAAAAGCACTTTCTTTTTTTGTGAAAAAAGAAAGTGCTTTTGCCTTATCCATATTAGAATGCAGCAGTCCAGCCGCCATCAACTGTAAGAACTGTTCCATTTACAAAGCTCGCTTCATCTGTAGCAAGGAAAAGTGCAGCATTTGCAATCTCTTCTGGTTCCCCAACTTTCGGAATAACACCTTGAACTGTTTTGGTTCGCTCCATCCCAAACGGATTAATATTTTTCATGGAAGCAGAAATATTTGTATTTACTGCACCAGGAGCGATTGCATTGCAGCGGATACCCTTTTGTGCGTACATATAACCTGTGTTCTTCGTTAAACCAACAACTGCATGCTTGGAAGCACCATAGGTTGCTCCCGCATGTGCCCCATTTAAGCCACCTGTTGATGCGATATTCACAATGACACCAGCGCCTTGCTTAAGGAATAACGGAATTGCTTTACGCATCGAACGCATAACACCTTTCGTATTTACATCGAATATTAAATCCCAGCGTTCGTCCGTAATGTCAGCAACTGGCTCAAACCCATCCATAATTCCTGCATTATTTACTAAAATATCTAATTTACCGTATTCATTAACAGCTGTATCAATCATGTGATCAATATCTTCTTGGTTTGCCACATTAACCTGAACGGCCACAGCAACCCCATTATCTGCAATGATTTCTTTTACAACTTCTTCAGCACCTGCAAAATTAAGGTCAGCTACAACTACTTTAGCACCTTCCTTAGCATATAACTTCGCAATTGCTTTTCCCATACCTGAAGCAGCACCAGTTACAATCGCAACTTTTTCTTGTAATTTCATTTAATTTCCTCCTTCATATTGATGAAGATAATGAACACCTGTACAATAAAAGTATATATGGTCTAATAAGAAAGCGCAATCAACAGAAAATCGAGAAATGCTGATTAATATACGCTTATTAAGAAATATGTTGATTAAAGGTGGAGAAAAAGTGAAAAAAGATTTACGTATTATAAAGACTGAGGAAAGCTTGCGAAAGGCACTGCTCACACTATTAAAAACAAAGACTTTAGAAACAATAAGCATTTCAGAGCTATGTAGGTTGGCGCAAATTAATCGAGGGACCTTTTATCTGCATTATCGTGATGTCCATGATGTGTTTCGTCATTACTTTGAAGTGATTGTGGAAGATTTTAGAAAGGCATATGAGAAACCATATTTGAATACAAATTTTAATATAAATAATATGACACCTGATATGATTGATATTTTTAATCATGTAAAAAAATATAAAGCTTTTTATCAGATTATATTTGATGGAAAATCTCCAATGACTTATTATTATCTCGTCTTTGATACAATTCGTAAATTTATGGAAGAATCCTTGAGCATAGATAATAATGCAGTGTATTTGGATGTTGACTTCGATTACCTCATAAGCTACCACGCCAATGCAATAATCGGAATTATCATTGAGTGGCATAAACAAAACTATACAACACCGATAGAGATACTGAATGAGCAGCTAATCAAGCTCATAACAAACACTAGGTCATATAGGTGATCATCTTGAACCTTTAATAGGATTGAGGAGGTATGAAGAAGTATAAGCATTGTGACTTCTATAAAAAAGGCCCCCGTGGAGAAGGGGGGAGGCTTGTTCTTTCAGTAACGTGCATTTTGTTCTTAATTGACCTGTTCCTTCACAATGTCAATAAACAGCTTGGTCGCTCGCGAAACGTGCTGTAGTGAAATAGCAGCTAATGCGATATTTCGACGATAATCGGTCAAAATTGGACGAGCGTATTTCCACATTTCCGTATCTTTTATAGCAAGTTCAGGGAGTATGGATAAACCAAGCCTTTCCTGAATCATTCCGAGCATTGTATTTAAGTTTGAAACGGTATATTTTTGATGATAGGGAAGTCCTTTATCGATAAATAGTTGTTCAATCGCTTTTGGATCTCCCCACTTACCAACAATCAATGATTCATTTGATAGATCTGACAACGTAATTAATGACTTTTTAAGTAAATGATGTTCAGGAGGAAATACTGCCATATATTTATCTTCCACTAATGGAATAATATCCAGGCTGCTATGTGGAGAGTAAATAAATCCAATATCAACCATACGTGATGTGATCCAGTTAAAAACTTCTTCGACAGACCCTTCAAATAATTCGATGGTTATATTCGGATATTTTTGCTGGATTGCCTGAATAATCTTAGGCAGAAAACGTGCGGATACATCGGGAAAACCAGCGACTTTGATTGTGCCAGTTTCAAGGCCTTTTTCTGCCGCAACCTCCTGATCAATTATTTTAAGGCTGTTTTCAATCGTACGGATTTGCAGAAGAATCTTTTCACCGATGTCTGTCAGAATGAGTCCCCTTGATTTATCTCGGATCAATAGTGACACACCAAGTTCAGCCTCAAGACTGGAAACAGCCTGACTGACAGCTGGTTGTGTCATTTTTAAGGCTTGACCTGCCTTCGTGAAATTGCCGATTTCAATAACTTTTGAAAAAATATGAAGCTGTGTAATAGTGGCCATATGTCTTGTTTATTCCCTTCATCAATTTCTAGTGCATTATATTGTATACTAAAAGCAGAAAGTTTTACGAAAATAGTCATACACGCTATGAATGATAACCGTGCATTTTTCTTTATTTTAGTATATTATGGCTAACGGTAGAAGTAAATGAGATGCTTAAAATCAGATTTTTGTTAAAGAAATGAAGTTAGGGGAGGGAATAGCAAGATGATAGTTGATGGAAGATATCGAAAAAATATTTATCCTGGGCAAAAAGCAGAAATCGTATTGAAGCAAAATCAACGCACAGGAAAAACAACGGCAGGAGTTGTGAAAGATCTTTTGACAAAATCAGAATTTCATCCACATGGAATTAAAGTTAGATTAGAGGACGGTCAAGTTGGACGAATCCATGTAAAATAGGGATGACTTAACCAGAGGAACCGCTTCCAAAAAGATGACACGATCTACCTGAAAAGCGATATTCTAATTGACTTTGATTTCTTTCAATTGTAGACTATAGGTAATGTCATTTAATATTTATGGGGTGAAAGTTATGATTTTGGCAGTTTTTACAATCGGGGGAATTTTAACAATCGTAACACTTCTTGCAAACGTTCTACTTGTTAAAATGACCGCAAAAGAATCAAGGTCTTGCTATTATCCAAATATCTTCTTAGTGATTGTTGGATTATTACTACTAGGAGTAGCATCGATTGCTCCTAAAGTAGACATACTAGGAGCAGGATTTGGTGGTTGGGGAATTGCAGCATTATTCTCAGCAGCAATTGGATTTATTATTACATCAATTATTGACGCTTACCAAAATGTAACTGCATAAAAAACACAGCATCTTTTGAAAGATGCTGTGTTTTTTACTTTAAATAAGTCATTCCATCACGTTGTTCCACTTTACCTTCTTTTAAAAGTCTGCCTAAAGCTCGTTTAAATGCTGCCTTGCTGATACGAAATGTTCCACGGATGTCTTCTGGATCACTCTTATCGTTAAAGGGAATAACACCATTGTTTTCTTCCAAATGTGCTAAAATGCTCGTAGCATCTTCTCCGATACTATCCTGTTTTAATGGGCGAAGGGAAACATTTAATGTCCCATCTTCCTTCACATCAATCACACGCCCATGAACGAATTCACCGAGTCTTGGCTCTTCTTTACGTTCTGTATGATGAATGAATCCGCGATAATCATCTTCGGTTATAATAGCGGATCCTTCTTTGCTTGTATGATAAACGGTTCCGCTTATCGGCTGATTGTATAGTTCTTCTGGTGCTAGTTCGATTTCTCTAGCAATGACACCCTCCGTAGCAGGTATTGCAAGCAGACGTCCATTTTGATCTTTACCTAGAGTAATAAAAAGTTTATCTCCTGGATTTGGCCAAACAGCTTCGAATAATGGAAGGTCGTCAACAGATACTAGCATTTCCTTTGCGATACCAATGTTAACAAAAGCTCCTAATTTAGGAATAACTTCTACTACTTCAGCCCAATCATAGACATCCATTTGAACGGATGGCAATGTCGCTGTAGCTGCAATGTTTCCTTTTTTGTCATTATAGAGAAAAACATCAATTTCTCTTCCTTCGTCGTAAGTATGATTGGCTTCATTATGATGTAAAAGCGCCTCTTGTCCGTCTTTTTCTAATACATAGCCGGTGTCAATTTTTCGAGAAACAGTCATTGTTTGTACCTTGCCTATTGGTAATGTATGCATATATTTACCTACTTTCATTCTTTTCTAAAGTGTCCTAAATGTGCGCAATCCTAGTATGTATTGGAAAAGGAGTACCCTCATTATTAAGAGTACCCCTTTGATTTAAAAGTAACACATAAGTTTAATTTTATTTTATTATCCCGATTGTTTCGGGTGGGAAATTCTTGTTCATCAGCTATTAATTGATAGCGTGAGAAAGTGTATTACTTGTTTTATTCAATAAAGTTATTTTTCAAAAACGTAGTATTTACCAAGTCTTCTATGCAAATATTCATTGCAATATACAGATAGCAGCATTTATTCTTTTCTATCTGCCAAGAATTTCACTTAACCGCGGTACGTGTTCCACTGGATGTCCTCTAACTTAAGCAACGTAGCCCTACCTGCTCTACGTCCTTGCGACCCCTAAGTCGCGCCAGTGTGAATAAGCATCTTCAAAAACATTGTAGAATGCCAGAATTACTTATTTGTTACTAGATGAGTAATCATACCATGCATGAGTACTTCTGTCAAATCATAATTTTACACCTGAACGAGAGGGCAAGGAGCTTACGATAAAAAAAGGGAGACACAATGAAATATTAGATGCTAGAAAATAAGATAAATAGTCTTTCATTCTAGAAGTGCCAAAAATTGTGATAAACTAGTGAATAGTTCTAATAAAATGGAGATGTCATGGATGAGTTTATTTCTGAATATTATTGTACCGATTATGGCAGTTTTTGCTTCAGGTTTTATATTGCAACGAATTCGTATTCTAGATGTAAGGTCGGTATCAGCTATTTCGCTTTACATATTGTCACCAGCACTTATATTTGTAACCTTATATGATACTGAGTTTAATAGTGGCTATATGGTGATTGTAGTTTACATGCTTGTATTATTTTACATAATGGTTGCCATCAATAAAATATTGGCAAAAATATTCAAATGGGATCCAAACACAGAAAGTGCTTCGATTCTAGCTTCAGGTTTTATGAATTCAGGTAATTATGGTTTGCCTGTTGTACTGTATACAGTAGGAAACGCTGCATTACCGTATGCTATTTTCATAATGGTTGTTCAAGCATTACAAAATAACTTTTTTGGTGTTTATTATGCTTCCAGAAGTAAAAGTGGTTTTCGACGCGCGTTTGAGAATGTATTGAAAATGCCTACTACTTATGCGGCGGTTTTGGCATTTGTTTTCCAGTTTTTTTCTGTTGAAATTCCTGATTCGGTTCATTCGACATTAGACATGGTTGGAAGTGCGGCTATTCCGGTAATGATGATTATGCTTGGAATGCAGTTAGCTTCGATAACAGCACTGAAACTTAATTGGCAGGTTGTTATTTCTGCAGTGACATTGAAAATGATTGCTGCTCCGATAATTGGGATAATCTTTGTTTCAATTCTTGATGTAGATCCAGTAATTGCCGCTGTTATCATTATCATTTCTGCAATGCCAACGGCTGCTACAACAACAATGTACGCCATTGAGTTTGATACAGAACCAGACCTAGTTTCAAGTATTACATTCATTGCAACATTAGTTAGTATTGTAACACTTAGTATTCTGTTAAATATCATTGTTTAATTTAGATGTTTGGTATGGAATTATAAGGGGAAACTTCTTATTAAGCTCATGCATTCCAGAAAAGGGAGATTAATATGATTCGAACAATACTAATGATAATTGGAGCAATAGTAGTAATCGGGTTTATTATTTCATTGCTTTAATGAAAAAAGAATAAACACGTGACTTGCCCGAAGACAATTTGTCTCGGGCATTTTCGCGTTGTGTTCATGTTAAGGATTAAGTGATTAAGTTTACTCGTATTCATTATGATTTTTGCTATAATTGAAAAAAAGGTAAATAGGGAGGTTGTTCCGGATGGATTTAGAATTAAAAGGAAAGTCAGTGATTATAACAGCAGGAAGCAAAGGACTTGGGAGGGCAATTGCGAAAGAGTTTGCAAAGGAAGGTGCTCATGTTTTATTAAGTAGCAGGGATGAAGAAGCATTGCATCTTGCAGTTCAGGAAATTAAGCAGGAAACAGGAAATGAACAGGTTGATTATACTATTTGCGATATGAAGGATTCAGAGGCAATTGATCGACTTGTTGAAAAAGCATTGTCCTGGAATGGTACGATTGATGTGCTCATTAATAATGCAGGAGGACCACCAGCGGGTTCATTCATGGATATGTCTGATGATGATTGGTATCACGCATTTGAATTAAATCTGCTCAGCTTTGTCCGAACAATAAGAGCAGTCGTTCCATTCATGCAAAAACAAAACCGTGGTCATATTGTAAATCTTGCATCATCATCTATTAAACAAAGCCTAGACAATTTAGTACTATCGAATACAATGCGTCCAGGTATTGTTGGGCTTTCTAAAACATTGGCACAGGAATTAAGTGCTGATAATATTTTAGTCAATACAGTTGGTCCGGGAACGGTTGAAACGGATCGGATACTTGAGCTATACAAGGTGAGAGCGGAAAAGCGTCAAGTAAGTGTTGAAACAATCATAGAAGAGACGGAGAATCAGATTCCAATGAAGCGATTCGGCCAGCCAGAGGAGTTTGCGAAAGCAGTTGTCTTCTTAGCATCTGGTGCAAATACATACATTACAGGACAATCTCTCATTATTGACGGTGGACAAGTGAAAGCATTATAAATGGACGTCAAAGAGGATCAGGTGATTGAGCCTGATCCATCTTTGACAGATAAGAAAGTTTAAACTTTTTTATCCGCAACTAAGGCATTCGATGAAAAGGCTTGGCAAATGCCTTGGTTTTCTAATGATTGCACGTTTATCAGACATTTGGAATGACCCTTAAAAAATATTAAAAATCCCGATCGCAATTAAAATAACGGGTGGCAGAAAGGTTAGGCGCTGCAGTTTCTCTTGCTGTGATAAAAAAATTCCTAGCTTCATACCGAAAAATAAAAAGAAACCACTCATACACGCTGTAAGAACGGCAGTCAGTGCAGGGGAATACCCAAGCATTGATGCGCCAATTCCAGCACCAAATGCATCAAGTGCAAGTGCTAAGCCAAGCAGGAATGCTTCTCCGGCTGAAATGGACCCGGATTGATCTAAATCAGCTTTATCAGGTGTTGTCATTACGGTTTTAATATCTTCTATTCTAGTCGTGTGAGCCTTATTAGTAGAAGTCGCATTTATTAATTTTGCTCGGATAACATTAATGAATGAAAATAAACCGATCGCGATTAAGATAATACCTCCAAGGATCTTTGCCACTTCTTTTGAGATAAAAAAGCTAAGCAAATCGCCAACCAGCATGGATGTATAAACTATAATACCTGAACAGAGCATGATGATGATTAATGCAATCACAGGTACTTTAATTTTTCGCAGTCCATAAGTGATTCCTACGCCGAATCCATCTAAACTAACTGCTGTAACTAATAAGAGTAATCCAGTATAATAAAGCATCTAACCATATCCTTTACAAGGTTCTAGATTATAGTATGGAAAGGATGGTTACGTTGTGCTTGCGGCAGTTATGCCTGCACGAAAGAGTTAATTTGTGATAAAGTATCTTTAGATGTTTCCTTCATTTCATAACGAAATAAGTAAGTGAAATCCGAATGGATCGTTCATATAGAGAGGATTTTTTGATGAGTAAAATAGTTGTATTAGCAGAGAAACCATCCGTTGGTCGTGACATTGCAAGGGTGCTTGGATGTACGAAAAAGGGGAATGGTTATTTTGAAGGTTCAAGGTATATTGTAACATGGGCGCTTGGTCATCTGGTTACATTGGCAGATCCAGAAGTCTATGATGATAAATATAAAACGTGGCGTATGGAAGATTTGCCAATGCTCCCGCCGAAATTAAAGCCAGTCGTTATTAAGAAGACAGGTAAACAATTTCAGGTTGTCAAATCCCAATTAACACGCAAGGACGTCAGTGAAGTCGTTATTGCTACTGATGCCGGACGTGAAGGGGAGCTGGTGGCCCGCTGGATTTTGGAGAAAGCCCGAATTAAAAAGCCGACTAAACGTTTATGGATTTCCTCGGTTACGGATAAAGCGATACGTGAAGGTTTTAAAAATCTCAAGCCTGGTGCAAAGTATGTGCATCTGTATGAATCGGCAGTTGCAAGGTCTGAAGCTGATTGGTATGTTGGTCTGAATGCAACACGTGCATTAACGACAAAGCATAATGCCCAATTGTCCAGTGGGCGAGTTCAAACGCCAACACTAGCGATGATTGCTGCAAGAGAGCAGGAAATCAAAGAGTTTAAGCCGAGGGCATTCTACGGTATCGAAGCAAAAACAGACAAAGGATTTAAATTAACTTGGCTGGATGAAAAAAATAATTCGCGTATTTTTTCCGAAGATAAAGCAAACCTTTTGCTTAATCAATTGAAAAATGAGTCCGCAACTGTTGTCCAAGTTGATAGGCAGCATAAGAAAAAATTTGCCCCACAGCTTTATGATTTGACGGAATTACAGCGAGAAGCCAATCGGATTTTTAATTTCTCTGGAAAACAGACGTTGTCGATTATGCAAAAGCTTTATGAGCAGCATAAGGTTTTGACATATCCACGGACCGATTCACGCGTTATTTCTTCAGATATTGTTCCTACATTAAAGGATCGCGTAAAAGCTTGTGGCGTAGATGAGTACGCAAAATCAGCTGCGAAAATTTTAAAAAAGGATTTGAAGCTTTCCAAGGCAGTTGTCGATAATGCGAAGGTATCGGATCACCACGCGATTATCCCCACGGAACAGCCGGTTCTGTTAGCGGATTTAGATGATAAGGAAATTAAAATCTATGATCTTGTTGTGAAACGTTTTTTAGCGGTGCTTTCAGATGCCTATGAATATGAACAAACAACAATTACAGCTGAAATTGGACCAGAGCGTTTTACTGCGAAAGGAAAAGTGATTAAAAAGCTCGGTTGGAAAGAAGTCTACAATAACCGAAGAAGTGAAGATGATCTTCAAGATGACCAACGTTTACCAGTTATGCATAAAGGTGATAAGCTAACGGATATCCGTATTTCTCGTACGGAAGGAGAAACGAAGCCGCCAGAACGATTTACAGAGGGTGCCTTATTACAGGCGATGGAAAATCCAGTTCGTTATATGAGCTCGGATGAAAAACATTTGGCGAAAACAATTAATCAAACAGGCGGTATTGGAACGGTAGCGACAAGAGCGGATATTATTGAGAAGTTATTTAATAATATGTACATGGAGCTAAAAGGAAAATATATTTATTTAACTCCTACAGGTCGTCAGCTGCTTGATCTTGTGCCAGAAGATTTGCGTTCTCCGGCCTTGACTGCGGAATGGGAGCAGAAGCTAGCCTTAATTGCAGAAGGCAAGCTTGCAAAGGATAAATTTATTTCTGAAATAAAAACCTATACGAAACAAGCTGTTCAGGAGATTAAAAATACTGGGGACACGTTCAAGCATGATAATATGACGGGGACGAAATGCCCTAGTTGTGGAAAGCTCATGTTGGAAATTAAGAATAAGCATGGACGTAAACTCGTTTGCCAAGATCGCTCTTGTGGGCATAAGAAAAATATTGCCAAACAAACGAATGCCCGCTGTCCAAACTGCCATAAACGTATGGAACTTCGCGGTGAAGGAGAAGGGCAAATGTTTATATGCAAATGTGGACACAGAGAAAAACTTTCCACATTTAATGCACGTAAACAAGAAGAGAAAAAACATAAAGTATCGAAAAAAGATGTAAATAAGTATTTGAAAAAGCAGGATGATGGCTTTAAGAACAATGCACTCGCTGATGCGTTGGCAAAGCTGAAGAAATAGAGGTTTAGGGATAGCTTACAGTAGATAAGCTATCCCTTTTTTTGTGTGGTGTGATTTAATACTTCTTTTCTTCCAAAACATTATGATATTCATCTTGTATTTCGACAATGCTTGGTGTGTTTTCCTGTGCCAATTGTTCTGCTGCCTCAATGGCTTCTGACTTAGTGTCGTAGACTTCCTCTGGTGCAACGTCCTCCAATTTTACAAACCAAGCACTTGCATCTACATTTGGTGTGACACTATACGTTTTCAATTAAAAAACTCCTTTATTTCTTAAGATATAATTTATTTTCCCATTTGTATTGAAACTAAAACATCATCAACTTTATATAAACAAAATATATACAACAGGTTAAAAATTCTGTATAATCCATTTTAACGGAATATTAAAGGTAATTTTCCGTAAATGAGTTATATTTTTGGAGGTAGATTAATGCAACGAAAGATAGACACATATTTGAAGCAAGTGGAACAGGAAATTATCGCTAACCGACGTCATTTGCATCAATATCCAGAGCTTAGTAATCAAGAGGTCAAAACATCCCACTATATTCAACAGAAGCTAACAGATTATGGAATTCCCTTGAAAACTGGCTTTGCCGAACATGGGGTTTTGGGGATTATTAAAGGTAAAGATTCCGATAACATCGTTGCGTTACGTGCAGACATCGACGCATTACCAATACAGGAATTAAATGAAGATGATTTTGTATCTAAACACCCAAATGTGATGCATGCATGTGGACATGATGCTCATACAGCTATGTTACTTGGTGCAGGATATGTTCTTCAGCAACTAAAGGAAGAGATTAATGGAACAGTGTTGCTTGTTTTTCAACCGGCAGAAGAAGCATCACCAAAAGGTGGAGCGCAGGTCATGATGGAGGATGGTGTATTTGATACATACAAGCCGGATGTAATTTTTGGCCAGCATGTGTGGCCATATATGCGAACGGGTACTGTCGGTGTGCATGACCGGGAAGTAATGGGAGCATCAGATCGTTTTAAAATAATTTTAGAAGGGCGAGGTGGTCATGCAAGCATGCCGCATCAAGCAAATGATGCTGTTATAGCAGCAGGGCATTTGATTACTGCACTGCAGACAATCGTTAGTAGAAACCTAGATCCAATGGAGTCTTCTGTTGTTACAATTAGTATGCTGGATGCTGGCAGTGTACCGAACATTATTCCGCGAGAAGTGACGCTGCAAGGATCTGTTCGAACGTATCATTCAGAAATTAGAGAGCGATTAAAAGAACGCTTTTACCAGATTACAAACCAGATTGCGGAAGCCTTTAATACAAAAGCATATATTGAATACACGGATGGGTATCCAGCAACAATTAATACACCACAATGGGCTAAACTTGCCAGAAGTTCTGCACAGAAGATCCTTGGAGAGAATGCAACACCTTCACAAAAGCCGTCTTTAGCAGGAGAAGATTTTGGAAGATTCCTACATAAATACCCTGGTGCATTTATTTGGCTTGGAACACAATTGGAAGATAAGGAAAAGCAGACACCACTTCATGATGCGAATTTTAAATTGAATGAACGTGCCTTGCCACAGGGAACTAAGCTATTTGTCCAATTTGCAATCGATGCATTACAAAAATTAAATGAGGAGTGAGTATATGTCTGATTTTGTAAGCCATATGGAACCAAAGTTGATTAGTTGGCGACAATCCTTTCATTCATACCCTGAACTTGGTTTTATGGAATATGTAACAACGTACCGTCTTGGAAAAGTTCTAGAGGGACTTGGATTTACGATTCATTTAGGAGAAGAAGCACTAGAGCGTGATGCGAGATTAGGAGTTCCAAATAAAACTGAATTGGATAAACATGAACTCCAAGCAAAAGCAAAAGGAGTGGAAGAGTCCTGGCTTGCTAAAATGCGTGGAGGTCTTACAGGACTTGTAGCAACATGGGATACTGAAAGACCCGGAGACCATGTGGCATTCAGATTTGATATCGATGCCTTACCAATTACGGAAACAAAGGATACGAATCATATCCCTGCAAAAGAAGGTTTTCATTCTATGATCGACCAAACCATGCATGCTTGTGGCCATGATGGCCATATGACAATTGGTCTAGGGGTTGCCTCCTACATTGCTGCCTATCAATCAAAATTAAAAGGAAAATTTACGTTATTGTTTCAGCCAGCTGAAGAAGGTGGACGAGGTGCTAAAGCAATGACTGAAAAAGGGTGGTTAGATAATGTCGATTATTTTTATAGCGGACATATTGGCATCCAGTCCTTGCCAATTGGAACCATTGCTGCAACGGTAGATGGATTTCTAGCATCCTCAAAGTTCAATGTCACATTTTCTGGTGTTGCTTCTCATGCAGGAATGCACCCGGAGTTAGGAAAGAATGCTTTGCTCGCTGCTGCAGTATCAGCAACAAATCTTTATACAATTCCTAGGCATAGTGATGGCATTACTCGAATTAATGTTGGGAAAATGGTTGCTGGTAGTGGTAGAAATATAATTCCTAGTGACGCCTTTCTTGAAATGGAGACGAGAGGAGAAACTAAAAAAATTAATGAATATATGCTAACAGAAGCAACCCGAATCATAAAAGCAGCAGCAGACATGCATGACGTGACTTGTGAGATCACTCCTGTCGGTATTACAGAGGAAATGATTTGCAGTGAAGCATTAATACCAACAATAATAGAGGCATGTAAATCAAGTGATTATATAAAGGAAGTTCTTCCGGTAGCGAAGGTTTCGGGTTCAGAGGATGCAAGCTTTATGATGAATCGTGTACAGCAACAGGGTGGGAAAGCAACTTATTTGTTATTTGGAACAGAGTTGAATTACCCGCATCACCATCAAGCTTTTGATTTTCAAGAAGAAGTTCTTCCTGTTGCATTGGATGCATTTATCAAAATCATTGAAGGAGGGTCAGGAATTGAGTAATTTGACTAAATGGCTAGAGGACAAACTGCTAGCCCTCAATGTGACGGATACAATGGCACGTCCAGATGGGTTTACGAGGCTTAGCTTTACAAAGGAAGAAAAAGCAGCGCATATCCAATTTGAACAAATCGCTGCTGAACTCGGTTTGAAAACATATCAAGATCAAGCAGGGAACTGCTGGGCTGTTTGGGAGGTTGATCCGTCTGCATCAACAATTGCAATGGGATCGCATTTAGACACCGTTGATTGTGGTGGTGGCTATGATGGGGTTGCAGGTGTGTTAACAGCATTAACTGCTGTTAAAGGATTACAGGACATAGGATTTCACCCGATAAAAAACATCGCTATCATCTGTTTTATTGCTGAAGAATCTGCCCGATTTGGTGTGTCGACGATTGGAAGCAAAGCAATCACGGGTCAACTAAAACTAAAGGAAATGGAAGCAATTAAAGATCGTAATGGAATTAAAATGAAACAAGCAATGACAGATTATGGACTTGACTGGGAATCTATCGAAGCGGCTGCCCTCTCACTTGATTCATTGGAAAGCTTTATTGAGCTGCACATTGAGCAAGGAATGGAGTTGCAAGAAACAGGTGCAGAAATTGGTATTGTAAAGGGGATCGCGTGCCCAGTAAGACTTGTAATTACTGCAAAGGGAATGGCCAATCACACTGGTACAACCCGGATGCATCAAAGGCAGGATGCTTTTGTAGCCATTGCACCACTCGTAAATTTTGTGCAGGAGGAAGCACTAAAAGTAAATGAAAAAAGTGAAGTTCCACTTGTAGCTACAGTAAGTACAATCCGTTTACATCCAAACGCAATGAATGTAATCCCTGGAGAAGTTGAACTTGGTATTGATATACGAAGTGTTGACGATAGACTAAAACGGGATTTCGCTGAAAATATTCGTACTTTTGTTTCTGAGCTTGAAGTGAAAAAGCAAATTAGGATTGGTGTAAAGACGCTTGTAGATAATGATTCAGTCAAGATGGATAACATAATGCATGCAAAATTAACCCAAGCAAGTAAAACAATTGGGTATGAAACATTGTCAATGAATAGCGGGGCTGGTCATGATGTAATGAATATGGCGGCGAACTGGCCAGCAGGTTTAATTTTTATTCCGTGTAAAGATGGATTAAGTCATCATCCACGTGAATTTGCATCGATAGAAAGTCTTGAAAAAGGAACAAAGGTTATGATGACATTTTTACAACAGGAAGCAGGAGAACCAATATGAAAGTAAGAATTGGGGTCATCGGTCCTGCTGATTCTGTAAATCAAATTATGACTGTTGCAAAGGAATTTAGCGATACATCAATTGTCCCATTTACCTATGAATCGCTCGAGGAAATAGACGAAATATTGAAGAATAATAAAAATCAATTTGATCAATGGTTCTTTTCGGGAATAATGAATTTTTCTTATGCAATGGAGCATACGCTTTTGTCAATGGATCATGCAATCTATCCAGATATGAATGGATCAGCTTTTTTAGGGACATTGCTTGAGGCGCAGCTTAATGAGGATAAGGTCTATAAAAAAATAAGCATTGATACGATTGAAAATGAAGAAATAGACAAGTTATTATCCTTTTATCAGTTACACTCCATGATTTATAATAATATTCCTTTCCAAGGATATGAACATAACGAAAAGCAAATTGCTTTTCATGAGGAACTATATGAAAAAGGTAAATCGGAAGTTGCTATTACATTTATTCGTTCTACTTATATCGCTTTGAAAGAGAAAGGAATTCCTGTTTACAGGGTTATGCCATCCTATTTATCGATCGAACAATCGTTTAGACTATTAATTCAACGGGCGCTATCCAGTCGCTATAAAAATGCCCAATTGGCTGTAATCGGGTGCAATGTAGTGTTTAATACGAATGAAGAAGCGATGTATTATTCGTTCAAAATGAAACATAAAGAACTCGAATTGCGGAAAACATTGCTTTTTTTAACAGAAAAAATAAATGGATCATTAATGCAGCTAGGTGATGGATTATTTTTTATATTCACAACCCGGGGAGAAATTGATGATCAATTCGAAGTGGCGATATTTGAAATAATGGAGGATGTTAAAGTCCAGGAGAATATTCAATTGACTATCTCGATTGGATTTGGTGAAACAGTATCCCAAGCAGAAGACCATGTAAGACTAGGATTCCACCAACTGGAAACAGAGAAATCAACATCTATTATTATTGTCGATGAAGACCAGTCAATCACAAAAAAGAATGCAGATAATGAAACAATTGCATTTAAAACGATGGAGTTAGATGAGGAATGGCAAGAAAAAATTAGACACAGTGGTGTAAGTCCAAGTATCGTTTCAAAGATAAGAGCTTATTCAAGAAAATATAATCGATATGAATTTACAGCTAGTGATGTGGCCAGGTGGCTGAAAAGCACAGAAAGAAATGGGAGAAGGATTGTCAGCCTGCTAGAAAAGGCTGCAATTACAGAGCAATGTGGAGAGGTGCAATCAAATGTACGAGGCAGGCCCAAAAAAGTATTTCGTTTTTGTGCATTGAAATAAGAGAAAATAGAAGGGATGGATTTGATGGCAAGAGGACAAAAAAGGTTTGGCATGCAAAGTTTTTTGAACGGAATTGAAAGAGTGGGGAATAAATTACCGGATCCATTTATGTTGTTTGTCATTCTTGCAGGTATCGTTATCGTATTATCATGGGTAATCTCACTATTTAATGTCACGTTCACATTACCAGGTGAGTCTGAGGTGCTCGCTATAAAAAGCTTGATCTCAGCTGAAGGGCTGCAATATATTTTAACATCGATGCTGGACAATTTTGTTGGTTTTACACCATTAGGGATTGTTTTAGCGATGATGCTGGGAATTGGCCTGGCTGATAAGGTAGGGCTTTTAGAGACTGGAATAAAGAGTACGATTTTAAAGGCACCAAAATCATTGGTTACATATGCAGTGGTTTTCACTGGTATTTTGGGAAATATCGCATCTGATGCTGCGTTTGTTATTATTCCACCACTGGCTGCAATGGTTTTCTATAATATTGGCAGACACCCTCTCGCAGGACTTGCTGCAGGATTTGCTGGTGTGGGCTCCGGTTTTACAGCTAATTTAATGATTACTGGCACGGATGCATTGCTATCTGGAATTTCAACGGAAGCGATTCGTACTGTAAATCCAGATCTCTATGTAACACCTGTCGATAATTGGTATTTTATGTTGACATGTGTATTTATTTTAACTTTTGTTGGCGGATTTGTTACGGAAAAGATAGTAGAGCCACGCTTAGGTACCTATGCAGGTGGAGCAGCCAAAGAAGTAAAGGGAACAACTTCCTTGGAAATAAAGGGATTGCGTAATGCTGTGCTTGCGGGTGTTGCATATGTTGTATTAATTGTTACAGTAATTCTTATTCCTAGTTCCCCACTGACGAATGAGGAAGGCGGAATCATCCCTTCACCATTTTTATCTGGAATTGTGCCATTAATTTTGTTTTTGTTTATTCTAGTTGGTACGGTCTATGGGGTAACAGTAAAAAAGATTAAAAGCTCGAAGGATATCGGGACCTATATGGGAAATGCAATAAAAGACATGTCCGGATTTATCGTACTCGTATTTGCGGCAGCTCAATTTATCTCCTATTTCGAATGGACAAACATGGGAGCTTGGATTGCTATTAGTGGAGCGAACATGCTGGAATCCATTGGTTTAACAGGAATTGCTGTTATATTAGGGTTTGTTCTTTTAACAACACTATTGAACTTGTTTATATTTAGTGGATCTGCACAATGGGCGTTAGAAGCACCTATTTTTATACCGATGTTTTACTTTTTAGGATACAGTCCAGCATTTGTTCAAGCGGCATATCGAATTGCAGACTCATCCACAAACGTAATCACACCGATGAACCCGTATTTGATTATCGTGCTTGGATTTATGAAGGAGTATGATAAGAAAGCAGGAATTGGTACATTGATTGCATTAATGTTACCATATACGATTTTCTTTTTGATTACATTTACGATTCTTCTGTTAATTTTCTTCTACTTTGGAATTCCGTTTGGCCCAGGAGTAAGTGTTTATGTATAATGTTGTCGGAATTTCGAGTCAAATGGTTTACTTCAAGACGTTTAAGCATTATCATTTAATAGAGAGAAAGTGATGTATGTAAGGAGGTAAATCATAAATGGCTTTTGTAATATTGGATCCATGTGGACCGGAAAAGGCAGCAGAATGTGTGAGTGTCTGTCCGGTTGATTGTATAGAAGAGGGACCAGATCAATTTTATATTGATCCTGACATTTGCATTGACTGTGGTGCGTGCAAAGCAGTTTGTCCTGTTTCAGCGATCGAGGAGGAATACGATTTGACTCCTGATCAAGAAGTATTTTTAGAAAAGGCGGAAGAATTCTTCGCGAATAGATAGATTTATTGGATAGTAGACGAAATGTTCTAGAAGAAACGTCTATTTGTTCAACTAGCAGTGCTGTTAGATTGGCAGTGCTAAAAAATATGCATTATAAATAGTCAACCCCGCTATTCACAGTAAAGAGTCACGAAGTGTATCCGGCGGGGTTGACATTTGTATTTAGTGGGAAAAAATCGGGTAGCAATATGCGAGGTTTGTACTGTATTACAGTTGCGTTTAGAAGATTGAATCTCATTAAGCTTCCTGGTATACCTATTTCGCGCTCATGCTTATTGCTTTTCCCAAAGAAGATTGTTATCTACTCTAATAATGTTTACTGCGTCTATAACCTCATGATGCCAGGTGTTATTCTTTTCTTTCATCGATGTGATATCCCAGCCCGCTTCAGTTTGTTATTCGATGTCTGATCCAACAGTTTTAACTAAAGAAGTAAGCATTTTTTCCATACAATTTAACTGTTCTGGACGCATCAATTGCGGAAGGTTATAGCTTACTTTTCATTTTTAACTTCTTCTGCCAAATTACTAGCAATCCACCGCTTTGCTGTCGTTTCATCAATTTCATATACTTTGCCTGCTCGCAGCAATTCACCATGATATGCTGTCTGTACGTTCATTTTTACTTTCATTATTTGAGACCTCTTTCTATTTTTTCTAGTTTTAGTATACATGAAAATGGTATTTTTTTGGTTCGAAAATAAAAAAGCTGTGTGAAATCTAGCCTACAACTCGTCTTTAAACTGTATTATTTGAAAAATCCAGACTTTGCAAATTTTTCTATTTGTGGTAAAGTAATGATAAGTAAATACGTAGCGTTATTCACTAGGGGAACCCTTGATAAGGGCTGAGAAAAAAGTAGTTACTTTGAAACCCTCAAAACCTGAACAGGCTAGCACCTGCGTAGGAATGTGGCAAGGGCAAATTGTATTGTTAGTTTCATTATACAAATACGATACCACTTTCTGTGTGCAGGAAAGTGGTTTTTTTGTGTGCATAAAAACTGTAATTGCATTATTAGGTAATGATTCTTGATGAAACCTGAAAGAAAGGGGCGGGAGTTTGATGAAGCTAATTGCTGTAACCGCAGATAGCATGACTGTTGAAAAGCTAACAGATACCATTATTGACATCATCGACGAGATTGATTTTCTCCAAATTCGTGAAAAGTCAAAAACAGCCCGTGAAATTTTGCAGCTACTAGATTATCTGCAAATGAATGGGGTTGATAAAGAAAAAGTAATTCTAAATGATCGGCTTGATATCGTACTGCTTAGTGACATCCCAAATCTTCACCTGCCAGAACATGGCTTACCAGTAAAAACAGTGAAGAAGCAATATCCGCATCTAAGGGTTGGTTGCAGTGTACATTCATTCGAAAAAGCGAAAGAAGCTGAAGCGGATGGGGCGGATTATATAATATTTGGTCATTGTTTTGAGACAAGCAGTAAAAGGGGAATACCTCCAAATGGAATTTTGCCAATTGAACGAATGAAAAGAGAAATTCACATCCCAGTTTATGGTATCGGAGGAATTTCATTGGAAGAGGTGCCGTTAATGAAACAGACAAAAGCAGATGGAATTGCAATCATGTCCGGTATTTTCCATGCCGATGCACCAAACGTGATGATAAAAAAATATAGGGAGGCAATTTCAAAGTGAAACAGCATTATGAAGTAGTCGTAATAGGTGGTGGTATTATTGGTTGTTCGATTGCCTACTACTTAGCGAAAGAAAAGGTTGATGTTGCGTTATTTGAAAAAGGACAAATTGGTTTGATGACTACAAGTGCTGCGGCTGGTATGCTCGGTGCTCATTCTGAAAGCAATGGCGAGGATACAATATTTTCGTTTGCCAGATCGAGTCAACAAGCATATCTCAGGTTGAAGGATGAGCTTTATCAATTAAGCGGCATTGATATTGGATACAAAGAAGGTGGAATATTAAAGCTTGTATTTTCAGATACAGATAAGCATCAGCTTACTCCGCTTCTGAAGCAACCAACTGCAGAATGGTTGGATAAAGAAGAAGTAAAGAAAAGGGAGCCATTGATTGCTCCAAATATATTAGGAGCAGCATATATAAAGGATGATGTGAGTGTTATACCAGATCAAACCTGTGAAAGCTTTGCTAAAAGTGCTCGAGCCCTTGGTGCATCCATTATGGAAAGCAACGGTGTTTATCAAGTGGAAAAGAAAGATGGCAACTATCTTGTCCGAACAATGCATGGTGATGTCGAAGCAAATTATGTTGTCTTTGCTACAGGTGTATATGGTAATGGGCTATTTAGGCAAATTGGATTAGATGAAGAGCTCATACCAATTAAAGGTGAAAGTTTAATCGTTCATAGTGAACAGCATGTATTAGAGTATACCCTATTTCATGAAAGCTGTTATATCGTTCCTAGAAATAATGGAAAGCTTGTTATTGGTGCAACCATGATCAAGAAGGATTGGAGTGATACTGTAAGCCTTGAAGGAATCAAGTTTTTAATTGAAAAGGCAAAAGCCATGATTCCATCTGCAATCGAATGGAAAATCGATCACGTTCAGGCAGGATTGCGACCAGGCACGTTTGATGGCAACCCATTTATCGGAAGGCATCCAGAGGAAGAAAGAATACTCATTGCTTGTGGGCATTACCGAAATGGAATTTTACTTGCTCCAGCAACCGGGGAAATGATTCGTGATTTTGTTGTTGGAAAAGACATAAATAACGGATGGATGCAGACATTTCGTGTAGATCGTCGTCAAAGCATAGTAGTTTAGGAGGTGATAAAAATGAAATTTCAGCTGAATGGGAAACAGGTGGAACTTCCAGAGGTAGTGGATTCAGTCGGAGAGTTGCTGGCACACTATCAATTACAATCTCGGATTGCTGTCGTAGAGGTAAATAAGGAAATTGTTATGAAGGAAGAATACGAAACAAAAAGGCTTTTCAATGGGGATATCGTAGAAATTATTCATTTTGTAGGAGGCGGATGATTATGTTAACCATTGCTAATCGTACTTTCCAATCTCGTTTATTATTAGGCACAGGGAAGTACCCATCATTTGAGGTTCAAAAAGAAGCAGTAGCAGTATCGGAAACAGAAATTTTAACGTTTGCTGTTAGAAGGATGAATATTTTTGAAGCAAGTCAGCCAAACTTCTTGGAACAATTGGACTTAACTAAATATACGTTACTTCCGAATACAGCTGGAGCAAGTACGGCCGAAGAGGCTGTTCGTATAGCGAAACTTGCAAAAGCGTCTGGTTTATGTGACATGATTAAGGTGGAGATCATTGGGGATAAGCGCACGCTTTTGCCAGATCCAATAGAAACTTTAAAAGCATCCGAAATGCTCCTTGAGGAAGGGTTTATCGTGCTGCCATATACGTCAGATGATGTTGTTTTGGCGAAACGTCTGGAAGATTTGGGAGTTCATGCTGTTATGCCAGGTGCAAGTCCTATTGGTTCGGGAAAAGGAATCATTAATCCTTTAAATCTAGCATTTATTATTGAACAATCCAATGTACCCGTAATTGTTGATGCGGGAATTGGATCTCCTAGGGATGTGGCATATGCAATGGAGCTTGGAGCAGATGGAGTGCTTTTAAATACTGCGGTTTCTGGAGCAAAAGATCCAATCAAGATGGCGAAAGCTGTAAAATATGCGCTGGAAGCTGGCAGGCTGGGGTATGAAGCGGGAAGAATAGAAGAAAAAGACTATGCAGTGGCAAGCAGTCCGACAACAGGGATGGTAGGAACGTGAAGACACGCTACTCTCGCCAAGAATTATTTTTAGGAAAGGAATCGCAAAAGAAAGTAGAATCTGGAAGTGTTATTATCATCGGAGCAGGTGCATTGGGTTCCAGCAGTGCAGAAATGCTTGCAAGAGCAGGTGTTGGTAAACTAACAATTGTTGATAGGGATTATGTTGAATGGAGTAATCTACAACGACAGCAATTATATAGCGAGGCGGATGTCCGGGATAAGCTTCCTAAAGCATTCGCTGCAAAGAAGAGGCTTGAGCAAATCAATAGTGGGATAGATATTAACAGTCTTATTGAAGATGTCCACGGTTTAAATATTGAAGAAATGATAAAGGGTCATGATGTTATTCTCGATGCTACGGATAATTTTGAAACGCGTCTAATCGTAAATGATGCAGCTGTAAAACATGACATTCCATTTATCATGGGGGCATGTGTTTCGAGTTACGGTTCCACATTTCCAGTTATTCCAAATGTCACACCTTGTTTGCATTGTTTACTAAATCATTTACCGGTGGATGGCATGACGTGTGAGACGGTAGGGGTGATCAGTCCAATTGTTCAAATGGTTACTGCAACACAAGTAACCTATGCTTTAAAAATTTTAACTGGAGCCCAGATATCGCCGGTGCTCAGGTCGCTTGATATGTGGAAGGATGAAAAGGCTGAAATAGATGTGACACGTCTTAAAAATAGCCATTGTCCAACATGTGGGGAGCAACCAACGTATCCTTACTTGAAATTTGAGAATCAAATGAAATCTGATGTGTTATGTGGAAGAGATGCGGTGCAAATTCGGCCTGCTACTTCAAGAGTGTTTGAATTAAACGTCTTCATGGATAGGTTAAAAGGAAATGCAACAAACCTATTAATCAATCCTTTCTTACTTTCCTGTGTTTTTGGGGAATTTAGGATTGTTTTCTTTCGGGACGGACGTGCAATTGTACATGGAACACATGATAAAAGAATAGCCCGTTCCGTTTACTCTCGACTTTTGCAGTATTATTCAGCGTAAAATAAGCGTTTCTTATAGCCTTGGACTTGACCGTGTGTTTAAAGTCCAGGGCTATTCAGTGTAAGTTCATTTTAATGTTCGTAAAGCTTTCGCTAGCCTCCAATATTTCACCCACCATTGATTAATTTTTCTATAAATGTGCAATCGTTTTCCTGTAATACTCCCTTATTTAAATGACATCTTTTTTTAGGTAATCTTGCTAAATAGCAATATTTAATCTAGATACTATTTAAAAACAATTGCCCTTTTATATTTATCGTGCTACTATTGTAATCGAAGCAATTAGTGCAAACGTTTTCGCTGGTGTTGCACAGTTGCAATAACTAGCTTTTTAATATTGTATGTGAAAGCACTTGAATTCATTGAGCACGTTAGTCAATTGAGTTGAAGGTTAAGAGCCCGGCAAAATCTATCAGAAATTACCATACGTCAGCTAATAGAAGGTATACGCTATGATAGAAGAGGTTTACCATTTTCTGCATTTTATCGACATGTGGAAACTTAAAAAATCATTTGAATCAGCAATAGAAAAAGGGGGATAAAAATGAAGAAGATATGGTGGAAAGAAGCAACCGCTTACCAAGTATATCCGCGAAGTTTTATGGACTCAAACGGAGATGGCATCGGAGATATCCAGGGAGTTATTTCTAAGCTTGATTACTTGAGGGAGCTTGGTATTGATGTGATTTGGATAAGTCCAATCTATCAATCTCCAAATGATGATAATGGTTATGATATTAGTGACTATCAGGCAATCATGGATGAATTCGGGACAATGGCAGACTTTGATCAACTACTTGAAGCCGCTCATCATCGTGGAATGAAGCTAATTATGGATTTGGTTATTAATCATACATCTGATGAGCATTCCTGGTTTATTGAATCACGTGCTTCTAAAGGTAATTCGTATCGAGATTATTATATTTGGCATCCAGGTAAAAATGGTAAAGAGCCGAATAATTGGGAATCTATCTTTGGTGGTTCAGCGTGGGAATACGATAAAGAAACAAAGGAATATTATTTACATGTGTTCTCCAAAAAACAGCCAGACTTAAATTGGGAGAACCCAATTGTCCGTGAAGAGCTGTACACAATGGTAAATTGGTGGCTCAATAAAGGAATTGATGGGTTTCGAGTAGATGCGATTTCCCATATAAAAAAGGTTGCTGGATTCCCAGACTTGCCGAATCCGAAAAAGATGAAATATGTTCCTTCCTATAAAGGTCATATGAATCGACCGGGCATTCAAGTTTTTTTAGAGGAATTGAAGGAAAAAACCTTTTCTAATTATGACATTATGACTGTTGGGGAGGCAAATGGTGTACGTATGGACGAAGCGGAAGAGTGGGTCGGAGTGGAAAAAGGGAAATTCGATATGATTTTCCAATTTGAACATTTAGACCTTTGGGGTAAGCATACCGATACAGGCTTGGATATACATGCCTTAAAGAAAACATTGACTAAATGGCAAAAAGGATTGGAAGGTATTGGATGGAATGCATTATTCTTAGAAAATCATGACCAGCCTCGTTCCATTTCAACATGGGGGAATAGTAGGGAATATCGTGTGGAATCTGCCAAAAGCTTAGCGACAATGTATTTTCTTATGCAAGGAACGCCATTTATATATCAAGGGCAGGAAATTGGGATGACGAATGTTCAGTTTCCATCCATTGATGATTATGATGATGTTGGGATGAGAAACTATTATCATGAAGAGCTGAGTAAGGGAACCCCCATTGAAAAAATCATGAAGGTAATTTGGAAAACTGGTCGTGATAACTCAAGAACTCCAATGCAGTGGACACATGAAAAGCATGCCGGTTTTACAAATGGAACTCCATGGATGAAAGTGAATCCGAACTATACGGAAATAAATGTGGAACAAGAAATTCAAAATCCAGATTCAATCTATCATTATTATAAAAAACTAATTAAGTTGAGAAAAGAGAATAGTGTTTTTATTTATGGGAACTACGAACTGATTTTAGAGAATCATGATCATGTTTATGCGTATACGAGAACATTGGATGATGAGGTTGTTATCGTAATAACCAACTTATTTGCGAAAAAGGTAGAAATAGAACTTCCAGCAGAGTTAAAGTCTATTAAGAAAGAATTACTTCTGTGTAATTATAATAAATTAGAAGAAAATGTATTGTGGCCATATGAGGCGAGGGTTTATCGGTTGTTGTAGCTTTTTGTACCAGAGGGGGACAAAAATCTGTATGATTGTCCTCTTTCAATAAATCTTAATGAATAACGTTTGCACAATATAAGCAAAAAAATAGGTGAGCAGATAAAATTATGAATATGTTCATATTATTTTTGTAACCGGTAACAAGAGCGATAATTAATTATATTTTGATATTGATATTTTCATAAAACAATGTATAATAAATACTATATAGTTGCGCAAACGTTTTCATTAAAAAGGTGAAAACGCTGCAAATTATAATTTTGGGGAGGGAAATTAGATGAAAAAGTGGTTGAGCATTAGTGTTTTATTTTTACTTATTATGGGAATTTTAGCAGCTTGTGGTCCAGATGATGCAGAACCATCAAATACAGATGGTGGGACGAATACGGATGCAGAAGCAGAGGGCGAAATGCCGGAAAAACCGGAAGCGCTTACGCTATGGGTTAATGCAGAGGAAAAACAGGAGGAAGCTGTAAAAGAAATAACTGATAAATACACAGAGGAGACAGGCATAAAGGTTAATATGGTTCCTGTTGATATGCTCGAACAAGTTGAAAAACTTGATGTGGAAGGGCCAGCTGGAAATGGACCAGACGTTATCTTTCAGCCACATGATCGAATTGGAGACCTCGTATTACGCGGGTTAGTTGACCCAGTCAATCTAGGAGATAAAGAAACAGAGTATACACAAACTGCATTGGATGCTGTTCAATATGATGGAGAATATTGGGGATATCCGGCAGTAATTGAGACATATGCCATGTATTATAATAAATCATTGGTTGATGAAGAAATTGAAACAATGGAAGATTTGATGGCAATTGCTGAACGGGATACGAATGCAAGTAATGATGAATTTGGTTTTTTAATGGAAGCAGCAAATTTCTATTTTGTCTATCCTTTCTTCTCTGGTAATGGTGCATATGTATTTGCAAATGACGCAGGAAATTATGATATTGCTGATATTGGACTAGCTAATGAAGGATCGATTGAAGGTGGTAACTTAGTTCAATCCTGGTTTGATAATGGTTATATACCACAAGATCTTACACCAGACATTATGAATGGATTATTCCAAGAAGGAAAAGTTTCATCTGTAATTAATGGACCATGGATGGTTCGTGATTATTCAGAGGCTTTAGGTGATGACTTAGCAGCAGCACCACTGCCAATACTCGATAATGGTGAAAACCCGAAATCATTTGTTGGAGTAAAATCGTATATGCTTTCCTACTACTCTGAGAATAAAGAGTGGGCTGAAGACCTGATGGCTTATATTACAAACTTTGATAATTCAATGACATACTATGATGTTGCTGGTGAAATTCCAGCACGTGACGATGCCATGGAGGACTCAATCATTGCGGATGATCCAATATTCTCTGCATTCGCTGAGCAAACAACATATGGAGAACCAATGCCTAGTGTTCCAGCAATGCAGCAAGTATGGGATCCAATTAATAATGCACTTAGTTTTATTTCTAAAGGTGAGCCTGTTGATGAAGTGTTAGAGGAAGCAGTACAAACGATCCAAGATCAAATTGCAGCTTCTGGAGCAAATTAATTAGAAAATAAATATATGGGAAGGGTTCTTCCCATATATTTATTTATGCCTTTTGCATGAGGGGGAAGACAAATGGCGAATAGTCGATCCAACAAAACTAGTAGAAATGTTGCTACATTGTTATCGATAGTTATTCCAGGTTTAGGTCAAATCTATAACCGGCGCTTTTTAAAAGGAATATTATTTTTACTTGTGGCTATCTCGTTTTTAATCACAACATGGGACCTTATTGATATAGGTATTTGGGGATTGTTTACATTAGGAACCATTCCACGAGAACACCACTCCATTCAATTGTTAATCCAAGGATTAATAGCTTTAATCGTACTCGCATTCGGCATCGCAATCTATGTTTATAACATTATGGATGCTAGAAAGGATGCAATTGCCCGTGCAGATGGAAAACCAATTCCAACACTATTAAAAGGAATCAAAAACTTTTATGATAATGGATTTCCGTACTTTATGATTTTGCCAGGACTATTGATGCTATTATTTGTTGTAGTTTTGCCATTATTATTCATGGTTAGCTTGGCATTTACCGATTATAATCAATACAATTCACCACCTCGGAATCTATTGAATTGGGTAGGGTTAGATAATTTTGCAGCATTAGGAAGTGTGAATATATGGAAGGATACTTTTTTAAGTGTATTCACATGGACAATTGTTTGGACTGTTGTTGCTACGACATTACAAATTGGTCTTGGTTTATTTCTTGCACTACTCGTTAATGACAAACGAGTTAAATTTAAACGTACTATTCGCACGGTACTGATTTTACCTTGGGCAGTACCTGCATTCGTATCCATCTTAATCTTTTCTGCATTATTTAATCCGACATTTGGGGCAATTAACCGCGATTTACTTAGTCAATTTGAAATCATGATTCCATGGCTATCTGACCCATTTTGGGCAAAAGTTGCCTTAATTATGATTCAAACCTGGCTAGGTTTCCCATTTGTATTTGCCCTGTTTACTGGTGTTTTACAAAGTGTGCCGCAGGATATGTATGAAGCCGCTGATGTTGATGGGGGAACGAGGTTCCAAAAGTTTCGACATATTACATGGCCGCATCTATTATTTGCAACTGCTCCACTTTTGATCATGCAATATGCGGGTAACTTTAATAATTTCAATATCATTTACTTATTTAATGAAGGAGAACCAGCAGTTCGTGGTCAAAATGCTGGAGGTACGGATATTTTAATTTCATGGGTTTATAAACTGACATTTGTAACGAATAATTATAATATGGCTGCAGCGATAACAATTATCATGGGATTACTTATCTCAATATTTGCCTTCTTTCAATTTAGAAAAACAGCAGCATTTAAAGAGGAGGGACGTTACTAATGGCTATGTCTACTAAGAAAAAATCAAAAATCGAAGTAGCGTTCATCTATCTGTTCTTACTAATTATGTTTATTATTATAGGCTATCCATTATTTTGGGCATTAATGATGAGTGTGAATCCTGGGTCGAATATGCTTGTAACCGAATTATTCCCAAGTAATCCAACATGGGAACATTATGCCTGGTTATTTACAAGCCCGAATAGTGATTACCTACTTTGGTATAAAAATAGTATGTATATTGCAGTTGTGAATTCTGTCGGTTCGGTGATTATAACGTCATTAATCGCCTATGCATTTTCACGCTATCAATTTATTGGTCGCAAATATGGTTTATATATGTTCTTGTTACTGCAAATGTTCCCAGCATTAATGGGAATGGTGGCTCTTTATATTTTATTAAATACAATTGGGTTAACAGATTCTCTTTATGGGCTGATGATCATCTATCTGGGAGGGCAAATTCCATTTAATGCTTGGCTTGTGAAAGGGTATTTGGATACCATTCCAAAAGAGCTGGATGAGGCAGCAAAGATAGATGGGGCGGGTCATTTGAAAATATTTTGGACCATTATATTGCCGTTAGCGAAGCCGATACTTGCAGTGGTTGCATTGTTTAATTTTATGGCGCCATTTATGGACTTTCTATTACCGCGTATTGTGTTAACAAGTCCAAGTAATTTCACATTGGCACTTGGATTATACAACTTTATTAATGACCAATTTTCAACAAACTTCACTCGATTTGCAGCTGGATCCATTTTGATTGCAGTTCCAATTGCTCTTGTATTTTTATTATTGCAACGATATCTTATATCTGGCTTGACATCTGGGGCAACAAAAGGATAATAATGATATAAATTCAATCTTTGAGATGAGGGTGGGAATAATGGTAACGATAAAAGATGTAGCAAAAGCAACTGGAGTAGCACCCTCTACTGTATCGAGAGTAATTGCTGATAATCCGAGGATAAGTGTAGAAACAAAGAAAAAAGTTCGTAAAGCGATGAAAGATTTAGGATACCATCCGAATATAAATGCTCGGAACTTAGTGGCCAAATCGACGAAAGCAATCGGGGTAATCATGCCATCATCTGCTGACAAAGCGTTGCAAAATCCATTCTTTCCCGAAATTTTACGAGGCATTGGTTCCGTTACACATCGTATGCAATACTCTATGACGCTTTCCAGCGGACAAACAGAGGAAGAAATTTTTGAGGAAGTACAGCGATTGGTCCACGGCAGCTATGTTGATGGTGTGATTTTACTTTATTCGCGATTAGAAGACCGTGTAACAAGTTTCCTGAAAGAGATGAAATTTCCATTTGTCATTGTTGGAAAGCCATACGAAAATATGAACGAAATTACACATGTAGACAATGACAATTTTATTGCTGGAAAGGAAATAACACAGCATTTAATTGAAAACGGTCATGAGAAAATTGCATTTATTGGAGGCTCAAGGGATCTATTTGTTACAATAGATCGTGAAGCAGGTTATAAAGCTGCATTGCAAGAAGCTGATTTAGAAGTTAGTGATCGTTATAAAATCCATACGGAATTCCTCAAATCTGGTGGGAGAGAAGCTGTGGAGACTTTACTATCACTAGACGAACCACCAACAGGGATAGTCGTAACAGATGATTTAATGAGTGTCGGGGTGCTTAGTTTGTTAGAAGAATCTGGTGTCCGAGTTCCGCAGGATATTTCATTAGTCAGTTTTAATAATGTGTACTTATCTGAAATTATTCGTCCAGCACTAACGACAGTTGATATACAAATACATGAACTTGGAGTCCAATCAGCTAAGGCTTTAATTGAAAAAACCGTTAATAAATCAGAACCAATTAAACGAATCAGTATTCAGCACCAGATTGTTTATCGCGATTCGGTGAGTAAACAATGAAAAAGTGATCAGTTTTAGATAGAGATACTTAATCCTATTGGACTAAGCATCTCTATTTTATTTGAAAAAAATGTATAAATGTAGTACATATGAACATTGATAAGTATTCTTAAACTATAATTGAAAATGATTATCATTATCGATTATAATAAAGGTGAAATAAAAAGGAAATACATGGAGGGAGTAGCATGAATAAGATTCTTGTAATTTGTTCTAGTTGTACAGGTAATACAGAAATGATGGCAAAAGCCATTGTTCATTATATACAGAAACAAGAACATCACGTTGTATACAAGTCATTTGAATTTGATGTAATTGACGTGAAGGAGCTGCTTGAATATGATTTGGTACTGATTGGAACACATTCTGCAGATGACGGTCAGATTCCATATGAAGCAGAGGACTTCTATAATGAACTGAATGAAGTCGATTTGACCGGTCGTTTAATTGGAGTATTCGGTTCAGGAGAATCTTTTTATGATGTGTTTTGTGAATCGATTGAACTGATGGGAAATCATCTGGAGCACCTTGGAGCAAAGCTTGTCCCTGATCGATTAAAGGTCGAGCTTGAACCAGATGATGACGATTTAATCCGATGTGAAGCTTTTGCTGAAAAAGCATGTTCCATGATTGATGAGGTTCTGTAATGATAAAAAATCAACCAATATATAATATTAGATAACTATTTTTCAATAATGAACTATATTCGGTCGCGATTAAAGATATATTCATTTCGTGACCGGCATATTCCTACAAATAGATAATCTAATTCATCACATCATTTTAATTAACTAGCGAAATGCCCACTTACTAATCCAAAAGCTGCAAATAAACTTCATAATTAATTGATTTTGCACATATCCCTAACATGATAAGAAATTTTATGTTTCATATGAAGAATTTAAGGTAAAGGTTATGATAAAGGTCTATGACCAATAGGATAAAGTCACAGATATGAAATAGGTTAGGAGAGATAGAGTGAGGAATAATAAAATCTATGGGAATACTCCTTGTTATTTAGGTGGAGAAAAAGTTAGTTTAGGGGATAATAGTTTTAAAGACAAAGATGTTCTTGTTTACGGTGTACCATGGGAAGGAGCGGTTACATGGGGAGATTACACTGGATGCGAACTTGGTCCAAAGGCGATACGAATAAATTCAGCACGCTATTCAGGCTACTTACCTGAATTGAATCATATCGATGTATTAAGTCATTATAAAATTGGTGATTTAGGTGATGTAGATGTTGTCCCGGCAGATACAGCAGAAACGATGAATCGAATTGAAAGTTTTGCAAAAAAGGTATGGAAGACGGAAAAGTTCCCAGTTGTTTTTGGTGGAGACCATGGGATTACGTATCCAATTGTAAAAGCTTTAAGTGAGGAAGTAGATGGCGAAGTCGGAATCATACATCTTGATGCGCATTATGATAATTATCCCGATTATAATGGTGACTTATATGCAAGAAGTACACCATTTCACCGAATTTATGAAAGTGAAAGTGTACGAAATGAAAGTATTGTTCATATGGGGATTCATGGCCCGAGAAACCAACCAGAGACAGGTAAATATGCAAAGGAAGTCGGTGCAGCAACGATTTCTGTAAGAGAAATTCGACAGGCTGGAAATCAGTTAACCGATTTAGCAAAGCAAGCATACGACATTGCAAGTAAGGAGACAGATGCAGTTTATTTAAGTATTTGCAGTGATGTACTTGACTTTGCCTTTAACCCTGGTGGTCCAGTTGATGGTAATGGGCTTACTTCTTTTGAACTATTAGAACTCATTCATGAATTTGCCAAACTTGGAGTCAGAGGAATGGACTATGTGGAGGTCTACCCACAGCAAGATCCAAATGATAACTCCTCCCACTTTGTAACGTATGCCGTGCTATATGCGTTGGCAGGGAAGATACTAGGTGGTGACGGTCAAACTTAATACAACAGTATCAATCGCTTCTTACTTTGTGAGAGGCGATTTTTATTTCCGATTATTAGATTAAACATCAATGGTTTTGTATCCGATATAAAGGATAAGTTTAAAAGCATGGGTAGAAAGTAGGGGGCAACATGTTTGTTAAAAGAAAACAAAGAAATGATGCTGTTTTAGTCGAATGGAGTAAGCAAATGGACCCTAAGCTACAAATAGAAACAGGGTCTGATTTAGAGAAGCAATTAAAAATGTTGGATTTTTCAAGGGAAGATTTTGCAATTGCACAGGTGTTAAAGCCTTATATAGAGGCTGAAAATCAGTTCGTTGTTGAGGGATTTTATAAAAATCTAGAATACAACCAAGATTTAATTAAAATCATTGAAAAGAACAGCTCAATTGAAAGACTGAAGAAAACATTACGTACCCATATCGTTGAGATGTTTTCTGGTGAGATGAATGATTCCTTTATTAAGAGAAGAAAGATAATCGCCCATATCCACGTAAGAATCGGACTTACACAGAAATGGTATATTGCATCCTTTCAAAAGCTCTTTGATGGGTTAATCGATATCGTACAAAAAAACTTCGAAAATACGGCAGATCAAATTTTAGCAATTAAGGTTATCAATAAGTTGCTGAATTTGGAACAGCAGATTGTTTTAGAGGCGTACGATGAGGAAGTAATGCGAATCAAGGATCAAGATGTACAAACAAAAATGAACATGGTTCAAACATTAGAGGAAAACTCTACGGAACTTGCAACATTGGCTGAAGAAACAACAGCTTCCATTGAAGAAATGATTGCACAAGTAAATGTCATTACTTCTAATTCGAAAGCGGGTACACAATTTGCAGAGGAAGCAAAAGAAGCAGCCGCAGAAGGAAAATCTCGTTTAACAGTCATGAATCAATCTTTGGAAAATATGCAGCAGAGTACTACAAAGGTAAATGAAGATATGGCAAACTTAGAAAACACATCCACACAGATTAAGGACATTATTGAAATTGTGAAGTCGATTGCAGACCAAACAAATCTTTTAGCATTGAATGCGTCCATAGAGGCAGCGAGAGCTGGAGAGCATGGACGCGGCTTTGCAGTTGTTGCTGAAGAAGTAAGGAAGCTTGCAGAGCAAACTGGAAATTCTGTTACAAACGTGACAGAACTTGTTACGTTAACGAATGAACAGATCTTTAATAGTGCTTCTTCTTTACAGGAAGTTCAACAATTTCTAACCAATGTAAAGGGGCAGATGGCAAATACTGAAGCCGCGTTCCAAAAAATTGATAACACTATGGATAAAACGAAAAACAGTAATGAAACAATTCAAACTGATCTTGAAGTATTTGAACAGGGCATAGAAGCAATTGAACAATCGGCAGTTACAATTTCCGGGTCCGCAGATAACTTAAATAAAATGATGGAAGAATGTTTACTTTAGAAGGCTCTGGGGTTCCTATGTTCTTTAGGGGAATCCTTTTTCCTTTGACTGTACTGTACATATTTTAGCTTCACTGTCTCAAAATTGTACAGATAATAATACCTATTTAATTATCTTAAATTCATACTAATTACACTTGTGAAATGGTGCACGAAAAGCGTAAACTAGCAGTATAGGAGGGGGATGTGTTGACCCAGGAAATGATTAACGAGTTGTTAGCGGCCATCACATTGTTATTAGAGGATTTGAAAGATATACAAGAAAATAGCTATCATATGGATCAATTATTTAATCAATTAGAATCTGATATAAATGATGTTGAGATAACAATCCTTGGCTTAGAACAAAATGCGCAGAATCTGGATGAAAGACTTGCTCAAGTACTTCAATGTATGATGAGCAAAGCAAGAGACAACACAACAAACTTTAAAGCAATTAGCTAAAAGCGTGCAACTGCAGGCTTATTTTTTTTTGCGAAAATACGATGCGGGGACATTTTCCTTGGTTCTACCCACTGTCTCTGCTAGCATAAGCTGTAAGAATTATTCGAAATGGGGAACAATGGTGGGGAAATTTTTAAATCGGATACAGGAAAATAAATTTGTTTTGTGGAGCTTAATACTAACGATAACAGTTATTTGGGGATACGCATGGGTGCTCATGAAGGAGTCTCTTAATTTTATGGGACCCTTTGCATTTTCTTCTTTTCGATTTGGGATAGGGGCTGTAACGCTCTTGTTAATGGTAGTTTTTCTAAAAGTTGGTTTTCCTCCAAGAGAATCATGGAAGCATCTCCTTGTAGTTGGCTTATTACAGACAGCAATTGTGTTTCTGCTTGTTATGTTTGCTTTGAAATTTGTCGATGCTGGAAAATCGTCTGTACTCCTTTATTCCATGCCGATTTGGAGCAGTATCCTGGCGACAAAATTTTTGCATGAAAAAATCACGCCGGCCAAGCTAACTGGTTTGTTTCTAGGGATGCTAGGACTGTTAGCAATTCTCGGTGGGGACATTTGGATGGGGCAAGATATCGGTGTCATATTTGGAGAACTATTAATAATTATTGCTGCTATATCGTGGGGGGTATCGAATGTTTATTATCGTCTTCATGTCCAGCACCTATCGAAAATACAAGCGACAGCATTTCAGATGCTGTTTGGGGCAATCGTCATTCTCATAGTAACGCTTTTTATGGAATGGGGGGAACCTATCCAATTTAATGCAGTCAGTGTTTATTATATTCTATTCACAGGTATACTGGCATCCGCACTTTGTTTCTTCGTTTGGTTTGTTATAATTAGTGTGGTGGATATCGTAACTGCAACACTATCAACCTTGCTTGTCCCATTATTTGGGCTCTTGTTTAGCAGTTTCTTCTTAAATGAAACGATGAGTTTTAGTATGATTATTGGATTTATCTTCATTATTTTTGGTATTGCCGTAGCACAAATAAGGAAACCCCGGCGTGTATAACGTCTCGGGGTTTCCTTATTAAAATAGTAAAAGGCCAAGTGCAATTGGAATAAAACTAAACATTAAAATCATTACACAGAACCCCATAATATCTCGGATTTTTAGTCCTGCAATAGCAAGAACCGGCAGAGCCCAGAATGGCTGAATCATATTTGTCCATGCGTCTCCCCAAGCAACTGCCATAGCAGTCTTTGCTGTATCCGCACCGATTTCAAGTGCTGCTTGAATCATTATTGGTCCTTGCACAGCCCATTGTCCACCACCAGAAGGAACGAAAACATTCACAATACCAGCGCTGATAAATGTGAAAATTGGCAATGTGGCTGCTGTAGAAAAGCTGACAAACCATAATGAAATCTGTTCGGATAATCCAGATGAATCCATCATTCCCATGATTCCTGCATAAAAAGGAAATTGTACGATAATACCTCCCGCATTTTTAACTCCATCACTAACTGTATCGAGAAAACGGCGGGGAGTTCCGTGTAGAATAATCCCTAAGAAAAGAAAAATAAAATTAACTATATTTATATTTAAGTCAAATCCATTCATCACAAAATGATAACCTACAAATAGCAGTCCCATTAAACCGATTAAGAGTGAGAGGACCCGGCTATTCTCCATTCGTTCAGCAGGTGTTGTTGGTTGCGCAACCGCTGCGTTCACGATTTCTTTCGATTCTTCTTTCCATAATGACGTATTTGTTGGACTTATCGGATCGGCACCTTTTAATAAATATCGATTAAAAAATGGCAATGTAATTAATAGTGTAATAACAATAAATATATTAAATGGACTAAACAATGTATCTACGACTGGGATTATACCCATTGTATCTTCTAAAAAGTGTCCAGGGGTAGCTATGAGAAGTGGTACCGATCCTGAAAAACCACCATGCCAGATAAGCATTCCACTGTATGCGCTTGCGATTAAGATCCGATAATCGACTGCAGGAACTCGTTTTGCGACGTGAACAGCAAATAATGCCCCTACAACTAGCCCAAATCCATAGTTTATTAGACAAGCTACTAAAGCAACAAATGTAACAAGCATAACCGCCTGACCTGGAGTTTTTGCTAAATCACTAAGCTTAGCTAAAAAGCGTTTCACAACCGGTGTACTTGCTAAAATAAATCCGGTCACAACAACGAGGGACATTTGCATGCCAAAAGCAAGGAGATCCCAAAAACCATTTCCCCAATGGGTAACCATTTCCATTGGACCATTGTCCGTTAAGATAACCCCTAAAAAATAGACGAAAATGGTTAAAATAATTGCAAATAAAAATGCATCTGGTAAGTAACGCTGAACTAATCTGTCAAAAAATGACGTTAAAAATCTCAATAGAATTCCTCCCTTTGCAAACATTTTTTAAAATAATAGTATCATAAATACAAAAATTATCATGCTGAAATATATGCTCGTCCTTAGGGAAATAGTATGATTTTGCAAGATAAGATAATCAAAAATATGGTTAAACGTGTCGATTTTGTTTGTATAACACACATAACTTGTTATTTTTGTGTAAAATAGAGCTTGGTGTTTTGGAGGATAGGAAAGCATAAAAAATTTACTATCTGTATAAGTGCAACGAATGCATTCGTCTAAAGTCTTGCATTTTAACGTATAAGTTCTACTAAGAATGCTTTCTACGAATCCCATTTACAAGTACCAGGTTTTCTAAAAATACCACATTAATTTGGAAAGAGATGATATATCATATGAATGGAACAGCACATGTTGCAATTGGAGCGGCTGCAGGCTTTGTCGTTGCGAATCAATTTGCATCGTCTCCTACGACAACATTACTTTTCGTTGGACTAGGAGGTGTTTCAGGCTTAATGCCTGATTTGGATATCGATGGTAAACTTCGAAGCAAAATAACATTCTCCCATAAAGTAATTCAATCAGCGGCTCAGTTAATTGGTGCATTGATGATTATGTACAGTCTTTATGAAGGAACAGCAACAGAACGACTTTTTGGGATGGGGATCGGCATAGCGATGATGGCATTATCAGCTTTGCTTAAACAAAAACATATGTTAATTATTACGGGGATAGGTATACTTGCTGGCAGTATTACGTTACAAGAAAAATGGCTAATGTTGCTTGGAGTTTACATATTAATAGCATCTTTCGTTTCTCATCGGAGTTACACACACTCCATTATAGGTACTATATTCTTCGGAATTATTGCTTTTCATTTACAGGAGTCTCTTGGAATCGAAGGTGTCTTCTATGCTTGTTTAGCTGGTTATATTAGCCATCTAGTTGCCGATAGCAAGTTTCTTCCGGTTAATAAGCGGGGAATTAAATTGTTTCTGCCTTTTTCCTCAAAGGAGTTTTAGCATGTGAAGTAGATTGTTGAATACTTCCAAACGGTTTGGAAAATTCCCTATAATTAGTAGTCGAATCTATGGATTTGGCTACTAGTTTATTAGCTTCAATTTTGTCCAGATATTCCATTGAATAAATATTGAAATTTTTCTGAAATAATATATAATTAGTGTAAGGATTGGCTAACATTGGAAATCTACATAGTATTTAAGAATATCCGAAAAGTAAACATGATAAGGGGTTGATGGTGTGTTCAAAAGAATATTTTTGTTAACGCTTACATCTATTTTATGCTTATTTTTACTTATAGCCTGTGGTGGGGGAGGAGCAAATATTGCAATTGGTCCGCCTGCAAGTGAAACAAATGCGGTATCCAAATTAATTTTGGATGCCTATGGTATTGAAGATAGTGATTATAGTGCCTATCAAGAAGGCTTTGGAGACGCAGCAGATGGTGTACAAGACGGAAACATCGATGTTTCTATTGGTATTCTAGGTTTGCCTGCCGGTAATATTGAAAGTTTGCAAGCGTCTGTTGGTGATGTGAAAATGATTGGGTTATCAGATGATGCGATAGCATATATGGAAGAAAACAGTGGATACATGCGATACACGATTCCACAGGATACGTATGATTTTATGGATGAAGATATTGAGACCGTTACGGCATTTGCTGTTTTAGTAGCAAATACAGATTCAATTGATGAAGAGCTTGGATATGAGCTTGCGAAAAGTATGGTGGAAAATGCAAACGAAAATACACATGCACAGTCCGTGCATATGACGTTGGAAAATGCACTGCAAGGAGCAGAAGGCTTACCGATTCATCCTGGTGCTAAGCGTTATTACGAAGAGCAAGGGTTGGCGGTAGATAATGAAGTTGCAGTACTAGGCGCAACGGAACGAAAGAATGATTTAATTTTGGGAACGGGAAGTCAGGGCGGTACCTATTATCCACTCGGTGGAGAAATAGCGACGATTTGGAATAAGAATATTGAAGGATTAAATGTGACGAATACAGAAACGGGTGCTTCCATTGAAAACTTAGCCAGTATACGTGATGGGAATATGGATCTTGGTATGACAGTTCATGTACCGGCACTGGATGCAGTGCATGGAGAAGGTGACTTTGCAGAAAATGAAGTTACAAATGCAGCATTTATCGGTCATATTTACCCTGAAGTCGTTCAAATTGTTACACGGGAAAACACAGACATCACGAGCCTGGACGATTTAGAGTAAGTTATATAGAGGTACTTGGTTCCATATTTTAATTGCTATATAAGAATACAAAGAAGAGGATCTAGTAATTAAACCGGGATCCTTTTCTTACTATTTTATAAAGGTGTGATCGAATGAAAGAAAACTCCCAACTAGATGCTAAACAAATTTTAGAAAAATATGATCGCGAGAGCAATTACCGTGTAAACATTGGAAAGTGGGCTTGGGTCGTTTCATTTCTAGGTGTAGCTCTTACGCTATTCCATTTATATACAGGTTATTTTGGTACACTTCCATCACAGCAGCAAGGAGCAATTCACTTAGGAACAGCGCTTGGTCTTATGTTTTTACTGTTTCCTGCAAAAAAAGGATTACAAAAAAAACAAAAAACCGTTCCATGGTATGATGTGCTTTTAGCATTTACTGCAATTTATGTAACGTACCATAAGATTATTTTCTTTGAATCGATTCTTCAAAGTCGTATTTCTGGATATGGTACGTTAGATGTTATTATTTCTATTCTTGGAATTTTATTATTACTGGAAGCAACTCGTCGAACGGTAGGACTTCCTATTGTCATTGTAGCGAGTGTTGCGATTTTGTATGCTGTTTTTGGTAACTTTATGCCGACACAAATACTGTCACATCCAGGATTCGCCGTGGACCGGATTACCACAGACTTATGGTATAAGGAGATCGGTATTTTTGGTACGCCGATTCAAATATCAGCCAAGTTTATTTTCTTATTTCTTTTCTTTGGCGTTATTTTAGTGCACACGAAAATCGGTCAGTTTTTTAATGATATTGCACTTGCTTTAACGGGAAGATTTACGGGTGGTACTGCTAAAACAGCTGTAGTAGCAAGTGCACTGCAAGGTATGGTATCTGGAAGTTCGGTTGGGAATACAGTTGCTTCTGGATCGTTTACCATTCCAATGATGAAAAAGTCAGGGTTTAAGCCAGAATTTGCTGCAGCGACAGAAGCTTCTGCGTCTACTGGGGGACAAATTATGCCACCAATTATGGGAGCCGCGGCATTTATTATGATGGAATATTTAGGTGTGTCCTACGGAACAATTATGTTAGCAGCAATCGTTCCTGCTGTATTATATTTTACAGGTATTTTTATTGGAACTCATTTTGAAGCAAAGAAAATAGGTGTTATCGGATTACCGAAGGCTCAGCTGCCAGTTTTCAAGGAGTTAATGGTGAAAAATGGGTACATGCTTCTGCCGCTATTCATTATTATTGGAACGATTATGGTTGGTTTTACTCCACAACGAGCAGCATTAATGGGGATTTTCACTGCTTTTCTTGTTAGCTTAATTCGAAAAGACACACGAATGAGCGTTAAAAAAGTGTTTCTTGTTCTGGAGGAAGGTGCTCGGGTAGCACTGCCGGTAATTGCAGCAGTTGGAACGGCAGGGATTATTGCTGGAGTTGTAAGTATTACAGGCTTGGGAGCTAAATTTGCCGCAAGTATCATTGCGTTATCAGGTGGCATACTATTTTTCTCCTTAATTTTTACCATGATTGCTTGTATTATTTTGGGCATGGGACTTCCAACAACCGCTAACTATGTCGTGACAGCGACCATTGCAGCGCCTGTTCTAATTAATGATTTTGGGGTTTTACCGATAGCAGCTCATATGTTTGTCTTTTACTTCGGAATTGTTGCAGATATTACACCACCTGTTTGCTTGGCTGCATATGCTGGGGCTGGCATCGCTCGAGCAAATCCATTTAAATCGGGGGTAACAGCTGTGAAATTAGCCATAGCTGCATTCATTATACCGTATATATTCATTTACAATCCAATATTGTTGTTACAGGATATTACACCAATAAGACTCATTATTTCCTTATTAACTGCAATTATCGGAATGACCGCAGTTAGTAGCGCTGTGATTGGATTTTTCATAAGAAGTTCCTATTCATGGGAGCGTCTGATTCTGTTTATTGCAGGTGTTATGCTTATTGTACCTGATTTGGTTATTAGTTTAATTGGATTATTACTCCTTCTCGGGGTTTGGTATATACAGAAACAGCGAAAGGATGACTCTGGAGAAATGAAAGCACGTTTATCTGTGTGAATTATTGAGTCCTATATAAGAGCTTTGTAAATGGAGAGTTGCGCTTTAATGTAACTCTCCATTTTATTTTAAGCTACACTTTCGTTATATAAGAAAATTTCGAGTTGAGTTTAAATAATGATAGCGAATACATGACGAAATTCGACAAAAATTTCAGATATTGTATTGATTTTTGAGAGGAAATGGGTTTATAATATCTAAAATTGCTCTAAACATTGGTTGCTATTATATAAAGGACCTGCTTGCATGGAGTGAATTTTCATAATAATAAAACTTTACATCTTAGATACGGAGGTCTTTTTATGCTAAGCAATCCACTTATAGCTACAACGCTTATTTTTGCATTGATTGCACTTGGAGAGTGGCTTTCGATCATCTCCAAAGCAAGAATTCCAATGCTTCTTACCGCGATGGTAGGTTATTTGATTTGTATTTGGACGGGAATATTCCCTAAAGATATTCTTGCAACATCACAATTCGCTGCATTAGGGGCGATGTTAGTTGGACCTGCTATTTTACACATGGGCACAATGATTCCTTTTTCACTCTTGAAAACGCAGTATAAAGCTGTATTAATTTCATTAGGAGGGATTATAGTTTCTGGTGTACTCATATTGGTTATTGTCTCATTTCTCTTTGACTATCCAACTGCGGTAGCGGGAATTGGGCCGCTCAGTGGAGGAGTTGTAGCACTAATTATTACTTCTGAAAAGTTAACAGAGATTGGGCTGACAAGCTTAGTAGTTATTCCAGCATTGATCGTTGCGTTTCAAGGATTATTGGGAATGCCGCTCGCGCAATATTTTCTAAGAAAATATGCGTTTACGATTCAAGAGCAGATAGATAATGGAACATTTAAGCCGATGGAAGATACTAAGCTTACAGCTACAAAGGAAACAGCTGCGAAGAGTCCAATTAAATCGAGTATGACATTAAAATTATTCTTTGTATTTGTAGGTGCAGCAATTGGTACGGCACTAGGTGAGGTAACACCAATCCATTACAGTCTTTGGTGTCTTGCATTTGGTGTAACAGGATTGAAGCTCGGTATCTTTGAACATAAATCACTGGAAAAAGCGAATTCATTTAACTTAACGATGATTGCAATTATATTTGTTGTTATTGGTACAATGGCTGATGTTAGTCCACAGGATGTATTAAACAACCTGCCTAGTATCATTGTTTTGCTTTTGCTTGGTACACTCGGTATTTCATTAGGTGGATTTATCGTTTCGAAGCTGCTGAAGTGGCACCCATATAAGGGAATGCCTGTTGCTTTAACAGCATTATTTGGGTTTCCGGCTGACTATATTCTTTGTGAAGAAGTAAGCAGAAGTATTGCAAGGAATAAAGAGGAAGAGGAAACCATTTTTAATGAAATGCTGACACCGATGCTAATTGGCGGGTTTACGACCGTTACCATTGCATCAGTAGTCATCGCGGGAATATTAGTTCAAACATTATAGGAATCGTTGGAGGGAAATAAAATGGGAAAAACAATAATTAAAAATGGATTGTTGATAGATGGAAATGGTGGAGAAATTCAACAAGGTGCAATTGTTGTTGTAGAAGGTAATTGTATACAATACGTTGGTCCCGAAAGTATGTATACTGCAGACGGTAATGAAGCAGTTTTGGATGCGCAGGGTGGAACGATTATGCCAGGTTTAATAGATACACACGTTCATATGATGCTCGAGTTTTCACCGGTTGCAAAAAGGCTGACAACTCCATTTTCTTTTATGTATTACCAAGCAGCAAAATACCTGGAAGCAACATTATACGCAGGCATTACTTCTGTTCGTGATGCACTTGGAGCAGATCTAGGTGTGAAAAAAGCAATTGAAGAGGGGCTTATTACAGGACCAAGAATGCAATTAAGTATTAACGCACTGACGATCACTGGCGGGCATGGGGATGGTTATACAGTCTCGGGTATAGAAATGGATCTTTTACCATCGGGTTATCCAGGAATGCCAAGTGGAAAATGTGATGGAGTAGAAGAGGTTCGCAAAAAAGCACGTGAAATGCTGCGTGCAGGTGCAGAAGTTATAAAGGTGCACGCAACTGGTGGTGTAACAAGTGCAACAGACCACCCGGAATTCACGCAATTTTCTCAAGCAGAATTAGAAGCGATTGTTGAGGAAGGAAAGTTTAGAAAAGGTGTCAAGGTAATGGCACATGCACAAGGTGCAGAAGGTATTAAAAATGCAGTAAGGGCTGGAGTACATTCGATTGAGCATGGAATCTTTCTGGATGATGAGGCAATTGAGTTGATGCTTGAAAAAGGTACATATCTCGTACCAACATTACTTGCTCCTGTTGGTGTTTTAGAAACAGCAGAGGAAGCAGGTATGCCTGATACTGCTGTAGAAAAATCAAAGGAAGTTATTGAAATTCATAAAGCAAGTATTGCAAAAGCTTATCAAGCCGGTGTGAAAATTGCTATGGGAACAGATGCAGGAGTTGTGAAACATGGAATCAACTTACGTGAGCTAGGTTTAATGACGGAGATTGGAATGTCACCGATGGAGTCCATTGTAGCTTCTACAAAAACTGCTGCAGAATGTCTCGGATGGGAAAATAAAGTTGGGACAATTGAAGCTGGAAAATTAGCAGATATTATTATCGTAAAAGGCAACCCGCTGGAGGATATTTCCTCTCTTGCTGACAATGATACGATTCAGATTGTAATGAAAGATGGAAAAGTAGAGAAGAACCTACTAAACTAATAAAAATAGCTTCCCTTTAAATTTTAAGGGAAGCTATTTTTAATTTTATATCCTTCAACAGGTAACTTCATTTTAATCCCTCCTAATAAATTATTATTTTACATTTAATAAACACCTTCATTACTCTATAAATTTGCCGATAATTAAATATAGAAGTTTATATGAATCTGACACAGATTTATCAGGAGGTCAACAATGGATAAAACATCAATTATTGGATTAATATTAGGATTAATTGCAGTAGGAGTTGGAATGGTGCTAAAAGGGGTAGGTGTTACAGCACTGATAAATCCTGCTGCTCTATTAATCATTATACTAGGGACAGTTGCTGCTGTCACAATAGCATTTCCAACGAGTACACTTAAAAATGTACCTACTCTATTTAAAATTTTATTTACGGAAACGAACAAAACAAATACGAGGGAATTAGTTGAAATGTTCAGTAGCTGGGCAGATCAAACACGTAGAGAAGGTATCTTATCGTTGGAAGAGCAGGTAAATGAAGTAGAGGATCCATTCCTAGCATCTGGGCTGCAACTAGCAATTGATGGACAATCTCCAGATTTCATTAAAGATATTATGCTGGAGAAGATTAGTGCGATGGAGCAGCGACACGAAGAAGGGGCTGCCGTTTTCACACAGGCTGGCACCTATGCACCTACCCTTGGAGTACTGGGGGCGGTTATTGGTTTAATTGCGGCCCTTGGTGATATGTCTAATATGGAAGCATTAGGTGCTGCTATTTCGGCTGCCTTTATTGCGACATTATTAGGAATTTTTACTGGTTATGTATTATGGCATCCATTTGCAAATAAGTTACGAGAGAAATCTAAAAAAGAAGTACTGCAAAAGGAAATCATGGTAGAAGGAATTCTTTCTATTACTACTGGCGATTCCCAGCTGATTGTACGAGAGAAGCTTGGTTCACTGCTTTCTTCTAAAGAATTAGCTGCGATGAAACAGGTGAATTCAGATGAGTAGAAGGAAGAAAAAGAAGCAATCACATATTGATGAATCTTGGCTTCTCCCATACTCTGATTTATTAACGCTTCTAGTTGCTCTATTTATTGTATTGTTCGCAATGAGTGATATAAACGTACAAAAGTACGAACAGCTTTCAGGTGTATTTCGTGATCAGTTTTCTGGTGGAGGCAGCGGGATTCTTGAGAATCATGAAATTCCAGTCAAGACACCAGTTGATTCTGGAGAACTTGAAAAAGACAATCAAGAGGATTCGGAAGAAGAAATGGATGTAACAATTTCGGATGGGGAGGGTGAACTTCTGCATCTTGAAGAACTAAACTCGACAATCCAAAACTATATTTATGAAAATAACCTAGCCGATGCGTTTGGTACAGAACTCACAGAAGAAGGGTTATTAGTTACAATTGTGAATGATGTATTTTTTGATTCAGGTAGTGCTGAAGTGAAGCAAGAAGGAATATCGATTGCACAGGAAGTTTCCAATTTACTGTACACAGAGCCTCCACATCAGATTGTAATTAGCGGGCATGCAGATGATGTGCCAATTGGCGACTCGCCGTTTGAATCCAATTGGGAACTGAGTGTTACCCGTGCACTTAACTTCATGCGGCTTGTTTTAGAAAATGAATCGCTTGACCCAACGCTTTTTAGCGCAAAAGGTTTTGGAGAGTATAAACCAATTGTTCCCAATACAAGTAAAGAAAATAGGGCGAAAAACAGACGAGTTGAGGTTTTGATTTTACCTAACTATGAAATTCATGTGGAAGACTAAATAATAAATTTCTAACAAACTAACAAGACAGCAAGGAATAAAAAACTACTATATCAATGTGGAGTTTTATGCGAGCTTAGGAGCTAAACTACTGATGTTTAGCTCCATTTTATTGTGTGGAAAAATATAAAATTTGAATGCTGTGGATAACTTAAATTCCGCTGCAGCAGCGTCCACAAAGTCGTATCGAGGCTTCACTCGACTCATGATACGATAAAGAAGACTTGACTACTGGCTAAAAATATTCCAAAAAATATAGCTAGTTTGCTACAAATTCTCCCGTATGTTCCGATATAGATAAAGTATTAATATTATATAGTTCTTTTTAACCAGTCCAAATTGACTTGTTAAACATAAATAATAGGGGGTACCCAATGATATCAACAAAAGAGGAACGTAATCGTTCAGTCGTATTTTTATTAAATGGAATGAATACATCTTTGAAATCAATCATTCCGATTCCATGTGAAATAGCAAAGCCCACATTGGTGGGAACCTCATTATCACTATCTTTTGGCGTTTTAATCGGATTTACAGGAGATGCCAAAGGAAAGCTGATTCTTGCAGGTGACCCATCTGTTTTTGCGGCGATAGGTGAAGCGATGTTTGGAATGGCTGTGGAAGGGGAGATGCTTGCTTCCTTTAGTGGTGAGCTAGGAAATATGCTAGCTGGTAACCTTTCTACAACGATTGTTCAAAATGGTATCAAGACAGACATAACAGCACCAACTATTTTGCAAGGAACTACTACTTTATCAGGCTATGAAAAAGCAGTGGAGCTCTCTGTAGAATTTGAAAAAATAGGGAAATTAGATATATATTTATTACTAGATTGATGCATATTGCTTCAATGGTAATTGGTACGAGTCAAAGAATATATTAATTTTCTGTTTATCCTCTAGGTAGAATTGCGGGATTCCTAAAATACTCCTTTATAAATCGTGTTTTTTGTCGATATAAAAGATAGGAACTTTAACCTACATAAGATAATGATAAAGGTTTTGTGTATAGTAATTAACTATGCTTAAAATCGTGGTACAATTTATCACGCGTTAACGGACTGTAATACCCCAATTTCAAATTGTGAAAATACAAAAAACGTGAAGGTGAACAGTCTGTAAATTCCTTATTCTGTTCAACCAATATGCAGTGGAGGAGTAAGGGAATCCCCTACTGCATGAAGTTTCACTTTATACAACCTTAAATTGACAAAATGGAAATAGAAAGGAAATGCTTTTATGGATACGGATCAATATTTAGAGGTGTTTTTGGAAGAAAGCCGAGAACATTTACAGGCAGTTAATGACAGTATACTTCAATTAGAAAAGCAACCCGAAGATTTAAATTTAGTGAATGAGATTTTCCGTTCCGCACATACATTAAAGGGTATGGCTGCAACAATGGGATATGAAGATATTGCATCCCTAACACATAAAATGGAAAATGTACTAGACATGATTCGCAACCATAAATTGAATGTTTCAACGACCATAATTGATGTTATCTTCTTAGCAATTGATGCTCTGGAAGACATGGTTGGTTCCATTCAAGCGGGAAACGATGGAAAGAAAGATGTTTCCGAATTAGTTCATCGTTTGGATCAGATCGAGAATGGCAAGCAAGATGTGCAAATAGAACGGCTTGCTACAGCCGAAGAAGTAAACACAGTTCAAACAGATATGCTTGGACTTGATGAATTCCAAGTTACAATTGTTGAACAAGCAAAAGATCAAGGGTTTTCACCATACCAAATAACAGTCGAATTGACGGAAGAATGTATTTTAAAAGGTGCACGTGCTTATATGGTTTTTGAAGCGTTAGAGGACCATGGAGAAATTATTCATACCAATCCATCTGTTGAAGAAATTGAGGAGGGGAATTTCGGACAAAGCTTTTTAATGATTTTCCTATCAACAGTAGCCCCAGAGATGGTAAAAGACATTATAAGCAAAGTATCAGAAGTGAAAGATGTAGAGATGGAGAGCTTGACTACAACCGTTTCTGAAGAGCAGCAAGAAGAACCTATTTTAGAAGAAAAGCTAGATGCGCAAACAGCGGCGGAAGAGGTTGCAGCAACTACTGAAAAAAGTGCGCCAGCTGTAGTGAATCATGCCTCCAAAACGATCCGTGTTAACTTGGAAAAGATTGATAATCTATTGAATTTATTTGAAGAGGTTGTTATTGATCGAAGTAGATTGGAAGTAATTGCTGAAGGTATGGAGAATCAGGAACTAACGGACACGGTCGAGCACATTAGTCGGGTTTCAAGCGATATGCAAAGTCTTATTTTAGCGATGCGAATGGTGCCAATTGACCAAGTATTTAATCGTTTCCCTCGAATGATTCGCGGGCTTGCAAAAGATTTAGGAAAGCATATTGATTTGGAGATTATTGGAGCCGATACAGAGCTTGATCGTACGGTAATTGATGAGATTGGTGATCCTTTAGTTCATTTAATTCGTAATTCAGTCGATCATGGCATTGAACTGCCGGAAGTACGAAAGCAAGCAGGAAAGTCGGAAGAAGGGAAACTGACACTTCGAGCTTTCCATAGTGGCAACCATGTTTTCATAGAAATTGAAGATGATGGCGCTGGTATTAACCATGAAAAGGTTAAGAAAAAGGCAATTGAAAATGGGATTATTACACCAGCTGAAGCAGACATGCTGACAAAAGATGAAATTGCTAACTTGATACTTTCATCTGGTTTTAGTACAGCTGATAAAGTATCTGATATTTCTGGTCGTGGTGTTGGTTTAGATGTGGTGAAAAATAAAATTGAATCGTTAGGTGGTCAAATTGCAATCGAGTCACAACCGGGTAGAGGAAGTATATTCTCGATTCAATTGCCACTTACGCTATCCATTATTTCAACACTACTCGTAAATGTGCAAAAGGAAATCTATGCAATCCCGCTTTCCTCGATTATAGAAACAGTTATCCTGGAAAAAGATCAAATGATGTTTGCGCATGGGAAGAAGGTTATGGATTTCCGTGGTAAAGTAGTTCCGCTTGTCTCACTGGCAACTGTTTTTGAAGTGCCATCACAGAAAGAGGATGAAAGTAAAGAGTACTCTGTTGTGATTGTGAAAAAAGGAGAAAAACTAACCGGGCTTATTGTTGATTCCTTTATTGGACAACAAGAAGTAGTATTAAAATCACTAGGAAATTATTTGAAAGATGTTTTCGCCATATCTGGTGCAACGATTCTAGGCAATGGAGAGGTTGCGTTAATTATTGATCCAAATGAATTGATGCCTAAGTAGAGTGGAGGAAGTTAAATGGCTGAGGAAGTAACAAAGTTTATTGTGTTTAAATTAAATAATCAATCCTTTGGTGTTGCAGTGCAGCAGGTTATTTCTATTGAAAGATTGCAGGAAGTTACAGCGGTTCCGCGTTCTTCGAAGTTTATTAAAGGCGTTACCGAATTGCGTGGTGAAACAACCCCAGTTATTGATTTAAAAGAACGACTAATGCTTACTGAGTCGGCAACAACAAATGATACCCGTATTTTAGTTGTTTCTGTTGAGAATATGCAAATCGGATTAATTGTTGATGCTGCGACAGAAGTAAAAGATATTGAACAAAATCAGATTCAGGCAGCACCAAAACTGGTTGCTGGGATTCATGAAACGTTTTTAAAGGGTGTTGCGAAGGTTGATAATCACCTGCTCATATTACTTGATCTCGAGCGTATAGTTGATTTGAATGAATCCAATGAGCTGCGGGAAGCGATAATGAGAGAAAGCTAAATATAAGTAAGAGGACTGCGTTCAGTTTGAATGCAGTCCTCTTTAACTTTAGAAGAATAATAGATCTAGTAATAAAACGATACCCAATCCGACAATAGATGTAGTGAATAGTAATAATCCCCATGTTTTGAATGTATCTTTAATGGATAGGTTGAAGTACTCTTTAAATAGCCAGAAGGATGCATCATTCACATGTGTAATTGTGTTACTGCCAGCTGCTGTTGCCAATACCATTAAAACAGGGTTTACATCAAAAGTTGTAATCAAAGGCCCTACAATACCAGCAGCCGTAATTGCGGATACAACACCAGTACCCGTTGCGATACGAATTAATGCTGTAATAAACCACGCCATAATTAATGGTGAGACAACCGTGTTTTCCATCATCCCAGCAATGTAATCGCCTACACCTGAATCAAGAATGATTTCTTTAAAAGCCCCACCAGCACCAACAATAAAGATAATCATAGCAATGCCCTTAATAGCACCAGAGAAGGAATCCATTACTTCATTCATTGTACGTCCTCTGCGCAGACCAAACACATAGACCGCAATTAATACAGCAAGCAGCAGACTTGTTTCCGCACTGCCTAGGAAGTTGATTAGATCATGAAAAAAAGTACCTTCATCAATAAACATATTTATAATTGTTGCTGCGGAAATCATAATTGCAGGTATTAATGGAATGATAACACTTGTAGCAAACCCTGGCATTTCATCATCAGTAAATTCCTTAGGTTTTTCCAATAGTGGTGGAACAGGACGATCCAGATTTTTCATTAGTCTTGGTAGAATAATCCCGGCAGCAATAACTGCTGGAATAAACACCACAATTCCAAGCATGTAGACCATTCCCATATCCGCACCATAAGCTTCAACCAATGCTGTTGGTCCTGGTTGTGGTGGGAATAGACTATGAGATAAAGTTGTAGCCGCTACCATTGTAATCCCAAGTTTCATATATGGTACCTTGGCTTCAATTGCAATGCTGATTACGAGAGGGGCAAGTATAATAAATGCAACCTCATAGAATACGGATATACCAAAGATAGCACCAACAATAATGAGAGCCCATTGAACATTTTTTACGCCAAATTTATTTAATAGAGTGGAAGCAATACGTTGTGCAGCACCTGAATCAACCATTAATTTCCCAAGTACAGCACCAAATCCAATGATTAATGCTAAACTTCCAAGCGTACTTCCTAAACCGGCTTTAATCGTATCAATAATTGCGGTAAGCTGCATACCATTTAAAAGTCCAACTAATATTGCTGATATGATTAGAGCTAGTACACTATTAAGCTTCACTTTCATATTTAAAAACAAGAGTAAAGCAACACCGAGTACAAGTGAGATAATCGGCATGTTATTCATAATCCAATCCATGCTATTTCCTCCTAAAATTAAGTTTATTAATCCGCTTACAATAAAAAAATCGAAATAGGGAAGTACTATTCTTCCAAAATGTAGCGCTATCATTAATTTGTTTGCTAAACCAACTAATGAATTTATAGTATAAAACTTTCTTTTAATAGTCAATGGAGTGGAAAGAAGAAGTATAGTTCAGAATTCATAGAATAAGGAGGGCGGATATTATTAGACCTTTTGTATCTAGTGAGAAAAGGCTTATTACATGTAATAAGCCTTTATTTGCTATTCATCATCATTTTCAACTACATGCTTAAGAATTGATAATTTGTTAGTCCAAAATTGTTCATAATAAGCTAACCATTGTTTTATTTCTGTGAGCGGTTCTGGCTGCAATTGATAAATCTTTTCTCTGCCTATCTTTTCACCACTTACCAAACTTGCCTCAGAAAGTACGTGAAGGTGTTTAGCAATAGCTGTTCGACTAACGGGAAATTGAGATGCTATTTCAGAGATAGCTCGTTTTTTGGTCGAGAGCAAACGAAGAATTTCTCTTCTGGTTGGATCAGAAATGGCTTGGAATACATCATATTTTAGTGCTGCCACTTATGCTTCAGTAACCTTTCGAAGTTTGTTATGAATAATATTCGACCAGCCATTACTCATCCTGTCACGAATGATAGAGCTTTTCTCGTTTGCTTTTTGAATAACGGTATCCTCTGTTTTCCAGCCACTATGTATAAGCGTAAATTCCGTTTTTTCACCTAAGTCTTTTAATAGAAAGGAAATAATCCAACCTTCTGTATCCCATGAAAATATTATTTTGTTTGGCTCATCTATTTCCAGTACTTTACATGGGGATGGACCAAATGGGGATTGTAAGTGGAATTCCTGTCCAACAATTGGTTCAAAATCATTCGGCATAAACCATGATGCAATACCTTCTGATGTAGATACAGTATCCCATACTTTTTGTATCGTTGCATTTACAATAACAGTTTGTTTAATATCTTGTAAGTTTTCTATTTTAACTGCTCCTTCCATATAACACCTTTTGGTTTCGTAATTACTATATAACACCAATCGGTTTCATGTCAAGGATTCTTAAGTAGATCTTTTGCACCGTCTTCACCGTGTATTTCCTAGGAAATACTGTAAATACCATACATATTAATCTGAAATATAATTTTTAATTTTTGCATAAATTGTGCTATAGTAAGAGTTAAAACCATTAGCATAATTAAGTACATAGGAAGTGTAGTGTAATGAATACACAAAAATATCATATAAATGATTACTATTTTTGGAAAATATCTTTAAGCTTAGCATTTGCATCCTTTTTTGTTTTTGCGAGCATGTACATTGTACAGCCGCTTTTACCGTTGTATGTTAGGGAATTCAAAGTATCTGTATCAGAAGCGACGTTAACCTTATCAGCGACGATTGTAGGTTTGATTATTGGTTTAATCATTCTTGGTTTTTTCTCCGATCGAATTGGGAGAGTAGCTATTATTAAATATTCTTTAATCGGATCGGTTATCCCATTTCTATTAATTCCTATGTTGGATTCGTTTTACCTTTTTGTGTTATTACGGTTTATTCAAGGTTTTGCGCTAGCTGGATTACCTGCTGCATCTCTTGCTTATTTAAACGAGGAGATAGACCGTTCCAGTGTCGGAATTGCAACGGCGTTGTACATCGCTAGCAATGCGCTTGGCGGGATGGCTGGGAGAGTTTTGGCTGGCTATCTAACAGATATATATGCCTGGGAAACTGTATTCTATATTTTTGCAGGCGGTGGATTACTAATTGTAGGACTTGTTTTTATTTTTTTGCCAAAGTCTCGATTCTTTAAAGCGAGCAATCTATCATTTCGTAAAGACTTGGAAGGGATGATTTTTCATTTAAAAAATCCAACTATTATTATGATTATTGGAATGGGGGCTGTACTCCAGCTTTCGTTTACATCTATATGGACCTATTTGCCGTTTCATCTGGAAGCAGAGCCTTTTTCACTCTCGACAAAAGCAATTTCTTACACCTTTTTTGCCTATGGATTTGGAGTAATAGGAGCTCCGATTGCGGGCTGGCTAGCGGGTGGGATGGGGCTTAAGGTCGTACGTATCATAGGAATCCTTGTCCTATCGACTGGTATTTTAATGACATTCAGTTTATCCTTGCCAATAATCATAATTGGCTTATGCGTATCCTGTTTAGGTTTTTTTACCGCACATTCATTGACGGCAACCTTTGTCGCAGAGGAGGCTGCACATCATAAAGGTGGAGCATCGAGCCTGTATTTAGTGGCATATTATGTTGGTGTTACGCTTGGAAGTTCTGCAGTCGGACCAATCTGGAATATAGCAGGGTGGAATGCAATTGTGGGGATAGCAGGAATACTACCGGTAGCTTATTTAGTTTTAGTAATAGTCGTACAGAAAAACGTGCGATAAGCCTAGTTGCATGCAAATCGATAATAGAAATAAAACGAGAGATGGTACAAATCCATCTCTTTTTTCAGTAGAAAACTATAAAATTTGAATGCTGTGGATAACTTAGTTACCTAAACGGCTACGTCCAGCTCCAGCGCCCAGCGACTAGCGAGACTTCCCTCACCTCCGTACGATAAGTCAACATCGACTCCCTGCGGTCGCCGTGTTTCCTTTATCTCCTACGTAAGAATGTTCGGCAAGCCGAACCACCCCAAAATACGGGGCGCAGTCAGTACGTCGCTAACCGGGCGCTTGCGCTTTTGTTCGTAGAAAACTATTTATCACGCTGAGCTGGTTATTAAATGATCACCTTTTTTATTATTAGGATGCGATACAAGAATTAGATATGTTAATCGAATATTTATTAAATTTATCGTATAATAGATTTAAATGTAAAGAGGGAGTTGCAGTAATAGAATGAAATTATTATTGACTGGATTTGAACCTTTTCTAAATAACGCAATCAATCCAACAGAAATGATTGTTAATGAACTGCATGGTCAAAGAATAAACGATTATCAAATTATCGGTGAAGTTTTACCAGTTGAATTTAATAAATCAGGTAAGCAATTCATTGAATTGTTGAAAAAGCATAAGCCTGACGCTGTCATTTCACTTGGTTTAGCAGCAGGGCGTAATCAGATTACGCCCGAGCGAATTGCGATTAATTGTAATGATGGCCCAGTTGATAATCTCGGATATAAGCCGAATGGAGAGAGAATCTTTGAAAGTGGTCCGGACGGTTATTTTAGTAAGCTCCCAATCCATGAAATAGTAGAATCGTTAAAAAAGCATGGGTTACCAGCGAAAATCTCGAACACAGCAGGAGCTTACCTATGTAATAATGTCATGTATCATGGTTTGCATTATTTTGAGGAGAATGGTCGAAAAGTGCCTTCTGGCTTTATTCATATACCGGCATCTCATCCGCTAGCGGTTGAAAGAGATATACCAAGCTGGGCTGATGCTGATTTAATTAAAGGAATCCAAATCGCAATTGCTTGTTTATGATAGGAATTCATGTGAATCAATCTATTATTAACAGCTGAGTTTCTCTTGGAAATTCATCTATTTATGATCTGCCTTTTTAATAATTAATTCGTTTAACTTGCTCTGGATGAAATAAACTGCTAGGAAGTATTGATTTGCGTCCTGAAATGGATTAAACTGGTCTAGTTAATCATGAATGAAGGAAGATGATAAATATGCCTAGGTATATTTGGCTGCTAGTGATTGCAACTGTAATCAACGTAACTGGTGGCTCTTTTCTATGGCCTTTAAATACGATATATATGCATAATGAGCTTGGTAAAAGTCTTGCTTTTGCTGGGTTCATTTTAATGTTCAATCAAGGCGCATCCATTGTGGGAAACTTGCTTGGCGGAGCACTTTATGATAAGTATAGTGCGTATAAAACAATTCTTGCAGGAACATTTCTAGCAATGATTGCTTCCGTTATTCTAGCGTTTAATCATGGTATTGTGGCTTACTCCATTTTATTAATTATTATTGGGTTTGGAAATGGTATCACTTGGCCAATTATGTTTGCGATGGCTGGTTCCCTATGGCCAGACGGTGGCCGTCGAGCATTTAATGCCGTATATGTTGCCCAGAATTTAGGTGTAGCACTTGGAGCATCACTTGGGGGCTATGTGGCAAGCTTTTCATTTGATTATATTTTTATTGCAAATGCGCTTGTGTTTATTCTCTTTTTCCTGTTAGTACTGTTTACGTTCAAAGGAATGGATCAGTCAAAAGATCGTCAAATGCATACGTCAGTCCTTGAGCAGCGGGCAAAAATTCACAATAAAACTGCTTTTATTTCATTACTAATTTTATGTAGTGGATTCTTGGTTGTATGGATTGCATATAGTCAATGGCAGTCAACAATTGCTTCCCATACACAATCGATTGGCATCCCGCTTGAACAATATAGTTCTCTATGGGCAATAAATGGTTTTCTTATCGTTCTGGCGCAACCTCTGGTAAAATGGTTTACAGATAGAATAACTTCACCAAAACAGCATATTCATATTGGCACCTGTATCTTGATAATTTCCTTCACGATTGCCATGTTTGCTGAGAATTTTACAATGTTCGCTGTTGCAATGGTCATCTTAACAATAGGTGAGGTCCTTGTGTGGCCAGCCATTCCAACACTTGCAAACAAGCTTTCTCCAAAAGGACGTAGTGGATTTTATCAAGGAATCGTTAATAGTATTGCGGCATTAGGAAGAATGATTGGACCTGTTCTTGGTGGATTTATAGTTGATTTCTACAATATTCAATTATTATTTATCATTGTAATTGTATTACTGTTTATTCCTTTTATTACAACGAAATTTTTTGAAAAGGATAATCAGATGAAAAGACAAACCATGTAAAGAAAAGGAGCATTTAAATGACAGTAGAAAAGAAAGCTATTCAGTTAATTGCACTAGATATGGATGGAACATTGTTAACAAGTGATCTCGAAGTATCTCATCGTACACAAATGGCGATAAAGCAGGCTTTGGAAGAAGGGATTCATGTAGTCCTAAGTACAGGGCGTGGGATTCATACGTGCTACCCATACGCAGAACAGCTGCAGCTTCAATCTTATTTAATAACTGCAAATGGTGGACAAATATGGACAGTAGAAAAAGAACTATTGGATCAGCATCTTTTGGATGCGGCGTTAATCGAGAAAATGTATAATCTTGGTACACAAGTCGGGGTAGAGATGTGGATGATCTCTACAAGCGGTGTATTTCGAGAAGAAACTCCAGGTAATTTCAATGACTATGAATGGTTGAAGTTTGGCTGCCAATCTGAAGAAAAGCAGAAATTAGATATTATGATTTCGGAGCTTTCCAAGTATGAGGAGCTGGAGTTAACGAATTCCCTGCCAATAAATGTGGAAGTCAATCCGAAAGGTGTAAGTAAAGCGAGAGCACTACAATTCCTTTGTAATAAGATCGGTATAACGATGGATGAAGTAATGGCTGTTGGCGATAGTCTAAACGACATCAAGATGATTCAAGAAGCCGGTATTGGTGTTGCAATGGGAAATGCACAAGAAGCGATTAAAAAAGTAGCAAATCACGAGACAGATACGAATAATAATGATGGTGTTGCTAAAGCGATTGAGAAATTTGCGTTATCAAAATAAGCTAATGAAAGTGAGCTGCAAGATGAAATGCAGCTCACTTTTTTCAATCTCTGTGATAGTGAGTTATTTTAAATACCTGCAATCCAATACATCAATACTGATACGAGCACAGATGTGATTAACATTGCATAGAACGGACGAAGTGCTTTACTTTTCACATCCTTTAAGCTGACGTTTAGCCCCAATCCAACCATTGCGGAGGTTAAGATGAAGGTCGTAGCAATACTAATACCATTCATAACACTGTCTGTTACTGGAATCGCATTTCCAAGAACATAGCTTCCAATAATACTCATTGCGATAAAGCCTAATAAAAACATAGGGAATTTAACTTTTGCATGATCAGCCCCGGCTTGTGATTTACGGCTCCTTATCCAAAGAATCATGACAAAGCATAACGGTACTAATAAGAATACACGCCCAAGCTTAGCTAAAAGCGCCATAGCGAGTGCTTCTTCACCTGCAGGATCTGCAGCCAATGCTACGTGTGCTAGCTCATGTAAGCTTAGACCAGACCAAATGCCGTATTGCACATCAGAGATTGGAAGAATCGGCAACAATAAAGCGTAAATAATGGAGAAAACAGTACCGACTAATGCGATAATCCCGACGCTGATTGCTGTATCCTCTGCTTTGGCCTTTACAATAGGTGCTACTGCCGCAATTGCAGCTGCACCACAAATTCCAGTTCCAACACCGAGTAACAGTGCAATCTGAGTGTTCCCTTTAAATAATTTTGCCAAATACACAGTGACTAAAATAGCGAAGATAATGGTTATTGCTCCTTTTACAAGAAGACCAATTCCATCCTGGAAAATTACATCGATATTCAATTTTAATCCATATAAAATAATTGCTAAACGTAATAAATATTTTGATGAAAACTCAATACCCTTTCGAAAAAATTCCGGATAACCAAAAGCTTGACGATAAACGATTGCCAAAAGGATTGCACAAGCTAATGGACCAACTCGGTTTAAACCGGGAATTAAGGATAGTAAATAGCCAGCCAAAGCAAAAATAAATGTAAATCCAATACCTAACAGAAGACTTTTCCAATGATTGGATTTGTTCGTTAATGTACTCATTCTCATTCCTCATTTCATTATTCTATACACAATTATAGATCCAGTTGTATAATAAGGAAAATAAATTATTAGAATAACAATAATAAGTAAACCTTATTATTAAACTTTCCTAAGGGTTAATAGAGTCGGTCAGAATATCTTTCATTCGTAATGAGAATAATGGTTCTTTAGCCTAGCATTGATTCATACTATTGAAAGAGGTGGATATTTTAGTGGATCAGCATTTGATTGTTTTTAAGGAAGTAGCACAGCGGAAAAACTTTTCAAGAGCTGCCAAGGAATTACACATGTCACAACCGGCAGTCAGTCAATATATTGCAGCTTTAGAAAAAGAGCTTGGTGTTCGACTACTAGAAAGAAGTAATAAATTTGTAGAACTGAATAGAGCTGGAGAAATTGTTTATCAATATGCCCAGAAAATTTTACGTAACTATGATCAGATGCGAATTCTTGTTTCTGATTTAGAAAATGAACCAAGCGGTCAATTGAAAATTGGAGCCAGCTACACAATTGGCGAGTATGTTCTTCCGAGGTTTTTAGCTAAATTGCAAGAAGAATTTCCTAATATCATTCCAACTGTAACAATAGGGAATACAGAAGACATTGGAGCAAAACTTGTACAGCATGAAATCGATATTGGATTAGTTGAGGGAAATTTTACACATCATCAGGTTTCCACCCGGCAATTTGCGACAGATGAAATGTATATAATTGCTGGGACAGGCCAATCCTTTAAAGAGGAAGCATGTATTTCTATAAAAGATTTAGAAAATGAAACATGGATTATTCGCGAGGAAGGTTCTGGAACGAGAAAAATGCTTGAGGATTTTTTTCAACGAAGTAATTTAGAGCCAAAAAGAATTTTAACATTTGGAAGCACACAAACGATCAAAGAAGGGGTTGAATCCGGCCTTGGGATAAGCTTGCTTTCCAATCTAACATTTAAAAAGGAACAAAAGCTTAAAAAAATCCAGAGAATCTTTGTTGAGGGTACACCAATAAAGCGAAAGTTCTCTATCATTAAAAATTACCATGAGTTCCAGCCAAAAGCACTGCAGGTATTTGAAAACCTGGTAAAGCAAGAAGCATAGTTATTCATTTCAGATACCCTTACATTGATGCTGAAAAAGGAGTATAATAAGTAGTGTAGAAGGAAAGGGGATGCTATCATGTCATTTTCTCGCGGACCAAGAGAACCGGTTCCAGAGGTGGAAACAAACGTATGGTCATGTACTAGTGATGACTGTCAAGGCTGGATGAGAGAGTCATTCAGTTTTGCTGAAGAACCAACATGTCCATTATGTAACTCAACAATGGACCGGGAAGTTCGAGTAATACCGGAAATGAAGTAGGAAATAGTATCTCAGGCAGTTGTATAAGTTTCAGCATAGAAAATCCCAGTCAGGTTGATTGGGTTTTTCTTTTAACTATGTATTCAATTATGGGAAGTAGGTACAGCACATCTATGTATGTGCCATGAAATTTTCACTTGTATAATTCTATAATTTCGTGTAAAATTAATTAACTGAAAATTTAGATTGACAGGTTTATAAAACTAGGAGGTGGAAACTATGGTAACTGTTAAAATGCTAAAGCCGTATTACATTAAAACAGAAGAGGAATACGTCCGAGTTATACTTGCATATCAATATTTTTCGGTAGTGATTAATAAAAAAGTTTATCAATTTATTCCTGTAGAAGCTAATGAGATTCGAATTAACCGTAAAACGAAAAAAGTGGAGAATCTAGATGCGGTTTTTGCTTTTCAAAACGGAAAAGACGTTGTAAATGTAACAATGTCCAAGCTCATCTCCATTCCTGATTTCCTTCAGCAGCTACATTCTATCGCGGAAACGTATTACCAAAACGATGACGCTAACATAATTAAAACAGAGCAAGAAAAAATGACCCTTCTTTTTATTCGTGAAATGGAAAGAGAAAATGTTAAAAGATTAATTGACATTGCTTTAGATAAATATGATGAAGATGCATTTTATAAACTGACAAAGCTATTATAAATCGATTTAAAGTAAGCGCTTACTGTAATGAACTAATTCTAAATAGGTTATTCTCTTACAAAAAAATCTACTTCTCACATATTGAGAAGTAGATTTTTGGTGGTTGAAAGGTTCAATACGAATAGCTTTATTTAATTGCCTTAAATGCATCTGTAACCTTTTTCGTAGCGAGACCACTTTCTTTATCTTGTACCTGTTCAACCATCATTGCAATAATCATATCTTGATCATCTGTAGGGTAGCCAACAAACCAACCATTTTCATCACCAGATGAATCATTCGTTAATTTCAACTCAGCAGTACCGGTTTTCCCCGAAATCGGAAAATCTGCATCCTGTGCGTTTCGAGCAGTACCATCTGTAACAACTTTTCTTAGTGCATCCTTTATCGCATTTGCATGTTCAGAAGTAACTAACTCATCTTTCCACACTTGTCCAGTTTCTTCACTTGTAAGCAAGGTTGGTTTCACCATTTTTCCATCATTTAAGAATGGTGCATACGTCATTGCTAAATGAAGGACATTCATTTCCAGCTCACCTTGTCCATAACTAGCGTTTGCTAGCAAGACTTCATCATCTAATTTGCCGCTTGATGAAATAGTTGATGCGGTTATTGGGTATTCAAAAGGGAAGTCCTCTTCAAAGCCAAAGTCTTTTAATCCAGTTGTGTATGCTTCGGCACCCATTTCAACTGCTTTTCTCGCAAAAAAGATATTATCGGAGCGTATTAATGCATCGGCAAGATCAACAGGACCGTTAGAAGTAGAAACTCGACGAACTTCATAATCTCCCCAGCCTTCTCCATTACTCCATGTTAGGCCGTTAATCTCTATACCTTCACCAAGCACAATGGAACCATTTGACAATCCAATTGATCCTGTAATTGGTTTAATTACAGAACCAGGTGCGAAGGTAGCGGAAAATCTGTTGAGTACAGGGTTTCGTTCGTCTTCCTCTAATTCGCCCCAAAGGTTACCAGATGTACCATATAAAACTTCATTCGGATCGAAGGAAGGACTGCTTACAAGCGCTAACGTTTCGCCAGTCTTTGGATCAACTGCAGCAGCTGTACCAGCATCTTCTTCAAACGTATTGAATATTTTTTCTTGTATATTAATGTCAATGGTCGTCGTAATAGTCTTTCCATCTTCAACAGGAATCTCAGCAAGAACAATATCCTCTTCATTCTCATTTGCAATAAGAATACTTACACCTTTTTTTCCTTTTAGCTGTTCTTCATAAAGCTGTTCCAACCCACGTGACCCTATTTTGTCGTTTGCACTGTACTGATCAGCGTCAAGTGTTTCTAAATCATCGGATGTTACATTACGGATATAACCGACAAGATGAGTTGCTGCTTCACCTGCAGGATAAACACGACCAGTAATTTCCTGTGATTGGACACCTTCAATGGCTAACAATTCGGACAGAAAAGATTCTTCTGGAAGTACACTTTTTAGTGGGACAAATAAATTATCCTCAACCCATCCCGCGTTCAAAGCCGTATCGATTGTTTCAGTGCTCATTCCTAGAAGATCCGCAACCTTCTGTTTTGATTGTTCAGGATTGTCACCCAGATTGCCTGGAACAATACCAATCTCATAAATCGTATCATTAATCGCTAGTGGCATTTGATTACGGTCAAGAATTTCTCCGCGTTTTGGATTCGTTGTCTGTATACGAATTTGACCATTTTCTTTTAAATCAGGAAAGATAAAGCCAGTTTCCCATTCAATATACCAATTCTTTGAATCTTCATCTTCTGTTTCATCATCTTGCTGAATAAGGGTTGCTTCATGTTCAAAACTAACCGGTCCAGCAAGTGTTTCTAATTGGACAGAAAATGGAATAGTTGCCGTTCCTTCTTCCATAGCTACGTCCAACTGTTCTTCCGTTAATTCCTCAAAACTCACTTCAAGGTCAGATACACCTATATCTTCATAGATAGTTTGTGTGCGTAATACAGACTGTTCTTCAGAGTATGTATTAGCTGCATTTACAGAAAATAAATCATACATTTCATCAAATTTAAGTTCGTTCCAGTGTGTTACATAGTCTTGAAAGCGATCATTCGGTGTTGCTTGATCTTTTTCAGAGCATGCACCTAGAATGAGTAGAAATGCAAATAAAATAATAATTCGTTTCATACCAATTCCCCCAAGTCTTATTTAACTGAAAAGATGTTAGTTAAATAAGTTTATTAGTTTGTCCAGAGAAGAAAAGCCACACTGTTTATTTCAAGATACAGGTGACTTTTCTAGTAATTACGGGTATTGTTATTTTGCTTCCATATGAGCTGTTATGTCTGATGTGATTCGGCTAAACTCTTCATCTGGAACCATATAATACCAAACACCACCAATAGTTTGTCCCGATCCATTTATCTCCATTGTAGTGATGCTTCGTCTAGCACCAGCATAGTCTGTAAATAACGTTTGAATTTTCTTCATATCTAAATCTGTTTGTACATTATCGCCTAAAATGGTAAGAATCTCTCCGACCTTTGTAATGCTGGAAAAACTAGCTGCTTCATTCATTGCTGCAGCAATAACATTACGTTGCCGTTCATTTCTCCCCATATCGCCACGCGGGTCTTCATAACGCATACGAATATAGTCAAGTGCTTCTTCGCCATTCAGGCTAATTTGGCCTTCAGGGAACGTGTGTCCACCACTTGAAAACGCCAAGCTGTTGTTAACTGTAACTCCGCCTAAAGCGTCAATTCCTTGTTGAAATCCTTCCATATTCACTCTCGCATAAACATGAACAGGTAAATTAAAAGCTTCTTCTACTGTTTGAACAGATAAATCAACTCCACCAAATGCATACGCGTGATTGATTTTATCCATACCGCGTCCCGGGATATTTACATATGTATCTCTCGGAATACTAAGCATGATGATTTCATTTGTTTTTGGATTTATGGACATTAGAATCATTGTATCAGAACGACCTTTATCTCCTGAACGTTCATCTACACCTAAAAGTAAAGCATTTAGCGAGTCTTTATTTGAAAAAATCGAATCGATTTGCTTTTGGCGATCCGGATCTTCGTCTCTCGCTAATGGATTATGCATCGTTTCAATCGTTGCCCCCACTTCATTCCATAAATAAAATACAAATCCCCCAATTAGCAAAAATAATCCAACTACGATTCCTACGACCCATCGCAGCCATTTCCGTTTTTTCTTATTTTGTTTTTTGTCAGATCTTGATACCACGTGTATTCTCCTCTTTATTAAAATGTAAAAATTATAGGACTTCTTAATGATGAATGATGTAAAAAAATATCAAATCTTGGATAAATTATAAACGAAATAGTGAATTTAGTCTATGAAAAATGTATGAAGATTTCATAAGTGCTGTATAGATTTTTTTTGGCAGAAAAGAAAGTGATTGCATATTTCTTTCCACATCAGCGCAACTAAGACATTCGCTAAAGGCGTGCGATTGCCTTAGGTTTCTAATAGAAAATTGCAAGTCTACTCATTTATGTCATTAGAAACTGGAAGCGCAGTAATAATATACCGGTCTGGTGCACTACCTATAAATGAAAAAGGGTAGCAGGTTGTTAATGTTAACACTTCCTCATCATGCGGAACAATAATTGTACGATCATCAGCATCCACTATTTTGGTATCTGTAATTTCATAGGAAAATTCTTCATAAGGTAATTGAATTGTTAATATATCACCAATCTCTAGTTCTCCCATTCGACGAAACACTGTATCCCGGTGTCCAGATAATACAATTTGGTCGTTTTGCAGAGGATAGGCAGTCCCTTGATAATGTCCGACACCTTTAGCAAGCTCGTCCTCATGTGTACCTTCAACGATTGGAAGGTCTGCCTCCAATTTTGGAATATGTAGGATACCAACTGTTTCCCCAGTATCTGGCGAGAAATCCTTAGCTAGTTCAGATTGATCTTTGGATGGGGCAGAAATGAAAGATGCTTTATCATCAAGCAAAGCTTGTGCTTCAGCGATGCTTTCTTTTTGCGCTGTTTCCGTTTGATACCATTGAAATCCACCAAAAGCAAGGAATGCAAAACCGATAACAATAATAAACAACGAAATTTTCTTCATAGGACATGCTCCTTATGATTAGGCTTACATTAAGTATAGCCAATTTAAACGATACTTTAAAGGCTAAATTTTTAAACGAATTATCAAAAAAGAGTAGGGTGTTTGAAAGAAAAAAACTGTTGTTCATTATAAAGGTCGTTAAATAATTAAAAAAATTAAAAATGTCAGTATATTTAAGAAAACGGAAGAATTTAAAAGTAAATAGTTCTTTATAACGGATAAATGAACGAATTTGAGTGTTTCTTATTTGAGGAAAATAAATTATACTCCAATTAAATCGTTCGTTATTAAGAATTAAAAACAGCTAATAAAGAACGATAGCGGTTTGTCAGGTTACATATGAAAGGAGGGTTGTTGCTGTATCCAGCTTCGTTCGTTAAATAGTATTCGTTTTAGCAGTAAAAGTAGTAGCTTATGAGCGAACAGCGACAATTGAGTGTTAGCTACGTGGGATATAAAAATTCCCATTTTGCATCATGTTGCTTAGGTTTCCATTTAGGAATCTTTTCACATGCCAAGTTTTTAAGAAATCATTTTATAAAATTAAAGGAGGAATTTTACAATGAGTTTAAAGAAAAAATTAGGTGCAGGGGTAGCAACAGCGGTATTAGGATTAGGATTAATCGGTGGGGGCGTATTTGCTTATTTTAGTGACTCGGAAACTACGAATAATACGTTTGCAGCAGGTACTTTAGATTTATCAGTAGATCCAACTGTAATTATTGATGTAGATAATTTAAAACCTGGAGATATAATGGTTCGTGAATTTGTATTAGGAAATGAAGGATCACTTGATATTTCAACAGTTGATATATCTACAGTAACTAATGTTATTGATGCGAAGGGTGACAATACTGATGATTTTGCTAAACATATTAAAGTACTATTCCTAGAAAATGCGGATAAAACTGGCGATGGCTGGGTTATTGGAGATTATAATGATGTAATTTCTGAAACAACTTTATATGATCTTCAAAATCAGACTCCTGATGGCGTAGAAAACGTCCAAAGTTGGGTGACTCATTTCTTTGGATTGAATGGTGAAGATAGTGGCTTATCAGCTGGTACAAGTGACAATATGTACGTAGCATTCGAATTTGTTGATAATGGTGAAGACCAAAATGAATTCCAAGGGGATAAATTAGAGCTTGAATGGACATTTACAGCTCATCAAACAGAAGGCGAACTTAGATAAGTTGAAACCGGAGGAGAGTATTTCTCCTCCTACATAAGTATCAAATTAAAAATACCATAATCATAAGCTAATCAATAAACCCATGAGAGGAGAATCTTATTGAACATAAAAAAAAGTTTAACCGTCAGCTTCATTACTGCTGCACTAGGTATCAGTTTGGTCACGGGTGGAACATTTGCCTACTTTAAAGATACAGAGGAAACTGCAAATACGTTTGCAGCGGGACTCTTGGACTTAGGGATAAACAAGGAATCCATCATTAAGATAGAAAACATCGTCCCTGGTGACACCATTAATGGAAATTTTGAACTTACAAATGACGGAACAGTAGACATGAAGGAAGTTATCTTGAATTCCTCCTACGAAGTTATTGACAAGGGCGAAAAAAATAATGGAGACGATTTAGGTGATCACATACTTGTAGAATATTTATATCATGTGAATGGAAAAGAGAACGTAGTATTTAAAGAAACGCTTGCGGATTTGACTGATAACCCAAAAACGATTTTAGAAGATTTCACGGTGAAAAGTAATCCTAAAAAATTTACTGTACGATTCAGTTTTGTAGAAAATGACAAGAACCAAAATCATTTTCAACAAGATTCCCTAAAACTGAAATGGGAGTTTGAGGCGATTCAAAGGGATGGGAAACCTAATTTTCAATAAATAATGAATGAAGTAATTGCATGTAGAGGGAGATTGTATTTTCATTCTCCTTCTAAATTAAATTTATACATATTCATTAGCATAAAACGTAAAGTTACATGCTAATGAATATGTATAAAAGGTAGATATTTTGAAAGGCGGAGATAGGTTTGCGAATGAGTCGTTTAAATAAATTTAAACAAAAGAATCAATTGCTATTCCTGCTATTAAAAGTTTCGTTAATTTGGTATGTTCTTCTATTTTCAATTAACTATGTAACTTCCGATACAGCAGCACACTTTACGAATTCGAAAGAAACATCAGGTGATGTAACGATTGGCACTTGGGAAGACCCGGATAGCTATTTACGTTTTACCTCCAAAGGAAATGACAACATAAAAGCTTGTAAGGCCGTAAAAATTTCTACAGATATAAAAAACACTGGACCTGGAGATATGAAAGAAAGCAGTTCTTATCACGTGTATTATATTGAAAATGGAAATCCAGAAAAACACGGAAAGAAACTAAAATTAGGTAAAGGTGAAGGGGTAATCCCTCCGCTTGATAAAGGAAAATCAACCAAACTTAATTTCCAAGCAAGTTCACCTGGAGTCTATGTATTTACGACAAAAGAGATTGCTGGGGATTCTAGTAGTAAAACGATTTGGAGTAAGTGGATAAAGATAAATTGTCCTTCCTCGAAAACGGCTGATAAAGAAGAAAATCCTCTAGATAAAAGTACTGAGAATACAGAAGAAAAAGAGTCAAAACCGCAAACGAATGAAACGAAAGATAATGGTGAGAAGCAAGTTGAATCCGAATCAACTGTAGAGGAAACCGAAAGTACGGAAGAAAAAAAGGAAGATAAAAGTAAAGAAGACAAAGATAAAGAAGAAAAGGTAATTGAAGAAGAAGTCGAAACGGAAGTTGAAGAAGTTAAAGAAGAGGCAAACGCGTCAGTGAAAAGCAAAGAACAAAATCTTAAAGAAGCAGAGAATAAAGAAGAAATAACAAACGAACAGGAAGGTGAGAAAGAATGAAAGCAAGGAAAGTCTTAAAGTGGATAAATCGAATTGTTTCAAATGTTCTTGTGATTTTACTGATTTGTGTAGCAGCTCTTGTACTATCAACTAAGTTGACAGGTGGGGAACCAGAGGTATTTGGCTATCAATTGAAGACGGTGCTTTCTGGGTCAATGGAACCTGATATTCAAACAGGATCAATAATTGCTGTACGTTCTATTACAGAAGAAGAAAAAAGCAATTTCGTAAAAGGCGATGTCATTACGTTTATGGAAGAAGATAATAAACTGATTACGCATAGGATTACAGAGGTAAAAGAAACAGGAAGCGGTGTTCTTTATACGACAAAAGGTGATAATAATAATGCTGTAGATAGCAATCCAGTTTTGGCAGATAATGTTGTAGGTGCATATGAGGGATTCACTATTCCTTACGTTGGATACGTCGGTAGTTTTGCTCAATCACCTAATGGAAGTATTGTATTTATGATCGTTCCGGGAATATTGATGCTAGGCTATTCTGGATTTACGATATGGCGAGCGTTAAGAAAATTAGAAGAAAAAGAGAATGTTGCAGATGCAAAATAGGCATACATGTCAATGATACGAGGAAGGTGCTTATGAAACTCCCAAAAATAATTCCGTTACTATTAATTGTACTAAGTGCTTTCTCTATGAATATAACAAATCCATCATCGGTTTCTGCTGCTGATGAAATAACAATTGATATTTTACCAGAAGAAGTACTACTTAACATTGATAACATGAAACCTGGAGATTGGGCTCCAAGATCTGTTGTTGTACAAAATAACGGTATATTGGATTTTGATTATTTCGTATCCGTTAGACCATATGGGGATTCAATGAAACTTTATAATGAATTATTACTGGAAATCAGCGACTCGGATGAAATCCTATACAATGGTAAGCTGCAAGATTTTAATGGATTAGCCGCTCGTACGTTAGAGAGTTCCCGTGAAGAGACGTTGGAATTCACAGTGCGATTTCCAGAACATTTGGGTAACGATTTTCAAGGATTGAATGCAAATTTTTATCTGCTGTTTACAGCCGAAGGGGAAAGCGATGACCGAGATGAACAATCTATTGCTGGCGCGGTTAGCAGTGGAGGAAACTCGCCTCACGACGGTTCTCCACTTCCAAGTACAGCAACCGACATTTTTAACTTTCTTCTTATCGGGCTGATTCTGTTATTAGCAGGTACGATAATCTATTTTTACAATAGAAAAAGAGCATTATAGTACTTATTTATCAGGTGGGAAAGGTGTACGGATAGCGTGCGAAATAAGTAACAATTTTAATTTCTTATACTACAAAACTAGTGTCTATATGACAAAACAAGTCACCCAATTAATGCTAAATATATAGTAAAATATGCTTATGTATTGATTGTTATAAGTAATCGCGTTTGAGGTTGAGGCAGGATTTTTAGTCAAAAGCCTTACTGGTAATAACTAAATTATCTGGATTAGTGATGGAGGCGGAATTGTGGATAAGGTAATTGAAATTGTTGCGTTTGATCAAGAATGGATTACATTAATAAAAAGTGCGAAAAAACTAGGTATATCGTTAGAGGAAGTTCGGCAGTTTCTGAATAGTGCAAGTAAAAAGATATAAGTTTGATTTAATTTTTGCTAACAATAGAACTCTTCACCGTAATTATGATATAATTCGCAGAGAAAGTAGGTGAAGAACTTGATCGGTGAAAAAATCAAACAATTACGAAAAGAAAAGCGGATGACGATTTCAGAGCTTGCTGAAAAAGCGGGAGTAGCGAAGTCCTATTTAAGCTCGATTGAGCGAAACCTTCAGTCAAACCCATCGATCCAGTTTATCGAGAAAATCAGTCAAGTGTTAGGCGTTTCTGTGAACGATTTGATAAATGATAGTAATTCGATAGTTGAAACAGAGTTAGATAGTGAATGGATGAAAATAGTAAAAGAGGCAATGGAGTCTGGAGTTTCTAAAGAACAATTTAAGGAATATCTTGAATTTAATAAATGGCGACAAGAACAAGATAAATAGGTCACCTAACCGTTTAGCACCGTGCTTTACGGTTTTTTGATGTGCAACGTAATACACGTTCCCTGCTCTTGTGAAATAAGAAGCTTAAGTAACCATTAAATACCCAATGAAGAAAACGCATAAGATATATATTGAAATCTTTAAAGATTGGACTCCATATTAACTTTGTAAGATTATTGCCGATATAAATAATATATAGCAAAGGTGTACAAACGGTTATAGAAATTGAACTTTATAGCTTGAAGCGTATTTTGATAAACGATTAATCTAGATTTTTTACGGAGGAAAGCATTAATGAAACGTAGAGAAACTAGGAAACGGAATGAGAGAGGTACACCGAAATGGATGGTTACATACTCAGATATGGTTACCCTAATTCTCGTTTTCTTCATTTTATTATTCTCCATGTCACAAATTGATTTGAATAAATTTAAAGCGATATCGCAATCTTTTCAAGATAGAATGATACTTGATTTTTCTTCATCAGCTGTGCCGATGGATAATCCAACAGAGCAAATTAACCAAGATGATGATTTGGGGGAAATGCCGAATGAATTTGAATTTCCATCACAGGATAAAGAGGTGATGAATCAAGAAGAGGCAGAAAAGGAAGATCCATTAAATGGTTTATTAGAAGATATCGAATCCTATTTGAATGAAAATGATTTAAATGAGGTTATTACCGCTAATAGAACAGAACGAGGCATTGTATTAGTGTTACAGGACAGCATTTTTTTCGAATCTGGTGAAGCAGACATTCTAGAAGAAGGGGAGCCCTTTTTGCAAGAAATCGGCTATCTGCTTATGGAAATCCCTAATGAAGTAAAGGTTGAAGGGCACACGGACAGCCGACCGATGAGCAGTTTTCGTTATCCATCAAACTGGGAACTATCTGGTGGGCGAGCAAGTAGTGTCGTACGGTATTTGATTGAGGAGTTTAATATTGATGAATCTCGCTTTTCAATAGCTGGATATGGTGAGACAAGACCGAGAGTACCGAATGATACAGAAGCGAACATGCGGGAAAACAGAAGAGTGGAAATAATTATCTTGAATACAGGTGAGGAATAGATTGTTTCCATTTGAACTGTAAAGGTATCAGCTTATAGATTATAGGTATAATGAAAAAGGCTATGATATTGTATCATAGCCTTTTCGTTTGACTTGTCTTGGAGAATTTACATGTGCGGATTCTTAAGATTTACTTCATACCATTTCTTATCCAATGATTCAGTTTCCGCTATGGCTTTCATGCTGGCGTTTGGAAAAATCTTTTTGACATTTTCAACTTCACTATCAGTTAACCTTAATTCTCTATGGTACGTACCATCCTTGAAGGAGTCTCTAATGAAAGATTCGAACGTTACATTCTGGCTTAATTTCAACACAATTTAATTCCCCCTAAATTACGGATTACTAATGGTGTGGTGACGATTTAAAATGGAGCTCTTAAGTGATTTTCCAGATAAGATAATTGAATTTTCTACAAGGACTTCCATCGGGTCTACACAATATTTTTTAATCTCAGGATCTAAGTAGACAGAAGATAATTCTGTACAACCTAAAATTACAGATGAACAATTTTCATTTGTAATCAGATGTTGAATCATATCCTCCAACTCATAAGGCTGATAATTAACATCTGCTTTGATGTTGTAGATCGTACGCATAATTCTTTGTTGATCGAATTCACTCGGGTGATACGGCCTAAGGTTAAAATTCAAGCATTCTCTTTCATATATACCAGTAGCAATTGTGCCATCTGTAGCTAAGATACCAACTTTACTATTCTCTCCATATCTCTTGTTAATAAACGCTGCAGTTTCACGGACCATATTAATAATGTTTACTTTTGTCATATTTTGCATTTGTTCATAAAAATAATGCGATGTATTACAAGGGATAGCTATATTTTCTACTCCTGCCTTTTCCAGAAGTTCAATATCTGGTTTGACTGCATTTAAGAAAGACAATTCTTTACCTTCTAAAATAGCCTTGGTTCTATCTGGCAATGTAGCATGGTTAAGAATAATCATATCGATATGATCTTGGTCTTTGGATGCAACCGTATTTTCTATTATTTTCTCAAAAAAAACTTTTGTGGCTAAAGAACCCATTCCGCCAATCACACCTAGCTTTTTGTCTGTCATTATACCACCACCGGTTATTAAAATATTTATTAGAGTGAAACTTTTTCAGCTAAGGCATCTAAAATAATTTCTTTTTCATTAAAAGGAATTTCTGTATCTCCTATAATTTGTGTTGTCTCATGCCCCTTACCAGCAATTACGATCATATCATTGTCTTTGCTAATACGGATTGCATGCTGGATTGCTTTTTCTCGGTCTGGTATTGCTTCAAAGTCACCATTGTTACGAATGATAGCTTCTGTTGTTTCATTTATCATAATGGATGGATTATGTTGTTTTGGATTATCAAGTGTCACAATAGAAAAGTCAGCAAATTCAGCTGCAACCCTACCCATACCTTGTCGTTTTTCTGTTCCATTCTCACTTGTATCAGCGTATACGCCAAACACTAATATGATTTTTCCTTTAACGAAGGGTCTCATAATACTTAATGTTTTTTGGAGTGCGTCTTCCGTGTGTGCAAAATCGACAATAACTTTGAAATCATCTTTTTCATAGATAACTTCAAATCGTCCTTGAATTGTTTTGATATTGTTTATACCCGATTGTATTACTTCCAATGGAATACCATTACTATAAGCACATGCAATAGCTGCTAGGCTATTGAGCACATAAATATCCCCAGGTAAATTTACTTTAATTCTTACACTGCCAGTCGGGGTATTAACTGTATATAGAGTATGATCGAAAGCATAATGGATATCCGTTGCACAGATATCTGCTTTACTATGAATACCATACGTGATTAACTTTGGATTATCGTTCTTAACCATTTCAATCAATTGTTGTCCATAGTAATCATCGGCATTTATAATGTTGTAATCGCTGGTCATTTTGAACAACTTTGCTTTTTCCCCAAAATACTCCTCCATATTTTTATGGAGTTCTAAATGGTCAGGTGATAGATTTGTAAAAATTGCCGTATTGAACTTACTATATGCTACACGCTGTAGGCTTATTGCATGGGATGATGCTTCCATAATACAATTATCGATCTTTTCCGTGACCATTTCTGAGAAGAAATATTGAAGATCTAATGACATAGGCGTTGTGTTTTTATTTTTAACTACTTTATTATTCATCACGGTTCCTAGTGTACCAATAAGCGCAATGGACTTTCTTGCTTCTTCATAAATAGATTTAACAAAATAAGTAGTTGATGTCTTCCCATTTGTCCCTGTTATACCAATCAAATTTAGGTTTTCTGTAGGATTATTATAAAAATTACTGGAGACATTTGCTAACGCATTTCTTGAATTAGCTACTTTTAAAACGGTTATCCCTTTATCAACTGTTATCGCTTTTTCAGAGATGATAACCGAAGCCCCCTGTTTAATTGCATTATGAATAAAAGCATGTCCATCAAATTGAAAACCAGAAATCGCAACGAATATACCATCCTTTGTAACGTTTCTAGAATCGTAGGCAATTGCTTTAATATCTTTATTTAAATCACCTTGAACTATATCAAACTGCATGCCCTGTATAATGGATGTTAATAACATAATTGAGCGCTCCTTTTATTACCTATCGTTTTGTAACTTTATGAAATACTTTTCCGAACAAATTTGCAGCAAATGAAAATGCAGGCTTCGGATCGTTCCAGTCCCAGATTGCATATGCTTTTGGTCTAAATAAAGATTTAAGAACCGTCATCGCTGACAGTTGACCAGTCTTAATATAATCTTTAACTGCTAACATATCTTCATAAAAATACCAAAATGCTGTATTTGTATTATGATTTACAGCTTTTGGTTCAAGAGGTTGTCCAGTAAGTTCCATATACGTAATGTATGGGAAGTTTAATCCGACTTTGTACAGTAAACTATTCAGGTTTGTAATCCTAGCATTAATTTCAATTAGGTAATAATCACCTGTTTCTGCATCTTTTTTAAATTCGATTTCGGCAAAGCCTTTAAATTTTATTGCTTCTAAAAAGTTAGCCCCTAATTCATATAGCTCCGGTACATGTTTTTGAACGGTATAGACAGAAGCCCCAAAATTAATTGGATATTGACGAAGTTTTCTACATGTAGTCCAATGGGTTACTTTAGCATCTTGATTAAGATATGCATCAAAGGTATACATATGATCATCAAAACCAGGGATGATTCGTTGGATGATAACTTCAAGATCAGCATTTTTTGCTAGCTCTATTTTTTCTTCCAGCTCTTCCATTGAGTGCACTTTAAATAATTTTCTTCTAAACTTCTTTACAAAGTTAGGGGAGTCTACTGGCTTAACTAAACACGGAAACTTAATAATACTTTCGACCTTTTCATGAAAGTTTTCTGTGTCAATCGTTAGTGTTTCAGGAACTTTCATACCTTTTTCCTCTGCTAACTGATGTAGTTTGCCTTTATCCATTACCGTTGTATATAGCCCTTGTTCGGTTTGCGGGATTAGGTAATATTCACGAATCTCATCTAAATAAGCGTCAATAGCTTCCACATATGAATCGTGACAAGGTATAAGAACTGGTTTCACGTCCTGTGACTTTGCATAATCAATTAAAGCATCAATAAATTCTTTTGTTTCATTTTGATAGTGAGGGACAATTAGCTTTTCCGAAACATATTTTGATTCAGCTGCATATCTATTCTCTTCTGAATAGTCCACTGCAACAGTGTGTATGCCATACTTTCCCAAACAGCGAATAGTGCTCAGTCCTAAATAGTAGTTATTTCCTAAAATTACAGCTTTATTATTCATTACTTTCGACTCCTTAACAGAATACGTTTGCGTATATTATTTACTTGTTATATGTCAATAGGTGTTAATATAATATGTTCATAGATTATTAATTATAAAGGTAACTAATCTTAATGTCTATATGAGTATAGTTGATTCTCGACAAAGTTCGCTTGCATATTCAACTTACAATGAAGAGAAATAATGTGTTTTTATAAAAAAAAAGCTATATAAAGCGTTATTGTTAAAAAACTATATAAATTGTGCGGGTTTACATTATAATTACCTTATAATAAATTTTCGCGGGGATTGTATTTTTTTGGGAGGTTTGGTAGATTAATGATGACAAAGTACTACTATTGGGTTCTCCCAATCAGTTGGATGTGTATTATATTTTTTTCTTCAGCAACTCCATATGAGAAGCAGGACATTAAACCATTCCTGAATAATATGGTAGATTTAAGTTTTTTAGAAAGTATAGTGGGTTGGATATCTTTTACGTTTAATAAATCGGTTATAAGTGTGGATACACTTGGTATAAATGGCTTTGTCGAGTTCTTTATACGTAAGGGTACTCATGTGACGGTATACTTTTTATTAGTTTTGTTTTTTTACCTTGCTTTTCGAAAAACTATTGAGAATACAAAGCGTTGGCATTGTCTCGTTTACTCTTATCTGCTGACAGTTCTATACGCTATATCAGATGAGATGCATCAGGGGTTGACGCCGAATCGTACCGCTTATATTGGCGATGTTGGATTAGATAGTTTAGGTGCGTTGCTTGCAGTACTTGTAATTGCATTGTGTTGGAGGAAAAACAGAAGAACAGACAGAAATGTTAAATTTTGACGAAAGATATGATGAACGGAATTTTATTTTTTTATTTTCGACACACTTCGACACCGTTCTATGTAAAATTATGCTACAGTTCTCATTAAATGTAAAAACATAACCTAGAAAACAAGTAAAAGGCGGGAATTTGATGAAAGAGCAAGAAAAGTATAAAGAAATGCTAAGCAAGATGATCGATGAAACAGAGAAGAAAAAAATAATTAGTTCAGAAGATTTAATTAAAAAGCTAATTAGTGAGCTTTCTCGTAGTGAGCGTTTATCAAAATATACACATTCCCAAGTTATAGCAAAATAAAAAAACTGCATCCTCATGCTTGAGAACGCAGTTTTTTTATTCAGCTTCTGTTTCGTTCGATGTAACATCAATTTCAATGTATTTTTGATCGATTGTTTTTAATTCTGCTTGCCCGTTTGTTAAATCAATCATCCAATTTTGAAATGCTTCTGCCTCATCTTGTTTCACGTACACAATAAATTCAACATTTTCCACATAATTTATTGTTTCAAGAAGATGCTCGGAATTTCGGAGTTCATTTTCTGTTTTGCCAAGTAAAGTATAATCGACTGTAATAGAAAAACCTTGCATCAGTTTTCTTCTTACAATGCCGGTTGCTTTAATCGCCTGAGAGGTTGTACCACCATATGCACGAATTAATCCGCCTGCTCCTAGCTTAATGCCACCGAAGTATCTTGTGACGACAACAGCAGTATCCTTCAACTGTTGTTTCTTCAGAACCTCTAACATCGGCACTCCAGCTGTTCCGCTTGGCTCCCCATCGTCATTTGCCTTTTGAATTTGGTCATGCTCGCCGATAATATATGCTGAACAGTTATGTGTAGCATCTGCATGCTTTTTCTTAATTTCTTGTATAAATTCATGGGCAGCCTCTTCAGTTTCTACTCTACGCACATAACCAATAAACCGCGATTTTTGAATGATTAATTCATCATTTCCATTCTTTTTAACAGTTAAATAGCTTTTTAGCATCTTGATTTTCTCACCTCAAACGAACATGATAGTAGATGTATCGTCTTTCTAAACGTTAAAAAAATAAAAAAATATCAATTACCAGATGAAATTTACGGTTAAAAGGGAAAAGACCCTTTAAAAAATAAAACGATGTACGTATAATTATAACACAGGTTGGTGGGGAATGATGAGTGTAAAAATAACTGAGAAGGCTTTGGATCATGTTATTGATGATATGGTCGAAGTTGTGGAAAATAGTAAAGATGAGATTTTTAATATTAGTGAAGAAGCACGCAAGGAGCACGACCACCTTGTTTTGGAACTGAAAGAAACGAAAGAAAAAGTGCTGCAGCATATTGAAAATGGGGATAAGTTAGAAGAACGCGTACGATTTTCAAGGAAGCGGTTAGCAGAGGTTAGTAAATACTTCGAGCGCTATTCTGAGGAAGATATTCGCGAAGTGTATGAAAATACCCATCTCATGCAAACCAATTTGGCTATTTTACGTCAGGAAGAAAAAGCTTTACGTGATAAACGAGACGAATTAGAAAGAAGGTTAATTACGTTAACTCATACGATCAATCGAGCAGAGGGTTTGGCTGGGAAAATTTCTGTTATTCTTAATTATTTGCAGGATGATTTTAGACAAGTAAATGAAATGATTGAAAATGCTAAGGAAAAACAGGAATTTGGTCTTAAGATAATTGAAGCGCAAGAAGATGAACGACGAAAAATATCCAGAGAAATTCATGATGGACCAGCACAAATGCTTGCGAACATTTTACTTCGGTCTGAGATTGTTGAACGAACTATTCGTAATGGTTCGATGGACGATGCGATAGAAGAAATTAAAAGTGTTCGAAAAATGGTACGTTCCTCATTGTATGAGGTAAGAAGAATCATTTACGACCTTAGACCAATGGCATTAGACGATCTTGGACTTGTGCCTACCATGAAAAAATACGTTGACAGTATTTCAGACTACAGCAAAGTACCGATAGAGTTTTCAGTCTTTGGAGAAGAAAAGCGACTTAATTCAAAATATGAGGTTGCATTTTTTAGATTAATGCAAGAATCCATTCAAAATGCAATAAAACATAGTGAAGCTAGTCAAATTCAAGTGAAGTTAGAAATACGTAGAAACAGCTTAACAATGGTTATTAAAGATAATGGAAAAGGCTTTGATGTTAGCTTGAAAAAGGATAAATCTTTCGGTTTAATTGGGATGCGAGAAAGGGTGGAAATGTTAGAAGGAGAGTTACATATTCAGTCCTCCCCAGGTAAGGGGACAGCGATTATCATAAAAGTTCCCTATTAATCAGGTTACGTATATAATAGGTTATATAGAATTATTGATGCAAATAAAATGAATGAAACATGCATCATTAATCTCATAAAAGAAAATTCATATATAGAGAAAGAAAAATGATCTGTCATAATCATAATAGGGCGTAAAAGAACTAGTATTTAGTATGTGGGAGGAATAAAGGCAATGAATACAGAGAAAAAAATTAGCATTGTATTAATAGATGATCACAAATTATTTCGTGAAGGTGTAAAAAGAATACTAGATTTTGAGCCATCTTTTGAAGTAGTAGCTGAAGGTGATAATGGTGCAGTAGCGTCTAAACTGGTTAAAGAGAACAATCCGGATGTTGTCTTAATGGATATAAATATGCCGGAAATAAATGGAGTGCAGGCGACTGCTGATTTAGTAAGATACTTTCCAAATACGAAAGTAATTATTCTATCTATTCATGATGATGAAAGCTATGTGACACATGCATTGAAAACTGGAGCACAAGGCTACTTATTGAAAGAAATGGATTCCGATTCATTAATTGAAGCGATTAAAGTGGTCAGTGATGGCGGTTCTTACTTACATCCGAAAATTACACATAATCTAGTGAAAGAATATCGACGTCTCGCTAGAGAAAACAGTTCAAGTATCGCTGATAAAGGTATTGAATACCGCAAACCATTACACTTGCTTACAAAGCGTGAATGTCAGGTATTGCAGTTACTGGCCGATGGCAAAAGTAACCGTGCAGTAGCTGAAACCTTATACATCAGTGAAAAGACAGTAAAGAACCATGTAAGTAATATTTTACAAAAAATGAATGTAAACGATCGTACACAGGCAGTAGTTTCAGCTATCCGTAAAGGTTGGGTTGAGGTCATCTAGCTGCATTGTTCTTAAAATACCCTGATGGCACTGATCATCAGGGTATTTTTTCGTGTGTATCTATAGGGTAATTATGATTGAACGACTAATCCGCGAATTTTCGATAAAAAGAAATACCTCTTTGCATGCATCATCAACAAAATTGCGCTCCTAGATAGGTTTTCTACCAATCTCAAAACATACATGAGAAGAAACTGAATAACAAGTGCTTTTTAGAAAAAGTTGAGGTAAAATAAAAAATGACATAAATCGTATTAGAGGTGAAGATAGGTTATGAAAGTTGCTGTAATGACAGATAGCACAGCATATATACCTGCTGAAATAAGAGAAATAGCCAATGTTCATATGGTTCCGCTTAGCGTTGTCTTTGGAGATAAATCCTATGAGGAAGAAATAGATATTACAACAGAGGAATTCTATCAAAAAGTAAGAGAAACAAAGCAATTACCAAAAACCTCACAACCTTCCATCGGATATGTAACGACCAAATTAGAAGAGCTAAAAAAAGATTATGATGCAGTTGTGTCCGTCCATCTATCCAGTGGCATCAGCGGGACGTATCAAACAGTTATTAGTGCTGGAGAAATGATAGATGGGATTGATGTTTATGCATATGATTCCGAAATGAGTTGTATGGTACAGGGTTTCTATGCATTGGAAGCAGCAAAAATGGCTGAACAAGGGAAGGCAGTTGGGGAGATTATTCAACGATTAGATGAGATGAAAGAAACCATGAAAGCTTATTTTATGGTAGACGATCTAACTAACTTGCAACGTGGTGGCCGTCTTTCAGGTGCCCAGGCATTGGTTGGAAGTCTCTTGCAAGTAAAGCCAATCCTCCATTTCTCTGAAAAACTTATCGTACCATTTGAAAAAATTCGTACACGTAAAAAGGCGATCAACCGAATTATTGGGATGCTTGAGGAAGATGCCAATAAAGGAAAAGACCTTTCTGTTGTTTTCATCCATGGTAATGATGAAGCATCTGCACTGGAACTACGAGATGCATTTTTACAAAAGTATCCTTCGATGGAAGCGACAATTAGCTATTTTGGACCTGTTATTGGCACCCACCTAGGCGAAGGGGCTATCGGTGTTGGTTGGTATGTGAAATAGTCAGCTGACCAATATAAAAAATAATCGTCATTTCCAGCCGTGAGTCTGGGAATGACGAAATCATGAGAAAGAGAGTGAATTCATGGCAAACAAAATTACGATAAAACAGGATGAATACCACTTGCATTTCGCTGGAAAATTATTATTAAGAAGAGAAATACCTCTAGATGATACAGCCTTCAAACAGTTACTTGCAACGAAACAATTTACTCCGCTAAAACCCATCAAAGAAAAAAACTTCCATCTTCATTGCGAGCGATGTGGCAATGAAAAGTCCTCTCTTTTTGGAAAGTTTCCGTGTACTCAATGTGAATCTACCCATGTTTACTGTCGTAAATGTATTGAGATGGGGAGAGTTAGTGAATGTGAAAAACTTTATTTGTGGACAGGCGAAAAGCCGATTTGGCCGCGGCATGAAAGTCCTTGTACATGGGAGGGAAGTCTTACAGCTGCGCAACAAAAAGCTGCTGATCGTATTGTTAGTGCTATCCGTATAAATGAAAAGGAAACGCTTATTTGGGCTGTATGTGGGGCTGGTAAAACAGAGATGCTATTTCCAGGCATTACAGAGGCGTTAATATGCGGGAAGCGCGTTTGCTTAGCCACACCACGAGCTGATGTGGTGAAAGAATTATACCCCAGACTGCAACAGGCATTTCGAGCAGTAACGATCCAAGCATTGTATGGTGGTAGTTTAGATAAAGCTGGAACAGCTCAGCTGATTATCGCTACAACACATCAATTACTTCGTTATCAGGAAGCATTTGACGTCATAATCATTGATGAAATCGATGCGTTTCCATTTCACGCAGACCCGTCCTTGCCATATGCTGCAAATCGAGCCAAAAAGTCCGAAAGTGCTACGGTTTATTTAACGGCTACGCCACGCAGTAAACAGCGCAAACGAATCCAACGTAATCAATTACCACACATATTCGTCCCACTTCGCTTTCACGGCAAACCTTTACCTGTCCCCAAAGCTAAAATGTGCTTTAGTTTAAAACGTGATCTCCAAAACTTAACAATTCCAAAAACAATTATAAACTGGTTGAAAAACCGGAAAAACCCAGGCAGACAGCTATTGATATTCACTCCAACAATTATGCTTGCTGAAAAATTGCAAAAACCATTTGAAATTCTCCTGCTGCAAACTGGATTACTACATTCAGCTAAGCAGCTGCAATCTGTCCATGCCCAAGATCCTGATAGGGGAATAAAAGTTCAAGCTTTCAGAGAAAAGGAAATAGTTGCTTTGATTACGACAACCATTTTGGAACGTGGGGTAACATTCCCTTCTGTCGATGTTGTCATATTGGATGCGGGGCATGATGTCTTTGATGAAGCGGCACTTGTACAAATTGCTGGAAGAGCAGGAAGGAGCCCGGATGATCCGACGGGGGAAGTAATCTTATTCCATCAAGGGAAGACAGAAGCTATACATGAAGCCATTACTTCTATAAAAGAAATGAATAAGAGAGGAGGATTTTAAGAATGGATTGTATAGCTTGTCAAAGTGAGATAATTATGCAGATTACCTGGGCTAATTTATTTCAGTTGTCTCTGCCTCGCCCTATTTGTGATGAATGTGCAGCAGGTTTAAATCTGTTAGGAGGAAAGCAATGTAAAAAGTGTAGTCGTCCGTCGATAGAGAAAATTTGTTCAGATTGTCTGTGGTGGGAGCAGCAAGAAGAAATGAACACTATTGAATTTAATCACTCCATATTTTCCTACAATGAAAAAATGAAGGCAATTGTTGCAACCTGGAAGTATCGGGGAGATTATGTGCTAGGAGAAATATTCCGAGATTATGTCTCCAAAGCTTTTCGAGAAAGGTTTTCTTTTTTGGGAAAAGAGTCCCTAGCAGTCCCAATTCCATTAAGTGGAGAACGAATTTTGGAGCGGGGGTTTAATCAAGCACTCCAATTGTGCGAGTTCTTACCAATTGAGCACGCAGGCATCCTCTCGCGCATTCATGGAGAAAAGCAGTCAAAGAAAACGAGACACGAACGAATTACTTCAGAAAACCCATTTTTTATAAAACAACCTATTAACAAAGCTGTCGTACTTGTCGATGATATATATACAACAGGTACAACTTTACGTCATGCAGCTCAATTATTAAAGCAGCATGGATGTCCGACTGTGTATGCATTTACACTGATTCGAGGATAGCTTTTAGGTGTGCTATAATTATGGAAAGTGGGAATAAATATGGCTGAGTTAGCTAATTGTGTCCGGTGTAATACGGTTTTTGTAAAAGGGTTGCGTGATATTTGCCAGAACTGTTATAGAAAAGAAGAGGAAGCATTTCAAACAGTCTATCGTTTTTTAAGAGAAAGAAAAAACAGAGAGGCAACATTAATTGAAATCATCGAAGCTACTGGAGTAGAAGAATCGTTGATTATCAAATTTATAAAGGAAAAACGACTTCTCCCGTCTGATTTTCCAAAGCTTGCTTATCCATGTGAAAAATGCGGAAATGAAATTACTTCTGGAAAGCTATGCATTTCATGCACGGAAGAATTAAAAAATGATTTAACGGCATATGAAAAAACAGAAAAGGTTATGGAAGAAGCACGTAAAAAAAGTTCATCTAATATTGATACGTATTATGCAATCGATAAGCATAAAAAATAAATATGACTTTGCTGTTTCAGTACTGGCGATAAATCAAACTAAAAGTATTTAATAAGTTGACTAAGCTGCCGATAAATAAATAGAGAGAAATGATGATCGTTGAAATAAATATTTAAAACAAAACGGGGTGAAGTTCAGGATGAAGATAAATGGTCCAAATCAAACAAATTTTAATCCTTATAAGCAGCAAATACAAAAACAATCTGAACTAACAAAAGGGACGAAGCAAAAAGATCGCATCGAAATTTCCAACGAAGCAAAGCAGCTGCAAGAAAGTGGAAAAACGAATGAAAAACGAGCAGCTTACGTTCAAGAAATTAAACAGGCAGTTGATTCTGGAGAATATAAAGTGAACCCGGAGAAAGCAGCGCAAAAGATGCTGCAATTCTGGTCGAAATAATAGCGTAAGGAGGACTGGAGATTGTCCGCAGACACAATAAGAGAGTCATTGGAAAAGTTAGTTCAAATTCATACAGATTTATTAGCTGTTTCTGAAGACAAGACACGTATCGTAAAGGAAGGCGCCATTGAAAATCTGCAAAAGCTTCTAGTGGAAGAACGAAAACAATTACGACTATTGGAACAAGCAGAGAATAAGAGGCAGCAAGCTGTAAGTAACTGGTGTACATTGAATCATATTCAAGCAGAGGATGCTACGATTACAAATATTTTAAAGCACATCACGCTTGAAAAGGAGCAAGTCAAACTTGAAAATGCAGCAACAAAGCTTACAGAACTGATTACGAAGCTAAAACAGCAAGAGCAGTTGAACCAAGTTTTAATTAGTCAGTCAATGCAGTTTGTCCAAGTGTCACTTGATTTGATGAGTCCAACATTAAAAAGCATGAATTACGGAGTCAAAAATGAAACCGATGTATCGAATCGGTCCGTTTTTGACTCGAAGGCATAAAGGAGTAAAGCTAATGAGCACATTTCATGGCTTGGAGATGGCAAGGCAAGCCCTTGCCACACAACAAGCAGCACTATATACAACGGGTCATAATATAGCGAATGCAAATACAGAAGGCTACTCAAGACAACGCGTTAATTTTGAAACACTATCAGCTTTCCCAGCTGCATCACGTAATCGTCCGCAAATACCAGGGCAAATGGGAACTGGAGTAGAAGCTGGATCGGTTCAGCGTATTCGCAATCAGTTTTTAGATAATCAATTCCGTGGTGAAAATAGTACTTCGGGATACTGGTCAACAAGAGCAGAGGCATTAAGCCGTATGGAGTCTTTATTAAACGAACCTTCCGATGCTGGTCTATCTAAAACAATGGATCAGTTTTGGCAATCCTTACAAGATCTTGCAGTTAACCCGGAAAATTCAGGTGCAAGATCTGTCGTGCTCGAGCGTGCCCATGCAGTAGCAGATACATTTAATTATATGTCAGAGTCGCTGACCAATATACGCACGGATTTGCAAAAGCAGATTGATGTAACCGTGAAAGATGCGAACACATTGATTGATGGAATCAACGAGTTAAATAAACAGATTAAGCATTTGGAAACACACGGCTATAGTGCCAATGATTTATATGACCGCAGAGATATGTTAATAGACAATCTTTCTGAAATCGTAAGCATTGATGTTTCATACGATAAAAGTCATCTTCCGCCGAATAAACAAGGTGATGGTGTTGCAACGATTAATCTTGTAAATGAAGCAGGAACGTCAATTATGGATACGCCGTTAATTGACGGAGTATCTGGAGTTGCTCAAGCATTTGACGAACCTAACTATGAAACAGCAGAAGGATTACTTGCTGTTACTAACCTTACAATTGGTGGTACAGAAGTTGATATTTTGGCTACAGAAGGTTCACTCAAAGGTCTGATAGATGCATTTGGCTATATGGATGAATCCGGTGAAGTTGTTGGGGATTATCCTGAGATGCTGCGTAACCTGGATAAAATGGCATATGCGTTTGCAACTGCATTTAATGCACAGCATCAGGCAGGTAAAATTGGTGATGAAAATGGAGCTGCATTCTTTACTGAATTTGGCACGGAAGAAGATGCTTATATTGGTGCAGCTGGGGCAATTTCGGTATTGCTTGAAGATGGAAGTCAAATAGCAACGAGTACAACCGGCGATTCTGGTAATGGGGATAACGCATCGATGTTAGCAGATGTTTTCAACAAGAGTGATGCTACATTAGATGGTGCGAGTATTAAAAAGTACTATGAATCTGTGATTGGAGACCTTGGCGTAACAGCTGAGCATGCAAACAGAATGACAGAAAATACAAACACACTGTTAGGACAAGTGCAGAACCAGCGTCTGGCTGTAAGCTCAGTTTCGTTGGATGAAGAAATGTCGAATATGATTAAATTTCAACATGCATATAGTGCTGCTGCAAGAAGCATGACAGCAATGGATGAAATGCTGGATCGAATTATAAATAGTATGGGATTAGTAGGAAGGTAGGAGATTTGAATGCGTGTGACACAGGGAATGATTTCGAATAATATGCTCCGTAACTTAACGAATAGTTATGGGAAAATGGATACGTATTTGCACCAGTTGAGCACCGGTAAAAAGATTAACCGTCCTTCTGATGACCCAGTTATTGCGATGAAAGGCATGAGCTACCGCACAGAGCTTGTAAGAGTAGAACAATATATTCGGAATACAAATGAAGTGCATAATTGGATGGATAATACCGATACAGCACTTGATAAAGCTACTTCTGCAATGCAGCGTATACGAGAGCTCGCTGTACAGGCAAGTAACGGGACATACGATAAAGAAGAGCTTGTTAATATCAGTGAAGAAGTAAAGCAATTAAAAGAACATATGATTGAGATTGCAAATACAAATGTAAATGATAAATATATCTTTAATGGTACAAAAACGGATACAGCTCCAATAAATCAAGAAACTGGTGCAGTTGATTTTGACAATTCCCCTGTATTAATTGAAGTTTCCAGTGGAACAGCATTAAAAGCAAATGTTGACGGAAATGAAGTTTTTGGTGGTGAACCAAGTATTTTTGATGCGATTGATACATTTATTGAAAAGCTTGAAGCGACTGGTGATAGTGATTTAGATAATGAGGCTATTGATGCTAGTATCGCTGAATTGGATATTGGTATAAATAACATCGTCAATGCCCGTGCAGAGCTTGGAGCACGCATGAATCGCTTGGAGCTGGTCGAAAATCGTTTAAGCGAACAGGAAGTTATTGCAACACAGACCATGTCACAAAATGAAGACATTGATTACGCAAAAGCAATTACAGAATTAATTACCCAAGAAAGCCTGCACCGTGCAGCGTTATCAGCAGGAGCAAGAATTATCCAGCCATCTTTAGTAGATTTCTTAAGATGATAACAAAAGCATAATTGTCCTTGCAGGCTCAGTACGCAATGTCCTGTATGTCGTTGGATGCTAAGCTGGACGGACGTAAAACATAAGCCCTGGCCCGTTATAGGGTTCAGGGTTTATGTTGCGTTTAAACTATTTTCAGTAAAATATGGTCTTAGATAGAAGGAGTGCGCTGCATATGCAAATTCCACAAATACGGATGCAATCACAACAGGCACAAATTGAAATTCAAAATACAGATGCAAAACTAGAAATTTCTCAACCGCAAGCAGAACTAAACATTCAACAGCCACAAGCAGAATTATCGATACGAACTACTCCAGGGAAGCTTCGTATTGATCAAACCCAAGCATGGGCAGACTTAAACTTAATGCATATCACCGAGCGAAATGAACGTTTTGCAAGAGAAGGAAAAAATTCACTCATGCATGGGATTGCGAGACGTGCTCGACAAGGTGATGAGTTGATGAAAATTGAAAATGGTGGAGATCCATTAATTAATCAAGCGATTCAAAATAGTTCAGATCCAATGAAGTCTCTTGGAATTAAGTTCATACCTTCTCATTTTTCAGTGAAAACAAGCTATCAGCCAGCTGAAGTACATATCGATGTTCAAACCAAGAAACCAATTATAAATGCAACACCTCGAAGTCCGGAATTTACCTATGAGGCTGGTAATGTCACAACAGGTTTGAAACAAAGGCAGTATCTAAAAATCAGTTTTACTAATTTATATGTATAGGAAAGGACGACTCGAAATGAATATACAAACAAAATATCTAGGGGAAATTGCAATAGATGAACGTAAAATAATTCATTTTTTAACTGGTATTCCTGGGTTTCCTAACGAAAAGGAGTTTGTATTAATGGACTTGCCTGACACACCAATTTTTCAGGTTTTACAGTCTATTAAAACGCCAACAGTAGCATTTATCGTTTCAAATCCATATCAAATATACCCAGATTATTCAATTGAACTAGATGATAATCTTATCGAGAGCCTGCAAATCAAGGAGGTAAAGGAAGTTGCAGTTGTAGCTATTGTAACGTTGAAACAACCTTTTCATTTAAGTACATTAAACCTTAAGGCACCGATTGTTATCAACACAAGTCTAGGACAAGGGAAACAATATATTTTAAATACAGAAGCATATTCTTCAAAAGCACCAATTACACCTCAGTCAGTTGAGAGAGAGGGGTAAAAAAATGTTGGTTTTAACAAGAAAACGAAATGAAGCAATTCAAATTGGCGAAGATATTGAGATTAAGGTACTAGCAATTGAAGGGGATCAAATTAAACTTGGTATAGCTGCACCACAATCTGTTGATATTTATCGTAAAGAAATATACTTGGACATCAAACAGCAAAATAATGAAGCAGCAGGTGTATCTCTAGACCTATTTGAGATGCTTAAAGAAACAAAAGAATAATGAAGTATTTTTATTTAAAGCTTTAGAAAGTATAGGGTGTAACCGATATAAAAAGAAAAAGTTTAGGAGTGCATTGACATGGCGTTAGATAAAGTAATGTCAGCACCTCAATCTCTGCTAAATAACGAATACAACACGAAATTAATAACAGAAATTGGGAGTAAGGGAATAGGGGCAGACACGCATTATAAGGTTGAAGACAAGATAGATAAAAATGAAGTTGACATGGTCGTTCAAAAGCTAAATGAATTTATGGAGCCTATTAGAAGGAACCTTAAATTTGAACTGCATGACAAATTGGATAAGTACTACGTTACAGTCGTTGACTCGAATACGAATGAAGTGATTAAAGAAATCCCGCCGAAAAAAATGCTTGATATGTATGCAGAAATGGCAGATTTTATGGGGATTTTAATTGATAGGAAGATTTAAGGGAGAGGATCAAGAGTATGCGAATTGGTGGATTAGCCAGTGGTATTGATACAGATACGATTATTAAAGATCTGATGAAAGCTGAACGAATGCCTTTGGATAAAATGGAACAGGATAAAATAAAATTTGAATGGAAGCGAGATGCTTTTCGAGATATTAATAAGCAAGTAGCTGAAATTGAAAAAATGATTACCGACATGAGATTAAATAGTAGTATGATTAATGCCAAAACAATCAGTTCTACAATGGGAAATGCAGTAACTGCTACAGGTTCTTCGTCTGCTACCAATGGTTCGTATGAGATTGCAGTAACTCAGTTGGCTAAGAATGCGATTAATGTGAGTACTGGTAAAGTGGGGAAAGATGTTGATCTATCTAATTATGTTGATGAGGAAATAACATTCTATACGTATGGTGAAGCATATACAACAGAAGATGGTACTGAGGTAGCTGAGGGAATGCAAGCGCGAACCTTTACAATTAATGAAGGTGATACATTAAAAGATGTGTTAAAAAAAATAGAAAGTGCAGATAAAAATGTACGTGCTTTTTATGATGAGCAGACACAGCAAGTTGTATTGGAAACGAAGAGGTCCGGGGATTATAATACAGATTCTAATAAATATGGCGGTAAGGAAATCGGATTTGATGACGATTCCTTCTTTACTAATGTATTAAAAATGGATCTAGGAGAAGAACAAGGCGGTACAAACGCCAAATTCACATATAATGGTGTCTTGGAGTTGGAATCAAAAGAAAACAGATACACATTAAACGGTATTACCTTTGAATTCAAAGATACAACAGGAACAGTAGATAATCCTCAAAGCGCCAAACTTACAGTTTCAAATGACGTGGACACTGCTGTCGAGAATATAACAAAACTCGTTACAAAATATAATGAATTAGTGGAATCGTTAAACTCTTCACAGCAAGAGCAGAGATATCGGGATTTCCCACCATTAACAAATGCACAGCGCGAAGAAATGTCTGAAAATGAAATTGAACTTTGGGAAGAAAAGGCAAAAAGTGGACTTCTTAAGGGAGAATCTATTATTACATCTTCTTTATTTGATGTACGCCAAGGTTGGTATCAAACGGTTGAAAATGGTAGTCAATTTAAACTATTAACTGATATTGGTCTGTCAACAACGAAGGATTATTTAGATGGTGGTAAACTCGAGATCAATGAAGGGGATTTGAGAACCGCACTCACAAATGATCCGGAAAGTGTCCAAAAGCTACTGTTAAATAATGTAGAAGGCGAAGGTCGTGGACTATTAAATCGCCTTGAGGATTCTCTTGAAAATACAATCGGCCGAATTGAAAAGCATGCTGGTAAAGGTTCCTATACATCTGAAATGTATACAATCGGTAGACGTATGGATGATCTCGATGGTCGAATCTCTGCATTTGAAGACAAACTTACAAGAATTGAAGACCGATACTGGAGACAGTTTTCAGCAATGGAGCAAGCGATTTCCAGGATGAATAATCAATCCGCAATGCTCATGAATGCTTTTGGCGGAGGAACGATGTAGCTCATTAAGGAAGGAGTGAACGGCTAATGGGAGCAAATAAAGCGTATCAAGCCTATCAAAATAACGCTGTAAATACGGCATCTGGTGGAGAGCTAACCTTAATGCTCTATAATGGATGCATGAAATTCATTAAACAGGCAATGAAAGACGTGAATGACAACAACTATGAAGCAAAAAATAAAAATATCCAGAAGGCACAAAACATTATTCAGGAACTAATGATTACACTAGATCCGAAAATGGAAATATCAAAGCAAATCATGCCTCTGTACGAGTTCATGCAATTTCAGTTGAAAGAAGCAAATATTAAAAATGACGTGAAGAAGTTGGAAGAAGTTTTGGAATTTGTAACAGAATTCCGTGACACATGGAAACAAGTTATTCTAAAAAATCGTCAGCAGCAATTTGCCAAAGGCGAACCGGTATAATGAACAGAGCGGAGCCAGTTTATGAGTTGACAATGCAAATGAAACAACTCTTAAATCAGGAGATTACAGGTAAAACAAGAGAGTCGATAATTGAACAGTTGACAGCATTAATTACACAACGCGGAATTGCTATGAAAGCATTAAATCCACCATATACTGAAGCAGAAAAGCAACTTGGTAAAGAACTTATGCAAGTTAATGAGGAAATTCAATCGAAAATGCAGATGCTATTTTTGGATTTAAAAAAAGAAATGAAGCAGGTCAAAATGCAGAAAAAATCAAACCAGTCCTATACGAATCCTTATAAAAATGTCCAAACAATGGACGGAATGTTTATGGATAGCAAAAAATAATGGGTGATGGCGTGTACAATGTACACGTCATTTTTTATTTATATATTAACTTTAATATTTTTTTGTAAATTATATTAATAAAATGTAAATCTCCTAATGCTTGATATCATGCGGTTTACAGATGATTTTACAAAAAACAGCAAATTTTCCGGAAGGTTTAAACAGGAAAAGTTGGTGGTAACGTAGTATAATAAAACTATAAAGAATAAAGGAGGACACTTTTATGAAATTTAACATTCGTGGTGAAAATCTCGAGGTGACTGGAGCAATTAAAGAATACGTTGAAAAAAAGATCAGCAAGCTAGAAAGATACTTCGATGATGCTCCAACGTCCGATGTACATGTAAATTTAAGTGTCTATAATGATGAACAACGAATTGAAGTTACAATCCCAATGACAAATCTATTATTACGCGGTGAAGTTCAACACATAGATTTATACGCTGCTGTAGATCTTGTAGTTGATAAACTAGAAAGACAGATTCGTAAATATAAAACTAAAATAAATCGAAAAACCAGACAGAATGGTGCACCTAAATATGCTTTTGCTGAAATGGAAAAAAGTGCAAATGCTGTTGAAGAAGAAAGTGATGAAATCGAAATCGTAAGAACAAAACGATTTAATTTAAAACCAATGGATTCAGAAGAAGCAATTCTTCAAATGGATATGCTTGGTCATGAGTTCTTTGTTTTTACAAATGACCAATCTGGTGATACAAACGTTGTATATCGACGTAGAGATGGCAAGTATGGATTAATTGAACCAAATGTATTTTAAATAAAGTTAGAGAAATAAAGACGACTCCAAATTTGGGGTCGTTTTTATTTCTGAAATAATCCCGGTTATGCAGGCTTTTAGCTAACCTATATGATACAATGTCGAAAAATGTAGAACGAAATGCTGATTTTGTATTTTAGTGTTAATTTTTGTCTGAAAATAAGGGAAAAGAATTTATTTATTATGCTAAAACTCTCTTTTTGTCACTGTTTTTTGTCGAATACAAGTCTGAAATTTAAAAATGGCGATTAGTCTTTTGACCCATATAGATGTTATAAATGAATCAAACGAACTAGGAGGTATTTGTGTGAATGAAGAGGATGAACGAAGATTTCTTGCATTGGTAACACAAGTACAACAACATGAAGCTACAATTACCCAGCTGCTTGAAATTCTTGCAGCTACGAACCGAAAAGTTACCGAGTTTTTCTCAGGTCAAGAAAAATAGGCAATGAATCCTGAGCAATACTCTCCCCGATTTTTTCCTTCCTTAAAGAAAGCAGACTATCCCCAGTCTGCTTTCTTTTTTAGAATATAGGGCTATATAATGCCTAGTCAGTTGTCATACATTATTGGAAAGTGTTATGATAAGTAGTGGATTATAGTATTGATTTTTGTCAAATAGGAAAGTATTAAACTTTCCTATTTGCATAAGTGCAACTAAGACATTCGCTTAGGAGGCAAAGCACTCCAAAGTATAAGGGCTTCTAAGAAAGCAAAGAACGCTTTCGTACGAATCCCTTTAACGAATGTCGAGTTTTCTAAAGGAGCGTTTAACATATGGCTGGTTTTTTAACGAAGATTTTTGGTGACGGTAATCAAAAGCAATTGAATCGAATACAAAAAAAAGTAGATCAAATAGAAGCAATGGAAGCAGAGATTGAAAAACTCTCTGATACAGATTTACAAAATAAAACGAAGGTATTTAAAGAACGGATTGCAAATGGGGAGACACTTGATGATTTACTAGTGGAGGCATATGCAGTTGTCCGTGAGGCTTCTAAACGTGTGCTTGGTATGCGGCCTTTTGCTTCTCAGCTCATTGGGGCAGTGGCCCTGCATGAAGGTAATATTGCTGAAATGAAAACAGGTGAGGGTAAAACGCTCGCTTCCACGATGCCAGCATACTTAAATGCATTGTCTGATAAAGGTGTTCACATCATTACTGTCAATGAATATTTGGCGGAACGTGATGCAACCGAGATGGGGAAACTTTATAATTTTCTTGGATTGACCGTTGGTTTAAATGGAAATGGTTTATCGAAGGAAGAAAAAAGGGAAGCTTATGCAAGCGATATAACTTATGGAACGAATAATGAATTTGGTTTCGATTATCTCCGGGACAATATGGTTCTATATAAAAATCAAATGGTACAGCGTCCTTTGAATTTTTCTATTATTGATGAGGTTGACTCAATTTTAATTGATGAGGCGAGAACGCCGCTAATTATTTCCGGGTCTGCAAAGAAATCAGCTACACTTTACCAACAAGCAGATGGGTTTGTAGCTACCCTCTCCAAGGAAACAGATTATACGTACGATGAAAAAACAAAAGGTGTTCAATTAACTGAAGAGGGAATTAATAAGGCGGAAAAATACTTCTCCATTGAGAATTTATTTGATTTAAATAATGTATCCTTAACCCATCATATTAACCAAGCATTGAAAGCACACGCCTCTATGCATCGTGATGATGATTATATGGTGGAAGATGGAGAAGTCGTTATTATTGACCAGTTTACCGGACGGAAAATGAAAGGTCGTCGGTATAGTGACGGTCTCCATCAGGCGATTGAAGCAAAGGAAGGTCTGCAAATTCAAAACGAAAGCATGACACTTGCTTCCATTACATTCCAGAATTTCTTCCGGATGTACAATAAGCTATCGGGTATGACAGGTACTGCGAAAACGGAAGAAGAAGAGTTCAGAAATATCTATAATATGGATGTTATTGCAATCCCGACGAATATGCCAATTGCTCGTGATGATCGTGCAGATTTAATTTATAAATCAATGGAAGGGAAATTCCGCGCTGTTGTGGAGAACATCAAGGAAAGACATGCAGCTGGACAGCCTGTACTAGTTGGTACAGTTGCGGTAGAAACTTCAGAGCTTATTTCCAAGTTATTGAAAAAGGCTGGCATTAAGCATGAAGTGCTAAATGCGAAAAACCATTATCGGGAAGCTGAAATTATCGAAACGGCCGGACAAAAGGGTTCTGTTACAATTGCGACAAATATGGCCGGTCGTGGTACTGATATTAAGCTTGGTGAAGGAGTAAAAGATCTGGGAGGACTCGCAGTTGTTGGTACAGAGCGTCATGAATCACGCCGAATTGACAACCAGCTTCGAGGACGTTCCGGACGTCAAGGCGATCCTGGTATAACGCAATTTTACTTATCGATGGAAGATGAATTGATGCGCCGTTTTGGTTCAGACAACCTAAGAAACATGATGGAAAGACTTGGCATGGATGATACGCAGCCAATCGAAAGTAAAATGGTATCCAAAGCTGTTGAATCTGCTCAGAAACGAGTGGAAGGAAATAACTTTGATGCTCGTAAAACAGTTTTATCCTATGATGATGTACTTCGTGAACAACGTGAAATTATTTATAAACAACGTTTCGAGGTTATTGATGCAGATGCAAACATTCGAGAAATTATTGAAAACATGCTGCAATCATCGATTGATCGAGTTGTAGGTACCCATACACAGGATAATGATGAAGAAAATTGGGATCTAAAAGCCATTGTTGAGTATGTGCATGGTAATCTGCTGGATCCTGAAGATCTATCCGAAGCAGATTTGAAGGAAAAAGAAGCTGAAGAAATTTCTGCACTAATTATGGAAAAAGTGCGCAAACGTTACGATCAAAAAGAAGAGGAGCTTACACCTGAACAGTTCCGCGAATTCGAGAAGGTTATTGTTCTTCGAGCAGTCGATTCGAAATGGATGGATCATATTGATCAAATGGATCAGCTCCGACAAGGGATTCATTTACGTGCGTATGGACAAAACGATCCATTAAGGGAATATCAGATGGAAGGTTTCGCAATGTTTGAAGCAATGGTTGCGAGTATCGAAGAAGAGGTTTCAAAATATATTATGAAAGCTCAAATTCGAGAGAACCTACAACGTCAAGAAGTAGTGAAAAACACACAAGCAGTAGCTGGTGGACAGGATGAGAAAAAGAAAGTACGTAAACCGATTGTGAAAAAACAAACCGTTGGTCGAAATGATCCATGTCCATGCGGGAGTGGTAAAAAGTATAAAAACTGTCACGGTCAGTAATACTTCTCTATGCACAGACAGCTGAATTTTACTGGCGGAGACTGTATCTGGGGAATTAGCAGTTAGAAGGTTTGGAATTGTTTTGATGCAGACAGAAAATAATATCTGCTAACAAAGAGGCTGGAACATAACTAAAGTACTTAATGTTAAAGACGAACGATGTACAAACTTAGCGGAGTATATTTCCAGAGCGAGTTATTTGCATCAATCATGTTCGGTTTTCACTTCATAAAAATACTTTTGTCCCAGTCTCTTTACATGAATTTTGAATAAGAGGTGGAAGTATGGAATTAGTAGAAATTAAACACGAGTTAGACAAAATAGCTTCACGAATTGAAGATTTTAGGGGGTCTCTTTGACTTAGAGGCTAAGAAAGCTCGGATAGCAGAATTAGAAATGCAAATGGCAGATCCTAATTTTTGGAATGATCAAGATAATGCCCAAAAAACAATTAATGAAGCGAATGGCCTCAAGAGTTATGTGAATAGCTTTGAAGAAATTGAAGAGCGATGGGAAAACATGGAGGTTTCCTATGAGCTTGTAAAAGAAGAGAATGATCAAGAGTTATTTGACGATCTGCAGGAAGAATTAGCAGGATTTATTTCGGATGTCAATGAGTTTGAGCTGCAAATGCTATTGAGTGAACCTTATGATGCAAATAACGCAATTCTTGAGCTGCACCCTGGTGCTGGTGGTACGGAATCACAGGATTGGGCTAGTATGTTGTTACGAATGTATCAACGCTTTGCAGAGGATAAAGACTTCAAGGTTGAGACATTGGATTATCAGCCAGGTGATGAAGCTGGTGTTAAAAGTGTAACCCTGCTGATAAAAGGTCATAATGCGTATGGTTACTTGAAAGCAGAAAAAGGTGTCCACCGCCTTGTACGTATCTCTCCATTTGATTCATCTGGTCGCCGTCATACTTCATTCGTTTCATGTGATGTGACACCAGAAATGACAGATGATGTAGATATTGAAATCCGATCAGAAGATATTAAGGTTGATACGTACCGAGCAAGTGGAGCTGGTGGGCAGCATGTTAATACAACTGACTCAGCTGTTCGTATAACGCACCTGCCGACAAATACAATTGTTACATGTCAAAATGAGCGCTCTCAAATTAAAAACCGTGAAGCAGCAATGAAAATGTTAAAATCAAAGCTTTACCAATTAGAAATAGAACGTCAACAACAAGAGCTAGATGATATTCGTGGAGAACAGAAGGAGATTGGCTGGGGAAGTCAAATTCGTTCTTATGTTTTTCATCCTTATTCCATGGTAAAGGATCATCGAACAAATATGGAAACAGGGAACACACAAGCTGTAATGGATGGAGATCTTGGCATTTTCATTGATGCTTACTTAAGATCACAAATAAACTAATACATCAAAAGGGGGCTCATTCTATAAGAATGAGCCCCCTTTTGATGTGGAGCAGAATATATTGCTATTGTTTCATAAATTTGCCATAAACCGCTAAAGTTATTGATTTAGCAATGTTATGAGTGATGTTAGAGATGTAAACGGTTGTAACAGCGGTTTTAATCTAAATGAAAAGGGTTATAATAGGGGTGTGATCTTTATATAAAGTGTAAAGGGGATTTTTAAAATGAAAAAATGGTTAGTAGCAGTTTTGTTTTTAGCAGTGCTTGCACTAGGTGCCTGTGGAGCTGGTGATGACAATGCATCAGATGATGCGGGTACGGATGATTCCAACGATGGTGCAGTAGAAACCTCCGCAGGTGAAGAAGTTTACCAATCAAATTGTGCTTCATGTCATGGTGCCGACCTCTCTGGTGGTGCAGGTCCATCCTTAGCGCAAGTAGGATCTAAATACTCGGCAGATGAAATTGCTGATATTGTGAAAAATGGTAAAGGCAGTATGCCAGCACTTAATGTAGCTGGTGAGGATCTTGATGCTTTAACGAGCTGGCTATCTGAAAAACAATAACTTTATTTTAAAACAGAACGAGCCCAATATAGGTAGAAATAGTCGCCTATATTGGGCTTTTTTGTTTTTTAGAAAAACATTACATTCTTTACGCATTGAAATATAATTGTAATAATTTTATGTCTAAAAATGCTGTAGAAAGATGTTATAATAGGTAGGAAATGTTCGAGGTTTATTCGGAAATAAATATAGATTCATAGATTGACAACTAGGAACAACAATTATAAAAAAAAGGTGATATTTAGATGATATTAATGAAAGATGTATATAAGACATATGACAATGGTGTCACCGCATTAAATGGTGTCAACGTAGATATAGAGCAAGGTGAGTTCGTATATATTGTTGGCCCGAGCGGTGCAGGGAAATCGACATTTATTAAATTAATATATAGAGAAGAGAAACCAACTAAAGGTTCGATTATTATTGGAGATACAGATTTAGGAGACATTAAAGAGCGAAAAGTTCCTTACATACGTCGGGACATTGGTGTCGTATTCCAAGATTTCAAGCTTTTACCCAAAATGTCCGTTTATGAAAATGTGGCATTTGCGCTTGAAGTAATTGAGGAATCACCAAAAAGTATTCGTAAGCAAGTAATGGAAGTACTGGAAGTAGTGGGATTGAAGAATAAAGCCCGCTCCCTGCCGAGTGAGTTATCCGGGGGAGAGCAGCAGCGTGTTTCTATAGCTCGAGCTATTGTTAATCATCCTAAGATTGTAATTGCTGATGAGCCAACTGGAAACCTGGACCCTGATACATCATGGGGGATTATGAAAACATTTGAAGAAATTAATGCTAGAGGAACAACAATTATCATGGCCACTCACAGTAAGGAAATTGTAAACACAATTAAAAAACGAGTAATTGCTATCGAAGGCGGTATGATCGTTAGAGATGAGCAAAGAGGGGAATATGGCTATGAGATTTAGAACTTTTATGCGGCATGTACGTGAAGGCTTTAAAAATATTTTTCGTAATGGTTGGATGACTATTGCTTCTGTAGGTGCCGTTACAACAACATTAATTTTAGTGGCAGTTTTCTTAGCATTAGTACTTAACTTAAATGAGATGGCAAAGAGTATTGAAGATGATGTACAAATTAACACGATGATAGATCTGACAGCAACAGAGGATGAGATTATCGAATTAGGTGAGGAGATTGAACAGATTGAAGGTGTGGACACAGTATCATTCTCTTCCAATGATGATGAACTCCAAAAACTAATTCAAAGTATGGGCGAAGAGGGTGAAGCTTGGCATTTATTTGAACAGGACAACCCTTTAAACCATGTTTATATCGTAAGAGCGCTAGTTCCTGAAGATACAGATCGCATTGCTTCTGAAATTGCTTCGTTCAATTATGTTGACCAAGTAAACTACGGTAGAGATGTTGTTGAACAATTATTTGAGTTTAATAAATATGCAAGGACAATTGGACTTGCTTTAATTATCGCTCTAGTATTCACAGCAATTTTCCTGATTTCTAACACCATTAAAATTACGATTATGGCACGAAGCACAGAAATTAGTATTCAGAAACTTGTAGGAGCGACAAACGGATTTATTCGCTGGCCATTCTTTGTTGAAGGGTTACTACTTGGAGTTCTAGGCTCCATCGTTCCGATCGCAGTAATCTTAGGCGGCTACTACTACTTGTACACCAACTTCAATGACCAAATTACATTTAGTTTTGTAGAAATGCTACCATTTAGTCCATTTGCTTGGCAGCTATCATTAATGATACTTGCAATTGGTGCAATTATTGGTGTATGGGGAAGTGTCATGAGTGTACGTAAATTCCTAAAAGTCTAAGCCGACTTGCTCGTAACGGCTCTTGAGGTACATCCAGCCGGAGCGAGCTTTTACATAACAAGCAACATAACATCGTCTATGAAGCATGCCTAGACAACAAGAGTGAACAGAAAAAGCAAGAAGGAACTTGCAATATATTAGGTGAAGGAGAAATACGAGTGAAAAAAGTAGCTTCAAGTATACTTATCGCAGGGCTGATTTTAATGACTATACCAACTAGTGGGTTTCATGTTTCTGCAGAATCGGTTGGTGATTTAGAAAAGAAAATTAACGATTTAGATAAAGAACAGTCTGGATTGAATGATGAAAAAAATAATCTAGAAGGTAATAAAAGAGATACGGAAGAAAAATTAAATAAAAATAAATCAAAGCAGAGCACTGTCGAACAGGACATTAATTCAATTGATGAAGAGTTAACCTCTACACAAAATAATATTAGCAATAAAGAAAATGAGATAACTGAAACAAATAATGAAATCGAAACATTAACATCTAAAATTAATGAATTGACAGAGAGAATTGAAGAATTAAAAGAAGAGATTAAGATATTAGAAGATCGAATCGAAAAACGCGACGCACTATTGAAGGAACGTCTTCGTACCATTCAGCAAAATGGTGGGGATATGAAATATATGGAAGTTATTTTCGGTGCAAGCAGTTTTGGAGACTTTATTAGCAGAACATCGGCAGTGAATACAATTATGGATTCTGATAAAACGATTATGGAAGCACAGGCTGCAGATAAAAAAGTACTTCAGGAAAATAAAAAAGAAGTAGAAGCGAATAAAGAAGAAGTAGAAGTGAAGAAAGTAGCAGTTGAAGATAAGAAAAAATCACTTGAAAACCAAAAAGAAGAGCTAGTAGCGTTAGAAGGTCAACTAAAAGATCAAATGCAAGAAAAAGAAACGCTGATGGCACAACTTGAAGAAGAGCATCAAGATTTAGAAGAATACAAATTGAGTATTGAAGACGAGCAGCAAGTCCTGAATGATCAAGAAAAAGCTATTAAACTAGCAAAACAACAATATGAGCAAGAAAAAGGAAAATTGGAACAGCTTGCTAAAGAGGAAGCAGCTCGACAAGCTGCTCAAGAAAAAGCTTCACAAAGTAGTTCAGGTTCATCAGGAAGTTCAAATACAGTTGCTTCCACACCAGCTCCGACACCTAGTGGAAATGGAATGTTTATCAGACCGACAAGCGGTCCAGTAACTTCTTCATTTAATCCAAATCGAATGCACCCGATTCACAACGAGATAAGACCGCATAACGGGACTGATTTTGGTAAGAGAAGTTCAGCGGATGCTCGGATTGTAGCAGCTGCAGATGGTGTTGTTTCAACTGCTGGAGCATTGGGGAGCTTTGGGAACACGGTTATGATAACTCATGTTATTAATGGTCAAACATATACTACAGTATATGCGCATTTAAATAGTATCTCAGTTTCCTCTGGACAAACGGTTAGTCAAGGACAGCAGATTGGTGTTATGGGAACAACTGGTGGATCTACTGGTGTACATCTTCACTTTGAAGTTCACCCAGGCGGGTACAAAAATCCAGTGAATCCAATGAATTACCTTAATTAACTTTTTAAAAGCATACCAAGTCAGGTATGCTTTTTTACTATCCATGGAACGTTTGCATATTTGGGTGATGGTTAAATCCATAGTCAATCATAAAATAAAATGTTATGCTATTACTATTCGTATATCTTTCGGCAGATCCATATACTAATATACAGCATCAATTTTAAATTAGAGGTGGAAAAATGAAATTGAAAAAGTCTCAAATTATATTGATTTTCGTCGCTGCCTTATTTCTTGGATTCGCAGGTGCTTATGCAGGTGTGGAGTTTGCACAATCTAAAGATTCAGGAATGAAACAAGGTGCGAATCAAATTACGAATAACGGTTCTACAAATGAGGATACGGAAGCACCAGATTCTTCTGCTGATTTAAATAAAATTAACCAGGCCTATTCGTTGATCAAACAAAATTACCTGGAAGAAGTAGAAGATACACAGTTAATTGAAGGTGCGATCGAAGGAATGCTTTCCACCTTAGAAGATCCGCATACATCTTATATGGATATTGAAACAGTAAATCAATTTACCGATCAAATTGAATCCTCTTTTGAGGGAATTGGTGCAGAAGTGAGTATGGTTAACGGACTTGTTACCATTGTAGCGCCAATCAAGGATTCACCAGCTGAAAAGGCGGGCTTGCGACCGAATGATCAAGTATTAACCGTAGATGGAGAAAGTCTAGAAGGATTAAACTTGAATGAAGCGGTTGCTAAGATTCGTGGTGAAAAGGGTTCAGAGGTTGAATTAGAAATTCAGCGTGCAGGTGTTTCCGATCCATTCCCGGTTACAATTGTTCGTGATGAGATTCCGGTCGAAACGGTATATAGCAGTTCAGAAATGGTGGATGGAAAATTAACTGGCATCATCGAAATAACAAATTTCTCGGAGAATACTGCTAAGGAATTCGAAGAACAATTAGCAGCTTTGGAGAAGGAAAATATTGAAGGGCTAGTTATAGATGTTAGAGGAAATCCAGGCGGTCTTCTTGATGTAGCGGAGGACATTCTATCACTCTTTGTCCCTAAAGATATTCCGTATATTCAAATTGAAAACGGTGATGGTGAACGAGAAGGCTATCATTCACAATTAACGGAGAAAAAAGGTTACCCAATAAGCATTTTGATAAATGAGGGCAGTGCGTCAGCTTCTGAGATATTAGCTGTTGCATTAAAAGAATTAGACTATGATGTCGTTGGAGAAACGAGTTATGGAAAAGGAACTGTTCAACAGGCAGTGCCATTAGGAGATGGAAGCTCGATTAAATTAACGACATTTAAATGGTTATCACCACATGGAGAGTGGATTAATGAAAAAGGGGTTGAGCCAACAATTGAGGTGAAACAACCTGAATATTATTACACACATCCAGTGCAAATAGAAGAAGATGCGTTGAAGGTTGATCAGACCGATGAAGCAATTGCCAATCTGCAAGTGATGTTATCTGGATTAGGCTATGATACAGGACGAACAGATGGTTATTATAGTGAAGAAACAGAAGAAGCAGTATCCTCATTCCAGTCTGATAATGATTTAACCGATACTGGTGAAGTTGATCAAGATACAGCTGGACTAATCGAAGCGCAGGTTATTGAGAAGATAAGGGATCGTGACGATGATAACCAAATGGAGGAAGCGTTGAAAGCATTATATTAATAACAGTGCATGAAAAGTCCACGAGTGTTGCTCGTGGATTTTCATATTAAAGGTAGTTAGTACAATCATAGCAGGATAGTGTGTTCCCTTTACTGGCAATGCACTCTATTGTTCTCTACCAATTAACAAGAAAAGCAGGAGATTGGTCGATATTTATCGAATAGGTAAAGAAAGGTAATACATAGAAGAAGGTGAGCAGATTTGGCAGAAGCATGGCTGATTGAGTTATTAAAAGGAATCGGTAGGTTTTTTATCAATCCACTGGTATACTGGACTATTTTATTGTTATTTATCGCAGGGCATAGACGGATTAAGCAAGAGAGAATGGACTATGGAGTTAAAATATTTGATGTGTTTTCAGAGTGGAAAAACACGCTGGGAACATCACTCATAAGCGGACTCGTTATATCTGTTATTACAATTGGTACTGGGATGGTGTTCAGTTATGAAATGATTTTGTTATTAGCTATTGTAACGATTATTTTATCGATTACAATGCGCTTTTCATTGCTATCGCCAAGTTATACCATTGGACTTACATTTGTAATCCTGTTTATTTTACCACTAGTATTGGAAAATCAAACAATTATTACGGATACAGAATTGTTGCTTTCAGCTATAGATTTTACAGGTATTGCATTGCTTTTGGGAATCATGATTTTGGTGGAATCAATTTTAATTCATAACGTGAAACGAAATGCAACATTCCCAAGCATTGCGTTAAGTGATCGTGGAGCGTGGGTTGGTCAACATCGGATTAAGAAATTAAGTTTGATTCCGTTTTTTGCCATGATCCCAAATGGATTAATTGCACCGTTTGCCCCTTGGTGGCCATATTTTTCGATTGGTGAAGAAACCTACAGTGTAATTCTTATCCCTTTTCTAATAGGTTTTGATTATTTGGCGAAAGGCCATTTTCCGGTACATGCAGTTCAAAAGATATCCAAATTCAATACATTATTGGGAATTGGAATATTAGCGATTGCTGCAGGTAGTATATTTCTGCCATTCTTATCTATTGTCGCAGTGATTCTCGCTATAATAGGGAAGGAATTTTTGAATTACAAATACCGTGTAGGTGATCGATTGCGACGACCATTCTTTGGACAATTGCAAGATGGTTTAACGATTGTCGGAATTATTCCAGCAACACCTGCAGCACGATTAGATATATTCATAGGTGAGACCATTGTAAAAGTAAATGGCAAAAGAGTCGCAACAGAGGAACAATTTTATAAAGCATTACAATCCACTGGAGCGTTCTTTAAGCTGGAAATACTTGATGATCGAGGAGAAAATCGTTTTGTTCAAGGTGCGTTTTATGAAGGAGATCACCATGAACTTGGGCTGTTGTTTGCTTCTGCGCCATACAGACAAAAGAAGTCTCGAATAAGCTCGTAATTTTCAAGTAACGGAAAGGCTTGAAGATTTCGATACGCAGACCATAGGAAAAATGTATTTATGTAAAGAGCCGAAATTTCTTATGACCACGTTATAGTGGTATAGGGAATATCGGCTTTAAATTTTGTCTCCGTTTATTACGAAAATCCAGCAGCAATCGCACCAAGTCTACTTAAATTACATCGCGTTTTCTTTTCAAGCCATAATAAAAACAAGACAAATGATTTTCTAGATCAATGAACGGGTAGTATACTATTAATGAAAAAGCTAAAAAGTCGAATACTTGTTCGTTTTTGTGTTAAAATATATAATTAGATATGATAGAATGAGTTATAGAACGGATCGGAGGAAATAGCCGTGGATGATAAATTTGAACTTGTATCGAGCTATAAACCGGCTGGGGATCAGCCGAATGCAATTAATGAGATTACGGAGAAGGTTCTTTCCGGACAACGACATCAAACATTACTTGGAGCAACAGGAACGGGAAAAACATTTACGATGTCCAATGTTGTCACAGAAATAAATCGCCCGACGCTTGTAATTGCACATAATAAAACATTAGCTGGACAATTATACAGTGAATTTAAAGAGTTTTTTCCAAACAATGCGGTCGAGTATTTTGTTAGCTATTATGACTATTACCAGCCAGAAGCATATGTGCCCTCGACAGATACGTTCATTGAAAAAGATGCAAGTATTAATGATGAGATCGATAAATTACGTCACTCTGCAACCTCTGCTCTATTTGAAAGAAATGATGTGCTAGTTGTTGCAAGTGTGTCCTGTATATATGGATTAGGTAATCCGGAAGAATATCGTAACCAGGTACTTTCATTGCGAATGGGAATGGAGAAGGATCGTGACCAGTTGCTTCGTGATTTAGTAGATATTCAATATGCGCGTAACGATATAGACTTTCAACGTGGAACATTCCGAGTGCGAGGAGATTCGGTTGAGATTATCCCAGCTTCCAGAGAAGAGCATTGTATTCGAGTAGAATTTTTCGGAGATGAAATTGACCGGATTCGTGAGGTTGATGCGCTCACGGGTGAAATTATCGGTGATCGAGAGCATGTAGCAATCTTTCCGGCTTCCCACTTCGTAACTGGTGAAGAAAAAATGAAGATTGCGATTAAAAATATTGAAAAAGAATTAGAAGATCGTCTAAAAGAGTTGCGTGACAATAATAAACTTCTTGAAGCACAACGTTTAGAGCAACGAACAAATTATGATTTAGAAATGATGCGAGAAATGGGATTTTGTTCTGGAATTGAAAATTACTCGCGTCATTTAACATTACGTGAAGCCGGAGCAACGCCATATACATTGCTCGATTTCTTTCCAGAAGACTTTCTTGTCATCATCGATGAGTCCCACGTAACGTTGCCGCAAATCCGGGGAATGTATAATGGTGACCAAGCAAGAAAACAAGTCCTTGTTGATCATGGATTCAGACTTCCATCTGCTTTGGATAACCGCCCACTGAAATTTGAAGAGTTTGAAGGGAAAACAAAACAACTTGTTTATGTATCGGCAACACCTGGTCCATATGAATTGGAGCATAATCCAGTGATGACAGAACAAATTATTCGACCAACTGGTTTGCTTGACCCAGAAATTGAAGTGAAGCCTATTGAAGGTCAAATTGATGATTTAATCGAAGAGATTAACAAACGTACAGAGCGAAACGAACGTGTTCTCGTAACAACACTGACAAAGAAAATGTCAGAGGATCTTACCGATTATCTGAAAGAGATTGGGATGAAAGTGGCATACTTACATTCAGAGATTAAAACGCTAGAACGTATTGAAGTTATTCGAGATCTTCGTGTAGGAAAGTATGATGTACTTATAGGGATCAACTTATTACGTGAAGGGTTGGATATTCCAGAGGTTTCACTTGTGGCAATCCTTGATGCTGATAAAGAAGGTTTCTTAAGATCAGAACGCTCCTTAATTCAAACAATGGGCAGGGCTGCACGTAATGAAAATGGTCATGTAATCATGTATGCTGACAAAATAACAAATTCGATGCAAGTTGCAATGGATGAAACGAATCGTAGGCGGACCATACAAATTGCATATAATAAAGAACATAACATCGTACCGAAAACGATTCGTAAAGAAGTGCGTGATGTCATCAAAGCGACAATTGCCGCAGAAGACCAAGAAAAATACGAATCAACGACAAAAGGCTTAACGAAATTAACGAAGAAAGAGAAATCGAAGGTACTCGAGCAAATGGAAAAAGAAATGAGAGAAGCTGCCAAGGCACTCGATTTCGAAAAAGCAGCCGAGCTTCGTGATGTGATTTTTGAACTTAAAGCGGAAGGATGAGCAGTTCATGCTTAATAAAACTATTAAAATTCAAGGTGCTCGTGCACATAATTTAAAAAACGTTGATATCGAAATCCCCAAAAATAAGCTCGTTGTCTTAACGGGTTTATCTGGTTCGGGTAAGTCTTCCTTAGCATTTGACACCATTTATGCAGAAGGACAGAGACGATATGTGGAATCACTTTCTGCATATGCTAGACAATTTCTTGGTCAGATGGACAAACCGGATGTGGATTCGATTGAAGGACTATCGCCAGCTATTTCCATTGATCAGAAAACAACGAGCAATAATCCAAGGTCAACCGTAGGAACGGTCACAGAAATATATGATTATTTGCGGTTGTTATATGCAAGAATTGGAAGACCAACCTGTCCAAAGCATGGGATTGAAATTAGTTCCCAAACCGTCCAGCAAATGGTCGATCGGATTTTGGAATATCCAGAACGAACAAAGCTGCAAATCCTTGCTCCAGTCGTTTCTGGACGAAAAGGGGAGCATGTTAAATTATTAGAGAAGCTAAAGCAGGAAGGTTACGTCCGAATTCGCGTTGATAAAGAGATGCGAGAAGTAACAGACGAAATCAAACTTGAAAAAAACAAAAAGCATTCGATTGAGGTCGTTATTGATCGGGTTGTGGTAAAAGAAGGTATAGCTGGACGATTAAGTGATTCCATTGAAGCTGCACTTCGATTAGGTGAAGGAAGAATTATTGTTGATATTATCGATGGGGAGGAGCTTGTTTTCAGTGAGCTTCATGCATGCCCGATATGCGGTTTTTCTATTGGAGAATTAGAGCCGCGTCTGTTTTCTTTTAACAGTCCGTTTGGTGCATGTACAAGCTGTGACGGATTAGGAACAAAATTAGAGGTTGATCTGGATTTAGTCATACCTGATTGGGATAAAACGTTAAATGAAAACGCAATTGCACCATGGGAGCCAATTAGTTCACAGTACTATCCGCAGCTATTGAAGAGTGTATGTACGCATTACGATATTGACATGGATATACCGGTTAAAGATATTCCAGAAGATAAAATGGATAAGATTTTAAATGGTAGTGGAAAAGAAAAAATCCATTTTTATTATAAAAATGAGTTTGGTAATATTCGTGATACGGATATTCTTTTTGAAGGAGTGTTGAAAAATGTAGCGCGCCGTTATAAAGAAACTTCTTCTGACTTTATTCGAGAAACACTCGAAAAATACATGACTCAAAAAAACTGTCCAACATGTAAAGGACACCGACTTAAGCAAGAAGCGTTAGCTGTTTTGATTAATGGTTTACATGTGAGTGAGGTTACGAAGTTTTCTATTGTAGAAGCGATGAAATTCTTTAAAAAAATTGACCTTACTGAAAAGGAACAGCAAATAGCAAAAATGATTTTAAAAGAGATTGATAACAGACTGGAGTTTTTAAATAATGTTGGTTTGGATTATTTAACTCTTTCTCGTACTGCTGGAACACTTTCTGGTGGAGAAGCACAACGAATTCGACTTGCAACACAGATTGGCTCAGCACTTACTGGTGTGCTCTATGTCCTGGACGAACCATCGATTGGGCTGCATCAACGAGATAATGATCGCTTAATTGAAACGTTGCAAAGAATGCGAGATTTGGATAATACACTGATAGTTGTTGAGCATGATGAGGATACAATGCTTGCAGCAGATTGGCTGATTGATATTGGCCCGGGTGCTGGTGAGCATGGTGGTGAAATTGTTGCAAGCAACACACCAGAAAATGTCATGAAAAACCCAGATTCTCTAACTGGCAGGTACTTATCCGGAAAAGATTTTATTCCATTACCAATGGAACGTCGAAAAGCCGATAAGCGGAAGATTGAAGTGATCGGAGCAACAGAAAATAACTTAAAGAATGTTTCTGCCAGTGTACCAATTGGATTAATGACGGTTGTTACAGGAGTATCTGGATCGGGGAAAAGTACACTTGTTAACGAAATTATCTATAAGTCACTATCAAAGTCACTTTATAAAGCAGCAAAACATAAGCCTGGAAAACATCGTAAAATAAAAGGAATCGAGCATATTGATAAAGTGATCGATATTGATCAATCGCCAATTGGACGGACGCCACGTTCAAATCCGGCAACATATACGGGTGTATTTGATGATATCCGGGATGTTTATGCGCAAACGAATGAGGCAAAGGTTCGCGGTTATAAAAAAGGCCGTTTTAGTTTTAATGTGAAGGGCGGGCGCTGTGAGGCATGTCGCGGTGATGGAATTATTAAAATTGAGATGCACTTCCTTCCTGATGTCTATGTCCCATGTGAGGTGTGTCATGGAAAGCGATATAACCGTGAAACGTTGGAAGTGAAATATAAAGGAAAAAGTATAGCAGATGTGCTTGAAATGCGGGTCGAAGAAGCAGTGGAATTTTTTGCACCGATACCAAAAATTAAGCGAAAGCTCGAAACAATTTATGATGTTGGTTTAGGGTATGTTACATTAGGACAACCGGCAACAACACTGTCAGGCGGAGAGGCGCAACGAGTCAAATTGGCAAGTGAGCTTCATAAACGTTCAAACGGAAAGTCAATGTACATTCTGGACGAACCGACAACAGGGTTACATGCTGATGATATTAAGCGGCTCCTAGTAGTATTACAACGGTTAGTGGAAAATGGCGATTCTGTTTTAATTATCGAGCATAACCTGGATGTCATAAAAACTGCCGACCATATAATTGACCTTGGTCCAGAGGGAGGAGCACGCGGAGGACAGGTTATTGCAACTGGGACTCCAGAGGAAATTGCTGACAAAGCGGACATATCCTATACAGGGAAATATTTGAAGACGGTCCTTGAACGTGATCGAAATCGAATGGAAGCCATGCTTGAGGAAAAAGAAAAAATAAGCACGAAATAAAAAACTGCACCCAATAGAGTAGATACATAAAAAATGTCTACCCTATAGGGTGATTTTTTTACTTGAAATCCGGACTTCCAGGCTCCCTATTTGACGCGTTATCAAGGTTTCGGTACAGTAGTAATAGAGAATTGGAGGATTGTATAATGAAGCCGATAGAGATTGATAATGTACAGCATATTCTAACTCAGTTTATAAATAAAAAAGTTTATGTTCATTTGGAGACAACGAATGGAGCGTATGCAAACCATATAAATAAAGCAGCCTATAATGTAGGTGTATATATGCGTAATGCGCAAGTAACATTTGAGCAAGCGAAGATTGTTGGAGATGGAAGTGTGTATCGTGCCGGGTTAAAAATGGATACGGGTTGGATTTATGCAGAAGGTTTAACTGATTGGACCATGCATGAAGATACGAAACTATTACTTGCCGGCCATGATCGTGAAGGTAGATTAATGGTTTCCTTACAAATCAGTGAAACGCCTTTTAGCTATTAAACTTCGTAGTTGAAGGAAATTGCGATGTAATGGGCAATTATGGTAAGAGCGTAAACCCGCTCCGGAAATACACTTCGCTTTCCGTGGCCAGAGTGAGCCTCCTCGAACCCCGTTTTTCAGAGTCTCACTCTGGCCACGTACACCACAGGAGTCTACGTGTATTTCCTCCACTAGAATCGGCTCACTGTCTATTGCTAAAATAGTTCATCAAACAGTAACGTTGCTCAGACCAGTCCGGGTGAGCGGAGACGGTGACTCCTGCTGGAACAGCACGTGTCTGAAGACTCGTAGGGAGTGGTTTTCTTCCGGAGAGGCTGAGGCCGTGCCCTAAGGTGCGCATCCGCCCGAAGCGATCCCGGGCGGCGATTATTGCACACTCTTGTAGAAAAATGCAGAGAAGTTAGTTCGCAGCCTATATCTTTTGATCAAGTATCAACAACACTAACGCATGAAAAATAATAATTGGAATCAGGTGAATAAATATGGAAAAGCATGTGGTAGTCATTTATCCGCATCCAGATGATGAATCGTTTGGAGCGGCTGGAACGATTTTAAAATTTCGAGAACAGGGAGTACCAGTAACCTATCTCTGTGGTACATTAGGAGAAATGGGAAGGAACATGGGCAATCCACCATTTGCGAATCGCGAAACATTGCCCGAAATACGAAAAGTTGAGCTGCTTAATGCTTGCCGCGTATTGGATATGGAAGTCAAAATGCTTGGTTACCGTGATAAAACTCTGGAATTTGAGGATAGAAGAGAAGTAGCATTACATTTAAAACAGCTTCTTGAGGAACTCAAGCCAACACTCGTGATTACCCATTATCCTGATTATGCAGTACATCCAGATCATAACGCACTAGGTGCTGCAGCAATTGAAGCTGTACAGTTAATGGATCCGTCTGAACGACCAGAAGTCTGGGCTCAGGCAATCTCGAATAACTATATGGACGTACTTGGAAATCCTGATATAATCAATGATATTACGAATTACTTTGATAAAAAAATGGAAGCTATTTTTTGCCATGATTCGCAAGCAGCAGGAGTTCTTGGTCAGTTTAAACATGTAGATAGTTTAGAAAGTGAAGTACAAGAAGATATTAAAAAAAGATTTAGTAAAGAGCATTTTTATCGCTGGGATTTCACTAATTAGAGATTTACAGCACATATGAAATGATGGTTTCGTTTAAAGTGATGGAACGAAGTAAATAATAATAACGTGAAGACAAACACCCTTGCATATATATATAGCAGGGTGTTTTCAAAATGAACAACAAATAAATGGTAATATTGCGTTTAAACTGCAGAAAAGAAACCTTTTTCCTTTCTGCACCGTATATATGTTAGATGGTGAATGGGAATGGGTAAAGATTATATATGGAAGGATGATAATTTATGAAGAAATTATATCGCTCCACTTCTAATCGCATGGTTGGCGGTGTACTTGGTGGAATTGGTGACTACTTTAATGTTGATGCAACAATTCTGAGGTTAGCCTTTATATTGTTACTAATTCCAAGCTTTATGACATTTGCAGTGGCATATCTTGTTGCTATGATGATTGTACCGAAAGATGTGGAGATTTATTAATGTTTAAACGCTGGATTATATCTCTTATACTTAATGCTGTTGCTTTAATTGCTGTTGCCGAGTTATTTCAATCGTTTCAATTAGATGGTTTTGGAACAGCGTTAATTGCAAGTTTCATTTTATCTATATTAAATGTGTTCATAAAGCCGTTATTAATCATTTTAACATTGCCAATCACGATCATTACATTTGGATTGTTCTTGGTTGTCATAAATGCAATTACCTTAATGATCACGCAGTCATTAATGGGGGCTTCTTTTGTAATTGAAGGATTCGGAACAGCAATGATAGCATCAATTATTATTTCATTGCTAAATATGCTATTAAATAGTTTAGTAAAAGATTCGTTAAATAGATAAAAACGTAGGTCTCAGCCTACGTTTTTTTCGTTTCATATGCTAAAATGTATATCAGTTAGCGTCCAAATGATTGGAGGAGCATTAGATTATGGCAGCGATTGTTCGTACAAGTGACTTATTAGACAACTTTAACCTAACACTTGTAGCAGGTGAGGATGGAATTAATAGAGAGATTATTACAAGTGATATATCTCGACCTGGTATAGAGATGACAGGTTATTTCAGATACTATCCGAAGGAACGTCTACAATTGATAGGAAAAACTGAAATGACGTATTTTCTGGAATTATCGGATGATGAGAAAAGGAGCCGAGCAGAAAATCTATGCACGGATATTACTCCTGGAATTGTTGTTACAAGAGGGATGACTGTCCCGCAAGTGTTAATGGAAGAAGCAAATAAAGCAGGTGTGCCGATTTTACACTCGCCGCGAAAAACAACTCGAGTTATAAGCAGACTTACGAATTATTTAGAAGAAAAATTTGCCCCTTCAACAGCAATCCATGGTGTGTTAATCGATATTTATGGTGTCGGTGTTCTCATTATTGGACAGAGTGGGGTAGGGAAAAGTGAAACCGCATTAGAGCTTATTAAGCGGGGACATCGTCTTGTAGCAGATGATAATGTAGAAATTCACCAGGAAGACTATGAGAGCTTAGTTGGGAACGCACCACCACTTATTGAGCACTTACTTGAGATTCGTGGATTAGGGATTATTAATGTGATGACCCTTTTCTGAGCTGGTTCTGTACGTAGCAATAAAAGGATCTCGATGGTAATTAACCTAGAAAACTGGGATGAAAAGAAGCAATATGATCGTCTCGGTCTCGATGAGGATACAATGAAAATCATGGATGTCCATTTACCGAAGGCAACAATACCTGTTCGACCAGGACGAAATCTTGCTGTAATTATCGAGGTAGCAGCAATGAATTTTCGTTTGAAGCGGATGGGCGTAAATGCTGCTGAGGAATTTTCAGAGCGGTTAACGATGATGATTGAAAACGAAAAAAATCTCGGTGAATAGGAGTGAATTGAGTTGATTTTGACAGCAGTTCCCTTAGATAGGGTATTTCTTGAATTAGGCCCATTTACGATCTATTGGTATGGAATTATTATCGCTTTTGGTGCAATATTAGGAGTTTATTTGGCAACCAAAGAAGCAAATCGTCTTGGATTACAGAAGGATTTAATAATTGATTTCATCGTGTTTGCGGTCCCAATCGCAATTATTTTTGCAAGAATCTACTATGTTACATTTGAGTGGGAGAACTATGTAAATGGTCCATGGTGGAAGGTGTTTGCCATTTGGGAAGGTGGCATTGCTATCCATGGTGCGATTATTGGTGGCGTGTTAACAGCAATTGTATTCTCAAGAGTAAGGAATATATCTTTTTGGCAGTTAGCTGATATTATCGCTCCAAGCTTAATTCTTGCTCAGGCAATTGGCCGCTGGGGAAACTTTATGAATCAGGAAGCACATGGAGGACCAATTTCCCAAGCTACATATGAAAGCTTTCACCAATACTTACCTGACTTTATTATGAATCAGATGACGATTAATGGAGTTATGTATCATCCGACATTTCTATATGAATCATTTTGGAATATAGTTGTGTTTACGATTCTAATTTTAATGCGAAAATATAATCCATTACGTGGTGAAATTTTCTTGAGTTATGCAATTCTTTATTCGATCGGCAGGTTCTTTATCGAAGGACTGCGAACAGACAGTTTATATGTTTTCGGGGAACTTCGTACAGCTCAGGCAATATCGATCGTAATTATCGTTGCATCGATTATTTTAATTATTTATCGTCGCAAGACAACAACGGTTCGATATCTTGATGTTCCAATTGCAGACAAAAAGAATACCCATAAGAAAAAGCCGCGTAAAAAGAAGAAAAAATAACACAGTTCCACCATTTTGAAAGAGAGGGTTACAGAATGACCGGAATGTTAAACCGGGGTTTACAACAAGGCTTGAAAACAACGTGGACCCTGGGAAAGGTGATATTTCCAATTACATTAATAGTTACAATTCTGCAGTTTACACCTGTTTTGCCGTGGGTTATCCAATTATTAACCCCGGCAATGGGAATGATTGGTCTCCCAGGAGAAGCTGCAGTTCCTTTAGTGCTTGGAAATACATTAAATTTATATGCTGGGATAGCAGCGATTATTTCATTTGATTTTACAGTAAAAGAAGTATTTATAATGGCTATGATGCTTTCCTTTTCTCATAATTTATTTGTCGAATCTGCTGTGGCGACGAAGGTCGGTGTTAATTGGTGGTTAATAGTAGGGCTGCGACTAGGTCTTGCACTCGCTTCAGCATTTGTTATTAACCTTGTATGGAATGGTGGAGCAGAATTAGCGCAATATGGGTTTGTCTCATCATCTGAGGTTGTATTGAATGGTTGGGTTGAAATTGCGTTGCATGGAATGCAAACAGCACTATTAGCTATACTTCAGTTAGCATTGATTGTGATTCCATTAATGATTATTATCCAAGTGATGCGTGAGAAAGGCTTGCTTACAGCAATGTCTAACATGCTTGCTCCATTTATGAAATTGCTAGGGATGAACAAAAACACATCCATGACAATGATTGCTGGTCTTACAGTTGGATTAGCTTTTGGTGCTGGGTTAATGATTCAAGCAGTAAAAGAGGATGGAGTATCAAAAAAAGATATGTATTTGGCGCTCATTTTCCTTGTTTCTTGTCATGCGGTTGTAGAGGACACGCTTGTATTTATCCCTCTTGGCATACCCGTTTGGCCACTCCTAGTTATACGCTTAACAACTGCAATTGTTCTTACAATGATTGTCGCTTATATTTGGAACAGTAAAGAAAGTAAGAATAGAAAGGAAACACCACATGAACATTCATACAATACTCTTTGATCTGGATGGTACATTAATTGATACAAATGCGTTAATTAATGCATCCTTCCTACATACTTTTGAGCAATATAATTTAACATTTACGCATGAGGAGATACTGGAATTTAACGGTCCACCTTTAATTGAAACGTTCCAAATGATCGATCCAATAAAAGCAGACAGTATGCTGACAACCTATAGAAAGCATAATTTGGCCGAACATGATAATTATGTAACAGCATTTCCACAAGTGTTGGAGACAATAGAGCAATTACACAAGCAGAAGATCCAACTTGGTGTTGTATCGACGAAAATGTCCAAAGGCGTGCATATGGGATTAAAATTGACTGGTTTAGATCGCTTTTTTAAAACGGTAATTACTTTCGACGATGTTACAAACCCGAAGCCACATCCAGAACCAGTGCTTAAAGCAATGGAAGCATTAGGAGCTAGTGCAAACACAACATTGATGGTAGGGGATAACCATCATGATATTGAATCGGGAAAAAATGCGGGTGTTATGACAGCAGGTGTGGCTTGGTCTGCTAAGGGTAAAGAAAGGCTTATAACATATGAACCAACCTATATGCTAGACGAGATGACCGATTTGCTAAAAATTGTAGGAGTGTAAGCGATGCGTAAAACGGAACGATTTAAAGTAGAAAGTTCAAATTCATTATGGCAAATCTACAAGACAGTTCCATTTTGGAAGGTTGTTAAAAATTTCATTATTATTCAGCTTGCAAGATACACGCCATTTTTAAGCATGAAGAATTGGCTTTATCGTACGTTTTTAAAAATGGAGGTTGGGAAACAGACCTCCTTTGCGTTAATGGTTATGCCTGATATTATGTTTCCAGAGAGAATTTCAGTTGGTCGTAATAGTATCATTGGCTATAATACAACGATTTTAGCACATGAATATCTAATAAAAGAATATCGAATTGGTGACGTGAAAATTGGTGATGAAGTAATGATCGGCGCCAATTCGACGATTCTTCCAGGGGTCGCGATTGGTGATCATGCAATCATTTCGGCAGGGACACTTGTGCATAAGGATGTTCCTGCTGGAGCGTTTGTTGGTGGAAATCCGATGCGGTTAATTTATACCAAAGAAGAATTGGAAAACCGAAATCAAGATGAATGGTAAAGCAGGTGACAATTTTGAATGTACCAACGGGAATATTACCGGCAGTTCGAAAAATGAAAGATTTTGATAAAGCGCTAGAAACGAACCAAGATTCCATCGTTATTCTCGAGTCGCGACTTGCTCAATTAAAGAGCCTTGTTGCTTACGCAAAGCGAGCAAATAAACAGGTATTGGTTCATTTTGATTTGATACAAGGCTTAAAATCGGATGAGTATGGCATGGAGTTCTTAATTCGAGAAGTGAAGCCAGATGGTGTTCTATCGACGAGGGGCAATATTATTCAGCTTGCAAAGAAACAGAAGCTGTTAGCGATTCAGCGCATGTTTTTGTTGGATAGTTTGGCTCTGGATCAAAACTTAAAGCTTATCAGTCGATTTCAGCCAGATTGTATTGAAGTATTACCAGGATTGATGCCAAGTGTCATTCATCAGATATATGAACAAACAAAGCTACCAGTTATTGCTGGAGGCTTGATTACAACAAAAGAGGAAGTCCAAGCGGCTTTCGATGCGGGGGCAATTGCGGTATCAACTTCGAAAACAAGCCTCTGGAACAAATAGCAGTGTTTATCTAAATCGATTTGAGGTTATAGTTAAAATGTTCGCTTGACAATTTTAAAAATAAAGCTGGTTTTTATTAGAACCATTATACAAGATATAACCTACGGACTACCTATTGTGGTATGAATAAATCTTACCGTCCGGGAGCGCTTCGGGCGGTTGCACACCTCAGGGCACGGCGTCAGCCCTCCTCGAGTAAACCACTTTCCGGGATCTTCAGACAGTGTTGTTCCCGCGGGAGTCATCATTCTACACGCACAAACCATAATTGCAGATTAGTTAACAGTTTATTTCAACTAGTAATGTTGAATTAACGAATGGTATGAGCTTATTTATTTTTATAACATAAATAATCCTGTTGACAACGCTTCCAATATCGGTTAATATAAGAAGACAAGTTAATGATGTGGTGGAGACTAGGAGACCTACATTTCAATCGTACCTTTCTAAAAGAAAAGTATGTTTATTGAAGTGTGGGTTTTTTTAGTGCGCTGAATTAACCTGTCTATGAGATTAAAAACATAAAAAGGGGTGTTCTTATGTCTGAGTTTGTCGCTGAACTGATTGGTACCATGATCCTGATTATCTTTGGTGGCGGAGTTGTAGGAGGAGTTGTTTTAAAAAAATCAAAAGCTGAAGGAACTGGGTGGGTACTCATCACTATTGGTTGGGGGCTAGCTGTTGCAATGGGGGTATATGCAGTTGGAAACTTTACAGGTGCACATATAAATCCTGCAGTGACGATTGGCTTTGCTGCTGCTGGAGAATTTCCTTGGGCAAAGGTTCCGATGTATGTAAGCGCTCAAATGATTGGCGCCTTTATTGGCGGAGTAATCGTATTTCTGAATTACCTGCCACATTGGAGAGAAACAAAAGACCAAGGTGCAAAGCTAGCTGTATTTGCAACAGATCCAGCAGTCAGAAGTCCTTTTTCCAATTTACTAAGTGAGATGATTGGTACGTTTGTTTTATTACTTGGTCTTATGTTTATCGGTGCCAATGAATTTACGGAAGGATTAAATCCATTGATTGTTGGAGCATTGATTGTCGCGATTGGGATGTCTTTAGGTGGAGCAACTGGTTATGCGATTAATCCAGCTCGTGACCTTGGACCGAGAATTGCACATGCACTTCTTCCGATACCTGGAAAAGGTAGTTCAGACTGGGGATATGCATGGATTCCTGTAGCAGGACCAATTCTTGGCGGTGTGTATGGTGCAGTATTTTATCAAGCGATATTTCTTGGAAATTTTTCAGCACTATTCTGGATAATGAGTGGTTTTGTTGTCATACTTATAATTGGGGCAACTAATATAGAATTGAAGAAAAATGACTCAGCTGAAGATGAATTAAATAAAAAAATAGTATAGGGGGATATAAAATGACTGGAGAATTTATTTTATCATTAGATCAAGGTACAACAAGTTCGCGGGCGATTCTATTTAATCAAAAAGGAGAAATTGTGGAAACTGCTCAAAGGGAATTTGAGCAGTTCTTTCCAAAGCCTGGCTGGGTTGAACATGATGCAAATGAGATTTGGACATCAGTGCTTGCATGTATAGCTGATGTATTGCGAAAAGCCGATATCAATCCAGAACAAGTTGCAGGTATTGGGATTACGAACCAACGGGAAACAGCGGTGGTATGGGACAAAACGACAGGTAAACCTATCTATAAGGCGATTGTGTGGCAATCACGTCAAACAGAGGCTATCTGCAGAGAATTGAAAGAACAAGGGCATGAGGAATTAATTCGAGATAAAACAGGGTTATTAATTGATCCTTATTTTTCTGGAACTAAGGTGAAATGGATTTTGGATAATGTGGAAGGAGCAAGAGAACAAGCAGAAGCTGGCAATCTATTATTTGGAACAATTGATAGTTGGCTAGTGTATAAGCTTTCAGGTGGTAAAGCGCATATTACAGATTACTCCAATGCATCCAGAACATTATTATTCAATATTTATGATCTCAAATGGGATGATGAATTACTGGAGATTTTGACAGTACCTAAATCAATGCTTCCTGAAGTCCACGAGTCATCAGAAGTTTATGCTACAACGGTTGGGTATCATTTCTTTGGACAGGAGGTGCCAATTGCAGGTATTGCTGGTGATCAGCAGGCAGCGCTATTCGGTCAGGCATGCTTTGATAAAGGAATGGCGAAAAATACGTATGGAACTGGTTGTTTTATGTTAATGAATACTGGAGAAAAAGCTGTAAAATCTGAGCATGGATTGTTGACAACCTTAGCCTGGGGTGTTGATGGTAAAGTAGAGTATGCCTTAGAAGGTAGTATTTTTGTTGCTGGTTCTGCTATTCAATGGCTTCGCGACGGGCTGAAGTTGATTGAATCAAGCCCGGATAGTGAAGCATTTGCAACAAGAGTTGACTCAACAGACGGTGTTTATATGGTTCCAGCGTTTGTAGGACTAGGCACACCTTATTGGGACAGCGATGCGAGAGGTGCAGTTTTTGGTCTTACACGTGGTACGACAAAAGAACATTTTATTCGAGCAACATTGGAATCACTTGCATATCAAACAAAGGATGTGCTTGATGCTATGATAGCAGATTCTGATATTGATTTAAAAACATTACGGGTTGATGGCGGGGCAGTCAAAAATGATTTCTTAATGCAATTTCAAAGTGATATGCTCGGTGTTTCTGTAGAGCGTCCTGTTGTCCAAGAAACAACGGCTTTAGGAGCGGCTTATCTTGCAGGTCTGGCTGTTGGATACTGGAAAGACAAGGATGAAATCAAAGAGCAATGGTTAAATGATCGCACGTTTGAAAATAACATGGATGAAGAAAGAAGAGAAGATCTGTACATTGGCTGGAAAAAGGCAGTAGAAGCAACGAGATCGTTTAAATAATAGGTAGGGTAGTGAATAAAGAGATCAGTTCTTATCATGGAATCTGGTCTCTTTATACTCCATTAATTAAGATGCATGGACGAGGAGGTAAGGAAAACATGAAAAAAATTATAAATGATCCGAACCAGGTAGTGCAAGACATGATAGAGGGGATGATTGCCGCTTATCCAAATGAATTAAAACAAATTTCGGGAACTACTGCCATTACGAGGAGTGAAGCTCCAGTACAAGGTAAAGTAGGTTTAGTTAGTGGAGGAGGCAGTGGGCATGAACCAGCCCATGCTGGTTATGTAGGAAAAGGAATGCTAGATGCTGCTGTACTTGGCGAAGTATTTACATCGCCTACACCGGATCAAATATATGAAGCTATAAAAGCTGTTGATGGTGGAAACGGTGTATTCCTAATTATTAAGAACTACACAGGAGATGTACTTAATTTTGAAATGGCAATGGAATTAGCTGAAGCTGATGGGATTCAAGTGGACAAGGTCATTGTCAATGATGATGTGGCAGTGGAAGATAGTTCATTTACTATAGGGAGAAGGGGGATTGCTGGAACTGTTTTAGTTCATAAAATTGTCGGCGCCAAGGCAGAGCATGGTGCAACACTGGAAGAAGTCAAAACCGTAGCTGAGAAAGCAGCAGGCAATATCCGTTCGATTGGAATGGCTTTAACACCATGTACAGTGCCGGCAGCGGGTAAACCGAGCTTCCAACTTGCGGAAGATGAAATGGAAATTGGAATCGGAATTCACGGTGAAGCTGGAATTGAAAGAAAACCGATAACGACAGCGGATGAAATCGCCTCAGAATTAACAGAAAAGATTTTAGCGGATATGAATTTAAATAATAATGAGGAAGTAGCAATTATGGTTAATGGGTTGGGAGCTACTCCAGAAATGGAATTATACATTATTAATAAAAAAGTTAACCAGCTTTTGACTGAAAAGGGTATACAGATTTATAAAACCTTTGTTGGTGAATATATGACAGCACTCGAGATGACAGGTTGCTCTGTTACGTTATTGAAATTGGATGATGAATTAAAAGAACTGCTAAATGCAAAATCAGAAGCACCAGCATTTCGTAATTAGGAGGTATATGGTGGAACTTCAAGTAGAGGATACAATTCAGTGGCTCGAAAAATCAAATGAAAAAATACAGCAAAATAAAGATTATTTAACAGCTTTAGACCAAGCAATCGGAGATAGCGACCATGGCATTAATATGTCACGAGGATTCCAAGAAGTAGTAAATCAAGTGAAATCGAAACCGTACGATACAGTTTCTGATGTATTAAAGGATACAGCAATGACGTTAATGTCAAAAGTCGGCGGGGCTTCCGGACCGTTGTTTGGTACTGCTTTCCTACGCTTTTCAATGAGAGTGAAAGGAATAGATCCAATTAGTCAGGATGCATTTACAAAGGGAATGGAAGACGCACTTGCTGGCATTATACAGCGCGGTAAAGCAGCAACAGGGGAAAAGACAATGGTTGATGTATGGTCTCCGGTAGTGGATTATTTTAAAGGTACGACTATTGTTCAAGCAGACGAGGTTGCTCAAACCGCTAAAAAGGCAATGGAGCAAACAAAAGAAATAACGGCTACGAAAGGAAGAGCGTCTTATTTCAAAGAGAAATCGATTGGACATATTGATCCTGGTGCGGCATCTTCGTTTTATATATTTGAAGCATTGTCAGAAGTAATCAAGGGGGAAGGTTAAGATGGAACGTGTTGGTATTGTGTTAATCTCTCATAGTTCCAAAATAGCTGAAGGCTTGAAGGAGCTTATTTCCCAAGTGATCACAGATGTTCCAATTGAAACTGCTGGTGGTACAGAAGAAAATGAAATTGGAACAAGCATTGAAAAGATTATGGAATCTATCCATCGTGCTGATTATGGAAAGGGTGTATTGCTTTTTTATGATATCGGAAGTGCAAAAATGAATGCTGAAATAGCGATTGAAATGGCAGAATCTATTGAGATAATACTATCAGAAGCTCCATTGGTAGAAGGATCCTATGTGGGAGCTGTGGAATCGGGAATGGGGAAAAGTTTGAAAGAGGTTTATGATGCTGTCGAGAAAGCGTTTTAACTTTTTTTAAGAAAGACAGCTAATTACTGTACATGGCAGCTTGAATATGCTATGATGTAATTAAGTTAATACGTATTGGACGGAGAAATGGAGAACCGCAGACGACTAGTGCATGGATGCATTAGTATGTTTGCGGTTTTTTTATTTTTTCACACATTAACGGGCTGAAGTACCCCACATCTATGCGTGACAGAACAAAAGATTGTGTAGGTGTTATAAACTGCTCGTAAATTCCTGATTCCGTTCAAGGGCCTGCTGGTCTCTATTATGGTGCTAACATTTAGTAGGGGTGGAAGGAATTCCACTAAATGAAGTTTCACTTTATCACATGATTGATGAGTTAAACGGGTATAGCTAGCTAGAATAACAGAAGTTTTAAGGGAGCGTGTAAACATGACATTATTTTCAAGTTTTAAAAGAGATGCTACGTTGAATAAATTAGAAAATGAAGCGTTAGATGTTCTTGTAATTGGTGGTGGTATTACGGGTGCTGGAATTGCTCTCGATGCAGTTACTAGGGGAATGAAAACCGGTTTAGTGGAAATGCAGGACTTTGCTGCTGGAACTTCAAGCCGATCAACGAAACTTGTCCATGGTGGATTGCGCTATTTGCAGCAGTTTGAAATAAAAATGGTTGCAGATGTAGGGAAAGAGCGTGCAATAGTGTATGAAAATGGCCCGCATGTGACAACACCAGAGTGGATGCTTCTCCCATTCCATAAAGGGAGTACGCTTGGTCCGTTCACAAGTAATATAGGATTAAGAGTGTATGATTTTCTAGCAAGTGTTAAAAAAACGGAACGAAGAAAAATGTTAAACCAAGAGCAGGCATTACAGAAAGAACCTCTTTTAAAAAAGGAAGGATTAAAAGGGGCCGGCTATTATGTGGAATATAAAACAGATGACGCAAGACTGACGATGGAAGTAATGAAAAAGGCAGTTGAACACGGAGCACAGGCAGTAAACTATGCAAAGGTCACTGATTTTATTTATGAGCAATCAAAAGTAGTCGGTGTTGTAGTGGAAGATCAATTAAATCGAAAAATGTATAAAATTTTCGCTAAAAAAATAATTAGTGCTGCGGGTCCATGGGTCGATGAAGTTCGAGAAATGGATGGATCAAAGCAAGGAAAGTCATTACATTTAACAAAAGGAGTCCATCTCGTCTTTTCGCAGCAGGACTTTCCGCTGCAAAATGCTATTTATTTTGATGCTCCAGACGGTCGAATGATTTTTGCAATCCCACGTGATAAGAAGACATATGTTGGTACAACTGATACGACATACAGTGGAACAATTGCTCATCCGCTTGTAACAGTAGCGGATCGGGAATATTTGCTAGATGCAATTGAATATATGTTCCCATCTATGAAAATAAAGGCTGATCAAATTGAATCGAGCTGGGCAGGACTCAGACCGCTTATTGCAGAAGAAGGGGCGAACAGTCCAAGTGAAATATCACGTAAGGACGAAATATTTATTTCTGAAACTGGATTAATTTCAATGGCGGGCGGTAAACTGACAGGTTATCGAAAAATGGCAAAAGAAGCTGTGGATTTGCTTGCGGATCAATTTAAAAATGAAAATGATGTGCTTTACTCTGCTTGTGAAACGAAACATCTTCCGATATCCGGTGGAGATGTAGGGGGATCAAGCGGATTCCAACAATTTAAAAAGAATAAGTTAGAGGAAGGATTGGAATTGGAAATTGAAAAGGAAGCAGTTGAAAAGCTGATAGCGAGGTACGGATCCAATGTAGATATTCTTTTTCAAACCTATCAAAACAACATTGAAGTGGCAGAGCAAGAGGGTATCGATCCAATCGTGTTTGCGGAATTGATCTATGCAATGGATTACGAAATGACCTACAAACCGATAGACTTTTTTGTAAGACGTACAGGGGCATTATTTTTTGATATCGATTGGGCTAAATTACACAAGCAACCAGTAATTGACTATATGGCGAAAGCTTTTACATGGAATGCAGAGCAAAAATCGGACTATACGAAAGAATTGGATGATGCGATCACGGAAGCTGTGACAGCAGTACAATAATCATTAAAAAGTCAACCTTGGTTGGCTTTTTTTATTATAGGAAATGATAAAATTTAAATGCTGTGGATAACTTAAGGTACGCTAGCAGTCACGTTCACAAAGCACTAAAGCCGGAGCGGGACTTCCCTCAGCTTCGTACGTCACTAACAGAAAGTTTGCGATTTTCTTCTTGATGCCTAGACATTTCAGTTAGTAGAACAACGTTTTATTCGACATTTTTCTTAAAACGGAGAATATAGTTCCAGATTTCTTCCAATCTTATAGGAATAGCCCTCAATCTATGGTATAATTTTGTCGGATGTTGCGAATTTAGGGGGAGACCTATGCACGTGAAGAAGAATAAGGAAATGAAATCAAATAAGATCATCCCTTTTATCCCTGAAAGTGAATTTTATTTTACGAAAGGTGTAGAAGCTTTTCAAAAAAGAAAGTTTGATGTAGCGATAAAATGGCTGAATAAAGCGATTGAGCAAAATCCTAATGAACCATTATATAAATGTCAAATGTCGATTATATATACGGAAACTGGTGCTTATCATACAGCGAACCAACTACTTACCAATGTATTACAATCCAGCGACTATATTGATTGTTATTATTTAATAGCGAACAATTATGCACATCTTGGACTTTTAAATGATGCCAAAAAGTATGCTAACTCTTATTTGGAAAAAGAACCAGATGGAGATTTTAGCGAGGAAGCAAAAAGTTTAATTGAAGTGCTTGATATCGACGACGATGAAGAAGATGAAGACTGGTTTTTTGAGGATGAAGATGAACTGTTAATTTTACAGGAAACAGTGTTTTATCATATGGAAAATAAGGAATGGGATAAAGCAATGCCTCTTCTTGAAGAGATGAAAATCCTTTTTCCAGAATACACAATGGCACAGCATGATTATACACATGCATTGTTTTTTACTGGTAAGCAACAGGAAGCCGTACAGCTTGAGTTAGATATGTTAAATGAGGATCCGAATGCATTGTACAGTCACATTAATCTAGCTTTATTTTATTATGAAATGAATGAGAAACAGAATTATGAAAAACATATACATGTATTAAAAAATATATATCCCATTCATGAACAGCAGAAGCTGCGAATCGCAGTAACATTTTCAAGAACTGGAAATCATGAAGAAGCTTTCTCTCGTTTTCGTACGTTAACGAAAGAAAAGGTGAAAAACCATCTGTCTTATTATAAATGGTACAGTGTATCCGCATATCAAACTGGAGACCCAAGCAAAGCACTAGCACTGTGGGAAGAAGGCTGCAAAAAGCATCCCACGCTTTCAAAAGAAGACGGACCATGGAGTTAAGTAGTGACTCCTTGAGCAGAAAGATAGACGGACGTTGCAGGATTTTATACACTGAATATGATAAAAATATATATGAATTGAAGGGGCGATTTTAATGTCCGAAGAACGAATGTATGATGTGATTATCGCAGGAGCTGGACCAGCGGGAATGACTGCTGCCGTTTATGCTTCTCGTGCAAATTTAGATACGTTAATGCTAGAGCGTGGTATCCCTGGTGGACAAATGGCGAACACAGAAGATGTGGAAAACTATCCCGGTTATGATCATATTTTAGGGCCAGATTTATCGAATAAGATGTTTGAGCACGCCAAAAAATTCGGTGCTGAATATGCTTATGGCGATATTAAAGAGGTCATTGACCATGGCGATTATAAAACAATTGTCACTAGTAACAAAGAGTTTCAAACGCGAGCTATTATTATTGCAACTGGAGCACAATACAAGAAATTAGGTATCCAAGGTGAAGAAGAACTTGGAGGACGCGGTGTGTCTTATTGTGCTGTATGTGATGGGGCTTTCTTTAAACAGAAAAATATTGCCGTAATTGGCGGAGGAGACTCAGCAGTTGAAGAAGGAATTTACTTGACTCGATTTGCTGATAAAGTAACGATTATACACCGTCGTGATGAGCTTCGTGCTCAAAGAATTATTCAAGAACGCGCATTCGATAATGACAAAATTGATTTCATTTGGGATACTGTTGTGAATACAATTAATGGTCCTGAAGGGAAAGTAAGCAGTGTAACCTTGGAAAATAAAAACACTGGTGAAGTATCGGAATTTGCGGCTGACGGCGTGTTTGTATATATTGGGATGGTTCCACTTAGTGAGCCGTTTAAATCACTTGGTATTACAAATGGTGAAGGCTATATTCCAACGAATGAAAATATGGAAACAAAGCTTCCGGGAATTTTTGCGGCGGGGGATATTCGTGAAAAAACACTTCGACAAATTGTGACAGCTACTGGTGATGGAAGTATTGCAGCAGAAGCCGCGATTAAATATGTTGAAGACCTTGCAGAAAAGTTGAAAACAGCAAATAAATAATATATGTGTAAAAAAATTTACTATTAGTAACTGCTTCTTAATGGTGTTGTAATACGTTCGCAACATAAATGGGGTACACTATAAATAACTAATTGACCCCCTTTTAATAGATAAATTAGTTTATTGCACAGGTGTATATCACCTGTGTTTTTTTTTGAGTGTAAGTTTGTCCATATTTGTCAAAAATACTCTTTTTTTCTATCCTTGTTGGAAAGGTTTCGTTCATAGTATAATGAAAGTAAGTACTTAAATAATAGTTAGTTAATCATGAATGTAAGATATTGGCCTCAGCATATCTTAGTTATAGATGGAATACAAAAGGAATTAGCAGACCCAAACATCCTTTTATGTATAAGAAGGAGAGATACTTAATGAATATCGAACAGGAAACAAACATGGTTATTATTACAGGTATGTCTGGAGCTGGTAAAACAGTAGCAATACAAAGTTTCGAAGACTTAGGATACTATTGTGTAGATAACCTTCCACCAGCATTGTTGCCTAAGTTTTTAGATCTCATGAAGGATTCCACGAACAATATTCGTAAAGTAGCATTAGTAATGGATTTAAGAGGCCGTGAATTTTTCGATTCGTTATTTGAAGCATTAGATGTTCTTGGGCAAGAGGAATGGCTAAATGAGCATATCCTATTTTTGGATGCAAAGGATGAAGCGCTTGTTTCACGATATAAGGAAACGAGACGATCACACCCACTAGCCACAGGAGGACTTCCGTTAAATGGTATAACAAAAGAACGTGAAATTTTGGATGAGCTTCGTGGCCGGGCACAGCGGATTATAGATACAACGAATTTAAAGCCAAGAAATCTTCGTGAGAAAATTCTAAAAGTCTACTCGGAAGAAAAGCAAGAAATTTTTTCTGTGCATTTCCTATCTTTTGGGTTTAAGTATGGTCTTCCAATTGATGCGGACTTAGTGTTTGATGTACGGTTTTTACCAAATCCTCATTATGTTGCTAACCTGCAACCACTAACAGGATTGAACCAAGATGTAGCTTCATATGTGTTCAAATGGTCGGACACACAGAAATTTAATGATAAAGTACTAGACCTGTTAAAATTCATGCTTCCGCAATACAAAAAAGAGGGGAAATCCCAGCTTGTTGTAGCAATTGGTTGTACTGGAGGGCAGCATCGTTCTGTAGCATTAGCTGAGTTTTTTGCAAAAGAGCTCTCAACCGGCTATATTACGCATGTCAGCCACCGGGATATTGATAAAAGAAAGGGACATTAAAATGAATAATCAAAAATTCCCTCGAGTTGTTGCTATTGGTGGTGGAACAGGCATGCCAGTATTGTTAAGAGGACTAAAAGATTTGCCAATAGAGCTTACTGCACTCGTAACAGTTGCTGATGATGGCGGCAGTAGTGGCCGGTTAAGAAATGAAATGGCAATGCCAGCACCAGGTGATATTCGAAATGTAATTGCCGCATTATCAGACGCAGAACCAATGCTTCTCGAACTATTTCAACATCGATTCGCAGAGGGGAATGGTCTGTCTGGTCATTCATTAGGCAATCTTCTGCTTGCAGCAATGACATCTGTGACAGGTAATTTTAATACAGGGATAAAAGAAATATCACGCGTTTTAAATGTGAAAGGAAAGATTTATCCAATATCTAATGACAACATGTCATTACATGCAGAAATGGTGGATGGAACAATAGTCTCTGGGGAATCAAATATTCCGCTTTTGAATAAACGAATCAAACGTGTTTTTTTAAGCCCACAACCAATTAAGCCACTCCCGAATGCAGTTAGAGCGATTGACGCGGCGGATTTAGTCGTCATCTCACCAGGGAGTCTATATACAAGTATTATGCCTAACTTGATCATTCCCCAGGTAAAAGAATCTCTCAAGACTACGAAAGCAAAAGTTGTATATGTTTGTAATGTCATGACTCAATTCGGTGAAACAACTGGATATGCTGCTTCTGATCATGTGCGAGCAATTACCGATCATATTGGAGAAGGGTGTATTGATGCAATAGTCGTACATAATGAACCAATTGAAAAGTCGATTCAGGCAGTTTATGCAGAAGAAAATGCAGTACCAGTTATTTATGACACGGAACGATTGATCGATATGGGTCTTGAAATTATTGAAGGAGATATCATTGATCATTCACAAGCTACTGTGAGGCATGATAATACGAAAATTGCAAAGCTATTATATTCAATCTTATAAGTACTTGTTCAAAAAGGAGAACCGTGCTTTTTGAACAACACCACTACAAAAAGAATAACTCATATATATGAGGAATGGTAAGGGGGGCTATCATGTCCTTTGCTTCGGAAATTAAAAAGGAATTGACAACGATAGAAGTTGAAGAATGTTGCCAAGTTGCAGAGCTAGCGGCTTTAATTCGAATGAATGGAGCGGTTTCATTATCAAGGTATGGTTATTCACTTGATGTACAAACAGAGAATGCAGCTATTGCAAGGAGAATATATACTTTAATTAAGCAGAATTACTCACTGCCAGTTGAACTGCTGGTTCGTAAAAAAATGAAATTGAAAAAAAATAATGTATACATCGTACGAATGAAAAATGATGTCGAACCTTTTTTGGAAGACTTAGATATTATCCATGAACCTTATAAGGTCGTACGTACAATTTCAAAGAAATATTTGGAAAGCGAATGCTGTCGAAGATCTTATTTGCGTGGTGCATTTCTTGCAGGTGGCTCGATTAACAATCCAGAAACCTCATCCTATCATCTTGAAATCTCTAACTTCTATCAAGAGCATAATGATGCATTATGTGAATTATTGAATGCTTTTGATTTACGTGCTCGCACATTAGAAAGAAAGAATGGATATATCGTATATATTAAGGAAGCTGAGAAAATAACAGAGTTTTTAAGCATCATTGGAGCGCATAATGCACTTTTTAAATTTGAGGATGTCCGAATCGTAAGAGATATGCGGAACTCTGTCAATCGATTAGTGAATTGTGAAACAGCAAACTTAAATAAAACCATAGGAGCAGCATTTAGGCAGATTGAAAATATAAAACTAATCGAGAAAACAGTTGGTTTAGATCAACTGCCTGAAAAATTGCAGGAAATTGCCAAGCTTCGTGTACAGCATGAGGATGTTTCCTTAAAGGAGTTAGGGGAATTGGTAACAAGTGGTAAAATATCCAAATCTGGAGTGAATCACCGGTTGAAAAAAATTGATGATTTCGCAGACAAAATACGGCGTGGGGAAACGATGTTAAAGAATTAGTAAGTAAATTACTACATTCGTTTTGCTATTCATGTTATAATACTGATAATTCAAAGGATTACCGTTTAATTAAAGTAAAATCTTTAGAGGCAGATAGAAAAGATAAAAGCCTTCCTATCTGCTTCTAAATCAAAGAGAATTTCAGTAGTGTATGTAGATGATAGCGTTTTCTAAAAATGAGGAGGATGGATGATTTGATTGAAAGGTCGGTTAAGGTTGAATTAGAGACAGGGTTACAGGCTAGACCTGCAGCGCAATTTGTACAGGAAGCGAATCGCTATTCTGCAAATATATTTCTGGAGAAAGATGGTAAGAAAGTAAATGCCAAAAGTATTATGGGGTTGATGAGTCTCGCAATTACAAAGGGTGAAGATATTGTATTAATTGGTGATGGGGCTGATGAAGAGATGGCCGTTGATCACCTTGTTTCGTTTGTTGCAAAGCCTTAAGAGGAAATTTGACTCATTAGGTGATGCATCTCTGTCTAAAATTACGTTTTTTGATATAACGTTTTTATAAAAGCTATGTAAAGAGCCTGCAGGAACATTATAATGTTCCTGCAGGCTCGAGTTATTGATGGGTTTATTTTTCTTCTTTACGCTCTAAAATTTTGTCAATCAAACCATATTCTACGGATGCCTGTGCAGTCATAAAGTTATCACGTTCTGTATCACGTTCGATAACTTCTAGTGGTTGACCAGTTTTTTCAGCCATAATTTCGTTCATTCTGCGCTTAATTTCAATAATACGCTTCGCATGAATTTCAATATCTGTTGCTTGCCCTTGAGTTCCACCTAAAGGTTGGTGAATCATAATTTCACTATTTGGTAATGCATAGCGTTTTCCTTTTTCACCGGCGGTAAGTAAGAATGCACCCATTGATGCCGCCATACCGATACAAATTGTAGATACATCTGGCTTGATGAAATTCATTGTATCGTAAATAGCCATTCCAGCTGTAATGGATCCACCCGGTGAGTTGATGTATAATGAAATATCTTTGTCTGGATCTTCAGCTTCTAGGAAAAGCAATTGGGCTACGATTGAGTTGGCCACATTGTCATCGATTCCACTGCCTAGTAAAATAATGCGGTCTTTAAGTAAACGTGAGTAAATATCATATGCGCGCTCTCCACGGTTGGTTTGTTCAATAACTGTAGGTACTAAATTCATTGTAAATCCTCCTTTAGTCTGTAACTTCGTACACCCATTTGATTGTACATTTTATGGATATAATTTCATAATAGCTTAATGGTCAATAAAGGTCAAACGAAAAGAAATATATTTGTTAAAAAATCTATACTCCATGATTCCCTTATTTTTGCATTATAAACCTTTTTCTTGAGTTAAGCATCAATGTGCGGAAGACTATATGAATAAGAGCCAAGTAAGTAATTATACCTTCATTTCTTACTTGGCTCTTATTATATCACGGATAACAACTAGCTAACTAATGGAATTGCAGCTGCTTAATTTGGTTTCATGTTCTTAAAAAGTGTTTCGATCTGCGCATGAAAGATGATGATTTCATTCAATCGCTCTGTTAGGATTGTTTGCTCTTCTAAAGTTAACTCGTTGCTGCTTTTTTCTTTATAGTGGTTGTTTATTTCCTCTAAGGAGATTTTTTGACGACGTGCTATGTCAATCCATTTCCTCTGAAAGGAAGTCATAAATGTTTTAAAAAGTTGGGAATTTGCTTGATATAAATCTTTTCTTACCCCTTTTTTCCACACGCGTGTAACAAGGTTTAATTCAGCCAGACTTCGAATGTTCGTGCTAATAGATGTTTTGCTTTTTCCTAATGCGTCTGCCATCTCATCTAATGTTAGATCCTCTTCTGATAAATAAAGATATGCAAACAATCGTGCTTCTACAGTTGTTAGTCCAAACAATTCAATTGTCTTTGAGAATTCAATCATGATATTCACTATTATATCGTTCGTTTGAAGCTTGCCCATAGCATCCTCCTATACTGTCCCAATAAAAGCATACATGAAAATGGTAGGTATTAAAAATATGCTGTTAAGCAGTATTTTGGAGAAAATAAACGGAAATAAGCGAATAACAGAGGTGAAGTTCGTGCAATTTAAACTGTACGTATAAAACATACAAAAACAACCGAATTTAAAGTTTGTAGTTAAAATCGGAAAGGTTTATAGTTGTAAAGTGACTAATTGCTGTTCGGGTATAAGTGGCTTTGCTTTTTTGAGAAATTTTTCTTTTGAATTACAAATAATGTTTTAGAAATTCAATAAGATATTGCACACTTTACGTAGTGAAAGCTTTGGCGTCTAGCCAATTTTCTAATGGCTTATGTCTGGTAGAAAAGTAGTAAGACTATTAACATATGTCATTCGTACACACTGCAAGACTAAAAGAGAGGTGAGAGGCATGCCAGTAATTGAGGCGAAAAACTTATCGAAGGTTTTTGGTAAAAACAAAAAACAGGCATTAAAATTATTGGATGAAGGTTTAACAAAGGAAGAGATTTTAAAGGAAACAGGAAGTACCGTTGGGGTAAACCGGGCTTCGTTTTCTGTTGAGGCCGGTGAAATTTTTGTCATTATGGGATTATCCGGAAGTGGTAAATCTACTTTAGTTCGCTTGCTTAACCGATTAATTGAACCTACTGAAGGTAATATTTTAATTGATGGAGAAGACTTATCGAAAATGGATAAGTCTTCGTTACGCCGGGTTCGTAGAGAGAAGCTAAGTATGGTTTTCCAACAGTTTGCTCTATTTCCGCATCGAACCATTTTGAAAAATACGGAGTATGGGCTTGAAATTCAAAATGTGCCGAAAGAAGAAAGGGAAGAAAGAGCAAAAAAAGCTTTGGAATTGGTTGGATTGGGAGACTATATCTATCAAAAGCCTAGTCAATTATCAGGCGGAATGCAGCAGCGGGTTGGTCTTGCAAGGGCACTTGCTAACGATCCGAAGGTATTGTTAATGGATGAAGCATTCTCTGCATTGGATCCACTTATTCGTAAAGAAATGCAGGATGAATTGATAGATTTACAGTCTACGATGCAAAAGACAATTATTTTTATTACCCATGATCTAGATGAAGCGCTTCGTCTTGGCGATCGGATTGCTTTAATGAAGGATGGTGTTATCGTTCAGATTGGTACACCTGAAGAAATACTAGTAAGCCCTGCTAACGATTATGTTGAAAAATTCGTTGAAGACGTAGATATCTCTAAAATCTTGACTGCACAGCATATTATGAAGCGTCCTGAAACAGTAAATATTGAAAAGCATGGTCCTAGAGTTGCACTAGAGCGGATGCGTGAAGAAGGAATATCAAGTATTTTAGTCATCGACAGCAAACGGAATTTAAAAGGTTATGTTACAGCTGAAGATGCTTCAGAAGCCCGCAAAAAAGATATTAAGGATTTAAAAGAAATAATTCGAACAGATATACCGAAAGTAAATCGTGACACAGCGATGCAGGATATCTTCAATATCATTTATGACTCTCAAACACCAGTAGCAGTCATGAAAGATGAGAAGTTAGAAGGAATCATTGTGCGCGGAGCTGTAATAGCCGCACTAGCAAGCGATAGTGAGGTGAACTTAAATGCTTAATAATGCATTAGATTTTATACCAGAAATACCGTTATCAGATGCAGCAACTGCCGTAACGGACTTTATAACGGATAAATTTTCATTTTTATTTAATCCAATCAAGGAACATTTTGGAACCTTTATGGAATTCATGTCAGAAGACGTGCTAATGAATATTCCGCCGATAATATTTATTATCGTAATTGCTATTCTAGCATTCTTTATTTCTGGTAAGAAGTTTGGGTTAGCTGTCTTCTCTATTGTTGGTCTTTGGTTGATTTATAATCAAGGACATTGGGATAACCTGATGAACACTGTGACACTTGTGTTATTGGCTAGTATTTTATCGGTTATTATCGGTGTCCCAATCGGTATTCTTATGTCAAAAAGTAAAACGGCAAATGCAATTTTTACACCGATATTAGATTTCATGCAAACTATGCCAGCATTTGTTTATTTAATTCCAGCCGTTGCATTTTTCGGTATTGGAATGGTACCAGGTGTGTTTGCATCTTTAATATTTGCAACTCCTCCTACGGTGAGATTTACAAACCTAGGTATTCGTCAAGTTTCGAAAGATTTAGTGGAAGCTGCGGATGCATTTGGCAGTACTGGAGCGCAAAAATTGTTTAAAGTGGAACTGCCTATGGCAAAAGCGACAATTATGGCAGGGATTAACCAGACTGTTATGCTTGCTTTATCGATGGTTGTTATTGCATCGATGATTGGAGCACCAGGATTAGGAAGAGAGGTTCTTTCCTCCTTACAACGTGCGCAAGTCGGACCGGGATTTGTTGCTGGTATCGGTATTGTAATTTTAGCGATTATTATTGATCGAATTACACAAAATATGAATAAGAAAAAAGATTAATACATGTTGGCATCTTTTCAATGTGAAAAGTTTCCATATATAAATTTTAAAAAAGGGGAGATCAATAGCGATGTTAAAACGTAACAAGAAATTATTAAGTCTAGTTGCTGTACTTTTATTAGCGTTACTTGCTGCATGTGGTGGATCTGATGAGTCTGGTAATGGTTCGGAGGATGCTATTGTTGATGGGGACGCGATTGAGTTAGCATACGTAGAGTGGGATACAGAAATAGCTTCTACGCATGTTGTTGGTAAAGTGTTAGAGGATTTAGGATATGACGTTAGCTTAACCCCACTTGATAATGCAGTAATGTGGGAAGCTGTTGCAAGCGGTGAAGCAGATGGAATGGTTTCAGCATGGATGCCAGGTACTCATTCTGCTCAATTTGAGACGTATGGCGACCAAGTTGTTGATCTTGGTGAAAACCTTGAAGGAGCGGCAATTGGTTTAGTTGTGCCATCTTATATGGATGTTGATTCCATTGCAGATTTAACAGATGAAGCAGGTATGACAATTACAGGTATCGATGCTGGTGCTGGAGTTGTTGCTGCTGCAGAGCAAGCAGTAGAAGACTATGATAATCTTGATGGCTGGGAAGTCCAAACTTCTTCTGGTGGTGCGATGGCAACGGCTTTAGGTGAGGCTTACAATAATGAAGAAGAGATTATTGTTACGGGCTGGTCCCCGCACTGGAAATTCCAAACGTATGATTTAAAATATTTAGAAGACCCTGAAGGTACATTTGGAGAAGCGGAAGTTTTGAAAACAATGGTACGTGAAGGGTTAGAAGAAGATCTTCCGGAAGCCTATCAAGTTCTCGATAATTTCTACTGGGAATTAGAAGATATGGAAGAAGTAATGGTAGCAATTCAGGAAGGTACAAGTCCAGAAGATGCAGCAGCTGAATGGGTGGAAGCAAATCCAGATAAAGTAGCTGAATGGACTAAAGGGTTAGAATAAGGTTATCCTGAAAGCGGGTTATCGATTTTCGATAACTTGCTTTCTATTTAATCAAGGTAGAAGTATCTTTGTAAGCATTCATTTGTAAAAAAGGCTTGTTTCCCTATCAAAATCCGGTTATAATAGAATATGTGTCAAATTTATAAAATCTATGCGCCCATAGCTCAGTTGGATAGAGCACTGGTTTCCGGTACCAGGTTTGTCGGGGGTTCGAATCCCTCTGGGCGCGCTATATAAGTCAATGAAGGCAAAGGTTTGAGTGGTTCTCATTCCTTTGCCTTTTTTCTTTTTACGAACATGATCAAAAAGTAGTCCAATTTCCTTGTGCTATAGAGTTTCTGATGCCTGAACAAATAGATCTATTGATGATGGATACTGTAAAACTAAAAATGTGTTATATACTATTAGATTTGTCTAATCCCTTTTTTCTTAAGTGCGTATATTGAAAGAGAAAGGAGAGATAAATTATGTATTGTTACGATCCATGTAAAAAGAAGCACGAAGATTGGTGTCAATACGATTACTTCCACAAGAAAGATCCATGTAAAAGGAAGCACGAAGATTGGTGTCAACAACACTGGTTCAACAAGAAGGAAGAGCACCATTATTATGGTTATCCAAAAAATAACTACATTGGTGATTTTCAGACAGATTGTCATAAATGTAAGAAGAAATTCTGTCATTGTTGTAAGCGACATTTCTAGAAGGAAACATTTAGAAGGAATAAGCCCTCATGCTGTTATGGGGGTTTATTTATCCTTGTTTTTCGTACTATATAATCACTAGGAGGATGGATTCGAAATAGAAGCACGATTGTTTTCATAGGTTAATAGGTATAGTTAGCTGCCTGATTTTAAGCTTTGTATTTCGCCTTCCAGATTTTTAAGTTGATCCTCTATGGTTTTAAACCTTGCTTCTAATGATTCTTGAGCTTGTTTATCTGCTTCATTTTGAATACGTGCTTCATCAATAGCTTCTAATGCTGCAAAGGTGGCAATTAAATCAGCTAACGTAGTAAGTGCTGACGCAATTAAAGCGAGTTGAAGACTATTATCTAAGGATGTATCCTGTGTATCCTGGCTGTCGGTATTAGAGTCATTTTTCATCCAACCCCTCCTATTTTTATAAAGGAAGTACATTAGAATATATGTTATTTTAAAAATTTAATGATGGAAAAGATTTCACGCTTATAACATGTGATACGGATATACTTATTGGGGGCCAGCATTTAAAATGTTTGGTATTCAAGTGAATGAAGGTTAATTGACTAAGACATTATGAAAGCGCATGTAAATTAGTGTGCTTCTGTTTTTGTATGTATATAATAGAAAGCATATAACGAATTAAAAACAATAACTGATTAGCAAATGTTTAGTGTTGGGAGAGAGAATATGCTGTTAAATAATGAATATAAAGAAGAAATCATTGAAACTATTTTCGAAAAGTCGAATTTTTGCTTTGTTGTTGTAGATGGTCAAGGTTTAGTTACGTATCTTAATGATAATTATTGTAAGTTTATAGGTGTTAAATTAGAGGATGCTATCGGCAAACATGTACAAGATGTCATTGAAAATACAAGAATGCATATTGTCGCTCAAACAGGTAAGGAGGAAATTGCAGATATTCAATTCATTAGAGGGAATCATATGATTGCTAATCGAGTTCCGCTTTGTTCAAAAGGGAAAATAGTCGGTGCAGTCGGTACGGTACTATATCGGGATACAAAAGAATGGATGAAAATGAATTCGCATATTAAGGATCTATTATTGGAGATTGAACAATATAAAAAGAAGTTAGGCAATCAAAATGGAGCAACTTACTCCCTGCAAGATATTGTTGGCAGTTCCATACAAATAAATAAAATTAAAGAAAAAGTTATGAAGATTTCTTCTGGAGATGTTTCTATTTTATTAATGGGAGAAAGTGGTACAGGAAAAGAATTGTTTGCTCATAGTATTCATCAATTAAGCGAACGAAGTATGAAGCCGTTTGTAAAAGTAAATTGTGCAGCAATTCCAGTAGATTTGCTTGAGTCCGAATTGTTTGGTTATGAAGGCGGTGCGTTTACAGGTGCCAAAAAAGGAGGCAAGCTAGGGAAATTCCAATTGGCAGATAGTGGCACACTTTTTTTGGATGAGATTGGGGATATGCCATTAGATGCCCAAGTGAAAATTCTCCGTGTTCTACAGGAGGGAGAAGTTGAAGCAATCGGCTCGGAAAAAACACAAAAAATTGATGTGCGAATTATTGCAGCAACGAACCAATCATTAGAAACATTAATTAAGGAAAATCGTTTCAGGGAGGATCTTTATTACCGGATCAATGTCATTCCGATAAAAATTCCTCCTCTACGCGAACGGGTAGAGGATATTCGGGTGCTTGCAAAATTTTTACTAGCTAAAATTACAAAACGTACAGGTAAACGAGTGATCAGCTTTGAAGCGGCAGTAATGGATTTTTTCATGCATCATGAATGGCCGGGCAATGTCAGAGAGCTGGAAAATGTAATTGAATCCGCTGTACATCTTACAAACACGGAAATTATTAAACTAGAAGATTTGCCAGATCAAATGCAGTCAAATCATTATACAACGAAGCAAAGTATGAATTTAAAAGAAGTTTTAGCTAGGGCAGAGAGGCAAGCAATCGAAAATGCGATTGAAAGGGCAGGTGGAGATAAATTAAGAGCGGCTAGCTTACTTGGTGTCGGAAAATCTAGTTTTTATGAAAAAATGAAAAAACATCAATTATAAAATTCCACAAATACGGAATCTATTCCGCAATTTTGGAAAGTATGAAAAGCACGAAAAGAAAGGGCTTACATTCGTAAAAATGATAATGAAGAACCTTCTTTCCACGAAACTGGAAGGAAGGTTTTTAGTTGACTTCAATTATACTGCTAGCTTTCTATTTTTTGAGATATCTTTATTGGCACGATTTTTGCAAGTAAAGGAAGGAAAGGGGAGTAGCATAGATGAAAACAATTTATACATCCTTTGCAGAAGCAGTAGCAGAGATTCAAGATGGTTCAACGATTATGGTTGGGGGTTTTGGACTTGTTGGAATTCCTGAAAATCTTATTCTAGCTCTTGTTGATTCACAGGTAAAGCATTTAACCGTGATCTCGAATAATTGTGGGGTGGATGATTGGGGCCTCGGTTTACTACTAAAAAATAATCAAATTGATAAGATGATTGGCTCCTATGTTGGCGAAAATAAAGAATTTGAGAGACAAGTATTAGCAGGTGAGCTGGAGGTAGAGTTGACACCACAAGGTACACTTGCAGAAAGAATTCGTGCGGGTGGAGCAGGAATCCCAGCATTCTATACGCCTGCTGGAGTGGGAACTCCGATTGCAGAAGGAGAAGAAGTACGTGTATTTAATAACAAAGAATATTTGCTGCAAACAGCTTTAAAGGCAGATTTCAGTTTGATTCGAGCTGCTGTTGGTGATCATGCGGGGAACTTGGTTTATAACAAAACGGCACGAAATTTTAATCCGATGATGGCAGCGGCAGGAAAAGTAACAATTGCAGAAGTAGAACAATTAGTTGAACCCGGAACAATTGATCCTGATCATGTTCATACACCAGGAATCTATGTACAAGCTCTAATTGAAGGGGCACAAGAGAAGCGAATTGAACGATTAACCATAAGACAAGAAGCATAGCACAATTTTAGGAGGTAATGGCGGATGTTAAACCAATTGGATAAGGCATTGGTGCGCGAGCGAATAGCAAGAAGAGCTGAAAGGGAAATTGTAAGCGGTTCCTACGTTAATCTAGGGATTGGGATGCCAACAATGGTTGCCAATTATATTCAAGGTGGAAAACAGGTAGTCCTTCAGTCAGAAAATGGATTGCTTGGAATAGGGAAATCACCACTAAAAGAAGAAGTTGATCCTGATTTAATTAACGCTGGTAAAGAAACGGTAACTGCTCAAGAGGGGGCTTCTTATTTCAGTAATGCGGAATCGTTTGCGATGATTCGTGGAGCACATTTGGATTTGGCTATTCTCGGTGGAATGGAAGTATCTGAAACAGGTGATTTAGCAAATTGGATGATTCCAGGAAAAATGATTAAAGGTATGGGGGGTGCGATGGATATCGTGCACGGAGCAAAAAAAATCGTTATTATTATGGATCATGTCAATAAGCATGGGACATCAAAAATTTTAAAGAAATGCAGCTTACCACTAACTGGGAAGCAGGTTGTAAACCGAGTAATTACAGACCGTGCGGTTATGGATGTTGAGGAAAGTGGTCTTGTACTTATAGAAATAGCAGAAGGCTGGACAGTTGAAGAAATTGTGGAATCGACAGAGGCAGAGCTAAAAATTAGTGAGCATTTACGAATAGGAACGTATTAAAAAAGGAGGATTTATTCATGGTAGACAACAAAGTGGTATTTATAACTGGAGCAGCAAGTGGAATCGGATATGAGATTGGTAAGGAGTTTGCCAAAAACGGTGCCAAGGTTGCTTTGTCAGACATTAACACTGAAAAGGTTCAGGCGGTTTCCGAAAACTTAAGAAAAGATGGTTATGATTGTATTGGATTGAAATGTGATGTTACGAACGAAAAAGAACTACAACAAGCTTTAGATGAGACGGTAGAAAAATATGGAAGATTGGATGTGCTAATTAATAATGCTGGCTTACAGCATGTTGCATCCATTGAAGATTTCCCGACTGAAAAGTTTGAATTCATGACGAAGGTAATGCTAGTTGCACCATTTATGGCAACGAAACATGTTTTTCCGTTAATGAAAGAACAAGGATTTGGACGGATTATTAATATGGCTTCGATTAACGGAGTAATTGGCTTTGCGGGCAAGGCAGCATATAACAGTGCTAAGCACGGGCTTATAGGTTTAACGAAGGTAGCGGCATTAGAAGGAGCTGCCAATGGAATTACAGTGAATGCTATGTGCCCAGGTTATGTGGATACGCCGCTTGTTCGAGGACAGTTTGAGGACTTAGCGAAAAATCGTAATATCCCGGTTGAAAAAGTATTAGAAGAGGTGCTTTATCCATTGGTACCACAGAAACGCTTGTTAGCTGTGCAGGAAATAGCGGATTATGTGTTGTTCTTATCAAGTGATAAGGCCAAAGGGGTTACAGGTCAAGCCATTGTATTAGATGGCGGGTACACGGCACAGTAATAACAAAATAGGAGAGTGGGAAAATGACAAATGTTTATATCGTTGAGGGGGCAAGAACACCATTTGGTACATTTGGAGGGAGCTTGAAGGGGATAGATCCAACGGAACTAGGAGTTATCGCTAGTAAGGAAGCAATTCGCCGAAGTGGCATCCCTGCAGAAGATATTAATTTGACTGTGTTAGGGAATGTCATCCATTCCGGAAAAAACGCGCCCTATTTATCAAGGCATATTGCACTGCAAACTGGTATTCCAATATCCAGTCCCGCACTAACAGTAAATCGTTTATGTGGTTCAGGATTGCAGTCAGTTATTTCAGCAACCCAATCGATTATGCTAGGTGAGGCAGAAGTGGCACTAGCTGGAGGGATTGAAAATATGAGTCTATCTCCTTATGCATTAAGAGGGAGCAGATTTGGTACGAAATTGAAGACACCACAAGTGGATGACATGCTCTGGGCAGCCTTGACAGATGAATATATCGGTTCGGGAATGGGGATGACGGCAGAAAATCTAGCAGAAAAGTATGGTATTACGCGCGAGGAACAAGATGAATTCGCTTATTTAAGTCATAAGCGTGCAGCGACTGCACGAAACGAAGGAAAGCTTAATGAGGAAATTGTGCCTGTTGAAATAAAACATCGAAATGGCACAACCTTCGTAAACACAGATGAACATATACGAGAGGATACAACGGTTGAGAAGCTTGCAGGTTTAAAGCCGTCCTTTAAACGGGGTGGAACGGTGACCGGTGGGAATGCGAGTGGAATTAATGATGGAGCTGGAGCGGTTATTGTAGCGGGGGAAAACTATGTAACAGAGCATCAATTGCAGCCGCTAGCAAGAATCGTATCTTACGGCATTGCTGGGGTTGAGCCAGAATATATGGGAATCGGCCCAGTTCCAGCGATTCAACAAGCTTTAAAAAGGGCTGGGCTCACACTTGAAGATATCGATTTGATTGAAGTAAATGAAGCATTTGCTGCCCAGTATTTAGCTGTCGAAAAAGCTTTAGGTTTAGATCGTGAGAAAGTAAATGTGAACGGGGGAGCGATTGCATTAGGGCATCCGATTGGAGCAAGTGGTGCGAGAGTGCTTTACGCTGTGGTAAAAGAGTTGAAGAGAAGAGGGCAGAGATATGGTATTGCCTCACTTTGTATTGGTGGCGGCCAGGGAATTGCAATGGTTATTGAAGTTAGATAAATAAAGAGACGGAGGGGTATCATGTTTGGGATAATTTTAGGGCTTATTGTCTTAATGGCACTTGCTTATTTAGGGTGGTCAATCATTTGGATTGCGCCAATTGCTGCTGGTGTTGTTGCACTAACTGGTGGGCTGGACTTGCTAGATGCATATACAAATACGTATATGAGCGGCTTTGTTAACTTTGCAAAGCAATGGTTCCCTGTATTCATGCTTGGGGCAATTTTTGGAAAGCTGATGGAAGACACAGGGATGGCAAAGTCGGTCGCCATCGCATTAACAAAAGTTATCGGAACTAAGCGAGCAATACTAGGGGTGCTTGTATCCTGTGCAGTTTTAACATATGGTGGGGTTAGTTTGTTTGTCGTTGTTTTCGCTGTTTATCCACTTGCACTAACACTGTTCCGTGAAGCAAACATTAGCAGGCGTCTAATACCAGGCACAGTTGCATTAGGGTCATTCACATTTACGATGACAGCAATTCCTGGGACACCACAAATTCAAAACTTAATCCCAACGCCTTACTTTGGTACAACCGCAATGGCAGCGCCAATTATGGGGATAGTCGCTGCGATTATTATGGGTGTCGGTGGTTATTACTATATGCGATGGAGAGAAAAACAATTATCTGCAAAAGGGGAATTTTATACAGAGCCAAAGGATAATAAGATTGTGAAGGTAGAGGGAGATACCCCACATTTTATATTATCGATTTTGCCATTAATAACCGTAGTTGTTACGTTGAATGTTTTGGAGTGGGATATTGTAGTTGCCCTATTGTCTGGGATTATCCTGTTGATGATTTTAAATATTACCAAGTTCAAAGGGTTTGTTAAAGCAATTAATAATGGTGCAGTTGGTTCCGTAACCGCCATCATTAACACGAGTGCAGCTGTTGGATTTGGTACTGTTGTGCAGGCGGTACCAGGATTTGATCGTCTTACAGAACTATTGATGGGGATTAAAGGAAATCCGCTTATTTCAGAAGCAGTTGCTGTTAATATACTTGCTGGTGCTACAGGTTCGGCTTCTGGAGGAATGGGAATTGCTCTAGAAGCATTGGGAGAAAGATATTATGAATTAGCGTTAAGCACAGGTATTGATCCAGAGGCTTTTCACCGAATTGCGTCTTTATCATCTGGAGGACTCGATGCCATGCCGCACAATGGAGCTGTATTGACTTTGCTTACGATTACAGGCATGACACATAAAGATAGCTACAAAGACATTTTTGTCGTAGCTGTTGTTATCCCGATTATATCAATTGTTGCGGCTATTTTATTAGCGTCTGTTGGGATTTATTAAATATTTTTTTATAAAGAATAACAAGCTAGAATAACGTTAAAAAGTACCGATTTTCTGTTTTGGATATACGGTACTTTTTTATGTTTTCCATATTTGAACCCGACTATTATTTGTACTACAATAAAGAAAACAGTAGTAGGGAGTATGTATCATGACCAAACATCGGATTTACACAATGAGTTTCTCAGGAGTGTATCCCCATTATATTACCAAGGCTGAGAAAAAAGGACGTACGAAATCAGAAGTCGATGAAATCATACATTGGTTAACAGGCTATAGTCAGGAAGAGTTAGAAGAACAACTGGAAAAAAAGACAGACATTGAGACATTCTTTGCGGAAGCTCCTCATATGAATCCTTCCCGGAATTTGATTAAAGGTGTGATCTGCGGTGTCCGAGTGGAAGACATCGAAGAACCGCTTATGCAGGAAATTCGCTATTTGGATAAGCTGATCGATGAATTAGCAAAAGGAAAAGCGATGGAGAAGATACTGCGTAAATAATAATTAAAAACGAAGAAACACTGATTCTATACATGTAAAAGAGTCAGTGTTTTTTTAGCAGACGAAGGAGTCCAGTAATTTGATTTTTGACCATGAAGATGGGGAAGTATCATTTATACCTATTCAGGTAAATTTCAAAATTAAATTTGGAATTTTATACTAGTATAGGGGTGTAGAGAAATTAAGCCGGGCTTTTAATAATTATGCATTGTGTTAAAGGTAAAAACGAGAGGGGGAGAGAAATTGATGTTTCCAACATTAGAGACTGAAAGACTATGTTTAAGAGAAATCTCCAAGGATGATGCAGAAGCCCTATTTGCTTGTTTTTCTAATGAAAATGTAACTCGATATTACGGTCAAGAGACATTGCAAAATTTAGCGCAAGCAGCGGCATTTGTTGATTTTTTTGCTGAAAATTTCAAAGAGAAAAAGGGAATACGCTGGGGAATCGAAATAAAAGGTAATCGAGGAATAATTGGAACCATTGGATTTAATGCTTGGTCCCCTAAACATAAACGAGCTGAAATTGGTTATGAAATACATCCTACACAATGGAGAAAGGGTTTTACTTCCGAAGCAGTATCCAAGGTAATTCAATATGGTTTTGATGAATTGGGTCTTATTCGTATAGGAGCTGTTGTTTTTGTACATAACGAAGCATCTAACAATTTGTTAAGCAAGGTTGGTTTTCAGCAAGAAGGTGTTTTGAGGGATTATATGTATCAAAATGGAACTGCACATGATACATATGTTTACTCGATACTTAAGGATAATTAATAGTATCTTTCCTTCCCTTCACTTCGGATGCACATGAACAATATTCATTTGGCTTGTGTTTTTTCGAAATTGATCGTATGCTGTCCAGTTTGGTGTCTATTTCATTGAAGTTGGACTGCATCCAGTAGGTACAGATTAATAATTTAGTGATGGGGCAGCTTGTTATTTAGAACTTAACGTGAAACTTTAAAAAATAAATTTATTTAATAAATTAGAAAGTATAAAGAGTAATCGTATTGGAAAAAATAGCTTACTGAATTACTGAATTAGTCCTTAATGTTTTTAGAAGGTAGGCGAATAAATGACTGAGTTAAATAGAATTGCTGATGAACTGGAATATATGATCACGGAGAATCTTTTTACTGAACCTAAGGATATTAAAGTTCGATCCTTCATTAGGGCGGTTCATTTAGGCGATGTGGATATTGCTGATTATCTAGGCAAAAACTCAAAAGAAAAATATGGTGAAGATTTAGTGGTGGCTATTCGGGAAGCTGCTGAGAGGCTTGCTTAGTTTGCGACCTTATTAGGATGAAGATGAAACACAAAATAACCCTTGAAGGGTTATTTTGTGTTTTTAGCTTGGTATCTAACTATTCTCTTTAGCCCTTTGGTTTTTTAATTCGGTTCATAGATATCCCAAGCGGTTTTCAGGGACTCTGTAATGTAATCTGCAACTTCATCCACTGGTAAATTATCCGTCACGACTCTTGAATGATGTTCCTCATAAATCGGTTGTCTATTATAAAATAATTGTTTGATTTGATCGATATTTTTCCCTTGCAGGACAGGGCGGCTATCAATGAGCAGGCTAATACGTTCTTTCCAAGAATCCCAAGATAAATCTAAGAAAAAGATAATACAATGTGACATGCATGCCTCACGAACTTCATCCTGTAAGAATGCGCCACCGCCGACAGAGATGATTTTTAATTTTTGTTTACAGGAATTGATAATCATGTCTTTTTCGGTTTGCCGAAATATTCGCTCGCCATATAGATTAAAAATCTCTGAAGTTGGCATATTATATTTCTTTTCAATTTCTTCATCAATATCGATAAAATCACGATATAATTTCTTCGCAACTGCTTTGCCAATTGTAGTTTTTCCTACCCCCATAAAACCAATGAGTACAATACTTTGTTCCCGTAGCGACACATCATTCATCGGTATCCCCCTAATTTGCTAAGACTAGTATCTGTTAAGAATTTAATTTTTACGAAATGAAGAAATGTAAGTTAATTAGAAAGTTGAATTAAGCTTGATCATTCATATGGATCGCTTTTCTTGCCAAACGATCTGCATGACCATTTTTCTTTTCTGGAATCCACTTGATAAAAAAGTGCGGAAAATTCTTTGATTCTTCTCTAATGCATTCAAGTAAAGGAAGAAAGAGTTGATTCTTTGTGAAATCTTTTTCGATTACATCCACGACAACCTTCGAATCAGAGCGAAAGGATATAATTTCATTCGGAAATGATTGCCGACAAATCTCAAGCGCTTTAATAATTGCGTAGAATTCAGCTTCGTGATTTGATAGATATCCTAATGGAATGGTATATTCGTAAGCGTTTTTGCCAGATTTGATATATATGCCCGCACCACTCAGTCCAGGATTTCCACTTGCTGCACCATCTGTATATACTTCGATCACCTATCTAACACTCCCAGACGAGAACTTATTCTATTTAGTATAAAGCAACTCACAATTTATGTGAATTATAATTATGTTTTTATTTTGTTTTAAAAAGTATAAATAGTAAATATTATTTTTTTCTTGCAATATTAGGTAATTTTCAGTATATTATAGAAACATAAAAGAAATATATTCCACGTCGAGCTGAAAGGGGAGTATCAATTGTCTCATACCGTATTAGAGATAAAGAACTTAAGCACCCACTTTTTCACAGATAGCGGGGAAGTACCAGCAGTTGATCAAGTAAGTTTACATGTACATAAAGGGGAAGTAGTTGGGGTTGTAGGGGAATCAGGATGCGGAAAAAGTGTTACATCATTATCCATTATGCAGCTTGTTCCCAACCCGCCTGGAAAAATAGTGGGTGGGGAAATTAATTATAAAGGAGAAAACCTTGCATTTGCTTCCGAAAAACGAATGAAGAAATTGCGAGGCAATGAAATATCCATGATATTTCAAGAACCAATGACCTCACTAAATCCACTGTTTACGATTGGAAATCAAATGAGAGAAGCCTTTCGATTTCATCAGAAAATAAGTAAAAAAGAAGCAAGGGAAAAATCAATTTCTATGTTAAAGCTAGTCGGCATTCCAAGAGCTGAATCAATTATTGATGATTATCCCCATCAGCTTTCAGGTGGAATGAGACAACGAGTCATGATTGCCATGGCGATGTCTTGTGATCCAGAGCTTCTTATTGCAGATGAGCCAACGACAGCTCTCGATGTAACGATTCAAGCACAAATATTAGACTTAATGCGAAAGTTAAACGAGGAAAAAGATACTGCCATACTGTTAATCACGCATGATTTGGGTGTTGTAGCAGATATTTGTGACCGAGTCGTAGTGATGTATGCTGGACAAGTTGTTGAAGAAGGTTCGAAACGTGAGATTCTAAAAGATTCAAAGCACCCATATTCACAAGGACTAATCCGTTCTTTACCAAGAATTCATGAGCGTGAGCAGAAGCTATACTCCATTCCCGGAACAGTACCAAAGCCAAAACTAGGACGTGTAGGCTGCCGTTTTGCTCCTAGGTGCGAGTTTGCATTTGATCGTTGCTTTAAGGAGAATCCTGAATTGTACGTTACAGGTGAAGGTAGGCGGAGTCGTTGCTTCCTTTATGACAAACAGGAAGGAGAGTCGATAAACGATGCGTCAACAATTACAGAAGCCGTTATTGGAGATTAATGGATTGAAGAAGTATTTCCCGATTAAAGGTGGTGTACTTGGTCGAACGGTTGGTGAGGTGAAGGCAGTTGACGATGTTAGCTTCACCGTTTTTGAAGGGGAGATATTAGGCATTGTTGGAGAATCGGGCTGTGGAAAGTCAACAACCGGTAAAGCGATTCTTCGCTTAATCGAACCAACTGCTGGAGAAGTAAAGTTTGAAGACCAGGATATTACACATATCAATGCAGAGGAAATGCGCAGGTTACGGCGAGATATGCAGATTATTTTTCAAGATCCGTATGCATCTCTGAATCCAAGGCATACCGTAGAAAAGATAATCGGTGAACCGTTATTGATTCATGGGGTGAAAAATGCCAAGGAGCGGACAAGCCGTGTAAAAGAGCTTCTTGAAGTTGTTGGTTTAAGTGCTTATCATGCATCAAGATACCCGCATCAATTCAGTGGTGGGCAACGGCAACGAATTGGAATAGCACGGGCACTTGCGAATAATCCGAAACTTATTATTTGCGATGAGCCTGTCTCGGCGTTGGATGTTTCCGTTCAAGCACAAATTCTTAATCTAATGGAAGCTTTACGTGATGAATTTAATCTTACGTATATTTTTATCGCCCATGATTTAAGTGTAGTAAAGCATATTAGTGATCGTGTCGGTGTGATGTATTTAGGAAGAATGGTAGAACTGACAAGTAAAGACAAATTGTATGATGATGCCAAGCATCCGTATACACAAGCACTCTTATCTGCAGTTCCGGACCCAGATCCTGATATAGAAAAAGAGCGGGTTATTTTAAAAGGGGACGTCCCAAGTCCAGCTGATCCACCAGCAGGATGTGCATTCCATACGAGATGTCCGATGGCGATGGATATTTGTAAATCTGTACGTCCGGCATTTATACCTGTTGAAGATAATCATTTTGTTGCTTGTCACCTTTATGATGGACAGCAGCAAAATCTATCACGCATTAACGGGCTGTAATATCCCCACTTCATAGCGTGAGAAAACTAAAAACGTGAAGGGTGGGGATAAACAGCCTGTAAATTCCAGATTCTGTTCATCTAACATTCAATGGGGTAGAAAGGAACACCCATCGAATGAAGTTTCACTTTACTACAATATCTACTAAACAAAGAGGGGGGAATAGGTATGAGATTAAAAGGCGGCGCACTTTTGTTTCTGCTACTAGCATTTCTTTTGATCATTGCAGCATGTAGTGGAGATGGTGGTGCAAATACGGATACATCGGATAATGACGGTGATGCAGGAAATGAAGAAGCAAGTGATGATGATCCAGCCACTGATGCAGAAGCGGCTGGAGATCAGGTGTTAGTTTTTGCTCGTGGTGGTGATTCGGAAAGCCTTGATCCAGGAAGCACCACAGATGGGGAGTCATCTCGTGTGACACAGCAAGTATTAGAAGGTTTATTAGAATTTGATAAAGAATCCTTTGATCTTACGCCAGGTTTAGCACATGATTGGGAAGTTTCCGAAGATGGTTTAACCTACACATTTTTCCTGGAAGAAGGAGTTACCTTCCACGATGGTACAGACTTTAATGCGGAAGCTGTAAAAGTTAACTTTGAGCGTTGGGCAGATCCAGAGCATGAATATGCATTTACGGATGACGGCTATGTTTATTCGATGTATGGAACCATGTTTGGTGGATTTGCCGGTGATGATGGGCATGTGATTGAGGAAATTAATGTGGTCAATGATCATGAGATTGAATTTGTTTTAAATCAACCATTAGGATTTTTCTTACAGAATCTGGGGATGAGCTATTTTGCGATTACTTCTCCAGCCGCATTAGAGGAGCATGGGGCAGCGATTAATGAAAATCCGGTAGGTACAGGGCCGTTTAAATTTGTCAGTTGGAGCAAGGATGACTCCATCGTATTAGATAAATTTGAAGATTATCGAATGGATGGATTACCGAAGCTGGATCGCGTTATTTTCGAAGTCATTCCTGATAATGCAGCACGATTAATTGCATTAAAGTCTGGTGAGATTGACATTATGGATGGCTTAAATCCAGATGATGCGGCTGGTGTAGACGCTGATGAAGGTTTAGAGCTGTTGACACGTTCAGAAAATAACTTCGGTTATGTTGGCTTCAATACGCAAAAGGAGCCATTTGATCAAGTCGAGGTTCGACAAGCAATTAATCATGCAATTGACAAGCAAGCAATCGCGGATGCTTTATATGCTGACTATGCGACAACTGCTAAAAATCCTCTGCCACCTGGATATTTAGGTTATAACGACGAAGTAGAGGAATACGCGTATGACCCGGATCGGGCGAGAGAGTTATTGGCTGAAGCAGGGTTTGAGGATGGGTTGGATATTGAACTATGGACGATGCCTGTAGCGAGACCGTATATGCCAGATCCCGAAACGGTGTCGCAAATTGTTCAGAATAACTTAGCAGAGGTTGGCGTAAATGCGACAATTGTACGAGAAGAATGGGCACCGTATTTAGAAAAAACATTACAAGGTGAACATCAATTGTTTATTCTCGGTTGGTCTGGTACCAATGGGGATCCGGATTACTTCTTGAGTAGTTTGTTGCACGGATCCAATGTTGGAAGTAGCAACCGTAACTTTTACCAAAATGATGAAGTAGATGAGCTGCTGGATAGTGCCAAACGTGCTATTGATCAAGATGAACGCGCGGATCTTTATGCACAGGCACAAGCTTTGATTTCTGAGGACTCACCAATGGTTACATTAGTACACTCTACACCTGTTATGGCAACAACGACGAAAGTAGTGAACTATGTTCCACATCCATCAACAAGTGAGTCGCTGAAAGAGGTTGAATTAAGTAACTAAAACCAAAACGGAAGCGCCCGGTTAGCGACAGCGACGTACGGAGGTGAAGAATTTCTCGCTACCACGTAATCGCTGGAGCTGGCCGTGGCTATTCAGGTTATATACAATCTTAGATATTCTATAACTTACTTTCAAAAAAAGAGGTAGCAGTATGATGCTGCTGCCTCTTTTTTAGCAATCATTTGTACATGATTAGAATAGGGGTGAAAAAATGTTTTCCTATATTCTACGACGTTTATTAATGCTTATTCCCGTATTGATCGGTATGACATTGATTACCTTTTCGATTGTTCATTTAATTCCGGGAAATCCAGCACAAGTAATTTTAGGGGAAACAGCTACTGCAAATGCAATCACAGAGCTAGAGGAAAGTATGGGATTAAATGAGCCTTATTTTGTTCAATATGGTCATTATTTAATGGATCTAACACAAGGCGATTTAGGGACTTCTTTACGATCGAAAGCTGAAATTTCAAAAGAAATTTGGCCATACATAGCAGCCACCTTTGAGTTGACCCTATTTGCGATGATTTTTGCTGTTGTCGTTGGAGTAAATGCAGGAATCATAAGTGCGTGGAAACAGAACTCTTGGTTTGATTTTTTGGCTATGATGGTTGCATTAATTGGCGTATCGATGCCGATTTTTTGGCTTGCTTTAATGGAGCAATGGATATTCGCCCAAGAACTTGGCTGGCTTCCTGCATATGGAAGACAGGATAGTAGAGACCCAATTGCCTCAATAACGCATTTTTATGTGTTGGACTCATTAATTCATTTGGATTTTAGCCGTGCCTTAACGATTTTGAAGCACTTAATTTTACCAAGCATTGCACTTGGGACAATACCAATGGCTATTATTGCAAGGATGACACGTTCAAGTATGCTAGAAGTGATGAAGTCCGATTATATTCGTACGGTACGTGCTAAAGGATCTGGTCAATTTCTTGTGATTTATAAGCATGCACTAAAAAATGCAATCATTCCTGTATTAACAGTAATTGGTCTACAAACGGGAGTATTACTTGGTGGAGCAATTTTGACGGAAACCATTTTTAGTTGGCCAGGGATTGGCAGATATGTATATGAAGCGATAAGCTATCGAGATTATCCAGTTATCCAATCAGGGATACTTGTTATCGCATTTATATTCGTATTAATCAACTTAGCTGTGGATATCTTATATAAAAAAATCGATCCGCGGATTAAATATTAAAGGGGGCTGCAGATGATGAGGATAGAAGAAAAAAAGAAATATTCAGAGCAGCAAATCCCAAATCCTGCAAAGGTCGGACAGCATATTGATTCAGAAGAGATAGAGGCAATCTCACCATGGAAGGATACAGCAAAGCAATTACGTAAAAATCGCTTTGCAATTATCGGTTTTGTCATAATCTTATTTTTTATCGTACTTGGATTGGCTGCGCCATTAGTAACTTCCTACTCGGTAGAAGAACAGCAATTGGTCAATCGATTACATCCTCCTTCAGAGGAGCACTGGCTTGGTACGGATCATTTAGGAAGAGATATTTTTACCCGAATTGCATATGGAGCTAGGGTATCACTTCAAGTTGGTTTTTTCGCAGTAACCGGAGCTTTATTTTTTGGAACACTTCTCGGGATTATTGCTGGTTACTTCGGTCGTTGGGTCGATATGGTTATATCAAGAATATTTGATATTCTACTAGCTTTCCCAAGTATCTTACTAGCGATTGCGATCGTGGCCATTCTTGGTGCTTCCTTGCAAAACGCATTAATAGCGATTGCGATCATTAATATCCCGATATTTGGTAGACTTGTTCGTTCACGTGTTATTAGCTTACGAGAAGAAGAATATATTATGGCCGCTAAAGCACAGGGGATGAAAAACGGTCGAATTATTATGCATCATATACTGCCTAATAGTGTTGCACCTATAATTGTCCAAGCAACATTGGGATTCGGAACCGCAATTCTTGAGGCTGCTGCACTTGGATTTCTTGGTCTGGGAGTTCAGCCGCCGGTACCAGAATGGGGACAGATGCTTGCAGATGCTCGTGACTTTATCCAGCTTGCTCCGTGGACATTACTCGCTCCTGGTATTTCTATTATGCTCGTTGTGCTCGGGTTTAACTTAATTGGTGATGGACTGCGAGATGCGCTTGATCCAAAGATGAAGAACTGAAACACTGTGATGAAGCGTCCTTGTCTGAAACCTTTACTTTTCCTTAATCGTATTAGTAAAATAAGAACGATAAGGAGGGTAAGTAATATGAAGCGATTCATTTATATAGGAATATTGGCACTTTTTATTTTCGTTTTAGCAGGTTATTCAGATGGAGAGCGTTCTTTTTCAATCGACGAAGTAATCATTGATGCCCAAATTCAGGAAGATGGGACGATTGATGTGCGTGAACAATTTACGTATACATTTAACGGTTCCTTTGAAGGGGTCACAAGATCCATACAGTCGGACAGTCAGCATTTTCAGGCATTTATAGTAGAAGAGGGCGATTTTCCTGAGGACACAAATGAATCAAATTCATTAAAAGTTGAAGAAGATGATGATACGTACCGGATTTTTACAGAATCAATGAATGAGGCCAAGACTGTGCTGTATACCTATACAATAGAAGGATCTGTAAACAAGTATACAGATGTTGCTGAGTTGAAATATGCATTTTTTGACGATTCCAATGAAACGGATTTAAATAATGTACAAATCATGATTCACCCCCCAAATCAAAGGATGGAAGATACGCATTACTTTTTACATGAAGATGAATCAGGAAGCTTGAATAGTTCCGATAGTGGTTTAGTGTATACAAATTCAATGCTAGAAGCTGGTGAAACATCAATGCTTCGATTTATCTTTCCGTCTAGCCAGTTAGCTGGTATGGAGCTTACAAAAGATTCTCCGATGTTAGATGAAATTATATCAGAAGAAAAAGACTATACCGAGCGATTGGAGCATCTCGATGCTAACATGAGTAAAGCTGAACCAATTATTTGGGGATTATTTGGGGTAGTTATTCTAACGACGATTCTCGTCTATTATGTTCACCCCTATCGTTACCGAGGAAATAAAAGCGAAGATGCATTCATACAAATTCTCGAACAAACAGATCCATTGTTAGTAAAATATTTGCGAAACAGTTTACATTTGCCGTATGACAGCTTTATTGCTGGATTATTCTCATTAAAGCAACGTGGGATTGTCAGTTTAAAAGAGGTACCTTCTCTTATAAAGAAAGGTGAGCATACTTTCCGCTTTACATGGGTTAGTGGAAATGAAATGGGCGACATGGCTGATTCGTTTTTGCGATCCTGGCTATTTACAAAACGTGATCATTTAGGAGATTACTTTTTATTAGAAGATTTACTTGATAATAAAGAAGAAACGGATGAAGTCAAAAAGAAAAAGGCAGAGCAATTTGAAGCGGATTTTAATAGGTGGGCTGGTTTGGTGAAAGGAAGAGAGGATTACCAAGGATTGCGCAGGAAATGGAAGGGCTATTCCTTTCTATCAATCCCACTGCTGATTATTTCGTTTGTTCTATATAACTATTTCGTTACGATTGATACAATTAGTCAGACAGAGCAATGGGTGTTGCCTCTGATTGTTGTTTTATTAACAGTAGTTACGTTAGTGTTTAATCGTAATAAGTGGGTAAACATTGCTTATTATTTTATCGTTTTGCTGATGACGCTAATTGGATTTAGCATTACCCCAGCTGTCATTTTAGCTAGCGTATTCTATTTCATTACCTTTGTATCCTTGCTGATTATCCCAAATTATTATTGGAAAAAGGGGATTAAAGAAATAAATTATGCGACTTTTAAAGGATATTGGTTGTTTATTCGAAATCGTTATCCTGTTGGCTCTGAGCCGGGTAAATTAGAAAGAAGATTAGAATATGCAATCATCTTGGGTGCGGGTGAAAAATATGGAGAGAAATGTGGAAAAGCTGAGCAGGCTATAAAATGGAATGCTGATTATCCACTGCTTCATAATCCTGTATATGCAACAACTTCATTTAGCCCAAGCAGCCTTATACTGTATACGGCTGTCCTGCATAGTACGACAAGCACGAGTACTTCATCGTCCCCTTCTTCAACTGGTGGCGGTGGGGCAGGAGCATTTTAAAAGCTAGCGAAACTAGAAAGGGAGAAAAACGCTTTCTAGTTTTTTTCATAACTTTTTAACATTTCGATACAAATTTTTGAGTGTTTAAGATAGAAGTGATATTATCTAAATAATGACGCAATTGGAAGAGGTGCTAAATTTGAAGTTAATTAGTTATAAACCAAAAGGTTCGAACCATTCATGGAGAATTGGTGGTTTAGATGAAGATACTGTAATTGATTTACAAGATGCTTATCGTAATTTACTTATTTCGAAAGGTGAGAAGGAAAATGTGGCGATGGAGTCTATTTTTCCAGCAGATCCAAATCAATTCTATTCGATTGGAAACGGCATTATCAATCAAGCAAAGGAAGCTTTTCATTACGCATTGTCGCATACAACTGGCAAAATATCATTCCAACGAGAAGAGGTTATTCTTGGACCACCGGTACCAAATCCATCAAAGATTATTTGTGTAGGTAGAAACTATGCAGAGCATGTTGCCGAAATGAAAGGCGATTTGCCAGAAAACCCGGTTTTATTTGCTAAGTTTACAAATGCTCTCATTGGACCAGAAGATGCGATTGAAAAGTCAGACGCAACGGAAAAGCTTGATTATGAGGTAGAGCTCACGGTAGTTATCGGAAAAGAAGCTTCAAAAATAAGTCAGGAGGATGCACTTGATTATATTGCTGGTTATACTATTGGAAACGATACCAGCGCTCGAGACTTGCAGAAAAGGACGCCTCAGTGGCTGCAAGGAAAATCATTAGATCGCACGACCCCAATTGGACCTTGGATAGTTCCAGCAGAAGAAATCGGTGATCCATCAAACTTAATGATTAAGTCCTATGTAAATGGAGAAGTGAGACAGGTCTCCAATACAAGTAATTTGATATTCACCATTCCATTTCTTATTGAATTCATCTCGAACTTAATTACATTAAATCCTGGAGATATCATTATGACTGGCACACCTGATGGGGTTGGCTTTGCAATGGATCCACCTCAATTTTTAAGAGATGGGGATATTGTTACATTAGAAATCGAAAAGATTGGTCGAATGGAAAATAAAGTGTTTGCAGCTGATTGATTTTTATAAGTACTTTTAAAGAAGACTTTTCGTTCATTGGACTCATAGAAGGTCTTCTTTTTCTCTGTTTTTAGTAAGATATGCACAAGCATGTACGTGTGAGGAAAGTGTATAAATAGGTAATTTTCATCTTAACGTTAAGATTTATTTCAAGTACGATTAATATAACGTTTTCAGAGGAGGATTTCCGATGACTCAAAAAATTGCTATTGCAGTAATTCATGGAGCGGGTACTCCAAAGAAAGATTTTGCAGATGAAATTATTTCACATATCTCTAACGGTTTTGCAAAAAAGCTTTCCATTAACAATGCAGAGCAGGAATTAGTATTTGAACCGATTTTCTGGTCATCTGTTTTCGAATCGGAGCAAACAGAATTATGGAAAAGGTTACAGGAAAACAGGAACTTAAATTATTCTAGATTAAGACGGTTTGTAATTGAGTTTTTAGCAGATGCAATAGCATACCAGCCAACAACTTTAGGGAATCAGAATTATGATAAAGTTCATTCCCTTGTTGCAGCATCTATCAATAAACTGAGGGAAAAGGCTGGAGCAAATGCGCCCTTGTGTATTATTAGTCATAGTCTGGGTTCTATTATTGCAAGCAATTATTTTTATGATTTGCAATTTAAGCGAGAAAACATGGGGATCGAAACAGTGAAGTGTACAAGTAATTCACCAATAGAGCAATGTGAAACGCTAACCCTATTTTATACAATGGGGAGTCCAATGGCGTTATGGTCATTGCGCTACATTGATTTTGGATCTCCAATTACCGTTCCCTCCCCAATGATATCGCGGTTTTATCCAACTATTCAAGGTGAGTGGTTGAACTTCTATGATAAAGATGATGTATTAGCTTTTCCGCTAAAAGGAGTAAATGAAGCATATCAACAAGCGGTTACCGAGGATGTTGCCGTGAATGCTGGAGGGGTGTTAACAAGCTGGAATCCGTTGTCACATCTATACTATGATCGTGATACTGAGGTGATTACCCCGATTGTTGATGGTTTAGTGAGAACATGGAAAGCTATTAATATGGATAAAAGTATACAATACAAAAAAATTGAAAATCAGGTAATGATCACAAGCAATAATGAACAGTAATTTTCTCTGAAGTTTAGATGGATGGGATGGGAGTACTATTTGTGATAAATTATGATGACCGTAAATTTGTATCAGTCGAAAATACCGCGAACGGAGAAGTATCCTCCAAAACTTTTTTTGAATATAAACAAGAAGGTAATATACTTTCAGCAACATATAGTGGTGGAGAAATTGTAAAAGGAACACTGATTGGAATAGTAAATGAAGATGGCAGCTTACAGTTTAGATATAATCATGTAAATAAAAAAGGCATGATAAAAGGTGGGGAGTGTTTTTCCGTTCCTGAAATTCTAATTGACGGTCGGATTAGGCTGCATGAAAGCTGGAGATGGTCAGACCAAAGTGAAGGGAAGTCTATTGTGGAAGAATTAAAATAACATCAACCAATTGGTGGAAGAAGAGATTTCCTTAAAATTTAAGAACAAAGCAACAGTGTAATGTTGAAAAAAAGAGGGAGCACATCGTGAAGGATGCTGTTCCCTTTATGCTATTCCATAGATTATAAGCTACGAATAAATTTTTCGAGTTCATGGTTAAATTTTTCCGTTTCTTCAAGGAATAACAAATGACTGCTATCCTCGAATGGAATCAGTGTTGCATTTGGAGTTCTTTCTTTAATATAGTTTCCTGCTTCAATCGGAAAAAATCCGACAGTACCAAAGCAAATTAATGAAGGGACTGTCACATTGGAAAGCGTCTCACGATAATCGACAGCTGTCTGATTAAATACAATTGTACTCGCAATGGATGCAGGTAGCTTATTCATTTCCTGTAAAATCCAAGTGAATTCATCGGGGTCTGGTTTTTCTTTATACATTCCATAGATGAAATTACTGTTAAATGTCGCTTGATCTTCTTGAATGGCTTGCACAACATTGCTGATTGCTTGAAAATCAAAAGCGCCAAATTCCCAGTCAGGCCAGGTATAATCAGATGCCGATTGATCAACAATGGTAATGCCCTTTATATTGTCTGTTCCGAATTGATTGATATAATCCCAAACAACAAAAGCTCCCATTGACCAGCCTACTAAAATAACATCTGTTAAACTTAATTTCTCCATGAAAGCTTTTAAATCCCGTGCATACTGTGCAACAGTATGACCGCTCTCTACCTTGGATGATTTTCCATGCCCTCGAAGGTCTAAAGCAATCGTGTGATAGTCCGAGCTTAGTTGTGCTAGCTGTTTATAAAAAAATTTACTGCTCATCATTACGCCGTGGATAAAAATAACGGTCTGGCCCTCTCCTTTTTCCTCATAGAACAAAATTGTTTCAGAATCCACTTGTAAATGCGGAATAATAATCCCTCCTGCACACCATTTTGGTAACAAACTTCGCTTCTCTCTATAAATAGTATGTTCGTTTGATTTTGGAGATGACAATATAGGAATTATAAAAAAGAGTCATCGTGAGCTGAGGGCAAAGAACGGCAATTGTAAACCTTCCCACTAAAAGGTGCTAGTGTGCAGTTGAACTTAAAGTGTTCATCATTAACCAAGTCCATGTGTTTTGGAGTGTAATATAGTAGAACAATGTACTTAAGAACAGTGCCCAACATGATAGCTTTCGTTTAGATAGTAATCGATTCTGACATGGCAATAAATTCACGAACTGCATACGGTATGTATTTATCCTTTTTCCAAATCATGGCCAAGTCTAAATTGACAACCGTTTTTTTAAAAGGAATTGCTTTAATTTCATCATTGGTTATTTGGGCACATATTTTACTCGGTAATAGAGCAACACCTAATTTTGCTCCGACCATCTCAATCATAAAGTCCTTTTGTGAGCTCTCACATACAACATTAGGATAGAATCCATGTTCTTCACAAGCTTCTATAATCCTGTCATGGAGAGAGAAATCATGCCGATACATGATAAAGTGTTCCTTTTTGATATGGGAAAAGTTGATTGCTTCTCTGTCCGCTAATGGATTGTCCTTTTGTACAACGAGCATTAGCGGATCGTTTAGTAGTTTGATTGTTTCAAAGTTTTCTGTTTGTATGGGGAGATTGCAAATCAAACCGATATCCAGTTCACCTTCACGGACGCCATGTTTAATTTTGTTGCTGCCGACCTCCGTCAATAGTAAATCAATGGAGGGATAAGTGTCCTTGTATTTGCTAATTAATGTGGAAAAAAATGCAGCACCGATAATTGGAGGAATTCCGATTTTTATTTCCCCTTTTTTTAAGTTAATAACATCAATTAGTTCAGATGTTAAGTTTTCAAAAGCATCCATAACATGTTTCGCATTGATTAAGAATGCTTGTCCAGCATCCGTTAATTCCAATTGTTTGGCCTTTCTATAAAATAGGGCGGCACCAAGCTCGGCTTCAAGGCTTTTAATTGTTTTGCTTAGTGAGGGCTGTGATATGTGAAGAGTGGATGCTGCTTTTGTAAAGTTCAGCTGTTTCGCAACTTCTGCAAAATATTCTATTTGCCTTATGTCCATGATAAACAACCTCCCTGACAATAATTGATTTTTCTTAATTATACGTCAAGTTATAACCAAAAGGAATAACATTCATGCAAAACTTATATTGTTGTTTCTAATCTGTTCCTATTAAAATAGTAATATAGTGAGTAAGAGGAGGGAATTTGGATGTGTGGTTATGTGAAAATAGGAAATCTTCAAGTGGCAAAAGTGCTTTATGATTTCGTTAATTCGGAAGCGCTTCCGGAAACAGGTCTTGACAATGAAAAGTTTTGGGACGATTTCGGGAAGCTTGTCTCAGATTTGGCTCCGAAGAATAAAGCGTTGTTAATAGAGCGTGAAGAATTACAAAAGAAAATAGATGCGTGGCACAGAGAGAACGATGCATTTGAATTTAATAGTTACAAATCTTTTTTAGAAAATATCGGCTACTTGGAACCTGAAGTGGGAGAATTTACGATTACGACCACGAATATTGATGATGCTATTACACATCAAGCTGGTCCGCAGCTCGTAGTGCCAATTGACAATGCGCGCTATGCCATTAATGCAGCTAACGCACGTTGGGGCTCCCTCTATGATGCATTATACGGAACTGATGTAATAAGTGAAGAAGGTGGAGCTGAGAGAGAAGGATCCTACAACCCTGTTCGAGGCGGAAAAGTAATTGCTTTTGCGAAAAACTTTCTTGATGAAAATTTCCCTCTACAGACTTCCTCGCATCAAGAAGCAACAACCTATGCTGTTGTTAGCGGGAGATTGGACGTGACTCTGAAAAGCGGTGAGACAACTGGACTGAAGGATAGTTTTAAATTTGTTGGATACCAAGGTACGGCGGAAGAACCTAAAGCTATTCTATTAAAAAATAACGGCTTGCATGTTGAAATGCAAATCGACCGCAATCATCCTATTGGAAAAACGGATGCAGCGGGAGTGAAAGATATATACCTGGAGTCTGCAACCTCCACTATTATGGACTGTGAAGATTCTGTTGCAGCCGTTGATGCTGAGGATAAAACGCTCGTGTACCGCAATTGGCTTGGTTTGAACAGAGGAGATTTAACTTCTGTTTTTTCTAAAGGCGAAAAGAAAATTACACGTAGCTTAAATCCTGATCGTACCTATACAGGCCTGAACGGCGAAGAAATAACGCTATCAGGGCGGGTTCTTATGTTTGTCCGCAATGTTGGGCACTTGATGACGAATAACGCCATTCTTGATGAATCGGGTCAGGAAGTACCTGAGGGAATAATGGATGGTGTCTTAACAAGCTTGATGGCTAAACATGGGCTATTAGGAAATGGCCAATACCAAAATTCTCAAAAAGGTTCCGTCTATATTGTTAAGCCTAAAATGCACGGTTCAAAGGAAGTTGCTTTTGCGAATGAATTGTTTAATCGTATAGAAGATATGCTTGATTTGAAACGTCATACACTTAAAATTGGCGTAATGGATGAAGAGCGACGTACAAGCTTAAACTTGAAAAATTGCATTTATGAGGTAAGGGAGAGAATTGCTTTCATTAACACAGGGTTTTTAGATCGTACAGGTGACGAGATTCATACATCCATGGAGGCAGGAGCCATGATTCGAAAAGGTGAAATGAAAGTCTCGCCATGGCTGAACAGCTATGAAAAAAATAATGTACGTATTGGTCTGGATACTGGGTTTAAAGGAAAAGCGCAAATTGGAAAGGGAATGTGGGCAATGCCTGATCTAATGGCTGAGATGCTGAAGCAAAAATCAGGCCATCTACAAGCAGGTGGAAATACGGCTTGGGTTCCATCTCCAACAGCAGCTACATTGCATGCGCTCCATTACCATACTATTGATGTCCGGAAAGTGCAGGAAGAACTGCAAAATGAAGTGAAAAATTACCGCGAGGATATTTTACAAATTCCGATTGCAGGAAAACAGAACTGGTCAACTGCAGAAATCCAGGAAGAGCTTGATAACAGCGCACAAACATTGCTTGGTTATGTTGTTCGCTGGGTGGAACAAGGTGTCGGCTGTTCAAAAGTCCCGGACATTAATAATGTAGCACTTATGGAAGACCGTGCAACATTACGAATCTCAAGCCAAATGTTGTCAAACTGGCTTCACCATGGTATTTGTACCAAAGAACAAATGCTGGATACGTTGAAACGCATGGCACAAATTGTTGACAAGCAAAATGCAGGAGATCCATTATACAATCCAATGGCACCCAACTTTGATGAATCAATTGCTTTCCATGCAGCATGTGACCTTGTTTTCAAAGGGAAAGAGCAGCCAAGCGGCTATACGGAGCCAATTCTTCATCGCAGCCGTCTGGAGGCAAAAGAAAAACCACATGTAAGAAGTTGATATAGAGTTGAGAGGGCCGATAACTAGAAGTAGGTCCTCTCTATTTATCTTTGTACTTACGGTGTTTTTCTGATCTTTTTTACTCAACTCACTACGTATGTTTCCTGATGATATTATTCGAATCGGATAAACAATTACGCAAAGGAATTTCAGAATCATGAAGGAACAGTCTGTGTAACGAACTATTGGAAGCGTTTACTATGGTGATAAAAGGAATGATGGAATCATATCTTTCCTAATAGAGAATGATCATTGAAATTGAAAAAGAGTGAGCTAAAAAAGAACTGCTTTTAAACTTTTGCAGGTTCAACTAAAAAGGGGGTTTGAACAATATGATTTATTCAGATATAGAAGGGGTTTTGCCAGCCGAACAAATAAAGCACAATGCTAAATGTCATTCGCTGGGTAATGATGGAAATCAAATCATGGAAGCCTATTCTGAGGAAGATATATCGAAGGTTCTTTCCTTTGCATACCAACAATCCAAAACGGTTAATATTATTTCTGGGGGTACGAAGCGTGGTTATGGTGGCGAACTGGAGCAGGCAGATATTTTATTGTCACTGGGTAACTACAAAGGGATCGTGGAGCATTCAGTTGGTGACCTTACACTGACTGTGAAACCTGGGACGACTTTAAGAGAAATAACAGAAGAATTGGCTAAACATGGGCAGCAAGTCGCAATAGACACACCTTGGCCGGAGCTGGCAACAATTGGCGGCATTATAGCAGCAAATGACAGTGGACCAAAGCGATTGCTTTATGGATCTGCAAGGGATTTAGTTATCGGCACGAGGATCGTCTATTCCGATGGAAGAATAATCCGAACAGGTGGAAAAGTAGTCAAAAACGTAGCAGGTTATGATATGAATAAGCTTTTCATCGGATCGATGGGAACGCTTGGTGTCGTTAGTGAAATCACATTAAAATTACGTCCGCTTCCAAGTTTTGAAGGGTTGTCCCTTTTGCAATTCCCACAGGGTGGTCAACAAGCAATTCGTGAATTTTCCATGCAGATCCTTGACTCAATGATGGAACCAGTTTCATTGGAGATCTTGAACCCTTCTTTTGCTGAAAAAATGACCGGTAACAGAGATTATACGTTGGCCATTGCTTTTGAAGATCGGAAAAAAGCTGTTCAAGAACAGGAAAAATGGGTGAAAAATCATGTTCCAATTGATGCTAAACATTGTGTGATGCATGAGGAACAGGCAAGACGATGGTGGGAGAAATTCAGGCATTTCGGACCCAATGGCCATAATGATGAAGAATATAATGATTCAAATACACAGGCTGCATTGAAAATTGGAAGCAATAATTTCGATGTCCTCATTATTTTAGAGGTGTCTGAACGGCTTTCAAAGGAACATCAAGTGACAACAGAAGCGCATGGTGGGGTAGGACATGGTATTTCAAGAGTGTTTATAGAGGGGCTTCCCGAAAATATTGTTTCTTACATTAAAGCACTTAGGTCAGAAGTAGAAAGAAGACATGGGTATGTAGTTTGTACACATTTACCGTTTAAGTTAAGAAAGTTGGTTTGTGTTTGGGGTGAAATACCACCATACTTTGCTTTGCTGGAAGGTATTAAACGTACGAATGATCCGAACAGAATTCTTAACCGACAGCGTTTTGTAGGAGGTATATAAATGAGTGTAGGTCAGAAAGAATCTGCTAATCTAGTGAATCTCCTGGAAAATGGTCCAGCCTGTCAAACAGCGACGCTAGGAAACTATCTTTGGGACGATTTACCAGATCAGGATAAATGGGCGGACTGTGTACATTGTGGTATGTGCCTGGAAGCCTGTCCGACGTATCAGGAAACAGGTGAAGAACAGCATTCACCAAGGGGACGTGTTTATTTAATTAAAGCTGTTGCAGAAGGGAAAATTGATGTAAATGAAGCTTTTTCCAAGCCTGTATTTGATTGCCTGGATTGCCGTGCGTGCGAAACGGCATGCCCCGCCGATGTTCAGGTCGGTGGTTTGATTGAAGAAGCGCGTGGCCAAATTCGTCAGGCGATGCCTCTGACAGGTCTTCAAGGAAAACTTAGTAATACTGCTTTAAAAGAGCTCTTCCCAAAGCAAAACCGGATGAATATGCTCGGTGGCCTTATGCGATTCTATCAAAAGAGCGGGATACAAACGATAGCTAGGAAAACTGGCTTATTAAATATATTGCCAAATCCCTTACAAGAGATGGAATCGATTCTTCCAGAGGTTGGAAAACCAGTGCTTGGCAGGTATCCAGAAATCGTTCCAGCTGAAGGAATGACGAAAAAGCGGGTTGGAATGCTGACAGGCTGCATAATGGATGTTATGTTCAGCGATGTTAATGAAGCGACCATTCGAGTTCTTACGCATAATGGATTTGAAGTCGGTCTGCCGAAACAACAGGGATGCTGCGGTGCACTCCATGTACATGCTGGAGAAAGAGAAACAGGAAAAATGCTAGCAAAACAAAATATCGAGGCTTTCAAAGATTATGATAAAGTACTCGTAAATGCAGCGGGCTGTGGCTGTGCACTTCAAGAGTATGATGAACTTTTCAGAAATGATCCGAACATGCAACCTTTGGCAAAGGAGTTTTCGGAGAAGGTTGAAGATGTTTCCAAGTTTTTGTATGATCATGATTTTAAACGTCCTACCACAGAAATGAAAACAAAAATTACGTACCATGATGCATGTCATCTTGCTCATGGACAGGGGGTTCGTTTTGAGCCTCGTCAACTATTAAATGAAATTCCAGGGGTGGAAATGGTTGAGCTGCCAAATGCAGACCGTTGCTGTGGCAGTGCTGGAATCTATAACCTGACACACCCAGAGATGGCAGGTAAACTGCTTGACCGAAAGATTGATGATGTCCCGGATAATATTGAAATGATCTCCATGGGGAATCCAGGTTGCATGCTCCAAATAGCAATGGGTGTGAAAAAGCATGGCAGAAGTGAAAAGGTTGTCCATACCGTCCAATTGCTTGATTGGGCTTATGAAAAAGATAAAGCCCAAGTTAAAGAAAACATACCTGTGAAATCTTAGCTGGAAAGGATGTGAGCTATATGTTTGGAAAAAAGCGACAAAAACAGAAGCCAGATGATGCTGTTATACAGCAATTAATGCAAATTGTAGGTGATAGTGAAGTTCTTTATTTGAAAGAAGATCTGATAGCATATGAATGTGACGGTTACACCCTCTCAAAAGGAATGCCAAAAGCAGTTATTTTTGTGAAAAGTACAAAACAGGTTTCTGACGTGGTGAAATACTTAAATACAGTAGGAATACCTTATATTGCCCGAGGAGCCGGTACGGGATTAAGTGGTGGAGCGACACCACTCGGTGGTGAAGTGATTATTAGTTTGGTCCGAATGAAGAGAATGCTTCATCTTGACTTGAAAAATAGAAAAGCGGTTGTAGAACCGGGCTATATTAATTTAAAGCTGACACAATCGATTTCAGATAAAGGTTATTATTATGCACCAGATCCTTCGAGCCAATATGCATGCACGATAGGTGGGAATGTTGCCGAAAATTCCGGTGGTGCTCACTGTTTGAAATATGGGGTAACGACAAATCATATTCTAGGGCTTGAGTTTGTGCTTCCTAGTGGTGATGTTATAGTGCTCGGAGAAGAAGGAATTCCGGATCGTCCCGGCTATGATTTGCTCGGTCTCTTGACCGGTTCAGAGGGAACACTAGGAATTGTAACTAAAATTACAGTGAAGATATTAAAAAATCCTGAAGGGAAGAAAACCGTTCTTGCCTATTATGATGATATTGGTGATGCAAGTCAGGCTGTTTCAGATATTATAGCTGCAGGTATCATTCCAGCTGCGCTTGAAATGATGGATTCCATAGCCATTGAAGGGGTAGAATCAGCTGCCTACCCGGTTGGGCACCCGAGGGATATTGCTGCATTTCTACTTATCGAAGTTGATGGGATTGATGCTGGGATTGAGGACCAAATCGACGAAATTCTTACTGTATGCAAAAATAACAATGTTCGCGAAATAAAAGTGGCGAAAGATGAGGAAGAGCGTGGACTTTGGTGGGCCAACCGGAAAATGGGATTTGGTGCAATGGGGGCAATCTCCCCGGATTACCTTGTTCAGGATGGGGTTATTCCGAGAACGCGATTGCCTGAAGTTCTTGCTAAAATCAGTGAAATCAGTAAAAAGTATGAGCTTCGTATTGCGAATATTTTCCATGCGGGAGACGGAAATCTGCATCCGCTGATATTGTTTGATGCCAGCATACCCGGAGAAAGTGAACGTGCATCCAAGGCTGGTTCGGAATGTTTGAAGGTTTGTGCAGATGTTGGAGGTTCTATTACTGGTGAACACGGTGTTGGTATTGAAAAATCAGCAGAAATGCGCTTTATATTCACTGATGAAGAAATGACTGCCCAAACGAATATACGCGCTGTGTTTAATCCGGAAGATTTATTGAACCCTGGGAAGTTATTTCCACAACCAGGCCGTTGTGTAGAAATTAAGCGGGAAATTACAAAAGAAGTAGTATCCTAATTTAATAGATTGGTGAGTTAAGCCTTTAGTGAGAGGAGGAATTAAAATCACTTAGCCGCTTTCCTCCTAATAAAGCATTGCATCCTTGTATAAGCGAACAGCCAATTCACTATTAAAGTAAGCGTAAATACCTTCAATCAATCAGAAATAAGGAGAGGAAACAATGAAGTTTGCCAGATTTAGAAGAGAAAATGATGAAACAATATTACAAGGAATTATAACAGATGGCGGCATTAAGGAAATTAAAGGGGACATTTTTTCTGAATGGGAGCAAACAGATTCAATGCATCCTGTGGATGAAGTTACGATTTTGGAACCGCTCGTTCCACGACATGTAATTGGAATCGGTGCTAATTATGTTGCTAAGACAGATGATCTGCCATCCGATCTGCCGAATTTACCTGTGTTTTTTTATAAGCCGGTTTCATCCGTTATTGGCAGTGGAAAACCGATTAAAATCCCAAACAAAATAAATGAAGTAAAATTCGAATCTGAACTTGCCGTTGTTATTGGTAAACATACACGTAACATTTCAGAAGAAGAAGTGACAGACCATATTTTTGGTTATACGGTTGCCAATGATGTGACGGCACCACAGTATTTCCATGAATCTGGACATTGGACAGTAGGAAAGTCATTTGACACGTTTACTCCACTGGGTCCTTATATAGAAACAGAACTTGACCCTGATCAAGTCACTGTTGAGGCCTACTTGAATGGCGATCGAAAGCAGGCTAGTGCAGTATCGCTTATGATCATTTCAATGAGAAAAATGATTGCCTATTTATCCAATGTGATGACACTGGAACCAGGTGATGTAATTCTAACAGGCAGTCCAATTGGGGCGGAAATGATGCGGTCGGGTGATGAAATAGTATGTCAAATTGCTGGAATTGGAAAGCTTCGAAATTCTGTAGAACAAGCCTAATTTTATCTAACACGTAATTGGAAGTACGATTTTTAGTGAAAAGATTTGGTTGTAAAACAAAGATAAGAGGGGGGAGTGTGTCATTCAATGATGGTATTAAACTGTGTAATTGCCCGATTCTAATTAAGAGCAAAAAATGGTAATAATAGGAGTGGGATAAGGCGATTTAAATAATTGAAAATTCTATTTGCTGAAACAGAAGCAAGAAATAGCTGGTAATTGTAATAAGGGCATCTTTATCGAACATTATTATTTTCCAATCATTAATATTGTTATTCATATATTAAAACCTTTCAAGGGGGAATTTAAATTGGAGAGTGGAATATTAGCTGTTTTGGCGTTCCTTCCAATTATTGTTGTTGCTGTTTTTCTTGTTGGGCTTAAATGGCCGGCAAGTAAAGCGATGCCGCTTTCGTACATCACCGCTGTATTACTGGCTCTTTTTGTTTGGGATGTAGCATTTCCGCAAGTTGCCGCTGCAACTGTTCATGGTCTTATCGTTGCTGTCACTCTCTTATTCATTATTTTCGGTGCAATATTACTGCTGAACACGCTACAGGAAAGTGGGGGACTCCACACGATTCGTCGTGGTTTTACGGATATTACACCTGACCGCCGTATTCAAGTAATTATCATCGCATGGCTTTTCGGTTCGTTTATTGAAGGTTCAGCAGGGTTTGGTACACCAGCAGCCGTTGCAGTTCCATTGTTGGTTGGTCTTGGTTTTCCGGCGATGGCGGCTGTTGTCTCTGGTCTGGTTATTCAAAGTACACCGGTTTCATTTGGAGCAGTTGGTACACCCATGATTGTAGGTGTAGGTACAGGAATTGAACCACTTAGCCAAATCAGTGAAGTTTCCACTTTTGTGTCCAATGTTTCTGTACAAGTAGCCATTCTCCATACTATTGGAGGTCTGTTAATTCCATTATTTTTAGTTGGTATCATGACACGATTTTTCGGGAAAAACAAATCATTCAGTGAAGGATTAAAGGTTTGGAAATTCGCATTATTTGCGTCGTTGGCAATGACCATACCATATTTAATCGTTGCAAATCTATTGGGACCCGAATTTCCTGCAATGCTTGGTGGCCTAATTGGATTGGCGATTGTCATACCTGCGGCCCAAAAGGGCTTTCTGATGCCGAAAGTAAATGAAATTTGGGACTTCGAAGCAAAAGACCGCTGGGATCCAACGTGGACAGGGCGTGTTGAACTGAAACAGAGCGAAATATATGCAGGTAAAATAAGCATGTGGCGTGCATGGGCCCCATACGTTTTAATAGCTGCATTCTTATTAATTTCAAGGATGACTGTCGTTGGAGATTGGCTTAAATCGGCAACGATAAGAGTACCAAATATTTTTGGTACTGATATTTCTTCCAGCTGGGAAATTCTATTTTCGCCAGGTTTTATATTTATCGTAGTTGCAGTAATCACTTTTTATATGCATGGGATGAAGGGGAAGGAGTTTGCCAGGGCTTGGAAAAACTCTGGTAAAACAATAATAGCTGCAGGTTCGGCTCTTGTGTTTACAGTGCCTATGGTACAAGTGTTTCTTAACTCTGGCGGGGGAGCTGCGGGTTATCCAGAGATGCCAATAGCTTTAGCGGAAGGTGTTGCAGGTCTTGCGGGAACGTTGTATCCAATCTTTGCAACATTTGTTGGAGGACTTGGCGCATTTGTAGCCGGAAGCAATACGGTAAGTAATATGATGTTCTCCCTTTTCCAATACGGGGTTGGTGAGCGAATTGGTGGTGATCCATCATGGATGGTTGCACTTCAAGCGGTTGGTGGTGCAGCTGGCAACATGATCTGTGTGCATAACGTTGTCGCAGCATCTGCAGTTGTTGGACTTGTAGGGAAAGAGGGGCATGTCATTCGTAAAACACTTCTTCCGTTTATCTATTATGCACTATTATTAGGTTCCGTCGGCTATTCAATTATGTGGACAGCTGAAAGAGGTATTTTCAACATCGGATCGATTATCGCTGTCATTATTTGGACAATTGCTATTTACATTATCGCGACAAATAACAAGCGTTTGAATGCGATTGACCGAAGGGCCGCTTAACGAACGGAAATCACGGTTCGATTAATATGCTAAAATTGAGAAGTGTATACATTTCAATTTATAAGGAGCTATAGGAGAGAGTGGGTTGCTTGTGTCTAGTGATCGGCTCTCTTTTTGTTTAGATTAAATATAATGTGTAACAGGCTGGCCAATCAACCTGAACCAACCCTCTATTAAGAGTGCGGCTAATGCGCTGTTGTCTTAAAGCGTCCACCATGAACCTCCTGTGTATCCATAATGGTCGTAAAGGCTCTTGAATCGGAGTCAAATACAATTTGTTTTAGTTTAGCAACTTCAAGTCGAGTAATAATAACGTAGAGAACTTGGGTATCTGTTTCCTGATGATTATGCTGTCCGTATAATTTCGTTACCTTGCGCTTTAGAGACTTCTCAATTTGATTGGCAATTTCGCCTGATACATCGGATACAATCAGTGCTGCTTTTGTTTCGTTGAGAATACCTTGCCCTACAATATCAATGGTTTTCGAGGCAATATAATAGGTAAGAATGGATAGCATTGCTTGCTCCCAGCCAAGGATAAATCCTGCCCATACAAAAATAAAAATGTTAATGAACATGACAAACTCGCCGACGGAAAAGGGAAAACTTTTGCTTATAATAATTCCAAGTATTTCTGTTCCATCTAATGCACCGGCATTTCGGATAACAATACCTACCCCCGCTCCCAAAATCAAGCCGCCAAATACGGTTGCTAGTAGTGGTTCATCCGTAATCGGCTGAAAATGGTGCAAGAATCCTTCAGCAATTGCTAATACGACAATACTAAATAGCGAAGCGATTAAAAAGCCTTTTCCTAGTCTGTGATAGCCAGACAGAAGAAATGGAATATTGATTATTAAGACCAATATGCCAAAGCTGACTCCAGTGAGGTAATTCAGTAGCAAAGAAATACCGATAACCCCTCCATCAATGATTGCATTTGGCACAAGAAAGAGGTCCAGAGCTACTGCTGCAATGGCGGCGCCGACAACCAACATAAAATAACGGCGAATAAGATGTGCTAAGCTTTCCTTTTTTTTTGTTCCACTCATTATATAAAACATCCTTTTGACATTGAATCGAAATAACGTTTTTTAGACTTCCCATAAATAACGCTGTCAATATAGCTATTTTTACCAATTTTGCATGATTTGATGTATATCATGGAGATGACATTACGAACTTTTCGTGGCAAAATAGAGATAGATGCATCAACAAAGGGGTGTTATGCATGAAACAAAAGCTTAACTTAAATCAGTCTTTACAGTGGAAAATGAATCAGTCGCTTGTACAGTCCATTAATATTCTGCAATTCTCAAGTGGAGAGCTGTTGGAGTATATAAAAGAGATAGCAAAAGAAAATCCGTTAATTGAAGAAGTGAATTCCGATATGGATTGGGTTCAATATCGCCCAGCTTCCCCAGAAACGTTTTCTATTGGAGAAATTAATACAGCAGAAATGTCTTTGTATGATCAATTGAAATCGCAGTTATTTACTATTTCATACCCGGAAAGTTTAAAACCAATTATTGAATTTGGGATAGATTCCCTCAATGAAGATGGTTATCTTGAAATCGATTTGAGAGAGTGGGCAGATAAATGCGATACAACAATTGAAAATGCGGCATACGCATTGGAAAAAATCCAATCATTGGAACCAGCGGGAATTGGGGCGAGAAATCTTCAGGAATGTATTCTATTACAGTTAAAGCAGGCGAATAACTTCGAACCTTTTGTAGAAGAGTTACTTGAAAATCATTTAGAACTAATTGCGAATGCAGATTTGGAAGCCATAAGTGAAATAGGTGGAATAGCTGCAGAAAGAGCAGGTTTGATCATTGAAAGTATTAAACTATGTCATCCAAAGCCAGGGAAATTACTAGAACCACCTGAACCAGACTATATTATTCCGGAAGCTTCAATCTTTAAAGAAAATGGTGAATGGAAGCTGTCTTTTTATCGATGGTCTACACCAAAAATAACACTAAATCCGACTTACCAACGTTTAAATGATCCTATGCATGAAGCAACTGATTATTTGAGAGAGAAGCAAAAAGAAATCGAACAATTACAGCAAGCAATTGGCTATCGAGGAAATACAATCGAACTTGTCATTCGAAAAATCATGGAAAAGCAGTATCTATTCTTCGAACATGGGACATATATGATCCAATCACTTACCTTAAGGGAGATTGCAGAAGAACTGGGACTTCACATCTCAACAATAAGTAGAGCAATCAGTCAGAAATATGTGCAAACAATACATGGGGTATTGCCATTAAAATTTTTTCTGCAACGGGGAGTTAAAAACGAGAATGGCACTACTGCTTCATTTGCTATTAAACAGCTAATGAAGGAGATGATCCTCCATGAGGATAAACAAAGCCCACTGTCAGATGAAGCAATAAAACGTAAACTGATGAACGAATTTCAAATTGAAGTAGCGAGACGGACTGTAATGAAATACCGTGACCAGCTACGAATCCCATCATCGATTAAGCGAAGGGAAAACAGGAGGAACTAATATGCGGCATGTTATTTTATACACAAAGGAAGCTTGTACCTTATGTGATGAAGCAGAATTATTATTATCTTTTTTTATGGAAACGCATCCATTTGAATTGGAAAGAAGAGATATCAATACAAATGATGAGTGGTTTGAAAAATATCATTTGGAAATTCCGGTAATTGAAATGGGTGGCAAGCAGTTATATGGTGAAGGAATAAATTATGAATCGATAAAAAAGTTATTCCAAGTCAATAGAAGTAAAGACATACCGTCCACATAGTGGCACGGTATTTTTTACACCTAAAATAGGTGATCATTTAACAAAGAAACCACTTTTTTTCGTTTATAATTGTAACCTTTGGGAAATGTAGAATGTGTAGTCTTTTCAAAGATAAATGTAAAATTTATGTGTTTTCATTTGTATAACTTTCTGATTATGGTATAATAAAAATTGTAACTGGGACATAATATATCCTTCCGGGACAATTTATGACCCAAAGAAGGAGAGCCTTTAAAATGAAAGCTTTAATTAGTCTGCAGCAAAAGCTTGTTCCTGATCTTTTAGAAGTCATGCAACAACGATATGCATTGTTACATAGTATAGATCTATTCCAGCCTATTGGCAGAAGAGGTCTGACAGAAAACACAAACCTCACGGAAAGACACGTTCGTGGCGAGATTGACTTTCTTCATGAACAAGGTTTAGTCGAGGTAACAGCTAGAGGAATGTATATCACAAATGAGGGAAAAGTAATACTAGAGCAGCTTACAAAATTTATCGGCGATCTAACTGGGTTACATGTTTTAGAAGAACAAATTAAGGAAATATTACAAGTAGATCGTGTAGTTGTTGTACCTGGTGATAGTGATGACAATACATGGGTCCAAAAAGAAATGGGAAAGGCTTGTATCGCTTCGCTCAAGAAACTTGTTGGAAAACAAAATACGATTGCTGTAACTGGCGGTACTACAATGGCAGCTGTAGCTGAATCAATGACTTCCTTGAATAAGGAAAGTGAATTTCTGTTTGTTCCTGCTCGTGGTGGTATTGGTGAAAAGGCTGAAAACCAAGCTAGCAGAATTGTTGAGGAGATGGCAAAAAAGGTCGGTGGAGAATACCGGCAATTATATGTTCCGGATCCAATCAGTGATACGACCTACGAAACCATTATCAATGAACCATCTATTATGGAAGTAATCCAGCGCATCAAAGGTGCTGACATTGTTATTCACGGGGTGGGGGATGCATTGAAAATGGCAGAACGCAGGAGAACGCCAGATGATGTCATCACCTTATTAAAGGAAAAGAATGCTGCAAGTGAAGCATTTGGTTACTATTTTGACCAAACAGGTAATGTTGTCCATAAAGTGAAAACGGTAGGAATACAGTTGGAGGATTTGGACAACGTAGATAATGTCATTACAGTGGCTGGAGGCAGATCGAAGGGAGTGGCAATTGCTTCTTACTTCAAGCGAGGCAGAGGTGACTTGCTGGTAACAGATCAAGGAGCAGCAGAACAGATATTGAGAGGTTCTCCTCTTTAAATATATCAATAAAAAAGAATTCTAGGAGGAATAATACATGGCAGTTAAAGTAGGTATTAATGGATTTGGAAGAATTGGACGTAACGTATTTCGTCAATCATTATTAAATGATGAGGTAGAGGTAGTTGCAGTAAATGATTTAACAGATGCAAATATGCTTGCACATCTATTAAAATATGACTCTGTACACGGTTCACTAAAAGAAGAAATCTCTGTTAATGGTTCCAACATTGTTGTTGACGGTAGAGAAATTAAAGTACTATCTGAACGTGATCCTGCACAATTAGGTTGGGGAGACTTAGGTGTAGAAGTTGTTATTGAATCTACAGGACGTTTCACAAATGCAGAAGATGCACAGAAACATATTGATGCTGGAGCGAAAAAAGTAATCATTTCTGCACCTGCAAACAATGAAGATTTAACAATTGTTATGGGTGTAAACGATGATCAATACGATCCAGAGAAGCATCACATCATTTCAAATGCATCTTGTACAACAAACTGTTTAGCACCATTTGCTAAAGTATTAAACGATACATTCGGAATCAAACGTGGATTAATGACAACAATTCATTCATACACAAACGATCAGCAAATCCTTGATTTGCCACATAAAGATTACCGTCGTGCACGTGCAGCAGCAGAAAACATCATCCCTACAACTACTGGTGCTGCAAAAGCGGTTAGCTTAGTATTACCTGAATTAAAGGGTAAACTAAACGGTATGGCTGTTCGTGTTCCAACTCCAGACGGTTCATTAGTTGACTTAGTTGCAGAGCTAGACAAAACGGTAACTGCTGAAGACATTAATAATGCATTAAGAGAAGCAGCTGAAGGTCCATTAAAAGGTGTGCTTGAGTACAGTGAGGCTCCATTAGTATCTACAGATATCATTGGTAACCCACACTCTTCAGTTGTTGATGGGCTTTCTACAATGGTTATGGAAGATAACTTCGTTAAAGTTGTATCATGGTACGATAATGAAATGGGCTATTCTTCACGTTGTGTAGACTTAGCTGCATTCATGAAAAAACAAGGACTATAAGAAAAAGTGAGACGGAGGAGGATTCCATTCCTCCTCCGTTTTTTCGCATAACTTACTTGGCAAAAGGACTTCTGAGAAGGTGAAGAACACTTTCATAAGAATCCCTTTAACGAATGCCAAGTTTTAAAAAATACTTTAACAAGCGCGTACGTACTTGTTAGTATATAATGATTACGAATCATGTAATCATGGAAGTCTATGTTCAGGGGTTACTTACTCCATGAATAGATTACATAGGCAGAAATAAGGAGGGGTTTATTCATGAATAAAAAAACACTTCAAGACCTTGACGTAAAAGGAAAAAAAGTATTTTGCCGTGTCGATTTTAATGTTCCATTGAAAGATGGAGAGATTACGGATGATACGAGAATTAGAGCGGCATTGCCGACAATTAACTATTTAACAGAGCAAGGCGCTATTGTTATTTTGGCAAGTCACCTTGGACGACCAAAAGGCAAAGTAGTGGAAGATTTACGTTTGGACCCTGTTGCCAAGCATTTAAGTGATTTAATTGGAAAACAAGTAGTGAAAACAGATTCTGTTTACGGTGAAGAAGTGAACGAAGCAATTGCTTCCTTACAACCTGGCAATGTACTCCTAATCGAAAATGTTCGATTTGAAGCTGGAGAGGAGAAAAATGATCCCCAGCTAGTGCAAGCATTTGCTGATATGGCTGATCTCTATGTAAACGATGCTTTTGGTGCAGCTCATCGCGCGCATGCATCGACAACTGGAGTTGCAGAAAAACTTCCAGCAGCTGCTGGTTACCTATTGGAAAAAGAAATAGATGTACTAGGAAAAGCGCTTGAAACGCCAGAACGGCCGTTCACCGCAATTATTGGCGGTGCAAAGGTGAAGGATAAGATCAATGTAATCGATAATCTATTAGATAAAGTAGATAATCTAATCATTGGTGGCGGACTTGCTTATACATTTATTAAAGCACAAGGACATGAAATCGGTAAGTCCTTATTAGAAGAAGATAAAATTGACCTTGCTCTTGAGTTTATCAAGAAAGCAGAAGAAAAAGGAGTTAACTTTGTGCTTCCTGTTGATGTAGTAGTAGCTGATGATTTCTCTGAATCAGCAAATACAAAAATTGTTGGCATTGATGAAATTCCTGCCGATTGGGAAGCTTTAGATATTGGTCCAAAGACAAGAGAGATATACAGTCAGCTTGTCGCTGAATCAAAATTAATTCTTTGGAATGGTCCAATGGGTGTGTTCGAACTAAACCCATTTGCTGGTGGAACGAGAGCAGTTGCAGAGGCTCTAGCTGAAACCGCGGGTTACTCCATTATTGGTGGTGGAGATTCCGCTGCAGCTGTGGAGAAATTCGACTTTGCAGATGAAATGGATCATGTATCCACTGGTGGAGGGGCTTCCTTGGAATTCATGGAGGGTAAAATTTTACCAGGTGTCGCTGCTTTAAATGATAAGTAATAGCAGGCAGTGATACAAATTAACTTGTGGGGTGATAAAATGCGTAAAAAAGTGATTGCTGGAAATTGGAAAATGAATAAAGTTTTATCGGAAGCAACAGCATTTGTTGATGATGTAGTTGGAAAAGTACCCAATAGTGATCAAGTAGAAGCTATTGTATGTGCGCCGTTTCCATATCTATCTTCCTTAGTGGAAAAAACAAATGGAACAAAACTTCGTGTAGCTGCACAAAATATGCATTTTGAAGAAAATGGTGCATTTACTGGAGAAGTAAGTCCTGCAATGTTGCAAGACCTTGGTGTAACACATGTTGTACTTGGTCATTCAGAGCGTCGTGAATATTTTGCAGAGACAGATGAAACAGTAAACAAAAAGACACATGCGGCATTTAAGCATGACCTTACTCCAATCGTTTGTGTTGGTGAAACGTTAGAGCAACGTGAAGCGAATCAAACAATGAACCATGTTGCAACTCAAGTTAAAAAAGCACTTGAGGGTCTTTCCGATGAGCAAGTAGCTAACACAATTATAGCTTATGAGCCAATTTGGGCGATTGGAACAGGAAAGACGGCATCTAGTGAAGATGCCAATGAAGTATGTGCGCAAATCCGCCAGGTAATTAAAGAAGTGACAACTGAAGATACGGCAGAAAAAGTTGTTATTCAATATGGTGGTAGTGTAAAACCTTCGAATATTGATGAATTACTTGCAACTTCCGATATTGATGGTGCATTAGTCGGTGGGGCAAGTCTAGAAGCTGAATCATTTCTACAGCTTGTGGAGGCAGGTACAAAATGACTCAAAATAAATTAGCTGCATTAATCATTTTGGATGGATTTGCGATCCGTGATGAAGTAATGGGAAATGCAGTAAAACAAGCAAGTACACCTAACTTTGATCGATATTGGGACAAATACGCCCATAATCAATTGATCGCAAGTGGAAACGCCGTAGGATTACCTGATGGCCAAATGGGGAATTCTGAAGTAGGGCATTTGAATATTGGTGCTGGTCGCGTTGTTTATCAAAGCTTGACTCGAGTGAATATGTCCATTGAGGAAGGTGACTTTTTCAAGGTCGAAGCTTTTCTAAGATCGATTCACCATGCGAAAACGAACGATAAGGCGCTTCACTTATTTGGATTGTTATCTGATGGCGGTGTGCATAGCCATATCAGTCATTTATTTGCATTGTTAAAGCTAGCAAAGGATAATGGTTTAGAAAAAGTATATATACATGCATTCCTAGATGGTCGAGACGTCGGCCCACAAACTGCAGGTGAATATATTGTAGAAACCGAGGATAAAATCCGTGAGCTAGGAATTGGTGAAATTGCAACCGTTTCTGGAAGGTACTATTCGATGGACCGTGATAAACGCTGGGATCGTGTTCAAAAGTCCTACGAAGCAATGGTTCATGGCAAAGGTCCAAAGTATAAAAACGCAATGGAAGTTATTCAGGATAATTATGAAAATGGAATTTATGACGAATTCGTTATACCTTCCGTTATTGTCGATGAGAATGATGAGCCTGTTGGACGAATTCAGGATAATGACTCAATTATTTTCTATAACTTCCGCCCTGACAGAGCAATTCAAATTTCACGTACATTTGCAAATGCAGATTTTCGTGATTTTGATCGAGGCGAGAATGTTCCAAAAGACTTGGATTTTGTAATGCTAACGAATTTCAGTGAAACAGTAGATGGTTTTGTTGCCTATGAACCGATTAACTTGGATAATACCGTTGGTGAAGTACTTGCTCAGAATAATCTAAAGCAACTGCGTATTGCTGAAACGGAAAAATATCCGCATGTTACCTTTTTCATGAGTGGGGGACGTGAACAGGAATTTCCGGGTGAGAAACGCATTCTGATTGATTCGCCAAAAGTTGCAACTTACGATTTAAAACCTGAAATGAGTGCCTATGAAGTAACGGATGCGCTTCTTGAAGAACTAGATAAAGGTGAACAGAATGCCATCATTCTAAACTTTGCCAATCCAGATATGGTTGGTCATTCAGGTAAGCTACAACCAACAATTGATGCTATTCAAGCAGTTGATCAATGCTTAGGAAAAATTGTTGACAAAATCGTGGAACTTGGTGGACATGCAATTATTACTGCCGACCATGGTAACTCCGATGAGGTTGTTACATTGGAAGGTAACCCAATGACTGCGCACACTACCAATCCAGTACCAGTTATTGTTACAAAAGATAATATTCAATTACGTGATGGTGGCAAGTTAGCTGATCTATCACCAACATTATTGGATTTACTTGATGTTGCCAAACCAGAAGAAATGACTGGAGAATCATTAATTATTAAATAAAAATAAAAATTAAAAGTAAAAAAGGAGGATGAAAAGGACCGAGAAGTTCGAGGCGGCATAGCTCCCCGTACCGGAACGTATGCAATTAATACGTGAGGAACAGGCTTGCACAGGATGTGCTGACTTCTACGTTGCCCTCAGGACGTGGGCGTTCTTAGTAGAAGTTCCATTATCGCCAACGAAGAAATTCGACGTGTCATTTTCACCGGACTTTTTTACAACCCATAAAAAAAGGAGAGATTTACATGCCATACATTACAGACGTATACGCTAGAGAAGTATTAGATTCACGTGGAAACCCAACGGTTGAAGTAGAAATTTTTACAGAATCCGGAGCATTCGGTTCTGCGTTAGTTCCAAGTGGAGCATCGACTGGGGAATATGAAGCAGTTGAATTACGTGATGGTGATAAAGACCGTTACTTAGGAAAAGGTGTCTTGAAAGCAGTTGAAAATGTAAATGACATTATTGCACCAGAGCTAATTGGTCTTGATGTAACACGTCAAAACATTATCGATGCTTTATTGATTGACCTTGATGGTACAGAAAACAAAGGGAAATTGGGTGCTAATGCAATCTTAGGTGTTTCGATGGCAGCAGCTCATGCAGCAGCAAGCTACCTTGAAGTTCCTTTATATAACTACCTAGGTGGATTCAATGCAAAAGTTCTACCAACTCCAATGATGAACATTGTAAATGGTGGAGAGCATGCAGATAATAACGTTGATATTCAAGAATTTATGATTATGCCTGTAGGAGCTCCTACATTTAAAGAAGCATTACGTACTGGTGCAGAAATTTTCCATGCATTGAAAAAAGTACTAAGTGAAAAAGGTTTGAATACTGCAGTTGGTGATGAAGGTGGTTTCGCACCAAACCTTGGTTCCAACGAAGAAGCATTACAAACAATCATGGAAGCAATTGAAGCAGCTGGCTATAAACCAGGTGAAGAAATCAAGCTAGCGATGGACGTTGCTGCATCTGAAATCTATGAAGATGGAAAATACAACTTAAAAGGTGAAGGTGTTGTTCGTTCCTCTGAAGAAATGGTTGACTGGTATGAAGAAATGATTAACAAATACCCAATTGTTTCCATTGAAGATGGTCTTGATGAAAATGACTGGGATGGTTTCAAATTATTGACAGATCGTATCGGTGACCGTGTTCAATTAGTTGGAGATGACCTATTTGTAACAAACACGGAGAAGCTTTCTCAAGGAATTGAAAAAGGTATCGGTAACTCAATCCTGATTAAAGTGAACCAAATTGGTACACTAACTGAAACATTTGAAGCTATTGAAATGGCCAAACGTGCAGGATATACAGCAGTTATTTCTCACCGTTCTGGTGAAACAGAAGATGCTACAATCGCTGATATTGCCGTTGCTACAAATGCAGGGCAAATTAAGACAGGTGCACCGTCACGTACAGACCGTGTAGCGAAATACAACCAATTACTTCGCATTGAAGATGAATTGGCTGGTATGGGTGAATATGCTGGTCTAAGTGCATTCTATAACTTGAAAAAATAAGTTTCTAAATGAAAAACAACGCTATACTATGTCGTATAGAGCACTTTTTAATGGTCTGAGCTAAGCAGTACAGTATGCTGAATTTAGACGTACAATTGTGTTAGCAAAACTCCTTATTTATATGTGGCTAAATCACATGTAGATAGGGGGTTTTTTGTGTTTATAGAAGATTTGTTAAAGGAATTTAAATTTGATTTACAAATCAAGAATTACTCTAACCGTACCATTGAAACGTATATTTATAATTCTAATCAGCTTGTTAAGTATTTGAATGATTATCATGAAATTACGGAAATTGAATCTGTTTCTACAGTTCATGTAAAAAAATTCATTCAGCATCAACAAAGCATAGGTAATAAAGCAACCTATATTAATTCATTAATAAAATCGCTTCGTGCATTTTACGTTTATCTAGTTGAAGAAGAATATATCTCATTAAATATTATGGCTCGTGTCAAACTCTTAAAGGAAGATAAAACGGTAATAAAGACATTCACAGACAAAGAGGTCATCAAAATGATTGGAGCATACGATTTTAAAACGTATCTGAACGCTCGGAATAAACTCATTGTTGCAATGTTTACTGATACTGGTATTCGATGCTCGGAATTAATTAATTTGGAAACTGATTGGATAAACGAAACCAATATAAAAATATTCGGGAAAGGTTCCAAATGGAGATATGTTCAGATGAGCTTAATGTTAAGAAAGTACATGATTCGATATGAGCGAATAAAAGAAGGATATTTCAAGAAATTGAATAAAAACCTACAGCACGATAATTATTTCTTATCGAGAAGTGGGAGACCTTTAACAACAGTTCAAATTGAAAATGTGGTACGAGATGCAGGGAAAATGGCAGGAGTGAGAGAGGACATAAGATGTAGTCCTCATACGTTAAGACACTATGCGATTCAGGCTAATTTGAGAAATGGATTGGATTTATATTCTTGTTCGAGGATTGCAGGACATGAAAATATTCAAGTAACCAAGCGTTACCTTCAAGGAATTGAAACAGAAAATATCTTAGAAATGGCACAGAATACTAGTCCATTAATGAATTTAAAGGGAGGGAATAATATTTCAACAAAATAAAAGAGGGCTAGATGCGCCAACATCTTAACCCTCACAAGCTTTACTATCTACATTCCCATAACTAAAGAGAATCCTATGAGACGAATTAAGAGCTTGAAGGAAGAGAAGCGGATAATTGTCACTTTCAACGACAGTGAAGTGAGACGAATCATTAATGATGTTCAAGTGGATACCTATTACAATATTCGCGATAAATTGATTCTGATTATGCTCTTTGATACTGGCATTAGGGTCTCAGAGCTATGTAATATAAGGAACAATGATATTACGACAAGAAATATTCTAATTCATGGGAAAGGTTCTAAACAAAGGTTAGTTTATATTAGTAAAACTATGCGGAAGTATATGAGAAAGTATGAGAGAGCTAAACAAGAGCGTTTCAAGCGTAAAAATCCAGATGACATTGAGGAATATTACTTCCTGGACCAATGTGCTATGCAGTTACATCGTTCTCGAATTAACAAGATTCTAAAGGAGCATTGTAACAATGTAGGGGTGCGTGAAGAAATACGTTGTTCACCGCACGATTGCAGGCACTACTTTAGTCAAAAATCACTACGTAATGGCATTGATGTGTATAGTTTGAGCAGATTGCTTGGGCATTTTGATACACAGGAAACGACCAAATATTTAAGGGGATTGGAGCAGGATAGCATATTGGAGATCGGGAGACTTCATAGTCCCTTGAACGATACAAATATTTAAACATGAAGTTAGGTGAGAAAAGGAAATATGGAGCTATTTATTTCAGTATTTGTTTGAATATTTTAAATTTAATGTGTTTAAATATATAAATTTGTGGTATAATAATATTTATTAACACAAGCTTGGGTTGGCAGGGTGGTTACTTTATTTTGTCTATTAAAGTAGCTATTAGTGTTATTAAGAGTAAGATGAATGTAGCAAAAAACTCCTCTTAATTTTGAGGAGTTTTTTGTTATGTTCATAAGATTGTTGATATGTAAAGCTAAAGTTAAAGAACTTTTCAAATTGAGGTTTATTAATGATATACATACGGTCATTTAGTGAGAAAGAATGTCCTATATTATCTATAGTTATAATTATATTCTAAACTACAGGAAAATAATGTTAAATTACCTCGATGGCTTTTGGTAATTAAAAAGCTTAGTAATCGCATATATGAAATTAGTCCCAAATATAGAATGCCCAAGGCGTATATTACTATAGTTGTAAGGTTTCCCCTAATTATAAATCAAAAAGATATATAGTAGATTAAGTTAAAATGAACTATTAAAATACTTTAAGTATTTATTTCAGTATTTGTCTGAATATTTTTATTATTAGTTTACAAGTCCCATATTAAAATATATACTTAACTAAAATTAAGATTGAGGCTTAGCAAATCCTTACAAAGGAGAAGTGAACTGTTATGTTAAGTATTGAGAAAGTAAAAAACTATATTGTTAGCCAAGGTTTTATTTTTGTATCTGCTGAACATTTAGAAAGTAGCAGAGAATGTAAGATTGAGGTTATTTGTCCAAGAGGACATGAATATAATACAACTTGGCATTCTTTTAGTCATCAAAAATGTAGATGTAAAAAGGGGTTATGCAACACTACAGGAAATAAACTCAGAAAAAAGGCGAAAGAAGTTATATCAGAATTTGAATTACAAGGGTATAAATTTATAGGTGAGTTAAAGGATTATAAGAATAATAAATCAAAGTTAAGATTGCTTTGTGAAAACAATCATCCAAGAAATATTTCGTATAATCATTTTATGAAAGTAAAAAAATGTCCTGATTGTAATGGGTTTAGGAGACCTTATGAATATGAAGAGGTAAAGAAAATATTTGAAAGAGAAGGATGTATTTTACTTGAACCAACTTACATTAATACTAAGACAATTATGAAATACCAATGTGTTTGTGGAGAAGATAGTTGTTATATTCGGTTGACTGATTTTTTAAGAGGGGTCAGATGTAAAAGATGTTCTAAGAATGAACCGTATTCTTATGAGGAAGTAATAAATCTATTTGAAAAAAGAGGACATACATTATTGGAAACAGAATACAAGGGTTCTAAAACTCCTCATGCTTATATTTGCAGATGTGGCAATGTTACTGCTATAAGTATCTACAATCTAGTTAGAGGTGTTCGATGTAAGGTATGTTATCTAAGAAGCAATAGAGGTGAAAATCATCCTAGTTACAATCCGGATTTAACAGATGAAGAAAGGCAGAAAAACAGGAAATATATTGAATATGTACATTGGCGATCAAAAGTTTATCAAAGAGATAAATATACATGCCAATGTTGTTATGATGATACAGGTGGAAATCTTGTAGCACATCATTTGGACGGCTATCATTGGTGTGTAGAAAGACGTACTGATGTGGAAAATGGTGTCACTATGTGTGAGCGATGTCATGATATTTTCCATAATAGATATGGATATCGTAATAACACAGAAAAACAGTTTATTCTTTTTTTGGAATCTGAGAAAACCTTACAATCTTAGAATAGCTAAATTAAGTATGAGTTATTGGAATGTTTTTTACATAATTGCAATTTATGGTTTTTCATACAATGAATAATGAAGTTGGTCAACCATTACCAAGGTGCTACTATTAATGGAGCAAAAAAAGTAACCTGCACAAGCTTGGTGGGCAGGTTACTTTTACTCTTTTACGAGGGTTATCTACTATCTATATGCAAACTCTATTAATCGTATTAAAGTTTGTTAATATTAAAATAAATACCCTTCTGCTGACAGCTAGGTACTCAGTTCATTACAATCAGCCATACTTGGAACATTAAATTATAAAGCTTGAGTACCTATGCTATATGCTGCTGCTTTGCATTTTCAAAGAATAGATCAGACTGCATTAAACCTCTTATAAAGACAGATTTCCAGTGATTTAAACCATACTTTTTTACGTTGGTTCTATATACTCTACTTAGGTTTTCTTTATGTTCTTCAATGGTTACATCGGGGTTGTTTTGTATTTGATCAACTATATTAGATAATTCCTCTTCTACACTCTCAGAATACTCATTAAGTAGGTTTAATTTTAAATAATGGCTATTGATAAGAGTAAACATTTCATCATTTATATTTTCATTTCTTTCTAAAGTAAAGGAAATTGTTGGAGCTGTATCTTTATCATCAAATTCTATTACTGGAAATAAAAATTGGTCATCTTCAGGTATATTATCAAAATATAAATTTAAAAAGACTCTTTTACCACTTTCTAACCATGTTTCTCCTTTCTTGCTATTGCAATAGCCACAACATGGGATTAAGTTTGATGGAAAAAAGGAGAACTCAGGATATTTACCTTTTGGTATATAATGGTCTATAGTCCTTGGCTTATCTAATCCACAATAAGGACATTTTTGCTTATGTTGTATAGATTGAATACTAATTATTGTAGCTACTACTTCTCCTTCCAAATAACCATCTTTATTTCTTGAATAACAACTTAAAAGTGCATCTTTATCTTCTTGAGTAGCGATTTCGCTTTTGGTTATATTCTCTAAACTATTCTTCTTAGAATCGTACTCTACATATCTTTCTAATACATGTTGTTCAAGCCTTGTTAATCGTTCTTTCTTATCTCTGCTACGACTCTTTCTAGTAATATCCTTATATATCTTATCAGAATCTATAGCAGGAGGTGTTAATTTTTTCATTCTTTGCCACCTCTCTTGTATAAAGAATTTAGATATGTCAAGGTGTTAAAGCTTAAATCGTCATTAAAAAGAGAAATAATTTCTTCTTTACTATATTTTGTAGAAAGTGATTTTAAATAAGTCTTATAATTATTTTCGTGTTCCCTAACCTCAAATATATCATTTGTGATTGTACTAATATTTTCTCCAAAACATTCTAAAGTTGGTGAATCTATTATTGGGGTATTATCAATCCTTGAAAATACTTTTATGTATTTAGAAGGTATTTCTTGTATAATTATTGGTGAGTGAGTAGAAATAACTGCATATGAGTTAAATTGATGCAAAACCTCGTAGAACATTCTCATAAAGTTTGCAATGGCATTTGGGTGTAAATGTATTTCAGGCTCATCGAAGAGTAAAAGAGAATCGTCTTCAATATGAGCTATAACATCTGTTATTATTGATAGAAGAATATTTTGTCCAGAACTTAATGAACTGCTTAATTCTTTTTCAGTCTTTGAATCCTGTATACTCTCTATCAGCTTAATATGTTCTTCTTCAAATACATTCTTCATAATACTATTCCATTCAGTCAACCTATCTCTTTGAATCACTTCATGGTATGATTCAAAAAATTGCTTCTCTAAATCATCTAAGGATAACACACCATCTTTATTTCTTAGTCCACAATACTTATAGCTGAACAGCTTAGAATCTTCATTACGTTCACTTTTACCCTCTTCTCTTTGTAATCTTCCATCTTCAAAGGGCTTATAAAGTTCATCGAAAGCACTGTATGATATTGAGATTACTTTACTAAATGAAGGTCTTTCGGGTCTGAAACTAGCATTGTTAAGTTTAATTCCACTCAAATGGCTTGCAAGTTCTGTAAGAACTCTAGTTTTCCCAGTTGCATTCTTACCCACAAAAGCATTTATCCTATATGGTAATTCATCTTTCGTGAAATCTAGACTTACAACGTGAGGTATTGTTGCTCCATTAATTTGATAATGGAATTCAAACTTAACTGTTTTGGTTATATTGCCTCCAAAGTATTGGTTTGCTTCCTTAAAGGCTTTTTCTGCCTCACTAAAACGTAGTAATGAATGTCGGAATATACGTTTATCTTTAAACATATTAGAAATCTCATTATTTGTAGCTGCGTCTCTTAATCCATTAAGCAATTCGTGTTGGGTACTATAAGGAAGTTTACTTATTTTTTCGTAATAATCCAATGTCTGACCGAGTGAACAAAAGGTTTCATCTAAGGCTTCAAACTCCTTATCAATATGAGTTTTTGTAACCCCTCCTTTAGTGGTCATTATTTTAATATCACCCAAGTGAATAGCCTCTTTTTCATAGGGATAGTATCTTGCATGAAATAAAGTTTCAGCAAAAAAATGGTCATCCCATGGATCAGTAGTTAATACAACACAAGGATAACTTTTATCTATATGTTTTCCAGACTGATATTCATATACATAATATTTCACTTTCTCCCCCCTTAACGTCATTGGTAACTTTAATATTACCAAATTATCACAGTACAGCCTACTTATTTTAGAATACTTCTACAGTTGAATGTCATTTAGTTGGATTAGGATCGGTAAAAGAAATGGGATTACAGCAGGGAAGATGATGATTATTACCCTATATATCTACAGCACTTACATTGCTAGGTGCTGTTTTTCTGTGTGGATTTACAGAACATGTCGGTTTTAGGTATAAGATTTTGAGTGATGTAGTTTATGCACAAAAATAAAGAAGAGTTTTAAAAGGTTTCCTACCCCACTCTCATATAACACATTATTAAAAAATTATTCTATAAATAGAAAATGAAAACTAATAATTATTATATGAGTGGGTCAGAGAGAACCTTTTAGAAATTTACTTTATTTATATGGATAAGAGAGCAAGCAACTGAATTTAATGAGTGTCAAACTTTAATTTAGATACAAAATAAAAAGTATTATAGAAAATATATTCTGATAACTTAATGATAACTAAAAAGATTCAATGTTTTGCTGGCTAATTCGTACGAATGAATTAATTTTGTATAAGACCAATTTTTTTCGACTGAAACAAATTATCGTGGTATAATTAATGTAGAGGTTAATTATATGAAAATTTCAGTGCAAATCATGTTAATGAAAGGAATGTCACAAATTGAATTAGTAAGATTGATGGGTTGTTCTAAGTCTTACATTAGCGGAATTGAATCAAACACGAAGCCAATCACAGATAAAATGGATAGAAAAATAAAAGTAGCTTTAAAAGTCACAGATGAACAGGTGGCAATGATTGATGAATGATCAAGGATATTAAATAAAATCATAAAAGGAGTTGTTGTCAATGAAGATGGAAAGCAAATATTTCTTCTGTTATGACCATTCAGCTATGGTGAAGTTGAAAAAGAGAGGCTTTAATTACATTGTGTGCGCATTGCATAAAACAACAAACAACAGATTTTGGCTGTTTGAACGTTCAGATATGCTTCATGAAGTATTGTTAGATATTAATAGTTAATCAAAAAGTATTTTAGGATAAATAAGCAAAAGGTAGGAAGCGTTTAGGGATATATTATACAGATTGGAGAGGATGGTAAATGTCTAGAAAAAGACAAGCGTTCTATACAAAAGCTGAACTAGAAAGAATATTAAATCTTAATGAAAAGGAACATAGGATATTCATGTTAAATGAGATTTTTGGTGACCTGAATGATGCATTACATGATGAAGATGGAAATAAGATTGAGGAATGTAGGTCAACTACACATATTGCTTACGCTTATTCTTATTATTATTTAGCAAACTACATGTGGAGGTATGGAAAGTTTTATATTGGTGATGGATTTGATGCAATTGATGAAAAGATCATGAAGCAGATTCTTGGCTTTCCCAAAAATAATAAGTCATTAAATTATTTAACTAAAAGAAATGGTGTATTGGTCAATATGGGTTACGTTGAGAAGGTTACTGATAAACCAGTTGGTTATATTTATGTAGACACCGTTGTTCGGGATGGAAAACTTAAAAAGGAAATTGATGATTTTATTATGGAAAGTGAATATCCAGAGATTTATGGAAATAAAAAGGCAAGCAAAGCAAACTTTCCTATAAAAGCATATTTCAGAGACGAATATGCGAAAGAAGATAATTATTATAATGGTACATTTTGGGAGATAGAAAACACTCATCATATTGACATTGATATTTTTATTTATTGTATGTCAGAGCCAGAATTAGGGGTCGAAGGATTCTACTTATACAGTTTTTTGAAGATGGCTACGGATAAGTTTGAAAGAGGGTTTGACTGCTCATATAAAAGGATGGCTCGACTTACTGGATTATCAATTGATGAAGTTAAGTTACAACTAGTGAATCTGGAAAAAAGAAACATGATAAAAAACGACCATAAGCCATTTTGCATGGACAAGCCTGTAGATAAGCAGACAAAGGTAAACACTTATAAGGTTTTAAATCATGTATTATTTGCAGAAAATGAAAGGGAATATAATGTCATTCCCAAACAACGTAAAATACCTGCCGATGTCTACGAAGTTGAAATCGGATGGGCTGGTGAAAACCATTATAAAGACGGTAGTGTCAGAGATAGTGATACAAGCATCGATGGTCAAGAGCCTTTTGAAACAGCAGTATAGAGAAAATATCTATTTTTTACACATCAACTCGAAAAATATCTGTATTTCTATGCTATAAAGTTACGTTTATTGAATTAAATGCTTATATAAATTGAGTAAAAGGAGAAAATTTTAAGGTGTTATCATATATGAAATAAAGAACTAGCTGGATCATATTTCTTGGAAGTACCTTTATTCCACTAATTGCATTGCTCCAATGGTAGATTTATTTCCATTAGAAAAGCAAACCAGAACTTAATGCAAGTTATACTTTGTGAATCAAGAAAAAATAAAGTAACTACGCTAGCTTGATTGGCAGGGTGGTTACTTTTTATTATAATACATATCTTAAAATAAGCTGGACTTAGTCAATAACCTGTTAGTTCCATAAAGTTTTAGTCTAAAATGAAATAAAACTATTAATACCTCCCTACTTTGACAGTATTGCCTTTTCGTGCAAATTTGTATTTATCCGTTCTTGCATAGAACGGAAGATAACATCATGGTGATATTTGACGCATTTTTCTGACAGTCGATCTTAACTAAAACCAATTTTTTATAATGAAGAGGGTTATTCTCATCCACATGTAATATAGTCCCTATTTCTCTAGGATTTATCGTAATTATTCCCATATCCATCATCGTATGATGGTTAGGACAAAGTACAATCATATTTTCCTCTCTATCCACTCCATTATGTTTAGATAAAGGTTGAATATGATTCACCTCAGAATATCCAATGCCATTTATGTCAACTAGTGGTTCTCCACAGACTTGACAACAATTCTTGTACATTCTCTTTAATGCTCTTACTCTTGTTGTATCCCTCTTTCTTCTACTAGTTAAAAATTCAATAAGTAGAATATCTTCATCAGCTTCAGGGGATTCATCCAATGAAGATTTGGGAAAAAAATCACTTGATTCGTCACTTGCAGTATCTTTTTCAGCATCGAAGTTAGTCAGAGAGTTCGAATCGAATGGATCAAACCCTACAGACTCTTTTTGTTCCCGATATTTAATGTACTGGTAGAAGGAATCTCGTACAAATGTCCGCTCCCATCCAAAGGTACGAATGATAGATTCCAATGACTTACCTTCCGTTTGTAACAGTTGATGAAGAATGGTATTTATATATAGGTGAGTCGGGTATAAATGAGGATCAATATCCACTTTGAAAGATATGTATTTTAACATATAAGTCAAAAGGGTTATGATGGTAGCAGGCTTATCCCCTGCTATGTCAAAATCAATCTCTAACTCTCTTCCTTTCCAAAATTTCTGGAAGAATGGTTGAGTATTATCTTCAATAGAAGTAGTATGACTCACGCGTAGATCGTAGTATCCCTTAATGTATTTCGCCAGTTCACCTGTCAGCACTATCCACGGAACGCTTTCAGTCTCATACACATTCTTCAATCGAACGATATCTCCATCCATTTGAATGTCCTCAAGAGTCATGTCGGTAATATCTCCAGTATTGTAGCCAGCACCCAATCCAACTGATATACAAGCTTTGATGGTTTGGCTAGCGATTTGGTTCTGTAGATGTACATAGAAATCATCTTGAAACAATTGATAGAAGTTGAATCCCTTTTTAAGGTAGTTGGCTCTTGGTTTCTTGCTATTCCCAACTAAATTCATGTCCTTTGGTGTATCGAGCGGAAATACTCTTTTTTCACTCTTTGGAAACCGTAAAATATCTTCTTGTACAAATGTATAAAACTTTTTTAGAGCATAATAATATCCGCTTAGATTCCTATCTAGTGTTGAATAGAAACCTTCAAGATTACTTTCACTTATTGCTTCCAGTGCATCTGTTTTCTCCCCAACCTTTTCTATAAAACGTTGTATTTTATGTCTATCCTGTACCCATGTAGTGTTCTTATCATCTTTATCCTCCCTATACAATTTAAATGCTTCTTGTATCTCCAATAGCCTTTCACTCTCCTTTTCTCATTTATTAATAATGCCTATTTGTTTTTTATGCGCCTCTAATAACAGAAACCTTAATACTCTATAGATAGCTCATAAGTAATTATTTTTCTTTACCGAATGTCCATGTTTGTGTGTTTTCTTCTCTTCTTCTATTTCTTTCCTTATCCCTTAAATCTTCAATATCCTTAGAGGAATACACCTTTTTTTGTTTCATAAAATTCATTATAAAGCCACATTTTTCACATGCATATACGTATAAACTTTCAAACTCATTAGGTAAATGATCATTAAATGAACGTCCTTCTACATCTACGTATGAAGTGTCATAACGATGCTCAAACTCCCCGTAGTGTGCCATTTCTAAGTCCAGCTCCTTATAATCAACGGAATATGTGCAACGAACAAATCTTTTATGTTTACAAACTAAGCAATTAATATCACTTAGTATTTCTTTCATTAGACCCACTCCCTTAAATTATTGTGTAAATTATATGCTCTAACATCCAAATTATTATCATATTGTGTAGTTTGTATTGGCTTTAAATTTTGTAGGAAACGATAATCGATTTTATAAACTTAGCGGCAAAAGGGGCTTTATTAAATGTCATAAATATGTAGTTAGGTATTTAAATCTCTAGCAGTAAACTTGGAGAATTAAGATTTTGTCATACGATTAAACGAAGACTCACCAATAAATGATATTTGTAACGAATTAAATCAATTAGTATAAAAACAACAATTAATCTGTTATTTTCTGATAACTGTACGAAACGAAATATGCTTTATACGACTGATACAAAAACTGAACAATTTATCCAGTACACGGGCTAGCGGTCTAAAAGAAAATATATATTGCTAGCTCTGAATACTGGTATTTTGCTGTATCAATATTGAGATTATAAGGTACTTTTGAATTCATAATACAGTTACCGCGACAATCATTTACATCTGATCGAACGATCGCCATGTTAATAAAACTGATATTTTATCTACAATATATACTAATGGATTATTGATCCATCTTAATTGAAACAATATCTGATAATATTTATCTTAGTTATATGTATGTAATGTTTATAATTTACAGGAATTAAGTAATCATTTGTAGAATAATGTAACAATCATTATTATCTTGCAATGGAGATGTGAAGAATGAACATAGATAAGGCTAAAAGAACTATTGAAGAATTGACAAAGTATGTTTGTTTAACAGAAAACTATTCTGTAGATACCTTTGAAAAAAGAGTTATTAGGGAATATGCTTTGTCTGGCAGTATTGCGAAAGTTACAAATAAATTAAACTCGGAGGGTTATACTATTAAACAAAGTGAGATTTCAACCATACTACATAGTAAACCCAATGATGAGTTACATAAGATGGTAAGAAGGTACTTAAAAGCTAAAATAAAGCATCGGTATTAATGTTATAAGGAATAACGGTAAGTAGCGATCGATTGTTTTCTTAATTTTGAGATGCTATACGCGTTTGGGAGGTTATTGGTCTTCATAGGTTTTTAGATTTGATTATTATGAGTGTCACTATTAAATGTTTTGAATTAGTAAGAATATAATTCATATCGTCCGTATAATTCGACTTATACGGAAATTCAATGTATATATGGTAGACCCTTCGAGCACCTATTTATATAGGTGCTTTCTGTATTTGGTGGGGGGTGGTTAAAAGTATTCTTGTAAATGGATAGCAGCATACACCCTGTAATACATACATCGACCCAAGTTGCACAAAAATAAAAGAGGTACTATGCCCATGGGGAATTTTTCTATTAATGTCAATGATCCGTGATGTAATATCTCAAATAACTCTTTAATTATAGTATAATAGTTGTATAGAAATCTATAGAAAACGGTGATATCAATGAAGAGCAACTTTTCATTTTTAAATGGAAAATGGGATGTACTTGCTAACTTGGGAGAGACAGCTGAGAAGAATGTATACCACGACCCTCATACGACGGTAATGAAGTTACGTTTGTTTGCGGAGACATTAACAAAGTTTATCCTTGCTGCTGAAAATATAAAGGAAGCATATGGTACAACGCAGGTAGACCGTATTAATACATTACGTCGAGATGGCTTAATAGAACCAGAATTAATAAATATATTAGAAACCCTACGTCGTAAAGGGAATTTAGCCGTACACGAAGCAGGTTATGGAAAAACTGAAGAAGCTAAAGCTTTATTGCAGTTAACTTTCCGCTTATCTATATGGTTTATGGAGGTTTACGGTGACTGGGATTTTCAAGCCCCAGATTATTTAGAACTACAAGAGCAATCAGAACTAGACACAGAAAAACTTCAACAAGAATATGAAGAAAAAGTCAAAAGACTTGAAGAGGAATTAGATACAATTCGTAAGCATGCAAAAGAAGAACAAGCTGAATTAAGAACTGAGCGTAAAAAGATATCAAAAAACTTTATGCGCCGTCATAAATTAACAGAAGCTGAAACACGTATTATTATCGATGAAAAATTACGTTTAGCGGGATGGGAAGCAGATACAACCACAATTAATCATCAAAAGAATAGTACGCTGCCAGAAAAAAATCGGAATATGGCAATTGCTGAATGGAAGGTTGAGGGGGGAAGAGTTGACTATGCTTTGTTTATTGGTCTCAAGCTTGTGGGTTTTATTGAAGCTAAGGCAAAGAAGAAAACCATTCCTGGTGCATTAGAAAGCCAAACAAAAGTTTATGCGAGAAATGTAATACAGAATGCGGATGAAGTCATTACACCGACGACAGGTCAATACAAAGTGCCATTTTTATTTGCAACGAATGGAAGACCATATTTGAGGCAACTTCAAGAAGAGTCAGGTATCTGGTTCTGGGATTCACGTAAACCATTGGAACATGCTCGTCCTTTAGAAGGGTGGCATTCTCCAGAAGATTTACAGCTTTTACTTAGTCAAGATGACCAAGAGGCTAATAAAAAGCTTCAAGAAGAAGATATAACCAAATTTGGTTTACGACCGTATCAACAAGAGGCTGTTCTTTCTGCTGAAGCGACTTTAATAGAAGGAAAGAGAAGAATGTTAATGGCGATGGCAACTGGTACAGGTAAAACTCGTACTGCTATTGCACTCATGTATCGTTTAATAAAAACAAAAAAATGTCGTCGTATTCTTTTTCTAGTAGACCGTAATTCGTTGGGAAAACAGACAGAGGATGCACTAAAAGATACTAAAATTGAAGGCTTATCATTTTCCGACATTTATGATGTGAAATCTTTAGAAGATATAACACCAGAGGTTGCAACAAAAGTGCAAATTGCAACAGTTCAGGGGATGGTTCGAAGACTCTTTTACAGTAATGATGAAAAGATTCCAAGTGTGGGACAATATGATTTTATTATTGTAGATGAAGCACATCGTGGCTATACAAGTGACCGTGAAATGTCGGAAGAGGAGTTAGTATTTAGAGATCAAGATGATTATATCAGTCAATATCGACGAGTCATTGATTATTTTGATGCAGCTTGCTTAGGGCTTACAGCAACCCCTGCACTTCACACGACCGAAATTTTCGGAATGCCTATTTATAAATATTCATATAGTGAAGCGGTATTAGATGGTTACCTAGTAGACCATGAACCACCATATTTATTTAAAACAGAACTTTCGCAAGTAGGGATTACATTTGAGAAGAATGAAGAAGTAGAAATGTATGATGTTGATGAAGGGGAAGTCGTTTTAGAAAAAATGGAGGATACTATTCATTTTGAAGTAGAACAGTTTAATAAACGTGTAATCACTGAGCCATTTAATAAAGCGGTATTAAATAAATTAGTGGATTATATTGACCCTTCAATCAAGGAAAAAACGCTCATATTTGCAGCTACTGACCAGCATGCTGATCTGATAGTTCGGTTACTAAAAGAGGCATTTAAAGAACGTGGAGATGAAGTAGAAGACGATGCCATTATGAAAATAACGGGCTATATCTACAAACCATTAGACGCGATTAAACGATTTAAAAATGAGAGACTACCAAATATTGTTGTAACCGTTGATTTACTCACCACAGGCATTGATGTTCCACCAATAACAAACTTAGTATTTTTACGGAGAATACAATCTCGTATTCTTTATGACCAAATGCTTGGACGTGCAACTCGTCTTTGTCCAGACATTGGAAAAACACACTTTAATATTTATGATGCAGTGGGTATTTATGACAAATTGCAAAGCTATACAGAAATGAAACCAGTTGTGAAGAAGCAGAATTACAGTATTGATGAACTGTTTGAATCTCTTACAAATGCTACCACAATGGATGAAGCTTCGTTTTATCGTGAACAATTAGTAGCAAAAATTCAGCGTCGTAAACAAAGATTGGATGAAGAAGGGAAGCAAAAGTTTGAAGAACTTTCGAACGGAAAAAATATTGATGATTGGGCGAAGGAAATACAAACATATACACCTCAAGAGGCGAAACAACATAACATGTTATTTGAATATATGGGAAACTATCGGGTAAAGGGAGAGAAACGTTATATCTCTGACAAAGAAGACGAAGTTACAGAAGTGATTCGGGGATATGGTGAAGGAAACAAGCGTCCTGAAGACTATTTAGATGGGTTTGTTCGTTTTATTCAGGAAAATATCAATGATATTCCAGCCCTTCATCTTATTTGTACTCGCCCGATAGATTTAACACAGCAGGATTTACGAGAACTTATTACCATTCTAGAAACGAAAGGCTTTAAGCAATCGCATTTACAAACGGCTTGGAAACAGACAAAAAATGAAGACATTGCAGCGGATATCATTAGCTTTATTCGCCAAGCTGCATTAGGTGAAGCACTTGTTGATCATGATACACGTATTAAACAGGCTATGCAAAAAGTATATTCATTACATGATTGGACTCCAAGGCAGAAGAAATGGTTAGAGAGAATTGAAAAACAATTGCTACAAGTGCCAGTTCTTGCGCCAACTGCCAAAGAAGCATTCTCAGAAGAACCATTTAAAACTTCTGGTGGCTATAAATTGCTAAAACGTGAGTTCGGTGACTATATTGATACCGTCGTTAACACAATAAATGAGAATCTCTACATTAGTTAATAATTGTGCCTCTTCACAGAGGAGTTTTTTAAGTTATAATAGGTAAGTTGCTTTTATTAGTTATTGGTAGTGTAACTAGGTTTAATAAAAGAAACGTAATTCAAAATAAGTATACAGAGATTGCAGGAGGAAGAAAAATGAACAACCAAGAAATCGTTCAAAAGTTATGGAATTTATGTAACGTGTTACGAGATGATGGAATTACATACCAACAATATGTGACGGAGTTAACATATATATTATTTTTAAAAATGATGAAAGAACAGGAGACAGAAGAGGTTATTCCAGAAGGCTATCGTTGGGATGACCTTACAAAAAAAGAAGGTATTGAATTAAAGACCTTCTATCAACACTTATTATTAGAGCTAGGGAACAGTGAGAATGAACGGCTTCGTTTGATATATAGTGATGCAGCAACGAGTATTGAAGAGCCTAAGAACTTAGAAAAAATCATTAAATCGATTGATGGTCTTGATTGGTACAATGCAAAAGAAGAGGGATTAGGAAATCTTTATGAAGGATTACTCGAGAAAAATGCGAGTGAAACCAAGTCAGGGGCAGGACAATACTTTACTCCTCGTGTTCTAATTGATGTAATGGTACAACTTATTGACCCCCAAGTGGGGGAACGTTGTAATGACCCAGCTGCGGGTACATTGGGATTTATGATTGCGGCTGACCAATATTTAAAAAATAAAACAGATGACTATTTTGACCTTGACCCACAAGAAGCGGAATTTCAAAAGAAAGAAGCATTTAGTGGGATGGAACTTGTCAAAGGGACACACCGTTTAGCGCTTATGAATGCACTACTCCATAATATTGAAGGTCGAATAGAGAACGGGGATTCTTTATCAAGCAACGGGAAATGGATGAAGAATATTGATGTGATATTGACAAATCCTCCATTCGGTACAAAGAAAGGCGGGGAAAGAGTTTCTCGTGATGATTTAACATTTGAAACTTCAAACAAACAGTTGAACTTCTTGCAACTTATCTATAATGCACTTAAAGATGATGGGAAAGCACGTGCAGCTGTTATAATCCCTGACAATGTGTTATTTGAAGGCGGAATTGGTGCGCAAATTCGTCGAGATTTAATGAATAAATGTAACTTACACACCATTTTACGCTTACCAACAGGTATCTTCTATGCTCAAGGTGTTAAAACAAATGTCTTGTTTTTTACAAGAGAAAAAACTGATCAGGGCAATACAAAAGATGTTTGGGTATATGACCTAAGAACAAATATGTCTTCATTCGGTAAACGGAATCGATTAACAATGGCTTATTTTGAAGACTTCATGAAAGCTTATGTTGCAGAAGACCGCTCAAAAGTAGAAGATGAACGCTGGAAAAAGTTTACACGAGAAGAAATTGCGAAAAAAGATGATAGTTTAGATATTGGATTGATTGCAGATGAATCATTGTCCTCATATGAAAACTTACCAGACCCTATTGAATCGGCGGAAGAAGCAATTATGAAACTTCAGCAGGCGATGGAATTATTAAATGGAGTTGTGGAGGAACTACGGGCTGTTGAAAGTGACGAGGTGGTCATAAAATGAGTAAGAAAAAAATGACCCTTGAAGAATTATTAGAGGAAGCGTTGGTACTGGAAGAAGAGCAACCATATGAATTGCCAGATAATTGGATTTGGGTAAGAATCTTCAATTTTATCGAATTAGAAAGGGGAATAACGTTTCCTGCTAGTGCCAAAAATTTTGAAGCTAATGAAGGGCTTATAGGTTGTGCTAGGACTGCAAATATCCAAGAGGAATTTAAATGGGATGACCTAATATATGTCGATAAAGGTTATACCAAAGAAAATAAAAGGAAACTCGTAAAAAAAAATGATATATTGATGTCCGTTGCTAACTCCTATCACTTGGTAGGTAAGATATCTTTTATTAATGAAGTTAAAGAAGATATCACATTTGGTGGCTTTTTACTATGTATTAGACCTAAAAATGTGAATGTTAATTTTCTTTACTACTATTTTAGATATTTATTTTTAAGTGGGAAAATTCAACAACTAGCGACTCAAACAACCAACATAGCTAACATAAGTGCAAAAAAAATACAAACCCTACCAATACAGTTACCACCCATAAACGAACAAAAACGGATTGCTAAAAAAGTAGAGAGTCTTTTAAGTAAAATTGATGAAGCAAAGCAGTTGATTGAAGAAGCGAAGGAAACATTTGAACTTCGTCGAGCGGCTATTATAAAAACTATTTTAAAAGAAGGATTAAGTAATGATAAACTTCCTACAGGATGGAGAAAGATAAAAATTAAGGATTTATTTACGATTTTTGGTGGTGGAACTCCAAGTAAGTCAAAAGAGGAGTATTGGAATGGGAAAATACCATGGATTTCAGCTAAAGATATGAAGACCACCTTTATCTCGGAGACAATGGATTACATTACCGATGAAGGTTTAAAAAACTCTTCAGCAAAGCTTGCAAAAAGAGGTTCAGTAGCAATGGTTGTAAGAAGTGGTATTTTGCAAAGAACACTCCCTGTAGCATTTTTACTCTCAGAATGTACAGTTAATCAAGATTTAAAGGTATTCGATTCTGGAGATGAATGGATAAATAAGTATTTCATGTGGTATGTTAAGGGGAATGAAAAGAGTCTACTGCATAACTACTCTAAATCTGGAACAACTGTTAACAGTATCGAGTTTGAAAAGTTTAAGACACATGAAATCTTATTGCCACCTGTAGATGTGCTCAAGAGAAAGATAGATAAAGTTGAAAGTGCTATTGAAAAAGAGGAAAATGCGAATGAGATTTTAAACATAGCAGATTCAATCGAAGCATTAAAACAGTCTATACTCTCCAAAGCCTTCCGTGGTGAACTTAGAACCAATGACCCTAGTGAAGAAAATGCGATTGAACAATTAAAAGAAGTACTGCAAGAACAAGTAAAATAGGTAAAAGAAGGCATCCAAATTATTTGGATGTCTTTTTGGATGCACAAATTCCCATTCATGGTTGAGTTTAAGGCGTCTGATGATTGTTTTGTCGTTACGAAGGCATTTGTAAGTATGCTGTGGAGTTGGTTTGTTGGTTAGCAATATGTTATTGAATCTCTACTATAGTTCGAGACCAATTATACTATCTAAAAATAAGTTATTCTGTATCGATTCCGTAGTATTTAACTATATTTTCCGAAGCGAATGTAAATCATATTAAGTAAACAGTATTCATCCAAATATGGTAGAATATTTAAATAGCGAAACAAAATGGGGGAGTTTAGTTGAAAAAGAAGCTTCAAGTTTTTATATCATCAACATTTATTGATTTAAAGGATGAGAGACAAGCAGCAGTTGAAGCGATTCTCGATGCTGGTCATATTCCAGCAGGCATGGAATTATTCAAAGCGGGTAATGAAAACCAGTTCAAAACAATAAAGCGTTGGATTGATGAATCTGATGTATATCTGCTAATTCTTGGTGGAAGATATGGCAGTGTAGAAACGGAAAGAGGAAAAAGTTACACACACTTAGAGTATGAGTATGCCATTGAGAAAGGAATGCCTGTATTTGCAACTGTATTATCTGAACCTTGGCTTTATAGTAAGGCGGCACAAATAGGAGCAGAGAATGTATTCGAACAACAAGAGCAGGACAAATATAAGCAATTTAAGGACTTTGTCCATACCAAGGTGATTAGAAGGGTTGATGACTTAAAGGACATTAAACTCTCAGTTCACACAACGCTCAGTGAGTTTAAAGACTTATATGAGTTCTCAGGATGGGTTAAGGGTACTGATGTGGAAGATAATACTGAACTGATTGAAGAAAATAGAGCTTTGTTCAAGGAGAACAAGAAAATAAAGGAGTTACTAGAGAAACAAGTTCTTACAAGAAAAGTGGGGAACTTTGAATACGAGGAAATAAAAGAGGTGTTAAAAAGTAAAGAGTTGATAATACCAAATGGGAAATTGGGCAATGATAAAGAGTTAAATATTGATTATCTTACTGCATTCCTATCGCTTAGAGATTCTTTCTCAACAGGTGTTACTAATAGCGGAGGTGCAAAAGATCATACTATATATGCCTATTATAATATTGCACCTACATTAATGAGTTTTGGGTTACTCGAAAAGGTTAAGGTAACTGGTGTAAGGTATGAGCGAATCCAAACTTCCAGGGAAGGTCTAAAATTTCTAGCCTACTTTGATATCGATAAAAGTAATAAGAAAAGAAAGGCTACTTTGAAGTGATGTATAAATATCTAGATTTTGAAGGGCTAAGTATAGACTTAGTCCTTTTTGCTGTATTGTTATAAGGTTGGTAACAAATACTTGAGGTATATTTCACTGAACATTAAACTCCAATTGATTCGGGTATAGGTGTGTGGTCAATTCCTAATTATGCACATGTTGATGACGATGATGGATTCCATTACCAAGAACCAGAACCAGAGCCAAGCACGGGAGGAATAGATACTGGAGCTGATCGTAACTGTAGCGACTTTTCTACACAGGCAGAAGCGCAAGCATTTATGGAAGCATCTGGACCTTCTGATCCTCATCGTCTGGATGGAAATGATAATGATGGGCTGGCTTGTGAGTCATTACCATAAATAAGACATATAAAATCAATAGCTACTTACATACACTTGTAAGTAGCTATACTAATAGATGCTTACAAGTAGTGGAAGGCAGAGCAAATTATAGCAGTTCAAGCAATGAAGATTTTATCGTAGAGTGAAGGAATACCTATAGTCAGTTCATTCACACATCACGAAATAAAAAAAGTGCTAAACAAGGAGGAAGGAAAGGCTCTGGTAAAGCAAAAGAGGGATTTTCGAAAAGGACTTTCAACTAAGATAAGCATTAAACTATTCCTTGATTTACAGAAGAAAATAAACAGTGACAGTACAAGGCTTAAAATTAATGTGTAGACCCCTAGCAATTGAAAACGTCATAGCACACAAATTTTCACACGAACATAGCTAATTTACAATAGGGAAGTATGTAATAGCGATAATGTTAGATAAATTGAAAATAATAGGTAAATTTTAGCAAGACTTTTATAATGTTTTGTCGAAATAGATAAGCAATAAGGAAAAGAAGGGAGGTGTGATTGAAGAAAATATTACTATTGTTTACGCTTACCATCATATTAGTTGGTTGTGGTGAAAATTCAACAAGTAATCTAAATCAAAATGAAGTAGAACCTAATGCTATCGTTCAAGAAAAAGAAGATACACAGAAAACGAAGGAGAGGGAAGAAGATTTAACTGAAGTGGCAGAATTAATAAAGGGGAAAAAATTATCTGAAGCAATCGCTTTAGCAAAAGAGTATCCTAGTGACTATGAATTTGATGCACTTATATATTTTTTGGCGACGGACATAAAAGAAGAAAGAATTTATAGCAAATCAATTCAATGAAGGTAAGGATGAAATATTCAGGATAGAAGAATGAGTTTAGTCAAAATTAGAGTATGCTTAAGCTTATGGACTTAGAGCAGGACTTCAGCCTGAAGAACGACTTTAGTCGTAGACATTTATGTCAAAATCCACCTGCTTTAGCAGGTGGTCGTTTAATTAATGAGTTTGGTGTGCCGATATATATTAATGAAGAAACTGAAACACGTAAAGCTATTATTTCCAATCAAAAGGTATCTGATTCACTTCCGAATTTTGATGATAAGATTATCCACACTAATTTTAAAATTAAACGTGGGGATGTGATTGTCTATGATGATGTAAAGTATCTTGTCATTAGTGATATTCAAAGCAAACGTTCTTATGAGTATAAGGCAACGATGCGACCAATGACAAATACACTTTGAGGATGTTAATTTACTTCAATCAGGAATACGAATTTTCACTATGGAGTGGACTTCAAGTAAATCATGATTTTTCTTGGAAAGGATTAACTAACTTCGCTAAATAATAGAAGAACTAGAAAGAAAAATTTTATAAAGTTTGTTTACTTATCCCTTATTTGTGTTATAATTTGATTAATTCGTACACTACTTGTACTTTGAATTATGAGTAGTATTTGAATTAGGCAAAACAGTTACATATAAATAAGGATAAATTGCTAACAAACGTTGATATAATAGTGTTTTATCATTTAGAAACCGTCACGTACAGACCGTGTAGCGAAATACAACCAATTACTTCGCATTGAAGATGAATTGGCTGGTATGGGTGAATATGCTGGTCTAAGTGCATTCTATAACTTGAAAAAATAAAAAAGTATTGATAAGAGACGGAGAAATCTGTCTCTTATTTTTTTGCGGAAAGTTTCGATTAGAAACTTGACAAGTGATAAGTTTTTTAATTGCATAGCGTACAATGTCAAATACTTTTTTCGAGTTTTAGGGTTACTCTAATACACCTACCGTAATTTGAATTTTTTACAAGTAGCATTTAACCAAGTTTATTATGAAACAGGCTTCATTTTCTTGATTCTGAAATGGGTTATCACTCGATTTTTCAATCTGCATTGATGCAATCTGGCATTGAGTACAAAATAGATAAATAACGTACTAATTCGCATTTACAGGTCGAGCGGGATAAGGCTATGCATCGAGGTCAAAAGTGCCTCAGGAAACTAGATCCGATCTCCACTCGAACCAAGAAAGTGAAGCCTATTTATGTTGTTCTGTTTATGATGCTAACGGCATTGTCAGCTTCTTAAATACCTCTTGTTTGTAATTATATTCTGGGTTGTCCCATTTAAAAGGTTCACCTTTAGTAAGCATTGGAAACGCAATTTTTAAGAGCTTATTACCCATGGCGATGTATATGGCTCCAGCTTTTTTGCCTTTCTCTTTTAACCTGGTTGCGAAGGGCTTTAGAACCTCATTATGAACCGTTAGACTTTTTCCGACATTGTAAACAGCTCTTCTTAGATTTGCATTCCCCTGCTTAGAAATGCGGCCTGCGTATCCCTTTCCGGGTCCAGATTGTTTGATAACAGGATTCGTTCCTGCCTTTTTAATAAGTTGGCTAGCACTAGTGAAGTAAGAGAGGTCACCCATCTCACAAAAGAGTTCGGCAGCTGTAACTAGGCCAATCCCTGGAATAGTTAGAAGTAATATTCCATTGGTTTGAATAAATAATCGTTCTATTTCTTTTTCATAACTTTCGATGTTTCTTGTGTGATATTGATAATCTTTTAATTTTTGTCTTAAGAGAAATACTTCGGTTGAGAGTTCGTCTAATGGTTTTGACACACTTTCTTTTGCGGCTAATAATAATGCTTCAATTGTTGCCTTTCTAATCTTTAAATTATGTTTTTTAGACAATTGGCGTAAACCAATTTCTCCTAGATCTAGTATCTGAGAAGCATGGGGGTAATGTGTTAGGATATGAACACTTCCTTTGCCCCAAAAATCACTAAAAATCTTTTTTGTTTTCAGCTTGCCGTCAACTAGTGTGCTGTAACCCTGAAATTCTCTCCAAATCTGATCATGGTAGCTGCGAATCTCGACTTTAATACGAGAACGTTTTTCTATTTCGCTTCTCCTTGCCCTTGTGATTAGCTGAAGTTCCTTGTAAATACCTGTATTTAATTTGGAATTTGTAGCTTTATTACCAATTAAAGCTTCGGCAATTAAATACAAGTCAATATCATCTGTTTTTGTGTACGTTAGATGTTGCTTTCTTTCTTCATGGGTTGAGGCTGGGTTAATAATGTGAACAGAATACCCTTGATCCATCAGAATACGTACAATATCTTCATAGTAATGGCCAGTTGCTTCAATACCGATGAATACCTTATCTGTTTGAAGAGAACTCTTAGCTTTCTCAATATTATCAATAAGAACTTTCATACCTGTTTGGCTGACCATAAAAGAGAATGCGGACTCTATTGATTCACCAAAATAATTTAAAATCATTGCTTTCTGAAGAACTTTTGAAACATCGATAGGAACAATCAAAACTTTTTCTAAATTACTACCACGAATTTCTTTTGCGAATTGACTTCTCCTTAATCCTTGTTTACCATTAAATTGTCTCATTGACTATGTCCTCCTTGTCGGGTGGGTGATTGAGTAAACTTGGTTAAGTATTTCAATCGTAGCATAGTCAATGGGACTTTTTGTGTTTGAATACATTATTTCATACACCAGTAACTATAAAAATTGAATGCTGTGGATAACTTAGTTACCGGAACAGCCACGTCCAGCTCCAGCGCCCAACGACTAGCGAGACTTCCCTCACCTCCGTACGATAAGTCAACATCGGCTTCCTACGGTCGCCGTGTTTCCTTTATCTCCTCCGGCTCAGTCCAGTCCGTACGTCGCTAAGCGGGCGCTTGCGCTTTTTGTGCTTAATTCCCGCTTGTAAATGTTTACAAAATCCAAGCATAGATAAGTGTCCACTGTAATACAGTTAACTAAATGTAATTATTATACAGAGAGGGGGGGCTTACATGGCTAAAAAAGTATTGCTTTTCGGTGATATTGGTATTGACGATACAATTGCTATACTTTATGCATACATGAATGATGAAATTGATATTATTGGGATGGTTGCTGACTATGGAAATATATCGAGGGAAAATGCTTTAGCAAATATCCAATATGTACGAAGCCTGTTCGACTCCGAGGAAATTGAAAATGTCAAAATCATTGTAGGTGCTGAAATACCAATGACAGGTGAACTGCCTGAATATGTTCCGGAAATTCACGGAGAATATGGACTCGGACCAATTATACCTGAGACGGATGGCCAAGACGGGGTCAGTGAAAATTTCCACGATATTGTAGAAATAATAGAGCAATACCAGGATGAATTAGTCATTGTGAATATCGGCCGTTTGACATCACTTGCTACCATGTTTTTACTGTACCCGGATTTAATGAGAAAGGTAAAAAGCTATTATATAATGGGAGGAGCATTTTGGGTTCCAGGAAATGTAACCGCGGTGTCAGAGGCAAATTTTCATGGCGATCCTGTTGCCGCTCAGTTGGTATTAGCAAACACGAATAATAATGTCACAATTATTCCGTTAAATGTAACCCAACAAGCAATCGCTACACCGGAAATGGTGGATTATATAGATCAGGTTGGCGAGCTTCCAATTGTAAAAACATTATTGGATTACTACTACGATTATTACAAAGAGAGGGATCCTAATATCCAAGGTAGTCCCCTTCACGATGTCCTCACGTTAATGGCGATTAATCAAGAAGATATGTTTACATTTCAAAATTTACCTGTGCAGATTGTTCAGGCTCGAGAGGGTACAGAGCGAGGGCAAAGTATAGCTGACATTCGACCATATAGTAATATGGAGGAAGAAGCAGACGAGGAGGTTCGAACCCACCGTATCGCCTTCGGACTCGATTATCCAAAGTTCTACACACGTTTTATGACCGTTATGTCAGGTCAGCGATTCGACTAAATGAGATGCATAAAAGCGATATGAATTATAACATCGCTTTTATGTTTTTTTGTGCTAATCTATAACAATAAGAGGTGATTAAAATCGATATTCTAAAAACAATTAAAGAACGCAGAACCATTCATACATTTAAACAGCAAGAAGTTGACCAAGTACTATTGAAAAAAATATTTACATATGGAACTTATGCCCCTACACATTATATGAAGGAGCCATGGAGAGTTAAAATCTATCAGGGAGAAGGAAAGCAGTATTTTGTGAAGGAAATTATTCTAAGCTACCAGCGGTTAGGAATGATTAAAAAGGATAATGATCCGAAAACAGCAAAACTGATAGCCTCTATGTCAAAATTTCTGTTGGATATTCCACATCATGCGCTTATTTATTTTGAAACAGAAGATGATCCCATTCGTTATGAAGAAGAATATGCAGCAGTATGTGCGTTTATTCAGAATACACAACTCGCGGCATGGGAATTTGGTGTAGGCATGCTCTGGACGATAACTCCCTATATGCACGACAAAGAATTTTTGAAGAATCTAGAACTAGATTATAAGAAAACAAAAATTGCTGCAGTAATGCAAATTGGCTACCCGAAAAAAATACCGCATGTTAAAGAGAGGACCCCGATTGAAGAAAAGCTGACTTTTATTGAAAAATAATAATCAATTGAGACATGGGTTCGACACTTTTCCAAACAAAGCTCTTGTCCAATCCGAAAACGACCATAAAAAGCGATCCCACAGCTCAAAAATGCTTTCCCATCCCAATGTAATCAATTAAAAAAGTGCTCAGACTAAAAGTCTGAGCACTTCATCAAAATCTTACTCTGTTTTTTCTTTAATAAATTCTACAACTTCTTCAGCAGTTCCCATAGCTAGAATCTCTTCTTTATAGGAAACCATTTTCTCTTTAGAAAGGTTACGAATTTGCGTACGTGCAGGTAAAATGGATGTAGCACTCATACTGAACTCGTCCAATCCAAGCCCAAGTAAAATTGGAATTGCAATGGAATCTCCAGCCATTTCTCCACACATACCAACCCATTTACCTTCTTTGTGCGCTGCTTCGATAACCGTGTTTACTAGGTTAAGGATTGCAGGGTGGTATGGCTGATACAGGTAAGAAACCTGTTCATTCATTCGGTCTGCAGCCATTGTATATTGAATTAAATCGTTTGTTCCAATACTAAAGAAATCTACTTCTTTGGCAAATTGTTTAGCAATTACAGCAGTTGAAGGGATTTCTACCATGATTCCAACTTCGATATCATCGGAGACCTTCACACCGTCTGCTACTAAAGCTTCTTTTTCATCAAGAAGAATTGCTTTTGCTTGACGGAATTCTTCTAATGTTGCAATCATCGGGAACATAATTTTTAAGTTTCCAAACGCACTTGCACGCAGTAGAGCACGTAACTGTGGACGGAAAACTTGCTCGTTATCTAAGCAGAATCGAATTGCACGGTACCCTAAAAATGGGTTCATTTCTTTTGGTAAGTCTAAATAGCTGAGCTCTTTATCTCCACCAACATCCAATGTTCTTACAACAACGGGCTTATCACCCATTTGCTCAAGTACAGATTTATATGCTTCGTACTGCTCGTCCTCAGACGGTAGCTCAGATTTACCCATGTACAGGAATTCTGTTCGGTAAAGCCCGACACCTTCTCCACCATTATTTAATACACCATGTACATCATCAGGCGTACCGATATTACCTGCTAGCTCAACTTGTTCGCCATCGCTAGAGAAAGTAGGCTCGTCTTTAAGCTTCGCCCATACTTCTTGTTGTTTTGCATAAGCTTCTTGTTTATTGCGATACGTCTCTATTTCTTCTTCAGTAGGGTTAATAATAACATTACCTTCAAGTCCGTCTACAATAATGATGTCGTCTTTTGCTACAGTAGAAGTAATATCCTTTGTACCTACCACGGCAGGAATTTCAAGTGATCTTGCCATAATCGCAGAGTGAGAAGTACGACCACCGATATCGGTAGCAAACCCTTTCACGAACTCACGATTTAATTGAGCAGTGTCTGATGGTGTAAGGTCATTTGCAATGACGATTACTTGCTCGTTTATTAGAGCTGGATCAGGGAAGCTTGCCCCTAATAGATGTGCAAGTACGCGTTTTGTCACGTCCCCGATGTCAGCAGCGCGTTCGCGCATATATTCATTATCCATTGCTTTAAACATATCAATGAACATCGTTGCAACTTCATCTAATGCAGCTTCAGCATTTACTTTTTCAGTTGTAATCTTGTCCTTCATCGGATTGACAAGCTCAGGATCACTAAGAACTAATAGATGTGCAGAGAAGATCTCTGCATGTTCTTCATCAATCTCTTTTCTTGTATGCTCTTTAATTCTTTCTAACTCTTGTTTTGAAATTGCCAAAGCTTGGTCTAGTCGTTCTACCTCTTGTTCTGTATCTTCAATTGTTACCTTTTCAAACGATAAATCCGGCGCTTTCAATTCATAAGCTTTTGCAATTGCAATGCCAGATGATGCAGCTATTCCCATTACTTTCTTCATGATGCTAGAGTCCATCCTTTCAAATTAAAAGAGTATTAGAAAACGTGGCGTTTGGCCAGGTTTCCTGAGTGGATGTCTTATTTGCCCAAAAACGCTCCATATACATTTTACCTTCATGTAAATGCACATGCAAGTAAATGATTGTTACAGATGTAGCACAATCCATTTGTTAATATCAGCAAATATTTCCATGCGATTAATTTCATTTAATATCTCATGTCGCCCATCAGGATAGAGCATGACTGTAATGTTTTCTAGCCCTGCCTTTTCGTATATGTTAGCAGTTTTCCAAACGCCTATTGCATAATCGCCAACAGGGTCAGCATCACCACTAATGATTAGCATTGGAAGATTTTTGCGTATCAATTGATTCTGTTTCTTGTTTTGCATGGAAAGTATACCGGAAAGTAAATCATAGAAGAATCTTCCTGTTGGAACAAAACCTGAAAATGGATCGTTCACATAATCCTGAACAATTGCTTCATCTCTCGAAAGCCATTCAAACCCATGCTTTTTACCTTTGATTTTCTTATTATTGCTGCTAAAGGAAAGGTAATTCATGAGGTTAGATTGTCCTTTAGGTGGTAAGGTTTTTGAAAGTGCTTTACCTAGGGTGGATGTGACAGTCGAGAAATACCCGGTACCAGATAACACGACACCATCAATTAGGTGACTATGGATTTGAAGATAGTTTCTTGCTAAAAATGACCCCATACTGTGACCAAAGAGAAAAATTGGCGTGTTTGGATGATCGTGCTTAATATGCTTCGTTATTTCATAAAGGTCATTAGTTGCTTTTGAAAAACCGTCCTGATCTGCAAAATAACCTTGTAATCCTTGTTTTTCACCTGTTTTTCCATGTCCTCTATGGTCATTACCATACACAAAAAATCCTTTCTCAACTAAATAATTGGCAAATTCATGATATCGTTCAATATGCTCCACCATTCCATGTGCTAACTGAATCACTGCTTTTGGTGTTGTATCTGTGGTATACCATTTCTTTACATAAATAGCAGTATTGTCTTCCATTGATAGCCAACAAGTGTGTTCCATTCAAAATCCCCCCCACGTTTTTCTACTATTTATATTTATATTAGAAGGAATTTATCATTTCGTCTAAATTTAAAGCAAATTTAACACGATTTATCTTGCTAGTTTTAAGAGAAATATGATAAAGTAACATGTAGGTATTGTCGGTGCAGGAGGAGGTCGTGAAACATGGCAAGTGTTGTGACTATATTATTAGTAATTGATGCAATTGTGATGATCGTTTTAGTACTATTACAGTCAGGAAAAAGCGCAGGACTATCCGGAGCTATATCTGGTGGTGCAGAGCAATTATTCGGTAAGCAAAAGGCACGTGGGATTGATTTAATTCTCCATCGTGGAACGATTGTTACTGGCGTATTGTTCTTTCTATTAGCTTTTCTAAGTGCATATGTATTACAATAGAAAGTAACCCCTTGTCACGAGTTAGTGATAAGGGTTTTTTAATTATAGATGTTGTATAGTTATACATAAAGGGAAGAGTAATAAGAAGACCGTGCAAGGAGATGTCGCAGAAAAATGAAAATCAAATTACCACAACCATTTACGTTTGAAGCAGGACCCCGTGCTGTTCTATTATTGCACGGGTTTACAGGACATACCGCAGATGTAAGAATGCTCGGCAGGTTTTTAGAAAAGAAAGGCTATACGAGTCACGCACCAATTTATAGAGGGCATGGTCTACCGCCGGAGGAATTGATAAAATCCAATCCAGACCAGTGGTGGGAGGATGTTAACCAAGCATTACAGCACTTAAAGGATCTTGGCTATGAAGAGATTGCTGTAGCAGGTCTTTCACTTGGTGGTGTCTTAGGGTTGAAGCTTGCTTATTCAACGAGCATAAAAGCAATGATACCAATGTGTGCTCCGATGTTCTTCGATAATGAAACACAGCTATCGCAAGGATTTAAAGCCTTTTCTAAGGAATTTAAGCAATTAGAAGGAAAAGATGAAGCTACGATTGAACAAGAAGTGGAAAGACTTGTTGAGAATTCGAAGGAACTTTTTGAAGGATTAGGTAAAACCATTTCAGAAGTGAAAGATAATATTGACACCATTTACACACCGGTATTTGTCGTGCAGGCAAGACAAGATAAGATGATTAATACGGAAAGTGCAACATATATTTATGAAAATGTTGAATCAGATGTCAAAGAGCTGACATGGTATGAAGATTCTGGGCATGTTATTACGTTGGACAAAGAGAAAGAACAATTACATGAGGATATCTATCAATTCCTAGAAATCTTGGATTGGAAACGATGATTAAATAGGACTAAAAAGTGGAACAATAGAAGGAAAGAGGGTGAGCAGATGAAAGAAAGAATACTTGAATTTTTTAAAGAAAATGATAGGAAGCCATTAGCAGTAGAGGAAATTGAGCAAGAACTTGGGATTGAGGACGCTGTTGATTTTAAGGAGCTTGTAAAAGCGCTAAATGCGCTCGAAGAGAACGGTGATCTCGTTCGAACACGTAAGAATCGTTTCGGCCTGCCAGATAAAATGAACCTCGTTAAAGGGAAAATCCAAATGCATGCAAAGGGATTCGCTTTTTTAATTCCTGAGGATGAAGACGCAAAGGATGTCTATATCCATGCGAATGATCTTGGCTCAGCAATGAATAATGATAAAGTCCTCGTGCGTTTGGAAAAAACAGGTACTGAGGGAAATCGTCCTGAAGGAAAGGTAATCCGAATATTGGAACGTGCGGTTATTCAAGTTGTCGGAACCTTTGAAGACAATCGTGCATTTGGTTTTGTTATTGCCGATGATAAAAGGATTCCTAATGATATTTTTATACCAAAGGGCAGTTCACACGGAGCAGTTAGTGGGCATAAGGTTATTGCGCGTATAACGAAATATCCAGAAGGAAGAATGAGTGCAGAAGGGGAAATTATTCATATTCTAGGGCACAAGAATGATCCTGGGATTGATATCATTTCCATTATATATAAACATGGGATTGCAATTGATTTTCCAGAAGAAGTATTAGAGCAAGCAACGAATACGCCAGACACCATTGCACCTGAAGAATTAGAGGGCAGACGAGATTTGCGTGATGAAATGATTGTGACCATTGATGGTGCAGATGCGAAAGACTTGGATGATGCAGTAACTGTTAAGCAATTGGAGAATGGTAACTACAAGCTTGGCGTATACATTGCAGATGTAAGCTATTATATAAAAGAAGATTCGGCAATGGATACGGAAGCATATGAACGTGGTACAAGTGTCTATTTGGTTGATCGAGTTATTCCAATGATTCCACACCGACTATCGAATGGGATTTGTTCATTGAATCCGCAAGTAGACAGACTTACGCTTGGTTGTGAGATGGAAATTAACGCTAGTGGACAAGTAGTTAACCATGAAATTTTCCAAAGTGTGATTAATACAACGGAGCGAATGACGTATTATGATGTGAATCAAATCTTAGTAGACAAAAATCCAGAGCTTCGTGCTAAATATGAGTCTCTTGTACCGATGTTTGAAGACATGGAAAAGCTAGCATCAATATTACGTTCGAAACGTATGGGACGCGGTGCAATTGATTTCGACTTTAAAGAAGCAAAGGTACTTGTTGATGAAAGTGGAAAACCGACTGATGTAGCTATTCGTGAACGCTCTGTAGCAGAACGTTTAATTGAAGAATTTATGCTGGCTGCAAATGAAACTGTTGCGGAACATTTCCATTGGTTGGATGTTCCATTTATTCACCGAATCCATGAGGATCCAGATGAAGGGAAATTGGAGAAGTTTTTTGAATTTCTCGCAGGGCTTGGCATTTCTGTTAAGGGAACTGCAAATGAAGTGCACCCACAAGCGTTACAGAAGGTGCTGGAGTCCATCGAAGGTGAGCCAGAGGAAATGATTGTTTCCAAATTAATGCTTCGTTCCATGAAACAAGCAAAATATGATCCACAAGGAATCGGCCACTTTGGACTAGCGACTGAATTTTACACCCATTTCACATCTCCAATTCGGAGGTATCCAGATTTGATTGTCCATCGTTTAATCCGCACGTATTTGATTAATCAGCAGATGGACAGGGATACTCAGAAGCACTGGAAGGAAAACCTACCTGAAATTGCGCGACATACATCTGAACGAGAACGAAGAGCGGTTGATGCAGAGCGTGATACAGATGACTTGAAAAAAGCAGAGTTCATGAAGGACAAAATTGGTGAGGAATTCACTGGTGTCATTAGTTCGGTTATGAATTTTGGAATGTTTGTCGAGCTTGAAAACACCATTGAAGGTCTTGTTCATGTTAGCTATCTAACGGACGATTATTACCATTTTGATGAGCGCAGTCATGCATTAATTGGAGAACGAACTGCAAACATATATCGGATTGGCGATGAGGTTGAAGTAAAAGTGGTCAGCGTCAATACAGATGAGCATACAGTTGATTTTGAATTGGCAGGAGCAGGCTCTCATAAGAAGCAAAATAGAAAATCAAGACCACCCAAAAAGGTGCTCCAATCAAGTAAAACAAAACCAAAGAAGAAGAAAAAGAAGAAATGAGCCTTTACAAGTTAGGCTCATTTCTTCTTCTGAATTGGACAAAGCAGAAGTAGGCTTACAAAAATATGTTATTGACACCTTACAGGTCGTTTTGTACACTACTTATAAAACTGTCGCAATTTTATATGAATGCAATATTATTTTTCTGCATAAAATTACAACGCATGCATTTGCCTCAATGTGATAGCAAGTGCTAAGTTTTTCTAATTGAAGTTTGGAGGATTTTGGATGAATGATGTACTTCTTGCTTTCCTGTTAACATTATTCGCGGGACTTGCAACTGGAGTAGGAAGTGTACTTGCTTTCTTTGCTAAAACGACAAATACAAAATTTCTATCATTTGCTTTAGGATTATCAGCCGGGGTTATGATTTATGTATCGATGGTTGAGATATTTTTTAAAGCAAAGGACGCCTTAACAGCATCCTTGGGCGAAACAGAAGGATATTGGTTTACGATTATTGGATTTTTCGCTGGGATGCTTTTCATCGGTCTAATTGATAAATTTATACCTAACCATAGCAACCCCCATGAAGTAAAAAAGGTAGAAGATATGGAAAAACCAGGGGCAGCTCTGAATGATCCAGCCTTAATGAAGATGGGAATGTTTACAGCGTTGGCTTTAGCTATTCATAACTTTCCAGAGGGAATTGCAACATTTGTTTCTACACTACAGGACCCAACGATTGGGATTGCTATTGCAGTAGCTGTTGCCATTCACAATATACCAGAGGGAATTGCTGTATCTGTACCAATTTATTACGCAACTGGTGATCGGAAAAAAGCTTTTAAGCTTTCCTTTTTATCAGGACTTGCAGAGCCAATCGGAGCACTTGTAGCAATTCTGATATTAATGCCTTTCTTAAGTGATATTCTATTTGGAATTATTTTTTCCATGGTAGCAGGAATTATGGTGTTTATTTCCTTAGATGAATTGTTGCCTGCAGCGAAACGATATGATGAGGCGCATCTATCCATTTATGGTGTGATGACTGGGATGGCAGTTATGGCGGTGAGTTTAGTTCTGATGGCTTAATGTTTGGGCTTGTTTCGTTATAGTTAGGTGTTCTTATTGGAATCGCAGCAGATTTCTGATAAAATAAAGTTCTATGTAAGTAGTAGGAGGAACACTCGTATGCCAAAAGGACAAGGAAAAACAATCGCGCAAAATCGAAAAGCATCCCATGATTATTTTATTGAAGATACGTATGAAGCAGGAATTGTATTACAAGGCACAGAAATCAAATCACTACGTAATGGCCGAGTAAATATAAAAGATTCCCACGCAAGAATTGATCGCGGTGAGGTCAAATTGATTAACCTTCATATTGCAGAATATGAGCAAGGAAATCGATTCAATCACGATCCGACACGGACACGTAAATTACTTTTGCATCGGAAAGAAATCGATAAATTAATTGGTCTGACACAGCAACAAGGCTATGCGCTTGTTCCCTTAAAAATCTATATTAAAAATGGCTATGCTAAGATTTTAATCGGATTAGGAAAAGGGAAAAAGAAATACGACAAGCGTGAAGATTTGAAGCAGAAGCAAATGAAACGTGATGTAGACCGTGCAATAAAAGATCATATGAGATAAAGCAAGCATAGTAGAGCCTGTAAATTCTGCCAGCCCTTGAAATTAGCTGAGATTCTGCTATAATAGAGTATGTAACACAATTTAATAATGCTCAATTATCCTAGAGCGTTTCTCTTAAATGGGGACGTTACGGATTCGACAGGGGTAGTTTGAGCTCAGGTCGCACGTCGAGGTTACGACTCGTAAACCGTTATTCGCCTAAATATAACTGGCAAAGAAAACAATTACTCTTTAGCAGCTGCGTAAGTAGCACTAAAGGATCCTTCCTGTCACTCGCCCGTGGTGCAGATTGAAGGGTCTCAACTTAAGCGGGCTATGCTGGTATCCTCCGTCTGAGGATCTCCAGGTGAACTAAATCAGACTAGCTATCTGAAAGCCTGTTGATAGGCTGCAGGATTAGCGAATGATAATATATCAACTACGCGTGTAGAAGCCTGAGTGCCGATATCTCTGGACGTGGGTTCGATTAGTAATTTAGTCGCCTTTTGTGGTAACACAAAAGTGATAACTCGGCTTTATCGGTGAAACCTAAGTTGTATTTGATGCAATAAGGCAATACCGAGTGGTATGTGGAGCAATTCAACAGCCATCTATCGACTTATAGGCTGCCAATATGGTAGTACTAGGATACGAAATTCTACCAAGCGTGGTAAATTTACATTTCGTATAATACGCCGAGAAACCTTAAAAATTAGGTTTAAGATATAGTCAGTGCCATGACGAAAGCATGGAAGAGCATGTCCCACCGTCTCCACCAATACATAATGTTGGTGGTTTTTTGCCTTTTCAAGAAGTTTGGTTATTCTATAGATTAAAAAAATGTTCTTCAAATAATAGTTTACTTCTTAACATAGCTTCATTATATTTACCGTTTCTCGGAGTTACGGAATCATATTTATTTAGCATTGGCATGGATCTTCACCAGACCCTGAAATGACTCATCTTGAATTAGAGCTCACGGGTATCTTCAAATAGAGGAAGAACTTGCAAATCTTGAGATTCACGGAAATCGTACAGATGAAGATATTGCCAAATTGAAAGATCTTTAAGGTATTAGAAACAAGGAAGCAGTGATTCTGCTTGCTTTAAAATTAAAACACATATCATGCAGAGCAAATTCTGACTATATTTGAGAATTTAATACGAAAAGGTGTTATGTATCTAAACAATTTTTAATCAATTAACAATACTTGAGAACACATATAAAGTACCATTCCCCTAGTAAATAATACTAAGACCATCCGTTAAGTTTCATTCTTATAAAATAAACAAACTGTATTCTTATGTTTATTATTCAAATAATCATTTGACTATTTGAATAAAGTTGCATATATTAATAGTGAATCTATATTCAAATATATGTTTGAACAAGGGGGTAAGATATCATGGTGAAAGATATTTGTGAAGTTACGTGTATTAACGAAGATAAAGTGTCAAGAGCTAAACAGCATCTTACGGAACAAAATCCGATGGAAGTAGCTAAAATTTTCAAGGCTTTGGCTGATGATACTAGAATCAAGATTGCTTATGCTTTATCGTTAGAAGGTGAGTTATGTGTTTGTGATGTGGCAAATATTATAGGTTCTTCAATGGCCACGGCATCCCATCATTTAAGATTACTAAAAAATTTAGGCCTCGCAACATATCGAAAAAAAGGAAAGCTAGTCTTTTATTCATTAGACGACGAACATGTTAAACAACTTATAGAAATAGCCTTTCAGCATCAGAAGGAGGCTATTAAAGTTGAATGATCCAGTAAAATCCGTAACGGAACATAAACATGTTTATCGCGTTGAGGGGTTCTCCTGTGCGAATTGTGCAGGAAAGTTCGAAAAGAATGTAAAACAGCTTCCAGGCGTAGAGGATGCGAAAGTCAATTTTGGAGCTTCCAAAATTAATGTTTTTGGAAATACAACTGTCGAAGAGCTGGAAAAAGCAGGTGCTTTTGAAAATCTTAAAGTAGTTCCTGAAAAGCTTGGAACACATACTTCACATGCGGTTGAAAGGGAGAACAAAGAAGAGAAAATCCCCTTTTATAAAAAGCATAGTACATTACTTACGTCGGTATTGTTTCTTGTTTTTGGATACCTATCTATATATATGAATGGTGAAGGAAACATTGTGACGACATTATTATTTTTAGCATCGATGCTGATTGGAGGTTTATCCCTTTTTAGAGTCGGTTTACAAAACTTAATTCGCTTTGAATTTGACATGAAGACCCTTATGACAGTAGCTGTTATTGGCGGAGCTATTATTGGCGAATGGGCAGAGGTTGCTGTTGTTGTTATTCTCTTTGCAATCAGTGAAGCACTGGAGCGATTTTCAATGGATAGAGCAAGACAGTCGATTCATTCCTTAATGGATATCGCTCCCAAAGAGGCTTTCGTTAGACGTAATGGGCAAGAATTAAGAGTTCATGTAGATGATATTGTTGTAGGGGATATTATGCTTGTAAAGCCTGGACAGAAAATTGCAATGGACGGTATAGTCGTAAATGGCTATTCTGCTGTCAATCAAGCAGCTATTACAGGTGAATCAGTTCCTGTTGAAAAATCAGTTGATGATAACGTATTTGCAGGTACATTAAATGAAGAAGGAATACTTGAAGTAAAAATTACAAAGCTTGTTGAAGATACAACCATTGCTAAAATTATTCATCTGGTAGAGGAAGCGCAAGGAGAACGGGCACCAGCACAAGCTTTTATCGATAAATTTGCGAAATATTACACCCCGATCATCATGATCGTCGCAGCATTAGTTGCGATAGTACCGCCTCTACTCTCTATTGGTAGCTGGGAAACATGGGTATATCAAGGGTTAGCCGTTCTTGTTGTTGGTTGTCCATGTGCACTTGTTATATCGACTCCGATTTCTATTGTCTCAGCGATTGGAAATGCTGCCAAGAAAGGTGTTCTTGTAAAAGGTGGAGTATATTTAGAAGAAATGGGTACCTTAAAGGCGATTGCATTTGATAAAACAGGCACATTGACAAAGGGAGTTCCAATTGTAACAGATTTTGAATTACTGGATCAACAAATTGAAGAAAGGGAACTACTTAATATTATTACAGCACTGGAAAACCGTTCGCAACATCCGCTTGCTTCAGCAATTATGAAAAAAGCAGAGCAAGAAAATATCTCTTACTCAGATATAAAGGTAGAAGACTTTTCTTCGATTACAGGTCGAGGTATTGAAGGCTCTGTAAATGGAACGACTTATTATATAGGAAGTCCACAACTTTTCAGCGAGTTATTTGTTTCTGATTTTACTCAAGCATTCGAAGACAAGGTTAATTATCTTCAGAATCAAGGGAAAACGGTCATGATTATTGGGACGGAACAAAATATTCTTGGCATTATTGCAGTTGCTGATGAAGTACGTGAAATAAGTAAAGAAGTGATTCAAAAGTTAAATCAGTTAGGCATCAAAAAGACAATTATGTTGACTGGCGATAATAAAGGTACTGCGGATGCAATTGGTGCACACGTAGGCGTATCTGATATTCAGTCAGAATTGTTGCCGCAGGATAAATTGGATTATATGAAACAATTGAGGTCAGAGTTTGGTAAGGTGGCTATGGTAGGAGATGGTGTTAATGACGCACCTGCATTGGCAGCATCAACCGTTGGTATTGCAATGGGAGGAGCTGGTACTGACACAGCTCTAGAAACGGCAGATGTTGCTCTTATGGGAGACGACTTAAGAAAGCTTCCATTCACTGTAAAACTCAGCCGAAAAGCGCTAAATATAATTAAAGCTAACATTACTTTTGCAATTGCGATTAAGTTTATTGCCTTATTATTGGTTGTGCCTGGCTGGTTAACGCTTTGGATTGCCATCCTTTCAGATATGGGCGCGACCATCCTAGTAACGTTAAATGGTTTACGACTTATGAAAGTGAAGGATTAAAGACAGGGAAGCTCTCCATTGGAAGCGACCGTCCCCGAAAGTTAGAGCAGAAAATCTAACTTTTGGGTTATTTTTGATAGGAGAATTATTGAGAGTGCAGTGTTCCCCGCAGCTTTTTCTTGTTCTGTTCGTTTTCCCTTGAAAGAATGCATTGATTACTGCTAGTCAAGTAAAAGTTAAATATATCTCCTTTTATTGAAAAATAATAGATTTCTAATCTCTACTGGTATCCTTATTGATCCTCTATCGTTTAATATCATTAATAAAAACCAAACAAAAAAATACTCCAACAAAAAATGGTTGCAATCATTGATTTATGATGATTGCAACCATTTTTGTGTCCTGTTTTTCTAATGTACTTATAAGAACTCATTCTACAGGTGATAATTCACTTTCCGTTACCCATTTATGGTTCGTTACTTCTTCTCCACCTGTGGTCGGAACGAAATCAACCATATATACCGTAGTTTCTTCAGCAGAGTCAATTTTAGCTACTGCCCCATCCATACCTTTCATATGGTCGGCATTCATTGTTACTTCAGTACCTTCTTCTAATGGAGCATCGTCTGGATTTTCTAACTCTTCATGAATGACCCATTTATGATCAGTAACTTCCTTTCCGCCAGTTGTTGGGGTATACGAAACAGTATAGACTGTTGTATCATATGCACCCACAATAGTCGCTTCAGCACCTTTCATACCTTCCATATGATCTGTCTCTATCATTGCTTGACTTCCAACTTCATATGTTGGATTTTCAGCTTCTTCTAAACCCTCAGGGACTTCTCCTGTACTGGACATATTCATTTCAGAATGATCCATACCTTCATGTGAATCAGACTCCGATTCCATATCATTTTTCTCCTCCGTATTTGATTCTGTTTCTGTACCTGTGTTTTCTTCTGTTTCATTTGCACATGCTGACAATAACAGTACGGCAATCATAGAAACAATGATTATAAGTTTATTTCTTTTCATTTTAAATATCCCTCCAATATTCTAGTTACTATTTAATCTACCCTGTAAATTTGCATTTTATTTGCAGATTCACAGCTAGAGAGAAGAATAAGCTAAAAGGCACAGATATAATAAAATGAGAATTTCATTCTGCAAACTTTCTTGACTAATTTTCTATATACTTATTTTAATAATAAAAAATGAACTTGATGCATCGTTATCGTTCCATTTGGCCAATGGTATGTATCATAATAGCTTAGTTAGGTTTAAGATATATTTAATCAGAAACTATTTTTGTGGAGAAATTAAATCTAAAATAATCTTAAAAGGAAGATTTGCAAGAGGCGAAAGAGATAAATAAGAAACTGAGCGTTTGAAATAAGTCTAAAGTATTGATTTTGTCGGGATAATTACGATCTGCACAAAAAATGGACACTTTTTAAATAAAATACATAGACCATCATTATCATTTAAAGATAGACAGTGCTTATACAGAAATCAGTTAAATAAAATGTGGTTGATGTATTTGCCATATCCCAAAAAATCGAAGGAGCTTTTCTTTTCCTAATTGGTATACTAGATGCATTAACCCATATGTAATAAAGGAGTCTTGAATGTTAAATAAACTATCCTTAAAAATTGGATTATTGTTTTTTGTTTTTATCTTGATTGTTGAAATTTTCCTGTATTTCATTTTGTATACGAACCTGGTAAATGAACGGATTGAAGAAGTGATGGATAATCTTTTGTCTCGTGGAAATACACATCGCGATGTTTTAGAAGAAAATTATAATCAATCGACATTAGAACACGTTGCTATCATGGAATCCGAATCCAACTTTGCTGTGGTAATAACAGATGCATCTGGTAATGTAATCACTGAATCGGATCCAATTGACGGGGAAATGCTAGATGTTATTCAACATACGGATCTAAATCAAATACCCTTAGAGGGAAGCATATTAGTAGAAGGGTGGACAGAGAAAAAATATATTGCAACGGACAGTCCTATTACGATAAATAGGGAACACCAAGGACATGTATTTATGTTTTCTGATACAGATCATATCAGAAAAATTGTTGATCATTTAAGCCATCAATTCTTAATTATTGGACTGCTAACACTCCTTCTGACAGTCGTAACGGTTTTTATACTCTCGAGGCTGATTACAAACCCATTAATTAAAATGAAAGAAGCAACCGAACAGTTGAGCAGAGGTAGGCACAGGGTGGAGTTACATACGGATCGCAGCGACGAACTAGGAGACCTGGCTAATTCAATTACAAGACTTTCAAACGATCTAGAACACTTAAAAAAATATAGAAATGAATTCTTGGCTAGTATCTCCCATGAACTACGAACTCCCTTAACTTACATAAAAGGTTATGCTGATATAATTAGTCGTGATGATGCGTCGGTTGAAGAAAAGAAAGAGTATATTGAAATTATTCGGGAAGAAACTGAACAGTTAACGGTACTAGTTAAAAGCTTATTTGATCTGGCAAAAATGGATCAGAATAAATTCATAATCAAAAGAAGGAATATAAATTTTGAACCACTAATTCATACGGTTACAGAACGCATACGACCTGCATTCGAGGAAAAATGCCTTATATTATCAGTCAATTGTCCAAGCCAGATTATCGCATATGTTGACCCAGATAGAATCCAACAGGTGCTCTTGAATATATTGGACAATGCAAAAAAACATAGTTCACAAGGAAACCGGATTTCAGTAAATATATCTCAAAATCAATATGAGATTATAACGATTATTTCAGATGAAGGAGAAGGTATTCCAGAAGAAGACTTACCTTATATATTTGAGCGTTTATACCGTGTGGAGAAATCTAGATCTAGACGTAGTGGTGGAACAGGATTGGGATTAGCCATTGCAAAAGAAATTGTGGAATCCCATGGTGGTAATATTGAGGTGAAAAGTAAACAAGGTGTTGGCACTAGCTTTATGATATCGCTGCAAAGAGGTGACATAGTTGAATAAGGTCTTACTAATCGATGATGAAAAAAGAATGGTAGATTTGTTAGCATTGTACTTAAAGCCACATCATTATTTATGTTATAAAGCGTATGGGGCAAAAGAAGCTCTATCAGCTATAAGAGTAGAAACATTTGACATCATTCTGCTTGATATTATGATGCCGGAAATGAATGGGTGGAAGCTTTGTAAAGAGTTAAGACGTTTTTCAGGGGTGCCAATTATTATGGTGACTGCACGAGATCAAAAGGAGGATATTGTGAAAGGATTGAAACTCGGTGCAGATGATTATATTACGAAACCTATTAATGAAGAGGAATTATTAGCAAGAATGGACGCATTGTTACGAAGAATAAAGCCATCTAGTCATATTAACGTACAGGGTCTTATATGGAATGAAGACCGGTTTGAACTGACCTATAAAAATAACCCTATAAAATTAACACCAAAAGAATTTTTTATGGTTGGGCACTTAATGAAAAATCCGAATCGTGTTTTCACTAGGGACCAGCTAATTGACTTGATTTGGGGATTTACTTCTGAAACAGAAGGAAGAACTGTGGACTCACATGTTAGAAATGTAAGAGAAAAAATTCGTCAGGCTGGTTTTCCAATCGATGCGTATTTTAAAACTGTTTGGGGTGTTGGGTACAAATGGGTTCATAAATGATACTACAAAAGTTGCTCAATGAGTAGATTACGTGCATTGAGCAATTTTTTTCAGATTTTCCGAACGAGAAAGCCCACTGTCTTTAGATGTGGGATGAAAGTGAGGTCAAATACGGAGTGGTATTAAAAACTGAAGGCTTGTACAACTTCAAGTATTTAAAATTCCTTGAAATTCTTTTCTTGAAACCCATATATAAGTAATTTTTAAAAACGAACTATATATTTCCCAAAGTTACGCAAATAAACAGATTCTCGAAAAGTGCACAGAATTTGCATAGAAACTTAATAAATCAACAGGTTTATACAGGTTTATATCATACCTAAGGGGGGTAAAGTATAGTATTGCAAGGAGATAGAATAAGATATCTAAAGTCTCCTTAAACTAGGGTGAATAAGGAGTGAAAACAATGGAAAAGCAAAGTAACGGAAAGAACAAACGCGATCCTGACCAAGAAGGACACAACGAACAAAGTCATTCACACCATCATTATGGCAGATATGATAAAGGTCATGAGACACAAAATCATGTCAAACATGATCACTATAATGGTGGAAATATGGATCATAATCAACATGTACATGCTGATCATGAACACCATTTACATGAAGGGCATGAGAACCATAATGATAACGAACACAACCATCACGGAAGACATGGGGGTGGTCATTCAGGACATCATGAACATATGATTGAAGATTTTAAGAAACGGTTCTGGGTCTCTTTAGTACTGACAATACCAATTTCTTACTTATCAGAAATGATTCAAATGCTTTTTGGTTTTGAAGTTAACTTTACTGGCCATACATTGTTATTATTCCTGCTATCCACGATTGTTTTTTTCTATGGTGGTAAACCTTTTTTATTAGGTGCTTGGGATGAATTAAAAACGAAGGCGCCTGGTATGATGATGCTCATTTCTTTAGCTATTGTAACGGCATATGTTTATAGTACATTGACAGCCTTTTTTATAAAAGGAAGCGATTTTTTCTTTGAATTAGCGACGTTAGTTGTCATCATGCTCGTAGGACATTGGATCGAAATGAGATCCATTATGGGCGCTTCAAAAGCATTAGAAGAGTTAATCAAACTTATGCCAAAGGAAGCACATAAAATTAATGAGTCTGGAAATATTGTAGAAGTTTCTGTTGAAGAACTCGTACCAGGCGATCAAATTTTAGTTAAATCTGGAGAGAAAATCCCCCTTGACGGAGAGATTTTCGAAGGAGAATCCACTGTTGATGAATCGATGCTAACAGGTGAATCAGTTCCTGTTGAAAAGCATCCTGGGATGGAAGCAATTGGTGGAGCAGTGAATGGTGAAGGCATATTAAAAATTCAAGTAAATAAAACAGGTAGTGAAACATATCTATCTCAAGTAATTCAATTAGTCAGTGATGCTGAAAAGACCAAATCAAAAGCGCAAGGATTTGCCGATGTTGCTGCGAAATGGTTATTCTATGTTGCTGTAGTTGTAGGGATTATTACGTTAGCTTATTGGATAACTACAGGTGATTTTGAATTCGCATTAGAGAGAATGGTTACCGTCTTGATAATCGCTTGCCCGCATGCACTAGGTTTAGCAGGACCATTAGTTACTTCAAGATCAACTTCCATTGCTGCTAGGAAAGGGTTGTTAATACGTAACCGTACACCATTTGAAAGTGCTTGGAAAGTAGACCGAATTGTATTTGATAAAACTGGTACGCTAACAGAAGGTAATTTTGGAGTAACTGACGTACATCCAAGTGAAGGAATAACTAAAGAAGATTTATTGAGGTTAGCATACTCCGTTGAAGTACAGTCGGATCATCCAATAGCTAAAGGAATCGTAAAAGAAGGAAAAGAACGTAATTTAGAAGTATATGAGGTAAAAGATTATCAAAATCTAACTGGTAAAGGTCTTGTTGCGAAAATAAAGGATGAAGAAATAGCTGTTATCAGTCCAGGTGCAATGAGATCAAATAACATCTCATTTGATGAGAAGACCTATGAAAAACTTGCAGCACAAGGGAAAACTGTTGTTTTCGTTCTAAAAGATAATGTGCTGCAAGGGATGATTGCTTTAGCTGACATTATTCGAGAATCTTCATTTAAAGTAATCAAGGAATTAAATAATCGTGGTATCGAAACGATCATGATGACTGGTGATAATAGTAAGGTAGCAAATTATGTCGGTGAACAGCTTAGAATGGCAAAAGTCATTGCAGAAGTATTACCACATGATAAATCAAGCAATGTTAAAGATTTAAAACAAGGCGGCAAAATAGTAGCGATGATTGGTGATGGTATTAATGATGCCCCTGCCTTGGCAGAATCAAATTTAGGGATAGCTATCGGTGCGGGGACAGATGTTGCAATTGAAACTGCTGATGTAATATTAGTGAATAGTAATCCAGTAGATATTTTAAATATCTTTAAATTGTCAAAAGCGAGTAGTCAAAAAATGATGCAAAACTTAGGTTGGGCTGCTGGATATAATATTGTTGCAATTCCACTGGCAGCAGGTGTTTTGTATAGTATAGGGATTGTGATAACTCCAGCAATTGGAGCAGTGGTGATGTCATTAAGTACCATTATTTGTGCAATTAATGCCCAGTTGTTAAAGATAGACTAGTTCATAATAAAAGACTAGGGTAAGCATAAAAGAATCAAAGTATGCTTGTTGTATCTATAAACTAATGCAGCTTATCATTTGTGGTAGCGTTGCGCACAATCAAGCGCGAAACGCTACCTTTTTTCAGCCTAAACTTAAGGCCAATAGGATTCTACTTCCGATTTCAGCATCTTGTAGGTTACAGGGCTACAGGGCGATGAAACTTAGACTGTCCAGGTTACTTTTTATAAATATTTTTCGCGTCTTTAGTATGCGTAAATTTTTCTCCCCTTTCTGCCCGTTCCTTTATTTCATTTTTTAATGTTGTGCAAAAATCTTGATCCAACTTTAGTTTGATTGCCTTTCTCAAGGATTCCTCTAATAGTTCATCTGACAAATGTTTTAGACTGTTCAATGATCTTTACCTCCCATGTTTGCATTTTTTAATACCTTTGAATCTGAATAATCGGAAGTAGAATCTACCAAAAATAATACAAAGTGGGACAAGCAAAGACAAAAATTTGACAATAACTGCGTAGATTAATTATTTTTCGGGTTTCGTTTTTGCTTTAGGTGAACATGGATTTTATCAAGTACATCTATGTATACCAACAAATGGTGACGATATATGAAGAAAAACGTCGAGGCATGCTCATATATTATGGCGGAGGTATCATCGGCACTGTATTCAGATAAAGGTGTCACTATTGACATTATACCTGGAAGGGTATAATATAGTGCTTGCCTGCTATGTATCGAATAACAAAAAAGGAGCATACCGATGGAATACAATGATCAAATCAAAAATAGAGTAAAGCGTATGGAAGGGCAACTTCGAGGAATTTTAAAAATGATGGAAGACAACAAAGATTGTAAAGAAGTTATTACACAGTTGTCAGCCGTCCGTTCGGCAGTAGATAGAACAGTAGGTGTAATTGTAAGTTCGAATTTAGTTGAATGTGTTCTTGAAGCTGAAGAAAATGGAGAGAATACGGATGAGTTAATAAAAGAAGCTGTCAACTTGCTTGTAAAGAGCAGATAATATTTAGGAGTTGACATTCTTTTTTTTATCTTATAATATACCCATAGGGGTAGAGGTAAAATAATTGATTGGAGGATTTAAAATGAATGTAGATAAAGTATTAGATGCAAAGGGACTGTCTTGTCCAATGCCAATTGTAAAAACAAAAGTCGCTATAAGCGAACTAGAAGAAGGTCAAGTATTAGAGGTTCATACGACTGATAAGGGAGCTAGAAACGATATTCCAGCATGGGCTAAATCAGGCGGACATGAACTTCTGAAACATGAAGAGGAAAATGATGTGTTAAAGTTTTGGATAATAAAAAGGTAATTTTTTACATTAATAAATACCCATGTAGGTATATATTGGGTGGAAGGGAGAGATAGAAGGTATGGACTTTGTAATGTATATTATTATTGCAGCTTTCTTGTTTTTTATCTTGCAGCGAGTTCTACCTGCAAAAGGTATGAATCATATAGCAGCAACTGATTTAAAAAGGGAACTAAATAAGAAAGAAAAGCAGTATATCGATGTCCGAACACCAGGAGAATTTAAAAGAAATCACATCAGCGGATTTAAAAATATACCACTTCACCAACTTTCTCGAAAAGCGGATAAAGAGCTTTCGAAGGAAAGAGAAGTTATTGTCATTTGTCAAAGTGGAATGAGAAGTTTAAAGGCCGGAAAGGAACTAAAAAAATTAGGTTTTACAAAAGTAACAAATGTAAAAGGTGGTATGAACAATTGGATTTCATGAAAAGGAGAAATTATGATGAAAGAAATTACAGCAAAGGAAGTTGAATCGTTAATAAAAGAAAGAAATGCATTAAATATTATTGATGTGCGTGAAGTAGATGAAGTAGCTGAAGGGAAAATACCAAATGCCGTGAACATCCCAATTGGAGCAGTGGAGTCTCGAATGCATGAACTAGACAAGTCAAAGGAATACATTATGGTTTGTCGTTCTGGAGCCAGAAGTGGCAGTGCTACCGAATTTCTTGAAAGCCAAGGTTATCATGCCATAAACATGCAAGGTGGAATGCTCGCATGGGAAGCAGATGTGGAATGATGTTGGTAATTCCAATACCCATAATGGTATAAATAGATTATTATAAATGGATTTAAGAGAACTAAATACTATTTTTAATGGATTAAGGAGAGGTTTAAATATGAATAAAGTAATAGTATATACAACAACCCAATGTCCGTACTGTGTCATGTTAAAAAATTTTTTAGCGGAGCAAAATATCTCTTTTCAGGAAGTGAATGTTGAAACAAACCCCGATATGATGCAAATGCTGGTTAATACAACGGGGCAAATGGGGGTACCGCAAACAGAGGTTAATGGTCAATGGATTGTAGGCTTCGATCCAAATAATATCAAGAAAGCATTAAAAAACTAGGAGGAAAAAACAATGAATAAAAAAGTAGCAATTATCGCAAGTAACGGTGGATTATTTGATGCATACAAAGTGTTTAATATTGCAACTGCAGCGGCTGCAACAGATCAAGAAGTAGCCATCTTCTTTACATTTGAAGGATTAAACTTAATTCACAAAGAAGCACATCAGCAACTCCCTATGCCAGAAGGGAAAGAACACTTTGCAGAGGGATTTGCAAAAGCAAATGCTCCATCCATTCCAGAGTTGATTAAAATGGCGAAAGAAATGGGCGTTACATTTATTGGCTGTCAAATGACAATGGATGTTATGGGATTAGAAAAAGAGACATTTATTGATGGAGTTGAAGTGGGCGGTGCTGTAACATTTTTAGAGTTTGCAAAAGACGCTGATGTAACATTGACATTTTAACTTGCTTTAACAGAAGTTTTTCGATTTCCGTAGTTCTAGGTGAGAAAATTTTATAGTTTGCCTTTTATTCATTTTAATGGAGGAATGTAACGATGGCTGAATTAAAAACAAATGTGAATGCGGTTTGGAATGGTGGAACAACAGGAAATGGAATTCTTAAAGCAGCGTATTTGGATACAAAAATTGCTATCCCAACGGATTTAAAAGGAAGTGGAAACGGGACTGATCCGAAAGAGCTACTAGTCTCTTCAGCGACAACTTGTTATATCGCAACACTTACTTCCATACTTGAAAATAAAAAATTACCTATCGTAGAACATACAATAAATTCTGAAGCAACGATAACTGATAATGTGTTCAATTACGCACAATCCACAAATCGTTTTATCTAATGAGGCAACAAAAGCACAAATTCAATCTGCAGAACGAGCAATAGTGGGAGCAGATCGAGCTTGCGAAGTTGGGAATTTACTAAAAAAAGCAGGTGTGATTATTGAAACGAAAGGGAATGTTTCATTGAAATAACGCAGACAAGTTGTTAAACCAGTATTCCTGAATCTATAACATGTAAAGAACTTTACAAAAGATACTGATGTAAGCATATTTTTTTAATCTTAAATATACCGTAGGAGGTATTGGTATGAAAGTAAATACAATGACTGTGAAAGAAGTAACGAAAAAAGTATTTAATAAAGAAGATCTGTTTATTCTAGATGTTCGTAATGCAAGTGATTTCGCAGATTGGAAAATTGAAGGAGAGCATTTTGATTACCTAAATGTTGCTTACTTTGATTTACTAGACGGTGTTGAGGGAATTTTGGATAAAATCCCTTCTGATAAAGATATACTTGTTGTTTGTGCCAAAGGACATTCATCTATAGTAGTTGCAGAGATGCTTTCAGATGCAGGACTTTCTGTTTCTTCCCTAGAAGGTGGGATGACAGCATGGAGTGAACATTTAGAACCTGTTAAAATTGGAGATTTAAAGGATAGGGGAGAAATTTATCAATTTGTACGAATTGGTAAGGGATGCTTGTCTTACATGATAGTTTCGAACGGTGAGGCTGCTATAATCGATTCAGCAAGAATGACGGATGCCTATCTTGAATTTGCAGCTCGTATTGGAGCAAAAATTACCCATGTATTGGATACACACCTGCATGCCGATCATATTTCTGGAGGAAGAAAACTTGCTGAAGAAGCAAACGCAACGTACTGGCTTCCACCAAAAGATGCGACAGAGGTAACATTTGATTACCAACCATTAAACGATGGAAATGAAGTAGTGATTGGTAGTACTGCCATAGCAATTCATGCGTTATATTCTCCTGGTCACACAATTGGATCAACATCCTTTGTTGTAGACGAGAAATATTTATTGTCGGGAGATATTTTATTTATTGATTCTATTGGAAGACCGGACCTTGCGGGGTTAGCAGAAGACTGGGTTGCAGATTTAAGAGAAAGTCTATACACAAGATACAGAGAATTACCTGGGGAACTAGTCGTTTTACCAGCGCACCTTATGATCATTGATGAATTAAACGCGGATGGTAGTGTATCTGAAACATTAAGCACGCTATACGAAACAAATCATGGATTAAATATTGAGGACGAAAATAAATTTAGAAAACTAGTGACCGAGAATCTACCACCTCAGCCAAATGCATATCAAGAGATTCGGGAAATAAATATGGGTAAAATCGAGAGAGATCTAGTGAAACAACAAGAAATGGAGATTGGGCCAAATCGTTGTTCGGTTCGATAAAATAACGGAATGCAACGAAAGCTCTTCGAAGAAATTTAAGATAATAAAAAGGGGACCCATCTGCTGCGATTCTCTTTTAAGAAGGAGGAAAAAATGGATCTAGGCTTTGTCGTTGCCATTTTCCTAATCGGCTTGATAGGATCCTTTATTTCAGGAATGATAGGAATAGGTGGCGCCATTATTAATTTCCCAATGCTGTTATATATCCCAGCCGCACTCGGCATTGCTGAATTTACAGCATATGAAGTGTCAGGCATAACAGCAATCCAAGTATTTTTTGCAACACTTGGTGGGGTCATCTCCTATCGAAAAGGTGGATTCTTAAATAAAAAATTAATTGGTTATATGGGGGTTAGCATATTAATCGGCAGTTTTGTTGGAGGATTGGGCTCTACACGCATGCTCGAAAGTGCAATCAATGTAGTCTATGGAATTTTAGCGATAATTGCGGCTGTCATGATGTTAATCCCGAAAAAAGGACTTGATGATATTCCTTTTGAGCAAATAAAGATTAATAAATGGCTCGCCGCATCACTTGCATTAGTTGTTGGGATTGGAGCAGGTATTGTTGGTGCGGGAGGGGCATTCCTGTTAGTACCGATTATGCTCACGGTTTTAAAAATACCTACTAGAGTGACGATTGCTTCCTCCTTAGCCATAACACTTATTTCATCAATAGGTGCTATCATTGGAAAAGTATCCTCTGGGCAAGTGGAAATCTTACCATCATTTATCATGGTGGTTGCTAGCTTAATTGCATCACCACTTGGGGTTTTGGCTGGAAAAAAAGTAAATACGAAACTATTACAGCTGATTTTAGCTATACTAATTGTAACGACTGCAGCGAAAATTTGGATAGATATATTCGTTTCTAGCAATTAATATTCAATATGGTTTAAAAGTCTTGTTTAAGTTGTTCGTGATTTCGATAATATGAGTAAATATCCGTCCAATTTTTTGGTGGATATTTACTCATAGTTACTAATAAAATTGCTACAAAATAAAGGTAGGTTGTTTACACAAACATACTTACAAAAATCGCTGTAATAAAGCTTGCCATCGTCCCAGCGATAATTGCTTTAAAGCTCATCGATGCAATTTGTTTTTTCTTTGAAGGTGCCAAGGAACCAAGACCTACAATTAATTGTCCAATAGAAGACAGGTTTGCGAAATTACATAATGCAACGGTTAAGATTGCAACAGTTTCTGGCTTTAGAACCTCTTGGAGCTTGAGTACTTCCTGGAATGCAATTAATTCGTTGGCTGCAAGCTTTGTTCCAATAATGGATGCAGCACGAAAAGCATCTTCAAAGGGAATCCCAACTAGTAAAGCAAATGGAAAGAAAATATAACCAAATATGGTAGCAAGATTCATTCCGATAACCCCTAGCAAACCGTTTACGAGAGCTAATAAACTGATAAACGCAATAAGTAAGCCACCAATATTAGCAGCAAGCTTTACGCCGCTCACGGCGCCTTCGGAAATGGCTTCAAAGATGTTCGTATGTCCTGCATCTTCCATTTCGATAGTTTCATTTGTCGCAGATTCTTCTGTTTCAGGTTCCATGATTTTAGACATTACAATTGCAACAAAAGGTACGGAGAAAACGGATATAAGTAAATACTTAATATCAATCCCCATTTGTGCATAAGACAATAGAATTGCCCCACTTGCTGAAGCTGTTCCCCCAACCATCACGGTGAAAAGCTCCGAACGTGTTAGTTTTGCCAGATAAGGCTTAATGAGTAATGGGGATTCTACAACACCTAACATCGTATTGGCAACTGTATTAAACGATTCAACACGAGTGGTACCAAATACTTTACCAACAATCCAACCGAGTACACGTACAACGAATGGGATGATTCGTAAATAATACAGTGCTGAGACTAATGCAGAGATAAAAATAATGACGGATAATACCTGGATTGCAAAAACAAATCCTACATTTGTTCCTTCTGCAAAAAAACCACCGAATAGAAATTCGATGCCCTCCTGGCTATAGTTCAAAACGTGTTGCACGCCCCCAGCAGCACTTGTAAGGAGCCAACGGCCAAGGGGAACATTAAGCATAAAGTAAACGAATATTCCTTCTAATATTACACCTATTAGAATTGTACGCCATTTGATTGCCTTTTTATTTTTACTTAGCAACCAAGCTATAAATAGTAATCCCACAAGGGAGAATAAACCAAATATAATATCCATGATAACCTCCTGATAAACGTTTCAATTTCATCTATCCTTATTGTCGTCAGAAGTCTGACCTTATAAACGAAAATAAAAAAGTGCATCCTCTCAATCTATAAAGAAAGAAGAGAATGCACATATACATGTGGTATTCTAACTTTCCTTATAGTCCGGCATTTTACGGCTGCCAGGTAGAAACGTATGGACCATATTTCCATAGATATATAAGGATCAAATGAAGTTGATTTTAGAAGTTTATCAGAGGATTTCTAAATATACAATAGGAGCATAAAAAATAATAAAATACTAAATTTTTAAATCTTATATTTACTTTACAGTAAATACCTACTAGATTAACTACTGGAGACCAACAATATTGTGAAAGTCTCAAAAAGGAGTAGAAGTTGAAACCTATGTGGAAGTTATCGTAGATGCTCTGTAATTCTGTTGAAAATTGGATTGCGAGGGACATAGCTAGAGTTGTAACTGAAGTTTGGCAAGTTACTTGTATTAAAGGTATGAATTATCGTACTTAAAAGCAAACGATCTCCCTTAAGAGAAGGAGAGCCCCTTAATGATTACCTGTTTAGAAAAGTTTTCTTAAAAAGTGTAAGACTCTCCGTCGTTTGGCAATAAAATATTAGAAGATATAACTGCATGGATAATTGATTCAATGACCTTTATAAACTAAAAAAAGTCGTTGACCATTTATGGTAAAAACGACTTTTTAATAAATCTCTTTTTTATGCAACAGTTTTACATGCTTCTGCGCATTTAAAGCAAGCATCTGCACATTCTTGACAGTGCTCATGATCATGCTTCTTGCATTCATTTCCACACGCCTCACAAATTTTAGCGCAAACTGAAGCTAGTTCAGAAACAAATGGTGTGTTTCTTGATAAAGCGTGTTCTAAATAAGAGCAGATATCTGCACACTCTCTGTCCAACCGTATACAATCAGCCATCATCTTCATATCTTCCTCTTTTAAGCAAGCGTCATAACAATGGTTACATGCTACGGCACACTCATGCAGCTTCTTGATTAGTTCTTGATGTTGTTCATGTGACATCTTTTGAAAACCTCCTGATTTAGAATCTTTTCACTATATGTATTCCCATAGTTATTTCAATTAAACTGATTTTCAAAACTGCATAGAAAATTGTCCAGAAACAATTACTAAATTTCTTTACCGCAGGGAAGTATAATTTGGAAATTCAATTAACAAGATGGAATTGTATCGTTTTTGATTAAAGGAAGGTTCGGTGTTAATCTAATTAAGATGAAATGATAAAGAATTTGCCTTGGTTATGCACTTAAACAAGAATGCATTTTTATTGAGTTAAGTAATGATGATTGCAACGTAAATTGTTATATGCTAATATGTTCATATAATGATTGTGAGCTTCTAATCCAGGTATCATAATACGGAATGACACAAGGAGGTTAGGGAAGAAATTGGAGGACTTTGAATATGAAAATGGCTTTACTCAAGATTTAGATAGCGAAACACTATTTATCGTATCACAAACATTTAAAGCATTAGGTGATCCGACAAGAATTCGAATTCTTAATTTACTTTTTAATAAAGAGTGTTCTGTTAACGAAATTGTAGAGACGTTGGATATCCGACAATCGACTGTATCTCATCAATTACGTTTTCTGAAGAATTTAAGGCTTGTGAAATTCCGTCGTGAGGGGACGACACTTTATTATTCACATGATGATGAGCATGTTATGTTAATCTTGAAGCAAATGATAGACCACGCTTGTCATAACTAACATTTACTATTTGAAATAGGTAGTAGATGATGTTTTTATATCATTATATGCATATATAGTAATATAAGCATATGGTGGGTTGCTTTGGAATATAATAACACGTATGTAAAAATATAATAAATCTCTTTTTGAAATGCTTTTCGTATATATCAGTACAATATAAAGTGTAGGAGGTTTTAACATGGGACATGGACATGACCATACACATGGTGCAAATAAAAAAGTTTTATTGATATCACTTTTCATCATTACAACTTATATGATAGTAGAAGTGATAGGGGGATACTTAACAAATAGTCTTGCTCTTCTAGCAGATGCTGGCCATATGCTGAGCGACGCTATTTCATTAGCGATTGCATTAATTGCATTTAAATTAGGAGAAAAGGTAGCGAGTAAAAGTAAGACATTTGGCTACAAACGATTTGAGATCCTAGCTGCTGTATTAAATGGTGTGACGTTAATTATAATTGCTTTGTTTATTTTCTATGAAGCAATAGAACGTTTTGCGAACCCACCAGAAGTCGCAACAACAGGGATGTTGATTATCAGCATCATTGGCTTAGCTATTAATATTCTTGTTGCTTGGATTATGATGCGTGGTGCGGATGTAGAGGGAAATTTAAATATGCGTGGAGCTTATTTACATGTACTAAGCGATATGCTTGGTTCTGTAGGTGCGATTGTTGCTGCACTGCTTATCATGTTCTTTGGCTGGGGCTGGGCAGATCCACTTGCGAGTGTTATTGTCGCGTTTCTTGTATTAAGAAGTGGCTACTATGTAACGAAAGCAGCTATTCATGTTCTAATGGAAGGAACGCCACAAAATGTTAATGTTAATGATGTTATACAAACAATCGAAAAAGTAAAAGGCATTCAAAGCATTCATGATCTACACATCTGGACAATTACGAGTGGGCTAAATGCACTTTCTTGCCATGTTGTTGTCGATGCTGAGCTAACGATTGCAGAAAGTGAGCGTATGTTACGCAAAATTGAACACGATTTAGAACATAAAGGGATTATGCATATAACAATACAACTGGAAACAGCGGCACATAAACATGACAATTCAATTCTTTGTAAAATAAAAAACGAACCGACACATCATCACCATCATGGGCATAGTCATTAATAAATCCGTTAAAAACCATGTTATTATGACATGGTTTTTATTCATATAAAATATCATATTACACGTACCTAATGAACTTTATTTTTTTGAAACTTTATCATACCCAACAAGGGTATGGAGTTTAAGAGAATTAAAAATTAGGTGGTAATTGAAATGACAAATAAAACACATACTTAACGTACAGGGCATGTCTTGCGGACATTGTGTGAAAAACTCTATAGAGGATAGCGTCGGAAAACTGAACGGTGTGGAAAAGTTGATGTGAATTTAATGAAGAAAAGGTAGATTTGGCAATTGAAGAACAGGGATACAATATCCAATATAAAAGAAGCTTGTACAACATTAGCAAGAAAGGTTTTATTTTCATTATCGCAAACAAAAATATCCATGATATCATACATATTATATTTTTTATTGACAATAATACTGTGAGGGGGTATAGTATTATTATAAAAGAAAAGGAAGTGATTTATTTGGATAAATTCTTACATGATCACCCAAGTAAACCAAGAACACAAGCTGAAATTCAAAAAGTCATTAATCGTTTAAAACGTATAGAAGGTCAAGTGCGAGGAATACAGAAAATGGTGGAAGAGGATCGATATTGTGTCGATATTCTAGTACAAATCAGTGCCATTCAATCGGCACTAAAGCAAGTAGGTTTCTCTGTCACAGAACGCCATATCAATCATTGTGTCAGTGATGCGATTAAACAAGGCGAAGGGAAAGAATCCATCGAGGAATTAATGAGTGTATTGAAGCAGTTCTCGAAATAGGAGGGACTAAGATGAGTGAAACAAATCATGCAACGCTTGGAATAACTGGAATGACTTGTGCTGCATGTTCTACTCGAGTTGAAAAAGTATTAAATAAGATGGACGGTGTCGAAGCCCAAGTCAATTTAACAACGGAAAAGGCAACCGTAGACTACGATTCAGAAAAAACAAGTTTGGAAGATATTACGAAGAAAATTGAGAATGTCGGCTACGGTGTTTTAATGGAAAAAACAGAACTAGATGTTTTTGGAATGACCTGTGCTGCGTGTTCTACTCGGATTGAAAAGGTATTGAATAAACAAGAGGGTGTAAAGCAGGCAACTGTAAACTTAACAACCGAAACGGCATCGATAGAATTTAACCCTGGATTAGTTGATACGAAGGCGTTAATTGAAAAAATCAAAAATGTAGGTTATGATGCAAAACCGAAAGCTGAATCAGCAGATAAGCAAACACATAAAGAAAAAGAAATTAAAATGATGAAGACAAAATTAATTATTTCGGCCGTATTATCTGCACCGCTATTAGTAACCATGCTGGTTCATTTATTTAATATGACAATACCACATATATTCATGAATCCGTGGTTCCAATTTGTTTTAGCAACACCTGTTCAATTTATTATTGGTTGGCAATTTTATGTTGGTGCCTATAAGAACTTGAAAAATGGCGGAGCCAATATGGATGTGCTTGTAGCATTGGGTACAAGTGCTGCTTATTTCTATAGTTTATACGAAGCATTGAAGACGATTGGTAATCCAGCATATATGCCACATCTATACTTTGAAACAAGTGCTGTATTAATCACATTGATTTTATTTGGTAAGTATTTGGAAGTACGAGCGAAAAGTCAGACAACGAATGCATTATCCTCATTGCTCAATTTACAGGCAAAAGAAGCTCGTGTTATGAGAGATAATGAGGAAATGATGATCCCAGTGGAGGAAGTTATTGTTGGAGATCGTTTGGTTGTGAAACCAGGAGAGAAAATACCTGTAGACGGTATCGTTGTGAAAGGAAGAACCTCTGTCGATGAATCAATGATTACTGGTGAATCCATACCAATTGAAAAAGACGTGGACGCAACTGTCATTGGCTCGACGATCAACAAAAATGGCTCGATTGAAATGGAAGCGACAAAAGTAGGAAAAGATACTGCCCTTGCATCGATTGTAAAAATAGTGGAAGATGCACAAGGTTCCAAAGCACCAATCCAACGATTAGCCGATGTCATTTCAGGTTATTTTGTACCAATCGTTGTCGTAATTGCCATTTTAACATTTACCGCTTGGATTGTACTTGTTGAACCTGGCCAGTTTGAACCAGCTTTAGTCGCAGCAATTGCTGTACTAGTTATTGCGTGTCCATGTGCGTTAGGGCTTGCAACTCCAACTTCTATTATGGTTGGTACAGGGAAGGCTGCAGAGAGTGGGATTCTTTTTAAAGGTGGAGAACACCTAGAAAGAACGCATCAGTTAGAAGCAATTGTTCTTGATAAAACAGGTACCATTACGAAAGGAAAACCAGAAGTAACAAACTTTACAGGTGACGAGGAAACATTACAATTACTCGCAAGTGCGGAAAAAGGTTCAGAGCATCCACTTGCAGAAGCGATTGTCGCATATGCAACAGAAAAAGAAATTGATTTAGTAGAAGTAGATAATTTCAGTGCTATACCTGGACATGGTATCGAAGCTGCTCTATTAGGCAATAACATTCTTGTTGGAAATCGAAAATTAATGCAAGACCACCAAATCGAAGTTGGTGGTGCGGAACAAGAATTGGTAAATTACGAAGTAGAAGGTAAAACCGCTATGCTGATTGCTATTAATGGTGAGTATCGTGGAATTGTTGCTGTTGCAGATACAATTAAAGAAACAGCACCTCAAGCTATTCAGGAATTAAAAGCGCAAGGCTTAGAAGTTATCATGCTAACTGGGGATAACGAACGAACTGCTGGGGCCATTGCAAAACAGGTTGGTATTGACCAAGTAATCGCTCAAGTTTTGCCTGAGGAAAAAGCTGATAAGGTGAAAGAAATTCAGTTGCAGGGTAAGAAGGTTGCAATGGTTGGAGATGGCGTCAATGATGCTCCTGCACTCGCAATTGCCGATATTGGAATTGCAATTGGTACGGGAACAGAAGTAGCGATTGAAGCTGCTGACGTAACGATTCTTGGTGGTGAATTACTGCTTATTCCAAAAGCGATCAAAATCAGCCATGCGACGATTAAAAATATCCGTCAAAACCTTTTCTGGGCTTTCGGCTATAATACAGCAGGAATCCCAGTTGCAGCAGTTGGATTACTTGCACCATGGGTTGCTGGTGCGGCAATGGCATTAAGTTCAGTGAGTGTTGTTTCAAATGCACTTCGCTTAAAACGAGTGAAATTATAAAAGGAATCCTTTAAAGGAGGTGAAATTAGATGCAAACAAAATCATTAGATGTTAAAGGAATGACTTGTGGTCATTGCAAAATGTCAGTGGAAGGAGCACTAAATAAATTAGACGGCGTAACTGCCGCAGAAGTTGATTTGGGCTCTGGTAAAGTTGAGGTTACGTATGATGAAACTAAAATTTCATTGGATAATATGAAAGAAGCTGTTGAGGATCAAGGTTATGATGTAGCATAAAAATACACAAAAAAAGCTGGTTTCCTGAAAAATTAGGGACCAGCTTTTTTAATTGGACTAAGGATAGTGTGACTAAACCCATCAAATCCAATTCTCAGCATGATTTCGTATTATAGAAATCATACTATTCATAGACGGTGAAAGCCATTTATCTTTATGATAAGCAAGAAATGTAGCGATCGCCGGATGTTCGGGTGCTACTATTTCTCCTCTTAGTTTATTACTTTCTATTTCTTCTTTCACGGAAAAGTATGGCACCATAGAAATTCCTAATCCACTTCGAACACATTGTTTAATCGCCTCAATACTTTGAAAATCTAAACTTTCCTTAACATCCATCTTTTTATACCTTAAATAAGCATCAAACACAGACTTGTAACTGCATGATCGCTCCGTATAAAGAACTGTCCTATTGTCTTCTTCTATCACTGGGGGACTAATCAAAACCATTTTTTCTCTTATTAGTTTTTCATAATGAATCTCAGAAAGAGACCAATCTTCCTCTTCTAATACCAATACTAAATCGATATCTCCATTTTGAAGTTGTGAGGAAACAATATTATTCTCGACCGATTTTAGTGTAAGGTTTACTTTCGGGTAAGTCTTTTTATATTCTAAAAGAATGGGTGGAACACGATCAATTGTCAGTGACTCCGATATACCAATTATAAGGTCACCAGTTGGTTCCTCGTCCGTACTTAAAGCTTGAGCGTGTAAGTCAATGATTTTAATTGCATAAGAAAGAAGTCGTTCACCATAATGAGTCATAATAACTTTCTTGCCTAACCGATCAAATAAAGGCTTGCCTACCTCCTCTTCTAATTCCTGAATATGCGTTGTAACAGAAGATTGAGCATATCCAAGGTGTTCAGCAGCCTTTTTGAACCCCCCTCTTTCAACAATTGTTTTAAATGTAATAAGGTGACGAAGCTCCATATACAACTCTCTCCTTTATAGTTCGGTTTTAGTGAACTAATCGTTCGATAATATCTATTTTACTAAACTCAGATGGTGAATTACAATAAAATAGTACCCACAATATGTGATAATGGTTTCGATCTTAAAGAAGAGGACCTTAAATAAGCATATTGCTTTTGTTAAAAATATATCTTGAAGTCAAAAAAGGAGTGTTCATAATGCAAGATACAGAATCGTTATTTGACATCGTTACATTAGGTAATACAACATTATATAATCGGGTAGGTGTTGCACCAATGACGCGCATTAGTGCAACACCTAATGGTTTGGCTACAGATCAGATGGCATCTTATTATACATCATTTGCTATAGGAGGATTTGGGCTAATCATCACCGAAGGCATTTATACCGATGATAAGCATAGTCCAGGTTATATGGATCAGCCAGGTATGGTGAATAATGAACAAGAACAAGCATGGAGGCAAGTCGTTGATGCAGTTCACCAAGCAGGTTCGAAAATTATTGCACAGCTTATGCATTCAGGTGCTCTCGTTCATGGAAATCCTTTTGATCAAGATTCAATTGCTCCTTCTGCCGTTCAGCCCAAAGGAGAAAAAAGTGAAATATATGAAGGAATTGGAAAATACGCAATGCCAAGAGAAGCAACAAAGGAAGAGATTGAAGAAGTGATATGCGGGTTTGTTGAAACTGCTAAGCGTGCGAAATCAGCTGGATTTGATGGGATTGAAATTCATGGAGCCAATGGCTACTTGCTTGATGAATTTCTGACTGATTATACAAATCAGCGCACAGATGAATACGGAGGCTCGACGGAAAATCGGGTACGTTTATTGGTAGAAGTATCTAAGGCGATTCGGAAAGCGGTTGGAGAGGAGTTCACTGTTGGTATTCGGATTTCTCAAGCGAAAGTTAATGATTATGCACATAAGTGGTCCGGGAAAGAGCGAGATGCTGAAATCATATTTGGAAGCTTGGGAGAAGCAGGAGTTGATTTTATCCATGTTACCGAATACGAAGCATGGAAGCCTGCGTTCGATACAAACGGACCATCGCTTGTTTCTCTTGCCGAAAAATACGGGAAAATTCCTGTAATCGCCAACGGTCATTTAGAGGATCCAAAAAAAGCTAGCGAAATCATCGAGAATGGAGAAGCTGGTTTAGTCACTTTAGGTAAAGGTGCCTTGGCTAATCATGATTGGGTTAACAAGGTCAAAAACGGAGAAGCCTTAGCAACGTTTAAACCTGAAGAAGTGTTGATGCCCAACGCAAAAATTAAGGTGTTTGAAGTTTAAATTTCCTTTTATGGTGTATATGCCAAAATGCACATGTTTAGATTAAATGTTGTCTTTTTATATAATAAAGATATAGAAGTATATTGGAACAGGGAGGAAGGATAGAATGGCAAAACTTTTTTCACCAATTGATATTAAGGGAATTACATTGAAAAATCGTATCGTTATGTCTCCAATGTGTATGTATTCTTCAGTGGATAAGGACGGACTAGTTACTCCTTTTCATTTATCACACTATATTTCTCGTGCTGTTGGCCAAGTTGGATTAATTATGGTGGAAGCAACAGCTGTTCAACATGAAGGGCGAATTTCAGATCAGGATTTAGGAATATGGAATGACAAGCATATTCTGGGATTGAAAAATTTAAACAAAGAAATTCATAGCTATGGTGCGAAATCAGCGATTCAATTGGCACATGCCGGAAGAAAAGCTAAATTGAAGCACCCTATATATGCACCTACTGCCTTGCCATTTGATGAGAAGTCAATAAAACCTGTTGAAATGACAGTGGAAGTTATCAAAGCGACAATTGAAGCTTTTAAACATGGAGCTAGACGTGCAAAAGAAGCAGGCTTTGATATGATCGAAATTCACGCGGCACATGGTTATCTAATCAATCAATTTTTATCACCACTTACAAATAAGCGTAAGGATGACTATGGTGGAAGCAGGGAAAATCGCTATCGTTTTCTAGGTGAGGTTATCGAGGCAGTGAAAAAAGAATGGGATGGTCCGCTTTTCGTACGTATTTCTGCTGATGAATACAACGAACAAGGAAATGCGGAGAGAGATTTCATCTATTTTACAACAGAGATGAAAGCACAGGGTGTTGACTTAATTGATTGCAGTACTGGCGGAGTGGTGCCAGCACGTATCAAACCATACCCTGGATACCAAGTGAAGCATAGTGAAGTAATTCGACGTAATTCAGAAATAGCTACTGGGGCAGTTGGTTTAATTACTAATGGCATTCAGGCTGAAGAGATTGTACAAAATGAGCGTGCAGATCTTGTGTTCATTGGCAGGGCCTTACTCAGAAATCCATATTGGGCCAGAGAAGCAGCCAATGAACTTGGATATGATTTGGAAGCTCCAAAGCAATATGAACGAGGCTGGAAGTGAATTGGTGATTGGCAGCCAATGAATGATAAAACGTTCAATAGATTGAGAGAATTAAGGAAGAATACTGCATCGTGTAAAATATGAAAGAATTAAAAAATCCCTTGTATTATAAGCAAGGGATTTTTAATCTTATTGTGGCAGACCTGAATTTTTTAAGAAATGTAATTGAACTTTGAGATACGGGTAAGTATTATCATAAATAAAGTATACATAAATATAGTATATAACGTTCTTGTGTGATCTATTAATTAGGAACTAAGATATCTATTACCATGGAAAGATAAGAAAAAGGGGGAATTCTATTGTTAACGATACCTAGAAAAGTCGGAATAATCAGCTGGTTAGCTACTTGCTTTTATTTTGTTATAGAGCCATTTTTTATGATGACTTCAACAGCTCCATATAGTCTAATGCAGCACGCAATGAGTGATCTTGGCGTTACATCTTGTGGACATTTTACGTACGCGATTGCACCACATGAAATTTGTTCACCATATCATTTATGGATGAATGTGTTATTTATCATAAATGGAATCACAATGACGGTTGGTGTTTTGTACTTGGCGCAATACTTAGAGAAAAAAGTAAGAACCAAATTGGCAACCATTTTCATTATTATCCTAGCTTTGGGGAATATTGTGTCTGGATTTATACCTGCTGATGTCGATTTTTTCTGGCATTCAATCGCAGCGCAAATTGGTATGATTACTGTTCTGCCTGGACTATGGATTTATGCAAAGATGTTAAATAATGGTAAACGTTGGACTTATATTTGCTTATTTGCCCTCATTGTAATTTTTGTCCTAATTATTCTTCTATTCTTTGTACCACTCCCAGCAGGATTACTGCAAAGACTATTTTACGGTATCGTTTTCGTATGGGGAACAGTGTTGACTTTTATTTTAACGGATTCAAGCTTTGAATCAAGTTAACTTTTAACGAACAGAGGCTAGGACAAAAATATTTTTAGGGAATAAAAACCGAGTATAATTGTTGCAAAATAATTCGCTAAGGAAATATACTCCGCGCATCCAATGGCAGCTGGTGAGCCCCCTTTTTGCTATCGCACTACGGTGTTTCACCTATGCCTTTCCTGCCGCAGGAGTCTACGTATTTTTCCTTCACTAAGTTTGAGCATCGTGCGTCTTTAACATGAAACACTGTCGTTATATCCCAACTCTTATTATTTCTCCCAAATTTCCATGTGAACCTTCCTGGCGATTCAAGTTTTTTAAAGCGTAAATAGGGAAATGTTATAAAAAGGAGAATATCACAGAATGGAGATGGCAATATGTCTGATACAAATCAAATGCCTCGTGAGGAAGGGATAGATCATAGCTTGAGCCTTATGAGAGAAGGATATATGTATATTTTGAACAGGCGACACAGTTTTAGTTCTGAAATTTTTGAAACCCGATTGCTTGGAAAGAAAGCGATCTGCATGGGAGGAAGAGCCGCTGCGGAAGTCTTCTATGATACGGAGAAATTCAAAAGAGAAGATGCAGCACCAAATCGTGTAGTTCAAACATTGTTTGGGAAGAATGGTGTTCAGGCTTTGGATGGTCGTGAACATAAACAACGGAAGGGAATGTTTATGTCCATTATGTCTCCTGAGGGGCTCCAAAGATTAAGAGAAATTGCGCAAAAACAATGGAATCAAGCGCTTGTTAAATGGGAACAGATGGATGAGCTTGTTCTTTATGAGGAAGTAAAAGAGATCCTTTGCAGTACAGCTTGCCATTGGGCAGGTGTTCCTTTGGAAGAAGAGGATGTGAAGGAAGTGACAAAAGACTTAGCAGCGATGTTTGAGTCACCAGCTGCTGTGGGTCCAAACCATTGGTCAGGAAGACATGCACGAAATAAAGTAGAAAAATGGTTGAGTGAATTGGTTGATAAGGTGCGCAGAGGGGAATTAAATCCACAAGAGGATACCGCTTTATATATATTTAGCTGGCACCGGGACTTAAAAGGAAATCTTTTGAATACCGATACGGTTTCTGTGGAAGTCATTAATATCTTGAGACCAATTGTGGCAATTGCTATATTCATCAATTTCACTGTACTGGCATTGCACCATTATCCGAAAGAAAGGGAGAAGCTTAAAACGTCTGATGAAAGATATGCTCAGATGTTCGTACAGGAAGTCCGTCGTTTTTATCCATTTTTTCCATTTGTAGCAGCGTTGGTAAAAAAGGATTTCACTTGGAACAACTATAAATTTGAAGAAGGTACATTAACATTGCTTGATCTTTATGGTACAAATCATGATCCTGAAATTTGGGAGAATCCTGATATTTTCGATCCTAATCGGTTTGCTAAATGGGATGGAAGTCCTTTTAACTTTATTCCGCAAGGTGGCGGTGACCATTTTATGGGGCATCGCTGTGCTGGAGAGTGGGTCACCATTGAGGTAATGAAAGTAAGTCTTGATTATTTGGTTAATCAGATGAATTATGAAGTACCAAACCAGGATTTAAGTTACAGCATGGTGAGCATACCAAGTATTCCCCATAGCAATATAATTTTAAAACAGGTTAAACAAAACAGGGAGATTCCATAAAACAAAGCCCAGTTTTTCTCAAATCTTGAGAGAGACGGGGCTTTTATTGTAAATGTGCTTTATAGTACATATTAACTTCAATGATTCCAATTCCATCTATATGTTTGTTTTAGTACCTAAAAATCAATCTAATCGAAAAAGTCATTGTATATATAAGCAAATAATTATATAATGATATGTAAAAATAGTAGGAGGGATAATCCATGTTCAAAACGGCTGTTGAAATGGAAAAAGCAGCAATGATTTTAAAATTATTAGGTGATAAAACCCGTCTAACGATGGTTAAAATACTAGATTCTCATGATTGCTGTGTATGCGAATTTGTGGAGATTTTTAAAATGAGTCAGCCAGCGATTAGTCAGCATTTACGTAAATTGAAGGATGTTGGATTGGTAAAGGAAGAACGAAGGGGGCAATGGATCTTTTACTCGGTAAATAAGAACAATGCGTATTATTCATTCGTTGCAGAGATTCTTAAACAATTGCCAGATCAAGACGAAAAATTAAAAGTTTTAGAAGAAAATGGTACACGAATGACGTGTTGTTAATTGGAGGGTAAGGTTTTGTCAGTAATGGTTATTTTATCAATTTTAATCTTTTTAGGTACGCTAATTTTAGTTGTTTGGCAGCCTAAAGGGTTATCAATTGGCTGGTCAGCAATGGGTGGTGCAATATTCGCGCTTATTGTTGGTGTCGTTAATTTTGAAGATGTAATTGAAGTGACGGGTATTGTATGGAATGCAACCTTAACATTTGTAGCAATCATACTTATTTCTTTAATATTAGATGAAATTGGGTTCTTCGAATGGGCTTCCTTACATATGGCGAGAATTGCAAAAGGAAACGGTATAAAAATGTTTGTTTATATTAGTTTGCTTGGTGCAGTTGTGGCAGCATTCTTTGCAAATGATGGAGCGGCATTAATTCTAACTCCGATTGTGCTTGCAATGGTACGAAATTTGAATTTTACGGAAAAAATGGTCTTTCCCTTTATAATGGCTAGTGGGTTTATTGCCGATACAACCTCACTGCCTTTTATCATTAGTAATCTAGTTAATATCGTTTCAGCAGACTTTTTTAATATTGGTTTTGTGGAATATGCATCACGGATGATTATTCCAAATCTGTTCTCATTGGCTGCGACGATTATTGTGTTATTAATCTACTTTAGAAAAAGTATCCCTAAAACGTATGATTTGTCAAAATTAAAAGAGCCGAATGATGCAATTCGGGATGCGAAAATGTTCAATTTATCCTGGTATGTACTAGGAATCCTACTTATTGGTTACTTTACGAGCGAGTTTATTCAGGTCCCTGTTTCGTTAGTTGCAGGAGTCATTGCCATCTTCTTTATTCAAATGGCAAGAAAAAGTAAAGTGGTCAACACAACGGCTGTTATAAAAGATGCACCATGGAATATCGTCTTTTTCTCAATTGGAATGTACGTGGTCGTTTTTGGTCTGCGTAATGCCGGACTAACAAATCTATTGGCTGATCTTATTCAAGCAGCTGCAGAACAGGGATTGTTTGTGACAACAATAGCAATGGGATTCATCGCAGCTGTTCTATCATCCGTTATGAATAATATGCCGACTGTTATGATTGATGCTATTGCAATTTCTGAAACAAATACAACAGGTGTCATCCGGGAAGCATTAATATATGCGAACGTAATTGGATCGGATCTAGGTCCGAAAATTACACCGATTGGTTCACTTGCCACCTTACTTTGGCTGCATGTGTTGTCAAAAAAAGGCGTGAAAATATCATGGGGAACTTATTTTAAAACCGGTATTGTCCTCACAATGCCTATACTGTTCATAACTTTACTCGGTTTATATTTTACACTTTTACTTTTTTAACATGAATTAGTGAAATAATAAAAGAAATGGAGCTTGATGATGTCTAATAAAACAATCTACTTTTTATGTACAGGAAATTCCTGCCGAAGCCAAATGGCAGAAGGATGGGCGAAGAAATATCTCGGTGATGGTTGGGAAGTCAAAAGTGCCGGAATTGAAGCACATGGATTAAATCCGAATGCAGTAAAAGCAATGAAAGAAGTGGATATTGATATATCCAAACAAAACTCTGAAATAATTGATACCGAATTCTTGAACAATGCAACATTGGCTGTTACGCTTTGCGGAGATGCGGCAGATAAATGCCCAGTAACCCCGTCACATGTTAGACGAGAGCATTGGGGCTTTGATGACCCAGCAAAAGCAAAAGGTACCGAAGAGGAGAAATGGAAAGTATTCCAGCGAGTTCGTGATGAAATAGAAGAGCGAATTAAACGATTTGCAGATACAGGTGAATAAATTTGAAAAGGTATAATAATGCTCCCCTGAAAGTTAACAGAAGAAACTTTCAGGGGAGTTTTTGGAACGCATAACTTGTAAAATACAAAGTATTTTAAATAGGGCTAACCCAACAAGTGCACAGACTTTTGTTGGCAAGTTGGTTCTTAAAATATTAGAACATGCATAAAAATAAAAAACTGTATGGGCTAGTTTATCTGCTTGTAATCTAGATTGAGCAGGGAAGTCTAATGAGGTCTTTTCATGAGAAGTAATGAGACAGTAAGTTTGTAAAATGAAGATGGAACTGATTGTAATGGTCCTTAAGTAATAATTGTATTAGAAACAAGTGAAAGGAGGAGATATAATTTAGCTAAAGTACAATATAGTCAATTGAGATAAAGCATTCGTTAGCCATACAGTTGATTTAAAAAGAACCATTTGATTCTTAACTTATAATTAAGAAGGGTGGAGCTATATGAGCTTAACGAAAAAGATTTTAATAGCTCTGGTATTCGGTGTCGTTGTAGGGATAGGGTTCACATTTGTACCGGAAAGTATATTTTCGAATATAGATACCTATGTGTTAACGCCTGTAGGTCAAATCTTTATTAACTTAATTATGATGATTGTTGTACCAATTGTATTCGTATCAATTGTTCTTGGAACCGCTGGTCTTGGAGAGCCAGCTAAACTAGGAAAAATAGGCATTCAAACCATTTCTTTTTTCCTCGTTACTACTGCAATTGCTATTTGTATCGGCCTTGCATTAGCATTTTTAATAAAACCAGGTGCAGAAGGTGTATTTGATATAGGCAATGCTAGCTATGAAGCAAATGACGCACCCCCTGTGATGGACACGATTATTAATATCATTCCTGATAATCCCATTAGTTCAATGGCTGCAGGAGATATGCTGCAAATTATCGCATTTGCAATTTTCATTGGGACTGCTCTTGCCTTCTTAGGTGAGAAAACTCAAGGCATCAATCGTTTATTTGAACAAGCAAATGAAATATTAATGTTTCTAGTAACTCTTATTATGAAAGCGGCCCCATATGGTGCCTTTGCTTTAATTGCCTCTGCAATTGGAGGTGCTGGTTTAGATGCTGTTGGTTCAATGGGAGCGTATATGGGAACGGTTATATTAGGATTGTTTATTCATGCAATAGTCATTTATAGCTTAGCCATCTGGCTGGTTGGAAAAGGAAATCCAATCAATTTTTATAAAGGATTTTTTCCAGCAATGTCTGTTGCGTTTAGTACGTCCAGTTCAAATGCAACTCTGCCAGTTTCCATGAGAGCTGCACAGGAAAATCTTGGAGTAAGTAAAGAAATCAGCAGTTTCGTACAGCCATTAGGGGCAACGATTAATATGGATGGAACTGCAATTATGCAAGCAGTAGCTGCAGTTTTTATTGCCCAAGTATATGCAATAGATTTGGATTTTACTGCTATCATCATGATTATTTTAACTGCAACCTTGGCTAGTGTTGGAACTGCCGGGGTGCCAGGAGTTGGATTAATCATGCTTGCCATGGTATTGCAACAGGTTGGCCTGCCTGTTGAAGGCATTGCTCTCATTATCGGTATCGACCGCTTACTGGATATGCTGCGCACGTCCCTTAATATTACTGGGGATGCGGCTTGTGCCTATATTATTTCTGAAAATGAAAAGCGAATCCAAGCAAAAGCAAAATAATCATTTTTCAAAGATGTTGTGTTTAATAGATAAATAAAGCAACCTCCAAGTACGTGTCCTTGGAGGTTGCTTTATTTTGGCTTAGAGTATAATCGACAATAATTTCTAATGGAGATATAAAACAACTGTGATTATTATTATTCAATTCTATTAAAATTGACTTCCGTAAGATTGTTGTAATTTAATTAGTTAACATTATTAAGGAAAATAAACTTACACCCCTCTGTGAAATACAATTGTAATATTATCATAATATCTATGACATTTGATAATGGTATACTACAACAAGCCTAGAACAGGTAAAAATTAGTATAAAATACATAATTCACATAACTGCAGACAATCAGATTCTATTATCTTGTCTATAAATAGAGACGTAGTCGTGAATTGGAAAACGGGGGAGTCAATTTGAATAGAACCTTAGCAAAACTAATCGCAGTAGTGATGATTGTTGGTTTAAGTAGTTCGTTTTTTAGTATCCCGACCTTTGCAGACAGTACAAACGAATTAGAAACAATTCGTGAGCAACGCTCAAACATTAAGGAAAATCTGACAGAAGCTGAAAGTGAAATCGCAGATGTTATCATAGAATTAGAGACATTATCAAAAGAAATAGAACGTGTTGATACAGCTTTACAAGAAAATCAGAAATTGTTGAGTGAAACAGAAAATAAGGTTGACGGTACATTAGAAGAAATTTCGATCTTAGAAGAAGAAATGAAAGAATTAGAAAAGAAGATTGAAGAAAGATATGAAATTTTAAAAGGTCGAATCGTCTCTACACAACAGTCAGGCGGTAAGATCAGCTATTTAGAAGTTATCTTCGGTTCCCAAAGCTTTAGTGATTTTATCTCACGCGTGTCAGCAGTTAACACAATTACGAACTCGGATGCAGCATTAATCGAGCAGCAAGAGGCTGATATCCAATTAGTAGCGGAAAAACAAGCAACTGTATTCGATAAACTCGATCAATTAAATGAACTAAAAGCAGAACAAGAAGAAACACAATCATTGATTGCTCAGCAATTAGAGCAAAATAAAGAGCAAAAATCATCATTGGAACTAAAGCAAAACCAATTAGCCACGTTGGCAGATGAATTACAAATCGAAGATAGTACACTTGCTTCATTGGAAGGTGAAGTAAAACAGCAAATCGCAAAGGAAAAAGAACAGCGCGAAATTGAATTAGCACAAGCAGAAAAAGCAAAGGAAGCGGCAAAAGCGAAGGAACAGGAAGTCGCAAAACCTGCTAAAACGCAAGTTGCATCAGCTCAAGATAAGCCGGTCGATGAAGGTAAAGTAGTACAGCTGGCTAAAGAAGAGAAGAAAGAGTCGAAAAAAGAACCAAAAAAGGAATCGGATAAGAAGGAATCCGCTTCTAATGGCAAAACTTTTACGGTGACAGCTACTGCATATACGGTTAAAAGTGCGGGAGGCTCTGGTGTTACATCAACCGGAATTAATCTCAGTAAAAATCCAAATGCAAAAGTAATTGCAGTTGATCCAAGTGTAATTCCATTAGGCACTATTGTTGATGTTGAAGGCTATGGTCATGCTATTGCTGGGGATATCGGCAGTGCGATAAAAGGGAAGAAAATTGATGTTTTCGTACCAACTCAAAAAGAAGCTTATAATTGGGGAGTTCGTACAGTAAAAGTTACCATTGTTGAATAAACGATATATAAATAACCGCCCGATTAACGGACGGTTATTTTTTTGCGAAAAAATCATCCCTTGCATGAACAGCAACCATACTGAAGATCTATTACAAACAGTAATTGCTTGAAAAGAAATAAATGACTCTGATGAAAAATTGGATGTGAGAATATACCTTTAACGCATGGATAAAGGAGGAGATTAATGAATATTTTATCAAATCAGGATGGTATTGATACATCCATGATTGAATGCTGGTTTTTTAGATTTTACATTGTTAACATTTAAAAAGTACTCATTCTTAAAAAATGATACAGAAAGTCGAAGCTGACATAGAATGGAATTAAAATAAAAAAGTATAATAATAGAATATAGCCAAAGAAAGACTTGGTAAATACTTCGATTTGAAATCTGATAAAATGAAACCTATTGCGCTTCTTTTACGTAAAAAGAAGTGATGCATATCAATTCTAGGGGGCCTCTTTATGTATGAAGAAATAAATGATCAGCTCATTCGAGTTAGAAGTGCAATGAGCAAGAAACAGAAATGGGAAAAACAGCTTGCTGATTATGAGACAGAATTAATAGATGTTGAAAAAGAGATTAGCAGGTTAGAAGAGCAGCTGTTTGCTGAGAAAAAAGACGTTCAGAAACTGGAACGAATTGGAATAACAAATTTAATACAAACACTTTTTGGATCAAAGCATGAAAAGCTGAGACAGGAAAAGCAAGAAGTTATTGCAGTACAGCTGCAGCTTGAAGAGGCTGAAAAAACGAAGCAAGAAATTAGTAATTCGATGAATGAATTGCATCATAAATTGCAAAGCGTTGTGGATGCAGATCAAGATTACGAATTTCTTTTGTCGACGAAGGAACAAATTATTAAGGAAAGAGATGCTGCATTCGGAAATCGCTTATTTGAATTAAATGAGCGTGAAGGTGATATAAGAGCATACATCACAGAGTTAAATGAAGCGATTGAAGCAGGATATAATGTAAAAGATGCATTAAATAATGCAATGAGTTCCCTTGAAAGTGCAGAAGGTTGGGGGACATTTGATATGTTTGGTGGAGGGATGATTTCTAGTATGGTTAAGCATGATCATATTGATAAAGCGACAAACCATATCCACCAAGCACAAACAAGGATGCGAAACTTTCAGAAAGAATTATTAGATATCGATGAAGTGACAAACCTGCAAATTGATATTTCAGGAATGTTGAAATTTGCGGACTTTTTCTTTGATGGTTTAATTGTAGATTGGATGGTTCAAGGGAGAATTCAAGACTCTTTACAACAAGCAAGGGATCAACATGCAAGCGTTGTATCGGTTATTCGAAAATTAGAAATGACCTTGAATGAAAAAGAAATAGAGCTTTCTGCCACACAAACTGAGAAAACAACTCTAATAGAACAGCTATAAATGATACCTTCCTCAACTATTAGACATAGGAGAGGGAGGTAACATTTATTTAATTGGATAGTTTTTCCTTTATTTCTTGTAATGGAAATTCAATTGCGATATCAACGCCATCTAAAATAAGTAATGTCGAATCATATGCAAGTTTTTTTACCTTTTCAGGATTAACATCGTCCTTCATTTTATATTCTAAGTGAACAGACATTTCAGTATTCGGTTCGAAATATCCGGAATGGCCACTCCCTAAAGACAACATTTTATTATAGTTTGTACGTTTCTCCATTACCATAACTTCAGATAATTTCTCATTTGGCCGTATGACGAATTCAATTCCAAATGGATGCTGTCCAGGATAATCAAAATCACTTTCAATTGGTATTTCACCATTATTTTTGATTTTAAAATCATAACGCAATAAACCTTCTGATTGAATAACAGTTATCTCTGTATCTGTAATTTCAAGCTTATCTTGATGTTCAAAGCCTGTTAGGATACTAAATGCGAGAAATAAAACAAGCAAAAATCCATTCTTCATGTGTACCCTCCTTTAGTTGTGTCATATTGTAGTGTGGAAATAATTAGAAGATCCTATGCATCGATTGAAAAAATTATCGTTCGAGGAAATATAAAAGGACAGATGATCAACTATAAATATGTAATTAGTGAGTTTATGGCTCAATCAATTCAAATTTTCATATTTTTAGTAATGCATTTGGAGAACAATCCCAAATCAAAAAAATGTATTGTTTATATGAACGAACAGTGCTATAATTTTAAAATAACTGAATAGTTTTAAAGATATAGGTGCAATAATATTTACTTTTATTGCTTAAAAGGGAAGTTCGGTGAAAATCCGACGCTGTCCCGCAACTGTAATTGGGAGCAATTCGATGGATACCACTGTTTATTGCTGTAAATGGGAAGGTTCGAATTGTGATGATCATATAGCCAGGAGACCTGCCTATATCAGACGGCATTTAATCCTACGAGGATAGGAGGTGTTACGTGTATAATGAAGCCTTGTTATTTTTAAAAACAAGTTTTGCTTGTATTTTATCATGCATGCTGACAACTTCCATTTGGATTGTTAGTGTGCATTTTTTTGGTTCTTTGTAAGTGCTTTCAACAAAACTGAAACATACTCATTAATAAAGGATTAATAAAGGAGGAAAGCATATGGAAAAGGTTGAATCAACTAATAAGCATACGTTATTCCCGAACGAGCAATCAGTCATATCGTTAGATTTTCAAGAAGAGGAAAAGCTAATTGCGAGGACAATTGATAAATTCATTCAAGAACACGTAAATCCATCTATAAAAAATCTTGAAGCGTATGATTACGAGCTTGCGAAAAAGCTGTTTCGCGATGCGGGTGACCTTGGATTACTGGGTGCAGATGTTCCCGAATTATACGATGGAATGGAACTCGGTAAAAAGACAGCAGGTTTAGTTGCAGAACGAATGGGATATGGAGCGTCTTTTAGTGTATCCTTTAACATTCATACAGGAGTAGGAACATTGCCATATGTCTATTTTGGTACTCCAGAGCAAAAAGAACGATATTTGCCAAAGCTCGTATCGGGAGAATGGGTAGGAGCTTATGCATTAACAGAACCAAATGCCGGATCAGATGCATTGGCATCCGAGACAAGTGCTGTATTAGATGAAAAAAGTGGGGAATGGGTGTTAAATGGGGAAAAGCAATGGATAACGAATGCCCATATTGCTAGTGTCTTCGTTGTTTTCGCAAAAACGGAAAGTGGTATTACGGCATTTATTGTAGAGCGATCAATGTCTGGTGTTTCAATCGGTTTAGAAGAGAAAAAAATGGGCATTAAAGGGTCATCGACAGCAACTCTTATTCTGGAAAATGTCAGGCTGTCAACTGATCAAGTGCTCGGTCAGATTGGGAAAGGACATTACATTGCACTCAATATTTTAAACCTAGCTCGTTTAAAACTTGCCTTTGCTAATGTTGGTACGGCAAAACAAGCACTGTCTCTGGCAGTGAATTATGGGAAAGCACGCAAACAATTTAAACAAGAGCTTACCCGGTTTACGATGATTCAAGAGAAACTGGCTAACATGGCTTTAGCTATTTTTGCATCTGAAAGTGCTGCCTACGTGGCCGCGAATCGATTGGATGAACTACATGTAAATTCTTCCAACGAAGATGATATACTAGGTAAGCTTTCTAATTATGCAGTTGATTGTTCGATTAATAAAGTATATGCATCAGAGGCTTTAGACTTTATTGTTGATGAAGCGTTACAAATTCATGGTGGTTATGGATACATGCAGGAATATGAGGTTGAGCGTTTATACCGAGATGCAAGAATCAATCGATTATTTGAAGGAACAAGTGAAATTAATCGCCTTACAATTGTGAGGTCTTTTCTAAAATTATATAATAAAGATAAATCGATAATCGAACAGGATGAAACACAAACCCATTCTCAGAATCTATATATCCACTATTCTAAAGAACTATTAAACATAATTATGAAAGCGTTTTCCAATAGTGATAATGTAGTCCTTAAACAGGACCAAGAGATTCAAAGAATGCTTGCAGATGTTATTAAGGAAATTTATGTGATGGAATCTGTACAGTTAACTGCTCAAGCAACAAGGTCAAATCAGGATTTAAAAGAAACGATGGCAGAAGTACTTTGTGAAGAGGGATATTTCGGAATTGAAAGGAATGCCGTTGTGATTATATCCTCGATCATTTCAAATGATGATAAAAAGCAAGCCTTTCTTGATGAAATAAACAATTTTACCTTGCCAATGTATTCTAATTTAGTTGCTAAGAAGCGTAAGATAGCAATGGAAGTTATCTCAAATAATGGGTATAAGAAATGAGGGTGAACATGAAGAAAGTCGGTTTTATTGGTTTAGGGAATATGGGGCTTCCAATGTCAACTGGATTAATCAATGCAGGTTATCATGTTGTTGGGTACGACTTAAATGAAGAAGCAGCACGTTCATTCAAGAAAGCAGGTGGGGAAATTGCTGCATCCATTGCACAAGTCGCAGAGAGAAGCGAGCTCATCCTGACAAGTCTTCCATCGGTAAAAGCAGTGGAAGAAGTCTTCTTAGGGGAAGAAGGGTTAGTTAATAATGTCAAACCAGAACAGCCGTTAATAGACACGAGTACAGTTTCACCTGATTTGAATGTGGAAATTGCAAAGGTCTGTACAGAAAACAGCCTTGATTTCTTGGCAGCACCTGTAAGTGGGGGAGTCATTGGCGCAGTGAATCAAACATTAACTGTCATGGTTGGAGGGCCGAAGCAGATTTATGAACAAGTGCTTCCAGTGTTTCAAGTTCTTGGAGAAAATATATTCCATGTTGATGAACAAATCGATAGTGGAACGACGGTGAAATTGATTAATAATCTACTAATTGGATTCTACACAGCTGGAGTTAGTGAAGCGTTACAACTAGCAAACAAAAAGAATCTTGATTTGGATGAGTTATTCTCCATGCTGAATGTGAGCTATGGGCAGAGCCGTATATATGAACGAAATTATAACAGCTTTATTGCTAAAGAAAACTATAACCCAGGATTTTCTTTAAAACTGCTACGAAAGGATCTCGAATTTGCAATGGAGCTAGCGGACGAGAATCAGCTTGATTTGCCAATTAGCAAATCGTTGCTCGCTTTATATCGAACAGTTGAACGTGAAGGTTACGGTGATCAAGACATGGCGGTACTCTATGAACAAGTAAAAAAACAATCCAATAAGAAGGAAGCAACACAATGATTTCTTCAAATGTAAGGTTTTTGAAAAGCTCTTTAGGATGTTGCAGTTGCGGTAATTTACGGTCGTGAAGTCCAACTTTAGGGCTTTGTAGATGTGACTGTTCAGCTAAATATGTTATGTACAACAGCATTAGAATTAGAACGCAGAAAACCCGATTCCTTTCACCTTAAGAATCGGGTTTTTATTGTATGTTATAAATCAGAATGAGTGCTGAAAAAAGGAATCAACCATCATTGAGGATACCTCAGATAATTGTTTGTAGTTGTATTGCGGATTCTGATCTTTGTCAATAACTACTGACCGCACCCCTTCGTAAAAGTCTTCCGAACGAAGGAAATTCGCTGCTAAAGTTAAATCTGTATCTAGACAATCCCGCAGAGACTTCATTTCTCCTTCTATTAGCTGCCTTAAAGTAACCTTCAGCGATACGGGTGATTTGGATTGTAGTGTTTTCATTGTTTGTAAGGAAAAATCACTTTTATCTGTCTCTAAAGATTCAATAATTTCTTCTACTGTAGAATGAGCAAAATGTTTATCAATCTCCAACTGTATGGAAGCAAGTTTTCCTGTATGTTCTGGCTCTCTTTTGAAGTTATGAATCATTTTATCAAGTGCAGCAGCCGGGTTCTCATCTTGATGCCAATCCGTTTTATTAATTAGTTCAAACAATGAGTTTAAGCTCTCACTTGGAATAAAAGCATCAGCACTATTTGCATAGATAACATCAGAAGCTTTTAACACCTTTGCAGTAAGGGCTAAGTACCGTCCAATCTGTCCAGGAGCCTTGTTTAGAAAATAGGCTGCACCGACATCCGGAAAAAAACCAATATTCATTTCTGGCATGGCCCACTTTGTCCGCTCTGTTACAATTCGGTGGCTAGCTCCTTGAGAAAGCCCGATACCGCCACCCATTACGATTCCATCAAGGCATGCAAGGATTGGTTTTGGGAAGTTGGCAACAAGCTGATCTGTTTTATACTCCTCTTGAAAGAACTGAATCGACTGCTTGAATGCTGCTTCGCTTTCCTTCGATTGATATAAGGTTTTAATATCTCCTCCTGCACAAAATCCTTTCTCTCCTGCTCCTTGAAGGATAACAATCCGAATTGCAGGATCATCTTCCCACTGGATAAGTTTGCTCTTTATCGAGACGATCATCTGATAGTTTAATGAATTGATTGCTTTCGGCCGATTTAAGGTGATGGTCGCAACCCCATTTTCAGTAATTGAAAATAAAACTTCACTCATACATATCTCCCCTTATCATGACTAATTTTTAAAAGCGTTTTCAATACTTTATACTTTATCATGCTCGTAATCTGTTTCGATTCTCCAATAAATTCGAAAACTTCAAAGGTAACTAATTCTAATTATATCATACCAATTTCTACCGTCCTTTTGCCATCAATATATTTGTGGATCATTAAAATAAAAAAGGTTTACTAAATAATTCACTGCTACGTAATAGATTAGGACCTATTCATAAAAAAAGTATGAAATAGTGCTATTTAGAAATAATAAAAAGACAATCTGATTAAAAGTACTTAATGATAATATCATTCCACATTCAATAAAACCGTTCATAGTCAATAGATCCATGGTTTAAATACCTATGTAGCTTCTTTGTCATCTAAGAGGGCCTATAGATTGTAATCAATACTTTTTCTAGGTATACTGTAACTTTATCAATGTCAACATCAACTATTGAATTATACATATCTTGAAAATTGTATCGATACTTAGATGATGTAAAGCGTACTAAAAGGAGTTTTTATGAATGAAGTCAACAAACAAAGTACAACCTGTTTTTTACTGGGCAATCGGGATACTGGCTGTGATTATTTTTTCTGGTGTCATATTTCCAAACACACTTGAAAGCATAACGGAAAGTATCAAGGGGTTTATTTCGGCTACTTTTGGTTGGTATTATTTAATAGTCGTGACATTTTTTGTGATTGTATCCTTGTATTTGATTTTAAGTACTTATGGGAATATTAAGCTTGGAAAACCAGATGAGAAGCCCGAGTATGGCTATTTGACATGGTTCGCAATGCTATTTAGTGCTGGTATGGGAATTGGTTTAGTCTTTTTTGGTGCAGCAGAACCACTTTCACATTTTGCAATTCAGTCACCTACGGTTGATGAAGGAACAACTGAAGCAGCAAGAGAAGCCATGCGGTTTGTTTTTTTTCATTATGGTGTACATGCTTGGGGTATTTATGCTGTGATTGCACTTTGTATTGCATACTTTAACTTTAGAAAGGGAAAATCCGGTTTAATCAGTGCTACTCTTTCACCAATTATGAAAACAGATGGAATAGCAGGTAAGGTAATCGATACGTTTGCTTTGGTTGCAACGGTTACAGGTATTGTAACTAGCCTTGGTCTTGGAGCAGTACAGATGAATGGCGGACTCTCATACTTAACTAACTTACCAATTTCATTTTTTATTCAAGTAATTATTATCATTATCGTAAGTATGCTATTCTTAACTTCCGCTATGACAGGCCTAGATAAAGGGATTCGTCTACTTAGTAATTTTAATATGATGTTAGCTTTAGTTTTGTTTTTATTTATCGCGATATTTGGCGGTGCTACGCTATATTCGTTAGACCTTTTCACAAACACAATTGGAACATATATACAGACCCTTCCTGAACTGAGCTTTCGTAGTGCCCCAGGTAGTCCTGTAGATAGGGAATGGATTACGAATTGGACATTGTTCTATTGGGCATGGTGGATAGCTTGGTCTCCGTTTGTGGGTACTTTTATTGCAAGAGTGTCAAGAGGACGTACAATTAGAGAATTTACGATTGCAGTTTTAATCGTTCCTTCTTTAGTTGGATTTATATGGTTCTCATTGCTAGGTGGAACTGGAATTTTGCTTGAAGCACAAGAAATTATTAATGTTGCGTCGCTTGCAGAAGAAGAAATGTTATTTAGTATCTTAAGTACAATGCCGTTTAGCACGATTGCATCTGTTTTAACAATCCTTCTAATAGGGGTATTCTTTATAACTTCTGCTGATTCAGCGACATTTGTTTTGAGTATGCATTCTACCAATGGATCGTTAAATCCGAAAAATCGAATTAAATTCGTTTGGGGAATTGTACTTTCATTAACTGCAATTACACTATTATACAGTGGTGGACTGCAAGGAGTACAAAATATGATGATTATTGCTGCTTTTCCATTTTCGATTATTCTGCTGTTGATGGTGTTTGCGCTTATGAAGTCACTCCGATTGGAAAAGTTAAAACAAAAAGCTAAGTTAAGAAGTAAGGAATAAGGAATCATTTTTTGTTCTAAATTCAAAAATACCAATGGATTTTTATCTGTTGGTATTTTTTTATGGATAAATCACTCGGCATATTGCATTATAAAAAGAAAAACTGTATTATTATAAAAATTAAATTATTTGGTTGGTGAGAAAGATGAATCCAGTATTGAAAGAATTTCCTGAAGAATTTACAACAGAACGATTGATTATTCGCATGCCAAGACCGGGAGATGGAAAAGTTGTTTATGAAGCAATAAAAGCCTCAATGAAGGAATTGAAGCCGTGGATGCCCTTTGCCCAGCAGGACCAAACAGAGCAGGATGTTGAGCTGAATATTCGATCGGCTCATACTTCTTTTTTGACGAGAGAAGATCTTAGATTACTTGTTTTCCATAAAGGGACTGGAGAATTTATTGCATCTTCTGGTCTGCATCGGATTAACTGGTCTATTCCTAAATTTGAAATTGGTTATTGGATTGATACTCGCTTTAGTGGAAAAGGATATATGATAGAAGCGGTACAAGGTATTGCGGACTTCGCTTTCGCGGAATTACATGCCAAGCGGCTAGAAATACGTTGCGATACACATAACCAAAAAAGCCGAGCAATTCCGGAGAAATTAGGTTTTGTGTTAGAAGGTATTTTAAAAAATGATGATCTTTCTCCAGATACGAATGAACTGCGAGATACATGTGTTTATGCGAAGCTTGCTTAAGCTAATTTTGGTTATACTAATAAGGAAAGTAGGTTAAATTTATGAAAATCGGTTTGATAGGGAGGATAATATCGATGACGACTTTATTTTTAGTCCAACATCAAAAAAAATACGCGGAAGAAATATCCCGTCTATCCTCAGCAGTTCAAGTAAAAGAGGCATTGGGATTGGATGACGAACAGACTTCTATAGAGGGGACAATAAATTTTATTACCCATGTTTTCGAACAGGAACGGCTTGGGAAACAGTTTTCCAGAGTAATATTGAACGATGGTGGGGAACTAATAGGTGTGATTACATTGAAGGATATTGATCGGATTCATAATAGGTGTCACATTGGTACTTGGATCGGTTACCCCTACTGGGGAAAAGGCTATAATGCAATGGCTAAAACTGAAATTCTGCATATAGCTTTTTCAAAGTTCCGATTAAAAAATGTATTTGCAGGTGCAAAACGAGAAAATATCCGTTCCCAAAAAGCACAAGAAAAGCTACCATACATAAGAATTGGAGTGGAGAAGGAATTTCCTGAGGAGCATCGAAAGCTTGAAGCACAGGCTGAGGCACCATGCATATTAAATGTAATTGAAAGGCAGCGGTTCATGGCGTGGTATAGAAGTACAATATGAATTTTCGAAGAGGAGCATATAATAGGAATGAACATTAGAGAAATCCAACTTCATGAAAGTCCACCAATGGACTTATTGCTCATGGCCGATCCTTCTCAAAAGCTTGTTGCTGCGTATTTAGAAGGAGGGGATTGCTATGTTTTAGAAGAGAAAGATCAAATAATCGGTGTTTATGTTCTTATACCAACAAGAACAGGAACAGTTGAATTGATAAATATTGCGGTGGCAGAGACTGCACAAGGAAAAGGGATAGGCAAACTACTAGTAATGGATGCACTTAAGCGAGCTAGACGGGATGGATTTAAAATAATAGAGATAGGGACAGGGAATTCCAGTATTGGACAATTGGCTCTCTATCAAAAATGTGGATTTCGAATAACAGCTATCGATAGGGACTTTTTCATTCGGCACTATGATACACCTATTTATGAAAACGGCATATGGTGCCGAGATATGATTCGACTGTCACAAGAGTTATAAATTCGATGTGCAGTATATAGCAAAAGGCATCATAAGTAGATTAGTAGGGGGAGATAAAACGTGCAATGAAATTAATTTCTCCTAGTATAAAATACTATAAAGCAACTAATTTGATTTCCGGTAACGCTTTCATTAAAATGTAGTTAGAACTACATCGTACTAAAGGAGGAATTTAAATGGAAGATAAGGTTGTGTTGATCACAGGTGGTGCTGGTGGAATCGGGCAAGAAACGGCACAGTTATTTTTGGATAATGGTGCGAAAGTTGTATTAGTAGATATTAATAAAGATGCACTAGAACGTGCAAAAGCTTCACTAAATGTAGAACCTGATAGGGTAGTAGTTATTGGTGCCGATGTAACAAATGAGGAAGATGTTAAAAATTATGTCAAGCAAACGGTTGATGCATTTGGCAAGATTGATGTATTCTTCAACAATGCTGGAATTAATGGACCTTTCGCACAAATTAAAGATTTGGAGAAAGAAAAATTTGAACAAATCCTTAATATTAACGTTACAGGTGTATTTCTTGGATTAAAGCATGTTATTAAGCAAATGGAAGTTCAAGGTTATGGAAGTATAATCAATACTGCATCGAATGCAGCATATATCGGTTCTGCTGGTATGGCAGGTTATATTGCTTCAAAACACGCAGTAGCAGGTATTACAAAAACTGCTGCACTTGAAACAGCTTCTAGCGGAATCCGTATCAACGCAGTTGCGCCAGCTGCAATAGATACGCAAATGCTGGCTGATATTCAAAATAATATTACGCCAGGAGAGCCAGAAGCATCCGGTGAGGCAATCAAACAGGGGATTCCAATTGGGCGTTTTGGTGCACCGAAGGAAGTTGCTCAAGTAGTCTTATTCCTAGCTTCAGAGCATGCATCGTTTGTAACGGGGTCACTATACAATGTGGATGGTGGTATGCAGGCGGATTAAGGCTGATAGGTATATTTTATTACACAATCCCCCCACCAAAAGCAAACAAACATGTTTTTTGGTGGGGGGATGGTTTATACATAATAAAGTTTTAATCTACATCAATGGAACATACCAGATTCCCTTGATTTTTTAATTAATTTACGTGTCTGTTTATTAATCGGTTGTTTCAAAAAGACTCCGAGTAAGAAAGCCGCGAGTCCAAATAAGGATAAGGATATGACATCTCGTAACACACGGCTCCAGACAATTCCACCAACAGCTTCACGCATCAAGTCAATTGCATACGTGAACGGAAGGAAGGGGTTAATCATTTGGAAGAAGTCTGGCAGCAATACAACTGGATAGGTTCCCCCAGATCCTGCAATTTGCAGAACTAAAAGAACAATTACGGTTGCTTTCCCTATATCACCAAACACAGAAACAAGTGTATAAATGATAACCATGAATATGATGCTGATGAACAGACCAAACACAATTAACCAGCCAGGATGAGCCGCCCCGACATTTAACAACAAGAGGTCACCTGAAGTTATTATTAATGTCTGCAAGATTCCAATTGTCATAAAGGTGAATAGTTTACCGAAATACTGTTCACGTATTGTAAAGCCTTCGGGATTGTGAACGTCGGTTGATAATAGAGAAATAAGTAGTAAACCACCAACCCAAATTGCTAACACCGTATAAAATGGTGTCATCCCTGTGCCATAGTTGGCAATAGGGAAAATCTTATTCTCATCCAATACTATTGGTTCTGAGAAAAATCCTTTTTCAGCATCTGGGTCATTTTGCAGCAGCTGAATAATTTCTTCCAAGTCTGTTTCACCTTGAATCTGTCGGATTCGATCTGCTATTTCCTTAATTTTACTGTTCACATATGGATACTCACCAAGGATGCTTTCCAATAATTCTTTTCCCTCACCGAGATTGGTATCGGTTCGAGCCAAAATATTTTCAATCTCTGGGATAGTTTCCTGAATTTCAACCAATATTCCTCTTGCATCGTTTAAGGTTGTTTTGGCGCTATTTACATTCTCTAATACAGTAGGCTCAATGTTTTCTTTATATTCCTTTACAAATGCATCGACGGATTCATTTGTAGTTGCTGCACGTTCTTTCAATTCATCAAGAACCTGTGTCATCTCGACTTTTGATTCATCTATAAATGATAGGAGGTCGGAGCCAGCATTTTGAATATTTTCAAGCTCCGTTTTCAATGTAGCAAGCTGTTCCAATGCCAATGTTATTTCTTCTTGCTTTGGCTTAATTTCATTTTCATTTCCGTTTTCGTTCCCAATTTCATTCTCAGACTCATTTTCATTCTCAGAACCCGATTGAGGTTGCTCCTGTAACTGCCGTAAAATTGTTTCAATCGATTCGATTTGCTCGATAGCTTGCGAAGTTTTTGTATCGATTTGTTCAGACAAGTTTTCACCATTTGTAAAATCAACATCAGTTGATTGTATATCTTGCATAAATGAATTGATGTTCGCAGTTACTTCTTGTGCTTGTTCTAATCTTTTTTCTATTTCAGGAGCTATTTCATTAAGACGGTTTTCAGCTTCGTTTAGAAATGCTACGGTATCATCAATTGTATGAAGTCCATTTTCAGTTATTCGTTTCGCATCTGGTATTAGTGCTTGAGCGTTATGAATAATATCCGTAGCATGATTCGCATCCGTTAACGAACTAGTTAAGACGTCATGAATTTCCGGTAGTTTTACTTCCATTTCAAAAATGTAGTTTTTAAAACGTTCCATATCCGGCAAGTCATTTTCTAATTCAATTCCAATCGTATTAAATAAGTCAAAAATAACACCATTAACAGTTGAAATGAATTGGCTGCTTACATTTTCTACAATGACACTTGCACCTTTGTCTGTCATCTTCGGACTAATAGCATTTATTTTTTCATTCACATAATATTCAACATTTGCTTTCTCAGGCTTATCACTAATTACAGTAGCCAGCTTTTCTGAAAAATCTTCTGGTATGATAATAACGGCAAAATAATCGCCATATTCAACGCGCTCCATTGCAGTCTGACGGTCTGTGAAGTTCCAGTCCATCGAGTCATCTTCTTTTAGCGTCTCAATTAATTCATCACCAACATCAATATCTTCATCATGAACAGTTGCTCCCAAATCCTCATTTACAATACCAATTGGCATTCGATCGAGCTGACCATATGGATCCCAAGAAGCCTTTATATTAAACCAAGCATAGAGGGAGGGCAGCAGTACAAGTCCCCCAATAATCACTAATGCAATCCAGTTTGTTCCTGTTTTTTTCATATCGGTTGAAAATATCTTCCAACTATTCTTCATTGTTTCGCTTCCTTACTTTAATTTTTGTTTAGATAATATAATAGTACAAATTATAACAATGCCTTAAAATTAATTCCATGTTGGTAGCGTTAATGAAGTATTTAGAAATTTGTTAGCTATTTGTTTTATTAAACAAATCAAACCGAAACCTGCCTTTATCATTTTTTGTGTGAAAAATATTAATTAATTCCTGATAGTCTGTAACGTTTTCGGCTCTTTTTTAGACTAATGAATAAAGGGCGGTGAGCGGATGAAAAAAATAATTGGATATTCTGTGTTTTTGTTGGGTTTTATAGTAGTGGTTAGTGCTTGTGGCACAACAAATGAATTGGATATTTCGAGCGATGTGGACTTTGGTGAGAATGATTATGAGCAAATTGTTTCTCCTAACAATGAACTTGGATTCAACCTTTTAAGAGAAGTTGAGCCAGATGAAGATGGCAACCTATTCATGTCACCAATGAGTTTATTCATGGCATTATCCATGGTATACAATGGGGCAGAAGGTGAGACGAAAGAAGAAATTGCGAAAGTTTTGCAGGCAGAAGGGGTAGATAAGCAGGCTTTAAATCAGGCGAATGCTTCACTAATGTCTTTGCTCCACAAGCATTCAGAACAAGTTGAACTGAATATTGCAAACTCAATTTGGTTAAACGATGAATTCCAATTCCAAGATACATTTGCAGCAAATAATAGAGATTATTTTAATGCTGAAATAGAAGAGATGGATGTAAACGATACGAAGAGCTCTGAGAAAATTAATAAATGGGTAAAAGATGCAACAAATGATAAAATTGAAGACATTGTCGAAGCCCCATTAGATCCCAATCTAGTCACAATTCTCGTTAATGCAATTTACTTTAATGGGAATTGGACATATGAATTTGATAAACAACAAACTGAAAATCGAGCGTTTCATCTAGCTGACGGCACAACAAAAGATGTTCCGCTTATGTCGCTAAAGGAGAATTTAGCTTACTTGGAAAATGAAGATTTTCAGGCAATCGCCCTTCCATATGGTGAAGATGAGTCGATAAGTATGAACATATTTTTACCAAAGGAAAATACAAGTCTTAAAGATTTCCAAAGTCAATTAACAAATGAAAACTGGGAATCATGGAAATCGGAATTTCAGAAAACGGAAGGAACAATTCTACTTCCAAAATTTCAATTAGAATACGAAGCTATACTAAATGACACGTTGAGCAAGCTTGGAATGGCTGATGCATTTAACGAAGAGAATGCAGATTTCTCAACAATGATCAAATCGGAAGATCCACTCTGGATTAGCCAGGTAAAGCAAAAAACATTTATTGATGTAAATGAAAAAGGAACAGAAGCGGCTGCTGCAACTTCGGTTGAAATGGAAACAACATCCGCACCGATTGAAGAGCCATTTTATATGGAAGTTAACCGACCATTCTTTATTGCCATAACAGACGACGAAACAGACGCGATTTTATTTATGGGGCTTATTGCTAATCCGCTAGAGGGAGAATAACTTGTCTGTTAATAAAATAGGAGACTCTTTTCTTTAAAGTCCATCGAGCTGCAATTATAACTTGACGGCTCTCAATTAGAGAAAGGTTATGTAATGTGGAGTAATAAATGTAATCCTACTAGAAGCTGTGATCCAAATCGGGTTGCGGCTTTTTAGCAATTTAACAAAGATACTTTTTGGATTGACTTTGTTTGAATATTTATTATATACTATATTCAACAAAGTTGAATCAAAATAAACATAGTTGAATATAATGGTTGTAAGGTTTTCTCTGTGATTAGTATATGTGTTGATGTTAATCAATGTGTAATAAGGGGATATATTTGTAAGCGTATTCAGAACTGATATCTCTGTTTAAAATGCCTCTTTCAGGCAATATGAATTTGTTTCTAACATTGAACGGAGGGCTTGAATGAAACATTTACCGAAGTTTGTCCAATTGAAAGAAGTAGGACCACGTGACGGCTTGCAGAATGAAAAGAAATGGATTTCTACTGCTGATAAGATTGCATGGATTAATATGCTATCAGAGTCTGGTGTGAAAGAAATTGAATATACTTCTTTTGTTAATCCCAAAATGATACCCGCTTTATCCGATGCACGTGAAGTAGGAAAGCAAATCAAGCGAAAGGCGGGAGTGTTGTACTCGGCGCTTGTTCCAAATAGGAAAGGTTTAGAATTTGCGCTAGAGGCAGGAATCGATGCAGCTTCTGTTTTTATGTCAGCCAGCGAAACACATAACCAGAAGAATATTAATAAAACAATTGATGCTACGTATCCTATCCTGCATGAAGTCATTCAGGAAGCAAAACAAGCTGGCAAGCGTGTAACTGGCTATGTTTCAACCGTTTTTGATTGTCCATATGAGGGGAAAATCACTCCGGATAATGTGTTAACTGTATGCGAGCATTTATTTGCTTCTGGTGTTGATGATCTCTCACTTGGTGATACGATTGGCACTGCGGTTCCTACCCAGGTTGAGCAGCTGCTCGAGGTATTGATGAAACATTATCCAAAAGAAAAGCTGATCTTACATTTTCATGATACGAGGGGAATGGCGATCGCAAACATTATGACGTCGATGCATTATGGGATCAACCGGTTTGATAGCACCATTGGTGGGTTAGGCGGTTGTCCATATGCCCCGGGAGCAGCTGGGAATGTTGCTACAAATGATGTGCTTTATCTTTTGAATGGCTTAGGAATTGAAACAGGTATTGATGAAAAGAAAATTCAAGACGCTGGTATATTTATTCAAAATAAACTTGGGAAAATCCTGCCGAGCCGTTCGTTAGCATACTTCGCAAATGCACAGTAAACCTTATAATACCGTCACTACAGCAATCCGATTTTGCTTTGGTGACGGTTATTCTTCTCTTGACTAGTACTTGCCGCTATCTTATGATTAAAAAAATGCATACATATGATTAGGTGGAAGGAATGAGTTCGATCGATCTTCAGAGCATAGGAAAAAAAGTGAAGCAAATACGATTACGAAATAAAAAAACCCAACAGCAAATAGCTGATGAATGTGGTATTTCAAAAAGTCTTTTATCAAAAATTGAAAATGGCCAAACAGCATCAGCGATAGCAACATTATCCAAAATAAGTGATGCATTGGGTGTACAGCTTTCCTGGGTGTTGGATGATGAAACGGAACAGAATCTTGTACTGCAGCAGAATTCTAATCGGCAATCTAAAGTGGGCGATGAAAGCATGGGGTATTCTTATGAGCTTTTAGCAAACAGATCCAAATATAGTGGGATTGAACCTACTATTGTACATGTGACCCCGAAAAATATAAACCTGCGTCAGGAAAAAACTTATACACATTCCCAGGATGAATTCATTTATATTCTTGAAGGAGCTATTCATTTGCTTTATGATGGTGAAAAGCATTATATGGAAAAAGGGGATAGTGCCTATTTTCAAGGATCAAAGCCTCATCTATTTGTACCAGTGAATGATGAAGAGGCCAAAGTATTAACATGCTTTATTGATCGTGTCTAATAATTGTAATCCGAATATTAACCAGTATACATAGGGAGGTATACTGGTTTTCTTTTTATTCAAAAGTTTGAGAAACATAACAAGTTAATTAGCTTAATATTACGTATTAATTACAATTTTAGAAAGGTATTTACACACTTGTTCCATACGTTTAGTTTAGAATAAGGCATGATTTGTTTTTCTAAGCGCATCTTTCCGCAATGTGATAAACCATCGAATGGAAAAACAAATAATGGGGAAGTGTTCGTATGAAAGAAGTTGCTTGGACAATTATGATAATTGTCATCATGAATGTAGTACTTGTTCCCATAGCACACGCTGATTCAAGAGAAGAATCAATGCAGATAGAGAGTGACTCTGCAATCGTAATGGATGCATCGACAGGGAAAGTCTTATATGAAAAACATGCGAAAGAGCCGATGTATCCTGCTAGTTTAACGAAAATAGCAACTGCCATTTATGCAATTGAAAACGGGAAACTTGACGAAGTTGTAACAGTGAGCAGCAATGCTAGAAAGGTAGATGGTACGACTGTCTTTCTGGAAAAAGGGGAACAAGTAACGTTAAAAAAACTCATTCAAGGATTGTTGATTAATTCTGGAAATGATGCCGGAGTTGCAATTGCGGAGCATCTGAGTGGGAATGTGAAGACGTTCGCAAAGGATTTGAATACGTATCTAACAGAAGTAATCGGAACAAAACAAACAAACTTTGAAAACCCGCATGGTTTATTTAACGAAGATCATGTAACAACAGCAGAGGACTTAGCAAAAATAACACAGTATGCGATGAACAATGATGTATTTATGGATATCTTTAGCACGAAGGAATTGGAATGGAATGGAAAAACGTGGGATACAACAATACAAACACATCATAAATTAGTCAAAGAGGAGATTCCATATAAGGGAGTTACTGGTGGAAAAAATGGCTTTGTAGCTCAATCGGGTTTTACTTTAGCGACAACTGCGGAAAGAGATGATTTAAAATTAATCACCGTCACCTTAAAAAGTGATGTTGTAGAAGATTCATATAATGATACAATCAAACTATTAGATTATGGATTTGAAAACTTTACGACATCAAGTATCCCTAAGGGAACAACTTTTACGTTTGGTGAGCAGGAATACGCCGCAACTGAGGAATTAGTTTATACACATGCACAGAAAGATAAGCTTGAAGAAGAGATGGAAGCAGATGGAACATTAAAACTGGTGAATGAAAATGGTGAAATAGTCAATAAATTTCAGTTAGATGAAGTTAACAGGGACAAGCCTGTAGTAGCATCGAAATCATCGAGTAATCAATCAAACATAGCTTCCATTATGGAAAGATTTTTTTCTAGTACCTATCTTTATTTAGCCTTTTTTATTGGTGTGCTTATGATCTTTTATTTTCAAGTGCGCAAGTTAAGACTAAAAAGGCGAGATAAGTACTTTTATTAATGCATGTTAGCTTAGAAAAATAATGAATCATACGAGACGCCTGTCACAGGTCAACCTTCTTGATACATATGCTATCAGGAAGGTTTTTTTAGTTTGCGAAATTTTTAAACTGTATCATACACAACAAATTTTGTCGATCAGAATATTTTGCAATACAAGGTTTTATATTATGACGGGAGGAAAGAAAGATGAATCCGAATTATCCTTATTGGCCGAATAGGAATTATTATGAAAATACCTCTTTTCAATCCATACCATATGGACAGCAATCTACTTATGATTATCAGCATGCTTATCCTACAAACTCTAATCATTATGGTCGTCAGCAATCGGTAAGAGGTCAAGCTACATGGACAGACGGGGGACAAGTAACTAAGTGCGGAATGGCATGGTCAGATAATGAGTATATGACAGCAGCTGTTGGAGAAAATTCCCCATATACATGTGGGCAAACGCTTAAAATCAGAAATATTTCTGCTCCATATGGAAGAGAAATCATTGTAAAGGTTGTCGATCAAGTTGCGGGGTATCCTGCGAATCGGATAAATTTACATCGGAGAGCTTTTCAAGCGTTGGGTGTTAATCCGAGTGTTGGAGTTATCAATATTGAAATAACCCCATCTCCTCAATTGGAGCAAGAAAAATGGGGGAAATATTTGTTGGAAGTTACCGACGTGGCGTATCCTGGTTATAATGTTACAGACTATCAATCAGTTGGGAAAACGATGATGTCTTCCACTTTAGTGAGAGAAACATATGAATTTGTATTACAATCTCCACAAGAAACATTAAGAGTACAGGGGAATGTTGTTTATAATCCGAACACCGACCGCATTGTGTCTTTTAACTTGCAGGAAGTGCAGTAAATAATGTTCAACGGGTCGTAGTTTACAGGGTAAAGTCTAGTGACACCGTGTGCTTCAATTGTAAGGCATGTCAATAGATAGGGTTCTTCAATGCATAAGAATAATAATTTGGAATTCATGATTTATGAAACTGCATAAAAAGCTAGCATTATCAATAGTAGTTGAATGCTAGCTTTTTAAGTTAAATTGTATGGGAGGAATTTATGCAACAATACCCAAATTATCGTTAAATTGGATATATAATCTTAGCTGATTTACCAGCATTTTCACAATTTTGATGATTTCTACTGGTGATCGTACGTACTTAATCATGCTATCTAAACATTATTTGATAATGAACCATATTTTGAAACGAAAATTGACACACCAATAGATTTGAAAATAAAATAGAGGGTAATAATAAACTACATAACAAAAACATGAAATGAGGTAGATGAAATGGGGTTCCATATTAATCCGTATATTATGTTGGATGGTAGAGCAAAAGAAGCGGTAGAATTTTATAAACATTCATTAGGAGCTAATATTGTTGGTATACATACTTATGGAGAAATGCCACAAAGCCCCGAATTCCAACTACCTGCTGAAGCAAAGGACCGTGTCCTCCATGCTAGATTAACGATAGGGAATACGGAACTTATGATATCGGATATTTTTCCGGGACAACCCTATCAGCTTGGATCGCAACTAACAATTGCTTTGATACCAGATAATGAAGACGAAGCGAAAGAAGTATATGAGAAGTTACAAGAAGATGGACAAGTAGTTATGCCTATGCAAGAAACGGATTGGAGTCCAGCTTATGGTCAGGTAATAGATAAATTTGGGGTTACTTGGCAAATATCAATGGAAATAAATGCAAATTAGGGATGAATTTTTGAATCACGTTATGCTTCAGCTTGAAGCTTGACGTGATTTTTATGTGCATTTTCTTGATATTCAAGCAACATTGTAGAAATATTTTTTTGTACATGTATACTAGGTATGAAATAATTTAAAGAAGGAGTTACAGCATGAGTCAACAGAATACATCGAAATCAATTCGATTATTAAATTTTATTGAAGAAAAAGGGAACAAGCTACCGCATCCGGTTACAATCTTTATCCTTTTTACGCTTATTGTTATCGCACTATCTCATGTACTCTATGTATTAGGAGTAAGTGTAAGCTTTGAAGGTGTGAATAATGAAACAGGGCAAATTGAAACACTCAACGTGGAGGCTGTTAGCCTGCTAGTACCAGAGGGCATTGCTTATATGTTCTCAAGTGTTGTCACGAATTTCACATCTTTTGTGGCTTTAGGTCCTGTTCTCGTTGCTATGCTTGGTGTAGGAGTTGCAGAGAAGAGTGGTTATATTAGTGCTCTTATGACGAATACAGTGACCAAAGCTCCAAGGAAGCTTGTCACTCCAATCGTTGTATTTATGGGCGTTATGTCCAATGTAGCAGCTTCTGTCGGATATGTCGTGCTTGTACCATTAGGTGCGATTATATTTTTAGGATTCAAAAGACATCCGTTAGCAGGGCTTTCCGCTGCATTTGCTGGAGTTTCTGGTGGTTATTCTGCCAATTTACTGTTGGGGACGAATGATCCGCTACTAAGTGGGATTTCAACCGAAGGTGCACGGATATTAGATGCTAATTACATTGTGAATGCTACAGATAATTGGTTTTTTATGGCCGTATCTACTTTTTTAGTCGTTATTATCGGTACAATTATTACAGATAAGATTATTGAGCCGAAATTAGGGAAATATACGCCTAGTGAAATCGAAGAAAATAAAAATGAAGTAACAAGTATTGAGAAAAAAGGATTATTTTGGGCGAATATTTCTATCCTAATTACAGTTGCTGTTATCGCATCACTTGTCATTCCGGAAAATGCCCCATTACGTGGTGATGAAGGAAGTATTATTGTTTCGCCATTTATGAGCAGTATTATCTTTCTAATGATGCTCATTTTTCTAGTCCCGGGTGTCGTTTACGGAATTGTTACGAGATCGGTAAAAAATGATAAAGATGTAGCACATTTAATGACAGGTTCTTTAGAGACGATGGCAGGATTTATTGTACTCATTTTCTTTGCAGCTCAATTTGTGGCACTCTTTAATTATACGAACTTGGGAACAATCATAGCGGTAAATGGCGCTGCATTTTTACAGTCGATTAATTTTGCTGGTGCTCCATTGCTTGTTGCATTAATTTTTATTACCGCATTTATTAACCTCTTTATTGCTGCAGATTCGGCGAAATGGGCAATTATGGCACCTGTGTTTGTCCCGATGTTTATGCAGATGGGAATCTCTCCTGAAGTTACACAAGTAGCATACAGGGTGGGGGACTCATCAACGAATATCATTTCTCCACTTATGCCATTTTTCCCATTAGTTGTGGCATTTGCACAGCGCTATGGCAAGCAAAATGGAGTAGGGACAGTAATATCTCTCATGCTGCCATATTCAATAACAATTCTTATTTGCTGGAGCCTATTCTTTGTAATATGGTATGTATTGGGAATACCAGTTGGTCCAGGTACGAGTTTAACTTATTAAGAAAGGAAGTTTAAAAAGTCCGGTGAAAAATGACACATCGAATTTCTTCGTTGGCTTGCTTTTCCGCTACTCACGTATTAATTGCATACGTTCCGTTTCTCAAAGCTACGCCGCCTCGAACTTCTCGGTCCTTTTCATCCTCCTTTTTAACACATACTATTAAGAAAGGAAGTTTTAAATAATGAAAGTAACTACAACATGGACAGGTGGACGAGCGTTTGAATCAGTTGGTGATTCTGGTTATGCCACCTATATGGATGCAACAGAAGCCTATGGTGGTTTAGGTAAAGGAGCGACGCCAACTGAAATGCTGCTTGGTTCTTTAGCTGGATGTATTGGAATTGATGTAACGATGATTTTAAGACCACATTTAGAAAAAGTATCAAAAATTGAAATTATCACAGATGGAACGCGTAAAGAAGAGGCGCCAAAGGGTTTCACAGCAATTGAAGTAACATTTATTGTTGATGGAGATATTGATAGCAAGAAAGTTTGGCGTGCAATTAATCTTGGTGAAGAAAAATATTGCTCTGTATCGGATTCATTAAAAGCGAAGATTGATTTTAAGCTGATTTTAAATGGAAAAGAGAGCTAATAAAGAAGGAACGGTCTGTAAAATAGACCGTTCCTTTCAATTTAATTTGAATGATCAGCTTCACTTGCAGCTAATTCATTCTCTTTTTTCGTTTCATAGCGAACACGATCAAAATCGATATCGTCAGGTAAATTGTTCTTTCCTGTGATATTCTCCAGCAAATCTTTCACATCAATACCAGAAGATGCTTTTAGGGATTCCTGTAAAGTTGACATCAGATTTGTTGCATAGCCGGTAACCTTGTTTGCCCCACCATCTGTACCGCTGCTTCCAGTATCAACAACTGTAATTTTATCGATGTTTGCAAGTGGGCTAGCAATTTCCTTCGCATATTCAGGAAGCATTTTCATAACCATATCGAGTACAGCTGCTTGACCGAACTGTTCGAATGCTTCGGCGATTTTTTCTTTTGCTTCTGCTTCTGCAATACCTTTCAGGCGAATGATTTCTGCCTCAGCTTCCCCTTGTGCGCGTTGAGAATCGGCTTTTGCAAGTCCATCTACGCGGACTTGTTCTGCTTCAGCTTTTGCTTGTGATTCAATGCGATATTGATTCGCATCTGCTTCTGCAATTTGTCTAGCCTTTTCGGCAACAGCTGATTGCTCAACTGCATAACGATCGGCATCTGCTTTCTTCTTAACCTCAGAGTCGTATTGTCGTTCACGACGCAGAATTTCTTTTTCTTCCAACTCAATTTGTTTTTGTCGTTCTATAATTTTAATTTGCATTTCTTGCTCTGTAACCTGCTGCTTCGCACGTGCAGTTTCATAGTCATAGGCTTGGTCAGCTCGAGCTTTTGCAATATCCTGTTCACGACGGTATTCAGCTGTCTTTAATTGATTTTCTTTCTCAGCTTCTGCAATTTCTGTTGAGCGTTCTAATTCAGCTTTTTGTGCGTCCTTGGCAGCTTCAGCGCGTTTGATTCGTGTTTCTTTATCCGCTTCAGCAGTTGCGATATCTGCATCACGTTTAACTTGCGCAATCCGTGGTTTACCTAATGAATCAAGATAACCATTTTTATCTTTTACATCTTTAATTGTAAAGGAAACAATGATCAATCCCATTTTTGCTAAATCCTGGGAAGCGACACGCTGCACTTCCTGGGAAAATTTATCCCGGTTTTTATAAATTTCTTCAACTGTCATAGAACCTAGAATGGAACGCAGGTGTCCTTCAAGAACCTCTTTTGCTTCATTCTCGCGGTCTGATCTGGACTTACCTAAAAATTGTTCAGCAGCTGTAGCAATTTCATTGATCGAGCCACCGATTTTAATGATTGCAGTTCCATCTGCCATTACGGGCACACCTTGCTCCGTATAGACTTCTGGGGTGGATACTTCCAGTTTACTAGATAGTAAGCTTAGTGGTTCCGCTTGTTGGAAAACTGGTAATACAAATGTACCACCACCGCGAATGATTTTAATTTTATTCCCAGCTTCATCTGTATGTACATTCTTACCACCTAAATAACTACCCGTTACAATGAGAGCTTCGTCGGGTCCTGCTGTGCGGTACTTTGTCATAAATACAGCAATAAGTGCAATTAATAGAAATACAACAATAGCAATTACGACCCAAATACCAACTGAAATACTTTCTAACATAATTTATCCTCCTTTTTTTGTAGTTGTCAGATAAGAAATTATAAAACTTTCTTATCTGCATAAGTGCAACTAAGGTATTCACCTAAAAGCCTAAAGAATCCCAAGTTTGCTAAAGTTTTTATTAAAATACTTATCCAAATGGATTAGTAGATTAAAAAGAGTATTCGGCATCTAAATCTGTTTCATAAGGAACAACATAAAGAACACCGTTTTCTATTTCAATAACAAGCACTTGCATACCAGCTTCAATTGGCTGATGCTCATAAGCTGCAGCAGGCTTTGAAATCATCCCGCTTTTACTATCGATAATAATCTCGCCAAATCCATTCTCTGGAATTGGAATGATAATTTTGCCTACTCTTCCTTTTAAGGAATCCTCTGTATAGCTAAGCGATTCTTCTGCTGAGGAAATGGGAATTAAAACAAATACATTTAGCAATGTAGTTAATAAGAAAGAAAAGACAATCGAGATACCAATAATAAGCAAACTATTAAAGGATGTGAGAACTTCAAAAATATAACCTGAGGCAGAGAAAAAGGTTATAAAAGATAAAATGAGAACTGGATGAACAAAGCTGATTGCCTCTGTGATGACTTCTAAAATATCACCAAATAAGAGGTAAAGAATGGTTAATATTCCCGCTACAATTAGCGTTATTAAGTAAATCGTTTCGATCGGTGTATCAAATAGCATCATATGCATCCATCCCTTATTTATAGGTGCTTTACTTTATATACGAATAAACGATAATAAAGGTTTCGTAAAATTTGAAAAAAGTACTTCAAATTATGAAAAATTCGTTATGTATGAAATGAATATTGAATGGACAGGAAAAATCATACATATTAAATATATTCGAAACAATGTTTATTATCAATGATTTTATGAAATTGGGTTACAATTTGTATTTGGGAAGTTGCAAGGGAGAATGCAGGTGATTTCAATGAAGGTGAAACAAGAAAGTATTAAAAGGGGAGGAGAGAGGAAGATGACCTAATGAGGATTTGATCATCATCCTGTGTATAAACTCCAATTTAGACTTAAATGTTTGAAAAAATTAGTTTCCTGCAACATCTCGCTTTGTAAAGAAAATCCATGCAAGCAGCATAAATACAATATAATAGATTAAAAGCATTGTAATTGAAAAACCTAATGTCATGCCCTCGATGAATGGTGTATTTCCATCCGCATACTGACTCAAGTCTGTGTTCGCAAACAGGATATATTTTGCCCATGAGCGTTCTGCAAAAAAGAAGACAATTTGGTTTCCAACAAACATAAGGAAAATCGCTAGTCCGATTGCGAGTGCACTATTACGGAATACACTTGAAATCATAAATGCGAAGGTTGCCATCATAAGTAATATAATAAGTTGATAACCATAACCTGAAATAATCTCACCAATAACAGATACGTACTCCAAGCTGCCATTCTTTTCTAGCAATGTATATGGATTCATCCCCTCGATACCAAAGAGAATAGCACCTGTAATACCAGAGAAAATTAAGACAAATAATAGGGTAAATAAGGCGAATAATAGTACAGATACGTATTTGGAAATTAATATTTTGGTGCGTGAAATAGGACGAATCAGAAGAAGTTTAATTGTTCCCCATCTAAATTCATTCGCTATAATTCCTGCTGCAACAATAATCGTTAATAAACTTACTAAGGATAAGAGCATTTTGTTTTCCATAATAAAATGCCATGCACCATATCCTGAAGGCTGAATATCGTTTTCTAAGTAGTAATTATTTTGCTCGATCACCATCGAGTTATAGGTTTCTAAATAAGTCTCATCTTCCATTTCTTGTGTTAAATTTGCGTTTTCTTCTTCTAGCTGTGTACGCCATGAATCCGATTCATAGCTGTTTTGAATATCCCCAACTGTATTATTTAATATTCCAGTGCCAACTATAATCACAGCTAATACTATATACATAATCCATGTTGATTTCACAACGTAGATTTTTTTAAGTTCATTCGAAATAAGTTTTAAAAAATTACTCAATCGTATTCTCTCCAATCAAATCAAAGAATTTATCCTCAAGCGATGCTTTTGTAATGCTTACTTGATAAACAGATATATCATATTTTACAAACACGTTAATAACTTCTGGTATTTTTTCCTTTTCTAGCTGGAAGAGAAGATTTGCACCCTCCAGAGCGGCTTGAATTTTAAACTCAGTTTTTAATATTTCTATTGCCTTTTCGCTAGGTGATACTTCGATTTTAACCTGCATTAAATTATCGGTTGCTACATTTTCATGTACCTGTTGGGTGGCTACGAGCTCACCGTTTTTAATAATACCAATTCGGTCACACATCAACTCGATTTCTGATAAAAGGTGACTTGAAATAATAACCGCAACGTTATTCTCCTCTGCCAATTTTCGAATGTATCTCCGGATCTCACGAATTCCAGCGGGATCAAGGCCATTTGTTGGCTCGTCTAATATTAAAATCGAAGGTTTATGTAAAAGTGCTTGTGCAATACCTAAACGTTGGCGCATCCCTAAGGAATATCTGCCAACTTTTTCCTTCATAGCCTTTTCGAGTCCGACAATTTCTACGACCTCTTTGATTCGGTCCTTTGTTATCCCAGGTATCATTCGGGCATAATGGGCTAGATTTTGTTCACCTGTCATAAATGGATACATTTCTGGGTTTTCAACAATTGCTCCAACCTCGCGTACAGCTTCCTTATAGTTGGATTTAATACTATTCCCTTGGATGAGGACATCACCATCTGTTAGCTTCATCAACCCAACCATCATTCGAATCGTTGTTGTTTTTCCCGCACCATTTGGACCAATAAAGCCAAACACCTCTCCTTTTTGGATTGTAAAAGAGAGTCCTTTAATAATTTCTTTCTTGCCAATTGTCTTTCGTACATCAACTAACTCCATTGCTGCTTCTGACATTGATTAATACCCCTTTTCTTATTTCTTGATAGGTTGTACGTTGAACGAAGATTAGAAGTTTCATATTTTGTATATTTTTATAAAAAATTCAAGAAAAATGTGGTAATGTTATCTATGGGAGTGATTGTAGGAATATTTATAAAATTAATGTTATTTAATCTCTCGCTGTTTGTTAAGCTTATCTCCTAAGTACAAAGAAAGGATTGTCTATATGAAAAATAAGCTTGTGGAATTGCAAAAAAGAAATAATTTTTCAGGAACAATTATTGTTAAAGATAGCAATGGAATGAATGTGGAGCTTAGTTCAGGTTATGCTAATCGATCAGACAAGCTGAAAAACAAACAAAATACGAGGTACGGTATTGCATCCGGCTGTAAGCTTTTCACAGCAATTGCAATTTCTCAACTTGTCCAAGCTGGTAAATTAAGTTTTGAAGAAAAATTAGAAAATACAATTGATGTTGTCTTTCCGCATTGGGATGATTCCATAACAATTCATCATTTGCTAACACATACATCCGGAATTCCAGATTACTTTGATGAAGAAGTTCTGGATGACTTTGAAGCTTTATGGAAAGAGACACCGATGTATATATTGCGTCGTCCAGCTGACTTTTTGCCACTATTTCAAGATAAGCCGATGAAAGGCAAACCAGGGGAAAGGTTTCATTATAATAATGCTGGTTATATATTATTGGGACTTGTAGTTGAAAAGGTGAGTGGGCAGCAGTTTACCGACTATGTACATGAACATATTTTTCAACGAGCTGGCATGTTGAATTCGGGGTATTTTTCTTTTGATGCACTTCCGGCAAGAACTGCCTTCGGTTATATTGATGAGGTGGATGGGTCGTGGCGCACGAATCTGTATTCTTTGCCGATTCGCGGAGGCTCAGATGGAGGTGCATTTGTCACAGCACCAGATATGATTAGGTTTTGGCATGCATTGATTCATCATGAGCTACTTGATGAATCTTTTACGAAAAAGCTATTGACACCTTTTGTTCATGAAGAAGATAGCACATATTATGGTTATGGGATATGGATAGCAAAAGAACCAGAAGGAATTGTGAAATATCACATGATGGGCTATGATCCAGGTGTTAACTTTCACTCAGCGTACTATCCAACTCATGAAATTACATTTGTTGCATGTTCCAATGTATCATCTGGTGCATATAAGGTGATGGAGGTACTAGAAGAGGTTATTAATAATTAACTTACTGTAAAAGCTAATAGTACAAAATTAATAGCAGTTGTACCAAGTAACACATCAATTATAAGACCAAGTCACACAATGATTTGGTCTTTTATTTTGGCTATATAACTTTTATAAAGGTATACCATCTTAAAACAACGTAGTAAATCGTAATCGTGCTAATTCTGTCATCTGATTTTTTAATATATTCTTTGTTAATCATCCATTAGTCGATACTGCATACAAGAATATGAATTCTATATCAAAACTTTTGGAAAGCAATTTGAACAGTAATAAGTGGTTACACAATGGGAAGTCTAAAAACTAGTCTTGAACCCTTCAATTGTAAAGTCAATCATTTTTGAGGCAATAAAATATGTTATCAGTGAATACATTGCTCTATCCCAACCGAAAACAAAACCTGCACTGAAAAAAATAAAAACATTAATAAACAAAACAACCTTACCAACAGAGAAGGATGTCTTTCGATTAAGTAGAATTCCCAAAATTTCTGTACCATCAAGAGAACCACCGGACCTGATTACCATTCCAACACCAACTCCTAAAAAGGCTCCACCAAAAATTGATGCCAGTATGGATTTTCAGTTGGAACAGGTACGTTCAATAGAAAAAGTGTTCCTAGTGATAAAACGCTTAATCCAAACAAGGTAGTTACCACAAATTTTTTACCGATTTGCCTATAACCTAAATACAGGAAGGGAACGTTTAATATCAACAAAAATAACTCTAATTTAATGCCCGTTAAATAGGACATTATTATTGAAATTCCAACAATCCCACCATCAATGATATTATTCGGAACTAAAAAAATCTCCAATCCAAATGAAACTAAAAGGGCTCCTAAAGTAACCAAAAGGGAACGTACTATTAGTTTCAATATCGGAAATTGGTTTCGTTCCATCCTGATATTTTTTAAGGGGAGGAACTTGATTATGAAGAATGCCGGTAGTAAAAAACCAACTGTTTCTCCAATGAGCGCAACAATCCTAGACCAACCATAAGGGACAATGTAACCATAGCCATCGAAAAATAAAGTTCTTGCACTTAGGTATAGTGAATTCAATAATTTTTGTGAGAATAAGCTCTGAGATTCATTAAATGAAAAGGAATTAACTAAGGTCCCAACATTTAAAATATCTAATAGAAGGTATATACAACTAAATGTGACATAAACGTTTATGTAAAGAATTAAAAAAATCAATAATACGTATACTTTTTCTTCTCTGATTAAAGAAAACATATAATTGCTTTCCTTTCTTATTAACAGGACGGGTCGTTAAAATACTATGATATAAATTCTATTCTTAATACTTGATTTTGAGAAGTAAACTTCAAAGAAACCTCTCTCACGTGTTTTTTGCCTTTGTCGCATCTTTAGACTGTTCATTGATCTTTCTCCCGCATTATTCTAATGCACATGAAATGCTTCATAAAATCAAAAAAACTACAGATTCAAAGGACTAGGATTTGTTACGTTTATCATCATAAAACAAGTTGAGCTATTACTAAGCTCAACTTGTCTTCACCAATAATCAAAAGGATTACATATTAAATCTTTTGTACTAAATAATTCCTAGCAATCGTTTTCGTGTCTGTTTGCAGCGACTCCACCATTAAGTGGAATTTGTTGAACCTGTAACACTTTTAAAGTAAGGTCGGTAACGATTTTTTCACGTAATTTGTTAAAACTGTCGTTATTAGAGCATTTGCCTTTGTGTGAGTCAAATGAATGTGGAGAAAAGTCAAGTTCAAAGAATTCCGCGCTAATAAGTTCACAGAATGGCTGTTCATTGTAAATGACACTATTTTGGAAGTAGTATTTATCCAAACGAGGAGATTCTCCGTGTTTAGGATCAAGAAATTGTGCTCTTCTTTGCTCTCCAAAGCCGAAAATCGGTAAATTCATTAGATCACCAGTTAAATCTGCAAAACCAGAAAATGGAACCTTGGCTGTTAAAGTACGTAGTGCGCTATTACAGCCATATGGTGCGTACTCGATGTTTTTACGAATATACCCTTCTACGAATAACTTGGCTCCTTCAGAAGTGAAGAATCCTGAGTCGTTTATTTCTGTAAATGGACCTACAGGAACGAGTTTGCATTGTGTTAAGAAAACATCCTTTAATACTCTTTTAATTTCAGTTGCTGGCGGATCAAGCGGAATGTCAGCTTCTACTACCACTTGAAGCGTTGTCTCAGCTAGAACAAGCGGGACTTTAATAAGTGCACCAGTTAGATCTGGATTAACGACAGGAGTAGCTGGAGTATCCTGAAGTTGAACCTCTGTACGTGCTTTAACATCACAGTTTACTTTACCGGGATCTGGAGCCTTCTTCGTGTTATTTCTATTCACGATAGTATTATTTAAATAGCTTTTACCAAAGCCTACCATAATAAAAATTCCTCCTATTTATTATTGTTAATAGTCTATTACCTTTACATTAATAAGATATTCGATTAGTAAGATTATGACTAGACTAATAATAGGAGTCAATCGTTGATTTTTATTAGTAAATTGAAATTTCATCATCTCAGATTCTATGGAATTTATTAAGTTGAACTAAAGGCCTACTCCAAAAAATAATTTTTAATCATTCTTATGGTGACAATTAATAGCAATAAGAAATAGCATTGACTCTTGAATAAAGCCTTCGATAAATACATCATTTGACCTTGTCCGTTCCGTATTGATCTGACGAATGATTGAATTTGAAGGGTAAGAATTTACGATTTGTCAATACAGCTTCTGTTGAAATTTACAAATCTTGCTGATCCCTTTATCCATTAGTTTGTTTTTCTATAATACGATTTCAATTTCATATTCGCTAAGTACAATTGGAATAAGATATGGAAATGCATTACTAAAAAAGTCATGCCTCTTCTAGTGAGTTTGAGTTTCGTTTAAAAGGCTGGAAGTTGTTATTTTTCTTAGATACTGTATAAGACTCTTTGTTTAAATTCATCAATACATGTAATCATAAAACAAGTTGAGCCATTACTAAGCTCAACTTGTTTTCACCAATAATTAAATGGCATATTTATTAATCTTTTTGTGTTAAATAAATCTTAGCAATCGTCTTCGTGTCTGTTTCCAGCGACTCCGCCACCATTAAGTGGAATTTGTTGAACCTGTAACACTTTTAAAGTAAGATCGGTAACGATTTTTTCACGTAATTTGTTAAAACTGTCGTTATTAGAGCATTTGCCTTTGTGTGAGTCAAATGAATTCGGAGAAAAGTCAAGCTCAAAGAATTCCGCGCTAATAAGTTCACAGAATGGCTGTTCATTGTAAACGACACTATTCTGGAAGTAATATTTATCCAAACGAGGAGATTCTCCATGTTTAGGATCAAGAAATTGTGCTCTTCTTTGCTCTCCAAAGCCGAAAATCGGTAAATTCATCAGATCACCAGTTAAATCTGCAAAACCGGAAAATGGAACCTTGGCTGTTAAAGTACGTAATGCGCTATTACAGCCTTTTGGTGCGTACTCGATGTTTTTACGGATATATCCTTCTATGAATAACTTAGCTCCTTCAGAAGTGAAGAATCCTGAGTCGTTTATTTCTGTAAATGGACCTACAGGAACAAGTTTACATTGTGTTAAGAAGACATCCTTTAATACTCTTTTAATTTCACATGCTGGCGGATCAAGCGGAATGTCAGCTTCTACTACGACTTGAAGTGTTGTCTCAGCTAGAACAAGCGGGACTTTAATAAACGCACCAGTTAGATCTGGATTAACGACAGGAGTAGCGGGAGTATCGGGAAGTTGAACCTCTGTGCGCGCTTTAACTCCACAATTTACTTTGCCGGGATCTGAAGCTTTCTTCGTGTAATTTCTATTCACGATAGTATTATTTAAATAGCTTTGACCAAAACCTACCATAATAAAATTCCTCCTATTTATTATTGTTAACAATCTATTAGTTTTACATTAATAAGATATTCGGTAAGTAGAATTATGAATGGACAAATAGTAAGAGTTTAACGTGGAATTTTATTATGGCAATCTTAGAATTGAACTAATTGCAGCAATTGAATCTTTAGATCTACCGCTATTTTCTGATCTACTCGATAATAAACTTTTTTTAACCATTCCCTTGGTGACATCTTTTCCCAATTAATTGCCGGGAGATATTCCATTGATTCTTGAATAAAGCCTTCAATAAATAAGACGCCATTTGAAGCTGTCCGTTTCGTTTGATCTGACGAATAATTGAATTTGGAAGGTAAGAATTTACAATTTGTCAATACAACCTCTGTTGAAACTTCCAAAATCTCCATGATTCCTTTATCCATTAATGTGTTTTCCTCTAATGCGATTTCAATATCATATTCCCCAAGTACTATTGGAATAAGAAACTTTGCATATGGAAATGCATTCCTAAAAACGTCATGCTCTTCTAGTGAGTTTGATTTCTGTTTAAAAGGTTTCGTTATTTCTTGCTGGATGTTGTTACTATTCTTAGATACTTTAGAAGACTCTTTATTTAAATTCATCATTGCATGTACGTTAGAAAAAGCCAATCTGCCATATGGCTGCTCATGATAATAAGTGGATGTATTAAGGTGATATGTCTCAAAGTCAGGATTCATCCCAGTTTGATCTTTGAAGTTAAATGAACGCTCTGCTGTATGAACGAAAATTGGCTGTTGAAGGAAATCGTCAATTTTTATATAAGTGGAAAATGGAACTCTAATGTGTTTCACTTGGTTACCAATAGATGTACTATACCCTGCTAAAACAGTGTTTTTGTTAACATTATTATGGTTAGATATCTCTACTGCTTTTGTATTGTTTGTTGCAGAGAGAGACGTAATCTGATAATTATTATTAAATTTCATTTCAATTTCACTCCTTGAACAATCCTGTTTGCCTACTATTTATTTATGCAGTTAATCATCTTTCGTCCCTGTTTACACGAATTTTAGCTCGTCCAAAACGGGCTGTAAGAGTGAAGGACGGTTAGAAGCAGAATTTGAGTATGAGATGTAAGAAAAAATTTAACCGTTTGTAAAAAAGGCTCCGTGATTTTACTTCTTGTGGATATTATAAAATTTGAGGTTAGTGGTGTATGAAACTATATAATGAATTATCAATCTGGTGGTCATTGCTGTCACACAACACAGAGTGGTTTAAATGGGATAACAAACATCTCTCAGAGAGCTAGAACAGATGATAATCTCACCCATACAACAAAATGAGAAGCTGAACTAGAGCATTATCTCAGTTTCGTGTGTTTTGCAAAAAGTGGCCATTATTGAACGACACCTACCAGGTAATCTGACTACTATAACGATAATATTTTTCTAGTTTGCAGCATATGTTTAAAGAGAGAAATCACATTTCTACTTTTTCCATCAATACAAAAGGGAGGATTGTTTGTTATGGTTACGAATACGGATTTAAAAATTAGGTTTTCCCAGCTGGAAGCTGAATTAGGACAAACCCAGAATTATATAAAAGAAAAGTTAAAAAATCTTAATAAATCAAGCTTCGAAGGTGCAGCATTCTGTTATTTTAATCAAACTGTCGTATTGGATTATGAGCAGTATTCAACACATCAAATTACTGGAGATTTTCACATAAAAAACTTGTCAGCAACTCCAGTGGAATTACCAAGAATACTTCTCAAAATTACTACAGAAGATGAATTTAAGTTTACTGGAAAATATAAGTCGTCTAACCAAAATCAACAAACCCATAATTTTGAATGGGAGCGTATTGAATTAGGAAATGTTGACCCAATTACCCATTACTTATTAAAGCCTGTCCAAGCAAAAGAAATTTACCCTACTGAGCAATTGTCATTTCAGGACTTTCAAATCATCATTCCATTCGGTACTACTATACGTGTTGACGGTTTTGTTTATTTTGAAGGGAAGCAAGATGGTATCTCTGCAATTAATTCCATTAATATTGCAGGTTAAAAGAAGGAGAGTGAAGTTGAAGTGAATCATAAAATAAAAGAATTATTGGAACGTTCAGTTATTAAAATGCTTGAAGAAGAATTAGAAAATAGTCCATCGGTAATGTCCAGTAGCGATGGCAAAACAATAGTAACGATGAAACAGAATAGTATGGTTTCTCTCTTGCTTTATCTTCATTTAATCAATAGGGAGAGTGTACAAAGCAATCATAAAGAGAGTCATAACAATGTGGATGAAACAAAAGCCATGAATGAAACTGCTTCTGAATCTGGAGTTAAGGATATGAATGATGAAGAGGCAGAGGATATATTTCAGATAATTAATGATTTACAACAAAAAAATAACAACTTTCATCAGGAAATAGCTGATTATTTTAAAGATAAAACATAATAATTGATTGTTTGCTTGTCGCTTCTGCTCAAAAGATCGTCATGATCACCTTGGGGCAGATTTTTTTGTGTTGATAAAACTTCTCTTATGTTTTAAAAGTTGAATAACGTAGTCTTTAATCTTATAAATTCAAATTATCTGGTTTAATCCTCTCAAGAATTTGTCACGGCAAATAATCCTACTTCATTGTGGATTTTCGTAAAAATTATTACAAAACTAGACGTATACACGGGCAAATTAATTATAGTCGCGTAACTATGTAAAGAGGAACAAAAGGGGTGGGTGAAGCAGTTGAAATATAATCGTGTTATGCATTTAGAAAGAACTTCTTCCGGCAGATTTCGTGAGGTAAGAAATCCAGTGGTACGTAGTACACAAACGAAAGGACAGCAGGAGGATAATAGTATGTCGGAACTATACGATAAAGTGAAAGGAATTATGAAAACCTTAAATACGTCAGAGGTTAAATTAGCTGGAAATATGGCTAAAGATTATATCAAACAATTTTTCCAAAATGATTCAATAAGTCAGGAGGAACAATACTCGGAAGAAGAGGATGAACATAAATCACAGCAAGAGACAGAGTCAATCGATGAAGATAAAAGCCAGCAAAAAATAGCATCCAAGGATGTTATTTTGATAATGTTACGCCATGCTTTAGATGACCCTGCGGTGCAAGAACAGATTAGACACTATATTAGGAAGCTAGGAAACGATGAGGAAAGGTTTAATCAGTTGATATTGATTATGTCAGATATACTTCAAAAGAAATAAGTTATGAAAAGGAGTCTTAAGGTCACTTCTTACTTTATGAGCTATACTGGATAGCTATAAAATAATAAAGTTTATTTTATTATAGATTGATAAACTTTTCCTGTAAGAGTGTCTCCACTAAACTAGTTGAATACAGTTTTCCAATGAAGCTATGTTAAGCAGCTTCTTTTTTTATGGTTACATGCTTTGTAGAAACTGCATAAACCAAGTGTGTGAGAAATTGCTTTTAGGGGCAAATGATTCCTTATGGCAGAAAGCTCTGTTGTGCTTGAAGTTGTTAATTTCACATATCATCAACCACTGCTATTATAACTTAAATTTTCTCTGCTTCTAAATATTCATAGAACCGATTCCCTTCTATTAGGAGGATCGATTTTGAGCCAAAATGATATGAACAGTTGTCCGTGTTAATAAAACACTTGATGAGGTGTATATTTTAAATTCCCACAAGCGTTTTACTGAACGTTTAATATAATTTTTAAATATATCAAGGTGCCTATTTGAATTTTATATAGTATTAATGAAAAGAAACAACGACCAAATTACATATGCAATGCTGGGAAATCCGCACATATATAAGAAAAAAGTGATTAATAGGTTAGAGTCTTTAACTCATATTCTCTTTATGAATATATATAGTATCACACTGTACAAGACTAAAATTGTTTAAAGTGCATCATAAATTTAGTGAAAATAATAGAAAAATTCAACATAGCACAGCGTATGCGCTAGATTGTAAGCTCGAAGGGAGCCAAAGACTTTCGCAGACCATGGACGATTTTGATTTTAGCAGATATATTTTGAGATTAACTTAGAACTTTGCTGTGTTATTTTTACCGTATTTATGGAATCACCTATGGCAGTATACGAATATTTAAATAAAGAGAGTAGGAACTAATGTGTATTTTAGTGAAAAAAAAGTATTGGTTATCGGAGGTACCGGAACGATAGGTAAAAGTATAGTGCAATCGATCATGAAAGAAAATCCAACATTAATAAAAATATTTAGCAGAGATGAATTTAAGCAGCACAAACTTCGATATGAGCTAGATAATAATGAAAAATTACGGTTGGTAATTGGAGATATTCGTGATTATGATAGCTTGTTTGCTGCTATGCATGATATTGATTATGTATTGCATTTAGCAGCAATGAAGCATGTTGATCTGTGTGAATACAATCCATATGAAGCTATTAAAACGAATGTACAGGGAACTAATAATGTAATTAAAGCTGCAATTTCACAAAACGTAAAAAAAGTAGTGTTTACGAGTTCAGATAAAGCTATTTCTCCTACTAATACGTATGGTGCGACTAAACTTATTGCAGAACGGTTAATTTCTTCTACTGAATATAGCACAAACGGGAAACAGACGATATTCGCAAGTGTTCGATTTGGTAATGTAATGGGATCAAGAGGTTCAGTAATCCCACTTTTTAAGGAGCAAATTCTTAAAAATAGGAAAATTACAGTTACTGATAAGGATATGACTCGTTTTATGATGTCGTTGAATCAGGCCACACAGTTGACAATAAAGGCTTTGAAAGAAGCAAAAGGTGGGGAGGTTTTTGTATTAAAAATGCCTGTTATTAGACTAGGAGATTTAGCTGATATTTTAATAGGAGAAACATGTAAAGAACACGATATGAAAATGGATGAAATTAATGTTGAGGTGATGGGGTTACGACCAGGGGAAAAAATGTATGAAGAATTGATGACCTACGATGAGTCTAGGGAGGCTTGGGAATTAAAAGATATGTATATTATTCCAGGAACTGAAAAGGTAAGATACAACAATGCGAAAAAGTGTAATCATGGAACATACAGTTCGATGAATCAAGCACCATTAAACGTTAATGAATTACGTAAATTGCTAAAGGAAGAAGAACTAATTTAAAGGAGGTTATGAAGTCATATGGATACTTTTGTGAAAAATTATTGGTCTTTATACCTTGACTTTCTAAAGGATTTTGAGAAGTTAAATTATAAAGGTTTTTCATTACCGTATTTATGTCATTTGCCTAGCTTTATTATAAACAGAGAACCAATTTGGGAGGAACTGCAGGATGCTAAGTTTGCTAGAAAGTTAAAAAATCAAGTTAATGATCAAAGTGAATTTCAAGAGGTATTTAATAAGTTTGTATACTCACACAAGAAAAAAGCATCTGTGAAAAATAAGGATGGTAAAGTAGTATTACATGTTGACAAATTGCTCCGTTTTCCACAGGATACAGTTACCGATTATTTTGATCCGTCGAATACAATCCAATTATTTTCAACTGGCAAAAGTAAGGGCCAAAAGGCTAAGCCACCAGCCGCAGCCGTTAGCAAGACTAAAGGAAATAAACCTGAATCAACAACTAAAATTAAGAAGAAGAAAAAAGCTGTACCTCTATCAAACACCATAATTATAAAAAAAGAAAATGTAAAGAGAAAGAATGTTGTAAGACCAAACAAAATAATGAATAAGTTACCCGTATATTACTTTAATAATTACGCAACGAATACAGAAAAAGTGGTCTCACAAGTTCAAAACCAGGCAAAAGTTATGCTTAAAGCTTATAAAAATCATCATCTCTATAAGCATAATCAATTTCAAGAATGGTTGCTAAATAATATAGCAACGGTTATTAATCAAATTGACATGTCGATAAACTTTCTGAATGATGTTTCTGTCTCTTGTATTGTTGTATCAACAACGCATAGTTATAAAAGTCGGGTATTAGCTTTAGTAGCAGCAAAAAAAGGAATACCTACTATTTGTATGCAGCACGGAATTATTTCGAGTGAACTTGGTTATATACCGAAAATTGCCACAATTGATGCTGTATACGGGAACTTTGAAAGAGACTGGTTTAAAAAAATAGGCTCACCTGGTAAATCACTTGAAATTATTGGTCACCCTAGATTTGACCAGGTATATAAACGTTCTGTTATTACTCGGGATAAGTTCAATCGTACATTAGGATTGAATCCAAATAGACAGACATTAATGATTGTTGTCAGAGGAGACAAAGATAATAACAGTTGGAGATCATTAATTAAAACAATCTCCAAAAAAGTTAATCTTAATATAGTAATTAAGAATTATCCAAGTAAAAAACCTCATGCTTTAACAAAAGAATTCCCATTTGTTTATTCAACGCAGGGTTATAATATTTATGACATATTCCCTAATGTTGATGCTGTGGTTGCTTATTCTTCTACAGTAGGTTTGGAAGCAATGTTAGCAAAGAAGCCCGTATTTATCTTAGAGGAGACCTTCGTCGGCTATACAGGATATTATACAAGTCTTGGTAATTTGGTTCAGTCAGATGCAAGAAAATTAGGTGATGAAGTAAGGAAATACTTTACAGATGTTCAGTCAAGAAGCTACGCAGAGAATAAGAGGAACAAGTTTCTTCGATACGCGTACCCGAGTTCCACCAAGTCTGGGGAGCGATTGAAAAACTTGATTAATAGGCTGATAAGTTAAAAGTAGATGTACGCTTTCCGAGATCTAACTTGGTGGATTCCAACAGTCTAGGAATACAAAGGAGTAATCGAATGAATACAACTTCACGTAATTATTGGTCATTGTATGTAGAGTTTTTAGAAGCCTTTAAGGATTTAAAGTATAAAGGGTTCTCTATCCCCTACTTATGTCATTTTCGTAGTCTGAATCATAGAAATAATTATATCTGGGAACATTTATCATCAGAGGAATTTATAAAATCTTTATCGCATGAAGTGAAAGATAAAAAAACAATGCAACAAATTTTCAGTTCATATAAACAAACCCACATAAACCGAAAAGGCAGCAAATTATTCAAGAAGGCAAGCCATGCAAATGGAAAAGTAGTTTTATATGATGTCTATAATTTGATGCGTTTTCCGAAAGAAATAATGACAAAACATTTTCCTCCTGCAGACACTATTTTTCTTCAAGACTATAACCCTAAGGAACAGCCGAAAGTAATTGAAGGTATTCCAGAAGCAGGGATTCCCTCTCATTATTTAGATGAATACAGGGTTAATGTAAGTTCGAATATCCAAATTTTAAAAGGTAAAGTGGATGAAATTATATCGACTTACACCGATCATCCAATGTTTAATAACGAAACATTCAAACAATATTTTTATATGCAAATAGAGGGTATAGTCAATCGTATTGAGGAGACCAATAGGTATTTTAGAATGAATCCAGTCTCCTGTATTGTTTTTTCTTCTACACATTATTACCAGAGTAGAACAATTGCCATGGTCGCAGCTGAGATGGGAATTCCTACGATATGTATGCAGCATGGCATTATTGGAGATGAAATTGGTTACATGCCCAAGATAGCGGATGTAGATGCTGTTTATTCAAACTTTGAAGTCAACTGGTTTAAGCAATTAGGTTTATCGGATCAAGCTGTAGAAATAATTGGACATCCAAGGTTTGATGCTATTCATCAAGGTCCTTCTATCTCTAAAAATGAGCTCGAAAAACAATTAGAATTAAAGCCAAATAAGAAAATGATATTAATGATTGTCAGGGGTAAAATACAAATGGAGAAATGGGAAACATTCATTGATAATTTTGATGGTATAGACAATTATAATATTGTCATTAAAGATTTTCGGTACTTGAAGCCACATGAACTGACTGCTAAATCTCCCGACGTCTATCCATCTAAACACTTTCAATTATATGATTTAATTCATCATAGTGACTTAGTCGTTTCTTATATTTCTACTGTAGGATTGGAGGCTATGATTGCTAAAAAGCCAGTTTTTGTTTTGTCCACCCCTTTTCCGACGTATACCGGTTATTTTGACTTTTTAGGTGAATTAGCACAACCAGACCCTTTAATAATCACTGAAATGATCAATAATTATTTTATAGATGAAAAGTTTAAAGAGCTAGTTGAAGAAAAACGAGAAGCATTTTTATCCCAAGCATATCCTGCAGCGAAACCCTCTGGTGATAGGCTGGTCGACTTAATTAATCGGTTGGCAAATTAGGGTATAGGTACTTCTAGTTCAACTTCACTATCTAATTTGTGAAAAGTAGGGGGTTCACCAATTGGAACAGAATTATTAATCCTCATATAGAGACTTTGTGAAATTCTTAAATGATTAAATTAGTTATAGCAGATACAGAGATAATCCTAGCAAATTAGTGAAAGCTCTGACAACCGATTTAGAAGCTAAATTTAACGTTAAAAAAGTGGAAAAAATGAAAGATGATTTTATTGCTTATAAATACTATGATCCATCAAGGACACCCGTTGATAAATTGAAAGCATTATTTCACAAGCTACTTTATAAAAATGATTTAGCTCTCAATATCTTTAGGGATAGAGGGCTTTTTTGAAAAAGTAATGGCTTTTTCAAACAATATTTTTAGGAAACTAAAAAATATGACCAACAAGCCTATTAAACCATTTTATCAAACCAATAAAATGAGGATAAGTCGATCATTTTTAGGTTGTTACCCTCTATCATATGCCAATACGCTTTCTTTTTTTTTACATATTATATTGTATCCTGTATGAAAAAGTGGAGGTATTAACGTGACAGAATCAAAACTTAACGAAATTCATGATCATTGGGTTAAAAACAGTACTCCAATGAGATATGCGAATAAACTGGAAAGAAGCGAGTTTTTATTGAAGTATGTAGAAAAATATGTAGAGAAAAAGGGAAAGGTTCTTGAGATTGGCTGTAACGTTGGTCGTAATCTGAATCACCTCTATGAGCATGGTTATAAAGGAATGACTGGCATTGAAATTAGTCAAGAAGCGGCTACATGTCTACAGGAAATGTACCCAAAACTTGCGGACGATGCGGTAATTATTAATTCTCCAGTAGAGGATGTAATTAAAAAGTTTCTTCCTGATACTTTTAACTTAGTATTTTCGATGGCAGTTTTTGAACATATCCATCCAGACAGTGAGTGGATTTTTGAGGAAATAGCTAGAATTACAGGGGATTACCTAATAACCGTTGAAGCAGAAAAAACTTCACATTGGCACATTTTTGCAAGAAACTATAAGAAAATTTTCGAAAATTTTGGTTTTAAACAGGTGGCGGAAAGTAACTGTAAAGAAGCTGGTTTAGAACTCTATACGCTTCGTGTATTTAAAAAAGTAAGAAAATAACTTTTCTTACTCGCACAAGGGAATACGTATTGAACAGCGTAATTGCTGTTGATTTTGAGTTGAAAATGTCATCGGGGGATATATTGATATAGGAGGATACTATGAATACCTATGTAAAAAATTACTGGTCACTATACCTTGATTTTCTTCGCGACTTTCAAAAGTTGAATTATAGAGGATTTTCCTTATCATTTATATGTCATTTTCCTAGTTTAATCCGAAAAAATACAGAGCTTTGGAAGGATTTGTATGATGATAAATTCACAGCACGATTAAAAAATGAGGTGAAAGATCAACAGGAAATTCAGGAGGTATTTAATAACTACATGCAGTCTCATAAGAAAAAACAATTAGTCAAAGGTAAAAACGGAAAAATAGTAGTAAATTATGATACAATACTCCGGTTTCCGGCAAAGACATTCGATGATTATTTTGATCGCTCAAAAACAATGATTGTAATGGCGGGCAGTAAAAACAATAAAAAAAAATCTAGTAGTGGTGTTACAAAGAGAACGCTATTTAATCTTCAAGTCAACTATTTAAGTAACTATAAAATAGATACAAAAAAGGCTATAATTAGGCTGCAAAATCAAGCGAAATCCATGTTCAAAACCTATAAAAATCACCATCTATATAAGGATGCAAATTTCCAAACGTTATTCTTGAAAAAAATAGCTGAAATAGTAAATTGTATTGAACGGTCCATTCATTTTTATGATGAGGTTCTTGTCTCTTGTTTACTTGTAGCTAGTACGCATAGTTATATAAGTCGTATCTTATTGTTAGTTGCTGCGGAAAGGGGCATACCAACTATTTGTATACAGCATGGAATCCTTGCAAATGAGTTTGGTTTTATACCTAAAATCGCTACGATTGATGCTGTATATGGCAATTATGAGGTGGAATGGTATAAGCGATTAGGTGTCTCAAAAAAAACTGTTGCCATTACTGGGCATCCAAGATTTGATCAAGCATTTCAGCCATCCACAGTAAAAAAGTCTACGTTTTATAAACAACTAGGGCTTGATAAAAATAAAAAAACAATAATGATTGTCGTTAGGGGGAATCGCGATATTGCTAAATGGAGGATCTTAATTGATACAATTTCTAAAAGACTACATTTAAATATAGTGATTAAAGACTATCCTATTAAAACTCCACACGATCTGACTAAAGAGTTTCCATTTGTTTATTCATCACAAGACTACGATTTATATGACATCCTTCCAAATGTTGACGTTATCGTTTCTTATCCTTCTACAGTGTGCTTAGAAACTATGCTTGCAAAAAAACCTTTATTTGTATTGGAAAAGAAATTACCAAGTTATACAGGTTATTATAATAGTTTGGATGATTTGGTTCAAAAAGATCCTAAAAAGTTAGGAGAATTAGTAATAAAATATTTCACTGATTTAAACTATAAAAATAAAGTAGAAGAGAAAAAAGAAAATTTCCTTCGTGTTGCTTATCCTGATTTCAGCATGTCTGGTGAACGACTAAAAAGGTTAATTAGTAGGCTAATAAGCTAGGGTTTAATTAGGAAGTCACCATTTTTATTCATGTTTACTCATATACTGATGTAAGTGCAAGCAAGAAATGGAGCTAAATGATGTATCAAGATATTTGGGCAATAGGGGAAGGTAATACAAAAGAAAAGCAGAGAATTCGAGAAAAGGCATAATTTTATAAAACAGTCATTAGAATGATAAGAAAGAAGCTGATTGTGTCCATTTACTGGATTCAGTTAGCTTTTACTTTAGATGGTTTGATTTTTGGCATTTCTCTTTCGTTGTTTTTAAAACCATTAAAGATTTTTATGTGCATTCTTTGTGATATGTTCTCAGGTTAACAGTTTTCCAGGGCTAAGGTGTTAGTTTTTTGAAACTGAGGATGTCAATCCAGCGTCTTAATAAAAACAAACAAGCTTGTATAATTTTAGATTGAATGACCGGTAATAGTTATTCAGTGAAGATTAATTAATGCCGGATTCACGATGTATTTTTTATTTATAATTGCATGATAAATATATCACTAAGCATAATATTCTATTCTATATAAATTGATCTGGATATCACCAGTCTCCCAAGACCTATTCAAATAGTTGAACTTTAAGTTGAACCCGAACATATTTTGTCAGCTGTAAATATGATGTTTTAGAGGGGTTTTATGAAAGGGTGAAGGTATTGAAAATTCTTGTAACAGGCGGTGCGGGATTCATCGGAAGATGGGTAGTCGACCGACTATTAAAAGATGGTCATCAAGTATGGGTCTTGGATGATCTTTCAAATGGACGCATAGAAAATGTAAAGGATATGAGAAACGAAAAGAATTTTATGGAGTTTATCAATGGAGATATAAAAGATATTCGCATTCTCAATCATTTGTTCATCAATAAGTTTGATATTTGTTATCACTTAGCTGCGAGTATAAATGTGCAAGATAGTATTGATGATCCGCGAACTACTTTCAATAACGATGTAATTGGCACCTTCAATATTCTGGAGCAATGTAAAAAAAATGATGTAAAGGTTGTATTTATGAGCACATGTATGGTGTATGAACGTGCTTGGAGTGAAGAGGGAATAAATGAAGCGAATGCGGTTAAACCCGCTTCACCATACGCCGGATCGAAACTGGCTGCAGAAAATATGGTGTTGTCTTATTATTATGCCTACGATCTTCCCGTAACAATTATACGTCCATTCAATACGTATGGACCATATCAAAAAACAGGGGGAGAAGGCGGGGTGGTCGCTATCTTTTTAAAAAACAAGTTAGCTGGTAAGCCATTGCAAATATATGGTGATGGAAAACAAACCCGCGACTTGCTGTATGTAGAAGACTGTGCACGCTTTGTTGTTGAATCTGGTTATTCTAACAAAGTAGATGGCGAAATTGTTAATGCCGGTCTTGGCAAAGATATCAGTATAAATGCTTTAGCAAAGTTAATGGTTGAGGATGAAGACCATATTAAACATATCACGCATATCCATCCTCAGAGTGAAATACCGAAATTGTTATGTGATTACAGTAAAGCTAAGAAACTATTGAACTGGGAACCAAAATATAGTTTAGAAGAAGGGATTAAAAAGACAGAAGAATGGATTAAAACAACGAATCTAATCTAAAGGAAGGAGTAAATGATGAATAAAAAAGAAGAATTAGCACTTAATGGCGGCACTCCAATAAGAGATTCCTATTTGCCGTATGGCAAGCAGTGTATTGATGATGAAGATATTAAAGCCGTAAACAATGTATTAAAAAGTGATTTTATTACAACTGGACCAGCCATTTCTCAATTTGAGAAGGAGATTGCGGATTTTGTAGGAGCAAAATATGCAGTAGCATTCTCCAGTGGTACTGCAGCATTACATGCTGCGTGCTTTGCGGCAGGAGTCAAAGACAATGATGAAGTGATAACCACACCTATGACTTTCGCAGCAAGCTCTAATTGTATTCTGTACGTTGGAGGTCAGCCGGTATTTGCAGACATCGATCCCAAAACCTATAATATATCCCCTGAGTCCATTAAATCCCTTATCACAGAAAAAACCAAAGCAATAATAACAGTTGACTTTACTGGTCAACCAGCGGAGTATGATGAAATTATTTCGCTGGCAAAAAAATATGGACTTATTATCATTGATGATGCTGCGCATGCATTAGGTGCTACCTACAAAGATAGGCGTATCGGATCCATTGGTGATATGACGATGTTCAGTTTTCACCCTGTAAAACACATTACTACAGGTGAAGGTGGAATTATCACGACGTGCAATGAAGATTATTATGAAAAGTTGCAACTGTTTAGAAGTCATGGAATAACTCGTGATTCCTCGAAGCTAAAAAACAACCAGGGACCTTGGTATTATGAAATGCAAGAACTGGGATATAATTACCGGATGACAGACATTCAAGCAGCGTTAGGTTCAAATCAGCTTAAAAAGTTAAGCAGATTTCTTGAAAAAAGAAAAGAGTATGCGAAAAAATATACTGAAGCTTTTTCAGGTATAGACGCAATTACAACTCCATATCAGCAAGATGAATGTATTTCTAGCTGGCATTTATATATTGTTCGATTGGATACAGAGAAATTAAAAACAAATCGGCTCGAAATATTTAAAGCTTTACAAATGGAGAATATTGGGGTGAACGTTCATTACATTCCGGTACATTTGCATCCATATTATCAACAGTTGGGTTACAAAAATGGTTTGTGTCCTAATGCTGAAAAAATATATGAAGAAATCATAACACTACCATTGTTTCCGACAATGTCTGAACAAGACCATTATGATGTAATAGCTGGAGTGAAAAAGGTAATTTCCTATTATTCTGGTGACCTGAGGTAAGAAAATGAAGGTGGTACAGTAGTAGCAATTATCAAAGCTTCGAAGAGTTCATCTCAATTATCCAGAAAAGTTTTTAAACAAATACTTGGGGTCTCTGTGAGTATCATTGAGATATAAATAACACTTAGTGTTAAATCTCGACTTTCTTCAATACAATCCCAAAGTTTTGTCTGCTATTAAACAGTTTGGGGAGGTCAAAAAGTTGAAATATTTAATGCTGTCTACGTACCCCTCAAAAGGGTCGAGAAATTCTGGAGATGATTTAATTGGAAAAAGTCTAATAAAACTTTTAAAAAAGCTTAAAGGAAATGATATCCAAATAGATACCGCATATATTGCAGATGCAAATCTTACCGATAATTTAAAGTTTAATTATAGCGCTATATTAGCTCCAGCTTTAAGACCAACGGCACTAGGCGAAGTTGTTGCACCAAAATTCCGAAATGATTATGTGAAAATAGCTCTTGATCATAAAATACCGTTTTACACTATCGGCGCTGGATGGAGTCAGTATCCTGGTACTGTTTCTCAGTCAAAAACCCTTAAGCTAAATCCAACTGAAATTGGAACCTTTAAAAAACTTTTTAACCAAAAGATGGGGACAAATAAAATATCGTGCAGAGATATTTATACGGAAAATGTTTTAAAAGGTAATGGTATTTCATGTTATGGTACTACTGGAGACCTGGGGTTGTTTGATACTGATTTTTTAGGATTACCGTTTAAACATCCTAATAAAATTAAAAATATTGCCGTTTCGATGCCACATAATAAGCATCACCTCTCAAAGGCATACGAAATAGCTATGAACCTAAAAAAAAGGTACTCCTGCAATGTTAAATTGGTATTTCACGGCTATTTTGGAAAGTTAGGTTCTTTATTACCAAAAGACTGGTTAGATAACCAAATTCAAATTATTGATTTAGCTGGAGGAGCAGAAAAGTTAAATTACTACGATAAAATTGATTTGCATGTTGGATTTAGACTTCATGCACATATTTGGTTCTTAAGAACTCGTAAACCTAGCTTACTTATTGCTGAAGACGGTAGGGGGACTGGGCATCTTACCACAATTAATGGGCTGGGCTATTCAGCTGCTCCTAATTCTGTTTTTAGTTTGGCAGAATTTCTACCTGATAAAATTAATGAGTGGAGGAAATATTTAAGTGAAATTCCTCCTTCTGACGATGTTTATAATATGTTAGATAGCGAGATTAATTCTGGATTTGATCAAACAAAGAATTCATTAAAAATTATTGATCATCTATGGAAAGAAAAAATGAAACCATTTTTAAATAGCATCCCTGAGTAACTTTGCGTCTTTTTTCATAAATTATTTACCAAAAGACAATTTAAATTTATTACATTAATAAGTTATTATAAGTTCAAATTAACAATAATGTGTAAATATATTGAAAAATGCAATAAGGAAATGCTTTAACTTTTACAGAATTTGATAACCTAATAGTTGGAGTAAAAAAAGTGATTTCCTATTATTCTGGGGACCTGAGGTGAGAAAAATGAAGGTAGTAGCAATTATACAGGCACGGATGGGTTCGACTCGATTACCAGGAAAAGTTCTTAAAAAAGTACTTGGCAGGCCTTTGTTAGCGTATCAGTTGGAGAGGGTAAGTAGATCTAACTATATAGATGGAATCCTTGTCGCAACAACTGACCAACTTCAGGATGATGCGATTGTTTCTTTCTGCCAGATGGCAAAAATACCGTATTACAGAGGGTCAGAGAGTGATGTACTAAAAAGATATTATAAAGCAGCTAGTCATGTAAAGGCAGATGCAGTAGTCCGTTTAACCTCTGATTGTCCAATTATTGATCCAACACAGATAGATAAAGTTATACAAGATTATTTCCTCCATAAGCATCCTCTGCAATACTCTTCAAATGTATTAAAACGGACATTGCCAAGAGGTATGGATACTGAAGTATTTTCTTTACAGGCCTTAAAAGAGGCATATGACAAGGCAACATCTAAAACAGATCGTGAGCATGTAACAAGGTATATGATAAACAATCCTTTAGATTTCAATTTAACGAATGTTTCCAATAACGAAGACTATAGCCACCACCGTTGGACGGTAGATACGATTGAGGACTTTATACTCATAAATAAAATTTTTGAAACTCTTTATCCATATAATCCGGAGTTTACAATGGAAGATACCATCGAATTACTCGATACATTTCCAGAATGGCAGTTGATTAATACGAATATCCAACAAAAAGAAGATTGAAAGTGTGAATCCATGAATATTTTTATAAGAGCTGATGCATCGACCAATATTGGAACTGGCCATGTCATGAGATGCCTGGTTTTGGCAGAGGATCTTCGTAAGAGAAGCGTAAATGTCACGTTTATTTGTCGGATGTTACCCGGTGACTTAATCGCACATATAGAAAACAAAGGGTTTTCCGTCATTTCCTTACCACCAACCGAAAATAATATATCGGCTAACGAAGATGAGATTAGCAATGAAAATTGGTTAAATCTAAATTGGAAAACAGACGCACTACAAACGATTGAGGCGATATGCAAGAAGCCTGAAATTGACTGGTTAATAATTGATCACTATGGCATCGAAAAAAAATGGGAACGTAGCGTAAGACCGGAAGTAAAAAGAATAATGGTGATTGATGATTTGGCCAATCGTTCGCATGACTGTGACATATTGTTAGATCAAAATCTTTATAGAAATCTAGAAAAGCGATATGAAGAATTGATACCTGAATCTACCTCAACGTTATTGGGGCCAAAATATCTCTTATTAAGACAGGAATTTAGGGATTTACAATTTGTAAAAAATAAGAATGTCACCATAAAACGCATCCTGATATCGTTTGGTGGGAGTGATCCTACAAATGAAACAATGAAAGCAATCAAGGCTATAAAAATAATCAATCGTCCAGAGATTGCTGTCGATGTTGTTGTCGGGATTTCTAATGAGAAATATTCAATTATCAAGAAATACTGTGAAAAACTCCCTAATATAAAAATCCACTATCAGATTGACTATTTAGCCAAACTTATGTCAGAAGCTGATTTGGCAATTGGAGCAGGGGGAAGTACAACGTGGGAAAGATGTTATGTAGGCTTACCTGCTATCACAATTGAAACTGCTGAGAATCAATCTGAAATTTTGGCGTATTTATCAGAAATAGGTGCAATATGGCATTTAGGTGTTAGTGAGAAGGTGGATGAAGAGGATATCGCAAACAATATATTAAAATTAATTAATTATCCAACTGTGCTGGTTGAGATGGTGAATGCTACAGCGTCAATTATGGGTGACTTTAGTGATAATCTTGTTGTTGAACGGTTACTTGAAGGAGAATAGCGATGATTAATCAGGAAGATTTTCAATTGAAACCAATCCATTCTGAGAATCTGAAAATTGTACTTCAATGGCGTAATTCTCAGCGGGTTAAATCATTTATGTATACGGATCACCAAATCACATGGGATGAACATTGCAAGTGGTTTGAAAGTCTGAAAACAGATCCGCTTAGGGAAACTTTTTTGTATTATCATAAAAACCTTCCTTTAGGATTAGTTAATTTTACGAATATTAATAAAGAAAACGCTCGATGTTATTGGGGTTTTTATATAGGCGAAGAAACTGCACCTAAAGGATCTGGAACCATTATGGGAATATTGGCTCTGGATAAAATTTTTAATGAAGTAGGGATGAACAAGGTATGTGCGGAAGTTATTCATACGAATAGTGGAAGCTTTCGTTATCATAAGAAATTGGGATTTATAGTTGAAGGCAGATTTGTCGACCATGTGTGGAAAGATAATCAATACTTGGATGTTATCCCTATGGCACTATTCAAAGAAAATTGGGCAAAAGTGAGAATTGAACTTTTAACCGATCTGAAAGGAGGTACATGATGAAAAAGATAAGCTTGGGGGGGAGGGAAGTAGGTCCGGACACCCCTCCATTTATAATAGCAGAAATGTCCGGAAATCATAACCAGTCGTTAGAACGCGCCCTGGAAATAGTGGAAACGGCAGCGAAGGCTGGAGCAAATGCGTTAAAAATACAAACATATACAGCAGATACAATGACATTAAATGAGGCCAAGGATGACTTCATGATTCATGACTCGAAAAGTATTTGGAAAAACAAATCGCTATATGAGCTATATCAGGAAGCATATACACCTTGGGAATGGCATCAGCCTATATTTGAACGCTGTAAACAATTGGGTATGATTGGTTTTAGCTCCCCATTTGATGAAACAGCAGTTGATTTTTTGGAATCGCTGAACGTTCCCTGTTATAAGATTGCTTCATTTGAATGTACTGATTTGCCTTTAATACGAAAAGTAGCTAGAACCAAAAAGCCAATGATCATTTCAACAGGGATGTGCTCTGCTGCAGAAATAGAGGAAGCTGTAAATGCTGCAAGAGAAGCAGGCAGTGAGGATCTAATCTTACTCAAATGCACAAGCACGTACCCAGCGTCACCAGAAAACACCAATATAAGTACAATTCCGCATATGAAGGATTTATTTCAATGTCAGATTGGCTTATCTGATCACACCATGGGGAGTGGAGTAGCTGTTGCAAGTGTTGCATTAGGAGCAACTATTATTGAAAAGCATTTTACTATTTCCAGAAAAGATGGTGGAGTAGATGCAAGTTTTTCCCTCGAACCTCATGAATTGGAAGCATTGGTTACGGAAACAAAAAGAGCTTGGCAATCACTTGGGAAAGTACAATATGGTCCATCTGATGCTGAAAAATCATCAGGAAAGTATCGGCGTTCTCTATATGTAACTCAGGATATGAAAGCTGGTGAGATATTAACAAAGGAAAATCTTAGAGTAATTCGTCCTGGCTATGGTCTCCCACCGAAGTATTATGATATAGTATTAGGAAAGACAGTAGTTCGAGATGTGGAAAAGGGCACTCCGGTCAGTTGGGATATACTCTAGATTCTAATCTTTTCATTAGAAAACTTTTGAATTATCGTTTGAACTTATGGGAAGGAGTTTAGAGTGTCTTATCCTTCAACTAAAAATACCTACTTTCATTTAATCAGCAAAAAGCAGTTTTTTGATAAATTTTATCAAAAAACTGCTTTTTTAACTAGCTGGTAATGGATTTTTGAAGTGATTTTAGCCTCTATAAATAGAGCGGGATTTCCATTTATAAAAGGTCAAGATTTGTATCTATAATTATTCAGCACTCAACTCTGTAATTTTTTAGGGAGTTTTAATCTATTATACTCTATTAATATATAGTTATTGTTACCTGCTCTCTTTTTTATGTAAGTTGCTCTATAATGTATTCTGTTAATGGTAGATTAAGATTATTTTCATTTGTTTTATTCTCATATTATATGTGTTTACTTTCTCTGATAATATTGCTAGACCTCTTCGTTTCATTACTCTCTCAACTTTTTAGGTTCCATTGGTATAACTATTAACTATTAATTACTGTATAAATATTGCTCAGAGTATAGAAGAGGCTTTCTTGGAAGGGACTGAAATCCTATACTAGACACTGTGGATAAGTAGGTAATCGACTTTCTCTATATCCAGATATTGATAATCAGCCCTTCGTTTAATAGCCTCAAATCTATATGTTAAACACTAGTTCATATACAAGACCGCACAATTAATCCTATTCGGAGGAATGAATAATGGTCTTCTTAATTACCTTATTTTCATGCAGCACCCACTTCTTCCACTTACTTCTATCGGTCTTCTTTTAATGGATGACGAATCGATCACAATTGGTGTATTAGAAGGTTTTATCATTTTATGATTATTTTTTTGATTAATCAGTTTTTTGGATTTCAAATTTATCAACTCCTTGGATGTTATACTGCATTATAGTATATATGTTGTAAAAAAGGTCGGGCTATAGCGAGGGATTTATACAAAAAAGGCATTCTTCATAGCTGTTTTTTTCAATTTGATAACATTTAGTAAATGGAGGATTTGTTTTAAAAGAAATAATCACCATTTTTACTTTATTATCAGGGTGATTGGTAATATCATAAACTGAAGGAACAGGTGCTGTAGTAGGGTGGGAGTGATAGACAGCTAATACCTGCTCGCTCAGTTTTTTAATTTCTTGAATGGTTTTTTCAATCGTTCTTTTTTCTACAAAAAATCGTCTATCAGACCTTAGCCTATTTTCTAACTGCCAAATTGAATTTATTTTATGATTATTACCCGATAACAAACCACATGCCTCGAAAGGTAAACTCGACCTCCCATGTTTCAGCATATTATTATATATACCCTGAGGAATAATTATCTTTTTCTCTTCCATGCTAAACCTTACTTTTGAAGAGAGAAAAAAAGGAAGTGAATTCTTTTTTATTGTCGGATTTTTTTTCTTGATTATTCGATTTCTTCTCTTCATCATTGGAGGTTTCATTAGCAGGAATTTCTTTGGCAGTAGTTTCTCTTGGCTGTGTCGAAACACTGGAATAATCATCTTGTTGTTTATTCGTTTCAAAATGATTCTCAACATCTATGTGATCTGTTTGATGTTCCATAACTATATTTTCGTCAGTAAGAGCCAGATTATCGCTATGAGTAGTTAAAGAATCATTTTCTTGAATAATATTATCGTCTTTTTTTTTCTCTTGATTATTTGATGCTGTGGTTTTGGTAATGATATTTTTATTTAATTCATATGGATTATGCCGATAAGTCTTCCTCCCTTTACTCTTTAGAGTAGGTTTTTGAACATCATTATGAGAGTCAATTGGATGAACGATTTGATCTCTGGTTGTTGATTGCATGAAATTTCGGAACTTTGTTACGTCATTTTTTTTTTGGTTTGGTGCTTGCTCAATATATCTGGAAGATTCAAGCATATTCTGTAATTGTCTGTACTCTGATTGTCTAGGGGAATGTTGAATGTTGTTTGTATGGTGCTTTTGAGTATTTGATTGCATGTGTTCTTTTAATTGTAAAATTTCTCCTCTTAACCGATTGATATCATTTTTACCTTCTACCAACATGTTATCTTGCTTTAAAATAACATGATTTATATTTTCAAGCAGTTCCGTAAAACGGACTTGATTGACCTTTTCCATTATCTTATTAATATCTTGCTTTAATTGAATTACCGAATCATTCATGGAATTAATCTTTGCGGAAAGTTCTTTTTCCTGATGTTCGTATTCATTTATTTTATGCTGGAAATTATCTTCCATTATTCTCACTTCTCCTTCAAATTCAGTAAATTTTAATTTTAAAAGATGAAAATCATTTTTCGTCTTAACGTAATCATCTATCATATCTCCGATTTCTAATGATTCGAGCGTATATTTGTAGAAATTGAGTCTTTGATTCAATTCTTCAATCTCCTGAGCATTGTATAATTTGAATTGCTCCATCATTAATCACCCTTTTACAGCACATTAATATACTATTGATGAAACACCAATACGTGACAAATGTGCAGAATTTAAATACTTCTTTTTCTGATCTCTCATTATTCTAATCGTATGCATCGTTTATTTTTTTTAAGCTAAAGAAAATCACGTATGATTTGTGTTTGCAGCAGACCGCTTTGATATTTATGATATTTTCCTTACTTAATATCATGAAATTCCGCTAAATCATTATACGGCTTGGTGCATTTGTTCATATGCTACGAATGAAAGAAAATAAACTTATTCGGAGGTGTTTGCAGCTATGCAAGCAGAAAACTTAACAGGGGGTCAAGAACTCCTATGTATCAACACAGAAAAGGTATATGACTGGATTCTAAACGAAGCAACGTTTGATTTAAGCCTGGCTGATTTGGAATTACCAGTTAACCCTGCTACTGGCGCTCAATTAGAGTGTGACGACATTGACATCGATACGGTAACCTGTGCAGTTGCTCCTACTGCTGTGGATCCAATTGTCATTTTAGATCGAGTAGATCAGCAATTCGTTATCGATGGTGCACAGGTAACACTTCAGCTGGTGAACATTCGTAAGAACTTTGAAGTAACAATTTTCGTAGACTTAATACCAGAACTTGGAGGTGCGACTGTAGAAGTCGGTACTGCCGAATTTACACGTTGTGAACAAGTAATTCTGTGTGCACCAGAAGGTACAGATGTTAATGTAACTTACACAGATTTAGATTGCTTTGTTTGTACAGCAATTTGTGATCCTACAACAACAGCAACTCCTGATGAGCTAGATGTGACAGTTACTGTTCGTCTTTGCCAAAGTATTCAATCAGTTTTTGATGTAACACTGGAGATTGTTGCAGACTTCTGTCAACCAAGGGATATACTTCCAATCCCTCCATGCCCTGCACCTACAATCCCACCTCAATGCCCGGTAATTTTCCCAAGTAATAATACTGTCAGTGGTGATAAGTGTTAATCTTCAAGCATAGAAATAAAGAGAGGATTATTTCTCTCTTTATTTTTTATGGAGGTGAATTATTACATGAAAAGAACTGATGAAATACGACAAAAAATCGTAAAATGGCAGGAAATGAATACTTCATATCTAAATGAAATTAAATCTTTGGTAACAGAAAGGAAAGCATTGAACGAGTTCCACGTAATCAGCTACTTCTCATATTCACTAAATATATTTCATAAACCGGGAATCGAAAATTACTGCCTAGGTTCTTTTCATATACAGAATGTAGGAGGAAGACCGCTCACTAATCCATATATATGTATAAAAGTGTCCCAAGATTCTCCCTTTGACTTTTCTGGGAAATATTTATATAAGGATTCCAAGCAAAAAATGAGACTGACAAATGCGTGGGAACGGATAAATGATCCAATGGATAAACAGGAGTATTGGCTAAAGCCTGTTGGGAAAAGTGTGCTTAATCCTTCTGAAACACTTACTTTCTCAAATTTTCAAATGAAATGGTTACCGAAATCTACCTATGCAGGCAGTATAATGGGATTTACTTATGGGGATGAAGCAAAAGATGGAATTAGTTCCTTCAACCAGATTAATGTCAATGGAACAATAGTGGAGGAGGAGGGGAATGAATAATAACCAAAACAATTCAAACATAGAAAAATTAATTAAACAATTAATAGATGGGTATAAGAAGGAACATTTGGAGGAATTAGGAAGTGACAATAGGAAAGAAAACAACAGTTTTGTTTTTTTGGAAAAAAATACATTACATATGTTTATTAGTTTTATGTTAATACTTTTGGAAAAACAACATGATATAGGTGTAAGAAGTGATGAATCGGAATCATCTGTTAAAGAATTATCGTCTTACCTGGATTCCATAATCGAAGATAATCAAAAGGATTTTGAGGAACTTATTGATATATTAAAAAAAACCTAATGTTAGCTTATGCTAAAAATAAAAATTACTTTCTGCCGACTATGTTGTTTCTATAGAAAGGTTACGAGGTGATTAAATTGGGTAATCATAAAGGCTGGTTATATCTCCCGGTAGAAATAAAAGTCAGAGAATTAGATGCTAAGTTACTTTTAGCATATTATGCTGTAAAAGAAGGTTACCGTGTCATTATTGGTGAACATAGAATGGTTGAGTTAGCATCAGCAACATATCCTAATGGAATCTTTTTTTCAAAAGGTTATCCAAAAGGATTTAGAAAAAGAATTATAACAAATGCAAAAAATAACGGACATATGATAGTTGAACTGGACGAAGAGGGGTTAATTTTGAGCAATACAACACAGTACCTAGATGACAGGATGAGGTCAGAAATGCTTGAATTGGTAACACAAGAATATTGTTGGGGAGAATTTCAAAAAGAAACCATTACCAAAGTTACACAGGAATTTGCAAGTAAATGCCATATTGTAGGCCATCCAAGGTTCGATCTTTTAAAATCAAAGTTCCAACCTTTCTATGAAAAAGAGGTTGAAGATATAAGAAAAAAATATCATGACTTTGTTTTGATCAATACAAGGTTTACACTGTATAATTCTATAACAGAAAAGAAAAACCAAAATACAGATGAGCTTACTTTGTATATAAAGCGCTTATACGATTATTTCTTGAATCTGATCAAAGATGTGTGTGTGAGATTTCCTGATACTAACTTTGTTGTTAGACCACATCCAGGAGAGAATATAAACGCTTATCGGGAAACATTCTCCCAACACCATAATGTACATGTAATTCATGAAGGAAGTATTGTTAAGTGGCTTATGGCTGCTAAAGTAATTATCCAAAATGGTTGTACTTCAAGCATCGAGGCTTTTTTAGTTGGAAGCCCGATCATTTCATATATACCAGTTACTTCAAAAGAATTTGACGTGGAATTTCCAAATGAATTAGGGTTCAAAGCTAAAAACACACACGAGGTTAATAACATATTAAAGAATATACTAAATAAGCATTCCGCTGATCATCTATACAAACAACACGTAATAGAGAGTGAAAAATATTTAAATCAGTACTATGAATGGTCGAACGAAGAATTTTCCTACGTTGAAATATTACGTTTATTAAGTACCATTAAACTAACACCATCTTCCAGAAGATTATCTTCCTCACAAAAAACATTCTATTTAAAAGAAAACAAGAAAGTGAAGCATTTTTTTCCATCGCTTACAAATACGGAGATTGTGCACTTTTTTAGTAAATTAAATGAAGTAGAGAAATCTAATAGTGGTTTTATTATTAAGAAATTAGGAAAGAATCTTTATGATATATACCAAAAATAAATTTTGAGATTTAGACATGCCAATTTTTTTAGGAAAAAAATATAAGCACCTTGTTTCCCTTCCGTAATGTAATAAATGTACAAAGCTTGGCTTGTGGTTGCATAATACCCTCCTCTAAATTGTATTTTTTTAAACCATATTCCTTTCACAACTTTATGTTTATATCAAAACACTATAAAATTGCTTATAGACCTTGATGAATGCAAAAAAAAAGATACTTTTAATGAGTATCTTTTGTTGTCAACATATGAGATGACTACTGGAAATAAGCTAGCCTAAAAAAGAGGTTTGACATATGAAATGAGAAACGTAATGGCTCAGTCAGGAGATGAAGGAGCAGCCATATGCAGCTTTGCAGAAAAAACATCGTCAGATAATTTATTTTCCATAACGTCGTAATTAACAGAAGGCTATCGGTAAGTTTGTGCTTAACGATTCTTTATCTCTATGCCGTGTTTTACAACGTAGTGAGTTCGATACGCTTATCATATATCGATACTCATTATATTCTATGTAAATATGTATAGCTTGTTCAGGCGAACGACCTAATTTAAATGAATATTGACTAATTGGACGTATACTATCGCCTTTACCTTTATTTATTGGAAACATATACTAATTTAGTGAATAGGAAAAGAGGTGTCAAGATGAGTGGAATTTCTGTAAAAGCACAGAAGATTCGAAAAAAAGGTTGTGGATGTGGATCAAGTCAAGTATTAAAGTCACGTCGCCTTGATGGTGCAACGAATAGTAGATGGGCAATAAATCGACCAATTAAAGCAAGAAATTTACGATAAGTTTACAAGAAACAAATTGAATAAATAACAAACCAATGGTGGTTACCATTGGTTTGTTATTTAAAAAGAAATCCAATTAAAAAATCGGTAGCAATACTGAAAGGCTGTTCAAAAGGCGGATTTGCTACTTTATCAAATACATTCCATCAAAAGGGACTACTTGTCTTGTTAAACCCATCAATATCCAATCGAATTTTTTCACACTAGTGTGGATTTCTCAATTTTTTTCTGGTTTCCTTTTCAGAGCTTTTAAAAGCAACGGTTGTTCCTTCTTATTCTGTAATTTCCTTAACATATTTTCAAGTATGAAGTACTTTACCCATTTCCATCGCTTACATATTGAATGGGTTACCAATTACATCCATAAATCATCAAATGTAAATTCCTTTCCGCTGTTTACAATATTCAACTCCATTCCTCGTGTGTAATTTCAACTAAACGTTTTTGTTACAACTACAATTGAAATGAAATCTGACTTGGAATATAAAATTTAAAAGGGATATATTATTTAAAAAATACTCCTGTTATAATCAGGAGTAAGTATGTTTTATTTCAGCTTAAATGAATTTTAGGAAGACTGCTAGATAAAGTTTATTTTATTCTTCGTTTCAAAAAATGAAAACGTTCTCTTTTGGTGTGAACAATTTAGCTGAGATGGGAGGATTTAATTATGAGCAATTTAAAATGGAATCAACCGGAAAAGTTACGTGCACTATTAGCAGAAGTAGTAAGCTGGAAGAGTATGACGCTTTCGGAGGGGGAGCGGCAATTTCCTGCAAAGCTACAAGCAAAGCTGCAGGACTTGCTGTATTTTCAGCAACTTCCAGATCAATTGGCGTTACATGAAGCAAATTTTAGGAGGAAGTTTCTAACAGCATTATATAAACATCCTAATGCAAAAGAAACCATCTGCTTGATGAGCCATTTTGATACAGTAAATACAGAGGAGTACGGCTCTTTAGAACCATTAGCAACGCAGCCTGAAGAACTTACAAAGGTATTAAGAGAAAATCAAGAAGCGTTGCCCAATGAGGTGCAGAGGGATTTAGAATCTGGTGAATATTTATTTGGTCGAGGGACGATGGACATGAAAATGGGACTTGTCATGCATATGAGCTTATTAGAAAAAGCGACCGTCGAAAAATGGCCAATTAATTTGTTATTATTAACCGTTCCTGATGAGGAAGTGAATTCATCTGGTATGCGGCATGCTGTTCCGATACTTTTGGAGCTGCAAAAAAAGTATCATTTTAGCTATAAATTATTTTTAAATAGTGAACCAGTTTTCACCCAAGAGCCAATGGATCGAGCACACTATTTATATACAGGTTCTATGGGTAAATTACTTGCAGCTGCTTTGTTTTATGGTAGGGAAACACATGCTGGTGAGCCATTGAGTGGAATGACTTCACCATTTATTGCATCTTTTTTAACACGAGAAATGGAATGGAACGATTCGTTTCAAGAGACTGTATTAGGTGAAACCACACCACTTCCGGTTACATTACAGCAAACAGATTTAAGATTACTCTATTCTACGCAAACACCATACAGATCTTCGGCATTATATAATATTTTTATGATGAAGCGCAGCGCAAAGGAGATATTTGATATTTTTGAATCCGTAGCTCAAACCGCTGTGGCTAAATGTAATGAAGCGTACAAGAAAATTTGTGAGAAAAACAATGTAGAGCCGATCGGGAAGGTACAAGTTATTCGTTACAAAGATTTATTAAACTACGCTATAAAAAAGTTAGGTGAAGGGTTCGTTAACGATGTTATAGCTGATATTCAGTATGAAGAAGGCTGGGATGAGCGAGAAAAATCGTTACGTATAACCGACAAGTTAATGCTCCAATGTCAAGAGCTTGCTCCGGCAATTGTAATTCTTTTAGCACCACCATATTACCCCGCAGTAAATTCAACTGGTAATGAACTCGTTGAAGCTTGTACAACATTTATAAAAAAGTTAGCAAAAGATAAATTTAATTTAGAGATGAAACGCATTCACTATTTTAACGGGCTATGTGACCTTAGCTATGTAAACTATATGGGGATGTCAGATGGTTGGAGTGCATTTGAGGATAATACACCAGTATGGGGGGATAGCTATTCGATTCCATTTGAGGGAATGCAGCGGCTGAATGCACCGGTACTTAATGTCGGCCCCTTAGGATATGATGCCCATAAACGTACAGAACGACTAAGTTTAAAAAATGCTTTTGAAGAATTTCCTGTTATAATGGAAACTTTAATCCATAAGATTAGTAGATTATAGGTGCTTGCTGTATTTCCATTGCTGATGAAGATGGTTTTGTTGGACGTTATGTAGGTGATGAATTAGATAATGGTATGGTAAAAGTTGGGGATAAAGATGTATAATACGGGTACGTAACAAGGGATTATATCTTTTGATACGAGTCAAATTAAAGAAACCATTCATTCGGCAACTCTAAGGCTTCATCCAAATGCCATTCAAGGTAATGTAACTTCCATTCAAATTATATGCATGCTGGTGTATTTGGAAATCATGCATCACTTGAACAGTTGGATTATTCATATAAAGCAAGCGAATCAAATCTTGCTACCTTCTTGCTATTCGTCCGATAAAGCAGCATTTTATTGGACGATTGTTATGTATTCAGCAGCTTTCCTAACGAATTGTATTTGTTAGTTATGGGCAAACAATTAATACAAATAAAGATAGGATAAGCATTTCCAAAGAATGCCGGACGCTATGTAAAAGTTGGATTTACTAAAGTTTTATTTTTTTTAATCATAACATGAGATCTTAATGTTATGACCTATTAGCGAAAGTGTACATTAATACAACAAATATAAAGACACAGAACCTCCTGGCACGATGTACGTAACTACGGAGGTTCTTTTTTATGTCAAAACATAACTTAACTATTGTCCCGGTTATATCACAAACTGAAAGTAAAAAGTGTTGCTAACTAGAGTATAGATCCAGCCCGAAATTCGAAAAAACCCTATAAATAGACGATAGCACGGGCTAAACAGATTTTAAAACAATACTATAACTTATAAATGAAAGGAGGTAATTTATTTGGCTAAATATGAATCAAATAGATACAGGAAAAGAAGAAAGTATATTAATAAGCTAAATAAATATAATTTATTGCTGGATGAAAATTTAAATGCTGAAGCAGATGCAGACGCGGATGCTGATGCATATTTGAATGCAGAAGTGGATTCAAAATCTGACTCACAAGCAGATTCTGATTCCCAAGCAGATTCGAACTCAGACTCAGACTCTGGCTCAACTTCAAATGCAGATGCGACAGCGAAAGCTGATTCAAATTCCGACTCCGATTCAACTTCGGATGCAGATGCGACAGCGGACTCGAATTCCGATTCCGATTCAACTTCGGATGCAGATGCAACAGCTGATTCGAATTCCGACTCCGATTCAACAGCAGACGCAGATGCTACATCTGATTCAGATTCAAACTCTGACTCCGATTCAACATCGGATGCAGATGCTACATCTGATTCAGATTCAAACTCCGACTCCGATTCAACAGCAGATGCAGATGCGACAGCGGATTCAAACTCTGACTCCGATTCAACGTCAGATGCAGATGCAACAGCGGATTCAAACTCTGACTCCGATTCAACATCAGATGCAGATGCAACAGCGGATTCAAACTCTGACTCCGATTCAACGTCAGATGCAGATGCAACAGCGGATTCAAACTCTGACTCTGATTCAACAGCAGATGCAGATGCGACAGCGGATTCAAATTCCGACTCCGACTCAACATCAGACGCAGATGCGACAGCGGATTCAAATTCCGACTCAGACGCAACATCCGATTCAGATTCGAATTCAAACTCCGACTCCGATTCAACATCAGACGCAGATGCGACATCAGATGCCGATTCAACGTCAGACGCAGATGCGACATCAGACGCAGATTCAACGTCAGACGCAGATGCGACATCAGATGCAGATTCAACATCAGACGCAGATGCGACATCAGATGCCGATTCAACGTCAGACGCAGATGCGACATCAGATGCAGATTCAACATCAGACGCAGATGCGACATCAGATGCCGATTCAACGTCAGATGCGGACTCGACGTCAGATGCGGACTCGACGTCAGATGCCGATTCAACGTCAGATGCGGACTCGACGTCAGATGCCGATTCAACGTCAGACGCAGATGCGACATCAGACTCCGATTCAACCTCAGATGCGGACTCAACGTCAGATGCCGATTCAACGTCAGATGCAGATGCAACAGCGGACTCGGATTCTAATGCAACATTCGAAAATAACAATATTGAAGCCAATGCTGGTAATAATACCCTGACAACAGGTAACAATACGAACATTAATATTGGTATCAATGATAATACAAGCATATTAGTAGTATCATTACTTTCTATTATAGGTATATTAGAAGCTTTTAGAGGAGAAAACAACCCGGAAAATATGGATAATTTAATGACTAATCTTACAAATACACTAAATGTATTGTTAGAAAGAGAAGATAGTAATCGAGCAGCAATTCTTAATGCAATAGAATCTTTAAGAAATGAGTAAATAATCTGGATAAGGAGGAGATTAGATGGGTAAAAGATCCGTATCTACTTGTAGGATTAAGACGGATCAAAGTCAAGAAACGCTTACTGTAGCTATTAAAAATAGTAATCAAAAATATAGTCGTCCTTTTAAACTAAATGTATACGATGAAGATTCAAAAACAAAAGAAAAGCTACCAGTTTATTTGAATGAAGAACGAATAACTGAAGATACAATTGGCCCCTCAGAAGAGAAAGAATACAAAATAAATGTATCCAATGTAGATAGAAAAGTTGTATTCCAAATTATTCAGGAAAATAGTGGCGGTGGAATGAAAATGGGGGTAAGCAAAAGCAGTAAGCACCCAACACATGTAGAATTTCAGATGAAGTAAATTAATTATTTGGGCTGTGTGAAAGGTTAACAAACCTTAGGTCACAGCTCAAACTTTTAAATTAATTACGATAGATGTGAGAATGAAAGAATCTTTAACTTGAGAGGAGAATTCAAAATGACTATAGAAGAGAAACTAGCTGTAAAGCATGCGAATAAGGAAGAGAAACTAGCAGCAAAGCAATCGGTTAAGGAAGTGAAAGAGGCAGCTAAGCAAGCGAAAAAAGTAGCAAGAAAAGCGAAAAAGGAAGCAAGAAAAGCAGCTAGGGAGGAAAGAATAAAGTAGCTGAGCCAAACGAAATTCATTTAATAATAACTAAAGATGTGGATAACAAGTTTCTCTATACCACATAGGGGGGTGTCAAATAGAGTGTTAACGTTCTAATTGATTCAAGGTACTTTGACACCCTTACTTTATTGCTCAACGAAGTAAATTTGTATCATTTGAAAAGGAAGGGATCAAACGAATATATCACAGGGAATTATAAAAGATTATCCTATTCCTATCCCAGCTGTTTCCGACCAGAACCGTATCGTGGTTTAATTAAAATATGAGTCGTCTCCTTTCATTATACATACATGTTATAACCGGATTGTATGCTACTATATTTCTCTAGAGTTGAATGAAAGGTGCACAATATGTTTTAATTTTTTAGATAAAGGAGTATAATTGGTGGAGTATGGGGGTGACACAGATGGGTATCGCGAATATAGGAATTCCAGGACTAATCCTGATTGTAATTCTTGCGTTAATTATTTTTGGGCCGAAAAAATTACCGGAAATCGGTAAGGCGGCAGGGCAAACATTGCGTGAATTTAAGAGTTCTGCAAATAATTTGATAGATGATGATTCTTCGGATGAGAATAAAAATAAAGAAAAAGAAAAAGAAAAAGAGGATCAAAACAAAGCATAAAAAAGGCCAGAATCAATTGATTCTGGCCTTTGTGTTCTGGCTCCTGTGATAGTCGGTTAGCCTAATTGACTGAATAGTTCCGTAATCTCTCCATCACCTATGGGCTTACTGAAATAATAGCCTTGCCCCTCGTGACATTTTTGTTTTTTAAGATAATTTAGTTGGTCTTCACTTTCAATTCCTTCAGCAATTACCCTGAAATTTAAATTTTTTCCCATACTTATGATAGTATTTGCTATGATTTCACCGTCTCTATCCAAATCATCAATAAAAGACTTGTCGATTTTTAGTGTATCAATTGGTAGCCGTTTCAAATAGCTTAATGAAGAGTAGCCTGTCCCAAAGTCATCGATCGAGACATTGACACCAAGCTCCTTTAATTTATTGATTGTTCTAGAAGAAGTTTCGATATCAAGAATGGTCCCTTCTGTTATTTCGATTTCTAAGTAAGACGCATCTAATAGTGATTCATTTAAAATTTCCTGTAAATCATGTATGAATTTCTTATCCTTAAATTGCATTGGTGAAACGTTAACACAAATACGTTGTAGCAAGATTCCTTGTTCTTGCCACACCTTCATTTGGCTGCAAACAGTTGCCAATATCCATTTCCCAACTGGAACAATCATACCATTTTCCTCCAGGATAGGTATGAACTCATTTGGTGCGACAAATCCTAATTTTTTATTATGCCAACGTAGTAATGCTTCCAAACCAACGATTTTATTATTTTTAAGATTGACAATTGGTTGGTAGACAACTGTAAATTCATTTCGCCCAAGTGCCTCTTTTAATTCTAAGTCAATTTGATAATTTCGTTCGAGCAAAATATTTTGGTCCTCTGTATTAAAGCAGTATTGGTTACCGCCATTTCTTTTGGCATGATACATTGCTGTATCAGCCTGTTTCATTATGGATTCGATGAAAGTAATGCTAGGCCACTCCTTTGAAACGTATGCTTGCCTGCTAATTCCAATGCTTGCAGATGTCGACATCTGTTTATCGTCGATTTGATAAGGTAAACGGATCTGTTTCAATATAGTAGTTGCCAACGCTTGTATAGCATGTTCAGAGAGATTATTTTTCAAAATAATGATGAATTCATCTCCGCCTTGTCGTGAAATGAAGTCTGATTCAGTTAAACACTCTTTTAGACGATTAGCAACAGTTTTAAGCATGGCGTCACCAGTGTCATGACCAAAATTATCGTTAATGGCTTTAAACCGGTCTAAGTCTAGATATAAAACAGCTACAACTTCTTGTGGTTGTATTGGTTGATTTTCAACCCACTTGCGAAAGTGATTTCGGTTTGGTAGTTTTGTCACTGGATCTGTATACGCCATACGCTCGATATACGCCTCATGTTCTTTACGAGTTGTAATGTCATGACGTACTGAAATATATTGATAGACTTCTCCATCAGGTGTTAAAAATGGAACAATGGTCGTATCTACCCAGTAATAAGTACCGTCCTTTGCTTTATTTTTTATTTCGCCTCTCCATACATTCCCGTCTTGAATCGTTTCCCATAAATCTTTAAAAAAAGAGCTCGGATGAAAGCCGGAATTAATGATATTATGATTGCTGCCAATTAATTCGGCTTCACTGTACTGTGAAATTTCGCAAAACTTTTCGTTAGCATACGTGACAATTCCATTATTATCTGTTATGGCAACGATTGATGAAGCATCAAGGGCAAATTTAATATCCTTCAGCTTTTGGTATATTTTATCTAGCTCCGTTTTATGGTTCATTTTTACTACCTCCCTTGAAACTGATTCTATAGTTAGTACTATTATTATACTAGATTTATATCTTTAAAGCCAAGCAGACTCTTGAAATCAGGAGAGCTTTATATAACTTACTAGGATATTGGAACTATGGTGTGTGGTTTTATAATTTGAGTAGGGATTTTAGGTCATTTTTCGAGTTTGGAAGTTGACTCAGGGATTAGGGAGGATATAACCGAAAACCGTCTTTAAGCGATTTTCGGTTATCGTTTATTCTTCTGTTTTTTCGGGTGCTGGATAGCTATGCCCTTTTGTATCCACAGTGACTGTTTTAATGCTTTGATCTTCTAATGGCTTATCTGTTTCATCTCTTTGAGCGGCAACAATTTCATCTACTACTTCTATACCTTTAATTACCTTACCAAATGCCGCATAGTCTCCATCGAGATGTGACGACTGCTTTACCATAATGAAAAACTGGGAACCAGCTGAATCAGGATGACTAGACCTAGCCATGGAAAGTACGCCGCGTTCATGCTTTAATTCATTATCAAAACCATTAGATTGAAACTCTCCTGGAATCGAGTAACCTGGCCCCCCAGTGCCAATCCCTTCAGGATCTCCACCTTGAATCATAAAACCTGGAATAACCCGATGGAAAATTAAGTCATTATAAAAACCATCCTCAATTAATGAGATAAAATTTGCCACTGTATTTGGGGCAATTTTAGGATATAGCTCAGCAATGATTTCTTTATCATTCTCCATAGTAATGGTAACAATAGGATTTTCTTCAATTGTGGAGCTCTCTGCTTGTCCACCAGTATTATTTTCTTGCTCATTTTCTGTTTCGTTTCCGCAAGCTGTCACTATGAGAGCAAAAACCATAGCGATGGAAATAAGGAAAAATAGTTTCCATTTTGCTTTTATCTTTCGCACATAAATCCCCCTTACATACTAAAATGATTGAGTATAGTATAGCATGGGATCGATTTACATTCACAATACAAAAAGTCCTATATTTTCCTTGATTTTAGAATATTATTCGTAATCTTTTCTGCTGTTAATTTACAAGGTTGCTATTGTAGGAGGTGTTTTTCATCAAAAAAAGGATGCTAAAGCATCCCTCAAGGTTCCGTTATCTAATGAGAGGAGGAAAGAAAATAAGTTGATAAAAAAGGGAGAACACAACTTAGTACTACATAACAATCTCTAGTATGACTTTCCGAAAGATGTTCCAACGATAATTAATAGGATGAAAAGAACGACAATTAAAGCAAAGCTGCTATTGCCGCGGCCGCCACAATCACTCATATTTTACACCTCCCTGCTTTCGTTTACACATAGTATATGAACGGAATGGATTTTTGGCAGGGCGCTGGGGTTAAAATAAAAAATGATTTGTTGTATATGATGACGAAAGGGTTTTGTGGTATTGATGTAGAACTATTTGTCATAGAAGGGAGGCGAGCGTATATGAAGGAAGCATTAAATAGCTACATCGAAACAGATGCAAAGCTAGAGGGGGCAATAATTGGTATTAGCATTCGCTCCGCAGTATCTGGGGATGTTTTATATGAATATAATCATGATATTCGTCTTCGTCCCGCATCGAATATGAAACTTTTAACTGCTGCAGCTGCATTGAATGTATTAGGAGAAGACTATACGTTTTCTACACAATTACAAACAGATGGGGTGTTAAGAAAAGATACGCTTGAAGGCAACCTTTTTCTAGTTGGTAAAGGTGATCCTACTTTACTGAAGGAGGACTTTAAAGCGTTCGCAGAAGAAATAAAGAAAAAAGGTATCCATAAGATAACTGGAGATATTATTGGGGATGATATGTGGTATGATCATGTACGACTTTCTCGTGATTTAGTTTGGTCGGATGAGCAATATTATTATGGTGCAGAAGTTTCTGCGTTGACAGCTTCTCCAAATAAAGATTATGATACGGGTTCTGTGTTAATCGAAGTGATACCTACAGTTATTGGAGAGCCGCCAATATTTACAATATCACCGAACACAGATTATGTAACGGTTCAAAATAAGGCAATAACGGTGAAAGAGGCTCTGGACGATGATTTGATAGTGGAACGGGAGCATGGCAGTAATCGAATAACAATTTCAGGTGAAATTGCATATACTTCTGAGGCCGTTAAACGATGGATGTCTGTATGGGGCGCTAGTGAATACGCCATGAGGCTTTTCAGCAACGCTCTTACGAAGCAAGGAATAAGCTGGGATGGTGAAGTGAAAATAGGGGAATCCCCTAGGAATGCAACCGTACTAAGCTCAAAAGATTCCGTTCCGCTCTCGGAAATACTGATTCCTTTTATGAAGTTAAGCAATAATGGAATAGCGGAAATGCTAATAAAGGAAATGGGTAGAAGGATTCATAAAGAGGGAAGTTGGGAAAAAGGTATTCCAGTACTGGAGAAGGAAATGAAGCAGCTAGGCATTGCAGTAAAACATCTGTTAATCAAAGATGGCTCTGGTATATCACATAGTAATTTGATTCCGGCAAATGAAATTTCTCAATTATTGTATGAAGTTCAGAAAAAGGAGTGGTTTCCTGTATTTTTGCATGCACTACCAGTAGCTGGACATGCGGATCGAATGATTGGCGGAACACTTCAAGAACGAATGAAATTGTTTTCTGTGCAAGCAAAAACGGGAACTATTGAGGGGGTAAGCACGTTGTCAGGATATCTAGATATATCCAATGGAGAGCGGTTGATTTTTTCTATCCTGGTAAATAACCTACTTGGTGAAGAAGTAGGAAAGGTGATTGAGGATGAAATTGTAGAACGGATAGTGGTGGCGGAAGGTAAATAATCGTAATAGGCTTTATTCCCAGCCTTTTAAGCTGCAGTAGCTCTGTCCTTTACGCATTGTCTGAGGACAGAGCTCGCCAATAAAGCAATAATCTAAATTAGATTAAGAAGCAGAGGTTTTTACTGCAGCATAAACTTCAGCTGCATGGAGTGCTTGATCAAAATCTGCAATTAAATCATCTGTGAATTCCAATCCTGCTGAAAAGCGTAATAATCCATCTGTAATGCCTCTTTTTTCACGTTCTTCCTTCGACATCGCAGCATGTGACATTGTTGTAGGATAAGACAGAATGGATTCCACTGCTCCAAGACTAACAGCAAAAACAGGTATCTGAACATGATCTACAAATGCTTTTGCAGCAGTTCTATTTGGTAATTGGAACGAAAAGACAGCTCCAGACCCTTTGGACTGCCTTTGATGAATTGTAAATCCTGGGTGAGAGGCTAAACCAGGATAATACACTTTTTCAACAAACCGATGTGCTTTTAAGTAGTCAACCAATACTTGTGCGGATTGACTAGACTGTTTCAAACGAGCCCCTAACGTTTTCATTCCCTGCAGTAATAGGTAGGAATCTTGAGCACCAAGAATTGCGCCAAAGGAGTTTTGGATAGAAGCAAGTTTTTCCCCGAGCGATTCATCACGAGTAACAGCTAATCCTGCAATCACATCACTATGACCGGATAGAAATTTAGTTGCACTATGAAGTACAATATCTGCCCCGAGGTCTAATGGATTCTGATAAAGTGGTGTCATAAATGTATTATCGACAAACGTAAGGCAATTATTAGCCTTGGCAATTTTTACGATTCCGGTAAGGTCCGTAATATTCATACATGGATTGGAAGGTGTCTCAATATAAATCGCTTTTGTATTCGGCTGAATGGCATGAGCCGTTTCATTTAAATCGGTCATATTTACAAAGGTATGTTCAATTTGATATCGTTTCAAAACCTCTGATACGAAACGATATGTTCCGCCGTATACATCCGTTGTTACTAATACGTGATCACCAGCAGAGAGCAATAATAGTACAGAGGAAATGGCTGCCATACCAGACGCAAATCCGAATCCGTGTGAACCATTTTCCAGCTCTGCAATTTTGTCCTCCAATGCCTGACGTGTTGGATTTCCTGACCTGCTGTAATCAAACGGACCAAACGCATCAAAGCTGTTTTGGTGAAAAGTAGATGAAAGGTAAATAGGCGTATTTACCGCTCCAGTGCTTGTTTCCCCTCTCTGTGATCCATGAATGAATTTCGTTTCCACATGCCGCTTCACTTGATTCATTTCTCATCCTCCTCATTCAATTTGGATAGTGCTTGTTGTAAATCTGCTTTTAAATCCTCAACATGCTCAATACCTACAGAAAATCGGAGTAAATGATTGCTTATGCCTCGACGAATTCTTTCCTGTTCTGGTATGTCAGCATGTGTCTGCGTTGTTGGATAGGTAATAAAGCTTTCTACACCTCCAAGGCTCTCAGCAAAAACGATTAAATTTAATGAAGATAGAAATGGATCGACCCATTGTTCCTCTTTGAGAGAGAAAGACAGCATTCCACCCTTATTTGGATAAAATACATTTGAAACTGCTGGTTGCTTATTTAAAAATTTTGCTATGCTTTTTGCATTCTCTTCATGTCTTTCAACACGGAGCGCTAATGTTTTTAATCCTCTAATAAGTAGCCAAGAGTCAACAGGCGAGAGTACCGCACCAGTAGCATTATGATTCTGGGATAGCTTTTCACAGATTTCTGTTCCTTTTGCAACAACTAATCCAGCTAGTACATCGTTATGACCGCCAATATATTTGGTCGCACTGTGGATAACAATGTCTGCCCCTAACTGTAGTGGCTGTTGTAAGTAAGGTGTTAAAAAGGTATTGTCAACAATGAGTAAAAGCTTATGCTTCTGGGCTAATGTTGCGTAGCTAAGAATATCAATTTCCTGCATTAATGGATTTGTAGGTGTTTCGATAAAAAGAGCCTTCGTACGTTCATTAATTAACTGCTCCGTTTTTTCAACTGTTTCAAACGTATCGTAAGTAGTCTCAATTTGGTAGGTTTCTGCATATTGTTCGAAAATCCGATAGGTACCACCATATAAGTCTTCAGGTGCAAGGATATGATCACCTGAACGGAAAAGGGATAGTACTAATTGAATAGCTGCCATCCCCGAGCTACAGGCAAACCCCGAATCACCTGTCTCTAAGTCAGCAATACCTTCCTCTAAAATAGTTCGGGTAGGATTTTTCGTTCTTGTATAATCATATCCAGTTGACTGTCCAAGGCCTTTGTGCTGATAGGCAGTAGATAAGTAAATGGGTGGATTAATTGCGCCTGTTTTTTCATCACTCTTATTTCCTAGTTGTACGAATTTCGTTTGTAACCTGTTGTTTGTCATTTTTTTAGCCTCCAATAGAAAAAATAAAAAGAGCAACCCTCAGATAAGAAGATTGCTCTTAATAGCACAGCATTCTTCTTATCTTCTAAGCAACTTGGATAGTTGCTTACTGGAATTAGCACCGGACCGCTATCGGCTGGTTGCTGAGACATCAAAGGGCCAGTCCCTCCGTCTCTCTGGATAAGAATTAAATAGATTTATGTAATTTTTCGAAATTATATTAGTAATACCTTACATTAGAAATCTGAAAAAAGCAAGAGGCATTTCGTTTTATTGTTTTCGTTCGTAAAGCATAAAGCTGAGTTAACATTTAACCATTGACTCAGCTTTATGTGCCAGAGGATTAGTCGCACTTATCCCCCTGTGGTGAAAGCGGGCACTGACACCATGTAACAGAATGGGCGATTAAAACTAGACTACGCCCAAAGGGAGATGCTTTCTTTATCTCTTTCGTAGGAATGTTCGACCCGCCGGACCACCCGAAGTTCGGGGTGTCGTAGGTACATCGCTAAATCGGATGCTTCCGCTTTTGTTCTAAAGATGCTACCTTTTACGTTTGTTTTTCTTATTGTCTAAGTTTAGAAACTCACTATTTTCACTCGCGAATTCCGTATTATTGCCTTGCCTATTATGTTTATTGTGATTGTTTTGTTTTCCTTTATCTTTGTTTCGGTTTTTATTTTCCTCAGACATTATCGCCCCTCCTGTGAAAATTTGTGGTGATTATTTACACCAATGAGGCTAGTTTAACCATTCACTTGGAAAATATAAGCGTAATAAAAACCTAATATATTTTTGTGTATGAAAAAAGTATGATGTATTACTTATATCTGCCTTTTGATTGAAAAGATAGATGACAATATTGTTATGGCTTTAAATCTAACTGCGAAGGAAATGTATTCAATCTAATATCCAGAGGACAAAGAAATGTTAAGTAAACGAAAGCAAGATCTAGTTTTTACGTATATGGTAGAAGATTGGGCTCGTCAGAATAACTTCACGGATCGCAAAAATGTCTTTGTAGTGGTGCAGAAAAAAATATAACAGTATTTGAATGCAGCCTATCTATTCTTAGCCAAGTTCGGTATAGGAATCAATTAGAAAAAAAGTGTAATCTATGGCATAATAGTATATCGAACGAATGTTTCTAAACGAGAATAACGGAAAATTAATAGATATGGAGTTAAAGGATAGGGGATGAATTCGAATTGGGAGTCCAATTAATACTAGCAGAAAAACCATCCGTCGCAAAAAACATTGCAGACGCATTGAAAATAAAAACGAAGAAAGATGGCTATTTTGAAGGAAACAACTATATCATTACTTGGGCGTTTGGGCATCTTGTAGAGTTATACGATGCGAAAGACTATGATGGAAAAATGCGAAGCTGGAAAATGGATAATTTTCCTTTTATCCCTTCTGAATTTAAATATAAAGTAAAAAGCAATCCTCGGAATCGATCACAAACAGATGGTGGAGCTGCAAAACAGTTAAAAATAATCCATTCACTAATGAAACGAAATGATCTGGAAGCAATTATTTCAGCATGTGATTACGACCGGGAAGGGCAGCTAATCGGGGACAGTATTATCTACCGAGGTGGAGTAAAGCCGAAAGCTAGTGTATTTCGCTTGCTCTTAAACGAATGGACACAGAATGAAGTGCTGCAAGGGTTAGAAAACCTCAAACCGAACAATGCAATGCAACCATTGCGAGATGCAGGGATTAGCAGACAATGGGCCGATTGGGTTATAGGTATCAACCTAACCTCTGTTGCAACGTTAAAATATCAACAAGGAAAAAGCAAGGCGTTGAATATAGGCAGGGTACTCTTACCAACCTTAAAAATCATCTATGATCGCGATCAAGAAATAGCTAATTTCAAGCCAGAGGATTATTTTAAACTAACTGCAACGTTCCAGACTGAAGATAACCATGAATATGAAGGAATCTATATAGAAAATAAAGATGAAAAGTTTAAGAAAAAAGAAGTGTTGGAAGAAGTCCACAATTTGATTCAAAACAAACAAGCAACTATTATAGATAAGCAAGTAGAGAAGAAAAAAGAATTTCCTCCGTTTTTATTTAATTTATCCAATCTGCAGGGGTTTATAACGAATAAATATAAGGGATGGACGTCTGATAAAGTTCTAAAGGTGGCCCAATCACTTTATGAGAAAAAACTGATTACATATCCGCGAACCTCTAGTATTGCTTTAGAAGAAAGTCTGGTTGCGAAAACAGCCCACGTGTTAAAGGTGCATTCCGAGGACCTCCCATATGAAGATGAAATCAAATTTATGAAAACAAAGCGTGTCTTTAATAACGCGAAAGTGGAGAGCCATAGTGCAATCATTCCAACATATGTAAAACCGAAACGACTTTCAGCAGATGAAGGAATTGTATATTCGGCAATAAAAAACCGTTTTATAATGCAGTTTATGCCAATAGCTATATATGAGGAGACAAAGCTGGTCACGAAAGTTTTAGAAACGGATCTACGTGGTTTTTTTCATTCAAAAGGTAAAGTGCAACTTGTTGAAGGCTGGAAAAAAGTTGAGAAAATACAATCAAAAGATACGATTCTTCCGTTTGTGGGCTTAAATGAACATGTTCAATTAATTGGCTCTGAGGTCACTACGCATGTAACGAAGCCGCCAAAGCATCATACGGAAAGAACATTGCTTCGTGTTATGGAGACCTGTGGTAAAAGTTATAAAGAGGATGAAAGTGAAGAGCTAATGGGTAGTATTCTAACCGGATTTAGTATCGGGACAGCTGCAACAAGAGCAGAGACGATTAAAAAGCTGAAGGATGTAGGATATATTACTACAGAAAGTAAAAATTTACTTTGTACAGAGCTTGGCAAGCGCCTTGTTGAGACTTTTCCGGTTAAAAACCTTTTTGATTTGGAATTCACTGGACGTCTTGAGAAAGCATTGTCTGATATACAAAAAGGAAAAGCGAGCAAGCAAGAGTTCCTTCGACTAGTATTTCATTTTACAACGGAGTCGGTTGAATCAATTAAATGTGCAGAGGACGTTATTATTAACAAAGTAACCTCATCGCGCGCAACCAATGAAGTTTTAGGGACTTGTCCACAATGTGGCGGCAAGGTGACAGACGGTTTTAAAGCTTTTGGCTGCAGCAATTGGAAGAAAGGCTGTACGTTTGTGATTTGGAAAAATGATAAATATTTAGCTTCGATGCGTAAAAAGCCGACGAAGACAATGGTAAAAATGTTATTAAAAGAAAAGAAAGCCTTTGTTAAAGGCCTTACAAGTAAAGGTGGAAAAAAGTTTAACGCCTATTTAAGCTATGAAAAAAATAACAACAATGATTATTATAGCTGGAAAATGGAATTTTAACTAAGTAAATCTAAAATGGACGTAAAGAAAATGTGTAATTATCAGTTTTTAAGCTTTTAAGTGGAAAATGGTGTATACTTAATAGTAGAGGTAGCATAATTCTATAAACGGAGATCTTGAGAATTATATTTGCGATGCTAATTTTCCTCGGGACAGGATGACGAACATGAAAAAAGTTATCGTAAGTACAAAGGAGAACCTGGGTTATGGTACATTAATATGGGTAAATGCGAGCAACCGTAAAGTATATCGCAGCAGTAAAAGTATTTCTGCTGATACTTCTTTCCATAGTTATGATTCACATTTTATGGGAATGGTTGATAAGCTGTACAAAGATCAGGAAAAACATCCCCTTTTATTTAAACAGATGCTTGAAAAATCGAACCGGATTTTTGGTGTATGTTTAAACAAACGACGTAATACAGATGGTTCAAAAGACATGAAGGTTCTATTTTTCCGGGACTGGGACAGTGTTCAGGACTTTGCTGAAAATGGCTTCCCAAAACTTGTAAAAGCAGAAGTAAAGAGAAGGAAAGCAGCCAAACAAAAATGGTTGGAGAGAGGGAAGTTATTCTCAGAAACGAAAAAAATATCACAATAGAGTGAATCTTATTAGATAAGATAAGCTGTCCATCAGGTGTGTTGCCTGATAGGAACAGCTTTTTTGTTTGTATAAAAAGCAACGTACCCCTTAGAGAAGTATAACAAAACTGATAAAAAATTTGGAAATTAATCCAAATAAAGCTTACAATGGAAGAAAAGAGTTAGAATTTGATAAATATAGACAAATAATATAGGAGTGGAGTGAACGTGCGAAATAAAAAACTTATCGTTATTAATGTTTTGACATTAATCGCGTTTATTTTTGTAGTTATGATTGGAATAAACCGAATAGACGCTACAAAGGATGAATATGGGGCAATACAGGAAGAAGAAGCTGAAAAAGATGAGCTTGCAGACAAGGAATTGTTTGAACTTGAACCAAAAGAGGAGTTAAGCTTTCATACACCGGCAGCATTTATTATAAAAAGCAATGCTGGTTTACAATCTTTTCAAGAAATCGCCTTAACGCTAAAAAATAACAAACTAATAGTTGAGGCTGATGCTGCAGAAGAATCGGAAGAAGACCTGTTACAGGTTGAGGAGGAAGAAGTGGTTGATGCAGATCATTCAACTTCTAATATAATTAATGGTACGACAAATCAAGCGCCTACAAGCAATCATACTGTAGAAACGAAAATAACTACGGACCAGATTCAAAAGCCGAATAATGGGAAAAAAGACAAAACTAGAGAAAATCATCAAAGTAAAAAGAAAGAACATGATGATAAAGAAATAAAGGATGAACCAGACCAACCAAAGAATCCACATGAAGAAGAAGGACAGCCACAAAGCCCATCAGAGGAATCCGACGAAGATAATAAAGAAGTAGAAATCCCAGTTGAGACAGATGAACCGAATCCAGAAGATCCTGTGAATCCACCAGTTGATGGACCAAAACAACCAGATTCAGATTCCCCTAAAGAAATTAAAGAGAAATCGAGTGAACAAAATAGTAATTTTCAAGGAGGAATATAAATGTTGAAGCTAAAAGGAAAAACAGCAGTTGTAACAGGTGCAAGTAGTGGAATAGGAGTCGCCATTGCAAAGCAGTTGGCAAATGAAGGAGCGGATGTTGTCCTTGCAGCTCGAAGGAAGGACAAGTTAGAACAAGTTGTAAAAGAGATAAACAGCTTAGGAAAAGGCAAAGCATTAGCTGTTTCAACGGATGTTTCACAGCAGAATAATGTTGACTCAATGGTAGATTACGCGATTGAAGCTTTTGGGAAGATTGATATTTATGTGAATAATGCTGGTTTGGTTGGAGACGGTATAGTAAGAAATGAAAATGTTAAAGCATGGGAACAGATGATTGATGTGAATATTAAAGGTGTACTTTATGGTACTCATGCAGTCTTGCCAGGTATGATTGAGAGGTCTTCTGGTCATATCATTAATATTTCTTCTGTATCGGGTCAAGAAGTAACAAAGTCCACTACGGTTTATAGTGCTACTAAATTTGCTGTTCGTGCAATTTCAATGGGTTTAGAAAAAGAATTAGCAAGGACAGGGGTACGTGTAACGAATATTTCGCCAGGGATGGTTGAAACAGAAAGAAATAGTGAACGATTACCAAATGACCGAAAGCCTCTCCAGACAGACGACATAGCAAAGGCAGTCATCTATGCGTTGACGCAACCTGATTATGTAAATGTAAATGAGATCACAGTTAGACCCGTGTGATTAAAAATAAAATAGATTTTTTAAGAAAAAGTTAAGGAATATTAGCCTATTCTAAAGAAATTTGGTATTATAGCAATGTATGAGACAAGTTATGCATGGCCTTAAGCGTCGGGAAATTTAGTAATGATAAATGATTGGAAGCGCTTGTGCCGCTTGTGTTTTATGAATAATTTTAAGGAAAGTAGAAGGGTGGAAAAGATGAATGAGTAAACCAAAAATCGTTGTACTTGGAGCTGGATATGCCGGTCTCGTTGCAACAAGACGTCTATCCCAAAAACTATCCGCAGAAGAAGCGGAGATAGTATTAATTAACAAACATAATTATCATTATGAAAGTACATGGCTTCATGAAGTTGCTGCAGGTACAATTAATCCAAACCAAGCACGCTTTATGCTGACTGATGTAGTAAATCCGAAAAAAGTTCGTTTAATTTACGATACTGTACAAGAAGTAAAGAAAGACGAAAAGCGTGTTGTATTGGAAAACAGTGAAGTTTCTTACGACTACTTAATTGTTGCACTTGGATTTGTTTCAAATACGTTTGGTATTCCAGGAATGGAAGAACATGCATATGCAATTGAAGATATTGATTCAAGTCGTCTAATTGCAGAGCATATTGAATATCAATTTGCTAAATATGCAACGAATGATAATGCTAGTGAGGATAGCCTGACAATTTTAGTTGGTGGTGGCGGATTCACTGGAATTGAATTCGTTGGTGAATTAGCTGAAAAAGTACCACAGCTATGCAAGAAATATGATATTGATCGTAGTAAAGCTCGCATCATCAATGTAGAAGCAGCTCCATCTATTCTTCCTGTCTTTGACGAAGATCTGGTTACATATGCGAAAAAGTCGCTTGAAGATCGCGGTGTAGAATTTAGAATTGGTGCTCCAATTAAAGAATGTACAGAAGAAGGATTCATCGTTGGTGATGATAAAGAATTAATTAAAGCTGGAACTGTTGTGTGGACAGGCGGTGTCACTGGAAATCCTGTACTTGCAAAATCAGGTTTCGAAGTATTTAAAGGTAAAGTAAACGTTGATGCTGACTTAAGAGTTCCGGGTGTTGAGGACATCTTTATTCTGGGTGACTGCTCATGGACAATGGATAAAGAATCAGGTAGACCATACCCACCAACAGGTCAGTTAGCTACACAAGAAGGGGCAACGGCAGCTGATAATATTATTGCTTTATTACGTAACGAGCCATTGAAGGATTTTGTATTTTCTAATAAAGGTACAGTAGCATCTCTAGGTATTAGCGATGGTATCGGAAATATTCTTGATGGCACAAAATTAAGAGGTAAAGCAGCAGCAGCAATGAAAAAAGTTGTTGATGACCGTTCACTTTACATGGTAGGTGGACCAAAAACAGTTCTGAAAAAAGGTAAATTCCGTCTATTCTAGTGTGTGTTCAAAAAAGAGGCTGAAAAGGACCGAGAAGTTCGAGGCGGCGGAGTTTTGAGTACCGAGTTGCCACAGGATGTGGTGACTTCGATGTTCGACACAGGACGTGTCGGTTTTTATTTAGTCGAAGTTCCTTTATTCTCGATGTGTCATTTACACCGGACTTCTTTAACATCCTCTTCTAAGCAATTTTATCAAAATAAGCACTAAATCTGGGAGGTAGTTTCAATGAAAAAGCCATTATGCGGGTTATTGCTTGTGTTGCTATCCATTGTCGGATATCGAATTGCGAGTGATTATTTAGAAGATAATCGAGACTTTAGATAAGCGATAAAGACCATCAAAACTTTAGTTTTGATGGTCTTTCTTTATGAAATCTATAGAAGATAGAAACTTCGTACTAACTCCTCAGTTTCTATCTTCTAGTAACTTCAATAATCGCTGTCTGGGATCGCTACGGGCGAATTTTCCCTGACAAGTAGGTCACCTTGAACTCATCTCTGGCAAATAGAAAAAGAATAAGAAGAATCAACCGAGGGAAGGCTTATCAAGCAGATTAGAAAAAATAGTGAAAAATCTACTGAGATGGAAGTCAAGTCGACAACTCCATGCTTTGGAAATTAAGTTGACAGTGCTTTCCCCCTTAATGGCACATTACGACGCACTTTCTTTCAAATGTAATGATTAGCAAGTTTCTTCTCAAAAATTCAATGTCTCCCACAGGAATGAATTCATTCGTTTGATTCATACTAACGGTGGGAGGTGTTGTTTTGCGCTTGTTTTTATGTGCTTTGTTATTACTAGTAGGTACTCCGCTTTATGCCCAAGCCAGCCCTATTCAACTGAAAAACAAGGTGATTACCTTAAAAAAAGTAGAAATTGAACAGTATGGATTAGATGTAATTGATGCTTCTTTTATAGACAATAATAAATTACACAAACTTATGGATAGTCTGGAAAGTGAAGTTTACCAAGAGCCTCAGGACGCCTTTTTTAAAAAAGATGGAAGAATTATTGCTGAAAAGCTGGGAGCGGCTTTAGACAGAGATAAATTCGAGTATTTATTTAGGGAATTATATTATAGTGATAAAAATGGAAAGCTTCATGTACCTGTATTTCCAGTTTATCCTAAGGTTGACTCTGGTTTACTTAAGGAAATAAGCACAAAAGCACTTGGAAGTTATTCAACCTACTATAATCAACGTAATTCTGAGCGAACCGATAATATTGCTCTCGCTGCCGAAGCAATTAATAATACGGTTATTTTTCCTAGAGAGACATTTTCGTTTAACGAAGTAGTCGGAGAAAGAACTGTTGAAAGAGGCTATAAGAAAGCTCCCGTGATTGTAAAAGGCGAGTTGGCGGAAGATATTGGTGGCGGTATTTGTCAAGTATCATCAACGCTTTTTAATGCAGTGGATCTAAAAGGGATTCAAATTGTAGAAAGATATGCACATAGCAGACGTGTTCCATATGTACCGCTGGGAAGAGATGCAACTGTTAGTTGGTGGGGGCCAGATTTTGTGTTTAAAAATTTATATAATGAACCAGTCTTAATTCGAGCCAGTTCACAAAATGGAAGAATGCTTGTTACAATTTACTCCTCAGATACCGTAGAATATTTTAACGGAAATGCAGAATAATCTGTAAGCACTTGCTTTTTAGAGGCTAGGTTGAATATAGGTTAAAGTGAAAAGCACAAGTAACTTATGCAAGTCACTTGTGCTTTATGTGATTATCCTTGTTTGTGAAGTTCAAGTTCGAAGTGGATTTTAACATCTTCGCCAACGAGTACACCACCAGTTTCAACTGCTGCGTTCCACGTTAAACCAAATTCTTTACGGTTAATTGTTGTTGTACCACTGAAACCAGCTACAGTTGCTCCGCCCATTGGATCTTTACTTTGTCCTTCAAACGTTACGTCAAGTGTAGCAGGCTTTGTAGTTCCGCGAATTGTTAATTCACCAACAACATCATATTGATTAGAAGCTGTTTTCTTAATGTCTGTTGCAACAAATGTCATGTTCGGATGGTTCTCAGCATCAAAGAAATCTGCTGAACGTAAATGATTGTCACGATCCTCATTTCGTGTGTTAATACTATTTGTATCAATTGTTACTTCAATTTTTGCGTCTGTCATATCTTCAACATCTGCTTCAATTACTGCATCAAATTTATCAAACGTTCCTTTTGCTTTCGAAATCATCATATGCTTTACTGAGAAACCAACCTCACTATGAACTTGGTCAACGGTCCAAACTGTTTTTGCCATATTAAACTACCTCCATTTATTATAATTACTTTCTGTTACTAAGTATATATTCATAATCAACTGATGTCAACTGGTTTTAATTAAAAATAAATTAATTAAAACTAAATTAACATTTCATTATGGTATATTCCCGGAAGAATTGAAGGTAAAACATGCTTCATTCATTTTTTAGTTTTAAAGCACTTGATTTTAAGCGGGGTAAAAAAATAAGTATATAAATTTTTTCCAATTCCGTGATTATCATCTGAAATTTCGTTATAATATGAAGATAGGGTAAAAGATAAATTATCAAATTAAGGGGAGATTTCATGCAGTTGACTTTAAATCCAAGATGGGACTTGGATACACTATTTCCGGGTGGAAGCGAATCAGAACAATTTCAAGCGTACGTTGATAATATAAAAGATGAAATGAAGGGGCTTTCAGTGATGGTGGAGCAATTTAATCCACAGGAGGAAGACTATGAATCTGAATTTGTGCAGATTATACATAAATTAGAAACGACAGTCAAAAAACTTCGTGAGGCCTCTGCTTTTGTAAGCTGTCTCAGCGCACAAAACGTAAAGGATGAGAAAGCCGATATATTAGTTGGGCAGCGAAGTGTTTTATCAGCAGAGATGGGGTCTATTACAACAAAATTAGATCAAAAGTTAATTATAATTCCAGATTCGAGTTGGGAAGCCTTATTGCAACTCCCTGAATTAGTGGATATTGCATTTGTTTTAGATGAAAACAGAACAGAAGCAAAAGAAAAACTTCCTGAAGAACAAGAAGTACTAATCAATGATTTAGCGGTAGATGGCTATCATGCTTGGAATCAAATGTATGGAGCAATCGTAGGAAACATGACCGTGGAAATTGAAGAGAAAGGAGAACACAAGAGCTATTCTGTAGGTCAAGCGTCCAATAAACTAACAAGTCCTGATCGTAAGGTACGTAAACATGTTTTCGATCAGCTGAGTAATGCTTGGGAAGAACAATCTGCATTATTTAGTCAGACTTTAAATCATTTAGCCGGCTTTCGTTTGGAAACATACAAACACCGTGGATGGGAACATGTTTTAAAGGAACCGTTAGCAATAAACCGGATGAAAAAAGAAACGTTGGATGCAATGTGGACAGCTATTATAAATAATAAAAAGCATTTTGTAACGTATTTAAATAAAAAAGCAGATTTACTCGGTTTAGAGAAATTAAGTATTTACGATATCAGTGCTCCAGTCAGTACGACTGTAAAAACATCAAGCTATACAGAAGGTGCGAAATTTATTGTTGATCAATTTCAAACGTTCAGCCCGAAGATGGCAGGATTTGCAAAAATGGCATTTGAAGAAAGGTGGATTGAAGCGGAAGATCGTGCAGGTAAACGACCTGGTGGATTTTGTACGAGTTTCCCAGATAGTGAACAGACACGCATATTTATGACGTATTCAGGTACATCATCAAATATTTCTACTCTTGCCCATGAATTAGGTCACGCATACCATCAGCATGTGATGAATGATGTTAATGGTTTAAATCAGCGTTACGCAATGAATGTAGCTGAAACTGCCTCCACTTTTGCGGAAATGATTGTAGCAGATGCTTCTGTAAGAAATGCCCAAACGAAAGAAGAAAAACTCGCGTTACTGGAAGACAAAATTCAACGTAGTGTCGCCTTTTTTATGAATATTCATGCAAGGTTTTTATTTGAAACGCGATTTTATGAAGCGCGTAAGCAAGGGATGGTTTCTTCACAGCGCTTAAATGAATTAATGGTCGAAGCACAAAAGGAAGCTTATTGTAATAGTTTAGAAGAATATGATCCAAACTTTTGGTCCTCTAAACTACATTTTCATATTACAGGTGTTCCGTTTTATAATTTTCCATATACATTTGGCTATTTATTTAGCCTTGGTATTTACGCGTATGCAAAGGAGAAAGGCGGCAGCTTCGAGGATGATTATATTGCCTTACTAAGAGATACTGGTCGAATGACAGTAGAAGAGCTCGCAAAAAAGCATTTAAATGCTGATCTCACGAAACCGGAATTTTGGGAAAGTGCTATTGGATTATGTGTAGAAGATGTAAAGGAGTTTCAACGTTTATAATTGTTTTTGTAATTAATTTGTTCAATTCAAATAAATAAGGTACAATACAGGTAACAAAAAAGTAAATAGAAAAAGCCTGCAGGGGGAGTCGTTTTGACTGAGAGTGAACATTATTGTTCAGACCCTTTGAACCTGTTAGTTAATTCTAGCGTAGGGATGGTAGTCTTTTTGATGGAATAAAAAAAGTAATGTGAGCGAAGCAGACTACTTAATTGTAGTCACCATCAGAAAGCTTCCCTTGACATTACTTTTTTGCGTCTAAAATGCGATAAAGGTATATGTTCAAAAGGAGGATAAAAAGGACCGAGGTCGGCTACAGTTGCAACGCCCTGGGGCTGTGTTTACTCGCCCCACAGAAAAGCTTTGTTGCAACACCGACACTAGCACGTCCTGTGCGTCGAAGTTCGAGGCGGCGTAACTCCCCCGGACCAGGCTTCCACAGGATCTGGTGACTTCTGTGTTGCTCACAGGACGTGGGCGATTTTAGCAGAAGATCCCCTGCGATGCGTCATTTTTACCGAACTTTTTGAACTGCCTCTAAAAGGGAGAGTACTTAACATTGAATTCAAAACGTACGTTATTTTTGGTAGAGGTAGCGATTTTTACTGCTTTAGCACTTCTCTTAGACATCCTTCCAATATCATTTAAAATTTGGGCGCAAGGCGGATCTGTTTCGTTTGCGATGATCCCGGTTTTTATTGTTGCGTTCCGTTGGGGGATTAAAGGGGGATTGCTCTCGGGATTCCTTTGGGGAGTTTTGCAAGTGGCAACAGGAACGGCTTACGTTCTAGAACCATTACAAGGATTTATTGATTATGCAATTGCCTTTACGGTACTTGGCTTTGCTGGTTTGTTTGCTAAGAAAATTCAGGAGGCTGTTAAATCCGGCGAATCGAAGACGTATTTAACCTATATTACGCTTGGTGTTTTCGTTGGCTCTGCATTACGCTTCGTCGCTCATTATGTGGCGGGTATTGTGTTCTTTGGTTCGGCCGTCGAAGGGCAGCCAGCTTGGTTATATTCATTAATTTATAATGCATCTTACATGGTTCCATCTTTTATTATCAGCACTGTAATTGTATTTTTCTTGTTCCACAAGCAGCCAAGAACATTATTAAATGCTGCGTAAAATGTTATACATTCGCTCACATAAGAATAACCTCTTTTAAGAAGAGGTTATTCTTTTTAGGAAGGAGATAAAGTAATGCAAGAGTTAATCGGTATATGTGTGGAATGTTTGGAAGAAATCTATTGTGAGAATGGTTTCTTTGATGGTGTACACAAAGAGGGAAAATTATTTTGTAATGATTGTGCAGATAGGGAGGAAGGACATGGTATCACATAATAGAAGAAAAATCTCCCAAAAGTCTTAGGGAGAATGGGCAGTTGGGAATGCCCCATGCTCCTAAGACTTTTGGGAGGTCAGATTTTCTGTATACGTATTTACACGAGCATTTCTTCTACGAAATCATGATTGGTAACGATCAGTAGAATCTTGCCGTCATCCAAATCCTCTTCGTAATTTTCTGCTTCTACAGTAGTGACACCAATCTCCTTCAGCTTCGTACGTAATTCATCACCTTGACTATTAAACATATTCCCTACGGCACTTGAAAAATCCATCTCTTTCATCCCAATTGTATTCGCATCCACACCTTCTGCTAGACGACCAGTTCTTTCATCATCATGTGTAAGAATATAAATATCGTCTCTTGCTACACCTTTTGTTTTTAATTTCGTAATGTCAAGTTTAATTTGTGTTTCATCTACATATTCTTTTACATATGGTTTCATGTATAAATTCCTCCTTTTGAAGTTATATATTATGTACCCGTTGTTTAATTAATAAAACATCCAGTGTTCGAATCTGTCGCATAACGCGATTTTTACGCATAGGTTATAGCACATCCAAAAGGGAGGAATACGTAATGGTTTTAACATTTTCCCATGTGCTTTATGGCTTATTTACGCTTATTGTTATCTTAACAATGATATTTCGTAAAGGTGTTGTATTTCCGACACTATTAGGTACCTTTATTATTGGTTGTTTTTACACTGGGAGTATTGTAGATGGACTGACGACAATCTTTCGCGCTAATTTAGTAGCTGCGCAAGAGCTATTCAATATATTTCTAATTATCACCTTTATGCTTGCGTTATTACATGCACTTCGAGATTTAGAAGCAGACAGAAGGATGGTTGAACCGTTCGAGAAAATGATGGTGAATGGTCATGTTTCCTTTTTTGTCCTAGTAGGGGTTACTTATGTTATATCGCTATTCTTCTGGCCCACTCCTGCAGTTCCATTGATTTGCGCGTTGCTCGTTCCAGCTGCGGTACGTTCTGGATTACCAGCAATGACAGCAGCCGTTGCGATTGCTTTAGCGGGGCAAGGGATGGCACTTTCCTCGGATTATATTGTTCAGGTAGCACCTGGACTATCTGCTGCATCTGCTGGTGTTGATATTGCAACAGTTGCTGATAAAGCCATGATTTTATCGCTTGTTACTGGAGGAGTAGCCATTCTGTTTGCATATGCATTGCTGCGGAAAGGAATTCGAAAAAAGGGCGATGCACGAATTGAAAAAGATTTAAAAGGATTACAGTCTACAACAACTTCAAATCATAAAGCTCAAACAAAACACGTTACATTTTGGAGTAAAACGTTTGCTTTTGTTGTTCCGTTAACATTATTGGCTGTTGTAGGTTTCATGATTTATGAGAAGCTTCTTTCTGGTAGGATGAGTGGTTTAGAAGGAGGGGATGGTGCAGCATTTATTGGGGGAGTAGCAGCTGTTCTATTACTGATTATTACATTTGCATATGGGAGACACCACGCGCTGGATTACATTAGTAATCATATTACAGATGGATTTGTATTTGCATTTAAGGCGATGGGACCTGTGATCCCGATTGCAGGATTCTTCTTTCTGGGAAGCCCTGAATTTTCAGGGAGTATTCTAGGAGTAGAGGAGAATGCGCCAGCACTTTTATTTGATCTTGTTCAGTCAATACAAGATTATCTCCCGCAGAGTGCGTTTCTTGCAGCATTTAGTCTATTAATAATTGGAATCATAACTGGTCTTGATGGATCGGGCTTCTCTGGCTTGCCATTAACAGGGGCATTAGCAGCATCTTTACAAAACAGTGCAATAGATGCATCTACCCTTGCTGCAATCGGACAAATGGGAGCTATTTGGACTGGGGGAGGAACAATTGTAGCTTGGTCTTCCTTAATTGCAATTGCTGGATTTTGTGGGGTATCTGTGATGGACCTCGTACGGAAGAACTTTATTCCGGTAATATGCGGTTTAATTATCGCTACTGTATTTGGAATTTTTCTGCTTTAGGTGCGTTCCGATTTTATAATAGGATATTATTGGTAGAGGAGGAAGCAATCATTTGTTACACTAGAGAAAAGTCGGGAAAGTTAAGTAAAAAGAAAGGGAGTATCGTCATGCCAATCAATACAGTTGATATGATCGAGAAGTCATTGGATACCTTGTTTAATGGAACAGAATTCTTAAATGATATTCAAGACCAGAACAGGGAAAAGACTTTTCGAGCGTTAAGATCAATCTTATCCACTCCGAATCATGTAGCAAAATCCTTTCTTCGGGTTACACTTGAAAATGAAGAGGTAGTTCGAATTCCTGCTTTTCGAGTACAGCATAATAATATATTAGGCCCGTACAAAGGTGGTATTCGTTTTCATGAATCGGTTCATGAAGATGAGGTGATTAATCTTGCTACTCTAATGACGCTAAAGAATGCACTGCACGAAGTCCCTTTTGGTGGAGGCAAGGGTGGTGTTGTGATTGATCCGAGAAAATATAATACACGTGAGTTAAATTTAATATCGCGAAAATATGTACAGTATTTCAGCGATATTATAGGACCGGATAAAGACATTCCAGCACCTGATGTAGGGACGAGTGAACGGGAAATGGATTGGATGATGGGGGAATACAAAAGTATTCATCCAGGTAATAGCTATCGTGGAAGCTTTACTGGTAAAAGTGTTGTCAATGGAGGGTCACTAGGACGCAAAGAGGCGACTGGAAAAGGTGTCTATTACTCGTTTCGTTATTTATTACATGACTTCATCGAAGAGAAGAAAGCGTGGCTAACCGAACGGGAAAACACAGCTGCTAAGAATTTACTCCGTCATCAGGATAAGCGGTTGGAAGTAGCAATACAAGGTTTTGGAAATGTAGGATCAGTTGCAGCGCTAGAAGCACATCAATGCAAATTATTAAATAATAAAGTCATTTCTGTAAGCGATCACAATGTTGCGCTCTATAATAAGGATGGGCTAGATATACCAACACTTGTTAAATATACAACGAAAAACCATGGGGATTTACCGAAAACTACGCATGAATTACAAACAGCAGGCATAAATGCTAGTATACGACCACGTGAAGAATTATTAACATTAGATATAGATGTTCTATTTCTGGCAGCTCTTGAAGATCAGATTCATGAAGGAAATATGGAACAGATAAAAGCAAAAATAATCGTTGAAGCAGCAAATGCACCAATTAACAATGCTGCAGATGATTATTTAAATAAAAATGACGTTATTATAATTCCGGATATTTTAGCAAATGCAGGTGGCGCAATTGTATCCTATTTTGAATGGCTGCAGGGAAGGGAAACGCAATTTTATTCAGAGAAAGAAGTTTATACTAAGTTATATGAAAAAATGAAAGAGACCTTTCATGTTGTATATCCAAATTATTTTTCGGATCAGTTAACATTAAGACAACATTGTTATCGGCATGCCGTGCTGAAATTATCGACTATATTGTATAGGCAGGGAAAACTTTATTGAAGGTTGAAAAGAGAAGGCTATTTCGGTCTTTTCTTTTTTTTGCGTAACATGAATATAACATAATCTGATTACATAGCATGTACTGGGTAAGAATAAATAAAAGAGGGGGGAAATAATTGAATGCGATCCTAGTTGCTCTTATTGGCATGGTTATTTTTGCTTTAGGTTATCGCTATTATTCAAAGTTTATTGGAGAAAAGATTTTCAAGTTGGATCCCAACTATGTAACGCCAGCTCACCGGTATAAAGATGGTGTTGACTTTGTCCCGACTAATAAGTTTATCTTATGGGGACATCATTTTACCTCTGTAGCTGGGGCTGCACCGATTGTAGGACCTGCAATTGCCCTTTATTGGGGATGGTTACCTGCCTTTTTATGGGTAATTTTAGGAACAGTATTTGCAGCAGGGGTACATGATTTTGGTACGTTAGCATTGTCCGTTCGGAATAAAGGGCAATCTGTTGGAACGATTGCTGAAAAGTTAATTGGTAAACGTGGAAAGATTTTATTTCTATTTATAATTTTAACCCTTGTACTCATGGTTAACGCCGTGTTTGCATGGGTAATTGCAAACCTATTTATTACGTATCCATCGAGCGTTTTGCCAGTCTTCATTCAAATTCCGCTAGCTATTTGGATTGGTTATGCTGTATATAAACGCAACGCTAAAATGCTTGTGCCATCTTTAATTGCACTTGTAATTATGTATGTAGCCGCTATTTTATCAGCAGATATTGGATTTTTACAAATTGATTTAGTTGCATATATGGGTGGTGAAGATGGAACAGGATTATTCGGTCTAAGCACCGTTTCAACGGCTTTCTTAATTTGGATCGTGATATTAATGATTTATGTGTACATTGCTTCAACACTTCCGGTGTGGAAATTGCTGCAGCCAAGAGATTTTATTAACTCCCATCAGCTTGTGGTTGGTCTTGGTATTTTATACCTGGGTTTATTATTTACAAACCCACAGATTACCGCACCAATAACAAATCCAAATACAGATATATCATGGTTGCCATTATTGTTTATTACAATAGCATGCGGTGCGATATCCGGTTTTCATGGACTTGTATCCTCAGGAACATCATCAAAACAATTAAACAAAGAAACAGACGCCCGTTTCGTTGGGTATTTTGGAGCGGTTGGAGAAGGTATATTGGCATTAATCTCGATTCTTGCTGTTGCAACATTATTTGCTAGTACAGCAGATTTTAATGCTGCTTATGCAAGCTTTACTCAGGCAAATGCTGGGGGCTTAGGCAATTTTGTTGAAGGCGCTGCCGTCTTGGCTGGTGGGTTAGGCATATCAACTAGCATCTCAACGACTATTGTTTCTATCATCGTTGTCAGCTTTGCTGCAACTACATTAGATACAGCAGTACGTTTAATGCGCTACATTATTGCTGAAATTGGTGCAGAATATAAGGTTAATGTCTTAACAAAACCACATGTTGCTACTTCTGTTGCAGTTTTATCAAGTGCAGCATTAGTACTAATACCAGAAGGGCCAAATGGATTTGGTTCGGGTGGATATTTAATCTGGCCATTATTCGGAACAGCTAACCAACTATTAGCCGGTATTAGTTTACTATTAATTTCAATTTGGTTAAAACTACTCGGAAGAAATTACGCTTACACATTAATTCCGATGATATTCCTAATGTTTATGACGCTATATGCACTGTTCCAGCAAGTGCTGTTTGAATGGTCATGGCTTGGCAACAATTCCAATACATTGTTATTTGTATTGGGAGCGATTATTTTCGTCTTTGCAGCTTGGATTGCGCTAACGTCCTTCCAGGCTTTGTCTGGAAAATTTGAGCAATCGATAAAAGATGATTAATAGAATGGGAGCGAAAGGGATCATATTTGGATCCCTTTTCTACATAATTTAAAGTAGGTGAATAGGATGCTAGATAAAGTAAAACAACTCATTGTGTTTTATGAAGAGGTATTAAGCATGCCACATCGACAGGAGATTGCACGCGAGCTAAGAAATGAAGACGATATGTTTTTATTACTGTTATATTCTGAAATGCTTGGCATCCCAAATCCAGTTTATTATTATACGTTAGAATTGTATCCTTATATGATGGAAAATTATCATGAATGGCATTTGCGCATGGGGATGGAAAAGTCCCCGATGGCAGGGTTTCGTTGCTGTTAAAATGCGGGTTAGGAGGGGAAGCGATGTCGATATTAAAGAAAAAAATTCTATTTGTAGGTGGCAAGGGTGGTGTCGGAAAGTCAACAACATCAGCCGCGATTGCCTTGAATTCTGCAAAACAGGGGAATAAAACACTGCTTATATCTACAGATCCAGCACATAACGTCGGAGATATTTTCAGTCAGTCAATTGGCGGAAAAACAAAGCGAGTAGCGGAGAATTTATTTGCACTGGAAATCGATCCAGCAATCGAGACGGAAAAATATATTAAAAGTGTCAAAGAAAATTTGAAAGGTACTGTGCAATCTTCGATGATAGAAGAAGTTAATCGGCAATTGGATACTGCTAAAGCTTCACCAGGTACAGAGGAAGCGGCATTATTTGATAAGTTAATCGCAATTATTTTAGAAGAAAGTGCACGCTTTGATCGGATTATATTTGATACAGCCCCTACTGGTCATACGATTAGGTTGCTTACTTTACCAGAGCTTATGGGAATATGGATAGAAGGTTTATTAAAAAAACGAAAAAAAACAAATGAGCATTACACCCAACTGTTAAATGATGGTGAACCAATAGAGGATCCAATCTATGAGGTATTAAAGAGACGTCAGGAGCGTTTTTCTAAAGCGAGAAAAATACTACTTGATACAAGGCAAACAGGCTTTATTTTTGTATTAAACCCAGAGAACCTTCCGATTTTAGAAACCAAAAAAGCAATAGAACTCCTTCAAACCTATCAACTGCCTGTAAAAACATTACTCATCAATAAAGTATTGCCGAAAGATGCAGAAGGCAGTTTTTTTAATAAAAGAAAAGAACACGAGCGTAAATATATGAAGATGATTAAAACCACATTTCATGAACAGAAACTTATTTATATACCGTTGTTTTCGGAAGATATAACGAGTAAACATCAATTAGAAGAAGTGGGTAATTATTTAGTGCAAGGGCAATGACCGTTGGTTTGAATAAAGATATAATGGGATTCGAATGAGAGAAAGATAATGATAGTCGATTTAACTATACCTAGAAAAAGCTATCATGGCTAGGGGCAAAAAAAATTAGAAAATCAACCTTGATGAAGCTTTATGCAAGAAAAAGTCCCTCATATAAATATGAAGGACTTACATAAACTAGTTACGTACAGGTTCTGTTTTATTTGAGATGATCTGTGATTTCTGTTGTGTTTTGCCCGGTCGTTTAACAAAGAACGAACATAGTAATGCTAAGACTGAAATCCCAGTAATAAAGAAGAACGCATATTTTACACCGGCAGCTAACACTTCTGGTTGAGTTGCATCAGGAAAATCGATAAGATAGCTGGTTTGGCCGCTTGTAAAGACCGTAATTGCAATTGCAGTACCTGCAGCACCAGCAACTTGATTTAACGTATTCATTGCAGCTGATCCATCTGCATATAACTGACGTGGTAATTGGTTTAGGGCATTTGTTTGGGATGGCATCATGACCATTGTTAGACCAAAGAATAGAACCATAAATGCTACAATAACTTGCCAAACTGGAGTTTGACTTGAAAGAACATTTACGAAAATAATGTTACCAATTACCAAAATAATCGATCCAGTAATAACAAATACACGTGGCCCCCATTTATCAAATAGTGCTCCGACAATTGGTGACAAAATAAAGTTAACTGCATTACCAGGAAGTAATATTAAACCGGCCACAACAGCACTAAATAATAGGGCGCCTTTTAAGTAAAGCGGCAGTAATATTGCTGTTGATAAAATAACTAAAATACCGAGGAACATCATCAATGTTCCTAATGTGAACATTGGGTATTTAAAGACGTGTAAATTAACCATCGGTTGCTCCATCGTCATTTGCCGAACACTAAATAGAAGAAGTGCAAGTATTCCTGCAAGTAGTGTTCCCCATACCTTTGGAGATGAAAACGGCTCTTCAGCCATTGTACTTAAAGCAAAAATAAGTCCTCCAAATCCTGCCGTTGAAAAAAGAATCGAAGCAAAATCGATTTTAGGCTTCGTAATTTCAGATACGTTTGAAATCTTAGCTATTGCATATAACGTTAATAGTACGTATAAAAGTGAACTGATCCAGAAAATATACGGCCAATCTAATGCGCTTATAATCACACCTGAAAGCGTTGGCCCTAATGCTGGAGCTAATGTAATTACGAGGCCCATCAGTCCCATTACTGTACCACGCTTGTGTACTGGGAAAATGATCAAGAGAACGGTTGTCATGACTGGAAGAATAAGCCCCGTTCCGATTGCTTGGATAATTCGGCCAAGTAATAGAACCATGAAGGTCGGTGATAATGCTGCTAAAATTCCTCCGAATAACGAAATGACTAAACCACCGATAACTAATTGTCTTGTCGTATACCATCTCATTAACAGTGCTGTGATTGGTACGAGAATTGCTAGTACTAATAAGTATCCAGTTGTTAGCCACTGAGCTGTACCAGCAGTAATGGAATACTCCTCCATGATATTTGTTAATGCCATATTTAATGCTGTTTCACCAAACAAACCAAGAAAAGCACCTAACATTAAAATAAATGCCATTGTCTTCGGATTTTTAACTTGAAGTTGCTTATTCATTGTAATCTCCTTTTACCTTATCGGTTATCTTATAAAATAATGTAACGAGATGAATTATTACATGTTTTAAAATATCACTAGAGCTGTTGCTTTTTTAGTGAAAGAGCAATTTAGACTATCAGTGAATTTTACCCCTTCCCGTGGCACACCTCCATAACGCCAATCGGTCTGTTTTTTACATTATCAAAAAAAATTTCTATAAGTCAACATATTTTTACATATGAAATTAATCGATTGTCTCAATTTATACATAATGAAAGCGTTCGTCCCATCTTCTTGTCTATCTAGCCCAAAAAATAGCGTTTAGCCTACTGGTTTAACGCTTAGAAAGATTTCTACTACTGTCTTTAGCAGTTGTTCCTTCTATGAGTTTTCTTACAAATTACTTGATTTTGACCGATCATTTGTTGAGCCTTTTTCATAATAGCTTCAAAAGAAGTATGCGATGCTACTGCCAATTCCTTAAATAAAATGTTCTGGATTGTAGATAGGAGTTTTTGATCTTGATCAGATAGTCCCCTGTTGCAACGCATTGCTTCATATTTTTTCGCATTAATGTAATGACGATGCTAGAGATATGTGTATGTCATCGATTTCACATAATCCATGTACAGAATAAACGAAACGATTGAATCTCCAATTTTAAAGATAATGTAAACTCCTAACACTTATTATTGTCAACTAAGTTTACGATAATAAGTTTAATGTCAGTGGATTAATTTGTCAACTTTGTTGACAAATTACGATGGTTTTTGTATAGTTAGGTCGATGATAAGGACAGGGGTGAAATTTATGGATAGGAAATTGCAAGGCTTGGACTTCATCGACAGTGTCAGTGAACGACATCAACAACTGCGAAAATTAACCGAGCAACTATGGAATGACAGCAGTAAGATTTATTTATCAAATTCAGAATGGTTTATTATGGCAAGAATTTATAAACGTAACCCTACTATCGCTTACGTTTCTAAGAACGTGGATATTTCAAGACAAGCAACCCATAAGTTTATTAAACAACTAGAGAATAAAGGACTATTGGAAATTAGCGATGCGGAGCATAACAAGAAGGATAAATGTCTACAGTTAACAACGTTAGGTGAAGCATGCTATGAAAAGAATGAAGCATTAAAGGCTGGCTTAGAGGAGCATATAGCTCACAAAATAGGCTCGGAAAATTTAATAGTATTAAAAGATATTTTAAAAATGGACTGGGGATTGTAGTCCGGAAATAAAACTATTTATGCTATTTCATTGTTTTCAAGGAATATAACTAGTAAACTACAATTAGAGAAAATAAGATTTATATCTGGAGGGGATGAATAGAATGAAAGCGTTTGTTCTGGAACATGGAGAACTGAAGGTTAAAGAAATGAAAGAGCCTACTGCAGGTCCACATGAAGTTGTTGTTTCATTGCGTACGGCTGGATTGAATCGTCGAGATTTATATCTCCCAAATCGAATTGGAGCCGACAAAGATGCTTTAATTCTTGGCTCGGATGGAGCTGGGATTGTTGAATCTGTGGGTGAAGCAGTAACTCGGATTCGTGTCGGTGATGAAGTAATTATAAATCCATCCCTTCGTTGGTATGAGAATAGCGATGCGCCACCAACAGAATTTGATATCTTAGGGATGCCTGACCATGGTACGTTTGCTGAAAAAATAGCCTTGTCCGAGGAACAAGTTGAGAAGAAGCCGAGTCATCTATCATGGGAAGAAGCTGGTGTATTTGCACTTGCAGCATTGACTGGTTACAGGGCATTATTCACGCAAGGAAAAGTAAAAGAAGGGGAAACCGTATTTATTCCAGGGGCAGGAAGTGGTGTTGCAACCTATTTAATTGCGTTTGCTAAAAATGTTGGTGCAAGAGTAATTGTCACTTCTCGTAGTGAAGAAAAGCGAAACAAGGCGAAAGAGCTTGGAGCAGATATTGCACTTGATACAAATAGTGATTGGAAAAAGGAATTAGAAAACGAAACGATTGACTTGGTGATTGATAGTGTAGGCGCAGCAACGTTTAATCGCTCAATAGAAGTATTGAAAAAAGGCGGTCGAATAGTAATTTTTGGTGCCACCACAGATGATCATATTGATTTTAATTTACGTTCGTTTTTCTATGGTCAATATAAATTACTAGGATCAACAATGGGGAGCAGGCAGGAGTTACAAGCTGCATTAAAGCATATGGAAAACTTTCAAATGCACCCGGTTGTGGATCAGACATTTTTACTTGATAACGCTCAAACTGCTTTCGATACGCTAGAAAAGAGCAAGCAATTTGGCAAGATTGCCTTACAGATATAGCATTTTTATTATTTAGCGAGAAAACATTTTTGCAAGAAAACTTAATAGGTAATTAAAACAAGAGCGTTTAGAAGAATCCCAAACGCTCTTGTTTTAACTAATCTAATCTACTGCAGCTTCCATCCAATGCGGTCCTTCTACCTGTCTCGTAACAAGCATACTGGATACAGCGTCACCTGTGGAATTGACCATTGTTGCAGGTGGATCCACAACTACACCAATTGCCGATATAATTGGTAAAGCTTCGATCGGTAAACCGTATAATGTTACAATCATTAATTCTCCAATAAAGCCGCCGCCAGGTATACCACTCATGACGATTCCGGAAAGCAGGGAGACACCAATTGCAGTTAAGAATGTATCGAATCCTGTGAAATCCATATTAAATACACCGAAAACAAAAGCAATCTTTAACATAGCGGAAAGGCAGGAACCATCCATATGTATGGTAGCTCCGAGCGGTATTATAGTTTCTCGAATATCCTTTGGAACTCCCATCTGCTTGGTTGCTTGAAGATTTGCTGGTATAGCTGCAACACTACTCCCAGTTCCTAGTGCGGTTGCTGCTGGAGCAAGTATATTTTTCCAGAAACGCGTAATTCCTTTTTTTCCACCAGCAATAAATGCATAACATGTAAAACCGACAGCAAAATAGATAATTGAAACAGGATAATAAATAATATTTGCTTTTGCATAATCACCAATTAATGCTGTTCCAAATTCACCGATTAATGCAGCAAAGTAAGCACCTAAACCGATTGGTGCATAATACATGACAAGCTGAATAATTTTCATAAATACTTCTGATCCACTTGTAAGAAACTTCGCGAACGGCCTTCCTTTTTCACCGGTTAACCCAGTAGCTATTCCAATTAAAACGGAGAAAATAATAAGTGCAAGCATATTCGACCTCGAGAATAAATCAACAAAGTCAGGGACAGTGAATGTTTCAACAAGTTGATCAGCTAGACTAATTTCTTCAACTTCTTCAGGTTCTATTAATGGTATATCCACACCAGAACCGGGCTGAAAAATAACTGTAGCTGCAAGCATGAAAAAAGAAGCAATAATCCCTGTAAGGATAAATACAGTCATCATGGAGCCCATAATTTTTCCGAGTCGTTTCATACTATCCATGCTTGCGATTGCAGATGAGATTGTAAAGAAGACAAGTGGAACAACAACCATAAACAAAAGGTTTATAAAGATATCCCCTAGTGGTTTGATCAATGTAGCTTGTTCTCCAAAAATAAGACCGATAATTGATCCGGTGACAATGGAGGACAACAAAATAATAGGGAAACGATATGCTTTGATTTTCTCTTTCACAGTATTCAATCCTTTTCGTGTATATTTTGGAAGATTTCTTCTTCCATCGTACACGAAAATGACTAAAGAAAATAGAGACTATTTTAAATAGGGGGAAATTAAATCAATTGCTTGTTGTATTTTTTTACTATTTCGATCATAAAGCGATTTTGATTCAGGATTTTCAGTTGCTAGTTTAAAGAGCTCTAAATCTGCTTGGCATTTCTTCATGGTTGCAAGTAATAGCGGCTTTTCAGTGGGTGCAGGAACAGCGATTTGGTCATCGAATAAGTCAATGAAAAGCTGCCCATCGTTATCTGCTTGGGCTAAAAATACATTTTCAATAGCAATATTACGTTTATCTAGCTCGGTTTCTAGCCAATTCGGATTTAGAGATAAATTTGCTAATGATTCAAGCAGAATCTTTCCATCCATAATTACGGTTTGTGGTTCTTTTGTGGGAGATAGTGTGATACCAAGATCTTTTGCTGTAAGTGGTAAATTTTCTCTTTTTGGTAATACATTTAACGATCCAGTAGGCTCCAAAACGGCGAATTCAACATCTGAGGCAAGGAATATATTTTTGTCTCGAAGCTTTTCCAATAAATCATCTGTAGAATAACCTTCTTTTTTAAGGTTGTCCTCCATGATTTTTCCGTCTTGAATGAATACAGTGCTTTTACCTTGTGTGAAATTTCTGAAAGATTTGCTTTTTAGCGCGATTTTTTCAACACCATAAGGAACGATAAACCAGATAATCATTGCGATGGCAGCGTGTGCGAAATTCGTATTTGGATCGATTGTATGAATAGCGGCAATCCCGCCAAGTACAATGCCCGAAATGGTTTCAAATATATTTAGCTGTGATAACTGCTTTGTCCCTAACCATTTCACCATGAAAAATAACAAAGCAATTAATGTTAGAGATCTCAAAATAATAATAATCCATTCTGGCATTAGCTTTCAATCCTTTCTGCTTGACAGATATTAAGGTATAGAACATTCTTTTCTGTATCACTTTAACTAAGGCTTTCGTCCATAAGCTTTTACTCTCTAGGAAAGCAAGGATGCTTTTTATGAGAACCCCTTTAATGAACCTTCTCTAATATTGCGGTTCCTGCTTCGAAATTTCAATAACTTGATAATGCAAATCCTGTTTTACATCTGAAATGATGTGTTCGACCTGGTTAAAAGCTTGCTTTGCTTTTTCGTCTTGAACCTTGTTAGCAAGTATTTCAAGACTCGCTTCAATACTTTTAATGGATGAATAACAGCCTTTAACCTGTGAACCAACAGTCATATGATCACCTCCGACTATCCTTTTGGTTTAAAGATGAGAGCACCAATTACTCCGAAAATAATTGCTGCTGAAATACCAGCACTTGTTACTTCAAACATTCCGGTGACAACCCCAATAATTCCATGTTGTTCAGCTTCTTGCATAGCACCATGGACGAGTGAATTACCAAAACTGGTAATCGGAACAGTTACACCGGCTCCAGCAAAGTCGATTAAGGGTTCATACCATCCGAACCCGTCCAGGATTGCTCCACTAACAACGAGAATGGTTAATGTATGGGCTGGTGATAGCTTAAAAACATCAAACATAATTTGTCCGATAACACATATTAATCCACCTATAAGAAATGCCCAGAAAAAAATCATAAAATTTCACTTCTTTCAATTGATACTGCATGTGCGATACAAGGGATTGGGTCACTTTGCTGGACACTTAAAGGAGAGTGCAAGGAGCCAGTAGCAACAACTAAAATCCGGTTTAAATCCCCTTGGATCAGTTGCTTTAAAAAATGCCCATAGGTTACAACTGCAGAACAGGCAGACCCACTACCGCCAGCAAGTACTGGTTGCCCCTCTCGATAAATTGTTAATCCACAATCAACATATTTCTCATCTTCAATTGGGATATTCCGCCCGTGCATATAATCAAGTGACACTTCTCTTCCGACATGACCAAGATCACCTGTAATGATTAAATCATAGAAAGATGGATCTACATTTCGTTCTTTTAAATGAACTTCGATTGTATCGGCAGCAGCTGCAGCCATTGCACCACCCATATTGAATGGGTCTGTCATTCCCATATCAACTACCTTTCCAATTGTGGCTGAAGTGACAATGGGTCCGACACCTTCTTTAGCTATTAAGGCACACCCTGCACCTGTAACAGTCCATTGTGCTGTTGGTGGCTTTTGTCCCCCATATTCTGTTGGGTAACGAAATTGCTTTTCGGCCGCAGCATTATGACTAGATGAGCCACTTAGTATATAATTTGCACCATTCCCGTTGATAATTGCAGCAGATAATGCCAAGCTTTCCATGGAAGTCGCACAGGCACTAAACAATCCAAAATAAGGGAGTCCCATCGTGCTTGCGGCAAAGCTTGTTGGCGTAATCTGATTGATTAAATCACCACTAATAAAGAATTCTACCTGCTCCTTATCAATTGGGCTTTTTTTAATGGCGGTCTGACAAGCTTCCTCCATCATTGTTTGTTGTGCTTTTTCAAAGGAGTCTTGCTGTAACCATATATCGTCATGCAAAATATCAAATGCCTCGGGAATGTTGCCATTTGCTTCAAAAGGCCCGCCGATCGTTCCGGTTGTAAGAATAACTGGCTTGTTTTGGAATATCCATGTTCGATGTCCCGTAAGCATTATAAACCACCCCATTGTATGAGTATCGTCTTAATTAAAGCAATGACAAATGCGGCGAATACACCGTAAACAATGACTGGCCCAGCTAATTTCAGCATATTACCACCAACACCCAAAATAAAACCTTCCGTTCGATATTCGATGGCGGCTGAGATAACCGCATTACCAAACCCTGTAACAGGTACTGCCGATCCAGCACCAGAGAATTGACCAATCCGGTCATAAAAACCGAATCCTGTCAGTAACATGGTGATGAAAATTAATGTTGCAGTTGTAGGGTTTCCAGCGGTTTTTTCTGTAAAATGGAAAAAATAGATGTAAAAGGTAGTTATAATTTGCCCAATAAAACAAATGAAACCGCCGACGAGAAAGGCTTTAATGCAATTTTTTAGAATAGGCCTTTTTACTTCTCTTTTTGATTGAAAATCCTGATACTGCTGTGATTCAGGAGGGAGATTTTTCTTTTTCTCATCTGACATTGGTTATCACTCTTTCTGCTAGGTCTGTTCTTTCGATAATTTAACAATCTGTTTCAATTTCTTTTTTAATTCTTTATTTTGAATTTCAGCATTAATTATCTGCTTTTCGAGTTTATTCAGTTCGATAATTATTTTTTTGTCTGTAGATAATTCAACATCTAAATCCTTAAACTGTTTTTTCATTTCTTTCTGATATTGCTTTTGTATTTTTGCTAACTCCAAGCGTTTCATGTGTTCAATTTCAATGGCTATCAACATTGTCTCATCTGTATTGACTGCTTTCACCGTTATAATCTCATCATGCTTACGGAGAAGATCTTTGGCTTTATTGGATGGCTGTTGACTTATTAATGTCTCATTCGATATTTTAGTTAAATCAATTTTTTCATTGTTATCAGCGGGTTCCATGGATAGGTCATTCCCACATGCTGTAAGTAAAATTACGAAACCAACGTATAGAACAAAGCTTTTTTTATACATATTCACACTCAACTTTCATTAAAGATATGTAAGAGGCTGCCAGAAGACAACCTCTTTTATATCGGGAAATACATATCATACGAGCGTTGACGACTTTATATTACTGTTTATATTGTGGTTCTTCTTGCTCGATTTGAGCCATTCTTGGTTCAACGGTTTGCAGTATGTTCATTGTTTGTTGTGCAGCATTTTGATAGACCTGCTTTGCTTGTTTATTTTCTGTTTGAAGCGCAAATTGTTCAAAACTCGCTTGAGCACTTCGTAAGCCAGCTATTGTTTGTTTTACTTGGCTTGCTACTGTCACCTGGATCCCTCCTCGAGTATACTTACACTATTTATAGTGAATTAAAATGGAGTTAATATACTTTGTATTTATTTCCATTTACAGTTAAAATAAGTAAATAATACTATTTTTGAAACATTTTAGTAGGTTGATTCGTCATATATAGTGGGAGATATTTTGGTGGAGGAGGGGAAGTCATAAAAAGGGGTATTGCTTTTTTTACTATCTTGTTAATAAGCTTTGTTGCGATGGTTATGTTGATTGATGGAGAAGGGAAAGGGTCGGTTGTAACATCAACCTCCACGATTAAAGTTGAAGATAACCTGCTTATTCATATGAGGGTGGAAGACGTAGACGATGGAATTCAGATACAATGCTCCCTTCAATATGTTGGAAAAGAGGATATTTTACTCGAACATCAAACGCCATTAGTATCCGCTCGTTTTGATGAAACGATACATAATTTTACTGGAGATAAGTTAGCGAAGACACTTCGGCGGGGGAGTATTTATCACCAGCCAACAATTTTGCTTGATTATCCGGAAATTTCAGATTTAAATTTGGAAATTAGTGCTAAGTTTTGGGTGGATGGAGAACCAATAAATTTTCAACATATCGAAAAATTGGAGTTCGATTAAAAAACGATGCATTCTACTTGAATACATCGTTTTTATATTTAGCTTTTATTTTAAATTCAATCCTTTTTGTTTTACAAAAGGGGATACATCCATTCTTGTTGGCTGACTAAATTTGCGTACCATTTGATCAGACCACGTATCTATTTTTGTATTTGAGGAACGTGTTTGATAATACTGCTTCATCTCGTGATCATATGCTTCAATATGCTTTTGCTGCTCATAAAATGGCAAGTATTTATTTTGATGATAAACAGCTTCTAAAGGTAATCTTGGTTTAATATCTGGTTGATGGTCCGGGTAGCCGACGACAAGCCCAAATAGTGGGATAACATGATTCGGCAATTCTAGAAGTTCATTTACACGATTAATATCATTTCGAAGACTGCCGATATAGCAGATACCTAGTCCCATCGATTCAGCAGCTATTGTTGCATTTTGTGCTGCAAGTGAAGCATCAATCGTTGCTACAATGAATTGTTCTGTACTCTCTAAATTATCTTCAATGGAAACCGATTCATCTGCATTCGCAAGTTGGTTGATACGGTGCAGATCCCCACAAAATACCAATAGATGAGCATTGTTTTTTACATGTGAATGACCGGAAACCTTATATAGCTCTTCTTTTAATGCGTTATCGGAAATACCAATAATGGTATATGCCATTACATTACTGGATGTCGAAGCTTGCTGTGCAGCTTTGATAATTGTGTTGACTTGTTCGTCCGTTATAGCTTCAGCTTTGAACTTTCGAATGGAACGATGGTTCAGTATTGTTTCGATTGTTTGATTCATATGTAAAAGCCTCCTTATTTAGTTAATCTGAAGTGAAACTAAAAATTGTATGAATTGTAGGGCCATCCTCGATTTCATGCCACTCTGTGAGGAGTTCGGGAGTTGGTTCAATGATATCTGGAGTAGCTATTGTAATGCTATCATTATCTAACCAATCAATAGAAAGAAATGGCCACCTATAATTTAAAATAGTATCATTACTTTTTTCATTATTCAAAGAAAGCAGCTTCCAGTTATCTAGATCAACAACTACTATCGTATCTAAGTTGCTAATACTTGCATGGAATCGACTAAAATGGAGAACAACTTTTGATTCATTTGGTGAGAGAATGGAACCACTGAATTTTGCAATATCTGCAACAAGATAAGCTAATTTTTCATTCGTTGGATGAAAGAGTAGATAAGAGCATAAATCATGAACACAGGAAAACTCAAGTAAATAAATGTCATGGGATTCAGCAGATATTCTTTCTAAATGCATTTTGTTAATGACTTGTTTCCTGTTACTTACTCCTTTTAGGTATTCGTTTAAGATAGGCACCATCTTTAGGCTGATTAGAATTTGTTCATCCTCCAGAGAAAACTCAATAAATTCCTCGCTTTCTTCCTCTTCTTGCTGTTCAATAAGAACAGGTTCTTTTTCTGTTTCGTCCGGTACGGTATCTATCTTTTCGATAATAGCTGGAGCAGAACCGGAACAACCTGTTAACAGTAATAATATGACCAAAGGAATCCATTTCATCATACAAATCGCTCCATTTGTTTATTATATTCATCAAAGTGGTGATGGAGTCTTCAGTCGGGGAGATTAGAATATTCCACTAGATGAATATATTTAATTATACAATAATCACAACGATTTTATTAGCCTGAATAATTAAAAAGACACACGAACCAATCACACTCCTTAATAATTTATATAAACTGTGGATTAGTGTATTTAAATGGATTGTGCGTCTACCCGCTCCGGAAATATACTTCGCTAGTATATGCTCACCAATTATTACTTGTGGAATTAATAAAAACGATATCGATGCGCTACCAGTCCGGGTGAGCACAGGGCGGTGACTCCAGTGGGAACAGCACGTGTCTGAAGACTCACCGGAAGTGGGTTTCTTCCGGAGAGGCTGAAGCCGTGCCCACGGAAAGCATCCGCCCGGAGCGATCCCGGACGGCGATTGTTGCACATACTTGAAGAAAACAGCCGAGAAGTTAGTTCGCAGTTTCTTTCAAATATAAACTTACAATCCATATACTGTTCTATTCGTAATCCATTCGTTAAGTCAAGGTTTAATGGTTAGCTATGTTGTTTGTAGTAAGGTTTGACTATACTTTAGAAAAATTTCATGGATACATACTAATTTTTGTTTTTTTTTGATACACTCTATTTAATGAATTAGAAGCAGGAAGAAGGGGAGTAAGGTGAAGACATTTAAGTTGAAGCGTTTAGAAGTTGTTGACCATGATGATGAAGAGATCGAACAAACGAATATTAAGCTGCTTGATGGTCTTATTATCAACAGAGAAGATGATAAAGGACAGTGGTTGATTGAAGCTTACACGGATACATCATATCTTAATTACTTCAATAAGCTTCATGGGGAGCAGGGGGAAATAATGGTTCAAGCAACGATTACAAAAGAAAGCAATGAACCTGCTACGTTTATCACGACTATTCTTGGAATAAATGAGATTGGAGACAAGATCAATGTGTTGTTTATCGGTACCATTATCGACCGACGAAAACACATAATTGAAGACTTGCTAACAGACCTTATTGAGCAAGGTTATCAGGGAAGGGAATTACTTGTAAAATTTAAAGAACTGGCTTAGTGTTCTTTGATTCTATTTTTTAGCAGCTAGGAGAAAAATTATGAAAATGCATCATTCGAAGTATCGGATATTAAATCGCTTATCACCGGTACAAATGTTATTATTGTTCTACTTTATTGCCGTATTGCTATCCACATTTACACTGGCATTACCGTTTACACATCAAGATGGAGTAGAGATAGCCTTTGTTGATTTGTTATTTACATCGGTAAGTGCAATTAGTGTTACTGGATTAAGTACAATATCGATTGTCGATTCGTTAAGTACACTCGGAGTTATTGTGCTTGCAATGATTATGCAATTAGGTGCAGTCGGTATTATGTCTATCGGCACATTGATTTGGCTCGTTCTAGGAAAACGAATCGGCCTTAAAGAGAGAAGTTTAATTATGACGGATCAGAACCAGTCAAGTTTTCAGGGTATGGTACGTTTAATCAAACAAATAATTTATGTATTACTTGTCATTGAATTTATTGGTTTTCTTATTTTGGGGACGTATTTTCTACGATATTTTCCAACAGCAAGTGAAGCATATTTGCATGGCTTTTTCGGCACAATTAGTGCTATTTCCAATGCGGGTTTTGATATTACTGGTCAATCATTGATTCCGTACGACCATGACTATTTCGTGCAATTTATTTATATGTTGTTAATTATCCTTGGAGCGATTGGTTTCCCGGTCTGGATAGAAGTAAAGGAATACGTATTTTTTAAAAAGGGCAGGCGAAATTTCTTTCGGTTCAGTTTGTTTACAAAGCTAACAACGTTCACATTTTTCACCTTAATTGGAGTAGGGGCATTAGGTATTTTTTTACTGGATATAAATCATTTCTTTGTGGGGAAATCATGGCATGAATCGTTATTCTACGCTTTATTCCAATCAGTAACAACTAGGAGTGGCGGTCTATCAACTATGGATGTAAGCTTACTTTCAGAATCAAACCATTTATTTCTTTCGTTCTTGATGTTTATCGGGGCCTCACCGAGCAGTGCGGGTGGAGGAATTCGAACAACAACATTTGCTTTAGCGTTAATTTTCATCATTACTTATATTCGTGGTGGAAGGAGTGTACGAATATTCAATCGGGAAATTTATGAGGGAGATATGTCTAAAGCCGTAACAGTTACATTAGTTGCATTTATTTTTGTGTTTAGCTCGATTTTACTCATGTCAATTGTTGAACCATTTTCATTAGATCAAATTCTTTTTGAGGTAACATCTGCCTTTGGAACAGTTGGATTGTCACTAGGAATTACAGGAGAATTGAGTACGTTTAGCAAAATAATTCTTATGTTGCTTATGTTTATTGGGAGAGTTGGAATTATAACCTTTCTACTCATGTTTACAAAAAAGAAAAAGAAAGAGAAATACAGTTATCCTAAAGAAAGAGTTATTATTGGATAAATAATGACAAAAAAATGTTGTCAATGAGGTTAAGGTATTCAGCATTCAACTACTTCCATTTAAATAAAAATAAAAGTGGCTTGTGCTATATGTTGGTTAGCACAAGCCATTTTTTTAATGATTAGCAGTAAAACGCAGCTCCTACAATAATCAATAGTATAAAAAGCACAACGATTAGTGCGAAGTTGCTTCCGTAGCCACCACCGCAGCCGTAGTTGTAGCCTCCTCCACAGTCGTATCCGCCATATCCAAAGCCCATGCTTTTTCACCTCCCGATTGTACAGTATTACTTTATGCAATTAGGGAAATTGTGTATAGACGTTTGCACTAATTTTTAGAATTATCGTTCGCCATGTTTAAGGCCAAAATCTACAAAGTCCTTTACATATAACTATTCTATTCAGCTTGTTCCTTGTAACTGAGAATTTTTAATTGATCATTTTCATATCCTATAATAAACTCATATGGTTTCGTTTCTTTTTTGGTTTTCTGCTTATTCGGCACATTCCGTTCTATAGTTATATCGACCACTGTCTTGATTCGATTGTTCTCAATAATGGTGCTATCCACTTCAGAAAAATCAAGTGATACGATGTTAATATACCTGTTTCTGAATTCCTGATAGGAGGAATCCAATTGGAGTGAACTTCCAAGCAGAGTATATGCTCCAACATAGTCGCGGATAGATATATTCTCTAAAAAGTATTCGGTTAAGTACACTGCTCCATCAAGTACTTGCTCGGAATCAGAAGAACGAATAAGGTCTGTAATACTTGAGAATTCAAGCTGTTCGTTCTGTGCTTCATTTGACCATTGTGTGATCTGGTCCAGCACCTCGACAATTGGAATGCTAAAACCAATTGTACCGTCTTGTGTTCCTACAGAATTAATACCAATAATTTCACCAGTTTCTCGTTTGATTAATGGACCACCGCTATTCCCCTGAGAAATTTGTGCTGAAATTTGGTAAACATTTGAGTAATTATATCCGTCCACATTAAAATGACGATCACTACCAGAAATAATACCAAGTGTTACTGTATTCTGAAAGCCATGCGGGCTCCCAAGCGCAATTACTTCATCGCCAATTTCAGCTATGTGTTCTGTTGCAATAGAAAGGGGAGTCCGACTGGCTAACTGTGGTACTCGAATAACAGCAACATCAATATCTTCACCGATTCCTACGACAGCAGCAGGATATATTTGGGCGTTGGCGGTACGAACGTAAATTGCATCCGCATCTTTAATAACATGTGCATTGGTAATAATGTCACCTTTTTCATTATATAGAAAACCGGAACCAGTAAAGGTACTTTGCTCATTCTGACCTTCAATTTGTATGACCGTTTTTTCGGCTTCATGAATAATCGATTTTAAATCGATTGCCGCCAGATCCTGTGTAATTTTGGTTACCATCGGATTATTTATTGGAATTTCTTGTGCTTTCCAGTTACTATGAAAATTAAAGATTACAATCGTGCCGATGATTAATATGATGACCGATGTAATAATAGGCAGGTGTCGCCTGCTTCGCATAGATGTTCACCTCGTTGATGGTACTATTATAGAGCTTGTATTTAATCCTTTTTTTTGAACTCGTTTTTTGCTTCGAATTATTCTGTATACCATGTAATTTTACTTATCTTTATTTCAAGATTGCTCGGTTTTTTATCTAAATCATAATGTGTGAATTCAAATTTACCAGTTTCATCGGGATAGAGGACATCTGGAAATGTAACAACCTCGTTTGTCAGAATTTCCGAGCCATCTTTTTCTTTGATTGTGTATTCAATAACCACCGAGTGTACCGGCACAGTGGCAACGCTCTTTACCTTGCCTTGAACAAAGATGTTGTCTTGCTTATCCTTTTTTATACTTGCAGAAACGAGCTCAATCGCATCATTTTCATTTAACTCATTTTCCTGTGCAGCACTATTCATTGCTTGCTCAATACGTTGCTGAACAGCTGTTTCAAATGCAGTTTTCTCTTTTCCAATCGTTATTTGAAGACTATCAAGCTTTTCTGATTCTGGTGCATATTTTAATCCGTCTTCTACTAACAATAGTGCATCATTAAACTGTTTTTGGTTCAGTTGTTCACTTGCTTTTGTGAAGGAATAATTAATGATCTGGTTACGTATTGTCTGTGTAAGCTCGTCCGCCCCCTCGTGATTAATAGCTTCTGCATCCCAAAGCATAATCTTTAAGTCATCGATAGTAGGATCTTGCTCTAAGTTATGTGTGAGCTCTGCGATTTTTAAATGGCTGCGGACAGTTTCTATTTGGTTAATCATTTGGTCAACTGCTAAGCCATTATAATTATTTAAAAGCGCAGATGCATCATGTATGATGGTGTTGGCTTCTTGGAAACGTTTTTCCTCTTGTAAGTGTTTTGCATCATTTAACGATTCCTCAATCTGTATGGCAATATCAGAGAACTTAAGTGATGTTTCTGCTTGTTCAAAATTATGGTGAACATCGATCGATTTTGAGAAAAGCTTTTGTGCTTCTTCATAGTTCCCTTCTGTGAATTGCTGTTCCCCTTGTGCATATAGCTCTTTAGCATCAGCAGTTTGATTTTTTAAAATTAAGTGATATACCCCTGAAAAGGAGGTAATAAGAAAAGCAACGATTATTGGAACAAGCCAGAATTTATTGAATTTCTTTTTATTAAAAATTCGGCTTTCTATATCATTTGGTAACGGTCTACCACATTTAATACAATATTGTTCCTTTTCCTTTACGTTGGTGCCGCAATAAGGGCAGTGGAACATGATAAGCCACCTCCAGCTTTAACTGCACATATACCGTGCTTCGTGTTGTCTAAGAAATGACAAGCTTGGTAACCGTTAAAAACATTGCCTGACAAGGTTTTTGTTTTATAAAATAGTACCATTGAATGTTTTGTTTTAATATAAAGCTAATTAAATTGCTTGAGATTTCCTTATATGATTTTATCATATTTTGCTTTATTTAGGGTGAGGATATTGGTATGATAGAGGAAGTTTAAGATATATTATTGTAAAGTTAGCAGTTAGGTAAAATGAAAGGGGTGCCACATCGATGGAAATTTTATTTGGTGTAGTTTGTTTTGGAATTCTCGCGCTTAACATAGGATACTGTTTGCTGGATAATGAAAAGTAATAGGAAAAGGGGCAGCGAAGAGCCGCCCCTTTAAAAAAGGATACGTATGATTTTTTATTTCGTTAATGCCCATTCACTGAATGGATATATAATTAATTCGGATCTCCCAATTATTTCCTCAGCTTGAATAAATCCGAGCCCATTTCGACTATCCTTACTAATTGCCCGATTATCACCCATAACAAAATAGCTGTTCTGTGGGATGGTAAGTGGTCCGATATTTCCGGTTTTATAAAGTGCATCATCCGTTAAAAAGGTTTGGACATATTTCTTACCGTCGATAATAAGATCGCTTCCGTTTATTTCAATGGTCTCACCAGGCAACCCAATAATTCTTTTTACATAATTTTTAGTCGGCCTTTGAATGATGACAACATCTCCGCGGTCTGGTTCACCTAAAATATAAATTATCTTATTAAAAATTACTCTTTCTCCATCTTCTAAGGTTGGATCCATACTTTCCCCCTCTACAATAGAGGTCGCAAAGATAAAGGTTCTAAGGAAAAGAGCGATTAAAATGGCTATAATGATAGCTTTCGTCCATTCGAGCCATTCGTTTTTCTTTTTGACTTCCGACATAGAAGTCACCCCTCCTGTACAAGTTTCAATATTAATAGTACCACAGACATAGGAAGTAATCGAACTTTAACTTATGTAAGGGTTTTACTGTACAAAGAAATAATCGGAGTTTTGTTCTAATTATTTGGTAATTTTGATTATAAATAGTATACTAAATTATAATAAGAACGTTTGTTTTGTTTTCGGGAGAGGAAAATTTTTTGGGTTGTTATCTTATTGCTGAAAATGATTGAAAATTAGATTTAGTTAAGAATGGAGAATGTTATTTTAAATGGAATCTACTGAAAATATTCTTAGTCGTATTGAATTTTTGCGTAAAAAAATGACTGATGTAGCTTTAAAAAAGGGATTTACGGATAATGAATCTGTCTACATCAGTCAAGAACTTGATCGGTTATTAAACCTTTATGAAAAAGTAAAACAAGAAACAACATCAACGAAAAGCTAATATCTATGTGCGTGGATATTTTATATAGCTTTTGCTATTTACAGTAACTGCTCGTGTTGTAAAAAGGATTCAATTCGGTTCAGTCCTTCTGTTAAGGTATCCAGATTATAAGCATATGATAATCGCATGTATCCTTCTCCCAATGAAGAGAAACTATCGCCGGGAACTAAAGCCACTTTCCCTTTTTGGACGAGAGCGATTCCGAGTTCAAACGAACTCATTTCTTTAATTGGGAATTTAGGGAAAAAGTAAAAGGCTCCATCGGGATTGCCTACGGTTAAACCCATTCGATTTAAACGTTCATATACATAGTCTCTTCTTTTTTTATATGCTTCCCGCATGAACTGAACACTGTTGGAATTACGTGTTAGAGCTTCTAATGCTGCGTACTGACTAATAGATGAGGCACATGAAACATTATATTGATGAACTTTTAAGATATGTTCACTTATCCAGGCAGGAGCTAAAACGTAGCCGATACGAAAACCTGTCATGGAATGTGATTTGGATAAACCATTAATAACGATTGTTTTATTTTTTACTGATGGAAAACTTGCAATCGAAATATGCTCTCTATCAAAAAGTAATTCACTGTATATCTCATCTGCAAGAATAAAGATGTCTTTATCCTTTAATGCATCGGTTAAGTCTCGTAATTCTGCTTTTGTAAAAGATGCCCCTGTAGGGTTTGAGGGATATGGCAGGACAACGCATTTAGTTTTTGGTGTAATCTTTTCGGCTAATGCTTGTTTGGTTAGTTTAAAATTAGAACCAGTTGTATCGACAAATACAGCTTTGGCTCCTGCCAGTGTAATTAATGGTTCGTAACCGGGATAGATTGGTCCAGGTAAAATGACTTCATCTCCCGGAGAAAGAATCGTGCGAAATGTAATATCAATTGCTTGTGAAGCACCGGTAGTTACAATAATCTCTGAAGCTGGATTATAACTGATTCCATAATTTGTTTCATTGAATGAAGCGATAGCCTTTCTTAATTCGATAATACCAGCATTATGTGTATACGTCGTTTTATTTTGGAATATTGCATCTGATGCTGCTGTTTTTACATAATCTGGTGTGTGGAAGTCGGGTTGACCAATTGTGAGTTGGACTACATCCTTTTCGTCGGCAACCATTTGAAAAAATCGTCGGATACCTGATATTTGGATATTTTTAACATTACTATTGATTAAAGATTGCATGGAAATTACCGCCTTTTCTTGTAAAATAATATAATATGACAAAATTTTGAAGAAGTGTGACAATTTTTTAATAAAATGTTCAAATAATTTCGATTTATAACGATTAATTTGAGGTATAATATAGTTAGAACATTATAAGGAGTGTAACAGATGAGACCTAGAGCATTAAATTTTGAACAACTAGTTAAGCAAAATAAGCAAGATCTATTAAATGACGAAGAGAGAATTACACAAATAGAGATGCGTTTAGAGAAAAGGCAAGAAGCAAATGTAAAAGCTCTCCGAAATAAGGATCTTGAAATGAATCGTTAAGGAGTTACATAGAGCAGGATGTGAAAACATTCCTGCTTTTGTGTATATATGAGGATGTTCAAAAAAGTCCGAGAAAAATGACACGGCGAGAGCAGAAGACATTCAACTAAGACCGACATGTATAAAATGTCAAAGTCACCACAATCTGTGTAAACTCGTTGTTTTGTTTTTCCATTCATCACATGTTAAAGGATGCAATGAACTTTTGTAAAAACGTCTATATCATGTAGAAGCCCGGTACTCAAAACTTCTTGAATTTTTGGTTCCTTTTATCCTCTTTTTTGAAAAGGTACTATATGATATTTTGAATAAAATTATTTCACTAACCGTTAAAGGATAGATTTGCTCTTTTGTTTATAGACTCGTTTGTTTCTCCCGTAGAGCTGGACGATCAGCACAGCTCCAATAATACAGCCCATACCTAGCATTTGTACAAATGTAAAGGTCTCTAGAAAAATAAATATACCAATTAGTGTTGCTACAACTGGTTCGATAGTTGATAAGATAGAAGCTTTTGAGGCTTCTGTATACTGTAAGCCATACGTATAGAGTATGTATGCCAATGCAGTTGGCAAAATGCCGAGCCCTATTGCATAGAATAAAGCTGTTGCATCGAGCAGCAATGAGAACTTTTCCTGATATGGAAAAAAGGGTAGAAGTGTCACTGCAGCAACAATAAATGTAAATGACGTTACTTGTAAACTGGAATACTTTTGTAAGGAATATTTGCTGAAAATACTGTATAGTGCATATCCCAAACCAGAACCAAGACCAAATAATATACTTGCGAAGTCAAGGTTATTCAAATTTCCTGGTGATAAGCCAACCACTAAACACGTTCCCAATAAAGTCATAAAAAGGGCAATAAATTTGATGCGTGTGAAAGGCTCTTTAAATAAGAAAAAGGAAATAATTGTTACAAAAGTTGGTCCAGTATATAACAGTGCTGTAGCTATCGGTATAGTAGACAATTCAATGGCAGTAAACATACAGTAATTAAAAAATATTATACTGCATACTCCAGTCCCGATGAAATATTTAACGTCGCTATAATGCTTTAACTTCAGATTGCTCGGTGAAAGGCTAAGCATGTATATAATTAATATAATAGCTGAAGACCATACTCGTAAAGTAACAACTTCCATTGGAGTGAAACCAAAAGCGTAAAGATGTTTCACAAACCAGCCAATTGTTCCCCAGAGTGCAGCACCCAAAATAATAAATAATATAGGTTTATTCAATCCATATTCCCTCCTTGTTCTCATCGTATTTATCTTAGAGTATAGCAAAAGAATGAAACGAATATAGTATATGAAATAAAAACATTGGAAAGAATGGTTAAATAAACAGTTTCGGAGGGATGGGAGCGGATTGAAGCACATTGAACTAATGTCATTTATCCATATTGGTAATGTTGGTTTTGATGCGAATTATGTTTATTTATTTTGTGGCCTTGTAAGTATACTGATTCTATATTTTTGTGTGAAATCACTTATTATATGGGTAGTTCAAATGAAATTTGATAGACTTCTTATCTACACTATCAGTAGCTTATTTATCATAGCTATCGTTTCTGGAATAGACTTAATAGTCGGGAATGAGATGGATGTGGCAAAAATTGCACTTCAAAGCATATCCTTATTTGGATTCCTCTTATCAATCGCGATATTGATTAAGCATTTTATCATAAATTAACATAGATAAGTTTAAATCCAACTAAATAGAAAAAGGTGAACAAAAGTACAAGCGGTCTGATTGATGATATATCAATTTGAACGTGGCTGTTTGGTAGACGGTACGTAGAGAAACACCCTATATAATTTCCATAAAAAAAGCACATGCAGTTTAGACTGCAATGTGCTTTAACCATTTTATTCTCGTAATCGATGGATTGCTTCCAGCCACTCATATACGGGCTGGAAATATTCGTTAGGTGCTTTTAACCTTGGTGGGGCTACATTCATTACTAACTCTTTCTCTGTTTCGGAGAGCTTCTCAAACGCGTCCTTCAAGGTGTGTGTTTGATCCGCGTAGCGTTGCAATTCATAAACAAAATTTTGAAGCTCTTGCATGGTAAACTCCTCCTTTGATTGTGTGATACCCTTAAGTCAATAAGGAATAAACATACAGAAGTTGGAGTTACGAATTACGACGTGAACTAGTTGGAGGCCATTCCATTTTTCCTAGTGCGGAAGGAGTATAGTAGGATGAAGTGTAACGTTTTTGCCTATGCTGCTCTTTCTTTTCCGGTTTCCAGTCAATAAATCGGTAGACAATCCGTTTCGCTTGAGATAATGACATCTTTGATTGGGGGTTCCGATAGTTTTGGTCAAGGGAACCAAGATGTTTTAGCTGTTTGAAGTCTTCCTTTGATGGAGGTACATGGAAAAAATAATCATCTACTTTCACAAGTAATGTTGAATGTTGATTACTGCGCTTTGGATGATCTGAAAAATGTAGACCTATTTTTTCAGCTCTATTTTCGTCCAATAATTTATTGATTGTTGCTTTTTTAATTTGATATAAATGCTTTGGTTCAGGTGCTGTTTTTGCATGGCGATTAATAGTGAAAAGCGCTTGAGCCAAGTCTTGCAGTGGTATGTCCTGCTTCATTATTTTTCTCCTTTCCATCGTTCAATCCTAAACCTATCGTACCCCAAAGCTTGTCCGGTGGCAAATAAATATTATTTTTTATCTTTGGGTGAGATGCATTATTCACTTAGCTGCATAGCCAACAATTTCCTGTGGGAAAATTAAAAAAAGAAGAGTGGCAGGTCTACTTCCGCTCTTCAGATTTTGAAACGTAAACTATTGAACTTTCTTTAAATCATTAACAATTAAATCTATTTCATTTGATTCTGTACCGCTATAGTATTTGATTACTTCGCCTTCAGGACTTACAAGGAAAAATCGGGTTCCGTGATATACTTGATCAGATCCTTCAGGGGGAGCTTCTACAAGGTTTCGAAAAGAATTGACAGAAAGTTCTTTGATTGTATTGAAATCATATCCAGTAAGAAAGTACCAATTAGTGAAATCCGCATCATAGCTCTTACCATATGCCTTCAGCACATCAGGTGAATCAAAATCAGGATCAACGCTAAACGACACAAGCTTCGCATCAATTCCTTCATCTTCAAGTTTTGTTTGTAATGCAGCCATGTTTGCGGTCATTGGCAGGCATACTGTTGTGCAATTTGTAAAAATGAAATCAGCAATCCACCATTCACCTTTTAGATTCTCAAGGCTTAATGTTTCATTGTCTTGGGTTGTAAACTCAAAGTCTGTAACCATTTCGGAGATGTTTGAATCGATTGCATATCCTCCGCAAGCTGATAAAAGGATACTAAGTCCTAAAAGTATAAATAAATGCTTCATTAGAATCTCCTTTCCAAATCTAATCTATAATTGAAAGACCTTTTTTAAGATAACCCTTGCAATATTTAAAGTAAGTATAACATTGCCTGTTAAATTCGCTGCACATTCCGATGAATTCTTTATGACAATTTCAGGCATTATGGAATGTCACTCACACATCCATGGATGACGAAAAGAAGTACGTAAAGATGGGGGGCATTCCATAAAATTCTACTTCTGCTCAAAAACCAGGCGGTCATACCACTATATATTCAGCAGGGATATTAGGAACTTTCTTGAATGAAGTTCTTAGATTATATGTGCTGATTTTGAAGTGTGTAAACATGCAATTCCGGCTTGCAAAGGAAGCGATATGGTAATCTTGTTGTTCCAATTCCACTGTTTACGAATAGTTTAAATTTATCGTCGTTTAAGTAATATTTACCTTGAACATATTTTTCTGCAAGCAAGGGTGTATATAAATCTCCAATAAACGGAAATCGCACCTGACCACCGTGACTATGGCCAGAGAGTTGGACATCAATAGGGAATTCGGCTGCAGTATCCGCGTAATCAGGTTCATGTGCAAGCAGTAGAGTGAAAAGGTTGGGATTTGCTTCATTTAAAGCTTCAGTTAAATCGGGATTTCCGAGCATGACATCATCGACACCTGCAAGCGTGAAATGGGAGTTATCCTTTGTAATAATAGCATGAGAGTTTTGGAGTAAATTGAAACCTGATTGTTCCATCACTTCATAAACAATATCCGTCCCGTAGCCGCCATGATCATGATTTCCATATATCCAATACTTGCCGTAGGTTGCTTGCATCGATAAAAGAATGTTGTTTAGCTCTTGTCCCCAATGATAATTATTAGGTTCGTCAACTAGGTCACCAGTAAAAACAATCAAATCGGGGTTTAGTGCATTTATTTTCCTCGCAAGTTCTTTAAGCTGATTTAATGAGTAATGAAATCCAATATGTGTATCCGAAAACTGAATTACTTTGAAATTATTAAAAATGGGATCTATTTTAGGGGAAGAAATGGTTTCTTCGGTAACTTTTAATAAGTGTGTTTCAATTTCTTTAGAATAATAGTAGGTGCCACCGCTAAGACCAATGAAAGTAAGCAAGCTTCCAATGGATCTTTTAATAAAAGTACGTCGATTCATCTTTGTCATACCTTTCTTGAATCATTAAACAGATGGTAAAATTATAGCACGAATGTATGGTAGTATAAATATAAAAGAATCTTTAGTACTATTATCGTTTCAATTCGACTAATTGACATTATTCAGCCATTTACTTATAATTAATTTGTATGGAATTTTCTAAAAATGAAAGACGCATCAACTGTTTTTGGGTTAATGCGTTTAACTATTAGCTTATTTTTCCTCAAAACTTGGCGGATGCTTTCCGGATATATCATGAGCATAAAATTTAATTGAATTGTTAATTGTACCGAAACGGCTACGACCACGAAGCGCTAAAGCGGCAGCGAGACTTCCTTCAACTCATGACAATCTGAAGAAGACTTGCCGGCTGGCTAAAACTCATAAATACATCAATTCCATGGGTAATTGCATTTACAATTTCTTCATTTTTACTGAATTTGTGTATTTTCATTAGCTACCCCTTTATTGTTAGGCATATATATAGTAGTAAACATCCGTTATTCCGTTATTTATTACACAGTCAAACATAGGAATCACAGCTATTGTGGAAATGAGAACCTTTCCCTTCAATCTGGATCGTACTGTGATTAATATTAAATTGTGTTTTAATTTTCTCATTAGCGGTTTGTAATATTTGATCACGATCAACGGTCTTATTGACAATAAGATGGCAGCTCATGGATGGAAATTCAGATGCAATGGACCAAACGTGGATATCATGAACATCTCCAACCCCGTCTAATTCCATTAAATTATTTTTAATGATTCAACATCAATACTAGCTGGTTTACCTTCCGATAAAATATGCAAAGACTGTCACGTCACCCAAAATACGGAAACTACAATTAAATAGCTGCGAGAACACTTGCAATCGGTTCTGCAATATTCCATCCACCATCCAAATAGTATAATCAGTAACCCAGCAGTAAGTGCTCCAACGGATCCGAGTAAATCACCAAGTACGTGAAGCAAAGCACTGCGAATATTTAAGTTTCCTTTGATTCACCACGCATCAGTAGCCAAGCGACAAAAATGTTAACGCTCGCTCAACCCGATAAATGCAACAATCATTATGCTTCCGCTCATGTGATGGTATTCCGAAATATTATACCTCCAATGTTGTATGTACTCGACTAACCTCGTTGTATATGAACATATGTTCATGTTGTGAAATAAGTGCACAATTTTTGCAACTAAACTTGTTATAAGATGTATCCAAATTTTAGTTATGTTAATATAGATGTGGTGGCAAGTCCGAAATTACAGGCATTCGAAATGAAGTTACAAATAAATAGTATAGATTTATAAAGGGGCGTATGTTTTATGAGTATTATTCAAGATAAGGAATTTGCTAATATCTCGGTGGATGAATTACTAATTCCATCAGAGAAAGTTGCCCATGTACAATTAAATAATCCGTTAGAGCATGCATTGTTAGTATTGGTGAAATCTGGTTATTCTGCTGTTCCAGTGCTTGATGCATCGTATAAATTTGTTGGAATCATTGGAAAAACAGTTATCTTAAATCAAATATTAGGCATGGAACGATTTGAAATTGAAAAGCTTAGCGAAATGCGTGTTAAAGAAGTGATGAGTAGTGATATACCAACTCTTACAAGGGAACATACACTCTTAGACGGATTAAATGCAGTTATTGATCACGCCTTTGTCTGCTTAGTGGACCAAGACGGTTATTTCGATGGTATTTTAACGAGAAGAGCTATTTTAAAACAGCTGAAAAAAGATATCTATACGAGCTCGTATAAAAAATAAACCTTTTCCCAGCACCTCAAAAGTTAGTTTCTATATCTAACTTTTGAGGTTTTTTTGTCTAAAATTATTGCGATGAGAAAACCACTCTGTTAAAGTATAAAATAGCTTTTTATCAGGAGGAGAAAAAACATGAACATGATGGATGCAAATGAAATAATCAGTTTTATCTCAAATAGTAAGAAAAGTACACCAGTTAAGGTTTACATCAAAGGAAATTTAAGTGACCTCGATATGGATGATTCAATTCAAGCATTTTTAGAGAATCAAACTGGAGTTTTATTCGGGGAATGGAGCAGCATTCAGATGTTCTTGGAACAGAATAAATCCTCAATTACAGATTATGTCATTGAAAATGATCGCAGAAATTCAGCGATTCCATTATTAGATCTTAAAGGAATTAATGCGCGTATTGAACCGGGTGCAATTATACGTGACCAAGTTGATATTGGTGACGGTGTGGTTATTATGATGGGAGCTTCCATTAATATAGGAGCTGTTATTGGTGAGGGCACAATGATTGATATGAACGCTGTACTTGGTGGACGAGCTACTGTAGGCAAAAACTGTCATATCGGTGCTGGGACAGTACTTGCTGGAGTTATTGAACCCCCTTCAGCTAAACCAGTTATTGTGGAAGATGATGTTGTAATAGGAGCAAATGTTGTCGTATTAGAAGGAGTTACAATTGGAAAGGGTGCTATCGTAGCTGCTGGAGCAATTGTAACAAAGGATGTTGCTCCATATACACTAGTCGGTGGTACTCCCGCTAAAGTATTAAAAGAAATTGATGAGCAAACGAAATCAAAAACAGAAATTAAACAGGAGCTTCGTAAACTAGATAATTAAGTAGGCGATGGTAATGAATTTACAGGAATTGCAAGAGATCAGAAGAGATCTGCATCGAATTCCAGAATTAGGTTTTCAAGAATTTAAAACACAGCAATATATATTGAAAGAAATCGAAGCAATGCACAATGAACGAGTTTTCGTTAAGACTTGGAAAACTGGAATACTTGTTAAAATAGCTGGTAATGCACCAAAGAAGATGATTGGTTTCCGTTGTGATATGGATGGTCTGCCAATTGCGGAGTCCACAGAGTTAGCATTCCAATCAACGCACACGGGAAAAATGCATGCTTGTGGTCACGATTTTCATATGACAATTGCACTTGGTGCAATGAAGCGCATTATCGATCAAAAAATCGACGACGATGTAGTGTTTATTTTTCAGCCGGCAGAGGAGGGGCCAGGAGGAGCGTTGCCAATGCTTCAATCTGTTGAGTTCCAGCAATGGAAGCCAGATGTTATCTTTGCATTACATATTGCTCCAGACCTTCCAGTTGGAACAGTGTCAACAAAATCCGGACTTCTTTTTGCTAATACAAGTGAATTGTTTATAGATTTTAAAGGCCTTGGTGGACATGCTGCATATCCACATCTGGCAAAAGACATGACAGTAGCTGCTAGCAATTTTGTAATCCAAATACAGCAAATTATTTCACGAAGATTAGATCCCCTGGATCCTGCGGTTATTACGGTTGGGAAAATGGAAAGTGGCTTTGTTCAGAATGCGGTGGCGGAAACAGCGAGACTTGAAGGAACAATTCGAACATTAAATCCAAAATCACTTCTTATTATTAAGGAAAAGCTTGAAAAACTGAAACGAGGATTTGAAATTAGTTATGATTGTGAAATAACAATTGATTATGGAGCAAACTATTATCAAGTCTATAATGAAAAGAAGTATGTCGATGAATTTTATGAAACGATGAAACGAATTGGTATAACGTATCACGAGGCTACTGAAGCGATGACTGGCGAGGATTTTGGAGATATGTTAAAAGTGATTCCAGGTTTTATGTTCTGGCTTGGGGTTAACTCTCCATATGGACTGCATCATGCAAAACTTAGCCCTGACGAAGCTGCATTAGAAGTTGGAGTGAAGGCAGTTGTACATACGGTTCAAACTCTCTCGAATTAATTGGTATATTGTTTACAACTTTGTAGATACTACAATTGTAAATGGATGCTTTAGGAGGGATTACGTATGGCAAGAATTGCTGTAGAAGAGAACTTAACCGATATTAAAACGGCATTAATGGAAATGGGACATGAAATTATTGACCTACGTACAGAAAGAGATGCGGCACATTGTGATTGCTGTGTAATTTCTGGTCAGGACAAAGATGTCATGGGTATGCAAACGACAAGTATAGCTGGACCAGTCATTAACGCGCAAGGTCAGACTTCTGAAGATGTTTGTCAAGCGGTCAATGAAAAGTTGAGCTAATAAATAAACGACTAATGATGTGAGTAATTAAGTGCGACAATCAACTATCATCTGGAAGGTGATAGTTGGTTGTCGCTTTTTTATGTGAATGGCACAGTCGATTTATACTTATCATATATAAATTAAAGAGCTATAAAAAAGATTTTCAAACATATTTGTGCTTTTTCGGAAAGTCTGAAACTTTCCTGTTTGCACAGTACAATTAAGGCATCCGTATAGGAGGTTTGTACGCTGAATTATGAAAATTTCTAAGGAAGCAAAGAACACTTGCATAAGAAAGTCCTTTAACGTATGTCGATTTTTCTAAATTTAAGGAGGTTTCTCGATTGAGATTAAGAGATCATATGCCTGAATTAGGGGAGAGTATGTGGATTAATAGTAGTGGTGTAAGGAGGGAGGACATAATTGGTGAGATACCAACACTGATATATTTTTGGTCGATAAGCTGCGGATCTTGTAAAAAATCGATCCCTTCCATAAATCAAATCCGTGATGAGTTAAAAGGGAAGTTAAACGTAATAAGTGTCCATACACCACTTTCAGAGTCCGATAATGACCTTTCAAAAATAAGAGCAGCAGTAGTGGAGAAGAATATTACAGATCCAGTGCTTGTGGATATGGATGAACGTCTATCAGATTCGTTTAATTTTCGTTATGTTCCTGCTTATTATGTGTTTGATAAAGCTGGAATGCTTCGGCACGCACAATCTGGATCGGGAGGAATTGCACTACTGCGCAGAAGGTTGGAAAGAGTGTTAAAGGAGAATAGCTGATTCAGAGAAAAGTACACCTTGACAATTGCTCTGGTGTGCTTTTTCTTTTGGTGAAAAAAGTGAAATACTTCTATTGTAATAAGTGCAACTAAGACATTCACTTAAAAGCTTTTCGAACGGTACGTTTTCTTGGAATAGAAAGCATAATAAAAATTTTAAAAATATTTAACAAAAAATGTAGCAATTTATTTCGGAAACCGTTATATTAGTAAATACGGTAAAACAACTTAGAGGGGAGTGGAAATATTATGGAGACATTTAAAAAACTGAAACGCTTTTATTGGCCATACAAGAAATACTTTTTCTGGTCTTTATTCTTTTTAATTTTTGTAACAGCTATCACTGTTGTTTATCCAATAATTTTGCAAATTACGATCGATGAAGTGGTTAGACAATCAAGATATGAATTAATACCAGTGATTGGCATTTCTTTTCTTGGCTTAATGATAGTAAAAGGGGTTTCTATATTTTTCTTTCAGTACTTAGGAGACCTTTTCGGAATGACATCGGTTTATAAACTAAGAGAAGCTTTATATGATAAGCTTCAACGATTAGCATTTAAATATTATGACAATGCTAAAACAGGTGACATTATGTCGAGATTAACGGCTGATGTGGAAGGATTTCGCTTCTTTCTTTCTGTGGGATTTGCAGAGCTTATTCGTGTTGTGTTGCTTATTCTGATTAGTTTGGGCATTATGTTCTATTACTCTGTTCCACTCGCACTCGTCACGATGGCTGCTATTCCTTTTCTTGCTATCGTTGTATTTAAGTTTGATAAACGGGTACATCCGGCATTTCGAGAAATCAGAAAATCCTTTGGCAGGCTTAACACCCGTGTGCAGGAAAACATTAGTGGAATGAATACAGTTAAATCCTTATCAAGAGAGGACTTTGAGATTGGAAGGTTTTCAACAAATAATGATAACTATCGGCAAAACTATTTGAAAACCTCTTCGCTTTGGGCAAAGTATTTTCCCTTTATGGAATTCATCGGTAATGTTTGTGTCGTAGCATTATTGGCGTACGGTGGATATCTGGTGATGCAAGGAAGTTTAATGTTGGGTGAGCTCGTTGCGTTTTTTAGTTTAGTATGGTATATTCTCGGACCATTAATGAATCTAGGTTTTATCGTGAATCAGTTTTCACAGGCGAAAGCTTCCGGTGAAAGGCTTATTGAGATCCTGGATGCAAATGAAGATATTGTTGAAAAAGAAAATGCGGTTGTTGAGCCACTCAAAGGTCATGTTACGTTTCATGACGTTACATTAAATTACATTGAAGGTGATGATGCTGCCCTTTCTCATATCAGCTTCGATGCACCGCCTGGAAAGGTAATTGGACTAATTGGTGCAACTGGGTCCGGTAAAACAAGTATAACACAGCTTATTACTCGTTTTTATGAGCCGCAGCATGGTGAGGTATTAGTTGATGGAAGACCTGTAGCAGACTATAAATTGAAAAACCTCAGGAAACATATTGGTTTCGTATTACAAGAACCGTTTTTATTCTCTACCTCGATTCGCGAAAATATTGCATATGGAAATCCAGATGTAACAGGGGAGCAAATCATAGATGCTGCTAAACGTGCGCAGGCACATGATTTTATAATGGAAATGCCAGATGGCTATGAAACAATGCTTGGTGAACGAGGCATGGGGTTATCTGGTGGGCAAAAACAACGGATTGCAATTGCCAGAGCGATTTGTATCAATCCAAGTATTCTAGTTTTAGATGATGCCACATCCGCAGTAGATATGGAAACAGAATTTAAAATTCAGCAAGCATTGAGAGAGGTAATGAAAGGGCGAACAACGTTTATTATTGCTCACCGCATTTCTTCTTTAAAATATGCAGATGAAATTATAGTGTTGGAAGATGGTAAAGTTGTGGAGCGTGGTACACATGAATTTCTTGTGAAGAATCATGGTCCATATGAACGTATTTATAATATCCAATATCAGGACAGGGAAGAGATCATGAATGCTGTTCATTAACAGGGGGTGACGTTTTATGGGAAACACTCAAACAAAGAGAGAAAGCCGGCACTTAAAACGGTTTTATTATACCGTCGATCAGACAATTGAAAAACCATTTAACTGGCAGCAGATGGGAAGGTTACTGCAATTTTTAAAACCATATGCGAAAACCTACCTTCCCGCAGCAATCATCGCAATGCTTATTTCAACGATAATTAGGCTTGCGATACCTATTCTGATTGGGAAAGTAGCTATTGACATCGCACTTGAAGAAAATAATGTGTCTTTACTAATCCAGCTTGTTGTTGGTATAGCTATCATGTACTTGATTAGTTATGTAGCGAATACGCTGCGGATTAAATGGGTGAATATTCTTGGTCAAAATGTGATTTACGATCTAAGACACACATTATTTTCGCATGTACAGCGATTATCACATCGATTTTTTGATAGCCGATCAGCTGGATCTATTCTGGTTCGAATATTGAATGATATTAATTCCTTGCAAGAGTTGTTTACGAATGGAATTATCAATTTATTAATGGATGCTTTTATGTTGGTTGGAATCATTGTAATACTATTTGTACTAAGTCCTCCACTTGCATTTGCAGTAATTATTGTTATTCCATTAATGTTTTTTATCTCAACGAGGCTGCGAAGAAAGATTCGTCGTTCGTGGCAAGAAGTACGTCAGCATCAATCACGTATGAATTCGCATTTAAATGAAGGGCTACAAGGAATGCGAATTACACAATCCTTCTCTCAGGAAAAAGAAAATGCAGAATTTTTTGATGGGGTAAATAAAGGCTATTTCAACAGTTTTAAAGATGCGGCGAAAAAAAGTGCAATGTTTCGACCGCTAGTAGAGATCTGTGATGCTATCGGAACGATTATATTAATCGCGTTTGGATCATATTTAATTTTGAGTGAGGTTATCGAGATTGGTACATTCGTTTCTTTCGCATTTTTCCTTGGAATGTTCTGGGAGCCTATTTCAAGGCTTGGTCAAATGTATAACCAGTTATTAATGGCGATGGCATCATCCGAGCGTATTTTTGAATTCTTAGATGAACAGCCCAACGTAGAAGAGAAACAAGATGCCTACGCCTTAAAAAAGATGAAAGGTCAAATTGAATTTGACCGTGTTGGTTTTTCTTATAATGAAGAACGGATAGCCTTGCATGAAATTTCACTTGAGATGAAGGCGGGGCAAACAGTTGCGCTGGTCGGCCATACAGGAAGCGGAAAATCAACAATAGCAAATTTGATTAGTCGATTTTATGATCCGACAACAGGTGCTGTTAAAGTTGATGGACATGATTTAAGAGAAGTAAAGCTAGATAGTTTAAGGCAGAAGATTAGTGTTGTATTACAGGATACTTTTATTTTTTCTGGAACGATTATGGAAAATATTCGCTTTGGGCGTCCAGCGGCATCGGATGAGGAGGTCATAGAAGCTGCAAAAGTTGTCGGTGCTGATGATTTTATACAGCGGCTCGCATATGGCTACCAAACAGAGGTAGAAGAGCGCGGGAATATTCTTTCTGCAGGTGAAAGGCAGCTACTTTCCTTTGCGAGGGCATTACTGGCTGACCCAACTATTATTATTCTTGATGAAGCAACAGCTAGTATTGACACTGAATCCGAAGTGAAAATTCAACAAGCATTACGAAAGCTGCTAAAAGGAAGAACTTCGATAATTATTGCTCATCGCTTATCAACGATTCGAGAGGCAGACAATATTTTTGTATTGGAGCAAGGTCGAATATTAGAGCAGGGGAGCCACCAGGAATTAATGGATAAACAGGGAAAGTATTTTGAACTTGTGAAGTCACAATTTACCATGCTTGATGCTATATAAAACAGATTTAGGAGCAACTTTCAACATGAAAGTTGCTCCTAAACTTTTGCAGGCGTATATTAGATACAGAGAATTATTTTTGGAGGGTTAGAAATGGTAAAGGACTATGCTGTTATAGGGCTTGGTAGATTTGGTGGTAGTATTTGTCGGGAACTCTCTAAAGAGGGGAAGCAAGTTCTGGCAATTGATAACGATGAAAACCGAGTTAATGAATATAAAAAGATTGCATATCATTCGGTTATTGCAGATACAACAGACGAAGATACGTTAAAGGATATTGGGATTCAAAACTTTGATCACGTTATAGTAGCGATTGGAGAGAACATTCAAGCGAGTATTTTGACCGCTGTTATTCTTGTTGACCTTGGAATAAAGAAAATAACTGTGAAAGCTAAAAATGATTATCACGAAAAGATCTTAGATAAAATTGGTGTGCATCATATTGTGCATCCTGAGCGTGATATGGGGCGGAAAATTGCGCACAGTATTATTTCACATAACATATTGGATTACCTTGAATTATCAGATGAACATAGTATTGTAGAGGTGAAGGCTGGAGAAAAAATGATTGGTAAATCCTTGATTGATCTAGATGTTCGGGCGAAATATGGCTGCAATATTGTAGCTATTAAACAAGGCAGATCAATTAATGTTTCGCCAAGTGCGGAAGATGCATTACAGGAAAATGATGTTTTAATCGTGATTGGGGCCGATGAAGATATTTCGAGGTTTGAAAGGAATCTTGTTATCGATGATTAAAAAAGACATGGAAGAAAATTCTTCCATGTCTTTTTAGAGGTTGTTCAAAAGTCCGGTGAAAATGACACATCGAATTTCTTCGTTGGCTTGCTTTTCTGTTCCTCACGTATTAAATCCATACGTTCCGGTACTCAAAGCTACGCCGCCTCGAACTTCTCGGTCCTTTTCATCCTCCTTTTGAACACGTACTTATACTTAAACTTCCATGATAATAGGTAAAATCATAGGTCGACGTTTTGTTTTTTCATAAAGGAATGGAGCAATTGTATCTGTAATCTCATTTTTAATTTCAGACCATTGCGTTGTTCTTCTTTCCATCACTTTATTTAAATGAGAAGATACAAGCTTTTGTGCTTCGTTAATCAAGTCTTCGGATTCTCTCATGTATACAAAGCCCCGAGAAATAATATCCGGACCTGAAGCGATTTTAAATTCTTTCATGTTGATACTTACGACTACTATTACGAGTCCTTCTTCAGAAAGAATTCTACGGTCTCGTAACACAATATTGCCAATATCACCAATACCACTACCATCAACATAAATCGAACCAGAAGGGATCTTGCCGGATATGGAAGCCTGGTCTTTACTCAGTGCAAGAACATCCCCATTATCCATAATAAATGAATGATCAGGTTCTACGCCACAAGATTCGGCTAGTTTGATATGTTCTTTTAGCATACGGTATTCCCCGTGAATCGGCATAAAGAATTTTGGTTTAATCAAGCGAAGCATTAATTTTTGCTCTTCTTGACTCCCATGACCAGATGTATGAATATTGCTTAGTTTACCGTGAATAACATCTGCACCGGCACGATACAATTTATTAATTGTTTTGCTAACACTAACGGTATTGCCAGGGATTGGTGAGGAAGAAAATACAACCGTGTCACCAGGTATAATTTGGATTTGTCTATGTGTACCATTAGCGATTCGAGATAGAGCTGCCATCGATTCGCCTTGAGAGCCTGTACAAAGAATCGTTACTTCATTTGCTGGGAATCGGTTAATTTGATTTCCTTCAATAAATGTCTCTTTAGGCGCTTGGATGTACCCTAACTCTAAACCGATGTTGATGGCGGACTCCATACTACGTCCAAACACAGCTACTTTACGGTTGTGCCTGACAGCTGCTTCTACTACTTGCTGTAAACGATAAATATTCGATGCAAATGTAGCGAATATCAGTCTTCCATCAACACGGCTGAAGATATCGTGAATGCTTTGACCAACAACTCGTTCTGACATTGTAAATCCTGGAACTTCACTATTTGTGCTATCGGATAAAAGGCAGAGTACACCTTCCTTGCCGATTTCAGCCATTTTTGTAAGATTAGCTGGTTCACCAACAGGAGTAAAGTCGAATTTGAAGTCACCAGTATGAACAATATTTCCTGGTGGGGTTTTTACGACAATTCCATATGAATCAGGGATACTGTGTGTTGTACGGAAAAAACTGACGGAAGTTTTACGGAATTTAATAACATCATCTTCTTGTATTGTAATTAATTTAGCACTTCTTAATAAGCCGTGCTCATCCAATTTATTGCGAATTAATCCGATTGCTAGTGGTCCTGCATAAATAGGCACATTTACTTCACGCAAGAGAAAAGGAATTCCACCAATATGGTCTTCGTGACCGTGAGTTACGAATAAACCTTTTATTTTATCCTGATTTTGTACGATGTACGTATAGTCAGGGATAACATAGTCGATTCCTAATAATTCATCCTCTGGGAATTTAATCCCAGCATCGATAAGAATGATTTCATCCTGGAATTGGACAGCGTACGTGTTTTTTCCGATTTCACCTAGTCCACCTAAGGCAAAAACGGCTGTTTGATCATTTTTGACAAATTTCATAACTTACACGTTCTCCAACTGAAGTTTTCCAGTTTCTTTCTCGTAATTTAGATGTGCCTCATCTAGTTCTTGGATATATTCGATGTTATATTTCCGATCTTTTAATTTCTTTCTTACCTCTCTAATTGAATCCGCTTCAACGTAGGTGCTTTCTGTGCGTTCGCGAACAGGAACTTCACTAGGATCCTTTTGATATAAAACTTTAAAAATCATTTCATCTCTCCTAACATATTTCTATATTTTTTTGTTCAACTAATAGGAGCTATGCCTGTAATAGGCGATAACCCATTTTAAATTGGATGTTATTACCTTTCCGTAAAAACTTTCGCCTGGCATGTTTCCGTCGCAATACCAGTTTATCGTTAAATATCATTCGTTGGTGTGATTGGTTGCATCCTTGGTAGTCTTATTTAAAAGTCGTAGGTACACGTCCTTCTTTGCCTAAAAAGTCTCTCCACCGTTTCTTCAGCTTATCTTTTAGGCGCTTTAGCATGAGGACACACGTCTCCTTTCAGATATCTAGAAAAAGCAACAAAACATTCTACCGTCCAATCCTCTTATATACAGTATAGTACGAAATGAGGAAGATTTAAATAAAAATACATCATTTTTAAAAAAATAATCAAAAAGTCTAGCAAGTTTTAGTTGTAATTTTATCTTTTACATGGAATGAAATCTTATACATTTTGGTAAAGTACTTCATCTGCAGCAAAGCGTAAGTGCCCGGTTGAAGGTGAGTGGAGAGTAAGGTCTGGAGCTGAACGGGTCATGCTGTTTAATAGCTATCCACAGCAATCATCCCGGTGTAAGAAAAAAGGTGTCCATAAAAACAGACACCTTGCTAATTATTCGATTGCGGTGGAATTATCAGGTATTGAGAATGGATTATTTGGATTGATACGATCGTAAAACATAATTCCATTAAGATGGTCGATTTCATGTTGAAATACGACAGCAGGGTATCCTTTTAATCGTAGCTTTATTGGTTTTCCGTCCATGTCGGTTGCTTTCACTGTGATTCTTGCATGTCTTGGAACATAACCTTCAACAGCCCGATCCACCGAAAGGCAGCCTTCTCCACCAGCTAAATAGGATTGTTCAACGGAATGACTGATGATTTTGGGGTTTACTAAACCGTAGCTATATAATTTTCCGTTAAAATCTTCAAAATGAATGGCAATGAGTTTTTTTTCGATACCAAGTTGAGGAGCAGCAAGCCCAACTCCAGCTCTTAAATCGTATTTTTTCGCGATTTCCTCGTCTTGACTATTCTTTAAAAACTGCAACATATCTTTTAATAGTTGTTTTTCATCATCATTAATCGGCATGTCCACTTCAGCAGCAATTTTTTTTAGAGAGGGGTGACCTTCACGGACAATATCTTTCATTGTTAGCATAATCAATTCATTACTCCTTACTGGTTATATTTTATGTAATAGAGGGTATAAAAATATTGATCCTCTTTTTTAATCCAATACCATACCATTGTATTATACTAACATAACTTCAATGAATAAATCATAATTTTAAATTTATATCTGATCAAGTTAGTACGTATTAGAAAATTGGACGAGGTTGTAATCCGGCATCACATTAAATTATATGTTGCAAAAGGTTCGAGACGTCGTAGCCCCTTGTACCGGCTTGCTCAGGATGTGTTCGGTGTTCGACATAGGACGTGCCGGTACATAGTCGAAGATCTCATGCTCTCGAATCGTCATTGTTACCGGAATTTTTGAACAATCTCTTAAAAAAGTCACCACTGTATGTAAGATTAGATTATGTTATACTTTAAAAATACTTAATGATAACTAGAAAACATAGGAGGAAGAAACGTGCATTTTAAGAAATTATTATTACTGATCTTATCAATTAGCTTGATGGTGTTGTTCACTGCATGTAACAGTCAATCAACTGAGGAGCAGATACATAATCATCTTGAAGAAGCAGTTACACTTGAAGAAGAATTTGAAAAACAACAAAGTGAAATTACGGACTTAGAATTAAAAGAACAAGAAATTTATAATCAAATTATTGATTTAGGTATGGATGACTTCGAAACAATTAAGGAATTATCAAATCAAGCATTAGAAATAATTGAGCAACGAAAAGAAAAAATAGGACTAGAGAAAGATAGTATTGTAAGTTCAAAAGAAGAATTCAATGAGATTGAAGCGTTGCTTGATGACATTGAAAATCAAGAGCTAAAAGATATTACAGAGTCAATGTATGAAGTAATGAATAATCGTTATTCCGCTTATGAAGATCTTAATGGTGCTTACACGGAATCTTTAAAATTAGAACAAGAGCTATATGAGTTACTTCAGCAAGAAGATCTTGAGCAAGATAGATTAACAGATCAAATTAATTCAATTAATGAAAGCTATGAACAAGTGCTTCATTCCAATGAAGCATTTAATAACTACACAGTTGAATACAATGAATTTAAGAAAGAATTTTATGAAACGGCAGATATAGCAGTTTCATTTGAGGAATAAAATTTAAAAACAGACCTATAAACAAGCAGTTTGGGTCTGTTTTTTCATGCAAATTTTATGCTTATGGTAGCTGCACTTGAAAAAGTGACTGTTGGATAGTATATATAAACTGTGGATTAGTGTATTTAAATGGATTGTGCGTCTACTCGATCCGGAAATATACTTCGCTAGTATATGGAATTAATAAAAACGATATCGATGCGCTCCCGGACGGCGATTATTGCACATACTTGAAGAAAACAGCCGAGAAGTTAGTTCGCAGTTTCTTTCAACTTTACTATTGCAAAAAACATAACAAGGAATAGTGATTGAATTGTTCTAAGGCAATTTTACGTTCGCGGAATCTTGATACTTGTGATTGCAAATACAGCTTTTCCCGATATGTAAGGCTTTAGAGTTCGTAATGAACTGCTTCGACAAACTTAAACTTAATAATAGATACAGTTTAATAGTACAGTTCGAAAGCTATATTATAACAGTTAGATCTTGTTGTTCATCAAATACCTCCGCTTAAAATGTAAATCCTTTCATTTGCTTGAAATGTATAAGCAAACCTGTTGACCGAATATAAAAAATGGGTTACGATCTAGTAGCAAGCTGGATTGTATCAATAAACTTTACATAATTTATGTAACAGGTTATTATTTATTATGGGTTGTGATTATTTATGACCTTAATAGGGTACATCATTAATATATAATTTTTTGTAGAGATTTACCTTATTCTGGGTACGCTAGGAAAGACAATAATATTAAGGGTATAAAGAAAGGAAGAGGTGAACCATTTTGAAATATGTACTTGATAATGTTGAAAGTCAGTTCGAAATGTTCCAGATTCTAAATGAAGATGGGAAAATTGTGAATAAAAATAGTATGCCAGATCTATCGGATGAGGAATTGAAAGAGCTTATGCGTCGTATGGTTTATACACGTATCCTTGATCAGCGCTCAATTGCCCTAAACCGTCAAGGTCGCTTAGGTTTCTATGCTCCAACAGCAGGACAGGAAGCTTCACAACTAGGAAGTCAATTTGCGCTGGAAAAAGAGGACTTTATTTTACCTGGTTATCGTGATGTTCCACAGTTAATTTGGCAAGGTCTACCATTATATCAAGCCTTTTTATTCTCGAAAGGACATTTTCACGGAAACCAATTCCCAGATGATTTACACGCACTAAGCCCACAAATTATTATTGGTGCACAATATGTTCAAGCGGCTGGTGTTGCTTTAGGAATCAAAAAGCGCGGCAAGAAAAATGTTGCGATCACATACACAGGTGATGGTGGTACTTCGCAGGGTGATTTCTATGAAGGAATTAACTTTGCAGGTGCATATAAAGCGCCAGCAATTTTCATTGTACAAAATAACCGCTTTGCTATTTCTGTTCCAGTAGAGAAACAAACAAATGCGAAGACATTAGCACAAAAGTCTGTTGCAGCTGGTATTGAAGGAATTCAAGTTGATGGTATGGACGTGTTAGCAGTTTACGCAGCAACGCAAGCAGCCCGCGAACGTGCAATCAATGGCGATGGACCTACTTTAATTGAGACACTAACATACCGCTTCGGTCCTCATACAATGTCTGGTGATGATCCAACCCGTTATCGTACAGAAGACATGGATAACGAATGGGAAAAAAGAGATCCACTTGTTCGCTTCCGCAAGTTCTTAGAAAGCAAAAAGCTATGGACGGAAGAAGATGAAAACAAAGTAATTGAAGAAGCAAAAGAAGATATTAAGCAGGCGATTAAACAAGCGGAACAACAACCAAAACAAAAGGTTACAGATTTAATCGGTAATATGTTTGAAGAACTTCCATCTAACCTACAGGAGCAAATGGAAATTTATAAAGAGAAGGAGTCGAAGTAAATCATGGCACAAATGACAATGATTCAAGCAATTACAGATGCAATGCGCGTTGAATTAAAAAATGATGAAAACGTGCTTGTGTTTGGTGAAGATGTTGGTCAAAACGGTGGAGTATTCCGCGCTACAGAAGGTTTGCAGGATGAATTCGGTGAAGACCGTGTATTCGACACTCCTCTTGCAGAATCAGGAATTGGTGGTCTGGCGATTGGGCTTGCATTACAAGGTTATCGCCCGGTTCCGGAGATTCAATTCTTTGGTTTCGTATATGAAGTAATTGATTCTATTAGTGGACAAATGGCTCGTATGCGTTACCGTTCTGGTGGACATCATACAGCACCAATTACAGTTCGTGCTCCATTTGGTGGAGGTGTGCACACACCTGAAATGCACGCTGATTCTCTCGAAGGATTAATGGCACAGCAACCAGGTCTTAAGGTTGTTATTCCATCAACTCCATATGAAGCAAAAGGATTGTTAATCTCAGCAATTCGCGATAATGATCCAGTTATTTTCTTAGAGCATATGAAGCTTTACCGTTCTTTCCGTGGTGAGGTTCCGGAAGGGGAATACACTGTAGAAATTGGGAAAGCAGATGTGAAAAAAGAAGGAAATGACGTTACATTAATTGCTTACGGTGCAATGGTACATGCATGTCTTAAAGCAGCAGAAGAACTTGAAAAAGACGGAATCAGCGCAGAAGTAATCGACTTACGTACTGTATCACCAATTGACTATGATACGGTTTTAGAATCTGTGAAGAAAACAAGCCGTGCAGTTGTTGTGCAAGAAGCACAACGTCAAGCAGGGGTAGCAGCGAATGTAGTTGCTGAAATTCAGGAAAGAGCAATTTTGCATCTTGAAGCACCTGTATTACGAGTAGCGGCAGCAGATACGGTTTATCCGTTCTCGGACGCTGAAGAGGTTTGGTTACCAAACCATCAAGATATTATTGAAAAAGTAAACACTGTAATTAATTTTTAAATAGAAGACAGGAGGTAAGATGTATGGCATTTGAATTTAAATTCCCAGATATCGGGGAAGGTATTGCTGAAGGCGAAATTGTAAAATGGTTCGTTAAAGATGGCGATGAAATAAAAGAGGACGACGTACTATGCGAAGTTCAAAATGATAAAGCTGTTGTTGAGATTCCTTCACCAGTAGAAGGAACAATCAAAAAGATACATGTTGCAGAAGGTGAGGTAGCAAATGTAGGAAACGTATTTGTTACCATTGATGCTGAAGGTTATGAGTCTGATGATAGTGGTCAGGAAGAAGCGGCAGCTGACAAACAAGCAACAGAGGAGCCTGCAAAGGAAGCTCCAAAAGATGCTAAAGAAGAACCTGCAGAAACAGAAGGTAAACGAGTTATTGCAATGCCTTCTGTAAGAAAATACGCTAGAGAAAACAACGTAACTATTGAAGCAGTTAGTGGCACTGGTAAAAATGGTCGTATCCTAAAAGCTGATATTGACAGCTTCCTAAGTGGTGACCAACCGGCAACACAAACGGAACAAACAACTGAAGAAGCAGTTGATACGCAAGCTGCAAAACCAGCTGCAGTTCCAACTGGCAGCTACCCAGAAACTCGCGAGAAGATGACAAATATCCGTAAATCAATCGCGAAAGCAATGGTTAACTCTAAATCAAAAGCACCACATGTAACGTTGATGGATGAAATCGATGTAACAGAGCTTGTTGCACACCGTAAGAAGTTTAAAGCAGTTGCAGCTGAACAAGAAATTAAATTAACGTACTTACCATATGTTGTGAAAGCACTTGTGTCGGCGTCTAAAAAATTCCCAATTCTAAACTCATGGATTGACGATTCAACAGACGAGATTGTTCAAAAGCATTACTATAATATCGGTATCGCTGCTGATACAGACAAAGGATTACTTGTACCTGTTGTAAAAGATGCTGATAAGAAATCCATCTTTGAAATTTCAGCTGAGATAAATGAATTGGCAGGAAAAGCTCGTGATGGTAAACTAAAACCAGATGAGATGAAAGGGGCTTCTAACACAATTTCAAACATTGGTTCAGCAGGTGGGCAATGGTTTACACCAGTATTGAATTACCCTGAAGCTGTAATTCTTGGAATTGGTCGTATTGCCGAGAAGCCAATTGTTCGTGATGGGGAGGTTGTCGTTGCTCCAGTTCTTGCTTTATCTCTAAGCTTTGATCATCGTATCGTTGATGGTGCAACTGCACAGCTAGCTTTAAACCAAATTAAACGATTACTAAATGATCCACAATTAATTATGATGGAGGCGTAGGTAATGGTAGTAGGAGATTTTCCGGTAGAAGTAGATACACTGGTTGTTGGAGCAGGTCCTGGTGGTTATGTTGCTGCTATCCGTGCTGCACAATTAGGACAAAAAGTGACGATTGTTGATAAAGGTGCTTTAGGGGGAGTTTGTTTAAATGTTGGATGTATTCCATCAAAAGCATTGATTCAAGCGGGTCATTTGGCAGAAAGTGCAAAAGGCTCTGAAGAACTAGGAATCAAATCAGAAGGTGTGACAATTGACTTTTCCAAGGTTCAAGAGTGGAAAGGCAGCGTTGTTAACAAATTAACATCTGGTGTTGAAGGCCTTCTTAAAGGGAATAAAGTAGACATCGTAAAAGGGGAAGCATATTTCGTAGATAAAAACACTGCGAAAGTTATGGACGATAAGTCTTCTCAAACATATAAATTCAAACATTGTATCGTTGCAACTGGTTCATCACCAATTGAAATTCCAACATTCAAATTTTCAGATCGTGTACTCGATTCAACAGGAGCTTTGAACTTGAAAGAAGTTCCTAAGAAATTAGTGGTTATTGGTGCTGGATATGTTGGAAGTGAGCTAGGTTCTGCTTATGCAAACTTCGGAACAGAAGTTACTTTCCTTGAGGGTGCAAAAGATATCCTAAGTGGATTTGAAAAGCAAATGACACAGCTTGTTAAAAAGCGCTTGAAGAATAAAGGTGCTACAATCATCACTGAAGCGATGGCTAAAGGTGTTGAAGAGTCAGCTGACGGTGTGAAAGTTACGTATGAAGCTAAAGGAAAAGAAGAAACAATTGAAGCAGATTACGTACTTGTAACGGTTGGCCGTCGTCCGAACACAAGTGAAATCGGCTTAGAACAAGCTGGAATTGAGCTTGATGAAAAAGGACTTGTTAAAATCGATAAACAATGTCGTTCTTCTGTAGACAATATATTCGCCATCGGTGATATTGTTGCAGGTCCTCCGCTTGCTCATAAAGCATCCTATGAAGGAAAAATTGCTGCTGAAGTAATTGCTGGAGAAAAATCTGAAATCGATTATCTTGGTGTGCCAGCCGTAGCATTTACAGATCCAGAACTTGCAACTGTTGGAATGACAGAAAAAGACGCAAAAGATGCTGGTTATGATGTAAAAGTAGGGAAATTCCCATTTGCTGCAAATGGTCGTGCGTTGTCCTTAAACAATAGTGACGGATTCTTGAAATTAATCAGCCGTAAAGAAGATGGCTTAGTAATTGGTGGCCAAATTGCTGGTCCAAATGCGAGTGATATGATTTCGGAAATCGGACTTGCTATTGAAGCAGGAATGACTGTTGAAGATATCGCATTAACTATCCATGCTCATCCAACGTTAGGTGAGATTACAATGGAAGCTGCAGAAGTGGCACTTGGAACTCCAATTCATATGTTATAAGATATTGAATATGAACGTTATTAAAAAGGATGCCTTTTAGTTTAAGGCATCCTTTTTATCTTCTTCTAAAGTGACCTCTAGCTGCTCCATAATTTCATCTTTGGGCATGTTGCGAGATAGCTGTGCAACCGTCTGACCATTCTTTTGAATGATAAGAGTAGTACCTTTTGTGTCTAATGGTATATCCATTTCTGTGGGATCGATTTCGACCATTTTTGCATCTGCAAATTCATAAGGGTATTCTGCTTTTAAATCAATAATGGCATCAATGTATATTTCATCAATTTCTTCAATTGATTCTTCTGGGATAATCATGACATTATATTCCGTCGGATTAAACGAAATAGCCTCAACGACTTCGTCTTTAGACTGACAACCTGTAAGTAAAATTAGTAGGGTAGAAATCATCAATAAGAACTTGTTCATCAACTTTTATTCACTTCCTCATTGTGAATTTATCTCATGACAATGTAAAGATAGTTTATCAAATGAATAGTGCACTTTAGATAATGTTATCGAACTGTTATTAAAATGAAAATCTATTGTCGGAAATTGTAAACATGAAGCAACATTGTTTGGGGTATATAATAGAAGTGGATTATATTGGTATATCGTGAAGTCATTTCCTATTTGGTTTGTACAGGAATATTTTTCGATCGGAAATGACAGTTGTTTCACGAATGCTTTATACTAAATCTAGTAATCTATTCTTACAGCTAGGAGGAGGTTCTACATATGAAACGTATTACATTCTTTATCCTTGTTATTGGTTTTGCAATTCTATCAGCCTGTGCAAGCGATACAGAAACGACGAGTCAGGGAAAATCACCATCTGCAAATGGAGAAAATGAAGAGCAGAATCAGACAGCAGAGAACGAAAAACAAGGTGAGGATGAGGTGAAGGAAGAAGAATCTGAAGAAGAGAAGGCTACGGACGAGCCTTCTATTGAAGCCCAGTATACAATTTCGGAAAATTGGTCAGTAATTCCAATAGAAGCAGAAACGAATGAAGATGTTGTCTTGTTGACAATTGATGATGCGCCTGATAAGTATGCTGTTGAAATGGCCAAAACATTAAAAGAATTAGATGCTGGGGCGATCTTCTTTGTAAATGGACATTTTATTGATACACCTGAAGAAGAGGAAATGCTCAAAGAAATTCATGAAATGGGCTTTATGATTGGAAATCATACGTTTACACATGCAACATTACCAGAGATATCTGAAGAAGAACAGAAAGAGGAGATTATAAGTCTAAGTGATCGTATAGAAGAGATTATTGGTGAACGTCCGTTATTCTTCCGAGCCCCGCACGGTGCTAATACAGAATATTCAATTCAAGTTGCCGAAGAAGACGGTATGACAGTAATGAACTGGACGTACGGCTATGATTATTTCGAGCCTTATATGAATGCGGAAAAGCTTACGGAAGCAATGATTTCAGGAGAAGGGCCAGAGGTGGATGTACCGTATTCATTATTGAAACCGGGAGCGAATTTACTCATGCATGATCGGGAATGGACAGCTCAAAGCTTACCGAGCATTGTCGAAGGCTTAAGGGAAAAAGGGTACGAGATAGTTGACCCAACACTTATCGAAACAAAATGAAGGGTAATTAATAAACCAGTTAAAAACCTTACTGAATTCAATCATGAGAAGTTCAGATTTAACGTATAATGGACACAACCATAAGCCTTCATACATATGGTTGTGTTTTTTTTTATGAATTTTAGAAGGAATAGCAATAAGTCCTCTTATTCTATGGGATATCTCTAAATATGTTATACTAATTAACTATTGACTCTTATAATGTGTCATATTATAATATGAATATGTTATCAATAAAGTTGGAAAAGGGGATGACTTAATGGGTACAATAATTTGTCAAGATTGCCAACAAGTTATTGAAGATTACGAAGATGAAAAAGTAACAACTCTTTACGGTACATGTCCTACTTGTGATAAAAAATAATACAATTATAGGCTAAGCTACATTATATAGTGTAGCTTATTTTTTTGCATATACAGGGAAAAGATAAACGAACAGGTTAATTAATTCCCGTTTACCAAATAGAAGTAGATATGTATTATAATAAGTATCACGGAAAAACTTATTGATATAGGTCTATATGCACAAAAGGTATAATGAGGTGAATAAGAATAATGAGTTATGAGTACCCGATAGATGAGACGTGGTCAACGGAAGAGATCATAGATGTTGTGAATTTTTATTCACTTGTGGAAAAAGCTTACGAAAAAAAAGTAAGTCGCGAAGAAATTCTATTGCTGTATCGTAGATTTAAACAGATCGTACCTTCAAAAAGCGAGGAAAAGAAGCTGTTTACAGCATTCGCAGACTCATCAGGCTATTCGTGTTACCATACTGTCAAAAAAGCGAGAGATTCAGCCGACGACTTTATTAAAATGTAATAATGCTGGTATTACCGTTTAGAAAAGCAAAGACCTTATTCACATACAGGTGAATAAGGTCTTTTTTTCTTAAGGTTTTTGTAACGGATAAGATCAGCTAGTTACGAGATTGTAGTGCTAATTGATAAAATGGGAGTAAGGTATGAAAGGTTCGTTTCGCTGTATCGACTAAATCTCCTCCATTTGCAGCTAAATCACTTTCAGATGGAACATGAATTCCGATTAAAAACTCCGCTTTTTTTACATCTCTAAAGCGTTCGAGATGTTTCATCTCCAAATCCTGAAGCGTTATGGAATCTTTGCTCATATGATCTAAAGAAACAACGAAATTGTCTGGAAGCTGTTTAATTTTATCAAATGCTGAAATAAACGATTTCGCAATTTCTTGTTTATTTGGTAATTCGTAAATTAGTGCTAGCCACATAAATAGATGATCATCAAACAAACCTATTTGAAAGTGTGGGTGTTTTTTGTATCCTCGTTTATTATCTGCTATTGCCAGCCAGGTATCCTTTGGGGGATTTACGGTTCTCCTTGCGTGTTTAGCAATATGTAAATACATTTCATTTCCTAATTGTGCTGCTACATAGTCAGCGAGTTCAGATCCGATTTCTTGGAACTTCGGCTGAATTCTTGTTTGGATTGCTTCCATTCTTTCATCAAGACCATCTATCGTAAATGTTTCAAAATCTTCACGTCTAAATCCTTGAAAAGTCAAAAGTTTCATTCCTTCCTTCATGCATGTTATTTATAATAATTATTATTAAATATAGAAGGTTGTAAGTCAAGTTATACATACTTATTGATTCTGTAACAGAAAACATTGGCAATATGGTGTGAAAGCTTTAAATGTTAAGTTTCAACCCTATGTGATCAGGCTTTAAAGAGAACTGAAATTCTCAGTTATGTTTAAAAAGGCTAAAAACGGGAAATGATAATAAAAATAATCATTAATTTCAGAAAAGCTATGAACAATATAATTTCCAAGTCATAAAATAAAGAAAACACATGAAACTGATAAAACAAGCTCTGAGAAAGGAAGTGGCGAAGTTGAAATATGTTATGGAAGCGTTAAGGAGAAAAGAGGCTGAAGAGCGACTGCCTGTTATCCGAATGGAGATTGATTATGAGCTGGTAACGCTTTATGATGCGATGCAAGCTAATGATAAAGTTTCAATTATTAAAGCTAAGGAACGTCTAGAGGATTTAAGGAAACAGATGTTACAAATTGAAAATGAGCACGCTTAATAACTGACCCCAATATGTATTGGAAGCATTAGGAAATACTCGAATACATATTGGGGTCATTCATATACAATGACGGGGTCCCTTCATTTTGTTACAATTGGAATTATAATCATAATAGTGGAGGGCGTACATATGGATAAAGCGATTCGCAATGACATATATGATCAAGCTGTAAAATGGGTGTTGGAAGCAGGGACGATCATTCGAGATGAAATGAATGCTCCATTGAACATTGAAACGAAATCAAATCCAAATGATCTTGTTACGGTATTGGACAAACGTATAGAAGCGTTCTTTGTTCAGAACATAAAGGAAAAATATAGCAATCATTTTATTATTGGAGAAGAGGGCTATGGTGATTCCGTTACATCTCTTGATGGAACAATTTGGATTATTGATCCAATTGACGGCACCATGAACTTTGTTCATCAAAGAAGAAACTTTGCAATATCTGTTGGCGTATACCAAGATGGTATTGGTGAAATCGGAATTATTTATGATGTGATGTCAGATGTGCTGTACCATGCGAAAAAGGGCGAAGGAGCTTACAAAAATAATCAGCAGTTACCTCAGCTTACTTCAGATGTTAAATTAACAAATGCAATTATAGGAATGAACCATTTTTGGTTGTGTGAGAATAGACTTATAGATGAAAAAACGATGCAGAATTTTGTGAAGAAAGTACGAGGCACGAGAACGTATGGATCTGCTGCATTAGAGTTTGCTTATACGGCAGAAGGAATTGAAAACGGATATTTATCCATCGGACTCGCGCCGTGGGATGTAGCAGCTGGTATTGTCATTGTGAATGAAGTTGGCGGTGTGACGAGTGATATAGATGGAAATGAAGTGAATATGCTTGAAAAAACATCGATACTTACTTGTAATCCGATCTTGAAGGACGAAATAATAACCTTTATCCGAAATGGAAGAAAGTGACGGGATTTTCGTCACTTTCTTCTTTTCTTTAATGATAAACCATAACCGAAAATTGCAAATCCGAGTATTAGGAATAATAAAATAAACCAAATATTGCGGAAAGCGATAGCGAGTCCAACAAGAAAGAACATCGCAACAACAAGAATAGCTAATAAAAGCATAGGAACATTAATATTCTTCATTTAAGCACCTCTATTTCAATAAATAGTATATATGAAAAAAACGTTTTCTTCAAAAAAAGTTAGACTAATAGAGAATACTATTTTTCGTGCTGTACAAATATAAATTAAAATATGACCTTACGCTTGTTAGTGGCAGGAATATAAAAGATTTAGTATGATAATAGAAGAGCTTAGTGAATATTGGGGGATACATATGGATGGCTTTAGGTTTGTATTTGATTTTGTAGTAGAAAAAAATGGTGTAGAGAATATATTTTGGATATTTTATGTAATGAATTTTATTCTTTGTGCAATTGCTTATGAACTTGGGTTTGCTCGTAAATTGTCACCGCTAAAAAAGCTTTTTGTTTATATTTTATTGTTAATTGGAACCTATATATTAACAATATTTACTACTGTAATGCGTATGCCAACAATTGAAAGCCTTATCGTTATTATTTTTATATTGGCAGTATATAGAATTAGACTTCATTACCAGAGAAAAGCAGATAATAAATAAAAAACGCCAATTTTGGCGTTTTTTTATTAGAGGAAACGATAAACTTTAAAAAATTGGAAATAGACTACAAGTACTGGTCCACTTTTTTATTTTCGCGATAAAGTCTAAAATTTCCTGTAGAAAGTCTTTCGTTAGTTTTAACCTCAATTCGGCCATAGCAACTATTACACAGATACATATATATTCTTCTGTTTCTTAGTCGTTTTGCTTGAAGGCAATAATCTTCAATTTCTTCCACTTTATCACAAAGAGAGCACTTTACTTGCATTCTTTCACCTCTTACTTCAAAAAATAATCTGTATTTAAAAACTTCTTGTAAGTAGTATATCACAAGATATTCACTTTAGTAGGAGATCTTTTATGTTTGATAAGAACTATTCGGGGGAAGATAAGTATAAACTTAACAATATCTATTTAAAATGAAAGGAAGATTTCATGAAAAAAAGATATGTATTATCAGCAGTAGGAGCACTAGGTGCAGGAGTAGCAGGTTACTATTTAAAGGATGAACAAAATCGTAATAAAATTAAAGAGGCTGCAAACGTTGTTGCATCGAAGTTTAAACAAAATTCGCATTCGGATGATCATGATCATACATTTGAAAGCTCAGGTGTACCGGATCAATTAGAGGAGAAAGATTTGGAGCAGCTAGAAAATTCCAAAATGGTATCAGAAGGATCACAGTTTGGTGTACAGTATTACAATGAAAAGAAAGAAGAAAACACTTCACGTAACCAAGAAGAGATATAAGGTAACCCAGGCTTCTATAAGAAGCCTGGGTTTTATTCTGCACGATTGTCATGGTGATTAGATTGTTCACCTTCGATATCATCCAGCTTTTGTTGCTCTTCATCAGATAATATTTCTTTGTTTTGGTCTGGTTCGGCAGGTGGGTTGTTCATGATTGGAAATTCAGGCATATAGCGACCTACAATCGCTGCAAGTTCATCTACAAATCCTTGAACAGGATGGCCTTGTGCCATTTTGTCTCCCATTCCCCTAATCCTCTCCATAACATCAGCATCGGCTACTACGATAGCTGTTTTTCCATATGGATCATGATAGAGTGCTTCGGAAACAGAATATTTAATTGTTCCTACCCGTGATCGATCAAGATCTTTATCAACATCAATCCCAACCACAGTGTAAGGACCAGCGACAATTGCAGCAGCATCATCCACACTTGGAACATCGCTAGCTACATTGGCTAGATGATTTGCAATTTCGGTATTGCTTAAATCTTCAAGTTTTGTTGGGTCTGAGTTTTTAACTTGGACTAATTGATTGTTTTCTTGTTCTTCTGCCAATGGGGGATCCTCCTGTTGTCCACAAGCTGCCAGGAGTATAATTCCAACCAAAAATAATAATGTAAAATGCGGCTTCATTCAGCATTCCTCCTAATTATAGTAGCTGATGCCCTTATTTTGGTTAGAATAAATGAAAATATACAGTGAAGGATATAATTATATTGGTTGGCAGGAAAGTAAGTATAAAACTTTCTTACTGCGTATATGCAACTATCGCAAGAACTTGGCGAATACGATTTTTTCTAATGAAAAAAATCTGCAATGCATGCAGATTTTTAGTGAATGATAATTTGTTTTATATTGGTTATTGGCTTGTCTTTATTTGATCCATCTTGGTAGAAAAAGTGAACAGGACCATTTTCTTTAATTGGTTTTCCGTCAATCGCAAAAAGAAAGTAGCCATTTTCGAGGTCAGCTATTGATATTTCCGTTTCTACCTCATCTGATACTAAAATAGCGTGCGTTGCACTGGCTTTAACTTCTGCATTTTTTATGAAATCATGCAATGGCATGACATAGGAATTTTTTAAAATTGTTTCTCCTTCTAATTTTGAGATACTCCTGTTTACAGGAGGACGATTCATTTTAACATCAAAAACTTCTCGGTTGAATCGTTGAGATGCTAATTCTAAATCATCAACTTCTTCCGAATTCCTGCCCTTGTCGGAAAAAGCGTCGCTCAGCAATATTTTTCTATCATCGAAAATCCATACGGTAGGATCTAAAGTGATGGAATAGAAAACGTTTCCCATAATCGGTACAATCATTATTTCACCCCTAATTCTGTATCTTCATCAAGAATAGCAGACATAAACAAATATTTCACCTGTAAAGAATTATTTTTTATAAAAATTTTACGCTTTTGTTTGCATTTTCTTGTAGCTAACGCTAATATAATATACAAAGAAGTCTTTCTAACGGAGGGGATTTTATTGATGCCAGAGGCGACTATTGATCACCGTGAAAAAGCCCATGCCCTTCTTAAGGCTGACGCTGACAACATATTACGACTAATTGAAGTTCAAATAGAGAATTTAACGATGCCACAATGTCCAGTCTACGAAGATGTTTTGGACACGCAAATGTTTGGTCTCTCGAGGGAAATTGATTTTGCTGTGCGTCTAGACTTAATCAGCGAGAACGAAGGAAGAGCACTTCTTGAAAATCTTGAGAAGAAGCTTAATATATTGCATGAAGCTTCACAAAATTCGGTTTGATTAAGCAGTCCATTGTATTGGCTTAATGATGTGATGTGACAAAGCAAAACTTTGCCAGTAAGTAAGCGGCAAGGTTTTTTTGTTTAATTGTAAGGAATATAAAGGAATTTAAATAGGAATTTATAGGTGAATTTGAAAAAATAATAACAATTTAGAAGACGCGACTTACAAAAATGTGTTATAGTTATTTAAATTTCTTTTCATCGATACTTAAAGTTCGTGTTTGAAAAAAGAGGATAAAAGGACCGAGAAGTTCGAGGCGGCGCAAGACCTGGAATCCGCAGGGTTTGTTGACTCGACTTTCGACACAGGAAGTGTCAGAAGTTAGTTAGTCGATGTTCCTCCGATCTTGATGTGTCATTTTTACCGAACTTTTTGAACAACCTCTTAAAAAACATATGGTTGGGAGAAGTAGGATGCTTAAGAGATTAAAAGACTACGATTTTACCTTAATGATTACACCAATACTATTAGCTGGGTTTGGAATTGTTATGATTTATAGCGCGAGTATGGTGACAGCTGTTGTGGAAGGAAATGAAAGTACCCATTATTTAATACGTCAATCGATTTGGTTTGTAGTCGGAATGATAGGTTTTATCATCTGTAGTATATTTCCATACAAATACTATCAGAAGCTAATGAAGTTTATTATTTTGTTTATTGTAATCTTGCTTGTTGCTGTGCTTATTTTCGGAAATTCCGTAAATAACGCGAAATCATGGTTCCAGATTGGTCCAGCTAGTATGCAGCCGGCTGAATTTGCGAAGCTCGGTCTGATTATGTATTTGGCTTCCATCTATTCGAAGAAACAAGCATACATAAGTCAGTTTAATACAGGTGTATTACCACCGCTTATACTTACAGGGATTATTTTAGGATTAATTGTTCTTCAACCAGATATCGGAACCGCATCGATTATTTTCTTGATTGCTTGTACTGTTATATTTAGTTCAGGAATACGATTAAAGCACTTATCAATCTTAATCGCTATCGGTGTTGGATTAGCTATATTAGCAGTGCCTTTTTTAGTGACTGATGAAAGGTTGTCTCGATTTACAGGAGCTTACCAGCCTTTTGCAACACCAGATTCTGATGGGTATCAATTAATCCAATCCTATGTAGCAATTGGTGTTGGGGGATTAACTGGGGAAGGACTAGGTCAAAGCGTACAAAAGTTAGGCTATCTGGTGGAAGCTCATACGGATTTCATTATGGCGATTGTAGCAGAAGAGCTAGGTTTTATTGGCGTACTTATTGTGTTAGGAATGCTAGCAATCATTGTATTGCGTGGTATTTTTATAGCTAGAAAATGCAATGATAGTTTCGGAGCATTACTAGCATTAGGAATTTCTTCCATGGTTGGAATTCAAACATTTATTAACCTTGGATCTATTAGTGGACTGCTACCGATTACCGGTGTACCACTTCCGTTTGTTAGTTATGGAGGCTCATCACTTCTCATCATGTTAATCTCAATGGGAATTCTTAACAATATTGCAAGTGCTGTTAAGAAGCAAGAAATTGATGGAACAAAAGAGAAGTCGAATGTAGAAAGAAAAACGATTAATTATAACAGGAGTGATAGAAGATGGCAGAATTAAAACAGATCAAAAAAGTACTGGTTGCTAACCGAGGAGAGATTGCAATTCGGGTGTTTCGGGCTTGCACAGAACTAAACATCCGTACTGTAGCGGTTTATTCGAATGAAGATTCCGCGTCCTTTCATCGTTTTAAAGCAGATGAAGCATATTTAATCGGTAAAGGAAAAAAGCCAATCGATGCTTACTTAGATATTGAAGGAATTATTGATCTTGCAAAAGAAGTACAAGTTGATGCGATTCATCCTGGCTATGGTTTTTTATCGGAAAATATTAACTTTGCAAGACGTTGTGAAGAAGAGGGAATTATCTTTATTGGACCTACTAGCGAACATTTAAACATGTTTGGAGATAAAGTAAAAGCAAGAGAGCAAGCGGAGATAGCGAATCTACCGATTATTCCTGGTAGTGGCGGTGCTATAGCAACTGTCCGAGATGTTGAAGCTTTTGGAGAGGAACACGGATATCCAATTATCATTAAAGCATCATTAGGCGGTGGTGGACGTGGTATGCGAATTGTTCGTGATGCAAATGAAGTCCGCGAGGCATACGATCGTGCTAAGTCCGAAGCAAAAGCTGCTTTTGGGAATGATGAAATATATGTAGAGAAATTCATTGAAAATCCTAAACATATCGAAGTACAAATCCTTGGAGATCAGCATGGAAATATTGTTCATCTTCATGAAAGAGATTGTTCTGTACAGCGCAGACATCAAAAAGTAATCGAAGTTGCGCCAAGTTTGTCTCTTTCAGATGACTTACGAGAACGCATTTGTAATGCTGCAGTTGACTTGATGAAAAATGTAGGTTACATAAATGCTGGAACTGTTGAATTCCTTGTTACGAATGATGATTTTTATTTTATTGAAGTTAACCCCCGTGTACAGGTAGAACATACTATCACAGAAATGATTACTGGTATTGACGTTGTTCAAACACAAATTAAAGTGGCAGACGGATACAGCCTGCATGATGAATCTGTTGGAGTACCAGCACAAGAAGAAATTACAATTCACGGTTATGCAATCCAGTCCAGGATTACGACAGAGGATCCACTGAATAACTTTATGCCAGATACGGGTAGAATTAATGCATACCGTAGTGGTGGAGGTTTTGGTGTACGGCTAGATGCTGGAAATGCCTATCAAGGTGCAGTCATATCACCGCATTATGATTCTTTACTAGTTAAAGTTTCAACGTGGGCATTGACCTTTGAGCAAGCTGCAATTAAAATGGTGCGAAATTTAAAGGAATTCCGAATTCGTGGTATTAAAACGAATATCCATTTCTTGGAAAATGTAATTTTGCATGAGAAATTCATGTCTGGTCAATATGACACAACATTTATTGATAATACACCAGAGCTATTCGTCTTTCCGAAACGTAAAGACCGTGGCACAAAGATGCTTACCTATATTGCGAATACAACGCTCAATGGGGCAGAGGGGATTACGAAAAAGAAAAAGCCTGAATTTTCGCCATTACTTATTCCAGAAGTAGATTCTCATCAAGAAATCCCTGCTGGAACGAAACAAATTTTAGATGAAAAAGGCCCAGAAGGGTTAGCACAGTGGTTGAAGGATCAGAAGGAAGTATTATTAACAGATACTACATTCCGTGATGCCCACCAATCACTACTTGCAACAAGGATTAGAACGACGGACTTGCTGCATATTGCTGAACCGACTGCGCGTTTATTACCAAATCTCTTTTCTGTCGAGATGTGGGGCGGAGCTACGTTCGATGTAGCATACCGTTTCCTAAAAGAAGATCCATGGACTAGACTACTCGCTCTACGTGAGAAAATGCCAAATGTACTATTCCAAATGCTATTACGTTCGAGCAATGCTGTAGGGTATAAAAACTATCCAGATAATTTAATTCGCGAATTTGTAGAGAAGAGTTCCAATGCAGGTATTGATGTTTTCCGTATTTTCGATAGCTTGAATTGGGTTGAGGGAATGAAGCTGGCAATTGAATCGGTTCGTGAAAATAACAAAATTGCAGAGGCGACAATTTGTTATACTGGCGATATACTCGATAAAGGTCGGGAAAAATATGATATTAATTACTACAAAAACATGGCGAAAGAGCTGGAACAATCTGGTGCCCATATTTTAGGGATTAAAGATATGGCTGGATTGTTAAAACCAGAAGCAGCCTATCAGTTGATATCTAGCCTTAAAGAAACGATCGATCTTCCAATCCACCTTCATACACATGATACGAGTGGAAACGGTGTTTATACGTATGCTAGAGCAATCGATGCAGGAGTAGATGTGGTCGATGTTGCTACTGGTTCGATGTCGGGATTAACTTCACAACCTAGTGCGCAGACACTTTATCATGCACTAGAAGGAAGCGCACGCGGGCCACAGGTTGATATTAATGCATATGAAGAAATCTCACATTATTGGGAAGGCATTAGAGAATACTATCAGGATTTTGAAAGTGGAATGAAAGCACCACATACAGAAATTTATTTCCATGAAATGCCTGGAGGACAATACAGTAATCTAAAACAGCAAGCGAAGGCTGTTGGACTTGGAAATCGTTGGAATGAAGTCAAAACAATGTTCCGCAAAGTTAATGACATGTTTGGAGACATTGTAAAAGTAACACCATCTTCAAAAGTAATTGGTGATATGACATTATTTATGGTACAGAACAATTTATCCGAAGCAGATATTTATGAAAAAGGACATTCAATTGATTTCCCGGATTCTGTTATTGAGTTTGCGCAAGGGTATATTGGTCAGCCATATCAAGGCTTCCCAGAAAAATTGCAGGAGATTATTCTTAAGGGGAGAAAAGCAATTACGGTTCGACCTGGGGAATTATTAGAATCAATTGATTTTGAGGGCTTAAGAGACGAACTATTTAAATCTTTGGATCGACAAGTAACTAGCTTTGATTTGATTGCCTATGCATTATATCCAAAAGTGTTTATGGATTATCATAATTTCTGTGAAAACTATGGAGATATGTCTGTGTTAGATACACCTACGTTCTTCTACGGAATGAACTTAGGTGAAGAAATTGAAGTAGAGATAGAAAAGGGAAAAACCTTAATTGTGAAACTTGTTTCTATTTCTGAACCTAAAGATGATGGTACACGAGTTTTCTATTTTGAATTAAATGGACAATCGCGTGAAATCAGAGTAAGAGATAACAGTGTTGAGTCCTTGCTTTCAACAAGACCAAAAGTCGATAAATCAAATGAAAAGCAAATTGGTGCGACAATGCCAGGAACTGTACTTGCAGTTAATTGTTCAAAGGGAGATTCAGTTGAAAAAGGTGAACACATTTTAACAACGGAGGCAATGAAAATGGAAACAACTATTCAAGCTCCGTATGCAGGTGTCATCAAGGCGATTCATGTAGATGCTGGAGAATCAATTGAAGTGAATGATTTGTTAATTGAGTTTGAATAATATTTGAATGGTAGTGTGTCTCTGATTTAATGAAATTATTATAATCGGAGACTCTCCACTAGCTTTTAATTGTTTTATAGACCCTTTGATGCAATTCAGCAGAAAAGATCTCAAATGTTACTAGAAAAAAGAAAAAACAGGGATGGCTATTTAGCCATTCCTGTTTTTTCTTTTTTAGCACTTCTATTAGAAAGTAGGATGAAATAACTAAGCATTCCAAAGTAGCAGGAGATCACTAATGCGTGCATAAGTGCTACGCCAAGATTAAGTAAAGTAAATATAATCAATGCTCCAAATAGAACCTGCAGGAAAATCAAAAAGAAAGTAATAATCCATCCCCAATACATTACATTGTTGAAACGGTAGTTTTTAATCATATTAAGCATCAGGATAAACGTCCAGATAAATAGTATCCCTGCTGCAAATCGGTGTCCCATTTGTACCCACTGATTAAAATCATAATCAGAAAACGAGAGGGGGGAGGTGTTCGTACAAAATGGCCAGTCACCACAAACAAGATTTGATTCAGTATGCCGTACTAGTGCACCTGTATACACAACAATCATTGTATAAATGGATAGTGCGTAAATATGCAAACGATGACTTTTTTTAATGAATAGCGACTCGGTATGTAATTTCTTATCTAATTCAAAAATTAGCAGCATAAGCAGAAAGACTGCTGCAAACGATACTAAAGATATTCCAAAATGGGCAGCGAGAACAAAATCTGACTGTCCCCAAACAACAGCTGCTGCACCAATTAAAGCTTGCAGGACAATAAAGAAAACAGAAGAAAATGCTAGGAATTTTACTTCTCGAACATGACCAATTTTAATCCAAGATAAAATTGCAAGCGTTAATACAACGATCCCAGCTACTCCAGAAACAGCTCGATGGCTTAATTCAATTACCATTTCAAAAGTGAATTCAGAGGGTATTAATTCACCTTCACAAAGCGGCCAGCTATCTCCACAACCATCCGCTGATCCGGTCTTTGTAACTAATGCTCCTCCTAATAGAAGAAAAAGCATTAAAATTGTTGCAATTAATGATAAGGTTCGTAAAAATTTAATCATACACTCAACAGCCTCACTTCTAATGATTAAAAACTATAATAGGATGTTCAAAAAGTCTGGTAAAAATGACATATTGAGAGCAGGAGACCTTCGACTACGCACCAACACGTTCTGTGTCGAACATCAAAGTCACCATAACACACGCGAGAAGCTCGATGGCGATGGCTTCTACTTAAAAACGCCCACGTCCTGGGGCGACACAGAAGTCAACACATCCTAAGTAAGCCCGATATTGGGGAACTAAGCCGCCTTGAACTTCTTGGTCCTTCATTTTCACCTTTTTAATGCGCACTATAAAAACTTTCAATAGATTAATCATAATAGCAGATTAACTTTTATTGCAACGAAATTAGCTTAGAAACTACTATTTATACGCACAATTGTAATAGTATCATGTTTTACATACGTTTTCACTATGCAAATAAGAAAAAAGCTTGCATTAATTTACGTTGTTTGCTAGAAATAGTATAGGGATGTTCGCTATCATCCTAAAAAAATGAGGTTATACATATTTTCAAGTGGTAGTAACGATCCATGAAAAATTCACTTAATTGTCACATATACATTGAAATTATGTTGTAAACTATTTAGTGAATTGATAAGTTAATTAGATTGTAATTTAATTCCGTGATACAATAAGACTTAGAATCAGAATTCATGGAATGAAGAAGACTTCTGGTTATTTAACGTGTCTTTTTGTCGGGGTTAAAGGGGGGAAATTAATGAATAAAGCGGAAACATCGTATTCTGAAATAATCGGCGATGCAGCATTGACCAACAAGGAAAAAATTGGAGTGTTTCTTAATGAAATAAAAGCGCTTATAAAAATAGGCATTGTAAACTCGAATATGATTACTGTCTTTGCCGGTTTTTGGTTAGCAGTTCATTTTTCGAACTCTTCCTTTATATCCCATTGGGGAACTTTTTTACTCACAATGGTTGGTAGTGTGCTCGTTATTGCTGGTGGCTGTATTATCAATAATTGGTATGATGCAGACATTGATCCTAAAATGAATAGAACTAAGAAACGACCGACGGTTACTGGATTTATATCTTTGAAAACAGCGTTAATTGCTGGGCTTGTAACGACTGCGGTAGGATTAATTATGTTATTGTTTACAACACTATTAGCTGCACTTTTTGCTTTTATAGGATGGTTTGTTTATGTCGTATTGTATACAATGTGGTCAAAGCGTCGTTATACATTAAACACGGCAATCGGAAGTATTTCAGGTGCTATGCCGCCACTAATCGGTTGGGCAGCATTTGATCCTTCGCTGCATATTGTTCCTACTGTTATGTTTTTAATTATGTTTATCTGGCAAACACCGCATTTTCTTGCTTTAGCAATGAAAAAAACCGAAGATTACCGAGCGGCTGGAATACCAATGTTACCTGTCGTGCACGGTTTTGAATTTACAAAACGCCAAATTGTAGTTTATACTGCCTGTCTACTTCCCCTACCATTTTTACTTGCATCACTGGGAACGACTTTTGTTGTTATTGCGGTATTACTTAATATTGGTTGGCTTGTATTAGGGTTTAGAGGCTTCTTTATGAAGGATGATTTGAAATGGGCGAATATCATGTTTATCTATTCTTTAAACTATTTAATTATTTTATTCCCGTTAATGATTATTGTGACATTGCCTATATTTAACTAAACGTTTGTCCTTAAATAAATATATATAAGGAAACAACAAGAAGAAAGAGAGGTATTAATACATGAAAGGTTGGATGGGAAAAACTAAGGCACTATTACTATTTACAATGTTGTCTCTATTTTTGACCGCGTGCGGGAAAGAAAATTTAACTGCACTTGTGCCAAAAGGGTATGGAGCAGAAAGCTCGATGAATTTAATTATTCTCACAACATTAATTATGGTTGGAGTTTTTGTCGTTGTTATGATTATCTACGTTATTGCTTTAGTCCGTTTCCGAAGAAAGAAAGGGCAGGAAGATTTCATTCCAAAGCAAGTAGAAGGGAATCACACATTGGAAACGGTTTGGACAATCATACCGATAGTGCTAGTTTTAATTATGGGTGTACCAACTGTTATTGCTACGTTTGATTTAGCAGATACGTCCAATGCAAGTGAAAACATCAATATTGAGGTTACAGGGAATCAATATTGGTGGCATTTTAATTACGATGGCGAAGAAATCGTAACAAGTCAGGATTTGTATATTCCTACTGGTGAGAGAGTATACCTGAACATGCAGTCCTCAGATGTTATTCACTCGTTTTGGGTACCATCTATTTCAGGGAAAATGGATGTTAGTCCTGAAAACGTAAATACAATGTACATTGAAGCTTTTGAAGAAGGCGTTTACTGGGGGAAATGTGCTGAGCTTTGCGGGCCATCGCACTCATTAATGGACTTTAAAGTAATTGCAGTTAGTCCGGAAGAATATGACCAATGGCTATCTGATATGCAAGCTGTTGATCCTGAGCAAGAGCCGCAGGATACTGTAGCACAAGAAGGTAAAGAATTGTTTGAAGCAAATAACTGTATGGCATGTCATGCTATCGGATCTTCACCTGCTGCAACTGGACCTAATTTAACAAACTTTGGGGACCGTACCACTATTGCTGGTATTTTGGAACCAACAAAAGAAAACCTAATTGATTGGATCATGGATCCTGAGTCAATTAAGCCTGGAAATAAAATGACAGGTGCATATCCGAGCGTTTCAGAAGAAGAGGCAAATAGTATTGCTGAATATTTACTGCAATTAAAACCTTCAGAAATAACACCTGAAAGTGCTGGGAACTAAAAAATATATAATTGGGATGAAAGACACAAAAGGGAGGTTTAAGCTTTGAGTAATGCAGCTACTCAAAAGAGAGCTTTTAGTGCTGTACTATGGGATTACTTGACCACCGTTGACCACAAAAAAGTTGGGATTCTGTACTTAATGGGTGGTGGATTCTTTTTCCTACTAGGTGGACTAGAAGCTCTTATAATTCGAATTCAGTTAATTAAACCTGAGAATGATTTTATTACTGCAGGTTTGTATAATGAAATGATCACGATGCACGGAACAACCATGATATTCCTTGCAGCCACACCATTATTATTTGGTCTTATGAACTATATCATGCCACTGCAAATCGGGGCACGCGACGTTGCTTTTCCATTTTTAAACGCACTCGGATTTTGGTTGTTCTTTTCCGGTGGTATTCTATTAAACTGTAGTTGGTTTTTAGGAGGAGCACCTGATGCAGGGTGGACTGCATATGCACCATTATCGATTCAGTCACCGGGACATGGGACAGACTTTTATGTTATGGGATTACAGCTATCTGGTGCTGGAACATTAATGAGTGGTATTAATTTCCTTGTGACCATCGTTGCGATGCGTGCGCCAGGGATGACTTATATGCGTATGCCATTATTTACATGGACTACTTTTGTAACGAGTGTCCTAACCTTGTTCGCATTTCCTGCATTAACTGTTGGATTGTTCCTACTAATGTTTGACCGTATGTTTGGTTCTGCGTTCTTTGATGTAGCTCTTGGTGGGAACTCCGTAATTTGGCAGCACCTTTTCTGGATATTCGGTCACCCAGAAGTATATATACTGATTTTACCTGTATTTGGGGTGTTTAGTGAGGTTTTACCTACATTCTCTAAGAAGCGATTGTTTGGTTATTCTGCAATGGTATTTGCAACCTTTTTGATTGCGTTTTTAGGATTTATGGTTTGGGCACACCATATGTTTACAGTAGGTTTAGGACCAGTAGCTAACTCCATATTCGCTGTTGCAACGATGGCGATTGCTGTTCCAACAGGTATTAAAATATTTAACTGGTTATTTACGATGTGGGGCGGAAGTATTGTTATTAATTCAGCAATGCTTTGGGCACTGGCATTTATTCCTTCATTTACAATTGGTGGTATGACAGGGGTTATGCTTGGGTCAAACGTTGCGGATTATCAGTACCATGATTCCTACTTCGTTGTTGCTCACTTCCACTATGTAATCGTTGGTGGAGTGGTGTTTGGTCTATTTGCAGCTTGTCACTACTGGTGGCCAAAAATGTTCGGAAGAATTTTACATGAAGGTATGGGTAAATTAGCTTTCTGGACATTCTTTATTGGATTCCATTTAACATTTTTCATCCAGCATTTCCTAGGATTAATGGGTATGCCACGTCGTTATTGGGTGTTCCTGGAAAACCAAGGGCTCGATACTGGGAATTTGATTAGTACGATTGGCGCCTTCTTTATGACAATTGGAACAATAGTTTTTCTTATTAATATTGTTTATACTGCTGTTAAAGGTGAAAAAGCACCTGCAGATCCGTGGGATGCTCGTACATTAGAGTGGACAATTCCTTCACCACCGCCGTTTTATAATTTTAAACAAATGCCTTTAGTAAGAGGCCTTGATCCATTGTGGATTGAGAAAACAGAAGGAAATGGAAAAATGACTCCTGCAGAGCCATTGGATGAAATTCATATGCCTAACGGATCTATTCTTCCTTTAATTATGACAGCTGGTTTCTTTATCGCATCTTTCGGTTTCATTTATCAAACTGATCATAAAGCTTGGTTAATAGCATTGTATGCTGGTATGGCTATTGCGATTGGTTGTATGGTAATCCGTTCCTTGAAAGATGATCTTGGATTCCATATTTCCAAAGAAGAACTAGAAAGGGAGGCTGACTGAGATGAGTCATGATCATTCCTTAAACCCGAAAACGATGCCAGAAGATCCTTCAAAAGCAACAATGGAAGGAAAACATAAATTTCTAGGTTTATGGTTCTTCCTTGGCGGAGAAACAGTTCTTTTTGCTTGCTTTTTTGGAACGTACCTAGCTTTAAGAAATTCAACGGCTGGTGGTCCAACATCACAAGATTTATTCGGATTAGATTTAGTATTCTTAATGACTGTTCTGTTATTAACAAGCTCACTTACAAGTGTATATGCTATCTACCATATGAAGAATAATGATTTTAAAAAGATGATGCTTTGGTTAGGAATTACAGCATTATTAGGTATTGGCTTCTTAGCTTGTGAGATCTATGAGTTTGCACACTATATTCATGATTATGGATTTACATTCCGTTCATCAGCATTTGGGTCAGCATTCTATACATTAGTTGGTTTCCACGGAGGTCACGTTATTTTCGGACTAAGTTGGCTAATTACGCTAATGGTACGAAATGCTAAAAGAGGATTAAATCTTTATAATGCTCCAAAATTCAATACATTTGCATTGTATTGGCACTTTATTGACGTTGTATGGGTATTCATCTTTACAGTAGTATATCTAATGGGGATGGTGAGTTAATTTATGACGGAAAATACAAGTACCAACAAAATTAATTCGTACCAAAAAGAAAAAAATCGAGAAGAGATGCGAAAGCAAATTATTACTTTCGCATTGATGATTTTCTTTACAATGATTGCCTTCTTCGCAGTTGCCATGGGAATCAGCTCAATGTTTGTTATCCCGCTAATACTTATATTGGCAATTGTCCAAGTTGGGTTCCAATTCTATTACTTCATGCATATGAAAGATAAAGGACATGAATTTCCAGCGTTATTAATTTTCGGTGGAATATGGGTTACGTTCTTAGTTGGAGTTACGTTTGTAACCATTATTTGGTGGTAAGACAACTTTGGAATCTGAATAGAAAAAGATCGGGATGTACATATCCCGATCTTTTTTTGGCAGATAAAGACGGGGATATAACAAAAGTGTTTAATGTAAAGAAGAACAATACACAAACTTAGCGAAGTATATTTCCAGTGCGCGTTATTGCAATAAACAGGTTCGATTTTTTATATCATAACAATGCTTTTGTCCCAATCTCTATTTGCATAAGTGCAACTAAGCTATTAATAAAAAGCATGTAAGAAGCACATGTATAGTTAGTTACAAAAAACGTTCTCATAAGAATTCGTTTAACAAATGGCAAATTTTCTAAGCAGAAAAGTAGCTAAGCTTAGCTGTCTATATTAGAGGACTCATTTGGAATCCATAATGAATGCTGACTTCTCTAACAAATTTGTCACAATAACGAAAGAATTTATTTGTTTTATACGTTATAATAAAAAGATAATCCACTATATGGAGTGATTAATGATGTGGTTAGAATTACAGATTTTTGGTTTCCGTGCACTGTGGAGTCCCTATTATTTTCTTTTTATCGTTGGTCTTGCTATTTTATACTATTTCATTACAGGAGCTTACCGTCATAAATTTGGTGGGGAAGCTAAACCAACTGGTAAGCAACAACTTCTCTTTTATCTCTCTCTTGTGTTGTTATATATTGTTAAAGGGTCACCTATTGACTTACTTTCACATATTACCTTAACAGCACATATGATTCAAATGGCTATTTACTTACTCGTTGTGCCTATTTTTTTGTTAAAAGGAATCCCAGAATGGATTTGGAGAAAGGTTGTTAATACGCCGGTTATTAAACCTGTGTTCACATTTTTTACGAAGCCACTTATTTCATTGTTGTTATTTAACGTGTTATTCTCTTTTTATCATATGCCAGTAGTTTTCAATCTTGCAAAAGAGTCACAAATTATGCATACATCGACATCGTTGATTTTGTTTATTTCAGCTATTATTGTCTGGTTCCCGTTATTATCTCCGATCAAGGAAATGGACAAGCTGCATCCGTTGATGAAAATGGCTTATATTATTGGAAATAGTGTTTTAATAACACCAGCTTGTGTGCTGATTATCTTTGCACCGGAACCACTTTTTGCTGCTTATTCACAAAACGGTTCATGGCTTCAAGCTTTGGCTTTATGTGTTCCTGGTGATGTACTTCAAGGCTTAGCGCCAGCTCTTTCAGGACCAGAAATGTTTACTAGCATGGGCACAGTGGAGGATCAACAACTGGGCGGCATTATTATGAAAATCATGCAAGAAATTACGTATGGAATCGTATTAGGAACGATATTCTTTAGATGGTTCTCTAAAGAAAGTCAAACTGTTGACCCACTTCCAACGTCTGCAGAATAAGAGAGAAGGATAAAACTTTATCACATGTTATGAAGGCAAGTGGACCATATTGAATAAAGTTTCACTTTATCTAGAAAGGATTCGTGAGTTATGCCATTTTTACCAACGCTAAGTACTTTTTTTATCGTTCTAAGCGCAGTCCTAGTTGCGATTGGATGGATATTAATTGTTAAAGGGAAGAAGAAAGCACATAAGAAGGTTATGCTTTTAGCTGCACTTAGTGCGATTCTATTTTTTATTATTTACATGTCTCGAACAATTTTCGATGGAAACACGAGCTTTGGCGGACCGGAGAATATTAAAATTTATTATACGCTCTTCCTTATTTTCCATATTATTTTAGCAACAACTGGTGCAGTGTTTGGAATTGTAACGATTGTATTAGCATTAAAACGAAATATAGCTAAACATCAAAAAATAGGACCTGTAACGAGCATTATTTGGTTCTTCACTGCTATTACTGGTGTTGCGGTTTACTTATTATTGTATGTTATTTATGATGGTGGCGAAACAACAAGTCTGATTAAGGCTATATTGGGCTTTTAGTACAAGAAACCAGCTGTTTGGTCTAAACAGCTGGTTTCTTGTAGCTTTAACAAAGCTTTTAATTTATTGTTTTACTTTTTATGATGCTGAATTTCCTCAGCAACCTTTGCAACAAGTGTGTGTGCTCTTTCCACTAGACTTTCTGGGAAATTTTCCGCTTCACCATATTCGACACCATGTGGGTAGTAATGCTTGCCGAGCAGTGGTGTTAATAATTTAATAACAGCGTCTCCTCTATCAACATCACCTTCGATAGCATATCCTTGAATACGAATGTAATATGTAACGTTCTTTTCTTGTGACCCAATTTTGTAATCATAAGTAACTCGCTCATAGTCCCATTGTCCTGCACGTATAAATGCATGTTTACCAGTTAAATGATCTAGAGGTCTTAAATCTACAATTGAATCTTCTATGCCCGTATTTTCCAATCTCATTTTTTTCACCTCATATATTAGTCCTCATTGTATAATGATAGTACGAAAACGCTTAATATGCAATTAAAAACCAATTATTATCTATTGAATAGGTATATAATTGCGATAATAAATATAATAATAGGGTAAAGAGAATATAAATCCCCCCACACCTGTTTTCTATGAAATGTGTAGTGGATACATCTGGACCACCCAACTTCTAAGAAAGCGAATGGGAGTTTCCCTCGCTTCGTTTTAGATAGGTCCTCTCTTCTGGTTACGATAGTATGAAGTATAAGATGATACTAATAAAGAAAGGGGGAGTCACCAATGCGAATAATTCAAAGCTTATTTTTTTTAACGTTGCTTGGAATCGCTGTTTTTTATTTTTTGGATAGAACGGAAACTTCACCGGAAGAAGTGGTTCAACAAGTCACAAAAATTGTTAAAGGGAAGCGACATGTATTAGATACAAAAGTTTCTCCGAGTGAAGAAGACACATCAGTCGTCCCATTAGAGGGAAATATATTTCAATGGATAGGTCAAACGAGTGAAGCGCTTGAAGGGAGCTTTGGCGTCCCAGTTCGGATTGATAAAAGTGCCTATGATTACGAATGGTGGGTTTATACGAATTCGACGAACCAGTATGTACAATTTGGAGTAGAAGATAATGTAGTTAAAACCATTTTTGCGACAGGAGAAGGGTTGGATATAAATCCTGTTTATATTGGGCAACCGTATGGGGAGGTTGACCAGGAGTTCAGCTTTTCGGAAGAAGTTTCATATAATAATGGAGTATCATCTTATAAATTTAGAATTTCGAAGGAGGATATACAAGTAAGACCACTTGTAAAATTAAATGATAACACATTTATTCAGCTTTACTTTGATACATTCACTGATAAGCTATCATCACTTCGAGTTTTAACTGCAGATACAATATTAAAGCAACGTCCATATGAAATTGAGTATAGAGGGAAGCTCCCAGACGATCCGATCTTTACGGAAGATGAATGGGAAGAGATTGAAAAGGGAATGGAGCAACAAATTTATGATATTACCAATATAATAAGGCATCGGCATGGCAAGGATAAGTTAGATTGGGAAGAAAGTGTAAGCAATGTAGCATTTCTTCATAGTAAAGACATGGAAGAAAATAATTATTTTTCACATTATAGTTTAAATGGGGATGGACTAAAAGAACGGTTAGAAGCAGGAGAAGTTTTTTATACTGCAGCTGGAGAAAATATTGCTGCTCAATATCCAGATGCACCAGCGGCGATGGAAGGGTGGTTAAATAGCGAAGGGCACCGTGAAGCTTTGTTAAGCAATGATTATACCCACATCGGTGTCGGTGTGCATCGGCTTTATTACACGCAGAATTTTCTCGGTAAACCATTATAATTACAGCTTTTATAACCTGTCAACATGAACAAGAAATCAACATATATAATAGTTGAAAGAAACTGCGGAGTAATGTGCAATTATGGGTTGTGCGTATACCCGCTCGCTGACTACTAGTATAGTATATCGAAACAGAAACGTTGCTCTAACCAGTCGGGTGAGCGTAGGGCGGTGACTCCAGTGGGAACAGCACGTGTCTGAAGACTCATCGGAAGTGATTTTCTTCCGAAGAGGCTGAAGCCGTGCCCACGGAAAGCATCCGCCCGGAGCGATCCCGGATGGCGATTATTGCACGAACTTGAAGAAAACAGCTAGTAAGTTAGTTCGCAGTTTATATATAATCCGTACAGTTTTTGTTTTACATTTTCACATATGAGTGACCTGTGCATAAATTAGTTAGTACAAATGACTATTTATTTTGCAAGGGGTGATCACATGGAAGATTTACATCCGTCGGTAGTTTCTTTTAAAAGCTTTATCAATTCGCATCCAGCCCTAATAAAGGAAATTAGAAAAAGTGGCAGATCGTGGCAGGAGTATTATGAAAAGTGGGCATTGTTAGGGGAAGATGATTCGTATTGGGATAAATATAAAGTGGATAAGCATGAAGAAAATGTGAACGAAGAAAAGGAAAGTGTAAAAAATACGGAGCTCGTCAGTCAGCTAATGAAATATACATCTAATTTGGATGTGAATAAAATGCAAGGTCAAGTTGAGCAGTTAAGTAAAGCAGTTACAGCTATCCAAGAAATGGTTTCGCAATTTAAAAAGACACAGAAAAATAATCAGCCCGAAAAGGATTCATTTAAATGGGTCCAAGACTGAGGTGACTTTTAATGGATCAACAAAGTATCCAGTATTTAAAAGCAAATCCAAAGTTAGCGACCTTTGTGCGATATAATCCAGTATGGTACCGTTATTTATCAAGGGAACCAGAAAGAATAAAAGAGATGGAAAAGGAAGCTAAAATTTTCTATGGTAAGACACTGCCACAGCAAATAAGTACACTAAATGATCGTATACAAATGATTAGTATGTTGACTGAAGTTGCAAAAGCAATGAAAGATTAGAATCTATTTTATTTTCAACTGTCCAATTAAATGATACTATATAGTAGTGGGGGTGTAATAATGATAGCTACATTGGAATATGTGGATATACTTGACCGTTCTGAGCAACTTGGCAAAATGGTTATGGCGTCTGATACGATGGAAGCCTATAAGCAAACCCGTGCTGCACTTCATGAGGATGAGGATGCTCAAAAGCTGATAAAGGCTTTTTTAGATATGAAGGACCAATACGAGGATGTCCAGCGGTTTGGTCGCTATCACCCAGATTACTATGATATCATGAAAAATATCCGTGTTGTAAAAAGAGAAATGGATATGCATGATAAAGTAGCAGCATTTAAAATGGCTGAGCGGAATCTCCAGATCTTATTGGATGAAATTAGCCAGTATGTTGCTGAGAGTGTTAGCAAGCAAATTAAAGCTCCAAAAGATGGTGCTGCACTTACAGATAGTGGCTGTGGTTGTGGCAGTGGTGGAGCATGTGGGTGTGCTTCTTAGCCAATTATGTTCGTCCTTAGGTTATTAACCCCTAAGGGCGGACAAAAATATAGCATAAATGATCAAATTCAGAACTAAGCGGATAGTGGGGTTTTCGAGTGAGGACAAATAGACAAGGTATTGTTGTCTGGTTTCAGCATATGAAGAATATTAAGCAACTAAAGCGATATGGGAATTTGGTATATGCTTCCAAACGATTAAAATATGCTGTAATTTATATTAACCAGGATGAGATGGAAAAAGTAGAAGCGAAAATATTAAAGCAACCATTTGTTTCAAAGATAGAAAGATCGTATAAACCATTTGTCCGTACAGATTATGAAAATGCGAAACCGGACAAAGCAAAACAATATGATTATAAGATGGGAATCTAAATAAGCCTTCTTGGAATAATTATTTCCTAGCAAGGCTTTTTTGATGTTTTGAAGCCAACGTAATATAAAAAGAAAAACCTGCAGAAGATATTTCTGCAGGTCCCTTTGTTTTTCGTCCTGAAAAACAAAAAGGCAAAGGGAGAGGAGAAACCGGAGCAAGAACTTATGGGGAAGTGTAAGTCTACTCCGTTTGAAACAACCAAGCTAATAACTAGTTGTTCATAATGCTAGTATGTACCATGAAATTAATTATATACATTTATTATCATCAGATGAACTTGACCACTTATGAGATCATTGTTTTCTAATGTTTTATTTTATGGTAGGATATATGTCGAATAGCATCAAATTGAGGTGAATTCATGCGAGTTATTGCAGGTGATTTTAAAGGCAGGCAATTAAAAGCGGTTCCAGGCAAATCAACGCGACCAACAACGGATAAAGTGAAAGAAGCTGTATTTCAAATGATAGGTCCTTTTTTCGAGGGTGGGAGGGTACTTGATTTGTTTGCAGGTAGTGGATCGCTCGGAATTGAAGCGCTAAGCCGTGGAATGGATTATGGTATATTTGTTGATAAGCATCCAAAGGCAATACATACGATTCAAGAAAATATCCAAACATTGAAATTGGATCAATATGCTGAAGTATTTCGAGCAGATGCACATCGTGCAATTAAAGCAGCAGCTAAAAGAGAGTTAAAATTTGATCTTATTTTAATGGATCCACCGTATGGAAAAGTGGATTATGTAAAACTTATAGACGAAATGATGGAGCTGGACTTACTTAATACTGGTGGTACAATTTATTGTGAACATGATCCAACAGAGAAACTCCCAAATGAACAGACGGGTTTAAGTTTGGTGAAGCAAGAAAATTATGGAGGCACGATTGGAATAACAATTTATCGCACATAAATGGGCTGTAGTAACCTATCCCGGAAATCTGAGTATCGAGAGGGATCTTGTTTCATATACCTATTGATGCCAACATCTCATACTTTCCTGATTATGTTCAGGATCTTGGTTCATATCCTTGTGGTACTAGCATTCCTTGGAGAAAAGGAAATCTAAGAATTAATCCACTTTATAAATCGAAATAGGAAGGAAGTTATCGATGGGAAAGTTAGCAATTTGTCCAGGCACCTTTGATCCGATTACAAATGGACATTTGGATATTATTAGCCGAGGAGCGAAGGTATTTGATCAAGTTATTGTAGCTGTATTTAATAATCAAGCTAAATCACCACTCTTCACGGTAGAAGAAAGAATTCATTTATTAAAGGAATCCATCAAGGACATTCCAAATGTCACCGTAGATGCTTCAGACCATCTGCTAATGGATTACGCGCAGGAGAAAAATGCACATGCTGTTATCCGCGGGCTTCGTGCCGTGAGTGATTTTGAATATGAAATGCAAATTACATCCATGAATAGGAAGCTAAATGAAAATATTGAAACATTCTTCATGATGACGAATAATCAGTACTCTTTCCTTAGCTCAAGCATGGTAAAGGAAATAGCTAAGTATAATGGGAATATTAGCGGACTAGTACCTGAATTTGTAGAGCAAGCACTGAAGGAAAAATATAATCATATTTAAAAAAAGAGAAAAACCAGCTCCGTAAGCATCTGCTTTTTAGGAGCTGGTTTTTATATTCATGAAGCATTATTTGAAACTTCTCCGATAGAGAATAAACACAGATAGTGCTAGACATACAATGGTAACAACAGGTCCCACATCTTTCAGATAATAAAGAATTATCACCCAAATATTTTCTGTTAAGTCGAGATGTGAAACGGGTATTTCATTCAAATCAATTGTCTGCCTGTCTAAATATAGCGGTTTGTAGAGAATGATCGTTAATATAACGGCAAAACAACCATGTAAAATTCTTGCAAAAAAATATGGAAGATAGCGAATATCTGTTTTTGCGAGGATACTAGCTACTTGTGCATGAATCGAAAGCCCGTTAAAACCGAGAATAAAGCTAATAATTATTGCTTGCTGTAAAAGGGTGTCTGTCATCGTTTGGGAGATCATATTTGCTCCAATAGTAATTTCAAATAAACCTGAAAAAATTGGAAGTGCCAAGTCCGTAGGGAAATCGATGATTATTAAAAGCTGCTCCCAAATTGTGGCGATAGCAGATGAAATACCAACTAAAAATAACAGTTTTATTAGTACTGAAAAAAGAATGATGAATCCCCCAACCATGACCAATGTTTTAATGGAATTCAATACAGCATCGCCAAGAATCTCACCAAGCGGTTTATTCGCTTTTACACGTGATTCGTGCATTTCCCGAAAAGCTTTTATTAGGGAAACTTTCTGTTTGCTCGTTTTTTTGCGATCTGTTGCTTCTTCCTTTCTTCCATAGAAACGCATGCAAATTCCAACCATTGCATTACTTGTATAATGACATACTGCTAAAAGTGCTCCTAGCTTTAAATCATGGAAAAAACCAGCGGAAATTGCACCGAAAATAAATAGTGGGCTGGAATTATTAGTGAATGAAACGAGTCGTTCCGCTTCAATTTTCGACAATTGCTTCTCTTCACGTAAACGTGCTGTTATCTTCGCCCCTGTAGGATAGCCGCTTGCCATACCCATCATCCAGCCAAAGCTTCCAGAACCAGGAACGTTGAATAAGGGACGCATAATTGGTTCAAATAATATTCCAAAAAACTTTACAACCCCAAATGCTAGCAATAATTCAGCTGTAATAAAAAATGGTAGCAGGGAAGGAAATACTACTTCCCACCACATATTTAATCCACGAATGCCTGCTTCCAATGATTGATCAGGAAAGCGGATTAAAGCAATAGTCAAAAAAATTGAAAAACTTGAATAGATAAAGGTTTTAAGTAATTGTCCCAATCGAAAGCCTCCTACGAAATGAACCTAGCTCTGTACAACTTATTTCGTTAGTAGTAGAATTATTCTAGCTTGTACTAAAACATCGTTGGAAAAGTACGGGTCTATACAATATACGCTCATACATCAGATAAATATTCCATAGACATGTTAAAGAAATGTTTGGAAGGAAGAAAGGGGCTTTAAGCTGCAATGAGAATGACAAAAAGAAATATATTATTTTTTATTATCATAATTGCTCTTGTTTACTTTCTTGGTACATATCAATTACCATACTATATTCAAAAACCCGGTGGAGCGAATGCGTTGAATCCTATTGTCGAGGTTGCGGATGGTTTTGAGAGTGAAGGAGACATGCACCTTGTGACGGTAAGTGGCCTCCAAGCAACACCGATTCAGTATGTACTGGCAAAAATATTCTCGTATCATGATATTTTACCATTGGATCAAGTTTTTCCTGAGGGAATTTCACAAGATGATTATATGCATGCTCAGCTGCAGGTAATGGAGAGCTCGCAGGAGGCTGCAACAGTAGTAGCCTATGAAGCTGCTGGTGAAGAAATAACAATCGATTATCAAGGTGTCTATGTTGTTTCCGTTGTTGATGGTATGCCAGCAGAAGGAAAGCTTGAAACAGGTGACCGTATTATTGGAATTGACGGTCAGGAAGTTCGCGAATCAGCAGACTTAATTCAGTATGTAGATGATAAAAAATCTGGAGATACTGTTCTAATCGAATTTGTTCGTGAGGAAGAGGCGATGGAGGCTGAGATCATGCTTGAGGAATTCAGTGACTTAGACAATCGAGTGGGAATTGGAATTAGTCTTGTTACGGATCGCGATGTAACAGTTGACCGCGATATTCAGTTTACAAGTGGAAATATTGGTGGACCGAGTGCAGGATTAATGTTCACGCTGGAGATTTATGACCAATTAACAGAAGAAGATATTACAAAAGGGCATGAAATCGCTGGTACTGGAGAAATCGATTATGATGGTAATGTACTCCGGATTGGTGGGATTGATAAGAAAATAGTCGCTGCAGATAAAGAGGGAATCGATATCTTCTTTGCACCGAATGAAAATGGAGCAGCGAACTCTAATTATGAAATTGCAAAGAAAACAGCAGAAGAAATCGGAACTGATATGCAAGTTATCCCTGTCGATACTTTTGAAGATGCATTACGTTTTTTAGAGGAAATGAAAGAATAACCTGGTTATGAAACAAATCGAAGTAAACTGAGAATGATTTTAAGAATAGCTAAACAAAAATAGATCTTGCAAAAGATCTATTTTTGTTTCATTACCGCTGATTGTATTTTCATTAAAGTATGATAGGTGCTTGCAGCTCCTGTTTAAACAGCTTTTGTCTGCTTTTGGGTGGCAGAATGCTGTAATAGGTATTACTTACTTTCTCTTCGATAGATAATATATTATGTTGATTTCTACCTATGCTTGACACGATTGGAACATTCATTTGCTTCTTTTGTTGATTTAAATAATTCCTCCCATTATTGGTTAACCCGATTACACGAACATACGGTACGGAGGAGTCTTGTGAGATCATCTCAATCTCAGTTTTTTTTGTATTCGTTAAAATATGCACAAACATTCGTTGAATTCTCGTCCATGTATAACGCTTCGTTTTAATAGCTTCCACCCAATTTTGAAAGGAACTAGCTATCTTAGCTGTAGCTTTAATTCTATTTTCAATCCCCTCATCAACACCTTGTATAGTTGCGAGCTCTTCTTTCGACATGGTCATTACTCGATAGTGTAATAGCGGGAAGTATTTCTCCCAATCATGCCAATGAGAAGCCGTAAGTACATATTGCTGAAGCTGATTGACTGTTTCCCCTGGAAGGCTATCGGTAATCTTAGATGTCAATGTATGTTGTTTCATTAGCTCTTTTCGAATGCTTGTTGCACTAGCAATCGTGCCAGTTATGTTTTCATCATGAAATGCATTTGCTTTCCTCTTAATGGTTAATGGCTCAATTGGTAGCTTGTTTTCCATAATTGCTTTTACATAGCTATACCCGAGAATATTATTTGGTTTTGATAAATCCATACTCGAATCTGTCAGCCCAATCTCTTTATAAGCATATGTACTAGCTTCTGGAAAAGAGTTTCCTGCATCTAAATAATATTTTAGTGTATGATTAAAAATTGATGATTTCGCTTTAAATGTATGGTAGCTTGATAAAAAGCTATTTATTGAGCCGGATTCACTTCCGAAACAAACACTGTTTACACCGAATTCATAGAGTGTTTTAACAGCCCCGGCGGCAAAAATATCACTATGCTGTACAGCGTAAACATAAGGGAGTTCGAGCACAACATCGATGCCAGTATTTAGTGCTGCTTTTGTACGGTGGAACTTATCAATTATCGCAGGCTCACCCCGCTGCAAAAACGATCCGCTCATCACGGCAACTACACAGTCAGCAGCTGTTGTTTTTTTAGCTTCCTCCAAATGATAGACATGACCATTATGGAATGGATTGTATTCTACGATTAGACCACATGCATTCATTTCCTCAACTCCCATGGGCTTAATGGTATATATTGTAACAAAAGATAGTCATTCGCGCATCTTCCATGCTATAATGATTAGTAAAATTGCTAACGGGAAGAATACATATATGTGTAAAGAAAAAATGTTGACAAAAGCTCATTTTTCTTTTAAAATAACTCTTGTTGCCTAGAGGTGATAATATTGAAATTTACATTAAGTCAAATCAGAAAAAATGCTGTCGATAAGCCATTTGAGTTTGATGAACTTGTGAATGTCCATGAACTACAAACAATGAACAATGATATACGTAAAATCAATGATGTTCGTGTCCATGGGAAAGCAGACATTCATGGAAATCAATTCTTTTTCTCTTTTCTGATTGAAGGGGAAATGGTATTACCATGCGCTAGAACCTTGGTTGATGTACCATATCCATTTACAGTTAAAGCAAATGAAGTGTTTTCAACTTCTTCTTATGATGGCAGCGATGAAGAAGAACATGATATTCATCTTATAGATGGAGAAGTGCTTGACTTAACTCCGATTATCAAGGAAAATATTTTATTGGAAGTTCCATATCGAGTATTTTCCGAAGAAGCAAATCCAGAAGAAGGTGCTCCTTCTAAAGGAAATGGTTGGGAATTTGTTTCAGAAGTGAAAACAGAAAAGACAATAGATCCCCGTTTGAAAAAATTGGAGTCTTTGCTTAAAAATAATAAGAAAGAAAAATAAGAATTACATTCAAGTTTTACTTTCATTTGAAGGAGGTGTAAGTCATGGCAGTACCTAAACAAAGAACGTCTAAAAAAGTTAAAAATCAACGTCGTACTCATAAAAAATTACACGTACCTGGCATGGTAGAATGTTCTAATTGTGGTGAATTAACAAAACCACACCATGTTTGTAAATCTTGTGGTCACTATGATGGAAAAGAAGTAGTGAGCAACTAATATCAGGATGTATAAAAAACAGATCACATTTTTAAGTGGTCTGTTTTTTCTTTTTTTGAAGGAATATGCGACATAATGCGCAATTTTGGTTAGAGCGTATATCCGCTCCTGATATATTCTTCGTTAATACTGGCTTACTACCTATAACTAACATAGATGATTGAAATACTATCGTTACTCTAAACAGCTCGGAACGATCCTGGACGGCGGGAGCTGCTCGAACTTAACAAACAGAAGTTAGTTCGTAATTTATATTATTGTATAAAAAAAGACTACAATTTTTAGCAGGAGTTGTTCTGATGGAATGTGCTTGCTGTGAAAAATTTTCAGTTTGAAACAAGAATCCTATTCTAGTACCCCTATTTTTTGCATACATTGATAGCAAACGTGTTAGGAGGGGTGTTATGAACGATACAAGGCAGGATGCATGGACAAAGGATGAGGATATTATCCTTGCTGAAACAGTATTACGCTTTATTCGAGAAGGTAGAACGCAGCTCGAAGCATTTAAAGAGGTTGCAGCCCAGCTTTCTCGTACATCAGCAGCATGTGGATTCCGCTGGAATGCTACTATTCGCAAACAATATCAAAATGCCATTCAGTTGGCTAAAGAAGAACGAAAAAGCGGGTTAAGGAAAGGGACGCCTAGTGCTAATCATAATGAATCTGCAGAACGATATACGATAGAGTCTGCTATACTTTTACTCGAGAAAATGAAAACTAATTTTGAAGATGCTGAGAAAGCGGAATTAGACAAAACGTATCAACAAAAATTAAAGGATATAGAAAAAGAAAACGAAAAGCTGAAAAATCAATTATCACGTTATGATAACGCATGGCAGGAAATGAATAAGCTATGGACTTGGGTAAGAGAAAGTAAGCAAAATTAATTCAAGATGAATGTAGAAAGTGAAACCATGATCTAATTATACTTTCATAAATAGTAAAAAAAACCTGAATGGAGCCGATCCATTCAGGTCTTGCTTTTCATTAATTGGGGTTGATTTCCTTTTCTTGAACACCTTCAGGAAGCCAGATTAGTGGGTTTTCTCCTAAATCTCTTTCCATTTCATAATGGGCTTTTACAAATCCCATCTTTTCCCAGAAACCATGGGAATTTATCCGTGGACTTGTTTTGATCGGTAGTTTAGACTCTTTTGCAAAATCAACCATTAATTTTCCAATCCCTCTACCTTGGTAATCTGGTAGAACTTCAAGCTTCCATATTGTTAAATAGTCCTGTTGTGGTGAAAAGTAATAATCGTATTTTTTATTAACCTCGTATAAACTCATTCTTGCAATTAGATTATCACCATAGTAAATTCCAAAAAATGGAGACTTACTATCGTTTTCAATGATGTTATTTTGTAAGTCTTCCATCATCGTTAATTCTTGATTTCCATATTCTTTAAATCGCTTAAATTTTTCGAGTGTCTTATAATTGACTAAAAGATTTTCGACTTTTAAATGATCCATTAGCTTTCTCCCCTATCTAAAGTTAGTACCTATTTTCCCAATGTTCCTACCTGGAACATTGCGGAAGCGTTTACCTCATGTGAGTCAAGTGTCTGTATAAATACAGTATAATACAAAAATGATAATTTTTAAATAAATTGTAAACCTATGAATGTATAATCACAAAATAACTAGAAATTTTAATCCATCTTGTATGCTTATCTGTTACAATAAAAAATAAGTTTATTGGGATGGTATTTAAAATAATTGAAGGATAATAGAAAAGGAGAAAACAAAAGCACATGCTTGATTATTTCATTTATAGTATTGCGTTTTTTATTACAATTCCACTTGTTGCAACTATACTCATTTATATAATTTCCATAAAAAAACATGGAAACAAATTGCGAGCCTTGCATCAAGCTGTTAATTGGACAACTTGTTTTTATATTATCGCAGTCTCGATTATGCTAAAACTAATTGTTGGAAGCAGCTTTGCTGGCTGGATGGTTGTTTTATTTTTGATTGCTCTTGGGAGTGTAATTATATTCCAATGGAAAAGCCAGACTGAGATAGTTTTTCGGAAGGCGATAAAGATCATATGGCGATTGGCTTTCTTGTTGTATTTTACAATGTACATATTACTAACATTTATCGGGGTCATCCAGCGGTTAATAGGTTAAATGATGAAGTATAAACAGATTAGGTGAAATGGATGCAGTTTTTATGTACAATACAATTTGTACATAATGATATATAGAAGGAGAACGGAATCCATGCGAATCAACCCTATACAACTGAAGACTCAAAGTCAGCTGATAACGGATTACCGTAATAATGCAGGTACTATTATGGATTTCTTTGATTATCTACCTCATGATAATTACTATCAGCGAGTCAGAGATCTACATGAACGTACTTTTGAGCGGAAACAGTTAACGGATGTATTATTTACGATGAATAAGGAGTGGGGCGCACCAGCGTCAACTTTGAATAATATTGAAAGGTTAAAAGAAACGGATAGTGTTGTGGTGATAGGAGGACAACAGGCGGGCCTCTTAACAGGACCAATGTACACAATAAATAAGATTGTCTCTATTATCCAACTCGCCGGGCAGCAGGAGGAAAAGTTAGGGATTCCGGTAATTCCTGTTTTCTGGATTGCTGGGGAAGATCATGATTTTGAAGAAATTAATCATGTTTATTTACCTGATGCCAACAATATGAAAAAATATAAAATCCGTCATCGTTTAATGGATAAACGCTCTGTATCGAATATATCCATTAATCGATCCGCTCTCGTTGAATGGGTAGATGAATTGTTTGAGCAGTTGAAAGAGACCAAGTTTACGAAACGAATTTATGCTACTATTCATGAAGCTATTGAGTTATCAGACACCTATACAGACTTTTTTGCTCGAGTGATTTTTCATCTATTTAATGAAGATGGACTTGTCGTTGTTGATTCTGGCAGTGCTAAGACAAGACAGCTGGAAACAGAACATTTCAAGAAAATGATAAGGCATCAGGAGGAGATCAGTTTGGAGGTGTTTAATGCTTCTGAACGACTTGCTAAAGATGGATATGCTATATCTTTAGAGCTAAGTGAGGCGGTCGGCCATTTGTTTTACCATAAAGATCAGGAACGAATACTCCTTTTTAGAAATGATGAAGGGGAATGGGTTGGAAAACAGAATGAAGTGTGTTTTCAAACAAATGAATTAATTTCTATTGCTGAAAACTACCCAGAACGGTTAAGTAATAATGTGGTAACCCGCCCATTGATGCAGGAGTTACTATTTCCAACATTAGCATTTGTTGGCGGACCAGGTGAAATTGGTTATTGGGCTGCATTACAACCTGCATTTCATGCTTTGAATATCAAAATGCCGCCAGTTGTTCCTAGACTTTCGTTCACTATTGTTGAAGACAAAGTGAAGAAAGCATTGGAAAAATTTGATATTGATATAGCTGATGCTATCAATAAAGGTGTTCGCGTTACAAAGGAAAAATGGCTGCAATCAAAAAGTAATCCTCCAGTTGAAGATTTATCCATTCAAATGAAGGAAGTTATTGAGACAGCGCATCAGCCGCTAAGGAAATTAGCTAAGAGTATTCGAGCTGATATTGGCGATTTGAGTGAAAAGAACTTAGAATATCTATATCGCGATATTGACTTTTTAACAGAACGGATCGTGAAAGTTTTAGAAGAAAAGTATGAAAAAGAATTACGAACCTTTGATGAAATAGAAAGGACGTTACACCCGCAGGGGGGATTACAGGAACGGGTTTGGAATCCGTTGCCATGGATCAATACCTATGGGATAGAGTTTATTTCAGAGCTAACATATCGACCTTATGATTTTGAGAAAGGTCATTATATTATTTATATTTAATTGTTTTAGGGAAACTTTCACCACTATCCCCCACCATTTTATAAAACAATAAGAAGAAGCTGTCAAACGTTGATATGACAGCTTTTTCTTATTGTTTTTATCTGGTAAAAAAGACCTATTTTAATAAGAGGTAGATATTTTTTATTAAATAAAGTGGAGGATAGTGGAGGGATGTGGTAATATAAAAAATATGAAAGTGGGGCGGACTAGATGTTCATGGGCGAATACCTACATAGCATTGATACAAAAGGTAGAATTATTGTCCCTTCCAAGTTTCGTGAAAATCTCGGAGCTAGCTTCGTGGTGACGCGCGGATTGGATAAGTGTCTATTCGCATACCCTATGGAAGAATGGAAAATTTTAGAAGAAAAATTAAAGAAACTCCCACTTACTAAAAAGGATGCCAGAGCGTTTACTCGTTTTTTCTTTTCCGGAGCTGTTGAATGTGAAGTGGATAAGCAGGGAAGAATAAATATTCCTCCAACGCTTCGCAAGTATGCAAACCTGGAAAAAGATTGTAACGTTATCGGCGTATCAAACCGTGTAGAGTTCTGGGCAAGTGACAGCTGGGAAGAATATGTTACAGATTCTGAGGAATCCTTTGGAGAGATTGCCGAAAATCTAATGGATTTTGATCTTTAATAATACGAAAGCTTAGGCGCAGGGCGCTGGAGCTGGACGTAATCTTCTTGGAAAAGCTTTTTCACAGAGCGGCTGGACATTAGTCGTAAATCAATAAAGTGGGTGTAAGTATGTTTGAACATTATAGTGTTTTAAGAGAAGAAACGATAAAGGGATTGGCGATTAATCCGAACGGTACATATGTAGATTGTACGGTAGGTGGTGGTGGTCACTCGCTAGAAATCGCCAAGAGACTGAGTGAAGATGGATTACTAATTGCATTTGACCAGGATCTTGATGCCTTAGAAGCTGCGAAATCAAGGTTGAAAGCATATGAGGATAGAATATTGTTTGTTCATTCCAATTTTCGAGGATTGGAAAAGGAACTGACAAACAGACAAATAACGTATGTAGATGGAATTTTATTTGACCTTGGTGTTTCCTCACCCCAGCTAGATAGAGGGGAAAGAGGATTCAGCTATCATCTCGATGCCGAGCTGGATATGCGTATGAATCAGACAGAAGAGCTGACAGCTTATGAAATTGTTAATACGTGGTCTTATAGTCAGTTGGTCTCTATTTTTTTCAATTACGGAGAAGAGAAATTTTCAAAACAAATTGCAAGGAAAATTGAGGCCTACCGTGAGAAAGAGGAAATAAGAACAACTCATCAATTGGTAGAAATTATTAAAGAAGGTATCCCCGCAGCAGCAAGACGTAAAGGTGGACATCCTGCAAAGCGGATTTTCCAAGCGTTGCGTATCGCAGTAAATGATGAATTGGCGGCATTTAATGATGCACTGCACCAAGCTGCAAAAATGGTGGGTGTAGAAGGCAGAATTGCGGTTATTACTTTCCATTCGCTTGAAGATAGACTTTGTAAACAAGCATTTAAGAAATGGAGCACGGAAAAGGATACACCAAGGAATTTACCAATAATTCCAGCAGAACATCAAGCGCCATTTAAATTAATTACAAGAAAACCAGTTATGCCAGGGGATTATGAATTAGATGAAAATCGAAGATCGCGTTCGGCAAAATTACGTGTTGTTGAGAAAGTAACTGAATGGAGAAATGAATTTACTTATGAAGAAGGGTGGAAGAAATAATGAGTGCTAACGGAGCCCGTAATTGGCAGCAAATCAATCCACAGTATACTCCAAACACAGAAAAAGAAAAGAAAGTTTCTGTTAAAGTAAAAAATAATGGATGGATAACTAAAGGTGAGAAAGTTATATACTCCTTTATTGGGGCGTGTCTCGTCATTTCCGGTATTTATATGGTGTCATTTTCTTCGACAACTGATACAATAAATAGGGAACTTCAGCAGCTTGAACAAACCGTTAATACGCAACAGGTAACAAATGATGGTCTCATGTTTGAAGTGAAGGAATTGTCAAGACCGGAACGAATTATCGAGATTGCAGACAAAAATGGATTGAAAATCCAAAATGCGGAAGTAAAGCAAGCGCAGACGTTTAACAACTAAGCAAGGGGCTTGACATATGAATAAAAACAAGACAACGCATTTGATGGCGGGAGTATTCATCATTATCTTTGTCGCTGTTTTCTTAATTCTAACTGGACGGTTTATATACATCCAGGCAACAGGCGAAATAAATGGTGTTTCATTGGAGGAATGGGCCGAACAAAAACGGACCTCATCCTTTACACTAAGTGCTGAAAGAGGAAAGATTTACGATAACAATGGAATGGTACTTGCGTACGATAGACCAACTTATCGAATGTATGCAATTATTGATGAAACGTATTCTGAAAAGTCAGAGGCGCCCCTGCATGTAGAAGATCCACAAAAAACTGCAGAAATATTGGCGCCTCTTTTAGATGTAGAGGTAAGTGATATACTAGATCCTTTGAAAAGAGGGCTTGAGAATAATAGATTCCAAGTAGAGTTTGGTAAAATCGGTAAAGAGATTCCGCAAAAGAAAAAAGATGAGATTGAAGAATTAAATATTCCAGGTATTCAATTTGAAGAGGAAGCCTTAAGGTACTACCCTAATGGAATGTTTGCATCTCATATCATTGGCTTTGCTCGGGAAACTGAGGTTGAAACAGAAGAAGGAATACGAGATGAAATTGTTGGGATAGCTGGTATGGAAAATGAAATGAATGAACTTCTTGGTGGAAAACAAGGTTATATTTCTTATCAGCGGGATAGATACAATAAAAAGTTATTGGATCCCAAGGAAATCATTCACCTACCTGAGGACGGCGATGATGTTTATTTAACAATCGACCAAAAAATTCAAACTTTAATGGAAGAAGCATTATCTCAGGTTGATGAGCAATACAATCCTAAGAAAATGACTGCTATTGTTATGGATCCGAAAACAGGAAAGGTGTTAGCGATGAGTAGTCGCCCAAGCTATGATCCTAACAATCCAACAAATGTTGAGAACTGGTATAACGATGTTATTTCCACTCCATTTGAACCTGGCTCTACGATTAAAATGTTTACTTGGGCAGCAGCGATTGAAGAAGGGGTTTATAATGGTGCAGAAAAGTTTAAATCAGGAAGCTATCAGCCAAATGAAAAGATTAACAAGATTAATGACCACAATGGTGGGAAAGGCTGGGGACCGATTTCCTACGATGAAGGCTTCCAACGTTCTTCCAATGTTGCAGCTGCAAAGCTTGCATGGGAAAAACTAGGTGCTGATACATTTTTAGAGTATTTACACGCTTTTGATTTTGACGAAGAAACAGGTATTGATTTGCCGGGAGAGGTAAGTGGACAGATTTTGTACAATTGGCCATTGGAAAAAATTACAACTGCTTTTGGTCAAGGAAGTACAACAACACCAATCCAGCAAATGAAGGCAGCGACAGCAATTGCAAACGGCGGAAAGATGCTTCAGCCTTATGTCATCGATAAAATTGTTGACTCATCAACTGGTGAAACGATAGAACAGAAGGAACCAAGAGTGGTTGGTGAGCCAATATCAGAAGGAACTTCACAGCAAGTGCTAGAATTACTAGATTCGGTCGTTAATGGGGAAAATGGTACCGGGAAATCATATCAGCTAGATGATTATACAGTTGGCGGAAAAAGTGGTACAGCTGAAATACCGAACCCTGATGGACCTGGTTATTTAACAGGAAGAGAAAACTACGTCTTTTCATTTCTTGGTATGGCTCCAATTGAGGATCCGCAGCTAATGATGTATGTTTCTGTACAGCAGCCTGAGTTAGAACCAACGGAAGCTAGGTCTGCTCCAGTTTCGTTTATTTTTAAAAATGTAATGGAAAATAGCTTGCACTATTTAAATATCGATCCAAGTAACGAAGAAAAAGATGTCGTCCAACAATTAACCGTTCCTAAAGTAGTTGGCGGGAATTCTTCAGAAATAGTTGCGGAACTGAAAGATAAAGGGTTAGAAGTCTCCCTGGTAGGGGACGGAGAATCCATTGTTTCTGCAAGTGTTGAGGAAGGAGAAACGGTATTTCCAAGTGAGCGTGTTATTCTAGTTACAGATGAACCTGTGATGCCCGATATTACCGGATGGTCTCTAAGAGATGTAATGAAATTAGCTGAATTAATGCAATTAAAGACAGAGACATTTGGTAATGGATATGTAGTGACTCAGAACATACCTAAAGGAACTCCGCTTAAAAAGAATGATTACTTAGGAATTGAATTATTACCTCCAAATGAGGAGAAAGATGAAGAAACAAATAATAATGAAGAGGGTACGGAGGGAATATCAGACGAGTCCACGTCTCAAGAAGAGTAAATTTAGTCTTCGAATAACAGTTATGTAGTTAAACAGTGTTCTATTCAGTTTTTTTTACTCATATAGTGATTACAAACCAGCCTGGGAAAAGGGGATGGAGAATGAAACGTGTATCCACTGTTACAGTAAAAAAACGAATCGTCACTGTTTTTCTTTTGGGACTTCTTCTATTGGCGATTATTATTATTCGATTAGGGTATGTGCAATTTGTTATGGGTGAACGATTAACCGGACAAGCACACGACCTTTGGACGCGGGATATTAGTTTTCAAGCAGAACGTGGCTACATATTGGATGCAGAAGGAGATATTTTAGCTGAGAATGTTACTGCGCCTTCGGTAATCGCGATTCCGCGACAAGTAGAGGAACCAGAAGATGCTGCAGGAAAGTTAGCAAAAATATTGGGCATGCCAGAGGAAAAGGTTTTAGAAAATTTAACGAAAAATGAATCGAGTGTAAGCTTTCGACCGGAAGGAATTAAAATTTCGGAAGAACAAGAAACAGCAATACGGGAATTGAATATGAAAGGTATATACTTGGCAAAGGATTCAAAACGACATTATCCATATGGAGATGACTTATCTCATGTTCTCGGTTTTACAGGGATTGATAATCAAGGACTAATGGGACTGGAGTTGTCGTATGAAGATAAACTTGCTGGCGAGCCTGGAAGCCTCTCTTTCTATTCGGATGCGAAAGGACGAAGGCTGGATAATTTAGCGGATGTTTATAAACCTCCAACAGATGGCTTGAATTTAAAGACAACAATTAATTCCAAGGTACAAGCTATTATGGAGCGAGAACTAGATGCAGCTGTTTTAAAATATAATCCAGATGGAGCGTTGGCAATAGCTGTTACTCCGAAAACCGGCGGTGTTCTCGGCATGACAACCCGTCCAAATTTCCATCCGGAAAATTATCAGGATGTAGATGCATCGATATTTGGTAGGAATTTACCGATTTGGAGTACGTATGAGCCTGGTTCGACTTTTAAAATAATAACACTTGCTGCAGCATTAGAGGAAAAAGTGGTTGACCTTGAAGAAGACACATATCATGATACTGGGCATATAACGGTAGGTGGCGCAAAAATCCGCTGCTGGAAAAGTGGAGGACATGGACATCAAAGCTATTTAGAAGTTGTTCAAAATTCATGTAACCCGGGATTCGTAAATCTCGGCCAACTCCTAGGAACAGAAAAATTGTTTTCGTATATTGATGCGTTTGGATTTGGAAAGAAAACGGGAATAGACTTACAAGGAGAAGGCAATGGGATACTCTTTAATCCTGAAAATGTAGGTCCTGTCGAATTAGCCACTACTTCATTCGGGCAAGGGGTTTCTGTTACACCGATCCAGCAGGTGATGGCAGTTGCTGCTGCGATTAATGGTGGCTATCTATATGAACCATATATAGCGGAAGAATGGATAGATCCGGTCACAGGTGAAACCGTTGAAAAGGTAGAGCCGAATATGAAACAGCGTGTGATTTCAAGCGGTACTTCTGATGAAGTTCGCAGTGCACTAGAAAGTGTAGTTGCACAAGGAACAGGCCGGCCTGCATATGTAGATGGTTATCGTGTTGGTGGAAAAACGGGAACGGCGCAAAAGGTTGGTCCAAATGGTGGCTATTTAGAAAATAATTACATTGTTTCGTTTATTGGGTTTGCGCCAGCGGATGATCCGGAGATTGTTGTCTATGTAGCAGTAGATAATCCGAAAAACACCATCCAGTTTGGTGGTGTCGTCGCTGCGCCGATTGTAGGTACAATCATCGGGGACAGTTTAAGAGCAATGGAAGTTAAGCCAAGAGATGACGGTTTGGAAAAAGACTATCTATGGCCGGAACAGCCAAAAGTCGAAGTTCCAGATATGATAGGACAAACGAAACAGGAGCTGGCCGAATATTTACTTGATTTGACGATTGAGACTAATGGAGAAGGTGAATATATTGCGGACCAGTCTCCAAAACCAGGTACAAAACTGGAACCAGGATCTACCGTCAGAATTTATTTATCTGATGAAAAACATCGTTAATTGGACGGAAATTTGCTATAATAAGGGAAGTAAAAATCAGTAAATGCTTCTAAATTAAGACAACTATATAAAAGAGGGTGGAGAGCACCCTCTTAAAAAATACAATTATGTAGAATACATATGTTGGATATAAAATAGATAGGGTGTTTGCTATGAATTTAGATGAATTACTACATGTGTTACCTTTTTATAAAACAACATCGATGATTGATGAAATAAAAGTCGATGGTATTGAAATGGACTCACGAGAAGTAAAACAAGGAAGTGTTTTTGTTTGTATTCCTGGATTCACAGTTGATGGTCATGATTTTATAGACGATGCAGTAAAACAAGGAGCCGTTGCGCTAATTGTTGAAAAACTTGTTGAAGCTCCTGTTCCAGTTATTTTGGTAGACGATACGAATCGGGCGTTATCCATGCTCGCAGGTAAGTTCTTTAATTACCCAACATCAAAACTGCCATTAATCGGAGTTACTGGTACGAATGGTAAAACTACAGTTACGTATTTGTTGGAAGAGATTTTTAAACAACAGATGAAAAAAACTGGCGTTATTGGAACGATTCAGCTGAAAATTGGAGAGGAATCATATTCGATCTCGAATACAACTCCAGATGCTCTAAGCCTGCAACGAACATTCCACAAGATGCTTGGAGAAAATGTAGATCAGGCTATTATGGAAGTTTCTTCCCACGCATTGGATATGGGGAGAGTATACGGGTGTGATTATGATATTGCCGTATTCACCAATTTATCCCAAGATCACTTAGATTATCATTCCGATTTACAAGATTATCTTCGAGCTAAAAGCTTATTGTTTTCACAGTTAGGAAATAGCTATGATGAAAAGAAACGGAAATTTGCTATTTTAAATTCCGATGATGCGGCAAGTGATTTATTAAAACGCAGTACTGCGCAGCATGTAATGACATACGGTTGTAATAATAAAGCTACTGTTATGGCTAACGGAATTCAGCTTGACGCTGCAGGAACATCCTTTACGTTAACCTCACCGGTTGGAGATATTGAAATCTCAAGTCGTTTAATTGGTATGTTTAATGTGTATAATATGCTAGCTGCAAGTACAGCGGCAATAGCTGCTAATGTATCATTAACGACTATTAAAACGGCACTTGAGCAGCTAGAAGGTGTAAATGGTCGTTTTGAGCCAGTTGTAGAAGGTCAGCGTTATGCAGTCATTGTTGATTATGCGCATACACCTGATTCGTTGGAAAATGTGTTGCAAACTGCAAGGGAATTTGCGAAGAATAATGTATATGTGGTCGTTGGATGTGGTGGAGATCGAGATCGTACGAAACGTCCGCTAATGGCATCAATTGCAGTAAAATATGCAGATCATGCATTTTTTACATCTGATAATCCAAGAACAGAAGACCCACAGTCGATTTTAGATGATATGACAGCTGAGTTAGAGGAAAGTAGTAGTTATGACGTAATCGTTGATCGGAAAGCAGCGATTTCTCAGGCTATCGGGCAAGCTACTTCAGAGGATATAATACTTATCGCAGGAAAAGGACATGAAACATATCAAATCATTGGACATACGAAATATGATTTTGATGATCGAGAAGTAGCGAGAAAAGCAATTCGCAATAAGGAGAAATATTGATGTTATTTACTACAAATTGGTTAGCTAAACAATTCCCCACTAATCAAGGGGGAATACAAGACAATATAACTATAAAACAAGTAACGACAGATAGCAGAGCAAAGGGGGAAGGTCTATTATTTGTTCCGCTTGTTGGAGAGAACTTTGATGGACATGAATTTGTCAAACAAGCAATTGACAATGGTGCCTGTGCTATTATTTGGGATGAAAGCAAGCATTTGCCAGATGACATCCTGCCAAACCTTCCAATTTACTTTGTAAAAGACACCCTGAGTGCACTTCAGGATTTAGCGTCTGCTTACAGGACTGAGATTGATCCGATTGTAATCGGAATAACAGGCTCTAATGGTAAAACAACAACGAAGGATCTGACTTCCGCTGTTGTAAAAACGACTTATCGAACTCATGCTACGAAAGGAAATTTCAACAATCATATTGGATTACCATTAACAATTTTATCAATGGATCGAAATACCGAAGCATTAATTGTAGAAATGGGTATGAGTAACTTCCAGGAAATTGATTTATTAACACGTATAGCTAGACCAGATGTTGCAATAATTACAAATATCGGTGAGTCACATATAGAATTCTTGGGATCACGTGAAGGTATTGCTAAAGCGAAGCTGGAGATTGTAAATGGTTTGGATGAAGATGGAGTACTAATTATCGATGGTGATGAACCGTTGCTCCGTGAGAAACACATAAACCAGAAAAAAATTGCGTGTGGCTTTGGTGCAGAAAATGATTATAAAATTTCAGAGGTTAAGATACATACAACGGGAACAGAATTCACGCTTTCCGATGGCATGACTTATCAAGTTCCACTTTTTGGCAAGCACCATACAAAAAATGCTGTATTTGCGCTTGCTATAGGCAAGCTTTTAAACATTCATGCAGAAAAAAGCAAGCAAGCTTTGCAAAACCTTGAGCTAACTGGAATGCGGTTTGAACTACTAAAAGGCATAAATGATGTATCCATCATCAATGATGCTTATAATGCATCCGCAACTTCAATGAAGGCAGCTATTGAAGTAGTGAAACAAATGAATGGATTTGAGGAGAAGGTGTTAGTGCTCGGTGATATTCTTGAGCTAGGAGATCGTGCAAGAGAATTTCATGAGTCGGTTGCCGAAGTAATTGAAGCACCTATCACTGTGCTCTTTACATATGGAGTCCATGCTGAATGGATTCAAGCAGCAGTTCAAGCGAAGAGCCTTAATCTAAAATATACTCATTTTGCATCGAAGGAAGATTTAGTTCAGGCACTTAACCCCTATTTAACAAAACATTCACTAATATTATTTAAAGCATCACGAGGGTTAAAATTTGAAGAAATGATCGAAGCTATTACTACTGATGAGAATTAGATTACTACAAGGCAAGATAAAATTTTACTAAAAGTACAACCTAAAAAATAAATGAAACGTATTGATTCATCCAATCTATTTGGACGGTTATGTATGAGGAGGAAAGAAAGTGAATTTAACTGTTTTATTAATCACATTAGCGATTGCATTTCTCATTACCGTTCTTTTATCTCCAATATTGATTCCATTTTTAAGAAGATTAAAGTTTGGGCAAAGCATTAGAGAAGAAGGACCAAAATCACATTTGAAAAAAACGGGTACCCCTACAATGGGCGGTATTATGATTATATTTAGTGTTATTATTACGTCAATTATAATGGCTGCAAGAGTAGATGAATCTGGAATTGGTTATGAATTATGGCTACTCGTTTTTGTTATCTTTGGATATGGGTTACTCGGGTTTCTCGACGATTTTATAAAAGTAGCGATGAAACGAAATCTTGGTTTAACATCATTGCAAAAGTTACTTGGGCAAATTGTTATTGCACTTGTATTTTACTTTATTTTACGTAGTCAAGGATTTTCAACAGCGGTTCAAATACCGGGAACGGATATTCAGTGGGAACTAGGCTGGGGCTATGCACTATTAATCATATTCATGCTTGTCGGTGCTTCTAACGCTGTAAACTTAACGGATGGTTTAGATGGACTGCTAGCTGGTACAGCTGCTATTGCGTTTGGAGCATTTGCAATCCTTGCTTGGTATGGTACTGGTCAAAACGAACCAGCCATCTTTGCATTGGCTGTGGTTGGGGCATTACTTGGATTTCTGGTATTTAATGCACACCCAGCAAAGGTGTTTATGGGAGATACAGGGTCACTCGCGCTTGGAGGAGCGATTGCAGCTATTTCTATTTTGTTGAAAATGGAAATTCTGTTAGTAATTATTGGTGGCGTCTTTGTTATCGAAACACTTTCTGTAATTATTCAGGTTATTTCATTTAAGACAACAGGAAAACGTGTATTTAAAATGAGTCCATTACATCACCATTATGAACTGCTCGGCTGGTCAGAATGGCGGGTTGTGACGACATTTTGGCTAGTAGGACTTTTATTTGCCGCACTCGGCATTTATATTGAGGTGGGCTTATAATGAAGAGATTAACAGAATTCCCTTATTCTAACATTGTAGTTTTAGGACTTGCAAGAAGTGGAACAGCAGCAGCTGAAGCCCTTTTAGCAAATGATAAAACTATTCGAGTTCATGATAAGCAAGCAACAGAGCAGGATGAGACTGTTATACGACTGAAAGAGATGGGTGCTGAAGTTATAATAGGCTCCCATCCTATTTCCATTTTAGATGGAATGGATCTTGTTATTAAGAATCCAGGTATATCCTATGATAATCCGATTGTTGCAGAAGCAATAAGACGAGATATTCCCATTATTACGGAAATTGAATTAGCTTATTATTTATTTGACGGTCCAATAATTGGAGTGACAGGCTCGAATGGGAAAACAACAACCACTACTTTGGTAACGGATATGCTTAAGAAAAGCGAACGGCCAGTTAGAGTGGCTGGTAACATTGGGATTGTTGCTACAGAAGCAGTGCAATCCATGCAAGATGATGAAGCTCTTGTGCTTGAATTATCGTCTTTTCAACTACAAGGGACTGAAAAATTCAGACCAACAACAGCAATCTTATTAAATATATTTGAAGCACATTTGGATTACCATAAAACGTTGTCCAATTATAAGCAGGCAAAGTTTAATATCTTTAGAAATCAGACGAAGGATGACTACCTCATTTATAATGCTGAGGATAAAGCTATTGCAGAGGAAGTAAAGGACGCACGTGCAAAACCCATTCCTTTTTCCGTTCACCAAAAGCTTGAAGCTGGTGCATGGATCGATGACAAGTATGTTTATTTTAAAAATGAAAAAATCATCGAATTGAAAGAAATTGTTTTGGTCGGAGAGCATAATTTGCAAAATATATTAGCTGCAATTGCTGCTGCAAAGTTAAATGGAGCAACAAATGAAGGTATTTATCGTGTATTAACGACGTTTTCCGGAGTAGAGCATCGTTTACAATTTGTTGAAAATATTAATGGACGATTATTTTACAACGATTCAAAAGCAACAAATATTTTGGCGACTCAAAAAGCATTAGATTCATTTAAACAACCGACGATTCTTTTAGCAGGTGGACTTGATCGGGGGAATGAATTTACCGATTTGAAGCTACACCTGAAACATGTTAGAGCTATGGTTGTATTTGGCCAAACTGCAAGCAAGTTAAAAGAGTTAGCCGCTGAAGTTGGGATAGAAAAAGTAATTGAATCTGAGAATGTCGAAGATGCAGTCCATGCAGCATATTCGATTTCAGAGGAAAATGAAGTTATTCTTTTGTCACCAGCGTGTGCAAGCTGGGATCAATATCGAACATTTGAAGAAAGAGGAGACATGTTTGTACAAGCCGTGCATAAGCTAATGTAGGGGCAAACACAAAAAATGATTCGGTTGGTCATAAACATTGAACAGAAGTAAGATATCTATACCGAGAGTCTTAATTATTAAAACGATATAGAGCATACTACAAATGCCCCTGATCCAAAATTGGAAAAGGGGTGTTTTTTTGTTAAATAAATTACTAAAGGAGCAAAAAAGGCCAGATCTGCCTTTGCTTTTTATAATCGTTATTTTATTAGTCGTTGGGATTGTCATGGTTTACAGTTCATCCTACGTATGGTCTGATTACAAATTTAATGATTCCTTTTACTATTTAAAAAGACAGCTTCTCTTTGCTGGTGCAGGAGTGGTTGCGATGTTTTTTTTCATGGTCATTCCGTATTATACGTGGAAAAAATATGCAAATTTAATACTGCTATTTTGTTTTATATTATTACTGCTTGTCTTAATCCCTGGAGTAGGGTTGGTTCGAGGTGGAGCACAGAGCTGGATAGGGGTGGGGGCATTTAGTATTCAACCATCCGAATTTATGAAGCTCGGGCTAATCATTTTTCTGGCTGCGATCCTTTCTGCAAATCAAAAATATATAACTTCTTTTAAAAAAGGCTTTCTTCCATGTATTTTACTTGTTTTTACTGCTTTTGGTCTAATTATGCTGCAACCAGACCTTGGAACAGGAATGGTTCTTGTCCTTACATGTATGATTATGATTTTTGCTGCTGGTGCAAGGTTAACACATTTTTTTGGTCTTGCTGCAATTGGAATGCTCGGTTTTGTAGGCTTGATCGCATCTGCACCATATCGAATTAGTCGAATTACGGCATTTCTAAATCCGTGGGAGGATCCACTTGGGGATGGTTTTCAAATTATCCAGTCCTTATATGCGATTGGACCAGGTGGTTTAATGGGATTAGGATTAGGGAATAGCTTGCAGAAGTATTTTTATTTACCTGAGCCACAAACTGATTTTATTTTTGCTATATTAGGTGAAGAACTTGGATTTATTGGCGGAACTGTTATCATTGTTCTATTTTTCCTGCTTTTATGGAGGGGAATTAAAATTTCACTCGAAGCACCAGATCTATTTGGACGTTTTCTAGCACTTGGAATTGCAGGAATGCTTGCAGTACAAGCGATGATTAATATAAGTGTTGTGATTGGTCTGATTCCAGTTACAGGGATTACATTACCATTTCTAAGCTATGGTGGTTCATCTTTAACATTGACTTTATGCTCTGTTGGCGTTTTGCTAAATATTAGTATATATTCTAAGATTTAAGGTGAAGTTCTTTTCCGTTCCTTGCTTGGAAAAAATTCACAGCCCTGTAACTGGAAAAACTTGATAAAGTATGGTAAGTACACTACATCTTCCGCTATGTTTTATGATATAATTCATGTAACAGATAAAAACGGCTTTAAGATTTGCCGTTTTATTCTTTTGCTAACGTAAATAAATGTAAAAAGGAAGAAATGGGGATGAGTAAAAAGAATATTGTTTCGATTGAGGATCGTATTCCAAAATTGAAACAAGCACGTAAGAAAAAAGCAAACCGTCGACTTATATTTTATCTTTCAATCTTTTTTTTCTTGATATCTATCATCGTATATTTACAATCACCATTGAGTCATATTAAAACAATTGCCGTGAATGGAAATACGTATGTAACAGATGAAGAGATTATCGAAAGTAGCAATTTAACGACTGATACAAATATATGGACAATTAACCGAGCAGAAACTGAACAATTAATAAATAAGAACCCTATATTAGAGTCTGTAAAAGTAAGTAGAAAATTACCATGGACAATTGATATTCATGTAAAAGAACAGCAAATCATTGGATATATTCGTAACGAAACAGCGTATAAACCAGTATTAGGTAATGGTGAAATTCTAAATGTTACGAATGGGACGTTCAATGGCGAAGCTCCGCTAATTTATGGGTTTGATGATGAGGAATATCTACATAGAATGGCAGAGGAGCTAAAGGAACTCCCTGGTAGCATCAGGAATGTTATTTCGGAAATCCATTGGATCCCAACTGATGAAAATAAAAATACGGTGCTTTTATACATGAATGATGGTTACCTTGTAAAAGGAACGATTCGCGACTTTGCTGAAAAAATGGAAGTTTATCCGTCAATTGTTGCACAGCTTGATCCAGAGGAAAAAGGGATCATTCATATTGGAGTCGGTATCTACTTTGAGTCTTTTAATCAGGAAGAGGACGAAGATATGACAGAAATAGAAGGAATTCCAGACAATGAGGAATCAACAGAATCCGAATAAATAAATGTTGTGGTAGGAAAGTCATATAAATAGTTGTGTTTACGAAAGATATATAAGATACTCATAAAAGGTTGTTCAAAAGCCTAGGGAAAAGGACATATCGACCTTCGATGCATAAGCCGTACTCGTATTGGTCTTGCAGTGGGGCCAAAACTCCCCAGGAATTATGACTTTAGTAGACTTGGGTCTTTTCTTTCTCTTTTGAACACATTTTTTTAGAGGAATTTAGTTTTTTTAAAGCGTTAAGAAGGGATATTGCCACCTTTTGTGGAATAACCTATATATGTTTTATTTTTTTACTGATTTCCTATAAAATAGTAGATTATACAATAGATAAAAAAGGAAGTTCATAGAAACGACAGTAATACTGGAAGTTTCTGATTCTGGAGGTGCCTTTCGTTGAATAATAGTGAAATATTAGTAAGTCTTGATATAGGTACAACAGCGATTAAAGTCATTATTGGAGAAGTTTTGAACGATTCATTGAATATAATCGGGGTTGGGACCGCTAAATCAAATGGTATGAAAAAAGGTGCAGTTGTTGATATCGATCAAACGGTTCATTCAATCCGAAACGCGGTAGAACAAGCTGAGCGCATGGTAGGGATGCAGATTGAAAGTGTTGTCGTTGGTATAAACGGAAGTCATGTTCAATTACAGCCTTGTCATGGGGTAGTAGCAGTTCAAAGCGAAAACCGTGAAATTGGTGATGAGGATGTGACAAGAGTCATCGACGGAGCACAGGTAATCTCAATTCCACCAGAACGTGAAATTATTGATGTTATTCCAAAACAATTTATTGTAGATGGTTTGGATGAAATCACGGATCCGCGTGGTATGATTGGCGTTCGGTTGGAAATGGAAGGTACAATTATTACATGCTCAAAGACAGTACTACATAATATTTTAAAATGTGTAGAACGTGCTAACTTGCAAGTGTCCGATATTTGCCTTCAGCCACTTGCAGCCGGAACGATTGCTCTTTCAAAAGATGAAAAGAATATGGGGGTTGCTCTAATTGATGTGGGTGGTGGCTGTACTACCGTTTCAGTTTTTGGTAACGACCATCTAATTTCAACAAGTGTTATTAGCTTAGGTGGAGATAATATTACGAAGGATTTGTCTATCGGTCTAAGGACATCTACAGAAGAAGCAGAAGATATTAAACTGAATTATGGACATGCATTTTATGATCATGCTTCTGAAGAAGAAACATTTGAAGTTTCAATCATTGGAAGCAACACAAGAGAAACCTATAATCAGCTGCAAATTTCTGATATGATTGAAGCAAGACTGGAAGAAATTTATGCTTATGTAGAAAGAGAAATTAGAAAAATGGGTTACGGCGAGCTTCCAGGTGGGTATGTATTGACTGGTGGAACGAGTTCGATGCCAGGAAGTCTTGAGCTTGCTGAGGACTTATTCCGATCAAATGTACGCGTTGCTATCCCAGATTACATAGGTGTAAGAGAAGCACAATATACAGCAGGTATTGGAATATTGCAGTTCGCTTATCATAATGCGAAGATACAAGGAAAAGATTTGTATCCATCTGTAGTTGAAGATACAACAGAACCGAAACCAAAAAGACCGCAAAAACAGCCAAAGGTCAAAAAAGAAACGAAAGAGAATAAGAAAAAAGACTCTAGTTTTGCTAATTTATTTAAGTATTTCTTTGATTAAGAATAACTGATGTGAATTCAAAAGGTAATGGAACTTTTTGACAGATAAAAAATATAAAACTTTTATTATTTGCATAAGTGCAACGAAGTCATTTGCCTAAAAGCCTGGCAAACGCCAAGTTTTCTAAAAAGATCACATTGAAATTAGCTTCTGGTATTCTTGTAATTTTGCACATTAGGAGGAAAGAAATATGTTAGAGTTTGATACAAATATGGAGGAATTAGCGACAATTAAAGTTATCGGTGTAGGTGGCGGTGGAAACAATGCTGTGAACCGAATGATTGAGCATGGTGTTGAAGGTGTAGAATTTATAGCGGTAAATACTGATGCTCAGGCTTTGAATTTGTCTAAAGCAGAAACAACAATACAAATAGGTGGTAAACTGACACGTGGTCTTGGAGCAGGTGCAAATCCGGAAGTTGGAAAGAAAGCTGCCGAAGAGAGCAAAGAACAGCTGGAAGAAGTATTGCAAGGTGCTGATATGGTATTTGTAACTGCTGGAATGGGTGGTGGAACTGGAACTGGTGCTGCTCCTGTAATTGCACAAGTTGCTAAAGATCTTGGAGCATTAACTGTAGGTGTTGTAACACGTCCATTCTCTTTTGAAGGAAGAAGACGCTCTACCCAAGCAATTTCTGGAATTGATACACTTAAAGGAAGTGTCGATACATTAATCGTAATTCCAAATGATCGCTTACTTGAAATTGTAGACAAAAACACACCAATGCTTGAAGCATTCCGTGAAGCAGATAATGTGTTACGACAAGGTGTACAAGGTATCTCAGATTTAATTGCGAAGCCAGGTCTAATTAACGTTGATTTTGCTGATGTTAAAACAATTATGTTTGATAAAGGTTCTGCTCTCATGGGAATTGGTATTGCAACTGGTGAAACGCGTGCAACAGAAGCTGCGAAAAAAGCAATTTCATCTCCACTACTGGAGACTTCTATTGATGGTGCACATGGTATCCTAATGAATATTACTGGCGGTACGAACTTAAGCCTTTATGAAGTTCAAGAAGCTGCAGATTTAGTTACTTCAGCAGCAGATAAAGAAGTGAACGTTATCTTTGGATCCGTTATTAATGAGAATCTAAATGATGAAATTGTTGTTACAGTAATTGCAACAGGTTTTGATGAGACTGTACAACCAAAAGCAGAAATTAAGCAAAAACAGCATCGTCCTATGGCTAGTCATAACCAGCATGCTGCCACGAGGGAAGAACCTGTTCAAAGAGAGCAGCGCGAGCAGCGTGAGCAACAACAGCCACAGCCTCGTGTTAGACAAGAGGACGACGAGCTTGATATTCCTACATTTTTAAGAAATCGAAACCGTAATCGATAAAAAATAACTTGTACGAAGACATAATAGAGCAGATGAGCTACATTCATCTGCTCTATTTTCAATTCCATAACCTCTATTCACCACCCGGCATAGATTCCTCCAAAACAATCCTTAACATTGCCCTCGAGGCGTGATGAACATATTCTCTATTTTACAATTAATATAAACTTCTAATTAATGCGCATTGAGAGATTGTGCGAATACCCGCTCCGGAAACACACTACGCTTTTCGCGGGTGACCCGTGAGCCTCTTCGAACTCCGTTCTTCAGAGTCTCACTCTGGCCACGTATCCCGCAGAAGTCTACGTGTGTTTCCTCCGCTAGTGCTGGCTCACTGGCTATACTAACATGGTTTATCAAAATAAAAATGTTGTTCTAACCAGTCCGGGTGAGCGTAGGGCGGTGACTCCTGTGGGAACAGCACGTGTCTGAAGACTCGCAGGAAGTGGTTTTCTTCCGGAGAGGCTGAAGCCGTGCCCACGGAAAGCATCCGCCCGGAGCGATCCCGGACGGCGATTGTTCCACAGATTAAGCAAATATTCACTAGTTCGGATTTTCTTTCAAATGTGATGAAGCATCTAGAATAGTGTTAGTTTACGTTAGCGCAGCAGATCACAAAGCGTAAATATGTGAAGGCTTTGTATTTATATAGGAAGAATTATACAATTCCAGTTATATTGGTTTAGCGCTATTTTTATGCATGTTGATTTTAGAAGTATTTGACATAAAACGCAAAAATCGATAGACAGACAATCCGTATGAATATACGTTAGCTTTAAAAGAGACAAATTATCCCCGACAAACTTATAGACAAATAGTGAAAATTAGCTTTTATACGCACACAAGAAGTGACAGACTTTGCTTCCGCACTCTACTATACTCGTTAGTAATTCCTCAAATCTGGGGTTTCGATTATCTATGAAAATACCTCCTGAAAATAAATATTCCGAAAATGATTTGCCGGGAAGGAAGAGAGAAATTGACCATTTATCTTGATGCCGTCTGGGCATTGAATTTTTTTCTGGATTTAATGCTGTTAATGCTTACAAAAGCTTTAGCAAGGGATGCAGTAGGGAAAATACGAATCATTTTTGGGGCATTTATCGCTTCATTAATTGTACCCATTACGCTATTTTTTCCAGACTCCTTTATAAATGGGGTACTGGGTAAATTAATTTATTCATTCTTTATTATCTTATGTACCTTCGGATATGCAGGTTTTTATCGCATGATGAAATTATTATTATTATTTTACTTTACATCATTTGCAATTGGAGGTGGATTGACAGGGATATACTTTATGCTTGCAAACCCTGTGTCAATTACAGGCAATGGAATTTTAACATTTAATAAAGGATATGGTGATCCAGTTAGCTGGCTGTTTATCTTAATCGGATTCCCAATCGTATGGTATTTTACAAAGCACCGTATGGACGAGCATGCAAGTGAGAAAATTCGTTATGACCAATTATGCGAAGTGACCATTCAAATGAATAACAATTCATTTATGACCAAAGGGTTTATTGATAGCGGTAATCAGCTAGTTGATCCACTAACGAAAAGGGCAGTAGTTATTTGTGATGAAATATTTTTGAAGCAGTGGTTTTCTGAAGAAGAATGGAAGCAATTAGAGGAAGTGCATCATCATTTAGCACTTGATCAAGTTCCAGAAAAATGGCAGCACAAAGTACAAATGATTCCGTATCAAGGTGTTGAAGGAAAAAGTGGTTTCCTCTTAGCGATTAGGCCAGATCATATTGAAATACATTATGGGAGTCAGAAGCTTACAACAAGCAATTTACTAATCGGTATTCAGTTTGGCGTATTAGTTAGGGATCGAAGCTATCATTGTTTATTGCATCCGCAAATCATTAAATTAGCTACTATACAAACAGCATAAGGGAGTGGAGAGTATGGCTCTATGGAAAATCAAACTGAAATTGCGCTGGTACAAATTATTAATTAAATTAGGATTAAAGTCATCAGAAGTCTACTATATTGGTGGAAGTGAAGCATTGCCTCCTCCCCTTTCGAAACAGGAAGAACAAGAATTATTAATCCTATTACCGAAAGGCGACAAGGCAGCGAGAGCGATGCTGATTGAGCGTAACCTTCGCCTTGTCGTCTATATTGCACGTAAATTTGAAAATACAGGTATCAATATTGAGGACTTAATTAGCATAGGTACAATTGGCTTAATAAAAGCGGTAAATACATTCAATCCAGAAAAGAAAATTAAGTTAGCAACCTATGCATCAAGATGTATTGAAAACGAGATTCTTATGTACTTGCGTAGAAATAATAAACTTAAATCGGAAGTCTCATTTGATGAACCATTAAATATCGATTGGGATGGGAATGAGCTTCTATTGTCCGATGTTCTCGGTACGGATGAAGATATAATTACAAAAAACCTCGAATCAAATGTGGATAAAACTTTGTTGAAAAGTGCATTATCAAAATTAAATGCCCGTGAAAAACAAATCATGGAGCTGCGTTTTGGATTAATTGGTCAAGAGGAAAAGACCCAGAAGGATGTTGCGGATATGCTTGGAATTTCTCAATCCTATATTTCACGTTTAGAAAAAAAGATTATTCGCAGATTGAAAAAAGAATTTAATAAAATGGTGTAGCCATATTTTATAAGGTTTTCATCAACATTTTACAGTCTTTCTAAAATCTGTACGTGCATAAAAACCCTCTGCCGGGGAGATACTGTCCTTGAACAGCATCACCGACTGGGAGGGTTGACTTAAATGACTAGACATAAAGTTGAGATATGTGGTGTTGATACATCCAAACTACCTGTACTTAAAAATGAAGAAATGAAAAAGCTATTTGTAAGAATGCAGCAGGAAGGAGATATTTCTGCTCGAGAAGAACTTGTTAATGGGAATTTAAGGCTTGTATTAAGTGTGATACAGCGATTCAATAATCGGGGAGAATATGTAGATGATTTATTTCAAGTTGGCTGTATTGGACTAATGAAATCAATCGATAATTTTGATTTATCACATAACGTAAGATTCTCCACGTATGCTGTTCCGATGATTATTGGAGAAATAAGACGATACCTCAGGGATAATAATCCAATCCGAGTATCTAGGTCCTTACGTGATATTGCATACAAAGCACTGCAGGTGAGAGAAAAATTAATTAGTAAGACATCAAAAGAGCCTACTCCTGCAGAAATTGCCGCTGAAATGGGAATTCCACATTCCGATATTGTGTTTGCTCTTGATGCGATTCAAGATCCTGTATCATTATTCGAACCAATCTACAATGATGGTGGTGATCCAATATTTGTTGTCGATCAGATTAGTGATGATAAAGACAAGGATTCAACCTGGGTTGATAAAATTTCATTAAAAGAAGGGATGCACCAATTAAATGAACGTGAAAAAATGATATTGAATAAACGATTCTTTCAAGGGAAAACGCAAATGGAAGTTGCTGATGAAATTGGCATCTCACAAGCACAAGTATCTCGTTTAGAGAAAGCTGCAATCAGTCAAATGAATAAGCAAATGTTTGAATAAAGATTTAAATAAATCATGCAAAATCAGGAAGGACAGGTTTTTCACCTGTCTTTCCTGATTTTTTCTGTGTAAAGATGAAATAAATTGATGTGTTCGCATATAGTTTAATAAGTACGTGTTCAAAAAGAGGAGGACGAAAAGGACCGAGCAGTATAAGGCGTCGATGCATTGAGCGGACGTTCTTGCGGACAGTAAAAGCGATTTTCTTCTGCAATGAGTGTAAAAGCAAGCCAACGATCTTCTCGCTTGTTGTTTTGACTTCGATATTGGACACAGTACGTGTCGGTACTTAATCGATGGTCTACTGCTCTCGAAGTGTCATTTTCAACGGACTATTTTGACAACTAATAAGGCAGGTGAGGACAATGATTAAATTATCAGAATTACAGTTGAAAGAAATTATAATAATTGATGATGGTAGAAGGTTTGGCCATATTACAGATTTAGAAATTGACGGTAATACAGGGAAAATTATTGCAATTGTCGTGGAAACGAAGGACAAAAAGAGTGGAATGTTAAGAAAGGCGGACGAATTATTGATTTCCTGGGATCATATTGTTCGAATTGGTTCCGATGTGATTCTTGTCAATGATGTCCAGGGACCAAGTTTATATGGTACGGTAAAATAGAGATTGCATGAAAAAGCTTAGTTGAAAGCCAAAATATGATAAAATAAGACAAGTCTATTTTTGCAGTAAAGAAAATATAAAAATTTCTTTACTGCAGAAGTGCACTGTAGCATTAGCCAAGAGGATTGGTGAATGCCAAGTTTTCTAATCAGGAGGATTATAATGAATGAAGTCTTTAAAGAGAAAGATAACGCATATCTCAACATAGAAAAGTGGCAAACAGAACACCCTGGACTTGTCGTGGGCTTTACTACTAGAAACGGTGGTGTATGCGAGTACCCCTATCATACATTGAATTTTGGGTTCCATGTTGCTGATGAACAGAAGCATGTTATAAGTAACCGTGAACGATTAGCAGATAAGCTGAACTTTTCACTGCAAAACTGGGTGTCAGGGGAACAAATACATCGAACGGAGATTGCACATGTTACGGATCAAGATAAGGGGAAAGGTTCAACTTCTTATACAAGCTCCATTAAAGGCACGGATGGGCTCTTAACCAACCAAAAAGGAGTATTATGTACAGCTTTCTTTGCAGATTGTGTACCCTTATTTTTCTTCGATCCGATAAAGGAATATATTGGAATTGCCCACGCTGGCTGGAAGGGATCTGTTAACCGAATTGCTGAGAAGATGGTGGAAGCTTTTGCAAAAGTTGGTGTGAAACCGGAAAACCTATTCGTAGCGATTGGTCCTTGTATTTCACAGCAGAATTATGAAGTAGATGAGCGGGTGATTCAATCGATTCGAGCAGGGGAGAGGGAAAATGCGGTACGTTCACTCGGCAAAAATCGATTTTTATTAGATTTAAAGCAATTAAATATAGATATCCTTTTACAATCTGGGGTATTACGTCATAATATAGAGGTAACAAATTATTGCACTTATCGTGATGATGAATTATTTTTCTCTCATCGGAGAGACCATGGTAAGACTGGAAGAATGTTAGGGTTTATTGGATTTCAAGGGTGATTACATGATGGAGGAGTTATACGTATTATGGAAGTCGCAGCAAATTTGGCAGTCATTCAAGAGAAAATAGGACAAGCATGTAAAAATAGTGGGCGCAAACCTTCCGAAATAAACGTTATTGGGGTTACGAAATATGCTACAATAGAACGAACCGAGGAAGCAGTTGAAGCAGGAGTTAAAAATCTTGGCGAAAATCGAAATGAAGGTTTTTTAGAAAAGTATCATCACATTGCTGATAAAGTAACATGGCATTTTATTGGAACCTTGCAGTCACGAAAAGTAAAAGACATTATTGACAAAATTGATATGCTCCATGCTTTAGACAGGGCTTCACTTGCAAAAGAAATTAATAAACGAGCATCAGCACCTGTCGATTGCTTTATACAAGTAAATGTCAGTGGAGAAGCTTCCAAACATGGCTTGAGCGTAGAAGAGGTAATTCCTTTTATTGAGGAAATCGAGAAATACGAAAAAGTTCATGTAGTTGGATTAATGACAATGGCACCCCATATTGAAGACAAAGAGGAGATTCGGAAAGTATTTCGGGATTTAGCATTATTAAGAGACCGTATCAAAGCAAAGAAATTGCATCATGCACCATGTGAATTTCTTTCGATGGGGATGAGCAATGATTATGAAGTTGCGATTGAAGAGGGTGCAACCCATATCCGCATTGGCTCCCAATTAGTTGGTGAATGATCGCAAACTTAAGTAAAGAGGTGAGAGAATGAGTATTAAGAATAAGATTAAAAATTATTTCACCATGGATGACGAGTATGAGTACGAATATCAACAGGAAGAGATTACCCCAGAGAGTAAAGAAAGTATGAAGCAACAAACACAAAAGGTTGTAAGCTTAACTAGTATGCAGCAATCTACATCAAAAGTGGTATTATGTGAGCCAAGAACCTATAACGAAGCGCAGGAAATTGCAGATAACATTGTAAACAGACGTGCCGTTGTCATTAATTTACAACGCGTTGATCATCAACAAGCAAAACGTATTGTTGATTTTCTAAGTGGCACGGTATACGCTGTTAATGGTGATATTCAGAAGCTAGGCTCTGAAACATTTTTATGCACCCCGGACAATGTTGAAGTTTCAGGAACAATATCCGAAGCATTTGCCCAACAAGATGAATTTGAAAAAGGATGGTAGTAGTGGATGGTTGAATTATATACAATATTACATTATGCATTTGTATTCTATGGATATGCACTCATTGTGTATATTTTCATGTCATGGTTCCCAGGAGCAAGGGAATCATCCTTTGGTCAAATGTTGACCAAAATTTGTGAGCCTTACCTAGAGCAATTTCGTAAATTTATCCCACCAATTGGTATGATCGATATTTCGCCAATTGTTGGGATCCTTGTTCTTCATTTAGCTCGAGCAGGACTGCTTCAGTTTTTCCAAATGTTTTTATTTTAGAACGTATAGCGTTATTATGCTAAAAAGATTTTGACGAACAAAATGTTAAAGGAAGTAACAGGATGGATATTTACCAGCATTTTAGAAAAGAAGAACAGCCTTTTATTGATCAAGTATTGTCGTGGAAGGAACGCGTTGAGCAGACATTCCAGCCAAAGCTGACAGACTTTCTCGATCCACGCGAACAACAGTTAGTCGAAATGCTTGTCGGTTTGAATAATCCTGAATTAAAACTTGATAAGCATGGCGGAGGATTAAATACGGAACGAAAACGAATGGTAATTGCTCCTTTTTATGAGGAAATAGCAGAAGAATCTTTTCAGCTGACCTTATTGCAGACAACCTATCCAGATAAATTTATAACCATTGAACATCGGGATGTAATGGGCGCATTTTTATCAATGGGGATAAAGCGTACGAAGCTAGGAGATATTTATGCGGCAGACGGCCTCATTCAAATTGTACTGGCAGATGAAGTAAGTCCATATGTTACAGCAAATCTGAATGCAATAAAAAAAGCGACGGTTACATTTGGCGAGCAGCCGCTTACTCTTTTGAAAGAAAAACAAGAAAGATGGGTAGAAGCAGACAAAACAGTTTCTTCTTTAAGACTTGATGCTGTTATCAAGGAAATTTATCATATTTCAAGAAAAGATGCTTCAGCATTTATTGAAAAATTGCAGGTGAAAGTGAATCATAAGGTTGTTGACGATACTAAATTTCAACTGCAAGAGGGCGATATGATTTCATTGCGTGGAAAAGGCCGAAGCAAATTAACTGCTATAAATGGGATGACGAAAAAGGATAAATGGAAAATTAGTATTGCATCTTTAAAATAATTTATAGTTCTTGCAGGATTTCCTGTTTTTTTGTCGAATTGATTTAAATACAACTTTGAGAACATTCGATTTTACGTTAATATATTTATACCTTGAGGAGGTGGCCACTGTGCCATTAACACCATTAGATATTCATAATAAAGAATTTACGAGAAAAATCCGTGGTTATGATGAAGATGAAGTAAATGAGTTCTTGGATCAAGTGATTAAGGATTATGAAATGGTCATTCGAGAAAAGAAAGAGCTGGATGAGAAAGTGAACCAGCTGAATGAAAGACTCGGTCATTTTACAAATATTGAAGAAACCCTAAATAAGTCCATTCTTGTTGCACAAGAAACAGCAGAAGAAGTAAAAGGAAATGCAACAAAGGAATCCAGGCTTATTATAAAAGAGGCAGAAAAAAATGCTGACCGTATCATTAATGAAGCGTTAAGTAAATCGCGTCGTATTTCAATGGATGTCGAAGAATTGAAGAAGCAGGCTAAAGTTTTCCGCACAAGATTACGCATGCTTGTACAGGCTCAATTAGATATGCTTGGTACGGACGATTGGGAAGAATTATTTAAAACAGAGTTAGGCGAAGAACTCGAGTTGATTGAAAATGAATCATAGTTCTTGACGTTCTTAAAAATATTACATATAATTCATACAAGATATGTCAATTATAATAACAATACGTTGAAAGAGAAAGTATAAAAGGACGTTGCTGAAAAGCGAGCTAGGAGATGGTGTGAGCCTGGTACAGCACTCTTTTAGAAAATCACTCTTGAGTATCCATTGTGAAATTTAGTAGTGATGGACGGCTTATCCCCGTTACGGATGTCGAGTGAATTTAAAATATCAATTTTGAATTTATAAGGGTGGTACCGCGAGTCTTCTCGTCCCTTTTGGGATGAAGAAGGCTTTTTTGTATTCAAAAGCGCAAGCGCCATTAAATAACTTAAGGAGGAAGCATAAATGGATTATAAAGAAACATTATTAATGCCGAAAACAGAATTTCCTATGCGAGGAAATTTACCAAATAAAGAGCCAAAACGTCAAGAACAATGGGAAGAAGCAAATCTATACGAAAAGAGTCTTGAACGTACAAAAGAAAGACCGTTATTTGTTTTACATGACGGACCACCGTATGCAAATGGAGATCTTCATATCGGGCATGCATTGAATAAAATTTTGAAAGACTTTATTACCCGCTATAAATCCATGACGGGTTACCATGCCCCATATATTCCAGGATGGGATACACATGGACTGCCAATTGAAACAGCTTTAACGAAGAACAAGAAAGTCAAACGAAAAGAAATGAGTGTAGCTGAATTTAGACAGCTATGTGCAGAATATGCACTCGGACAAGTGGATAGTCAACGCACACAATTTAAACAGCTTGGTGTACGTGGTGACTGGGATAATCCATATATTACACTGACGAAAGACTATGAAGCTGCACAAATTAAAGTATTTGGGGAAATGGCAAAAAAAGGCTATATCTACAAAGGCTTAAAACCGGTTTATTGGTCTCCTTCTTCTGAATCGGCATTAGCAGAGGCAGAAATTGAGTATCAGGATAAGCGTTCAGCTTCTATTTATGTGGCGTTTGAAGTTCGTGATGGAAAAGACTTATTCGATGGTGGAGAGAAATTCATCATTTGGACGACAACACCATGGACCATTCCAGCTAACCTGGGAATTAGTTTGCATCCCGATCTAGAGTACAACGTAGTAGAAGCAAACGGTGAAAAGTATGTACTTGCACACGCTTTACTGGAAGATGTTGCTGAAGAACTAGGCTGGGAAAATGTAAAGGTCGTAAAATCATTTAAAGGTCAAGAAGCAGATCGTGTTGTAGCAAAACATCCTTTCTATAATCGTGACTCGCTCGTAATGCTTGGTGAACATGTAACGACTGATGCTGGAACTGGTTGTGTTCATACCGCTCCAGGACATGGGGAGGATGACTTCTATGTGTCAAAAAAATATGGCATTGAAGCATTTTGTCCAGTTGATGATAAAGGAGTATTTACGGAAGAAGCTCCTGGTTTTGAGGGTTTATTCTACGATGCTGCCAATAAAGTGGTTACCGAAAAACTGGAAGAAACAGGTTCACTATTAAAAATGAGCTTTATTACACATTCCTATCCACATGATTGGCGTACGAAAAAGCCGACAATTTTCCGTGCAACAGCTCAATGGTTTGCATCTATTAAAGACTTCCGTCAAGATATTCTTTCTGAAATTAAGGAAGTAAACTGGTATCCAAACTGGGGTGAAACGAGACTTTACAATATGGTGCGTGACCGTGAAGACTGGTGTATCTCAAGACAACGAGCATGGGGTGTTCCAATTCCTGTGTTTTATGGTGAAGACGGTACACCGATTATTACAGACGAAACGGTTAATCATGTTTCTGAATTGTTTAAAGAACACGGATCAAACGTATGGTTTGAGCGTGAAGCGAAGGACTTGCTGCCAGAAGGATTTACATCAGAGTATAGCCCGAATGGTCAATTCACGAAGGAAACAGATATTATGGATGTTTGGTTTGATTCCGGCTCCTCTCATGAAGGAGTATTAATGAACCGTGATGATCATCGTAGACCAGCAGATATTTATCTTGAAGGAAGTGACCAATATCGTGGTTGGTTTAACTCCTCATTATCAACAGCAGTAGCAGTTACAGGGAAAGCACCTTATAAAACGATTATCAGTCATGGGTTTGTACTTGATGGTAACGGAAGAAAAATGAGTAAATCACTTGGAAATGTCATCGTGCCATCCAAAGTGCAAAAACAGCTTGGCTCTGATATTTTACGTTTATGGGTTGCTTCTGTTGATTATCAATCCGATGTACGTATTTCGAACGATATTTTGAAACAAACTTCAGAAGCATATCGTAAAATCCGTAATACATTCCGCTTCCTGCTTGCGAACCTTGCTGATTTTAATCCAGCAACAGATGCAGTAGCTGAACATGAATTGGAAGAAGTGGATCGTTACATGCTGCATCGCTTACAGAAATTGCTATCTGATGTGCGTGAAAGCTATGAGAAGTATGAGTATGCACCAATTTTCCACCAAATTCATAATTTCTGTGCAGTTGATCTAAGCTCGTTCTATCTAGACTTTGCAAAAGACGTTCTCTATATCGAGGCAGCTGACAATAAACGTCGTCGTAGTATTCAAACTGGCTATTATGAAGTATTGACAACATTGGTTAAGCTACTCACACCAATCATTCCACATACAACAGATGAAGTGTGGGAATATATCCCAGGGGCAGAAGCAGAGAGTGTACAATTGACAGATATTCCAGAACCAAGAGAAATTGCTGGAATGGACGCATTAGCTCCGAAGTGGAATCATTTTATGAATGTTCGTGATGATGTACTGAAAGCATTAGAAGAAGCACGAAATGATAAAGTTATCGGTAAATCATTAGAAGCAAAAATTACAATTGTTCCAAAAGATGAGGAAACAAAAGAAGTCTTAACAAATATGGAACATTTACATCAATTCTTAATCGTATCTGAAGCTGTTTTAAGCGAAAGCAATGCATCTGCAAAAGAATACAAGTTTGTTGATGTAGCTGTTGAAAAGCACCCTGGGGAAAAATGTGAACGTTGTTGGGTTGCTTCAGAAACAGTTGGCGAGGACCATGACCATCCGGAACTATGCTCGCGGTGTGCAGCAGTAGTAAAAGAGCATTATACCGAATAATGAAAAGCGTGTAATTCATAATAGCCCTCTTGAAATAAGGGGGCTATTATTATTGAAAAAGTGAAGAATAAAGTATACTATAAAAAAAGACTTGATAGAGGTTTTTAACTTCTTGTGAATACGGATGAAGCGGGGGATAAAAGATGATCTGGTATTATGTCATCGCGCTCTTTATTATCGGAATCGATCAACTAACAAAATGGATAATTGTAAGCACGATGGAACTTGGTGAGCGGATAACGGTAATCGAAAACTTCTTTTATATTACATCACATCGAAATTCAGGAGCAGCCTGGGGAATCTTACAAGGTCAAATGCTGTTTTTCTATATTGTAACAGCGGTCGTTGTAATCGGCATTATCTATTACATGCAAAAGTTTGCCAAAAACGATACATTACTAGCAATTGGCCTTAGCTTCGTTCTTGGTGGCGCAATCGGTAACTTTATTGATCGTTTATTCCATCAGGAAGTAGTTGATTTTGCTGATTTCTATATTTTTAATTATAATTTCCCTATTTTTAATGTTGCCGATTCTGCTTTAACTATCGGTGTTATTATCGTCATTATTGCAACGATTATGGATGAACGAAAGAAAGGAAAGGCCAAAAAATGACACAATTTCAACATGAAGTAACAGAGGAACAAAATAAAACAAGAGTCGATAAGCTGCTTGCTGCCATTAACCCAGAGCGATCTCGCTCGCAGATTCAGGGATGGATTAGTAAAGGGCATGTATTCGTAAATGAAGCGGAAGTAAAGGCAAATTATAAATGTCAAACAGGCGAAGTGTTAACATGGTCTATTCCAGAAGTTGAAGAGCTGAATATTCAAGGCGAGGATATTCCATTAGAGATTATTTATGAGGATTCTGATTTAATAGTAATTAATAAACCAAAAGGAATGGTTGTTCACCCTTCTGCAGGACATCAGACTGGTACATTAGTAAATGCACTCTTGCACCATTGTAAGGATTTATCCGGAATCAACAGTGTAGAAAGACCGGGAATTGTTCATCGTATTGATAAGGATACGAGTGGCCTGCTTGTCGTAGCGAAAAATGACCACACACACATGAAGTTATCAGAACAGCTAGCAACGAAGGAAGTAAAACGTAAATATGAAGCGATTGTCCATGGAGAGATCGGTCACGAATCCGGTATCATTGATGCACCAATAGGCAGAGATCCAAAAGACCGACAAAAAATGGGAATTGTTGATAGTGGTAAACCTGCAGTGACGCATTTTAAAGTTATCAAGCATTTTCCTGACTATACCCATGTAGAATGTCAGCTTGAAACAGGACGTACGCATCAAATCAGAGTACACATGAGGTATATCGGTTTTCCGCTTGTTGGTGATCCGAAATATGGCCAACGTAAAACACTAGATGCAGATGGTCAAGCTCTTCATGCGAAGACATTAGGCTTTACGCATCCACGAACAAATGAATGGATGGAGTTTGAAGTGGAAGCTCCAAAAGTCTTTCAAGAAGTCCTGGGAAAAATAAAGAATATGTATTGACAGATGATAATTAGTTTGTAATAATGAATGAAGATTAATAAAGGTGACCTTTAAATAATAGTCCTGTGAGGCTAAAAAGGAACGGTTTGTTCGTTAGGTATCGTATGTTCAAAACCCTTTTTTCCTACAGGAGAAGAGGGTTTTTATTTTTTATGCAGATAAGAAAGTATAAAACTTTCCTACCTGTATAAGTGCAACTAAGACATTCGCCTAAATGCTTTGCGAATGCCAAGTTTTCTAAGAAACGGGGTGCAAGTGATTGAATAAAAAAACAGAGATATTAGATACAGCTGCCATCAATAGGGCATTGACCAGAATGTCCCATGAAATATTGGAGAAGAATAAAGGCGGCGAAGATATAGTGCTTGTAGGTATAAAAACAAGAGGAGTTCCACTTGCTAAACGAGTTCACGATAAGATTAAGCAAATAGAAGCGATCGACGTTCCACTTGGTGAACTTGATATTACACTTTATCGTGATGATTTGGAAAAAGCGACAACAGATAATGAACCAGAAATTAAATCTGCAACGATTGATGTAGAGTTAACAGGAAAAAATGTTATTTTGATTGATGATGTCCTCTATACAGGACGCACAGTTCGCGCTGCAATGGATGCCGTAATGGATATTGGCAGACCGTCAAGAATCCAGCTTGGTGTACTTGTCGATCGGGGTCACCGAGAGTTGCCCATTCGCGCAGATTATGTTGGTAAGAATATTCCAACCTCTGATAAAGAGATTATAGTCGTTCAACTTGATGAAACGGATGAAGCAGAACATGTTTCGATCTATGAAAAATAAATAGTTACAACTTTTAAGCAAATCCAGAGAGATTTGAAAGGTTGTGTTAAGAAATGCGTGTATACACTACACGTCTACCTCTTTGCAGCCTTTTTGCAAAGAGGTTTTTTTATTGCTCTTGTAACTATTCAAATGGGAACCACTGTAGGTAACTGGAGACCCGTAATCACATCCATAAAGCATTCAAGTTCGACCCGAAATCCTAAAACGCTCACTTAAAAGGAGAGGATATGATGAGACATTTTATATCGGTTGATCAGCTAACAGAAAAGGATATTTATTCCATGATACAAAGAGCAGAGAGCTACCGAAACCAGAAGATGAAGGATTTGACTCGGCAATTGTTTACAGCCAATCTCTTTTTTGAACCTAGCACGAGAACAAAAATGAGTTTTATCGTAGCGCAACGAAAAATGGGATTTGAAGCACTTGATTTTCATGAGGACACATCAAGCGTACGAAAAGGAGAGTCGCTTTATGATACAGCAAAGACATTTGAAGCAATCGGAGCGAACCTTTTAGTTGTGCGCCATCCAGATGATAATTGGTATGAGGCGCTAGAAGGAAAGATTTCCATACCAATGATTAATGCAGGGGCTGGTAAGGCAGAGCATCCAACACAATGCATGCTCGACCTCTTGACGATTTATCAGGAATATGGACGGATCGAAGGATTGAAGATTGTAATCGTCGGGGACATCAAACATAGTCGAGTTGCTCACTCCAATGCAAAAGCACTTGCTAGATTGGGTGTAGAAGTATACTTATGTGCTGCTCCCGGATTTGAGGACCCAGAGCTTGAATTTCCTTATATTTCAATTGATGAAGCAGTAGAGATATGCGATGTTGTGATGCTTCTCCGAATTCAACATGAGCGACATGTGCAAAAAAATGAAACAAACAATTACTTGGATCTTTATGGATTAACAAAAGAAAGAGAAAAGAAGATGAAGGAGGAGGCAATTATTCTTCATCCAGCGCCGATTAATCGTGGAGTAGAAATTGATACCGATTTAGTAGAATGCAGGCGCTCACGAATTTTTAAACAAATGGAAAATGGTGTCTATGTAAGAATGGCAATTATGTCACACGTATTAAATGAATGGGGGATTATGAATGAAAACTTTATTGAAAAACGCCAAAAAGTTAGCAGCTACTAATGAATTCGAATTATGTGAAATTTTAATCGAAGGAAAACAAATAAAAGAAATTGCACCTATTATTTCTGAAGAAGCAGACGAGATAATTGATTTACAAGGAAAGCTTGTTTTGCCAGGATTTATTGATGTCCATATTCATTTACGTGAACCAGGTGGAGAGCATAAGGAAACAATTTTGACAGGGACAGAAGCTGCAGCACGTGGAGGTTATACGACAGTATGTGCTATGCCAAATACAAATCCGGTGCCAGACAGTAAAGAAGCATTGGAAGCACTATGGGGAAAAATTAACACGGATGCGAAAGTTCGCGTTCTCCCTTATGCAGCGATAACAAAGGGACTAAAAGGGGAAGAACGAACAAATATTAAGGAATTACAGGAACTAGGCGCATTTGCTTTTACCGATGATGGAGTAGGCATTCAAACGGCTGACCAAATGCTTTCCGCCATGAAGGAAGCTGCAGCATGTGGCGCAGCAATTGTCGCTCACTGTGAGGATAATTCAATTGTGTATGGTGGTGTCACTCATGATGGAGAGGTTAGTGAACGGTTAAACCTACCAGGAATACCTTCTTTAAGTGAATCGGTACAAATTGCAAGAGACGTACTGCTTGCAGAAGCTGCGAATTGTCATTATCACGTTTGTCATGTAAGTACAAAGGAATCTGTACGTGTAATCCGTGACGCAAAGCGAGCAGGTATCCATGTTACTGCGGAAGTCACACCACATCACCTACTATTAAATGAAGAAGACATTCGCGAAGCAGATACGAATTTCAAAATGAATCCCCCACTGCGTGCGAAAGAAGATCAGCAAGCACTAATCGATGGATTGCTTGATGGGACGATTGACTTTATCGCAACAGATCATGCACCACATGCAGCCGAAGAAAAAGCAAAAGGGTTTATCAAAGCTCCATTTGGAATCGTAGGACTTGAAACGGCATTCCCGCTTCTATATACACATTTAGTAGAGACAGGGAAGATTTCACTTCTGCAGCTAGTTAAATGGATGACGGCAAAGCCAGCAGACGTTTTTAACCTTCCGTATGGATCGCTTGAGGTTGGAAAGGTTGCAGATATTACAGTAGTTGACCTTGAAAAAGAAAATGTTATCGATAAAGACACGTTCTATTCGAAGGGAAAGAATACGCCATTCGACGGCTGGCGTGTTAAAGGTACCCCAGTCGTAACCATGGTAGAAGGAAAAGTAGTGTATAAGGAGGCAGTTCATGCGTAAAAGACAATTGGTTCTTGAAGACGGAACGATATTTATTGGTGAAGCGTTTGGAAGTGATTGTGAATCAAACGGAGAAGTTGTATTCAACACTGGAATGACTGGCTACCAAGAAGTAATAACGGATCCATCTTATTGTGGTCAAATTGTAACAATGACCTATCCAATTGTCGGAAACTACGGAATTAACAGGGATGATTTTGAAACAGTCACTCCTTTTATTAACGGATTAATTGTGAGAGAGGTGTGTGATGCACCGTCTAACTTTAGGCAGGAGGAGAACTTAGACCAATTTCTTAAAGCGCATGGCATTCCGGGAATCGCCGGGGTGGATACAAGAAAGCTGACCAAAATAATTCGAAAGCATGGAACAATGAAAGCTATTATTTCAAATGTAGATGTTTCATCAGAAGTGCTTATTGATCAAGCGAAAAATCTACTTCTCTCCACTGATCAGGTGAAAAAGACATCAACAGTTAAGCCGTATGTTGTTCCTGGACGTGGAAAGCGGATTATCATGGTTGATTTCGGTGCAAAACATGGAATCTTACGAGAATTAACGAAGCGTGACTGCCATATAACAGTAGTCCCTTATAATTACAGTGCAAAAGAAATTTTGCGGCTAAAGCCAGATGGATTAATGCTGACAAATGGTCCAGGAAATCCAAAGCATGTTCCAGAAGCAATTGAAATGATTAAGGTTATTTTAGGCAAGGTTCCGATATTCGGTATTTGTCTCGGTCATCAGTTACTAGCACTGGCATGTGGTGCAGACACAGAGAAGATGACATTTGGCCACCGTGGATCGAATCATCCCGTGAAAGATTTAAAGAATGAAAGAACGTACCTTACTTCACAGAATCATAGTTATGCAGTTAAAGCTGAATCGTTGAAACATACAGCACTTGAGCTAACGCAATTAGCGTTGAATGACAATTCCGTAGAAGGTATTCGACACAGGAATTACCCTGCTTTTTCTGTACAATATCACCCAGAAGCATCACCAGGACCTGAGGATACAAATGATTTATTTGATGTATTTTTACAGATGGTTGAAGAGGCTCAAGTGAAACGGGGGGAAGAAGTATATGCCTAAAAATACAGCAATCCAAAAAATATTGGTTATCGGTTCTGGACCAATTGTAATTGGCCAGGCAGCGGAATTCGATTATTCTGGTACACAGGCTTGTCAAGCATTGAAGGAAGAAGGATATAGTGTTATTCTTGCAAACTCAAACCCGGCAACGATTATGACAGACCATACGGTAGCTGACAAGGTTTATATGGAGCCATTAACAGTTGAATTTTTGACAAAAATCATTCGCAAAGAACAGCCTGACGCATTACTGCCAACACTTGGCGGACAGACTGGACTGAATCTAGCGATGGCATTAGACCAAAGTGGTGTTCTTTCCCAGTACAATGTGGAGTTGTTAGGAACAACATTAGAGGCCATTCAAAAGGCAGAAGACCGTGAGAAATTTAGAGATTTAATGCACGCATTAAAAGAGCCTGTTCCAGAAAGCAAGATTGTCAATACGGTGGAACAAGCGCTTGTTTTTGCCGCAGAAATTGGTTATCCATTAATTGTTCGACCAGCGTATACACTTGGTGGTACTGGTGGCGGGATGTGCTATAACGAGCTGGAACTAAAAGAAATAACGAAGAATGGGTTAGCGCTATCGCCTGCTGATCAATGTCTTATCGAACGAAATATCGCTGGTTTTAAAGAAATTGAATATGAAGTAATGCGAGATAAGAATGACCAGGCAATCGTCGTTTGTAACATGGAGAATGTAGACCCTGTCGGTATTCATACTGGGGATTCAATTGTTGTTGCACCATCACAAACATTAAGTGACCGTGAGTACCAAATGCTCCGAAATGCATCGTTAAGAATTATCCGTGCACTGTCCATTGAAGGTGGTTGCAATGTGCAGCTCGCGCTTGATCCGGATAGCTTTAATTACTATATAATTGAGGTAAATCCTAGGGTAAGCAGATCATCTGCATTGGCTTCTAAAGCAACGGGTTATCCAATTGCAAAAGTAGCTGCCAAAATTGCTGTTGGGTATACACTTGATGAAATTATCAATCCGATAACTGGTACGACGTATGCATTATTTGAACCAGCACTGGATTACGTTGTAACGAAGTTTCCTAGATTCCCATTTGATAAATTTACAGCTGGTGACCGCAAATTAGGAACACAAATGAAAGCAACTGGAGAAGTGATGGCAATTGGACGTAATTTTGAAGAATCTTTATTAAAGGGTATCCGTTCTTTAGAGCTAGGAACTGAAGAACTCTGGTTGAAATCACTAACGAATCTCTCCAAAACAGAACTCATAGAGCGTATGGAAAAGGCAGATGATGAACGGATTTTTGTTATCGCTGAAGCATTTCGCAGGGGAATGACAGTGGAACGAATTTTTCAGTTAACAAAGATCGATCGTTTCTTTCTTGTGAAATTCGAGAAGTTAGTAAAGCTTGAGCAAGAATTGCAGGAACAGCACTTTTCAAAAGAAATTTTGAAAAAGGCAAAACGTGTTGGAGTCTCTGATGCACAAATAGCAAGAATGTGGAACATATCAATAGATGAAATTTATACATATCGAATGAATGAGAATTTGAAGCCAGTTTATAAAATGGTGGATACTTGTGCAGCTGAATTTGAATCAGCAACGCCTTATTTTTACAGTACATACGAGGATGAAAATGAATCGATTGCATCAAATCGTAAAAAAATTCTAGTCCTTGGCTCTGGACCAATTCGAATTGGTCAAGGAATCGAATTCGATTATGCGACTGTTCATGCGGTGCTTGCGATTAAAGAAATGGGCTACGAAGCTATTATTATGAATAATAATCCAGAAACGGTTTCTACCGATTTTAGTATCTCTGACAAGCTTTATTTTGAACCATTGACACTTGAAGATGTTATGCATGTAGTGGACTTGGAGCAGCCAGAAGGAGTTATCGTACAATTCGGTGGTCAAACAGCAATTAATCTAGCTGCGGGATTAGAGCGAAGGGGCGTTGCTATTTTAGGTACTAGCTTGGAAGCAATTGATCGTGCAGAGGATCGTGATAAATTCGAAACATTACTAGATGAATTGAATTTACTAAGGCCAATGGGCAAAGCTGTCCAGAAGCTGGAACAAGTTTTGGAGGTTGCAGACGAAATTGGCTATCCAGTACTTGTAAGACCTTCCTATGTGATTGGTGGAAGCAGGATGGAAATTGTTTATGATGACGAAGAGTTACAAGCCTATCTAAGAAAGACAAATCATTTAAACGCAGAGCACCCAATTTTAATCGATAAATACCTTACTGGTATTGAAGCTGAAGTTGATGCTATAAGTGATGGCGAAACAACGATTATACCTGGGATAATGGAACATATTGAACGTGCTGGTGTACATTCTGGTGATTCCATGGCAGTCTATCCACCACAACGGCTCAGTGATTCGGTAAAACAAAAATGTATGGCAGCTGCTGAACAGATTGCTAAAGCACTTCATGTAAAAGGATTGATTAATATTCAGTTCATTATTCGTGGAGAAGACGTATATATTCTTGAAGTCAACCCACGAGCAAGTAGAACAATTCCGTTCCTAAGCAAAATTACAGGTGTAACCATGGCAGCTATTGCAACAAAATGTATTTTAGGAGAAAAATTGAAAGCTTTAGGCTTTGAGACTGGCATTCTACCAGAAGATAGCAATGTATCTGTAAAAATCCCAGTATTTTCCTTTGAGAAACTCCGAAGTGTTGATACGTTCTTAGGACCTGAAATGAAATCAACCGGGGAAGCAATCGGTTATGATAAGACACTGGAAAAGGCATTGTATAAAGGATTAATTGCTGCAGGCTATACTGTCCCACAAGATGGTGGGGTCCTATTAACAGTGGCGGATAAGGATAAAGCAGAAATGCTGAAAGTCGCTGAACGTTTTCATCAACTTGGATTCGTGCTTTATGCAACAGAAGGCACGGCTGCATATGTAAGAGAAGCAGGAGATTTCCCAATTATTGAAGTAGCAAAAATTGGATCAATCGAACCAAATGTACTTTCGATTATGGAGAATGGGGATGTTCAATTTGTAGTAAATACTCTTAATTCGGGTAAAAAGCCAAGGTCAGATGGTTTCTTAATTCGTAGGCAGACGGTTGAACATGGTATCGCCTGTTTAACAAATTTGGATACTGCAAATGCCATTTTAAATGTGATTGATTCAACAACATTTAGCGCAAAACCAATAGGAGAAAAAGAGGCTATAAGACAATGATACAAAAGGAAAAAATGATAATTAAATCTGTAACGAATATTGCACTGGATACAATTGAAATGGTACTTGAAAATACGTTTATTAGTAAAACTGCTATTCCGGGTCAGTTTTTGCATGCTTCAATTGAGGGACATACCTTGCGACGTCCTATTTCCATTGCGGATATCGATCGAGAAAAAGAAACAGTTACCATCTTATTTAAAATTTTAGGTAAAGGTACCGAAAAGCTTGCAACCTATCAAGCTGGTATGTCCTTTAATGTACTTGGTCCGAGTGGAAATGGGTTTCAGATTGAGGATAAACAAGGAACATATCTTTTAATAGGTGGTGGGATTGGCGTTCCTCCATTGTACTACCTTGGGAAAAAACTTGCAGAAAAGCAATGTCAGGTCATTTCAATTCTTGGATTCCAGACAAAAGCAAATGTATTTTATGAGGAAAAGTTTAGAGCACTTGGAGAGACCTTTATTGTGACAAATGACGGTTCATATGGTGAAACAGGTTTTGTTACGGACATCATTGAAAGAGCTGGGGACTTTGATTCTTACTTTTCCTGTGGACCAGTTCCAATGCTTAAAGCAATTACGAAAAAACTTCCTACAAAACCTGGATTAATTTCCTTGGAAGAGCGGATGGGCTGTGGAGTTGGAGCATGTATGGCATGTGTTATTCCCACAAATGACGGGAAAAGCTATCAGAAAATCTGCAGTGATGGACCAGTATTTCATGCGCAGGAGGTATCCTTATGACAAATCTAGCAGTACATTTACCCGGTCTTGAGTTGAAAAACCCGATCATGCCTGCATCAGGATGCTTTGGATTCGGAAGAGAATATAGTACATTTTATGATTTAAGCAAGCTTGGTGCAGTTATCATGAAAGCAGCAACTGGAACAGAGCGTTTAGGCAACCCAACTCCCCGTGTTGCAGAAACAGCATCTGGCATGTTGAACGCAATTGGTTTGCAAAATCCTGGAGTGGAAAACATCATTGAAAATGAAGTTCCATTTCTTGCAGCATACGATACAAGTATCATTGCCAATATTGCTGGCAGTACGACAACTGAATATGAAGCAGTTGCTCGTGCATTTAACGAAACAGAGCTTGTACATGCTATTGAGTTAAACATTTCATGTCCGAACGTAAAAGAAGGCGGCATCCAGTTTGGAACGGATCCAGCAATGGCAGCGACAGTCACTGAAATTGTTAAAAATGCTAGCAATCTTCCGGTTTATGTGAAGCTCTCACCAAATGTTACTAATATAGTTGAGATGGCGAAAGCGGTAGAAGCAGCAGGTGCAGATGGTTTATCAATGATTAATACATTGACAGGAATGCAAATGCATTTGCAGTCAAGAAAACCATTGATTGCGAATAAAACAGGCGGTTTGTCTGGTCCAGCTATAAAACCAGTAGCAATTCGTATGATATATGAAGTGAGACAGCATGTTAATATTCCGATTATTGGAATGGGCGGCGTGACAAATGCAGAAGATGTGCTTGAATTTCTATTAGCAGGAGCAAGTGCTGTAGCTGTCGGTACAGCGAATTTTTCCAATCCGTATATATGTCCTGAAATTATTGATGCATTGCCAGCAACATTAGAGCGCTATGGATTTGATTCAGTGGAAGAAGTAATTGGAAAGGGGATTATACCCGTATGAAGGAGAAAATTTACTTAGCATTAGATTTTCCAAATTGGCAAGCTACAAAGCAATTTCTTGATAATAACCAGCTTTACGGCATACCTGTGAAAGTTGGAATGGAGCTATTCTACCATGAGGGCCCTGCTGTTATTAAGAAGCTTAAAGAACGGAACCATCCTATTTTTCTTGATCTGAAATTACATGATATACCAACGACGGTAATGCGTGCTATGAGAAATATCGCTAGTCTAGGGGTGGATATGGTTAATGTACATGCTCTTGGTGGAGGTGAAATGATTCGTTATGCAAAAGAAGGGCTTGTTAGTAGTAACAATGAGAAGATCCCGAAACTAATTGCTGTTACGATTTTAACCTCAATGGAGCAGCAAACACTGAATGAACAACTAAGAATTTCGGGTAATGTGGTTGATAATGCTGCTTATTTCGCAGCTGTTGCCCATGATAATGGTGCAGATGGTGTCGTCTGTTCTGTGCATGAAGCGATGTCAATCAAGGCATTATGTGGAGATACTTTTTTAACTGTAACGCCAGGCATTCGTTTGGCAGATTCAGATAAAAATGACCAGAAACGGATTGCAACTCCGAGCTTCGCCAAGGACAATGGTTCAGATTACATTGTCGTCGGCAGAAGTGTCACAAAGTCGTCGAATCCGTATGAAGCATATCAGCAAATAGTCGAGGAGTGGAAGCATGGCATTAAAGGATGAATTAACAAGGGAGCTATTAGAAATAAAAGCAGTACAAATTAATGCAAATGATTACTTTACATGGACATCGGGAATCAAGTCGCCGATTTATTGCGATAACCGTTTGACGATGTCTTACCCAGCTGTACGTAAAAAAATCGTAACTGCGTTCGCTGAAAAAATCGCTGCAATGGAGGAAAAACCGGATATTATTGCAGGCTGTGCAACTGCTGGAATCCCTCATGCAGCGTGGCTAGCTGAAAAATTAGACCTTCCAATGGTTTATGTACGTTCAAAGCCAAAAGGACATGGGAAGGGAAATCAAATTGAAGGAAAAATATCCAGAGGACAAAAAGTACTTGTTATTGAAGATTTAATTTCCACTGGCGGATCCTCCATCGAATCTGCTACAGCACTCCAAGCAGAAGGAGCCGACGTTCTAGCTGTCTTTGCAATCTTTACATATGGATTAAAAAAAGCAACAGATCAATTTGCAGCTGAAGCAATTACCTTTGATACGATAACAAACTTTGATGCGTTAATAGAAGCGCTTGTAGAAGACGGCAAACTGACTACAACCAATAAATCTGAATTACTAGAGTGGCGTAATAGCTTATAGTGTTTGATTTAAGTTTATTATAAGAAAGAAACTGCGAACTAACTTCTCGGCTGTTTTCTTCAAGTATGTGCAATAATCGCCGTCCGGGATCGCTTCGGGCGGATGCTTTCCGTGGGCACGGCTTCAGCCTCTCCGGAAGAAACCCACTTCCGGTGAGTCTTCAGACACATGCTATTCCCACTGGAGTCACCGCCCTGCGCTCACCCGGACTGGAAGCGCATCGATATCGTGTTTAATAATACCACAAGTAATAATTGGTGAGCATATACTAGCGAAGTATATTTCCGGAGCGGGTAGACGCACAATCCATTTAAATACACTAATCCACAGTTTATATAAAATATAAATAAAGCAATATTTATTTTGTTACAATCCTAGTTCACGTATTACTTTTCATACAATGCCATCCATTCATCAATTGCAAAGGATTGTATATCGCCTTCTGCATTAAATTTAAATTGATAATAATTCTGAATAGTTTCAGGTGCGTCATTAAGGTAGTGGGATACTTTTTCTATTTTGTCTGTAGAATCAAGAGTTCGGTGGACCCATTCAGCATATGGAAGAGTCTTTTTTCGCTTTGTTTCTTTTAACAGTTTTAATTTATTTCTTTCAAGCAACGACTTCCATTCGGGTATTTTTCGAGAACGAATATGGCTATCATCACGCATCTTTTCAAGGGCATTAATGAACGCATCATAGTGCTTATTTTCGGATGCAATATTGTCGATGAAAAGAAATTTTCCCGAAGGCTTTAAAACGCGTTGTACTTCATCAATGAATTTCCCCGCGTCTGGAAAATGATGTGCAGCAATACGGCAGGTAACGATATCAAAATAATTATCGATAAATGGTAAATTTTCCGCGTCAGCAATAACATAATGCGTATTCGTTAAATCACTTAAATAATTGGCTGTATTTTCTAGCATTTCCTTTGTAATGTCAGTGGAAATTACTGTTTTAACATATGGTGATATAGTCTTTGTAACATGCCCTCCGCCTGTTGCAATATCTAATGCTACCATGTCTGACTTTAGCTCTAACCATTCCTTTAACAGCTCTAAATCGGTACCGCCAGCATGTGTACTGCTCGTTACATAGGCTTCTTTATTTTTGCCGAATATTTCCTGCACTTTAATTTTTTCTTTCATAATATTTCCCTCCTTCTATAAAGTTGAGATTATTCTTATATTTATTTTATGCTTATATGTGCGATAAGTAAAATACTGATATATAATCAATAGTAATCATAAAAAGTTATCAGGGGGTTTCTAATGAAAATCGATGACTATGAGTTACTATTGAAATTGAATGAAGTTGGAACAATTAGAGGGACAGCAAAGCTAATTCTTATTTCACAGCCAGCTGTAACACAGCGTTTAAAATTCATTGAAGCGCACTTTGGAGAGATGATTTTTATACGAACATCAAAACGGCTTATGCCAACACCGAGTGGTGAAATTATTTTAGAGCATGCGAAACAAGTTGTTGAAAGAGAAAGAGAGTTAAAGAATAAATTATCAGAGACAGGAAAAGATATCCAGGGAACATTGTCAATTGCTTGCTCGTCATTAATAAGTCAACGATTTCTCCCAGCCATTCTTGGGGAATTCACTGCTGCGCACCCGAAAGTGGCGATTGATCTTGTTACAGGAATTAGTGAGGATATAAAAAGAGATCATAAAAAATACCATGTTTGTATCATTCGTGGTGAAAAGTTGAAGGAAACAACATCCATAAGACTTTTTGATGATCCATTATATATGTTTGACACAGAACCCTTCCCTGATAATAAAATAAAAGAACGTCCGCTTATTTCGTTTAAAAGTGATGACAGTATGCATGAACTAGTAGATAATTGGCTTTATCATCACCAAGATCAAATCAAACCATTGAAAACAATGACCGTAGATCAAATTGAAACATGTAAGCAATTTATGAAGCAGGGGATTGGCATGGCGGTATTACCTAAAAGTGTATCCTCTTCATTGATGGATACATATCCGCATATCCCACTAGAGTTAGACGGAGAGGTTGTAGCACGCTATACGTGGCTTAGCTACCAAGAAGGAATCAGCAAGCTGCCACAAGTTGATGAATTTATAGCAGCACTTACGAATACGACTTTTCTCACATGATGGCGCTTAAATTCTGCCATTCGATCATGATTTTCCAGACGATGTTTAACAATGGTGTGGAAAAGGAATGGTATACGTAAATACGGGAAAGGGGAGTGAACGTTAATGAGCGATGTAATTTTCACTGCAAAAGCAACAGCAACAAATGGACGCGATGGTCATGTAAAATCAGATGATGGCTTAATCGATTTGGAACTAGTTAATCCCGCATCAAATAAAGATGATAAGCAAGGTTCAAATCCAGAGCAATTATTTGCAGCTGGTTATGCAGCTTGCTATGATGGAGCGTTAAATTTAGTTGCATCAAAGCAAAATCTAAAAATTGATTCAGAAACAACAGCAGAGGTAAGTTTTATGAAAGATGAAACAGATAATGGATATAAAATTGGTGTGACATTAAATATTGAAATCGAAGGATTAAATCCAGAGGAAGCCCAAGATTTAGCAGAACAAGCCCATCAGGCATGTCCATATTCAAAGGCTACAAGAGGAAATATTGAAGTGAAATTAAATCCACAAGTAGTATAATATTGTTGTTTATATTTAAAAACGCTTCGACGATAATAAGTGGTTGTAATTATTCCACGAAAGTTAAAGCTATAAAAAGCTGACTCTAATTCATTTTCGGAAATGATTTCGAGTCAGCTTTTGATTTTCTCGATTCTGTCACTATTTTTTTTTACTTAATTTGTCGACAGTATCTTTGGATGGTGTAACATAGATTGTTTTTTGGTTATCGTATGTGACATACCCTGGCTTGGCCCCATTAGGTTTTTTAACATGTCTTATTTTCGTATAATCGACCGGAACAGAGGATGAATTCTGCGACTTACTGAAATAGGCAGCTAGTTCAGCAGCTTCCAAAAGTGTTTGTTCACTATACTCTTTTGTTCGAATGATAACATGGGAACCTGGAATATCTTTTGTATGCAGCCAAGTATCATCTCTGTGGGCAAGCTTCATGGTGGCATATTCATTTTGCTTGTTATTTTTTCCTACGACAATTATAGTACCATCAGACGCCACATACGTTTCAGGTTCTGGTATTCTTGGTTTGTTTTTGTGTTTAGCGCTAAATTTTTGCTTTTTCAAGTATCCTTCTTCACGCAGTTCTTCACGTATTTCTTCTATATCTTCGACCCGTGCAACGTCGATCTGTTGCAGTAATTGATTAACATAATTTATTTCTTCTTCTGTACGGATGATTTCTTTTTCAACCACCCGTTTTGAGTTTTTAAGCTTCTGGTATGTCTTATAAAATCCTTGAGCATTTTCACTCGGTGATTTATTTGGGTTGAGCTCGATTGTTAGCTCTCTTTGATCCGGATCATAATAATCAATCACATTGATGCTCGGGTCTCCTTGTTTAACAAGGTGCATATGTGCAGTAAGTAGTTCTCCCATCTTTTGATAATGCTCTGCTTTTTCTGCCTTTTTAATTGTTTGCTGATGCTTTTTTAATTTACGTTCATTTTTGCTTTTTTCGTTTTTGATAAAACGATATAAGTCTTTCGCTTGTTGTTTAACTCGATCACGCTCTGCTTTTCCGGAAAAAAAAGAATCCAACATCTTATTAACCGATTGAAATTCGGTAGTCTCTCCATTGAAAGCAGAGATTGGAATAACGTGAAAATCTTCTTTGCCGGCTCGGTAAATTGCCGGTGTGTAATCATGATCGAGTAGCTGCTGCTGCACTTCCGCAAATTTTTCAATATAAACCTCATTAGACCCGAAATTGGTACGCGCTACAATTTCCTTTGTAATTAATGGGGAGAACCCTTCCAAGATTCCGACCATTTGCTGATCAATTTTTCCAGCATTGAAATCAAGTTTCCGTATCAATTGTTCTCCGTCAATTTCAAGTGGGTTTAATTTATTTTGTGAAGGAGGCAGTTTATAAACTTGCCCCGGTAAAATCGTACGATATCGATTTTGTGCCATGGAAATATGCTTGATGCTATCAATAATATGTCCTTTTTCTTTATCAACAATCATTACATTACTATGCTTTCCCATTAACTCAACTACGAGTAATTTATGACTTATATCTCCAATTTCATTCCGTGTTTTTAACGTGAAGGTTACAATACGTTCCATGCGAAATTGTTCAATTGCTTCAACAATGGCTCCTGAAAGATGTTTTCTTAAAACCATGCAAAACATTGGCGGCTCTTTTGGGTTCGTGTATGTATCTTCTGTTAAATGAAATCTTGCATAGGTGGGGTGAACAGAAAACAATAAGCTATGATTTTTTCCTTGGCTTCTAATCGTAAAAACTAACTCCGTCTGTGTTGGCTGATATATTTTATTGATTTTCCCATGTACTATTTCTTCTTGTAATTCTTCTGTTATTGCTCTCGTTACAATTCCATCGAATGGCATAACATCACCTCAAAAGCAATTATAGCATTTTTTTGGATGAGTATGCATAGATATGGAATTAGCTTGTACTATTTAAATGCCGGAGGAATGCAGATGAATTGGTATCAGTTAGATGCAGAAAAGGTAGAGGAGAAGCTTCATGTATCAGCAGACAGAGGGTTATCAGGAAAGCAGGCTAATGAGCGGAGAAAACAATATGGTGAAAATATTCTGGAAGCAAAGAAAAATACATCCAAATGGTTGATCTTCCTTAAGCAATTTCAGGATTTTATGGTCCTTGTTTTGCTCGCTGCTACGCTAATAGCTGGATTGCTTGGAGAATTTGTTGATGCTATTGCGATTATGGTTATCGTATTAGTCAATGGTTTTATCGGTTTTTTCCAGGAACAAAAGGCAGAAAATTCCCTGGAAAAGCTAAAAGAATTATCAGCTCCAATGGCAAATGTGCTGCGTAATGAGAGCTGGGAGAAAATATCCTCAAGAGAAGTAGTTGTAGGGGATATTGTTAAGGTAAATAGTGGAGACCGTATTCCTGCTGATATTCGTATTATTCGATCAAATGGGATGGAAACAGAGGAATCCGCACTAACTGGTGAGTCTCTTCCCGTTGCGAAACATGCAACAGCAATCATTAAAGATGATCTGGATGTACAGGATCAAGTCAATATGGGCTTTATGGGAACACTCATTACAAGAGGCTCAGGTGTAGGTATCGTTGTTGGAACTGGTATGAACACGGTGATGGGGCAAATTGCATCTTTGATGGCGAATACGAAAAAAATGATTACACCACTAGAAATGAAACTAGCAGAGCTCGGAAAGATATTAATCGTTGTCGCTATACTCCTTACTGTACTTGTTGTAGGCCTCGGAGTGATACAAGGACATCCAATGTATGAGATGTTTCTGGCAGGGGTTTCGTTAGCGGTTGCTGCGATACCAGAAGGTTTGCCGGCAATTGTGACAGTAGCCTTGTCACTAGGTGTGCAACGTATGATTCGTAAAAAAGCACTTGTAAGAAAATTATCAGCTGTAGAGACGCTTGGCTGTGCATCGGTGATTTGCTCAGATAAGACGGGAACAATGACTGAAAACCAAATGACTGTTAAGGAAATTTTCCTGAATGGGGAATACCTTTATGTTTCGGGAGATGGCTATCAGACTCAAGGTGACTTTTTCCTGCATCGTGAGAAAGTAGAGCCTTCATTGCCAAATTTAGAAACGATGCTTTCATATGGAATGCTTTGCAATAACGCTTCGATAGTAGTGAAAAAAGGGAAAAATTATATTGATGGAGATCCAACGGACGGTGCACTTCTTGTTGCGGCAAAAAAACTCGGACTGACAGATGAGCTTGGTAAAAAATTTCGGATCATTAAAGAGTTTCCATTTGATTCAGACCGAAAACGAATGAGTGTAGTCCTAGAAGACGAAAATCAAATGCGCTTTTTAATAACGAAAGGTGCACCGGATGTACTCTTACCTAGATCAGCCTTCTATATGGATAAAGATAGTCGAAAGCTATTAAATAAGGAAAACAAAGCACTTATTGAAGGTGCAATAAATGAGATGGCAAATAAGGCCTTACGAACAATTGCCATTGGTATGAGAAACATTTCAAATAATATGTCACTAGATTCAGCTCTATTGGAAGATGAATTGACGCTTATTGGTTTATATGGTCTGATGGACCCTCCAAGAAAAGAAGTAAAGTCTGCAATTAGAGAGTGTAAGGAAGCTGGAATTAAAACAGTTATGATTACAGGTGATCATGTCAATACAGCTAGAGCAATTGCCGAAAACCTACAGCTGCTTCCGACAGATGGACTTGTCCTTGAAGGGCATCAGCTTAATCGAATGTCAACAGAGGAGCTTAGCAATGTAATCGAGGATACGTATGTCTTTGCTCGGGTTACACCAGAGCATAAGTTAAAGATTGTAAAAGCTTTTCAAGAAAAAGGACATATTGTTGCAATGACTGGAGATGGCGTTAATGATGCACCAGCAATTAAAGCAAGTGATATCGGGATTAGTATGGGTGTTACTGGTACAGATGTAACAAAGGAAGCGTCTTCCTTGATCTTAATGGATGATAATTTTGCTACAATCAAGTCCGCTATTCAAGAAGGAAGAAATATCTATGAAAACATTCGGAAATTTATTCGATATTTACTTGCTTCTAACGTAGGTGAAATACTTGTTATGCTATTTGCGATGTTACTAGGAATGCCTTTACCACTTATTCCGGTACAGATTCTATGGGTGAACTTAGTAACAGATGGTCTTCCGGCAATGGCCCTTGGGCTAGACCAAGCGGAAGAAGATGTGATGAAGCGTTCACCAAGGAATCCTAGGGAAGGTATTTTTTCAAGAGGTCTAGGCTATAAAATTATTAGCAGAGGGATTTTAATCGGGATTGTTACGTTGATTGGATTTATGATTACGTATCAAAATAATCCGGACAATTTAATGTTTGCTCAAACAACTGCTTTCTCAACACTTGTTCTGGCACAGCTAATTCATGTGTTTGATTGCCGGAGTGAACATTCTGTATTTGCTCGAAATCCTTTTGAGAACATTTATCTTGTTTTTGCAGTAATTTCATCCTTGCTTTTATTATTAGTAGTCATATACTGGCCGCCTTTACAGCCGATTTTCCATACTGTCAGTCTATCATTGAGAGATTGGTTGCTAATTATCGGATTAAGTGCAATCCCAACCGTTTTATTCGGCTTCACAAAAAAATAAACATCATTATACTGCCCGAAAATGTGTCTAACTTACATTCTCGGGTTTTTTATTTCAGTTCTTGCATCGTACTTGAAAGAAACTCCGAACTAGTGATTATTTGCTTAATCTGTGGAACAATCGCCGTCAGGGATCGCTCCGGGCGGATGCTTTCCGTGGGCACGGTTTCAGCCTCTCCGGAAGAAAACCACTTCCTGCGAGTCTTCAGACACGTGCTGTTCCCACAGGAGTCACCGCCCTACGCTCACCCGGACTGTTTAGAGCATGACCTTGTTCAGTGTATTCTATTAATAATAAGCAGTGAGCCAATACTAGCGTAGGAAATATACGTAGACTCCTGCGGGAGGAAGGGCATCGGTGAGACTCCGTAGTGCGGTAGCACAAGGAGGCTCACCAGCCCCCGCGGAAAGCGAAGTATATTTCCGGAGCGGATATACGCACAAACATTATGTGTTAATTCGAAGTTTATATCTATTATATAATGTAAAATAAAGGAAGCTTACCGATTTGAATGGTATAATAGGTTTATAATTCTTGAGATTAACGTATAATAAAGGATGGATGTGATTGACATGCCGTTAAGCATGACGGGTTATGGAAGAAAAGTATTACATATCGAAAATACGATGGTTACAATTGAAATTCGCAGTGTGAACCATCGGTTTCTTGATATAGCAATCAAACTACCACGGACTTTTTTATTTTTAGAAGATAAACTAAAAAAAACCGTTCAATCTCAGTTTACTCGAGGGCGAATTGAGGTTTATATAAGCATTGAAGGAGATGGGTTTTCCAACCGAACGCTACAAGCAGATTGGGAATTAATAGATCAGTATGTGACTCATCTCGACAGAGCAAAGCAAAAATACCACTTGAATGGTGAGATTCCACTAACAGTTTTATCATCAATGCAAGACTTTTTTCATATTAAGGATACTGGTGGTTCTTTGGAAAAAGTACATCAGCTTATTCTGGAAGGAACATTGGATGCATGTAAGCAAGTTTCGGTTATGCGACAGGAAGAAGGAGTCTATTTAACAAATGATTTGACAGAAAGGCTCCGTTCAATCACTGAAACGGTGTTACAATTGCGTACGAAAAGAGATATCGTACGTAAGGAATATCAAGAAAGAATTATGGAACGTATTCGTGTTTATGTAGATGATGAAATTTCTAAAGATGGGAAATTCTATCAAGAAATTGTCTTGCTGGCAGAAAAAGGGGATATTACAGAAGAAATAACAAGACTATTAGGTCATATCGAGCATTTTGAGAGAACGATGAATAGCAAGGAAGCCGCAGGTAGAAAACTTGACTTTATTATTCAAGAGATGCACCGAGAAGCAAACACAATTGGTTCAAAATCAACTGATGTTTCAATCAGTGAATGGACAGTTTCGCTCAAAAGTATGATCGAAAAAATGAAGGAACAAGTGCAAAATATAGAATAATAAAGGCTTTGTCTGAAAACCATTGTGAGCAAATATAGTTAATATAAAATAATGCTTCAATTCATATCAAATTCCTTGAAAGATATGCAATAAACCTTTACTGTTTTATTTTTTAGTGTAAATTTCCACTAGGATAAAGTATAATATAGATAATCTTGCCTTGATAATAAGATTGTATATAGATTTTTTACGGTATGTGAATAAAATATATAAAAAACAAAGCGAAATTTGTTGGCAGATAAGTTAGTCTAAACCTTTCTTATTTGCATAAGTGCAATGAAGGCATTTACTGGTGCATGCCAAGTTTTCTAAGAACTTTTGCAAGGGGGAAGTCAGTTGAGCTTGAGTTTAATTAATATCGGTTTTGGAAATGTGGTGTCGGCAAATCGTATTATTTCGATTGTGTCACCAGAATCTGCACCGATAAAACGGATTATTACAGTGGCTAGAGAAAATAATAAATTAGTAGATGCTACATATGGAAGACGAACTCGCGCTGTGATCATAACAGATAGTGACCACGTCGTTCTATCTGCTGTTCAGCCGGAGACGGTTGGACAACGGGTAATTAGCAATGATGAAATTTCAGATGAATAGATTATCCATCTATTCTTTAGAGCTTTAGGAGGTACTATGTTGATTGAAGAGAAAGGGATTTTATTTATTCTTTCTGGTCCTTCAGGTGTTGGTAAAGGAACAGTAAGAAAAAAACTATTTGAGGAAGCATCGGAACTGCAATATTCCATTTCGATGACAACAAGAGATATACGCCCGGGTGAACTCGATGGAATCGATTATTTTTACAAATCCATTGAAGAATTCGAGACGCTAATAGAGCAAAATCAGCTATTAGAATATGCGAAATATGTAAGTAATTATTATGGTACTCCACGTAAATATGTTGAAGAAACGTTAGCCAAAGGGCAAGATGTCTTTTTGGAAATTGAAGTGCAAGGTGCCTTACAGGTAAAAGAGAACTTTCCTGAGGGCGTATTTATTTTTCTTTTCCCGCCGAGCCTCGAAGAACTTAAAAATCGTATTGTGAATCGTGGTACTGAGTCACAGGAGTTAGTGGTTAATCGATTGAAGGAAGCTCGAAAGGAAATTGAAATGATGGATGCTTATGATTATGTTGTTGTAAATGATCGTGTTGAGCATGCGGTAGACAAGGTAAAAGCAATTATTAAAAGTGAGCATTTAAAACGAGAACGAGTTGCTAAACAGTATAAAAAAATATTGGAGGATGAATTAAAATGATGTTAGAACCATCAATTGATGCATTGCAAGAGAAAATAAAATCAAAATATACACTTGTTACGTTGTCAGCAAGACGAGCAAGAGAATTAAGTGATACAAAGGATATGATGATTGAAAAACCAAAATCTCATAAGTATGTTGGAATGGCGTTGGAAGAAATAGAAGCTGAAAAATTATATATTGCAAAAGATAATAAATAATGAAGTTTACCCTCCGTTCTTTTCTCACGGAGGGTATTCTTGTCATTGCGTCATTTATAAAGTAGCTTTATACAAGATATATGTATTGCGATATGTTATAACTAAATTAATGCAATAGTTGTAGTGTGATAATAAAAAATGCGTCTTGAACGAATGAAAAAAACAGAAGATATACTGTTCTTTAATTGACAGAAAACCAACTGAGCCTAAGGGTAGTGCTTATAATAATTAATAGTGTAACTACATATCATCGCATTTGAAGGCAATTGCGAACTAACTGCTTTGGTAGGAGCAACTGTCGCCGTCCGGAATCGCTTCAGACGGATGCGCACCTTAGCGCACGGCTTCAGTCTTTCCGGAAGAAAACCACTTCCGGTGAGTTTTCAGACACGTGTTATTCCCGCAGGACAAGGAATGCTCCGTCAGCTTTTACATCACACGAAGAAAATTGGTTTTTATTTTAGAGGAGTCACCGGCCTACGCTCATCCGGACTGGTTAGAGCGACGCTTTTGTTTTTGATAACGTTGTTGTAATAGCCAATAAGCCAGTACGAGCGAAGTGTATTTCCAAAGCAGTGCAAAAGCTCTATACCCCATCGCACATTTGTTCGCAGTTTAATCCTGTTATGTAAAAACAACAACTTTATTTTGATAGGAAAAGTACTCGTAGTCCAATTTTTTACTAAACTTGCTTAAGTACAAGGATAGTATGTTTTAGGGATGTTTCCAACTAGATATTAGGTTTGAAAGGGGTAAAATAAATGGTTAATCAAAAAAATATTCTACTCGGAGTTTCTGGTGGAATTGCCGTGTATAAAGCATGTGCGCTTGCCAGTAAATTAACTCAAAAAGGCGCAAATGTGAAAGTAATGATGACAGAAAGTGCAGCTAAATTTGTTTCACCATTAACGTTTCAAGCTTTATCAAGAAACCCTGTATATATTGATACATTCGATGAAAAAAACCCAAAAAAAATTGCTCATATTGACGTTGCAGATTGGGCAGATATTGCAATTATTGCACCCGCGACCGCAAATATAATTGGTAAACTTGCAAATGGCATTGCTGACGATATGTTATCAACAACACTATTGGCTACGGAAGCGGATGTTTACATTGCACCTGCAATGAATGTTCATATGTATGCCCATCCTGCAGTTATACAAAATATGAAACAACTTGAGGATTGGGGCTACCACTTTATCGAACCTGGAGCAGGTTACTTAGCCTGCGGGTATGTTGGAAAAGGTCGATTAGAAGAACCTGAAAGTATAATTGCAGCAGTTGAAAGTCATCAGCTTAAAGAGCAAATGCTTGCCGGAAAAAAGGTGCTAATATCGGCTGGTCCAACACGTGAAAAGGTTGACCCTGTACGCTTTTTTACAAATCGTTCCTCAGGAAAAATGGGTTATGCACTTGCAGAAGTTGCTGCAGAACTAGGTGCTGAAGTGACACTTGTTTCTGGTCCTGTTTCGGAGCGTATTTCACACCCAAAGGTTAAACGGGTTAGCGTGTTGACTGCTGAAGATATGTATAAAGCAATGCACGCACATTTTGCAGACCAAGATATTGTGATAAAAGCTGCTGCTGTAGCAGATTACAGACCAAAACTTGTACATGAACAAAAAGTTAAAAAACAAGATGGTAATTGGCAAATTGAAATGGAGCGTACGAAAGATATTCTAAAATCACTTGGTGAAATGAAAACAAATCAATTCTTGGTAGGGTTTGCTGCTGAAACAAATAACCCACTCGAATACGGAGAGAAAAAGTTATTGCAGAAGCATTTAGATGCCATCGTTGTGAATGATGTATCAGCAGAAGGTGCGGGTTTTGAAGGGGATACCAATATGGTGACCTATTTAAATAAAGCGATGCATCAAGATGAGGTTTCTATAGCTTCAAAAAGGGAAGTAGCAGCAAGAATCTTAGAATTTATTGACCGTGATATGAAGGATGAATGAATTTGAATATAGCTAGAGTTATTGTTGATGTACCGTCAAGTTCAACGAACCAAACGTTTGACTATGTAATACCTGAAAAATTTCAAGAAATGCTTACAGTAGGGATGCGTGTAATTGTCCCCTTTGGCCCCCGTAAAATCATGGGGTTTGTTGTAGATAGAGTAAGTGAATCTTCTTTTACCAAACTAAAAGAAATCATAAATGTTTTAGATTTCACACCAGTGTTGACAGAAGAATTGCTTGAACTCGGAAAATGGGTGGCCAATGAGACGCTTAGCTTATCGATTACTGCATTACAAGCAATGCTTCCGCAAGTATTAAAGTCGACCTATGAGAAGGAACTTGTGCGTATGACAGAGGAGCAGCTTCCTGAAGCGTTTGAACTATTATTTGCTGGTCGAGACTACATTCCATTTGCGGAGTTTGAAGCAGCCTCTATTCGTTACTACCAGCTTCAAAAGTTAATTGAAGCAGGAGATATTTCCGTTGATTATCTTGTGAAATCTCGTATTACCAAAAAGCATGTAACAATGGTTAAACCTACAAAAGATATGTACTTGTTAGAGGAAGCATTACACGATTTAAACAAAAATGCGAAAAAGCAAAAACTCCTCCTTTCGTTTTTTATGGAATATGAAAAGCCGATTGAACAGCAGGAATTATTAAAGAAAGTAGGGACCACCAAAAGTACAGTTAAGACGCTCGTTGATAAAGGTTTGCTGGAAACCTACCAACAGGAAGTAATGCGTGACCCGTATCAAAATCGTGAATTCGAGAGAACAACACCACTGACTTTAACCAAACAACAAGAGGAGGCAATTGCACCGATTAATGATGCAGTTCAAGCGGACAAGCATGATGTTTTCCTGATTCATGGGGTTACAGGCAGTGGTAAAACAGAAATTTATTTACAAGCGATTCAAGAAGTCTTGAATAAAGGGAAAGAAGCAATTGTACTTGTGCCGGAAATTTCATTAACACCGCAAATGGTCAACCGGTTTAAAGGCAGGTTTGGCTCCATGGTTGCTGTAATGCATAGTGCGCTTTCAGCAGGAGAAAAATATGATGAATGGCGCAAAGTTCAGCGAAAAGAAGTGAAAGTCGTTGTCGGGGCTCGTTCAGCCGTTTTTGCTCCATTCGAGAATTTAGGAATTATTATTATTGATGAGGAACATGAAACGACCTATAAACAAGAGGATCAGCCACGCTATCATGCGCGTGATGTTGCTATTCATCGCGGGAAAACCAATAGCTGCCCAGTTATTTTGGGAAGTGCCACTCCAGCTTTAGAATCTTATGCAAGAGCCAGTAAAGGCGTTTACCAGCTAGCAACTTTAAGTGAGCGGACGAATCAGATGGACATGCCGGAAGTGAAGATAGTTGATATGCGGCAGGAGTTACATGCTGGAAATCGTACAATGTTTTCCAGAGACTTAATGGAAAAGATGGAACAATGCCTTGAAAATAGGGAACAAATCGTATTGTTGCTTAACCGAAGAGGCTATTCAACTTTTATCATGTGTCGAGACTGTGGACATGTAAAAGAATGTCCACATTGTGATATAGCTTTAACGTATCATAAAAACAGTAATCAAATGAAATGTCACTATTGTTCTTATGAAGAAAGGGTACCTGTTGTCTGCCCAGAATGTGAAAGTGATTTAATTCGCTATTTTGGTACAGGGACACAACGTGTGGAGGAATCATTAACAAAGCTTCTACCTGAAGCAAGAGTGATTCGTATGGATGTTGATACTACTAGAAGAAAAGGCGCACATGAAAAGCTGTTAAAGCAATTCGGGGAAAAGCAAGCAGATATATTATTAGGAACACAGATGATTGCGAAGGGGCTAGACTTTGAGAATGTTACACTAGTTGGTGTTCTGACAGCAGATTCAATGCTGCACCTTCCAGACTTCCGTTCATCAGAGAAAACATTTCAACTGTTAACGCAAGTAAGCGGTCGTGCTGGAAGGCATGAACTTCCTGGAACGGTAATCGTTCAAACATATACACCAGAGCACTATAGTATTGAGCTGGCAAGTCAGTATGACTTCCAAACCTTTTATAAACGGGAAATGGCTATGCGTAAAGCTTTTCAATATCCACCCTATTATTTTTTAGCACTTGTAACGGTTTCTCATGAGAATCAAGTGAAAGCTGTCCAGACAACACAACAAATTGTCCAAATGCTTTCGCAGCATGTCGGAGATGGAACGGTATTATTAGGGCCGACACCGTCTCCTATTCCGCGGATCAAAGATAGATATCGCTATCAATGCATGATAAAATATAGAAACGAACCAAACTTACGAACCTATTTAAATAAATTAAAAGCTATTTTTGCAGACGACATACGGAAAAACGATTTGCTAATTACCGTCGATATGCAACCTTACCATATGATGTAAGACAAGCTATTGAATAGAAAGAAGGCTATAAAATGAAACGAATTGTTTTTATGGGTACACCGGATTTCTCTGTTCCGGTTTTACAAACACTAATTAATTCTGAATATGAAGTTGTGCTAGCTGTTACACAACCAGATCGTCCTAAAGGGAGAAAGCGTGTTATTACGCCTCCTCCAGTTAAAGTAGAAGCAGAGAAAGCAAATATTCCAGTATTTCAGCCAGAAAAACTTAAGGATGAATACGAAGAAATTCTATCCTACAATCCAGATTTGATCGTAACTGCTGCATATGGCCAGTTGCTGCCAAACGAATTGCTTGAAAATCCACCATATGGCTGTATTAATGTACATGCATCATTATTACCAGAATTGCGTGGTGGAGCTCCAATCCATTATGCAATCATGGAAGGAAAGAAAGAAACAGGAATTACCATTATGTACATGGTTGAAAAATTAGACGCTGGAGATATTCTCACGCAACGAGCAGTTCCGATTGAACGAGATGATCATGTTGGGTCAATGCATGATAAATTATCGCAAACAGGCGCATCGCTTTTAATGGAGACCTTGCCAAAGCTCTTCTTAAATGAATTGCAACCAAAAAAACAAGACAACTCAAAAGCTACGTTTGCATCAAACATTAAAAGAGAACAGGAAAAAATTGATTGGAACCAAGATAACATCGCTATTTACAATCAAATCCGCGGCATGCATCCATGGCCAGTTGCATTTACGACATATGAAGGAAATGTGATGAAAATCTGGTGGGGAAATCCCGTTGAGACACTATACGACGGAAGAACTCCGGGTGAAATTGTTGAAAAAATAGGTACAGAAGGATTTGTCGTTGTTTGTGGGAACCAAAAAGGGATAAATGTAACAGAAATTCAGCCCGCAGGCAAGAAGCGAATGTTTGTAAAAGATTACCTGCAAGCTTCAGAAGATCGTATTAAAATTGGAACGGTATTAGGTGAATAATATGACAGTATATCAGCTGCGAAACACAATTCTGGATTTATTACTTCGCATTGAGAAAGATAGTGGATTCAGCCATTTACTAATCGACAATGAGATGAAATCCAAGCGAATTGCTCCAAAAGATGAAGGGCTATTAACAGAAATTGTTTATGGTACAATTCAGCGGAAAATGACTTTAGACTATTATTTAGACAGTTTTGTGAAGAAAAATAAGAAAATGGATGCCTGGGTTCGTATGCTATTACGAATGTCTGTGTATCAAATGGTTTACCTAGATAAAGTTCCTGATCATGCAATAATTCATGAAGCAGTGGAAATTGCAAAACAGCGTGGTCATAAAGGAATTGCTTCTTTTGTTAATGGTGTATTACGTAATATACAGCGTAACGGTGTACCAGATATAAAAGGGATCAAAGATGATGCAAAAAGGCTCTCTATCGGGACAAGCCATCCCGAATGGCTTGTGGAACGATGGATGACAATGTATGACTATGAAACGGTTAAAGCGATGTGTGAAGCCAATCTGACGAAAAAGCCGATTGCCATTCGAATTCAACCGATGAAGATTACGAGAGAGAAAGCGATGCGCAGTTTAGAAGATCTTGGCTTTGAAACAAAAGCATCTCTTTTTTCAGAACAAGGTATTATTGTGGAAAAAGGGAACATTCTGCATACGGAATTGTTTCGACAAGGCTATGTAACAATTCAAGACCAAAGCTCGATGCTTGTTGCAGAAATGTTAGAAGTAGAACCAGGCATGAAAGTACTGGACGCATGTAGCGCACCAGGCGGTAAAGTAACGCACATCGCTGAAAAAATGCGGGATGAAGGGGATATTCATGCATTTGACCTGCACAAAAAGAAAGTTAAGCTTATTGATGATAAAGCGCATCAACTGGATTTGACGATTATTGATGCTAAACCTGGCGATGCTAGAAAGCTTGATGAACTCTATGAGGAAGCTACCTTTGATCGAATTTTGATTGATGCTCCTTGCTCTGGATTAGGAGTAATCCGTGGAAAGCCAGAAATCAAATATCATAAAAACGAAGAAGATATCAAAAGGTTAGCGGTAATTCAATCGGAAATACTTGAACATGTAGCACCATTGCTTAAAAAAGACGGATTGTTGATTTATAGCACATGTACAGTCGATGTGTTAGAAAATGAAAAAGTAGTGCAAAATTTCCTAGCTAATCAGCATGACTTTCAAATCGATGAAACGTTTTTTGAAACATTACCAGCTACATTAAAGTATGCACAAGGAATAACTGATATTGGTCTACAGTTATTTCCTCATGATGGGACGGATGGATTCTTCTTAACACGCTTGAAAAAAAATTAATAAATTTGGTTCTTTTATTGGGAAAATTGTGCAATACTTTAAATGACGTTTTTAACCTGAAAATAACACGTAATTTACGTATATATTACTTGAAAGCAAGGGGGGAATAAGATGGAAGGTTATTTTCTAACAGATCGTGGTAAGATTCGGGCTCATAATGAAGATTCAGGTGGTCTATTTTATAATACAGATGATCAGCTAATTGCGATTATCGCTGATGGAATGGGTGGTCATCAGGCGGGAGATGTAGCGAGTCAGCTTGCTACAAAATTAATGAAACAAAAATGGCAAACAACAGATCGCGTAAATGCTCCAGATAAAGCCGAAGTATGGCTATCGGATACCATTTCAGATGTGAATCAATCTATATATGAACATTCGTTGCAAAACAAGGAATGTGAGGGAATGGGCACGACCATTGTTGCGGCCATTTGTACAGACGAATTTTTAACCATCGCACATGTAGGTGATAGCCGTGGCTACCTTTTAAATGAGAATGGTTTTAAACAAGTGACAGAAGACCACTCATTAGTAAATGAGCTATTACGTTCGGGACAAATCTCAGAACAAGATGCAGAATGGCATCCAAGGAAAAATATAATATTGAAGGCTGTGGGTACGGAAGAAACTGTTTCAGAAGATATATTAACCGTAGAATGGGAGGCAGGAGATAAGCTACTCCTCTGTTCTGATGGTTTGTCCGATAAGCTGAGTGAACAGGAAATGGCTGCTTATTTAACAGCAACGGGAGACTTGAAAGAAACAGGCTTGGAGATGATCAGATTAGCCAATGAACGAGGCGGAGAAGATAATATTACACTTATTCTCTTACAACATGGATCTTCGTTGGAAGCGGGTGAAGATGAATGAGAAGTGGTCACCTTTTAAATGAGCGCTATAAGATAATTGAAAAAATTGGCGGAGGTGGAATGGCGAATGTATTCCTTGCACGGGATACGATTTTAAACCGTGATGTTGCAGTAAAAGCGTTGCGTATGGAGTATATCCATGATGAAGAATTTATTGCACGCTTTGACCGGGAAGCGCAGTCAGCTACAAGTCTCTCCCATCCGAATATCGTTAATATTTTCGATGTAGGTGAAGAGGATCAAGTCCTCTATATGGTTATGGAATATGTGGACGGAATGACACTAAAGGAATACATACAAAATAATGGTCCAATTGATGTGCGTGTTGCATTGGATATTATGAAGCAACTAATATCTGCAATTGCGCATGCTCATGCAAACGATATTGTACATCGCGATATTAAACCGCAAAATATTTTAATTAACAGCTTTGGCCAGGTGAAAGTAACTGATTTTGGTATTGCTATTGCGTTAAGTGCAACATCTTTAACGCAAACAAATTCAATACTCGGATCGGTTCATTATTTATCTCCAGAACAAGCCAGAGGCGGTATGGCAACAAAAAAGTCAGATATCTATTCAATTGGAATTGTTCTCTATGAGCTATTAACAGGTAAACTTCCATTTTCAGGACAATCTCCTGTATCAATTGCATTAAAACATTTACAGACGAATACACCATCTGTAAGAAGGTTTAACCAAGATATTCCACAAAGTGTAGAAAATATTGTTTTGAAGGCGACTGCAAAAGATCCATTTCATCGGTATGAAAATATTTATGAGCTAGAGGAAGCAATTGAAAATGCATTACATCCCGATAAGCTGAATGAGCCTTTATACGCTCCACCAGTCGAGGTTGGAGAAGAAACAAAGGCAATTCCGATTATTACAGATCAGCAAATAGAAGAGGATATGGATCAGGCTACATTAGTTCATCAATTCGATGATGGCACAAAAAATTATCCTGAAGATCATCCAGCAGAAAAGAATGCAGGCAAAAAGGCTAAGAAAACGAAGAAAATAAAGGACAAAAAACCAGCCAAAACGAAGCCGCCTAAGAAAAAACGTGGCAAGAAAAAATGGATTATCATAATCGTTGTGTTACTTCTTCTTGCAGCAGGTATAGCAGCAATGTTCATAATTCCCGATCTGATGCAGCCGAAGGACATTATTGTCAAGGATGTTTCGGAGATGGAAGTTGAAGAGGCACGGGAAGTACTGGAAGCAGATAAATTTATTGTTGAGGAAGAGGAGACATACTCAGATGAAATTGAAGAGGGTCTAGTCGTACAAACGGATCCAAAGGCCGGAAGATCTGCGAAAGAAGGTAGTACTGTTACACTATTTGTAAGCCAAGGAAAAGAACGTGTGACATTTGAAGACTATGTAGGACGCGATTTTAGCCAGGTGAATCGATTACTGGAGGATGAAGGCTTTACGAATATAATAACCATTGAAAAGCATTCTGATAATCCAGAGGGCGAAATTATAACACAAATTCAGCCAGAACCAGGAAGTGAAGTTGTACCAAGTGAAGAAAGAGTTATTTTTGAGGTCAGCATTGGGCCAGAAGCGATTAGATTAAATAACCTCGCAGGAATGACGGAAGATGAGGCAAGGTCTTACTTAGAAGGTGAAAATCTTGTTATGAATGTGATAAAAGAAAATTCTGAAACGGTTCCTGAAGGAGAAGTTATTAGACAAGATCCAGCCTCTGGAGCTGAAGTGGAAGAAGGTTCAACGGTTAACGTGTATATTTCGAGTGGACCTGAAGCAAGGCCACCACGATCACACACAATAAGTCTTACTGTTCCGTACAATCCTGAAACAGAGGACGATGAGGAAGACCAAGGAAACGAAGGTAATCAAGGTAACCAAGGAAACGAAGGAAACCAAGGAAACCAAGGGAACCAAGGGAACCGAGGGAACGAAGGAAATCAGGAAGAAGATTCAGAACCCGTAGAACAGATTGTTCGCATTTATATTGGAGATGCAAACAACGAAATATCAGATGTGTACAGGGAAGAAGTAATTACAGAAGATCGTGAGTTTGAGTTTACATTAACGATTGCCCCTGATAGTGAAGCGGAATATACAATTACTAGAGACGACGAAGTCATACGAAACAGAACGGTTTCCTATGATGGCGAAGAGGAGTGAATCGATGGCAGAAGGAAGAATTGTTAAAGCTTTAAGTGGATTTTATTATGTGAAATCAAATAATATGATTTACTCCTGCAAAGGTCGGGGTGTTTTTCGGAATCGGAAAATCACCCCGCTTGTTGGGGATTTTGTAGAGTTCGAGGAAAGCAATCCCGGCGAAGGATATATTATGGAGATTAAAGAAAGAACGAACGAACTCGTTCGTCCACCGATAGCAAATATCGATCAAGCGATAATTGTTAGCTCTGCTGCTTCTCCGGATTTTAGCACTCTGTTATTGGATCGTTTTCTAGTGTTAATAGAATCGAAGGAAATAGAGCCGGTTATTTTTATCACAAAGATTGATTTAGTTTCTGCAGAAGCACGTCATGACATTGAAGCATATCAAGCTATATATAAGAAAATTGGTTATGCTGTCGAATTAATTTCATCCAAGCAACAAGATTTGCTTCCTGAATTGAAGCATTACTTCAGGAATAAAGTATCTGTTTTTGCAGGACAATCAGGTGTTGGAAAATCAACGCTTTTAAATGTATTAAAGCCATCTTTATTGCTAAAGACCGCAGAGATATCTAAAAGTCTTGGTAGAGGAAAGCATACGACAAGACACGTTGAACTGATGCAGGTAAATGGTGGACTTGTAGCAGATACACCTGGTTTCAGTGTGCTTGATTTTAATGAAATCGAAGCAGAATCATTATCAGATTGTTTTCCTGAAATGAGGGAAATACAAGAGTATTGTAAGTTCCGAGGCTGCATGCATTATAAAGAGCCTAAATGTGCTGTTAAGGAAGCGGTGGAAACGAACGATATTGCGCGCTTCCGTTATGATCATTATTTAAGTTTTCTAGAAGAAATACAATCACGAAAGCCGAGGTATTAATTATGACTAAAATTGCACCTTCTATTTTATCGGCAGACTTTGCCAAACTAGGTGAAGAAATAATCGATGTTGAAAAAGGCGGGGCGGATTATATCCATGTTGATGTAATGGATGGACATTTCGTGCCTAATATTACAATTGGACCGTTAATTGTCGACGCAATCAAGCCAGTTACAAGCCTGCCGCTGGATGTCCATTTAATGATTGAAAACCCGGATCCGTACATTCCTGTATTTGCTGAGGCTGGTGCTGCCATCATAACAGTACATCAAGAGGCATGTACACATCTCCACCGTACACTTCAGCTAATTAGAGCAAATGATGTAAAGCCTGGGGTAGTAATTAATCCAGCAACACCAGTAGAAATGCTTAAACCTATTTTAAAAGAAGTAGAACTTATATTAATTATGACAGTAAACCCAGGCTTTGGAGGACAGTCATTTATTCACGAAGCAGTAGAGAAAATTGAAAAATTATCCATGTGGCGTAAGGAATTAAATCTAGATTTTGAGATTGAAGTTGATGGGGGGGTAAACCCAGAAACTGCAAAATTGTGTACCGATGCAGGTGCTGATGTTTTAGTAGCTGGCAGCGCTGTTTTTGGACAAGCTGATCGACGTGAAGCGATTCAAGCGATACGTAATGCAACGAAAGGGTAATTATGATGAAAGTAGTAGCAATAGTAGGGAACGGACCATCCGGTTTGGTTCCCAATCTTTATTTGTTTAAAGACGAGATCGATAGCTGGATTGGTGCTGACCGTGGTGCATATTTGATAGCTGAGCAAAAAATTCCGTTAGAATATGCTGTTGGTGATTTTGATTCAATTGATAAACATGAAAGACAAGTAATTTCCAAAAATGCTGCATACATGGAAAGGCATCCAATCGAAAAAGACGAAACAGACATGGAAATTGCATTAAATCGAGCATATGCAATGAACCCCAGTAAAATATATTTATTTGGTGTCACCGGTGGCAGGCTGGATCATGAATTAATTAATATTCAGTTGCTATATACTATTTTAAATAAGGGTATTCAAGCTGTTATTGTGGATCAATCCAATCAAATAGAAATGCTGTCTCCTGGTATACATACAATAGAAAACCATGAAGCATACCCCTATATATCTTTAATCCCTTTTACAAAAGAAGTGGAAGGGATTTATTTATCTGGATTTTATTATCCTTTATCGAATACAACTATTTCATGGGGATCAACACTTTGCATCTCAAACAAGCTTCTTTCAAAAAAAGGTACTTTTTCATTTGATAAAGGCATAGTATTACTAGTAAAGAGTGGTGATACGATTTGAACGGTATGTTTGAATTGTAAAACAGGAGGGGTCCCTACTTATGAAATTCTATACGATTAAACTTCCAAGATTTGTCGGTGGATTTGTAAAAGTTGTAATTGGGATGTTTAAAAAAGAAAAATAATTGCCTAAGCTAGAAGGTTTTCGTTCATCTTTGTACACGCACTTATAGTTTCCTAAACATTAAAAAGCACCAGGTGCATTGCATCCGGTGCTTTTGGTCGTCTAATGTTAAGCTGACGCTCTGGTATATTATACGCGCTCTACTTTACCTGACTTAAGTGCACGAGCAGAAACATAAACTTTTTTAGGTTTACCGTCTACCATAATACGTACTTTTTGTACATTAGCTTTCCAATTACGTTTGTTGGAATTCATAGCGTGAGAACGAAGGTTACCACTGCGAGTTTGACGTCCAGTTACAACACATTTTCTAGCCATAATATTCACTCCTTACTCTATCATGTGTCAGTAATTACTTATACAATTTATCACAAGTAGACTAATAATGCAACGAATCTTTTTTTAAAATGTCAGATGGAGAGAGGATTGTGTCAATGGGATAAAGCGAAAATACTTGACAGATTATACGAAATCATTCATTGTAGTATGAGGTATTTTTAATTTTATTCGTATCATATTATAGTTGCTTTTAAATATGTTCTGTGTATAGTATAATTTGCTTATATTCTGTTTAAAGGTAATAAGAAATCAAAAGTATTAAGTACTATGATTTGCTTTTCATTCGATGCTTTTTGATATGTACGTTAAGGAGGATAATTATGTCCATTGAACTTCATACAACTGATGGTCAAGTAACAATTACAAATGAAGTTATCGCTACAATTGCTGGCGGAACTGCAGTTGAATGTTATGGAATTGTAGGAATGGCATCTAAAAGCCAAATTAAAGATGGAATTGCAGAGATTCTCAGAAAAGAAAATTATGCAAGAGGAATTGTAGTTCGACAAGAAGAGGATAAGTTGCATATTGATATGTATATTATTGTAAGTTATGGGACGAAAATTTCTGAAGTAGCAAATAATGTGCAATCACAAGTCAAATATACATTACATCAATCTTTAGGTTTATCCATCGACTCAGTAAATATTTATATTCAAGGAGTCCGTGTAGCAAAAGACTAGTTTTGTTTCGGGTTGTGGAGGAGGAAATTCAGTGACGGTAGAAAAGTTAGATGGCGTTACATTAGCACAGATGATACTCACTGGAGCACATCATTTAGCGAATAATGCCAAGAAAATAGATGCGTTAAATGTATTCCCAGTACCAGATGGTGATACGGGAACGAATATGAATTTATCGATAACTTCGGGTGCAAATGAAGTGAAACAACATACAAGTAATAATGCATCTGAGATAGCCAATGCTTTCGCAAAAGGACTGCTAATGGGAGCAAGAGGCAATTCTGGTGTTATTTTATCCCAAATTTTTCGTGGCTTTGCAAAAGGTATGGAAAAGAAGCAGGCATTGACGGTTGCTGATTTAGCTCAAGCATTCGATGCCGGTGTGGTTAGCGCCTATAAAGCAGTAATGAAACCTGTTGAAGGGACCATTTTAACTGTGGCAAAGGATTCAGCCAAGGAAGCTGTACGCCTGTCTGAGACAGAAAAAGATATTATTCTGTTCATGGAAAAGGTGCTTGCTGAGGCAAAAGCATCTCTAAAGCGTACGCCAGAGTTATTGCCTGTTTTAAAAGAGGTAGGAGTAGTTGACTCTGGTGGACAAGGACTTGTAACAATTTATGAAGGCTTTTTGGCTGCTTTAAAAGGGGAAGCATTACCGGCTGATACAACAGAAGTAAAGATGGAAGAAATGGTGAATGCTGAGCATCATAAAGTTAGCCAAGATTTCATGGATACGTCAGAGATTGAATTTGGTTACTGTACAGAGTTTATGGTGAAATTTGAGGATGATAAATTAGCAGAGTATCCATTTAGTGAAGAAAAATTCCGTAATGAATTAAGTGAGCTGGGAGATTCATTATTAGTAGTGTCAGATGATGAAATTGTAAAAGTTCACATCCATTCAGAAGAGCCAGGAACATGCCTAACAATGGGACAGCGTTTCGGAAGCTTGATCAATATGAAAATCGAAAACATGCGTCAGCAGCATGCGGCAATCGTTGGTGAAAAGTCACAAAATACAAAGAAGCAAAAAAGTAAGTATGGTGTTGTCACAGTAGCTATGGGAAGTGGACTAAAGGCATTATTTGAAAGTTTAGGTGTATCTGTGGTCATTGAAGGTGGACAAACGATGAACCCAAGTACACAGGATATTACGGATGCTATTCAAAAAGCAAATGCTGAGAATGTAATTATTTTGCCAAACAATAAAAATATTTGGATGGCAGCTGATCAAGCAGCAGAGCTTGCTGAGGGAAATGTAGCAGTTGTCGCGACAAAAACAATTCCACAAGGAATAAGTGCAATGTTGGCATTTAATTCGGAAGCTGGCATTAATGAGAATAAAGAAGCGATGGATGAAGCCCGTAAACATGTAAAAACTGGACAAATAACATATGCTGTAAGAGATACGCAAATTGATGGTATTACAATTGAAAAAGACAGCTTTATGGGTATTAATGAAGGTAAAATCGTTACAACACATAAAGATAAAACAGAAGCTGTTAAATTATTATTGAATGAATTAATTACAGATGAAGATGAAATATTGACTGTTTTACAAGGCGAGGATGTAGAAGAAAGTGAAGTTGCGGAGCTTGTGAACTATATTGAAGCAACATATGGGGATATCGAGGTTGAGATTCATAATGGTAATCAGCCCATCTATTCTTATATTTTCTCTGTAGAATAATGTTAAGGATTAAGATCGTGCGATAATGCACGATCTTTTATTGTGGATAAAACACTATAAAATTTGAATGCTGCGAATAATTTAGGAGCTGAGGCTTAGTTGGACTAGAAGCAGCCACACTTATGGACAGTCTGTATGTTGCAACGGCGTGTAAGGCAATAGAGGTGCATAAGACGAATCTTATCGATGAAACGATAAAACGTATCACGATTAAGGATTTTAAATTGTGCTCCTGATGCTGCTCAAATTTCTGCAGTTTTACTAAAGAGAAATGTTCAACATCAAAGAATATCGTTTTTTGTAAACGAAAAGCTTGATTTCTCGCCAAAAATCTGTATCATAGATATAGTATTGAATTAATCATATATTGATTAAAGATTTATTTACACTCTCAAACTATTTTGTCTTTAGTTAATCTACTAACAGACGAAGTAGACAAACCTCTCTTTTCGTTGTTCAGAAGATCCACCGTCTTCATCAGTCCCTAACTGAAAATGAGCGACATGTATGACAAACTTTTATAAACCATTAAAAATTAAATACAGCGTACTACGTGGTTCTCCTATGGAATCGCTTATTTGTGATTGTTTTCACATAGTTTCAAGTATGATCAATAACGATTAATTTAAATACGAAAAAAATCTACTGTCTTTGAAGGGGCCAATATGATTAAAAGATGGTTCTTTGTGAACCAAGATTTCTTACATCTACTTCTGTAAACGGTATGCCTTTTAACTCTGTTAAATAATTTAATTTATAGGTATTAAACAGTGTGAAGGTTCCCAATAATAATACAAACATATTTTTAAAATTTAGTATTTGTTTTGGATTTTGAAGAGGTGGGAAAACTGGTTATAGCACAATGATAGTAAAAGGAGGAAATGAATAGATGCAATTATTACCGCGTGAAATGGACAAGCTCTTAATTGTAGTAGCAGCTGATCTGGCAAGACGCAGAAAAGATCGAGGTCTGAAACTGAATCACCCTGAAGCAATGGCATTGATTACATATGAGCTGTTAGAGGGTGCGCGTGATGGTAAAACGGTTGCTGAGTTAATGGAATTCGGAGCAACGATTTTAACGCGCGAAGATGTAATGGAAGGTATACCGGAGATGATTGATGATATTCAAGTTGAAGCTACCTTTCCTGATGGTACAAAATTAGTAACGGTTCATCATCCGATACGTTAAAAGGAGTGACAAAATGATACCTGGTGAATTGATTTTAAAAGATGAAGAGATCATCTGTAATCAAAATAAAATAAGCTCGAAAGTTACTGTAATCAATACTGGCGATCGACCAGTACAAGTTGGCTCACATTATCATTTTTATGAAGTAAATGAAGCGTTGATATTCAATCGTGAGGAGGCATATGGAAAACGATTAAATGTACCTGCGGGTGCAGCAGTTCGTTTTGAACCTGGTGATGAAAAAGAGATCGAACTAATTGATTATGCAGGTGCGCGCGTTGTATATGGATTCACAAATAAAGTTGATGGGCCATTAGAAGGTAGGGATTCAAAATGAGTTTTAAGATGTCCAGAGAGCAATATTCACAAATGTATGGACCGACAACTGGAGACTCGGTTCGGTTAGCGGATACAGACTTATTCATACAAATCGAAAAAGATTATACGACCTATGGTGAAGAAGTAGTGTTCGGAGGTGGCAAGGTCATCCGAGACGGAATGGGACAGCATCCACTAGCTACTCGTGAAGAAGGAGTTCCAGATACCGTAATTACGAACGTGATTGTGCTCGATTATACAGGGATTTATAAAGCAGATGTTGCATTGAGAGATGGATTGATTTTTGCCATTGGAAAAAGTGGAAATCCGCTTGTTATGGACAATGTAGATATTGTTATCGGAGCTGCAACAGAGGTAATTGCAGGTGAGGGTAAAATTCTGACGGCAGGTGGAATCGATACACATGTTCACTTTATTAACCCTGCGCAAGTAGATGTTGCACTTACAGCTGGATTAACAACTTTAATTGGTGGAGGAACCGGACCTGGTGCAGGTTCGCGAGCGACTACGGTAACGCCGGGCGAATGGAACATGCATCGAATGCTTCAAGCTATTGAGGGACTTCCGATAAATATCGGTTTAACAGGTAAAGGTCACGCTGCAACAGCCGGCCCGCTTGAAGAGCAGATCCGTGCGGGAGCAATAGGTTTGAAGGTACATGAAGATTGGGGAGCAACACCATCTGCATTAGATCATTCATTAAAGGTAGCTGACGAATTTGACGTTCAAGTTGCCCTTCATGCAGATACATTGAATGAGGCAGGTTTTTTTGAAGATACGATGAGAGCAATTAAAAATCGTGTAATTCACATGTACCATACAGAGGGTGCTGGTGGCGGGCATGCACCAGATTTAATTAAATCTGCCGGTATGTTAAATGTGCTTCCATCATCGACGAATCCAACGATGCCATATACAGTCAATACAATTGACGAACACCTTGATATGCTAATGGTTTGTCATCACTTGAATCCATCTGTTCCAGAGGATATAGCATTTGCTGATTCACGCATTCGCAGAGAAACGATTGCAGCAGAGGATATCTTACAGGATATGGGTGTGTTCAGCATGATGAGCTCCGATGCACAGGCGATGGGACGTATTGGTGAAGTTGTCCTTAGAACATGGCAAACTGCTGATAAAATGAAGATGCAAATGGGGACAATGAAAGGCGATAGCAAATATGCGGATAATAATCGTGCTAAACGGTATATCGCCAAATATACCATTAACCCTGCAATTACACATGGAATTTCTGAATATGTCGGTTCGATTGAAGTAGGAAAGTCAGCCGACCTTGTATTATGGGAACCGCGCTTTTTTGGGGTAAAACCAGAGATGATTCTAAAAAATGGTCTTGCTGTACAAAGTTTGATGGGGGATGCCAATGCAACAATTCCAACCCCGCAACCAATGATTTATCGACCGATGTATGCTACAACTGGAAAAGCACTGGCAAAAAGTTCGTTTACTTTTGTATCACAAGCTGCTTATGACGATAACATTCAAGAAAAACTTGGACTGGAAAAAATGGTAAAACCGGTACGTGGGATTCGTCAGCTTACAAAGAAGGATATGAAGCTAAACACAGAAACGCCAGAAATTGATGTTGATCCACAAACGTATGAAGTACGAATAAATGGTGAAATAATTACATGTGATCCTGTTGACACGGTACCAATGGGTCAACGGTATTTCTTATTTTGAGGTGAAATGATTGATAATCGAAAAAATAGTTGGAAATATAAACGAAATGAATCAAGAAGAAATTAGTAAGCGACATAAAGAAAAGGTTTATCTTGAAAGTGCTCACCTAGTCAAGCGGATTCAACGAGTCGAAACAGATCATGGGAAAGAAATTGGAATTCGTCTAAGGGAGCCACGTGATTTAGTAGCTGGTGATGTACTATACATGGATGAAAAAAATATGATAATTATTGATGTGCTGTCAGACGATTTGTTGGTTATTAGTCCAAGAAGTATGCATGAAATGGGAACAATCGCTCACCAGCTTGGAAATCGTCATCTCCCAGCCCAGTTTGAGAAGGATGACATGCTTGTTCAATACGATTACTTAGTAGAGGAACTATTGCAAGAACTTGGCATTCCTTTCAAAAGAGAGGATCGTAAAGTGAACCAAGCGTTCCGACATATAGGACATAGCCATGATTGATCGTGCATTGGCTTTATTTCAGCTATGCGATTCAAATTTTCCTACGGGTTCTTTCAGTCACTCGTTTGGAATGGAAACATATATCCAAGAAAACCTAATTTTTGACAAAGAGTCCTTCTCCAAATGGCTAAAAGTGTATTTACATGAACAGCTCGTCTATTCAGATGGCTTAGCCTCGAAGCTTGCATATGAGGCACTAGTTGAAGACGAGTTGGACAAGGTATGGGAACTGGACCGGCTTTTAACTGTTCAAAATCTTGCGCGTGAATCACGGGTAGGTACACAGCGAATGGGAGAACAGATGATAACTATCGTAGAGGCATTATATAAAATTCCAATTACATCACAATATCGACAACGCATTAAAGAAAAGCGTTCATTTGGTCACTCCGCGCTTGCGTTTACAATCGTTGGTCATTATTTGCAAGTTGATAAGGAAATGACGATTCGATATTACTTATATTCAACCATTGCAGCGCTCGTTCAAAATGCTGTACGTGCGATTCCCTTAGGGCAAACGACAGGACAGCAGATAATCCACGAATTTCAGCAAGAGCTTAGTGTTGCAACGGCTAATGTAATGAAACTTGATAGTATTGATTTCGGAATTGTTTCACCAGGCTTGGAATTAGCTCAAATGCAACATGAACGTGTTAATATCCGAATTTTTATGTCGTAGTTTTAAGGGTGTGTTCAAGAGGAGAAAGAAAAGGTACGAGGTCGGCTAAGTAGCAACGTATTGGGATTTCGATGTTCAACATAGAATGTGGAGGTTTTTAGTCGAAGGTCCTTTGTTCTCGAACTGTCATTTTTACCGGACTTTTTGAACATCCTCTTTAATGAAATTTTATAAAGGAAGTGTTTGTATGGAACCAATTAGAATTGGAATAGGTGGCCCTGTTGGTGCAGGAAAAACGATGCTCGTAGAAAAACTTACACGTGCATTGGATGGAGAAATTAGCATGGCGGTTATTACGAATGATATTTATACGAAAGAGGATGCGAAGTTCCTTGTAGCAAATGGTATTTTGCCAGATGATCGAATCATTGGAGTGGAGACAGGTGGTTGCCCGCATACAGCGATTCGCGAAGATGCATCGATGAACTTCGCTGCAATTGAGGAATTGAAAGAAAAACATCCGGATGTTGAGCTGATTTTCGTAGAAAGCGGTGGTGATAACCTCGCTGCTACATTTAGTCCGGAGCTCGTTGACTTTTCGATTTATATTATTGATGTGGCACAAGGAGAAAAAATCCCGCGTAAAGGTGGACAAGGGATGATTAAATCTGATTTGTTTATTATTAATAAAACAGATTTAGCCCCATTTGTCGGTGCGAACCTTGAAATTATGGAGTCAGATACGAAGGTCTTCCGTGGTGATAAGCCATTTATTTTTACGAATTTGAAGGATAATGAAGGACTTGATAAGGTCGTAGATTGGATTAAAAAGCATGCATTGCTTAAGGGATTGGAGCAACATGACTGATTGGACTGGGATTCTCGAGTTAGACTTGGAGAACAGACAAGGAAGAACAGTAGCTAAAAAGGTTTATTTTCAAGGTGCATTAAAAGTGATGCGCCCTGTATATCTTAATAATTATAATTTTCCTTGCTATTACTTGCTAAATCCTGGTGGTGGCTATTTGGATGGCGATACGTACCGTATGAAAGTAACACTTGATGAAGGTGCCGAGGTTACGCTAACAACACAATCTGCAACAAAAGTGTATAAAACACCGAGTAAAGAAGCATACCAGGAAACAGAATTTCATTTGAAAAAAGATAGTTATTTAGAATATCTGCCAGATCCGCTGATTGCTTACCAGGACGCGCGTTACTTTCAGAAAAATACAGTATATATGGAAAAAGGTGCAACATTGCTTTATTCCGATATTTTGACACCTGGATGGTCTCCGGAAGGAAAGCAATTCAGCTATGATCAATTACGGTTAATTAACGAGATTTATATGGATAATGAATTGATTGCCTTTGACCATATTAACTTAAATCCAGGTGCTCAAGAAATTGGTGGTCTGGGATTTATGGAAGGCTATACACATTTAGGCTCGTTAATTGTGATTGGGGAAAAGACAGATTCTGCTCTGCTTGATCTGTTATATGAAACAATTAATGAAGAAACGGCTGATATAAAAGCAGGTTTATCAGAGCTTTATGTACCTGGTTTTACTATAAGATTACTGGCTAATTCTACACAGGTTATTGAACGTGTTTTCACTGCTTGTCATCACGCAATAAGCAATCAATGGTATCAAATGAAGCCGAGTTTTCTAAGAAAATATTAACCTCGTCCGACAATCGAAAAGGTTGTCGGGCTTTTTTCATTGCATTACATTTTAGTATAGATTCATACTATTGGATAAAGAGGGCATTTCTTTTACAAGAAGCACTCTTTTTGTTATTTCAGATTAATAAACGTAAGCAACTAGTTCGTTTTTAAAACTGGTATTTCAAACTTGCTGCGCCTTTACGAACTTTTATCAATAAAGGGATACATATAACGACAACAATTCCTTAAAATAACCTTTTAAAAAATAAATTAAAAATGCGCAAACTTTTTACGCTGTTCGAACGTCTAGTATGTATAAGCTTATTAACCGCCGAAAAAGGAGCTCTTTTAGATGGGTTTGTTTAAAAAATCAAAATTAGAAAAAGAATTAATCGCGTTTATTATAGAGAATAAGGAGAGTTGTTATCGGATTGCCTATAGCTATGTGGGGAATCAAGAGGATGCGCTTGATATCGTACAGGATGCAATTCATAAATCACTAATTCGCATCAACACATTGGAAAATCAAGTTGGTTTAAAAAGTTGGTTTTATAAGATAGTTGTAAACACTTCCCTGGATCATTTGCGAAAGCATAAAAGGCTGAGTGTAGTCGATGATACTGTGATGGAGGTTTTAGCAAATGGCAGAGAAGATGAGTATCACCATTTAGATTTACAAGAGGCGATTGACCACCTTCCAGATAAGTACAAAACAATAATCATACTTAGATATTTTGAGGACATGAAAATAGAAGAAATCGCTAAAATTGTAGGGGAAAATGTTAATACGGTTAAAACAAGGCTATACAGAGCATTGAAAATACTGAAAGTTGAACTGGACGAAGATTCAACAATTGAGGAGGAGGTAAAACGTGGGAAGAAATTTTAAATCCTTAAAGAAAAGGTATGATGAAATCGCGATTCCAAAGGAGCTTGATCGTGTTGTGCAAGATACACTGAAAAAACGAAGAACTAAAAGACTTACAGCTAAATGGTCTGCTGGTGTTGCAGCAGCTGTTTTACTATTTACAATGAGTGTGAATGTCAGTCCAGCAATGGCTCAGGCTTTATCTGAGGTACCTATTGTTGGAGAGGTTGTAAAGGTCATCACAATTACACAATTTGAGGAGGAAGATGAGCTTCTATCAGCAGATATTAAAGTACCGGCAGTGACAGACTTAGAAAACAAAGAACTTGAAGATAGTCTAAATGAGGACTACTTAGAGGAAGGCAAAACCCTTTATAAAGAATTTGAAGCTATTATGAAAAAGGTTAATGAGGGGGAAACTGGGCATTATGCGATTTCTAGTGGCTTCGAAGTGAAGACAGATAATGAGCAGATCTTTGTGTTAGAGAGGTATGTTAATAGAATTGCTGGTTCAGGTTCAACGACGCTTCAATATGACACGATAGATAAAAATAATGAAATATTGCTGTCGCTACCAATGTTGTTCAGTGATGAAAGCTACATTCAGATAATCAGCGAAAATATCAAGGATCAAATGCGTGAACAAATGAATTCAGATACTAATAAAATATATTGGGTGGAAGATGCTGGCTTGGAAGACTTCGGTGATTTCTTTGAAGCAATACAAGCTGAACAGCAATTTTATATTAATAATGATGGAAAGCTTGTTATCTCTTTCGATGAATATGAAGTTGCACCAGGATATATGGGAACCGTTGAATTCATAATTCCAACTGAAATTTTAAATGAAGTACTCGTTAGTAATGAATACATTCATTAATGACTTTGACCGTAATTGTAATCGAATTGCAAAAAAAAGTATAACATGTAGGTAAGGCTATTAGCTCTGCTAATAGTCTGGTAGAAAGGATAAATATAAAATGATTAGGAGAATACGTTGGCCGGGGTGGGTATTAATTATACTTATTGCGTTAACCATTTTTTTCATTTCAGGTGGGTCTGTTGGAAGTAGTACACAAACTGTGTCAACAGTTAAAAAAGAAGCAGATCATGAGTTGAAAGAAATGGTACTGCACGACAAACAGTTTCTGGTACAAAAGGATTCCGAAGTAGTAAATAGTTTGGATCCTAACGAGAAATATATTGCACTTACATTTGATGATGGCCCTAATTCTAACGTTACTCCCCAAGTACTAGAGGCTCTTGCTGAGCATGATGCTAAAGCTACCTTTTTCATGCTTGGCAGTCAAGCGACAGCGAACCCATCGATGGCTAAGGAAATTGCTATGGCAGGTCATGAAATTGGTAATCATACAAATTTACATCAAAATTTAGTTAAGTTAGATACATATGATATTGAAGAAGAAATTTCTGAATCAGCTAGAAATATAGAAGAAGCGAGCGGACAGTATCCGACAATGACTCGACCTCCCTATGGTATATTTGATGAGCGTGTTGAAGAAACAGCTACAGCATTAGGAAACTCTCTTATTTTATGGTCCGTCGATTCCTTGGACTGGAAAACGAGAAATGCGAAAAAGATAAAGGAGGAAATTCTGAACAGTATCACTCCCGGTGCAATTGTTTTGATGCACGATATCCACCAAGAAACAGCTGATGCTTTGCCTGAATTATTAACTGCACTTATCAACGAAGGTTATCATTTTGTAACTGTTAGTGAGATTTTATCTTTGCCAGTAGATGTGGGTGCTGGACCATATTACAAAGTGAAATATTAAAACTTAAAGCTAATTCTATGGGGCTGAAGATGGGAACCAATTTATGTACATTATAAAAGTTGCTGGTGCAGTTTTTTTACTTCTGATAAATAAATTACAATAATTGTCATAAATACAATACTTTACAAATGCAATTGAATAGTACATTATTGTTGTTATAAAAATATTGTTATTTAGTTTGAAAGCCGATTTTTTTTATGAGATTCGGGAATATAGTAAGTAAAGAATCAATTCGAGGAGGCGTTGGCGCTGGTCGATAATTTTGAAGTTGAACAAATTTTTGAAGATCGCACGTATGAAAGACATCAATTCAAGTTAAAAGTGCATGGAAACCAATATGTTGGTAATTTCCATGATGGTGAAATTCAATGGCTTAATCCGCATCCACAACAGGATTTGGGAGATGCGTATTTGAAAGCTGTTGAATTAGAAGTGCATCGGCTTTTAGATGAGCATGGAGTAAAAGATGAAACAGATGACATTGAAGTAAAACCCCTGTTTGCTGATCAAACGCACGATGTGCATCAGTTTAAGCTGTCGATCCAAGGGAATGAATATAAAGGAATCTTTCGAGATGATGAGATCAGGTGGTTCCATCCAAAGCCAGAGAGGCATTTAAAAGATGAGCGAGTAGAAAAAGTAGAAGTGATGGTACAAGAAAAAATTCAGAAGCATATTGAAGAATCGAGAGATGATGCGAAATAGACAAAAACCGCCCCGACTTAGAGGATTTAGGCTAATCCATCTAGCATGCCGGGGCGGTTTTTTATATGCCTGTAATTTTCAAGATAAATTCAATGAAAAACAGGGAAGAAATAATAATTAACGGCTTTGTCAATTCCTTTTGTTTTCCTAAAGCTATTTTTACAATCGGATATGCAATAAAACCGAAGGCCATTCCATCTCCAATACTATAGGTGAATGGAATCATAACAACGATTAAGAGAGCTGGAATTGAATCGGCAATGTCATTTAATGGCAAGTGCTTAATATTTTGTGCCATTAAAAATCCAACAATTATTAAGATGGGACTAATGGCAGAATTTGGAACCATTGATATCCAAGGAATGATGAAAATGGTAGCCAAAAAGAAAATACCAGCTGTAATTGCTGCTCGACCTGTTTTTCCGCCAGAAGCTATCACCGCAGCATTTTCAGCGCCAGAAACCGTTGGCGAAGTGCCTAAAAAAGCGGATGTAACAGTTGAAAAAGCAGTAATTCGATATGCCTTATTATAGCTTTCATGGCGTTTTAGCATTCCAAGTTGTCCTGTTAAAATTCCCATATTTTCAAAGATAAGAATCAATGCTAATGGAAATACCGCCAACCAGAACGCAAAGTCTCCGATTGCTGTAAACGAAGGAATAAAAAGTAACTCATTGACATGTACCTGAACCGGCTCTACTTCCGGTTGCTGCAGACCGAAAACAGCAGCAAGTATCGTACCGATAATCATTGTAATTAAAAAGTTTGCAGGTACATTTTTTACGAAAAGAAATATGGCGATAAATAAGGTAAGTAGCCCAACGATTACAGGTGTTGATGTAAAGTCACCGATAGCGACAATTGTGCTACCACCACCAATTACGATTCCGCTTTTTTCCAAACCGATTAAAATTAAGAAAAAGCCGAGACCAACTGTAATTGCATGTGTCAAGGATTCTGGAATCGCATTTTTCAAAATAACGCCGATTTTTGTAAATGCTGTTATAAGAAAGATAAGAGCTGCTACAAGTACTACAGCAAGACCTTCTTGAAACGTAAAGTCGTTATTGTTTATAATCGAATAGGCAAAAAGAGCATTGATACCCATCCCAGGAATTAAAATTAACGGCAGCTTTCCAAAAAGCCCCATCATCATCGTGCCGACAAAGCTGGCCATGATGGTGGCAATCATCCCAGTTTCGAGTGAAATACCTGCTTCACTCAAAATGGAGCCATTGACTACAACAATATAAACAGTTGTAAAATACCCGATGATACCGGCGATTATTTCATTTTTTAATGAAATTTGTTGTTTCATTTGATTTCCTCTAACATTTTACTATCCCTCTCCCACCCGATATATAGAATTGTTATCCCGTTTGAGTCGATTGGTAATACATGGTTAGACTTCTACGAATAAACAATTGTTCTATAATCCACAAATGATTATTATAAACTTTTTTGTTATACTTTACAATAGAGCAAGAACTATGCAATGAAGAGGCGGTGAAATTCATGAAATATAATTCAGTGTTCGATATTATTGGTCCTGTCATGGTTGGACCATCCAGTTCGCATACGGCTGGAGCTGCTCGAATTGGAAAAGCTGCCCGTAATCTCTTTGGTAAGCAACCAACATGGGCGAAAATTTATTTGTATGAATCTTTTGCTAAGACATATAAAGGTCATGGTACAGATTTTGCATTAGCAGGCGGGCTTTTAGGATTAGAAACGGATGACCCGGAGATAAGCAAATCTTTAGATACGGCTAAAGAGAAAGGTCTTGAAATTGAGTTTATTGAGGACAGTGCCTCCGCAGACCATCCGAATACTGCCCGACTCGTTATTGGTGATGATTCCGAACAGTTGGAACTTGTCGGCATTTCTATTGGCGGCGGGAAAGTTGAAATTACAGAGCTGAATGGATTTGCACTCCGTTTATCTGGAAACCATCCAGCTATTTTAATCATGCATAGTGACCGATTTGGTGCAATTGCTTCCGTAACAAAAATCTTAGCAAAACACGAAATTAATATTGGTCATATGGAAGTAAACCGAAAAGATGTCGGAAAAGAGGCATTGATGGTAATTGAAGTTGATCAGAATGTGGAAGATACAATATTAAAAGAGTTGGAAAGTGCTGATCATATCATTCAGATATCAAAAATTGTCAGCTAATTTCCAGAAGGGGGTTAAAGCAATGTTTCGAACAGTAGCCGAATTGGTTGAAATAGCTGAGAAGGAAAATATTTTAATTTCTGAAGTGATGATCCGCCAGGAAATGGATGTACAAGAGAAATCACGTGATGACGTTTTTGCTGAAATGGAAAAAAACCTCCAGGTGATGGAGCGCGCAATTGATGATGCGCTAAAAGGTGTGGAATCAGTAACAGGACTGACTGGTGGCGATGCTGTCCGGATCCAAACGTATATGAAGGAAAAAACACCATTGTCAGGTCATTTGCTATTAGACGCAGTAAGTAAAGCAATGGGAACGAATGAAGTAAATGCAGCGATGGGAATCATCTGTGCAACACCAACTGCTGGCAGTGCTGGCTGTGTCCCAGGCACTCTATTCGCTGTGAAAAATCAGCTGAATCCAACCAGGGAACAAATGATTCGTTATTTATTTACGGCAGGTGCCTTTGGCTTTGTAGTAGCAAATAATGCTTTCATATCTGGAGCCGCTGGTGGCTGTCAGGCTGAGGTTGGTTCTGCTGGAGCAATGGCTTCAGCAGCTATAGTTGAGATGGCTGGTGGAACACCTCAGCAATCAGCAGAAGCTTTTGCAATAACGCTGAAAAATATGCTTGGGCTTGTTTGTGATCCGGTAGCAGGTCTTGTAGAGGTACCTTGTGTCAAACGAAATGCTGCAGGCTCGTCCTTGGCAATTGTTTCAGCTGATATGGCATTAGCTGGTGTTACAAGCAAAATACCATGTGATGAAGTAATTGGAGCAATGTACCGAATTGGTAAACAAATGCCATCGAGCTTGCGTGAAACAGGTGAAGGTGGATTGGCAGATACACCAACAGGGAGATTGCTGAAAGAAAAAATATTTGGAATATCGGTTTAGTGTAACCTTATATAGAAAGAGTGATTTACTGTGCTTAATGAGCCTGTAACACACGTTAAAGGTATCGGAGAGAAGGCAGCAGAAGATTTGGCATTATTAAAAATCTACACCATTGCAGATTTACTGCTGTATTTCCCATACCGCTACGATGTGTATGAAATTAAACCACTTAGTGAATTAATACATGACGATAAAGCAACGATTGAGGGGAGGGTGGTACATGATCCTTCCCTCACTTTTTTCGGTAAGCGAAAATCCCGACTCACGTTTACAGTCGAAGTAGAAGGTGTTGCGATCAAAGCTGTGATGTTTAATCGAGCATTTGCAAAGAAACAAATTCAGGCCGGTGACACAATTACATTAACAGGGAAATGGGATGCGCATCGCCTGCAAATTACGGTTAGTAATTATAAAAAAGGTAGTGCCGATGAACAGGCTGATGTACAACCAATGTATTCAGTAAAAGGTGATGTAACCAATTATAAATTAAAAAAGTATATGCAAGCAGCATTAACAGAGTATGGTGATGCAATTACAGAAATATTGCCGGCGAACCTTTTGGTTTCCTATAAGCTGCCAAGTCGTTCAGAAGCAGTTAAGACAATGCATTTTCCTGCTGATCGAATCGCATTAAAGCATGCACGTCGTCGTTTTACATATGAAGAGTTTCTCGTTTTTCAATTGAAAATGCAGCTATTACGTAAACTGAAACGCGAAGCAACTAAAGGAAATGCGCAACACTATGACGCAGAAAAAGTGAAAGCGTTTATTTCTAGTTTCCCTTTTGAATTGACAGGAGCACAACAAAAATCTTTACACCAAATAATGGCAGACTTAAAGTCTCCATATCGAATGAACCGACTGTTGCAAGGGGATGTTGGCTCAGGGAAAACAGCCGTCGCAGCAATTGGTCTCTATGCCGCAATCACAGCAGAAAAACAGGGAGCATTAATGGTCCCGACTGAAATTCTAGCAGAACAGCACTTTCAATCCTTAACAGCATTATTTGGACAGCTAGCAAAAATTGCATTGTTAACAGGTTCGGTAAAAGGGAAAAAACGAAAAGAAATGCTGCAAGCCGTCCAAAATGGAGAAGTAGATATAGTGATAGGAACACACGCATTGATCCAAGATGATGTCTTCTTTCATGATTTAGGCTTTGTTATTGTCGATGAGCAACATCGGTTTGGTGTCGAGCAAAGGAGAACATTAAGGGACAAGGGATTAAATCCGGATGTGTTATTTATGACAGCAACTCCAATTCCGCGAACTTTAGCAATTACGGCATTTGGGGATATGGATGTTTCAATCATTGATGAGATGCCTGCTGGAAGAAAAGAAGTCGAAACCCTTTGGGCAAAGGAAAACACGTTTGAAAGAATCCTGGATTTTATTGCAAAACGTATCGCGGAAGGTGAGCAGGCATATGTCATTAGTCCGCTCATTGAGGAGTCTGACAAGCTTGATATTCAGAATGCAGTAGATTTATTTCACCAGCTCGAAGCATATTATCCAGAAGAAATAAATGTTGGATTAATGCATGGCAGATTATCAGCACAAGAAAAGGATAGTGTGATGAAGGAGTTTGCTGCCAATAATATTCAGGTGCTTGTTTCAACAACCGTAGTAGAAGTTGGCGTGAATGTGCCAAATGCGACCGTAATGGTCATTTACGATGCAGAACGATTTGGTTTGTCACAGCTACATCAGTTGCGAGGCCGAGTAGGACGAGGCAGTAAACAGAGCTATTGCATTTTAATTGCTGAACCAAAAGGTGAAGTTGGAAAAGAACGGATGCGAATTATGACAGAAACAACAAATGGCTTCGAACTATCTGAACAGGACCTTCAATTAAGAGGACCAGGTGATTTCTTTGGCAGAAAACAAAGCGGTGTTCCTGAATTTAAAGTGGCGGATATGATACATGATTATCGTGCCTTAGAAACTGCAAGGAACGATGCACAGGAAATCGTGGAAACAAATCAATTAGAAGAAAATGAAGAATATCGTGCGCTAAAGCATTATTTAGAGCGCGAGTTTTCGTTTGCGGATAAAATTGATTAAAAGTATGCTTGCATAAATAAAGTAGCTATTATATATTACTATTAGTACCAAGTCATAAACGAGTAGTTCTAAAAGTCCGGTTATCCTCATTTAGAACTCTTCAATAAAGTGAAAATATGATGAATGGTGGATGGTGCGGTCAATGAGAAAAACAAAAGTGGAACGTCAGCGACTGTTAAAAGAAAAAATAGAACAGACGCCTTTTATTACGGATGAACACTTAGCAAAAACGTTTCAAGTTAGTATTCAAACGATACGACTCGATCGAATGGAATTAGCTATTCCTGAATTAAGAGAACGAATTAAATATGTTGCGACGAATCAGTGGAATGAAACGGTTAAAGCTTTGTCATTAGACGAGGTTATTGGTGAAATTATTGATTTAGAGTTGGACAAGCGTGCGATCTCTATTCTCGATATTACATCTGATCTTGTTTTCTCAAGAAATAAAATTGCTAGGGGGCATCATTTATTCGCGCAGGCAAATTCATTAGCTGTTGCAGTAATTAACGATGAGCTTGCACTTACTGCAAAGTCCGAAGTTAAATTCAGACGTCAAGTAATCGAAGGAGAACGTGTGATAGCTAAGGCGGCAGTGGAAGGTAAAGATGAAAAAAGCCGGACCATTGTTGCGGTCCATAGTTATGTTGATAATGAAAAAGTATTTTCCGGTGTATTTTATATGTACCAATCAAATGAAAATAAAGGGGAAAAAAATAAATGAGATTAGCAATTGACGCCATGGGCGGAGACAATGCGCCCAAAGAAGTTGTATTAGGTGCAATGGATGCTATTTCAGAAATTAAAAATCTGAATATCACCCTTTATGGTGACGAAAAACAAATAAAACCATTTTTAACAAATGATAAAAATATTGAAATTGTACATACGGACGAAGTCATTACTAGCGATGATGAGCCAGTTCGTGCAGTGCGTCGCAAAAAGAATTCCTCACTTGTATTAATGGCGAAGGCCGTAAAAGATGGCTATGCAGATGCATGTATTTCTGCTGGTAATACGGGAGCATTAATGAGTGCGGGATTATTTGTTGTCGGGAGAATACCTGGGATTGATCGGCCTGCATTAAGCCCTACATTGCCGACCGTTGATGGAAAGGGATTTCTAATGCTAGATGTTGGGGCAAATGTGGATGCAAAGCCTGATCACTTAGTACAATATGCAATTATGGGATCCATCTATTCTGAAAAGGTACGACAAATTCAAAATCCAACTGTTGGTTTACTAAATGTTGGTACAGAAGATGGAAAAGGTAACGATCTAACGAAAAAAACGTTTGAATTGCTCGAAAAGGCACCTATAAAATTTATTGGAAATGTCGAAGCGCGTGATATATTAAATCATGCTGCTGATGTAGTTGTTACAGATGGGTTTAGTGGTAATGTCGCATTAAAAACGATTGAGGGAACTGCTCAAACTATTTTTACGTTATTAAAAGAAACCTTTATGGCTTCAGCAAAAACGAAAATTGCCGCAGCACTAGCGAAAAATGATTTACGTGGGCTCAAAGATAAACTGGATTATTCAGAGTATGGTGGTGCTGGTCTATTTGGACTCGCAGCTCCTGTTATTAAGGCTCATGGTTCATCGAATAGTAGAGCAATTTTAAGTGCCATTAAACAAGCTAGCTATATGGTGGAAAATGATGTAACAAATACAATTAAAACAACAGTTGAATCAATTGAATCAGAAAAGGAGTGATTGAATGAAGCGCGTAGCTTTAATGTTTCCTGGTCAGGGCTCACAGGCTGTTGGAATGGGAAAGGAATTCTATGATGAATTTCCACAAGTTAGAGAACTGTTTCAGAAAGCAAATGATGTATTAGGTAAGGATATAAAGGAAATTATATTTGAAGGTCCTGCAGAAGTGCTGACAGAGACAGAAAACACACAACCAGCATTACTATTAACCAGCATTGCGATCCATCAATTACTCGAGCAGGAAAAGGTCGAAGCAGTGATGACAGTCGGCCATAGTCTTGGGGAATACAGTGCACTAGTTGCTGCAGGAGCATTAACTGTTGAAGATGCATTGCCGCTTGTTGGTGTTCGTGGCAAGTTAATGGAAGAAGCCTTCCCAAAAGGACAAGGTACAATGGCAGCAGTTCTTGGGCTGTCGGAAGCAGAGATTACAGAAGTCCTGACTGGTATAACAGATGAAATAGCGGATATTGCTAACTTAAATTGTCCTGGGCAAGTTGTTATTTCTGGTTCGCAAAAAGGAATTGAGCTTGCTTCTGATCTATTAAAAGAAAAAGGAGCAAAACGTGTCCTGTCGTTAAATGTGAGCGGGCCATTCCATTCTCGATTAATGAAATCTGCGAACGAAGAATTTGCAGGATATTTGGATAAAACACCAATTAAAGATGCTATAATTCCGGTTTTTGCCAATGTTTCAGCAGAGGCTGTAACAGATGAAGCAGCGATTAAGGATTTACTTCTTAAACAATTGTATTCACCAGTTCGATTTGAAGAATCCATTAACCATATGATTGACCAAGGTGTTGACGCATTTGTTGAAGTAGGTAACGGAAAAGTTCTTTCTGGCTTGCTGCGGAAAATTGATAAAAAGGTGAAGACATTTGCGGTTCAGGATTTGAAATCAATGAACGAGTTTATTTCGTGGTATAGGGAGGATGCATAATGTTAAAAGGGAAAAATGCGTTAGTAACAGGTGCATCTCGTGGAATTGGAAGAGCAATTGCATTAGAGCTTGCGCGTCAAGGTGCAAATGTTGCGATTAATTACGCTGGTAGTGAGCAGAAAGCACAAGCAGTTGTAGAAGAAGTTGAACGGCTAGGCGTAAAGGCCTTTAAAATACAAGCTGATGTTGCGGATGAAACTAGTGTAAAAGCTATGGTTAAAGAAGTTGTGACACAATTTGGCAGCTTGGACATCTTAGTCAATAACGCTGGTGTTACAAGGGATAATTTGTTAATGCGCATGAAAGAAGAAGAATTTGATCAAGTTATAAATACAAATTTAAAAGGTGTGTTTATTTGTACGAAAGCTGTTACAAGACAAATGATGAAGCAGCGGGCAGGTAGAATTATTAATGTAGCTTCTATAGTAGGAGTTAGTGGAAATCCTGGACAAGCAAACTATGTTGCTGCAAAAGCAGGAGTTATTGGACTTACAAAAACATCTGCCAAAGAGCTAGCAACACGGAATATTTTAGTAAATGCAGTTGCACCAGGGTTTATTGCAACAGATATGACAGACGAACTAAATGAAGAACAAAAAGCAGCAATCTTAGGAGTGATTCCTTTAGAAAAACTGGGATCACCAGAAGACGTTGCAAAAGTCGTGCGATTCCTAGCCTCCGATGACGCCAACTACATCACCGGCCAAACCATCCACATTGATGGCGGAATGGTAATGTAATTTAGTTGCAAAGGCTGTATATAAAGAAACTAGGAACCAATGTGCAATGATGGATTTTGCGTATACCTGCTACGAAACATACAACGCTTTGCGGGTGTATACCTTTTATGAATAAAAGGGTTAAATGTGTAGGTGGTTGTTTTAATTCGGTTCCTGCTAGAATTTCTTATCCATATATTTTATACTACTTGAAGGGAGGTGAAGTAAAATGGCAGACGTATTTGATCGTGTTAAAGCTATTATCGTTGACCGTCTTGATGTTGAAGAGTCTAAAATTACAATGGAAGCCTCTTTTAAAGAAGATTTAGAAGCTGATTCACTAGATGTAGTAGAACTTGTAATGGAACTAGAAGATGAATTTGACATGGAAATTGCTGACGAAGATGCTGAAAAAATAAATACAGTAGGTGATGCTGTAAACTACATAAACAGCAAAGCTTAAGCAAATTACTCAAGCAATTACGCTTGTTCGTAATATGAACAGAAAGTCTCGCTTCATGCGGGACTTTCTGTATCTATATTAAAAAATGGAGGTGAAAATAATGAACGTAGAACAATTAGAAAAAGAGCTTAATCTTACATTCAATAACCATAACCTGATAAAACAGGCTTTTACACATTCATCGTATGTGAATGAGCATCGAAATGTCGTTTTTTCGGATAATGAACGACTTGAATTTCTTGGCGATGCAGTTCTAGAATTAGGTGTTTCACAATACTTATATCGAAAAAATAAAGAGATGCCAGAAGGTGAAATGACGAAACTACGTGCTGCAATTGTTTGTGAACCATCTTTAGTAAATTTTGCTCAAGAATTAAACTTTGGTAAGTATTTATTACTCGGTAAAGGTGAAGAACAAACGGGTGGGAGAGATAGACCTGCTATTTTGGCTGATGTATTTGAAGCTTTCCTTGGCTCACTTTATTTAGATCAAGGATTTGATGAAGCGATCAATTTTTTAGAAGTTCATGTATTTCCTAAAATCAAAAAAGGTGCTTTTTCGCATGCGATGGATTATAAAAGTCAACTGCAAGAGTTAGTACAGCAAAACAAAAACCAAACCATTGAATACAAAATTATAGATGAGAAGGGACCTTCCCATAATAAGGAATTTGTTGCCCAGGTTGTTATAAAAGGGAAAAATGCTGGGGAAGGAATTGGGAGAACCAAAAAAGAAGCAGAACAACGTGCAGCAAAATATGCGCTTGATTCATTTATTCCACATTAATTAAAAAAGGCTGTTATCCATCAGGTGGACACAGCCTTTTGCATTATTTATTTCCGAATTAATGAAAGTTCCTCTATAAATGCCTGTGTTTCAGATGCACTTAGTCTTCCTTTTTGATTAACCATATCATACATAAATTTTAAATCATCGTATTTTTCAAGATCGTAATCCTCTGGATCCATGATTGTCCGATTAACAACCTGCAATTTATCTGCTAAATCCTCCAGCAATATTTTCATATTTTCTACAGATGCGACTTCTAAACTCATTTTATCCTCCTTTTTTGCAAAACACTTGCGATTCGTTGAAGCCTGAAACAGTTCTGCACTTCTTTTGTTAATAAGTTTATGATAAAATAAATAAGTTAAAAAGCCAAACTATTTTTTTGTTAAGCAAATTCAAATGGAATATAACAACAATGAGAAGCAGGAAGCAGAGGATCTCATTTAAAATAATACTTAAAGTGCGTGTTTAAAAGGAAGATGATAAGGACCGAGGTAGGCTAAAGCCGAAACGTTCTGGGGCTGCGATTACTTGTCCCACCGAAAAGCTTGGTGCAAAGCCGACACTAGCACGCCCTTGGCGTCGAAGTTCAAGACGGCAAAGCTCCCTGTACCAGGCTTCCACAGGATATGGTGGCTTCGACGTTCGACACAGGATGGGTCGGCTTTTAGTCGAAGGTCCTTGTTCTCGATGTATGATTTTCACCGGACTTTTAGAACAACTTTTTAAAAATAAAAAAAGAAATATAGCAAGGAACTAAGGGGAATAGGGTTCTTTTGGAATTAGGAGAATGTATATGTATTTAAAACGATTGGAAAGTGTGGGCTTCAAATCATTTGCAGAACGGATCAATGTGGAATTTGTGCCAGGAGTAACAGCTGTGGTTGGTCCGAATGGAAGCGGGAAAAGTAACATTACCGACGCAATTCGTTGGGTGCTCGGTGAACAATCAGCTAAATCATTACGTGGCTCCAAAATGGAAGATATCATATTCCAGGGCAGTGAATCAAGAAAAGCATTAAATGTCGCTGAAGTTACACTCGTACTCGATAATCAAGATAAACGAGTGCCACTTGATTATGAAGAAATTAGTGTTACACGTCGAGTTTATCGTTCTGGTGATAGTGAGTTCTATATTAATAAGCAGTCATGCCGATTAAAGGATATTATTGATCTTTTCATGGATTCTGGTCTTGGAAGAGAAGCTTTCTCCATTATAAGCCAAGGAAAAGTCGAAGAAATCCTTAGCTCAAAAGCTGAGGAAAGACGAACGATTTTTGAAGAAGCTGCAGGAGTACTGAAATACAAACAGCGCAAGAAAAAAGCGGAATATAAATTAGCGGAAACCCAGGAAAATCTTAATCGGGTTGAAGATATTATCCACGAGATTGAACAGCAGATTAATCCGTTGAAGCAACAGGCTGAAACAGCTGAGAAGTATATAGAGCTAAAAGAAATGCTGAAAGAAAAGGAAATTTCCTATCTATTATCTGAAATTGAACAGCTGCACCAGCAATGGAAAACACAATTAAAGGAGCTTGAGGAAGAAAAGTTATCCGAAAGTGCCCTTAAGTCTACGATCCAAAAAAAGGAAGATGAAATCGAGAACCAGAATAAAGCAATTCAGCATCTGGATGAAAAAATAGAGGAAATGCAAGAAAATCTATTAATTGCTACTGAGCAGCTTGAAAAGTACGAAGGCAAAAAACAACTGCTGGATGAAAGATCGAAGCATTTTGGTGAAAATAAGCATAAATTAGAAATACAGAAAAAAGAAAGCAATACGAGAATTGCTGCGTTAGAGGATGAGCTAGCAAAAGAAAAGAAGCTACTTGTACAATTGCAGCATGATCGAAAAAAATATAAAGAACAAGCAAACGAGCTAGAAGCTAAATTAAACACAAGTAAAGAAAGTATTTCAGAGCAAATTGAAGATTTAAAATCGGATTATATTGAATTACTTAACAAGCAAGCAGCGAAAAGGAATGAAAAGCAATCTGTCGCCCAGCAATTACACCAGATAAATGGAAAAAAGGAAAAACAGTCAAATAAATTTCAAAGTCTAATTGAGCAAAGAGAGCAATTGACGGAAGAGAAGAATCGATTAGAAGCAAGCTATAGAGCGAGAGAATCTGGCTTTTCAGCAATCGAATCCGATGTCAAGCAATTAAAATTGAACTTAGAAACCGAGCGAAGCCTTTTTCAAGAATCGCAAACAAAACTATACCAAGGCTATCAATATATAGAAAAATTAAAATCAAAAAAAGAAATGCTGGAAGAAATGAAAGAAGACTTTCAGGGGTTTTTCCATGGGGTTAAAGCAATTTTGAAGGCTCGTGAAGAAAAGAAGCTGGAGAATATTTACGGTGCCGTAATCGAATTGATTGATGTTCCGAAAAAATTTATTACAGCAATTGAAACTGCTCTTGGTGGACAAGCACAGCATATTGTTGTAACAGATGATATGGCAGCAAGAAGGGCAATCGCTTGGTTGAAGAAAACAAATAATGGAAGAGCAACCTTTTTACCGCTTGGTTCTATCCAGGAACGTTTTATTACGCAAGATATGTTAGCGAAAATGGAAGGTCATCCAGGCTTCCACGGAATAGCATCAAAACTCGTACATACAAACGCTACTTACCAGAAGGCAGTTAATCATTTAATGGGACATGTTATTATTGCTGAAAAATTAAAGGATGCAAATGAAATTGCTGCACTCGTTAACCGTCGATTTCGCGTTGTTACACTTGATGGGGATGTCGTAAATCCTGGAGGTTCCATGTCTGGTGGAGCTCAAAAGAAAACGAATCAGTCGCTATTTACAAGAGAAAAGGATTTGCAAGAAGTAACCGAAAAAATCGAAGGATTCCAGCAGAAAATATTTCAATTTGAATCAATTGTCGGGCGTAAGAAGCAATTGATTAAGCAGCTGGAAAATGATCTAAGAACGAAAGAGAGCACGATTTCTTCGGAGCAAAATGCACTACAAGAATTACACTCGGAGTGGAAACAAGTAGAGATGAGACTTTCTTCTATTAACGATAGCCTGTCAATCTATGATCAGGACAAGCAGCAGTTTGTTCAAGATAGTAAAGAACTTACTAAACGAGAAGAAAGTTTAACAGAAGAATTAACTGCACTTAAAGTACAGTTGGATTCCATTCAACAGAAAATCGACTCGCTTACGAATGAAGAAGCTGCATTTAAAGAGAATAAAAAAATGCTGCAGGATAATCTGCATCAATTACAAATCCAACTTGCTGAACAAGAAGAAAGAGTGAAGTATCAGCGCGAAAAAACAAATTCAACTGGTGAGCAATTAGATAAACTAAAAGAGCAGCATCATAACTATGCGAAGGAATTGAGCAATTTATTAGAAATTGAACAATCGAAAGAAACAGAAGAAGAGGTGGCGGCACGGATTGCGGCTGCTAAGCAAGAGAAGGAAATGTTAACGAATGAAATTCATCAGAAACGTACTGAAAGAGCACAACAAACACAGTATGTTCTAGATGAGGAAAAAGAACGGAAAGAAAAAAGTAACAGGCTTCAAATACTGCAACAATCCATTCAGCAAAAAGAAGTTCGTGCAGGTCGCCTTGATGTTGAACTCGAAAACCGATTGAATCATCTACAGACGGAATATACCATCACATACGAGAAGGCAAAACAGCAGTATCAGAAGGCAGAAAATATGATAGAAGCAAAAACAACCGTTAGTGAGTTGAAATTACAAATAGATCGTCTTGGAACCGTTAATCTTGGTGCTATTGAAGAATACGAACGGATATCGGAGCGCTACACTTTCCTGTCTGAACAGCAAAATGACCTTGTCGAAGCAAAAGAAACACTTTATACCGTTATTGATGAAATGGATGAAGAAATGAAAAAGCGGTTTGATGAAACATTTAACAAGATAAAAGATGAATTTCATGATGTATTCAAACAGTTATTTGGTGGCGGCTATGCTGAACTGAAATTAACCAATCCGAAAAATTTATTGGATACAGGTGTTGATATCATCGCACAGCCTCCAGGGAAAAAACTGCAGCATTTAGGCTTGCTATCTGGTGGAGAACGTGCACTTACGGCAATTGCTCTACTATTTGCTATTTTAAGGGTAAGGCCAGTTCCATTTTGTATTCTTGACGAGGTTGAAGCAGCGCTTGATGAAGCAAATGTTGCCCGTTTTGCGAAATATGTTAAATTATACAGTGATAACACACAATTTATTGTGATTACACACCGAAAAGGTACAATGGAAGAAGCGGATGTGTTATATGGTGTTACGATGCAAGAATCAGGTGTGTCACGGCTTGTCTCGGTTCGATTAGAGGAGACGAAAGAATTAATAAATTCTTAGGAGGGAAACAAATATGAGCTTTATCAATAAGTTAAAGAATAAATTTAAACAGAATGAAAAAGAGGAAGAGGTTTCTAAAAAATACCAAGAAGGTATGACAAAGACACGTAATTCTTTCTCATCAAAAATTAATGATTTAATTGCTCGATATCGTAAAGTCGATGAAGATTTTTTTGAAGAGCTAGAAGAAGTTCTTATAACTGCAGATGTTGGTGTTACAACTGTAATGGATCTCGTTGAAGAGCTGAAGATGGAAGTGAAACGCCAGAACATTAAAGATACAAACGGGATAAAAGATATTATATCTGAAAAACTTGTGGAGATTTATTATGGTGAAGATCAAGCAGAAATCGAAAAATTGAACATCCAGGAACAAGGTCTTTCTGTTATCCTTGTGGTTGGCGTTAACGGTGTTGGAAAGACGACGTCAATCGGAAAACTAGCACACCAGCTAAAGCAAGAAGGAAAACATGTAATCTTGGCAGCAGGGGATACATTTCGCGCAGGCGCGATTGAACAGCTGGAAGTATGGGGGGAAAGAGCTGAAGTTGATGTTATTAAACATAATGCAGGCAGTGACCCAGCAGCAGTAATTTTTGATGCAATTAAAGCAGCGAAATCACGCCAGGCAGACGTGTTAATTTGTGATACTGCAGGCAGACTTCAAAATAAAGTGAATTTAATGAATGAGCTTTCGAAGGTGAAACGTGTCATCGAAAGAGAAATACCAAATGCACCGCATGAAGTTCTCCTCGTGTTAGATGCGACAACTGGTCAAAATGCCCTAAGCCAAGCCAAAACATTTTCAGAGGTAACAAATGTATCTGGTATCGTATTAACGAAGCTTGATGGCACAGCAAAAGGTGGGATCGTACTTGCGATACGAAATGAACTTCATATCCCTGTGAAGTTTGTTGGGCTAGGGGAACAAGTGGGAGACTTGCAGCAATTTGATGCCAATGCATTTGTATATGGTTTATTCGCAGATCTTGGAACCGAAGCAAATGCAGAGTAGAATTTGAAATTCCTTGACAATAAACAAAAGCATTCGCTATGATAATGTAAAGGAATTTCACTTAACAAGGGGTGTGAATTATGATTGAAAAAACAACCCGCATTAATTATTTATTCGATTTTTACCAAGCGCTTTTGACGCCGAAGCAACGTAATTACATGGAAATGTATTACTTAGAGGATTATTCTCTCGGAGAAATCTCCGAATTGTTTCATGTGTCCCGCCAAGCAGTATATGATAATATCAAACGTACAGAGGCTATGCTTGAATCATATGAAAAAAAATTGCATTTATATGAGAAATTTGAACAGCGAGCAGCACTTATTGAAAAATTGGAGCAATCAGTTGCAGATCAGTCTGTTTTGAAAATGCTTCATCAACTAAAAGAATTAGATTAGGAGGACACCTTCTATGGCATTTGAAGGATTAGCCGACCGCCTGCAAAGTACAATCAAGAAGATAACTGGTAAGGGGAAGGTTTCTGAGCAAGACGTAAAAGAAATGACACGTGAAGTCCGCCTTGCATTACTGGAAGCGGATGTAAACTTTAAAGTGGTCAAAGATTTGATCGCCCGTATTAAGGAGCGTGCAATTGGCCAGGAGGTAATGGAGAGTTTAACACCTGGTCAACAGGTTATTAAAGTAGTAAAAGAGGAACTAACAACATTAATGGGTGGTGAGCAAAGTAAAATTGCTGTGGCTGACCGCCCGCCAACCGTCATTATGATGGTAGGTTTACAAGGTGCTGGTAAAACAACAACAACCGGTAAACTAGCTAATTTATTACGCAAGAAACATAATCGTTCGCCACTATTAGTCGCGTGTGATGTGTATCGTCCTGCAGCAATTAAGCAATTAGAAACACTTGGTACACAACTTGATATGCCTGTGTTCTCAATGGGGACAGAAGCAAATCCAGTAGATATTGCAACAGGAGCGATTGAAAGAGCGAAGGAAGAGCACCGGGATTATGTTATTATCGATACAGCTGGGCGCTTGCATGTAGACACAGATTTGATGGATGAATTACAACAAATTAAATCAGCTGTCACCCCAGATGAAATATTTTTAGTTGTTGATTCCATGACAGGTCAAGATGCGGTGAACGTTGCAGAAAGCTTTAATGAACAGCTTGATATTACAGGAGTTGTGCTAACAAAATTGGATGGGGATACCCGTGGCGGTGCTGCATTATCTATTAAAGCCGTTACGGACAAGCCTATTAAGTTTGCTGGGATGGGTGAAAAACTAGACCAGTTAGAGGCATTCCATCCCGATCGAATGGCCTCTCGTATCCTAGGCATGGGTGATGTGCTTTCGTTAATTGAAAAAGCACAAACAAACGTTGATGAAAAGCAAGCGAAAGAACTGGAAGAAAAAATGCGTACGATGTCCTTTACATTTGACGATTTTCTTGAACAGATGGGACAGGTAAAGAAAATGGGACCGCTAGATGATTTGATGTCCATGATTCCTGGCGCAAGTAAAATGAAGGGTCTTAAAAACGCACAGCTGGATGAAAAGCAGCTAACGCAAGTAGAGGCAATCATTCAGTCGATGACAAAAAAAGAAAGAGTAGACCCAAGCATTATTAATGGGAGTCGCAGAAAGCGGATTGCCAAAGGCTCTGGAACATCCGTATCCCAAGTGAACCGCTTGATAAAACAATTCAGTGAAATGAAAAAGATGATGAAGCAAATGACAAACATGCAAAAAGGAAAAAAAGGAAAAGGCATGAAATTTCCTTTCATGTAAATTCGGAAGCAGGAGTGCCTGAGAGGCGTATAGACTGCGCCTCGCACTTTAGGGGGATTCCGACGTTAGGCGTAGCTGATTTTAGTCAGCCATCCTTTTACTTGAAGTCGATGCCCGATTTCACCGCGAGGGTATAAATACGACTAAGCTACATGTCTTGGTAGTCGGCAAATCTTCTACAGATTATCATGAGATGAAGGAAGCCTGGCCTCTGGGAATCGGAGCTGGAAGTAATAAAAAAATACTTTTTAACGTTGTAATGTAAAAACACTTTACAGACCCATTTTTTTCTGTTAGAATCTTAAATTGTTAATAACATTTTATTGGAGGTGCAAATAATGGCTGTTAAAATTCGTTTAAAGCGTATGGGATCAAAAAGAAACCCATTTTATCGTATCGTTGTAGCTGATTCACGTTCTCCTCGTGACGGACGTCAAATCGAACAAATCGGAACATATAATCCGGTAGTCAACCCGGTTGAAGTTAAGATTGATGAAGCAAAAGCACTTGATTGGATGACAAAAGGTGCAAAACCAAGTGATACAGTTCGTAATCTTTTCTCAAAAGAAGGCATCATGAAAAAATTCCACGACCAAAAAAATCAAGTAGAGAAGTAGTGTGATATCATGAAGGCCCTAATAGAATCGATTGTTACCCCATTGGTTGATCACCCGGAAGATATCGTTGTTAAGGAGACAGAAGAAGATACAAAAATTGTATATCATCTTACTGTTCATCAGGAAGATGTCGGAAAGGTAATTGGAAAAAATGGACGTATTGCAAAGGCAATTCGTACAGTTGTCTATGCAGCAAAAACGGATGGTAATAAACGTATTTATTTGGACATTATGTAAAGGGAAAGCGGACCTCCAAAGGGTTCTTCTTTCCCTTTTACACATCTTGAAATGATTGTTTGGCAGATAGTTCTTGACTCTATAAATGCAACTAATGAATCTGTTAAAGACTCGGTGAATACTAACTTTTCACCCCCATTAACGGCAGTAATCCCCACCACCTTTAAGCATGAGAAAAATAAAATGCAAAGTTGTGGGAGGGGCACAAAACTGATCGAAGTTTCATTTTTATAACGGGAGCGAGGAAATCCAGTGAATATCATTAAAAAAGTAGTGATTAAGCAAGTTGTCACAGAGAAAAGTAAAGAAAAGATTTATCGCAATTTCCATGATCATAAATTGCGGCTTGAACAAGAGTGTCAACAGCTCCTTTTTGAAAAAAGAAAATTGCAGAATAAAGCTGGTAGTGCAAAGCAAGAAATTGAACAACGTTTCCAGCAAGAAATAAATAATCGTAAAGAAAAGATTAAACTGCTCGATTTTAAAATAAGTCAATTGGAAACGCTGGAGCTTGGAAGTGAGATTATTGAAAAAGAAGTTGAAGCTCTTGTTGAAGTAAATGTTGGTTCTAACTGGAACGAGATTATGGAAGAACAAATAATCGTCATTAAAGATGATATTGTTGTCCGAATTAATGAATGAATAATGAGTAGGTGAGAAGATGAACGAACGTATGTTTAATGTAGGAAAAATAGTCAATACTCATGGTATCCGAGGTGAAGTAAAAGTATTGCGTATTAGTGATTTTGAAGAACGCTTTGCTCCGGGTGAAAAGCTTTTTGTTGTAAAGGACGAGCAGTCCATCGAACTTGAAATTACTGCCCATCGGATGCATAAGGGTTTTGATCTTTTGCAATTCGAAGGCTACACGAATATTAATGATGTGGAAACATTCAAAGGCTGTAAATTAAAAATTAGTGAAGCGCAATTAACCGAACTACAGCAAGATGAGTATTATTATCACGAAATCATTGGTTGTGAGGTTTTTACTACTGCTGGAGAAAATATAGGAAAAATTAAAGAGATATTATCTCCTGGTGCAAATGATGTATGGGTGGTAAAGCAGCAAGCTGGTAAGGATATTCTCATCCCATATATTGATGACGTTGTAACAGAAGTAGATGTAGCAAACAAGAAAATTGTGGTTGAACTAATGGAAGGACTGCTTGACTAATGCATATCGATATTTTGACCCTTTTTCCAGAAATGTTTACCGGCGTTTTCCAATCATCAATATTAAAGAAAGCCGCTGAAAAAGAAAAGTTTAGCTATAACCTTGTTAATTTCCGAGATTATACCGTGAATAAGCATCTAAAGGTAGATGACTATCCGTATGGCGGGGGAGCAGGAATGGTATTAACCCCGCAGCCTGTATTCGATGCCGTAGCCGCTGTGAGAAAAGAGAGGCAGACAAAACCTCGTGTGATTCTCATGTGCCCGCAGGGTGAATCGTTCACGCAAAGAAAAGCAGAAGAGCTGGCTGAAGAGGAACATCTTATTTTTATTTGTGGTCATTATGAAGGATATGATGAGCGAATTCGAGAAAATCTTGTTACCGATGAAATCTCAATTGGTGATTATGTCCTTACTGGTGGAGAGCTTGGATCAATGGTCGTTGTAGATAGTGTCGTTCGTTTACTGCCTGATGTACTTGGGAATCAAGAATCAGCTCCAGAGGATTCTTTTTCTACGGGGTTATTGGAGCATCCTCACTTCACGAGGCCAGCTGATTTCCGTGGTATGAAAGTTCCAGACGTATTGCTATCAGGAGACCACGGGAGAATAAGAGACTGGCGAAAAGAAGAAGCATTAAAACGAACCTATAAGCGCCGTCGTGATTTACTTGAGCATTATGTTTTAAATGAGACGGAGCAGAAGGTAATAGATAAGCTTAGAGCAAACGAAGAGAAATAAGCATTGCTAAAAAACCTTGCAATTGTCTAAAAAGGGTGTTGAACTATCATTTTCAATATGGTATATTTATTATTGTGCTTAAGTGCGCTTAGGTACATATAAACGATGTTCCGCTTATTACAAAATGAATAATGAGCATTGGTTTGGAAGGAGTGAAGGATAATGCAACAACTTATTGCAGATATCACAAAAGATCAACTTCGTACGGATCATCCTGATTTTCGTCCTGGTGATACGGTAAAAGTTCACGCAAAAGTAGTTGAGGGGACTCGCGAACGTATTCAGGTGTTCGAAGGTGTTGTAATCAAACGTCAAAATGGTGGAATTAGTGAATCATTTACAGTAAGAAAAATTTCTTATGGTGTAGGTGTTGAACGTACTTTCCCATTACATTCACCTAGAGTTGATAAGATCGAAGTTACTCGTCGCGGTATTGTACGTCGTGCGAAACTATACTATCTTCGTAATCTACGTGGAAAAGCAGCTCGTATTAAAGAACGTCGCTAATCGACATGAGCTGACCCGAAAAACGTTATTGGAAAGGAGCTTGGCAAATGTGCGCAAGCTCCTTTTTGCTATTTAGCTTGTATGAATACGTCATGCTAGCTTAAAATAGAGTAAATACATATAGAATCGGTCGGAGGGGAATATATGGCGAAAAAAAAGAAAAACGAATGGTTAGATTGGATAAAAGCGCTATTACTAGCGTTTGGTTTGGCGTTTATCGTCCGCGCCTTTCTATTTGCTCCGATTGTAGTTGACGGACCTTCCATGCTGCCGACACTGCATGACCGAGATCAAATGATCGTTAATAAATTTTCTTACCTAATCCAAGACCCAGAACGATTTGATATTGTTGTTTTTCACGCTTCAGCTCAAAAGGATTTTATTAAACGAATAATTGGCCTGCCAGGTGAACATGTGGCGGTAGAGGATAATGTGCTCTATATCGATGGAGAGCCAGTAGAAGAGCCTTTTCTAGATGAACAAAAGGATCAAATGAAGCCTTATCAAATGCTGACAAACGATTTTACATTAGAAGAGCTTCCTGGAGGATTTGAGGTAGTTCCAGATGGACATGTATTTGTTTTAGGTGACAATCGAGGTAATTCAACAGATAGCAGAATGCTGGGTGTCATACCGATGGATGAAATTATTGGGAAGACCAGTTTAATTTATTGGCCATTCGATCGAATGCAATTAATTGGAAAGGAGGAATAAAATTATGACCATACAATGGTTTCCAGGGCATATGGCAAAAGCGAGAAGAGAAGTAGAAGAGAAGCTGAAACTTGTAGACTTCGTAATGGAATTAGTTGATGCGAGGGCCCCGCTTTCCTCACAGAATCCAATGCTCCAGCAAGTGTTACAACAAAAATCAAAAATGGTTGTTTTGATGAAGAAGGATTTAGCTGACGCCAGACAAACGGAAAAGTGGATAGCACACTTGAGAGAAAAGAAAATTCCTGCAATCGCGGTTGATGTAAATAATAAGGCAGATATTAAAAATGTTATTCAGATGGCGAAAGAACTTGGCCAAGCAAAAATGGATAAGCTTTTGAAAAAGGGAATTAAACCAAGAGCTGCAAGAGCGATGATTGTTGGAATACCAAATGTTGGTAAATCAACACTTATTAATCGGCTAGCGAATAAAAAGATTGCTAAAACTGGAGATCGGCCAGGAATTACAAAGCAACAGTTATGGATTAAAGTAAAAAAGGACTTTGAATTACTTGATACACCTGGTATCCTTTGGCCCAAATTCGAGGAAGAAGCAGTTGGCTACCGATTAGCTGCAATTGGAACAATTAAAGATCAGTTGCTTTCGTTACAAGATATTACTGCATTTGTTATTAACTATATGCAAGTACATTACCCAGTTCAGCTTGAAGATAGGTATGAAATTGACAGAAATATGAATGATATGTTAGAGATATTTAATGCAATCGGAAAGCAACGCGGAGCACTGCTAAGTGGTGGAGATATCAACTTTGATAAAGTTGCTGAAATTGTGTTACGGGATCTTCGTACAGGGAGATTAGGGAATATCACATTAGAAGCACCGCAAGAAGCATAAGGCATACATCTCAGGAGATGTGTGTCCTATTTTTTGTACAAAAGCGTGAGCAAATGCATTTAGCCGAAATAATAGGTAAATGTAAGGTACTAACCCTAAATCAAATAAGAAGATAAGCCGATATAAAAGAGAGTATGGTGATAAGGTGAAAAAGCAATCGATTACTGTTATAAGACAACAAATTAAAAATAACGAAGTAACAGACGAAATGATTCAGGAATTGAAGGCAGACGAACGAAAGGGCGTTCAGCAATTACTGAAAAGCTATGAAAAGCAAAAAGCGAAAGAGAAACAGTTAGCAGATCAGTTTGTCGAGATGTCCCATTATGAGCAAGTTGCTTATTCAAAGGGGTGTCAATACATTGCTGGGGTTGATGAGGCAGGGCGCGGACCTTTAGCAGGACCAGTTGTTGCAGCAGCAGTCATATTACCAGTGGATTTTACATTATACGGCCTAAATGATTCAAAACAGTTAAATCAAGCGACAAGAGATTATTTTTTTACAAAGATTAGAGAACAAGCTGTCAGTTACGGAGTTGCAATCATTGATAATCGAACAATTGATGAAATGAATATTTTTGAAGCGACAAAGCTAGCGATGCGCCAGGCGATAAATCAGTTGAAACCGAGTCCAGATCATGTCCTGATAGATGCTGTTGAGCTAAGGGACTTACCTTATTCTACAGAGTCGCTCATAAAAGGAGATGCCAAAAGCATTTCAATAGCAGCTGCGAGCATACTTGCCAAAGTAACTCGAGATAATTTAATGAGAGAAATGCACGAAGAATACCCTGATTATAATTTTATGTCTAATATGGGTTACGGCACAAAGCATCATCTAGAAAAACTTCGTGAGATTGGTGCTTCACCATATCATCGTAGATCTTATGCACCCGTCAGAAATAGCATTAGTTAAAGAGTTGGAAGGGATGTTCACCAATGAGTATTTATAAGCTTACTGGAGAAAAATTAGCTAAGGTTACACAGACTGAACAGCGATTGAGACCCGGACAAATTGTTCAAGGGAAAATTTTGAAAATATTTCCAGAAAATAAAGCGCAAATACAGCTTGGTGGACAAAACATGATTGCCAAGCTAGAGGCGGCTCTTTCAATTGGTAATACATATCATTTTCAAGTGCAAACCTCAGATGAAATGATTTATTTGAAAGTGCTTAGTGAATACATAAAAAAACAAACAAAAACTAGTTTAGCACCATTAATGAATCAGCTAAACGTGAAACCAAATAAGGCTAACAGTTCTTTTATACAAGCTCTAATTCATGGAAATATACCATTTGATCAATCGCAATTAAAAGAAGCGTTGCATATCTTCGAACAATCGAAGGATAGGTCAGCGGCTAAGCAAATCTTGTTAGAAATGATTGGAAGAAGGTTTCCAATTACCTGGGATGTTTTTCAGGCATTATCGATAAAAAATTCAAGTCAATTCTCGAGTCAAATGAATGAGCTATTAGAAGAAATGAAGTCAACAAACAATAAAACAGAACTTTGGACAAAGCTGGAACAACTGATATCAAGGCCTATTAGTGAAACTGCTTCTTTAACGAAACAGTTTAATCTACTAAATGAACAAAATAAGCAGCAAATATTTCACGTTGTAAAAGGACTAGGGATGCTGAATCAAGATGTTGATTTCAAGGGATGGGTCTCGGAGTGGCAACAAGTTGGACAAGTATTAAAAGAGAACCAACATAATATAAGACTGCCATTTTCTCTTCACTCCAATGATATTGTGGAAGTTTTTGAACAGCTACATTCCAACCAATCTGGATTATTGAATCACTCACAACAATTCTTACAAGCGTGGAAAAATGCGTTGAATCAACCTGTATTAGCACAGCGTGAATTCATTCAGTTAAAAGAACAACTGAATCAAAACATTCTTCCGCTTCTTCCGATTGAACAAACGAAATTTATACGAGAACTGTCAAACAATCCAGTTCAATTAAATAGTATGATGAATTTAATAGTGTCGCTGGGTAGTCCTATTACCTATAAAGAGATAGATACGCTGCTGAAAACCGCTCAGTTTGATAAACTCTTCCTGTCAAAGGGTCCGAACGAGCAATTTATGCTGCAATTACAGCAAGTGCTCACATATACAGGACTTAATTATGAACATCAGCTTGCACAAAAAAATCTTGAGCAACAAAGTTTAAAATCACTGTTGCTTCAGTATGTACAGCAAAGTGACGGTACTGCGCACGAAAAGGCCGGACAGTTGCTGCATTTTATTAACGGCATGCAACTTAATTCCATAAACGAATCGGATAATGTGATTCAAGCATCCCTGCAAATTCCAGCTGAGAAGCTTGGACTAGTCAATGACTTAGAGCTTGAATTTGAGAGTAGGAAAACAGAAGACGGGAAGGTTAACCCAGATTACTGTCGTATTCTATTTTATTTGGACTTACATGGATTAAAGCAGACGATTATTGATATGCATATCCAGAAACGCTCCGTTACTGTTACGATTTATAATGATATACAAGAATTAAAGCGTCAGACAGTGAAATTAATACCTGTACTAAGACAGGGATTGGAGGCTTTAGATTATAAGCTGACATCCGTGGACTTTAAAGCGCTGCAAGAATTAAAAAGTCCTGCTAAGGAGACAACAGAAAAAGTATATTCATCCTATCAAGGAGTTGATTATCGAATATGACAGAGGGACGAAAGAAGGCCGCAGCGCTCCGGTATGATCAAGGAAAAGATTTTGCTCCTAAAGTTACTGCAACTGGGAAAGGACTAGTTGCGGAAGAAATTTTAAAAAAAGCAAAAGAAAATAATGTACCGATATTAGAGGATTCTTCACTCGTTGAATTATTGGCAGAGCTAAATATTAATGAAACAATACCAGAGGAATTATTTCAGGCGGTTGCTGAAGTATTTGCATTTGTTTATCGTGCCGATAAGCAATTGAAATAGGAAGATCCAAAGAATCTTCAACTGGAGAACTTCGATTAATTGCACTTGTATGAAACGTTGAAATCAACAAATACGAGAAGCTTGAAGGGTTAGAAAACTTCTATCTTGCCTGTATTTATTTTGGCGAGGTAGAAGTCACCTTTAGCAGAAAATAAAAATAATTACCTACAAACATCCAAGAGGGTGTTTTTTATTTTGCATAAAATAAGAAGGAGGGTTGTTTTTATGCCATTTAAAGGATATCGAGAAACTTCACCATACGGATATCGAACACATCCTATCACGGGGGTAAGAGGTACCTTTCATGCAGGGATTGATCTTGTTAAATACCACAGAGCACCAATTAATGCTTTTACTGCAGGCATCGTTATATTTGCCGGAATGGGGAAAGCTGGGTCAGGCTTTGGCGGATATGGAAATGTAGTGTTTATTCAAGATAAAAATGGAAGAGGGCAGTTATACGCCCACCTGGATAGTGTAAATGTCAGAAGAGGGCAACGCATCAATAAAGGTCACATTCTCGGCAGACAAGGTAATACTGGGAATTCTACAGGTTCACACTTGCACTATGAAGTAAGAAAAACGGCACCAAGTACACCACCATATGGCTATACAGCAGATAGGGCAAACGACAGTTTAAATCCTGCCACTTATCTAAAATCGTTTGGTGCATCCGATATTAAAAATAGTTCTAGTCGAATTCGAACAATCCAGTCTACTTTAAATAGAAGATATAATACGGCTTTAAAGGTAGATGGTGTGTATGGACCACAGACTAAAAGAGCGTTGGTAAAAGGCTATCAAACCGAGTTAAATGAGCAATATAATGCAGGATTACCCGTTGATGGCATATGGGGTCCAAGAACGGAAGCGGCTACGGTTACCATCAGAAGAAATGCCAAAGGAAATATAACATGGATATTACAGGCAACTCTGTATGCACTAGGATATAACCCGAATGGACTTGATGGGTTGTTTGGGCCAGGTACAGAAAAAGCAGTGCGAGACTTTCAGCGTGATAGGAAAATAAAAGTCGACGGAGAATCAGGTAAAAATACCTTCGCTAAAATGTTTGGATAAAAGATAAAAAGTGCTCAGTTAGCGACATGCAAAGGTGAGGAAAGTCTCGCTAGTCGCTAACCAGGCGCTAGAACTGGATGTGTCTTTAGCAGTGGTATTTATATATTATAATATTCTAGTGTAGTAAGAAAGCCGTCCTAAAAACGTCCTTCACGTAATTATCAATACTTTCTATAATTTAGTCATTCACACCTTTTCATCATGGACCAATCTATCTATGAAAGCTAAAGCAGACTCGAATTATTTGTTCCCTAAATCGTTTTTGTTAATGAACAAAAATGAAGCATTAAGGTTTAGCAATTCGTAACACGATTTAAACAATTTTCACTAATTCTTGTGAAATTTGTTTTTTTTTAATACAATGGAGATGCATTCAAATTGAATAGGAGGATGGAAGATGAACATTCACGAGTATCAGGGGAAAGAAGTCTTACGCAATTTTGGTGTGAAAGTTCCAACAGGCTATGTAGCGTATACAGTGGATGAAGCGGTAGAAGCAGCGGAAAAATTGGGCACATCTGTAACCGTTGTCAAGGCGCAGATTCATGCCGGTGGAAGAGGTAAGGCCGGAGGAGTTAAAGTAGCAAAAAGTTTGGAAGAAGTTCGTACATATGCGGATGAAATTCTTGGGAAAACATTGGTAACCCATCAAACGGGACCAGAAGGAAAAGAAGTTAAACGTTTACTTATTGAAGAGGGCTGCGACATTAAGAACGAATATTATGTGGGGGTTGTTTTGGACCGTGCAACTTCACGTGTCGTTTTCATGGCATCTGAAGAAGGCGGTACAGAGATTGAAGAAGTAGCAGAAGCAACGCCTGAAAAAATCTTTAAGGAAGTTATTGACCCAGTTGTTGGTTTGACACCTTTCCAAGCTAGAAGACTAGCATTTAACATAAATATACCAAATGAATTAATTGGAAAAGCAGTTCAGTTTATGACAGCACTTTATCAAGCTTTTGTAGAAAAAGATTGTTCTATTGCTGAGATCAATCCACTTGTCACGACTGGAGATGGTGAGGTTTTAGCATTAGATGCAAAGTTAAACTTTGATGATAATGCGTTATACCGTCAAAAAGATATCGTTGAATTACGAGATTTAGAAGAAGAAGATGAAAAAGAAATTGAAGCATCTAAATATGACCTAAGCTACATTTCCTTGGATGGAAATATTGGCTGTATGGTAAATGGTGCGGGGCTAGCGATGTCAACAATGGACATTATTAAGCACTATGGCGGGGATCCGGCTAACTTCCTTGATGTTGGGGGCGGCGCAACTGCTGAAAAAGTAACAGAAGCATTTAAAATCATTCTATCCGACTCGAATGTAAAGGGAATTTTCGTCAATATCTTTGGTGGTATTATGAAATGTGATGTTATTGCCGAGGGTGTTGTAGAGGCAACAAAACAAGTAGGTCTTGAAATTCCATTAGTCGTTCGCCTAGAAGGTACAAACGTGGAAAAAGGGAAGAAAATTCTTGAAGAATCAGGTTTAAATATTACATCAGCGAGTTCAATGGCTGATGGTGCAGAAAAAATTGTATCAATGGTGAACTAATCGAGAGGCTATATTAAACTTTTAATTTTGGGAGGACGGACGAAAATGAGTGTTTATATAAATAAAGATACGAAAGTAATTGTCCAAGGAATCACTGGTGCAACAGCTACATTCCATACGAAGCAAATGCTTGAGTACGGCACGAAAATCGTTGGGGGAGTGACACCAAAGAAAGCTGGTACAGAGGTTGAAGGTGTACCTGTTTTTAATACAGTAAAGGATGCAGTAGATGCAACTGGTGCAACGGCATCGGTAATTTATGTACCTGCTCCATTTGCTGCGGATGCGATTATAGAGGCAACAGATGCAGAGTTAGATTTAGTTATCTGTATTACAGAACATATTCCAGTCTTAGACATGGTAAAAGTAAAGCGTTACATGGAAGGAAAGAAAACACGTCTAATTGGCCCGAACTGTCCGGGTGTTATAACTGCAGACGAATCGAAAATTGGAATTATGCCGGGTTATATTCATAAAAAAGGACATATCGGGGTTGTCTCTCGTTCTGGAACGTTAACATATGAAGCAGTTCATCAATTAACTCAAGCTGGATACGGTCAAACAACAGCAGTCGGTATTGGTGGAGATCCTGTCAATGGGACAAACTTTATCGATGTTCTAAAAGAATTCAATGAGGATCCAGAAACAGAGGCAGTTATTATGATTGGTGAAATTGGCGGTACAGCTGAGGAAGAAGCTGCGGAATGGGTTAAAGCTAACATGAAAAAACCTGTTGTAGGCTTTATCGGCGGTGCGACTGCACCTCCAGGAAAACGGATGGGACATGCTGGTGCAATTATTTCTGGTGGTAAAGGTACTGCCGAGGAAAAGACTCGTATCATGGAGGCGTGTGGCATTACAGTTGCTGAAACGCCTGCCGTAATGGGCGAGACAATGATTAAGGTTCTAAAAGAAAATGGACTTGAAGAAAAGTGTAAAACACATTAAGAACAAAGCTTTTAGGTGACCCTAGAGGTGAGCCGGAAGAGATAGTTTCTTCAGGCTCTCCTACAATTTTAACTGGAGAAAGGATTGGTGTATGCTTGGATACACTTCGCTTAAGGTTAATACATTTGCACCGCTGTCGTGGAATTACGAGAAGGTTTATCCGTAAACTTCTTCAATACGATCCCTCGCTTGAACAGATCTATCATTTTTCTTCTGCAGAGATTACAAATCGATTTACCCTCCCAAATAAAAATGCCGCATTATTTTATTCTGATCTTCATAATTTGGCTATAAGGCAGCAAATAGTACACGATATAAATAAGTATAAAATCATCACAATAGTTGACGAAAGTTATCCTCCTATGTTAAATACAATTAAAGATGCTCCACTTGTACTGTATGCGCTTGGCGATATCTCGTTATTAGCATATAGTCCGGCAATCAGTGTAATTGGAACGAGAAATCCATCAAGTGAGGCCGCTCAAAAGATAGATCATGTAGTAAAGCCGCTTGTAAAAAATGAATGGTTAATTGTAAGCGGTATGGCTAAAGGGATTGATAGTTTAGCACATAAAATCGCCTTAACCTATAAACAGAAAACGATAGCTGTTTTAGGAGGCGGTTTCATGCATGTTTACCCTAAGCAGAATATGAGCCTGTTCCACCAAATTGTGAAACATGGTCTCGTTTTAACCGAATATGCCCCAGATGTTCGGCCAGTAAAATACCATTTCCCAGAAAGAAATCGCATTATTAGCGGCCTTGGATTTGGAACATTAGTGATTGAGGCAACTGAAAGAAGTGGCACACTAATAACAGTTGACCAAGCCCTTGATCAAGGAAGAGAGGTATATGCAGTTCCTGGATCACCTTTACTTTCACAAACAAAAGGTTGTCATCAAATGATTCAGGACGGGGCGAAACTTGTTCATAACGCACAAGATATATACGAAGATTGGATGGCTATTCATAATTTAATGACCAAATAGATTTTAATAATAAAGTATAAAATAAAGTATGTTTGACAAATTCATAGGATAAATTTAGTATTAGTAAAGATTTCAAGTGTAAATTGTCAACCTCATTCTAGGAGGCACGGATCATGTCAGATTATTTGGTAATCGTTGAATCGCCTGCAAAGGCGAAAACGATTGAACGTTATTTAGGAAAAAAGTATACAGTAAAAGCATCGATGGGACACATAAGAGATTTACCGAAGAGTCAAATGGGTGTTGACGTCGATGAAAATTATAAACCAAAATATATTACGATTCGCGGTAAAGGCGATGTATTGAAAGAGCTAAGAAAGTCAGCAAAAAAGGCAAAAAAAATATATCTCGCAGCCGACCCCGATAGAGAAGGGGAAGCAATTGCTTGGCATTTGGCACATATTTTGAGTGTTGATGAAAATTCCAAATGCCGTGTTGTTTTTAATGAAATTACAAAAGATGCAATAAAAGAATCGTTTAAACATCCGCGTGCAATCGATTTAGATTTAGTTGATGCACAACAAGCTAGAAGAATTCTTGATAGGCTCGTAGGTTATAATATTAGTCCGCTTTTATGGAAAAAAGTGAAAAAAGGGCTTAGTGCTGGTCGTGTACAGTCAGTTGCTTTAAAGATGATTCTTGATCGTGAGAAGGAAATTGAGAATTTTGTTCCAGAGGAATATTGGTCCATTGATGCAGCTTTTCAAAAGGATAAAGAAGTATTTGAAGGTTCTTTTTATGGAATTAATGGTAAAAAGACAGAGTTAAAATCGGAAGACGATGTAAAAGAAGTGAAAGCAAAAATGAAAGGGAATTCGTTTGACATTACTAAAGTTAACAAACGTGAACGAAAGAAAAACCCGGCACAGCCTTTTATCACTTCCTCTTTACAGCAAGAGGCTGCTCGAAAGCTGAATTTCCGTGCGAAGAAAACAATGATGATTGCTCAACAGCTGTATGAAGGAATTGATTTAGGTAAAAAAGCAGGCGGGATTACCGGGCTAATCACCTACATGCGTACAGATTCAACTCGTATTTCTGAAACAGCAAAGCAAGAAGCAAAAGGATATATTGAAGAAAACTTTGGTAAAGAATATCTTGGAAATGTAAGAGCTGCAAAAAATAAAGAAGGTGCACAGGATGCCCATGAAGCAATCCGACCAACCTCAACATTAAGAGATCCAAAATCACTAAAGGATGTATTATCACGAGACCAACTCCGATTATACAAACTGGTTTGGGAACGTTTTGTAGCTAGTCAGATGTCACCAGCTGTAATGGATACAATGACAGTACATTTACTAAATAATGATGTAGAGTTTCGTGCAACAGGTTCAAAGGTGAAATTTAAAGGATTTATGAGAGTTTATATTGAAGGAACAGATGACAATAAAAAAGTGGAAGATAAGTTATTGCCTGATTTAGCTGAAGGGATGGTCGTAAAGTCGAAAGAAATTACACCGAATCAGCATTTTACGCAGCCGCCACCAAGGTACACAGATGCAAGGCTTGTACGAGTAATGGAAGAACTCGGTATCGGCAGACCTTCGACCTATGCACCGACTCTAGATACGATTCAGCGCAGAGGCTATGTTACAATGGATAACAAACGCTTTGTCCCAACAGAGCTGGGCACAATCGTATCGGACTTAGTAGAGGAGTTCTTCCCAGAAATTATTGATGCTGATTTTACTGCTAAAATGGAAAACGATCTCGATTCAATTGAAGATGGAAAGATCGAATGGATAAAGATTATTGATGAATTCTATAGCGGATTTAGCAAACGGCTTGAAGTTGCGGAAGAAGAAATGGAAAAAATCGAAATTAGAGATGAACCAGCAGGTATTGATTGTGAAGAATGCGGACATGAAATGGTATATAAAATGGGTCGATATGGTAAATTCCTAGCCTGTTCCAACTTCCCGGATTGTCGTAACACAAAACCGATTTTAAAGGAAATTGGTGTGAAGTGTCCGAAGTGTAAAGAGGGCAATGTCGTTGAAAGAAAATCCAAGAAGCGAAGAGTATTTTTCGGCTGTGACAGGTTCCCTGACTGTGATTTTGTCTCATGGGATAAACCAATCTCAAGACCTTGTCCAAAATGTGAATCTTTGTTGGTAGAAAAGAAGGCTAAAAAAGAGACGCAGGTTCAATGTACGAATTGTGAATATAAAGAAGTAGCGCAAAGTTAGCTGTTCATTACTGGACAGCTAATACTTTTTTGTGCATTAAAAAATCTTCTTCTTAGCTTTTCGATTTTTTTGGATTTTAAGTTTGGTGGAATGCATCAGTACAAGAGTTTTACTTGTCTGTCAAAAGGGAATGCCATCTAACAAGGAGGCTATAATCATGACAGAAAAAAATCATTACTTTGTTGTTGTAAAGGAAAGAGAAATTAGAGAGATCCCAGTGGATGATAATGAAGAGGAATTCGAAATTATCGCAGATGACAGTGAATTAAGTGCAATGCGTGAATTATTTTTAAACATGAAAGACCATGCTAATACTGCAACAAGTTTCATCATTAAAGATCCATTTGATGATCGCAGGGCAGATAGAGAGAGAGAGGCATATGAAAGGAATCTCCAAAAAGTATATCGAAAAATATATGAACTTGGAACAAATGGAACAAAAGCAAAAATTCGAGAAACAGGAATAATTAAGTAGCAATTTGGTTATAAAGGTAATACCCATTGTTCACAAAACTTTCACTGTATTACATTTTTGCAAAAAAAATAATATTTGTTTGTTGACTATACTATTCTAAATAGATATAATTACGCATTGGAAAGGCAATTTACTTTACAGACAATATTAATTTATATTAAATTTAACGAAATAGCATGACAAATCAAATTATTGTGATATAATAAGTGTGGTTTCGATTCTGAATTTTGTTGCAATTTAGTTAAGTTTATTGCATAATTATTCGAAGTATGCTATGATTTATCCGCTGTTTGATGGGGTGAAGAATTGAATACATTCGTAGCGTACAGTGAAGCGTTCATCGAATATTTGCAGATTGAGAAAAATGCTTCACCTTATACGGTAAAGTATTATCAGAATGATCTGGAAGTATTTTTTGATTTTCTTCGTCAAGAGGGGATTGACGATCTAGATGTTGTTTCACAACGAGAAGTAAGGCTTTTTCTAACAAGATTATATGAGCAGAAATTAAACAGAAGGTCAGTTTCAAGGAAGCTTTCATCGTTGCGTAGCTTTTACAAGTTTATGGAGCGAGAGGAATGGGTGTTGGCAAATCCGTTTGTTCATATTCATTTACCAAGGACTGCTAAACCAATACCAGGCTTTTTCTACATGGAAGAATTGGAAAAGTTGTTTGAAGTAAATGATTTGAATAGTCCAACTGGCCAACGTGATCAGGCTATACTAGAAGTGTTATATGGAACGGGTATACGAGTGAGTGAATGTCAAGGTCTAAAGCTTTCGGATATTGATTTTTCGATTGGAACCATTTTGGTTAAAGGGAAAGGTCGCAAAGAGCGGTATGTCCCATTTGGCAGGTTTGCAGAAATAGCATTAGAGACATTCATTCATGACGGCAGAATGAAACTAATGGAAAAATCTCAAGTCACTGATGCTGTCTTTTTAAATGCTCGAGGTAATCCGCTCACGACAAGAGGTATACGAGTGATTCTAAAAAAATGCGTAGAACGAGCTGCATTAACTGTGGAAATTCATCCACATAAGCTGAGGCACACATTTGCAACGCACATGCTTAATGAAGGTGCGGATCTGCGTACTGTACAGGAATTACTTGGTCATGAAAATCTATCCTCTACCCAGATTTATACCCATGTGACAAAAGATCATTTACGTGATGTGTACATGAAAAGCCACCCAAGAGCGAATGATCAATATCGTAATGAGTGAGGTGAAAGGAATGGCTACTGAAATGCACGCAACCACAATTTTTGCAATTCAGCATAATGGTCAGTGCGCCATGAGTGGAGATGGGCAAGTAACATTAGGAAATGCAGTGGTAATGAAGCATAAAGCCAAAAAAGTAAGAACCTTGTACAATGGGAAGGTGTTGGCGGGCTTTGCTGGATCCGTTGCAGATGCTTTCACACTTTTTGAGAGATTTGAAAGCAAGCTTCAGGCCTATAATGGGAATCTAACTCGAGCATCGGTTGAGTTAGCCAAGGACTGGCGCTCAGATAAGGTGCTCCGTAAATTGGAAGCAATGCTGATTGTCATGAATAAGGAAAATATGTACTTGGTTTCTGGTACTGGCGAAGTTATCGAACCAGATGATGGTATATTGGCCATTGGTTCGGGAGGTAACTATGCATTAAGTGCAGGAAGAGCTTTAGTTAGGCATTCTGGTAACTTGACTGCAAAGGAAATTGCTCAAACAGCCTTGGAGGTTGCAGGTGAAATTTGTGTATACACAAATAATCATATTACATTGCAAGTACTTGATTAATAGTGTGTGTTCAAAAGGAGGATGAAATGGACCGAGGTCGGCTACAGTCGCAACGTCCTGGGGCTGTGTTTACTCGCCCCGCAGAAAACCTTTGTTGCGGGCGCCGGCACTAGCACGTCCTGTGCGTCGAAGTTCGAGGCGGCGAAGCTTTGAGTACCGGAACGTATGCAATTAATACGAGAGGAACGGAAAAGCAAGCCAACGGAGAAATTCGATGTGTCATTTTCACCGGATTTTTTGAACATCCTCTAAATAAGGGAGGTTTTTCCTAAGAATGGGAATTGACTACACTCCAAAACAAATTGTTGGTCAGCTAGATAAATATATTATTGGTCAGCAACAAGCAAAGCGATCTGTAGCTGTTGCTTTGAGGAATCGTTATCGACGAATGCAACTTGAAGATTCAATGAAAGAAGAAATCGTTCCAAAAAATATCTTAATGATTGGACCGACTGGAGTGGGGAAAACAGAGATTGCCAGAAGGCTGGCAAAACTTGTTGGTGCCCCGTTTGTGAAAGTCGAAGCAACTAAGTTTACAGAGGTCGGTTATGTCGGTAGAGATGTAGAATCAATGGTACGTGACCTTGTAGAAATGGCTGTACGAATGGTAAAGGAAGAAAAAATGAGTGGCGTAATGACAACAGCGGAAAAAGAAGCAAATAAACGACTTGTTAAATTGCTTGCTCCATCAGCCAAAAAGCAATCCGGTGTTAAAAATCCATTTGAAATGCTTTTCCAAAATCAAACAGTAAATGATAATGCTGAAAATGATTTTGAAAAAGATGAAGAAATTAAAAACAAACAGCAACGAATTGAACATCAGTTAGCTTTAGGTGAACTGGAAGACCGAATGGTTACCATCGAAATCGAGGAAATTCCTCCTTCCATGTTTGATATGCTGCAAGGTTCGGGTATGGAACAGATGGGAATGAATATGCAAGATGCAATCGGGCAATTCATGCCATCAAAAAAGAAAAAACGTAATCTAACTGTATCTGAAGCTAGAAAGGTATTGACACAACAAGAAGCTCAGAAATTGGTAGATATGGATGAAGTAGCCGGGGAAGCTGTCAAGCGTGCAGAACAAACGGGAATACTTTTTATAGATGAAATTGATAAAGTAGCTGGAAAGCAAGAAGCAACTGCAGATGTTTCCAGAGAAGGTGTTCAGCGTGATATATTACCGATTGTTGAAGGATCAACGGTTGTAACGAAGCACGGGCCAGTGAAAACAGACCACATGCTTTTTGTCGCGGCTGGAGCTTTCCATATGGCAAAGCCCTCTGATCTTATCCCGGAACTACAAGGAAGATTTCCAATTCGTGTTGAATTAGAAAAATTATCTGTAGGGGATTTCAAGCAAATACTTACCGAACCATCTAATGCATTGATTAAGCAATATCAATTAATGTTAAAAACAGAAGGTATAAATGTTGTTTTTACAGACGATGCTATAGAAAGACTTGCAGAAATTGCCTTTCAAGTAAACCAGGATACCGACAATATTGGCGCGAGAAGGCTTCACACCATACTAGAAAAACTTCTTGAAGATTTGTCGTTTGAAGCGCCCGAAATTACGTTGGAGGAAATAGAAATTACTCCTGCCTATGTAGATCAAAAACTCAACAGTATTGTACAAAACAAAGACTTAAGTCAGTTTATACTATAATTCATAATAATGAAATGGAGGATCATCATGGATCTATTAAATCGAGCAAGAAAAATTAACGCAATGTTACAGAAAGCAACAGGTAAATCAGTAAACTTTAATGAAATGTCAGCATCATTAAGAGATGTAATCAAAGGGAATGTATACATCGTCAGCAGACGTGGGAAGTTACTTGGATTTGCAGTAAATCAAGAAATTGAAAACGAGCGTATGAAATCAATGCTTGAGCAAAGACAATTCCCGGAAGAGTATACACAGGGGCTGTACAATATTTATGAGACAACAGCAAACCTTGATATTAATAGTCAGCATTCCGTATTTCCAGTGGAAAATAAAGACTTATTTAAAGACGGTCTGACTACAATTATCCCGATTATCGGCGGTGGAGAGCGTCTTGGTACGTTAGTTCTTGGAAGAGTAAATGAAAGTTTTAACGATGATGACCTTTTACTTGCTGAATACGGAGCAACTGTTGTAGGTATGGAAATACTTCATGAAAAAACAGAAGAAATTGAGATGGAAGCACGTAGTAAAGCTGTTGTACAAATGGCAATCAGTTCACTATCATACAGTGAATTGGAAGCAATTGATCATATCTTTGAAGAATTAAACGGACATGAAGGGCTATTAGTAGCAAGTAAAATTGCAGACCGCGTAGGGATCACTAGATCTGTAATTGTAAACGCGCTAAGAAAATTAGAGAGCGCAGGAGTTATTGAGTCCCGTTCACTAGGTATGAAAGGTACGTACATTAAAGTATTGAATGACAAATTCCTTGTGGAGCTAGAAAAGCTACGTTCAAGATAAGTTTATAAAATAATATAAAAAGACACAAAAAAGCCAAATTATTTGGCTTTTTTTGTGTCTTTTTATAGTTAATTATCCTTATAATTAAATATAGGACTTTCGTATGTAGAGGAATATCAAAACATGGGAAACAGCCAAAAACCAATTGTAAATGCTGTGTAAATGTTTTTGAATTGCTTGTAAATTCCACGAAACTGCACATTCATGTTACTAAATACCTAGTCTTTTTTTACTGTTTTATTTTCTTTTAGGAGAAAATGTCGAAAAGTAATAGACTTTGTCTAATTTATAACTTACAATATTCGTAGTAGATGAAGTAAGTATGACTGTCAATCAAAATTTTCATAGAAATGGAAGCGCAATGTACATATAAGAGGATAAATAGAAACAAGATCTTCTGTTCACGACAGGCCATTTTTACTGGACTTTTAACAACATACATAAGGAGTGCTTGTAATGAATTTATTTGGAGGGACAATTAGTAAGTTAGAAAACTCTCTCAACTACGCTGCAATGAAGAATAATACGATTTCAGATAATATTGCTAATGCAGATACACCTGGTTATAAAGCGAAGGATGTTCAATTTAAAAATATTTTAGATGATACACTTACTTCCTCAATTCAAGCTAAGCGTACAACTGAGAAGCATATCCCCTTTAATTCAAATCAAAATTCATCTTATCGTGTCGTATCACAATCCAATACGATGTACAACCATAATGGAAATAATGTTGATATTGATAAAGAAATGACAGAGCTTGCGAAGAATCAAATCTATTACAATGGTTTGATTGATCGGATCAACGGGAAGTTTGGGAGTTTGCAGACGGTTATAAGAGGAGGGAACTAATCGATGTCAATATTTAATTCTATTAATACAAGTGCTAGTGCATTAACTGCACAAAGACTTCGAATGGACATCGTTTCCTCTAATATTGCGAATGCACAATCAACAAGAGCAGTCATAAATGAGAATGGTGAGTTTGAGCCGTATCGGAGAAAAATGACAGTTTTAGAAACACAGGATAATCGTTTTAAATCGATGCTTGCAAATGCATCTGGTGATATAAAGCATAGTGGTGTGCGAGTTGCTGCCATCGTTGAGGATGAGGAGCCGTTTAAACTTGTCTATAACCCTGTTCATCCAGATGCAAATGAAGCTGGCTATGTAGAGATGCCAAATGTTGACCCCTTGCAAGAAATGGTTGACTTAATGAGTTCAACGAGGTCTTATGAAGCAAACATTACTGCTTTGAATGCAAGTAAAGGTATGTTAATGAAAGCATTAGAAATTGGTAAATAGACGATAAGGAGTTAAAAAAATGGACTTTTCAATAAATAATGTTTCGCAGCCTATTCAATCTTTATCGAAAGTTTCGAATGCTGCAGTGACACCTGGAGAGGCACAAGCTAATTTTGCAGACACGTTAAAAGGTGCAATTGACAACCTTAATTCTGTTCAGATGGAGTCAGATAATAAGACGGAGGCATTAGCTAACGGTAATATTGATGATCTTCATGACGTGATGATCACAGCACAGAAGGCAAGCATTACGCTCGAAACTACAGTGCAGATCCAGAAAAAAGTTATCGATGCATACAACGAAATAATGAGAATGTCGATATAATCTTCGAATAGCAACGACAAGCAATCAATAGTAGTACGTGTTCAACAATGAGGATGATAAGGTCCGAGGAGGCTAAGTAAGCAACGTTCTATTCGTCGAGGTTCGAAGGGGTGAAACTCCCCGTACCGGACTTCCAAAGGATGTGGTGACTTCGACGTTTCGACAAAGGGCTTATCGGTAGTTAGTCGAAGGTCCTCAGTTCTCGGATGTATTACTTTTACCGGATGTTTTGGACATCCTATAGTAGATTAATGATGAAATATCGATTACTTAATGCACTTTGGTGGGGGAAATTATGAAGGAAACTTTGTTGAAATGGAAAGAATCGGTAACTTTGTTTTGGCAGAATCGGTCAAAAAGCCAAAGGGGTCTCTTTCTTGGGTCAGTTATCATAGTAATTTTATTTATAATAGGTATTGCTTTTTTTAGTTCCAATACTCGGTTTGTTCCATTATATAATAATTTGACCATTCAAGAGGTCGGACAAATTAAAGCAGAGCTAGATACAAGAGGCATTCCTTACGAATTAAATAACGGAGGCACGAGCATTAATGTTCCAGAGGAACAGGTAGAATCATTGCTCGTTGATCTAGCTGGAATGGGCTTGCCAAACAGTGGGAATATTGATTATTCCTTTTTTAGTGAGAATACATCTTGGGGAATAACCGACAATGAATTTAATATCATGAAGCTTGATGCAATGCAAACAGAGCTTGCTAATCTGATTCAGAGCATTGAAGGTATCAATAATGCGCAAGTAATGATTAATATGCCTGAAGAACCGGTATTTGTTAGTGATGTGACTGGTGAAGCTAGTGCATCAATCGTGTTAAACACACAGCCAGGCTATCAATTTCAAGGAAATCAAGTAGAAGCGCTCTATCACTTAGTTTCAAAAGCGCTGCCGAATCTTCCATCTGAAAATATTGTTATTATGAACCAATATTTTGAGTACTTTGATCGAAATTCACAAACTGCTTCCGGAGCTCAAGATGCGTACACTCATCAGCAAACCGTGAAGAAGGATACTGAGCGAGATATCCAAAGAAGATTACAACAAATGCTTGGAACAATGGTTGGAATGGATAATGTCATCGTTTCTGTGACTGCAGATATTGATTTCACTCAAGAGAATCGTACAGAGGAACTTGTGGAGCCTGTTGATATTGAAAACGTGGAAGGAATACCTGTTAGTCTGGAAACAATTCAGGAATCCTATACTGGTGATGGTGCTACCGGTGGTATCGGTGGGACAGGTGATGAGGATGTTACCAACTACCCGGCTGGAGATGCTGGATCTGGTGAATATGAGCTAGATAAGGAAACAATAAACTATGAATATAATCGAATTCGTAAGGAAATTGTTGAGAGTCCCTATAAAGTTCGCGACCTTGGAATTCAAGTTGCAATCGATAATACAAGAACAACAGAGGGAAACAATGTAGAGTTTCTAAGCGGGCAAGAACAGAATGATGTGGAACAAGGAGTTTCTTCTATTCTCAGTTCTATCGTAGGAGCGACAATTGACGCAGATTACGGCGAAGTTGTCCCAGAAGACAAGATATCCATTGTGTTTCAAGAATTCACTGAACCTCCTGCAACAGTCAGTGCGTCTTCTCCTGTTATTCCATTATGGATGTATATTGTCGGAGCTGTATTACTTGTTGCTATTATCATACTAATCATTTTATTAGTCCGAAATAGGAGTAGTGAAGAGGAAATAATAGAGGAAACTGTTACAGAAAGTCCAGTACTGGAAGTTCCTGATCTACCACAGGAAGAAGAATCTGAAGCAGTTGTAAGAAGAAAGCAGTTAGAAAAAATTGCGAAAGAAAAACCAGAGGAATTTGCTAAATTGTTGAGAAGCTGGATTGGAGAAGATTAGGAGGGTAAAAAAATGGCAAGGCAAAAAGGCGTTTTAACTGGAAAGCAAAAGGCAGCAATTCTTTTAATCTCCCTAGGTCCAGATGTATCGGCGCAAGTTTATAAGTACTTATCAGAAGAAGAAATTGAAAAGTTAAGCTTGGAAATATCATCGGTTAAAAAAGTAGATACAAATTTGAAAGAAAATGTCTTAGAACAATTCCACCAAATTGCTGTAGCACAAGACTACATAACACAGGGAGGAATTGGTTACGCGAAGACCGTTTTGGAAAAAGCTTTTGGAAAGCAAGAAGCTTCCAATATAATAAACCGTCTAACTTCATCTTTACAGGTAAGACCATTTGATTTTGCAAGAAAAGCGGATCCTCAACAAGTATTGAATTTTATTCAAGGAGAGCATCCGCAAACAATTGCTTTAGTTCTTTCTTACCTTGACTCCGAACAGGCAGGACAGATTTTATCCTCATTGCCCCAGGAGCTGCAAGCTGATGTGGCTAGACGAATAGCTACAATGGATTCCACTTCACCTGAAATTATAAGTCAGGTAGAACAAGTGCTGGAGAAGAATATATCTGCTTCTGTTTCTGAGGATTATACACAAACTGGTGGAATACAGGCGGTTGTTGAAGTGTTGAATGGTGTAGACCGTAGTACGGAGCGAACAATTCTTGATGCTCTAGAGGTTCAAGATCCGGAACTGGCAGATGAAATCAAAAAGCGAATGTTTGTTTTTGAAGACATTGTTGTCCTTGATAATCGAGCGATACAACGTGTAATACGTGAAGTTGAAAATGAAGATTTGCGATTAGCTTTGAAGGTTGCTAGTGATGAGGTTAAAGATGTTGTCTTTACAAACATGTCTCAGCGCATGGCAGAAACTTTCAAAGAAGAAATGGAATATATGGGACCAGTTCGCCTAAGAGACGTAGAAGAAGCACAAATGAGAATTGTAGCTATTATTCGTAGACTTGAAGATATAGGAGAAATTGTCATCGCTAGAGGTGGAGGAGACGATATCATTGTCTGATTCAGAAAATAAACAGCTCTTCAATCAGAAATTGATAAAAATTAAACCGATTCGGTCGATACAGCACACCATTGAAGATGAACCAATTGATAGTAATAAAGAATTGGAGACAATCCAAGATGAGATCGAAAGCATGCAACAGGAATTGCTGGATTTAGCTCAAAAAAAAGAAGTATTACTGGAACAAACCAAGCGAGCAATTGAACAAGAGAAAAACAACTGGGAAGAAACGAAGCATCAGTTGGTTGAAAGTGCAAAGCAGGAAGGTTATCAAACCGGTTTTTTTCAAGGAGAGCAAGCAGGTAAAGCTGCATATGAAGAAAAGTTGAATCAAGCTAATTTAATTATTGATGCAACGACGTATGATTACAATAAAACGATTGAAAATAGCGAAGAGACGATATTACAGCTGTCACTTAGTATTGCAGAGAAAATTATCGGTAAGGAAATTTCCAAGGAACCAGCAACATTTTTGGGAATTATACGACAGGCCATCCGGGAATTAAAAGATCAATCAACTGTAACGATTTATTTACATCCTCTAAATTACAGTGAGGTCATAGAGCAAAAAGATGAATTAAATCGAATTATGGAAGATGAATCAACTTTATCTATCTACTTAGATGAAAACTTGAAGAAAAACACTTGCTTAATCGAGCATGCTTTTGGCCAAATTGATGCGAGTGTTGACACACAACTATCAAAAATCCGTGAAGCATTGCAGGATTACCTAATGGAGAAGAAGCAATGAATATATCCGATTACAAATCTGTTATAGAAAAAGCTGCAACATATAAGCATTATGGTAAAGTCCTGCGTGTTGTAGGGTTGATGATTGAATCAGAAGGACCCGCGGCAAACATAGGAGAAGTATGTTACATTCATTCTTCCTCCTCTAATCGACCACCTATTGTATCAGAAGTTGTAGGTTTTAATAATGAAAAAATCCTTCTTATGCCATATGCAGAGGTAACGGAGATAGGATCCGGATGCTTAGTTGAATCTACTGGAAAGCCTTTAACTGTAAAGGTTGGACGATCTTTGATTGGAAATGTTGTGAACTCGCTTGGTCAGCCATTGGATGATCAAGCATCACTTCCAAAAGGGCTCTCTAACTATTTAACCGATCAAGCTCCACCAAATCCAATGACACGACCACCGATACGCGAACCAATTCAAGTTGGCGTGAAAGCAATTGATTCGCTTTTAACAATGGGTAAAGGCCAGAGGGTTGGGATTTTTGCTGGTAGTGGTGTTGGGAAAAGTACACTACTCGGAATGATTGCAAGAAATAGTAATGCTGATATTAACGTTATTGCATTGATTGGTGAACGTGGTCGTGAGGTGCGTGAGTTTATTGAGCACGATTTGGGCGAAGAAGGGCTAAAAAAGACAATTGTTGTAGCGGCAACATCAGACCAACCTGCTCTAATGCGGATTAAAGGAGCATATACTGCTACTGCAATTAGTGAGTATTTCCGCGATCTTGGCTACCATGTTAATTTAATGATGGATTCCGTCACTAGAGTAGCAATGGCACAAAGAGAAATTGGTCTGGCGATTGGTGAGCCACCAACGACAAAAGGATATACACCATCTGTGTTTTCCATTCTTCCCAAGTTATTAGAAAGAACGGGAACAAATAAAGCTGGGACAATCACCGCTTTCTACACTGTACTTGTTGATGGGGATGATATGAATGAGCCGATTGCAGATGCAGTTCGTGGAATATTAGATGGACACTTTGTAATGGATAGAAAGCTAGCAGAGCGCGGTCAATTTCCTGCTATTAATGTACAGAAGTCAGTTAGTCGAGTTATGAATATGGTTGCAACAGCGGAACAAAAACAGATTGCACAAGAGCTTCGGAAGCTGATGGCAGTATACGAGGATAATCGTGAATTAATTAACATAGGTGCTTATAAACGTGGCACCAATCAGGAGATTGATCGGTCAATTTCCTATTATCCAAAAATCCAAGAATTTTTAAGGCAGGATATACATGAAGTAAATACGTTAGAAGAAACGATTCAATTGATGAAATCACTGCTTAATGGAGGAATTGAGTGATGGCCGAGATTGTTGCATTATCAAAAATATTGGATATTCGTGAAAATGAAAAGCAAGTTGCACAGAAAGCGTATAATCAATCACTTGATTCTTTTGAAAAAGTTGCTACAGAGCTGTATCAAATTTTACGAAAAAAAGAACGTGCTGAGGATTCATATGATCAATTTTTTCACTCACTAACACCGATTGACCGAATAAAAGAGCAAGCCAATTACATTGAGCAACTAAACAGACAAATTAATAATTTGCAGTCTCGTGTTCAAAAGGCTAGAACAGATATGGAATCAAAACAACATCTGCTGTCAGATGCGCACGTGGAAGTAAAGAAATTCGAGAAACTAATTGAAGTAAGAAAAGAAACAAAAGCAACTATACAAAAAAAGATGGAAGATGCTTTTATGGATGAAATTTCAATAACACAATTTTTAAGCCAAAAAAATAGGTGAAATAAATGGTTGAGACTACGAAAAAGAAAAAAAGGAATCCAATTCTCTGGTTTTTATTTGCAGTTGTAATTCCGTTAATCATCATCATTACTCTAGTTGTTATTATTATGGGGGTTGCAGGATTTAATGTTATCGATTGGACGAAGCAACAAGCTAGTTCAATGCCAATCATATCGAATCTAGTAGCATCAGATGAAGCAAAGCCTGTACAAGATGATTCGCGGGCACAAGCAATTGTAAATGAGAAAGATGAAGAGATTACAAGCTTAAATGAAACGATTCGTGAATTGGAAGCTACAATAAATGATCAAAACCAAGATATTGTTCGTTTGGAAAATAGTTTAGAAGATGCACAGATTGATGAAGAATTGTTAGAGGAAGATTCTTCAGATGAATCTTTTTCTACAATTATTGATTCATTTGAAGAAATGAAGGGCTCTAAAGCAGCCCCTATTATTGAAAATTTAGAGACAGATACGGCGGTTTCAATTTTGCAGGAACTATCTAACGAACATCGTGCAACGATACTAGGTGCGATGAATCCTGAACAGGCAGCAGAGCTAACACAATTGCTTCTCTCAAATGAAAATTAAAAAAGTTATTGGAAGGAGGTGAGAATTTGAATAGTGTCGCGGTGTTTCTACAACAGGTACAGCCAGCAAAGTTGACAAATACGCAAATGAAATCCGGTTTACGAGGGGATGTTTCATCATTTCACCGTATATTAGATGAGAACATTGTTAATGTATCTGAGCATGAAAATCAGGAACTGTCTTCAATGAAAAAAGAGGTTGCTCTAGAGAATCTGTTACAACGAATCAACAGTGGAAATGATACAGAAAATGTAGCGAATTCAGCTACTGCAAGCTTAAATAATGAGGTGGAGAATCAAGATGTCTTTATCCTGCAACCTTCATCTGTTTTTCCTGACGTGGAGGAAGAAGTCTCACTATCTAGCGAATTGCATGGATTTCCAATAGTAAATCCTGAAAGTGGAACGAGTAATACAGATGTTGAGGAACAACTAGCCTTTTTGCTTGAGCAGATTGAAAAATTAATCTCCAAATTAGATACAGACGAAGATGTTCGGGATGCCTCATCAAAAGTATTGGAATTGCTTCATCAATGGAAGGATTTAACACGGTTACAAGCAAACCTAACGTCTGTGACAGACAGAGATACAGCAGGGTTTACCTTGTTACAACAAAGACAGCATGTAAATAAAGAGCAAGTAAATCCAAATACATTGATAGCTGGGGTAACGGCAGTAAATGGCGAAGAGATGAATGAATTAACAGCAGGGAATAAGCAAGAAACGAGAGAGTCGAAAATATGGAATTACATATTTGATTCATTCCAAAAGCGAGAGCATTTTTCTGGAATGCAACGGTACAATGCAGATTCAAATGTAACAGTTAAGGATATAGCGAAATGGCTTGGTAGTGCAATTGAAAAAGAAAATTTAGTTGTTATGACAAGTCAGACGAACCAGGCGGTGCCGATTTCAAAACTAGAGCAACATGTGATTCATATTAATCAACTACAACCGACTCAAAGCCCGGATCAGCAGTTAATGGACCAGTTTGAAAAAATTATGGAATCAACTAAATTGTCGGCTTTGCCCAACCAGAGGAACCATTTAACAGTATTGTTAAGACCCGATAATATGGGGGAATTAATGGTTCGTTTTACACAGGTAAATGGTGAAGTATTGGTAAAAATTTTAGTTACCACTGCTACTGCAAAAGAGATGTTAGAATCAAACATACATCAGCTTAAGAATATGTTTTCCCCGCACCAAGTAGTCGTGGAGAAGCAAGATGCAAATTTGCCGCAAACGACAAATTTGCAGGAAGAGCAAGAAAATAAACAGTTAAAAGAACAGGAACAGCAGCAATCGAATCAATCCGATCATAAGGATAATCAACAAACAGAAGATAGCTTTGAGAGACAGTTTGAAGAGCTGCTTCTAAATGAGAAGGTGTAGGTGGAGGAAATGACAACAATTGATCCATCGTTATATTTAAGTAACCAGCCAAAGACCAGAACACCGAGCGCAAGCCTTGGTAAGGATGAATTTTTAAAAATACTAATGACGCAGTTACAAAATCAGGATCCTACAAATCCGATGGACGATCGTGAATTTGTATCACAAATGGCCACTTTTTCATCATTGGAGCAGATGATGAACATGTCTAATTCAATCGAAATGCTCGTACAAAGTCAGTTGGTCTCTCCTGTAATCCAATACAGTCATATGATTGGTCAGGAAGTATCATATATGGATGTGGACCAAGAGACAGGTAAGGAGCTTGGTAAAGTAACTAGTAAAGTAGTGGCTGTTAGTCAACATGAAGGATGGGCAATATTGGAGCTTGAAAATGGAGAAAAAATATACGCGGATGCGATTATTCAAGTTAGCGATCCAGGTACAAAAGAAGAAGCCGGAGATAGGATAACGGAATAAGGGGGAAAGGTTATGGATCATCGGATTCATCAAGTCCCACAGCATGCATTACAGTTTCCAGCAATCAATGGACCTAAGTCTAAGCAATCACCCATTCCATTTAAGGATATTTTATCACAGGAACAAGGATTGAAAATAAGTAAACATGCATCACAGCGAATAGCAGAGCGAAATATTCAAATTGATGAGCAGCAATGGGAAATAATCGGCGAGAAAATGCAGGAAGCTAAGAAAAAGGGGATTACAGATTCACTTATCGTCATGAACAATGCAGCATTGCTTGTTAATGCAAAAAATCATACTGTAGTGACAGCAATGAATCGTGAGGAAGCAACAAGTAGAATTTTTACAAATATCAATGGAACCATTCTAATAAATGACTAGGCTGGACCCTTATGGGAGGCCAATATAAGCTGTTGAATGCTAGATACAGCTAACCAAAATAACCATAAAAAAGGGGATAAAAAAATGTTACGTTCAATGTATGCAGGTATTTCAGGTATGAAAAATTTCCAAACGAAATTAGATGTTATCGGAAATAATATCGCCAATGTTAATACAACAGGGTATAAAAAAGCAAATGTGACTTTTCAAGATCTAATGAGTCAGACAACAACAGGTGCACAAGGTGCAACTGCTACTCGTGGGGGAGTCAATGCTACACAGGTTGGGCTTGGTTCTCAGCTTGGTACAATAAGCAACATTCACACACAAGGATTTCAGCAGGTGACAAATAACCCGCTTGACTTGACAATCGAAGGTGATGGAATGTTTGTATTGCAGGAACAAGGGGGTACAACGTATTATACAAGAGCTGGAAATTTCTATTTAGATGATAATGGCGCGATTGTTAATCCGAATGGATTGTATCTTCAAGGTGCTAATGGAAATATAACAATACCAACTGATGCGCAAAGCTTCAGTATTCAAACAGACGGTACGATAAACTATATTGATGCTGCTGGTGCAACACAAGAAGCTGGGCAAATAACGCTGGCAAGTTTTTCGAATCCTGCCGGGTTAGTAAAAGACGGTAGCAATTTATACTTAGATTCACCTAATGCAGGTTATAACGGTACAGTTACTCCTGAACAGAATGGAGCAGCTTCGATCATAAGTGGCTCACTTGAAATGTCAAACGTTGACCTTTCAGAAGAGTTTACAGAAATGATTACAGCACAGCGTGGTTTCCAGGCAAATACTAGAATTATCACAACATCTGATGAGATTCTTCAAGAGCTAGTAAACTTAAAACGATAATAAGGGGGTAGGGAGTATGCTTAAACCTGTACTCCCGCCATATACATGATTACTTTAAAAAGGCTGAATGACGATGAATTTGTACTAAATGCCGTTTTAATTGAACAGGTTCAGTCGCTGCCAGATACAACGATTTCCTTAATTAATGGAAAGAAAATTGTTGTAAAGAACAAAGCCGATGATGTTATACAAAAAATTACAGAATACTACCAACAAATAGGATTAGCACGAGTTCAAATAAAGGCTGGTGAAGAGGATGAGTAAGTTAGTAAAGACAATGATTACATCACTTGTTGTATTATTAGTTATTGCAATTGCTTCATTAGTAGTTGTATTAAATGTGGCAGGCGAAAATAAAAAAGGTGATGCACAATCGATTGATGACATTGTAAACTATTCCTATGAATCACCTGAAATCACAACCGATTTAGCAGATGGAGCATTTGTTAGAATTCAGTTTCAAATTGTAACGGATGGGAAAGAAACATTAAAAGAGGTTGAAAAGCGTGATTTCCAATTGAAAAATATTATTATTAAAGAGCTTGCAACGAAAACAGAAGAAGATTTTAAATCCGGACTTTCCGAGTTAGAGCAAGTTGTTAAATCAAGTTTAAACGAACTAGTGGAAGAAGGAGAAATCACAGAAGTATATACAATCAACAAAATACTTCAATAGAATGAAAGCTCCTAATAGGAGGTGGGTATGATTAATGGATGAAGTTCTCTCACAAAATGAAATAGATGCACTATTATCTGCGATAACCTCAGGTGAAATGGATGCTGAAGAACTAAAAAAAGAAGAGCAAGAGAAAAAAGTACGCGTGTATGATTTTAAACGCGCATTGCGTTTCTCTAAAGATCAGATAAGAAGCATCTCTAGAATTCATGAAAATTATGCAAGAATGCTAACAACTTATTTTTCATCGCAGCTAAGAACGTATGTTAATATTTCGGTTACATCTGTTGATCAGGTGCCATTTGAAGAGTTCGTACGCTCAATACAAAAAGTGACAATATTAAATATTTATAGTGTTGAACCGTTAGATGGTAATTTAATCATGGAGGTTAATCCAAATATTGGTTATGCATTGCTTGACCGAATTCTAGGCGGAAAAGGTAACACGATTAATAAAAACAACAATTTAACGGAAATCGAAAAGTTATTACTACGTCAATTTTTCGAAAAAGCTGTGTATACATTAGAAGAATCGTGGGCTTCTGTAACAGAAATAAAGCCACGATTAGAAGAGTTTGAAGAAAATCCTCAATTTTTACAGATGGTTGCACCAAATGATACGGTTGTCGTCGTTTCGATGACAGCTGCAATTGGGGAAACAACTGGTATGATTAATATTTGTATCCCACATATAATTTTGGAGCCAATTATTCCAAAGCTCTCTGTGCATTATTGGATGCAAGCGGAGAAAAAAAATCGGGATGCTACAGCATTTAATAAAATGTCGAAGAACTTAAAGCAAACTGAAGTTGAAGTAAAATCGATTCTTGGTGAGGGTGCGATTGCAATCAATGAGTTTTTGGCACTAAAGCAAAATGATGTGATTACACTAGATCAGAAAATCGATTTACCGCTAAGACTTACTATTAATAATGAAGTTAAATTCCTTGTGCAGCCAGGCAAGTATAAAAATAAAATGTCTGTACAAATATTAGATGAAATAAAAAGGGGTGAGCAATATGATGAATGATGGCATGCTTTCACAGGAAGAAATTGATGCGCTATTGAATATTTCTGATGAAGACAAGTCAGATGAAAATAAGCAAAGCTATCTTTCCGATATTGAAATTGATGCACTGGGAGAAATTGGTAATATTTCTTTTGGTAGCTCTGCCACCACACTTTCCACTTTATTAAATCAGAAGGTGGAAATAACAACACCAATAGTAGACGTCATAGAAAGAACGGATATTGGTGATGAATTTACCTTTGAGCCAGTAAGTATTCAAGTGAATTACATAGAGGGATTTACGGGAAAAAACGTGTTTGTTATAAAAGCTGGGGACGCAGCTATTATTGCAAATATTATGCTTGGTGGTGATGGGACAAATCCAGATAGTGAATTGAATGAAATCCATTTAAGCGCAGTTCAGGAAGCGATGAATCAAATGATGGGTGCAGCTGCAACGAGTATGTCAACCGTGTTTAATAAACGCGTTGATATCTCTCCGCCTTCAATATTGGATGAAGAAGTAACTGGAGTTAAAAACGAAAATGTTTTTGATGAAGAAGTCTATGTAAAGGTGTTTTTTAAACTAGCTGTTGGGAATCTGATCAATTCGAATATGATGCAATTAATTCCGTTGCGCTTTGCAAAAGAGCTAGTTAAAGAGCTGTTAAATGGGTCGGAAGAACACGCAATTGAGAAAAAGGAGAGCGCTGCGACGCTTGAAGCTGAAATCCCGGTTACTGAGAATAGTGTAGCTAAACAGCAGGAGCAGGCTGTTTATAATAACTCCTTACAAGCAGAAACAAGAGATGACCCAGCTGAACCGCAATATTTGGGTCATAAAGTTACAAGCTCACATGCAGAGGTGCATCAGGCAGCTTTCTCTGATTTTGAAAAGGTTGAGCTGAATACTGGTCAGCAACGTAACCTTGATATGTTACTTGATATCCCATTAAAAGTTACCGTTGAACTTGGCCGAACAAAAAAATCAATTAACGATATACTTGAACTGGCTTCAGGTTCTATTATTGAGCTTGATAAGCTAGCAGGTGAACCGGTTGATATTCTAGTAAATGATAAACTTGTAGCTGAAGGTGAAGTTGTTGTGATTGAAGAAAACTTCGGTGTTCGTGTTACAGATATTATTAGTCAGTATGACCGGATTAGGAATTTAAAATAATTAGGGGGAATAACCAAATGGCAGAACGAATTTTAATTGTGGATGATGCAGCATTTATGCGAATGATGATTAAGGATATCCTTACAAAGAATGGTTATGAAATAGTTGGGGAAGCACAGGACGGAGCGCAGGCGGTTGAAAAATACAAAGAATTGACACCTGATTTAGTGACCATGGATATTACGATGCCAGAAATGGATGGAATTACAGCATTAAAAGAAATAAAGAAAGTTAACCCAGACGCTAAAATCATTATGTGTTCTGCGATGGGACAACAGGCAATGGTGATTGACGCTATTCAAGCGGGAGCAAAAGACTTTATTGTAAAGCCATTCCAAGCAGATAGGGTAATCGAAGCGATTCAAAAAGCTTTAAACTAAGAAACGAGTGAGCAGGTTGAAGAAAAAAGTTCTTTACAGTTTCTGTTTGAGTACCATTCTTATTCTATCATTTTTCTCCCTCCAGACGGATGCAGCACCAAACAGTGTGTTGGAATGTCTGGGGGAGGAAGCTGATTGTGAAGATGATGAAATTCCAAAAAACGAATTGGAAGAAAACGAAAATGATAGTGATTTACTAACGGGTAATAATAAGTCCAGTTCCATGGCGTTTGAATTAGTTAGAATGTTTTTTGCATTATTACTAGTTCTTGGATTAATTTATGTGCTGCTTAAGTTTTTAAATAAACGAAACAAACTTTTCAACCAGGTGAAGGCACTAGAAAATTTAGGTGGGATATCTGTAGGACAAAATCGTTCTATTCAAATCATTCGAATTGGAAAAAGACTTTATTTAGTTGGTGTAGGAGAAAATGTTGAATTGCTTCAAGAGATTACTGACGACGAAGTAAAGCAAGATATTGTACGTAATAATCAAGATACTCAAGATAGTTTTCCAATCAGTTCGTTGTTGTCACCTTTTGTTTCTTCCAAAAAAGATCAGACAAATCAATCGTCTAGCAGTGAATTTAAGAAGCTTTTCTCAAATGAACTAAACAATTTGAAGCAAAGCCGAAAAAATATGATTAATAAGCACAAGGAAGATACACATGAATGAATTTATCGATATATTTTCTAGTTCGGATCCAGCTAATGTATCCACGTCTGTTCGGTTAATACTTTTACTAACCATCTTTTCGCTAGCGCCAGGAATATTGATTTTAATGACAAGCTTCACGCGAATAATTATTGTGCTTTCATTTGTTCGGACTTCTTTAGCAACACAACAGATGCCGCCAAACCAAGTACTCATTGGTTTAGCCCTATTTCTTACTTTTTTTATTATGGCTCCTACATTCAGTGAGGTCTATCAAGAAGCGCTACAGCCACTTTTTGATGAAGAAATTACTTTGGATGAGGCATATGAAAATGCCAGTGCACCTTTAAAGGATTTTATGGCAAGGCATACGAGGCAAAAGGATTTAGCTCTATTTCTTGATTATACGCAAACAGAGCCACCTGAAACGGTACAAGATATTCCTCTAACTACATTAGTTCCTGCTTTCGCAATAAGTGAATTAAAAACGGCATTCCAAATGGGCTTTATGATTTTTATCCCATTTTTGATTATTGATATGGCTGTGGCAAGTGTTCTGATGTCAATGGGAATGATGATGCTTCCACCAGTTATGATCTCGTTGCCGTTTAAAATTTTACTCTTCGTGTTGGTGGATGGATGGTATTTAATAACGCAATCCTTACTTAATGGTTTTTAGAGGTTCACGCACTTTAAATGTGAGTATAGTAAAGAAAGGAGCTTCTACTTATGAGCAGTGAATTCGTATTGACCTTGGCTGAGCAAGGAGTTTATACAATATTACTTGTTACAGGCCCATTGCTTATATTAGCTCTTGCGGTCGGTTTGTTGGTAAGTATTTTTCAGGCAACGACGCAAATACAAGAACAAACATTAGCCTTTATCCCAAAGATTGTCGCTGTTTTTATAGGGCTGATCTTCTTTGGACCGTGGATGCTTACGACAATGGTTGAATTTGCATCCTCTATTTTTCAAAATATTAATCAGTTTGTAGGGTAAATCATGCTTGATTTAATTTCTATTACGAGTCTACCAGTTTTTCTGCTTATATTCGTACGGGTATTGGCATTTTTTGTTACGATGCCGTTATTTTCTTATCGAACAGTGCCATTACCATTTAAAATAGGTTTTAGCTTCTTTCTAGCAATGATTATGTTTTATACAGTCGATGCTTCCCAACTGGTCGTCGACGAAATGTATATTTTTCTAATAGTTAAAGAAGTGTTAGTTGGAGTACTAATTGGCCTCATTTCATTTATTATCGTATCTGCAATACAGGTAGCTGGTGGTTTTATTGACTTTCAAATGGGATTTGCGATTGCGAATGTGGTGGACCCACAAACAGGAGCACAAAGTCCATTGACAGGACAATATTTATATATGATTGCACTATTATTTTTATTAGCGGTTGATGGGCATCATTTGATTATTGATGGAATATTTAATAGTTATCGTTTTATTCCGCTGGAAACATTTATTCCATTTCAGAATAATTCAATTGCAGAATTTGTCATTACAGCTTTTAATAGTATGTTTATTATCGCTTTCCAAATAGCAATTCCAATCGTTGGCTGTTTGTTTTTGGTAGATGTGGCACTTGGAATTATTGCGCGTACTGTACCGCAAATGAATGTGTTTGTTGTAGGGCTGCCGCTTAAAATATTAGTTAGTTTTCTTGCGATCCTAGTGTTTCTAGCTTTGTATGTGACGCTGGCAAGAAACCTTTTTACAGCAATGTTTGAAACGATGCGTGGACTAATGCAGCTTTTCGGAGGTGCTTAATTTGCACTTGAAACTTGATTTACAATTTTTTGCAGGTGAAAAAACAGAAAAAGCTACTCCAAAAAAGCGTCTCGATGAACGAAAAAAAGGAAAAGTAGCAAAAAGCCAGGACATAAATACAGCAATTTTATTATTATTTTGTTTTTCTACATTGTTTTTGTTTGGCGGATTTATTTTGGAGCATATGACAGGAATATATGAGCGTACTTTTATTGAATTTATCGACTGGGAATTAACGGAGAATACTGTTCAGCAAATACTGAACAGCGCAACGGTCGAAGCAGCAAAGATGCTTGCACCTATAATGTTAATCGCAATTGTCGCAGGTTTCGCCTCTAACTTAATGCAAGTAGGTTTTTTGTTCACAACAGAGCCATTAAAGTTTGATCTAAAGAAAATTGATCCGATTCAAGGAGCAAAACGGATTTTTTCAATCCGAGCACTTGTTGAGCTATTAAAATCCTTATTAAAAATCACCTGTATTGGCGGGATAACATTCTCTGTGATTTGGCTTTATAAAGATGAAATGCTGATGACGGCATTTACGAACGCTGAAAATGCATTAGCTTTCTTTGGAAGAGTTACGAGTGTTATGGCGTTTGCAGCAATTATAGCTTTATTATTATTAGCGGTGTTTGACTATGCTTATCAACGGTTTGATTTCGAAAAAAATATGCGGATGTCCAAGCAGGATATTAAGGACGAATATAAGAATGTTGAAGGGGATCCTTTAATTAAATCGAAAATCAAGGAAAAACAAAGGCAGATTGCAACGAGAAGAATGATGAGTGAGGTACCAAATGCGGATGTTATTATTACAAACCCTACGCATTATGCAGTAGCAATTAAATATGACGAAGAAAAGGCTAATGCTCCTTATATACTTGCAAAAGGTACAGATCAAATAGCATTAAAAATAAAAGAAATAGCTAAAGCAAATGACGTAATTACCGTTGAAAACAGGCCATTAGCAAGAGGGCTGTATCGTGCGGCAGAGATAGGGGATATCATACCGGAAGAATTCTTTAAGGCTGTTGCAGAAGTACTAGCATATGTATATCGATTAGAGAAAAAGATTTAAAAAGTATATAAACGACTGGGCGTGGCTGTCTTGGGAACTAAGCTATACACGGCTTTAAAATTTCGGGCACACCAAACAGCAAGTAAGGAGAGACATAAATGAAAGCGCGGGATTTATCAGTACTTTTAGCAGTTATATTAGTAATCATCATGCTGGTCATCCCGCTACCGGGTTGGCTGTTAAGTGTGCTGATTTTAGTAAATATTATTATAGCGCTAATGGTTATCTTAGTATCGATGAATACACAGGAGCCATTACAGTTTTCGGTATTTCCAACAATTATCTTACTCGTAACTTTATTCAGGCTTGCGTTAAATGTTTCGACCACTAGGTCAATTCTAGCGGAAGCAGATGCTGGTGGAGTAGTTGATACCTTTGGATCATTTGTAATTGGAGATAATCCACTTGTTGGTTTTGTTGTATTTATCATATTGGTTATTATAAACTTTCTTGTTATTACAAAAGGTTCGGAACGTGTCTCTGAAGTAGCTGCGCGATTTTCACTTGATGCGATGCCAGGTAAACAAATGAGTATTGATGCAGACCTAAATGCTGGTTTGATTTCCGAAAGTCAAGCTAGAGAGCGACGTGAAAAAGTGGAAAGGGAAGCCGATTTCCATGGTTCGATGGATGGTGCGAGTAAATTTGTTAAGGGTGATGCAATTGCAGGAATCATTATTGTTCTAATTAATGTTGTATTCGGTTTAATAATTGGGATTGTACAAATGGGAATGCCTTTTGGAGAAGCTGTTAATACTTTTATTCGTTTAACTGTGGGAGACGGTTTAGTCAGTCAGATTCCAGCATTACTTATGTCAACCGCTACAGGAATTGTTGTGACGCGATCAGCTGGTAACGGAAATCTTGGCTCAGAAGTAACAGGCCAATTACTGCAATACCCAAAATTATTATATATTGCGGCGGGTACGATTTTTCTTCTTGGCCTAACTCCGATTAATTTCTTTTTAACGACAATGTTAGCGTCTATATTAGCATTGAGCGGTTACTTTCTGGAAAAGCAATCCAAGATGCCGCCGGAAATACAAACAGAAGAAGAAGAGGATCAAACAGAGAGCTCTGCGATGAAGTCTTCTGAAAATGTTGTCAGCCTTCTAAGTATGGACCCAATTGAATTTGAATTCGGTTATGGACTAATTCCTCTGGCAGATACGAATCAAGGCGGCGATTTACTGGACCGAGTTATTATGATTCGAAGACAGCTTGCAATTGAACTCGGGATTGTTATTCCAGTTGTCCGGATTCGAGATAATATTCAACTAAACCCAAATGAATATCGATTAAAAATTAAAGGAAATGAAGTCGCATCGGGTGAACTTTTACTAGATCACTATTTAGCAATGGCTCCAGATTTCAGCGATGATACTCTTGATGGAATAGATACGAAGGAACCGGCATTTGGTTTGCCTGCAAAATGGATTAGTGAAGAAAACAAGGATGAAGCAGAACTATCTGGTTATACGGTGGTAGATCCACCATCTGTTGTATCGACACACATTACAGAAGTAATTAAGCGACAGGCACATACATTGTTAGGCAGACAGGAAACGAAACAATTAATCGATCATTTGAAGGAAAGCTATCCAATTTTGGTTGACGAGGTAACCCCTGAACCACTTGCAATTGGCGATGTGCAAAAAGTTCTTGCTAAATTGCTGAGAGAAAATATTTCCATTCGTAATTTGCCAATTATCTTTGAAACATTAGCTGATTTTTCGAAAATGACGAATGACACAGAGCTTCTTGGGGAATACGTGAGACAAGCACTTTCTTCACAGATTACGAATCAGTATGCAGGTGAGGATATGCAGATGAAGGTGATTACAGTTTCAGGTAAAGTTGAAAAGCTGATAGCTGATCATATACAGCAAACGGAACATGGCAATTATTTAGCGCTTGATCCAGACTCCCAGCAAGAAATTATTAAGACGATTCATACAGAGGCAGAGAAACTTGCACTTCAAGAAGAGTCTACCATTGTACTTTGCTCACCTGCCATTCGAATGTATTTAAAGCAATTGCTTGATCGATTCTTACCGCAAGTAATTGTGCTTTCTTATAACGAACTTGAACCAGATGTACAGGTACAAAGTGTTGGGGTGGTGAATGTAGCATGAAGGTAAAAAAATATATAGCAGACACTATGCCTGAGGCAATGAATCAGGTTCGAAAAGAACTTGGTCCTGATGCAGTAATTCTTAATTCAAAAGAAATTCAACAACGTGGGATGTTTGGTTTTTTTAAGAAGAAACAGATTGAAGTTGTGGCGGCTCTTGATCCTAGTCCACTAACACCTAAGAAAAATCCTGAGCAAGTGGCAGAACAACCTCGAATGAATAAAACAAATAAACCAAAGTTAGAAAATGAGCATGTACTACTGGAAATTAAAAACCTGAAAAAAATGATTGAAGTTCAGTCTCGACAGGGAGGGTTAAGTTTCTCCCCTTCTTATCAAGTAGCTTATGAACATTTGATTGATCAAGAGGTTCACCCTAAGCTGGCCAAGGAAATTGTGGAATTGGTGTTAGAGAAGCAAGGTGACACAGAAATAGATGTTATCATGAATAATATCGGTTTAATAATAGAAGAGAGACTAAGCAACGTTTTAGCACCCATTCCATTAAACAAGAAGATTATTCAATTTGTAGGTCCAACAGGAGTAGGGAAGACGACTACGATTGCAAAGGTTGCGGCTAAGATGATGCTTGAAAGTGATAAAAAAGTTGCTTTCGTAACAGCTGATACGTATCGAATTGCTGCAGTGGAGCAATTAAAGACCTATGCGCGAATTTTAAATGTGCCACTTGAGGTTGCCTACAGTATTGATGATTACCATCAGGCGATTACTAAATTTTCGAGTTATGATGCAATTTTTGTTGATACAGCTGGTAGGAACTTTCGTGATCCGAAATATATTAATGAATTGAAAAAAACGATTGATATGTCCATGATGGAAACCTATCTTGTGTTATCTTTAACAACAAAGCCTAAGGATATTGTAGAAATCTACGAGCAATTCGAGCACCTTTCGATAGCGGGTGTCATTTTCACAAAACTGGATGAAACAAGACAATATGGCAGTTTACTAAATATTGCTCTAGAAAAGCAAGTTGGAATTGCTTATTTGACAAATGGTCAAGATGTCCCTGATGATTTGCTCGAAGCAGATAAACGAGTAATACGTAATCTTCTGGTAGGTGATTATGATGAAGCATGATCAAGCAGAGGGGCTGAGGAGAAAGCTTGATAGTCGCAACCATCCAAATAACGCAAAAACGGTCGCAGTTATAAGTGGAAAAGGTGGCGTAGGTAAGTCCAATTTTGCGTTAAATTTCTCTTTGCAACTCATAAACAACGGCAAAAAGGTATTACTCTTCGACTTGGATGTTGGAATGGGAAATATCGATATTTTGCTAGGTAGCCGAGCAGAGAAAACGATTGTTAATTTGTTTGAAGAACGTTTATCTATACTTGATGTAATTGAACAAGGACCAAAAGGGCTAGCGTATATTGCAGGAGGTTCTGGATTGTCAAATTTCTTCCAGATGGACGAATCAGACCATGATTATTTTTACGAACAATACAAGGAATTGTCCTTAATTTATGATTATATTTTATTTGACATGGGTGCAGGTGTTACGGAGGACAGCTTATTTTTTATTCTTGCCTCAGATGAATGTATTGTGATTACAACACCGGAACCAACATCCGTTACAGATGCATACGGGATGATAAAGCATGTCGTCAATCGCAAACAGGATATGCCTTTACATGTCATATTAAATCGTGCATCCAATTATCAAGATGGTTTGAAAGCATTAGAACGATTTAAAGCTGTTGTGACCAAGTTTTTAAAAGTAGAAATTCAATCGATTGGGATTATTCCTGATGATAGGGTTGTTACACAGGCAATTGTAAGACAGATTCCTTACACGTTATATAATGAAAAATCCAAAGCAGCTAAAGCATTAAAAGATATTACATACAATTATGTAACACATACAAAACAAGTGAACCGAACACCTTCTTCCTTCGTTCAACGATTAAAACATTTGATGGAGAGGTAGTTATTATGAAGCAAATTCGCGTTATTGTTATCGATGATTCTGCTTTTATGAGAAAAGTGATTTCCGATATTCTTGCAAGCGATCCTAGAGTGAATGTGATCGCAACTGGTCGTAATGGAGAAGATGGAATAAAGAAGATTATAGAACTACAACCAGACGTCGTAACGTTGGATGTGCATATGCCAGTAATGGATGGGATCGAAGCACTTTCGATTATTATGAGGGAAAATCCAACTCCGGTTGTGATGCTTTCAAGTGAAACGAAAGAGGGTACAACAAAAGCGATTCAGGCTATATCGAATGGCGCCGTTGATTTTATTACAAAACCATCTGGAGCTATCTCATTAGATATACGAAATATCCAACAGGAAATTATTTCGAAAGTTGTTACGGCTTCACAAGTTAATTTGAATAAGAAGCAATTGCACAAAGCGACTGATTGTCAGATGGAAGCTCCGATCCAAAAATACTATGATAAATCAATCATAACGATTGGTACATCGACAGGAGGGCCTAGGGCACTTCAACAAGTGCTTACAAGTATTTCAGATTCATTTACTGTACCAATCTTAATTGTCCAGCACATGCCTGCCCGCTTTACAAAATCGTTAGCTGAACGTCTTAATACACTTAGTCCAATTCGTGTGAAAGAAGCGGTGCACGGTGAAATTATTGAAAACAGTACTGCTTACATTGCTCCTGGTGATTTTCATATGACAATTAATAAAATTGGCACTTCACTTGCAATCAGTTTATCAAAGGATGCTCCTGTCAAAGGGCACCGTCCATCAGTAGATACATTATTTTGCTCGATAGCTGGTCTGAAACGAATAAACAAAATCGCAATTGTATTGACTGGAATGGGAAATGATGGATCGGCCGGTATTATCGAAATGAAAAAGCAGGATCCCAATACGATTGTCCTAGCTGAATCGGAAGAAACATCGATTGTATATGGTATGCCTAAAGCAGCTGTTCAGACAGGATATGTTAACCAAGAACTTTCATTAAATCAATTTGGCTCAATACTTGCTAACTTAACAAAATAGAGATTTACTAGGAGGAATAAAATTGGAAAAGGCATCGACACAAGATCGAAAAATGATTGTATTTCAATTGCAGGATGAAGAATATGCGGTTCCTGTTAATCAAATTGGGTCTATCGAGAGGCAACAACCAATAACTAGGGTACCCCAAACTTTACCATATGTGAAGGGAGTAATAAATCTTCGCGGAGTCGTAATTCCGATTATTGACTTACGATTACGATTTGGTATGGAAGAAACTGATTTTGATGCAAATAAACGGATTATTATTGCTCAAATAAACGAGATGGAAGTAGGTCTGATTGTTGACGTAGCAAATGATGTTATTGATATTCCTGAAGAACTAATTGAGCCTGCACCAGAGGTTATTGGTACCGTTAATGCTGATTATATTGAAGGTGTTGCCAAAGTAGATAACCGTTTACTTATTCTACTTGATCTGCAAAAAGTACTATCCTTCCAGGATATTGATGTGCTTAATGCAGTGGAAGGCTAAGCAATGGAATTTGTACAGTTAACAACGATGCAGAAAGATGTGCTTAGAGAAATAGGAAATATTGGTGCGGGAAATGCAGCTAGTTCGCTCTCTATCCTATTAAACAAAAAAATTGAGATGAAGGTACCCTCTGTTCGTATTGCTGGATTTGATGAAATCATGGAATTAACTGGTGGCTCTGAGAACACAATTGTTTGCTTATTATTTCGCATTCAAGGAGAGGCTCCAGGTACAGTTTATTTAATATTTACAATTGAAGAAGCTGAGTATTTTGTACGAGAATTGACAAATGATCCGGGGTTTACCTTGCTCCAATCAGAGCAAGAAAATGAAATAGCGCTTTCAGCATTACAAGAAATCGGCAATATTGTAACAGGATCATATCTAACAGCTCTATCAGATTTTACAAATATTAATATGCAGCCTTCTGTCCCATATCTTGGAATCGATATGGCAGGAGCGGTGTTAACGGTTGGTTTGCTGGAGCTCTCGCAAGTTTCTGATTATGCCATTGTTATTAATACAGAAATTAGTCATGATGGAACAAATCAAGGTATTCAGGGGAATTTCTTTTTATTACCAGACCCTGAATCTTTCGCTAAAATATTTGATGCGTTAGGAATAAATGATTATGAATGAAACAGGTTTAGTAGTCAAAGTTGGAATTGCTGACTTAAAAGTTGTGCAAGTTCCTGATTTAATTCGAACCTCAGGTTTAGGTTCATGTGTTGGTGTGATCGTCTACGATTCTTCGAAAAAAATTGCGGGGCTTTCTCATATCTTGCTTCCGGATTCAGCCTTGGCAAAGCAAGCTAAATTGAATGTGTACAAATATGCAGATACAGCAATTCCTTATCTCATTAACTTGCTGCTTGAAAGAGGTGCAAGAAAATATGCACTAAAAGCGAAACTGGCAGGTGGTGCTCAGATGTTTCAATTAAGTTCAGGTTCAGATATTATGCGAATTGGACCAAGAAATGTTGAAGCGGTCGAAAAACAACTGGCAGAACTTAAGATTCCTGTTGTTGCATCCGACGTAGGCGGAAATGCTGGAAGAACAATTGAGTTCGATCCAGAAACAAGTCAATTAAAGATACGACAAGTGAATAAAAAGGAATTTTATATTTAAATTCTCAACTTTCATAATGAGGAATAGACGTTTGTTTTTGATCAAATTAAGCAAGTTAACTATATCCGTTTCACTTGTTTTTGGTTTTAGGTTAACTTTTTAAAGTCGCGGTTGGTAGAAACTACGGACTAATGATTATTTGCTTAATCTGAGCAATGATCGCCGTCCGGGATCGCTCCGGGTGGAGGCTCACCAGCCCCCCCTAAGGCGTGCGAAGTATATTTTCGGAGCGGATATACGCACAAACATTATGTGTTAATTCGAAGTTTATATATTTTATGCTGTAAACAATAACTATTGTAATGGAAACATATCCAGTCTGATATTTAGAAAAGAACGTTCGTTTTATAAGGATCTGATAAGCTATTTATTGCACAAATGATTGAGTGAATACTTATTTATTAACGGAAAAGGAGGAGCGTAGAAAAAATGAAATCAGGAAATTCCCTTCTTGAAGATAAGCTTTGGAATGACTGGATAACGAATAAAAGCAGTGAAGCAGCGAATGAATTAATTGTCAATTACATGTATCTCGTCAATTTCCATGCGGAACGTATTTCAAGCCAACTCCCAAAAAGCGTAAGTAAAGAAGATGTCAAAAGCTTGGGACTTCTTGGGCTTTATGACGCGTTGAAAAAATTTGACCCAACTCGTGATTTGAAATTCGATACGTATGCCTCCTTTCGAATTAGAGGTTCGATTATTGATGGATTAAGAAAAGAAGACTGGCTTCCTAGATCAATACGAGAAAAAGCAAAAAAAGTTGAACAAGCAGCAGAGCAATATGAACAAAAACATCATAGAGAAGCGACTGCAGGTGAAATAGCCGAAATGTTGGGGATGTCGATAGAAGAAGTGGAAACCGCTATTAAAGACTCACTCTTTGGTAACATTCTTTCAATTGAAGAAAAGCCAAAAGGTAATTCGAGTGAATTGAAAGAAGGAATTGGTTATTCGATTCCCGATAATTCCACGATATTACCCGAGAGTCATCTAACGAAAAATGAATTAAATAACGAACTCGTTCAAGGGATAAAAATGTTAAACAAAAATGAACAGCTTGTTGTCAGTCTGTTTTATAATGAAGAATTAACCTTTACAGAAATAGGACAGGTTCTTGGGCTAACAACCTCCAGAATATCGCAAATCCACAAACGGTCTATTTTTAAGCTGCGAAAAACGTTAAATAAAATGCAAGTATTTGCTAATTGAATTGAAAACATATCAAGAATCTCCAGTGCAAACAACATATTGATGGAAGTACAGATGCACACAGCTTCTTTACGACAAAATTTAGATTCAACCTTAGCGTTACGACTAAACAAAAAGGAATGATAGCTTCTGAGTTGGAAATCCATTGAAATGCAGGTTGCACTTCCTAGAACGCAGGATGCTGGGAAGATGCAGGATAATATGGTAAAGCAGGGACAGCATTTCCAGGAATCATTGGCACAGACTCAAAGGAAACAAGAAGAACGAACCCGGAAGCGGGTTAATGAATTTGAAAAAACCGAGAAAGTAAAGAATAAAGAACAGCATTCGAAAAACCTCATTAACAAAAAGACTCAACTGGAGCAAAGTGAAGAAGAGTACAAAATGAACCATCCTTATTTAGGAAGTCAGATCGATTTTAACGGATAGAAGGAGAAAGAATATGGTTTCATTCTTAATCATTATCAGTTTTTTATTGCATTTTATTACGTTTATTGCAATCTATATGTTTTTCAAACAGTTACAAAACGTAAAGACACAAGATCTGAATGAGATAATAGCGTTATTTGATACGTACTTACAAGAGGTTAAAGCAGAAAATAACCGATTACAGCAACTATTAGAGGATCGCAATATAAAGACTGATCAAACGCATACAAAGCAGGAAGAACCAGAAACTGAGGAATACGAAAAATCTCACGATATTCCTATCCCAGACGATGTTGGAGATACCGTGGTTGCATCTCTGGAATCCAGGGTTTTGCAACTGCATAATCGGGGTGTTCCAGTTGATGAAATAGCTAAAGAATTAAATTGTGGTAAGACAGAGGCAGAAATAATTATAAAATTACATGAAAAGATGCAGTAAAAGCTTGATATCAACAAATCATTATGGTATAGTAACTTTTGGTGTAAATACTATGTTTATTTTCATAGAATGAACAAGTTTTATAAAACACACGTTCAGTAATTTGTATGTTTGGTGCTATTTTATAAATAGTCTACATACAAAAATGACCTGAACGGAGGAAAAAAACCATTAGGAGGAATTAAAATGTCAGCAATTTCTATGAAGCAATTGTTAGAAGCAGGTGTACACTTTGGACACCAAACACGCCGTTGGAATCCGAAAATGAAAAAATACATTTTCACGGAGCGTAACGGTATCTATATCATCGACTTACAGAAAACAGTTAAAAAGGTTGATGAAGCATACAACTATGTAAAGGATATCGCTGCAAATGGCGGAACTATTCTTTTTGTAGGAACAAAAAAACAAGCACAAGATTCTGTAAGAGACGAAGCAATTCGTTCTGGTATGTACTATGTTAACCAACGTTGGTTAGGTGGTACACTTACTAACTTCCAAACAATCCGTAAACGTATCAATCGTTTGAAATCAATTGAGCGTATGGAAGAAGACGGAACTTTCGAAGTTCTACCGAAAAAAGAAGTTGTTAATTTACTAAAAGAAAAAGATCGCTTAGTGAAATTCTTAGGTGGAATTAAAGAAATGACAAAGCTTCCAGATGCATTGTTCGTTATCGATCCACGTAAAGAGCGTATTGCTATCGCTGAAGCGCATAAATTGAACATTCCTATCATCGGAATTGTAGATACTAACTGTGATCCAGATGAAATTGATTATGTTATCCCTGCAAACGATGACGCAATTCGTGCGGTTAAACTTTTGACTTCAAAAATGGCAGATGCTATTTTAGAAGTAAAACAGGGTGAAGAAACTGAAGTTGTAGAAGAAAAAGCAGAAGATGCTACAGAAGAAGTTGTAGAAGAAGCTGCTCAAGCTGCTGCAGATTCAACTCAAGAGTAATCTTAGAAAAGGTGGGGTGATAAGAGGATGGAAACCTTTTATCACCTTTTTTAAAGACTGAAATCAAAAGGGTTAATATTCAAAGGAGGACAATGCAATGGCTATTACTGCTCAAATGGTTAAAGAATTACGTGAAAAAACTGGTGCTGGAATGATGGATTGTAAAAAGGCACTACAAGAAACTGACGGTAACATGGATAAAGCAATTGACTACCTACGTGAAAAAGGTATTGCAAAAGCTGCTAAAAAAGCAGATCGTATTGCTGCTGAGGGACTTACACATATTGAAATTGATAACAATACAGCTGCAATTCTTGAAGTGAACTGTGAAACAGATTTTGTTACAAAAAATGATCAATTTAAAACGCTACTTACTCAATTAGCACAACATATTGTGAAGCAAAAACCTGCAACTGTTGAAGAAGCACTTGGACAAGAGCTAAACGGTGAAGGTGAGTCATTAGAAACGATTATTAACAGAGCCGTTTCAACAATTGGTGAAAAAATCTCTTTACGTCGTTTTGCAGTTGTAGAAAAAACAGATAGTGATGCATTTGGTGCGTACCTTCATATGGGTGGCCGTATTGGTGTTCTATCTTTAATTGAAGGAACAACAGATGAGCAAGTTGGAAAAGATGTTTCCATGCATGTTGCAGCTGTAAACCCTCGTTATGTTTCACGTGATGCAGTTTCTGAAGAAGAAGTAAATCGTGAGCGTGAAGTATTAAAAACACAAGCACTAAATGAAGGAAAACCTGAAAATATCGTTGAAAAGATGGTTGAAGGTCGTTTAGGGAAATTCTTTGAAGAGATCGTCCTTTTAGAACAAAGCTTTGTTAAAGATCCAGACCAAAAAGTGAAAAAATATGTTGCTGATAAAGGTGCAACTGTTAAATCATTCGTTCGCTATGAAGTAGGAGAAGGAATGGAAAAACGCGAAGAAAACTTTGCAGATGAAGTAATGAGCCAAATTAAAAAATAAGACTTAGGGTGCGTGTTCAAAAAGGAGGCTAAAAAGGACCGAGAAGTTCAAGGCGGCGTAGTTTTGAGTACCGGGTTACACAGGATGTGTTGACTTCGACGTTCGATACAGGATGTGTCGGTACTTAGTCAAAGATCTACTGCTCTCGACGTGTCTTTTTTACCGGACTTTTTGACATCCTCTTAAATGATTATGTATACAAGGTTAAAATTGGGAACATGTATGTGTTCCCTATTTTATAACCGTTTTACAAACATTTTTAGACATAATTAGCAAAATAATTATTAATTTTCTATGGAGGTTATTATGACAACAGCACGGTACCGTAGAATTGTGTTAAAATTAAGTGGTGAAGCCTTAAGTGGTGAGCAGGGTTATGGAATTGATCCAAAAACAATCGCGTCCATCGCAGAACAAGTTAAAGAAGTAGCAGAACTAGGTGTTGAGGTTGCTATTGTTGTCGGTGGAGGGAACATTTGGCGTGGTAAAGTAGGAAGCGAAATGGGAATGGATCGTGCTTCAGCTGACTATATGGGAATGTTAGCAACAATAATGAATTCACTCGCATTGCAAGATGGCCTTGAAACGATTGGAATTCAAACAAGAGTGCAAACTTCCATTGAAATGCGCCAAGTTGCGGAACCATACATAAGGAGAAAAGCAATTCGCCATTTAGAGAAAAAGCGTGTTGTCATTTTCGCAGCAGGAACAGGCAATCCTTATTTTTCAACTGATACAACTGCAGCATTAAGAGCTGCTGAAATTGAAGCAGAAGTAATTCTAATGGCTAAAAATAATGTTGACGGTGTGTACACGGATGATCCTAAAACAAATAAGGATGCCAAAAAGTATGAAAGCCTAACATATTTGGAAATGCTTAATGAAGGTCTTGGGGTAATGGACTCCACAGCATCCTCATTATGTATGGATAATGATATCCCATTAATTGTATTCTCTATAACGGAAGAAGGAAATATTAAACGAGTTGTCGAGGGTGAAACCATCGGCACGACAATAAGGGGGAAATAGAATATGTCACAAACAATTCTAAAACAAATGAAAGAAAAGATGGAACAAGCTGTCCAAGCGTTTTCCAAAAATCTAGCATCTGTTCGAGCTGGCAGAGCAAACCCTAGTCTGTTAGACAGTGTTTATGTAGACTATTATGGTGCATCAACTCCATTAAACCAGTTAGCGAATGTCGGAGCTCCGGAAGCAAGACTCTTAACAATCACTCCTTATGACAAAACAGCACTTGCTGATATCGAAAGAGCAATTCAAATTGCCGACCTTGGTTTATCACCATCAAATGATGGAAATATGATTCGTATTAGCATTCCACCACTAACAGAAGAGCGAAGAAAAGACTTAGTTAAAGTTGTTGGGAAATATGCGGAAGAATCACGAGTTCAGATTCGTAACATAAGACGTGATACGAATGATAGCTTGAAAAAAACTGAGAAAAATGGTGAAATCACAGAAGACGATCTACGCGGTCTGCAGGATGATGTTCAAAAATCAACCGATGATCATATTAAACAAATTGATCAGCTTGCAAAAAACAAAGAAAAAGAAATTATGGAAGTTTAACGGTTGTCTGTTAAACGTTTATATCCATTCTTTTCATGGATGTATTATTAAATTTCAGAGTAAGTTGTAAAAGCTCTCTTATTTAAGAGAGCTTTTGTATTCTATCCAAATTATCGGTATAATAAAAAAGTATGATCAAGTTATAATGTAGATTCATCTTGTTGGCACTATGTAATCATTCCTTTTCGTTCGTAATAATTATGTTAAAAGGATTGTATAGATGAACAACATTCGGGGGACAGACTATGTCGATGAAAATTCCTTTTTTTAATAAACAATCAAAAGAAACAGAAATGGCAAACCTAGAAAGCGCTCCGGATCATGTTGCAATTATTATGGATGGAAATGGACGCTGGGCACAAAAACGCGGGCTTCCACGTATAGCAGGGCACAAAGAAGGCGTTAGTACTGTTAATAAAATTGTGAAAGCTGCAGTGAAAGCTAATATTAAAATCCTTACATTATATACGTTTTCCACAGAAAATTGGAAAAGGCCGAAATCGGAAATTGATTTTATTTTGAGACTCCCGAAAGAGTTTCTGCATATTTATTTACCGGGGCTTATTGAAAATAATGTTCGTATTGAAACAATTGGCGATTTTGATGCACTTCCTAAGCATACAAAGGATGCAGTTCAATATGCAAAGGAAAAAACAAAAAATAATGACGGCCTGCTTTTAAACTTTGCTTTGAATTATGGAAGTAGGCTTGAAATTATGCATGCCGTTAAACGTATAATGAGTGATTTAGATTGCTCGAAAATATCGATTGATTCACTGGATGAAAACCTATTTTCAACGTATTTATATACAAATGGTATTTCTGATCCTGACTTGCTTATTCGTACTGGCGGCGAACAAAGACTGAGTAATTTCCTTCTTTGGCAGCTGGCATATACAGAATTCTGGTTTACAGATGATCTTTGGCCAGATTTTAATGAAACAACCTTCTTAAACGCATTGTATGAATATCAGCAGCGAAAAAGACGATATGGAGGTATTTAAGGTGATGAAAGGTTTATGAAGCAACGAACAATAACCGCGTTAATTGCACTAGCCATATTTTTACCCTTCGTCATTTTTGGCGGACTTCCGTTTACAATATTTGTATATGTATTGGCATCTGTAGGGTTAGTGGAATTGATTAGGATGCGCAACATAGGGAGCTATTTTGTACCTTATCTATTAGCTGTATTATTATTATGGCTAATCTTAATACCTAGCTCATCTATCCTACTTACAATAAGTTGGTTTTCTAAATTTGAAATGATTGCATTAATCATTTTATTGTTACTAGCATATACGGTACTAGTTAAAAATCAATTTACATTTGATCAAGTAGGTTTTATTCTTTTAGCCTGCTTTTATGTAGGTCTTGGTTTCTATTATTTACTGGAGACGAGAGATGGAAATCAAGCATTAAGTAATATTCTTTACGCATTTTTCATAATTTGGTCTACTGACACAGGTGCGTATTTATTTGGCAGAGCTTTTGGAAAGCGTAAATTATGGCCAACGATTAGCCCGAATAAAACAATTGAAGGTGCATTAGGTGGGATTGTGCTCGCTTGTACTGTCGCTATCATTTTTCACCTCGTGGAACCATTCCGCCATTCAATGCTAACAGTAGTTGGTGTCACGATTCTTGCTTCCATATTTGGACAAGTTGGTGATCTAGTTGAATCTGCATTGAAACGCAATTATGGAGTTAAAGATTCCGGTAAAATATTACCTGGACACGGTGGTATTTTAGATCGATTTGACAGCATGCTATTTGTTATTCCATTGCTCCATTTTATTCACTTTGTTTAGAATAATTGATAAGGTGACAAGCTTGTTTCACACAAAAACTTGTACAACTTATGAAAAAGAGGTTAAACTTAACTAAAAGTAAGAATATAATTTTATCGGAGTACTAGTTTCATTTCAAATGTGTTCAAAGAAAAGAGGGTGAAAAGAATCGAGGTTGTCTAACATCTCAACGTACTATTGTATGCTGATATTGGATGTCTAAGCCAGATCTCGATGTTCATTTTCTTCACATTTTTTGAATTTCATTTACTAAAAACAGATTTGCTCCAATAAAGGAAGGTGCTTCTATTGACCACTGTAATTGCATTTATTTTTATGTTTGGATTACTCGTTTTTATCCACGAATGGGGCCATATGATCTTTGCAAAACGAGCAGGTATGCTTGTTCGGGAATTTGCAATTGGATTTGGGCCGAAAATTTTCTCCTTTGTAAGGAATGAAACGTTATACACAATTCGTCTCATTCCGGCGGGTGGCTATGTACGAGTAGCAGGTGAAGATCCTGAAATCATAGAGTTAAAGCCGGGACACCACATCGGGCTTGAATTTAATGATGAAGGTAAGGTAAATAAAATAATCGTCAACAACAAATCCAAACATCCAAATGCCAGAGTGATTGAAGTAGAGCATGTTGATCTTGATCATCGATTGATTATTCAAGGATATGAGATCGGTGATGAAGATGAGAAGCTACACTTTGAAGTTGACCAAAAAGCATTTTTTATTATGGACGAGCGTGAGACACAAATTGCACCATATGATCGTCAATTTGCATCGAAATCTATTGGTCAGCGAGCAATGCAATTGTTTGCAGGACCTATGATGAACTTTATCTTAGCGATTGTTATTTTTATTATCTTAGGAGTTGCACAAGGGACTCCGGTTGATGAAGCAATAATGGGTGAGATACAAGCTGATTCACCAGCTGCAGAAGCAGGATTTCAAGCAGATGATGAAGTGATTCGAATTGGGGAAACTGCAGTTTCTACATGGGAAGAGTTTACTTCAGTCGTAAGAGAAAATCCAGGACAAGAATTAAGCATGGTTGTCCTGCGAGATGGTGCTGAAGAGCAATTAACTGTTGTTCCCAATACAGCTGAAACAGTGGATCAACAAGGAGAACCAATTTCTATTGGTCAAATAGGAGTCCGTCAAGCATTTGAGAAAACAGTTCTTGGAACATTGACATATGGCTTTGAACAAACCTATGAAATAACAAGATTAATCTTAACGAATTTATTGATGCTTGTAACTGGTCAGGTTTCGCTTGATTTACTGTCAGGTCCCGTTGGAATCTATGATGCAACAGATCAAGTTGTACAGACTGGCTTTATGAACCTCTTGTTGTGGACAGCAATGTTAAGTGTTAATCTCGGAATAGTGAACCTAGTTCCTCTGCCTGCCCTTGATGGTGGAAGACTCTTGTTTGTTGGTTTGGAAGCTTTACGCGGAAAACCAATTGCGCCAGAAAAGGAAGGTATCTTCCATTTCGTCGGATTTGCATTATTAATGCTTTTAATGATTGTTGTAACATGGAACGACATTCAACGGTTATTTTTATAAAAGAAAACTTTCGGTTATTGTAGCCAGTTGATGCATGAGAAAATAAATAGGTACGTTACGAAGTGAAAACCCTTGTCTTATTTCTGACAAGGGTTTACATTGTTCCTGTAAGGGTTGTTCAAGATAAGATAAACAACCTATGTAATTGTTTAGCTGGAGGAGGCATAATAAATGGATATATCGAAAAAAGAAAAAATGAGTTTATTATTGAAGCAGCTGCAATTATCCGATGATTACATAGTAGACTATTTTCAAGATAGCTACCTAGATAAATTAGAAGTTTATAAAAATACAAAGACTTGGCATTTTTATATTTGTGTTGCGCGTATCTTACCAATTGATGTATATCAAGTTTTCTCGGTTAAATTGAAGGAGTCGTTCCAACAGATAGCAAATGTAGAGCTAACAGTGCTGGCAAATGAACAAGCTTGCGATAGTAATACGATTAGTGGTTATTGGAAACACTTTGTTACTTCAATGACGCAAATATCACCTGCTTATAAGGAGCTTGTACAAACTCAGAATCCAGAAGTTAACAATAATAAGATTATGTTAACTGCGAGAAATGATGCGGAAGCAAGTGCGCTCAAACGAAGATTAGAACCAGAGTTTAAAACATTTTGTTCGCGCGTTGGTGCACTTTCCTATAGTCTTGATATCCATGTAAAAGCAGATGCGATGGATATGCAGAAATTTAGAGAACAAAAAGCACTTGAGGATCAGCAGCTTGTTCAAAAGACCGTACAAGAGAAAGTGAAACGGGACAAGCAAAAAGACAGTGAAGATAATGGACCGTTCATGATTGGATATAATATTAAAGACGATGCGATTACGATGGAACAGATTCTGGAAGAGGAGCGTCGTATAACGGTACAAGGTTATATTTTCTCAGCAGAAGTACGCGAATTACGTTCTGGAAGAAGTCTTTTAATTATAAAGGCAACGGACTATACAGATTCATTACAAATAAAAATGTTCTCTAAAAACGATGAGGACGCAGCTAAATTTGCATCTGTTAAGAAAGGGATGTGGGTTAAAGCAAGAGGTAGTATTCAAACAGATATGTATACCAATGAACTTGCAATGATGGCTAATGATATCCATGAGATTAAGGTCGATGAACGGATGGATAATGCACCTGCTGATGCAAAACGAGTTGAACTGCATGCGCATACGACGATGAGTCAAATGGATGCTGTTATTTCTCCAGAAACATTAGTTACACAGGCTGCAAAATGGGGACATCGTGCGGTTGCAATTACAGATCATGCTGGTGTGCAGGGATTCCCTGAAGCACATGCAGCAGGGAAGAAAAATAATATTAAAGTCCTTTATGGTGTTGAAGTGAACCTTGTTGATGATGGTGTGCCGATAGCATATAACGATTCGGACAGAGACTTGGAAAATGATACATTTGTAGTCTTTGATGTTGAAACAACAGGGCTATCAGCTGTTTACGATACCATAATTGAACTTGCAGCAGTGAAAATCCATAAAGGTGAAATTGTTGACCGATTTGAGGCATTTGCAAACCCACACCATCCGTTATCACAAACGACCATCGAATTAACTGGGATAACGGATGATATGGTCAAAGATGCACCAGAAGTCGAAGAGGTTTTAAAGGATTTCCATGCTTGGATGGGAGAAGATATACTCGTTGCCCATAATGCAAGCTTTGATATGGGGTTCTTAAACCAGGGACTGAAACGAATTAATTATGAAAAAGCGGTAAATCCGGTTATGGATACACTGGAGCTTGCTAGATTCCTTCTGCCCGAATTAAAGAATCACCGATTAAATACATTGTGTAAGCATTTAGATATTGAATTAACACAACATCACCGCGCTATCTACGATGCAGAAGCCACTGGTTACCTGCTCTGGAAGCTTGTTCAAAAATTGTTAGAAAAAGATATTCGAAATCACAATCAATTAAATAACCATATGGGAGAGGGTAATGCTTATCAGCGTTCTCGTCCATTTCACGCTACGCTTCTAGCTAAGACACAAGAGGGCCTGAAAAACTTATATAAACTTGTTTCCTATGCACATATTAATTATTTTTATCGAGTACCACGGATACCAAGATCACTTTTACAAAAGTTTCGCGAAGGGCTTATCGTCGGAACAGCATGTGATAAAGGTGAAGTTTTTGAAACAATGATGCAAAAATCTACGGAGGAAGCAGAAGAGGTTGCTGAGTTTTATGATTACATTGAAGTTCAGCCGCCAGCCAATTATGCTCATCTCGTGGAAAAAGATCTTGTGCAAAACGAGTCGCAGATTATTGATATAATTAAAAAGCTTGTTGATTTAGGAAACAGGATGAACAAAAAAGTTGTTGCAACAGGCAATGTGCATTATAGGGACGATCATGATAAATTATACCGGCAAATCTTAATTGCCTCACAGGCTGGTAATCCATTGAACAGACAAACGTTACCAGACACCCCTTTTCGAACAACAAATGATATGTTAGACTGCTTTAAGTTTCTTGGCGAAGAAGTAGCACGTGAAATTGTTGTGACCAATCCAAATGCATTGGCGGATGAGTTAGAGGACTTATCACCTGTGAAAGATGGTTTATTTACACCAACCATTGAGGGTGCAGAACAAGAAATGCGGGACCTCTGCTATACACGAGCGAAGAAAATATATGGGGAGCCTGCACCACAGATTGTAGTCGATCGACTTGAGAAAGAATTGGAAAGTATCATAGGGAATGGGTTCGCGGTTATTTACCTAATCTCCCATAAGCTAGTTAAGAAGTCTTTAGATGATGGCTATCTTGTTGGTTCGAGGGGATCTGTTGGATCGTCCTTTGTTGCAACAATGACAGAAATTACGGAGGTAAATCCACTTCCTGCCCATTATATTTGCGGAGAATGTCATTACAACGAATTTATTACAGATGGTTCTGTTGCAAGTGGATTCGATTTACCAGATAAGAACTGTCCGAAATGTGATACAGCATTGAAAAAAGATGGTCAGGATATACCGTTTGAAACATTCTTAGGATTTAAAGGTGATAAAGTTCCAGATATCGATTTAAACTTCTCCGGTGCATACCAGCCAAGGGCACATAACTATACGAAGGAACTATTCGGAGTCGATAACGTATATCGTGCTGGTACGATTGGTACAATTGCTGAAAAAACGGCCTATGGATATGTAAAAGGTTATGCTTCTGATAAACAGTTAGTTTATAAAAATGCAGAGGTGGACCGTCTTGTACAAGGATGTACTGGTGTAAAACGGACTACTGGACAGCATCCCGGCGGAATTATTGTAGTGCCAGATGACAAAGAAATTTACGATTTTACACCAATTCAATTTCCAGCAGATGATCGTAACAGTGAATGGCGAACAACGCATTTTGATTTCCATTCTATTCATGATAATTTGTTAAAACTAGATATTCTCGGACATGATGATCCAACAGTTATCCGTATGCTGCAAGATTTGAGCGGCATTGATCCAATGACGATTCCGACAGATGATGCTGAAGTAATGAAAATTTTCTCGGGAACAGAGTCACTTGGAGTCACACCACAACAAATTAATTGTAAGACTGGAACCCTCGGGGTACCTGAGTTTGGGACAAAATTTGTTAGGCAAATGCTTGAGGACACGAAGCCAAGTACTTTTGCCGAGTTGCTTATTATCTCAGGTCTATCACATGGTACGGATGTATGGTTGGGCAATGCTCAAGATCTGATTAATGATGGTATTTGTGAATTACCAGATGTTATTGGTTGCCGAGATGATATTATGGTTTATTTAATGCATAAAGGCTTGGAACCATCACTTGCATTTAATATTATGGAGTTTGTTCGTAAAGGAAAGGGACTCAAAGACGAATGGATTACCGAAATGAAGAAGCATAGTGTTCCGGACTGGTATATCGAGTCATGTAAAAAGATTAAATATATGTTTCCGAAAGCTCACGCAGCTGCATATGTACTAATGGCAGTTCGTATCGCGTATTTCAAAGTACACCATCCCATTCTGTTTTATGCTGCTTATTTTACAGTTCGTGCAGATGATTTTGAATTGGATACAATGATTAAAGGGTCTGAAGCAATTCGGAATCGGGTCGATGAGATTGTTGCTAAGGGGAATGATGCTGCACCAAAAGAAAAAAGTTTACTTACTGTATTAGAAATCTCTCTTGAGATGTGTGAGCGTGGTTTCTCATTCCAAAAAGTAGACCTTTATAAATCGAGTGCAACTGACTTTATTGTAGATGGGAACTCTTTACTTCCACCATTTAATGCAGTGGATGGGCTAGGAACAAACGCTGCCTTAAATATAGTGAAAGCACGTGAAGAAGGGGAGTTTTTGTCAAAAGAGGATTTAAGAGAAAGAAGTAAAATCTCTAAAACAGTATTAGAATACCTTGATAATCATGGATGTCTTGAAGGAATGGAAGAAAAAAATCAGCTTTCTTTATTTTAGTCGTAAAGCAATGTAGTTATTCTTGCACAAGCTAAGACTTTATGCTATACTATTTTTTGGAAAGTAAGGATACGAACGGTCTAAAGAGTGGGTGCACACCCACTCTTTCTTCATATCTGATTATCCACCTGGACAATTCCCCCTCGCCCCAATTTTAGGCAGGGGTTTTATATTGATTTGGATGTACACAGATGAATTTGGGGAAGATAGTTCATAATAAGTAATATAGTTACAGTTAATAAAGGAGGATGGAAATTGAGCTCCCAAGTAATTAAAACGACAGAAGAATTGGTACTCCCTATTGTTGAGGAAAAGGACCTTGAACTAGTAGATATCGAATATGTAAAAGAGGGTAAAAATTGGTTCCTTCGTGTATATATCGATAAAGCTGGCGGTGTTGATATTGCTGAATGCGGAGAAGTCTCTGAACAGTTAAGTGAAAAATTGGATGAAACAGACCCGATTAAAGAAGCATATTTCCTGGAAGTTTCCTCGCCTGGAGTGGAACGTCCGCTTAAAACGACAGAAGACTTTGAAAAAAATATCGGAAAGAATGTATTCGTCAAGTTATACGAGCCTATTGATGGGGAAAAACAATTTGAAGGTATTCTAAAAACCTTCCATGACAATATAGCTACGATTGAATACAAAGTAAAAACGCGTACAAAGCAGGTAGAAATATCATTTGACAAAATAGCAAAAGCTAGATTAGCGGTAACGTTCTAGTAAATGTTAAATAGCTTGTCAGGAAATCATTTACGTACAACGAAGGCTTTCGTTATCAGGCTTGGTAATCGGCCAAGTTTTCAACTAATTTAAAAGGGGGAAAAAACAGGTGAGCAATCAGTTGTTTGATGCGATTGATAATTTAGCAAAGGAAAAAGGAATTGAAAAGGAAATTTTAATGGAAGCATTGGAAGCCGCTTTGATTTCTGCATATAAGAAAAACTTTAAATCTGCTACAAATGTTCGAGTTGAACTTAATGAAGTATCAGGTAAAATGAGTGTTTACGCTAGAAAGACAGTCGTAGAAGAAGTGGAAGATACTCAGCTGGAAATTTCAGTTGACGAAGCAAGAAAAATTGACCCAAATTACGAGGTTGAAGATATTATTGAAGTAGAAGTAACACCGAAGGATTTCGGACGTATTGCTGCCCAAGCTGCAAAGCAAGTTGTTACACAACGAGTTAGGGAAGCAGAGAGAGGCGTCATCTTCTCTGAATATATTGACCGTGAAGAGGATGTTATGACGGGTATTATTCAACGGAAAGACGCACGATTTGTCTATGTTAATCTTGGCAAAATTGAAGCAAAGCTAGCAGAGGCTGAACAAATGCCAACAGAAGAATATCATGTACACGATCGTTTAAAAGTATTCGTTACGAAAGTAGAGAATACAAGCAAGGGACCACAAATTTATATTTCAAGATCACATCCTGGTCTTCTAACACGTTTGTTTGAAATGGAAGTACCAGAGATATTTGATGGAACAGTCGAAGTTAAATCGGTAGCCAGAGAAGCCGGTGACCGCTCTAAAATCTCCGTATATGCCGGTGACCCGGAAGTAGATCCGGTTGGTTCCTGTGTCGGCCAGCGCGGCCAGCGTGTGCAAGCAATTGTTGATGAATTAAAAGGAGAAAAAATCGATATTGTGGAGTGGTCAGAAGATCCAGTTGTCTATGTTTCGAACGCGCTTAGTCCTTCTAAGGTTATTAAAGTATTAGTTAATGAAGAAGAAAAATCTACAACTGTTATTGTACCTGATTACCAACTATCCCTGGCAATTGGGAAACGTGGTCAAAATGCGAGACTCGCTGCTAAGTTGACAGGCTGGAAAATCGACATTAAAAGTGAAACAGAAGCACGAGAAGAAGGTCTATTAAAAACGGAAACAGAAGAATCCTATTCTGACAATAATGAGGATTTGTTTGAATAAGGGGGACTCCAATATGGTGAAGAAAAGAAAAGCACCTGAAAGAAAATGTGTTGTCACTAATGAAACGAAACCGAAAAAGGATCTTATTCGGATTGTCCGAAACAAAGAAGGAGAGGTCTTTGTGGATCCCACTGGAAAGAAAAATGGTCGTGGCGCATACCTTTCGCGTAATTTGGATGTTGTTTTAAAAGCAGAGAAATCAAATATACTGAATCGAACGTTAAATACAGAAGTAAATCCGGCTATTTTCGAAGAACTGAAACAATTAATTGATGGTAAACCCAATGAAAAATAACTATTTAAATATGATTGGTCTTGCTTATCGTGCTGGAAAATGTTCTCTTGGAGAAGAAACGATTCTGAAAGATATTCGCTCCAATCGTGCAAAGCTTGTTATCATAGCTTCGGATATTGGGCCACAGACGAAAAAAAAGCTAACAGACAAATGTAATTACTATGAAGTACCTTATAGAATAGCAGATGATCGAGAAACATTGTCAAATGCTATTGGAAAATCCCACAGAGTGGCGATTGCAATCTTAGATACGGGATTTGCTGCGAAAATAAAATCGTTACTCGGGTAATCAAATTCGGGGGTGAACGTATGAGTAAAATACGTGTATATGAATATGCTAAACAAAATAATACGTCAAGCAAGGAAATAATCAACTATTTAACGAACTTAAATATAGAAGTGTCAAATCACATGTCAACGATTTCAGATGATACAGTTCGAAAATTAGATGAAAAATTCAATGCTAGTAAATCGAAGCAAGCTCAACCAGATGTGAAAAATTCGAAAAATAATCCAGGAAGTAATCAAGCGAAAAAGCACTCTAATCCATCGGCTAAACAAGGGAAAAATCATTCCCAGCCTAAAGGCCAGCAACAAAAGCAACAGCAAACGAATAAAAAGAAACAAAAAGGTCCAAGAAGAGGTAATCAGCCGGTTCAAAATGAACAAAAAGTTGTCATCAAAGAAACACCATCAAAAATTGTCTATAACGATACGCTGACGGTAAGTGAACTTGCATCTAAATTAAATAAAGAAGCTGCAGAAATTATTAAAAAGTTAATGTTTCTTGGCGTCATGGCAACAAAAAACCAAGACTTAGATGATGATGCAATCGAATTAATCTGTGGTGAATATAATGTAGAAGTAGAAAAAGAAATTATTTTAGAAGATACTGATTTTGATAAATATGTTGTGGAAGAAAAAGAAGAGGATCTAATTGAAAGACCAGCCGTTGTAACGATAATGGGTCACGTTGACCATGGAAAAACGACAACACTTGATTCAATCCGCCACACAAAAGTTACAGCAGGAGAAGCTGGTGGGATTACACAGCACATCGGTGCATACCAAGTTGAAACGAATGGGAAGAAAATCACATTCCTTGATACACCAGGTCACGCAGCGTTTACAAGCATGCGTTCCCGTGGAGCACAGGTTACAGATATTGCTATTCTTGTAGTAGCAGCAGATGATGGTGTTATGCCTCAAACTGTAGAAGCAATTAATCACGCAAAAGCTGCAGAGGTTCCAATTATTATTGCGGTAAATAAAATTGATAAAGAAGCGGCTAACCCGGATCGCGTGATGCAAGAGCTAACGGAATATGAATTGGTTCCTGAGGCTTGGGGCGGAGATACAATATTTGTTAATATTTCTGCAAAAAATAATCAAGGTATCGATGATTTACTAGAGATGATTCAGCTCGTTGCCGAAGTAGAAGAGTTAAAAGCAAATCCAAAAGCAAATGCCTTTGGTACCGTTATTGATGCGCAATTAGATAAAGGTAGAGGATCTGTATCGACATTACTTGTTCAAAACGGAACTTTACGAGTAGGAGATGCAATTGTTGTTGGAAATACGTATGGACGTGTACGTGCAATGGTAAATGATATCGGTAAGCGTGTGAATGAAGTTGGTCCATCTACACCGGTTGAAATTACGGGACTGCATGATGTGCCACAGGCTGGAGATCAATTCCTTGTGTTTGACGATGAAAAGAAAGCACGTCAAATTGGGGAAGCTCGCCAGCAGCAACATTTGATTGCTAGCCGCGGCGAACAGTCAAAAGTTAGCTTGGATGATTTATTCGAACAAATTAAGCAAGGTGAAATGAAAGACTTGAATATTATTGTAAAAGCAGATGTACAAGGATCTGTTGAAGCACTAGCCTCCTCATTACGTAAAATTGAAGTCGAGGGTGTAAAAATTAAAATCATTCACACAGGTGTAGGGGCTATAACGGAATCCGATATTATTCTTGCATCTGCATCCAATGCAATTGTAATTGGGTTTAATGTTCGACCAGATGTTAATGCGAAAAAAGCAGCAGAATCAGAGAAAGTAGATATCCGTCTGCACCGTGTTATTTATAGTGCGATTGAAGAAATTGAAGCAGCGATGAAAGGTCTACTGGATCCTGAATTCGAAGAAAAAGTTATCGGACAGGCAGAAGTCCGAGAAACGTTTAAGGTTTCTAAAATTGGTACCATTGCAGGAAGCTATGTTACAGACGGTAAAATCACACGAGATGCAAGTGTAAGGATAATCCGTAATGGTGTTGTCCTCTATGAAGGAGAACTACTTGCGTTAAAACGTTTTAAAGACGATGTAAAAGAAGTTGCACAAAACTATGAGTGTGGAATTACAATTAAGAATTTCAATGATATTAAAGAAGGCGATATTATTGAAGCTTTCGTTATGGAGGAAATTGAGCGCAAATGATTGTCTATGCTGAAGTAGAGTGTATCATGTATGATGGGCATTCTCTAAAGGCTAAACGAACGATTATCAAAAAAGTGCTTGCAAAACTACAGAACAATTTTAATGTCGCTGTTACAGAATTGGATTACCATGACCTGTGGCAGCGAACAAAAATTGGTATTGTAACAATTTCTACAGATTATGTTCATGCAGAAAAAGTAATCCACGCTGCTCTTGGGACGATTGATGGATTTACCGAACTTGAACGTACGATTACCAATGTGGAAAGACTTTAAGAGTGAAACCCACTTTAAAGTCTCACGTTATTCTAGAGGTGAATAAAATGGCTGAATTAAGAGCAAACAGAATAGCTGAACAAATGAAAAAAGAATTAAGTGACATTCTAGCAAGAAAGATTAAAGATCCTAGAGTTGGTTTTGTTACAGTAACAGACGTAGAAGTAACGGGTGATCTCCAACAAGCAAAGGCTTTTATTTCTGTATTAGGTGATGAGAAACAAAAACAGGATACTTTGCTTGGTTTAGCAAAAGCAAAGGGATTTATCCGTTCTGAAATTGGTAGTCGCATTCGTCTACGTAAAACACCAGAACTTACATTTGAATTTGATGAAGCATTCGAGTATGGAAATCGAATTGATTCCATTTTAAAAGACTTAAATAAAGAATAATTCTCGAAATCTGACCTGTCCACTTAGAAACAGGTCAGATTTTCCCATATTCGAATACATACAAAGAAGTTAGTGGAGGCTAGTACAGTGGAAGGCATTTTACCATTATGGAAGCCAAAAGGGTATACATCTCATGATTGTGTTATGAAATGTAGAAGGTATTTTAAAACAAAGAAAGTGGGTCACACAGGTACACTTGATCCAGAAGTGGAAGGCATATTACCAATTTGTATAGGACAAGCTACGAAAATTGTTCCCTTCCTTACGGATACAAAAAAAACGTATATTGCTGAAGTGAAGCTTGGGTTTGCAACAGACACAGAAGATGCGCACGGAAGCATCGTTGATCAAAAAGAAGTAATGGAATTTCCAGCTGAATCGATAATTAATCAGACACTTAAAGATTTTTCAGGTGAAATTACGCAAATCCCACCGATGTATTCTGCTGTAAAAGTGAATGGAAGAAAGCTATACGAGTATGCTCGAGCAAATGAAACAGTAGAACGTCCAAAGCGCAAAGTTACAATTTACGAAATTGAAAGACTGTCAATTGATCCGATAGCTCATACAATTCGTTTAAAAGTAGTTTGTTCTAAAGGAACGTACATTAGAACGCTTTGTGTTGATATTGGGGCAAAGCTTGGATATCCTGCACATATGTCTGCACTTGTCCGAACTAAAACTGGGACATTTTCCGAGAAAAATGCAATTTCATTTGCTATGATAGAAGAGGCGGTTGAACAGAACGAACAGAATCGTTTGTTACACCCAATTATAGACGGACTTTCTCATTTGAATCGGCTATATGTTAATGAGGAGACGAAACGGAAAGTAATGAATGGACAAAAACTAGCTAAACCAAAGGATACTGAGCTCGAAGATCCTTTTGTCGTAATGCATCACAATGAATTATTAGCAATCTATCAACATCATCCTGATAAAGCTGAACAAATAAAACCTGTTCGCGTTTTCAGTGAAAGATCATAAAGTGCAGGTGAAAAAGTATGAGAACAATTGAATTAACCTACCCGCATACATTAGCGTTAGGGGAATTGCCGGAGACAGTTTGTGCAATTGGCTTTTTTGATGGTATTCACCGAGGACATCAACAAGTGATTCAAACAGCTGTCGATGAAGCGAAAGCTAGAAATATGGAAAGTGCTGTTATTACATTTCATCCACATCCGTCAGTCGTTTTAAAAAAGGGGACAGAGCGTGTACAATATATTACCCCGATGAAGGAAAAGCAGGAGTTATTGCAAAAGCTTCAGGTGGATCGGGTATATATTATTCAATTTAATCAAGAGCTATCAAAATTATCACCACAAGCTTTTATTGACCATTTTATTATAGGACTTAATATAAAACACCTAGTAGGTGGTTTTGATTATTCATTTGGTCATAAAGGGCAAGGTAATATGGAAAATATTGAAGAGTTTACTCGTGGACAATTCAGTTATACAATAATTGATAAAATAATATCCAATGATGAAAAGGTAAGCTCTACAAGAATCCGTAAATTACTGCAAAATGGGTTAGTAGATGAGGCAAATCATTTACTAGGCCACCCGCTGAAATTTAGTGGAATTGTGATTAAAGGGGCCCAAAGAGGACGAGAGCTAGGTTATCCTACAGCCAATTTGGAACTGCACGCAGAAGTGTTGCTGCCAAAACCCGGAATCTATGCTGTTTGTGTCATGTATAAGAATGAAGTATATGAAGGCATGGCGAGTATTGGTACGAACCCGACTTTTACAGCTGACAGGAAAGATTTATCAGTCGAGGTTAATATTTTCGATTATAGCAATGATCTATATGGCGAAGAATTACAGGTTGAATGGCATAAATATATTCGAGAAGAAGTGAAATTTGATAATGCTGAAGCATTAATTGCGCAGATAGAGCTAGACGAGAAGAATATTCGTGACTATTTTTCGGACTAATATTTATGAAAGAAACTAGCTTGAACACTTGATTTTTTCTTGCGGAAGCGTTATGCTTAGTAAGGTAAAACCATCCCTTGGCAAATCGTAACTCCGACGTTTGCTAGGAGACTGGGGTTATTATATTTTATTAGGAGGTGCGCCAAATGGCTATCACACAAGAACGTAAGAACGAGATTATTAATGAATACAAAGTTCACGAAACAGATACTGGTTCTCCAGAAGTACAAATTGCTGTACTAACGGAAGATATCAATGCGCTGAACGAACATTTACGTGTTCACAAAAAGGATCATCATTCACGTCGTGGTCTTTTGAAAATGGTTGGTAAACGTCGTAACTTGCTTACTTATCTACGTAACAAAGACGTTACTCGTTACCGTGAATTAATTAAAAAACTTGGCTTACGCCGATAATTTTAAAAAGCAGGAGAAATCCTGCTTTTTCTATTCATTCAAAGTTGTATTTTTACATGTCAAGCTACATGAATAGTAATAGTATATGTATAATAGGGTTTGGTTATATTTCTTAATTTACCTATTATTGACTATTTAGATTACATAAAGCTAAACATAGTATAAATAGGGATTCTTCTAGTATATCAAGTGCTTTCTCGCATTTGATTCCTTAACATCTTTAGTTTATTCTAAAGGAGGAAACCTATTTATAGGATGATATCTATTAATAATGCTTATAAGGAAAGTTGTATTGAAAGGAGCACTACGACTAATGGCTGAAGAAAAACAAGTCTTCTCTACTGAAATTTCTGGTAAGAAATTCACAGTAGAAATTGGAGAACTAGCAAAGCAAGCGAATGGTGCATGTATGGTTCATTATGGCGATACTTCGGTACTAGCTGTTGCCACTGCATCGAAAGAACCTAAGGATTTACCTTTTTTCCCTTTAACCGTTAACTATGAAGAACGATTATATGCGGTAGGTAAAATTCCAGGAGGATTTATTAAACGTGAGGGACGTCCGAGCGAGAAGGCAATCTTAGCATCTCGTTTAATTGACCGTCCAATTCGTCCACTTTTCCCAGATGGCTTCAGAAATGAAGTTCAAGTGATCAGTACAGTTATGAGTGTGGATCAGGATTGTTCATCTGAAATTGCAGCAATGGTTGGATCATCGATTGCACTAAGCGTTTCGAATATCCCGTTTGCTGAACCAATTGCAGGTGTTCATGTAGGTAGAGTAAATGGTGAATTTATTATTAATCCAACTGTTGAGCAAGAAGCGCAGAGCGACATTGAATTAACGGTTGCAGGTACAAAAGATGCGATCAACATGGTAGAGGCTGGGGCAAATGAAGTACCGGAAGAAGTAATGCTAGAGGCGATCATGTTTGGTCATGAGGAGATTAAACGTCTTGTTGCATTTCAAGAGCAAATCGTTAAAGCTGCTGGCGTAGAAAAATCAGAGATTACCTTATTTGAACTAGATGAAGCTCTGCAAGCCAAAATTGAAGCAGATGCAAAGGATAAGCTAATTGCTGCAATTCAAGTACAAGAAAAGCATGCAAGAGAAGATGCCATTAACGAAGTAAAACAAGAGGTGTTAGCGGCATATGAAGAGGCTGAGCCTGAGGAAATTAAACAGGTGAAGAACATTTTAGATAAAATGGTAAAGGAAGAAGTGCGTAGACTGATTACGAAAGAAAAAGTTCGTCCAGACGGTCGTAAGCCAGATGAAATTCGTCCGCTTTCTTCACGTATTCATGTCCTTCCAAGAACGCATGGTTCAGGATTGTTTACACGTGGACAAACCCAAGCGCTTAGTATTTGTACATTAGGAGCTTTAGGTGACGTACAAATCTTAGATGGTTTAGATCTAGAAGAGACGAAACGCTTTATGCATCATTATAACTTCCCACAATACAGCGTTGGAGAAACTGGCCCAATTAGAGGACCTGGTCGTCGTGAAATAGGTCATGGTGCATTAGGTGAACGAGCACTTGAAAAAGTTGTTCCTTCAGATAAAGATTTCCCTTATACGATTCGTCTCGTATCCGAGGTTTTAGAATCGAATGGTTCTACTTCCCAAGCAAGTATTTGTGCTAGTACGTTAGCGATGATGGATGCCGGTGTACCAATTAAGGCACCAGTTGCTGGAATTGCAATGGGACTTGTTAAATCAGGAGAAGACTACACAATTTTGACAGATATCCAAGGAATGGAAGACGCTTTGGGAGATATGGACTTTAAAGTTGCCGGAACAGCAGAAGGAATTACAGCATTGCAAATGGATATTAAAATTGAAGGCTTATCTAGAGAAATTTTAGAAGAAGCATTAACCCAAGCTAAAAAAGGACGTATGCAGATTTTAGATTCCATGCTTGCTACAATCGGTGAACCAAAAACAGAGCTCTCTGAATTCGCGCCGAAAATTTTAACCATGTCTATTAACCCGAATAAAATCCGTGATGTTATTGGACCAAGCGGTAAGCAGATTAATCAAATTATTGATGAAACTGGTGTTAAAATTGATATCGAGCAAGACGGTAGTGTATTCATTTCATCTATAGATGCTTCTATGAATGAAAAAGCGAAAAAAATCATTGAAGATCTTGTTCGTGAGGTAGAAGTAGGTCAAATGTATTTAGGTACAGTTAAACGTATTGAAAAATTTGGTGCCTTTGTAGAGCTATTTAAAGGTAAAGATGGATTAGTCCATATATCTGAACTAGCGGAAGAACGTACCAATAAAGTCGAAGACGCCGTATCGATTGGTGATCAGATTATGGTAAAAGTAAAAGAAATTGATCGCCAAGGTCGAGTAAATCTTTCCCGTAAAGCTGTACTGCTAGAAGAAAAGGAAAGAGCAGAAAAAGCAAAATAAAGATAATTGTAAAAGAAGGAAGCTGAGATTTCAGTTTCTTTTTTTATATTCTAGCATTATTATTTGATGGATAGTGGTTAAACTAATAAGTACCTCACCACGTTAAGTGTACGCAAAAATAATGGCGATATGCTTCTTTCTATTTAAGAGTTCGCTTTTTCGAGATTTATTTTTTCATACTTGTCCCACTTTTGCATAGAAATGTAAGGGGAGGGGTGTCTATGAGAAGCTATCGTAAATATGTAAATCTTTGTGTCTTTTTATTAATTTTAGCGACAGCATTTCAAGTCGATTATAATCCATTTACTATAAATTTAGCTGCAATGGGATCTCAAGTGATTAACCAAAAAGATGCTTTATACCAGGAAATACAAGAAAAGAAAGAATTATATTCAGTGAAGCCACAAGATGCTTATATTGATCGAGTTTGGAAAAAAACTGCAGGTCGAAATGGTTTAGAAGTAAACATCGAAAAATCTTATGAAAAGATGAAAGAAACTGGAATATTCGATGAGTCAAAGCTCGTATTTGATCAAATATCTCCAGAAGTTAGCCTTATGGATCTCGATGGCTCGCCTATATATCGTGGTCATCCAGAGAAGGATATGGTGGCCTTTTTCATAAATGTGTCTTGGGGTGAAGAGCATATACCGGAAATGCTTCGCATATTGAAGGAAAATCAAGTTAAGGCTACTTTTTTTATTGAAGGTAAATGGGCACAACAGAATTCAGAAATCGTAAAGATGATAGATGAACAAGGTCATGTCATTGGTAACCATGCTTATAATCATCCTGATATGGCTAGACTTTCTAATCAAGCGATGATTGATCAAATAAGTCAAACAAACCAGATTCTAACTGCTATTACTGGTAAGAAGGCAAAATGGTTTGCCCCGCCTAGTGGAAGTTATAATGACCAAGTTGTCTATTCTGCAGAAGATTTAAATATGGAAACGATTCTCTGGACAGTGGATACGATTGATTGGAAGAATCCATCAGTTTCTGTTATGATTAACCGGGTGAAGGATAAAATTCACCCTGGTGCTACAATATTGATGCACCCTACACCTGCCACAGCAAATGGATTAGAACAGCTAATTCAATTAGTAAGAGAAAGTGGTTACAGATTAGGAACAATTGACATGCTGCTTAGTGAAGAAAGGTAAGGCGTTGGTTTTCACGTTTTGGTGCTTAAACAGGGAAATGCCAAAGCGATAAATTAGTCCTGGAGTGTTATGATGTTTCGCTCCTTTGATAGATCTCGTTACTTTAGGAGGAAGAATATTGATAGATAAACACATTAGTAAAAATGGTGTGCGAATTGTGTTAGAAAAAATACCAGCAGTTCGTTCAGTTACGATTGGTATTTGGGTATTAACTGGTTCTAGAAATGAATCAGTTGAAAATAATGGGATATCCCATTTTTTAGAGCATATGTTTTTTAAAGGTACAAAAACAAGAACTGCTCAAGACATCGCAGAAGCGTTTGATTCCATCGGCGGGCAAATAAATGCATTCACATCCAAAGAATATACGTGTTTTTATGCAAAAGTATTGGATACACATAAGGATTATGCGTTAGAAATTCTTGCAGATATGTTCTTCAATTCAACATTTGATGAAGCGGAAATGGAACGCGAGAAAAAAGTTGTATTTGAAGAAATCAAAATGTATGAAGATACGCCAGATGATATTGTCCATGATTTGTTGGCAAAGGCTTCTTATGGAGATCATCCATTAGGGTATTCCATTCTTGGGACAGAAGCACATTTAAAATCATTTAAGCCAGAAACATTAAGAGAGTATGTAAAACAACGCTACACTCCTGAAAATGTGGTGGTTTCCGTAGCGGGTAATGTGGATGATTCCTTCATTTATAAGATTGAGGATTACTTTGGTGCATATGAATCACCAGCAGAGAAAACAAAAATTTTAAAACCAGCTTTCTATGCAAATTCTATTGAGCGCAATAAGGACACGGAGCAAGCACATCTTTGTTTCGGTTTTGAAGGGCTTCCATTAGGGGACGAACATATTTATAGCCTTATTATAATGAATAATGTACTTGGTGGAAGTATGAGCTCCAGATTATTCCAGGATGTCCGTGAAAAACAAGGATTAGCGTACTCTGTATTCTCTTATCATTCCACTTTCCTTGATAATGGTTTGCTTACAATTTATGCGGGTACTGGCAAGGAACAGCTTTCTTTATTAAAGGATACAATTAATCAAACAATGGAGATATTGATAAATAAAGGTTTAACCGATAAGGAACTACGAAACAGCAAAGAGCAATTAAAAGGCAGTTTAATGCTTGGTTTAGAGAGCACCAATAGTAGAATGTCAAGAAATGGCAGAAATGAATTGTTATTACAACGTCATCGCACACTAGATGAAATTATTCGTGAAATTGACGCAGTGAATCACGATTCTATTGGGAAAGTTATCAAAAAAATATTTAATAAACCAGCTTCAACTGCATTAATCGCACCTGCCAGTGTTCTTTAAGCTATTCGAACATGTGAGAATTTTTCTAAGCTATACATGAGACATAGTAAGCTACTATGAAACGTAAGATGTATTTACTTATTGAGCGAGAATTTTTGTGAATTTACGTCTTTCAAACGAGCATTTCCCCCGTGAGAGGAGGAATGCTCGTTTTTATTATAAACATACTGTGTAATGACAATAGAGTCATTAATTTTCTGTCCAATCCAGATTCTACTCACATTTTTCTTCCGTTATATTCTTTTATTATTAGTTGCCGTTTTCCACTAGATCGCCTAATCCCAGATAGAAAGAATGATGTTTTAAACATCTACATGATCATACATAGCTTGCTTCAAACAACATATATATGAAGTATAAAGGAAAAGGAGAAGGTGATTAGATGCGGTTTCGTGATATGGGTGATAAAGAAATAATCAATGTCAATGAGGGTACAAGATTAGGCATGCTTGGGCAGACAGATTTGGAAATCGATGAATCAACTGGACAGATAGAAGCATTTATTATTCCAAATTATAAGTGGTTTGGACTTGTAAAAGAAGGAGAAGAAACGAAGATCCGCTGGAACTCAATTAAGAAAATCGGAGAAGATATGATTATGATTGAAACAGATAAGCTAGAATAGTTAGTTGTGTTGCAAGAGCAGGTATCAAATAGATGATGCCTGTTTTTGTTTAGCGTACTGAGCAGCCGAAACAGCCACAAGGCACTAAAAGACGTAAAGAGACTTCTAATTATAACTTCTCTAAAACTGAGTGCTTGTGTTTCTATTCTTCTATCCATAGCTACCCTTACTCTATTGTATGCACGTGATAGAGCAAATAGAACCGATTAATCGAAAAAACTTGTATTTGTAATTTAAGACATATACTCTTAAACAAGCCGTAACCGCACATAATCCGTCCCCGTGGTACGATTACGTTACAGTAATTAAAACGAGGGGGACTACATAATGAAAAAGATAGTAGCTCTAATTATTGGTTTAATTATTACAGGTGTAACTGCGACAACAGTGTCGGCAGCAACTGATTATGAAGTTAAAAAAGGAGATAACCTTTGGACAATAGCACATCATAACAATACGACTGTAGAAAAATTAAAGGATATTAATGAATTGGATTCTTCGCTGATTCATCCAAAGCAAATGTTAAAGTTGGATGAGGCAGAACCAGAATATTACATCGTAGAAAAAGGAGATAGTTTGGGTGAAATTAGTAGAGGTTATGGTGATGATGTTACAGTTGAAAATTTGAAGGCATGGAATAATCTTAATTCAGATTTAATCATCATTGGGCAGCAGTTGGTTGTTAATGATGCTAGTGAGTTGAACACGGAACAAGTGGCAGCCGAACAAGCAAATGCCGACTCAACAATTGAAATGAAAGAGGCAGAATCAGTGCCAGAGAATGAAACAGAAGAGGCAACGGAAGATGAAGTTGTAACGCTGGAAGCAGAAGAAGAGGTCAATTCTACCGCTGAATCCGAATCAACACAGCCGAATGGCAAAACAATTTCAGTTGAAGCAACTGCTTACACTGCATATTGCTCTGGATGCTCAGGAATTACAGCTACAGGTATTGATTTAAAAGCAAATCCTTATGAGAAGGTGATTGCGGTTGATCCAAATGTTATTCCACTCGGTACGAAGGTTTTCGTAGAAGGTTATGGTCATGCAGTAGCTGCTGACACTGGAGGAGCAATAAAAGGTAATAAAATAGATATTCATGTACCTACAAAGGATCAAGCGTATAACTGGGGAAGAAAAGTAGTGGAAGTAACGATTTTGGAATGATTAGAGAATAACATACAAAAGAGAGCTTTCCATAACATAGAAGGCAATTAAGCTGTTAGAAAAGGTTTGAAATAAAGGTGTAGACAGATATCGTATAAGGATATCTGTCTTTTTGCTTTCTTTTTTTATTCAGACAATCACTCTCACTGCGAGTTCACATAAGCTATAAAGAAAATGAAAACAGGAAGTATGTCTGGAGGGTCTATATAATAATGAGTCAATTTATAGCTGTAATTGGCGGAGACGCACGCTATTTAGAATTAATCAGGCAACTAAAGACATTACCTGATACCACTTTGATGTTAGTTGGCTTTGATAAACTGGAACAGGGATTTACAGGATCAAATCAAATGGACTTTGAAGAACTCGAACCGTCTAAGTTAGATGCAATTATATTACCAATAACTGGTACAGATATGTCCGGAAATATCGAAACTGTATTTTCAGATAAACAGATCCAAATAGAAAAGTCGTGGTTTAAGAAATTAAAAAGCAATACCCTGGTTTTTACCGGAATAACAAATGAGTATTTAACTTCAGCTACAACGGCGGCAAATATTGATTTGGTACCGTTACTGGATAGGGATGACGTAGCAATTTATAATTCAATACCTACAGCAGAAGGTGCAATAATGATGGCCTTTGAAGAAACAGATTATACAATCCACTCGTCACGTGTTGTTGTAGTCGGGTTCGGCAGGGTTGGGAATACAGTGGCAAATAAGTTTTCAGCTTTGGGAGCGAAGGTTTCGGTATGTGCAAGAAGTATTAGAGATTTAGCTAGAATCACCGAAATGGGATTACATGCGATTCCGTTGGAAAAGCTTTCTGATCATACCCATGACTGTGATTTACTTATTAATACAATTCCAGCCCCGATTGTAACGAAGGATGTAATCCAAAATTTGCCGCCAAATGGAATTATCATCGATTTAGCATCCAAACCTGGTGGAACGGATTTTGATTTTGCAGAAAAACGTGGAATCAAAGCAATTCTAGCGAGAAGCTTACCTGGAATTGTTGCCCCAAGAACAGCTGGGAAAATACTTGCGAATGTTATAACACAGATTCTTGATGAAACGAGGGAGTCCGAATGAGTTTAGCAGGGAAACGAATTGGATTCGGTTTAACTGGATCCCATCATACACATAGTCAGGTTTTCCCGCAGATTGAGAAGCTCATCGAGGAGCAGGCAGAAGTTATTCCAATTGTATCCTACACGGTTCAAACCACCGATACGAAATTTGGTAAAGCAACAGAGCATATTGAAAGACTTGAGGCTATCACAGGGAAAAAAGTAGTCAAAACAATTCCGGAAGCTGAGCCGTTTGGACCGAAAAATCCGCTTGATTGTATGGTAATCGCACCACTTACAGGAAATTCGTTAAGTAAGCTTTCGAATGCATTAACTGATAACCCAGTTTTAATGGCAGCTAAGTCAACAATGAGAAATCAAAATCCGGTTTTACTCGGTGTAACGACCAATGATGCACTTGGGTTAAATGGGATAAACTTAATGCGGCTATTAAACAGTAAATATATTTATTTTATTCCCTTTGGTCAAGATGACCCGTTTAAAAAACCAAACTCATTAGCAGCTAAATTAGATTACCTTGTAGATAGTGTGAAATACGCATTAAACGGAAAACAACTTCAACCACTTATTATTCCTTATATGGATGAAAATATGGTAAAATAAAATGCTATAAGATAAAAAAGATATATTCGATTTTGGAGGGAGTTATTGTAAATGGTACAGAAAACAGCATTTAATGTCGCAGTAGTAGGAGCAACAGGGGCAGTAGGACAGAAAATCATGCAATTATTAGAGGAGAAAAATTTCCCAATAAATAGAATTAAATTGCTCTCATCTAAAAGGTCTGCAGGTAAAAAGGTAGTATTTAACAATAATGAGGTTACAATTGAAGAAGCGAAGCCGGAAAGTTTTGAAGATGTGGATATTGCTTTATTCTCAGCTGGAGGCTCAATATCCAAGGCACTTGCACCAGAAGCAGTTAAGCGTGGGGCAGTTGTAATTGATAATACAAGTGCATTTCGAATGGAAGAAAATGTGCCACTTGTTGTGCCGGAAGTAAACAATGAAGATATAGCGAAGCATAACGGAATTATTGCTAATCCGAATTGTTCAACTATTCAAATGGTTGCTGCATTAAAGCCGATAAAGGATGCTTATGGAATTAATCGTATTATTGTTTCTACGTATCAAGCAGTATCGGGTGCAGGAGCGCAAGCGGTTGAAGAGCTAAAGACTCAATCGGCACAATACCTGAATGATGAAAAAATGGAAGCAAACTTACTTCCTGTTTCAGGTGATGAGAGACATTATCCAATTGCATTTAATGCTCTGCCTCAAATCGATATATTCGAAGAGAATGGGTATACGTTTGAAGAAATGAAGATGATTAATGAAACAAAAAAAATTCTGCATGATACGGAACTATCTGTAGCTGCTACATGTGTAAGGCTTCCATTCTTTACCTCCCATGCAGAAAGTATTTATATAGAAATCGAGCAAGAGAATGTTCGTGTTGAGGATATTTGGAAACAACTTGAGAATGCTGATGGAGTGGAACTTGAAGACAATCCCAAAACACAGACATATCCAACACCGTTAAGTGCTGCAGATAAAGAAGAGGTCTTTGTTGGCCGCGTTCGTAAAGATATCGATAATGCCAAAGGATTCCATCTTTGGGTCGTATCTGACAATCTTCTTAAAGGCGCTGCTCTTAACACGGTTCAAATTGCCCAATCTTTAATAAAAAATAATTGGCTTTAAGAGGTCATAATTTCAATGTTTAAATCGAAACCAATTGAGGGAATCTGTATGTAAATACAGTTCCTTCTGTTTATGACCTCCTAAGTATCCGGTATTTGGTAATAATAGAGGTGTGATCATGCAAATATTGGTTCAAAAATTTGGCGGAACTTCTGTTCAATCAGAAGAAAATAGAGAGTATGTAATGAAACATATTAAAGAGGCTTTAATAAAAGGTTATAAATTAGTTGTTGTTGTTTCCGCTTTAGGAAGAAAGCCGGATCCATATGCTACAGATACGCTATTAGGGCTAGTTGATTACCCGCGTAATCAAAACTCCGCCCGAGAATTGGATCTCCTAATGTCTTGTGGAGAAATAATTTCTGCTGTTGTACTTTCAAATGAGCTTCAAAAATTCAGCATATCAGCAACTGCATTAACTGGATCACAAGCAGGCTTTTTAACGTCAGAGGATTTCAATAAAGCACGTATTAAAGAAGTAAATCCAACACGTATTTTAAAAGAATTTGAAACGCATGATGTTGTTGTTGTTGCAGGCTTTCAAGGTCAAAGCTATGCTGGTGAGATTACAACGATTGGTCGTGGGGGCAGCGATACAACTGCAGCTGCACTAGGAGTCGCACTTGATGCAGAGCGAATTGAGATTTTTACTGACGTAAATGGCATTATGACTGCAGATCCCCGTGTAGTTAAGAGCGCACGTCAACTTAAAATCGTCACATATACGGAGATATGTAATTTAGCATATCAAGGTGCAAAGGTTATTCATCCCCGCGCAGTGGAAATCGCGATGCAAGGGAAAATTCCGATGCGAATAAGATCAACGTACTCTGAAGATCTAGGCACGTTGGTTACTTCATCAAGAGTACTTGAAATGGGTGTAGATATACCAGATCGAATGATTACTGGAATTGCTCATATGTCCTCCATTACTCAAATCAAAGTAAAAACAAAGGAATCAGCCTATCGATTACAGTCTGAAGTCTTTAAGTCAATGGCTGAAGCAGGTATTTCAGTTGATTTTATCAATATATCTCCAACAGGTGTTGTTTACACGGTTCCTGAAGCACTAACTGAGAAAGCTGTTCATATCTTGGAAGTATTAGGATTCTACCCAGAAGTAACAGAGGGTTGTGCGAAAGTCTCGGCTGTTGGGGCAGGAATGACGGGTGTTCCAGGAGTAGCTTCTAAAATCGTTCAGGCTTTAACGAATTCAGGTGTTCAAATATTACAGTCCGCCGATAGCCATACAACCATTTGGGTTCTTGTGCATCAAGTTGATTTAATTACAGCTGTAAATGCACTACATGATGTATTTGAGCTAAGTCATATAAATGAACTCCAAAGATAGAGAAGATACCAAATTTAGATAAGAAAGGTGATCGATCATTCATGAATTTTGGCGAAGTATTGACGGCGATGGTCACTCCGTTTGATAAAAATGGGCAAATTGATTTTGCGCAGACGAACGTATTGATTGATTATTTAATCGATAATGGGACTGATGCACTTGTAATAGCAGGAACGACTGGAGAATCACCCACACTGCGTACAGAAGAAAAAATTAATCTGTTTAAGTATGTCGTGAAGAAGGTGGATAGGCGAGTACCTGTTATTGCTGGAACAGGGAGCAATAGCACAGAGGCATCCATTGATTTGACAAAAAAGGCAGATGAATGTGGTGTTGACGGGATCATGCTTGTTACACCTTATTATAATAAGCCTGATCAACGCGGAATGTATACACATTTCTCTGCAATTGCCCAGGAAACGAATTTGCCTATAATGCTTTATAATATACCAGGACGTTCAGTAGTAAATTTAACTGCAGAAACTGTTATTAATTTAAGTCAAATTGACAATATCGTATCCATGAAAGAAGCAAGTGGAGATCTTGATCAAGTTGCGGAAATTATTGAACATACACCGAATGATTTCAGTGTGTACAGTGGAGACGACGGATTAACGATACCAATGTTGGCAATTGGTGCTGATGGAGTCGTTTCAGTTGCTTCCCATGTTATTGGTAATGAAATGCAGACAATGGTTCAGCAATTTAAAAATGGTCAGGTTCAGGAAGCGGCAGCGCTACATCGTGAATTGCTCCCGATTATGAACGGGCTTTTTACAGCGCCAAGCCCCAGCCCTGTTAAAGCAGCACTGCAATTGAAAGGAATCGAAACTGGCGGTGTACGTATGCCACTAGTTCCTTTAACAGATGAAGAGATAAGTAAGTTGAAGCTTCTATTAGATAAATAACAATACCGGCTATGGTTTTAGCCGGTATTTTTTGTATGTTTACGTTCATACTACCTTTATAGGTGAGTTTTTAAAAAGGAGTGTTCGTAAATGAATAACAATCCAGAAGAAAATGAAAATCAAGAGGACAAGCCCAATGCATCGTCGATAGTTGAGAAAATCCAACAGTTAGGTCAATCTAATATTCCACAAGCACCTGATTCAAATATTCACGTTCTGTCAATCATTGGTCAAGTAGAAGGACATATCCAGCTGCCGCCGCAAAATAAGACAACTAAATATGAACATTTATTACCACAGCTTATTGCTATTGAACAAAATCCAAAAATTGAAGGATTAATTATTTTGCTGAATACAGTAGGGGGAGATGTTGAGGCAGGGCTTGCTCTCGCTGAAATGATTGCTTCGATTTCAAAACCAACGGTATCAATTGTACTTGGCGGTGGCCATTCGATTGGCGTACCGATAGCAGTAGCCACAGACTATTCCTTCATTGTTCCAACGGCTACGATGACGATTCATCCAGTTCGGTTAACTGGCTTAGTTATTGGAGTACCACAAACCTTCGAATATCTAGATAAGATGCAAGAAAGGGTCATCCAATTTGTCGTCCAGCATTCAAACATAAAGGAAGAGAAATTTAAAGATCTTATGTTTGCAAAAGGTAATTTAACGAGAGATATTGGTACAAATGTAGTTGGAAAAGACGCTGTAGAATACGGATTAATTGATCAGGTCGGTGGTGTAAAAGATGCCATGAGTAAATTAACAGCGTTTATTGGAACTAATAATGGTGCAGAAGGCGGTGTCATACAATGATATTGTATACGCCATTAGCTCAACATGATATCTTTCCAGTAGAACAAGGAGGATTTTCAAATGTGGAGCATATCGCTTACGATGGAAGAATGATATATGCTATAAAAACGAAGGATGGCTCTTATCAAATTCAGCAGCTTGTTTCAACTGATCCACAAGATTATTTGCGGAAAGAATTTTCTCCTGGCAGTATTCTTTCATAAACATGCTATTGAAATTTAAACCCTAATATGCGAAGTAGGACTTAGCCTATCTTCTAGAGCGAATATTATATGATAGGAAATAGTCTCCACTGAATGAGGCTCTACTTTTATGGTATAATTAAGTTATTCAGTAAACCCTTGCCATTTTGTTGGTGAGGGTTTACTATTCATATATGTTGGAGTAGATAGAGGTGAAAAAATGGCGAAAAAAAGAAAGCGAAAAAGCACTAAAAAAACGAGGTCTATGCGGTTGGAACTTTTAGGTCTGCTGTTTATCTTTTTATCCATCTTCGGGAGTGGAGCAAGTGCAATAAGCGATGGTGCAATACCTGGATGGATGGAGCATTTCTTCCAATTCTTTCTTGGAATTTGGTATTTTGTTGCATCTGTTTTTCTGTTTATTACTGGTGTTCTGCTACTAGTTAAACGAAAATACCCGAATTTCTGGAGTAGGAAAATGGTAGGTTTTTATATTCTATTTGCTGGTATTCTACTATTGTCACATATACAAACGGTTGAGAGTTTACTAGTAACAGCTGGAAATGTGTCCATTATCGGAACAACTTGGAATAATTTCTTAGACTATGTTAGTGGTGCCGGTACTGTGGTGCAAACGGGCGGAGGAATGATAGGAGCAGTCATTTTTACATTTTGTAATTTTTTATTTTCATTAGCTGGCTCAAAAATCGTTGCTGTTTTTTCTATATTAATTGGTCTTATATTTATTACCGATATATCCGTTGGCGACTTATTTTCTAAACTCTTTTCGAGAATGAAAAAGAGTGCTGAGAATCAGTTTGTCAAATGGAAGGATGTTCGAGCAGCGAAAAAGCCGCAAAAGGAAGAACGGAAACTACAGGACGAAGCGGTTATAGAAACAATACAGCACGAAGAACCAGTAATTAATGATTTTACAGATATTGCCTATGCCGCAGACAATACGGAAAAAGAGCCTGCTCATGAAGCACCAGTAGCAGAAGAAAAAGCGAAAAAGAAAGAAGTGGACGAAGCGGACGACGTTCCGGAAATGGCACTGACAGAAACAGAAAACCCAGAATATATATTGCCATCTCCTAATTTACTGGCTGATCCAGCTCATAATTCACAGCAAAAGGAAAAGTCACAAATACAAGCTACTGTTCGAAAGCTGGAACAAACATTTAAAAGTTTTGGTGTTAAGGCTAGAATTACAAAAGTTCATGTAGGTCCAGCTGTCACAAAATATGAGGTATATCCAGAAGCTGGTGTTAAGGTAAGTAAAATTGTTAGTCTTCACGATGACCTAGCACTTGCACTGGCAGCGAAGGATATACGGATTGAAGCACCAATTCCCGGAAAATCCGCAGTTGGAATCGAAGTGCCGAACCAAGAGATTGCCATGGTATCATTACGAGAAGTGCTCGATAAAACGTGGAATAATAAATCTTCCAAACTACTTTATGCATTAGGTAGAGACATATCTGGTGAGGCTGTAGTAGGGGAATTAAACAAGATGCCCCATCTGTTAATTGCAGGTGCAACTGGTAGCGGGAAAAGTGTTTGCGTTAACGGAATTATTACGAGTATCCTGATGCGTACAAAACCACATGAAGTTAAAATGATGATGATTGATCCAAAGAAAGTAGAATTGAATGTTTATAATGGTATTCCGCATCTATTGGCTCCAGTAGTAACAGATCCTAAAAAGGCATCAAGAGCATTAAAAAAGGTCGTTTCTGAAATGGAAAGAAGATATGATTTATTTTCTGACACCGGGACACGTAATATTGAAGGATATAACGAATATATTCGCAAATATAATGTAGGATCAGATGAAACACAGCCACAACTTCCTTACATTGTAGTTCTCGTAGATGAGCTTGCCGATTTAATGATGGTCGCTTCAAATGATGTGGAAGATTCGATTACCCGATTGGCTCAAATGGCTCGTGCGGCAGGTATTCATTTAATAATTGCCACACAGCGTCCATCGGTTGATGTCATTACTGGTGTGATTAAAGCGAATATCCCGTCACGGATTGCATTTAGTGTTTCTTCTCAAACGGATTCAAGGACGATCCTTGACTCGGGGGGAGCCGAGAAACTGCTTGGTAGGGGGGACATGTTGTTTATGCCCGTAGGCTCCTCTAAACCAACCCGTGTACAGGGTGCATTTTTGTCCGACGAAGAAGTAGAAAGAGTTGTGGACCATTGTATTGAACAGCAAAAAGCTTCTTATCAAGAAGAGATGATTCCAGAGGATACAAATGATGCAGTAGAAGAAGTAGATGATGAATTATATGATGATGCGGTACAAATGATTATTGAAATGCAAAGTGCTAGTGTCTCCATGCTGCAACGAAGGTTCCGAATTGGATATACCCGTGCAGCACGATTGATTGATGCGATGGAAGCACGCGGTATTGTTGGACCGTACGAAGGAAGTAAGCCTAGAACTGTGTTAGTTTCGCAGGTAACGGAGGAAAAAACGATGTAGCGTTCTATTAGTATCAATCCGAACGTCGCTAATCGAGCACTTCTGCTATTGTGTTAGCTTCTAGCAAAAAACCAAAATTGTATAAATAAGTAACCACGTATTTTTTATTAATAAGACAGGTGAAGAGTAAACTCACCTGTCTTATTTTAATAGTGACGAAGAAAACTCTTACCTGCGCGGTCTTCGTTAAAAAACTTGTTGAAAACTAAGTTCCCTTGTCACAATTTGTTGATTTTTTTAAGGAATTTATCCTATTTCTATTTATTTATTTAATTAATAGTGGTAAGATAAATGACGGACAAATAGTCATACGTCAGAGGTCAGATCTCTTGGATTGCAGTTAGAGGAAAGAGGGGATTTTGTGTCGATTAAAACGGATTCAAGGCACCTATATTTACAAGTCATCGACGAAATTACAAAAGATATTGAGAATGGCAAGTATAGAGAAAAAGAAAAGCTGCCATCAGAATATCAATTGTCAAAACAATTAGGCGTTTCAAGAGCTACGTTAAGAGAGGCTCTTCGCATTCTTGAAGAAGACAATGTGGTAACGCGGAGACATGGAGTGGGTACCTTTGTAAATTCGAAACCAATTTTTTCATCAGGTATTGAGGAGCTAAGTAGTGTTACTCAAATGATTGAGCAATCCGGTAAAATTGCTGGTTCACAATATTTGTCTACAGAATTAATTGAAGCAACAGATGAAGATAAAGCAAAATTTTCCCCAGGAAAAGTGAATACTCTGGCTAAAATTGAAAGAGTCCGTACAGCTGATAATAAGCCCGTCGTTTTTTGTATTGATAAGGTACCGGAAAACTTAATACCGTTGGATCGAGTGCATGAAGTAGATTCTATCTTTGAACTTTTAGAAAATTATGCAAGTAAACGAATTGCATACGCAGTTACATACATCGAACCAATCAGCTATCATGACCGAATATACAGTATTTTAGACTGTGTACCAGATCAATCACTTCTATTGCTGAGACAGATTCACTATACAAGCAAAGATGAAGCCATCCTATATTCAGCCAATTATTTTCGTTCAGATGTTTTTAGTTTTCATGTCCTTAGAAAAAGGGTGTGACTTAAAAAACTGAATTTTTAGGAGGTGATGGGTGAAAATAGGAAAGGGTTTGCAGTGATTTTTTGTTCAACTTTAGTTTTACCTATCTCAACTAATTTAGGGGGCATTAAAATGAAGAATCGTAAGTTTATTCTATTGTTTGCTTTATTGCTTAGTTTTGGAATCGTTTTAGCAGCATGTGGAAGCGGTTCAAACGAGGACGATACAACCGCTTCAGACGATAACAATGATAATGCAGATAATACAGCAACTGAAGAAGATTACAGTATCGCAATGGTAACAGACCAGGGTGGAGTAGATGATAAATCATTTAACCAATCTGCATGGGAAGGTATCCAAGCATGGGGAGAAGAGAATGGTCTATCGCAAGGTAACGGATATGACTATGCACAATCCGCTTCAAAAGCAGATTTTATGCCGAACATTACTCGTCTGGTTCGTGATGAGTACAACTTAATCTTTGGTACAGGTTTCCTTTTGAAAGAGGATATTCAAAAAGCAGCAGAACAATTTCCAGAAACGTATTTTGCAATCGTAGATGATATGGTAGAAGCTCCAAATGCAGTAAGTGTTACATTTAAAGAGCATGAAGGTTCTTTCTTAGCTGGTGTTGCAGCTGCTAATAAAACAAATACAAATAAACTAGGATTTGTTGGTGGAATTGATTCACCTCTAATCAAAAAATTTGAAACGGGCTTTATTGCAGGTGTAAAATCTGTAAATCCTGATATTGAAGTTGATGTTCAATATGCTGAAACATTTGACGATGCTGCAAAAGGGAAATTAATTGCATCCAATATGTACAGCAACGATGTTGACGTAATTTACCATGCATCTGGTGGAACTGGAAACGGTGTGTTTAACCAGGCAAAAGATATTAAACAAAATGACCCGGACCGTGAAATTTGGGTGATCGGTGTTGATGCTGACCAGCATGAAGAAGGTAAAATTGGCGACCATAATGTAACATTAACTTCCATGGTTAAACGTGTTGATGTTGCTGTTCAAGATGTTGCTAAAATGCTGCAAGCAGGTGAATTCCCTGGTGGGGAACACTTAGAATTTGGAATTGAAGAAGATGGAATTTCCATTGCTGAAACAAATACAGATGCATATACAGAAGATATCAAAAATGCTGTTAACGAATGGCAAGAAAAGATTCTTAGTGGGGATATAAAAGTACCTCAAACAAGTGAAGAATTGGATTCATTCATTGAAGCACTTTAAGTTTCTGTTCAAAAGGGAGGATAAAAAGGACCGAGAAGTTCGAGGAGGCGTAGTTTTGAGTACCGGGCTTCCCCAGGATGTGGTGACTTCGATGTTCGACACAGGACGTGTCGGTATTTAATCGATGGTCTAGTTCTCGACGTGTCATTTTTACCGGACTTTTTGAACCTCTTTTAATAAATAGTGAAGAAGGCTAATCGCTTTTAGCCTTCTTCAATCATGTTAAGTAAGATCTTCAACTAAAGAGGATTAGAAACAGTAGTCCTTTTTATTTGATGATTTTATAACAACTAACTATGCAGTCAAGATGATGTGGTTAATAAAGGGGTGAAGACCAGTGGAATATGTAATTGAAATGTTGAATATACGTAAGGAGTTTCCTGGAATCGTAGCAAATGATAATATTACAATTCAGCTTAAGCCAGGTGAAATTCATGCACTGTTAGGAGAAAATGGAGCTGGAAAATCCACGTTGATGAATGTTTTATTTGGTTTGTACCAACCAGAGCAAGGAGAAATTCGGGTCAAAGGAAAGAAGGCAAATATTACAAATCCGAATATTGCAAATGATCTTGGTATTGGAATGGTCCATCAGCATTTTATGCTAGTTGAACCATTTACCGTTACACAAAACATTGTTCTTGGTAATGAGCCAACCAAAAAAACAGGTGTTATTAATGTCGAGAAAGCAAGAAAGGACATTAAAGAAATTTCTGACCGGTATGGTCTAAAGGTCGATCCAGATGCAAAGATAAGTGATATTTCAGTCGGAATGCAACAGCGCGTGGAAATTTTAAAGACACTGTATCGTGGTGCAGACGTACTCATCTTTGATGAACCAACTGCAGTATTAACACCTCAAGAAATTAATGAATTAATGGAAATTATGCGTTCACTTATTAAGGAAGGTAAATCTATTATTCTCATAACACACAAACTCAAAGAAATAATGGAAGTCTGTGATAGATGTACAGTTATTCGTAAAGGAAAAGGGATTGGCACTGTTAATGTTGCCCAGACAAATACGAATGAATTAGCATCCCTCATGGTTGGTAGAGAGGTACATTTTAAGACGGAGAAGCAGCAGGCGGAACCGAAAGATACCGTTTTAACAATCGAAAATCTAGTTGTAAAAGATTCAAGAAAAGTAGATTTAGTAAAAGGACTAAACCTTGAATTACGTGGTGGAGAAATAGTCGGGATTGCCGGAGTTGATGGCAATGGGCAGTCAGAACTGATTGAGGCAATAACAGGATTGCGTCAAGCAGTTTCAGGGAGAATTAAGCTTAAAAATAAAAATATTACGAATAAGAGTCCAAGAAAGGTAACAGAAAGTGGAGTTGGTCACATTCCGCAGGACAGACATCGCTTTGGACTTGTATTGGATTATTCCATTGGTGAGAATATCGTTTTGCAAACATACTATAAGAAGCCTTATTCCAAAGCAAAAGTATTGAATTATAAAGCGATCTATGAGAAAGCAGAAAGTATTATTAAAGAATACGATGTTCGTACGCCAAGTGTCTACACAAAGGCCCGAGCGCTGTCTGGAGGGAATCAGCAAAAAGCAATTATTGGCCGAGAAGTGGATCGGTCACCAGATTTATTAATTGCTGCACAGCCAACAAGAGGTCTAGATGTAGGTGCTATTGAGTTTATTCATAAAAAATTGATTGAAGAACGTGACAAAGGAAAAGCAGTTTTATTAATTTCGTTTGAACTAGATGAAATTTTGAATGTTAGTGACCGAATTGCTGTTATGTTTGATGGAAAAATAGTTGCTGAAGTGACGCCAGAAGAAACGACTGAACAAGAGCTTGGTTTGTTGATGGCAGGAAGTCAGGTTAAGGAAGGTGATTCAAATGCCATCCAATAAATTATTTGCGCTGCTCGTCCCAATAGTTTCCGTTTTAATGGGTTTGATTGCTGGTGCAATCATTATGCTAGTATCTGGATTTAGTCCAATTGATGGCTATACTGCATTATGGAATGGTGCATTTGGAGATTCATATACAATCGGTGAAACAATTAGAAGGTCAGCTCCGTACATCCTTACAGGATTATCGATTGCATTCGCATTTCGCACTGGGTTGTTTAATATAGGTGCAGAGGGTCAGGTACTTGTAGGCTGGCTAGCAGCAGTATGGGTAGGTATAACAATTGATGCACCAATGTATATTCATTTGCCGCTTGCTGTTCTTGCTGCAGCTGTTGCTGGTGGATTATGGGCATTTGTCCCAGGTATTTTAAAAGCAAAACTTGGTGTTCATGAAGTAATCGTAACAATCATGATGAATTATATTGCTTTATTTACGACGAATGAAATTATAAGAAAAGTATTAACAAGTGGACAAACAACAACAGATTCGATTGCGCCGTCAGCATCGCTCGCTTCCGAGTGGATGCAAAGTATTACGTTTTATTCCCGTCTTCATTATGGAATTTTAATTGCATTATTTGCGGCAGCTATTATGTGGTTTATTATTCAACGAACAACAATTGGTTATGAACTGAAATCGGTTGGATTTAATCAGCACGCATCACGGTACGCTGGTATGAATGTAAGTAAAAATATTGTATTATCGATGGTTATTGCAGGTATGTTTGCAGGCTTAGCAGGTGCAATGGAGGGACTAGGTACTTACGGAAACATGTCCGTAACGGCAGGATTTTCTAATTTAGGTTTTGATGGAATCGCTGTTGCGCTTCTAGGGGCTAACACTGCGATTGGGGTTGTTTTTGCAGCATTTTTGTTTGGTGCACTAAAAGAGGGTGCAGGGGAAATGCCAACAGGAGCTGGAATTCCAACAGAGCTTGTAGATATTATTATCGCATTAATCATCTTCTTTGTGGCATCAAGTTACATTATTAGATGGGTAATCGTTCGCTTTAAAAAGGAGGGGAAATAAATGATTGAAATATTGCAATCTGTTATCCCTACAGCGTTATTTTATTCAGCTCCTTTAATTTTAACGGCATTAGGCGGCGTTTTTAGTGAACGTTCTGGTGTTGTAAATATTGGTCTTGAAGGTTTAATGGTGATGGGTGCATTTGTAGGAATTGTTTTTAATTTAACTTTTTCGGATGTACTGGGATCCTGGACACCATGGGTTTCCATCCTTGTAGCAATGGTTGTTTCAGCTATATTCTCGATTATTCACGCGGTAGCTTCCGTTTCTTTCCATGCTAGCCAAGTAGTAAGTGGTGTAGCAATTAATATGCTCGCACTAGGTATAGGGGTATATTTAACAAAACAATGGTATGGTAAAGGGCAAACAGATATGGTTGCTCAACCATTTTATACTACAGATATCCCATTACTATCAAAGATTCCAGTTATTGGGTCAATCTTTTTCCAAGGAATTTATATTACATCGTATTTGGCTATTATCTTAGCTTTCGTTGCTTGGTTTGTGCTGTACAAAACACCATTTGGTTTGAGACTGCGTGCAGTGGGAGAACATCCAATGGCAGCTGATACAAATGGAATTAATGTAAGCAGAATGCGTTATATCGCTGTTATTCTTTCTGGGGCGCTTGGAGGATTAGGTGGTTCTGTATTTGCACTAACAATTGCATCCAATTTCTCACATTCTACAATTGTTGGCCAAGGATTTATGGCACTTGCAGCTGTTATATTCGGTAAATGGCACCCTCTTGGAGCCATGGGTGCAGCGTTATTCTTTGGTTTTGCCCAAAGCTTGAGTGTTATCGGATCAAATATTCCGCTTCTGCAGGACGTACCACAAATATTCCTGTTAATCGCTCCATATGTGTTAACAATTCTTGCTTTAGCAGGATTTATTGGGCGAGCAGATGCACCTCGAGCAAATGGAGAGCCATACATTAAAGGTAGCAGATAATTATAGATGCACAATCCTGGACTGACTTGCTTATAATAGCAAGTCAGTTTTTTTTGCCGTATAATGGATGACAAATGGTAAATTTGTGCAAGATATTTGTGGTGATATAAGAATAAGTACTATCGGAGGTTGCCTATGGATACAATTCAAGAAAAGCGCTTGGACGAACAAGGTCTTAAGCTTCATTTTATTCAAACGAAGAAGTTTAAAACGATTAATATCATAGTAAAATTAAAATCAAAATTGGATAAGGAGACGATTACAAAGCGAGCGTTGCTTCCTTATATTCTGAAGCAAGGAACAAAGACTTATCCAGATAGAAGTGCTTTGCAGTTAAAGCTGGATGATTTATATGGTGCAGTATTAACTGCTGATGGTGGTAAAAAGGGAGAAAATCATATTATCTCCGTTCGCCTTGAGTTTGCAAACGAAAAATTTATTCCGGATGCATCAAACGTAATGGATGAAGCAGTTCAATTACTTAGTGAAGTGCTATTTCATCCGAATACAGGTGCAACTGGATTTGATGATGCCGTTTTCAAACGAGAAGTCGGTACATTAAAGCAAAAAATAAGTGCAATACAAGATGATAAAATGAGTTACGCTAATATGCGACTTATTGATGAGATGTGTAAGGAAGAAGCGTATCAATTACACGTACATGGTTATGAAGAAGATTTAAACAACCTAACCAATGATGATCTGTTCAACTATTATCAGCACATGCTTGAACAAGATGAGATGGATATTTATGTTCTTGGAGATTTTGTTGAGGAAAAAGTAAAGCATTTAATCATGGATACGATGCAAAGGACGGAGCAGCAGGGTACAAAAGAAGCTGATCCAGCAGCTAAAAATTCGGTGATTGAGCAGAATGAAATAATCGAAAAGCAAAAAGTTCAACAAGCAAAATTGCATATTGGTTTTCGTACGAATACGACATACCAAGATGAAGCTTATTTTGCCTTGCAGGTTTTTAATGGATTGTTCGGCGGTTTTCCGAGCTCAAAATTATTTATTAATGTTAGAGAAAAAAATAGTCTTGCCTACTATGCATCATCAAGATTAGAAAGTCATAAAGGACTGTTGTTTGTTTTTAGTGGCATTGCGCCAGACGACTTTGAAAAAGCAAGGGATATTATTCGTTTGCAAGTGCAAGCAATGAAGGACGGCGACTTTACAGAGCAAGAACTAAATGAGACAAAAGATTTAATTGTTAATCAGTTAAAGGAAACAATGGATCATCCACAAGGTTTAATCGAAATACTGTACCAGCAAGTTATTGGAAATCGCCAAATGACACCAACAGAATTGCTTGAAGGCATTCAGAATGTCACGAAAGACGAGGTCGTTCATGTGGCCAGCAAAATAGAAGAGGATACTGTGTACCTATTAACGAGTGAAGGAGGAGAACAAGGTGAATAAAGAAACCTATGAAAGTATTGGAGAGACACTTTATTCAGAAAAACTGGATAATGGCTTGACCGTGTTCTTATTACCTAAACCAGAAATGACAAAATCATTTGGCATTTTTTCCACGAATTATGGATCGATTGACCAAACCTTTGTCCCTTTAGGAGAATCTGCTGAAGTTACCGTACCAGAGGGGGTAGCACATTTTTTAGAGCATAAGCTTTTTGAAAAAGAAGACAGAGATGTTTTTGCTGATTTTGGAAAACAAGGAGCATCGCCAAATGCCTATACATCATTCACAAAGACTGCTTATTTATTTTCAGCTACAAGCCAAATCGAGAAAAATGTAGAAACATTAATCGACTTTGTTCAGGATCCATACTTTTCTGATCAATCAGTGGAAAAGGAAAAGGGGATTATCGCACAGGAGATTAAAATGTATGATGATCAACCAGATTGGCAGGCATTTATGGGAACAATTAAAAGTATGTTTCAGAATCATCCCGTAAAAATTGATATTGCAGGAACGGTAGATTCCATTACTTCTATTACAAAAGATGATCTATATACGTGCTACCATACGTTTTATCATCCGGAAAATATGACATTATTTGTTGTAGGTAATTTTGAAGTAGAGCGGATGATGGAAATGATTACATCAAATCAAAAGAATAAATCTTTTGAGAAGATGGCTGAGTTGAAGCGCGATTTTCCTGAGGAGCCCAAGGAAGTTGCGATGAAAGAAAATACGATTCATATGCCTGTATCCATTCCAAAGTGTACAATTGGGATAAAAGACTCTAATTCCGAATTGGAAAAAGAGGAATTTTTAAGAAAAGATCTATTAAGCGGTATGATTTTAAGTCATTTCTTTTCTACTGGTGGAGATTTTTATCAGGAATTGTATAAAGCAGATCTGATCGATGACAGCTTTTATTTTGAAACAAATCTTGAGAGGAATTTTGGGTATTCAATGATTGGTGGTAATACAGCTAAGCCAGAAGAATTTGCTGCTAAAATAAAAGAGCAATTATTATCAACAAAAAATTATGCGTTAACGGTTGAAGTGTTTGAACGAATGAAGAAGAAAAAAATCGGTCAATTGCTGCGTGCAATGAATTCTCTTGAGTTTATTGCAAATAAATATATCCAATACCATACAATGGGAATTAATTTGTTTGAAATTATTCCTGCAATTCAGGCGCTATCATTGGATGATGCACAGGCCTTTTTAAATGAGTGGATTGCTGAGGAACGTTTAGCCGTTTGTACGATAAGTGCATCATAAGGACAAGGAGAGACAATGGGGAAAAATATATTAATTATCGGAGCAAGCGGTGATATTGGCTACGCAATTGCAGAACGTCTAGCTCAAGATGGGTATCAATTATTGTTACATTATCATAAAAATAGATCTGGCATTGATCTGCTACGGAAACGATTAGCTAATGAGTCAGTGCTTGCTGTGATCCAAGCTGATTTAAGTAATCAAGATGAAATTAAGCATTTCCTAACGAAGCTAGTACTCCCGGTTGATGGAATTATCTTTGCAGGTGGTATTGCCTATTACGGATTATTGCAACATACTTCTGAAGAGGCTATGGATGCGATGTTAGCATTACATGTGAAAGCACCTTGGATGATTACCAAACATCTCTTGCCTCCAATGATAACGAGCAGAAAAGGGAATATCATCATGATTACATCGATATGGGGGAATGTTGGTGCTAGTTACGAAGTCATCTATTCGTCTGTTAAAGGTGCACAAAATAGCTTTGTAAAAGCCTTGGCGAAGGAAGTAGCGCCTTCTGGTATTTCTGTTAATGGGATAAGTCCAGGTTATATTGAAACGAAAATGAATAGTCATTTATCGGAGGAAGAAAGGCAAGCTATTATTGATGAAATTCCGATGAGTCGAGCCGGGCTGCCCAGTGAGATAGCTCATACTGTTAGTTTTTTGCTGGATGATCGATCAACTTATATTCAGGGAGAAATTATTAATATGAACGGAGGCTGGTAGAGCTGTTTTTATATGATGCTCAAATATCAACCGACAGAATGTTATACTTTTGATCTTATTGTTTGTGCTTTGCTTGTATAAATTATGCCAACCTTCATATACTATGCAAGATATTATGAATGGAGGAGGCTCATCAATGTCAGTATTAGATAATTTTGATACATGGAAAGGTTTTTTAGCTAATCGAATTCAGCAAGCGCAGCAGCAAGGAATGGATCAGCAAACGATGTCAACGGTTGCTGCTGAGGTAGGCGATTATCTAGCCCAAAGTGTTGAAGCTAAAAACAGCGAAGAAGCAGTTCTAAAAGAACTATGGAACGCTGCATCTGAGCAAGAACAGCAAGCCATTGCAAATATAATGATTAAGCTTGTCCAAAAACAGTAATAGTAAGAGTTGCAAACGTTATATTATAAAAAGCTATATAGACTTCTATATGGCTTTTTTGTGTATAAGCTAAAAATTATATGAAAACTATGGTAATTGCTATTTAGAAAAAATGAAAATAATGTTATATTACTTATAGAGGTTGGAAAGTTTAAACCACTGTGGTATATCATGCTAAAAAGTTTTAACAGTATCATTATTGTGGAATATTAGTAATAAACTATTAAAGCGAGCTATCAATTGCTTAATATAAATAAAGTATGTAAAATAAAGGGGCTTATGATGGATAGAACAGAATGGTACCTTGAATATGAAATTCAAATTAACCGTCCTGGTTTACTGGGTGATATTTCTTCTTTATTAGGAATGCTTTCGATTAATATTATTACAATAAATGGTGTGGAGAACGCTCGCAGAGGAATGCTGCTCTTATCGAAGCATGATGAGAACATAATGCGGTTAAAGTCCATTCTGCAAACAATGGATACGATTAAATTATTTAAATTACGGAAACCTAAGCTTAAAGATAAAATGGCAGTTCGTCATGGGAAATATATACACACTGATAACGATGATAGAAAAACGATTCGCTTTGTCCGAGATGAGCTGGGACTTCTTGTTGATTTTATGGCTGAACTCTATAAGCAAGATGGTCATAAACTAATCGGAATTCGCGGTATGCCACGGGTTGGCAAGACGGAATCGATTGTGGCTGCAAGTGTTTGTGCAAGTAAACGCTGGTTGTTTGTATCAAGTACAATGATTAAACAGACGGTTCGTAATCAATTAATTGAAGGAGAGTATAATCAAGATAATATTTATATTATTGACGGGGTTCTCTCCAAAAGAATGGCAAATGAGAAGCATTGGCAATTAATTCGCGAAATCATGCAGTTACCATCGGTTAAAGTAGTAGAACATCCAGATGTATTTGTGCAGTCTACCGAGTACAGTATGGATGATTTTGATTATATTATTGAGTTACGCACAGATGTAGATGAAGAGATTACATATGAACCGGTAGAACAAGATCGGTTCAGCAGTAATAATGGCTTTTCGATGTTTGATTTCTAAAAGTTCATGTTTAAAAAAGAGGATTATAAGGATCGAGAGGTTTGTGGGTCATAGTTTTTTGCCAGGCTTCCACAGGACTTGTCGGTACCTAGTCGAATTCCTCTGCTCTCGATGAGTCATTTTTACCGGACTTTTTGAACTACCTATAAAATGGAAGGTGTTATATATGGATGTAGGGGCGAAGCTGAAAGAGGCGCGTCTTGCTAGTGGATTATCTCTGGATAGTTTACAGGAAACGACAAAAATTCAAAAAAGATATTTAGTGGCAATCGAGGAAGGGAATCTGCATATTTTACCTGGTAAGTTCTATGCAAGAGCATTTATTAAGGAATATGCAAATGCAGTCGGACTGAATCCGAACGAATTAGTAGAAGAACATAAAGAAGAAATTCCTAGTACAGAAGAAGAAAACGTACAATATACAAGAATGCAGCGGACAAGGAAAGAAAATCAGACGGAGAAATCATCCGGTGGCATATCTTCATTAATTCCAACTATAATAGTGGTCTTATTGATTGTCGGTATTGTCTTTGTTGCTTGGTGGTTTATTCGAGAAAACATGGCTGGGGATTCAACGAATCCTGTAGAGGAACCGGATGATAATGTTATTATTACGAATCCAAATGATACTGGAACAGGCAATGACGGTGCTGAAGATGAAGCAGATGGTTCAGATGAAAATACAAACGATGAAGAAAATGAAGATGAAACGCAAGAAGAATCAAATGAACAATCAGACCCTGAGTTTACGGTTACAGAGGAAGGAACTGGTTCTCAACCTGTTTCTACAATTGAAATGGCGAATGCTGGCGAAAAGGTAATCATTACATTGGAGTCTGCTGACCCTGAACATCATACATGGTTAGAAATCAGAGAAGAAGGTGGGGAAGCTTTCTATAATAGTAGTTTTTCTGCTGATGAATCACCGGTAGAAATTGATATCAGTGATGCCGAGACAATCTCATTTAATGTTGGGTATGCTCCTGCTTTAAAAATTTCTATTAATGGTGTTGAGCTGGAGTATCCTGTTGATGCTGGGCAGTATGTACACCAACGCTTGAATTTAAGTATTACGCGTTAACTATAGCATTTATGTTTTATATGGTGGATCGTTGTAGAAACTGAATACCATAGATAAAGTGAAACTTCATAAGGTAGGTTGTCTACTGCATGTAAGTTGAACAGATTCAGGAATTTATGGGCTGTCTATACCACAAGGGTATTACAGCCCGTTAATGTGTGATAAAACCCTTCCCTTTACCTATGTGGAAGGGTTTTTATATCATTTTTGAGTTAGGAAGTCCATAAGTGCAACTGAGACATTGGCCTAAAAATCCTGTACTCAAAAGTATAAGGGCTGCTAAGAAAGCAAAGATTGCTTACGTAAGAATCCCTTTAACGAATGCCAAGTTTTCAATCAATCAATTTTAAAAAATTAGGAGGAAACAAACAAATGAATTTACCAAATCGACTCACATTATCACGTATTATGATGATACCCATTTTTATACTTTTACTTAGCTTACCTTTGGATTGGGGTACTTGGGACATCGGTGCGGCAGACTTACCTATAGCACATTTTATTGCTGCATTGATTTTTATTATCGCAGCAGGAACCGATTGGATAGATGGTTATTATGCTAGAAAATTTAATTTAGTTACCAATCTAGGTAAGTTTATGGATCCCTTAGCAGACAAATTACTTGTTTCAGCTGCGCTTATTTTGTTAATTGAAATGGGATTAGCTCCTGCATGGGTTGTTATCATTATTATAAGCAGGGAATTTGCAGTAACTGGACTACGCCTTGTAGCTGCAGGTGAAGGAATTGTACTTGCTGCAGGAAAAATGGGTAAATTGAAAACAGCTACACAAATGATTGCAATCGCAGTTTTATTGCTGCATAACTTCCCGTTTGCTTATATTGACTTTCCGTTTGGTATAATTATGTTATATATCGCATTGTTCTTTACAGTAGTTTCTGGTATTGATTATTTCGTCAAAAATTGGCATGTGATGAAGGAGTCGAACAAATGAAACAATTGAAGGCTGAAATTGTAGCAGTTGGGACAGAGTTGTTGCTTGGGCAGATCGCGAATACGAATGCACAATGGTTATCTCAGCAACTGGCACAGTATGGGATTAATGTCTATAATCATGCTGTCGTGGGTGATAATTTAAACCGTGTTGAAGAGGCTTTTTTGCAAGCGCAAAATAGATCCGATATTATTATCGTTACTGGTGGGCTCGGTCCAACCGATGATGATTTAACAAGAGAGGCATTCCAGCAAATAAGTAAGCTGGAAATGGTGGAGCATAAAGCAACACTTGATAAAATTGAAAGGTATTTTAAAAATCATACTTCAAAGATGACTCCAAACAATCGCAAGCAAGCACGAATTTTTAAGGGGTGCACTGTATTGGAAAATAATGCAGGAATGGCACCGGGCATGAAAGTAGAACTGGAAGGAAGGGTATGGTTTTTCCTTCCTGGAGTTCCAAGGGAAATGAAACGGATTACAACGGACGAAATTGTGCCGTTTTTACGTGATTTGACTGGTGATGAGCAGATGATAAAATCATTAGTGCTGAAATTTATAGGTATTGGTGAGTCAACACTGGAACATGAATTAAAAGATCTAATTATTGCCCAGAGTAATCCTACTATCGCTCCCCTTGCTCAGGATGATGGCGTCGTTATTCGATTAACCGCAAAAGGGGCATCAGAGAAGCAGCTTGATGAACTGCTCGGAAAAACAAAAGAGCAGATTTTAGCAAGGGTTGGAGGTCACTTCTTTGGAGAAAATGATCAAACAATCGAGCAAGTCATTGTAGAGTTACTTCTGAAACAAAATAAAAAAATGGCAGCTGCTGAAAGTTTAACTGGAGGGATGTTTACAGAAAAAATCATATCTGTTAGCGGCGCTTCTCGTGTGTGTTCAGGTGGACTTGTTTGCTATGATACAGCAATCAAACGAAATATACTTGGTGTCACTGAGCAAACCATTCAGGAAAAAGGGACTGTAAGCGAAGCGTGTGCCTATGAGATGGCAGAACAGATCCGAATCAAGTTTGCTTCCCAGATTGGCATTGGTTTTACAGGAGTAGCCGGACCAGATGAAATGGAAGGTCAGCCAGTAGGAAAAGTGTATATTGCTATTTCTGATAAAAATGGCTACAAAAAAGTAGAGTCATTTTTATTCAATGGCGCACGTTCTGCAGTCCGCAAAAGGGCTTGTTTAAAGGGGTTAGAACTTTTGTTTAATTACTTAAAATCATAATTTAGACCAGCCTATACAATAAAAAATAATATTTAAGCGATTCAATACTATTAAAACTACGAATCTTGGATAATTTTTACTTCGAAAATATAAGAACATCTATTCGTTTTTTACTTGGCAAATACCGAAAAAACATGTATGATGAATATAGATAAATCAAGGAGGTAGTTTCGTTGAGTGATAGAAAACAAGCTTTAGATATGGCTTTGAGACAAATAGAGAAACAATTTGGTAAAGGCTCCATTATGAAACTAGGTGAAAATGAAGCTCAGAAAATAGCAACGATACCTAGTGGATCGTTGGCATTGGATGTTGCACTAGGTATTGGTGGATATCCTAGAGGAAGAGTTATTGAAATATATGGTCCGGAGTCATCAGGTAAAACAACTGTGGCACTGCATGCAATCGCTGAGGCGCAAAAGCAGGGTGGACAAGCTGCGTTTATTGATGCCGAGCATGCATTAGATCCCATTTATGCGAGAGCCTTAGGTGTAAATATTGATGAGTTGCTTTTATCACAGCCTGACACGGGTGAGCAAGCACTAGAAATTGCTGAAGCACTTGTACGAAGTGGTGCTGTAGATATTATCGTTGTTGACTCGGTAGCGGCCCTCGTACCAAAAGCAGAAATCGAAGGAGACATGGGAGACGCACATGTTGGATTACAGGCGCGGCTAATGTCACAAGCATTAAGAAAGCTTTCTGGAGCAATTAATAAATCAAAAACAACAGCTATTTTCATTAACCAAATTCGTGAAAAAGTTGGGGTTATGTTCGGAAACCCAGAGACAACACCAGGTGGACGTGCACTTAAATTCTATTCTTCTGTTCGTTTAGAAGTACGTCGTGCAGAAACGCTAAAAGCTGGAAATGATGCGGTTGGGAATAGAGCTAGAATTAAAGTTGTTAAAAATAAAGTCGCTCCGCCATTCAAACAAGCCGAAGTCGACATTATGTATGGTAAGGGAATTTCGAAAGAAGGAGAAATTCTTGATATCGGTTCTGAGTTGGATGTTGTGCTTAAGAGTGGTGCATGGTATTCCTACAAGGGAGAAAGACTAGGTCAGGGCCGTGAAAACTCGAAGCAATTCCTATTAGAAAACGAACCAATCATGAATGAAATTCATGGTGAAATTCGTAAGCACTATAACCTGGATGATGACGGTACAGAAGCAGAAGGAAAAGCAAGTGACAGCAAGGAAACAACTGAGCAGGAAACTTTGGATATGTAAGCATATAAAACCTTGATCGGTTGCTTATCGCCTGATCAAGGTTTTTCAATTTGTAAATTATAAATGTTGAATGTTGTGGACAGCATAGCTACTGCAACAGCTATGTCCAGCGCCTAGCGAGACTTCTCTAACCTTGGTACGTCCCTATTCGAGCGCTTCCGCTTTTATTCTTTTGTAGGTTCAAGCGAAAAATAGTACAGCTTAAATATACTGATTTATTCATAATTTCAAAGACTAAAACCACAATCTGGAAAGTTTTTATACATATAGTTGTGGGTTTTCTTGACATTAGCTGTTTTCACAATTAAAATTAAAGATGTATAATTTTATAATTCTATTATAAAGTTACTTTAATGTTTAATGCATTCAGAATGTTACATGCCGACAATATGAATTGTACAATTTTATAGCAATAGGAGGTGAAATCATGGACATTATTCTTTTAATCATCTCCATTTTGCTTGCTCTGATCGTCGGTATTGTTGTTGGTTATCTGATACGTAAATCTATTGCAGAAGCTAAAATTTCCAGTGCGGAAACCTTCGCAAAACAAAAGATGGAAGAAGCTCGCAGAAATGCAGATGCGATTAAAAAAGAAGCGCTTCTTGAAGCAAAGGATGAAAATCACAAGCTTCGTCAGCAGACAGAAGAAGAGTTACGTGAGCGACGTTCCGAAGCTCAAAAACAGGAAAACCGTCTGATGCAAAAAGAAGAAAACCTGGACAGAAAAAGTGAAACATTAGACAAGCGTGAATTAATGTTAGAGAAGAAAGAACAATCTTTAACAGACAGACAACAACAAATTGAAGAAATGGAAAGCAAAGTGGAAGCTATGAAACAAGAGCAGCAAACTGAGCTTGAGCGCATTTCAGGATATACAACTGACCAGGCTAGGCAGATTATTTTAGAACGAATCGAAAAAGAAACGAAACACGAAGCTGCTGTAATGATTAAGGAAGCTGAAAATCGAGCGAAAGAAGAGTCGGATAAGAAGGCGAAAAGTCTCCTATCTTTAGCTTTACAGCGCTGTGCTGCTGATCATGTTGCAGAGACAACCGTTTCTGTCGTAAACCTTCCGAATGATGAAATGAAAGGTCGTATTATTGGACGAGAAGGTCGTAACATACGGACTTTAGAAACGTTAACAGGTATTGATTTGATTATTGATGATACACCTGAAGCGGTTATATTATCTGGTTTCGATCCAATCAGGCGAGAAACTGCTCGAATGGCACTAGAAAAGCTGGTGCAGGATGGTCGAATTCATCCTGCGAGAATCGAAGAGATGGTGGAGAAGGCCAGACGGGAAGTTGACGAATATATACGCGAAGTTGGAGAAGAGACAACGTTTGAAGTTGGAATACATGGGTTACATCCAGATCTAGTTAAAATACTCGGTCGTCTAAAATATCGTACAAGCTATGGGCAAAATGTGCTGAAACACTCAACAGAGGTTGCTTACTTATCTGGATTGCTTGCTGCAGAACTTGGCGAGGACGTGACGTTAGCAAAAAGGGCTGGATTACTTCATGATATTGGAAAGGCAATTGATCATGAGGTGGAAGGCAGTCATGTTGAGATAGGAAAAGAGCTAGCAATCAAGTACAAAGAGCACGAGGTTGTCATTAATTCGATTGCATCCCATCATGGAGATGAAGAAGCTACTTCAGTTATTGCGGTCCTGGTAGCCGCAGCCGATGCATTATCTGCTGCAAGACCAGGTGCAAGAAGTGAGACACTTGAAAATTATATCAAACGTTTAGAAAAGCTTGAGGAAATTTCGGAGTCCTTTGAAGGAGTAGAGAAATCATTCGCTATCCAGGCTGGTAGAGAAATTCGAATTATGGTAAGACCTGATGAAATTGATGATATTGAATCTGTTCGCGTAGCACGTGATATACGAAAACGGATAGAATCAGAACTCGATTATCCTGGTCACATTAAAGTGACTGTTATTCGGGAAACAAGAGCAGTTGAATATGCGAAGTAAGAAGAGCACAGACATCCTAAATGGTGTCTGTGCTCTTTTGCATGTTAGGTGCTATATATCTTTATTAACAGCCAACTGGAATGAATTTGGAATCTGGCTCGTGAAACTCATGCTTATCGTTGATGGAAAAAAACTTTTTAGACGATTGCCCCTTCGTGCTATCTTTTGACAATCAGCTTGCAATATGAAAAACTTATACTATTATAAACGATAGGATGATAGAACGATGAGAATACTATTTATTGGTGATGTTGTTGGTTCACCAGGGCGTGATATGGTGCAAGAATATTTACCTCGATTGAAGGAAAAATATCGCCCAAATATGACAATTATCAACGGCGAAAATGCTGCTTCTGGTAAGGGGATAACAGAAAAGATTTATAAACAATTTTTAGAATGGGGAGCTCAAGTAATTACGCTGGGTAACCATACGTGGGACAAAAAAGAAATCTTTGAATTTATTGATGATGCGAAATATATGATTCGTCCAGCTAACTTTCCAGAAAATAATCCAGGAAAAGGGATTGTGTATATTAATCTAAATGGAAAAGAAGTAGCTGTTATTAATCTTCAAGGACGGACCTTTCTTCCGGCAATTGATGATCCATTTCAAAAAGCAGATCTATTAATCGAAGAAGCTAAAAAAAGAACGAATCTTATTTTTGTTGATTTTCATGGAGAGGCAACAAGTGAAAAACAAGCAATGGGCTGGTATTTAGACGGGAGAGTAAGCGCAGTAGTTGGAACACACACACATACGCAAACTGCGGACGAACGTATTTTACTAGGTGGAACAGCATATATATCAGATGTCGGGATGACGGGTCCTTATGATGGGATTTTAGGGGTGGATCGTGAAGCTGTGTTGAAACGGTTTTTAACATCATTACCAGTGCGTTTTGAAATTACAAAGTCGGGTAGAACACAATTAAATGGAATTGTGGTTACAATTGATGATAATTCGGGTAAAGCAACTAAGATAGAACGAATTATCATCAATGACGATCACCCATTCTTCGGTTGATTCATTGAATTCTTCTAACTTAGATACATTATAGGGAATAAGCTAACATCTCCACGAATATAGTAGCAATATAACTACAATAGCGCATGAAGGAGGTACTAGTAATGGAAGTATTAAAAGTTTCAGCTAAATCAAATCCAAATTCAGTAGCAGGCGCACTTGCGAATGTCTTAAGGGAGCGCGGCACAGCGGAAATTCAGGCGATAGGTGCGGGAGCACTTAATCAATCTGTGAAAGCAGTAGCCATTGCAAGAGGGTTTGTCGCACCAAGCGGAGTGGATTTAATTTGTATCCCTGCATTTACGGATATTTTAATTGACAATGAAGAACGCACGGCCATTAAGTTAATTGTTGAACCAAGATAATGTGACGAATTTGGCAACCTTCCTATTATCGTAGGAAGGTTTTTATTTGCTCTCTAGTTAGAAGTATTGTTAAATTTAGTTAGAAGCTTTATACTTTACTATTGTATACCTATACATAATGTGAAATTGACCTGAAAGGAGTTTCTTGATGAACGAAGAACAACGAAAACAACAAGCTCAAATTATACCAATAGATAATAACATAGAACGAATTAAAAATACGTCAAGTGATGAAATGATCTCAAAATATTTCCAGACAAGTTATGAACCACAATCTCCGGATATTAAAAAGGCAAGAAAGCGTCGGAATGAAGACGTTCAAATTCATTATGATTTTGCTATTCCAGAAGATGTAGCTACTATTGGAAAAGGAAAGAAGTTTTTAATTCGCACCTATGGTTGTCAAATGAATGAACATGATACAGAAGTGATGGCTGGTATTTTAACTGAAATGGGTTATGAACCTACGTCCGATACAAACGATGCTGACATTATTTTGTTAAACACATGTGCCATTCGTGAAAATGCAGAGAATAAAGTATTTGGTGAAATCGGCCATTTAAAACCGCTTAAATTAGAAAAACCTGATCTGATCATAGGGGTCTGTGGCTGTATGTCCCAGGAAGAATCTGTAGTAAATCGAATTTTAAAGAAGCATCAGCATATCGACCTTATTTTTGGAACGCATAATATCCATCGCTTACCACAGTTAGTGAAAGAAGCGTTATTTGGAAAAGAAATGATCGTTGAAGTATGGTCAAAAGAAGGGGATGTTATTGAAAACCTTCCAAAGGTCCGTAATGGAAAGATCAAAGCGTGGGTAAACATTATGTATGGCTGTGATAAGTTCTGTACCTATTGTATTGTGCCAATGACACGTGGTAAAGAAAGAAGTCGCCGCCCACAAGATATTATCCAGGAGGTGCGTCATTTAGTCGCACAAGGCTATCAAGAAGTAACATTACTAGGTCAAAATGTAAATGCATATGGAAAAGATTTTGAGGACATTGAATATGGACTTGGAGATTTAATGAATGCTATTCATAAGATTGATATTCCACGAGTGCGTTTTACAACTTCTCATCCAAGAGACTTCGATGATCGTTTAATTGAAGTATTAGCACAAGGTGGAAATTTACTGGATCATATTCATCTTCCTGTACAATCTGGAAGCAGTGAAATCCTTAAGAAAATGAATCGTAAATATACGAGAGAAGATTATTTGGAATTAGTTCGTAAAATACGTAAAGCTATACCTAACGTAACACTGACAACTGATATTATTGTTGGCTTCCCAAATGAAACAGAAGAGCAATTTGAAGAGACAATGACCTTAATGGAAGAGGTTGGCTTTGAAGCTGCTTACACCTATATTTACTCTCCACGTGAAGGTACACCAGCAGCAAGGAAAAAAGATGATGTGCCAGAATCAGTGAAAAAGCAACGTCTTTATCGGTTAAATGAGCTTGTTAATAAACAATCGGCTGAGTCTATGAAAACATACAAAGGGAAAACGGTTAAAGTGCTTGTAGAAGGCGAGAGTAAGAAAGACCCAGATGTACTTGCAGGTTATACAGAAAAAAATAAGCTTGTTAACTTTAAAGGACCAAGATCATCCATTGGGAAAATTGTAGAAGTTGAAATAACCGAAGCAAAAACATGGTCATTAGATGGTGTAATGGTTGAAAACACAGTTGAGGTGAATTAAAATGGCTGAATATACTCGCAAAGAAGTACTAGATGAAGCAAAAAAGCTGGCAACAATGTTGGCAAATACGGAAGAAATTGATCGTTTTAAGCAGGTGGAAGCTAAACTTAATGAGAATCAAAAGGTTCAAAAGCTGATTCAAAAAATTAAAACGCTGCAAAAACAGGCTGTTAATTTTCAAGCGTATGAAAAAAGAGAAGCTTTAAAGCGAATTGAATCTGAGATTGATCGACTGCAAGAAGAGATTGACAGTATTCCAGTTGTTCAGGAATTTAAAGAGACGCAAATTGTTGTAAATGATGTTTTACAACTCGTTTCAAAAACAATCTCACGTGAAGTGACGAATAACGTCATTGAATCCACTGGGGGAGATTTACTAGCGGGTGAAACTGGATCCAAAACAAATGATAAATCTGGCTGTAGCCATTAAGCATAAAAGCGGAAGTCTCGCTACTGCTTTAACAGAAAAGCCAGGCAATTTTATTTAAATTGCCTGGCTTTTTTCTATTGTGTAGATCAAAAGTTCACAAAGTATATGTAATTGGAATAAGCTACTGAGACAATCCAAAACGCCTAGAAGTAATAATTAAAGTACTTAAAAAACCTACTATTCCTGGTTTTAATGAAATGCTATGCACTTTAGGTATTTGTCTTGCATAAAATGACTATGAAAAAAGAGGAGGTAAAAGTAATCATGACTTTTCTAGATAAAGAATATAGAGAAATCATAACAAAAGCAGTCTGTGGAAAAGGACGTAAGTTCACGCAGGATTCCCATGCCATCTCACCATCGCATAGACCTTCCAGTATATTAGGTTGCTGGGTAATCAATCATTTATATAATGCCAAGAAAAAATCAGAGGACACGGTAGAAATTAACGGTAGCTACGATATAAATGTCTGGTACTCGTACAATGACAACACGAAAACAGAAGTAGTTACAGAAAGAGTAACTTATAGTGATATCATCCCCCTATCCATTAAAGATGAAAAATCAATTAATAACGAATACGATGTCATTGCTAAAGTTATTCAACAACCGAATTGTTTGGAATGCAAGATCGCTAGTAATGGAAATAAAGTCACAATCGAAATTGAACGTGAATTTATTGTCCAAATAATTGGTGATACAAAAGTGTTTGTAAGAGTAAATCCGAATTGGGAGAAAACGGAAGAAGACGATGATGAAGCGTGGGATTTCGAAATGACAGAAGATGAAGCAAAGGATGTTAAGCCAGATTTTTTCCAAAAGAAAGACTAAAAAATGCGAGGGATAATACTCTCGCTTTTTTATTTTTTCAGCATAAGTAAAGCGTACGATCGTGTTTCATCATTTTCAGTGTAATTTTTCGTTTCTACTATTGAGGCTGATTTATGCTATAATTGCAGAAGAATATTTTTGGGCAGTTGGAGGATTTACGATGGCTAAGCTTACACCAATGATGGAACAATATATGAAAATAAAAGCAGAATATAAAGATGCATTCCTTTTTTACAGATTGGGTGATTTTTATGAAATGTTTTATGAAGATGCAATTGATGCTGCTAGGGAGTTAGAAATTACCCTTACAAAAAGAGGTGGGGGAAAGAGTGAAGCAGAAATTCCGATGTGTGGAATCCCGCACCATTCTGCTGAAAATTACATAAAAACATTAATTGAAAAAGGATATAAAGTTGCGATTTGCGAACAAGTAGAGGATCCGAAAACAGCAAAAGGAGTAGTAAAAAGGGAAGTTGTTCAGCTGATTACACCGGGAACAGTAATGGAAAGCAATATGCTAAAAGAAGGAGAAAACAACTATATAGCAAGTCTCTCCCATTTTAAGGATGGTTCCTATGTAGTTGCTTATAATGATCTATCTACGGGTGAGAATAACCTTGCATTAATTAACGGTGGGTGGGATTCGGTTCTTCATGAACTGTTTAATCAGCCGATTCGAGAGATTGTTATTTCTTCCAATTTACCGGAAGAAATGCAGCTGCAACTGAAAGAAAGATTGAATATTACACTGTCATATCAAAATGAAGTAGCGTTCAGTGCGGAATATCGTAATCTAAGTGAGAACTTAAATGATGAACGTTTAATGAAAGCATTTAGTCGTCTATTGAATTATATTCAAGATACACAAAAGAGATCCCTCGACCATCTGCAGCCTGCAGAAGTTATTAGGTTAAAGGATCATCTCTCACTTGATATGTATTCCAAACGAAATTTAGAATTGACAGAAACGATTATGAAAAAGGGAAAACACGGTAGTCTGCTTTGGGTACTAGATAAAACTGCTACTGCAATGGGATCACGAATGCTCAAAAAATGGTTAGAACGACCATTGCTTGATCAGAATCAAATTGAAGCGCGTCTCGAAGCGGTTGAAGGATTTTATCGTGGTTTTATGGAGCGCGATACATTGCGTGAGGTTTTGAAATCCGTTTATGACCTCGAACGTTTAGCTGGAAGAATCGCATTCGGTAATGTGAACGCTAGAGACCTAATTCAGTTAAAAGTATCGCTGCAAAAGATTCCGGAATTGAAGAATACATTAGAGCAGTTTCAGGTAAAGGAACTTAGCAAACTTGCCGAACAACTTGTCTATCCTGAATATCTTGTTACATTATTAGATGATAGTCTTGTAGAAAACCCACCAATATCGATTAAAGAAGGATCGATTATTAAGAATGGCTATAATGAAACATTGGATACCTATCGGGATGCTTCTAAGAATGGGAAAACCTGGATTGCAGAACTTGAGAAAAAAGAAAGAGAAGAAACCAACATTAAATCCTTAAAAGTGGGCTATAATCGGGTATTCGGCTATTATATCGAAGTGACAAAAGCTAATATTCACCTTTTGCCTGAAGGTAGATATGAGCGAAAACAAACATTAACAAATGCAGAACGTTATATTACTCCTGAGCTGAAAGAAAAAGAAGTTCTCATCCTAGAAGCAGAAGAAAAAAGTGTTGATTTAGAATATACATTGTTTATCGAAATCAGAGAGAAAATAAAAACGCATATTCCTGAACTTCAGCAACTTGCAGAGGTTGTAAGTAAAATTGATGTATTACAAGGATTTGCAACAGTTAGTGAGGAAAATAATTACCAGCGTCCAACATTTGAAGGTACCAAATTAATGATTAAAAATGGTCGCCATCCGGTTGTAGAGCAAGTTATGAAAGAGGGCTTATTTGTACCGAATGATATTACATTGGATGAGGACAAGCGTATCTTGTTAATTACTGGTCCGAATATGTCAGGCAAGAGTACATATATGCGGCAACTAGCATTAACAGCTATTATGGGACAGATTGGTTGTTTTGTCCCTTGTGAAGAGGCTGAATTAATTATTTTTGATCAAATATTTACTCGTATAGGAGCAGCAGATGATTTGGTTTCAGGACAAAGTACATTCATGGTTGAGATGCTGGAAGCGAAGCATGCAATTGCAAATGCAACCGATCGAAGTTTGATTCTCTTGGATGAAATCGGACGAGGAACAAGCACATACGATGGAATGGCCTTAGCACAAGCTATTGTTGAATATATTCATAATAATATTCATGCTAAGACATTATTTTCTACCCATTATCATGAGCTGACGGCACTGGAGAATTCATTGTCAAATCTTAAAAATATCCATGTTCGTGCAGAAGAAAATGAAGGAACAGTTGTGTTTTTACACCAGATTAAAGAAGGTGCAGCAGATCAAAGCTATGGCATTCATGTTGCAAAGCTTGCTGAGCTGCCGGATGCTTTAATTGAACGAGCTACCGTCATTTTAGAGGAATTAGAAAGTGATGATAAACCAACACCGAGGACAGAAAAAATAGAAGATGGTCAATTAAGTTTCTTCGTTGAGGAAAAGCTTCCTGCAAAAAAAGAAAAGCAGTCTGCTAAGCAGCATATGGTTGTAACGGAATTAAAAGATTTAAATCTATTTGAACTGACACCATTGGAAGCAATGAATGAATTGTACAGATTACAGAAAATGGTGAAGCAATAAAATATGTGTTCAAAAGGAGCATAAAAAGGAACGAGATTGGCTAGTAGGTTAGAGGCGGCGAAGTTTTTGCGTGCGATACGGACTTGCACAGGATGTGATGTTCTCCACGTTCCTTTTTACCGGACTTATGAACTGTTTCAAAAAAGAAAGGATTTTTTGCATGCCTATTATACAAATGTCTGAGAGTCTCGCAAACAAAATAGCAGCAGGAGAAGTTGTTGAACGACCGGCTTCTGTCGTAAAAGAGCTCGTGGAAAATAGCATCGATGCAAACAGTACTTGGATTAAGGTAGATATCGTTGAAGCCGGCTTACAGCAGATTAAGATTACTGATAATGGTGACGGAATGTCCGAGCAAGATGCAACGAAAGCGTTCCTCCGGCATGCTACAAGTAAAATAAAAAACGAAACGGATTTATTCCATGTGAAAACCCTTGGATTTCGTGGAGAGGCTTTAGCTAGTATAGCTTCTGTTAGTAAACTAATTGTTAAAACCTCACAGGGTGATTCGGCAAGTACTTTTCTAGCTTTAGAAGGCGGAAAGGTATTAGAAAAAAAGAAGTCCGATGCACGTAAAGGAACGGAAATCATCGTAGAGAATCTTTTTTTTAATACGCCAGCTCGATTAAAGTATATGAAAAGTTTGCACACGGAATTAGGTCACATTACAGACCTGCTAAATCGATTAGCCCTATCCCATCCAGAAATACGCTTTGAGGCGACACATAATGGGAAAGGTTTATTCAAAACAGCTGGAACTGGTGACGTACTTCAAGTTATTTCACAAATTTATGGAATGAATATTGCTAAAAAAATGCTCCCAATTAAGCATGAGACCCTTGATTTTTCAATTGGAGGCTATATTGCCAAGCCTGAAGTAACAAGGGCTTCACGAGCCTATATCTCTACTATTATAAATGGACGCTATATACGAAGTGTAGCATTGAACCAAGCAATTATTCGTGCTTACCATACGCTTTTGCCAATTGGGCGGTCACCCATTGTTGTGTTATCAATCAAAATGGATCCAATTCTGGTCGATGTGAACGTCCATCCAACGAAGCTTGAGGTTCGATTTAGTAAAGATAGGGAATTGTTTACAGCAATTGAAGAAACGATTAAACAAAAATTTCGAGAAATAACATTAATACCAGAAATGGAAAGAAAAGTGACACCGAAAGAGAAATCGGTCCAACATACGATGAATTTTGATAATCCTGTAGTGGAGAGAGAGCGTGAGAACGGAGGGTTGCAGTCGAAAGAACAGCTGGTAAAATACAATCCACCAGTCAATGAGGTTCGAGAGCCTGATGCTTCTTCCGTTGAATACGAAGAAAAATATACAGCAACGAAAGATGAAGCGGATACTGAAGAGAGTTTTCCTGCCGCATCCTATATAGAGACACCAGTGGTAGAGCAACAGCCTATAGAAGTCGATCAACAACGTGTGCCGACTATGTATCCTATTGGTCAGTTACAAGGAACTTATATCCTGGCTCAAAATGAAAATGGACTTTATATGATTGATCAGCATGCTGCGCAGGAACGAATCAAATACGAATTCTTTAAAGAGAAATTAGGTAAGCCTATGAATGAATCACAGGAATTGCTTTTACCGATGACCTTTGAATTCTCAAAACGAGAAGCAATATTTATTGAGCAATATAAAGAAAGTTTTGAGAAAGTAGGTTTGTTTTTCGAAGCTTTTGGGAATCAAACCTATGTAATTCGCTCACACCCAAATTGGTTTCCGATAGGGTTTGAGGAAGAAGTTATACGTGAGATGGTCGAGCAAATTATGAATGAAGAGAAAGTGAATGTGGAATTGATTCGTGAAGAAGCAGCAATTCTAATGTCCTGTAAACGTTCCATCAAAGCAAACCATTATTTAAAGCAGGAAGAAATGTTTCGACTCCTGGAAGACTTGCGAACGACAACCGATCCATTCACATGCCCACATGGCAGGCCAATTATTGTTCACTTTTCGACGTATGAACTGGAAAAAATGTTCAAGCGCGTTATGTAACCAACCATTGTCCGTAAAGTAAAGTTTTTGTTTTGATTAGTTTAGAATCACTATAAGCCCAAGTTTTTTTGTAACCTAGTTAAGTAGTATTTGAAAGAAACTCCAAACTAGTGATTATTTGCTAATCTGTGCAACAATCGCCGTCCGGGATCGCTCCGGGCGGATGCTTTCCGTGGGCACGGGGCTTCAGCCTCTCCGGAAGAAACCCGCTTCCGGTGAGTCTTCAGACACGCGCTATTCCCACTGGAGTCACGCCCTGCGCTCACCCGGACTGGTAGCACATCGATATCGTGTTTATTAATTCCACAAGTAATAATTGGTGAGCATATACTAGCGAAGTATATTTCCAGAGCGGGTAGACGCACAATCCATTTAAATACACTAATCCACAGTTTATATATTATAAGAATCATTCGGATTACAGTTGGAACTTCTTAATCTGTACGGGAGTTAAATTCGATATGTATAAATTGTTCACACCATGCCAAAGCTAACACTATGCATTATTGCAAATACATTTTAGGTGTGTGTAAAGTGGAAAATCAAAAGCTAGTTAATTTCTTAAATCAATTACTGTCAAACTACTTTATTATGTATGTAAAATTACACCGCTACCATTGGTTTGTTCAAGGTAGACATTTCTTTCAGTTACATGAAAAGATGGAGGAATTATATACACGATTTGCGACAGATATTGATGAAATCGCAGAACGGGTTTTAATGATTGATGGAAAGCCACTTGCTACTATGAGCAAATATTTAAAAGAAGCAACATTGGATGAAGCTAACGCAGATGATAAAGAGGAAGAGATCATCCAACAATTAATTCACGATTTCGCTCAAATCATATCGGAAATGAAACAGACAGGCATTCCGCTTGCTGGGGAATTAAATGATGAACCAACATCAGATTTGTTAATAACATTACAAGGCCAGTTAGAGAAAGATGTCTGGATGTTAAAGGCTTATATAGCTTATGAATAAAAACGTAATTTAGGGGAATACTATGAAAAAAAATGTAGTCGCAATTATAGGACCGACCGCTGTTGGCAAAACAAAATTAAGCATTGAGCTTGCAAAACGATTTAATGGTGAAATTATCAGCGGAGACTCTATGCAAGTATACAAAGGACTAGATATTGGTACAGCAAAAATTAAGCAGGCGGAAATGCAAGGTATTCCGCATCATATGCTTGATATAAGAGAGCCAGATGAGGACTTCTCTGCTGCTGATTTTAAGGAGCTGGTACAGCAATACATTGCTGAAATTACAGCACGAGGAAAGTTGCCGATTATTGTTGGTGGGAGTGGATTGTATATACAGGCCGCCCTTTATGATTATAATTTTTCAGATCGTAAAAGGGACCCTCTACTTACTAAAGAGATGGAGGAAATAGTTGAGTTAGAAGGAATTATGCCGTTATATCAGCGGCTAGAGCAAATTGATCCAGAGCAAGCTAAGAAAATTCATCCAAATAACCACCGACGGGTTATTCGTGCATTGGAAATCTATGAAACAACTGGAATGACAATGAGTGAATACGAAAAAAACCAAGTGATGGAATCACCTTATAACCCGATATTGCTTGGATTAGAAATGCCAAGAGCGCTATTATATGAGCGAATCAACGATCGAGTAGATCAAATGATTGAGAAAGGTTTAAAAACAGAAGTAAAAAAAGTGTATGATGAAGGATATGCCAGCTGTCAATCGATGAAAGCGATCGGTTATAAGGAATGGATCAGCTACTTTAAAGGTGAACAAAGTTTAGAGGGAACGGTTGAATTGCTGAAACGAAATTCAAGAAGATATGCAAAAAGACAATATACATGGTTCAAAAACAAAATGGATGTTACATGGTATTCTGTAACTCCTTCCACAATTGATGAAGATTTTACATTAATTTTCGAGGAATTAGCAGGAATTTTGAAAAAATGATAGAATTAATACATACAGATAGAAAAGAGGAGGAAGTTTGATGGCGCAATCAGTCAATATTCAGGATCAATACTTAAACCAATTGAGAAAGAATCATATTTCAGTTACTGTGATTTTAACAAATGGCTTTCAATTGAGGGGTATTGTTAAAGCATTTGACAATTTTACAGTTTTAGTAGAAACGGATGGTAAACAGCAGCTTATTTTTAAACATGCTATCTCAACCTTTGCTCCAGTTAAAAATGTAACTTTGGATAAAGAATAGCTATTGTAACGGACGCTAATTGAAGCGTCCGTTTTCCTGCTTTTAGAGGTGGAAATATTTAGAGACACACCTCATGTAATCAATTGATGGGGTTGTACTGGTACATAAATGATATAAATGGCGACATATTAAGAAGCGTAACTGTTTGATTGGATTGCGATTAAAATGACTTTAGTGGTTACATGACTTCATTTTTTATAAAATCATGTTGCATTTGAAATACCATATGCTGGGCTATTGTCACGCATATCTTCCTGTTTGCGTATAATGGGATGGAATAAGGGGTGATTTCACAGTGACACAGATGCAAGGATATAAAAATGGAAAGATTAATATAATTTTACAGGAACGAAAAGATACTATACCAAACGCAAAACCACTATCAATCGAAAACAGTCCGTTCAACAAGGTTGATGCTGCTTTTTCTTCATTTGTTGGGATGAATAATTTGAAGCAGACGATAAAGGAAATTTATGCAACAATCTTAATGAATGAAAAACGGAAAGAAATGGGATTAAAAAGCTCGAAGCAAGTATTGCACATGCTTTTTAAAGGTAACCCTGGCACAGGAAAAACGACGGTAGCTAGAAAACTGGCTAAAATGTATTATGATATGAATATTCTTTCCAAAGGGCATTTTATAGAGGCTGAAAGAGCTGATCTTGTAGGGGAATATATTGGTCAAACAGCGCAAAAAACGCGAGCAATTATTCAGAAAGCGATGGGTGGCATACTATTTATTGATGAAGCTTACTCCTTAGCGCGTGGTGGAGAAAAGGATTTCGGTAAAGAAGCGATTGACACCTTAGTAAAGCATATGGAGGATAATCATGATGACTTTGTCCTTATTTTGGCTGGCTATCCGTATGAGATGGACCGCTTTTTAACATTTAATCCTGGTTTGGAGTCCAGATTTCCTTTTATCCTTGAGTTTGCAAACTATGAGGTAAATCAATTGATGGAGATCGCGAAGCAGATGGCATCGCTTCGGGAATATAACCTAACAAAAGAAGCAGAAAGGGAGCTGCGAAATCATCTATATAAAAAGCTCTATGAGAAAAACAGAAATTTTTCCAATGCAAGGTATGTACGAAATGTGATTGAGCGTGCAATTCGATTACATGCAGTGCGTGTTTTAGAGCAAGCGACTTATACAACGAAAGATTTGATTCAACTTACTGGAAATGACCTACAATTAGACCCTGATTAACGTTCTTTGTTATGATGGAAATACAAAAGCAAGACATAAAAGAAAGAGGTTACAAATGTCTAAAGAAAAAATACTAATTATCGCAGTAAAACAAAAGACACAAAGTGATGAACTTTTTTCTTCCTCATTAGAAGAATTGATCTCATTAAGCAAAACTGCAGGTGGAACGGTAGAAAAGGTTATGACTCAAAATAGAAATCGTATCCACCCTGCTACATATATTGGTGAGGGAAAAGTGCACGAAATGATTGCGTTTATGGAAGAAGTGGAAATCGATCTCGTCCTGTCGAATGATGAGCTTTCGGCAGGACAATTAAGAAACTTGACAGACCTTCTTGGAGTAAGGATTATTGATCGCAGTCAGCTTATCCTTGATATATTTGCAATGCGTGCGAGAACGAAGGAAGGGAAACTGCAGGTTGAGCTCGCTCAGCTAGAATATATGCTGCCGAGGTTACATGGTCAAGGAGTGGCAATGTCAAGACTTGGGGGCGGAATCGGGACAAGAGGTCCAGGGGAAACAAAACTGGAAACGGACCGAAGACATATAAATAAGCGTATCGATGATATTAAGAGCAGATTAAAGCAAGTTGTTAACCAAAGAACACAGTACCGTAAAAGAAGAAAAAATAATGCTACTTTCCAAATAGCGATTGTAGGCTATACCAACGCAGGAAAATCAACATTATTTAACCGATTAACGATGAGTGACTCACTTGAGGAAGATCTCTTATTTGCAACATTAGATCCATTAACGAGAAAGGTTCGTTTGCCTTCAGGGTTTGAACTGCTTATGACAGATACAGTTGGATTCCTTCAGGAGCTTCCAACAGCATTAATTGCTTCCTTCAGGTCAACATTAGAAGAAGTCGTTGAGTCAGATTTTTTATTACATGTAGTAGACGCGTCCCATCCGGACCAAGTGCAGCAGCAGGATACTGTAAATCGTTTGCTTGAAGAGCTTGAGGCAAATCATTTACCGATGCTGACACTGTATAATAAAAGAGATATGGTGGAAGGGGACTTTATACCAGAGAATCATCCATACCTGTTAGTAAGTGCATACGATAAAAAGGACAATGAGTTGGTTTTGCAAAAGGTGGAAGACATGCTTAAAGAACAGTGGCAACCTTATTCGGTTGAATTAAATCCCGATCAAGGCAATTTAATCAATAAACTTACGAAAGAGACAATTATTACTTATAAACAGTTTGATGAAGATAAAAATAAATATTTGATTGAAGGGTCTATAAGAAAAGACCATGCATTGAATCATTTCTTATTATAGAAAATGAATTAAATGTAGTCGACATTTCTTTTTACAAATGAACAGCTAGAAGAGGAGAAACAAAAACAGATGATAGAAAATTGGATAACACAAGCAGAAGAAAATTGCGGAGAGCGATTTAAAGAAATTAATACGATTGTAGAAATGAATCAAAAGAAAGTACTCGATGCTTTTATAAAAAATCGGATTAGCGATAGTCATTTTAATTCGACGACTGGTTATGGATATGATGATTTAGGGCGAGAGGGGATAGAAGCTGTTTATGCGGATGTCTTTGGCGGAGAAGATGCACTCGTTCGTCCGCAAATCGTCTCCGGGACACATGCGATTTCCACAGCTTTATTCGGGTTGTTGCGACCGAATGATGAATTAATCTATATAACTGGAAAACCTTATGATACGTTGGAAGAAGTAATCGGTAAACGAGGAAATAATGCGGGCTCCTTAATTGATTTTCATATTAATTATAATGAAGTTTCACTGACGGCGGATGGTTCAATTGATTATAGAAAGGTAAAACATGCAATCAATGAGAAAACAAAGGTTATTGGTATCCAGCGTTCGAAAGGATATGATGAAAGACCATCTTTTACAATTGACCAAATTGGTGAAATGGTTCGTTTTGTAAAGGAAATCAATCAAGACATTATTGTTTTTGTTGATAATTGCTATGGTGAATTTGTGGAAGATAAGGAACCACTTCAGGTTGGGGCAGACATTATGGCTGGTTCTTTAATTAAAAATCCAGGTGGTGGAATTGTACGAGCTGGTGGATATATTGTTGGGAGAGCGGATTTAATACACCAATGCGGGAATCGTTTAACAGCTCCAGGACTTGGTAAAGAGACCGGTGCTACGATGGACATGCTTCAAGAAATGTATCAAGGGTTCTTCCTTGCACCACATATTGTTGGGGAAGCGTTAAAGGGAGCAGTGTTAACCGCGCGTTTTCTGGAGTTGGTCGGGTTTCAAACATCACCAGGTTATAAGGAGAAACGAACAGACTTAATTCAATCGGTAACCTTTAAAGAAGCGGATCAAATGATAGCTTTTTGTCAGGCCATCCAGCAATATTCTCCAGTAAATTCCTTTGTTACACCGTACCCTAGCGAAATGCCGGGATATGAGGATGAGGTCATTATGGCCGCTGGTACATTTATTCAAGGTGCAAGCATTGAACTATCAGCAGATGGCCCAATAAGAGAGCCCTTTACAGCATTTGTTCAAGGAGGATTAACCTATTCTCATGTGAAAATCGCTTTAAAAGAATCCGTAAAAGTATTATTGGATAAAGGTTTTTTACCGGTTAAAAAGGGAATAGAATGACTATAAAGAGTTTCTATGAAAAACGATGTTAGAATTCCTGACATATAATTGACAGGATACCTTACATAATTTATAATGTTGTTATAAAAGCTTAGGGGGTTATCTTTTGAATGATCAAGATCGTCGTTCGATGCCCTTGTTCTCAATTGGTATAGTTATGAAACTAACTGAACTAACAGCGAGACAAATCAGATATTATGAAGAAAATGAATTAATCACACCGGAACGAACCTCTGGCAATCAACGTTTGTTTTCCTTCAATGATGTTGACAAACTTTTAGAAATTAAGGACCTTTTAGATAAAGGCTTGAATCTAGCCGGGATAAAGCTTTTGCTTAAGGGGGAAGTAATCGTTGAGGAGAAGGTTGAGCAGAAATCGGATATATCTGATAAAGAACTTCGAAAAATTTTAAAACATGAGTTAAGTGAAGCTGGTAGACTGGGAAGAACAAGCTTGCGACAAGGCGAACTTTCAAGATTTTTTCGCAGTTAGGTAAGCTTAAAATTTCCTAACTGTACAGTTGTTCTCAAGAGGCTTGCACAAGTGTTGGGTTTTCTTAGAATTTGATGAATTAGTTTCTAAGAATAGCCTTTACGAATACCAAGCATCTAATAAAAAAGGTGTTAAGTATGTGAGGGAAGCAATGATATTTAACGACGTTTTTCAGGAGCTTCCCGCAGCATATTTATAATATATTTTTAGGAGGAGAAGCAAGTATGGGAGAGAGATTTACAAAGGAATCAATCAAGAAGCAAATTAAAGAGGAAAACGTTAAGTTTATCCGTTTGCAATTTACGGATATGCTTGGAACTATCAAAAACGTCGAAATCCCGCTAAGTCAACTAGATAAAGCTTTGGATAATAAAATGATGTTTGATGGTTCATCGATTGAAGGCTTTGTTCGTATTGAAGAATCGGATATGCAATTACATCCAGACTTGGATACGTTTGTAGTGTTCCCATGGACTTCAGAAAAAGGAAAGGTAGCTCGTTTTATTTGTGATATTTATAATCCTGATGGAACACCGTTTTCTGGATGTCCGAGATACAACTTGAAGCGTAACCTAAAGAAAATGGAAGAGTTAGGATTCACTGCATTTAATATTGGGACTGAACCTGAATTCTTTTTGTTCAAACTGGATGAAAATGGTGAGCCAACACTTGAATTAAATGATCATGGTGGATATTTTGACTTAGCACCAACAGATTTAGGGGAAAATTGCCGTCGGGATATCGTTTTGGAGTTGGAAGAAATGGGCTTTGAGATTGAAGCTTCTCACCATGAGGTAGCTCCAGGGCAACATGAAATTGACTTTAAATACTCTGATGCGATCAAGCATGCAGATGATATTCAAACTTTTAAATTAGTTGTTAAAACAATTGCAAGAAAGCATAATCTGCATGCAACTTTTATGCCAAAACCATTATTCGGAGTAAATGGCTCTGGAATGCATGTGAATATGTCATTGTTTTCCGGTAAAGAGAATGCCTTTTTTGATAAAAGTGGTGATATGGAATTAAGTAAAACTGCATTTCAATTCCTTGCTGGAATATTAGAACATGCAACGCATTTTACAGCTGTTACAAATCCAACAGTAAATTCCTATAAGCGATTAGTTCCTGGATACGAAGCACCTTGTTATGTTGCTTGGTCTGGATCAAACCGTAGTCCATTAATTCGAATTCCAACATCTAGAGGGTTAAGCACTCGTATTGAGGTTCGCAGTGTAGATCCAGCCGCAAACCCATATCTGGCACTTTCTGTATTGTTAGCTGCTGGCTTAGATGGAGTGGAAAATAAAATGGAGCCGCCAGTTTCGATTGATCGTAACATCTATGTAATGGATAAAGCGGAACGCGAAGCAAATGGTATTAAAGATTTACCTGCTACGTTAATGGATGCACTAACTGAGCTTAAGAAAGATGAAGTACTTGTTGAAGCACTAGGTGAGCATTTATTTGAACACTTTATTGAAGCGAAGGAAATTGAATGGGATATGTTCAGAACAACTGTTCACCCATGGGAGAGAGAGCAGTATCTAACAAATTATTAAGCGTGTTTATTTGGTGAGTGCGGTTAAATATTTAGTGAAGTTCAATGCTTGATATTTGGCATGTACCCACGAAATAATCACCAAATTATCGGAGTGATGTATTGTAACTCCTTTTAATAAACTTCATATAACGATTAGTTCCGAATACCGTTCATACATAAGTGTGAACGGTATTTATATTGTTTATAAAACGTCTTGAAGGATAACGAATAGAAAAAAGCCCAACACTTTTTGTGATAGGGCTATTGAATACGTATATATTGGAATATTATTCCGGCCGTGCCGATAGATTAATGAATATTCCGGTACAATCCGATTACTTTTCCTAAAATCGTGACATTTTGATAAATTAACGGCTCCATCGTCGCGTTTTCTGGTTGTAGGCGAATATGCCCTTTTTCTTTAAAAAATCGCTTTACTGTTGCTTCATTATCATCGGTCATTGCCACAACAATATCACTATTATCTGCAGTGTTTTGTTGCTTAACAATAACCATATCTCCATCAAGAATTCCGGCCTCTATCATACTTTCTCCATCAATTTCCAGAATAAATAAATTATCATCAGGACTTGCGGTTGTACTAGGAAGCGGAATAAATTCCTCGATGTTCTCAACGGCAGTAATTGGAATACCTGCAGTAACCTTACCGATCACTGGAGCATAGCGAACTTCTTCTTTAGGTATATGACTATCTTCTGATAGATCCATAATTTCGATTGCTCTTGGTTTTGTAGGATCCCGGCGAATATATCCTTTCGATTCAATTCTCTCAAGATGCCCATGAACGGTAGAACTAGAAGCAAGACCAACAGCGGCTGCTATTTCACGTACAGACGGTGGATATCCTTTTTTTCTAACTTCATCTTTTATAAACTCAAGAATCATTTGTTGTCTTTTTGAAAGTTTTGTCATCTCTTTTTCACCTCTCACATAGGATTTATTAATGATAGTTTACCATTTTACGTATACTTAAGCAAACATTCGTTCTAAAAAAAGTTGACAAGACCATATGTTCGGTAGTATACTTTTGTTAATCGAACAGTCGTTCTTAAAAAGGGGGCTATAATCATGTTTGAAAAAATTTCAAAAACGGATGCTTTTTATTTAGTAGCTTTTGCGTTAACATTAGGGTTCTTATACTTTTCTATCATTATTAGTGGGTAAAATATTTTACGAAGGGGCACGACGTTTTGAATGCACTGATATACTGCCGTGTTAGTACAGATAAAAAAACGCAAGAAACTTCATTAGCTCGGCAGAAGCAAGAATTATTCAATCTTGCAGCAAAATATAATTTTACGGTTATTGATTGTATTGAGGAGCAAGAGAGTGGCTATCAAATTGAACGAGAAGGTATCTTTCAAATGCTCGATTATTTTTCTGCAAACAAAGCTAATTGTTTATTGATTCAGGATGAGACAAGACTAGGTAGGGGGAATACGAAAATTGCCCTATTTCATCAGTTGAATAAAATGCAGATTCCTATCTACACAGTGATGCAAGATGGAGAGTTGGAATTAACTGAATCAGATTCGATGGTTTTGCAGATTGTAGGAATTGTTGAGGAATACCAACGGAAAATTCACAACATGAAAATAAAACGTGGGGTGAAAAAGGCTATTCGAGAAGGTTATAATCCAAGTAAAAACCTCTCCAATATTAACCACGCACCAGGAAGAGATCGTATTTCATTTCCGATTGAGGAAGTTGTCCGCCTGCGTCAAAACAACCTTACCTTTGATGAAATTACAAAAACATTAAATGGATTGGGGTATAATGTTTCGAAGGCAACTGTTCATCGGAGGTATAAAGAATTTCGAAATACTTGAATATCGCTAGCGTGTAGAGTACGATGTAAAGACAGGAATTAGATTATTATTCTTGTCTTTTATTTTGCAAATAGGAAGGAATGCATACTACTTTGCAGTTTGGGTAAGACATTCGCCTGAAATCTTGACGAATGCCAAGTTTTCTAATGTTATTTTAAATAGTGGGAGGTCCGTTCTATGCTATCAAAAGAAAAACTAGAACGTATTAATATATTGGCGAAGAAAGCTAAAGAAGAAGGTTTATCCGATAAGGAAAAAAAAGAACAAAAGCAATTAAGAGAAGAATATTTGAATAATGTACGGAGTTCTTTTAAAAACCAATTTAAAACAATGACAGTAATTGACCCTGCTGGAAATGATGTTACACCACAAAAAGTTCGAGATTTACAAAAAAGGAATAAAATGCATTAATCATAATGCTTGCTTGCATAAAGGACAGTTAGATCTACTATATAAGTGGTCAGCTGTTCTTTGTTTGTGTTATCTCCAATAGTTTTAATTTACGAAAGATTTCATTGTTAGCTTCTATTTTGTTTGGACAGCAAACAAAATAGAAGGAATTACTTGTTACAAAACCGGTTTCATTATAGAATGAAGAAGAATACTCCATTAATTTAGAAACGAGAGGTGCAAGAAACTATGTCACATGAGATTGAACAGTTATCAGTAAATACGATTCGTACATTGTCGATTGATGCGATCGAACATGCAAATTCAGGTCACCCGGGTTTACCAATGGGAGCTGCGCCAATGGCATATACGCTTTGGACGGACTTTATGAATCATAATCCAAAGAATTCAAAATGGTTTAACCGAGATAGGTTCGTACTTTCTGCTGGACATGGATCCATGCTTTTATACAGCTTGCTTCATTTATCTGGTTATAATCTTACAATTGATGATTTGAAAAATTTCCGTCAATGGGACTCTAAAACACCTGGTCATCCTGAAGTGAATCATACAGATGGTGTAGAAGCGACAACTGGACCACTTGGCCAAGGGATTGCAATGTCTGTTGGTATGGCAATGGCTGAAGCACATTTAGCTGCTAAGTTTAATAAAGAAGATTTATCCGTTGTTGACCATTATACGTATGCACTTGTTAGTGATGGCGATTTAATGGAAGGTATTTCACACGAAGCAGCATCGCTTGCTGGACATTTAGGTTTAGGTAAATTAATTGCGTTATATGATTCAAATGATATTTCACTTGATGGTGACCTAAACCGTTCCTTCTCTGAAAATACAGAGCAGCGTTTTAAAGCGTATGGATGGCAAGTAATTCGTGTAGAAGATGGAAACGATTTAAATGCAATTCGTAGTGCGATTAAAGAGGCACAAAGCAATACAACACAGCCAACATTAATCGAGGTAAAAACGATTATCGGCTATGGCTCACCGAATAAATCTGCTTCTGCATCTTCACATGGTGCGCCTTTAGGTACAGATGAAGTAGTATTAACAAAAGAATATTATAAATGGACACATGATGATTTCCATGTTCCGGATGAAGTATATGCAGATTTTAATGAAAAAATTGTACAAGATGGTGCAGAAAAAGAATCACAATGGAATGAATTGTTTACTGCGTATAAAGAGAAATATCCAGAAGCAGCCGGCGAGCTTGAGCTTGCAATAAACGGAGAACTTCCTGCTGGATGGGAAAAAGAACTTCCAGTATTTCAGCCAGGAGAAGATACATTGGCAACAAGAGCATCCTCTGGGAAAGTTTTGAATGCAATTGCAAAATCAGTACCTAATTTCTTCGGTGGGAGTGCTGACTTAGCAGGATCGAATAAAACAACAATGAATGATGATGAAGATTTCACTCGAGAAAATTATGCGGGAAGAAATATTTGGTTTGGTGTTCGTGAACATGCAATGGGCGCTGCGTTGAATGGTATGGCGTTACACGGTGGTTTAAATGTGTATGCAGGTACATTCTTCGTTTTCAGTGATTATCTACGTCCAGCCGTCCGTTTATCTTCTATTATGAATACGCCGGTTACGTACGTATTTACACATGATTCAATTGCTGTTGGTGAAGATGGACCAACGCATGAACCTGTAGAGCATCTAGCTGCGTTGCGTGCAATTCCGGGATTATCATTGATTCGTCCTGCTGATGCTAATGAAACACAAGCAGCATGGAGACTAGCAGTAGAATCAAAAGATCAACCAACTGCACTTGTGTTAACAAGACAAGACTTGCCAACACTGGAAGGTACGAAAGAAAACGCCTACGAAGGTGTTAAGAAAGGTGCTTACGTAATTAGTAAGTCTAAGAAAGAAACTCCTGATGCACTGTTACTTGCAACAGGATCTGAAGTTCAATTAGCGGTAGCTGCACAGAAAGAATTACTAGAAAAAGATATTGATGTAAGCGTCGTAAGTATGCCTTCATGGGATCGTTTCCAAGAGCAAGACGCGGCATACCGTAATGAAGTATTGCCACCACATGTGAAAGCACGTGTCGGTATTGAAATGGCTTCATCATTCGGCTGGGACCGTTATGTTGGCAATGAGGGAGCAATCATCGGAATTGATCGATTCGGAGCTTCTGCAAAAGGAGAAAAAGTAATCACTGAGTATGGCTTTACAGTTGAAAATGTTATCAAGCATGTTAAGGACGTTTTAAAATAAAGCTTAAAATAAAGATGGTTCCATTTTGGAGCCATCTTTATTTTTATGCAAAATTGGATTGTTCGAAGAAAGCCTTTATAGTAAAATTTTGTTCATAAAAAAGGTGAAATAACAGAAAAAATATACTTTACCGCTTTGTTTTGCCAATTCGACAAAATTAGTTGGTATTTGCATGGTAATATGACATTCTTTTCTGCACAGCTTCTCTATAATAGATAATAGAGTTAAAAGGGGAGGAGAGTAGAGATGATGGAGTATGCTATTTATTGGATCAAAGAGGATGTCGCAAGATCTTATTTTCATAAAAGTGATATACTACACCGATTTCTTAAAGAATATGAGGCTAATCCAACTAGAAAAGATTTGAGAGACCAATACATATATATTACTCATCATATTTCTTTACAGGCCATTGCAGCACAGTTAAATAGTCAAGCTCTTAACCAGATGTCAATTCAAACAGATGGTCACATGCTGTACTTAACTAAAAATGATATTATGATTCGCCTTCATGCAGAAAATGGGCGTTTGCATTTTCAGTGCAACGAATTACAAGATGCTGCGATGCTGTTATTTCCTATGTTACGCAATTGCTATCCCTTTGTATTTGTCCAAGGAAAAAAAGCCCCCAATTATGGTTGGGTTTCTCCAATCACACAGAAAAACAGTGTTAGAATGAGGCAAATATTGTATTCTCACCGTTAATTTAATATACTTTTAAAAAGCTTTGTGCTGTAGTGTTTAGGGGCTAACCTAAATCAATTAGCCCCAGCTAGTCTATTAATGAATGTACTGACTGCTTTATCTTCTTGCTCTTTAGTAGAATGAGAATAAATATCATATCAATAGTGTTTCTCAAACGAACAGCTATGGTTCTAGGTGGAACACCATTGTCAATTAATATCACTGCGTGTGGGGACCTTTTAATTGACAACACTTTATAAGCCATATCATCAAATTAAAATATCTCTTTGAATCTTATATTTTTGATTTACTTTGCTTACTAGTTCTTTCTCAATCAATTTGTCAAGTCCTTTCTGAACTTGCCAATAAACAACTTCATTGCATGTCATTTCTTCTATTGATGCTGAATTAGGAAATGCACGAATGAGATAAATAAGTATGCTTACTTCAATCAGATTTAAATAATACTCTTTTGCTATTTTAAGGTAATCCATTAGGGTGTCTCCCTTATCTATGTAATTATATGGTTATTTCTATCAGGTTAAAGGAGGGCATGGAAATGTAGATGTTTATGTACTCCTATTTACCTTAGTTGCTTATTTAAATAGTTTTTTAATCATTTTGTTAGCAGATTCACTCTTTATCCTCTTGGTTATTTCTTGTTTTAGTTTGTCTTTCTTTTGTGTATCCATATCCTTCCATGCCTTAGCACCTTTTTTAGCAATAGATTTAAAGTCCATTTTATTCTCACCTCAATAGCATTATATCAGTAAATTGTGGCAAAATAATAGAATGATTGTTAAAGAATAATCTCTTACATTTTCCAACTTCTATCATTCCGTTTATAAGGAACAGCTTTATCTCCAATTAAATAGCGCTCCATAACCTTCCTCGTTATATCCTTTAATTGCACCGACGTATACCCAACGGTTTCATTTTTATAATTTAGTCGAGGTAGAGAACACTCGCGACTGCAGTTGAGGCAGGGCTTCAGTTATGTTGATCAACCGACATCTATTGCAATTAAATTGGGTTAATTACTTTTATATCTGTATTTTTCCCAACACATGTGTGCTAAGATAATGTATCTACTCGAAGGATTTAAAGATGAAGAACTGAATATACAATATGATGAGAAAGGTATTAACAAAGACATAATCAGGAAGGAAAAGAAATGTTTCTAAAAACTAACGAAGCATACGAAGCTGAAATTGTATGTAGATTATTAAGAGAGAGATTCAAATCCTTTTTCTTAATAACATCTACCCACGCATATTTTATAGTATTAAACAGATTCGTTTAGAAGCATTGATATGTATCTAAAGAAAAACTTGAATTAAGTGAAAAACGTTGAGTGACCAGGTTTTCGATAAATTTGTTACAATCTTTTCGTAATCGATTGTATTCTCATCGTTAATTTAATATACTGTATTAGAGACAACACGAAGGAGGAAGAAACTAGAGATGAGCACAATTTGGGTCGTACTAATTGCTATAGCAGCGTTAATTGCTGGTGTTGCTCTTGGATTTTTTATTGCAAGAAAATATATGATGAGCTATTTGAAAAAGAATCCACCTATTAATGAGCAGATGCTTCGGACATTAATGATGCAAATGGGTCAAAAACCGTCGCAAAAGAAAATTAATCAAATGATGCGTGCAATGAATAATCAAGGTGAAAAGTAAAAGCACTCGTATCAAGGGTTTGACAGTAGTTAGTTAACCCTTTTACATAGGAAAAACTTTATTTGGTTAAATTGTCACAGCACTTTAGAAATAATTAGGTTAATTTTTCTCAAAAACCACTTACCTGTTGAAAAATGAAGCAGAAGGAGTGGTTTTTTTATGTTCTTGATCATTTTATAGCCCGCTAAGTATGTGTGGTGATATGTCATGCTAATAGAAAATGTTTTAAACGAGTATGAATAATATTGCTGATATAATTTTGTAGAGATATTTTCCTGTAATCGTACGTGTTAATCAAAGTGTACGCTATTTGTCAAAATCAATTGCTTTCCTTTATAACATTTTCTGTTAGAATAGAAAATGGAAATGATAGGGGGATTGTAATGTCAGAAATAAATATTTTCCTCGCATTTGGAGCGGGTTTTCTATCTTTTATTTCACCATGTGTGTTACCGCTTTATCCAGTTTTCTTATCTTATATTACTGGTATGAGTGTTAGTGAAATAAATGATGAAAATAAAAAACTCAATAAGAAAGCACTTATACATACGTTTTGTTTTTTGATTGGATTTTCAAGTATATTTATCATGATTGGATTTTCTACCACATTTATTGCAGAGTTTCTTACGTTATACCAAGATCTTATTAGACAAATTGGTGCAATTGTAATTATATTTTTTGGTCTTGTACTTGTAGGAATATTAAACTTTGAATTTCTTATGAAAGATAGAAAAATCCATTTTAAAAATCGTCCAGCAGGATTTTTTGGATCTATTATTATTGGAATGGCTTTCTCGCTTGGTTGGACACCATGTGTTGGTCCGATTTTGCTCATCGTTTTGTCGTTAGCGGCAACGAATCCAGAAGTGGGTATGGTTATGATGATCAGTTACATTCTAGGATTCTCTATTCCATTTATATTGCTATCCCTGTTTATTGGGAAATTAAAGTGGATTAAGAAGCACAGCAGCCGACTCGTTACTATTGGTGGTTGGGTTATGGTATTAATGGGAATTGCACTCTTTTTTGATTGGATGACTAAACTGACAGGATTTTTAGCGGGATGGTTTGGTTTTTCCGGATTTTAATGGATTTTTACAGTCGCATATATTACTATAGTATTGAAAAACAAAAAAATGAAGTTCGTTTAATAGCCGTTGTGAATTGGCTTCTTTACAGGTGGGTTATTAAACTGTGAACTAAAGTGAATCAATGAATCTGGAATAGATTCATTTTTATGAAAGAGTGATTGACATGTTTTGGTTGGTTGCGAGTACAATTGTAGCAGCAGGTATGGCTATCGGAATGATATTTGTACGGTTAAATGCAGCGAAGAAGCCAGCTTCCGTAAAGAAAATTATCTTGCCGCCATTATTTATGAGTACTGGTGCATTGATGTTTATTTTCCCAGTATTCCATATTGCTTGGATTCAAGTATTGGAAGCGTTCTTTGTTGGTATGATTTTTTCCATACTACTTATAAAATCTTCAAAATTCGAAGTTCGGGATCAAGATATTTTTCTTGTACCTTCTCGGGCATTTCCATTTATCTTATTTGGACTTTTAATTGTAAGGATCGTTATTAAATTAATTCTCGGAAATACGATTTCTTTTGGAGAAACAAGCGGAATGTTCTTTATTCTTGCATTTGGTATGATCGTAACATGGAGAGTATCGATGCTCTATCAATTCTTGCAACTTAAGAAAAGTGCGCTACCCAATGGGTAAGCGCATTTTTTTTAGGAAGCTATGAAATTTGAATCCCGTGGATAACTTAGATACCGGAGAAACTGCTTCCACGAAGAGCTAAAACCGTAGCAAGACTTTCTTCGCCTCATGATAATCTAAAGAATACTTGCCGAATGGCTGTCTAAGACATGTGGTTTAGTCGCATTTCTATCCTTGTTGTGAAATCGAGCCAGGCATCGACACTAGGCGAAGATTGGCTTACCAAAAACAGGTTAAAACCTAATGTCGGGAACCCCTGGAAGGGACATGTTTCCGATGAACTTGGCTTTTCGCCCATAATGGTGAAAAGCCAAGTTCATCTTATACTCCAGAGTGATTCTGCTACGTAAGAATGTTCAGGAAGTCGAACCATTCCAATGAACGGAAAGGGCAGACCGTAAATCGCTAGTCGACATGAATCTATTCGATGAGGAAAGATCATTTACTTATATTTTTCTTTCCAGTCTGTTGCGTAATTATCTTGAGACGCTTCGAAAAGATGATGGTATGGAGTGATATCGATTTCTTTTTGATTTAATTTTTTAATTAGAAATTTATGATCGCGTTTTGGTGTCGCAATAATATATCCTTCGATTAAAGTAGATTGTGTAATCGAATCTTGCTCTTTTTTTAAAGAGATTTCCCCAATTTTACTTGCAATTTTGTGTCTTGCCACATCTCTAAAAAGCTCAGGAACGGGCGATACTAATTCTTCAAGTAGTTGCTTTTCTTCATCTTTCCACATATGACGTGTTTTTTCCATATAGTATTCTTCCCAGTCCATGATTGATTTTCCGTCATCCTTTGGCAAACGTTTTAAGAACTTACGGAACATGAAAAATCCACCTATTCCCATCAAACTAATTAAGAAGAACCCCCATAATACGATAATTATTGACATGCTATTCACCTAACTTTTTAATGTACGAAACGCAATAGTTATGAATATTAGCTACAATTGTAATAATTAATTTATTTTTTGTTATACTTGTAGTAAAATTACATTGATTAATCATTCAAGTGGTATCTATTTCTTTCTATTATAATGGGAGTAAAAAAGATAAACAAGTGTCATACTCTATAAGTTATCATCATAATTATATTATAAGATGTGATTTACTAGAAAGGGGAGCAGTTATGGGAGTTAATAATAATAATGGCGAGGATATATCAGCTTTTTTTAGTAGAACAAATAATACCAATAGAGTTACTGCATTACCCCTATCCGTACAAAATTGGATTGAAGAAAATAGTAGTGATGCCTTTTTAATTGTCGATGGAAACGGGAAAATTGTTTATGCCACAAAAGCAGTCGAGACCACACTGAGCTACAAGATGGAAGATCTCCTGGGAACACACTGGGATGAAAAATTTACTGATAACGATGTGTTTTATATTCGAGAACAAATAAAAACTCAGAAAAATAGTAGGAAGAATTTCGTTCTGAACGTTCTTAATAACGATAGAAACCATGTTTTATTAGATTGTATTGTTGAAGAATGGACAGATGGCGGTACGAAACCTATGCATTACCTCGTTTACTTAAAGGATATTACGCATAAAAAAGAAACGGAAGAAATGATGGTTCGCTCCGAAAAAATGACAGTTGCGGGTCAGTTAGCTGCAGGGATAGCTCATGAAATTCGAAATCCATTAACTTCTCTAAAAGGCTTTCTACAGTTGTTGCAGGCAGGGGTTGATCGTAAAGAGGAATATTTCACAATCATGATTGATGAAATTGAAAAAATCGAAACGATTACTTCAGAACTTTTATACATATCGAAGCCCTTAACAGATAATAAGAAACTTGAACCTGTTATAAACATGCTAGAAGACATTGTCACATTATTAAGACCGCAAGCATCGTTAAACAATGTTGAAATCTTAATTGAACGACCAGTAGATGCGGAAATTATCTGTGATCGCTCCCAAATTAAACAGGTTCTAATTAACTTAGTGAAGAATGCAATAGAGGCAATGGAAGAGCCAGGGAAGATTATACTTTCAACGCAACAGGGAAATGGTAAGATTATTATTTCCGTCCAAGATGAGGGCCGTGGTATTTCAACTGATATTCTTCATAAGCTTGGAGAGCCGTTTTTTACGACGAAGCAAAGCGGTACAGGGTTGGGATTGCTAATCACAAAGCAAATTCTTGAAGCTCACCATGCAAATTTGGAAATAAAACAAAATCCGACGAAAGGCAGTACGTTCCAGCTTGTATTCACGGATTCAAATGAGGAATGAATTTTAATTGATAACTTGCAATGAAAACTTCAGGTGCATCGTATAAGGTTTAGTTATCGGTTTACATAAATTATTGATATAGCCTTAATTAGAACAATTATTTGTTTTATCTGGTAGATTCCTATATTATAAGTATGTAAGGCCTATTTTAATAATAATTTGATGCGTTTTTTGAAACGAAAGAATTTTGTCATACCTTTGTCTAATTAAAGGTGGGAACAAAAGTAGTGAATGAAAGGGGTAACAAAATGGCGAATCAAAATGTATTTAATGCTAAAAAGCAATTTGAATCGAAAGGTAAGAAGTATAACTATTATCGCCTAAAAAGCTTGGAGGAATCTGGGATCGGTAAAGTGGGGCGTTTGCCGTTTTCCATCCGTGTACTACTAGAATCTTTATTGCGTCAGCATGATGGACATCAAATCAAAGATGAACATGTTGAAGCCCTTGCAAACTGGGGAACGAAGGATGGAGAAGGTGTAGATGTTCCTTTTAAACCATCCCGAGTTATTTTACAAGATTTTACAGGTGTTCCTGCAGTTGTTGATCTTGCTTCCCTTCGAAAAGCAATGGTTGACCTTGGTGGGGAACCAGATAAAATCAATCCTGAGGTTCCGGTTGATTTAGTTATTGACCACTCTGTACAGGTTGATGAATATGGAACAGTAAATGCGCTACAAGCAAACATGGATTTAGAATTCAAACGTAACGCAGAACGCTATGAATTTTTGAACTGGGCACAAAAGGCATTTCATAACTATCGTGCTGTTCCACCTGCAACAGGTATCGTTCACCAAGTTAACTTAGAGTATCTTGCCAATGTAGTTCATGGTGTAAAAAATGATGCTGGTGAATACGATGCGTATCCAGATACACTTGTCGGAACAGACTCCCATACAACGATGATTAATGGTTTAGGTGTTCTTGGTTGGGGTGTTGGTGGTATCGAAGCAGAAGCTGGAATGCTTGGGCAGCCATCTTATTTTCCAGCACCAGAAGTAATTGGTGTTAAATTTACGGGAAGCTTCCCAAATGGAACTACTGCTACTGACTTAGCGCTTAAAGTAACACAGGTTCTGCGTGAGCAAAATGTAGTAGGGAAATTTGTAGAATATTTTGGCCCGGGATTACAAGATATGCCACTTGCTGATCGAGCTACCATCTCTAATATGGCACCAGAATACGGAGCGACTTGTGGCTTCTTCCCAGTAGATGATGAAGCGTTAAATTATCTTCGTTTAACAGGACGTAGTGAAGAGCAAATAAGTTTAGTAGAAACATATTGTAAGGAAAACAATCTTTGGTATACTTCAGATCAAGCAGATCCAGAATATACAAAAGTGATTGAGATTAACCTTTCCGAATTAGAACCGAATCTATCCGGGCCGAAACGTCCACAGGATTTGATCTCTCTATCCAATATGAAAAAGGAATTCAATAAAGCAATTACTGCTCCTGAAGGGAACCAAGGATTTGGACTTGATAAATCTGAATTCGATAAAGAAGTTATAGTACAACATCCAAATGGTGCTACTTCTACAATGAAAACTGGAGCTCTTACAATCGCTGCAATTACATCTTGTACGAATACTTCCAACCCGTATGTAATGCTAGGGGCTGGACTAGTAGCGAAAAAAGCTGTAGAAAAAGGGCTGAAAGTGCCGGAATATGTAAAAACATCATTGGCTCCAGGATCAAAAGTTGTTACACGCTATTTGGAAGATGCAGGCTTACAAACGTATCTTGATCAATTAGGCTTTAACCTTGTTGGTTATGGTTGTACGACTTGTATTGGAAATTCAGGACCTTTACTTGAAGAAATTGAAAAAGCGATTGTAGATAGTGATCTCATTGCTTCTTCTGTATTATCAGGTAACCGTAACTTTGAAGGGCGTATTCATCCGTTAGTAAAAGCAAACTATTTAGCTTCTCCGCCATTAGTAGTTGCTTATGCCTTAGCTGGAACAGTAGATATTGATCTAACAACAGAGGCTTTAGGTGAAGATAAAGACGGAAACGCTGTTTATATGAATGATATTTGGCCAACAATGCAGGAAATAAAAGATGAAGTACAAAGCGTTGTTACTCCTGAGATATTCCGTAAAGAGTATGAAGACGTATTTTCTTCTAATGAAAAATGGAATGAAATTCAAACAACAGATGAGCCGTTATTTGAGTGGGATAGTGAATCAACATATATTCAAAATCCACCATTCTTTGAAGGTTTAGCAAAGGATGCTGGAACGGTTGATCCGCTAACAGGCTTACGTGCGATTGGATTGTTCGGTGATTCTGTGACAACTGACCATATTTCACCAGCTGGAGCAATTGCTAAAGACATGCCTGCAGGTAAGTTCTTACAAGAGAAAGGTGTATCACCAAGAAACTTTAACTCCTATGGTTCCCGTCGTGGAAACCATGAAATTATGATGCGCGGTACATTTGCGAATATCCGTATTCGTAACTTACTAGCTCCAGGTACAGAAGGCGGTTATACAACTTACTGGCCAACAGGCGAAGTAATGCCAATCTATGATGCTGCAATGAAGTATCAGCAAGATGGTACAGGACTTGTTGTTATGGGTGGTAAGGATTATGGTATGGGATCTTCTCGTGACTGGGCAGCTAAAGGTACGAACTTGCTAGGAATTAAGACAGTTATCGCCGAGAGCTTTGAACGTATTCACCGCTCAAACCTTGTAATGATGGGTGTGCTTCCATTACAGTTTGAAAAAGGAGAAAGTGCAGCGAAACTTGGCTTAACTGGTAAAGAAACATTCAACGTAGTAGTTGATGAAAGTGTTCGCCCGCATGACCTAGTGAAAGTTACTGCAACAGATGAAACTGGTAAACTAACAGAATTTAATGCTATCGCACGTTTCGATAGTGATGTTGAAATTGACTACTATCGTCATGGCGGTATTTTACAAATGGTATTACGTGATAAAGTAAAAGCATAACTTATACAAAATCATTACTATCAAAAAATTGCTCTGCTAACTATGGCAGAGCAATTTTTTATTGCAAATATGATATAAACTTCGAACTAATGCGCATTGAGAGATTGTACGAATCCCCGCTCCGGAAACACACTACGCTTTTTTCGGATGACCCGACGTTCTTTAGCGTCTCACTCTGGCCACGTACCCCGCAGAAGTCTACGTGTGTTTCCTCCGCTAGAATTGGCTCATCAGCTAATTCTAACATAATTTACCGAAGCAAAATTATTGCTTAAACCAGTTTGAGTGAGCGTTTGGCGGTGACTCCTCAAAAATACAAAGCAATTTTATTCGTGCGATGTAAAAGCTGACGAAGCATTCCTTGTCCTGCGGGAACAGCACGTGTCTGAAACCCGTAGGAAGTTGGTTTCTTCCATAGAGACTGAAGCCGTCCCTAAGATGCCCGGACGGCGATTATTGCACATACTTGAAGAAAACAGCTGGGAAGTTACTCCGCATTTTCTTTCAAATGTTTTTCATTCATGAATTTTTTAAGAACAATAATCCAATTACCTTTACAAAACATCAATATATACATACGATTGAAGAGAGTGTCTTGTTTAACTATTGGCCTGATAGAGGAGGATCAACTTGTTTAAGAAAATTTTTGGATTAACGATGCTGTTAGTATTAATTGGTATCGTTATTGGTAATTTTATTGATCATAGAAATGAAAACAAAACGAACGAAACTGAGGATTCAGATACGTATCTATATGATGTTACTGGTGATACAAATGTTAAGGGAGGGGCGATTGCTCCTGCTGAAAGTGTAGGGATTGAACAAGGTAAGCTTGCACCGGACTTTGAACTGGATACATTAGATGGAGAGCAATTCAAGTTATCGGACTTGCAAGGGAAAAAAGTGATATTGAATTTTTGGGCGACATGGTGTCCACCATGTCGAGAAGAAATGCCTGGAATGCAGCAATACTATGAAGAGAATCAAGATGAAGTCGTTGTGGTTGCTGTTAATCTAACAGATAAAGATACAAGTGAGCAAGCCGTTCGAAATTTTATTGATGAGTATGGTTTTACCTACCCAATACCATTAGATCGTGATGGAGATATTGCAAAAGAGTATGGTGTTATTGTTGTTCCTACAACTTATTTTATTGGAACTGATGGAATTGTACAACAGCCACGGGTAGCTGGACCTTTGGAGTATGACTATATGACAGAGATGGTTAATGCTTTAAATTAATTCAATTAATTATAAAATTTTGTAGAAATGGTAATACTTCTTAGTAGTACGTATATAAAAGGGGTGGATTACCATTTCTCTTAAAAAGAAGCTACGTTTTGATGAACTTGTTGCAGAAAATCGAAGACAGATTTTAGAAGACAGAAAACTTATGGAGCAAATTGAAAATAATTTGGACATGAGGATGCATCAGACTGTAAAGAAAGTAAATGAAAACTGAAAAGATGCTACTTCCTATCGTGAAAGGAAGTAGCATTTTTTTGTATAGTATTATATTTTATTGAAAGAATAAGCCTGTGTAATTGAGAAAGGAGAATCAGCATGACAGACAAGCATAATCAACAAGCTAAACCTGATGATCGCAGTGACAATGCAGAAAAAATCCAAAATATGGTGCAAAATACGATTGAAAATTTAGAAGCAGCACATGAAACAATGCAGTTCAGTTCTGGTGAAGAAAAAGAACAAATCATTGCAAAGAATCAGCGAAGAGAAGAAGCAATAGAAGGTTTCCGTGAAGAGATAAAGGATGAATCCAATCAATAACGGAATGAAACAGTCTCAAACTATTTGTGTTTGAGGCTGTTTCGCTTTTAAATCACTATAAGAGGTTGACCAAAAATTCCGGGAAAAATATACACATCCTGTGTAACACTGGTAGTCAAAACTATGCCGCTTCGAACTTCGACGCATAGGACGTGCTAGTGTCGGCATCGCAAAAGGACATTGCAAACTTATCCGACCACGGTTCTTTTATTCTCCTTTTTGAGCACGCTTTACAAATCACTTTTTCTCATTTTTATGATACGATTAAGCAAGTGAGAAAATTAAGGGGAAGTGAAATGGAATGAAGAAAGTACGAACACCGTTGGAAGTAAGGTATCAAGAGACAGACCAAATGGGAGTTGTCTACCATGCGAATTATTTAGTGTGGTTTGAAATAGGGAGAACCAAATATATTGAAGCACTTGGACTTAGTTATGCTGCGATGGAAAAAGATAATGCTGTAGCTCCAGTACTCGATGCGCAAATTACGTTTAAGAAGCCCATTCGTTATGGTGAGGATGCCTATGTGGAAACATGGTTGGAGGATTATGATGGGCTGCGAACGGTATATGGTTATTACATTCTGGATTCTGCCGGTGATATTGCTGTAAGTGGATTTACAAAGCATGCGGTTGTGAAGAAGGATACATTTCGGCCGATGTCGTTAAGAAGGGCTTTTCCAGAATGGCATCTTGCGTATTCAGAGCAAATTAAGGGTGAACAATAATGGCATTTGGAATTAAAAGAAGTGAATTACTTGCTTGGAAGGATAATGTGGCAAATGGGGAAGTAGCTTTTCTGACACATTATTGGATAGATGAACGTTTTCCTGGCTGCAATACGGTAACAAAAGTGGGATGCAGTGACTTGGGAAAATTGGCAGCCTGGGGCAGAGCCTATGGACTTCGAGAAGAATGGGTTCATCAGGATGAGACATACCCACATTTTGATTTGTTTGGTGAGCGCCAGCTTGAAATACTGGAAAAAGAAAATCAATGGGAACAAATAGAACGTTTTAAATTGTAAGCATTTAAAGAAACCAGCATATTTTTAGTGAATAAAAAGACGATGATCAGAGCTACAATATCATGATCATCGTCTTTATAATTATACATACTCTATAATCGGTTCATTCCGTTTTTTATCTAAACGCACTGCCAAATCGCTGTTCTCAAAATACCACGCATCAGCCTCTTCGATATAAAGCGTAATATTCTCCACTTCTGTGGATGCATAAATTGCTTTGGGTTTATCTAGTTTGACTCCAAGGGAAAATCCAGGAATCTTACCGCCGACCCCTCCATATCGAACGAAAAAACGTAATTGAGCTGTGTCTTCAATATCCAATTCTTCTTTATACCATTTTGCGGCTTCCGTGCTGACTGTTAGGTTCAATAAAGACAACTCCCTTTGTTAGTAAATACTATTTGTTTTTCTTGGCAGATAACAAAGTACAAAAAACTTTTTTATCTGCATAGGTAACTAGTTTGGTGGATGCCAAGCTTACTATTCCTTTTTCTCTGGTACATAGTCAACTCCACCAGGATGAAATGGGTGACATTTGCTAATTCTTTTTATCGTTAAATATGATCCTTTTATTGCGCCAAAACGCTTAAATGCTTCAAGTCCGTATTCAGAACACGTAGGATAGAACCTACATGTTGAAGGGGTAAAAGGACTGATTGCAGCTCGGTAAAATTTTATAAGCCCGATAAATAAATATTTCATCGCTGCTACTCGATTTCAGCGTTTTGCTTATCAAAGGTAATGGATGCAATTGCATCATGTAGATGAATCGATTCCTCATTTCTACAAGAGACATTGAATTTTGTGACAAAAGGCAACTCGTATAAATCGGCTGCAACTAAACGAACTATATCTTCGACGAATCGAGGGTTTTCATATGCTTGCTCTGTTACCATTTTCTCATCTGGTCGTTTAAGTACAGGATGAATTCTAGCACTTGCATTACTTTCCGCTGCTTGTAAGAGTGTTTCCTTCCAATCTGTTTTGTTTTCATCAAAGTCATCAGAAAGGGTGATATCCATTGCTACTTCGCCACGCTGATTATGCGCGCTATACTCACTAATCTCTTTTGAGCAAGGGCATAGTGTTGTAATCAAAGCAGATAAAGCTACATTCACAGATGTTCCTTTCGCTTGCTTGTAGGTTACGCGAATTGAAGCATTTGCATGATTTAACCCTGCAAGATTGGAACTTGGACCTTTTCGTTCATAAAACCAAGGGAAGTCCACTTCGATGGTTGCATCCTTTTGCTCAAGGCGTTCAGCCAATTCTTTTGCAAATAATTTTAAATTAGCTATTGTAAGGTTGAACCCTTGTTCATGGTAATGATTTAATTGTTCCATAAACCGGCTCATATTCGTCCCTTTACTCGTATTAGCTAAACTGGACGAAAATTTGAATGTACCTATGCTTGTTTGAAAGCCAGGGTTCATGTTACTTTCGATTGTAATTGGGTATTTTACATTGGAAATCCCGACTACATTCAGATCAAAAAGAAAGTCTTTCTTTGTATTTTGCAGGTCCGCCATTTTACTCTTTTCAACAGGTTTTGTTCTTTCTGCTGGTTGGACAGAACCAAATAATTTATGACGTTGTTCTTTCGTCGGTAATTGCTTTAGCGGGAATATTTTGGTGTGTTGCAATATATAAGTCCCCTTTCAAATTCTCAAGTAATGATAAGTATACTGAATGGATATTTATTATTCAATTTATTGGATTGGAATGGTGATTATTGTATTACATCCATTTTATTTTAGGTTCCGTTCCATTGCGAATACGTTTGATATTTTCCAAATGCCTGTAGAAAACAAAAGCTGTTAGTAAGGCAACGACAATAATCAATCCGATGTCTTTAAAGAAGATTGATACAAAAACACTAATCACTCCAGTAACCATGGATGATAATGATACATATTTAGAAAGATATAAGGATGAGATAAAAGTGACAATCATGATTAAAAATAACAATGGATATATACCTAAAATAATGCCACCAGAAGTCGCAACAGCTTTCCCACCTTTAAATCGTGCAAATAAAGGGTACATATGTCCAATAACTGCGAAAACTCCAATTGCAAGTCGATAAATCTCCACATCAAATAATAATGGGACTAGTGTTGCTGCTGTTCCTTTTAAAATATCTGCTAATGTTACAATAATTCCTGCTTTTATTCCGAGGACGCGAAATGTATTGGTAGCTCCAAGGTTACCACTTCCATGCTCCCGAATATCCATTTTGTAACCAATTTTACCTACTAGCAGTGCTGATGGTATAGAGCCTAATAAATAAGCAATAATAGCAAATACGATATATTCCATATTTTTTCCTACTTTCATTATTAAATTAAATGATTTTTTTGATTGATGTGATGTACTATCGTTTATTTTAGCATGAACCGTAAAGATAAAGAACCTAAAATATGAACTATTATACGATAACGATTTAAGAATTAAAATGTTTATAAAAAAGAAAAAGAGGGTATTACCCTAAAAGTAGACTTTGAATAACGAGGAGCAAAGCCATGATCGAATTTAAAAATGTACATAAAGTATATCCAGATGGAACGGAAGCAATTAAAGATTTTTCGCTAGAAATTAAAGAGGGGGAACTGCTGACATTAATTGGACCCAGCGGATGTGGAAAGACAACAACGATGAAAATGATTAATCGATTAATTGATCCCACATCAGGATCAATATACATAAATGGTAAAGCTATTACAGATTATAACATACACGAATTAAGATGGAATATTGGTTATGTTCTTCAGCAAATTGCATTATTCCCCCATATGTCAATTGCTGAAAATATTGCAGTAGTTCCTGAAATGAAAAAATGGAAAAAGCAAGAAATTGTAAGTCGAAGCCATGATCTTCTTGATATGGTTGGTTTAGATCCATCGACATTCGGGAATCGTATGCCGGAAGAACTTTCTGGAGGACAGCAGCAACGGATTGGTGTCATTCGTGCACTCGCTGCTGATCCAGATATTATATTAATGGACGAACCATTTAGTGCTCTGGATCCGATCAGTAGAGAACAACTACAAAACGATATTCAGAAATTACAGAAGGAAATTAAGAAGACAATTGTATTTGTAACCCATGACATGGATGAAGCATTGAAGTTAGGTGATCGTATTTGTTTAATGAAGGACGGTAAAATGGTTCAGGTAGACAAAGCGGAACAATTAGTTTTAAACCCAGCTAATAATTTTGTTAAAGATTTTCTCGGAAATAAAAAATCCCCATGGCAAACAGAAGTTGGGGGGATTGCAGATCAACAGATGGATGCAATTATAACGAAATCCATTTACGAGTCACAGACTTTTCCACGTCAGGGAACCTATATCGTAATCGATGAAAATAGTCATTATGTAGATATGGTTAGAAATGGCAGTGTGTTTCATGGAAAGACGATTCAACACGATATGCCATTGTATCAAGCTGTTGAGTTACTTCAGGAAAGTGATCAGACACTGTTCCCTGTTTTGAATAGACAACAAGTTGTTGGCATTTTAACTTATCCACAAATTGTTTCATTCCTAAAAAGTAAAACAGATACAGAAAATGGGGTGACACATATTGGATAATTTTATTGCTGTTTTCAAGCAACGACAAGATATGCTTTGGCAAACGACTATGGAACATCTGCAGATCTCCTTGATCTCATTAATTATTGCAATTGTTATTGCAGTTCCACTAGGATTGCTTTTGACTAGGTATCCTAAAGCAGCAGAGCCCGTAATTGGCATTTCAGCTGTTTTGCAGACAATACCGAGTCTTGCTGTACTGGCATTTCTTATTCCGTTCTTTGGGATAGGTACTACACCTGCAATTATTGCATTAATTCTTTATGCTTTATTACCAATTCTAAGAAATACATATACCGGTATTAAAGAAGTAAATCCTGCGCTAAAAGAAGCTGCTACTGGAATGGGAATGAATTCCTTCCGACGTTTAACTAAAATTGAATTACCAATTGCCATGCCAGTAATTATGGCTGGGATCCGAACGTCTATGGTCTTAATCGTGGGTACAACAACAATTGCTGCTTTAATTGGTGCTGGAGGATTAGGTGAAATTATTTTACTAGGATTAGATCGTGGTGCAGATATTCATCTAATATTACTTGGAGCGATACCTGCAGCATTGCTTGCAATTATATTGGATATGATATTGCGCATTTTTGAACGTTTTTCAAAAAAAGCAGGTTTAAAATCTTTTATAGCTATGCTTGTACTTGTAGTTCTAATCGTCGTCACGCCACTTATTTTTAATGGAACTAAACAGGATGATCTTGTTATTGGTGGAAAATTGGGATCTGAACCGGCTATACTTATGAATATGTACAAATTGCTAATTGAAGAAGACACAGACCTTGAAGTTGGATTGGAGCCAAATCTCGGGAAAACTGCCTTTGTTTTTAGTGCACTGCAAGAGGGGAGTATTGATATTTTCCCAGAATTTACTGGAACTGCTATCGTAACACACTTAGAAGACCAAGCAGCAAGCAATGATGCTATGGAAGTTTATGAACAGGCAAAACAAGGGATGAAAGAGGAATTTGGCATGGAATTGCTTATGCCAATGGAATATAATAATACGTACACCGTAGCAACGACAAAAGAATTGGCGGAAAGATACGATCTTGAAGAAATTGGTGATTTAAAACAAATTGAGAATGAGATTACTGCTGGGTTTACATTAGAATTTAACGATCGTTATGATGGATACGTGGGAATGCAAGACTTATATAATCTTCAAATCGCAGACGTAAAAACAATGGAACCAGGAATAAGAGAATCTGCGCTATCAAACGGTGAGGTTGACATTATTGATGCTTATGCCACGGATAGTTATATGGTAGAATTGGATTTAGTAACATTATCCGATCCAGAGAATCTATTTCCACCATATCAAGGTGCTCCTCTATTGCGTGAGGATACATTAGAGGAATACCCGGAACTACGAGATATTTTAAATCAGCTCGCTGGAAAAATAACGGATGATGAAATGCGTGAAATGAATTATCAAGTGGATTATGAAGATGAATCGCCAGAAGAAGTTGCAAGGGAATACTTAATACGAGAAGGTTTGATAACAAATTAAGGAGGGTGTTCAGGTGGCTTGGGAAAATCCAGCAAATGATGAATTAAAAGAAATATTAGAATCAGCAAAAACGATTGCAGTAGTAGGACTATCTAATAATCAAGATAAAACAGCCTATCAAATTGCAAAAATTATGCAGGAGGTCGGATATCGAATTATTCCTGTTAATCCGACAGTGGAAGAGGTGCTTGGTGAGAAGGCATATTCTTCGCTAACGGCTATTCCAGACAAGATTGATATTATAAACGTTTTTAGAAGACCAGAGTATTTACCAGAAATTGCGAAAGAAGCAGCAGAGACTGATTGTCGTATTTTTTGGGCCCAGCAAGGAATTGTCAATGAAGAAGCCTATCATTACCTAAAAGAAAGAGATTTTACCGTAATTATGGATCTTTGCATTAAAGTGGTGCATGCTGTGCTTGTTAAAAAATAATGGTCAACAATTTAAAAAATGCTTGAAAAGGATGACGAACTTATGTCATCCTTTTTATTGGCAATTAAGCAAATAAACATTCGTCCACAGGGTTTCAAATGCGATTATAACTAAGAAAAAAACAATGCAAGTACGGGGGATATATTTACTTTTTCTTCCAAATTTAGTATGTTTACAATTTCACACGATTTAAAATTACATAGGGAATATATAGCACGTATAGAATGTTTTTTAGCTGTTTTATGCATTAAAATGGCAATTGTAGTATACTTATTAGCATATTCTGCGATATGATGATTGAATAGAAGGTGTCTTATAAAAAAATGATTAATTTACAATTACGAACAATTGTTCTATTATAAAGAAAGTGGATTGTTTTTGTTTTTGAAAGGAGTAGTGGATTGATTGAATAATGAATTCCAATATTCGGATGATTCCATCCAAGTTCTAGAGGGTCTTGACGCTGTTAGAAAAAGACCAGGAATGTATATAGGAAGTACAGACAGCCGTGGGCTGCACCACCTTGTTTTTGAAATTGTGGATAATGCTGTTGATGAAGCTTTAGCAGGCTATGGAAATGAAATTAAAGTAACGATACATAAAGATAATAGTATTTCTGTTCAGGACAGTGGACGCGGTATACCCACCGGAATGCATAGCACTGGCAAACCGACAACCGAGGTTATTTTTACGGTGCTCCATGCAGGTGGAAAGTTTGGACAAGGTGGATATAAAACAAGTGGTGGATTACATGGTGTAGGATCATCCGTAGTAAACGCATTATCCGAATGGTTGGACGTAACAATACATCGGGACGGGTTTATATATTATCAGCGTTTTGAGGCTGGTGGAAAACCAGTTAGCTCGCTTGAAAAAAGAGGTCCAACAAGGAAGAAAGGAACTACTATTCATTTTAAGCCAGACCCGACGATTTTTAGTACAACAGATTATGATTTTGAGACCATTTCGGAACGTTTGCGTGAGTCTGCATTTTTATTAAAAGGTTTAAAAATAGAACTTATTGATGAGCGAAATAATGAAAAGGAATTATATGAGTTTCCAGATGGCCTCGTTTCCTTTGTCGACTATGTAAATGAAGAGAAGGATACATTACATCCAGTTGTATCTTTTGAAGGGGAACAGCATGGGTTAGAGGTCGAGTTTGCGTTTCAATTTAATGATGGTTATGCAGAGAGCATGCTTTCTTTCGTTAACCATGTTCGTACAAGAGATGGTGGAACACACGAATCTGGTGCGCGAAGTGCCATTACGAGAACATTCAATGAATATGCTAGAAGAATAGGTACATTAAAAGAGAAGGATAAAAATCTAGAAGGTACAGATATACGAGAAGGACTTACTGCAATTATTTCTGTTCGAGTGCCTGAGGATAAGCTTCAATTTGAAGGGCAAACGAAAGGCAAATTAGGCACTATTGAAGCTCGATCTGTTGTTGATGCAGTCGTATCTGAAAATCTAAATTATTTTCTAGAAGAAAACCCAGATGTATCTGGCATGCTCGTTAAGAAAGCAATAAAGGCGAAAGAAGCCCGCGAAGCAGCTCGTAAAGCACGTGAGGATGCAAGGTCAGGTAAAAAACGTAAAAGAAAAGATACGATTCTTAGTGGAAAGCTCACACCGGCACAATCGAAAAATCCACAAAGAAATGAACTCTACCTTGTTGAGGGTGATTCAGCAGGGGGTTCTGCTAAACAGGGAAGAGATAGAAAATTCCAGGCTGTTTTACCTTTGCGCGGAAAAGTAATTAATACAGAAAAAGCTAAGCTGCAAGACGTGTTTAAGAATGAAGAGATTTCAACTATTATCCATACAATTGGAGCTGGAGTTGGCGGGGACTTTGACTTGGATGATGTGCAATACGATAAAATTATTATTATGACGGATGCGGATACAGATGGTGCTCATATTCAAGTACTTTTATTAACGTTCTTTTATCGTTATATGCGTTCCCTTGTAGAAGCAGGAAAAGTATTTATCGCACTGCCGCCTCTATTTAAAATCTCTAAGGGTAAAGGAAAAAGTGAAAAAATTGTCTATGCTTGGGATGAGGCTGAAATGAAAGAAGCTCTTAAAGTGTTTAAAAATGGATACACGATTCAGCGTTATAAAGGTCTTGGTGAAATGAACGCTGACCAACTTTGGGAAACGACAATGAATCCAGAAACAAGAACATTAATCCGGGTAACCATTGAAGATATTGCAAGAGCAGAGCGTCGTGTAACAACATTAATGGGGGATAAAGTAGAGCCAAGAAGGAAATGGATAGAGGGACATGTTAAATTTGGTTTGGAAGAGGATACTAACATTTTAGAAAATGAAAGGATACATTCCGAACATTAAGTATATCGAATTTATTACGTATTAATGGGTTGTAATACCCCACGCTAAAATGGAGAGAAGTAAAAATGTGATGATGGGGTAAACATTCCGTAAGTTCCTGATTTTTTTCAAGGGCCTGCGGTTCTCCCTAGTGGTGCTGACATTAGTGGGAGAGAAAGTGAAACTCCCACTGAATTAAAGTTTCACTTTATAAAGCGATCCCAAAACAAGAATATAGATGGAAACAAGTAAGGGGGGATTGATTTGTCACAAACAGAAAAGTTTTTAGATCTTCCATTAGAAGAAGTAATTGGTGACAGATTTGGACGATACAGTAAATATATTATTCAAGACAGGGCTTTGCCAGATGCAAGGGATGGGCTAAAGCCAGTACAGCGAAGAATACTTTATGCGATGCATGAAGAGAAGAATACACATGATAAGCATTTCCGGAAATCAGCTAAAACGGTGGGTGTCGTTATTGGTAACTATCATCCACATGGTGATTCTTCAGTCTACGAGGCAATGGTTCGTTTAAGTCAAGATTGGAAAGTAAGAAATGTTTTGATTGAAATGCATGGGAATAACGGAAGTATTGATGGAGATCCACCGGCAGCTATGCGTTATACAGAAGCTAGGTTATCCAGTATCTCGTCAGAGCTTTTACGTGATATTGACAAGGAAACTGTTGAATTTATCCCAAACTTTGATGAAACGAGTTCTGAACCAGTTGTTCTACCAGCGAAATTTCCTAACCTGCTTGTGAATGGCTCGACAGGTATCTCTGCAGGTTATGCAACGGATATTCCCCCGCATAATTTAGCAGAGGTAATTGATGCTGTTATTATGCGTATGGATAATCCAGAAGTTACTGTTCAGGAATTGATGCAAGTAATGAAAGGTCCTGATTTTCCAACCGGAGGAATTATTCAAGGTATTGATGGTATCCGAAAGGCATATGAAACAGGTCGCGGTAAAATTATTATTCGTGGAAGGGCAGAGATTGAAGCTGTTCGAGGTAATCGAGAACAAATAGTCATTACGGACATACCGTATGAGGTCAATAAGGCCAATATGGTTAAGAAGATGGACGAGCTGCGAATCGATCGTAAAGTAGAAGGTATTGCAGAAGTACGAGATGAGACAGATCGTACTGGTTTACGTGTTGTTATTGAATTGAAACGAGATGCAGATAGTGAAGGCATTTTGAATTATTTTTATAAAAATACGGATTTGCAAGTGACCTATCATTTTAATATGGTTGCCATTCAGGACAAAACTCCGAAACTATTGTCATTACCTCAAATGCTAGATGCGTATATTGGGCATCAGAAAGATGTAGTTACAAGACAAACCAAATTTGATTTAAAAAAAGCCAGAGATCGTGCCCATATCGTAGAAGGCCTGATAAAGGCAATCTCTATTCTAGATGAATTAATTGCGACAATCCGTGCTTCAAAAGATAAATCTGATGCGAAGAAACAAATTATGGAAGCATACGGTTTTACAGAAGCGCAAGCAGAGGCAATTGTTACACTACAATTATACAGGCTGACAAATACGGATATTACACAACTACAAAGTGAAGCTGCCGAATTACTAAAAAGAATTGAACAATTAGAGGGTATTCTTAATAGTGAAAAGAAGCTACTTCAAACAATCAAAAAAGATTTGAAACAAATCAAAAAGACATTTGCTGAAGGTCGACGTACGATGATTGAAGCAGAAATTGAAGAGCTGAAAATCAATATTGAAGTAACTGTTGCAAGTGAGGATGTACTTGTTTCAGTAACGAAAGATGGATATATTAAACGCACAAGTTTGCGATCGTATAGTGCTTCAAATGGCGAAGATTTGGCCTTGAAGGAACATGATTATCCGATTAGTTTACTAGAAGTAAATACGACTGACAAAGTGCTTCTATTTACGAATAAAGGGAAATATTTGATCACTCCAGTTCACGAGCTTCCAGACATTCGTTGGAAAGACACTGGACAGCATGTATCAAATATTGCCCAGCTTGACAAGGATGAACGACTCATTCAATGTATTCCAGTACGCGATTTTAATGAGTCAATGAATTACCTGCTGTTCTTTACAAAAAACGGTATGGTAAAACGAAGCGAATTCAGTCTTTATGATGCGCAGCGGAAATCGAAAGCACTTATCGCATTAAATCTGAAAAATGGTGATGAGGTAGTTAATGTTTGTCAAACAGACGGAAATATGGATGTGTTCCTTGTTTCGAATAAAGGGTATGGATTATGGTACCATGAATCGGAAATCTCAGTAGTTGGACAGAGAGCTGCTGGCGTAAAAGCAATGATGCTCAAAGATGAGGAATTCATTGTTAATGGACAGGTATTTAATGAACTAACTAACCCTTCAATTGTTATTATTACACAGCGCGGAGCTTGCAAACGAATGAGAATGAGGGAATTTGAAAAATCAACTCGTGCTAAGCGTGGGTTAACCATGTTAAGAGAATTAAAAAGTAAGCCACATCGAATCAAAGGGTTTTTCGCAATAAATGAAAATGATACAATATGTTTTGAAACAAGTAATGGCAGTCTGCACAACTTATTCCCGCTTGAGTTATCTGCAAGCGATCGATCTAGTAATGGATCCTTTGTTATCGATTCGGATAACGAAGGTGAAGTAACTGAAGTGTGGAAAGAAGCGGTTTATCAAAAACCATTTGATGAAATAGAATAAAATTTCAGGGGTAGCTTTTAAGCTGCCCCTATTTAATGTTGTTTAACATTATTATTTCTAGTACTGAAAATATATAAACTGTGGATTAGTGTATTTAAATGGATTGTGCGTCTACCCGCTCCGGAAATATAATTCGCGCATCCAAAGGGGAGCTGGTGAGCCTCCTTGTGCTGCCGGACTGCGTAGTCTCACCGATGCTCTTCTTCCCACAGGAGTCTACGTATATTTCCTCCGCTAGTATATGCTCACCAATTATTACTTGTGGAATTAAAAACAATATCGATGCGCTACCAGTCCGGGTGAGCGGAGGGCGGTGACTCCAGTGGGAACAGCACGTGTCTGAAGACTCACCGGAAGCGGGTTTCTTCCGGAGCCGTGCCCACGGAAAGCATCCGCCCGAAGCGGTCCCGGAAGGCGATTATTGCACATACTTGAAGCAAACAGCCGGGAAGTTAGTTTGGAGTTTCTTTCAAATCTAATTCAATGAACCAACTTTATTTATAACTATGAAAACACTTTCTAAATTCAGATTAGTATGGTAAAGTAAGAGTAAATTTATTGAAGGAGGGCTTATAAACGGAATTACGAAATAAAATCATCCAGTCGTCTTTAATTTTATTTGAACAATACGGGTTTCATGGAGTTAGTGTGAATCAGATTGTTGAAAATGTAGGTACTTCTAAAGGTGGATTTTATCATCATTTCACCTCTAAAGATGAATTATTATTTGAAATTCACGATACATTTATAACGCATGTATTAGAAAAAGGGATTTACGCATATGAAACGCATCATTCACCAACCCAAAAATTAAAAGCAATTGTGAAAGAATTTGTAAACGTTTTCGGCCTGTATAAAGCACATATTTCTGTCTTTTATCAGGAGAGTACGTATTTAAAGCAACAGTATCAAAGGTCAGTGAAAGACAAAAGGGATCAATTCAAACAAATTGTCATGCGAACAATTGAAGAGGGAAAGAAGTCTGGTGAGTTTCGAGAAGAACTGTCCGTTGAAATTACAACAATGGCAATCTTAGGAATGGTGAACTGGATTTATAAGTGGTACCGGCAATCAGGTGCAAACACGATGGATGAAATTGGAGATATCTTTGTTGATTTAATTTTACATGCAGTTCTCCAAACAGAAACGATTTCTAAAGATAATTATAAAGAAATACTGTTAGACTTGCCATTCTTTGCAAAAGGGAATCGAAATGGCTAAAACAGACCAACTAGTCGGTCTTAACTTATGAGGGGGAATAGCATGAATTTCGAATTAACGAAAGAACAAGCGATAATTAAGAAGATGGTTCGAGACTTTGCTGAAGAAGTCATCCGACCAAGAGCAGTTGAAATTGACACGAAAGCAGAATTTCCAAGCGATATTTTTGATCAAATGGGGGAGCTTGGCTTACTAGGAATTCCGTTTCCAGATGAGTATGGTGGATCTGGGGGAGATACAGTTTCTTATGCGTTAGCAGTGGAAGAGATTGGGCGTGTATGTGGAAGTACTGGATTAAGTTATGCTGCGGCAGTTTCTCTTGGTGCAAGTCCACTCTATTATTTCGGAACTGACGAGCAAAAAGAAACCTATTTAAAGCCCCTTGCTTCAGGGAAAGCGCTTGGATCATTTGGATTAACCGAACCAAATGCTGGATCAGATGCAGGAGGAACGAAAACGACCGCGATAATTGATGGAGAAGATTATATCATTAATGGTGAAAAATGCTTTATTACGAATGCAAGCTTTGCCAAAATCATTATTGTAACCGCTGTCACTGGTAAAAATGAACAAGGAAAAAGCATGATCTCTTCAATTATTGTTCCTGCAGATACGAAAGGGGTTACGATAACGAGCAATTACGATAAGATGGGGGTTCGCGGGTCGGATACGGCTGAAATTGTACTTGAAAATGTTCGTGTGCCAAGAACAAATGTATTGGGAGAAGAACATAAAGGTTTCAATCAATTTCTCTATACCTTAGATGGAGGGAGAATTTCAATTGCAGCACTTGGACTTGGAATAGCGCAAGCATCACTTGATAAAGCACTAGCATATGCAAAAGACCGGAAGCAGTTCGGTAATTCAATTTCTAAATTCCAAGCGATCCAATTCAAGCTTGCTGATATGGCAATGGAAGTTGAGCTTGCAAGAAATATGGTGCATAAAGCTGCATGGTTAAAGGATCAAGGAAAGCCTTTTGGAAAAGAAGCCGCATATGCCAAACTGTTTGCGAGTGAAACAGCATTCCGCTCGGCAAATCAAGCGATCCAAATTCATGGGGGCTATGGTTATATGCGTGAATATGAGGTGGAACGCTATTTACGTGATGCAAAGCTACTAGAAATTGGGGAAGGAACGTCTGAGGTTCAACGATTGGTTATTGCTAGAGAACTAGGCTGCTAGTCCAGATTAGGAAGGGGAGAATTCATGTCATTATTAGGCTTAACTGTTGGTGAGCTGCTTGAAAAACAGGTGGATTTATATCCAAATCATGAAGCAATCGTCTATCCAGAATTAAAATTACGGAAAACATATTCGGAATTTAATGAAATGGTCAACCAAGCCGCAAAAGGATTGATGGCCCTAGGTATTCAAAAAGGGGAAAATGTAGCAATATGGGCTGATAATAAACCAGAATGGATTACATCGCAATTTGCAACCGGCAAAATGGGAGCTGTCCTTGTAACGGTAAATACAAATTATCAAGCGAATGAATTAACATATTTACTAAAGCAGTCTGAAGCAACAACCTTAATAATGGCCGAAAGCTATAAAGGAACATCCTATGTTGATATTTTAAAACAGCTATGCCCCGAGTTAGGAGTTCAGGAAAAAGGAAAATTACGGTTAGAAACATTACCAAACTTAAAAAATATCATTGTAATTAGTAATGCGGAATATCATTATGCCTATACGTGGAAGGAAGTCATTGCAAAAGGTAATGGTATCAATAATGTTCATTTAGAGCAACGGAAACAATCGCTGAACGAAGATGATGTCATTAACATGCAATATACATCAGGAACTACTGGATTTCCAAAAGGGGTTATGCTAACACATCGAAACATTGTCAACAATGGCAATCAGATTGCTGATTGCATGAAGCTTACTCCTAACGATCGATTATGCATACCAGTACCATTTTTCCATTGTTTTGGCTGTGTATTAGGCATACTTGCTGCGGTATCCAAAGGTACAACGATGGTTATACTGGAGCAATTTCACGCAGAGAAGGTATTGCAAGCTGTTTCAGAAGAAAAATGCACGGGACTTCATGGCGTTCCTACAATGTTCATTGCAGAATTAAATCATCCTCGTTTTCATGAGTTTGATCTGTCTCATTTGCGAACAGGTATTATGGCGGGATCAACTTGTCCAGTAGAAGTAATGTCCAATGTGATGAATAAAATGGGCGCAAAAGAAATTACAATTGCTTATGGTCAAACAGAATCGTCACCGGTGATATCACAAACAAGAACAGACGATCCAATTGAATTGAAAGTAAATACGGTTGGAAAACCACACCCTAATGTGGAAGTAAAAATCGTTATACCTGGAACGGATACAGAACAAGAAATCGGTGTTCCAGGTGAGCTGCTAACTCGAGGGTATCTTGTGATGAAAGGCTATTACAATAATCCCGAGGCAACGAAGGAAGCCATTGATAAGCAAGGTTGGCTTCATACCGGTGATTTAGCGGTGTTGCATAAAAATGGCTATATTGAAATAACTGGACGAATGAAAGATATGATTATACGCGGCGGAGAGAATATTTACCCACGAGAGATTGAGGAGTTTTTATATCAGCATCCAGACATTCTAGATGTACAAGTAATCGGAGTACCTGATGAAAAATATGGAGAGCAAGTCATGGCTTGGATTATTTTAAAGGATAATAAACAGATAACAAGCGAAGAAATTAAAGATTATTGTAATGGAAAAATATCGAGGCACAAGATACCCAAGTATATCGAATTTGTCGATGTATATCCAATGACAGCTAGCGGGAAGATACAGAAGTTTAAATTAAGAGAGATTGCGATGCAGCAACTTCAATCCTAGGGGGGAGCATATGATAAAAAAGGTGCTTATTGCAAATCGAGGAGAAATTGCAGCACGAATTATTCGCACATGTAAGAAATTAGGAATTCAAACAGTAGCTATTTATTCAGAAGCAGATCAAGAGGCTCCATATGTATCGATGGCGGATCAGAGCTTTTTGGTTGGAGCTCCACGTGTAAATGAGAGCTATTTAAATGTTGAACGGATAATTGCTGTCGCAAAAGAAGCGAAAGCCTGCGCGATTCATCCTGGATATGGTTTTCTTAGTGAGAATGAAGCATTTGTTAATCGCTGTTTGGAAGAAGGATTGATATTCATTGGACCAACAGGGAGCGTCATAAAGCAGATGGGAAGTAAAATAGCGGCAAGAAATGCAATGAATAAAATTGGCATTCCTGTTGTGCCCGGAACGGATGAAGCGATTGCGGCGATAGAGGACGCAGTAAAAATGGCAGAGAAAATTGGTTATCCAATTATGCTCAAGGCCTCGGCTGGGGGTGGCGGAATCGGTATGCAGGTTGTTTACTCAGAAGAAGAGCTGGCCAAAGCATTTGAAGGGAATTCAAAGCGTGCACAGACATTTTTCGGTGATGGATCCATGTTTATGGAAAAGAAAATTGAAAATGCCCGCCATATTGAAATACAAATTTTAGCAGATCATCACGGAAATGCAATTCATTTATATGAACGTGAATGTTCGATACAGCGTCGAAATCAGAAAGTTATTGAAGAGGCTCCGTCACAGTTTATTTCAGAATCCACAAGACAGCGTATGGGCGAAGCTGCAGTTAAAGCTGTCAAGGCACTTGAGTACACCAATGCAGGGACGATTGAATTTCTAGTTGATGAATTAGAAAATTTTTACTTTTTGGAAATGAATACAAGAATTCAAGTTGAACATCCCATAACTGAAGAAATTACAGGAATTGATATTGTGGAAGAGCAACTACACATTGCTTCCGGTAAGGCATTAACAATTAAACAAACAGATTTGCAAATAGATGGTCATGCGATTGAAGCGAGAATTTATGCAGAAAATCCAGTTACGTTCTTCCCTTCACCAGGTCATATTTCTCATATTGAATTACCTGAGGGACCGAATATACGGAATGAAGTAGGTGTGACTGCCGATTATGATGTAACACCGTTTTATGACCCAATGATTGGAAAATTAATTGTAAAAGGGTCTAATCGCAAAGAAGCAATCGCTATATTAAAGGAAGCTTTATCCAGTTATAAAATCGATGGAATTAAAACAAATATTCCTATGTTGCAAGAGATTGTACAGCATGAACAATTTATAAAAGGAAACACAACGACAGCTTTTATTGAAAAATTCTATCATAAATAAAGGAAACTGAGGAGGATACGGATATGCAAGAAGTGAAAGCGAGTATGGCAGGGAATGTATGGAAAATTGTAGTGGCTGTAGGAGAACAAGTGGAAGAAGGTCAGGATATTGTAATACTTGAGTCCATGAAAATGGAGATACCAATTGCAGCGGAAGCATCTGGGGTAGTAAAAGAATTAAAAGTTGCAGAGGGTGATTTTGTAAATGATGAAGATGTTCTTGCCGTTATTGAATAGGTTAGAAAATAACTAGGCTGCTTCATAGAAGTGAAACTTCATTCAGTGGGGGGTCTTTACTCTCCCACCTTCACACATATTATTTCCCTCTTGTTTAGAGGTGGGAGTATAACAGACCATTAATGCATGATAAAAATGGCACGGACAGGTTGTGAAGGAACTGCAGATGATTGCGATTAGAATAAAAATAAGCCTAAAATAAACCTTCTAAAGGATGAGGATAAATGTCGGATTTAATTACGATCAACATACATGAGGAGCATGTAGCTGTCCTAACGCTGAACCGACCAGAAGCTGCGAATGCGCTATCGCATGCATTATTAGTTGCATTAAACGAAGCAATAAAAGAAATTAACCAAAACAAATCGATTTATTGTACGGTTATTACGGGGGCAGGCGAGAAAGCTTTTTGCGCTGGTGCAGATTTAAAAGAACGAAAGGGAATGTCAGAAGATGAGGTAATGAAGGCGGTTCGTTACATAGGGGAAACCGTAACCGCAATTGAAGGGATGAATATGCCCGTAATTGCGGCAATTAATGGTGCTGCTTATGGTGGTGGTTTAGAATTAGCCCTTTCATGTGATATCCGAATTGCTGCACAAAATATTAAACTAGGCTTGACGGAAACATCTCTAGCCATCATTCCAGGCGCAGGCGGCACACAGCGGTTGCCTCGTCTTATTGGAACAGGGCATGCTAAGCGTTTGATATTTACTGCGAAACCAATCGATGCTTCAGAAGCCATCTCTATTGGCCTGGTTGAACAAACAGCTGAACAAGCAGACCTGTTAACAGATGCATTGGTGTTAGCGAAAACCATTGCTTCCAACGGGCCGATTGCTTTAAAACAGGCGAAAATAGCTATTAATAATGGTACGCAAACAGATATAAAAGAGGGATTAGACATTGAACGTGCATGCTATGCGGAAACCATTCCGACAGTAGATAGAGTGGAAGGGCTTCAAGCATTCAAGGAAAAAAGGAAGCCATTATATAAAGGTATTTAGTGAGGAGGATGCAACATGTCTTATTTAGAAGAATTGCAGGAGAGAATGCGTAAAATAGAAAAAGGCGGAAAAGACAAGTACCATAAAAGCAATGAAGAAAAAGGGAAGCTTTTTGTCCGAAAACGATTAGAGATTTTATTTGATAGCGGGATGAACATTGAAGATGCATTTTTTGCGAATTGCCTGGACGACGATTTACCATCTGATGGGGTTGTTACAGGAATTGGAAAAGTCAACAATCAGGACGTTTGTGTGATGGCCAATGATTCAACAGTAAAGGCCGGCTCGTGGGGGAAGCGAACGGTTGAAAAGATATTGCGGATTCAAGAAACAGCAATGAAGCTTGAGCTGCCAATGATTTATTTGGTAGACTCTGCAGGTGCCAGAATTACCGACCAAATCGAAATGTTTCCAGGCAGACGTGGTGCAGGACGAATTTTCCATAATCAAATTAAATTATCGGGAAGAGTACCACAAGTATGTTTGCTGTTTGGACCATCTGCGGCTGGAGGAGCATATATACCAGCGTTTTGTGATATTGTGATCATGGTTGATGGGAATGCCTCCATGTATTTAGGTTCACCAAGAATGGCAGAAAAAGTAATCGGAGAAAAGGTATCATTGGAGGAAATGGGTGGTGCAGTCATGCATTGTTCAGTTTCTGGTGTTGGTGATGTGTTAGTGAAGACGGAAGAAGAGGCAATACACTATGCACAGAACTATTTAAGCTATTTTCCGGCTAATTTCAGGTCGAAGCCGAATAATGTTGAAGCGAAACCTGTTCCAGCATTTGAAAAGTCGATCACTGATATCGTACCAGAAAACCAAAATGCTCCATTTAATATGTATGATTTAATTGACCGAATTATTGATGAAGGCAGTTTCTGCGAAATCAAGAAGAAGTTTGCAGCTGAATTAATTACCGGGCTTGCACGGATTGAGGGCAGCTCTGTCGGCATTATCGCAAACCAGCCACGCGTAAAAGGCGGCGTTTTATTTACGGATTCTGCTGATAAAGCAGCAAAGTTTATCCAGCTCTGTGATGCCTTTAATATTCCGCTATTATTCTTAACAGATGTACCAGGATTTATGATAGGAACAAAGGTAGAGAGACAAGGTATTATTCGACACGGTGCTAAAATGCTTTCAGCGATGAGCGAAGTAACGGTACCAAAAATATCGGTCATTGTTCGGAAGGCATATGGTGCAGGTCTTTATGCGATGTCAGGACCAGCGTTTGATCCAGATTGCTGTTTAGCTTTCCCAAATGCACAAATTGCGGTAATGGGACCAGAAGCAGCAGTAAATGCTGTGGAAGCTAATAAAATTGCCCAATTACCGGAAGAGGATCGTGCCGCATTTATTAAACAAAAGCAAGATGAATATAAAGAAAATATTGATGTTTACCGACTTGCATCTGAAATGGTAATCGATGCCGTAATCGATCCAAATACATTAAGACAGGAGCTAGTGAACCGTTTTTCCGTTTATGCAGCTAAAAATGTAACATTCACCGAAAGAAAGCATGGTGTATATCCTGTATAAACAGGTGATTATAAAATTGAGATGACAAATAAAACCTAGAAACTAAGATAATCATGTTTCTAGGTTTTTAACTATGAATTCCTAATCATTTAGATTACCATAATAATATTATGTAAACTAGTTAACAAACTTATCTTTGCGAATCAATAATAACCTTATTTGTGAAATCGCTTTTATAATTTGTGGCAATCCAATGACTAATTTCGTATAATAGACTTTAAATTGGGATGTGGAAGAAGGGGACATGAATACCGTGATCGTAAAAGATAGAAAAGAGTCGTTAAATGCAGAACAGCTAGTTGCTTTGTATGCCCAGATGAAACAAAACGGGGATCATTTAAATGCATCTAAAATCCTTGACATTTATGAAAAGCACCAAAAACAGGAGCTGATAATTAGTTTTGCTGGACACTTTTCAGCCGGGAAATCTTCGATGATTAATGCATTGTTAGAAGAAGAAATTTTACCGAAGAGTCCAATACCTACCAGTGCAAACGTTGTTAAAATTACTTCAGGTGATGCTGTTGCAAGGGTGTTTTTTACGACAGAGCTGCCTGTTGAATACAAAGAACCATATGATATTGAAATGATTAAGGAATATTCAAAGGATAAAGAGGCAATTAAAAAAATAGAAATAAGCACTGGTAAACAAATCGTACCTGTTGGATCTGCACTTATTGATACACCTGGTATTGATGCTGCAGATGATGCAGATCGAATTATGACAGAGGCATCCTTACATTTAGCTGACGTTTTATTTTATGTGATGGATTATAATCATGTACAATCAGAGGTTAATTTACAATTCTTGAAGTCAATTCAAGAGAAAAAATTGCCTTATTTTGTTGTTATTAACCAAATTGACAAGCATGATGAACAGGAACTACGTTTTGTATCGTTCGACAAAAGTATTAAACAAACGTTTGATCAATGGAACTTAAAGCCAAATAATATCTATTATACTTCACTAAAAGAACCGAATATAGCGCATAACGCATTTGAGCAAATCAAAGAAAAAATATTTATTATGATGGGGCCAGACCGTCCAAAATATCTTCATATTCAACAATCCGTACGACAAGTAATGGATGAGCACCGGTCATTTCTTGCAACAAAATATGAATCCCTGATTGATGATCTAACAGCCGGTGAAGCGACGAGATCCGATGATTCGTATTTAGATGAACTTGAAGCAACAGAAGAAAAATTATTATACCTAGAGAATGAACCGATAAAATTTGAGCAGGAATTTTTGGAAGAGCTGCAACAAACATTAAATAATGCCTATTTGATGCCAGCAAATCTTAGGGATAAAGCACAATTATTTTTAGAATCACAGCAATCCGATTTTAAGGTCGGGCTATTTGCATCGAAAAAGAAAACGAAAGAGGAAAAAAATACACGAGCAGAACAATTTCTCGCTCTATTAAAAGAAAACATGCACAAGTCTATTGAATGGAAGTTTCGCGATAAGCTACTAGTATTGTTGAAAAAATATGCTATACATGATACTTCCCTTCAAAATGAAATTAATGGGATGGTGGTTACATACGAGCTTGACCATCTACTGCAATTAATGAAGCCTGGTGCGAAAGTGAATGGAGATTATGTATTAAATTATACGAATGATGTATCGGCAAATATTAAAAGCATATATAAACAGCTTGCAAGAAAACAATTGCATGTTATGCAATCATTAATTGTTAAAAAGAATGAGGATGCAAAGAGAGTCCATGAGCATAATTTTACTCATTTCAAAAAACAACAGAATATAAGTGAAACAATAAAGCAGCTGCAATCAGAATGGCAAGCAGCATATGCGAAGTTAGAGAGACAATATAGTGAACCAAAAGTTGATGCGTCCGGATGGGAATTAGTTAAGCAAGCATTAGAAAGGAAGCCCAAACCAATTAGGGTAGTGGCAGACAAAAGGACAGTCTCGACTAGAGAATACAATAAACCTAGCGAAAAGGATTTCAAGAATAATGGTTTTACGAAGGAAATGAAAATGGAGGATGTCGTTGAGAGCATTGAATCGACGATAAAACTGATTCGTGAGTTGCCAGGATTTGAGTCTTTAAAGACAGACTTATCGGAGAAAGCAAATCGACTGAGAAACCGCTCCTATACGATAGCTCTATTCGGGGCATTTAGTGCTGGTAAATCATCGTTTGCAAATGCGTTGATGGGTGAGAAAGTATTGCCTGTCTCACCAAACCCAACAACTGCAACAGTGAACAGAATTTGCCCTGTTAATGATAAACACCCGCACGGTACTGTTGTCGTTACCTTAAAAGATCAAGCAATGTTAGCCCGAGACTTACAAATGATTACAAAGAAGTTATCACCAAAGGGTTCAGAGTTTGACGAACTAATTGAATGGGTTAAAGCAAATGAACTTGAGAAGAGTGAGCAATTAAACAAGATGTATCAAGCTTATTTACATGCTATGTTAAAAGGTTACGAGGTCCATCGAAACTTTATCGGGAAAGATATTACGATTAACCTTGAACAGTTTGCAAGCTATGTAACAGACGAGACGAAAGCTTGTTATATCGAATCCATTAGCCTATATTATGATTGTGCACTTACAAGAGAAGGGATTACACTTGTTGATACACCAGGAGCAGATTCCATTAATGCACGGCACACGAACGTTGCCTTCGAGTATATTAAGCATGCAGATGCAATTCTTTATGTAACCTATTATAACCACGCTTTATCACGCGCAGATAAAGACTTTTTGATGCAATTAGGACGTGTAAAAGAAGCATTTCAGTTAGATAAAATGTTTTTTATTGTCAATGCGTCGGATTTAGCCGCTGACGAAGCAGAATTAAAGCTCGTAACGGATTATGTGCAAGGACAATTATTACAATTAGGTATCCGACTTCCAAGGCTCTACCCGGTTTCAAGCAAAACATCATTGGAACAAAAAATAGCAAAACAATCGCTTAACAAACAAATGCAGCAACTGGAAGCTGATTTTTACCAGTTTATATATCATGACCTTTCGTCTCTCACAATTGAATCAGCAATTCGTGATATGGGAAGAACGAGCCACACACTAGATAATTATATCCAATCCATAAACATGGACCATCAGGAGAAAGAAACTAGGGCAAATGATATAAAAACGAAGGCAAATAAACTGGTATCAGAAATTAATGCCTATGATGCTTCAGTTTATCAGGATCAAATTGCTCAAAAAATAGAAAAGCAATTGTTTTATGTTTTAGAAAGACTATCAATTCGTTTTCATGATATGTTCAAAGAAATGTATAATCCGACAACCATTACCGAATCAGGGAAGAAAGCACAAAATCAGCTAAGAGAAAGCTTGGATAATTTGCTCGAATACATTGCTTTTGAGCTTCATCAAGAGCTGCAAGCTGTGTCGCTTCGAATAGAGTCCTATATGCACGAGCAATTAAATGAATTCTTCCAGGCTTTGGCCGGTAAAAGTGTAGAGAGCGATTCATTATTTGAACTGCCAGATATGAAACAGCTGGAAATTGATACACCAGCCTTTCAAAAAGGTTTATCTGACATTGATTCCAATCAATTTAATGCTGTATTTTCTAAGTACAAAGGCACGAAAGCTTTCTTTGAAAAAAATGAAAAAGAATTTATGAAGGAACAGATGTATGCTATAATAAAACCTTGTGCACAGCAATATTTAGATACAAATCATTCTTTCATGCAAAGCTCTTACCAAAATCAATTGGATAGCCTTGTTGAAAATATTCGTGCGCAAGCGGAACGAAATGCCCACTTGCAAGTAGATAATTATTTAAAAATGCTGCAATCTACAGTGGATATACCAGTTCTGCTAGAAAAGCAGAAACAGTTAAAGTCGATTATAAAGCATTAGAGGAAGTGTTAAAATATGGATAAAAAAAATGTATTGCTCGTTGATGGAATGGCCCTTTTGTTTCGTGGCTTTTTTGCAACATCTTTTAGAGGGAACTTCATGCGAACGAGTAAAGGAATTCCCACAAATGGTATTTATCAATTTATGCGTTACTTTTTAGATGCAGTCGATACATTTAAACCATCACATGTAATATGCTGCTGGGACATGGGCAGCAAGACTTTTCGTACAGAGTTGTATGAAGGCTATAAAGCAAACCGAGATGCGCCGCCAGAAGAACTTATTCCACAATTCGATTTGGTTAAAGAAGTAGTGGAAGCATTTGATATGCCAAACATTGGTTTAGTAAACTTTGAAGCAGATGATTGTATTGGAACTCTCGCGCGCATCTATAGCAAAACAGATGAAGTAATAATTCTTACTGGTGATCAGGACATACTGCAGCTTGTTGATGAGGGCATCCGTGTTGCGATCATGAAAAAAGGACAAGGAAACTACGAAGTGTTTGATCGTCATAATTTTTATGAGAAAAAGGGAATTTCTCCAGAGCAAATTATTGATTTAAAAGGACTAATGGGTGATACCGCTGATAACTATCCAGGTGTTAAAGGCATTGGCGAAAAAACGGCATTAAAGCTCTTGCAGGAATATGAAACAATTGATAATTTGCTAGATAATATAGATAAGCTTCCAAAAGGTGTTCAAACAAAAATTAACAACAATTTGGACATGCTTCACTTATCAAGGTCATTAGCTCGGATTAAATGTGATGTTCCAATCAGCTGTTCATTAGACACGGCATTATGGAAATATGATAAAGATAGAGTTTCAATGAAATTTGAGGAATTAGAATTTAAAAATTTAGCAAAATTAATATAAAGCTTTATTTCGAATCAATCCTCTGTATGCAAATATACAGGGGATTTTTTTGACCTTTTACATTTCCAGTATACGGCAGTGGGGTATATAACAAAAAAGCTGGGGTATTTATTTCTCTGAAGAAAATGGTTTCTGTTGTAGTTAAGCGGGGTTGGAATGTTTTAAACCAAATTCGTTCTTTATTAAGAAACAAACTATTTTTCTGGATAGTTCGTTATAAAGAAATTATTTGTAATGAAGTAAGATCAAAGATTTTCATTAGATATAAATAATGGTAATGGCTGCAAGAAATGTCTATAATAAAGATTACAAAACAATAATTATTTAAGTACTACGTAGTGGAGGAGGAAATGGAATGTATTTCCCTTCGAAAAAGGATAAATGGTTAACGATTGTAATCTGGGGAATTGCTTTGCTCGGATTTATCACACCACTAATAAAAGCACAGCTGATTTCCGCTTTTATCATGCTGCTTTTAGGGCTATTTCTTTTATGGTTTTGGTTTAAAACTGGTTATAAAATAGAGGGTGGAAAAATTAAAATTCATTATGGTCCAATCCGCCAAACAATAAAAATAAATGAGATTGAAGTTATCATGAAATCGAAGTCACCTTTAACAGCGCCAGCACTATCGATGGATCGTATTCAAATTAGATGTGGAAGGTATGATATATTTTCGATTTCTCCACAAAATCAAGATCGATTTTTAGAGGTTATTACGGATATGAATCCAGATATTTCACTTGATACTAGGTTACTAAATAAATAATTCAGAATGGAAAGTAGAGGTTAATTATGCAAGTAGTACATAATGTAACAGAATTAATCGGTAATACGCCATTAGTAAAGCTCAATAAGCTAGTTCCACAGGGCGCAGCAGATATTTATATTAAGCTGGAAATGTTTAATCCAAGTAAGAGTGTGAAAGATCGTGCAGCAGCTAATATGATTAAAGTTGCAGAAGAGAAGGGACTTATTAAGCCTGGAGACACGATTATTGAGCCGACGAGCGGAAATACAGGAATTGGCCTTGCGATGACTGCAGCTGCTAAAGGGTATAAAGCAATACTCGTCATGCCCGATAATAGTACAATGGAAAGAAGGAATATTTTAAAAGCTTATGGTGCAGAGGTTGTATTAACTCCAAGTGAAGAGAAGATGCCAGGTTCCATTAAAAAGGCACTGGAGATACAAGCGGAAATCCCTGGAAGCTTTATCCCGCAGCAATTTGAAAACACTGCCAATTCGGATATTCATCGAACGACAACTGCGCTGGAAATTATGGAGCAGACCAATGGGGAACTGGATGCATTCGTCTGTACAGCTGGAACTGGAGGGACAGTAACCGGAACTGGCGAAACATTGAAGCAGAAAATTCCTGGAATTCATATAGCAGTTGTAGAGCCAAAAGGATCACCAGTCCTGTCAGGAGGAAAGCCGGGCAAGCATAAATTAGTCGGAACCAGTCCTGGTTTTATACCAGATATATTGAATACAAGTGTGTATGACGAAATTATTCAAATCAGCGATGAAGAAGCGATTGGTTTATTACGGAGATTGGCACAGGAAGAAGGTATTTTTATTGGGCCTTCTGGTGCGGCAGCAGTTTATGCTGCAATAGAAGTGGCTAAAAAGCTAGGTGAAGGAAAAAGAGTAGTTTGTATTGCGCCTGATACAGGTGAACGCTATTTAAGTATGAATCTTTTCGATGGCGTTTAATAATCATTGTTAATATCTTATCGTGATAGAGACCCTTGAAAAGTTCAAGGGTCTCTTAATTATGCCTTAAAAACCGTTGACCCTTGTGTTGACATTTTGTCAACGTGAAGGTATAGTACAACATAATGTGTATCCTCAAACACAGAATTTAATATGATTATTGATTGATAGAGAGGATGAGAGAATGGACATAAAAAGTGCAAATAATAAATTAGGTAAACGAATAAGAGAATTGTTACAGGATAAATCAATGTCAATGCGTCATTTAAGTAAGTTGACGGATATTGACACAGCGACAATATCACGAATTATTAATGGGAAAAGAAAAGCCAATTTAAATCATTTAGAAAACTTTGCCAAAAGCCTTGAAGTTCCAGTAGTCGATTTAATTGAAGCTGCTGGTTATCGTTCAAAAGATATCGAAGAAGAAAATCGTACTGGTGTTGAGAAGGAGCTTAAATATACCAAAAAATTACTTGCCGCATATCAGATTGAAGAGGAAAGACTGACAATGGAAAATATCGAGCAAGAATTAAAAGTGCATCAGGAATATAGTCAAACTGATGAGGGGCGAAGAATGATTATTACAAGCTTTAAAGAAAAGCTTAAAAAAGCTGGCTCTGCAAATTCGTTTGTTCAGCAATTGGAAGACATGTACCATCGATTTCGTCTGCAAAAGGGTACAAAAACAGAGGTTACACTTTTGGGTGGAGCTTTGATTTATTTTATTTTGACGATTGATATGATTCCTGATTATATGTTTGCTATCGGTTTTCTTGATGATGTACTAATTGTTAAATATACAATGTTTCTATTGAAATTTTAAGATGCTTTTTTGTTTTAAATTTTTGAAAAGGTAAAAGGTTAGAACATGCAGAAAAAAATAGTCCATTAGACTATCAGTTATTATTCATTATTTTAGTTCTTTTAATTTTTAGTTGTTTCGCTGTGTACAGTGGGTCTGGACAATATGGGGAATCAGGATACTATGTGCTTCGGCAAATTATCTGGTACTGCATCGGGATAGCCATCATGTTTGGAGTAGCAGCTTTTGATTATGAGCTGTTGGAGAAATTGGCAAAACCACTATATTGGATCGGGGTCTTTTCTTTACTGCTGGTTCATTTATTTGGTGTAGAAAAGAACGGATCACAACGATGGATTAGCCTAGGTTTCATTGAATTGCAGCCATCAGAATTTATGAAAATATTCTTACTCGTGTATCTAGCTGTATATTTGAAAAAAATAGGTGAAGATAGAATTTCCTTCAAAAAGAGTATTCCGGTAGTAATAAGAATCGGCATCATAACCATTATTCCTATCTTATTCATTTATACACAGCCTGATTTGGGCTCTTCTCTAATAATAATCTCCATTGCTTTAACTTTATTTTTTATTTCCAGTCTCTCGCTTAAGATGATTATGTTAAGTGTTACGGTTATGACAAGTGCTATTGGATTTCTTATGTATCTTTACACGTACAAAAATGATCTATTTACACATATTTTTAAGCCGCATCAGCTTGGGAGGATTTATGCTTGGATAAGTCCAGATAAATATTCTTCGGGATACGGATATCAACTAAAGCAATCAATGCTAGGTATTGGATCGGGGCAATTAACTGGTACTGGGTTTAATCAAGGTGTACAGGTAAATATGGGGAAAATACCTGAAGCGCATACCGACTTTATTTTTGCTGTAATTGGTGAGGATTTCGGATTTGTAGGTGCAAGTTTACTTCTCTTTACATATTTCTTATTGTTTTATCGGATTTTAAAAATTGCTCACAAATCGAACACTTTGCTTGGTGTTTATATATGTGTAGGGGCTATTGGTTTAATTGCATTTCAAGTATTTCAAAATATAGCTATGACAATCGGTCTAATGCCAATAACAGGGCTTGCTTTACCATTGATTAGTTATGGGGGAAGCGCTCTAATAACGAACATGATTGCATTAGGCTTAGTTTGCAGTGTTCGTATGCGGTCTAAAAAATATATATTTAGTGATGGTGTTTAATTCATCTGAAAGATATGGTGGTAATCATGGCAACTTTTATTAGAAACAAATTTAGAAAAATAGATTATTCATTGCTAATCAGCATTTTATTATTGGCTGGGTTTGGTGTAATCATGGTATATAGCGCTAGTTACCCAATCTCATATGTCCATTATGGAGATGCCAATTATTTTTTTTCAAGACAGATTCAATGGTTGCTGATCGGCCTGTTCTTTTTTTCTATTGCAGCAATTTTGCCTTACCGGCTTTATGGTAAGTTAAGCCCAGCTTTCATATTCATGTCCATTTTATTGCTAATCATTATCTTAATGCCTGGAATTGGTGTTGAACGTAATAATTCACAGAGATGGATACAGCTTGGAGGGTTTGTTTTTCAGCCTACTGAGCCGATCAAGTTATTCATGATCATTTATTTTGCTTATTTTTATTCACAGAAGCAAGCCTATATCAATCAGTTTAAAAAAGGTGTTTTACCCCCGCTATTAATTTTGGGGGTTATGTTTTTATTAATATTGAAACAACCTGATTTAGGATCCGCTGCATTAATTTTATTCGTATGCGGAATAATTGTCGTTTGTTCCGGCGTAAGAAAAATTCATTTATTTATTTTAGGCAGTGTTGGATTAATTGGAGTTATTTATTTCGCTTTTACATCAGCTTACCGTTTTGAACGCATTACCTCCTTTTTAAATCCGTTTGAAAACCATTTAGGTTCAGGCTACCAACTTGTGAACTCTTATATTGCTATTGGAACAGGTGGAATATGGGGAGCAGGTCTTGGTAACAGTGTTCAGAAATTAGGTTATTTACCAGAGGCTCATACGGATTTCATTATGGCTATTATTTTGGAGGAAATAGGAGTATTTGGCCTGATTATTGTTTTGGGTTCTTATTTGTTCATCATGCTTCGAGGAATAAGGATTGCGAAGGATTGTAAAGATATGTTTGCAAAGCTATTGGCGATAGGGATTACATTTCAAATTATGATCCAAGCCATTTTTAATTTAGGTGCGGTTTCTGGAATGCTTCCAATTACAGGTATCACGTTGCCACTCGTAAGCTACGGAGGATCTTCTTTATTATTTACACTAATTTCTGCCGGTATTTTGGTTAACATATCTACTTTAACTAAAGGTGCTGGCTAATATAGGGATACGATTTTGCTTTATTGGTTTTGGGTAATTCTCTTAACCGATAAAGCTTTTTTATTTTGTTACTCATGCGTCTCACAACTTTATAAAATCTCATTTATTTTTCAACCTCAACTGGGCAACCTATAGAATGGCAAAAATAATGAAAGGGTGTTTATAAAGAATGATGAAAAAAATCTTGTTAACAGCCGTATTTATGACTGGTATGATTTGGCAGATGCCAAGTATTTCAGCTTCCTTCCATGAGGATGTGGTTTGGAAATCGTTTGGCAATCACAATGAAAAACAGGAAACGGATAAGCGTTTTTTCAAAAGTAAAGCATTGTTAAAGCTGCACGCTAAAGAATTAGGGATTGATATGGCGGGGAAGGACGATGAAACACTTGCCAAGGAAATATATGAGGCAATGGTTCTTCAAGCTGCTAAGAAGTTAGATATTGAATCAGAGGGGAAATCAACGGAAGAATTAAAAGAGGAAATTTATCATGCTAAAGTAATGGAAAAAGCTAAAGAACTTGATGTTGAGATGAAGGGGAAAGAGCCGGATGCATTGGCTCGGGAAGTGCATGAAATTCTAATGAAGCAAAAAGCAATTGAGCTAGGAGTTTCTGTGCAAGGAAAGGATTCTAACGCATTAAAAACTGAAATTAGGAAAGCTGCGCTAACAAAGAAAGCGGCAAAATTAGGAATTATGACAAAAGGAAAAGAAGTACATGAAATTAAAAATGAGATATATGAGGCAAAGATTATTCAATCAGCTGAAAAGCTAGACATTGATATAGCGAATAAAGATGCGGAGCAGCTTTTAGATGAAATTATTTCGGAGCACTTTGAACAAGCAAAGGAACTTCAAATCTACCCATTTAAAGCTTCATCATAAAAAAACAGGCTGGAAAAATCCAGCCTGTTTGGCAGATAGGAAGGTATGACACTTTTGATATCTGCATCAGTATAGCAGAGGAAGAAAACTTGCTTTCCAAGGAAGCAAAACACTTTCCTAAAAAATGCCTTTATCAAATTAGATGATAAATGCCAATCCAGCAGTCAAGGTCGACACGAGCATTAAAATAATCATGATATAAACAATAATTTTATTTCTTCGTTCACGTTTTGATTTTTTTCTTGGAGCCGATTTATAATTTGAATTTGCAGCCATTAGAGAACCTCCTTCTAAAAACACATTCCTATTGAATATTTTAACTTGAAAACCTATTATGGACAAGTCATAAAAAGAGCCTACCTGTTTTTCATTAGAAATGGATTGGAATATCTCGCTGTAAAAAATGCTCGACTTATAGTAGCCTATATATTAGGATAGGAGGATTTTATATGATAACTGTAAATCAAGAAAGATTAGTAGAAGAATTTATCGAGCTTGTAAAAATTGATTCCGAGACGAAATTTGAAACGGAAATTGCTGAAGTATTAAAAGATAAATTTACAAACCTAGGTGTAGAAGTGTACGAAGATGGAAGCAAAGACATGACCGGCCATGGTGCAGGGAATCTAATTTGCACAATAAAAGGAAATGTGGAGGGCGCTGATACCATCTACTTCACATCCCACATGGATACCGTTGTACCTGGAAGAGGAATACAACCATCAATTAAGGACGGCTACATTACTTCAGATGGCACGACTATTTTAGGAGCGGATGATAAAGCAGGCCTTGCAGCTATGTTGGAGTCAATACGTGTTATAAAAGAAAATAATATTCAGCATGGGGATATCCAATTTGTCATAACGGTTGGAGAAGAATCTGGTTTAGTCGGAGCGAAAGAGTTAGACCGCTCTCGCATTAAAGCTAAATATGGTTATGCGCTTGACAGTGATGGTGAAGTTGGTGATATCGTTGTAGCTGCACCGACACAAGCAAAGGTGTTTGCTGTTATTAAAGGGAAAACAGCACATGCAGGATTAGAGCCTGAAAAAGGTATATCAGCGATTACACTTGCTGCAAAAGCTATTTCGAAGATGCCGCTCGGAAGAATTGATGAGGAAACGACGGCTAATATCGGTCGATTTGAAGGTGGGAAACAAACGAATATCGTTGTGGACCATGTTGAAATCCTCGCAGAAGCAAGATCACTCGTACCTGAAAAAATGGAAGCCCAAGTAGCTAAAATGAAAGAGGCTTTTGAAAACACTGCAGCAGAATATGGCGGATCTGCTGAGGTTAATGTGAAAGTAATGTATCCGGGTTTCAATCAACGGGCTGGTGACCAAGTAGTAGAAGTAGCTCGTCAAGCTGCTGAATCAATTGGTCGAGAAAGTAAACTGCTAAAAAGCGGTGGGGGAAGTGACGCGAATGTAATCGCGGGTTTTGGTATCCCAACCGTAAACTTAGCAGTAGGTTATGAAGGGATACACACAACAAACGAGCGCATTGCTGTGGCTGATCTAGTCAAAGTAGCCGAACTCGTTACCGCAATAATAAAAGAGGCAGCCAATAGCTAGAATAGTCAACCTCCTATGTGTCGTCAACACATAGGAGGTCTTTCTATTTATGATATACTAGAGTAACAATGCTAACAAAGGATGGAAAAAATAATGGCAATTTCTGAACAGAAAAAAGGAAGAGTCATTTTTCATATTGATATGAATTGCTTTTATGCATCAGTTGAAATGGCTTATAACCCGAATTTAAAAGGAAAGCCACTAGCTATCGCTGGAAACCCTGAGGAGCGCAAAGGAATTATCGTGACAAGCAGCTACGAAGCAAGAGCAAAAGGTGTAAAAACAACGATGACGATTTGGCAAGCAAGAAAGCTTTGTCCAGAGCTTATTATTATGAAGCCTAATTTTGATCGTTATCGGCTTGCTTCTAAAGAAATTTTTAAAATGCTTGCTGAAATTACTCCTTATGTTCAGCCTGTTTCGATTGATGAAGGGTATATGGATGTTACAGATACAGATGCACTAGGAACGCCGCTGGAAATTGCACAAAATCTCCAGCAAAGCATTTTAAATGAATTGGATATACCTTGCAGTATTGGAATCGGGCCCAATAAATTTTTAGCTAAAATGGCATCGGATATGAAAAAACCACTGGGAATAACGGTCTTGCGAAAGCGAGAGCTAGACCAAACATTATGGCCTTTACCAGTTGGAGAAATGTACGGTATTGGAGAAAAAACAGCGAATAAATTAAATACGATTCATGTTGAAACAATTGGAGATTTAGCTAAAAAGGATGTCTATGAGCTGAAGCAGTTGCTTGGGATTAATGGAGAGCGATTGAAAAACAGAGCGAATGGTATCGATTTAAGACCTGTTGATCCTGATGCAATTTATGAATTTAAAAGTATTGGAAGTTCACAAACCTTACCAGATGACACGATAGACTGGAATGAGATTAACAGCTTAATGCGTCTGCTGGCAGATAATGTGGAAAGGAGAATGAAACGTAAAAACGCAGCCGGAAGAAGTGTGCAAATTACAATTCGCTATCATGATCGTAAAACCATTACAAGAAGCAGGAAGCTGCAAACGTACATTGATCAGAAGGCGGATATTCTTTTTATAGCGAATGAATTATTCGAACAGCATTGGAATGGGGAGCCAATACGTCTATTAGGGATTACGGTTCAAGATGTAGAGGAAAAACAGCAGCTTGGCCAGCAGCTTGACCTATTTACTTATGAGAATGAAGCAAAAAAAGAGAAACTTTACGCTGTTATTGATGATTTGGCAGAAAAATATGGGAAAAATCCTTTCAAGCAATTGGAAGGTAACGAAAAAAAAGATAATGCACAGCCGAGAACAAGTTTTCAAAAAGACTTTCTCGATGACTATAAAAAGTAAATCCCGCAACCTTAAAGGTGCGGGATTTTGCATGCTATTTTATCATATTTTTCACTACTGTTTCTGCTAGTTTGCTTCCAGGGTAACGGAAAGGTAAATCGAATTTTGTTGTTTGTTTTAAGATACCTTTCTTGTGGGAGAAGGTATCAAAGCTGTGTTTCCCATGATAAGCCCCTATTCCGCTATTACCAACTCCCCCAAATGGAAGGTGAGGATTTGCTAAGTGATATAATGTATCATTTATGGATCCACCACCGAAGGAAACATACTCCATAACTTGCTGCTGCATTTTTTCATTATCACCAAAATAGTATAGTGCAAGTGGTTTTTCCATTTTTTTAATTTTATAAAGTGTATCTTCAATATTTGTGAATGTGAGCACAGGCAGAATCGGTCCGAAAATTTCTGATTTCATAACAGAGTCTTCCCAGGTGATTTTGTCCAATATCGTCGGTTCAATCATGAGTGATTCCCGGTCTGAATTACCGCCATGTAATACCGTGCCATCTGTCAGGAATGCTTCAAGACGATTAAAATGCTTTTCATTGATGATTTTCGTATAATCACTGTTCCGAAGTGGATCTTTCCCGTAAAATGATTTGATATACTTTTTCATTGCCTTAAGCAGCTTAAACTTAACGGACTCATGGACATATACATAATCTGGGGCAACGCAGGTTTGCCCAGCGTTCGTAAATTTCCCCCAAATAATCCTTTTCGCTGCAAGGTTAATATTTGCATCCTCATCAACAATAGCTGGGCTCTTACCACCAAGCTCAAGTGTAACTGGTGTTAAATGCTCACTTGCCGCACGCATGACGATTTTTCCAACTTCTGAACTACCAGTAAAGAAAATTGAATCAAAACGTTGTTTCAATAATGCAGTACTTACTTCCTGTCCACCTTCAATAACGGTTACGTACGAACTATCGAATGCGCCCTCTATCATATCTGCCAGAAGCATGGAAGTTGCTTTTGCATGCTCTGACGGTTTTATAATAACACAGTTTCCGGCAGCGATTGCTCCGATAACAGGGGCTAAAGCTAGCTGTAACGGGTAATTCCAAGGTGAAATCACTAACACTACTCCATAAGGCTCTTTCATAATATAACTTTTGGAGCCCTTATGTGTAATTGGGGAAGGCACTTTCTCGGCAGCCATCCAGTACCTGAGATTTTTAATAGCTACATCAATTTCAGAGTAAAGAAACCCAAGTTCCGTTGTTAATGTTTCATGTTTTGATTTATTTAAATCCTTTTTCAATGCCATATAGATTTTGCTTTCATGCTTTTTTAGCATTTCTCTTAGCTTTTCTAATCTATCTTTGCGAAAAGTATAATCTACGGTATTTCCGTTTTGAAAAAAAGCTCGTTGATTATTTACAATTGTTTCGATGTATTCCATAAAAAAACGCTCCTCTAGTTTTTGGTTGCTATAAGAAACCGGGAAAAATCTTTTGCTAGATAGGTCTCGGAAAAAATTTCCCGAGCTTCCTCAATTATTTGTTGATCATCTTCTGTTTGATAACGCGAAGAAATATGTGTTAATAGTAGCTGTTTTACACCACTTCTAGCAGCAAGTGTTGCAGCCTCTGTATTCGTGGAGTGAAAGTAGCTTTGTGCTAACTCTGCTTTATCACTCGTAAAAGTAGCTTCGTGGATTAGTAAATCGGCGCCTTCAACGAACTCACCATAGTCCTTTTGACTTCGTGTGTCGCCAAGTATACAAATAACCCGTCCTTCTTTTTTAGGACCGATAAAGTCTTTTTGATATAAAGTTTGGCCGTCTTCTAATTGTACCATTTTATTGTTTTTAATTTGACTATAAATTGGCCCTGGTTCAATCCCGGTATCCATTAGTTTGTTAACGAGTAGCTCTCCGGTTTTATCTTTTTCTGTTATGCGGAATCCATAACTTGGAATACCGTGATCCAGCAGTTTAGCATGGACAGTGAACTTTTCATCTTCTAAAATAATGCCTTCATTAATTTCTACTGATTTTAGTGGATAGTTGAGATGTGTACCACTGATGTCTAAGCATGTATGAATATATTCTGAGATTCCTTTAGGGCCGTATACGGTTAATAATCCTTCTCCAGCTTGAAAGGAGCGACTGCTTAAAAGACCAGGCAGACCATAAATGTGGTCTCCATGTAAGTGGGTAATGAAAATTTTATTTATTTTTCTAGGTTTAATGCTAGTCCGTAAAATCTGATGCTGTGTAGCTTCTCCGCAGTCAAACAGCCAAATGCTGTTTAACTCCTGTAATAGCGATAATGCTATTGCTGATACATTGCGCTCTTTAGAAGGAACCCCTGCGCCTGTACCAAGAAATATTACTTCCATAATAAACCTCCATCTAACATTCCGTTTCGTGCTATTTTAAGTGCGTGTTCAAAAAGAAGGATAAAAAGAACCGAGGTCGTCAAAGATCGAAATGTCCTTTTGCGACGCCGACACTGGCACGTTCTGTGCGAAGGTCTACTGATCTCGATTTGTGTCATTTTTACCGGACTTATTGAACAACCCTTTAAAATTTATTTCGATATAGTAGTGCTTTATTTGGTACATCTGTAAATATCCCATCACAGCCTAGCCGGAAGCATCGCATCATTGGTGAAAAATGATTAACAGTATAGGCACGAACTCGCATGTCCTCCTGCTGGCATTTTTGAATTAATGCTTTATTTAATAATCGATATTTAACATGAATTGCTTTTGCACCTAACTCTTTTGCATAACGTGCTAAATTATTGATTTTACGCGATGTCAGCAATCCAATTTCAATCGTTGAGCTTAATTGGCTAAAACGTTGTACACTTTTTGGGTTGAAAGTTGAAATAGTTGTCCGATCTACAACATTGTATTGATTAAGCAGTTCAAACACGATTGGTTCCAAATACATATAGTCTATTTTATTATTTTTCAGTTCAAGATGTAAGTGCAGAGGCGTATCACTCATCCATTGCAGAAATTCTTCCAGTGTTAGAATTGTTGCGCCTGCAAACTTTTTCGAAAACCACGAGCCCGCATCTAATTGTTTTAATTCTGCAAGGTGATAATCTTTTATGTAACCATAACTGTTTGTTGTTCGTTTTACATGCTCATCATGAATTAGAACCGGGATATTATCTTTTGTTAACTGTACGTCCGTTTCAATTGCCTCAGCCTTCATACGAAGCGCTAGCTCGAATGCTGGCATCGTATTTTCTGGAGCAAGTTTGCTAGCGCCGCGATGCGCGATGATCATTGTCATACATTTCACCTCTTTATAATTGTGTTAGATTTTACGCTAAAAGTCAATTTAGACAAGCAAAGACTGCCTTACTAAAAATCGTTAAAATTGAAGTATGTAATGAAGGACGGTAGAATTAGTAATAATAAAAAGTTATGACTCTATTTAACTATATGGTATTGAATTTCAATTAAAAGATTGGAACGATTTGATATGATTCATACGGCACTTAACTCTAAAAAGATTATTGTTACAGGAGCATCAAGCGGTATTGGTGAACAGTTGTGCAAGAAGATAGCAGAAAATGGTGGTATACCAATTATGCTAGCACGTTCTGAAGATAAACTATTAGCAATTCAAATGGACCTAAAATTGGAATTGCAAACAGAAAGTTATATCTATAAAGTTGATTTACAAGATAATGATGACATAGACTTCACTATCCAAACCATTTTAGCTGAGCATGAACAAATACATGGCTTGATTAATAATGCAGGGATTGGTGTCTTTGATGCTGTGGAAGATATGAAATGGCTAGATTTGCATGAGATGTTCCAGTTAAATGTTTTTTCGTTAATGCGAATCACGCAGTTGTTAATTCCTCACTTCAATCAATATAAGCTAGGGCATATTATAAATGTCGCTTCGCAAGCAGGGAAAATTTCCACACCAAAATCAGCTGCCTATGGCGCATCCAAACACGCTGTAATTGGTTTTACCAATACATTGCGTCAAGAAATGGATAGCAAAGGGATTTATGTAACAGCTGTTAACCTCGGTCCTGTCCGCACTAATTTTTTTAAAGTGGCTGATCCGAGCGGAAGCTACAGGCAGAGTGTGGATCGTTATATGCTTGATCCTCAGCAAGTTGCTAATACCATTGTTCGTTATTTATTTACAAAGAAGCGGGAAATTAATATGCCTTTCTGGATGGAAGCAGGAAGTGTTTTTTATCGATTATTTCCTGGCCTTATGGAGAAACTCTTGCGTAGCTCTTTTAATAAAAAGTAAAAACGGGATGATTATAATATGAAAAGGGGAACTTAACCATGAAGTTAACAATTACACTTGAAGCTGAACAGAAACTAATGGATATAAGAACAAATGATAGTAGCCTAGTTTTATGGTACGATACAGAGGGATGTGGATGTGGTGTGAATGGACTTCCTACAATTCAATTGGTTTCCGAAAAACAGGATTATTATCAAGAGCTTGCGAGTAATACAATAATTCCAACATTCATTGATAGCAGACAAGCTGTTTTCTTCTCGGAAGACATGAAACTAGATATTCGAAATGGTGTTTTCCGACTTTCAAGTCCGGAAGGTATTCTAAATCCGTTTATTTCTATTCAACAAGCAATACACAATTGAATTATATTGAATAATGAAAGAGCGAAAAGCAATCACGGATGATTGTTTTTCGCTCTTTTTATAAGTGGTTTTAAGATTTATCGATGACTCGTATACACATTGGCTTTTGTCAGTTGTTTTAACTTGTTATATTCCGCTGTTGTTAATTGCTCTGTGTCTTGGTGTTCGACATTTTCTTTTATCTGTTCCACCCGGCTAGCCCCGAAGACAGCTGTTGCTATTGCAGGGTGTTTTTGAACATACTTTAATGCAAGTGTATTCTGAGATAATTTATGCTGCATTAAGTGTGAAATACCTTGCTGTACCTCCAGTAACTCTGTATAGGAATAATCAAGAAACCCTTCATTTCCTTTTCTTTCAATAACCTTCCCGGCATCGTTGCTTAGCATTCCTTTGGCTAGTGGTCCACGCGCCAGTACGCTAACCTCGTTTGAATGAAGGAGATCTAATGTCGTTTCTTCTGGCCTGCGATCGAGCAAACTATATTGTGTCATTACACCATCAATAGACGAATGCTCAATATATTCATGGATAACATTTGGACGTATTGAAGAAATTCCATAGGCACGAATATGGCCTGCCTTTTTTAATTCTTCGAAAGCGTCAATTGTTTCATGGATCGGGTCATCAATTGTTCCACCATGCAACATATAAAAGTCGATATAATCTGTCTGCAGCCGTTTTAAACTATCCTTAACTGCTTGTTCGATATATTTTTTCGACGGATCCCAAAACCAAGTTTTCTTTTCTTTATCAAAATGATTGCCGACTTTTGTCGTCAGTACAATTTGATCTCTTTTATTTTTAACTGCTTCACCAATAAGTTCTTCATTTTTACCGAAATCATATAAATCCGCAGTATCTAAATGATTAATCCCATAATCAAGCGCAACATCGATAATTTCCTTCGCTTTATTTACATCGGTGCCAAGTGACATACAGCCTAAAGTTAGCTCTGAAATCATAATATCGGATTTTCCTAATCTGTTTTTCTTCATTATCTCCACTCCGTTTCTACATTGCAGTATTTATTTTAATTGTAAGGAGAGCTGTGATAGAAGACAAACTTTTTATACCGGCTACCTGAGATTTCGTATGCTACAATAGGGGAAGAATGTTAATAAGGGTGGTAAATAATGAAGAAGTTTGAAGAGAAAACAATTAAAAGCGAAGAAATATTTAACGGAAAAATAATCAGTTTGCAAGTGGATGATGTAACGTTACCGAATGGTAAAACAGCAAAAAGAGAACTCGTCAAGCATCCAGGTGCTGTAGCGGTTATTCCAATCACGAAGGATAATAAAATAATTTTTGTTGAACAATATCGTAAGCCATTGGAAAAATCGCTAATTGAGATTCCTGCCGGTAAACTTGATCTAAATGAAAATCCACTGGCTGCAGCAGTACGTGAACTAGAAGAAGAGACTGGGTATACGACAAATGATCTTTCATTTGTAACTTCCTTCTATACATCACCAGGGTTTGCTGACGAATTAGTTCATATTTATGTTACAGATCAGTTAGTCAAAATGGAGAATCCACCAAAAGGGGATGATGACGAGTTCGTTGAAGTGCTAGAATTAACACTAGACGAAGCGAAAGAATATGTCGTTGAAGAACGCATCCATGATGCCAAAACAAATTATGCGATACTCTATTTGCATGCCTTAGGGAGGCTTTAGGATTGAACGTCTACTTTGCTGATATGCATATTCATATTGGCCGTGATAAATACGGAAAGCCAGTAAAAATAACAGGCGCAAAAAGCCTAACATTAACGAATATTTTAATGGAGTCAAGTAGAAATAAAGGAATAGATATGATAGGGGTGATTGATTGTCACGCTCCTGCTGTCCAGGAGGAGATAAAATCACTGATTGATAATGGGGAGGCGAGCGAATTACCAGAAGGTGGTATTCGCTTTGAACGAGTAACGCTTATACTCGGTTCGGAAATTGAAATTTACGATGAAAATTGTCTCGGCCCGATTCATGTACTTGTGTATTTACCGACACTTTCCAGTATGGAGGCCTTTTCTAAGTGGTTGTCAACTCGAATGAAAAATATAACGTTAAGTTCACAGAGGTATTACGGATCAGCAAAGCAGCTCCAATATAAAGTAAAGGAATTAGGTGGATTGTTTATTCCTGCCCATGTGTTTACGCCGTTTAAAAGTTTATACGGAAAAGGCGTACGCTGCTCCTTAGGAGAAGTATTAGATCCTGATTTAATTGATGGAATTGAATTAGGACTAAGCTCAGATACTCAAATGGCAGACCAATTATCCGAGCTTCACCGATACACATTTGTGACGAATTCAGATGCGCATTCACTTCCGAAAATTGCTAGAGAATACCAGGAAGTCGTCATGCAGAATCCGACTTTTAAAGAATTTAACTGGGCTTTACATCGTGTTGACGGCAGGCAAATTAAACGTAACTTTGGGATGAATCCACTGTTAGGAAAATACCATACGACAGTGTGCAGCAACTGTTTTGAACAGGTAACAACAGATATTACAAAATGTCCAAAATGTGGTTCTACAAAGATTATTAAAGGTGTTTCTGACCGTATTGAAGAATTAAAAAATACGGATAAACAGGAGGTGGAACGACCTGACTATTTGTATCAAGTTCCACTTGAATATTTGCCAACACTCGGACCAAAAACATTTCAGAAGCTTTTAAATGCATTTGGAACGGAAATGGAAGTTATTCATCATACACCATATCAGAATTTAATAGAAGTTGTACCAGAGAAGCTAGCGAATTCTATTATACAAATGCGTGAGGGAAAATTGCCTATAAAAGCAGGTGGTGGAGGGAAGTATGGAAGCATAGGTCCTTCCTAATTCATTTGGAAATCTAGGATAATTGGTATTTTTATCTCGGAATCCTCATAGTTTTTAACTAAAGACTATCTTAGCAGGAGGATTCCGATGTATAAAAACAGTTTTCTTGTATGGGAACATATTAAAAATCATGCTACTATCTATCTATTTATGATTATTTTATTTTTAACAGGAATTATTTTTGGAGCAGTAATTGTCAACAGTATGGGTTTCATACAGAAACAGGATCTGTTTTTTTATCTGGAACGTTTTTTTGGACAAATAACGGAAGGTGTATCTATCGATAAAGTTGATATCCTCTGGCAAAGTTTCACATACCATGCCAAGTATCTTTTACTACTGTGTATATTAGGATTATCAGTAATAGGATTACCACTTGTATGGGTGCTAATTTTCGTAAAAGGATTGGTTATTGGCTTTTCAGTCGGCTTTATTGTGAACCAACTTGGATTACAAGGACTTTTATTAGCTTCATTATCAATCGCGCCCCAGAACATATTGGTAATACCAATTTATATTACAGCTGGTTCCATTTCAATGATATTCTCATTAACTTTGATAAATAAATTATTTTCTCGCAAAAATCATCAATTATTACTGCAGCCACTAGCAAAGTATAGTATTATCTTCGTAATATTGCTGGTCGTTTCGTTTGCCGCAGCTCTAGTTGAGGCCTATGTATCCAATCAAGCAATGCAAGAATTAATTAAATCGCTTTACCTATAATCAATGTTATATTATAATTATTATTATTAAAAGGTGAGAATATACTTTGACATAGAAATCAAAGGTGCATATAATAAAGATGGGAAATGAGGAGGCGAACTGCCGTGGAACATCGAATAGAACAAATAAAAAAGCAGCTGCATGCACAGAGCTACAAGCTGACTCCACAAAGAGAGGCAACGGTTCGTGTCTTATTGGAGCGAGAAGAGGACCATCTTAGTGCAGAAGATGTATATCTGCTAGTAAAGGAAAAATCTCCGGAAATTGGTCTGGCAACAGTGTACCGGACATTGGAGCTACTCTCTGAATTGAAAATTGTTGATAAAATTAATTTTGGAGATGGTGTGTCACGCTACGATTTACGAAAAGAGGGCGCGAAGCACTCCCATCACCATCTTGTATGTATTGAATGTGGATCCGTTGAAGAAATTGAAAATGATTTACTAGAAGATGTTGAAAAAATTGTATTAAATGATTGGGGATTCCAAGTAAAAGATCATCGGTTAACCTTTCATGGAATATGTAAGCAATGTCAAGAAGCAGCAGTTAAAGCAACATAAGTAGAGACCTTTTTCCAAATGGAGAAAGGTTTTTATTTTTTGCAGTATGAACTTAGCATGAGTTCAGTTTATACCTACATAAATATAAACTGTGGATTAGTGTATTTAAATGGATTGTGCGTCTCCCCGCTCCGGAAATATAATTCGCGCATCCAAAGGGGAGCTGGTGAGCCTCCTTGTGCTGTCGCACTGCGTAGTCTCACCGATGCTCTTCTTCCCACAGGAGTCTACGTATATTTCCTCCGCTAGTATATGCTCACCAATTATTACTTGTGGAATTAATAAAAACGATATCGATGCGCTACCAGTCCGGGTGAGCGCAGGGCGGTGACTCCAGTGGGAATAGCACGTGTCTGAAGACTCACCGGAAGTGGGTTTCTTCCGGAGAGGCTGAAGCCGTGCCCACGGAAAGCATCCGCCCGAAGCGATCCCGGACGGCGATTATTGCACATACTTGAAGAAAACAGCCGGGAAGTTAGTTTGGAGTTTCTTTCAACTCCTGATTTATTAAATACTTTCTCATATTTTGGTTTGAAGTTGGGTTGGACTTTATTTTTGTTATAATTTACAAATTGCTTGAAAAAGGTTACATTTGAATAGTATATTGTGATTCTAACCTAGCATATCTTTAAATAAACAACTATTTTAGGGAGTAGTGCTAGGTGAATAGAATGATACGAGATACGATAAAAGTGTTTGTGATTTTTACAATGTGTACCGTCATATTTTATGTAGGCTTACAAATTATGCATCGGGAGTATGAAGAAATTCATCGTTATGATCCTCCCGAAGGCCCAGCTGTTAAGGTGTTTCATTCACAAACGAAGCTATTGGAACGATTTCAATTATTTTTTAAAGCAGGGGAGTAGTATGTATGTTGAAATACGCATTGGAGGATTTTATTCACTTTCTGCAAATCGAGCGCGGTTTATCAGAAAACACACTTGGCTCCTACGGACGTGATCTTAAACATTATATCGAACATATCGAAAAGGAAGCAAAGAAACAATCATGGGATCAGGTAACTAGAAATGATATCATAAGCTTCTTATATGTGCTTAAAGATAGTGGGAAGTCGACAGCAACCATTACAAGACATGTTTCATCTATTCGCAGCTTTCATCAATTTCTAATTCGCGAACAGATTGTGACGCATGATCCTAGTTTACATATTGAAACACCGAAAAAAGAAAGAAAGCTTCCTGATATTCTGTCTCAGGCAGATGTGGAAAAATTACTCGATATTCAAACGAACTCTTCACTTTCCATACGTAATAAAGCAATGCTCGAGTTGCTTTATGCAACAGGACTTCGTGTATCAGAACTAATTTCATTGAAGGTTGGTGATTTACATTTAACAATGGGATTCGTTCAATGTTTTGGAAAGGGCTCAAAGGAAAGAATTGTTCCATTAGGAGATGCAGCAAGAAATGCTTTAGAGCAATATTTAGATCTTGCAAGAGGGAAGCTTGTTAATAACAAATCTGAATCAGCATTGTTTGTTAATCAGCATGGCAGAGCCTTATCGCGACAAGGATTTTGGAAGATCCTAAAGGGGTTAGCAAGAGATGTAGGCATAAATAAAACGTTAACACCACATACGCTAAGACATTCCTTTGCAACTCATTTATTAGAAAATGGCGCCGACCTACGTGCGGTTCAGGAAATGCTAGGACATGCTGATATTTCGACAACCCAAATTTATACGCATGTCACGAAAGCGCGATTAAAAGACATGTATAAGGCATACCATCCAAGAGCTTGAACTTGATTTAACAGTGGTCTGACATCCTACATCATAAAAATGAAACATATATTCATAGTGATGCGGGAATATAGTTACAGGAGGTTTGATAGAGATGAATCAATTTAAACGTGTATTTTTAGTTGTTTTAGATTCAGTAGGAATTGGCGAGGCACCAGATGCAGCACAATTTAATGATGTTGGTGCTGATACGCTAGGGCATATTGCAGAACATATGAGTGGATTGAATATGCCTCATATGGGTGAATTAGGATTAAGTAATATTAAGGAAATAAAAGGAATTGGCAAGGCTATTCATCCGAAAGCACACTATACAAAAATGCAGGAAGCTTCAAATGGTAAAGATACCATGACTGGCCATTGGGAAATTATGGGCCTTCATATAAGCAACCCATTTCGAACGTTCCCGGACGGATTTCCAGATGAGTTATTAAATGAATTGGAAGAAAAATCCGGAAGAAAAATTATTGGGAATAAGCCCGCATCAGGTACTGAAATATTGGATGAGCTTGGTGAAGAGCATATGAAAACTGGTGCGCTGATTGTTTATACGTCTGCAGATTCAGTACTGCAAATCGCTGCACATGAAGAAATTGTACCGATTGAAGAGCAGTATCGTATTTGTGAAATTGCTCGCGCGCTAACATTGGACGAAAAATATATGGTTGGCCGTATTATTGCACGACCGTTTATTGGTAAACCTGGTGCATTTGAACGAACATCAAACCGCCATGATTATGCATTGAAGCCATTTGGCAGGACTGTAATGAATGAACTGAAAGATAATAAACTGGACGTGATTGCTCTAGGGAAGATTTCCGACATTTATGATGGAGAAGGAGTAACCGAAGCAGTTCGAACAAAGGATAATGATGATGGCATGACAAAGCTAGTAGCGTCAATGGATCAGGATTTTACCGGTATTAGCTTTTTGAATTTAGTTGATTTTGATGCAAAATATGGACACCGAAGAGATCCAGAGGGTTATGGAAAAGCATTGGAAGAATTTGATGCAAGATTGCCTGAGGTTTTAGAAAAATTGCAGAAGGATGACTTGTTAATTATTACTGCAGATCACGGGAATGACCCGACACATCATGGTACAGACCACACGAGAGAATATGTACCGTTGCTCGTACATCATAAAGCGATTTCAGAAGGAAGAGCATTGCCAATTAAAGAAACTTTCGCAGATATCGGTGCTACAATCGCAGATAATTTTAACATACCGATGCCTAATCACGGAAAAAGCTTTTTAAATGAAATTAAATAGAGGGGAATCAGCAAAATGAATCATATAGCAATTAAAGAAGCGAGCAATTATGTGAAAAGTAAACTAAAAGAGACACCAGAAATTGGCTTAATTCTTGGTTCTGGTCTAGGAGTTCTTGGTGAAGAAATTGAAAATCCGATAACCATTGCTTATAAGGACATTCCACACTTTCCAGAATCAACAGTATCTGGACATAAGGGGCAACTTGTAATTGGAACGTTAGAAGGTAAGCAGGTTATCGCGATGCAAGGACGTTTTCATTACTATGAAGGCTATTCCATGAACCAAGTAACATTTCCAGTACGCGTCATGAAGGATTTAGGAATCGAGTCCATTATCGTAACGAATGCCGCTGGGGGAATAAATGAGGAATTCAACCCCGGAGACCTCATGCTCATTACAGATCACATTAATAATATGGGTGATAATCCTTTAATCGGAAAAAACGATGAAGACTTAGGTGTTCGTTTTCCTGATATGTCCCAAAGTTATGATCGAGAATTCATAAAGCATGCAGAAAGCTGTGCAGCTTCACTTGGTATTTTCGTTCAAAAAGGAGTGTATGTCGGCAACACTGGACCAGCATATGAAACGCCTGCAGAGGTTAGAATGCTGAGAACGCTTGGTGGAGATGCTGTAGGAATGTCTACCGTACCAGAAGTTGTGGTAAGCAGACACGCTGGCATTCGAGTGCTTGGTATTTCTTGTATTTCAAATATGGCTGCAGGTATATTAGATCAGCCGTTAACACACGATGAAGTAATAGAAACAACTGAAAAAGTAAAAACAAATTTCCTGCAATTTGTTAAGAAAATTGTAAGTACATTGCCAGCGTAAATATGTACGAACTAAAATAATAAAAAAGGTGATTATAAATGAGAATGTATGACATCATTGAGAAAAAGCGAAACGGTGGGGAATTAACCAAGGAAGAGATAACATTTTTTATTGATGGCTATACAAACGGTGAAATTCCAGATTATCAAATTAGTGCTTTATTAATGGCAATTTATTTTCAGGACATGACAGAAGTGGAACGTGCAAGCTTAACGATGGCTATGGTTGAATCGGGCGATCAAATTGATTTATCGGCGATTGAAGGGATCAAAGTAGATAAGCATTCTACTGGTGGAGTTGGTGATACAACAACTTTAATACTTGCACCTTTAGTTGCATCACTTGGTGTACCTTTAGCTAAAATGAGTGGAAGAGGCCTTGGGCATACAGGGGGAACGATTGATAAATTAGAGGCTGTTCCAGGATTTCATGTAGAAATAACAAATGAGGCGTTCATCGACTTAGTGAATAAAAATAAAGTTGCGGTAATTGGTCAGTCTGGAAATTTAACCCCGGCTGACAAAAAATTATATAGTTTAAGAGATGTCACAGCAACCGTAAATTCAATTCCACTAATTGCCAGTTCAATTATGAGTAAAAAAATCGCTTCTGGTGCTGATGGCATTGTCCTAGACGTTAAAACCGGTGCTGGAGCTTTTATGAAAGATCTTGAGGATGCTAAAGAGCTCGCACATGCAATGGTTTCTATCGGGAATAAGGTATCAAGAAATACAATGGCTGTTATATCTGATATGAGCCAGCCGCTAGGGTATGCAATAGGGAATGCGCTTGAAGTAAAAGAAGCAATTGATACACTTCAAGGAAAAGGTCCTGAGGATCTAACCGAATTATGTCTTACATTAGGAAGCCAAATGGTTGTACTTGCTAAAAAGGCGAAAAATATTGATGAAGCACGACAGCTATTACAGGAAGCTTTAACAAATGGAAAAGCGTTCGATAAATTCAAACAATTTTTAGAGTCACAAGGCGGAAATGCAGAAGTAGCTGATAATCCGGAGTTACTGCCACAGGCGAAATTTAAAATCGATCTACCAGCTAAATCTGCTGGTAAGGTAGCAGCAATTATTGCTGATGAACTAGGTACTGCTGCAATGATGCTTGGTGCTGGCAGAGCAACAAAAGAGTCTGAAATTGATTTAAGTGTCGGAATTGTGCTCCATAAGAAGATTGGTGATTCTGTTACAGAAGGAGAATCCTTACTTACGATTCATTCTAATCAGGAAAATGTAGATCAAGTCATTGAAAAGTTGTATGAAAGTATAACGATAACGACTGAGCATATTGAAGCTCCAACATTAATTTATCAGACAATAACGGATTAACAAAAGGAAAAAGCGCACGGTTGTGTGCTTTTTCTTTTTTATTATTTTCGGTGTATGAAAATGCCAATATTCGGCAATCCTTTCATTATAGAGGATGTTCAAAAAGTCTGGACAAAAACGACATTTTGGCGTTATCAAATTGGAAGATAAAAAAGTATGGTTACTAGCCAATTTGCCTTCTCTTTTTTGAACACGCTTTTATATTGATTGCTGGAGGTAAAAGATGATGAATAAGTTTTTAAGACTCATTACAATTATGATGGTAATAGCTTTTGCAGTGCCTGTTTCTGCTTTTGCAGAAGAAAATAACTCGGAGGAAGAGAATAATGGACTAGCTCTTGCTCCAGATGCAAAATCAGCTATTTTACTGGAACAGGATACCGGCGAAATACTTTTCGATAAAAATGCTCATGAAAAGTTACCGCCAGCAAGTATGACTAAAATAATGACGTTACTGCTCATTATGGAAGCGTTGGATAAAGGGAACTTACAAAAAGATGAAATGATACGTGTAAGTGAACGAGCTGCTTCCATGGGAGGGTCGCAAATCTTCTTGGAAGCAGGAGAGGAAATGTCTGTTAATGATCTATTAAAAGGGGTAGCCATCGCATCTGGTAATGACGCTAGTGTTGCTTTAGCAGAGCGCCTTGCTGGAAGTGAAGAAGCATTTGTGAAAAAAATGAATGAACGCGCAAAGGAATTAAAGCTTGAGAACACGCATTTCCAAAATTCCACGGGCTTACCTGCAGATAATCACTACAGCACATCCTATGATATGGCGATGATTGCAAATGAACTATTAAAGTATGAAGCCATAACAGATTATACGTCGGTCTATGAAGATTATTTAAGAAAAGGACAGGACAATGAGTTCTGGTTAGTAAATACAAATAAGCTTGTTCGGTTCTATCCTGATGTAGATGGATTAAAAACAGGGTATACAAGCGAGGCGAAATATTGTTTAACTGCTACAGCTAAGCGAGACGATATGCGCGTTATTGCTGTTGTAATGGGTGCAGAATCTCCTAAGGAAAGAAATACGATGGTATCCGGTTTACTTGATTATGCATTCAATCAGTTTGAGACAAATAAGCTTTTTGATAGGGACGAAAAGATTACCGATATCCATCTCTTGAAATCAAAGCAAAAGAATGTTGATATTGTAACAAAACAATCGATTAGTACCCTTCATAAGAAAGGCGAAGAGGAAAAGGATATCCAGACAGAGGTGAAGCTTCAAGACACCTGGAATTTACCAGTTAAAAGAGGAGATGAAGTTGGTAAATTATATGTGAAGGATGGGGAGCAGGTACTATATGAAATACCTTTAACAGTTGAAGAAGATATTGAGAAAACAACCTATTTTTCACTATTAAAGCGCACGGTGCAAGAAATGGTGAAATCACGCTAATTTCATCTAATTTAAGTGAATAGACACTTCTTTTGTCAAGTAGCAGGAATTAGACCTCCCAATAAAGAAATAGATTCAATACAGTTCTTATAAGGAGGAATAAATATGGGGCTTCATTCAATATTTGATGTGAAGGGTGACGTCTTAGTAGTAAGACTATCAGGTGAATTGGATCATCATGAAGCAGAATTGTTACGTGATAAGTGGAAAGATATGTTGTATGTAAATCCAGTTAAGCATATCATACTCAACCTTGAAGAAGTAACGTTTATGGATAGTTCCGGACTTGGTGTTGTACTCGGCCGATATAAAGAGGTTATTCAATTAGGTGGTGAAATGGTAGTATGTTCCATTTCACCACCTGTAAAGCGCTTATTTGAAATGTCAGGCCTGTTTAAAATTGTCAGACTTGAGGAGAATGAAGAATTTGCATTAGCAACACTGGGGGTGGCTTCATGAAAAACGAAATGAATTTGGAATTCTCAAGTGTGAGTGAGAATGAAGCTTTTGCTAGAGTGACTGTCGCGGCTTTTATAGCACAGCTGGATCCGACAATGGATGAACTGACAGAAATTAAGACTGTCGTTTCAGAAGCGGTAACGAATGCGATTATCCACGGCTATAATGGGGAAGCACATCATAAAGTTTATATTACATGTACATTGAATGATGAGGAAATTGAATTAACAATTAAGGATAATGGAATTGGAATTCCAAATGTAACAGAGGCATTAGAGCCGCTGTATACATCAAAACCAGAAATGGAAAGATCAGGAATGGGATTTACAATCATGGAAAACTTTATGGATTCTGTTGAGGTCATTTCGAACCCTAACGAGGGAACTGCAGTATATATGACAAAGCAGCTATCAAAGACCAAAACAGTCTATAACTGAGGGGGCTGCCATGAATGTAAATGTTAAAAACACCCGCCAAAAGGAACAGCTGTCAGATGAGAAAGTGAAAGAATATATATTAAAAAGTCAACAAGGCGATAAAGAGGCAAGAGACCTTCTTGTAGAAAGAAATATTCGCCTTGTGTGGTCGGTTGTTCAACGATTTATTAATAGGGGCTATGATCCAGATGATTTGTTCCAGATTGGCAGCATTGGGCTGATTAAGGCGATTGATAAATTTGATTTGTCTTATGATGTACGGTTTTCAACGTATGCAGTTCCAATGATTATCGGTGAAATTCAACGGTTTATTAGAGATGATGGAAGCGTGAAGGTAAGTCGCTCACTGAAGGAGACAGGAAATAAAATTCGTCGAAAAAAAGACGAGCTAACAAAACAATTGGGAAGGTCACCGACAGTGAAAGAAATTGCTGATGCATTAGAGATCTCATCGGAAGAGGTTGTCCATGCGCAGGAAGCTGCGAAATCACCTCATTCCATTCATGAAACCGTTTTTGAAAATGATGGCGATCCGATAACGCTTTTGGATCAAATTGCCGACCAGGATACAAAATGGTTCGATAAACTTACATTACAGGAAGCAATCCAGAATCTAACTGAACGTGAACGGTTGATTGTCTACTTACGCTATTACAAAGACCAGACACAAACAGAAGTAGCAGAAAGGCTCGGAATTTCCCAAGTTCAAGTCTCAAGGCTGGAAAAAAAGATTCTGGAGGATATGAAGAAAAATATGGATTCTTCCTAATAGATCTTTCTTTAAAACATCACATCTGTGGTGTTTTTTTGTTCGATTTAATATGACTTCTAATTAATGTGCATTGAGAGATTGTGCGACTAACCGCTCTGGAAACACACTACGCTCTTCGCGGGTGACCCGACGCTCTTCGTACTCCGTTCTACAGTGTCTCACTCTGGCCGCGTATCCCGAAGAAGTCTACGTGTGTTTCCTCCGCTAGAATTGGCTCATTAGCTATTTCTAACATAATTTACCGAAACAAATTTTTTGCTCAAACCAGTTCGGGTGAGCGTATGGCGGTGACTCCTCAAAAATACAAAACAATTTTCTTCGTGCGATGTAAAAGCTTGTCCTGCTGGAACAGCACGTGTCTGATGGCTCGTAGGCTGGAGGGGTTAAAGCCGTTCCCTTAGGTGCCCGGACGGCGATTATTGCACATACTTGAAGAAAACAGCCGAGAAGTTAGTTCGCCAGTTTCTTTCAAAAGAAAATTTAATAAAAATCATGATATGAAAGCGAAAAGTCATTTTGAAAAAGGTTTTACCACATTTGTATGATAAATTTATCACAACTGACAAATACTAAACGAAACAGTAATAGCTTAAATGGAAAGGAAGTTATTCCATTGGCAGAGATTATCTATCTTCGAATGAAAAAAACAGTGGAATTAAATACGCTTAAACAGCTTCTGCTGAAGGATATTGCACATATATCTGCTGCAAATATCCGGAAGTATAAGCTGGAAAACACGCCTGTATACAGACTTACCAAAAAGGATAAGAACATTGTTATTATCGACAGCTTCCTAATCATAGATCATTTAATAAACGAATATGAAGGGTTAGAAATCCAAATCTCTGGGCCGGAACAAACCATTGTACGAATAAACACGCAAAAAAAACCCTTAAACATATTGGTTGCATCATTTGTATGGATTTTGCTATTCATTGGTACAGCGATGACAATTATGAACTTCCACTATGATGTTAGTATGCAGGAGGTACAACAGCATCTTCATTTCCTGCTAACTGGCGAAGAAAATGAATTCCCATTATGGATCCAGATTCCGTACTCTTTTGGTTTAGGAATTGGAACATTGTTATTTTTTAATCATTGGTTTAATCGGAGGTTTAATGAAGAGCCTAGCCCGCTTGAAGTAGAGATATATAATTATCAACAAGACCTTAATAATTACTTAAATCATCATGAAAACAAGTTAAATGATACAGAACCTTTTCGTTAATTTCCTGCAAATACTCATTGGTTTTAGTGGGGGTCTTGCTGTGGGGGCTGGTTTTGTCGCGTTTATAACGGTGCTTGGTATTATCCCAAGGCTTGTTCAATTAAGTAAAACAGAAAAACTAATAAAGGTATATAGTGCAAGCGTCATATTGGGACTTTTGATGGGAACTTACTTTTCATTTGCGGCAGTAAATTTGCATCAGCCGATTGTAGTACTACTGATTTGGGGACTGTTTCATGGAATTTTTAATGGAATGCTTGCGGCAGCTCTAACGGAAGTATTGAATGTTTTTCCAATTTTATCCCGCAGGGTACGATTGGACCATTATTTATTAATTCTGTTGATGGCTATTGTATTCGGAAAGATATTCGGATCCTTATTCCAGTGGACCTATTTTGTTAAATAAGAGGTGAAAAAATTTGGGAAATAAAACTTCTATGAAAAAAATATCACCAAAAATTGAAGAAAATAAAGCCTATATGGAAGATAGACTAGGAATGGGTCTTTCCTTTGATGTAGGGTATAGGGAATTAATTATTTTGAAGAGGAAAGTCCATATTTATTATGTGACTGGATTATGTGATACGTCTGTTACCCAGGAAATCATGGAAATGCTAATTTATATAAATGATAATGAAACGAATTACAAAAAGCTACCGGAGATTATTGAAAATCGATTACTCCACCAGCAGGTTGAAAAGGTAAAAACAATGGATGAAGCTGCAGATCAGGTTCTTTCAGGTTTAATTACTGTTTTTATCGATGGAGAACAATTTGCATTTGTGGTTGATGTTAGGAATTATCCAGGAAGAAGTCCAGAGGAACCTGATACAGAGAAGGTAATTCGAGGATCAAGAGACGGATTTACTGAAAACATAATTGAAAATACTGCGCTAACACGAAGAAGATTACGTGATGAACGAATTCGCAATAAAATGTTAAAAGTTGGAGAGCGCTCTAAAACAGATGTGTGTATTACTTACTTACAAGACATTGCTGATGATGACTTGATTGCATTAGTGAAAGAGAAGATGGATGCAATTGATATTGATGGAATAACGATGGCTGAAAAAACAATCGAAGAATTTATTATTGGACAAAACTGGAATGTATTTCCACTTGTCCGCTATACGGAAAGACCTGATGTAGCTGCGAGTCATTTGCTGGAAGGACATATTATAATCTTCGTTGATACGTCTCCAAGTGCCATTATCCTGCCTACTACTTTTTTCCATCATTTACAGCATGCGGAAGAGTATAGGCAAGCACCGGCAATAGGTACCTTTATACGATTCATCCGATTTTTAGCAGTATTTGCATCCATGTACCTATTGCCAGTTTGGCTGTTATTTACGCTCGATCCTAGCCTTCTGCCAAAGGAATTATCATTTATTGGTCCAAATGAAGAAGGAAACATACCAGTTATGATACAAATTATTCTTGCGTATGTTGGGATAGAATTTCTCCGAATGGCAGCAATTCATACACCGACACCATTATCAACTGCTATGGGATTAATTGCTGCAGTATTAATTGGCCAAATTGCTATTGACGTTGGTTTATTTAGTCCAGAAGTGATTCTTTACGTGTCTGTTAGTGCAATCGGTGCTTATGTTACTCCGAGCTATGAGCTAAGCGTTGCCAATAAAATAATGAATCTATTCCTCGTCCTGCTTGTTGGTTTGTTCGCACTGCCAGGATTTGTGATTGGGATCGTAGTAAATGTTCTGTTTTTAGCAAATATCAAATCACTTCGAACACCATATCTATGGCCATTATTGCCATTTAATGCAAAAGCAATGTCCCATATTCTTTTAAGGAAGCCCGTTCCAGATATGTATACTCGACCAAGTATTGTGCATCCAAAGAATAATTATAGGCGGTCTAACAAAAAGAACTAACAATGTATTTAGTTCTTTTTGTTACTTGCGCTTTTATGTTTCAATATGATAAAGTATTCCTATTATTTCATACATTAAAAGTGGAGGAATACATATTATGATAATTAATCATCATCCGTTTCAAACGAACGAAAACGGACATCTTGAGATTGGTGGAGTAGATACGATAACACTTGCTGAAAAATATGGTACACCACTTTATGTTTACGATGTTTCCATGATTCGCGAAAATGCAAGAAGCTTTGTCAATACATTTAAGGAACTGAACGTACAGGCAAAAGTTGCATATGCTAGTAAGGCCTTTTCTTCCATTGCAATGCTGCAAGTAGCGAAGCAAGAAGGTTTATGTCTAGATGTTATCTCGGAGGGAGAATTATATACAGCCTTACAAGCTGGATTCCCAACAGAACGAATCCATATGCACGGAAACAATAAAAGTGCTGAAGAAATCGCAATGGCAATTGAACATGACATCGGTTGTATTGTTATTGATAACTTCCATGATATTAAGCTCTTGGACAAGCAGCTACGTGCCCATAATAAGACAATGGACGTTCTTATGCGTGTCACACCAGGGGTAGAGCTGAAAACACATGAGTATATTATGACTGGTAATGAAGACTCGAAATTTGGATTTAACCTTCAAAACGGTCAAGCAGTTCAGGCTATAAAACAACTCTATAATCATAAAACCATTCGACTGAAAGGGCTCCATTGTCACATCGGTTCACAAATTTTTGAAACAGAAGGTTTTCGGGTAGCTGTAGATATCTTGTTTAATGAACTTGCTAAATGGAAAGCAGAATATGATTATGTACCAGAAGTGCTTAATCTAGGAGGCGGTTTTGGAATTCGTTATACCAAGGCTGACCAACCGTTAGGGCATCACGAGTATGTAGAAGCAACGGTACAAGCTGTCCAAAAGAATTCGGAAGAGTTAGATATCCCGATGCCCGAAATTTGGATTGAACCAGGTAGATCCATTGTTGGTAATGCTGGAATAACGCTTTATACCATTGGCGCGATGAAAGATATTCCTGGAGTAAGGGAATACGTTTCCGTAGATGGCGGTATGACAGATAATATCAGACCTGCACTATATCAAGCGAAATATGAAGCTGTTATTGCTAATAAACCGTTGGAAAAAATAACGAGGGAAGTATCAATCGCGGGTAAAGCCTGTGAATCAGGTGATATGTTAATTTGGGATCTACCAGTTCCAGATGTAGAACCAGGTGATATACTAGCTGTATTTTCTACTGGAGCATATAGTTATTCAATGGCAAGTCATTACAACCGATTCCCGAATGCTGCAGTTGTGTTTATTGAAGATGGAATCGATAAATTAGTCGTAAAACGGGAAACGTATGAGGATGTAGTCAAAAATGACTTGTCCTATGAATAAAGAAGCGGCGATTCTTTCCAATCTAAATAATTAATGATAAAATAGTTTTGGATTTTACTAAATCAATGAGGAGATGTTGTTATATGTCTAAAAAAGGATATTTTCTATTAGAAAATGGAAATAAAATTGAATTTGAACTTTACCCAAACGAAGCACCAAATACGGTTGCTAACTTTGAGAAACTTGCAAATGAAAATTTCTATGATGGTTTAACGTTTCACCGTGTCATTCCAGGATTTGTAAGTCAAGGCGGATGCCCTATTGGGAATGGCACTGGGTCAGCAGGGTATACTATTAAATGTGAAACAGAAGGAAATCCACATACACATGTAGAAGGTTCTCTATCAATGGCACATGCAGGCAAAGATACAGGAAGCAGTCAATTTTTTATTGTTCATGAGCCACAACCGCATTTGAATGGCGTACATACTGTGTTCGGACAAGTAACATCTGGAATCGAGCATGCCAAATCCATGCAAAATGGCGATGTGATGAAAGAAGTTCGAGTAATCAGCGAATAAATACATTATTATCTAGGCAACTTCCATGAGTCTTTATTTATTTGTGTGCCTTGTTTTGATCATTGCACCAATTTGTACTTTCATTCATGAGCTTGGTCATGCATGCGGTGCAAAGTTGGTAAAAGCAGATCGTATTAAAATAAATTTAGGAATAGGTAAAAGACAATGGACAAGCGCAATGAATAACCTTGAGCTGACATGGCGTTCTGTTTACTTCATAGGTGGAGTAACCAAAACCGAGAGGGAAAGACCTTATAATAATTCAGAAATTATTTGGATTACATTTTTTGGCCCTATGTTTAATGGAGTGGCTGCGACGTTTATCTATATTATACTGGAAGTAAATACAAATGGTCTTTTACAGTTATTCTTTTGGTTTAATGTATGGATGGCTGTTGTGAATCTAATTCCTTTTAAATTCAAAGGGAAGCAAACAGATGGATTTACAATCTTTAGATTGATCAGCAGAAAATAATCTATTATACAATCGTATGATTTATGTGAAAATTGTCAATGCTTGAAACTGGAAACCTTTTTCCAGTATGTATATTTGACAAACACATTTAATAGTGCCATAAATATAATATAAGTATGTTTATAAAACAGTTTTCCATGTTCACAGATCATTTCTTAAAGATCAAAAGGTTTTATTAATGAGGGGTAAATATGTTAATTCGTTATAAAAAAAATCATGAAAAGATTGCAATGGGTCTATTGTCTTTTATGCCTGAAGAAAAGAAAGACGTTAAGAAATTGCAACAGACCATTAAAGAGTATGAATCCAATGATGACTGGCATCTTCATTTATGGAAAGAGGAAGATGATGTATTAGGTGCGATTGGAATTAGGATTGAAAATGGTATAGACGCAATCGTGCAGCATGTTTCAGTCAATCCTTCTCACCGAAATGCTGGAATCGGTCAAAAGATGGTCAATGAAGTCATTCGTATCTATCAGAACAAATATGCTGTTAGTACGACGGATGAAATACAGGATTTTTATAATAAATGTACACTAGCAGAAGACAGCGCAGATGCTTCTGATAGCTAAGCACAAAAGCGGAAGTGCCCAGTTAGGGACGTATGGACTGCGCCTCGAACATTCCTACGTAGGAGATTTACTCCAAAGTATAAGATGAACGATAACTTTCACCTTATGGGAGAAAAGTCAAGTTCATCTAAAAGAAAACATGCCTCAGTAAGGGGGATGCTGACGTTAGGCTTGAGCCTGATTTAGTCGGCCATCCTTTACCTGGAGTCGGTGAACTGATTTGACCACAAGGGCATAAGTGCGACTAAGCCTCATATGTCTTTGACAGTATGCAAGTCTTCTTTATCGCGTCATGAGGAAAGTCTCGCTGGGTGCTATAGCTGAACGTGGCTGCTCTCGTATAAGAAATCAGTCGATTTTATATTTCCTAACCAATAAGAAAAACCAGCCCCCTTTTCATAAGGGCTGGTTTTTCTTTGAAGCTACAAATTTTTATCTTACATGAACACTTAGCAGAGTTTCGGTTTTGTTCTAATTTATGATAACCGTAGTGCATTAGTAGCCTTCATAATTCCAGTGCTTTATATGCTATATAATTTTTCGGCTATCTAATTAGAACCAAGCACAACCGACAATAATCAAGAGAATGAACAAAACTACAATTAACGCAAAGCCTCCACCATAACCACCATAACCTTGACTCATAACGAACTTCCTCCTTTTTCTTCTTTCCAGAAATGTTTTGTGGTAACATTTATCTTACGCTAATAGCTTATGTTAAAAAAAAGTGTGTTGTATGGGCGCATATGCCAAACTATAAATAAATTTGTAACAAAAGAAAGTCAAAACACTTGCTGCGCTTGCCTTCAGGGTAGATCATGGTAAACTTAAACTTTCTATATTTTAATTGATACAGAAATATTGCAACGCTTCACCTGGGAATTATTAGTAAAAAGACTCAAATTGTACAAATGAAAGGAAGGAACTACTGTGAATCAAGCATACGAGGTAAAATTAGACGCATTTGAAGGTCCGCTTGATTTATTGCTGCATTTAATCAATCAGTATGAAATTGATATATACGACATTCCGATGGCACAGATAACGAAACAATACATGGAGTATATACATACCATGCAACAGCTTGAATTAAATATTGCAAGTGAATACCTAGTTATGGCCTCCACGTTAGTAGCGATTAAAAGTCAGATGCTACTGCCTAAACAAGAAATTATTGAAGATAATGAGATGGAAGAATACGCAGAGGATCCGAGAGAAGAACTGATGCAACGACTGATCGAATATCGGAAATATAAAGAAGCTGCTGAACGGTTGAAGGAAAAGGAGGTAGAAGCAAATCAAATATTTACAAGACCACCAACTGTTTTCGATGAATTAACATTCGAAAAACAACCGGTAGTACAGGGAGATGTCTCCATTTATGATATGCTCGGTGCTCTGGGGAAAATGTTTGAACGTAAAAAGTGGAATAAACCACTAGATACTACTGTACAACGGATGGACATACCGATTGAGCAGCGGATGCAAGATGTGTTGACCAAAGTAAAGTCAACACAAGGTAAGGGGATTGAATTCGATCAGTTATTTCCCTATCCATCAAGAACTCATGTAGTCGTCACGTTTATTGCAATTTTAGAGCTTATGAAAGGTAAGGAAATCTATTGCAAACAAACGAAGCATTTCGATACATTGTATATATTTGCAGAAAATAAAGCATAAAGCTTTCTTTTCTGCTTCATTACATAGAAGGCATCGCTTAAGGATAAGCCCATGCCGATTTTTCTAATATTTGGAGGAATAGATTGTGGAAATAGAAGAATTAAAAGCCGTTGTCGAAGGATTACTTTTTGCTAGTGGAGATGAAGGCATTACGATAAAGCAAGTGTGTAAGGTACTAGAAGTGTCAGAATCAGCAGTTGAACACATTCTTGAAGAACTGACATATGATTATGAACGTAAAGACCGTGGCTTAATGATTATGAAGTCGCATGAAGTACTTCATTTAACAACAAAGCCAGAGCATAGTAATTATTTCAAAAAATTACTTGAACTACCACAGACCAGCAGAATGTCACAAGCTGCTTTAGAAACATTGGCAATTATCGCCTATCAACAGCCAATAACAAGAACAGAAATTGACGAAATCAGGGGTGTTAAAAGTGATCGGCCAGTTCAAACACTGACGGCGAGATCGTTAATTGAGGAAGTAGGTCGTAAAGATAGTGTTGGACGGCCAATACTTTTTGGAACAAGCAAAGATTTTTTAACCTATTTTGGTTTAACTTCTCTTGGCGAACTTCCACCGCTGCCTGAACCTTCCGAAGAGGATAATACAGACAGTAACGAAGCTGATTTATTTTTTGAGCGATTCAGTGATGAAATTGAGAATAATTTTAATGAATAAAAATTTGAGCCTTACATACTGGCATGTAAGGTTTTTTTATTGTTCTTAAATCATCTAGCATAACAGCGTGTCCCGTGCATAAAATGTAAGGACATCTTTTTTGATAAATAGAAATAAAACTTTTTGATGTAAAAGTGCAGCGAATACTTTCACCTAAAAGCTTGCAATCCAAAGTATACATGTTATTAAAAAACAAAGAATGATCCTTTAACGAATGCTAAAGATTTCTAAGGAGGCATTAAACGATGCGATTTCTCATACTCATCCTTATTCTCTTAGTTGTGCAACTTGGTTTTCCAATTACAGGACAAGCAACCCCTGTTGTTTCTGCCAACAACGCCATCTTAATCGAACAATCCACAGGCAGGGTGCTTTATGAAAAGAAGGCACATGAAGAAGCGTCTATAGCAAGTATTACAAAAATAATGACCGCAATTATAGCAATTGAATCCGGGAAAATGGATGAGATGGCTACCGCCTCGAGAAGCGCAATTTATACAGAAGGATCATCCATTTATTTGGAGCAAGGTGAAGAAATGAAATTAGAAGACCTTGTTTATGGTTTGATGCTTAGGTCTGGTAATGACGCGGCAATAGCGATAGCTGAACATGTAGGGGGAAGTGAGGAAGGGTTTGTCTATATGATGAATGAAAAAGCTAAATGGCTAGGGATGACAAATACACATTTCGATAACCCTCATGGTCTTGATTCAGAAACCCATTATTCAACGGCATACGATATGGCAATACTTACGCGCTATGCGATGGAAAACAATACATTTCAAGAAATAAGCGGTTCGGAAAATTATATCTCTGAAAATAGATCATATAGCTGGAAAAATAAAAATCGTCTGCTTACACAGTTTTATAAATATTGTACAGGAGGGAAAACTGGATACACGAAGCAAACAGGTAGAACCTTAGTAACCACTGCTGAAAAAGACGGTATGAAGTTAATTGCAGTGACACTCGATGCACCAGATGATTGGAATGACCATATCTCGATGTTTGAGTGGGGATATGAAAATTATCAGATGGAACCACTTTCAGACGAAGGACCAATAAAATACAGGTTGAATGAAACAAATTTAACGGTAAACGGTTTTGTAGAGGACGAAGTATCCTATCCGTTATCTGTTGAAGAGATAGAAGTATTGACTTCGAGTACGTTTCTGCTTTCAAATTATTTGACGACAGATGAGGAGATTATTGGGAAAACTGTTTTTTACTTGGATGATGAACAATTGATGGAAACACATATTTTCCAAAATCGATTGGAGCCTAACGATCATGACTTCAAACAGACTTTTACGTCAATTTTAATACAAATAATTGGATTGAAGTAAAATGATCAATATAATTTGGGCGTGTATGGCAATTGTAGGTATTGTTTTCGCAATGTTTAATGGAACAATGGATGAAGTTAACAAAGCAATTTTTGAGAGCGCAAGCGAGGCAGTAACATTAGCCATTAGTCTAATAAGCATTCTTGTTTTTTGGCTAGGTATTATGAAAATTGCAGAAAATGCTGGGATTCTAAAAGGAATTGCAAAGGTATTTCGGCCGGTTATCGTAAAGCTGTTTCCTGAGATACCAAAAGATCACCCGGCAATCGGCTATATCGTATCGAATATTACAGCTAATCTCTTTGGTTTAGGCAATGCTGCAACACCACTTGGAATTAAAGCGATGGAGGAAATGAAAAAATTAAGTGGATCAGAAACTGCATCACGTTCAATGATTACTTTTCTCGCATTAAACACATCTGGTTTGACATTAGTTCCAACAACTGTAATTGCAATCCGTATGCAATATAATTCTGTATCCCCGACTGAAATTGTTGGTACTACGATTATTGCGAGTGGAGTTGCGGTTACCAGTGCTATTTTAATTGATCGTTTTTATCATTATAAAAGTACATGGAGGAAATAGTTATGGAGATCATCACGCTTGTAAGCACCTGGCTTATCCCAACCTTTTTACTCGTCGTATTGTCCGTTGCAGTAATCAAAAGAGTTCCCGCATACGAATTATTTGTAGAAGGAGGTAAGGAAGGTGTCAAAATGGCATTTTCTTTGCTTCCTTTTTTAGTAGGTATGATTGTATCTATTGCGATACTTCGTAGTTCGGGAGCATTGGAAGCTTTTATTAACAGCATTACCCCATTGCTGCAGATGGTTGGTATACCAGCTGATATCATGCCACTTGCATTAGTGAGGCCAATTTCTGGCACAGCTGCATTGGGCATGACAACCGAATTGATCGCTACACATGGACCTGATTCGTTTATTGGCCGGTTAGCCTCAACAATGCAAGGAAGTACAGATACTACGCTCTATATATTAACAGTCTATTTTGGAGCAGTTGGAATAAGGAAAATGCGCTATGCTTTAAAAGTTGGGCTGCTGGCGGACCTAATTGCTATACTTTCAACCATCATTATTGTTAAAATAGTATTCGGGTAACTAAAACTAGCGTTAATGCCATATTAACGCTATTATTGTGTAGAAAATAAAGTAGAAGTATGGTGATAGAATGGCAAATCAAAGTGAACGACTACAAAAAGTAATTGCACAAAGCGGCATAACCTCTAGAAGAAAAGCAGAACAGCTTATTATAGATGGGAAAGTCCGTGTAAATGGACAGACTGTAACAGAGCTTGGCACAAAAGTAACAAGTGATGATGAAGTTGAGGTGAACGGTGTCCCACTGGAAAAAGAATCACATGTATACTACATGCTATACAAACCAAGAGGAGTTATTTCCAGCTTGAAGGATGACAAAAATAGGAAAGTTGTAATTGATTTAATGGAGGAAGTGACAGAAAGAGTTTTTCCAATTGGCAGATTGGACTACGATACGTCAGGCATCCTGCTATTAACAAATGATGGGGAATTTGCTAATCTTTTAATGCATCCGAAGCATGAAATAGACAAGGTCTACGTCGCTAAAATTAAAGGGGTTCCTGATAAAAAAGAGCTCGGTAAGCTAAGAAAAGGGATTAAAGCAGATAAAGATATTTTAAAAGCAGTGAACTATACGATTTTATCTACGGATAAGAAAAAAAACACAATGGTGCTTGAATTAACCTTGCATGAAGGGAAAAATCGTCATATTAGAAGAATGATGGAGCAGTTAGGCTACCCTGTCATGAAATTAAAAAGAGAAAAATATGGTATGCTTACGTTGGATGGATTGAAACCAGGAGATTATCGCCCTCTGACACCGAAAGAAATAAAACAAATCAGGAACCAAGCTTCCAAAATTGTTAAAGAATAGTCAAATTTCATACTATATTTCGATGATATAATACGGTGTGGGAGTGATAATTTTGAGTTTGGATCAAATGAAGAGTAATAAACAAAAGAAAAAAAGAAACCGGTTCATTTTTAGAACAGCGATTCTTGCCGTTTTAGTAGCGGCGGTAGTTTTTGCACTCGTATCCCACTTAAAAGAAGATAACGGGGGATATAAGGTTGGAGATAAAGCACCAGACTTTAAGTTGCAGCAAATTAGTCAGAATCATGATGCAGAGGCAATTCAACTTAGTGATCTGGAAGGGAAAGGTGTCATGCTTAATTTCTGGGCAACATGGTGTAAGCCGTGTAAAGAGGAAATGCCCTATATGCAAGAGCTTTATCCTGAATATAAAGATAAAGGAATTGAAATCGTAGCGGTAAGTTTGGATGGAACAGAGCTTGTAGTTGATCGATTTATAGATGATTATGGCTTAACATTCCCAATCCTTCATGATAAAACAAGTGAAGTGAGGGATCTATATAAAGTCGTACCATTACCAAGCACTTTCTTTATCAACCCTGATGGAGAAATCCAAGAAGTCGTTAATGGAGCACTTAGCTTAGAAAGTCTTGAAGGGTATTTACAGGAAATACAGCCGTAAACAAATTGAGCATGAAAGCTATTGTGAGGGATTTAAATGAATAAAGTTAAATGTGAGTGTGGGCATGTTAACCCCGAAGGAACGGTTTTATGTGAAGCCTGTGGCAAGCCTATTGAAGGCAACCAGCACATAGATGGAAATGAAGGAAATAAATTACTGAATATGCGCTACGATGGAACTGCCCGTCGCTCACAAACCTACAACAAATCCATTATTGATAAAATATGGAGTTTCTTTTCTTCCGTTAAAGTGGGGGTTTGGCTAATTGTCATCGCACTAGTGGCGTCAATGGTCGGAACCATCTTTCCACAGGAAATTTACATACCAGCAGATGCAGTGTCTCGAGATCCTGCTATTTTCTATGAAGATCGATATGGCATTTTAGGATTAATTTACTATCAGTTGGGCTTTCATAATTTATACAGTTCATGGTGGTATATGGTATTAATTGCACTCATTGGTATTTCGCTTGTTATTTGTAGTCTGGATCGCTTTGTACCGTTGTATAAAGCGTTAAAAAGGCAGAAGGCAAAGCGCCATGAAACATTTTTAAATAGACAGCGCTTATACAGTGAGTCAGAACAAGTCATTCCAGATGATATTGAGACAGTTAAAGAGAACTTAAAAAAACAGCGTTATAAAATTACAGACGAGAATGGGCATATCCTTGCCGAAAAAGGCAGGTTTTCGAGATGGGGTCCATATGTTAATCATATTGGGTTAATCATAATTTTAATTGCAGCTATACTACGGACTACTCCGTTAATGCATACAGAAGAATATGTTTGGGTTCGAGAAGGACAGCAGATCGTTCTTCCTGGAACGAATGGAGAATACTATATCGAAAACAAAGAATTTATCATGGAAGTTCATGACGAAAATGATGAACGATTTGCACAAGCTATTCAGCAGGAAGGTGTAGTACCAAGTAATTTCCAGACAGATATTGTAATTTATCAAGAAACTAACGCTTCGGTACCAGGTGCTGAACCTGAACTTGAGCCAATATTGGAAGAATCAATTCAAATGAATAAACCAGCTAAATTTGATCGATATACACTGTATCAATCTGGATACCAGGTAAATGAATTTACAAATATGACCTTTAAAGTTCATGAAACAGATGATCCAGAAGAATCTTCATTAGGTTCTTTTACGATAGACTTAACAAATCCTGACTCTATATATGAATTGGATAGCGGGTTCCGCGTTCAAGTTGATCAGTATTATCCAGATTACATATTAGATAATGGAATTCCAACTTCGGAAACAAATTTTCCTAGAAATCCAGCTTTCGTCTTATCCGTATACCCTCCGGAAAGTGACACACCTGAAATCAGCTTTATCGGAATCGGGAAAAATATTGACGCTACTGGAGAAAACGAATACAAGGTAGGTATTGAAGATTTTGAATTACATGATGTTAGTGGTTTGACACTACGTGTTGATTTCACGTTGCCGTTCTTTATATTAGGGGCCGCAATATTCATGATCGGAGTTATCCAAGGGATGTACTGGCAACATCGTAGAATTTGGATTCATCCAAAAGAAAATGGCATCTTACTTGCAGCTCATACAAATAAAAACTGGTTTGGTATTAAAAAAGATATTGAGAAATCAATTGAAAATACACCAATTACGATGGCCCGAGACCAGCAGGAATTAGACGAATAGCATGCTATTGGGATATACCGAAGATGGGTAACTTTTTAAGACGAACAATGCACAAACTTAGCGAAGGAGATATACGTTGAATCCTGTAGGAGGAAAGGCATTAGGTGAGACACCAAATTGCGCGAGCATTTGAGCTCACCAGTCCACACCGGGGGCACCATGTATGTCTTCCGAAGCGGGTATTTGCACCAAGTCTCTACTGTTTTAGGATGAGGAGGAATTTTAATGGATTTACTTAATCTAAGTAGCACAATGCTTTATACAGCATTTATTTTATATTTGGTTGCTACACTTTTCTTTGGGGCAACAATTAGACAGGATAAGTCGGAAAGAAGAAAGAAGAGAAAATCCGGAACCATTGGTATTACCATAACGATTATCGGTTTTACTGCGCAGCTTGTCTATCTGATAACAAGATGGATTGCAAGTGGACATGCCCCGGTTAGTAATATGTTCGAATTTATGACATTTCTAGGTATGTCCATGGTTTTAGCTTTTATTATTCTTTATTTTTATTACAAGTTAAGCTTTCTTGGGTTGTTTGCACTCCCAATTGCAATGATCATTATTGCATATGCGAGCATGTTTCCAACTGATATTTCACCATTGGTACCATCGTTACAAAGTCATTGGTTATATATTCATGTAACGACTGTAGCTTTAGGACAAGGAATTTTATTCATTAGTTTTGCAGCAGGAATCATGTATCTAATTAGGCAAGTCGATCAGTCTAGTTTGAATAAAGGTAGCTTATGGCTTGAAATCGTGATGTACGTTATGTTCTTATTTATTGGTTTTATCGTGATCACCACTTCTTTTAACATAATGGATTATCATGCTGAATTTGAATATACAGAAGCTGGTAATGTGACGACAACAGATTATCATTTGCCAGCTATTGCTGGTCCAAATGAGGGAGCATTATTAACAGAAGGTGTTATGGAACCGTGGTTTGAAACTCCAACATGGATGCAAGGCGCAGACGCCGGAAGAAAATTCAATTCGGTCATTTGGTCATTTATTACTGGTACAATTTTATATGGACTCGTACGATTAATTATTCGTAAACGAGTTGGAGCAAAACTTCAGCCGCTTCTAAAAAATGTAAAACCGGATTTATTAGATGAAATCATGTATCGTTCCGTTGCCATTGGTTTCCCAGTATTCACACTTGGCGGTCTTATCTTTGCAGCGATTTGGGCACAAATTGCTTGGGGAAGATTCTGGGGATGGGATCCAAAAGAGGTATGGGCACTTGTAACATGGTTCTTCTATGCAGCTTTTCTTCACCTTCGTTTATCAAGGGGCTGGCATGGTGAGAAATCCGCTTGGTTAGCAGTAGGTGGTTTTGCAATTATTATGTTTAACCTAATTGTTGTTAATCTCGTATTAGCAGGCCTACATTCGTATGCTTAGATGTGAAAACAAAAGCGCGGGGCGCCCTGCAGGCTGAAAATGCGACGTCCTGTGCGTCGTAGTGACGTACGGAGGAAAGAAGTCTCTCTAGTAGTTGGGCGGTAAAGCTGGACGTGTCTGTTAACAAACGGGGTATCATTAGGATACCTCGTTTTTTTATACATTTACTTAGGATTGGTTTATACTAGATACAGTGTAAAGCATAGGGGGAAGTTAAAATGGATGATAATATTAAGATATTAGTTGTTGATGATGAGGAAAGAATTCGTAGACTCATCCGTATGTATTTAGAACGTGAAGATTATATTGTTGAAGAAGCAGAAAATGGAAAAGAAGCCTTAGATAAGGCATTAAATAATGATTATAATGTCATCTTATTGGATATCATGATGCCTGAAATGGATGGTATCGAAACATGTCAAGAGCTGAGAAAAGAAAAAGACACACCTGTTATTATCTTAACCGCTAAAGGAGAAGAAGCAAATCGTGTGCAAGGATTTGAAGTTGGGGCAGACGATTATATTGTAAAACCATTTAGCCCTAGAGAAGCTGTTTTACGAGTAAAGGCATTATTACGAAGAGTGACTGCCGCCTCTTTTCATGAAGCTGATACAGCTTCAAAAAATATATTAGTATTTCCGCATATTACAATTGATCATGATGCCCATCGTGTTTCAGCAGATGGTGAAGAAGTTAGTCTAACGCCAAAAGAATATGAACTGCTATGTTTCTTAGCAAAATCACCAGATAAAGTATTTAATCGAGAACATTTATTGAAGGAAGTATGGCAGTATGAATTCTTCGGTGATTTAAGAACAGTCGATACGCATGTGAAAAGACTTCGTGAAAAACTAAGCAGTGTATCCAAACCAGCCGCTAAAATGATTGTAACTGTCTGGGGTGTTGGTTATAAATTTGAAGTTGATGATGTATAATGTTTTGGCGTAGTGTAGTTGGTAAGCTATCATTAACGATTCTATTACTTGTTGCATTTGTTTTATTTATCTTGTCATTCTTCCTGATGGAGTTCTTTGAAAATTTCCATATACTTGAAGCGGAAGATGATATGTTGCAAACAGCTACAAAAATCTCCTCACTCGTTGAAAGGGGAGAAGATAGAGAATTTATCGAGGAAATGACAGAACTATTAAAAGATCCGTCTAGTCGAATTGTGATTGCGTATAATCAAGATGAACTTTGGACATCCACAAGTAATGATGGTGATTTATTGGAAACCGATGATCATTGGATTGAAGAAAGCGAAGAATTTTCACAAGTACTTCATAACCGTCGGGAAATACAGAAACAAATTATTCAGCCCGATGAGAATAATGAAATTATGATTGTTGGTTCACCAATTGAATCAGGTGGAGCGGTCTTTGTTTATCAATCGTTGGATGTGATTTATCAAACAAAAGCACAAACCTCAAAGTTAATTCTCCTTAGTGCAGGAATTGCGATTATGTTGACTACTTTTTTTGCAGTATTTTTATCAACAAGGATTACTTCTCCACTAATAAAAATGCGAGAAGCGGCATACAACCTTACTAGAGGAGAATTTAATACGAAGGTTCCTGTTTTGACACATGATGAAATCGGTGAACTTGCAACAGAGTTCAATCGCATGGGAAGACAGCTTAAATTTCATATTAATGCTCTAAGACAGGAAAAAGAACAGCTTTCAAGTATTGTTAGTTCGATGGCAGATGGTGTGGTAACATTAAATCGAAATGGCGACATTCTTGTCATGAATCCGCCAGCCAAAAAATATATTGAAAACTGGTATTTTGAAAATGACATTGAAGATGAGCAAAACCGGAAACTTCCAAGTGAACTTAATGAGGCGCTTCAAGAAGTTTTTGAAAGCGAACAGGCAGTGCTTCGGGAAATCAGCCTGCAAGGTAGAATTTATGTTATGTTAATGACACCTTTGTACGACCAATCCTATATTAGGGGCGCTGTAGCGGTTATCCGTGACATGACAGAAGAGAGACGCTTAGATAAGCTGCGTAAAGATTTTATTGCCAATGTTTCACATGAATTACGTACACCAATCTCTATGCTCCAAGGTTATAGTGAGGCAATTGTAGATGATATTGCGGATACAAAAGAAGCTAAAAATGAACTTGCGCAAATTATTCACGAGGAATCTTTAAGAATGGGGCGACTAGTAAATGAACTTCTTGATCTAGCTAGAATGGAGGCTGGACAAATACAGTTAAATTTAGAAAAAACAGCAATTGAGTCCTATGCAAAACGTGTTGTTAATAAATTTAAAAGTTTAGCAATAGATAACGGAATTGAGCTGTCTTTATCATTGGATATCGATTTCCCGGAAGCCATATTTGATCCTGATCGTATTGAACAGGTTTTTACGAATCTAATTGATAATGCGTTACGCCATACTTCAGAAGGCGGTAAAGTCCATGTTACAATAGCTAATCGTGAAAATGAGCTTTATGTAGAAATTGAAGATAGTGGTAGCGGTATTCCAGAAGAAGATTTACCATTTGTTTTTGAACGTTTTTATAAAGCGGACAAATCAAGAGTTCGTAATAAGGAGAAGAAAGGCACCGGTCTTGGTCTATCGATTGTAAAGCATCTTATTGATGCACATCATGGTGTGATTCTTGTTAAAAGTAAGTTGAATCAGGGCACAGCTTTCAGCTTCAGACTCCCGCAGAATAAACAAAATCACTAGAACTTTTCTATTCTAACGTCATATGCTATGATAATTTTGAACTGGAATGAAAAATTATATACATTGAATTTTGGTATTCTAAGAGAACATCAGGGTATTATTTCTTAGATTAGGGAAACCAGTGGAAATCTGGCACTGTCCTCGCAACTGTAATTGATACGAAATAAGCAATACCACCGTAGTAATTACGGGAAGGGCTTAAAGTAGGTTTGAATCTTAAGTCAGTAGACCTGCCAAATTCAATTTGTTTTTCTCAATGCTTCGAGGTATGAGTGATTGAGACATTCGAATACATATAGCTTTTTGTCTATAATTATTTGTTTGTCTAAAAATCCAGCTCCTCTTTGTGAGCTGGATTTTTTTGTTCCCGAATATTTCCAGTTAAATACTTATAAAGATGGGGAGGAATTAAGTTGAAAAAATGGATTTTTCAGTTTGCGGTCATTGTAATGTCAGTTGGATTGCTGTTTGGTTGTTCTTCAGATGAGAATACAAACCAAAATACGTCTGTAAGTACGAATAACTCTTCACAATCTGAAGAAGTTGCAGAAGACTCTGTACGGATTACCATTTCTATTAATGAAGGGGAAGAATATGTAACAGAGGAAGTGATTCAGATAGAAGAAGGTGATATTCTGATGGATGTTATGGAGGAAAACTTCTACATCGAAACAGCGCATGACGGTCAGTATATTACAAGCATTGAACGAGTTGCTGCTAGCGATGAAGAGAAAACTGCATGGATGTTCTTCGTAAATGATGAAATGGCAACAGTTGGTGCAAGTGACTATGAGTTATCGCCTGGAGATGTCGTTGTTTTTGATCTACAACCCTGGGAATAAGTAAATGAGCACATACAAACTTACAATCCTTGCATTATTAGCTGCTTTGGCAGTAGGTGGAAGATATATCTTTCAATTTATTCCAAACGTACAGCCGGTAACAGCGATCATTATCATTTGTGGTATTATACTTGGTCCAACATCCGCTCTTCTTTTAGCAATTTTAACTACATTTCTTTCTAACATGCTTTTAGGCATGGGATTATGGACCTTGTGGCAGATTGTTTCCTGGGGTATTATTGGGATAATGAGCGGACTATTGGGTAAAATGCTAAAACGAGTTCCATTTCTTATCATTGTGCTTTTGGCTATATTCAGTGGTTACTTCTATGGCTTTATCATATCACTAACTACATACCAGGTTACAGGGAAATTTTGGCCATATTATATTGCAGGACTCCCTTTTGATACAAGCCATGCAATTGGTAATGCGGTATTTATTGTACTCTTGTATCCGATGATCTCCTTTTTATTTACAAGATATGCATATAATAGGTTTGATGTAAAAAATACCGACTGATATTCAGTTGGTATTTTTTCTTCATTTACATTATAGTTTAGATGAAACCTTTTTACATTTATAACGACTATATAACTGAACGGGAGGGTCTTTATGAAGGCCGTTTTCGATAAATTTTATGATACCTACCATCAAGACCTTTTCCAGTATATTTTCTATATGGTGAAAGATAAAGAAACAACAGAGGATTTGGTTCAAGAGGTTTATATAAAAGTATTAAAATCATATGCTAATTTCAAGGGTGAAAGTAGTGAGAAAACATGGCTTTTCTCAATTGCGCGTCACGTTACATATGATTATTTCCGTTCATTAAAAAGGAAGAGAGATAGAATATTTGAGTTTTTTGATTGGAATGATAAAGGAGATGTAATTCCTGATCAAAGCAAGCTACCAGATGAGATTGCTGAAGAAAACGATCAAATCAAACAGGTGTATACATACTTAAACTACTGTACACTTGACCAACGGAATGTAATAATACTGCGTTATTTGCAATCATTTTCTATTCAAGAAACTGCTGAAATACTTAATTTTACCGTCAGTAAGGTGAAAACGACTCAGCACCGTGCATTAAAAGCATTAAAAAAAGCAATGCTTGAGAACATCAACGGAGGAGGGGATGCTAATGCGACACAATGAAGAATATGATAAAATTATCGCTAGTTTAAAGCAGCTACCTGTAGTTAAGGATAAGATGGATAAATCCGATTTATACAGTCGCATCTCCCCAAAACTGAAAGATAGCCAGAACGTAAAATCGAAGAGAAAGGTAAAAGTGGTGCCTATTCTGGCAACTGCGATGGTTGCTGTACTTCTGGCTATCATTCCATTTATACTCAATAATTCTTCAACTCAACAGGCAGATTATTCCATGAATCTTGATGTTGCAAATACGTATGATTATATGGAAGAGTCAGGAAAAACGGAGAGTAGTAATGAGCAAGAAGCCCATTCAGGCGGGATAGCAGATGATAGTCAAGAAGAGTCTGCTGAGACACGGGTGGCAATGGATGAAGCACCAATGCAAAGCCATATTATTTCTGCTGATGAAGCTGGTACATTTGTATATGGTGCTGTAGCGGATGCACAGAATCAGTACGTTATTCCGATTACTTTTATTGTGGAGGACTCTGTAAATGTTGCTGCATTCTATAATCAATTGGCAACATATATCCATGAGGATTCGTGGAATACGGCTGAATATTTACTTGAAGGCGCCTCATTTGAACTAAATGAGGCGGATAAAGAGGTATTTATTGAGCTTGAAAATGAATTTACCCTTGAAGAAGGCTCTACAAATGCTTATATATTTGAACAGATGCTTGCTACGATGTTTACACCACTTGGTATTGAAAAAGCTGTTTTTAAAAATGGAGCTGACTTAGGGTCCATAGGTTCTATAAAGGAAATGGTCTTGTATCAAGATGAGGCATTATATAAACTTTATAATAATGAGTTTCTAATCCCGGTACCTACCTCGAAAGAGCTGTCAATTGAAGAGGCTATTGCTGAAATGAGTCAAAATAAGCCTGAGTTTAATGTTAGTCGAACTATACCAGACGATGTTCAATTGGAAGTACAATCAAGTGGCAGCTTATTGGAATTAACATTTGCTGATGAGCAAGTGCTTCTTGACAATCAGGATATTTTAACAATGGTCGAAGCCATTTTAATGACTGCAAAAAGCTTTGGGTTTGAAGAAGTACAATTTCAGAATTCGCCTCTGCAACAAGTTAGTGAATATAATCTATCCAAGCCTATAAGTGTTCCAAGTGCAGCTAATCCTGTCGATTTAAGAGATGAATAAGCAAAAAATTAAAAAAAGTGTTTTTGAAATTATATTTTTCAAAAGCACTTTTTCCATGTATACTAGTAACAACAATTACCCAATTATGATAGCATTGTTAGGATAAAACTTGAGTTTATGTTTGACTATACCTCAACGGATTACCGTGAAACGGATGTTCTGCAATTTTAATTGAATCAGTTGGACATCCTTCATATGCATCGAATAAATCTTCCTCGCAGCTTTCTGGAATTATAGAGGTACCTGTATTTTCATCGATGAGAACATAAGAAAGTCCTTCGTCATCATAGGTGAAAATCCTGGGAGCAGCTGCACCACATGCACCACAGGCTATACATGTTTCTTTGTCTACAATGGTGTACTTCACTTTATATTTACCTCCTGAAATCAAAAGCCTTAATCCTATTCTAAAACTGATTGCTATCCATTTCAATACCCGGTTTGTATGCATCTTTTAAAAAGGGGGCAGTCATTCTTGTTTTTTGAAAGTATTATTTTAAAATGCCTTTCCCAGCTAAATGGAGAAAGGACCATATCCAGCGTGTTTCATTTATTAAATGGAAGTAAATCAATTCAAACGATTCAAGACGTGCATAATTATCAGCTTAACATGTTTTATGGTGTTTATCGTCATTTAAACAGGAACTCGTTCAATCAAAGTGTATCTTTTTTGTTAGAAAATGAATATATACATGCTTCTGAAGGTGAAGTGAACACTTTTCAATTAACAGAAAAAGCATTACCATTTCTTGCTCAGTCCGAGCAGCAATTTCCATTCGAGTATTTCAATGGATTACGATACAATGAAACTGCAGACATGTTTTATTTACGTTTACTGCTACTCATCCAAGCATTAACCAATACAAAAATGAAATTTTATCATTTTATCCCGATAACTGACCGGCCTTCCGTTGAACAATGGGTTAAACAAATTTATAGGAAATTAAAAACCAATGAGACACATGCATTGCAAGGGATTTATCAAGAACTGTACCAGTTGTTAGAAATATTTCCAAATAACTTTGCCTCATTATTTGTAGATCGATTAACGGGATATAAAACTTATGGTAAGAGCTTGAACCAATTAGCAGAATTAAATATGCTGTCAATTGAAGATGTGAATCTTATACTGACAGGCATTATCCATAAAATAATTGCCATAATCGAAGAAAAACGAAAAGAGTTCCCTGTTCTTTCCTTCTTATTAGGTGACTTAACAGAGAAGATCCCGATTACAAATTCTACTAATCAAACCTATCAATTGTTACAAAAGAAGTATACGCTCGATCAAATAGCGCTGATGAGAAATTTAAAAATCAATACAATCCATGATCATATTGTAGAAATTGCTTTATATGATCCATTATTCTCCTTAGATCAATACATAACAAAGGAAAGGCAACAACAAATTATCAATGTAGTCAATCGGAGAAGTACGTTTAAATTAAGAGATATTAAGAATGCTGTCCATGATGACATTAGCTACTTTGAAATTCGACTTGTATTGGCGGCAACGAAAAATAAAAGCACTGGAAAATGATATTATTGAAATAAGGTGATAGTATGCAACAACACACGCTTAACTTAGAAGAAGCATTACAACAATATTTTCAATATGATGCTTTTCGAATTGGCCAAAAAGAAATAATCCAAGATATACTGGCAGGCAAGGATGTACTTGGAATTTTGCCCACAGGGTCAGGAAAATCCATTTGTTATCAGTTACCAGCCAGAATCCTGAAAGGGGTGACGATAGTCGTTTCTCCTTTAATTTCCTTGATGATTGATCAAGTAAAGCAGTTAAAGGCCGCTAATTTTAAGGAAGTTGTTGCTCTTAATAGCTTTATGACACCAAGGGAAAGGCGAAATGTTTTTCAAAATCTTATTAATTATAAATTGATATATGTTTCACCAGAGTTGTTACAGCAGCAAGAACTAATAAGAAAGCTGAAAGAAATACATGTGGGTTTGTTTGTAATTGATGAAGCACATTGTATTTCACAATGGGGGCATGAATTCAGACCAGATTATTTAAAACTTTCCGCAACGATTAAAGAGCTAGGTAATCCAACTGTACTTGCATTAAGTGCAACAGCAACCCCAGAAGTTCAATCTGATATAATGAATGCCCTAGAAAAGCGCCAAATGATCAAGCGAATTTATCCAATGGACAGGGAAAATATAGCATTTATTCTAGAGGAAGTTGCAAATGACCAAGAAAAAATTGACAGACTTATTTCCATATTTAACATGTATCAAGTACCGGCGCTGATTTATTTTACAAGTCGTGCCACAGCAGAAAATATTGCGAGCATTTTGACGCAACGACTTGCAAATAGGGAAGTTGCTTTTTATCATGGTGGTATGGAACAGGTAGATCGCATCAGTATCCAGCAACAATTTATGAATGATCAATTAGACATCATTTGTTGTACGAGTGCGTTTGGAATGGGGATTAATAAAAGTAATATTCGTTTAATCATCCACTTTCATATTCCATTACAACTTGAAGCTTATATTCAAGAAGTAGGAAGAGCAGGAAGGGATGGTAAATCCAGTGTAGGTATATTGCTGTTTTCGCCGAGGGATGCGATCATTCCAAATCATATTATTCAAAATGAACTTCCAGATGAAAAGGATTTGAAAAATGTATTCAATTATTTATATACAATCTGCCACACCGAAAGGGAAATTCCAGCAGATGAACAAATCCAAGAACATTTACAATTAAATGAAATTCATTGGAAATTTTTTAAGTATCAGATAGAAAAACATGGTATGATAAACAATAATTATATTATCTATCATGAGAACAATTGGAAAATAGCCTACCATTCCATTGAGCAAGTGATTAAAGAGAGAATGCAATATAAAGAAGACAAACTACATGAGGTATTAAGTTGGGTGCAATGTGAAAGTTGCTTGCGAAAAGACCTTTATCAATCTTTTCAGTCAACTTTTCGAAAACCAATGGAACAATGCTGTAGTAATTGTGGGTTTTTATGGAATGAATGGCATCCAGAAAATACAAAAAAAATAATAGAGCGGCATGAAGACTGGAGAGAACGCCTTAAAGATCTGCTGTTAGTTGGAGAAACTTATGAAACAAGCTGAAATAATCAAGCAATTATCCGATGCAGAATTAAGGAAACAGCTATTTTTATCACAGGGCATATTCATATGCATCAGTATCGGGTTGAGCTTTTTTCTTTTTGATCGTTTTTCGGACTGGCTGTTTTATTTTAACTGGAATTTTCGTGAAATTTTGATTTACGGAGTTCTTTCGGGTTTTTTCGTAGTTCTCATTGACCTCGTTCTATTATGGATTACTCCAAAACAATTTTTAGATGATGGCGGAATTAATGAAAGAGTATTTTATAATCAATCCATTCCATTTATTTTAATAATATCACTCGTTGTTGCTATTTCAGAGGAGTTATTGTTTCGAGGGGTCATTCAAACAGTATTTGGTTATATCATAGCTAGTATGGTATTTGCACTTGTCCATTTTCGATATTTGAAAAAGCCGGTTTTATTTATTTCGGTAGTTGGTATTAGTTTTTTGATTGGATATCTATTTGAGATTACTGGAAACTTACTTGTGACAATTACGATGCATTTTATTATAGACTTTCTATTAGGTTTAGTGATTCGCTTTAAAAAGTGAGGTGCTTTACAGTGAATGTAAAATCAGAAGAACCAAAGGATCAAGCGGACGAACTTCGTCAATTATTTCAAGAAATTGAAGATGGACAGTCCACTGAGCAACATGTGGGAAATAAGAATTCTGAGCAGGAAAGTGAAGCAAAGCGAGACATTGATATTTTAAACCTCCCGCCCAGAAAGGAAATTCATTCAAAGGATAGTCGAACAAGCCTTAAATTAAGCGGGCCGCTTATTCGATTATTGTTTGTGATTTTTATTTTAATTGTTGGACTAGCTGGTGCATACTACATATGGGGAAACGAGCTTTGGGTACTAATTCAAAATCTGTCATAATGTTGTGGATAGATATGGTATATAGCACACAGAATGGTCAAATGACTTTTCCAGTATAAGAAGCCAAGGAAAAAGTTATCATCTTGCATAATTCGAATCATACTAATAGTAAAAGTAACGCTATGGAAAGGTCCACACCATTTGTATTTTATATTTTTGTAAGCAAAACTTCTACATTTAAATAGAATTAAGAAATTGTGCTGTACTGTTCAACAAATGACGAAGTTGCATATAATAAATGAAGTGCTTTCCATTATAATTCGTAGTTATGATGAAATTAGAAAACCATTTAAAAAGCGCCTAAATGAGGGGGATGCAGTATGCGTATTGAACGTTTATCAAATGACCAATTTACGATTTTTTTAACGTTTGATGATTTGATTGAACGAGGTTTTACAAAAGACGACCTCTGGCATGATGCATCGAGCGTCCGCAGCCTTTTCAGTGATATGATGTATGAAGCGAGTTCAGAATTAGGTATTGAGCTTGAAGGAATATTACTCGTACAGGTTCATTTAATGCAGGCACAAGGAATGCATATATTCGTCACGCAACAAGAGGAAGATATGTATTGGGATGATGATTTCATAGAAATGAAAGTAACGCTTGATGAAAGCAAGGAATTAATTTTTTCCTTTGAGGAATTTGAATCGGTTATCCAGGTCACGTCCTATTTATCACCATTAGCGATTGAAGGTGGTAAGGTATATCATATGGATGAACGATATTATATGATCTTAGATGAAGATGATTTATCCGATGTAAATAAAGAGGATATTATAGGGATTATGTCGGAGTATTCAAACCCAAGCATTGTGACATCCTATCGCTTACATGAATATGGCAAAATTATTTTCGATTCACAAGCAGTCAAGAATATCATCAAGTTATTTTATTAACACAACATTGTAGAGAAATAGTGGATGTCAAGGGAGTGCAGATAATGAAGATAGCAGTATTGTATGGTGGTGTTTCAGGTGAGCGTGAAGTTTCGCTTTCATCAGGAAAAGGAATCATAGCAGCCTTAGAAAAAAACGGACATGAAGTTATTGGAATTGATTTTAATCCGAATCAATTGCAGGATATTATACAATTAGATGTAGATTTGGTATTTATTGGACTCCATGGGAAATATGGGGAAGATGGAAGAATTCAGGGACTATTGGATATGCTAGGTATACCTTATGTTGGTTCAGGGGTTCTTGCTTCTGCCTTAGCGATGGATAAAGCAAAAGCAAAACAAATTTTTAATATGAACCATATTCCACAAGCTAAAAGCGAAGTTTACAGGCTTTCTAAGTCGAATCAAGTTGAACAGATTGGTAACGAAATAAAGACAGCTTTTACACCACCATTTGTTATAAAACCGAATAAAGAAGGCTCTACGCTTGGATTAACAATTGTTACAGATACCAGCCAAATTGAGGAAGCACTAACAAATGCTCAAGCAAGTGACGATGCGATTCTAGTAGAAGAGTTCATTGCTGGTAGAGAGTTAACAGTGGCCGTAATGGGAGCAGGCGGGAATGAATTCGCCCTACCAATTATCGAAATAATTCCGAAAAATGCTTTCTATGACTATGAATCAAAATATGCACCGGGCGGGAGCGAGCACATTGTTCCAGCAATTATAGATGAAGCAACAGCAGAACAGATTAAAACATACGCAGTTCTAGCCCATCAATCGTTAGGCTGTGAAACTTACTCAAGAGTAGACTTTATTTTAAATAAAGAAAATGTGCCAATGATTCTGGAAGTAAACACATTACCAGGTATGACGCCAACTAGTTTGTTTCCTGATGCAGCGAAATCGATTGGAATTGAATATCATGAAATGATCGAGAAATTTGTAGAACTAACCATGCATTCTAGACAGGTATAACGAATTAAAAAATGAAACCTATTTTTATTGCATATTTAAATTGAACGTGTATACTAAACTCTGAGTGGGCTATATAAAACTTTTATATATATTGTAGGAGGTAAGTTCATGGTAGCCGAAAAAGCAGCAGATTCTATCAAAGAAAACCAAGAAAATACAGATGTTTTAAGTTCAACACGAACTGTTGTAAAAACTGCATTAGAAAAATTAGGTTACCCGGAGGAGGTTTTTGAGTTACTTAAAGAACCTCTGCGTATGATGACGGTTCGCATCCCAGTACGTATGGATGATGGATCGGTTAGAGTATTTACCGGATATCGTGCACAACACAACGATGCAGTAGGTCCGACAAAAGGCGGAATTCGTTTTCACCCAGATGTAACGGAATCAGAAGTAAAGGCTCTTTCTATTTGGATGAGCTTGAAAGCTGGAATTGTTGATCTACCTTATGGAGGAGCAAAAGGTGGAATTATTTGTGATCCACGAGAGATGTCCTTCCGCGAATTAGAAGCGTTAAGTCGTGGTTATGTTCGTGCAGTAAGTCAAATAGTGGGCCCTACAAAAGACATCCCTGCCCCAGACGTATTTACAAATTCTCAGATTATGGCTTGGATGATGGATGAATATAGTAAAATAGACGAATTCAATAGTCCCGGCTTTATTACGGGAAAACCAATTGTTCTAGGTGGTTCACATGGCAGAGAATCTGCTACTGCAAAAGGTGTTACGATTGTATTGAATGAAGCAGCGAAGAAAAAAGGTATTGAGTTAAAAGGAGCAAGGGTAGTCGTTCAAGGATTTGGAAACGCTGGAAGCTTCCTTTCCAAGTTTTTGCATGATGCAGGTGCAAAAGTTGTTGGTATTTCAGATGCATACGGCGCGCTGCATGATCCGGATGGACTAGATATTGATTATCTCTTAGATCGAAGAGATAGTTTTGGAACCGTAACCAAGCTATTTAACAATACAATTTCAAATAAAGAATTATTTGAGTTGGATTGTGATATTATTGTTCCTGCGGCTGTAGAAAATCAAATTACACAGGACAATGCACATAATATTAAGGCAAGCATTGTGGTAGAGGCTGCCAATGGTCCAACAACAATGGAAGCTACTAAAATTTTAACAGAACGGGGCATTCTTCTAGTCCCGGACGTATTAGCATCTGCTGGTGGGGTTACCGTATCATACTTTGAGTGGGTTCAAAATAATCAAGGATATTATTGGTCAGAGGAAGAAATCGATAAAAAGCTTCATGAAATTATGATTAGATCTTTTAATTCTATATATAACACAGCTGAAACAAGACGTGTGGATATGCGTTTAGCAGCGTATATGGTGGGTGTACGAAAGATGGCCGAAGCATCTAGATTCCGTGGTTGGGTTTAATGAAGCCGTTTAGCTGTATTGTACCAATTGATTTAATCCATATGTGAAATAAAAAACTCTTATCGGATAAGAGTTTTTTATTTTAGTGGCAGAATACGCACTAAACTGCCATTCGTTCAAAAGTTTATCATTACTAAATTTTGAAGTTTAAAAGTTATTTCAACAATAAAGGAAGTGCCTTATATGCAAATGGAAAAAGTAATTATTATTGGTGGAGGCCCGTGTGGTATGTCATGTGCTATTGAATTGCAACGATACGGAATTAATCCATTAATTATTGAAAAAGGTAATGTAGTAAACACCATTTATAATTTCCCTACGCATCAAACCTTTTTCAGTTCTAGTGAGAAGTTAGAAATTGGTGATATGCCGTTTATAACGGAAATGAAAAAACCTGTTAGAAATCAGGCATTGGCCTATTATCGTGAAGTTGCGAAGCGGAAACAGATTCGTATGCATACATATGAAAAAGTGAAGGAAGTAAAAAAGGATAACGATATATTTCGTGTGATGACGGAAAAGGTTGATGGACAAGAAACGACCTATCAGGCAGAAAAGGTCATTATTGCGACTGGCTATTATGATCAACCTAATTATCTTCATATTCCTGGAGAAAATTTGAAAAAAGTAATGCATTATTTTAAAGAGGCACATCCTTTCTTTAATAAAGATGTTGTTGTCATTGGAGGGAAAAATTCTGCTGTTGATGCGACATTGGAACTGCATAAAGCCGGAGCTAATGTAACAGTTCTTTATCGTGGAGGTGAGTATTCAAACAGTATTAAGCCTTGGATCCTTCCAGAGTTTGATTCGCTCGTTAAGAAAGGGATTGTAAAAATGGTTTTCCATTCACAGGTTACAAAAATTACGGAGGATGCAGTTTATTTTGAAGCTGATGGAGAAATAAATGTAATTAAAAATGATTTTGTATTTGCCATGATTGGCTATCAGCCTGATATTTCATTTCTAAATGCAAGTGGAGTAGAGGTTGATGCATCGAACGGGAAACCGAACTATAGTTCAGCAACATACGAAACAAACGTAAAAGGGATGTATGTAGCAGGCGTTGTGGCTGCTGGTTACAACAACAACGAAATATTCATTGAAAATGGGCGGTTTCATGGTCAGGAAATTGCCAGGTCAATCATAGAAGAAGCTGGGGCATAACAAAAGTGTTTAATGTTAAAGACGAACGATGCATAAGCTTAGCGCAGGAAATATACGTAGACTCCAGCGGGAGGTAAGGCATAGGTGAGACACCGTAGTGCGATAGCACAAGGGGACTCACCAGCCGCCTTTGGGTGCACGAATTATATTTCGGGAGCGAGTTATTTGCATTAATCATGTTCGGTTTTTATTTCATAAAAGTACTTTTGTCTCAGTCTCACTATAACTTTAAAAAAGAAATAGTGGGTAAAGTCACCCGTCGATGACCTTACCCACTAATCTTAGTATGTTTTTTAGGTTATAAGGATTACTATAAAGTTACTGTGGACAGATTCGGTTCTTTAACAGCTCCATCCCAGCTAGCGATCTTGGTCAGCTTCGACTCCTTACGGTCCAAGAGTATTGACTTGATCGTCTCCATAAGAATGTGTGAGCAGTGGTACACGCAGCGGGCGCAACTCGTACGTCGCTAACCGAATGCGTCTGCTTTTGTGCTCTATAGCGTTTCAAATAGTTCTTTTAGATGGTTATAATTAGATGTCTTTTCTAGAGCAATTAATAAACGAATTCTCGCTTTTGGACCAGATAACCCCCTGGCAAAAATGACTCCTAACTGTTTCAGCTGCTTGCCTCCACCGTCATAGCCATATGTCGGTTGGACAACACCTTGGTAGCATCTAGATACTAGTACTACAGGTATATTGTCTTCAATCAGTTGTTGGATTGGTTTAATTGTATCCTTTGGTAAATTGCCTTGTCCAAGACCTTCAATCACGAGACCATCCGGTTTTGCTAGCCGAATTGATTGCAAAAATTGTTCATCCATACCAGCAAAGGCTTTCAGCAGAAATACCTTTTTCGATATTGTTTGAACGGGCTGTACTCGGCGAGTGCGGATTCTTCGATGAAAAAGTATAGAATCCTTTGTAATTAAGCCAATTGGTCCAAATTGCGGACTTTGGAAGGTTGCTACGTTACTAGTTGATGTCTTTGTTACGTTTTTAGCAGCATGGATTTCATCATTCATCACAACTAATACACCTTGACGTGCTGCATCTTCATCGCTGGCAACGCGAATGGAGCTAATTAGATTGTACAATGCATCAGAGCCGATTTCGTTGCTCGAACGCATCGCTCCTGTTACGATAACGGGCTTGTCAATTTCCAATACAACGTCTAGAAAATAAGCTGTTTCTTCTAATGTGTCCGTGCCGTGCGTTACAACAATACCATCATAGTTAGGAATGAATTCAATAATTTTCTTTGCCAATTCTAGCATGTGAACTGGCGTGATTTGAGGGGAGGGTAACTCAAAAACAATTTTCTCATCAATTGTTGCGTAATGTCCTAATTGACTACCTAATGCACTTAATGGATGGATGTCTGCTGTATTTACTTCACCCGTCTCTTTATCTTCCAGCATGGAAATCGTCCCACCAGTATGAATAATGAGTATATTTTTCATGAAAATCACCTGTTCTTTAATTTCTATTTTCATTTACATGACTTAATGATACGATAAAAGTAATGTAATTGGAAAGAGGTAAACTATTATGATTGCAATTTTATCAGCTGGAATTGCACCGATTGTTGCATTAATGTCATTCATTTATTTAAAAGATCGTATTACGGAACCAATCCCTTTAATTATTCGAATGTTTATACTGGGGGCTTTATTGGTGTTTCCAATTATGTTTATCCAATATGCTTTTGCAGCTGAAGGGATAAATAGTAATCGAATCATTGAATCTTTTTTTCAGATTGCTTTTTTTGAAGAATTTTTTAAGTGGTTTATTTTTATGTTTGCTATCTATCACCATCCTGAATTTGATGACCATTATGACGGTATCGTTTATGCTGGATCTATTAGTATGGGGTTTGCATCTGTCGAGAATGTTCTCTACCTAGTAACAAATGGGATTGAGTACGCATTTTTACGTGCATTTTTCCCTGTGTCGTCCCATGCATTGTTCGGTATTATTATGGGTTACTATTTTGGAAAGGCCAAGATGAATGAACAAAAGCAGAAACTAAATTTAGGATTAGCATTTATTATTCCGTTTACGTTACATGGAATCTATAACTATATATTAACGAGCTTGGTTAGCTATTGGATGTACTTCTTAATCCCATTCATGGTCGTGTTGTGGGTTATTGCTTTGCATCGTATGAAAATAGCGAACAAAACACCACTTCAAATGGAACATCATAAACAGGTTATTCAAAAAGTCCGGTGAAAAAGAACAGAGGTCCTTCGACTAAGTACCCACACGTCCTGTGTCGAACGTTGAAGTCACCACATCCTTTTAAGCCCGTTACGGAGAGCTTTGCTGCCTCGAACTTCTCAGTCCTTTTCATTCATTATAAAGAAAATTACCTCCTGTAAATCTGTGGATTTGCAGGAGGTTTTTTATTTAAATGGCCAAAGATGAATAAAAAGGCTAATTACTCAAAAAATAGGTATTGCAATCCAATAGAACTAACGGGAGGAAAAAGTATGGTCAATCGAAAAGCAGTCTTTTTACTCATGATTATGATTATATCACTAATTGGACTGCAGCCAGATTCAACTACAAAAACTGTAAATGCTTTTAGCTCACAAGTCATACAGCATGGAGCGGTAGGGGATGACGTTATTGAATTACAATCCCGGTTGCAATACCTTGGTTTCTACAATGGTAAAATTGATGGTGTATTTGGCTGGGGTACGTATTGGGCACTTCGCAACTTTCAATATGAATTTGGTATGGAAGTGGATGGGTTAGCTGGTCAGACTACTAAAGATAAACTTGTTCAAGCTAGTAACTATGATGAGGGGTTTGTAAAAGAAAATATTAATCAAGGGAAGGACTTCTCCCATTATGGTGGTGGCGATCGTAATGCACAGCAGCAACAAGGGCAAGGTGATCAATCCGGATCAAATGTAACGGCTGTAAATGTGCCTCAGGGATATTCCCAAAATGATATTCAATTGATGGCGAATGCTGTATATGGCGAAGCACGAGGAGAGCCATATGAAGGTCAAGTGGCAGTTGCTGCCGTAATTCTAAATAGAGTAGAAAGTTCGACTTTCCCAAATACTGTATCAGGTGTTATTTTTGAACCGAGAGCTTTTACAGCAGTTGCGGATGGTCAGATTTGGCTAACACCAAACGAGACTGCAAGACAAGCTGTTCTTGATGCAATAAATGGGTGGGATCCTTCAGGAAATGCTACTTACTATTTTAATCCGGATACCGCAACATCAGGATGGATTTGGACAAGACCTCAAATCAAGAAAATTGGTAAACATATATTCTGTAATTAGAAAGGTGTGAGAAAATGTTTCGGTGGATATTAATTGGTTTACTTGCTTTAGGAATTGCAGGAACAGCGTTCTGGGGCTATATGGAACATCAAGAGAAAAACTCCATTCTAATCCAAGCGGAAAATACGTATCAACGTTCATTCCATGAATTAACGTATCATATGGACTTGTTGCATGATCAGATCGGAACTACTTTAGCAATGAATTCGTCAGAAAAATTATCACCCCAATTTGTAGAAATTTGGAGATTGACATCAGAGGCGTTAACCAATGTAGGGCAGCTGCCATTAGGTTTGCTACCTTTTAATAAAACCGAGGAATTTCTTTCCAATATCGGTGATTTTACGTATCGAACAGCTGTAAGGGATTTGGATGATTCACCTCTTACAGATGATGAAACGAGTACATTGAAAAAGCTATATAGTCAATCAGGAGATATTAAGGATGAGTTGAGAGAAGTTCAGCATATGGCTTTAGAGAATAATTTACGCTGGATGGATGTACAACTAGCATTGGCAAATGAAGATGAACCGATGGATAACACGATTATTGATGGTTTCACGACCGTTGAAAAATCGGTTGAAGGTTATTCCGAGGGATATGCGGATTCTCCAATTATTGGGACCTCTTCAGAAGAACATCAGTACAAACATTTAAACGGGAAAGAAATTCGAGAAGAAGAGGCATTAAAAAAGGGAATGGAAATTTTAAATGTAGAAAATCAAGAAAACCTGACTATAGCAGAAACTGGCGAAGGATCAGATATTCCGATTTACAGTCTTTCCTATCAGAATGGAGATGAAAGTGGTTATATGGATTTGGCCAAGCAAGGAGGTCACCCATTAACAGTCTTGATTACAAGACCAATTGCTGAAAATAAAATTAGTCTGAATGAAGGAGCAGAAAAGGCACAAGACTATTTAGAAAAGCACGATCTTGATAGTATGATGCTTTTTGAAAGCAGCGAATACGATAATGTCGGTCTCTATTCCTTTGTTTATAATCAAGATGGAGTAAGAGTATACTCGGATGCAGTAGAAGTAAAAGTAGCATTGGATGATGGAGAGGTTATTGGATTAACAGCGCGTAACTACTATATGAATCACACCGAACGTGATATACCTGAACCAACATTATCGATGGAAGAAGCGAAAGAAATGGTTAATTCGAATGTGGATATTCAGGAAGAGTTTTTAGCTGTTATCGACAATGATCTTGACGAAGAAGTACTGACCTATGAATTTTTGGGTGTTATGGATAATGACACCTATCGTATATTTATTAATGCAATGAATGGCAGAGAGGAAAAGGTAGAGAAATTAGACGGCACTGAAATTAATTTTGCAGCAAACTTTTAGGGATAGGCAAAAAGCCTTTCCCTTTTTCTATGTTTCTGCAATAATATAGGTATATCGTATGACGTTTGAAAATTGCATAAACTGGGGTGATTCATTATGGAAATCGGAACACTACTTAATCTTGAACTAAAAGAGTCCGGAAAACAGTATACTTATTATTGCAAAATTATTGAAAAAAATGATAACTATTTAATTATTGATTATCCAATCGATGAAAAAACGAGAAAAACAAAAATATTACCGAAAAGAAGACTATTTAAAGTAAAATTCGTAGGAAAAGATCAAGTCGTCTATCAATTTACATCTGAGATAGTGGCAAAGGTAAATTTAAACATACCAGCACTCGCTATTAAAAGTCCTTCACCAGATAAAGTGGAGCGGATACAACGCAGGGAATATGTAAGGGTTGAAACAGCAGTCGATATCGCCATACATAGTACGAATCATCAATTTGAACCATTTGTTACAGTTACCTCCGATATTAGTGGAGGTGGGCTTGCAGTCCTCGTACCAAAACATATTTCGTTGGAGATTGGTACAATAGTTGATGCTTGGTTTGCGTTACAAATGAATGATAATCAATTTTATTATATATATGCCCGGGCTGAAGTAGTTTTAAATAGGGAAGCTAATAGTCGAATTAATCTTATATCGCTGAAATTCCATACTATCACAAAGCCAAATCGTCAACTGATTGTACGATTCTGTTTTGATAAACAACGAGAAGCGAAAAAGAAAGAATTAACATAATATGTTGACTGGTTTGACGTATTTTATTGGTGCAACAGAGGAGTTATGTTATGATAAACTAAGTATGAAAAACTTGGCGTTTGCCAAGTTTTAATTAGTTATCTGCTGCTTTATATCCTACTTAATAGGTACATAATAAACAAGATGGGATTATTCAGTAATTAGCAGGCATGAAGTTTTACTTGATGAGAGGAATGAATGTCAACAATGCAAAAAGGAAACATTGCAATTGCCATCGATGGCCCGGCAGCTGCTGGGAAGAGCACCGTAGCTAAAATTGTCGCAGAAAAATTATCTTATATTTATATCGATACTGGTGCTATGTACCGGGCGTTAACGTTAAAAGCAATAAACCAAGGTATTGATCTAGAAAATGATCAAGCTATTTTAGAAGTATTAATGCATACAGTAATTGAATTAAAACAATCGGAAGCTGGACAAGTTGTTTTATTGGACGGAAAAGATGTAACCAATGAAATAAGATTTCAAGATGTAACGACGAAGGTATCTCACGTTGCCAAGCATGCATCGATTCGGGAAGAAATGGTTCAAAGACAACAAGAGATGGCAAACGATCGTGGTGTAGTCATGGATGGAAGAGATATAGGTACACATGTACTTCCAGATGCAGAGGTGAAGATTTTCTTAATTGCTTCCGTTGAAGAGAGAGCGAAACGAAGATATGAGGAAAACATCAAGAAAGGCATTGCATCGAGTATGGAAGAATTAAAGAAAGAAATCGAAGAAAGAGATCGGATTGATACAAATCGCGAAGCTTCTCCTTTAATTAAAGCAAAAGATGCAATCGAGGTTGATACGACATCCCTAAGTATTAATGAAGTAGCAGGGGAAATTCTAAAAGCTGTGGCAAAGATATGAGATAGGGTCCATTGGAAGAGACAACATACCTAAAATTGGGCCATTAATTATATGCTTCAACCACATTCGAAATTGGATCCTTTGTTGAAATCACTTTTACAGCAAACATCTGTCTATAGTGAAAAAGGAATTGTTTGAAAGACGTTTTTTAGGGGAATTATGTTTATGAATCAATTCCTTTCCAGTAAAAAGAGGTCTTTCAGATAGAAAGTTTACTAACTAGAATCTAAAGCATCTCCAAAGTAAACGGCACATGACATCACACAGGAAATGATCGCTTTAAAAGAAAAATATCAAAATGAGTAAACTTTACTTGACAAATAATTGTAATTATTAGAAGTTATAGAAAGAATAGTTTTAATCATGTTTACTATTTCCATTATATTGGGATATTGGACTGTCTAGGAGGGCTATGGATATGAGTGAAGAAAACAAAGATTTACAGCAATTAAATGTAGGGGAAACGGTTACAGGAACTGTAATAAAATTAGAAGAGAAACAAGTTCTTGTAGATATTGGCTATAAAACGGAAGGTATTTTGCCAATCAGTGAACTTTCAAGCTTGCATGTTGAAAGTACGTCTGATGTTGTAAAAGAAGGCGATACAGTTACACTAAAAGTAAAAAAATTAGAAGATGATGAAGTTATTTTGTCAAAAAAGGCAGTAGATGCTGAAGCTGCTTGGGAAGATTTAGAGCAGAAATACAACAACGATGAGGTATTTGAAACGGTTGTTAAAGAAGTTGTTAAAGGCGGACTAGTTGTTGATGTTGGGCTTCGAGGGTTTATCCCAGCATCGTTAGTAGAAACGCATTTTGTAGAGGATTTTTCTGATTATAAGGATACGTCTCTAACTGTTAAAATTGCTGATTTAGACCGTGAGCAAAATCGTATTATCCTCTCTCACCGCGCAGTAGTGGAAGATGAAGCAAACGCAAAAAAGAATGAGTTACTGCAATCACTTGAGGAGGGACAGGTTTTAGAAGGAACTGTTCAACGGATTACTAGCTTCGGTGCATTTGTAGATATCGGTGGTGTCGATGGTTTAGTTCACATCTCTCAATTAGCACATGAACATGTTGCTAAAGCTTCGGATGTTGTTTCAGAGGGAGATAAGATTCAAGTAGAAATACTATCTGTAGATCGCGATAATGAGCGTATTTCACTATCACATAAAAACACACTCCCAGGGCCATGGTCAGATATCGAAAATCGTGTTACTGCTGGATCGACTATTGAAGGTACAGTGAAACGCTTAGTGAACTTTGGTGCTTTTGTTGAGATTCTACCTGGTGTAGAAGGGTTGGTTCATATTTCACAGATTGCAAACCGTCATATTGGCACACCACAAGAAGTTCTGGAAGTAGGGCAACAAGTAAAAGTAAAAGTACTTGATGTGAATGAAGCTGAAGAACGTATCTCATTAAGTATTAAAGAACTAGAACAGGAGCAAGAACAAAAAGAATATCAGCAATACGAAAAAGATGACGAACAAACTGGGTTCCAGCTTGGTGACTTTATCGGTGATCAATTAAATAAATATAAAAAATAATACATTTTGGGGTGTTCTCACCCATTTTTAAATGAAAATGGTCTCTGTATAAAAACAGGGATCATTTTTTGTAGGTAATAAATTAATAACTTTTCGAAATACTATTCTCGATAACTTTTAATATCCACTACTATTTTATTCATTTTTAGACATACTACAAATAAGCATTTCTACAGAATTTCTAGAGGTGAGAAAATGAGTGGATATATTTTCCCGATTCTATTTGGGATTGTGACTGGAACAATAGCGAGAATTCTTTTATTGCGAACGGATTACAGACAATATCCTACTTATTTACACGGCAAAATCATTCATTTGTCATTAGGATTTATTGCCGCGTCGTTGGGGGCATTGGCTGTACCTGCTTTATTGGAAAAAGAATTCACTGCTGTGACGCTCTTAACGGTTGCTGCAACTCAATTTAGGGATGTACGCAATATGGAAAGAAATACATTAACAGAAATGGACAGCTTTGAACTTGTAACAAGAGGGAAGACATATATTGAAGGAATAGCAATCTCCTTTGAAAGCAGAAATTATCTAGTTATGTTTACAGGATTTCTAACAAGTCTAACGTATATTATATGGAATGTGTTTATCGCAATTATCATTGCTATTATCTGCTTTATTTTAGGGCACATTTTGATGAGTGGCTCAATACTAGAAGATATTGCAGAAATTAATCGAGCAGATATTTCCTTTGATGGAGCTGGACTTCATGTAGATAATATTTATATTATGAACATTGGATTAGCTGAGCGGCAAAAGGAGATTATGAAATATGGTATGGGGTTTATTGTAACACCTAAGAATATGAATGCAATAACTACAATTGGCAATCTTGGTCAACGTCAAGCGATTATTCACGATGTATCTGTTGCATTAGGTGTTTTTCGAGACTCAGGGACACCTGCACTTATGCCATTAATTAAACGTGACTTAGACGATGGTCGTTTGGGTGTTTTTGTTCTTCCGCAAATCCGTGATGCAGCGGTAGCTAAAAAAGTGATCGGCTCTGTACCAGTACTAGAAAATGCAGTTCGAATGCCTTCGGAAACAAACGCTTATAAAAAAGGAGCGCATAAGAAATGAATATCGAAAAAGCTATTCTAGCTGTAATTACAACCAATAGGGAAAAAATAGCTGGTGGTGCCCCGATCTTTTTATGCGAAACAAAACAGGAACTGGAACTAATTGCAGCTAATCTTGAAGCAATTATGGATGGGATTGCGCATGCTTTAAGTGAAGAACTGTTTATTATTGTGAAACATTAATACTTATTGTTAATATTTCCTTCTTTTGCTAGAATGTATAAAGTGAAACTTCATTCAGTGGGTGGTCTTACTCCTGCTGAAAGTTAGTACACAAGGGAGACCGAAAGCCTTGAACAGAATTAGGAATTTATGAGCTGTTCCTCTCCACTTTCACATGTTTTGGCTACTATAAGCATAAAGGTGGGGATTACAGTCCGTTATCGCGTGAACAAGGTAAATAGACATAAAGAGAGAGGATGTTCCTTTATATGAGGAAATCTGTGGTTGCAATTGTAGGAAGACCAAATGTGGGAAAATCAACCATTTTTAATAGATTGGTTGGTGAAAGAATATCAATCGTTGAAGATATACCGGGTGTAACCCGTGATCGGATATACGCTTCTGCTGAATGGCTGAATCAAGAATTTAATTTAATTGACACTGGTGGAATTGAAATCGGTGATGAACCTTTACTTGTTCAAATGCGTCAACAAGCTGAAGTTGCTATTGATGAAGCAGATGTTATTATATTTATTCTCAATGGTAAGGAAGGAATAACGGGCGCAGACGAAGAAGTTGCAAAATTATTATTCAAATCGAATAAACCAGTAGTACTGGCAGTCAATAAAATTGATAACCCTGAAATGCGTGAGACGATTTATGAATATTATTCACTCGGATTCGGAGAACCATTCCCAATTTCAGGTTCACATGGACTTGGACTCGGTGATTTACTGGATGAGGTTGTCAGTCATTTTCCAGAGGTTTCAGAGGACGAAGTAAATGAAGATACCATTTATTTTAGTCTGATTGGTAGACCAAATGTTGGTAAATCGTCATTGGTAAACGCACTTTTGAATGAGGACCGAGTTATTGTAAGTGAAATAGAAGGAACGACTAGAGATGCCATTGATACGCATCTTTATAAAGATGATCAGGATTTCGTGATTATTGATACTGCAGGAATGCGTAAACGAGGGAAAGTATACGAAACAACAGAAAAATACAGTGTTTTGCGAGCTTTAAAGGCAATCGAACGATCAGATGTCGTCCTTATATTGATTGATGCAGAGACAGGCATTAGAGAACAAGATAAGCGTATTGCTGGGTATGCCCACGATGCTGGTCGAGGTATTGTAATTGTTGTAAATAAATGGGATACTGTTGAATCAGATGAAAAGGCAATGAAAGAATTTGAAGCAAATGTACGTGCGCATTTCCAATACTTAGATTATGCGCCAATTGTATTCTTGTCCGCAAAGACGAAGAAAAGGCTGCATACACTAATACCAGCCATCAAAATTGCAAGTGAAAGTCATGCAAAACGTATACCAACAAATGTACTCAATGATGTCATTATGGATGCACTCGCTATGAATCCAACTCCTACCGTAAAAGGGAGACGATTAAAGGTGCTCTATGCGACACAAGTAGCTGTGAAGCCGCCAAGCTTTGTCATTTTTGTTAATGATCCTGAATTGATGCATTTTTCTTATGAACGTTTTCTGGAAAACAAGATCCGGGATGCATTTGGTTTTACTGGTACACCAATTAAACTATTTGCAAGAAGAAGACAATAGTGAACAAAAGCGGAAGCGCCCGGTAAGCGATGTACGGACTCCCGTACTTTGGAGATTCACTTCACCGGAAGGGTATAAGTGCGACTAGGCCTCGTGTCTTGACAGTCGGCAAGTCTTCTTTATCATACGGAGGTGAAGGAAGTCTCGCTAGGCGCTGGAGCTAGAAAAAAGGAGACCAGACTTATGGCAAATGTTGCAGTGTTAGGAGCAGGAAGCTGGGGTACTGCATTAAGTATTGTACTAGCAGATAATGGGCATGATGTTCGCCTATGGTCACACCGTAAGGAACAGGCAGAAACCATTAATCGTACTCGTAAAAACGAAAAATATTTACAGGGCATTTTGCCGGAGCAAATAACAGCTTTTCACGATTTAAAAGAAGCTGTTACTGGAGTTGCCGCTATAATTGTTGTAGTTCCAACAAAAGCGATTCGAGAAGTTTCCCAGAATTTAAATAACATGTTAGCAGAAAAGCCCACCATTATTCATGCATCGAAAGGAATTGAACCAGATACATTAAAAAGGGTCTCTGAAATGATTAGTGAGGAATTGACAACCTACGATTATGAGGAAATCGTTGTTCTTTCAGGTCCTAGTCATGCAGAAGAGGTAGCATTAAGGCACCCTACAACTGTTACAGTATCTGCTGTTAACATGGATAATGCAAAGATCGCACAAGACCTTTTTAATAGTGATACATTTCGAGTTTATACAAGCTCAGATATACTTGGTATAGAGCTAGGTGGGGCTTTAAAGAATATAATCGCTTTAGGAGCGGGAATTTCGGATGGGCTTGGCTATGGCGATAACGCAAAAGCTGCATTAATGACTAGGGGGCTTGCTGAAATTGCTCGGTTAGGAACATCGCTTGGTGCAAATCCACTTAGCTTTTTGGGGCTGCCAGGTGTTGGAGATCTAATTGTAACGTGCACAAGTGTCCATAGCCGAAATTGGCGTGCTGGAAATTTATTAGGAAAAGGCAATAAGCTAGATGATGTTCTTGAGCAAATGGGAATGGTTGTTGAAGGTGTAAGGACCGTAAAAGCAGCATATCAATTTGCAAAAGAGCAACAAGTGGAGATGCCAATTACTTCGGGAATTTATCAAATATTATTTGAAGAAAAAACACCTAAAGCAGTTGTTGATGAACTCATGAGCAGAGATAAACGAGACGAAATGGATGATATTTCAATCTTATTAAACGAGCGTTATACGCAATAACACGTTATCAACCTCCTTGCATATACTATGTTGAATGATTATAGCAAGGAGGAGAATAAGTGAATAATTTTCAAAAGGGAATGTTTGACAAGTTACAAAAAAATGCCAATATTAACCCGGATGATGTTATGAAGGTGGCCGATTCTGTAAAAAACGCAAATTTTTCGGATGAAAAAACAGTTCGAAATTTAGTGAGGCATTTAGCAAAAATGGCAGATAGACCTTTAACAAAAGAAAAAGAAGATAAAATTGTTCAAGCAATTGTTAATAATAAAATGCCAGGGGACATGCAATCGTTAAACCATTTATTTAAAAAATAACGAATCATAGGTAACCTGCGGATACGATATACTATATCCTTGCATAAGATAAATCGCACAAGCATTCATGGATAGAGTTGCTGAGGATTTTATTTAGTCAACCCGGGATGGAGAGGCCCCCTTCATTTCGGGTATTTGTTTGTTGAAAGCGGCTGTACTAATTTACCATTTCGATACGTGCAGGTATGACTCATATGTTATAATACGGTGTGCAAAGGAAAATAGAGATCTGGGGTGAACAAAAATGTCATTATCGATGCTTATGATGTATATCTCTTTTGTTGGAATGTTTTTATTAATAGTAGCTATTGGTTTAATTGTACTGAGTAGAAAAAAATTGAAGGGATGGTTAGCTGGGATTGTGTCCTTTATGGCATACCTTTCATTAATTTCGGGTGGATTAATCATTCTTTACGTCGTATTAAGTGGTCCTACACGGTAGCTGATAAGGAGGCTATTGCAATGAAGCATACATATTATAAGATTATCGGAATACTATTACTTTCAGTGCTATTAAGTGGCTGTCTGTATCCACAAAGTGAAAGAGAGCAAAATCAAATTCCATACGAAGATCAATTGGATACCGTTCAAAATGCTGTTAACGATTATCGAGAAGAGAAACAAGGTTTGGTGCCAATACGTACAAAGTCGAGCGATACGCCAATCTTTGAAAAGTATTTAGTTGATTTCACTTTATTAAAAGAAAACGGCAATTTATCTAATGCACCTGGAAATGCTTATGAACAAGGCGGCGTTTATCAATATACATTAATCACACCTGAAGATGATCCAAGGGTTAAATTAATTGACTTACGTGTAACCGAAGCAATTCGCAGTGTAAATGTCCAATTAGATATTTTTCGGAGTGAACATATTTATCCAGCATACGGCGAAAAAATTGTAAACGGTCTATATACAATTGATTATGAAAAACTAGGTTTAAATAACGCTCCAACTGTAGTCAGTCCGTATTCACAGGAGAATTTGCCTATTATTATGGATGTGGATGGTAATCTCTATGTTGATTACAGTATCGATTTAAATAATGCCTTAAATGAATATGATCATGATTATAAAGAAGGCGACGACATCCGTTACATTTTAGCCGATCATACTCCTTTTGTGCCAGCATATTCCCTTCCTTATACCATTAAAGATAATGAGCCGGTTTTCTTAATGGAAGAGGAGTAAAGCGTAGGATGTGAGGAAATTAGAAATAACGGTTAAAGTTTTGATAAATATAACATATAAATTCCCTTGTAACATATATTGTTGCAAGGGAATTTTATTTTTTTCATTTATTTTGCCTGAATAAATTGCTCTAGGGTGAATTAATTTAGGAAACAGACTGAAACAAGTCATATTTTAATAGGACAACATCATAGACTCATAATGTCAATATATTACGGGTGGTCCATATTAAAGTACGGAGATCGGGAGGGGATCTTTTGGAAAAAATCGATATTTTTAAAGATATTTCCAAACGGACAAATGGAGATATTTATCTAGGAATCGTTGGTGCAGTCCGTACAGGAAAATCGACATTTATTAAAAAGTTCATGGAGTTAGTTGTGTTACCGAATATTGAAGATGAGAGTGAACGAACGAGGGCGCATGACGAATTACCCCAGAGTGCAGCTGGACGTACAATTATGACGACAGAGCCAAAGTTTATCCCAAATCAAGCTGTTCAACTAACTGTGGATGAAGGGCTTGACGTAAATGTTCGTCTTGTGGATTGTGTCGGTTATGCAGTTGAAGGGGCTAAGGGGTTTGAAGATGAAAATGGACCAAGGATGATTAACACACCATGGTATGAAGACCCGATTCCGTTTCATGATGCAGCCGAAATCGGTACACGAAAAGTTATTCAAGAGCATTCAACGATTGGTGTAGTTGTGACCACAGATGGATCCATTGGAGAAATTCCGCGTAATGATTATGAAGATGCAGAATCTCGAGTTGTGGAAGAGTTGAAAGAGGTCGGGAAGCCATTTATTATGGTAGTTAATTCCGTTCGACCATCTAGCCAGGAAACAGAATTACTACGTCAAGACTTAGCAGAAAAATACGATATCCCAGTACTTTCTATGAGTATCGAATCGATGACAGAACATGATGTTTATAATGTTCTCCGTGAAGCGTTATATGAATTCCCAGTTCTTGAAGTGAATGTTAATCTTCCAAGTTGGGTCATGGTTTTAAAAGAAAACCATTGGCTAAGAGAGAACTACCAAGAAGCAATTCAAACAACCGTGAAAGATATTAGAAGATTACGGGATGTTGATCATATTGTCGGCAATTTTTCTGAATTCGAGTATATTGATAAAGCAAACCTTGCGGGAATGGAAATGGGTGAAGGGGTAGCTGAGATTGACTTGCATGCACCAGATCACTTATATGATCAAATTTTAAAGGAAATTGTTGGAGAAGAAATTCGCGGGAAAGATCATCTCTTAGAATTAATGCAAGACTTTTCATATGCGAAAAGGGAATATGATCATATTTCCGGAGCTTTACAAATGGTAAAGCAAACGGGATATGGAATTGCCGCCCCAACTTTGGAGGATATGTTATTGGATGAGCCTGAAATCATTCGCCAAGGCTCAAGATTTGGTGTTCGTTTGAAGGCCGTTGCACCTTCCATCCATATGATTCGAGTAGAAGTAGAATCTGAATTTGCTCCTATTATCGGAACGGAAAAACAGAGTGAAGAACTTGTTCGGTACTTAATGCAGGACTTTGAAGAAGACCCATTATCCATCTGGGAATCCGATATTTTTGGCAGATCACTCAGCTCCATTGTGCGCGAAGGCATCCAAGCTAAAATATCACTAATGCCTGAGAACGCCAGATATAAACTGAAGGATACGCTAGAAAGAATCATAAATGAAGGATCCGGAGGACTAATAGCAATTATTTTATAGCAGCTGATTATAAGCTGCTTTTTGTTTTGCTTTAACTTAGCTCAAAATGAATATAAACTTCGAATTAACACATAATGTTTGTGCGTATATCCGCTCCGGAAATATAATTCGCGCATCCAAAGGGGTGCTGGTGAGCCTCCTTGTTCTGTCGCACTGCGTAGTCTCACCGATGCTCTTCTTCCGGAGAGCCTGAAGCCGTGCCCACGGAAAGCATCCGCTCGAAGCGATCCCGGACAGCGATTATTGCACATACTTGAAGAAAACAGCCGAGAAGTTAGTTCGCAGTTTCTTTCAATTCTAATGTATTTCAATCTCACGCTGTGAAAATAGGGATATAAAAATGACGTATTAATTACCTTTTTTTCATAGAAATTAACAAAATTTCAGTTTGCAAAGCTGAAATTTTTACTTCTTATAGGCTAATTATTGATAAAAAAATTTTTATGAACGGAAGGAAATTTATAGCTAGTGTCGTATATGTATAATAAACCAGCTGTAATCCATGGGACACATAGCTTTTACAGATTTACCAAAAAATGGGTGGTTTTTCGTCATTCAGAGGGCATTTTTGGCTTTTTTGCAAATAAATATCAATAAAATCGTTACTTATTGTTGAATTTTATCGCAAACTCAGTTAATATAAGCCTTGTCATCAAATGAACTGAATGACATTTGCGTATAAAGAGGCAAACAAGTGTGCAGAATGGATTCATAGAAATGGATTTATTTTGTTCCCATGTCGAAGCATACATTTTGGGAGGAGGTGAATGTCATGAACAAAACAGACTTAGTGAATGCAGTTGCTGAAAAAAGTGAGCTTTCTAAAAAAGACGCTACAAAAGCTGTAGACGCAGTTTTCGAATCTGTCATGGATTCACTTAAAAATGGTGAAAAAGTACAGTTAATCGGATTTGGTAACTTTGAAGTACGCGAGCGTTCAGCACGTAAAGGACGTAATCCGCAAACTGGAGAAGAGATTGAAATTCCAGCAAGTAAAGTTCCTGCTTTCAAACCAGGAAAAGCCCTTAAAGACAGCGTAAAATAAGCTACATAGGGCGTAGAAAGGGTGCGTAATCATACGTACCCTTTTTCTATTATTTTGGCAGATATGAAAGTATAAAACTTTCATATCTGCATAAGTGATTCTAAGAAAGCAAAATACACTTACTAGGAATCCATTTAAAGAACGTCAAGTTTTCTAAAAACGCCGAGAATTAAATTGACTTTCATAATATAATAGGACATAGTAAATATAAAAAGGGGCAAAAAACAGCAATGAACAATTCTTCGATTAAATCGGATTTTTTTGTTATTAAGGCTTTAGAAGATGGAGTAAATGTAATCGGTTTGACCCGAGGGAATGACACGAAATTTCATCACACCGAAAAACTGGATGAAGGTGAAGTTATGATAGCGCAATTTACAGAGCACACTTCAGCTGTAAAAGTTAGAGGTAAGGCAATTATTCAAACGAGTCACGGTGAACTAGATAATCGATAAGGTTTTAGTAAATCCTATCACTTTTTAACCATCCTCCGTATTCTTTCGTTTTTATAACCGACAATATATGCTATAATAACGAAAGCACTCGAAGGATGAAAGGGCTAAGGTGATATCTTTGAACACTTCAATGACAGAAATTCAACATATAAGAAATCTACTAGAAGATAAAATCCATAATGAATATCTTGAAAGACATATACAAAAGCCCATAATTCATGAAGGGAAACTGCAGATTTTAGCTGAATTAGTCTTTAGTTGTGATTCTTTAAGCATCATTCAAAAGGAACGTTTCGTCATCACAACGATGATGGTGCAGATGGCACTTGATACACATGATTTAGTACCAATTGGTAATGAAGAGAATGAAACGAAAGAAGAGAAGCTAAGCAAGCAGCTTAATGTTTTAGCAGGAGATTATTACAGTGGATTATATTATTATCTATTGTCTGAAATAGAAGATGTTGAACTAATACATACACTTGCAATTGCAATTAAGAATATTAATGAATACAAAATGAAACTTTATTACAAAGAGATTGAAACATTTGAGACGTTTATGGATGTAACAAAACAAATTGATTCCATGCTGCTTGTACGAGTAGCGCGATTTCTTCATGGAGACGAATTGAATCAAGTTATAAGTGATTGGTTGCTAACAGAAAGGTTAGTTCATGAAAAAATAGGTGCTACGGCTAATAGGACACCATTACTCGTACAGTGGAAGGAAATGAATATCGATACTTCGTATAAAACGGGGTTAAATCCAATTGATTCGTTAATCGAAAAACAACTAGATAAAGTTGATAAAGCTCTATCACAGGTACCTGGTAAATATGCAGCATTTCAATCGTTAATTAGAAAAAAACTAGAAAATATGAGTTTTTATCAATCCTCGATTGTGGAAGAAGGTTGACTTATGCACGAACAAAGTAAAGAAGAACGTGTGCACCACGTCTTTGAAAAAATCTATACGAAGTATGACTCGATGAATTCGATTATCTCTTTTCAACGACATGTTGCATGGCGTAAAGATGTCATGAAGCGAATGCAGGTTAAGAAGGGGTCTAAAGCATTAGATGTATGCTGCGGTACTGGGGATTGGTCCATCTCACTTGCAGAAGCTGTTGCAAAAGAAGGCACCGTGATTGGTCTTGATTTTAGTAAGAATATGCTCTCTATCGCTAAAAAGAAGCAACAGGAATTAAAACTGGATCAATTGGAACTCGTACATGGAAATGCAATGGAACTTCCATTCGATGATAATACATTTGACTATGTTACAATCGGATTCGGGTTAAGAAATGTTCCTGATTATATGACGGTCTTAAAAGAGATGTACAGGGTTGTAAAGCCTGGTGGAAAGGTTGTATGTTTAGAAACATCACAACCTACGCTAATTGGTTTCAGACAGGGTTATTACTTGTACTTCCGTTTTATTATGCCTTTATTCGGCAAGCTATTTGCGAAAAGCTATAAAGAATACTCCTGGCTTCAAGAATCTGCGAAGGATTTCCCTGGAAAAACCGAATTAAAACAGATGTTTTTGGATGCTGGTTTCTCTCATGTTGAGATGAAAAGCTATACAGGCGGGGTTGCAGCAATGCATATGGGCTTTAAGAAATAATGGTAGAACAAAAGCTCGGTTAGTGGCATATGGACCTTGTCCCGGGTGGTTAAACTTGTCGATAATACCTTAGGCGAAGATTCACTCCTAAGTATAAGATAAACTATGACTTTTCCCGATTTGAACGAAAAGTCAAGTTCATCTAAAATGGAACATGCTCCTGTAGGGAGATGCCGAAGTTAGGTTTTGTCCCGGTATTATTCGGCCATTCTTCATATAAAATTGATGTTAATTTAGATTGTCAAGAGGGTGTGGAAGGCTTACTGCGGCTTTAGCACTTTGTGGACGTGGCTATACCGGTAACTAAGTTATTCACAAAATACAAATTAACCCCGCAAATATACTATTTATTTTTCAAGGTTATAAATAAGGTGACATAATATGAGACTTCCAAAAATGTATAGTTTTTTAAAAAAAGATTTAGATCTAATTGAATCCGCACTGCATCAAAGTATACAAGCAGAACATCCTGTTCTGCGTAATGCTTCTGTTGCTCTTTTGGATGCTGGAGGAAAAAGAATCCGTCCAGTATTTGTATTGCTTGCAGGACAAATTGGAAATTATAACATAGAACGTATTCAAAAGATTGCAGTTACCCTTGAATTAATTCATATGGCAACACTTGTCCATGATGATGTAATTGATGAAGCTGAACTTCGGAGAGGGAAACCAACCATTAAATCTGTATATGGCAATCGTGTTGCTATGTATACAGGTGATTACATATTAGCAAGAGCTTTAGAGGTTGTAACGTCTATTAAAGACGTGCAAGTTCACCAATTGCTTTCTAAAACACTTGTTGAGGTAAGTATTGGAGAAGTAGAGCAGATCAAAGATAAATTTAAGTGGGATCAAACACTTCGTGACTACTTAAGAAGAATTAAACGTAAAACTGCATTGCTTATTGCAACGAGCTGCAAGCTTGGTGCGATCGCAAGCGGCTTATCTGAACGGGATGCAGGGAAATTGTATCGGTATGGATATTATATTGGTATGTCTTATCAAATTATCGATGATATCCTTGATTTTACATCATCTGCCAAGGAACTTGGAAAGCCAGCAGGAAATGACTTGCTGCAAGGAAATATAACATTGCCTGTATTATATGCGATGAGGGATCAAAGCTTTTACAAATTGTTGAGGGAGATTTTTGCAAATCCCAGCACAGTTGGCGATCAGGAGATGCAGCAGATTATTTCTGAATTGAAAAAGACACAAGCGATTAAGCAGGCATACGAAACGAGCGATTTATACCTCCAAAAAGCTTTAAAATCATTGGATTCGTTACCGGCTTCAAAGGCAAAGCAAACCTTACAGGATATTGCGAAATATATTGGTAAAAGGCGTTCATAATGTATATTGTTATTTTTATAAAAATTTGTTAAAATTTTAGAGGTTACTGTTTTTATACATAATAACGAGGTGAAATAATGGAAAAGACATTTTTAATGGTAAAACCAGACGGCGTACAACGTAATTTGATTGGAGAAGTTGTAAAACGATTTGAATCAAAAGGATTTAAACTTGCTGGTGCAAAGCTAATGGTAATTTCAAACGAGCTTGCGGAAAAGCATTATGGTGAGCATAAAGAAAGACCATTTTTTGGCGAGCTTGTTGATTTTATTACTTCTGGTCCTGTATTTGCAATGGTTTGGGAAGGCGAGAATGTAATCGCGACTGCACGCCAGATGATGGGTAAAACAAATCCACAAGAAGCTGCTCCAAGTACAATTCGCGGAGATTTTGGCGTGACGGTCGGAAAGAATATTATCCATGGTTCTGACTCTCCAGAAAGTGCGGAGAGAGAAATTTCACTATTCTTTGATGAAAGTGAAATCGTTTCTTACAATAAACAAGATAGTGCATGGATTTACTAAGTAAAAAAAAACCTCCGTTTTTAACGGAGGTTTTTTTACAATTATGGGTGAAAGAGGCTAAGAACAATGAAAGATGACTATATGGAGTTCATTGAGAAGGTAAAGATAAGGCTAGGAATTAATTTACAGTTATATAAAGAAACACAGATGAAAAGACGAATTACAACACTGCGAAATAAAAGAGGCTATTCTAGCTTCGTAACTTATTTTGAAGCATTCAACAAAGATAAAGATATGCTAAATGAATTTACGGATCGATTAACAATTAACGTGTCTGAATTTTACCGCAATGCAAAAAGGTGGGAGGTTTTAAAGGACACTATCCTGCCAATTCTGCTAAAGGATAGGAATCGGTTATCTATTTGGAGTGCCGCTTGCTCAACAGGTGAAGAACCATACAGTTTAGCAATTTTGATGAAAGAACATTTCCCCACTGTACCTGTTCAAATATTGGCAACAGACATTGATACGAATGTGTTGGCAAAGGCAAAGCAAGGAATCTATATGGAACAGGCTTTGAAAGAGTTGCCAACAAGTTATAAAAAGAAGTATTTTGAAATGACGGGCAGTCTTTATAAAATTGATGAGTCACTAAAGCAAATGATTACATTCAAAAAGCATAATTTACTAGCTGATCGCTACCCTACAAACATTGATCTACTCGTATGTAGAAATGTTTTAATTTATTTTACGGATTCTGCTAAGGAAAATATTTATAAAAACTTCAGCAATGCATTAAAACCAAATGGCGTATTATTCGTTGGAAGTACAGAGCAAATTTTTAACCCAGCTAAATATGATTTCAATCTTGCAGAAACATTTTTTTATCAAAAAATTAATGAGTCACCAGTTAAAACGTCTCTTTAATTTTGGGTTACTCCGACTTCATCACTTGTAAAATTATTTTTTTCGAAAAAATGCAACATAAACAAATGGAGTTATGGTATAGTAGTTAGAAAAACTTTGGATTTATCATATCCGCTTTTTAAGTAAATCATTGTAAAGGAGAATGTTCATTGCGCTACTTAACTTCAGGGGAATCTCATGGGAAACAACTAACAACAATTATCGAGGGACTCCCTGCACAAATGCCATTATTAAAAGAAGACATTAATGAGTCCTTAATACGTCGGCAAGGGGGGCATGGAAGAGGAAAGCGAATGCAGATCGAGAAGGATCTGGTCGAGGTAACAAGTGGTATTCGACATGGATATACGTTGGGTTCTCCTATTTCGCTCGTTATACATAATGATGATTTTAAACATTGGACAGATATTATGGGAGAAGATCCTATTAAAGAGGATACAAAGCTTAGACGAGTTGTTACAAAACCAAGACCAGGCCATGCAGACTTAAATGGTGCATTGAAATACGGCCATCGTGACATGCGAAATGTTTTAGAAAGATCCTCTGCCCGAGAAACTGCTGCTCGTGTAGCTGCAGGAGCCGTTGCCAAAACTTTCTTAAAGCACCTTGGGATCGAGGTATGCGGATATGTGAAAGAGATCGCGGGTATTCGTGCAGAAGATAAGGACGACCTTACGATTGAAGAACGTATAAAGATATCGCAGGAATCACCAGTTATGGTTTTGGATAAAAATGTAGAACAAGAAATGATGGATAAAATTGATAAAACGAAAAAAGAAGGAGATTCCATTGGCGGAGTCTGTGAAGTATATGTAGAAGGCATGCCTGCTGGAGTAGGGTCTTATGTTCATTATGATCGTAAGCTTGATAGCAGAATCGCCGGAAGTGTAATGAGTATCAATGCATTTAAAGGGGTCGAATTTGGAATTGGATTTAAAGCTGCTGAATTGTTTGGTAGTGAAGTTCACGATGAAATTGCTTGGGACAAAGACAAAGGTTACTACCGTACATCAAACCGACTTGGCGGTTTTGAGGGGGGCATGACAACTGGTATGCCGATTGTTGTAAAAGGTGTCATGAAGCCAATTCCGACATTGATGAAACGACCACTACAAAGTGTCGACATTGAAACAAAGGAGCCATTCAAAGCAACTGTTGAACGTTCTGATGCATGTGCAGTTCCTGCTGCTTCTGTAGTCATGGAGCATATTGTCGCATTTGAACTAGCAAAAGCTATTACGGAGCAATTTCCGAGTGATGAATTCTCTAGACTGAAAAAAGCAATTGACGATTATCGCGAAGAAATAAGGTGTTTTTAGTGGAGAAAATTTTAGTTAAATCAAGCACTAACGCCTATACGATTTCAATTGGAGAATCATTACGATTGCAAATCAAGCAATTTCTGAATAAAGAATATTCATCCATTTTGGTTGTAACGGATGAGCATGTTGCAGCACTCTATTTAAAGGATATTCTGGAAAACCTACCTGCATATCGGGTTTTCCAGTCTATCGTCCCAGCTGGAGAAAAGTCAAAAAACCTCCAAACCTTCTACCAATTACAAACCGAAGCCATTGAATTTGGTCTGGATCGTGAATCACTAATCATTGCCCTTGGCGGAGGCGTTGTTGGAGATCTTGCCGGTTTCGTTGCTGCAACTTATATGCGTGGGATTGATTATATTCAAATACCGACAACGATTCTTGCTCATGACAGTAGTGTCGGTGGGAAGGTAGCAATTAATCATGAGTTTGGTAAAAACCTGATCGGTAACTTCTATCCGCCAGAAGCAGTTATTTATGATGTTGACACACTACATTCTTTAAGTGAGCGTGAAGTGCGGTCAGGCTATGCGGAATTGATTAAGGAAGCGTTGATTGCTGATAAGAATTTTTTCAATACATTGTTAATGGTGGATATTTATAATGTATCGAATCATGGGCTACAGAAGCATCTGAAGCAAGGCATTAGAATTAAAGCTGCTATTGTAGAAGCGGATGAAAGAGAATCAGGGGTGCGTAAGTATTTAAACCTTGGACATACATTAGGTCATGCATTAGAAGCTGAACTTGGATATGGGACATTGACTCATGGAGAAGCAGTAGCGATTGGTCTTTTATTTTCTATTCATGTGAGCGAAGCATTATATTCGATAAAATTACCATTTGATGAGCTTGTTCAATGGTTTAAAACGAATAAATATCCGATTATTGGAACGGACTTAAACAATTTAGCATTAATAAGTAAAATGAAGTCAGATAAAAAGGCATTAAAGAGCAAAATTCAAATGGTGCTATTAGAGGATGTAGCTAAACCAGTTACAAGAGAATTAGAGGATACTGAAATCGAAATTTATTTAACATCATTTGAGAGAAGGTTGATGGTACAATGAATAGGGGATTAAGAGGGGCGACTACGGTCTTACAAAACGAAGAAAACCAAATGATAGAAAATACAAGATTACTAATTGAGGAAATGGTAGCGAAAAATAATGTCCAACCTACTGATGTTTCACACGTTTTCATATCTGTAACGAAAGATTTAAATGCAGGATTTCCCGCAAAAGCTCTAAGGGAGATTTCGGGTTGGACATATGTTCCTGTCATGTGTATGGCTGAAATCGATGTGCCGAACAGTTTACCGAAATGTATTCGAGTAATGATGGTTGTTAATACAACGGAAGAACAAGAAAAAATTCAGCATGTTTTCCATCATGATGCTGTTAAATTACGACCTGACCTTGTAAAGGGGGATAATAACTAATGGAAGCAAAGCCAGTCTTAAGTCAGCTAACTCCTTACAAGCAGGGAAAGCAGACGAAAGAAATCCAGCAAGAATTTGGGTTAGAACGAATCGTAAAACTCGCGTCGAATGAAAACCCATATGGTTATTCAAATCAAGTGAAAGAGGCGCTTTTACAAGGATTGCCCGACTTTAATATATACCCAGATGGCTATACTGCTGAATTAAGGTCTGCATTAGCAAACAAGCTGGAGGTAGCAGAATCACAATTAGTATTTGGAAGCGGGACAGAAGAAATCATTCAAATGCTGTGCAGAACATACCTTGCTCCGGGATCGAATGTTGTTACAGCAACACCGACTTTTGGCCAATATAAACACTATTCCCTAATCGAAGGGGCAGAGGTAAAGGAAATTGAAGTAACTGCTGACGGTTATCATGCCTTGGATAAGATGCTTGAAGCTATTGATGAAAAAACAAGAATCATTTGGCTTTGTTCACCGAATAATCCAATCGGGACTGTAATTCCAAAAGAAGCATTTGAAGCTTTCTTGAACAATTGTCCGAAACACGTTCTTATTGCTTTTGATGAGGCTTATTTTGAATACGTTGATCCAGAAGCTAACATAGATGTGCTTTCGTACATCAAAAGTCATAACAATTTGATTGTAATGCGCACATTTTCTAAAGCTTATGGATTAGCAGGGTTACGAATTGGCTATGGTATAGCAAATCATATGATTATCGATAAGTTAAATGTTGTTAGAGGACCTTTTAACACTACCTCTATTGCACAGCAAGCTGCACTTGTTGCACTATCCGATGACGTATTTATAACGAATAGTTATGAAAAAAATAAAACGGTGAAAGCATCTTTTAAAAACTTTCTCAATCAAATCGGTTGGAAATACTTTCACTCAGAAACAAACTTTCTCCTAGTAGAAACACCGATAAGCGGTATCGATGTATTTCAGTATTTATTAGAGCGTGGTTTTATAGTAAGGCCTGGTGAACTACTTGGTATTCCAAAGACAATTCGAGTGTCTTTAGGGACAGGTGAAGATATGGAAGACCTACAACGCGTTCTGTTAGAATTCCATAACGAAGCAATAGTAAAGTAAGGTGATAAAATGCGAAAGACGATTTTAGTAGCAGGAATTGGTTTAATTGGAGGTTCCCTTGCAAAGGGCATGGCGCAATCAAGTGATCATCATATTATCGGATATGATCTGAATGAAGCTTCACTTGAGTTTGCACGTTTAAACGGTATCATTCATGAGGCAAGTACTAATTTTATAGAAGCAGCACAGCGATCCGATTTTATTATTCTGGCAGCACCAATTTCGGAAACAATCGCATTGGTGAATCTACTTAAAACGGTATCCTTTAAACGGAAAGTGATTATATCTGATACCGCATCCGTAAAGGGAGCGATTTTAAAAACAGCAAGTTCGTTAAACAGTGAAAATGTAACTTTCATTGGTGGCCATCCGATGGCTGGTTCACATAAAAGAGGTGTGCAAGCAGCAAAGGCACATCTATTTGAAAATGCGATTTATGTATTGTCACCTACAAATGGAAATCAACACAATGAGATTGAAGCTTTAAAAGGCGTTTTAATTCAAACGAAAAGTAAATTTGTTGTCTTAATGCCAAATGAGCATGATGAAATGACTGGTGTTGTATCACACTTTCCTCATTTAATCGCTTCATCCCTTGTACATCAAGCAAAAAAATGGGAAAATACGCATGCATTCCTACCAAAGCTCGCAGCAGGAGGCTTTCGGGATATTACGCGCATTGCCTCAAGCAATCCAGAGCTTTGGCAGGATATCTTCTATCATAATCGGGATAAAATGTCCGTGTTACTTCAAGAGTGGATAGAAGAGATGAAAGGTCTAAAGCAGCTTCTGGATCATGATCAAAAAGAGGAAATGATTACATATCTCAATAAAGCAAAGCTATATCGAGACGGTTTGGCAGAATCAAAAAAAGGTGCTATTCCTGCTTTTTACGACTTGTATGTTGATATTAGAGATCAGCCCGGTGCAATTGCTTCCATTGTGCAGTTATTGGCCCAAGAGAAAATTAGTATTAAGAACATAGAAATTCTTGAAGTTCGTGAAGATATTACGGGCCATATGAGACTGAGCTTTAGTTCAAAGAAAGCTCAGGTAGCAAGCTCAACATTATTAGAGAATAATGGGTACGAAACGATGATACAACAATAATGCCAATAGAATAAAGGATGTGAATAGATAGTGAGCGAATGTACATTGCAGCAATCGAACAATCCGCTTTCGGGAGAAATTTTAGTTCCGGGAGATAAATCAATCTCGCATCGAGCAGTAATTTTCGGTTCTTTAGCAAATGGAATAACGAAAATCACGCATTTTCTTGATGGGGAAGACTGCATGAGGACGGTGGAAGCATTTAGGGAAATGGGCGTTTCTATCGATGTTCATGATACAACATTAATAATTAAAAGTAAGGGTGTAAAAAGATTAGTTGAGCCAGATCAACCTTTAGATTTCGGTAATTCAGGAACAACAACTAGACTAATGCTTGGAATCCTAGCTGGGTTACCTTTCTTTACGACAATCTATGGGGATGCCTCTCTTTCCAAACGACCAATGGACAGAGTAGTGAATCCATTGAGACAGATGGGCGCAATAATTGATGGCAGATTTAATGGAAGCTTACTTCCAATAGCAGTCAGAGGGACGGCGATTAAAGGAATCAATTATACCCTGCCAGTTAAAAGCGCTCAAGTTAAATCAGCGATTCTTCTTGCTGGTTTACTTGCAGAAGGTGAAACAAAAGTTACAGAGCCAATTCCGACGCGAAATCACACGGAAAATATGCTTAAAGCCTTTGGTGCAGATCTAACAATTGATGGAAACACAATCACTGTTACGAACAAAAGTGATCTAACTGGGACAGATGTACATGTTCCGGGCGATATTTCATCTGCTGCATTTTTCTTAGTTGCGGGAGCTATTGTACCTGGTAGTGAAATTTTACTGAAAAATGTAGGGTTGAATCCTAGCAGAACTGGTATAATTGAAGTCTTAAATAGAATGGGCGCAAAAATTCAAATTGTAACTGAGCATTCTACAAGTGGAGAGGCATTTGGAAATGTTCGAATTGCCCATGGCTCTTTAAAAGGTATCACAATTGAAGGAGAAATCATTCCTCGATTAATCGATGAAATTCCAGTAATAGCTCTTTTAGCGACACAGGCAGAAGGGACAACGGTAATTAGAAACGCAGAAGAATTACGGGTCAAGGAAACAGATCGAATCACAGCAATAGTAGATGTTTTATCAACCCTAGGGGCTGATATTACAGCAACTGAGGATGGATTAATTATAAAAGGACAAACACCATTAAAAGGTGGTAAAATAGCTTCTTATGATGATCATCGTATCGCAATGATGGGAGTAATCGCCAGCCTCATAACAGATGGTGAAGTGACAATCGATGATACTAGCTGTATCGCAATTTCATATCCGAACTTCTTTAAAGATTTAGAATCCATCTCCTAATAAAAGAGTCTGCGCAAAGCAGGCTCTTTTTGTTTCAAACTAAAAACCAGATAACAATTTCTTCTCTTTTAACATAATGTACAACTTTGATGCAAAAACAAACGTATATAGATGCATTTCTGTTTCAGTCATCTTCGCTTTTATTGTATAATTGAATCAATCATTTATTTCATTAATAATAGTCGAAATTCATGCGAGTTTTTTGAAGAGAGGATGTTCGTCATGGACACCATTATGGAAGCAGTAAAATTAATAGAAAATAATCAAGCTGAAAAAGGGATCCAACTATTGGGGGATTACTTATCTAAAGCAAATGATGATGAAAAATATACGATTGCAGAGCTTTATAGACAATGGGGACATCTGCAAGATGCAAGACTTATTTTAGAAGATTTATTGAAACGATACCCGGACGAAAGCGATTTAAAAACCTCTTTGGCAGATATTTTTATTGAGCTCGAGGAAGATGAACCAGCAATAACGCTCCTTAATGAAATAGAAAAGGACGATACAGCATATATACAAGCGCTGATCCAATTAGCTGATTTATATCAAGCGCAAGGATTATTCGAGGTGTCTGAGCAAAAACTATTAACGGCGAAGCAACTTGCACCAGGAGAGGTTGTCATCGACTTTGCGCTTGGAGAATTATATTTTTCGATTGGAGAGTATCTCAAAGCGATTACCTATTACGAAAAGGTTAAGTCAAAGCGTGATGAAGTTGCCCATATTTCAATAGATGACAGACTTGGTGAATCCTATGCAGCTGCTGGCGAATATGAAAAATCATTAACCTACTTTACTGAGGATGGTAATGAAAATGCCGATAAGCTATTTAAATATGGAATTACTGCATATCAAACAGATCGAAATGATATTGCAATTAAAGCATGGGAGCATGTAATTGAAATCGACGAGTCTTACCATACAGCTTATTATCAGCTAGCAATGGTTTATGAAAAGGAAGGGCTATTAGAGGATGCGTATAAAACCGCAAAAAAAGGGCTCGAAATGGATGAATACAATAAAGAACTATTCTTTCTAACAGGTTCTATTGCACATCAGTTAGGTCAGGATGATGAGAGTGAGAAATTTATTCGAGAAGCAATCGCATTAGACCCTGATTATAAAGAGGCTATCCTGTTCTTAATTGAGTTATTTAAAAAGAACGAAGCACATATAAATATTACAGACCTTATAACAGAGGTGCAGAAATTAGGTGCAGAGGATCCACTTTATGATTGGGAATTAGCACGTGCATTTAATGAAATTGAATCGTTTGATAATGCATTAAAAAGCTACCGTGATGCATATACTAGTTTAAATCAAGATAGCGACTTCCTGAAAGAGTTTGGCTATTTTCTTACGGAAGACGGTAAGATCAAAGAAGCTATCCCAGTTTTTGAATCCTATGTTCGTTTGCAGCCGTTGGACGAGGAAGTTGAGTCATACTTAGCACGTTTAAAACAAACATATGAATTAGGTGAGTAGAATTTCAGCAGCTATTAAAGTGTTAGCCGTGTAAGTGCAACTAAGATATACACAAAGGAGCCTTGTTTTCTAATAAAACTTTAAAAGGGGGGTAAAACAGATGATAACGCCTGTCACTGCCAAAGATAAAAAAAGTTTTATTCAATGGTTTTTAAATCATTACCGCCTTAAAAAACGAGAAAGCGTCTGGATCCTGAATTATTTAATCAATCATAGTGATTTATTAGCAAATGTGCATTTTGTCAGAGATGTGAAATATTGTTCTAGAGGGATTATGATGACAAGTCACTGTTCTGATGAAGTAGCATTTCGATTTTACAAGGACCACCTTGTAACCACAGATGCAGAAAAGTCCTTCCATGATATTCGGCTCAATCAGGATGAGTCCTTATATTTACAGCTGAATTTTAAAAATGCTAATCAGAATTCATATTATGCTTCTGTACTGGAAGAAAATCCTTTCATCCCAGTTGATTACTATATTACAAATCAGGATAAGGATATTGCTAACCAGCTATTAAATTATTCCTTACATCAATATAAAAAGGAAAAAATACTCTCTGAAATTGATAATGCATTGAAGAGCAAAGACCGTGAGAGGTTCCTGGTACTTACAAAAGAATTAGCCGATTTGAAAAAATCAACCTAAGCTTTAGGTTGATTTTTTTTGTCTATATAAGATAAGATTTAATAATAGTACACAATTATCGTTATAGAAAGGATGATACAGCGGTGAAATGGAGAAAAGCAGATCTTCAAACATATTTCCAGAGTAAAGAATACATAGATTCTATTGTAGTTCCTCTAGTCCCGTTTGGTATTGCAAATGATGAAGAGTCAGAAAAAGCAGCTATTCAAGCCGAGATGATTACCCTCCTCTCACACGAACTCGAAAAAGAGTTAACCGGAAGAATGTTACTAGCACCACATTATTCTTACTTGAAGTCAATTGATAAACAAACAGAGGTAGCCCGATTGAATAGGTGGTCGGCAGAAATGAAAGAACAGCCTTTTAAGCATATCTTTCACTTAACATTTGACCCAAGTTGGAAAAAGCATGAGCAGGAACTAGAAAGTACCCTGTTATGGATACCGGCTGTACAAACAGGAGAGTTGAACTCAAAAGAAATGCATAAAACCGTCCGTGAACAAGTTGCTCAAATGGTAGAGTTAATTCGTGCATATTGGTAATAATAGATATAGTAGAAGTATAAAAAACGTCATATTTTAGTGTGTCAGTAATTAAAAAATTCTCGATAATGTGTCATCTTTTGTTTGTGAATATTGTTTTATATTGACCGAATAAAAAGATTGCGCTATCATGGTATTGTCCTAGTAATCTGATTAAAAATGATATGTCCGTGATTATGGTAAAGAGGGGGGAAAATCATGAGTGATGAAAAACAGCAAGTATCCCGAAGACAGTTTTTAAATTATACGCTTACAGGGGTAGGAGGATTTATGGCAGCGGGGCTACTTATTTCTCCAATAAGGATGGCCATTGATCCAGTATTAAAAGAATCTTCTGCAGGAGACATGGCAAACGTAGGTTTATCAGTCGACGATATTACAGCAGAGCCACAGCGAATCGATTGGACGATTGATCAAGTTGATGGCTGGTATGAATCTGAAGTAAATCGTGCTGCATGGGTTTATCGAAATGAAAATGATGAAATTGTAGCTTTTTCCCCAGTATGTAAACATTTAGGTTGTGTTGTTTCATGGGAAGGCAGTGACCAGCATCCAAACGAATATTTCTGCCCTTGTCATGATGGACGCTATTACAAGGATGGTACCAACGTTCCAGGTACACCTCCATTAGCTCCTCTAGACGAATATGAGCAGGAAGTAAGAGATGGAATGCTATTCCTAGGCGAACCAAAACCAAGAGGGGAGGCGTAATGACGAATGTTACAGAAAATATATGATTGGATTGATGATCGTATTGATATTACGCCGATATGGCGTGACATCGCAGATCATGAAGTACCAGAACATGTTAACCCTGCTCATCATTTTTCTGCATTTGTGTATTGTTTTGGTGGTTTAACATTTTTCGTTGTGGTAATTCAAATTCTTTCTGGAATGTTTTTAACAATGTATTATGTTCCAGATATTGAAAATGCATGGAAGTCCGTTTACTATCTGCAAACTGAAGTAGCTCATGGGCAGATTGTAAGAGGTATGCACCATTGGGGTGCTAGTGTTGTAATTGTCATGCTATTATTACATACCTTACGCGTATTCTTCCAAGGTGCTTACAAAAAACCACGTGAACTTAACTGGATGGTCGGTGTATTAATCTTCTTCGTTATGCTCGGCTTAGGTTTTACTGGTTATTTATTACCTTGGGATAATAAAGCATATTTCGCAACACAAGTTGGACTAGAAATAGCTGAACAAGTTCCATTTATTGGACAAGAATTGAAAACTTTACTGGCTGGAGATGCAACCATTGTTGGTGCCCAAACATTAACAAGATTCTTTGCAATTCATGTATTCTTCCTGCCGGGAGCATTATTTGCGCTATTAGCAATTCACTTTATTTTAATTCGTAGACAAGGTATATCCGGACCACTATAAAAAGGAGGGTAAGTGATGCATAAGGGTAAAGGTATGAAGTTTGTTGGGGATTCTCGAATCTCTGCTGAAAGAAAACCTAATATACCGAAAGATTATTCTGAGTATCCTGGAAGAACAGAAGCTTTTTGGCCCAACTTTTTATTAAAAGAATGGTTGGTTGGTGCAGTATTTTTAGTTGGATTTTTATGTTTAACATTGGCACATCCATCACCATTAGAGGGGATGGCCGATCCAACTAATGCGTCGTATATACCATTGCCAGATTGGTACTTCTTATTCCTATATGAACTATTGAAATATGAATTTGCAAGTGGAGATTGGACATTAATGGGGATACTAATCCTTCCAGGGCTTGCATTTGGTGCGTTATTACTTGCGCCGTTCTTGGACAACGGTCCTGGCCGCAGACCACACCAACGTCCAGTTGCAATTGGAATGATGCTACTTGGATTAGTAGCTGTTATATGGTTAACCTATACATCGGCAGCACATGTTGATTGGGAAGGCCGTGCTGAAGCGAACAAGCCAGTCCCACAAGCAGAAGTGACAATTGATGAGAGTCATCCTGGATTTGCAGCTTATGAAAATAGCTGTTTAGCATGTCATGGTGCTGAATTAGAGGGTGGCGCGGGGCCATCTTTAGTAGGAATTGAACTTAGCGCCGAGGAAATTGCTACGATTGCTGTAGATGGTATCGGTACGATGCCAGCAGATCAATTCCAAGGAACAGATGAAGAGTTAGAGCAGTTAGCCGACTTTATCATCACAGTAAATGAATCAGCTGAATAATTGCTTTTTAAAACACCTTTACCATTAAAATTGGTGAAGGTGTTTTTACATCGGAATGACAGGAAGGATAGGAAGAATGATTAAATATATATTACTAGACAAGCGATTTATTTTCTGCCTTTTTCTAATTAACTTTTTGGGTACCATTTATGGTTATTATTGGTATAAGGCGCAGCTTTCCATAACGCCAAGTATTTTTCTCATCTTCGTTCCAGATAGTCCTACTGCAAGCTTGTTTTTTACCATTTTTTTGTTGTTCTTTCTTTTCGGTAGAAATATTCCGTATGTGGAAGCTCTCGGTGTAGTGACCTTACTCAAATACGGTACCTGGGCGGTTGTGATGAACCTACTTACATTAATCATTGAAGGATCACTAAGCTGGCAAGGGTATATGTTAATGGCTTCTCATGCAGGAATGGCAATCCAAGGGCTTTTGTATGCTCCATTCTATAAAATTAAATTAAAACATATTGCAGTCGCTGCAATTTGGACTTTACATAATGATGTTATAGACTATGTATTTGAAATGATGCCAATGTATTCTTCTTTGACAAAGTACATGAATGAAATTGGTTATTTTACCTTCTGGCTAAGTATCCTTTGTATCTTTATCACGTATTGGTTAACAATTCATCGAAAAAAATTGATATAAGTGGTTGTTGTTCCAATAGCCATTAAAATGGCTTCGAGAACAAACGGTATTCATCGGATTAGTTTTTTGACTTCCTTATTAAAGGAAGTATTATAAACTTAACTGTTATATACCGAGATCTTTCCTCATACACTTCAAGTAATAATAAAAATATGAGGTGATCTCTATGGTAAACAGATTAAAACTGCTTGTTCGGGTCACAGCTGCGGTACTCATAGGGATAGGGTTAAACATTTACTTTGGAGTTGTATGGATTGAAGCGAGTGTGGGAAATACTGAACATATAGTTGAAAAGCAGTCTGGTATTACTCCGTTTATTTGGGCAGCTATAATTGTTGGTGGCTGTATAACGGCTACATTATCCTATGTAAGTTGGAGAAAATATAAAGCAGAAGTAAAAGCAAGAGAAGCACGTAATAAGGATAAATCAGTTGACTAATACATTAAATTTGACTAAAATTGACCTTAGAAAGTATTTTAAACTTCTAATGGAGGAATGCAAATGAGTTTAGGGAGTTACTTGATTTATATTGCTATATTAATGATTGTACCAATATGGGCGCAATCGCGAGTAAAAAGCACGTACAAAAAGTATTCAAAAAAGCCAACATCATCTGCAATGACGGGTGCTGAAGTTGCTCGCAAAATTTTAGATGATAATGGACTTTATGATGTTCAAATAGGACGAACAAAAGGAACATTAACTGACCACTATGACCCGCGAAATAAAGTAATTAAACTTTCTGATGGAATATACGATGGTCGCTCTATGGCTTCCTCTGCTGTAGCAGCTCACGAAGTAGGACATGCTATTCAAGACCAGCAGGAATATGCATTTTTGAAGTTTAGAAGTGCATTGGTACCTGTAGCAAACTTTGGTTCCAACATCTCCCTTTTCTTGATCCTTGGTGGTATGATATTAGGAGCCATGAACTTAGTACTATTTGGTATCATCTTTATGTCCGCCGCGGTATTATTCCAACTTGTTACACTTCCTGTAGAATTTGATGCATCTAACCGCGCGATGGGGCAATTAGTTTCTTCAGGAGTAATTCGAAATAATGAAGAACGAGAAACAAAGAAGGTTCTGAATGCCGCAGCTTTAACATACGTAGCAGCAGCACTTGTAGCGGTAGCGGAACTTGTTAGATTTATATTGATTTATCTTGCCAGCAGAGAATAGTATGTAAAAACGATCATTTGCTGAACACCATTTTAGGTAAATAAAGTAGAAAAAAGGATGACGCTACGGGCCATCCTTTTTTCTATCTGCTCAGGAAACTATAAAAGGCTTAGGCGCACTTATACCCTTGTGGTGACATCGGGCATCGTCTCCAATTAAAAGGGTGGCCGATTAAAACCAGACTACGCCTGATATCGGCATACCCCTAAATTGGCATGTTTCCTTTTAGATGAACGATGACTTTCGCCCGTGGAGACGAAAGTCATCGTTCATCTTATACTTTGGAGTGAATCTCCTGTGTAGGAATGTTCGACTCATCGAACACCAGAGTTCGGGGCGCAGTCCGTACGTCGCTAACCGGGCGTCCCGATTGTGTTCTTGCTTAATCTTGTATCGGATTTTTATTCTCATCGAGAGTAAAGCCTTCACCAAGCACATCGTGTACGGTCGTTACAGCGACAAATGCATGTGGGTCTATACTGTTAATAATCGCTTTTATTTTTACAATTTCGTTTCTTGCAACAACACAATAAAGTACATCTCGCTTTTCACCTGAAAAACTACCGCGCCCATCTAATACAGTTACTCCTCGATCCATTGAAGTAAGAATTTTTTCTGCGATTTCATTGCTTTTCCCTGAGATGATGGTTGTTCCTTTAGCTGAATAAGCTCCTTCTTGAAGGAAATCAATTACCCGAGCACCAACATATACAGCGACAAGTGTATACATACCTTCCACTAAATCTAATATTACAAATACGGATGTTGCTATAACAATAAAGTCGAATAAAAACATTGTTCGGCCCATACTCCATCCGACATATTTGTTCACCAGTCTTGCAATAATATCAACTCCACCTGTTGTTCCTCCAAAACGGAATATAATTCCTAGGCCAACACCGATGAATACACCAGCAAATAAAGCAACCAACGTCATATCATTTTCTAACGGGACATTAAATTGGTAGGTCTGAAAAATCCTTAGAAAAACCGAAACCATAACCGTTCCAAGTATTGTATAAATAAAGGTGTTTTTTCCTAAAAATTTCCACCCAATAAAAAACAGTGGAACATTTAATATAATATTGGAGATAGCAGGATCCCATTCCCATAGAAAATAAAGCAGCAATGTAATTCCGGTAAAACCACCTTCACCAAGGTTATTCTGCATATTAAAGTGAACAATACCAAATGAAAAAATGGCGGCTCCTAGTACAATAAAAAGTATATTTTTAAGTCTTAACCCTTTTAGCATCTGCATAACCTCCAGATAACGATATCAATTTCGTATATGAATTAAACCTCTTCTTATTATAGTCAATTTAATTTTGAACAACAATTTTATTTTCCCATATAAAAAATTTGTCAAACGTGTAGCTTTTAGCTAACATGAAAGGAGAACAAAAAGGAAGAAGGGAATATCATCGATACACCTACATATAGCACAAAAGAAATACAACAACGGGTTGATGCTTATATTTCTCAGTTTAAAGAGGGATACTTTTCACCTTTATCTCAAATGGCAAGATTAACAGAAGAAATCGGTGAACTTGCCAGGGAAGTAAATCATTATCATGGCGAAAAGCCAAAAAAAACTTCTGAGAAAACACATACTGTTGAAGAAGAACTAGGGGATATCTTATTTGTTCTCGCTTGTTTTGCAAATTCATTAGATATCGACCTTTCCGAGTCATTTCATATGGCGATAAGTAAAATTGAGACAAGAGATAAAGATCGTTGGACTCGTAAAAATGATCAGAACTAAAGGAGAGAGAAATTGATGACAATAAATATTATTTTAGCTGGACCAAGAGGCAGAATGGGTCAAGAAGCAGTAAATATGGTGAATCAGGAATCCGACTTTAAATTAGTAGCTTGCATCGATCGGAAAAATGGTGGTAAAGAAGTTAAGGATATTGCGGGTTTACCTCCATTACATGTACCAGTGTACGAAAATGCAAAAGAATGTTTTGAAGCAGTAAAAGCTGATGTTTTTATCGATTTAACTGTACCCGAGGTTGGCTACTACCATACAAAATTGGCATTAGAAAATAATATAAGACCTGTAGTTGGAACGACAGGATTTACAGATGAACAATTAAATGAGCTAGCGGAGCTTGCAAAGTCCAGTAATTTAGGTTGTATTATTGCACCCAATTTTGCAGTTGGTGCTGTACTAATGATGAAATTTTCCCAAATGGCTGCCAAATATTTTTCCGATGTAGAAATAATTGAAAAGCATCATGACCGAAAATTGGATGCCCCTTCTGGGACTGCAAAGAAAACTGCAGAATTAATCAGGCAATCTAGAGAATATAAAAAACAAGGTCATCCAGATGAAGAAGAAACAATAAGAGGTGCACGTGGCGCTGAAATGGACGGAATGCACATTCATAGTGTTCGATTGCCAGGGCTTGTTGCACATCAGGAAGTGATTTTTGGAAGCCCTGGTCAAACCCTATCCATCAAGCATGACTCTTTAAACCGTGAATCATTTATGAATGGGATTAAACTTTCTGTTAATCATGTTATGGACATGAAGGAGCTTGCCTACGGATTGGAAAACATCTTGTAAGTCATATTAGTAGGATGAAGTTGAATTTAGGATAGTACAAATTCTAACATCCAGTCAATATATAGTGATGTATTCTTATAGCTGTGAATATCTTTTGTTATGCTACATTAATCATAAAAAACAGAGGAAAGGCATTCATTGGCCTAGAATTGGTGGGTGTCTTTGTTTTCTAAAATGTAAAAAGTGAGAGTAATGGTATAGAAAGAAGGAGAAATGTGAAAAAAATAGGGATTACATGCTACCCAAGTGTAGGTGGATCAGGAGTAATTGCAACAGAACTTGGTAAACTGCTCGCTGAACAGGGAAATGAAATTCATTTTATTACGTCTAGCATTCCTTTTCGGCTAACGAAAATTCACCCCAGAATATTTTATCATGAAGTGGAATTAAATCATTATCCGGTTTTTCAATATCCACCATATGATTTAGCACTTGCAGCAAAGATGGCTGAGGTTATCGATCAGCAAAAACTTGATATCCTGCATGTTCACTATGCAATGCCGCATGCTATATGTGCTATCATGGCTAAGGATATTGCAGACCACGATGTAAAAATAGTAACAACCCTTCATGGAACGGATATTACCGTACTTGGTATTGACCAAACCTTTAAAAAGGTGATTAAGCACGGAATCGAAAAATCGGATGCTGTTACTGCTGTTTCAAAGAGTCTTGTTAAGCAAACAACTGAAATGCTTGATGTAAATAAAGAGATAGCGACAATCTATAATTTTGTAAATGAAGAGGACTATTATAAGCAAGATGTCCCTGCATTAAGGCAACAATACGGAATATCAAACGATGAAAAAGTGCTTATCCATATCTCAAACTTCCGAAAAGTAAAACGCGTACGAGACATCATATATGCTTTTAAACAAGTCCGAAATGAAGTCAAAAGTACATTACTACTTGTCGGCGATGGACCGGAATACCCTGATACGGTACAACTCGTAGAGGCACTTGGGTTAAAAGAGCATGTACGTTTTTTAGGAAAACAAACAAATATAAGTGAATTATTATCTATATCCAATTTAATGCTGCTATTATCAGAAAAAGAAAGCTTCGGTCTTGTTCTACTTGAAGCAATGTTATGCGGTGTACCATGTATTGGTACCAATATAGGTGGGATCCCTGAAGTGATTGAGCATGATAAAACAGGGTATTTGGTCGAGCTGGGAGATACTGATTCGGCAGCAAATTATGCGATTGAAGTGCTAACAGATAATCATTTAATGCGTCGTCTTTCGGAAAATGCTTTAATACAGGCTAAAGAAAAATTTGCGTCAGAAAAAATTGTAAACCAATATCAGCATCTATATGATACTGTTTTAACATCCAATATAGAAAATGGTGATTAACCATGCTACCAGGAGCATTTTTACAGGCAATACCAGTGCTTGAACATATTGAAAAACATCAGCACAAAGCTTATTTTGTAGGTGGATGTGTACGTGATTATTTGTTAAAGCGCCCTATCGGTGATATCGATATTGCAACCTCGGCATCACCTTCATTCATTCAGAAAATTTTCCCAAAGGTGATTCCTGTTGGTATAGAGCATGGAACTGTAATTGTACGGCATAATCACGAATCTTTTGAGGTAACTACATTCCGTATCGATGGAGATTATACGGATAAACGACACCCCGACTCAGTCGTATTCATCGACAATATTGATAAAGATTTAGAGAGACGGGACTTTACCATTAATGCACTAGCAATGGACTTAAATGGTAATATGATTGATTTATTTGACGGAATCCACGATATTGAGAATCGAGTTATTCGAACAGTAGGAAATGGCTATGAGCGATTTACGGAAGATCCACTTCGGATTATACGTGCGATTCGCTTTTCAAGTCAGCTAGGATTTACAATTGACCCGAAAACCTTACAGGAAATGAAGGAAGTAAGCAGTGAAATTAAAACACTTGCAATTGAGCGGATTGCTAATGAATTTTCGAAGCTATTTGCTGGGAATGATGTTAACCAAGCTTTAACTTATGTGAGGAATTTGCAAATCGAACGATACTTACCTGTATTTTGCGATTCCCCTCAGATTCTTTTCTCATTGCCGGTATCAATAACACCATTACAATCCTTTGCCGAAGTTATTGCGCTATTCCATCTTGTCAATCCAAAGATAGAGGTCATTCGGTGGGTCAAGGAATGGAAATGCTCGAACAAAACAAAACAAGAGGCACTCCGATTAGTCGAGGCTTATTCTTATTTCGAAACGCATGGCTTGGATCGATGGCTTATCTATCAATTAACACCGTCTTTATATAAAGGTTTCATACGAATTAGCGAAAATTTAACACAAACAACAGTTAGCTTGCACAAGTTGGAAGCAATTGAACAACAGCTTTCCATTCGTTTGAAAGAAGAGCTGACAATTGATGGATATGATTTAATGGCGATTTTTCCCGAGAGGAAGAGAGGGCGTTGGATACAAGAATTACTAAATTGTATTGAATATAAGGTTGTATCCGGTGAATTAAATAATAATAAAAAAGAGATAAAGGAGTGGATAAAATGGAATCCACCCGAGACCGATTGATTCAGCTCCTCGCAGAAAATGGAGATGCTTATATTTCTGGACAAGCTCTATCCGATGCGATCGGCATCTCAAGAAATGCTGTTTGGAAGCAAATGAAAGAACTCGAAAAAGATGGTTACCAAATCGAAGCTAAATCAAGAATTGGTTACCGTATAACTGAATTTCCAGATAAGTTAAGTAGTAATACACTAAAATGGGGACTCCGTACAGAGTGGATTGGAAAGAAGATTATTCATCATCCGACAGTAGATTCTACACAAGCAATTGGACATCAAGCAGCTCGTGAAGGGGCACCACATGGCACGATAATTGTCGCGGATGAACAAACTGGCGGAAGAGGAAGAATGAACCGATCATGGCACTCTGCAAAGGGACAGGGTATGTGGTTAAGTCTCATTCTAAGACCTAAAATCCCACCTACCCATGCATCTCAGCTTACATTATTAGCAGCTACTGTTTTAGCAGATGTATTGGATCGATATGATTCTATTCAACCATTTATCAAATGGCCCAATGATATTCTGATTAACGAAAAGAAGACAGCAGGAATCTTAACGGAAATGCAGGCAGAACAAGATCAAATACAATACATTTTAATCGGGATTGGTTTAAACGTAAATCAAGCGCGAGATGATCTACATCAGGATATCCAATCCAAAGCAACGTCATTGCGAATTGAAACAGGCAATGAACTATCCATTAAAAATATTATCCAAGAGCTGTTAATTGCTTTTGAAGCTTCCTTCGACAACTATATAGCACAAGGATTTTTACCAATTAAAAAGAAATGGGAAAGCTACGGTTTCAAAATGGGAGAAGATATTATTATCAAAACATTTAAGGATCGTTGGAGAGCACCGTTTCTTGGGATATCTGACGATGGTGCACTCTGTACAGAATCAATGGAAGGTAAACCAATCTCACTTTATTCTGCTGAAATAGAGTGGTTTGATGATAGTAGCATGAAATAAACAGCTGAAACCTTCTTAACCTCAGCAACAGTTAGTAGTTGACGTTGGTAGAAATCCTGCTATCATTATTATGGAGCTCATTATTCTGTAAAAATGTGTGGGCATACCACTAAGTTAACAAACTCTTATCAATATATACGATAAGAGTTTTGCTATTAATAAATAAAAGGTCTGAAAAAATCGAATGAATTTAATGAGAATAACATTTAGATAAACCGGACTCAGAAGGTAAGGTGGATCAGGTGAATAAATTTGTCGTAGTTGACTTGGAAACAACAGGGCATTCTCCTTTAAAAAATGATAAAATAATTGAAGTTGGTATCGTTGTTATAGAAAATAACGAAATCACGGATACCCGTACAACCTTATTTAATCCAAAGATACCAATTCCACCGTTTATTTCTAATTTAACCGGGATTTCTGATCGTGATGTGGAAGATGCACCGTTATTTAATGAGAAGGCTGATAAAATAGTTGATATTTTTAAAAATAGTTATATAATCGCTCATAATGTAAAATTTGATCTTGGTTTTTTAAACACAGAACTTGCAGCTAATGGAAGAGATCGATTGACAAATCCAGTTTTAGATACGGTAGAGCTTTCACGAATACTATTTCCTCAAGCACCTAGTTATAAACTTGGACAGTTAGCGGAACATTTGGATATTCATCATGATGACCCACACCGAGCACTGTCCGATGCATATGTTACTGCCAAGTTATTTTTAAAACTGATGGACAAATTAAAGACTTTACCATATGAAACGATTGCCCAATTATTAAAACTGGAGAAACTATTTATTTCCGATCTCCACGAAATTTTGTCAAATCGAATAGATGAATTGGCATTTGCAACTACCGCACCTGAAGAGCTAACAATTTATCAAGGTCTTGCATTTAAAGAAGCAACGGAGACAAAAATAGAGACACCTAATTTAAATCAGTCCTTTGGTGAATATCTTGATGGAATTTATGAAACAAATGGTTCTATGGAGAAGCAGATGAAAGGGTATGAAAAAAGAACTGGTCAACGTGAAATGTCAGAATTAATCTTTGACTCCTTTCAAGCGAACTCACATGCATTGATTGAAGCTGAAACTGGAACAGGGAAGTCGCTGGCATACTTAATTCCTGCAATTTTTGAAGCGGTAAAGTCAAATCAAAGGCTAATTATTAGTACATATACTACACAATTGCAAAGTCAATTGCTGGAAGAAGAGATTCCTGCTTTAAGAAGGCTGATTGCCATTCCGTTTCAGGTAGCACTCCTAAAGGGAAAAAGCCACTATATTAGCTTAGAAAAATTTGCATATGAGTTACATGATAGTTCAAACGACAACTATGATATTGCGTTAACAAAAGCAATGCTACTGATATGGTTAACGGAAACAGATACTGGAGATATTGACGAAATACAGTTACCATCCAGTGGATATTTTTTCTATCATAAAATATCCACAGATGCAGAAGGAAAGGTAGAGCCTTTCTCTCCATGGTACTCAAAGTCCTTTTATCAAAAAGCCCGCAGAAAAGCGCAAAAAGCTGATATTGTGATAACGAATCATGCATTACTATGTACAGATATGTTCAATGATTATCAATTCTTACCAGCATATGAAAAAGTAATTATCGATGAAGCACATCACTTTGAAGAAACTGCATCACATCATTATGGAATGAAACTTGATTACAACAATATACAATTTACCTTTAATCAGATCGGCCGGACGCATGATGGTAAATTATTTAGTAAGCTTGTATCGAGTTATTCATTGACAGATGTGGATGTTCCACTAGAAAAATGGGATCACCTATTTGATCAGGCAAAATATGAAATTGATGACTTATTTCAAAGCTTATATCAATATGTAGTGTCTCAACATAAAAACAATAAATCATTAAGTGATATCGGTAGATTACAATACCGACTTGAAGAAAAAGAAACAGGACAAACATGGGATGCAATTCAAGAAATGGTAACAAGGCTTACATTTTTTATTAGAGATCTTATTCATGTCCTTGCACTTATGGAACAGCATTTAACGAAAAAGAAGATAATGGACAAATATGATAAAGAAGAATTAGATGGAATTACGAACACATTTGAGGACTTTATTGATCGATTGGAACTGTTTTTCTTTATTGAAGGAAACGTTCCACATGTTAAATGGATTGAAATTGATACAAAAGGCACCAAAAATGTGGTTTATTTATATAGAGAGCCAGCAGAGGTTTCAGAACTACTTGCTAATGATTTTTTCCAAAGTAAGAAAAGCGTTATCTTGACAAGTGCTACATTGACGATGAAGAACTCATTCGATTACATTCAGAAAAGGTTAGGGTTAATTACGGATCGATTAATAACGAAGAAAATAGCGTCGCCTTTCTCCTATAAGAATCAAGTTCAATTACTTGTTCCAAATGATTTTCCAGATATTAAGTATGGAAACATTGATGATTTTATTTACGCTACATGTGAAGCAATATTGTCTTTGGCTGAAATTACCGAGGGTAGAATGCTCGTCTTATTTACATCGTACGATATGTTGAAGAAATCCTATACACTTTTAAAAGAAACGATTGATACAGGTAAATATGTCTTAATTGGACAAGGAATAACGAGTGGTAGTAGGTCAAGACTAAAAAAGAATTTTCAAACCTTTGATCATGCGATTTTGCTTGGAACAAGTTCATTTTGGGAGGGTGTTGATATACCAGGTGACGATTTGTCGTGCCTCGTGATCGTTAGACTTCCATTTCAGCCGCCAAACCATCCAGTGTTTGAAGCGAAGTCTAATCTGTTAAAAGAAGCCGGAAAAAATGCATTTATGGATTTATCATTACCAAATGCCGTTATTAAATTTAAGCAAGGATTTGGCAGGCTTATCCGTTCATCAAGTGATAGAGGCATTGTTTTTATTTGTGATGCCCGTATCATTAAAACACGGTATGGCAAATATTTCACAGACTCAATACCAGACGTACCTATTTCGTTTGATTCCACACAAGAGTTACTGGATAAAGCAGAAGAATGGTTTTAAACAACAACAGCGTGAGCCTGTAGCGGTATAAAGAGAAGAGGAAAGTCTCGCTCGCAGGAGAGGGACGAAAAAAACTACTGATGTTATTACACCAGTAGTGAGTGAAGATGTGATATGGGTTAGGTTTTTTGGTCAAATTAACAAATTAAAGCAAAGTCTTCGACTACTGGATTATTGTAGTTGTGCTTTTTAATTCGACGTTGCTTTTATTGTTTACATCCTTACAAGAGCTATGTATAGTAAAAATATCTAAAATAGAAACACAATTGTTGGAGGGATGTTGATGAATCAATATACAGTAAGTTTATTTTCAAATACTTTTGTTGATTGTTCGCATCATAAAGTTAAAAATTCAATCTATAGGCTGAGTTATTAATAATGATGAATAAATCAAAATGGCTATTATGGAGCTCATTGACCTTACTTATTATCCTTATTGCATTAGGTATTTATGGTATCGTTCTCTACAATAACTTATATGATAGCAAGACAGCAGGATTTGATGAAACAAGCAGGCAGATCCTAAGTCAAACGTCTATTACAGAAATAGAAAAAATTGAGCAATATAATGGCTCGGCGGCTTATCATGTTTTATTTGGAAAAAATGATGCAAATGAAGAAAAGCTTATTTTTTACCCGCTCGAAGGGAATGAAAAAAGCTTGACAACGATTGACAAATCTGAAATATTGACAGAGGAAGAAATCATTGAAAGATGGCAAGCAGAATGCGATAGCTGTGAGCTCATCAAGGTCACACCTGCATTGGAAGAAAACGAAGCATTATGGGAAATTGCCTATAACGACATGAATGATGATTATGTGCTTGACTATAAGTCCATCTATGATGGATCCGACGTCCATATGTATCGCTTTAAAAGAATGTTTAATTAGTGCTAAACCCACCCAGCGTTCTAAGACGAGCTATTTATCACGCATTACCTCAAAGATTGAGAATAAAAAATGTAAAGAAGAAGGATAAAACAGCTCGTAAATTCCTGACTCTGCACAAGGGCCTGTGGCTCTCCCTTGTGGTGCTAACATTCAGTGGGGAGGAAAAAAAGCCTTCACTGAATGAGTTTCATTTTATGGAAAAACATTTTAGTATTTGGAGGAAATATAAATATGAAAACAACTATTTCACAAGCAGCAAAACATAAAGATCAAGAAGTAACAATTGGTGCTTGGCTTACAAACAAACGATCTAGTGGAAAAATTGCTTTTTTACAATTACGTGATGGAACAGGATTTATTCAAGGAGTAGTCGTAAAGAATGACGTATCAGAAGAAACGTTTCAACTAGCAAAAAGTCTTACGCAGGAAACCAGTATGTATATTACCGGTAAAATTGTTGAGGATACAAGATCTTCTTTTGGCTATGAACTACAGGTTAGTGACATTGAAGTTATTCAGGAAGCAGTTGATTATCCAATTACACCTAAAGATCACGGTACTGAGTTTTTGATGGATCACCGTCATTTATGGTTACGCTCAAAGAAACAACATGCTGTGATGAAAATCCGAAATGAAATTATTCGTTCAACATACCAATTCTTCAATGAAAATGATTTTGTAAAAATTGATCCACCAATTCTTACAGGATCTTCAGCAGAAGGAACAACTGAATTATTCCATACGAAATATTTTGACGAGGAAGCATACTTATCACAAAGTGGTCAACTTTATATGGAAGCAGCAGCAATGGCGTTTGGTAAAGTATTTTCATTCGGACCAACCTTCCGTGCAGAAAAATCGAAAACGCGCAGGCATTTAATTGAATTCTGGATGATTGAACCAGAAATGGCATTTGTCGATCATGAAGAAAGCCTAGTAATTCAAGAGAATTATGTAAGCTATATCGCTCAGTCTGTACTGAAAAATTGTAAACTTGAACTAGAAGTTCTTGGACGAGATACAACCAAATTGGAAAATATTAAAGCACCATTCCCTAGAATTACGTATGATGATGCGATTGAATTGTTAAAAGAAAAAGGCTTTGATGATATCGAGTGGGGAGAAGACTTTGGAGCTCCGCATGAAACAGCAATTGCAGAAAGCTTTGATAAGCCTGTGTTCATTATTAATTATCCAGCAGCGATTAAAGCATTTTATATGAAGCCTCATCCAGAACGCTCTGATGTCGTCCTTTGTGCAGATTTAATCGCACCAGAAGGCTATGGTGAAATTATTGGTGGCTCACAGCGTATTGATGACTTAGCATTAATGCAGGAAAGGTATGAACAGCACGGACTGACAGGACCAGCATATGAATGGTATTTAGAATTAAGTAAGTATGGAAGTGTACCACATTCTGGATTTGGATTAGGTCTAGAACGTACGGTTGCCTGGCTGTCTGGGGTTGAGCACGTAAGAGAAACGATTCCATTCCCTAGATTGCTTAATCGTCTATATCCATAAGCAACCCTTAAAATCCCTTGCAAAATTATAAGCAAGGGATTTTAATTTCTGTTTAAGGACTTGCTGGTCTGTCTTGTGGTGCTTACATTTGGGGGGATCCTACTAAATAAGCTCCACTTTATGTTAGAATATACCTTTCATGCTATACTTAAAATAGAGGTGCAGACAAAACATGACAAATAAATTTTCATTACAACAAATTATTCTCAATCAATTACAGGTACCAATCGAATTGCTTTCTAAGTATAAGCAACTAGGGTTAAATGAAAAGGAAGTAATGCTTGTTCTTCAATTACTTCGTTATCTACAAATTAGAAATGATTTTCCTACACCGTATGAGCTTTCTCTTCATGTAACAATGGATGAGCAAGAATGTGCAAACTTATTGCGAAAATTAGTCAAAAAAGACCTCCTTTCCATTGAAAAAAAAGAAAATGAAAGTAAGCAATTGAGTGAAGCTTACTCGCTGGATCCCCTTTGGGAAAAGCTATTTTCAAAAGAAGAAATTCAAGAAGAGAATTCGATTGATACGATTGGTACCATATTTATTGTGTTTGAACAAGAATTTGGAAGACCATTATCTCCTTTTGAGATAGAAACAATTAATGCTTGGATTGATGAAGATGAAATAACCCCAGCATTAATCAAAGCTGGCTTACGTGAATCTGTGTTAATGGGGAAGCTTAATTTTAAGTATATTGACAGGATACTTCGAGAATGGAAAAAGAAAGGGATTCATTCTGTTGATCAAGCTCGTAACGCAAGCAAAAAATTTAACCTAACCCAATCAACTTCCAATCAAGAAAATATACCAAAACGCGACACATCATTCTACTATAATTGGCTAGAGGAGGAAGATTGAGACAATGTTAACGAAAAAGCAAATAAGATATTGCCTTGATGTCATGGAGGAAATGTTTCCGAACGCAGAAGGAGAGCTTGTCCATTCCAATCCATTTGAGCTTGTTATCGCAGTTTTGCTATCTGCACAATGTACAGACAAGCTTGTAAATAAAGTAACGGCAAACTTATTTAAGAAATATAAAAAGCCAGAGGATTATCTTAACGTGACACTTGAAGAACTGGAACAAGATATAAAGTCAATTGGGCTTTACCGAACGAAAGCTAAAAATATAAGAAAGCTTTGTCAAGTTTTACTCGATAATTATAATGGGGAAGTACCACAGACAAAAGAAGAATTAATGAAGTTAGCAGGAGTAGGAAGGAAAACTGCAAATGTAGTTGCTTCCATTGCATTTAATGAGCCAGCAATTGCTGTGGATACACATGTCGAACGGGTTTCCAAACGGCTAGGAATATGCAGGTGGAAGGATTCTGTGATCCAGGTAGAAGAGACGCTTATGCGTAAAGTGCCAAGAGATGAATGGAGTGTTACACATCACCGTATGATTTTCTTCGGGAGATACCACTGTAAGGCAAGAAACCCAAATTGCCCAGAATGTCCACTGCTTGAGCTTTGTAGAGAAGGGCAAAAGCGAATGAAAAAAGCGATCATGTAATTTTAGGGAATCGAAATGAATAATTTGCTTTAAATAACGAAAAAAGAGGTAAACTTTGCTAGTTTACCTCTTTTTCGTTATCGTTATTCTTCAGATTCTTCCTGGCCTTGCCCTTGGTCTTCTCCTTCACCTTGTCCTTGATCTTGGTCTTCTCCCTGACCTTGGTCTTGTTCAGGCTCTTCTTCGTTTTCTTCCTCTTCAGGCTCAACGCCTTCGTTTTCTGCTTCATTTTCATTAGCTTCTTCTTCCGCAGGGACCTCAACAGTGGTACTTTGAGAATCACCACGAGTATTATTCGCCCCAATTGGGGTAACATTAATTGTGTAGGTTTGACCTGGTGCTGCACCACTGATTTCAATTCCATTCGATTGAACAGTTTGTGTCTGACCGTTTACAGATACTTCAAAGGACGCATCTGGTCCGTCATAGTTCCAATTTACATCAATGATTGAAGATGCTGCAATATACTGTGCTGTTAAGCCGCTAACCGGCGGGATATCTTCCTCTTCATTTTCTTCCTCATCTTCTCCTGGAACTGTGACAGAGGTAGTACTTGGATCACTTTTCATGGAACCATTTACTGCGACAACCTGTATTTCATAAGAAGCCCCTGGTTCCACTTCAGTAATTTCCATTGATGTATCTTCTGTAGAGGATAGGTTTTGCATTTGACCACCGTCTACACTTGCGCTTACTTCAAAGCTAACGTCGTCATCAGCACTATAATTCCACTCAACCTGAATGGCGTTCGATTCCTCATCATAAACCGCGTTTAAGCCGGAAACTGAATCTAATTGATCGAATTTCTCTGATGTTTGTTTCGGCTCTGTTCCTTTCACAAATAACTCGGTAATTTTATCTGAGTCTGGTGTATACTCACTCGGTAATGCAGGTGGGTTAGACCCTTTCTCAACGGTAACCTCTACAACCGAATCGGGTTTTGCAAAATCAGGTGTTTCAATTCCTTCGGATATTTTTTGCATGGTGTTTTTAAATAATGCCTGCGCGATACTTGTATCATTTAATGGTGCCCGCTTTCCATCTTCTGTATAGCCGCCAGTCCAGGCTGTAATCGTATAATTGGTACTATATCCAGCAAACCATGAATCTCGATTTTCGTTTGTCGTACCAGTTTTACCAGCTACTGGAACACCAGGTACATTTGCTGCTGTAGCAGTACCACTCGTAACAACTGATTTTAACATATCCGTAACCATATAGGCTGTGTAATCGGACATTGCTGCAGTTGAATCTGGAGTTAAATCAACTACTCTTCCGTCTGGGAATTCAACACTTGTTACGGCATAAGGCTCTGTATAAATTCCTTGATTGCCAAATGCATGGAATGCTCCAGCTAATTGAAGTGGCGTTACATTTGTTTCAGTTCCACCAATAGCATCTCGAATGTTCATTTGATCATTAGGGAATTTGATTCCTAGTCCTTCAGCAAATTCTTGTGCCTTATCAATTCCAACTTCATCCAGTAACTTCAAAGTCGGTACGTTCAAGGATTGGCTCATTGCATGGCGCATTGTGATCCAACCAGCATGGCTTCGATTCCAGTTTCTAACCGGAGAAGAACCAGCAATTTCATATGGTGCATCATCATTTAGTTGATGATAGGTCGAAAGCTTATTATATTCAATAGCTGGACCAAATGACATAATCGGCTTGGCTGTTGATCCGATCTGACTACCATCACGAATGGCGTAATTGAATCCTTGAACTCCTTCATTATTTCTGCTACCACCTATCGCCTGAATGGCACCACTTTTTGTATCTAAAACAGTCATAGCTGCTTGCATGTTATCATCAGGATAGTTGATCGGATTCTCCTCACTGTCCGTAAGTAAAAATTCTACGTATTCCTGTGCTTTTGGATCTATTGTCGTATAAACCTTCAAGCCATCTGAATAGATATCTGCATCGCCGACTTTTTCTCTAACCTCTTTATCTACCTGTTGGAGGAATGCTTCATACGGTGTTGGGTCTGGACGAGATTCAACCAATAGGGAGGGGATATCTACCTCTCTAGCTTCGTCAGCTTCTTCTTCTGTAATTTTCCCATGTCTAACCATTAATGTTAGCACCGTATTCATTCGCTTTTCTGTTAAATCCGGATTTTCAAAAGGATTATATGCAGTTGGACGTTGGGGTAAACCGGCTAGTATGGCCACTTCTGGTAACGTTAATTCATGTAAATCCGTTTTACCAAAATAGTTTTTCGCTGCCTCCGCTACACCATATGCTCTGTTACCGTAAAAGACTTTATTTAGATAGAATTCTAAGATTTCTTCTTTGGAATATTGTCTTTCCAACTGTAATGCCAGCCATTGTTCCTGTACTTTTAAACTTATTTTCTTGTCAGGTGGTAAAAATGATTTCTCAACGACCTGATGCGTAATTGTACTAGCACCCTGGGAACCAAAGCCGTCCGAAATATTTGCTAATATTGCGCCGCCAAGTCTTCGTAAGTCAATACCTGAATGTTCAAAGAACCTCGCATCCTCCGTAGCAGTTACTGCGTCTATTAATTCTTGAGGTAAGTCTTCATAAGATACTTTTGTTCGTTTTTCATCTCCACTTAGACTTGCGAATTCTTCCCCATATTTATCATAAACAGTAGAGGAGAAAGTATCTTCTAATTTTGTTGGATCCAATTCTGGAGCTGTTGCAATCCAATACGCCCCTAAGGCTGCGCCTCCTACTCCTAGTAATAAAAATATCAGGAGAAAGGAAAATAGTACTTTCTTCCAAATAGGTTTCTTTTTCGTTTTCTTCTTTTGTTTTCTTCTAGCTGCTCGACTCTGGCTATTATCTGCCATCGTTCAATACCTCCGTCTCTAAAAATAAAGCTTATCTATAATCGATAAATAATCAATACGCTTTTGAAAATGGAATGGAATTAAAAAACTTTCCTGCTGAATCTTTTCATAAGAAATAGATTTTTTCCCATTATTTAATTTGTCGTTCCAAAACTGGAAAAGTTTCTTTGCCTCTAAAAAATATGTTTCATCGTAGGTTGCAAACCGAATAATAATAAAGCAAATCCCGCCTTGATTAACAATTGCTTTCATATGTTCTATCTGGTGATCATGTATGTTCGCTAACGGAAAAAGCGTTTTGTTTTTTGTTTCCTTTGCTTCAAAGTCAATATATTTACCTTGATAAATACCATTATAATCTGTAGTAGAAGCTTGCTTAAAATATGCTTCTGTAATAACAGCTGCACTTCGTTTTGGATAATTGACATTTACAATTTGGACAGGTGTCGGTTTTTTGTGAATGACTGCTTTACCTGTATCAAGATAAAATTGATTCGTAATATTAATATCCTCTTCTAAGGACATCCCTCGGTTGCTAAATGTATTTTTATCTTGCTTTATCCTAACTGGCATCAGTTTTTTTTGCCCATTTGGATAGTTCAAAAGATATTCCCTCCCAACATATGAAAGTATAATATCAGAAAAAGAGGTAAATGATAACTTTAAACCACAAAGAATAGCTTATTTTATTTGTATCGCATGCAAATAAAATATGTAGCTAGTACTTTATTATATCATGATATAACAATTTAAAACCGACCACATTATTGACAATTTAACGATTGTTTCGTCAGACACCTTCCATTCTTTATTGTACATAATTTCACAATTGATTCAAGTTTATAACAGTGATAAGAAGAAATATTAATGTAACGATAGGGATTTTTGTATGGGTAGAATAACAATTTAATTTCTCCAATAGTAATGTAAGTATGTAAAAGGATTTGTGTTGATAAACCACACAAATCCTTTTACATACAATAATTATTTTATTTAAGTAGATGGGCGGTTTGGTCCATTCAGTTTCTTATCACCAGTTTTTAATGATTTTTCTTCACGACCAGCTGCATTTTTGCGTGCGTTCTTCGATTGTTTCAACCATAACACCTCCTTTGGTTCTAGTCTGTCTCATTTTAGTGAAAAAATAACCCTTTACACTAGTTTTGTAATATTGCTTCTAGTTTTGTCGAAGGAGAAGGGGAGTAACCTCTCGTTGGAGAATTGTAGCATTATCAAATAAAAAATTAAGGGTGATATTATGTCCTATCCTTTAAAAGAACAAACTGGTATTAGCAAAAGTAAGGCACATCATACACTACAACAAATGGAGAATCAGTTAAGACTTATTGATCAAAAACTAAAAGTGCATGTGGACCGCGAAGTGTGGATGCACTTTCAAAATGAGATTCATCAAATTGACTTTACCAAATCGTCAATTGAGAAAATGAGGGTCTGAAAGAAATAGATGCCTTCTTGACATAAAAATGGTAAAGTAGGGTATAAACAGTTATAAACAAATTAAAGGCGGAAATACAGCATGGAATTAAAAAAACAAACAGAAAGTCTGAAAAATCATCTCAACCAGTTAAAGGAAAGATTTGAGCATAATGAGGCACCTGCAGACAGTCGCGATAAGGCATTTTTTTTGAAAGTAAAAGAAGAAACCTTGCCAGTGTATACATTGTTGGAAGAATGGGAAGCATCTGCATTAAAAGTTGTTAAAAATAGAGAAGCAAAAGTGCATCCCCACCAAATAACGTCAACAAAAGAAAATATGGAACTTCTCTTAATGCACAGTTATTATATTGATGCACGTAGAAAACGATATATGGAACTATATACTTCCATTTTGTATGTGTTTGATTTACTGTTAGATGATATACCGTAATATATATTTCCTGGAAGTAACTTTAATAACTTGTAATAAAGCTAAAGGATGAGTGGAATGTCAACGAATAAACTAATTGAAGAAGCAATTAAAATAAGAGAACGCGCTTATGTCCCGTATTCAAAATTTCAAGTAGGTGCAGCGTTGCTTACTGAATCAGGGAAAATTTATACTGGATGTAATATTGAAAACGCAGCATATCCTGTTGCGTGTTGTGCTGAGCGTGTAGCAATCTTTAAAGCTATATCAGAAGGAGAGACAAAGTTTCAAGAGCTAGCTGTTGCAGCGGATACTGCAAGACCTGTTCCACCATGCGGGTCTTGTCGTCAAGTAATGAGTGAGTTCTTTGACAAGTCGATGCCAATTCATTTAACAAATCTAAAAAAAGAAATAAAATCGTTTACCATGGAAGAATTACTGCCATTTTCGTTTGAAACGAACGATTTACTTAAAAATTAAAGAATATTATACCTACTAAAGGTAGTCATTTTTCCTTATTTACGAAAAATAAAGGAGACTGATATTCAGTTTCCTTTTTTATGGTATAATAAAAATATAATTTCGGTAATAAAGCTTCTTTTGATTCATACATTTATAATTGAACCTAATTAATTCTATTAAAAATAGTATAGATGAAGATCATGAGGTGATGAGATGAGTATAAATCGAGTTCAACTTAGTGGAAAAGATATTTTGGAAAAGGATTTTAAAACAGCAATGCGTGGATATAATCAAGAAGAAGTTGATGAGTTTTTAGATATTATCATACAAGATTATGATTTGTTTAAGCAAGAAGTCGACCGATTACAAGCCGAAAATGAAAAACTCAGAAAAAATTCTACTGACCAAACAAGATCAAGAGCACCACAAGCTACTAGTCAAGTTAATTATGACGTATTGAAACGTCTATCTAATTTGGAAAAAGCAGTTTTTGGTAAAAAATTCGTTGAATCAGGTGAATAGTTTTTCTCGAGGTTTAAAGCAGTTTTATGCAGTTGTTGAAAAATGTTCACAGGTATGATATGCTTATACGTACGGTAATTAAATGCTCATGTAATCGCTGCATGTAAATGCAGAGGAAAGTCCATGCTCACACAGACTGAGATGTCAGTAGTGTTCGTGCTTGATGAATTCATAAGTCAAGGTAGCTTTTATGCTAACGGCAGAAAACATTCCTAAGTCAAAAATGATATGGAATTATTCTTTAAAGTGCCACAGTGACGTAGCTGGAGTGGAAACACTCTGGGTGGAACGAGGTAAACCCCACGAGTGAGCAACCCAAATAATGGTAGGGGCATCCTTTAGTAGGGAATTCAACCGAAACAGGGACAAGTTTTAACTTGTAGATAGATGATTACAACCGGAGTACAAGGTTGACCACCGTTTGCAGTACTATGGTACAGAACATGGCTTATCGAGCATTTAATGGTCTGATTACGAATAGAAACCTTTCTTTGCCGGTATCGGTATAGGAAAGGTTTTTTTATTTTTAAGTTCTAGAAGTTGTTTGAAAAAGCCTGGAAAAAATGACACATCGAGAACAGAGGACCTTCGACTAAGTACCGACACGTGCTAGTGTCGGCGTTGCAACAAAGCTTTTCGATAGGGCGAGTAATCGCAGTCCCAGAACGTTGTGTTCTTAGCCACCTTGGACCTTTTTATCCTCCTTTTTGAATGCACACTAATATGGTAAACTAGGACTAACTTAAATTGAAGGGAATAGTTGGATGCAAAAAGTAACATTAATCGCAACTGCAGCAATGGGTTTAGAATCAATAGTTGCACATGAAGTAAAACAATTAGGATACGAAGTAACTGTAGACAACGGCAAAGTTATATTTGAAGCACCACTTTCAGCTATACCGCGCTGTAATTTATGGTTGCGCAGTGCTGACCGAATTAAATTAATTGTTGGTCAATTTAAGGCTACAACATTTGATGAGCTCTTTGAAGCAACGAAAGCATTACCGTGGGAATATTATATCGCAGAGGATGGCCAATTCCCGGTCTCAGGTAAATCTGTGAAATCAACGCTATTTAGTGTGTCTGACTGTCAAGCTATTGTAAAAAAGGCCATTGCAGAAAGATTAAAACTAAAATATGGCCTGGCTACCAAAATGCCAGAAACAGGAGCTTTCTATAAAACAGAAGTTGCGATATTAAAGGATACTGTAACATTAACAATCGATACATCAGGTACAGGCCTTCATAAACGAGGATACCGCGTTGGACAAGGTGAAGCGCCGCTAAAAGAAACATTAGCAGCTGCACTGATTATGCTAACGAACTGGAAACCCGAATATCCGTTGATTGATCCATTCTGCGGTTCCGGAACAATTGCAATTGAGGCGGCCCTAATTGGACAAAATATTGCACCTGGCTTCAATCGGGAGTTTGCTTCAGAGGATTGGACGCTTGTAAGAAGAAAGCTGTGGGATGATGCTTTTGAAGAAGCAGAAGACAAGGCAAACTATGACCAAAAGCTAATGATTACAGGCTCAGACATAGACCATAAAATGATCCAAATTGCTAATGACAATGCAATCGAAGCAGGGCTAGGAGATCTGATAACCTGGAAGCAGATGCAAGTAAGTGATTTAACTTTACGCCAGGAGAATGGATATATTATTAGCAACCCACCATATGGTCAGCGTATTGGGGACCAGGACATTGTTGCAGAGATGTATCGAGATTTAGGAAATATAATGAAAAACCATCCGTCCTGGAGCGTTTATATCATTACTGCCTTTGAAGCATTTGAAAAACATTATGGTGCACAGGCAACAAAGAAAAGAAAACTATTCAACGGATTTATCCAAACGAATTATTATCAATATTTTGGTGGAAAATTATGAGTAAATAAAATGGAAGAAGCAGCTGTTATCGCTGTTTCTTCCATTTTATTTTAGGAATTACCAATTGGCCAGTCGAACGGTACTGATCCGGGTGGTGAATTCTGTATAATATCTACAAACGGAATGGTGTATGCAAAAAGTATTAAAGCTATCGTGATGGCAATCCATAGCTTCCAGTTTTCCATCCACTTTGGTGTCGGCTCAGCATTTTCTTCTTCCTCTGCAACTGGGAATTCTTCCACTCCTTTTGGTGAGAAAAAGGTCAGCTTGATGAAAATATATACCATGAGAATAATCCCGACAAAAAGAATGGTGCCTCCAATCGCTTGTGCCATTTGATAAGCACCCCACGAGACAGCTTGTTCAGTTCCGCCATAATCCGAATATGCAGAACGTCTCGGTCCACCTAGCAGACCTTGGATATGCATGGCTCCGGACATGATTAGCATACCGACTCCCCAGACAATCGTTTGAAAAATACCTAAACGATTAACGGATTTTGTAAGCTTCCTACCTGTTAAATGCGGGATAAGCCAATACGTAATGCCGAAAAACGTTAAAATAACTGTGGTGGCAACAGTAAGATGAAAGTGCCCCGTAACCCAAATCGTATTATGGACAAGCGTGTTCACTTGATGAGAAGCATTTATTATTCCACCTGCGCCCCCAGGAATAAAAGCTAGCATACCAACAAATGGAGCAAAGAAGCGAACATCTTTCCACGGTAGATGCTTAAACCAACCAAACAAACCTCCATATCCTTTGCGTCGGCCTGTAATTTCAAAAGTAGCAAATAAAGAAAATGCTGTCATTAAACTAGGAATGATAACCATAAATGTTAAAACTACCTGGATAAATTTCCATGTAGGGTCAATCCCTGGTTCTGTTAGCTGATGGTGAAATCCAACAGGTATGGAAAAAAACAGAAATAGCACAAATGATAATCTGGCTAAAGAATCACTAAACAGTTTTCCGCCAATAATCTTGGGGATAATCGCATACCACGCCATGTAAGCAGGCAATAGCCAAAAATATACTAATGGATGACCGAAATACCAGAATAATGTTCGACTAACGAGAACATTAATTGTTTCCGCATAACCAAGAGACCATGGAATAAATTGTACTAGTACCGCTGCAGCAACACCCAATGAAGCAATAAACCACATAATCATATTAATCGTTACCATAAATGCTAGTAAGGGAGATTTTTCTCCAGGATGACCTTTCTTCCATAAGTAGAGCTGGCGCCAATTTACAAAGGCAGCAACCCAAGTACCAACGATGACTAAAGCTAAACCGATATAAAAGGCTGGATGGGCTTTTAATGGTGCATAAAACGTATAGAGTACACTCGCTTTGCCTAATAAAATAGTTACGGCTGTAACCAGTGTTCCAATCGTCATAATCCAAAAGGCAAGCCATGATACCTTACGTTGTTTAACTGACATTCCAACCGTTTTACTCATTAACGTAAACTGAAAGCCGATAATAAAAAATGTTGTTAGTACAAGTGCTAGGATAACGCCATGTACTGTTAAAATTTGATAGTAACCAATACCAAATGGAAGTGTGAAACTTCCCGACCGAACTAGTACTTGCAACAAACCCATTAAACCACCAATAAATAAAGATATAAAAGCTACATACATAAAAGACATATAAAGTTTTGCTTCTTGTTTTGGAATTGCAAGCAATTGTCTAGGATCTTCATTAGGTAATACGACATTTCGAAGCGCCATTATTGATACACCTCCACGGTTGTATACATCATATGGTGACCAATACCACAGTACTCATTACAGAGTAAGGTAAATTCACCTGCTTGATTCATTTCAACCTCCATACTACTGATATAACCAGGTTCAACCATCATATTTACATTTGTCCCAGCAATATTAAAACCATGAATTACATCCTTTGTTACAACTTGAAATAGTACAGTTGCACCTTTAGGGATTTCAATATGATTTATTGCATTGCCATCTGCATCAACACCAAAGTCATAATGGAATGCACTTGCAACGACATTGACAATATAACGGTCTTCATCCACTTTTGTCAGCCCTAAATTTTCAGGCTTAAAAGCCTCATGGGCCTCTACATTTTGAGGGTCAATTGTCACACCATGGCTTTGAGGGTGAGTACCAAGATAAAAAGCTCCGTAACCAAGAATAACCAAAAATAGTACTAATGCTCCGATACCAAATGTAAGCCATATTTTTTCAAACTTATGGAAATGCATCTTTTCTCACTCCTTTTTAATCTCCTTTCTTATCTTGAAAGGAAAATTGCAAAAACAACAGTCCAACTAATGACAATAAATAAACCTAAGGCTCCCACCGATAATAATGTACCTTTTAAATTTGGCTCTTTCTCATGATTCGTGTAAGTTTTCCCATTCTGTTTCACTGCATATCATCCTCCCATCATGTTATCGGTTACTTATATTTTCATCATACACAAAGTGGAAACATAAATTAGTGAAATAATTAACGTTTCACAATTTGTTCAATTACGCTAGTAACTATATATCTTAGGACTTTACTAACTTTTAAGTATAAAAAGTATGTGAAATAAGTATGAATAAATACCTATTTATCTTGACAATAAACGGGACTACTGTATGGTTTTTTAGATTAGAAGAAATGCGAAGAAGTAAACTATCCGCCCGTTCGCTCTATAAGGGCAATTTAATAATAAAGACTAAAGCGACCACTCCAAGTGATCGCCAACCGCTAAATTTAAGTGCAATTATAAAGTTGGACATAGTAGAAATATGTGCTAACCTATGGTTGCACGTCCTAAAGTTAGGAGGAGTGGTAATGAATAATGATCGTATTGAACGAGAGATCTTTATTAATGCATCTGTTCAAACGGTATGGGAGTTGATAAGCCAACCAGCATGGTGGGTGGGTGATGCACCAGGACCAGACAGGGTACAAGTAAACGGGTCACGTATTGTAGCGGATACGAAGTATGGTAAATTCACGGTATTAATTGAACAAGAAGATTCACCTAACTACCTTTCATGTCGGTGGGCAAGTTCATTTCCCGGTGAAGAGCCAGGAGAAGATAACTCTACACTCGTTGAGTTTATGCTGAAAGAAAAGGATGGGGGTACTTGGCTTAGTGTAGTAGAAAGTGGATTTTCCAGCCTTGCCGTTTCTGAGGAAGAAAAACATAAATTTTTTAAAGAAAATGTCAAGGGATGGATTTATCAATTGGAAACGGTGCGAAAACTTGCTGATCAGTAATATGCCGTCTGCAGACAATAAAAATTTTGAAAAGGTTCTAATTGCGTTAGCAGACCCAACTCGCCGTGAGCTGCTTGACCACATTGCAATTATAGGACAAGTAACAGCAACAACATTTGCGACTAAGGTAACTGTATCTCGTCAAGCAGTTGTTAAACACCTTGCAGTTATGGATAATGCTGGATTAGTTACCTCCAAACGTGTTGGGCGGGAAGTTCGATACAAAGTGTGTCCGGAACAACTATCGAGTGCAGCGAAGCGGATGGGAAATATAGCAGCGGATTGAGATAGAAAATTAGAATGGATTAAACGTGTAGCAGAAACAAACAATAATTCCGACCTGACATACCCCATATAATCTTCGATACAACAATGGATAAACCTGAAAAATACAGCAGTGGACGACCTACCTGATGCAAGATTATGTAACTCTTGTGATTACCCCCTCAAAAATAGTTCAGATGTAACTATAAAACATAAAGTACATTCTAAGAGGAAAGAGGTATATACCTCAAAAAAAGCTTGGATCGAAATGTTTGAAGCAATGAAAGATGTAGAAGTGTTAGTTAAAGAGACTTATGAGGAATTGATTTTAAATGATGAAAGGAGAAATTAAAATGATAACACTGAATCATATACCGGTTATAAAATCAGAAATGCTTATTCGCAGACCGGTTGAAGAAGTATTTGAAGCTTTTATCAATCCGGAAATAACTACAAAATTTTGGTTTACCAAAAGCAGTGGGAGATTAGAAGAGGGGAAGCATATAAAGTGGGAATGGGAGATGTACGGCGTTTCTGATGACCTTTTTGTAAAAGAAATCGAGCAAAACAAAATAATTCGGATTGAATCCTCAGACAGCACTAAAACTGAGTGGATATTTACTCCCCGAACAGAAAACGAAACATTTGTCTCAATTACAAACTCAGGGTTTACAGGCAATGGAGATGATATGGTAAACTATGCTATTGGATCAATGGGAGGATACACGATGGTCCTTTGTGCACTAAAGGCACTTCTTGAGCATAACATCATTCTAAATGTTGTAGCAGACAAAGCTCCTGATGATCACATTTAATAGTAAGAGATAGTTTGTAATCTAACCTATGAACTTGATTTACTATTGTATATGCAAGAAAGAATAGCGTTTTTCTAATTGGTTCTGATGCTTCAGATATACTTGACCTCGTTCCGATAATAGATATTCGAATTTAAGGTTGCCAGAATTATTGAGAGTATTAAGGGTGACGAATAATGTAATTTTTCACCTGATCGATTGTGTCAGACAGTGTTTGCTTGTTTAAAGTTTCCCAAAAAGGAGTAACTAAAAGCCCAATTTCTCATTTTTAATAAAGAAAAATTAGGCTTTTTGTAATTTCGTTAACGTTATTAATCCGTATTTTCTGGCAATAAAAAAGCAGTGAATAATCACTGCTTTCACTTCTATGTGTTTTGCTTATTTTTTTACAACATTTGCGGCTTGTGGACCGCGTTCGCCTTCAACAATTTCAAAAGTAACTTCTTGCCCTTCTTCTAAAGACTTGAAGCCTTCCTCTTGGATTGCTGAGTAATGGACGAATACATCATTACCTTCTTCCAATTGGATAAATCCATAGCCTTTTTCAGCATTGAACCATTTTACTACTCCGTTTTCCATGTCTTATTCCTCCCAAATTCCCACGTGAAATGCGTGTTAATACAAAGTATAGACTCAGAATATATTAAAAAAGGCAGGTTCTATAGAAGTGTAGGATCATATTGCATCCACTTCTATAGAAGCTGCCTTTTCGTCAATGATTCCGTACATCTTCTTTGCTTGCCCCTAATATAGCTTATTTGGAACAACTCGTCAAGAAATTAACACTTAAATTCTGCATTTATCAAATCTTTACATTTATCCATTTGTTAATGAAAAAAGCAATGGAAAGGGTTAAACTATATTATAGAACTATGAAAAGGAGCATCGATATGAAAACAGATATAGAAATCGCCCAACAGGCAAAATTAAAACCCATAACCGAAATTGCGAAAATGCTCGATTTAACCACGGATCACTACGAACCTTATGGTTATACAAAAGCAAAGCTTTCCGATAAATTATTAGAAAAATGGAAAGACAAGCCAAACGGAAAAATAATTCTCGTAACCTCCATTAATCCCACACCTGCAGGAGAAGGAAAGTCAACCGTAACAGTTGGCTTAGGGCAAGCGTTAAATCAGTTAGGAGAAAAGGCTGTTATCGCCTTGCGTGAACCATCGCTTGGTCCTGTGATGGGATTGAAGGGAGGAGCCGCTGGAGGAGGTTATTCCCAAGTATTACCGATGGAAGAAATTAATCTTCATTTTACCGGGGATATCCATGCAATCACGAGTGCAAATAACTTGTTATCTGCCGTAATCGACAATCATATTCACCGCGATAATAAGTTACATATTGATCCGAGAAAAGTGGAGTGGAAACGGGTTGTTGATATGAATGATCGAGCGCTGAGACAGGTAGTTGTTGGTCTAGGAGGTTCTTCCCAAGGTGTACCGAGAGAGGATGGCTATACAATAACAGCCGCCTCAGAAATAATGGCCATTTTATGTCTAGCAGATAACATGGAAGATTTGAAAACAAGACTTTCAAAAATTGTTATTGGCTATACATATGATGATCATCCAGTTACAGTGAAAGATCTTGAAGTAGAAGGAGCTTTAACATTACTTTTAAAGGATGCATTCAAGCCAAATCTCGTACAAACAATCGAAAATACGGCAGCTGTCATCCACGGTGGTCCTTTTGCCAATATTGCACATGGTTGTAATAGTATAATCGCTACAAAAACCGCTGCAAAATTAGGTGATTATGTTATAACTGAAGCTGGCTTTGGAGCGGATTTAGGTGCTGAAAAATTCCTGAATATAAAAACGCAAGCAGGTAATTTTCATCCTGATGCAATTGTTATTGTAGCTACTGTCAGAGCATTAAAAATGCACGGCGGCGTAACAAAGGAGAATTTGAATACAGAAAACATCGAGGCGTTGAAAGCGGGTATGGAAAACTTAAATAAACATATTGATACCATTGAACGATTTGGGCTCCCATATGTAATTGCCATTAATAAATTCCCAACTGATACAAGTGCTGAAACAGATTTTATCGAATCTTGGTGCCAATCCAGAGGAATCGATGTAGCATTAGCAGATGTATGGGCTAAAGGCGGAGCTGGCGGTATTGAGCTAGCTAGGAAAGTTATGACGAAAACAATGACGTCTGAAACCAAGTTTACTCGAACTTACAATGCTAATGATACGTTAGAAACGAAGATAAGAAAAATAGCACAGACGGTATATGGTGCTGATGATATTGAATTATCACTAAAGGCAAAGAAACAAATTGTTTTCTTTGAAAAACAAGGATGGGGCAATCTGCCAGTCTGTATGGCCAAAACACAATATTCTTTATCAGATGACCCAACATTATTAGGCCGACCGAGCGGTTTTACAATTTCTATTCGCGAGTTAAAAGCTTCTATTGGAGCTGGATTTATAGTTGTTCTAACAGGTGATCTCATGACAATGCCAGGATTACCTAAGACACCTGCCGCCTTACACATGGATATAGATGCAAACGGGAAAATTATGGGATTATCATAATGGAAAAAGAAGTACAAATTAAGCACATTCGAGATTATGTATTCACATTGTTTCAAGCTGACGAATCAGGTCATGATTATTTCCATATGGAACGTGTTGCACGTATCTCTAGAAAGATTGCTGAAGTGGAGCAGGCTAATGTTTTTCTTTGTGAAGCGGCTGCTTGGTTGCATGATGTTGGCGATAGGAAGCTCTTCCATAATCCAAATGAAGCTATAGAGGAAATGAACACTTTTTTATGTGATATTTCTTTAAATAAAATCCAAATTAATGAAATTAATCATATTATTTCTGGAATTTCTTTTAGTAAGGGAATTGCTGTTCCAGACACTTTAGAAGGAAGAATTGTTCAAGATGCGGACCGACTGGATGCGATTGGGGCAATTGGCATTGCGAGAACGTTTGCGTTTGGGGGTGCTAATCAGCAACTAATGTATCACCCAAACAGTAAATCAACATCCATTCAGCATTTCTATGATAAGCTTTTGACGTTAAAAGATTTAATGCATACAGAATCAGCCAGAGAAATGGCGAAAGAACGCCATCAATATATGGAATCGTTTCTTAAACAATTTTTTCAAGAATGGTAAACGTGCAGTTTAAGAAATTTGATCATTCTATTTTTATTCAATAAATAACTGTCACGTATATTTCTAGAAATATGTCTAGAAAGGAGGAAGCTGGGACATAACAAAAGTGTTTAATGTTAAAGACGAACGTTGCATAAACTTAGCGAAGTATATATCCGGAGCGAGTTATTTGCACCAATCATGTTCGGTTTTTATTTCATAAAAATACTTTTGGCTCAGCCTCAATAAAATCTGTTATAATAACAATTAATGTTTAAATACTGTTTCTTATGCAAGGCATAGGGGTTAGGAGTGATAGCATGATAAAAGGTGAACAAGCCTACTTGGATCTATGTCAGCATATCCTTGATAACGGCTTTAAAAAAGGAGATCGAACAAATACAGGAACATACTCTGTTTTTGGACATCAAATGCGCTTTGACTTAAGTGAAGGGTTTCCATTATTAACAACAAAAAGAGTACCATTTCGACTTGTTGCAAGTGAACTTCTCTGGTTTCTAAAGGGAGATACGAATATACGCTATCTATTGGAAAACAATAATAATATTTGGAATGAATGGGCGTTTGAAAAATGGATTCATAGTGAAAAATACACCGGTCCAGATATGACAAATTTCGGAATCCGCAGCCAAGAGGATGAAGAATTTAATCTGTTGTATCAGGAGCAAATGAACTTATTTAAGGAAAGAATCTGCAAAGATGAGGAATTTGCAAAGACGTTCGGTGATCTTGGGTCTGTTTATGGAAAACAGTGGCGTAAATGGAAAACGTCACGCAATGAAACAATCGATCAAGTACAGGAAGTGATTGAATCCATTCGTCATAACCCTAACTCCAGAAGGCATATTGTGTCGGCATGGAATCCAGAGGATCTTCCGGAAATGGCATTGCCACCTTGCCACACCTTATTCCAATTTTATGTTGCAGATGGCAAGCTTTCTTGTCAGTTGTATCAGCGAAGTGCAGATGTTTTCCTTGGGGTGCCATTCAACATTGCAAGCTATGCTTTATTGACACATTTAATTGCACATGAATGTAACTTAGAAGTTGGGGAGTTTGTACACACACTTGGAGACGCACATATCTATTCAAACCATGTTGAACAAGTTCAAACACAGCTTAAGCGTGAGGTACGTGCCTTTCCTAGCTTAAAGATAAATCAGGAAAAATCATCTATTTTTGATTTTGAACTTACAGATTTTGAAATTGTAGATTACAATCCACATCCAAGTATTAAAGCACCAATCGCAGTTTAAGCAGTGGAGGGACAGAAATGATATCATTATTACTCGCAATGGATCGCAATCACGTTATTGGTCTAAACAATGAAATGCCATGGCATCTTCCAAAAGATTTACGTTTTTTTAAAGAAAAAACAACTGGTAATACGATTATTATGGGGAGAAAAACATACGATTCCATGGGAGGCGCGTTACCGAATCGTGAAAATGTCGTATTAACGAAGTCAAAAACTGATTTTCCGGAACATGTGAAGGTAATTGACCAGTTACAAACAGTAGTTGAATGGAATACGGACAATCCGGATAGAGAGTATTTCATTATTGGCGGCGGAAATATTTTTAATCAAGTAATTGATATAGCGGATCGAATGTATATTACTTGGATTGATGAAGAATTTGATGGGGATACCTTTTTCCCGAGCTTTTCAGAAGGTGAATGGGAATTAACAGCTAAAGTTAAAGGTGAGAGAAACGAAACGAATCCTTATGACTATTATTTTTTACAATATGATAGAAAATAGCAGCGCTTGTTTAATAGGGAATAAAGAGGTAAAATATAGATAGAATTTGCTGTATTCTAAAATCAGCTGATTTTATGAGTTAAATTTTAGCATAGAGAAGGTGTACACATGTTAGCAAATATCGGGGTGCCTGGGTTAATATTGATTGTTTTACTTGCATTGATTGTATTTGGTCCAAAGAAACTCCCGGAAATTGGTAAAGCTGCTGGACAGACGCTGCGTGAATTCAAAAACTCTACTCGCAATCTAACAGAAGATGCGAAAGGGGAAATAAACGAAGTAAAGGCAATTGTTCATGGTGACAGCAAAGAAACTAAATAAATTTCGGAGTGATACAAAATGTTAGGTAACATTGGGATTCCTGGTTTAATTCTAATACTTATTGTTGCATTAATCGTTTTTGGCCCGTCTAAATTACCTGAAATCGGCAAGGCTTTTGGAAACTCTCTACGGGAATTTAAGAATGCTACACAGGGCATCGTAAACGATAAAGAAAATAAAAGCGAAGATAAAAACAGTTAATAGATCGGTGATGGAGGTGTAGGGACTATTCCTTACATCTTCTTTTGTGCTAACTTAGGAAGCAATAAAATTTGAATGCTGTGGATAACATTGTTACCTAAACAGCTACGTCCAGCTGCAGCGCTTAAGCGTTAGCGATACTTCCCTCACCTCATGACAGGATAAAGAAGACTTGCCGACTGGCTAATACACGAGGCCTAGTCGCACGTATACCCTTGCGGTGAAAGCTGGCACCTGACTTTAGTAAAAGGATGGGCGATTAAAACCAGGCTACGCCTAACATGGGCATACCCTAAAGGGGTCTTTTTAGATGAACTTGACTCTCGCCCGTAGAGGCGAAAGTCATAGATCATCTTATACTTTGGAGTGAATCTCCTGCATAGGAATGTTCGATCCATCGAACCACGCCAAAGTTCGGGACGCAGTCCGTACGTCGCTAACCGGGCGTTTGCGCTTTTGTTCTATAGATGGTAGGGAGTGATTAGAATGACAGAAGACCAGCAACAAGTAAATAATGATAAGGATATGAATTTAGTTGGCCACTTATCCGAATTAAGAAACAGACTCATTATAACAGCAGTTTTCTTTATTGTTTTTTTTATTGTTGGGTTTATATTTGTAGAAGATATTTATTCTTTTTTTCGTAAAGATATAGACTTAGAATTAACCGTAATAAGTCCAACTGAAATTATTTGGATTTATTTTTCGATGGCAGGATTAGTAGCAATCATTGGTACGATTCCAGTTCTATCCTATGAAATTTGGGCATTTATTAAACCTGGATTGACGCCGTATGAGCGAAAAGCATCTTTATCCTATATTCCAGCTCTATTTTTACTATTTATTGGTGGATTAGTATTCGGCTATATCGTATTTGTTAAATTGATTATGCCATTTTTACTTTCATTAAACGATGGTATGTTTAATGTCATGTTTACAGTGGATCGCTATTTCAAATTCTTATTACGGGTAACATTGCCGTTTGCGTTGCTATTTGAATTACCACTCATAACAATGTTCTTAACGACTTTAGGAGTAATTACTCCTGATTTCCTATCTAAAAACAGAAAATATGCCTATTTTATTTTAATTGTAATTGGTGTATTAATTACACCACCAGATTTTGTTTTACAACTTGTAGTGGCTATTCCGTTAATAATTCTATATGAAATCAGTATCTATATGTCTCGAATCGTTTACCGAAAGAAGCTGCGGAAAAATGAAGCCTTTATGCAAGAAAACAACATTTCGTAATGGGGGATTAGATGCGTTCTTTTTATCATTTCTTATTGACTTATCGTGGTAAAACAAGACCTGATGAAAAATCAAGACTTGCAGACTGGGCATTTAAAGATCATAATTTCCCTAAACAAGCAACGGATTATAATGATGTAAGTGATTATTTAGAATGGAACAGCCCCTTTCCAAATGCAGTAAATGTTTTTGATGAATTGTGGGAGATCTATCAATCCGATTAAAAAAGACCAAACTTCTCGCTTAACCAACCCCCTAGAAATGTATCTAGGGGGTTAGTTAAATTCTAAAATTAAACAAACGTTTGATCAATTATCAGAAATCCCATGTATGTTAAGTGTGGCATTAATATTACAAATTACGACTTATTTTTTGATTTAGAATGAGAGATCGTGTAGTATTTGTTGATTCCTGCGGTTTCCCAGGAAATATTTCCTCACCTATTTATTTGCCTACACATATTAATGCAAATAAACGTAAACTAATCATAGAGGATTTTATGTTGAAAGGGGATATCCTATGTTACTTCCATCCAGGCAACAAAGACAACGACAGTTCTATCCTTCCACAATGAACAGATCAATGCAGCGTAGCATACAACCTAGCCAATTGAAGACAACTAAAGTAGGAGGAAAAGGAGTTATGAGCGGTCTTTCAAAGACACTCGACGGGGTGCAGCAGGTACTAAACATGGTTCAAACAGGAGCTCCGATTGTGAAAGAATACGGACCAATGATAAAAAATCTACCTGCAATGTATCGAATGATAAAGGTTTTTAAAGAAATAGAAAAAAGTGATGATAAAGAAGAAGTCACTGAGACGCATGAAAGTAAACCATCTGAATCACAAGAAAGTGCGGCTGCATCAAGAACAAAACGGTCATCTACAATCAATGTTCCAAAACCCAGATTGTATATATAACATTTTAAGTCGCCCCACTTGATTTTTCTCTATAAAAAGGGAAAAATAAAGATAAGCCATTGGATTACTTTAAGTTAATCTGATAAAGATGATAATTTTCATATGAGTATATATAGTTTGATAAGAGCAATTCAATTTATACTGGAGGTATTTACATGTCTACAAATTTAAAGTTAGCAACATTTGCAGGTGGGTGTTTCTGGTGCATGGTCGAACCCTTTGATCAACGTCCTGGAATTGAAAGCATCGTTTCTGGTTATACTGGAGGGCATGTTGAAAATCCAACATATGAACAGGTTTGCACAAATACCACAGGACATGTGGAAGCAGTGCAAATAACATTTAATCCAAATTATATGTCTTATGAGGAACTAGTAAACACTTTCTGGCAGCAAATCGATCCAACAGATGCAGGGGGACAATTTAATGATAGGGGAGAGTCCTATCAAACAGCAATCTTCTATCATGATGAATCACAAAAGCAGATTGCCGAGAAATCAAAGCAAAAATTGGAAGCAAGTGGGAAATTCTCTAAACCGATTGCTACACAAATTCTTCCTGCTAAACCCTTCTACCGTGCGGAAGACAGTCACCAGGATTATTATAAAAAGCAATCGTTCCATTACCGGCTATATAAAAAAGGATCGGGTAGGGAAGATTTTATTAAGGATAATTGGCAAGAGAAGTATGATAAAGCAGCGTTAAAGAAAAAGTTAACACCAATCCAGTATCATGTAACACAAGAGAATGGGACTGAGCGTCCTTTTCAGAATGAGTATTGGGATAATAACAAGGAAGGCATTTATGTTGATGTTGTGTCTGGAAAAGCCCTTTTTTCCTCACAAGATCAATATGATGCTGGCTGTGGTTGGCCAAGCTTTACGAAGCCGATTGACGCATATCAACTAAAAGAAAACATGGATACTACTCATGGGATGATACGAACAGAAGTTAAAAGTAATAGTTCAAACTCTCATTTAGGACATGTATTTGAAGATGGACCAGTGGAGGCTGGTGGGTTACGTTATTGTATGAATTCTGCTGCAATGCGCTTTATCCCGAAAGAAAAAATGGCTGATGAAGGGTACGGGGAATACCTACATTTATTTAATTAACGGTAATATTATTATGTAAACCAGAAAGAAGGTATAAAAAATGATTCACTTAAATTGGGGAAATAGAGAAACACTAAAAAAAATTGAATGTGTTCATGCAGATGCTAAGAAATTTATTGTTCATCATAAGCTTACACCAGGAAAAATCTATGATGTAAAAAATGAATCGGATGAATTTTACTTTATCATTGATAATAGTAACCGGATGGCAGGATTTAGGAAAGATTATTTTAAAGAAGTGAAGAATTAAAAAATAACAGGAGCAATCCTGTTATTTTTTATTCCTGCCAGGAAACTATATAGTTTGTATGCAGTGGATAACTTCATCTCGGAGCGACCACGACCAGTCACACCTCGCTATGCAGGTGCTTTTGCTTTTGTTCATTATATTTTCATTAAATTTTAGAATATATTGTTTTCTATTCCAACATTTGATGCTATAATTTATCTACTCATTTACAACTTATCCAACTGTAGACTTAGTAGAGAACCATCCAAACTGGAGGGATGATCGAACATGAAAAAAATTTATTTTGTCAGACATTGTTCCGCTCACGGTCAACACAGGGATTCTCCGTTAACAAAAGACGGAATTAAACAAGCAAGAGAGCTAGCCGAATATTTTAATGAGCTGCCGATAACGTTTGATCTAATTCTTTCAAGTCCTTACTTAAGAGCGATTGAAAGTATTAAGCCATATGCAGAATTAACAGATTCAACGATTCAAATTGACGAACGTTTAAAAGAGCGTATTCTTAGTGAAGAGCCGGTTGAAGACTGGATGGATGGACTGGAACAATCCTTTTTGGATGAACATTTTTCGTTGCCAGGTGGAGAGTCTGCACGAGATCTATTGCATCGATGTAATGGGGTTTTAAATCCTCTTTATAATGACTCTTCTATTAAACATGCTATTATAGTCAGTCATGGAAATTTATTATCCCATGTTTTTCATCAATTTGATAAACGCTTTGGCTTTAATCAATGGAAAGAATTAAGAAATCCAGATATCTATCTGTTGCAGTTTGATGATACTGACAGTATGCTGGAATGTGTCTGGAGACCAAATGAATTGTAAGAGGTTGTTCAAAAAAATGACACATCGAGAACAGAGGACGTTCGATTAGCTACCGACACGTCCTGCTTTAGGTCCTTTTCATCTTGAACAAGAATTATAAGTATAAATTTGCTAACATTATTCCCAAGCTGTCTTCATAAATTTCCTGAAATTGCTCGATCGGCAGGGGGTTGACACCTTCTCCAAGTTCTACTGTAAAGCCAGGTCTTCGAAATTCTTGAATAAACCAATCCTTATATCCTGCATAACTATCAACATATTGAATAGGTGTATAGCCACTGACTCTTTCATACTCATTTACAATTTCTGCGGATTCAGGTGGCTCTAATCCTTCAAATCCCCAAAAAATAACTTTTCCTTGAGTATGAAAAGCGTTCATCCTTCTAAAGTTTCTTTCTTCAGCTAAATTTGCCATTGCAATTGCTTCTGGTTCTGTTAATGGAGCAGTTCCTGGAAAATCTCTAGGTTGTGGAATTGTTGGTTTTCTATCTGCTTCAATTTCCCATAAAGCAGGAAATTGATTATTTAAATCAACGCCATTAATATTTGCCTTCCAACCTGAAAAATCTTGACTTTGCTGATTAATAGCTAAAACAGAATTACTATAGTCACCAGCTGCAGATGCTCCCTGTATTACGAGATTTACTCCATCCGGATTAACCATCGGCACAGCTGAAAATAGCGTTGCTTGGTACATTGGTAACGTTGCAATGTCATTGATAGGCAGTCCATTTGTAAGCGATAAAGCATACTCATTAATAAATCGCATGATAATCGGAGTAGTAATCCATTCATTTGCATGAAATGATCCATTTAGGTGAACTTCAGTTGGTCCAGCACCAATTTGCAGTTCCGTAATATCTTTGCCCATTACAGAACTACCGATAGATCTTTTCATAATAAATGGATAAATGGAAAGCAGCTCATTTATATCTGTTACCATTCTTTCATACGTATAATTTGCTATATCATCAATTACAAATTCAGTAACTCTCCGAGGCAGATAAATGGTCTGGCCAACCTGAAGCTGTGAAGAATCAATTGTCGAATTCATTAATTCTATCAAATCTAATGGTATATTATTTTCGATTGCTAGTGTCCAAAATGTATCATTCGGTTCAATTGTATAATTTTCTCGTAAATAGCCTGGTATTTTAATTTCTTGCCCAACTTGAATTTGTAATGCATTTATCCCGGGATTTGAGGTTTCGATTAAGATTACTGGGATGTTAAATAACTGGCTATAATACCAAAGCGAATCACCTAAACGTACAGTAATTTTCATTATCATTCTCCCTTTCAACATGAATATTACATCATATGTTTATTGAAAAGAATGATGAATCTTTTATTTTTTTAAGATAATACGCTATAATAGGTAAACATACATGTAATAATACATCATTGTGTACGAAGGAGGAGATTTGTTTGGCTTTTGTAATTACATCACCTTGTAAAGCAGAAAAAGCAGGAGAATGTGTAGAAGTATGTCCTGTTGATTGTATAGAAGAAGGCAAAGATATGTTTTACATTGATCCTGACATTTGTATTGATTGCGGAGCATGTGAGGCAGTTTGTCCGGTAGAAGCAATTTTTATCGAAGACGAGGTCCCAGAAGAGGAAACACCTTATATTGCATTAAACCGTGCATTCTTTGAAGACAGATAACAAATCAGTAAGCCGCATACCACCATGGTTGCGGCTTTTTTCTTGATGAAGCTAACTATGCTAACAATCTGTTTCTTATCGTAGGATTTTTATATGCGTTTTGTAAGTCGTACATAAATTTCCCTGTATTGGTAATAATGATTCTATCTAAATAGATAGGAGAGAGGCAGATTGGCTAAATCAACATTACCACAATTTCCTGAACCTATATGGCGTGAAAATCTATCATTACCGAAATTCTCGACCTTAAATGAATCCATTAAAACAGATGTAGCCATTATTGGAGGAGGCATTACAGGAATAACTGCAGCGTATTTACTATCGAAACAGAATCTTAAGGTAGCATTACTTGATGCAGGCTCCATTTTAAATGGAACTACAGGCCATACTACCGCGAAAATAACAGCACAGCATGGCCTGATTTACGATGAATTAATTCACCATTTTGGTTTGGAAAAAGCATCCCTGTATTATCAGGCTGCTGAAGAAGCGAAACAGTTTATTGAAGACATAATAAGTAAGAAGGGGATTGAATGCAGCCTCACCACAGAGGATGCTTATCTTTACACAAACAATGACACATATTTGGAAAAAATAGAGAAGGAAAAAGAAGCATATGACAAATTAAAAATAACTAATAAATTAGTCGAAAGCATACCACTTAATATTCCAATAAAAGCGGCTCTTGTTATGCAGGCACAAGCACAATTTCATCCATTAAACTATCTGAAAGCATTAGTGGAAGAGAGCTTACAAAAGTCTGTAACTGTTTATGAAAATACAACAGCTGTAGATATTGAATATAATAAGCATCCTAGTGTCATAACAAGGGATGGACATCGAGTAACATGTCGATATGTAATTGTAGCTTCTCATTTCCCTTTCTATGACCGGGAAAGCTTTTATTTTACTCGCATGTTTTCTGAAAGATCATATCTTATCGCAGGAAAGTCACCAAATGATTTTCCAGGAGGAATGTATATTAGTGCGGAATCACCAACACGCTCCATTAGATCTGTAAAGTTGCATGATGATAAGGAGTTTGTGCTCATTGGTGGAGAAAATCATAAAACAGGTCAAGGCGACTCTACGATTGCGCATTATGAAGCCTTGCAGAAATTTGCTAACGTACACTTTCAAGTCGAAAAAATTGACTATAGGTGGTCAGCACAAGACTTAACAACCTTGGATAAAGTGCCATATATCGGACCAACGATGAAAGACGAGGATGCAGTACTTGTTGCTACAGGCTATCGTAAATGGGGGATGACGAATGGAACAATTGCAGCTAAGATACTGTCAGATACCATCTTGCGTAAAGAAAATCCATATGCAGATCTATTTAAACCATCAAGATTTCAAGCTGATCCTTCGGTAAAGAAATTTATGGAGGTAAATGCCGATGTAGCGAAACATTTGTTAAAAGGAAAACTAGAATTTACAAAGGATACGGTTAAAGACCTTAAGGCCGATGACGCAACAGTTACCAGGATCGACGGTAATCGAGTTGGTGTTTATAAAGATAAAGATAGTAAACTCCATATGGTGGATACAACTTGTACACATTTAGGGTGTGAAGTAGAGTGGAACTCCGGTGAACGTTCATGGGATTGCCCTTGCCACGGATCTCGATTTTCTTATACAGGCGAGGTTTTAGACGGACCTGCTAAAAAGCCTTTAAAACGAATTAAAAATTAAATTAAAAACATGGTCCTATTGAACAGGACCATGTTTTTAATTGGAATTTAACTATAATGGTAATTTTTAATAAAGTGGACAAATTCTTTTTCTATCGGAAGTCCAGGCTTACAAATGATGTACATACTGGATGAAGGGACGTCTATAAAATCAATTGGAACTTCTAAAATTCTTCCTTCCATCAGTTCGCGTTGGATTATTGATTTTGGCAAAAAGCTAATACCAATGCCTTCCATTACAAAACGCTTTGTAGCATGTGTTTGATTTACTTTCATCATCCGTAAAGCAGGGATGAGCTGCTTGAGTTGTTCTTTTAGATTGCTCCAATAACTTGGATGATTATCTGTAAATAAAATATGATTCTCTAATAATTCTTTCGCATCGATAACAGGACCAATTTCCAAATCATATCCATCATGATTACAAACAAGGCTTACGGGTTCTTCGTGGAATTTTATTGACTTTACGTTTGATAACCCGGGAATACAGGATAAGCCAATATCAACTTCTCCATTTTCGATTAAAGAAGAAATTTCAATTGATTCAACAACTTGAATCGATACTTCAACATATGGATTTTCATCTATATATGTTCGTAATATACTTGGTAAAATAGTCTCTGTGAACATGGGAGAAATAGCAATACGAATCGTTCGTTGATATCCTTGTTTATATCGATTGATAGCTTCCAAGCTTTTATCCATTTGAGAAAGGATCTCCTGTGCCTCCTGATAAAAAAATCTTCCGAACTCAGTTAGCTGTACATTTCTACCGTGTTTTATAAAGAGCCTCTCACCAAGTTCTTTTTCTAATAGTTTCATTTTCGACGTGATTGCAGGCTGGGTCATAAATAATTTTTCTGCGACAATTCTAAAATTTTCAACCTCTGCAGCCATTAAAAATGTTTGTAAGGTTCTTTGGTCGATTATAATCACCTCATTGATAAAACTTATTTATTATTATACTAAAAAATTAAAAATTTTAATAATGATTCGGTTCATTTATAATTACAAGAGAAAGGGGAGGATTACGTGTATTATCCAGGTTTAAAAGGAGTTACAGCTGTTGAAACAAAATTAAGTGATATTGATGGAGCAAATGGTCATTTAACGTATAGAGGGATTTCAGTACAAAAATTGGTAGAAAATTATTCCTTTGAGGAAATAGCATATTACTTGCTGCATGGAGTTTTTCCAAATCCAAATCAATTGCAGCTGTTCCAAACAGCTTTACGTGGGAACAGGGAATTACCTCCTTATATTAGGAACATATTATCCAACATTCCTATAGAGCAATCGATAATGGATGCTTTACGTACAACGATTTCAGCACTTTCAGCAAAAGAAGAAGCAGAAGATACGGCCATACAATTAATCGCTATTATTCCAACCATTATCGCGAACCGTTACCGGGTAATGAAAAAATTAGGTGTAATTGAACCTAATCCAAGATTAAATCATGTAGAGAACTTTATTTATATGTTAACAGGTGAAACGAATACAGCTAACGCAAGAATACTTGAAGCGTATTTAATTATGACAATGGAGCACGGATTAAATGCATCGACGTTTGCAGCTAGAGTGACAATTTCAACAGAAAGTGATCTCGTTTCAGCAATCACAAGTGCCATTGGAACGATGAAAGGACCATTACATGGCGGAGCACCATCTGGAGTAATAGATTTATTAGAGGAAATCGCGACAAAGGATCAAATAAGTGAAGTAATTCACAATAAAATAAAAAATAAAGAGAGAATTATGGGATTTGGTCACAGGGTTTACAAGACTGTAGATCCACGCGCAGAAGCATTAAAGCAAATCATTTACAAACTGGAATCGTCACCAGAATGGATTGAATTAGCAGTTGAGACTGAGAAAGTAACGATTGATATATTAAATGAACTGAAACCAAATCAAAAGCTATATACGAATGTAGAATATTATGCTGCAGCAATTATGAAATCACTGGAATTAGATCCAGAATTATTTACAGCTATATTTAGTTCAAGCCGAATCGTTGGTTGGTGTGCACATGCAATTGAACAGAAAAATAACAATGTAATTTTTAGACCAAATGCAACATACGTAGGAAATTAAATAAAAAATTACGCTATGAATATATTTTGTAGCGTAATTTTTTATTTTATCTCAATATCACAAGTATACTTATATTATGAGATGGGAATTTCGATTTTCTAGTTTACTTCCTATAATATATATTATGTAAACTAGGAAAAATTTAAAGAAAAGAGGTTGTTTACTACAACCTTTTAATTGATAAAATGTAAACTATACCCTCTATCACGTCATTTATGAATAGATTATTCTCTTTGGAAATTTTTTTATATTAGTTAACAACTCTTTATCATAAGTCGTTTTAAATTGAATCCGATCATCCGGTCTTGTTTGGCTATTAAAAGATATTTCATTTTGTGCTAATAAATTTTTCAGTCCAATTTCAATTAATTGATTGAGATGCATTCTCTGTTTTTAGCAATCATTTGAAATAAACTAATGTTCTACTACTAATATTTGCGGAAAGATATTCTTCCATTTTTCAAATCATCATTGTTAATATGCGTATAAATTTTACGTAATAATATAATTAAATGGTATTTTTACATGAATTATCTGTTCAAAGATATAAAAATCAAAATTATTAAGACAAGAAACTCTAAACTCCCCTCTTCTACAACTTTTAAGACATGAAAGTCTAAACGAAAAATTTGCTCATCATTATTTACTCGTTTAAAATAAATCTAATTCTTCTCGAATAGCTTCTATATCATATATTGTCTCCAAGAAACTTAATTGATACGGTTCATTGGCCTTGTCTGAATTACCTGCTTCTCTTAAATTTATCAAGAATACATTGTTGTTTTTTGTAAATGTCTCTGCAAAATAATCCCCTGTGTGATTAAATTCTGAATAATGATGAGTGACACAAAGTGATTCTCCTGTACCCTTTACAAATATTTCAAATACACCACGTGATGTTTTTAAGTAAAGTTCTTTCCCAAATCCCCATCAAAATCTTCCTATCTTATAAAACAATCCTGCTTCGTTAGCTGAATTACACTTCTTTACAATTTTATCAAAACGTGTTGAAACATTTTATAATGTAGTTAATCAACCTGGAGAATAAATAATGGAGAGAAAAATCATGCAAAAAAGGTACCCGTGAAGGACCTTCTTCCATACTATATAGCAAAAGCCCATAATTATAAAATGCAGGCGCTTGTCTTTTATGCTATCAATAATCAAGGGAGATGTATATAGAGTGTTACCCCCTTCAACTATACTAACGAAGACAATTATCGAGGAGGATAATCAGTCTATCCCCGAATGGTTTAAAAAAGAATATGCCCATTGGAAAGAAGTGGTTTCTGACAGAGAATTTCCTTGCCCATTTGGAACAGTTGCTGAAATAAATGGGCATTTAAGGTATTTTTATGTTGAAAATGATAATTTTCATTCTTTGCCCCATGTCCTCAGGGAATTTCTCGATCTATCGAGAAGAACTAGGACTAGGCATGCCTTTGTTATTTTTATAAAACCAGAAATTCCAGAAAAACCTTTTGCTTATTATGAATCTTATTTTTGGGATATTATAAATTATTTACATGTGAATGATGAGATGGAATGGTGTGAAGATATCTCAATACATCCGGATGACGCCAATTGGGAATTTTGTTTTGATGGAGAACCAATTTTTGTTTCTGCCAACATGCCTGGGTATAAACACAGGATTACGAGAAACATTGGAAACAGCCTTATCTTAATCTTCCAACCGAGAAGAATTTTTAATGATATCTCTTACAAAACAAATCGTGGTAAAAATGCTATCAATTTAATTAGGTCAAGGGTGGAATCTATTGAAAAACTCCCTTTTCATCCAGATTTAGGAGAATACGGCAATGAAGGTTACAGAGAATGGAAACAGTATATTATTACAGATGGCATAGAACCAAGAAGCGGCCAATGCCCTTTTCGTTCAAATGAAATCAGGAATGAAAAAAAGTAATCACCTTGTTGCTTTGCATTGCACTGGTTTTCTTAGGAGGTGGTCTAATGAACCACCTCTTATCTTTATCTACACAACCAAATTCAGCCGATATATCTGCAAAAAAGCCCCCTTTGATTTCTGCGTCTATGTTATATTGTCTAAATTTATTTATAAAATCTTTCTGTATCTGGAATACGATTTTTCAGATTGATTACTTCCTACTTTTCCACATTCTTTATCCATTCAATTTGACCCATTTCACCTGTTTGTGATGCTTTTGTTTTATTGCCGATTTTGTATGAATTTTGTTAGCACGCAAAATGGCTCCTGTTAAATTTCATACCAACATGCAGAAATTAGATATAGCTTTTGCTTATGTATTTCTAGTTCACTGATTATAATATCCAACATTTATTTCTGAATCTTGGGGATTATATAGAATGCGTGTGAAGGAGGATCAACATGGCAGGGTCAAAAATAGATGAGAAACATATGAAATGGTGGCAATTATCTTTATTTGGCGTGGGTTGTACGATTGGTACCGGCTTTTTTTTAGGTTCAAGTATCGGTATCGGGCAAGGTGGACCATCTATCGTCATAGCATATGTTTTGGCTGGAATCACAACATATATTGTTTTCGATGCGTTAGCCAAATTAACGGCAAGCCATCCTGAAAAGGGAGCATTCCGTTCCTATGCCAAACAAGCCTATGGACCTTGGGCCGGGTTTAGTATCGGATGGATGTATTGGTTTGCAGAAATATTAATAATGGGAAGTCAGCTTACCGCGCTGTCAATTTTTTCACGCTTTTGGTTTCCTAATATCCCTTTGTGGTTATTTGCAATCGGATATGCGATTCTGGGACTTTTTGTATTGCTCGTCGGCGCAAAGAAGTTAACGAGCATTGAAAATATATTTGCCGTCATAAAACTTGCTGCAATTCTCATGTTTATCATTATAGCCGGGTCATTTGTTTTTGGTATGTTTGATGGTGTAGAAAAATTACATATACCCAGTAGCATGGACGAGCTTTTTCCGACTGGATTCGCGGGATTTTGGGCAAGTCTGATTTTTGCCTTCTATGCATTCGGAGGTATTGAGGTAATGGGTCTTATGGCCGTACAACTGAAGCAACCTAAAGAAGCCCCGAAATCAGGCAAAGTAATGATATTATCACTAATAACTATTTATACGATAGGATTGGCTTTGGCATTAGTTTTAGTGCCATGGGACGTTTTTAATACGAAGGAAAGTCCATTTATCGTTGCCCTTGAGGACTTTGATTTAGGATTTGTTCCACATATTTTCAATGGTGCATTGATTATTGCTGGTTTCTCCACCATGGTTGGATCTTTCTACGGTGTAACTACGATTCTCGTTTCATTAGCCCAAGATGGAGATGCACCTTCCTTTTTTGCAAAAGATGGGAAGTTGGCTGTACCGTTTCCTGCCTTAGGTTTACTTATTTTAGGGATTGCCGGGTCCATCGTGCTATCCCTGGCGCTTCCAGACAAAATATATACCTATATAACAACAGGTGCAGGTTTAATGCTCCTATACAACTGGTTATTCATCATCTTATCCGCCAGAAAGTTACAGAAGGATAAACTAAAAAACCGAATTAAATACTACGTTGGGATTATGTTGCTAATTGCAGGTATTAGTGGTACATTGATCGATAAAACTAATCGGCCTGGCCTTTTTATCAGTCTAGGAATTGTCGGTCTAATAGGGGTTTTTGCATTTTTTGTGAATAGAAAAAGAAAGATTAAGGACCGCTAATGCTGGATTAATAATAAAATCCCTTGCCATCCAAAGAATAGCCCGAAGCCAATGAGTGCCAAACCGGAAATAAACGCGATGCCAGTAAGTATGCGTTCATTTAGTAGTTTTCGGAAACTACTTGAAACTGCAGCCATGATAAAGTCCCAGGTCAATAAACCGATAAAGATTGCACAACTATATAGAATTAAGGTTTGCGTTCCATAGCTTGATGCAGTTTTTGCAAGTACGGAACCATAAATACCTAACCAAAACAGAATAGTTAACGGATTTGAAATTGACATGATAAACCCTGCGAAAAAGGATTTATATAAGGGTTCTGCAGTCCTTTCATGACTTGCTTTTAATTCTTTGGCGCTTATCATGCTCTCGAGTCCTGTGTAAATTAAAACAAATCCACCAAATAACCATAAGAATGTTTTTATAAATGGTGTGTCAACGATATGGACTACCCCCATATACACGATTAGCATATAAAATGCATCAGCTGTTACTGCTCCAAGTCCAACAAACCAAGCATGAAAAAAACCGCCTTTAATTCCCCGATCCATTTGAGCTGCGTTTACTGGTCCGATTGGTGCTGCAAGTGATAAGCCTAAAAGAATATAACTAAAAAAGACACCCAAAATAAACACTCCTTCAATGACTGCAATGTAATTATTTATTTATATTCATAAAGGAGGGCTTGTACAACTAGAAAGGAGGGGAATATTTATTACTTGTGTATTTCCTGAATACTCATGAACTAAGGGATTAGAGGAATTAAATTTCTTTTAATACTATGGTAATTAGATAATTTATCTATTATGTTACAGAAACCATCAGATAAGGGAGATTTAGTAATTTTATTCATGTGATACCCTTCTTGATTATAATTTGGCATAATAAGGTAAAGTGTCTCTGAGTCTATTATTTAATATGATGAATTTTATTCAGGTGACTTGTTAATATGATAATAAACTTGTCATATAGGGAACGGTAGTCTGTTAATGATTGCATCGTATCAGTCTAAATCATCTAACTTCTATAAAGTTTGACTATTTCATCTAACATTTGTTATATTCGATTATATAATCAAACTCCCCTGCTCTTTGGATAAGAAAGGAGCTGTTTATACATGGCAAATGAAGTCTCTGTCTTTATTATGGACGTAAGTAATTCATCTAAAGAAAATATCGGAAATGAATTAAGTGAATATCTAGAGCAATTAAAAAGTAGGATTGCTGAGTGGACACAACCTGTTGGCGTGACAAAGGTTAGTCACCGTGCTGGTGATGAATTGGTGGTTATAAGCAGTGGTTATGCATCGGCATATACACTTGCTTTCTATATAAGCCGTATCTGGAAGTTCACAGATCACAAGCCTTATTTTGGTTTATCCTTTGGTAATATCCAAGAGGATTTAAGCACAATAAACATAGAAACATGGATTCATCCATTAATGAAACAAGCGAGAAATGCTAATGATTACCTGAAAAAGCAACAGAACAGATTGCTATTTCGATTTGCATTACCTCGTTTATCAGATAAACAAGGCTTCACCGTTTTCAGCAAACAGTTCGAAACGTTAATAAATACAAGTTTAACTCTCAAGCAAGTTCAAATAAACGAACAAACCGATATACAATCTCGAGTATGTTCTTTATATTTAATGCTCGGTCAACAAAATAAAGTAAGCAAATATCTCGGTAGAACAACAGGTACTATCTCCCATCATATGAAACAGGGTAAAACGCAAGTCATCTTGCACGCATTTAATGACATTGTTAGGGTGCTGGATTTATTAGGTACGCAGAAGAATGAGCAACGTTTAACAGATAAGCTGCAATCAACCATTCGAAACAATATTATGAACCATATAAACGATTACTTTCCGAGAGAAAGGAGATTATAATGCCTGTACTATTGCTGCTCCTGGCGCATTTGGTTTGGCTTCAAACAGATCTAATGGTGAAAAATAAAATAAAACATTTAAAAAAACATCTGCTTCATCATCTGCTGACAACTGGAATCGCACTTGTCGTTATATGGGGTTATCACTTCGCGTTTCAACATATTATCAAGTATTTTATTCTGCCATTTATTTTTATTATTATCACGCATCTTTTAATTGATTTATTAAAAATAAAATTAATAGACTCCATTCCAAAAAGTGCAACAGATAATATGAAAAAACTCGGATACTTTCTTTTAGACCAGGCACTACATGTCATAATGATAATCATATCCTGTATTCTTTTCTTTCATATGAAGGCCCCAGAATTAGCGGCGAGTCTTTTAAACTTGAATGGAACAAGTAGTTTAAGCTTGCCCAACATAGTATTATTTATGATTATCATTTATATTTTGGCAACAACTGTTAGTGGTCATATCGTTAAATATATCATTGGTTCGCTGCCATCAGAACTTGCAAACTTTGAAGGTGAACTGACATTAAAAAATCAATTGAGTGCTGGACAAGAAAATAATCGACCGAAGACAGAAAATAGTTTTACAGAGGAATATCATTACTTTACATACTCCTCCCCACTTCGTTCGCGTGGAAAACTCATTGGCTATATAGAAAGATTGCTTGTTATTACATTAACAGTGATTGGTGCATACCCGTCGATAGCTTTTATTATTGCTGCAAAGTCGATTGCCCGATTCAAACAGTTAGATGATCGAAACTGGGCGGAATATTTCTTGTTAGGTACACTATCTTCTATTTTTTTAGGTCTGGTGCTCGGTCTAGTTGTACAGAGAATTATTATGTAAAAGATAAGGAGCCATTAACGAATGGCTCCACTTTCAGTTAAACATTTGAGATCATATCCTGCAATACTTTATTATGTTCTTCAATTTTCCAAAGCGCTTCAATTCCTAGCTGGAGGATCAGAACCAAAAATAAAATGAACATAACCAGGAAAATAAGATTTGCTCGATAAGAAAGTATGGCTCTTTTCTTTTATTCATACTCCTCCCCTACCTATCAAAACAACGGAGCTCATTTATATTCATTTCTAATCATTTTGGATCGTTTCAAAGATATGTTTTACTTTCGGGATCACATAACCACTGCCACCCCTTCCTTTGACATCCTCAACCATCATCGTTAGCAATAACGGAGAATCCTCCTCTGTCGTAAAACCGATGAACCAGCCATTCTCTGACCCGCTTTCATCACCTTTACTTGCTTTAATTTCTGCAGTACCAGATTTACCGCCGATTGTCATACCAGGGATACGGGCACGATACCCTGTCCCATCTGGATCTTCCACAACTTGAATTAAACTTTCCTTTATAAGCTCGGCTATACCGGCTTCAATCAGACTCTTTTTCCAAACAGTACGTTCTTCTGACTCAAGCAAATGTGGATATAATAAGTCACCTTGGTTTAAATAAGGTGTATAGGTTAGAGCAAGATGAAGTGGGCTCATCATGATTTCCCCTTGGCCATATGCTGAATCTGCAAGCTGTACTTCACGATCAATCCCATTATTAGAAAGGGTTGATGGCGCAATTGGAAATGGAATTGGCAGCTTTTCATCGAAACCAAATTTATATACTTCATTTGAAAATGAATCTATTCCCATTTCAAGTGCTTCTTGAGCAAAGTAAATATTGTCGGAATAAACAATTGCATCACGCAACGTTACTAATTTTTTATCGTGAACACGTGTAACATAATAGTCACCCCATGAATCATCCTTCTTCCAATGCTTACCTACAATTTTTCGAACTTCTTCCTGACTTGTAACACCAGTCTTTAATCCTACTGCAGCTGTAGTCGTCTTAAAGACAGACCCGGGAGAATAACGATTCGTAAAACGATTCAGAAATGGTTTGTTGGGATCTTCACTCCATTGCTTCCATTGCTTATCTGACAAACCTCTAACAAAAGTGTTCGGATCAAATGAAGGCGTACTGACTAAGGATAATATGGCACCTGTTTTAGGATCCAGTGCTACAGCCGCACCCGCGTCTTCCTTCAACTGTTCAAAAATTTCAAACTGCAGGGCTGCATCAATTGTTAATTCAATATCCTCTCCAGGGATTGCCTCTTCTTTAGCAAGAGTTTCTTTAAAACTTCCATCCGAACGCTTGATATAGATATGTCCTCCGTCTTTTCCTCTCAATCTATCTTCAAAAACTTTTTCCAGTCCACTATTCCCAACAACGTCTCCTGAAGCATATCCTTCTTGTTCTAATTCGCTTAGTTGATCAGCGGTAATTTCCCGAACATATCCAGTTATGTGGGCCGCTGATTCTCCAAATGGATATGTGCGAACTGTCTTTTCTTGTATTTTCACCCCGGGAATTTCTAAAAATGCATCCAGATTTGTTTCTCCCATCGGCAGCGTAACTAGTGGCACAAATACATCAGGCTCAACCCATTCTGCCTCTAGCTTGTGCTCTATCTCATCAATCGAAATCCCTAACAGCTTAGCTATTTTTGCCTTGGATGTTTTAGGTTCATCACCAAGTTTACTTGGAACAATACCGATCACATCAGCATGGTCATTGATAGCCACGCCGCTGCCATTACGATCGCGAATTTCCCCTCTAGAAGCCTTTAGCGTTTGAACTCCCACTTTATCGCCATCTTCGAGTGAGGGAAAAATAAGAGATGGATTCCAATCAACAAACCATTCTTGCTCAGAATCCCCTTTTTCTTTAATTAAAGTCGCTTGATGTGTAAATTCAATAGGTCCAACGAATGTTTCCATTTTTACCTTATAATCATAGCTGACAGAGGATTTATCTTGCTGCTTTTTGGTGTTGTTTGGATCAACTTTTGTATCAACTTGCAACTTGTTCATTTCCATTCCTTCGTAAATATTTTCATACCTTTCCACAAATTCCTTCTGGCTGATTTCTGCTTTTGCTTCCTTAGAAAGACTTTGATACATTGCTGCAAAATTCATCTCCTGCCAATTGGAAAGATAGGCATTAAAAATTTCTTCTGGTGTTTCCTTATTGGAACAGCCTGTCACAAAGACGATGATTGTAAAAATCATCGTCAATCCCAGCCAGAAATGTTTCAACTTTTTCAATCCCTTCCATAACTCTTTGTTAAAAAGGTTATTTAAGCGCATCTACTGTAATTTCAGTTGCTTGCTTTATCAAATCATCATTATATTCTGCGTCTTCTGTATCACGGTTTGAAAGAATTGCGATGACAATAGGTTCTCGATCAGGCGGCCATACAATCCCAATATCATTTCGAGTTCCATATCCTCCTGCGCCGCTTTTATCACCAACTGTCCAATCTTCAGGAACCCCAGCACGGATTAAAGTATCACCCGTAGTATTCGTTTTGAGCCATTCCAGTAGCATATCTTGCTTAGACTCAGATAGTAACTGATCATCAAGTGCGAAAGCTTGCAGGCTAGTAGCAAGTGCCTTAGGAGTACTTGTATCACGAACATCTCCTGGTTTTGCTTCATTTAAATTTGTCTCTGTCCGATCCGAATTTATAACGTTATCCCCTATTTCCCTCATTGCTTTCTCAAGACCATCAGGACCACCTAATTCATTAAATAATAAATTACCAGCAGTATTATCGCTGTAACGAATAGCCGCTTCACTTATTTCCAATAAGTTCATACCAGTATCAACATGTTTCTCTGTGATTGGTGAATATGTTACCAAGTCATCTTCCGTATAAGTAACCGTTTCGTTTAATTCCTCAAAGGAGTTCTGCTTTAGCACCGCTCCTGCAGCTAATGGTTTAAATGTAGATGTATAGGCAAACCGCTCATCGGCTTGATAATCAATAATTTTTCCTGAACCAGTGTCAAGCGCGTAAACACCGAGCTTCGCATCAAACTCCTTTTCTAATTGGGCGAAATCATTGTCTGTTGTCTGATTGGTTTCTTCGTTATTGGATTGAGACATTGACTCGCTTGAATCCGTTTCTTTTGCACACCCAATTAGTGCAACCATTGCCATTAAGCAAATTGCTAGCATGAATTTGCTCTTCCCCATGCTGTAAACCATACTGAATCTCTTCTTCAAAATAAACCCTCCTTAAAATTCAACTTGTAGACTACAAGTGTAATACAATACTACATTTGTAGTCATTCTGTTGTCAATTATTTTTTTAATCCATTTTTTTACATTGATAATGCTAATTTGGAATGTTAGAATCATAATATTACATTTGTAATATTAACTTGGAACAGAGTGCGCTGAATTGTTGATAAAGTCATTCTGGGTAATCCCCTTCTTAGCTGAGTGTTAAAGTTTACCTTATATGTTTTAGCCCTAATGCTTGATAACTTACTGGATACGTCAGAATTGAGGTCGAAAGCTATGTTCTTTACTAATTTTGTAATAAGTTTTATCCTATCTACTTTTACAATTGCAGTAATTATGCTGATTAAAAAGATATTCCAAAAGCAGCTATCAGCAAAATGGCATTATAATCTATGGTTTTTGTTATTATTCGCGTTAGCTATTCCATTTTTACCGCAAAATCTCATTACGTTTGATAGTCATTTTATTTCACTGGATTCCATTCAAGGTAATGCTACTAATCACGGCACTGATCTTGGAGAAGCGGAAGCTGAAAGCGGAAATTGGATGAATGATTTTTCTGTATCTGTCAATCGCTCAAGCCCTGATTTCTTAAACGTCATCTTCGCTTGTTTATGGATTGCAGGAATACTATTCATGGGCATCTTAACCATAAAATCCTGGTATAAGCTAAAGACTATTAAAAGCACAACACAGCCCATTAAAAATAAAGAACTTCTAACGCTATTTGAACAATGTAAGCAGCATTTAAATATATCTAAGCCTTTTTTTCTTAGAGAATCTTCATTAAACAAATCTCCGATGGCTTTTGGTTTGTTTAAGTCCTATATTGTATTACCAACCAATTTAGATAAATGGCTCTCTACGGAAGATATAAAATACATTCTTCTGCACGAATTAAATCATTTTAAAAACAAAGATGTCTTGACCAATTACTTCGTTATCCTTTTCCAAATCTTATACTGGTACCATCCACTAGTTTGGTATGCCTTTAAAGAAATGAGATTGGATCGTGAGATTGCATGTGATATTGCTGTGTTAAATTCAATGGGCGAACACTATTCCGTAAATTACGGAAATACAATCTTAAATTTTGCCGAGAAAACTTCACACTTAAAAAATCTGGCTTTGGCAAATCACTTAAATGGATCAAAGAAGCAAATTAAAAAACGTATTATCAAAATTGCTGCATTTACAAGAGAGTCTAAACTGCTGAAACTAAAAAGTGTACTCATTTTTCTAATGGCTGGGATAATCATATCGTGTCAGTTGCCATTTGTTTCCGCTATGACAAGCAGCGATGATCAATACGAATTTAATCACCAGCGTGTGACTTACGAGGATCTTAGTGCATATTTTGAGGATTATGAAGGCAGTTTTGTATTATATGATGCACAGGCTGACAGATATAGTATCTATAATGAAAATCAAAGTACATTAAGAGTTCCTCCAAATTCAACTTACAAAATTTATAGTGCATTGTTTGGTTTGCAGGCAAATGCCATAACAAGTGAAAATTCTACCATCAAATGGGATGGCCAGGACTATCCTTTTGATTCTTGGAATAAAGATCATAATTTATCTACAGCCATGTCAAACTCAGTAAACTGGTATTTTAGTGAGTTAGATAAAACAATGTCACTTGATGATATCCAAGAGAATTTAAAAGGAATCCATTACGGAAATTACGACGTATCTGGTGGCAGAGAACAATTCTGGATAGAATCATCCTTAAAAATATCTCCAGTTGAACAGGTTCAATTATTAACAGCATTTTATTTCAATGAATTTGGGTTTGATGAGAAGAATGTGCAAGCTGTTAAAGATTCGCTGCGAATAGAGGAATTAGACGACTTCTATTTATCCGGGAAAACTGGTACTGGTACGGTCAATGGTAAAAATATTAATGGTTGGTTTATCGGTTACGTAGAAAAAGGAGAAAATATATACTTTTTTGCTACAAATATACAAAACGAAACGGATGCGTCTGGAAGTGCAGCTGCAGATATTACATCATCAATTTTAAACGATAAAGGCATCTATTAAGAATCAATTACGATTTCACCTTTAATCAAAATACTTTACAACAAATATGATCGGGAGGTTAGTAGCAGTGTCTAAACATATACCTAATATCTCAGAAGCAGAATGGGAAGTCATGAACGTGCTCTGGGAGAGAGCACCGCAGACAGCGAATGAAGTGATAGCCTCTTTACAGGCAAAAACTGACTGGAAACCGAAAACTGTACGTACGCTTCTTGATCGTCTTGCGCAAAAAGAAGTGGTCGGTATTAATAAAAATCAAAGAATCTATACTTTTTATCCGATTTATTCTCAGGAAGAATGTCAGCGAGCTGAAGCACATTCTTTTATTAAGCGAATCTATGGCGGAACGGTAAAATCGATGCTCGTTCAGTTCATGGAACAAGAATCTTTGTCTGAAGAGGATATTAAAGAATTGAGGACTATTTTGAATAAAAATCAAAAAAAATAATGTTAAAATAGCTTCATTCTGTGAGGTGTCCCTAACAGAATGAAGCGCAAAGTTAAAGAATTTACTCGGTTTCCTGTACAGTTTCCAGGACTTTAAATGTATCAAGCCCCTTCGAATAGTTCAACTTGTGCATAAGACTAGTATCAATCTCTTGTAATATACCCGAGCCCGTAGATATTAACTATTCTCGTTCATAAGTATCGACCTAATGACCTTTTATTTATAGTAATTATTGATAACGAAGTATATAGACCCGAGGAATTTTATACTAAATCAGTTTAATTGATAATCACCTTGAATAATTGATAATAGCGTCATCAATAAATTCAATCATGTCATTGGAAATATAAGAAGATAATACTTAGGGCTCATTTAGGCGGTTGCAGCAACAATCAAAATTGGCAATATACATAATGCCGTATGCTTAACTTGGAAGACACAGCTGGTACAAAAATGGCAATGGAACCCCTCTATTATAGGGTTTTCTCCATTAAATCTTACCTGTTTAAAGAGTAAGATTTGGTGGTTTACTAGCCTAAGTTAATTCTCTGTAAACGCTATATTTGTAACATATGTGGGCTTGCTAGCTTATCTAATCTATTTATTATTTTGCGTTCTATATCCTGTTCGATGAATAATTGCTCTGATGCAAATGGTTTTAACTGCTGATTATCACCTATCATTACAGTATGACCAGCATGCTGAAACATCGTTCTATCATTCGAATCATTACCAAATGCAATGTATTCCCTTTCTTTCACTCCCAACTGTTGCAAACCGCTCCATTTATCTATACCTTCAGGGCTAATATCGAAGATGCCCTCATCTCCATGGATGTGCACAACCACCTTCATTTTACTAAGTCGTTTCAATACTTCTTTTCTATCATCTGATGTAAGTATTAGTATCTTTATAATGGATGATAACTTATGTAATTCAACGTTCTTAGCTCGCTTTAGTGGATCCAGATTATTTAATATTGGATGGTCAGTTGGTCCAGTGTAAGCATAGTCCCATTCACTATCAATTAAATAAGTGATGTTAAATGCTTCTAGTAAGCGGCCCGTAGCTGCCATTGTTTCTTCACTAAAACATATGGTTGAAATGATTTTTCCGTTTGCTGCAACCATAGATCCATTCCCACCAACCATGGGGTAATGATGAAAACGCTCATGCAAGATAGGCAGTAGATCTCGTATTGGCCTGGCTGAAGCAAAAATAACTTCATGCCCTTTTGCTTTTAGATCTTCTATCGATGTGAGTAGATTTTCTGAGACAGGCTTGCCGTGAAAGCAGATTGTCCCATCTAAATCGAATACAAATTTCATTTTATCCCTTCTTTCTTCATTTATTGTCCATATTATCAGTTTATCTTATAATGAAAAGGACATATGTCCCAAAAAAGGAGATTTTCATGCGAAATATTCAAGATTCAGAGTTATTGGAGAAATATTTAGAGGAATTTCAAATTAATAGAATGTTTCATCAATCAAAACAACTGCCATATCATATGCAGCAATATCATTCAGGGGAAATTATACGCTTTGAAGGGATGGAAATGAATTCCCTATTATTCTTAGTCAATGGTAAAGCTAGAATAACATCAAGTATTGAAACCGGAAAAGCACTGTTATTACGTTTTATTTATCCCCTTTCTGTTATTGGTGATATTGAATTAATTCGAGATGTTCCTGTTCAGTCACAAGTTCAAGCTGTCGATGAATGTTTAGTGATCGGCATTCCTTTTGATTACATCAAAAAATATGAAATAGACAACCCAAGACTTTTACATATGCTTTTAGAACATGTAAGTTTTAAACTTCAAACATGTACAACAGCTTCTCGTGTAAATTTATTAGCATCTGTTGAAAACAAGTTTGCAAGTTATCTAATGTCTACGCTGTCTCCTGATGCGGATAACGAATTCGGGATCGAATTACAGACCTCGAGCGTTAAAGAAATAGCCAGTTTGCTAGGTACGACTTATCGACATCTCAACCGTGTAATAGCTTCTTTAATCGAGCAAGGTATTATTGAAAGACAAAAAAACTCAATTCAAATATTAAACTGGAAGGAATTAGAAAAGGCAGCAAATGGAATTCGGTATAAATAAAGTATATAACACCTGAATGAATAATAAAGAATAAGATTTCTTCACGTACCTAGATTCACTTTGGATTATAAAGTAATAAAAAAGATAAGTCCTCCTAGTAAAAACAGCCAAATCATTATGTTGCTTCTTCACCAGAAATTTCTGAAATCCTCCGTGACCACACGCATTTCTAAAAACAGATCTGTTTCATTGGTTTACGAAAAATTTATGATTTCTAGAATTTATCATTTCAAATGGCACACTTATTTTACTACTTAATAATATTTTTTTGATTCTTTATTGCAAATTTTTCTAGATAATAGAAAAAGCCGCCTTTTTTTAGACGACTTTGAAAAAATAAGTAACCGGCTTAAAATCCATAAGCTGCTTCTTTTTCTTTACGGATTTTAATATAGGTCTCTGCTAGTAAGACTGTATCTTCAATTAAGCGATCGATTCGAAATAACACATCATCACTCGTTATTTCGTTTCGATAAAAATCCTTCTCCTCTATAAATACATACTTTTGGACAATTTGAGCTTGCATGTATGCAAGTATTGGTTTTAATTGCTGTTCTGCAATTAAATAATGCTTGGAAGAACCTGCTGTAACAAGCAGACTGACTATTTTATCTTGAAATGCGTTTATCGGCAGTAAATCAAATATATTCTTTAATGTAGCTGGGATTGATGCTTGAAAGATTGGCGTTCCAATTATGATAATATCTGCTTCCATGATTGTTTTTGCTACATACTTCGTATCCCCTGCATATTCTAAATAGTTACGTCCGTCACTAAACTGAATATCATAGTCAGCTAAATCAATCAGTGTCACATCCATTTCTGGAATTTTATCGTTTATTGATTTCACTGTGTAATTCATCGCTGTTTTTGTTTTCGTACCAACTTTTGATCCGGATAAAGCAACAATCTTCACTTTGCTTCCCTCCTATTTTCTTGCTGTATGCTTTTTAATTGCCGGTAAAATTTCTGTGCCAATCAATTCAATGTTTTTCTTTAACTTTTCAAATGGCACGCCACCGAAATCCATTTGGCCAATATAACGCTGGTGGCCAAACACTTCATGTTGATAAAGAATTTTCTCGATGATTTGTTGCGGGCTTCCAATATTCATAACGTCTCTTGGATCAGCCCCTTGAGCAAAATGCTGCTTTGGATAGCCTCGTCCATTCGTTAGCTTCATTCCTTCATTTATATAAGGATAATATTCTCTCTGAGCCTGCCCAGTTGTTTCGGCAGCATAGAAGAATCCTGCTGTTGATATCGGAAGCTCTGCTGGATCAAACCCGCTTTGACTCGCAGCTTCACGGAATGCATCAATCGATCGTTTGAAGCTTGTCGCTGGTCCTCCTAGCATAGCCAGGAACATCGGGACCCCTGCATATCCTGCCTTAATAGCACTGGCAGGTGCACCGCCTACTGCACGCCAAATCGGCAGGGAGCCTTCTTTCGGACGTGGAATTACCTTTGCGTTGTTTAGTGGAGCACGGAATTGTCCGCTCCAATTGATAACCTCATTTTTATTGATTTCAAGTAATAGTTCAAACTTTTCTTCAAACAATTCTTCATAATCACGAAGATCATATCCTAATAAATCAAAAAGTCCTATTCTAGAAGCACGCCCTGCTATAATTTCTGCTCGTCCTTTTGAAATTAAATCAATCGTTGCAAAATCTTCATAAACACGAACTGGATCCAATGTGCTAATAATTGTAGAGGAACTAGCAATCTTGATCTTACTCGTCGCCTGCGCAATGGCCGCTAGTACAACTGAATGTGCCTGTGTTGTGAAATAATCCTGATGGCTTTCACCTACACTAAAAAAGTCAATACCTGCTTGTTCAGCAAGTTTCGCTAATTCAATAATTTCATGAATTCGCTGTTCTGCTGAGATTCGTTTTCCTGTATGTGGATCTGAAATATGATCGCCTAATGTGTATAGTCCAAACTCCAATCCTTTACTTGTATCGATACGGTAATTTTCCATACATACTTCAACCTTTCACTTCTAATGTCCTAATGCCTTCTAACAAAGAAGAATCTTCTTCCATCACATTCTATATAATGTTATTATGTCTTATATAACGAAAAATTGTAAGTACGCACTTTAATGGTACATAGTATACTAAAAGATACTTAGGAGGATTACATGGAAAAGAAACCAGAACTTTGTCGTGTTGAAGACGCTTTAGGAATATTGGTTGGGAAGTGGAAACCAATTATTTTGTTAAATCTTTTACAAGAAGGAACCAAACGATTTAGCGAATTAAAGCGAAGTATGCCAGGAATCACACAAAAGATGTTAACGAATCAACTGCGGGAATTAGAGGCTGAGGATATTGTGATGCGTAAAGTTTATCCGCAAGTACCTCCAAAAGTGGAGTATTCCATTACAGAATATGGAAAAAGTTTAGAACCAATTTTAGAAGCAATGCATGAATGGGGAGTGAAACACACATTGCATAAAATGGAGAAAGAAAATCGAGAGAATATACAGTAATAAAGAATTGGTGTTTTCACATAAGATACCTCCAACAAGTGGAGATGTCTTATGTGGCAACCTTTTTCTTCGTTGTTGTTTTTCGTTTTGCTTGTTTTGGCTTTGGTTTGTCTTTTTTCGCTCTATCCAATGATGCTTGGAGTGCATCCATTAAGTTCGTAACATTATCTGGTACGGCTTTTTCCTTACCAGTAGCAGTCTGTTCATTGTTTTTCTTTTCTTCAATTAATTCCATTAAAGCTGTACGATAATCATCTGTATACTTCTCAGGTTCAAAGTCGTTCGTTAACTGATCGATCAACATTTTAGCCGTGTCTAATTCTTTCTTTACGATTTCAACCTCTTCTGGGATGTTCGGAACATCCTGAACGCTTCTTACCTCATCTGGATAATGAATGGTCTCTACAACGAGTACATTTTCGTAAACCCGGATAATTGCAAGCTGTTCCTTTGCTCGAATGATCATTTTGGCAATCCCGATTTTCCCCGTATCACTCAGCGCGCTACGCAATAATCCATATGCTTTACCCCCTCCTTCATTTGGAGATAAATAATAACTCTTTTCAAAATAAATCGGATCAATATCCTCTAATTGGACAAAGTCAAGAATTTCAACAGCTTTGTCCTCTTGTTCTTTCTTTAAGGACTCTAGCTCTTCCTCATCTAAGATAACAAATTTATTTTTGGCATATTCATATGCTTTTACAATGTCTTCGTTTTTAACCTCTTTTTCACAGATGGGACACACTTTTTCATATTTTACTGGGGATTTGCATTCCTTATGCAGCTGTCTTAGTTTAATATCTTTATTTTCGGTAGCAGCGTGCATCTTTACGGGAATATTAACCAAGCCAAAGCTGATAGTTCCTTTCCACATCGTATGCATCGTAACAACCTCCTTTTTTCTTTAGTTTGCTGTTACTTTAAAATTCTATTCGATGGATTAATTTTCTCGAAATATGCCACTTTATGAATATGGAGGTGCTTCCAATGGATATTATGAAGCCTAGAATATCTTCTGAAATTCCACTTGGTGAAGATTGGATTTATGAGATGAAATATGATGGATTTAGATGCGTGTTTACATGGAGTGCGGATGGGACAATTACATTAGTGAGTAGAAATAATACAGATTTAACATTAAATTTCCCAGAGATAACTTCGTTTTGTAAGAAATTTTATCCAAGTATCAAATCTTCTTTACCCTTAACATTTGATGGAGAACTTGTTATCTGCAATACTGACTACCAAAGCAATTTTTCCCTGCTCCAAAAGAGAGGACGATTAAAGAATCAAGAAACTATCCAAAGTGCCGCACGTGTTCGGCCAGCTACATTTATTGTGTTTGATTTGCTGGTGTTAAGAGGGAACTCATATAAAGCCCAAAAACTTTACGTAAGAAAAAAAGCTCTTGAAGCTATATTCCGTAAACTGACTGGATCGCGTATACGACTAATCGAATCATTTCGTAGCGACGAGCTAATTACCACAATTATGTTTGATCAAAAAGCAGAGGGTATTGTTGCGAAAAGGAGAACAAGCACTTATCAAATTGGAAAGCGACATCATGATTGGTACAAAATTAAAAATTGGAGGGAAATTCAAGGATTTTTAACAGCATATGATATGAGCAACGATTATTTTGATATTGGTGTTTTTCATCATGAACAAATACGAACAATTGGTAAATGTAAGCATGGACTTGACGGAGAATCGTTTCAAACGGTAAAGCAATTATTTATGGCAAATGGGAAAAAACAAGGAAAACGTTATCTATTGCCTCCAGCCATTTGTGCTTCTATCCATACACTTGATTTATATAAAGAAGAGTTACGGGAACCTGAATTTGCTGATCTATTACCACAACGCAAACCGGAAGAATGTACGTTCGCAAACCTGGAGCTAGATTTAGCAATGCTTCCTAAGACAATTGATTTAACTAACACGAAAAAAATGCTATGGCCAACTGCTAATTTTTCAAAGGGGGATCTTCTTTTGTTCATGCGGGAAATTTCTCCATACATGCTCCCCTTTCTTCAAAACCGGGAACTAACGGTTATTCGGTGTCCGGATGGTATCGAGAAAGAACATTTTTTTCAGAAGCATTTACCGGACTATGCCCCTGATTTTATCACTTCTGTACCTTCTGGAAATGAACGGACATTTGTTTGCGATCGTTTAGATGCATTGATCTGGTTTGCGAATCACGGCGCAGTGGAATATCATATCCCTTTTCAGCATGTCAGAAGCGCTGTACCAGCAGAAATCGCTTTTGATCTAGACCCACCTGACAGAGAACATTTTCATTTAGCTATTCGTGCAGCCAAGCTTATAAAATCTTTATTAGATGATCTAGATCTTATCTCCTTTGTTAAAACATCTGGAAACAAGGGTTTACAGATTCATATTCCATTAAGACCCGGAAGTATGACGTACGAAGAAACCGCAACCTTCACGAAGGCAATCGCCGTTACAATTGAGAATACGTATCCTAAATACTTTACAACAGAGCGAATGAAGAAAAAAAGAAAAGGACGTTTATATATTGATTATGTTCAACATGGCAAAGATAAAACGTTGATTGCACCATATTCCCCTAGGATGACAACAGAAGGGACCGTCGCTACTCCGCTGTTTTGGGAAGAAGTTAACGAAGAACTTTATCCAACCTTATTTACAATTGACAATGTTATGGAGCGAGTGCAACAGTTAGGTTGTCCATTTGATAATTATTTTGAAATGGCCATGATACAGAAGCTGCATAAAGTCTTAAATTTAGTGAGAGATTAGGAACTCACTTCATAAATTCCAATTGTATATAATTATGTATCTTACTCAAAATAAGGCTGAAAACTATCTATTTGGCAACTATATTAAAGGAGATTACATCAAAATGAACGATAAGGATATTGTTAAGGAATTAAATGCGTATTTACAAGGAGAGTATATGGGCATCCACGCATATGAGCATTACATTAAACATACCAATGACCCAAAACTTAAAAATGAACTGCAGCGTATTCAGCAAGAGCATAAACAGCATGCTGCAAAGACTGCCGAACAAATCCAAAATCTGGGTGGTAAGGCCGTAGAAGATAACGGAATGAAGTTATCTGTGCAAGAATTGATGTTGCGTATGAAAGATTACCCTGACTATAATGAAGGTATTATTAAAGGTGTACTTAAAGGACAAGAAATGGGTATTCACCAGGTGGAGGAAATTATCCGAGGAGATATGGACTCGAAAAGTCTCGAAATTGTTAAGCATAATTTAGATGAAGACAGAGCCCATATAAAACAATTAAACCAATTAATGATGGATGAATAGCGTAAACAGAAAAAATCGACCCTTTATTGGAGAGGGGCCGATTTTTTCATGTTAGGAAATTTGCAAGTCATTGATGGAGCGATAAATACGATGTACGTGTTGTTCTCCAGCTTCTTCCCACCTACTTTTATCTATTATGTTTCCATCCTTATCAATCGGATTTTGAAACTGATTGAACCCGGTAGTCGTTAATAATGAACTTTCGTCCCAATCTAGTCCTGTATTGACAACATGTTTGATAACATATGGTTGTCCAAATTCAATATATGCACTGGGACGATCTAATTCACCTTTCAAGACATTAAAGGGAATTCTGATGTAAATTGTTTCACCTGCTTCTCGACATAACGCCATATCAAACTTTCCATGATCATAGTCAAAATTACTGCAAAAGGTAAATCCATTCGTTTTAAATATTTTATGTACATCACCAAAGTATGCTTTCATTCCTTCAATTTCGGTTTGTAATTTAAGCATTTTAATTCACTCCTTTGGTGACTAGTATTCACTTTTTCATAATTAAGATACCTACAGATGGACAATTTTCTAGCAAGTAACCGGTCATATCATAATTAAAGGGCAACCATTATATTGGTTACCCTTTAAAATTAAACTTTTGGGACAAATGTTTTGCAATCTGTTTCCTCGCTATTTGAAGCTTCTTTTCCTTTACGATTAACAATATAAATCGCATTGGCATGACATCTGTTCCCAGGTCCCCAGTACGTACAGCTATTTACTTCACACAATACATCCTTAGCCATCAAAACCCACCTCCCTTATTTGTTATCATGAACAAATTCGAGTTATTCATGCTATTATCGCATATGGAAAAAACTAACGCTTCATAACACGAGATTTGTGTCATGAAGCGTTAAACATTAGCTTTCACATTGCTTTTTTGCCTTTATAATAATGATTGAAGGCCTGCAGCTTGCATGTTAATTTTTTGTCTTTTTTTGATTTTTCAAACGTTTAAACACATTAACATCACTTTCTTTATATTTCAACTTGATGATTAAGTAATCTTCAATTTCATGTAATAATTGGAATAAATTTGCCCTAGCTTCAAAATCCTCTCTGGTCTTAGGGAGTTCTTCCTCATTAATTTGGGATCGTAGTTCTTTTAATTGATCAAGATAAATAATTGCAGTATTTCCTGGATGAACATTTTTGGAAAGCCCTTCAAAAAATTCAGCAATTTTTTCACCAATTGGGTCAGCATCTGGTAGTCTCGACACAAGCGGAAGCATTTTTTTCAATAACTCAAATTGCCTAGTTCGCATTCGGAAATAATCTCGATATGGATGTTTATTTCGTAGTAAATGATTTTCTCTATCACGTTCTACTAGCGTATTCGCTTCTAGTAAAATATCCTCTGATTCCGCAAGTTCGTCTCCTTTCCAAGTCGTATGCTTATATCGAATGTACTGAGAGTATTCATATAAAATAATCGTGAAATTCTGTTCCAATTTTTGTTGTTTTTCTTTTAACGGTTTATCCAGACTCGGCATATACAAATTTAATAAGAGCCCAACGCCAATACCAACAACAATTAATAGAAATTGATCGAATAGAGATGCCAATGTTATGGAGGAAGCACTGTATAAGTTTAAAATAACAACCGAGCTCGTTGCTATACCAGGAGTTACCTTAAGAAAAACAGTTGTAGGTATGAAAACAATTAACATAATACCGAGGACAAGAGGATGATAAGCGATCCACTCGAAGAAAATGTAAGCATATAGTGTAGCAATGATACATGCTGTAAACCTGTGCAAAGCGCTGTAGTAAGATCTCTTTCTAGAGGGCTGAATACACAAGATAGTTAGAATTCCAGCTGATACAAAGTTCGTCAAGCCTAATAGCTGAGCAATAGATATAGCTAAAGGTGTACCAATAGCTGTTTTAATCGTCCGATAGCCAATCTTCATTTTTCATACTCCTTGAAAAAATTAATCTGTTCAGCTGATTTCAAGTTATAAAAAAGAGACTGACTTACATGACAGTCTCTTTTTTATTCTAAAATCAATTAAAGTTCAGTACAATGCTCATCAAAAATTGTTTGTAATTTTGTAGTTACTTCCATAGGGCTATGACCCTCGATGTCATGACGTTCAATCATTGTTACAATCTTGCCATCCTTTAGTAAAGCAAATGAAGGTGAAGAAGGAGGATACCCTTCAAAGTATTCACGTGCTTTTTCAGTTGCTTCACGGTCTTGACCGGCGAAAACTGTTACAAGATTATCTGGACGTTTATCAAAATGAACTGAATGGGCAGCTGCCGGACGTGCAACTCCACCAGCACATCCACATGTTGAATTGATCATAACGAGTGTTGTTCCTTTTTCACTAAGTACAGCATCTACTTCCTCTGGAGTTTTTAACTCTTTATATCCTGCTTCGGTTATATCTTTTCGTGCAGCATCAACAACATCCTGCATGAATAAATTAAAATCCATTTAGCATCTCCATCCCTTTACGTTAATTTGTATAAATATTCTTCTTTAGCTTATCAAGTCTAGGCCTATTTTTCAATTTATAAATCTGAAGAAAGTATAAAGCATTAATACAAATTGATCGTATGCTCATTCATACTCTCAAGTATTTCTTTAACCCTTGATAAAAATCTGCCGCATACAAGACCATCTAAGATACGGTGATCCAACGATAGGGAGAGATTTACAATATCACGTGCTGCAAACATGTCATTAATAATTACTGGGCGTTTAACGATTGATTCTACCTGTAAGATTGCAGCCTGTGGATAGTTAATAACCCCCATTGAGGAAATTGATCCAAATGAACCCGTATTGTTAACAGTAAACGTTCCACCTTGCATATCCTGTGCAGTTAATTTGCCGTTTCGTGCTTTCATTGCAAGTTCATGGACATCTCGAGCAATTGCTTTAACTGTTTTTTCGTCTGCATGCTTAATAACTGGAACAAAAAGCTCGTTCTCTTTTGCCACAGCAATCGAAAGGTGAATATCCTTTTTCTGAATAATCTTATCGCCTGCCCACATGCTATTTAATTGAGGGTATTCTTTCAAGGCTTGTGCAACTGCTTTTACGAAAAAGGAAAAATAAGTTAAACTAAATCCTTCATCTTTTTTAAAAGCATTCTTGACTTTATTCCGATATGTTACAAGATCACTTACATCAACTTCAACAGTCATCCAAGCATGAGGGATTTCCTGTTTTGATTTGACCATATTTTCAGCTATTACTTTACGAACACCTTTGACAGGAATTTCAATATCACCGGCTTTCGTTTCTACAAATATGTCATTTTTTGTTTCATCTCTCGTGCTAGACGAACCTTGAATCGTTTCTTTCATTTCACCTATATCTGTTGGAATTTCACCAGAAGCAATTATTTTTTCGATGTCTTTTCTTGTAATTCTTCCTCCACGACCTGAACCTGTTACGTGTTCTAAATTAATATCGTTTTCTTGTGCTAATCGAAGCACTGCAGGAGAATAGCGTTTTTTCATCGAATCATCTACATCTGTTGGTTTGGAAGGCTCTGCTTCTGCTAGTTTGCTTTCAGTAGATTCGGTACGATTACTCGGTTCCTCTGTATCGATATAGCAAATTAACTCACCGACAGCAACCGTATCACCCTCGTCTGCAGTAAGCTCTTTGATTATCCCTGTATAGGAGGATGGAACCTCTGCATTTACTTTATCTGTCATTACTTCAGCAATTGGGTCATATTTAGTTACTTGATCTCCAACTTTAACGAGCCATGTACTAATTGTTCCTTCCGTTACACTTTCGCCGAGCTGGGGCATTGTAATTTTTTCAGTAGCCATTTGCTTCTCCCTCCTTCGTAATTAATATTCTGCTAAATCGCGCATTGCCTTTTCTACTTTATCCGGATTCATCATAAAATACTTTTCCATGGTCGGTGCATATGGCATTGCAGGGACATCAGGTCCTGCTAATCGATTAATTGGTGCATCTAAATCAAAAAGACAATGTTCAGCAATAATTGCTGCAACCTCACCAATGATACTACCTTCCTTATTGTCCTCTGTTATAAGTAAAACCTTACCAGTTTTCTTTGCTGCTTCAATAATTGCTTCCTGATCAAGCGGATAGACCGTTCGTAAGTCCAGAATATGCGCATTGATCCCATCTTCTGCTAGCTTTTCGGCAGCCTGTAATGCAAAATGCACGCATAAACCATAGGTAATGACTGTAATATCTTCTCCTTCACGCTTTACATCCGCTTTGCCAATCGGAAGCACATAGTCATCTTCAGGAACTTCACCCTTTAGTAAACGATATGCTCGTTTATGTTCAAAAAATAGAACAGGATCGTTATCGCGAATAGCCGCTTTTAAAAGTCCTTTCACATCATAAGGAGTGGAAGGCATTACTATTTTAAGTCCTGGCTGATTCGCAAATATAGCTTCAACCGATTGCGAGTGATAGAGCGCTCCGTGGACACCTCCGCCGTAGGGAGCACGAATTGTCATTGGTACACTCCAGTCATTATTTGATCGATAGCGCATCTTTGCTGCTTCAGAAATAATTTGGTTTACAGCAGGCATAATAAAATCAGCGAATTGCATTTCTGCAACAGGTCGCATTCCATACATGGCCGCTCCAATCCCAACACCTGCAATAGCTGATTCTGCTAAAGGAGTATCTAAAACGCGAGCTTCACCGAATGTTTCATACAAACCGTCAGTTGCTCGAAAGACGCCTCCTTTTTTGCCGACATCCTCACCTAGAATAAAAACCTTTTCATCGCGCTGCATTTCTTCTCTTAATGCAGTTGTCACTGCCTGAATATAAGACATTACTGGCATATTTGGTTCCCCTCCCTACTACTTTTCTTCATAAACATATTTAAGTGTATCTTCTGCTTCTGCGTAAGCCGCATTTTCAGCAAAATCAGTAGCTTCATTTATGATTTTTGTGATCTCATCATTCAAACGTTGTTCAACCGAGTCTGTCAGTATCTCATTTTCTTTTAAGTAGCTTGCAAACGTAATAACAGAATCATTTTTCTTAGCCTCTTCCACTTCGCCTTTCTCACGATACGTGCGATCATCATCATCACTTGAATGTGCAGTTAGACGATAGCAGACAGCTTCAATTAATGAAGGACCTTCACCACGAATTGCTCGATTTCGAGCTTCTTTCACCGCTTGATATACAGCTAATGGATCATTGCCATCAATGGTTACTCCAGGCATCCCATAGCCTTGTGCACGATCTGCAATATTATTACTTGCAACCTGGCGATCATATGGAACGGAAATGGCATATTTATTATTTTCGACCATGGTTATGACCGGTAATTTATGCACACCAGCAAAGTTCAATCCTTCATGGAAATCACCTTGGTTGGAGGAACCTTCTCCTAATGTAACGAAGCTGACAACATCTTTCTTTTCCATTTTCGCGGCAAGAGCGACTCCCACGGCATGTGGTACTTGTGTTGTAACTGGTGAAGAACCAGATAAAATCCGATTTTTCTTTTGACCAAAATGCCCTGGCATTTGTCTTCCGCCAGAGTTAGGGTCATCTGCTTTAGCAAATGCAGATAACATTAACTCCTTTGCAGTCATTCCAAATGCAAGGACAACACCCATGTCTCGATAATATGGTGCAATATAGTCTTCTTTCCTATTTAAAGCAAAAGCTGCGCCCACCTGTGCTGCTTCCTGTCCTTGGCAAGAAATAACAAATGGTATCTTTCCTGATCGATTCAATAACCACATGCGTTCATCAAGCTTTCTAGCTAAAAGCATCGTTTTATACATCTCTAAAACCTGTTCATCCGTTAAACCTAGTTCCTGATGTCGTTTTTTTGTCATACTTTTCCCTCCCTATTTTTTCCGAAATTTAATAAGTCACTTGCTTATTGAGCAAGAATTTGAATAGCTGTTACCCATGAATCTGTTCACCTTCTACAGCAAGTGCTGCTTCGCCAATAATCTCTGATAATGCTGGGTGAGGATGAATCGATTGTGATAGTTCCCATGGTGTTGCATCTAGTACTTTAGCAAGACCGGCCTCAGATATTAAATCTGTAACATGAGGGCCAATCATATGAATTCCTAAAATATCATTTGTCTTTTTATCTGCAATAATTTTCACAAAACCGTCTGATTCTCCGAATACTAATGCCTTTCCTATTGCTTTAAAAGGAAATTTACCAACTTTAATATCATACCCTTTTTCTTTTGCTGCTTTTTCAGTTAAACCAACACTTGCAATTTCCGGGCTGGAATAGACACACGTCGGAACATTTTCGTAGTTAATTGGGTATGTTTCTTTTCCTGCCATATGCTCAATAGCGACAATTCCTTCACGGGAAGCAACATGTGCGAGTTGCATACCTCCAATAACATCGCCGATAGCATAAATATGCGATTCTTTTGTTTGGAAATAATCGTTCGTTTGAATATAGCCATTACTGAGAACAATATCTGTGTTTTCAATTCCTATATTTACTGTATTGGCTTCCCTGCCAACTGAGACAAGCATCCTTTCAGCTTGGAGTGACTGTTTTTTATTATCTATTTCTACCTCAATGGAAATGCCTTGATCAGTATGTAAAGTCTCTGTTTGTATGTTTGCTCCTTTAATAAACGTAACCCCTTTTTTCTTAAGAAGTCGTTCAGCTTCTTTCGCAATTGCTTCGTCCTCTGTTGGCAGTATTTGATTCAGGTATTCAACAACTGTTACAGTTACGCCAAAATCTGTGAGCATGGACGCCCATTCAATTCCGATTACACCTGCGCCGACAATAAGAATTGAGTCTGGTAATTTTTCCATTTGCAGCGCCTCATCTGAACTCATTACGAAATGTCCATCTATTGGAAGTCCTGGTAAAGTCTTTGGCTTTGAACCTGTAGCAATTAACACATTTTTTGGAACGATCATTGTGTTTTCTTCACCATTCTCATGTTCAACAGAAATAGTACCTGGCATAGGTGAAAAAATACTTGGTCCAAGTATCCGTCCAAATCCATTAATTACATCGATTTTTCCTTTTTTCATTAAGCCTTGTACGCCTTGATGTAATGTGTTAATAATCGATTGCTTTCTTTCTTGTACTTTGCTAAAATTCAGAGCTATGCGTTCTGTTTCTACACCAAACAGACTTGCCTCACTTGTTTGTCTATATACTTCAGCGCTCCGCAATAATGCTTTGGATGGAATACAGCCCTGGTGAAGACATGTACCTCCAAGTTCACCCTTTTCAACAATCGCTACTTGCATCCCGAGCTGTGAAGCTCTTATTGCTGCAACATAGCCTCCTGTTCCACCACCTAAAACAACTAAATCATATTCTTTTGTCATCTTAAATTCACTCCTTTACTCGAGATTCGTATAGACCTTAAGCTGTTCTTCTCCTCGAAGCACACGTAACACACCTTCATTTAATGCCTGTAGTTCATTCTCGCCTGGGATTATAACCGTGTCTGCAATCCAATTGACTTGTTTGGTAATCGAACTGGTAAGACTTTCTCGATAAGCATGCTTTCCTGTGAAAATAATAGCATGAACATCACCACGCAAGACTGTACTCATTGCACCAATTTCTTTGGCAATCTGATATGCCATTGCTTCAAATACTTCTTTTGCTTTTATCTCACCTTGTTCAATTCTTTGTTCTACCTCACTTACATCATTTGTTTCAAGATGAGCCATCAGACCACCATGACCAACTATTTTTTTCTTCATTGCTTCATAGTTGTATGTTCCGGAAAAACAGAGTTCAACTAAGCCTCCAACTGGGGTGCTTCCTGCTCGATTCCAGGAAAATGGACCTTCTCCATCTAACCCATTGTTTACATCAATAACCATGCCCTTGCGATGTGCCCCTATTGTAATTCCTTCACCGATATGAGCAACAATCACATTGATATCCTCGTACTTCAAATCTAAGCTTGCAGCAGCTTTTCTTGCCGCTGCCTTATGATTCAATGCATGAAAAATACTTTTCCTTGGAATTTCGGGAATACCCGAGTATCGAGCAACATCATCAAGCTCGTCGACAACGACAGGGTCAACAATGTAGGCATCGATATTTAACCCCGATGCAATCTCAAATGCTATTATTCCCCCAAGATTTGATGGATGCTCACCGTTATAACCGGTTTTCAAGTCGTATAGCATGGCGGTATTTACTTGATACGTACCGCCTTCGATTGGTCTCAGCAATCCACCACGCCCACATACTGCATGAATTCTGGAAATATTAATTCCTACATACTTTAGCTGTTCAAGAATATCCTGCGTACGAAGTTTCGATTGTCCCATTACACGATAATGAGCTTCTAATTCTGCCTGCTGATGTACGATTGTTTTTTCTACGATGCATATTTCGTTATCGAAAACCCCTACTTTAGTTGACGTGGTTCCAGGATTTACAACTAATATTCGATACGTCTCTTGCAAAACCGGTCACCTCATTTAAAAACTTAGCGTTCGTTAATGGAATTCTTTAAAATATATTTTTTTCTTAGAATCCGTTATGTTGGATTACACTTCTTTGCTAAATGATTAAAACACTTATCTTCTACTTAATGTGTGATGTCCATTCCTTAAAAATTGACTTCTGGAATTTCGGAACGATTCGATTCTTTCTTCCGCCATACGATCAGCAGCCAAGTAGGTAGGAATATTATCACGCTTCGAAATTTCAAACACACGTTCAAGATTATCATAAATGGTTTCCACTTTTTTCATTGCACGTTCCGCATTAAAGCCCATTAATTCATCGGCTACATTAATTACGCCCCCGGCATTGATGACGTAGTCTGGAGCATAGACAATCCCTTTTTCATGAATGAGGTCGCCATGTTCCGTGGATTTTAGTTGATTATTTGCAGAGCCTGCAATTACTTTCGCTTTTAATCTTGGAATCGTATTGTCATTGATTGTTGCTCCTAACGCACAAGGTGTGTAGATATCACATGCAACATCATAAATATCATTAGGATCTACAGCCTTAGCTCCAAAAGCCTCGACAGCCCGGTTTACTGCCTCTTTATTAATATCTGTTACAATAAGCTGTGCACCGTCTTTATGCAAATATTCACAGAGCGCATATGCAACATTTCCAATACCTTGAACTGCAATTGTTTTTCCTTCTAACGATTCATCGCCAAAAGCTTCTTTCGCTGATGCTTTAATTCCTTTATAGACACCATAAGCAGTAACAGGTGATGGGTTTCCTGAAGCCCCTGAATAGGATGAAGTTCCAGTTACAAAATCTGTTTCCAAATGAATGAGATCCATATCTTGTACAGTGGTTCCTACATCTTCAGCAGTTATATACCGTCCATTTAGTCCTTGTATATAGCGACCGAAGGCCCGGAACATTTCTGGATTTTTATCTGTTCGTGGATCACCGATAATAACCGTTTTTCCTCCTCCTAGATCAAGTCCCGCTGCAGCATTTTTATAGGTCATTCCTCTAGCCAGACGAAGAGCATCTTCAATCGCTTCATCTTCAGAATTATATTTCCACATTCTTGTTCCGCCCAATGCAGGGCCTAATGTCGTATCATGAATAGCAATAATAGCTTTCAAGCCTGAATTTTTATCTTGACAAAAAACCAATTGCTCATAATCGTATTCTTCTAAATAAGTAAAGATTTCCATATAAATTCCTCCTATATTACCTAATTAAGCACTAATTTCTTAATCGCATATATTATTCCATCAGTAGTATTCAGCAAAAACCATGCCAACTATAAAGCTGTGCGGAAATGCCTTAAAACCCACAAATGTAAGCCTGCAACTTTTTTAACCATGCAAAATATTGCATGCTTAATAATTCATTCGAGATTATATTTCTTCATCTTATAATATAAATTTCGAATCGATACATTTAAAGCTTTGGCCGTTTTTGTTTTATTGAATTCATTTTGTTCATATGTTTTGGAAATATACGCTTTTTCAAATTGATTAATCGCATCCTGTAACGTACTTTCTCCTTTAATTCTCTCATCAATAGATGATTTCGCCGGTAGAGACAAAGCTTGTAACGTTGGGATGTACTTCTTGTCAATTACCTCTTCATTCATGTCCATAAATATCATGGCACGACCAATAACATTTTCTAGCTCGCGTACATTCCCAGGCCAATGATATTGCTTTAATTTATTTAATGCCTCTTTTGATATCGTTTGTACATTACGACCATAGTCTTGATTGATTTTCTGAATAATATGCTGTATAAGATCTGGCAAATCATTAAGTCTTTCCTTAACTGAAGGAATGAAGATAGGAAGCCGATTTAGTCTATAATATAAATCTTCTCGAAATGTATTATTCATAATTGCCTTTTCAAGATTGACATTTGTTGCAGTGATTACTCGTACATCAATCGAAACCGGTTTTGTTCCGCCGACTCGAACAATTTCATTTTCTTGTAATACACGCAAGAGCTTGGCCTGCATGGATAACGATAATTCCCCGATTTCATCAAGAAAGATACTTCCATGATTTGCTTCCTCAAAGAGGCCCTTTTTCCCACCTTGCATTGCACCTGTAAAAGCCCCCTCTACATAACCAAATAATTCACTTTCTAGTAATGACTCTGCAATAGCTGCACAATTTACTCGGATAAACTTATTGTGTTTCCGATCACTCTCATTATGAATCGCATGGGCAAATAATTCTTTACCAGTGCCTGAATCGCCCCTTAATAGGACTATTGCAGGGGTTTTCGCTCCGACCTTCGCTTGCTCAAGAGCTAGTTTCATTTCCGATGAACTCCCAATAATATCATCAAACGTATAACGAGCTTCTAAGTTTCGAATGATTTGCCTTGCATGCTTTAATTCCTTTGTTAATGCTTGAATTTCTGATACATCATGCAATACACCTACACTGCCTTTAATAACTCCATTCACGATAATCGGTGCGACATTAACGAGGACTTCCTTTTTACCTGGTCCTACCTTCATACGCACACCCCGTACAGCTCTACGTGTTTGAAGTACTTTCAAATGCATACTTTCTCCCTCAGAAATATCAACGGTTGCAGGCTTTCCAATTACATCTTTTTCCTTCAACCCTGTAATTCGTGTATATGCAGGGTTAATAATAAGACCATTTCCATTCTCGTCAACGACACTAATTGCTTCATCAGACGATTTGATAATTGCTTCCAACATCGTTTTGATCTCGTTCAAGTCCGTATTTTCCTCGGCTAGCTTCATGACTTCTGTAATATCTTTAAATACTGCAAAAGCACCAATTAGTTCTCCTATTTCATTTATAATGGGAATCCGTGTTGTTATAATCTTTTTCCCATTTGGTAGTGTTAGCTTTTGATTTACTTCTTTTCGTTGTGTTTGTAAAACGTGAGGAAGTCTCGAATCTGTAATAAGCTCTTTTATATGTGTTCCTATATACTGTTTTCTTGATTTACCAATTATTTTTTCCGCACTTTTATTGATAAACTGGATATTTTCATTCTTATTCATGACGATCATACCGTCATGAATATGGTTTAGTATGAGCTCTTGATTTTTTGATTGGTATTTCACCTTATCCATCAACGCTTCTTTTTCAAAAAGCAGCTCTGATATGATATAAGCAACAGATCCTGGGATTACAACAGTTCTCCGCGGTCTTTTTTCAATTATCTGTTCTAGGATTTGATCATCACCAGTTGCTTCAATAATAATATCAATATCATTATGTACCCATGGCTCCCAGTCCACACTTACCGGAATCTTTGCTCGACGTGCTAATTTTAACCCGTTTGCATCTTCGTTAATATCAACAACTGCAGCTATTTCCATCGACTCTGTAGCTTGAAGAATATTGAAGAGTGCACTTCCCCCTTTACCAGCCCCAACAATCAACACACGTTTCATGCCATCCCACCTTGCATTATTTTGCATACATTTATCATACGTCAGCCTGCATATTTTGGCAAATCTAGAATGATTTCTATTTTGCTTCGCTTTTGTTATACTATTATTTGAATGTAATATAGAATTTAAAGGGGAACATACATGGGTCGATTTTTAGCATTACTATTACTTTTTATACCGGGCATAATTGCAGCGATTGGAATTAAATTAATGCGCGATACAATTTTTGACGATTTCTATGCCTATTTCTTCTATCCTGGAATCCAATTCACAATTGGGCTTCTCCTCTTTATTTTGGGGCTGCTTTTTTTAGGAGGATTTATAATCTACCGAGATAGAAAAAGACAAAAGATTAAACAAAAAAGTGAAAATAAAGCGCTTTAGAAAAAAAGATGGAGAATTTCCGTCTTTTTTTTATATATTTACACGATTTTAAAGAATAAATATGGTATATTAGTAAGAAAATTAAGTTTCTGTTTAGGGGGATCCGATCATGAAAGTAGCAAAATTCGGCGGTAGCTCCGTTGCAAATGCCGAGCAATTACGTAAAGTTGGGAATATTATTAAAAGTGATCCCAAGCGAAAATTTATCGTCGTATCAGCACCAGGGAAAAGGTTTAAAAATGATACAAAAGTTACAGATTTGTTAATCCAACTTGGAAACGCCTATCATAATCAACAAAACTATGAGGTTTTTCTTGTAGCTATACTAGAGCGATTCCAAGAAATTATTAATGATTTAGAAATCGACCTATCTTTACTAAGCGAAATTGAAAATAACATAAAGGTGGCCCTAAGGGTAGAGGGTAAGCCTGAAAGTAAAATGGATGCGATTAAAGCAATTGGTGAAGACAGTTCCGCCAAAATACTAAGCGCCTATTTAAATCAAAATAATATTTCAGCACAATATATGAATCCAAAGGATGCCGGTATATTTGTTAGCGAGGAACCAGGAAATGCGCAAATTTTACCGGAGAGCTTCGAGCTCCTCTATAAACTACGAGAAAAAGATCATATCCTAGTTATACCTGGTTTCTTCGGCTATTCAAAAACCGGGAAATTAGTAACCTTCTCGAGAGGTGGATCAGATATTACCGGTTCCATCGTTGCCGCAGGAGTAAAAGCTGAAATCTATGAAAATTTCACAGATGTTGATTCTGTCTATTCTGTTAATCCGAATATTGTCAATAATCCGAAGGAAATAACAACACTTACCTATAAAGAAATGCGTGAATTATCTTACGCTGGATTTTCTGTATTCCATGATGAGGCATTGATTCCTGCATTCCGTGAAAAAATTCCAGTATGTATTAAAAATACAAACAATCCAGATGCTCCTGGAACATTTATTATTGCTGAAAAAGAAGCCAGTGAAAAATGTGTCGTTGGTATTGCAAGTGATACAGGTTTCTGTAGTTTATATGTAAGTAAGTATTTAATGAACCGTGAAGTAGGTTTTGGACGTAGGTTGCTTAATATTTTTGAGGATGAAGGAATTTCCTTTGAGCATGCACCATCTGGAATCGATGACATGTCTGTTATATTTAGAGTAAATAATTTTACAAAAGATAAAGAGAAAATTGTTGTTGATCGTATTAAAGATGAATTAAAAGTAGATACAGTAAGTTTACATAGAGATTTAGCGGTAATCATGGTTGTTGGTGAGGGACTTGTAAATACTGTAGGAGTTGCCGGAAAAGCTGCTTCTGCATTCGCTAAAGCTAATGTGAATATTGAAATGATAAACCAAGGCTCATCCGAAGTGTCCATGATGTTCGGAATAAAAGATACTGATATAGACGCTGCAATCCGTTCACTCTATCAAACATTTTTTGAATAAAGTAAAGAAAGAATAATACCGCATACACTGCAGTATTATTCTTTCTTTTTGTTATATTTGTTCATAATAGTCAAACACTACTGGTTTACAATAATTATATGTAGGAACCAGCTATTCATAATAACCAATCGTTTAGCTCACTTTATTCTCCAAACGTAAACGATCAGCTACCATTGCGATGAACTCCGAATTTGTGGGTTTGGCCTTAGATATATTAATAGTATAACCGAATAATGCCGAAATGGAATCGATATTGCCTCTGCTCCATGCGACTTCAATCGCATGGCGAATTGCCCGTTCAACACGTGATGCTGTCGTATTAAATTTCTTTGCGATATCAGGATATAATACTTTCGTGATTGAACCTAATAATTCTATATCATTATATACCATTGTAATTGCCTCTCTTAAGTACATGTAACCCTTAATATGGGCTGGCACACCAATTTCATGAATAATGTTTGTAATGTTAGCTTCCAGATCCTGTTTTTTTCGATCTTTCTTTGTCGGTTTATTTGTTGCAAGGCTTATTGGAGAATTTCCTTGAACTTGACGAATTTGATCTGCTAAATTATCCATATCAAAAGGCTTTAAAATAAAATAAGATGCTCCTAAATCAACTGCTTTTTTCATGACTTCTTCCTGTCCAAATGCTGTAAGCATAATAACATTTGGTCTATTTCCTAAATCCATTGTTCTTAATGTGTTTAGTACCGCTAATCCGTCGATATGTGGCATAATAATATCCAATATTAATACATCAGGTTCCAAACTCTCCATCATCGCGATACAATCTCTGCCATTATATGCAGTTCCAATAACTTCAATATCATCTTGTTCGTCAAAATAATCTTCCATCAACTGAATGAGCTCTCTGTTGTCATCAACTAAACACACTGAAATTTTATCCAAAGTAATGTTCCTCCTTATTTCTGTTATACTCTTTTACATATTCTACAAAAAGTTGAAATATCCTCTTTTTATTTGAAAAACTTTAATTTTTTTTGAATTAACTATATTTTTCTTCGATTTACTTCCATTTACGATAATTTTCGATTTTAAATGACATTTTATTCAGCATTTGTCGAAAAATATTAACTTTAGTATAATATAAAAAAGCTTGTAATGGAATCTTCCATCACAAGCTTTTTTTATGCTGCTTTTTCCTTTGATTGCGCTTCAATAATTCCTGCATCTTGTAACATCCATTCAATATGAACACCATATCCTGATGTTGGATCATTTACAAATACATGTGTTACAGCGCCAATTATTTTATCGTTTTGTATAATTGGGCTTCCACTCATACCTTGTACAATCCCGCCGGTACTTTTCAATAGCTTAGGATCTGTAATTTGAATTACCATTCCTTTCGTTGCTGGAAACTTCTGAGGAACACTGCTTACAATTTCGATATCAAATTCCTCTATTTTTTCATCTTTCACAACGGTAAGAATTTTGGCTGGTCCTTCTTTAACTTCATTGGAAGAAGCTACTGGTAATGGTTTGTTATATTTTTCGTGTTTAATCATTTCATCCAATACCCCAAAAATACCGTACGGGGAATTTTTTGTAATTGTTCCGATTCGGTCGTGTTCAGCTGAAAATCTAGCTTGTTTTTCTCCTGGAATCCCGTTATTACCTTTCTCAATGGAAGTAACGGATGAATTGACAATCGTCCCATTATCGATTTCAATCGGTTTTTTTGTGTCCATATCTGAAATAATGTGCCCTAGAGCGCCATATTTTTTCGATACTGGATCATAAAATGACATTGTTCCAATACCTGCAGCAGAGTCACGAATATACAAGCCAATTTTGTACGCATTATCCTGCTTATCTAAAACGGGCTGTAAAGAAGTATCTATCATTTCTTTACCGCGTTTAAGTGTTATTTCAAGGCTTTTTTCGCTTTTCCCAGCATTTTCTACATATGATTTTATGTCACTCATTTCTTTGATCGGCTCTCCGTTAATTTTCAATATGACATCTCCGACATTTATTTTTGCATCCTCACCTGGCGATTTTGTCTCGCTATTTCCTTTAACGAGATGATGACCAACAACGAGCACTCCACGAGTTTGGAGCTTCACTCCAATCGATTGTCCACCAGGGTATACCTTAATATCTTCTAGAGCGGAATTACTTACACGCTTCGTTGAAACTGCCGCCGCTTTTAACAACTCTGTACGAATTGGAGAACTAGACATAAGGGAGTTTTTTTCTGTTTTAGAAAGTCCGATTGCTTCTTGTTGACTAAATGCTTCAATTGCGTTCAGCTCTTCTGCATTCTTTTGACTTGGACCAAAGAAAGAAAAAACAGTTAAGACAATCAAAAGAATACTGCTTAGCCAAAACTTTGTTTGATGATTTTTCAATCGTGCCACTCTCCTCCTCCCAACCCACATCAAATCTTGGTTCGTAATCCTAATTTGAGCTGTAAGTGTGCTTTTTAAACTGGTGAAACATAAGAGAAATGTGTATCATTACCTATTACTAAAAAAGGAAATCGTGTATAAGTGTATTTTAAAAGGGGATTTTTAAAAATCGGCTTACTATTATTGCAAAAAAAGGCAAAACAAAAAACCGGTTTCTTTTATTTTCCGGTTTTTCAAGAATTTTATCCTTATAAATTTGATTTAAATGCATTTGCAAGTTCAAGCATTTCCTTTGCGTGATCTTTCGCAGTTTCTGTCAATTTTGTTCCCGTAATCATACGACTTAATTCTTCTATTTGTTCTAATTCAGATAGTTCTTTTACACTTGTTGCGGTTCGGTTATCTTTTTCGTTTTTCTCAATAAATTTATGGGTGTCTGCCATAGCCGCCACTTGTGGAAGGTGTGTAATGCATAGCACCTGAGAATCATTTGAGATTTGATAAATCTTTTCAGCAATTGCCTGTGCAACTCTTCCGCTAACCCCAGTGTCAACTTCATCAAATATAACGCTTGTCACGCCTTGATGCTTGGAAAAAATATTCTTTAATGCAAGCATAATTCGTGAAAGCTCTCCACCAGAGGCTACCTTCGTTAAATCCTTTAGCGGTTCGCCACGATTGGTTGAAATAAGAAAACGTACATGATCGAATCCGTTTTTGTGGAGATGAGCCTTCGTATTACTTTCATCATCAAAAGCAATTGCAAAAGTAGCTTTTTCTAAATAAAGTCCTTTCATCTCAGCATGTATATCTTCTGTTAGACAATCTGCAGCACTTTTTCTGAGTTCATGTAGGTGCTCAGCTTCAAGCATCGCGTCCTTTTCGGTTTCTTCAATCTGTTCAAGCAAAGCGTTTAGATGAGAATCCTTGTTCGTTATCTGCTCTATCTCTTCTTCTATCGTTGCCATATATTCAATAATATCATTTACCGTATTGCCGTATTTTCGTTTTAGCCTATTTATTTCATCTAATCTTGATTCAATTTCATTTAAACGTTCTGGATCAAATTGAAGTGTATCAATATGATTGCGCAGCTCATAAGTTAGCTCTTCCATTGCATAATAATGATTGGAAAACTCTTCTGATTTCGCTGCGATATAATCATCATACTTACTATTTTCCTGAAGGCTAAGCTGCGCCTGATTTAACCAATCCAATCCTCTTTGTTCTCCGTATAATGCATGATAGGCATCATGCAGGGCAGTGTGAATCCGCTCATAATTCGCGAGTGCTTTTCTCTCTTCTTCAAGCTGTGTATCCTCATCAGGACTAAGTTCTGCTTGTTCAAGCTCCTTCATTTGAAACTCTAATAAGTCTAAACGATGAGCTGTCTCTTGCTCATTATCATTTAGCTTTTTATATCTATTTTTTAAGCGAACCAACTTATCATAGTGCTCCAAGTATGCTTCTTTTGCTTTTGTTATTGATTGTGGTTCATACAAGTCTAAGAAATCCAAATGATTTTCTGCATCCATTAATGATTGTGTTTCATGCTGACTATGGATGTCGATTAGTGTCTTTCCAAATTCACGCAGTATTGCAAGTGTGACTAGCTTGCTATTTACACGACAAATGCTTTTTCCAGATCCTGTAATAACTCGTTGTAATACTACTTGATTATCAGAAATTTCTATTCCATATTGGCTCCCAACATCATATATTGGATGGGTTTTATTTTCTATTGTAAATAAACCTTCTATTTCAGCTTTTTTGGCTCGATGCCTTACATATTCTACAGAACCACGTCCTCCTGCTAATAACTGTATAGCATCTATTATAATCGATTTTCCTGCACCAGTTTCTCCAGTCAATACGGTAAGACCTTCATTAAATGTTATGGAAATCTGTTCGATGATTGCAAAATCACGAATAGACAGCTCTGTAAGCATGGTTCATTGTCCCCCCCAATATAAGAAGATATTCTCTCTTTATAAATCACTAAAAAAAGAGAACTCAATCAAAGCATATCAATAAATCGGTCCTTTATTTCTTCTGCCTGCTCTGGAGTTCTACAAATAATTAAGCACGTGTCATCCCCGCAAATCGTTCCCATTATCTCTTCCCAATCTAAATTGTCAATAAGCACACCGACAGCATGTGCATTTCCTGGCAATGTACGGAGTACAATAAAATGACTAGCATGCTCAATTTTTACAAAAGCATCTATTATTAGACGCTTCAGCTTTTCCAGTGGGTTAAATCGTTGATCAGCAGGTAAACTGTATTTGTACCGATTGCTTGCTGTTGGAACTTTGACAAGATGAAGTTCCTTAATGTCTCTTGATACCGTTGCTTGTGTGACATTGTAACCTGCGGCTTTTAATTGTGCTACCAGTTCATCCTGTGTTTCTATTTCATTCTCCGTAATTAGTTCTCGAATTTTAATATGTCGTTGAACTTTACTCATCGTACAGCACCTCCTTTATAGGTCACTTGAGCTTTCACTGAATAACTTTTTCAATTTATTGCTTCAATATTATCTAGAGACTTCGATCTTTTTATCAACTGTTAGGATACAGGATTTGATGTGCATTTTCCACTGTTTTATCAATTGAGATTGGTTTGTAATTCTCAACTTCCTTCTCTTTTTTCCAACCTAAATGGGCTAAGAATTCAATATTACCCTCTCCTCCAGTAATTGGGGAGTAGGTCAAGTTAAGTAATTGATAACCTTCATTCTCAGCAAAGTCGATAATTTGTGTTAAAACATCTTGATGGACAAGTGGATCACGAACAATCCCCTTGTTTCCTACTTGTTCTTTCTTAGCTTCAAATTGTGGTTTTATTAATGCAATCACATCACTATTTTCTGCTAATAATCCACTAAGAACAGGAAAAATTAACTTTAATGAAATAAATGAAACATCAATCGATGCCAGGTTTGGTACACCCTTTTTCAACATATCTGCTGTTACATGACGAAAGTTTGTTCGCTCCATAACAACAACACGTTTATCACTTCTTAGCTTCCAGTCAAGCTGATTATAACCAACATCAATAGCATAGCTTAATCTAGCTCCCTGCTGCAGCGCACAATCAGTAAAGCCGCCTGTAGAAGAGCCAACATCGATAAAAATACGATCTTTTGCGTCAATAGAAAAATAGCTTAATGCTTTCTCTAACTTGAGCCCGCCACGACCAACATAAGGCAACGTTTTCCCTTTTATCGTTAAAGGGCTATGGGGGTCAATCTTCATTCCTGGCTTGTCTAAACGATGCTGCTTTGAAAAAACTTGTCCAGCCATTATAACACGCTTAGCCTTGTCCAGGTTTTCGATTAGTTCCTTTTCGACTAACAATTCATCCAGTCTTTTTTTAGCCATTTTTAAAATCCTTTACTAGTAACAATTTTGTCTTCGTTTTTGAACAACCACTTTAAACATTACCCATTTTAACCATTATAGTGCGCATTAAATAGAGGACGACGAAAATAAATTCGTAGCGCCCTTCTAGGTTGATTTAATGATCTCTATTACTGAAATAATCCGTTAAATCCATTAAAACTGAATTTGCTGCCCCAGCTTTTTGCAGTGCTTCTTTTGCTTTTTCAACATAAGCTTCTTTTTGTTTCATTGCACCTTTAATACCAAGTAATTTAGGATACGTACTTTTTTGATTATCTTCATCACTGCCGACCGGCTTTCCGAGTTTTTCTTCGTCACCTGTCACATCTAGAATATCATCTTGTACTTGAAAAATGAGCCCTAAATAATAAGCAAATGTTGTTAAATGTTCCAGCTGTTCCTCCGTTGCCTTACCTAACATAGCTCCAGACAGAATTGCTGATCGAACAAGTTCTCCAGTTTTCAATGCATGGATGCGTTCCATTTCTTCTATAGAAATTGGCCTGTTTTCTGCTTCCATATCAAGTATTTGTCCACCAACCATTCCTGTTGGACCACTGCATGAAGCTAGCATTTGAATTAAGCTAACCTTTTCTTCAGCAGTAAGAAGAGGATCGTTTGCGATAAGCTCGAAGCTAAACGTCAATAGTGCATCTCCAGCTAAAATCGCTGTTGCCTCATCGAACATTTTATGATTCGTTGGTTTACCTCGTCTGTAATCATCATCATCCATAGCTGGAAGGTCATCGTGCACTAATGAATACGTATGTATCATTTCCAAAGCAGTAGCTGCAGAAAGAACCTTCTTTATTTGTTGACCATATGCCTCGTAACTAGCAATCATAAGAATTGGTCGTAATCTTTTACCGCCAGCTTCCAAGGAATAAAGCATGGATTCCTTTAATCGCGAATGCATGTTTAAATTACGTAGATAGCGATCAAATTCATTTTCAATCATAGCTTTATACTTCGTTATATATTCTGAAAGGTTTGCATTCACTTGTTATTCTTCCTCCTGTAGATCGAATGGCTCCAATTCACCTTGTTCATTCATAATTTGTGTCATTTTTTCTTGAACATGCTTTAGTTTATCTCCGCATATTTTCGATAGATTCATTCCATCCTGATAATAATTAATCGCTTTTTCTAAAGGGACGTCCCCTTCCTCTAGCTTAGAAACAATTGCTTCAAGCTTATCCATCGCTTCTTCAAAAGATATATCTTCATTTTTCATCTGTAGATCCCTCCTCTAGCGCTAAAACTTTGCAATTTAACTGGCCATCGTGCAGGCGAACCGTTATGTTATCATTCTTATCTACCCGCGTAACTGATTTAATCATTTCTCCTTCAGTTGAATATGGTAAAGCAAATCCGCGTTTCATAATCTCTAGTGGATTAACTAAAGTCAATTTGTCTATAGCATTGGCTAATTTTATTTCATGCTGCTTCATTATTTGAGTCATATAATAATGTTGCTGCCTTAACGCTTTAATTAAATTTGACTGTGCCTGCTCTACTTGTTTATTAGGATGCTGTGCTTGAAGGCGTTTAATCAGATAGCTAAATGTTTGTTCATGCTCGTTATTTTTCTTTCGCATACTACGTTGTAATTGCTCCAGTTGATTATCCAATTCCTGTTCCTTTTGTTTAATCAGTTGTTCTGGATAACGAAATGCATAAGACTGTTGAATTCTTGCAAGATATTGCTTATGATTAATTATTTCTCGCTCCATGTTTCTAATTAAAAATTTCCGAAGCGTATGAATTCGATTTGCTAATTCGACTTGTGATGGGACTGCAAGCTCTGCCGCACCTGTTGGTGTTGGCGCGCGTAAGTCTGAAACAAAATCACTTATCGTTGTATCTGTTTCATGTCCTACAGCAGAAATAACTGGAACTCTCGATGCAAAAATTGCACGTGCAACGATTTCTTCATTGAAGCTCCATAACTCCTCAATCGAGCCGCCACCCCGCCCAACAATCAATGTGTCAAAATGTCCTCTTTCGTTTGCTGTCTCAATCGCATTTTTTATGGAAGTTGCTGCGCTTGGACCTTGAACAAGTACTGGAAGCACAGTAATTGCGCAACTTGGGTAACGTCGCTTAATTGTCGTAATAATGTCTCTTATAGCAGCGCCAGTTGGCGATGTAATAACACCTATATGTTCTGGAAAGGTCGGTATGCCTTTTTTATGAATCGGATCAAAAAGGCCTTCTTTATGTAGTTTTTCTTTCAGTTGTTCGAAAGCTAAATAAAGAGCCCCAATACCATCAGGTTCCATTTGCTCAATATAAAGCTGATATTGCCCGTAAGCCTCATATACACTGATATCCCCTTTAATCAGTACATTCATGCCATTTTCTGGTTGGAATTTCATGTTCCGATTATTCCCAGCGAACATCACGGCCTGTATTTTTGCTTGATCATCCTTAATGGTCATATACATATGACCACGGCTATGATGCTTAAAATTTGAAATTTCACCCCGAAGCCAAACATTTCGCAGATGTGGGTCCATATCTATTTTACGCTTCATATATTTTGTCAGTGCAGTGACTGTCAAATATTTATCCTTCAATTTTGGACAATCCTTTTGCAGCTTTAATTGTGTTTTTCAATAACATTGTGATGGTCATTGGACCAACACCTCTTGGAACTGGTGTAATATAGGATGCTTTCTCCTTTGCGCTTTCAAAATCGACATCCCCAGTTAAAGATCCATTTTCTAAGCGATTGATCCCCACATCAATTACGACAGCCCCATCTTTAATATATTCTGCAGTAATTGCATGGGCTTTTCCAATAGCAGCGATTAAAATGTCAGCATTTGCTGCGAGTTCTTGAAGGTTCTTTGTACGCGAATGGCAATAAGTAACAGTTGCATTTTCATTAAGCAACAGTTGTCCTACCGGTTTGCCTACAATGTTGCTTCGACCAATAACAACTGCATGCTTACCTTCAATTTTAATGTTCTTTGATTTTAACATCGTAATGATGCCATATGGTGTGCACGGAAGAAAAGTATCTTCCCCAGTCATCATTTTTCCAATGTTAATTGGATGAAACCCATCGACATCCTTATCAGGATGTATTGCTTCAATTACTTTCTCTTCTCTGATTTGGTCTGGAAGTGGAAGCTGTACAAGTATACCATGGACAGTCGTATCATCATTTAGTTCCTGAATCAATTGCAACAATGCTGATTCTGTAGTCGATGCAGGCAATTCAATTAAAGATGATGAAATGCCAGTTTCTGCAGCAGCTTTTTCTTTTCCTTTTACATACGATTTAGAAGCAGGATTGTCTCCTACTAGAACAACTGTTAAATGTGGTGTAAGTCCGAATTCCTTTAGCTTTTCTACCTCTACTTTCATCTCTTCTTTTAAAGCTGTAGATAACTCTCTTCCGTTGATAACTTCTGCTGACATGCTCCCCCGTCCTTTCTTAGCCTACTATTTTTGATAAAACCCCATTAATAAATTTACCTGATTTATCATCACCATATGTATTACCCAACTCTACCGCTTCGTTGATCGAAACGTTATTTGGTATATCTTCCATATAACGTAATTCATATGTAGCGATTCGCAAAATCGTTCGCTCTACAGAAGCAACACGATTTAAAGTCCAGTTCTGAAGATTTTCTGAAATAATCGAATCAATTACAGATTTTTGAGTAATAACACCTTCCACTAATGCTTTTAAAAAAACATCAGGTTCTTCGTTCTCTAAAAATTCATGGATCAACTGTTGTGGATCACTGTCATTTATATCTAATTGAAACAGCAGTTGAAATGCTTTTTCTCTAGCGGTATGTCGTTTCATCGTTTATAACTCCTTTTTATGCATCCGCAAATTATTATATCTCTTTCAAATAATAACATGATTGATTAGTCAATGCTAGAATCTATCGCTGGTTAGCGATGCTCCCCCGTATTTTTCGAGGGCAGCTCGTCGAAGCTTTCCTGCGCAGAAGATAAAGGAAATACATATAGACAGCCTTCAAAATTTATAGTTTCTTGAGGAATGAATAAAGCACAGACCTCGTAGCCTCGGCCTGTGCATGTTTTATGCTTTCATCTATTCTTGCGCTTCTGCGTCTTCTCTACCATTCATTTGAACACCGACTACATGAACATTAACCTCTTTTAACTCTAGTGCCGTCATGTTTGTCAGCGTCTGTCTTATATTTGTTTGAAGTTGCTGGGCAACTTGTGGAATAGAGACGCCAAAGTTTAATATAACGTACACATCAATGGAAACTCCGTCATCTAAAAGCTCCACTTTGATGCCTTTATTATGCGCTTTTTTGCCAAACCGTTCCACAACACCAGTAGCGAAATTACCACGCATTGCATAAACGCCGTCTACTTCAGTAGCAGCAATCCCAGCAATCACTTCTATAACCTCAGGAGCAATCTCTACTTTCCCTAAAGCAGTATTGTCACTTACATTTAACAATGGTTGTTCACTCATGTTATCACTCCTATAATCTGGTAATAATTACTTTTCGTTTTTAAGTATTGGATGTTCTTCTAGGAAATTCGTATTGAAATCCCCATTAATAAACACGTCATTACTCATAATCAAACGATGGAACGGAATTGTTGTATGCACACCTTCGATAACAAATTCATCCAACGCACGTTTCATGCGCTTTATTGCTTCTTCCCTCGTAGGAGCATACGTAATTAATTTAGCAATCATGGAATCATAATATGGAGGTATTTTATAACCTGAATAAGCTGCAGAATCAATTCGAACACCTAGACCACCCGGTGGTAAATACATGTCAATCTCACCAGCAGAAGGCATGAAGTTTTTAAATGGATTTTCTGCATTTATACGACATTCAATCGACCAGCCATCAAATTCAATGTCTGCTTGCTCAAAGGATAGCTTCTCCCCGTTGGCAATTCGAATTTGTTCTTTAATCAAATCTATACCTGTAACCATCTCTGTAACAGGATGCTCCACTTGGATACGAGTGTTCATTTCCATAAAGTAAAATTCTTGGCTTTTGCGATCAAAAATGAATTCAATTGTACCGGCTCCAAAATAATTAACAGCTTTAGCTGCGTTTACAGAAGCCTCTCCCATTTTCCTGCGTATTTCTGGAGTCAGCGCTGGAGATGGGGTCTCTTCAACAAGTTTCTGTAGTCTTCTTTGAATCGAACAATCTCTTTCACCTAAGTGAACTGTATTGCCATACGTGTCGGCTAAAACCTGAATTTCCACATGGCGGAAATCTTCGATGAATTTCTCAATATATACGCCAGGATTGCCAAATGCAGTTTCTGCTTCTTTCTGGGTTACTTGGATTCCTTTAACAAGTTCTTCTTCTGTACGTGCAACCCGAATCCCCTTACCACCGCCACCTGCAGTAGCTTTAATAATAACCGGATATCCAATCTCCGCAGCAACTTCTTTTGCTTCTGCTTCATTTTCAACTATTCCGTCTGAACCAGGAACGATTGGCACATCAGCACGCTTCATCGTTTCTCTTGCAACATCTTTTATTCCCATTTTCTGAATTGCTTCCGGTGATGGGCCAACAAAGATAATGTTACATTCCCTGCAGATTTCAGCAAAATCAGCATTCTCAGCTAAAAATCCATAGCCAGGGTGGATCGCATCTACATTCGTCATGGTTGCGACACTAATAATATTCGTGAAGTTCAAATAGCTGTCTTTACTTAGTTTTGGTCCTACACAATAAGCCTCATCTGCTAATTGAACGTGTAATGATTCTTTATCTGCTTCAGAGTATATCGCAACCGTTTCAATATCGAGTTCTTTACAAGCTCGGATAATGCGAACTGCAATCTCTCCTCTGTTAGCAATTAAAACCTTCTTAATCAATTGCGACATCTCCTTACTTCTTCACTCTGAATAATGGCTGACCGTACTCAACTAGCTCACCATTTTCAACAAGTACTTCTACGATTTCACCCGAGATTTCCGCCTCAATCTCATTAAATAATTTCATTGCTTCTACAATACATACGACTGTATTTGTTTCTACAGAACTTCCTCTTGTAACAAATGGATCGTTTTCTGGGGAAGAAGCAGCATAAAATGTTCCAACCATTGGTGATACAATTTCATGATCATAATTTACCGCGTTTGCTGAAGCTGGTTGTTCTTCAGAATTAGCCGGTTGCTCATTTACTACTGCTGCTTGAGGTTTTTCTTGTGCAGGTTTAGCCTGTTGTACGCCAGCCTCTGAAACAATCGCTGCGTTTTCGTTACCTGCCTTCTTCAGTGATACACTTGCACCTTCTACTTCATAAGTAAATTCCGTAATGGAAGATTGATCGATTAGTTTAATAATCTCACGTAATTCTTGTACTTTTAACATGTCTCGCACTCCTCTTATTTTCAAGATCGTTTACTCATTATTTGTACAATATCAAGTATTTAATATTAGGTACTAATAATTCCTCCTAACATTTTACGATAAAACATTGTAAAACATCAAGCTTTGGTTAAATTTAAGTACAATTTAAAAGCTACTGCACTTTTAATTATAGCAGTATTGCTGGAGCAATGCGAATTGAAAGAAGTGTTAATAGCCGTGCTTTTGTTCTATTGTTGGAGACAAATACAGTGCTGATTATTTCCCGCTAAAAAATTCTAAAATCAAAATAAAGAAATCCAGACCCTTGGTTACGTCTGGATTTATAAGTTATGAAAGCATAATTGAATTGGTCTTTTATTATGAATTGCTAATTATTTTCTATTTACCTGTTGGTTGAAAGTTTACTTCCGTTTTTACATCCTCTCCAAATTCATCACGTACCATTTGCATGATGTTTACAACTTCTGTATTTGTTAACTCTTCGACTTTAACATGTACATGCACTTTTTCTGCTTCGGAGCGAACAAGTACATCTTCATAGCCAGTTGCACCAACAATTTGTTCTTCAAGAATCGCTTCTTTTGCATCTAGATTTTCTAATACATCGATTTCATTGAGTGCTTGTTCTTTTTCTTCTGCATTAGCGCTAGCGGATGCAACTACATCTGTAAGTCGACTTATTTTCTTGCTGCGGTCGTCTTGTACTTCCATACGAATTGTTGCAAATAATTCATCTTGGCCAAGGTTTGTAATGTCGTCAACTTCTGCATTTTCTGCATCTTCTGTATCTCCTGTTCCAGCTGTCGTAGAAGCTTTCTCGCTAGCTGGTTGTCCGTCCTCTATATATGCTAAATCATCACCATTTGGGGAAAGCATATAATAGACACTAAGCACAATCATTAAACTTAACATAGTCAATAGCCATACCGTTTGTTTTTTTAACATACTATCTTCCTCCTAGTTTTTTGGCATCACAGAAATTTTATGGGTTGGAACATCAAGAACACGCGAAACTGCTTCAACAATTTGATTTTTGACGGAGGGCTGATCAGCTCCTTTTGCTACTACAAACACCCCCCTAACCTCTGGTTGCTTTGTTTGAACTAATAACGGCATCTCTTGATCACCTTTTCGTATTGTTACCACTTGACTGTCTTCTGTATTATCTTCAATCTTCCTTGTACCACCATTCCGGTCAGATTCATCAGTAATTTGCTGACCTTTCGTGGTGTTCTTTTCGTAAACTTGCTCACTCGTTGCATTCAGATTAACCATAACCTCTGCTTCTGTTACACTTTGAATTTTATTAAGCATTCCAGCTAATTCTTGTCCTAAACTTTCTTCTACATGACTTATATCTGAAGAAGACATTTCTGCCCCATCATCGGCTTTTGCTATGTTCTGCGTTTCTCCTTGAGGCTGAAGGTTAAGTTCAGGCTCGTCCTCTGATGAAAAAATATTACTGACGATAATTAGAAATACCCCTGTCAATCCTAAGATGATAAGGTATCCGATTTTCTTCGATGGAGGCTTACCTCCCTCCGTTTTTTTTGGTCGAAAGAAATTTTTCATGATGTCCCTCCCTCCCAATAAATAGATACTTTCTTATCTGTTAACTCCCATTCATCCATTAGCAGTGTTGCTATTTCTGTTCCAACTTCTTCTTTTTCCCCTTCACTATCTTGATCGTTATGCTGAGAATCAATGACTATTTCTTCAACTGTATCCACCGCTCCCTCCTCGTTCTCTAATTCCTTTATATAAACAATGACTTCTACTAAATCCTCAAAGGACAGATTTTCCACTTCTTCAAATGTAAAATCGATGCTTGTAATCTCCACTTGGAATTCCTCCTTTAAGGGGTCCTCAGCTATATTTTTCAGTTGGACAGTCATCTGTTCTAAAATATATGCATGTTGACTGTTTTGTATCTCTTTTTTTTGAAATTCTATTTGATTTTCTATATTTTCATCTTGCGTATAAGCTTGATCTAGCTGGTCAATAGATGTTTCGACAGCTTGTTCAATATCTGCATCAAATAAGTAGAATACGGGCTTTAAAAGGATAAGAATTAATATGAGTCCTACTGCTAATTTGACATACTTTTTCATCGCGTCTACTGGAATCAGTAAATCGATAATTGCAGCAAGAATGACAAATAAAATAATCTGAGTTACCCATTGTATAATTACATCCATCGAACATCACCTTATCTCAGCAAAATAGTTATATTACTTGCAGAAACGATAATCACAATAGCCAATAAGAACATTAGAGATACTGCTAGTAAGCATGCAAGAATATATAAAATGTAATTACTAATCGTATTTAAAGCTGTAATAACTGGACCACCTCCAATTGGCTGTAGAGCAGCCGCAGCTATCTTATATATCAATGCAACCGCAGCTATTTTTAATGCGGGAAAGAGTACTATTAACAATATGACCAGCAGTCCGGCCATACCAACAGCATTTTTTAATACGAGTGAAGCACTTAATATTGTGTCAGCCGCATCTGTAAATGTTCTTCCAACAACAGGAATAAAATTACCCGTAACAAACTTAGCTGTTTTCATTGCTAAACCATCCTGAATAGCAGATGCTGTACCCTGAACAGAAATGACCCCTAAAAAAATGGTTAAAAATATGCCGAGGGCTCCAAGTCCAACTGTTTTAAATAGATTTGCCAGGTGTGTCACTTTATAATTTTCACTTAAGCTGCTAACTATTAAAAGCATTGCTGAAAGAAACAGTAATGGCAGAATGAACGTAGAAACTAAAATTCCACTGAAATTAATTAGGAAAATGATTATTGGATGAAAGAAAGAAACGGCTATCACATTCCCAAAACTCGCCATCATCCCTAACATAAGCGGGAGTAAAGCAATCATGAATCCCTTCATCATTTCAATTGCTTCTTGCGTATAAGATACAGCAACATAGAAGCTGTTCAGGGCAATAAAAATAAGTACAAGATAGATGACAAAATACGCAATTTTACTAACTGCGTTTCGTTCAAAAGCGCTGTGCATCGTTTGTAAAATAACAGAAAACAGGGTGAGCATTAATAAAGTTCCTAATAGCTTTCCGTTTGCAATTAGTTCATGGAATAAGTACTCGAGAAATGCAACGATCGTATTTTTTAGTGAAAAGGAATCTTGATTTTTAACAAATTCATAAATACTCGTTTTTTCAATCTCAGGTAAATAACCGCCATACTCCTCAACTAGTTGGTCCCAATAGCTTCCAACACCATCAAGGGAGATCTCTTGAAGGATGCTTTCATCAAAATGAATGTCATTATCTGTAGCAGCAGAAACAGTAGCCTGTCCACTAAAGAAAAAAATAATTGTGAGTAGAATTAGGATTATTAGGTTATATGATTTCATTCACCCCGTTTGCTCCCTTCAAGCAGTAATGAATAATTATACAGATGGTAAAAAGCTAATAATCGCTTCAATAACTGCGGTTATAATTGGTACTGCAAGCAATAAGATAAAAATCTTCCCGGAAAGCTCTATATAATGAGCAACAGAACCAAGCCCTGCGTCTTTAGTTAAATTCGCACCTAGCTCTGCAATATAAGCGATCCCAATAATTTTTAAGATTGTTTCCAAGTAAAGACCTTCGATATTTGCCTTCTGACCTAAAGTTTGAATTGTCTGGAAAATAACACTGATTTGATGAATGACTGCCAGAAAAATAATAATTCCTGTAATCAGAATAAGGAAAAAGGCAAAGGACTTATTAATATCTTTTAAAACGATATATAAAATGCTAGCCACTACTCCTAATATAGCAATCTGCAAGATATCCATGCCATTTAGCTCCTAAAACAAAAATACCGATTTAATTTGCTGAAACAAATCAGAAAGGCCATTGATTACAATAACAAGTACAATGATAAACCCAAGCAGCGTGGCAAATTGAGCAATCTCTTCTTTACCCATTTGCTTTAAAATCGTATGAATCAATGCTACGATTATTCCTATTCCAGCTATCTGGAAGAGAATGGATGCATCTGTGAACATAAAAATGCTCCTTCCTTTCATTTCAAATGAGTAACAACACAATAAAAGCCCCACTTAATATACCTAAGCTTTTTGCAACTTTTCCGTATTTGCGGTCGTTATCAATGGCTTCCTCTAGTTCTCTATCTAAGTGAACTATGGTCAGTTGTATATGCTTTTGCTGTTGACTCATATCATGCTGACCAAGGGTTCGACCGAATTGCTTTAATATTTCTTTTTCCGTTTCGTGCATACTTGACTTTTTAATTAAGACTTCAACTTGCCTTTCCCAAACTGTAAAGAAATCAACTGCTTCACCTTGCATTTCTTTCCCTAGAGAAGCAAAAAATCCTCGCAATGGATTTGGTATTTTTCTAGAAACGGATAAGAATGCATCAAACAAAGCCACTTGGCTATATATAATTTCAGCCTCGAGAATTTGTAATGCGCTTTTCAATTCGCGAATATGCTTTGGCCGTTTGGTCAACCTAGAGCTCCATTCAAATCCTGCCAAGGTGGCTGTTCCGATTAAAAGCAGTGCTCCAATCCACTTCATTTGTCACACCCCTTGTTTTTTGAAGCAAATTATTTTCATTATGGTCGAGCACAAGGCTAATACGACCAGGGCTTGTATCTCTTTTTAGCACAATATATCGATCGAAAATATGTTGATTGAAAATCGGTTCTAAAGAGGGGCGTCTTTTCAGTTCGCTGATACTTCTGCCGTGTATGGAGCAAATTACAGTAACCCCTGTATTAACCGCTTCCATCAACGCATCAATATCTTGTTGATTGCCAATTTCATCTACTACCATCACATCTGGTGACATGGAGCGAACGAGCATCATCATTCCATCAGCTTTTGGACATGCATCCATAACATCTGTACGAAGTCCTAAATTGTGCTGCGGAATTCCTTTAATTGAGGCACCTATTTCAGAGCGTTCATCAACAACGCCAACCTTCTTCGGATTAGTCTGTTTCGAGCCATTGGAAATCAACCGGGTTAAATCTCGAATTAATGTTGTTTTACCTGTCTGTGGAGGACCGATGATTAAAGTATTAAAATAGTCGCCATTGTATATATATGGGATAATAGGTAAGGCAACGCCGGGTTTTTCTTTAGCAATACGGATATTAAAGAACGTAATATTCTGTATTGCTTTTACACTGCTTCCCGTTGTTGTCACCTTTCCAGCGATTCCAATCCGATGCCCTCCTTCTATAGTGATATAACCCTCTCGCAACTCATCCTCTAACCGATATAATGAAAATTGACTAAGCTGATTGATTAAAAATGTTGCCTCTTTCGTCTGAGGGATAAGGTTTTTCACCCATTCTGTCGTGTCATCAAATATTAACTCAATAGGGCGGTTTAAACGAACACGGATTTCCTGTAGCATTTGCCACCTGTTTTGAACTTTAAATTGTATAGCTTGTCCCATGTCATTTGGAAACAAACGCATAATCTCGTCCATGATTATTCCTCGCTTTGTTTTGAAGCTGCTTTATAGTAAATGTATGTAGGAATAGATAATTTATGACCTTCGCTGCTCCATCGTACAAATAAAAAATTAGAAAATGTTGTAGTGTTAATGATCAAATATGCATTTCTATTTTCTAATAACGCAAAAAGCTGTGTTACAGAGAAAATTAATTTCCTCTGTAACACAGCTTTTATAGAATTATAATACAACTAAGCTCTTGATACATATTTCCCATCGGATGTATTAATAACTAAAACATCACCTTGGTTTATGAAAAATGGTACTTGAACCGAGTGACCAGTTTCTAACTTAGCTGGTTTTGAACCTCCACTTGCAGTATCACCCTTAATTCCTGGTTCCGTTTCAATTACTTCCAACTCAACGTTGTTTGGAAGATCGACCCCAAGTACTTCACCTTCATAACTGATTACATGTACTTCCATGTTTTCTTTCATAAATTTTAATTGTTCTTCAATTTGACTTGTCTGCAGTTCAATTTGCTCATATGTGTTTGTGTCCATAAAGGCATGAGCATCACCAGATGCATATAAGTATTGCATTTTTTTATTTTCAATATGCGCCTTACCAACTTTTTCTCCACCACGGAATGTTTTTTCTTGAATATTCCCGTTTCTTAAATTACGTAGTTTAGAGCGTACAAATGCAGCACCTTTTCCTGGCTTTACGTGTTGAAACTCTAATACCTGCCAGATGCCATTGTCCACTTCAATTGTCAAACCTGTTTTAAAATCATTAACTGAAATCATTTCATTTCCTCCTTTATGTATCCCTACAGCTGTATCAATTCTTTTGAAGCAAAGGTTAGTCTTTCGTTTCCAGATTCTGTTAGTACAATATCGTCCTCGATTCTGCAGCCACCAAGTCCCGGCACATAAATTCCAGGTTCAACTGTAACTACCATACCTTTTTCCAAAACTTTATCCGAGCGATACGATAATCCTGGGCCCTCGTGAACTTCTAAACCTAGGCCATGTCCTGTAGAATGTCCAAAATTATCGCCATAGCCTTTTTCTGTAATGAAATCCCTCGTTAAGGCATCTGCTTCTTTACCTGTTATTCCCGGTTTAATCCCATTTACTCCACGAAGATTTGCCTCTAATACTATATCATATATTTCACGTAATTCGCTTGAAATTTCACCAACTGCAACAGTTCTCGTGATATCCGAGCAATAACCTTCATATAATGCACCGTAATCTAGTGTAACTAGTTCACCTGATTGAATCTCTTTACTCGATGCAACACCATGTGGCAGTGCTGAACGATATCCAGATGCAACAATTGTATCAAAACTTGATGATGTTGCACCAAGTTTGCGCATATAAAATTCGAGTTCATTTGAAATGTCGATTTCTTTAACACCCGGTTTAATAAATTTTTGGATATGAACAAACGCATCGTCTGCAATTTTAGCTGCCTTTTTCATCGTATTTAACTCTTCATTCGTTTTAATTAAACGCAGCTCTTCAACTAACCCACTAACCGGGATTAGTTCCACATCAAAGCTTTTCTGATAGTTTTCATATTTAGTGAATGTCACATAATCCTTTTCAAAACCAAGCCGTTTAATTTGCATTTGTTTTAATTGATCTGAAATTTCCCCTTCAATTAACTGTTTATGCTCAATTATGTTAAAGTGCTTAGCTTGTTCATTTGCTTGTTCTGTATAGCGAAAATCAGTTATGAATCTGGCGTCGTCACGTGATACCAACGCAATACCTGCTGTGCCAGTAAATCCGGTCACATATCTTCGGTTGATTGGACTAGAAATTAAAATTGCATCAAGCTTATTTTTTTCCAATGCTTCTCGCAGCTTATTCAGTTTTTCCATCAGTTTTTCCCCCTCAATCGTTTAAGAGGTTATTCAAAAAGTCCGGTGAAAATGACACAAATCGAGATCAGTAGACCTTCGACTAAGTACCGACACATCCTGTGTCGAACGTCGAAGTCAAGCACTACATCCTGTGGAAGCTCGTTGGCTTGCTTTTCCGCTGCTCACGTATTAACTGCATACGCTCCCGCTCCTTGGAAAAGAAAATCACTTTTCCTGCGTGCAAGATCGTCTGCTCAAAGCTACGCCGCCTCGACCTGCTCGGTCCTTTTCATCCTCCTTTTTGAACACGCACTTTAACGGATACAATTTGTTATTTTTGTACAATTAGTCTAACATAAATCAATTCATTTGAGTATTTTTACTGCTATATTAATATAGAGCTATTCTTCAGATCGTTTTCTTATTTGTACTCGCATATCATAATATTCATATGAAATGGAAAAACCTACAAAAGTTCCATAAAGGATAAATAAACTTGCGGTCGATAAGATTGTATCAAACGTAATATCCGTGATGTTTGGTACATTCGTAAAAATTGGCGGCATTAGGACAAAGATAAAACCCCACACAATGATTCCATATACAACTCCCATCCACATCGAATATATTTTTTTAAATATTCCATGATAAATCAAAGCTGTAACAATGGACAGCAGTCCAATTATTATAATTGTTAGAAGTGTTCCAAACCATGTGTCAACCCAATTTGCATTAGTCCATGACTTTAGAATAAAAGATTTAGGTGATATTTCACTAAAATTAAAATAATATAAGATGATCCACGCAAAACCTAAAGCTATACCTCCCACCAATCCGGTGAATAAGGACTTAGGCAATATTGAAAACTGTTCTTCAGAATTCGTGTTATGTGATTGTTTTTCTGTATTCATTGTTGTGACACCTCCAGATTTTATTATTACCAATCATTTGCAAACAAATCATTGTATTAAAACATTAGGCTAGTTGTTAACAGTATTTTCGGGTAAAATAGAATTAAGATAAACAAATCCTGTACTGAATATTTTTGTACAAATTAGGAAACAATTTCTAATAGAAAACTTATTTTTATTTAATTTACAAAAAACGGATATAAACTTGCGCTTTAGTGGTATATAACATAGTAAAAGACTATTATTATATTACAAGACTGTGGAAGGAGGAGTTTTTATGGGCCGTAGTAAATTTTCTATTGTTGTTTACATTATTATTGGCTTAGCAGTTATCGGTTTAATTTCACAGCTTTTCGGAAATACAATTAACTTTCTAACAAACATTTTAATTATGTTTGGTATTGGGGTGGCTGTTTTCGCTCTGCTATATTACTTTGTGCTGAACAAGAGAACCCCTTCTAATTCCGATGATATGAAAAAGTATAAGAAGGCAGTAAAGCAATCTAAATCCAAATACAAGCAAACTTCATACAATGCCGCTCCTAAACAGACGAAGCCCGTTGTAGCACAAAAGAAAAAACGAACAAAACGTGCTACACATTTAAAAGTAATTGAAGGTAATAAAACAAAACGAAAAGACCGAGCTTCTTTATAGCCGGTCTTCTTTATTTTAGACGTTCTTTAATATTGAAAGGGATTTCTCCACTTTAGATTGAAGCTGACAAAAGGACTGCTTGACAATGAGCGATGTTTAAGTTGACCACCGTTTTAAAAATTGATCAGCATTCTCTTTCCCGCTTTGGATTAATTCTTGCTTCACTTCCTGTGAAATATGAAAGTTAACTGCTCCTGTATGTGCAACAGGAACAAATAGAATGTTCTTTTGATCATTTTTTGATATATACCTGGCATCATGTGCTTGCTTCATTGTAGAGAATAATGCTTGATACATATCCAGGGCATTTTTAATATCTCTTGGTCCAATCCCCTTTTCAGTTGCATCTGTCAATTTAATTCCTAATATTGGCCTCTTCTTTGTATTGTCTCCATTATCAAAGATCCATAATGGAAAGTTGCTTAAAAGTCCACCGTCCACCATTATGCTTTTCTTTTTGTACAATCCAGGCATCTTTTTTGGCATAAAGAAAAAGGGAAATCCTGCACTCATTCGAACAGCTTTTGCTACTGGGAAATAATTTGCTTCAATTCCGTACACGCGTTCCAAATCGTCGGGTATGACAATAAGCTTTCCTAAAGAAAGATCACTGACAACAACTTTAAAGTAACCTTCTTTTATATCGTGAAAGGTGCGAATATTCTTTCTTGCTAAAAGTTCTTCTAGCCAACTTTCCAGTTTGTTACCTTTATTAATCCCCAGCTGACTATACAAGAAAAACCACTTCGTAAATGGCAGCAGCCTTGTTAAAAGTGGTGGGTCGATAAATTCAGTTAGATCAAGTTCATGTATAAGCTCTTCAATTTCGTTTATTTCATAACCTGCAGCTACCAATGCCCCAACAATAGCCCCCGCAGAAGTTCCGGCCACTCGTACTACTTGAAGTTGATGTTCTTTCAGACTCTCTAGTACACCAATATAAGCAAATGCTTTAACTCCGCCACCAGAAAAAACTGCATCAATCTTCATCCACTCTCTCCCCCGCGCTCATTTTTCATGATGTGTGCTTAACTACCTTCGTAAGCGAAATGAAAGGGTAATCTCTTTATATATATAAGCAAAGCGCTAAGAATAGAACAATGTCGATAAAATTGTCGTGGAGCGTGAGAACTGTGAACATGTTAGAGCGACTCATAATCACCGAAGAATAAACTCGGCCAATCTTTTAATTCATGAAAAAACCATACAGATCCACGTGAGCTGTATGGTTTTTTATGCTTATTCTTTTACACTCTCCGCTTGGACTTTTTTTAATTCTTCCTGTCTTGCAGAATCTGTTTTAAAATAGTTGACAAGATCGCCAATTCGATCGATTGAATTCCAGCTTAAATGATGCTCAATACCTTCTACATCATTGTAAATATTATCTTTCTCTACCCCGATGATTTCTAAAAACTCTTCCAGAAGCTCGTGTCTAAACACTAAACGCTTTCCAATTTTTTTTCCTTTTGCAGTCAGTACAAATCCTCTATATTTTTCATAGTTTAAGTATTCGTCTTTATCTAATTTTTGTACCATTTTTGTCACGGAAGATGGATGTACTTCTAATGCTTCTGCAATATCGGATACACGGGCATATCCTTTTGTTTCAATTAAGTTATATATTTGTTCGATATAATCTTCCATACTTGGAGTAGGCATGTAGATCTCCTCGTTTCAAGAATATTTTTTGTTTAGGGCAAAACTGTTTCTCTACTTTGAGGATACAGGAAAAGACAAATTAACACAAGTTATATTATTTTAGACGGTAAAAAACAATAGAAGAGCTACGGGGACTCTTCTTCTTATAGTTAAAGACCACATTTCAGCTGTGCTCCACAGCTTGTACAAGTATTACAACCACCAATCTCCTCTACACTATCCGTTCGACAAACTGGACAGGTGTCACCGATTTCGGAACCAATCGTAACAATGATTCATTCTAGCTCTTGGATTGTATCCATTAACACAACTTTAGGTTTTTCGGTATCTGTGAACAACTCTGTTTGTTCACCAACGGTGTTTTCTTCTGCTTCTCTTCCATGCATTCTTCGCACGTTCTTTTTTCTCTTGGAGTTTTGATATATCCCTTTTTTATTTCACTCCTTTTTAGACCCACAATCATTCGTTGTCTAGATAGACTATCGGAAGCCCATAATTCTTTCATATGTTCACCTATTATCTTCTAGGCACTATCACTATGCTTTAGGTTCTAATGCCCGTTGAGTTCCCCATAAGCTGCTTTATTGATAGTTGTATTCTTTGTCAGGCACGGAAATTAGTAATTTAAAATGAAAAATCAGCTATAAAGCAACTGCAAATCGTGAACTTTTCTTATAGGAAAGAGAAAAACTTTGAAATATACCACGTCTACCCATATAATAAAATAGATAATGAACATTTTTTGGACAGACGGGGGAAGTAAAATGGAGTTTTTAATTATTGCCGTAGTTGTCTTGCTTGCTGTTGGTTTATTCCGCTATTATAGACAACGTAATTACTTGAAGGTATTAACGGAAGATCAATTCCGGGAAGGATATCGGAAAGCTCAATTAGTAGATGTGCGAGAGCCTCAGGAATTTGAGAGAGGTCATATTCTTGGAGCAAGAAATATTCCTGTAAGTCAAATGCGTCAACGTTTAGTAGAAATGCGAAAAGATAAGCCTGTGTACCTTTATTGTCAAAGCGGTACACGTTCTGCTCGTGCGGCACAGCTACTACACAAAAAAGGCTATCAGGATATTTATCATTTAAAAGGCGGTTTCAAGAAATGGACCGGTAAAATTAAAACGAAAAATTAATAAAAATTTAGCCTTGAGGTTTAAAAGTTACCTCAAGGCTTATTTTTTATTTATAATATCGTAAAATAGGCTTTCTTGCTGCGGTAGTTTCATCCATTCGTTTTACAATTGTATTATGTGGTGCTTCCTGTACGACTTCAGGATTATTCTCTACTTCCTCAGCAATTCGAAGCATTGCATCGATAAAACCATCTAATGTTTCCTTCGATTCAGTCTCTGTAGGCTCAATCATCAAGCCCTCCTCTACATTCAATGGGAAGTAAATGGTTGGTGGATGGTAATTAAAGTCTAATAGTCGCTTTGCAATATCAAGAGTACGTACCCCAAGCTTCTTTTGTCTGCTTCCTGACAATACAAATTCGTGCTTACAATGCTGGTTATATGGTAATTCATATGCCTTCTCCAATTTCCGCATCATATAATTCGCATTTAATACCGCATATTCACTTACTTTTTTCAAACCTTCTGCTCCCATTGTTCGGATATACGTATAAGCTCTGAGATTAATTCCAAAGTTTCCGTAGTATGGCTTAACACGACCGATTGATTGAGGTCTATCATATTCGAACACATATTCATCCTCTTTTTTCGTAATAATCGGTTTAGGAAGAAAAGGTTCGAGCTCTTTCGATACACCAACAGGTCCAGAACCTGGTCCGCCGCCGCCATGGGGACCTGTAAAGGTTTTATGAAGATTTAAATGCACTGCATCAAAGCCCATATCTCCTGGACGTGTATAACCCATAATTGCGTTTAAATTTGCGCCATCATAATATAATTTCCCGCCTGCAGCATGAACAATTTCTGCCATTTCCATAATTTCTGTTTCAAATAATCCAAGTGTATTTGGATTTGTCAGCATGAGTGCAGCGGTATCATTACCAACAACACGTTTTAAGTCTTCTAAATCTACAAGTCCTTTTTCATTTGTTTTTACGGTTACTGCTTCAAAACCAGCAACTGCTGCTGATGCCGGATTTGTGCCATGTGCAGAATCCGGCACAATCACTTTTGTTCTCCCAAAATCGCCATTTGCTTCATGAAACGCGCGAATCATCATTAATGCAGTCCATTCACCATGAGCACCTGCAGCGGATTGTAAAGAAACTTCATGCATCCCTGTAATTTCTTTTAAAGCCGTTTGCAAATCATAAAGCATTTCCATTGCACCTTGAACCGTTTTGGGATCTTGGTATGGATGGATATGGCTAAATCCTTCCAAGCGTGCAACATCTTCGTTGATTTTCGGATTATATTTCATCGTACAGGATCCTAGTGGATAGAATCCAGAGTCCACTCCATAATTTCGATTAGAAAGCCCAGTGTAATGGCGCATGATTTCCAGCTCACTTACCTCTGGTAACTCTGGTGGAGTCTTTCTTACGTATACGTCATCCAATTCAGCATTAAGATCAATTTCTGGAACATCTAAATTCGGCAGGCTATAGCTTGTTCTTCCTTCCTTGCTACGTTCAAATATTAATGGAAACTCTTGATTAGCCATTGATATCCCCCAATTCTTTTACAAACGTATCAATATCTTCTTTTGTACGAATTTCTGTTACAGCAATTAACATATGCCCTGTTAATTCAGGATAATTGCGTTCCAAATCGTATCCGCCAATAATTCCTTTTTCAAACAGCTTATCATTTATAGCTGGTACGGAATTAGAAAGCTTTACAACAAATTCATTAAAGCTTGGATGTTCATATACGATTTCTAAACCAGCTGCTTTACATTGTTCAATTGCATATCGTGTTTTTTGCATGTTCAAAGCTGCCATTTTCCGCAATCCATGTTTACCTATTGAGCTCATTGCAACTGAACTTGCAAGTGCATTTAATGCCTGATTTGAACAAATATTAGAAGTAGCCTTATCACGACGGATATGCTGTTCCCTTGCCTGTAATGTTAATACAAAGCCTCGTACACCATCTTCATCCTTTGTTTGTCCCACTAAACGCCCTGGAACTTTACGCATTAGTTTTTCGGTCGTTGCAAAATAACCACAGTGAGGTCCACCGAATTGTCCAGCAATCCCGAATACTTGCGTATCACCAACAACGATATCTGCACCGAATTCTCCGGGCGGTGTTAAGTATCCAAGAGCCAATGGATTACTGGAAACGATAAACATGGTTTTCTTTTGTTGCTTAATTAATTCCTCCACCTTTTGTAACGGTTCAATTTGACCGAAGAAGTTCGGGTATTGTATCACAACACCAGCAATCGTATCATCCAACTCTTGTTCTAAATGATCAAGGTCCGTTAAACCATTCTTTAATCCGATTTCCACGATTTCAACATTCTGTCCTCTTGCGTATGTCTCAATAACAGCACGTGACTCCGGGTGCACAGCTTGAGAAACAAGCACTTTTCTCCGTTTCGTTTGTGCTGCACTTAAATTAACCGCTTCTGCTAAAGAGGTTCCGCCATCATACATCGAAGAGTTGGCAACAGGCATTCCAGTTAATTCAGAAATCATCGTTTGAAACTCAAAAATTGCTTGCAGCTCACCTTGGGAGATTTCCGGTTGATATGGTGTATATGCTGTATAAAATTCCGATCTGGAAATAACATGGTCAACAACAGATGGAATAAAATGATCGTACACACCAGCTCCAAGGAACGAAGTATATTGTTTTAAACTAGCATTTTTATTTGCCATTTCAGTTAGTTCTTTTTTTAATTCGTATTCATTTGCTGGCTTTTTTAAGTTCAATTCTCCTTGAAAGCGTACACTACTTGGAATGTCTGAAAAAAGCTCATCTGTGGTTGAAACTCCGATTGTTTGCAGCATTTCTTCTTTATCGGTTTCAGTCATAGGTAAATAACGAAATTCCATTACGATGCCCCCTATTTATCTCGTTTATAAAATGGTGTCTTTACAATAATTGCTTTTAATTTGCGTTTTCGAACTTGGACTTCTAATTCTGTACCTTCATTTGCAAACTCGGAATCAATAAGTGCTAATCCAATATTTTTGTTAAAAGTTGGGGATTGTGTACCAGATGTTACAAACCCAATCACTTGATCATCCTTCAATACCGTATATCCATGCCGTGGAATGCCTTTATCGATCATTTCAATTCCAACTAATTTTCTTGTCGTTCCATTTTCCACTTGCTCTTTTAGTACAGATTTCCCTATAAAATCTGCTTCTTTGTTCACTTTTACAGCAAACGAAAGCCCCGCTTCAATTGGGCTGATATCCTTTGATAATTCCTGACCATACAATGCAAGACCTGCTTCGAAACGAAGTGTATCACGCGCGCCAAGTCCAATTGGCTCGAGCCCTTTGTCTTTTCCTGCCTCAAGCAGCCGATTCCACAAAGCAGGACCTTCTGATTTGTCAATATAGATTTCAAATCCATCTTCACCAGTATAGCCAGTACGCGAAACAATTGCAGTATGTTCTGAATTTTCCAGCGGAACATTTGCATCGAAGCGGAAAAACTTGATCTCGGATAGATTGGTTTTTGCAAGCTGCTGCAATATTTCCTCTGAATTCGGTCCCTGTAATGCAAATTGAACATAATCAGCTGAGGTATTGGTAATCGTTACTTCCTTTTCGCTGTATGTGTTATGCTGGAGCAGCCACTCATAATCTTTTTCTGTATTCGCTGCATTCACCACTAACAAATAATCATTTTCTGCAAGCATATAAATAATTAGATCATCGACTGTTCCCCCGTTTTCATAGCACATAATCGTGTATTGTGCTCGGTTTGGCACGAGCTTGGTCACATCATTTGTCATAACGTATTGCAGAAATTCTAAGCTTTTAGGGCCCTTTACAGCAATTTCCCCCATATGTGACACATCAAATAGCCCTGCTTTTGTTCTGGTTGCTTCGTGTTCCTGTTTGATCCCAGTAAATTGTACTGGTAAATCCCAGCCCCCAAAATCAATTGTTTTCGCCCCGTATTTTCCATATTCCGAAAAAATAGGTGTTCGTTTCAACTTGCTCATACCATCCACTCCTCCTAATTTTGTTGAAAAAGTGCATAAAAATAGAGATTCCTTCCTTACCGAAGAAATCTCTGTCCTTAAACCAGAAAGTTGCATACTTATACGAATGTTGGATGACTGTATAAGTATTTGCTTCGTGGGTGGTTTACTAATTCTAAGTAAACACTCTCCAGAGTTGCGTCCTACAAGAGTCTTTTTGCCTGAGAGATTCGCTCTTAACTTGCTCCTTCGGCGTTACATAATGTAAGCTCTCCCCTTGTAATCATCCGCTAATGAAAAATTTATATTTGGTTATACTATGTATCAGAATGTAAGGAACTCTATTTCACTTTGAATTATAACATATCAAAAAGCAAAATTATAGTGAAATCCAAATTTTAATAATAGGATGTGTGTTCAACATATGGATTCTATTGAACTACAAAAAGATTCAGCCTTTATCAATGCTTTAGAAACAGCCATTAGCAAAGAGGGTCCTTTCTCCAATTGGGAACTCTTTTCGATGGCATTTCAAGCTGAGTTAACAACAAGTTCACCTTCTTTTAATGGGTTACGTGCATTAGAATATCTTCCACATGTTAACTTTTTAGATCACCAAACCGATGTTGCTGAACAAGCAATTGAAAAGATGAATGGTCGTGCAATATTAGCAGATGAGGTCGGATTAGGAAAAACAATTGAAGCAGGTCTTATTTTAAAAGAATACATGATTCGGGGATTAGTAAAAAATGCACTTATTCTCGTTCCTGCATCGCTTGTTAACCAATGGGTGAAGGAATTGAATGAAAAGTTTTATATACCAGCAGTTGCACATCGGAAGAATTATAGTTGGAAAGAAAATCCGATTATTATTTCCTCCCTTGATACAGCAAAGCGTTCTCCTAACCGGGAAGAAATAATTGACACGGAATATGATTTTATTCTGATTGATGAAGCGCATAAGCTTAAAAATCATAAAACAAAAAACTATCAATTTGTACGTGCAATTAAAAAGAAGTACTGCTTGCTTTTAACAGCTACACCTGTACAAAACCGATTAATTGAGATATTTAATTTAATTACAATACTTCGACCTGGTCATCTAGGAAATTGTGATTCCTTTATCGAAAAATATGGTAAGGATCGAAGTAAGCTGGAACAAGATCCTTATTTAAAACAATTGATTCAAAAAGTAATGATTCGAAATACGAGAAAAGCAACAAAACTCACTGAATCTAAACGGAAGATTGAGACCTTATGGATTGATTTTCCTGATAAAGCACGCGAAGTATATGACGATCTTGTCAATACTACAATCGCGTTCTCCACTTTTTCGAAAATTACGTACCTCCGTGAGATATGTTCATCACGAGAAGCTTGTTATATGTCATTATCTAAAATTAGTGAGCATGAAAATAATGCAGCTGTATTAAAACCGTTACTTAGCAAAATTGAGGAGCTGCCTCACCACATAAAAGCTGAAAAAGCAGTAGAGCTAATTAAATCAATAGGTGATGAAAAAGTTATTATTTTTACAGAGTATCGAGCAACACAATATTTCTTACAATGGTATTTACAGCAACATGGTATCTCATCGGTCCCCTTCCGAGGTGGATTTAAACGTGGTAAAAAGGACTGGATGAAACAACTGTTTAAAGATCATGCGCAGGTTTTGATTGCTACTGAGGCTGGAGGTGAAGGAATTAACCTTCAATTTTGCAGCCACCTAATTAATTACGATCTACCATGGAATCCAATGCGGCTTGAACAGAGGATTGGACGTATCCACCGTTTCGGACAGGAAAAGGATGTACACATCTATAATCTTGTTATTCGCAACACGATAGAAGAACATATTCTGACACTTTTATACGAAAAGATAAACCTATTTGAAAAGGTAATTGGCAACCTAGATGATATTTTAGCTGAGCTGAACATTTCAAGTATCGAGTCAGAGATGGAGTCTATCTATAATGAATCCACCTCCGCAGGGGAGGTACGAATTAAACTAAATAACCTTTCTTCCATTATTCAAGGTGCAAAAAATGATTCTACAGCGGAAACGGAGGAGAGACTTTATGGCAATTACTAATTTAAATGAATTTTTGACAGATTACTTTACTGCTAAGGATTGCGAAATTATTTCCAATCATGATGGTGTGATACAAATACAATTAAATGAACAGATGGATCGTGAATTGATGAACCGACCATTTTACTGGCACTACATTAAAAAAATTGGCCGTACCGGCGATCCAATGCAACTTACGCTAATTACAAATCCAAAACAACGGGATGCAAAAGGAGACTGGATTCACTTTGGCAGTCCTCGCCTCCAGCAAATTATGAATCATTTAAAAGAAAAGGAAAAATTTACAAAGCTATTTCAATTAATTCATGCAACCGAAAAGACGCCCTTACATCCATGGCTAGTTGTAAACTTTAAAATTAGTTATCAAGGGCAGCATAAAAAGGATGAAATCATTTCTATCGGTTTACATTTAGTTAACGGCATGATGAAGTTAGATATGATGAATCTGTTAAGGAAGTTTTCATTACAAACAACAATTTCTGATTATTGCTTTACATTGTCTCCAATGATTAAAATAAAAAGTGGTTACTTACGAATGGAAACTGTTCTGTCAAACTATATTGAAGAGCAAGAACATACGTGGGCTAAGAAATCTTTAGAATTGTTACAGGAAGAAATTCAAACGTTACAGCATTTTTATCAGGACGACTTAGAAAGTGAACAGATGAAAAAAGAACAAGACGAATTAACAAAACGTTATCATCCAAAGGTAACATTGGACGTAATCAATGGAGGTATCGTGTATCTCGAACAACATGCATTATAATAGTAAAATCACTTGTGCAGGGTTAGAGGCTGAGATAAAAAAAGCCTTGTTCGGCACTATGCTAGTCCCAGCAGTTTAATGTAGTCACATTTCATACTTTTTGAACAACCTCCATAAATAAAGAATAGCAGGTAAATTTATCTGCTATTCTCCTTCTGGAACATTATTTTTAATGTGAATGGAAGCATACCAAACCATCTGGTGGTGTATAAGGAATTTTGTTTCCTTTGCGCTTCTTTTCGTTTCTTTCTTTCCTCAGATGGTAAGTCTATATATGAAACAACTTGTTCGGTCATAAACTTCAAATAATCATTTCCTGACATTACTACCACCTCGATTCCATGTCTCACACTTATCTTTTGCAAATCAAAAAAAATATATACAAAAATTTTTATAAAAAAGAAGGGTTTAATCAAAAAACGTCGAATAAAGTATACTGTTGCAAAATAAAAGGAGGTGAAAACAACCTTGAATCCCACTGCAACTTTATCAGATAACCTGCTCAACGCTTCGATTAAAGAGAACGCTTCAGACATTCACTTCTATCCTTTCCATGACTATACAGATATTTTTTTTCGAATCCATGGAAAACGAGTAAAACATTGCCACATAAAACTTAAACAATATGAACAACTGCTCACCTACTACAAATTTATAGCTGGAATGGATATTGGTGAATCAAGAAAGCCGCAAAATGGCACCATTCAACATAAGACCACGTCCAATTTATTCTCATTGCGATTATCGACACTTCCTCTCCATCAAACAGAAAGTTTAGCAATTCGGATCCTTCCACAAGAAACAAAACTCACTCTTGAACAACTTTTTCTTTTTAAAAGCCAACTAAATAAAATGAAGGAATGGATGTCCAATCGTGCTGGCATCATCCTTCTGACCGGGCCAACCGGAAGTGGCAAGACCACAGCATTATATGCTTTACTGGAATCCATCTTAAAGGAAAAGTCGTATCAAACCATTACTTTAGAGGACCCAATTGAGAAAAACATGGACAATATTCTACAAGTGCAAGTCAATGAAAAAGCTGGAATTACGTATCAGACAGGCTTAAAAGCAGCGTTACGACATGACCCAGATATTATTATGGTTGGTGAAATCCGCGATAAGCACACAGCCAAATTTGCATTTGAAGCATCCTTAACAGGTCACCTGGTTCTGAGCACATTACATGCAAAAAATGCTATAGGAACAATTCATCGTTTAATCGATATGGGTATCAAACGAAGTGATATGAAACAATCACTTATCGCGGTTGCTGCGCTTCAATTACTTCCATTGCAGGTGAAATCCGAATTCGCAAGGAGAGCAGCGATTCTTGAACTACTCGAAGGTACATTATTAGAGAATACCATTGAGGGGAACGAATTAACAGAACTTGATACATTTCATTCATTTGAGTATTTAAGAAAGAAGGCTTATGCATATGGCTTCATATCTGAAAGGGTTTATCAGTCGTAGAAAAATGCTGGCTAGCCCTCTGCAGCTTCAATTCCTACAATTATTACATCGTTTATTAACGAATGGCTACCCATTGCTAGATGCAATTGAAACAGTAAAATGGAATAAAGAATTAGAAAAACCTGCAACCCGCATTTTAACGTGCCTTAAAGACGGTATGTCTATTGATGAAGCATTTGATCAGGCGAAATTTCATCCGCTGATTACTTCATATCTTTATTTTGTAAAAGGAAATGGAGATCTTGAGGGTAGCATCAAAAAATGTGCTGCAATGTATGAATATCGAATAAAAAATACAAATAAATTTCAACAAGCTGCCAGATACCCACTTATTCTATTGTTTATCTTCTCCTTGCTGCTATACTTTATAAAACAAAGTGTCCTCCCGTCTTTTCAAGATATTTTTCAAGCAAGTATGTCCGCTTCATCAACCGTCCAGGTGTCCATTATTTTAATTGAAATGCTTACCACCATTACTTTTGTGTTAATCTTTGTTTTGGGAATTTTACTTTTTGTATGGTTACTAACAAAGGGTAAGTTGCCAATTGAAAAGCAATTAAATGTATATCGCACAATTCCACTTTACCGAAGCTTCCTTAAGCTACAGACGTCCTTTTACTTCGCTACACATTTCAGTTCACTGCTTAAAACCGGAATGTCTTTCAAAGAAATACTTGACCATATGACCCGACAGAAGAAACTACCTATTATCTCCTATTACGCCCAGCAAATGACTTCAGAATTATCAAGAGGTGTCCACATCGCCAGTTTACTTACTGTTTTTACTTTTCTAGAAGGACAATTGACAACTATATTCAGTAAAAATGCAGACGCACAAGCACTTGAAAAAGACTTGAGTATCTATGCAGAGCTATTAATGGAAGAAATCCAAAGAAAAATCGTGAAAATTATTACATTCGTTCAACCGGTATTTTTTACAATTTTAGCTGGCTTCATCATTTTTATTTATATAACGTTGATGTGGCCAATGTTCCAGCTAATTAAAACAATCTAAAAGGAGAGCTTTGCTATGTTTAACAATAACCGCGGCTTCACATTGATCGAAATGCTTATCGTTCTATTAATCATATCCGTCTTAATCATCCTTATCGTTCCGAATCTCGGTGACCGGAGCAGTGAGGTCCACAGCAAAGGATGTACAGCACTAGTATCCATCGTTCAGGGACAAGTAGATGTTTATTATATGGAAAATAATTCGTATCCGAATACTTTAAGTGCATTAGTTCCTGATTACTTAAACGAAGATCAACTCACCTGTCCTAATGAAGAGGCTTTAAACTATTCAGTAGATGGAAATAAAGGTATTGTATCAGCACCTTAAGTATAATCATGGTTTTACATTGCTGGAAGTCCTCTTTGTTCTTGCTGTCTTTTCAATTATTATGGTAATTTTCCCTCCCTTTCAATTTGAAAGCATTGAAAAACAAAAGGACAAACAATTTCTAGATACATTGAAAATCGATGTTTTATATGTTCAAAACATGTCCTATTTGACTACAGGTGAGGAGATATTTATTCGTTTCTACAAGGATAATTATAAAGTCTTTCAGGACAATGAAATAATTGCAGAGCAAGTCTATCCTGCTGGATGGACGGTTGATTATAGACAAAATAGTGATATTCGATTTAATGGGAAAGGTACATTTTTATACCCGCGAACGATTCATATAAAAACAACATATAGCGAATATCGAATTGTCTTCCAGTTCGGGAAAGGTAGGTTTTATATTGCAGAATCGTAATGGTTTTACATTAATAGAAGTATTAATTGCTTCCGGTATCATATTCACCGCAATTGCTACATTTATGCCAATTATCTCAACGCTTGATATAGAACAAAAAGTATTAAGCGATCGTCGAAAACTAGCTTACTTGCTCCACGACGAGTTACAACAATTTATTTGGAGTTCAAATACCTTACTCCCTGTGGCCTTCACAAAAACGGTCGATTCTTATATGGAGGTTCAATTTGATTTCCAGATTGAAAATGAGTTCATTAAAGGATGTGCTGAATGGAATAATGCGAAAAATACAGAAGAACAGCTCTGTTTTTATGGATTACAAGCAGCATGAGAAAGGATTTACATTTATAACTGTTTTGTGTAGTATTGTTATCCTTTCCGTCAGTTTACCGCTTTTGGGCTATTTGCTGCAAAGCATGAACTCGAAATCAACGTACAGTGAAATTTCAGTACAGCAATTTTTTCAATTTATGCGAGATGACATCATTGATGCAACGAACATCTACGTAACAAATAGAAAACTTTATTTAGTTAAGCCGCATGAAAATAAAACAGCAACACTCGAATTGTATGGCACACTTGTTAGAAGACAAGTCAATGGAAAAGGACATGAAATCTATCTGAGGGATGTTGAAGGTATTTCCTTCACTCCCCTACCCTACGGGGTTCAAGTTACCGTTATTACTACTTCGGAGGAAAGATATGAAAAAAAGTTCGCTTATTATTAAGAATGAACATGGAGTAATACTACCGTATGTACTTTTTATAACGGCATTCATTTGCATGTTTATAATGACTGCAATTCATAGTTATCGACATGATACTGCGCTTACCCATAGACACATTCAACAAATAAAAATAGAGACGCTTTTTCAAATGGGATATGAAACAGTAAAATCGGAAATAATAGAACAAGAGCCTCCTCCTGTTGTACGCTATCATTTTCCTGATGGTGACGTTAAAATTTCTATAACACCTGCAGCAGATACAATGTATCAATTATCCTTTTCAATCAAAACAAACGAATATGATACAATTTATACGTTCACAAAAACACATATAGCAGAATAATAAGTTTGTACATTTTTTAACAAACTTTGTTTTTCTCACTAAATAGTCAAATTAAATACTATAATAAAGGTATTAAAGCTACTGGGGTGATTTATGTGGACAATACGTTAAAAGTTACAAATGTATTAAGTGATCCAACAAGGTACCATATTTATCAATATATACTAAAAAAACATAAAGATGTTAGTGTGATTGAGATTGCAAACCATTTTGACATCCATTCAAATGTAGCTAGACTGCATTTATCTAAGCTTGAAGAAATAAAGCTTATTACAACATATTTCAAGAGAAGCGGAAAAGGCGGAAGACCAAGCAAAATGTACCGACTATCGGAAAGTGTAATCGAATTAAGCTTCCCATCGAGGGATTATAAGACCCTTTCTTCAATTGCATTAGAAGCGCTGTTGGAACTCGGTGAAATTGGTGAGCAAGCATTGTATGCAACAGGGAAAAAGTATGGGCACCAATTTATAGACGATTTTAAAATACATCATTTCAATAAGCTGTCCATCAAGGAAAAACTTGATATACTTGAGAGGGCAACAGAAGAATTAGGACTCTTTCCTTCCTTTACGTATGATGAAGGAAATAATAACATTCATTTTCATGTGAATAACTGCCCATTTAAGGAATTAGTGATGAAAAACCAAACAGTAGTTTGTCATATGCATTATTTATTCCTAAAAGGTATATTCGATGTATTATTTGAAGGGTCGACTTTAACATTCGAAGAAAATATGTTTACAAACAATTGCGGAAATTGCACTTATCTAGCTAATCTCTCAATTGTTTAATGACATTCGTTTACAATACGCAATTCCTCATATATAATAACAATGAAAAGGCTACCTAAAAGGAGGGGGAAGACATGGATCGAATGTTTCGTGTTCTTGCCTTTTGGACAGGTATTTTTACAGTAATGTTTTATATCGGTGATATGACGAATACAGCACTACTATTCCTGGCTCAAACGGCATTTTTCCTTACAGTAAGTTATTTAAAGTTATCTGAACGCATGTACATGTATTTATTTGGAGCGTATTGTACCGTTTTCATGATTGGTTTTACATGGTATTCCGAATTTATTCTTGTACCTGGTTTCGGACATTAAAAAAGCTGAAAACCCCTGCAACCTAAACTATTGCAGGGGTTTTTCCATCTTCAAATTAACTAAATCCAGCTAATACTTTCATGCACGAACAAAAGGGTTGTTCTGCTTTTCTTCACCAATTGTTGTATGTGGTCCATGCCCAGGATAAACAGTGAGGGATTCCTTCAATTGATATAGTTTATTTTGGATTGTAGCTTCAATCTCTGCCATATTTCCACCTGGAAGGTCAGTTCTGCCAATACCATGATAAAACAAAACATCACCACTAATAATGAATTCATTTTGATCAAATAGAAAACTGACACTGCCAGGCGAATGACCAGGCGTGTGAATAACTTCAAAGAGAAAGTCCCCTATTTCCATTGGACCCATTTTAAAAGTGAATTCAGCTGGCTTCATAACGATTTCATTTCCTATTAGCTTACTGGAACCATTCATTTGTGGATCTGACAACCAAGAAAGCTCATTTTCATGTATATATACATCTGTATCTACAGTCTCTCGTATTTCATCTAGTGCAGCGATATGATCAAAGTGAGCATGTGTCAATAAGATTGCTTGAACTTTTAGTCCCTCTCTTTCTAAAAACTCGGCAATTTTATCAGGCTCTGCACCTGGGTCGATTAATAACGCTTTTCCTTTATCATAAACAATATAGCAATTTGTTCCGATTGGACCTAATGCCATCCCCTTTACATTCATTAAAAAACCTCCAATTCAATTCTGAATGAAATCACTTTTTCATTTAGTGGGGCTCGCTTCACCCCCAACTAAATGTTAGTACTGATAAGGAGCCCTGCTGGACCTTAAGAGAATCAGGAATTTACGGGCTTTGCCTCCCCACCACACATGTTTTCGTCCCCGCACACATAGAAGAGGGTGTATTACACCCTGTTGTGTAAGAAAACGTTTTACAATTACTCGACAAAAACAATTTAATGTTTTAGAATAAATAATATAATGTCTTAGTTACATAATAATATAAAACCAATTCCTAATTCAAATTGTAACTTTAGGAACAATGAAGCTTCAAAGGAGGATAATAGTTGTGGGACATCTTATTTTAGCAATCGTATTATTATTCGTCGCATTACTTGCAGTAGTTTCAGTTATTCGTCAACTGAAATATAAAAATCTATTTGCATTAGCATTTTCAGCTTTGACAGCATTAGCATTTGGATTCTTCTCCATTGCAACGATTATATCAGAAATCGCTGGATAACTTAATCAAACATCCATAGAAGCAAAAAGTTAACTTTTCGGAGTTAACTTTTTTATTTTGAACAACTAGAAATACCTTTAAATTAGAAATACATAACTAGAGCTTGCACCTAAACACATTTAAAATAGCCGTCAACAGTAATTAATACTGTTGACGGCTATAGACTTTTTAACTTTTAGTTACTTGCTGCTTCCTTATCACCAAAATCAATAAAGCGGAACAGGTCACCATAAATCAAGTTATCAGAATAGGACAACTCTGTTTCAACTTTTTCAGTAATTGGACTACATGCATTTTCAGTACTTGACTGTGCCTTTTCTTCACCAGTTGCATCCAATTCTTCACTGTCTTCCTCTATCGGCTCACCAGTTTCACGATCATAGCACATCCCATAGGTAGAAATATAATCATCACTGATAAAATCGCCATTTCTTAACGCAATATATCCTTTTCGTTCATCAGCGAACACATCGTTTCCAAAGTAAAGATCATCTTCAGCCTCAATACCTAACAGACTAAGAATTGTTGGTTTCATATCAATTTGACCAGTTACTTCAGACATTACTTTACCATTTCCATCACCAGGAATATGAATAAACATTGGCACTCGCTGCAATTGCACTTGATCATAAGGCGTTATTTCTTCTTTATCCAGGTACATACTCATTGCACGATTGTGATTCGCACTAATTCCAATATGATCTCCCATGATTATAATGATGGAATCTTCATATATACCAGCTTCTTTCAATTGATCAAAGAAGTCTTCTAGTGCTTCATCCATATACCTTACAGCTGGGAAATAGTTATTCAGCGTATTTGAATTTGAATCATATGGCTCAATTGACGTATCATCTTCTTCTAGCTCAAATGGAAAATGATTGGTTAGGGTAATAAATTTCGTATAGAAAGGTTGTTCCATTGATTGTAAATATTTAATAGATTGTTCAAAGAATGGCTTATCCTTTAAACCCCAGCCAACTGTGTTCTCATTCGTAATTTCATAAGCTGCTTCATCATAAAAATGGTCGATTTCTAAGCTCTTATACATGCCATCGCGGTTCCAAAAACTTTTGTTGTTTGCATGGAGAACGGATGATGTATAACCTTCTTCTTTAATTATCTCTGGAAGTGCATGATACTCATTACCGCCATGGGTAAAGAATACTGCCCCTCTAGATAGTGGGTAAAGCGAGTTTTCTATTAAAAACTCAGAGTCAGAAGTGTTTCCCTGACCTGTCTGTTCATAAAAATTCTCAAAATAATACGTATCTTCATCTTCGGTCAAGCTATTTAAGAACGGTGTTACCTCTTCCCCATTTACCTCATTATTAATTACGAATTGTTGTAGTGATTCAGCATTAATAAAGATTACATTCTTACCTTCGGCTGCCCCGAACATATCTGAATTCCCAGTGATCTTCACATTTTCATCGATATACTCTTGAATTTCCGGAATCTCGTTTCCGTCTGCAAAAACACGCTGTGATTCCGTTTTTGAATGAACAACTAAATCGTAAACATGATAGTTTAACAAACCAATATTTTTCACTAAATATTCACGATCAAAAGCTCGAGTAAATAGCTGCGGTCTTTCCATTTCTGCCAAGAAGAAGTTACCCGCAAGAAGTGCTAGTGACATTGCTAATGCAAATACCTTGCCGCTTTTCGGATATGCTACCGATAGCTTCGTTTCTTGTTTTTTATTTAAATACCAAATTAGAGCTGCATCAGCAAAAAACAGAATATCATAAGGCTTAATCAAGGTTAAAATACTCGAACCTAAATCTGCCATGTTACTTCCCATGAACAGCTGCGGAATTGTGATAAAATCGGTAAATTGGCGATAGAATACGAGATTTGCGAAAATGACAAATGAACCTATAAAGGCTGTGTACCTTAGAAATTTCATTTGACGAGAACGTTTGTTAAACCATACGCTAATCGCAAAAACAAGAAATGCCGATACAAACGGGTTAATTAATAATATTAACTCCTGCATTGAATTATCCAATTCAATATCAAACATAAATCGATAAACAAAGTAAGTTTTTAGCCCAAATAATAATGCTGCCATTATATATAAGGGGATGGTAGGTCTTTTAAACTTCATCTTGCTTCCTCCTAAAATAGTAAAACTCATTCCTATTGTATGTTTTAACCGTGGAATGTTTTTGCTGTTCTGTAACTATTCCATTAAGGATGTGTAACATCGTTACAGAAGAGACTTTTTCCATTTATTTTTCTAATCTAACACTTGCAAAGCACATGAACTTGTTCAATTCCGAGGTTTTTAGTAAAAAATATCTTTTCACGTCTAGCTTAATAGATGAAACATCACTTGCACCCTATTTCCCTTTATGATGGAACTGTAAACATTTGTTTACAAAGTTAGTACTATATAAGACGTCTAGGTCTTATAAAAGGTTTCAACTATTTTACATTTAATTTATATTTAGTAGCTTATTATTCTAATAGAAATCGGAAAAAAATCAAGTCTAACTATTGTCGTTATTCAACTTTTCCAATACTAAAGAAGCCCCTCCGATAATTCCTGCATCATTTCCAAGTTGTGCGATTTTAATTTCGCAGGCATCGGATACTCTTGGTAAAGCATATTTTCTAAAAGCGATTCGAATCTCATTAACAAGCAAGTCGCCCGCTTTTGAAACGCCGCCACCAATTAGAACTTTGGAAGGATTAATAATAACGCCCAGGTTGGCTATCACTTGACCTAGTACATCTGCAGTCCTTTTTACAATGCTAATTGCAATAGCGTCTCCATCCTTGGCCAAATCAAAGATGTCTTTTGCTGTAATTGCTTGATATTTTTTATAAATTTCTGCAGGCTTACTATCAGGATAACTCGCTATTTTATCCATAGCTTGACGTACGATGCCTGTTGCTGATGCTATTGTTTCAAGGCATCCATTATTTCCGCAATTACATGGATAGCCATCTTTTTCAATGGTTAAATGACCAAGCTCACCAGCCATTCCATTTATTCCATTAAGTATGGAGCCATTAACAATAATACCTCCACCTACTCCGGTTCCAAGTGTCAAAGCAACCAAATTCTTTGCTTGATTACCTGCACCTGTCCAGTTCTCTCCTAGGACAGCAATATTAGCATCATTGGCAACAAACACAGGTAAGCTTGATTTTTCTTTTAATTGATCTGCTAAAGGGAAATCCTTCCATCCGATATTCACCGCTTCAGATACTATCCCTGAATCCATATCAATAAATCCTGGAGCTCCAACCCCTACACCTAAAAAAGAACTTATACTTAGATGTAATATGCTCAATTTACGCTCAATAGAAGCCCAAATCTCATCGACTATTGTAATACCGGCATTTAATTTATTTGTTGGTACCTCCCATTTTTCTAGAATTTCACCCTGTTGATTGATGATACCAATTTTTACAGATGTTCCCCCAATATCTATCCCCAATAGTAATTTTTCCATAACTTACTCGCCCCTTTTGTCCATAATGAGCCGTTTTTCTTTTTTTAATACCATTTTTGCATTTTGATATTCCGAGATTTGCACAAATTTCATCTGATACAATTCATCCAATTCCATCTCCATTAATTCCAGATCGCCTAAACGATCACCAGTATAGATGAACGAACCATAACGTTTCAATAATTGTTGTATATCATAAACATTTTTCATTAGAACCACCATTTCTCATTATACCAAAGAATTGAGAATTGAGGAATCATAAATCCATATAATGTAATTTATGATTTCCTGCGAATCAATTATTTAAATAACGGACTGTGCTAACTAAGATAATCAGGAAACTTAAACATAAATCCTCTCCATTGCTCATATTTTTTATAGACAAGTCATGAATAAAAGGAATGACAGATGATGAGAAAGTGGAAAATAATGCTGATATTTTTTACAATCCTAACTATTGGAGGTTTATTCATACTGAGAGCAAACACAGTTCCTACAATAAGTTTTTTTCCGTTAGATGAGAAAAGTTTTATAGATGAGGCAAATACTTCGTTAACATTAGAGTCTGTAACGGGATCAGACTCATATAACATTGGATGGAGTATAAATTCATCAAGCGATAAGAGTATGTATCTCAGACAAGATGTTTCACTGCTATTTGATAATGGTATTCTTCGTGGTGTACGTAGTAAGTGGGTTCAAAACACAGACCAAATTCATATGGATGAAACTGTTGCGAGTGAGGACTCCAGTCATTTTCAAAGTATTTCCTTCCACCATGGCGAAAATCACTATGGTGGAGAAGACATTAAAAGTGTACAAGCAATGACATATGATGAATTATATGTTATTGACTCTCCCACAACACCTATTAAAGCTTTTAAACAACCTGTTACACCGTTTGAATCCGAATGGAAAGAATTGCTTGACCGTTCTTCCAAGCAGCAATTACTTTTTCAATGGCATTTATTGATCCAGTATTTTCAAATCAACCCAGAAAATTATCGAGCAATTCCGTTGGTGGATTTATATAAATACAACAATAAACCACTCCCAAATATGTCACAACAAGAAACAGACGTATTAATTGGAAGGCTTTGGGAGGGGATATATAAAAATTATGTTATTCCGGCTTCTGAGTCATCAGAAAATCAACTTGAAAGCTACATACCTTTAATTTTAATCGATAAACAAAATACACATTTATACGTTCTTTTCGAATTAAATGGTGGACGTGAGCAACTAATTCAACGCATCCCTGAAATAAAGAATTAATAAAATAAAAGCGCCTTAATTGGCGCTTTTATTCAGGTGATTCTCCTGTGATTTTTTTATAAACCTCTGCAAATGATTCTTCATCCGGATTCAATTCATAGGCTTTCGTTATCATTTCTTTTGCTTCTTCTATTTGACCGTTACTGTCGTACAATAATGCCAGATTATAATACGCTTCAGGCAGCACTGGCTCATGTAATATACTCTGCTCTAAGTCCTCGACCGCTAAATTTAGCTCATTCAATTCAATATATGCATAGGAACGTTGAAATAAAATTGGACCCTGCATATCACCCTCAAGGTCTAGTGCTTCCGTTGCCACTTCTACAACTTCTTCAAATTGATTATCCAATAATAATTGCTCTATTTGCATTAAATAATTTGATTGATTATTCATATTACTATTCAATCCAAAGATGACAAGCCCTGTTATAAGCATAACATAAGCAATAAATCCAATTAATTGGGTTCGTACATTTTTCTTGTTAGGTAGGTGCATCATCGCTGATGCAAGAAATCCTGCTAGTAGTCCACCAATATGTGCTCCCATGTCAATCTGCTCAACGGAAAATCCTAGAACAATATTAATGAGAAGTATAATTAGTATATTGCTCCCCATCGTCTGAAAGAAAATCCGCTTATAAATAATACCAAAAAACAGCAATGCACCAAACAATCCAAAAATTGCTCCTGATGCTCCAGCAGACACGTTTGTTGTAAATGCAAAGCTTGCTAAGCCACCACCAATTCCAGCTAGGAAATAAATAAAAAGAAATCGGGTTCTCCCAAAAATCCGTTCCGTTGCTGTTCCTAAATAATAGATTGCGAGCATGTTCATTAATAGATGAAGGTAACCAATATGAAGAAACATCGAGCTTGCAATTCGCCACCATTCCCCTTCAATTATACTCGGGTTATATTTTGCACCCATTTCGATAAGAGTATTAATCGAAGTGCTGCCTCCATTCAACTCAAGCAAAATAAACAAAACAAGATTAATTGCAATTAATAAATATGTAAAATATGGCTTACCAAATGAGAAAACCTTTTCAACTTCCTTATGTTTGTTCTCAAGTACTTCTGTTAAATACCTCTTTTTATTTTGAATATCCTGCTCTTGTTGCTCTTCGTCAACATTTTCTGGAATTGTCCTGAGCTGTACATCTAAATCAGTCTGAAGTCTGTCGAATTCTTCAATAGAACCTTCATTATCTAAATAATATACTTTCATTTTTATTGGATTCTTCTCTTTTAGCTGCATCGGTTTCTTTAAGCTTTCCCAGTCATCTACTGGTGCGTGTGAGGATATGTAAACATTGTATAATTCTATATGTTTACCTGCTAATAATTTTTTCATTGCCTTTGCTTTCTGGAACACAATTGCAATATCTCGTTTCAAATGATTCTTCCAATCAAAGCCCTTCTGTATAAGACGTATTACGTTAGATCTTTTATTTACATATTTTTCGAGCCATATCTCATTCGTATTATGGTCGATATGCAGAATATCAAATTGCTGATTGGCTACTAGTTCGTATGCCATATGATAAAGCTTATATTGATCATCAAGATACATATAGTCACCTTCCTCTTCATTATCATAGCAGAACAACAGCCGTTTTCACAGAACGATGCATAAAAGCCAATTACAGCAGTTAGATAAGCTATATCTAAACTGTATTGGTGGTTCTTAGAAAACTTGGCGTTCGTCAAACTTTTAGGAGCATGCCCTAGTTGCACTTATGCAAGAAGGAAAGTTTTTATACTTTCTTTCTTGCCAATAAAAAAGAAGCTGCAATTACGCTGCCTCTTTTCATACATCACACCTCTGAAACCGAAAACATATTCTGTAACATTTTCGATCGTAGACTTGGGATCTTCATAGACAATACTACCGCTTTTTTCCTGATGAACCCAATGTTCAATAAAGCATCTAATATTTTGTACCTCGATCGATAGAAAAACATAGTTGATATCAACAGCAGAACTAAGACTATTCCTGTTCGCAATGAACCCACCTTCCTTCCAAATGGTATTCATAGTTTTTTTCCGAACAAGTAATATTATACGTTGATCAAGATTCTTGCGTATGTATGATTTTATTAGCTGTAATAACATATTGGACTGGAAGATCATGCTTTTCCTTTGGAATATGATCGACTAGCTGTTCATCGCTACATAAAGAAACCGTTTTTTGATTAAAATCGACTAAAAATCGATCATAATAACCTCCACCAAAACCGATTCGGTAACCGTGCTTATCGAATAATATTCCTGGAACAATTAGAAGGTCAATATCTTTTTTTGCAACGAATCGCTTTCTATCTGGAATTGGTTCAAGCAAATCGAAGTATACGGATTCAAGCTGATTAAAGGTATTAATTGCATAAAAATGCAGCTGTTTATCAACGGGAATACATTTTGGTACAACTATTCTTTTGTTTTGTTTCCAGCCAGCTTCGATAATTGAACCGGTTGCCCATTCAAAATCCTGAGCTATTGTCATCCCGATTGTATTTGCATTTTTCCATAGTTCTGATGAAAGCAATCTTTCCTTTAATTGGTCTTCAATTTTTTTTTTTTCATGCATTGCTATTTTTTTTAAACGATCGATTGCTTCCTTTCTTAACTTAGTTTTGTCCAAAGATTTCCCTCCTTCACATATAAAAAACTCTTATCATATATATGATAAGAGTTTTTTCATTTAATTTCATTTATTTTGTTTCACGGTGCAAAGTGTGTTTTTTAAGACGTGGTGAATATTTCATAAGCTCAATACGTTCAGGGTTCGTACGTTTGTTCTTTGTAGAAATATAGTTACGATCTCCTGTTTCAGTACAAGCTAAAGTAATGTTTACGCGCATGATCTTCCCTCCAAACTTTAACAACTTGCTTTTTTATCATACATATTATTACGTACAGACTTTAATTATAATAGCAGAGTTTTTTAAACTTAGCAAGAATGTAACTAAAAAAATTATGGTTTTCTCATGTGATAAACTATGATATAACTATTAATGTATGCAAAAGGAGGGAATGCCATGTTAGTTGCAATAATTTCCATTATAATTGTTGCAGTTGTTCTATTTGTTTTATCCTACTTCATGCGTGACAAATTCGAAGAGCTGGAAACACAGCTTGAACAACTTTCGATTACGTCGATGCAGGATACATATCAAATGAAGAAACAAATAAAGATCTTAGAAGAAGAGCTTATGCCTGCAGATTTAACCCAGGATGTACATTCAAATGATGAAAAAAACAGTGTATCAAATTAACAAGTATAGAAGGAGAAAATTATGAAACATACTGTACGTGCTTTTTCAGTTGGATTATTGACGAGCGCTGTTATCCTTTTCATCATTTTTTATTTTGTCGAAGACTCTGTAAAAAGTGTGGAGGAAATCGATGTTGAGGAAATGATTGAACACGTGGAAAGTGAAGGATATGCCGTCCTTGATCAACAAGAATATATTTCATATAGCGTTCAGAAAAAACAAGAAGCAGAAAATGCAGAAACAGAAAAATCCGATTCACCTAAAAACGACACGAAGGATAAGTCCTCGAAAGAAACAAAAGCTGAATCAAAACAAGAATCACAAGATAAATCAAAGAAAGAAACGTCTGATGAATCTGATGACTCAAACGAAGATTCAGATGATGAAATCAAAAAAGAAGATAATAAAGAAAATGTAGAGAAAGAACCTGAAAATAACGTTGTTCAGTACACGTTAACAATTAGCCCAGGAATGGCTTCCTCTGATATTAGTGCACTTCTAGCTGAACAAAATATTGTTGACAATGCTTCAGAATTTAACAGTTATTTGGACGAGCATGAGTATAGTCTTCACGTCCAGATTGGAACATTTGAAGTATCGAATGATATGAGTTTTTACGAAATTGCAGAACGAATTGCACGATAAATAAAAATGCTGGCAGCAGGAAGTGATTCCCGTTGCCAGCATTTTTTAATTTAAGTTATAGTTTTCGCCTTTAACCAAATAAAGTATATTTTCTCCTATATTCGTAATATGATCAGCAAATCGCTCTAAATACCTTGCACAGAATGCAACTTGCATAACGTATTGAATTCTATCAGGATTTACTGCCGTTTCTCCTAATAATTCACTAACAATTGTTTTATACAAGTGATCAACCTCATCGTCCATCACCGCTAACTTTCTTGCAACTGTAATATCTTCATATTTGTAAGCTTGTATAGCAGTGTACATCATATCTTTTGTCATGTTATACATTTTTCTTATATCATTCGGAATGATCGATGCATTTTCTCCTAAATGAATCGTGGCAGTTGCAATGTTTTTAGCATTATCAGCCATTCGTTCAATATCCGTTAAAATTTTTAACGCTGTAATTACCCTTCTTAAATCGGTCGCTACTGGTTGTTGCTTTGCAATCAATAAAATCGTTTTATCGTTCATTTCAAGTTCTTTGCGATCGATTTTTTTGTCATTGGCAATTACCTGCCTCGCAAGCTCTATATCCTGACTGTATAACGCATCAACCGCATCATCTAAAGCTTGGCCTGCTGCGTTGGCCAGTTTAATAATGTCTTCATTCAATGCGTTAAGTTCACTTTGAAACTGTTCACGAGTTGTCATCCATATCCCCCATTTTTTATATTGCATTCTGCACGAATAGTGGAATGTCGTAGTCTTATTATATAGCAATAGTATTAAGATAATGTTAACCTTTTGTAATTTATATTATAAAAAAGCCTAAAATCTCACGTTATGAAATTTTAGGCAAATATTTATTCTTGTTCCTCTTCTTCTGTCTCTTCTTGTTCAGAATCCTCATCACTAGCTCTATCACGTTCTTCTTTTAGGTCAAAGTAAGTTTCCAGTATTTGTTTACCAATTTGTTGTGGTATATTGTGATTATTCTCTGTTCCAGTAAATGGTGTAAGAATTGCAAATGCGATTTCAGGCTCGTCGAACGGTGCATAACCAATTAATGCCAAATTTCGTGTGTCAGCAAGTTTTTGTCCATCTCTATATACAGCCGTTTCAGCAGTACCAGTTTTCCCTGCTGGATTGTATGGGGAATTACCAAAATTACTATACGCTGTTCCGTTAGGTGTCTGAAATACCTGACGGAAGCCATCTTGAACACGTTGAATATTATCATCACTCATTTGAATTCGATTTAGCACTTCTGTATTCACCGAACTGTATAATGGGCCTAATTCATCCTGGGAAGCGATTGGATCATGAACCTCTTTCAGAAAATGTGGCCGTACACGATAGCCATCGTTTGCAATCGTTGCTGTATATTGTGCTAATTGCATGGTTGTATAAGTATCGAACTGGCCTATCGCATTATACATCAACTGACCCGGCGTAACAATATTCCCTTCTAAACCGGTCGATTCATGTGGAAAATCAATGCCTGTGCTTGAGCCTAATCCAAATTGTCTATAGTAGTTACGCATTTCCTGAAAGCCCTGTCGCCAGTTATCATTAAGTGAAGGTGGAGCATTTTCCGGATACGGGTAACGGTTTTCTCCCATCATTTTTAATGCAATATACCCCATATACACGTTTGAGGACTTCTGTAATGCCGTTATATCATTAACCGTTCCGAGTCCGGTTGACCACGATCTCAGAGCTGGTGTCGCCGCAATCTTAATCGGACTATCATAAAAGCTCTGCCCTGGTGTAATTACTCCGGATTGTAAACCAGCCAACACAGTTGCTCCCTTAACAACCGACCCTGGTTCATGTGCATCTGACAAGGTTTTAAATGCAGCATCTTCGTATTCACCATTTTTCCGATCATAGTGAATTCCTGAAACAGCTAGAAGATCGCCTGTCTGAGGATCTATCACTACTGCAAGAGCATCTTCCAAATAACGATTCGTATGTGGATACTTTGTGATCGCTGTCTGCAATTCTTTTTGGACGATTTTGTCCACTTCTTCTTGGAACTCCATATCAATGGTTAGAACAAGGTCTTTTCCGCGTTCACCTTCAACAATTGTTTCCGAGCCAATAAGCGTTCCGTTTTTTGTCGTCGTGTATTGAATTTGTTCCTTCCTGCCGCGTAATAGATCCTCATATTGTTGTTCTAAACCACTTCTACCAACTCGATCATTTCTGCTGTAGCCTTTACTTAAATAATTTGCTTCTTCTTCAGCTGGTATTCCTTGCTCTTGTGTCGTTATGCTACCAAGCAGACTCGTTAATGAAGAACCATATGGATATTTTCGATTCCAGTCTGTTGTAGCATTTATTCCTGGTAGTTTATCTAAATTCTCTGCAATTCTTGCATATTCCTCTGCAGTTACATTTTCATTTTTTACAATCTGAGGTGTTAAAGAATAAGCCTTATCCAATTCCTTCTTAATTGCTATTACTTCTAGCTCTTGTTTTGAAAAATCCTGGATTTCATCCTCGGTTATTCGTTCGAGTGTAGCTTGATATACTTCTGCATTAGACATGTCTTCTTTTTCTTCAGCTGAAAGTCGTTCATCTACCTCCTCTTTATTTAACAAATACCAGTATTCTTTACGATTTCTTTCGGTAATCCCTTTAAGCGTCTTTTCATCATCCATCTTAATGTATTCCGCTAACGTCTCTGCAAGCTCTAGACGATCTTCTGCTTGTACTCCTTTTGGCGGTGTGTACGTTATCGAATATAATGCTTCATTATCAACGATAACATCACCATTTCGATCATATATTTTACCCCTGGGTACAGGGATTTTAGTTGTATCCAAGTTCGTCCGTTCGATTTCCTGCTGGAAGTCCTCCCCATTTAAAATCTGAACAACTCCTAGTTGCAGAATCAATACGGAAAACAATAAAAACACAACAAAAAACAACATATTAATCCGAAAGGGCAGCTGTGCTCTCTTCTTTTTTTTCTTCTTACTCATTTATTTTCCCCCAGTGAAAATAATAATTTTCTCATTAGTAAATTTGGCGATTTTAAGCCTTTAGGTAAATGTCCTGGTTGATCAAATAAGAAATTTTTAAGAAATTTTTATGCTATCTTATCTGATCAACAACCTTATCACTAATTTTACCATATTTAACGATTTTTTTCGTCTGTAATTTGCTCTTTTAATAAAATCTCTTTCTTTATTGGGCTACCTAAATAAATCTTACGTACTGCAAAGTAAATCATAAAATGACCTGCACCGAAAATCGCAAGTAAAACGGGAATAACCTCCTCCGCCCGAAAGAAATATACGCCTGCAAGAAAAACGATTATTGATAGAACTCGTCCACTATTTAGAAACAATTCACGAACAACCATATATTCTACACGCATTTCTCCAGCTTTCCAAGCCTTACCGATTACATCAAAGGTAAGTGATACATAAGGTACATTTATTACCGGGTACGCTATTCCAATTACAATTGCATAAATCATGAGTAAGAGATAGTTTATCTCGATAATGATAATAAAGAGGGAAAAGTAAAGAAGTATTGCTCCAACGAGTATCGCCTTTTTGCGCATGGAAGGTTTAATAAATTTCGTAGCAATTAAATAAAAAACTGCAGATAGACCCGATAGAAACATGTTAAATGTTCCAAGCGCGAATTCACTTTTTGTTACTAAGAAAACCCAGATTGAAATAACAAAAGCAAAAATTCCTTCTCTTAACCCCTGAAAAAAATGTGCATGAAGAATTCTGTTCCAATTTTTATTACGATGCCTTTCCCCTAAAATTCGCTTAAAGCGAAAAACTCCTTCTGCACCTCGGCGTTTCAATAGAAAACTAATTCCAACGGCACAGGCAAATAAAGCGAAGGAAATCCCAAATATAACCGTATAACCAATATTATTGGTCATTTTAGCGATAATTGCCCCAGCTAAAAGCGGACCTGTCATTCCACCTAAAGACTGCAAAATTCCAAGAAATCCATTGAAAAAATCTCTCGTATCAGGTTCTGTTATTTCGAAGGTTAATACATTATAAGCTAGCCAATAAAAACCATAACCAATTCCCAATAAGCTACCGAGTAAGAAGTTATATTTTGAAGCTTGATCACCAATAAGAAGAACACTTAAGAAAAATACGCATAGAAAAATAACGCCCAATCTCAATACAATAATCCGATCTACCTTTTTTGCGAGCTTTCCTGCAAGTATAAAAGTAATTGGCTGAAATAGACAAATCGCTAAATTATAATTAGCAATTGTAATGTAGTCCCCTGATTGTTTCCATAAGTATATATTTACAAACGTATTGGATAGAAAAATTCCCAGTGAATAGAGGCCACCAATGAGCAGTAAAATCAATAAGTCACGATTGCTTTCCATTTTATTTTGAAAAAACAGGATCACTTTTTGCATAGTCGATTACTCCTTTTGCGTCTCTCTTAGTGTGAACGAAGGAGTAACAGATATACCAAAAAAACACGCGGAATTAACCGCGTGTTTTTCTTCATTTATTTTGCTTCGTTATAGTTTTTTGCCACTTCATCCCAGTTAACAACATTCCAGAATGCTGAAATGTAATCTGGACGTCTGTTTTGGTAGTTTAGATAGTATGCATGCTCCCAAACGTCTAAGCCCAATAATGGTGTTTTTCCTTCCATTAATGGAGAATCTTGGTTTGGAGTGCTTGTGATTTCTAATTCACCATTATTTAATACGAGCCATGCCCAGCCTGAACCAAAACGTCCTGCTGCAGCTGCTGCAAATTGTTCTTTAAATGCATCTAGCCCACCAAATTTAGCGTTGATTTTATCTGCAAGCTCGCCAGTTGGCTCGCCCCCGCCATTTGATGAAAGAAGCTTCCAGAACAAGCTATGGTTAGCATGTCCTCCACCATTATTACGTACTGCAGTGCGAATGTTCTCAGGAACTGCATTTAAATCACTAATAAGTGCTTCAACTGATTTTCCTTGAAGATCTGTTTGTCCTTCTAGTGCTTCATTTAATTTGGTAACATACGTGTTGTGGTGCTTCGTATGATGAATATTCATTGTCTCTTTGTCAATAGTTGGTTCCAATGCATCATATGCATAAGGTAACTCAGGTAGTTCAAATTTTGCCATAATTTTTTCCTCCTTAAATGAATCCAAGTTATTAAGGTTTGTCGAACCTTTAATTAAAAGGTTATCAGAGCTTTGCTATTCATGCAAATTTTTTGCCTTATAAAATACAAGAATCTTATCATTTTTTGGTAGATTAAATTATTTAATTTATGCAAAAGAAAAAACAAGCATATTGCTTGTTTGGAAAGTGGCTCGGGACGGAATCGAACCGCCGACACACGGATTTTCAGTCCGTTGCTCTACCGACTGAGCTACCGAGCCGTTATGTAATTATAAAATCTAGTCTGCTTATAAAATACTAAATGGAGGAGGTAGAGGGATTCGAACCCCCGCGCGGTTTGACCCGCCTGTCGGTTTTCAAGACCGATCCCTTCAGCCGGACTTGGGTATACCTCCGTATTTTTTTGGTGGACCCTGCAGGACTCGAACCTGCGACCGATCGGTTATGAGCCGATAGCTCTAACCAACTGAGCTAAGGGTCCTGGAATTTTGTTAAATAATGGGGCGACCGGTGGGGATTGAACCCACGTATGCCGGAGCCACAATCCGGTGCGTTAACCACTTCGCCACGACCGCCATTATGCAATTAATTATGTATGGTAGCGGCGGAGGGGATCGAACCCACGACCTCACGGGTATGAACCGTACGCTCTCGCCAGCTGAGCTACGCCGCCACTTGGCTCCACAGGTAGGATTCGAACCTACGACCGATCGGTTAACAGCCGATAGCTCTACCACTGAGCTACTGTGGAATAGTTAGAAAACATGTCTGAAATTTTTATTTCTATTTGTAATTTTAACTTTTTAGTAATTATTACTTCTTATAGGTTATTAGCGACAAAATATAATTTACCATGTTTTAGATTTGCTGTCAATACTTTTTTGCACAACCCAAAACTTTATAATCAAACGCAAAATTTTTATGTACTTGTCTTTTCTGCGACTGCGAGATTTATAATATCACGTTCTAAAATTTATTTCAACACATAAATGGATAAATTGTTTTTTTTTGTAGAAAATTTTAATTTTATATAATAAAAAAAGGAGGTCTCCCCCCTTTTTCTTTACTCACCTAAAACTTCTTCGGCAATATTAACTGCATGATCACCAATTCGTTCCAAGTTACTGATAATATCTACAAAAACGATACCAGCTGACCCACTGCATAATCCTTCATTCATACGAATGATATGCTTTTTGCGGAATTGGCGCTCCATTTTGTCGATTTTATCTTCTTTTTGGATAACTTCTAATGCCGCTTCCCGATCCATTTTATCAAGTGATTCTACTGCTTGCTTAACCGTTAAGAGTGTTAAATCAAACATCGTATTTAAATCTTCCAGTGCTTGCTCTGTTAAGTTAACTTTATTCGATATTTTATAATCAATTAACTCAATAATATTCTCATAATGATCGCCAATTCTTTCAATATCACGAACTGAATTCATTAATGAAGTGTGCTTTACACTTTCCGCATCAGATAATGATCCAGCTGCAATATTAACGAGATAATCCGTTATTTTACGGTCTAAGTTATTTAGTGCGCCTTCAACCTGCATCGCCATTTCCGAATGTTTTTGGTTTTGTGTGGTAACGTACAGATTCGTTTCCTCTAAGCCTTGATGTGCATATTCACCCATCCGAATAATTTCTGCTTTTGCTTGATCCAATGCTAGTGTTGATGACTGTTGAATAAAAATAGGATCTAGGTGTTTTGGATTATATTCGATAATTGTATCCTCACCTGGAATAATTTTTGTTACAATCCATGCTAAGGCACCAATAAACCAAACTTGAATCAACGTATTAATAATATTAAAACTACCATGTGCAAAGGCGATAGTCATTTCAGGATTTAAATTTAAGCTCGCCTGTAAATAGCCGACATAACTTGTAAATAATCCTAGGAATATAAGGAAAATGATTGTTCCTACAAGATTAAAAATAACATGTGTTAATGCAGCTCTCTTTGCTGTAATACTTGTACCTATTGCTGCCAAGATCGCTGTAATGGTAGTACCAATATTATCTCCAAATAAAACTGGAATGGCTGCTTCTAATGCTATCGCACCCTCTGAGAATAATCCTTGAAGGATACCAATTGTTGCGCTTGAACTCTGTACAATTAATGTAAATACTGTACCAATTACTACTCCTAGTACTGGGCTTGCAGCCATACTTACTGTTAATTCATGAAATGCCTCAAGAGAACGTAATGGGGACATTCCACTACTCATTAATTCTAAACCGAAAAATAATGCTCCGAAACCAAAGATAGTTTGTCCGACCGCGGTAACCTTTTGATTTTTAAAGAAGAATAAAATTAATGCACCTATTGCAAGAATTGGTAAAGCATATTCGCCAATGTCAAGCCCGATAACAAACGCGGTTATTGTCGTACCGATATTAGCACCCATGATGACTCCAATTGCTTGTCTTAGCGTCATAAATCCAGCATTAACTAATCCAACCGTGAGTACAGTTGTTCCCGAGCTACTCTGAATCAAACATGTTACGATAATCCCTGCTAAAACGCCTAGAAATGGGTTGGTGGTAAACCGGTCTAATATATTGCGCAGACGGTCGCCTGCTGACTTTTGAAGCCCGTCTCCCATAAATTTTATACCGAGTAAGAATATTCCTAAACCACCAATAAACTCGAATAATAACGTTTGTAAATCGATATCCACTATTGCTTTCATCCCTTCATTCTATGTTGAATCTTGTCGCTTGCGCCTCTCCCATTATTAATGATTTGTTAACCATTTGTAAAGGTTTAAGTTGAATAATTTACATTAAATTTACATAATGATTTTTCTTCTATTTAGTAACTACCCTTAACATAGGTTTTTCATTCTTTTTTTCTCAAAAAAAAGACAATTTCCTAGTACTAGGAAATTGTCTTTTAGAACATCTATGATATTTTTTCAACTAATATTTTTGTCCCATCTACTTGTGTAACCTTAACTTTACTATTCTTCGGAATCCATTGTCCGTCAGATACCGCACTATAATCTTTTTTGTTTATTTTTACAGTTCCAACAGGTCTCAGGTCGTTTAACGTAATTCCTTCTTTACCAACTAACTGCTCATATTCCATATTCATAGAGTTATAGCCCGCTTCTTTTGTTAACTGGTCTTTCAAAGCAAGCTTTGTCCACATCTCTCTCCGTTTAAATACTTTTAAGAAGAAGAAGGAAGCACCAGTGCCTACTAATACCCCTAAAACGGCGTATAATCCCGAAGTAAGATTATCTGCAGCCAAAGCAACAGACGTTAGCATACTTGCAAGACCAATAGTTGCAAGTGTTCCATCATTCAGTAGCTTGCCATCAATTATGATAAGTAATAATCCTACAAAATATATAATAAGCATAAGAATAAAAGAACTACTTCCAACGTAAGCTGCAAAGTATACGGTAATAAATCCAATACCTAGCAGTCCAAAAAAACCTCGCATATTAACTAAAACTTCACCAATTAGAAAAAGTGTAGCTAAAAATGTTATAACAAATCCTATCCATTGGAGATCAAAGATATCCATTTTTTATTTCCCCCTCTCTAATTTAATCATACGTATGGAATTGTAAATGGTTTCACCCAAAAGGAGAATTTTTATGTATACACTAAAAAGGCTTATACTCTATACACTCATTATATTGCTGATTATAAGTATTTTTCAAGACTTAATGGTTAGCAACAGCAGGAATGTTGAACATGACGCTGAACAAATAAAGATTTCCTCCAGTAATGAATATACAATTGCACATGTAAAAGTTCTACCTGGAGATACCATTTTTTCAATTGTTGAATCGCTGAATGAAGATAGCATTTCAATGTTTCATTCAGAGGATATAATCAAGCATTTTAAAGAATTAAACCCAACAACAGACCCACACAAACTAAAACCTGATACATTTTACTACTTTCCCTTATACCAATGAATCATTATATGAAGTCCTGTTAAACCATGACCGTTATCAAAAACTAAAACGTCGCTCTAACCATTCCGAGTGAGCGGAGGGCGGTTATTAATCGAAAAAAACAATTTTATTCGTGCAATATAAAAGCTGACGAAACATTCCTTATCCTGCGGGAACAGCACATGTCTGAAATCTCACCGGCTCTTCTCTCGGTGAGGCTGAATCCGTGCATTGAGGCGTGCATCCGAAGCGAACCGGACGGCAATAGTTGCTCATACAAAGCAATTAGGTTAGTTCGCAGTTAAAAGGATTATTTATTGGTAGTAATGTTAATTTCCGTAAATAAGAATCAAGGTAATAAAAAGAGGCTGAAGAAATCAGCCTCATACGTTTTGTTAAAAGAATGGTAATATAAAAAGTGTGATTAAAATGGATATTGCTCCAGCTGCAATTGCTATATTTCCTAGTGTATCTGCGCCACGACTTCTGGATACAAAACCGAAGATTATTCCAGCGACTCCAAGAACCACTGGCCACATAAAGAAGGATATTACAGAAAGTGCTATACCAATCCATCCGTAAACAGTTGTTGCACCTTCATGACTACGGTCATCAGATTGCAGTTCGTAATCATCTGCTGTAAATTCGGCAGCAAATTCCTCATTCCTTATACTATCTGACTCAATCCCGATAAAATCCTGGTCTTCGGTATGTTCTCCGTGATTTGGAGCTGGTGTCGTTTTATCTGTACGTCTGTTCATTTCGTCCATATCTTCAAGACCTCCTTATCCATTAATGAGGTGCAATTATAGTTTATGGAAAGAATCAATTTATAAAGGTGTTATTTATTGGCAGATAAGAAAATATAACTCTTTTTTATCTGATGAGTGCCATTGTGCTATCCGCCCAAAAGCTTGTACTTTAGAGTATCAAGGACTTCTAAGTAAAGCAAAGACGCCTTCTAAGAGGTTAAATGATTAAATTTGAATTCACCAATTGAACAACTGGGCATAGAATAAGGAGTAATTATGAGGAGGATGAATGCATGTCAATATTTATTAAGGAAATGATAAAAAACAAACTAAAGAACCTTTCAGCTGAAGAGCTTCTACACTACAGTAAACAGTATGGATTCCAATTAACCGAAAAGCAAGCACAGCAAATCGCCATATACTTACGTAAGAATACACGTGACCCATTTAATCAAAAAGCACGTCAAGAAATGTTTAAACATTTAGCAACAATAACTGATGAACAAACGGCTACTAAAGCAGAGCAATTATTGTATACATTAGTTCAATCCTATGGCTTAGAACATTTATTTCAATAATAAAGGAATAGCGCAGGCGCTATTCCTTTATTATGAATTCATAATTTTCTCTTTTAAATCCTCTACAAACAATCCGTTGCGAATCATATCAATTTCCAGCTTATATGGAGCTTTTTTATCCTTTTTATCTGTTCCTACATACGGTGTTTCAAGAATTTTTGGTAATGCGGTTAACTGTGGATGGTGAACAACATAATGTAATGCTTCGAAACCAATATGTCCAAAACCAATATTTTCATGTCGATCTTTATGAGCGCCGCGTTCATTTTTACTGTCATTTACATGAACAACTTTAATCCGGTCCACTCCAATAATTTTATCAAATTCATTCAGGACACCATCAAAATCGTTAACAACGTCATAACCTGCATCGTGAATATGGCATGTATCCATACAGATAGAAAGATTTTCATTATGTGTGACACCATCAATTATTTTTGCTAGTTCATCAAATGTACGTCCTACTTCTGAGCCTTTGCCAGCCATAGTTTCTAATGCAATTTGGACTGTGCTATCTTTTTCAAGCACTTCATTTAGCCCTTCAATAATCTTTTTTATTCCAACTTCCGACCCCTCACCAACATGGGCACCTGGGTGTAGCACAATTTGACTTGCTCCGATAGCTGCAGTGCGGTCAATTTCATTACGCAGGAAATTGACACCAAGTTCAAATGTAGCAGGTTTTATCGCATTTCCAATATTAATAATATATGGTGCGTGTACAACGATATCCGACATACCATGCTGCTCCATATGTTCACGACCCGCCATTATATTTAATTCATCAATTAGCTTTCTTCTCGTGTTTTGTGGTGCACCGGTATAAATCATAAAAGTATTTGCTCCATATGCTAAAGCTTCTTCACTTGAACCTAACAACATTTTTTTTCCGCTCATTGATACATGTGATCCAATTTTTAACACTTGTTGCACCTCTCCCTATTTCTATAAAATCTATTTCTTATATTTAGTACGCTTTGATAATTGACGTTTAATGGACTCTTGCTGTTTTTTCATTTTTTTCTTATAGCCCGGCTTTACCTTTTTCGCTTTACGAACCTGTTTCCAAGCCTCTTTTTCAATATTCGTGGTTGTTTTTGTGCGTAAGTGCCGTTCGTTCCAGGACTTTGCTTCTTTCCATTCTCCATTTTTCACTTCCATATAGGTGAAGGTTAGTCCTTTTTGTTCGAGTTTTTCAACTAATGCCAAATCCGCTTCATCATAGATGCTGATTGCTGTACCTTCCATTCCAGCTCTTGCAGTTCGGCCAACGCGATGAATATAAAACTCCTCTTCCTTTGGTATTTGAGCGTTAATGACGTGACTGACTCCTTTAATATCAATTCCTCTGGCTGCCAAGTCTGTTGCAACGACATATTGATAGCGTAAATTTTGAATATCCTTCAGGACACGTTTTCGCTCCCTGGGTGTTAGCCCACCATGAATTAAGCCGACGTCTAACCCTCTTTCCTGTAATGAATCAGCTAGTTCGTTTGCTTGTTTTTTTCCATTTGTAAAAACAATTGCCAAATATGGCTGGATTGCTTCTGATATATCATAAATAATATCTGCTTCATTACGATGTTTACGCGCAATTAATCGATGCTCCATCGTTTCCGGCGAGAAATGCTCATCTATTTTAACATATAACGGATTTTCCAAATACTTTTTGAAAAAATGCTGTAAACGTTGCGGAATTGTCGCTGAAAATACCATTAATTGAATATCTTTTTGCGACCGGATTAGTAATTGATCCACGTCTTCAATGAAACCAAGGTCCAGCATTAGATCTGCTTCATCAATTACGAAAGAAGTCGCTGAATAAATTGAAATCGCCTCATCCTTAACAAGGTCGAGAATTCTACCTGGTGTGCCGACAATTATATGTGGTGGTGTTTTTAATTTCTCCGCCATTTTTTGTTTATCAGTTCCACCTACTAATAGCTTCGCAACCCATGTGCCTTCTTTTTCCGCAAAGTCAATAATTGTTCTTACTTCGTTGTAAATTTGTGTTGCTAGTTCTCGTGTAGGAGCTGTTATCACAAATTGAACTTCTCGTTTATTCGTATTAATTCGATTAAAAAGTGGAAGTAAATAGGCATGTGTCTTCCCAGATCCAGTGCGCGATTGACCAATTACACTTTCTCCTTTTAGAATTGCAGGTATTACTTTGCTTTGTATTTCTGTTGGTTGGTTAAATCTCAGCTTCTCAATAGCATGATTTAATGGAGGCTCGAAAGCGAAAGGGTCAAAGTTATTTTTTTTCATAGTTGTAATACTCCTTTTGTCTTTTTCTGTTTTACACAAACTGAAAAGGATCTGTATTCGATTCGGAGACAAGAATGGTTAAATTTTCCTTATCCAAATGTTCCTTCAAATATGCTGCCGTAAATTGCTTCATTATTTTCTCAATATAGTGGCCGGCATCAATAACCCCAAGGCCCATAAGACTGGCTTCCTGCGCCATATGGAAAGTCATGTCTCCAGTAATGTAGACATCTGCTCCTTTTTTCTTTGCATGATGAATATACTTTTCACCACTACCGCCAAGAACAGCTACCTTCTGAATCTTTTTATTCAGGTCACCTGTAACGCGAAGAGCCGGAATATCAAGTGCTTTTTTTACATATTCACAAAAGCTATTTAGATCTGTTTTATTCTTCAAAGAACCAATTCTGCCAATCCCGTAACGCTTCCCTTCATTTTCCAGCGGGAAAACATCATATGCCACTTCTTCATAGGGATGGGCAGCAACGATAGCATTTATCACCTTATGCAAGATTGCTTTAGGGACAATTGTTTCCATCTTCACTTCATTTACCAATTCTAACTCATTTTTTGCTCCAAGAAATGGCTGACTACCTTCTAACGGTTTAAAAGTTCCCTGTCCTTTTGACTGAAATGTACAATGGCTATAGTTACCAATATGTCCAGCGCCACTTTCACCGAATGCCTCTCTTACCTCATCAATATGTGTTTCTGGAACATATACCGCTACTTTATACAGCTTTTCTCTGTCTGTCTCTACTAGCATATCATTTTCTTCCAATTCTAGTGCGTCAGTTAGCATATCATTCACACCACCAGGAGCAATATCCAAATTGGTGTGTGTTGCATAAACAGAGATATGATTTTCTAGCAATTTCTGAATAACTCTTCCTTGCGGTGTGTCTATATTAACCTGTTTTATGGGTTTAAACAAGAATGGATGATGTGCGATGATCAGATTTGCTCCCTTTTCAATTGCTTCATCTACAACATTTTCCATTACATCAAGTGTGATAAGAACTTTTGTTACAGGATTATGATAGGAACCAATTTGTAATCCAACATTATCCCAGTCATAGGCAAGTTCCTTTGGAGCCCATTGTTCCATAAGCTGAAAAACATCTGAATTAGTTACGTTGTTCTTCATCCTGTAATTCCTCCTTAATCCATAATAATTCTTTTTCAAATCGTTCAATTTTTTCGTTATCGACATTACTCGCTTCTTTCATTTGACTAATAATTCTTGATAGCTTCTTATATTCTGATTGCCATTTCTCATGAAATATACCAGTTTTATTTTTCAACAATATAGGGCCAAACAGTAACTGTCTTTCTAGTTGCTTTTTCGTATAAGGATCTATAAGTTCATCCGTTCCTTTTTTATCTGCTACAATTATTTCATAACGATGTCCATTTTCTTCCATAATAGTTTCATCGATAACAATAAACCCTTCTTTTAAAAGCCATCTGCGTACATTACGCTCATCCACATTCGGTTGGGCTATAATTCGTTGTACACTTGATAATTTGGATTTTCCTTCATCCAAAATTGTCTTAATTAAGGAGCCTCCCATACCCGCTATTACAACCTGCTTAATATCTGTATCGTCACCCAGCACCTCTAACCCATTACCAAGTCTTACATCAATGCGATTGGAAAGTTGATAGGCCTCTACAGTTGATTTTGCGCTATTAAATGGACCTATATTGACTTCACCTGCTACAGCCTTTGCTTTTTGATCACGTAAGCATACATAGCATGGCAGATAAGCATGGTCGGAACCAATATCAGCAAAATGAGCTCCTTCCGGAAGAAATGAGGAAACCTTCTTTAAACGTTCTGATAGTTTTAATGTATTTATCATCGTATTCTCCTTTTAGAGGATGTTTAAACACCTCTAGAATTTGAATCTACCTAAAGTCATATTTCTAAAAGCAAATTCCTATGTAAAAAAGAAAAGCTTTCTGTTTTAGCAGAAAGCTTAGACTTCATCTTACTCATTCATTATTTTTGTTCACTAAGCCATTCAGAAAGGGCTGTTAGCTCTTCACCAGCAACTTGGGATTGTGCTGGCATCGAACCGATACCATTTTGAATGATGTCTGCAATCTCATCAGCAGAATGAGTGGATCCTACAGTTGTTAAAGCAGGTCCCATTCCACCAGATAAGTCACCACCATGGCACGCCGCACAGTTTGCCTGAAAAACTGCTTCAGGGTCTCCGCCTGTAGTTTCCCCTTCTTGTGATTCTTCTGTTTGTTCAGATCCGCCCTCTTCAGCAACTTGAATATCTGCACGCTGATTCAAGCCGACAAATGAAATAATGACTACTGTTAGTACCCCTAAAATTGCAATAATTGCATACGGTACAACTGGGTTTCTTCTCATTTGTAGTTCCTCCTTATGTACTCCCCATTATATATTTATACATACATTATATAGTTTACTCGAAAATTGGTTTTTTTTAAAGGAATAAGTTATAAATATAGAAAACCAGTATACAGCAAAGTAAATATTATCGCTAAAATACTAATTATTTGTAGATATTTTATTTTTCTTTGCTTACTTACTATAAACCAATAGATAAAATTACTAATTAAAACTGTAATTTGTAGCATATTACTATCCAGGATTAATTTCGAGATAAACGTAGTAAATAATAGCAATACTAATAGTGACGCAATAAGCGGTACGTGTAAATAAGGATGCCCAATTTTACGAAAATAATTCATTATCCATACTAAATAGCTAAAGAATAACAGTAAAATGCCGAGTTGCAAAACGGAAGCAAATTCAGTAAAATATAAGACAAGAAGTGAAAACGGTATCATGAGCAATGATAATATTAAATGTGTTACATCTAATACTGTCCATTGTCTTATTTTAATATTGTTATCCGCCTCTTCTGAGAAGGCTGCACCATTTGTGTATAATGCAAGAAGATAATCACAGTAGGTTTCAGGAAGCAAGCGGTTTTCTTTCCAATACTTAATTTCTTTAACAATAACAGCGATTCGTTCTGCCGCCAAAAGTATCACCCCTATGCAGGATGGATAGGATGGAAGCCAGGATAGTCATCATTCACAGTACTTGCGAATAATGACCACACCTATCAGTCCAAAAAGTCCTTTAATCGTTTGCTACGGCTTGGATGTCTTAATTTTCTAAGTGCTTTTGCTTCGATTTGACGGATGCGTTCTCTTGTTACACCAAAGACTTTACCAACTTCTTCGAGTGTTCTTGTACGCCCATCGTCAAGGCCAAAGCGAAGACGCAAAACATTTTCTTCTCTATCCGTTAAAGTATCCAACACATCTTCAAGCTGCTCTTTCAATAGCTCATATGCAGCATGATCGGATGGAGATACCGCCTCCTGGTCCTCGATAAAATCTCCTAAGTGTGAGTCGTCCTCTTCCCCAATAGGAGTCTCAAGTGAAACAGGTTCTTGGGCAATCTTTAAAATGTCACGAACCTTATCAGGACTAAGCTCCATCTCTTCACCAATTTCTTCTGGTGTTGGTTCACGGCCTAAATCCTGCAATAAGGAACGCTGCACCCGTATTAATTTATTAATCGTTTCTACCATATGAACAGGAATCCGGATAGTTCTAGCTTGGTCAGCTATTGCTCGTGTGATTGCTTGTCTAATCCACCATGTTGCATACGTACTGAATTTAAAGCCTTTACGATAGTCAAATTTTTCGACAGCCTTAATCAGACCCATGTTACCTTCCTGAATTAAATCAAGGAAAAGCATACCTCGACCTACATAGCGTTTTGCGATACTTACAACTAGACGCAAGTTAGCTTCTGCTAAGCGACGTTTTGCTTCTTCATCGCCTTCTTCAATTCTTGATGCGAGCTCAATTTCTTCAGCAGCCGATAATAGGTTTACTCTTCCGATTTCCTTTAAATACATACGAACAGGATCATTTATTTTAATTCCTAAAGGAACACTTAAGTCGTTTAAATTAAATTCCTCTTCTTTTGCGATCTCCTGCATGTTTGGATCTTCATCAGATTCACCAATCACTTCTACACCTTGTTCTTCCAGGTACTCATAGAATTCATCCATCTGATCGGATTCAATATCAAAGTTGGATAAACGGTCTGCCACCTCTTCATAGGCTAACGTACCGCGTTTTTTACCCATTTCAACAAGCTTTTCCTTTGCTTGGTCAAGCGTCATTTCAGTTTCCTTTGTTTGCGAAGGCTTCTTGTCGGTCATGAGTCCCCCTCCTTCTTGACTAATTAGATAATTAATTTGTATTTTTCAATTGCTTTTGAAGATTAATAATTTGCATTGCTATTTGAGCTGCTTTTAAGGGATCATTTTGCTGCTCAGCAATCTTTTGCTGCTCTTTCAGTGATTTGATATTAACAGAGTCATTCGATTCATGTTGAATAATCCGAATGTAATCATTAATTTCCTTATCACTTATTTCTTCTCTTATCGATGTCATAGCGATCTCTGCTACAAGCTGTTTCAATCGGTCATCATGAAGCCTTTCAATAAATAAGCTCATATCAGCCGAATGTCCTTCTTCATAATAAGCATATAAATAGGTGGCAATAATTTTATAGTCATCAACATTAAATCTTGCACCTAATTCATTTTGTACCCTCTCTGTAATATGAGAGTTCTGCAACATATATGCTATTAATTTTTTCTCTGCGTTATAAAAAGCTGGAAGAAGTTTCTTACTACGTTGTTTGAATGCTGTGTTATTAGTATATCTGTTCTTTCCCGGCTTATCCTCAAGCTTTTCTTGTTTATGCCTGTAGCCTTGCATTTCCGCTGATAAAGTTTCAATAGAAATCTGATGTGCTTCGCTCAATTCATTTAAATAATATTCCCTTTCAATAGGGCTCTCAATCATGGCAAGCTCTTTCAATATATTTTCTATATAGGATATGCGGTCCCCTTCCAAATTCAGATTATAATCTTTTTGGAGGTAGCGCATATAGAAACTCATATACGTGTCACTTGCTTTTATGACCTGATTCATAAAAGCCTCTGATCCATGCTTTTTAATAAAGCTGTCAGGATCCATATCTTCATCAAGGTTTGCTACTTTTATTGCACAGCCAACACTTCGTAATAAATTCGCAGCCTTATATGTTGCTGCTTGACCCGCTTTGTCACCATCGTAGCAAATAACGACCGTATCAACATAACGATTTAAAAGTTTTGCCTGAGGTTCGGTCAATGATGTTCCAAGTGTGGCCACTACGTTTTTCACCCCAGCTTGATATGCTGAAATGACATCCATATACCCTTCAAATAAAACAACTTCATTTTGCTTGCGAATATGTTTTTTGGCTAAGTCAAAATTATATAGTAGCTTGCCTTTTTGAAATAGCTCGCTCTCGGGACTGTTTAAATATTTCGGCTGCTCATCTGTTATCGAGCGCCCACCGAAAGCTACAGTTTTTCCAATATGATTTCGGATTGGAAAAATTACTCTTCCTCTGAATCGGTCCGTAACCCGATTGTTATCGAGCTCGGAAATAATGCCAGCTTTTACTAATAATTGTTGCTGAAATCCTTTTTTAGCAAGAAATTCCGCAATGAAGTCTTGTGCATTAGGTGCAAACCCTAACTGAAAGGCTTCAATTGTTTCGTCATCCATTCCTCTTTCCTTCAGATAGTGATACCCTTCTTTTCCATCCTTTGTAAAGCGTAAAAGGTGATGATAAAGCTTACGTAGCCAGTCATACGCCGATAAAACATTCTGGCTTTCTAAAGACATTGATGATTCCTTATTCATCCCACTATCTGGAAGCGTAATCCCACTTCTATCGGCGAGGAATTTCAAAGCCTCATAGAAGGAAAAACTCTCGATCTCCATCATGAAAGTTATAGCATTCCCACCTTTACTACATCCAAAACAATGAAAAATCTGTTTTTCCTGAGTTACCGTAAAAGATGGTGTTTTCTCTCCATGAAATGGACATAAACCGACGTAGTTTCTACCTTGCTTCTTTAATTGTACGTACTCGCCAACAACATCTAAAATGTCATTGGACTTTCTAATCTCTTCAATAACCTCTTCTGGTATTTGATTGGCCATATTAACCACCATACTATACTAATATTCGTGACGGATTAAAAAAATCCTTCATGTTTCGACATTTTTTTCTTCAAAACCGAAAAAAATTACCCTCTGTTACGATCGGTAAGTCTAAGAAGGTCATTTCCATCTACTCCATATTTAATTACTATTGTACCTCCTGCAGCTAAAATATAAACTAACGAATAACCAACTATTGAGATTTTAACAATAGTAGAGCTATCTTTAATAAAGTAATTCTACATAATCACCCTAAAATCCTTCTTGTTAATGAATGTTTTATTTTTCAGAATAACAGTAGAGGATAGCTTTTTTACGTATATGTTTACACAAAGATTTATTATAATACATTTTATAAAAGATATCTATTATAATGACTTATTTTCCTAAGAACAGAAAACATTCTGCTCGTGTATAGGAGCAGAACGTTTTGCATAATCCAATTCAATTATTTTTGAATCATACGCATGATAAGATTCGCAGTTTCTTCTACTGCTTTGTGGGAAACATCTATTACTGGACATTTAATCTTGTTAATTACCTTATCAAAATAATCAAGCTCTTGATGAATACGATCCATATTTGCATATGTCGCTTGATCACCTAATCCTAAAGCCTTTAACCTTTCTTTTCGAATGCCATTTAATTTGTCAGCAGTGATACGAAGTCCAATACATTTCGCTGGGTCAACTTCAAATAATTCTTCTGGAGGGTCAACCTCAGGCACAATCGGTACATTAGCCACCTTAATGCGTTTATGTGCTAAATACTGAGATAATGGTGTTTTGGATGTACGAGAGACACCAACTAAAATAATATCTGCACGAGCTATCCCCCGGGGATCTCTTCCATCATCATATTTTACAGCAAACTCAATTGCTTCTATCTTTTTAAAGTAGTCCTCATCAAGCTTATGTATCAGTCCTGCTTCCTGTCGGGGACTTTTATCAAATACACGCTCCATTGCTTCAAGTGTTGGTCCCATTATATCAATAGCTTCTACTTGCATTAACTTTGATCGTTCGTTCAAATAGTTTCTTAACTCAGGATCAACAAGTGTAAACCCAATCATTCCTCTTTTTTCTTTCGCGATTTGCAGGAATTCATCGATTGTTTCTTTATCCTCAACATATGGTACACGCTGTATTTTGTAATCCCCATTCGTAAACTGACTTAGACCTGCCTTTACCACTAATTCAGCAGTTTCCCCCACAGAGTCAGATAATACAAAAACAATTGGTTGAGTATTCATTACGACAACTCTCCTCCATCCCTTTTGAAGTTTTCTTACACATGGTCACCTATTGTTAACTCTACTAATGCTTTTGTCATTGTCGTCTTCGTCACTCTGCCCACGACCTCAAACCCAGCATCTATTTCTTTAACAACTGGCAATCCATCAATTTGTCTTGTTATCAATTTTTGAGCAGCATCAATTAGCAGGTCATCTTTTCGACATACTGCAATATTTGGCATCCTTGTCATAATTATATGTACAGGGACAGCACTTAAATTCTGTTGCCCAATACTTGCTCGCAACAAGTCTTTGCGGGATAGCACTCCTGTTAAACAGGAGTTATCATCTACAACAAATAATGTTCCGACATCTTCAAGAAACATTGTAGATATGGCGTCATATACAGACACACTATCCTTGACAACGACAGGTACTTGTAAAAATTCATGTACTTTGAATTTTTTTATTTTCTCTGTAAGTAATTCCGAACCAGTTTTCCCCGTATAAAAATAACCGACACGCGGGCGGGCGTCTAAGTAGCCGGCCATGGTTAGGATTGCTAAATCCGGTCTCAAGGTAGCTCGTGTCAAATTTAATCGATCTGCAATATGTTCTCCTGTAATTGGACCGTTACCTTTAACTATTTCAATGATTTGTTCCTGTCTTTTGGATAATTCCACCTTTTCACCACCCGAAAACAATATGTCATACTATTTCTTTATATTATATAGCAAAAAGGGAAAATACGTTATACTTTTGATTACGTCCAGCTACAGCGCTAAAGCTGTAGCGAGACTTCCCTCACCTCCGTACGATAAAGAAGACTTGCCGACTGGCTAAGACATGAGGCCTAGTCGCACTTATACCCTTGCGGTGAAAGTCAACATCGCCTCTTGGTAAAGGATGGCCGACTAAAACCAGACTGCGCCTAACGTCGGCATACCCCTAAAGGGGCATGTTTCCTTTATCTCCTCCGTAGGAATGTTCGACTCGTCGAACCACCCCAGAGTTCGGGGCGCAGTCCGTACGTCGCTAACCGGGCGCTTCCGCTCTTGTGCTTAAAAGTGCTGTTTCCATTGTATTAATCGTAGATCAGCATATTCTTTAATCAACATAGAAAGTACATTGATAAGCGAAAGACGATTCGTACGTATATCCTCTTCATCTGCCATTACCATATTATTGTCAAAGAATGTATGGATTGGAATAGCTAATTCCTCTAAGCATGCTAATGCCTTAACCGCATTTTTTTGCTTATTGTACGTATTGAATGTGTCGCGAACCACGTTATATTGCGAAAATAGTGCTACTTCAGATTCTGTTTGAAATAGTTCTGTACGTACAGTTGTACCCTCTGCTTTATCAGATAAATTAAGGGCTCGAACTAATGCCTCTTGGACATGCTTAAAGTTTTCATCATTACGCTTTTCAGATAAAAGTTTTGCCTTTGCAATTGTATAATCAAAGTTTCCTATTGCGCGATGTACAACCGCATTAATCACATCCTGCTCGACATTTAATTCTTTAAGCAAATAAGATGCGCGAAGTTGGAAAAATTCTTTAAGCTCTATCGCTACCTTTTCTTGGTTTTCCAGCTCAATATCTAATGTTTGATATAAAGAAGTAACAATCTCTAGCAGGGTTTCCAGTGAAATATCCCATTTTCTATCAGCTATGATACGTAATACACCTGTTGCTTGTCTGCGAAGTCCATACGGATCCTGGGAACCCGTTGGAACTAAACCTATAGAGATACATCCCACAATTGTATCCAGCTTATCGGCAATACTTACTATCGAACCAATTAATGTTTTAGGAAGCTCTCCATTTGCTTGCTTTGGTAAATAATGCTCGCGTATTGTTCCAGCAACAAGTGAATCCTCACCAAAATGAAGTGCGTATTTTTCGCCAATAGTTCCCTGTAGTTCAGTAAATTCATTAACCATATTTGTCATAAGATCAAATTTACTTATTGTTGCAGCTCTTACTACTTTTTCCTTTTGATCACCATCGAGTCCAATTAAATCTGTTATCTTTGTACTTATATGAACAACTCGCTCCACTTTATCATGAATCGTTCCTAATTCTTTCTGGAAAACAACACGTTCTAATTTTTTCTGATAAAAATCAATGGATTGTTTAAGGTCTTCTTCCAAGAAAAACTCTGCATCTGCTAATCGTGCACGGAGAACTTTTTCATTTCCTCGAATTACAGTCGCAAGTTCATGTACATCTCCATTTCGAACCCCAACAAAACGTGCTAATAATTGCCCGTCTGTAGCTGTTACAGGAAAATACCGTTGGTGTTCTTTCATAGAAGTAATGAGAACCTCTGATGGTAAATTTAGAAAACCTTCTTCAAATGCCCCTATGAATACTGTTGGATATTCAACAAGGTTCCTTACTTCATTTAGTAAATCAGCGTCAACCGGAATCAACAGATTATTGGCCTCTTCAAGTGTTTTAATACCTTCAATAATCATTTCCTCACGTTTTTTAGGATTTACAATTACATAATTGTCAAGCAAGGAAGACTCGTATTCAGAAGCTGTAGCTAAACGGATCTCTTTCCCTAAGAAACGATGACCATATGTTATATTGCTTGTTTGTACGCTAGTGATTTCAAACGGAATAACTTCGCTCCCGAATAATGCAACAAGCCAACGAATCGGACGGGCATAACGAAGTGTTTCTTTTGCCCAGCGCATATTTTTGCCAAATTGAATCGACTCTAGTATTGCTTTGAAATCAGGAAGCAATTCTTGAACAGGCTTCCCCTCGATATGCTTTTTCACAAAAATATAGGATATACCTTTAATCTCTTTCGTATAAATATCGTCAGGTGTTTTCCCTTGGCCTCTTGTAAAACCAATAGCTGCTTTTGTCCAATCGCCATTTTCATCTTTAGCGATTTTCTCAGCAGGCCCCTTAGCTTCTTCCTCAATTGTGGTTTGGAATTCTTCCATTTCGTGAATATAGACAGCTAAACGTCTCGGTGTTGCAAATGAAGTAATCGAGCCGAAAGGAATTCGAAGTCCTTTTAACCACGCTTCTGTTTTTGATAATAATTGCTGCTCTGCATCATCGATAAATCGTGCAGGTAGCTCTTCTAGTCCGATTTCAAATAATACATCTCTTGCCATTTAATTTTCCTCCTTTTCAAGCATTGGAAATCCTAACTTCTCACGTTCTGCAACATAGGTTTTGGCGATACTGCGGGCTAAGTTGCGGATTCGTGAGATGTAACCAGTCCGTTCGGTCACAGATATAACACCTTTGGCATCAAGTAAGTTAAAGGTATGCGAACATTTTAAAACATAATCATATGCAGGAAATACAAGTCCTTTATTCATCGTGCTCTCTGCTTCTTTCTCATACATAGAAAACAGCTGGAAGAGCATTTCAGTATCAGATTCTTCAAACGTATATTTGGAATGCTCGAACTCCGGCTGATAAAAGATATCACGCACCGTTACACCGTTATTCCATTCTAAATCAAACACATTTTCCTTATCTTGGATGTAGGAAGCAAGACGTTCAATTCCATAAGTTATTTCGACGGTTACTGGATTTGCTTCAAGTCCACCTATTTGCTGGAAATATGTGAATTGGGTTATTTCCATACCATCAAGCCATACTTCCCAACCGAGTCCAGCAGCACCTAATGTGGGATTTTCCCAATTATCCTCGACAAAGCGAATATCATGTTCAAGCGGATTAATTCCAAGCTTTACTAAAGAATCTAAGTAGAGTTGTTGAATATTAGCTGGAGATGGCTTCATAATCACTTGAAATTGATGATGCTGATACAAACGGTTTGGATTTTCACCATATCGTCCATCTGCAGGCCTTCTTGATGGCTCTACATAAGCAACATTCCATGGTTCTGGTCCAAGACTGCGTAATAATGTCATTGGTGACATCGTTCCTGCTCCTTTTTCCGTATCATACGCTTGCATCAAAATACAATTTTGATCTGACCAATGCTTTTGTAATGTTAAAATCATTTCTTGGATATTCATTAAAAATTACCTCCAGATTCATTAATCTTAAAACGTTAAAAAACCGTCCCTATGTCTACATGTTATAGACATAGGGACGGTTTTTACCGCGGTTCCACCCTATTTGCTCCATATAATTGCGTGTTCAAAAAAGGATGAATAGCAAGCCTGCAAGCTTCCACAAGTTGTGATGACTTCGATACTCGACACAGAACGTGTTGATAGTTTCGTCTTAGTCAAAGATCAACACCCTTATGTTGTGTCATTTTCATCTGCCTTTTTGAACAATCTGTATTAGAGCCACTTTATTTTCTTTGCTCAGGAGTTCCTTTCCCAGACATCTAGTTATCCAGCTCACACTATCCTGGACTCGCTTTAAATAGAATTGGAACTGGTACTTATCTCCATCTTCGCAAATCATTATTTAATATTGAAATATGTAAAAATCATACTTTATCCTTTTCATTCTGTCAATCGTTAGCTACATTAATTTGTCAAGCTGTGTTAGAAATTTCCTTGTTTTTAAATAAAATCCACCATATTGATCATAATATGCATTTAATAAATTTCGAAGAAGCTCCTTATTTTCTGGCTTGATGGAGATAGTTCCGATACGTTCTAAACCAACTGATGAAAACATAAAAAGTAATTTAGCGATCGTATCTGGAAGCCCGATTGCCTCCCCATCAATGTACCTGCAGCGGGTACAGAGCATTCCACCTTCAGCAATTGAAAATGCGAATGGCATTTGTCGATTGCCACAATTGGTACAACGGTCAACAGTAGGAGCAAATCCTCCTTTTTCGAATAACTTCAACTCATACATCATTAATGGTATCTCGGCCTCTTCATTTTCAGATATCCAAGTCATGGTTTGAACAAATTGATCAAACAGGTATGGATCTGGACTTTTTTCATCCAGTAATTTATCTGTAAGCTCTGTCATATAAGCTGCATAAGCGGTTTTAACAATATCCTCCCGAATTGGACGAAAGGAATTAACGATTTCTCCTTGCTGAATCGTGCTCAAGCCTTGATTCACATATACAAATAGTTGAGCGCGTATAAACGGCTGTATAACCGCAGCCATCCTACTTTTTGGCTTTTTAGCTCCTCTAGCAAGCGCTGTGAATTTTCCAATGTTTTTACTAAGGATTGTTACAAGCTTATGGGTTTCTCCATAATCCCTTGTTTTAATGATGATTCCATCTATTTTCTCTAGCACACAGCTTCACCCTTTTTCTTGTACAAAAAGAACCACAGATGCAGATTATTTCATCTCCTCCTATGAAGATGAAAGCTTCGGTTAAGATTATTGATTATTGCTTCTCATTGGTGGAATGGTTCTGTCAGCCTATTTACTCACACAACCATTCCTTCAGTTCAAACCTTCATGGTATTCGATAATGTTATATTTTTGCATCTAGTGTTACTTCTGTTTCAGTCTGTCCAAACTCTTGTTGCGATGTTGCATTTTCTATTTCCTTTAATAATAAATAGGTTTCAATGTTTCCTGTCTGACTAAATATTTTCCACGTTAGTTCGATCACAAGAAACCCCACCTTTCTTTAATGTTTAATAGGATTTTCAAAATGTCCGGTAAAAATGACACGTCAAATTTCATCGTTGGCTTGCCTTTCCGTTCCTCACGTATCAAGGGATTCAATGAACTTCTGTTAAAACCGTCCACGTCCTGTGGACAACACAGAAGTCACCACATCCTGGGGAAGTGCGGTACTCAAAGCTTCGCCGCCTCGAACTTCTCGGTCCTTTTTATCCTCCTTTTTGAAACACACTATAATGAAAATGTAACTTACTATTTAGAGTGGCACTTTAGCTGAAATTCATTAGTATTAAAAATTACCAAGTTTAAAGGTTGTTCAAAATGTCCGGTAAAAATGACACGTCAAGTGCTGAAAATCTGCAACGTCAGATGCATTATTAGTGTTGCTATGGAGATTGCAACCATAACAGACCTCAGTCCTTTTATCCTCTTTTCGAGCATTTATTTAGTACTCATCACTGCGATAGCCATATTCAAGCAGTTGACTTTGTCTATTCCGCCAATCTTTCTTAACCTTAACCCAAAGCTCTAAGTATACTTTAGAGCCCAGTAAAGCTTCAATATCTTTCCTGGCATTTTTCCCAATATTTTTAAGCATACTTCCTTGCTTACCAATTAAAATACCCTTTTGTGTGCTTCTTTCTGTAATAATTGTTGCTTGAACGAGCAGCTTCTCTTGCTCTCTTTTTTCGATATTTTCAATTGCAACTGCAATCGAATGAGGTACCTCTTCTTTTGTTAAATGCAATACTTTTTCCCGAATTAGTTCAGCAATAATAAAGCGTTCCGGATGGTCGGTTACTTGATCTTCTGGATAGTATTGAGGACCTTCAGGTATGTGACTTTTCAGAACATCGACTAAATGATTTACATTGTTTCCTTCCAAGGCAGAAATTGGAATAATTTCTTCAAATTTACACTTATCTTTATACTGATCAATCAAGGCCAGTAATTCATCAGGATGAACCAAATCTATCTTATTAATGATTAAGAAGATTGGGCTATTTACTTTTTGCAAACGATCTAGAATATACTGATCACCTTTTCCATAACCTTCCTTTGCATTAATCATAAACAAAACAGCATCCACTTCATTAAGTGTACTTTCTGCTACGTTTACCATAAAATCGCCCAGTCGATGCTTCGGTTTATGAATCCCCGGGGTATCGATAAATATAAGCTGTGCATCCTCTGTTGTAAGCACACCTTGGATTTTATTTCTGGTTGTCTGTGCCTTATCACTCATAATAGCAATCTTTTGCCCTATAACACGATTCATAAATGTTGACTTACCAACATTGGGTCTTCCAATTATTGTAATAAATCCTGATTTAAACTGATGATTTGTTTCCATGCTGTGTCCTCCGCGACGATTTCTTTGATATGTGATTCTTTACATTATAATACTACAAATAATGCAAGCTTTCATTCAATCGACAAAAGCTTTAAAAAGATTATCTTTTCACCTAAAGTACCACAATAAATTCCAAATGCAAAGATTAACATAAAAATATGTAAACTTAACCTTCTCTTACCCGTATTATATGAAAGTAAAACACGCCAAAAAGAAGAGGCTGGGGCAAAAGTATTTTAACATAGGAAAAATACGAACAACCAACTCTAGAAATACACTTCACACATTTAGAGGTAACTGGTGAGCTCCCTGTGCTATCGCACTTCGGTGTCTCACCTATCACCTTCTCTCCCGCAGAAGTCTATGTCACTAAGTTTGTGCACGGTTCGCCTTTAAAGTTAAACACTTTCGTTATATCCCGGCCTCTTCTAGAAAAAATTATACAATTTTGGCAAAAATATAAGCAATCCAATAACCGCAGCAATAATAGCGGCAATTAATACAGCACCAGCAGCAACATCTTTTATTATTTTAGCTGCAGGATGTATCTCCGGTCTTAAGTAATCAATAAGCTTCTCAATAGCGGTATTCGTTACCTCTGCCATAAGTACCAGTCCAATGGTTAGAACAATAATAGCCCACTCTACCATTGTTAGCTTAAATAGAAACCCGGCAGTTATTGTCAATAACGTTGCTAACAAATGTATTCTAAAATTACGTTCTGTTTGCGCGATCTCCTTGATCCCGTTCCAGGCATAACTAAATCCAATTTTACGTTTCTTATCTTTCAATTCCGAACGCACCTAGTATTTCTTCTTGTCTTTTAAACATTTTCGCTTCATCTGATTTATTCATATGGTCATATCCCAACAAGTGCAAGAAACCGTGTAGCGTCAAAAATGCAAGTTCTCTTTCATAGGAATGCTCATATTCGGTTGCTTGCTCCTTCGCCTTATCTACGGAAATAACTATATCTCCAAGTGCTAACGGCATATCCTCACCAACTATTTCAATCTCCCCTTCAACCGATTCCTGCATCGCAAAAGAAATAACATCGGTAGGTGCATCTTTCCCGCGATAATTACGGTTAAGCGCTTGGATCTCTTTATTATCAACGAAATTAACGGACATTTCCGCTTCTTTAGATATACCCTCTTTGTCAGCTGCGAATTGAAGTAAACGTTCTAATAAATCAACATAGTCACTTGTCACAGTATTTGTTTCATCATGAAAATCAATGTACATTATTTTGCCTCCTTCGATGGATATTGAATTCTGGAATGAAATATTCCTTTTAACGATTCAATAATGGTTCGGTGAATAACATGTAGCTCCTTTAATGTTAAAGGACTTTCATCTAATTGTCCATCAGCGAGTCGACTCTTTACGATGGAGGCTACGATATCTTCAATTTTTTCGGTTGTAGGCTCTTCTAAGGATCGGACTGCTGCTTCAACCGAGTCACAAATACAAATAATAGCTGCTTCTTTTGTTTGCGGCTTAGGTCCCGGATACCTAAAAACGGATTCTTCCACATCCGGATTCTTTTCCTTCTCCTTATAATAGAAGAATTTCAATAAGGATGTGCCATGGTGTTGTTTGGCAATATCAATAATTTCTTTAGGCATTTTATGCTTATTTAACAATTCAGCTCCGTCATATGGGTGTCGTATAATAATCTCGGCACTTTTTTTCGGATCGATAAAATCATGGGGATTCCGAACAGATAATTGATTCTCTATAAAATAATGTGGTCGGGCCGTTTTACCTAAGTCATGATAATAGGCACCAACTCTAGCCAGCAATCCGTTTGCACCAATCGCTTCACAAGCTGTTTCGCTTATGTTTGCAACCATAACTGAATGATGGTAAGTTCCAGGTGATTCTGTTAATAATTTTTTCAAAAGTGGTTGATTTGGATTAGAAAGCTGTAATAATTTTATATCTGAAAGAATTCCAAGTATCGTTTCGAAAAATGGAAGTAAACCAATAGCTAATACTGTTGCTAGAATTGCTGACGTTAGTCCGAAGCTTGTATGTACAAAAAGGTCAAACCAGGAATATTTTTCAAAGGAAAGAAATAAAAATAGTAATACAGTAACAATATTGACAAGAGCTACACCAAGCCCAGTCTTTAAAATGGTTAGTCTATCCTTCACATTCATTAAAAAGATAATCCCAGCTAATTGACTGACAAGGAAGTAAATCCCAGCTTCCACATTTAAAGAACCTGCTATTTGCCCATTAAATATAACACTTCCTAAAATAGCATAAAGTATAGACATCACAATAGCTAATCTTTCATTGATTAACATTTTAATTAGTATAACCCCCGTGGCAATTGGGGTAACGAAAAAAAGCTGGTTGGACTGTGTTGTATAAACACTAATTATCTTCATTAAAGAAACGACAATCATGCTAATAAAAAAGATTGCAAGCATTTTTTCCAAGCTCCATTTATTTTGCTTGGATAGGTGATGCATCTCTATAGTTATAAAGCTGCAAATCATGATAATAAGCAAAGCAAGCCCGATTACTGGATAAATATTACTCTGCTCGTCCAGCAATCCAACAAGATCCAGCTTTTCATAAATTTCATTCGTTATCGTTTGTCCTTCTCTAACAATTACCTCACCAGCACGAATCATAGCTGGATCAACACTGCTTGCAGCCTCTTTTCTTGCCTCTGAGGTTTTTTCCACATCAAAAAAAGAATTTTCAACCACAGCAAAATTTGTGAGCTCCATTAATGGTTCCTTCAACGTTTCTTCTATATCCGCATATTCAATATACTGATTGACATTTGCCTTTGCAGTTTCCAAATTCTCTGTACGTACACCATTGTTTAATGTTTCCTCAAGTGCTTCTGCCAGTATCTCTTTTCCCGCATCCAATTCGTCTTCACTGAATTGTAGAAGGTGGATCAATGTACCGTCTTTTACAGAGTTGCTTATTTCATCAGATAAAATTTGCTTTAATTGGATTACTTTTTCTTGATCTGTAAGAGGTGCAGGTGTTTCCTCTTCATCACGCCTACCTTCACTTTCTTCTTCTAGTTTGAAAATACCGTCAAATATTTCCTCCACAAAACTTACTTGCTCCATCGTAACTTCATTGGATATGCTATATCTATCTTGCACAGATTGAACGGTCTCCCTTGTTTTCCGTTCCGTTTCTTGTTCATTCTCAATTGTGATAGGAGAACGAATCGTTTCACTTGCATTACTGAATCGTTCAATATCGTAGATTTCTGTTTGAACATTATTTAGCGTTATAAAAAAGAAAAAGACACCTAATAAAACTACTGGTAATAATATGAATAGCCAATTATGTTTTTTCCCTAACGACTCGAGCTTTTTACTTATTCGCTCTTTCATTCGTATCACCCCAATTTATCACGCATCAACGTACTGTATCCCCGCTCTATTTTTAGAAACCAAATATGTAAAGGGCGGGGGAAACAGTCCCGTGAATTCCTTATTCTGTTTAATGGTCTTTAGCTCATTCCCTTGTATTTCTAACAAGCAATGGGGAGGAAAGTGAAACGCTACTTTACGGGGTTTCACTTTATCAAGCATCTATACAGAAATAAGACCCGTATAGCCTAGGGTCTTTCCTGTTTTATTCTATTTCTAGTTTTCAGTTTCATATGCTGCAATGATACGTTGAACTAGTGGATGCCTTACAACATCCGTTTGATTCAAATGTATCAATGAGATTCCCTCTATAGAAGCTAATAGCTGCTGTGCAATATGCAAACCCGATTTAACCCCTTTAGGCAAATCAATTTGGGTAATATCACCAGTGATAACCATTTTTGAGCCAAAGCCCAATCTGGTTAAAAACATCTTCATTTGGGCTGGTGTTGTATTTTGCGCTTCATCTAAAATAACGAATGCATCATCCAGCGTCCGTCCACGCATGTAAGCAAGTGGCGCAATTTCAATTGTCTCTCTCTCGATCAAACGCTGTGTATGTTCCGCCCCTAACACATCATGAAGTGCATCATATAGAGGACGTAAATAAGGATCTACTTTTTCCTTTAAGTCCCCAGGTAAAAATCCGAGGCTCTCACCAGCTTCTACAGCTGGGCGCGTTAGAATAATTCGTTTAACAAGTCCATTTTTTAATGCATGCACTGCCATTACTACAGCGAGATATGTTTTACCGGTTCCGGCTGGACCGATTCCAAAGACAAGGTCATTCGCCTTAATCGCAGCGATATAGTTTTTTTGACCAAGCGTTTTTACACGAATTGATTTGCCTTTTACATTTTTCGTAATTTCGTCTTCGAAAAGCGCTTCTAGTTGTTTAATTTCACCTTTTTTTGCTAAGTCAACAGCGTAAACGACATCTCGTTCAGAAATGGTTTGCCCTTTTCTAATAACCGATAAAAGAGTGAGAAGAATTTCTTGGACAAGCGCAATCGCTTCCTCCGAACCAGAAACTCGAACAGCTTCTCCACGAGATACGATGGACACGTTTAAAAGATTTTCTAGCTGCTTCAGATGCTTATCGTTTATGCCGAATAATGCGAGCGCTTCATTCGTACCTGTTAAATGCAATTCAATTTCAATTAAGTTACCTGGCATAATCAGTCTCCTTGATTTAATGGTTCTACTCTTACAATATTTTCTTCAACTGAAACAAATAGGGTTAAGTTTACTTTACCATGCTCGATACTTTCATGCAAAACTTTTTCAGACAATATTGTTGCCTCAGCACCTAGTTCATTTTGTAGTTGAATAATAGCTTGATCAATTCCTGCTTCAATAGCTTCTTCTTTTGTTCGGCTCACTTTATTATACGTCTTCTCACTTAAAATGGTTTCAACAATTTCTATCGGGAGCTCCCATTTAAAAAAACGTAGGTTATTACCATTTGATTCTCGATGAATTTCTTTATAATCAGGCTCTCCAAATCCCCAAATTGGCAACTGAAATTCTCCTGTTTTAAGATAATATTTCTTTTTTTGGTTTCCTGTTATCTCTTCATAATTAAATTCAAGCGGTACCGTAACGGAAACCTCATACCAGGTATTTGCTGTAATTTCAGCTTCAGCAGCCACTAGCTCTTTAGCTTGTTCCTGTCGTTCTTCCGATTCATTTTCTTCGTCTTCTACCACTTGTCCTTTCAATATTCCAGAAACCAAGAGATCACCAGGTTCCACATAATCATTCACTTGTACATGAGAGGTCCCTTTTGATACATATAAATTTGTAATAACGCCTTTTTTCGCAGCAACTAAATTTCGGGGTTGTTTTGGATCCGCTTCTTCAACGACAACCTTTTCTACTCCCTCTAAATAGAAGGTTGTCCCTTTTTGATCCACGCCAGCCCAAAGAAGTTCAGGCACATCCTTCATTAGTTTTTGTTGAATCGCTGTTGGAGGATCCAGGGAGAAAAGCCAAGCCCCTGGATGAATTCCGTAACTAACTAACTGCTTGTCTATCTTTTCTTCAATATCTTTTGGAACACCACTAATTTTAACTTCCCAAATAATATTCGATAAAAAAAAGAAGAGAAGTACACTGAAAAATAACCCAAGTACCAATGGCTTCTTTTTTAAAAATCGTCTAATTAAAAATGGATAACCGTTCTTACCAGTAAACGTAATTTTATAAATTGTTTTCCTTCTGATATGTTTCATTTGTTTGATATCGGAGAGCTTTATATTACCTTCACATAAATCGGTGTCTCTTTTTTTTACATCCCAAACTGAAATTCCAGCATTCGCACATTTTTGAAAAAACATCTCAGGAGCTGTACCTTTTACTAGAATTGTTACATAGCCAGTTACTGCTTTACTATTTAAATGCTTCAATTGTATCCTCCTCTTGTTCAAGGCTTTAGTTTCCTAAGAATTTCACTTCAGAAATAGTTCCTTCGAGTAAAATTTCTTTAGGAAGCATCATTTTTAGCACAAAGGAAGTACCCCTAATTTGAACATAGCCATTATTGGTTTTTAACTTTAGTTCATTTTCGGAATATACATCCAAGCCTTGATGGTTTTCAATGTATATGTGTATGTTTCCAATTACCGTAATTCTAGGCATTTCAAGGATTATATCAGAAGGAAGAGAGAATTGTTCTGTTAACAAGGTGCGTAATCTTTGTTGCCATTTAGCCAATGATGATCCCCCCTCACATACATATGTATGAAGGTGCTTAATACATAAGAACAAAATGCTTGAGAAAAAAGTGGGTTTTATGTGGTCTGATGATTTATATAAAATATAAACTTCACACTAATGTGCATTGAGGAATTGTGGATTTATCCGCTGTGGAAACACTACGCCAGAATGGGCTCACTGATTTTCACTAACATAGTTGATTGAAACAGAAACAGTACTTTTCACTAACTAGTCCGGATGAGGCTTCAGACACCTGTCCACGGAAAGCATTCGCCCGTAGCAATCTCGGAGGGGTATTATTGCACATATTTGTAAGTTTCGTCGCAGTTTCCTTGCAAATGAGATAAAATCATAAAAAACCACTGCTATATAAGCAATTAAGCTTATGTAGCAGTGGTTAAGATTCAACTTATTTGATTCGATCGTCTAAAACATTTTTATATGACTTTTTAGCTCTCGGTGGTCCTAGTATTTCAGACATGATAATGCCATTAACTAATCCTTTTGCACCAAGATTGCCAACTACTTGTTTCTTCAGTCTTTCTTGTTTTTTACTTGTTTCCTTCTCAGGCTCAAGTAAAATACTTCCACTATCCGCCTGTGACTTCAAATCCTCAATTTTTGAATTTGAAATAGTGCTATACTTACTAGCCAGCTTCTCCATTTGCTGCTTTTGCTGCTCTGCAATTGAGGCAGTTGAAACCGTATCTCGTGATCTTTCTTCACGATATACTCTTTGCTCTGCTACAGGCTGCGGCTTGCGTTCTGGAGTTCGAGTTCCTTCTGACACTGTTCTTCCCGGCCTTTGTGGAGGTGCTTTTTTCTTCTCTTTTTCTTGTTGTTTCTGCTTCTCATTCGAGTTGTTAAAAAAGCCGATAATCCCTGAAATAATAATGATAATTATGAAGAGGTTATCGAAAATCCAGCCCATCAGACCCCTCCTTCAATTTCATGATCCAGCTCCAGTGCCCAGCGACTAGCCTTCGTAGGAATGTTCGACTCGTCGAACCACTCCAAAGTTCGGGGCGCAGTCCGTACGTCGCTAACCGGGCACTTCCGCTTTTATTGATGAACATTATTTTTGATCATCTTCACTGCTATCTTTAGTTAAATTACCAATTGTATCACGCATACCAGTATCAGCATCAATGTTTTTATAATTCATATAATCCATAACACCCATTTTTCCTGTGCGTAATGCTTCGGCAAGTGCTTTTGGAACCTCTGCTTCAGCTTCCACAACATGCGCACGCATCTCTTGAACTCTTGCAACCATTTCTTGCTCTTGAGCAACCGCCATTGCACGGCGTTCTTCGGCTTTTGCCTGTGCGATATTTTTATCAGCTTCAGCTTGGTCTGTCTGTAGGATAGCTCCAATGTTTTTACCGATATCCACGTCGGCAATATCAATCGACAGAATTTCAAAAGCTGTTCCTGAATCAAGGCCTTTACTTAATACTGTCTGTGAAATCGAATCTGGATTTTCTAATACTTTTGCATGTGTGTCTGAACTACCAATTGTACTTACAACACCTTCACCAACACGAGCGATAACTGTTTCTTCCCCGGCTCCTCCGACAAGTCGATCAATGTTTGCACGTACAGTAATTCTAGCAAGTGCTTTTACTTCGATACCATCCATCGCGATACCAGCAATAAATGGAGTTTCAATTACCTTCGGATTTACACTCATTTGAACAGCTTCTAATACGTCACGCCCTGCTAAGTCGATAGCAGCCCCGCGTTCAAATGGAAGCTCAATATTTGCACGATGCGCAGCTATTAAAGCATTTACTACTCTATCTACGTTACCACCCGCTAGGTAGTGACTTTCCAATTGGTTTGTTTTGACGTTTAAACCTGCTTTATGTGCTTTGATTAAAGGATTAATTACACGGTTTGGAACAACTCGACGTAATCGCATTCCAATTAGTGTAAAAATACTAACCTTTACTCCAGCAGCTAAAGCACTAATCCATAGCGCCACTGGTACAAACGTGAATAAAATTGCAACTGCAATTAAGATTACCGCAATAATAATAAGCGGCATTAATTCTGTTAATGACATTAAAAATTCCTCCTTATGATTTTCATGTATAGCATTATACTTCTCTAACTACGACACGAACTCCTTCAACTCTTACCACTTTAACAGACTTATTACGATCAATAAAGCTTCCTTCTGAGACAATATCAATTCGTTCACCGTCAAATTCTCCAATGCCGGATGGTCGTAAAGGGGTGGCAGTAATACCTTCCATACCGATTAACTCCAACCGATTTGTGGATGATACATATCCTTGCTCTGTTGCAGTACTATCCCTAAGAATAATATGTCGAAAAACCCCTTTATCCATGCCAATTCGTTTAAAAAGAATAATTGCAACAATTAGCGTAACAAGAAATGCAATTCCGATACTCATCGACATATGACCTAAATCGTATCCTGACATAAATAATGAACCGATGATGGCACCAATTCCAAGGAGTCCTAAAATCCCACCTGGGACAAAAAATTCAGCTACAATCAAAATAATACCTAGTACTAGTAGTATGACAGCTTCCATACCTGCTAGTCCTGCAACGATATGACCGTAGAAAAATAATAATAAAGAAACAATCCCCATTATTCCTGGTACTCCAAATCCAGGAGAATACAATTCCACGATTAAGCCAAGACTTGCCACAGATAGAAGAATTGGGATTACAATTGGGTTTGTTAGAAATCGTGCTACTTCCTCTGCGACAGTCGGTTCTGTCTCAATTATGGAAGCATTCGACAAACCAAGTTCATGCAGCAATTCCACTCGATCATCCACAATTCCATTCGCATAACCGACTTCTACAGCATCTGCTGGGCCAAGTGTTAAAAACCTTCCTTCAGGTGCCCCGTATTCAGGCAGGTCAATACTACTATCGGCCATAGCTAATGCATAAAGTGGATCTCTCCCAGTAGATTCAGCAGCACTTTTCATTGCCGCAAACCAAGCTGATTGCGCTTTTTCATCTGCTGCTGTACCATCAGAATTAATCACACCGCTTGCACCCATTGTTGCATGTGGCTTGAAGTAAATGGTTTCAGAAAATAACGCGATATAAGAACCAGCTGATAATGCCTCATTAACGATAAATGCTGTTGTCGGGATTGGTAGACCCTGGATAATTTGACCGATTTGACCTGCTGCATCGACCCTCCCGCCTGGAGTATCAATTTCAAAAATAATATGATCGGCACCAGCTTCAACCGCTTCCGAAGTTGTGCGCTCTAAAAAAGCCTCTAGCCCACGCTCTACTTCTCGTTCAATCGGTATAACATAAACTGACTTTCCACCACCTTGTTCCTCGGCACTAGCAATTGAAATATTATCCAAAACAAGGTAAATAAGTGCTATGGAGATGGCTGCAATTATGAGTATGTATTGTTTGAGTCGTTTCCTCGACATCATTATTCACCTCCCTCAGCCTGTTATCAATTAATACGGAAGTGGTATGGGATTGGTTTCAATTTTTAGCAAATAGAAAAGTATACATCATTTCAATTTGCACAAATGCACCAACGTATCGACCAAAGACCTAGCGACTAGTAGTTCTCTAACAGGAGTTATGTCATAATTAGATACTATCATAATCTTATCCATTGAGAAACTTTGATGGTGCTTATCTTCCACATTTCTAAAAGGCTTATAATTTTCATATTGAATAAAAGTGCAAGCGCCCGGTTAGCGACGTACGGAGGTGAGGCAAGTCTCGCTCTAGTCGTTGGGCGCTGGAGCTGGACGTAACTGTTTAGATAACTAAGTTATCCACAGCATTCAAATTTTTTCGTTTACTTACGAACAAGAAAAGAATCCCAAGCCTAATGACTTGAGATTCTTTAACTTATTATTGTAATTCTTGTTGTACAAGTTTTTTTATTTGAGAGCCATCTGCTTTGCCCTTAACCTTAGGCATTACAGCGCCCATCACTTTACCCATATCTTTCATTGATGTAGCATTTACTTCCTGAATCGTTACTTGGATAATTGAAAGTAGTTCTTCATCCGAAAGTTGCTTCGGTAAATACTTTTGTAAAATTACCAATTCATTTTCAAGTTTTTCAACTAAATCTTCACGTCCAGCAGATTTAAATTCTTGGAGGGAATCTTTCCGTTGTTTAACTTCTCTGGATAAAATTGTTAGATCTTCGTCCTCAGATAGTGTATCTTTACTAAGTTTAATCGATTCATTCTGGATAGAAGCTTTCACCATGCGAATAACGCTTAGCGTTTCTTTATCCTTGTTCTTCATAGCTTGCTTCATGTCTTGGTTCAATCGATCAAGTAACGTCATACGCTTGCACCCTCTTTAGAATTTACGCTTTCTAGCAGCTTCAGATTTCTTCTTACGTTTAACACTAGGTTTCTCATAGTGTTCACGTTTACGATATTCCTGTAGTGTACCACTTTTTGACACACTGCGTTTGAAGCGACGAAGAGCATCCTCAAGAGACTCGTTTTTACGAACGCGAGTTGTATTTGACATGCTAATTTCCCTCCCTCCGAAGCACAAAACCAATTTATACCGACATGACTACCTTCTCATGCCTTTTTAAAGTATAATATATTCCTACAATCTGGTCAACGATTATTTAACTAATTATACTAGTAAATACTTCTTTTATTACTAATTTTGCTGAATTAATAATCGTCAGTGCCTGTAATTCCATTGATAATATCGACTCCAGCACTAGCACCAATGCGGGTTGCACCTGCTTCAATCATTGCGTTCATTCCTTCTAAATCACGAACACCGCCAGATGCTTTAACCCCCATTTCGGCACCAACTGTCTCGCGCATCAGTTGAACATCTTCAACCGTTGCACCGCCACTTGCAAAGCCTGTAGAAGTTTTAACAAAATCAGCACCTGCTTCTTTTGCTAATTGACAAGCACGAACTTTCTCATCATCAGTTAACAAAGCTGTTTCAATGATTACTTTTGTTAAAGCTTTCCCTTTAGCCGCATTCACAACAGCTTGAATATCAGCTTTTACAAGATCGTCATTCCCAGACTTTAATTCTCCAACATTAATGACCATATCCACTTCTGTTGCACCGTCTTTGATTGCTTGTTCTGTTTCAAAAGCTTTAACAGTCGTTGAATTAGCTCCCAGTGGAAAACCAATTACAGTACAAACCTTTACTGTTGTTTCTTTTAAGTTCTCAAAGCAATAAGCAACCCAATGCGGATTGACACATACAGATGCAAAATCGTACTCCTTCGCTTCTTCAACCAATTTCTTTATTTGTTCCTTCGTTGTATCCGGCTTTAATTGTGTATGATCAATATATTTAGCTAATTTATTACTCACCTTAAACTTCCTTTCTAAATACGTTATTGATTAACTATCTTTTCACCAGCATGTGTTGCATGTTCCATAACCCTAACAAATGTACCTTCATTATATGGATATCCAGATTTCGTGATTTTCACACGAACAATCTTGCCAATCATGTCTGCAGTGCCTTCAAATTGCACTTTCATATAATTATCTGTATAACCTACAAGCAATTCAGGGTGGTTCTCGTCCAGGATACGCTCTTCCGGAATAACTTCGAGAACTTCATTCTCATACCCGGAAGCATATTCTTTCGCTAATTGGTCAGACAATGAAATAAGGCGGTGAACACGCTCTTCTTTCACTTCATCATCTACTTGATTATCCATACGTGCAGCTGGGGTACCAGTTCTTCTTGAAAACGGGAATACATGAAGCTCTGAATAACCAATCTCTTTTATAAAATTGTACGTTTCCATAAATTCTTCTTCCGTTTCGCCTGGGAATCCAACAATAACATCTGATGTAATTGCCAAGCCAGGTAACGCTTTTCGAATTTTACTTACCTTCTCTTTATAGAAAGCTGTTGAGTATTTTCTGCGCATTCTTGCTAAAACAGAATCAGAGCCAGCTTGTAATGGAATGTGTAAATGCCTGACAATTTTCTCTGATTTATCCAATACATCAATCACTTCGTCTGTAATTTGACTTGCCTCAATGGAAGAAATACGAATCCGTTTCAATCCTTCTACTTGTTCCAATTCCCTAAGAAGCATTGCAAAGTTATAATCCTTCATATCTTCACCATAACCTGCCGTATGGATACCAGTGAGGACAAGCTCTTTATAACCAGCTTCCACTAATTTCTCTGCTTGTCTGATTACATTCTCAGGTTCTCTTGAACGGAGTAATCCACGTGACCATGGGATAATGCAAAATGTACAGAAATTATTACAGCCTTCTTGAATTTTCAAGGATGCTCGGGTACGGTCTGTAAAAACAGGTACATCCATTTCTTCAAACACACGGTTTTTCATAATGTTAGAAACACCATTAACCGGTTCTTTCGTTTCTTGATGTTCTTCAATATACGTAAAGATATTTTTTCTTTCCTGTGTTCCTACTACAACGTCGACACCAGGAATTTCCATAATCTCACCTGGTGAAGTTTGAGCATAGCAGCCCGTTACACAAACAACTGCATTCGGGTTTTTCCGAATTGCTCTTCGTATTACTTGTCTGCTCTTTTTATCTCCGGAATTGGTAACTGTACAGGTATTAATAACATAGACATCTGAATCGTGATCAAAATCAACACGTTCATAGCCCTTTTCCATAAACATCCGCCAAATTCCTTCTGTTTCATAATGGTTCACTTTACAGCCTAATGTATGAAATGCTACTGTTGGCATTCCGAACACCTCATTTCTTCAAAATGATACGATATGCTTGCGAGCGCATAAAGCGCGGCAGTCTCTGTTCTTAAAATCCTAGGACCTAGCCGAACGGGAAGAAAATCGTTTTCTTTTAGTATGTTTACCTCTTTCTCAGAAAACCCACCTTCTGGACCGATACAAACTAGAATGTTTTGTCCAGCTTCAAATCTATTAACTATATTACCAAAAGTATTAGGGTTCGAAACCCTTGCCTCTTCCTCATATGCAAAAAGTTTCACATGATAGTTTTTGCTTTCTTCAATCAACATCTCAATCGACATTGGTTTTTTCATATGAGGAACTATATTACGATGACTTTGCTCACTTGCCTCTTTAATGATTTTTTCAAATCGTTGTTGCTTTTTTTCTGCCTTCTTTTGATCCCAAATTGCTATCGAGCGTTTAGCTTGAAATGGAATAAATGCATACGCACCAAGCTCCGTTCCTTTTTGCAGGACTAAATCAAATTTATCGCCTTTAGGGATACCTTGAGCAATTGTAACATTAATTGGTAATTCTGCATTTTCGTCAAGCCAAGTTTCAATTGTAGCTTGAATTTCATCACTTGTTACTTGTGAAATCTGACAGAGGGCAGCCTTACCATATTCGCTATTACAAATAATTTTATCCCCAATATTATATCGCATGACACGGGTAATATGATGAACATCATCACCTGTAATTCGAATTAGCTTGTCTTGAAAATGAGAAGATGGAACGAAATATCTTTGCATTTGCACACCCACTTCATGTATGTCACTTTTTTTATTTTTTTCTAGCTACAATGGAAATCCAATCTTCCATCTCATTTACAGCTATAATTTCGAAACCTTGTTCCGTAAGTTTATCTTTGACGAGTTGCTTCTTATTCTGAATAATTCCTGATGTTATAAATAATCCATCACTTACAAGATTATCCCATGCATCGTCCACAAAACGAACGATAATTTCTGCCAGTATATTGGAAACAATGACATTTACTTGTTTGTTTACGTGGTCAAGTAAATTATTCTGAGCAACAACAATCTGGTTATCAAGCCCATTTAGCTTTGCATTTTGCTGTGTACTTTTTACAGCTATTTCATCCAGGTCATATGCATAGACTTCTTTTGCGCCAAGCTTTGCAGCAGCAATACTAAGTACACCCGAGCCACAACCAACATCGATAACTGCATCATCACTTGTTAAATAGGTTTCTAACGCCTGCATGCTTAGCACTGTTGTAGGATGTGTGCCCGTACCGAAAGCCATGCCAGGATCTAGTTCAATAATGATTTCATCACTGGAAACTGGTGTATACTCTTCCCACGTTGGTGTTATGGTTATTTTTTGGGAAACCTTCACAGGTTTATAATATTTCTTCCACGCAGTTGCCCACTCTTCCTCATTAACCTCGCTTAAGGAAACATGGTTTTTGCCTAGATCGATATCATAAATCAATAAATTATTGATGGCTTGTTTTATTTGTTCCACCGTTTCACCGAGAAAGCTATTCATCGGTAAATAAGCCTTGATTCGCACACCTTCTTCAGGATATGCATTTGGATCTAAATCATAAATTTCTCCATAAACATTATCACGTACTTTTATTAAATCCTGCGGGTCTTCAATGACTAATCCACTTGCACCCGTTTCATGTAAAATATTAGAAATCGGCTCAATTGCTTCATTTGTCGTATGAATACAAACTTCAGACCATTTCATTATATTATTCACCCATTTCATTGGATAGTGACTCTCTTGGATATATACTGTGCTTCTTATCCTTCAAGATGCTCACCTGAAAATTATGTAGACGATGCTGCTGAACAGCATCGTTAATCACCTTTAAACGCTTTTTTAAAACGTTGGAAAATATTTTCGTCCTGTTCATCAGTAGATTCATTTCCACCAATTTCATTGAACTCACGAAGCAGTTCTTTTTGTCTATCAGTCAATTGTGTAGGAGTCATTACCTTCACTTTAATATGCTGATCTCCCTGACCACGTCCACGTACATTCGGTGCACCTTTCCCTTTAAGACGGAAGGTTTTCCCGGTTTGAGTTCCAGCAGGCACTTTCAGTTTTACTTTTCCGTGTACAGTAGGAACTTCGACTTCATCACCTAATGCTGCTTGGGTAATAGTTAATGGCAATTCACAGAAAATATGATCTCCTTCACGTATAAAGAAGTCATGTGGTCTAATCTGAACGACAACATACAAATCACCAGCAGGTCCACCGTTTTTACCTGGCTCACCTTTTCCAGTTACGCGAATTTGTTGACCTTCATCAATACCAGCAGGAATGTTGATATGAATTTTTTTGTTCTTTTTCACGCTTCCAGTTCCACCGCATGTATTACATTTATCTGGAATGATACTACCAGTTCCATTACAGTAATGACATACTCTACGGTTAACAACACGACCGAATGGCGTGTTCTGTTCTTGATTCAATTGACCAGATCCATTACAGTGTGAACATGTTTTCTTGCTTGTGCCTGGCTTAGCACCAGAACCGTTACATGTATCACATTCTTCTTCACTAGGGATTGTAATATCTGTTTCTTTCCCAAAAATTGCTTCTTCAAAATCTAATACCATCGTATATTGCAAATCTGCTCCTTGTTGTGGTGCATTTGGATCACGTGTACGACCACCGCCACCGAAGAACATATCAAATATATCGCCAAAGCCACCGAAGTCTTGTGCTCCACCGCCAAAACCACCAAAGCCCTGACCACTAGCTCCAGCATGACCAAATTGATCATATTGTGCACGTTTCTGATCGTCACCTAATACTTCATATGCTTCTTTAGCTTCTTTAAATTTATCGGCAGCATCGTCTGCTTTATTCACATCTGGGTGATATTTCCTTGCCAATTTCCGATACGATTTTTTAATTTCTTCTTTTGAAGCGCCTTTTTCGACTCCAAGTACATCATAATAATCTCGCTTGCTCAACCTTCTTCACTCTCCCGACACACTATAGCATAGGTTTTATCATATCATCAATGATTGCTTTATAGCAAATCATGATTTTCTTTAAAAAAGTCAAAGTCAAGAGAATCCTGACTTTGACTTTTGGTTAGGTCTATCCTTTATTCATTACTTACTTTTTTTCGTTGTCATCTTCAACTTCAGAGTAGTCTGCATCAACAACATCATCACTTGAATCATTTGCTTCCTGACCTTGCTGAGCTTGTGAATCTTGTTGCATTTGCTCATACAATTTTACGGATAGCTGTTGTACATGTTCTTGTAATGCTTCTTTCTTCTCTTTAATTTGATCGATATCATTCGCTTCAATTGCAGCTTTTAGTTCTTCTTTTGCTGACTCTGCTTTTTGCTTATCCTCTTCAGAAACTTTATCTCCAAGATCTTTAATTGTTTTATCTGTAGTAAAGATTAATTGGTCTGCTTCATTGCGTAATTCTACTTCTTCACGACGCTTTTTATCAGCTTCTGCATTTTCTTCAGCGTCCTGTACCATTTTTTCTACTTCTTCATCTGAAAGACCTGAAGATGATTTAATTGTAATAGATTGTTCTTTATTCGTACCCATATCTTTTGCACGAACATTAACGATACCATTTGCATCAATATCAAAGGAAACTTCAATTTGCGGAATTCCTCTTGGTGCTGGCGGGATATCCGTTAATTGGAAACGTCCTAATGTTTTATTATCTGCAGCCATTTCTCGTTCCCCTTGAAGAACGTGGATATCAACAGCTGTTTGATTATCAGCAGCAGTTGAGAACACTTGAGAATGACTTGTAGGAATTGTTGTATTACGCTCAATTAATTTTGTAAATACAGATCCCATTGTTTCAATACCTAATGAAAGTGGTGTAACGTCTAGTAGGACAACGTCTTTTACGTCACCTTGCAATACTCCACCTTGAATTGCAGCACCTAATGCTACAACCTCATCTGGGTTAACTCCTTTAGATGGATCTTTACCAATTTCCTTTTTAATAGCTTCTTGAACAGCTGGGATACGAGTTGAACCGCCAACAAGGATTACTTTATGAATTTCATTTGTTGATAACCCTGCATCTGATAGTGCTTTACGAGTTGGAATCATTGTGCGTTCAACGAGATCAGAAGATAATTCTTCAAACTTCGCACGTGTTAAATTCATTTCCAAGTGCAACGGTCCTGCTTCACCAGCTGTGATAAATGGTAATGAAATTTGTGTTTGAGATACACCAGAAAGATCTTTTTTCGCTTTCTCTGCAGCATCTTTCAAACGTTGCGTAGCCATTTTATCCTTCGACAAGTCAATTCCGTTTTCTTTTCTAAATTCTTCTACCATATAGTTAATGATAACATCATCAAAGTCATCTCCACCTAGGCGGTTATCCCCTGCAGTTGAAATTACTTCAAATGTACCGTCACCAATATCTAGAATGGATACGTCAAATGTACCACCACCAAGGTCATACACTAAAATTGTTTGGTCTTGATCATCTTTATCAATACCATATGCTAAGGCTGCTGCAGTCGGTTCGTTAATAATACGCTCAACTTCTAATCCAGCAATTTTACCTGCGTCTTTAGTTGCTTGACGCTCAGCATCATTAAAATAAGCTGGAACAGTAATTACCGCTTTATCAACCTTTTCACCAATATAATCCTCTGCATAAGATTTAATATATTGTAGAATAATAGCTGAAATTTCTTGAGGTGTATATTCTTTATCTTCAATTTTAACTTTGTAATCTGTTCCCATATGACGTTTAATGGACTGAATTGTATTTGGGTTTGTAATTGCTTGACGTTTTGCAACTTCCCCCACTTGTCTTTCACCATTTTTAAATGCAACAACAGATGGAGCTGTACGGTTCCCCTCCGGATTCGGAATAACTACCGCTTCGCCGCCTTCCATCACTGCTACACATGAATTCGTTGTTCCTAAGTCAATACCAATAATTTTACTCATAATTACAATATCCTCCTTAAACTACCTATCCGATTATTTATTCACTTTAACCATTGCTGGACGGATTACGCGATCTTTGAGCAGATATCCTTTTTGTAATTCTTCTACAACAGTATTCGATTCGATTTCTTCATCTTCGATTTGCATTACTGCGTGATGTAAAGTAGGATCAAAAGCTTTTCCTTCTGTTTCAATCACTTCAACACCTTGTGACTTTAATGCATCTTGAAATTGACGATATACCATCGTAATTCCATCAAAAAGACTTGCGTTTGCTTCCGTAACTTCTACTTGTAGAGCTCTTTCAAAATTATCTAGAGCAGGAAGCAGTTCATTGATTAAATCTTGTGATTTATACTTACGTTCTGCTTCTTTCTCTTTTTGCGAGCGTTTTTTGAAATTATCATATTCAGCCTGTAAGCGAAGCAATCGGTTGAATACTTCATCCTTTTCCGCTTTCAGTGCTTCATTCTCTGTTTTTAGCTCTTCCGTGCTAGCTGAATCAGTTTCGGTTGATTCCGTTGTCTCTTGATCGGCAGAATCAATCACTTCAACTTCATCATTGGTGATGGATCTCTCATCTGTTATTGTATCTTTATTTTGATCTTCCACCAATGCCACCTCCATATTAAAAAATTCTTAGAAAAATTACATTCGCCAAGGCTTTCAGCAAATGACTTCACCTGTGCATTGTCAATAGAAAAGTATTACTTTCCTATTTACCAAGTAAGACTATATCATGAATAGCATTTTAATGAAACTATATTGGTTACTGAACTAGCATAGATGCTAAGACCTAAGGTTAATTAATTGATTCATTTATGCATCATCATTTTTGTACCACATGTACAATGCGTCTGTCATTTCATTTGATAAGCCTCTTAGTAGAGTGATGACTTTTCTATACTCCATTCTCGTAGGACCAAGTAATGCAATAGTTCCCATATGGTCCCCTTCCATGTGATAAGAAGCAGTTATCAAACTTAAGTCCTTAATTGCTTCTACTTCGTTCTCATTACCAATCGTTACTTCAATACCACTTTTCGTGTTTTTGAGTAAATTAGCTATCTCGTCTTCTTTTTCCATCATGTTAAAGAATGAGCGAATTTTATCAACATCGTTGAATTCAGGTTGCATCAATATATTGGATTTACCTCCAATATATAGTTTGACAGGATGTTCACTCAAGAAAACAGATTTCAAATAGTCAAACGATGTATCAAAATCATCAATATACATCTTCATCAGTTGAGCAACCTCTGTTGCTAATTTCTCTTGCAATTGAACAATCGGCACTCCTTTAAGGCTATCATTCATTATATTTACCATTTTCTCTAGATCCGAAGCACGGACCTTTTCAGGTATTGAAAATGAACGGTGCTCCACATGTCCTGTATTTGTAACCAGAATAGCTACAGCGGTATGCGCTGAAAGCGGAAGAATTTGGATTTGTTTCAGTTTCGTTTCAAACATTTCTGGACCGAGAATAATCGATGTATAGCTCGTAAGCTTCGATAGAACCTCTGCAGACATTTGCACGATTTGTTCAAATTCAAAAAAGCCATCGTCGATAATATTTTTAATAATCGTTACTTCATTTGGGCTCGGACTTATAATCGGACCAATCAAATGGTCTACATAATAACGGTAGCCTTTCTCTGATGGAACTCTCCCGGAAGATGTATGAGTTTTTTCCAAGAAACCCAGTTCTTCTAAATCAGCCATCTCATTTCTAATCGTTGCTGCACTATATGGAAGGTTTTCTTTTTTAGAAAGTGCTCGTGACCCGATTGGATGCGCTGAATCAATGAAATCATCAATTATGACTTGTAAAATTGTAAGTTGCCTCTCTGTTAGCATGATGATCACTCCTGTTAGCACTCTATGTACCCGAGTGCTAATACTACTATAAAATTATCAAATGACTATTTTTTTGTCAATTAGAACGTCTTAATGCGTGTTCAAAAAGTAGGATGAAAAAGACCGAGGTCGTCTAAAGTCGCAATGTCATGGGGCTGCGATTACTTACCCCTAGAAAAGCCTTGTTGCGATGCCGACACTAGCACGTCCTGTGCGTCGCAGTTCGAGGCAGTGTAGCTTTGAGCAGACGATCTTGCACGCAGGAAAAAGTGATTTTCTTTTCCAAGGAGCGGAACGTATGCAGTTAATACGTGCGGAACGGACTTGCACAGGATGTGTGACTTCGACATTCGACAAAGGACGTGTCGATACTCAGTCGAAGGTCTACTGATTTCGATTTTTGTCATTTTCACCGGTTTTTTTGAAAAACCTCTCTTAGGAGATTGTTTCTATTGTAGGATCTCTGTCCAGCAGGAATTTTTCAAAGACGCGATTTCCAAGAAGCATCCCTTGTTCTGTTAACCGAATCGATTGAACATCCTCGTAAATCAAACCATTATTCAGTAGATTTTCAAGCTCTTTTTTATATAACCGTTCTATTTCGATTCCAAACCGCTCTTGAAAATGTTTCTTGTCAATTCCGTTTATTTTTCGAAGTCCTAGAAACATTTCTTCTTCAATTCTTTCTTTTATGCTAACCTTATCTACTTGCAATATTGGTTTTCCATCTGCAAATGCTTTTTTTACATAAGCTGGCAGTGGGCGAATGTTTGTAACTCGTTTTCCAGGTAAATAACCATGTGCCCCAGCACCAAAACCGTAATAATAATCGTTATTCCAGTAGGTTAGATTATGTTTGCTTTCAAATCCCGGCAAAGAAAAGTTGCTTACCTCATATTGATGAATGCCCTTCGATTTCATCGTACGCTTTAATATTTCATACATCATTACCTCATCGTCTTCCGGCGGACGATGGAGCTGTCCTTTTTTATGCTTTTGATAAAAAATAGTTTTTGGTTCAATTTGCAAAGCATACGTGGAATAATGTGGCAGCCCAAAAGAAAGGGCTTCATCCAACGAAGCTTGGAATTGCTCAACCGTTTGATTTGGTAGAGCATATATCAAATCAAGGCTCACATTTGCAAAATCACGCTGCTTCAGTAGATGCACTGTATCATAAACATCCTTCACACGATGCACACGACCAAGCTGTTCAAGCATCCTATCATCCATTACTTGTACACCAAATGATATTCGAGTGATACCATAGTCCTTTAATAATTTGGTTTTATCCGCATCAATATCGCCTGGATTTATTTCAATCGAAACCTCTTCAAAACTTGAAAAATCAAATTTTTTATTTAAAAATCGAAATAAAGTGTGTAATTGTTTCATCGTCAAGGCTGTTGGTGTACCACCACCGATGTACATTGTTCTCATCTTGTGCTTGTCGCCTGGCAAAGCAGTATCTATTTCTTGAAATAAAGCCTCTAGGTATTCTGTAGCTAGTTCCTCATTATAGAAAAACTTTACAAAATCACAGTAATGACAAATTTGTCTGCAAAATGGAATATGAATATAAACCGATTGTATGGATTCCATAAATTGTTCAACTCCCGTAAACGAAAAAGTCAAAAAGGAAAACCATCCCACAGAAAAGCTGTGTTCAAGTTCTCCCATAAGACACAATTCTATTAATTAATCGTCACCCATTTGAAGTACAGCCATGAACGCTTCTTGCGGCACTTCCACAGATCCAACCATCTTCATTCGTTTCTTACCTTCTTTTTGTTTCTCAAGTAATTTACGTTTACGTGAAATATCTCCACCATATAACTTGGCTGTTACATCCTTACGTACCGCTTTAATCGTCGAACGTGCAACAATTTTATTTCCAATTGCTGCTTGGACAGGAACCTCAAACTGCTGCCTCGGTATTAGCTCTTTCATTTTATCGACGATTTGTTTTCCACGATCATAAGAGAAATCACGATGGACGATAAATGATAAAGCATCAATTGTATCACCGTTAAGCAGAATATCCATTTTCACAAGCTGGGAAGGCTGATAGCCAATTAGTTCATAATCAAATGAAGCATATCCCTTTGTATGCGATTTTAACTGATCGAAGAAATCATAAACGATTTCAGAAAGCGGGATATGATAAATAACATTCACACGAATATCGTCTAAATACTGCATATCAATAAACTGCCCACGCTTCTTCTGAGCAATTTCCATTACTGCACCAACATAATCATTCGGTACCATTATGGTCGCTTTTACATACGGTTCCCGAATTTCCTGGATCACTTGTGGATCAGGCATTTTGGATGGGTTATCGACCGTTGTAACTTCACCATTCGTCTTTTCTACTTCAAAAATAACACTTGGTGCAGTTGTTATGAGATTAATATTAAATTCTCTTTCAATTCGTTCCTGAATAATTTCCATATGCAACAAGCCAAGGAAACCGCAACGGAAACCAAATCCTAGTGCCTGAGAGGTTTCCGGTTCATATTGCAAGGAAGAATCATTCAATTCCAATCTCTCTAATGCTTCTCGTAAATCGTTATAGTCATTTGAGTCAACTGGATATAGCCCACAGAACACCATAGGATTTAACTTTCGATAACCCGGTAGTGCTTCATCAGCTGGTCTATTCGCAAGTGTTATTGTATCTCCTACCTGTGTATCTCCAACGTTTTTTATCGATGCTGTTATATAGCCTACATCTCCGACAGTTAGTTCATTCTTAGCAAGTGCTTTTGGGGTAAATACACCAACTTCGTTTACTTCAAACTGTTTTCCAGATGACATCATTTGAATTTTATCTCCGACTTTAATCGTTCCTTCTTTAACACATACATAGGAAATAGCCCCACGATAGGAATCATATAAAGAATCGAATATCAATGCTTTTAATGGTGCTTCTGAGTCACCAGCGGGCTCTGGTACAACTTCTGTAATTCTTTCTAATATATCTTCAATTCCAATATTTGCTTTTGCTGAAGCAAGAATTACTTCATCGCCATCAATACCAAGCACATCTTCTAATTCCTTTTTAACACGTTCTGGATCTGCACTTGGCAAATCAATCTTATTAATGACAGGAATTATCTCTAATTCATTTTCCAATGCCAAATAAACATTAGCTAAGGTCTGAGCCTCGATCCCCTGCGCGGCGTCCACGATAAGGATAGCTCCCTCACAAGCAGCGAGACTTCTGGAAACCTCATATGTAAAATCGACATGTCCAGGCGTATCAATTAAATGAAAGATAAATTCCTCTCCACTTTTGCTCGTATATGACAATTGAACAGCATTAAGCTTAATAGTAATCCCACGTTCACGTTCTAAATCCATTCCATCCAGTAGCTGTTCCTTCATTTCACGTTTTGTAACAGTTTGTGTATTTTCTAAAATTCGATCTGCTAAAGTTGATTTCCCATGGTCAATATGAGCTATAATCGAAAAATTACGTACTTTTCGTTGTTTTTTCACCATTCGTGTTGCTCACTCCTACAATACTTTCAATCCACTATCCGGGTGAAAGTTTCAAAATAAAAGCCAATAAATACTAGGTTGATTATAGCAATAGAGGCTGTTATATTCAAGAACAAACGCATAAACGGCCAGATTTATATCAATCTGAATGAGATGCAGTACGATTACATCCCTTTGGATGATTTCCAATACGTTTTGATAAACCACCGATATCATCACTTAATCTTTATAACCTAGAAAAATAATTGAGCAGTTTGATATAACACTTGCATTAATAGTTCAAAAAAGCCTTTAACCCCAGCCCCTAATATAGATGCGGCATTTTGAGTATATTGCACAGCAGTGTCCTTGCCCGCATCAGCCATCGGTTGACTTACTGGTATCGTAACTGTTTCAGCAGTAGATGCTTGCTCCTCTGTATCTTCTATTACTTCAACAACAGCGTCGTCTTCCTCTGCTGTTTGGGGTGCTTCTTTGTTCATCCCATATACTATCCCTGATAGAAAGAAAACTGCGAGTAAAAGTAGAATTAAAATAAATCGCATTGACCGTACCTCCTATGGATTTGCTTGTACTGCTTCTGCATCCCAATAATAATCACTAAATACATCTGCAACTGCATCTGCCGCTCGGTATAATTCATCTAAATTATTGTCAACACCGCCAAATTCAATTAGAACCGCATTATCTGAGAGATCTTGATTATAAATGCCGTCAACACCTGAACCTTCTTTCTGGACAACACCTCTGCTTATGCCTGGATACTTTTCTTCAATCAAGTCATGTAACTCAGAAGCTATTTTTATGTTTTTCTCATGTTCAGGGTGCTCCATTCCAACAACAAACATAATTCTGGCATACGATTCACCATTTATCACTTTTGTTGTCACATCTTTACGAGCTGAGTCCCGGTGCAAATCAAATACAAATTGGATTTCATCATTCATTGCTATTGCCTCTTCTACAAATTCTCGAGAGGCATCATAAGCTTGCGAGCGCTTCATACCTTTATCATTAAGTACTTTGTCAATATCCGTATCTTCTACCTCAGCCCCAATCCCTTTTGCCTCAAGGGCTTTGGCGAGATGGTCACTTACCTTTGTAATATTCACCTCACCATGGAAAGCGAGATCTGGATCTGTAACGTCTGGTAAATGTGGTAAGAATGATTCACGTGTATGTGTGTTATAAATATAAACCACTTTTCTACTATCTGTTGTTGGGGTTTTATTTTCACTACCTTCTTTATCCTCTTCTTTTTGATCCTTCTCCTCATTCGGTTCATCGATTAAAGCCTCACGGTCTCTCAAAACTTCTTCAAGAGGTGGTGACGATTCAAAAGGCAGGTTTGTATAGTTTGTTCCTTCACCAGCAATTAATATTTGCCTATCATAGATAGAAAATCCAGGAATTTCATTTCCCAATAGACTCCTTGGATCATCCGGCTTTAAATTCGTAGCAACCTGAAAGAGCACACTTGAAAGCTTAGGTAGTTGGCGATCCTCCGGAAATGCTTGTTTAAAAGCTCGATTTTCCATACTTAGCAAGTTATAAAATACAAAACCATCAATATCTCTTGTCCATTCTGTTAATAGACTGGATGAGAAACGGTATGCCGGCTGTACAGTTGTTAAAATTCCTATACTGATAAATAGGATAAGGATACTAATAAGATAAAGACCACTTTTCCTATATATGCTATGCCCATTTCGATTTAGGTGATTGTTTTTCATAAAAATACATGATCCCACCTTCCTGACAGTTAACTCTTGTTTTAAATCTATGAGTTAAATGTGGAAGGTAGAACCATGTTTCTAAAAAATAGAGCCAATTAATAGAGTAATCGGCCCCCTTTTTAATTCATCGACTGTATGAAGCAAAATTATCGACGTTCACATTTTCATGAAGGGCAGCATTTAAACCATTAGCAATGACATTCGCCATGTCAATCATAAACCCATCAACTTCTTTTGGCGTAACCATCAAATTATGCCCTATAGGTGTTAATACCTCTGAAATAAGCTTTCGTTTCTCATCTTCAGAAAGTCCACCAACCATCCCCAAAACGGTTTGACGCTGCTCATCATTCGGCAAATCAGCTTCTGTTAACTTCTTCCCGCCGAATGCCATTCCCGCCGGTGCTAGAGATTTAGACGGATTATCTTTCTCATTCCATTCACGTCCAAAGTGTTTTAATAGAAAATCGATTGTATCACTAGTAATTGTTACAGCATCAACAACCGTTGGTACACCAATTGCTAAAACCGGTACACCCAATGTTTCCTTGCTTATTTCCTTTCTTTTATTTCCAACACCTGATCCAGGATGAATTCCAGTATCGGAAAGCTGTATGGTTTCATTCACCCGCTCAATTGATCTGGAAGCAAGCGCATCAATTGCAATAACAAAATCAGGTTGATACTTTTCCGTAATCCCAAAAATAATATCACTTGTTTCAATACCTGTAACTCCCATTACTCCGGGGGTTACAGCTGCGACTTCACGATACCCTTCAGCTACTGTCTCCTGCTGAAGTTTAAATAAATGACTTGTAACAAGTATTTTTTCAACAGCCATTGGTCCTAAAGCATCTGGTGTAACATTCCAATTTCCAAGACCAACAATTAATCCAGTGGCATCGGTCGGTATATTATTGCGAACAAGCAGTTGCTCAATTTCCTTCGCAAGTACTTTGGCAGCAGCTTCTTGTCTAGCTGTATCCTGTTTTTTAACACCATCAGCATAAATCGTTACATAATTTCCTGGTTTTTTCCCAAGCAATTTTGCTCCTGTTTCATCAATATCAACGTAAGAAATTTTTATATCGGCCTCGTGTCTTTCTTTAAACGTAACACCTTTTAACTCACTTTCTTTTTCCACTGTCTCTGTATACATATCCCTAGCTTCAACCGCTAAATCTGTCCGTACCTGGAACACCTTATTTTCATCAGCCATTAGCTTGTCTTCCCTTCATTCAATACTTACAATACTTATCAGTAATAGAATGAACCATTGACAAAAAAACATACGAAATGTTCCATGTTCTAACAATTTTATTGAAAACATCCTGTTCCTTTGGTAAAATACTCTTTGTCCACATTGAAAGTTAAACGAATGTAATGATTGACTTTGATAGGATTATTGAACATTATTACGAAACGCTTAGAATTTCGTTCATTTTTAGGAGGTGAATTAAATGGCTAATATTAAATCTGCAATCAAACGTGTAACGGTTAACAATAAAAAACGTGCGAATAACGGACCACAAAAAACAGAAATGCGTTCTGAAATCCGTCGTGTAGAAAATTTAGTTGAGGCAAATGACGTGGAAAACGCAAAAGCTGCATTAAAAAATACTGTAAAACGTATTGACAAAGCTGTTCAAAAAGGACTTATCCACAAAAATGCTGGAGATCGTCAAAAATCCCGTCTTACTAAAAAAGTAAACAGCCTATAAAACGTAAAAAACGATCCTTCATGGATCGTTTTTTTAATGGCTCAGAAAGATTAAATATGAATATGAATGCTGTTGATTTTGCTGCCGAAACAGCCACGTCCACCTCTACACACTGCTATTCAAGAACTTTCCTTTTTTGCACTACGAAGCCGTTTGAATTAGATCATAAAGCAGAAGTTCAAAAGCGAGGTCCTTTTCCATTTTACCTTGCTTCATTACTGCATCTGTATCTGCCAATTTCCGGATAACATCCTGAAGTTTTTGAGTAGAAAATTGTCTTTCTCTGCTTAAAGCAATTTTTACGACGTATGGATGGGCACCGATGCTTTTTTGTATTTGGGATTGTCCATAACCTTTCTGCTTCAATAGCTTGACGCGCAGTATAGTTCGAAATTGAAAAGCAAGCAGACCAATCAAGGCAATTGGTTCTTCTTTCATTTTTTCTAAATCCTTAAATATAGCAATTGCCTTATGTAAATTCCGCTCCATAACAGCATCTACCAGTCGTAATGATGAGCTGCTTGAGGTGTGTGAGACTAGGTTCTCAGCGACTTCTTTGGTAATTACACCACCCTCTCCAACATATAGAGCTAACTTCGATAATTCATTTTCCAGCAAATGAAGATTTGTAGACAATTCAGTTTCGAAAATTTCGTATGCATCTCGATCAATTGTTATTTGTAGTTGGTTTGCTAAAGTATTAATCCACTGTGTTAACTCTTGCTCTTTCACTTCGTTGCAAACTGCGATCGTTGCATGCTTTTTCAATTGCTTACTGATTTTTTTCCGTTCGTCGATTTTCTCATACGGCGCCATAAGCACAAGCACAGAATACGATGCTGGTTCACTTAGATAACGCTCTAGAGATTCCAGTCTATGCTCAAATGGTAATTTACCGGGCTTGGCCTTTAAAAATTCAGGGTTGGTGGCAATGACTAGTTTTTTTTCTCCAAAAAACGGGTAGGTTTCTGCATCGGCAACAACTTCTTGAATCGGCGTTTCTTCAAGATCGTATAACGACAGATTCTCCTCTTCTCCATTCAAGACACGTTTAGTTAATTCCTGTTTTAAATTTTGCAAGAAAAACGACTCTACACCATACGCAAGATAAACAGAGGAAATTTGGTTTTTCTTTAATTGCTTGACTACTTCTATATAAGACATCTATAATCCACTCCAACTTAATATAGTTATAATGGTAAATCGGAACAGATGGAATGGCAAGAACTTTTGTTTGAATAGAGATGCCTTCATATCGAAAGCACCTCTAAATGCATCTATATAAACGCCTGATATTCAGCTCTAGAAACTGTACAGCAGACGATATTTTCACTTGTCATTAGCTTATACTGACACAGCAAAAGTATAGATGTTAAGTCTTACTAAATATGGTGATGAATAATTTTAAAAACACCTTTTTAGCATTAAGTAGATTTTTTTTATCATTTAATTTATACTAATGTTGATGACATAGGAGGGGTATATTGTGAATGAATTTGAGAAAGATGTGCAGTATAAAGGAAATGATGTAGTTGACTCCGCTCTAGGATTTGTTTTTTCATTCGTTTTCTTTTTCTTAATCTTTGCGGTCGGAGCGGCAATTAGTTTCTTCGGATAATAGCAGGCTGTACATGTAATCGTTACCTTTTACCTAAAATTTGTTGAAAGAGACTGTATCCCACAGTCTCTTTGTTCATTTCATTTGTCTTCTCCACGTAGTTTATGTAAAAACGGGAAAAATGTTCCTCCATCATCGTACTTAAATTGTACCGCGCCATGTTGATCGGTTCGTAATATTTCCACATCAAACTTTTCAAGTGTTTCTAAAACCTCTGGTGTCGGATGCCCGTAGGAATTATCTACCCCAACAGGAATGAGAGCAAATCTTGGATCAGTCGTTTCAATAAAGTCTTGATCTGTAGATGTACTGCTCCCATGATGTGCAACCTTTAATACATCCACCGACAAATTAGGATAGTTTTGTATTAACACGCTTTCTTCCGTTTTTGTAATATCACCTGTAAATAACCAGCGTACTCCACCAAATTCGGTAAATACTACAATGGAATTTTCATTTGATGATGCACGATCTTGTTCTGGGGCAAGCACATGTAATTGTTGATCGGAAACCGTAATTATATCTCCACCCTTCACTAGAACCAATTCCGGTTTCTTTCGTATCTGCGACCATTTTTGCAACACAGATAAATCAAAATATCTACTTACAATTAATTGTTCAACTTCCATTTCTTTGAAAATAAATTCAGCGCTCCCTATATGGTCCGTATCCTCGTGTGTAAGTATAAGTGAATCGAGCTCTCTAATACCGCGAGAATAAAAGTAGGGTCGTAATATCTGCTGATAAACACTATCTGTAGGATTCATATCTTCAAAAGAAAATCGAGAACCAGCATCAATCATGATGACGCCTTTCCGATATGGCAGTTCAATTAAAAACGCGTCTCCTTGGCCTATATCGAACATTGTTACGGTTCCCTCCGAGGAAAAATACGGTCTAGCAACGATACCCATTATCAACAACGTCATTAACAAGCCTGAACGAAAGGCTTTAATCAACATCCCTCGTTCCAAATCATGCATAAACAAAAGGAACAACCCAAAATAAATAATTATCGCGATAAACGGAAATCCTGAGGTTAAAAATGGATAGTAAAGAACAGAATCGATTAAATCAATAAAAGCAATAATCATTTGATGAATAAGAAAAAATAATGAATCCAATAAATTGATAAATACATTCGGCAAAAAGCTTAACGGAACAAGTATATACATCAACGGAATAACAAAAACGGTAAAATAAGGAATCACAATTAAATTAAGTATAATGGATAAAGGTTGGAAAATAGAAAAGTAATTAAATTGAATTGGAATAATAACCATTTGGGAGACGAAGCTAATTTGTAGTAATTGCCAGAAGGGAGATTTCGTTCCACCAACCCAATTCTTCGATAAAAGAATGGCAAACGTTACGAGGAAAGATAATTGAAATCCTACATGATACATAATAGTATTATCAAGAAATATGAGTAAAATAAACACAATGCTCAATATATCTGTATAACTAAAACGAAAGTTAAATTTATTTAGCAGAATGAACAGCACCACCATGATCGATGCCCTCCATACAGAAGGATCACCACCTGCTAACAGAGCATAAACAGGTAAAAAGAAAACCATAAGCCATTGCGCTTTTTCTTGTGTAAGCAGATTTAGCTTTACAAGTAAAAAATAAAACAACGCAACAATTAAACCGATATTGGAGCCAGAAATAGCGATAATATGCGATAGACTCCAACGTTGAAAAATATCCTCTGTTTCCGAATCCATCTTTGAATCATCACCAAACACAATAGCAGTTAACCATGAAGCAGTATATGCACTAAACCGACTTTCTACATGAGTTAGCAGCTGTTCGCGCAGCATATAAAAACGTTCAAGAAACTTAGAGCCGCCACATTCTACGTGTGTTAAATCTTCTAGTATAAGCTGGTAGGTTATGCCGCTTTTCAATAAATATTCTCGATAGTCAAACTGGGCGGGGTTTCTGCTTTTATTCGGAAGTTCCACACTGCCACTTACCACACAACTTGCGCCATACTTGAAGCTATCTAGGACGGGTTCAATCTCGGCCGTTTGTTTATTATTATCAGGAAAATAAAGAATGAGGATGTTTTGTTTTGAATGTTGCTCTTCTAGGACAAATTCCAGCTTGTCTTGTGTTAACTGGACAGGGGATACAATTTCACCAATATAATGCGCGGTCTCACTTGATAATGCTGTGGAGGATTGACTAGTCGGTGGAGGGATATAAAGTGAAAAAAAGAAGAACATGATTAATGAAATGAAAATCGGAACTTTCTTTAATCTTCCATGAAAGTATAAGTACGATATCCAAAGTAAGAAAACAATAATTATCCAATCATTAGCGAAATAAATTCTAACAATCGCTGCACCTACTGCGAGCGCAGCAAAATGCCAATATCCTTTCAATTGAAAATTCACCTATTTCCGTTTATGAAATTGTTCTTTAGGCAGAGAGCTTCTCACCTATCTAACCTGAATAGGTGAGTTAAGCTTTTTTTCTGCATTTGATTAAGCTATTTTAAAAACAGTTTTTCAGCTTGTTCTCGAAGTACATGTGCTTCCTTATCATTTCCTGCTACTGTATCTAGTTTATCCAGCACATTTTTCATCAGCTCTGCTTTTTCCTGATAGTTTGTATCTACAGCAAGATAATCAAGTTCTACTTTTTTCGTTTGAACGCCTGCCTCTTTAAATAATTGAATGGCATATTCATGATTGTGATAGTCCTCCGCATAATAAACCGTTCGGATACCACTTTGAATTAACTGCTTTGTACATTGTAGACATGGAAAATGCGTTACATAAATGTCTGCATTATCTGTTGCAACACCAAATTTTGCACATTGTAAGAGTGCATTTGCCTCTGCATGAACAGTTCGTACACAATGACCATCAATAACATAACAACCATCATCAATACAATGAACACCGCCAGATACACTTCCATTATAGCCACCTGCTATTATCCGCTTGTCGCGGACAATTGTTGCTCCCACCATTAGTCTTGTACAAGTACTACGAAGCGCAAGCAAGTGACTTTGTGCCATAAAATATTGATCCCATGAAATTCTTTCCATATGTATTCCCCTTTGCGTATTCTCCCCCTAGTGTACATTCCAAAGTGAATTTTCGTCAATTATCAAAATCATAGATTAACCGGCTATAAACCCCATATCTGTAGAATAAGTAAACCAAAAGACAAAAAGGTGAGGGGAAACTCCCATGAATTTCGGATTCTGAACAAAGCCTGCTGGTTTCCCTTGTAGTGCTGGCAATCAGCTGGAAAGAAAAAACAACTTTATTTAAAGTTTCATTTTACGGAATTTGTATGGTGTCCTGCATGTTCTCCAATGTTTTTTGACCAATTCCTGAAACGTTTAGCAAATCTTCAATCGAATTGAATAAACCATGCTCCTCTCGGTGTTGAATAATTGCTTGTGCCTTGGCTGGACCAATTCCTGGAAGCTGTTCGATTTCCTCCTGCGTGGCCATATTTACTTTAATCTTTCCATTACTTTCAACAGAACCTGCTCCACTCTCAATCTCATCCCCAATTTTAGGCACAATAATAATCATTTCATCCTGCACTTTTTGCGCGAGGTTAATTTGACTTTGGTCAGCATCAGAAGTAAACCCTCCTGCTGTTAAAATAACATCATTCACCCTTGCATCTGGTGATACTTCATAAACCCCTGGTTTTGCAATTGCACCTTTGATATCAACAACTGCAGCTGTATTTGAGTCTTGAATTGCTTCTGCTTGTTTATCAAATGGATCTTCTGTGGATGAAACAGCTTGTAAATCTAGAATCGTTTCTTGTTCTTCGGTCGCATCACGAGTGAAAATGAGGAATAAAACAACTAAAATCGTTAAGGCAATGAAAAACGAGGATTTTTTAAGAAGGTTTAACAACCCTTTTCACATCCATTCTATAATAGTTAGTAGGAGGCGTTTCTACAGAAGATAATTCCTGTAGTTATAGATATATTCTTCATCATTTTATAAAATCCTGCTAATAAAAAAAGATCAGGAATCTCAATTATCCTGACCTTTTTTCAGCTAAAAAGAAAATTCGCTCTGAATTTTCATCTACATTATTCACTTTTGTTGAAAAATCAGCAAACAATTTAATGTTTTCAAAGCCTGACTCTTTTAATATTTTTTTGTAAAATGTTACCGGATACGTTTTTTGATGATGAAATTCATCAAAACGTTTATATGTTTCTTCTTCTAAAGCAAAGAATGTCAAATCATGAAACATCTCACCAGGATCATCTCCAGCTGAACAAAACCAAATATAAGAAGCCTCATCAGTTACCTCAGCAAATGTTTGATTCATATAATTTTTCTCTACATGAGACAAGGAGTGAACATCAAAAATGAAAAGCCCACCTTCCTTTAAGCAATTCGCTATATTATGGAAGGATTTCTGCAAATCCATTGGTTCTGTTATATAATTCATAACATCACAATAACTGATAGCTACATCATACTCGAATAAACCAGTAAGTTTCGTTAAATCCTGATGTATCCATTGTATAGAAAGATTTTTTTCCTCTGCTTTATGTGCTGCATGCGTAAGCATTTCTGTCGAATAATCTACACCAGTTATATGATAGCCACGTTCTGCTAATCTTGTTGCAATTTCTCCAGTACCACATCCAAGGTCAGCTATCCTTTCAGCTTCTTTTCCAGTTTGCTTTATCATTTCTTCTGTGAAAGAAACCCACGCATCATAAGGAGCGTTTACCATCAATTGATCATACAAGGAAGCCATTTGCTGATATGCCATGATTAGCCTTCCTGACCAAGTTGTAAGGCTACGCGAGAAGCATCTCCCCATAGACGTTCTAAATTATAATAATTCCGTTCATCCTTGTGAAAAATATGACAAACAATGTCTCCAACATCGACAAGAATCCAGCGTGCGGATTCAAATCCTTCTATTCGCTTAACTTGAATTCCATTTTCATCCATCACATCTTTGATTCCACGTGCTATTGCCTGCACCTGTCTTTCATTGTTACCATGACAGATTAAGAAATAATCCGCCACTAATGATACTTGATTCATATCTAAAGCAATAATATCTTCAGCTCGTTTATCATCGCAAGCTTCAGCAATTAAATCGATAATTTCTTTATTTTTCATATAAGGAACTACCTCCAGTAATTTGTCTTGTTAAATCATTATACGCATGAAAACTATCTGGATAAACGGTTACGTTTTTAGACATTAAATAGGTTATTGTATTTTTGGATGCCATCCAACACGCCTGTGTTAGATTCTGCTCAGCAATACCTCTAACTTTGTCTATTCCCGGAAAAGATCTGCCCGGCTCGATATAATCCGCAAGAAAAATAATCTTGTCAAGTTTGCTCATCCCAGCCTTACCCGTCGTATGGTACTGAACAGCACTTTGAATTTCCTTATCCACAATACCGAATTCCCTCTCTATCAAAATAGCCCCAACTGGTCCATGCCATAGTTCATGATGATAATCGAGAAGATCTTTTGGAAGAGTGGATTTCCTTATCCAGCGCTCCATCTCGTCAAGTGAACGGTATTTTGCATAATCATGAAGAATAGCAGCAAGCTCTGCCTTCTTTGGTGACGCTTCATAGAGATGAGCAAGCTTAACAGCAGTCTCTGCAACACGCTGCGTATGCTCAAACCTTTTCACTGTTAAATGGGGTTTTACTTTTTCAGTTGCTTCTGTTATATTCATACAAATCTTTCTCCTTAATGTAGGAAATGACAGGTTCTGGTACAATGTAATGAACCGACCGCTTCCTACGCAACCAATTTCTCAACATCGATGATGAGATATCAATCATTGGAATATCGATTTCCGTAATCGGATATTCTGTAACAAGCTGATATCCCGATCGCTTCACCCCCACAAAGCGTACAAGTGAAAATAATTCATCTACTTTATGCCAATTCGGTAAGTATTCAACCATATCTGCGCCAATAATAAAGTAAAACTCTTTTTCAGGGTGCAACTTTTGCAATTCTTTCATTGTATCTACAGTATATGATTTACCTGTACGTTCTATTTCAATTGTATTCACTTTAAAGTGAGGATTACTCTTCGTCGCTAAGTGCAGCATTTGAATACGATCCTGTGCACTTGTCTTGGATGCTGTTTTATGCGGAGGTGTATAAGTAGGGATAAACCAGACTTCCTGAAGGTCCATCGCTAACCTTACTTCCTCAGCAATCAATAAATGACCTAAATGCGGGGGGTCGAATGTTCCACCCAATATTCCAATCCGTTCCATGTCAAACTCCTCTACCGTTCATTCTTGACAAATGTTAGTAAACCGAACACTTGGATCTTATGGTAATCTTAGTTGTTTATTTTCCTTTGACTCTTTATAAAGCACAATTTGATTTCCGATGATTTGAACAATATGAGCCTCCGTCCCATCAGCAATCTGCTCAGCAACAGCGTCCTTATCTTCCATACAATTTTGTAGCACACTTACTTTAAGCAATTCTCTTTTTTCTAATGCTTCTCCTATTTGTTCAATCATATTATCATTAACACCAATTTTTCCAACCTGAAATATTGGCTTCAGATGGTGCGCTTCAGCTCGTAAAAAACGTTTTTGTTTACCTGTTAACATAAAAATTATCTTCCTTCCAAAATAGTTTGTAGTTGTAAATCCAAATCATCCATAGGTACCTTTTGGTTTGTCCAAATTTCGAAAGCATATTGTGCTTGGTACAATAGCATTGTATGCCCATAGTGTATAGCAGCGCCATTCTTTTCTGCTTCTTTGAGAAATTTTGTTTGTAGCGGCTGATAAACAATATCACTGGCAATTGCATTTTCTTTCACCTGGCTAAATGAAAGAATGGAAGTATCAACATTCGGTTTCATTCCTACGGACGTTGTTTGGATAATTAAATCATAATTTCCTATTCCCTCTTCAGCCTCTTTTAAAGATACAACTTTCGTATTACTTGATAGGGTGGCGAGCTTTGCTATTTCTTCTGCACTTGCCTTCGTTCGGTTTGCGATATCAATACAATCAAACCCAGCTCTATCCAGTGCATAGTATATTCCTCTTGCTGCTCCACCAGCACCAATCAACAAAATACGTTTTGATTTGTTCTGAAAAAAGGTAGGATATTTGCTTTCTAATGATCGCAGATATCCGATTCCATCTGTATTATAGCCAATCCATTTTCCCTCTCGATATACAACCGTATTTACAGCCCCCATTTGCTTCGCTGTATCATCAAGCATATTCAAATATGGAATGATCTCTTCTTTATATGGCACTGTAACATTAAAACCATCTACTTTTTCTTTTTTTAAGGTTAGTACATTTTCGTCAAATGATGCATCAGGACTAATCTCATGCAACGTATAAGTTCCTTTTAGATGTGTCCGCTCCAGGAATTTATTATGTATCCATGGAGACAAGGAATGCTGTATCGGATAACCAATCAGCTTTAAGCGATAATCCATCATTCTCCCTCCCCTTGATTACAACAATGACTTGCGAATTGTAACGGAAACGCCTTTCGGACTATGCGCAGCTACTGTCGTGTCACTACCTGAAATACTTACCCAGCCAAGCCCTGGAAAAACAATATCCGTTTTCTCCCCGTTCAATTTAAACGTACTCTCGGTAAGTTTTGGTAACTGCTCTAACGTGGTCTGATTCGGCGGTGATAATAATTCTCCTACATGGTTTTTATACAATTCATCTGCATTTTCTAGTTTGGTCCGGTGAATCGGAAGCTCGTTTGAGAAATAGCAAACAAAAGACTGCCGATCTCCTTTAATAAAATCAATTCGAGCCAACCCTCCAAAATAGAGTGTTTGTCCATGATTAAGCTGATATATTCTGGCTTTTATTTCTTTTTTTGGCGTAACGATTTTCAAATCTTCATCCGATAAATAGTGAGTTAATTGCTGTTTGTTGACAATCCCTGGTGTATCAATCAATGCGCTGCTATCATCCAGCGGTATTTCGATAAAACCTAATGTGGTTCCCGGGAAATAGGAAGTTGTAATGACGTCAGTATATCCGCTTGATTGTTTAATTAAACGATTAATAAAAGTAGACTTCCCAACATTGGTAGTTCCAACAATATAAACATTCTTATTTTCACGATAGGCATCGATTTGCTGCGAGAGCTCTTCAATTCCTGATCCTTTTGCAGAAGAGATTAAGAAAACATCTTTCACTTTTATTCCTATTTCTTTCGCTTCTGAACGCAGCCACTGAGTAAGCTTGTTCTGGTTCGTTGATTTGGGCAACAGATCCACTTTATTCCCTACCAATATAATTGGATTATCGCCTGTTATTCTTGGGAGGCTTTTAATTAAGCTTCCATTAACATCGAAAATATCGATCATATGAACAACAAGACCATTTGCATCTCTAATCGTGCTGACCATTTTTAGAAAATCATCATCCGTGATTGCAACATCCTGTATTTCATTGTAATGCTTTAAACGAAAGCATCTCTTACATAATACCATTTCTTTATTTAATGAGGATGCTGGTGTATAACCAATCTTTTCTGGATCAGTTGTCTGAATTTCAGCTCCGCATCCTTGACAATAAATAATTTCCAAATCTATTCCTCCCAGCTAATCTTTCCTTTTCTGCGCATGTAATTTAGAATTCTCCGCTCGATTTTTCGGTTAATCCTTGTAATTTTTCCATCTGTTTGAACGATAGGAACAACAAGAATCGTATAGAATCCAGCGAAATTTCCTCCAAGCACATCTGTCAGGATTTGATCCCCGACTACTACAATTTCCTCTCTTTTCAGACCCATCTCTTTTGCTACTGTTTTAAATGCACGACCTAATGGTTTTCTTGCACTATACACAAAGGGTGTCTCAAGTGGCTCCGAGAAAACCTGTACCCGTTCTTGATTATTATTTGAAATAATAGTCACTTTAATATCATGATCTTTCATCAGTTTAAACCACTGAATAATTTCAGGAGTAGCATTTTTTACATCCCAAGCTACAAGTGTATTATCTAAGTCCGTAATAATCCCTTTGATACCTTTTCGCTTCAGAATTTCTGGTTGTATGTCGAACACGCTTTTTACATGTTCGTTAGGCAAAAAATTCGATAACATCCATTACACCTCAATATAACTGCAAATCAGTTCATTTTTTATCCAATACCACATTATACCCTAATCGTATAATAACTTACTAGAGATTTAAAGCAGTTGTTCAAAAAATCTCCCCCTTTTGAACAGACATTCAAAGCGCAAGCAGTTTAGTTTGCGCATTTAAGTGTAACTATTATTTATATGAAGTTTTCCTGCTTTGCATTCGTTGTTTATCGCTAAAATCCGAAAGAATCGTTCGACAAATTCATACAATTTTCTAATTGTGGATAACTTTATCAACAATATTTGTTGTTCTCATATTAGCAACATCAAGCATTCACAAATCCTTATACACAAGTTATCTACAGGTCGATGTAGATAACTTGCGCCTTGTTCTTACTGTATAATCATGTTAAATTATTAATAGATTCAGCAAGCAAATTCTAAATTTTAGGAGGGCTGTATTATGGAAAATTTATCAGATGATTTACTATTAGAATCCTATTATACAGCATGTGAATTAAATTTAAGCCCTGACTTTTTATCGCTATTTGAAGAAGAAATTCACAAAAGATGTCTAACACAAAAAATTAAACGTTCAGGTTAACAAAGCATAATATAAGAAATAAAAGGCCACAACCCTATTCATGTAAGGGTTCTGGCCATTTTTTATTTTCCAAACTATTAACCCTCTGTTAAAATCTCTTCCTATTTAAAAGGAACTGTAAGATGCTGAAAATTGACGCATTGTAAGACATGCAACTCACTTAAAATTAGGTTATACTGTAAAAAGGGTCAAAATTCATCCGACATTTGTTAAGTAAATATAAAAATCTGGACCTTATTTCATTCTACTTAGAACGGTTGTTCAATTTCTAAATAAAGGAGGAATTTTATTTGACAGCTTTACATTGGGCTACGATTTCCCCATTTTTATTAGCCATTCTCATCCCGTTCATGTACAAATATGTACGCAGGATACATACGGGCTGGTTTGTATTAATATTACCGCTCGTTTTATTTATTTACTTTCTATCCTTTTTACCTGTAACAGCGAATGGGGACGTTGTTCTACGCTCTGTGCCTTGGGTTCCTTCACTTGGAATCAGCTTTGATTTATACATAGACGGGCTTAGCTTATTATTTGCATTACTAATATCAGGAATAGGTACACTTGTAGTTTTATATTCTATCTATTACTTATCTAAACATAAAGAAAAACTCAATAACTTCTATGTTTACCTATTGTTATTCATGGGCGCAATGCTAGGAGTCGTTTTATCAGATAACTTGATCGTCCTTTATGTATTTTGGGAAATTACAAGTATTTCATCGGCTCTCCTTATTAGCTATTGGTTCCATCGTGAGAAATCTACATATGGAGCACAGAAATCTATGTATATTACCGTTTTTGGCGGGCTTTCCATGCTAGGTGGATTCTCACTGCTTTATGTCATGACAGGAACGTTTAGTGTTCGGGAAATTATTGCAAATGTTGACCTTGTTGCAACTAGCTCACTATTCTTACCTGCAATGATTTTAATACTACTCGGCGCATTTACCAAGTCAGCACAATTTCCATTTCATATTTGGCTACCTGATGCAATGGAAGCCCCTACCCCTGTTAGTGCTTATCTGCATTCGGCAACGATGGTTAAAGCTGGGATATATTTAGTTGCCAGAATGACACCTATTTTTGGCGGTGCTGCCGAATGGTTCTGGATTATTTCACTTGTCGGATTAACAACACTCATATGGGGTTCAATTTCAGCGGTAAGACAAAAGGATTTAAAATCTATTTTGGCTTTCTCTACGGTAAGTCAACTAGGGATGATTATGAGTCTGCTTGGAGTCGGCTCTGTTGCCTATTATTTTAATGATGGAGATAATGCACTCTATACAACTGCAATCTTAGCTGCTGTTTTCCATTTAATAAACCATGCGACATTTAAAGGCAGTTTATTTATGACAGCAGGCATCATTGATCACGAAACAGGTACACGTGATATTCGTAAGCTTGGTGGTTTAATGACACTCATGCCGATTACTGCTACTGTTTCTTTAATCGGGTTAGCAGCAATGGCCGGACTACCGCCGTTTAATGGCTTTCTCAGTAAAGAGCTTTTCTTTACTGCAATGGTAAACGTAACTGAATACGGCATTTTCAGTGTGGAAACATGGGGAATAGTTTTACCTGTTTTGGCGTGGATTGCTAGCATCTTTACATTTTTATATTGTGCTATTCTTTTCTTTAAAACGTTCACCGGAAAATTCCAGCCTGAAAAGCTTGCAGTCAAACACGTGCATGAGGCTCCAATTGGGATGCTGATCAGTCCAATTATTCTCGGTTCACTTGTAGTTATTTTTGGTTTATTCCCAAATATTCTTGCTTACACATTGATTGAACCGGCTATGGCTGCCATTCTTCCAGGTATTCTAGAGCCAGGAGAGCAATTTTATGTGAACATTTACCACTGGCACGGGTTTAAATTAGAGTTGTGGATGACCATTGGTGTCATTGCTATCGGTACAATATTCTTCCTAACAATGAAGAAATGGTCAAAATCTGCTTTCTATAGAAGTGAACAGGATATATTTAACCATGTATATGACAGTGGCTATAATGGATTGATTAAAGGTTCACAAGTACTTACCAGAGCACAAATGACAGGAATGTTACGGGATTATTTTCTTTATATGTGTACGTTCATCGTCCTGCTCATCGGTTATACGATGTTCCGTTACGATGCATTTGCAATCAATACGGATAACTTGTCACCAATTGATCCTTATATGTGGATCGTTGCGATTCTATTAGTAATTTCTGTTGTTGCTGTACCATTTATTAATAATCGAATTACAGCTATTATTGTGGCGGGTGTTGCTGGTTTCTTAGTTGCACTAATGTTTACGATATTCCGTGCTCCTGATTTAGCATTAACACAGTTATTAGTAGAAACAGTTTCTGTTATCTTGTTTATGCTTGTTTTCTACCACTTACCTGAACTTCGTAAAGAGAAGATTAAACCGTCGTTTAAACTCATTAATTTAATTGTTTCAATTGCTGTAGGTGTTATGATAACTCTCGTTTCACTGAGTGCATTCGCTCTAGGCAGTGAAACAGATTTCACTTCCATTGCAGCATATTTTATTGAGAATTCCAAGGTTTTAGCTGGTGGATACAATATTGTCAACGTTATTCTCGTCGACTTCCGTGGACTTGATACGATGCTTGAAATCCTTGTATTAGGAATTGCAGCTATTGGAGTGGTATCAATGATCAAATTGCGACTAAAAGGGAGTGAAGATGTGTGAAACAAATGAGACCAAATGATATGATGTTACAAGTCTCTATGCGGCTCATAACATTAATCATCTTTGCTTTTTCATTCTACTTATTCTTGGCTGGTCATAATAATCCAGGTGGTGGTTTTATCGGTGGATTAATGACAGCAAGCGCTATTTTAGTTTTATATTTAGCTTTTGATATGAAAACAATTAAGAAGGCAATGCCTTTCAATTTCACGACCATGATCGGCGTTGGATTGCTGTTCGCTGTTTTTACGGGAGTCGCATCCATGTTATTTGGATTTCCGTTCTTAAAACATTTCTTTGATTATTTCCAATTTCCGATCTTTGGCGAGGTAGAATTAACGACTGCACTCCCATTTGATTTAGGAGTGTATCTCGTTGTAGTCGGAGCTGCCTTAACAATTATTTTAGCAATTGCGGAGGATGATAAATAATGGAAGTACTAATGTCAATTGTAATAGGTATCATCTTTACCGTAAGTGTCTATTTATTCTTGTCGAGAAGTATCATACGCGTTATTTTAGGAACTTTACTGTTATCTCATGGTGTGCACTTACTACTGATCACGATGTCAGAACTTCAGCGTGGTGCACCACCACTATTAAATTTAGATGCCGATGCCTATACAGACCCATTGCCACAAGCTCTCGTCTTAACAGCGATTGTTATTGCTTTTGGAGTTACTTCGTTTCTTTTAGTAATGGCTTATCGGACGTATAAAGAACATAAGACAGATGATTTAGAAGAATTAAGGGGATCTGCTGATGAATAATTTAATTATCCTTCCGATAATTATTCCATTTATTATCGGAGCTGTATTAATTATATTCCCAAAACACCATCGCCTTCAGCGAGTGGTGAGTGGGTTCACTGCTGTTGGGATGCTGTTGCTGTCAATCTATTTAGCAATTGTTGTCTATCAGAATGGGATTATTGTTTTAGAAGCAGGAAATTGGTCTGCACCATTTGGTATTGTACTGGTTGCTGATATGTTTGCAACATTAATGATCTTACTTACCAGTCTATTAAGTGCAGCTTGTTTATTCTTTGCATTTAAAACCATTACACCACAGCGTGAGAAGTTTTACTTTTATCCTTTCTACTTTTTCTTGCTGGTTGGGGTAAATGGTGCTTTTTTAACAGGTGATATATTTAACTTGTTTGTATTTTTTGAAGTAATGCTGTTGTCCTCTTACGCTCTTATTGTTAACGGTGGGACAAAATATCAGCTTCGTGAGTCATTTAAATATGTCATTATAAATGTTTTTGCCTCAGCGCTATTTGTCGTTGCAGTTGCATGGCTATATTCTGTGACAGGCACACTAAACATGGCTCATATTTCGGAACGAATTGCTGAACTTGAACAAACTGGAGTGGTAAATGTCATTGCGATTATGTTCTTTATTGTATTCGCATCTAAAGGAGCCTTATTCCCACTTTATTTCTGGCTTCCAAAATCATACTTCGGTCCACCTGCTGCTATCGCTGCCCTGTTTGGAGGCTTGCTAACAAAGGTTGGTATTTATGCTATTATTCGTGTATTCACATTGGTTTTCTACCACGAACCGAGCTATACACATAAAGCTGTTATAGTTACAATTGCTGGATTTACAATGTTGTTTGGAGTGTTAGGTGCAGTTTCTCAATTCGATTTCAAACGAATACTTTCTTATCATATCATTAGCCAGGTTGGCTATATGGTAATGGGACTTGGAATCTTCACCCCTCTAGCAGTTGCCGGTGCAATTTATTATATTGTACATCATATGATTGTGAAAACCGCTCTCTTCTTATTTGCAGGAGCTGCTGAGCGAGTTACTGGTACAACGGATTTGAAGAAAATGGGTGGGCTGCTTAAAACGCACCCTGTATTATCTTGGTTGTTTTTTATTAGTGCTATTTCACTTGCTGGTATTCCGCCTTTCAGTGGTTTTTTCAGTAAGTTCCCGATTATTTTAGCTGGTTTTCAGGAAGAACAATATATTATTTCCGGTGTTGCTTTACTAGTCGGTTTACTAACCCTTTTCTCTATGATGAAGATATTTAGTTATGCTTTTTGGGGAAAACAAAAACATACAAATGAACAATCAAAGCTGCCTATCGGTAAACTTTTATTACCAATTGCGCCTCTCGTAGCACTAACAATCATTTTAGGTATTGCTGCTGAGCCTATTTTCCAATATTCGTTACAAGTAGCTGAACAAATCATGGATCCATCAATTTATATTGAATCTGTTCTGAAGGAGTAGTTGCTATGGCTTTCCAAATTTTAGTCAATATAATAATTGCCGTTACATGGATGTTTCTACAGAATAGTTACACGGCTACTAGTTTTCTTTTTGGATACATAATAGGAATTATTATATTGTTCATCCTGCGCCGTTTTCTTGTTTTTAATTTTTATATGAATCGAGTGTGGGCAATTATTAAGTTGATCATGCTTTTCATTATCGAGCTCATTAAAGCTAATCTTGATGTCATTAAAATTGTTCTAAGCCCAAAACTTAATAATCAGCCTGGAATTGTAGCAGTAGAAACGAGATTAGAAACGAATGTTGAAATAACCTTACTTGCTGCACTTATTTCCTTGACACCTGGTACTGTATCAATGGATTTCTCAAGCGACGGAAAGACTATTTATATTCACTCTATCGATGTACCGGATAAGGAAGATATGATCGAACAAATTCGTAACTCATTTGAACGAGCGATCATGGAGGTGACGAAATAATGTTTCAAGTTATTCTTTATTTTTCACTTTTAGTATTATCAATTTCTTTGGTTCTGTTCTTAATAAGAATAATTAAAGGTCCCTCCACTCAAGATCGAATACTTGGATTGGACTGTATTGGAGTAACATTAGTTGGTTTTATCGGGATTATCATGATCCTTCAAGAAACCATTGCATACTCCGACATTATCCTTGTGTTAAGTATTCTGGCTTTTGTTGGAACGGTGGCCATGTCAAAATTCATGGAAAGAGGTGCTGTCTTTGACCGTGATTGAGATTATTACGAGCATATTCATTTTAATCGGTACGTTTTTCACTATTTTAAGCGCAATTGGTGTCATTCGCCTTCCGGATGTATATAGTAGAATGCACGCTGCTGGTAAAAGTTCAACCCTTGGGGTTGTCACATTGATGCTAGCTACGTTCATCTATTTCATTCCGACAGGTATAATCAACGGAAAGGTTTTGCTAGCCATTCTATTTCTGTTTATCACAGCACCTTTATCAGCGTTGATGGTTAATCGTTCTGCATATTACAATGGGGTACCTCTCGCTAAAAACAGTATACAGGACGATTTAAGAAAGAAATTTGAACAAGATAAAGAATAAAGATAAATCTTATTCGTATTGATAAAGAATTAAATTTTAAAAAATGGATCATCACAAGCTGATGATCCATTTTTTAATTTCCTCTCCTGCTTCATATGTAAATTCTCGATTAAAAAATAATAGAAACGGGAATACCTATGGTTAGATGAATTTATTCGTTTTGTTAACACTGAATAGAGAGGTTTTCCACGTTGAATACTTACGAGTTACTAAGCAGCTTAAAAATAAAATCAATATATGGTGCACTACCAGAAGAAGTCCATTCCATTGAACAGGATTCCAGAAAAGTTAAAAAAGAATCATTATTTGTTTGTATTAGAGGCTTCCGATCAGATGGTCATTCTTATTATTCACAAGCCATTCATAATGGAGCAACAATTATTATTGCAGAAGAAAAACTTCCTATTGACCTTACAAAGTTTGCTTTAGTTATTGTAAAAGATACTGCAAAAGCACTGGCAATTCTTGCAAATAAGTTTTATCATTATCCTTCAAACAAAATGACTGTGTACGGTGTGACTGGAACAAATGGTAAAACAACAGTCACAACACTAATTAAGCAGTTACTTGAAAAGAATAATCAGCAAGCTGCATTGCTTGGTACAAATGGAATTGATCTTCTAAATGAATCCGTAGAAAGTGATAACACCACATGTGATGTACTAACGAATCAAAAAATACTTCATAGAGTAGCCGAGCACGGAATGGGTCACATAGTTATGGAAATATCTTCTCATGGTCTCGCACAAGGAAGGCAACGTGGAGTTAATTTTGATGTAGTAACTTTTACAAACCTTTCACAGGATCATCTTGACTATCACAAGACGATGGAGCAGTATGGCTACACAAAAGGTCTCCTTTTTGCGCAGCTTGGAAATAATTTGACAGAAGAAAAAAATGTTATTCTAAATCGGGATGATCCGTGGTATGAGATATATAATGGCATGACACCATTTGAAGTAATTTCTTACGGCATTTATAACGAAGCTGACTTTCGAGCAACCAATATTATCTACTATGAGGACCGTACCTGCTTTACATTAGGATCTCCAGAAGGGAATTTTCCCGTCACTACAAAATTAATTGGCGAATTTAATGTATATAATGTAGTAGCTGCAATCGCAACCGTATATAGTAAAACAATGATTTCTGTAAAAACGTTAGTCCGCTCACTCGCTAATATAGCCCACATAAATGGCAGAATGCAAAAGCTCGACCTTGAAGCACCAATATCAATTTACATTGACTACGCACATACCCCAGATGCGATAGAAAAAGTAATCGCTTCTGTCCAACCATTTAAGCAGAATCGTATTCTATTAGTGGTTGGTACCGGCGGAGATCGAGATGAATCGAAACGTCCCATTATGGCTGAGAAAGCATCTGTAGCTGATTTTGTAATTTTAACAATTAATGACTCAAGATATGAGGATTCTAATGCTATCTTAACGGATATGGAACAAGGAATGAAGCACAATAATTATATCTGCATTCCGAATCGAAAGGCTGCCATAAGCCTTGTTATCGACAAGAGTGAACCTGGAGATATTATTATCATTGCTGGTAAAGGGCTTGAGAAGTATCAAATCACAGAAGATAAGAAACACCCGCATAGTGACAAGGAAATCGCAATACGAAATTGTTCGATTAAGTATAATCTAAGTGTGTAGATCTAGAATCAGTAAGGACTAATTTACATTCAAACTGCAAACATACAACAAATTGCCTTAGGCTCTATCAAAGATCCCAGGGCAATTTGTTATTTAAAGAAAAGGTTAATCTTTTCCAAAGTACCATTTCCAAAGAGAAAAACCAACAATAGCATATATAGCAATTAGACCATATAGCCAAACTGTTAACATTTCATTAACAAACAATCGCTTCTCCCCCATTCTCTAATCCATTCACTTTGCTTCTTGTATACTTTCATATTCTTGGTCGGGTTCCTTAAAGATTTTTGACAAAATCAATATGACTGCGATTCCAATAAATGTTGCTACTGCACCGGCAGACATTGTACTGGGGATGATCCCGCCAAAATATAAGATAAGATATGATAATAATCCAATAAACATCGATCCTTCTGCTGCGCGTGGAGATACTTTCCTTTTAGCATAAACAGCATACAAGATTGGACCGAGGGTCCCCGCTGCTACACCTGAAATCCCAATCCACATGACGTCCCCCATATACCTTGGTGGGTTAAGCACAAGCAGAAATGCTGCTAATCCGACTAGTGGAACACTCCATCTGCTAATGAGAAGAGCGATTTGTTGCGCCTTTTCTTCACTCACATTTACATATCCGCGTTTCACTAGAAATTTAAGAAAAATATCATTAGCAAATACGGTTGAAATCGATACAAATAACCCATCAGTCGTTGACATAGCTGCAGCAAGTATAACTACACCAAATATCGCAACAAAAATTGCTGGGAATGCCCATGCGATATACTCCATAAGGGCTAAGTCAGTTGTTTCTGTTCCACTACCAATAGCTACTCTGCTATACAATCCACCAAACAGTACTAACACACATAGGGAAGCTGTTATAACATAAACTAAAATCATTTTTCCTAAATCACTTTCTCTTTTCAAACCCAATACCTTATTAAATAAATGGGGTGCCGAGGCAAAAGCCCACTGGATTGTTATGGCACCTATTACCGGTCCGATTGAATAAAAATGTAGTGATTCCGGATTAAAAACCTTAACAAGGTTACCATCCTGCGCAGCTAAATTATCAACAATACCTGCAAAAGTTGCAGTGACTCCCCCATCCCAAAATATAACAATCCCTGAAATAAATACTGCTAATCCAGCAATAGCCATCATAATTACCTGTACAGCATCTGTATAGATATCCGCAAGTGCGCCACCTGCAAACACATATAACACCACAATAGCCGTAATAAGAATCAAACCTGTTGAATAATTCATACCAAGCAGATACTCAAATATCCTTGCACCAGCTACAAATTGCGCAGCTATGTAAAAAATATTAAAAAGTAAAATTAACCCTGTTCCCACTCGCAAAATATCACTATTATAAAAATCGCCAAGCCAGTCTGGTAATGATAGTGATTTTTGTTTGGTATTCAACTTTCTTACCTTTTTTGCAACCATTAGCATTCCTATTGGGCCGCCACCTATCATTGCTAAGAAAAGCCATAAGTTAGATAGACCCCAGTCATAAGACCATCCTGGATATCCTAGAAAGGTTGCAGCGCTCAAATAGGTTGCAGCAAAAGATAGGCCTAAGATGACTGGTCCTAACGTTGTTCCTCCAGTTGCAAAATCACGGACATTTTTCGTTTTTCTGGCGCCAATATAACCAAGAAAAAGCATAACCACAAGAAAGAGTGAAAAACCTATCCATGTATATAATGTGGTAGCTTGCATGCACTGACCCCTTTCTCTGAATTATCAGCTAATTAATCGTAGTAAAAACACTATGTGCTTGGTTTTTGAATGTAAGTATAAGAATTTAAAAATACCATCACACCTTATACATGTAATTTCAATTTTCTTGCCGGATGATTGTTGGGCAAATATGGACTTTTGGTTTCAAAAAGATTTTCTCTTAATGTATTACCTTCGTAATCTGTTCTATATATTCCTCGCCTTTGTAATTCAGGTACAACATGGTCAACAAATTCCCGAAAAGTTTCTAATGAATACGATTGTGCAATATTAAAACCATCTACGTTAGCCTCAACAGCCCATTTCTGTAATTTATTTGCTATTTGTTCTGGTGTGCCAATAAATTTTGCCGTGCCATTGCCTAGACCATGATTTTGAAGTGCCTCACGAAGTGTCCACCTTTTTTGGGGATCCTTTGTATACATGTCTAAATTCCCCTGTACTGCTTCTGTTTCCATATCATCTAAATACTGATCCGGATTATATTTAGATAGATCGATACCTGTATGCCCAGAAAGCAATGCAGCTGTCCCCTCATAACTAACAAGGCTTTTTAATTTCTCGTATTTAGCAAATGCTTCTTCCTCTGTAGAACCAATAATGGGAAGAACCATTGGAAAAATACGAATATCCGTTGCATTTCTTCCCTGCTCTACTGCACGTTTTCGAATATCTGCAGCGTAATTTTTCATTGCTTCCAGTGAATGTCCCTTTGTGAAAACTGCTTCAGCGTGTTTGGCTGCAAAATCTCTTCCTCTCGAAGAAGCACCAGCTTGAAAAAGTACTGGAGTCCGTTGTGGTGATGACTCCGTCAAATGTGGACCAGGTACATGATAAAATTCACCTGTGTGATCGATCGTATGTACTTTTTTAGGATCTGCAAAGGTATCCGTCTCCTTGTCATAAACAACCGCTTCGTCTTCCCAGCTGTGTTCCCATAACTTGTAAACGACTTCAAGAAATTCATCAGCACGGTCATAGCGTAAATTTTTAGGCAATCTACCTGACAGGCCCAGATTAATTGCCTCACTCTCTAAATACGATGTGACTACATTCCAAGCAATTCTTCCTTCGGTCAAATGGTCCAGTGTTGAAAGCTGGCGTGCAAGTGCGTATGGCTGGGCATAGGTTGCTGAAATCGTTGGAGCGAATCCGATGTGCTTTGTGACCGCTGCCATAGCTGCAATTGGCATTAATGGATCATGTGCCGGCAATTGCACAGCATGCTTAATTGCAGCATCATGATTACTACCATAAACAGAATACGTGCCTAGCACATCGGCAATAAATACGGCATCAAATTTTCCTCGCTCTAACACTTGCGCTGTTTCTGTCCAATAATGAATTCGATTATGAAAAGCCCCCTTATCTTTTTCATGTTTCCATAACCCCATGGAATGAGGCGATGGTGAATTTTGTACAAAGCCGTTCAGATGAATTTGTTTTTCCAACTGGAACACTCCTCCTATAAATTTGCTTAGATATGGCTTTACTGCTCGCACGATTATCAGAAACAATACTACTCGTCAAAAGCGTTTAAGGCATTTACACTATGTGCGATTGCCGATCCAGCTTTCAGTGCTACAGCAACAAAAATTGCTTCAGAAATCTCTGCTAAGTTTGCTCCTGTATTTTTTGCATTTTTCGTATGCAAATTAATACAATACGCACAACCTGTTGTATGTGCACAAGCAACTGCAATTAACTCTTTTTCTTTTTCACTTAAGTTTTCTGCTTTTATGGAATGGTGATCAAAATTTAAAAATGCCTTAAAGGTTTCATCGTTCAACTTAGAAAATTCCTTTATTCGGTTGAAATACGATGCTTTATACAATTCCTCGTCACTATTTCCATCGTAAGCATTTAGTGCATTTACTCCATGTGCCGCAGCTGATCCCGCCTTTAATGCTGTTGCAACGAAAATCGCCTCTGCCACCTCTTCCTTACTTGCTTTCTGCTTTTTGACATTTTTCACATGTAAATCAATACAATACGGACATCCAGTAATGTGTGCCACAGCAACTGCAATTAATTCCTTTAACTTTACGGATAATTCCCCTTCAGCCAATGCTCGATTATTAAAAGCAAAAAATGACTCGAACGCATCTGGTGCATATTTCTTTAGTTCCTGAAGCCTTCCAAAATAATCCTTTCTGTACAAGCTATCTGTTTTTGTTACACCCATTTTCTTCGCTCCCTTTTCAAATTTACCTATTCATCGCAATATAATCTTTCCCATGATATTACTTGGTTTTTAATCAAATGAAAAAACCTCTTCTGATGAGGAAGAGGTTCTAAATCACTCATCTCATCTTTCAAGCATTTGCTTGCTGGAATTAGCACCTTGTTACATCATTGTAACGGTTGCCGCAGGATCGTAGGACCAGTTCCTCCCCTGACTCTTGATAAGAAAAATCATATTCAATTAATAGGAATTGTTCACATCATACACCTGGTAACGAATCATGTCAACTCTGTTTTTTGAATTTAATACAAAAGTTAGATATTTAGCGTAAGATGACGTTCATTTGACCTATATGAAACTATTTATTGTAACGTGCTCATTCCAAAGTTATATCGTCAAAATCTATTGCTTTGCTAGCTCCTGTGCTACTCCAATAATCCAATCCTCTTGACCACCTACTGCACCCATTTATTGGATGCGATGAACGTTTTTTTAATCTTATCGCTAGTATGTAATATAGGTACGAGTTACAAACCAACCTTTATCTTTTCACAAAGTATTTGATGAATAAGTCCGTTATCAAATCAACTAAAACCTTAAAAAGCCTGTTTCCATAACAAATTTTCGTGGACAGACACGAATCCTCTCTTTAAGTCATAAAGATGTTATATAGGCAAAAGCCCAATCTTGAAGCAGACTGTTCACTTAGGAGGTGATTGCGTTTGTCCGGGATTTTATCTGTGCTTGCTCTTCTAATTAAGGAAGCCCTCTTTTTTGTTTCTTATGTAAAAAACCATGCATTCCCGCAACCATTACCCTCTGATGAAGAAGCGAAATACATCGAGGAAATGCAAAATGGAAGTGAAACAGCCAGAAACAAACTTATTGAACATAATTTAAGACTTGTTGCTCACATTGTAAAAAAGTTTGAGAATACTGGTGAGGATATGGAGGATTTAATTTCAATTGGAACCATTGGTCTTATAAAAGGGGTCGAAAGCTTCTCAACAGATAAGGGAACAAAATTGGCAACATATGCTGCTCGTTGTATTGAAAACGAAATATTGATGCACCTTCGCGCATTAAAAAAAGTGAAAAAAGACGTTTCCTTGCACGATCCAATTGGTCAAGACAAAGAAGGCAATGAAATCAGTCTAATTGATATTCTTGAGGCAGAGAATGATAATGTAATTGAATACATCCAATTGAATATGGAGATCGCCAAAATGCAAAAGTATTTTTCTGTTCTCGATAAACGAGAGCGAGAGGTAATTGTTTATCGCTATGGATTAAATGACTATAACGAAATGACACAGCGAGAAATCGCGAAAAAGCTAAACATATCACGAAGCTATGTCTCACGAATTGAAAAAAGAGCGCTCATGAAAGTGTTTCATGAGTACTATCGAAAAGAGCGCAATAATTAATTTGGAAGGCTTCCAAATGATAAAAAAGCCCAGAAACATGAATTTATCATTGTCTCTGGGCTTTTGCTTTTTATTTAATTCTCGTTTATAAACTCTTAACTACAGCGATAATGAGCTGGGCTGCATTTTTAGCCGCTGTTTCAAGAAATTGATCAAACGAGATGGACGATTTTTTTCCGGCAATATCAGATAATGCACGAATAATAACAAATGGCTTGTTATACTGATGGCAAACCTGTGCAACAGCTGCTGCTTCCATCTCTGAAGCAAGCATCGTCGGAAATTTTTCATGAACAAATGCAACACGCTCGGCATCTTCCATAAACGAATCACCAGTTGCAATAATTCCCTGTTCACAATTTATATCCATATTTTTTACTGCAGCTACTGCTTTTTCAACTAACGTTTTATCTGCCTTGTACATTGGAGGTAGTCCAGGCACCTGTCCATAGCTATAATTAAAGGCAGTTACATCAACATCATGATGGACAACCTCAGTAGAAATGACGATATCTCCCACTTCCAGATTGCTAGCAAAACCGCCAGCAGATCCTGTATTAATAACATGTGTTGGTGCAAAACGTTCATGCATGATGGTAGTAGCCATTGCCGCATTCACTTTCCCAATCCCTGATTTTAACAGAACTACAGATTTATCCTGTAATTTCCCTTGAACAAATAAGCAATTTGCTACTGTTTGTTCTTGTTTTTCTGTCATCTGGTCTAATAATAGTGCAACTTCTTCATCCATTGCACCAATAATTCCGATTGTCATACTATATCCTCCATCAATCTACTTCTATTTTTTATCATTTTCAATTAGAATTTCAACCTTCGTAGGCTGCCATCCTTCATTATCAACCCACGATAGAAATACTCGAAATACTTCCGTTTCTGCTGTGTCAGATACAGTAGCAATTACCTTTTGATCGCCACCATTTTCAATCCACCATTCAATCATATCATCTCCGGTTAAACCAGTAGCTTGTGTAATTGCTCTTCGCATTTCGATTCGATCTTGTGAGCCTTCATCAAATGTTGTTGTATGTGGACCTTCTTGTTCAGTTCCAACAGGTGACCAATCCCCAGTATATGCTTCTGCAACATTATCATCTGAAGGTTCAGCGGACTCTGTTTCAATTTCCTCATCAGCATTATTTTCTTCATTTTCATTTTCAGCTTCCTCGTCTGAAGCTAAATCATTTTCGCTTTCTTCCTGTTCAGGATTATTACCCTCAGCGTCCTCCTCATCCTCTTCCGTGATTAGAAAATCTGAGGATTCATTTTCATTATTTCCTGTTTGCTCTTCAGTTTCATCATCGCCACCGCCAAATAACCACATACCAAGCAATATGATGATGAGAAGTGCACCAGCGATAAGGAAAATGGAAATTAATTTTGTGTTTTTTCTGCGTTTTTCAAATTTGTTTAAACGTGAATGTTTGTCTGATTCACTCATTTCATTTCCCCCTTCCTAAAGTTCATGTTCAAAATAAAGAATAACATAAGTTTATTACATCTGTTACGGGAAAATCAACCGAACTCCCAATGACATACTGATAGTTTATTGAACATCATCTATCTCTATTATAGTATCATACCATATATAATATGCTGATTCATATACATCAATCACTTTTTGCTTTTACGTTTCTTATGTCGATAAAAACCCTTCAGATAACCACTTCTTTTGTATATCAGAACGATAAATATACCTACTAAAATTACAATAATGATAGGTATACAAAAAAGCAACCTCTCCAGCATTATCTGCGTGAAAAACAGTGGTTCTTTGCGAAAAAGAGCATATGTTATATATTATTCATTTAATCAGATCCATAAGTTCTTCGTATTGGTCCCCATATCCATCCTACCAATACTAGGAAAATACCTAACAGCACTACAATAGGTATGACAGTAGCTGTTATTACACTGTCAACAATCCCTGTTTGAAGCAATAGATCTCTAAAGAATATAATTACCCATAGTATTGACTCAAAAATAAAGCGAAAGATAGGCTCAATTATACCTCTGACAAAATCAATTATGGTTGCAAAAAAATCAGCCATTCATGAATCCCTCCTTCTAAATTAATTAAAGCTGTATAATGCAATATTATACAGCTTTCTCGATGTATCAGTACCAATTTACGCAGTAAAATTCAGATTTACACATTAATTAAGATCATCAATCTGATCATCAATTTTATCGATTGCCTCTTCTTTTTCATCTTTATCCAAATCATCATTTGCTTCAATCAGCTTTTTTTCCCTTTTCAGTGCTGTAATGTGAAGCTTTTTATTATCAAGATCTTTTGCTAGTTTAATTGCTTCCTCTGTATCATCTAATTGAATATAACTTCTTGCTGCTAATAATTTTGCACGCTTGTTATCTGCTAATGCATCATGAAGCGTTACAACTTCCTCATAAGATTTATTGATCCAAGCTTGTTCAATTTGTACCTCGGCCAGACTGGATTCAATTGCTAAAATTGCTTCTTTTGCCTTATCTGAATTCTTTGCAACAAGTGATTTTATAACCTCTTTATGATAAGCTTCCCCCAGGCCAGCTGCAGCTGTAAGACTTTCAACAGTATCTAATTCAATATATTGTTCCATTAATGTACGTTCTGCACTTTCATCCAGTTGATTTGCTGATTCAAATTGCGTAATTGCTTCTTCGGTATCTCCTACAATCGTAGAACGATATGCATGCATAACGGTTCGGTTATCATCTAGTAACTGCTGAATCTCTTTATTTTTCTCAGTTAGCATTTCGATATTCTCCGCCGACTTCGCTTCCCCTTCAGCTGCTGCGGAATTTACTTCGTTGTTAAGTGGAATAACTTGAATCACATAAATGACAAGCATCCCAATAATAAGACCGAGAAGCACTCCTGATAAGAGCGTCATTTTTTTATTCGGATTTTGCGTTTTTTCAGCTTGCTGCTTAATTGGTGGCGGTGCAGGTGATCTTTGTTCCTTATGAAGGATTTGTTTTAAATCACTTATTGATTGAACGCGACGAATACTTTCTGCAATCGGCTCATTAAATTTCAGGCCGGCCAGCTTTTCGCTAATTTCATTAAATTGATAGGAACTGTAAACGTATAACAAAACCCTCTTCAGTTCTTCTAAAAGCTCAGCTGTATTCATTTCCTCTTTTGGAAAGACAGAACGAATTCCTCGGTGAGCAAATTTAATATCACCTTCTGCATTTACATAAATATTTTCCGGATGAACCAATGTTGTATACTGGGTACCAATCAAGCTCTCTATCTTCAACATGTTCAATGCAGCTTTTTTCTTTAATTCATTGGATACATGCCTATAATCTTTTAATTTTTTATAATTGCTTTCTTTTTTATAAAATATCCGAATGATTTGCTGTTCAACTACATAATGCTGACATTCAAAAAACAAAGCATCCTTTCGTTTCAACTCTTCAAGCTGCTCTGCTTCTACTAGATTCGTTTCCGCTATTGGTATTTCATATACGACGACATCATCTTTTTCCTCAATCGTTCCAAATTGCAGCTTTTCTTGCTCTGCCATGCATGTTACCTCCTCTAATTTTAGTTTAGATAAATGAAATGATAATGTAACCAATTAATACAATCGATATCGATACAATTGAAATGGGACGAATAATCGACCAATCCCACTTTTGGCTCCTTTTATTTTCCCATTCTTCTTTTGCTTTTAGCATTAATATCTTTGCCTCTCGAGCATCTTGAAGGCGATCTTCTGGCTGGAGTTCAACTAATTGTGTAACACATCTATCAAGACTTTTGGGAAGCCTTTTATGTAATTTTTTGATTGGCTTTTGAACGATATAGACATATTTCCCTTGGGATAATAAGTAATATAATAATGCTCCGAGTGAAAATAAATCAGTTCGCGTATCGGTTTGTTTTTTTTCAAATTGTTCCGGGGCTGCAAAACCAACTGTGCCAACTTGAACGGTGTCCTTCATCCGATTATGCTGAAACTTCCTTGCAATTCCGAAATCAATTAGCTTTATCTCTCTATCCTTATTGATCATAATGTTTCCTGGTTTAATATCTCGATAAACAATAGGAAATGGTTTCTGTGTATGTAAATAGTGAAGTACATCGCACAGCTGTACTCCAATTTTTATGATCATATCTACTGACAATTGATTATTGTATAGCTGAAAGTAATCCGATAATGACACTGCATCAATGTATTCCTGAACTAGGAAGAAATAATTCTCTGTTGAGAAAAAATCAATGACACGTGGCAAGTTAGAATGTTCTAGTTCACTTAGCAGCTTTGTCTCGTCAATTAATTTGGATGCTAGCTTACTTTCCATATTTGTAATTTTTACCGCCCAGCGCCGATTTGTATCGTTCACTTCCTCAACGAGATAAACTTCTGACATACCGCCTGAAGCTATATGTGACAGAACGTGGTATTTTCCATTTAAAATATCGCCTTTCTTAATATGGATATTATGTTTATTCATCGCAAAACACCTCGTCTATCACAATTTGGTTCCTTTTAAGAATGAAAAGAACCCTTTCTTTTCTGCTGCATAATCCGTATTTACATATAAATTACGAATAAGCATGAGCGTAATATTATCATTTGCATCGGAAAAATTAGAGAAATTAATTAAGTAATCACAGATCGCTTGAAGATTGGTGTACTCTTTTTCCAAACTAACCAGCATATTCTTAATTTCTTCATTGGAGAACAATGAGTAAAATCCATCACTGCAAACTAGAAAAAGGTCACTTGCTTGATAAGTTCCTTTATGGCTATACACATTAATTGTACTTTCAATTCCAAGACATTGCGTGAGTACATGTCTTTTTGGGTGGCTTCTTGCCTCTTCTTCACTCAATATTCCATTTGTTACTTGTGCCTGCACCCACGAGTGGTCTTCCGTCAGCTTTAGAAGCTCAGGCTCTGTTTCAAGAATTTCTGTGTGCTGTTCCTCTAATAGACTCGACAGATATTGCTCGTTTACAGCTTCTTGTTGAAAATATTGCTGAAGACCGTAATTCCAGTTTTTCATATGATAGATTCTACTGTCACCTATATGAATAACTGCGTACGATCCTTGATACATGACAATCAGCGAAAGTGTAGTACCCATCTTCTTCCCTGTTTGCTGTGATAGAGCTTTAATTCCTTTATTAATCTGCTGCAATGTATGTTCAGTTTCTTTTAAAACACGCTCGATTGTATCTTTTCTTCGAATTAACTTTGATATTCTCTTATTCCACCATTTCTCCAGCTCTGCAATCGCAAAACGACTTGCAATATCACCAATTTGATAGCCACCCATGCCATCTGCAACTACAAATAACGCAATTTCATTTCCATTTGTATCTTTCTCCATCAAATGTAAATAGGAATCTTCATTTTTACTTTTTTTCATACCTTGGTGTGTAGCTACACCTGTTTGCCAATTTCTGCTCATTGTGAACTGCTCCACTTGAATGTATAATGTGCTTTTCCAAGTTCGAATTCATCATCTTCCTTTAATGCGTAGACCTTATATGGAACCATTGGATCTCCATTTAATTTAGAGCCATTCTTCGAGCCTAAATCCTTAATACCAAAGCTTGAACTATCAATTTTAATAATTTCAGCATGTATTCTTGAAACGCCAACAGCTGTATCAGGGTAGTTAACTGCCTCTTCGTTTCTGCCGATTAAGAAGTTATTTGTATGGATTGCAATCGTTTGTGATGCTTCATCTGCTGACGTACGGATGAGTGTAGCCGAAATGTCAACTTCCTTCTCCATCGTAGCAACGGATAAATTAGATTCTTCCTCTAAAAGCACTGTATCTTCATTATCTGGTGCTAATAACGTTGTATCTGCCTGCGCTGCTGCAACTGGCGCAACATTTGAAGGACTAAACTGTGTTTGATACTGTTGTTTCGGTATCTGTACATTAAATCTTTGCTGCTTTTGTCTTACTTTTGGTTCCGGATTTGATTGATTATGTATTGGTTGATCTATTGCTTGTGGTACTTCTGTCTCAACTGCAGCAACACCTGGTCGCCAGATTTTCCAAAATACAAATACGGCTACAATGACAGCAAATGTTAAGATACTGCTTGTTAGCAGTACGGCTGGATTTCTATACATGTCGTAAAGCTTCCAAATGAGAGCTATGGCTAATAATGAGCCCATGATTAGATATACTTTCGTTCTAGAAGTCAATGGCGGTAGCTTCTTTTTCCCTTTTTTCTTCGTCATACTTTGACTGCCAGCAACAATTGGCTCAGAACGCGTCTGCTCTGCCGCGTTTTGATTTTCCGTAAAGCTTCCTTCCATCTGGTTACCATTCAGATAGTCATGGTTCGAATACATTTGGTTGACATTAGAACGAAGTGAAATCAACTCTAATAATAATGTTTTTAACCCACTTAAACTAAAGGATTCATTTTTAATGTAGTTCAAAATACTTTTAAATTCATTTCCTTGTAGACCTTCAATTTCACCAGCGACGTCCGTTAATAGTTTTTTCATATCTTCTATTACACTAGTATTTTTATCAAGGTCAATAACTGGTAAATAGGTTAAATATACATCGCTCGCATTTTGCCCGATAAATAGAAATTCCATCTGTAAGATATAATTTTTCTGATCAAGCATATAGGAACTGGCTTCCTCAAGTGTATTGATAAGAGAAAGAAATAACTGATAATAATCATTCATTGACGCTTTATTATCACGAAAGTAGGAAATTAGCTTCTGTTTTGAATTTATATCATAATGGAGCTTTGTAACCAGGTCAATATGCTCCAATGACATTGGCAGCATATGTGGTATTCGATTAGACTGAATCATCTTCAATTGAACCGCATTTAAATCATCTGCCGTTAATTTTTTGTTGTCTTTTTTGGAAAATACGATTGATTGACCATTCTCTGTCGAATAATCATATTCCAGATTGTAAATTGTTCCCATTCTTTTTCCTCCTACATGATTATGTACTATTTAAATAAATAGTTGATTGTTTTCCAGCTAGCCTTAAATACCATTCTTAATCTTTAATAGACACAACTATTATTGCTGTGCATCAGCATTCTTAAAAGGAAAACAAGTTGCTTTTGTGACTTTATATTCATACAGCTTCCTAAAATCTCGATTTAATATGAAAATGAGGTGTTGGAAAAATGCGTTTGTTCATTTTTTCATGCATCAAATAATTGGATATATGTAAGTGATAACAACTGCTGGAACTACTGCATACATAAATGGAAATCTTGTAGCCTTGTTTTTTTTATAATCCTCTAATTTACGATAGTCTTTCATATATAATGAATCTCTTAAATAAAAAAACGCATCAATCATTTTTTTCATAAATGTTTTCGTTAATAATAAAATTAGTGCACTAAGTATTCCAGCAAAAACGATTGAAAGAACCATCATATTAACCACCATATCGAAGCCTACCAAAGAACCAATTGCTCCAAATAACTTAACATCCCCAGCTCCAATAGCTTTAAAGATGTACAAAATCAGGAAAATCCCGCCAGCAGTTAATAACCCAAGAAGAGAAAATAAAAGACCGCCAAAACCATCTGTAATGAAATGATAAATTATCCCGACAACTATCCCGCCGACAGTTAGCCAGTTCGGTAGTTTTTGATTTTTAATATCGGAAATGAAAGCAATTATTAAAAATAGAAAAAGTATATAATCATGAACCCCGAGCATCTGACTCTCCCTTTCTCGTAACTAGAAACTTCCTTTACATACAAAAAATGAAATTAAGAATACTTAAATGAATAGAAAGGTATAAGTTAATATAACCCCTGGAAGGACTGCATACATAAAAGGGAAAGAAATAATTTTCGATTCTTTATCAATAATGGCAAATTGTTTATCCCATTTTCTATTTAAAAAAAGGATTCCTTTATTATACAAGATATACAGCTTCGTTCTAGTAATTATTAATAGAAGTATACCAATTACCCCTCCACAAACAATGGAATACATAAGGATATATAATACGATTTGAATCCCTGCAAATCCACCTATTGCTGCAAATAGCTTCACATCACCTGCACCAATTGCTTTAAAACCATAAAGTACCAGGCATACCACAGTTGCAACGATCAAACCAAAAACAGAAAACAGGAATCCATCAATACCATTTGTAATAAGATGCAAGATAAATGCTAGCAACATCCCACCTGCTGTTAACCAATTTGGTATTTTTTGGATTCGGATATCCCATAAAAATGCAATTATGATAAATAAAAAGAGGAAATAATCATTCATTTGCAACATGTGTTCACCTTACCTACGTATTATTCTTCTTCAAATTAGTATCCGCCAACCCAAAGACGTTCATATGCCTGCTTTTTAATTGTTATCGTCCTATCAACAAATGGTACAGTTAAATCTAAGTCGTAAGTTGCCGTAATGCCAATGTACGAGTCAGCACCACCATTGATCGATCCTGGTAATTCAACTTCAACATTTATATTAGATCCCGTGGCGGAATTGGAATTCATATTATCTGCAAATTTCTCCTGAACGATTGGAGTTACAACTGACGCTCCAAGTTGGTCTATATAATTTGAACTTGAAGGATCAAAATCCAAAAGCTCTTTTAACGATGTGCCAACTAATTTTTCAACGTCCTCCAAACTAATAATATTGGTACTAATACCAGACAGTTTATCGCTTGCAAGATTCTCGACTTGATCTGATAGAATCGTTGCCGGATAGGCATGTGTTGAAATGATTTGTGCTGTTTCAGATACAGACTTGTTCAGTGCAATTTCTGCTACAGAGATACGGATGATAGAAGCCATAAAAACTATAAATAACATAAAGAACGGTAAAACTAGCGCAGCTTCCAGTGTAATACTTCCATTTTCACTTTTTAATCGCATTCTGCATCCTCCAAACAGACTTATAAACCAGAACTATTCTTACTATTATAAGAATAGCCCCAGTATGTTCGTCTATATTTCCATGTTATTTAGCTTCGTCTTGTGTAAATTCAAATGCTACTACATTGGATAGACCAGAAAAATTTCTTCCGGTATTTAACACATACAAGTCATTAACTGGAAGATCATACAATAAAACTCCAGTATGTGACTCACCGGGTGCTATTTCTGGCCACTCTTCTGCAACACCATCCATATTAAACCATCCAAATCCAGTTGATTCCCTGTCTGTAGATAGGAATGTATTACCTAATGCATCTGCACCAGGAATCGGTTCATTCGTCAGGTTTTTAACAGTCACGTCTACAAGTACATAATTCCCTTCTCGTGATGGATCATTAGCAACTTCATCTTTTATTTCCACTGAATTTAACGTAATCTCAAATTCGCCAAAGTTGCTGCCGATATGTCCAGTATCGCCAATACCTAAACCTTCTTGATTCTCAGGATACTCCCCGTTGTTTTCTGATGCTGATTCATTTGAATCATCTTCCTGATTATTTTCTTCACCTTCAGAAGTATCTTCATCTTCATTCTCGGTAGCCTCATCCTCAGGTGTTTCTGATGTCTCTTCTTCCGTAACTGGAGTGTCCTCCACTTCTTCATCTTGTTCATCATTATTACAAGCAACGAGCAAGCTTGATAATAATGCAATAGAAAACAGACCCATAAACAGTTTTTTCATTTCATATTCCTCCTGTCATACTTAGTAAGAGTAGTTTGTTTCCGTATCGATATAGTATCTGCCATTTCTTACCTGACCTTCTAATATATTTGTACTTCCAAGCATATCAATGATTCCTGGAAGAAACCACAAATCAATCGAAGCTTCTGCATTTGCTGTGGCATAGATGGGTGCATTTTCTAAATCATCAGATGATTTCTGATCAATGACAGACTGAATTCGAGTGATACGTTCATCATCCGGATCTGGATGCAGAAACAAGAAAAGCCTTAAATAAAATTTGTAATCTGTTGAGAATGATCTAACTCCCCTAATTTTCAATAATGGAACTTCCTCACCTTTAGTCAACTTTGTAATATCATTTACTGTCTCGGTAAAAGACCAACCTACTGCGGCCAAAAATTTTGGTAACGGAAGTACTACTGCTTGCACTTGCGGTTGTGAAAATGATGAAATAAAATTAAACGCAAATCTTGTTGCTGATAATTCCAATAATGCATTTGCATAATTTATTCCCGGTGCATGATGACCATATAAAATATATTCCACTTCTCTATTTATAAATAGAAAATTTTCCGGATAACTGCCAGGTTCCATTATACCTAAACTGTCATCTGCTTCAAATCTCGTAAGAATATACTCATTTATATATGCTTTGTTTCTAATTTCAGTGGATAGGTCCCCAAGACTCTTAAATAAATTTGATACGATATCAAATGCATCTGATGCACTATCTTCAGGATCCTCCAAGTCAAGGTTTCCCGGGTTGTTCAACGAAGCATTGCCATATGTTTGAACTAATGATTCTAGTTCAGTATAGACTGGGAAATCCTGCGTAAAAGCAATTCCTTTTTGAAAGATGTCTTTTATTTTTTCAAGTTCTCTCAATGCATCCGAAAGACCACTGTTATCTTCTCCACCATCAACTCCAGTGTCTGTTTCCTCATAATTATTATCAATATATTTTCTGGCCTCATCTGTATCATTCAGTGCTGTATTAAACTTACTGATAATATTATTGAATGGTGGACGAAAAGCTGTTAAATCAAATTCAAGTATCTCAGATAATGTTTCAATTTGATATTTTACATATGGCAAAAGCCTTGTCGATGCTCCTGGTTGACCGCCATCATCAACACTATCCAAAGCCTCTTCAATATTAGAACGGGCTGTTGTGAAAAAAGAGCTATCCAAAACATAATCGTTTATCATATCCGTTAATTCACTTATTTCATTTTGAACATCTGACATGGAGCTATCACTACATTGACTATCGGAAAGGTCTCCATATTTTCCTTCAACTTCTTCCCTTGTATCATCAATTTTTTTCTGAATAGCTTCATTAATTTCCTTTGCATTGTTCAAATCAACAATTGCAGCTTCTAATTCGGTTTTATTTGTATTTGCATTATCCCGAATATCTTTCAATAAATTCCTGAGGTCATCTTCAAACTCTGAATCTTCATCTTCAATGTATGTTGGAAAATGATCTATCGCATTACCAAGATTATTTAGGTTAGGATATGTAGATGCATTTGTACCATTAACCTTATTATCAACTGAATCTAATTGATTATAGGCATTCTTCATATGGTTAATTGCTTTTTCCATTTCTGCATCTCTATCTTTAACTAAATCGTTAACATCTTTGGAAATATCAACATATATTTCTGCTTCCAGCATGGTACAGGAATAAGGCAGGATACCATCTAGTATAACTTTCCCAAACTCTATCGGTGCAGTGTATTTCATATCCTCTAATATCTGGTGTTTAACAATTTCCTTATTAGAAAAAGTACGCCCAGAATCAGGTGCGAAGCTAGTACTCTCCATTTTCGTATCTACAAATCTGAAATAGCTACCTTCTTCTACTTGTAAATTATTTTCAAATACCTTCTCAAATATCTCTCCTGGATCTTCAGCATTTTCATTTATGATAAACAATCCTTTATTCTGTACGTCCTTATTGTAGGAAGAGAATGCAGAACGAATTGCGCTTTTAGAAGCCTGCTCCACCTGATTCTCAGCCACCATTATTCGAACAAAATCTATTAATACTGCATTAAATAAGAATAGTAAGAGGGTAACTATAATAACATAAATAGAAACAGCTCCATTTTCATTCACTATAAAGTGCCGAAATGCTGTTTTAAATCTTTTCTTCAAAATTACCCTCCTTTAATTTCCAGATATAAATTTTGTTATATACCCGGAGTAATCTGCTATTGATTTTACAGCATACATAACCAAGTCTGTTGTTCGAATAAATTCAGTAGGTTCTGTAACTACATGACTGGCCTCTGCCTCAATTTCATTTATACCAAACAAGCTGCTTAATGAGGAAGGCAAATTCAAGGGACTTCTTAATTTAACAACGATTTCACTACCTGCTAACCCATTGTTGTATTGCACTTCACCAGTGGCTCCGGGTGGCAGGATATCCGTTGTAGCTCTTCCCAGCTTCTGCTGTGGTAAACTGCCACCACCGCCAGAACCAATTTGTACGGTTGCATTTCCTCTGGAGAATATATCAATTCCAAACTGAGATAGGTACTGATCACTTGTTAATCTCCAGTAGAGACCATCTCCACCAGGGAAAGTAGTATATTTATCAAATTCCCCAGTATCAATATCTTTATCACTGTTATCCCAAACAAATGCCAGTCGTTCTGCTACTGTATTTGCACTGTAGTGGAGAACGGATTGCTGATAGATTACCAGTGCAAAAAAGATAAAACTTAAGGTTAAAAGTAATAATATCGGGAATATTACTGATGCTTCGATCGTAAATGCCCCATGCTCATCCTTTTTAATTCTTTTTAAATATTTTTTCATGAATTGCATAATTTAAGTCCCCTCAAAAGGTTACTCCTGCTGGAATTCACCAATATTCTTATCACCGAAATTCAATAAATCCTCAATCCAAACCATAATTCGATCTCTAAATAGTAATGCAATTACGACAATAACAGCTATAATCAACATAATTTCCAATGTCTGTAAGCCTTCCTCATCATTCCAAAAGTTCTTAATCGATTCTTTAATCATATTCATTTTTCTTCCTCCTAAAATTCTTTTGTTTTATATTTTGTAACCTGTACTTACAAGATGGTAAGTGCAGGAAAACCAACAATAATCATAACCGCTACAAAAATGAGTATAAGCGGGAATACGAGCTTAGATGACGCCTCTTCCCCTTTTGTCTTGGAAATGGACTTTCGCTTCTCCCATAACTCATGAGACAATTCACGTAATGCAAGAATTAAATCATTACCACCCTTACGATAATTTAATAAAATTGTTGTAGTAAAAATCGAGATTTCTTGTACACCACATTTTTTACTTAAATCATTCAATACTTGATGAAAAGGTTCATTACTCACCATTTTATTAACTGTTTCAGTTAATTCTTTAATTAGTGGAGAATTCGGGTCATTTGTTTGCGTAACACATCGGATTAATGCTTGCTGCACTGTTTCCCCGGCATTCACTAACAAAATAATTTTATTCACTACTTCTGGGAGCTCCGTAAGAATTTTTTCCTTCCGTTCCTTTTCTTGACTCGAGAGCTTGCTAATCATTGCATATGGAATTAGAACAGTGAATAAAATCCCAACGATAAAGATCGTCACATCACCTTCAGATAATAACGTAAATAAAAATGTTCCTAATAAACATACAAGTGACGTTGAAATTAGTTGTGCCACATACATTCTCGTATGCTGCAACGCTGTTCTGTTGCCATATAAACTAATCATTTTTTGTTGTATTTTTGCAATTTGACTGTATAGCCGCTCCATAATCTTTAAATTATCAATAATAAATAATGATACAGGAGCCATAAACATTAGCGGATAGTCGTTTTTAAAGTCCTCAACAACTACATCATATTGCTTCCCAACTTTAACGGAAATTCCAAAATATATAAAAATTATCACTAAGGTCAATATGCCATAGACCATCATACTTCATCACACCTTAATATCCATAATTCGTTGCCCAAACCAATAGGAAAAAATAAGGATCCCCAAACAAACTGTCATAATCAGCGGACCGCCCGAACTCCAATCATACATTGGAGCTAAGTAATCCTCTGCACTGTATTTCAATAATAAAATCATTCCTACCGGTGCAACACTTAAAATTCGTGATTCGAATTTCTTGGATGCAATCATGACGGCAACTTCTTGCTGAATATCAATTTTTTCACTAATAATATCTGACGTTCTTCGAATAACTTCTACGAGGTTCCCGCCAGACCGCTTACACGTAATGAAAACATCCGCAAAATTTTGAATATCTTCAATATCGGAACGGATACTGAAATCTAAAATTGCATTCTCGATTGTCTCTCCATTTTCAATTCGCCGATTAATAATCTCGAACTCCTGAATAATTTCTGTTTTTGGATCTGGATATAGAAGATATAGATCTGACACAACTTCTTTGAAGCTATTCTCGATTGACCTACCTGCTGCAAGCGATGAGGACAGCGAGGCAATTGCTTCCTTAAATTGTAATTTTAATTTTTCCTTGCGTTTTTCTAAGAGTGTTTTCTTCTGGATTTTCGGATAAAACAATCCAGCAGCCCCAAAGATAATCGCAGCTATAAAGCTTTCATAAAATAAATAACCGATAAATGCGAAAAATATGATTGCAAGAGCTGCATAAAAGATATACTCTCTCATCAAGAGGTGATACTCCGCGTAATCGACAAGATGTGACTCGATTTGCTTATCTGATCGATGACGCATCCGTTCCATAAAATGCTTCTTTTTTAGTTGTTCCAGCTCTGTATTTTTGGCAACTTCATCCGCCAGTTCCGTTTGGTTTTCCTCTCGTTTCTTTCTTTTTGATACAGCGATAATATACCCTGCTACTAAAGCAACCAATAGGATAACTAAAATAATATCCGCCATAGCATCACCCGCTTACCTTTTCATGATCTACTTCGATACCTGCAAGATTCGCTTTTGACTGGTTAACCAGATTATTACCTGTAGAAACGAGTTTTCCGATTACTTCACCATTCTCTTTTTCTCCTTCTTCCACGAATTCATAAAGTGGATTTAAAACGACTTCACCATTTTCAACACCAAGCACTTCACTTATCGCGACAATTTTCCTTGAATTATCTCGCAAGCGCATTAAGTGAATCATAATATCAATCGCTGAAGAAATTTGCTTACGAATAACTTCCACTGGTAGGGTTGCACCATTCAGCACCATTGTTTCAAGTCTGCTCAGCATATCTTTTACAGAGTTAGCATGACCAGTGGAAAGCGAACCATCATGACCAGTGTTCATCGCCTGCAGCATATCAAGTGCTTCGGCACCACGTACTTCCCCGACGATGATTCGATCTGGCCGCATACGCAAGGAAGATTTGATTAAATCACGAATTGTAATTTCTCCCTTTCCTTCTGTATTTGCATTTCGTGTTTCCAAACTAACAAGATTCGGAACATTTTTAATTTGAAGCTCAGCAGAATCCTCAATCGTAATGATTCGTTCGTGTTGCGGAATAAAATTTGAAAGTACGTTTAAAAATGTTGTTTTTCCTGAACCCGTACCTCCACCAATAAAAATATTATACTTCGAGATGACAAGTTTCCTTAAGAATTCAGCTGCTTCTTCGGAAATCGAATCATATTTGATTAAATCCTCAATGAGCAGTGGTTTATCAGGAAATTTCCGAATCGTCATTACTGGGCCTTTTAAGGCGATCGGTGGAAGAACCACATTTACCCTAGATCCGTCTTGTAATCTGGCATCAACAATTGGTGAAGATTCATTAACCACACGATCCACTTTCGATACAATCGATTGAATGATATCCTCTAATTTTTGCTCACTTTCAAACTGAATATCTACCTTTGTCGTTGAACCAAATCGTTCGATAAAAATCTCTTTATGATTATTAATCATAATCTCTGTAATTGTCTTATCATCAATTAATGGCTGTAGAACGTCATAACCACGAAATGAGTTATAGACTCGCTCAACGAGATATTTAATCTCCGTAGACTTCAAATGTTGCTCCTTCGCATAGTCAAATACTGCAGCCTCTACATATTCCTTTAATTCATCATTCGTAATCGAGTGCATTAAATCTAAGGTTTCTCTAAGCTGCCGAATGAGATTCTTCACAATTTGTTCCTCAACCAATGGTAGAAACCCCCTCCAGTTCGACTATAATCTTATCGTGAATAATGGATTGAAGCTCTTGATTAAATTGTTCATTTCCTAATATTTCAGAGCTGGATTGCATGTTGATCCAGTTTTCTATAAATGGCAGGTAGCCATCTACGGATATCCCATACTCCCCCATCGTACCTACCATCGATCCAGTATACTTATTTAAAAGAACTGTTAGCTTATCTTTAACGATGTTTTCTTTACCCATCAACTTTAGTTCTTCTTCAAAAAACGACTTTGTTTTTAATAAACTTTGCACATCGTTTGCAATTGGCCAGATGATCTGGTCGCATTCTTTGATAGCTGCGATGTTTCTTTCGTGCAAGGAACTATCAAGATCGACAACAATATAATCATAAGCACCTGTTTCAACAATTCCATTAATTAATCGCTTTACATCAGCCTCATTGAATTCAAGCAACTCATCGGCACTAATCTCAATGTCGAAATAATCAACCATTGAATATGCGTCGTACTTTTTCAACGCTTCAATTTTAGACAAAAGCTGAGGTGATTCTGCTTTTACATAATAAAATATTTGCAATGACGGATTATCTTCAGCAGATGTAAAATATAGTCTTGTAGTATTTAATAGCTCAAGATTTAAATAAAATACTTTCGCATGATTAAGTGCCAACTGCTTACTTAAGTTTGTAGCAATTGCCGTCTTACCGCATCCTCCTATTGGAGAATAAACTGTTATTACTTTCGTTTTCTTGCTTCTTGCAAGCAGCTTACCTGCTGATTGATTTCGCTCATAATAGATTGCAAGGATACTGGAAATAAGTTGATTTAACCGCTGGTATCGAAACACAGCTTCCATCGATTCTCTCCTTGTCGATAGCTGATCATCCTCGAGTAGAATAATGCATGTTTCAGGAGCTATATTTAGCATTGGATCATATAGCTCTGGGCTAATTAACATAATGTCGATTATGTCTCCTCGTTTTAAATAGGATTCCAGTTTACCTTGTTCAGAAAAATATGTAACGATAAATCGTGACGCTTCCTCTGATATGCGCAAAAAGGCTGATAATGATTCCATATAGCTACTATTATGGTCTGCCACGACAATTCGTATTTTTTTCAATTCATTCACCACCATATTAATTATGCCTTCACTTTTTACTCACATAATATTACTAAATCTGTCACATAATTTTAAGGGGTTTTACCAAAAACAGTTATATAGTCCTGGTTTAGTTCGGGAATTATCTTGAATTTAAGATAAGGATATAGTTTTAATTTAAGATATTTGGATAAATACATATGATATATCGACAATTTCGATTAAACGTTCGTATTCTAGTCTATTTTTGAAAGAATCATTAAAAAATAGAATGCTTTATTTTATTTTCAAAAAATTATTCATATTTCCGATTGGGAAAATAAGGAATTGTATAATCGCATTGACATAGATCAATATAACTAGATGGAAATAATTAGCTGACTTTTTTCGGGAATGTAATGTAAATGTAATAATAATGAAATGTTTGTTAACGTTTTCCATCTTTCAAAAAATCGCTTTTTGATAGTACTTTATAAATAAATATGTGTATATTACGAACTAAAGTTTGAGTGCGACTAATATTAAATATACTAATTTCTATTGAAATAAACAGTCTATAAGTAGCATCCTATTTCGTTCGTCTTATGATAATATGAAAATACTTACATAGATTAAAGGGAGGAACTATTTTTATGAAGTGTCCGAATTGTGGCCACAATCTTTCTGGCGTAAAGAAATTTTGTCCGGAATGCGGGTCTAACGTTTCAGAACAAAAAGCACCGAGAAATAAGAAAATATTTCTAGTCATAGGAGCTATTGTAGGAGTATTATTCATTGCAGTTATCAGTTTATATGTAGTTGGAAACAAGTCTTTTGGTACAGAACAAAGCATATCTGCTTTCGAAGATGCAGTTGCTAACGAAGATACAGCAAAACTTAAGTCCTTACTCGTTCCAGCTGTTGAATCATTTGAAATAACCGATGAGAATACAAGTGCATTTATCAATTATCTTAATTCTAATCCCGAATCACTAGATGAGCTTATTTCCAAGTTTCATAGTCAAGCAGAATTTATCAACCAAACCGATGGAAATAATGGCACTGCATACATGGATGATGTTTATGCGACTTTAAATCTTATCCATGATGGGAAGGCCTGGGCATTATTTGACGATTACAAGTTTGAAGTTATCCCTGCTATGATTACCCTAGCAGCAGAAAATGAAAACATTACATTATCCATAAATGAAGAAGAGGTTGCTACTACAACAGAGGAAACTTTTGAAGAAAGCTTCGGTCCATTTATGCCTGGAGTCTATTCTGTGCAAGCTTTATTTGATAATACATATGTAACGGCAGAGCAACATGATGATCTTGAACTTTTTAATAATCGTCAGCAAGCAGGGTTCCATGAATTTGAACTTCCGCTTGCACCGATTACTGTCCATGCACTTGAGGACGATTTTACGTTATATATTAACGATAAAGAAACTGACATAACGATTTCGGAAGGCGAACAATCAATTGGTACCTTTCCAAATGACAATTCTGTTTCCTTGGATATTAGAAAAGATTATCCATGGGGAGTTGTAAAGAGTGAAGAGATAACAATTGATAGTGACCACGTGAATTTTAACAAACTACATGCACTAAATGACGAAGCCCTCCATGCGTTAATGGAACAATTGAATGAAACGATCGCACAGTATCAAATAGCACTTTCTGAAAGAGATGCATCACTACTAAAAGATGGTATTACTGAGAATTTCAAAGAAAAATTAGAAGATCAAATTACTGACGTCGAGAAGGAAGATCCAGATTATACCGGAAAGCTAGTTCACACTACTTATGATCTATCAAAAGTAAGTGATCCGAAATTTGACGAAAACAAGGATGCTTATACGCTTGAATTTTATGTACACCATGTGTTTCATGAACCAAACAGTAACCTAGGATGGCTATTACGGGATAGGGATGAGGATCAGTACACGAGATCGAGAAAACTAACAGTCATTTATGACGAAAATGCAGGAGAATGGAAGCTTGATTCCAATGTAAATGAATACTTCATTATTGTTGATTCTGAAGCTGAGGAATTTGAGATTGCGGAGTAAATGATTTTAATAAGGGTGACAGATGTACGTTCCAAATATACATCTGTCACCTCTTCTTTTATTCCTGCTGAATTGGCATTTAAACTAAAAATGCCGGATAATAATGTTTTATAAACTTCCCAATTCATTTTTATCTTTATGAAAAGCATATCGACTTCAATATGCCCACTTCCCCACGTTGAGTCAACACACCATTTTTTTCTTCATCGTGTTGTCAGAACATAGTTCCCTGTGGAATAGGATTGTTTCTCTTTTCTGAGGTAGTCATTTACGGTACTCCTCTACTACTTGAATAATACGGTCAATTGCATCAGTTGCGACCTGATGATTTTGTGAGAAATTTATGCGAAAGCTATCTTTAAACTTTGGTCCAAATTCAGTACCCGGGGTTACTGTAACAGCTGCTTGAACGCGAAGTACCTTCACGAAATCATATATAGAAATAGTTAATTCGGGGAACTGTGGAAATAGATAACTCCCTGCCTCTGTAGCTCTTACCTTAAAGCCTTGCGCATTCCAGAACTTTTTAACCAAATCATCCCGAATTGCTTGGTGTTGTGCAATCCTTTTTTCCATCCATCCTTTCGGTTCAGAAAACCAAGATTTCAATACGGCTTGGTTATAGCCGCCAGCACGCAGGGACACGATAGCCTGTAGTTTCTCCATACGATCGATGATTTTGGCAGACCCAAATGCTACTCCAAGCCTATACCCACTTAACGACTCAGTTTTTGATGGACCCATAATCGTGATTATATTTTCGGGATTTAAGATATTCTGTGCACAAAGATGTGTATACGCACGTCCATCAAAAATTTGACGGGAATACAGCTCATCAACGATAACTGTTACCCCATAGTTTTGAGCCAGTTCTGCAATCTCATAAATTTCTTCCTGTGAATAAATGACGCCTGTAGGATTATTAGGATTAGAGAATAAAAAGAGTCTAACACCAGCTCGGAAAGCATCCTCTAACTGCGTTAAGTTCAAACCTGCTGAATTGTCATTATCGAAATAGTCCATATGGACAGGGACAACCTCACCATCAAAAAATTCGACTAGTTTTCGGTTAGCAAAATAGTCTGGTTCTACAATTGCAACTTTATCCCCTCTTGAAATAGAAGCTCCCATAGCTAGAAAAAGTGCACCTTGCGTGCCTGGCGTAATAATAAGATTCTGCTCTGCATTAATCGTTGTACCCGCAAAAATCGAAAGCTTTTCTGCTGCATCCTCACGGATATTTTTACTTCCACGATACTCCGTGTAGGCCTGTTTCCCACCAGAATTTACACCTTCAATAAAAATGTCCAATGATCCTGGTATTGGCTCGAAAGCATCAACATCACCATGTGAAAAATCAACAGATGACCCAAGCATTCTCTTCTTGTGAATATCAACCTCAACGGTATTCTGTCGTACTTCTTGTCCTGGCGCATATTCAGCACCTAGTTTTAAAAACTTTTCTTCTAATAAGCTCATACGTATTCCCTCCCTCTCTTTGTCATTCCTTACCACTTTGCATAATCCTTGATTATTCTCTATAGTTATAATAGTAGCTCTTTAAGGATTACAACTCCAATACGAAAACATTTATAATGATATATCCTTTTCTCTATATGCCAAATAAAATGGTACATAAAAAGTGAATGTACATACTTCTTTTTAAAAATAGTATAAAAGGGAAATTTTTAAAGTACGTCTTTAGTAAAGGGGATTCCAGGACTCTAATGCTCAAAAATATGGATTATGTATATGAAGTATATTTGAATAGAAGTTTCTCAAAAGCAGCAGAAAAGCTTTATATTTCACAGCCAGCACTTAGTGCGACAATTAAGAAGGTAGAGGCAGAAATTGGTCTTCCTATTTTTGATAGGAGTAGTAATCCAATCCAACTAACACCAGCAGGAATATATTATATTGAATCAATCGAGTACATCATGCATCTAGAAAAAGAAATGCGATCCTATTTTAATAGCTTAGCGGATCATAAACAGACGTCTATCAATGTTGGGGGAGCTTCCTTCTTCTGCACTTATATTTTACCAACAGTCGTTCAGGAATTTAAACTTAAATATCCAGATTATATGGTGCATCTCCTCGAAGCTAATGCAGATGATTTAATGAAGGATCTGCGTTCAGGCACTGTTGATATTGTGATAGATGTTGAAATGAAAGGAGATCCTAAAGTATTCGATTCTTATGCTTGGGAAAGAGAAAATATTATACTTGCTGTTCCTTCCTATTATAAAATAAACAATGTCTTGGAAAAATATCGTCTAACTTTCAAAGATGTTGTAAATGGGCAATATTTGAGTGAGAAATATCCGAAAGTCAATCTAAAAGCATTTGAAAAAGAAAATTTCCTATTGCTAAAAAAGGGAAACGATATGTACCAGAGAAGTTTGAAGATGTGTAAAAAGGCAGGTTTCACACCCAGTGTAACCATGTATCTAGATCAGATGCTTACTTCCTATTATATTGCTTGTAATGGAAAAGGGATTGCTTTTGTACGTGCTGGAGTTACCCATTACGTAGAGGCAACCGATAAATTATTTTTCTATAAAATTAATGATATAAACGCTTATCAAAATATTATGTTGTATTATAAAAAGCCCCAACCACTTTCAAAAGCCGGTATGGATTTTATTTCATTTTTAAATAAGAGGAGTTTGTCTTCCTTTAAATCAGAATAAACGCTCACTCCAAGATGAGCGTTCAAAAATTTGTTCTATTTCTCTTTCATATGATACTTTTTATATTTCTTTCAACGATTTTTTGTGTAACTTCTAGGAATTCTTCAATTTCCTCTACAGTGTTACAGTGTAAAGGCGATATCCTAATTGCACCTTCCATTCCAAATGATTGCAACATTCTTTTGGAATAAATGCTTGATGCTACACGATCATAAACAATAATGTTTTCAGCTCCATATTGATTAACCGCTTCATGATAGTCAAAAGACTCTATACGAATAGCAACGATAAAATCCCTTTTGGACAAATCTTCATAGTCAAGATAGACGGTGATGCCCGGGATATTTCTTAACCCTTTTGCTTTATCTGTTCCATCCAGCATAACTTCAAGAAGAGATCGTTCATGTAAAGCAATCCGATTCATTCCTTCTACAAACATTTTTCTTCTATCATGCTCATCGGAAAATTTACTTCCTATCCAGCAAACATAATTTACAACCTCACTGATGGAAGCAAAATGTCCAGGTGTTGAACTGCCAAGTTGTAAATCACTGTTATCCTTTCCAAACAGGCGGTGATGTGGAAGTTTTGCAGCTCTTTCAGAAAGATAAGCAATCCCGCTTCCCCTCACTCCGAAAAATTTATACGGTGCTATATTCATCGCATCTACAGGGGTTTTTTCGATATCAATTAAACCATGTGGGGCATGCTGCACAGCATCAATAATAATATATAAATCTGGTTTTATTCTTCTTGCTTCTTTTACAATTGTCTCAATATCTAAAATGGCGCCTGAAATATTCGATGCATAAATAACACTCAAAAAACAAGTGTCGCTGTCAATAAGTTTCGTTATTTCATCTACATCCACTCCTCCTGTTACAGGGTTAGTGTTAGCAACACGAAATTCCTTTCCTAACTTATTTGCATAAAACTTGGCAGCATCAAATGCAGATGGATGCTCTAATGCGGTAGTAACAATATTTGATCCCTCAATATTCTCAGCAATCACACCAGTAATTTCAAACATAGCCTGGGAAGCAGTTAGGTAAGTTGCAATGCTCCCTTCTTTCGCATTAAATATTGTTCGTGTATCATTTATTCCTTGTTGTTCAATTTCAAATAAAAATTTTGCTGTTTCATGGTCACGTCCGGGATGATCTGGAATCAAATCGAACTGCGCAAATTTTTCATTGGCGCTTTTCAGTCGAAAGGATCCTCCTGCGTTGTCAAGAAACAGTCGCTTCTTCTGTGTATGGGGATCAATATCAACAAATGCAAACTTATCTCTGATTTGACTTAGTAAATCATTACTAAACAATGTTTCAGTCGTCAGCTTAACCAATTAGTAGCACCTCCATTATTTTCTAATAGGTCTTACAATAATAGTAATACTTCTAAATTGGTAACTCCAATACGAAAAAGTTTATAATGATATACATTTTTCTCTATGATTATCTAATAAAGATCGAATGTGTTAGGATTAAAAATACATAATATGTTGTTACGGGGAATAAAAAGTTGGGTATACCTATAAAAAATAGTGGCTACCATGTCCATTTAAACATAGTATCCACTACTCATTGTAAGATTGATTTATAAATTACTACTCCACTTTCGTAATTTTAACTTGAATATCGCCACCAGGGGTTGCCACTGCTACCTCTGTCCCAATTTCATGACCTAATAAGCTTTTTGCCATTGGAGAATCATTGGAAATTTTTCCTTCAAATGGATCCGCTTCCGCACTTCCAACGATTGTATAGGTTTCTTCATCTCCATCAGGTAATTCCATGAAAGTTACGGTTTTACCTAAAGAAACAACATCTGGATTATCATTATCATTTTCAATGATGACTGCATTGCGAATCATTTTTTCCACTTGTGTAATACGTTGTTCAACAAATGCTTGGTCATCTTTTGCCGCATCATACTCGGAGTTCTCAGATAGATCGCCAAAGTCTCGTGCAACTTTAATTCGTTCCACAACCTCTTGACGTCGATCTGTTTTCAAATAATGTAATTCCTTCTCTAATTTTTCTTTCCCCTCTTGTGTCATATAATAACTTTTCTCTACAACCATTCAAAACACTCCTTCTTTTCACTATACAAATAAAAATAAGCGTTAAAGCTTATGCTGACGATAAAAAAAATATACTAAAGATTACTATGGCAGATTTGTAACCGTTTTTCAATCTTTTTGTTTTAGTGGTCGTTCAAAAAGTCCGGTGAAAATGACACTTCGAGAACAGATGACCTTCAACTAACTTCCGACACGTCCTGTGTCAACGTCGAAGTCACCACATGCTATAGAAGCTCGTTGGCTTACTTTTCCTGCGTGTAAAATCGCACGCTCCAAGCTACGCCGCCTCGAACTGCTCGGTCCTTTCCATCCTTCTTTTTGAACCTACACTTTATTTTTTTGCTAAGATTGTTTCGATTTTAGAAGCCATTATATCAATCGCTACATGGTTTTGTCCACCTTCAGGAATTATAATATCTGCATATCGCTTCGAAGGCTCGATAAATTGTAAATGAGCAGGTCGTACACTATTAATATACTGGTCAATAACGGAATCTAATGAGCGACCTCTTTCCTTAATATCCCTTAATAACCTGCGAATAATACGAAGATCGGCATCTGTATCAACAAATACTTTAATATCCATTAAATCAACTAGCCGTGGATCTTCAAGTATTAAAATTCCTTCAACAATAATTACTTCTTTCGGTTTTACATGTATTACTTCATCTGATCGTGTATGAATTTTATAATCATAAACAGGCTTTTCGATAGGTTTATGATTCATTAAATCACGTAAATGGTCAATTAGCAAATCATTATCAAACGCTAATGGATGGTCATAATTCGTGTTTAACCTTTCCTCCAATGGAAGATGACTTTGATCTTTATAATAATAATCTTGTTCTACAACAAGAATGGTTTTATCTGTAAAGCGTTGACAGATGGAGCGTGTTACAGATGTTTTACCACTGCCACTTCCACCGGCTACACCGATAACTACTGGCTTGTCCCGCACGAAAAAGCACCTCTCCTTATTTCATTTTATAACTTACTGCTACTCCATCTCCTATTGGCAAAATCGTTGTTTTGAAGTCGGGATGATTCGTTAGCATCTCATTGTAATTTCTTATTTTATCTACCATCTTCTGATAACGCTTCGGAACATCAAGAGGGTTCGCGACGTATCCTCGGAATAACACGTTATCCGAAATGATAATGCCATTTGGATTTAACATTGGGTTAGCAAGTTCAAAGAAACGCTCATATTGACCTTTTGCCGCATCAATAAAAATCAAGTCAAACCGTTTTCCATGTTCAGCTAGTTCTACAAGTATGTCTAGAGCATCCCCTTGTATTACCTCGATGTGCTCTTGTTTACCTAATGCTTCAATGTTTTTTACTGCTTGAAGATAGCGTTGTTCGTCTTTTTCAATTGTTATAATGAAAGCATTCGAACTCGCTGCTTGCATTCGTAAAGCAGAATATCCAATCGCTGTTCCTATTTCTAATATTTGCCCGGGACGTGTTAATCGCACGAGCTGTGCTACAAAGTTCATGCCTGACCTATCCATAATCGGCACCTGATCAGCTTTGGCTTCCGATTCGAGTTTAGTTATCCAATCTTCTTGATCTGGTAATAGAGCTGTTAAATATTTAGTTATTTCTTCGTTCATTCTTTTACCTCTTTGCTCGTTATAGTACCTTTTATACTTATAAAAACGGGAAATGTGAAATAGATATTTCACATTCCCAGATAATTATTTCATATATTCATCCCTGTTTTGTAAATGCTCCTCGTACGTTTCAGCATAATATATTTCCCCTTTTTTGTCATGCAGGAAATACATATAATCCGTATCTGCTGGTTCAACTACGGCGTTTAAAGAGCTTTCCGCAAAATTGGCAATTGGGCCAATTGGCAATGCAGTGACTTTATATGTGTTGTACGGGGAATCTATTTCCAAATCCTCATACGTAACAACCTCATTATGCTCCTCTAAAGCGTATAGAACAGTAGGGTCTGTCTGAAGTGGCATCTCCGCTTCCAAGCGATTATAAAACACTCCTGAAATCTGTTGTCTTTGTTCCTCGCTTGCCGTTTCTCTTTCAACGAGTGAAGCAAATGTAAGTGCTTCGTGTACATTAAAATCTAGTTCCTCAATAGCTGGCATATATTTAGATACTACGTTTTGTGTTTGATCAAGCATTCCCTCAACGATTGATTCAATGCTTGGGGATTCGACGTAATAATCATAAGTCGAAGCAAATAAATAGCCTTCTAATGGTGTTCGAATATCGGGATCGAGTATTTCTTCTGATAAAAGATTTGGGTATCGTTCCATCAATTCTTTAACATAAGCTCGATCATTAACGGTTTCGAGAAATTCCTCTTTTGTAAAGTCAAATCGCTCACTATATATTTCAGCAATTTGATCAATTGTTAATCCTTCAGGAATGGTCACAGTATGGACCGCATCCAGTATTACGCGTCCATTTTTCAGTGACTCTATAATTTCATCAAATGTCATGGCAGGTGTAAAGGTATATTCACCCGCTTGAAAATCAGACTCATTATTAAATTTTACATAGAACCGAAAAACTCTTCCATCTTTAATAATTCCGTTTTCCTCTAAAATTGCAGCAATATTTGAGCTTGAAGAACCGATTGGTATTTCTACTGTAATTTCTTCTTCACTTTCTGCATCTACAGGCTCCAGAGCCGATTTCACGTATAAATAGCCTGAAATTGCACCAATGGCTAATATCAGGAACAAAGCAACAAGTATAATCAATACAATCTTTCTTACAGTACTTGCCTCTTGGCTTCTGGTAATAAGGTTGTCCTTAAAACTGCCTGACCCTTTCTTTTTGGACATCCAATATCCCCCTTTCATCCGCTATATTATACTAAAAAATGATATTTTTATCCATAATATAGTGGAATTCAACAAAGGCACATGCGGTTCTATAGCAATAATAGGTTGATTTACAGTTTAAAAGGTTTAGCGGATTTTTATCCTTCCACTTTTTTAATGATTTGGTTTGGATAAGACCTACCTTTCTGAAATAAACGTTTTGATATAGATAGCACGTCTTAAACCTTTCATCAATCAAGCAAAAGCTGATGTCAAAAATGACATCAGCTCCGTTTTTATGAAATTAATACTTACGATTCATCTTCTTCCTCTGCTAATGTGTTTAGCATTTCTTCAACGATGTCCCATTCTTCATCTGATTCAATCGGGAAGAGTGATAAGTCGGAGTCGTCTGTTTCCTCATATCGGAATGCATATACTTCTACTTCCTCATCATCTGCTTGTTCAGCAGGAACAACTGCAATATATGTTTGTCCTGTTTCATCTACATCAAATGTAAATAATACTTCAAATAGATGCTCTTCACCATTTTCATCTGGTATAATAATTCTTTCCTTTTCTTCTAATCCCATACTATCACTCCTTTATTTTTGATCAAGATAGCCTTGCAGTATCATCACTGCTGCCATTTTATCAATTATCTTTTTTCTTTTTTTCCTACTCATATCTGCTTCCAAAAGTACGCGTTCTGCTGCGATGGTTGAAAGCCGTTCGTCCCACAACTCGGTTGGTATACCATGTACTTCTTCCAAATGACGTGCGTATCTTTTTGATGCTTCACCACGTTCGCCAATTGTACCATTCATATTCTTCGGTAATCCAACGATAGCTTTTCCGATTTCATGCGTTTCTATAATTGATTTTAGTTCAGCATCCGCTGAATGAATATCGGCTTCATCCCATTTTATCGTTGTTACACCCTGTGCTGTCCAACCAAAAGCGTCACTCACTGCTACACCTATCGTTTTTGAACCTACATCTAATCCTACAATTTTCATCTGCTTATCCTTTACTTATCTTTATGCTGTTCCAAATAAAACTTAACCAATTCTTCAATAACTTCATCTCGTTCAACTTTGCGAATTAAATTTCTGGCATCATTGTATCTTGGAATATACGCTGGATCGCCCGACAATAAATAACCTACTATCTGATTGATCGGATTATATCCCTTTTCTTGCAGAGACTCATGTACCGTCAGAAGAATATCTTTTATATCCTGGTCGAATGGTTCCTCTGAGAAATTAAATTTCATTGTCTTATCTATTGAACTCATCGTGACACCTCGTTCCAAGTTTGCCTTGTTATAATACAATCGCTTCTAATTCATATTCTAACATGTTTATACAAATTATTATATCTTTTTCCAAAGAAGGATACAAACTGTCCCTACTTTTCGTTAGAACTTCAGTCCAAAAATGTTGCTTAAGCCTGCTTAATATTTTCAATTATATAATGTTTAGCTGCTTCTAGTGCTTCTGCAATTTTTGCTGGATTTTTACCACCTGCTTGTGCCATATCTGGGCGTCCACCGCCACCACCGCCGCAAATGGTTGCAGTTTGTTTGATTAGGTTCCCAGCATGTAAGCCTTGCTCAATCAAATCTTTTGACACACCTGCAGCTAATTGAACCTTTCCATCATTTTCAGCCGCAAGTAAAATGACACCAGAATCTAACTTTTGCTTCAATTCGTCGAGCATCTTACGTAATTGATTCATATCTTTCACGTTTACCTTTTGAGCTAGAAGGCTTATATCCTGAATGGATTCTACCTTATCTAAGATAGATGAAGCTTCTAAATTGGATAATTTCGCACTTAAGGACTCATTCTCTTTTTGTAATCCTTTAATTTCTTGATGCAATCCTTCGATTCGTTCTGGAAGCTGTTCTTCTTTTGATTTAGCAAGCTTTGCAGATCTGCTAAATACTTCTAATTTATCATTGAGGTATTCATATGCATGTTTACTTGTAACAGCTTCAATTCTTCTTGTACCAGCCCCAATACCGCTTTCTGATACAATTTTGAATAAGCCAATTTCAGAAGTGTTCGTCACATGGCAACCACCACATAACTCTAGACTGTAATCACCAATTTGAACAACTCTTACAACATCGCCATATTTTTCACCGAATAAAGCCATTGCACCCATCTCTTTTGCTTCATCCAGTTTCTTATTATCTATAAACAAGAAAATTGATTCCCACACTTTTTCATTAACAATGTGTTCAATCTGTTTCAGTTCATCCTTCGTTACAGGATTAAAATGGGAAAAATCAAAGCGTAATCGCTCTGGTGTCACTAATGAACCCGCTTGGTTTACATGTGTGCCTAAAACGTCCTTCAACGCCTGATGGAGCAAATGTGTTGCCGTGTGGTTTTTGATGACTGCTGTACGGAAGCGCTCATCCACCATTGCTTTTACGCTCTCACCTGCATGAAATTCACCTTCTTTAATTTCAACACGATGAATATGCTGGCCTTTTGGTGACTTCTGTACATCCAGTACATACGCAGATGCATTTTCTGTGTATATCCAACCATGGTCTGCAACCTGCCCACCACTTTCAGCATAAAAAGGAGTCCGATCTAAAAATAATAAAACTTCATCACCTTTTTTCATGGTGTTTACAACTTCTTTTCCACCAATAATGGATGCTATCGTTGTATCCACTTCAAGCTGATCATAGCCGACAAATTCACTTTCAATCTTGATTTCACTTAAAACTGTATCTTGAACTTGCATGGAATCTACCTTTTGTCTTGCATTTCTAGCACGCTCACGTTGCTTTTCCATTTCCTGTTCGTAACCTTCCTGATCAATAGTGAAACCTTGTTGTTCTACATATTCTTCAGTAAGCTCTTTCGGGAAACCGTACGTATCATAAAGTCGGAATACTTCCTCACCAGGAAACATCGTATTTCCTGCAGCTTTTTCTCGATCCATAATGGATGATAGTATATGCAATCCATCATTTAGCGTTTCATGGAAACGCTCCTCTTCCACCTTGATAATATTTTGAATAAATTCACGCTGACGTAAAACTTCTGGGTAGAAGTCTTTCATTATTTCACCAACGGTATCGACTAATTCATACATAAATGATTTCTCAATTCCAATTTCTTTTGCAAATCGAACTGCTCGTCGTATGAGTCTTCGTAGTACATAGCCTCTGCCTTCATTTGATGGAACCGCACCATCACCTATTGCAAAGCTTACCGTGCGGATATGATCAGCAATGACCTTAAATGCCGTATCACCCTCATCACTATTTCCATAGGTAGTATTTGCAATAGCTTCCGTTTTACGGATAATTGGCATAAATAAATCCGTATCAAAATTCGTTGGTACCTGCTGAATGATCGATGTCAATCGCTCAAGGCCCATTCCAGTATCAATATTTTTCTTTGGCAACGGTGTGTACGTGTCATCTGGATTATGATTGAACTGGGAAAATACAAGATTCCACACTTCCAAATAACGGCTATTCTCTCCACCTGGATAAAGCTCTGAATCATTGGGATCATTTCCATATGCTTCACCACGGTCATAGAAGATCTCCGTATTTGGTCCACTTGGTCCTTCACCAATATCCCAGAAGTTTTCCTCTAAGCGAATAATTCTCTCTTTTGGAATTCCAATTTCATTCAGCCAAATGTCATATGCTTCATCATCCTCTGGATGTACGGTAACAGATAGTAATTCTTTATCAAAACCGATCCATTTCTCATCCGTCAAAAACTCCCAGGCCCAAGTTATTGCTTCTTTTTTAAAATAATCACCAATGGAGAAATTCCCTAGCATTTCAAAAAATGTATGGTGTCTTGCCGTGAAGCCAACATTTTCAATATCATTTGTGCGAATGGACTTCTGTGCATTCACAATACGCGGGTTTTCCGGAATTACTCGACCGTCGAAATATTTCTTCAATGTTGCAACCCCACTGTTAATCCATAATAATGTTGGGTCTTCGACAGGAACTAGAGAAGCACTTGGTTCTACCTGATGTCCTTTCTCTTTGAAAAAGTCAATAAAGAGTTGTCTTATTTCTGCTGAGCTTAATTGTTTCATGAATCATTCCTCCAAACGTTTTATAAAGCGAAACTTCATTCAGTGGGGTTTTCGTTCTTCCTCCACTGAATGTTAGTTGAACAAAATTAGGAATTTACAGGCTGTTTCCCCCAACCTTCACGCGATTCGGGTTCCCTCACACTTAAAAATGGGGGGATTACAGCTCGTTAATGCGTGATAAAATTAAAAAATCCCCTCTCTGCATTGAATGCAGGGACGAGATTTGTTCGCGGTACCACCCTAATTATGAATGATAAAATCATTCATCACTTAAACATGGTAACGGTATGAGACCGACGGGGATTAGCCGTACTCCAGCTTAGCTTTCCATGAGGCTATGTTTAGGATTTCTTTCAACCAAGGAAACCCCTCTCTTTAAACTAGCTGCTCATGTACTTTGTGCCTTCTTCGCGTTTCATTTATTATGATAGCGTAATTATAAAAAACTTTTGTTGCATTGTCAATGATTAGACCGTAGAGAAACAAACTGTATGGCAATCACTTTTAAAATCGTTAATGCAGGGACAGCCAATATCATACCCCAGACCCCAAATAATTGACCACCTAATAATAAAACAAAGATGATTGCTACAGGATGAATTTTAACCGTTTTCCCCATAATATACGGAGATAAAAGGTTCCCTTCGATTACTTGAATGACAAAAATAGCAATAATCACAAATATTACAGTGTTCCCCCCTATTGTATAGGAAATCATCACCACAGGGATTGCACCAATGATTGGTCCGAAATACGGAATAATATTTGTAACTCCCATTACAATCGCTAATAGCAGCGCGTAATTAACATCAAGCAATTTAAAAATGATTAGACATGCAATACTAACAAATAAACTGACGATCAGCTGTCCTCGAATATAGCCTCCAAGTCCTTTATCAACTTCTCTCAATAATTCAGCCGCTTCATCCTTATATTTATTTGGAATAAACCACATAAAAAAAGATTCGATCTTCACATAATCCTTGATGAAGTAAAAAACGAGTACTGGTATAACCGTTATAATAAGAATCATGTCGAAAATTCGTGTAAAGCCTAAGGCAAGCCTACCAAGTAAATTATCCAAGGAAGTTTCTAAAGTTGCTATCAGCTGATCAATTTTGTCATGTACTGTTTCAGGTAAAAACGAAGTATAGCTGTATACTTGATAAATCCAGCTTTCATACATGCGAATAAATTCAGGGAGATTTTCGTTTAAATCACGGACCTGGTGAACAATAGCTGGATATCCTTTGTAAAATAAATAACCAACCCCGCCAAAAAATATTAAATAGATTAACAGGATCGCTAGACCTCGATGGATATTCCACTCATGTAATTTTTCCACTAATGGATGAAGCAAATATGCAATTAATGCTGCAATTAAAAACGGAATGAAAAGCTTCCATAAAAATGAAAAAAAGGCTTCGTAATATGGCATTGTTTTTACAAGTAGAAAGGAAAATATAAATAACACAATCCCAATTAATAGCCAATACAGTAATCGAAAGCGCTTTTTGTCCTCAACCATGATAAACACTCCTCGGGGGCATTTTGTATTATCTCGCTATCCTAAGCCGGGAGTGTTTATGGTAATTTTCTTTCCTCTTTGGTAAACAAATCATCCAATGAGCTTAAGCTTCCATCAGCTTCGATTTGATGCACCATTAATTCATTGCTTGTCACTGTCATTTCAATAAAGCAAGTCCAGCAATAATAATCCTGTGTTCCTATCTTTCCAATGTCTTTTCCATTACAGTTCGGGCATCGTAGCATGATTTTAACTCCTTTTCGAGTATTACGCTACTATACTTGCCCGCTTGTATATTTTTTATACCTTCATTACATGAAATCATACGGTGAGATTTCTTCCTCATCCACTTCTTCGGCTTCTTCCATTTTCAAATCTTTCATTCTTCCACTTAATTGCTCTTTCAAGGACGTATAGCGTTTATTTGTATCCATTGTTTGAATCCCTTTTAAAAATGCCTGTTGTTCACCACAAATAATTAAAGACTCTTTGCTTCTCGTAATTGCTGTGTACAATAAATTTTTTCGCAGCATTCGATAATAGGTTGATACAACCGGAAGAATTACAATTGGAAATTCACTGCCTTGTGACTTATGAATCGAAATACAATAAGCATGTGTAAAATTAATATAGTTGTTTCGTTCATAAACAACTTCTTTATCATCAAAAGCAATCACAACCTGCTCTACATTATCTACATTCTCTTCCTCTCGAAAAATAGCAACAACTTCTCCAATATCGCCATTATATACGCCATCCTCTGGTTGATTGACAAGCTGAATCACTTTATCTCCAACTCGGTAAACCACATCATGGTACTTTACTTCCCGCTTCGTTTTTGTTTTTGGATTAATCAACTGCTGTAACTGTTGATTAATCATCGTGATCCCTGCCTGACTTCGATACATAGGAGCCAATACTTGAATCTCCTTGACATCAAGTCCTTTCTCTTTAGCCTTTGTGAAAATTGATGTTACTACTTGAAGCATTTGATGTTCATTACATGCAATAAAACTAAAATCTTTATCATTCTGTAACGATTGGACTGTCAGTTGATTATTTTTTATTTCATGTGCGAGCTGAATGATTTTCGATCCTTCTTTTTGGCGGTATACTTCATTCAGACGAACTAGCGGTAGTAATTTACTATTTAATAAATCTGTTAATACTTGTCCAGGTCCAACAGATGGAAGCTGGTCTTCATCACCAACAAGCAATACTTGCATTTCATCTGGAATTGCCTTAAATAAACTGTTCGCAAGCCAAATATCTACCATGGAAAACTCATCAACAATTAGAATTTTTCCGGATAGCTGTTCTTGTTCATCCTTATTGAACCCATTGCTCCCATTCCAACCCAGTAGTCTATGAATGGTCAGTGCTGGAAGACCAGTCGACTCATTCAAGCGTTTTGCAGCTCTGCCTGTTGGCGCAGTTAAAACGAATGGAAATTCAGCTGGATCATCATAATCTTTCGGATTAAGTGAAACATCATGTATTGTCGCATATGCTTTTAAAATCCCTTTAATAACCGTTGTCTTTCCAGTTCCAGGTCCACCGGTTAGAATCATTACTTTTGAATGCAACGACTGATTAATCGCAGAAAACTGTTCTTTCCCATAGCTAAGTACTTCCGATTCTTCAATATCACCCGTTATTTTCATCATTTCAGCTAGCGGTGTTTCATCTTTAATGGGCTTCTCCATAATCCGTTTTAAATTCGCTGCAAAGCCATCTTCTGCATAATAAAGCGAAGGTAGGTACACCTTAGTATCTTTCATGATAACTTTCTTCTCTTTATTCAATTCTTCCATTTGTTCAGTAATAATACGAACCTCTTCGGAATGGATGCTAAGTAGCTCTCCAACTTGGTCTACACAAAGTTCTATAGGAAGATATACATGACCATCCTGAATACATTTTTGCAGGATATAAATACACCCAGCTCCAATTCGATTTGGGTGTGTCATCGATAATCCATTCTGTCTTGCAATGTCATCTGCTGTCCGAAAACCAAATCCTTCTATTGCGAAGACATACTGGTACGGATCTTCTTCTAAAACTTCAATAGCTTCATCTTTATATTCTTTATAAATACGCTGTGCCATTTTTAAACCAACACCATAGTTGGCCAAATAAACTGCAACATGTTCAAATCCTTGATTCTCCTGTATACTCGATGCTAAACGTTCAGCAGTTTCCTTTTTAAGTCCTGGTACACCTTGCAAAATACTTCCATCATTCAAAATTTGGGTGATTGCTGTTTCACCTAAATGCTCAACGATTCGTTCCGCAGTCTTTTTCCCGATACCATAAAAGAGATCGCTTGATAAATAGGCTACTAAACCATCCTTTGTATTTGGTACAATCGTTTTATAGGAAGAAACCTTATACTGCAATCCAAACCTGGCATGTCTTTCAAACGTTCCATAAAAGAAATAGGGGGTTTGCTCTTGGAGGTTGGAAAAATAGCCTTTTGCAACAATCTCTTTTTCTTTAAAATCTTCATTTGTATCCTGAACTCGGATCTTAATGATAGAAAAATGCTCTGTTTCATTATGAAAAATGGTATACAATATTTCTCCTTTAATATACCCTTGTTCATCTATTGTTTGTTGATCCTGTTCCATCTGAAACAACCCCACTATCTTATTTCAGCTCCAGACTCCCCTCACCGCATGTCCCATGATGCAAACATCGACACCATACAATTTTTTGGGTCGCTATCTTCTTCGATGGGACGGTCGATACAGCAAATCTCACTAAATGAGGAAGTTATTCGTAAATCGCTAAACTGGAAGCTACACCTTTTATTTCTTGTTTTCGTTTATAAACTGCTCCACGTTTTGCTTACCGTTTAATGCAAGCAGATGGTCTGGTTGAATGCGTAATGCTTCATCAAAATGTTTCAATGCATCTTGCACCTTTTCATTAAACAATGAAATAACGCCTAAATTGTAATGGGCATCACTATGTGCCTGATTGATTTCAAGTACCCGTTTAAAGATCGCCTCTGCATCAGCTAAACTATCACTTTGTGCGAGCGAAAGCCCATATTGGAAAAGCACTTCTTCATCATCCGGATTTAGTTCCGTTGCCCTTAATAAATAGGGTAATGCTAGGCGTGGTTGTTCTTGACTTTGCAAAGTTATACCGAGCATGAAATAGACATCACTTTCTTCTAATCCTAACTCAATTGCTTTTTGAAAATTGGCCTGCGCTTTTGGAAATGCAGACTGTTCAAAATATAGATTACCTAATCCATAATAAGCAGTAGCAGCCGATGGATCTAATTCAACTGCCCTTTCTAAAAAAAGCAGTGCGCGATCATTTTCATTCACTTGCATTAACAAATTGGCGAAATTTATATAACCAACTGCGTCATTTGGATGCTTTTCAATCACTTCATTGAATAACTTTGCTGCTTCTTCAAAATTTTGTTCTTTCATATATTGTATTGCTTGTGCATTCTTGTCCACGATAAAACTCCTTACTTAACCAACATAATCCAATGCGCGATTATTTTTTATAATTTGATCGATTGTAGCTCCACCAAGACAAATATCTCCATCATAAAATACGACTGCTTGTCCCGGAGTAATCGCACGTTCGCTTTCAGCAAATTCCACATAAACGTTTCCGTTTTCTTGAACAGTAACTGTTACATTACTATCTTTTTGACGATAACGGAATTTTGCTGTACATGTAAACGTTTCAGTAATGACATCCGGGTTTATCCAGTTAACATCTGTTGCAACTAAAGCATCTGAGTAAAGTGTTTCGTGACTGAAGCCCTGTTCAACATACAAAATGTTTTCTTTCAAATTTTTCCCCACAACAAACCATGGATCCCCTGAACCGCCGATCCCCAAACCTTGACGCTGTCCAATTGTATAGTACATTAAACCATCGTGACGACCTTTTACCATGCCATCCAATGTTTGCATCTCACCAGGCTGTGCCGGTAAATATTCGCTAAGAAATTCTTTGAAATTCCGCTCACCTATAAAACAGATACCAGTAGAATCTTTTTTATCAGCCGTAACAAGACCGTTTTCCTTTGCGATCTTCCTTACTTCGGATTTTGGTAAATGGCCGAGTGGGAACATCACTTTTTCTAAAACATCGGATGATAATTGATTTAAGAAATATGTTTGATCTTTATTGTCATCTACTCCACGGAGCATTTCGACACGTCCATCTATTTCACGTACTTGTGCATAATGACCAGTAGCTAAATAGTCTGCACCAAGTGCCAAAGCATGATCGAGAAACGCTTTGAATTTGATTTCTTTATTACACATAACATCTGGATTTGGTGTACGTCCAGCTTTATATTCATCAAGAAAATATGTGAACACTTTGTCCCAATATTGCTTTTCAAAGTTTACAGAGTAATACGGAATATCCAGCTGATTACAGACGCGGACGACATCATCAAAATCCTCCGTAGCCGTACAAACACCGAATTCATCTGTGTCATCCCAGTTTTTCATAAAGATGCCAACAACATCGTAGCCTTGTTCTTTCAAAAGCAATGCAGCTACAGATGAATCAACACCTCCACTCATGCCAATTACGACACGTGTATCTTTATTATTTTTCATTTTCTTCACTATCCTTTATAGAGGTTGTTCCAAGTACTTGAGGTTACGGATTTAATCCGTTCAACTAACATTCAATGAGGTTGTAAAGATCCCCATGTCAAAATTTAACTTTATGCTGTTAATCGTTTGACGATTCGAGAAACACGTTTAGCTGCTTCTTTCACATTTTCCTCTGTATTAAAAATGCCGAAACTGAATCGAACCGAATTCGTTGTGCATGGGTTATCCTTTCCAAACATAGCGGTCAATACATGTGACGGTTCAACGCTTCCTGCCGTACATGCGCTGCCACTAGAAGCCGCAATTCCATCTAAGTCGAAATTCGCTAAAAGTGCTTCAACATTTGTTCCTGGAAAGCTAATGTTAATAATCGAAGCTATAGCCGCTTGCATATCTCCATTCACTTCAAATTGTACTCCATTTTCTTCTAACATTCGAATAAATAGCTCTTTATATGCCTGATACTGTTCTTTCCTGCTCAATTTATTTTCCATTGCTAGCTCAACAGCTTTTTGAAAACCGAAAGCACCAGCAACATTTTCCGTCCCTGGGCGACGTTTACGTTCCTGTTCCCCACCATGTTGCAGTGATTTTAACATGACTTTTTCATTTGCATACAAGAAACCGATACCTTTTGGCCCATTTATTTTATGCGAAGAAACCGTAAGCATATCAATTCCCAATTCCTTCACATCTATATCAATTAAACCATATGCTTGTACGGCATCTGTATGGAAATATGCTTGATGGTTATGCAGAAGTTCTCCTATTTCCTTAATCGGCTGAATAATTCCCGTCTCATTATTGACAAACATTATTGACACAAGAATCGTTTGTTCTGTTAATGCAGCTTGTACATCCTCAATCCGTATTTTTCCATTTTCATACACCGGAAGATACGTAACATCAAAACCAAGGGTCTCAAGCTCTTCAGCTGTATGAAGTACTGCATGATGCTCTTGTACCGTTGTTATAATGTGGTTTCCTTTTTGCCGATTTGCTAACGCCGTTCCTAAAAGCGCGAGGTTATCTGCTTCGGTCCCTCCACTTGTAAAGGTAATTTCTTTTTCATTCGCGTTAATGCTTAACGCCATAACACGCCTAGCCTCATCAAGTATCTGACGTCCTTTTCTTCCAAAAGAATGCACACTTGATGGGTTACCGAAACTTTCTTTATATACTGGAAGCATTGCTTGAATAACTTCCTCATCCATTGGCGTTGTTGCAGCATGATCCAAATAAATTGGTTCCATAATACATTTCCTTTCTGCTTCCAGCTTAGCGCCCAACGACAAGCGAGACTGACCTCACTTCCGCAAGAATGATCGACAAGCCAGACTACCCCTAAGTACGGGGAGTCCATATATCGTTACCCCGGCGCTTCCGCTTTTGTCCTTAAATATAAAACATGTAAGAATCCTGCACTTCATCATCATCATGATTTGCTAAATTTTCTAAAGTGGTATTATCTAAAACGTTCTTTACCGCATCACGAATTTGTAACCACAACGCTTGCTGTGCAGGTTGCTCATCTTCAATTCCTTCCACAATTGTAAGGGGACCTTCCAGAACACGGATAACATCCCCTGCCGTAATTTCCTTCGGTTCCTTCGATAAAATATATCCACCATATGCACCACGGATACTTTTAATCAATCCGGCATTTCGTAGCGGTGAAGCAAGTTGTTCTAAATAATGCTCCGATAAGTTATTTTCTTGGGCAATTGCCTTTAACGATAAAGGACCATCCCCGTGCTTTTTTGTTAAAGCTATCATAATGGTTAAACCATATCTACCCTTAGTTGAAATTTTCATCTATTATGCACCTCTGTTTCTTTCAAACGCCCATTCGTTTATAATATTTGTTATTATAGCATGAATGGAGTAGGTCTTGCATTTTAGCAATCCTAATACAATTAATTAATTATATATAAAGGGGGATATAAATGAAACAAAAACCTCTCGCATTTCGAATGAGACCTGAATTAGTTACAGATATTATTGGACAGGAACACCTTGTCGGCGAAGGAAAAATCATAAATCGAATGGTACAAGCAAACCAATTAGCATCGATGATTCTTTTTGGACCACCTGGAACGGGGAAAACTTCCATGGCATATGCACTTGCTAAAAGTGTCGGTCTTCCAGTTAAAATGCTTAACGCAGTTGCTGACAAGAAAAAAGATATGGAAATAGTAGTCGAAGAAGCAAAGATGATGGGACAGGTCGTCTTAATACTTGATGAAGTACATCGCTTAGATAAAGCAAAGCAAGATTTCCTGCTGCCTCATTTAGAAAGCAATTTAGTAACATTAATCGGCTGTACGACAAGCAATCCCTATCATTCAATTAATCCAGCAATTCGTAGTCGATGTCATTTATTTGAATTGCATGGTTTAACTTCAGAAAATGTAAAAACTGCGATTCACCGTGCTTTGGAAAATAGTGAAAATGGTTATGGAAATAAAGATATTGTTATTACAGATCCGGCAATTGACCATATTGCGAATTCAGCTAATGGCGATTTAAGATCTGCTTTAAACGGACTGGAGCTTGCGGTCGCATCCACGCCTGAAAATAAGGATAACAAAATTATAATTGATTTGGACACAGCTGAGGAATGTATGCAAAAGAAAAGTTTTTCACATGATAAAAATGGCGACGCACACTATGACGTGCTTTCTGCTTTCCAAAAATCAATTCGTGGAAGCGATGTGAATGCTGCGCTGCACTATTTAGGCAGATTAATTGAAGCAGGTGACCTTGATAGTATCGCCCGTCGAATGATTGTCATTGCCTATGAAGATATTGGTCTTGCAAATCCACAGGCTGGTCCACGTGCTGTTGCAGCAGTTCAAGCTGCAGAAAGACTTGGGTTCCCTGAAGCTAGAATCCCATTAGCTGTAGCGATTGTTGAACTTGCCCTTTCCCCCAAATCAAATACGGCATATAAAGCGCTTGACGCAGCTTTATCCGATATTCGAAGTGGAAAAAGCGGTGATATCCCAGCACACTTAAAAGATGCACATTATACTGGCGCAGCAAAGCTTGGTCGAGGGATTGATTATAAATATCCACATAATTACGATGGGGCTTGGGTTCAGCAGCAGTATTTACCTGACTCTATCAAAAATAAAAACTACTACCAACCAAAAAGTAGTGGTAAATTCGAACAAGCATTAAAGCAGGTTCATGATAAAATTCAGAGTGAGAGTAAGAAATAACCTATAAGTGCGTATTCAAAAGAAGGATGAAAAGTAAGCTGCAGTTCGACCGGTGTAGCTTTGAGCAGACAATCTGACACAGGTAAAGAAAGCCAACGACCTTCCGCAAAATGTGGTAACTTCAACGTTCGACAAAGGACGTCTCGGGAGTTAGTCGAAGATCCTCTGTTCTCGAAGCGTCATTTTCACCGGACTTTTTGAACGACCTCTATAAGAGATTTTCCCAATATGTATAATTCCTTTTTTATGCGGTAATAATAGACTTAAAACATGCAATCTATTGTTGTGCTACTATGAAAAAGGAGTTGAATATATTGGTTAAAGTTAGACAAGACGCTTGGTCACATGAAGATGATTTACTACTTGCAGAAACAGTGCTGCGCCATATTAGAGAGGGCAGTACACAATTAAATGCATTTGATGAGGTTGGAGACCATTTAAATCGCACATCTGCAGCTTGCGGTTTCCGCTGGAACGCCGAAGTAAGGTCAAAATATGAGAGTGCTATCGATCTTGCAAAAAGACAACGAAAAGAAAAGAAAAGAGCATTAAATACTTCGACAAAGAAAACAAGAGTACCTGCCATTTCATTGTCTCCAGTAACAGAAGTGGTAGAAACTAATCTTAATACGCATTCTATTGTTGCAGCAGAAGCACCAAGCTTAAACATTGATATGGTGATTCAGTACTTAAGAGAATTAAAAAAGGAATCGAATGCTTCCTCTCAATCAAAAGCAGTATCAGAGGCACTTGAAAAAGAAAATAACCTGTTAAAATCGAAAGTTCAAGAACTAGAAAAACAGCTTTCATCTACAGAGGATCAACTGGTCTCAATTCAAGAAGATTACCAGACTTTCATTCAAATTATGGACAGAGCCCGAAAAATGACTGTACTCGATGATAAAGAAAGTCGTACAGCTCCCACCTTCCGAATGGATAAGAATGGTAACTTAGAACAATTAGCTCATGGATCAAATTAATATAAACGAGAAAGGAAAAAGGACCCTTTGGTCCTTTTTCCTTTCTCGTTTATGTATTCGGTCAATCCCGATTGTGCCGTTCTATCTTGAGCTTTGATCCCGCTTCAGACAGGTGGGTGCCCAGTTTTATAGATATCATGCTTCCAGGAATGAATAATCATAAAGGCATGCATTCACTACAAAAACAAGAACGAGCTCCCAAGTATACAATTGTTCGGTCAAAATACTTATAATAGACGAACACATCAGGATTGAAATGAAATTTGCTGATTTGTAAATTTATCTTAACATACCAGATGATTTTTTTCAATATTTACAACTATTAAATTTGAACTCATCATTTCTTCCTTCCTAGTTTGAAAATGACTTGTTAGCCATGGTCAATCTAGGAAGGATTGCTTAATTGCTTTCCGTAATATCCGTACTCATTGTAAAAGTGCTTGTAAATTATTTAGTTGCACTTTTCTCTGAAAGCTTGATAGCAAGTTCATCTAGCTGTGCATGACTAACTTCACTTGGTGCATTTGTCATTAAATCAGATGCAGAGGCAGTTTTCGGGAAAAGAATTGTATCCCGCAGGTTCGATCTACCAGCAAGCAGCATGATAATCCGATCAAGACCAAGCGCTATGCCACCATGTGGTGGTGCTCCATACTCTAAAGCTTCAAGCAGGAACCCAAATTGTTCTTGAGCTTCTTCTTCTGTAAAACCTAACACGTTAAACATATGGTCTTGCTGTTCTTTCTGATAGATACGAATCGATCCTCCGCCTAGCTCATAACCGTTCAACACAAGATCATACGCATTTGCTTTAACATTAGCTGGGTCTGTTTCTAATTTACCTAGGTCTTCCTCAACTGGCGATGTAAATGGATGATGTGCCGCAAAATATCTGCCTAATTCCTCATCATACTCAAGTAACGGCCAATCTGTTACCCAGAGAAAGTTGAATTTTGATTCATCGATAAGCTCAAGCTGTTTAGCTAGCTTCAGGCGTAGTGCTCCAAGGCTGTCATATACGACAGAGGTTTTATCTGCTACAAATAAAAGCAAATCTCCATCTGTTGCTTCCGCTTTTTCCAAAAGACTTGATTTTTCATTCTCCGTGATGAATTTAGCAATAGGTCCTTTTAATTCGTCTCCTTCTACCTTCACCCAAGCAAGTCCTTTGGCACCATACACCTTTACAAAGTCCGTTAATTTGTCAATATCTTTACGAGAGAAGGTAGCAGCCTTACCTTTTACATTTAAGAGTGCAACCTTCCCACCTGATTCAATTGCCCCTTGGAACACTTTGAACGTTGAGTCCGCTAAAACATCCGATACTTGGACTAATTCAAGTCCAAATCTTGTATCCGGCTTATCAGAACCAAAACGCTCCATCGCCTCATCATATGGCAATCGAGGCAAAGGAAGTTCAATATCAATGCCTTTTACTTCCTTAACAACCTTCTGCATCATGCTTTCCGTCATTTCCATGATTTCGTCACTCGTCAGGAAGGAGGTTTCAATATCAATTTGTGTAAATTCAGGCTGGCGATCTGCCCGTAAGTCCTCATCTCGGAAGCATCTAGCAATTTGATAATACTTTTCAAATCCACTTACCATAATGAGCTGTTTAAATAACTGTGGTGATTGTGGTAATGCATAAAATTCACCTGAATGCACGCGACTAGGTACGAGATAATCCCTCGCTCCTTCTGGAGTGCTCTTTGTCAATATTGGTGTTTCCATTTCTAAAAATTCATGGTCATTCAAGAAGTTCCGAATGATTTGGGTTGTTTTGTGACGCAGCTTGAACGTTTCCTGTAATTCATTTCTTCTAAGATCTAAGTAACGGTATTTTAACCTTACATCCTCGGAAACATCAGTCTCATCTTGGATTGCAAATGGTGGTGTTTTCGCTTTATTCAAAATTGTCACGGATGAAGCAACAACCTCAATGTTTCCGGTCTTCATATTCGGATTTATTGTTGATTCATCACGTTTAACAACTGTTCCTCGTACTTCTACAACATACTCCGAACGAATCCGCTCCGCAATTTCTAATGCTTCCTGTGAGTTATCTGGATTAAAGACAACTTGAACTAGTCCTGATTTATCACGTAAATCAATAAAAATTAAACCACCTAAATCACGTCTTTTCTGTGTCCATCCTTTTAGGAGTACTTCCTGGTCTATCATTGCTTCTGTTAATTTTTCTGTATAAATTCTTTCATTCATTCTATTTTCCTCCTAAAAGCCTTTTTCGCAATTCTTCAATTAGATTCTCTACTGGCACTTCTAATTGTTGTCCGGTTTCCATTTCTTTCAAATTAATGGTTTTCTTTTCAAGTTCTTCATCTCCAAGTACTAAAACATATTTCGATTGGAAACGGTCAGCAGCTTTGAATTGTGCTTTCATTTTTCGACCTTGATAATCTTTATCCACTTGGATTCCGTTCGTTCTTAGTTCATGTACGAGTCGTGTTGCTTCTTTTTCAACTTCACCTGATCCGGTTGCAACAACAAAGCAGTCAAGACTCTCATCAATTGGAATTTCAATGTTTTCTGCCTCAAGTGCCATAAGCAGACGTTCAAATCCCATACCAAACCCTATTCCAGGGGTTTCTGGTCCTCCAAGATCCTCGATTAAACCATTGTATCGCCCACCACCTGCAAGCGTTGTAATAGCACCAAAACCCTCTGCTTCACTCATAATTTCAAATGCAGTATGGTTATAATAGTCAAGTCCACGAACAAGATTTGGATCAACTACAAAATCGATATTCATTATCGTTAAATATTCTTGAACTTGCTCAAAATAGGTTTTCGATGCCTCATTTAGATAGTCAAGAATTGAAGGAGCTGTTTTCATTGTTGGGTGATCACGATCTTTTTTACAATCGAGCACACGAAGTGGATTTTGCGATAATCGTTTTTGACAATCCGAACAAAGCTCTTCTTTATATGGTTCAAAGTGATTGACAAGCGCTTGTCTGTGGTTATCTCTACTTTCTTTATCTCCAAGTGAATTAATCACTAATTTTAATGATGTTAATCCGAGCTCTTTATATACTGTCATCGCAAGGTCGATTACTTCTGCATCAACTGCTGGATCAGCACTACCAAGTACCTCTACACCAAATTGATTCAATTGACGCATACGCCCTTTTTGAGGACGCTCATAACGAAACATTTGAGCAAAATAGTATAGTTTAACTGGCTGATTTGGATCCCCGAACAATTTATTTTCAACAAATGCCCGTGATACGGATGCAGTGCCTTCTGGGCGTAATGTAAGACTTCTTCCTCCACGATCTTCAAAAGTATACATTTCTTTCTGAACGATATCTGTAGAATCTCCAACTCCGCGTTGAAATACTTCCGTATGTTCAAATAAAGGGGTGCGGATTTCTTTAAAATGGAATCGACCACACACATCTTTAATTTTATTTTCTGCATATTGCCATTTGGCTGCGTCTTTTGGTAAGATATCCACCGTTCCTCTTGGTGCCTTCATACTCATCTCAAAACCCCCTGTTTCCTTATTAATTGTAATAAATTAGAAAAATCCCGTCCCTTATATAAAATAAGGGACGGGATTTTTCCCGCGTTGCCACCCTAGTTGATGCTAAAATAACAGCACCCGCTCTTCACAGTTAACGCCTGCAAAACGTTCATACCTACTCTATTTCGATATAAAACCTCAGGAGTGTCTTTCATTAAGCCATCTGGGAAAATGCTCACAGCCATTGACATTTTCTCTCTACACCAGTGGTACTTCAATTACTTTTTCCTTCAACGGTATTTAATATATATTGGAATGTCTATTATATTAAGCGGAACCGAAATGATTGTCAAGCACGATTCAGCTTTTTCTTTAATAATTTGACATCTTCGATTGCAATTCCTAACTCACTTGCTATTTCCAGATTGGTTCCCCTTCCTTCTAATTCGGTAAATCGATGTAAATCTGGAGATAAAATATCCTTTTGATTTCCAATGTTCCATTGTTTTTCATTCATTCGCACGGACGAACTCCTCCTTATAATTGTACATCACTTTACCTCTAGCTTTGCCTTTAAATGAGATTTTTATTATACTTAGTAAATGAAATAAACTACTTAAGGTTAGGGAGGAACGTCGTGCATTCAAGAAAAATTATATTATTTTTATTTATAGCGGTATTTTTCTTGCTATCGGAACCATTTAACGTTCGTGCAGCTGAAGCTACCATAAATGTTTCAAATTTAAATGTCCGTAGTGGACCAGGTACAGACTATGAAAGCATTGGAAAACTTGATTCTGGTCAAACATTTACCGTCACTGGCCAAGAAAACGATTGGGTAGAAATTAATTTAGAAGATGAAACCGGCTGGGTTGCATTGGAATTCGTTACGCTTTCCGAACCTCAATCGAATGAAACAGAGGAAGGCGAAGTACATAGTGATATGGATAGCATCATTATCCAGCATGATAATACACAGCTTCGTGAAGGGCCTTCTACGGATTATGCCATTGTACATTTTGCTGAAAAAGATACTAAATTAGAAGTTATTTCGGCTACAAATAATTGGTATGAAGTTGCAAATGATGAGATTATTGGCTTTGTTAAGAAAAGTCTTGTCGAATCTAAAGACACTAAATCAAACAGTAATATATGGAAAAATAAAACGATTGTTATCGATGCTGGTCATGGCGGACGTGATGTGGGTGCGATTGGCGCATCCGAATCTTATGAAAAAGATATCGCTTATTTAACTGCACATGAACTCGAGAAAGAACTTTTAGCACTAGGGGCAAATGTACTTCTCACTAGGAAGGAAGATGAATTCATTTCACTAGCTAGCAGGATCACCTACTCCAACATTCTCGACACGGATGCATTTTTAAGTATCCATTATAACAGCATCCCTGAATTCCCAAATGTTTCTGGTATCGAAACCTTCTATTACACAGATCAGGGTGAAAATCTAGCAGAAAAAGTTCAACAGGGCATAATTGAAGAAAGTGGAGAACGAGACAGAGGTATACATGAGGGTGACTTATATGTAATTCGTCAAAACCTTAAACCCTCAGTGTTGCTAGAACTTGGTTTTATATCTAATCCTGAAAAAGAGGCACAGCTACAAACACAAACTTATCAGCAACAGCTTGTACACGGTATTATGCAGGGTCTAGCTAAATACCTTGCAGAATAACAGCATTAAAAAATTCAGTTTAATGAATTCCCTAATAAAAAAATAAGGGATGGCAGATTAGATTGCCTCCCTTATTTTTTCTATTTATCCTTGCTATCAATAATTAGTGTAACAGGTCCAACATTTGTTAATTGTACATCCATCATTGCACCAAATTCACCTGTCTCCACAGGAATTCCTTGCTCTTTAATCGATGCGTTAAAAGACATGTACAGTTCATTTGCAAAATCTGGTTTCGCAGCTTGTATAAAGCTTGGCCTTCTTCCTTTTCGTGTATCACCGTACAGCGTGAACTGGGAAATCGACAAGATACTTCCACCAATGTCTTTTAATGATAAATTCATTTTTTCATTCTCATCCTCAAAGACACGCAAATGAACAATTTTATTTACAAGATACTGAACATCTTCAATGGTATCATCATGTGTCACCCCAAGTAACACGACAAATCCATCGGTTATTTCACCTATAACTTCACCCTTTACCGTTACACTGGCATCTTTTGCTCGTTGTATTACTGCCTTCATTATCAAAAACTCCCTTAATCCAATCAATCAGCACAATTTATTGAACAGTTCGTGTTACTGTATATACATCTCTAATTTGCTTAATGCGTTCAACAACCTTACGTAAATGTCCTGTATTATGAATGAGTATTGTAATTTGTATAACGACAATTCGATTGCGATCAGACTTACCATTTACATGTGTCATATTCGTCTTCATCTCATTGACAACCTGAAGGACTTCGTTAAGCAGACCTCTCCGATCATATCCTGTAATTTGAATATCCACATGGTATTGTTTACGATCTGAGTTGCCTTCTTCCCATTCTACATGCAAATAGCGTTCCTTTGCTTCCTGTGTTTGTACGTTAGGACAGTCTGAACGGTGTACCGATACACCTCTACCTTTCGTAATATACCCAAGAATATCGTCACCAGGAACCGGGTTGCAGCATTTCGCGAGTCGAACTAGAAGATTATCAACACCTTCAACTTTTACACCAGAATCCCGTTTATGCGAACGCTGTGTTTTAGTTTCCGTTTTAACTTCTTCGAGCGTTGTTTCTAAATCTTGTACCTTCTGCTTTGTCTGTCTGATTTTTTCTGTCAGCCTGGTAGCGATTAATGCAGCTGTAATTCCTTGGTAACCGACTGCTGCATACATATCTTCCTCGCCAGTAAAATTGAATTTATCAAACACGCGCTGCATATTCTCAGGAACAAGTACTTCCTTCGGTTCAATATTCAATGCCCGAATTTCTTTTTCAACAGCTTCTTTTCCTTTAATTACATTCTCTTCTCGACGCTGTTTCTTAAAAAATTGTTTAATTTTACTCTTCGCTTGCGAAGTTTGCGTCATCTTCAGCCAATCTTGAGAAGGTCCATAAGAATGCTTTGATGTCATAACCTCCACAATATCGCCATTTTCCAACTTGTAATCCAGTGGTTCCATTTTTCCATTGATTTTAGCACCAATCGTTTTATTTCCGATTTCAGTATGGATTTTATAAGCAAAATCAAGTGGAATGGAACCGGAAGGAAGTTCGATTACCTCGCCTTTTGGTGTGAAGACATAGACCATATCGGAAAATAAATCGATCTTTAAAGATTCAATAAATTCTTCTGCATCATGGGTGTCATTTTGCCAATCAAGAATTTCTCTAAACCACGTTAATTTTTCCTCAAATGATTTCTTCCCACTCTTCACTTGCTTTCCTTCTTTATATGCCCAATGAGCAGCAATTCCGTACTCTGCGATTTCATGCATTTCTTTTGTGCGAATTTGCACCTCGAGTGGATCACCCTTCGGCCCAATCACAGTCGTGTGAAGTGATTGATATAAATTTTGCTTTGGCATTGCAATATAGTCTTTAAACCTTCCAGGCATTGGCTTCCAGTTTGTGTGGATAATTCCCAGAACTGCATAACAATCTTTAATGCTTTCCACTATAATCCGAACGGCTAATAAATCATATATTTCATTGAATTGTTTATTTTGCTTGACCATTTTTTGATAAATACTATATAGATGTTTTGGGCGACCAGACATCTCTGCTTCAATATTGACATCATTCAATTCGACAGCTAATTCCTGAATTACTTCTTTAATATATGATTCCCGTTCTTCACGTTTTTGCTTCATTAATTGAACAATACGATAATATTGCTGTGGATTTAAGTAGCGTAGAGCCGTATCTTCCAATTCCCATTTAATAGTTGAAATTCCCAGTCGATGAGCTAACGGCGCAAAAATCTCCAGGGTTTCATTAGAAATTCGACGTTGCTTTTCTGGAGGAAGGTGCTTCAATGTCCGCATATTATGCAGTCTATCTGCAAGTTTAATCAAAATTACGCGAATATCCTTCGCCATTGCCACAAACATTTTTCGATGATTTTCAGCTTGTTGAACTTCCTTCGACTCGTATTTAATTTTTCCGAGTTTTGTGACACCATCTACAAGCATGGCTACCTCAACATTAAATGCTTGCTCTAAATCGGCAAGAGTTACTTCCGTGTCCTCCACAACATCATGCAAAAATCCGCCTGCGATTGTTTCTGCATCCATTTCGAGTTGAGTAAGAATACCTGCTACTTGCACTGGATGAATAATATATGGCTCGCCAGATTTTCGAAATTGATTATGGTGTGCCTCGTTTGCAAAGTCATAAGCGCGTTTAATTAACGCCACATCCTCAGTAGCTAGATACTTTGTTGCCATATTGATAATGTCATTAATTGTTACATTTTCGTCTTTTGCCATGAAATCACCTTTACTAGCCGTCTGCATTATTTAATAATTGATATTCTTCAACAATTGTAGCACATAGAATACGAAACCCTTAAATATTTTTAATTATATGCTTTTCCGTATAATGTGTCCATTGTAAAATCTCTATAATAAGAGGTCTGACGAGAAATAGACGTCAGACCTTATAAAAAATTTAATATGTCATTAATGTTAATACATCATAGTCTTTTAGCTTTTCTTTACCGTTTAAGTAGCCGAGTTCAACTAAGAAAGCACAGCCGACAACGATACCGCCGAGCTCTTCCACTAACTTTATCGTAGCTTCAATTGTTCCGCCAGTTGCCAGCAGATCATCCGTAATCAAAACCCGTTGTCCTGGTTTGATTGCATCTCTATGAATGGTCAGTACATTCGTACCATATTCGAGACCATAATCTACTTTAATTACTTCACGCGGCAACTTGCCTTCCTTTCGAACAGGAGCAAAGCCTATTTCGAGTGCATAGGAAACTGGACACCCTACAATAAACCCTCTAGCTTCGGGTCCAACAACAATATCGATCTGCTTTTCTTTCGCATATGTTACGATTTCATCTACTGCTGCTTTATATGCTTTTCCATCCGCCATTAATGGTGTAATATCTTTAAATTTAATTCCTTCTTTTGGCCAATCTTCAACAATTTTTATATGTTGCTTATAATCCATTTACTACTTCCTCCTCGGGGATATTCAAGTAATCCATACAGCTTTCCATCCACATTTTCAATTCTTCATAATTCGAATAATAAAGCTGTTTCTCAATATCCGCTCTATTCAACCGTTCTTGATATAGCTTCGAGTCACTTAAATCCTTTTTCTCCGGATTTGTCTCCAACTCAATAACTCCATTTTCTATTTTAACAAATCCCAGTTCAAAAAACACGTTTGAAATAAAGATAATTCGATCCTTACTCCAGCCTTTATGGTTCATAATAGTCTGTAGCTCTGTTTTTAAATCAAGCACTTTTCGTTTTCGAACAAGTGCGTAGAACCAAACGAACTCTTCCCTAGATGGAAAAGCTGATAGATACGCACTGTCTTCAATATGATAACACGCAACTATATTAACCGGCTTTGTTTGCTTTATAATAGCCTTTAGCTGTGCAAGGTTAGCCGGCAGGTCATAAATATACAGTGTTTGCTTTTCCTCCAAAGCATGAATTGATGTATCATAGTTAATTTGCTCAACATCTGCATAAACAGGTTCACTGGACGTGGTAATTACAAATGCGTTATTTGTATCTAAGTGCACGTTGCGATTTTTCTTTCCCCTATAATCAAATAACTGCCATTCATCAATCTTCATATCCTCAATAAGAAACTGTGCTTTACGATGACCATTCCACTCGTTGATTCCAAGCTCTCCAACTAATGATAATACTGCACTTGGAGAAATATGCTCGTACAATTCCCCCATACCAAAGCCTATACTATCTAGTGTTTGGTCATTTTTTTTGAATAGAAGCTTCAGATGGTTCTTTGCACTACCAATCTTCCTGGCATCAGCCGGTGCTTCCTTCAATTCAAAGACTGGTTTAGGGTTCTTCATACCAAATGGTGCGAGTCTATCGATTTCTTGGACAAGTTCTTCATCGATTTCTTCCACTTTTAGCTGTGCACTAATTTCAATTACCTGTTTAAAATCTGATTCTGTAAGCTCTTCTCGAATAAACGTATCTAACTTTTCTTGTACAAGTGGTAGATTATCAAGTGGGAATGTCATTCCTGCAGCCTGTGCATGTCCTCCAAAATGTGTAAATAACTCTCTAATCCGCATCCCATTTTTGAAAAAATCAAAAGCAGGTATGCTTCTTGCTGAACCTTTAACAGTATTCAATTCTGGTTTAATTGTTAAGACAATTGCAGGGCGATCATATTTTCGAACTAATTTGGACGCAACAATTCCAAGCACGCCTTCATTCCATCCTTCTTTCGCAACGATAATTACATCGTGTGTTGCAGAGGATTCCACGATTTGCTGTGCCTCTTGAAAAATGTTATTTACAATCTTTTTGCGTTCGTCATTTATCACATTAATTTCTTCTGCCATTTCCTGTGCAATTTCATCGTCATCTGTTAATAACAATTGAACAGCTAAATCAGCGTTTTCCAGTCGGCCAACGGCATTTATTCTTGGGCCGATCAAGAAACCGACATCTTCTTCCGTCACATTGCCCTCAACTTTACAAACCCGTTTAAGGGCTTTAATTCCTGGGTTTTGCGATATCGTTAATGCATGCAATCCATAAAATGCGAGTACTCTATTTTCATCCACGAGTGGAACGAGGTCTGCTATTGTTCCAATTGCAGCAAACTCTAGCAAGTGCTTCGGAAAATAGCCGAGTAGACTTTGGGCAAATTTAAATGCTACACCGACACCTGCAAGCTCTTGGAATGGATAACCTTCTGAGCATTTTGGATGAATGATGGCAAAGCAATCCGGTAATTCTTCTTGCGGCTCATGGTGATCTGTAATGATTAAATCAATTCCTAATTCCTTCGCCACATGCGCCTCATAAACGGACGCAATGCCTGTATCTACTGTAATAATTAATGTGAATCCATTTTCTGCTGCTGCTCGAAAAGCTGCTTCGTTCGGCCCGTATCCTTCTGTAAATCGGTTTGGTATATAGAAATCACAATTCGCCTCAAGCTCTTCCAAAGCTTTTATTAAAACTGTAGTTGAACTGACACCGTCCGCATCATAATCTCCATAAATTAAGATTTTTTCATCATTATCTATCGCTTTATGTACACGTCCTGCTGCTCTTTCAATTGAATCAATTTTAAGCGGACTGTGTAAATTTTTAATATCAGGTGATAAAAATTGTCTTGCTTCTTCAATACTCGTTATTCCTCTTTGCTGCAATAGTTGTTTGACAATTGGAGATAATGCAACTGCATCGTCTTCCCAATCTACTGCTGCTTCTTGTAGTGACGTATATTTCCAATTTGCTTTACTTTGTAACATGATTTCACCCCTGACTAATCTATTATACTAGAGACAGGCAGGGGTAGCAATTAGAATTATTTTGTTTTCGTTAAATCACTTCTTTTTTTGCGCTCAGCCGTTTGACCGTTCTCTTCTGATTTAGCAAGCAATCTCGTATTTTCGGCCTTTAATCGCTTGAGTTCCCTTTGTATACGATAAAATCGTATTGCGCCCACAGAAGCTGTTATAATCCCACCCATTAACACCGAAAATAGAATAACAAGTATTAATGGGGATTCCTGCGTCCAGAATAAATAGTTCACCTCGACTGCATCCACATTTGTAACAGCAAAAACAGCTACAATAATAACGAAAATAATGGATAAAATAACGTAGGTTTGTCCTTTTGTCATAACTATTCTCCCTTCTTGTGTCTATCTATTTTGTTAGATTACCCTTTCTTGGTAAACTTCAATCAACTTAAAGCAAAAATCCCTTGTCTATTAACTCTAAAGACAAGGGATTCTCCGTCTAATTATACCTGTGGTCCTTCTGCCGCTTTTTTCTTCGTGAAATCTAATGGTTTTTCTTTTACTGATTTACCACGCCATACGAGCCATAACTGGGAAGCTAACAATAAGGAAGAATAAGTTCCTGCAACAAGCCCAATTGTTAATGCAAATGCGAAGCTTGTGATAGAAGAAGCTCCGAGTATTAGGAATGCGATTACGGCAACAATTGTAGTAATTGATGTATTCATTGTTCTTGTAAAGGATTGGATAATGCTTGTATTCACAATAGTTGTAAGTTCCTTAAACGATTTGACACGTTTCTTCTTACGTATGTTCTCTCGAATTCGATCGAAGATAACGATCGTATTGTTAATGGAATAACCCACAATCGTTAGGATTGCCGCAACAATGGTAATATCGAATTCAATTTGTGCAACACTGAATATAGCCAGCATAAAAAACACATCATGCAGAAGTGTCAATAATGCCGTTATTGCAAAGAAAAATTCAAAACGGAATGTGACATAAATAATCATGAAGATCGCTGCAATTCCAACTGCGTAGATAGCATTCTTTACGAGTTCCTGCCCTACAATTGGCGAAACGACACTGACACTAGGCTCATGTCCATATCGTTCATTAAAATAAACGCGAACCTCTTCCACCTCGGTATCCGATAAAACACCATCAAATCTTGCTACTGCAAGCTCACTATTTTCACCGGACAGGACGATTGATTTAACCTCATGTCCTAGCTCTTCAAATCCAGATTCTACCTCTTCTGCAGTCAAGCTGCTTTCCGAAACAACTTCAACTCTGGAACCACTTGTAAAATCAATTCCGGGATTAATCTGAAATATTAAGATAGAAATGGCACCTAGGATAACAAGCACAGATGTTCCAATGAAAAATTTATTACGGTGTTGAACGAAATTAACTTTTCGATTGAACAGTCTAGGTTCTTTTTCTTCTTCTGCAATATCCCTTATCTGATCCTTTTTCACACCAAACCATGTTTTTCGTTTTGTAAGGAATCCGCTTTGCACCCAGAGTCCAAGAAGTATTCTTGTTCCTAAGACAGCCGTTAAAAAGCTAATCAAAATACTGATGATTAACATCGTTGCAAACCCTTTAACAGAGCTTGTCCCAAAAATAAATAATACGACTGCAGCAATAATTGTTGTTAGGTTTGCATCCAGGATGGTCATAAAGGAACTTTTATTTCCTGCTTTGAATGCTGCTTTAACAGATTTTCCAATTCGTAATTCCTCTTTAATACGCTCAAATGTAATAACATTCGCATCAACAGCCATACCAACCCCTAATATAAGGGCTGCAATTCCGGATAATGTTAAGACACCATTTAAGAGCTGAAATACTAATATAACCAAATAAATATAGAAGGCTAAATTAATGGTTGCAATGAAGCCTGAGAATCGATAGAAAACTAACATGAACAATACAATTAAACCAATCCCTATAGCTCCAGCAAAAATCATTTGATTTAACGCTTGCTCTCCAAATTGCGCACCAACTGAAGTCGAGAATATTTCTGTCATATGCACTGGCAATGAACCAGAATTAATAATATCCGCTAATTGTTTCGCAGATTCAACTGTAAAATCACCACTGATCATTACATTTGTTGTATGTAACGGTTCACTAACATTTGGTGCAGATACAAACTTTGGCTCACTCTTAGAAGCTTCTTCTTCATACGAATCCCCCTCTTGGAAATCCATCCATATGACAAGCTTGTTGTCAGGGATATTCATTTGGCTGATTTGGGTTGTCACTTCTCCAAACTTTGCTGCATCTTTTAATTCTAAAGTTACAATTGGAGCATTTGTATTTGGATCGAAATCCTGCTTTGCGCTGCCTTCTTTTACATCCGTACCATCTAATAGCTCTTGATCGTTCACATCTCGAAAGGACAGTTGAGCAGAGGTGGACAGCATATCTCTTGCCTCTGACTGGTTTTCAATTCCTGCCAGCTGGACACGAATTCGATCATCACCCTCAATATCGATAACTGCTTCACTTATTCCTAAACGATTCACGCGATCATTTAATGTTTGAACCGTCCCTTCCATTAAGCCTCTCGTTACTTCCTGACTGCTATCAACAGGTTCCACTTCGTAGAGGACCTCAAATCCACCTTGAAGATCCAAACCAAGATTAATATTTTTTGTAATTCCTGGTACCGTTGTTCCAATCGTCACTGCTAAAGCAATAACTACTAGAAAAAAGGCAACAATTCTGCCTCTCTTTTTCATTAATTTGGTGCCTCCTTTTATACCAATAACTATTACGATATGTATATGTAAATTTTATTCTTTTATCGTCTCTCCTGCTCCAGTTAGTGCGGCAATTGAAGCCATCAAATCTTCGTTTTGGTATGAGCTTATTGTTAAATAGCTTAAATACGTGTTGGATGCCATATGAAAAATATCCTGTATAACTTCATGAATTCGTTTATCCGGTTCGCCTTTCCATACTTTTTGTACGAGACAATTCCAAACATCATCAGGTGTTGCCTGCGAATAACCCATCATTTCCAGTTCATCCGCTTTACTTTCCAAAGCCGGTTGAACGACCTGCTTCCACTCGTTAACGCCCTGTATAATTTCCATGTTATCCCACCAATTCCTATCGTATACTTTTTTAGCTTGTCATGCTTTGTCCACTATTTAGCATATATATCATTGTATAGTAATTTTTATTATTTGAGAAGGCGGGTCGAATAAAATGACCAAACAAACATTTCTACAAGGGGCAATCATCTTAATCGTTGCTGGAATGATTACTCGTTTTATGGGGTTCATTAATCGAATTGTTGTGGCAAGGCTAATGGGAGAAGAAGGTATTGGCTTATATATGATGGCTCTCCCAACACTCTTTTTAGTAATGACATTAACACAACTTGGTTTACCGGTTGCAATATCCAAAAGAGTAGCCCAGGCAGACGCTGCTAATGACCAAGCAAAAGTAAAAAAGATTGTTGTAATATCTCTCATGATTACCTTTATCTCAAGTATTGTATTTACCATTGTAATGGCTGTTGGCGCTCCATACATCGCTTCTACTTTGTTAACCGATAGTCGGGCAATGCTCCCTATTCTTGCAATTAGCCCAATTATCCCGATTACTGCAATTGCAGCTGTGCTAAGAGGCTATTTCCAAGGCAAGCAAAACATGAAGCCGCAAAGCTATGCACAAGTGATTGAGCAGCTTGTAAGAATTACCTGTGTTGCATTTTTCGTAAATCTTTTACTTCCATATGGCATTGAATACGCTGCTGCTGGAGCAATGATAAGTGTCATCATTGGAGAATTTATATCCCTAATGTATATGATTTATACATTCAAGCGAAAGAAAACCTTACGATTAAGACATCGTTTTTTCTCTTATTTGAAATCAAGTAAAAATGTTGTCAGAGAACTGCTATCCATCGCCCTTCCAAGCATGGGAAGCAGAATGATTGGGTCTATTTCGAACTTTCTAGAACCAATACTCGTTGTCCAAAGCTTGGCAATTGCCGGGGTTGCAAGTGCTGTCGCTACGAAGCAATATGGAGAACTAACTGGCTATGTGATGCCATTACTTTTTCTCCCAACTTTTATTACCCATTCCCTTGCTGTTGCACTCGTACCATCTATTGCGGAAGCAGAAGCAAAGAAAAATATATCCTTAATTCATTACCGGATTCACCAATCAATCCGTATCTCATTTGCATCTGGAGGTATTTCAACTGTAGTCCTCTCGATATTCGCCGTACAATTACTTACGTATATGTATGGAACAGGAGATGCAAGCCATTATTTAGTGCTGATGGCTCCATTCTTTTTACTGCATTACATTCAGTCACCGCTTCAAGCTGCACTGCAGGCCCTCGACCTTGCAAAGCCTGCCATGTGGAATAGTCTCTTTGGTGTTGCACTAAAGTCCGTTGTATTAGTTATACTTGCCTCCAACCCAAATTTTGGAATTATGGGGGCAGCAATTGGATTATGTACAGGGGTTGTCCTGGTTACATTATTACATTTGGCAGTACTGAGAAAAGTAATTGGGTATTCTATCCCTTTTCTAGATATTTGTAAAATGATTGTTCTTCTTGCTTTCACTTGGTTGTTTGGTAGTTTTCTGAAACGTATCTATGAAACGATGGAACCACATGTAATTCTTTTTCTATCTGTTTTAGTTATACTTGGAGCCATCTATATCATTCTTTTGTTTGCTTTAAAATTTATTACGAAAGATGAGCTTAGACAAATACCATTTTTCAATAAGAAGAAATAAAAAAATGACACTTGAATAACAGGTGTCATTTTCTTATCCCATGTAAGGAATCAAATAGCGAATATATATATACACTGTTGAAACGATTAAAGATAATACGACAATCACAATTCCATATTTCATAAAACGCAGAAAGGAAATTCTCTGATTATCAGCTTCTGCTAATCCAGCAACAACTACATTTGCTGATGCACCTAAAAGCGTTGCATTTCCCCCTAAACAGGATCCTAGCGCTAACGCCCACCAAATCGGGTCTAAATATACCATGCCATATGTTTCAAACTCTTGGATAACTGGTATCATCGCGGCAACAAATGGAATATTATCGATAAAGCCGGAAGCAAAGCCGGATATCCATAAAATGAGTAATGTTGTTTTCACATAATCCCCTTCTGTTGAAACAACAATTAATCTAGCTATTTCATCAATAACACCTGTATGCTGCAGACCTCCAACAATTGTGAATAAACCAATAAAAAAGAATAACGTTACCCATTCTACCTTAGATAAGATTTCTTCTGTTTTCACATCTTTTTCTGTTAGCAATAATAATAAAATTGCTCCTGTTAAAGCGATTGTGGTCATTTCAACATGTACTGCAGCGTGTAGAAGAAAGCCTGTAACGGTCATAATTAGGACTGTGACCGATTTATATAATATAGTGGACTCTACCAGGTTTTCTTTTGCATCAATGGAGAGGAGTTCGCTTAGATTTGGCTGATACGTTTTTAATCTTCTTTGGAATAAAAGATAACTAATCAAGATGAGTAGAATTAACAAAAATAGTGCTACTGGTGCAGTATGTGCGAGAAAGGTTAAGAATGTAAAATGCTCTACCGCCTGTCCAATCATGATATTCGGTGGATCACCAATCAGTGTTGCCGTCCCTCCAATATTCGAACTGAAAATAATCATTAATAAGTAAGGAAATGCCGGAAGCTTCAGAAGCTTTGTGATTTTTAGCATGACTGGAACAAAAATTAAAACCGTTGTTACATTATCCAAAAAAGCAGACCCTATTGCGGTGAGTACTATCGAACCGATTAATAAGAACATAGGGTCTCCTCGTACACTTTGCGCAAAGCGAATGGCAATAAACGTAAATAGACCTGTCTTTTCTGTAATTGATATGATCACCATCATGGAAAACAATAATGCAATCGTATTCCAATCAATATAGTGGAAAAATATATCCTCTGTTGTATAGATCCCTGTTAATAGTAAGAGCGTTCCACCAAATAGTGCAGCTGTTGCACGATTAATTCGTTCGGTCATAATAAAAAAATAGCTGACGATAAATATTACTATTGCTAGTATGACATCCATATTAGCCCTCTTTCAACATAATTTGTTCGCATTTGGAGATCTGGGTACTAATATTGTATGCTTGGAAAATTATAAATATTTTCTTCTAAATACAATTTGTCCGAATAAAATGGACATAAGCAGACAATCATGAGAGAGGAGAATGGAATATGCAAAAAAATCAATTAACTGCATTGTTGTATGGCTGGATTGTAGTACTTGGTATTATTTTATTGTCTAGTGTAGTTTTAGCACTTGTCTTACAGTTTACAGCTTTTGATGAACCAGGATTAAAGTGGACTACATTAATTATTGGTATACTCGCTTTATTTCTAGGCGGAATTACCGCAGGAGCAAAAGGGAAATCAAAAGGATGGTTAATCGGTACAACCATTGGGCTAGGCTTTACATTACTGATTTTTTTAGTGCAATATTTAGGATACCAGCAAGGTTTTTCATTAGAGCAGTCAATCCATCATCTTGGCTTTCTAGCTGCTGCATTAGTAGGCGGGATTATTGGAGTCAATCTTATTGGCGGTCAAGTTGAATAGGTACGCTACACAATTAAATCCATATAAAAAGAAGTTAATGCAAATTGCACTAACTTCTTTTTATTTTTAACTGCCTGCTGAGTATTTTGTTTATTCTATGTACGTTCATACATAATACATGTATCTGTATAAGCCAAAGACCAACGTTCCTTAGCTTATAACATGGATACACTTACCCTTGTTTTACTTCACGAATTGCAGAGCGGTCATACGTAAGCTTGGCACCATCATTTGTGATAAGAACAACTGTTCCTTCATCTAGTGCATGAACCTTTGCATGAAGCCCACCAATTGTTACGATATCATCGCCTTTTTGTAAATCGCTTTGCATTTCTCTAACTTGCTTTTGACGCTTTTGCTGTGGTCTGATAAGCAGGAAATAGAAAATAACAAACATCAAAATAATCGGTGATAATGAAACGAGCATTTCCATGAACATTCACCCCTTTCTATTCTTAAGCATTAAAAGTTCTTTGCATTCGGTTTATTTAAACCATATTGCTCAAAGAAGGACTCCTTGAAGTCTCCAAGACGATCTTCTTTTATAGCAGCTCGAACTTGCTCCATTAATTTTAACAGAAAATGCAGGTTATGATAAGTCGTAAGTCTGAATCCGAACGTTTCATTGCATTTTATTAAATGACGGATATATGCACGTGTATAATTTTTACATACATGACAATCACAATTTTCATCAATTGGACCAAAATCGCGTGCATATTTCGCATTCCGAACAACTAATCGCCCATTTGAAGTCATGCATGTACCATTTCGTGCAATTCGGGTTGGCAGCACACAGTCAAACATATCAATTCCACGAATTGCTCCATCAATCAATGAGTCTGGTGAACCTACCCCCATCAAGTAACGTGGTTTATTTGCAGGCATTAATGGTGTCGTTGATTCGAGCACGCGGTTCATAATATCCTTTGGCTCACCTACAGATAAACCACCGATCGCATAACCAGGGAAATCTAACGATACTAGGTCCTGAGCACTTTGCTTTCGGAGATCCTCATATTCGCCACCTTGAATAATGCCGAATAAGCCTTGTACATCTTTTCGCTCATGCGCTTCTAGGCAACGCTCTGCCCAGCGAGATGTCCGCTCAACAGAAGCTTTCATATATTCATGAGAAGCTGGATATGGTGGACACTCATCAAATGCCATCATAATATCAGACCCAAGTGCGTTTTGGATCTGCATTGCCTTTTCTGGAGATAAAAAGAGCTTGTCCCCATTTAAATGACTTCGGAAGTGGACACCCTCTTCCGTTATTTCACGCATATCACTCAAACTAAACACTTGGAAACCACCGGAATCCGTTAAAATCGCTCCATCCCAGTTCATGAATTTATGAAGTCCACCTGCTTCACGGATAATATCTTCCCCAGGCCGTAACCATAGATGGTATGTGTTTGACAAGATAATATTCGCATTCATTTGCTGCAACTCTTCAGGGCTCATTGTTTTTACTGTTGCAAGTGTTCCTACCGGCATAAATGTTGGTGTATCAAATGAACCATGTGGGGTATGAACTCGACCAAGCCGAGCACCTGTCTGTTTATCTGTTTTAATTAATTCATATGTTATTGGTGTCATTTTATTCTTACCTCTTTTATAAAATTAACATCGCATCTCCAAAGCTGAAGAATCGATATTGCTCTCTAACCGCTTCTCGATAAGCATGTAAAACTGTTTCCCTATCTGCAAGTGCACTAACTAACATAATTAATGTTGACTTTGGGAGATGGAAATTTGTTATTAATCCATTGATTGCTTTAAATTGATAAGGTGGATAAATAAAGATATCTGTCCAACCACTGCTTGCTACAAACTTGCCGTCATTGTCCCTGGCGATTGTCTCTAACGTTCTTGTTGATGTAGTACCCACAGATATGATTCGACCGCCATTTACTTTTATTTCATTCAATGTTGCAGCTGTTTCTTCTGTCATCTGATAGAATTCAGAATGCATCTCGTGTTCATCAATATCATCGACGCTAACAGGTCTGAATGTACCTAAACCAACATGTAACGTGATAAAAGCGATGTTTACACCAAGCTCTTTAATTTCTTCTAAAAGCTCGGTTGTAAAATGAAGCCCTGCCGTCGGTGCTGCAGCTGATCCTTCTTCCTTTGCATAAACAGTTTGATAACGTTCTTTTTCTGGAAGCTGTTCTTTAATATAAGGCGGAAGCGGCATTTCACCAAGCTCATCGAGCACTTCATAAAAAATACCATCATAAGAAAATTTCATTTCTCTTCCACCATGCTCTTTTAATCCAGTACAGGTCGCTTTCAGCTTTCCATCACCAAAGATTAACTCTGTGCCTACTTTCACCTTTTTAGCTGGCTTGGTAAGTACTTCCCATGTATCCTGTTCTTCTTGATGCAATAAAAGGACCTCAATATTAGCACCCGTATCTTTTTTAACACCATATAGCCTTGCAGGCAGTACGCGAGTATCATTTAGTACGAGGCAATCCCCTTTTTTAAAATAATTTTTGATATCTGCAAAATGCTGATGTGTTATTTCCTTCGTCGCCGGATTCAACACAAGCAATCGGGATGCCGTACGATCCTTCAACGGTGTTTGTGCGATTAACGATTCAGGTAAATCAAAATCAAAATCTTCAATATTCATAATGAAACTCCTTACTGTATCTTAACGGAATCGACCGAAGATGAAAAATATAATGGATAAAATAATACTAATCACGATTGATGTCACAATCGGAAAGTACATCGTAAAATTCCCTTTTTTAATTACGATGTCCCCCGGTAATTTCCCAATAAACGTCCAGACTAACCCGATAATGACAAATAAAATACCGATTACGATAAAAAGCTTACCCAATTTTATCATTCCTCATGCTTTGTTATGCCAAAATGCTGGTATGCTTTAGCCGTTACAATTCTTCCTCTTGGTGTTCGTTGAATAAATCCAATTTGCAGTAAATATGGTTCGTAGACATCCTCAATCGTTTGTGGTTCTTCACCAATCGTTGCAGCAATTGTATCTAATCCAACTGGCCCACCTTGGAACCCATCAATTATACCTTTTAATAACTTATGATCAATATGATCAAGTCCGGCATCATCTACTTGAAGCATGCCTAGTGCCTGATCTGTTGTTTCAAGCGAAATTTCCTCTTCCCCTTTTACTTGGGAAATATCTCGTATTCGCTTTAGCAATCTGTTTGCAATTCGGGGTGTGCCCCTTGATCTCCGTGCAACCTCGATTGCACCTTTTTTTGTTATGGTTGTATGGAAAATTTCAGCTGTTCGTTCCACAATCGCGCATAAATCTTTTGCTTCATAGAATTCCAGCCTGCTTAACACACCAAAACGATCACGGAGTGGTGCTGTCAGCAATCCTGCTCGTGTTGTCGCTCCGACAAGTGTAAATGGTGGTAAATCAATTTTAACCGATCGTGCGCTAGGTCCGGTTCCAATTACGATATCAAGAAAGAAATCCTCCATTGCAGAGTACAATACTTCTTCCACCGAACGTGGCAGGCGATGCACCTCATCAATAAATAAAACATCTCCAGGCTCAAGGGAAGACAAGATTGCTGCTAAATCTCCCGCCCGTTCGATCGCTGGTCCTGATGTCGATCGAAAATTAACCCCCATCTCATTTGCAATAATTGCTGCAAGGGTAGTTTTTCCAAGACCAGGAGGTCCATATAACAATACATGATCAAGTGGTTCATTCCGCATTTTTGCAGCTTGAATAAAAATGCTCAGATTCTCTTTTACTTTATCTTGTCCAATATATTGCTTTAAACTTTCAGGACGAAGACTAAATTCAATCGACGTATCATCTTCTTGTAATTCACCAGTTACCATCCGATCCTCCATCTTCCGTCCCACCTTTCCTAATTTCTAACAAGTAACCCTAGTGCTTTTCGAATAATTTCATCTGTATTGGAGATATTTTCTTTTCTTAGCAATGGAATTACAGCTTTTAATTCTCGGTCTGTATAGCCTAGCGCTTGCAATGCTTCTTCTGCTTCCTTGTAGACTGCAGCATTCGAGTCTGCTGAAGCTGTAACTTGTTCAATCTCAACTTGAATCGAAAATACGGAAGTTAGTTTTCCTTTCAAATCGAGAATCATTTGACGGGCTGTTTTTTTTCCGACCCCAGGAAAGCTTGTCAAAAATTTGTCGTCTTCCCTTTCAACAGCAGCTACAAATTCAGAAATATCGACACCTGCAAGAATCGCTAAGGCACCCTTTGGGCCAATACCAGAGACCGATATAAGTTTAATAAACAAATATTTTTCATCTTCATTTTTAAATCCATATAAGATTTGACTATCTTCACGGACATGATGGTATGTATGTATAAGTAATTCTTTGTTTAATGCAGATTGAAATGCAAATGGATTGGCACAAATTATTTCATAACCTATCCCATGTACATCAACGACAACCGACTCATTTAAAACAGACACAAGCTGCCCCTTAATATACGCTATCATATAATCATTCCTTCACTTATTTTAACATAAAAGTTCATTCATTGGAGAGGTTACCTTCTTACTTATCGAATGTTGTCACCCTATGACTTAAGGTCATAAGCAGAATTCATAACACAAAGATAAACTTCTATTCCTAATCGAAATAGAAGTTTATCACAGATTTAATCGGACGTTTCCAAATTGTGATGGATATCCTGAACGTCCTCACTCTCTTCTAATGTATCAAGAAGTGTCATCATCTTTTCTTCATCTTTAGTTGAAAGCTTGTTATAATTTTGTGGAATTAACGTTACCTCACTATCCGCAATTTCATAACCATTTTGCATAAGGTGATCGACCACTTCTTGGTATTCATCTGGTGTAGTATAAATCTCAAATGCATCCTCATGGGATTCGATATCTTCTGCGCCCGCTTCAAGTACAGCTAAAGTTAATTCATCTTCTTCGATGGAACCGTCTGTGTTAGAAATAACAATGTAGCCTTTTCGGTCGAACATAAAGGCTACACTTCCACTTTCACCTAAGTTCCCGCCATTCTTTTTAAACGCATGCCTCACTTCTGCGGCTGTACGGTTTTTATTGTCCGTCAATACATGAACAATAACAGCTACACCACCCGGACCATAACCCTCATACGTAATTTCTTCATAATTTGCTCCATCAAGTGTTCCCGTAGCCTTTTTAATATTACGCTCAATATTATCATTCGGCATATTATCAGCTTTCGCTTTTTCAACTGCCATTCGAAGCCCGGCATTTGTATCCAAGTCTGATCCACCTTGTTTTGCCGCTATATAAATATCTTTAGCATGACGCATAAAGATTTTTCCTTTTTTTGCATCCTGTGCATTTTTTCTTTTCTGTATATTTTTCCATTTAGAATGACCAGCCACTCGGATATTCTCCTCTCTAGAAATTCTTTCCTTACTATATCAAAAAAAGCAGTGCAGGAAAAGAATAAACCATATAGAGGATATTTCAAGGTTAGTATATAGGTCGGTTCATTAGTTAGTCTTTTAATTGAAAAAGGTCTTCAATAAACGTTTCTAGATCATCTCCATTATTCTTCGCCCGTAATCTTGCGTCCAGGTTTTTCATACGGTCCCATTCAATATCATCAGTATATACAATAACTTGCTTGTCAGTATTTGGTATAATTTCTCTAACCTCTTGTTTGATATTTTGTGTAACATCATGGTTAAAGTGTTCGCGAAGTATGACGGCAACCACAATACGATCTTCTGTCGATGCAACCTGTGCTTGTATAATATCCTTTTGTTTGCTTAACTCTTCTGTTATACGAGCTGACTCTTCGTTCGTAAAGGCATCCGAGTAATGAGTAAAGTCAGAGGCGTTAACACCCTCCTGCTTACTTTGTGGATATCCACCCCGCTCGCCAATGGATGGCTGTTTGGATTCATAACGATTATTTGCATCCGTCTTAGGCTCAAAATGGATTGGTTGAACGACGTCATCCTTTCGCTGCTCAGATGTTTCATTTTCTGCATTACAGCCGATGAGAAGCATAAACAGCAGAATGAAGCATATCGATTTTCTTCTATTCATAAACATAGACCTCCTTACAGGTAGTTTGTATAATGGAGGTCTATTTACACAGTTAAATTAAGGAAAACTAGTTTCGATTATATTTCGGTAAGCTTGTACGTTTATGTTCACTTCGCTCGTGCATTCTTTCAATTGTTGCTTTATCTTCAGCCGAGATTTCTTCACCTTTCAAATAAGCGTCGATGACATCGTAAGCGACTCCCATTTCCTTCTCATCTGTCTGATTTTCCCATAAATCAGCACTTGGCTTCTTTGTAACCACTTGTTCAGGAACACCAAGAAATGCAGCTATTTCTCTAACTTCTGTTTTTGTAAAATCAACGATCGGCAGTATATCTACGCCACCATCACCATACTTTGTAAAGTAACCAGTATACCATTCCGCTGCATTATCAGTACCTACAACTAAATAATTATAGTTAGTAGCAATGGTATATAATGTACTCATACGAAGTCTTGCTCTGAGGTTTGCACCCGCAAGCTGATCATTCGCTTTATTGAACTGTCCCTTTTCTTTAAGACGGTTCTGAATTTGCTCGTACATTACGTGATGTGTATCCGTTAAATCAACGATTAGTGAATCAATGGATGCTTGTTCAATAACATCTCGCGCATCATAAAGATTTGAATCTGATGTATAAATTGGCATCATTACACCAAGAGAGTTATCTGGACAAGCGCGCTTAATTAAATTCGCAACCACAGCTGAATCAAGCCCGCCACTTACTCCCACAAGTAATCCGTCTACTTGAGCCTGTTTTACTTGCTCCTGTAACCACTTAACAATTTTATTTACTTCATTTTCCATGCTAATCTCTCCTTGCAAATTGCCTGTTTATCATTTATTTTATCACTAATTTAACTTTTTTCAATTTAAAGGATGCTGTTCCATGAAGACAAATGAGCATTCAAAATACTGCAGCAAAAAAGACGCAAAATAAAAGAGACGAACTGCATTCGTCTCGTTAGAAAATATAATTATGATTATTCACTTTCATGGTTATTATTTGTTGAATTAAACTGCGGGAACATTGGTGGTTTCGGGTAAGTAATACCATCTGTCTTCTGTCTCTCAAATTGTGGTGGATACGTTTGGCCAGTCGTTAACGGTTGGATTGGCTTAAAACGTTCTTCTCCAGAAATGTCAGCTGTATTTGCTGGATAGTAATCCACCAACTCCCTTGATCCACATCCGCAATCTGACATATCAGCTGCATACTGTCCACCTTGATGAGGAGGCATAAATTGAGGTGCCATAAACCCTCCATGAGGATGTGCCCCGTGATGATGATGATGACAAGGTGAAGGCGGACAAGGATGGATAAAAATCGGGATCATTGGAGGGCAACACGGTTGAATGGGATGATGATACATTGGCATTTGATAATGCATTGGTTCCATCATGGGCTGATGCATCGGCTCCATAACTGGTTTCTGTTCAGGAATCGGTTGCTTTACTTCTTTTTTAACCTCCTTCTTTATTTCCTGTTTAGGTGGTTTCATTTCTTGCTTTGGTTTAATCTCCTGCTTTGGTTTTCCTTCAGGTGCTTTCATGGGATAAGGCATCTGCTGAAAGTTTATTGTCGTATATTGATTTATATCCTGATCCATAATTGGCATTTGCGGCAGTGATGGAACAGGCATTTCTGGTTTTACAACTTGGTGCAATTTCGTATCGTCTTCTTTAATTACTGGCATCGGCTTTGGTGACATGTCGACATACGGCTGCTTAACTTCTTCTTTTTTGACTTGCTTTACTGTTTCTTTTTTAACAGATTTTGCATCTCCTGGAATTTTTATTTTCATTCCTGGCATAATCATATCTGGACTTGATAACTGTGAGTTCATTGCTTTTAACTCTTCAAAATCAACGCCATACTTTTTGGAGAGTTCCCACAAAGTGTCTCCTTTTTGTACAATGTGTATTTTCAAAATGAACCATACTCCTTTCATTGCTTTAGAATCTGGGCTAATTACTCTATATCAGCATATGCACTACTTGAATAAAAGTTGCCCATGAATTATGACAGTCTTTTGCAGGAAATCATTTAAATAAGTAAGCTATTTTTACAAAAGAGATAAAAAAGCGATTCCCTAAAATTAAATCAATCAAGGTCATTCGGTAAAATAAAACACTAAAAAAGCCAGGCTTTTCGACCTGACTTTTTTCTAAATATTCATATGGTAAACTGGATATGTACCGAGAATGGTTACTTCACAACCTAATGCTTCCAATTCTGCCTTCACACCTGGGAATAGTACATTATCGTACGGTTGGTCAACATCTATAATAAAGAAATAATTTCCAAGTCCTGTTTTCGTTGGACGTGATTCGATTTTTGATAGATTCATTTTACGCCAAGAAAATGCAGATAGTATTTGATGTAACGCTCCCGGCTTATCACTTGGTAATCCAATTAGTAAGCTTGTGCGCTCCAAATGGGCTTCATGCTTAATTTGCACCAAATCTCTGTCCTTTGTAAGCACTAAAAAGCGCGTGTGATTATTTGGATAATCATGTATGTTAGCCTTATATATTTGTAAGCCATACTCACTAGCGGCAAGCTTATTTCCTATTGCAGCGATCGGTTCGTTTTGCTCGCTTACAATCTCAGCTGCTTTCCCTGTAGAAGTTGAGAAAACAGTGCTGGCATGTGGCAAATTTTGATGTAAAAATTGATGGCACTGCGCTATCGCATGACTATGCGAATGCACTTCTTGAATATCCGATAGTTTTCCATTAAAATCTTTTCGTACTAACAAATGCTGTTGAATTGGTACAACGATTTCAGCAACCACTGGAAGCCTTACCTGATGAATTAAATAATCAACCGTAATCTGCACTGTTCCCTCTATCGCATTTTCCAGGGGAACAACACCAATATCAATGGCGCCATTATCGACAGCATCAATACATTCCGGTATCGTTTGAAAGCTTTGCTTCACTTCATCGCCAAAAGCAGTATCAACTGCTAATTTTGTAAATGTCCCTTTTGGTCCTAAATAGCCTATCTCCGTCAAAAACAGTTCCTCCCCCTAAAAGCAAAACTATGCTTATTCAATGAATTCAAATTCAAAATCTAATAAGCGAATCGTATCGCCATCTTTTGCACCTTTTTCCCTTAATGCCTTGTCTACACCCATGCCACGCAGTTGTCTTGCAAAGCGTTGTGTAGCTTCATCTCGCTGAAAATCTGTCATTTTAAATAGCTTTTCAATTTTATTTCCGTAAAGTACAAAGGCACCGTCTGGATCTCTTGTAATATGGAATGGTTCTTCTTCTTTCTGATAACGGTAAACAACCGTTTCATCGATATCCTCTATTTCTGTCTTATTTTTAGGTATCGTTTCCAAGAGGTCAGCGATTGCAAATAGAATGTCTCTTAATCCTTCTCTTGTCAATGCCGAAATTTCATAAATAGGTAAACCTTCCCCTAATTGTTCTTTAAATCTCTCTAGATTTTCTGTTGCTCCAGGCATGTCCATTTTGTTAGCCGCAATAAGCTGCGGTCGTTTTGATAAGTTCGCGTCATACGCTTCTAATTCTTGATTAATCTTCAAATAGTCATCATATGGGTCTCTGCCTTCAATACTTGCCATATCAATAACATGAACAATTACACGTGTTCGTTCCACATGCCTAAGGAACTGATGGCCAAGGCCAACGCCAACCGATGCACCTTCAATTAACCCTGGAAGATCCGCTAAAACAAAGCTTCGCTGATCACCTGTGTCAACAACACCTAGGTTTGGTGACAGTGTTGTGAAATGATAATCCGCAATTTTAGGTTTAGCTGCACTTACTACTGACAAGAAGGTAGATTTTCCAACACTTGGAAACCCAACGAGTCCAACGTCCGCAATTAGCTTTAACTCCACTTTAATGTTTCTTTCCTGTCCTGGCTCTCCGTTTTCAGCCATATCTGGCGCTGGATTTCTCGGTGTTGCAAAACGCGTGTTCCCACGTCCGCCTCTCCCACCACGAACGATGACAGCTTGCTGGTTATGCACCGTTAAGTCAGCAATTACTTCCTCAGTATCTTCATCAAGAACTGTCGTGCCTGGGGGAACAGGTAGAATTAGAGGCGCAGCATTTTTGCCATGCTGTGTCTTACTCATTCCATTTTCTCCGCGCTTTCCTTTAAAGTGGCGGTTATATCTAAAGTCCATTAACGTGTTAAGTCCTTCATCCACTTTAAATATAATATCTGCACCGTTACCGCCATCGCCGCCGGCAGGACCGCCCATCGGTACATATTTCTCTCTTCGATAAGCTACAAGACCATTACCACCGTCTCCAGCTTTCACGTATACACTGACTTGATCTACAAACATTGTGATTCACCTCATTATTACTGCGAAATAATTAAACCAAAGCATAGTCCAACCATCGTTTTAGCAATCACTATTTCCGCAGCTCCATCTCTTTGCATTTTCTTGATGCTTTCCATTAATTGTTCTGCTTCATCCGTTTTGCAAGGGATTGAAAGCATTATTTTCATGCTTGTATCCGAGCTTTCTTCTATGACTAGAGTAACCTCATAAAGCTCTTCTGGATTAAGAATATCCACACATCGTTCCATAAAATCCTGAAACTGTTTTACAAGTATAGAATCCGATACATGCAGGTTTTTATACTCCGAATGAACTTTATATGTTAGCCGTAAATTTTCATAACGCACATTAAATTGGATAATCCAAATCATAAATTCTGGCATATTCAAACTCATTAGTTTCCGTTCTTCATTGTAATAATCTACAATTTCGCCAAGTTTCTTCTCAGCTTTCTCTATGTTTCTCATCCCAACATATCCTTGGACAATTTGCAAATGATTCATTAAATCATGACGATAATGCTGTAAGATTTGTACAACCCGCTCCCCCATCATGCTCTCCCCCCATTATTATGAAAGTATAGCAGAAATAAACCAAAAGCGGAAGCAAGCCAATAAAGCTTCCACCTATTTCTTTTCAGAAGAAAAATTGCAGTCCAAAAATTTTTAGTATATTTTACGCAACATAGCATTGATGAGATAAAGATGTTAAATATTATCGATAAACAAAAACTCCAGCCAAAATGATTGACTGGAGTTTGATGAATTTCATTAAGCTTCTTGAGCAACCGGATATACACTTACTTTTTTGCGGTCTCTACCATAGCGTTCGAATTTAACAACGCCATCGACTTTAGCAAAAAGTGTGTCGTCACCACCACGGCCAACGTTTTCACCTGGGTAGATTTTTGTACCGCGTTGACGGTATAAAATTGAACCACCAGTTACAAACTGACCATCTGCACGTTTTGCGCCAAGTCGTTTAGATTCAGAATCACGACCGTTTTTCGTACTACCTGCACCTTTTTTCGTTGCGAAAAATTGTAAATCTAGACGGATCATGGACTGCACCTCCTTACTTGTTCTCGATTTTTATAAATTGACTATATTCAAGTTCAATCGATTTCAGTGAAATAAGCATTCCCTTGAATAAGAGCTGGACTTTTTCCATTTGTTCAAATGGTAGCCTTTTCGGTAATGTTACGTGTAAGTAACCACCTTCTGCTCCTTGTTCAATTTCCAGATTTGTATCACATAATTCCATTACTGCATTTACTGCACCAATTGATACAGCAGATACACCTGCACATACAAGATCATAACCATATGGGCCACTCTCCGCATGACCAGATAATTCAAAAGCAGTAATTTGCTTGTCTGTTTGAAATACAGTAACATGAATCATATTCAAAACCCTTATGCGTTAATTTTTTCGATTACTAGTTTCGTATAAGGCTGACGATGACCTTGTTTACGATGATAGTTTTTTCTGCGTTTGTATTTATAAACAATAACCTTCTTTTGACGGCCTTGTTTTTCAACTTTAGCAGTAACTGTTGCACCTTCAACGAATGGAGCACCAACTTTAACATCATCTCCACCAACGAAAAGAACCTTATCAAACGTAACAGTCTCATTTGCATCAGCTGCAACTTTTTCTACGTAGATTTCTTGTCCTTCTACAACTTTAACTTGTTTTCCACCTGTTTCAATAATTGCGTACATACTTGCACCTCCTTAATAGTCTCAGACTCGCCATACAGGTACTTCAAAAAGTTTAAAACCTGTTCTGCGCGGTTGTAGCACGGGTGCTACGATCAATAACGTATTGATGTTATCATGTATTGACACTGTTTGTCAAGAACTTGCTTATAATTACATACTAAGATTTTAGCATCTTATATTTATGATACAACGCAATTCATAATAACACTATCTTACATCATAAAAAGACTCCAAAGCAAGGAGTCTTCTGTTTCAGAACAATTATTTATATAAAAATGCATCTCCAATGGATTGGTTATATTCTCTTTCATAAAAATAGCTTTGCAAACAATCTGATTCATCAACAGATTTTCGATTATTTTCAGCGTACACAATATAAATCGGATGTTTCTTTTCCCTTCTAAAACGTGAGAATAAGTCAAGAAAGGAGATGTCAGAAGGAACTGTAAGCGGGAGTACTCCTTTAACTGCTGCATCACCTTCATACCGCCTTAATAAAAAGCGCATAAAGACATACGAACGCTGCTTCCAATCACTTCTATTTTCCATAAAAAGAAAGACCCATATAAAAAATACACTTAACGTAAATGGGAAAAATAAAAGTTGAAGTATAAGTACTATTGTAATAAAGACCATTGAAAATATGAGCGTAAATTGGTACGCTTTTTTGTAAGGAAAAAAATATGAAACAGCAAGTAAAAGCAGTTTCCCTCCGTCCAATGGCCATACTGGTATTAAATTAAAAAGAAGGAGTATTGTATTGTAGTATAATATCAATTCTAGTATTGATGCCGGCATAAGCTGAAAGGTCTCGACAAGAAAGCAGAGAAAATAAACGACAAGATGTTGATAAGGACCAGCAAGTGTTACAAACGCCTCCTCCCTCATCGTTTTATTTCCATGCTCTTCCGTGTCCATAACCCCTCCGAATGCCCAAAGTACAATATATCTGATTCGCCACTTCATCATCCTTGCTGCAATATAATGTCCAAGCTCATGGAACAATACTAAAGCAAAGATAATAAATAATTCCAGAAATGTACCTGTCAAAAAAGAAATGACAATAAATATAAATAAGATCGGATGGATATGAATTTTCGGGAGATAGTTAAGGAAGCTCATCAACCTGAATCACCTGGACTGGATCGACATAATCGTTATTTTTTTCAATGGAGAAAAACACCGTCTCATTGTCTGCTTCCGGAGTAAAGCTCCCTATTTGTTGATTACTTGCAATAAATTGATAGAGATGTACATCAATAGAACTAAGATTTCCATAGTTGGTCACAGTTCCATCCGCATGCTGTATTGTTATCGTTTTATTGGTTTCTCTGTCATTCCCTGCAAAAATAACAACACCTTCCTGAATGGAAGTTACATTGGTTGTTTCTTCAGGGGTGATCATAATTCCTGTCCCATTTGTTTGAAATGTTTCCGTAATGTTACCATTTACAGGGAGCGCCATTGACTGATCTTCATTCGTTTCTAAAACTGGTTGTGGTGAAAGAGATAAAGGTCTTCCAAACGTTTCTTTGTACCATACATTTACCTTTGCAAAAGGAAATTCATTCTTCATAACTTGGCTTGTCCATTCTCTGGGCTTCTCCAGTAATGTTGTATCAGTCTGCCACAGCAAGGCTGTTCCAAAGAAAAGCATGGCTGATAATATTCCCTTCATTGCCATACTCGTCACAACACGATTATTACGACTAGACACTTCTTCATGATGAGTGAACATCGAGTAGTAACCATGCTTTTCTTCCTCTCCTGGAATGGATGGAAGTAATTGCTTTGTTGTTCCTCCAGAAGGAAGTCCTCGCATTTTTTTTCGTTGTTCAATCGCCTTGCGAACCTTTTTGATATCTTTATCTTTGTCCATTTTCCTCACATTCCTTCAAAGTCATTTGTACATGTATATGTACATTAGGAATGCAGTATGAACAAAAAAGCTGGAATGAAAATTAATGTTTTCATTCCAGCTTTTATTTCATATTTCGTCAATTAGGTATAATAATTTGCTTCATTTTATGCTGATGGCTCATTTACGCACGCATGCCGAAGAACTTTTTAAAACGCTGAAACACACCTTTTTCATCCTCGAGAGATTGTAAAGGTACGGTCTCACCAAGTATTCTTCTAGCAATGTTACGATAGGCAATAGACGCCTTTGAATTAGGGTTCATTGCAATTGGTTCTCCCTTGTTTGATGCTTTTATCACTTCATCATCATCAATAACCACACCAATCAAATCAATGGATAGCAATTGTACGATATCTTCAATATCAATCATATCCCCGTTCTTCATCATATGGTTTCGAATTCGATTAATAATTAAACGGGGCGATTCACTCATATCCTCTTTTTCTAGTAATCCGACGATTCGATCGGCATCACGTACACTAGATTTCTCAGGAGTTGTTACAACGATTGCTCGATCCGCGCCTGAAACAGCATTTTGAAATCCTTGCTCAATTCCAGCAGGGCAATCGATAATGATATAATCATATTCTTGCTTCAGTTCAGCTACGATTTCTTTCATTCCGCTTGTAGTAACAGCCGTTTTATCACTTGTTTGTGCTGCAGGCAATAATGATAGATAATCAAATCGCTTGTCCTTAATCAATGCTTGTTTAAGCTTACAACGCCCTTCAATTACATCAACGATATCATAAATAATTCGGTTTTCCAGCCCCATAATGACATCTAAATTTCTTAAACCAATATCTGTATCTATTAAACAAACTTTTTTTTCCATTAGTGCCAAAGCGGTTCCGATATTAGCTGATGTCGTTGTCTTACCGACACCACCTTTCCCAGATGTAATAACGATTGCCTCACCCATTATTTATTCTCCTTTCAAATCCGCTTATTTCCTTACGCTTACGGGAAAGAACCTTTAACGAATCAATAATGATCTTATCTTGTTCTTCATCGATAATTCCACACTCCATGTACACACCATCCGATTCATAATCAGGGGCTCGACTTATATAATCAGCGATCCGAAGTTGTGTCGGCTTCATATAAGAAGCCGTTATGAAAGCTTCCCGGTCTCCCATTACACCAGCATGAGCAATTCCATATAAATTGCCCATAATATATATATTACCTGTAGAAACTACCTTTCCACCAGGATTGACATCTCCAACTAATAGGAGGTCTCCCTCAACTTCCAATATTTGACCAGATCTTACAATTCGATTAATGGCTTTTATTTCACTTTCTTCCCGCCATTTTAAAGCATCTTCTCTACTTATTAAATCAGATTCAATCGCAGTAATTTCAAAACGATTATCAACACTTATAATGTTTCTTAATGCTATTTCTTGTTCCTCATTTAAAAGTCGATTGCCTAATTTAACCTTTACAGAAACAATTGGTTCATTTTCCTTTGGCTTGCTTGCCATAATCTTATCTTTTAGTTCTTTTATGACATCATGGAAGGATGCTGATTCATCTATAAATAAACTCAACCCTTCTCTCGTACCTTTAATTAATATTATTTGCTTCTTGTCAAGCACAGCAAGTTCACCTCGTTACAAAATAGCCTGCGGTAGTTTCATATGTAAACACACAGGTAAGTTTTTTCACTCACAGTGTGCTACTTCCAGTTAACTGTTCTCTTCCCCATCTAGCAAGCCGTTTTGCTATGAAAGGATAAACAATTAGTAAAAACACTAAATTTGAAGCGCCTGTTGGCAGAAGACGTCCTGTTAAATAGTTCTCCCAGACCATATCTGTTAATCCTACAACCATGTAAATAACATAAATAGAAAGATCTACTAGAATAAATCCAACGGCTCCGAGTAACAATAAAACATAAAAATTCCCCTGGAGCATTTTCTTAAGGCCATGAATTATATAAATTATTAATGCATACGTAAACATGTAAATACCGAGTATTCCCGTATATACAATATCAATTAATAATCCAAAAAGTAATGCATAGACGACAGAATGGTACGTATTATCATTGTCATAGAAAACTGCCATATATACTAGAAACGCAAAAACCCAATGCGGTACCATAAGCATATCGCTCATTATAAGTTCAGATGGCAAGAGATCTAGTGCAACACCCTCTAAAATAGTTAACAGAAAAAGAATGAGAGGAATGTATAGTCGTTTCATCACTCAACTTCCTCCTCATCATTGCTTCCCTCTGCTGACTCCAAAGCACGGTCAACAACGATGACGTGACCTAATTCGTATAAATCAGCAGCTGGCTCAACCATCGCAATACGGGTTAATCCATATTGATCAGATACAACTTCCTTGACCTTCCCAATGGGAAGCCCAGCAGGAAATTCTCCGCCTAGCTCAGAAGAAACAACAAGTTCTCCTTCTTCTAAATTTTTGTCTGACTCTTCAATGATCCGGAACAGCAATGAATTTGTTTCTTCTTCAAATCCTTCAATCATTCCAAAGATATTTTTCTCATCGTCACCTCTAGAGATTGTTGCAGAAATACGATTAAACTGATCAAATCCAGTTAAAAGCTGCACTGTTGAAGTAAATTCGGAAGCACTTTGAATTTTGCCTACCATACCTTCTGCGGTGATAACAACCATATTATTGGCTACACCGTCCTGTCTACCTTTATTGATTGTCACCTGCTCAACCCAACGTTCAGGTGACCTAGAGATAACCGTTGCTTGAATCGGATTATAATCTCTAGCTGAGTCCTCAATTTCCAATAAAGCCATGAGCTCTTCATTTTCCTTTTTGATTTCTTGAACTTCATAAGTCAATGTTTGATATTGTGACAGCTGTTCTTTCAATAATTGATTTTCTTCATATGTGTTTTTAAAATCATTAATATTTGAAACAATATTCGTAATGAATTTGACTGGAGTATGAATCACTTCCTGTGTCCACCCAACCGCATCATTAATAAATTTTACGGGAGTACTTAAATTTTCCCGATTATTTAGTGAATAGCCTATCAAAGCTACCAAAACTATAAAACCAATTAATAGAATAAAAAGTCGTTTATTACGAAAAAATTGCACCTAAGACACCTACTTATTAATTTAAAGGACGAGATGAGACATTTGGGCTAGAGCGGAACTGCTGAATATAGTCCAGTGATTTGCCCGTACCAATTGCCACACTTTCCAAAGGTTCCTCTGTAACAAAAACAGGGATTTTCGTCTCGTCACTTATTACTTGATCTAAATTTTTGAGTAATGCTCCTCCACCAGATAGGACAATGCCACGATCCATTACATCAGCTGCAAGTTCAGGTGGTGTTCGTTCCAGTGTAACTTTTACTGCATCAACAATGGCATCAACTGTATCATCCAAAGCGAGGGAAATTTCTTCCGCTGTTACCGTAACGGTTTTCGGTAAACCTGTCAATAAATCCCGCCCACGAATATCCATTTCAACATCGGGATCTGCTTTACGAGCCATCCCAATATCCATCTTAATCGATTCTGCAGAACGCTCACCAATAAGCAAGCTGTATTTTTTACGTATGTGACTTATAATGGACTCGTCCATATTGTCACCTGCAATACGAATTGATTGACTCGTTACAATTCCACCTAGTGAGATGACAGCTACTTCTGCTGTACCCCCACCAATATCAACTATCATACTCCCAGTCGGTTCCCAAACCGGCAACCCTGCTCCAATCGCTGCCGCAAACGGTTCTGAGATTGGAAAAGCGTCTCTTGCCCCCGCCTGTTTTGTAGCATCAATAACTGCACGCTCTTCAACCATCGTAATACCGGATGGTACACAAATCATAACATTCGGCTTTTTTGCAAACATGGAACGATTTTTCATTGCCTTTTTAATATAATATTTCATCATCGCTGCTGTCGTATCGTAATCTGCAATAACACCATCCTTCATCGGGCGTATAACAGAAATATTGCCAGGTGTTCTTCCAATCATGTTCTTTGCTGCACTGCCTACTGCTTCGATCTGGCCAGTTTCTGTATTACGAGCAACAACTGACGGCTCACGCACAACAATACCTTTTCCTTTTACATAAACCAATGTATTAGCTGTACCCAAATCGATTCCAAAGTCCTGTGAAAAACTAAAAATGCCCAATAAAATCTTCCTCTCCGAATCACCTTTCGCTTTACATATGTAGTCTAACTATATCGATTCATCTTATCCGTTGCAACCTATCATCCAATCCACATTAAAAAACTGACATACCTTGCACTCATCTCGTAATCATAAGAAGCGCCACTTTCATTCTAATCTTGAAAAATGGCGCTGCTAGTAAATCCTTCTATAATTATACGAAAAAATCCACAAAATAGATAGTGTTATAAGTAGCCTTTTTCTTTTAATGATACAAATTTTCGATCTCCAATAATTAAATGATCCAAAAGATCGATTCCAATCATTTTTCCTGATTCAACTAATCGTCTTGTTACATGAATGTCTTCTTGAGATGGTTCGGGGTCTCCACTGGGGTGATTATGGGCAACGATAATTGATGCGGCTGATCGTTTAACAGCTTCTCGATAGATCTCACGGGGATGTACAATTGCTGCATTCAGACTCCCTATAAAAATTGTTTGCCTGTGAATAATTTGATTTTTTGTATTCAAAAATAAGGCTACGAAGTGCTCTTGATTTAAACTCCGCATTTCCTCCATAATGTAATCTGCACCGTCCTCTGGTGAACGAATAACATATTTATCAATCGACTTATATGCATGCATTCGTCGACCAAGTTCGATTGCTGATAAAATCAGTAATCCCTTCGCTGTACCAATACCTTTAATTGAAGTTAGTTCCTCAATCGTAGCTCCTCTTAATAGCTTTAACCCTTCAAAATGCATAAGTACACGATTGGCAACTGACATGACGGATTCATCTCTCGTGCCACTGCCAATAAGAATAGATAGTAATTCTTGATTGGATAGTGGCTCAGCTCCATGACTTAGCAATCGTTCCCGTGGTCGTTCTTCTTTTGGTACATCTTTTATCATAATTTCTTGCATATTCAATATGGCTCCTCCTCTCTTTATGATTAGGATTATCATATCTTCTTCTAGACAAGCCAACAACTTAGTAAAAATCTATTTTAATAAGGAAAGCAGCCTACAAAATCTTATTTTCCCAAATAGAAAACAATTCTTTCACTAGTGAATACGATTAAAAAAATAAAAAACAGGTAATTTTCCACCTGTTTTTTGACTTCAGATTATTGTTTAAGTTGTTCATAATAATACATCATCTGCAACAGTTGTGTTGCTTGTTCATCTGGGTCTTTAATAGCCGACAATAGCGGTGTTAACGTTTCAGAGTTCTCAGGGGCAGTACCAGCTAGTTCATTCCAGGTCTCCGCTGACAAGGTTTGTTCTCCAGTCCAACCAGCTAAAGCGTTATTCCAAACCTCCTGAAATTTAAGAATCCACTCTTGTTCACTTTCTGTTAGTCGAACTTCTCCAGTTGATGTACTCCATTCCTTCACATAGATTTCAATTGAACCCTTTGCTTTCAAACTATCTGCCAGCTGTGCCGCCTCTTCCTTTGTAGCCGCAATTCCAGCTAGAAGAAAATACTGATCATCCTTCTCCCAAATCATGGTTGGAACCCCTTTTGCTAGATAGCTGTCCGCCCATTCAACTGCATTGGCTTCTTCCGAAAAAATACCAGCCTGTAAAACATGCGCTTGTAACGAGTCCAGTTGAACATCGGTAGAATCCGCAGCAGGAGCGTTATTTTCAGCTAATGCTGCACTAGGTACATGGTCTGTCGCTTCGCCTGCTATTTGTCCTTCTACATCAACAAATAAGCGAAGCAAGAAGAATCCAAGTGCAGACCCTATAATAAGTGCAGATATAATTGCAACTATTAGTGGTTTAAATGTGTGAAAGTTCCCAGGTCTCTTTTTACTAAAAGCATTTTTTGATTTACTAGACCCGGTTAATACAGGAATTGATTTATCAGAATCTTCGACGGAAGCTGCTGTTTGTTTAGTTGTTGTAGAAGAGTGTTTTTTATCATGCAGCTTGTATTTAAGCTGATCACCATTTTTTTCTACAAGAATTGCCTTATGTTTTCCCACAATTTCCCCTCCTGTGACCGGTTATGGATTGTTTCTATAACTCTAGCACAGGATTTTTAAAAAGTAAGACGAAAAATGACAATCAATTAAAAAATCGTTCAACATAATTTGGCTTTTTCCTTTGTTTAATTTCTCGAAAAGATATATTCTCTAACAAGCGAAATAAAGTTGAGAGAACCTGTAATAAACCACACGCCGTTACCCTTGCCTTGTAGTATTTGATTTACTTCCTGTTTCCAATCATCAGCAATGCGCTTTTGTTTTGCAGGGGCTAAGCGATATAGGTCCACTGCCTTTGCTGCACGTGGATGCTGAAAGGTCGTTAGCGTAATTGACGTAAACGAAGTACTCAGTTGCTCAAGCATGGCATCAAGCTCTTTATCTTTAAATACAGCAACTAATAATTGCTTATCCTTTTCCGCAAAGTGTTCATTAACGGTTTTTATAAACGCAGCAACTCCAGCAGGATTATGGGCGCCATCAAGAATTATTAGCGGGTTCTTATTTACGATCTCAAATCTTCCCGCTAGCCTAGTTTGTTCTATTGCTGGTGATGCTTTAGAAAAGGAAATTTGATAACCAGCATCATTGAGCTTTTCGAGTGCCATTAGAGCAAGCGCCGCATTTTGGAACTGGTAGTCACCATACATCAGCAGCTTTAAATGTACCGTTCTCTCTTTACTATACCATGTCATGCTTTGACCTTGATTGTGATTATAAATAACATCTTTCCCCAATTGATAGACAGGTGTATAATGTTTCTCAGCTTCCGCTTTAATCACTGTAAATGCTTCCGTTTCTAAATGGCCAACAACAACAGGAGCACCCGTTTTAATGATTCCTGCTTTTTGATAGGCAATTTCAGAAATAGAATTCCCCAGAAAAGCTGTATGGTCTTTTGCAACATTTGTTATAATGGACAGGATTGGTTGGAAACAGTTTGTTGTATCCTCTCTTCCGCCCATCCCTGCCTCAATCAGAGCAATATCAACGCGTTCTGAAAAATAAAGAAAAGCCAGCGCGGTAATCATTTCAAATTCCGTGGGAGGATCATTTTCTTGGTCAAGCTGAATTACATGAGGATACAGTTCATTACATAGATCAACAAATAGCTGCTCCGTTATTTCAGAATCATTTAGCTTCATATGCCCAGTTAATCCAGTTAAGCTTGGTGATGTAAAAACACCTACCTTGTAACCATTTGCTTGTAAAGCATTTTTTATAAATTGAATTGTCGAGCCTTTCCCGTTTGTGCCCGCCACATGAATAGCAGGCGCGCTCTTTTCTGGATGATTTAATAATGCAAGCAGCCGATGAATTCGATCTAAGCCAGGCTTAATACCAAAAGCTTTTCGGCTATTGAAAAAATCTTCAATTTCTGGAAATGTCGTAAACATAATTACACCACTTTCGATAAGAAGTAACGTTATTATAGCAGAAAGGATAAAATCAAATGAAACCAAATGGATGGATTATTTACAATGGAAACCTGCCAGGAAATAAATTTCTTGATTATGCGGAAATGATTCAAGAGTCTGCAACAAAACAAGGCATTGACATGAAAATTTTAAAAAACAATGCATTACTCAGTCTATTAGCTACAGATCAGCTTGGAATTGTTCAACTAGATAAAGCAGAGCTTCCAGATTTTGTCGTTTTTGCTGATAAAGATATTTATTTGGCAAGACAGCTTGAATTACTAGGGATAACAGTTTTTAACAGCTCAAAAGCAATTGAAATTAGCGATGATAAAATCGCTTCCTATCAATACATGGCAACTCACAACATCCCGATGCCTAAAACAATTGTTGCACCGAAAATCTTCACAACCGGAAACATTGATCATAAATTAGTCGAGAAAGCTATCGAACAATTAGGTCTACCGTTAATTATTAAAGAAGCCTTTGGGTCCTTTGGAGAACAGGTCTATTTATTACATAGTCTAGAAGAGATTATTACTAAAATCGATGCCATCCAAGGCAAACCTTATTTATTCCAACAATTTATTCCCTCCAGTTACGGAAAGGATTTACGCCTACAAGTCGTTGGCAACCAAGTTGTTGCAGCGATGGAGCGAGTTAATATAAATGATTTTCGCGCGAATGTGACATCTGGAGGGGCAATGAGCATGTATACGCCTACGAAGGAAGAAGCAGTGCTAGCCGTTGCCGCAACGAAAGCAATTAATGCAGATTTTGCAGGAGTCGATTTATTAATTGGTCCAGATGATAAACGGCTTGTTTGTGAAATTAACTCGAATGCACATATCCGAAACTTACTAGACTGTACTGGTATTAATGCAGCCGACTACATCATGGAACATATTTTGGGGGTATTATCATGAAAACTGGTTGGCTCATTTATCAGGAAGAAGATGCCATCCGAAACAAAGCATTTATTGAGTGGTTTATCGAGGAAGCAAGTTTACAAGAATTGTCGTTACAGCTTGTTCACCGAGAAGATCTGACAATCGGAATCATGCAAAATAAACAGCAAGCGCTTATTCATAACGAGCCCGTACAGCTGCCGGATTTCGCTATCGTTAGGACAATCGAGCCTTTATTGAACCTTCATTTGGAGACAAAGGGTGTTACCGTTTTTAATTCCTCTACCGTAGCTACGATCTGTAATGATAAGGCGCTTACGCATCATCATATCAATCAGCTTGGATTACCGATGGTTGATACGATATACAGTAAAAAAGAGTTAATGCAGGACATTCCGTCACTTGACTATCCATTTATTGTGAAAGAAGTGAGTGGCAGAGGCGGCAAGCAGGTTTTTTATATAACGAACAAGCAGGATTGGCTGACATGCAGAAAGTCAATCCAGGGCAACATTATCATGCAACCAACAGCCGTTCAGATGGGGAAAGATCTTCGTGTGTTTGTCGTTGGGAAAGAAATTATTGGTGCAGTATTACGCGAAAGCACGACCGATTTTCGAGCCAATTTTACATTAGGTGGAGACGCGAGACTCTATTCACTAAATGACTCGGAGGGAAAACTGATCCATAAAATTATCGATCACTTTGACTTCGGTATGGTTGGGATAGACTTTTTAATTGGACATGATGGTAAGCTTCTGTTCAACGAGATTGAGGATGTTGTCGGCTCGAGAACATTAAGTGCGTGTAGTGATATAAATATCCTTGAGACATATGTTGGTCATATAAAACAGCGCATTAGATAAAAATCGAAAGTCCTCAAATTGGACTTCCGATTTTTGCATTAGTTTGATTTAACCCTTTAACTCCTCAAGTCTTGCTTTCACTTTTGCTTGTTTATCAAGATAATCTGCTTCTTTTTGCTTTTCTTCCTCCACAACTGCGGCTGGTGCTTTGCTAACGAATCCTTGATTGGAAAGCTTCTTCTGAACCCGCTCCACTTCTTTCGTCCATTTTGTAAGCTCTTTCTCTAACCGTTCAATTTCCTTATCGAAATCAATCAGCCCTTCTAAAGGAAGGAATATTTCAGCGCCAGTTACGACAGAAGCCATCGCTTTTTCTGGAACATCAAGGTTAACAGAAATTGTTAGTTCGCTTGGGTTACAAAAACGCTCTAAATAACCACGATTTCCTTCTAATTCTTGCATTACGGCTTCATTTTCAGCTTGGATTAGCATTTGAATTTGCTTCGACATCGGTGTATCTACCTCTGCACGGCTATTACGAACCGATTTTATGATTGCTACGAGCCGTTTCATTTCAGCAGCTGCTGTTTCATCATGATACTTCTCTTCAACTACTGGCCAATTTGCTATCGTAATTGAGTCCCCTTGATGTGGAAGCTGCTGCCAGATTTCTTCTGTAATAAATGGCATATATGGGTGCAGCATCCGCATTGTCTGATCAAGAACGTGTGCAAGTACAGATCTGGTTGTGTTTTTCTTCGCTTCATCGTCACCATATAATGGAAGTTTTGCCATTTCAATATACCAATCACAAAGCTCATCCCAAATAAAGTTATATAAATGACGACCAGCTTCACCAAACTCATATTTCGCTGTGTTTTTCGTCACATGATCAATCGTTTCATTTAAACGCGTTAAAATCCATTTATCTGCTAGTGTTAGCTCTCCAGTTAAATCAATATCTTCATAGGTGAAGCCTTCCATGTTCATTAAGGAGAAGCGAGATGCATTCCATACTTTATTCGCAAAGTTCCACGTTGACTCCACTTTTTCCCAATGGAAGCGTAAATCTTGACCAGGTGTTGATCCAGTTAACAAGAAATAACGTAATGAATCGGCACCATATTTCTCAATAACATCCATCGGGTCAACACCATTTCCTAGTGACTTACTCATTTTCCGACCTTCTGCATCGCGGATTAATCCATGAATAAGTACATCCTTGAACGGTTTTTCACCAGTAAATTCCTTCGATTGGAAAATCATCCGCGCTACCCAGAAAAAGATAATGTCATAACCTGTTACAAGTACATCGGTTGGGAAGTAGCGTTTAAACTCTGCAGATTCTTCATTCGGCCAGCCCATCGTTGAAAATGGCCATAATGCAGAGGAGAACCATGTATCCAGTACATCTTCGTCCTGCTCCCAATTTTCGATGTCAGCCGGTGCTTCTTTTCCAACATATATTTCTTTTGTTTCTTTATGGTACCAAGCTGGAATGCGATGTCCCCACCAAAGCTGACGAGAAATACACCAATCACGGATATTTTCCATCCAGTTAAAGTACGTACGCTCAAAGCGTTCTGGTACAAAATTAACTTTACCTTCTTCATGTTGTAAATCCAGCGCCTCTTTAGCCAATGGTTCCATTTTAACGAACCATTGTGTTGACAAGTATGGCTCAACAACTGCACCACTGCGCTCCGAGTGTCCAACTTGATGGATATGGTCCTCAATTTCAAATAGAACGCCCTGTTCCTGCAAATCTTTCACTATTTGCTTACGGCATTCAAAACGATCCAACCCTTGATATTTACCGGCGTTCTCATTCATGGAGCCATCTTCATGCATAACGAGAACGCGTTCTAGATTATGACGGTTACCAATTTCAAAGTCATTCGGGTCATGGGCCGGTGTAATTTTAACCGCTCCTGAGCCAAATTCCATATCTACATAATCGTCTGCAACAATTTCAATTTCACGACCAACTATTGGCAACACTACTTTTTTGCCGATTAAATGCTTATAACGCTCATCTTTCGGATGTACAGCAACTGCGGTGTCACCAAGCATTGTTTCTGGACGTGTTGTCGCAATTTCAATTGTTTCATCACTATCTTTAATTGGATAACGCATATGATAAAACTTACCTTGGACCTCTTCATAAATTACTTCAATATCGGATAGGGCAGTTTTTGTTTGCGGATCCCAGTTAATAATGTATTCTCCACGATAAATAAGACCCTTTTCATATAGTTTAATGAATACTTCCTTTACCGCATCAGACAAACCTTCATCCAGCGTAAAACGCTCACGTGAATAGTCCAGTCCTAGACCTAGCTTTTCCCATTGAGAACGGATAAAGTCTGCATATTCTTCTTTCCACTCCCAAGATTTTTCCAGGAATTTCTCACGTCCTAATTCATAACGATTTGTTCCTTGCTCCTTTAATTTCGCTTCTACCTTCGCCTGTGTTGCGATTCCAGCATGGTCCATACCGGGTAACCATAATACATCATAGCCCTGCATACGCTTCATGCGAGAAATAGTATCCTGCATTGTTGTATCCCATGCATGACCTAAATGCAGCTTACCTGTAACGTTTGGTGGCGGAATAACAATCGAGAATGGCTCCTTATCTGGATCACCAGTAGCTTCAAAATATTTCCCTTCTAACCAAAATTGATAACGACCTTTTTCCACTTCCTCCGGATTGTATTTCGACGGAAGGGACGTTTGTTCATTTGTGCTCATTGCTTTACCTCCTATTTTTAACAGTCACTAAAAATCAAAAAACCCTTTTCATCCTTAAAAATAAAGGACGAAAAGGGTTAGATTCCGTGGTACCACCTTTGTTTACAAACCAAAATTGTTTGTACACTTCATTGATTGATAACGGTCAATACCGGCTTCTTCTACTTTAAATTTTAATTTCAAAGAAACTGCATCAAGGGCGACCTTCCAAAACAATCTACCTAGGAAATTTTCAGCTCATGATTTCCCTCTCTAAAGGCGTTTATTTTGTACTCTTCCCTATCATCGCGTTTACGTTATAATTTCACATAATTATATATATTATTTTATAGCTTACTTAGAGTATCGTCAACTATTATTATTGTTATCCGCACCAATTTGGTGTATTCATACATAGTATAGAAAAAGAGCGTAAATGTGCTTAGAAAGGAAAGAGGTGCTACCTGTGGCAAGATTTTATCGTTACAAACTTCCACCATGGGCAAGACAATGCCTTTTTGTCTTCGAGAGAATTCTTTTACCGATCACGATATTCCAGTTAATCCGCACGTTGTTAATCCCAACGACTTTTGATGTGCTTTTATTAGGTGTATTAATTGGACTATTAATCGCTTTTTATTTGGAATGGATTTAATTTGACAGATCATCAAAATTTATTGTTTCATATTCTTCTTTTATAAAATCTGTCCATTTTAATGCAAAAATAAGCTTGCGATATTGTTTCTGTAATGCACTGACTTGATAAGTCAGTGGTTTTTCTTTTGTACTTTTCACATAATCTCGGATGATCGTCATATAATCAGCTGGATTAAGTAAATAAATGGATAGTAATTTCATATCAAACATTTCAAGATCATACTTTCGTTTATATACTTTGAAACCTTCCATTATTAACTCATTTGGTTGATCGTATTCACCGGTTAACTGATGGAAGTAGTTTGTTAAATCCACTGCGACATGATCATAACGCGCTTGCTCCCAATTAATAATATGGTTGTTCAAAACATGATCAAGCGCGAGATTTCCATGGCAAAGGGAAAGATTCCATGTTATTTCTTCTTCTGACTGATCAAGAAATTCACTTACCTCTCCATTTATCCGGTTTAATGCAGTTTCTATATCTCGATAATGCGTGCAAACCTGCAATTCAAACGGAGACATGTAGGCTTGTTGTTCAAAGCGAAGCACATAGGAATATAATTCATTTGGAAGCTGCTCACAGAACGTTTGGTATGTATGAAAGTTTTTATTTAAGCTGGATTTTGAAATCCGTTGACTTTGCTGAGTTCTGTCATGGATATGTGCTAATAGTCCCATCGTTCGCTCAATCGATGTTTCACTGCTTGAACGAGGCGCAAAAAGCAGCCAAGGGCTAAGGTAGTAAACGAAACCATCTACATCTTCATATAGCTTGCCATCTTTTGTTAGATAAACGGGCACAATTTCTGACAGATTTTTCTCATTTGCTACATAATAAACATGTTCCCATGCAGCAATATCCTCTTGCTTTAATGTACTTTTCTTTAAGGCATAGTCACGACGACTGTCTTTAATGTGATAGAGACGATCGGTAACCTTTTCGATTTCAGTTGGAAAGATTCGATAAGCCTGCAGTATGTCTTTCACTACTTCCATCATTTATCACCACCTACTAAAGGAGATACCCCCTTGTTTCGTAAGTGTCAGGGGGCATTTTCGATTATTAATTGACAGGTATATACAACAACTGTCCCTCATGGACCTCAAAGTCATCCTCAAGCTGGTTTTGTTTTATCAATTGGAGTGGGCTTACGGAAAATCGTTCAGCAATTGTTTCTATTGTGTCTTGATTTTGTACAATACAAAGTCTCATTTTCGTAAACTGCTCTTCTTTTGCTTCTCTAAAAATATCCGATAATAAACTTGCATCTTCTGGAACACGCTCTTCATAATTATCTGTTTCATTAACTTCAGCTGCAACAATATCCTCTTCAGTGACCAACTCTTCTGTCTCTTCTGCTTCTATATCCGTTGTCTCTGCCTCTTCATCTGACAATTGTTTGAAAAATTCTGCTAATGTTTGTGATTTCTTTTTCCATCGATCTGGATCATGATCTTCTTGTTCCGCTTCTTCTGACCTAATGTCCCCGGTATTCTCCACTGTTTCTGCTGCTTCCTCTGTTTCTTCTACTTGAACGAAATCCTTCTCTTCTCTTGTTTGTATTTCTTCTTTTTCAACAGTTTTTTGTTCATCTAATGGTCCTGCATCAAGCTCTGTCTCCGATAAATCGGTAAGAGCTAGTTCCTCTTCTTGTGGTTTTCTTAATTCAAATTCGAATGAGTCTAATTCAGAGACAGAATTACCCTCCACCACTGTATCTACTTCTTTTTCTTCTGTATCCTTAACTTCCTTCGTTTCTTGACGCTGGTGCTCTACTTCACTATTAATCCCGTGTATTTCAATGGTTGCGTACAACTTTAAGTGACTTGGTTCTGGTATTTCATAATCAAAAGAATCTACATGTACCGTAACCTCATTCAAGTCTGCTACACGATAAGGCGGGACAGAAATTTCTACCGGAAACCGATGAGAAAATGCAGCTAATCCTTCCTCATCTATTACCTTTTCTACATAACGTTTCGCTTGAAAGTCTTCAAAATCCAGTGAGCGATCATCTTGCTCAGACTCTACTTTTTCGTATTCTCCTTGAAGCTCAATATTCCCGCGAATCGAAATATATTCCTCATAGGGCTGGATAGATATTTCAGGTTCTAATGCTATTCCTCTTAACTCCGCAACTTCCTGTCCCTTTTCAAAATAGAGTGATTCCTCTAGATCAAAAGTGAATGCTTTGGAATCGCCTGCCAAATGAATTCCCTCCTCTTTAAAAAACTTGGCATTCGTTAATATCCTTGAGCGAACGCCTTCGCCTGCACTTTTGCAAAAAGGAAAGTTTTATACTTTCTTTTCTGCCAACATATAACCAATATGCCGATATGTCTTTATAATCTATATGAATCCACCTACAGAGATATGCATGAAAAAAGCCATTCCAATCTGGAACAATCCTAATATAAGGATGTCCCCATTGGAATGGCTTATTTTTTCTCAATGTGAACGCCACGTCCAGTCCGCATGTCACTAGCCGGGAGTTTTCACGATTGATTTTTTACTTTTCAATTTTAGAAAAAGCTGTTCGGATTGCTTGGATTGTTTTTTCAATATCTTCATCGGTATGCGCAGTTGATAGGAATAATCCTTCAAATTGCGATGGCGGCAGGAAAATTCCCTCTTCCATCATGGCACGATAATATTGGGCAAAGTAATCCAAGTTTGATTGCTGAGCTGTTTCAAAGTTGATGACTTCTTTATTTGTAAAAAACACACCAAACATTGAACCTGCTCGATTAACATGTAAAGGAATATCATATTCCGCCGCAGCTTGCTTGAATCCTTCTACAAGTCGATCTATTTTCTTGCTTATTTCCTCATATGATTCCTCTGTCAATGCAGATAAGGTTTCATAACCTGCTGTCATTGCAAGTGGATTTCCTGACAAGGTTCCTGCTTGGTAAATGGAACCTGCAGGAGCAATGCTTTCCATAATTTCGCGTTTACCACCATAAGCTCCAACAGGTAATCCCCCACCAATAACCTTACCAAGACAAGTCAGGTCTGGCGTAACATCAAAGTGTCCTTGTGCACAGTGGTAACCAACACGGAATCCAGTCATGACTTCATCAAAAATAAGGAGTGTACCATTTTGCTCTGTGATTTGTCGCAAGTTTTGCAGAAAATCATTTTTAGGTGGTACAACACCCATATTCCCTGATACTGGTTCAACGATAACTGCTGCAATATCTTCCCCGTACTTTTCAAAGGCAAGTTTAACACTTTCTACATCGTTATATGGAACCGTAATCGTATTCTGAGCAATGGACGCTGGAACTCCCGGGCTATCTGGTAATCCAAGTGTTGCAACACCTGAGCCAGCTTTAATTAATAACGAATCTCCATGCCCATGGTAGTTCCCTTCAAATTTAAGAATAATATTTCTGCCGGTATACCCTCTAGCAAGACGAATCGCACTCATTGTTGCTTCCGTTCCTGAGTTTACCATTCGAACCATTTCAATTGATGGAACACGATCAATCACTAATTTCGCTAGCTTGTTTTCAAGCAGCGTCGGTGCACCAAAGCTTGTCCCTTTTTCAGCGACTTCCTTTAGCTTTGTTACAACATGGTCGGGAGCATGGCCTAAAATTAATGGCCCCCAGCTTAACACATAATCAATATATTCATTGCCATCAATGTCATAAATCTTAGATCCTTTACCAGACTCCATGAATACTGGTGACATGCCAACAGACTTAAATGCACGTACAGGAGAGTTCACCCCGCCCGGCATTAAATCAACTGCTTCTTTGTACGCATCTACAGATTGATTATATCTTACCACTTTAGTCCGCCTCCTCTAGTTATCTTCTTTAAGCCATTTCGCAACATCTTTTGCAAAATAGGTAATAATTAAATCTGCTCCGGCACGTTTCATGGATGTTAGCTTCTCCATTACTAATGCTTTCTCATCAATCCAGCCATTCTGAGCTGCAGCTTTGACCATGGAATATTCACCACTGACATTGTATGCAACTACCGGCAAATTAAAATTGTCACGTACTTCGCGCACAATATCCAGGTATGACATAGCTGGTTTTACAATTAAGAAATCCGCACCTTCCGCGACATCTGATTCCGCTTCTCGAAGGGCTTCCAGTCGATTTGCTGGATCCATTTGATATGTTTTTCGATCACCAAATTGTGGTGTGCTGTCTGCCGCATCACGGAAAGGACCATAGTAAGCTGAAGCATATTTGACAGCATAGGACATAATCGGAATGTGTGAATAACCCGCTTCATCAAGCGCCTGTCGAATAACAGCTACAAATCCATCCATCATATTAGAAGGTGCGATAATATCGGCTCCCGCTTCTGCCTGTGAGACAGCTGTTTTTGCTAAAAGCTGCAAGGATTCATCGTTGTCGACGTCATGATTATGGATAACGCCACAATGACCATGTGAAGTATATTCACAAAGACATGTATCTGCAACAACAAGCAATTCTGGAAATTCCTTTTTAACTAGTCTTGTTGCCTGTTGAATGATACCATCTTCAGCAAAAGCTCCCGTTCCTATCTCATCCTTCTCTGATACTACGCCAAAGAAAATTACTGAACGTATACCGAGTTCAAAAACTTCTTTTACCTCATCAAGCAGCAAATCAAAAGAAAGCTGATAAACTCCAGGCATGGAAGGAACTTCGCTCTTAATATTTTCACCTTCAATAACAAAAATCGGGTAAATAAAATCCTCTGTTCTCAGATGGTGTTCGCGCACCATCGAACGCATCGCATTTGAAGAGCGTAACCGTCGATGACGTTTAAAATTGATTGATTGTGACATCGTAATCTATCCTTTCTTTATGTAGTTACATATCGTTTCCAGCATCGCTTCAATTGTAAATTCCTCAGGCGGTGTGATAGATTGGATTCCGAGTTCAGTCGCACGCTGCTCGGTTGTTGTTCCAATACAAATATAGTTTTTCTTTGGAATCGTATCAACCATTTTGACAAACGCCTCAACTGTTGAAGGACTTGTAAAAGTAATAAAATCGATCAAGTCTTCCGTTAACAGTTCGTTTAATCGACCTTTCATTGCATAATTATATCCTGTTTCATAAACCTCCAACAAAACATGTGGCACGTTGTGCTTTGTAAATTCCACTGGAAGCGTATCACGCGAAAGATTCCCTCGAACCAGCAAAATTTTTCCCGCCTTAGGGAACTGCTGCAGAAACTCCTCTGCCATTGCCTCAGCATGATATGTTGTCGGAATAAACTCCGCTTGATAGCCATATTTTTTAAGTGCTAAATCTGTCTTATGACCAACAGCAGCTAATCGTTGCCCTTGAAGCTGTTTCATATTATATTTCTTCGCAAGGGTAAAAAAACAATGGACCCCATTTGCACTTGTAAAAAAAATCCACTTGAATTCACCCATTTTGGAAAAGATGTGCTGGGATGCTTCTGTATCTTTACATGAAATCGCAAGCAAAGGAACCTCAATCGGTATACCACCAAGCTCTCGTACCTTTTTCGAGAATTCTTTTGCTTGGCTTGCTTCTCTCGTTATTAGAATTTTGCTTTCATGTAAGGTTTGCTCCATTACTTGTCGAGCTCCTCTTTTACGCGATTTACAATTTCCTTAGCACCCTGGCTGATTAAAGCCTCCGCAGCTTCTTTTCCAACAGCTTTCGGATCTGTTCCTCGCACCGTTTCTTTTAAAATCGTTTTACCGTCTGGTGTTCCTACGAGTGCTGTTAATATGACTTCACCTTCTTCCAGGTAGGCATAGCCTCCAATAGGCACTTGACAGCCACCCTCGAGTAAATGTAGAAACGTTCGTTCAGCAGTAACCGTTCTCGTTGTCAAATCATCATTAATAGCTTGCAGGATTCCCTGAATCTCTTCGTCATCTGCTCGACTTTCAATTGCGAGCGCCCCTTGTCCAACAGCTGGAACAACGATTTCCGGATCAAGGTATTCTGTAATCAACTCTTCACTTAAACCAACACGTTTCAATCCAGATACAGCAAGAATAATCGCGTCATAGTCTTCTTCGTTCAGTTTGCGAAGTCTCGTTTCAATATTTCCTCGGATCCACTTGATCGAAATATCTGGACGCTCTGCAAGAATTTGGGCTGAGCGACGTAAGCTACTTGTACCTATTATTGCGCCTTTTGGTAGATCAGTTAGCTTCACATTGTTTTTAGAAATAAAAGCATCTCGATGATCTTCTCTTATCGGGATTGATGAAATCATTAAGCCTTCCGGTAACTCTGATGGCATGTCCTTCATGCTATGTACTGCTAAATCAATTTCTTTATCATACATAGCTTGCTCAATCTCTTTGACAAAAAGACCCTTTCCACCTACTTTGGATAATGTTACATCCAAAATTCGATCACCTTTTGTAACAATTTCCTTGATTTCAAATTCATTTTTAACACCAGCTGCCTTCAACTGATCAATCACCCATTTTGTCTGTGTTAAAGCTAAATTACTTTTTCTTGAACCAACGATAATTTTCCGCATTCGTTGTGTACCTCCTTAACATTTCTTGTTCTTTAAAAGTGAAAATTCGATAACGTGCTGAATAGAAAGAAATTCACTAACAATATTAAAAATGCTCCAGTATTGTAGGTTGCTAACGGCTTTCCAACATATCCTACAACGAGGCGCAAAACCAAATATCCGACATACACAATTAGAACAAGCAGTGAGCCAATTGTTTTCATGTCAAACCAATAAAATTCAGAGGCAGAGAAATAAGCCCAAACTACCCCTAAAATAATCGCAATTAATAATAGCGGTACCCCAATCGAGATGGCTATAAAACTATAACGATCCAATTGCTTCAAATCTCCTAATTGCCACATCCATTTTAACCCTTTTTTCCTTTTTAGGAAACGATATTGAATTAAATACATAATAGAGAGTAAAAATGCAACCGTAAAGAAACCATAGGAAACAATTGCAAGCGTAATATGTGCAATTAATATTTCATGGACAAATTGAATCGAGTCATTCAATTGGTTATGCGTGGTGCTCGCAGCAAAATATAATAATAATATAAAAAAGCCGAATACTTGAATGAAAAACACAATAAACCGGATTTTGAAAAGCTTATTGATGATTATGGATAGTGTAATCAATACCCAAGAATAGAAAAATAGACTATCCACTAGATTCGTAACAGGAAAGCCTTTCTCACCAAATACTTCATAAAAGAAAAAAACGGTTTGCAATAACCAAACCATACAAATCAACCAGAAAGCAATTTTATTTGCTTTCCGGTTGTGATGTATAAAATCGATAAAAAAACCAATTAAACTAAGGCTAAATAGAATCAAAATTATTTCGTAGATCCACTTCATCTCATGTAATAATCCTTTCTGCGAAGATAGAATTGTTTATAATTTTGAAGGATTAACGTCCACGAAGCATAAAATCCCTATACAACCGCCAGAACGATTGCTATGATTTTCTACGCCGTTGTAAACTTATTTTGAGCCGAAAAGGAGGACTTCTCTTCTTTTGATATTAACTCCATTGTTTCATTTTTTTTTGCCTGTTTTTCAAATTCTGCTTTTACTTCTTCTTCAATACCAAAAATATCGATGAATAACTGTAAGGACTGATCGGCATTATCGGTTCCTGCAAGCTCTTTCGCCTGTGTTACAGGTTCTTTCAGCAGCTGATTAATAATACTTTTTGTATGCTTGCTGATTACTTTCTTTTCTCTCACCGTCAAATCCGGGATTTTTCTTTCGATACTTTTCATTGTTTCAGATTGAATAGATAGCGCCTTTTGACGTAGAGCCGAAATAACCGGAACAACACCAAGCGTTTTCAGCCATTCCTTGAACAGCACGATTTCTTCTTCCATCAAAATTTCAATTTGTTCTGCAGCTGCTTTTCTTGTTTCTAAATTTTCATCCACTATATGATTTAAATTATCAATGTCATATAAAAAGACATTGTCTAAATTGCTAATGTCTGGATCAATATCTCTAGGTACAGCAATGTCCACAAGGAACAAAGCTTTTCCCTTACGCTTTTTCTGAATTGGTTCAAGCATGTCTTTCGTTAGTACGATTGAATCTGACCCTGTAGAACTAATTAAAATATCCGCTTCTTGGATAACAGGTAATAAATTATCCATACTCTCTGCTTTGGCTTGGAATTTCGCAGCTAAGTCTTTAGCGTTTGCTAATGTACGATTAATAACAGTTATTTTAGTTGCTCCAGACCCTTGCAGGTTCTTAGCGGCAAGTTCGCCCATTTTACCGGCTCCAAGAATAGCTACGTGCTTATTTTGTAAGTCTCCAAATATTTTTTTAGCCAGTTCGACAGCAGCATAACTAATGGAGACTGCATGTTCACCGATTGCCGTTTCTTTATGAGCGCGTTTCCCAAAAGTGATTGCCTGTTTAAATAATTCATTAAATACAGTTCCAGTTGCTTTCATTTCTTGTGATGTTAAAAATGCCTGTTTCACTTGACCGAGAATTTGGGTTTCTCCCAGTACCATCGAATCAAGACCTGTAGTTACACGGAAAAGATGCTCCATGGCGCCATCATCTTCCGTTATCCGTAAATAGGAGGAGAATTCTTCCTTATCAAGATGGAACCAATCAGCCAAAAATTGTTTAATATAGTAACGGCCAGTATGCAATTGATCAACAACCGCATATATTTCTGTACGGTTACATGTCGAAACGATCACATTTTCCAGAATGCTTTTTCGTTTTTTTAATTCAGTCATCGCCTCGTGAAGCGATTGCTCTGAAAATGTAAGCTTTTCCCTAACTTCTACAGGGGCTGTTTTATAATTGAAGCCAACTTTTAAAATATGCAATTTGTCTACCCCCAAAATAATTTACACGGTTTAAATCCTAGTTCAAAAAGGAGGATAAAAAAGACCGAGAAGTTCGAAGCGGCGTAGCTTCCCGTAACGGGCTTCCACAGGATGTGGTGACTTCTGTGTTGTCCACAGGACGTGGACGGTTTTAACAGAAGTTCATTGAATATCCCTTAATACGTGAGGAACGGAAAAGTAAGCCAACGAAGAAATTCGATGTGTCATTTTTACCGGACTTGTTGAATTTCCTTAATAAACGATTGTATATGCTATATAATAACTCACCTACCATTATAACATGCATTCCCTTTTCCATTTTCTGAAATTGTGAACAGAAAAGGAAACAATATGTTAGTATAGAAAGGTATTAAAGAAATGTTTCTTTCAAAATATAGCATTAAAATAGTTTCTACATAATAATTATTATAACTAGTGTGTACTTTACCATACTGCACACAGATAATCAAGAATTCAACACAGGTGTAGAGGGGTTTTATGAAAGTGAAAAAACAACATTCATTGCTTGCTTATTTACTAATTGGTATCGGGATTTATTTTCTGCTTCGCGAATTAAAAATACCTATCTTAACAAATTTTTATTCATGGCAAACCTTACTTATTATTATAGGTCTTGCATTATTGATTCATGGATACAGCTCAAAATATTACCAAAATTTACTGGCAGGTACAATTGTACTTGGAATTGGCATTCATTTACATGGTGTCCAGCACTATTCCTTTTGGATTGATCATTGGGCTGTTTACATACTGATTGTCGGGATTGCCTTTCTTGTCCGATTTATTAAAACAAAGAAAGGGTTATTTACTGGTCTAATTCTTATCACGCTAGCTGTATTTTTAATTTTTTCTGTCAATCTACCAATCTATTTTGATTGGCTGTATACTGTTATCGATTTATTGGAACGCTTTTGGCCAGTACTCCTAATTATAATCGGCTTTTTCTTATTAAAACGTAAATAAAAAATCCCGGGGATTGAAGAGACCCCGGGATTTTTTACAATACAGAACTCAGAAAATCCCGAGTTCGCTGTTCTTTCGGCTTATTAAAAATTTCATCTGGATGACCATACTCTACAATTCTTCCTTCATGCATATATACCAACCAATCCGCAACTTCACGAGCGAACCCCATTTCATGTGTCACCACAACCATCGTCATGCCCTCTTCTGCCAATCCCTTCATCGTTGCAAGCACTTCATTGACAAGCTCTGGGTCAAGCGCTGAAGTTGGTTCATCAAAAAGCATCACATCGGGATTCATCGCTAACGCACGTGCAATGGCTACACGCTGTTTTTGCCCACCGGATAATTTAGATGGATACACATCATATTTATCTCCTAGTCCGACCTTATCAAGCAATATCTTTCCTTCTTTTATTGCTTCGCTTTTTTTCACACCTTTAACTTGTGTCGGTGCTTCAATTACGTTTTCAAGCACTGTCATATGAGGAAATAAATTAAAATGCTGGAATACCATCCCAACTTTTTGCCTGATTTTATTTAAGTCATGTGATTTTTTTTCAATTTGTTCTCCATCAATAGTAATACTTCCGCTATTTTTTATTTCTAAAAAGTTAAGGCAGCGCAGCAACGTACTCTTACCAGAACCACTAGCTCCAATTAATACAACAACATCGCTTTCTTTTACAGTTAGATCGATATCCTTTAAAACATGCAGTTCACCAAATGACTTGTTTAACTGCTCTACACGAATCATTTCTCTTTCTTCACTCATTTAGGTTCCCCTCTTTCTTAATCACTAACTGCTAATCGTTTTTCGATCTTATTCACGATAAACGTCAATACAAGTACGATTAGTAAATAATAAACGGCTACCGTCATGTAGTAAGGCAAATAGTCAAAGGTGTTCGAGCCCATTGTGCTTGCTACACCAAATAAATCTTGCATGCCAATAAAGGAAACTAAGGATGAATCCTTAATTCCAATAATAAATTGATTTCCCAATGATGGAACCGCTCTTCGGAATGCCTGCGGCAAAATAATTCGTTTCATCGTCAAACCTTTATTCATCCCAAGTGATAAACCTGCTTCTCGCTGACCTTTATCTATTGATTGGATGGCTCCGCGAATAATCTCCGCAATATAAGCTCCACTATGAAAAGCTAATCCTGCAGCACCAGCCCAGAACATCGGAATTAATAAAATATCTGTTAAACCATAATATAGGATAAAAATTTGTACGATTAATGGTGTTCCACGAACAATCCATATGTAAGCGTCGGCAATCCATTCAAAAATTTTTATGTTTGATATTTTAAGCAATGCTACAAATAATCCAATAACGATGGCAATTAATAAGGATACAACAGATAGCTTCACCGTAATCCATAAACCATCGAGAAATACATCATAACTACCAATGAAAACATCAAAAAAATGCAGTATGTCTTCCAAGTGCTTCAACTCCCCTTTAGATAAGAATGTGCGCATGCTCGGATGCGCACATTCACATGTTTTATTCTTCTATCTCAGGCTCTTCGGTAATGTCACCGCCAATCCATTCTTCAGATAAGGCGGCAAGCTCGCCGCTTTCTCTCATCTCCTCAAGGGCCTCATTTACAGCTTCAAGCAATGCAGTGTTATCCTTTTTTACCGCTACTGCTTGCTCGGCGACATCAAGCTGAAATTTCCCTTCAATTTCTAATCCTGCATCAATGGCTGTAAATCCTGTCACATCATCCGTGATTACGGCATCGTGATGACCACTTGCTAACGATTGAAGAGCAACTACATCGCTATCTACTTGAGGTATGCTTGAAGTATATTGCTCTGCCACTTCAAGATATGTTGTACCTCTGGCCACAGAAATCTCTTTTCCTTCTAAGTCGTCTTCTGTCTGTATATTACTATCAGGTCTAGTATAAATAACCGGTCCGGAATAGTAATAAGGCTCAGAGAAATTTACCTGCTGCAAACGTTCTTCTGTTATTGTATGACTTGCAACTGCGATATCATAACGACCTTCCGTTACTCCAGTAACAATGCCTGAAAATTTTGCCCGCTGGGGATTCGGCTCAAGGCCAAGTTTTTCAGCGATCGCTTCTCCAACAGCTACATCATAACCAACCATATCACTGCCTTCCATATAGCTAAATGGTTTGAATTCACCAGAAGCTGCAAATGTTAACTTGCCATCTTCAACTAAATTATATGCAGCACCATCACCAGGTGCATTTGAATCTCCATTAGCAGATTCGCTATTTCCACAAGCTGCTAGTAAGATCATAGATACCATCAAAAATAACGCAATTTTCAGTTTTTTCATCTTTCTCCACATCCCCTTTTTCATTTAAATAACAGCTATCATCTCTGATCTGTAAGTTGAAATAGTATCAGCCACCACCATTCCACTTTTACCATGTATTAAAGTATAGCAATAATTGAAATAGCACACGAACTGGCTATAATACGATATCCATCAGTATATGTACATTTACAGATCCTACTGCATAATAACTCCCTTCAGCATACATATACCCATCTTTTCTAAAATATACTCCTGTTTTCTAAAAAATCTTTCTAATCAAGAAGTTTTCAAGACTGTCACTAATATGTGGTTGGCAATTCGAGAATGTGCAGCAGAATGTTAATATTCTGTGATCGGTTACTAGGTGTGAGATGCGTTACCAAGGTTGAGGCAATAAGATCTGGATAAAATACGATTGTTTATTTCCTAAATCTGATCGATAATATGACAAAGATAATGAACAATACAGTTCTAGGCTGAACGACAAAAAACCTTGTCAGAGATTAATCCCAGACAAGGTATTTTTTTTCATTAGTTTTTCAAATAATTGGTAATGACAGACCATGATTCGTCCTTCCCTTCACCTGTTTCAGCTGAAAATGGAATGACAATATCATCTGGTGCTACTTCGAATGTTTGTTTTGTTCGTTTTACATGCTGTGCTCGTTTATTCTTTGGTATTTTATCAAGCTTCGTTGCGATGATAATTACTGGAAGCTCATGATATTTAAGAAAATTATACATTTGCAAATCATCTTTTGTTGGTTCATGACGAAGGTCGGTGACAAGGATAGCGGCTTTTAATGTTTCTCTTGTCGTAAAGTACTCCTCCATCATACCTCCCCATTTTTCACGTTCCTTTTTTGAAACCTTCGCATAACCATAGCCCGGTACATCCACGAAATAAAAGGCTTCATTAATCTTATAAAAATTTAAAGTTTGTGTCTTCCCCGGCTTTGATGAAGTACGGGCTAAATTTTTCCGATTAATTAGCTTGTTTATAAATGACGATTTCCCTACATTTGAGCGTCCTGCTAATGCTATTTCTGGTAGCATATCACCTGGATATTGCTTCTTGCTAACGGCACTAATGACGATTTCGGCGTTAGTTACTTTCATTTTTCTCCTCCACGAGTGCGTGCTCAAGTACTTGATCAAGGTGATTCACCGTGATAAAAGTTAAGTCATTTCGAACACTTTCTGGTATATTTTCTATATCTTTTTCATTTTCTTCTGGGATAATCAAGGTTGTTAATCCAGCTCGATGTGCACTCAATGATTTCTCTTTTAAACCTCCAATTGGCAACACACGTCCACGGAGTGTAATTTCCCCAGTCATCCCTACTTCTTTCCTAATTGCCCTGCCTGTTAAAGATGATACAAGAGCTGTTGCTATTGTTATTCCAGCAGACGGTCCATCCTTTGGCGTTGCGCCTGCTGGTACGTGAATATGAATATCATATTTCTCGTAAAAGTTGGACTCTATATTAAATTCCTTTGTTCTGGAACGTACATAGCTAAATGCAGCTTGGGCAGATTCTTGCATTACGCCGCCCAATTTCCCTGTGAGCGTTAATTTGCCTTTACCAGGATAATGGGTTACTTCAATGGAAAGAATATCACCACCTGCAGATGTATATGCTAAGCCTGTTGCTGTTCCTACTTGATCCTCTTGCTCCATTAGGCCATAGCGAAAAACTGGCTTCCCTAGTAAATCTTCCAGGCTTTTTTCGGTTACAATTACTTTTTCCTTTTCCTTGGAAATAATAATTTTGGCTGCTTTTCTGCATAGTTTTGCCAGCTGTCTTTCTAACCCACGAACTCCAGCTTCTCTTGTATATCTGCGAATCAGCTTAAGAATTGCGTTTTCCCGGATTTGTAAATTAGCTTTTTTCAATCCATTTTCCTTCAATTGCTTTGGCAGTAAATGCTGTTTTGCAATATGCAGCTTCTCTACCTCCGTATAACCCGCAATGGAGATAAGCTCCATACGATCCAATAAGGGACCAGGTATACTGTTTACGTTATTTGCAGTAGCAATAAAAAGCACATTAGATAAGTCATAGTTTTCTTCAATAAAATGGTCACTGAACGAACTATTTTGTTCTGGATCCAACACCTCAAGCATCGCAGAAGACGGGTCCCCGCGAAAATCATTTGACATTTTATCGATTTCATCCAGTAAGAATACTGGATTAACCGTTCCAGCTTTCTTCATTCCTTGAATAATACGACCCGGCATTGCTCCAATATAGGTTCTGCGATGTCCGCGTATCTCTGCTTCGTCCCGAACTCCTCCTAATGAAATACGTACGAAATTTCGATTAATCGCCTTGGAGATTGATTTTGCTAAAGAAGTTTTTCCTACTCCCGGAGGTCCTACAAGGCAAAGAATCGGTCCTTTTATTGTATTGGTTAGCTTTTGTACAGCTAAATACTCTAAAATTCGTTCCTTTACTTTTTCGAGACCATAATGATCATGATTTAACACTTTCTCTGCACGTTTAATTTCAATTGTATCTTGTGTTTTTTTTGTCCAAGGTAAGAGAATTAGCCATTCCAAGTAATTACGAATAACAGAGCTTTCAGCAGAACTTTGTGGTACTTTTTCATATCTTCCTAACTCTTTTAAAGCAACCTTCAAGATATGCTCCGGCATATCGGAGTTTTCAATCTTCTCCCTTAATTGATCTACTTCACTCGTTTTGCCGTCTTTATCGCCAAGCTCCTTTTGAATCGCTTTTAGTTGTTCACGAAGATAATATTCCTTTTGTGTTTTTTCCATGGAGTTTTTTACACGTTGTCCAATTTTCTTTTCTAAATCCAAAACCTTTTTTTCGTTGGAGATAACTTTAATGAGATGCTTCATTCGAACAGCCACATTTATCATCTCTAAAATTTGCTGTTTGTCCTTTATTTTCAACGTTAAATGAGATGCGACGAGATCTGCGAGTCTACCTGGTTCCTCGATATCAGAAACCGTTGCATAGGTCTCATCTGTTAACTTCCTGGAAAGCTTTATGTATTGCTTAAATTGCTCAAGCAGGGAACGCATTAACGCTTCTTCTTCATGCTTTTCGCCATGCGTTTCCTCCAAATTTTCGATTTCAACTAAAAATTCATCTTGAGATTCCGTATATCGGAGAATTTCTCCACGCGAAATTCCCTCAACAAGCACACGCATCGTACCATTTGGAAGCTTTAACATCTGTTTTACTTTTGCCAATGTACCAACATTAAAAATATCGCTTGGTTCCGGATCATCTAAGCTCACTTTTTTCTGGGTTGCCAGGAAAATATGCTGATTGTCCATCATTGCCTTTTCCAATGCAGCAATCGATTTATCTCTACCTACGTCCAAGTGTAGAACCATTGACGGAAACACGAGTAGTCCACGTAAAGGAAGGAGGGGGACTTGAATGTTTTCTTTCGTCATTATTTGTACCTCCATAAAATATGTATTTAATTAGTTATCTTAAACCATTCGTGTTAAAAAATTCATTATGTATTTCTTCAGTTTATAGAAAAATCTTCCTCTTGTAAATGGTTTCATTTCTAAATCTGTATTCTATTTATTTCAACGTTATTTACAGGCAATAAAACAAGAATACAAAGGTTATCGTAACTCCCGGAACAGCCACATCCAGCTTCAGCGCCCAACGACTAGCGAGACTTCCCTCACCTCCGTACGATAAGTCAACATCGACTCCCTACGGTCGCCGTGTTTCCTTTATCTCCTACGGCTCAGTCCAGTCCGTACGTCGCTAACCGGACGCTTCCGCTTTTGTGCTTATTATTACCTAAGTTTATAATTATAAACAAAAAGGAGCTGACTGAGTCAGTTCCTTTTAGGCAGTTAAGTAATAGTAAAAAAACTAACTGCATAAGTGCAACTAAGGCACTCCCAAAAATTCTGGCGAATGCCCTAGTTTTTCTAACAATGTAGTACCTGCTCAATCAGCCTCAGCTTATGCACTTTCTTTCGGATGCTTTTCATTTCCTTCTTTAACGGTTCCATCATGGAAAACCAACTTAGGGCTCCCGTTTTCGTCAGTAACTGTTTCTTTCGTAATGATGCATTTTTCCACATCTTCACGAGAAGGCAGATCAAACATTACGTCAACAATAATCCCTTCGATAATGGAGCGTAATCCACGGGCACCTGTTTTGCGCTCAATTGCTTTTTTAGCAATTTCAATAAGTGCATCATCTTCGAATTCTAAATTCACATTATCCATATCAAATAACTTTTGATATTGTTTAACGAGTGCATTTTTCGGCTTAGTTAAAATTTCAATTAGCGCATCCTCGTCCAATGGCGTCAAGCTTCCGATTACTGGAATACGCCCGATAAATTCTGGAATTAAGCCGTAGCGTAATAAATCCTCCGGTAATACTTTGGAAAGCAGCTCACCCATATCCAGATCTTCCTGCTTCTCGTTCGAGCCAAAACCGATTACTTTCTTACCTAGACGACGTTTAATTACTTGGTCAATTCCATCGAATGCTCCACCAACGATAAATAGAATATTTGTCGTATCAATTTGAATAAATTCTTGATGCGGATGCTTACGTCCTCCTTGTGGTGGTACACTTGCAACTGTACCTTCAAGGATTTTCAGCAACGCTTGCTGTACACCCTCACCCGATACATCTCTTGTTATCGAAGGGTTTTCCGATTTACGAGCGACTTTATCTATTTCGTCTATATAAATAATTCCTTTTTCTGCCTTTTCAACATCATAGTCTGCAGACTGAATGAGTTTGAGTAAAATATTCTCGACATCTTCTCCAACATATCCTGCTTCTGTTAATGAAGTCGCATCTGCCATCGCAAACGGAACATTAATAATACGAGCAAGCGTTTGAGCAAGCAATGTTTTACCACTACCTGTTGGTCCAATCATTGCAATATTACTTTTTGATATTTCTACATCATCTGTGCTCTTGGTTGAGTTAATTCGTTTGTAATGATTATATACTGCAACTGCAAGGTTACGTTTCGCTTTATCCTGGCCAATGACATAATCATCAAGAATATTACAGATTTCCTTTGGCTTTGGAATTTCATTCATTTCCATATCCTCGTCTGTACCTAGTTCTTCTTCAACGATTTCTGTACAAAGTTCAATACATTCATCACATATATAAACACCAGGTCCGGCGACTAATTTACGTACTTGTTCTTGACTCTTACCACAAAATGAACATTTCAATTGTCCTTTTTCTTCATTAAATTTAAACATACCATTTCACCCCTAAACGAGCTAAATAAATTCAGCTTTCAACTTTTATAGTCATCATATCAGATACAATTTAAAAAACAAAACAATATACTTTTTCCATCAAGCTAAATACGGTAAATCGACGATTCTATTTTCAAAAACAACAAACTAAAAATAAATTTACCTTGTTTTATCTATTATGGATATTTAACAGAAAAAGTCAATAAATTTAACTTCAGCATTTTGGTTATTGTTACTATATGATGTAGACACAAGATAAATTTCACTTATTTACAGAGGTTACACAGAAATCTCAGTGAAGATGACACTTTGCTATGTCAACGGACGGCTGACAATCAAAGTGCGGGATTCTCGAAATCACATCGCAACATGCGAAAGTCTCACTGGACCTACTTATCCACCTTTTTTAAACGTACAATTACATCTCTAATAATGTAAAACAAGGTGCGATATGAATCGCACCTTGTTTTACTAATAATTTGATGTTATTACTTTGCAACCTTACTGTTGTCCACAAGGAAATCAATTGCCGCTCTAATTTTTAAGTCGTTTTTAATTGTTTCATTGCTTCCACCTAGCATTTGTACTAATTGATCAGCTTCAACGCCATACATAGATGCCATTTTTTCAAGCTCTGCATTTACATCTTCATCAGATGCTTCAATGTTTTCAGCTTTCACGATTGCTTCTAGTGTAAGATTTGTTTTAACACGTTTTGCTGCATCTTCTTTCATTTGCTCTTTTAATGCATCTTTATCTTGTCCAGAGAATTGAGCGTACATTTCAAGTGTCATACCTTGCATTTGTAATTGCTGTTCAAATTCTCTCAGCATTTGATCAAGTTCTGTCTCAACCATTGCATCTGGAATATCAACTTCCGTATTATCTGATGCTTGCCCGATTAAAGCTTCGCGTTTTTTATTATCTGCATCCTGTTTTCTTTGTGATTCAAGCTCTTCACGTTTTTTCTTTTTCAATTCATCAAGTGTTTCCACTTCGTCATCAACATCTTTAGCGAACTCATCATCAAGTTCTGGAAGTTCTTTTGATTTTATTTCATGGATCTTAACTTTAAATACAGCATCTTTACCAGCTAAGTTTTCTGCATGGTATTCTTCAGGGAAAGTAATTTCGATTTCTGTTTCTTCTCCTGCTTCTTTACCAATTAATTTTTCTTCAAATCCTGGAATAAATGAACCTGAACCAATTTCTAGTGAATGATTTTCACCTTTACCGCCTTCGAATGCTTCACCATCTAAGAATCCTTCAAAGTCGATAACTGCTGTATCGCCATCTTCTACTTTTCCATCTTCTTTCACAACAAGTTCAGCGTGACGCTCACGGATCGTATTAATTTCGTTTTCAACATCTTCATCTGTAACTTCTACAGACTCTTCTTCTACTTCAAGTCCTTTATAGTCACCTAACGTAACTTCTGGTTTCACTTCAACAATCGCAGTGAATACCAAATCTTTACCTTTTTCGATTTGCTCAATGTCTACTTCTGGTTGTGCAATTGGGAAAATATCTGTTTCGTCAATTGCTTTTGAATATGCCTCAGGTAATACGATATCTACCGCATCCTGATAAAGTGACTCTACACCAAAACGTTTTTCAAACATTCCGCGTGGAATTTTCCCTTTACGGAAACCAGGAATTTGTACATCCTTAGATACTTTTTTAAACGCTTTGTCCAATGCTAGATTAAATTCCTCAGCAGGTACTTCAAACGTTAACTGTCCTTTGTTACCTTCTTGTTTTTCCCATTTTGCTGTCATTCAAAATCCCTCCAAAATCTATTGTATCAATCAATTTTCATAATCTAATGTGTGAATGATAGTTATATTCGAATTTGCAACCATCTCATTATAACATAATTCGTACGGCTTTCAAGCATTTACTGCTTCGTTAATCTATTCTTCGATTATACTTAAGTATAAAGAATCACACATACTAATCTCTTTCATAATTCGTGCTATTGCTTCTGATACTTCTTCGTCACTATTTGTAGGTATATGTAAATACTGCTTTCCTATTTTCTTAATCGCTTCTGCAATTTCGTCAACTTCTTCAAAGGGCGGCATAAACGGGTAAATAACATAAACATAGCGGTAGAGAAGCTGCTTCAATAATTGAAAAAGTGTCGGGTTTTCCTGCTCCATATCCCGTAAAATAAATAGGATTTTGTTATAGATGTCATTGTCCTTCATGTCTTCTAAATCAAAAGGTACTATACCCATGCTTAAACTAAATTTATGTATTTCTATTTCGTCAGATACATTATTTTCCTTCAACCATATTAGAAGAGACGTTTTAATTACAGGATGAACATGTTCATTTGTTAAAAGTAATGAAACATCCCGATCAGGCTGCACTTTCATAGTCCGCATTCGATCTACAATACGCCATTGTTCTAAATAATTATCCTGATTAATAGCTTCATACAATTCTTCTATGATAGATCCTTTATTCTCTACTGCTAAATCCATTTTCATTTTTTCACTCATATCGTACAACTGCCTAAATTGCTCCTCAAGCAAGTCAGGAATCTCGCCACTCTCAAATTCATATTCTACCTGCTCCATTAACAAATCATATTGATTCGTCTGAAAAAGGATCGTTAAGTAAATATGTACATAGTGATAATAATCTTCATTCCTGAATTGAAGCAATTCTTCGCATAGATCTTGTGCTTCCGCTGTTCGACCTAGCTCCATTAGACAAATTAGCTTTCCGATTAGAATTTCGTGATTATCGATATGGTAGCTTAACAGGAGATTTAGCTTACTTAAAGCCTCTTCATAGCGTTTCTCTTGTAAAGCAAATAAACTTTCTTCCTCAAGTCTTTTCTGAAGCTTCGGAAAGAGTATTACATTTTCTGATCTCGAACTCATTGATTCACCTCTTTTCTCTATAGTATATAGTATATGAATTTCTTTAATTTGTATAAATACCCAAACTGAAAGAAATTAAACACAACAATATAGAAAGAGAAACCTAATTGCAATGATAGGTTTCTCTTTAGCAGCATTTTAATTAAGCAATAAAACTCTAGACGCCCAATTGTAAGCGCTACTATTATACTCGATTTTTAAAAAATCAGCTCCGAAGCTTAATAATTTTACTCATTTAAGTATAAATGAATATGTGAATGATTGCAATTTTCAAAGAAAAGGTTTGAGGTGGAATAACCATTGTTGTTCTATAGAAGCTCGTCGAACAGCGCGTATTGTGAAAGAGGGATCGTTATTAAAATCGATTCGTACTTTTTGAACCTATAGACACTATAGATTTAGTCCATCTTCAAATTCCTCAACTCTTATCTTTACTTATATTATATCATACGGAAAAAATTCAGAAAAAGTATATACGTACGAAGTAGCACTTTTTGAATAAATTTTAGTAAAAGTCCCCCGCCGAGTTTGGCGAGGGTTCGATCAAATACATTAAGAGATGTGGGGGGTGACTGTTTTGCTCTATACAATATCCAAATGTGAAGAAAGTATGGTCTAACGTTTATAACGATAGGATTCTAAAATCCTCCACATCTTCGAGAACGTCTACGGCTATTGCGCCTGCATCCATCTCGTCTATCACGGTCCCTGTCACGGTTCCGATCACGATCTCCCCTCAATTCTCGGCATTCGCAAACAAATCTTGAGCGATTACGGTCACGATCTCTGCGACCTCTTACATCTCCGAAAAAGAAATTATCGAAAAAACACATACTTTTCCCTCCCTCATAACGTATAAATCGGCCGGCCATACTAATAATATATTGCTGTATGGAGTTGTTTGATTGTACAAACCGTCTGGTATAAATGAACATTTTACTGGGTATGGGAGTTAAATTAATACGGGAACTATAAAACTAAATAAGGATTGGTGCGTATAATTCCAATTCAACGCACCAATCCTTCTATTCCATTTTATCCTCTAATGCGCAATCATTTCGTGCACGATACTAGCTCCATCCATATCTTTTGGATAGTAAGTGGGCCAGTTTTCTACTTCATCTAATAATGCTTCACGATCATTTCCCCAATACAGATGATAGTGTCCAGCATCTGTAGGATAAATATTATGATCACTGAATTGGATGAATTGAGGGAGCTCATCACTATCTTCTGCTAATTTAAAAATATATCGAACCCCTCTATTTCCTGCTTCATATGTTAAAATCTCATAACCATCGTAAGCATATTCACCTGTTAACTCTTTGTCACTTTTTAAGAATGTTACAGTATCCTCTTCTATGATGATACGATCAACATCTGTTTCGTATCCTTGTGCGTAATATTGCTTATATTCTTCAGCAGTTCTATCTCCATTATGTTCTGATTTATAAGTAAACACTTCATCTAATGTACCATCTTTTAGATATGGATATACAGATTGCCAGTCTCCTTCCCAATCAGAGAGTTCTCGATCTTTAACTTGGCTGTCTTCAAAATAGCCATTGTAGATTTGTTCATCATGTGGATGATGACCATGACTACCATGGTCATCAATGACAATTTCTATCGGTACTGATTGTACATAGGCTTCATGTTCATCATTATATAGAACTGCCTTTATCTGCTGACCATTACGATTTGCCTCGCCTTTAAAACTGCTGCCTTTTTGTTCTGTGATAAGATTCCATTCAGCATCCTGATTATCTCTTATGTACCAGTGCCAATGATCAGACTCGCTTTCTTCTTCATATACAGCTGTTAATTCAACAATATCACCTGTATGATAATGATCTGCTCCCCCCTGGACGTCAACATCCTCGGCTACTTGATGATCGTTACTGCTGTTATGATCATGCAATGCACTTGAGGATGTATCCATATGCCCTTCTGCAACTCCTTCTTGCGGTTCAGCTTCCTGACAACCAACCAATACTAGTAGACTGAGTGTTAGTATACCTAACCCTTTTGAAAATGAAGTTCTCATTCCTAACACGCTCCTTTTCAACTTAACGTATTCGTAATCATTACTATTCGTAATGTTTACGATTTAGATTATACACAGTTCGATTGAGGTGCGTCAATATAAATATTTAAATATAATTGAAATATTTATTAGATAAGAAGATTGAATCTAGTAGATTCTCAGCAAAACGTTGAAGTTAATATTACTGATGATAGAGCATGAACAATGCTGCTTTTTAAGTTTTAGTATAGGAAAGTCGTAAATTATTTACGGGAGATATTAATTGATACCTAATCAGTAGCTTAAACTGTTCTCTATGCAATTTTTAAAATAAAAAAAGCCTTGTAAACAAATGTTTACAAGGCTTTTAAGAAGCGTCCCAGGCAGGATTCGAACCTGCGACCCACAGCTTAGAAGGCTGTTGCTCTATCCAGCTGAGCTACTGGGACAATTATGTTTTGGAGCGGGTGAAGGGAATCGAACCCTCATCATCAGCTTGGAAGGCTGAGGTTTTACCACTAAACTACACCCGCATCTTTTTTCTGTAAGTATGAATATGTTGTGAAAGTATGCACTACTTAACTGTATATGTAAAATAATATAGATTGTTCTCGCTGTTTTTAGCGGACAAGAATTATTATAGGCAGGAATCAATCTTTTGTCAACACTTTCCACCTAAAAATTTCAGGAAGTGTCTAGACACTTCCTGAAAATAATTTTATAATGATGCACTTTGTTTTAAATCTTCCACATGTTCCCCATCTAAATTATAAAAATGAATTGTTATATCAGAAGGGTCATCCCATTTCATAATGGCATACGTTTTTTCCATTCTATTTTTAGGTAATCGGACACTTCCTGGATTGATAAAAAGCTTATGATCAACTTGTTCTGCTCCAGCGATATGTGAATGACCAAAGCAAACTACTTGCGCTCTCTCTTCTTCCGCTCGGTACGATAAACGAATAAGGTTCATTTTCACATCATATAGATGTCCATGTGTAATATAAAAAGTTAAGCCATCAAGCTCAATTGTTTGTTCATCTGGGTACCGAACATCGAAATCGCAATTACCGCCCACTCGGTAAAATCCTTGCAGTTCCTCTGAATCAAATTCCAGCTCTGAGTCACCACAATGAATTAACCATTTCACATCGTGTCTTTCTTTTATAGCAACAACTTCATTTGTCAAACCATGGCTATCACTTAAAATTAATACTTCTGCCAAATCATCACCTCCAGTTTAAAGGCAAGCATATAAAACTACTTATAACGTATGTATCCATTTTTCCAACTGAATAATCGCATTTCTACGGTGACTGATTTGATTTTTCACTTCCGGATTCAATTCTGCCATTGTTACTTCATATCCATCTGGTATGAAAATCGGGTCATATCCGAAGCCATTTTCTCCCTTTTCCGAAAAGGTTATTTTGCCTTCACAATATCCGGTCCGGAAGGTTGTTGCTTCACCAGGAATAGCTACAGCTAACACACAAATAAACCGCGCAGTGCGTTTGTCTTCACTTACTTCTTTCAATTCTTCTAGAACTTTATTAATGTTTGCCTTGTCGTCTTTCGGCTCTCCAGCATATCTGGCAGAAAAAAGACCAGGACGCCCATCCAGTGCATCAATCATTAAACCCGAATCATCAGCAAGTACTGGTATGTCTAATAGTGTAGCAATTTGCTCCGCTTTTAAGGCAGCATTCTCCTCAAAAGTTGATCCCGTTTCCTCCACATCTGGGGTCGATTGGTCTAAATCAAGTAATGATAATGCTTCGATTGATTTCTTAGCAAAAAAATCCTTGAATTCTTTTGCTTTTCCTTGGTTTTTTGTCGCAATTATAATTTGTTTCATCATTGATCTCCTATTATTTTGCAGGATTTGTTTCTCCTATACGATCTGCTAAATTACCAATTAGTTCTTTCTGAACTTCAACGATTTGCTGGAGCCCTTCTTCAGCAAGTCCTAGCATCGCCTGTAACTGCTTATTTGAAAAAGTTGCTTCCTCTCCAGTTCCTTGGATCTCTACAAATTCACCAGAGCCAGTCATAACAATATTCATATCAACATGTGCTTGGAAATCTTCCTCATAATTTAAATCTAATATTTCCTTACCATCCGGTAAAACCCCTACAGAAATTGCTGCTAAGTAGTCACGTACTGGCATTTTTGAGATTGCTTTTGTTTCCAGAAGCTTTCCAAAAGCAAGCACAACTGCAATAAATGCTCCTGTAATCGATGCCGTCCGTGTACCTCCATCTGCTTGAATAACATCACAGTCTACCCATACTGTTCGTTCACCAATTTTATCTAAATCCACAACTGCACGTAACGCTCGACCAATTAATCGTTGGATTTCCATCGTTCTTCCGCTTACCTTCCCTTTTGAAGATTCACGAATATTACGTTGGGCAGTTGCTCGCGGCAGCATCGCATATTCTGCAGTAATCCATCCTTTACCTTGTCCTCGCATAAACGGAGGAACACGGTCTTCAATACTTGCATTACAAATCACCTTCGTATTTCCAACCTCTATTAAGACAGAACCCTCAGGATGACTAATATAGTTTTTCGTAATCTTTATTGGCCTTAAATTATTCACTTCTCGTTGATCATTTCTCATAAATATTCCTCCTCTTACAACAATAGCTTATCATATTTTTTGCAAAAGCAACACGCTGATACACTTAATATTACATACTCTTATTGAATCATAAAACATGTGTAAGCTTCAGCTTTTTGCATGCTGAATCTAAAAATCTCCCATCATTTAAGAAAGAGGCTTGCAAAAGTTGCAGCCTCTTTCGATTAAAGTTTCTCTGTTGGAGTAAATGCTTGCTTAGTTACTGGTTCCGTATACTCTTCACCATTTTCATTAACGAGCTGGTCCACATCTTCCACTTTCACATCAACTGCCTCGACGTTCTCCTGTTCTGTTAATGTCCTTACCAACGTTTCCATTACTTCATCAGCAATTACAGCTTGTTCCGAATCCTGTAAAATATCTTTGCTAAAAACAAGCTCGAGTATACCATCATTTAAATCAGGCGAATTTGTTAATAGTGTATCCGGGTTAAAAACATGAACAACATTTGTCTTATATCCTGGTCCATCAATAAGCGCTTGAACGATCGAGCTATATTCATTTTCCTCCGTTACTTCGATATGTTGTGTGACTGGTACGTAATAGCGATTCTCGCCATGTTCTGAAGGATAGTACATTGTAACAGCTCTGCTTTCAAGTAAATCTAATGTGTCTGTGTCTGCAATGTTAATACCATTTGTCCGCGAATATCCTTCACCAATTGGCGTACCGTTTACTGGCATTTCTGTTTGTGGATGTCCGTTTATCCAAAGCTTCACTTTTGATACATTTTCAAATTGTGTCAATGTGTGGGTAATTGATTCTAATATTTTCAGCTCATCCGCTGCCTCATATGCCTTAAATTCTTCTGATACATCTACAATCATTGTGCCATCTTCTTGAAGATTTATCCCCAGCACCTCTGTTCCCTCAGGTAACACAGCTTGAAAACCATTCGGTAACATCTCGGTCACGGGACCACCTTTAACAAGGTATTCAACCACCTGGGTAGCAACTTGTTTTGTGTTTGGCAATTCAATTGTTTGAGGTGCCACCATTCCATTTGCATCAATTAAAAATAATTGTCTTGCAACTGTTTCTTCCGGATCGACTTCTCCTTCAGCATTTTCTTCATTCATAACGTCTTCCTCAGATATATTTTCCAAATTATCAACTGCCTCAGCATTCGGAGGTGGGTCCATCTCTTCCATCGATTGTTCTCCCTGAAAACAGCCAGATAGAATCACCGAAATACTAATCGTACCAATCAAAAGCTTTGCTCGCTTATGCATGCCATTACCTCCTACGATGGTTTGTACTATTATATATACGAGCCCTCAACGAAAATAGACCAATCAATAACAGAAAAAATATATTCGGGTAGATGACAAATCGCATTCTACACAAATGAAAATATGATATTTTCTTCTTCAAAAAAAAATCAGGCTCTGATTTTTTCAGAATACCTGATTTTTACTAAGGTTCGCTTTTTTGATTGTAAGCATTTGGAAGTTTGAATCCTTAAAAATACTTTTCGAAATTTCGATAAAAATTTCCAAGTCACCAGTTGCATAAAATTGATGAACAGGTGATTGTTCATCTTTATTCAACAAATGATGAACATCTAAAATGGTACTTGTTTCTCTAGCAGTCTCTTCACTTGAAGAAATAACGGTTACATGATTTCCAATCACTTCTTGTATCGTATTTTTTAATAGTGGGTAATGGGTACACCCTAAAATCAATACATCCATTTCTTTACCATGTTTTAGTGGAACCAGCGATTCTTCCACCACTTCTCTTGCCTGGTTCCCTGCAAGAACTCCTTTTTCTACCATCGGGACAAATAAAGGGCAGGCTAGTGCAGTTACATGAATATCAGATTTAATTTTCTTTAAAGCTAGCTCATATGCACCACTTTTTACAGTGCCTTCCGTTCCGATAATCCCGACTTGATTATTTTCTGTAAATTTAATTGCTGCCCTTGCACCAGGCTTAATCACACCAATAACAGGAATATCCAATTTTTCCTTAAGATCTTTCAATGTAAATGCCGTTGCTGTATTACATGCAATTACCAGCATTTTAATATTTTTTGTTAATAAAAATTCTACCATTTCCCAAGTGAATTGCTTTACTTCCTTTTCAGACCTTGGCCCATATGGGCATCTTGCCGTATCCCCTAAATAAATTAACTTCTCCTTTGGCAGCTGACGCATGAGTTCATGAACTACTGTTAAGCCACCAACTCCGGAGTCGATTACACCAATTGCTCTATCCAAAATTGTTTCTCCTCTTTGTTGTTATTTCTCATTCACTATTTTCATTTCCTGATAGAGGAAATCTAACAATTGATTTAGTGAATGTTTCTCATCTTCGCTGAATTTATTGAGAACTTTGCCTAAATAATCCTGCCTTTCCAGAATTACTTCACGAATAATTGTTTTCCCTTTTTCTAATAAATGTATTCGAACTACCCTTCTATCGTTAGTATCACGTACCCTTTCAACAAGTTCATTTTTCTCCATGCGATCAACCAAATCTGTCGTTGTACTAAAGGCTAGACTAATCTTGTTGGATAGCTCTCCAATCGTTAAATCACCTTCTTCTAACAGCCATTGCAAAGCAACGAATTGTGGTGATGTGATTGGATAATTATTTAAGATTTTTCGACCATTCTGTTTGATCATTCCAGATATATAACGGAGCTGCTTCTCCATTTTTTTTATCGATTCAGCTGGTTCTAATACTTCTTTTTCCAAAGTTTTACCCCCTAGATTTTTCCTTAACGAATAGTTTATCACATGATGTCCCTAAATAAGGGATATATTCTTTGCATAGTATATTCAAAACAAAATAATTTTGCCTATCATAGGAAAATCCCTACTTGTCCAAGAAACCGTCAGTTAATCAAAAAAACACTTTTTATGGATTACTTTATTATATATTAAACGATATCCGCTAAATTGGGAACTAATCATTACTTTTTCAATAAAAAAGCATATATATGGTAACGTTATCTTTTTTCGCCTTTAATTGTTTAAAACCGGTCATTATATTTTAATTCGATATTTCCATTAAATGTACGCACCGATTCTGACGGTCTTCATAAGCTATTATTGACTAAATAATTTCCCTTCATAACTGTAGCTCTATAGAGCAAGGAGGGGGTAACATTTGAAGGACAACGAGTATAAACCGAAGCAATTACTGACCAAACGCGAAAAAGAAGTGTTTGAACTATTAGTGCAGGATAAGACAACAAAAGAAATAGCACAAGAATTGTTTATTTCCGAAAAAACTGTCCGGAACCATATTTCAAATGCTATGCAGAAACTGGGAGTTAAGGGGCGGTCTCAAGCCGTAGTTGAACTTCTTCGCATGGGGGAATTAAAGCTTTGAAAAAATCGACTTCCCTTTTACAGGGGAGTCGATTTTGTTTGGCAAATAAGAAAGAAAACTTACTTATTTGCATAAGCGCAATTAGGACATTCACCTAAAAGCTTTTTCATTTCGTCAGGCATTGGAGTGGGACGACCTTTCTGCGGATTAATGTAAACGATTCGTCCTCGTCCAGTTAGAGCAATTTCTTCGTTGTCTTTTACAGCCATGTAATGTACATCGAACGAAGTATTACCAATCGTTGCTACTTTTACATACATTTTAAGACGCTCATCGAAGTACATTTGCTGCAAGTAATCACATTGCAAATCTGCTACTATAATTGCCTCTTCTTCGCTCTTGAGATTGTTAAAAATACCCAGCGAATTAAGATAGTCGACTCGCGCTTCTTCAAAATAAATGAATGCTGAAACATTATTTACATGTCCATACATATCCGTTTCTGAAAAACGTACTTTTATAGGTGTAAAAAAGCTAAATTCAGAACGCCATTGATCCATATTATCAATATAATTAACCGATTTCATACGATCCCCTCCAAGCTGGTTACTATCAAAATTCTATATACACATAAGTAGAATAAACAAGATTGAGTAGGTAGTTACTTAACTTACACATATTTTTAGTTACAAATTGATATAAACTATGGATTAGTGTATTTAAATGGATTGTGCGTCTACCCGCTCCGGAAATATAATTCCCGCATCCAAAGGGGAGCTGGTGAGCCTCCTTGTGCTGCCGCACTGCGTAGTCTCACCGATGCTCTTCTTCCCACAGGAGTCTACGTATATTTCCTCCGCTAGTATATGCTCACCAATTATTACTTGTGGAATTAATAAAAACGATATCGATGCGCTACCAGTCCGGGTGAGCGCAGGGCGGTGACTCCTCATAATAAAAACCAATTTTATTCGTGCGATGTAAAAGCTGTCGAAGCATTCCTTGTCCTGTGTGGGAACAGCACGTGTCTGAAGTCTCGCAGGAAGTGGTTTTCTTCCGAAGAGGCTGAAGCCATGCCCACGGATAGCATCCGCCCGGAGCGATCCCGGACGGCGATTGTTCCACAGATTAAGCAAATAATCATTAGTTTGGAGTTTCTTTCAATTGCGCTGCAACATACACGTAAAAAAGTCTTGTCATCTAAATGTACCTAGAGTCAAATCCGCGTGGTTAAACAAATGACCCTCACCACCAATACGGAGAGGGTCATTTATAATCTATAAACCTAGTAATTAATGTGCGTTGTCACTTCCAAAGAAATTTTTGAACGCTTGAATGTTTGTCGCACGGTTCATTGCTGCAATAGATGTTGTTAATGGAATACCTTTTGGACAAACCTGTACACAGTTTTGTGAGTTTCCACAGCCGTCAATACCGCCATCCTCCATTAATCCATTCAAACGATCACTTTGATTCATTTCACCAGTTGGGTGCGCATTGAATAAGCGAGCTTGAGAGATTGCAGCAGGCCCAATGAAATTTGATTTGTCATTAACATTCGGGCAAGCCTCTAAGCAAACCCCACACGTCATACATTTAGAAAGCTCATAAGCCCATTGGCGTTTCTTTTCAGGCATTCTTGGTCCAGGACCTAAATCATGTGTACCATCAATTGGAATCCAAGCTTTTACTTGTTTTAGTGCATCAAACATCCGTTCCCGGTCAACAATCAAATCACGAATAACTGGGAATGTTGACATCGGCTCGAGACGAATCGGTTGTTCGAGCTGATCCACTAAAGCTGCACACGATTGCCTGGCCGTTCCATTGATAACCATGGAACATGCCCCGCAAACTTCTTCCAGACAGTTCATATCCCACATAACAGGCGTTGATTTTTCCCCTTTTGCGTTCACTGGATTTTGTCTTATCTCCATGAGTCCGGATATAACGTTCATATTTTTCCGGTAAGGTATTTCAAACGTTTCCTCATAAGGAGCAGAATCCGGGCCGTCTTGTCTAGTTATAATAAATGTAACTGTACTTTGTTCAGCCATTACTACTTACTCCCCCTTAGTGTTTTGTAGTGTAGTCACGTTTACGAGGTTTAATCAACGATACATCGACTTCCTCGTAGCTGAATTCCGGTGACTTGGTCTCTGCGTTAAATTCAGCAATTGTTGTTTTTAGCCATTCCTCATCATTACGTTCCGGAAATTCCGGCTTGTAGTGTGCACCACGACTCTCATTACGATTTAAAGCACCGATCGTAATAACACGAGCAAGATGAAGCATATGTTTCAACTGACGTGTAAACATAACGCCCTGGTTACTCCAACGAGATGTATCATTGATATTAATATTATTCCAGCGCTTGAGCAGCTCTTTTATTTTCTCGTCAGTTTTCTCGAGCTTCGCATTTTCCCGAACTACTGTTACATTATCTGTCATCAATTCACCGAGTTCCTTATGAATTTGATAAGCATTTTCTGTGCCTTCCATATTCATAAGCTCTTCAAAATTAGCTTTTTCTTCACTTTCATAGGAAGCATACATTTCTTCAGATAAATCATCGACATGGACATCAAGTTTATCAATATATTCGATTGACTTCGGTCCAGCAACCATTCCCCCGAAGATAGCAGACAAGAGGGAGTTTGCTCCAAGTCGGTTTCCACCGTGCTGTGAATAATCACATTCTCCTGCAGCGAATATTCCTGGAATACTTGTCATTTGATCATAGTCAACCCATAAACCACCCATAGAATAATGAACTGCTGGGAAGATTTTCATCGGTACTTTACGTGGATCCTCTCCAACAAACTTCTCATAGATTTCAATAATTCCGCCTAGTTTAATATCCAATTCTTTTGGATCCTTATGCGATAAATCCAAATAAACCATATTTTCGCCATTAATACCGAGTTTTTGGTTTACACATACATCAAATATTTCACGTGTTGCAATATCTCTTGGCACAAGGTTTCCATATGCTGGATATTTTTCTTCAAGGAAATACCATGGTTCACCATCTTTATATGTCCAAACTCGACCACCTTCACCACGGGCAGATTCACTCATCAAGCGAAGCTTATCATCACCAGGTATTGCAGTCGGATGAATTTGAATAAATTCACCATTTGCATATTTAGCTCCTTGTTGATATAAAATACTTGCTGCAGATCCTGTATTAATCATGGAATTTGTTGATTTACCAAAGATAATTCCTGGTCCCCCAGTAGCAAAAATCGTTGCATCCGACCGAAACGCTTTAATTTCATGTGTCTTAATATCCTGAGCAACTAGCCCTCTACTTACACCGTTCTCATCAAGTATTGCTTTTACGAACTCCCAGCCTTCGTATTTCGTTACAAGGCCTTCTACTTCAAAGCGACGAACTTGCTCATCAAGCGCATATAATAACTGCTGCCCTGTTGTTGCACCTGCATATGCTGTTCTGTGATGCTGTGTACCACCGAATCGTCTAAAATCTAGTAACCCCTCTGGTGTACGATTAAACATAACTCCCATACGATCGAGCATATGTATAATTCCAGGTGCTGCCTCACACATTGCTTTTACTGGTGGCTGGTTTGCTAGAAAATCCCCACCATAAATACTGTCGTCAAAGTGGATCATCGGAGAATCTCCTTCTCCCTTCGTATTAACAGCGCCATTAATACCACCTTGAGCACACACAGAGTGAGAGCGTTTAACAGGAACGATAGAAAATACATCTACTTTTACGCCTGCCTCGGCTGCTTTTATGGTAGCCATTAATCCAGCTAATCCACCGCCGACAACAGCGACTTTACGATTATTCATTTTGTTAGCTCACTCCTATTCTCTTTCTAGAGGTTGTTCTATTAAACTCCGTACGCAAATTGAATCAATGTTCTAACACCGAGATAGCTGATTGCAAAAAAGACAACAATTACTGCATATGTAGCAATCTTCTGCGATTTTGGTGACTGCGTAATGCCCCATGTAACCAAAAAGCTCCATAAACCATTAGCAAAGTGAAATACTGCGGAAACTACACCAATAACGTAGAACCAAAACATGAATGGATTTGTTAAAATCCCTTCCATCAAGCTGTAATCAAGGTCTACATTACCTAAGCCGATTTGCACTCGTGTTTCCCATACATGCCATGCAATGAAAACAAGTGTTACAATACCAGTGATTCGCTGTAGCCTAAACATCCAGTTACGGAAGAAGCCATAAGTTCTCGTATTGTTTCGTGCAACAAAAACAATATATACCCCTAAGATTGCGTGAAACAAAATTGGTAGATAAATGACAAATATCTCCAAAAGCAATACAAATGGAAGCCCTGCCATAAATCCTGCTGCCCGATTAAAACTCTCTTCTCCATACACAGCAAAATGATTGATTACTAAATGCTGAACCATAAAAAGGCCGATTGGAACAACACCTAATAACGAATGCAATCTTCTGTAAAAAAACTCACGATGCTCTGCCATGTTTACCCCCCTTAGTCTCGTTCAATAATATAAGATAATATGTAGCTATCCACAAAGTAATGAAGCGCTTTTATTTGAAAAAGGCAGACTTTATAAAATAGCACAAATTCGTAACACATTTATTGTACTTCTAACTACAAAAAGCGTCAAGAAAACTAGATTCTCAATTAGAATAGAATAGAAACCCAGACTTCTAGTTAAATAAGTTTACATACCCTTAATAAAACAAAGGAAAGATCCTTGTTTTTTTAATTGAGAATAAGAAAAAAATGAATGACATGACTTGTTTTTTTATCAATTTAAATAGATAATATGAGTAGTTCTTCTGATCGTACTTTATGTGAGAAAGGAAACTATTTTGGATTTGTTGGAAAGGATGAAAAGGATGTCAAACAAGCATCAACCATTAAATTTGTCACATCTTGAAGAATTAAACACACCAGGGGCTGGCTACGACATCCTAAGATATGTAAGCTTACCTGATTTACTTGGACAAGATACAGAACCAATACTATATTTTATGGGAAGAAATCTCGCACGTAAGTTTGAAATAACGACACTTGATGACATTGTATACTTGTTCGACAAGCTTGGCTGGGGAACATTGGATCTCATGAAACAAAATAAAAAAGTATTTGTATTCCACTTACTATCCGACTCCGTTGTTTTACGGTTAAATGCACCTTTCAATGTGGACTTTCGCTTTGAAGCTGGATTTTTGGCAGAAGCCATTCAACAAGTAGAAGGAATTGAGTGCGAATGTGTGGAAGAGATTAACAAACGTATTCACCAAATTGAATTTTCTGTTTTTATAACGAACTAGACTACATAAAATATAATTTTACCAGCATTGTGTGGATCCACAAAGAAAGGCAGGAGCATTTACGAAACATGCTCCTGCCTTTCTTTTAATCTTCTTTATTCAAGTGACTAATTACGATTTCTGCTATGTTGCTAGGTATGCCAAGTTTTGTAATATCCATTATTTTCGCGTTCCGAATTTCATTCACCGATTTAAAATGCGTTAGCAATAACTTTCTTCGCTTCTCTCCAACTCCAGGTATTTTATCTAGCTCCGATTGGAATAAGTTTTTACCACGAAGCTGGCGATGGAATGTGATAGCAAACCGGTGCACTTCATCTTGAATACGCTGCACAAGGTAGAATTCCTGAGATTGACGTTCCAGCGGTACCATAATTGGAGGATCTCCGTAAAGCAACTCACTTGTTTTATGCTTATCATCCTTAGCTAGTCCTGCAAGCGGTATATCAAGACCAAGCTCATTTTCCAGTACATCCAGAGCTGCTGACATTTGACCCTTTCCACCGTCAACAATTACCAAATCGGGCAGTGGCAGGTTTTCTTTCAGTACTCTTGTATACCTTCTTCGGATTACTTCTCGCATTGTTTCATAATCGTCTGGACCTTTTACATCTCTAATTTTATATTTGCGATACGCTTTTTTATTTGGTTTTCCATCTTCAAACACGATCATCGCTGATACTGGATCTGTCCCTTGAATATTGGAATTATCAAAAGCTTCAATACGACGCGGCGTTTCAATGTGAAGTCTCTCCCCTAACTTCTCAACCGCCTGAATCGTTCTTTCTTCATCCTGTTCAATTAATAGAAATTTTTCCTCTAGCGCAATTTCTGCATTTTTCATAGCTAGCTGCACCAGTTCTTTTTTTCTTCCACGCAATGGGGTATGCACGTCGATTTCAAGTAGCTTATGCAGTAGTTCATCTTGTGTACCAATAGGCACTAGTATTTGCTTTGGTTTTAAATGGTTTTCATGTAGATAAAATCTACCAACAAAGCTAATGAAGGTCTCCTCATGTTCATCAAAGAATGGGAAAATCGTCACATCTCTTTCAAGCAGCTTTCCTTGTCTCACAAAAAATACTTGAATGCACATCCAGCCTTTGTTATAGCTGTATCCAAAAACATCTCGATCAACTTGATCATTCATTGTCATTTTCTGTTGTTCCATTACGACTTCAATATGCTGAATTTGATCACGCAGTTCCTTTGCACGTTCAAACTGAAGCTGTTCACTAGCCTCATACATCTTCGCCATTATGTTTGATTTAATTTCTTTATATCCCCCTTGCAGAAAGGAAGCAATTTCTTGAACAATGGACTGATATTCCTCTTTTGACGGGGGGTTCTCGCTGCACGCCTTGCATTGGTGCATATGATAATATAAACAAGGGCGTCCTGGTGGGTTATTACATTTTCTTAACGGATAAAGTCGATCCAGTAATTTCTTTGTTTCTCTTGCTGCCAAAACATTTGGATACGGTCCGAAATACTTGCCTTTATCCTTTTTAACTTTACGTGTAATGAGCAAGCGCGGATGTCTTTCCGATGTGATTTTCAAATATGGATAAGATTTATCATCCTTTAGCATCACATTATATTTTGGGTCATATTTTTTAATCAAGTTCATCTCTAGTATAAGTGCTTCGATCTCAGAAGAAGTTACAAAGTACTCAAAATCCTCTATTTCTTGTACAAGACGTTGTGTTTTCTGGTCATTCGCACCTCTGAAATAAGAGCGAACACGATTTTTCAACATCTTTGACTTTCCAACATAAATAATGATTCCATGCCTATCCTTCATCAAATAACAACCCGGCTGTGCTGGCAATATAGCCAATTTACCCTTTATTGTCTCATTCATCTGCATTCAAATCCTTTAAGTATCCCCTTTTTCTTTAGAACAAATCCCTTGTCACATTCGTAACAAGGGATTTGTTCTAATTTCATTATACACGTTTTACGCGTGTTTGTTAATTAAGTCTACTAAAGCTTCTTTTGGTTGGAAACCTACTACTTGGTCCACTACGTTACCATCTTTGAACAGTAATAGTGTAGGGATACTCATTACACCGAATTTACCAGCAGTCTCTTGGTTTTCGTCCACATCAAGCTTAACGATTTGTACTTTTTCTTCCATTTCTCCATCTATTTCTTCCAGAACTGGAGCGATCATTTTACACGGTCCACACCATGGTGCCCAAAAGTCAGCTAAAACAAGCCCCTTAGAAGTTTCTTGTGCGAAGTTCTGATCTGATACATTTTTAATTGCCATTATTATATACCTCCTAATAAAAACTCAAGATTGAATAAATCTTATTATGAGTATATCACCTGATGTATATACTTCCTAATAGTTTGCTTCATATTATAACGTGAAACTTCATTCATTAGGGATTTACGGATTGGTTCCTCCCTCTTTCACTACTTTTGGATTCCGTTACGTATAGAAATGGGGGGTATTACAGCCTCTTAATACGTGATAAAAAATAGGGACCTGATGAATATTATCACCAGATCCAATTGATTATTTCACTTTCTTAAATTCCTCAATCAGTAACGGAATAACTTCAAATAGATCACCAACAATTCCATAGTCAGCAATATTGAAGATATTTGCTTCTGGATCTTTGTTAATTGCTACAATTACTTTGGAGTTAGACATCCCGGCTAGATGCTGGATAGCGCCTGAAATTCCAACTGCAATATAGAGATCTGGTGTTACAACCTTTCCAGTCTGCCCAATTTGTAAAGCGTAATCACAATACTCTGCATCACAGGCCCCACGTGATGCGCCGACTGCTCCACCTAACACCTCTGCAAGCTCATATAATGGCTTAAATCCATCTTCGCTTTTAACACCCCGGCCGCCAGCAATAATTACATTTGCTTCTGATAAGTCTACTCCCTTAGAAGCTTTACGAACGACATCTTTTACGATGGTTCGGATATCTGCTATATCAACGTTTTTTGTCTCTATATCTCCTGAACGGGATTCATCTTTTTCTAATGCGGAAATATTATTCGGTCGAATCGTCACAAAAGTAATTCCGTTTGTAATAATCTTCTTTTCAAAAGCTTTCCCTGAATAAATTGGACGAATAAATACAGGCTGATCATCGTCCTTTTCAATTGCAACAGCATCTGAAATAAGTCCTGTCTCTAATTTGCTCGCTAATTTCGGTGATAAATCCTTCCCAATCGAAGTATGCCCCATAATGATACCGGTTGGATTTTCATCATTAATAATTGCCATTATCGACTGCCCATAGCCTTCAGATGTATACGTTTTCAGTTTTTCATGAGAAACACTTATTACTCGATCTGCACCATAATAAATAAGTTCTTTTGCCAAACTTTCCAAACTTCCATCACCAACAACTACACCAACGATTTCAGCATCAGCATTAATTTCTTTCGCTGCCGCAATTGCTTCAAATGATACATGACGCAATTCTCCATCTCTCACTTCACTAATTACTATATATTTATCACTCATGTCATTTCCCCTTTCATCCATAAAGGAAGTTGTTCAAAAAGTCCTGTAAATTAACACATCTGCACAAGAGATTTTCGACTAAGAACCGATACGTCCCTGTTAAACGTCGAAGTCATCACGTCCAGTGTAAATCGGGCTGAGTAATCTCAGTCCAATGACGTTTCAAATTTAGCAGACCTCGGTCCATTTTATCGTTTTTAAACTCGTTATTTTTTCTTTACAACACTTTCTTTTCGTTTTTAAGTAAGGAAACTAATTCACTAACTTGATCTGAGATTTCGCCTTCTAGTACTCTTCCAGCTTCCTTTTCAGGTGGTAAATAGATATCGATTGTTTTCGTTTTCGCTTCCACATCTTCTTCATCTAAATCTAAATCATCAATTTCAAGCTCTTCCAACGGCTTTTTCTTTGCTTTCATAATTCCTGGAAGTGATGGATAGCGAGGTTCGTTTAAGCCTTGCTGACAAGTTACTAATAAAGGCAAGCTTGTTTCAATAATCTCTACATCACCCTCTACATCTTTTTCAATCGTAACTGTTTCATCTTTGATATCCAAATTAGTAATGGTTGTAACATATGGAAACCCAAGTAATTCAGCTAATCGTGGTCCAACCTGTCCACTTGCTTCATCAATTGCCACGTTTCCTGCTAAAATTAAATCTACTTCTTTATCTTCAAAGTACGCCTCTAAAATTTTAACAGTTGTAAAAGAATCTCCTTCATCCAAGTCTTCTTCTGTATTAATTAGTACTGCTTTGTCTGCTCCCATTGCTAAGGCTGTGCGTAACTGTTTTTCAGAGTCTTCATCTCCGACTGTCACAACAGTTACTTCCCCTCCATGAGCATCACGCTGTGTAATTGCCTCTTCAACCGCATACTCATCGTAAGGGTTAATAATGAATTCAGCACCTTCATCTTCAATTGTTCCGCCAGCTACACTAATTTTTTCTTCAGTATCGAAGGTCTTCTTTAAAAGTACGTAAATATTCATCTAGTATCCTCCTAATCAATTTAAATATTATCTTATTTATCTTTAAAATTAGCTTGACGCTTTTCTAAAAATGCTTGAATCCCTTCTCGCGCATCCTCATTTCCAAAAACTTGCGAAAAAGCATTAGCTTCTTCTTCTTCCCCTTTGGAAAATGCCTCTGTTTTAGCTACGGAAACAAGATGCATGATATGCTGAATAGCTGGTTTACTTTTAGCCGCAATCTTGTTTGCTAGTTTCGTAGCTTCACTTAAAAGCTCTTCTTCAGCGACAACGCTATTCGCGAGACCCCATGCAGCTGCCTGACTTCCACTAATTGGTTCACCAGTAAGTATCATTTCATATGCTTTTGCTGCACCTACATATCTAGGCAATCGCTGTGTACCTGCAAAACCAGGTATAATCCCAAGGTTCACTTCAGGTAACCCAAGTTTCGTATTTTCTGTTACGATACGGATATGGCAAGCCATTGCCAGTTCTAACCCTCCACCTAATGCAGCACCATGAATAGCAGCAATAATCGGTACAGAGAACTGTTCCATTCGACTGAAGACACGCTGACCATTTGTTGCAAGTGATGCATAATCGGATGCGTTCTGTAAATCGGTAAATTCCTTAATATCAGCTCCCGCGGAGAAAAACCTACCATCCCCTTTTAACACAACAGCTTTTACACGATTTTCTTGTTCGATTCGGTTAAGCTGTTCACTTAGGTCTTTTAGAAGACCCCGTGATAATGCATTTGCGGGTAGACTTTTAATGGTTAAATACGCTACATTTCCTTCAACTTCATACATAATCATCGTCAATTTAATTATATCCTCCTTCTATATACTTAGATTTAATCTGATTCGATTCAATCTACCGAAAGCCCTTTCATTAACAAGTCATGAACAGCTGAAACTTGTTTATTCAGGTCATATTTTTGCTCATTCATAACCCAATTCGTTACGATTTCATCTAAAGTACCAAAAATCATCTGGCGTACCAATGGAATCGTTAGATCATCACGAAATAGTTGTTGCTGTATTCCTTCTTTCAGGATATTATCCAATACAGTTAAATATCGCTTTAAAACATTATTGATTTGAATGCGAAGGTCGTAATTGGATTGTCTTAGTTCCAGCTGGGTAACAATCGCTAAATGATAATCGGCAGAAAGCTGTTCAAAATGCATTTTAATTAGTGTAAATAATTTCTCATTTGCATTTTGCTTTTGATTGGTTGATTCTTCGATTTGCTTAATAAATTCACCCATCTTCTCTTCAAAAACAGATACAAGCACATCTTCTTTGTTCTTAAAATAAAGATAGATTGTACCATCCGCAACACCAGCTGCTTTAGCAATTTTAGATACTTGCGATCCATGATAGCCGTTCTCTGCAATGACTTTTACTGCCGCTTCTATAATTTGGTTATATTTGGGTTTGTTATTTTTCATGCGTCTTCTCCTAAGATGTGTTTCACTTTGCAAACTGAGTGAATAGTCATTCATAATTTCATTTTAACTGCTACAGACTATTCTGTCAATAATATACCTTGTCCATAATCAAATAAAGAAAGAAGAGCACAAGGCTCAAATAGATGTTACAGACTCTTCTGTCTGTCTGGCTACCTCTTCGTCAACTAACTTCCTTCTTAATATCTTACCAACTGCAGTTTTAGGTAGTTCTTTGCGGAATTCATATATTCTCGGAACCTTGTATGCTGCGAGATGCTTTCTGCAATATTCGTTTAACGCATCTTCAGTGATACTGTAATCTTGCTTAAGAACAATATAGGCCTTGACTGTTTCTCCACGATAAGCATCTGGTATACCAGCTACCACCGCTTCCTGAATGCCTTCATGCTCATAAAGAACCTCTTCTACTTCACGTGGATAAATATTATATCCCCCTGCAATAATCATATCCTTTTTCCGATCAACAATATAAAAGTAGCCTTGTTCATTCATATAACCTAAATCACCTGTAAATAACCATCCGTTTTTTAATACATTATTCGTCTCTTCTTCGTTATTCCAGTAACCTTTCATGATCTGCGGCCCTTTTACCGCAATCTCTCCAACTTCCCCAACTTCTGCTTCTTCATCGATTGCATCCATCTTAAAAATCTTACAATCTGTGTCTGGCCATGGTACACCGATACTACCATTCACTCGGTTTTCCCAGACAAAGTTCGCGTGTGTTACTGGTGACGATTCTGTTAATCCATAGCCTTCAACTAATTTCCCATTCGTTATTTTCTCGAACTGTTCCTGAACCTCAGTTGGTAATGGAGCTGAGCCGCTAATACATGCTTTAATCGATGAAAGATCATATTTCTTCAAATCTGGATGGTTCAGTAAAGCAACATAGATGGTCGGCGCACCGGGAAATAAGGTCGGCCTTTGTTTATCAATTGCTTTAAGTACGTCTAATGCATTGAATTTTGGCATGAGAATCATTTTTGAACCTTGCTTAATCGAGAGATTCATGACGGTGGTCATTCCATATACATGGAAAAACGGAAGCACACCCATCACAATTTCTCTTCCATTCTCTGTTTTATATAACCAGCTTTCACACATCTCGACATTCGATGTAAGGTTATAATGGGTAAGCATAACACCTTTTGGATGACCAGTTGTACCGCCTGTATATTGTAATAATGCTAAGTCCTCAACTGGATCTATTTCAGGCTCCAAATATTCCGCCGGTGTCTTTTCCATCATTAATTGCCATACATGCGTATCTATACTTTGTTCTACTTTAACAACCATGTTATACTCTCGTTTCTGGATAAACGGATAAATCAGGTTTTTCGGAAATGGCAAGTAATCTTTAATTCCTGTAACAATTGTATGTTTTAATTCTGTGTTTCCTTTTACTTTTGTAACTCGAGGAAGCAAGATATCTAAACAAACAATTACCGAAGTGCCGGAATCATTTAGCTGATATTCCAATTCACGTTCTGTATACAGTGGATTTGTCTGAACCACCGTTCCGCCCGCCATCAGAATACCATAATAGCTTATAACAGCCTGCGGACAGTTCGGTAACATTATAGCTACTTTATCCCCCTTCCTCACTCCTAGAGACTGTAAATAATTCGCCATTTGCTTTGATTTCAAAAACAATTCATGATAGGAAAGTTCCTTCCCCATAAAATAAAGCGCTTTCTTTTCTTTGTACGCTTTTGCACTTTCTTCCAAGTATACATGTAAGGCTTTTTTCTCATACTTCAGTGACGTAGGTATTTCAGACGGGTAATGTTCATGCCATTTTCGGTTAGGTTTCATTTTTCACTCCCCTTTATACTATACTATAACCATTATACCGATTAATTTCTATTTTTTGAAATCTTTTTAATTAATTTTTGATTTTTTATTATGTAACAAAATAAAAGAGGAGTGAATAAGAAGCTGGTCATATAATAACCACTTATATTAAGTAAAATATACCTACTACTACAAAAATCACTGCCACAACAATTAATATTTTTGCTAAACGATCTAATACCACTGTTGATCTCCCCTCTCTTTATCCAATGCTGGCTCCGATTACAAATGCTAATCCCGCGGATATAATCATGGAAATGAAGCCAACAGCCTTATTTCCATTCCCGATTTCCTCATCTACTTTCATAAGCGGGGTAAGAAATTCAAACATGAGATAACCCATTAATAATAAAACAAAACCAAAAACACCCCATCCAACTGACTGCAAAAGAGAATCATTATGTTCAATTGAATAGCGAAAAATCGTTGCAATCCCAAATAGCTTTCCTCCCGTTGCCATCGCAACAGCAAGATTGCCTTTTCTTATTTCTTCCCAATTTTTATAAGATGTTACAAGTTCAAAAATTGCTAAGAAGACAAGTGTACATAAGACAAATACACTGTAGCGGGCTGCTGTAACTACGATGATATGTTCCCAAAATCCTTCCATAACAGTCGACCTCTCCTACTTCTCTAGAAATTTGCCATACCATTTAGCAACGCATCAATTGTAGATGCAGTTAGGAAAGTAAGATACTTTCCTAACTAAATTAGTAACAAGCACAGGTATCCGCTTATTAAAATTCAAGAACAGTTACACCACTGCCACCTTCGCTACTTCCTCCTGGCTGCGCATTCTTAATTTGAGAATGTCGCTTCACGAATTCCTGTACTCCTTTTCTTAAAGCACCGGTACCTTTACCATGAATAATATAGGCTTTTGGATAGCCAGCTAACAAAACATCATCAATATATTTCTCTAGTTTCAGTAAGGCATCCTCATAGCGTTCCCCACGCAAATCCAGCTCTGTACTTACATGATAATTCGATCCTTTTATCGTTGCTATTGGTTTTTCCATTGTTTGCTTTGGTTTACCAAGAAACTGTAATTCATGTCGTTTCACTTTAACCTTCATGATTCCGACCTGCACTAAAAATTCATTATCATTTACTTTTTCTAAAACTTCACCTTTCTGATTTACAGTTAGCAACTTAATTTCATCACCAGGTTGAAGTACTCTTTGTTCAGCAGCTTTTTTGTCTGGCTGTCTATTTTGCTTTTGGGTCAAATGTGGCTGAGCTTCCTCAAGCATTTTCTTAGCCTCAATCCACTCATGCTCCTTTAGTGAGACATTTGTTTTCATTTGACGGATTTCGTTTACAATTCGTTCCGCCTCTTCTCGAGCTTTCGTCAGGGCTTTTTCTGCCTTTTCTTCAGCTTTTTTATACAGCTCTTCCTTCTTTTGCTCTAATTGCTTCCATTCTTTTGTGATGTCTTCACGTAATTTCTCACTTTCAAGTAATACTGCATGTGCTTTTTCATAATCCCGTTCCGCCTCTAAATGCGATTTTTCCAATGAAGCGATCATTGTTTCAACGCTTTTCGAATCAACGCCTACAAGTCCTTTAGCTCTTTCAATTATATGATTATTCAAGCCTAATCGGTTCGATATTTCAAATGCATTACTTCGACCAGGCACTCCGATAAGCAACCGGTAGGTAGGCTGCAAGGTTTCGACATTGAATTCAACCGATGCGTTCACAACGTTGCTGCGATTGTATCCATATGCCTTTAACTCTGGATAATGTGTTGTTGCAATTACCCGTGCATTGCGAGAAACAACTTCATCAAGAATGGCCATCGCTAGTGCAGCACCTTCCTGTGGATCTGTGCCTGAACCAAGCTCATCAAAAAGCACAAGTGAATGATCATTTACTTCCTTAATGATTTCTACTATATTTGTCATGTGTGAAGAAAATGTACTTAAATTTTGTTCAATCGATTGTTCGTCCCCAATATCAGCAAACACTTCCTTGAACACTGCGAGCTCGCAGCCATCTAGTGCGGGAACTTGTAAACCGGACTGCGCCATTAATGTACAAAGACCCACCATTTTCAGTGTAACGGTCTTTCCTCCTGTATTCGGACCTGTTATTACAATCGAGGTATACGTTTTTCCAATCTCCACATCATTAGCAACCACTTCATCAATTGGAATTAATGGATGTCTTGCTTGCTTCATTTGAATGAACCCTCGGTCATTCATTTTTGGTCGGGCTGCTTTCATTTCTTGACCTAATCTAGCACGTGCAGATATGAAATCAATTTGACCAAGCAGCATGACATTTTGGTCCAAATCATGTTCTTCTACTGCAATGGATTGGCTTAATTCTTTTAAAATCCGATCTATTTCCTGCTTTTCCTTTGTAATCGCTCCATGCAATTGATTATTTAAGTCTACAATAGCTTTAGGCTCCATAAACAAGGTTTGACCTGATGACGACTGATCATGAACAATCCCACCAATTGCTCCTCTATATTCTTGTTTAACTGGGAGCACATAGCGATCATTTCGGATCGTTATAATTGCATCAGAAAGCATACTGCTATTATTTCTTGTGTAGCTCTCTAATCTTTCTCGAATCCGATTCTCAAACGTCCGGATGGAGCTTCTAATACTGCGTAAGCTTGCTGATGCGCTGTCTATTACGTGGCCGCGGTCATCAATACAATTTTTTATCTCCATCTCCAGTTCACGAAGTGGTGTTATTCGTTCCACCAATCCTTCAAGAATTGGTATTTCTTCTTCAAGCTCGAGTTGATCAAAAAACAACTTTACCTGCCTTCCACCATAAATCGTATTGGCAACATCAAGACATTCATGTGTTGAAAGCACACCACCGATGGCACTTCGTTTCAAGCTAGGGCGAATATCTGTGACGCCCCCTAACGGAATAGTTCTGTTTAAACGAGCAATTTGGCTCGCTTCGTCTGTTTCATTCTGCAGCTCGATAACCTGTTTTAATTCTGTCGCAGGCTTTAACTTAGATACAAAATCCTTTCCTAATGTTGTAGCTGCGTGCATGGATAGATTTTCTATTATTTTTTTAAATTCGAGTACACGGAGAATTCGTTCGTTCATGCTTAATTACTCCTTTAAATAGGCTTCTTATTTAAATATCACATGTTCAAAAAGAACCGATGAGTTCAATCAGCTTAGCTCTCCGCGCCCGGTAACCACAAGACGCGCTGTTTTCGAAATTGACCACAGAACGGAGCCGCTGTTAGCTGAACTGATTCCTACTTGTCATTTTAAAAGGATTTTTCAAAATTCCTTTATTTATTACGATTAAAATAATCCATGAGTTTCTTTTTAGACCACGTGTTCATAACGGTATCCTTCTCAAGCCATCCTCTTCTAGCTACTCCTACTCCGTATGCCATATGGTCGAGCATTTGGTAGCTATGAGCGTCTGTGTTGATTGCGATTGTTACACCCGTTTCCTGAGCTTTACGCACCCAATCAGCAGATAAATCAAGTCTGTTCGGATTGGCATTGATTTCTAATGCTGTATTTGTTTCTTTTGCCTTCTCAATCAATTTCTCTACATTAACATTGTAACCTGCTCGTCTTCCAATGAGCCTGCCAGTAGGGTGGGCGATCAATGATACATATGGATTTTCTAATGCTGAATATAGTCGCTTCATTATTTTTTCTTGTGATTGGTTGAAGCTAGAATGAATGGCACCAATTACATAATCCATTTCACGAAGAAACGCATCAGAGAAGTCAAGTGAGCCATCTGGTAGAATATCCATTTCTACCCCTGCGAAAATATGAAAATCTGTCCACTTTTCATTTAAAGCTGCAATTTCCTCTCTCTGCTTGCGCAAGCGCGATTCATCTAGCCCATTTGCTACGCGGAGGTATTTGGAATGATCGGTAATTGCCATATAGGCATACCCCATGGCACGAACATGGCTCGCCATTTCTTCCAGTGATTGCGCACCATCGCTCCAGGTTGTATGCATATGTAAATCGCCTTTTATATCAGCAAGCTCAATCAATCTTTTTTCTTCTTTAAATGCTTCCACTTCCCCCGTGTTCTCTCTTACCTCTGGCGGAATAAATTGGAGTCCAAAATAGCGAAAGAACTCTGCTTCATTTGAAAATGTCCGTACTTCGTTTGTTTCCTCTACTTCTACTCCATATTCGCTAATTTTCTCTCCTCTTGATTTAGCAAGCTGTCTTAATGCAACATTATGATCTTTTGAGCCAGTAAAGTGATGCAAGGTCGTTGCAAACTCTGTCTTTGAAACTAACCTGAAATCGACATTGATATCATACACATCCTCCAATGTTACCGATACCTTTGTATCTCCTTTAGCGATGACTTCCTTTAAATTCGGGATGACAAGTAGTGCCTCTCTTACAGCGGATGGATTGGAAGTTGCAATGATGAAATCAAGGTCCTTTATTGTTTCCCGCATTCTGCGAAGACTTCCAGCCCGTGAAAAGGATTCAATTTCTTCAATTTCAGTTAAATATGCTTCAATTCTCTCTGCTAATGGAAGCATGATCGCTATTGGCAGTCTTTCTGGACGTTTCCCTGACTCCTCTAATGCAGCGACAATTTTCTCTGCTGACTTTTTGCCAAATCCTGCAAGATTTTCTACTTTCCCGCTTAGACAAGCCTCTTTTAATGTATCCGCATCAATAACTCCAAGCTCTTGATAAAGCTTAGACAATTTTTTGCCACCAAGGCCTGGCAGATTTAGTAGCGGAATTAATCCAGGCGGTACTTGCTCAGCTAGTTCCTTCAAAGCTTGAGATTCACCCTGCTCAATAAATTCTACAATGACATTGCTTGTACCTTTACCAATTCCTTTGATTTTTGTAAAATCCTCAATGTCAGCTAATGACCGATCATCTTGTTCTAAGCCTTGAGCTGCCTTTCGATATGCCGATATTTTAAATGGATTTTCTCCTTTTAGCTCCAAGTAAATGGCTATTCTCTCTAATAATTGAATAACATCTTTTTTATTAATTGCCACAACTATCACCTATTCCATAAGTATTCATATAAAACTGCAACCTCTAAAAAAAGACTGATTCTATTTAGTTCATACCACCTGCTCCGAACTTACAAGCGTATCCCTAATACGATGAATCAGTCTCCGGTAATCAAATCATAACGATTTAAATTTAACTTGCTTCCCCACCTGTATAGGTAAACCAAAGCTCCAATAGCTTTTCTGAGAAATAAGGTGTTTTCTCAATAATGAAAACTGCTATTGAAGAGTTGCTAATCCAATTCTGGATTGTCTCAACTGGTGTTAATGCCAGAATATACAGCAAGATGAATATAATTAAATATACTTCTAAAAACCCCAGAACGGAGCCTAGAATTTTATTAACGGATTTAATAATGGGTATGGATGCTACAAAGTCGAGCATGGAAGCTATGATTTGCAATGCAATTTTAACCGCGAAAAAGATAATCGCAAACGCAATTGCATTATAAAAGGCTGTCTCAAGTGGTAACGACTGCAGAAAGACTGCCCATGCACTTTCCTCCGACAGTTCTGGATATGGAATCCAAAGTGATAGCTTTGGACCTAATACATCATAATACTTCACTGCCACAATAAATGCGATAATATATCCAGTTAAGTGGAGTAATTGTAATATAAATCCTCTTTTCAGGCCCATGAAAAACCCGAAAAGCAACATAATGAATAATATAAAGTCTAACATAACTTACTTATCCTCTTTCTTTCTAAGCGACCCCAATAAGGTTGCGTAATCTTCTTTCAGTTTTTGGTAATCATTCATTGTATTTACAGCAGTTAAGACTGCTAATCTTGTTGTATCCAATTGCCGGTTCATTTCATGCAGCTCTTTCATTTTCTGATCGACAAGACCTGCGACTAATCGAACATGACTTTCTGACTCTGGTCCCACTATTGTATATGTTCTATTATATATATCAACTGTAATACGTTGCTTTTCGCCCTCGTCCATGTGGTGTTACCTCCTGCAAACAAAAAATTCTTCACTTAATATTAACACGAAGTACTTTTAAAAAGAAGTATTTCATTATGAAAGCTATTTTGCTATAGTCAATATATGCAAGGATTGGAGAGATGTAGATGGGACAAGAGGTACATGTATTACCAATAGATACAATAAATGAAATGAAATTACATTATAAAAGCGCTTTGACACAAACCCCACCTGGAGCTGTCTTTCGTGCGAAAACAAGCGCTGCTGTCATAACAGCCTATAAATCTGGCAAGGTTCTATTCCAAGGGAGTGCACCTGAATTAGAGGCAGGAAAATGGCAGACAAGCTCGAGTACCTCAGCAACTAAAACAGTAAAAAAGACGAGCCAAAATCAAATCAAAACACGATATACGCCGGATACCAGCTTATTTACAAGTAGTCACATTGGTTCGGATGAAGCTGGAACTGGTGACTATTTCGGTCCAATAACCGTTGCTGCAGCATATGTGAACAAAAGTCAGTTTGCCACTCTAAAAGAGCTTGGAGTAAAGGACTCGAAAAACCTTACAGATCCGATTATTTCTAAATTAGCAAAGGATATCGTCAAGCTTCAAATTCCATACTCGTTGCTTGTTTTACATAATGAAAAGTACAATAGGCTACAGAAAAAAGGCTGGTCACAAGGAAAAATGAAGGCCATGCTTCACCATCACGCAATTACAAATTTATTAAATAAAATTGGTAAGGTTGAACTTGATGGCATCCTGATTGACCAATTTTGTGAACCAGCTGTCTATAGTAGACATATCGGCACAGAACAACAACAGCTGCCGGAAAAGACATATTTTATTACAAAAGCCGAAAGCCATTCAATCGCCGTTGCTACAGCATCTATTATTGCCAGAACAAGCTTTGTGAAAGAAATGGATAAGCTTTCTGAGGCCATTGGTATCCCGCTTCCTAAAGGAGCCTCTGCTAAAGTGGATCAAACAATCGCAAAGGTAATCAATACAAAAGGTGCTGCCATATTAGATAAATACGCCAAGACACATTTTGCCAACACAAAAAAAGCTCAGCGTTATTTATAGACTTATATAGGAAGGGTTTTATAATGAAGCAAAACATTTTACAAAACGACTGGGAACCCTTACTTGCAAGTGAGTTCCAAAAACCATATTATCTGCAATTACGAGCATTTTTGAAAACAGAATATGAAACACATACGATTTACCCAAAGATGCAAAATATTTTTAATGCATTACATTACACCCCGTTTAGTCAGGTAAAAGTTGTGATTCTTGGACAAGATCCGTATCACGGGCCAAATCAAGCCCACGGGCTTAGTTTTTCTGTACAGCCTGAGGTGAAAATTCCACCATCATTACGAAATATATTCAAGGAATTACACGCTGATCTTGGTCTGCCACCCCCTGCACACGGTTATCTGGTTGAATGGGCAATGCAAGGGGTACTTCTTTTAAATACAGTTCTAACTGTGAGGTCTGGTGAAGCCCACTCACACCGAGGCAAGGGATGGGAGACGTTCACTGACCGTGTAATTGATGTGTTAAACACAAAAAAAGATCCTGTTATTTATATCCTTTGGGGAAGTGCAGCACAAAGTAAAACAAAACTAATCGATACAAACAAGCATTACATTATTCGTGCACCACACCCTAGTCCATTATCTGCACATAGGGGCTTTTTCGGGAGCAAGCCGTTTTCAAAAACGAACGCTATCTTGCAAGAAAACGGACTGGATGAAATTAGTTGGGAATTACCACCTAAAAAGAATTATAACGATTGATAATTACTGCATGTATTGGTGTAGTATAATGAATTGGAGCATTCCGGTGCTGTCTGGTATGCTCTATTTTTTGTAGCGTGTTTTGAGTTGGCTGGGTAGCGTGTTGGAGCAGCAACGAACGCTTTGATACTTCCCGGTGCTTGTTTCTATTTAAACCTGAAAAAAGCTTTCCCACTACAACGAGTAGCAGGAAAGCCTTTTATCTGTTTAAGATCTTACATAGGCGTTGAATTTTTCGTTAACGGCTGCGATTATTTTTTGGTAAGATTCTTCTACTTCCTCATCCTTCAACGTTTTTTCTGGATGTTGATAAAGTAGGCTGTACGCTATGGATTTCTTACCTTCTTCCAAGTTGTCACCTTGATACAGGTCAAAGATATCTACACGATTAACAAGTGGTGCGCCAACTTCCTCAATAACCTTTTTCACGTCTCCAGCATGTACATTCTTGTCTAAAATAAACGCAATGTCCCTAGCAATGGAAGGATACTTCGGAATTGCAGTAAAGGATGGTACAGCATCATATGCCGCAAAGACTTCTTCCAGATTTAAATCAAATACATACGTTTCTTTTAAGTCAAGTTGTTTTTGAAATGTTGGGTGCAGCTGACCAATGAACCCAACAGTTTTATCAGCAATTTTTACTACCGCACATCTTCCTGGATGCATATCAGTCACCTTGGTTTGACTATATGTCACTGGGATTTGCAGAAAATCAAATAATCCTTCAACAATTCCTTTCACAACATAAAAATCAACCTCTTTTTTCTCTTGCTGCCAAGCTTGCTCCGACCATGTGCCAGTTAGAGCTCCGGAGATACGAAGTTGTTCATCTGGCTGTTCTGATAGTTCATTTTGTCCCGAAATAAAAATACTTCCCATTTCATAATAGCCAAGGTTTACTTGACTACGGGCGCGATTATAGGATAGAACGTTTAATAGTTCCGGTAAAATACTAAGACGAAGATATTTGTGATCCTCGCTCATTGGCATTGCCAAAGCAACAGGCGACGCAGCTGAACTTGCAACCTCTGGGCTGATTAGACGTTTTACATCCCGCTCATTTGTTAAAGAATAGGTTAATGTTTCCATTAAACCTGCACCTTGAACAAAGTTTTTAACCCGGCGCTTTAATTGCTGTCTTACGGTCAAGCCTCCAGACTGTCCAGCACCTTCTGGCAATGTAAATGGAAGATTATCGTACCCGTAAATTCGAGCAACCTCTTCAAGCATATCTTCAAATAGTGTAATATCACCACGACGAGTAGGTACGTGAACCGTGAAATGATCGTCATCTTGCTTATAGTCAAATTGCAGTCGCTTAAGGATAGAAGCAATATCATCTGTTGTCATTTCTGTTCCTAGTCGATTGTTAATATGTGGTGTATCAATTTCGACGACTTTTTCTGTTCGGTCTAACCTATCAAATTCAGCAGTCCCAGCTATTACTTTACCACCAGCATATTGCTGCAGCAGTAAGCAAGCACGAGCTCCTGCTTTACGGACACGGTTTGGATCGACTCCTTTTTCAAACCTGGTACTGGACTCACTGCGCAGACCAGTTTGTTTTACCGTCTTTCTAACTGTAATGGCATCAAAATAAGCAGCTTCCAGTAAAACATTCGTTGTCTCACTCGCAACCTCTGAATCCAATCCGCCCATAACACCAGCTAATGCTACAGGTTCCTTACCATTTGTGATTACAAGATTCTCGTCAGTTAATATTCGCTCTTGTCCGTCCAATGTTGTTAGAGTCTCATCATGTTTCGCCCGGCGTACAACAATTTTTTCAGAGCCAAATCTATCATAATCAAACGCATGTAATGGCTGGCCATATTCGAGGAGTACATAATTTGTAATGTCAACAACATTATTTATTGGACGAATGCCAGCTGCCATTAAGTAATTTCTCATCCATAATGGAGATGGTTTGATTTCCACATCCTTTATCATAAATGCCCCGTAATAGGGATTTAATTCTGCTGCTTCGACTTCAACGGAAACATAATTTGCTACTGTTGCTGATTCTTCCACTTGAACTGCCTCATCCGGCAGTTTTACCGGCTGATCAAGTATTGCTGCAACCTCATATGCAATACCAAGCATGCTTAAAGCATCTGCACGATTTGCTAAAACATCCAATTCAAGGACAGCGTCATTTAAGTTGAGCAGCTCATCAACAGGTTCTCCGACTGTTGCCTCTTCTGGAAATACAAATATACCATCTGCAATATCGGTTGGGATATATTTTTCTTCGATACCCAGCTCTTTTAAGGAACAAATCATACCATTCGATTCAATTCCACGAAGCTTCACTTTTTTTATTTTGAAATTACCTGGAAGAACTGCTCCCGGCTTTGCTACAGCAACCTTTTGACCTTGTGCCACATTCGGTGCTCCACAAATAATTTGTAATTTCTCTTCACCTACATCAACTTGGCATAGGTTCAACTTATCTGCATCGGGATGTTTTTCACATGACTCTACATAGCCGACTACAACATTGGTACTCTTTTCTGCCACATATTCGACACCCTCTACTTCAATCCCTGACTTCGTAATTTTTGCGGCAAGCTCTTCAGGCGTTAAATTTCCTAAATCAACGTATTTTTTTAACCAGTTATATGATACTAACAATTGTTTTACCTCCTTCGTGATCTCACTTATGCTTTATGGTACTGTTTTAAGAATCGGATATCATTTGCATAGAAGTTCCGGATATCATTCACACCGTACTTCAGCATGGCAATTCGTTCAGGTCCCATTCCAAATGCAAATCCGCTGTATACTTCTGGGTCATATCCGCCCATTTCAAGTACTTTAGGGTGAACCATTCCTCCACCAAGAATCTCAATCCATCCAGTACCTTTGCACACACTGCATCCTTTTCCATCACACACCTTACAAGAAATATCCATCTCTACGGAAGGCTCTGTAAACGGGAAAAAACTAGGACGCAAACGGATTTCGCGGTCTTCACCAAACATTTTCTTAGCGAATTTATCCAACGTACCTTTTAAATCACTCATGCGCACATTTTTGTCTACATAAAGCCCTTCAATTTGTGTAAATTGATGAGAGTGTGTTGCATCATCTGTGTCCCGGCGGTACACTTTTCCAGGACAAATCATTTTAAAAGGCTTTTCACCGTTATATTCCTGCATCGTACGTGCTTGAACTGGTGATGTATGAGTACGAAGCAATAATTCATTCGTAATATAGAACGAATCCTGCATATCACGCGCTGGATGGTTCTTCGGTAAATTCAATGCTTCAAAATTAAAGTAGTCTGTCTCGACTTCCGGGCCTTCTCTTACTTCGTAGCCCATGCCAATAAACAAATCCTCAATCTCTTGAACGATATTCGTTAATAAGTGAGGACCACCTACCTTCACTGGACGGCCAGGTAATGTAACATCAATTGTCTCTTCTTCAAGTTGTTTCTCCAGTTCCGCTTGTTCTAGCTTTTCTGTTTTTTCTTCAAGTGCCGTTGTGATTGCAGTTCTTACATGGTTAGCAATTTCCCCGACAACTGGACGCTCTTCCTTCGAAAGCTTGCCCATTCCACGAAGAACTCCCGTTAAGGATCCCTTTTTCCCTAGATACGCAACTTTAATATCTTGTAATTCTCGAATTGTCTCCGTTGCGGCAATTCTTTGCAATGCATCAACCTGTAGAGCCTCTAATTGTTCTTTCATTGATAATTACCTCCTTGAATATGTGATTTTAAAAACTTGGCAAGTCGACCACGCCATCTAAGTGGAATACCTGTTGCTTTTGTACAAATAAAAAAAGCCTTCATCCCAAAAAGGGACGAGGCTATTATTTCGCGGTACCACCCTTGTTGACAGAATGTATGTATGAAAAGCATACGTTTGCTGCCCAACTTAAACTTGATAACGGATTTATATCCGGAACACCTTTACTTCAGATTGAAGGTCCAAGTGCCAGCTCCAGAGTGAATTGTTCGTATTATTGCGATAGAAATGCTCCCAGTCTTAGGCATTTCCTCCCTGAATCACATTCTAAATAGGAACGAGCTCCTTCTTTGCTTACATATTGAGATTACATTCATTATAAATAATTTCGAACCCACTTGCAAGATTATCTTTTTAGGTGATACATAAGAATTCCTGCTGCAATACTTACATTTAATGATTCCGCTTGGCCATAGATTGGGATCTTTACCGACCTGTCTGCTTGCTCAATCAAATCAGCTTGTACTCCAGCCCCTTCATTACCTAATATAATCGCCACTTTATTACCTGGGATTATATCATTATAATTGGACGCATTTTCTAAAGCTGTTGCCCATATTGTAAAGCCTTCTTCTTTTAATGCTGAAACCATCTCTCCCAGGTTTGCATGAATAATTGGGATATGAAAAATAGAACCTTGCGTTGAACGAATGACCTTATCATTATAAAGATCGACTGTTCCATCTCCAAGCATAATCCCATCCATCCCTGCAGCATCTGCAGTTCGAATAATTGTTCCTAAATTTCCAGGATCCTGTATCGAATCAATAAGGAGTAAATGATTGCCACTGCGCTGTGTCTGTTGTCGACTTTCAATAACAGCAATAATTCCTTGTGGTGCCGCAGTTTGGGAGATGTATGCCATCACATTGTCGCTAATTGAAACGACTGGATAGTTGTCTGTCCAGCTTGGCAGCTCGACCCCCTCCTGTATAATAACTTCACGAACCGTCCAATTACTCTTTACCGCTTCCTCCACTAAATGGAATCCCTCTACAAGAAACGCACCAGCCTGTGTTCTTTCTTTTCGCTTATGGAGTCTTTTCCATTGTTTTACTTTTTCATTTTTTACTGACGTAATCATTGGTTTCATCCTTCTTATTATTTCTTTATCCATCATACATATTTTTATATACGTTGGTCAAACTATCCATAATTTGAAAAGTGGAGGAGTGTCTATATGGATTTAAATTTACGAAAAGCAATTCTGTCTAATATCGCAACCAACGATCAGCAGCAACTGGAGTCAACGATTGTTGACGCTATACAAAACGGTGAAGAAAAAATGCTTCCCGGTCTTGGTGTGCTATTTGAATTAATTTGGAATCAATCGGAAGAGCAAGATAAAAAAGAAATGGTTGATGCATTAGAACAAGGTGTTAAAGCCGCGACACAAAATTTACAATAAGAAACTATTCGGAGGAGGTTGTCAATCGCCTCCCCCTCCTTTATAAAATCCATCATATTCCCTTGAACATCCTCAACTGTGACTTTTTCTTTAAACTGTAAAATCAAATAAAAATAAGTATTTTTACCTAACCAGTGGTAAGATTCCTATAATTACTTCTAGTTTTACAGATTGTTTTTTACTTTTTATACCATTTCAATAAGTTGAATTACCTACTAAATTATCTTGAATTTAAAACGATCAAAAGCCTTTTGGATTACGATGTTTCGTATTTTTTTTAGCACCATTTGACTAGTTTGTTTTTAAATGATATAAAAAGTTGAAACAGTTTGTTATTATATGTTTCAGAGATTCATAATAAACTAAGTAAGAGGAAGGAAAAGAAAGGGGTAAGTTTGTGGAAGGTACAACGAATGAACAGCAGAAAAAAGGAATTTCCAAAGGGTTAATTGCACTTATTGTCGGTATTGTCGTATTAGCCGGAGGAACAGCCTTAGCATTTATGCTAATTAAGGATTCTCCGAAAAATGCATATTTTCTAGCTGAAAAAGATACGTGGGAATACATGGTGGAACGAGCGGAGGAACGTTATCAACCGGAATTTGACTGGTATGAAAAAACGCAAACTGACAAAACTGCTTCATCACTTGAATTAACTGCTGAATACAATGATCCAGCAGCAGGAAGCATGGGATACGGCATGGATCCTGCAACATTAATCAACAACTCTAGTATAAAGCTTGATTCTCAAACCGATATGGAAAACAAACAAGTTTATACTGGGATTTCAGCTAATATCGCTGGGATGGAGATAAATGATCTTCAAGTTTTTGTAACAGATGAGAAAGTTATGGTTGGGGTGCCTTTCTTAGAAGAAGTTTTACAATTAAATGATCAAGATTTTGGTCCACTCCTTCATGAAGTAGATCCAGCAACATTTACTGGTGAAGAAACACTTGGGTTAGATACGCTGTTTGAAAGTGCAGGAGAAATCTTCCCTGAAGAATACAAAACACATATAGAAGATGAATACTTCAAATTGATTTATGATGAATTGCCAGATGACGCATTTACAAGCAGCGATGAAACGGTAGAAGTTAATGGCGAATCTATTAATTCCGAAAAAATTGAGTTACACCTTACTGAGCAGCAATTTAAAGACATCTTAACTACTGTATTGGATAAGATGGAAAAGGATGATAAACTAAAAGAAATCATCAAGGAACAAATGGTTGCCCAGCAGTTTGGCGGTATCTATATGGAAGATGAATTGGATACATTTACTGAAGATTTTGAAGCTAGTATCACAGAAGCAAAAGATGGTATAGAAGAATTGCAGATTCCAAATGGATTAACATCATCACTATGGATTGCTGACAATAAGATTGTCCAACGTGAATTCGTTCTTGAAATGGGAACGAATGCTGAGGAACTAGCGAAAATTTCTATTACTGGTTCACAATTGTTAACAGATGAAAATCAATTCTTTGATTATGACGTTGCATTCTCAGATGCATACGAAGAAGGAACAATGAATATTACAGGTGATTTGAACTGGAAGGGTAACGAAGCTACAGATTCTATCAACCTAACAGTTGAAGATTTTGTTCTATCCTATGACGGAACAGAAACACTTGCAGATGGTACACGTGAATTTAATCGTGTGTTCACTGTTGAAGACCCTGCTAGCGGCGGCGGAAGCTTGCATTGGACAGGAGATGCAACATATGAAGCTGATAAAATGAATGCAGCACATCAAATTTCTTTAGAGACTCCAGACTTAAGTCAAGATATGTTCACATTAAATATGAATACAGAAGGCCAAACAATTGATTCTGTTGAAACATTGAGTGAAGATAATGTGAAGGATTTAGGTAGCATGTCTACTACAGAACTACAGGAATACTTTGAAAACGATGTAGCACCAAGCTTCCAGCAATGGCTGTTCGGCCTTATGTCTAGTGGCGGAATGGGATTCTAATTAGTTCTAACGGCTTTTAAACTACCTTTAATTTATAAACACGAAACGAGCGTGCCACAATGCATTACATGAGACACATACAATTATTTATAAAAAATCATTTAATGCAGCTAAGGAGGAAGTGGTCATCACTTCCTCTTCTTTTCATGTTTCCGGTTATTATTGTCGGGTTAGCTGCTGCAATTATAATTACATATTTTATACCTTCAGAGAATGAAACCGTTCAAGTAGGCTTAGTCAATTTAGATGAAAATGAACAAACTGAGCTGATCGTCCAGCTTATCGAACATTCTTCCCAACTGGGATCATTTATAGAAATACATAGTATGACTGAAAATGAAGCTAAAATAGCCATAGAAAATAATGAAATCAGTGCTTACATTACGTTTCCGGATAATTTCACAAGCCATCTAATGCAAGGGCAATCAGTGGAGATTCCTGTAACCGGAAATGCAAAGCAACATGCAGAAAGCTTTATGGTAAACGAGCTTATTGAAAGTGTTTCCCGTCACATACGTGCCTCACAAGCAAATATTCTTGCAATTAATTCCTATGCACGGGAATTCAATATGGATGATGAAGAGCGAAATGATTTTGTTTTCGAGCAATTTAAGGAGTTTTTATTCTATACAGTTGGACGTGACCGCGTTTTAATGGAACGAGAAATCACAAACCTAGCAACGTCGTCTCCCATTCAATATTTCACTGTCGGAAGCTGGTTTATTCTTGTTTCGATTTGGCTCTTAGCCATTTATATTTTTTTTACAAAAGAAAATCCAACACGTCTAAAAAATCGGATGCGACTTTATGGTGTACTCGAAATTCAGCAGACAATCGCAAAAATGTTTATTACCATCATCGTTACAGCATCCTTTGCTGGGCTATCTTTTATCGCTTTAGAAACTATCTTGGTGGAAACCGTTATTCTGGAGGATTACATTCGAATTACGTTACTCACATTGTTATATAGTGGAATTTTCGTGCAATGTCTTGCCATTATCGAATCACTTACCCAGTCACATAAGCTTCGATTACTCGTACAATCCGTATTCACGTTTGTGTCCATTATCATAAGCGGTGCGATTATTCCAGTTATTTACTATCCATTGTGGATTCAAAATCTGCTGCCCTATTTATTTTCATATGAAGCTTTAAGCTGGATACAAGATATTTTATTAAACAACCGACTCTATGCAGATTATATTCCCCTCCTTCTAATGAACGCTGCTGCAGCATTCATATTGACTAGTATTTCAATTTGGAAGGAGCGTGTTGCCATATGATGTCAATCATCCATACTCGATTGATGCACTGGAAGAAACACTGGATTTCCCATCTATTTTGGTTTCTCCTTCCAATACTTGCGACTGTTTGTATGATACAAATTACAAATGTAGTACAGGAGGATAGTAAAATCCCGATTGGTATGGTAGTTAAAGAAGATAGCGAGCTTGCAAATTCATTACTTGAAACAATGAAATCTTCCCCTCTTCTACGCGTCTATGAATTGAGCGAATCAGAAGCGCGCAGTCAGATCGAAAGTCATGAATTGGATAGTGCATTTATAATAGAAGACGGATATGAAGCAAAGATTTTACGCGGCAGTCGTAATCGCCTTATAACGAGCTATCAATCCAACCTTTCTTTTGCCTATACACCAATTCGAGAAATGCTTATTTCCTATGTGCAGCAGGACACGGGAAAAGTGAAAGCAGCTCATACCATTACCGATTTGCAAGAAAGGTTACAACCTGAAGCAATGGTTTCTTTTGATGAAATTATTGCGAAAACAAATGAAATTCAAGCACAGGAAAATTTACTTGCCACGACATTTTCTTTTTATAATGATGAAGGCGTAGGAATGAAGAATGACATCTCCATTTTAAATACATGGGGACTGTGGGCGATTTTCAGCATCTTATCCACGCTTTTATTGACCGATTGGCTGATTAAAGAGCGGCGTCCAGGACTTATGCCGCGTTTTGCTTTTATGCGTTTTACGTATAAAAATTATGCAATCCAAAATCTTGGATTTTATGTAATAGCTTTCTTGTTATTTGACGGTTTAAGTATCGTTGTTTTTAAACAATTGCTCAGTGAAAGTATCGATTTCAACCTGATTGGCGCAATTATTTCATTTAGAATTCTTATCAGTACAAGTGCTTTTTTACTAGCATTACTGTTTAAAAACAGCTACTTCTATTACAGTGTTTCATTTATTCTAGTCTTATTCTTAATTATTTTAAGCGGGGCTATACTTCCTATCGATGGACTGACAAAACGTTTTCCCTGGTTGTTAGATGTTAACCCGATTCAACCGTTCTTGGATCAAACATTCTGGAATCCATGGCTTTTAGTCCCCCTTGCCCTAGTTAGTATCTGGATTGCAAAAGGAGAGAAATTAAATGCTTGAAGTACAATCGATTACAAAATCCTATGGAAAAAAACTAATTTTAAACCAAATCTCCTTTTCCGTGCAGCCCGGTGAAATTATTGGTCTTGTTGGAGAAAATGGCGCGGGTAAGTCTACGTTATTAAACATTCTGGCTACCCTAGCAAGTCCTACAAACGGTAATATTGTACTTTATGAAAAGTCATACCGTGAAAAACGAAAAGAGGTACGTAAGCAGATTGGTTATGTTCCTCAGGATATTGCAATTTGGGAAGAGTTTTCCGTCGAAGAAAACATGGTCTTTTTTGAAAAGCTTTCATGGAAAAGAAGGTCGAAACAAGAATTACAACAGCTTTGTCTGGATATGGAGCTGGATAAATGGAAAGAACCTGTTAAAACGTTATCCGGTGGAATGAAACGGAAGCTGAACATGGCGATTAGTTTAATCCATGATCCCGACCTGTTGCTTCTTGATGAGCCAACCGTTGGCATCGATTTGAAATCCAGAAAGGAAATTGGTAATCACCTGAAAAATCTCGCGATAAAGGAAAATAAAATGATTATGTATACTTCTCATGATATGGATGAGATCAGCACGCTTTGTGATAGCATTATTTGTATTGGAGAAGATGCATTTTATAAGAATCTGCTTAAGGAAGCAAATAAACAAATTGTCACATTTTAGTATTGCTAAACCTGTCCACTAATCGTAAAATAATAGATAGAAGGATTGGAAAGGAGTGATTCCCGATGGAAATACGAGATTTACAGCAAATGATACAATATCAAGCACTATCGATTATGTCAGGTAATTCTGCTGCAACGTTATCAGAACCCAGCCAAACGTCGGCGATACCCTTTCAACAGTTATTATTAGAGAAAATAAATCAAGCGCAACGACTGAATAGCATACCTACAGATTATCGAAACAACATGCCATATAATATATACAATGCAAAACCAGATATTAGTTATAACGTTGTGGCTGCTGCACCAAACTATAGTGATCAGCCAGGTCCTACGAATTATCAAGCGCATATAACCGAAGCAGCACAAAAATATGGGGTTGATGAAAACCTGATCCACGCTGTTATTAAGCATGAGTCCAATTACAATGCGATGGCAAAAAGTTCTGCTGGCGCGCAAGGATTGATGCAGCTCATGCCAGGAACAGCAGCAGGCTTAGGTGTAACGAATTCCTATGACGCACGCCAGAACATTGATGGTGGTACAAAGTATTTAAGCCAAATGCTTACACGTTATAACGGAAACATTGAACTTGCTTTAGCAGCTTATAATGCTGGTCCAGGAAATGTAGAAAAATATCAAGGTATTCCACCGTTTAATGAAACACAAAATTACGTTCGAAAAGTTATGGGGAGTTATCTTGCTTAGATTTATTTTAAAGGAAATTCCGATGATTTGGAGTTTCCTTTTTTATGTTGCCGAGAATCGGTTTGTATTATGGGGAGATGCTTTCGAGTACAAACCTTCCCTGTAGAGCAAGCATTTCAAATGGTAGTTGGGTGGCCATTCTTTAAGAACGCTCATAGCTCCTCCTATTAGTGTAAGTTAACACTTATAAGAAATGAGTAGTTATGGTGTAGAACTTGTGAGGTACGATAACATGTAGGTTATTGCTGCTAGAATTAAAAAAGCAGAAAACAATAACCCTTTTTGAAACTTGGTCCAATTCTTCGTCCAACTCCAACGTTTTCCTTCCCTATCCAACCAAAAGTAATCGAAGACCACTGCTATTACAATAATTAAGAAAACTAATAATTTATCCAAGGGCTTTCTCTCCTTTGAATATCACTATACTATCTAAAAAGCCTAATCAACACTATAGATTTCCTCTTGTGTCGGTGTCGTATTCAACTCTTCTGCCCACTAGTAAGATAACTCCTTTTGTAATAATAGCATACTATTCAAACAATAACCCTCGAAGAAAAAAGCGACTGTTCTAATATTCGCTTCGTTTAACTTTTGCGTCCGTTTGTATTATATAAGTATATTATCCGGGTAAGCTAACAATCTTGCATGTATATCAAGAACTACGCCTATAAAAAATGAACGGCTATTTCATTAATTCCGTAATATAATATACACTAAGTAAATAATGTAGGCGGCGACAAGCACTAATCCTTCCCGCTTTCCAACTTTGAAGCTGGTTCTTGAGAATACCAATAATATAATAGTCAGTGCAATCATAAGAATGACATCAATAAACATTTTATCATTTGCCGCTAATGGAGAGATAGAAGCCGAGGCACCAAGCACAAATAAGATATTAAAAATATTACTCCCGACAATATTGCCGAGTGCGATTTCACTTTCTTTTTTCAGTGCTGCAGAGACGGAAGTAACAAGTTCAGGAAGGGATGTTCCAATTGCAATAATCGTTAACCCCACCAATGTTTCACTCATGCCAAGAGAGTAAGCAATTTCTGTACCGTTAGCTACTACCAGATCCCCTCCAAATATAATTGCAGCCAACCCTAATATGGTAATTAATATATTTTTACCCCAGCTGATCTCCTCAGTGACTGGTTCGTCTGCTGTATCTTTTCGGCTTTTAAGTCCAATTTCAATTACATAGTACATAAAGATGGATAAGAACAATAAAAAGATAAATCCATCATTGCGTGTCAGCAAGTTGCTACCCGATCCTTGCAATGCAATATCACTCATAAGAATTAGCAATGCCGCACTTGCGAGTAAGGTAAATGGGATTTCTTTTCTAATAGTCTCATTTTCAACTCTCAAAGGATATAAGAAAGCTGCCACGCCAGCAACAAGGGTAATGTTAAAAATATTGCTTCCAACTACGTTCCCCAGTGCAACATCTGCATTTCCTTCCAGTGCTGCAATAATACTGACAGTTGCTTCCGGTGAACTGGTTCCAAAAGCCACAATGGTTAAGCCGATTAAAATAGACGGAACCCGTAACAGTTTAGCAATATTGGAAGATCCGTCAACAAAAAGGTCAGCACCTTTTATCAACAATGCAAAGCCAATAATTAATAAAATATAAGCCATATATTTGTTCTCCCTATCTCGTTCAGTTTGTATTTTTTCTAATTACTATAAATACATACCCTATTATTACGGAATTAAAAATGATAATGTAAAACTACTTCTAAAAGGACGCACTAATTCAGGGGCACAGGCTATTGCAGTACAATCTTTTCTGATGTTAGCTGGTATAGTGGAACGGCGTCAATACCTTGATTATTACTTCTATTTTTTTAAAAATAAATCGGATTAGCCCATAACCAAATTGCTACACCAGCAAAAACCAAGTCTTGCTTCACTCTTGCACCCGTTAGTGAAACAATCTATTCGATATCATCTATATGGTTTCCCTCCTCATCGATTTGGAAACTACCTCCACCAAAACTCCAACCTCTATTTTCAACAAATTCAATAAACGCATCTAAAAATTCTTCTTGTGTTAAATCGTCACTGTTATTTGCATAAATACTGCCCTCTATCTGAACTCTAATTGGTCTCTTCAATTCTAATCCCTCCAAGAACAAATTTAATTACTTTATATAAATAATACTTAATCAAAATCAAAATCAAAACCAAATACGGTATGACAGATAGTATTGACCTAATATTTTACAATTGTTGTGACACCATATTGAGTTAAGTAATTTTTGTAACTTAATTCCTCTACCCACCTTTTAGGGTTTAACTGATATTTTCCATTTTTATTTTGATAAGTGAAACTTCCAACATTAATTATAATCGGTTCAGTCTCTTCTAATAACTTTCTCTTGTAGTATTCGAAGGCGTGTTGATCTGGAATATCTATAAGTTCCAAAACATCTCCTTCTTCCATATACTTTTCAAGATATAATAAAAACAATTTATTATTTGCACCAGATATCTCATAAATGTAAGGCATTGTAAAAAGTCCTACTACAGATTGCTCCCATACAGAATTATCTACTTCATTCACCGATAGACTTACCCAATCTTCCATTTTTTCAAAAATAGTCTGATTATTATAATCTTGAATTTCATCTGGTATTATAAAAGGTTTGGATGACGCTAAAAATGTAATTCCAGACATTTCTTTATTACCTCCAATAACTACTGTAAAAAATATATTTCCATGTTCAACTCTTCTCTCCGTTAATTTAAGTAGATTTTTCACACACCTCCATACATCATTCCTATATAAATTCAGTTTACATTAAACTACTTATTTAAGAAAATCCTTTAAAAGATTTACTAAATGCTCGTTTTCTAATAAAAAATGCTAAGTTGAACAGGAATTTTTGTTAATCTTTACAATTCATTATCAGCTATACTGACTTTAAAAATTATAAATTAGATCGTAAAAAGCACGGCTGCATCACAGCCGTGCTCAACTCTTATTCATATTCTTTTTCAATTTGAATAGTGCTTCTCACTGTATCAATTGGACGCACCATTTTTTCAATCTGTTCACGTTTCTTCTCAAGGAATGGCGGCAATGATAATTTTTCACCAAGTGTTTCATATGGCTCATCGCCCATGAATCCAGGTCCCTTTGTTGCAAATTCAAATAAAATTTGTGGTGCAACACGAGCATAAAGCGATCCAAAGAAGAAACGGTCAACAAAGCCTGACGTCTGGAAGCCAAATCCCTGCATGCGTTTGTTCCATTCATCGAGTTCAGCGCGATCTTCTACTGCGAAGGCAGCGTGGTGTACTGTACCATAGCCTTGACGAGCAACCGGAAGCACGGTATTATGTTCAACAACTACTTGTGCTCCATTTCCACCCTCTCCAACTTCAAATAGATGAAAATCTTTCTCTTGTGCAATTTCTTTAAACCCGAATACTTTTTCAAGCACCTCTTTAAAATAATCAAATTGAGCAATTCGGACAAAAATTGGTCCTAATCCGGTAATTGCATACTCTAATGGAATTGGCCCATTTTTCCAAGGAGTACCTGAAGCAATCCCTGCATTATGTTCATCAGAAATTAACTGGTAGTGCTGTTCATCAAAATCAATAAATGATAATGTCTTTTTACCGAATTGTTCTTTAATACCTGTGTGCTTCACTTCTAAACGATCGAAACGTTTTACCCAATATTCTAATGCTGCATCACTCGGCACGCGGAAGGATGTTTTAGCTATCTCATTTGTTCCATGAACTCCTTTTGGTATTCCTGGAAAATCAAAGAACGTCATATCTGTTCCAGCATTTCCTTCATCATCTGCGAAGAATAAATGATAGGTTTGAATGTCATCCTGGTTAACTGTCTTTTTAACAAGACGCATTCCTAATGTAAAAGTAAAAAATTCATAGTTCTTTTCCGCACTGCTTGTAATGGCAGTAACATGGTGCATCCCTTGTAACTGGTTCATTTATAATTCCTCCATGTAGTTAAGAATATATCGTAATTAAAACATCTTTAATTCAATATAAATATAACATGTACATTTCTTACTGTCAATAGTTACAAATTATAACTAACGAGTAATTTGCTAATAAAAAACCCGGAACCTGGCTTAAATCTGCCTGTTCCGAGTTTACAAAAGTCAAAAAGCATGTGTATATAAAAAAGTCCATCTATTTATGCTAATGCAAGCTCTCTAACCGTGGTTGCATCTAATTTCTTAATCACTTCCACAATTAATTTTACTGCGTTTTCGAAGTCATCTCGATGTAAAATGCCAGCATGGGAATGAATATAACGTGTTGCAATCGTAATAGATAAGGATGGTACTCCGTTTCCTGTTAAATGAATGGATCCGGAATCGGTGCCCCCACCTGCCATCGATGTAAATTGATATGGTATATTCTTCTCATCAGCAGTTTTCACAACAAGATCACGCAAGCCTTTATGGGATACCATGGAAGCATCATATAAGACAATTTGTGGACCCTTTCCGAGTTTACTATCTGCATCACTCTCTTTAATTCCAGGAGTATCTCCGGCAATTCCTACATCAACACCAAAGCCGATATCGGGTTGAATTGCATGAGCTGAAGTCTTTGCTCCACGTAAGCCTACCTCTTCCTGAATCGTACCTACACCATAGACAACATTCGGATGTTCTTCATCTTTTAATCGCTTCAATACTTCGATGGCAATTGCAAGTCCAATTCGATTGTCCCATGCTTTTGCAAGCAATAATTTTTCATTTTTCATTGGTGTAAATTCAAAATAAGGTACAACCGAATCGCCTGGCTTCACACCAAATTCTGTTACTTCCTCTTTGCTGGATGCCCCAATATCAATAAACATATCTTTAATTTCGTATGGCTTCTTACGTGCTTCTGCACTTAGAATATGCGGAGGTTTTGAGCCGATAACACCTGTTATATCTCCTTTACTTCCCATAATGGTAACACGCTGTGCTAGCATAACTTGATTCCACCAGCCTCCAACCGTTTGAAAGTAAACGAAACCATTATCATCAATGCGCGTAACCATAAAGCCAATTTCATCCAAGTGACCCGCAACCATAATTTTCGGGCCATCCGCTTTGCCAACTTTTTTAGCAATCGAGCTTCCAAGATTATCTACTGTTACCTCATCAGCAAGTGGACGAATATAGGATTCAAATACGTCCCTTACTTCTTTTTCATTACCCGGAATGCCATTTGCATCCGTTAAGGCTTTAAGCATGATTAGCGTTTCATCTAACTTGGTCATATGTAAAAAAACCTCCCGTGTTTAGTTTATGTACTACTCATTATACGCTTCATAAAGAAAACCACAAACCTGAATATGTTTTATCTACTTCTACTAATGTATCTCTTTTTTAAAAAAGTATGTATCAAACGAACAACGTCAAATAGGGGTATCTTTATTAGCTTTACTTTTATACACCAGAAGAACCAAAACCTCCGCTGTCTCGATCAGAGCTAGATAATGCATCCTCCTCTTGAACTAGTTTTACTTTTAGGACCGGAGCAATAACCATCTGAGCTATTCTCATTTGTTTTTCTACTTTAAAATCTTCTTTTCCATGGTTAATTAAAATAATCTTGATTTCTCCTCGATATCCTTCATCAATTGTTCCTGGGCTATTCAATACCGTGATAGCATGTTTTAAAGCTAACCCACTTCTCGGTCTAACCTGTGCTTCTGTCCCCTTCGGCAATTCCATCTGGATTCCTGTACGTATTAATGCAGCTTCTCCAGCTTTGATAATTTCTTCCTCTATTGAAAATAAATCTAAGCCCGCATCGCCTTCATTCGCGCGGTATGGCATTTTCGCATCTTCATGGATTAGCTTAATTTTTAATGTATGTGTCATTTCTATCCCCCATTTTATTCATATTTTATGCCAGTCAATTATATATAACGTGTTATGTTATTTCATATATGTATACTGGTAAGATCTTTTAAAGAAGAAAGTCCTGATTCAAGCTAGATTTAGTACGCTTCCATATTGTATCATGTTTTTTTAAAATAAGTGAAACCTATCTCGACCTTAGTTCGTATGAACATCTAAAAGGCTTTTTATGTATCTAAAAGTAAAAACAGGGAGACGATGTGACATGGTTGTAGTTCTTTTATTCCGCGTTTTAATTGTAATTGCCTTAGTTCTCCTCGTCTATACGTGGATTCAATATATTCGTAATCCTGAAAGAAGGGTGCGGATCGCTAAGGAATCCAATGACTTCTTTTTCCACGATGATACGTATGATAACAAGAGAAACTTGCAGCTTGTTTATAAAGGCTGCCTATTTGATGGTGAAAAATATCTTGGAACAACAGAAGATTCTTTTGAAGTAGTTGATATCCATATTACTGTACGGGATCCAATCGAGCTACGTGGTTTTACAAGAGATGATTTATATTTTTTAGAGAAAGAAATCCTGATTCATTATCCATATGCAAAAATCACGTGGAAACATCCAATCAATGAATTAATTTTGACACCGATTGAATAAAGTGAAACTTCATTCATTGGGGTTATTACAGATCGTTTATGCATGGCAAAAAAAATCACTCACCTATATTTTAATAGATGAGTGATTTTCATGTTCGGATATCGGGAAGAAATCCTGCCATTTAATAATAATTTCTTTGCTCCTTAAAATATACAGCAGTGGTAATAAGGTTACTAAAAATACGAAGAGATGAAGTGGAGTTAGGTTGGACAACCAACCACCGATAAAGGTATAAATCGCTGCTAAAGGAATATTGGATAATAAGGATGATTTCATATACCCTTTGAAACTTGAGGAAACCTCAATAAGGCAAAGTGACAACAGATGGAAATGGATAAACGGTATGAGCCGAAGTAAGGTAACCTGTGACGTGTTCAATTCTCCATGCTTTCCCAATAGCTTCTGTTTGACACGAATTAGCCGATCTAATGATTTCGGCATGCGGTCAATCATTAGATAGAAAAACATGCTAGATAACGTAATGCCTATAATGGAGTAAACGGTACCTGCCATCGGGCCAAATAATACACCACCAGAGATACAAATAAATACGACTGGCAGGAAAAACAATGGCCGAAGTAAATGGAATAAAATAAAGAAAAGCGGTGCGAATAAACCTCCCATCTCAACAAAAGCCAGTACGTAGTTCCCAAATAACTCCATAAACAACCTCCTTGGTCTTGCACCAACCTGAAACCAAATCATGCCCGGCACCATCCCCGCTTACAGTACATGTATATGACAAGAGACGAGCCTTTATGACATAAAGAAGAAAATATAGATACAGCAAACAATATTCACAATGAATAAAATTGGCATACCAATCATAAAGGAGCGATGCTTTGTTTTATGACGGAATAATTTCATACCGATATATGTTCCAAGTGCGCTACCAAGAATAGCCAATGCCCAAAACGTTCGCTCTGGAATGCGATATTGCTTTTTCATCGCCTTTCGTTTATCAATATACATTAGGATAAAGCCTATGATATTGACACTAATTAGATACATAATAAACGAGCTATGTTCTTCCATTCTCGTTCCTCCTTGATATTCGAGTTTTTGTCTATGTATTCTGTTATAAAGAGAAAAAGGCCAAATCCAAGCATAATTCGGATTTGGCCCCTTTAATATCATTATTTTAAAGCGTCTTTTGCTTGACTTACTAATTGTGCGAATGCTTTTTCATCATTAATAGCAAGCTCTGACAACATTTTACGGTTTACTTCAATTCCTGCTAATTTAAGACCGTGCATTAATTTGCTGTAAGAAATATCATTCAAACGAGCAGCAGCATTAATACGTGCGATCCATAATTTACGGAAATCACGTTTTTTCTGTCTGCGGTCACGATAAGCGTATTGACCTGATTTCATTACTTGTTGTTTTGCAACTCTAAATAAAGTACTCTTTGCTCCATAATAACCTTTAGCTAATTTAAGGACGCGTTTACGACGTCTGCGTGTTACTGTTCCACCTTTTACACGTGGCATAATAATTCCCTCCTAGTACAATTGTAAAACAATATATATTCAATCGTTTCGTTTATTTTTTAACTTATTTAGGTATCATTGCTTTGATACGTTTGAAATCTCCTGAAGAAACCACTGCACTTTTACGCAATTTACGCTTCTGTTTTTGAGATTTGTTTGCAAACATATGGCTTGTATATGCATGAGATCTTTTTAATTTTCCAGAACCTGTACGTTTGAAACGTTTCGCTGTTCCGCTATGAGTTTTCATTTTAGGCATAATAATTTCCTCCTTGAATTGGTTCAAGCACCTCAGCTTAAAAAGATTTTAACTTGAACACTTTACTATAAGCTAGATTATTTTTCAGCTAATGGCGCAACCATCATGAACATGTTACGACCTTCCATTTTCGGTTTCGTTTCAATTGTAGCAATATCTTTAACTTCCTCTGCAAAGCGATCTAACACTTCACGACCAAGTTCTTTATGCGTAATTGCACGCCCACGAAAACGAACTGCTGCTTTCACTTTGTCCCCTTTTTCCAAGAATTTACGAGCATTTTTCAACTTTGTTTCAAAGTCATGATCTCCGATTCCTGGAGTAAAGCGAACTTCTTTAATATTAATTACTTTTTGTTTCTTACGTGCTTCTTTTTCTTTCTTCTGTTGCTCAAATCGATATTTCCCGTAGTCCATGATACGACACACTGGTGGTTTTGCGTTTGGAGCAACAAGTACTAAGTCGAGATTGCGTGTTTGTGCAATTTCCAATGCTTCCTGACGTGTTTTAACTCCCAGCTGATCACCATTTGAATCGATAAGTCGTACTTCTCTCGCACGAATCTTCTCATTGACGTTCATATCCTTGCTAATAGCCAGCCACCTCCAAATATTTTTGTTACTGATCTATCTTGACAAGATTTTATGCATGAAAAAAGTGTGGGCACTTCATGCACCCACACGTCTCCAATAACTTTATAAAAAAGAGTTCGGAACCCGTCAACTACCATAACGGCGTCAATCAGGTGAGAAGCGGGTGCTTCTACTTGTCTTAAGATCATTCAATTTATCAACTTTGTTAGTGTATCATTATCTATCATTTATGTCAACTTTTTTTGAAGATACACATTTTCTATTAATTCTAGTATAGCATAGTGCAGGTACAATACAAAGAAATAGGTTTTCTACAGAACTTTTACGCTGAAAATACCTTACTTTCTTAATTTTTTCTCTGCAATCTCCTCTTTAATAAGTGCTTCAAAATCATCGTATGCAAGAGACTCTGTTTTTTGTTCTCCATAACGGCGATAGCTCACAGCATTTCCTTCAACTTCTTTATCGCCTAATACGAGGGCAAATGGAACTTTTTGTGTCTGTGCTTCGCGGATTTTATAGCCGATTTTCTCATCGCGTTCATCCAATTCGACTCGTACACCTTGTAATCTAAGTTTGTCTACAATATCTTTTGCGTAATCAAGATGTACTTGTGGAGAAACTGGGATAACCTTCACTTGAACAGGAGCAAGCCAAGTTGGGAATGCACCTTTATATTCCTCAATTAAGAATGCAACAAAACGTTCCATTGTAGAAACAACACCACGGTGGATAACGACTGGACGATGTTCTTTTCCATCTTCCCCAATATAAGTTAAATCAAAACGTTCTGGTAAGTGGAAGTCCAATTGAACCGTTGATAGTGTTTCATCTTTTCCAAGAGCAGTTTTTACCTGGATATCAAGCTTCGGACCATAGAACGCTGCTTCACCTTCTGCTTCCACATATTCAAGGTTCATATCATCCATTGTTTCTTTTAAAGTTGCTTGTGCTTTTTCCCACATTTCATCATTATCGATATATTTCTCTTTATCTTCCGGATCGCGATAAGAAAGTCGGAAATAGTAATTATCAATACCAAAGTCCTTGTATACTTTTTGAACTAATTCAACAACACGGACAAATTCATCTTTCAACTGATCTGGACGGGCAAAAATATGCGCATCATTCAACGTCATTCCACGAACACGCTGAAGCCCTGCAAGTGCTCCACTCATTTCGTGACGATGCATTGTACCAAGCTCTGCAATACGAACAGGAAGTTGTCGGTAGCTCCATAAATTATTTTTAAATACCATCATATGATGCGGACAATTCATCGGACGAAGAATTAACGTTTCATTGTCCATCTCCATTGGCGGGAAAATATCATCCTGATAATGATCCCAGTGTCCACTTGTTTCATATAATGTTTTACTTCCCAGTACTGGAGTGTAGACATGATCATATCCTAAACGCTCCTCCAGATCAACAATATAACGCTCTATGTTGCGACGGATAGTTGCTCCTTTTGGTAACCATAATGGTAATCCTTGACCAACCTTTTGTGATACCGTAAATAAGTCGAGTTCTTTTCCTAATTTACGATGATCACGTTCTTTTCGCTCTTCTAAAATACGTAAGTGTTCTTCAAGCTCTTTTGGCTTTTCAAATGCAGTTCCATAGATACGTTGCAATTGTTTGTTGTTACTATCTCCACGCCAATAAGCTCCAGAGATGCTTAGTAATTTAAATGCCTTGATTTTACTCGTAGATGGGACATGAATTCCGCGACATAGGTCAAAAAATTCACCCTGCTCGTAAATGGTTACTTGCTCACCTTCAGGAATCGCATCAATTAATTCTAGCTTTAGGTCATCACCGATAGCTTGGAATCGAACTTGGGCTTCATTACGTGATACCTCTACGCGCTTAATTTCTAAATTTTCATCGATGATACGCTTCATTTCTTTTTCAATCTTCGGAAGATCTTCTGGAGTTAAGGTATGTTCCATATCAATATCATAGTAGAATCCTTCTTCGATGACAGGACCTACACCTAACTTCACATCTTTATAAAGTCGTTTCACAGCTTGTGCCAGCAAATGCGCAGCTGAATGACGCATCACTTCGATGCCTTCTTCATCTTTGTACGTAATGATTTCAAGCTTCCCGCCAGATTCTAGTCCACGGCGTAAGTCTACAAGCTCACCATCCAGTTTAATTGCTAATGCTTGTTTCTTTAACCCTGATGAAATGGATGCTGCGATTTCTTCCCCTGTTGTGCCTTGCGGAAAGCTCTTTTCAGCTCCATCGGGAAATGTAATGATAATTTCTGCCAATTGAAACACTCCTTTTCCTCGTTTAAACCTATAAATTTGAATGATACGAATAATTTAGCTGCCAAAACAGCCACGTCCACTCTAGCACCCAGCAACTAAAGGAACTTCCGCTTTTTGGATACAAATTAAAAAACACCCATCCCTCTGCACTTAATGCAAAGGGACGAGTGTTGGATACATCGTGGTTCCACCCTAATTCCCGTAATTTAATTACGGCTTCATTCATTCTTTAACGCAGAAGCTACGCTGTCAATTACTTTTAGGTTCACTGACAGAGTTCAAAGGTGGTAATTATTTGTTTGTATAGAGGAAGCTTCCAGCCTTTGACTTCCTTCTCTTCATAGCTATACGAATGCAAATAATCATGTCCTTCTCAATACTTTTCATTCATTCCAATTGTATAATGTGTATTATAGCTTTACATTCGAGGAAAATCAAGTACTAGATAAATCATTTATTCAAATAATAAGGAAAAGGAAAATTGCTAATTGGTTCGAAATCCACTTTTTCTTGGAAAACATTAATTACCGTTAATGTTTTCGGTTCTGCCGGATCATCGCCATAAATTTTTAGCTTTTCAGGTGCCATTGCAATTAGTGGCGCAAGATTAAATTCATTGTCATGCAGGCCAACAATATAGAGTGGCTCCTGTTTCATTAAAACCCGTAGCTCTATGTTTGTCATCTGCTTCCCATTTTGTTTAAAAAAGGCAAAGTCACTTCCTTGTAATATATGAATAACTGGTAAACCTGGTTCTTTCTTCTCCACATATGCCCGAAGCATGTCCACAAACGCTTGATGGTCTTCTTCTCGCCTGAATTCATCAATTGCTAAGCCAACAAAATAAATAAGTTTATCCTTAAATGGTTTCAAACGGAAATTCACGATGGAATCAAAGTGAATAACAAAACTCTCTTTTAAGCTTTCAGTAAATAAAGACTTTAAAAATGCATGATGATTTTTGTTCTCTCGAAGCCGCTTACTTTCTTCATCCTCACCAGTTATAATCCAATAAGTCAGATCATGAATTCGCTCAATCTCTTCATTGTTCGTATAATAGTAGTGCTCCTGAATAATTCGATTTACCATTGTACGTAACCGGTGAGTCATAAACACATTTGCCATTGTATCTGTAATGGCATCCATCAATTCCTTTGTAGCTACATGCTCCTTAAACTGCAGATGATTCCCCCACTTATCATCTGTTTTCCAATTCAACTCAATTTGTTTATGACTGCGAAATAAATGTTCACAAAAGCTAATTACTTCTTTGTCTGATTCAAAATATACCTCCAGCAATCAATATCACCCTCATCCACGACCAAACTGTTACATTATATGGACAAACAATTGAAAAAATGAATAAAGTGCGAAATTTAAAACAGGAATATTTAAAATCATACAGTTTACTGGCTTGATAACAGGTCTTATTTTAACTTGGAGTGTTAGTTGCTAGAGATATTCTCTTGAAAAACAAAAAGCCCGAGGGTTTATTTCCTCAGACTTTATAAGCGCCGATTTGGCCCATCCATTTTCACAGGTTTACTCACCTGTCTAATACGTTCTATAATTCTGCCGGCTTTTACCGATTCTACTCCACTTTTGGTTGTGGCTAACTGTAATTCCAATTGTTCGAGGTCATAATTCGACGTAAAGAATACAGGTAGTCGCTCCATCATACGGTATTGAAGAACCGAACCGAGAATTTCATCACGGAACCAAGCCGATTGCAGCTCTGCACCTATATCATCGAGCATCAGCACATCTGCTTTCTTAAAATAATCAATTTTCTCGTTTGTCGAGTCATCTTTAAAAGAAGCTTTTATTTCTCGAACAAATTCTGGCATGTAGATAAGTGTTGACGATAAACCAAGCTTTTTCAATTCATTGGCGAGTGCACCTAATAAATATGTTTTTCCTACACCAAACTGACCGTGAAAATATAGACCTTTGCTTGGAAGCTTTGTTTTTGCTTGATCTAGAAAGTCAAGCAACTCTGCAATAGCCTCAATTCTACTCTCATCATTGATAATATCTATCATTGAAGCTTGAAGTATTTCTTTAGGAACATGCAAACTTTGAATCAATTTTTGCTGTTCCCGTTCCTTCTCATACATAACCCTGCTATGACACTTTTCATAAGATAGTCTAATTTCATCTTTTTCCACATGTAAAATTGGCGAATAGCCAGGAACCATATTTTTACATGATCCATATGAAGCACATTGGTCACACTGTTTTGATTGTGTTGTATATTCATAAAGTTTAATAAGGCTTTTATTAATCTCTTCTTGTGACAGATTGGGATGAAGGGAGAGAAACTCCTTGATTTCAGGGTCATTCAGTACTTCATTTCTTATTTTGACATAATTATCTTTAAAGCTTTCATTCTTTTGCATCCATGCCTTTAATGTGGATTGTATTGGTTTCAATGCCATCATCCTAACACTACATAAATTTAATTTCCATTGGAGTATTGTCTAAGTCGGGCAGCAATTCGCTTCTGTTCTTCTGTCATCACGACGTTTTGATTTGCTGCTGGTTGTGTTTCTTGCTTATGCTTTCTATCTTTAAACCAATCTGGTATTACTTCCTTCGAAACCGGCTTTTTGTTATAAGCAGTTTTACGTTTTACAGCATTTTGGAAGCTTGCTTGCTCCTTCTTCGCAAAAACCATTGCCTCTTTAGCAGTTTGAATATTCGCTCGCGACCAGTGGCTAGCAATCTTTTCAAGGTATGCCTTTGATAATTTCATGTTCGTCTGTAGCAGTACATAATGAATGAGTACATTCATTACAGGACCAGGCAGACCCTGAGTTGTCATAACATCACGAATAGCTTTCATATCCTGTTCAGAGGCATGATTTCCATTCGATAAATCTTCTAAAAGCTGTTTTGGTGACATCGTCTCTAATCTTTCGACGAGGATTTCCTCTTTGGTTTTCGGTTTATCCGAAATCTGCTTTGTTTCTGAGACGTCAACTTTTTTGGCAAGTCGGATTGGTTTTTGGTTATTTTTTGCCTTAAACAAATCATGACAAGCTGTTTTAAATTCTTCTGTATCCAATCGATTTTCATCGTTTAGCGCCCAAAGTAAAGACTTGTCGATTTCATGCGTATCTAATTCGTATAAAACCATCATTTGCGAAATCAAACGACGATTTTCCGTGGTTAATACTTTTGCATGAGGAACCATTCGTTGTTTCAGCATTTGTTCAATCCAAGTAAAATCAGTTGTTTCCGTATCTTCCTTAGGTTCTGCTCCCCTATTATCATCCACTTCTAATATTTCTGCAGATGGCGTAAAGGTTTGAAATACTTCACTAAAGGCAGCTGTAATATTTACACCATATCCTGGTGTTGTTTGCCTTCCATAATAGTTTTTCAACAGCTCGAATTTTTGATCACCTAAATGATGATACAATAGCTGAGAAAGCATCGCATCTTTAAAAAAATTACTTGGCGCAAATGGGCTCTGTAATTCATATGTATATAAATCACTTGACTCCCAATTTTGCTTATAGGTTTTCAGCAAACCTATCCCCTCTAGCTTCAATCGAGCTTGAAAGATTTCATCTAAAGGAAGGTCCAAGTAATTCATTAACGTATGATGTGTCTGTGGAGCTTGTTCCTGATTTAAATCGATGTCATGCAAAAGGGTTTGGTACAGTGCTATCGCCTTTATACCAAGCAATGGCTGATACAGATGGGTCAATGATTTGGCATAGTCTACCGGCAACGTTTCTTTTTGTGATACGATATAGCCGTCCACCGGCAAGATTTGTCCAATAAAATTCATGTTTCACACACCTCTATACTTACAAATAAGTAACTTACAAATAACTGTTCAAAAAGGAGGATGAAAAGGACCGAGAAGTTCGAGGCGGCGACGCTTTGAGTACCGGGCTTCCACAAGATGTCGTGACTTCGACGTTCGACGTTCGACACAGGACGTGTCGGTACTTAGTCGAAGGTCTACTGATCTCGATGTGTCATTTTCACCGGACTTTTTGAGCAACCTTCCAAGGGCTATTTGTTTTTATCCGTATTAATAATATCCTTTAATTCATCTAAAAAGACGGTAATGTCCTTAAATTGCCTATATACCGAAGCAAACCGAACATAGGAAACTTCATCAACCTTAGCTAATCTCTCCATTACTAGTTCACCAATTTCATGACTGGATACTTCGGACATGCCTGAATTACGCATCTCTCTTTCTACATCTAAAGCCAAGGCCTCCATTGTTTCTAATGGCACTGGTCGTTTCTCACATGCTCTAATAAGACCTCGTGTTAGCTTTTCACGGGAAAATTCCTGTCTTGCTCCATCTTTTTTGACGACAATTAGTGGAAGTTCTTCGACCCGTTCAAATGTAGTAAAGCGAAAACCACATTTCTCACATTCTCTGCGTCTTCTAATGGATCTTCCCTCTTCGATTGGTCGGGAATCTAAAACCTTTGTATTCTTATTTTGGCAATTCGAACATCGCATTTTCGTTCAACCCCATTCGTCCGTTCATTCACGCTCTTCGATACTTATCGTCGATTAAGGGCAATTCCGTATTCACCTTTTCATATAGCTGTGCAATTACTTTCGTACTATATCCTAAATCAAATGGCATAATCGATTCAGTCGTAACTGAAAAATCAATTGCTGTATGAAATGGTCTTACCATAATCACAGTTGCCACAATAAATACCTTTTTTCCCTTCGTGCGGTTTACACTTATTTCCCCGTGTTCCTGAGAAATTGCATTTACTTCATATGTTCCATGATTACTGAAATAGTTCTCTAATATCGCAAGTGCTTTTTCCTTCGTTGTCTTATAATAATGCGTTCGTAAAGCTGGATCAAAATGAGCCTCAGCTGTTTCCGCATGATTACTAAAATACTTTTTCAACGTATTGCCAATCGACATTTTTCGCACCCCAACCTGTAAGTTTTCTATTTGAACGTGTTTGTAGTACATTCTATTTTAACATGTTTTATATAATTCCACTAGTTGAACTCAAAAAGCGTATGGAAAGAAAGTCATTAACGATATTTTTTTAAAGCTATGAAAATAAAAGATTGTATATAAATCGATTTTCTCATAAATAACATCTAGTAAAATTTTATTTTACACGATGAAACTTTACAATCAAGTCCTAGCTTATGATTTCAACCTAAAAAAACCCGCTTCAACTTGAGAAGCGGGTGTTAACATTTTTTATGAAATTTTAACTTCTCGTTGATATAAATAGCTTCCAACATATTTTGTTAAGTCAAGTACCCTTTTCGAATATCCCCACTCATTATCATACCAAGCAATTATTTTTATTTTATTCTCACCCATAACAATTGTTGATAATCCATCAACAATTGCTGAGTAATCGGTAGTTGTATAGTCTATCGATACAAGCGGGTCCTCAGAATAGTGAACAATCCCTTTTAATTCGTTTTCTGCAGCTTCTTTAAAAGCTTGATTTACTTCCTCTGCCGTAACAGCAGTATGCACATCGACAACCAAATCAACAAGTGATACATTCGGTGTTGGTACACGTAAAGCCATACCATGTAATCTGCCCTTTAAATGTGGTAACACCTCGCTTAATGCCTTTGCTGCCCCTGTAGTTGTTGGAATTATCGATTGTGTGCATGCACGTGCACGGCGCAGATCCTTATGTGGGTTATCCAAGTTGTTCTGATCTCCTGTAAAAGCATGTACAGTCGTCATTAATCCATTATCGATTGAAAACTTGTCGTCTAACACTTTCACAATTGGTGCAAGACAGTTTGTTGTACAAGAGGCATTGGAAATAATGTCATCCTCGTCAGGCATATATGCTGCCTCATTTACACCAATTACAATCGTTTTATCCACCTGTTTTCCTGGCGCTGTTATGACAACCTTTCTTGCTCCTGCTTTCAAGTGCAGTCCAGCACTTTCCTTTGTTTTGAACTTTCCTGTTGCTTCAATGACGACGTCAATATCCAAAGCTTTCCATGGAAGCTTTTCTGGTTCTCGAGAATTTACAAGCGTTACTTTTTTTCCGTTTACTTCAATCCCGTCATGAAGCGCTTCGACTTCCCCATCAAAAATTCCGTGAATACTGTCATACTTAATAAGATGTGCGAGTGTCTCAGGAGGATAGCTTGCATTGATAGCGACTACATCCAATTGATTATCTGCAATTGCTTGACGAAATACCATACGCCCGATTCTACCAAATCCTGTTATGGCCACACGAGTTTTGTTCATAAGAAACTTATTCCTCCCATATATGTTATACTTTTAATCTATTTTATATTAAATAGTATATCACATTATAACACAATTGTGTCGCACAATTTCCCTGTTTTTTAAATATATTTCTGCATTTATGCTATTGTCTTGAACACTAAAACCCGGAAAATGGCTGTCCATTTCCCGGGCTTCTCTGTTAACGTATGTTCCACAAACTTAAAAGGTTTTTCAACTGCTCACGAGATTGTGCTATCGTTCCATTGTTATCAATGACAGCATCGGCTAACTTAGCCTTCTCTTTTATTGAAAGCTGGGAATTAATTCGCTCTCTCGCCTCTTCCTCTGTGAGCTCGTTACGTTTCATTAATCTTTCCAATTGAACAGCTTCATCCACAGCTACAACAATCGTACGATCAACAACTTTCGAATAGTCCCCTTCAAATAATAAAGGTACATCAAGCACGACACATTGTTCTCCCGCTTTAATATGAGCATCTTTCCGCTCGAAGATTCTTTCACGGATTGCTGGATGAATAATGCTATTAAGGAGCTTACGCTTTGCTTCATCTTTAAAAATAAGCGAGCCTAGTGCTTTTCGGTCGAGCGTCTGATTGGGAAGCAAAATTGATTCTCCAAAGACTTTTACAACCCGCTCATATGCTTCTTCACCGGGATTTACAACCTCTCTTGCAATTTTATCCGCATCGACTACTGGTATCTCGAAGTCTTTAAACATTTGTGAGACAGTGCTCTTTCCTGTTGCAATACTTCCTGTTAGACCAATAACCATTGCCACTTTTTTTCACCTCTTACAGCTTCTGACATGACGTACATATATGGGTTCCTCGCCCACCAATTTTCATTTTCGTAATCGTGTTACTGCAATTTTTACAAGCTTTATTTTCCTGTCCATAGACGTATAATTCTTGCTGGAACATTCCCATATCGCCCTGACCATTTACATAGGAACGTATAGTTGTGCCGCCTGCTCGAACAGCTTCTTCAAGTGTATTGATTGCTTGCTCGCGAATTGCTTTTACTTCTTTCTTCGATAGCTTGCTTGCCCTTTTTAATGGGTGGACACCGGCTCTGAATAAGGTTTCATCCACATATATATTACCAAGCCCGGTGACAATGGTCTGATCTAATAATGTTGATTTAATATAGCGATCTGTTTTTTTTAACTTTTGATAGAAATAATCCAATGAAAATGCTTCATCGAACGGTTCTGGTCCGAGCTGATTCAACGGTTTATTCAAAAACTCTTTTCCTCTAGGATAGACATGCATCGTACCAAATTTCCGTACGTCATTGTACCGGAGCTCTTCTCCATTCGTAAAACGGAAAGTAACATGGGTATGTTTTTTTATTGGTTCACTTGAATCGTATACACTATATTTCCCTTCCATACGTAGATGGGAAACAAGTACAACATCATCAAAGTAAAACATTAAAAACTTTCCTTTTCTTGAAAGCTCACGAATCGTTTGTCCTTGCAGCAAGGTTTTAAAATGCTCGGTATCATTTGGTTCTTTAATAATGTTTGGCCATTGTATATCTATCGTGTCAATCGTTTTATCTAATACAAATCGTTTGAGTGTATTTTTAATTGTTTCTACTTCTGGTAATTCTGGCATCTCGCTGTTTCTCCTTATTTTGCATCGAACCAGTTTGCTCCATATTCATAGTCCACTTTTAATGGAACATTTAATGAAACAGTCTGTTCCATCATTTCTGGTACGATTTCTTTCAATTTTTCTATTTCTTCCTTCGGTGCTTCTAAAATTAATTCATCATGCACCTGTAATAGTATTTTTGCTTGCAGCTTTTCTTCCTTTAATTTACCATCTAAATCGATCATTGCTTTTTTAATAATATCTGCTGCACTTCCTTGAATCGGTGTATTCATAGCTGTACGTTCTGCAAAACTTCTTAGATTAAAGTTGCGGCTCGTAATTTCAGGCAGATATCTTCTTCTTTTCATTAAGGTTGTCACATAGCCTTTATGCTTTGCTTCTTGGACGATTTCTTCCATATATTGCTTCACGCCCGGATAACTTTCAAAATAACGATCAATAAACTGCTTCGCTTCCTTTCTCGAGATTCCAAGGTTTTGCGATAGTCCATAATCGCTAATTCCATATACGATACCGAAGTTAACTGCTTTTGCTTGTCTTCGCATATTCGATGTCACTTCATCCATCTCTACATGAAACACATCCATTGCTGTCTGTGTATGAATATCGACATCCTCTTGGAAAGCTTTCACTAGCTTTTCATCATTTGCAATATGTGCAAGTACTCTTAGTTCTATTTGCGAATAATCAGCAGCAAACATAATCCAGCCTCCCTTTGAAGGAACAAAAGCCTGTCTTATTTTCCGCCCTTCCTCTAGTCGAATCGGGATATTTTGTAAATTCGGATCAACGGAGCTAAGTCTTCCTGTTTGTGTTAATGCTTGGTTATATCGTGTATGAATTTTATTCGTATCTTTTCTAACTACTTTTAATAGTCCTTCAATGTAGGTTGATTGAAGCTTTCCGAGCTGGCGATATAGAAGCAGTTTTGGAATAATTTCGTGCTCGTTTTGCAGCTGTTCTAATACATCGGCAGCAGTAGAATAGCCAGTTTTCGTTTTCTTAATCACTGGAAGCTGTAATTTTTCAAACAAAATAGGTCCAAGCTGCTTTGGAGAGTTCAAATTAAAATTCTCACCAGCAAGCTCATGTATTTCATTCTCTAATGTTTGCAGTCTTTCCTTTAAATCGACGCCCATTTCCTCTAAGCGACTAATATCCACCTGGACACCAACATGTTCCATTTCTGCAAGAATAATGGCAAGCGGCATTTCCAATTCTTTTAACAGCTCGTATTGCTCGTTTTCTTTCAATTCCTTAATCATTTCATCCTTTATCACATGCATCGTCATCGTTTTTCTGACAACATGTTCGGAAAGTACAGGCACTTCAGGTACTTTTAGCTTCGCGCCTTTTCCGTATACTTCCTCATCAAATAAAACATCTGTTTTTCCCATTCGATTACCGATTGCTGGAATATCATGATTATTTTCGGCTGGGTTGAGCAAATAAGAGGCAAGCAGCATGTCATATGTTATTCCCTGAATATGAATATTATTTCTCAGTAAAGCAACCATTGTTTTCTTTGCATCAAAAACAATTTTCTTTTTAGTACTGTCCTCTGCCCATTGCTTGAACAAATCGGATGCCAATGCAACCTCTGTCCGAATAAAATAAGCGCCATGTTCATTCACCATTCCAAATCCAATAATTTCTGCCTGATGGTAATTGTCATGAAGCATTTCCACTACAAATGACGTTTCATTGGCTAAGATAGACTCCGTTATTTCATCGGCAACAGTATACGTAATCTCATTCATTTCTGATTGCAGTTCCTCACCAGCTTCTACCTCATCATCAGAAACCCGATTTAACAATGACTGAAATCCAAGCTCTTTAAACACAGTACGAACAGCAGACTGGTCAAAGCCATCATAGGAAATATCATGAACTCCTATTTCAATCGGCGAATTGCGATTAATTGTGACAAGCTCTTTACTCATATATGCATCCTCTTGATGATTTGTAAGGTTTTCTTTTAATTTCTTACCACTTACATCATTCAAATGTTCATAAACTGCTTCTAATGTACCGTATTGCTTGATTAGCTTCGTTGCGGTCTTTTGCCCAACGCCCGGTACTCCTGGAATATTGTCAGAGCTGTCACCCATAAGCGACTTCAGATCAATAATCTGCTCTGGCGTAACCTCCATTTTTTCTAGCATATAGCTTGGAGTGTACTTCTCTATATCGCTAATCCCTTTTTTCGTTACATATACGGAAACATGATCCGAAACAAGCTGCAGCATATCCTTATCCCCAGAAATAACCGTTACTTCAAACCCTTCCTCATTTCCTTGATTTGATAACGTACCAATAATATCATCCGCTTCATATTGCTCGAGCTGATAATGCTTAATTTGAAATGCGTCGAGTAATTCCTTTAAGACTGGAAACTGCTCCGATAACTCTGGTGGCGTTTTCTGACGACCGCCTTTATATTCTTTGTACGTAGTATGGCGGAATGTCGTTTTCCCTGCGTCAAAGGCTACAAGTAAGTGTGTCGGCTTTTCTTCTTCTAAAATGCGCAACAGCATTGTTGTAAATCCATAAACTGCATTCGTATAAACACCCTTATCATTGTTTAAAAGAGGCAATGCGAAAAATGCCCGATAAATAATACTGTTGCCATCAATTAATACTAATTTTTTTGTCATGATAACCTCCAAATAAAGTGAATCTTCATTTAGTGGGGAGGTTCCTTCCTCTCCCGTCTTCACTTTTTTTAATTTCCACACGCTTATAAATGGGATTTTACATTGCGTTATTGTGTGATATATAACTCGCTGTTTTCATTTTATCATTGTAAATAAAGAAAGGAAAAAATTAAGTCGTTAGTCATAAATAAGTTAGTACTGATCATCTGTATTACTGTGATTCCTTGCTCTACGAAAAAACACCCTCAATGACATGAGGATGTTTATTTCGGTAAATACACATGAATTATTGTTCCTTGATTTACTTCACTTTCAACTTCTATCTTACCATCATGCACTTCAACAATATGTTTTACAATCGCTAACCCTAAGCCAGTTCCCCCTGTATTTCTGCTACGTGCCTTATCAATACGATAAAACCTTTCAAAAATCCGTGGGATTGATTTTTCGTCAATACCAATTCCAGTATCAGCGATTTTAATATGAATAAAATCAGCTGTTGAATCTAGACTAAGCTCAACCTTTCCATTTTCTGGTGTATAGTGAATAGCATTATCTAATAAATTAACAATAACTTGTTTAATTCGTTCCTTATCAGCCTTCATTTCAGTTTCTTCATCAACATTTATCAAAAGCTGCAATTTTTTTTCCATGGCTTTATGCTTTAATGCTGGAATTACTTCTTCAATTAGATCTTTTGCCTTAAAAGTATGAAGAACGAGTCGAAATCCATCTTTCTCTAACCTTGATAAGGATAATAAGTCTTCAATTAACAACTGAAGACGATGACTTTCATGGTAAATAATACCAAGAAATTCTTTCGTCGTTTCATCCTTATTTTCACCACTATCCAACAATGTTTCGGTAAAACCTTTGATGGAGGTAATTGGAGTACGCAGCTCATGTGATACATTCGCAACGAAATCTTTTCTAGTCTTCTCCATTTTCTTTAATTCCGTAATATCGTGCAGTACTAAAACAGCACCTTTTAATAGATTGCGTTCATTAAACATTGGTGCTCCAACAATTTCGAAATAGCTTTTATCTACTCCATGTGTTTGTGTGAAAGTTTCTTTGATATTTCGTTCATATAAAAACGTTTTTTGAACTGTTTCATGAATCGTTTCATTTTCAAGTACCTCATAATAAAGATGTCCCCGATATTCCTTTTCAGTTTTGCCAAACATCGTAATGAATTTTCGGTTTACCACATGGATAAATCCTTTTTCATCAATCAGTACAAGCCCACTTTGTATACTATCAATTAAAGTCGATAATTGTTCCGACTGCATCTGTTCTTGCATCGATATCGCGCTCATATTCCTTGCTAAAGTATTGATCTTATAGCTCAGTTCTTCTATCGCTTCATTGGATGAATTATGAAATCTAGCATTAAAATTGCCTTTAATAAATTCGTCAATCGTGTATGTGGCTTTTTGCACTGGCTTGACGTAATTCGTATATAAAAGGAACACAATAATCTGTATGATGATAAATCCAAAGAAAAGAACTGCGATTATTATAATCGGCTCATCTGCTGCTTGAAATAGGATAACGCCCATCGTAATAAAAGTTAACAGAACTGCAAACATATAAGGCCGGATAGGTACCGAAAATAATACTTTCATCAAGTAGGATCCTCCAATTTATATCCAAGCCCTCTTACGGTTTTTATATATACAGGTTTTTTTGTATTAGGTTCTATTTTATCCCTTAGGTGGCTAATATGTACATCGACTATCCTTGTATCACCAACGAAGTCATAATCCCAAACACTGCTTAACAGCTGGTCTCTGGAGATAACTTTTCCTTTGTTTTTAGCAAGATGGAACAATAACTCAAACTCTTTTCTTGTAAAGGTAATAACATTTGAGTTCATTTCTGCTTCATAGCGTTCCGGATAAATTGTCAACTCACCAATTTTCAGTGAACTAAAATTTGGTTTATCATTTCTCGTACTTCTTCTTAAAATAGCTTTAATTCGTGCGACAACTTCTTTTGGGCTAAATGGCTTTGTTAAGTAATCGTCGGCTCCTAATTCCAGGCCTAGAACTTTATCAAATTCTTCATCCTTTGCTGTTAGCATTAAAATTGGTGTTTCGATTTTATTCATTCTTAGATGCTTACATACTGCCATTCCATCCATTTCCGGAAGCATTAAATCCAATACGATTAGGTCGTATTCATTTGTTTCACATTTAATAACTGCTTCCTTTCCATCATAGGCAACATCCGTCTGAAAACCAGCATTTTTTATATTATAATCCAGTAGCGTTACTATTGGTTTTTCGTCATCTACAATTAATACCTTCTGACTCATTTGAACATCCCCCATTTTGTTAGTAAACTTAGTATCGCCTGACTTTTGGACGATAGCTTAGTTGCATTTATGCGAGAAAAGAGAGTTGTATATTTTCTTTTCTGCCAACCATAATATTTACATTCTTATTTATCTTATCATTATTAATAGAAAACACATAACGAATAAAGGTTTGTAAACAAAATTTTACAATAGTTTCCGTATAATTAGCTTATTTTATGTGTTTTATTTTTAGCAGGGGGATTTAGCCGGAATATTGCGTGTTGTATTGGACAATAAACACGGTAACTAGTTCGCAGATCAAACGCAAAAAAAGCTCTGGCTACTTGATGGTAACCAAAGCTTTTTTCTAAGTATCGTTTTAATTTAGTACACCTAGTACGTTTTTAACAGAATCTGCTGATTTATCTAGTGCTGCTTTTTCTTCTGCAGTCAGATCTAATTCGATAATTTCTTCAATACCTTTCCCACCTAGAATTGTTGGTACGCCAAGGTAAATATCGTCATAGCCGTATTCTCCTTCTAGATAAGCAATTGCCGGAAGAACTCTACGTTGATCCTTTAAGATTGCTTCAGCCATAACTGTTAGAGAAGCAGCTGGTGCGTAGTATGCACTACCATTTCCTAATAGGTTAACAATTTCACCGCCGCCAGTACGTGTACGTTGCACGATTTCATCCAAGCGTTCCTTTGAAATTAAATTTTCTAATGGGATTCCACCAGCATAGGAATAACGTATTAGTGGAACCATATCATCACCATGTCCACCAAGTACAAAACCAGTTACATCTTTAACAGATAGATTTAATTCTTCTGCAACAAATGTACGGAAACGTGCTGTATCAAGTACACCTGATTGCCCAATGACACGCTCTTTCGGTAAACCAGACTCTTTAAATACAGTGTACGTCATCGCATCAACTGGATTTGTTAATACAACAATGGTCGTATCTGGAGAATATTTCACAATATCCTTTGCAACGGCTTTCATGATTTTCGCATTTGTATTCACGAGATCATCACGACTCATCCCTGGTTTACGCGCAATACCTGCAGTAATAATAACAAGATCCGAGTCTTTTGTATCCTCGTAATTTGAAGTACCAATAATTTTTGCATCAAAACCTTGAACAGGCGCTGCCTCTGCCATATCAAGCGCTTTACCTTTTGTAGGATCTTCCATGTTTGGGATGTCTACTAGGACAACATCACCAAGCTCTTTTTGTGCAATCATTAATGCTGTTGTTGCACCTGTAAAACCAGACCCAATAACTGAAATCTTTTTTCTTTGTAACCCCATCGTACATATCCCCTTTATTGTAGATTAACAGATTAGAATCACTTTTCACCCGTTCATAGCGGATTGGCGAACAGGGAATTCATCTCCCTATTCGCCACCAAAATCACGTTCAGCTCCAGCTCCCATCGACTAGCGAGACTTCCTTCACCTCCGTACGATAAAGAAGACTTGCCGACTGGCTGTGCCAGAGGCTTAGTCGCACTTATACCCTTGTGGTGAAAGTCAACATCGGCTTCCTACGGTCGCCGTGTTTCCTTTATCTCCTCCGGCAAAGTCCAGTCCGTACGTCGCTAACCGGGCGCTTTCGCTTTTGTGCATTACTTAGCCATATTCTTGATTAATTCTTTACCAAATTCGGAGCATTTAACTTCTGTTGCGCCATCCATCAGACGCGCGAAGTCATATGTTACTACTTTAGAAGCAATTGTTTTATCCATAGAATTTGTAATTAAATCAGCTGCTTCTCTCCATCCAAGATGTTCAAGCATCAAGACTGCTGAAAGGATAACAGATGAAGGATTCACTTTATCTAGTCCTGCATATTTCGGAGCAGTACCGTGTGTAGCTTCGAAAATCGCATGTCCCGTATCATAGTTAATGTTCGCTCCTGGCGCAATACCGATTCCGCCAACCTGTGCTGCAAGTGCATCAGAAATGTAATCGCCATTTAAGTTCATTGTTGCAACAACATCAAACTCTTTCGGACGAGTTAGAATCTGTTGAAGGAAAATATCTGCAATTGCATCTTTAACAAGGATCTTGCCTTCAGCGATTGCATCATCTTGTGCTTTATTTGCAGCATCTTTGCCTTCTGCTTCAACTAAGCGATCGTATTCAGCCCACGTAAATACTTTATCACCGAACTCTTCTTCAGCTACTTCATAGCCCCAGTTTTTAAATGCACCTTCTGTAAATTTCATGATGTTACCTTTATGTACTAAAGTAACACTTTTACGTCCTTCTGTTAACGCATATTCAATTGCTGAACGAACAAGACGCTTCGTGCCTTCTTCAGAAACTGGCTTAATACCAATTCCAGATGTTTCAGGAAAACGAACTTTATTGACGCCCATTTCGGACTTTAAAAATTCAATTACTTTTTTAACTTCGTCAGTTCCTTTTTGCCACTCGATTCCAGCATAAATGTCTTCCGTATTCTCACGGAAAATAACCATATCTACATCTTCTGGACGTTTAACTGGTGATGGAACACCTTCAAAGTAACGGACCGGACGAAGACAAGTAAATAAATCCAGCTCTTGACGAAGTGCAACATTCAATGAACGAATTCCTCCACCAATTGGAGTTGTTAATGGCCCTTTAATCGCAATTTTATATTCATTAATTTTATCTAGTGTATCCTGCGGCAGCCATTCGCCAGTTTTATCGAAGGCTTTCTGGCCAGCGTACACTTCTAGCCATTCAATTGTTTTCTCACCATCATATGCTTTTTCAACTGCAGCTTCAATAACTTCGCTTGCTGCTGCCCAGATATCTGGACCAGTTCCATCTCCTTCGATGAAAGGAATGATTGGAGTGTTTGGTACATTCATTTTCCCATTTTCTACGATAATTTTTTCTCCTTGTGCCATAAAAAAACCTCCTAAATATATTCAATAAGAATAGCCGGATTACCCAGCTATATTCTTAATCTAATTATTAGCCACGCTTGTTTAATTCGACATAATCCTGTAAGTCAGGACCAATATATTCCGCGCGTGGGCGAATCAGACGATTATTATCGTACTGTTCTAAAATGTGTGCCAACCAGCCTGATGTACGGCTTACAGCAAAAATCGGCGTGAATAAGTCATGGTCAATTCCTAAGCTATGATAAACTGATGCACTATAGAAATCTACGTTCGCTGGGAGACCTTTATTTTCTTTTATATAATCTTCAATTTTAACAGACATATTGTACCATTTCTCTTGCTTGGTCAATGTCGTTAATTGCTTAGACATTTCTTTTAAATGTTTTGCACGCGGATCACCGTTACGATATACACGATGCCCCATACCCATAATTTTTTCTTTGTTTGCTAATTTTTTCTCAACATATGGAATGGCATTTTCTTCTTCGCCAATTTCACTCAGCATTTTCATTACATTTTCATTTGCTCCGCCGTGCAATGGACCTTTTAAAGCGCCAATTGCAGCAGTAATACCTGAATAGATATCGGATAAAGTTGCTACACATACTCTCGCTGTAAAAGTAGAAGCATTCAGCTCATGATCTGCATGCAGGACGAGTGCCTTGTTAATAGCTTCTATTTCAATCGCATCTGCTTCTTTTCCATTAAGCATATACAGGAAATTCTCTGCATAGCCAAGGTCAGCTTTCGGCTTTACCGGCTCTTGACCATTACGGATTCTCGAAAACGCAGCTACAATTGTAGCAATTTTGGCTTGAATGCGAATAGCTTTACGTTTATTGGCTTCTGGTTCCATAATATCTGATTCATCATCATACAATCCAAGTAGAGAAACAGCAGTACGCAATGCTGCCATCGGATGAACAGTTGATAAATCATAGGAGCGTAAATGATCAATAACCTCTTCTGGAATCTCCATGTTTTTAGCTAGTTCCTGTTTTACGTTTTCCAACTCTGCTTTTGTCGGCAGCTTCAGATTCCATAGTAAATAAATGACCTCTTCAAAACTTGCATGCTCAGCTAAATCATCAATACGATAGCCTACATAAGATAGCTGATCATCTATAATGGAACTAATGGACGATTGAGTTGCGACAATACCTTCTAACCCCTTTGTAGATGTTGTCATAGTAAACCCTCTCCTTTTTTTAAAGTAATTGTAGCATTTGGTTGAAATGTACAATGTTAACGACAATAATAACCATCCTTATAATCTAGTTATTGTGATACTAAATGGTAATAGCAGATTATATTCACCCCAGTACATATATCTACTATTTGAATAAAGTAATTCTATTATTGTCCAGCCCAAAATCTATTATAAAGTATTATGACTAGAAAGTGAATTGAAACCGTTTAACATTTAAATTTTTTGACTTCAATCATCCGATATTTATCGGGATTTAGTCGGTAATTAAATATTTTACTTGAATTTCGAAAATGCATGTCTATTTCAACAGCATTTATCATATGTAACTATAGTACAGGCTTTCAACTATTTGCAATTTCTAGTCGTTAAATTGGGGGAGCTTTCCAATGCAAAAATTTATTCTACTGCAACTAATCCGATTTTTGATTGTACTTGGCGCTCTATTTACAGTCTACCTTATTTTCATGCATACTTTCAAATTTATCTATCCAATACTTATTACATGTATCCTGTCCTTGTTAATATACCCATTAGTCGTTTTTATTGAAACTAAGCTAAAGTTTCCAAGGCCACTCGCTATAACCGTCGTTATGCTCGGTTTATTATTGTTTTTTGTTGGGATCGTGTTATTAGTTATAACAGAGGTATATCAAGGTACTGCCTATTTAGCCGTAAAGATTCCGAGCTATATACAGACATTCGTTTCATTTTTTGAAGCCTTTTTCAATACCAACATTCTTCCACTCTATGAAAAAATAATTTCTTTCTTTCATTCCCTTGATAATGAACAGCAAACGACAATACAAGACTATATAAGCTCCATCACAGGCTTTATAACATCAACCGGTTCAGACATGCTCCAAAATAGTTTAGCTAAAATTCCTGAAATTCTTGCGGTTGTTCCTGGTTCATTAACAACACTGACATTTATTCTATTAGCAACTTTTATGATGACCAATGACTTAGAAAACATTAAACGGATTGCTTCGCGTATACTTCCTGGTACAGTCAGACGGTCTACTTACGATTTTTTTCATCATGTTAAACTTGCCATTACCGGCTATTTACGTGCACAGCTATTGCTTATCTTTATTTCAGCTTGTATTATCCTTACTGGGCTCATGATTTTACGTGTAGAACATGCATTAACGATTGCGCTTATAGCTGCCGCTGTTGACTTAATTCCTTATCTTGGGACAGGCATCATCTTCATTCCTTGGATCATCTATTTATATGCTGTATCTGACTATTCCCTCACAATTGGGATAACCGTACTCTATATGGTCGTTATTATTTCAAGGCAAATTCTTGAACCTAAAATTCTTTCATCGAGTATTGGTGTTCACCCACTTATTGTACTGACAACGATGTTTTTTGGAATGCAGCTTTGGGGGATTGCAGGACTCTTTGTGGCACCAATAGTGACGGTTTTAGGAAATGCGATCTACCAAGCTGGGATTTTTCAAGCTCTGTGGAATTTTATTAGAGGATAATTCATCTACCATTTTCGGTAGATGATTGTTCCACCTTTTGCCAATTTTAACAATAATGCACGAATCGAGTCTTTAAATAGCTTTCTTGAGAAGGGAAGCACTAAAATGAGTCCGACTGTGTCCGTAATGAATCCTGGGGCAAATAAAAATACCGACCCAATCAATATACAAATGCCATCCATTAGTTCTTCAGTTGGTGCCTGGCCCTTGCTCATTCTTACTTGGGCTCGCTTCCACGTCTCCATTCCATGGTGTTTAGCAAGTAGGATTCCTAAAGCTCCAGTCAGAATAATGATACTTATAACCCACCATGGACCGACCATGCCACCTACCCAGATAAAAACACCGATTTCCATCGCTGGAATGAATAGAAGTAATAGGAATAGCCAACGCATAAAGAACACTCCCTTCTAAGCTTATTTTATCATGAATTTATAAAATCTTCTTTTCTAAACGATTTGCAGATGAACAGCCTTTAGAAAAATAGAAGCCGGCATTATGCCAGCTTCTATTTCAAGAATGGAGTTATCCGAAAACATCTAACTGTTTACAGTACGGATGCATGTCCTTTATAAATATCGCCCTTTGCACCATCTACTGTAATGTCAGAACCTTCTTCAAGTGCTGTAAAGACGTCTTTTACGCCAACGATTACTGGAATGCCTAAGCTCAAGCCAACAACTGCAGCGTGTGACGTTAAGCCGCCTTCTTCCGTAATAATTGCAGCAGCTTTTTCAATTGCCGGCATCATTTCACGTTCTGTGCCATACGTAACTAGAATATCTCCTTCTTCTACTTTTGTTAGAGCTTCTTCATTTGACTTAGCAAATACAACTCTACCATACGCTGTACGTTTCCCGATACCTTGTCCTCTGGCAATTACATCGCCAATAACATGAACTTTTAACAAGTTCGTTGTACCACTCTCACCTACCGGAACGCCAGCCGTTATAATCACTCTTCCACCACGTTTACACATGTTCGTGCTTAACGCTTTATCAATTGCAACATCTAGCATTTCATCTGTTGTGTTTGTTTGTTTACCAATCACCGGGTGTACACCCCAAACTAGAGAAAGCTGACGCGTAACGTGTGCAGCAAATGTCACAGCTAGAATAGAAGCCTTTGGACGATATTTGGAAATCATTCTTGCTGTATGTCCACTTTCAGTTGGTGTAATGATCGTATCAACGTCCAAATTCATCGCTGTATGTGTCACCGATTGACTAATTGCTTCTGTGATGGTCATATCTACATTTTTCGAGCGTTCATTTAAAATAGATTTATGTTCCAATGCTGACTCTGCCTTCAATGCAATATTACTCATCGTCTGTACGGATTCAACCGGATATGCTCCAGCAGCCGTTTCTCCAGAAAGCATGATTGCATCTGTGCCGTCAAAAATCGCATTCGCAACGTCAGATGCTTCTGCCCTTGTTGGACGAGGATTACGTTGCATCGAATCAAGCATTTGTGTAGCAGTAATAACTGGCTTACCTGCATTGTTGCATTTTTTAATAAGCTCTTTTTGTACAAGTGGAACGTCTTCTGCTGGGATTTCTACACCAAGGTCTCCACGTGCAACCATTAGCCCTTCACTGACCTCTAGAATACTGTCGATATTGTCGACACCTTCTTGATTCTCAATTTTAGGTATGATTTGAATGTGTGACCCATTGTTTTTTTCTAAAACTTCTTTTATTTCAAGGACATCAGATGCACGACGTACAAATGAAGCAGCGATAAAGTCAACGTCTTGCTCAATTCCAAACAGAATATCAGCCGTATCCTTGTCCGTAATCCCAGGTAGGTTCACCGAAACATTTGGTACGTTTACACCTTTTTTATTTTTGATGACACCAGAGTTCAATGCTTTCGTTACAATTTCACCCGCACTCGCATTTACTTCGATAACTTCTAATTCAATTAGTCCGTCATCAAGTAAAATTTTCGAACCCGGATGTACATCATGCACTAAACCGTCGTAAGTAACGGAAAACCTCTCAGCAGTCCCTTCTACTTCGAGCATTGAAATAACGACCGTATTTCCTTGTACAAGATCAGCAAAGCCATCTTTAAAATTCCCTGTTCTTATCTCTGGCCCTTTTGTATCCAATAAAATTGCGACAGTTTTATTTTTATTTTCGGCAGCTTCTCTTATGTTTTTAATTCGAGCGCCATGCTCTTGGAAATCACCATGAGAAAAATTAAGTCTAGCTACATTCATTCCTGCATCGATTAACCTTTCTAAAGTTTCTATTGACTCAGAAGCAGGTCCAATCGTACAAACGATTTTCGTATTTCTCATTAATTTTCTTCCTCCCTGAACGTTTTACATAGTTTAAATAACCAAACAATGCGATTAACTTTAGCCTTCCTAATTAGATCGATAACTCTTTCGAAAGGTTGTACATTTCTTCATTAATTGTATGGGATTGTGCAAAGATTTCATCAAACGGGTAACTTACCAAATTGTTATTTTGAATTCCTACCATCTTGCCACCCTCGTTGTCCATTAGCAATTCAACTGCTTTAGCACCTAATCTACTTGCTAGAACACGGTCTGTAGCCGTTGGGGACCCACCGCGCTGAATATAACCTAATACGGTAACACGGGTTTCAAGCTGTGTTGTTTCTTGAATTCGCTCTCCAAAATCAAACCCGCTTCCAACGCCTTCTGCCAGAAGAATAATACTGTGCTTCTTACCACGGTCATGACCGCGTTTAAGTCGGTCGACAATTTCTTCAAAGTCTTCTTTCTTCTCTGGAATCAGAATGCTTTCTGCTCCTCCAGCAAGACCGGCCCAAAGTGCTAGGTCACCAGCATCTCTACCCATTACTTCAATGATATACGTACGCTCATGTGATGTTGCGGTATCACGCACTTTATCAACTGCTTCAATTATCGTATTTAGTGATGTATCAAATCCAATTGTAAAGTCTGTACCGGAAATATCGTTATCAATCGTTCCAGGCACACCAATACATGGAAACCCTTTTTCCGTTAACTTTTGGGCACCGCGGAAGCTTCCATCGCCACCGATAACAATCAAACCTTCAATTCCAAACTTTTTTAATTGCTCAATTCCTCGCATTTGACCTTCTTCTGTTTTAAATTCTTCACTTCGAGCCGAGAATAAAATCGTACCGCCGCGTTGAATAATATCTCCCACTGAACCAAGATCCATCTGTTCTATATTACCTTCCATGAGACCTTGAAAACCATTTTTAATCCCATACACCTCTAAATTATGATAAATCGCTTTTCTGACAACCGCACGGATTGCAGCGTTCATCCCAGGGGCATCTCCGCCACTTGTCAACACACCTATTTTCTTCATGTTTAGTTCACCTCATGTCAAACGAAATTTGCTCTATAACTGTACTATACCCTTTAAAGATAAATAAAAACAGCGCAAATAGCAATTAATATCTTGTTTATTAAAGATATTTTATATTTTTACAACCACAATAAGAGACTGATACTATAAAATATCAGTCTCAACTAATACAGTTAAGAAATGGATGTTCAAAAGTCCGCAAAAAGGATGTATCGAATTACTTGCTCCTTTTCAGCTTCCGTTTGAGCAAAAGTTAAAGCACTTCAAATTCACCCATTTGTTTATATTTTTCCCATCTATTCTCGATTAATTCATCATCTGTCAATGTCTGGAGATTTGTAAGGGATTGCTTTAATACCTCATCGATATACGCTGCCTGCTGTTCTAGGTTTCGATGTGCGCCACCTTTTGGCTCTGGAATAACATGGTCAACAATACCTAATTTTTTCAAGTCATAAGATGTTATTTTCATTGTTTCCGCAGCACGCTGAGCAAGGCCTGCATCCTTCCATAAAAGCGCAGCAGCCCCCTCAGGTGAAATAACGGAATATGTTGAGTTCTCAAGCATCAGTATACGATCACCAACACCAAGTCCCAGCGCACCACCACTTCCACCTTCACCGATAACGATACAAACGATTGGTACCGTTAAACCAGCCATTTCCATTAAGTTTTTTGCAATTGCTTCACTTTGTCCACGTTCCTCAGCAGCTTTACCTGGATAAGCACCTTTCGTATCAATAAAGCAAACGATTGGACGATTAAACTTTTCTGCTTGCTTCATATGGCGTAATGCTTTTCGATACCCTTCTGGGTGTGGCATTCCAAAGTTTCTGCGAATATTTTCTTTTGTATCTTTTCCGCGCTGATGACCAATTACGGTTACTGGGATTTCATTATAATATGCAATACCAGCTACAATCGCCTCGTCATCTCCAAAAAATCGATCGCCATGAAATTCTATAAAGTCGGTGAACAACTTATCAATGTAGTCCATTGTTGTGGGACGCATCGGATGACGAGCCATCTGCACACGATCCCATGGCTTCAGGTTGCCATAAATATCATTCTCTAAAATAGCCAGCCGCTTTTCCAGCGTTTCAATTTCCGCTGTTAAATCAATTTCACTATTCGCTGTGAAATTTTTCAATTCGTTTATTTTTTCTCTTAAATTCACGATTGGCTTTTCAAACTCGAGTATTTGATTCACTTTTATTCCACTTCCCTTCTGTGCATTGCAACCAGCTTGGAAAGCAATTCTTTCATCTCATGACGGTGGATCACTTTATCCAATTGACCATGCTTTAATTGGAATTCTGCAGTTTGGAAATCATCCGGCAGCTTTTCGCGGATGGTCTGTTCAATGATTCTTCTTCCAGCAAAGCCAATTAACGCACCTGGCTCAGCAAAATTATAATCTCCAATGGAAGCAAAACTAGCAGAAACCCCACCAGTTGTCGGATGGGTCATAACAGAAATCATTAATCCGCCAGCATCGCTGAATCGTTTAATTGCAATCGACGTTTTCGCCATTTGCATTAAACTAAGCATGCCTTCTTGCATCCGAGCACCACCAGAAGCTGTGAAAATAATAAAGGGAATCGATTCTTCTTTCGCATTTTCAATAGCACGTGCGATTTTCTCACCCATCGCAGATCCCAAACTTCCCATGCGGAAGCTAGAATCCATCACAGCAAAGGCAACAGGATGATTTACTATCATTCCTTTACCAGTGACTACTCCTTCATTTAACGTCGTTTTCTCACGGTCCTTTGCAATCTTCTCTTTATAACCCGGAAAATCGAGTGGGTTTCCTGAAGTTAGACCCTTGTCCCATTCCCTGAAAGTTCCTTCATCAAATAAACTATCAATCCGCTCCCAAGCAGTCATTGGGTGATGATAGCCGCAATTTGGACAAACATTTAAAGACTTCTTCATTTCTTTTCGATAATATATTTTATTACAACCATGGCATTTTTGCATAAGTCCCTCTGGAACATCGATTTTTGATTGTTCACTTGGAATGGTTGCATATTTTCTTCTCTTGCCAAAAAAATCTTTAAGCAAGGTTATTCCCCCTTCACAACTTACATCAACATAATAGTAGAGTTTGTCCAAAAAGTCTGGTAAAAATGACACATCTGAGAACAGCAGATCTTCGACTTACTTTCGGCTAACATAATCACCATATCCTGTAGAAGCTCGTTGACGATAGAGCCACCTCTACTAAGAACGTACAAGTCCTGTGGACAACGCAGAAGTCAGCACATCCTGTGCAAGCCAGGTACGGGGAGCTTCGCCGCCTTGAACTTCGACGTACAGGACGTGCTAGTGTCGGCGTTGCAATAAAGCACTTTGATGGGAAGAGCAATCGCAGCCACTGGACGTTGCGAATTTAGCTGACCTCGATCCATTTCATCATTTTTTTGAACACGCATATACATACCTATTTAAATCATTTTATTCATCATAACGGCTAGTAGTTAAAAAGAGTGTCAAAAACAGTCGAGGGAAAAAATTCCTCTCAACTGTTCACCTTCACTTGGCCCCGAAAATAATGGATCAATGGATTCATAATCTCTTTCACTGTAGTGTTTAAGTAAAGTATTATAGAAAGATTCCTCAAAATGGTATACACAAACAGCATGTGAAAACTCATCCATTAGCGACCATATTTTCATTAACAATAGATTTTCCGTTTTCTCAAATAAATATTTAAAAAAGGCACGATGTTTTGTAAGTGGATTACTACTATTTACATCAAGTATTGCTTTTAATTCCTGTATATCAGATACACTGATTCGGGCAAAAGCTAACTTTGCTGCTTCCTTTTCCAAAATTTTCTTCGTAAAAGTTAAATCATCTTTCATATTATCTTGCCTTAAAATAAAGGATGATAATAACTCTACAGTTTGAAAGGAGCGATATTCCCTTAAGTAGGTGCCTTCGCCATGTCTCGTTTCTACAAGACCAATAAGCTCTAACGCCCGTAATGCCTCCCTAACAGATGACCTGCCAGCATTAAGTCTTTCAGAAAGCTCTCGTTCAGATGGAAGCTTGTCCCCCGGATTTAGATTATTTCTCTCAATATATCGTTGTAATTCCTTGATTACTTCCTGATATACCTTTTGTTTAATTGAAAAGGACAAAAATAACACTCCACTCCTAGAAAACCGTCTATTTCTTAACTCCGGTTAAACTTCGCGTTTTTTCAGCTACTTCATTCGGATCTATCTTGATTCGAGCTACACCTGAGTCCATTGCAGCCTTTGCAACATCTGCTGCCACTAATGGGGCAACACGCGCATCAAATGGTGACGGAATCACGTAATCCTCTGTGATTTCATTTTCTTCAATTAGGGATGCTATTGCATTTGCAGCAGCAACCTTCATTCGTTCATTTATTCTTGTTGCTCGCACATCTAATGCACCTCGGAAAATACCAGGAAACGCAAGCACATTATTCACCTGGTTTGGAAAATCCGATCTTCCTGTACCAACCACGCGTGCACCGGCCGCTTTTGCATCCTCGGGCAGAATCTCTGGATCGGGATTAGCCATCGCAAAAATAATGGCATCTCTATTCATTGTAGAAACCATTTCCTTTGTAAGCGCACCGCCAACAGATACACCAATAAAGACATCAGCACCCACTAGAACTTCCTCCAATGATCCCTCTACTTTATTGATATTCGTAAATTTAGCAACTCTATCTTTCACACTATTCATACCATAGGTTCTACCTTCAAAAATAGCTCCTTTTGAGTCACACATAATCATATCCCTTACACCGAAGCTCTCTAATAAGCGAATTATTGCAATGCCAGCTGCACCTGCACCATTTGCTACTACTTTAATTTCAGAGAAATCCTTTTCAACAAGCTTCAATGCATTGATTAAACCTGCAACTGTAACAATAGCTGTTCCATGCTGGTCATCATGGAAAATCGGGATATTTGTTTCGTCTTTTAAGCGTTCTTCAATAATAAAGCAATTTGGTGCTGCAATATCTTCTAAGTTTACTCCACCAAATGTTGGTTCTAACAATTTAACAGTTTGGACAATTTGATCTACATCATGTGTTGCGAGACAAATCGGAAATGCATCTACACCTGCAAATCCTTTAAATAACACAGCTTTCCCTTCCATTACTGGCATTGCAGCTTCAGGTCCAATATTACCAAGGCCTAACACGGCTGAGCCATCACTTACTACGGCGACCATATTCCCTTTCATTGTGTAATCGTAGACTCGATCGTTACTTTCATAAATTTCTTTACAAGGCTCTGCTACACCAGGGGAATACGCTAGACTCAAATCTGCCGCATTATTAACAGGAACCTTTGATTGGATCTCCAATTTCCCTTGCTTTACCCTATGCATATGTAACGCTTCATCTCTCAAGCTTGCCATTTTAGATTACTCTCTCCTTTTTGATGTAGAAATTGTATTATATCCTCAGTATGTCTTGTTGTATAATATCCCAAACAAACATAACCAGCTAAAATAAAGTAGAATAATTGCCTTTAATAAGCTTGCTGGCTTTTGTTTGATTCAATAGTGGTCAGACCACCAATAACTCCTCTATTATAACAGATGCATCTCACCTGTAAAGTGATAATCATGCGTTACGGTGAGACCCTAAACAAGCTAAGCACTGAAACGATGCTTTAAGTGCTTCCTATAATTAGCATCCATTTCAATGCCATAAATACTTACAATCTCAAACTACTTCACACTTCTCGATTTTGCAAAACAACATTTTCATTCCCAAAATACCGTTTTAGCATATTTAAACAACTTTTGTCGGGATAGAGGCAATAAGATTCTGCTAGCTGATAAGATTGTTTTTTTTGTTCATCATAAAGAATAATCGATGCGCCACCAGGATAACGTTCCGCTACCTTCTCGATAAGTTGCAGTGCTTGTTGATTCGTCATGTTCACCACTTTAATAAATAGACGCTGTTTATAATCTGACTGTAATGTTTCTTGATGAAATGGCTTGACGGAATTGATTACCATTTGTAGCTTATTATTTCTAGATTCTACTTTCCCTTCCAGACAAACGAGCATTTCTTCTTGCAGCCAGGAGCTTATCTCTCGGAATACATCAGGAAAAATAACGGCTTCCATTTCCGCCTGCTCATCATCAATCGTCAGAAATGCCATTTTATCCCCTCGTTTTGTTCGAATAACTCGTATCGCTTGAATAATTACCGTTACGTCTAAATTTCGCTTTCCAAGCATTTTAGCTGCTTGTCTAAGTGTGACATGACCATTAGCTCGCAGCTGCTTCCTAAATTCCTTTATCGGGTGACTCGAAACATACATGCCAAGCAGCTCTTTTTCATCTGCTAATTTCTTAACTTGACTAAAGTCATCGATCTCAACATATTTGGCATCTAGCTCGATTTGATCCTCAAAAAGACTAGACCCACCAAAAAATTCTTTAAAAAGCTCTCCCTGCTCCATCGCTTGTTCTATTGAAGCAAGTAAACTTGCGCGATTGGAATACGTTTCATCAAATGCCCCAGCAATAATAAGATTTTCGAGTGTTTTTCGATTAACGAGCTTTGGTGAGGTACGAAGGCAGAAATCGAATATATTTTTAAATGGTCCTGCTTTTCGCGCGCGAATAATTTCGCCAATTGCTTGATTACCTACCGACTTAATCGAGGTAAGTCCCATCCGAACTTTTTTGTTCTCCACACTGTATTTCCCGAAGCTCCGATTAATATTAGGTGGTAATAGTTCAAGTCCAAGCGCTTTTAGTTCTTGCATATAGAGATGCAGTTTATCGTATTGACTTCGAGAAGCACTTAATAATTCCGCAAAGAAGCTTGCTGGATAATGTGCTTTCAAGAAGGCGAGCTGATAAGAAATCTTACTATAGGCAACCGCATGGCTTCTTGGGAATCCATAATTTGAAAATTTAACAATCCAGCTAAATATCTCTTCAGCAACACTTCGCTCGTAACCATTGTTTAGACAACCTTGAATAAATGCTTCTTTTTGTGCATCCATAACATCTTGCTTCTTTTTACTTACTGCACGACGCAGCATATCGGCCTCACCAAATGTAAAACCTGCAATTCGATTAGCAATTTGCATGATTTGCTCTTGGTAAACAAGCACACCAAATGTATGGGCAAGAATTGGCTTTAAATCAGGATGTGGGTAGGTCACTTCTTCCTTCCCATGTTTTCGCGCTATATATACCGGAATAAAATCCATTGGACCTGGGCGATACAAGGCGTTGACTGCTACTATATCTTCAAAACTGCTAGGCAAAAGTTCAGTTAGTACCTGTTTCATTCCTTGGGATTCAAGCTGAAACACACCATTTGTTTGCCCATTTCGTAATAATTCATAGGTACGGGTATCGTTTTCAGGAATTTCATCAAGTGAAATCGGGTTAGCACCTGTATAAGCTATCGACTGAATAACCTTCTCCAATAAGGTTAAATTCCGAAGCCCAAGGAAATCCATTTTTAATAAGCCAATTGCTTCTAAATCATTCATTGGAAATTGGGTAAGATGTGTATCGGTTGCACCTATTGTTAGTGGAACATGTTCCTTTAACGGTTTCTCACTAATAACCACGCCTGCTGCATGGGTCGAGATATGACGTGGCAGTCCTTCAAGCTTCACAGCTACAGCAAATAACAGCTTTAATTTAGGAGATGTTTTGACATAACGATACAATTCTTCCGATTCCTTTACGAGCTCTGGGATTCTTTTTGTTGACTGCAGCGGAATTTCTCTTAGCATAAAGCTAGCATCCTGCCCGTCCACATCCATTGTTTTTATTAATTCTCGAATTAATGAACGGGCAGCAAAGGTACCGAATGTAATGATTTGCGCAACATGTTCCCTGCCATATTTTTCTTGGACATACGTGATAACCTCATCACGCCTCGCATCTGAAAAATCGACATCAATATCTGGCATTGTTTGTCTTTCAGGGTTTAAAAATCGTTCAAATAATAGACCGTATTCCATTGGATCGACGTCTGTAATACCTAGTATATAGGCAACAATCGAACCAGCTGATGAGCCCCTACCAGGTCCCACAACAATCTGATTTGCTTTTGCATATCCAATAAAGTCCGCTACAATCAGAAAATAATCGCTAAATTCCATGGATTGAATCACACGGAGCTCATAGGAAAGTCGCTTTTTTATAGGATCGGTTAAAGATTGGTACCTTTCTTTTACTTTTGCCCAGCATAATTTCTCTAGATAATCAGCTGCACTTATTTCTTCAGGTACAGGAAATGATGGCAGCAGACGCTGTTCAAAATCGATCGTAACATTACACTTCCCTGCGATTGCCTCTGTTTCAGCAAGCACCTCCGGCCAAAAGGAACCAAATAAACTTTCCATTTCCGTTTCGGAACGAAGATGTCTATTTTTAATGGTGGAATCCGCAATCTTCATTCCCCACTGTTTTCCCGTTTTCATCGCTTGGAGACAATCAAAAGCCATGGCATCCTTTTCATCAAGATAAATGACATCATTAATCGCCGTAACCGGAATACGGGATACTTTATGAAATTCTTTTACCAGTGTAAATATCGACTCGTCTCTCTCCTGCAAACCAAGGTAGAAGTCACCTTGGGCAAATAATGCTTGCCACTTTTTGAAATAACCGGCAATACCTGCATGTGTTTGGTGTTGAAAAAGCTGCGTTATTTTATCATGTTGAACTGGTACAATACAAATCAATTGACCAGCTGCCTGCTGTATTGCCCCTAAGTCGATGCCATTTATAGAATCCTGCTGAATAGTTGTACTAAGTTTGATTAACTGGTGATAACCAGCATTATTTTTCGCTAATAAGATACATGGAATAACTTCTTCCTCATTGTCCAGTAGTCGTACAGACATTCCAATAATTGGCTTAATTCCATAGCTCTTACATGCACGATAGAATGGAATAATTCCATACAGCACTTCTTCATCCGTTAATGCAAGCGCATTAAAATTTAATTTATGTGCCCGCTCGACCAATTTAGGAATCGTTATTGTACTATTCATCAAACTATAGCCGCTTTTAACCTGTAAATGTGTGTATGACATACTATCCCGCCTTTTCTTTCTAACTATTATTATAACAACCATTTTCGAACATGCATACGCTTTTGCATTCTTTTCTTAGCATAACTCGTCCGAGACAATCATAAAATGTATAGACCATGCCTCAAAGGAGTGCATAAATAATGGAAGAACGGTTTTTTGCTGCATTTATTTCGTGCTTTTTTATTGCTCTCGGTGTAATTATTGGAGGATCTTTCATCGGCAGTATCGGGGATTTCGCAACGGGCGATGCCCCACTTACATCAATGGGACGAATTGCTGACCGCTTGCGAATTTGGGCTATTGTTGCGGCAATTGGAGGTACCTTTGATGCGATTGCAAACTTTGAAAAGGGATTAACAGATGGATCTACAATCGATTTCGTTAAGCAAGTTTTACTTATTCTGTCTGCTATGGGTGGTGTAAAAACTGGCATCATCATTATTGATTGGTTTTTACAAAAGGGGAGCCCGTAATGCATATTCCACCATATCATAAAAAGCCTTCCTGGCAACTTTTTTTCGCAGGTGCATTCATTGGGGGTATTATTGCATACTTCATCCTGATTTATATGTACGGCACGATGTACGAGGAATTATTAGCGGAAAATCTCGAACTGTCATCGCAAGTAAATGACTTGAAAGAACAGAATGCAGCATTGCTGCAAGACAAGGAAGATTTAAGTGAAAAATCCGAAGAGCCATTAACCATTAACTCTATTTCCGTTACGATTGTTGATGGCGAGAGACTGAAGCTGGACCGACTCATTGAACATCAGCTGGAGGAGATGGTTAAGGAACAAATTAGCCATATAATTGGACAAGAAATTTCGATTATAGATAAGAGCGATCAATTGCTTCAATCTACAATAGAGAATAAAGGATTTACCATTGATGATTTCACCTACTATTTTGAGGTGAAGAAATTAACGATTTCAACGGACTTAAAAATAGAGATAATCCCGCAATTGTCAAATTAATTTGTATTTTTCGTGACACATCGAACAATCGTATGGATTTCCTTTGTCGATAATCATAGAATAGTAATGAAAGCAGTTACACTCCATATATTGAAGGGAGTCGATGTCCGTGTTGCCTATCAACCTAAGAAGAATACGTGATGAAAAAATGAATCAATTAAGAAAAGGGCAAAATGCATACGCAGAATCAGAAGAACTTGTCCGTTTAATGAAACGAGCAATTGAAAAAGAGAAAATGCCTGTCCAGTGCGATGAAACTGACTCTGGTTATTGGTTTATCCCATTAACAACGAGTAAAACGAATTAAAGCTGGAGACTGTCTTGATGGCAGTCTCCAGCATAATCTCTAGCTTATCGCATAAATGCAAGACAAGCTGATTCCAGTTCATTTGTCAGGTTATCTGCTTCTTCCCATGAATAGATCGTTGCCCCTGAAGCCAATGGATGTCCCCCGCCATTGTAATTTGCGGCAATTTCGTTAATTACTGGACCTTTCGAACGTAATCTGACACGAATCTGATCTTCCTCCTCAATGAAAAACACCCATGCTTTTATACCTTTCATGTTACTTAATATATTTACAAGCTGCCCAGATTCATCAGGAGAAACACGGAACTTCTCTAATATTTCCTTTGTTAGCCTGATTGTACAAAGCCCTGATGGTAAAAGCTCAAACTCTTGCAAAATGTACCCCTGCAAACGAGAAATGTTATCTTCCACACTATACAATTCAGCATATAATGCTGGTCTGTCAAAGTCATAGGTTACCAATTCAGCTGCAAACTGAAATGTCTTTTTCGTTGTACTTGGAAACATAAACCTTCCCGTATCGCCAACAATTCCAGCATATAATAAACGTGCAGCAGCATCATTTAAGCTAAATCCTTCTTCCTTCCCCTGATCATACAACTCAAAAATCATCTCGCTCACAGAACTTGCAGCTGTATCAACAACACTCGCGTCACCATATTCATCTACATTGGGATGATGATCTATTTTAAGAAGCTGCTTTCCAAACGTATACCGCTGGTCATCAATTCGCGGCCTATTAGCCGTATCACATACGATGACAAGCGCGTTTTCATATACATCATCGGAGACATTGTCCATCTTAGCCAAGAACGTTAATGTAGGCTCATCTTCCCCTACCGCATAAACGTGCTTGTTCGGAAAGGAGTGCTTGATGATTTCCTTTAAACCAACCTGCGACCCAAGTGCATCTGGATCCGGTCTAACGTGCCGATGAATAATAATCGTATCGTTTTCCTTAATCGCTTCAATAATCTGTGTCCATTTCATATTTTTGCTCCTACTCCTTTAATCTTGTTTGGTTTCTCTAGATTTATTTATAAAAACAAGTTACAATTATATGAGAATTTTACTTACATAAACTTTAAATTAATTTAGGAGAGATTCCATGTTTATTTTCCCTGCCATCATTGTTGTCGCAGCTGTTCTCTTTATCTATTATAAAGTTGCCATTCTTAAAAGCAAAGATGAACTTATTCAACGCTATTTTAACGCAAAAGCACGTATATGTCTTGGTACATTTGTTTTCGTGTTTGGAATTAACCAATATATTTTCTATAAAACACAGCTGTCTTTATTTATAGGGATTGTTTTCCTTATTCTCGGAGGGCTTCAATTTTACAGAGGTCTTATGGAGGCAAAACATTATCGCAGTGAATGGCGTCGCCTAAACCCGAGTGAATAACTGAATCGTGCAAGAATGAAAGAAATCGGCTGTTTCGGCCGATTTCTTTTTTTATTAACGATTAATTAGCTGAGCCATAATTAATCCTTTTCCTACTAAATTACGCTCATTAAATACTTCTACATCCATTTTTGCATAAAGTCGTCCAACATCAAGTAGTTGCGGTTTAATAATTAGTTTACTGTCGATTTGAACGGGCTTGCTGAAATAGACGGTTATATTTTCAATGGTAACATCTGCTTTTTTCACTTTTTTCAGCAAACGACTGCTTGCCTCTGTAATCAATGTTGTGAACACGCCATTTGATAGCGTCCCTAATTGATTCGTCATTTGCGGAATAACCATCGATTCGAAAACATTCTCATCATCTTCACTTGTTTCTAAATTTCTGGAAACTATATCATCTATGGTTTCACCAACCTGTGGCTGTCGTTGAATTTGCTGCATGGCTTTTAATACATCCTGTCGTGATACAACACCCTGCAACTGATAGGACTGATCCACAACAGGAATAAGCTCAATGCCTTCCCAAACCATCGTATGTGCTACAGAGGCGAGCGAAGTCTTGCTTAGAACTACTTGTGGTTTCTTACTCATCACGCGATCAATTACAATGCTTCTGTCCTTCCCAACAATATCCTTTGAAGAGACCATCCCAATAACTTGCAGTTTATCATCTACAACTGGAAAACGTGTATGTGAGGATAAACTATTCAGCTTGTACCACGCTTCAATCGTATCCTTTGAACGTAAATAATGGGATTCTTCAAAAGGTGTAGCAATATCACCAACAAAAATAATTTCTTTCTTTATCAATTGGTCATAGATCGCTCGGTTAATCATAGCAGCAACGGTAAACGTATCATAGCTCGTTGAAATGATTGGCATTTCTTTATCATCTGCTAGTTTCTTAATATAATCTTCTGTATCAAATCCACCTGTTATTAGTACAGCCGCACCAGCATTCAATGCCAGTTCATGAGCCTTAATTCGGTTTCCGACAATCAATAAGGAATCCGCTTGAGTATAGCGCATCATAGCTTCTAACTGCATGGCACCGATTACAAATTTACTCAATGTTTTATATAATCCGTCGTGGCCACCCAATACTTGTCCATCAATGATATTAACGACCTCAGCAAACGTAAGGCGATCAAAGTTCTCTTTCTTCTTACGTTCAATTCGAATCGTACCTACACGCTCAATTGTACTGACAATCCCTTGATTCTCCGCTTCTTTAATCGCACGATATGCCGTTCCATCACTTACATTCAAATCTTTCGCTATTTGCCGCACCGAAATTTTACTGCCAACCGACAACGAAATAATATGTTGAATAATCTGCTCATGTTTAGTTGTCATTTTATTTCACCAGCTTTCAACTGTACTATATCACTTATTATTATTTATTATACAGTTGAAAGTGCAGAAACTCAATAATTATCCCGTCTCAGCTCGTTATATTGTTCCTGTTCCATAACTGGAGGGCTTGTCATTTGTAAAAGCGTTGCTAAATTTGCTCCAATTACTAACACTAGAAATAGCAACCAACCTCCCCAGAAAATTAGCTCTGTATTCGTAGAAGCTGATGGAATTACTGGCCAAGCAATGTATAGGAAAAAAGCTGCTAATAGTAGTCTTAGTATAGCGTAGTGTCGCATGGGATATCCTCCTTTTGGTTTTGTATTAGTTTATGTGAGGAAGGATGGATTAAGAACTTAAGATAGACTAGTGAATTATGTTATTATTTATTCTGGTTTTTCCTATGAAACAGCTTGATAAATTATGGGGCAAATTCATTTCCAGATAATAATGGTCTCGTGTCGCCATGATATTTGCTCCCAAATTTCCAGCAAAATTTGCTATGATGTCAACAGCTCCACCAAATACTTTATAGTGAGTCAGTACAAAACATGGAGTTACTTCAATTCTATTATATTTTCAAACGTAATTAATAATACTTATACAGTGAAAATGAATTGTGTTGATATTTCTAACTTTCCTCCCCTGCATGTGGAATGAACCGAAATAAATCTCCAAATATGATATTATCCGATTGCTCCAGTTCTTCACGTGCTGTTTTCAGATAGGAAGAGCAGTTTTTATTGCTTACCTTCTTTTTAGAATCTCTCTCATAACAAACATTATTTGTAAATGCATAACTTTCTGCGATCATATCCCCATTCCTGAAAACAACTGGCATGTCTGCAGCTCTTGTGAATAAATCCCGGCTGAAGGATAACCGGTTTTCAGTAGGAACACCTAGCAGATGAAGGAGTGTTGCCCGAATATCAATTTCACCGCCATTTGCCTCAATTGTTTCCCCCTGTTGTCCCGGTACATGAATGACAACTGGTATCTGCTGCAGTTCCAAATGATTAAGCGGTGTATTATCCTGCCCAAGCAATTCATGGACACCAGCTTCATATTTTTTCGAAATACCATAATGATCGCCAAAAATCACAAAAATTGCATTTTCATACAATCCTTCTTCTTTAACCATTTCAAAAAAACGTTCCAATGCCATGTCCTGGTATCTGACTGTAGCAACATACCGATTTACAACATCAACTCCTGTTTCAGCTAGCTCAATCAACTGATCCTCCTCTTCTAACAGAAAAGGGAAATGATTTGTTAATGTAATGAATTTTGCCAAATACGGCTCAGGCAATGAGATGAGGTCTTCCATCGATTGTTCAAAAAAAGCAATATCCTTAATCCCATAATTTATCGAGTTTTCCTCAGTTACGTCATAGTTTTCTTTGGCAAAAAAATGCTCATAGCCAAAATTATCATACATTTGTTTGCGATTCCAAAAGCTGGCATCATTTCCATGAAAGGTATATGCTTTATAACCGGAATACTCCTGCAGAATATTAGGCAGTGATTCAAATTCATTTTTAGGGCGGCGCACAAAAACAGACCCACTTGGAAGCGGATATAATCCAGTATCGATCATAAACTCTGCATCAGATGTCTTCCCTTGTGCTGTCTGGTCATAAATATTGGAAAAATAAAAGCTATCCTGAATAAGATCGTTCAAAAATGGTGTAATTTCTTCCCCATTTACTTTTTCATTTACAACAAAATTCTGTGTGGATTCCATACTGATCATGATTACATTTTTTCCTTCTGCAATTCCAAATAATTCAGTTTGCTTTCTTTCCTCCTTCTTGAGATAACTGCTCACCGTATTCGCATCAACTTCATCTGAAAAAGCCTTTTCAATCGGTGCCATTGCTCCAAAGATCATATTGACTACCTGATAATTATACAATCCAAGCGATTGAACAAGACCTTCCCTATCATACGCCGTTTTGAATAAATATTGATTTTGCATCATGCCAATAATAACGGTAAGAACTATTATTCCAATGCTGGCAAGTCCGTATTTTCTTTTGTTTGGCATGTTAATTTGTTTTTTTCTTTTCGAAAATAATACAAACGCAACCACAAAAATGTCAATAAACAATAAAATATCGAACGGAGAAAACAGTTCCAACGTACTTGCCCCAAGTCCGCCAACATTATTTAATTGCAACAAAACAGAAACCGTTACAAAATCAATGTAAAAACGATAATAAAGTAAATTTGCATACAAAAGTCCTGTGATCAGAATATAAATAACCATTAAACCTAACGGGTGAACCTTTTTGCTGAATAGAAAACTGAATCCGATGAACAGCATGAGCGTTCCTATAGGACTGACGAACAAAAGGATGATATCCAGCCAGGATATGAACGACAGACTAAATCCAAACACCATGACAAGGACAGTTTTTAGCCATAAAAAAATAATTGCTGATGCTATTATATGATTAGATAATAATATTTTTATTTTGCGCATTGCGGTTGCCCTTTTTCTTTTAAAAAATAATCAAATTGCTGCTTAATAATTTCAATAGCTTTCCAAACTTTTGCGGGTTCTTGTTTTCCCATTAAAGCTATCTGGAACCAATTTCTTTTTACTAGATAACTGCTTTCATAGCTTACGTGTACACCAAGTGTTTTTAACTGATCGCCAAAATCCTTTGATGCCATATTCTCTGGCAAGCTTACTGTTATAATTCCAGGTGAATATTCCCTCCCTCGAAGTACTGTCATACCTGAAGCTTTGAAAACACGGCAAATCTCCATAGCCAATTCCTCGCTTACTGGCTCGAGATTACGTAATGCTGCCTGTAACGCAGCCAGTCCATTGGATGAATGCGTGAAAGGTACACTTGCTGAAGCCTGATAAGTGCCAATATCCAAAATAGCCGGGATCTGTTTATTCGGAAAGATTTCCTCCTGGTGAAAAAGAATAGCAAGTCCGGGATAAGATCCCAGTCCCTTTCCGCTAACAGTACTTGCCATATACACCCCACCGAAGTCAACCGGTAGAACACCGACCGTACTGCATGCATCAAGACAGAGTTTCACACGATTTTTTTTACAGATTTCCTGCAAGTCTTTGAGGGGATATACATATCCAGTAGACGTATCACAATGAACTGTCCAAAGCCACTGAATATCGGGACTTTGCTCTAATACATTTTCAATTTCATCCAGTTCAATAGCAGTCCCCCATTTCTTTGTTATTTGTTCAAAAGAAAGTCCCCATCTGACTCCATGATCAATTAACCTTTCCCCGAATTCACCATTGGCCAATATCAGCCCCCTTGAGCGGGTGTTGGACAAATGTGCTGCAATCATTTCATTTGCTAGTGTTCCTGTACCCACCGCTATTTCCACGTGCTTAGCATTAGTGAGCTGACAAAGGCCTTGTTGCACGTCATTCATAACCTTTTTAAAACTAGCAGAACGATGAGAAATTGCTGGTTTACCCCATGCTTTTTTCACATTTTCAGAAATCTCTACAGGGCCAGGAAGAAAATTATGATAGAAGTTCTTCTCTTCTCTATGAATAAGTCTTTCGAAAAGCCTGGATGCTAATTCAAAGTTCTTTTTTGTTAAATACATGGGCTGATAGGGAGCTTTCTCTGTACCGACAAGTGGTCCAAATGCCTCAAATCCGATATGCCTGTACAGCTTTGTTTGCCTTGTTGTTCCGGAGATTAAAGCCATGTTATACCCTTTTTCCAGACAATAGGAGACAAGCTTTTCACATAATCCATAAAAAGTACGTCCACCTCGATAAGCCGGTTTTATTGAAAGCAGTCTAATCTCACAGGGTATCGCTTTTTCAGGCAAATAGGTTTCAAGATGATCAAGCTTTTGATCGAGTGAAAAAGGTCGGTTTCCTCTGATAGCAATCATCCCGATGACCTCATTATTCTTTTTTGCAATGATATATGTATTCTCGTCATTAAAACGGTCGACTAATTTCTTTTGATTATTTGCATTGTGCTGTGGAATTTCCTCCACAAACGTTTCATAATTCAGTTGATGAATTTGCTCTATTTCATCAGCAAGTTCTGCAATTTTATATAAAGTAGGTGTTGATTGACTCATCTTGGTTCCCCTTTTCTGTGTAGAAGTAAAACGATGATCAGCATCAATAAAAATATTCCAAACAGTATATATTCTGAAATGATTAACAATGTGATTGGAATAATGGCAAGGGCAGCTAGACCGGCTAATGTAAAGCTTCTTTTTAGACACAAGCCTATTAATAAGATCACTCCGGTTGCAATCAGTGTCAAAGGTGTAAGCACGAGAGCTGCCGCCAAATAGACAACGACGCCTTTACCACCACGAAATTGTAGCTGCACTGGCCAGATATGTCCAACTAAAACAGCTAAAGCTGCACATCCCAATAAGAAACTGCTGACAGTAAACACATAACCGGCTATGAGTAATGGGATAATTGTTTTTAAAGCATCTATAATTACCGTATAAATAAAAGCACTCCGCCCCAATACCCTTCCTGCATTTCTAGCTCCGGCATTTGTGCTACCAAGTTTTCTAATATCCTGATTAACAGCTAGCTTCCCCACATAGTATGCTCCATTCACACAACCGAATAAATAAGACAGGAATATCAATATAAAAGTAAACAGAGGTTTCACCCCTTACTTTTCGTAATTCATACTATTTGCTATTTTATCATTTCCTCGAATCATGTGAAAGAGTGTAATTGTTAATAAAACAGGGAATTCCCATTGTTAATTGGATGTTCGCCCGGTAATAATATAAATAGCATCAATTACTTCTTCTACAAGACTAACCGCAAAACAATCTCTATTTAATGATTTAGTAATTTACCATGCGGTACTGCAATTTCAACTAGAAGTATGCTTTAAGTTAAGCATTTTAGAAAGAAGGTAGATGTCTTCCTAAGCATTACCATGACAATATATTCCATAGAAAGATTTGTTGATTTTTCGTTAATTAAATTAATAAGCTAACATACCAAGCAACCATCGCATCTCCAAAGAAATAAGAAATTAATGCTGCAATGACAATAAATGGACCAAATGGGATTGGCTGTTTACGTTTGACAATTTTCAACACCATGAGGACAATTCCTACAAACGCTCCAATCAAACAAGCGAGGAAGAAAGCTAATATTACTTTTTCAAAGCCTAACACAAGTCCTAAAACACCAAAAAGTTTCATATCTCCTGCTCCCATCCCACCTCTTGATAGGAGAATAATAATAAAAATCAATCCGAATCCAGTAACGGCACCTGTAACGGAAGACCACCAAGGATCTAACGGCTGAATAATGCGTACGATAATAAAGAATGGTAAGAAAAACAGTAATATCTTATTTGGGATAAGCATGTAGCTTATGTCAGAGATGAAAATAATCATAAGCATAGATACAAAGGAAACTCCCATAAATAACTCCACTTCTAAGCCAAATCTAATATAACTTAGCGCAAACAATAATCCAGTTAGCAGCTCACCGGTCGGATAAATAAAGGAGATATTGTGTTTACAGCCTCGGCATTTTCCACCTTGCACCATATAAGAAAGAACGGGAATGAGCTCCCACCAAGCTAACTGTTTCTTGCAATTAGGACAATACGAGCGATCACCCTTTTTATAAAAAGATTCTTTATTCGGTAATCGGAGTCCAACAACATTATAAAAAGATCCTAGCGTAGTGCCTAGAATGAAGAAAAAAATAATCAATAGAATTTCCATGAATATAACTCCCTATTATCAGTAATATAGAACTAGTATAATTGTATTATAAAACGCATCACAACTCTTTTTTGCAGATTTATGAGTCCATTAATCACTTAGTATAATATGATATAATTAGAGTATGAGAAGGAGATTTCAAGTAATATCGAATAAAAAAGCGCTCTGAAACAGGAGGTAATGAATGTGACAACAACTAGTAAAATTGATAAATATATTTTAAATAATAGAGAAGAATTCCAGTCTTTACTATTATCAGAGGCAAGTAATGTAGCTACGAAAATTAATTCTATTTTAGAAGAAGGAAATATCGATTTATTAAAAAATGCAGAAAAGATTGCCCTCTTCGTTGCGGGAAACAAAAGAGAGGAGCTCATCGATTTTGCCGAAGTGGAAGGAATATCTTGGGCTAAACATTCATTAACCCTGGCACTTAAATTAGAATGGATTCATGCACTTAGACGTACTTTATGGCATTTGCTCCGTGAAAATAATCCTTTAAACAGCAATTCTAAATCTCTTACCGATTTTTACGAACTCGAACAGAATATTAATGATGGAATTGATGAATTCTTAAATAATTTTTTTATTAGCTATTCTAAATATAAAGATGAATTAATTATGACACAGCGAAATTTAGTTGAGCATCTATCCGTTCCGATTATACCAGTTAGTGCTTCGATAGCAATATTGCCGATGATTGGTAGCTTTGATTCCTATCGCATGGATATTATTAAAGAAAAGATATTAAATGAAATATCAAGACTACGGGCATCAGTATTAATTATGGATCTCTCTGGAATACCTGAGATGGATGAATATACGATTTCTAATTTTCAAAAGGTATTAAACGGGGTAACGTTGATGGGCACTAAATCAATTCTCACAGGCTTAAGTCCACAACTTGCCAATAAGATGATCCAGTTAGGATGGGGCATCGAGAAGGACATTGAAATAAAAGGAACGTTACAACATGCTTTGAATGATTATTTGGTAGTCAATTCGAAGTGAACTGCGGTTTGTTTATGCTTCAATCGCAGCACTTGCTATTGTCAAACATTTTATGAGGTATTGATCTCGGTTTATTTGGTCTTATTAGTACTCCAAATAAACCGAAATCATATAAACACATGTATTCCTCGATGAAACTCATATTTTTATAATTCGATTACATCACCAATATTAAGTGCGCGTCCTTCACCAGTTTTCACTTGTTCAGCCCACGCTTTCGCATCTTGATCAATAACTGGGAAAGTATTGTAATGAACTGGAACGGAAATCTTGGCATTAATCCAGTCCGCTGCAACAAGTGCGTCTTCTGGTCCCATTGTGAAATTATCCCCAATTGGTATAAATGCAAGATCAATGGAATGCATTTCGCCATACATTTTTAGATCCGTAAATAACGCAGTATCCCCAACATGATAAATTGTTTTCCCATCAATAGTCAGCAATATTCCAGCTGGCATTCCACCGTAAATGACGGTTCCATCCTCTTCCGTATAAGATGAGCCATGGAAAGCTTGTGTGAATTTTACCTTGCCGAAGTCAAATTCACGCGCTCCCCCGATATGCATTGGGTGTGTAACCAACCCTTTCGTACCTAGATAAACAGCAAGCTCGTTTGGAGCAACGACCAATGCGTCATTTCTTTTAGCAATTTCAAACGTATCACCCACATGGTCATTATGACCGTGTGTCAGCAAAATCACATCAGCTTTTGCCGTGTTCGCATCAAGGTCACATGCTTCATTCCCTGAAATAAATGGATCAATTAAGATGGTATGACTATCTGTAACCACTTGTACTACAGAATGTCCATGATACGATACCTTCACAAATATCTCTCCTTTTTTATTCATTTACTCTAATTATTCGACAAGAGTATCTCTTTTTCCTTTACCCTTTTGATACATTTCTTACACCAGAACAAAAGCGCAAGCGCCCGTTTAGCGACGTACGGACTGGACTGAGCCGTAGGAGATAAAGGAAACACGGCGACCGTAGGAAGCCGATGTTGACTTATCGTACGGAGGTGAGGGAAGTCTCGCTAGTCGTTGGGCGCTGGAGCTGGACGTGGCTGTTCCGGTAACTAAGTTATCCACAGCATTCAAATTTTATAGTTTCCTAAGCGATTAGAAAAGAGCAGAATAATCTGCTCCCCTACTATATATTATTTCCCTAATTTTGCTTTCAAGGCTGCAAGCTCGTCGTCCACGTCATTGTTTGCTAACTCCTTGAATTCATCATCTAACGTACGGGCAGATTGAGCTAAATCCTCTGATGTTTCAGCTTCTGCCTCATACTGCATTACTTTCTCTTCCATTCTCTCAAACCCACGCTTTGATTCATCGTTTCCAATTGAGGACATGGTACGATTCATTTTTGTTCTGGTTTTCGCTGATTCTGCACGTGCTTTTAATGTATCCTTTTTCAATTTCATTTCTTGATATTCTTTTTTCATTTCGGTTAATTTTTCTTTTAATGCATCAACATCTTTACTTGTACGTTCCCATGACTCATTTAATGTTTTGAATGTTGCTTCATGGCCTTTTTTATCCTCCAAAGCACGACGGGCTAAGTCATCATTATCTGCTTCAATTGCTTGTTCTGCTTGTTGCGTGCGTTTTTCAATCATTGCTTCAGCGTCATTCGCTTTACGTTTTAGCATTTTTTCGCTTGCTATTTGTTTGGCAACCGCAGCTTCCACTTCTTGAATATCTGCTGCCATTTCACGCATAAATTGATCAAGCATTTTCACTGGATCCTCAGCCTTATCAAGCATAGCATTTAATTCTGAGCTTACGACTGTCTTGATTCGATTAAAAAATTTAAACATGAGTCTTCCTCCTTTTAAATTTATACTTGTTATAACAATCTTATCATTTTTTTCGAGAAGTTTGCATTCACTAGGTTCATAATAGGGTGCATTTGTACATTGACTCTCTTACTACCAACGCCTTGTCACTTCTCTTCCCTTTGTAATACGAGTAAAACGATGAAAAGTTTCAGTATCATATGGAATTAATTTATAATCTTCCTTTATTTGAACACAGATGAACACATTGCTATACTAAGAGTAGTCTATTTTTCGAGGTGAAACAAAAATGAATGAACGATTAAGTAATTTATTAGCAGAGTTAAAAAGTGAAGGAATCGATAGTGCCCTGATAACTTCAAAAGCAAATTTCTATTATCTAAGCAATTATTATACCGATCCACATGAGCGTTTGATTGGTGTATATGTTAATGCGGAGCTTGATCCTGTGCTGATCGTGCCTAAGATGGAGGAGGAAGACGCTAAAGCTGCTGGCTGGTCTAGTGTTGTGATCAGCTATTACGACCACGAAGATCCATGGAAACTATTTTCCGATTACTTAAATAAAAACAATAAGATTCCAAAATCAATGGCAATCGAGCATGATCACATCACATTGGAACGGTCACAGGCAATAAGCCAAATTTTACCGAACACCACAATTGTAGATGCAAAAGAAATCATGGCTAACTTACGTGTGATCAAAAATAAAAAGGAATATACCTTATTAAAACAAGCGGCGGCTCTTGCTGACTTCGGGATTGAAACTGGTGTAAAGGCAATTACTGAAGGCATAACTGAGCTTGAACTTGTTGCTAAAATAGAGTATGAGCTCAAAAAACAAGGTGTGCGAGAAATGTCGTTTACAACGATGGCACTTACTGGAGCAAAAACGGCCTCTCCACATGGTACACCTGCATCCGCGAAGGTTGCACCAGGAGACCTTGTACTATTTGATCTCGGTGTTATTTTTGAAGGTTATTGCTCCGATATTACAAGAACGGTAGCCTATAAATCCGTTCGCGATGAGCAACGAAAAATATATGAAACCGTGCTTGCTGCAGAACTGGATGCCATTGCTGCTTCTAAATTGAATACGTCAGTCGGAAAAATCGATCAAGCTGCACGGGAGACAATTACGAAGGCTGGCTACGGTGATTACTTTACACATCGAATTGGCCATGGTCTAGGAATTGAAACACATGAATATCCATCCATGCACAGCAATAATGAGCTATCCTTAAAATCTGGTATGTGCTACACAATTGAACCAGGAATTTACGTTCCCAATTCTGGTGGTGTACGAATTGAAGATATGATTTTCATGACAGAAAAAGGACCGGATATCTTAACCGCTTATCCAAAAGAGCTGCAAATTATTGAATAAGTAAAACGTAGTCGGGACAGTTGAAGCTATTGGGCTGTAGAATAGCTTCATCATTTTGTTTTTGGCGCTGTTTTGAAGTGGAATGGTGTCATAGTTCTGGATTTGGCGCTATTGAGAAGAAGTGCGGTTCCATGTTCTGCGTTTGGAGCATAAATGGCGAATACAGGATGATGGTGCCACGAGGTGAGACACCATCAACTCTGCGTTCGGCCGCTTGACTTAAGAGCCTATTGCTCTTATTTTTTTTGCAGCAATACACGAGCATCTTCGTATGCTAAGTTATGTGCTTCTGCAACTGCTTCATACGCTACAAAACCATCTATAGTATTAATCCCTTTTAAAAGTGCTTCATTTTCTAGACTTGCACGCTTAACCCCTTTATTTGCTAATTGCAATGCATATGGTACGGTAACATTCGTTAACCCAATCGTCGATGTTCGCGGTACAGCTCCTGGCATATTGGCAACGGTATAGTGTAGTACACCATGCTTTGTAAATGTTGGATTATCATGTGTAGTAATTCGATCACTTGTTTCAAAATTACCACCTTGATCAATCGCAACGTCGACAATAACAGAGCCGGCTTCCATCTCACTTACGGTTTCTTCTGTTACAAGCTTCGGTGCTCTTGCGCCTGGAATTAAAACCGAACCTATTACAAGATCTGACTTTTTCACAGCTTCTTGTACATTCAATGAATTTGAAATCAACGTATTGATTGAGGAACCGAAGATATCATCAAGCTGCCGTAAACGATCTGGGTTCAAATCAATAATTGTAACCTCAGCACCCAATCCAATCGCAATTTTCGCCGCGTTTGTTCCAACAACGCCCCCACCAATTATGGTAACCTTACCGCGACTAACACCAGGGATTCCGGATAAAATGATTCCTTTGCCACCTTTAGACTTTTCCAAGAACTGTGCACCAATTTGCGTTGCCATTCTTCCAGCCACCTCACTCATTGGAGTTAATAGTGGCAGTGTTCGGTTCGGCAGCTGAACCGTTTCATAAGCAACCCCCACAACTTTTTTAGCAATTAACGCTTTCGTTACCTCAGGCTCATTTGCTAAATGAAGGTAGGTAAATAAAATTTGTCCTTCAATGAAATATTCAAATTCCTCTTGGAGCGGTTCCTTTACTTTCATCACCATTTCTTGAGACCAAGCTTCCTTGGCAGTGTTCACAATGACTGCACCAGCTGCAACATACTCTTCGTCTGTAAAGCCTGACCCCATCCCAGCTGACGTTTCAACATAGACTTCATGTCCAGCATTTTTTAAAGTGAGAACTCCGGATGGCGCCATAGCTACCCTATTTTCATTGTTCATCAATTCTTTTGGTATTCCAATTTTCATGATTACCCCCCCTTATGCTTTTATATGTAGTCAAAATTATCCAAACAAATCACTAATCTAATTGTATCAAATGCATGTATAAAAAGCACCGATTAATAGGGAGAATCGATAATTCACCGTTCTCCCCTATCAGTGCGAGTTCAAAAAGAACGATGATGAACCAGACTTTTTAAACATCTTCAGTTGTTAGCCTTTATTACTTCTTTTGATTATTAAATGTGTAGATCCCTTTATTATTATGCAGTTGGTCTTCAATAACACCACTTTGATAACTTTCATTTAATTGGTTCTGAACAGCGGCAACTCCTTCGTTATCTTCAAAAAGCTTTTCATGTTTCCCTGCCTTTTTCGACATCGCATTTCACCTCCATAGGTATAGTATGTTCTAAAATCTGTAACAACCGCATAACTTTTATTACCAAATTACTATTACCACGCTTACATTCAGCTAAATCTGGGTATATACTAAGTATAGAAGGGAGAGATAAATTATGGAATATAATAATATAATTGTTGCCGTTGATGGATCAGAAGCTGCTGAAAAGGCGTTTCAGAAATCATTAGATATCGCAAAACGTAACAATGCTCGTCTTATCCTTGCACATGTAGTTGATTCCCGTAGTTTTGCAACAGCAGAGGCATATGATCGTACATTATCAGAGCGAGCAGAGGAATATGCAAAGGAATTACTCGACGCATATGTTGCGAATGCAAATGCTGCTGGACTAACTGACTTAATTAGGTGTGTGGAATACGGTTCTCCTAAAGTAAAAATTGCGAAAGATATCGCTGAAAATTTTAATGCTGATTTAATTATTTGTGGTGCGACTGGTATGAATGCAGTTGAGCGCTTTCTAATTGGAAGTGTATCTGAAAGCATTACGAGATATGCATCCTGTGATGTTTTAGTAGTAAGATAATAACGCGCGGGGAAGGGAAGAGTCTCGCTAGTTGTTGGATTGGACGTAAACAAAGCGCTTTGGGGTAACCCAAGGCGCTTTATTTTTCCATATCTATGTTTATTTATTTTCATAGTAATTGTGTTCAAGTTCCGACAGATTTATACTCAATTTCATCGAGAGTAAAAAGGACCTGTCATAAATAGTTTGACAAAGCCCTCAATGGTTTATTTGCTTAAACGTACGGTATCTCTCGCAATCATTATTTCTTCATTGGTTGGAATAATAATAACCTTTACTGGTGAATGTGGGTAATTGATAAATTGCTCTTTCCCACGAACATCGTTGAGTTTAGGATCCCAATAGATTCCCATGAACTCTAATCCAGTTAGGATTTGCTCACGAATGGTTGTACTATTTTCTCCTACACCGGCAGTAAAGATAATTGCGTCTACCCCGTTCATTTTTGCAGCATAAGAACCGATATATTTATGAATACGGTCTGCGAAAACCTTCAATGCTAGCTCTGCACGTGGATCCGTATCTGACTTTTCTTCGATATCGCGTAAGTCACTGGAGAATCCAGACAATGCAAGCATTCCGCTTTTTTTGTTTAACACATTAATAACTTCATCGGCCGTCTTACCAGTCTTGTCCATAATATACGGAATAAGCGCAGGGTCAATGTTACCAGAGCGGGTACCCATTGTTACACCAGCAAGTGGAGTGAAGCCCATGGAGGTATCCAATGACTTACCATCTTTGATCGCTGTAATACTTGCTCCATTTCCAATATGGCAGGAAATCAAACGTAAATTATCAAGTGGAACATCCATTAATTCAGCTGCACGTTCCGAAACATACTTATGTGAGGTGCCATGGAAACCATATTTGCGAATACCAAAATCCTCATAATATTCACGTGGCAAACTATATAAATAAGAAGATTTCGGCATTGTTTGATGAAAAGCCGTATCAAATACAGCAACCATTGGTATGTTCGGTAAAATTTCTTTAAATGCATGAATTCCTGTTAAATTCGCAGGATTATGCAATGGTGCAAGCTCAGATGTTTCTTCAATTTTTGCAATAACTTCATCTGTAATCAATACAGAATCACTGAAAAATTCCCCACCATGTACAACTCGATGTCCAACAGCATTAATCTCATCAAATGATTGAATCACACCAGTAGAAATCAGAGAATCCAATAGCATCTTAACAGCAACACCATGATCTGGAATATCGATTACTGTTTTATTCTTATTTCCATCTACTTCAATTGTAAAAATTGAATCACTCATTCCAATTCGTTCAACTAATCCGATCGCCGTAACCACTTCTTCTGGCATTTTTATCAATTGAAATTTTAATGAAGAACTACCTGCATTAATTGCTAATACATTACTCATTGCTGTCAACTCCTAAAATTAATGTTGATAAAGTGAAATCATTTGACGGGATCCCTCTCCCCACACTTAGAGGTTGGGGCTTTTACAGTCCATTTATGCTTGGTAATTTTCAAACCATCTGTTCATTTGGCCTAGGATGTCTGCTGTCGCATTTGCATTCTTAAAAGATGGCATTTGTACAAGTAGCGGCTGTTTTGGCGCACTTGTTGTTGCGGATTTTCTCTGCAACAAGAGAATGCTCTTTGCATTCTTTTCTGATTTAAATGCTGATTCAGGTAAGCGAATAACCCCAATTATATGAGCATGTTCTTGAAGATATGCATGCAGCTTATCTGATTGGTCACTGTCAAAAAGAAATTCAGGGATGACTAGAATCAGATAACCCGCCTCTTTTGTATAACGCAAACTTTGCTCGATAAACAAGTGATGTGCGTAAGAATGACCAGTATCTGCTTTTAACTGGTACTCATTCGCTACGATATCGTCTGGATAGTATCCAATTGGCAAATCGGCAACAATTAAGTCGACTGGATCAATCAGGAATGGTCTTAAGCTGTCCTGATGAAAAAACTCAATTTCCTTTTTCTGTAGGTTCGCATTAATAACAGATAACTGAATTAAGGTTGGATCAACTTCACTAGCATAAGCTTTTACATTTTGCTTGAGCTGACCAAGAACAGTTGTCAGTAAATTAGCCGTTCCACTAGCCGGATCAAAAATACGCAGCTCTTCTTTATCTTTTATGAGCTTGCCGGCAAGATACCCTACAATTAACCCGACTGACTCTGGTGTCATCACATGTTGCTCTTGCGTTGCGTCTTTCATTCCTTTTAAGATTACGAGTTGAACTGCCTTACGGATATCTTCAACTTCAAAAGAATGAAAATCTATGTTTGCTAAAGCGCTATGTAATTTTCGATTTAAAATATCGTCCATGTCTTCAGGTGCACCTTCATAAAATAAGTATTCCATCGCAACTGTTAGGCTATCGAGATACGGTTCATTCAGGTGCTGCTGAATGATTGTCGTTGTTTCATCCAACCAGCCGAATAATGTTTCGACACTTGATTTTTCCATGAACTATCCCCCATTCTATTCTTTCACAACTTTTCCAGTGTAACAAATTATACAACAACATGTAAACTAAATTGTAATCAGTCTTAAAAAACCTCAAAATTTAAAATAACATAGGGGCTGACCCCCATTGCTTTTATGTAAAAAATCTCACTGTTACTTTTTATCCTTCTAAAAAAAAGACTATTTGGTGAACTGTTGAGCAAGCCTTTACCAGGAAAATCTCTCCTCGTAAAACGGGAGAGATTTTTCTTTCCTTATTCTGCTTCACCAGCAGCTTTCAATGCTGCTTCGTAGTCAGGGTGTGTAGATACTTCCTCAACGTATTCTACATGTCTGACATCATCATTGGAATCAACGACAAAGATTGCTCTTGCAAGCAGTCGCAATTCCTTCATTAATACACCGTAATTTTGGCCAAAATCTGCATCGCGATGATCTGATAGTGTGTCAACTTTCTTAATTCCGTTAGCAGCACACCAGCGACTTTGAGCAAATGGCAGATCCATGCTAATCGTTAAGACAACAACATTATCTAACTTATCTGCCTCTTCATTAAAGCGTCTTGTCTGCTCGGAGCAAACGCCAGTATCAATAGAAGGAACAACACTGATTAATTTTACTTTTCCACTATAATCCTTTAACGTAACCTCTTTTAAATCATTGGATAACACTTTAAAATCAGGAGCTTTATCTCCTACTTTAACCTCAGTCCCAACTAACGTAACAGGCTCCTGCTTAAAAGTAACATTTACCATCGTTTGTATTCCTCCCTTTATTTAAACCTACCATTATTATGAAGATAACCACTTTGCCTGTCCAATAATTCGAGCTGAAAAACTGTTAAATTTATGTGAACGAGGCATTCATCATACAATTACCCAAAATAGTTTGAGATAAAACCTATTCTAGATATCAAATTGAAGCGGGCCATCCCCATGTCGCTCATCTTTTTGTTTTGCTTTTTCCTCTTTATTATTATCTTTTTTTGAACTAGCAGATTCTTTCATGAACTGTTGCACCTTATCAACTACTTGAGGAGCAAAGTCTATCATCTTTTCGTACAGTTGAATATGCTGATCCATATGAACCATTTTAATGCCTTTCTCGTTAACAATTAAGAAGGCGACTGGAGTAATTGAAACTCCTCCCCCACTTCCACCTCCAAACGGCAGCGTAGCCTCTGCGTCACCATTAGATTGATTCGGGCTAAATTCGCTACCTCCAGCAGCAAAACCGAAACCTACTTTCGATACAGGGATTATCAAACTCCCATCCAACGACTTAACTGGGTCTCCGATAATCGTATTTACTTCCACCATTTTCTGTAGATTCTCCATGGCGGTTGTCATTAAACCTTGTATTGGATGCTCTTCCATTATTCATTTCCTCCTTTATCAGCTTGTAAAGCTTCCTTCATCAATTGAAGATACTTCTTCCGCTTTGTAAAAACGTACATAGCTTTCCCTAAACGCATCGATAACATACAATCTAGATTTGTATATAAAAATCGATGTTGAAAATTAGGTTCAACATGAATAATTGGCTTACATTTCAATTGTAATTTGTTTATTAAATAGAGACTCACAGTATTTTTAATTGTCCATATCCCCCCAATCATGATGCCGGTAAGAGCTGCATCTCCGGTACCCCCAACTGTACTCCATGTAAAATGACGCAAGCAAATTGGCTTTAGAACAGTATTTAAAAGCTGATCAACCTTTTGAAGTTTTTGATGATACGATTTTATTCTTCCTGAAAAGAAATTCAAATCAGTTTCACTGCTTGTATTCGATTTTTCATTGATGTTGGAGAGATCGTAGTATTTTTTATACAATCTGATTCGCAAAATAAATACAGAAACAGTAACATACTGTTTCGTCTGGTCATAAATGTACTGCATGGAAATGTAAACATGAGATAGGAATATTAGCCATAAAAACAGAATAATTACCAGTAAAATGATAAGCAGCATATCGTGCCAACTTTCTTACACAATCTTTTGTCACTAGTCTGTAGCATTTACAATATTTTTAAACGTTTTAATGCCTGATTATTAGGATATTAAAAAAAGGAGTGCTATGATAAAGAAAATGGTAGCAATTGGAGGGTTTAGTAATGGACAATCGCAGAAACATGTTTTTTTATTATAATAGAGACGGAGAAACAGATGATAAAGTTGAAACCTTACAAAATTTAGCTATTGAAAACGGATTCACTATCGTTGATAACCACAAGGATGCCAATCTTATCGTGAGCGTTGGCGGTGATGGTGCGTTCCTGCAAGCTGTGAGAAAAACAGGCTTCAGACAGGACTGTCTCTATACTGGAATCACGCGTGAAGGGCAATCTGGGTTATATTGTGATTTCAACATTGATAACTTTGATCAGATGCTCCATTCCCTTCAACATGATGAATTAGAGGTACGACGATTTCCGATTATTAAAGCACAGATTAATGATGGCAATTCCTTTTATTGTCTTAACGAGGTAACCATTCGTTCGACAATTGTAAAAACAATCGTAATGGATGTAGAAATTGATGGAAACCATTTTGAAACATTCCGTGGTGATGGTCTAGTTGTCGCTACACCTACTGGCAGCACCGGCTACACGAAATCTGCCAACGGTGCCGTTATTGACCCATTAACAGCATGCTTTCAAATTTCTGAAGTTGCGTCATTGAATAATAATCAGTATCGTACACTTGGTTCCTCATTCATTTTAAATAAGAATCGTCATTTAAGACTTAATGTACTTCAAACAGGAAATGATTATCCAATTATTAGTCTCGATAATGAAGCACATCCAATTCGTCAAATCGATAATATTCAGGTTACGATGGACGATTGCGTCATCAAAACCGTAAAATTGAAAAATAACTCTTATTGGGATCGCGTAAAACGAACATTTTTATAAAAGCTTAAAAAATCCTTCTCGTTATCTCCCGAGAAGGATTTTTGGATATGCTACATACGACTGTAAACAATGTCCCCATCAATAACTGTCATCGCAATTTGAATCGCATGAATCTGATCTTCTTTTACTTGAAAAATATCTTCTTCTAAAATAGTGAAATCTGCTTTGTAATTTTCTTTAATAAATCCTCTTGATGATTCCCTTCCGATAGCATATGAACTGCCGGTTGTATATAGATGTACTGCCTCAAAGACTGATATTTGTTCAGCGCCGTTGTATATATTCCCATCAAATGTAGACTGACGCCGTACTGCTGCTTCTATACCAAGCAAGGGATCTACCTGCTCTACAGGTGCATCTGAACCACCTGCACACCTTATGTGATTATCGAGTAATGTTTTCCAAGCATAGGCAAGTGGAAGACGTTGATACCCAATTCGTTCAATAACCCATGGAAAATCGGAGGCAACAAATGTCGGCTGGATATCAACCACTACCGGAAGACATTTAAGCCTTTGCAATGTGGATTCATTTAAAATTTGCCCATGAATAATCCGATCTCGCTTTTCCCCTTGTATTGGATATTTTTCAATAACAGCTATTACCTCTTCTAGTGCCTGATCACCGATCGCATGGATTGCAACTGGTAGGTCACGGGATCTTGCTTTTGCAACAAGTCCTTCCAGATCTGCCTTCGTATGCATTGGCACACCCCTATTTTCTGGATCATCACAGTAGCTTTGGCTGAGCCATGCTGTTCTTCCCCCGAGAGCCCCATCAGAGAAAATCTTAATGGCTCCGAGTTCAACATACTCAGTTCCGCTCCTAAAACCTAGATTTGCTGCAAATAATTCGTCCATCACTTCATGATGAACAAGCAAATGCGCCTTAAATTTATTAGAAGTGTGTATTGCACGATAATATGCGTCCAGAGTTTTTTTGAAACCTCCATAATAAAAAAGGTCTTCCGTATGGCCACCAACCAATCCTTTTGATACGAGATCATTTACCGCTATTTTAATTACATTTTCTAAATAGCTCCCCGTTACTTCCGGCATCATTCCTTTTATGATGTCTTGTGCGGCATCATGAAAGTATCCTGTAGCCTCCCCTTGTTCGTCTCGTACTATTATTCCGCTATCTGGATCTGGGGTTGTATTATCAACACCAGCTAGCTCCATCGCCTTGGAATTAGCGAGCAATGCATGTCTGCAAACACGAGTAAGCATCATTGGGTTATCTGGGCAGATTGCATCGAGTTCTGATTTATGAATGATTACTGGATCATCCCATTGATTTTCATTCCACCCTTCTCCTATTAGCCATTCTCCCTCGGCCAGCTGCGCTACTCTTCCCTTTAATGCAGCTTTGACATCACTTGCTGACTTCATTTGTGATAAATCCAGGCGTAATAGCTTTTCACCATGACCAATGATATGCAGATGACTATCAACAAATCCAGGAAGCATCGTTTTACCTTGAAGATTTATTTCATGCTCAATTTGTTTATCAAATTGCTTGTGTATCGATTCATATGTACCAACTGCCTTAATTGCATCTTTTTCAGTATAGACTGCATCAACAGCTTCACCTTCATTTTCCAACGTATAAATCTGTCCACCAAACCATAACACTCCCATGTTTTTCCCCCTAGATCTGTAAAGTATTCGATTATTTAAAACTCTACGCATTGGTAGTGGAAAATGCAAGCAACATTTTTTGCTTGCAAGTTTAGAAATGCCTAAAAATGTTAGCCTCGAATAATACTAAAGAGCTACCCTTGAATTCAAGAGTAGCTCCAGCCAATTTTATTTAATTATTGTTATTGCATACCACCAAACTGTTGTTCAGCCATTGAAACTAGACGTTTCGTAATTTCTCCACCAACAGAACCGTTAGCACGAGAAGTTGTGTCTGGACCAAGTTGTACACCAAATTCTTGAGCAATTTCATACTTCATTTGATCTAGTGCTTGTTGAACACCAGGAACTACTAATTGGTTTGAATTGTTTGTCGCCATGTTAGTTCACCTCCTTGGTACTTATAGAATGTGTCACCTGGAGGGAAAACATGCAGAAATAAAATTGGTATTTCCTGTTAGTTTTGTCTAATATTTGTTAAAAGCGGTTGTTCAAAATTCCGGTGAAAATGACACATCGAGAACACACACTAAAACAAATCACTAAAGGACTCTTCGATATCCTTTTTGTCGTAAACCGTTATGGTCTCGATATTTTCAATTGCTTCTTCAATCGATGCTGCAAAATCATGCTTTGATTCATAATGATTGATCTTTACCCGCTTCGGTTTTGTTTTTGGAGACTTTGGTACAAAAATCGTACAACAATCCTCATATGGCAGTATTGAGGTTTCGTATGTTCCAATCTCCTGTGAAATCGAAATAACTTCCAGCTTATCCATCGCAACTAACGGACGTATGATTGGATAATTCGTTACTTCGTTTATTGCGTGCATACTCTCCATCGTCTGACTTGCTACCTGGCCGAGGTTTTCTCCTGTTGTCAGTGATAGAATTGACTCCTGTTCGCATACGCGTTCACTAATACGGAACATCATCCGTCTCATGATGGTCATCGCATACTCGTCAGGCATCTCACGGAAAATCTCTTGCTGCAGTTTCGTAAACGGTACGATATGAATTTTAATCGCTTTTCCATATTTCGTCAGCTGTTTTGCCAGATCCAATACCTTTTGCTTCGCACGTTCACTCGTAAAAGGTGGAGAGTGAAAATGAATTGCTTCTAGTTGTACACCACGCTTCATCGCTAGATAGCCTGCAACCGGACTATCAATTCCACCCGAAAGAAGCAAAAGTGATTTTCCTGATGTTCCAACAGGCAGCCCTCCTAGACCAGGAATTACACTGGAAGTAATATACGTTGCTTCTAATCGAACTTCCACCTTTATTTCCAAATCAGGCTGGTGAACATCAACAAGAATATCTTCTGTGTTTTTTAATAAATGTCCACCAAGAATTTGATTAAGCTCCTGTGAGCGTACAGGGAAATCTTTATTAATACGTTTAACAGACACTTTGAATTTTTTTACATCTGTATTCTCTTTCAACGCGTACAATGCTGCTTCTTTAATTTTTTCTAAATCATTGTCCACCATAATGGCCAAGCTTAAGCTGTGAATGCCAAATATCTTTTGAAGCTTGTCCATAATTGGTTTCGGATCTTCTCCATGTAAAAGAACGAACATTCTTCCTTGAGTTCGTTTAACTTTTACATTTGGAAAGTCTTTTAGCTTCGCTTGAATATTTTCCTGCAAGCGAATAATAAACTGCTTAATGTTTTTACCTTTTAATGACATTTCACCATAGCGAATTAATATATGATCATATTGCATAGATAATCTACTCCATTGCTTCTTTAAATTGTTTGATTGCTTTACTTAGTGCTTGAATGAACAACTTCATTTCTTCCATCGTATTATCATAGGATAGGCTTACGCGTAATGCAGTTGTTGTTCGTTCACGCCCATAACCGCAAGCAGCTAATACTTTACTCTCATCCTTCAGTTTAGATGAACAAGCGGATTTCGTCGAGATATAAATCTCCTGTTCCCCAAGCATATGAATAATTACTTCTGGTTTAATACCCGGTACAGACATATTAATAATATGAGCTGCAGCAAGTTCCGGAGTGTTTACTTCTACTCCATCCATCTCATTTAATTCTTCGTACAAGTAGTTTTTCATATTTAATAAATGATGGTGTTCATTTTTTTCACGTTCTTTTATCATACGTAATGCTTTTACAAACGAAACAGAACCAGCGAGGTTTTCCGTTCCTGATCTTATGGAGTACTCTTGATTTCCCCCGTGAAGGAGCGGGAACAGTTTGGTGCGATTGTTTATATAGAGCATACCAGTACCTTTCAAACCATGAATCTTATGACCAGAAAAGGTACATATATCAATTCCACTATTTTTTAACTTGAGCGGAACCTTGCCAATACTTTGAACAGCGTCCACATGGAAGAATAGCTTCGGATATTTCTTTGCAATTTCACCTATTTTTTCTATAGGTTGGATTGAGCCTGTTTCATTATTGACATGCATAATACTTATTAAAATCGTATCGTTACGAATTGCTTTTTCCAATTCTGTTACAGATACAACTCCGTTTTCATCTACTGGTAAATAGGTAACTTCAAACCCTAATGTTTCCAAGCTTTGACATGTCTCATATATCGAAGGATGTTCAATAGAAGATGTGATAATATGCTTTCCTCTCCCTTGATGCTCGAGGGCAATCCCTTTTACCGCTGTGTTATTCCCTTCGGTTCCACCAGAAGTAAAAACAACCTCATCCACACCGATTCCAATTATGTCTGCTGCTTGTTTTTTCGCAGTCAAAAGGAGTTTCTCCGCAGTTCCACCTAATTGATGTATCGACGAAGGATTAGCAAAGTACGTGCTGGATACTTGCTGAAAGCTTTCCAGCACGGATGGATGTGGTTTTGTTGTTGCGCTGTTGTCTAAATAAATCATTTCATTAAACTCCTCATTTATAGATAGTACAAAAACAAAAAGGGAAGGCTGACCTAAGAAACTGAATAACGTTTCTTAAAGACAGCCCTCATTCGCTTATGCGGAATACCTTTGTTATTTGCTATTAACAGCCGTTTGGTTTGCTTCGATTCGCTTCAAAGCACCTGGCTCTACTTCTTCAATAGCTTTTGCTGCATTTTCAAGTGATAATTCATATTCACACGCACGGAAAAGACGCTCCGCTTCTTTCAGTTTAGCAGCAAGTTCTGGATTCTTGCTTCGGTATCTGTTTGCATACTGAATAACCTGTTCTGTTAAATATGCCTGATCTAACATAATTTCTACTTGTTCTGCAGATTGCTCCAGGGAACTTTGCGCTTCTGTTAATGCTTGCTGTACAGCCGCCATGTCCAATGGCTGCTTCTCTAACGCTTCAATAACTTTACCGTTTTTAGCAACAGCCGTCTCTATACTTGACCAAATAAAGTTTGGTACACCGGGAATATTGCTTTTCTTTAACCGGCGATTCAGGTACGTAATTTGATTTCGCATCTCAGCAAGCTTTTCTCTAGCTTCCATCTCATCTTTGCGCAAATTATGGATGCTTTTCTTAAACTCTTTATGCTTCTCTTCTAGTTCTGTTATTTTTTTAAAGCCATCCTCTACCTGCTCACGTAACTCTGTATGCGTCTTTCCTTCTTCTTCCATGTTATCAGATAGCTTTTGTAATTGTTCACTCAACTTGGCAATTGTCTTACCAACTGATAAAAATCGTTCTAAATCATTATTTTCAACATAATAAGCTTTTTTTATTTCTTCCACTTCGATTTTCGTCGCGTCGAAAGTTGCTCCAAGCTCTTCGAGGGAATTTTCATATTCAGGAATATGTGCTTCGAGATAATTTTTCGCATGTGCTTCATTCTCCAAAAGCTCATACATTTCTTTAATTCTCTCTTCACTTTCCGAGATGAGGTCATCTGCTTCAGACATGTCACCAGCTTCCAGCTGCTCCAGCACGTCCGAAATTCTTTCCTGATATGTATAGATTTCTTTTTCTAAGGAAAGATGCTCGACTCGATAACCGTCTTCTTTCATTTCCTTAATCCCTGCAAGTAAATTATCGAATTGAGAAGGAAGATCGTGTTTACATTTTTTGTAGATTGCTGGAAATTCATTCAGAATCCCTTCTAATTCGGTTAGTTCAACTTTTACATGTTGAACAATTTGGCTCGCTTCCATATAGTCACCAGCCTCAACCAATTCATGATAAGAAGCTAATTTGTCTTCTAGCTCATCCAGCTTATTATCAAACTGAAGCTCTGCTTTTCCATAGAGATAGCGACTTTGTGAGAGTTTCTTCCGTAACGCCTTCAACACTGGTGTTAAATCAGCAACTTCCTGCCTGCTTAATTCCTCGGTTTTAAGCCATTCATCCAACTCACCTAAAATACTTTCAATGCTTTTTTCTATTCCTTGAAGTGTCTCTTCCAATTTACTCAAGACCGCATTTGCCTTCTTGATAAGGAATCGATCAGCCGCTTCTTCCGCATCAAATAAATGTTCTTCTATGTTTGGAAGTTCTTTTGTAATGATGTATTCCCAACGCTCTTTCCATGATTCGAATTTCTCTTGCGTTTCTCCGGATAAATTAAGCTTCTTAATTTTACTCAGCTGGGATGCGACATTTCTCTCCATAATATCCATCTTCCAGCTCTCTAATTGATCCACCCTGTCATAAATTCGTTTCCGGTAAATAAGTCCAATGATAATTAATACGATGATTGCCAAAATCGCTCCGATGATGTACCCCATACTATGCCTCCCAACCAGTTTCAATAAGAGGTTTCCCTGTCAAAAGTTCTATTTCTATAAAAAAATCACTTATAAATGGTCTTATTTTTTTATTGGAATATTCATTTCGTAAATATAATACATATGATACCATGGAATGAGCATTTTTGGCTAAAAAAATACAAATTAATTGCAGATTCGCCACGTTTTTTCATTTTATCACAATATGATGAAAAAACTGGAGCGGTTCAGTTCTGTTTTTTTCCACACATCAGCGTGCTGTAATACCCTCATATCTAAAAGTGCGGGAACTAAAGCCATTGAATATGGAGGGTCCCAATGAATAAAGCTTCATTTTATAAATTGATTCCGTTTCGTGGAAGCTCCCTCAATTATAAAATCAAGCCAATTTTGCATTGTTTTAACATATTTCCTTACAAAAGCTTGATGTGAATACGCCCCGACAACTTGTTCCTTCCAATCGTTGTGTAAAATGTAAGGCGTTATTAAGAGTCCTTTCAATTGCATTAGCATATACTCACGTGTATCTCCTTTTACTCTACCATTTAACGCTTCAAAGAACGTTTGCTTAATATAAAAGTTTTCCTTTGCCAAATACGTAACAGCCATCTCTCGAACGAATACAGAATCTAAAGATAGCTCGCGTTGAATGAAACATGTCAATTGATGATTAGTTTGTTTATACTGTATAATAGTAAAAATTAGTCCATTCAGCTTTTCTAATGGAGATAGATTAGCAGCATTTTCCAATGATTCTTCAACTGTTTTCAGGTATTCTTCATAATAATTCGTAACGGCATATTCCAAAAGACCTTGCTTGCTTTTGAAATAATAGCTGATCAATGACACGTTAACACTTGCTTTATCTGCTATATCACGTACGGAAGTTCCATGAAAACCTTTTTGGAAAAACAGGGAAGACGCTGCCTCAATTACTTTTTGTTTGGTTGGGTTCTTTTTCATTAATTCTCATCTCCTTACATCAGTAATACGACAAAGAACCTTGTCTTTCCTGCAATTTTCGCTCGACAAAAATTGTATGCATGTCGAAATTGCACAAAAGCAGAAGCGCCTGGTTAGCGACGTACGGACTGCGCCCCGTACTTTGGGGTGGTTCGACTTGTCGAACATTCTTACGCAGGAGATAAAGGAAACATGCCCCTTTAGGGGTATGCCGACGTTAGGCGCAGCCTGGTTTTAGTCGGCCATCCTTTACCAAGAGCCGATGTTGACTTTCACCACAAGGGTATAAGTGCGACTAAGCCTCTGGCACAGCCAGTCGGCAAGTCTTCTTTATCGTACGGAGGTGAGGGAAGTCTCGCTAGTCGCTGGGCGCTGGAGCTGGACGTAAGAACTTGTATTTTTTAAATTTAGAAAGGGGGAATTTATTTTGTTTCAGGCTACAACTTATTCAGACGACAGAGTAAAAAGTTACGAACTATTAATTAAACAATTAGATGCTTTAACAGATGGTGAGAAGGATGAGGTTGCTATTTTATCCAATGCATCAGCACTATTAAATCAATTCTTAAAAGAGGTAAACTGGGTTGGTTTTTACGTTTGGAAGGATAATGAACTTGTACTCGGCCCATTCCAAGGACTCCCAGCTTGTATTCGCATCGGCTTCGGTAAAGGTGTCTGTGGTACTGCTGTAAAAGAAAAACAAACACAACGCATTGCCGATGTCCATCAATTCCCAGGGCATATCGCATGTGACAGTGCGAGCCAATCGGAAATTGTAGTACCAATCATAATCAATGATAAAGTATACGGTGTACTTGATATTGACAGCCCTATTAAGAATCGATTTGATGAAATCGATCAAACTTACTTAGAAAAATTTGTTACTACTTTAGAAAAGCATTTACAATAACCTTAGTATAACAAAACTAGCAGCAAATCCAAGCTGCTAGTTTTGTTTTTACTAAAAGGATCGACTCAGTGCTGGGACAATTTATTGTACGGCTAATTGTGAACATCAGTGAACATCAGTCTTTATTACCTGAATATCAGCTTTTCTCTCTTGATTATCAGCCAATTTTGCTTGAATATCAGCTTTTTTACCAGAAACAGCATTCATAGCCTGATTTACTCCCTGCCTTCATTTATTTTGCAATTTCTCCTTGACTTTCATCTCTAATAATTATATACTATCCTTTGTGTAAAATAATTAAGTAGCCTAAGTGAACCGACGCTTGCACTCATTTTGTTCCTTCGCGGTGGCACTAGCCTCCCAAGGTGTATCGTGTAACTCTCTGCTGCTGGAGCGATGGTACATGAAAACAAAATGAACAACGACCCGGACACGCTCGTTTTATTTTATGCAAATAAAACATAAAGGAGATATGTCCTATGTCACGTTATACTGGATCTATCTGGAAAAAATCACGCCGTCTTGGCATTTCATTAACTGGTACTGGTAAGGAATTAGATAAACGCCCTTACGCACCTGGTCAACACGGACCAACTCAACGCAAAAAAATGTCTGAATATGGCTTGCAAATGCAAGAGAAGCAAAAACTTCGCTTCATGTACGGGTTAAACGAACGTCAATTCCGCAACCTATTCAACAAAGCTGGTAAAATGAAAGGTATCCATGGTGAAAACTTCATGATCTTACTTGAATCTCGCCTAGATAACTTAGTTTTCCGTCTTGGTCTTGCTCGCACACGCAGACAAGCACGTCAGCTAGTTAACCACGGTCACGTGTTAGTTGATGGCAAGCGCGTAGATATTCCGTCATACTCTGTAAAAACAGGTCAAACAATCAGCTTACGTGAAAAATCACAAAAGCTTGATATCGTTAAAGAAGCAATTGAAGTGAACAGCTTCGTACCTGAATACACTACATTTGACGCTGAGAAAATGGAAGGAACTTACTCTCGTTTACCTGAGCGTTCTGAACTTCCAGCTGAAATTAACGAACAACTTATCGTTGAGTTCTACTCTCGTTAAGCCAAGTGCTTATAATCAATAGTGTTTCAACCCCTAGAAACCTTGTTTTATCAAGTGTTCTAGGGGTTTTCTTTTTTTATAGTGTAGATTAATGTATTTAAAGTTGGTGATTTTTGGGCGTTTTTTTCCCTATATTTTGTAGAAAGGCGCCAATCAATAACATGAGACGATACATGTGAGCAATTTTAAAACGTTCACCTCTTTTTAAGGTGTCTTAAGTTATCCTATTTGAAAGATTCCTAATACTTCTGTGCTTTGATGTTGTAATACTGTATTTATCCAATCACCTAGTAAATATAATTCTGGAATATCTGAAACAAAAACAAATTCATATTCATACTTTCCCACTTTGTTGTATAGGATGTTTTCACCTTTAAAATGTTTAGCAATAACTTTACTTATGAATTCCATTGTTTCTTCACTATTCTCTACTCGAATTTTAAATTGGTATTTATATTTGCGGTTACTCTCACCTAATGTACTAAATTCCAGAAACTTGTTGTATAATTTTATCTTCTCCTCTTCCTCTTTTGATGTTTTTGTTTTTTCTCCTTGCACTACGTTTTCTTGTTTATCTTGTTCGTGTTGTTTTTCCTTACCACCACCATCGTTCATTTTTTTATCCAGAATTTGGACCAAATCTGTTATATCGGTCATCGATATTTTATCTACTTTTATACCTACATCTTTTATATGATTTATTACTTCATTTCTCATATCAGCTACAGATGTTAAGGTACGCTGGTTATCTTTACTTTGTTGCATGGACATTGATATAGCAACTATAGCTAAAGCTATAGACACGGAACTGGAAATTATATTAAAATTAATACTGTAATCACTTAGCCAAAAAGAAATAGATAGTATTATAACTGCAACGAGAATACTTGTTAGCCATTTCCAATCTTTATTTGTCCACCCGGAATTCATATACACTTCCTCCTCAACTATTAAATTTCGACAAACAATCTTAGAATTACCAGTTTGCTTTTATTTCAACTATTCTTTGGTAACAATGTTTCTCTTTTCCTGCTGAATCCTTTAAAATTGAAGGTTATTCAGATGCTTATGCTATTTTTCTGCTATTATCCCTCATATCTTCAAGCAATGTTACCTAATGTAGTTAAGACAGTGCCTATTGAAATATTAATTATTAATGTTGCTAATCCTGGTATCCAGATTGAGATTAAATCATCTTTCACTATTACAAAATGAACTAAAATTTTAATGACAAACGAAAGTGTTCTTTGTAACCATTTTTCATTTACAAATAAAAATGTCCTTGGGCTAAAACCAGAAAACAGGATCGTTCACCATCAGTAGAACGACCCTGTTTTAACAACCATCTATAGCTTAAACTGCCCTACCAACCCATTCAATTCCTCTGCTAACTTAGCTAATTCATCTGCACTTCCTGCAACTTCCTCCATTGAACTGCTTGTTTGTTGTGAAGATGCTGATGTTTGCTCAATACCTGCTGCTGATTCTTCAGATACAGCAGCGATTTCTTGAATGGCATGATTCATTTTCTGACTGTTTGATGCTATTTCAGAAACATTTGCAGTAATGTTATTTATATTGTCTATCATTTCACTTACCGATTTTTGAATTCCTGTAAATTTTTCTCCTGTTAATCGTATTTGCTGTGTTCCATGTTTAACTTCTTCGTATCCACTATTTAGTGAAGTCGTAACGATACTAAATTCATTTTGGATATTATCCACGATACCGGAAATATCTGTTACGGAATGCGCGACTTGTTCTGCAAGTTTTCGGACTTCATCTGCAACAACAGCAAAGCCCCTCCCATGTTCACCAGCTCTCGCCGCTTCAATAGCTGCATTCAAAGCTAATAAATTTGTTTGATCGGCAATATCCCGAATCACAACTACTAGCTTCGAAATTTCTTGAGATTGAACGTCTAAACCTTGTACTTTTTGTACTGCATCTTGCACAATGGTATCAATACTTTCCATTTGATTCATGGATGAGTCCATTAAAGTAGAACCTTCACTAGTCATCTGTATTACTTGGCTAGACTCCCCTTGTACTTGGTCTGCATTTTCATTTACTTCCTCTAGTTGCTTTGTATAGATTGCCATCATGCTAGATATTTCGCCTGACTGATTTGCTTGCGTTTCTGAACCGGATGCCAATTCCTCCATCGTAGTGGATATTTGCTCTGTTCCTGAACGTACTTCATTCGCTGATTGTGTAAGCTCCTCACTGTGGGCAGTTACAGTGGTAGATACATCATTGATCTTAACCATAATGTTTCGCATGCTTTCACTCATATCATTGGTAGCTGTCACAAGCTGACCAATCTCATCAGTAGTTTTTGCCTGAAGCGGCTCTTGATTCAGGTTACCATTAGCAACTAATTGCATGCGATTCATTACCATCCGTAAAGGTCTAGTAATGGATGCAGCTGTAGCGATGGCAACGATAATGCCTAAAACGATAACTAACGCGGAAATAACAATCCCAAGTATCATGATGAAATCTCCGTTTGCTTTTACCGTATCTCCTAATTCTTGTATAATGACTTCTCTTTCGCTCGCCAATTCATTAAAACCAGCAATTAATTCATTACCGAGTGGCTGTACGGAATTTTCCATGATTTCTGTTGCGCTTTCCTCATTCCCATTTTCGAATTCAGCAAAAACCTCATCTGTTAACGTTCCCCACTCTATTTTTTTATCGATTAATACTTGCAGCTCATCTGAATCACTTAACTCCAATGCACGATTCTCTAAAGCAATGCTTGCTTCAATTCCATTTTGAAAATCATCCTTATATTGTTGGCTATCAAATAATAAATACCCACGAATCAAACTCTCACGCTCGACCATATCATATGCTAGCCCTTCGTCTACAATTAACAGCTCAAGCTCCGTATCGATTATCCCTTCTAAATCACTGTTTATTTCATTAATCGAATAAATGGTAAAGCCACTTAAAAGGATAGTTAATACAATAACAACAGAAAAGCAAAATAATATTTTAGCTCGTAAGGTTTTAAAACTAAATAGGTTTGAAAACTTCTTCATGCTGTGATACCCCATTCTATATAATAGTAGTCTACTATATTTCTTCTATTGACTCCTTTTCCGAAATCAACTTGATAAATATATAGCTCTTTCTATTCTATATCGTATTACTTCAAAAATAGTTTAAGTGGTTATCCTAATTTTACAGAGAATTAACCATTCTAATTATTATGATAACTGTTTATTTCCTTATAATAATAGACCTCAAATCCTTGTCTCTCAAGAATTTGAGGTCTATTTATAACGAGGTTCATGTTTTTTCCATACATTGACTCACATTAATCATTTAACCCATTTTCTATATATTGTTTCAACGCATCCAAATCTTTCGCACAAGCTTTTTTAAACGTACCACCCATCATTTTACCGAAGAATTTCGCCATGCCAGTTAGTTCATTAATTTCTCCAGATAACGTAACATCCGTATCCATATCGTTTTCCGAAAAGAGATTATACGTGTAAATAAACTCTCCCTTCCCTGTTGTTCCTTTTGTGCCATCACAGCGAAGAACGATTTTCTCTGGATGTACTAGCTGAACAACTTCAAAGTGCTCTGTCGCTTTTTGTCCGAACATTTTTCTTGTTTCCAGCCACTGACTCCCCTCTTGAACTGGGCCCTCATCTAATCGCTCAATTCCTCCAAAGCCCTGCATCCACTCTTTTGCATCATCTAGATCGATCAGGCTTTCATAAACTTTTTCTTGTGATGCATGAATGGTTCGATGCACTTGAAATCGAATACTCAAATGAACTTCCTCCCTCGAATCGTTTCATAAACTAATTCATTTCTATTAATTCAAATTCTTCCTTCAAAATCGAATACAGCTTTAAGTCTTCATGTTCTCCCTTTACTAGCATCCCTTTACGGATAATCCCTTCAAACGTCATTCCGAGCTTTTCCATTACGTGCTCGGAACCGATATTTGCGACAAAGCACCTTGCTTGAATTCGGATTAAATCCATATTGGAAAATCCAAATGCTATGACTGACTTAGCCGCTTCTGTCGTTAAACCACATCCCCAGTAGTCTTGGTGGATACAATATGCAATTTCTGCACTTTGATGAGTTGGGTTCCAAGATGCAAGGTCAACCGTTCCTATAATCTTTCCTGTCTTTTTATATTCCATCCCCCATGGTGCTAAACTTTTCTTTTTATAATTGTTTAAGATGAATTCGACGAACGCTTCTGTATCTGCTAGCGATTGATGCGGGTTCCACGTAACAAATCTTGTTACCTCTGGATCTGAACAGTATGCATACATATCTGGTACATCTAGTTTCGTTATTTTTCTAAGTATGAGACGTTCTGTTTCAATTTTTGGCAAATCACTATAAGTGTCTTCTTTAATCATCGAAACCCTCCATTCGTTCTACTCATTATAAAGGATTTTTTCGAATATTAAAGCAGCTAAATTAAATAAGGCACGAATGTCATTACATCCGTGCCAAGTATTCGTTCTCTTTAAAATTGCACAAGAAAATATTTCTTCTTTCCACGGCGAATGATTGTAAACTGGTCTTCAATACGATCAGCCGCTGTTACCACATAATTAACATCTTGTTGTCGTTCGCCATTAATAGATACAGCTCCATTGCCAATATCTTCTCTTGCTTGGCGTTTCGATGAAGAAATGGAAGCTTGCACTAATAGGTCCACCAAGTTAATATCCTCTTTTTCCGCTTCGTATGTTGGTACATCCTTAAAGCCTTGCTCAATATCACTTGCGGATAACTCCTTCAAGTCACCGCTAAATAATGCTGCTGATATCTTAATGGCCTGATTCAGCGCTGCTTCGCCATGAATCGATCTTGTCATTTCTTCTGCAAGACGTTTTTGAGCAACACGATTTTCCGGATGCTGTTCTACTTCTTGCTCAAGGACTGCAATTTCTTCCTCAGGTAAAAATGTGAAATAACGTAAGAATTTAGCAACATCACGATCATCTGTATTAATCCAGAACTGGTAAAATTCATATGGTGTCGTTTTTTCTGGGTCTAACCATACCGCGTTTCCAGCTGTTTTGCCGAATTTTGTACCATCTGCTTTTGTAATGAGTGGTACTGTTAGTCCGAATACTTTTATTTGTTCGTCTTCATCTTCTCTGGAACGGCGGATAAGTTCCATCCCTGCAGTGATATTTCCCCATTGGTCACTACCGCCAATTTGTAAAGTACAATTTTCCTGTTCGTACAATTTAAGGTAGTCAAGCGACTGCAAAATCATATAGCTGAATTCGGTAAATGTAATTCCTTGTTCAATTCGGGCAGAAACAGATTCCTTTGCAAGCATGTAGTTGATTCCAAAATGTTTTCCTGCATCCCGCAGAAAATCAATAATTGTCATATTGCCAAGCCAGTCATGGTTATTTCTTGACTGTACCGGATTATCACCTTGATCAGTATCAACTAGTTTACTAATTTGCTCTCTGATTTTCTCTGTAAACCCGTGGACAACCTCGCTCGTGTTCAAGGAACGTTCACTGGACCTTCCGCTTGGATCGCCAATCATTCCTGTTCCTCCACCTACAAGCGCAATCGGCTTATGTCCAGCTTGTTGGAATCTTTTTAACATGGTTAATGGCACTAAATGGCCAATATGCAGACTATCGGCTGTTGGGTCAAAGCCACAGTATAATGTAATTTGGTTTTCTTTCAAATGCTTTTCTAGCCCTTCTCGGTCCGTTACTTGATGGACCAGCCCTCGGTTTTCAAGATCTTGTAAAATGTCCATTCTCCACACTCCATTACTTTTTTATTAAAAAACCTGGCATTTGCAATCCTTTTAGCAAATACCTTAGTTCACTTATGCAGATAAGGCAGTTTCACACTTTCTTATCTGCAAACCAAAAAACTCGCCCCTAAAAAAAGGGACGAGCTGAACACGCGGTACCACCCTTGTTGCTAAAAAAATAGCCACTTGGGATTGTTAACGATGTCTCCACCGTTCTTTCCGTATAGAAGTACAAAGTCAGGTAAAATGACACTTCGAATTTCTTCGTTGGGCCTTTTTATCCTTCTTTAAAAGATGCACTGCTCCTACCGAAAGAAATGCTCCAGATTGTAATTCACTTGCAAATGTATACTGGCTTGCACCTTCCGCCAGCTCTCTTTAATAGGGATTTGCTAAGCTACTGCGATCTTTCATCACATCATATCAAAAGATGCTCAACAAGCAGCTAAATAGAATTGAGAAATTCATATTTATCCTTGTTCTTGAACATGCAATATGTATTATATACATTCATAACACATCTGTAATGCAATTGCAATATTTAATTTCTAAATACGATACAACAAAAAACACTCATATGCTATAATATATATGAAATTTAGGGGGTTCACAAATGGAATTTAAAGAAAAAATGCTCGAATATAAGAAGAAGCTGTCGACCCTATGGAAAACAGGGAAAATCCAGCGTTCATCACGCGTTACCTACGATGTGGTGTGGAATGTTATTTTATTCGTTCTTGTTATAGGTTTTATTGGATTTATTTTTGCAGGAGCTGTTGGAGCGGGCTATTTCGCATCGCTTGTAAAGGATGAACCAATTCGTAGCTATGAGACGATGGCTCAGGATATTTATGATTACTCAGAAACATCGAAACTATACTTTGCTGATGATGTTTACTTTGGTGATATAAACTCCGATATACATCGTGAAGAAACAACATTAGAGAATATTTCACCAATTTTAACGCAGGCCGTTATTGCTACAGAAGATGAATATTTTAATGAGCATAAAGGAATTGTACCAAAGGCAATTCTTCGTGCAATGGTTCAGGAAGTTACCAATTCTTCTATCCAAACTGGTGGGAGTACATTAACACAGCAATTGATTAAAAACCAAATTCTTACTGATGAGGTTTCTTTTGAAAGAAAAGCAGTTGAAATGTTGCTCGCGCTGCGCTTAGAAAGATTTTTTGAAAAAGAGGAGATTCTGGAAGCCTACTTAAACATTGTGCCGTATGGCAGGGATGCTTCAGGCAGAAATATTGCTGGTGTTCAAACAGCTTCAAAGGGGATTTTTGGTATTGATGCTGATGAAGTTAATCTTCCTCAGGCCGCATATCTCGCTGGACTACCCCAAAGCCCTTCATCCTACACACCGTTTGTCAATAGTGGTGGTCTAAAGGATGAAGCAGGTATCCAACCAGGAATAAACCGAATGAAAACAGTACTTAATCGCATGTATGATATGGAGTACATTACAAAGGAAGAATACGAAGAAGCATTAGAATATGATATTGTCGCAGATTTCTCTGAAAAAAGTCCATCTCCAAGGGAAACATATCCAGTATTAACCTTTGAAATTGAGGAAAGAGCGACCAAGCTCATTAAAAAAATTCTCGCTGAAGAAGATGGGTATACATCAGGGGATCTTAATAAAAATGAAGCTTTAAACAAGGAATATGAAGAGCTTGCATCACGTGCGCTAAGAAATAACGGTTATGAAATTCATTCCACAATTGACAAAGAAATTTACGATGCTTTCCAGGAAATCGGTAAAAATTATGAGCACTATGGGCGCGATCATACGTTTACAGTAACGGATGATGAAACGGGTGAAACAACGAGCTGGACAGAGGAAGTACAGGCTGCCGGAATGATGATTGAAAACAATTCAGGCAGAATTATTAGCTTCTTTGGTAATCGTGCTCCAAGCTTAGATAATCATTATAACTATGCTACTCGTGCAGTCCGTTCGAACGGAAGTACGATCAAGCCTATACTGGATTATGCACCAGCACTTGAAAAAGGTGCCGTCCAACCTGGAACTCCGATAGCGGATTACCCAAGAACATTCCCAAACCCTGGAGGCGCACCGTATGAAGTAAGCAACTATGGTAACGCCAGCTATGGAATGGTTTCTGCACGGAGAGCATTAGCTGGTTCTTACAACATCCCAGCAGTGGATACGTATATGAAAATAATTCAGGACAATCCTGCTAAAGAATATTTAGAGAAAATGGGGATCACTACATTAACATCCGGTGATTACGTCCAACCTTCCCTTTCCTTAGGAGGAATGGATCGAGGTGTAACCGTAGAAGAAAATATCAATGCATTTAGTACACTTGGTAATAACGGTAATTTTTCGGACGGTTATATGATCGAAAAAATCGTATCAAAAGATGGAGATATCCTATATGAACATAAATCCGATCCGGTAGAAGTGTTTACGCCTCAAACAAGTTATTTAACACTTGATATGATGCGCGATGTCATTACATCAGGTACCGGGGCATACCTAAACTCACAATTAAAACATGGTGGAGTTGATTGGGCAGGTAAAACCGGAACATCGAACGATTATAAGGATGCCTGGTTTGTTGCCATCAACCCTAACGTTACCTTTGGTACTTGGATTGGGTATAAGACTCCAGCATCCGTTTATGATCCAAGCTATCCACTTAACTATAGCCAGCGTAATATGAAGCTTTGGTCCGAATTTATTAATGCAGCATCAGATATCAAACCAGAGCTTGTTGCACCGAAGGATAAATTCGAACGTCCTGGTGGAATCGTCGAGCGTAGCTACTGTTCTATTTCCGGAATGCTTCCATCGGAATTATGTGAAAAAGCTGGATTAGTAAAAACTGATTTATTTAATGAAAAATTCGTACCTACCGAAAAGGATGATAGTCTTATTTCTGGAAACCAAGTGCTTGTCGATGGAAAATCAGTAAAAGCTGGTTCCAATACACCTAGTGAATTTACGAATGGCAATGGAGTTACCTTTAATCCTGAATGGTTAAAACGAAATGGATTTGATAAACTCAGTGATCTTTCTGTCCTGTACCCTAGAGGTGAGGATGGAGAGAAGTGGAGGAAAATTGGCATTCCTAGTGGGTCTGCGGGGAGCTCGATCGAAGATGATGGCAAAGCACCTGGGGCACCAACATCAGTTAAAAAGTCAGGTAATAAGCTAACTTGGAGTAAGCCTGATAATAACGATATTGTTGGTTACCGTATTTATCGCGCAAACTCATCCGGCGGAGATTTTAAACTGGTCGGCAACTCCAGTCAAACCGAATATAATATTGGCGATGAAAATGCTGTATATACGATAAAAGCAATCGACTACTCTGGAAATGAATCCAAAGCATCGTCTGAATTTACGGTTGGTGACAAACCAAAGGATGATAATACATCCAATAAGGATAAAGACGATGATAACAAGGATGAAAAAGCAACGGATAATAAAGATAAAAAAAATGACAGCAATAATAAAAACAAATCAGATGATGATTAATGGATGATATATTTTTGAGGGAGCTTTTTAGCTCTCTCTTTTTTTATCACTCCACCTCCCCTACTATGCCTCTAAATGCCAGCCTATTCTTTTCGATAAACTTTCACAAAATACTAAAAATAGTAATTGAAATGCTGTATAATAGATGTATGAAAGCGGATTAAATACAGGTGGTGAACAAATGGAGCATGTAAAGACTTTTCACAGTATTTCCTACGAGACCGCTCAAGGAACCATCATTATTGAAGGACCATTATCTGCAAACGAGTTAAGCCAGTACTATTTCCATGAACAACTGACCGCTTTCCGGCCTGCAGCAAAACAATTCGAAGCCCTCCTTGAGATAGCTGAATTTCCAGAGGGACGAATTATAGTTGCCAGAACAACAGATACAATTGTCGGCTATGTCACATACTTACATCCCGATCCGCTGGAAAGATGGTCAACGTTTAATATGGAAGACTTAATAGAATTAGGCGCAATTGAAATGATTCCTTCATATCGCGGCGAAAGAGTTGCCTCAAACCTTTTAAAGGTCTCCATGATGGACAAATATATGGAAAACTATATCATTATCTCTACCGAATATTATTGGCACTGGGATTTAGAAGGAACGAAATTAAGCATTTGGAATTACCGTAAAATCATGGAGAAAATGATGGCCGCAGGTGGGTTACTTCCAGCACCTACTGATGACCCTGAAATCATTTCTCACCCCGCAAACTGTTTAATGGTTCGAATCGGGGAAAATGTCCACGAGGAGTCCATTCAACAATTCGATAAACTTCGCTTTTTAGCACGAAATAAATATCGAGACATGAGAGAAGGTTTGTAATATGCATGTTGAAGAGATTATGAAAAAGGAAGTCGTAATACTCAAGCCTGGAGCAACTATTGCAAACGCATTAGAGCTACTGGAAAAGCATCGCATCCGTCATATTACCATCGTGGATGATGCTAACCAGGTGATTGGAATTGTTTCCGACCGCGATGTACGTGATGCTAGTCCATCAACATTTATTAAAGATGCAGATAACAGTGAATTGCAAAATGAAATCCAAACAATTATGAGTCATCCCGTGATTACGATTCATCCAATGGATTTTGTCGAAGAAATTGCTTCGATTTTTTATGATAAAGAAATTGCTTGTCTTCCAGTTGTCCGTAATAATCGTTTAGTTGGGGTTGTTACAGAAAAAGACATGCTTTATACATTGATCCAATTAACAGGCACCCATGTTCAAAGTTCCTTAATTGAAGTAAAGGTTCCTGACAGACCTGGAATTCTGCCTGAAGTTACAGCTATTTTCGGAAAAAGAAAAACGAATATTGCCTCGGTCTTAGTTTATCCGTATAAAAGTGATTTAGATTATAAAGTTCTCGTATTCCGTATCCAGACAATGAATCCAATGCCTATTATCCAAGACTTGCGCAATGCTGGCTATGAATTGCTGTGGCCAAACGATGGGCTTGGGCTGACATAATGCGAAACAATTCGGCCTTTGTCTTTTCCAATGATTATCTTACCTATCATTTTCATAAAGATCACCCCTTTAACCACAAAAGGGTGCAATTAGCGAAGGAATTATTGGAATTGAGTGGTGCTTTAACAAATCAGGATATTATTCCTGCAAGGATGGCAACGGATGAAGAGCTTGCACTATTTCATGATTATGATTATATCGATGCGGTGAAACGAGCTGGGCGAGGCGGGTTAAACGAAAAAGCAGGACAGGAGTATGGTTTAGGAACGGAAGACACACCGATTTTTAAAAATATGCATGAGGCAAGTAGCTTTTTAGTTGGCGGTACATTAACCGCTGTTGATGAAGTGATTAGCGGCAACAAAGATCATGTGCTTAATCTTGGAGGTGGGTTACATCATGGTTTTGAGCGAAAGGCTTCTGGATTTTGCATTTACAACGATAGTGCAGTTGCAATCAAATATATTCGTGAAAAATACAAATTAAGAGTGTTATATATTGATACCGATGCCCACCATGGTGATGGCGTACAATGGGCGTTCTATGATGATCCAAATGTATGTACCTTCTCGATTCATGAAACAGGAAGATACCTTTTCCCTGGAACAGGAAATGTGAATGAGCGTGGTATTAAGGAAGGGCATGGGTATTCCTTTAACCTTCCAATTGATGCCTTTACACAGGATGAATCCTTTCTGCATGTCTATGAAACTGCAGTAAGAGAAATTGCAGCATTTTTCAAGCCGGATGTCATTGTGACCCAGAATGGGGCTGATGCGCATTGTTTTGATCCTTTAACACACCTTTGTGGCACAATGGCAATTTATGATCGAATACCGTTCGTGGCACATGAATTGGCACACGAGTACTGTAATGGAAAATGGATTGCAATTGGTGGTGGAGGGTATGATATGTGGCGTGTTGTTCCGCGTGCCTGGGCACAAATATGGAATGTGATGAAGCATGGCAAACCAGCAGCAGGAGCTATTCCAGTTCAATGGATAGAGAAGTGGCAAAACGAATCTCCTGTCAGGCTACCAGCCAACTGGCATGATAGTGAAGAAGCTATTCCAGAGATTCCTAGAAAGGCTGAGATCTCAGAGAAAAATGAACAATTATTAAAAAGTCTATTAAAGTATACGAAACCAATTCGGTAGACATCGAAAATTAGATTCCTATAAGTAAGGCAAGAAGCTGTCCATTCTGGACAGCTTCTTGCCTCGTGAATCGATATTAGATTCTGATCTTCATATCCTTACGCTTCATTTATACGCTCTCCAACGAAGCTTTCGTTATGCCCAACATCTTTTCTTTCTTTTGCTTCATTTGAAAGAAAGGCACTAAGCTTCTCTTCTAAAATTCGCGGATTTTGTCCCGATTGAACACCAATAATACCTTCAATAATAATTTGCTTTGTAAAAACCTCTTCCTCTGTCTTTGCTTCAAGCTTGCTAGCCATAGGATGGAAAAACAGATTAGCCAGTACAGTTCCATAAAGGGTCGTAAGGAGCGCTACTGCCATACTCGGACCTAACGTTCCAGGATCCTCTAACGTATTCAGCATGAGAACAAGACCGATTAATGTTCCAATCATTCCCCATGCAGGTGCATAATCTCCTGCCTTTTCAAAAAGTACTCTCCCTTTGTAATGTCGGTCTTCCAAAGCTGTAATTTCAGCATTCATAATATCAGTAATAACCTCTGGATCAATACCATCTACCGCAAGCAGTATACCCTTTTTAATAAATGGGTCTTCAACTTCCTCGAGCTCATTTTCCAATGCGAGAATGCCTTCCCTTCTCGCCCGCTCTGAAAGACGCACGAATAGTTTAATTAGTTCAGGAAGCTGCATATCATTTTTATGAAATGCCTCCTTCATGATCTTACCTGTTAATTTAATTTGGTCCATTTTGAATGTGACCAGCATGGAAGCAACTAAGCCTCCGAGTACAATAAATACGGAAGGTATGTCAGCAAACGATGCAACCCCCTCCGTACCACTATTCGTCATAATTGCTAACATAAGCATAATAAAACCTAGAGTAATACCAATTGGAGTTAGGAAATCGCGTTTTCTCATATTCATTTAGCTCCCTATGTTACTTTACTAAAACAAGAAGAGTTCAAAAGGTTACCTATTTCCGCAGCATAAGCTCTTCAAATTGGTTGGTAACATTTTGAACATCTATCTAATTTACTATTTATATCGGTATTATTTTTCTAATGTTGAGTTTCTTAATTCAAGTCGATGTGGTAATACAACATTATTATCTTCTACTTCTTCTTTATTCATATATTTTGTAAGCAGACGCATTGCTACTGCACCAATATCATAGGTTGGTTGTACAACTGTAGTCAATGTAGGTCGCACCATTGTTGCAAGTCTTGTGTTATCAAAGCCAAATACTTCGAGATCATTTGGTACATCTAATCCCCTGTCCTGTGCTCCATGAATAACACCTAGTGCAAGCTCATCATAAGTTACAAATATAGCAGTCGGTTTTTCATCCAAGTTTGCGAAATATTCTACTGCATCTAATCCCGTTTGATAAGCATAAACGCCTCTGTAAATGAATTCTTCATTAATTTCAATAGAAGCTTCCTTGAGCGCACGAACGTATCCATTATATTTTAATGTATTAACACCAAAATCTAAATTACTTGCAACTAATGCAGGGTGTTTGTGTCCTTTATCGATCAAATGTTTAGTCGCTTCATATGCCGCGAGTTCATAATCGATATTTACTGAAGGAATCTGATCTGCGGGATCATACGTAGCTGCAAGTACAACTGGTACAGAAGACGTTTTGAATTGTTGGATATGATCCTCGTCGATGCTGCCTCCCATAAATAAAATTCCGTCCACTTGTTTTTCTAGCATCGTATTGATGAGTTGCAGTTCTTTATCTTTGTTCTGATCCGAACTACTCAAAATAATATTATATTTATACATCGTTGCAATGTCTTCAATTCCTCGGGCAAGTTCGGAAAAGAAGATATTCGAGATATCTGGAATAATCGCTCCTACAGTAGTTGTTTTTTTACTTGCCAATCCTCTAGCCACTGCATTTGGACGATAGCCTAATCGTTCAATCGTTGCTAATACTTTTTTACGTGTTGTTGGTTTTACATTCGGATTTCCGTTAACAACACGAGACACTGTAGCCATTGAAACATTCGCCTCACGAGCTACATCATATATCGTTATGTTCATCTAAAGTCTACCTCCTAATATTACAAATCGACTTCTATTCTTTATATAATACTCTAGGATGAAAAAAATTACAAAAAAAATCTTAAAAACCAAGAAATTGTCCTAAAATGTACACAAATGCGAGTTCATCCACTATTAGTTTTAACAAAAAACAATACTAGCATACTTCTATTACTTACTGAAGTGAAAGTTATGAAAATACATTTCCAAAAATGCTATACGATCATACGGCTTCATAAGCATATCATTATATAAGCGTCAGTGATAGTCGACAATGTTAATGGCACTCATTATTATAACGAAAGGAGGATTTTCATTACCTCCTCCAAAAAAAAGAAAGGCTGCATAATTGCAGCCTTTCTTCTACTATTATCTATTTCAATCGATTTTCGATACCTTTAAGCTCTTCAAAGAATATATCGAATGTTGGAATGTCCATTTGCTGTGCAGAGTCGGATAACGCCACCGCAGGATCTGGATGTACTTCAGCCATAACACCATCAGCTCCAATTGCAAGTGCTGCCTTTGCAGTCGGTAGTAGTAAGTCACGTCTTCCTGTCGAATGTGTAACATCAACCATTACCGGAAGATGTGTTTCTTGTTTCAAAATTGGAACTGCTGAAATATCTAATGTGTTACGTGTTGCTTTTTCGTATGTTCGGATACCACGTTCACATAAAATAATATTCCCATTACCACGGGAAATAATGTACTCTGCTGCATTGATGAATTCAGAAATCGTTGCCGATAAACCACGTTTTAATAGTACTGGTTTATTTGTATCCCCTGCGGCCTTCAATAATTCAAAGTTTTGCATGTTTCTTGCACCAATTTGAATCACATCAATGTAATCAACAGCTTCTTCAATATGTGCTGGGTTTACAATCTCACTAATTACCGCTAAATCATATTCATCAGCAACTCGTTTTAAAATTTGGAGTCCTTCTACGCCAAGTCCTTGGAAATCGTAAGGTGAAGTTCTAGGCTTAAACGCTCCCCCACGCAGTAATTTAAGTCCTTTACTTTTTACAGATTCCGCAACTGCAGCCACCTGCTCATAGCTTTCAACTGCACACGGTCCAAAAACATAGCTAGTGTTACCATTTCCTACTTTAGCACCTTTAATGTCAATCACTGTATTTTCAGGTTTCTTTTTTCGAGAAACGAGTAATGCTTTACTATGATCATCTTCCTGCAATTCCAAACTCGCTTTAAAAATTTCTTTAAAAATATGCTCCAGTGTTGAATTTTGAAAAGGACCATTATTGTTATCCTTAATTTTATCCAACATTTCTCTTTCACGTACTGGATCAAATCGTTTGATACTTTGCTTTGTTTTCAACTGACCGATTTGCTGAACAATCTCTGCACGACGGTTTATTAATTCCAAAATTTCTAAATTCACATCATCCATCTGAACTCTAAGCTGTTCCATTTCATTACTCATTTCCAGTCCCCCTGAAGTCATTTTTTAATAATTAGAGACAATTATAGCTAAAATTCTTTTATTTGTCACCAATAAGTTTATAATATAATAGATATCTTTTTACTATTCTCTTTTTTGAGACCCGTTTTGGAGAGACTGAGATCAGGCACTAAGAAGCACAACTGCCTGGCATGACACCGGACGGATAAGATTGTAAAAAACTATCATACTATTAAAAGGAAGGAGTTTAAGCGATGGGAGAACCTATTTTTGCCCTCGATATTGGCACTCGTTCCGTTACTGGCATTATATTGGAGAGTCTCGATAACAAATTCAAAGTTATTGATTATTATATGAAAGAACATACAGAACGCTCAATGCGTGATGGACAAATACATAATGTAGTAGCGGTTGCTCAAGTCATTCAAGAGGTCAAAGAAAAACTTGAAGAAAGAGCAGGTAGCCCGTTTACCAAAACCTGTGTTGCCGCAGCCGGAAGATCATTAAAAACAGTGGAAGCAAGTGCTTCCATTTCATTGCATCATCACCCAATTACAGATTTAGATGTTATCAAGCATTTAGAGCTCACTGCTGTTCAACACGCACAGCAAACGCTAGCGAAAAAAGATAAAAATAATGATTACAATAACTATTACTGTGTTGGGTATTCTGTTCTAAATTATAAGTTAGATCAAGAACAAATCGGCTCGCTCATTGACCAGAGCGGTGAAGAAGCTACAGTTGAAATAATTGCTACGTTTCTTCCTAAAATAGTTGTCGAATCATTGCTAGCGGCCCTTCGACGTGCAGATCTGGATATGGAGGCTCTAACACTAGAGCCAATAGCAGCGATCCATGTGTTAATACCCGAGTCGATGCGCAGACTGAATGTAGCGCTTGTTGATATTGGTGCAGGAACGAGTGATATTGCAATCACGGATAGAGGTACTGTTGTAGCCTATGGAATGGTACCTATCGCTGGTGATGAAGTGACTGAAGCGATAAGTGATCATTACTTACTTGATTTTCCTAAGGCTGAGGAAACGAAACGAGCAATCGTGAATAACGGGGAATACACGGTTGCAGATATACTAGGTTTTGAATCTGTCATCACCTATGAGACACTTGCCAAAGATATTGCAGCATCTGTCGAGCGTCTGGCTGAAGCAATAGCTACTGAAATTCTTCAGTTAAATGCAAAAGCTCCGCGTGCAATCATGCTTGTTGGTGGAGGAAGCTTAACACCAAACTTAACAACAAATCTTGCAGATAAAATGGATCTTCCGCATAATCGGGTTGCTATTCGTGGAAGCGACGCAATCCAAAATTTACGTCATGAAGGTGTCCCAACGGGTCCTGACTTTGTTACGCCAATTGGTATTGCAATTGCCGCCAGACAAAATCCTGTGCACTATGTGAGTGTAACAGTGAACAAGCAAGTCATTCGACTATTTGAGATGAAGCAACTTACTATTGGCGATTGCTTGATTCAAGCTGGGATCAAATTGAATAAGCTTTATGGAAAACCAGGGTTAGCCTCTATTGTTACTGTAAATGGTAAAGAAATAACACTACCTGGCAGCTTTGGCAAAGCACCGCAAATCTATTTAAACAATAACGCCGCCCACGTTGATGACTTAATTATAGATGGAGATGATATTGAATTTGTTGCTGGTGCCGATGGAAAGCCAGTACAGACGACCTTAAAGGAACTTATAGGTGAAGCTCCATCTATGACTATCTTCTATAACAAAAAGCCTTATAAGCTGCAAACAGATTTTTATGTAAATGGCAGTATTAAAAACTCAAATTATAGTATAAAAGATGGCGACAAAGTCACCTGGAAACAAACAAGAACAATCCGTGCATTTTTACAAGAGCGAAATTTGGTTCCGAGTATCACTACAAAACCATTTACAATACGACTCAATAACCATTCTATCACGCTAACTACTGGGACAACTAGAATTTTGGTCAACAATGAAGAATCAGCGTTAGATGACACCTTAAAACAAAATGATCGAATAGAAGTCATACTAGCAAAGCAACCGACCGTCCATGATCTGTTACAGCAGCTTGATAAAAAAGCTTTAAATAAGGTCACTGTCACGTTTAATGATGAAAAGGTTATATTGACACAACCTCTTGTTAGAATCAAGCGAGATGAGGATTTATTAAGTATAGAGGACCCTATTCAGCCACACGATGTACTTACGCTGAAAGAAAGAAAAATAGAGCCATTCATTTTTCAGGATGTTTTTCGTTATGTACACATCGATTTAACCAAGGCAAACGGAAAGTTTAAATTGTTGAAGAATAATCTCCCCACCTCGTTTGATGAGAAAATTATCACTGGAGATAAGCTAGAGATTCGCTGGGAAGACTAAATAAAAAAGGTTTTAAAAAGGCTGTCACTTTTTTGTGACAGCCTTTTTATCTTATTTTGTTGCTGCTTTTGCAGTTTTTTTAACCTCTTCTTTTTTGCTCGATGCATCTGCCTTTACTTCTTCTGCCTTCTGCTCGGCATCTGCTTTTACTTCCTCAGCCTTTTCTGCAGCATCTTTTTTCACTTCATTCGCTTTTTGAGAAGCATTTTCTTTTAATTCTTGTGATTTTTGAGCAACATTCTCTCTTAATTCCTGAGACTTTTGTGCAACATTTTTAGTAAGTTGTGATGTCGTATCAACAGCTTTCTTAGTCAGGTCAGCACTTGTAGCGAATGCTTTATCTTTCAATTCCATTCCTTTTTCTTGGGCTGCATCCTTGAATCCGCTGGCACGATCCTTAACTTGTGTTGCACCTTGGTTAATATCACTTCTTAACTCTCTTCCTGATTTTGGGGCAAACAGCAATGCTGTTGATCCACCAATAATTGCCCCTACTAATGATCCGATAATAAAATCTTTCGTATTAATATTGTTTTCTGGCATCCTTATTCCTCCTAGAGTTAATTATTTTCTTTTTCTTTTATTCCAATATTCCAATATGGAAGCTCCCCATTTCACTGCTTGTGCAGCCTTTTCCTGATCTTCTTTAGAATATCGGGAAACTGTATTGGAAAGTTGTCGCAATGTTTGGTTGAAATCTTTGACTGTATCACCAATACCACTAGCACCTTCAAATAGACCATCTAACTTTGCAGATTTATGATTGATATCGTCAGCTAAACGATTAGTTTTATTCAAAAGCTGCGTTGTTTCCGTTGTAACACCTTGTATTTGTTTTTCTAGTCCTTGCATTGTATTTGATACGTTGTTTAGCGTTTCTTTTGTTGCTTTTAATGTGATAACTACATATACTACCAGCACGATAAATGCGATAACTGCAAGAAGTGCGGCAATATATAATATAACTTCCATTTCTAAAATCAGCTCCTTTTTCGTGTAGTATTGCTATTGTGTTGGTTCTAATAAGAGCATTTCTTTATTAATACAATCATACACTTTTTAAAATAATACCCCAAATTATAAAGGGTAAACCTATGTATGAGCGAAGAAACGCGCTGAATAAGTACAATAAAGCACAAAACCTTCTATTCCATAGCGGCTTGCCACTTCATTCCTTTGCCCTTATAGTATAACCCTTTCCTTTAACAATTTCGACAAATATGATAGAATTCCTGCCTACTCATATGAAAAATATATCTTACTTGTATAGCTTATTTTCCCATATAATTTATTCCGTAAACATAAACAGCAAATTTCTATCATTTTATCTCAACCGTATAAACGTGGTCTAATTAAAATACTTTGATTTTATTACAAGTAAAAAATAAACCACCAATTACTAGAATTGATGGTTTACGGCATTAGTTTTTTATTGAGTTTTTTAGCGTCTCTTCATACGCCTTTTGGAATTTTTGAATATCACCAGCACCCATGAAAATTAGAACACTGTCTTTAAACTGCTGTAACACTTCTGTTTGATTTAATTCGAGGATTTCACTTCCTGAAATTAATTGCTGTAAGTCATTAATTGACAGCTGACCCGATTCTTCTCGAGCAGAGCCGAAGATATCACATAAATAAACGTGATCTGCTTCATTTAGGCTATCAGCAAACTCTTGCAGGAATGTTTTTGTTCTTGTAAATGTATGTGGTTGAAAAACAGCTGCAATTTGCTTATTCGGGTATTTCTTTCTCGCAGACTCAATTGTAGCCGTAATTTCCCTTGGATGATGTGCGTAATCATCAATAATTACTTGACCAGCAATTTCTTTTTCACTAAAGCGGCGCTTAACCCCTTTAAATGTAGATAGATTTTTAATATCTGCTGCTTGAATACCTTCATAATGGCAAATCGCAATGACAGATAGCGCATTTAGAATATGATGATTTCCATACATCGGAATCGTAAACGTTTCATAGTACGTATTTCTTACAAACACGTCAAACTGCGTTCCATTTTCTGTTTCCTGCACATTCTGAGCTTGGAAGTCATTTGTTGCAGCAAACCCATAATAAATTACCGGAACCTTCGTATGAATCTTTTGCAGTTCTTCATCATCACCACATGCAATAATACATTTTTTTACTCGGTCTGCCATGGATTGAAACGCATCGACTACGTCATCAAGACTCGTAAAGTAATCTGGATGGTCAAAATCAATATTTGTCATAATCGCATAATCAGGCTCATAGCTTAAGAAATGACGACGGTACTCACAAGCTTCAAAAACAAAATACTGGCTGTCAACATGACCATTGCCTGTACCATCACCTATTAAATAAGAAATAGGGAATGTTTCATCTAACACATGGGCTAATAACCCAGTTGTTGATGTTTTCCCATGTGCACCTGTGACGGCAATGCTTGTATACTGCTTCAACCATTCGCCAAGGAATTCATGATATCTGTAAAATGTACAGCCTAATCTTTTCGCTTCCTGAATTTCTATATGCTCATCTGAAAATGCATTTCCGGCAATAACGGTAAACTCTTTTTTAATATTACTTTCAGAAAAAGCAAGAATTGGAATCTGCTTTTCTTCAAGTGCTTCCTGCGTAAAAAATTTTTTCTCATAATCAGACCCTTGCACCTTTTCACCCGAATCATGAAGGATCTGCGCAAGAGCACTCATTCCTGTCCCTTTAATACCAATAAAATGGTAAGTTGTCATAAACGAACCTCCAACTTGTTCATACAAACGTTACATCTGCAAATAATTGTATGAAAGGATATTCACACCGATTCATTATAGCAAAAATTGATATAGATTCAAATACTTTTCTCTTATTTTCGAAAGCACGGCTGTATCATGCGTTTGGAGCGTTATAGTCAACCTTTTCCAATCGTGGATTTGGTCTATATCTGCGTCCCTCTTTCGCTTCCGGACTTCCATTAAGCAGTACTAAATCTCCTGTAAACCCAACATTTAAGCGTAGTAAACTTCTTCCAACACCATACATATCTACAGGTACTCCAGCTTTTTCAAATTCGGTAATCCGTTCTTCTGTGAATCCGCCAGTAACCATTATTTTAACATGCTGGAAGCCGTCATCATCCAATGCTTCTCTTAATGCAAAAAGTAATTCGGGATTCACACCTCTTGGATCAAAAGTTCCCATTAAATGATGGTTTCTTAAAAAGTACTTATCCACTAATGTACGGGATGTATCGAGACGAACGGATTTAAGAGCATCTCCAAATTCTCTGGCAACCTTTAATGAATCTGTTATCACATCGTTATTGTAATCAACAAGCGCAGCCAAATCATCTTCAGGAAATAGTTCATGATAGGCTTTAGCAGCTGCTACGGTATCTCCACGGAACATTTGAATCAATGCATGCGGCATTGTTCCCATTCCTTCTTTACCCCACCATTCATTCATGGCGTGCGTAGCTTGTGCAGTGGACCCACCGATAAATGCAGCATATCCGTCCCCTGCCTGAGTCGTGTAGTGGTCATCACGATCTCCCATAAAAACAACTGGTTTTTGCTCCCCGGAGGTTCGTGCAGCTTTTACCACATTGTATACATTTGTCGCTACAGATGTTCTTCTTGCAAGGATTCCATCAATAATTCCTTCTAAAAAGCCAAATTGCTGATAAGACCCAGAAATTGTGAGAACTGTTTCGTACGGACTGATTCTATCTCCATCTTTTAGCGAGTGGATTTTCAGCGTTTCTGGACGGTCTGCAAATGTATGTAACAATGCAATTACCTCATCAGTTCCACATAATACAGCATGCTCCTTTTGAAAAAATTGCATCGTTACATAATTATTTGCTAATTTTTCCTCTGCAATTTTTTTCGTTTTAAGAAAGTAAACGGCTGAAAACCATCCCTCACGGATTCTTTCGTCAAATTTAAAGGTTCTGTTCGTTAATCGTTTAATTTTACCTTCTAGCTTTTGTTCAATTTCTTTCATAATAGGCTCTCCTTATCAGTAACAATTCGTTCTTTTATCATATAGAAAATTCCCCAACTAGACAAATAAAGTGAAATTTCATTTTGTGGGGGTCCTTTCTCCACTAAATGGTAGCACCACAAGGGAGACCCGCAGGCCTTTGAATAGAATCAGGAATTTACGGGATGTTAACCCCACTTTCACGTTTTTGCTTTTCTCACACTTAAGGTGGAGGTGTTAAGCTCGCAAATGCATGGTAAATTACATTTCATCTAGTTGGGATGGACTAATTAATACTTCTCTCGGTTTACTTCCATTTTGTCCAGAAATAATACCTCGTTCCTCTAGTGCATCAATCAAGCGTGCTGCCCGGTTGTAGCCAATTTTAAAATGACGCTGCAAGAGCGATGTGCTTGCACTTTGGTGATTCATAACAAATTGAATTGCTTCATCCATTAATTCATCCGCATCCTCATCTACGGTAATTTGCTCCAGCAATTGTTCCTGTTCAAATAGATAGTTCGGCTCAGCTAAGCTTCTAGCATAACTTGTTACCCGTTCGATTTCCTCGTCGGAGACATACGGACCTTGTAGACGGACACTTTGACCAGCACCATTCTCTACAAATAACATGTCGCCCCTTCCAAGAAGCTTTTCCGCCCCGCTAGAATCAATAATAGTCCGCGAGTCAATTTGGGACGATACACTAAATGCAATCCGTGTTGGGATATTTGCTTTAATTAGTCCTGTAATAACATCAACAGATGGACGCTGTGTGGCCAATAATAAATGTATCCCGCATGCTCTCGCTTTTTGGGCGATTCGGCTAATTGAATCCTCCACATCCTGCGGTGACATCATCATTAAGTCAGCAAGCTCATCAATCACAATTACGATGAACGGCATTTTTACACTGCTACGACCTTGTTTGATTACCTTCTGGTTGTAGCGTTCAATGTCTCGCACACCTTCCTGAACGAATTTCTCGTAACGGTCTTCCATTTCATTCACTGCCCACTTCAAACTTTGTGTTGCAGCTTTCACATCTGTTATAACTGGTGCAACTAGATGTGGAATGCCATTGTAAGGTGCTAGCTCGACCATTTTCGGGTCAATGAGCAAAAATTTAACATCCTCATGATTTGCTTTGTAGATGAGACTAATTAAAATCGTGTTAATACAAACACTCTTCCCGGAACCTGTTGCACCTGCAATCAAACCATGTGGCATCTTTTGGATATTTGTGATCTTTGGATTTCCTTCAATCGTTAAGCCGAGTGCAATGCTAAGCGGTGATTTACTTTCTTTAAATTCTTCCGTTTCAAAAATACCTTGCAAGCCTACCATCTCTGCTTTCAGATTCGGCACCTCAATTCCAACTGTATTTTTCCCCGGAATCGGGGCTTCGATACGGATATCTCTTGCAGACATGTTCAATTTCAAATCATCGGAAAGATTTTTAATCTTGCTTACCTTAACGCCTAACTCTGGATGAACTTCAAATCTTGTAACAGATGGTCCTTGTGTCGCTTTTACGACACGTGCACGTACATTAAAATATTTTAGCGTTTGTTCTAGCAACTGTTGTTGTTCTGTTACCCAAAGCTTGTCGTCATTGTTTTTTTCTACCGGATCATTGAGTAAGTGAACAGGGACTTCCCGTACAAGCTCTTGTTGCTGTATGATATCAATAACTTCCTGCTCCACTGCTCCTTGTTGAGTTACAGGTTCTTCTTCCTGCTGCGTTTCCTTTGTTTCCATCTTTTCTATTGTCGCTGCCTGTTGCTTCCATACTTCATTACGTTTTCGGTCATAAAGTCGTTTTTTATCACGAGGTGTCATGATAACATTAAATGGTTCCGACTTTCTTTCACTTCTTCTTTCCGATACTCGCTGATTCTGTTGTGTGCTAATCGGATTAATTTTTTCTTTTCGATTTCTTTCCTGCACTTCGGAACTCGTATCTTCTGTTTTTATTACATTTTCTAGAGGAGCTTCTGTAGCTGCAGCCTCTTTCTCTGCCTCGATTACAGGGCTTGTCTCTTCTTTATTAAGAGAAGATTCCTTTGTAATACTTTCAACTGCCTTGTTTTTCACTTCTATTGGTGACGCAGATTTTTGTTTGCGTTCCTCTATCTTTGAGAAGATAGGAATCTGTTCTTCATTACGTTTTTCTTCCTGTATTTGATCCTTCCGTTTATATGCAGGAACATTTTCTATTTCCTTCTCTTTCTGCCTCTTTTGATAGCCATAAATTGGCGATGGTACGTCTGTCGGCTCGAATGGAATGTCAGGATTCTTTTTGTATACTTTCCTGTCATGTCTTATCGGTTCTTCAAACTTTCTTTCTTCCCGCTTCTTCTCCTTTTTAAATGTGGGCGCAGACGTTTCATAATCAACTTTACTTTCAGCTGGCCGGTTTACCGTTTTTTTTGTTGGCACATCAGGTATAACAGGAAAACGAAATGAATTTTTCTCAGGATACTGATACATCATTCTCGCTTCAACTTGTTTATTTTCTTTATTATGAAGGCTAGGGTTTGCCTTAATCTCCACAATTTCTTCAACTTCCACTTCTACTTCTTCTGTAAATATATTTTTTAATTTTTTCTTCCATTGTTCAAACATATCTATCACTCTTTCTTTTCTTTAGCGGACAGGAAAATAGAAACCTTTCCTGCCTATCCCCATACAATAATGGTATAACATTATAGTTAATCATTTTCTATTCTAGCAGTTTTTAGGTTTTTTTGAAACGTATGTAAGAAAACATAAGTTGAATTACCTGGTTTACCATCATCTTCTCTGGGTCTCAAGCAATGTCGATTATCTATGTAACTTGATGAAGATGAAAAAACTTAATTAAAAGTAGGCAGGTAAATGAAAAAAACAACCTCGCACACATGTGAAAGGTTGTCCTTTTGCCTTATTTAAACGATAAAGTAAAACTTCATTCAGTAAAGGAGGTTCTTTTCCTCCCTTACTGAATGTTAGTTGAACAGAATCTGGAGTTACGGGATATTTATCTCCCTCCCACCTTCACATTTTTGTATTTCTTACGCAAAGAGGGTGGGTATCACAACGCACAGGACGTCGCGATCTAAGTCGACCAGCCCGTTAATGCGTGATAAATTCTTCTCCTACTGAATAAGAATCATCCAATACATAAATTCCTTTTTCCGCTGGCGCATTCGGGAGCCCTAATTCTTTTTGTGAACAAATCATACCATTTGATGGTACTCCTCGTAATTCATAAGGTTTGATTTTCAAACCACTTGGCATTGTTGCGCCAACTTTAGCCACGACTACTTTTTGACCTGCATCCACATTCGGTGCTCCACATACAATTTGTAATGTTTCGGTACCCACGTCAACTTGGCAAACACTCAATTTATCGGCATTTTCATGGCTATCCTTACTTGTTACATAGCCAACTACAAATTTTGGACTCAAGTCAAAATCAAGCTGATCACTAAGTTGATTTACCGCGAATAATTGCTTAATCTCTTGTAAGAAGGATTCCGTCAACTTTATCTTTCCCTTTTCTGCTAAATCAAAATGCTTCGAAGCTTCAAATATATTGTAGCCAAGCACCTCACCTTTTTTTGAAGTGATTTTTGTAATTGGACCGAATCTTTCGTGTTCGATTTCATAACGGTCTCCATCCTTGATTGGAATCAGTAACACGTCACCAATACCATCTGGATTGTAAAAAACATCCATTACATTCATCCTTTCTTTTCAGGTCTATTTTTTGCAAGTATAAAGATTGGTTCTAACTTCTTATTTTCATAAATAAATGGAAGAGAGGTAATTGGTATACGTCCTTCCGCGAAGAACTTCATTGTCATCTGCGCTAAAATATCATACCCCATTTTATTTTGAATGTCAGCTATGATTAACACATCTTGGTGGGGAACGGCTACAGTTAAATCACCTTTGGCATTCGCCTTCATCTCTTCTAAGAAAGCTTCATTTAATATTCTGCTTGCATCATAGCCATCCTGTGTTGCAACAAAATAAAAATCATTATCAGCTACTTGGTCGTGCTTATAATCAAGACTCAAGGAACGTACATTAAATGTTGCTATTTCATCAATGCGTGAAGCAGTCCAACCTTCTTGTTCAAGAAGCTTTTCATCTATCAGCCGATAGGATTTACCTAAATCTAGCGCATAGAAAACACGCGTTTCTGCTGTATGATCCTTATAGACAAGCTTTGTACCGGCTTTGGTTTCCGTTGGAAAGGACGGTGAACGCATAACAGGGTATATATGTTTCTCCATTCCCGCAAGCTGATGCTCCTCATTCATAATTCGGAGCGCCTCTCTCACATGCTCCTCCAGCTCATCAATAGCCACTTCTCCACGCTGATTGTATTTTACGATTACATTTGGTAATGTAATTGTAATTCCTTGGTTCGATTCCTTCCATTCTACTCTGAATGTATCTTTATCACGATTAAACGAAGTCTTAAAATATTCATTCGCAAAACGTTCTTCCAATACTTTTTTCATTTTAAAGCTCGTCATTTTCATGCAATCGTCACCTCCTGTACCACTTGAGCTTATACCGATAGTCCGTTAATAAATTGCTCAATCTCTTCTTTTGTTTTCCGGTCCTTACTAACAAAGCGACCAGCTTCCTTGCCGTTTACGAAAGCTAAGAAGCTTGGAATGCCGTATATATCGTAGTCCTGACAAAGTTCAATAAAATTATCTCGATTTACTTCGACAAATTGATACTGTGAATAGGCTTGTTCAATTTCAGGTAATATCGGCTCAATAACACGACAATCTGGGCACCAGCCAGCGGAAAATATAAAAATAACACGTTCATTATCTTTTAAATCATTAAATTGCTCAACTGTTTCTAACTGTTTCATTTCGTCTCAACTCCCTTTCCTTTACTATCATAGCTTTGTTTCAAGTATGATTCAATTATCAAGGGTTGAACATGTGTTTACTCTATGCTCTCCTGCTCGATAGCAATTGATTTTGCAATGTTCATTAACTCACTTGCATCATTCTTGATTCTAGACTTTTGGGTATATGTGGTGATTTTAGCGCCTCCAATGCCAATTTGTAATTCGTAGCCCTCTCCATCGTCAGGCAGAATTCGCATATACCCAAATTTATCACCATCACTGTACGAATCCAGCACCAGTGCTTGATCTGACTGAGCAGCCTCGTAATTCAACTCACTTGAAGCGGGTTCAAATTCGTTATAAAAAACGATGTATGTTTGCTTCCCATCAACAAGAATCAAATTACTTTCATCTTTGCTCTCTACTTCTAAACGATCAGGTATATAAATAGAATTACTTTCCATTTCATAATTTGTTTCAACCGGTGTATCACTATAAAATACCGCTTCAGCCGCTTCTTTTGCATCAGCTACTGCTTCTTCCTCTGATTTAAATCCACACCCAGCAAGCAATATAATAGCTAAAGCTGTTACAGATAGCGTAACGATTAAATTTTTCACGACGCTTCCTCCTAGTACGTACTTTTTAGCCATTGTTCATGATACTATGAAATGATTTATTTTTAAAGAACAAAAGCGGCTGTGCCCAGTTAGCAACGTACGAACTTCATCCATATTTTTGGGAGTTCGATAAATCGAACATTTTTGAAAGGTGATAAAACTGGAGGCAGTCGATGAAAACAGCTAAAGAACCAATAACACTTTAGAGTCTATTTGGTTATAATCAGTTCACCCAAAATAAACGTGAGCAGTAGAGGACCACCGCTCACGTTTTATAATTTATAAAAACAATTTGTATGCTATTATAGGTTATCCTTTTCCAAAGCTTTTGACTTCTACATAACATCGTTACATAAGTGGTGAAAACTTATCTGATCCGGATATTTACAAAAGTTATATTCACTTGCACCATGTGCACATACAGCAAGCTTGTAGTCTTTTGCAATTGTAAATTGCTTTAGCATGAAGCCCTTAATCTCTTCATTTCTATCCATATCTATAATAACAGCCTGGTCCATCTTTATTTTTTTCACCCGAAAAGAATCAAGAGGAATAGCCAACCCTTTTCCTAATGCCTTCACATAGCTTTCTTTCATTGTCCAAATATCAAAGCATACAAGGCTTTTATTCTCTGCTGCAAGTATTTCCCAATATTCAAACTCGGTAAAAAGCTGCTTAGCCATACATAAATCAAATACCCTTACCTCTTCTACATCAATGCCCACCTGCTGATCGTGCACCGCACAGACAACAAAATCACCAGAATGTGAAATATTGAATTGTAAAGAAGGATAATCTGGAAAATATGGCTTACCATATGCATTTTTTTCTATTGTAATATCCTTCGCTCGCTTCCCTGACTGTTTATAAAGCACATGCTTAATCAACAGTTCACCGACCAGTGTACGGTAAGCATCTGCGAGGTGAAAGAATTGCATTAATCGTTTTTGCCTTTCGCCAGATACATATGCCAGCATGGATGTTAGCTCTGATTGGCTTTTTTGTTCGGGTAATTGACAAATATAAACTTCAACCAATCCCTTTGCTCCTTTCCACATCTTCCGATTGCAACTGTGGCTTACGCTTATTTTCCGTTTCTTTAAATCTCATTGCAATGATCCATGCGATAATTAGAAATATAGCAGCGCCGAACAATGCATACTGGTAGTTCAATAATCCAATATGTTCAGCCCCTGCTGCATCCGATGCACCGAGTACACTGGACAATATAGCTACACCAAGTACAGAGCCTAGTCTGTTCTGCATATTAAATAATGTTGTTGCTCTGCTCATAGAAGCAGAATCGATATGTTTAAATGCAGAAATTTGTGCAGCTCCTACGGTCTGGCCCAGGAAAAAGCCAATACCAAACATCAATACTCTGAGCAACCATGGATTTGATGATGCCGATAGTGCAATGAGTATAAATACAATAATGGTTCCTAATAGTGAAAAGACTAGCAGACGCTGCAATCCAAGTCTTTTCAGGGTCCAAGGCATGATTTGAGAAGCTGCCATTAATCCAAGCGCTTCTAGAAATGTTGTTAGTCCTGTGTGTAAAGCACTTACATTTAATGCGTTTTGGTACATGAGCGGAAATACGTAAAGCATCCCCAATAAACCAGCCGCTGAACAGAGACTGATTAGACTCATTATGCGAAACATCGGATCTTTCAAGAGGCTTAAATTGATCATCGGTTTGTCGATACGAAGTTCTACAAGAACGAGCGCAATCATGAAAGAAATACCGACAAGACCAGTAATTAGAATTTCCGGAGAAGTCCAACCTTTTATCGTACCTTGTGTGAGTGCATAAATTGACATCGAAAAACCTGATAGCGACAGTAAAAAACCTTTATAATCAAATTTCCCTACCGCTTCCTCCAGATGTTCCTGCAAGTATACCTTCCCAATTACTAAGGCTAGTATGCCAACTGGAATATTCATATAAAATATCCATCGCCAGGAAAGAACATCTACAAGCAATCCGCCAATTACCGGGCCAAGTGCAGGTGCAAGTGCGATTGGTATAATTAGTATACGTGAAAGCTTTGGCCGTTCTTCATGGGTAAACGTTCTAAATAAAATCGCCATACCAACAGGGGTAAGAAAACCTGCCCCTATGCCCTGCAAAATTCGATACAGATTCAATGTAAACATATTGTGAGCTATTCCGCATAATGCTGATGCAATCGTAAATAGTGCAAGCGCGGCTAGAAATACACGTTTCGTTCCAAAACGGTCACCAAACCAACCAGCTGCTGGAAGAAACATTGCTAAGCTAACGAGATAGCCGATGTTGATTGTTCCAGTAGCAGAAGGGGGAACGTCGAACGCTTCCCCAATTGCCGGTAATGCTACATTAACGATGGTACTATCAAGAGCAGACATAAACATAGCAAGTACATAAACAATGACAACTGCTACTCTAGCATTAAAATATTGCTTCATTCCTAAGCCCTGGAACCAATGCTTTCAGATACTCTCAAACTATTTGGCATCTGATTATGCCAATGTGATTTAATATAATCCAGGCACTTTTCGTGATTGTCTGCTCCGTAAACATGTTCCCATCCTGATGGTATATCCAGAAAGTCGGGCCAGAGTGAATACTGGCCTTCCTCATTGATTAAGACTACATAAATTCCATCCGGGTTTTCGAAAGGATTGCTCATCATCTATCTCTCCTCTATGAATCTATTAAGATACGTCGATACATACTGTTTAGCTTTTCAGAAATAATTTCTCCGATTTCCGCCAACGGTTCCGGCTGACACATATCCTTATGACGGCAATGAATATCATACGCTTCAAGGGTCCCATGAACATAAGATTCCCATGCGTTGACATGTATCGGCTCAAACCACTCTGGAATAATAGTCGACCGGAAAAAGAGAATATCACCAACAAATAGTTCCGGTTCTGATTGGCTCAAAATATGTACAGACTGTACATATGTTTTCTTCAAGTTCATAATCACAGCATCATCAAGGCTTGCTAATGCACTACCGTCTTTCTTAAGCAACTCAATTACATGCTCCAATTCCAATGGCTTCTCCCCAAAACTTTCAGGATCATATCCTCCCAAGGCAAGTAAAGCAATCTGTGCTTCTGATTCGTCAGGCATATTGTTTATCGGCAGAAAATGATTTGGATATGCATCCAGCATAGCGACAAGTGCAACCTCCTCCCCTTGTTGTTGAAGTTTTGTGGCCATTGCTTGAACAACATTTCCACCTAATGACCATCCAATCAAATGATAAGGACCCTCAGGCTGAACACTTTGTATCTGCTCAATATAATCTGCAGCCATTTCATCCAATGACTTCGGATAGTTGCCTGGCTCCGAAATTCCTCGTGCCTGTAAGCCGTATATCGGAAAATCTTTCCTTAATGCTTTGATCAGCCCCGCATAGCACCAACTAAGCCCTCCTGCAGGATGTACGCAGAATATCGGTGGAAGACTTCCGCTTCTACGCAGTGGCAGCAACACGTTAAGTGCGTTATGATCATCACCAATTTCCAATCGTTCAGCAAGCCCTGCAACAGTCGGAGATTCAAAGAGATTACCAATACTAAGCTCTATGCCGAACGTTTCTTTAATTCGCGTCATCAACTGTACAGCAAGCAGAGAATGACCACCAAGATGGAAAAACTCATCATCGATCCCTACATATGGCACTTCAAGTACTTCCATAAATAGGTTACAAAGGACTTCTTCTTGTGGTGTTCTTGGCCCACGTCCGTTCATTTCTGCTGTATAGTCAGGTTGAGGCAATGCCTTGTAATCGAGTTTGCCATTAGGTGTTAATGGAAATTCGCCGATCACTGCAAACGCTGATGGAACCATATAATCAGGCAAATGTTTCGCAACCCAATGCCGTAAATCAACATGCTCTCCATTTTCGTTTCTCTTTAAGACAACATAAGCTATAAGCCGTTGATCACCCGGTTGATCTTCCCTGCTTATCACGGTTGCTTGCTCTACTTGAGGATGTTCAGAAAGCACATGTTCAATCTCTCCTAATTCAATTCTGAATCCTCTTATTTTAACCTGCTGGTCGGCTCTGCCTAAATAATCCAGGACCCCGTAGTCTTTCCAACAAGCTAAATCCCCGGTGCGATACATTCTTGCACCTCTTTCCCCATAGGGATTAGCGACAAAGCGACCTGCAGTTAATTCAGGACGCCCAAAATAACCTCTCGCTAATCCAGGACCGGATACATATAATTCCCCTACGACACCTAATGGAACCGGCTGGAGAAAATTATCCAATACAAATACATCAAGATCCGCTATACCTTGGCCAATGATACTAGCTGCTCGTGCTGAAAGTGTTCTCTTGCTAAGCTCCATGTACGTAACATGAACAGTTGTTTCTGTAATACCATACATATTGATTAGTTTCGGTGCATCATCAGCATGTCTTTCATACCAATCGTCTAATCGACTTAGTTCGAGTGCTTCCCCTCCAAAAATGACATACCTTAATACTAGATTCTGCCCGATTACTTCCTGTTCACGATCTGCCTGCATTAACTGATAAAATGCGGAAGGTGTCTGATTTAATACGGTAACTCCTTCTTGAACAAGCAACCGCAGAAAGTCAGCAGGTGAACGGCTAATCGTATGCGGTACAATGACAAGACGGCCTCCATACAATAGAACACCCCACATCTCCCAAACAGAAAAGTCGAATGCATAAGAGTGAAACAGCGTCCATACATCATCTGCTCTAAATTGGAACCATTCATCAGTTGCTGTAAGCAAACGATGAACATTTTGGTGAGGAATAACAACCCCTTTTGGAAGACCCGTTGAGCCGGAAGTATAAATAATGTAAGCTGGATGAAGCGGCATCAACGGCTGGACTCGTTGTTGATCTGTCGGATTTGTAACCTTATTTTCATTTAACTTTTCTACAATTTCTTTTTTGTCCAAGACAATACTTGGAGTCACATCCGTTTCCGGAAGTTTGGCAGCATATGCTTCATTTGTAATAATAAACTTCGGCTTTACATCTTCCAGCATAAATGCGATACGTTCACTTGGATAATTCGGATCGAGCGGTACATATCCTGCTCCAGCCTTCAATATCCCTAATAAACCGATTATCATTTCAAATGACCTTGGTAGAGCAAGTGCGACAAACTGCTCCGGGCCAACACCTTCAGCTATTAATAAATGTGCAAGCTGATTCGCTTTCTGATTCAATGTTTGGTAACTCATTTTTTCGTTTTCAATTACGAGTGCAATGTTTTCTGGATGAAGCATCGCTTGCTTTTCAAATAGTGATGGCAAGGACAGCTCTTGCATATCTTCCTTCACACTTCCAAGTGTAAGCAACTTTTGCTTTTCTTCCTGTTCCAATATTTCAAGACGCCCAATCGGTTGCCCCTGATCCTTCACAGCTGATTCCAATAACAGGATAAGCCGTCTTACCATCAATACGATCGTTTCTTCCGTAAAAAGATCCGTTCTAAATTCCAGGAAACCATCTAAACCATCTGCATTTCCAATGTCATTAAAACGTTCACGAAACTCTAACGTAAAATCAAACTTAGCTGCCCCTACACTATAAATCGATAGATCACTCTCTAGATCAGGTAAATTCAGGTCTGGAGCAGTTGTATTTTGTAGTGCGAGCATAATTTGAAATAATGGATGCTTTGATCTCGAACGAACTGGATTTAGTACCTCTACTAATCTTTCAAACGGTAGATCTTGGTTTTCATAAGCATTGATATTGACCGTTCTCACTCTGTCGAGCAATTCCCGGAAACTTGGATTACCGGATGTGTCTGTACGCAATACCAATGTGTTTATAAATAAACCAACAAGGTCGGTTAGCGTATCATCATTTCTTCCCGCTACAGGGCTTCCTAAAGGTATATCCGTTCCTGCTCCCAGTCTTGTCAGCAATGCTGTCAGCCCTGCTTGTAATGTCATAAATAAACTGACCCCGTTTTGTGCAGCGATATCCAGCAACTGCTGATGCAGTTCCGGACGAATCGTAAATTGGTATGTCTCTCCCTGATAGCTAGACTCCAATGGGCGGGAATAGTCTGTCGGTAATTCTAGGTAGTCAGGCAAGTCTGCTAATGTTTCTTGCCAGTAAGCGAGCTGTTCATCAGCTAAAGTTTTGGTATCCTGTTTGTTATCTAGCAGTTTTTCTTGCCAAAGCGCATAGTCTGTATACTGCACGGGTAATGCTGTCCATTTTGGGGCTTCTTCTTGACAACGACTGACATATGCCCGCTTTAGATCCTCTGTTAATGGTGTGAGCGACCATCCGTCACCCACAATGTGATGCAGTAATAGGAGAAGCACATACTTATCCGCTTCTACTTCAAAAAGTTCAACCCGAAATGCTGGCTCCTCTGCCAAGTTAAAGCAATACCTTACAGCTTTGTTCAATTGATCATTTAATTTCACTTCTTCAATTTGATGCACATGCAGTACAGGTTTGGCCGCCTCGGTATCCAATATCAGTTGCTGGGAGGCCCCAGCTTCTTCCGGAAAAATTGTTCTTAAAGATTGATGCCGCTCAACCACATCCACGAGCGCATCCCGTAATGCATCGTAATTTAATATTCCTTTTAAATGAACGACAACTGGGATATTATAAGTTGGACTAGGTCCTTCCAGCTGGTATAGGAACCATAAACGTCGTTGTGCGAATGATAATGGAATCATTTCTTGAGCTTCTGCCTTCTCAATAGGTGGTCTTACTTGCTTACCCTTGTCCAGCTGCTTAACAAGAGTTGCAACAGTCGGAGTCTCAAAAATTTTTCCAATGCCGATCTCAACCTCAAACACTTCACGAATTCGATTAACTAACTGGGCAGCGAGCAGCGAATGTCCACCAAGATCAAAGAAACTATCATCAATGCCTATTTGCGAAACACCTAGAACTTGTTTATAAAGATCACATAATATTTCTTCTTGTGGGGTTCTTGGCTCTCGGCTTTGATCGCCTTTCATGATATCCGGTTCCGGTAACGCTTTTCGATCAATTTTCTTATTAGGTGTTAATGGCAAGTCATCTAATATAACGAATGCGGAAGGAACCATATGGACGGGCAGCTTATTTCGTGCAGATTGGCGAAGTTCAGTAAGATTAATTTCTTCCCCTGTCTCTGGCACAAGATAAGCAATTAAACGCTTATCCCCTAACTGATCCTCCCGAACGACAGCTACTACCTGATTAACAGTGCAGTCTTTTGCAAGAAAAGCCTCAATTTCCCCAAGCTCTATTCTAAAACCTCTTATTTTAATCTGATGATCTGATCTACCTATATATTCAAGCCTGCCATCTGCTCTCCGGCGGACAACATCGCCAGTCCGATACATTCGATCTCCTGGTGACCCATATGGGTTGGCAATGAAGCTTATCGCAGTTAAATCAGGTCTGTTAAAGTATCCTCGTGCCAGTCCTTTTCCAGCTATATATAAATCTCCGCTCATTCCAGGGGGCACAGGCTGCAAGCTGGAATCCAGCACAAATACCTGAGTATTTCCAATCGGGCACCCGATGGAAGGAATACCTGTTTGCTTCTGATTAAGGGTCATCGCTGTAGACCATATCGTTGTTTCTGTCGGTCCATAAAGGTTTGTTACTTCACAATCAAGTTCATTAAGTGCTTCTGCTAGATTAGCTGTAAGCGCCTCTCCACCGACAAGCACCCGTAGTCCCCGTAATTTTTGCGGGAATGACGAGACGAGGGCATGCCAATGAGTTGGTGTTGCCTGCATGACAGAAATACTGTTTTCTTCAATCAGATGCGCTAATAAAACGGGATCTTTAACTACGTCCTTTTCTGCAATAACACAACTTGATCCGCTAATAAGCGGGAGAAACATTTCCAGTGCCGATATATCAAAAGCGATTGTTGTAACAGCTAAAAGTCGATCCTCCTCCCCTAATTTAAATCTGTTTTGCATCGAATGAAGGAAATTCATCAAGGCTTCCGCGGTCACAACAACCCCTTTCGGACGACCAGTCGAACCAGATGTATAGATCATATATGTTGGCCGATGAGGTGCTATTGGTACGCAAGGAAAATCGATATTAGCATAGGCAGCTAACCTTTCCTGAACAACTAAATCATCTAACACGAGATTCGGAACTTCGCTTTCTGGCAAACCATACTGTATTGACTGATGTGTCAGTATACACATAGGCTTGGCATCATCCAGCATATAAGCAATACGATCAGATGGGTAATCCGGATCAATCGGTAAATAGGCTGCTCCCGTTTTTAGAACAGCTAAGATGGCAATAACCATATCTTCTGATCGCGGCAGTGCTAATACAGCAAATTTCTCAGGTCCCAGCCCATGTTCTTTTAGTAAGTGGGCAAGACAATTAACTTTCTCATTCAATGCAGAATACGTAAGCGTCTTTTCATTAAATATCAACGCTTGAGACTTCGGTGTAGATATCGCCTGTCTTACGAACATTTCCTGTACAGTTACTTGCTCTTGCTCTAACGAAGTACGATTCCATCTGTATAAGACATTATCTTTTTCCTCTGGTAAAAGGACATTCATTTTCGAAACGTTCACATCTGCTTCTGTCATTGCAATATTTTCTATTACATGTAAAAGACGCCTGAGATGAAGTTCTATTTCCTGTTCACTATAAATATCTGCATTCGCGTTAAGATCGACTCTTAGCCCTTTGCCATCACGCTGATCATAAATATTTAGAGAAAGATCATCGACTGGTCCTGTATGAAGCTTATGCGTTTTCCCTATACTTCCAGCAAAATTTAATTCATAATCAAACGGCATCATATTAATTTGCGGACCGAATAATCGCTGATTTCCACCCACCAATTTCAGGTCTCGCCGTAATGTTTCATGTCGGTAATTCTGATGCAAACGAACTTCATGCATTTCTCGCTGCACGTGCTGCATTAATTCTGAAAAAGTCATACCTGGACGCACCGCAAGACGTAATGGCAGCAAATTCATTACCATTGCAGGTACCTTTACCGATGATGTGCCCATACGGCACATCATCGGTAAACAGAGAACAACATCTTCAGCACTCGTTAAACGCTGCATATAAACAGCTACAGCCGCAACAATTACTTCATACAAACTTCCTCTATTGGCCATTTGTTTCAATTGATCCACTGTATCAGTTGGTACATAGCCTGTCTGATAGATGATCTGGTTTGATAATCGCGACGAAGTATCTGCGAAACTTACTACGTCGGGTTGATCGCTAAAACGGTTCATCCAGAAAGTGCGATCATGCATGTATTTCTCTGAAGTTAGATATGCCTCATTTTCCTCTAACACATCTTGATATGACCCCAGCTTGTCTACAGCAGGATGGCGATATACAAGTGATGTATAAATATCTGCCACTCGCTGTGCGATGAGCGCAAACCCATATGCATCCGCAGCAATATGGTGAATACGCTGATACCAGAAATACTGATCCGAACTCACCTTAAATAAGGCTTGCTTAAACAGCAAATCTTGCGTCAGATCAATTGCTTCAGCAAGGTCGACCTTCATCCAACTTTCAGCAGCTTGTCGCGGATTTTTCTCCCCACTTACATCTATAAAATGAAAGGAAAAATCTCTCTGTTCACGAACTTCCTGCCATGGACCGTCTTCACTCTCTCCAAACCTGGTATGTAGCGAATCTGCCTCTTCGATTGCCTGCCGTAGTGCTTTTTCAAAGTGTTCGAGCTGTAGACTACCGTTAATCTCAACATATTCAGCCGTATTATAAATAGGATTCTCTGGTTCCAGTTGTTGTGCATACCAAATACCGGCCTGAGCACCAGTCAATGAATGGTGCGCCACTATCGATCTAGGCATATCTTTGAACCTCCTTTTTCATTTATACCTTGTCACTTACCCTATCGATTAAATTCCACCATGCTGATAAGTTACCTTTTTCTGCCAACCTGATAAAATTAACTTCTAATCCGTTTTGTCTCCACGATTCAACCAAACTCATCAGCCGAATGGAATCAAGCCCTAAATCGAACAGATCATCAGTATCTGAAAGTTCTTCAGCCTCCAAATCCAGAAGTTCGGCAACTTGTTGGCGCATTGCTTCAAAAGTAAATGATCCTGTCATGTCTGTTTCTTCCTTTGTATTGCTCCCCTCAATCACTTGCAATTCTCGCAGTATGTCAGCAGTAGAAGTTGTAGCTGCACATCGTTTTGTTGCATATTCGATCGCCATTTTATGCTCATCCAATGAAAAGTCTGCAACTGCATCAGCAACAAAGAAAGGCTGTATATCATACATAAATGCTTCAGCTGCAGTTAGAAGACACCCGATATGTGCATAAACACCACAAATAATTAACTGGTCACGCCCTTGTTTCTGTATAATATCCAGAAAGTCTGATCTTTTAAATGCACTATACCGCCATTTCGTAAGCATTAAATCATTTTCCTCGGGTGTGAGTGCATCAATGATGCTAGTCTGCGCTGGATCATCCGAAAGCCCTTCACCCCAGAAATCTGTTAGCAGTGCCCTATCCTCAGGATTCTGATCACCTGGCTGTGCTGTATAAACTACTGGAATAGATTGTTTTTTACATTGTGCTTTCAGTAATTCAATATGGTCTACCAGCTCCGTCACCGGTGATTGACCTCTGTCATAAAAATTTAAAAAGTAATCTTGCATATCATGAATAAGCAGAACAGCCCTGTCCGGGTCCACCTGCCATGAAACTTTATTTTCTGGAAAATCCGATACATTCGGCATTGAATAAGATGGAATCTTAGGAATACCCATTAAAACACTTCCTTTCATATTTTTGATTTTATACATTTGCTAATTTTTCTGTAATCATCTTACGTAAAGCTTTTTTACTGACTTTCCCGAAAGGTGTTTGCGGAAAGGAATTAACGATCTCGATTCGATCAGGAATTTTATAAGTTGCAATCCCTCTCTTTTGCAGAAACGCCTTTATTTCAGCGGCAGACGGTGTTTGCTCAAATGGGATAATAAATGCACAAGACCGCTCACCGAGAAATTTATCAGGCATGGAGACAATCGCGACATCTAATACATGACGATGTGCAATCAGATGATCTTCCACTTCTTCTGCTGCTATTTTTTCACCACCACGGTTAATTTGATCTTTGACTCGGCCTTCCATAACGATATATCCTGCTTCATTTAAACTCACTAAATCCCCTGTACGGTAAAATCCATCTGAAGTAAATGCTTTTGCATTATGGTGATCTGCTTTATAATATCCCCGGATTGTATATGGGCCACGAGTTAACAATTCTCCGGCTTCTCCTTGTGCTACTTCACGATCTTCCTCGTCAACAATCCGGATTTCATCGTAAGGGGACATCGGACGCCCTTGGGTATGGATGACAATTTCATCGGGATCATCTAATCTGGTATAATTCACTAAACCTTCAGCCATCCCATAAACCTGCTGCAATTTGCAATCAAATGCTGGCTGAATTCTTTTAGCAGTTTCTGAACTGAAATGTGCACCACCGACTTGAATAACCTGAAGACTGGAGAAATCGCAAGAACGTGTTTTGACAGCTTCCAGCCAAATAATTGCTAGTGGCGGAACAAGTGCTGTAATACTTACTTTCTCTTTTTCAATCAGTGGAAAGGCTTCATCTGGACTCGGACCAGGGGAAAGAACAATCCTGGCACCAGCATAAAGTGCGCCAAGCACCCCCGGTGAACTTAACGGATAATTATGCGCAATCGGCAAAACGGCCAAATAGACGCTCTGCTCGTTTAGGTCGCATATTTCATTGCTCCTGCGCAAGCTATAAATATATTCATCATGTGTTCTCGGTATCAGTTTAGAAAGCCCTGTGCTTCCTCCTGAAAGCTGTAGAAAAGCAATGTCACTAGGTGATACTTCAGGCTGTATATATTGATCATCGATATATAAATCGGCTAATTTCATAAAATCCTCTGATTCACCAAGTGTAATAACATGCTGCAAGGAAGGTGTATTTTCACGTACTTCCCGAGCCATGTCGAAATAATTATAGCCATTGAAATGATCTGGCATAATATACGCCTTCGCTTCCGAAAATGCGCAGAAATATTGGATCTCACTATATCGATGCGTCGGAAGTGAAAACACTGGCAATACACCCAGCCTAAACAATGCAAAACAAACCTCAAAAAATGCAATTGTATTTGGTAATTGAACGACAACACGGTCTTCTTTTTTTAATCCTATTCGCTGAAATCCTGCAGCTAATTGGTCTACTCTCTCATCCAATGTTTTATAGCTCACATGCTCTTCACCATACGTTAAAGCAATATTCTCACTATACATAGCGGCTCTATCACGCAATATTTGCCCAAATGTTTCACCCCGCCAGCAATCTGTATCACGGTAAAATGCGGCAATTTCATGGGGCCAAGGTTGACATCCATCTAACAAAATAGTTTCCTCCCTGCTCGTTCGTTTATAGTTTCCTGCAAAACTTCTATCAGTCTTTTATACCCATTGCCTGGAGCATCGTTCGAAACTTGGCTGAAGTCTCGTTCAATTCTTCTTCTGCTTTTGAACCAGCTACCACTCCCGCACCTGCAAACAGCCGTATAGAACGTTCCTTTACTTCGGCACAGCGTATTGTTACAATCCATTCTCCATCCCCGTTTTCATCACACCAACCGACCATTCCGGTAAAGAGACCTCGGTCAAATGGCTCTATCTCATAGATAGCTTCACGAGCTAATGCTGTTGGATAACCACAAACAGCTGGTGTCGGATGCAGTGCAATAGCGAGTTCCAGCGAAGATGTTTCGAGCTGTTTTAAAGTTCCACGTATCTCTGTCGAGAGATGCCACATTGCTTCTGTCTTCACTAAGGACGGTGACTCTGGCACTTCCATTGTTTCACAGAAAGGAGCAAGTGCTTCCTTCACCATGTCAACTACGACAGCATGCTCATATAAGTCTTTTTCCGAATCTAGCAGCTCGTTGGCCCGCCTTTGATCTTCGACTGAATCATCACTGCGAGGACGGGAACCTGCAAGGGGATTTGCAAATACAGTATGTCCGCATTTGGATACAAGCAGTTCTGGGCTTGCGCCAACTAGCGTACGTTTTCCTTTAGATTCCTTTTGTTTTCTGGTCGGTTTTTCATCCGTTAAATCGACTGCAAATGTATACCCTTGCTTATTATGTAGCGCCAGATTTCTTAAAAGCTGGTTAACATCAACCTGCTCCACTGTGCTAAAATGCAAAGCCCTGGAAACAACAATCTTGTCGATATGTCCTGTTGCAATCTTCTTCAACCCCTGGTTAACACCATTCATATATTCCTCTGGTTCTGGTATAGGCTGCATTTCATATGGATACATGTCGAATAAAGATTCCTGCTGTTCTTCGTCTATATCTAAAGGCTCGGAAACATCCACTTTCTCAGGAATAATTATTTCCGAATCTTCCGAGTAATCAAAAGGTACTGCTCCCACAGCAACAGGATAAGGGTGTCCAGCCTGCTTCGCTTGATTGAGAGCAGCCTCTACACGTGATGGTAGGCTAAATAATTGATTTTCAGTTTCCATTGCCTTCTCAATAACTGAAAATATACCTTTTCCTACCATCGTTTGATTTGGCGATGCTAGGAAGAAATCTCCTGCTGCATACTCATCTAGCATCGATTTATGTTTTGCAACACTTGTTTTACTCACTTTCTAATTACCTCCTCCATGTTATATGCCTAAAGTAGCTCCTCCATCGATAACCATATCGTGCATGGTTATATGGGATGCATGATCGGAAACTAAAAATAGTACCGTTTCAGCAATATCCTTTGGTTTGCCTAGCTTACCCAGAGGAATTCCAACTCGGTATGCCTCAGATTGGCCTTCTATCGTTTTTTGGGCACCGTGTTCATCTTTCCAAAGTTTTTTCAGCATACTTGTTTCCGTGGAACCGGGAGAAATAACATTACAGCGAATGTTATACTGGGCGAGCTCTAGTCCCATACATTTTGTAAACATTGTTGCGGCCGCTTTAGAAGCTCCATATGCAGCCATTGCCATTCTTGGCATATGAGCCGCATTAGAGCTTACCGTAATGATGGCTCCACTTTTACGAGGGATCATGCGCCTAGAAACAGTACTTGATACATGAAACACGCCGGTAGCATTGACAGCAAAGCTTGCATTCCAATCTTCTTTATCGAGCACATCGATCTCTCCTAATCGCAGCATACCAGCCGCATTTACTAGGATCTCGATAGGTCCGACATCGGATTCAATAAAAGCAACAACTTCCTCAACAGCATCTAAATTGCTGATATCTATTGAAAAACCTGTAGCCTGATAGCCTTTATCCTGCAATTCTTTTACGCACTTTTTCAGTACTTGACTATTTGTATCGATTGCCGCAATTACTGCACCATTCTCAGCAAGCTTCTCGGAAATAATTTGTCCCATCCCTCCTGCCGCCCCAGTAACGACAGCAATTTTCCCATTGATTTCACTCACATTCATAGCACCATTCCTTTCGAATAATTGGTTCTGGGTGAAAAAAATAATTGAGAATGATTTTCATTATCAATTATCGACACCCATCATAGACGCTATTAACGTGAAAATCAACTATTTTTCTTAATTTTTTATCATTTGGTAATTTTGTACTACACCTGTATTTCTTAAGTATAAATACATAGTTTTTTCTTTGTTTATCACTTTTTAAAAACGTAAAATATTGTACTTTTACAATAAAACACAATTGAAAATGATTATCAATATCAACTAAAGATATATGATAGGCTTGAAAATTTTAAAAATCAAGTGTTTTTCCATCGTTTATGTTATTTGCTCTTCTGTTCCTATTGCTAAGGTAATGCTTTATTTTTTCGAGTACTATAAAGGTCATTTATTAATGGATAAGTAAAATTGATTATGTGTAATAAAACAAAATCAGCCTTAAGACATGAATGAATTTTTTTTTAGTAATTTAGGGCTTATTTTCAAAGACTACCTGAAATTTGTGAGACTCCATATTTTGTTGTTAACTATTTTCGTGAAGAATTTATTTCATAAAAAAAGGGTATATATACACTTTAAGAAAGATGCTGTTAATGACATTGCACTAGGCATAACAGCATGGAATATATTTTCTTTCCCAGAAGCAGAGTTCTTGATTTCGGATTCCCTGAAATTATCATTGCTGGCACTGCTATTCAAGGTTTGCATTGCGAGAAACGCGTAATAGTTTATCCGATAGGAGAATTACTTCTGGAAAATAAAATTTCAACAGCGATTCCTTTGCAATCAGTTTAAAATTCGTTACTATTAATAGTAGAATCAATCTTGGGAGGGATAAAAATGGAACTAACTGTATATTTAGCGGGGCAAATTCATACAGATTGGCGTGATGAGGTACAACAAAAAGCAAAGGAACGAGATCTTCCATTAAAATTTGTTGCACCACAAACCAATCATGACCGTTCGGATGATATTGGAGAGGATATTTTAGGTGAACAGCCTGGCAAGTTGTATAAAGACGACGCCGCTTCCAGTGTAAATAACTTCCGTACACAAGTATTAATGCAGAAATCGGATGTTGTGATTGCGCTATTTGGAGAGCAGTATAAGCAATGGAACACTGCAATGGACGCAAGTGCTGCCATTGCAATGAATAAACCAACTATTATTATTCGTCCAGAATCTTTAATTCATCCGTTGAAAGAGCTTTCCAATAAAGCGAATGTTACAGTAGAAACAGTCGATCAGGCATTAGAGGTATTAGCATATATTTATGAATAAGAAGAACAAAAGCGCAAGTGCCTGATTAGCGATGTACCGACTGCGCTCCGAACGAAAGAACCGAAAGTAAGGGGTCTCCCTTACTTTCGGTTCTTTTTTTCACTCCAGTATTCCCATTGACCGCGTAACAGCTTCACAACATGCACGAACATTTCCTGTCGCGATACCAGATCATTCGTGAAAATTCCAATCGCTCCTTCTCGAGTCCGTACTGCTTGCTTTTCTGCATAGCGATCCATTAGATCGCCTAGCTCTGCACCATCACGCAATCCAGCTTCTAGTTCTTTTGGTAAAGCAACTCGAGCACCACTAGCCGTAAATATCTGGCCCTCTGGTGTAACAAGTGCGCCCCAATTACATAAATATAACCTGCTGTCGACGTACATGACACCGCCCTCTAGTCCGATGCCAATTGCTATGTCTTCAACTTCCGCACATTGCGTTGCTCGATTTACTGCTCCAAGCATTGTTTCTTCGTCTGAAAATGGCTGTTTCGATACGCCAGAACTTGCATTGAAAGCAGTTATCGAAGCATCTGGAAAAACTTCGGAAACTGCATTAATTTTCGTTGGGTTTTTTGAACCAATTTTAATCTTCATCCTCATTCACCTCGTGCTTGTATAAACAATAAACTCGAAACTCCTTTACGCCTTTCTTATTACTTCAAGCATGTTTTGGTCTGTCGTTTTAACTAGCTTCACTAACAATTCTTTCGCTGCTGCATAATCGTCTACATGAATGATGGATGCAGACGTATGAATGTAACGTGAACAGATTCCAATAACTGCTGACGGCACACCATCACCAGACAGGTGTACACGCCCGGCATCTGTTCCACCTTGCGAAATAAAATATTGATATGGAATGTTGTTCGACTCTGCCGTATCCAAAACAAATTCACGCATACCGCGATGTGTAATCATCGTCCGGTCAAAAATACGAAGCAATGCGCCTTTGCCTAATTGACCAAACGCTTTTTTATCGCCTGATGCATCATTTGCTGGTGAAGCATCCAGTGCATAATAGATATCTGGTCCAATCATATTCGCTGCTACTTGTGCTCCGCGTAACCCAACTTCTTCTTGTACAGTTGCACCAGAATACAATTGGTTTGGCAATGTGTCATGTTGTAATTCCTTCATTAATTCGATAGCAAGCCCACAGCCGTAGCGGTTGTCCCAAGCTTTAGCAAGAATTTTTTTATTGTTTGCCATCGGCTCAAAAGGTGTGATTGGGACGATGGAATCTCCTGGACGTACGCCAATCTTCTCTACATCCTCCCGATCATCTGCACCGATATCAATGAGCATATTCTTAATTTCCATCGGCTTCTTACGTTGTGCCTCTGTTAAAAGATGTGGCGGGATTGAACCAATCACACCAATTACAGGACCGTTTTTCGTCATTACTTGGACACGCTGCGCAAGCATTACTTGATTCCACCAGCCACCAAGTGGTTGAAAGCGAAGCATACCATTGTCTGTTATTTGCGTCACCATAAAGCCGACTTCATCCATATGGCCTGCCACCATAACGCGCGGTCCTTCTCCATGCTTTACACCAAAAACGCCACCAAGGTTATCCTGAATGATCTCATCTGCATACTTTTCTAATTCTTTTTTCATAAAAGAACGGACAAGATGCTCATTCCCCGGCGCACCTTGCAGCTCTGTCAGATTTTTAAATAGCTCAAGTGTAACTTGTTTCATCTTATTTCCCTCCAAATAGGTATAAACGATTTAGAACATCCAATTTTAGTATAACTGAAACCGTCGAAAACTTTCCACTTATCACGCACTATCGTTTTCATTTTATGCGATAATCCTGTATACTTGCACATAATAGAGGTGTTCAACACGCACTTCATATACAGTCTACTAATCTTTTTCAAGAGGTGAACGTATTGAGCAGAAGAAAAGTGATTCTTGCCGCTGCATTCGGTTTTGCAATCGGATACTTGGCAAGGGAACAAGTCAACCACTATCAAAAAGTAACTCCAGAGAAAGCTTTAAATCATGCAAAAGAAATGTTTAAACGCAAAGGGCCAATTAGTGGATCATGGATTTATATGAAACCAGAGGAAGTCGAACGTAATGGCCTTCTTTATAATGCCTATCGCGGCGGCATTACCCGTAATATCGATGGTGAAAATAAGCAATATGAATTTTATGTAGATGTAGAAACTGGTGGGATTATCGACACGAAACAAACTGTATAAGAAGACAACAAAAGCTACTTTAGAAGATAATTACTTTTAAGGTAGCTTTTATTGTCTTCAAGTTATCTTTACCGCTTAAAGCCATTGCATCAATTCCCCTCCCCGGACTAGTCACAGTCTAACCAGCAAACGTTCATATTAATTCCATACTAAGTTTTTGTAAAATTGCAGGCAATTACCTATACAAACAGGTAAACTTATCGTATAATAAATGTAATTGATATAATATTTAGTCAATTCGACATTAATTTCATTTTTTTGACAGGAGGACACAAAATGATTCAAATTAATCTTACCATCGACTATGACGGTAAGCTCTACAACACGAATGTAATCACAACAAACGATACAAGTGATGAAGAAATATTGCAAATAGCTATTTCACAAATTGAACAGCAATGGAAAGAATGATTTCATAAGTAGGCATCTGTTAACGATACCTGCTTTTTTTAATTTCCTCCATAGATCGTCTATTGTATAACTATTTCAAGATTCTCCCCCCCAACTCCAATATCCACTTAAATAAAACCTATTATAAATTCAAATAAAATATGGCAAAAATTAAATCTATTTGCTATGATAATTCTTATATATTTTAAATGTTGATATAGGAGGTTTGTCCAAAATTTATACTAAGTAGTCCTTTTAATGTGAATTTTTTCACATTAAATATCATATTCATGCTTTAATTAGACAACGACAATTTGTAAACGATTTACGGATGACCTTATCTTTCAGTGGCAAAATAGATTATTGATTACATGTTTCGGAGGTATTTGATGAAAACAAATGAGTTAACATGGGCATTACTTATCTTGGTTATTGTTTTACTAGCATTTATCCTTCCCTATACCGTGCTCGCGAATGTTACAAAATGGTATGGAAGCTTCTTGTTATGGATTGCTTTGGCACTTATTACAATTATCATGAATTATTTCTTGACAAAGAATTGGGGTAAAAAATAATGACAACTTCTCTTGTTTGGTGGGCTATTTCGATTTACGTCTTGCTGGCCCTCGTTATTGCATTTCTATCCAGAACGGGCAAACAGCATAATATGGAGAGCTATTTTCTCGGCGACCGAAAAATGGGTGGATTTGTCTCAGCACTTAGCTACAGCGCTACCACTTACAGTGCATTTATGCTCGTGGGGCTAGCTGGTCTAACCTATAGTGGTGGTGTAGGAGCACTCGGGTTTGAACTAATATACTTGATGGGTGTTTCATTAGTTGCCTTCTTTGGTCCTCGATTTTGGGTGGTGGGGAAAAAGTATGGGTATGTGACACCATCTGAAATGCTTGGTGATCGTTATGATAATAAATATGTTGCAATTGTTGTTGCGGTTACAAACTGTTTGTTTCTTATACCGTACAGTGCTGTTCAGCTTTCAGGTGTCGGTTACTTATTGCAAGGTGTTACGAATAATGCTATTCCTTATACGACAGGTGTCCTTATTGCTACACTACTTGCGATTGTTTTTACATACATTGCCGGTATTCGTTCTGTAGCATGGACAGACTCCCTTCAAGCATTGTTTATGATTGTTAGCTCTACAGTGGTTGTACTTATTCTTGTGAACGGATTAGGTGGGTTTACTACATTCTTTGAAACGATTGAAACGACGCAACCTGAATTATTAACGGTTCCAGGTAACGGATTTTTTAGTTTTCTTACATTTCTAGGATTAACGATTCCTTGGTTCTTCTTTAGTCTTTCCAATCCACAAGTCAGTCAACGTTTGTATATGCCAGCATCCTTAAAAAGCTTAAAAAATATGCTGATGGGCTTTCTTGTATTTGGTTTTATTTATACCTTTGTTGCTATTATCTGGGGCTACTCTGCTGCAATCATGTTTCCTAACTTAGAAAACGCTGATCTTGCAACACCATTGGTGCTTTCTTCAGATTTAGTACCTCCTGTCCTTGGAGTTATCGTCATGGTTGGGATCATGGCGGCGGCAATTTCAACAATCGATTCGATTTTATTAACGTTATCATCCCTTTTTGCTAAGGATGTTTATGGAAATATCAAAAAGAATACGAGTGACAGGTTACAGCTTCGAGTTGGAAAAATTGTTATTCCAATCATCGCTCTCCTTGCCTATCTTTTTGCTGAAATGCAACTGAATTTAATTGCAGTGCTTTCTGTAGCTTCCTCGGCTGGATTAATTGTAGTTGTGCCAGCAATCATTGGAACCTTCTTTTGGAAAAGAGGAAGTGCAGCAGGTGTTCTTTCCAGTGTTTTAGTTGCTGGGATTATTGTTATTCTTCTCGAGTTTTTCCAAGTGAAACCATTTGGACTTGCCTCGGGACTTTGGGGAATTGGAATTTCAACGATTCTTTTTATTGAAGTTAGTTTACTAACAAAAGCTCCCGAAGCAAAAGCAAATGAATTTCTTACCTATATCCGCCAAGCATTAAAAAAAGAAAGCTAGGAAGTTGAGTCCCTTCAATTTTGAAGGGGTCTTTTTTATTGTCATGAATAGTTAACTCACCATGTTTATTTTCCAATGAATGACTTCTCTTAGAATGGGATAACCTATAAAAAGTATGTTCACTATAGAGAGGATGCGGATTCTATGAAATATATCAAACCGTTAATCATTAAATTTATTTTAACAACTGTCATTGTAAGCATTGTCCTTGGACTCTTTTTCAATGTTTCTTTTGCAGGAGTAATAACAACAAGTGTGCTTCTTACTGGACTGGCTTTTCTTGGTGATGTGTTTGTTATACCATTGATTGAAAAAAGCATGGCATTAATCAGCGATTTTATCCTTGCATGGGTAGTTGTGCTTTTTATTGGAAATATGCTCTTTAACGCATCCGTTCCAATTGGTTCAGCAGCATTTATAACTGCCGCCGTCATCACCGTTGGGGAAGTATTTTTCCATCAATATATGAGGCGAGAAGTGTTACGAAATTTAAAAAATACGGAGAACAAAGTTGTTTACCTTCCAAAACGATATTTCCAAACAGAGTTTAGTTCGGAGTTAGATAAACCAAATGATCCAACAAATCAAGATGAAAAATAATATTTTGTATTTGTAGGAGTATTTTTTATAAAATGGTACACAATATGGATTGTAAAAGCCACTTTATGATGTAGTGAATTGTTTTTACAAACAAATCCTAGGAGGAATAACATGAATAACAGACAGAACAACCGCAATAGAAACAACAATAACAACAATCATAACAATAATAACCAGGAAGTTAATAACGTTGAGTTCGCGAACGAATTTCTAGATGATTTAGATAACAATAACAACAACAACAATAACAACAACGATAACAATAATAAACGTAACAGAAACAATAACAACAATCGTTAATACGGAAACCTGTCTCGCGGATCAGTGAGACAGGTTTTTTAAGTGATAACATCATATCCTGATTGGAATCGGTAAATAAAGAAACCCGAGTAGTTTATACTCAGGCTCATTAACGAAAAGATGATAACAATTGATTATGTGCTGCTTTCGCAGATTCTGCAGCTATTTTCAGATTCGATTTGATTTTAGGGTTTGCTGAAGTTTGTGCAAGCACTTCTAACTGATTGGCAATTTTCTGATGTTCACCTATCAAATAATGTAAGTTCTCTAATTCCGTATGTGTTAAATACTGGTTCATAACTCATTTCCCTCTCTTTGTGTATATTAAATTATTCTTTCCTTAAGAATGGTGAATCATACCGGTGAATCACGAAAAAAACTCCAATTATAGTGTATGAAAGTGCAAGGTTGTCTCATTACGAATTTTTTCTAGGTTGTGTTGAAAGGTGTATGATGTAGATGCAATGTTTTTTCTTTTAGTGAAGTTAAAGGAGATAACTAGGTAATAGGAAAAAAAATCAATCCACTTATAGGGTGAATTGATTCCTAAGGTAATAAATTATTTAACTATTTCTTGAAGCAATTTCTGCATAGGCTGCTTTTGTTACAGTTATCAAATCAAATGGTGCTAATTCGATTTGCATCCCTCTTTTTCCAGCTGAGACAACGATTCTTCCCATCGTTTTAGCTTCAGTAGCAAGATACGTTGAAAAACTTTTTTTCATTCCAATCGGTGAGCAGCCACCACGTATATAGCCTGTTGTTTTTTCTAAATCCTTCATCGGTAGCATTTCCATCTTTTTGTTGTCACTTACTTTTGCTAATGCTTTTAAATCGAGTTCATTTTCAGCTGGGATACAGGCTATCGTCACACCAGTCTTATCACCGACTGTCACTAAGGTTTTATATATTTTATCAAGTTGCATACCTACTTTTTCCGCAGCAGTCCGAGCATCTAACTGCTCCTCGTTCCACGGATATTCATAAATGGTATAGTCAATTTTTTCTTTATCCAACAAGCGGATGGCATTCGTTTTTTGTATCTTTTTTTTCTTCATTGGGTAGTGACCTTCTTTAACGATTTTGTATACAATCATCTTATCATAAATCTGATAGTTCCCTATAGGAAACTGCCCATTCACGTACAGGTTCTATCTTTTAAGCTTTGGTTGAAGATTGATACTTCCCCACATACTCCTCTTGGTCGAGTACTTCTATAACAGTTGACCAATGCAATACAGTTCCAACGAAATCTCTTATATCCAATCCTTTCATTTCATAAGTAGCTTCGTCATTAACCGTCCCAGTTGCATCTTCAATAAACGTTACCCGATAGCCTCTGTCATAAGCAGCGATTGCAGTAAATTGACAGCAAAATTCTGTTTCGAATCCTGTTATAAAGAGATGATTTACTCCGAGTTGATCTAACTTTTCACTCAGATTTGTCTGAAAAAAGGAACTTGGCGTCTTCTTTTCAATTACAATATCTGCATATTTTTTTAAAGCATGATGCAATTCTGAGCTTGGGGATTCCCTATAAAATGGACTTTTTTCATCACCTTCTAAATGTCTTATAAAAATTATGGGCTCCTCATTTTCTTTAAAATCACGAATAATAGATTCTATATTGTTCAGTTCTTGCTGGAAATCTTTACATTCTACAATAGCATGTTGCACGTCGATTACGAGCAGAGCTCTCATTATTACACCACCTAATTTATATTCTAAATAGTTAACCTAATTGCTTACCGTACTTTGAACAAACTGAACAAACGACTCTTCCTCTTCTACAAATGGATTATGATTGCTTCTCTCAAAAGTTGTCATACTTGCATTTGGCATTAAATCTGCTGCTTCTTTTGAAAAAACATGCGGACATTGCGCATCATAAAGCCCGCAATAAATAGATGCAGGAATTTGAATACTAGGTAACAAGGGTCTGACGTCGTAGGTTTTCAATTCTTGGTATGAAAAATAGTTGAGACGTGGACTGACCGCTTTTCCACTGTTTGGACGATTTATAATTTCTTCGTACTGTTCGTAGTCGAAGATAGACATTAAAAACCACTCTTTATTTAATGCTCTTCTTTCTTCAATCGGGGTTGTTGGTGAATCAAGCAAGCGTAAAATTTCAATTATACGAGCGTTATTCGGATTCTCTTTACAATAGATACTTCCTGGGTGATCCATATATGCAGCTGATGCGCATAGCCCTCCGCCAATTATTTTTGTTAGGCTCTCCTGTGCTGTTGCTCCATACATTAATGCAAGCATTCCTCCTGTTGAATGCCCTGCAAATCCCCATTTCGCAATGTTTAATGCTTCCCGAATTGCCTCTAAATCCTTAACCGTTTCAGACATACGATACTCTGATTCATGCACTGCTTTCACCGAGTTACCGCATCCTTTCAAATTCACTAAATAAACCGTATAGCGATCCGTAAATGGTTGGGCAAATGTATTTCCATTTGTATTATATTCGCTATACAGGTGAGTTACACATAGTGGCTCTCCGTTTCCCTTTTGAAAATATTCAAATCTTCCTCGGCTTGTCTCAATAAAGCTCTGTTTCCACACCATACCTACCTCTTTTCTCGTCTGTGTTTTCAAACAATTACTTTCTGTTTTAAGTTTCTTATTAATAAAGCGCACCTTCTCTAAATTTACCTCTAAATTTACTTCACCAATCTTGCCGGATTGTTGTAAAGATAATCAGAATGCACCCACCCGTGAAAAATTCAATCGTCCAGACTGGCGACCATTATTGTACTGACAAACCAAATTATTACTGCTGGAATATAATATATAATAGCAATACCTATACCACCAATTAGAGGGTAAAGATTATTAAAATATATAATGTTATAGGAGAAGAAAAGAAGAAAAAAGATAAGAGCTTTTAAAAAAGAGCTACCATAGAAGACAAATCCAATTCCAGGAATAATTATGTTTGCAATAGTGCTGACACGTCGCTTGAATGATTTTTGTTCGTTTTTCAAAACAATAATTTCTTTGTGCAGTTCCCTTTTTAACATTTTTACTTCTTCATTTTCCATTTTCAAACTCCCTCGTTTAAAACTTTTTAATTTTCTAATTCCGCAGAACAAACCTGTACCTTCGTCAAAGAAAAAGATGCTAGTAGTCAATCCCAATATTTGCTTATTCGTTATTGCTAGGTCTTTAACAGCATGGCTCGATTGTTGAACACAATCCAATTGGACTCTTTAGCTACTTTGCCGTTTAAGCAATATCTCCTTCTTAAATAATACCATAATATTCAATTAATACACCCTAAAAAAAGGACGACCAAATTAATGATCGCCTTACTTAACACTTTCACCAATGACTTCAAGAAGAGTCCTATCATCATGCAGTACGAACGATTTATTTGTCCTCGCCATCAACAAATCGCAGCATTCCTTTACCAACAGATATAACATCCTCCTGATTAAAAATAATATAAGCTGTTTTTCCAATATATTTCTCACATTCAAATTCACCGAGAACTGTCACGTACCCCTTTTCAAAAAAGTATATGAGTTGCCTACCATGTTCCTCAACAGCACTTAAATCGTTATGTAAATATGCTTTAATCGGCTTATCGTATAATCTCACGTAAAATCATATCCTTTCCAATTACCTCCCAAATAAACTGCCCTTTTTTACCATGGTAAAAACATCCGATCAACGTAAATTGAATAGTCGCTCGAGTTTCTTGATAAGGATTCCTGTTATTTTAATAACTTAATACGAATCCTTAAAAAACCAAAAAAAAGGTTATTAACCCAAAATGTCTAATCAACTTTTAAATTATGCTCTTTTAATATTCAAATTCTTATCTGTGGGATTAATCAGTCATTAAGCATTTTTTGCTTGTTTTGATAAGACCTTGTTTGTACCACTTTGCCATTTTAAGAACAGATAAATCCCAATAATGATTAAAGAGCCGCCAAATATCTCTACAAATGTTAACATTTCATTCAGGAAAACAATAGCTAATAATGAAGCACCGATAGGTTCACCTAAAGTACTCATAGATACAGTGGTTGTATTTACATAATTCAACAATAAGTTATATATGATATGTGCCCCAGTTGGAAAAATGGCAAGTAATATAAATACCATCCAATCATTAGCTGAATAACCGTTAAGAGGAATTTCACCAATGATATTAAAAATAATCATGGTTGTACCCGCAAAAAAGAAAACTAGAAAGCTGTAAACCCAATGATTAATTGATTTCACGTTTCTTTGACCAATTAACAGATAAAATACTACAGAAAAAACAGATAGTAGTGATAATATATTTCCAAATAATACATCTCTGCCTAACCCAAGGTTACCTCCTCCAACAATAGCAACTCCAAAAAAAGCAATGCCCAAAGTTAAAAGTGTACGTAAATGTATTTTTTCTTTAAAGAAAATAAGCCCTCCAATTAGTGCTATCGCTGGCTGTAATGCTAATATCAAAGTAGAACTTGCAACAGATGTATGATTAAGTGATTCAAACCACAATCCAAAATGACCCGCTAAAAACATACCCGCGAAGATAATAGCAAGCCATTCTTTTCTTGTAATCTGTTTTAGTGTTTTTCTATACTTTAGAACAAACGGCAATAATAACAGACATCCTAAAAACATCCGATACATAACCATAATGGTAGAAGGTGCATTAGATAATTTTACGAAAATAGCTGATAAAGAAATACAAACAATTGTAATAACAAGTAAAACATTTATGTTTTTCGGCTTCATATAAATTCCCCTCCAGACTTGAATAAACTCATCATAACTGATATATTACATATTAAATATCAAAAAGTAAATACTTTTTTGCGGGTGATAAAATGAATTTAAAAGGGAATAAAATTAATCGTGTATCGATGCGTAATAATGCTTATGAAATCATTAAAGATGCCATTATATCTGGTGAATTAAAACCTGAGATGAAGATTAAGGATAAGGAATTATCAGAGCAATTAGGTATAAGCCGGACACCAATAAGAGAGGCTATGTTAAGGTTAGAGGATGAGGGTTTTATTGTTAGCAAACCGAATAGTTTCACCATGGTTGCACCTATTAACATTACGGAGGTTAAAGAAACTTATAGCATAGTTATTGCTCTGGAATCACTTGCACTACAAGAAGCATTCATTCACACCACTCCTTCACAATTGAAGCAGCTTGCAGAAATAAATAACCTTTATAAGAGTGCTATTGAAGAAAGCAACGCCAAAAAATGTCTCCAATACGATATTGAGTTTCATGGGCATATTGTTAGAATGTCTAAGAATAAAGAGCTTGAAAAGCTATTAACTAAATTAAAAGAGAAAATAATAAGAATAGAATCATTCTACTTTCATAATGCCATCCCAAAACAAAAGTCTATTAATGAGCATGATATGATTATTGATGGGTTGGAAAATAAGAAATATAAAGAAGAAGCGGTAGACACGCTTAAAAATAATTGGTTGAATAGCCTTAAAAACATATTATCTGAAGATAAGTAGTTTAAGAGGTGAAACAAACTATGAATAAGTCGGAACACACCTCGCTTTAAAGGATATTGAGATAAACCTTTTATTATTATTTGTTAAGAATACTACATAAGATCCTTGACATCTAATAAAGAAAGCCATCTAAGTAGATGGCTTTCTTTTGTCATATTATCCTTTGTCTAGTAATTTCGTAAATGCTCCTCAAAACAACACCTGGAAGCCACAGACTTATAATTTAAATTTCTGTACAAGCCCATTCAATTCTTCTGCTAGGTTAGCAAGCTGGGATGATCCTGCAGCAATTTCATCCATCGAACTGCTTGATTGCTCCGAGGTTGCTGCGGCTTCTTCAACTCCTGCAGCTACTTCTTCTGAAACAGAAGCAATCTCTTCGATTGAAGCATTCATCTCCTGGCTGCTTGCGACTACTGCAGACAAGTTTTCTGCTGTTGCTTGAATATTTTCAGCCATATCCGTTACAGAAGCGCTGATTTTATGGAATGTTTCTCCTGTTGACTTAATTTGCGCTGTTCCAGCTTCAACCTCTTGATATCCCGTCATTAACGCATTTGCAACATCGCTGGATTCGCGTTGTATGTTCGTTGCAAAACCGGTGATATCAGAAACCGACTCTGATACTTGCTCAGCCAGCTTTCTCACCTCATCAGCTACAACGGCAAATCCTTTTCCTGATTCTCCTGCTCTTGCCGCTTCAATCGCAGCATTTAAAGCAAGTAAATTTGTCTGGCTGGCAATATCTTGAATTACTTCGACAAGCTTTGTGATTTCCTGCGATTGTTTATCCAACGTTTCCATCTTTGTAACCGCTTCTTGGACAATGGCATCGATTTTCACCATTTGAGAATCCGAGGATGCCATCAATTGCATGCCCTCTTCTGTCATGTCTATTATATCGAGGGAAACAGTTCGAATTTGTTCTCCTTGTTGATTCGTTTCTTGGACACTAGAAGCAAAACTTCCCATCGCACTTGCAAGCTCACTTGCGCTATTTGCTTGTTTTTCAGTACCTTCAGCAATTTCCTGCATAGTAATTGCAATTTGCTCGGAGCCAGTTCTTACCTCCTGCGATGATTGTGTCATTTCTTCGCTCTTTGCCGAAACATTTTCTGATGCTTCAGCTACCTTTGATAAAGTAGCATGCAAATTGTCACGCATGGTTTGCATTGCACGTGTTAATTGTCCAACTTCATCTTCTTGCTGATTATCTTTAATCGCTATTCGTAAATTGCCTTTCGATAACTCTAGCATAAGCTCTGAGATTCTCCGTATCGGATTCGCTATCGTTTTGCTGAAGCGAATTGATACAAATAGAGCGATAATAATAAAGCCGACAACCATGATTACACTAATCCAGGAAAGCTGACTGTTTGTTGCACCAATTGTAGATATATCTTGTGAGATGCCAATGACACCAATTATTTCATTTCCTGTTGGACTAAGCATTGGTAAATAGGATTCCAATGTTTCCTCATTATGGTGTGAAATCTTTTGACCATTCATCACATTAGCTAGAATAGAAGCATCGCTCATCGTTCTTTCAATATTTTCTTCTTCAGAGGATTCCACAATTGTACCTTCCGTATTATACAAATTAATGGTAACGCCCTTTAGTTTTTCTTGTAATGCTTCTAGAAAATGATCATCGACACCCATCTGCAACGTTCCGATAATTTCCTGTTGATAAGAGATCGGAACAAAGGCTCTTACCGAAAGTCCAGATGTCCCAAATTCAAAACCAGAAATAGACTCGCCATCCAACGCATATTGAATTGCTTCCAAATTACTTTTGTCATCCCCATACTGAGTCGGTTCATGACCCCTTAGAAATACAATTCCATCTGTATCGCCATACTCAATTTTGTCAATCCCATGCTCTGAAAACAGTCGTGAATAAATGTCATTTACAAGATCTACTAATGTTTCACGGTCTCGTTGATGGTAAGCTTGTACGAACTCCAAATCTTGTGAATAGATTTCCGTTATTTTTTGGAGCTCTTCTGCAATGTTATCAAATTCTGATTGAATAATATGCTCCATCGTTTGCTGCTGGTCATCAATCAAATCATTGAACCCACTGTTCGTTGTTATCCAGATGACCGTTATGGTTATCCACATCGGTACAATCGTTAATACCAAAAATATCGTTAATAGTTTCTTTTTTAAACTGTCCATCCTTAAAAACTTTCTCATTCAATGCTCCCTCTCAACCTCTTTTAGAATATTGCACCCATTATAGTATCGGTAAACAAACAAAAAATTGAAGCGGAATGGTTGTTTTAATTCATTTCATAAAAACATATAATTAGAAACAGTAAAAACCAAAAAGGCTATGACCATTTTATTTTGGTCACAGCCTCTTTTTTTACATCCCATTTCGATTCATATAAAAAAATTGAATCAAAGCCCTAGCTCTTATTTCGTCTTTGTTGATTAATTCGAACCAGACGCTCTAATTTATCAAGCTCATAAAATAACTCAATAATACTATTCGCAATTGGAAAAACGTACGTCCACTTTTCAAAGTCAGATCCTTGCAGGGCATCAATGATATTGTTAATGGTAACCTGCATTGCTACTTTCGTTTCTTTTTGCAAATCCTTATCCAAAATAACCTTATCTTCATACATTAATAAAACATTTTCGCTGTAAGCATTAATTTCAATAACCAACTTTTTGATTAAGTGAAATTTAGCACTCGATATATTTTCGATATTTTTAAAATTATTCTCCAGGTGCTGAATCAATGTATGTTTTTTTCGTAAAACTTTAATCATATGCTTATAAAGAATAATTGTTCGTAAGAAATCCGGACGCTTCTTAATGAACAAGCTATTTCGTTCATCGGAAATAATTTCATAATAATCTCGTGTACGCTGGATCATCTTCTCTAATTCTTTATCTTCATCCTTCATTTGCGGAACGCTCATTGTTTGATTCGGAATAACCCGGAGAAGGAAATTCGTTTTCTCACTTGCATTTTTTATCATCGAAAACAAGATTTTCTGATGGTCTGGTGGATATACAAGCACATTAACGATAAATGCGGATAGCACACCAATTGCAACAAGTGATAAACGTTCAATAATGTAAATGAAGTTAATTCCAGCGTCACTGACTAGCATAATTGTTACAATAGTCAGCACTGTTAAACTAACCGTCTTATTCAAACCGAGCCGTATGTTAATCGCAATGGAAATAATAACAACTGCGGCAACAGAGATTGGATGATTACCAAGCAATACCAATCCAGCTAAAGCAAACGCCACTCCCACGCTGTTTGAAATAACTACTTCTTTAATATACTTGAACGAACGCATGATAGATGGCTGCATCGCTAGTACAGCCGCAATTGCTGCTACAAGCTCCAACTCTAATCCAATTAAACCGGTAACGAGTAATGTCAAAGCCACCGCAAGGCCGGTTTTTACCATACGGGGCCCAATATTAAATTCCATTCTTTGCACCTCTCTAGCAGTAGTATACCCTTTTCATCTATAACTGTCACTATTAGGTTTTCGGCAATTTTTTTACAATTTTATTACGAAAGATTGTTATGAAAATTAATTGCTTACAAGCCTTTTATCATTAGTAGCGAATATTCGCGACTTCAGTTGTGTAGATGAATCAACTTCTCGTAACATCAGTTATGAGAGGTTCGAGCAAACGGTATAGTCTTACTTATGCAAACAGGAATGACTTTATACGAAGTACTTAATTTAACCAGCTTCCTTCGTTTGTTCCGATTTATTCGATTGTTCGATGCTTCGCTTTCCCCACCATGTTGCTAAAATAGGACCAGAAATATTGTGCCATACACTAAAAATTGCACTTGGTACTGCAGCGATTGGTGCAAAATGCGTCAGTGCCAATGCGGCGCCAAGTCCTGAATTTTGCATTCCAACTTCGATTGAAACAGCTTTCTGATCTTTAAAATTTAACTTAAACAACTTCGCAATAACATAGCCCACAAGGAGACCCAAACAATTATGCAAGACTACAACAGCAAATATTAACAGTCCTGTCTCAGCAATCGAGCCTTTGTTTACCGCGACAACAGCAGCAGCCACTGCAACAATACCAATAACTGAAACTAATGGCAAAACTGAGACACTTTTATCTACTTGTTTACTAAATAAAAGACGAACGATTACTCCTAGCACAATCGGCAATAATACGACCTGTACAATCGACATAAACATATCACCAAACGATACTGGAAGCCATTGACTTGCAAGTAAAAATGTAAGTGAGGGTGTCATAATCGGTGCAAGCAAAGTTGAAACAGAAGTAACTGTAACCGATAATGCCGTATTACCTTTCGCCATAAATGTCATAACATTCGATGCTGTTCCCCCAGGACAACATCCAACAAGAATGACACCAACTGCAACCTCTGGCGGCAATTGGAAAAGATGTGCTAAACCAAATGCTAATAACGGCATAATGGTATATTGTGCCACCACTCCAATAAGTACACTTTTCGGTTGTTTAAAAATGCCTTTAAAATCATTTACGGATAATGTTAATCCCATCCCGAACATGATAATTCCTAAGAGGAGTGGGATACGTGGAGCAATCCACGCAAAGCCAGCAGGATATAAATAACTAAATATTGCGAAAATAATGACCCAAAGTGCGAATGTACTTGTTGCAAAATTACTGATTTTTCCTAATGTCTTCATCTAGCTGTTCCTCCTGCGTTCCTAATTATGTATTGAACGTTTTTCGTGTAAATGATTCGTTAAATGAAGATTCTATCATAATTCTATATAGAAAGATAGCTATTTTCTGTTAATTTAAAATAAAGCGTATTCATTTCAATTTAACAATGGACGGCTTGCCATCTATACATTGCATTCAATTTTAATAAGGAAAAACCTGCAAGAGAACGCTGCTCCTACAGGTCTGGTTTTTTTAATTAGATACCAATTGAAAAATACTTCACTTCTAAATATTCTTCCATACCATGGTGACCACCTTCGCGACCGAGTCCGCTTTCCTTGAATCCCCCAAACGGAGCTTGTACAGTAGAAGGCATGCCATCGTTAATTCCAACAATTCCATATTCCAGCTTTTCTCCTATACGGACTGCTTTTGATATACTTTCTGTGAATAGGTAAGCAGCTAGCCCATATGGCGTGTTGTTAGCGCGATCAATCACTTCCGATTCTGTCGTAAATGTTGATATCGGTGCCAACGGTCCGAATGTTTCCTCATTCATACACAGCATCTCTTCGGTTACCCCTTTCAGTACAGTTGGTTCAACAAAATATCCATCTGATTCCTGATAGGATTCCCCTCCGTGAATAAGTTCAGCACCTTGATCAAGCGCATCCTTTAAATGTTGATTAACTTTTTCATATGCATCTTTGTCAATTAATGGGCCAATATCTACCCCTTCATCCATGCCATTGCCAACCTTTAGCTGGCTAACTTTTTGCTTAAATTTATCCGTAAATGCATCTACAACGTCCTCATGCACATAAATTCGGTTACTGCAAACACAGGTTTGCCCTGCATTTCGGAATTTCGAACGTACTGCCCCTTCTGCCGCTTTATCAAGATCCGCATCATTCATGACAATTAGTGGTGCATGTCCACCTAATTCCAAGGATATCTTTTTCACCGTGTCAGCCGATTTACGCATCAGAACCTTTCCAACCTCGGTAGATCCCGTAAACGAAACCTTGCGTACACGTGTATCCTCCATCCAAGCGTCACTAATTTCACCTGAATCTCCAGGTAGAATTTCTAGAACCCCCTCTGGTATCCCAGCTTTTTGCGCTAAATTCCCAAGTTTTATTGCTGTTAGCGGGGTTGCACTCGCAGGCTTCACAACCGCTGTGCAGCCTGCAGCCAGAGCGGGGGCTACTTTTCTAGTAATCATTGCCGCAGGGAAATTCCATGGTGTAATGGCAGCAATTACTCCTACTGGCTGCTTATGTACCATGATCCGTTTATTACGGGCCGAAGCTGGGATTGTTTCCCCATAAACGCGTTTTCCTTCCTCAGCATACCAAGAAATGAAGTTATTGGCATACGTAACTTCACCCTTTGCTTCTTCAAGTGGTTTTCCTTGCTCCAGCGTCATTGTCTTCGCAATATCTTCCACTTCTTCCTGAATCAAGTGATGCCATTTCATTAACAGCTCACTACGCTCTTCTGCCGTTCTCTCCGACCACTCCTGGAATGCTTTATAAGCACGGTCTACTGCTGCAGTTGCTTCTTCCTTACCAGCACGTGGGATGGATTCAATCTTTTCACCGTTCGCAGGATTAACAACATCAATCATTGCTTTTGTTTCTGACATCTTGCATTCCTCCTACATATTATTTGTCCTCTATTCCATACTATTACCTACTTTTAAATCTATGAAACATTTTAGTAGAAATCAAGTATCCTTTTGATGGACATATGTAAAACGAGCCCTGCCAATAGCAAGACTCGTTCGTTCATAATCATTCCTATTTTTCTCTTTTAATAATTTCAAGTGTTTCATTGAATTCATGCTCTACCGCTTCATTTCGCTTATATGTCAGTAGACTGACAACGACCGCAACTAGTAAACATAATAAAAAGCCTGGTACAATTTCATATAGGTATTTGGAAAGTTTGGAAGTTCCCCAAACAAATACGGTAACCGCACCAACAATCATACCCCACATCGCACCGATTCCTGTAATTTTTCTCCAATATAGTGTTAGAAGAATAATTGGTCCAAAGGAAGCCCCAAAGCCTGCCCAGGCAAAGGATACAAGATCAAGAATCGTATCGTTTTGCTGCCAAGCAAAAATCATGGCAATGGCCGAAACAAATAATACAGCCAACCTTCCAAGATTCACAAGCTGCTTATCACTTGCATCTGATTTAAATACAGCCTTATAAATATCTTCAACCAATGCCGAGGAGGTTACGATTAATTGTGAGGACACCGTACTCATAATCGCTGCCAATACAGCTGCAAGCATGATTCCGGCAATAAATGGATGGAAAATAATTTGACCTAATTGGATAAAAACTGCTTCATGGTTTGTTAATGTAATATCAGGATTTTGCTGAAAATATGCAACACCCACTAGAGCAGTAGCTGCTGCACCAACTAAAGAAAGAAACATCCAGCCAATTCCGATTCTCCTTGCTTTTTTCGTTTCCTTTACCGATTGAATCGCCATAAATCTTACAATAATATGTGGCTGTCCAAAATAACCTAATCCCCACGCTAAGGAGGAGATGACTCCAGTAGCTGTTGCTGTTGCAAAGAAGCTAAGCAGTGTTGGATCAAATTCTTGAATTGTACTTATCGTATCGCCAATCCCACCAGTTAGAAAAACACCGAAAATCGGGACAAGGACAAGTGCAAGAAACATCATCGTCCCTTGTACCACATCCGTAAAGCTAACCGCAAGGAAGCCACCAATAAATGTATAGACAATGGTTACACCTGCAACAACAAGTAGACCCGTATGATAGTTATAACCAAATGAGCTTTCAAAGAAAACTCCACCTGCTACCATCCCTGACGAAACGTAAAATGTAAAATAAACTAAAATTATAATACCAGATACGATTCGTAATACTTTTGAGTTATCTTTCAACCGATTATCAAAAAAGCTCGGAATGGTAATCGAATTATTTGATACTTGTGTATAAACGCGAAGTCGTGGTGCAACAAAAATCCAGTTTAACCAAGCACCAAGAAGCAGCCCAATTGCTATCCAACCTTCTACAAGCCCTGAAAGATAAATAGCACCAGGAAGTCCCATCAATAGCCATTGTGACATATCTGAAGCTCCAGCACTAAGTGCCGACACCGTCGCATTTAGATTTCTTCCTCCAAGCATGTAATCATCTAAGTTCGTTGTTCGCTTGTATGCATACAAGCCAATGGCTATCATTGCAATTAAATAAAGGATAATTGCAAGTAGCTGATATGTATAATCTGACATGTAATTCCCCCTTTGATTGAGCATTTTTCAATTTTAAAATTTTTATAACGCGGTTTAACTGAATTAGTTTTTTAGAATTATCGCATAAAAACGTGGATAAAACCAATTTTTAATAAAAAAACATAGAGTTAAATTGGTATGCAAGTAAAAAGTTTTGCTCGTACTTGCATCAAATCTTTCTGCTATACTAGCTTTTTATTTCGCTTCTTTCTCCATAATACAAACAACGAGAAAGCTGCTGCCCCAGTAATAATTGGTGATTTTTTCAGTTTATTTTCTTTCGTATAAAAGACATCCTTCATTACGAGATTCAGATTTTGCGGTCGCTCTGCTAAGCGGCGCATGAAATAGCCGAACCAATCCGTCCCAAAAGGAATATATGTGCAAAATTTATAGCCTTCTTGCCTCAGCTCACTATGCATTTCTGTACGAAATCCATAAAGCATTTGAAACTCAAACTTATCCTTACGTATATTATTCTCCTTTACAAACGCTTTCATTTCATTGATGATTTGATGGTCATGCGTAGCAATTGAAGTAAAAGCATCACCTAGTAAGCGCCCCTTCGCAAGCTTAACAAAATTGGCATCAATATCTTCCTTTGATTGAAAAGCTACCGCTTCGCTTTCTTTGTATGCACCTTTCACCATACGAATGCGAACATCCTGAAGCTGTTTTAGATCGTCCTCTGCTCGATATAAATACGTCTGTATTACGGTTCCGATATTATCAAATTTTTGTCGTAATACTTCTAGAATCTCGAGTGTCTTTTCATAATGTATATATTTTTCCATATCGATATTGATAAAAATATTATAGGATCCAGCTTTCTCCAAAATCTCAACCATGTTCTTTATGCAGAATTCCCGGTCAATATCAAGACCGATCTGGGTTAATTTCAAGGAAACATGACAATCTAAATTTTCTTCGTGAATTTTATCTAACACACTTAAAATTTCAGCTTTAGCAAAAGCCGCTTCTTCTATCTCATACACGAATTCCCCTAAATTATCTAATGTACAGGATATTCCATGAGCATTTATTTCTTTTACTGTCTCTACTACACTATCAATATCGATTCCTGCAACAAACTTTTCTGCCCCAAGCCGAAATCCCCATTTTTTTGCATTTGCATTTAAAATTTTATTGTTTGATAAACTAATAAAAAAATCTCTTGTTAGATTTCCCATAGCTGCCGCTCCTTTAAAAGTTACTTGTTCTAAGTTAAGCCCTAGCCTGAACGTTAGTTTTGCGGCAAGCCTTTCACCTGCCGCAAAACCATCCATTAAAATGTTTCTGATACAATTTTAGCTTCTAGAAAATGCTGCAAGTAATCTGGTCCACCTGCTTTGGAATCAGTGCCTGACATCTTAAAACCGCCAAATGGCTGGTATCCAACAATGGCAGCTGTACAGCCACGATTGAAATAAAGATTTCCAACATGGAAATCATAACGTGCTCGGTTTAAATGCTCACGGTTATTTGAAATAACTGCACCAGTTAAGCCATATTCTGTGTTGTTCGCGATTTCCAGCATTTCATCAAAATCTTGAGCTTTGGCAAAGGCTACAATCGGTCCGAAAATTTCTTCCTGCATGATTCTAGCGCTTGGATCTACATCTTTGAAAATCGTTGGATGAATAAAGAAACCAGTGGAGTCATCGGTTTTGCCACCATACGCAAGCTCGCCCTCTGCTTTTCCAATTTCAATGTAATCTTTAATTTTATCAAACTGCTTTTGATTCACGACGGCACCCATATAGACATTTTCTTCAGTTGGGTTTCCAACCGACAGCTTCTTCGTAAGAGCAATCGATTTTTCAAGTACTTCATCATACACATCTTGGTGAATTACAGCTCTCGAGCAAGCAGAACATTTCTGTCCAGAGAAACCAAATGCAGAGTTAACAATCGCATCCGCAGCCAAATCTAAATCCGCATCTTTATCCACAATAATTGTGTCTTTTCCACCCATCTCAGCAATGACACGCTTTAGAAATTGTTGTCCTTCCTGTACTTTGGCGGCACGTTCATAAATTCTTGTTCCAGTTGCACGAGATCCAGTAAAGTTAATAAAATGTGTTTCTTTATGGTCTACAAGGTAGTCACCAATTTCTGCTGGATCTCCTGGTACAAAGTTCAATACTCCTCTTGGCAAACCAGCTTCCTCTAACACTTCGACTAGTTTATAAGCAATAACTGGCGTGTTTTCCGATGGCTTTAACAGCACTGGATTTCCAGCTACAATCGGTGCTGCCACGGTCCCGCATACAATCGCAAAAGCAAAGTTCCATGGTGGGATAACAACACCAGGTCCCATTGGTTGGTAAAAATACGCGTTATGCTCATTTGGACGATCTGCTAACGGCTTTCCTTTTCCTAGCTCAATCATTTGACGACCATAATATTCTAAGAAGTCGATTCCTTCAGCAGTATCTCCATCAGCCTGATCCCAGGGCTTTCCAGCATCGAGAACTAGCCATGCGGAGAATTCATGCTTGCGTCTGCGTACAATTGCTGCTGCTCGGAATAATAGATCGGCTCGCTCCTGTACTGACCATGTTTTCCAAGTTTTAAAGGCACGCTGTGCACTCTCCATAGCCTGCTCAACATGATTCTTCGTTGCTTTTGACACTTTCCCGATAATTTGTTCTTTATTGCCAGGATTTATTGAAACAAGCTTATCTTCTGTAAATATTTTCTCTCCATCAATTACGAGTGGATATTCTTTTCCTAACTCACCCTTAACCTGCTCAAGTGCTTCTTGAAACTGTTGACGATTTTGATCATCTTTAAAATCTGTAAATGGCTCGTGTTTAAATGGCAAAACCATTGAATATACCTCCTTAAAATTAATAAGAATTCAGCTAGAATAATAGTTTTATTTCCTGCCTCATCAATGAACAAGCAAATTTCATGCCAACTTTTTATTTTTTTTACCTTTTCAACGAAAACGCTTACAGTGATAAGGTTTTTTTTATTGTTTATGTTCAAACATGTATAAAAATGGCCAGGCATCGTTGTACACTCTGTTTACATAAGTGTAAAAAATATATACAATATTCTTTACACTAGAAATTGTATGGAGTGATTTGATGGCTCATGAAAAGTTCTACCTTAATACAATTCTTTCTTTAGAAGATGATGCAATTACAATTATTGATACCGATCAACAAGTTCATTTTTGGAATGCTGCTGCTGTTCAAACGTATAATATTGAACAATCCGCTATCCTTCACCAACCAATTACCAACTTTTTTCACAGTGATGATTTAATTGTGTTACAGGTGCTTGCATCACAGGAACCAGTTAAAAACACGTATCATCAGCCGCGTAAAGATAAGCATGTCGTAATAAACGCTGCTCCAATATATAATGAAAAGCAGGAGTTAGTGGGCGCTGCGTCCATTGAAAGAGATATCACGCAAATTGTAAAGTTAAATAACAATTTGGAAACAACAGCTGCAGAGCTAAATGAACTTAGGCAGAGAGTGAATATGAACCATGAGGAAACACCATTTTCAAAATTAAAAGGAAGGAGCTTTTCCCTTCAACAGACGATTCAAATTGCTAGAAAAGCTGCAAAAACAAATGCCACAACACTCATTCTTGGCGAAAGTGGAACCGGAAAAGAAATATGCGCAAGAGCCATTCACGAAGCAAGCGATCGAAAGAGTGGACCCTTTGTTCCAGTGAACTGCGGAGCTATCCCAAGTGCATTATTTGAAAGTGAGCTATTAGGCTATGAAGGTGGATCATTTACAGGTGCAGAGAAGAATGGAAAAGCAGGAAAAATTGAAATGGCACATGGTGGGACTTTGTTTCTCGATGAGGTTGGAGAGCTCCCATTAGAAATGCAAGTTAAGCTGCTTCGGGTGCTTCAGGAAAACCGGATTTATCGAATTGGCGATTCTACCGGCAGGAAAGTAGATGTACGATTTGTCGCAGCAACAAATCAAAATCTAGGAGTGCTTATGGAAGAAAAGGAATTCAGATCAGATTTATTTTACCGATTAAACGTCATTCAACTGACCATGCCCCCGCTCCGAGAGCGGATTGATGATATCCCTGAGCTGACGCAATTATTTCTTAAACAATTCGCTATCCAGCATCAAGTTCCGACCCCAGAAATTGAACAGGACGCAATTCACATTTTACTCGAATACGACTGGCCAGGAAATGTTCGTGAACTTCGAAACTTTATGGAACGCATTATAATTCTTTCCGAAAAACCATTTATTACAAAACAGGATATATTAGATTACTTTCCTAATCCTACAATTCAACAAAACCGTAAAGAATTAGTGACGAGCCATTTACTGCCGCAAGAAAAAGCAGCGATGGAAAGGCAACGTATTGAAGAAATGCTGAGGCAAACGAATGGAAACAAAGCGCTTACCGCGAAGAAATTGGGTATATCCCGTATGACACTGTATAATAAAATAAAAAAATATGGGATTTAAAGGATTAGGGATCTATAAAACAGACTTCATTTTATCGTAAATTACAAAAATGCCACAGCGTGTTTATTCACTCATTGTGGCATTTTCTTTATTCCGGCGTATTATTTCTCAATATCGAATTTCTCTTCCGTTCACTGTTAACCAGTCTTCCCACTATTATCCAAATACGTTCAATAGCATCGCAATGCTCATTTTCCAATCTATTTGATAACTTTTATTAAATGTTCGATTCCCATAGGTTTCATTTTTTATTTTTTCCATTCGGTCATACGCAATACTTTTATAAATAGCAATGTCCATTTGCACGATTGCTTCCTCCCTTATTGTTGATTCTATTTCATCATACAACTGGGAAGACTTCTGGTCGTCGGCTCAGGGCCTGAAATTCGGTAACAATTATTTCCTACCGTAGCTTCAGAACCTCTACATCTTAGGTCTGAAAATATGTTCTATATAACCTGGCAGAGAAAGCTTCTTACGGTAGAGTAAAATCATTTGTTTAGGGTCTCAATTATACGAGAGCCACCTCATTTAATTTAGTTAACATCCCTGTTACCTCCTTTCTTAAAAATCAATTGCTACATACTTATTAACGCATGGATAGGGCTGTACAAACAAGTGAAAAAATAATTATAATCGTTTTATACAACTCTTCAACCGGCGCTAAATTATTTGAACCCGAAAAAGCGTGAAGCTCCATTTAGCAGCTTCACGCTTTTATAACATATATGATAAGCACTCAATCATGATTATTCCGCACTTTATAAATGATTTTTCGAATGCTGTCAATTGACAAATGAAACTTCCGTTCTAATTCTTCCAATGTTTTTCCATTATTGTATAATTGGAAAATTTCTTCATTCCGTTTTGCGATTAACGCTCGCGATCCACTCACTTCTCCCCAGCCTGCCCGCTCACTTTTTGCTTTTGGGATATAAATCAAGTCACCCTGAATATATTTCTGCATTTCTTTCAGCAAACTAGGGGGAAGGACCTCTTTTGCATTTTTGTATTGCACGATTTACGTCCTCCTTGTTAACCTGTACATCTATATCAAAATCGAATTGTATGATGCTCATCTCACACCTACTCCTTTCCTTGAATTTTATTTATAATGACATACTACTCTACTGAAAAGTATAAACGATCTTTCCGATTATGGAAAGATGCTAATTTTCTGAATGAAAACTCCAAATAAATGGGGCCGCAAGACACGGCCCCAGGTAGAGATTCCCGCTATGCGGAAATCACCTCTGCATTTGTAATCAATATAATCAGCCTCCTTTCACAAGAGTCTATCGGTCCGACATCTTAATTAACGCATACCTACCCTACTGCTCTCAAGAGAAAGAATAATTATAATTGTTTTATCCTTTCCCGCATTTGCAAACTAAGATTATTTCATCATTGTCAACTAATTACAATTTAGGTTGACAATGAAACTTCCTTCGACGTATAATCCAAATAGTAAGATAATTAACCAGCCAAATAAGCCTTCTAAAAATTTAATTTGAATAAGGAGCTTTGTATGATGAATGAAAAAAGCAAGAGACTTAGAATTCTACTCAATTGTTCGATTTTCGCAGCAATAACAGCAATTTTAGCGCAAATCGAAATCCCACTGCCATTAATTCCGATAAGCGGACAAACTCTAGCTGTCGGAATTGCCGCTACTGTTTTAGGCAGTCGTCAGGGTGCTCTAGCAATGTTATGCTATGCAGCCATTGGCGCAGTCGGAATTCCTGTTTTTGCAGGCTTTAGTGGCGGACCACAAGTATTAGTAGGTCCATCAGGAGGTTACATTTTCGGCTTCATTGCAGCCGCCTATATCACCGGGTTAATTTTAGAAAAAACTAGGTTTACGGTTCGTATGGCCTTGATTGCCAATATTGCGGGGATGTTTGTTACACTGGTATTTGGTACAATCCAACTAAAAATTGTTTTAGATTTAGGCTGGAATGCAGCTTTAACAGCTGGAGTGTATCCATTTCTTATCGTCGGTTTCATCAAAGCATATCTAGCAAGCTTGATTGGTATCGTTGTACGACAACGATTAATTCAAGCGAAGCTGATTAATGGTGCGCAAAAAGAGATTGCTTCTTAAATGGATGTCGAGGGACGCCAATGTTCGTCCCTCCTTCGCTTTACAGATCTCCAATTAGACTTTTAGCGAGATAAACATTTATTAATAGACAATTATTTTCATTCCTCACAAGCTCAGTAGTCCAATTTCCTGAAATCATTTCTTCAAGCTGCTTCGCCTGCTCCTCACTTATTCTCAACTGACAAAAACCATCATCTTTTAACTCATAATCACGATCTTCGAGTTTATCAAATTTCAGTTGCAATAAATTTTTCAGACCATTGAATGTAACAAATTTTATGGAATACCCTTCAATTAAAATCTTTTGAAACTCCGCTGTCCCTAGCCTTTCTTCAAGCTGAATCAATTCATTAAAATCAAAGCTTGCATGATAAGTACGAAAGCCTTCCATATCTTTTCTTTCTACCTGTTGCATAATTTCCTGATTAGACACACCGTTTTTTCGGAGTGTTTCAATTATGTAAGCATCCATTAACGAAATCTTGTTCACCATTTCCATTACCTCCTGTATGTATTTCTGCTTTCCTTTATTGATTACAAAGTAAGACTCCCAACTCATTATACCTTTTCACCCATTTTATCAAAAATTTATTGACAGTATAAATTCCACCTGTTATGGTTATACACATAAGTATATAACCATAATAGAAGATAACCAAAAAGGAGGGTAGCCAATGAAACGTAATTTTGATGAAGATAAACCAATTTATATACAAGTACGAGAACAAATTGAAGATCAGATTATCAATCAGCAGTTGAAAGCGAATGACCAGGCACCTTCTACAAATCAGCTCGTTCATTACTATAAAATCAACCATGCGACAGTTTCTAAAGGAATAAACCAGCTTGTAGACGAAGAAATACTATTTAAGAAAAGAGGTATCGGTATGTTTGTAGCTGAAGGAGCAAGAGACAAACTGCTTGAAAAACGACGTAAATCATTTATGGAGGACTATATCGTCACACTTGTTCAAGAAGCCAATAAATTAGAAATTACGACAGAGGACATTCTCACCTATATTAAAAAAGTGAAAGGAAGTGGAAAGTAATGCATATTAAAGCTACCAATCTGCAGCTTGCATATGGACGTGACCCGGTACTCCATGACATGAATTTTGAGATACACGAACCAAAAATCTATGGACTGCTTGGAAGAAATGGTGCAGGTAAAACATCGCTCCTATCCATTATTGGATCATTCCGCGAAGCTACTTCTGGCGATTTACGAATTAATGGTGTCGCCCCATTTGAAAATGCTCAGATTATGCAAGATGTAACATTTATGTACAATAAGGATTTTACTGGTGAAACAGATTCCCCATCAACTATCGTCAAATATCTTGGGCGCTACCGTCCACATTTTGATTTAGAATACGCGATGAAACTAATAAGAAAATTCAAATTAGAAGATAATAAATCAGTAGCCAAACTATCAAAAGGTAAGCAATCTGCATTTAATGTCGTTGTTGGATTAGCGAACAGGTCACCAATTACGATATTTGATGAAGTATATCTTGGAATGGATGCACCAGCTCGCGATTTATTTTATAAAGAACTATTAAAGGATCAAGAATTGCATCCACGAATTATCATTCTGTCTACCCATCTTGTCTCAGAAATGGATTATTTATTTGATGAGGTAATGATTATTCATGAAGGAAGAATACTTCTCCAAGAACCCTACGATGCAATCGTTTCTCGTGGTGTAACTGTAGTCGGAGGCAAGGATGCTGTGGCCAGATTTGCTGCAAACAAAGAAATACTTAACGAGGAGCAATTAGGAGACACAAAATCTGTAACGATTTACGGTGAAATGAATGAAGCCGATCGATTAGCTGCTTCAGAATTAGGGCTTACAATTGGTCCCGTATCACTCCAAGATCTATTTATCCAGCTTACAAAGGAGGATGATGAACATGAATAGACCTAGTCTTTTCCCTAAAGTTTCCTTGGATTTATTTTGGGTACAGCTTACTTGGACGTTTTGGGCACTCGGTATTCACCTCATCATTAATATCGGTAAAATTTTCTTAAGCGAACACCTAGATACATTCTACAGTGCCAGCTATGTAGCAGGTAATATTTATATGTTCGTCATCGGTATTATTGCCATAAATTTTCTGCCCTATTATGTAGAACATGGTATAACACGTAAAGATTATTTCCTTGGAAATGTGATTGCAAGTTTTGGCTTATCTATCGTTATTCCGATTCTCACCTATCTGATTAGCTTGGTAGAAAAATTAATTGTTACTAATTTTTCTCAGATTGCATTAGCAGACCGTACGTTAGAGGATATTGTTATCGATATTGACGGTAATATTATTGGTGAGGTTCTTTTATCGTTCCTACTAACACCATTTATTAGTCCGGAATCTAATATTTTTCTCTCACTTGGCTTATTCAGCCTACATCTATTCGTATTTTATCTTGTTGGCTGGCTGATTAGTGCTGCATTTTATCGCATAAACGTTCTTTTCGGTATATTATTTATTGCTGTGGCAATTGCAATCATCGCAGTTAAGGACTCCATGATACGAATAGTGCTAGATATACCGCTATTCGAAAACTTCTCAGCATTAGATATTGTTCCAAATGGCTTGGCATGGCCGATCGTATTCGTTACAGTACTTATAACAATTATACTTATTCGTCTGTTAACGAAACGTGCTGCATTAAAAATATAGAGTGAAACTTCATTCAGTGGGGATTCTCTTCCTCCCTACTGAATGTTAGGACTGTATAGAAAATCCACAGATCCTTGAACATAATATTAACAGGACTATCCCCCAACCTATCATGTTTTGGTTCTCTTCTGCTTAGAGGTGGGGAATTACAGCCCGTTAATACGATAAATATAGAAAAGGCCGATGCTTTCAACAGCAGCGGCCTTTTTACTTCAAAATACTTAGGCAGGATCTTTCCTCACTTTCTTCCTTAGCCAAGGCTGTGATTTCCAACGTCTAAAGGCAAATATTCCACGTACCCATTCATCTACACCTTGAGCTAGCCAGACTCCCAAAAGTCCTAGTCCAAGAGAAATCCCAAACACATAACTTAGCACTACCGCAAGTCCCCACATAGAAATGATCCCTATAATTACAGGGAACCGGACATCCCCTACTGATTTTAATGAACCCATCAAGACCATATTCACCGCACGACCTGGTTCTATAAATACGATTGCCCATAATACTGGAAGTGCAACAGCAATAATCATTGGATCCTTTGTAAATAACCCAAGAAGGCTTTCCCCAGTAAATGCAATAATAAAGGAAATAACTACTGAAACGAAAAAGGCAATCCGAAGTGTTTTTAACCCTCGCTTTAATGTTCTTTTATACTGTTTTGCCCCTATATAACGAGCAACTAATATTTGTGTCCCTTGTGAAATTGCCATGGTAAACATGAAACAGAACATTGAAATATTTAAAATATACACCCTAGCTGCTAAAGCTGCATCCCCAACTATTGCTACAAAGCTCGTTATCACGACTTGCGACAGTTGATAAGATAACTGTTCTCCCGCAGACGGAATTCCAATACCCATTAATTTTTTTGTGTTCGTCTTGTCGATCTTTAAAATATCATTGATTCTGTATCGAATCGCAAGGCGTTTATAAACGAAAAATAATAGCGCAAATACTAAAAATAACCTTGCAACAATTATTGAAATGGAGACTCCAACAACTCCTGTCACCGGAATTCCAAACAAACCATTAATCGCTATGAGGAAACCGATGATGCTAATCACATTCATCACGATCGTTACAAACATTGTCTCTCTCGTATGTCCATAACTGCGTAAAACTGCACTTAAAGCCAAAGCGACTGCTTCAAGACAAAGAGATAAGCCAGTAACAACTAAATAAGTATGTGCGTAACCATAGACTTCCCCACTTAGCCCATAAAAGTTTAGAAAGATCCCTCCAAATATAGCAACAATAATCGTCATACCAATACCAATCCAAAAGTTAAGTCCGAAAGCGGATCTTGCAATGGTACGAGCCTCTTTAATCTGGTTAGCACCTAAATTCTGACCGATTAGAATGGTTGCTCCAATCGCTGTTACGTTAAATACCAAAATAAATATGTTCATTATCTGGTTTGCAACACCAACACCCGCAACAGCATTATCAGAGTATCCACTCAAGATTAATGTAGCAATAATACCCACGCTCATATGAAGAGATATTTCAATAAACAGTGGCCATGTAAGGTTAAACAGCGACTGGTCCTGGTACTTATTTTTTTCAACACTCAATTTTGCTCATTTCTCCTTCACGCTAAATTTCAGTCATTAGAAAACTTGGCATTTGTTAAAGGAATTCTTAAGAAAGTGTTCTTTGCTTTCTTAGAAGCCTCTATACATCGGAGTGCAAGCCTTTAAGCCAATGCCTTAATTGCACTTATGCAGATTGAAAATTTTATATTTTTCTATCTGCCAACATAATTTTCAACCAATTTAATAATGATAATGCATATTAACTAGAAATCTCCCTCTGTAATGTGAAACGCTTTGCTGCGGGGTATTAGCACATTAATGCTAAATGTATTCCAAAACCCATAAAAGAATGCAGTATTTGCATTAAAAAAGACCGTCTGAGAAATCGCAAAATCGCGACCTTCCAAGACAGCCTCATCTGCTATAAATTTGTTTCACTAGTATATTTCCCTAGGAAGAAGTGAATATTATCTCAAAATGTACTATTAGAATATTCTAACATAAAATTAAGCTAATTTCAATTTTTTATGATAACGTGTTTGTATATAATCTAGAAGTTTCTAGTATACTGAATTCCTACTTCCTTACATACAAACGCTTATTATCTTCTACTCCACTTAGGCAAATTGCAGCAGTATCCTTTGTAATATCAAGCTCTAATGTCGAACCATCAACTGGTAGGGTCTCCTCAAATAGTTTTTCATATTCGGGAACAGTTACTTCCATTCTTGAATCAAATAAATGTTTATGATCATTGATGTGAAGATGTTCACGATAATCGGACTGTAGAATCCCAGTAAAAAATTCTCCAACAGCGCCTGAACCATAGCTGTATAAACCAACCCTTGATCCGGCTTCTAATCCCTCGTTAAGTTCAAGAAGCGATAACAAGCTTAAGTATAAAGATCCCGTGTAGATGTTTCCAACGTTTCGATTATATTGCGTACTTACTTGATAATTCGCAACCAATCTTTCGTTGTCTTCCTCTCTACCTTCATCTAAAATCGTACGTAACGCCTTTAATCCCATCTTTGTATATGGCAAGTGGTAACAAATTGCCTCAAAATCTTTCAATTCAAGACCTGACTTTTCTTTATACTGCTCCCAAACCTTCGAAAAGAAGTATATGTATTGCTCATTGGAAAACTTTCCATCAACAAACGCTTTGTCAGAGTAAATCGGTCTCCAGAAATCCATAATGTCATTTGTAAAATAAGCACTATGCTCTTCAAGGACCATGATTCTTGGATTTGCACTAATCACCATCGCAACTGCTCCTGCACCTTGTGTGGATTCACCGGGGGTATTTAGACCGTACCTCGCGATATCAGAACCTATTACCAATACCTTGCTTTCCGGATTTAATGCAATATGCCCTTTTGCCAATTGAATTCCAGCAGTTGCACCGTAGCATGCCTGCTTCATTTCAACAGTACGTGCATGGGGATTTAACCCAAGTAAATTATGTACATAGACCCCTGCAGACTTCGAGTTATCAATACCTGATTCGGTACCAAAAATAACAAAATCGATTTTCTCTTTATCTGCCTCGTTTAAAATCCCAAGTGCAGCGTTCGCAGCCAATGTAACCGGGTCTTGTGTAATAGGCGGAATCGCCATTTTTTCCTGTCCAATTCCAACGGTGAACTTTTCCGGCTCTATGTCTCTTGCAACAGCTAATTTGTTCATATCTACATATAAATGCGGTGTATAAAAACCTATCTTATCAATCCCTATATTCAATGCCCTGCTCCTTTACAACTACCAAAATTTTATACTGTACTGCTTCGTGAAATAGTGCACAACTATTATTTTTTAAATTAAACAACAGTTAAATGATAATATAATGTATTACGAAAAACAACTCATTTGAAGTTAGATGGAAAGGTTTTCTAAACTACCGGATTAGCTAATTTGTCTGTATGATTGATTATCTATCAGCGCTCACGATGACTCATAATTTCAATCTCTTGTAGGGCCTGTGTTGCTAATTGATCAGCCTCACGGTTCATTTTCCGGGACACATCTTTATAAGTTGGGGCAATTCCAAGCTGTTCTAACTTTTGTTCAATCCGATTAATCCATGCTGCTAGCTCCTTTTCATAGCATGGCCATTCCCCATCCAACTGATGAATGACAACCTTTGAATCTCCAACAAATGTTACTGGTAAGTGGTGCACACCTAATAGCTCTAATTCAGTTAATCCTAAATGAAGCGCCGCATATTCTGCTTCATTATTATTTATAAGGCCTTCCACTAAAGCATTTTTTCTTATCCGATAGGCCTTTTCATTTTGCTCATAGTAAATGACACAGCCAAGACCTGCTTTATCTGTCTTCAAGTCAAATCCACCATCAAAATAGACAGTTATATCATGCGGTTCCGTTTTAATTTCTTCCATGTATTTCTTTAATTGCTTATAGGTCCAGCTTCTATCATTGCTATCAATAAATGTTAATTGCTTGATTCTTCCAGTTTTCTCCATGTCTTCAGCAATGATGACGGCTTGTCCAGCTTGCATCATATCTGAGCTAAGCATCGTCTCTAATCCCTTTTTTGTACGATATGTTAATTCCATTCTCACTTGCATAGATAAACCCTCCTTTTTACTTGGATATAAAACAAAATAAATGACATGAAATTTGAATAAAACACATTTAATGAATGAACCTTTCATTCATATTATTTTATATTGTATCCTAAAAATGCACATATCTTAGCAACACCACAAATTTGTTTTAATAATAACAAAAATGTATTTAATAAAACAATTGACAAAACTATAAAATTTATGCAAAATGGATTTAACAACTGAATATTCGTTATTTTCTTATCCAGAGAGGTGGAGGGATTTGGCCCTACGATACCTCGGCAACAGGCTTTTTTAAGTACTGTGCTAATTCCAACAAGCATTAATGCTTGGTAGATAAGAAGAGTAAAGTGAATAATACATACATGACCTCTTCTTTTCGGAAGGGGTCTTTTTATGTTTTCCCACCTTTTCTTATCACCACGAATACAATTTTCCACTAATGACAGCTTCAAAGGAGTGAATTAAAAGGTAGTGAAGAAAATGAAATGAGGTAATTGCTACTTTTAACGATAAAGGAGGACAGAAAAATGAGTTTATTAAGTGCTCTTGAAGAAAGGATCCTTATTGGTGACGGTGCAATGGGAACGTTGCTGTATTCATACGGCGTTGACCGTTGCTTTGAAGAATTGAATTTAACACATGAGGAACAAATTACCCGTATTCATCGATCATATATTGAGGCGGGATCCGATTTAATCCAAACCAATACGTACGGAGCAAATTACATTAAGCTTGCTCGTTATGGCTTAGAAGATCAAGTTAAAAAAATCAATACCAAAGCAGTGGAACTTGCTAGAAAGGCTGCTAAAAAAGACACTTTTGTTCTCGGAACTATCGGAGGGATACATGGCGCACAAGCATTAAATGATACAAAAGAAGAAATCAAACGAAGCTTTCGAGAACAGCTATATTGCTTACTGTTAGAAGGTGTAGATGGCCTTATTTTAGAAACCTATTACAATCTTGATGAGCTATTAACCGTATTAGAAATTGCCCGAGAAGAAACAACAATACCGATTATCACAAATGTCTCCATGCACGTACCAGGTATTCTTGAAAATGGTATCCAGCTAAAGGATGCTTTACAACGGCTAGAAGATACGGGTAGTAATATTGTTGGCGTCAACTGTCACTTAGGTCCATTTCATATGCTGCAATCATTAAAAGATGTTCCATTGTCAGATAAGACATTCTTAGCGGCTTACCCAAACGCTAGTCTGCCAGCTTATCACGAGGGCAAGCTCGTTTACGAAAATAAACCTGACTATTTCACTCGATGCGCCGAAGATTTTCGCAATGAAGGTGTTCGCTTGCTTGGCGGTTGCTGCGGAACAACCCCTGAGCATATCAAAGGATTAGCGCAAGGAGTTCGTAATTTAAAGCCATTAACGGAAAAGAAGATTATTAGAAAGCCTTCCCCTATTGAAGTAACACGTAATCAGACGACTAAAGAGACCCCTTTAGTCGATATCGTAAAGAAAAGACATTCCATCATCGTTGAGCTAGATGCTCCGAAGCATCTGCAAACAGACGCATATATGGAAGGCGTGAAGGCATTAAAGAAGGCTGGTGTCGATGCAATTACATTAGCTGACAACTCGTTAGCATCACCAAGAATTAGCAATATTGCGATCGCCGAAAAAATAAAACAAGAGGTTGGGCTAAGACCTCTCGTTCACTTAACTTGCCGCGATCGTAATTTAATCGGGCTGCAATCCCATTTAATGGGACTCGACACGTTAGGGATTCATGAAATTTTGGCAATTACGGGAGACCCAACGAAAATCGGCGACTTCCCAGGTGCCACTTCTGTTTTTGATGTAACATCGTTCGATCTAATTAAACTAATCAAGCAATTTAATAAAGGGCTTTCCTTTTCTGGTAATTCCTTACGACGGAAAACTTCTTTCAAAGTTGGTGCAGCTTTTAATCCAAATGTGGCTCATCTTGATAAGGCAGTCAAACGAATGGAAAAAAAGATTAGCTATGGTGCCGATTATTTTCTAACACAACCGATCTTCAATAAGGAGCAAATCATACAGCTGCATGAAGCAACAGCGCACATCCAAACACCTATTTATATAGGAATTATGCCGCTGACATCAACAAGAAATGCTGAATTTCTCCACAATGAAGTACCAGGAATTAAATTAAATGACGATGTTAGATATAAAATGCGCTTTGTCTCGAACGATCGAGACAAATCGATTGAACAAGGGATTTCAATAGCAAAGGAACTTATTGATGTATCCTTACGATATTTCCATGGTATCTATTTAATTACACCTTTCGCACGTTATGACATGATTATTCGTCTTATTGAATATATCCAGGAAAAAGTCCCCAAAAGTAACTTCGAGGAGGTGTTGTCAGCAACCCCGCACAGCCTATAGTAAGAATTAAGATGAAAACAAATGAGGAGGAAATGAAATGACAAATGTGATTAGCTCAAACTTAGGTTACCCAAGAATCGGGAAGAAAAGAGAATGGAAGCGCGCCTTGGAAGGATACTGGAATAAGCAATTATCCGAAAAGGAACTTTTAGAGAAAACTGATGCCATTAGATTCGCAAACTTAAAAAAGCAAAAAGAAATTGGTATCGATCTTGTACCGGTTGGCGATTTTACACTATACGATCACGTCCTAGATACTTCCGCTATGTTCGGTGTTGTACCAGATCGTTTTAACTATGATGGCGGAAAGGTTAACCTCGAAACATATTTTGCTATTGCTCGCGGTACAGAAAATGCGGTTGCCTCTGAGCTTACGAAATGGTTTAATACAAACTATCATTATATCGTTCCAGAGCTTGAAAATGTGACACCAACGTTAACAGAAAATCCCCCGCTAAAATTCTATAAAGAAGCAAAAGAAAAGTTAGGAATCGATGGGAAGCCTGTCATTTTAGGTCCAATTACATACCTAAAATTATCAAAAGGATACGAAGAAAATGATTTCTCTAACGTCTTGCAACGCTTTATACCTTTATATGTCCAACTATTAAAAGAGTTAGAGCAAGCCGGTGTCTCTTGGGTACAAATCGATGAACCGATTTTAGGAACTAATCTATCAAAAGAAGTTATCCAAAAAGCAAAACAAGTTTATGAGCAATTTCATAATGCAGCACCAAAATTAAAGCTAATTTTACAAACCTATTTCGAGCATATTATTCACTACGAAGAAATTATCGAGTTTCCTGTTCAAGCAATCGGACTTGACTTTGTCCATGGAGAGTCGCTAGAGCTTATTAAACAATTCGGATTCCCAGAAGATAAAGTACTCGCAGCCGGGATTATTAATGGGCGCAACGTTTGGAAGGCTGACTTGGAAGCTAAAACCGACCTGCTCGAAACAATCTATCAAACTGTTAAAAATAAGCAAATCATTATCCAGCCTTCCTCATCATTATTACATGTTCCAGTCACGAAAGAATCTGAAGCACAACTTGATTCCAATGTGAAGAATGGTCTGTCCTTCGCGAATGAAAAGCTTGATGAAATTGTAACACTTACAAAGGGATTACAAACTGGGAAACAGACAATCGTCCAAGAACTAGCTAGAAATAATAAGGAACTTGAACAGTTTAACCATTCTACACACAGAAATAATGAAATTGTTCGAAAGGAAGTCGAAGCACTAGGAATTACGGATGCACAACGTTCCTTACCATTCGCTGAACGAATTCAGAAACAGCATGAGGTCTTGCAATTACCATTACTTCCGACGACAACTATTGGCAGCTTGCCACAAACCCAGGAAGTTAGAAAAACAAGAACAAAATGGCGTCAGGGAACAATTACAGAAGCTGAATATGAACAATTTATTAGAGATAACATAACAAAATGGATTCATATCCAAGAGAAAATTGGGTTAGATGTACTTGTACATGGCGAATTCGAACGCACAGATATGGTCGAATACTTTGGAGAAAAGTTAAACGGCTTTGGTGTGACAGAATTCGGATGGGTCCAATCCTACGGTTCACGATGCGTAAAACCGCCATTGATTTTTGGTGATGTTTCGTTTGACACAGCAATGACTGTAAAGGAAAGTATTTTCGCGCAATCCTTAACAGACAAACCTGTAAAAGGAATGCTCACTGGTCCAGTAACTATTCTAAACTGGTCTTTTGTCCATGACGACGTTCCAAGAGAAACGGTGCAAAACCAAATCGCTCTCGCTCTACGAAAAGAAATTAAAGCACTTGAGACAAGTGGAATTAAAATTATTCAAGTTGATGAACCAGCATTACGTGAAGGACTTCCACTAGATGAAAAAAAACAAAAAGCGTATTTAGATGCTGCAGTATATGCATTTCGCTTGGCAACATCTTCTGTTCAAGTTCAGACACAAATTCATACCCATATGTGCTACTCTGAATTCCAAAAAATCTATGATGCAATTGACGGTCTTGATGCAGATGTTATCTCAATTGAAACCTCACGTAGTCATGGTGAAATTATATCTGCCTTTGAGGAAAATACGTATGAGAAGGAAATCGGACTTGGTGTCTATGATATCCACAGCCCACGTGTTCCAGATAAAAATGAAATCAAACAAAATATTAGCCGAGCATTAAAAACGATTCCTACAGAGCAATTCTGGATCAATCCGGATTGTGGATTGAAAACAAGAAGCGAGGATGAAACAGTTGGAGCATTAAAAGCGATGATCCATGCTGCAAGGGAAATTCGCGAGGAACAATTGACTTTTCAAAAATAGCATCCAGCCGATTCATTACATTCAAATCCAAAAGCCCCTAAACGCAAATTAGCGTTTAGGGGCTTTATCAACTATTTCTCATTCGTTTTTAGACATATTTTGAATAAAACGCAATCCACCATTACTGCATCACAAATCTTGTCCTGCTATAGCCTTCTTTCATCTTTTTAACCTCCAGCATTGCAGGGAACATGCTTTTCAGCTCCTGCACATGGGATATAACACCAATCATTCTACCTGATTGCTGTAGGGCAACCAAAGTGTCAATTGCCTTTGTTAACGACTCTTCATCTAATGAACCAAAGCCTTCATCGATAAACATTGTATCAATCGAAATATTGCCTTGAAAGTTTTGAATAACATCAGACATGCCAAGCGCAAGTGCAAGGGATGCATTAAATTTCTCTCCCCCTGATAATGTTTTAACATCGCGGGTTTGCCCGGTGTACGCATCATAAACATCCAGTGCTAGTCCACTTTGCTTACCATGTGATTCTTGGCGATCACTTCTCGTTAGATAATATTGACCATTTGATAGCTCTCTCAATCTCATATTGGCTGCATCAATGATTTGTTCTAAATATTCGATTTGTAAATAGCGTTCAAAGGAAATCTTTCGATCATTTTGCCCTCTGAGCACATCATATAATTCAGATACTGCAGCTAACCGTTTCTCATGCTCTTTCACATGGCTCTCCGCTTCCATAATATGAACCTTCAAATCAATTGCTCCTTGATAGCTATCTTTTGAACGATTCCAAGTACTTAAAGCAAGCTCGTATGCTTGTTTTAATTCATCTAGTTGCTGCTTGAGGGCCGTTAAATCGATTCTTGATTTTTCTTTTAACACCTCTTTCAAATCAGCGACCTGTTCAGTTAACGTAGATAGACTTTGTTTAAATTGATCAATCTCATTTTTCAATATCTGTTGATCTGGCGGAGACATTTTCGCCTCTCGATATACTTCAATAGACTCGAACCCAGCATTTAGCATTGCTTCATGAAACTGATTCTCTGCTAGCTGCCTTTTCTTGTTCGTTTCGTTTAGCTGTGCTTTTGCATGCGTTCGATTTGCAGTAACGCTTGTCTGCTCTTCTTTCGCCTTTTGCAATCCAGATTGAGCTTGTTCCCACTCTTTCTCTAGCTTTACTTTCATTTCTCTTGTTTCTTTTAATTGTTTCTCTAGCTCTGTTAGTACCTTCACTTCATCTGGAATATTACGTAAGCGTTCTTCATAAACTGCTTTTTTCGATTCATAAGAAGTTACCAAATCTTGATATACTTTTTCAAACTGATCTCTTTTTGGTTCTAATTGTTTAATTTCAATAGCTATATTTTCTTGAATCTCTTTTTGTTCCTCTAACTTCTTGCGTTTTTTATCCAATTCCGTTACGTCAGCCGCTAGCTTTTTCCCTTCTTCTACTAATTGTTCAAAAATGGACGAAACAGATTCAAGAGGTATCGTGCATTTCTTTATTTCTGTTTCCTTTTCCTGTAACTGGGATAGTTTTGCCTTTAGATCAGCTAAAGTATTCCGGTATGAATCATCCTTTATGTCTAAATCTTTTTTCAATGTTTCCAGTTGCTCTTTCGTAAAGGCGTCCTTCTCCATCGTCGCTTTATTCGGATGTTCGATACTCCCGCAAACCGGGCAAGCTTCTCCATCATGCAAATGATTTGCCAACACAATTGCTTGATTAGCAATCCACGCTTCTTCTTGGCGCTGATACTGTTCCTTCGCTTTTGAAAAATGCTCTTTTTTTAGTGTAACAGCTTTTTCCAGCTCATCTTTTTGCTTTGATAGATCAATATAACCTTGCAGCAGCTTTGCACGTTCCCTCATCTCGAGCAGTTGCTGCTTCTTATCATGATATTGGTTTACAGCCTCCTCAAGCTGCTTGATTTGAATTTGACATTTTTCTGCCGCTTCTCTTTTGGTTTTAATCTCTTTTCTGATTTTTTCCAAATCAGCTCTAGTCAGCTTTCCCTCTCGAACAAGCTGATCTAATTCACCCTTTTGCATGTCGATATCTTTTACAATAGGTAGATAATCCGTTAATCGATCTAGTTTTTTTCCAGTTTCTTCTCTTACATCTTTTTTATTTTCCGCTTCCTTATAATAGGATGTCGCTTGCTCAAGTTTTGTATCAGCATGCTTCTTAGCTACTTCTGCATTTTCTAATACACGTTTTTTTTCAGCTGCTTCTTTTTGCCAATCCGAGACCTGCTTTTCATAAATTTCAATCGTACTAGCTCGTCCTGCTGCTTCCAACTGTTTTTCTTTTGCAGCGAATACTGGGACTTGCTCTTTTTGTTGCTTCAGACGCTTTTCTTTTACATCCAATTCATCAAACCGCTCATTTAGTGCATGTGCTTCATGGAAAGCATTTTGCTTCTCATCGTGTTTGCGATACGCTGCATCATAGGCTTTTTCATCAATCTCGATTTGCCTAAGATAATAATCAGCTTCCACTTCCAGCCCTGCAACTATTTGTTGTGTATGGTAATGTTCTGCTGATAAAACATTAGTTAAAAGAGAATCCTCACGTTCTGGCAATACCGAATAAATCGTAGTTATATAGTGATCAAGCGTCTGCCTTACTTGGTTATATTGCTGCTCCACTGTGTTTTTCTTATTTTTCAGCAACTCACTAAGATGTTTATAGTGCTCTGTTTTAAAGAGCCTTCGTAATATAGCTTCTTTATTTTCTGTATCCGATGTTAGCAGTTTACGGAATTCACCTTGTGGCAGCATAACAATTTGTTTAAACTGGTCTTGTGTTAATCCTATAATCGCTTCTACCTTTTTATTTATTTCAGAAACGATTTGTCTATCAACACATGGAATCTCTTTGTCGTCTATTTTTTCAAAGAACTCATAACGTTCACCTGTTTTTGATTTGTTTCCTTTTTTCACATGACCTAACTGCCGGAGTATGCGATACACACGTCCGTTTAAAGAAAACTCCAATTCTACAGCTGTATGGGTATTATCATCGGCAAAATCACTGCGCAATGCCTTTATATCTTCGCGATCCGAACCACTTGCACTGCCATATAATGCAAAAGCAATGCCATCAAAGATTGTTGTTTTCCCCGCACCAGTATTACCAGATATAACAAATAAATTCGTCTTATCCAGCTCTCTAAAATCTACGGTTTCTGTATTTTTATACGGACCAAATGCCGTCATTGTTAACTTTAGTGGCTTCAACTGGTTTTTACTCCTTTCTGCTGTATCGCCTTAATTCGTTAGAGATGCTTTCTGTTTCGGTATTACTTTTGTTTCACTTGCATCTTTTAGAAGTTGATCTAATGTTTCTTTAAAAATAGCTTCCATTTCTTCTGTTGCACGATTACCTTTTACTTCATTATAAAATGCCTGAAAAAGATCCATGTCACTCATCTTGCTTCGATTAATCGAACGATCTTCTGCCTGCGCAAGAGGTGTGACAGAATAGTTTTTACGTTCCACATGCATCGCGTTCGGATAGACAGATCGCACCTTTTCCATCGGCGACAATACCGGAGTCTCATCCAATAACCGAACAAAAACATAATCTTGATTTATTGGGTGATTTAATAAATCATCTATGTATGCTTCAACGGTACGAATATCTCTCCTCGGTTTCAAGAGACGTTTTTCAACTGTGGCATTTCCTAAAGAATCCATCTCGACAATATGAAATCCTTTTTTATGATGCTCCTCGGATAAAGAGTATTTTAAAATCGATCCAGCATAACGAATTTTCTCATCCATTACATAATGAGCCTGATGCAAATGCCCTAATGCCGTATAATGAAATGGCATATAGTGTTCACTAGCAACATATTCTGCACCACCAATTGAAAGCGGCCGCTCCGAATCACTTGTATTTTCTTCTTCTTTCGCATAGGGAGTCACAAACGCATGACCAATAGCAACATGTCGGGCATTGGCATCCATCTGCATGGTAATTTGTTCGATAATCTTTTTTGTTGCGTCATCATGTGTTCGGATATCCTCATCTTCCAAAACATTCCTTACCACACTTGGGTCGCAGTACGGAATGAGGTGAAAATGCACCTCTCCAAATTCGTCTTCTAAAACAACTGGCTCTATATGGTTTGTCAGATTACCGACAATATGAAAACCATGATGTTTCATTAAACTGCTCCCAAAATTCAACCTGCTCGGACTATCATGGTTACCTGCTATCGCGATTACAGGTGTTTTTAATCGATGCACAATTGTCTCTAAAACTTCGTCCAATAAGTGAACTGCTTCAATTGGCGGAACCGCTCGATCATATAAATCACCTGCGATAATGACTGCATCTGGTTTTTCTTCCTCCACTGCTTGAATAAGTTGTTCTAATACATAACGTTGATCTTCGGTCATATAAATTCCCTGGACAAGTTTTCCTAAGTGCCAATCCGCAGTATGAAAAAACTTCATTGTATCTCCCCTCTCCAGTACACTAGATAAATAATCTGCTTGCACTTAATCAAAAACTACTAAATTCTTCTGTTTTAATAGTATTGATTACTACTATAATAAGAGAAAAGGAACTTAGCCCCTTTCACAAAATATCGAATCTAAATCTATAATGAGTATACTGCTCTTCTTCCATTGAATCAATGTTAGGAAGCCTGGTCATAATTCATATTTCTACCAGCTATATTTAGTAGATTTGCGAATTTCGAAACTATTATCCGATTAAATTCTTTGTTTTGATGTGGAATTTAGCTATTAAAATAAATTCTATTAAAGTTAAAACTTTTTGAAAAAGTAGAGTTTAGACTCGCATGCAGCCATTGTGTTAATGAGTAAACCCATTCGATTCGGTTGCTCAATTTACTTCCTGCCTTTCCCGGATGCACTAGTCATGCTCTGACACAGCCAGAACGAACACAAATAAATAACCCCGATACACGAATCGTATCAGGGTTATAAACTATTTACTCATTTTTATATCCCCTTGCTTGGCTCGTTTTAAAAAGCTGGCAAGGATTATAGCTACTGCGATAATAAAGGTCGAAATAAAGAATGCATCATTAATTCCACCTAGCATTGCTTCTAAAGCTATTTGTTGCTGCACCTCCGAAGTCGGACCGCCTACTACTGCCTCAGTTAAACGGTTTGCATACACATTTTCTCGAATTGACATGATCGTTATTAACAATGCAGTTCCAATCGCTCCAGAAACCTGATTCAGCGTATTATTCATCGCTGTTCCATGCGGGTAATATTCAGCAGGCAACTGATTTAAGCCGTTCGTTGATACCGGCATCATAACCATGGATAGACCTAACATACGCATTCCATGCAGTGCCATTAACGTAATGTAACCTGTCTCAAACGTTAAGTTACTAAAGCAATACGTTGTAATTGTCATAATCGATAAACCAACAAGCGCCAGTACTCGCCCGCCATATCTATCAAACAGTCTACCTGTGATTGGTGACATAAATGCATTCAGAAGAGCTCCCGGTAATAGCATTAACCCCGTATCCATTGGCGAAATCCCACGAATCGTTTGTGCATAGATCGGTAACAAAAGAAAACCAGAAAACATTGCAATATTAACGACCATCGATATGATGGATGCCAACGTAAACATGGGATATTTAAACACATTGAAATTTAACATGGGCTTCTCAAGCTTTGATTGACGAAGGATAAACCAGATAAGCGCAATAACCCCAAGGATAATTGTTCCATATACCTGTAAGCTATCCCAGCCCTTTGATCCAGCAGAGCTAAAACCGTATAATAATCCTCCGAATCCAATACTGGACAAAATTAAAGAAAGAATATCTAACGTAATAATCACTTTTTCTTTCTTATCCTTTAATAGAAAAAAGCCGAGCAAAAATACAACAGCAGCAATTGGAGTTATAAAATGAAATAGCATTCTCCAATCATAGTGTTCAATAATCCAACCAGAAAGCGTTGGTCCAATTGCTGGAGCAAACATTAAAATCAAACCGAAGACTCCCATTGCAGTTCCTCGTTTAGCGATTGGAAAGCTTATTAACATAACATTCATTAATAATGGCATCATAATTGCGGATCCAGATGCCTGAACCATTCGCGCAGCCAGCAAGATCGGGAATGTATGCGCAATACCTGCAATTAAAGTTCCACAAAAAAACAGACCCATTGCAACTAAGAACAATCGGCGAACAGAATATTTTTGAATTAAAAAAGCTGTCGTTGGAATCAATATACCATTAATTAACATATACCCCGTCGTTAACCACTGGACGACAGATGTACTTACATCAAGGTCTAACATGATAGATGGCAGTGCAACATTTAGCAGTGTATTATTTAAAAATGAAATAAATGCACCGACCATAAGTATTGCTAAAATACCATACTTTGGCCGGTCATTATGATTGATTGATGGTTCCATAAATTCTTCTCCCTTACATTAAACTATACATTGATCACCCGAATTTTTCTAATGACATAAATCATATCATATACCTTTAGTCCACATAATACAAATAAATTTTTTATTGTCTTTATCAAGTTTATGAACCGATTCATAATTCATTCAATTTTTAATAGACTATGAGTCTAGTATGAAAATACAGCTAAATTAGAAAAAAACTTTCCTTCATTAATAGTGGGAAAGTTTTTCATTAGCTAACCGCAAAAATATGGAGCACATTTTTGCAATTAAAGCAACTATTTTTAATACCTACGTGTCCAAAATTTGCCTATCTCCACCAAATCTACAAATCTTCATGAACATTTTGTGAAGCATTTCTCATACTCTTGTATTTTTATCGTTTGCGTACTATTATATAGGACGATAATTGTGTTTACCTTTATATTGGCGCAAAAAAACAGATAATTTAACAGAAAGGGGTATATACATGAAACTTAAATGGACCCTACTAACATTCATTTTCACTATAGCTACAGTGTTAACAGGTTGTGAGCCATTACTTGTCTTAGATCCAAAAGGACCACAAGCTGCAACGACTGCTGATGTTATATGGTTATCCATCATTACTATGGCATTCATTGTTATTACCGTACTTGTATTACTTATCATTATCCTAGTAAAATACCGCGCATCTAAACAGGATGATGATTATGAACCACCACATATTGAGGGGAATCCTATTGTCGAAGGAATTATTGTTGGTATTCCAATTTTAATTGTTATCTTCTTATCTATCGTTTCTGTTGTCTCAACATACCAAGTTGAAACAGTACCAGAAGGATATGAGGATCAGGAACCGTTGGTGATATATGCTTCTTCATCTAACTGGAAATGGCATTTCAGCTATCCAGAGCAAGATATTGAAACAGTCAATTATGTATTTATCCCAACAGATCGTTCCGTCCAGTTCAAGCTTTACTCACATGGTCCAATTACAAGCTTTTGGGTACCGCAGTTAGCCGGACAAAAATATGCGATGGCAGACATGGTAACGACAATTAATTTAGCGGCTGAATCAGCTGGAGAGTTTATGGGTAGAAATGCAAACTTTAGTGGTGAAGGTTTTGCTGAAAACACATTTAACGTTATCGCAATGCCGCAAGATGAATTCGATACTTGGGTAGATGATATTCATGCTACGGCTGATCCATTAACAGAAGATATATTCAATGAATTATTAGAACCTGGTCATCTAGGTCAACTTGCTTTCACTGGAACACATTTAGAATTTTCACCACCACCTGAGGGTGAGCATGGTGGGCATAATCACGGTTCATCTGATGATACGGAACAATCCGAGGATGAACATGATGATTCAGAACACGATCATCATTAATTGAAAGACTACGAACAAAACAGCTAGATTACTAATCTAAATGTACTTGAACTTCTCGAAAGGAGTAACAAACATGGAATTTTTTGAAAGATTCGCTATACCCCATCCAGATCCAATGATCTATGCATCTATGGTTGCAATTGTTCTTGTTTCCATCGCAATCGTTGCAGGATTAACTTACTTTAAAAAATGGGGCTATTTATGGAACGAATGGTTAACAACAACTGACCATAAACGAATCGGGATTATGTATTTGATTTCCGCTTTAGTCATGTTATTCCGTGGTGGTGCGGACGCTGTCATGATGCGTCTTCAGCTTTCTAGCCCGGAAATGGAATTTTTAAACGCTCAACATTATAATGAGGTTTTTACAACGCACGGAGTTGTAATGATCTTCTTTATGGCAATGCCGTTCGTTATTGGTTTAATGAACTACGTTGTGCCACTGCAAATTGGTGCTCGTGACGTTGCTTTTCCGCGACTAAACGCACTTAGCTTTTGGTTATTCTTTGCCGGAGCAATGCTATTTAACATATCGTTTGTTATCGGTGGATCACCTGACGCTGGTTGGACCAATTACTTCCCACTAGCAAGTAATGAGTTTAGCCAATCTGTTGGTGTTAACTATTACATGTGGGCTCTTCAAATTTCTGGAATTGGTACACTAATGACAGGAATTAACTTTGTTGTAACGATTTTCAAAATGAGAGCTCCTGGTATGAAATTAATGAAAATGCCAATGTTTACATGGTCAGCTCTAATCACAAATGTTATTATTGTATTTGCTTTCCCAGTGTTAACTGTAGCGCTCTTAATGGGAACGTTCGACCGTCAATTCGGTACATCATTCTTTGCAACAGGTAATGGTGGTATGGATATGTACTGGGCCAACCTTTTCTGGGTTTGGGGCCATCCAGAAGTTTACATTTTAATTCTGCCAGCATTCGGTATTTACAGTGAGATTATTTCGACCTTCTCACAACGTAACTTATATGGGTATAAATCAATGGTAGCTTCCATGGTACTAATTTCCCTACTCTCATTCTTTGTATGGGTACACCATTTCTTTACAATGGGACAGGGAGCATTAACTAATAGTATCTTCTCGATTACAACAATGGCAATCGCCATACCAACCGGGATTAAGATATTTAACTGGCTCCTAACGATGTGGAAAGGTAAGATTAGGTTCACCGTTCCAATGCTTTATTCAGTAGCCTTCATCCCACTTTTCACAGTTGGTGGAGTAACTGGAGTAATGCTCGCAATGGCAAGTGCTGACTATCAGTATCATAATACGATGTTCTTAGTAGCTCACTTCCACAATACAATTATTCCTGGTGTTGTTTATGCGATGCTAGCTGGTCTTACGTATTGGTGGCCAAAAATGTTTGGCTTTATTCTGAACGAGCGAATTGGAAAATGGGCTTTCTGGTTTAATGTTGTCGGCTTTGTTTTAGCTTTCTTCCCGATGTACATCACTGGATTAGACGGGCAAGCTCGCCGTATGTACACATACTCAGAGTCAACTGGATTCACTCCATTGAATATGCTTTCGTTTGTAGGAGCAGGTTTAATGGCAATTGCATTTATCCTGATCGCCTATAATATTTTCTATAGTATTAAAAACTCACCTAGAAACGTTGGTGACGATCCATGGAACGCACGTTCATTAGAATGGGCAACGCATAACCCGGTTCCTGAATACAACTTTGCAATTGAACCTGAAGTAAATTCCAGTGAAGCATTCTGGGATCATAAGAAAAAGAAACATACTTTATTCAAAGGTAAAATCGATAAAATCCATATGCCAAATAATAGTGGTATTCCAATTATAATGGCAGGTATTTTATTTGTATTTGGATTCTCGTTCGTCTTCAGTATTTGGCCGGCTGTTATCATTGCTGCCATTGCCTTCTTCGCATGTATGATGTACAGCTCATTCGAAAATGATCAGGGACGCTATATTTCTGCTGACGAAGTGAAGGAAACGGAAGAGAAATTTGGAGGTGCTTCGAAATGAAGATAGATCACTCGCAACCTCTTGAATATAGCACACACAAAAATGAAATGAATATATTAGGCTTCTGGATTTTCCTGGGTGCTGAAATTATGCTTTTTGCAACACTATTTACATCCTATTTCATATATGAAAACAGATTTGGAAATGGGCCAAGCGGTGCTGAAATCTTTGAAATAACACCTGTTTTAATCGAGACAGTTGTACTCTTAACTAGTAGTTTTACAATCGGTCTTGCAATTAACGCCATGCGTTTAAACCGACCAAAAGCAATGTTGTGGTTCTTAGGTATCACACTCCTCCTTGGAGCGACGTTCCTTTCGGTTGAGATTTATGAATTTGTTCACTATTATCATGTAGGAGCAACATTACAAACAAGTGCATTTACTGGTATTTTATTAACAACACTTGGAACACACGGTGCTCACGTAACATTTGGATTGTTCTGGGGAATAGCTATCTTCTTGCAAGTTAAAAAGCACGGGCTAAATCTAGAAACAGCCAATAAATCATTTAATTACTCACTGTACTGGCATTTTCTAGATGTTATGTGGATTTTCATTTTCAGCTTCATCTACTTGAAAGGAATGATGTAACATGAAGGAATTATTTCCAATAAAGCAAGTCAATGGCTTTATCTTCTCATTGCTACTTACCGTAGTTGCGCTGAGCGTATACTTCATGGATATGTCATTTACCGCAGGCATGACTATCTTGCTTGTAACAGCTTTTGTTCAAGCAATTGTACAGTTCGTCCTGTTTATGCATGCTGGTGAGAGTGATGATAAGAGAACAATTTACACAACCTTATACTACAGTGCCTTAATTGCTTTAGTGACCATTTTTGGTTCATTACTTGCAATGGTATGGGATATGTAAAGCACAAAAGCAGAAGCGCCCGATTAGCGACGTACGGACTGCGCCCCCGTATTTTGGGGTGGTTCGGCTTGCCGAACATTGTTACGTAGGAGATAAAGGAAATACGGCGACCGTAGGGAGTCGATGTTGACTTTCACCACAAGGGTATAAGTGCGACTAACCCTCTGGCGCAGCCAATCGGCAAGTCTTCTTTTCGTTCGGAGGTGAAGGAAGTCTCACTAACGCTTTAGCGCTGGAGCTGGACGTGGCTGTTTCGGTAACTAAGTTATCTACAGCATTTAAATTTTATAGTTTCCCAAAGAAGCAATAGCAAAGCGAGCGTCTAATTATAGGCGCTCGCTTTTTCATTTACAATTTAATGCATTACAAAACGCTTCTCTTCCCCTCGCCAGGTTTGTGAATCATTTCTTCGGTCACAACGAGAAACGTACCCATTATCCATATAAACGCAGCACTCATGACTGTACCTACACCAATACCAACTAGCCCTTGGTAATCGCTTACATATACCCCGTAAGAAAATATGGCAATTCCAAGGAAAACTAACGTACCACAAATATATTTTACTGCATTCAACATTGCCGCATGTGTTTTCATTTGAAATGACCTCCCTTTGTATTTATTATTTACCACGTTCACATTTTTGTCAAACATTTATTTCTAATTTATGAACTTTTGTATTTGATATTGACAAAAATCCATGGATGCCTATTTTTATAAAAATCTTCACATACAAAAATAAACCGGGAGTATTACCTCCCGGTTATTATGACTGTTACACCACTGCCTTAATTAACAGCAGCGGTAGTGCTGGTTGTTTGGATTTGTTTCATTTGCTCAAATAGACTTTTAATCGTGCCAATTCCCACATTGTCATACTTAGCTAAAATAACCAATTCTTTGGGCAACTGCCCAACTGTGACCATTTGATCCTTACGCAGTTGTTTTAATAAACTTGGGAAACCTGAAAATATATCCTCATTTAATGCTAGCTTAGCCAGTTCCTCTGTTACAACGAGGTACTCTTCTTTGAAAAAGAAAAATAATTCGCCAGGACGATCTAACATAATTTCTCTTCTTTGTTTCTCTTCCTCGATAAAAACTTCTAATTCTTCAAATAGTATTTCTTCATTTTTAGCTTTGTAGCGTTTTACATGTGTTGAAAGCCCTTCTAGATTATTTGGAAGTTCACTCATGATTCGCGCTTGCTGCTCTGCACCAAGTCGAATCAAGAACATCTCTGAACGCTCAAAACGCTGCGGTAACAGAAATGCATCCCTAAGGAAATACGGGATTTCCAACTCCATCTTTTTATATACAAGCTTTCGAATTGTAGTAAAGCCTGGTGGTAGTGGATCAGAAGTTTCTTCTGCAACTGATTTCCTCTTTTCATCAGATTCAAGATTTTTATCATGCTTCCCTACCGAAGCATTTAACAACTGCTCCAATGCACCTAAACGAATTTCTATCTCTGAAATATCGTAGAATTCTTGTCCCTTCGCTGCTGGATCCTGGTATTCCGGAAATATAAATTCAATCGGTCCATATGTCTCCACATACCATCTTACAATTACATAAACAGCTTCCCATGATTGCAGCGCCTCTGAGTAACGGAATTTCCGTGTATCATGTGCAGCTTGATTTCCTAGCATTCGTACAGAATGTAAAGCATCCCGAACCTCTATTGTTATGTATCCATTATCATTTAGCGTATCAATTCTCTCGATTAGTGTCAGGCTTATTTTAGAAGGAAGTTCTTCCTCTTTCATTACAAGCTGCAAAATTGTTTCTACAAAAACCCTTGCATGTGTCAGCATTGTCCGCGGGCTGGCAAATATACTATGTTCAAGTTCTCTAGCAACAAATGCCAGCTCTTTATTCATCTGTTCCAAAAAATGATAATAATAATTGTCCATCTTCATTTTATGTTATCTCCTAGCTGTAAATATTCAAGTCAAACTATTATTTTACCACAGAACGAAAGCTATCTGCTTTATTTTTCTGCATCCATAGAAAAAACTACTTATCCAATTCGCATAAGTAGTTTTCCGATCTGCCCATTATTCAAAACTAAAGTGATGTCGCAGTTTAAAATAGATCGCTTGACATTCTCCATGATGACGAATATTTTCCAGCAAACCACTTATTAATGCCCTGCTTAAGCTTGGATTCCAAAGCTCTTCCTTCAATAAAGTCAGTGATTCTCTTTCAATTTCCCCTTCAACTTCGTCTAATGCATGGTCCATCAGCATCATCATTTCTTCTCTTGTTATTTCTTCATTTAATGGTTTTTTCATTAATTGAACGAAATCTTTAGTCAAAAATGGAATTGTTGTATATGCAGCTAATAAATTCGTTTTTTCAACGAGCGATTTGCAAAGTGTATCTAAATTAACTTGTAAATTAAGGAAGAAAAAAAGTTCTGAATATGTTTTCATGAAACCTTGAATACAATATACGAGATCGTATTTCATTTGTTCTACTTCATAACCGTATATTTTCTCCACCATATATAAAATGGACTCCTCGATTAACTGACTATAATAACGCATTTTTATTATCAATTCATCATTTAATGAATGTGCCTGTTCTTGAATAAAAATTTTCGCGAATTCAGAGTGCTCATAGTACGAGTCAAAACATAAGTGGTAAAATTCATATAAGAGTTTTTCCTTATCATCTTCACTTCTGACCAAGTAGTCAATGCTTGATACATATTTCATCATAAAGTGGTCAATTATAGCTAGAATCAGTGCATCCTTTGACTTAAACGATAAGTAAAAAGCTCCTTTTGAAATCCCGCAATGATCGGTTATTTGCTGAATCGAGGTTGCGCTAAAACCTTGCTTTGCAAAAAGCTCCAGTGCCTTATCCATAATTAGTTGTTTTTTTGCCACATTTTCCACTTCCTTTCCCGCTTCTAACATTGACAATTGACCAAGTAGTCATTATTATAAATAACGTAGTATCATAAGTCAAATAAGGGCAGGTGTAAAGGTGAAAGGTATTGTAAATTTTGTCCTGAAAAATAAACTGGCAGTATGGCTGCTGACTATTATTATTACTGCTTCAGGTATTTATTCAGGGACGCGAATGAAAACGGAGATGATTCCGGATATTAATATTCCTTACCTCATGGTGATGGATGTATATCCAGGTGCAACTCCAGAACAGGTTATGGATGAAGTTTCCATACCAATTGAAAAAGCAATTAACGGGCTTGAAGACATTAAGGCCGTTTATTCCAATTCATCATCTAATATCGCAAATATTCAAGTTGAATATGATTACGGAATTGATATGGATGAGAAAAAACGTGAACTGCAATCAGCACTGGATAATGTCACATTGCCAGATGATGCACAGGAACCAATCATCTCATCGATTAGCATGAACATGATGCCAGTCGTAGCATTAAGTGTCAGTAGTTCAACAGAAGATATTGTGGAGTTAACATCAACCGTTAACGACAACCTCCTACCAAAAATCGAAAAACTCGATGGTGTTGCATCTGCTACTATCACAGGGCAACACATTGAAGAGGTAGAGCTGACATATGATCAGGAATTGATGGCAGAGCTTGATATCACAGAAGATACTGTTGAGGAAATGATACAAGCTAGTGATATGGCTGTTTCTCTAGGGCTGTATGAATTTGAAGAAGGTGAACAGGCGGTAGCAGTAGATGGAAAGTTCATGACAGAAGATGAGCTTAAAGGAATGCTTATACCTGTTACACCATCAGAATCAAACCCTGCTCCATTTGTAGAACTAGGAGATATTGCAACTATCGAGACTGTTGGTAAAGTAGAGTCTGTCTCCCGTACAAATGGCGAGGACGCAATAGCAATCCAAATTGTCAAAGGTCAACAGGATAATACGGTCGACGTTGTAAATGAAGTAAAAGACCTAGTTGAAGAAGAAGTAGAAGCGAATGAAGGATTAATTATTGATGTATCCCTTGACCAAGGTCAGCCAATTCAGGATTCCGTCAATACTATGATTGAAAAAGCATTGTTCGGCGGCTTAATTGCTGTTTTGATTATATTACTTTTCTTGCGTGACTTTAAATCAACGATTATTTCCATTATCTCGATTCCAGTATCCGTATTTATGGCATTACTTCTGCTAAACTGGATGGATATTACATTAAATATTATGACGCTGGGTGCAGTCACCGTTGCAATTGGCCGGGTAATTGACGACTCCATCGTTGTAGTAGAAAATATTTATCGCAGGATTCATTTGAAAGAAGAAAAACTTTCTGGAAGAGCGCTTGTCCGCGAGGCAACCATAGAAATGTACAAACCAATTCTATCTTCAACCATCGTTACTGTTGCGGTTTTCGCACCACTTATTTTTGTCGGTGGGATGGTTGGCGAATTGTTTATGCCATTTGCATTAACCATGACATTTGCACTTCTTGCTTCACTAATCGTTGCGATTACAATCGTACCTGCACTTTCACATTTCTTATTTAAGAAAAAATTATATAGTGAAAAAACAGAAAGCCAGCATAAGGAACAAGGAAAACTTGCGAGAAGCTATAAAAAGGTTCTCGACTGGACACTAAATCATAAAGTGATTATGTCCATCGTATCAATACTATTGTTAGTAGGCAGCTTGATGCTGACACCACTAATCGGCTTCAGCTTCTTAGGCAGTGAAGAAGAGAAGGTTATGTACCTAACGTATACACCTGAAGCCGGCGAATTAATGGATGATACACTTGAAAACATTACAGAGGTTGAAGACGAATTATTAACACATGAAGATATCGATATTGTTCAGCTTTCTGTAAATGATTCAGAAACAGCAGATCCAAATGCAGCTATGATGGGCGGCGGAGCTGGCGGTGCATTAATGTACTTGATCTTCGACCCAGACATGGAAGATTTCCCGCAGGCACGTGACGAAATCTTAGAGTATGTCACAAACATCGATCAATCAGGTGAGTGGAAAAGCCAAGACTTCTCTTCTATGGGAATGTCAACGAATGAAGTAAGCTATACATTCTATAGCGAGGATTTAGATAATCTAACCGAAGCTGTCCACATGGTTGAAGAAGAAGTAGGTAAAATCGATGGAATTGATGATGTTTCGTCAAGTGCAGAGGATGCATATGTTGAACATGTATTAAAAGTAGATCAGCAAGACCTACTGCAATACGGTTTAACAACTGGTCAAATTGTTATGATGCTAAATACCTCGTCAACAAAGGATATCATCACAACAGTTGAAAAAGATGGCGAAACACTTGATGTTATCGTACAACAAGAGCAGACTTTCGATCCGCAGTCAATTGAGGAAATGCTGGATATCCCAGTTCCATTACAAATGGAGCCCGGAACAACAATTCCACTTTCGGAACTTGTAACGGTTGAAGAAGGAACAACGATGAATACACTATCACGTAGTAACAATGAGTACTACGCTACTGTTACCGGAACGATTACAGAAGATGATATTTCAAAAGCAACTGCTGACGTTGATGCAGCAATTGAAGAGCTCGACTTACCAAAAGGTGTAACAATGGGTGTCGCTGGTGTTGCAGCAGATATGGAAGAAACATTTACCCAGCTCGGTATTGCAATGCTTGCTGCAATCGCGATTGTTTACTTTATTTTAGTTGTCACGTTTGGTGAAGGACTTGCACCATTTGCAATTCTATTCTCCCTACCATTCGCGATTATCGGTTCATTTGTCGGATTACTTATCGCTGGGGAAACCATTTCAGTTTCCGTTATGATGGGTCTCCTCATGTTAATCGGTATTGTTGTAACAAATGCAATCGTCCTTGTCGATCGAATCATCCACATGGAGCGAGATGGAATGGGATTACGAGAAGCTATTCTCGAAGCTGGAGCAACACGTCTTCGCCCAATCTTAATGACAGCTCTAGCAACAATGGGCGCATTACTTCCATTAGCATTTGGTAATGGCGGTGGCGGTTTAATCTCAAAAGGCCTTGGTATTACAGTAATCGGAGGTCTAGCAAGCTCAACCTTATTAACATTGCTTGTTGTACCGCTTGTTTATGAATTACTATCCAAGCTATTTAAGAAAAACCGCAAAGAAATCGAAGAAAACTAAGTTAAACCCTACAGGAATTTTGTCCTGTAGGGTTTTATTATTTTTCAATTGCACACATGTTGATATGTTACAATCCTTTTGAATTTATAAACGCTATACTCTTTTACCCTAACTCCCTCTGTTGCTCATCTTCCATTTCTAGATGGCTTTCCTTTTCAATTTTTTTCATTCTAAATGGCGTAATGATTAGTACTGCAATAAGAACAAGCCCGAGATACCCAATAAGCGGATAAAAATAACTGACTAAGTGTGTAAATCCTGCAAAGCTTGCAACATATGCAACAATCATCGTTCCTATTAGGAATGGCTTATAACGTTTTGTTCCAACCTCTGCAAATCGTACGACAAATGAGAAGAACATACTGACCGCTGTATTATAAATCATTCCAAATATAACAATTGACATCACCACACCAAGTAGTGGCGATAAATTATTTACGATGCCCAGCATTGGCATATCTAAGCTGCCAACCTCTTCTATCTTAGCAAAAATAGCAAAGTGGCTAAGTAAAATTAAAACTCCTAGACCAAGCCCCCCAACTAGCCCACCGATTGCAGCTGTTTTTCTATTTGCTTCAGTCCCACCCATAACAATTGCCATTGATGCTCCCACTGCCGTATTAAAGGAAACATAATTAATTCCCGAGATAAACCAGTTCGGTAATGAAGTTGGCTGTTCCCTCGCGAGACTATCGAGAGCTGCGAACGATCCATCCAATGTTAGAAAACTATATACTGAAATGATTAAGACAAACAGTACTAGAAAAGGAGTAATACTCCCAATGATGGAAACAATCCGATCAACTTTTAACATCCCTGTTAAGATTACAAGCAACAACATCAAGGTTGTCCCAAAAACATACGGCATGCCAAATTGCTGATTTAAATTTGATCCTGCTCCAGCAATCATTACTACCCCTACTCCAAACAAAGTAAAAATAAGAATATAGTCAATAACCTTTCCAAGATATCGACCGCTTATATTATAGATTACCCCTTTATGAGATGTTGTTTGTGCACGGCTGCCCAACCAAACAAGCACCATCCCAACATACGCAAATAAAGCGCTTGCAATAATTGCACCAACTATACCCATAACTCCAAAGCTAGTAAAGTACTGTAATACTTCTTGTCCAGAAGCAAATCCTGCTCCAACAATCACTCCTATAAAAGCGCTTCCAATTTTAAGTGTATTTTTCATCGTGTCTCCCCCTTCAGATGTTTCCTTTTAAATTATAACAGCTAAAAGATGAAATCTATTTGTGTATATACTAAAATGTGAATTAGAAAGTTCGTTTATCTACTCAAATCCTATTTGTGTTACGTTTATTTTACTAACATAACAGGCTACAACAGCTACTGAAGAGGAAGGTATATTTCATGCGCGATAAAACTAATCACCTAGAGCTTTTAAAAAGCAGAATGAATGAAGAATTTGATTCAGCCGATCAGTTAGCTGATTGGATTGGTGAAATATTCGAGTGTCCTATTACAATAGAAGATTCTAACCATCATGTTGTATCCTACAGTAAGCATAAAGAAAATATTGACGAAGCACGAATCGGCACCATTATGAATCGAAAAGTCCCGGATAATGTAATTAATGGGCTCTGGAAAAAAGGTGTTATGTCTAAACTTATCGATCAAGATGAAGCTGTTGTCATCCCACAAATTAATGAAATCGGGCTCGGAAATCGTGTAGCTATATCCATTCGTGAAAAAAATGAAATTCTGGGGTTTATATGGGCACATACTGGTAATAAAAAACTGGGTAAAGAGGAACTCGAACTACTGCAGGAAGTCGCTAAGCAAGTTCGTAAATTATTCTTCAAGCACCCGAAACGGAATAGAAAATCAGAAGAAAGTTATAATGACCTCTTTTGGCAATTACTTACTGGACAAATTAAAGACACCGATAAATTAAACCAGCAAGCAAAACAACTTAACGTTCAATTAGAGGGTGAGCTTGCAGTCGTTGTCATACGATTTGAAGATCAAATAACGGAGCAAATTGAAAAGTATGCATACTATTTAGCAGAAACACAGTTACAAGTTAAATCCCTTTTTCGCCTATTTGATAGTCATGAATTTATTGTCCTTGTTCGTCATCATCGTAAAAAGGAAGAGCCGGCCTATTTATTAGGGGAATTTATCAAACAAATTATAGAAAAAATCAGTAACCAACTTGCATTAAAAAATGTCAACGGTTCAGCTGGAATCTTTTATGGTGAAGCGAAGCAAATAAATGAGAGCTATAAACAAGCACTAAGCGTATTAAATCTAAAAGAAAAATATGCAAAAGATCTAAAAGGTATCTATTTATATGAAGACCTCGGAGTCTATCAATTTATAGAAGAGCTGTTTGCGATTCAAAAAGCAAGTAAAAGTCGGAAGAATAAATACATTGAAAGATTACGATCATATGATAAGAAACACCACACTTCCCTTACCGATTCTTTACAAGCTTATTTAAACTGTGATTGCAATGTTTATCAAACAGCAAAGGAATTATTTATTCATCCGAATACGATGAACTATCGTCTAAAACGAATTCGGGAAGTCGCTATGCTGGACTTAAAGGACCCAAAACAGAAGACTCTCGTTTATTTAGATTTTATTATGGAACGCATGCATGAAGGGTGATTTGTGCAAATACACAAACCACCCTTCTTTTTTTCATCTTTTTTAATGAAGAAAATACCAAAAGAAAGCGTTATCATAAGATTATAAATAGCTTTTGAGGAGATGGTAAACATGATTATAGGGGTACTCAAAGAGATTAAAAATAATGAAAATCGTGTTGCAATGACACCTGCAGGGGTAGTGAATTTAGTAAAAGCAGGGCAAACAGTCATTATTGAAAAGGACGCGGGCTTAGGAAGCAGCTTTACAAACGAAGAGTATATCGAAGCTGGTGCTTCCATCATTGATAGCGCTTCAGAGATTTGGTCAAAATCCGAAATGATTATGAAAGTAAAAGAGCCGCTCCCATCTGAATATAAGTATTTTCGTGAAGGGTTAATACTATTCACATATCTCCACTTAGCAGCAGAGCCAGAATTAGCCCAAGCGTTAGTGGAAAATAAAGTAACTGCAATTGCTTATGAGACGATTACGGTTAACCGTACATTGCCATTGCTTACTCCAATGAGTGAAGTTGCTGGTCGAATGGCAACTCAAATCGGAGCACAATACCTTGAGAAATCAAAAGGCGGTAAAGGAGTTCTGCTAAGTGGAATTCCAGGTGTTAACCGTGGAAAAGTTACTATCATTGGCGGTGGTGTTGTAGGTACGAACGCTGCTCGCATTGCGCTCGGTCTTGGAGCTGAAGTTACCATTATTGATTTGAACCCAACTCGTTTACGTGAACTAGATGATATCTTTGGTTCAAGCATTCAAACGTTAATGTCTAACCCTTACAATATTGCAGAAGCAGTGAAAACTTCTGATTTAGTTATTGGTTCGGTTTTAATTCCAGGTGCAAAGGCACCGAAGCTTGTTAGTGAAGACATGGTTAGGTCTATGCAGCCGGGATCCGTGATTGTCGATGTCGCAATTGACCAAGGTGGAAATTTTGAAACTGTTGACCACCCTACTACTCATGATGATCCAATCTATGTAAAACATGATGTACTTCATTATGCAGTTGCGAATATCCCTGGCGCTGTACCACGTACTGCAACAGTTGGCTTAACGAATGTTACCGTGCCATACGCAGCACAAATAGGCGCAAAAGGGGTTGCTAAAGCGATCCAGGATAACCCTGCAATTGGTACTGGTGTGAATGTCATTAATGGAAAAGTAACCTATGAAGCCGTTGCCCACGATCTTGGATATAATTACATTTCATTGGAAGAAGTAATAAATGAACCTGCAATAATATAATTCCCATGGAAAATACCCTTCTTGCATCCTTAGAAGGGTATTTTTTTATTTGCACCAGGAAACTATAAAATTTGAATGCTGTGGATAACTTAGTTACCTAAACGGCTACGTCCAGCTCCAGCGCCCAGCGACTAGCGAGACTTCCCTCACCTCCGTACGATAAGTCAACATCAGCTCCCTGCGGTCGCCGTGTTTCCTTTATCTCCTACGGATCAGTCCAGTCCGTACGTCGCTAACCGGGCGCTTGCGCTTTTGTTCTTGTATACATATATGATAGGCAACACAATACTTATCATGATTAGCAAGTAGAAATATGAAAGAATTCGTTGATTAATTAATGCCTTAATTGCAAGAAGATCGACTTCCATATTTTCACGTGAAAGCTTCCTTCTCTCAGCTTAATATACTACTAACCAGGAACTACTTCTTTCTCTTCTCAATCATCCCTCTTACGACATCAGGGTTTGTCCCACCAGTTATGCTTCTTCGTGCTACAAATTGTTTTGGATCAATAATTGCTTGCCAATCTTCATTTTTAAGTTGAACATCGCTAAGCCATTCATTTACTTTCGATAGTGAAATTTCATATAGTTCTTTTCCTGCTTCTTCTACGTTTTTGGCAATTACACTTGCTTTTTTATGTGCTGCTCGAAATGAAATATGGTAATCCCTTGCCAATACATCCGCAAGCTCTGTAATCGTTATCAAATTTTCTCTCGCTTGTTGATAAGCACGTCCCTTATTAAACTCCAACGTAAGCATAACAGCACGCATTAATCGCAACACTCGTGTAGCTTTTTGATAACCTGCATATAAATGTGGTTGCAGATCGTCTTCCGTATCATTTATATCTCCAAAAGGGGTGTTATGAATCATATGAACTACCGCCAGCCCTTCTGCAGCCGCACTGCTTGCAATTGCACGAGAATGCTCAATCGAAACTGGATTTCTTTTTTGAGGCATAATACTGCTAATTTGAACGTATGCATTAGAAACCTTTATTAAACCTACCTCTTTTGATGCCATACGTAACAACTCTTGAAGCCACCTCCCCATATTCGTCATTAAACTAACTAAAGCCTGCGCTGCTTCAATTAGATAATCACCTGTTCCAATTGCATCATATGAATTCTCTATTAGTCCATCAAATTCAAGCAATTCTACCATACGCTCTCTATTTATAGGAAACCCTGTAGTAGTAATTGCAGCTGCACCCATTGGTGATTTATTCACTGTTGCATAAGCCTGTTTCAATCTTTGAATGTCTCGATCTAAATTATCATAAATAGCTACAAGGTAGTGTCCGAATGTTGTTGGCTGAGCAGGTTGTGTATGCGTATGAGCTGGCATAATTGATTCAGTATGTTTTTCTGCCTGATAAAGAATTGCTTTATTTAATTGTTCCGCTTCTATAATCACTTGTTCAATATAACCTCTAATAACAATGCGATACATCGCTTCTCCCATATCATTTCTGCTTTTTGCAATATGCATTTTTCCTGCTAGATCAGTCCCAATAAGATCCCCTAACCGAGACTCAACAAGAAAAAAAAGATCCTCATGTTGAGAAGAATACATTAATTCAGTTCGGTCAATACATTCTACCTGCTTCACAGCTTCTAAAATTTCAGTACACTCATCACCTGTTAAAATCCCCTGCTCCATCAACATTATAGTATGTGCTTTATGGATTTTAAACATTGCTTCAAATAAATACTTTTTTTGATCATCAAATACCGGCTTTAGCAGTTCATCCATATAGGTCTTACCAGGAAATTCAACTCCTTCAGCCGCTTCAAACTGCTCCTTCATTCTATTCATATCTACACCTCAATATTGTGTATTATATTTCTTTACAGTTAGTTAACCTTACTTACCAATCATTGTAGCGGATTGTATTCTCTTTTGTAAAGTGTTAATTTTAAAAATAGTAACTCAAATTAAAATTAACTTTATTTTTAGTTATGTAAACGTTGACATTCAGAGAGATTAATAGTATTATAATTTTCAATTAATAAGTTAACTTTACTAACCTATCGAAACATTATTGATTTTGAAAGGAGTGAAAAACTATCGCTATCCGTAATGTCCCCACAGATTCCAACTTACTAAAACATTTAAACAAACGGAAAGTTTTACATTATATTCAACGAAAAGATGGACATTCTCGATCAGATATTGCAAAAGCACTAAAACTAAGTAAACCTACAGTCTCTAATATAGTTGATGAACTTTTAGAGGAAGGATGGATTCGAGAGAAAGAAAGTGAAAGAGCAAGTTCAGCAGGTGGTCGGAAACCATTTCAAATATTCTTTAATGAAAACGCAGCCTATATTGTTGGAATTGATATTGGCGGGACATTAGTTGAAATGGCCATTATGAATTTAGCAGGAAAAATTATAAGTAAGACCGCTTTTTCTACACAAAAACATGTAGGTACTAACTTTATTCAATCAATTGCCGACTACGTAAACACCCTTATAGAGCAAGAAGGATTAGAAAGCAGCATGTTATTTGGAGTTGGCGTTGGCGTTCCAGGTATTACGGATGTTGATAGCGGAATTGTCATTGATGCGCCAAGTCTAAGCTGGAAAAATATACCGCTGCAATCTCAACTTGAATCCCATCTCTCATGTCCTGTTTATATCGATAATGATGTAAATGTTGCGGCGCTCGGTGAATATTGGAAAGGCGCCGGCAAAAAAAACAATAATATGATTATGATTACACTAGGAACTGGTATCGGGTGCGGAATTATAATTAACGGACAGCTTTATCGCGGAGCATCATACGCTGCAGGAGAAATTGGTTATATGGTAACAGATAAAGATGCTGCTGATAAAAAATATGAGCAAACTTTTAGGGGCTACGGATTCTTAGATAGTCACGTAGGAGGACCGTCTATTGCCAAAAGAATGCTTCAACACAGTCAGAAAAGTGAAGAAAAATGGACTGCAAAAAAAGTTTTCCAAATGGCAATTGATGGCGACCAATTAGCATTGAAAACAGTAAATGATTCCCTATCCCATCTTTCTTTTGCATTAATTAATGTTATTTCAATTATCAACCCTGAGAAAGTTGTATTAGGGGGCGGGATTTCTAAATCAATGAACCACTTTTTGCCATATTTAACTTCCAACTTAGAAAAACACTTACCTGTACAAACGGACATCACTATCACAACAGTTGAAGATGTCTCTTTGCTAGGTGCCGGGTACCTCATACTTAAGGAACATGAATCAATTTTAAAAGTATAGATTTTAAATTTAATTTAAAGAGACTCCGGTCCTTTAAAATATTATATTAGGGGGTTTTATTATGTTTAAAAAGTGGCAATTGACTCTGCTTGCAATATTGTTATCGGTTGTGTTTGCAGCATGTTCTAGTGATGATGAAAGTTCTGCTAATCAAGAAGATGGCGACATCACACTTGAATACTGGCAATACTCATTTGATTCTAAGGTTAACTTAATGGATGAATTAATTGCGGAATTCGAAGAAGCAAATCCTGGAATTAAAGTAAAGCAAACCAATTTTCCATATGATCAATACAATGAACAGGTTGCTGCGCAAGTTCCAGCTGGTAAAGGACCCGATGTTATTAACTTATTCTACGGATGGGTGCCTACCTACGTAGATGCAGGTTACTTACAGCCACTACCACAGGACGCTTTCCCACATGAAGAAATAGAGAGTGAATTCTTTCCATTAGTGGAAGCCACGAAAATGGATGACGAATATTGGACAATACCAACTTCAGTGAGAACACTCGCACTGTTTTATAATAAGGATTTATTTGAAGAAGCAGGCCTTGATCCTAACTCTCCCCCACAAACATGGGAAGAGCTTGAAGACTATGCCGTTCAATTAACCAAAGCTGATGGTAATGGCCGTCTAGAACAATCTGGAATGGCATGGGAACCAGCACAACAAGGTCACCATTGGCTTAGAGATGGTCTAACACTACAAGCAGGCGGACAAGTATTAAGTGAAGATAGAAAGGAAGTTGTCTGGGCAGATACCCCAGCTGGTTTAGAAGCATTTAAATATTGGTTAAGCTTCCCTACTGAGCTAGGAACATCTGAACAAGGTTTTTATACAGATGATGTGACAGCATTTGTAACGGAAAAAGCTGCAATGAATATTGACGGTTCTTTTAGGGTAGGTACATTGCAAAGTGATGCACCTGATCTAAATTATGCAATAGCACCACTTCCTGGTAAAGACGTACAATCAACAAATGCTTCTTTCTGGACAAATGGGATTACTGCCCGTGTTGAAGGAGAAAAACTAGAAGCAGCCACTAAATTTTTAGAATTCCTAACAAGTGATGATGTTATGGAAAGATGGTTAGATGCAACTGGTGAATTACCTGCAAAAGAATCGGTTGCCATGCAGGATAAATATGTAAACGATGAAATTTATGGTCCTTTTATCGAATCCTTGCCTTTTGCTAATGCGCATTTCTTTGTAGATGAAACTCGGGAACGGGATCTTGTAATAGATGCTGCTAATCGGGTGTTAATGGAAGGTCAAGATCCGGAAGAAGCGTTTAATCAATTAGTAGAAGCTACTCAAAAACTTTATGATGAATACTGGGAAAAATAAGCAATCTTTAACGAAAGGATCAAGGTGACACACCTTGATCCTTACCACTTAAAGGAGGTGCAGCATGGAGCAATTCAAATCACCGCAGAATCAGAACAATAAAACAACACAAGTTAAAAAGGAAAAAACTTCCCTTCTTCATAAATTTAGAGGGAATCTTAGATATCAAAAATATTTATTTGTATACACTTGTTTATTGCTTCCAATTATATTTTATCTCGGGATCCGAATTTTACCTACTCTATTTACGTTTAACGTGGGATTTAGAGATTGGAACCTTCTTTCAACAGATATACAACCTTTCGTTGGTTTAGAAAATTATGTAACACTATTCCAGGATGAAATCTTTATTAAATCCATTTTTAATACTTTCATCTATATTCTTTTAGGGGTTTCTGGTCAATTATTATTTGGGATAATTGTAGCATTATTACTTCATAAAATTAATCGATTTGTTGGTTTTTTCAGAGTTATCTATTTCGTTCCCTATGTAACTAGTATTGTTGCAATCAGTTGGGTATTTCAGTGGATTCTAATGGGTAACGGGATTATTAATGATATATTAGTTAATTTAGGTTTCTCTGCTCAACCATTCTTAAACTCACCAGATCAAGCAATTTATGTCATCATCGCTGCAATGATTTGGCAATCCATTGGTTTTCAAATGGTTCTCTTCTTAGCTGGGTTAGAGAATATACCAGAAATGCTTTATGAAGCTGCTGAAATTGATGGAGCGACCGGTTGGCAAAAATTTTGGTATGTAACGGTTCCTTTACTGAATCCAACGATTGTATTTTCTGCAGTAATTGGAACGATTACCTTTATTCAAGTTTCCTTTACCCAAGTCATTAATATGAGCATGGATGGAAGTGGCGGTCCTTTAAATTCAACCATTTCAGTTGTAGTTTACATCTACCAGCTAGCCTTTAAGCAATTCGATATGGGATTAGCTTCTGCGGCAACCGTTATCTTATTCCTGTTCATACTTGCTTTAACAATTTTCCAAATGAAAGTTTTAACCAAGAAATTTGATTACTAGAATAGGAGGTGTAGAAGGATGAGGTTCCGACGATTATTGCCGTATGTACTTTTAATAATTGGTTCTGTTATTATGTTGTTTCCATTCATTTGGATGGTTTCTACTTCCTTAAAAGCACCATTCGATATATTTAATTTGAGCATTATCCCAGAAAATCCAACCTTAGCGAATTATATTAAAATTCTTGAGGAAAGCATGTTCATCAAATGGTTTATGAATAGTATTATTGTGGCTCTAATTACGACGATAAGTGTTTTATTTTTTGATACACTCGTTGGATATATAATTGCAAAATTTTCCTTTGTAGGTCGTACGGTTATTTTCATCTTAATATTAAGTACATTAATGGTTCCAACAGAAATGCTAATTATCCCGTGGTATATGATGAGTTCAGAATTTGGATGGACGGACTCCTATTGGGGTGTTCTTTTTCCAGGTCTTATGACAGGTTTTGGAGTGTTTTTAATGCGACAGTTTATGGAACAAATCCCTGATGATTTACTCAACGCTGCACGAGTTGATGGAATGAACGAGTATGCCATCTTCTTTAAAATTGCTGTTCCGCAGGTTTGGCCAGCGATTTCAGCATTAGGCATTTTTACATTCCTTAGTAACTGGAATGCATTTTTATGGCCATTAATTGTCATCGAATCACCTAGTTTACGAACACTGCCGGTTGGACTATCATTCTTTTCTTCCGGCGAAGCTGAATCACAGTGGCATCTCATTATGACTGGAGCAACTATATCCGTTATCCCTTTGATTCTGGTATTTATCCTCCTGCAGCGTCATATCATCAAAGGTATTACCTTAACTGGTATGAAATAAATTACGTTAAAATATCCCAATAGGATTGCTCGAATCCCATTGGGATATTTTTATTCTACTCCATAGCTAATTAGGTTTGTGAATATCCGGTAAGCACCAGGGACTTGATTATCAATTTGACGATAGAATACTAAATTCGTATATAGATAGGTACCCTCGCCATATTCGGCAAGCAAGATCCCACTCGTAAATGGATCTTCATCTGGATCAGCCATACTAACAAATGTCTCATAGCGATTATCCCAATTCATTGGAAAATAGAGCCCTCTTTCTTGTACCCAATTATCCCAGTCATGATTCGTAACTTCATTTGGGTAGTTAAATAACTTGTGCTCGGGCTGGGTTAACGTTACCTCTGCATGCTCATCCGTTACACGCCATTGAATGGACGGATTACCAATTTCTAATGAATATGGAGCGGTTGCATCTATATTCCAGTTGTCATCTGGTTTATGATACTGCACCACATAATGTCCTCCGCCCTCTACATACTCTAGCAATCTTTCATTATTTTCAGCTAGATCAGGTCGGGAAAGATATGCTCTTATTCCAGTAACAATTGCATCATACTGTGTCAAATCACCTGAAGCAAGGTCTGCTTCTGTAAGTTTCGTCACGTCCATCCCTGTATCTATTAAATAGTCGGCAACTTCATCAAAACCACTTTCGATATAACCAACTTTTAAGTTATCAGGTAGCAGCAACTCAAATGCAACGGTGTTCACTGTTGCTGGATACTGGAAATACGAATCTTTAATATGGTCATAACTAATTTCCTGAACGGTCGTATTAAAGATTGCTCCATTTGCTTCAGCGACAACATCGAAAGAATAATCGCCTTCTGAAATATCTGATGGAGGGCTAACAGTAAACGTTACCTCTTCCATTTCATGCTGCTCCGTAAATGAAACTTCCTTCTCTACTGGATTACTTGCCCAACCCTCTGGCAGATTTAACGAAACAGTTGCATCTTTCTTGCCGTTATAATAGTTCTTTACTTGAACTTTAACTGGAATTTCTTCTTGTATATCAGCTGTATTAATTGTTAAGTTTTCCGAACTTGGAGCTACACTTAACTCAGGCAAGACGGCAACAGTATGATTAAACTCTATTAATTTACCAGATGTTTGCCCTTTTTCTTTAAATTCAACCTTCCCCATTAGGGTTGACTCGTCATATGGTGTATTGTATGGTTCATCTTCTGGCACCCTTACATCAAAAGTTACTTTCTTGGATTCATTCGGTTTTAAATGTTTCACTTTTTGTGTTTTATCTCTACCCCAGGATTCCGGCGTCACCAGTGTAGCATCAATATGTTTTATTTTCTGATTGCCCTCATTTGTAATCGTCATGGTTACTTGCCCTTTCGAACCGGGTGTTAATACTTCCGTGTCGATTTCCATTTCCACATGAAGGCTGGAAGCTACAAAACTCACCTCCTGTAATTGCTCTTCTTTTAATTCAAGCTTATGAAGTAAATCATTTTTAAGATTGCTTGGCATTTTCGCTTTTCCTACTAATTTTTGAATTCTCTTTACATCCTTATGCGCAGATTGTGATACCGATAAAATCGCTTCTCTATCTGGATAGAGCTCGACAATTTCATCCAACTTTTGCTGTAACTTATTTAATTTCGCTTTCACATTTTTCGCTGGAACAATTTCTGCCCATTCATTAAAGTTGTATGGGATACCCGCAAACAACGCATTCGGATAATCTGTATGAACAGCTTCCTTTATTAATTCTAAGTGTGTTTGTCTGGGTTCGGCTGGAATATCCCTTCCCATCCCTTGACTTTTATGCATATATCTTGACTCTTCACCCAGCTGGGGATATGTCATTTCATATACAGGATCATAATCACCAATTTCTATAGAAGTTGTTGCAGTTTCTTCCGATTCAGCAGGTAAATACAACTTTTTTACTTGCCAGGTCGATAGTCCCTCTTCTAACTGTTCCGGGAAAACAGTTGGGTCAGCCGCATCTTCAAATGCTTGTTCAGATAAGATCGTTATCGCCCTATGGTGACCATGTTGACTTTCAACATCCCGAAAAGAGGGCATTACAATGTCAGGCTGATAAGTTCGAATAAATCGAATAAAGCGTTCGTAGGTTAATTCCTCTCCCCATTTCTCCAGCGTTTCATCTGGGGATTTGGAAAATCCAAAATCATAGATAGGGTCTGATGTAGTCTCACTTAAATGATATGCCTTTACCCCTGTAATTTTTGCTGCTTCAATCATCTCATTACTACGGATAATTCCTAAACCATTATCCAACTCTGTCCCGATCTCATTCTGTCCTCCTTCACCCCGATTCGCAATTAAGCTTGAAGTTTTCACACCCAACCCTCGAGATAAGTAAGCAAGAAAATCACTGCGTTCATCATCCGGATGTGCTCCTGTGTTTAAAAATGTCACTGTAGTATTTAGTGGTTTTACTGCATTCCATAGTTCAACATCATGATGAACATCTTCCTTCGCATTACCTTTTAAAGGAATTAAAGATACGATAAGCAGTAGAATCAACAAGTAATAAAGCACCTTTTTCATTTAATGTAACCCCTTTCATTATTAGGTTGATACTTAAAACCAACTACCTCCTTTTCACATTAGGGTTAGTTAGTAATCTAAACTTACTAACTTTTCTGAATTAACTTCTCATGAAAACAATATCAATTTAATACTTCATTGTAAATATTAGATTTGTCCTATTTTTCTAATAACAAGAGGCGTAAAGTGGTATAAAAGGATGCAATTGAACATAAAAAATCTTGATATAGAAAAAAATAAATAACCTTTCTATATCAAGATTCAATCATTGCTCTATCCTATTTATTGGTTATTTCAACTACAATCCTCTACCCAATTAGGCACTTGTAAACCACATAGTATCTCAAGTTCCTGTTCTCTTTTCTCTATATAAGAACTAAATTCTTTAAGATCTTCATCAATGATCGCTGGATGTGTCATTACTTCAACGGAAGTCGTGTCTAGCTGCTGTAATTTATTAAAGATTTCATAATCAACACCCTCACCGTAAAAATCCAGCCACAGTGTTTCCGTAAGTAGGATTTCAGGGTTTCCTTTTAATGATTCTACATAGCGAACAGGCACGTTGTATCGCTGAGCTAATTTAACAACCACTTCTTTCAATAGCCCCCATCCATGTATATGGTGATGGCTGTCAATGTGATGAAGGGGCAGACCTGTAGCTAAAAATGCATCGATCTGTGCACACCATTCTCGCTCTACTGCATCTACATCAACGTCTTCCACTTCCAAAAATGTATTTTTAAATTTAAAAAATCCTTGATTATCGAGAAGTGACGGGACATTCCCACTAATCGGTTTACCCCAGGTTAGCACAAGATGAATACCTATATTTAGCAATGGATGCTTTTTTGCTTGTAAAACCGCATAATCTACTGCTTTTCCGTTCATCATTAAAGTTGCCGAGCTGACAACTCCATCCTTATACGCCTTAATAATTCCATCCGTCACACCTTTTGTTAATCCAAAATCGTCTGCATTAAACAACACTTTCATCGATAGTCCCCCTTAAATACTTCTGATTATTCTCCCGTTGGGTAATTCCGCTCAATCATGAAATTAGTTTTATCACCACGGAAGAATGAACGTGAAAATTCTACTTTTTTGCCCTTATCGTCTTCGGCAATTGTTTCGATATAAAAACATGGTGTTCCTACTTCACAGCCTAAATGCGAACAAGAACGTTCATCTGCAAGTGTTATCTCAATTTGTTCAGTTGTTTTGGCGATGTGAACATGGAATTCTTCTTTTAATGACGCATACAAAGATGTTTCTGCATGTTCTTTCATTATCCCCGGGGCAATATCCCACGGAATATAAGCTATTTCATATTGTGTTGGTTCCCCATTTGCCTTGCGAACCCGTTCAATTCGCTGAATTGGATCATTTATAGATACATCAAGGGATTGCTGCATAATTTCATTTGCCGGAATAACATGAATATCTATTAAAGTTATCTCTGCTTTTTTACCCTGAACAGCAATCTGATCACTATATCGCTTCACAGTCTGGGACAGTGTCTGCTTCACTTTTTGTTCAGCGACAAAAGTGCCCTTCCCCTGCTGCCGTACTAAATAGCCTTCAAGAGTAAGCTGATTTAGAGCTGTTCTCACAGTGGTTCTACTAACATTAAAGTCCTTACAGAGTTCCAATTCCGGAGGTATTTTTTCTCCCTTTTTATATTCATTTGACTTAATACGATTCAATAATTCTTCTTTTATATAGGCATGCAGTGATTGGTTTTTTTCCATGTCTGTACTCCTTCAAACATTGTATATATAAAGTGTACAAGATATAAGATATAATGACAATACTTATAAATGTAATTACAATTATAAAAATATGTATGGACATCATAATAATTGTATGATACATTTTTATTACAGTTAAGCATATAACTTATCACAAAGAAGTTAATGCGCCTACTAAAAGCGACTAATTTTAAAGCGTTTCCAAATACATCATAAGGAGTTCAAACAAAATGACACTAAAATTAGTAATTATCGGTGGAGGATCTAGTTATACACCAGAAATTATTGAAGGTATTATTCGTCGTCACGATTCATTTCCTGTAACAGAAATCGTTCTTGTTGATATTAAAACAGGGCAAAAAAAATTAGAAATTATTGGGGATCTATCATTACGAATGATCGAGAAATCGGCAAAATCTATTAAACTATCATGGACATTAGATCGAAAAGAAGCACTAAAAAATGCTGATTTTGTTTCAACTCAAATTCGTGTTGGTGGTTTAGAAGCTCGTTCTAAAGATGAGAGAATCCCTTTGAGTCACGGATTTATCGGACAAGAAACGAACGGTGCTGGCGGAGTTTTTAAAGCTTTTCGTACCATTCCGGTATTAATGGAACTTGCTGAAGATATTCATACAATTTGCCCAGACGCATGGATGATTAATTTCACCAACCCGGCTGGAATTGTAACCGAGGCACTGTTGAAGCATTCAGCACATCAGAAGGTGATTGGTGTATGCAACATTCCTTTTAACATGCGTCATTCAACCGCAGAAATTTTAGGGGTATCACCAGACGATGTAAAAATTCAATTTATTGGTATGAACCATTTCGTGTTTGGTCAAAAAGTATTCGTCAATGGGATGGATCGCACAGAAGATGTTCTGGAGAAACTAGTTGGGGATCATTTTGATTATTCACCAGCTAACATTGTAAATCTTGGGTGGTCCAAGACCTTTATCGAATCAACTAGACTGCTGCCTAACCCGTATCATCAGTATTACTTCCAAACCAAAGACGTTCTTGAGAAAGATCTGCAAGCCTATAAAGAAAACGGCACTCGTGCAGAGGTAGTACAACAATTAGAAGAATCGTTGTTTGAACTATATCGTAACCCGGAATTGCGTGACAAACCGAAAGAGCTGGAAAAACGAGGAGGTGCATTTTATAGTGATGTAGCATGTAGTTTGATGGATTCTATCTATAACAATAAGGAAGATGTTCAAACAGTCAACACATTTAATAATGGTGCAATCCCAGATCTTCCAAATGATGCAGTAATTGAAGCCAATTGTATCATTACAAATCATGGTCCTAGACCAATTTCTATTGGACCATTACCAGCAACAATAAAAGGATTAGTCTATCAAATGAAGGCATTTGAAGAACTTGTCATTCGGGCTAGTATCTCAGGGGATTACAATGATGCTTATACAGCTTTATTAATGAATCCATTAATTGGCGATGAAAAGCGTAGTAAAGTTTTACTTGATGAGCTATTAGAAGCACATAAAGCTTATTTACCACAATTCAATTCAAGGGGGGATTAGAATGAACAATAAGTTTATGCAAAAATTTATTGAAATTGCCGGACGCATCGGTGCACAGCGTCACCTTGTGGCGATTCGTGATGGTTTTGTTGCCATCATGCCATTAATTATCGTTGGCTCACTTGCAATATTGATTAATAACTTTCCGCCGCTTGGCGAGCTTAACTTTGTAGAGTGGATGAATGGAATATTTGGTGAAGGCAATTGGCAAGCAGTTGGGGGAAGTATTTGGAATGGCACATTTGCTGTACTAGGTCTATTAATTGCGTTTTCTATCGCTTATAATTTAGCTAAGTCCTATGAAGTTGATGGACTATCTGCAGGTTTAATTTCAGCTGCAGCCTACATTATGCTTGTGCCAGAAACACCTGATTGGGGCTTGAGCTTTGCTTGGTTAGGTGCCCAGGGATTATTTGTAGCTATCATTATCGCACTCGTGCTTACGGAGATATTCCGATTTCTCGTTAAATCCAAATTCACAATAAAAATGCCAGAAGGTGTTCCAGATGGTGTCGCAAGATCATTCACAGCACTTATTCCAGCTACAATTATATTAATCATCGTAGGATTCTTCCAAGCTATGATGAATGTTTTTGCAGAAATAAGTATATTTGAATTAATCTTTAATGTCATTCAAGAACCGCTTCAAGGGCTTGGTAACACATTACCGGCAGCAATAGTTGTTTCATTCCTTAATCATTTACTATGGTTCTTTGGATTACACGGCACAAATATTATCGGCTCTGTTATTGAGCCTGTATATTTACCACTAATCCAAACAAACTTAGAACTGTTCCAGGGTGGAATGTCCGCATTTGAAGTACCTTATATTGTTACGAAGCCCTTCTTAGATTCGTTCGTATTTATGGGAGGATCTGGAGCAACTATTGCATTACTGATTGCTATCTTTATCGTCATTCGGCATGAAAAAAATCATCCGTATCGAGAAGTTGCAAAGCTTTCTGCACCAGCAGGATTATTCAATATCAATGAACCAGTTATTTTTGGATTACCGATTGTGTTAAACCCTGTCATGTTAATTCCGTTTATTTTAGTACCTGTTACATTAACCGTAACTTCTTATATCGCACTCGCGACAGGTATTGTACCAAAAACGGTAGCTATTCTACCGTGGACCACTCCACCAATATTGAGTGGTTATCTTGTAACAGGTGGAAGCTGGCGTGGCATTGCACTACAATTATTTAATTTGACACTTGCTGTATTAATGTATATTCCATTTATAATGGCAGGCGTTAGAGCATTAAAACAACGAATGGAGGGCTAATCATGTCCACAACAACAGAAGAAATGCAAATGCTTTCATTTAATATCATTTTGCATGCTGGAAATGCTCAATCACATGCGATGGAAGCAATTGCACTTGCAAAGGAATATAAGTTTTTAGAAGCAAATAAAAAAATCGAACAAGCAGAAGAAGAATTCAACGAAGCTCATCATATCCAAACCGACTTACTACAAAAAGAGGCAAATGGTGAGAAAAATAATATAACGGTCATTCTCATTCATGCACAAGATCACCTGATGACAGCAATGACGGTGAAAGATCTTGCCTTGGAGATGATTGATATGTATAAAAAAATGGAAGCAATTGAGGAGGCTAACCAATGAAAATTATCCTTGTTTGTTCAGCAGGTATGTCAACATCCATGCTCGTAAAGAAAATGAAAGCATCTGCTGATGAAAGAAATCTAGAGGTAAATATAGAAGCAGTAGCAGAATCTCAGCTTAAAAATAACTTAGAAAATCTCGATGTCGTATTAATTGGACCACAAGTACGCTATCTCGAGAAAAAAATTAGAGAACAAGTAGAGCCTAGAGGAATTAAAGTAGATATCATCGACCAATTAGCATATGGTATGATTCAGGGAGATAAGGTGTTGGATCAGGCAATCCATTTAAATAATAAGTAATTAAAAGCAGCTTGTTTATGAACTACTTTTACCTTCAACCTTATTCAAGCATTCTGTAAGATAATCAACTATCGAGGAAATTAAAATTGCGATGGATGTAGACAACAAGAATTGGAAACCAGTGCACTCAAAACAATTGGAAGATTTTAAAGGAAAAGCCATAGAAGTAACTATGACTTCTCCCTTAGTTGTTACACACACTGACTTTTGATACCAAAACAGCCTTGAACTAATGGAATCTAGATTCAAGGCTGTTTTAATTTAGTCATAAATTTATAGTGTTTTTCATTCTTCCCTTTACAAACCGATTTTCCGGTACCTTTAGACCAAGATGATCGCGTAACGTATCACCTTCGTAATCCAGTCGAAATAAATCTCTTTCCTGCAATAGTGGAACTACCAATTCAACAAAATCTTCCAAATCCCTTGGTAACAGAGGAAATTGAATCATAAAACCATCTGTCGCCTTTTCCTTAAACCACTTTTCCATCTCGTTTGCTACTTGAGTTGGTGTACCAATAAATCCGTCTCTTCTAGCTGCGCCGAAAAATCTTGTATAGAGATCTCCAACCTTTAGGTTCTCTTTGTCAATAATCTTTTTCATTTCATTGAATTGACTTTGGATACTATTTACTTTTGGAAATTCCACTTCTTTCGCTAGCGTATCTAGGGAGTATTTTGAGAAGTCCACATTTCCCATATATCCGGAAACAAATTTCAAACTTTCATATGGATCAATCAGTTTTTGTAACTCATTATATCTTTCATGTGCGATTTCTTCCGTTTCACCTACAATTGGCGAAATTCCATGGAGTATATGAAGTTCCTCTTCACTCCTACCATAATCCGTTAATTGTGATTTTAATGTTTGATAAAATTCTTTCGATTCTTCGATACTATCCCAATGGGTGAAAACAACTTCCGCAGTACGGGCTGCAAGTCGTTGCCCTGGAATAGACGCCCCTGCTTGAATAACTACTGGCTGACCTTGATTCGACCTCGCAATGTTTAATGGGCCTTTTACAGAGAAAAATTTCCCTTTATAATGAAGCTCATGTACTTTATCAGAATCAAAGAACTTCCCTGTTTCTTTGTTATATAAAAAAGCGTCGTCCTCCCAAGAATCCCATAATCCTTGCACAACATCAACGAACTCCTCAGCTCGTTCATATCGGTGATCATGTTCCCAATGCTTTTCTCGGCTAAAGTTTAATGCCGTTTGTCCAGTCGCATCGGCAGTCGTCACAACATTCCATGCAGCACGACCTTCACTTATATGATCTACAGAAGCGAACTGACGCGCAAGTGTATATGGTTCGCTGTATGTTGTAGAGGCTGTGGCCGCAATACCTATTTTCTCCGTTGCCGCAGCCAAGGCTGTTATGAGTACAATCGGGTCAAATCGGTTGACGATTTGTGGATGTGATTCATGGTTGATCGCTAAACTATCCGCAACAAACGCAAGATCAAATTTTCCCTTTTCAGCAATTTGTGCTAGTTTTTGCAAGGCTTTCACATCAATACTCGCATTTGGATTTGATGCTGGATGCCGCCATGAGGAAACATGCATACCCGTTCCAATTAAATATGCCGCTAATTTTAGTTGTCTTTTTATCACTTTTTTCTCTCCCTAACCATTTTCTAATACTTCTTGGGTAAAATCAGTACCCGTTCTTAATTGCTCGAATAGGCTTCTTTATACGTACTTAATTCCTCTAAAGTAATACTTGTTGGAAGATAGTTTCCTTTATACGTTTCCTCAATAAACTCAGCTGTCTGTTCTGATTGATAGATTTCAACTATCTTTTGAAACGTTTCATTCTCTTTATCTTGTTCCCTAGCTGCAATAACATTTATATACGGTTTTGCAGTTTGACTTTCATGAATAAGCGCATCTTTTAATGTTAGGCCTGCCTCTAATGAGACTCCGTTATTTATGACCGAACCAGCTGTATCTTCCATTACGCGAGGTGCATTTGCACCGTCCACTGGGACAATTTCAATGTTTTTTGGATTTTCCTTAATTTTATCTTTTCCACCATTTCCATCAAAGTCATCCACAACCGTTAACAGTCCCGCTTCTTGTAATAGTAGCAATGCCCTTCCCCAGTTAGGTGCATCATTTGGAACAGCAATTTGTGCTTCATCCGGGATATCACTCACAGCATCATACTTACTAGAATACAACCCAAGTGGAGCAATAATTGTTGTCCCAATTGGAACAATATCCGAATTCGTATTCTCATTAAATGAATCTAGATATGCTACATGTTGAAAAGCATTTATATCAATATCCCCTTCTATCAGGGCTTGGTTTGGATCATATGCGGATGAGAAATTGACAATTTCAATTTCTAACCCTTCTTCTTCAGCTTGTTCCTTTAGATATTCCCATGTTCGAAGTTCAGAATTTCGAATACCAACCTTTACTTTTGATTGTTCACCTTCTGCACTTGTATCATTTGAACATGCAACTAATAACACACCTAAAACTAGAAATATAGGAAAAATCCATTTCTTCATTATTTACACCCCTCACCAATTTATTTGTTTCTCTATACCCTTCTTGCCTTTCGTTCAAGTTTATTTCCTAACCCTTGAATTCCTTGAACGAGAATCACTAAAATAATAACTGTTACTAGAATCGTAATCGTACTAAAACGCTGATAGCCATATGTTATTGCAACATCGCCTAAACCTCCACCACCAATCGCTCCTGCCATTGCTGTCGCTCCTATTAATCCAATAGTTGCTGTGGTTAAACTTAAAATTAATGAAGAAAAGGCTTCCGGCATTAAAAAACGATAGATTATTTGAAGTGGTGTCGCTCCCATTGATTTTGCTGCCTCAATGATTCCTTCGTCCACCTCTAATAACGAATTTTCTACTAACCTTGAAAAATAGGGCCCAATATGAAGTACAAGTGGAACAATTGCCGCCGTCGTTCCGATCGACGTCCCTACAATTAGTCTAGTTAAAGGAATAATTGCTACGAGAAGAATAATAAATGGAATCGACCTAAAGATATTAACAATTGGATTCACGATTGAAAAAATAAAACGATTTTCCAGGATATGTCCTTTTCTAGTTACAACTAATAAAATCCCTAAGAAAATTCCGATAATCCCTCCAAAAAAGAGTGAAACACTAACCATGTAAAGCGTTTCCCACAAAGCATTCACGATCAACTCTGTACTTACTTCCATCTTCCAAAACCTCCTTTACTTCAATATTTTGACTAATGATAAATGCTATTCCCCGTTTAATTTCATAGTCATCACCAATTAACTCAACAATTAAATTACCGAAAGGAATACCTTGCAACTCCGTAATATTTCCAAACAGAACGTTAATTTCCACATTATATATTTTCGCTGTTTTCGAAACGATTGGTTGCCCGGAGTCCGTTCCAAAAAATTCAATTTTGAAGATACGACTGTCATCATTATTATCTTTTAATAGTCGATACACACTTTCCGGTACTTCATCTTGAACAACTGATCTGACAAAGTTTCGTGTCGTATCAGTTTTTGGTTGAGCAAAAATATCAAACACATTTCCCGTTTCAATTACATGGCCATCTTCCATTACCGCAACCCGATTACAAATTTGTTTTATGACTTCCATTTCATGGGTGATTATTAATATCGTAATCTTGTATTCCTCGTTTATCCGTTTTAATAAATTTAAGATGGATGTTGTCGTTTCCGGATCTAGTGCCGATGTAGCTTCATCGCATAATAATATGGAAGGATTCGTTACTAGTGCTCGAGCAATTCCAACACGTTGCTTTTGGCCACCAGATAACTGATCGGGATAATTGTTCGCCTTCTCCTCTAATCCAACAAAACGAAGGATTTCATATACTTGCTCTTTTACTGCTTTCTTATTATATCCACTTAGAAATAATGGCATAGCCACATTATCGAAAACCGTTTTGGAGTTTAGAAGATTAAAATGTTGGAATATCATACCAATATCTTTCTTAGCTTGTCGTATTTCATTTTCAGACAGTTTTGCCAGATTTCTTCCTTCGACAATAACCTCGCCCGATGTGGGATATTCTAACAAATTAACGGTGCGAATCAGCGTACTTTTCCCAGCTCCACTGAAGCCGATAACTCCAAATATATCACCTTTTTCAACAGTCAATTGAACATCACTTAATGCCTCAACTTTCTTTCCTCCACTATCAAATACTTTTGAAACCTGGTTAAATTCTATCAATATACACCCTCCTATTCACGTAGTACATTTCATCAAAATGCAGGAACGACTGCACCTTCGTATTCTTCCAGTATAAACTCCCTAACCTTTTCCGTTGTTAATGCTTCAGCAAGCTTTTGGATCAATTCCGTATCCTTGTTGTCAGTACGAGACACTAAAACATTGACATATGGTGAATCAACGCCTTCAATAATTAATGAATCTTCTAGCGGTTTAAGATTAGCTTCTAACGCATAGTTTGTATTAATTGCAGAAGCATCTACATCATCAAGTGAATGAACTAAGAGTGGTGGGTCAACCGGAACGAATTCTAAGTTTTTATTATTCTCAGTAATGTCTTCCAGTAAATAATCACCTGATTTTTCATCATCCAGTTCAATAATTCCATTTTCTTCAAAGAGTATGAGTGTTCTTGAGAAATTGGAAGGATTATTCGGAATTGCTATTTGTGCTCCATCAGATAAGTCGTCGATTGAATTGATCTTTTTCGAATACACCCCAAATGGTTCAATGTGAATCCCTTCCACCACTACTAAATCTAATCCACTGTCCTTGTTGACTTGGTCTAAATACGGCGTATGCTGAAAGAAGTTTGCATCTAAATCCCCATCTGCTGTCTGTTGATTTGTTTGAATACCGTCTGTTGTATTCACTATTTCTAGTTTCACACCATCCGCTTCCAAATCTGGTGCAATAAACTCCAAAATTTCCGCATGTGGTACAGAAGCAGCACCAACTTTCAATGTCACTTGCTCATTTTCGGAAGCTGTCCCTGTTTCATTTCCGCAACCTGCTGTCACAAACAATCCCACCGTTATAATCGTTAAAAGAAAAACCCTTCTAATTTTCATTTTCTGCACTCCTATTTTTCAAATTGTATTTTTCAACCTGTTTCACTGCAGGAACCTTGTTTAAGCTTGCTTTCTCATCTTGATTAACTCCATTATTAAATTTAGCGTTCATTCAACTCTGATCGAGACATGCTAATGTACTCCTCTAAATATCTAACCTGTAACATTTCGATAGAATATTTCTTCTGGAAAAATCCTTTGACTCATCCCGTTCGAATCCCAGCTTTTCATAAATTTGTATAGCACTTGCCATGAAGTCGGTCGTATGCAAATATACGTTGGACTCTCCAAGAGCTTGAGCATCATTGATGACGGCTTTTAATAGCGCTTGGGCAACACCACGACCTCTTGCACTAGGGTGAACTCCGAGTAATCTAATGATAGGTGCTTGAATTTGAAGTTCTGGTTTTTCATATGCTTTTTCCGCAGAACGAAATAGCTGCAAGCTGCCTAGGATATCCTGATTAATTTTAGCTACAAGAATTTTATCTACATTTGGATTATCAATAGATGAGACAATCCGTTCTGAATAGTCCTTCCACCCTTGTGGGGTGAAATAAGCCTCGTACTGTTGATAGCTATCGATCAAAACGCGACGAACTATTTCAATATCCTCTCTAACCAATTCATTGACAATGATTGGATTGCTCATTAATTTACGCATTGCTACCCCCTATACATACCTTTTCAAGTGGACGCATTAATTGGAAAGAACGAAAACGCTCTGTTTTTTTTCGAATTGGCGTATGCAAAATAAATTCATCTACCTGGTATGCATGATGAAGCCTTGTTAATTCTTCGCTTACATATTCTTGCGTTCCAGCAATTATATCCGCTGCTTTTTCTTCTATTTCAAATGGTCCTCCTGCTTGTTTTTTAAATGCCTGTACTTGCTCTTTCGATTGGACGGTTAATGTCCGCCCATCATGAAGGTGAAGTGTGAATAATTTATGATCTTCTACTAACTTTTCTGCTTCTTCTTGGGTTGGTGCTGCAAGTGCGGCCAAAGCTACAATAAATTCCCCTTCATTAAAATTCCGTTTAAAAGTTTGAGCAGCTTCTTTAAGCTTCTTTTCATCGCTATTTAAAAATTTTGCAAAAACAAAATTAATCCTTAAATCCGCGGCGATCTTAGCACTATTTGCACTTCCGCCGAGCAAATAAATTTCAGGTTTCTTATCTGGCCTTGGTAAAGCTTGGATGCCTGACAGTGGGTGATCATGCTCAACGGAATCGTCTACTAATCTTTTCAAAAAATTTAAACGCTCATTAAAATCTTTTCCATCATTTCTTTTTCCATTTTGTAATGCTCTCGTTGATAATGGAAATCCACCAGGTGCTTTCCCAATACCCAGATCTACCCTTCCAGGGGCAAGCGTCGCTAAGACATGAAAATTCTCTGCAACCTTATACGGACTATAATGTTGTAACATAACTCCCCCCGATCCTATTTTTATTGAATTTGTTCGTGCTAACAAGTGTGACATTAATACTTCGGGTGATGAACCAGCTACCTGTTCCATATGGTGATGCTCAGACACCCAGAAGCGAGCGTAACCCCATTCTTCCGCTTTTATCGCCAATTGAATGGTGTGTTGAAGTGCATCAGCAGCTGTCTTTCCTTTGAAAACTGGACTTTGATCAAGAATTCCTAGTTTATATGTCATTCATTTTCCTCCAATTTTTTTACACCTATTTAATTGCAAAAGGCAGCTTTCCATTCCGGTCGGAATAGAAGGCTGCCTTTAGTTGTCTAATCGGCATTCCTTATTTAGTTCGTTGTTTTTTTTCTTGTGCTTGGTAACGTTTTTTCTCGGTCGTTTCAATTTGTGTAACTTCATCATCATGAACGGTTATGATTAAAGATCCAAATTTAAGTTTTTTTAATTCAGATATGATGTCTGTAATTTTCTTGTCATCCACACTTGCCACAGGATCTCCCCCTTTAACGGAATGATTATACAATAGAAAAATTAAAAAACCTCTTCTACGCAAATAAGAAGAGGTTTTGTCATGTATAAACATGGCTCTTCTTATCTGCCAAGCACATAGGCTTGCTGGAATTGGCACAGTACTGAATAGTCTGTTGCCGAGGTTTCAAAGGGCCAGTCCCTCCACCTCTCTGGATAAGAAAATAAATGATTTAGTTTTTAAGAAGAATAGTTGCAATGTGTTGTACGTATTAAACTCAAAGGACTCACCTACATCCTTCGATAAAGTCAATCCAATTCTAATATTTTAAATATTAGCACTCATGGAATCGCCTGTCAAGAGCAAATAACAAATTCACCATAAATTCCGATGTGAATGCTTGTATATTAATTTAATAGACCATTGAGACAGGATTCCATTGAACAGACCCATTAAAAAAGCCAACTTATTCGGTAACATTCTCCGCACCTTATCTCCATGGTAGGAGAAAATCTAGCTGCTGGCCAAGCAAGCTGTATTTTTGCCATGAAGGATTGATAAACTCACTCGTCCACCGTGAAAACAAATTGCATAAAGATTTTCAATCACTCGCAGGCGGGGTTTCATTTAATACCGCATCACTACCATGTAACAAAGTCAACTCTCTATATCTCACCCTCACCTTGTATAGCGAAAGCGGAGATTTCTAACATTACTTTCCGATCATATATGATTCATCCATCCGTTCTTTACTACCTTTCGAGAAGATCGTTGCTTAAATTTGCATTATTTCCATACATGAAGTAAAACTTAAGAAAGCTATTACAAATTCATTCTAGATGAGGAAACGGAGGGTAATGTATGGATAAAATTGAAGTTGGTGAAGTTTTTACAATTAGTGATGAAACAGATGTTGATCAGGAAGTAGAAGTACTTGCCAAGGTTACATTGGAAAATATAGATTACGTCGCAGTCAGCTTTTTAGAAGATTTGCAAGAGGATAGTGATGAGGACATTGATATCTTCTTTCTCAAAATCGATGATGATGGTGAATTATCTGCAATTGAAAGTGATGAAGAGTTCGATAAAGTATCCGAGGCATTTGATCAAATCCTAGAAGAAGATTAACAAAAGGAGCGATAATCTCTTATATAGAGGGATTATCGCTTTTTTTCAAGGCTTAGAACTCTATATCCTATTAAACAGTCGTTTCCATATTACTGACATCATTTTATAACCTACAGATTAGAATAATTATAGTACGAATAATTCTAAACTGATAGAGGGATTTGGAAGTACGCGTTTTTCTATATAGAATCAAAAAACCTTAAATTTTAGTTTTGATTACAGTTTAAAAATGATATAATTTCATCATTGCTTCGTTTAATTAATGTTACAAATTAACAGCAATGGAAGGCGGATTGGAATGAAACTAACAAAAGAGGAATTAAATATTTTATCGATACTTGAAGAAAACCATAATGTATCAACAGAATCCATTGCATTGCAGCTTGGAATAAGTGAAGAACAAGCACAAATGACCATCCGAAAACTAGAAGATGAAAAAATTATTGTTAGCTACCCAACACTTATTGATTGGAATAAAATAGAGGGAAAAGAAACAATTGTAGCAATGATTGATGTTAAAGTAACACCAGAACGTGGTGTTGGCTTTAATGAGGTAGCTGAACAGATTTACCGCTACCCAGAGGTTCAATCACTGTACCTTATGTCAGGTACCTATGATTTATCTGTAACCGTCGAAGGTAAAACAATGAATGAAATTGCAGCTTTTGTATCCAATAAATTAGCTACAATTGATAATGTCGTATCCACTACAAGCCACTTTATGCTAAAGAAATATAAGCATGATGGCGTAATTATTGAAGGAAATGATGATAAAGATCGGAGAATGGTGATTACCCCATGAGTATAGACTTTCAAAACTACTTATCAACTACAGCAAAAGGATTAGAACCATCTGGAATACGAAAATTCTTTGACTTAGCAGCAAGTATGGAGGATGTCATTTCACTTGGTGTTGGAGAACCAGACTTTGTTACACCGTGGAATATTCGCGAGGCAACAATTGAAGCACTAAAAGACGGTCACACATCGTATACAGCAAATGCCGGGTTATTAGAATTACGTCAAGAAATATCTAATTATTTGAAAAGAAATTTTAAACTTAGCTATCAACCAGAGGACCAGGTCATCGTCACCGTAGGCGCAAGTCAGTCCTTGGATTTAGCATTCCGAGCGATTTTGAATCCAGGAGATGAGGTACTTATTATCGAGCCTGCCTTTGTTTCTTATACAGCGCTTGTAACATTGGCTGGTGGGATTCCAGTCCGCATTGCAACATATGCAGACAACGACTTTAAAGTAACGACAGAGCAGCTGGAGGCAGCCATAACAGATCGAACAAAAGCAATTTTATTATGCTCCCCTAGTAACCCAACAGGCTCCTGTTTAAATAGAGCAGAGCTAACAGAAATTGCCCAGGTTGTGGAAAAACATGACCTGCTTGTCGTTACCGATGAGATTTATGCAGAGTTGTCATATGATGAGGAATTCACTAGCTTTGCTGCAATTCCTGGCATGTATGATCGTACGATCGTCGTTAATGGATTTTCAAAGGGATTTGCAATGACCGGCTGGCGTTTAGGTTTTCTCGCTGCACCCCGTGAATTTATACAAGTAATGGTGAAAATTTACCAATTCACGACAATGTGTGCACCAACGATGCTTCAGCTTGGAGCACTCGAGGCCTTACGTAATAGTGCGGATCAAGTTGAAAAAATGAGGCAAAATTACTGGAGACGAAGAAATTTCATGGTCCAATCGCTGCGCACGATAGGATTGGATTGTCATACACCAGGCGGGGCATTCTATGTTTTCCCTTCTATTCAGAAAACAGGACTCACATCCGAAGAATTTGCCGCTCGTCTTCTGCAAGAAGAAAAGGTTGCCGTTGTACCAGGGAATGCCTTCGGAGCATCTGGAGAAGGCTATATTCGATGTTCCTATGCAGCTTCCATTGAACAGCTCGAGACTGCAATGAAACGAATCGGACGATTTATTCAATCATTAGAATTAAAAGAAGAAAAGGTTTTAGAGAAAGTACGATAAGAATAAAGCAATGTGCCTACTTGGTCATCGTAGTAGCACATTGCTTTATTTGTTTCATTTAATTTACAATAAGATCTACATAGAACTCCATATACAATAAAAAACGCCTTACAGATTGTCATTTCTGCAAGACATTTTATTTTTTCGAGCTATAGTCTCTAGTTCAATACTTTCTTCCGCTTACTTCGTTTCGATTCATCAATCGCTAATGTTCCAGTTTCCACTCCTAGTTCATCCAACCATCTGCGATATGCAATGGTCAACGCGTCTGATTTAAGGTGCATTTCTATTTGCAAGTCTAAAGGAAGCAGTTCTGGTTTTTGGCTCTCCACAATATCTAAATCTTGATAGAAAATCGTATCCTGGAATTCAATAAACGAATCATCAGACTGTTCAAGATCATAATTTCTCGTTAATAGCATAAACACCTTCGTTTGTTCATTATCTTCTTGGTTTACAGTTGCGAGTATCGTCAATGCTTCGTCTGAACCCTCCGTTGTTTTTGTAAATCGTGCTGTCGTTGGATTAAGAATTTCATAAACGTAATCTGCGTAGCCGCCTTTTGAACGTCCATCTGGATTCGGTTGATACACAGGTATCTTACTTGTAATAAAACGATTATCGATAAAATTCACATCGTAATCAACAATCTCAGCATGGTCTTCATCTCCAAGCATACCTTCATGCACAAACATAAGATGCGACACATCCAGGAAATTTTCAATGATTCTTGGTGCATTTGCCTTTACATCATATGGTCCGCAAACAGCAGTACGATATCCCGCTTTATTATATTCCGGATAAGTAATCATTGGATCTGGGTCATCACCCAAATTAACCCAAATCAAACCGAAAGATTCCTGCGCATGGTAAACCGTTGCTCTCGCTTTCTTCGGAATAGGTCTCTCACATGGCAATGCCGGTATTTTCACACATTCGCCAGTATCATTGTATTCCCAAGCATGGTAGGCGCAAACAAGTTTTCCATTCTTTACCTTTCCAAGCGAAAGTGCCGCTCCGCGGTGGATACATAAATCTTTAAATGCATGTACGCCCTTCTCATTACGAAAAATCACGACACGCTCACCCAAAACAAATACCTGCTGTGGATCTTCTTTTAATTCATCCGCTTTATAAACCGGGTGCCACTGGTTCCATAATCTATCTTGTTGCATAACGATAAACTCCCCTTTTATTTAGAAAACTTAGCATTCGTCAGGAATTCTTAAAAGCGTTATTTTGCTTTATTAGAAGTCCTTGTACTTTGGAGTGCAAGTTGCTCTTTTTTGAAAAATCTTCTATATCTAATTAACGTTTAGTTTTGGTGCTAATCCAGTATCTTCTTTCTTCTCCGGAAGTACTAAATTAAGTATTAATGCTGCAATTGCTCCAATAGCAATTCCAGATGAAACAAAATAAGTTACGATACTTGGAAGGCCATATAAAATATCTGCCGGCATAAGCACCGCAAATAGTGCGAGCATAATTGGAATACCGATCACAAGCATATTCCGTTCTGTAAATGGCGCTTGCTTTACCACTTTAAAACCATTCATCATGATTACAACACAAATAATTGCAAACACACTGCTGATGACTACTGGCGGGATACTAGCAATTACGGTCATAAGCTTTGGCATCATTCCAAACATGAGAAGAAAGACACCACCTGCAATTATCGGTTTCCTACTTTTCACACCAGTGATGGCAATAATTCCTGCATTCGTGGAATAGCCTGTAACTGGTGTGCCACCGAAGAAAGATCCAGCAAAGCAGCCTAGCCCTTCACCAAAAGCTCCGCCGTTTAATCGTTTATCATCCAGCTTTTCTTCCGTAACATTACCTACTGTGAACCACGTTCCAGTTGTTTCAATCATAATAATGAAGTAGATAGCAAGCATAATCAAAATCGCATCCAATTCAAAGGTTGGGGTCCCAAGAGCAAATATACTTGGCATCGCAAACCATGCAGCGTCACGTACCGAAGAAAAATCTACCATTCCAAAGAAAGATGCAACGATTGTACCTATACCCAAAGCTAAAATAACAGATGCAACTTTAATATGTTTCCATTTCGTTTTGGCTTTTTCACCAATGTACATAGAGCTAATCAGTACTGCTACTGTAACAAACGCGATAAAAATGTTTGTATTAAAGCTACCTTCCGCGCTATAGATCGAATTGATTGCTGTTGGCATTAAGGAAAAACCAACAACGACGATGACTGTACCTGCAACAATCGGTGGTATGAATTTCCGTACGACCTTACTGAAAATTTTCAATGGATAACCTAATAGTGCGATTAACAAAGCACCTGGTATTAAACTACCAATCATCGCTCCCATTCCAGACGTTGTTCCAATTGCTGCAAGTGCACTGAGTGGCACAAATGATGGTCCTTGCATAACAGGCAGCTTCATCGCGAATCCAGCCTGAATAATTGTTGCAATTCCACAAGCAATAAATGTCATCTGAATTAACAATGCACTATCAGCAACCGAAAAGGATAATAGCCCGGCTAAAATAATCGGCGGAATAAATAAATCCATTGCTAATACATGCTGTAACCCTACAAAAATAGACTTTCCTACTGAAATATCCTCTTTTTTTCTACCTTGCTCATTCTCATTCTTTACTGTCTTTGTCTCTAATTCTCTCACAGCATTCTCCAAGCTCTTATCTCCCTTCGTCTAGTACGTTACTAGATTTTTTAAAAAATTTACTGTAGTGCTTCTCATATAATGGAAACATAGAATAAAAAAAGCTCGAAATACATGCCCCTCTTTGGAGAAAGCAATGTACTTCGAGCTTTAGATATCGAAATACCGTGAAAAGACAAGACTTCAAACAAACCATATTTCATGGTCGCTAGTTACGAGTAACACACTGAACCAAACCTAAAATAGGTAAGTTCCAATGGATGTCTATTCACGATTGCTTCTCATAGTCAGTTTATTTACGGTAAACCGGTAGATACTTGTAGGCCATATCCCTACGATTATATGAAAATAACAATACATATTTTTTAGAATGTTTATAGTATAGCACCCATTTGGGCAAAAACAATACCTGAAAAATAAAAAACAACCTTCCAATAATTTAGACAAATACACTAATTGTTGAATAATGAAGATTATTACTGGCTAAAAAGATATCTTGGATTTCCATAGACGAAGTTATTTTTATGTCTTATAATGACAATCATAATACTAAAATACGAACATTAAGGTGATAACATGAAACAATATATGCAAATATTTCACGGAACTGCTTTTACAAGTAAATCAGCGAAAGAAGTGGAACAGCTAGTAGACTATCTTTTCTGTATTAATGAGGATGGGATAATTGAAAAAATTGTTGCACCATCAGATTCAGAATATGAAAAACTACTCGATGCCTATAGTGAAGCAGAGAACTTTCATCGTTTAGCAGATGGACAGTATTTACTACCTGGTTTTGTTGATTTACATGTCCATGCACCTCAATGGGCGCAATCTGGAACAGCATTAGACCTCCCACTTTACGATTGGTTAAATACGTATACCTTTCCGGTTGAGTCGAAGTTTTCCGACTTGGATTATGCGAAAAAAGTCTATGAAGATTTAGTCAGCACATTTCTTGCAAATGGTACGACGACTGCCCTTTATTTTGCAACCGTCCATAAGGAAGCTAGTTTGTTACTCGCCAAAATTTGTTCTGAGAAAGGCCAACGTGGTCTAGTTGGAAAAGTTGTCATGGACGATCCCGAACAAAATCCAGACTACTATCGAGATCAGGACACGCAAACCGCGCTTGCCGATACGGAGGAATTTATTTTAGCTGTAAAGGACTTAGCTAAGTCAACAAAACAAGGGGTTTACCCTGTTGTAACGCCCCGGTTTATTCCAAGCTGTACCGATGAAGCATTAAAAGGCTTAGGCGAATTAGCAGCAAAATATGATACCCATATCCAATCACATTGTAGCGAAGGTGACTGGGAGCATAATTATGTACAAGATCGCTTCCAAAAGAACGATGCGTTTGCCTTAAATGATTTTGGTCTTTTACGTGATAAATCGGTGATGGCACATTGCAATTTCTTAGATGATAACGATGCCGAATTATTTGCTAAAACGGGTACAGCGATTGGTCACTGTCCAATATCCAATGCATACTTTGCCAATAGTGTCATTCCAATCGCACGCTTTCACAAAAAAGGAGTGGATATTGGACTAGGTACCGATATTTCTGCTGGGTCGACACCGAGCATTTTTGATAATGCAAGACAAGCTGTTGTTTCATCAAGGATGCTAGAGGATGGTGTGAATACTGCACTTCCAGCTGCAAAACGCGGCGTACCAAATTCACGGATTACGATTAATGAAGCATTTTATTTTGCCACTGCTGGTGGGGGCGAAAGTTTGAGTTTACCAATTGGCAGACTCGAGAAAAACTATGCATGGGATGTACAAATTATCGACACGAAACTATCCACTGCAAAATTACCAATTTTTAATGCAAATGAAGATTTATATGATATTTTCCAGAAAATTATGTACCTCACTCGACCGGAGAATATTCGTGAAGTTTGGGTGCAAGGTGAACGCGTTCATTCACGAGCAAACTAATCATAAAAAAGAGCCTATTTAAACCATTCGGGTTGGGTACTGCCCCCCGAAAGTTAGTTTTCTACTCTAACTTTCGGGGGGCGGTACCGTTGCATAGACTCTTTTTTTCTAACCATCATCCCCAAATGGACAAGACGGATGAAAATGTTCGAAATACAAATGATAGTGAAGCGAACAGCCGCTGTTGAATGATGCTTGACAGTTTGGACACGTGTTGTCACTGTTTATATATTGGTTAATTGTCAGCTCTTCCTTGCAGCTTCCACAGAGGATAGCTTTTTCATTGAACTTTTCACGTGGCCAAACCTCTCCCTTCCCACAACCATACGCTTCGTGACATAAATGACAAGGAAAATAACGATTACAGCAATAAAAACGAATAGCGATGATGTCTTTGCCGGTATGATAATGCTGACAGCGTGTTGCTTGATCAATTGCTCCTTGAATATCAAACTCAGAAATCTTCATTTGCCGCCCCCCTTTTTTGCTATTTTATCACATTTAGAAAGCGGAATGGGCTGGCAGACTATAAAGTGAAATGCAAATAGCCCCCTTCTGTTACGCCGCATTTGCGTTACGCCAGAAAGCGGGCCACGAATCGGGTTTCAAGCAAACCCAATGAAATATTAGGAATAGCCAGTGGCTATGAATGTTAAAACAAAATCACTCGTATCATGACACACGAAGTCAGATACTTTGAAGGCATGGTGTTTCTATACTTAAATAATCCGCCTCGCTTTATTGTTTACGAAGTGAATTAATAAAATGAGCAACTCCATTTTCATGATTGGAAAGCGTAACTTCCCCAGCCGCTTCTTTAATTGCATCAGGAGCATTTCCCATAGCAGCACTTCTGCCTGCTGTTGTTAACATTGATAAATCATTAAAACTATCTCCAACAGCTGCAGTATCCGCTATATGAATACCTAATTTATTCGCAAGGATTGCTAAGGCATTTCCCTTAGATGCATTTTTGTGCTCCAACTCAAAATTATGATTTGCTGACGATACAATCGTTAAGTCATTGTGGTCTTTAAATTGTTCCCAGCCCTTATTTAGTTTTGCCTCATCAAATGAAAATGCAAGGATGTTATAAATATCAATGCCCATTTCACTCACTTCTTTATGAGAATCAATATAAGAAAATCCCGTTTGACTGAACTGCTTATTGATTGCCTGTTTTAGTTCTTCCACACTTATATTTGGGTTGCCGCTCAGCACACGATCCATTTCAATCGTTAATCGTTCCCGACCATTTTGTGGTGTTAGGATAGCTTCATTGCTAAAGATTTCATAATAAAATCCCTCTTGTTCAAGCCAATTTAAGCTCTCCAGTGCATCTTCATGCTTCATCGGTAGATGGTGAAATAATTCTCCGTTTGGACGATGAATTGTTGCTCCGTTTGCTCCGATAATCCATGTCTTCATATTAGTATTTTTAAAGATCGTTTGCACATCAAAATGAGCACGCCCAGTAGCAATAACAACCTCAATTCCTTGCGCTTGTGCGGCTAGAAGTGCTTGTTTGTTGTTCTCACTTATTTCACTTTTTTCATTAAGCAGGGTTCCATCTAAATCAATTGCAATTAATTTTGTCATCTTATTTATCACCTTTCGTTTCACCGTCTGCTATTAGTAATTCTACATTGTTTTTTCGCAAGACTTCCATAAAGGCCTTTGGTGGTGTTTTATCTGTAATTATTAGATCTACATCATCTAAGCTTGCAAATTTGAAAAAGTGATTCGTTCCGAGCTTGGTATGATCTGCTAAGACAATCACCTGTTTCGCTTGCTTAACCATCTTTCTTTTTACAACACCGTCTTCTTCATGCGCAATGGTCAATCCAGTTTCTGATATTCCAATAACACCAACAAAAAGTTTATCCACGTAGTAATCCGAGAGCTTCTCCACTACAGAAGAGCCGTATAAAAAGCGATGCTCTTTATGCAGTGTGCCACCCAGAAGTTGAATATTGATATGGGATCTATTAGACAATACTTCTGCCAGGTTAATTGAATTCGTAATGATTGTACAATCCATATTTTGAATGTGCTCTGCACAGGCCTGAACTGTCGTTGATGTATCTAAAATAATATTGTCATTCGGATAAATTAAAGAAGCTGCCTTCTTCCCGATTATCTTTTTTTCCTGTGATACAGTCTCCAGACGCTTTGAGTAGTTTTTAATTTCTTCCTGAATAGATGGTAAGATTGCTCCGCCACGTGTACGTATAATAGAATTTTCCACTTCTAACTTAACAAGATCCCTTCGCGCTGTATCTCTTGAAACATGAAACATCGTACATATTTCTTCAACCGATATTCGTTTATTTTTTTGAAGGAAGTCTAAAATAGATAACAATCTCTCTTCTTGGTACAATGCTTCTTCACCAACTTCAGTACGTATTTATAAGTAATTATACATATTTTACACAGATTTACAAGTATTTATAAGTAATTGTAAGTGATATATTCAAATTCCCTTAAGAAATTGAAATTCATTTCTAAATAGGTAGCATTTTTTGGCAAAAAGGGAATGATATATTCACCACTGTTAAAATAAAATACTTTTTGGTAATAGTTTTATTAGGTTCATATTCAAAATTATAAACGAAAGGAGTGCTACCATTGTCAAATCAAGTTTACGCAATATTTCGCGGAGGATGGGTGTTGCTGCGTTCTATCGCGGTTATCTCATCAAGTGTTGCGACTATTATTTCTAGCTTACTTCCTTTATTTTTATATTCATCAATCTCTTCGGACCGGCTCTGGCTGCTATTTGTTTTCCTTACGATCGCTGCATTCGCCATTCACGGCGTCCTAACACATGCTTTTAACGATTATACCGATCATTGTTCTGGTACGGATAGCTTTAGTCCAGCTATTTTGTCTGGGGGAAGTCGCGTAATCCAGAATGGAATGTTTTCTTTGCACGCAGTTCTCAAACTAGCTTTCGCCTTTACCTTTATTCTTTTAATCCTTGCTTTAGTGCTCGCTATTTTTGCACAATACAAGCTCGTCATTTTATTATTGATTGGAATCTGGAGTGCCGTTTCTTACTCGGTCTCTCCTTTGCATCTAAGCTATCGGCCTTTTTTAGGTGAATGGGCAAGTCTTTTTCCAGCTATCTTTTCACTTGGTTTGGCTGGACCTTGGTTGATGTTAAATACAATTCCATTATGGGCAATCCAAAATTCCTTGATTAATGCCCTTTTTTGTATGGCATGGGTAATGGTTCATCACATTCCAGATTTACAAGCTGACAGACGAGCTTTACCAAAAAAACAAACAAGTGTCGTTTGGTTTGTTGAGCGATTCGGACTTTATTATGCACGTTTCCCAGCGCTGCTCTATTTTTCCTTTGCAGCATTATGCATGCTTTGGTTAGGATTCGACCGAATTTGGGCTGCAGGCTTTCTATTGATTATGCTCACTATAGCGATAATACTTGTTCTGAAAATGGATGTAACAAATCATGAACAGGTAAGTAATTATGAAAAGATCTTACTTTTTCTTGCGATGCTAACAGCTGTTGGATTAGGTATTTTGGTTTAAAATGTACTTAATTCCTTTCTTTCCCATTGATTGTCCTCATCTGGCGTTTCGACGCTTTGCTAGATTTAACAGTGTAAATGTAAAAAGTGACCAACATATAAAAATATCGGTCACTTTTTACTTTTCAAAGCCTGTTAATGTTCCAATAAATTGATTTCCCCTCACTGAACTTCATCAAATGAACCTAACCATTCTGGTTATTTTTCTTTATTCTTCTGTAAACAAAAAATCCAATCACCACGATAACTCCGAGTAAGATAAGCACAGGCATATTACCTATAATGAACACAAAAATCCCTGAGAATACTGCGAGAAGAAAATTAATGCTATTCAAAAATTGCTGTTTGGTTTTTTCCAGGGTGTTTAGTTCCCCTTCACTCATCCCCGAAATCGTTACATTTTTTTCCTCCATATAGATCGTAACCGTTGCCAAGTCAGTTCTGTTTTGTAAATAATTCATTCGTCCTTTTATCTCCTCTATTTCACCTTGAACTTCAGCTAAATCAGCTGAAATGGTTAATAGATCTTCTGTTTTCTCTGCTTGCTCCATAAAGGAAAGCAATCTTTCTTCAACAACTCCTCTTGATTTTAAACGAGACTCTAGATCAATAAATTCTTCTGTTACATCCTGACCTGAAATGGAACTTTCCAAAACTTTACTGCTCCCATCTTCCACAATCTGAATAAATTCACGAAACTGATCCTGAGGAATCCTTACTGTCACCTGTCCGGTAGTTGAATCATTTTCTGCGTACCCTTGCATATTCGAATCTACAACGTACCCACCACGGTTTGCAACCTGAGACTGAATCGTATTTAATGTCTGCTGATAATTTTTTACTTCAATTTGCAGATCAGCAGTGTAAATTATTTTTCGATCAGACTCGACGATTTCTTCTTGTGATGAACCACTTTCTTCTTGTGAATCACTCACTTCTGGTTCAGTAGTGCGATCAGCTTCTCCACTAATCGAATTGCTGCTTTCTATTTCTATACTTTCTATTTCCACGCTTTCTTCCGAGTCATAATTAGCCCTATCGCTGCTTACATTACTATTTTCCACATCATTACTGCAAGCAGCTAGCAACATGCCGATCCAAAGAACAATCAAAATAATCAACCCATTTTTCATAAAGACCCCCACCTTTCATTTCCATCTCTTTTAGAATAATTACTTATCATTACAGACGTAATTTACTGAAAAATGTTACATCTATACTCGAAATAAAATAACAGTGACAGGCACTGCCTCCTCGAGTTTTGTAAAACCTACCTGCTGGAAGCAAATCTTGACTAGCCGTTTTCTGTAATGACCTATATAATAGAACAGAATGTATTTTAGAAGGAAAAGGTGTTTTATAATGAGTTTACTTACCGTTAAAAATTTAAGTCACGGATTTGGGGATCGCGCCATTTTCGATGACGTTTCTTTTCGTTTATTACAAGGAGAACATATTGGACTAATCGGAGCGAATGGAGAAGGCAAGTCCACTTTTATGAATATTATTACACAGAAACTTGAGCCAGATGCTGGAAATGTGACATGGGCAAAAAATGTCCGTGTAGGTTACTTGGATCAGCATGCTTTACTCAAGCAAGGGATGACTATCCTAGACGTGCTAAGAACAGCCTTCCAATATTTATATGATATGGAGGCTGAGATGAATGAACTATTCACAAAAATGGGTGAAGTCGGACCTGACGAATTAGAAAAACTGCTCGAAGAAACTGGACAAATACAAGACGCCCTCACGAACAGTGACTTCTATATTATCGATGCAAAAGCAGAGGAAGTTGCTAACGGGCTTGGCTTAGACGAATTTGGTCTAGATCGTGATGTCCATGACTTAAGTGGCGGACAACGAACGAAAGTATTACTTGCCAAGCTATTATTGGAAAAACCAGATATTTTATTACTCGATGAGCCGACAAACTATCTTGATGTGGAGCATATCGAATGGCTAAAAAACTACCTGTTAGCGTATGAGCATGCATTTATCCTTGTATCACATGATATCCCATTCCTAAATAGTGTTGTGAACCTCATTTACCAGATGGAAAATCAACAGCTGACACGCTACCCTGGAGACTACAATGAATTTTTGCGTGTATACGAGATGAAAAAACAGCAACTTGCTGCTGCATACAAGAAACAACAACAGGAAATTGCTAATTTAAAGGACTTTGTCGCGAGAAACAAAGCAAATGCAGCAACAAGCCGAATGGCAATGTCTCGTCAAAAAAAATTGGATAAGATGGATGTTATTGAGCTAGATGCCGAGAAACCAAAACCCGAATTTAAATTCAAACAAGCTCGTACACCTGGTAAGTACCTGTTCGAAACGAAGGACCTCGTTATCGGCTATGATGAAGCCTTGTCTAGGCCTCTTAATTTATCAATGGAACGCGGACAAAAGATTGCATTGTACGGTGCCAATGGTATTGGTAAAACTACTTTGCTACGTAGCATTCTTGGTGAAATCCCTGCCATTTCAGGCTCGGTTCAGTTAGGTGAGCATCTTCATATTGGATATTTTGAACAAGAAATAAAAACAGAAAAAGATAAAACCTGCATGGATGAGGTTTGGGATGAATTCCCTCATTTCACGCAATACGAAGTACGTGCTGCTCTTGCAAAATGTGGACTAACAACAAAACATATTGAGAGTAAAGTTCAAGTACTAAGTGGTGGAGAGAAGGCCAAGGTCCGACTTTGTAAATTAATTAATAACGAGTCCAACTTACTCGTATTAGATGAACCTACAAATCATCTAGACCCGGATGCAAAAGCAGAACTAAAACAAGCACTAGACGAATACAAAGGCAGCGTCCTCCTCATTTCCCATGAACCTGATTTTTACGAGGGTATTGTAACGGATAAATGGAATTGTGAGGATTGGACGACGAAAGTGTTCTAAATATATTTATATTGATATGGACGTAAGGCTTAGAGATAATTTTCTCTAAGCCTTATTTGATTATAATTGTAAAGAAAACTTGGTATTTGCCAAGTCTCTAGGCGAATGCCTTAGTTGCACTTTCTTATCTGCAAAAAAAGAACTCCAGCCTTAGCTGAAGTTCTTTCATCAAATCCATTAATCCACCGATCGCTGTCTTCTATAATATCCAACATACCATATCCCCACACCACTTATTATGAACACTATACCGATTAATAAATAGTTAAACATATCAGTAGCTGTATCTGGCAGGAATCCGCCGGATGCTGAATCATCATTTGAGCTTACTTTTTCAATAATAGGAGCTTTCTCTTCCCAAGATCCGTCACCAGATACTGGGGCAGAACCACCATTTGTATTTGCTTCTTCGACTTTTTCGAATGCAGCAAATGTACTCAAATGGTGTACTGGTGCAGTAACTTTATCATCTGCAAATTCACTTCCATTGACTAGCTTCCACTCATTCGAATCCTCATTGAAATAATATAAATGAAGATGTTCAGGCTTTGTAACTTTTGCAGTGAATACACCCAACGTTAATGTTAGTGGTTCTGCAAATTCACTGATCAGTGCACCGCCCTGTGTAATCGTAATATCATATATATTACTTAATGCATCCGCAATTTGTTCCAATCGTTCGATTTTAATGATGACATCGCCTGCTCCGCTGAATGCAGATGCCGGGATATCCAGCGTAATATCACCTTTTTGAATCGATAGGATAATATTTTTTTCCTTTATAAGCTTAATTTGTTCTTCCGTTAATTCGAGTTCCACGATAGCTTGGTCTGCATATTCATTTAAATCAACAATGATATTGCCGTCACTTGCTACCTCATAAAATGCGTCACTATCAAGCTTGGCTTTGTTACTTTGTACTTCAGGTGTTACGGTTTGCTTCTTGTTGTTTGGTAGTTGCTCGTTTGGAACTTCACCAGGATCCTTGTCGTTTCCATCATCAGGTGTTTCACCAGGCTTTTCAGGCTTATTCGGTTCTTCTTCCGGATCAGGAACCTCCGGCACTTCTGGTTCAGATGGGTCAACCACTTCTCCGTCCACTGTTTGGAAACGCCAAATGTCTGAACGAACTATACCACCGAAATCATCAGATGCAATAACATACCAGAAATATTCGCTATTAGGATCTAGATTTTCCCAAACAACTGTTGCTGTATCTCCGCTCTCTACATTTTTCATCGAATCAATCAGATTTTTAGTGTACACATTTACCTCTACATAATCAGTTGCAACTTCTTTCAGCTGCGGTTCTAGATCCCAGTCCAAATTGAATTCATCCTTCTCCGGGAACTCTTCTGGATCATAGTAATTGTATTCATCCATATACGGAGAATAGGTACGTACTTCCATTTGGTTTGTTTCCATATTAAAGGTTAACAGTCGCATATAGCCTTGACCGCCTTCTGGTCCACCCTGGTAATCTGCAAGCAATTGGTATACAGTGTGATCAGCAGCACCATCGCCATTATCATCAATTTTGTCTATTAATTTTTGGCTGTTATGGTAATGTCCCGATAGGACTGCATGGACATTTTCGTTTGGAACAACAACTTTTTCAAAAAGCTCATCTCCTATTGGACTTCTTGTCCCGCTGGCAAGCAAGTATTCATGGAATCCTAAAATCGCTTTATGGTTTGGATGCTCTTCCAGAACATCATTGATCCAGTCAATTCCATCCTGATCGACACCCCATCCCATGTAAACAATGATAAAATCATTTCCATTGACTGAAATAAGGTCATAGTGTCCGCGGTTATTTTTATAGGAACCAGCAAAATAGGAACGATCCTCAAACCGTTGATCACCAAAGTACGTATAGTAATTCGTATAATTATTATCCTTTTGATCAACATCATGATTTCCAGCAAGAACTCCATATGGAATACCAGCATCATCAAGTACTTTCATTGCCTTGTCTGCAACTTCCCATTGGTCAAAATCATCCCAAATATTAACGATATCTCCAGTATGGATGACGTACTCAAGATTTAACGCTTCCTGATTGGCTGCAATCCAATCCACTTGTTCGTTATAAATATTCGGATAGCTCTCAGAGTAGTATTGTGTATCGGACATCCATACAAATGTAAAATCCTCCCCTGGATTCGCTATTTGGTCTTGAACAATAACACTTACTTTACTGTCCTGTAAATATGCATCTCCAGTAACAGAACCGACTAGCTCAAACGCCGCTTCACCTGCAATAATCGATGTAAGCTCATCCCACTCGGTTGTTTTATAATTCCAAGCATACATTGTTACCTTTCGGCCATCCAACGAGGAGCCATTCCATACAATTTCGATTTCATCATCAGGCTGAACATTTTTATTAACGGTAACATCGAAGCGATGGTACGGAAATTCCGTAGTTGATTCAGTTGACACTTCTTTTCCATCCACATCGGATAATTGTGCCAACTCATCTTCTGTAAATTCGGTTTCTCCTTCTGGTAAAAATTCTCCAGGAGGTTCCGTACCAACACTATTTTGTGAAATCGTGAGGTGCTTTGAATCATCAGCTTTATACTGATACGACTGATAAAAGTCGACTTTCATCTTGTCTCCAGTTGGATCATTTATTTTCACCGATAGATCAGCACGCGTTGCATCCGGCTGGTTATTCATCCAATCTGGAAGCCATGGATGTTCCTCCACGACAAGGAATGTAATTGTCTCTGTTCCGGTATTTCCTGCTGCATCTGTTGCAGTATAGATGATTTCATGTTCACCTGGTGCAAGCTGAGCAGATGATGTCTCATATGGAAATGCGATTGTTTTCCCATCTAATGTTGCCGTAACTTCTGCAACATCACTCGCGTCTTCAATTTCTGCATCAATAGTAAAGTTACCTTTATACTCCTGTCCTTCTTTAATGCTTGGTTTAATAATCGGTGCTGAATTATCAACAATCACATTTGCAATTGTCTCGTCATCAGCTAATGTTGCTTTTATTTCATGCGTCCCATCTGAGACTGTTGTTGTATCGTATAAATAAGCAAGTGATGCAAATTTTTCTTCTTCAATCGTAAAATCAAAGTCGTAAACTGGATCCTTTCCAGGACTGTCACCGATAGAATAATTTGTATCCGGGTTATTATAGTTTGGATCATAGATAACTGTTCCATCTTCTAATACTAAGCGAACATTTTTAATCGTAAAATCATCGCGGTTTTCAGTTGATGTTTCATCAAACGGGCTTACTTTATTTCCGGCACGAATGGTAATCGTATTTTCTCCAGGCTTCAGCATGTCAGCAGGAATAGGGACTGTTAATGTAACAAAGTCTGTATACGTATCATCGAAAATTTCTAGGATTTCATCCCCCATCGTCACACCATTTTGGAAATAAATATTCGTTTCACTAACATCAAATGCGAAATACGCTTCATTTTCCATCGCCATAAACGTATCGGTCACTTGCTCGTCATCAAGGAACAATAGCATATCATTCGTATAAGCATCTTCAGTCGCCTTGATGACTTTTTCACCTGCAATTAATTCATCCTCTTCCACATTTAAGCGAAGTCCCGTTTCTACATTTGGATGTTCAATCGTTACGGATTTTATTTCTGTTGAACTTTCATTACGTCCATCACGTGCAACAAAGTAATATTCCAGCTCTTGTTGTCCGATTAGTTCGGGTTCATAGATGGTATGTTGAAATGTATCTTCTGTTTGTCGTTCCAAGTTTACTTGTCTAAAGTTCTCTCCATCCATCGTACGGTAAAAAAGACTAACAGATTTCACTTCGATATCATCTGTAATGGTTGCTGTAATTTGAACAGGTTCCTCCGATGTGATGGTATATTTTCCAGTTGTATCTTCTATGTTTGGTTCCGCGGTGTCATCAGGTAATTGTACCTTTTCTCCCGGCACTTGTTCTGGAATGACTTCTCCAGGTGTTGCATCCAAAACACCGGCACTGATTTTTTTCAACGTTTGGCTTCCGTCACTAGGATAACGGAATAGGATCCCTTTATCAGCAACTGTATCGTCAACACCTGCTTCATCTAAGTAGCTTACATTGGATAGTTCATACCCGCTTTTCGTTGCCATCACAAATGTACGCTCTGCACTATTTGACATTCCATTGTTATAAATCTTAATTAAGTTCTTACCTTCTGTCAGGTTTGTTCCATAATGGGCATTAAAATCCGAACCCGTTAAATCCGAGTTTCCAGAATTGATAATCCAGAAAACAACCGTTTCACCAGACGGAATAATAATTTCCTCATGGTCTGCAGGTGGGCCCCAAAGTAAGTCCCCCTCTGGTCCAGTATTCGGGTAACGATAGCGAATGGTATAATCTTTATAATCAATTGCTTCTGTAGTATTGTTATATACTTCAATAAATTCATAGGCGTCCGCACCATTTGCATTTGTTGAATCTGGTACAACCTCCGTAATAAATAGAGGTGGGACTTCTTGATAGTCTATAGCTGCTTGAGGAATATCGAATTCACCTATTTCTGACGTTGCCCTGCCAGCTTGGTTCGATGCGACAATATAATAGTTAAGCTTGTCGCTCCATATTTCTGCACGAGGAATACTTGCCGTATAGAGCGCAGCTCCCTCTGTCTCTTCCATCGTGATGGAATCAAATCCCATCGCTTCACTTTGGCTTACATAAAGATTAACGCCTTGTATAGCTTGTTCAGAAATAACTTCAACCTGGATCGTTATTTCTTCATCTGTCACTTCAAATTCAGGTTCACCAATTACTGGAACCTCTGCATTCATTTCAATCGCAACAGGCTCTTTAGGTACTTGCTCTTGGTAAACTGTAAGTGGGGAAATACTTTCTGCAATTCCGAGCTTTTGCATCGTATTTCCTTCTGATGGATATTTATACATAACCCCTTGATCGGTAAAAACATCATCCGAACCATCATTATAGGAAGCTTGTACAATCTCATTCCCAAACTCATCTGCAAGAATTAGTGTGCGCTCACTTCCATTTGCCATCCCAGCACTTTGAATGATCGCCACTCGATCCTCGGTTAACTCAAGTCCATATTGTTCATTAAAATCATCAAGTGTCGCCTGTTGGTTCCCGTCATTATGAATCCAAACAATAAAGCTTTCCTGAGAGTCGATTACCTTATCATCGGTAATATCCCAAATCTGATCGGCGGTTTCAGTCGGATATCGGTAAATGATCTGGTAATCCTTCATATTAATTGGCTGATCCGTATTGTTATAAATCTCAATAAACTCATACGCATCGGCACCATTCATGTTTGCTGTGTCTGGTGTTAATTCCGTAATTAATAGCTTCGGCATAGCTTGTGAATCGGCTTCGGGCTGGGGAATAACTGCTTCATAAGTTTCTGACGTAGCAGTACCAGCGTCATTTGAAGCAGTAAAGTAATACTGAACCTGCTCACTCCAAATTTGATTGCGTGGTAAGGTAAGCTTATAAACAGAATCTTCTTCCTGCATTGGCAAGGATTGTTCCTTAATGGCACTGCTTTGGCTAAAATGTAGTTGTACTTCATCTAGTTCTTGCTCTGAGGTCACTTCAATTTCTACTGTTACAGTATCATCCGTTAGGGATACGGTAGGCTCTCCAATGATAGGAGCTTCAACATCTTTTACTGTGTCTGCCTTAACATCCATCGTTTCCGTTTCTACTGGCTCACTTGGAACTTGTCCGTTGGTAAGGTTTAATGGAGTAGCAGTTTCCCCAAGCCCAACGAATTGCATCTCATTACCTTCTGACGGATATTGATAAACAATTCCTTGATTCTTCTCTTCCAGTTCACTATAAGCAGCACGTATAATTTCCTCACCCATGTTATCACGGATAATTATGGTTTGGTCTTGATTGTTTTCCAATCCGTTGCTTTCAATTGTTGTTACACGATCTTCTGTTAATGTAACATCATAATTCCTATTAAAGTCATCTGTTGTTAGTGCTTTATCTTGCAACCAAAGGATGTATGTTTCCTCTGGCTGAATAACTTTTTCCTCTTTCTCTGTTAGATCCCATACTAGGTCTGTTGCGTTATTTCCGTCATGGTACGAAAGTTGATAATCCTTCAGGTTTATCGGCTGATTACTATTATTATAGATTTCAATAAATCCATAGCCATCTGGCTGAGGTGCAATTTCTGTAATAAGCAGAGTTGGAAGCTTTTGTGTATTCGGTTCTTCTGATTGTACAGCTGCTTCTATGTAGCCTTCTTCAGGATAAGTTATTTCCTCTCCATCTGCATCACGTGCGATTATGTTGTACTTAAAGTTATCGGACCATAAATGTATTTCTGAAACTTCTACTGTATAATTTTCTGTACCTTCAACCTTTGTAAATGGTAATTCCTGCTTAGCCATCTTTACACCCGATTGGAATTGTAAGATTACATCTTCTGCATTTTTAATATTCGCCTCAAATGTAATATCCGCTCCATCATTGATATTCGTTATAGCTTCATGCTCAATTGCCAATACTTCTTCAGTTGCCGCAGTAGCAGAATCTTGGTCATCCTGTGCCTCTTCTTGTTCTTGATTTTCTGGTTGCTTTTCTTTTACCTCCGTAATATAAGGTAAAGATGTAACACTCTCGTTCTCATTCCTTACTTCAAACCAATATTCCAATTTTGAGCTTGATATAGCATCCCCTGGAATCACTGCAATATATAAATCCGTATTCTCTGAACGCTCCATTGGGATTGCTGTCGCTTCAGCGTCTTGCTTATAATACAACGACACTTTCTCAGCATCTTGAATCGTTGCTATTACTTGGAATTCCTCTCCTTGTATCAGCTCCTTTGGCTGTTCATGTTGAATTGGTAAAACCTCTTGCATTTCCTCTCCTTCGACTTCCTTCTCGGCAGCTTTTGCATCCGCTTCATTAATAGCTGAGGCAGCATAAATAGGCGCTGCTCCATGGAAGAATGTCGTAAATAAAAGCATCAAAGCCGATATTAGTGCAAAAATTCTCCTCATTCTCTTCCCTCCATGACTAAGTTTACGTTCATATTAAGTATAGATTTCGCATATTAACCGGAATTAAATAATGTATGAAAATTCCGTAAAGTTTTTTAGGTCTAAGGTGATAGTGGAAAAGTTATAGGCGTAAGGTTATGAATTACTGATGTTCTCAATATGTCGTAAATTGACTTTCCAGCTAACTGCAAACTGCACCTTGGAAAGGCTTGTTTTCTCTAGTATTTTTTCCATTTGCTTCTCTTGTTGCTTTTGCTTTAGAAACCAGTCTGAACAGTACCTTCCGCAACTCTGCTTAAATAAATCGGAATCACCTGAACAGTTATTTTTTAATAGCTTTTGATCCATCATCGATATGTCGATTCATAATCCTGAAAAAATCAATTCCATTCCCTTAATAAATGTTATAATATACTGAGTTTTAAGTTCTATTTCAAAGAGGTGGTTTAAATGAACATAACACTATCGGATAAAATGCATCATTTTCAAACTTCTATTTTTAATGAGCTTTCCAATTACAAAAAGAAAAAAAATCAAGAAGGAAACGAAATGATTGATTTAAGCTTAGGCAGCCCTGACCTTCCCCCAGCAAAGTATGTCATTGATGAGCTTGCGAAGCATGTTACCCACCCTGGCAACTACGGCTATACATTAACTGGGATTGATGAGCTTCACCGGACTATCGCAACATACTACCATAATCAATATAGCGTTACCGTAGATCCAGTCAATGAAACATTAATGGTCATGGGATCACAAGATGGTCTCGTTCACTTACCAATGGCGCTCACAAACCCTGGTGACATTATTTTATTACCTGATCCTGGATATACAGCTTATGATACAGGTGTTGCATTGGCTGGTGCGGCTGTTTATGGCATGCCGCTTAAAGAGGATAATAACTTTTTACCAGATTTAGAAGCTATCCCCGGAGAAATTCGGGAAAAAGCTAAGCTCATGATCTTAAACTTCCCAGGTAACCCTGTTCCTGCTTTGGCAACAAAGAAATTCTTCGAACAAGTGGTAGCTTTTGCAAAGAAACATCAGATTGTTGTTGTTCATGACTTTGCATATTCAGAGATTTACTATGAGGATAAACCAGTTAGCTTCCTATCCATAAAAGGAGCAAAGGAAGTTGGTGTCGAGTTTAATTCATTCTCGAAAAGTTTTAACTTAGCAGGCTGCAGAATCGGCTATATTGTTGGCAATCCAACAGTTGTAGCTGGGTTAAATCGACTTAAATCGAACCTTGACTATGGTGTGTTTTTTCCGATTCAAAAAGCAGCAATTCGAGCATTAGAGAATTCTGTTAGCTTTAGTGAAGAATTAAGAGCGATTTATAAAAGACGCAGAGATATTCTAGTAAGTGGTTTAAATGCGCTCGGCTGGAAAGTTGATACACCTAGTGCTTCTATGTTTATCTGGGCAAAAGTTCCGAAACCGTTTACTTCAACCGAATTTGTCTATCGTTTAATGGATGAGACTGGGATTGTTGTTGTACCAGGTAATGCATTTGGAGAAGGTGGTGAAGGGTATGTACGGATTGGGCTTGTCCAACCAGAGGAAGTTCTTAAAAAGGCAGTGGCGAAGCTAAGATCAAGTATATTGTTTTCAACTACCGAAGTACCAATTACGAATCAATAACTTAATGAAATAGTCGATACCAAATTCTAATTTCAGGAGTGAATAATAAATGGCACACACGAAAGAGCTTTTACTTAATCAATTGTTGGCAAATGCAAATGATCCTAGTTGGTACCTTCCATTTACAAGTTCCGTTAAGAACTTGTCTGAAGAAGATGCCTTTTGGAAGCCTAATGAAGCTAGTAATAGCATTGCAGAAATTGTGCAGCACCTTATTTACTGGAATAAAACATGGCAAACCAGGTTTACCCAATCGGATGTGCATGCTGTACCTGCATTGGAAAATAACGATCAAAGCTTCACCCTTCCAGAGGGACAAACGTTTAACGACTTAAAGAACACATTATTAGACGTGCTCTTACAATGGCAAAAGCTATTAACAGAGGAAAAGTTAGATGAATCTGTTCGCTGGGCCTATGAACCGGCTAAATGGTGGGAGCTTGTTGGTAATGCAACGACGCATAATGCATATCATATTGGTCAGATTATTTATATTCGAAAGCAACAAAAAAGCTGGTAGATCGAATACTACATGTGAGAACATTTGATTCAGCAAGGTTTTGTACATCATCCTATACGTCAATATTTGTTCATTATCAAAAGCAGTCTGTGTTAAGTTCATGAATTTGCCTACCATCCAAACTAAAAAGTGGAGCTGGGACATAACGAAAGTGTTATACAAAAAAAGGAACGATGTATAAACTTAGCGTAGGAAATATACGTAGACTCCTGTGGGAGGCTCACCAGCCGCCGCAGGATGCGCGAATTATATTTCCGGAGCGGGTTATTTTCGTCAATCATGTTCGGAGTTTATGTGATAAAAACACTTTTGTCTCAGTCTCTACATAAAGGAAAAAATCATTATCTTCCCCCTCCCTTTAAATAAGGGATTATATAAACATTTTATTTAAGAAAGTCCTCCAAACAGCAGAGACCAATTAGGTCATTTGCACATATAGTACTTCGAGGGGGGATCATATTGGATTCAACGTTGAATTTCCTGCAAGAGATGATACAGTTGTACAGCATTGCACTGCTTGGATTTTTAGTCAGGAAATTTGGGATTTTTAATGAAAATACCAATCATGTACTGACACAGCTTATTTTATATATCACCTTACCAGCACTCATCTTATACTCTTTAAATATGCCGTTTTCCTATCATTTAATGAAAGATTTCCTTTGGCTTATTGCGATGTCCTCCTATGCCCTTCTTTTATCCATTTTTCTTGCTATTTGGATGCGGAATCGCTCCCAGCTGAACGAAAATCAGAAAAGCGTTTATGAGGGACTGATCATTTTCGGCAATCAAGGATATATTGGTTTCGCAGTTATTTTTGCTATTTTCGGGGAGCAGGGAATCGTTTATTTGACGATGTATAATATTGTTTTATTCATTCTTATCTGGACATATGGAATCTATTTATTTTCACGTTCGAAAGCAACGATCAATTGGAGCAAAGTATTCTTGAATCCTGGAACTTTTTCTACATTCGTCGGATTAATTATCTTGTTTCTTCCCATCAGTATGCCAAGTGGGATCGCAAACACATTGGAAAGTCTCGGAAAAATGACTGTTCCGCTTTCCATGATTTTAATTGGCAGTTTAATCGCAGATGTGAAATACAACGATTTTCCGTTACTACTTAAAAATAAATACATTTGGAAAGCAGCTCTAGCGAAGCTGCTTATCGTCCCACTCCTTCTACTCCCTTTTGCTTTTCTTTCTGTACCATTACCATTACTAACCATTGCCGTTCTCGTCGCTGGGATGCCTTCTGCGCCTACTATTTCAATTTATGCTCAGGAATACAATGGCGACACGCTTTTTGCATCGATTGGGGTTATTGTTTCAAGCTTGTTGTGTGTAATTACGATTCCATTTTTATATTTTATCCTATCTCTTTAAACTTCCTAATGAAAAGGAACAGCTAAATTACAACTGTTCCCTTTGTTGTTTTTTTAATTCTAAGCAATACGGTCAATTTCGTTTTTCATATGCTCATCAGCAAATTCCTTTCCATACTTGGCCATTGACACATTATACAAGATGATTCCTAAAACAGACCATACACCGATAATAATCCACTCAGGACCACCAAGTGCTGATGGCATACCTGGCATATAAAGGGTGGCGATTCCGCCTGCCATCACAGCTGCAACCCAGCCTAGTGTTGTGCCACCAGGTAGTTTAAATGGCCGTTTCATTTCTGGATCTTTTTTTCGTAAAATAATGAAGGATATGGCTACCATAAGCCATGCTACGACCAGTCCAAGTCCTCCTGCATCCACAAACCATACTAATGCAGGCCTGCCTAATAATGGTGCAGCAGTTGACAGGAATGCAATTAACAAAATAGCTTTATGCGGTGTTTTATACCTAGGATGAAGTTCACCTAAACTTTTTGGAAGCATGCCGGCATTAGCAAGTGCATAGATAGCGCGACTTCCTCCTACATAAAAACCAATCCAGCTTGTCAAAATCCCGCCAATACCACCGAGAACAAGAATATTAGACATCATTTGACTGCCTCCAAATGCCTTACCCATTGCATCGGCAGTGACCAGGGTCGATTCATTTAACTCTGCAGGCGTTAAAATACGTGACACACCAAATATAACGGAAACATACCAGACAATCGCAAGCACCACCGAGAATATTAGTAATTGTCCAATTCGCTTTTGTGGTAAATTAATTTCTTCAGCTGATTGCGGAATAACATCAAATCCAACAAACATAAATGGCGTCATAATGAGTACTGTTAATAGCCCTGCCATCCCATTGTCAAACAAAGGCTCCATATTTTGCGTACTTCCGCCAATCGTACTGCCTGTAATCAGCAAGATACCTGCAATAATAATTAACAATGTTAGAATGAACATAATCGAGGTCGAGAACTTTATTCCTCGATAATTTACCCAAGCAATTAAAATAGACCCTAGAATCCCAACACCTGCCCATGTAAGTGTGACATCCCACTCTGCAATTGTGTACAAATAGCCCTGACTGTAATTTGGAATTAAATATTCAAAAACAGTAGGAAGGGCAACTGCTTCAAATGCTACAACAGAAACATATCCAAGAATAATTGCCCATGTTGTAATAAATGATGCCATCCTCCCCATTGCTTTAAAACTGTATACGTGTTCACCTCCAGCTAAAGGTAGTGCTGAAGCTAGCTCTGCATAGGTGAGCCCGACAAATATTACCATCAATCCACCGATTGCAAAAGCAAGAATTGCCCCTAACGAACCTGCACCTGTTATCCATAAGCCAGCAGTTACAACCCATCCCCAGCCAATCATAGCTCCAAATGCAAGTGTAAGTACATCTCGATTCCCTAGTATCTTTAACAGCTTCTGTTCATTTTCCAACATGCATCCCCCATTTACTTCGTGATTTCAACACGCATTAACCAGCTGTAATGCCCCCAGCATCAGGTATAAAAAAGACATGAAGGTGGGGCATTATAGCCCGTAAATCTCTGATTCTGCTAAAAGTCCTGCGGTTTTCCCTTTTGGTGCCAGGATTTGCAGGTAAGGAAAGGATTTCCTGCTAAATAAAATTTCATTTTATGTTAAATCTTAATGCATGAGCTATTTGCTATTATTCATTCACCATATGAGGAATAAGTTGTTTTTGAACAGATAAAATAGCATCATATAATTTTTCTACCATGCTATCAATTTGTAATTGATCCATAATTAAGGGTGGTGAAAAACAGATAATATCCGTGTTTTCATACGTAACAGCCCGGCAAATTACACCTCTTTCATGTAAAGCTTCTACGACTTTCGAAGCCACTTGCAATTTTGTAGAAAAGCGCTTATTGTTAGCCGGATCTTGAACTAGCTCGACTGCTCCTAATAAGCCAATTGCTCTTACATCACCAACAATTTTTAATTGTTCTTTTATTTTTTTAAATCCTTCGAGTAAGTATGCCCCCATTGCTTTAGCATTAGCTACCAGCCCTTCTTTTTCGATAATATCAATATTTCTCAATGCTACAGCTGCTGCTGTCGGGTGTCCGCTATAGGTAAAACCATGGAATAATGTCCCTTTTGATTTATCCTTCAATACGTTGTGAATAGAATCGGACACAATTACCCCACCCATTGGGATATAGCCACTTGTAACTCCTTTAGCAAACGTAATTAAGTCTGGTGTTACTCCCCAATTTTCAATACCAAAGAATTTTCCAGTTCGTCCAAATCCAGTAATCACTTCATCTGCAACAAACAAAATCCCATATTCATTACATAAATTACGGACTTCTTTAAAATAATTGGATGGGGGAATTAATACACCACCCGCACCTTGTACTGGTTCGGCAAAAAAAGCAGCAATATTCTCAGCTCCTTCTTCTTCAATCACAGAACGAAGCGATGCAATAGCCTTCTCTGTTCCCTCCCAGTAAGGGGTGTCTGCATGGAGAAAGTCATTCATTAAATGGCCAGCCATATCCCAAAACTCAGGAATTCCTGTGACACTTGTTGAAGCCGCAGCAACTCCGTGATAACCTCGCTTTAATGCTACAATTTTCCTGCGTTGCGGATGTCCTTGTATTTTCCAGTAGTGGCGCACTAATTTAACAGCAGAATCATTGGACTCCGAACCTCCTGACGTAAAGAAAACAGCATTTAAATCTTCTGGAGCAAGTGAAGCAATCTTTGCTGCTAGTTTAATAGCTGGTTCATGGCTAAATGTTGAAAAGGCAGAGCTATATGCCAGTTTTTTCATCTGGTCTGCAGCAGCTTCCGCAAGTTCATTTCTGCCATGACCAATATTTACATTCCATAATGATGACATCGCATCTATGAATACGCTTCCATTTATGTCAGTTAAATAGATCCCCTCTCCCTTTTCTACAATCAATTTAGCTCCCTTTTCCTGTTGCTGCTGGATAGATGATGTTGGATGAATGAAATGCTTCTTGTCCAGTTCGATTAAATTTTTCATTATGATTCCTCCCTGATTTGTGCCCATTTTGGAAACTTCTTCATTTTGTCTTGTATAAAAACGAAAAAACCAGAAATATGGACAGATTTATAAGTTTAGACTGTCGATATAACTGGTTTTCACCTAGGTAGTGCGTCGCTTCGTCAACAACGTCATTTAGGTGAAGCAGTTATTTATTATCTTATTATTTTTAATTTAACAAAAACTAAACTAATGGTCAACTTCGAATTTTAGATTGATTACCATTATAACGAAATCGATCATGACAAAACTTCTTAACTATATTAAACTTTGAAATTCGATAACCCATACGCTACATATTCCGTCAACGTATTTATATCAAAAATTGGCAAACTCGTAACCTCTCTCAACGCACTTTTGTATGGTGGCATATTCGTACACTCTAAAACAATTGCTTTAACCATCGGGTTTTCAGCTAGCAGACTTGACGCTACCTGCTGCATTTCGCATGCTATTGCTTTTCTATCTAGATCAATTGTTTCCTTCACAATGGCATTTGTGAATCCTGGCATATCGTCCATACCAGCAATTGCAATTGGTGTGTGATGAGCTTCAACACCTTGTAAATGCGTTTGCGTCAGACTTGTCCTGCGAGCCGTAATAACCCCTACTATCCCGCCAGTTATTTGCTGTACCATCGGAATTTGAATTAAGCTTGATGAATAAAAAGGTACGCGCAATTCACGTTGAATCTCTTTTTGAAATAAAGCAAGAAAACCACAGCTCGTTGTGATTGCTTTTACCCCTTTATTTTCTAATTCCTTAGCTTCTGTAACAAAGGGTTCAATTAAACGCGTATCACCCAATTTAACAACACGGTATGTTGTTGCATGATCAACAACTTGATATGCAACTGGAAAAGAATATGTCTCTGGATTACCAATATCACCCTTTAGTCTGTGAAAATTTGTATTCAACATCAGTATGCCAATAAGTGGTTTCTCACCCATTAGATAAACCACAAGATTAAACCTATTATTAAAAAATAAAAGGAGTTTGGTAATGCTAATGTCATCACTTTAATCGGATCCACCTTTTTATTTAATATCCCACCAATTAACCCACACACAACAAATGCGGTTAATCCTACTGGCGGCATGTTTTGCCCAGCTGCTGCAATATGGGAAGCACCCAATGCAATTAATGTTGGTTCAACATGCATTGATTCTAGTATCGGGCCCAAGAATGTAACAACGACAGATTGAGCAGTAGTTTGAGAACCAGTTAGCATCCCGACAACTACCATAGCTATAGCTCCTCCCACTTTTATCATCGAAGAAGCTAACCCTTCTGTCATAAGTGCAACCTTTTCAATCAAACCTGAAGCATAGAACACTCCTACCATAACGCCGGCAGAAAGTTGGATTTGGACGGTTTGGTTCACTTTTCCTAGTCCGTTTTTAATTACACCTTTTGTTTGCTTTCTAACAGACGGGAATAAGAAACCGACAAGCAGTGCGATAATAATTGCTGCTACAATTTGATTGGTTAACCCCTGTAAAATAGGTATCCCGATAAGCGGTTCGAGAATATAAACAAAAATTGCAATTTCAGTAAAAATATTATAGTCAAATAATGTGTTTGCGATAACAATGGCAATTAGAACAAAGAGAGGTATGAGCGTCTTCCAGTTTTCTTTCAGGATTTGGAAAACAGATTGATTGGGAATTAATTCTGGTGGCATTTTTTTCCCGCGGACAAAACGAAATGATTCTAAAATTGCTAGAATTCCACCAATGGACACAGTTATATACGCAAGCTTGGCAACTGGTCCTGGATCGATACCGATAAGGGATGCAGACAAGAAAACGCCTTGTGTAATAGGTGGCATAATGGAACCAATAGATGCGCCAATCAAGATAATCATTCCGATTTGCTCAGGCTTTAGTTTCAATTCAGTTAGTGCGTGGATTACGAGAAATCCAATAACCGTAGCTGCAGCGATAGCATCTCCAAGAAAAGACCCAGCCAAAATTAAAGTTATAAACACGGCGGCAATCAAACCTTTTGGAGAATTACCGAATGCAGCTCGTAAACTATTCAATGTTGTATCCATTGCACCTAATTTCACCTGTGATTCAGCATATAAACTGCCAAATATAGAAAGCATAATAACCCAAGATAAACGATCAATTCCATCAATAAATGCAACAATCATTTCATTAAAGTTTAAGCCTGAAATAAATGCCGATGAGAGTGCAGCAACGAGAAGCGCTGCCCTTATATCACCACCTACTTTTGGTATTTGTTTAACAAAAACAATGGTAAAAAGCAACACTAAAGGTATTATTATTTCCAACATCTTTATCACCCCTGTTTAGGTGAAGCATGGGACGCATTAAAACGATCGAGTTGTAATTGATCCAAAAAATCCTTGTACTTCAAATCTTTATTTACCAAGCTGGCAACTAATAAACCGGTAATTGGAGCAAGTGCAATTCCATCTCCTTCATGGCCTGCCGCAATAATAAACCCTTTTAAATACGGCACTTCACTAATAATAGGAAGCCCGTCACTAGTAAATGGACGAAACCCTACCATTGCACGAATAATACGGACAGGTTCTAAGGATGGTGCTATTCGGCGAGCATGCATTGCAACAGCTGATAATATTTTCGCTTCAACCGCTTTATCATATCCTTTAAACTCCCTGCTTCCACCTATTAATAAATTTCCACTTTCCGTTTGTCCAAGTGAAAGTCCAATTCCATAAGATGGGACGTCTGTGTTATTGGATAGATGCTTCGCAGCAATGTACTGTGAACATAAAATATTCCCATGAACAATTGGTTTTACTTTTTCTGAAATTAGAATCACTCCGCGGCGCGGTATAATCGGCAGTCCAATCCCGACCATTTCCGCTATTTTAGGAGCAAAAGGACCAGCAGCATTGATAACAAGTTCCGTTTCGATTCTTCCATCATTGGTTTGTACTCCAATTACTCGACTATCCTTTGTTACAATCCCGGTTACTTCGGTATGCCTGCGAATGATTAAGCCCTTTCGTTTTGCAGCTTCAGCAAAGGCTCGTGATAATAGCAGCGGATTGACTTCTGCATCTACCGTACTATAGGTCGCACCAACAATTCCCGGGGATAAACATGGCTGAAACGCCAATGCTTCTTTTTGATCTACTAATTTCACATTTATACCTGCCTTATTTTGTTGCTTTACAAATTTTCTCATAAAATCAAGGTGGCTTTCATTCTCAATAACAATCATGCCGCCATTTTTTTGAAATTCAATATTCATTCCTAATTCTTCTTCCAGATTCTCATATACCATTCGGCTCTCCTGAGCTAGTTTAATAGGAAATCCAGGCTTTTTGGATTGTAAAAAAATTGCTTTGTCACAGGAACCAGAAGTCTCAGCACCAATTTCTCCTTTTTCGATTAACACTACCTTGCGATTTCCAGCAAGCCTGTAAGCAATCGATGTACCGATTACCCCGCCTCCAACAATTACAACATCAGCTGTTTCCATGAATCTCAACTCCTCAAACAGCTTTTTCATTCTATAAAGTGAAACTTCATTCAGTAATGATTTACCTCACTGATCCGGGATAAACGCTCTAGCTTTTCCCTGCCGTTTTCAAGCCCTGGGTGAAATTTAATAACAGCGTTCTTTCGCTCTAGGCTAACTTTTTCTTTTGCCTTTTTTATTAATTCCGGTCCGTCCTTTACTAATCCTATTTGATCACTAATGACGGTACCTACTAGTTCCCCTTGTGCCATGGCAACCTTTGCCCCCTCAATACCAGTGCTGTTTCCTGCCACAAAAACACCTGATTGTGTTGTTTCCAATTGGTCATTATACAAAGGTATAAGACCACCCAATTCCTCGATATGAACACACTCACAACCAGCTGCACTCGCAAGCTCCACTAATGGAAGGAGCCCTCCAGATATACAAACACAATCAACAGAGATTCGTTTTTCTTGTTTTCTTCCAAGCTGTCCATTTCGATCCACTGTTGCTATCTCAATTTCTTCCACTATGTCATTGCCAATAATTTCAACTACTGCCTTTCTTAAATGTAACGGAATCCCCCATACTCTCATGCCAAATGGCGGATAGTAGTTTACCCCAAGTTTTTGCACAGATTCTTTCTGTCCTATCTTTCCAAGTAATTTAAGCATTGGATTTGGAGCTAAATGCGATAAACTAGAAAGATAGGCAATCATCTTTAATGGATTCGATTTATCCGATGAAAATGCATTTAATGGCGGAAGATAGATGCCAACAACATCAACTCCAGCCATTTTAAGGTCATAGGCAATTGTTAAAGAAAGTACATCAAGTCCGATGATGGCAACTCGGTTTCCTGGTTTTACACGCTGAATATTTGCCAATACTTGTGCTGCTCCAATCGCCATAACTCCTGGTTTTGTCCAGCCTGGAATTGGGATTGCTTTTTCCGCAGCACCTGTTGCAATTAAAACAAAATCTGATTCTAATTGTTCTCCATTATTCAACATCACTTTCCATTTTGGATAAATTCCCCAAACCTCACACTCGAGGAAACATGGAACACCTAATTGTTTTATTTTATTTTCCATGTTTCGTGCAATTTTCTCGCCAATCCACCATCCCGATTTAGGTTCTTTATAGATCTGACCTCTTAATTTTCCACCGGGAACTGGATTTTCATCGACCAATGCTACTCGTGCACCGTGAGATGCTGCAATAATGGCTGCCCCCATTCCTGCAGGACCAGCACCGATAACTACTAAATCATATTTCATCAGCATCTATCCCTTGAGAAATGATCTTCATCTGATCTTTTACACCTGTTACACATGCTCTTACACTTCTTTCACCATCAACTGTTACACGACATTCATAACAGTGACCAATCCCGCAATAGATTCCCCGTGGTTTTTTTCCTTTTTCTGAATACCGTAAAATCCGTATATGATTAGCAAGTAATGCTGCTGCGATTGTTTCTCCTTCAAATGCTGGGTAATCCACACCATTGTACGTGATTCGTACTTCTTTTTTGTCGATATAACCAAGGATGGGATGTTTTTCTATTCTCATTACGAAGGATCCTTTCTACTTTGAGATAGATCAGCTAAACTTATTGGACGTACTGGGTTCTTATATGATACATTATTGAATTCTCGGATATCTATATTTGTATAAAAAGTCATAGCCTGCTCCAACAACACGCGACACGTACGCCCTTGACATATTCCCATTCCAGCTCGTGTTTCCATTTTGATTGCTTTTAAAGTTTCTGCTCCGTTTTGAATGGAAGTGATAATGTCACGTAACAATACTTCTTCACATCTGCAAATGATCATGTTTGAATCATCAACTCCCTCCATCAGCTTTCAATAAAGTGAAGCTTCATTCAGTGGTTTTTTTCATCTCCACAGAATGTTAGCACCACAAGGGTATGCCTAAAGGCCCTTGAACAGAATCGGAATTTTACGGGCGGTTAATCCCCCATTTACATTGTTTTAATTACCTCACATTCTTGATGTGTGAGTTTTACTGCCCGTAAACTCGTAATAAATGAATTTTCTATTAGTTCAATTTATGAAAACGGATACTAATTCATACATGAATAACAACAGATTACATTTAAAATTTGTTCCTTTGCGCGAGAGAAGAGAAGGTATTACTTATTGCAGAAGACTATATTTTCTTTACAAAGTAAGCGCCGTACCAACCCCTTTATCCATAGCCTTTTGATAGATTGTATTCGCAACGACTACATCAAATAATGCCATTCCAGTTGACTTAAATACAATTGTATTTCCAAGAGTTGGTTTTGGTTCACTTCGAATATAAGTAGAGATTTTTTGTACAGCGTCAGGTTCTATCAAGCCTTGAGCTAGAGGATAAATCAGGTCACCCGATTCAGCTATTGCATGTTCCGTATCTACTAAAATGGTGTCTGTAAGTTCATAGAGCGCTTCCGGAAATTCTTGCATGGATGGTTGATAGGAGCCGACCCCAATGATGAGCTTATTTCGAAGAAGATGCTTTTTATTTGGAAGAACGGGTTCACTTGAGCTTGTGGAAGTAATAATAATATCAGCGTTCTTTATCGCTTCTTCTGCAGTAACCATAGGATGCAACTGAATCGATGTACCAATCCAGCCCTCTAGCTGCGTGATAAAATTGGGAAGCTTCTCTGCACTCCGATTATAAAGGTAAATATCCGTAATCGACCTTTGGGAGCAGGCAGCCACAGCCTGGTAAAGACCTTGTACTCCTGTTCCAATAATCGCAAGTCTTGCAGCATTCTTTTTTGCTAAATGGCGCACTGCCGAGCCACCAACAGCGCCTGTCCGTAAACCAGTTAAAAAAGATCCTTCTAGAATACCTTTTACCTCCCCTGTTTCACTACTATTTAGTATGACAATCCCTTGAAGCATTGGTACATGCTTATTATTTGGAAACAGTGTCACGAGTTTCGTTCCTATTGCTCCTGAAGTTATGCAGGGCATTAACAATAATGTGTTTTCCTTTTCTGAAACATGCATTCTATGCGGCATTTGAAATTGATTTTCTTCATATAATTGATAAGCTGAATCAACCGCGTCAACTACATCATTCATTGTAACTGCTTTTTGTATATCCTTTTCATTTAGAAATAACATACACATTCGTCCTCCTGCCTCCATTAGGTCTTTTTAAACATTTGAAAGCAATCCTAATTTCCTCTCCCTAATTCAACATCTGAATTGTTACATTTATATTATTTCTAGAAGAGATAAGACATTATATCTACTTGTTAAAATGATGTGGATTAAAAACAATCAGGAGCCTGATGCTGGTCAAGCTCCCTATCCATCCATGTTTATTCACATAATGCAATTTGCCACATGTATCGTTACTTCCTCATACATCAATCTGCGCACGCTGAAGTGTTCCACTATAATCAACATACACTGCCTTCCATTCTGTAAATACGTCGAGAGCCTGGACGCCAGAATCACGATGACCATTCCCCGTTCCCTTTGTTCCCCCAAACGGCAAGTGAATTTCTGCCCCAGTTGTACCTGCATTCACATAGACAATTCCTGTATCCAGATCCCGCTGTGCTTTAAATACACGATTGACATCATTTGTGAAAATTGAACTGGATAGACCATACTCGACTCCATTATTTACTTCAATTGCCTCTTCAAAGCTTTTTACAGGTATCAAGGATACAACAGGACCAAAGATCTCCTCTTGTGCAATCCGCATATCTGCTGTTGCATCGGTGAACAATGTTGGAGCAAAATAGTTTCCTTGGCGATATTCTCCTTCCGTTAATTCATAGCCGCCAGCAAGCAGTTTAGCACCTACATTTTTTCCAATTTCAATATAGCTTTTTATCTTATCTATTCCGGCTTTGTTAATAATTGGACCAACCTTAATGGACTCATTTAAACCATTACCAATCGTTAAATTTTCCATCGCTGCTAGTAATCGTTCTTCCAATGTTTCTTTGACAGCTTCATGCACAATTACTCGGCTGCATGCTGTACAGCGTTGACCGCTTGTGCCAAATGCGCTCCATAAAATCGCTTCTACGGCAAGTTCAAGATCTGCATCATCCATAACAATCACAGCGTTTTTACCACCCATTTCTAATGAAACCTTCTTCAATTGCTTTCCGCATGCTGCAGCAATATTTCGCCCCGTATCATTTGACCCTGTAAACGAAATAACCCGAATGTCTGTATGATGAACGAATGCATCACCAACTGTAGATCCAGAGCCAAATACAACATTTATTACACCTTTTGGCAGACCAGCTTCTTCAAAGATTTTGGCTAATTCATACGCCATAATTGGAGTTTCCGTTGCAGGCTTCCATACTACTGCATTTCCAGCGATGATTGCCGGAAACGATTTCCACGTAGCAATCGCAATTGGAAAATTCCATGGGGTAATAATTCCAACAACACCAACTGGTGCTCGCTGACTCATCGCGAATTTATTCTTTAATTCTGCTGGTGTCGTTTGGCCAAAAAGCCGGCGCCCTTCCCCAGCAATATAAAAGGCCATATCGATTCCTTCTTGCACTTCTCCACGAGCTTCTTCAATGACCTTCCCATTCTCCTGAGTTAAAAGCTGCGAAAGCCTTTCTTTCCGTTCTTTCAAGAGATAACCAACACGATATAGTACTTCAGCCCGTTGTGGTGCTGGAACTAGCGCCCATTCCTTTTGCGCTTCCTTGGCTGCCTGCACTGCTTTCTCTACATCGCTAGTATTAGAGAGTGGTACTTGAACAATTTCCTCACCTGTCGCTGGGTTAGTAACACCAGTAGACTCGCTTACTTCTACCCATTCACCATTAATGAAGTTTGCTAGTTTTCTTGTTTCTAATTGTATTGCCATTTTGACACTCCTCCCTAACTATTCATTTTCCACGTAATCCCGTAATTGTCTGTGAAACAGAGATTTGTTCCATTTCGGTCATAATTTCAATCACAGCTACTCGCCCTTTCGTTAACGCTTTGTCAAAAGCAGATGCAAATTCCTCTGGAGAATTAACTACATATCCGTCTGCTCCCATACTGATGGCTAGATCTTTAAAAGAAACCTGTCCTAAATCTGTACCAATTACTTTTTCTGGGTAATGCATTTCCTGGTGCATCCGGATTGTTCCATACATATTGTTATTAAACACAAGGCAAATAATCGGAATCTGATAGCGAACCGCTGTCTCGAGTTCTTGCACTGTCATCATAAATCCACCATCACCTGATAAGGAGACCACCTGTTTCGTCGGAAAAGCAAGCTTTGCCCCAAGTGCTGCTGGCATGCCATATCCCATTGCACCCGATGTTGGTCCAATGTATGTATGCTTTTCCTTAAATGTATAAAATTGGTGCAGCCAGCCTGCGAAATTACCTGCGTCATTCGTTAATAAGGCATCATTCGGTAGTTTGTCCTTCAAGATTTCGATTACTTTTCGATTAATCACGTCATTCCGACGAGCTTTTAAATCAGTTGCTTTTTCATAAGCTTGCCGTCTTGCTAATGTCCAATCCTCCCAATTTATAGGCATCGATAGTTCATTTAGTAAGCGTAAGGTCTCCTTCGCATCAGCTACAATCCCAACTTCTGGTGCATACACCTTGCCAATCGTGTCATAGTCAATATCAATATGGATTAATTTTTGGCTGGAGCTTATAATCGTGTAATCCTGTGTGGTCACTTCTGATAACCTTGTTCCTAGTGCGAGAATAACATCTGCTTCACGAACGGTTTCAAGTACTTCTTTTGGCGCACCTAGTCCAAGATGACCAGCATAATATTTGTTCTGATTTGGAAAGACATCATGCCTTCGAAATGCTGCAAGTACAGGTAGTTTGTTTTTTTCCGCAAATTCAATTAATAACCTTTCTGCCCGTGCGCTCTTTATACCACCCCCCGCAATGATGATTGGTTTTTTTGCCTCTAAGAGATGTGCCTTCACCTGGCTCAATTCCTGATTAGATGGTGCAGGTCTAGGCGGCGCTAGCTTCGGACCAAATTTCATGAGCGCTTTTACGGGAAGAATGTCTTCTGGTAAAGAAACAACAACGGGTCCTGGTCTTCCAGTTTGTGCGATTCGAAAGGCCCGGCTAACGATTTCCGGTGTCCGTTCCGGATCTGTAATTTCAACAGCCCATTTCGTAATTGGTTGAAAATAGCGATCTAAATCAACTTCTTGGAAGCCTTCTCTTCCTCTGAACTTACTGCTGACCTGACCAAGGAAAACAACCATTGGAGTTGAATCCTGATAAGCTGTATGCACACCTATCGCCAGATTACTTCCACCTACAGCTCTTGTTGCTAAAACAACGCCTGGCTTTAATGTTGCTTTCGCATATCCTTCTGCCATAAAAGCGGCACCCCCCTCATGCCTAGCAGAAATAAGCTGAATGGATTGTTCATCGTAGAGGGCATCCAGCACTGGCAAGTAGCTCTCACCAGGCACACAGAAAACCTTTTGTATTCCTTCTCGTTTCATACATTCAACAATCGCCCTAGCAGCCGTCATGTTTTCTTCTTTCCTAATCAAGATGGGTTCACTCCTCATCCAGCTAAGTTTTTCATTCGCTTGATTACTTCATCTAAACGCTCTTCTGATACGGACAAAGATATTCGAAAATGCCCTTCCCCACCAGGACCAAACGCAGTTCCCGGAGTTACAATGATACCTAATTCGTCTAATAGCTTATCGGCAAATCCAGCTGATGTAAATCCATCCGGAACGTCTACCCAAAGAAAAATCGTGCCTTTTGGCTTATATGCTGTCATCCCCATTTCAGCCAGAGCGTTGTAGAGTTTTTCCATTCTCTTTTTAAAAATTGCACTGTTTTCTCTAACCGTTCGATGATCACTTTGCAATGCAGCTGCTGCAGCTAACTGGATAGGAAGAAATTGACTTGTGTCAATATTGCTCTTTAATGTTGCAAGCGCTTGAATAATTTCTTTATTGCCAACAACATAGCCGATTCTCCACCCAGTCATGTTATAGCTTTTGGATAATGTACCAAATTCGATCGCAATATCTTTCGCATTCGGAACCTGAAGCACACTAGGTGATTTATACGTATCAAATGTTATAAGGTCATAGGCAGCATCATGAGCAAGCAGGATATTATTTTTAGCAGCAAAATCAACCGCCTCGGTAAAGGTCGATAATTCAACCGTAGCTGCTGTCGGGTTACTTGGATAATTTAAAAAAAGTAGCTTTGCAGCTTCTCGCTCGCTCTTGGTTAGTGCATCATATTGTGGAACATAGCTGTTTTGCTTATCAAGTGGTAAAGATACTGCATCTCCACCAGCTAGATGAACGCCCATTCGATAAACGGGATACCCCGGATCAGGGATAAGCACTGTATCACCCGGATTGATTACTGCCTGAATAAGATTCACAATCCCTTCCTTTGTACCAACGAGTGTTAACACCTCGGTATTCGAATCCAGCTCGACACCATAATGTTTTTTATAAAAGGAAGCAACCGCTTCTTTAAATTCCTGATTCCCGCTGTATGGAGAATAACGGTGGTTCGCAGGGTGCTTTGCTTCTTTTACTAAAACATCATAAATAAACTCTGGTGTTGGTAAATCTGGTGCACCAATTCCTAAATCAATCACATCGACCCCTTTTTCTTGCAAGGCTTTTTTCTTCCTATTAAGCTCTGAAAACAAATATGCCGGCATATTTTTCACGACGTCGGATACAAAATCGTTCATTCTGTCTCCCCTTTTTTAATACCATCATTTTTCACTGTTACAAATTCTTTTTTAAACACAAAATAACCATCATACAATTGCCTCTTCAACAATCAATTTATTGTTGGCAAATCTTTCGAAACATAACGGAGTTAAATCTAGTGTTTCATAAGCACCAGTAAGAATGAGCTCTGATAATCCTTTACCTACCGCTGGAGCTTGTTGCATGCCATGCCCGCTAAATCCACATGCCAAATAATATCCTTGCAGCTCAGGATGACCTCCTATAATAGCGTTCTGATCAAGTGTGTTATGGCTATACATCCCTGCCCAGCCTCGAATTATTTTTGCGTTTTCAAAGTTTGGCACCCGATGGCTTAATACCGCCCATAAATGTTCATAAAAAAAATCGCGTGACCATTTGAAGTCAATACCCGGCTTTACTTTTTCGGAATAACCCGCGATCAGGAATTTACCTTCATGCCGGAAATAAACACCCGTTGGATCAATGGTTAAAGGCAATTCATTCGTTAAGGGTTCCGAAATATCAAATTGAATAATTTGGCGCTTTAATGGGACAACAGGAATTGGCAAACCAATTGTTTCATTTAATGCTGGTGCCCAAGGACCTGCACAATTTATAACAATTGGTGCATGGTATATCTCATTATTCTTTAACTGAACACCCGCAACTCTGTTTCTTTCTTTAATAATTGTTTCAACTTCTACATATTCGTACACTCCACCAAGCTGCTTGGTTTTGCGAATGTATCCTTGCATAACAGAGTAAGGATCTAAATATCCATCCTCCTTACAATAAAGCCCTCCTTGTAAATCATCGATATGCAACTCAGGAATAATTGTTTTCAGTTCTTCACTTGATAACAGCTCGGATGGCACACCATATCTCGCTTGTAATTGCTGTTGCTTAATTAGTGGATTTCTATTTTCATTAGTTGATAGAAATAGGTAACCATTTTGCTTAAAATCAATTTCTGCTTTTTCAGAGTCAACAGCCATGTCTTCCGCAAATGTCACATACTTCTTTAAGCTATACCTGCTAATCTGAATATTAATTGCTGTCGTAAACAATTGCCTAATACCTCCTGCACTTCTTGGTGTAGAGGCAAATTCATACATCTTATCTTTCTCAAACAAAGTAATTTCTCCTTCAAACCCATCGTTTAAAAGGTTAAATGCGATACTTGATCCAATAACCCCGCCACCAACAATAATGATATCTGTCTTCTTAACCAAATCCGCACCTCCAAGCCCATTTAAAAATCATATAATTTATTTATAGCTTCGTAATATCAATAAATCTATAGGCAAGATGTACAAAAAATTAAGTTTTCTATATTTTCTTAATTATGTTACTGTGTTAATATGGTGTTAAATAAATCAAAAGAAAGGAGGTGGCGATTATTAAAGGTTTCGTGCAATTTGCACAGAAAATAGTTAAATCGACTTCAGATATATTACCTTTTCCCATCAGCTTAATTGATGAAAATGGCTGGATCATCGGATCAACCAACCCCGACCGGATCGGAACAGTTCATCCCCCTTCCAAAGAGGCTTTAAAGAAAAATACTGTATTAATATATGATGAGGAAAAAACAAAAAATATGAATAATGTTCTTCCTGGTGTCGTCATTCCACTGACATTTGAGAATAAAGCTGTTGGAGTACTTGGTATTATCGGTCCACCAGAACAAGTAAAGCCATATGCATACCTAGTGAAAAGCTATGTAGAAATAATGTGGCAGGATGCAATTCATCGACAAACAAAAGAACTAAGTGTGAAAGCGGCCGAAACATTCGCACAATATGTTTTATTAAATGATACACATAATCAGCAAACACTGGAGCAGTACTGTGACATGTTTCAGATAAATTATAATTCAAATTGGTTTTGCATTGTTATAGACATCGGAAATGCTTTATTAAAAAATACATCGATACACCATAATGTTGGGGATATAAAATCAGAATTGCTGGAATCAACACGTCGAGTATTCCTATGCAAGCAGGATAGTCTTTGTACATTTTTAAACTCGGAAAAGATAATTTTATTAACTTCGGTCCTAAGCAAAGAGGCATATATAGATAAGCTTCGTTGTTTTGAAAAGCAAAGTTTAAAATTAATGACTGTTCTACGATCCTTTCAAATTATGCATACCTCTATTGCAATTGGCAGCCTATCACAAACAATTGCAGGAATATATCAATCATTCCGAGAAGCAAACAGCTTAATTCAATATGGTGGCCAATTGGACATCACACCTAAAATTTACAGTTACCATGATTGGAAAATGCTACTCGGTTTGCTTCCAGAACAAGTGAATGCTATTTACAATGATAAGCTTGCATTCAGGTTATCACCATTATTCCAGGATAAATCTGCTTCAGAGCTCGCAAAAACATTTATGACTTACTGTGAGGCAAATATGAATACGAGTAAAGCAGCAAAAAAGCTCTTTATTCACCGCAACACACTTATTTACCGGTTACAAAAGATTGAAGAAATAACATCACTTGATACAAAAAGCTTTGAACATTGTATGCTTCTATACTTAGGGTTAAAGAAACATTTTTCTTAACCACCCAACCCACCATTTAATGAAGGTGATTATTGTAATCGCTTTCATATCTTTTTGTGCAATTTATATAGATACATTAATTACCCTTAACCTCTTACCTGCATAAGCATGTTATCCATTTATTTATACATTCCAAATATATCGGTGGAAATGGTATAAATTTTTTGTGCAATTATGCTGTATTTTTTATTCTCTCATTCTTATATAAATAGAATAATATTATTAATCTATTTTCATAAACAAAATAACTCGTTCATCCATTGCAATCAACAGAAACGATTGAGTTACAGTTCCCTCAACACGTGTTCTAGAAAAAAATATGCAACAGGAGTTGGTATATGACCAATAAATAGTACTGATTTCAACTTTTTGCAGTATTTGAATTTAACATTTGGAGGTTGTTATGAATACGATTATTTTAGTTGAATTTATTCTTTACTGTATTGTAATTGTTTGGATAGGCTACTATTTTAGTAAAAAAACGAAGACTCAAGCTGATTATTTATTAGGTGGAAAAAAACTGCCTGGCTGGGCTTTAGCCTTTTCTGAGCGTGCAACAGGAGAATCTGCTTGGCTACTATTAGGTTATACCGGCTTTGTATTTATGACTGGTTTATCAGGTATATGGGTGGCTGTAGGAATTGCATTAGGAATTATTTTTGCTTGGTTAGTTTTAGCAAAAAAATTTATGGCAGAAACAGATAAATATAATGTGATAACACTTCCCGATTATTTAGCTGTTCGCTTCGGTGAAAAAGCAACCATAATACGCTGGTTAACAAGTATTTTAATTGCTGGATTTTTAATGTTTTATATTAGTGCTCAGATGGCTGGTGCTGGAAAAATGTTATTTACAACATTTGATATCCCTCCGGTCATTGGTATTCTAATAGCAACAGCAATTATTATTTTAACGGCTTTTGCTGGTGGGTTTATTTCGGTTGTTTGGACAGATATGGTACAGAGTGTGATGATGTTAATTACATTGGTCGGCTTACCGATTGTCGCACTCGTTTACATTTATACAAATGACTTATCAATTAGTCAATCCCTAGCTGCTTCAGATCATTCATTTAATTCTTGGTTTGGTGGATTGACTGGGTTTTCATTAGGTGTTCTTTTTTTCAATAATTTTTCCTGGTTCTTCGGTTTTTTAGGTGGGCAACCACAACTTAGTGTACGCTTTATGGCCCTGAAGAATAATAAAGAGGCAAATCAGGGTAGTCTCGTTGCGATTGTCTGGACATTCCTTGCATATGGAGGCGCATTTTTAATTGGTCTAGCTGCAATAGCAATATATGATCAAGGAACATTCACCGATGTTGAAACCCTTTTGCCTGCAATGGTGCTTCATTTAATGCCACCGTGGATAGCGGGGCTTTTACTAGCCGGTGTATTAGCAGCAATTATAACGACTGCAAATTCACAGTTATTAGTAGTTACGAGCTCTGTTACAGAAGATATTATCCATAAAGCATTAGGTATTAAGCTTACGGATGGGCAACTTGTATGGCTATCCCGGCTGTCAGTTGCATTTTTTGGGCTTGTCGGTATGGTCATTGCGTTGGTATCAGAATCATTAGTCTATCTTATAGTCAGCTGGGCATGGGCTGGTGTTGGCTGTACCCTTTCTCCCGCTATTCTAATGACATTTTTCTGGAAACGTTATTCAAGTGCAGGGGTTATTGCTACAATTTTGTCTGGATTATTCGCAACAATCATTTGGATAAGTACACCACTTGAAGGAATCGTTACCTCACGTTTTACAACATTCTTCATCGCAGCTTTCTTTGGAATTGTCTTTAGCCTTTTAATTCCAGATAAAAAAGAAAACACATAAGCACTCCCTGCACTAAATAGTAGATTCAATTAATATTGATCAAACTATAGCATAATGACAACTAATATATTCCCTACACAAAAATGCTTGCAACATTTCAGCTGCAAGCATTTTTTCTATTTCTCTCTAGTGACTCACACCACTCCGCTTATAACCTGTATTTGCCTTCACTTTCACTTCTGCATAACGTTTTTTATCCGTTTCTTTCGATAATATCGTTCCTAAATATCCTCCCAGAAACCCAAGTGGTACCGATACAAGTGCTGGATTTGTAAGCGGGAAAATTGGTTCTCCTACAAATAATGCTGCACCTTCAACTGGTGAAAAGACACTTGGGCTAATCGATACAAGAAGTAATGCAGATAGTAATCCCGTCAGCATTGCTGTAACTGCCCCCGCAGTATTGAATCTTTTCCAATATACAGTATAAAGAATAACCGGTAAGTTTGCACTTGCAGCAATACAAAAGGCAAGTGAAACTAGAAATGCTACATTTAAATATTGTGCAAATAATGCTAAGACTATAGATAGAACAGATACGGCTAATGATGCGTAACGAGCTGCTCTTACTTGCTCTTTTTCCGTTGTTTTCCCTTTTTTTATAATTTGACCGTATAAATCATGAGCGAATGCCGATGCACCGGATAGTACAAGACCGGCCACTACCGCTAATATAGTGGCAAAGGCAACTGCCGAGATAAAGGCAAACAAGAAATCTCCACCGATTGCTTGTGCGAGTAGCGGTGCAGCCATATTCCCACCAGGGTTTGCTGCAATAATTGTGTCATAACCAACAAATGCCGCTGCTCCAAAACCGAGAAACAGGGTGAGAACATAGAAGATACCAATCACCCATGTTGCGATAACAACTGAACTTCTTGCTGTTTGCGCATCTCTAACCGTGAAAAACCGCATAAGAATGTGTGGTAATCCTGCTGTACCAAGAACTAACGCCAACATAAGTGATAATGTACCAAGTGGTTCTGTATACTGTAAACCAGGCATTAAATATGCTTCCCCATGTGCCGTTACAGACTTTACATCGGTAAACATCTGTCCAATATTAAAATTAAACTTCAATAATACGAGAAATGTCATGATGACCATCCCAGCCATTAGTAGTACAGCTTTTACAATTTGAACCCAACTCGTTGCAATCATACCGCCAAATAATACGTAGATTGTCATCATGACACCAACAATGAGTACAGCCATCCAGTAATCTATGCCAAACAATAGCTGGATGAGTGCCCCAGCACCAACAAGCTGTGCGATCATATAGAACGTACTAATAGTAATTGTGTTCAGCGCAGCCGCTCCTCGAACCTTCCTGGCATCAAAACGAGAATTAATCATATCAGCAAGTGTGTATTTACCAAGATTACGCAACGGTTCAGCAACTAGGAATAGCACAACTAAATATGCAATTAAAAATCCAATGCTATAGAAAAACCCATCAAATCCAAATAGTGCAATGGCACCCGCAATTCCTAAGAAGGATGCCGCTGACAAATAGTCACCTGCAATTGCCAGGCCATTTTGCATGCCAGTGAGTCCACCGCCGGCAGTATAAAAATCACCAGCCGTTTGCGTCCTCCTGGCTGCAAAAAAAGTGATGATAAGTGTTAATAGAACAATTGCGAGAAAAAGTATTATGACTGTAGGGCTCATCGACCATCTCCCCCTTGATCCATTTCTTTTATAATTTGGTCTGCTTGCTTATCAAAGGAAGCAGCTTTTTTCACATAAACTGTGCATAACACCCATGTCATCACAAATTGAGCCAAAGCGAACAGCCATACCCAAGAAATATCTCCAATCACTGGTGTATTTAAAAAGGTCGTATAAGAAGTTAAGATTGGCAGTAAAAAGTAAAATACTAGGAAAAAGATTGTTAATGGTACAATAAATTTCTTCCGATCATGCATTAGCTTTTTAAAAGATTTACTTTCGGTTACTTGAACATAGTCTATCTCTTTTGTAACCTTTTGCTTATATTCTTTTTCTGCACCCATATGCATCCTCCTCGGATTTTGAGCTAGGAGGTTTTCTAAGCCCCTGTCTTAGAAAACCTTTCCATCCCTAAAATAGTTTACTAACCTCTATTCTTCCATCGTTGATAAGTCACCTGTTGGCAAACCGAGATCCCATGCTTTTAAGACACGGCGCATAATTTTTCCACTTCTTGTTTTTGGTAAAAAGTCCCGTATTTCAATTTCCCTAGGTGCAGCATGTGCCGCAAGCCCTTGCTTAACATATAATCGAAGCTCCTCTTGCAATTCATCTGTTTTCGTATAACCATCCCTTAAGGCAACAAATGCTTTAATAATTTCGCCTCGGACCGGATCAGGCTTTCCAATTACGGCCGCTTCTGCAACAGCAGGATGTTCAACGAGCTTGCTTTCGACTTCAAATGGCCCAACACGTTCACCTGAAGTTTGAATAACATCATCATCCCTTCCACCAAACCAAAAATACCCATCTTCATCCATTGAAGCCAAGTCCCCTGACTCAAACCAACCATCTACTGGAAAATATTGATTAAAGCGTTCTTCATTTTTCCATACCGCTCGAAGCATGGATGGCCATCCAGCTTTTACACAGAGCTTACCCATTTGCCCTTGTGGAAGTTCATTGCCTGCATCATCTAAAATTGCAGCTTCAATACCTGGAAATGGTTTGCCCATCGAACCTGGCTTCATTTCCATGGAGCGATAATTGGCAATGATAATGCCACCTGTTTCTGTCATCCACCAATGATCGTGAATCCTCAATTTATAAACTTTCATTCCCCAATGTACGACTTCTGCATTTAACGGTTCACCAACACTTAAAATATGCCGCAATGAACTTAGATCATATTCTTCTGAAACATTATCACCTACAGACATCAATCTTCGAAATGCTGTTGGGGCACTTAGCCACACCGTGACACCGTACTTTTCAATCGTTAAATACCAATCTTCCGGACTAAAACGCCCTCCACGAATGAGGTTGGATGCGCCGTTTAACCAAGGTCCAAAAATCCCATAGGAGGTACCAGTTACCCACCCAGGATCAGCTGTACACCAATAAATGTCCTCTTCCTGCAAATCCAATACCCATTTAGCGGTTTGATAATGCTGAATCATTGCATTATGAGCATGTAAGATCCCTTTCGGCTTTCCAGTTGAACCAGAGGTATAGTGTAAAATCATTCCGTCCTCACGGTCTACCCATTCAATTTCTAAATCGCGCGAGGCTTTTTTCATTTCTGTTTCGTAATTGTAAAACGTAATATCTTCCGTGTTATCTGGCAGTTCATCTTCACCAACTAAAATAATCTGATTTAAATGAGCAAGCTCTTTATATGGCACACGCGGCAAAAGATCCTTCGTTGTAATCAACGTCGTCGCATCACTATTTTCTAACCGATCCCGTACAGCCTGCTCCATAAAAGCTTCAAATAATGGGCCAACAATGGAGCCATTTTTCAAAATCCCTAGCAAACTAATATAAAGCTCGGGTGATCGTGGCATGAATAAGAAAACTCGGTCACCTTTTTCGACTCCAATAGTTCGCAATACATTCCCAAATTGATTGGATCGTAATTTCAAATCCCGGAATGTATATTTTTCGTCCCGATTTTGATCACTGTAATAAAGTGCAACTTTGTTCTTTCTCCAGCTCTCTGCATGGCGATCAATTGCTTCATAAGCCATATTTACTTTTCCAGTTTCGTACCAAGAAAAGTTCTTCTCTACATCTTTCCAATTAAACTCCTGATATGCTTGGTCATAATCTGGCATATTTACTTTCTCTTTAACGGCTGCAAATGTCTCAGTCACTCTGTATTTCCTCCCTTTATTATATTTTCAGCTTTTTTGTAAGCGCTTACCGAGATTATAAAGGAAGTTAACATACAAGTGAGGAAATCCGCTTCAATGGTTTAAATTTACGATTGAATTGTTTTAATAGTGTTATTAATGGTTAATTTCCAAATAGATCAAAAAGATGTTTCCTCGCAGCCCGACTAACGGGAATTGTTGTTTGTTTTTTATCTTTTAATGTGACATTACTTGTTCCGTTGAACCAAGGTGTAATCTCCTGGACATGATTCAAATTGACAAGGTAACTGCGATGGGTCCGAAAAAAAGCATAGCCCTGAAGCTTCTTTTCCAGCTCTTGTAATGTCATCCTGCTGTGAATTATCTTATCCTCTGTATGTATCTCTAACATCCGCTTGAATGGAACGGCATAATAAATTGCATCCGGAGACAAAACAACCGTTCGATCGTTATCATCTATCAATAATTTCGTCGCCTGAGTCCTGCCTTGAATTGATAAATCCTGGCCATTTCTCTCTGCTTGCTGCATTCGTTTGCGGATACGATTCATTGCTGTTTGAAACCGTTCTGTATCATATGGCTTCAGCATATAATCAATCGCTTCTATTTCGAAGGCTTCTACTGCATATTCATCATACGCAGTGGTAAAAACAAATAATGGGACTTTCATGTAAGCAAGCTCTGTTATTTTCTTCGCTGCTTCTACACCACGCATACCTGGCATATGGACATCAAGAAAGATAACATCTGGTTCATGTTCAAGGTATAGCTCTACTAATTGTTCCCCAGTTTCCGCACTTGGCAACAGCTTTACATCTTGTTCTTTTTCTAATAAATAGATTAATTCTTCACGTGCCAGTTGTTCATCCTCCGCAATTATCGTGTGAATTTTCATATAAAACCTACCTTTCTTTATATGGGATCGTAAAATAAACCTCACTACCACTCACAGGTAAATTCCGAACATGTAAGCGTGCTTCCTCACCAAGCAGATTTATTAAGCGCTGATTCACATTATATAAACCGGTCCCGCCATGCTGGTTTTCCGTCAGCACAACATTTCCAACCTGAGATAGAATTTCTTCAGAAAACCCTCGCCCGTTATCTCGAACACTTATTTTCATTCGATCACCTTTTCGTTCCATCGTTACCTCAATTCTTCCTCCTTCTGTAACGTGCTCCAGTCCATGCCCGACACTATTTTCAACAAGTGGCTGGATTGATGACGGTGGAATAAGCAGATGGGAAATTCCTTCTGGCTGTGTAAATTTAATTTGCAAGCGACTCGTAAATCGGGCTTGAATAATCGCAATATATGCTTTGACATGTTCCGCTTCCTTTGTAAGTGACACGAGATGTGTGGAGACAAGCTTCAAATTGAACCGCATAAAGTGCGCTAATTGAACGGTGATATGTCTTGCTTTTTCAGGGTCTTTACGAAATAATGCTGCAATCATATGCAGGGTATTAAATAAAAAATGCGGATTGATTTGCGCTTGTAAACTACTCAGCTCTGCATCGCGCGTATGTAATTCAATCCTTTCCGCTTTGATTGTTTTTAATTGATTTTCGATCAATTGTCCGAGACCCTCTGCTAGCATGAGCTCAACCGGACGAATATGCTGTGCTTTAAGAAAGTATAATTTTATCAGTCCAATTGTTTTACTTGCTTCTAATATTGGAATAATAATGACAGCTTCTAATGGGCAATTTTTATTGGAACATTGAATTTCCGACTGTGAATAAGCAACAAGCATCCCCTGGGTTTCCACTGCCCGGTGTGATAGTTTTGTCGTTAACTGGTTACCTTTCTTGTGATGGTCACTCCCTATCCCTTTATGTGCCATTACTTCTTTTTCATTTGTAACCGTAACCGCTGCTAATTTTAAACGGGCATAGAGAAGACCCGCAATCCCTTCAGCTTTTTTTTGAAAGGAATCTTCCTTTAAAAAAGGTAGTGCTTCTTCTGCTATCGTCAATGCTTGCTTTGTTGCAAATGCTGCTTCATTTTCCTGCTCTCGCATTACAATGGCAATCATTGCTGTAAAAATTGCAATGGCAATACTATTCGATAATACAACTGGTAATCCGATCGTATTAATCATGGCAATCATTTCCCTATCCTGCGAATCAAAAATAAGTAATAAATGCATAAGTAAAATGGGTGGGAAAATCCCAATAAATAGTGCTTTTATTGGTGAGATAACTCGTTCTTGTGAAAAAAATCGCGCCGTAAATCCTGCCATTATTCCTGTTAAGGGATTCACGAGGCTATTCGCTAAAAATCCTATCCCCCCTAAAAAAAACAAATGCGTACCAGTAATAATCCCAGCTCCAAGACCAACGATTGGTCCTCCTAATAACCCCGCAATTACAATAGCAACTAAACTAGAACTAACAACCATTTGATTATCCCTTACATCCCAAACAAATGCTTGGACTACCGTAAAGTCACTCCCGATAACGACTCCGGTTAGTGTCCCTGCAATTCCAAACAAACCAAACACACACGCATGAATAACTGCCATTTTAAAACTAAATTCACGATAAAGCAGTGACCTAAATCCAGGGCTTCTTGTAAGGACAAAGGCAATAATCAATAATAAACCTAAACGTTCGAATAAAACGATTGTCAAATACATCACGGACGATCTCTCCTTGCATCAATCCCTGTTTGTGATTTTAGATAGAAAGCATGGAATGGAACCGTATCTTCTTGTCCTTTACGAGATATTTTCGCTCCAAAATACGCCCCTAAAAATCCAATTGGTATTGCAATTATTCCTGGGTTATAGAGTGGTATGAAGGCATCTCTTGCAATCCAACCTCCATCTAAATTCATCACGTGTGGTCCGACTAATAGCAGCAATAAAGATGCTGTTAAGCCACAGACCATTCCAGTAATTGCTCCAGTTTGATTAAACCGTTTCCAATAGATGGTTAATAATAGTACTGGCAGATTACTAGATGCTGCAACAATAAATGTTAGCGAAACAAGAAACGTTACATTCATATTCCTTAACCCAAGTGCACATAACGTTGATAGAAGGCCAATAAAAAAAGCGGTCCAGCGCGCAGCACGTAAGCGTTTCTTCTCTGTTGTATTACCTTTTTTAAGGATATGAAAATAAATATCATGCGAGAAAGCAGTCGTAGCCGAAATGACTAAACCAGCTACAACCGCTACAATTGTTGTAAAGGCAATCGCAGCGATAAATGCCATTAGAAAGTCGCCACCCAAGTTCTCCGCTAATAATGGTGCAGCTAAATTTCCGGATGGATCAAGCAAAACCAATTCCTCAAACCCAACTAGTGCAACCGCACCCAGCCCTAAAACAAGCGCAATCAAATAAAATACACCAATAATCCAGCTCGCAGTTAAGAGAGATTTGCGCACTTCTACCGTATTACGGACGGTAAATAATCGAATTAAAATATGTGGCAAGCCGGCAGTACCAAGAATTAAGGCAAGATGAAGCGAAATTGTTTCAATCGGGTTATTAAATAAATGACCTGGTAACGAAAATTGATCACCTAATGGAGAACCGAGTGCAACTTGTTCTAAGAGGGCTGAAATACTCCAATTAAACCGAGAAAAAACAATGAGTGCGAGTAGAAATGTACCAGATAAAAGTAATACTGTTTTAATGATTTGGACCCATGATGTAGCAAACATTCCACCAAAAACAACATAAATAGTCATTAATAATCCTATAATTAACACAGAAGTTGAATAATTAATATTTAACAATAAACGAATCAACAATCCTGCAGCAACTAATTGAGGAATCATATAGAGAACCGAAATGATTAATGCACCAACAGCCATCACTCCACGCATTTTATAACTCGGAAAGCGTGCGCAAATCACATCTCCTAGTGAATATTTGCCCAAGCGGTGTACTGGCTCAGCAATAAAGAACAATACAATTAAATATGAAACTAAAAATCCAATCGCATACAAGAAACCATCAAAGCCATTAATCGCAATGGTACCAACAATTCCTAGAAAGGAAGCTGCACTTATATAATCCCCTGCAATTGCCATCCCATTTTGTGTACCTGTTAAACTACCAGCAGCAATATAGAACTGGTTGGTTGTTTTACTTTGCCTTGCCGCCCAATAGGTAATAATTAAGGTACTAACGACAATACAGAGAAAAAATAGTAGATAGGTAATGTTCATCGGCTCACCCTCGTTTTTTTAAGGTAGAGGATCATTATTCGAGAGCTAAATCCTCATGCTGTATTGTTAAATGCACATTTTTTAAAATATGTAAAAATAAATTCAATTCTATATTTTTATTTTACTATAAATTTTATATGATAGGGGGTTAGAAGTAAAGGCTTGCGCGTAGGTTGATTCAGTGTTCTTGAACTACCTGAAGTCTTGGCAGCTCTCGTTCTCCTACTTCATAACATACAAAACGAGGCATTATCAAGCTACAATATTACCTTGATAACACCTCATTCGATAAAGCTGACTAAGATCGAAGTTCAGTAGCTCTAACAGGCATTTCTTCTTTTCTTTTATTCTGTGAAACATAGACTAAAATAATAATTACGATACCAAGTGTGCTCGTCCATAGATTAGCATACATAGATAGCGCACCGCTCACAACTAATAGAATCCGCTCCAAAACATTCGTCCGTGTTTTTAACCAGCCAATCACCCCTCCTGCTAGAGCCGTGACACCAATAACAGCAGTCAAGAGTGCCAGTAATACTTCTACAAAACTTCCGTCCATTAAGAGGGCGGGTTCTAAGACAAACATGAATGGGACAACAAAACCGACAATACCTAGTTTGACAGCCTCTAGTCCTACGCGGTTCGGGTTTGCCTCGGCAATTCCCGCTGCGGCATATGCGGCAACAGCAACAGGTGGGGTAATTGCTGAAAAAATTGAAAAGTACACAATGAAGAGATGTGCAGCTATCACTGACACCCCTAATTCGATTAAGGCTGGACCTGCAAGCATCGCTGTTAGGATGTATGCAGCAGCAACCGGCATTCCCATCCCTAATACGATACAAATCAGCATCACAAGAATTAATGTCGGAAACAACATCCCTTCTGTTAATCCAAGCACAATACTCGTTACCTTTCCACCAAGACCAGTTGTCATAATACCAGCAATAATAAGACCTGCGGCGGCACAGGCTGTTGTTACAGGAATTGAGGACCTTGCGCCATCCACTAATGCCTCATAAGTCTTTCGCACGCCCATTCGTGTCTCTTTGCGAAACCAGCTAACAATGATTACTGCAAGGAGGCCATAGAATCCTGTACGTGAAGCACTGTAACCTTGCACTAAGAGAACAACTAGTACAATTAATGGAATAAAATAAAACCAGCCTTCTTTAAGCACTTCGCTGACTTTCGGAATATCTTCCTTGGCAGGTCTTGGTAAATCAAGGCGCATGGCCTCAAAATGAACCATCACAAATAAAGAAACATAATATAGAACGCCAGGAATCAATGCTGCAATTACAATGGACCCATATGACATTTGTGTCACTGCGGCCATTAAAAACGCCGATGATCCCATAATCGGAGGCAAAATGCTTCCCCCTGTAGAGGCAGCAGCCTCCACTGCTGCTGCAACCGCTGGTGTATAGCCTGATTTTTTACTAACCGGAATCGTAAAGTTACCCGTAGTCACAACATTTGCTGTTGGGCTGCCAGAGATAGAGCCGAAAAATGCACTAGCAAGAACTGCTACCTTTGCAGATCCTCCTCGCGTTCTTCCTGCAATAGCTGTTGAAATCCGAAAGAAAAACTCCCCGGCACCTGATTTTTGCAAGAACGCACCAAACAACATAAACATAAACACAAATGAAGCCGCTACAGAAATTGGCGATCCCCAAAGTCCATTAAAGCCGTAGGTGAGCTTTTCAATAAACTCAACCGCAGACATTTCCCGATGACCAAATAGCCCATCGAAATGATGGCCCCACAATGTATAAGCAAACCCAATAAACACAAGAACAATAATTGGAAAACCAATCGTACGTCGTGTTGCCTCAATCGTTAAAACAATAAACACAAGTCCGAAAAAGAGATCCCAACCTGTTAATGGATTCATAATTGGTATTCGAACTGCAATCCGCTCAGCATGGAACGTGAAATAGATACCCGCACTGATTGCCAACACAACAAAGGAATAGTCAATCAAGCTAGGCTTATGACTTCGAACTGCTTCCTTTTTTGAATAGCCATAAAGTAAAAATGTAAGTGCAAGAATAAATGCTAAATGGATTGCCATTTGATTAAGTGGATCAAGATTCCCAAAAATTACAGACCAAATTTGGTAAACAGACAATCCAAATGCAAAAAATATAAAAAGCTTCATTGGGAGGCTGGATAGATTACGCTTGTATCCTTCCACCAGCCATCTGGTTAATACTGCTTTCCTGTTCACAACGCAATGACTCCTTTCGAGAAAAAGCAAAACCTAGTAATCTTTTCTAAAGCAAGCAATCTGGCGCGCCCTCAATAGAACACAAAATAATATTATGGAAGCATTCCTTTCTCTCGGAAAAATTTTTCCGCACCTGGATGCAGTGGCACATTACCAACTTTCATCATGTTATCTTCTGATAGACTATTAAATTCCTTGTGTACCGTTCTAAGATAGTCAAAGTTTTCATAGATCGCCTTTGTCATCTGATAGACATCTTCTTCCGGAACATCTTTATGCGCAATAAGTATTGCCGGGGTGCTAACGGTCGCTACGTCTTCCTCTAAAAAGGGATATGCAGTAGCATTAATCGTTCCTGCATCCATTCCAAGCTTTTCAGATACACGCTCGATCACCTTTCCATTTAATTCAAGCATTTTCAGACGCATCAATGTTGACGCTTCGATAATATCGCTTGAAGGCGCTGACACCGCATCTCCACTAGCGTCAATCCGATTATCGGCCATCATTTCAAATGTTTTCGATCCAGATAAATAATCAATCGATCCTCCCCAAGAAATAATGTCACCATAGGAGATTCCATATGCTTCTAAAATGTTGCGGGTAATAATTTCACCCGCTGCTCCCTTTTGATCGACTGCCAATCGAATTGGAGCTTTTTGCTTAATCATCTCTTCAAAGGAATCATAGTAAACGTCCGCAGCAACTATAAATTGATAGTAATTTGCCGGGATCACAACACTTACAGATCGAATATCTTCATAGGGCTGATCATATGGCTCATCACCACTATATGCTGCGTAGGAAGTCATCGCATAGGATAACCCATACGGAACAGTTCCCGTAGCGACAGTTAGTGGGTTTTCCACGATTCCACCTGGTTCCACCGTAATAATAGCTCCTTCATGTTCCCTGCGAATTGATTCTGCGATTCCTTCAGCAAAAACAGACCAAGCACCACCAACCCTTCCACCAACAATCGTTGTGTGAAAAGTCGCTTCCGATTGAACCGCCCCTTTTGCTTCTTGTTCGTTATCTTTTTCACATGCAGTTAGGAAAACAAACCCAAAAATAATTGCAATAACGATGGTTTTGTTCATCAAACGGCCTCCTGTTGCTGGCTTTATTTTTTACTTCCTTCATTCACCTGCAAGCTAATATCCAATGCTTGAACAGAATGTGTTAATGCACCTAATGATATGTATTGCACCCCAGTATTTGCATACGTTGCTAGATTAGCAAGCGTAATTCCACCAGATGCTTCGGTTACGATAGAAGCGGGTACAAGATCGACAAATTCTTTTACTTCCTCTGGACTGCGATTATCGAACATGATAACATCTGCTTCTGCATCTACGGCTTCCAATACCTCGCTTTTATTCTCTGTTTCCACTTCAATCTTTATCATATGACCAAGTGCAGCACGTGCTTTTTCAACCGCTTGTGTAATTGATCCACAATAGGAAATATGATTATCTTTAATCATCACACCGTCATATAATCCATTTCGATGATTCTTCCCTCCGCCAGAAGTAACTGCATATTTATCAAACATTCTTAGACCTGGCATTGTTTTTCTTGTGTCACAAATACTGATCGATGGATCGTTTAAGGCTTCTGCACAGTGGTTCGTCATCGTCGCAATTCCACTCATACGCTGCAAAAGATTTAAGATTACACGCTCTCCAGAAAGTATGGAACGGACAGATCCATAAACTTTTGCAATCACCGTTTGTTTTTCAATTTTATCACCATCATTAAAATGCAGCTCCACCTCCACTTCAGAATCCAGTAAATGATAGGTTTCCTTAATAATAGAGAGTCCAGAAAGAACTCCCGCTTCTTTCACGATAAACAAGCCTGTTCCCAATTGTTCCCTTGGGAAAATAGAATCGCTCGTCAAATCTTGATCACCAATATCTTCGATTAAAAATGTTTCGAGTGCTTTTCGTAGTTTGATTGGATTCATAATCGTTACTCCTTCACTTGTTGTCAGTCTGATTGTGATTGTTTTCACATTAAAGACATTAGAATACGCTTACTTCTAGAAAGACTAGCAATCCTCTAGAGACAAATCTAGGTTCAGCTACTAGATAAATAGTCATCTGTCTTGACATCTATATTTACATAGAATTAATATATTATCAAGTACTACTTACAAAATCACACGTAATTGGACTAAATGTCACAGAAATGTTTAAGGAGGGCAATAAAATGCAGCACGAAAAAATGCCTTCAGCAAAAAGACAGCAGCTCATCATACAAAAACTAAAGCAATCGGATCAACCAATAAGTGGCAGTGATTTCGCCAAACTTACCAACGTATCCAGACAGGTGATTGTTCAGGATGTGTCGATATTAAAGGCGAAAAACGAACCGATTATCGCAACAAGCCAAGGGTATCTCTATCTTAACGAGCATACAAATAATCAAAAGCAACAAGTAATTGCCTGTAAGCATGATGCTAGCCAAACACAAGAAGAGCTATACTTGATTGTTGACCATGGGGTAACGATCAAAGACGTTATTGTAGAACATCCTGTATATGGTGACATAACCGCTTCGATTCGGGTCAGCAACCGAAAGGAAGCTGACGAGTTTATCAAAAAGATCCAGTCCACGGATGCTTCATACTTATCTGCACTAACCAATGGAATTCACCTGCATACTCTTGAATCCGATTCAATCGTTAAAATTGAAGCTGCTTGTAAGGACTTAAAAAACTCCGGCATTCTAATTTAATTTGTTTCGGTCGAATCATGTTTGAAATGGAGCTACAACGGTTACAGGACTATATAGAAATACATCCTAGTTTGTCAGCGAGGTGATAACATGTCCAATCAAGACAAAGAAAAACAAAGCGATGACTCGCTAGAGCAAAAGCAAAAAAACAATGATCCAAACCAGGATATCGAGCCACAACGTGAAACAGATTCAAAACCTCAGGAAAGTAATAGAGAGTAAGGCTGGTAACCGCCTTACTCTCTTATTTCATTTAGTTTTACTCAATTGATCCACCGCGAGAATTGCCGTAGCAACATCATCTGGAGTAACATCCTGGGAAAGATTTCCCATTGTTTCTCCCTCCTGTGTAGCTGCTTCTCCAACTCTTCGCAAATCTTCGTAGGATACTTCTTCTAAATGCATTTCCTTTAATGTTGTAGGTAATCCAAGCGCTCGATAAAATTCAATATATTTAAGTATTTCATCTTGTGAATGCAATTCTAACACGAGCTGCGTTAATGTTCCATACGCTACCTTCTCACCATGTGTCAAATGGTGAATATCACCCTCGAGTACGGTAAAACCATTATGAATTGCGTGTGCAGCTGCTAGTCCACCACTTTCAAAACCAAGACCGGATAGCAATGTGTTCGCTTCAACAACGGCTTCCACATGCTTCGTGACCAGGCCCTTTTGCACTGCTTTATAAGCTGCTTGTCCATAAGCGAATAATGTTTTTTCACAGGCTTCAGCAATTGCTCGTGCGGCAATACTAGTCTTGCCGCCTGCCATTGCATCTCCATTGCTTTTAATTGTTGCTCTTGCCTCTACCCATGTTGCCATTGCATCCGCAATTCCAGAAGCAAATAGTCGTGGTGGAGCACCTGCAACCACTTTCGTATCTACGAGTACCAACTCCGGATTTTTATCATAAAATTTATAGGACTCGAACACACCTTCATCACTATAAATAACAGATAAAGCACTGGTTGGTGCATCAGTTGATGCTGTTGTAGGAACAATCACAACACTCACTGCCAGACCATCAGCAACTGCTTTCGCTGTATCAAGTGTTTTTCCTCCGCCAACTCCGATGACGCTATCAACTGCTTCGTTCTTCCCATCTTTTACAATTCTTTCTACTTCATTTAATGAAGCTTCTCCATTAAATTCTACGTAATGAAAATCTAAATCATCTGCTTTCAAGCTCTCCTCTATTGTGGAGCCTGTTATTTTCCAAACGGTTTCATCTGAAAGGATTAAAGGCTTTTTGCCAATTGACTTAACATGCTGTCCAATATCTTTTAATGCATTCTTCCCTTGAATATACTTACTAGGTGAGGTAAAAATAATATTCGCCATGTTTTCGCTCCTTTTTATGTAGTTTCATCTCTATTATGCCATACCCATTAAAATTTATTTTAGGTACGCCATGAACCATATATTCCCTTTATTCCTCTTTTTAAAACGCACCTATTCCTTATAGGTGTTAGCCAAAATTATACTAAACCGTTTACATAGGGATAGTCGTACAAGCAAAATTGCTTCTTGGTAATAGAATACATTAGAAAACGTGGCATTCGTTGAAGGGATTTTAATAAGTTCCTGCTTTTAAGAATTCTCATACTTTGGATCGCGAGCTTCCTTTAGTAAATGCCTTCGTTTCACAAATCCGGATGGAGCTTATTGATAACTATAAATGGAGGGTAATTTTGATGTATAATGACTATTTTTATATTGCAGAATTAACAGGCTCACAAGAGTCACCACCAGTTCGGACATATGCTGATGGTACAACACTCTTTCATGTGAGTAGAAATGGGAATGAAATCCGCTATCGACTTGCTGCCAATAATATTAACAATATGACGCAAGCACATATTCATGTCGGACGCAGAAATATTAATGGACCTGTCGTCGCTTTTTTATCCAGTGAAGCTGCCAGTCTTGAAGAACAAGAAACTATTTTAGAGGGGTTCCTAACATCCGCTGATCTTACTGGACCACTCAAAGATAAATCAATCTCAGACTTAGTTGATCTAATGAATGCTGGAAAAGCATACGTCAACATCCATTCAAAATCATACCCGAATGGAGAAATCCGAGGAAAGATCACGCAACACTAAAAAATGCAAGATCATCCCATATGATACTACCTTAGGCTGATTTTTTATCAGCTTTTTTATTTTCTTGAAATTTATTAATCTTATCTAAGTCTAAATAGAAATTCTATTTTACCATAAGGATAAACGGCCAATATACCAATTAAAAAAAATCCATTTTGACTTTGACTAAGCTGTTGCAAAATGGATTTTTTACATAGTATACAAACAATGGTTCATTCTTGGACTTTCAAACAGTTAATTATAGCAAACCTTCTTGTTCATACAAATAAGCATATGGAATATCTAAAAATACATACAACGTTTCTGAAATCGGGAACGAATAGGTTCTAATGCGTTCATCTCTTTCAATATCTGTGTATAAGTCAGATAAGAGCCCTTTTTTCTCGACATTCATACGCATCACATTTTCGAAAAAGTACGGGCGCCAGCTCCAGTTTTTATTCCTACCTTCATAATGCAGTTCCCACTCTCCTATAGCATTTTTCTCTGCATTTGATGACAGTTGAATCCCTTCCTCATTACAAATATAGATACGAAAAGCAAAGTTCGTGCATGCCTCACCAATTTTCAGGATAATATCATCATAAGCATCATCTGATTTTACAGTTGGCAGCATCATTTTAAATTGCTCATTAATCCAATTGGTTAATTCAAGCTGGGCTTTCATTTTTTTACGTTCAAATAATACAAACCGTTGAAAGTCTGTTTTAATCTTTTCTTGAGAACAATCTGCTTCGACAAAATTAGATTGTGGCTGTTTTAGATAACTTCCCTGGTAATAATGCCCACCATGACGCCATGCGTAGTTTAATTGACTATATGTAGTGATTCCCTTAAACAGGAGTGCTGCTCCAATTTTACGAGAAAGCATCGATAACGAATGATGGACATCGCCATATAGCTGCGGTAATAGGTCATCATCTAAAAATCCAGCATCTACTTTTACAATGTTTGGTTCTAATTGAACTAAACGTTCTAAACTAGCATTTCGTTGTTCAACATCAATGGCAATCCGAATACCAAGCGTCTTCATATATTTGATGAGCTTTCTTAAATCATTGCTTTGCTCCGTGATTGAAGCCTCCTTTATTTCTATGATAATTTTATGCAAATCCAGTCCTTTTTGGGCACTAGATTGTAAAAGAGTTAGCAATGATTCTCCATCATCTTTCATTAATAGTCTAGCATTATAATAAAATGTCAGATTCATTGACTGATCACTTTCCATAAACGTATGCAATGCCTTTTGTTGAACATCATTATTCAGTTCAAAGTGGAAATCTCCAGGGATTGAACCGTCATCAAAAAACCAGTCCAACTGCTTTAGATTGCCGTTTTCTTCTTTAAATAATGGAAGTACTTCATAACCAACAATCAATTGCGTATCCGCACTGATAACCGGTTGGTAATATGGTATTACCTGCTTCAGATTTAACATAACCTCTAAAGGATCCAACCCAATCACCTCCGTTAGACACATGCTGCTTCCCTATTACCTGTCAGCTTTCATTACGACATTTTTAGGGGATACTAAGAGTATACTCCAAAATTGATATTTTCTTAACTAACAACTTCAATTTACTTTTTTAAGAAGGAATGAAATAATAGATATATTAATCCAATCTGTTTTATAAGATTTAGAAACCAATTCTTTTATGTACAGGAGGATCACAAATGAAGCTTACAACATTAAATACTATGTCAGAACGAATAGAACTGTTAAAAAAAACAGTTGAACCTTTCAAAGTTCGCGCCCAGGTGCATGATGAAAACGGGACATTTCCTCATGAAAATTTTGAAGACTTAAAAGCAGTTGATTATCCTGCTTTAACAGTTCCAAAGCAATTTGGCGGAATGGAAATATCGCTAACTGAAATGCTGCAGCATCAAGAAGTCATTGCCCAGGCTGACGGCTCAACAGCACTTTCAATCGGCTGGCATATGGGCATTGTCAAGCATCTCGGTGAAAATGAACGTTGGCCTGAAGGACGCTACGCAACTGTTGCCAGAGATGTCGTTAAACATGGCGCATTATTAAATAACGCCGCTTCTGAGCCGGCAACCGGAAGCCCAACGCGCGGTGGCAAACCGGAAACCTTCGCAACGAAAACAACAGGTGGCTGGATTGTAAATGGAAGAAAAACCTTCACGACACTCTCACCCATTCTTGATTATTTTATAGTCAGTGCTTCCATTGATAGTGAAGATCAAGTTGGGAATTTCTTGATAAAACGTGATAAACAAGGTGTGCGTGTTGATGAAACATGGGACTCAATCGCAATGCGCGGAAGTGGAAGCCATGACTTAGTCTTAGAAAACGTTCATGTAGATGCTGATGACCTTGTGGAACGAATCAAACCAGGTCGAAAAAAGCCCGCTGGATGGCTATTACATATTCCTGCATGCTATCTTGGAATAGCACGGGCCGCACAAGCTTATGCAGTTCAGTTTGCAACAACTTACTCGCCTAATAGTATTACAGGAACAATCGCTGATTTACCAAATATTAAGCAAAAATTAGGCGAAATGGAGCTTGCAGTATTAGAATCGGAGCATTTCCTTTATTCTGTTGCAAGAAAATGGGATGAAAATGGAGATACAATCCGACAAACGATGGGACCTGAGCTTGGTGCAGTTAAATTATCTGTCGTAAATAAGGCGATTCATATTGTTGATTTGGCAATGCGAGTTGTCGGTGCACGCAGCTTATCGAAACAAAATCCATTACAGCGTTATTACCGTGACGTGCGTGCAGGACTCCATAACCCACCGATGGATGATATGACGATTATGCAGTTGAGCGGGAGATAAGGTTTTACTCACTTCAACATAAAAGTGCACATAATCAGCGCATTATGTGCACTTTCATCTTCCCCTACGAAAACTTAAAAGTTTAGCAACTAAATGTTGACAAACCTCATTATGTTGATTTATCGTTTCACATTCCACAAATAAAAGAGCTTGGTTCGGTTTCGTTTTAGAAGGTTTGATTTCTTTAATGGTGCTTTTCACATGTAGAACATCAGTTGAGCGAGTAGGACGTGGCCATTTGATTTCTCCTCCTGCTCCAATAACTCCATGCGCAAAAGGCAGGCTTTTTGTCAATAAACTCATCGTAATCGAAGCAGTGTGCCAACCACTCGCAGCTAAACCCTTAAAAAAAGTATCTTTTGCCAGAATTTCATCACAATGGAAAACTTGTGGATCAAACTCGTGCGCAAATGCTTTTATTTTATCTGTACTTAATTCATACGTTTCACTGATAAACACATCACCTACTTTTAAATCCTCCAGAAAAAGTGTTTGTTTAGCCAAACTAATCCCCTCCTTATAGGTGTATATTTTTGAATAATAGCCTTATATTAATTTTTCCAGCATAACCCTATGAATTGAATTGTTTATCTACACCTCTAATAGGCTCGATATAGCTTCACCCTTTTGCCATTATCAACCCCTTTTAAATGTCTTCTTTGCTATGTTCGGAATAAAACACTATGGAATACGCTTCCAAATAAGCTTTTGGTTTGGATTTAAACCGTTGCGAATTCTAAGAATATCTCCTTCAATTGAAGCAATACGCGGCTGCTGTTGTCCGAGCCAAGTCGGATTCATACTTACTTCCATATGATGGGTTAACGTATTTGTTTCTTCGATCACCTCATATTTCCCTGCATAGGACATGTACCCTAACGCAGCCTCAGCCATTTCATCCTTCGTTCCTTTATGTGAATCACCTGATACATATGCCGGGCGTCTTTGTCGCATCAGCTGCGCCGACATGTAACCTTCTGGATGATACATAAGAAATCCTGTCGCATCTTTTCCCAGTGGGTATATGATATTCCCCTCCTTATCTTTGGACTGATAGGAAATAAGTGACCATACTCCTATTATTTGTTCTTGTAATGTCATAAACATTCTCCTTCTAAGAATTCAATATATGTATATACATATATTAATAAAAAATTAAAGTTCGATTACCATTGAAATTAATGTATATACATATATAATGGTATTAATAATTGTATTATCTGTCAAGAATTAATTTTCAGTTAATTATTGATACCTATTTTAAATTTACAGATTGAAAGGAGATCTACTTTATGAAAAATCTAGACAATGAGTTGGATTTTATTATTCAGACCTGCGCTTGTGCCAATATTAGAAAGGCAGCGCGAATCGTTACACAAGTTTATGAAAAGCAAATGGCATCGACTGGTTTAAAAGTCACGCAATACTATATGCTAGTAAACATCGCTCGCCATCGAGAAATTTCCATTAGCAAGCTGGGAGACATCATGTTGCTTGACCAATCTACCATTACTCGTAATGTGAACATATTAAAGAAAGATGGATATGTAAACATTACAAGAGATAAAAATGATTCAAGAACTAAATTCGTTTCGATAACCGAAATGGGACTTAGCAAAATAGAAGAAGCAACTCCCATTTGGTTAGAATTGCAAGAAAAGGCGGAACATGAATTAGGTAAGGAAACGTATAACGATTTGTTAGAGAAACTCCAAAGGTTACAGCAATCTATGGAATGAATGCTAATACGTCCCCTCCCCATCTATGATATGGAATTATTTTTGTGAAATCATCTAGAAATAAAGCAGGGACTCGCCTCCTGGACTTCATCCCTGCTCGCATCAATTAATTAAGGATTTCACTTCTCCGGCATCCGCTTAACAATCAATAAAAAGAGCATAAACAATCCCAGATAGCCAAATAACGGATAGAGAACGGTCAGTAATTTCCCATAACCCGCTTGGCTAATAACAAAAATAACAAACAGAATAAGTAAGACCGCATGCTGATAACGCAGACCAAATGCTGCCTTTAATTGCCGCGTGATTCCGAAGACATTCCCAACAACGGTATTAAATATCTCCCCAAAAATAATGAGCAGAAAAAAGACATGAAGCACAGTCCCAAATAACTTAACGATTTCCGCCATCGGAATATCATATGAGAATGTCGCTGGAAAAGCAGACAATGAAAAATGACTCATGATTAATATGAGAAATAGACCGAATCCACCTAAAAATCCGCCCCATTTTAAAATACGCTCATCTCGAATCTCATTCCCTAAAGGCACAAGCACGACAAGTGCTGTCATTAAATTAAACGAAGAATAAGTTAGTGGTGAAATAATCCACTCCCAGCTTTCTGAATGGAGGATTGCCATCACTTGTCCAACCAGACCATCTGTTTTCCCACTAAAAATAGAGATAAATACGAACAGACTAAATAAAATCATTAGTGGAACAATATAGGAATTAATTGCAAAAATACCCCTCATTCCTTTTAACACGACAATATAACAAAGAATAATCGTTATTATAATTCCGAATTGGAAAGAAAGACCAAGCTGTTCGTGGAAAACCGCTCCAGCTCCCGAAAGCATAACCGAGGTGACGCAAATGACAACAATAAACATAAATATATTAACGAACTTGCCGCCTTTTGAACCAAATAAATATACATTTAAATCCTGATACGAGTAAGCCCCAATGCGAGCAGATATAATCATAATTTTCGTGCCGACAAAGATAAATAAAAAGCCCGTGATAACAATCCCGATTGCTCCAAATGTACCGTGCACACTAAAAAATGTAACAATTTCCTTCCCCGTTGCAAACCCCGCTCCAACAATCGTGCCAATATACGTTGCAGCAACTAAAAGAATCGAAAAAATCTGCTTTGCCAACGCCTCACCCCCGTTTTATGTATATGATGGGAACCTCAATAAAAGACGAGCATCTCGCATTGGGTCGTCTATTATCACGAAACAGATAATGTATTATTGGCTGGGGATCTTTTTACATCAAAGCGTGGAATGATTCAACAACCAATGGCTCTTTTTACAGGTGATATGCATGAAGCCGTAAAAAGCAGCACAATTCTAGAGCAATTACAGCCAGAACGGTTAGAAGTATGTCATGGTGATTCCGTTTTATATCCTGCCGATCAACTGAAAACTTACGTGAGCAAAACGGAAAGAAAGCTAAGGTTAAATAGTTGATCGTTGCCTCCTTAAAAATTTCATATATGAGGAGTTGCGTCAATGACCATCATGCCATATGTTTTATAAGGTATTCTATTTTTATTGGAATTATTTGCGCTTGTTGTCTTTTCCATTTTGGGCTTCCAACTTATGAAGCCCCTATTTTTTAATTTTATTTGGTATCGGAATTCCCTCCGTCATCGCAACGTTCTGGGATTGAACCTTTCCCCAAAAGCAGCAATTAAACTTCCTTTTTCAATAAAGCTTATACTTCAGTTTACTATATTCGTCTTAGCTGCACTTTCCCTGCACACCATCGGAAAAAGCGGCATTGGAATTGTATTTATCTTGACTATTGTGATTAATAAGATGCTGTGATTTTTATTAAGTGACTAAACTGCTGGGGTTTTCTGCTGTTGAGGTGTTCATTCTTCCGATGAGTGACCAATATTCTGAGATTTACTGCTTTTCGGGCTTTCATCACACCTATGAGTGACCAATAAACTTAGATTTACTGCTTTTTGGGCTTTCATCACACCTATGAGTGACCAATAAACTTAGATTTACTGCTTTTTGGGCTTTCATCACATCTATGAGTGACCAATAAACTGAGATTTACTGCTTTTCGGGCTTTCATCACATCTATGAGTGACCAATAAACTTAGATTTACTGCTTTTCGGGCTTTCAATTGCACTTACTTTTCAAACTCATTGAATTAGATCCTAATGGCATAGCAATCGCTTCATCATGCAAAAACCCCCTAGCTACATTTTAACGTAGTAGCAAGGGGGTTATATTTCATATTAAGCAATCGTATCTCCAGCTTTTACATTTGCTTTTTCCGGAACTGCTATCGCTTGTCCATCAGGAACACTTGTAAATACAATCGGTGTTACAATGGATTTTGCCTTTCTGCCAATAACGTCAAGGTCTGCTTTTAATATAGCTTGTCCAGCTTCGACAATATCTCCTTCACCAACGAGCGTTTCAAACCCTTCACCTTGTAGATTGACCGTATCAAGACCTACATGAATCAGAATTTCTTTTCCACCATCGGATAGAATGCCGATTGCATGCTTCGTAGGAAATACAGTCATGATTTTACCGTTTACTGGTGAAACAACAGTACCTTCTTCTGGAACAATCGCAAAACCATCACCCATCATTTTTCCAGAAAAGACTTCATCCGGTACTTCTGTGATGGAAATGATTTCGCCTTTCATTGGTGAGACAATTGTTTCATCGAAGTCAGTTTTTACAGCTGCCTCACTAGCTTTATTTTCTTCGACTTTTACAGGACGTGGTGTTTTTCCTGATATTATATCCTGCATTTGACTTTTAATGATATCAGATCGCGGTCCAAATATTGCTTGAATATTATCACCTACTTCAAGTACACCAGCAGCTCCCAACTTTTTCAGTTTACCTTTATCAACATTCGCTACACTGCCTACAGAGACACGCAAACGCGTAATACATGCATCTAAATGCGTAATGTTTTCTTGTCCGCCCATCGCTTCCAATACATTATAAGCAAGTTCACCAGCATCTGCTGCTTCACTTTCGTCCTGCTCCTCAATCTTTTCACGACCTGGAGTCATTAGATTGAATTTTTTAATGAAGAAACGGAATAAGACGTAATAAATAACCGCAAACACAAGACCAGCTAATATCGCGAGCCACCATGGCTCTTGTCCAGGTAAAATACCAAATAACGCAAAGTCAATGGCTCCACCTGAGAACGTATAACCGATATTAACACCTAAAAATGTCATGAGTACAAATGATAACCCATCTAAGAATGCATGCAGTACGAATAACAGTGGTGATACAAACATGAACGAGAACTCAAGTGGTTCGGTAATACCGGTTAAGAACGATGTTAATGCACCAGATGCAAGAAGACCTGCCACTAACTTTTTCCTTTCTGGACGTGCAGCGTGGTACATTGCAAGCGCTGCTGCCGGCAGACCGAACATCATAATCGGGAATTCACCAGCCATGAAATTACCAGCAGTAATTTCCACACCATCTCTTAACTGCGCAAAGAAAATCGTCATATCACCACGGACAATTTCTCCTGCAGCTGTTGTATATGCACCAAACTCATACCAGAATGGTGCATGGAAAATATGATGCAATCCAAATGGAATTAATAAACGTTTAATAAAACCAAAGAAAAATACCGCTAAATACGTACCTTCTTCAATTAACCAGTAAGATGCGCTGTTCATTGCCTCTTGTACAGGCGGCCAGATGAATAATAGTACTAAGCCTGCAACAAAGGATACTGCCGCTGTCATTATTGGCACAAACCGCTTCCCTGCAAAGAAGCCAAGGAATGATGGCATTTCAATATCATGATAGCGATTATAACAAAACGCCGCGATTAACCCGACGACAATACCACCAAAAACTCCTGTTTGCAGCGTAGGTATTCCTAGCACCGCCGCAAATCCTGGGTCACTTTCAATCATTTCTGGCGTAACTGCCAACCACGATCCCATTACTTGATTTAAGACAAGGTAACCAACAATTGCTGCCAAAGCAGCTGCTCCATCACCAGCAAGTCCGATTGCAACACCAACTGCAAAGATAAGTGCGAGATTCGCGAAAATAATATTTCCGGCATCTTCCATAACTAAAGCGACTAATTGAATCCAATCCGCGCTTAGAAACGGAAGGTAATTTAGCATGGTATCCTGCTGCATTGCATTACCTATCCCAAGCAAAAGACCTGCGGCTGGCAGCAATGCTACCGGCAGCATTAACGCTTTTCCGACTTTCTGCAACACACCAAAAGCCTTTTTAAACATTGTTATCCTCCTCCAATTTTTACTATCCAACAAACACTTTTGAAGAACAAAAAAGACATGAGTAGAGATCACGATAAACGAATGGCAAGGAGCTTGTAACCCTTGTCATTTATTCATGTGATTATCTCAACTCATGCCTGATCGAATCAGTAACACGTAAGATAGCATTAATCTATTTTATTGTTTAGCCGCTGGAGATGCATCGTTAAGTAAACAACTTCTCCATCGTAAACAGAAGTATTTAGTGTTTGTTGCATAATTTTAATTAGCTTCCATGCAAGATTATAGCATACTGGATATTCCGTTTTCAAGAGGTTTGCTATTTTTTCTGGTTCCTCAATAAACTCATTGTTAGTTATTCGTTCAATTGTATAACGCAAATGCCTTACAAGACGTAGGTAATGAATGCTTTCTCTATCAATCTGTATTTCTAATTGGTCTTCAATCACATTAATCAGTTTCGTCACAAGCTGAGAATATTTATTTAAATCAGCAATTGCTTTATCTGTAATTGCACTATGAATATGCAATGCAATAAAACCAATTTCCCCTTCTGGCAGTTCGACCTGCAGCGATTGATTAATATAATCAACAACATCAGCGGCAATTTCATATTCTGCAGGATAAAGCGCTTTTGTTTCTTTTAAAAACGGATTTTTAATCGCCATTCCTTTTAATAAACGCGTAATTGCAAATGCGGTGTGGTCCGTGAGTGCAACATGCACCTTTTCATGTAAAGGTGTATTTGATCTTGCTTGAATGATATTAATTGATTCAATAATCGTTTTTAATACCGCTTCATCCACCTGAGGCAAAAGCTTAATATAATTTGCTTGTTCCCTTTCATTTCTTAATACAAATAGCTTTTCAATCGCATCCTCCGTAATTGTATCATTCTTTTTCCGGTTAAATCCGATACCTTTCCCAATTAAAACTACTTCCTGCCCCTCGTCATCACTTGCAATCAACACATTGTTATTCAATGCCTTTTTTACTGTATATAAGACCAAGGTCTTTCTCTCCTCTTCCTAAGGGCTTCTAATTACTGAATCCTCGTTCCTCAATTGTTTAATATAGCACAATAGGAAAAGAGTTTCATCCATTATCCTATCGAAACAAGGAATAGCCGCACTATTCGTTATGCGACGAACAGCGCGATTCCCTTTATTCCTTCACATCATACAACTCTTTCGGAACAAGTTTGATAAAAGGAGATATCTCTTGTCGACAGAGTATTGTCAAAGCATGCATTGCCCTTGTACAGGCAGTATAAAATAAGGATTTATCCGATTCCAATGAATAGTGATCTGCTGATGCATCAGGTATGATGACAGCATCAAATTCAATTCCCTTCGCCAAATAGATTGGCAAAACAAGCACACCTTTTTCAAATGTATAGGTTTCTTCATTTACCAAATGGATGGGTAGCTTATCTTGTAATAAATGATAAATCTGTTCACTTTCCTCTAATGTCTTACATATTAATGCAATTGTCTCGTTCCCCTTCTTCAATTGCTCCTCCACACACGTCAATACAGTTGTCATACATTCATTTTCATTTTGCAGGTTGATCAGTTCTGGCTTACTTCCTTCACGATTAAACGGTTCAATTGGTTCATGGCCAGGTGCAAAATACGTTGTAAAATCAACAATTTGTTTTGTTGAACGATAGCTTTTTGTCAGTGTAATTCGTTCATGGCTTTCTACATGCTCCACTGGTATGAGCGGGTTTTCTTTCGCAACATGCGTATAAATAGCTTGATTAACGTCTCCTAATAGTGTCATTCTCGTATAAGGAAAAAGATGCTTAATATAGGCAAATTGAAAGGCAGAGTAATCCTGTGCTTCATCGATAATCAACTGCCGGACAGAACGATCGGCACTGTCCCCTAGCAATCTCCCTTTAAAATAGAGATATGGTGTAGCATTCTCCCACGTTAGAAACTTCTGAGATAAATCCGTTGCAATTTGGGCACGGATATCCTGCCAATTGTTTGGTAGCTCTTTTGTATTCCATTCAGTAAACAACTGTTGATAAGTGGCTAATATATTTACAAACGCGAACTGCTTCACACGTTTTTTCAGCGGTTGAAAAAAACGCTTCACCATATATCTTCTTAATATTTTCTCTTCATCTTGAACTGTACTCGATTGCAGCTTTTCTTCTGCTCGCTGATATGCACGCATATAATCCTCTTTATCCAGCAATTCGATTTGCTCCATTACCCAGTCCTCAGCAATTTCCTGCTGCTGATATTTACTTAGTTCCTGCAGCAACCATTTCGATACCATTTCCATCTTATTTGGGATTGCTATCTCTTTATCCAAGGAATAAAAATATTCTCCGATTTGCTCCTGATCGATGAGTGTTCTTCCACGAAATTTAATAGGTTTAAATTGAATACCGCTACCATTCAGATCCGAAGTAAAAGCATCAATTAACTGCATAAAATCAATGGTTGATAAATAATCCATATTCTTCATTCGAATAGGATAATGTTCACTCTCTGTTTGCGTTAATACATATTCCATCTGCTCAAACGGTGATTCGATTGTAAGGTTGCCGCCAATTCCATTTTTTAAGTAATCCAAAAACGTCATTTGTCTAACATTCGTTTCGCCTAACTCAGGAAGCACATTGGAAATATAACTGCTAAATAACGGATTCGGTGAAAATAATACAATATTATCTGCATGTAACTCCTCGCGGTAGCGATACATTAAATATGCAATTCGCTGTAAAGCTGCAGACGTCTTTCCGCTTCCTGCTACCCCTTGAACGATTAAAAGCTTACTACGCTCATTTCGAATAATTTTATTTTGTTCTTTCTGTATTGTTGCTACAATGTTTTTCATAGACGTACTCGCATTATTCCCCAACGCTTGCTGAAGTAGCTCATCACCGATTGTAATGCCAGTATCAAACATCCCCTCAATGACACCTTGTTTTATAATGAATTGCCGTTTCAATGTCATTTCACCAGATATAGTGCTATCCAATGTTTGATAATGGGCTGGTCCTGGAGAGAAATCGTAGTATAGACTCGAGATCGGTGCACGCCAATCATACACAAGAAAGTCCTCTTCATCTTGATCCATCAACGAGGCTATTCCTATATAAAGCGACTCTTCCTCAGTTCCTGGCTCTTCAATAAAATCAAATCGCCCAAAATAAGGAGCGTTCCTGAGTCTTTGTAATGTTTGTATTTCTGCACTTATTTTCCCGTGGAATTGCTCTTTCTGGGATAATATTGCAGCTTGCTGCTTAATACTTTCCTGCGTTTCTATGATATCATCCATTTCTTCAAGATTAACCGTTACATCATCCCAAAATGTTTTACGCAGCTCAACAACGCTTTGTTTTAATCCTGCAGATCGTGCCTCAAGATTTTCTTCTTTATTGTTGATCACTTCTACTACCTTCTCAACCCGACGCTGTTCATATTGGCGATTTTCAGTATCGTGACTCATTGCATCCATCCCTCTCTCAATAAATTTCATTTTTTAGTTGACAACAGCAGAAATTGTTTGATATAATATAGTTGGATAGTTATGATATCACAAAATGATATTTAATAACTAAGTTAGTATAGCATATTTATTTACCTGTGACAATATATTATTTACTTATTTTATAACACGTTATCCGAGAAGCAGCGCGACACACGCGGCTTCTTTTTTTGCACTTATAATAGAGAACAATCATCTTTCCCCTCCATAATTATGAGCTTTAGAAGGACTATCAGCATTTTACAAGTAAACGGCAATTAATCAAACTCAAGCTGCATCGATCGCTAAAAATCAAACAGTGACAGGCACCTCTTTCATATAGTATGATAAAAGAATCTTTAAGAATAGAAGGGATTATTGGAATGGCAATACATGAAGAAGTAAAAAAACGAAAAACATTTGCGATTATTTCGCATCCCGATGCAGGAAAAACAACAATGACAGAAAAGCTGCTATTATATGGGAATCTGATTCGTTCAGCTGGTACCGTAAAAGGGAAAAAATCAGGGAAATTTGCAACATCAGACTGGATGGAGATCGAGAAACAACGTGGGATTTCCGTTACCTCCAGTGTAATGAATTTTTTCTATGAAGGCTATCACGTGAATATTCTCGATACTCCTGGACATGAGGATTTTAGTGAAGATACGTACCGCACATTAACAGCTGTCGATAGTGTTGTGATGATTATTGATTCCACTAAAGGAATCGAGCCCCAAACAATCAAGCTGTTTAAAGTATGCCGTATGCGCGGTATTCCTATATTTACGTTTATAAATAAATTAGACCGTGAAGGTAAAGAACCACTTGAGTTATTAGAGGAAATTGAGCAGGTGCTTGAAATTGAAACATATCCAATGAATTGGCCAGTTGGAATGGGCAAACAATTCCTTGGCATATTCGATCGTTATGGTAAGCAATTTGTGAAGCACCATACCAATGAAGAAGAAACCTATATTCCATATGCTGAATTAGATAATGTCGAGCATAAGGAGCTGACAAGGAACCCGACGTACGAAGCAGCCAAGGATGAGCTGGAATTAGTCGCTGAAGCAGGCGACAAATTTTCACTTGATGCAATCATGAAAGGTGAGCAAACACCTGTCTTTTTCGGTAGCGCCCTTGCTCCATTTGGTGTCGAGCTCTTTTTCAATACATTTATCTCGATGGCACCAACACCAACACCTAGAAAGACAACAGAGGGAATTGTCCAACCAGACCATGAAGATTTTTCTGGATTTATTTTCAAAATCCAAGCCAACATGAATCCTGCTCACCGTGATCGAATTGCATTTTTAAGAGTTTGCTCCGGGAAGTTCGAACGTGGGATGAGCGTCAAATTATCACGAACAGGGAAAATATTCAAACTTTCCCAATCTCAACAAATGGTTGCTTCAACTAGAGAAACTGTTGAGGAAGCATATGCGGGCGATATTATTGGCATTTACGATCCAAATGCTTATCAAATCGGTGATACATTAATAGCTGGCAAGGAAACAATCGAGTACGACGAACTGCCAGTATTCCCTCCAGAATTATTTAAAAAAGTGGCTGCAAAAAACGTTATGAAATCGAAGCAATTTAGAAAAGGAATCGAACAGCTCGTTCAAGAAGGAGCTATTCAATTATTCCGCGACCGGCTTACCGATTCCTTTATTTTAGGAGCTGTAGGCGAGCTACAATATGACGTATTTAAATATCGAATGCAAAATGAATATAATGCAGAGGTTTTATTTGAATCGATTGGGGAGCGAATTCCCCGCTGGTTAAAAGAAGATCAGGTTGATGAATCTTTATTTGATAGCAGGAATTTACTTGTTAAAGACCGTCACGGCAATCCACTCGTTTTATTCCGAAACGAATTCTCATTAAATTGGTTTCAAGATAAGAACCCCAAAATCGAATTAATTGACCTATTAAGCTGATTTAATTAGTAAGTGTGTGTCCATCAAATGGATGCACACTTTTTCTTTACATTGTCTATCCTTATATTGCCATGTATGAAGCAACCGCAGATAATCATAATAAGAAAAACAAAAATCAAGGGGTGAGTATAGAAATGGGTGAAAGCAGACAGTTTCGAGCTGGACAAAAAGCACCGAATAACGGGGTTTATATCGAAATTGGTGAAACTGGTGGGAATGTCAATGACCCTCAGAAGGTCGAATTAAATGCAGGAGACACATTTCCCGAAAACACGAATCATAATCGACTATGGACAAATAAACGTCACCTTACAAGACCAGGTAAACCAGGGGTCCAGTAAGTTCCACATCATTCCTCAATTCTCAGAAAATTAAAGCTCTGCAGTTCATCGTCTCCTGCAGAGCTTCAATATGTATTTCTATTTATTCATTTGATAACTTAAGCGTATTGAACAATTTAAACAGTAAGCTGATCACAATTGCTACAACTGTCGCTAGACCCATACCTGTTAACGCTACTGTTCCGATTGTAATTGACGCACCACTAATTCCGATTGCTAGGACAACACAAGTCAGAATCAAATTTTGCGAGTTATTATAATCAACCTGCTGTTCTACTAACATCCGAAGTCCGCTAACCGCGATGATTCCGAAAAGAAGCAAGGAAATCCCACCCATTACTGGTGTCGGAATCGAGGAAATAAGTGCAGCGAGCTTTCCACAGAAGGATAGAATTACCGCAATGATTGCTGCCCCTCCAATTATCCAAGTCGAATAGACACGAGTAATCGCGAGTACCCCTATATTTTCACCATACGTTGTATTCGGAGTGGAACCAAAGAAACTGGAGAGCATTGTAGAAATACCATTACCGAATAAAGAGCGGTCCAAGCCAGGATCCTTTGTTAAATCTTTATCAACAATATTTCCAGTCACAACTAGATGACCTATGTGCTCGGGTATAAGTACAAGCGCTGCCGGCAGAATAATTAAGATATCAGACCAATTAAACTCAATTTGGTAGTACGTAGGCATCTGAATCCATGCAGCTTCCTTTACAGCTGTATAGTCAACAATACCGAATAGTGTTGCGATAATATAACCAGTTATAATTCCAAGTAAAATCGGAATTATTTTCAAGAAACCACGCATTGTTACCCAATAAATTATGGTCGCTCCTAGTGTCAGCAATGAAACCGTTACGTTAACCGCCGTATCTGTTGCACCTTCTGACGGTAATAGACCCGCCATATCCGCTGCTACTGGAACCAGCTCTAATCCAATTACCGCAACGATAGCCCCCATTGCTGCCGGGGGAAAAATAACATCAATCCAGGAAGTACCCGCATATTTCACGATAATACCGACTAGAACCAGCACGAACCCTACAACAAAGAATCCGCCTAGTGCCGCTCCATAGCCTCCCCCAACAGTTAATACTGCTGTTACTGGCGAAATAAAGGCAAAGCTAGAGCCTAAATAAGCCGGGATTTTTCCTTTTGTAATCAAAATGTATAGTAATGTCCCAACTCCATTCATGAGCAAGATTGTTGCTGGATCGACTCCAAATAAAATTGGTACTAATACAGTTGAACCGAACATTGCGAATAAGTGCTGAAAACTAAGTGGCAAACTTTGTAATAAAGGTAACCGTTCATCAACTTGTATCTCCCGCTGTTTCATTTCTTTCTCTCCTCTGTTTACCTTTTAAAATTCCAGTGTTTTCACATAAAAAAACACCTTTCCAAAAAGAACTGGTAAGGTGTTTGCTTTAGCAGCACATGATAGCAGGCCTAGCCCGCCACTAGTTGTGCATCCATATCCGTCTCATCCTTACCAGCCTCACAGGACTGATTTAAAGGTAATTCATTTTATTGTTAAACCTATTATTGCAAGAAAAGGCCTAATATGTCAAGCTATTTTTTAGTCCTTTGCCACTAACTCAAAAACCTCCCTTTTATCGTCCCATTCAACCGTAACCTCTATAGTTTGGTTTTCTCGAACAGTTATACCATTCCTTCCACCTGAGTTTGTAATCTCGCACCGACGAGAACAGTGATAACCATCTTCCAATTCGACGCAAACAATTCGCCTTAATTTCCTTACTATTATTACAACAAAAAAATCATCACACCATATCATGCGATGACCTTTTTCGTATATTAAAAGCTTGCTTTACTGCGATAGATAACTTGTCCCTTCGAAGAGAACTTTTCCTCATATTCTGTCATGATATTCAATGGATCATTTATTGCATGAAGATCTAAGTTCACTTCTTCCAGCTTCATTCCAAAAGCATTGAAGCTGACTAGGGAATATTCAAATAAACCACGATTATCTGTTTTAAAAATAACCTTGCCAGTTGAATCAAGAATCTCTTTATACTGCTCTAAAAATGTATGATATGTTAACCTTCTCTTCTCATGGCGATTTTTCGGCCATGGATCAGAGAAATTTAAATAAATCGTTGCAATTTCATTTTCAGCAAAAATCTCTCGTAAATCAGCAGCATCTACATTTAATAGCAATAAATTATCCACTTCTGCATCTAACGCTTTCTGACCCGCTGTTACAATAATACTCTTCACTACTTCAATCCCAATAAAATTAATATCTGGATGCTGCTTAGCCATCCCTACAATGTACTGGCCTTTACCAGTTCCCACTTCAATGTGAATCGGATGATCGTTATTAAAGAGTTGTTGCCATTTCCCCTTATGCTCCATTGCATTTGGAACAATAAGCTGGCTATTTTCCTGCAAAAAATCATCCGCCCACGGTTTATGTCGTTGACGCATTGTCTAAACCCTCGCTTTATTACTTTTTGTATAGAAATATGAAAAGCCACGCCCAGTCCGCACTTCGCTAATCGGGCGCTTCCGCTTTTGTGTATAGAAAAAATGAAACAGACTAAACTAACCTTGAGGTGATTACAATGACGCTTTCTGTTAACAATCAATTAACATTATTATACGATATTTTAGATGAACAGCAAGCTGACTGCTGCGCTAGTGTCAGTGAATACGAGCAGATTATTCGTTTAGTTGAATCAATGGTAAGAAACAATAGCATTTCAAATGAACAACTGCTAAGTCTCTTACCAGAAATTTATCATTATGGCAGACAAGGTGTGTCCGCACAAAACATGCCAGATCACATTACAGCACATAAAAAAAATATGGATGAATGGATTAAAGCCTTACAGCATACTACTTTAGAATAAATTGGCGAATATGCTCATTCAATTCCTTCAAATCGCGTAACCGTTCCGCCATTTTCTCTGGTTCTTCACGCTCGGCATGCCAGCATAAGAACCGAAGTGCATCCTGCACCAAATACCAGTACATGCGCTCAAATAGGTTTTTATCTGGAGTAATCCCATATTTATACAACCAGTCATACCAGTTCTCTTTTGGAATGTACCATTTAAGCAGCATACCAAAGTCTGTCACAGGGTCTGCAATCATCGCATTATCCCAATCCACTAGAAAAACATCACTGTCCTCGGTAAGAATAAGATTATTATGATTAATATCGCAATGGCAGACGACAAGGTTTTGATTCCGTGTTTTTGGGAGTAACTGTGCAAGATGCTTCATCGCCTCTTGAATTTCTTGATGCTTCATTAGACCCAAAGATGTTAATAGCTGCTTTACATAGCTAAAACTATCATCCGACGTGACAGGCTTTTTCCCCATCCGCATAAGCATATGCAACAGTTCAGACGAATGATGGATTTTATACAATATATCCGCTACTCGCTGATGCTGCATTTCATATGATTTTAGTGCTCTTCCTTCAAGCCATTCCTGCGCCGTAATAACATCGCCATTTTCCAATCGTTTTGTCCAAATAAGCTTGGGAACGATTCCTTCAGCAGATAATACAGCAAGAAATGGAGATGAATTACGTTTCAGAAAAAGTCTTCTATTATCCTTTTCTGCAACATATGCATCCCCAGTAAGTCCGCCCGCCGGTGTTATTTTCCATCCAACACCTAATACTTGTCCAAGCCACTCGATCATAATTCGTTCACATCTTTCAAAATTAGCATTCAATAATACATTTTATAGTGATTTCCATTAAAACACAAATAACTTTTTCTATAAATTTTATTTATTTTGCCCACGCTTCATTAATTCCAGTAATATGTACTGCTTCCTTTTGCTTCGATATCAAACTGGAAGAACATTTTCCCGTTTGTCCATCCGTTTGAAAAGGGATGCTCGTTTCCGCAGTTATTTTCAATGTCGTTGCTTCTAGTATCTCCACTTCTTTAAATCGTGTATGTATACCAAGGAAGACGGTTATAAACAATGCAAGCACCTTCCATTTCGAAATGGAATGGATAATTAATAATGGGAATACATTCGGTTGTATTACTGCAGTAGGTATAATCTTCATCCCGCCGCCATAATAAGGATGATTTGCAATTGTCACCATCCAGCAATCCTTTAGTATTCGTTTTTCATTATCGATTTCAAGCTCCATGGACATTGGTTTATAATACATTAAAACATATATCAATGCTATTACATAACTAAGCGTTCCAAGTCCAAGCGCGTTCAAAAACCTTCGATAACTTGATTGATTTGCAGCGTGTGCGATTGCAGCATCAAAACCAAAGCCGATACTGTTGACAAATTTATGCACTCCATACCCGTCTGCTGTATAATTTCCAATCCAATATGGGCGTACCATATTATGTTCAATAATTTTTCGTAATATTTCTTCTGGCTTTCCTTTAATTCCACAACCTCTAGCAAAATCATTCCCGGATCCCGCCGGTATAAAGGCTATTCGAATTTCGGTCGATATTAAGCCATTCATAACCTCATGAATCGTCCCATCGCCACCAACGACGATAATGGTTTTCCCTTCTGGGTCTGCACTAATCTTTCTTGCAATAGCTTCTCCATGACCTTCATACTCAGTGAAGAAATACTGACTATCCATCTGCCTGTAAATAGCACTGTTCTGAATATCAGAAAATACTTTTAGAGCCCGACCAGAGCCTGCTTTTGGATTAATAATAAATATATACATATACTATTCCTCCAAATCAACAATCATTGTTGGACTCGTATCCACTTCCCATTCTGGACGTCTGAAGGAGGTTGAACTGCAATGCTTTAACAGAGCCTCTATAACCTTCAGCTGTGAGCTTTTTAAAGGAGATGTTAGCCTCCGCTTTTCTTGAAACCAATCTGGATATTTTGATTGGTCAACCAGCTTCGTTTGATATGGCTCCGTTGCAAAAACGATTGAATTTGTTCGCGATAGTACTGTCTTTTCTATCGGAAAATCAATGGAATAAGTTTGCAAGATACTGCGAATAAGTTTTTCAGTGCGCTTTAAAGCAATAATTGGACTTAAAATTTTCGTTTGCTTCTTCTCTTCTTCAACCAACCATGTTCGTTCATCCCCGGCCATAATAACCGCACTAGTTTGTTTTTCGACAAAATAGATAATCTCGATACCAATAGGACTAATCAAGATTATTTCCGTTTCAACTGGTGCGTTTTTTATCTCAAAAACAGGAAAATACATTACCAAATACGTATCTGGAAAACGTTGCAGCAAATAGCGTAATAGTGGATCTTGATAATATTCTCTATCTACTATTGATGTGTGTGTAATGGTGGAAGTGGCCCACTTCATTTGGAATTGAAACAGCTTATCTAAAAAATAGTGCTTCAGTTCCTCTTCCGATTCAGGTAAATCAGCGTATTGATTGCTTTCTTGTTTCGGCTTCGTTTCCTCCACCAGATCTTTACCTCGTTTAAATTTTGTTCTTAACTTCGAAAATACGGATCGCTCATTTCGATTCTGCTCAGCTGCTTCATCTGTTCCCGTGATCGACTCCCCGTTTTCTGGATTCTCCCAAATATAATATAGCTTATTCCAATTATCTTTTTTTAGTCTGATATATTGTGTTGGATAACGATAAGCATCCCATTCATAACGTGATAGATAATCCTGAAGCTTAATTAACTGCGCGATTGCTACCACCTCCTTTGATTTTACAAGATCGTCCCTGCTCGTTACTGCAAACAGTACCGTTTTACAACTTCATATTTTGGAGTTTGCTTGGGATGAATACGAATTAACACTATTTCTGCGACAGTTATTGACCACGTTTCATTCCACGTATTCTTTAGATCTTTCAAGGTATCTTTGCCTAGATTATCCGTTCCGTCCCATTTTTTTGCCAATGTGATATGCGGGGTATACGCTCGTGTTTCTTTCGGAAAACCGACAGTCATTGTACACGATTCAACGTATCTTTGAAGCTGTGCCAATGCATTTGTCTTGTTAACCCCTGCCCACAGTACACGTGGCTTATTCGGATTACCAAATACCCCAACTCCACCGACCTCAATATCGAATGAAGATATACGTTCAATCTCCTCTAATGCTTTTGTTAAATGCCTTATTCTATTATCGTCCACTTCACCTAAAAATTGTAGTGTGATATGCAAGTCCTTCTGATGTGTCCATTGCTTATACACTAATTTCTTCTGTAGTTCATTTTGCCAGCTTGTGAAATATGCTTGTAGCCTCTTCGGCAGTTGAATTGCAATAAAATAATGAGCCATCCCTATTCCCTCATTTATTTTTTTAATGACTTACAATAAGCTAATTCGCTTTCTGTTAATGGACGATAAGCGCCAAGCTTTAAATCTGGGTCTAATTGAAGCTCCCCCATGCGCAGGCGCTTTAAATATATAACACGCTTCCCAACCGCTTCAAACATCCGCTTCACCTGGTGAAATTTTCCTTCTGTGATTGTCAGTTCAATTTCAGATATTGCATCACTTTGTAAAATAGTAAGTTCACCAGGCTTTGCTTCATAACCATCTTCAAGCACAACTCCCTCACGGAAAACAGCTGTATCATCGACAGTTACTTTTCCATTTATTCGTGCAAAATAGGTTTTACCAATGTCTTTCTTTGGCGAAACAAGCTCATGAGCGAGTTCTCCGTCATTCGTAAGCAAAAGAAGACCCTCTGTATCTTTATCCAGCCTGCCAACAGGGAATGGCTTAAAATGTTGCACATCTTCTCCCAGGAGGTCAATAACCGTCTTCTCTCGCTTATCGGTTGTCGCCGAAATATAGCCAGGTGCTTTATTCATCATCAAATAAATATACTGCTCATAACGAATGATTTCCCCATTCACAGCAATCTCATCTTTATTCGGGTCTATCTTTTCACCGCTATCTTTTGAAACAATACCATTAACTGTAACTTGTTTCTTCTTCAGTAACGCTTTAACTTCTTTTCTGCTCCCAACGCCCATGTTGGATAGCAATTTATCGAGTCGCATCTTTATTCTCCTTTTAGAGGCACATTTAAACAGTTATTTTATCTTCCTAAAAATCTTCCCACTACAGGGATTCTGCCCCCAAATATATGTTCAAGCAGGGTTGATTTATAAGCTAATACAAAATAAACAATTGCACCGCTGCCGGCACCTATACCAAGCATCACAATCGTAGCCCAACGTGATGTCTCATAAGGAAGAAAAAGTCCCATAACAGCTTTTAATGTCCAAACAACGATACACATGATTAGGGTGAAAATTCCAATCAATATCGTTCGTTTAATGGTTTGTTTTAATTTAAAATTGAGGGCTTTTTTTAGACGCCAAAGATTTAACGTAACTGCAATTCCTGCCGCTAGCGCCGTACCAAAGATTGCCCCTTTTGCTCCAAATACGTGAATCAGCTGACTATTGAGTAATACTTTTGCTAATACACCCGCCATTAAGCTTAACACTGCGTAATTTTGCTGATCGATGCCTTGCAGAATTCCGGCTGTCACTGTAAATAGAGCAAATAACAAGGCAACCGGTGCATACCATGCGAGCAATGAACCTGTTACTCCAATATTCTCCATGCCATATAATGCACCATATGCTTCGTTGGAAAGAATCGCAATGCCAACGGAAGCAGGAATAACGACCACTAAAATTATTTGCAGCGCTTGGTTAATCTGCTTCGTATACATGACCTCGTTTTTCTGCGTAAAGGACTCGGTTAGACTTGGCAACATAGCTAAAGAAAGCCCGGTTGCCACTGTCATTGGAATAATGACAACCTTATGTCCGTAAGTCATTATTGCAGAAGCAGCTGAAACCCATATATCCTCACGACCGCTAGCTAGCATCGCAGGTTGAAATGTAAACTGATCAACGAGCTGATACAACGGAATTGCCAGCCCAACCAAAACAAATGGACCCGCATAACGAAACAGCTCTTTAAATAAATCTCTGGTTGGTATTGCATACGTATATTTTTGCCGTGCAATTTGCTTCTTGATAAAAGGCTTGCGTTTTTTCCAATAAATCGCCAAAACTAGACAAGACCCAACCGCACCAATAAATGCTGCAAATGTTGCGAAGCCTACAGCTGTCACAATTGTTCCACCTAAAAGATGAATAATAATATAAGCTCCGATTAAGATAAAGCCAATTCGAACAATTTGCTCGACAACCTGTGACACAGCTGTCGGGCCCATCGATTGATGCCCTTGAAAAAAACCACGTAAAATACTCATTGAAGGGATAATAATTAAAGCGATACTGACCATACGTGTAACGAACGCTACATCATCAGCCGTAATAGGTGTATCCTCACCTTTTATTTGGAATCCGGCAATCCAATCGGCACTAAAATACAACATTAAAAAGGCAAACAGCCCGGTACCAAGCATAAGTAAGCTCGCAAGCCTAAACATACGCATCCCGGTTTCATAATCACCAAGCGAATTATACTTAGATATAAATTTCGAAACTGCTGATGGTATTCCGACTGTTGATATACTGAGGAAAATACTATATGGCGTATATGCATAACCATATAATGCACCACCAACAGCTCCAACAAGTACATTAAAAGGTATAACATAAATCATTCCTAGAAATTTTGATAAAAACGACGCCCCTGTTAGAAGCATCGTACCTCTTATAATTTTCGACATTATTTCACCCGCATCTTTTTTACATTCCGAATTTCATTCTACTAATACAACTAACTTCTTTTAAAAAATACCAATCTTCATTTTACCACACTTAATCAGCAGTTTCTTCCTATAATGTTCGTCTGGAATCATCAATTTTTGGCAAATAGGACTGTAAATAACTTTTCTTTTTTTCATACATTCGCTTAGATAAAGGTTTAGAGGATCAGAAGTTTTCTAAAGAGCTTTTCAAATTTATTCTGTCATCTATGGCGAAATGTAGTGTATAAGTGGTAATATACATAGGAAAGGAATGAATCAAATTGAAATATGATGTAATTGTAATTGGCGGAGGTCCATCTGGGCTTATGGCAGCCATATCAGCAGCCGAGCATGGTGCAAAGACAATGCTCCTTGAAAAAGGAAAAAAGCTCGGGAAAAAGCTTGCCATCTCTGGTGGCGGCAGATGTAACGTAACAAACAGACTCCCGCAGGATGAAGTGATTAAACATATCCCTGGAAATGGGAAATTTCTATATAGTGCATTTTCTATCTTTAATAACTATGATATTATCGATTTTTTTGAAAATATGGGCGTAGCATTGAAAGAAGAGGATCATGGCAGAATGTTTCCTGTTTCTAACTCTGCACAAAGCGTTGTTAATGCCCTTATCGATAAATTAAATGATTTACATGTATCAATAAACATGAACACGAAAGTCAAAGCTGTACACTATGATAACACGACACACACGGTTATCTTAGAAGATGGAGAAAAAATAAACACCAAAACGATTGTTATTGCAGCCGGCGGAAAAGCTGTCCCTCACACCGGATCTACAGGTGATGGCTATGCTTGGGCGAAGAAGGCGGGACATACGATTACAGAGCTTTACCCTACAGAGGTTGCACTGACATCAAAAGAGCCTTTCATCCAAAACAAAAGCCTGCAAGGTCTTTCCTTACGCAACGTTGCTTTATCTGTTTTAAACAAAAAAGGTAAGCCTATTATCACGCATCAAATGGACATGCTCTTCACCCATTTTGGTGTATCTGGACCCGCGGTATTACGTTGCTCTCAATTTGTAGTTAAAGAATTAATGAAGGGAAATAAACAAGTTCCCGTTTTATTGGATGCTTTACCTGATAAAGACGAAGATAAATTGGTACAACATCTTTTAGAAACAATGGAATTAAGTCCTAAAAAATCATTCAGAAATGTGATAAAAGGAATTGTACCCGAACGTTTATTAAACTACATCCTTATACAAAACAATGTTACAGATGAGCAAAAGTGTGCGAATGTGTCAAAAGAAACGGTTCGCTCGATCGTGCACACAATTAAAAACTTTCACTTCTATGTGCATGGTTCGTTGCCGCTTGAGAAAGCCTTTGTAACAGGTGGCGGTGTTACCATTAAGGAAATTGTACCGAATACGATGCAATCTAAATTAATGCATGGGCTTTATTTTTGCGGGGAAATATTGGATATTCACGGCTATACCGGTGGTTACAATATCACCTCAGCACTTGTAACAGGTAGGCTTGCCGGAATGAATGCAGCCACTGAAGCGTCTTATATGGTATATGATTCCTAGGATTTTTTTGCTCGCTTCGGTCAACCTAAGATTGTCTGATACTTTTACAGAAAGGGTTGATGATACATGCAAAAGAACGGTGCTTGGTTACCACTTCTTGCTTCCGTCGGCGTTGGGGCAGCTACCTATTATACCATGACAAGAAATAATCAAAACCTTGGTCAAGTTGCTCAAAAATTCTTACCATTCATGTCTGGCGGAATGGGTGGTAATAACAGCAATAGTGGAAATAATAGCAGTAGTGGAAGCATGGGTCCCTTTGGGATGAGCTAATCAGATAAAGCCTTCTGTAGCAATAATTTCCAGCATGAAATGTCATGAATTATTCTCTGATATTTCGCTTGGAAAATGCAATTCACGATGCAGTAAGAAAGTATCCTACTACTTACTTAGCTGCAAAAAAAGCGTGCCATTTTGGTACGCTTTTAAAATTGTAGTTTAATTGCGAATTATCCCACTTTTTATATAGTATGGTCTTCACTGTATCAGTTAGTGTATACTAAAAAAATATATATCTTTAGGGGGAACAAAAATGAAACGATTTGGTTTACTCGCACGAATTATTACTGCCATTATTTTAGGTATTGCCATTGGTTCCTTCAGTAATGATTGGCTTATACAATTCTTTGCAACATTTAATGGGCTCTTTGGTAACTTTCTGAGCTTCATTATCCCACTTATTATCCTTGGTTTCATCACACCGGGAATTGGAGAAGTTGGACGTGGTGCAGGAAAATTGTTAAGTGTTACTGCCGGCCTTGCGTATACTTCAACAATCATTGCCGGAATCATTGCTTTCTTTACTGCTAAAAGTCTTTATCCCACAATGCTAAGTGGTCAGTCTCTTCAAGCATTTACAGATCCTACTGCTGGATTAAGTGAAGCATTCTTTGTAATTGATATGGCTCCACCAATGGAGGTTGTAACAGCATTATTGCTTTCATTTGTTATCGGTATTGGAATTGCAGCGGTTAGAAGTAATACATTACTAAATATAGCGAATGACTTTCGTGATATCGTCCAACTTGTTATCGAAAAGGTAATTATTCCGTTACTTCCTTTCCATATCTTTGGTATTTTCGCCAATATGACGCATGCAGGACAAGTTGCAACGATTCTAAGTGTTTTTGCAAAAGTGTTTGTTATGATTATCGTACTTCATATTTTATATTTAGTCGTTCAATATACTGTTGCTGGTTCATTAAGTAAACAAAATCCATTCATTATGCTAAAAAAGATGACTCCTGCCTATTTTACTGCATTGGGAACACAATCATCAGCAGCAACGATTCCGGTAACATTAGAACGAACGAAAACCATAAAGGCTCGAAAAAATATCGCAGATTTTACCGTACCATTATTAGCAAATATTCATCTATCTGGAAGTACAATTACATTGATGAGCTGTTCACTTGCTGTTTTATTTTTACAAGGAGAAGCAGTCTCATTTATCTCAATTTTACCATTCCTACTTATGTTAGGTGTTACAATGGTAGCTGCCCCAGGAGTTCCAGGTGGAGCGGTTATGGCCGCAATTGGATTATTAGAGGTTATGCTGCACTTTAATCCTACAATGGTATCTTTAATGATTGCACTATACTTAGCACAGGATAGTTTCGGAACAGCATGTAATGTAACTGGTGACGGAGCTATTACTGTCATCACTGATTCGATAAGCACTAAATTTAATATTACAGAAGCTGATAAATCAGAAGCTTAACAACTAAAGAAAAAGCGCCCTTAGCAACTGTAGAGTAGGAAGCCTATCTTCAATACTGCACTTTTAAGACGTAGCTAATTAGGTACTATGGCAATCAAATTTCATAGTAACATAAACAATATAAAGGGATGCCCTCATCACATATGAGACACATCCCTTTTTATTGCTCAACGAAAACAATGTACTTCGTATATAATTGTAAAAAGGAGTTACGAATTATTTTCGTAACTCCTTTTTACATGTGCCTGGCGGCGTCCTACTCTTGCAGGGGCAAAGCCCCAACTACCATCGGCGCTGAAGAACTTAACTTCTGTGTTCGGCAAGGGAACAGGTGTGACCTCTTCGCTATTGCTACCAGACCTATTTTTTTTAGGTTTATACCTTAAAAACTAAATAAGAGAAAACAAGACATCAAATAAAGAATTTAGTTAAGTCCTCGATCGATTAGTATCCGTAAGCTCCACGTGTCACCACGCTTCCACACCGAACCTATCAACCTCATCGTCTCTGAGGGATCTTACTCACTCGAAGTGATGGGAAGTCTCATCTTGAGGGGGGCTTCATGCTTAGATGCTTTCAGCACTTATCCTTTCCACACGTAGCTACCCAGCGATGCTCCTGGCGGAACAACTGGTACACCAGCGGTGTGTCCATCCCGGTCCTCTCGTACTAAGGACAGCTCCTCTCAAACTTCCAACGCCCACGACGGATAGGGACCGAACTGTCTCACGACGTTCTGAACCCAGCTCGCGTACCGCTTTAATGGGCGAACAGCCCAACCCTTGGGACCGACTACAGCCCCAGGATGCGATGAGCCGACATCGAGGTGCCAAACCTCCCCGTCGATGTGAACTCTTGGGGGAGATAAGCCTGTTATCCCCGGGGTAGCTTTTATCCGTTGAGCGATGGCCCTTCCATGCGGAACCACCGGATCACTAAGCCCGACTTTCGTCCCTGCTCGACTTGTAGGTCTCGCAGTCAAGCTCCCTTGTGCCTTTACACTCTACGAATGATTTCCAACCATTCTGAGGGAACCTTTGGGCGCCTCCGTTACCTTTTGGGAGGCGACCGCCCCAGTCAAACTGCCCGCCTGACACTGTCTCCGAACCGGATCACGGTCCTGGGTTAGAATGTCCATACAGCCAGGGTGGTATCCCACGGATGCCTCCACCGAAGCTAGCGCTCCGGTTTCCAAGGCTCCCACCTATCCTGTACAAGCTGCACAGACATTCAATATCAGGCTACAGTAAAGCTCCACGGGGTCTTTCCGTCCTGTCGCGGGTAATGCGCATCTTCACGCATAGTATAATTTCACCGGGTCTCTCGTTGAGACAGTGCCCAAGTCGTTGCACCTTTCGTGCGGGTCGGAACTTACCCGACAAGGAATTTCGCTACCTTAGGACCGTTATAGTTACGGCCGCCGTTTACTGGGGCTTCGGTTCAAAGCTTCGCCTTGCGGCTAACATTTCCCCTTAACCTTCCAGCACCGGGCAGGTGTCAGCCCCTATACTTCGCCTTTCGGCTTCGCAGAGACCTGTGTTTTTGCTAAACAGTCGCTTGGGCCTATTCACTGCGGCTCCATGTAAATGAAGCACCCCTTCTCCCGAAGTTACGGGGTCATTTTGCCGAGTTCCTTAACGAGAGTTCTCCCGCTCACCTTAGGATTCTCTCCTCGCCTACCTGTGTCGGTTTGCGGTACGGGCACCTATGATCTAACTAGAGGCTTTTCTTGGCAGTGTGAAATCCGGAACTTCGGTACTAAATTTCCCTCCCCATCACAGCTTGAAATTGCCAGACGGATTTGCCTATCTGACTTTCTCACTGCTTGGGCGCACATATCCATCAGTGCGCATTCCTTATCCTACTGCGTCCCCCCATCGCTCAAACAATCATGAGGTGGTACAGGAATATCTACCTGTTGTCCATCGCCTACGCCTTTCGGCCTCGGCTTAGGTCCCGACTAACCCTGAGAGGACGAGCCTTCCTCAGGAAACCTTAGGCATTCGGTGAAAGAGATTCTCACTCTTTTTTCGCTACTCATACCGGCATTCTCACTTCTAAGCGCTCCACCAGTCCTCACGGTCTGACTTCACAGCACTTAGAACGCTCTCCTACCATTGTTCGTAAGAACAATCCGCAGCTTCGGTGATACGTTTAGCCCCGGTACATTTTCGGCGCAGAGTCACTCGACCAGTGAGCTATTACGCACTCTTTAAATGATGGCTGCTTCTAAGCCAACATCCTGGTTGTCTGGGCAACTCCACATCCTTTTCCACTTAACGTATACTTTGGGACCTTAGCTGGCGGTCTGGGCTGTTTCCCTTTCGACTATGAACCTTATCACCCATAGTCTGACTCCCAAGTAAAAGTAACTGGCATTCGGAGTTTGACTGAATTCGGTAACCCGGTGAGGGCCCCTAGTCCAATCAGTGCTCTACCTCCAGTACTCTATTTCTTGAGGCTAGCCCTAAAGCTATTTCGGAGAGAACCAGCTATCTCCGTGTTCGATTGGCATTTCACCCCTACCCACACCTCATCCCCGCATTTTTCAACATACGTGGGTTCGGGCCTCCAGTCAGTGTTACCTGACCTTCACCCTGGACATGGGTAGATCACACGGTTTCGGGTCTACGACCGCATACTCATTCGCCCTATTCAGACTCGCTTTCGCTGCGGCTCCGTGTCTTCCACTTAACCTTGCATACGATCGTAACTCGCCGGTCCATTCTACAAAAGGTACGCCGTTACCCATTAACGGGCTTCGACTACTTGTAGGCACACGGTTTCAGGTTCTATTTCACTCCCCTTCCGGGGTGCTTTTCACCTTTCCCTCACGGTACTGGTTCACTATCGGTCACTAGAGAGTATTTAGCCTTGGGAGATGGTCCTCCCGGATTCCGACGGAATTCCACGTGTTCCGCCGTACTCAGGATACACTCCGGAGGGAATTCTTTTTCAACTACAGGGCTGTTACCTTCTGTGGCTGACCTTTCCAGGTCGATTCATTTAAAGAATTCCTTGGTAACTCCGAGTGGAGTGTCCTACAACCCCAGAAAGCAAGCTTTCTGGTTTGGGCTCTTTCCGTTTCGCTCGCCGCTACTCAGGAAATCGATTTTTCTTTCTCTTCCTCCGGGTACTGAGATGTTTCAGTTCCCCGGGTCTACCTCATGCACCCTATGTATTCAGATGCATGTACTGTTCCATTACGAACAGTGGGTTCCCCCATTCGGAAATCCCCGGATCAAAGTTTACTTACAACTCCCCGAGGCATATCGGTGTTAGTCCCGTCCTTCATCGGCTTCTAGTGCCAAGGCATCCACCGTGCGCCCTTATTCACTTAACTAAGTTACAGTAAATAAGCGTACTAATTTATTAGCCTTGCTTTTATTTAATTCAGCTTCAGCTCCTGAGAACAGTCGCTTCAGCCTTTTACATTAATATTGATGTCGTTGTTACTCTTATTTAGTTTTCAAGGTACAAATAGAGAGATTTACTCTCTCAAAACTGAACCAAACAACACAGTATGCCCTTCCTACCCGAAGGTAGGGTTCCGTAATAATCCTTAGAAAGGAGGTGATCCAGCCGCACCTTCCGATACGGCTACCTTGTTACGACTTCACCCCAATCATTAGTCCCACCTTCGGCGGCTGGCTCCAAAAGGTTACCTCACCGACTTCGGGTGTTACCAACTCTCGTGGTGTGACGGGCGGTGTGTACAAGGCCCGGGAACGTATTCACCGCGGCATGCTGATCCGCGATTACTAGCGATTCCGGCTTCATGTAGGCGAGTTGCAGCCTACAATCCGAACTGAGAATGGTTTTATGGGATTGGCTTGACCTCGCGGGTTCGCTTCCCTTTGTTCCATCCATTGTAGCACGTGTGTAGCCCAGGTCATAAGGGGCATGATGATTTGACGTCATCCCCACCTTCCTCCGGTTTGTCACCGGCAGTCACCTTAGAGTGCCCAACTGAATGCTGGCAACTAAGATCAAGGGTTGCGCTCGTTGCGGGACTTAACCCAACATCTCACGACACGAGCTGACGACAACCATGCACCACCTGTCACTCTGTCCCCGAAGGGAAAACTCTATCTCTAGAGGTATCAGAGGATGTCAAGACCTGGTAAGGTTCTTCGCGTTGCTTCGAATTAAACCACATGCTCCACCGCTTGTGCGGGCCCCCGTCAATTCTTTTGAGTTTCAGCCTTGCGGCCGTACTCCCCAGGCGGAGTGCTTAATGCGTTAACTTCAGCACTAAGGGGCGGAAACCCCCTAACACCTAGCACTCATCGTTTACGGCGTGGACTACCAGGGTATCTAATCCTGTTCGCTACCCACGCTTTCGCTCCTCAGCGTCAGTTACAGACCAGAGAGTCGCCTTCGCCACTGGTGTTCCTCCACATCTCTACGCATTTCACCGCTACACGTGGAATTCCACTCTCCTCTTCTGTACTCAAGTCCTCCAGTTTCCAATGACCCTCCACGGTTAAGCCGTGGGCTTTCACATCAGACTTAAAAGACCGCCTGCGAGCGCTTTACGCCCAATAATTCCGGACAACGCTTGCCACCTACGTATTACCGCGGCTGCTGGCACGTAGTTAGCCGTGGCTTTCTGGTTAGGTACCGTCAAGGTTGGGTCAGTTACTACCCAACTTGTTCTTCCCTAACAACAGAGTTTTACGATCCGAAAACCTTCATCACTCACGCGGCGTTGCTCCGTCAGACTTTCGTCCATTGCGGAAGATTCCCTACTGCTGCCTCCCGTAGGAGTCTGGGCCGTGTCTCAGTCCCAGTGTGGCCGATCACCCTCTCAGGTCGGCTACGCATCGTCGCCTTGGTGAGCCGTTACCTCACCAACTAGCTAATGCGCCGCGGGCCCATCTGTAAGTGACAGCCGAAACCGTCTTTTATCTTCTCACCATGAGATGAAAAGTGTTATCCGGTATTAGCTCACGTTTCCGCGAGTTATCCCGATCTTACAGGCAGGTTGCCCACGTGTTACTCACCCGTCCGCCGCTCATTCCATAAACATCACCCCGAAGGGTTCCGTTTATTTCCTGCGCTCGACTTGCATGTATTAGGCACGCCGCCAGCGTTCGTCCTGAGCCAAGATCAAACTCTCCATAAAAGTTTGTAATACTTAGCTTTTGTAGAAGCTGACTTCTACTTGTTTTAAAAAGAAAAACGAGTTTCCTTTTTCTTGACATACTGGTTGTTTTGTTCAGTTTTCAAAGAGCAAATTTGTTAACTTATAATTACAATACCACACTAGTAATCAACAATAAATCTGAAAAACAAATCATTTTCGACTTTTCCTAACTAGTGGATGTTTATTATAGCATTTCTCATAAATACTTGTCAACATTTATTTTTAATTTGTCGAGTTCATTTTGAAGCTGAAAACTTATTTCATTTGCTTCTCTTCTTGACAGCAAAATTTATACTACACCCCTTAAGTTCAAAATGCAATACCTAAATAAAAAGAAGTTATTTTCAGAATTACTGAAAATAACTTCTTCTCTATTAATCGACGATTACTTCGCCTTCCCACTCCAACATGCCGCCTTTCATATTGGAAACCTTAAAACCTTGTTCATCCATATATTTGGACGCATTCATACTTCTTGCTCCTGATCGACATACAAGTATATACGATTTATTTTTATCTAAGTCAGCTACTGCTTCCGGAATATTTCCTAATGGAATATGCTTGGCTGTTTCAATTATTCCTTGAGCAACTTCTTCATCTTCTCTTACATCAATGATTATAATATCTTCCTCGTTCATCAGCTTTTCAACTTCTTTAGGTGCTACTTCATTTATTTCTGGCATATTGTCATCCCCTTTATTGTATTCAATTTCAATTTTACGTATTTCACGCATAGGATGCAACCACAATGCGCAACCTACAAGAACTAACAAAGCAGGAAGTAATTCATTTTATTTGCAAAGGTGAAGTTACATTCAATTCACCTTACATATACCACATTATTATTTCAAATAAAGGAAGTGATGAACGTGAAATATTTTTTTCTAATATTGATGATTGCATTTCCAACAATTACATTTGCTGCAGAAACAGCACCAGATAGTATCTTAATTGAAACATACCAAGCTGATGTAACAGGAGATGGAGAAAACAATACAATAGAATTGAAAGGAAAGCTTTTTGCTCCAGACGCACAATATTATCAAGATATTTGGGCTGAGATTCGATCTTCTGATAAAGAAGAGTGGAAAATCAATTATGGTGGTGGTTACGAACCAAAGCTTCAATTCATTGATCTGGATCATGACGGAATAAAGGATATCTTCTATCAAAGTCCGACTGGTGGGAGTGGCGGTTTATACACTTCTTTCTTACACACATTGGCAAATCAGAAGTTAAAAGAAATCCCTTTACCAGAACAGCGCTATGTTAGTGGTAAATTTGAAGAGAATTTTCAAGTAATTATTGAAATTATCCCTAATGGCAAGCCAATTGTGATGGATGTTAAAGACCGTGCAGAGGATTATATACGTCTTGGAATTTATAATAAAAAAGGCAACCTTTTAAAACCTACTTCATTAATGATTGATCCAATTGCTTTTTATGAACCAATATCGATTAGTGAAAGCAAAGGGTATGGTCTAAAAAGCTATCAACAAATTAGCGGTGCCTACCACGCAGATCGTCTTGGCACAATTGAAACATTATGGTATTTCGAAAATGGCGAGTGGATTATTTTACAAACGAATTGGGTTGAATCCAGTTAAATGGACGTGACACTTCATAAAAAAAGATCTCCTCTTTAAATATAGAAGGAGATCTTTTTGGTTTCATTTAGTTCGCTACTACGTTTACTAATTTTCCTGGCACGACGATTACTTTTCGAATTGTTTTTCCTTCGATCCATTTTTGCAATCCTTCATCTGCTAATGCTAATTTTTCCAAGTCTTCTTTCGAAATATCTTTCGGCACACTTAATTTCGAACGAACTTTGCCCATGACTTGAAGAACTACTTCTACTTCATCTTCCACTAATTTCGATGCATCGAAGACCGGCCATTCTTCGTAGGTAATCGTATTTGAGTGGCCAAGTTGTTCCCAAAGCTCTTCAGCAATATGTGGGGCAACTGGAGAAAGCATCTTCACAAACCCTTCCACAAATGCTTTTGGAATTTGATCTGCTTTGTAGCCTTCATTAATAAATACCATCATTTGCGATATCCCGGTATTAAAATGCAGATTTTCAAAGTCATCTGTTACCTTTTTCACCGTTTCATGGTAGACCTTATCTAAAGCTGTATTTTCTGCTTCCACAATTTTCTCAGAAAGGGTACCATCATCGTTCATGAACAATCTCCATGTACGATCAAGGAACCTTCTAGCACCGTCTAATCCATTTGTTGACCATGCGACAGACGCATCCAATGGCCCCATAAACATTTCATAAAGACGTAATGTATCTGCACCATGAGATGTTACAATATCATCCGGGTTTACAACATTACCTTTGGATTTACTCATTTTTTCGTTACCTTCGCCAAGAATCATCCCTTGGTTAAATAACTTTTGGAATGGTTCTTTTGTTGATACGACTCCAATGTCATATAAGAACTTATGCCAGAAACGTGCGTATAGTAGATGAAGCACGGCATGCTCTGCTCCACCGATATAAATATCGATTGGCAACCATTCTTCCAGTGCAGCTGGATCTGCTAGCTGTTCGGTATTTTTCGGGTCAATGTATCGTAAGAAATACCAGCAGCTTCCCGCCCATTGCGGCATGGTGTTTGTTTCACGGCGCCCATTCATTCCGGTTTTCGGATCAACAACATTTACCCAATCACTGTTATTAGCAAGTGGAGATTCCCCTGTACCAGATGGTTTAATCTCTGACATCACTGGTAGTTCCAATGGAAGTTCTTCTTCTGGAACAGTTGTCATTGTACCATCTTCCCAATGAATGATCGGAATTGGCTCACCCCAATAACGCTGTCTCGCAAAGAGCCAATCGCGCAGGCGATACGTAATTTTCTTCTCGCCTTTTCCTTCAGCGACAAGCCATTCAATCATTTTGGAGATCGCCTCTTCTTTTCCAAGCCCATCTAAGAATCCTGAATTGATATGTTCTCCATCACCAGTAAATGCTTCTTTTGTTATATCTCCACCTGAAACTACTTCCACAATTGGCAATTCAAATTTTGTTGCAAATTCATAGTCCCGCTCATCGTGTGCTGGAACCGCCATTATTGCACCAGTTCCATATGACATTAATACGTAGTCTGCAATCCAGATTGGCATTTTTTCATTATTCACAGGGTTAACTGCATATGCACCAGTAAATACACCTGTTTTATCTTTTGCTAAATCAGTACGCTCCAAATCGGATTTCGTTTGGACTTCGTTCAAGTAAGCATCTACGGCAGCTTTTTGTTCTGCACTTGTTATTTTTTCGATAAACGGATGTTCTGGGGCAAGCACTGCATACGTTGCACCAAATAATGTATCTGGACGTGTTGTAAATACAGTAAATTCTTCTTCATGTCCATCAATTGCAAATGTTACTTCTGCGCCCTCTGAGCGGCCAATCCAGTTACGTTGCATTTCTTTTAAGCTGTCTGGCCAATCTAATTCATCTAAATCTTCCAACAAGCGATCAGCATATGCAGTAATTTTCAGCATCCACTGCTTCATTGGTTTACGTACGACCGGATGTCCACCGCGTTCACTTTTTCCATCAATTACTTCTTCATTCGCCAAAACTGTACCTAATGCCGGACACCAGTTCACCGCAACCTCATCGATATAAGCGAGCCCTTTTTCATAAAGCTTTGTGAAAATCCACTGTGTCCATTTATAATAATTCGGATCTGTTGTATCGATTTCACGATCCCAATCATACGAAAAACCAAGTTCTTGTATTTGGCGTTTAAATGTCGCAATATTTTTTGCTGTAAATTCAGCTGGGCTATTCCCTGTATCAATTGCATATTGTTCTGCCGGAAGCCCAAATGCATCCCATCCCATCGGGTGCATTACTTCATAGCCTTGCATTCGTTTCATACGCGATAGAATATCCGTTGCCGTATAGCCCTCGGGATGTCCTACATGCAGCCCTACTCCTGAGGGATATGGAAACATATCAAGTGCATAGAACTTCTCTTTTTCAGAAAAGGTTTCCGTTTTAAACGTTTTATTTTCAAGCCAGTGTTTTTGCCATTTTTTTTCAATTTGCTGATGGTTAAAGCTCATCTAATTTTCCTTCCTTTCGCTGTACAACGCTTGTATTTTCCATTAGTAAACTTGGCATTCGTTAAAGGGATTCTTACGAAAGCGTTCTTTGCTTTTTTAGAAGCCCTTATACTTTGGAGTGCAAGTATTTAGGCGATGCCTTAGTTGCACTTATGCAGATAAGAAAGTCTAACACTTTCTTATCTGCGAAAAAAAAAGCCACTCATCCCCAGAAAAGGGACGAGAAGCTGTATCTCCCGCGGTACCACCCAAATTAACACATATATTCGCGTTCACTTGTTATCTTTAACGTGGATAGACGGCAGGAATTACTCCTATTCATTCCTGCAACATTAAAGGTGAGTTCATAAAATCTTTCAACGGCAGTTTCCACCGAGCACTGCCTCTCTATGCCTGAAAAAAATTACTACTAATCCTTATCAAAGTCGTTAGATTATTTAACCGAATTATAATGAATCCGGTAACTATTGTCAAGGTAACCTCATTTTAAAGGTTCGCCTCAGTTTTTACTGCATTTCTTGATTGGCATTTTCGTGATAACATGAAGGAAGAGATAAATCTAATGAAAAGGAATGTGCTGCATATATGCTAAAAGGAATTCTAAATTATGCTCATTATTTATTAGAAGAAACGATACAATCGGGTGAAAAAGTAATTGACGCAACGTGCGGAAATGGAAATGATACCTTATTCTTCAGTAAGCTAGTCGGTGAAAACGGTCATGTTTATGCCTTTGATATACAGGACCAAGCAATTGCAAATACGAGAAAAGTATTAATTAACAATAATTGCTCCAATGTATCTTTAATCCACGATAGTCATGAAAGAATTCTGGATTATTTTCCAAAGGATAAAAATGAAGAAATTGCGGGTGCGATTTTCAACCTCGGTTATTTACCTAGAAGCGATAAAACAGTAATTACAACACCTGATTCAACGGTGACTGCTGTAGATGCTATTTTAAACCGTTTGAAAAAAGATGGACTTGTCGTTCTTGTTGTATACCACGGCCATGAAGGTGGCAAGGAAGAAAAAGAAGGACTATTAAAGTACCTGCTTCAACTAGATCAAAAGCAGTTTAATGTCTTACGCTATGGCTTTATTAATCAAAAAAATGACCCACCTTTTATACTTGCTATTCAAAAAAAAGTTCTTAAATTAAAATAGGTACAATGAATTGCAATGTATTATTCTCTGTTTTTTGGAAATGCCAACACGAACAGAATCATTTTTTAATAAAGGCAATTAATAACTGGAGCAGGATTCTCTTTTGAGATGACGGCTCTTTGTTTCAATACTGAGAGATTCACTTCCAAGCCCTTTTTTTAAAATCCCAATTAACTTTTTCCCTTTAGACTAGAAAAGGCATCTCTCATAAGGCTGAGCGCAAGTATCATAGCAACAAGCGCTCCTGCAAAGAATGCAATCGTATAGGATGCCATGTTTTCCGAATCAACTTGATTATTTATTTCAAAAGATAGGAATCGAACTGCAATTGCTCCATCTTCTCTTGAAGCACTAAGCAATTCCAGTCCTGTTTGTAGTGTAATAATTGCAAAGTATGTAAAAAATATCGCCAGCAACCAGCGAATGACGGTCCCCATCTTCTCTCTCCTTTTCTAGAAGTTACGTATGCCTTTTCATATTGAGTCGTTATTCCGATAATAGATTAATAAATCTGTCCAACGTCCACGCTCGTAAGTAAATTCATTTCTTGTACATTCATAAATAAAACCAGCACTTTCTGCTAATCGAATCGACGGCTCGTTATCCATATTGATATGCAGTTCGATACGATGATAGTTTAATTGTTTAAAAAATAAATGTGTGGCAGCAATAACACTTTCTTTTCCATACCCCTTCTCCCAAAACTGATTATGTATAAAATATCCCATCATAGCCCATTGGTATTTCGCCCGTAATATTGTCGATAACTCGACAGTCCCAACATTGGCTCCATCTTCTTTTCGAAAAACACCCAAAATATACATATCATCTTTTTTTGCACCTTCACGGAACCCTTGGACCCATTTACTAAACCAATCCTTTGTAAAACGAGACATGTCAATATAACCTTCATCGTATTTGGATTGCGATGGCAATCGCCGACTAAATTGCGTATACCAATTTTCATAATCCTGCTTCTGATATGGTCGAATAATTAATCGTTTTGTTTCACTCGTTAAATCTGGTGCTTTCATAGCCTCACTCCTATTCAATATCATTGAAACAGGTGATGCAGTAATCTATCTTTATCATCAAAAAATTGCTTCATCACTTTATAATGCTCTGTATCTTCTAAACGCTGTTTTTCCATACCGTCCTCCGTAAGCTGAATGATTCGTGCATCTGGATAAGCCATAAGAATCGGTGAATGTGTGGAAATGATAAATTGTGATCCTTGATTAACGAGCTCGTGGATTCTTACAAGCATTGATAATTGTCTTATTGGAGATAATGCTGCTTCTGGTTCATCAAGGATATACAAGCCTTGGCCACGGAAGCGATTCGTAAATGTTGCAAAAAAAGATTCACCATGTGATTGCTCGTGAAGAGATTTACCACCAAATGAATCGATAATTCTTGATCCACTATATGGTGACGCATCCATATCCATTTCTTCAATATTGCTCGCAACATTGTAAAAGGATTCCGCTCTAAAGAAGAAGCTATCATTAGGCAGGTATGGCCCCTTTGCGATTCTTAAAAACTGATCTAAATTTGAATGCGAGTCAAAGCTTGAGAAATTAAAATTCTTCGTTCCACCTTCTGGATTAAATCCAAGTGCAATTGCAATCCCTTCCAGCAAGGTTGATTTCCCCATTCCATTTTCTCCTATAATATAGGTTACGTTCGGGTGGAATAATAACCTTTTTAAATTTTTAATAACCGGAAGATCGAATGGAAATGTGTCGTATGAATGAATACTATCTTTATGTAATTGAATCTCTTTAATAAATTGATCCTCTTGATTTAATTTCATTTTTTCCCTCCCTATACGTATATGTAATCTAGTCACGCCATTGCATCTGGACAAGCAAATGAAAAATCTAAGACTTCCGAGTCTGCTTAATCCCAATGATTGAACAACACATGACCAACTGTTTCAGGCTGCCAATAGACTAAGTCAGCTAATTCTTCTTGAATCAATTCATTTTCGTTAAGTAAAGCACCCTTTTTACGTCCTGATCTGAGCTGAATTCGCTCATTCAATTCCGCTTTCAGCAAAATTGTATAGTAAGGTGCAAATTGCTTTGTTAATATTGGCACATCAATAAAAGTTATGTTAAAAAAATCAACCTCACTTGCAACAGCAAGATATGGATAATTCTCATTTAAGAGCAGATGCAATCGCTTATTAAAAACCTCCAGATCGACATGAAAATAATTTGTATCGATTTGCGGTTGTGTAAATGCTTTTACGCTCCCACCTAGCTGCGCGATAAGTGTATAGCATAATCGCTTAAAGTCTTTCCCATCTGGTTTTGGCAAATCATTTGAGTTTTGAGTTTTTCCTGTAATCCCTTTTTGGAGAATCACATAATCTCCTCCCTTATAGTGTTGACTGGCAACAAATACCTTACCAGATTACTTTAGCCTCCTCTAGCTTATCCAGCTCAACTGGGAGCTTTTGCATGGATGGGGGACAAACAGTATTATACTCTTTGATTTTCTTATTAATTTTCTTTATGTCTTTTTGCGTTTTAGCAGTTAACAACATGGCTGCAATTTGCTTTTGAATCTTCAGCCAATACGGCAAGTACCCTGCATCTTTTGCAATCTGCTGGAAGTTTTGAAAAATATCTCTTTCCACATATCCCTTTGGCAACGGCCTTCCCGCACCCTTTAAGTTAAAATTATCTTTTTCACCAGCTGCTTCGAGTATCTCACCGATTAAATCATTGTGTTTTTTGTCCATTGTTCATCTCCCCCTTTTCGGTTTACAACTAATAAGCTCTCACATAACTTTTATAGTATATAATATGCAATTATGCTTTAAAAATTGAACCAACAATTAAACGGTTGCGACAAGCTCCACCTTTATTCTATCTGGATCCTCGAAAAAAACAGCATAATGCTTCTTTCCACTAGCAAAGGGATGATGCTCCCTGTATAAAATGGAAATGCCCTTTTGCTCTAATCGCTTTGTCATTACATCAACATGTTCACGTGATTTAGCGTAAAAAGCAAGATGATTAAGACCAACACGCTTCCGATGGTAGGAAGCATCTAGATAAATTTCCTCAGTTTGAACAAAAACGAGGTAACTGTCCTCTAGCTTCCAACTGCGTCCCTCGTTCCAACTTTGGTAAAGCTCATATCCCAATTCCTCCAATAACCAACCCCAAAATGCTATTGAATCTTCCAAATTTGACACGTTAATTTCCACATGATGAATAAGGCCCTTTGTCATCGTCTATTCTCCCTTAAAAAACTTTTCAATCTAACATATATATTTCGCTATTTCTTTCATGAATTCCTCTATTTGATAAAGGGCTTCCCTCTATTAACCACATTACACTTCGACAGCAAGCTAAAAGATTCTTGCCTATCCCCATCAAAAAATAAGCTTAGGGCAGTTCCAGTTGCACGCTAAGCTTATTTTCATTTTAATATTTATGCTGAATGCGTCTCCTGAATCTCATAGCTACTCGCATACACATAAAACCTATCACACCACCAAACGTATTTAAAAGTATATCATCGACATCAAATCCTCTCGCCCAAATAACTCCAAAATAACTGAGGATTAATTGGAAAACTTCAATTGCTAAACTGAGAATAACGATCAATAATGCTGCTTTCGAAATTTGTTTAACTTGAAATAAAAGTGCTAAATAGATTCCAAATGGTACGAACATGATCAAATTATAGAATGTTAATTTCACCGAATTCCAAAAAAAGAAATCTAAACCATTTGCCTGATAATGCATCACCCAGTCATTGACAAAAAAGAAAGGTATCCACTGCACTTTAATCATTCTCGCTTCCAACGGCGGTATGGTGATCCCTCCCATTGTAAGCTGCAGGACATACACAAAATAAAACATAAACGTATAAAAAATAAATTTCCTTAACAGATTTCTTCCTTTATTGCGAATCAAATCGATCACTATATATAAAAGTATTAATATTGTTCCAAAAAATGCAATGTTAATAGTCAAATGCATAAGCTTCGTTCCTTCCTACGAATGGATATTAAATTGTAAATCTTTTTGTCGATAAGCACTTAGAACAACACCAATAACAATTGCATGAATCAATGTTGGCATCAAGCCATAACTAATAAACGGCAGTGGCATACCAGCTAAAGGCAAGTACCCAAAATTCATCCCGATATTGTAGATCAATTCAATCGTAATGAGCGCAATTCCACCAATCGTCAGGAGTTTTCCAAACGAATCTTTCATCATATTACAAACAGCAATTAGTCTACTTATTAAAAGAAGCAAAATGAGAATGATAAAAAAAGACAGTACCAATCCGTACTGAGCTAACAGATTGAGAAAAACAAAATCGGTATGTCCTTCATATAGGAATAATTGCATATCGGACTTACCAAACCAATTTAGATGCTGTAGTTGTTGTTTAATTATCAAATAAAAATAACCTTCGTCAGAGGCGAATTGCTCTGGTTTCGAGTATCCCATCAAGCGATTATGAATATTTTCGGCAAATAGCCATATGTAAATTAACGAGCCAAGAAGAATGATACTTATCGGTGCTAAAGTCTTTATTCGTTTCCGATAGCCCTTTGCATTTATCCAAATCATCACTACCACCATGACACTATAAATCAATGCATTATGGTCGTTATATAAAAGCAAATATAAAATGTATGGTATAGCAAACAAAAGAATCGTTTTACTAACCGTTTGTTTTTCATTACTTAACAGACAAGCAAAACCTATCCAGAAAAACGGCAAACAGATTGTATCTTCAATGGATAATGGCCCTAACATCAAAATTGGAGACCCATTTACGAGTGTTTCTACGAAAAAAAACAGATAGAATTGAATAAAAAGTGCAACACCATAAAATAACCATCCGTATTTTCTTAACTTCGTATAATCTAAGAACATGAGACCAATAATGAAACATAGTCCGATTATAGTCATCATAGTTTTTTTAATCATGACTAAGATATCGGTTTGAAAACTATCTTGAAGTAGAGGTAAAAAGCCAAGCGAGATAATAATGGAGACGATAATCAGCAACCACCAATCCACCTTAGGGCGATGGATTTTATTCAATTGCTGTCCTAGTAATAGTGGACTGCCCATTTGCTGAACCGCTTTTTCTTCTGCCTCACTGTCTATTAATCCTTTTTTCAGCCAATACGCCTTTTCACTAGCAATATGGTGATCCAGCTCTTTCACGATATACTTTTTTGCTTTCTCTGATTTCATTTGCAACCGAACTGCATCTAGAAAATATTTTCTTTTCACCTTCCCTTCACCTCGGCAAGTAAGCCTAAGATAACGTTTTTTCTATCCTTTTCCTTTTCTGCCTTTTCCAATAGCTTCCTCCCCTTTCGATTTAACTGATAAAGTTTCATTTCTTCCTTATTCCAAGCAGCATCTAAATAGCGTTTCTGTTCCAGCTGATGCAATAAGGTATACAAAAATCCTTCATTCCCCTCAAATTTCTTAACACCCCGCACACGCAGCTGTTCTGTTAATTCGTAGCCAGTCTTTTCCTGTACAAGTAACTGCATAACGAGATGCAGGATATCTGCCTCCGCTTCTTCCTGTTGGATTTGCTTGAGTACTGTCATTCGATGCTGTTCCGTAAATTTCAGCTCGTTAAACCTTGTTTTTTTCATGCGATTTCGTAAGTTTTTCAAATCGTCTTCCATTCAGCGGCCTCCTATCTGTTCTTTTAGTAGTTGCTTCGCACGTCTTAATCGTGTTTTTACGGTATTGGAATTGGTACCAGTTACGCTAGCAATCTCTTTAATTGGCATTTCTTCAAAGTAAAACAGATAAATAACTTCTCTAAATTCAACTGATAAAGACATGACATGTGCGACTAATCGATCATCCTCATCCTGTTGAATCACTTTGCTCTCTAGTTGATTGGCTTCATCGAACTCAGAATCGAGAACCTCATTTGAAAGAACTACATTTTTGTTATACCAGCTTTTCAAATAATCTTTACAATGATTGATTGCAATACTCCAAAGCCAGGTTTTCAATTTAGCCTTCTTCCTGTAGGTATGTAAGTTCCGATAACATTTTATGAAAATATCCTGTGTCAAATCCTCTGCAATCGTTTGATTTTTCACGTACGAATAGACAAGCTGTAAAATATCTTGTCCATAATTTTTCATCATTGTATCAATCATAATTGCTTTATCATCAGCTCCGATTGATTCTACGATATACTCATCCACAATTTCCCCTCCTATTAAGTTAGACGAAGCACAAACATGAAAAGTTTTCCCTTCAGCATCAGCATACTATGAAACTCTTTTCAACCCATATGTATAAACAGGCAATATTGTTGGCACAATTGTATCAAAATACTTTCTATTATCTTCCTCTCCATGTAAAATAGAAATAAAAATGGTCGAAAGTAGTGATATTGATTGGTTCATAAACGATGGTTTCAAGTAATGCTTTTTTTAATTATGCTTTTTCTCTTAATCTGGCTTGTTTCAATTACACATTTCATCTTTTTTCCTGTTATTAGATTGATTGGTGCTGTTGCACTCCCAATCATTGGCGCTGGAATTTTGTACTATTTAACGAAGCCATTAATGCATTTGTTCATGCGTCTAAAAATAAATAGAATATTTTCGATTATATTTGTGTACTTAACACTTATCTTAATTGCAACGTTATTCATTATTTTCATTTGGCCGATTGCGCAGAATCAGTTCTCTACAATGATTGACAGCATACCACAAATGGTAAAACTTGCTGAAGAAACAATTCAGTGGGTACAAAAGAACTATGAAGCTATTCCAGAGCAGGCAGTTTCGATGATTAATGACTTCGTCGCTGACCTCCCAACACATTTGGAAGGGATAGCAAATAATATCCCAAGCTTTATTGGTGGCTTTTTAGGGCAAGTTGTTTCAATTGCAATGGGAATTGTACTTATTCCGTTTTTCCTTTTCTTCATGCTGAAGGATGGGGATAAATTAATTCCTTTTATCACACAAGTATTTAGTAAGAAAAAAGCAGCGAATGTTAGCAGTTTACTCGTTAAGATGGATAAGGTTTTATCTTCGTTCATTCAAGGACAGTTACTTGTTAGTTTCTTTGTAGGAGTATTGCTGTTAATTGGCTATCTCATTATCGGGTTGGAGTACGCTCTAGCATTTGCCCTTTTTGGGATGATTACCAATGTTATTCCTTTTCTCGGTCCGTATCTAGCTGTTATTCCCGCATTAATCGTAGGTGGATTTCAGGATCCGATGAATCTAATTTGGATTTCGTTAATTATGTTCATCGCCCAGCAAATTGAGAGTTCAGTCATCTCACCTAATGTAATGGGACAAGTATTGCAATTGCACCCGTTAACGGTGATAACAGTTATCCTTGCTGCCGGAAGCATTGCAGGCTTCCTCGGTATTTTGTTCGCGGTACCGTTCTATGCATTACTACGGACAATCATTATGCACTTCTATAATACGTATCGGGATTCTAAGAAAGATAAGGAAGATGCATTGATATAACGTTTCACTTCCTCAAAACCGCAGAGAAATTTAATTTTCTCTGCGGTTTTTTTAAGGATTCCCGTCACATGAAAGGTGACCAACAGACAATTTGATCGCTGCATGGATGCGCGGGCTATTTTTGTTGCTCTTCATTGCTGGTTTATCAGTTTTAGATTTATTAAAACTCTGATTTGTACTTACCTGCTCTAAATTAAGATTAATCAAAAATCAATTTGATAGTAATTCATGATGCTCCGCTATTCCTGGACATTTGGACTCGACTTCAGTGACCGAATAACACCACTCCTTCTATAATCAGGTCTTCATGCTGACTTTGAGTTACCGTATAAATTGAATATCTCTTCACCCGGCTACTCATCACTACACCTGGTTTAAAATACTTATAGTTGTTGAACAAGATAATCAAGTACTTCTAGTTTTTAATAAATAGACAATAACACTTGCATTACAAGGTAATAAAACATATACTAAGCATATACCTTGTAATACAAGACTAATATTCCAGAAAACAAATATCTTGTTATACATGATAAGGGAGGTTTGATTATTGTGTCGACAACCCAAATGATGAAAGGGATCTTAGATGGTTGCATACTCGCCATCATTAAAAACAAAGAAGTCTACGGCTATGAGCTAGCTGAAAAATTGGAAGGATATGGTTTCTCTAACTTCAGTGAAGGTACAATCTACCCATTATTATTACGCATGCAAAAAGAAAAATTAGTAACCTCTACATTAAAGAAGTCCACAGCAGGACCGAAACGAAAATATTATCGCCTGACAGAAAACGGAGAACAAGAATTGCAAGATTTTATAGAAAGATGGGAGAACTTACAGACGAACGTTAACCATGTCTTAAAACATGAAACGAAAAAGGAAAAGGAGATTAAACATGATGCCTAAAAACGTACCGCTATCCAAAAAAAGCAAACAATTTTTAGAAAACCTTCGCGTTTACCTTTTTTCAACTGGGAAAAAGGAAAAAGAAATTGATGAAATCGTCGAGGAATTAGAGGATCATTTAATGCAAGCAGAGAAAGATGGGAAATCAATTGAACATATTATTGGTCAATCGCCTAGAGCATACATGGAACAACTTGCTAGCGAAATGCCAATTGACCTTAAAGCTTGGATGAAGTATATTCCAATGATTCTATTTGGTGCTTTTTCGTTCACAGTTGTCAGAGATTTATTTGAAGGAACGCTTGCTTACTCCCTTTTAGAGATTATCGGATTTCTTATCATAGCCATCTTATTCTTAACAAGCATTTCACTTGCATTTCGGTATATTGCTGGAAAAAACCTGTCTACCGGAAAACAATTTGCTATACTTTATCCAGTTGCACTGTTACCGATGGCCCTTTTTATCGGTCTGATTTTCCTTAACCAGCATGTTACGACACCAGTCATTAGCTTTGGCATGATTGGAACCATTATCATTGCAATCGTAACATTGATTTTTATAATTGGGATTTCCATTTGGTCTAAAACCTGGGTACTTCCAATTGTTTTAACTTTCGTTTCCCTGCCAGATTATCTGCTCGGCTTTACATCATTAACAGAATCTGCCCGATTAATTACAGGCACTTGTATTACATTTGGCGGCATTTTCATTTATCTTTGGATCTCAAGTAAACTGGCAAAAGCCTAACACACATAAAGGGGATTACCGATTATTCTCTGACTTGGTAATTCCCTTCTTTATGTTACGCATCTTCCCCTGCTTCATTTGGATATTTCTCCTGTAAAAACTCCACAGATTGATTGATCAATGCTTTCAAAACATCCACATTAATATCAGCAAGTTTATTAATATACACACAAGCTTTTCCGGTTGTATGCTTTCCGAAATCTGTCAGCAGATCCTCTCTTCTGTCATCACCGGCTGCAAAATATAAACTATGCTTTGCCCTGCGTGGCGAGAATCCGACTAATGGCGCATCTCCTTCATGACCAGATGCATATTTATAATGATAGGAACCAAATCCAATAATGGTTGTTCCCCACATTTTAGCCGGATATCCAGTTGTTTCTGTAAAAATTTCAAGCAGCTTATAAGCATCCTCTCGCTTTTTGGCATTGTCAATATCCTCAATAAATGCCACAACATCTCGATCATTTTCTTTCATTTTTTGCTCATACATCTTTCATTTCCCCTCTCTTTCCCTCTGCTTTATAATACATACGAATATTCCAATTAAACATTTTAGCAGTAACTCCTCCGGCTTGCAGCAAAGCCTTTCGCATTTTATCACTATATGGAATTGTTTTTACTTTTTTATCACCTAAGTATAGGCCAATTAAGCCTTGATGGATCATTTCATGAAATTTCCGATCTGGCAACCCGCGTACATCTGTTTTTGTCTGTTTAATAAAATAAAGGAAACGCTCTTTCATTTTATTCCAATCCTCATAATAACTACAAAAGTTAAGATCTCCTTCGTCACGATCCTCTTGTTGATCAATATAGTAATCAAGCAAGATATGCAGCCCCTGCATGTAAGGAAAATAGCCATCATAAATAGCTTGCGCTGTATTTGATTTGAGTTTTCCGCCAAGTCCGTAAGATACAAGACAAAAAATTCCCAAGGTTGAACCACTCGCAGCAGAAAATTCATACCATGAGAGATTTTCATTCGTATCTTTATTTTTTTCAAACCATGACGTTAACCGTGGAATTCTTTCTCTTAACTGTACATGCTTATGAACCTGTAAATCTGCGTATAATCCTTGGAGTTTGAGAAGCTGATTCTGGATTTGTTCAAAGGATGCTACATCTCTTAATGTTTCTTGACATGTTTGAACTAACTCCGCAAGATAGCCTCCATCAGCTTGATCATCTCGCAGTTCATAATAATTTTTCATTGGATTCATAGGCGTTAAAGCATCCTTCATCGCTTCATGCAACATACGGAAATCCTTAGGATCAAGCGAAGTGCTTCGATCACAAAGATTATCCAAATAATCACTAATTGTTTGATACGCAACAATAAAACGAACTGCTTTTTTCTCTCTTTCTCCAGCAAGCAGTGCATAAACACTTCCACCTTGACAGTGAAATCGTTTATCTTTTATGCTAGCAAGAGCTTGGGTGCGCAACTCATCATTCGGTATCTGCTCTGCTCTACGCTTCCAGTAATTCATTTCCTCATCAACCATTGGAAAGATTCGTTTAAACACGATTCTTAGTAATGTAATCGCATTTTTTGGTACCTTTGTCAATCTATTTCCTCCATTCCAATTGGTGAAATTTGCTATACTAATTATAGCATCATATACAATAGGAAAACAAAAAACAAGGGGATGTAAACATGATTGAGCCTTACAAAAATATTTATCCAACCATTCACGAAACTGCTTTTATTGCAAAAGATGCTGTAATAAATGGAGACGTTACGATTGATGAGGAATCTAGTGTTTGGTTTAAAGCAATTATCCGCGGTGATGTTGCGCCAACTCGAATTGGGAAACGGGTTAACATCCAGGATTTTTGTATGCTGCATCAAAGCCCAAATAAGACACTTCTCATTGAAGATGATGTCACAATCGGTCATCAAGTTACCTTACACTCTGCTATCGTTCGGAAAAATGCCTTAATTGGAATGGGATCGATTATCTTGGATGGTGCGGAAATCGGAGAAAATGCATTCGTTGGTGCAGGAAGTCTTGTGCCACCCGGAAAGAAAGTACCTCCTAACACTTTAGTAATGGGGAGACCGGCAAAGGTTGTACGCGAGCTATCTGAAAAAGATTATGCGGAAATGGAACGGGTTCGTACATCTTATGTAGAAAAAGGTAAATATTATAAGGAAAATACAAATATGGGACATTAATCAGTTAGGGGCTTGAAATAATAGATCAAGCTCCTCTGTTTATCACCCTAAAAGACCAAAGAACTCAGACCTCAACGCTACAATGACAAGTGTGGAAATAAATATAACTTGACTGAGCGTAAATAGATAATCATTTTTCCCTTCTAGGTATTTCCACTCCATGTATGCTCGAAACAATTCCTGTATACCAGTGAAGATCATGCCAAGTAAAAATAAATACAGCGTAACATCAGAACTCGAGGAAATAGTTGTATAAATGAAATAAAATCCAGCACCTATGTATGCAATGACAGCTATTAATCGTAACCTTTTATCATACTTTTCATGTATATCGTTCACATAATTATTAGAAAACCATTTTGGACGCTTCACGTGCAATAATATTCTCATGATCGAATTAAATATAAAAATAATAAGTGAAAGCACACCTATTAATATGACAATATCCAGTAGTAGACCACTATTATCTTCATAATAGTACATGAGCATTCCTCTCTTTCTAGATTATAAATCGTATGCTAGCCCAAACTCCATCAGCTAAACAAAAAGCTGCACAACTCAATAAGAGCTGTACAGCTATAATATTATTTTGTCAATGCGATTAACTCATCAACTTTATCTGTTTTTTCCCATGAAAATGCAACATCCGTTCTACCAAAATGACCATATGCTGCTGTGTTTTTAAATATTGGCTGACGAAGGTCGAGCATCCGAATAATTCCTGCTGGGCGAAGATCGAATAATTTGCGAACCGCAGCTACAAGTGTTTCCTCGCTTACCTTTCCAGTACCAAATGTATTAATCGCAATGGATACAGGCTCTGCTACACCAATTGCATACGCCAATTGAACCTCACATGACTTCGCAAGACCTGCAGCAACGATGTTTTTTGCAACATAGCGAGCTGCATATGCAGCAGAGCGATCTACTTTCGTTGCATCCTTTCCACTAAATGCTCCACCGCCATGTCGTGCATACCCACCGTATGTGTCTACGATGATTTTACGACCAGTAAGTCCTACATCCCCCTGTGGTCCCCCAATTACAAAACGACCAGTTGGGTTAATGAAATACTTTGTGTTTTCATCCAAGAGATCAGCAGGTACAACGGCACGAACCACATGCTCAATCATATCTTTTTCAATTTGTTCAGTAGTGGTATCTTGGTGATGCTGTGTAGATATAACGATTGTGTCGATTCGGATAGGCTGATCATTTTCATCATATTCTACAGTAACCTGTGTTTTCCCATCCGGGCGCAGGTAATCTACAATTTTTTCTTTTCTTACATCAGCAAGGCGCTTCGCTAATTTATGCGCTAATGAAATCGGTAGTGGCATAAGCTCTTCGGTTTCATCACAAGCAAAACCAAACATTAACCCTTGATCTCCAGCACCTATTGCATCAATTTCATCCTCGCTCATTTTTCCTTGGCGTGCTTCTAGTGCGGTGTCAACACCGCCAGCAATATCTGCTGACTGCTCATCAATTGCCGTCATTACAGCACATGTTTCCGAGTCAAAACCATATTTAGCTCGAGTATAGCCAATTCCTTTTATCGTTTCTCTTACAATAGCAGGAATATCTACATATGTGCTTGTCGAAATTTCCCCCGCTACTAACACTAATCCAGTTGTTACAGTTGTTTCACACGCAACTCGTGCATTCGGATCCTTTTTTAAAATTTCATCTAGGATAGCATCTGAAATTTGGTCTGACATTTTGTCTGGATGACCTTCTGTTACTGATTCTGAAGTAAATAAACGTCGATTTACAGCCATTAGGCTAAACTCTCCTTTATTGTATGTTACGGATCTCTAATTTAAATGTTCTACATATATTATTCAAAGTACCTTCAAAAGGTAAAACTTTTCCCACTGACCAGGTCAATCGCTTTTCTATGAATATCATTTTATATATAACTTCTCTATAAAAAACAAAAAAGCCTTTCCTTCAAAGACATGAGGAAAGGGTATACTGGCCTTTCGCTCTTATTGTTCAAGGAAGTGTTCCTTGCATCAGGTTAGCACCAATTCACATCATGTGATGGTTGCTGGGTTTCATCGGGTCTGTCCCTCCACCAACTCTGAATAAGAGTATCCGTTCAACCTTTAGATTAACGAAAGTAGCTGTAGGTGTCAACTATTTTCGGATGGTGGGCTATTATATATTTTTTATAATTTATTTTTAAATAGTATGGACTAATAATATAAATGTGTTATACTAATAAGCATCTTAAGAAAATAAAAGTTGTCATAAACGTATAAAATCCTTAAAAAGGCAGGAGATAATGACATGAAAACGGTGGAGAGATCATTAATTAAAGAGTTAAATGAACACAATAATATGCATATTAATTTGTCGGTAGCACAATTAGTAGAAAAAATTTTACGTTATCAAGAAGGAAGTCTTACTTCTACGGGTGCAATTCGAGCAACTACTGGAAAATATACTGGGCGTTCTCCCGAAGATAAATTTATTGTAAAAGATGAGGTTTGTGCAGATTTTGTTGACTGGGGAAAGGTAAACCGTCCAATCGAAGAAAAAGTATTTGATAATCTTTACAGAAAAGTAATAGATTATTTAAAAGAAAAAGATGAACTTTATCAGTTTCAAGGGTTTGCTGGTGCGGATAAAAATTATCGCCTGCCAATTCAAGTCATCAATGAATACGCATGGCATAATCTTTTCTCACGTCAATTGTTTATCACGCCAACAGATGAAGAGTTAGAAAATCACCAAGCAGAGTTTACTGTTGTTTCTGCTCCAAATTTCAAAGCAGATCCAGCTGTCGATGGAACAAATTCGGAAACATTTATCTTAATCTCCTTTAAGAAACGTGTTGTTTTAATTGGAGGTACTGAATATGCCGGTGAAATAAAAAAATCTATCTTCTCAGTGATGAACTACTTGCTGCCAAAGCGAGATGTTTTGTCCATGCATTGCTCAGCAAATGTTGGTCTAGAAGGTGATGTAGCCCTGTTCTTCGGCCTTTCCGGCACAGGAAAAACAACATTATCCGCTGATCCTTACCGCCGTCTAATTGGAGATGATGAGCATGGCTGGAGCCCGAATGGCGTGTTCAATATTGAAGGTGGATGCTATGCAAAATGTATTAACCTATCGGAGGAAAAAGAACCCCAAATTTTCAATGCCATTCGCTATGGTTCTGTACTCGAAAATGTCGTTTTAAATGAAAAATCACGAATTCCTGATTATGATGATACGACATTAACAGAGAATACGCGTGCTGCATACCCGCTTGAGAATATTGATAACATTGTGTCACCAAGCGTTGCTGGTCATCCAAATACAATCATCTTTTTAACAGCGGATGCTTCTGGGACACTGCCGCCAATCAGTAAATTATCGAAAGAACAAGCAATGTATCATTTTCTAAGCGGCTATACGAGCAAACTTGCAGGTACAGAGCGCGGAGTAACAGAACCGCAAGCAACTTTCTCAGCATGCTTTGGTTCTCCTTTTCTACCTTTGGCACCAGCAAAATATGCTGAAATGCTAGGTGAAAAAATTGATATGTACAATTCAAATGTGTTCTTAGTTAATACTGGCTGGACTGGCGGATCTTACGGTGTTGGAAACCGTATGAAGCTATCCTATACGCGTGCAATGATTCACTCTGCTCTAGAAGGCGAGCTGAATTCAATGGAAACTGTAAAAGATGAAATTTTCGGATTAGAAATTCCAATGCATGTTCCAGGAGTTCCAGATGAAGTACTCATTCCGAAAAAAACATGGAATGATCAAACAGCATATGAGGAGACGGCAAAATCACTAGCATTAAAATTCCATGAGAATTTCAAGAAATTCAATAATGCAAGTGATGCAATTAAAGAAGCCGGCCCGGTTTACCAAGGGTAATAATTCTGTTTACTCATCCCAAAAGGATTTTATTTATATGAGTGGAGTCAGTATCAGCAACATGCTGATAGCCAGCCTGTTTTTATGGGCTGGCTTTTTATGTTCCTCCCTCCAATTTTTACTTATAACCGATAGATCGATTTCCCCCTTTGACTATAACTGTATATTTCGGATTTTTGCTCCATTTTACACACGCTATTCTATTGCCCAGGTTATTAGTCCAGACCCATGCACTAAGGCTCTGTAACCTTAAATTCCCGCACCACTATACTTAAATCTGCAGTTTCAAAACCTTTACTATTCCCTCTCGCCCTCACCTCAACTAGGCATTCACACATTTTCCAGTTTCGCATAAACTGTGTTGATAAATGATCACGTATTCTGAAAGGAACGAAACGTATGAGAGAAATTAAATTGATTGCTGTTGTAACAGTTGTTTTCCTCATTTTCCTTTCTGCTTGTAATTCAGCGCAGACAACTAAAATCAGCTTAGCAGAGGTCACTCGCTCCCTCTTTTATGCACCACAATATGTAGCGCTCGAGAAAGGTTTTTTTGAGGAAGAAGGACTGGAGGTAGAACTTCAGACAACATGGGGTGGAGATACGACAATGACGGCACTTCTTTCTGGTGGAGCGGATATCGCGCTCGTCGGATCGGAGACTTCCATCTATGTGTATGCACAGGACTCTAAAGATTATGCGATTAACTTTGCACAGTTAACCCAGACAGACGGGACATTTTTAGTGGCAAAGGAGCCACAACCTGATTTTGAGTGGGAAGATTTAGAGGGTAGTAACTTTTTAGGACAGCGTGTTGGCGGGATGCCACAGATGGTTGGTGAATTTGTATTAAAGAATCATGGCATTGATCCACATGCGGATTTAGATCTCGTACAGAATATTGATTTTGCCAATATCCCTGGAGCATTTTCATCTGGTGATTATGAGTATGTCCAGCTATTTGAACCGACCGCTAGTATTTTAGAGAAAGAAGGTCAGGGACATATTGTTGCATCCTTTGGAGAAGAATCCGGTACAGTTCCATACACGGTATTCATGACGAAACAGAGCTTCATGGAAGAAAATGACGAGGCAGTTGAGAAATTCACCCGTGCGATTTATAAAGCTCAAGACTGGGTCGCGGAAAACAGTGCAGAAGAAATTGCTGAAGTTATTGAGCCTTATTTTGAAGACACAGATCTGGATATGCTTGCTGCATCGATTGATCGTTATAAAAGCCAGGATTCCTTCGCGGTCGATCCAATTTTAGATGAAGAAGAATGGGAAAATTTAAAATCAATTATGGATGAAGCTGGTGAGCTTCCAGCAGATGTTCCATACACTGATTTAGTGAACACAGATTACGCTGAAAGAGTTATGTCTGATTAAAGGAGGAGATTTTGTGTCATTTCTGACGTTGGACCATGTCTCCCATCATTACTTTTCTAAAGAAAGCTATACAAAAGCAATTGACAACATTTCCATAGCGGTTAAAGAAGGTGAGTTTATTTCCCTGCTTGGTCCGAGTGGCTGTGGTAAATCCACGCTCTTATCCATTATTGCAGGGATTATCCAACAAACAGAAGGTACGGTTTCACTTCAAGGGAAATCAACTGCCGAATCTGAGATGGAAATTGGCTATATGCTTCAGCAGGATTATTTATTCCCATGGAAAACAATCCTGGATAATGTCTTACTTGGACCGAAAGTCAATCATACGCTGTCAGATGAACTGAAGAAAAAGGCGATTCAGCTATTAAAAGAGGTTGGACTGAAGGATGTTGAGATGAAATATCCGAGTGAGCTTTCTGGGGGAATGCGTCAACGTGTAGCATTAGTCCGCACTCTGATTAATAATCCAAAGATTCTGTTGCTTGACGAACCATTTTCTGCACTGGACTACCAGACAAAGCTTAACTTAGAGGATTTAGTTTCCGATTTGTTAAAAAGCTATCATAAAACAGCGATACTCGTTACCCATGATATTGGCGAAGCAATTGCAATGAGTGATCGAATCTTTATGATGAATGCCAATCCTGGATCCATCGCAAAAACTTATGAAGTTCCAATCGAGCTTCGCAATGAAGTACCATTTCTAGTAAGAAGACATCCAAAATATCAACTTATCTTTGATAAAATATGGGATGCTCTTGAATCAAAAGAATCACAGCAAAAGGTGGTGGATATTCCAGATGAATGATCACCACTTATTTGAAAATTACAAACGTGGATTAAAACGAGAGAAAAAGATAGTGCTCTTTTGGCAGCTTACCATTCTCCTTTCATTTTTCTCACTTTGGGAAATTGCTAGTCGCCTGTACTGGATTGATCCGCTTCTTTTCAGTTCACCAAGCAGCGTATTTGAATTACTTGTCACACGATTTGCAAATGGTTCGATTTTCAATCACTTACAAGTAACCTTGTTTGAAACCATTCTCGGGTTTATTATAGGGACAATAGGTGGAATTCTCATTGCAATCTCACTATGGTCATCTGCACGATTTGCTAAAATTATGGGTCCCTATCTCGTCGTACTAAATGCAATGCCTAAGGTTGCATTGGGACCAATCCTCATTGTTGCACTTGGTCCTGGTTATTTATCCATTATTGCAATGGGATTTATTATTTCTGTTATTGTCACTACACTCGTCGTCTACTCTGCTTTTAACGAAGTGGATCCAAATTATGAGAAAGTGCTCCGAAGCTTTGGAGCAACAAGATGGCAATGTTTTAAGGAAGCAATTTTTCCAGCGGCAATGCCAGCAATGATTTCTACCCTTAAAGTAAATGTGGGACTTTCTTGGGTAGGTGTTATTGTTGGGGAATATCTTGTTTCCAAGCAAGGACTTGGCTATTTGATTATTTACGGATTCCAAGTATTTGATTTCACCCTTGTTATGTCAAGTCTCGTTATTATTGCGATACTGGCAGCTATTATGTATAAGGTTGTGGAGAAATTAGAGCGATGGTTAATTCGCAATCGAAACACATAGCAAGTTTTGCTGTGTGTTTCTTATTTTTTGGGTTCGTTAAAGGGATTCTTAGAAAGTGTATTTTGCTTTCTAAGAATCCCTTTATATTTTGGCGTGCAAAGCTTTAGGCGAATGTCTTAGTTGCACTAATGCAGATAAGATCTGCCTATAAAAAAAAGATCAAACCATCTGATTTAATCTTCTTTTACTTGACTTTATGATGTTTCAAATAATCCATACAGTTTTCCAGTACGCCATCCTTCATTATAAAACTATATTTCTTCATTTGCTTTACTCTATTCGGGATAAATTTTAACAAAACTGGCCCTTCTGTTTCATAGTAGGTTTCTTGCTTTTTAAGCTCGTCCACAATCGCATAATAGACATTTTTTACGACAATATCTTTCCGACCATTCACCTTATATTGACCAATATAGCTTATCTCCTGAACTTTACCACCAGTTTCTTCCCTTACTTCTCGAATAGCAGCATCACACGCTGTTTCTCCTTCTTCTACCTTTCCACCCGGGAATTCCAATCCTCGTTCCCGATGCTTCGTCAGCAACCAATTTCCCTTGTATTTACAAATTACCCACACATGCTTAGGCTCCTGAGAAAAAGGATGATCGTCAAAGGAAAGCTTCACTTCATTGTTGTAGTAGTCTCTAAATGTTATCAAGTCATTCAACTGCCTTCTATTGTACGAAGTTCAAAAGTCCGGTAAAAATGACACATCGAGAACAGAGGACTCTCGACTAAAAACCGACACGTTCTGTGTTGTGTCGAACGCTGAAGTCATAACATCCTGTGTAAGCCCGGTACGGCTACTTCGTCTCCTCGAATTTCGACGCATAGGATGTGCTAGTGCCAGCATTGCAACACAGCTTTTCGATGGGGCGAGTAATTACAGTCCCAAGACGGGACTATACCCGACCCCGGTCTTTTTATCCTTCTTTTGAACACGTTTATACGTAAAACTGATGATAGTTAACATCTGTTATTTTCCAACCGTTATCATAGGTAAATTCAAACTCCACCTTATAATCACCATAAAGTTCTGTTGTGTTCTCCTGTATAACCTTAACGGTCGAAGCATCTACTGGTATCATATCATAATCATTTTCTTCTATAAACCATGGTGGCGTTTCAGTTGGTAAAATATACATCCCATCCGATTCTTCCAAGTAATAAAATTCAACATAGTCTTGGGCTACTTCTTTTGTAGTAACTTGCTCAAATGCCCCTAATAACTCATCTTTTGTCTGGAACCGGATAACTCTATAATCGTTATCCACATCTTGAACGAGAATATCCATAAATGTATTGGTCAGCGAAACGACATTCTCATGTGTTAAGGTTGGTTCCTGCTGGGCAATAGGTTTCTCCTTCATTTGATAGGATATCATTTTCTGTTGGTTTTCAGCATTTACATGCTCTACTTCTATTGGATTACCGAACATAATAATACATGTAAGGATTGCAATGGTTAAGCTCCACTTTAATACGCTATGCCGCTTTTTTCTCATATAAAAAGCCTCCCTGTTTTATGAATAGATTAGTTATGAAAAAATGTTTCGTGGTAAACTATTCCTTTTTTTCAAGAGGCCTAAACACATTTATTGGATTGTTCAAAAAATCTGTTGAAAAGGACACTTTTTAAAATTATATTCCATTGCTTGTCTACATATGATTATCTCCTAAAATTCCCATTCCTTCAATATGAGAGCGGCTTTGTTCATCTCCAAGCTTATAAATCATTTCAAAAACCTTTGTCATGCTATCATCATAAGCGTCATTCGATTTATCATTGTGATAAAGCATGATTGGTACATGCGCACGTACATACGTATCCAATCCAGCCTTATCCATATTATCTAGCTTTGCTCGCAGCATTGTTACTTCCTCTGTTGTAGCATAAATTGTATAGTCATCATTATTCCCATAACGTACTTGTGAAATTTCACCTGCTGGTATACATACATAATACTTTTGTTTTTCCATAAGACACCTCCTACCATTAATTTGTCTCATCTAAAGAAAATTAAACAAAAAAAGAACATCTCCAATACGTGCAGATGTTCTCTTCGAAATCCAGCTTATGGTCGCTCCGGATCGGCGTCATCAATCGTTCCTTCTGTATATTTTGTTGGATTAACTTCTGTATCTACGATGTCATCCTCTGCTTGACGATTGCTTTTTTCTTTTACAATCGTTTCATCAATAGTTTTATCAAACTTGCGCAAGTACTTAGCAGCAAAGTCTTTTCCCCCTAAACCAAATGCAAGTCCGAATGCCAACGCAAGGCCACCAAGAATAAGGATAAACGCTGCATTCACAATCGCTGAGGCAATCCCTAATTGTGTTAATGCCATAAATCCTGCGAGCACAAGAATCGAATACTTCGCAAACGCAGTAAGCAGGTTAGCAGCTGGACCATCAAGTAGATTAACCAGCACTTTTTGAACGATGTTCGCTAAGATAACCGAAACACCTAATACGAGAACTGCTGCAAGCACATTCGGTAAATACGCTGTTATTGCTGCTGCAATTCCCACTAGGAAATGAAGCTCTATCAGATTTAGTGCTTGGACCGTTAAGAAAAAGACAATTAAAATTTGTACGATATACCCTGCAATTGCTGAAGGTGTCATTCTGTTGTCAGAAATGCTTTTTCCACCAATATGCAGTTGTGAAGCTAGCCGGTTGAAACCTAGACGTTGTAAGTAATTTTCAACAAATCCACCAATTAGTTTTCCTAACCAGATACCTACAAGAATGAGGGCAATGGCTATCAATATACTCGGAATCATCGTCATAACCGTATGCAGCATAGCAATTGCTGGGTCCGTAATACCTCTTAGCTCTAATTGTTCCAATGCAGCAATCGCAATTGGAATCATAATGACAATAAATACGACTTGCCCTACAAATGCTGCAAAGCTTGTTCCTTCAAAAAGCCTGGAAAGTTTTAAACGATTCATTAGCTTCTCTGAACCAACAGCTAGAAAGAGATTTGTAACAATGTTTTTCACTATTTTTGCGACAAACCAACCAACAGCAAAAATAATTGCAGCAGCAACTAACTTTGGAATGAATACAAGAATGGAAGATAGCAGCCCACTAAACGGCTCTGCAACTCCTTGAATATTTAGTGCATCCAGTACACCTGGAATGAAAAGTAATAGTAATAAGTAAAAGGCAATATTGCCGAGTGTATCTATATATTTTTTAATTTCCGATTCTGTTTTTGCGATTTTCAACTTGAAAAACAGATGCTGCAAGTTAAGCTTTTTACTGCCCTGAACAATAAGCCATCTAGCAATGCTAGCAATAATCCACGCAAACAGAAGAATTAACGCTGCAGCTAAAACTGCTGGGATTATACTCAGGAACGTGGATATCAAGTCAGAAAGTGGATTTGCAATCATATTCAGATTAAGCACATTAAAGAACAAGATAAATACAATCAAGAGAAGTATGTAATATACGACTTTCCCAATTACCTTCTCTGATTTTATTTCTTTATCACTCATACGAAACTTATGAATTAATTTATCGTCCCAATCGGTTTTGGAACATGCTTTTTCAACGGCATTTCCGATTGCTTTAGCAATAAGCCAACCAACCAGCAATATAATAAGAGCTACAACAAAATTTTGTAAACCCTGCATAAAGCTTGATGTAACATACTGATCCATAAAGTTATCCATAAAACAAATGCTCCCTTCCAGAATTTAATAATATATACCATAAGGGAGCAATCTTTAAACCTAATCTTTTATTAGTAAATTAATGGTTTAACTTGTTACGTACTAGTTTATTGCTTGCATTCCTTGGGAGATCATTGACAAAATAAAACTCCTTCGGTTGCTTATATTTAGCTAGACGTGTTTGGAGGTATTCTTTAATTTCTTCAATAGTTACATCCATCTCTTTCACGATAAAAGCAATCGGGACCTGTCCCCACTTGTCGTCCGATTTTCCAGTAACACCGGCTTCTTTAATTTGCTTCATCCCACTTAAAACACCTTCAATTTCCGAGGGGTAAATATTTTCCCCACCCGAAATAATTAAGTCCTTTCTACGATCCACGACATATAAATAGCCGTCTTCATCTAAATAGCCTAAATCACCTGTCGCTAGCCATCCCGCTTGAAACGATTCTTCATTTGCAGATTGCTTATGATAATATCCCTTGGTCACCATTGGACCTTTTACAAGAATCTCCCCAATTGAATCATCTGCTTGTGTTTCAATTTTAAGCTGGGCTGGAAATAATGCCTTCCCTGCAGAACCGAGCTTTTCCAGAGCATCCGTTGGACTCAGTGTAACGATTTGGGAAGCCGTTTCTGTCATGCCATAAGACTGAAAAACTGGCACGTTTTTTTCCTTTGCTCGCTCTAATAAAGCTTTTGGCGCTGGACCACCACCAAGCAGTATACAACGTAATTCCTTCGGATAGCTTGCTTTGCCAAGCTCATCGAGGAGTCGTTGAACCATCATTGTAACGACCGAAACAATTGTCACACCCTTTTCCATTAATGCGTAGTGAACTGCCTTCACATCAAATTTTTCTAGTAAGTAAATCGGCATCCCGTATATTACACTCTTTATCGAGGTTGATAAACCACTCACATGAAAAATCGGCAGTGGAATTAACCATTTATCACGCTTGTCAAGGCCAAGATTTAGAGCAGAGCCAATTGCACTCCACCAATGATTCCCATATGTATGTACAACACCTTTCGGAAACCCGGTCGTTCCTGATGTATACATAATTGTAAAAATAGCATCTAAATTCAGTTCGGTCTCTAATATCGCCTTCTTCTCTGGCAATACATCAATATCGGAAAAGGAATGGATTTTTTCTACTTGCAGCATGGAAGCTTGCTCTTTTAACGAATCTGCTGTTAAAAGGAAAGTAGCATTTGCATCCTTCAGCTGATAATTTAATTCATCATTCGTCAGTCTTGTATTGAGTAGAACACCAACTGCACCAAGATAGCTTAATGCATGAATCGCATTCAACATCGGAATTTGATTCGTGGAGAGGATCCCAACATGACTTCCTTTTTCAATTCCAAGATATGTTAATTTTCGAGCAAAACGCTGACTGCTTTCTCTTAGCTCATTAAATGTAACCATCGTACCGTCGTCCATTTCAATTGCTGGATGGTCTGGTGATAAGTCTGCTTGTTTCGTTAACCAATGCGGAATCGTATCCGTCATTTTTCATTCTCCTTAACTACATTATTTCAGCATGTTTCGCTCTCTGAACAACCTCTATCACATAAAGTGAAAAACCTTTGCCATTAGAAGCAAAGGTTTTGTACGATTAAACACCGATCAAGGGAAACGCGGGAACTGTTTGAAGTCTGGCTTTCTTTTTTCTTTGAAAGCATCGCGTCCTTCTTTTGCTTCATCTGTTGTGTAATAAAGCAATGTAGCATCTCCACCAAGCTGTTGTAATCCAGCAAGTCCATCTGTATCTGCGTTAAAGGATGCTTTTAGGAAGCGTAGTGCTGTCGGTGATTTTTCTAAAATTTCTTCACACCATTGTAATGTTTCTTCTTCTAACTTTTCAAGTGGTACGACAGTATTCACCATCCCCATTTCATATGCTTCTTCTGCATTATACTGGCGACATAGGTACCAGATTTCACGAGCACGCTTATGACCAACCATACGCGCAAGGTAGCCTGCGCCATATCCTGCATCAAAGCTTCCTACTTTCGGACCAGTTTGGCCGAAGATTGCATTGTCTGCAGCGATTGTTAAATCACACACAACGTGCAATACATGTCCGCCACCGATTGCATACCCTGAAACCATAGCAATTACCGGCTTTGGAATCGTACGAATTAAACGTTGTAAATCAAGCACATTTAATCGTGGAATTGTATCTGTTCCAACGTAACCGCCATGTCCACGAACGGATTGGTCTCCGCCTGAACAAAATGCTTTATCTCCTTCACCAGCTAAAAGAATAACGCCAATTTCAGAATCATCACGAGCATCCGAAAATGCATGAATCATTTCCTGTACGGTTAATGGTGTAAATGCATTACGCTTATGCGGGCGATTAATCGAGACCTTCGCAATTCCATTATATTTTTCATAAATAATTTCTTCATATTCTCTTACTTTTTCCCACTGCACTGTCATATTAAATCCTCCTTGAAAATTACTGCTAAAAGTGTTTATCCCTTCCTTTTAATCTGTAACCGAATCGATAAAGTGAACCTTCATTCAGTAAGGACCCTTCACCTACTAAATGCTAGGTACGACCTAAAGATCCTTGAACAGAGCCAGGAATTTACGGGCTGTTTTACCACCATTTTTACGCTTTGTCTCTCCAACACTTAAAGTTGGCGTATTACATTCTGTTATGCGCGATAAACTTCCTTACTAGTTTACCAAAGATTTCAGGTTTTTCCACATGAACTGCATGTCCAGCATTATCACATATATTCATCTTACTTGATTTTAAGTGCTTCTGCATCTTTTTATTCATTGCAATAAACTTTGGATCAAGTTCTCCAACAATCAGTTTCACTGGACATTCAAAGCTTTCTAGATGACTCCACCACGGTTCTTGAGCCCCTGTTCCCATTGCACGCAATGATTGCGCCAAACCTTCTGTTGTTTGTGAAAGACGCTCACGCCGAATATCTTCCTGCACTTTGGACGGGAGGCTTTTTTGAGATACAAATAATGGGATATCCTGCCAATAATCAACAAATGCTTGTACGCCATCCCGCTCAATTCGTTCGGCTAACTTTTCATCAGCCTCCATTCGCAGACGTCGCTCTGATTCGTCTGCTATGCCTGGTGAAGCACTTTCCAATATTAACGATTGAATCATTGCAGGGTAGTTTAATGCATAGGATAATGCCGTTCGTCCTCCCATTGAATAACCAACTAAATGGATTTTTTCTAATCCAAGAAATTGAAATAACGTATGTAGATCTGTACAGCACATTTCCATTGTTCTAACGTGGGAAGCCTGTGTCTTTCCATGCCCTGGCAGATCAATGGCGATAATTTGATAGCCTGATCCGAAGGCGCTTTTCACATGCTGCCATGTCTTTGTGCTCCCTGTAAATCCATGAAGCATGACGATCGGGGTCCCTTCTCCATCTACTTCATACCAATACGTTGCTTGACCAATCGTGTGATACAATTCACCCATCCCAATCCTGTAAGATTTCCTTTTCAATTGCATTCCATTTTTCTCGATGCCATGTCACATTTTCTGTACGATCTGTTTTAATTTCAATAACAGAAAGTCCTTCATGCAGGTAACTTGCAGCAAGCAGCTCCTTCAAGTGGTCTTCTGTCATTGCTTGCATATATTCACCACCATACATTTCAATCGCCTTTTTAAATTCAATATTGACTGGTGTTCCAAATAACGCTTCAAAATGCCGCTTATCATTGGACTGTGGTAAAAACGAGAAAATGCCGCCACCATTATTGTTAACAAGTAAAATCGTTATATTTAATTTGTAGTGCTTCGCTGCAAGCAACCCGTTCATGTCATGGAAGAACGAAAGATCACCAATTAAGAGTGTCACTGTTCTCCCTGTTGCAGCAGCTCCAACACCACTAGATACGACTCCATCGATTCCATTCGCGCCTCGGTTAGCGAGAACCTGCACCTGCTTCGGTGTTGTCATAAAAAAGGTGTCAACATCGCGTATTGCCATGCTGTTTCCTACATATAGCGTGCTTTGATCCGGTATAACTTCACAAAGACCACGTACGGCCTCTCCCTCTGTTACCTGTGACTCCTTGCCGCTTAAAAGATGCTTCTTTGAAATTTGATTCATTTCCTGCCAACGATTTAGCCAGCTCAACTCCACCTCATTTATAGATGAAGTTGCTTGTATTGCACGACACAGCATTACTGGATCAGCAAAGATAAACTCCGTCCTATTTCCCGCAGGCTCTCGATAACCGCTGCTGCCCTCAACAATGTATTGTTTCACATGTGCATGCTCTTTCACATAAAAAAGATATGCCTTCGAAACTGGCATTGCACCGAAACGGATAATATAATCAGGTTCCAACTGTTCTCGTATCGTTTTGTTTCTTAGAAAAGCATCATATGCTTCAATCACATGATCCTTCTCATGGCTGCCAGCGCGGACTTGAGACAATGGATCGGCTAAAACCGGAAGCCTCCATTTCAATGCGAGTTCCGTAATCACTTGTGCAAATCGCTTATCTGTTTGTGGACCACAGACAATAAGTCCTTTTTTTCCATTAGCCAGTTTCTGAACAAGCTGTTCTATCTGCTGCTCGGATAAACGCTTCTCACCGTCCATAAAAGTATTAACGGTTTGCATTTCATCTGTCGCATCAGGGTTTTCCCATATGTTTTCCAATGAAAAGTCGGGTGTAAGCGGCTCACGAAACGGAAAATTCAAGTGGACAGGGCCTGGGTTTCCCTCGTTTGCCATATACACTGCACGAGCCGCTTTATTACGTGCGTAACTGAGCATATTTGGTGTTGCTTCAGGAAGTGCCATCTCATGAAACCACTTTGGATAGTCTCCGTAAAGCTTTAATTGCTCAATTGCTTGTGGTGCCCCAACATCACGCAACTCATGGGGCCGATCTGCTGTTAAAACAATTAATGGCACCCTACTATAGTAAGCTTCAACAATTGCTGGAAAATAATTCGCTGCTGCTGTACCGGACGTACAGACAAGCGCAACCGGTCGATCCAATTGTTTCGCAATTCCCATTGCAAAGAAAGCAGCTGACCGTTCATCAACGATAACCCATTCTTTGATATCAGGATGCTCTGTAAAGGTTAATGCAAGCGGAGTAGAACGCGATCCCGGCGAAATAACCACATCGATTACTCCACTTTTTACAATTTCATCAACTACATTAGCTGTATAACGTGTTAATTTTTCAATATGATCCATTGACTTTTATCCTCCTAAAACGGTAAGCATAGGAAGAAGCTTAATTTTTGTTTCTTCATACTCACTTTGTGGATCTGAATCTTTCACTACTCCACAACCTGCAAAAAGCGATGCCTGATTCTTTTGGATTAGTGCCGAACGAATTGCAACCGCAAATTCTCCATTATTAGAGCTGTCCATCCAACCGATTGGCGCGCCATACCAGCCACGGTCGAGTAATTCATGCTCCCTAATAAATGCAAGTGACTCTGCTTTTGGACTTCCGCCAAGCGCTGGAGTCGGGTGCAGTTGCTTAATAATATCTAATATTGTAAAGCCATCCCTTAGTTGTGCGGTAACCGGAGTATAAAGATGTTGTAAGTTTTTAAAAGGGCGAACAACTGGAACTTCCGGAATCGTCATCTCTGTACAATAGTCTTTTATTCCATGCTTAATCATCTGCACAACAAAATCATGCTCCTGACGATTTTTTTCATCATTCAGCAGCGCTTCACTAATTTTCATGTCTTCTTCTTCCGTTTTGCCACGTGGTGCAGTTCCTGCCAGACAAGTTGATAAAAGCTTGTTTTTCTCCACTTTAACAAGTCTTTCTGGGGTAGCACCAACAAAGCAATCATCCCCGATTTCATACGCAAAAATATAACTATTTGGCTGTGTCTGTAATAAATTATTTAAAATCGATGAAATCTCAGCGTGACGGTTGAATGTAAGGCGTAATTCACGAGCAAGCACGATTTTTTCCACGTGTTGGTTACGAATCTCATCTGTGGCCTGTCGAACAATATCCATCCATTTTTCAGGGTCCATTTCGCTTTCATCTACAATATGCAGTATATCATCTGGAACCTTCTGCCCCAGAAGCAATTTTTGTTCAATCTGCCTTAGTTCTTCAGCTAGTTGTTTCGCATGATCATTTTTTCTTACACATACATTTATCGTTAAATAGTACGAACTATCATATTTTGTAAGTAAAAATTCAGGAACTCTAAATTGACTGGGTCGAAATTTCTTCCATAATTCTGTCTGCGCATTTATTGGGTCAAAGGACATGCCACCAAGGGCAACAATCCCGGTTCCAGGAACCTCGTATGGATTATGGATATATGCTTCGTTTAGCATCTTGTTCCAAGCTGCTTCAATCACTTCAAATCGAGATTTATCTGCTCCCATTTCAAACGCATTGCCAACGCCTGTAAGCCAAAGCATTTGCGATGAGCTTGTCCAAAACGTACGATTTTCAAAAATATGCTTTGCCGCTTCAAAAAACTGCAGCGGATTTGTGGTCGCTATTTTTTTAGTAAAACTAACAAGTCTACGATCATCTTCTGCCTGAAGCTGCTCGATTGCTCCATTAAGCAATGATGCAAGTTGATCCTCTTTTATTTCAATCATTTATATAAACCTCCACAATGATGCTTTAAAGGTGTCATCCTTTCTATTTTATGCTATGCTCGCCAGTTTCTCAAGGAAAGCATCTAGATTTAGTTAGAAAACTTGACTTTCACCAAGCTTTAATGAATGCCTTTATACAAGACGTATAGGAATAAATCCTCCCCATCTTGCCAATATATGACACGAATAACAACTAGATGACATTGACACCCTTCTTTTATTTGCTAAAATTAGTATGATATCTATTGATAATTTGCAGGGGGAACTATTTGATGCAATCTACAGAAAAAACAACGATTAAACATGCTTTAAATGAACGTGAAGGATTTCACGTCTGGTGGAGACTTATGCGTCCACATACACTGACAGCCTCATTTGTCCCAGTATTTGTCGGAACAATGATTGCTTTTAATGAAGGTGCGATCAATTGGCTGTTATTTTCAGCAATGCTTATTGCATCCTTGCTTATTCAAGCTGCGACGAATATGTTTAATGAATATTACGATTTTGTACGAGGGCTAGATAACGACAATTCTGTTGGTATTGGCGGGACGATCGTTCGTGATGGTATTGCTCCCAAAAAAATACGCAACTTAGCTTTCATCTTTTATGGGATATCCATTCTTATCGGAGTTTATATTTGCATCGCTTCCAGCTGGTGGATTGCCGTTATTGGTTTAATATGTATGGCTTTCGGTTATTTATATACAGGAGGACCTATTCCAATATCCTATACACCATTTGGTGAATTATTTTCTGGTGTTCTAATGGGCATGGTTATTATTGGTATTACCTATTTCATTCAAACGGGCACAGTATCACTATCCATGATTTGGATTTCAATTCCCATTACGATATTAATCGGAAACATTAATTTTTCCAATAATATTCGTGATCGTGATGGCGATAAGCTTGGCGGCAGAAAAACAATAGCAGTTCTTATCGGCAGGGAAAAATCAATCACATTGCTTGCTACATTAATGCTCGTTGCATATGGTGTTACAGCATTGCTCCTTATTACGGGTATCTTACCATTATGGTCATTATTAACATTTTTAAGTGGCTTGAAGGCGCGTGAAGCAATCCGTAAATTCCGTGGAAAACAGACAGCAATTGAAATGATGCCTGCGATGGCAGCAACTGCGAAAACAAATACCATTTATGGATTTTTATTAGGAATCTCACTGCTTCTTGCAGAGCTCATCTAACTTAACCCGTAACCATCCCATCTAGAAAACTTGGTAGCCATGAGCTCTCAGGCTGATACCATAGTTAGTTAAACTTACACAGATAGGAATGGGATATACTTGCCTCTCTGCCAACGAAAGGAAGGATGTACATGAGTAACCCACTAAGCAAAGAGAAATTGAGTTATTTTAAAGAACAGCTATTACAGCTAAAGAAAGAAACAGAAGAAGAAATTAAAGCCGAAAATAATACCGGTCCGAATGAATCGGTCGGGGAACTGGCAAATTATGATAATCACCCAGCAGATATGGGTACAGAGCAATTTGAACAACAGCTTGATGCCGGATTCGACCTCATGCTTAGAGATCGCCTCCAGGAAATTAATGATGCACTTCGTCGAATTAAAGATGGAACATATGGAATTAGTGAAAAATCAGGAAAACCGATCCCTGTTGAACGATTAGAGGCAATGCCGACTGCACGGAATTTAGTGGAGGAAGAATAATCACCCTCACCCTTCAGATATAATATCCACCAAAAGGCTCAGAGATAAAGTTCTCTGAGCCTTTTTAATTCGTTCGCCACTTCCAACTTTCCTCTCTAACATCCAGTCATCCGATGTATACACTTTCACATGTTCCAGGTGCTGGTTCATAAAAACAATGTAATTTAAACTGTCCAGAAAAAGGCTGATCATACCATGTTGGAGGGCATGGACCATATGGGTTAAAATACCACAGCGCATATTTCGCCGGGTGTTGTCTCCAATGCTTCAGATTTTGTTCCGCTAACCGTCTTTCAGAATCTCTTGCTCTTTGATAAAACATATTCCCTTTTTGAACGGCTTCAAAAGAATAATTACCACCTTGCACTTGAAAAATAACATCCTCAACGTTTCTTAAATCGTTAAAATCCGGACAATCTGCCACAACACGGTTAACGATAACATTCCCTACATAGAGCATTCCCTGTTTTCCTTCACCTTCAGCCTCTGCTCTCATCATCCTTGCCATTAAGTCAACGTCTGCATCCCGGTAAGCGATTCTTGCCATTTTACCACCTCTAGAATAAAGTATGATAGAAATGCTTGTATTAATGTCATTGTTTTGAAGAATGTTTAGGAAAATGAGGGTCATTCTGTAAAAGCAACGAATGTAATATTCAAATCATGTGGACATACTGATCGCTTTTTTGTAGATAATAAGACTGTTTCACAATATAATTAGGAGGCTCAATATGCCACAAGATCAACAAGCTAATAAGACGTTGCATTCTAGTACGAAACCAGGTTTTGCCGGGACTGACACTAAAAAAGTAAAACAAGAAATCCAAAAGGATTTGAGCGAAGGACAAGGTGCAATGACTGCCCGTGAGGCCGGAGCGATGAGAGATTAAACGTAAGTGTCGTCTCTTCTACTAATATGATTGTCCTGCAAATAATTTGCTGCTGTTTTTAGATTGTCTGTCTCCCCCTAGCGATTTTACTCGTTTGCAATCAAATATACCGGGACGATGAGGCACCACTTTTCCTTATTTTTAGGTTCACCTATTTCTCAAACCTTCTAACATGTTCTGTAAAACAATCATTGCTTCTTCTATCACGTCTTTCTGATTAAGGTGGTCCGAAATCCACAATACCACTTCATTCATTGCTCCAGAAAGACAATGCGACATTGCCTCTACAGAAAAAGGCTTTATTAGATCCTGCTTCTGCATAAACTGTAATTGTTCCTTCAGTGATTTCATCGAATATTTTTCGTCCATTATTCTAAAGGTATCCCAGCCTAAAACGGCCGGGCCATCAATTAAAAGAATGCGTTGATTATGCGATTGTACTGCCCCTTCCAGAAAAGCCCGGCACCCGTTGATTAATTGCTGCCAGCTATCATTATTTTTTGCTGCCTCAGATTCTACATACTCCCTTATCTCTATTTGAACCATTTCAAATACGGCAAGAAAAATCCCTTTTTTATTTTTAAAATGATGATATAAGGCACCCCTCGTTACATTTGCTTCTTTTGCAATCTCTTCTAAGGTAACGTTCGCATATCCACACGCTATAAAATGCTGTCTTGCTATTTCCAATAAATTTTGTATTGTTTGTTCTGTTTCCGTTTTATTTTTTCTCATGCTGTCTACACTCCTCACTCCACCTGACGCAATAACTCCAACGCATGTTCATCCTTTGATTTTATCAATGTTCTTAATCCGTTTTTAATAATTTTAGGGTTTATACCATTACTATCTGATATAAGCCTTTGTATCCATTTGAGGACTGCTTCGGGATTTTCTTTTGTTAAATCATTCATATGGTTCGCTACAGATTTTTGAACATAGCGGGAGCTGTCATGCATTAAATTCTCCAGCAAACGTAAATTGTATTGGACATTATCCTTTAACGGAGGAATCTTTTTAGCCCATGGGAGTCTTGGTCGAGTTCCTTCACTCACCAATCTTCTTACATGTGAATTAGGATCCTTTATCCAATCTTGAAAATAGGCCATACAGCGATCAGTATCTGCATGTAAATAAGGTCGGATAGCATACTCTGATGTATGCCGTTTTGTTATTTCATATATTGCATTTAAGGATAAGTCAAAATGCTCCAGTCCGTAGCTTTCGACAAATTTAGCGATCGGCATTAGAAAATAGCCCTTGGTAAACATGCCTTCTTCTGTATTATTTTCTGGTCCCAAAATCTTTAACAAGACAGCTAAAGCTTCTTTGTAATCAGTAGGGAGATGTTGTTTTAATGTGTCCGCAATTACCTCAACGCGAGCCTTTAATTCTATATTTTCAACTTCTATGGCTACAGTATCCACAAAAGACTTCTTGGTAAAATGAGGATACTGCGCCTGAATTAAATATGCCAGCCGAAGAGCCAATTCCCTATCAAAGTAATATTTTAATGGCGTATATCCACTCATAATGACTCCTACTCTCTCACTTCCTCTAAGTAATGATCTTGAAAGGACTGATCAGCCGTAATAACGGTAATGACATCAATCAATACCCCATTTGGGTCACTTGTAATAAAATGCCTTTGACCAAATGCCTCGTTACGTAAATCGAGATGTAATGGAAGCTGTTCTTCCTTAATCAATTGCTGATACACTTCGTCTACATTTTCTACTTCAAAATTAAGAATTAATCCTTGTACAGAATTTCCAAAAGAAGAGGGCACTGTTTCATGAGTAGACTGCAGGATTGCTAATTCATCACCAGTCTCTTCTTGCTTCAAACTCATGTACCAATCCGCTTCAAAAACACTTGAGAATCCAAAATACTGTTGATAGAATGCACTTGTTTCCTTTACTTTCTGTGTCATCAATACGGGGTAAAAACTACTTAGTCTCATTCACTTCACACCCTCATCATAAGTTAAGTTTATTTTAACATACATACAATATGTATGTAAATGTTTACATTTATAGATTATTGTAACTATAAAGTTTGATAAAAACTTCACGCGATCATTGAATCCTTATGGTTTAGCCCATATCAAATATAGGCAACCCGCCATATAACGCTCTTCCTTAATAAGTTGTAAACTAGATTTTTTTACAATTTCACTAATATTTCTGTCCTGGTGGCACCCTACAAATTTTAATGCCAACGGATCCAATGATTTTTGTAGCCATGATAATGGTTTGTTCGTACTGATTCCATGCTCCATCATAAGTATTTTCCCTCCTGGCTTACACCATTTTTGAAAGTTGTTTAAGACAATGACAGGATTTTGATACGCGCATAAAGTTGTTGAAGATACAATCGTATCAAAAATGCTTTCGTTAAATTTCACAGACTCAACATCTTCTTTTATGAATGTAGCTTTAAAAGGAAATTCTTTTGCGGCCAATTGCGCTACCTTCATCATTTCACCACTGAAATCCACCCCAGTCAATTCAACGTCTTTATTATAGAAGGGAAAATTAAGACCAGAACCAATACCAACCTCTAAAACCTTTCCTTCTACATCTTGAAAAATCCGCTCACGAAACCGATAAGCACTATCGTTTTTGCGGCGTTTGTTATACTTATTTGCTTGTTTATCAAACTTTTTAATTAAGGATTTACGCTCCATATCTTATCCCTTTCTCGTAGTAATTTATGTGAAGATACATCATAATTTGAAAATTTATAATATTCCATAATATTTTAACATATATAACCAAATGCTTTCGTTAATTTTATATCAATGCGCATCTCAGATCACAAAAAATCACACGACTGAAAAGTTTAGTTCTATCCTTGTGAAGTTATTTATTACCAAAGGAAAATCAAACCCTAAAAACTTTATGATGTTTCAATTAACCAGGGGTCAAGTTCTGTTTTCTCCGTACAAAAAAAGCTAACCCCCTAGTCAGAGATTAGCTTTTAATATTTATATAAATTTCGTTTGCTGCTGTGTGATCCAGCTATGCATTTTTATAAATAATGGCACAAATAATAGTGCTACGATAATACCTTTTATAATGTTGAATGGCAGTACACCTGCTAAAACAGATGCCCAAATCACTTGATTTGTCATTTCCCATCCCATAAACCATCCATATGCAGGGAGGATGATAAAGTAATTTAATACACTCATTCCAATCGCCATAATAAGTGTTCCGGTAACCAAACCAGAAACAATGCTTTTAACACCTTTATATTTATGATATAAAATCGAAACTGGCACGACAAACATTACTCCTGCAAGGAAATTTGCTGCAACACCAATTGGATCGCCCGCTCCAGACACCGCAAGATAAAGTAAATTTTTCACCGCTACAACAATTATACCGGCAAGTGGTGAGAAAATGAGTGAAGCCATTAATGCTGGCACATCACTAAAATCAATTTTTAAATATGGTGGTAAAAATGGCAGTGGGAAATTCAAGAAAAATAATAAAAGTGAAATTGTCCCTAGTAAAGCCAAAATAATAAGTTTTAATAAATTTGATGATTGCTTGCTTGTGTTACGCATCATCTATTCCTCCTTCATCTTTATATCGATTCCACTCTCGTGATGAAGGACACTAGCCTAACAGACACAAAAACCCTAAAGCATAGAGGGGCTTTAGGGTTTAATTAATTGATAGTCAAATAATGGTGCATAACGGCACCAAATCCGGCTCGATATCTTCTCCCATCCAGACTGTAACTGTCGGTCCTGGAGTTGCACCAGGTCAACCGCATGGCAATCAACCATGCAGTTCGCGGACTTAAAGCATCTCTGCTTATTACCGCCGGTCGGGAATTTCACCCTGCCCCGAAGATTGGAATCGATTATTTAATTGTTAAATTTATTATACACTATTTTTCTATCAATGCAAGGTAAAAAACTCGGAATTAAATGAATGTCACATAATAAGAGATTATAAAATGGGGTACTTTATTGATATGGATTTTAATGCGTCGGTGCCTTTGACGAGCAGGATTGACGTTTGGGCAAGCAGCCATAGAAAAAATGCGGGGACCAGAGCCCCGCATTTTCCTTATTCTGCATTAATGAATAGCTTGCCTTCTGCTTGTTCGCGTGTTTCGTTACCAAAAGCATCTACTACTTTCACTTCAATAACTGCTCCTTCAGCAACAACACTGCTTGTAGCTGTCCAGTAGCCTTCATAATGACCTTCAGATGTTTCCATCATTGGTAGCTCTGTTGCGTTAGCCGTTGTATTTGTTAATGGCATATGGATAAAATAGGTTGCTTTTAATCCAGGCTCACTATCAAATTCAAACTTAACACTTTCACCAGCATTGATATGGACATCTTCTGTAGGTGTTAGATTTTCAAGTTCAGGCGCTGTAAAATCAACCGCAATTGTTACAGATTCAGTTGTTGTATTTCCAGCTGAATCGCCTGCTGCAACTTCAATTGTGTTTTCACCTTCGTCAAGTAAAATTCGCTTCGAGTAGCTGCCATCTTCTACCGACGCTTCTTGGCCATTTACTTCGACAAATTCAAGATTTTCATCAGCTACTGTACCTTCTACTGTTACACTTTCACGATTTACTTTATCGCCATCAGCTGGAGTATCGATTGTTAATTCAGGTGCTTCTGTATCCAAGGTTACCGTAACAGTTTCAGATTCCCCAACTTGAACACCATCAAGTAATGAGACAGCTTGGAATTCATTTTCACCTTCTGTTAACGCTACTGGTAGAGCAAAAGTACCGTCTTCACCGATTTCTTTAGTGCCTGCTTCTTCCCCATTATTCAATAATTGAACCGTGGTGGTATCAGAAGCAGTACCTTCTACTGTTAGTTCTGTTTCATTTGTAATGAAATCTTCTTCTGGTGAAGTAATCACTGGATTTTCTACACCATATGCTACACGTGCGCGAATCATATAGTTACCTTCTGCAGCTGGTGATGGTGACCAAGCTCCACCAACATATTGGTAACTGCGCTCAGCATTTGGTCCATTTTCATCGGTTGCAAGTCCTGGTACATTAGGATTTGCTCCTGTTTGAATGTAAACCATATAGAAATCGCCATCAACCTGAATTGCATGCTCAGATAAATCAACTACTGTCCATTCATCCAGACTTCTGATTGCTTCGGCATCAACTGGACCGGCTAGCCGCTCACCAGGCGTTCCATCAGGCCCACTAGCATCCCATACTTCAACGGCGAACTCTGTTCCACCTGGGCTTGGCCAATCCGTATCATGGAATTGGAAGACACCTTCTGTAACAAGTGCAGTTTCTTGCCCTTCAGGTAATGACATTTTCACAGCCCAGCCATTTCCCGCATCATAGAATGCACGTGCATTCTCTGCAGTACCATCATCGTAACCAATTTCTCCACCCGGAACCGTATAGAAAGGCTCAAGTTCTACATTGATTTCTGCATCTGATTCATTTAGGTCCACTTCAACTTCTTTACCATGGTAACCTGCAGCTAGAACCTTCAAGGTATACGTACCTTGATAAGCAGTAAGTGTGAAGCTGCCTGAAGCATCTGTTTCTACCGGTGCAATATTTGCATCCTCAACGATCAGAACTGTTGCTCCTTCTACTGCTTCACCAGTGTTTTCATCCGTGATTGTACCGCTGACTGAATACTGGTCAATTTCTTCGAGTGTAAAGTCTGTTGTTGCTACACTATCATTTTCAATTGTTACGGATTGCTCCTCAGAATGGAAGCCATATGCTTCGGCAACTACTGTGAAGTCACCAGCTCCGTGAAGCAATGAATAGCTTCCAGTTGCTGGATCCGTATTTACTGTACGTCCACTTTCAAGCACACTTACTTGAGCACCTAGTGGAAGCAATGTCGGATGAATTGATTCATCTTTAATTGGTGCACTTTTTTTCGTTGATTGTTCTGGTGTTATTTTATTCGGGTCTACTTTTTCTTTTTTCAATGAATCTTTGTCTGCTTTTGCATTGCCCGCTGCTTTTCCTTTAGCAGGGACAACATCGAGTGATGCACTGCTGCTGTTTGATGTATCAGCTAATGTGACATCATCAATATACCAGCCATCCCGTTGTACACTGCCATCCGTTGTAAGATTAAACCCTATATAGACACGCTCGCCACTATATTCAGAAAGATCAATTTCAGCAGCTTCCCATCCGTCAGAGGTATTGGTAATGCGTGCTAATTGTGTCCACTCTTCTTGATCAGTGGAAATAAACACATGACCAAAATCCCAGTTGTTTTCAATGTTATACCATTGATTGAATTGTAGATAGGAATCTCCATCTGGTAAATCAACCGGCGGCATCATAAGTGTCCCATTTTCATTGTTGTTATAGGTTCCTTCTGGGTTTGTTGCATAAACATACTCTCCAGAAGCTGCTTCTCCAGGTCCAGAGGTTGGTACACCCCTTTCCCAGCTACTATTGTTTCCAAAAGTTGTCCAGCCTGCTGGAGCTGTTTCAAAATCTGCCGAATACCCTGCTGTAATTCCTGGCAAGACCGTTACCTCGTAGCTATCACTTGTTACTTCATTATTTCCGAAGTCATTTATAACTAAATGGTAGGTAAACGAATCACCTGAAATTGCTTCACCTGGAATGGTTGCAACATATTCTCCAGATTTGTAATCACCTGACACACGACTAGCCTCTACTGTTTCTCCATCACCATAGACGACTTCAACCGAAGCAACACTGATATTATCAGATACGTTAATTGCAAGATCTAAATTCATTCCTGCATACGTTTCACTTGGTGCCTCGTGTTCAAATGTAGGTGCTTCCGTGTCTTCTCCCTCTTTTGTAACTTGCCCTTCTAATGTGCCAAGACCAGTCACGACAGATGACACAGCATCATAAGCATTAACTAATCCATAGCCATATCCCATATTTGGTGATTCTGAGAATGTGCCGTCTGTTAATGGCGTTGCGGTTTGCATTAAAATTTCTTCAAGCTCGTCCACCGACAGGCTTGCATCTGCTTGAATTAATAACGCTGCGACTGCAGATACAGCAGGACCCGCCATCGAGGTTCCATTCCATCCACCTTCATAGCCACTACCTGGAACGGTTGACCGTATATTTACACCTGGAGCAGAAATATCCGGTTTTATATCGCCTTCATATGGTGAAGGACCTTGTAATGAAAAGTTCGCTAAAGCATCATTTATATCCGTGGCACCAGTTGCAAACGATTCAGGATAGTTCGCGGGTGTTGCAATTGACCCTGGACCACCGGGGTTAAATAGCGTTGTATTTCCCGCTGAGAACTCTGGGAAAATTTCAGCAGCTCTCCAAGCAGTAACAACATCACGATACCATTCATCTAAGCCTGGTCCTCCGCCCCAAGAGTTATTGACAACATCGGGTGCCATGCTTGCATCACCATTTGGAGCTAGAATCCACTCGGCTGCATTTAATAAATCGACATCGGTTCCACCTGCTGCTGTAAATGCTTTAACAGCAATCCACTGGGCACCTGGTGCTACACCAACCTGATTGGCTCCATCTGGCTCACTGCCTACCATTGTTCCAGTTACATGTGTACCGTGACCTTGGTCATCATATGGCACATCTTCACTTGCAGTTGCATCATACCAGCTGTACGTGTGATCTACATCACCGGTTGCAGCATCATAACCGCGATACTTATCTTGTAAACCTGGGTGATCCCACTGTACTCCTGTATCGATACTAGCTACAACAACACCACTTCCATCAAATCCCATATCCCAAACTGCTGGAGCACCAACACGCTCAACATTCCACTCCACATTTGCAATTTCAGATTTAGGTGTCTCTGCATCTTTTGTAACGGTCGTATACAGCTCACGCGTTTCATTCGGAAGAATTTTCTCTACTTCAGCAAATGTTGCTATTTTCTCTGCAACTTCCTTTGTCGCTGTAACTGCTATTCCATTAACAATATGATACGATTTAAGATTTTCCGCATTTCCATTCTCTATTTCCTGCTCTAAATAAGCTTTTACATTTTGCTGGGAGCTAAGAGCAGTTGCTTTTAACTCAGAGATAACTGCGGATCGGCTGATATGTTCTACCTTTTGCGCGGATAGATTCGCCTTCGCAGCATTTTCTTTCGCTTCTGAAGCAACTTTTTTTACATCTGCGATTTCATTGAACTTCACAAGGAATGTCTGTTTTCCATCATCTTTAAATTCTGTTAATAAACGTTCACTTACTTTTGCTTCTGCAACCTTATTGGAATCATTTAGCGAATAATGCGGTTTGTTTTGCGATTCAGCTAATGTCACACCTGGTGTAATTAAAGAAAATGCCATTAAAAAAGTTGCTGCCATACTGAACGCCTTTACCTGCCTCTTTTTCTTTGTTCTCAAATCTTTTCCTCCCCTCAATTTTCGAACAGTACATTCCCTTAAACTTTCTAAAATCTCCTGCCCTCCTTTTCAAGAAACTTGTCGATCCCCTTCAATTTCCGATAGTTGTAGAATCTCGCTGTTAATGTCAGTATAGTAGATTGATAGAATGTTTTTTGTCGATTATTGTCATAATTAATCCGAATTTTCATAATTGAATAATTAGTACTAATTTTTCCTATTTCATGTCAATAACTATTTGCTCTCTTTTTACAAGGAAGATAAATAAACCTTTTATATTAAAAGGTTTTTTGAGGTAGAACGTTTTAATAGATTCATTTTCATATGAAAAATAAATCTAATTTACTACGGAAATGAGGAGGCGTATGGTATTTTTTTCTATAAAGCGGAAAACAGGGACTATATACCAGATTAGGATTTGTAATAAGAGGTATTTTGGAATAGTTATTCATAACATATAGGACTTTTTAATTTATCTGTTTTTTGGTTTAAAAAAGCCGACCGCTCCTCGTATGAGGGCAATCGGCACTTTTAGGAAACAGTTATATCTTCCCTACTCATTGTAAACTCAATTATCCAATGGATTTAGGCTCTCTTCTCCTGTCATATCAGCAATCATCGTTACAATTAATTCAATTTCTTGTTCGATGTCTTGGATACTCGCTGTTTCAACAGGAGAATGCATATATCTCAACGGGAGTGACACCAAGGAAACAGGCACTCCTTTCCCTGTAAGTCGCATTTTATCGGCATCCGTACCTGTCATACGAGGTGTTAACTCATACTGCACATCCATATTTAACTTCTTCGCTGCTTTTTCGAGCAACTGATTAATCTTAATGTTGATTGGTGCCCCTTTTGCAAAAACAGGGCCTCCCTCTAATGTTATATCTCCGTGCTTATTTTGATTAACTCCAGGGTAATCTGTTGCAAATGTCACATCACAAGCTATTGCCATTGTGGGTTCAATACCTGCAGCGGCAAAATATGCACCGCCCATATTCGTTTCTTCATTTACCGTGCTTGCTGCATATACCCCAACATTAATATCTTTTTCGGAAAGCTGTCTCAGTACTTCCGCAACAATAAATGCACCAGTCCGATTATCCAAGCCACGTCCAGCAATATAGCGATCCATTAAAATTTCAGGTTCTGTTTTATATACACAGAGATCTCCGATTTGTACGTGCTTTACGGCTTCTTCTTTGGATTTATAGCCACAATCAATGAACAAATCGGATAGGTCAAAGTCATTTTTCAGCCCGCCATGATGTTGTGCATTCACACCGATTACACCGGTCACGCTATCGTTATACCCAAGCACAGTTACACGCATACCAACCGCAGCTTTTGGATTAATACCGCCCATTTTATCGAAATGCAAATAACCATTTTCATCAATCCGGTTAATAACAAGCGCAATCTCATCGCAATGCCCTGCAAGCAAGATTTTAAAAGGAGCGTTCGCATTTAATACACCAATAGCATTTCCTGCATTATCCGTACGTATTTCATCGGCAAAATCCTTGACATAGTTTATCCATTTCTTCTGAATTTCCATTTCCATACTTGATGGAGATGGCGTGTTTAATAATTCCAGTAAAAACTGCTGATTTATTTGTGTCATCTATACTACCTCCTCAGGCTATTCATCCAACTAATTTCCATGATAGCAAAATTTGGATCAAAGGCGCAAGCGCCCATTTAGCAACGTACGAACTGGTGACTACGGCGTTCGACACATGACATGTCGGTTTTTATTTGAAGATCCATGTTCTCGATATGTCATTTTATCGGACTTTTTGAACAACCTCTCTAAATAAAGTTTACTGTCAAATTTTTATAACTTACCACCAAAAAAGAGCACATTTGTTTACGTATCATCATTTTAGCCTTACAATTTTACTCAGTACAAATTCGTAAAAGGAGTGATTGCTCATGCATCTTAATCAATGGTTTGAAAGAGGTATGAACCCAGACACTTATATTGAATCCATGGAAAAGAACAAGGAAGATTTATTGCATATTTATGATCATTTTTCTTTACCAGTTGACGACGCATTTTTTAATGAAATCCGAGAAAAAAATCTTCGTGCTATTGTGTTGACGGAAGATTGGTGTGGGGATGCGATGCTGAATATCCCAATTTTATTAAAACTATCCGAGGCAGCTAATATGCAAGTTCGGATGCTTTTGCGTGATCAAAATTTAGAATTAATGGACCAGTACTTAACAAATGGTAAAGCGCGTTCTATTCCGATTTTCGTTTTCATTAATGAAAATGGAGAAGAAGTCGCTAAATGGGGACCGCGTGCAGCAGAACTCCAACAATTTGTTGATCATTCTCGTGCTTCCCTTCCCCCACAGGATGCGCAGGATCACGATGAAAAAGCAAAGGAAATGTATTTATTTATATCTAAGTCCTATCGGGATAACCAAGATTTTTGGCTTGCCGTTTATAACAGTTTAAAAGAAACATTAGCGAAAGCATAGATTCTAGTGAAGCGAGTACTGACAAAGAATAAGTATTGTCAGTACTCGGGATTTTCTTCTTGATAAGTTTGAATAACCCTGCCCTCTTAGCTCATACTAAACTGTAAATACATTTCGCTTAAAGGTGATGCTATGAGTATTCGCTTTCTTAAATATATTTATTTTCGTTTACCGACAGCCGTTAAGCTCCTGGTTACCATATTTATTCTAATGACATTCTTCGGAACAATGATTCACTTGTTTGAGCCGGCCCAATTCCCAACAATATTCGATGGTATTTGGTGGGCTTTTGTTACAGGGGCAACTGTTGGCTACGGTGATTATGTTCCCCTAACTCCGACCGGGAGAATCATCGCGATCCTACTTATTCTTTCCGGTGGTGGTTTAATTGCCTTTTATATTAGTTCATTATCTACTGCTACAGTAAAACATGAGCAGGACCTTGAAAGTGGAAGACTCCCATTTAGAGGGAGGAATCACTTTATCTTTATCGGTTGGAATGAACGCACCAAACAATTAATTCATATTGCCTCTGAAAATTACCCAACAACGCGTATCGTTCTTATTGACCGAACGCTGCGTCACCTTACCTTTCAGGAATATCCTGTTCATTTTATTCATGGGGATGCTAGCGAAGACACAATATTAGAAAAAGCCAATATTGATTATGCTGACTGTGTTCTAATAACATCGGAATTAAATAAAAGTGAGCGTCAAGCAGATAATTATACGATCCTAGCAACAATTGCTATTCGTGGAAATAATAGGAAGATACCAATCGTTGCCGAAATCTTGTCCAAAATCCAAATTGAAAATGCTTTGCGAGCTGGTGCAACGACAATTATCCGCTCGAATGACTTTATGAGTGGTTTATTTTTTCATGAGTTAAGCCATGCCAAAACCGCCACCCCATTTGAAGATGTAATTCAATTATTGACACAGCAGCAATTTTCCCATTTACTGCTGCCTCGTGAGTTAGAAGGCAAATCATTTCATCAGATTTCCAACCATCTGTTAAAAAAAGGATACTTAACGCTTGGATTTATTCGTGATGAAAAATACCACATACATCCTGATGCAAACCAAACCTTAAGAGGGAATGATACATTAATCTCCATCACACATTGGTAACCACTTCTATCATTTCTCAAGTATTCTTTTGCTAGAATTAATAGTTTGTGCTATAATCGTATATTGTGTAAAAAGAAACGAATTTATATATAGGAGTTGTTCAGCATGACAAACAAATTTGAAGCTGGTCAAATTATAGACGGAAAAGTTACAGGAATTCAGCCATACGGAGCATTTGTTGCTTTAGATGAAGAAAACCAAGGTTTAGTTCACATTTCAGAAATTACACACGGATATGTGAAAGATATCAATGAGCACTTAACTGTTGGTGACGAAGTGAAAGTAAAAGTAATGAATGTAGACGAAGCAAAAAACAAAGTATCCCTTTCAATCCGTGCTACAGAAGAGGCACCAAAGAAGCCTGCGAAAGAGAAAAAAGCACAACCTACTTTCCAACAAGACAATGATACAGCAGGATTTAACACACTTAAAGATAAGCTGCAAGAGTGGATCGATCAATCAGCAAAAAAATAAGAAACAAATTAAAACATACACATTGAAGGATTCAACTTCGTTGTGTATGTTTTTTTGTATGCAAATCCAAATTGCATCATTCTTGATTTCACTATCCTTATCGGATAAAGTTAAGTTATGCAGTTGATTGCAATTAAAGGAGGATGTCAATGTCACACGTTTCATTTACCTATGATAAAGCTCTAAAATTTTTCGACCAGCACGAGGTTGATTACTTAAGCCCATTTGTGGAATCAGCACATCATATGCTACATGAAAAAACTGGCCCGGGTAACGATTTTCTTGGCTGGATTGATTTACCCGAACACTATGATAAAGAAGAATATGCACGTATAAAGAAAAGTGCAGAGAAAATCAAAAATGATTCCGACATATTGCTTGTTATTGGTATTGGCGGGTCTTATCTTGGCGCACGTGCAGCACTAGAGATGCTCAATCATTCTTTCCAAAACCTACTTACGAAAGAGGAACGAAAAGTACCACAGGTTATCTTTGTTGGTCATCATTTAAGCTCAACTTATATGAGTGAACTATTAGAGCTATTAAAAGATAAGGACTTTTCTATTAACGTTATTTCTAAAAGTGGAACAACAACAGAACCTGCTGTTGCTTTCCGTATTTTTAAAAAATACTTAGAAGAAAAATATGGTGCTGAAGAAGCAAAAACGCGTATTTATGCTACTACAGACCGGGCAAAAGGCGCTTTAAAAACTTCTGCAGACCAAGCTGGTTATGAAACATTTGTAATTCCAGACGATGTTGGTGGCCGTTATTCTGTTCTTACCGCTGTTGGATTACTCCCAATTGCAGTAAGTGGCATTTCCATTGATGATATGATGCAGGGTGCTAAGGATGCAATGCATGACTTAGCTGAGCCAACACTGGCTAACAACCCAGCCTATCAATATGCAGCGGTTCGCAATGTTTTATATAACAAAGGCAAGGTTACAGAGCTTCTGATTAACTATGAGCCAAGCTTACAATACTTCTCCGAATGGTGGAAGCAATTATTTGGCGAAAGTGAAGGAAAGGATCAAAAAGGGATTTACCCTTCCTCTGCTAACTTCACAACAGACTTGCATTCACTTGGTCAATATATCCAAGAAGGGCGTCGCAATATATTTGAAACAGTTCTTCACGTGAATGCTGCGAAAAAGAATTTAACACTAGAAGCAGAAGAAAATGATTCAGATGGTTTGAATTATCTAGCTGGAAAAACCATTCATGAAATCAATGATAAAGCATTCCAAGGTACAATGCTCGCACACACGGATGGAGATGTTCCAAATCTCATCGTGGAATTGCCTGCACTTGATGCTTATACATTCGGTTACATGGTTTACTTCTTTGAAAAAGCATGTGCTATTAGCGGCTACTTACTTGGTGTGAATCCATTTGATCAACCTGGTGTAGAAGCGTATAAGAAAAATATGTTTGCACTGCTTGGCAAGCCTGGATTTGAAGAAGAAAAAGAAGCATTAGAGAAACGCTTGTAATTAATATTTGAAAAGCACCGTCGCCTCAAATTAAGAGTGCGAACGGTGCTTTTTTATTAATATAATTCGACGCTTGAAATCTTCCACATATTTCCTTCCTTGCTCAACCGCACCTCTTCTAGTATCTTATGGTTGTCCCCCCCTAGTAATTGATAGGTTTCTTGATTGGTCGCATGATCCGTTCGAATAATATAGCTCAATTCATTAGAATTTACTTTACTTAGGTTAAAATCAAGATTAATTACTATATCATTAACAACTTCTTCTGCTTTCCTTTCGACTGCATAATAATAGAGTGAGATAATCTCCATTGATGAGAGCTTTTCAAGTAATGAGATATCTTGTTCCTCTACATATTCCATATATGTCTTTGGTGTAGAACTTAATATTGGCCAACTATTCACCTCATGAATATCCTTTAACTGTAACTCTTCGAATTTTTCGTCAAAAAAAAGGAATAGTTTATTTGTTAAAATCCAAAGACGATCTCCTTTTTCCCAATCGTTTGCTTCATATAACTTAACAGCTCCGTTCACAATCTCCCAATACTTAGAGTCCCTATGCTCGTTAACAAAATGTAATAACTCATCCCTTGCATCTTGATTTAGGGTAGCAGGATACGAATACTCACCAGCTTCGATATAGCCCTCTAAATACCAATGTACAACATTTCGCAAAAATGTTTCTTCAAATAAAACATTTTGCGCCTCTGGATAATCATTAAACAGATCCTCAATTTCCAATAAGATTGTGTCAAACTCATGCCAAGGAATTTGTTGTTCATTATAGATACCAGGTGCATACAGATCAATTTTTGTTTCTACTAATTCTAAATAGCGTTCAAACCATTCCATTTTCTGTAACCTTTCGTTATTTCCGATAATCCAGAAATAGTCCATTTGAACCTTTATTGCTGGCGATTCAAATTCTTCAGGTTTGAGGACAAACCCTTGTTCATCCAGCAACTTTAAAAATGCCTTTATATCAGAAGGCCCTGAATAATTTAATTTATCATGCTGTACTTCTAGTAAAGCCTTTTGTTCACCACTAGTAAACGCATATTTTTCAAATAGTTTACTCATATATGCCTGCAATGAAGCTTCCATTTCGTACATTTTATTTTCGAAATCATAATTTTGCCCGATTGATTCTCCAGCTTCATTCAATTGTTCAATTGCTTGCTCGGGAGTTGTAAATAAATAATCGATTTCCGACTTTATCTGTTCAAACGACTCTGGTTGACTTGTTAATTCAAACTGCTTCACAAGACGTTCTGCCTGTTTGACCTCCCGAAACGATTCCACACTTTCTATCCCAAGTTCCTTGCGAAAAGTTTCTTTCTTTTGCTGAAAATAAAGTTTCAAATATTCAGCTTCTCTATCCCCTTGATGTTCATCATTAATAAAAGGAAGTGCAACAACCATAAACAAAAGCATTCCCGCTATTATCGCAACAGTTGGCAACAACCGTCCCCACTTTGACCTTTTCCTAGCAAAAATAGAATGCATAACTGTTTTGGTATTTGTATATTCCGGCAATTTGTTATAGTCATCTTTCATTTCGTGAAGCATCTTTTCCAATGGCTTATCATCCATTCTGGTAAACCTCCTCTCCAATCGATGTTTCAAAAATCTCCTTTAATTTCGCTTTGCCTCGATGAATTCTAGTCTTCACAACGGATAGTTTAATATTTAGAATAAGCGCGATCTCATCATAGGATTTATCATGGAAATAATATAAAATTAATGGGATTTTATATTTCGCATCCAGTTTTTGTATACATTCATGCAAAAATAAATGCTCCTGTTTTTCGAAATAATAGCTATTTTTTATTGTTTGCAATTGGCTTTGCCTCGCCTTATCTATAAGCTTTCTGTCTCGTTTTTGCTTTCTGTATTGGTCTCGAACTACATTTAATGTAATTTGATAGACCCAGGTTGTAAATTTCCCTTTATGAAACTGATGTGATTTTCGATGAATTCTAATAAAAGTTTCCTGCACAATATCTGGAATATTTTCTTGTTTAACACCAAATTGATAAGCAAATCGTTCAATCACAGGTTTATATGTATCTATTAATTGCTCAAAAGCATCTTCATCCTTAATTTTTGCTCCGTTAACTAGCTCCGTTTCATCCACCTATACCCCCTCCTTTCTCCCACTATGTATGTAACGAAAGTTTCTCGGTAAATGTTTCTTAATTCATTAACTTTATAAAATTGGGTATTGTTTAATGTGTTTGGTGCTTCCTGGAAATTTCGCAGAACAGAAAATATCTAGTTTATCTCCTTCTTAAAAAGGTTATCACGGTTGATTTTTTCTGCTACCTTTGTAAACCGATCGTGATAAGCCTTGTCTCGTTTTACTCTTCTATGAGTTACCGAATTCTCAGCGGCAAGAGCACACGTTCGAGTACCCCAATAAATGGTTTTCACGAAGTGTCTGAGACTGTCCCCACAAAAAGTTCGATTGCCTCGAACAGCCCGGGCGGCGGAAGCTACTAAAAACTTAACAAACAATAATTAGTTCGCGGTTTATATTTTTCACATAAAAAAATTTAAAAATCCCTGTTTATATTTTTTATTTCGGGGTAATACTATAACTGTAAGACTTTCTCGTATTCCCCCTGTAAGCAAGGCGTTTAACGCTTTGCTTTTTTTTTCGTTTCCTCTAAGCTTTTCTAGCAAGTAAGAAAGTAAAAACTTCCTGCTTGCACAAGTGCAACTAGCATCGCCGAAAAGCTTGGCAAATGTCAAGATTACTAATTATAATAGCATTAACGACTTTATAGGAGGCATTTTATGAGTATTTTCGAAGAATTATATGACCGTAAAAATACAAGATCTGTTAAATGGGATATGCTGCAAGCAATGTTCCAATCAGAGGACGTACTACCGATGTGGGTTGCTGACATGGATTTTAAAGCTCCCGAAGCTGTTAATGAAGCACTAATAAAACGCGCTCAGCATGGAATTTACGGATATACTATTATCGATGAGACAGTGTCAGGCTCAATCGTCAATTGGTTAGAAAAAAGACATAACTGGAAAATTGATCCTGCCTGGTTATCTTACAGTAACGGTGTTGTTACAAGCCTACATATTGCTGTACAAGCTTTCACAGAGCCACAGGATAAAATTCTCATTCAGACTCCTGTCTATCCACCATTTTATAATGTAATCGAAGCCCATGATCGTGAAGTAATCAAGAATCCACTCGTTAATAAGGATAATTACTATACAATCGATTTTGCAGACTTTGAAAACAAATTAAAACTTGGTGTGAAAGCATTCATCTTATGCTCCCCACATAACCCTGTTGGTCGTGTGTGGAAACAAGATGAGCTGGAAGAAATGGCAAGGTTATGTTTGAAATATGATGTTATGATTCTTTCGGATGAAATTCATGCGGACCTTGTGTTCCCAGGGCAGAAGCATATCCCGATTGCTTCACTTTCTGAAGAAGTTGCCAATCATACTATTACGTGTATGGCTCCATCGAAAACATTCAATCTTGCTGGACTGGATGCATCCTATGTGATTACAACCAATACCGAAAACCGAAAAAAGCTTGATGCATCATTTAATAAACAAGGCTTTCATAACCAATTAAATACAATGGGAAATACCGCAATGGAAGCAGCATATACACATGGCGAGCCTTGGCTTGAAGAATTAAACAGCTTGCTTGAAAGTCATACCAATTATGTAACTGAAATGTTCGACCAGCATATACCTGAACTAAAAGTTGTGAAAACGGAAGGTACTTACCTTCTTTGGATTGACTGCAGTGCACTAAATATGGATAGTAAGTCTTTGAATAAATTTATGATTGAAGAGGCAAAGGTTGGCTTGAATACTGGGGCATCTTATGGAGAAGCTGGCGAACAATTCATGCGTATGAATATCGCCTGTCCACGTGCAACTTTAGAAGAAGGTGTCAAACGGATAATCGGTGCCGTACAAACATTAACTAAATAAATACGATAAAACACATGATCACTCCAGTTGATCATGTGTTTTTTGCTAAAAAAATGGCGATCATTTTTTCCACCGCACCCAAGAAACAATAGAGAATGGAAGCGAAAGAATCAAAAAAAACACTAATAAAATCCATGGATACTCGATCACTACATCAGACTGCCATGGCCAGAGAAACCTGTTCATTCCATAACACTCCTTTATTTAGATGAGACTTTAGTAAATATCCTTCGTATGACAGTCACAACCAGCAATAGAAATGGTAAAACAATTAACAATGGAACCCATAAATGAAGGGGAAAAATATGAATACCGACATAGATATGTTCACTTAAATTTGTTGACATCGTCATTCCTAACATGTAGGTAATGATAGCTACAGGTAAAATTAGATATCGGCTCGAACTTAGATTCAATAACAATTGCATCGAACGAACTGCCGCAAAAAAATAAAGCGTTAATTTAGCAAAAGCAGTGAGAACCATAACTAAGCTTACGATTGCATCTAGGTTGTCAAGGAAATCAGCAATCGATATTTGTTGCATTAATGTATAAACGGGAAATAGGGTACGTTCTAAAATACTTTCTCCGAAGACGAGCGATTGCATCAGACTAAGTATAGCAATCGTTATTCCGGATACAATTGCTGCGATAATTGTTACCTTCATTACCTTTTCCGTTTCTTTGACTAATGGCCAAATCATTGCTAATGTTAATGTCTCCGCAAATGTTTGCGTGATACCTGTCGGCCATACGGCTGTCCAAATCTTTCCCCAACCTTGTCCAACCACGGGAAGGATATAGTTAATATTCACAACATCTGAAAAAAACAGTAGAATAACCTCAATCATGAAGATTATTAACACCATCGGTAACAAGTATTCGGTTAGTCGAGCGATAACTTCAATTCCAGATGAAACCCCATACAAAACAACTAATAAAAGCGAGAGAACAATGAACCATGATGGTGTCTGTGGAAGAATCGTAACAGGGATAATTGACTTTACATCGGCTAAAATTCGCCCTGCCACATACAAAAACAAAAGTGGATATAGCCAAGCAATCGGCATACCGATCCATTTTCCAAGTTGTGCCGGAAACCATTCCACAACTGTTAAACTTGGGTTCATTTTCATTAGAGCAATATACATTAAAATCAGCATAATTCCCAATGCAGTAGAGATTAGAATTGCTAGCCACGCATCTCTGCCAGCAGATGAAGCAAACCCAAATATTACAGATGAACCAAGCTGGAAAAACACTGTAATTGTAAAAAGCTGATACACCGATATTCGTTCCATAAGATCCTCCTAAGAACTTGACGGTAAAGGATTCTCCTTAATCTTTCTGATTTGAGAATATTATTGACTGGTTAGTAAACCCGGTACCCTTTATCTTGATTTCAGTTGCTATTTCGATTTCAATTTCAGGAAAAACTTCTGCCCACTTACTTTTATACATATCATTCCACAGTTTGGGATTCGAACGATAAACCGCATGTCCAATGCCAAAGACATCTGATTGTAATTCTTTTTGAGCTTTATTCACCGTTAATTCAAGCCTTTCTTTAACCTCATCTTCAAACATTTTTTTAACCTTTTGAATATTTTCTGGATCATTCAAATCGAACGTTGAGGAGTTTTCAAAGATTTCTACTTCTCCATAGCTATCGACTTTTATTTTCACGTTATCCTTCGATACAGTTGGCTTAATCTTAGATGATACTTGCAGTATTTCTGCCCCTATTTGCCCTCCGCCTTCATTACCTGGAACTGTCAGAGATATCGCTCCAGATACAAATTCATCGCGCATCCATAAAAGACCTCGAGATTCTTTATCATCCATCCATCCTACTAATTTATCTCCCTTAAAGATTGCTGCGCCATTTAGCGACGGAACCATATCTGAGGAATTATTCTCTTTTTCTAATGGCTCACTTGAAACTTCTGAAGCAAAGGGTTCATCACCATCAGCTAACATGCGGGTCAAAAAATCCCTTACCTTAACTTCCAGCCCCGCCCCTCTTTTTTCTTGTTCTCTAATTTCCTCTGTCGTCATACTTTCAATCTGAGGTTTTAAGTTTAACTTATCATTTGCCTTTCCCTTCGCAAATAAAATTGTGCTACCTAATTGCGGTTGCCTGAACCTTGTGAAGAAATCAAGTACAGAAGAAACACCTTCCGTTGCCAACTCTTCCCCTATAATAAGCACATTACTCTGACCAAAGAAAACCTCTCTGGACAACTTCAACTGAATTTGTCGATATGCTTCCATAATATCTTGCCCCTCTTCCGAGACCACTATTGTTGTTTCAGATCCCCCAGATCCTTTACCAGCTTGAGGGCCAAGGTTTTTTGGAACTGCAATTTGTAAGCTAAGCAGAATATTTTTATTTTCCCCTTTATCAATTGCAATACCAGTGACTAAGGCGATATCAATTACCTCGGTCCTACCCCAGCAACTCGTAAGGAGTGGTATCATCACGATAAGTAAGATTAACCTACATTTTCGTTTCATATACGTTTCCTTTCCGCTTCGACATAAGTTGTTAAATGGTTAGAAAACTTGGCATTTGTCTATTTAGGCGAATGCCTTAGTTGCACTTATTCAGAGAGGCTTCCCTCAAAGTTGGATAGAGGTTTTGAAAAAAAGTCGGTTTTTTCACCGATTTCTTCCAATCTGATCTACTACATCTGGAAAGCCGCATTAGCGTTTTTCTTATTGATTCGGACCAGGACGTGAATTATGCTTAATACGATTCGCTTTATTTTTCCCTAGATAGCCTGGGCGCTTGTTCATCGCCCACCATGGTGCCCTAACAAATATATCCTTCAAATTAGTTGTATCCAACGGAGCAACTGGTGAAAAGTATGGAACGCCAAACGACCGGAGTCGTAAAATATATATTTGTAACGTTATCACACCTAAAAAAACTCCATACAGACCCATAAATCCAGCAAGAAACATCATTGGAAAGCGAAGAATTCGAATAGTGTTAGCTTGTTCATATCCTGGAATAATAAATGAAGCAATCCCAGTTGTTGCGACAATAATGACCATTGGACTAGAGACAATCCCAGCGTCAACGGCAGCTTGCCCAATTACTAATGCCCCGACAATACTTACAGCCGATCCTACTGCTCGGGGTAGGCGAACTCCAGCTTCTCGCAATCCTTCAAAAGCAACTTCCATAATTAACGCTTCAATAAGTGCAGGAAAAGGAGTGGCCTCCCGTGCAACAGCTAAACTAAGTAATAAACTGGTTGGAAGCATTTCCTGATGAAAAGTTGTCACAGCAACATAGAGCGATGGTAACAATAGGGAGATAATTAAAAACAAATAGCGTAACATTCGAATAAACGAAGACGTAATATAACGCTGATAATAATCCTCAGGACTTTGAATCAATTGAAAAAACGTTTGTGGAGCAATTAGGCAAAAAGGCGTATTATCAATGATAATGCCGACGCTCCCTTCTAATAAGCTTCCAACTACTTTATCCGGACGCTCGGTATGACCAACTAAAGGAAAAACAGAAAATGGGTTATCGTCGATTAACTCTTCGATATATCCACTTTCTAAGATAGCGTCAATATCTATTCGATCAATCCTTTCATGAATCTCCTGAACTAACGAATCTTCCGCAATGCCTTCGATATATGTAATGACGAGATCAGTTTTCGATAATCGTCCTACTTTTTTTTGTTCCATTTTTAACCGAGGTGTTTTCAACCTTCTACGGATTAAACTCGTATTTGTCCTTAAGTTTTCTGTAAATCCATCCCGCGGCCCTCGAACTACTACCTCCGACTCTGGCTGTTCAATTGCTCGTTTCTCCCATCCCTTTATACTAATAAATAATGCATCTGGCATTTTATCAATTAATAAAACCGTATTTCCCGATAAAATATGATCGGTAACATCTTGCAGTTTTTGACTACTAGTAACATCAGCTGTAGTAACAACTCGTTCTAACAGCTGTTTAATTGAAGTAATTCCCGCATTTAACTCCTGTTCATCCCAATTCAATAACGGTTTCAATACGTCGGAATCCATTAATTGTTGGTTGACAAGCCCATCTAAAAAAATAAGCATTCCTTTTTTATTCCCGATATGCAGCTCACGATAGACGATATCCGAAGATTTTTCGAACACCGCCTTTAACTCGTTTACATCATTCTCCAATTCACCTTTAAGTACTTCGCTTTGAAATGGACTCGACTGTTCTTCAAGAGGGTGTTCACTGTTAAAAAATTTAAATAGCTTATTAATACTTTTAATGATAATATCCCCCCTCTATCAATCATACAAATTATTCTTACCTGTTTTTGGGGTATTATGTATGGTGGTGTAACATTTATCCTGTTCAATATTTGTCACATTTCAATTGCTCATTATTTGTAGCCAAAAAAAACGGCTTGCTAATAAAATGGATAACAAGCCGATCGATTCTTTAATTTTTCTCATTCAATTAATATATTTCTACTATTCCTCTTGTTCCTCATTAAATTCTGTCGGGTCTGTTGGAGCATCTTCTGACTCCCCCGCTCCATCTTCTTTTTTAATCACACCACAAATAATTCTTGCTCCAGAATTCCCACTAGGCTGACTTACCCCATCATCTTGATTTTCTGTAACAATTAATGAGGTCCCACCTTTTTCAAAAAGCGAATTCTTCCCATCTAACAATGTCGCCTCTGCGAGCATTAGCTCTACATCAACAAGTCCTGCACCATCTGCTTCAATGTTCGGCAAATCACCAAGATGTGCACCATCCGGGTGCATAAGCCCATGCTCTTTCCCTTCCGGATCTAAATGATTTCCAGAGCTTTTAAAGTCCGGTCCTTTACAAGCCGGGTACTCATGAACATGAATTCCGTGAAAACCTGGAGCCAGCCCTTCAAGTGTAAGTTCGATTTGCACACCCTCTGCAGCTTCATTTAACAAAGCTGTTCCAACTCTATCTCCGGTGCCATTATACATTTCAACTGACTTACTCGTAATTTCATCGGAGGATTGGCAAGCAGTTAACAAAAGTAAGGTAATGAAAACAACCATAAAACGCATGTAAAAAATCTCCTTTTGCATTCCTTTATACTCAGTATTTGCAACAAGGTATTAATCTAAACAAAAAAGCCTCCTATTTTTAAAGAATAGGAGGCCTTGCTTTTACTTAAGTATGATCTGTCGTGTGTCGATTATTTTCCAATTGTTGCTGATATTGCTTATTAAATTTTCGTTCATCTTTTCTCGATTTTTTAACCATCAGGTACATTGCAACGACTGCTAAAATGATAAAAATTGTCAATGCAATAACAGCTGGAATATATTCCGTCTTATCTTCTGGAAAATAGAGAAACGGCATCATCAATCTTCACATCCTTCTCCATCAATTATAACAAACTTCTACTATTAGCCAACTAACAGAATTAAATATTCGCAAATTCGCCCTATTTTTGGCAAACTAGAGCTAAGGAAGGTGATTTGATGTCTGAAATTACAACTGGAAGTTTGGTAAAGGCGCATTACCGTTCAGGAACATATCTTGGTGTTGTAAATGAGCTTAGGGGCGAGAACTATCTGGTTGAAGTTCTAGCTGTCCAAAAACATCCATTACAGGGAGACCTACACAATTACGGAAAGCTAGATGACGTGTTTTTTCATGAACGAAAAGCATTAGCCTTTCACGAAAAAATGAACGTTAAAAAAGCAGCAGTTAAAAAGTATGAGGGTGAAATTCCAGACTACGGTAAATCTTTAAAAGAAGCAGTAGAGGAATATATGGAAAAACTAGCAGCAGAGGATATTCCATTTAACAAGTTGGCACGTCAAAAACTCGATAGTTTGGAGAATACGTATTACAGAAAATTGTACAATCAAAAAAATAAAAGCTAGAGATTAATATCATCTAGCTTTTTTCTGTACACTGTAAGCACCATACCTGTCCAGTTTGTAGTCGCTTACCTTGTTTTCATCTTATTCACCTAAATGTTCTTTAATTACTTCAGCAACACCGTTTAATGCTTCTTCCTCATCATTTCCAGTAGCACTGATTTCGATTTCAGATCCTTTTGGTATACCTAGTGACATAACACCCATAATTGATTTTAAGTTAACTTTCTTACCTTTATATGAAATTTCAACCTCAGAGTCATATTGGCCAGCTTTATTAACTAATAAAGTTGCAGGCCTTGCATGTACACCAGTTTCAGCAGTAATTGTAAATGTTTGTGATTTCATTATAAATCATCCTTCCAAATCTATTTTATACTATTTTTTCAAACATTTATGTTATGTGATTCACATAAACCTACATCTATTATATACAATTACAGAAATTAATGAAAGAAATAAGCTAAAAAAAATCGTACACTGCCGAAATTTGTCTTTCATTACCTGTTATGATAACGTTATTTTGAAACGAAATGCTTCAGATACAAGGAGGAAATTAAATGAGTGTTCACATAGGTGCAAAACAGGGTGAAATTGCCGATAAAATTCTGTTACCAGGAGACCCGCTTCGCGCAAAATATATTGCAGAAACTTACTTAGAAGACGCTAAAGTTTACAACGAAGTACGTGGGATGTTAGGTTATACCGGAACATATAAAGGGGAACGTGTTTCTGTACAAGGTACAGGAATGGGAGTACCATCCATTTCTATTTATGTTAATGAGCTAATTCAAAGCTATGATGTCAAAAAACTGATTCGCGTCGGAACATGTGGAGCGATTCAAAAAGATGTCAAGGTTCGGGATATCATTTTAGGACAAGGCGCAACAACGGATTCACAAATGAACCGATTAATTTTTAATGGCATTGACTATGCGCCAATAGCAGATTTTGAGCTACTTAAAAACACGTATGATGCCGGCATTGAAAAAGGCCTTAACCTTCGTGTTGGTAACATTTTTACCAGTGATACATTCTATCGTGATAATGCAAAAGAAGTAAATGAGTTGCTTGCGAAGTATAATGTTTTAGCAATTGAAATGGAATCAACAGCACTTTATACTCTTGCAGCAAAATACGGACGCAAGGCTCTGTCTGTACTTACGGTGTCTGACCACATCTTAACTGGAGAAGAAACAACAGCAATGGAACGTCAAACAACCTTTAATGACATGATGGAAATCGCCTTGGAAGCAATTATTAAATAAAGCTATTTATTAGGACAGTCTAACCACAGGCTGTCTTTTCCATTGTCACCCAAACCTTTTATTGGTTGACAGTATATAAAGCTGCCCTTATTATTTTCTTATAAGGGGGGAATATCCATGAGATTACGTCCAATTGACTTAACGTTTGGGGCCATGTTTGTTTGTTTAATGGCAATCGGGGCGAATATTACTGTTTGGTTTCCATTTTTGGCGATTCCGATTGGAGGAGCAACCGTTCCTGTATCCTTACAAACATTCTTCGCTATCTTAGCTGGAATGATGCTGGGGAGAAAGCTCGGGTCCATTTCAATGGTAGTTTATGCCTTTCTTGGAGCAGCAGGCTTACCGATATTCGCTGGTTTAAAAGGCGGATTCTTTCAATTCATTAGTCCAACTGGAGGGTTTATACTTTCCTTTATTTTAATTGCCTTTTTCGTTGGCTGGATGACAGAGAATCGAAAAGCTCGTTCGATTCCATACTTTATCTTTGTTGCAATTATTGGTTTAGCGATTAATTACGGTGTTGGAACTACCTATATGTATTTGGCAATGAATACATGGCTTGATTTATCGATCTCCTATCCCGTTGCGTGGGCAGGGATGATTCCATTTATGATTAAAGATGCGATATTATCAATTGTTGCAGCTCTTTTCATGCTTAGTCTTGCCAAACGGATTCCTTCCACCTTAAGGAATGTAAATATACAATAATGTCTATGCTATAGACATCCGTTTACCTAGTCAATTCTCTATGGTAAAATAACAGCAATATGGCACCAGCGAATATGCAGGTTTGATCAGTAAATTGCAGTAGGAAGGATGTTTTATAGCTTATGGAGTTATTTTTAAATTTCCCTTTATGGGCAGCTTTAGCAGCAATTGTTTTTGCTCAAGTAATTAAAATTCCAATTAAATTGATTTTCACAAGAGAGTTCCAACCAGGCCTTGCATTTAGTACTGGGGGAATGCCAAGCAGTCATTCCGCTGCTGTCACTGCACTGACAACTGCTATCGGTATCATTGAAGGTGTCACATCCAGTGTATTTGCGCTTGCATGTATATTTAGCGTGATTACGATGTTTGATGCTTCCGGTGTACGCAGACAGGCTGGGGAGCATGCAGCTTTGCTCAATCGATTAATTAAAGACTTTCAATACTTTACAGAAAGTGCGAAGGATTGGAATAAAAAAGAAGAATATGAAAAGCGCAGAGAATTGAAGGAACTGTTAGGACACCAGCCGATTGAAGTTTTTTTTGGCGGGTTAACTGGAATCGGTATTGCTTTCTTACTCTATCCGTTCTTTCAATGACACATATTAATAGAGGATGCTTTTTGTGTTAACAATAAAAAACTCCCGCTCGTTAGATTTCGGGAGTTTTTTTGTAGTTCATTAATCTTCGTTAAATTGTTGCCTGAATACTTGCATGGCTTCATCTTCATTTAATTTAATGAGTTGTTCTTCTGTCAACTCACCATTACCCATTTCAACAATATAGACTTCTAATTCCTTTTTCCCCCACTGTGCGAATACATCATCCACCGTGTGGTAAAATAAGTCAATTTTATTTCCTTTTATTGCACTACCTTTGTCAGCAACAACACCATATCCGTAATCCGGAATATAAAGAATTGTTCCTATTGGATAAATCGTCAAGTCAGCAGCAATGGTAGAATACAAGTCTCGCTTTACTTTTACTCCTGAAAACGTAATTCCATATTCTGGATGCTCTTCCGTTTTCCCGGTTGATTCGATTCCGGCCGTATAACCAGTTGCTACTACTGTTGCAACAGGATATTGGTCAAAGTCAATTGCTTCCTCAATCGTTTGCTGCGATGCAATTTCATCGCTTGAAATATAACGTTGTTTCGTTTTTGAAACGTTTAATCCCTTATGTTTTAATGTTGTTTGTCTGAGCTCTGCTGCCTTTGCCGTCATCACATTACCCGACTTCGGATGTTCTTCCCCAGCATTTGAAATGATTGTCACAGCCTGAACAAGCAAAATCATAATTAATGTCAACATTCCAACATGCAAAATAAAATTTTTGATTTTCATAATAACACCTCTTGGATGTCATCATTTCCAATCTAGTAAAATTTTATTCATCAACCTATTAGAAAACTACTTAGCATGTCACAAACTTTTGAAAAGATTTCTTCATTTTAACTATGTACATGGGATTAAATTCATTTTATAAACAGTTGCTTAGTGGATTGTTAAAACATTTGATAGCCGCTTTTACGCAGGATTTTTATAACAATCCCTGAGACAATTGCTCCAGCAAGTCCGGAAGAAAGGATAAAGATATCAGCGATCTTTAAGCTCAACAATTCTTGTCCTAATTGTGAAAATGCAGCACTTGTATTTGTAAAATATTCCATTGTTGATAGTTTATCAATAATCATAATTACAACAAACGGATAAAGGAATGCCATTAGCCATGTCCTTCTTAATAGCATGTTTAATATGAATGCGATTCCGAAAAAAATGACAAAATATAAAATAATGGAAACGATTAATTGTATCAATCCAGTAACTCCCCTCATGTAATCGATGTTAGCATACAACTGTCATTTTATACTAAAACAGAACAAAAGCGCAAGCATCCGGGGACACTGGAGCTAGACGCAACAAAAAAAGCAAAGGTTCTGCGCTTCCTTTGCTTTTTTTGTTATAGCTTACCTTATTTAATTCTAGTAAAAAATGTTAAATTTTCCTTTTTTCATTAAAAGACCAATACCGCCTAATTTAAGAAGGTAACGATTATCACTCATTTTTTTCATAACCGTTGCTTTCCAACCAAATAATTTGCGTCCTAGAACTTCAGCAATTGCATCATCATGACCAAGTGAAGCAATCGTACCTAATAGATTTGGCTCAAAAGATTGTAGCTGTTCTCCACGTACTGCCGCTCTTACATTATGCGCAACTGTGCCCGATTGCTGAATGGCAATTTGAGCTGTTGGGGGGAATGGTCTCCCTGTTTGCTCATTCATAATTAACGCACAATCACCAATGACAAACACATCATCATAATCTGGAGTACGCATATCTTTCCGAACTTCTACTTTGCCACGATTTGTTGCAAATCCAGACTGCTCAACAATTGAATTTGCCTTCACCCCCGCTGCCCAGACCGTTGTCATTGTCGGAATCTCGGTAATCTTTCCATCTTTTTCATATACAATACTATCTTCCTTACATTCCTTCAGCATTGCACCATTAATAAATTCAACACCACGAGCGGATAAGGAATTTACTGCATATTCTACAAGCTCTTCATCAAACCCTGGTAGAATTGTTGGTGCTCCTTCTACAACAATAACTCTGACTTGAGTTTTTTCAATGTCATATTCTGCACATAGTTCTGGAATTCGATTGATTAATTCACCGGCAAACTCTATTCCTGTGAATCCGCCGCCACCAACAACAATATTCAGGCGTGCATCGTTTTTTTCGGCTTCATTATGGTAATTCGCAAAGTTAAAATCCAAATGCTCTCTAACTAAACGAGCACTATTAATGTTATTAATCATTAATGCATGTTCTTCAAGTCCAGGAATACCAAATGTAGCTGATTCAAATCCTAAGCCAATAACGAGTACATCATATTTCAATTCTGTATTCGATAGTTTCACAGTTTTTTCTTCAGGCTTAATGCTAATCACTTCATCTAAAACAATATTGATTTTTCTTGAATTGATAACATCTTTTATTTTAATCTTTGTGCGGTCCGGGTGAAGTGTTCCTGCAGCATTTTCATGTAGCCAAGTTGCTTGATAGTGGTAATCATTTTTATTTACAAGGGTAATTTCAGCTTCGTTCATATGCATCGTTTTCTGTAGTTTCGAAGCTGTCATCATCCCACCATATCCTGCACCTAAAATTACAATGTGTGGTTTATTCATTCTTATTCACTACTCCATTATTTCAATTTACGTAGTCACCATAGGTCAATAAAACCTATGTGACATATTTCACTATTTACTCTTTGAAACATTGACATTCGTTAAAAGGATACTGAAGAAGGCGTTCTTGCTTTCCTAGAACCCTCTTACTACATTGAAGTATAAGCCTCTTCCTGTTTGAACGCCTTAACTGAAAGACTATACTTTATTATTTGCCTATATAAAACCCAGGTTCAATCCAGATTCTCTTTTTCTATAATTATATTAAAACTAATTTGTCATCATTCTGTAATATTCCCTCATTTATATTAGCTTTTTTCAAGAATGTTTTCAACCCTATATGTTATTTTCCTAATTGTATATTTATTAACTGTTTTTCTTAAATACTCATAAAAACATTCTCAATTATACACTTCACGAACCGGTTGTGGTACGATAGAAATGTTGATATTTATCGAAATAAATCGGGGGTTTTTTTATCATGTCTGAACAAATCTATGATGTCACAATTATCGGATCGGGCCCTACCGGATTATTTACGGCTTTCTATGGTGGCATGCGCCAAGCAAGTGTAAAAATAATCGAAAGCTTACCACATACTGGTGGGCAGCTTACAGCCCTGTATCCGGAAAAATATATATACGATGTAGCTGGATTTCCAAAGGTTCGCGCTCAAGAGCTTGTCGATAGACTAGAAGAACAGGCAAACATGTTCAATCCTGAGATTGTGCTTGGCCAGGCTATTGAAACTGTTGAAAAGCTTGAGGATGACTCATTTAGATTAACTTCCAATACAGGTGAAGTGCACCTTACAAAAACAATTATCATTACAGCAGGAAATGGCGCATTCCAGCCACGTCGTCTGAATATTGGTGAAAGCGAACGTTTCGAAGGTATTAATTTACATTATTATGTAAAAGATATGAATCAATTTAAAGATAGAAATGTCGTTCTCTTAGGTGGAGGCGATTCTGCAGTGGACTGGGCACTTATGCTCGAAAAGGTTGCCAAGAAAGTGACACTCGTTCACAGGCGTGATGAATTCCGTGCACACGAACATAGTGTAGAGCAGCTAAAAGCTTCAACTGTTGAATTATTAACACCATTTACTCCTTCTGAAATTGTTACATCTGATAAAATCGATCAACTTATTTTCCAAGAGGTAAAAGGCGATCGAACAGTTGAATTAGAAGCAGATGATGTTATTTGTAACTATGGCTTCATCTCCAGCTTAGGACCTATCAAAAACTGGGGGCTCGAAATTGAGAAGAACAGTATCCTAGTTAACACGAAAATGGAAACAAATATTCCAGGAATCTATGCTGCAGGTGATATTTGTACTTATGAAGGAAAAGTAAAACTAATTGTTACTGGTTTTGGAGAAGGACCGACAGCCATTAATAACGCTAAAAATTACATCGATCCAAAAGCGCGTATTCAACCAAAGCATTCAACAGCAATGTTTTAATCTATATAAGTCACCCGAATTTGGGTGGCTTTTTTATGTGTTAGGCAGGGATTCGAGGGAGGGTTAGCGAATGAGCATTATATCTGATTGTGAGATGCGTTCTTGTTTAAAAAAGCTTTTACGACTCTATTTTCCATTTATACGAAAGATGCTTTGCTGAGAAGATTGCCTGCTTCCCATCCCCAAAGGGAGAGAATCGAACAAAATCTGAGTATCGCTTATGCAGGCAATCAAGGCGAACGTTCATTAGAATTCCATTTGAACTTTACCCGGATGATTATTACGCGATTTTCATCACCTCCGGCTTCCATGGATAAACGGTTACCATATCCAAATCGACCTATTGCTTGTTCCCCCTCCGTATATTTATTTTAGAAGTCAAGGATATAACGGGTGAGCTTTACTTCGACGATACTGCACAACAATTAATCCAGCAAGTCATCTTCTATATTACAGGCACCAAAAAATGCATCCCATATCTTTGAGTTTGTTGTTCCATCAGCAAATCTACCATTTAAAAATCAACAGCTTGAAAAGCCGCTTTCCTCCAAAAATTCTTCCCATCACCAGTTTGATGAACTAACCTCTCTACTGCTTAAAAATCACACAGCCTTAATCACCATTGAATTAGCGAAGTATCATATTCGCGATACGCAGTCAATCAAAGGTATTCTATGTAACCAACGTCCGTTGAAGCGAGAATGGGGAACTTGGAAATGCAATCGCTGCGGCTCAGAAAACAAGCTTGCACATATCCAATCCCTGATGGATTATCTGCTTCTAATCGTTCAGGAAATAAAAAACAAAACAAACACTTTAGAGATTTCGCCCTGCTGACGTCTAGGTCGATAACGTCGAAATTACTGAACATACTACCACTAAAGCATCGTGGCACCTATAAAAACCGAACCTACCTGCTTTATTTTGTGACACTATCAAGGCTAATCAACATGTAGAAGCATGCTTAGTTGGGCTTGGGATGTATTTTATGCGCCCCTTTATTGGCGTGAGTGGGTTGTGTTTTGGTGTTTGTGGATTTGGATCGTATTTGGTGATTGGATCATATTTTACTTTATTCAGATTGTATTCTCTCCTATTTGGACTGTATTTCATCCTTGTTCGATCGTGAGCAAAGAGAGGCCCACGTACCCTCTCCAGTCCACAAAAAACGGAGCACCAGTCAGCGCTCCGCAATCTTTAACAATCTCCTGGTGTTCCGACTTTATCCTTCGTACGGAAAGATGAACCACATCCACAGGATACAATAGCGTTCGGGTTATCAATTGCAAACCCGCCACCCATCATGTTTTGTTTAAAATCAATAGTTGTTCCTTCAATAATCGGAATGTCCTGATTGAAAAAAACTACTGGAATTCCATTTATATCTTCTACAACGTCTAATTCTTCATTTATATCATATTCAAACCCTAGTGAATAAGATAATCCGCTACATCCTCCACCCTTAATTCCAAAGCGCAGATGTGCACCCGCGGATTCTTCCTGCATCATCTCTTTGATTTGGGCGCTGGCATTATCTGTCAACGTAATGACCATTTTGACGGACCTCCTCATTTCAGACTATATATTAAGTATACAAAGAGAAATCAAGTTGTTCAACTATTTCTGCTCGGCATATTGGAATACGCCTGTAGCAATGACCTGTGCATCACCAGTCATCCACACGTTTCCAGCCTCATCCCATTTAATCGATAGATCACCGCCAGCTAAATGAACGGTGATTGTTTCGTTCTGATTACAATAATGATTTAAAGTTGAAGCAACCACAGCTGCACACGCTCCTGTACCACATGCTTGTGTTACACCAGAGCCTCGCTCCCATACACGAAAATTCAGTTCATGAGGAGAAACAACCTCAACAAACTCCACATTAACACCCTCTGGAAAACGCGAATCTCTCTCAATAACAGGACCAAGCTCATACAATGGTGCTGCATCAATTGCATCTACAAAAAACACTGCATGAGGATTCCCCATCGATACAGCTGTCACCTCTAATTTTTCACCATTCACGTCAAAAGGCTCCGCAACTACTTTAGGATCATCACTTCCCATCATAGGAATATTCACCCGCTTCAATTGTGGTTGCCCCATATTAATTGTTATTAGTTCTACCTGTTCTGCGTCATTTTCAGTCACTTCAGCTGTCACAATATTTGCTCGCGTTTCGATTGTGAATTTTTCATTTGACACAATTCCATGTTCATATGCATATTTCGCTGTACAACGGAGCCCGTTTCCACAGCTTTTCCCTTCCGAACCATCCTTATTAAAAATCCGCATCCCAACATCAGCCTTTTCGCTGGGATGAATTAATATCATGCCATCTGAACCAATGCCAGTATTGACATTTGCTAGCTTTTGAGCAAGATCGGAAAAGAGATTTTCTTCTATGTTAAATTGGAATAAATCGATATAAATATAATTATTTCCAAGCCCATGCATTTTGATAAAAGGTATTTCCATTAATACTCCTACTTTCTATGACTGTAGTTGTACACCGTACTTATCTAAAGATTGATAAATTGTTTTCAGGCGCGGAATTCCCTCTGCAACCATATCATCATTTACAAATACAATCGGATAAAATAAATCTTCTGAAAAAATTTGCTCTACGAATGTCTTATGTTTATCCACATCCTGTGGCTGATTAATATCAATGTATTCATATGTAATTGGGTCAGCAACATATTTTCTAGCAATCGCTGCTTGAAGCCATTCGTACGTATCCTTTGAGCCAGGAGCTCCCACACAGCTTGCACATATCTGCTCTGCTCCATAAACCGTTATGGTCACTTTTTTTGCATTCATACTCCCCCACCCCTTCTATATTATAGAGGTTGTTCAAAAAGTCCGGTAAAAATGACGCAAATCGAGATCAGGAGAACTTCGACTAAGTACCCACACGTCCTGTGTCGAACGTCGAAGTCACCACATCCTGTGAAGCTCGTTGGCTAGCTTTTCCGTTCCTCACATAATAATTGCATACGTTCCGGTACTCAAAACTTCGCCGCCTCGAACTTCTCGGTCCTTTTCATCTTCCTTTTGAACACTTACTTATAGTTTATCTTAGTTTCTTTTATTTTACAAAAACCTCGTAAAAAGATAAAATATAAATAACTGGATCTAACTTAATAAATTTTTAGATAGATTTTTATAGGTAGTCATTCTATAATAAGAGTATGGAAAGGGGTTAGATGGATATGCATGAACAAGTACAAGAAGTATTAAATAAATTACGTCCATTCTTACTACGTGACGGTGGAGATGTTGAATTAGTTGATGTAGATGAAGACGGTGTAGTGCTCGTTCGTCTTATGGGAGCGTGTGGTAACTGCCCAAGTTCTACAATTACATTAAAAGCAGGAATTGAACGTGCGTTAATCGCAGAAGTTCCTGGCGTTAAAGAGCTTGAACAAGTATTCTAATAATATATCCTTTAAGGCAGACTGATGTCTGCCTTTTTTTATTTGATTGGAGTTATCGGCTTACTCCCACGCAGAACTGCGCTGATGTTGTCCAAGCAAAGCTGAATCATCGTCGTGCGTGTCTCCACACTTGCAGATCCAATATGTGGCAGGCAGACGACATCATCTCTTCCAACGAACGGATGGTCAGATCGAATTGGTTCTTCACGAAAAACATCAAGGCCCGCCGCTCGAATTTCACCTTTATCCAACGCCTCTAGTAATGCATCCTCATCAACAACTCCACCTCGGGAAATATTAATGAAAATCGCGCTTGTTTTCATCTTTGCAAAAGCTTCTTGATTGAAAGTATTCGCCGTTTCCTCTGTTAGTGGGACAACGGAAACGATAAAGTCTGATTCACTCAATAGCTCATCAAACCCTGAATAAATAACACCGAGTTCCTCTTCAACTGCTGGTTTTCGATTTCGATTATGATAGCGAACGTTCATATTAAATCCAGTAGCACGTTTCGCAATCGCTTCACCAATTCTCCCCATTCCAAGAATTCCGATTGTTTTGTGATGAATATCAGCTCCTGCAAGGAGAAATGGAGCCCATTCATTCCATTTATCTTGTTCAATAAATGCACTTGCCTCAACAATTCTTCTTGCTGTGGCCATTAAGAGTCCAAATCCCAAATCTGCCGTTGTTTCGGATAACACATCCGGTGTGTTTGTAACAATGACTTGATGTTTACTCGCTGCATCTACATCAATATTGTCAAAACCGACTGCTAAATTTGCAACGACTTTTAGATTTGGCGCTTGTGCTAAAAGCTCTTCGTCCACGTTATCACTAAGTACAGTCAACAAGCCGTCTGCATGCCTCGCCTCTTCAAGCAGCACATCACGAGGTACACGTTCATCCTCCTTCTCCCACATGCGGAATGAAAAGCTTTCCTGGTACGGTTTTAATAATGTTTCTGGAATTTTTCTAGTAATATAAATTGTAGCTTTTCCCATACTGTCCCTCTCTTTACCAACTATTGTACTTGCGCAACGACTTACAATCCAACTTTTAAGCGTTCCGTATATGAATCGCTCTAGTGACCGATTAAGTCATTTTCTAATAAGCAATTACAACCAGTGTACCATAGGTATCCCCCACGTTTCAGCATCCACGCCTGTTATTTCAAAAAATTCACTCAAAAAACTTTCAAACACAGATTGCTGTTCGATTATTTTTTCTAAGCCTTTTATATCTGGTGTGGTAAAGCCTCGCTCAATAAAATCAAACAAGTGAATTGGAAAAAGCAAACGCGCATATACTAGACGCCAACCAAAAACTGAAATTGGTGCTACTTGTTGATAGTCATTTAAAAATGCAATTGTCTTTTCGACTTTATCATTATTTAGAATGACACTACGTATATATTCAGCAATATCTCTTGCTGGATGATCATATACAAGCTGATCTGTCCAAATAACTGGAAAATCCAATGATTCATAGCGATTAAACGTAATGGTTCCTTGATCCGTTTCAAGTATTCGCCGTTCCCGCTCACTTTCTTGCAGAAACTGAATTGCATTTTCACTTATTCCAATTATATATGGCAAAAAATTCATCAGCGCTCGATTATATTCAGACTGCTTTTCCTTTGCTTCGCGCTCAATTCCAGTCTCAAAAGCTGTTAATTTATCTATCCATAATGCTTTCCACTTCCCATAGCTCGATATTGATTTCGGTTCATAACCAAATGCTGTTCCAATCTGATGAAACTCAGCAAGTCGAATTCCCGCAGGCTTTGCGGAATATTCTCGATTATCTACTTGCTGCATTTGGATAACCATCCATATGTTTTCACCATAGGATGTAAACCATTCTCCTTGTAAATTCGGGATTGGAAGTGTCATTATTTCCACTGGTTGTTCCTTTAAAAAATAAGTTACTGCCGCTTGCTCAGTAAGAATTGTTTCCTTGTTTCTTCCTGAAATGGTAAAATAAATACTATCACCTTGCTTGTATCCTTCTTTATTTCCAAATAATATTTTCCGCTCTGGATGGATACGGTAATAAATAGCAAGCATTCCTGTTAGTGGCAACATGATCTCCCCTTTTTCTTCTTTTATTAAAGTGTATGAATGTACCAAAGATATTTTAACTATAATAATGAAAAGGTGATTTAAAATGGCGAAGTATACGAAAAAAAGCGAACTTGAAGTGAATGCAAGAAAAGCGTTAAAAGACCGCGGGGTTAAAGTAGAGGATATCGCTGAGCTTGTTTATTATTTACAATCAAAATATCATAACGATTTGTCTATGGATGATTGCCTGCACAATGTTGAGCGTGTATTAACAAAACGAGAGGTACAAAATGCAATTTTAACAGGTATTGAGCTTGATATGCTTGCAGAACAAAAGAAACTAAGTCAGCCATTGCAAAAAACCATTGAGACGGATGAAGGGCTTTATGGAATTGATGAGGTAATCGCACTTTCCATTGTTAATGTATATGGATCAATTGGTATGACCAACTTCGGTTATATCGATAAACAGAAGCCCGGAATTCTGAAAAAGTTAAACGATAAATCCAGCGGTGAAATTCATACTTTCCTCGATGATATTGTTGGAGCAATCGCTGCAGCTGCCTCAAGCAGATTAGCACATAGTGACGCAGATGCGCTAGATGATGTTGATGCATAATGCATAAAGAAAAGGAAGCTGGGACATTACAAAAGTGTTTAATGTTAAAGACGAACGATGCATAAGCTTAGCTTAGGAAATATACGTAGACTCCAGTGGGAGGTAAGGCATAGGTGAGACACCGTAGTGCGATAGCACAAGGGGTTCACCAGCCGCCTCTGGATGCGCGAAGTATATTTCCGGAGTGAGTTATTTGCATCAATCATGTTCGGTTTTTATTTCAGAAAAAACCTTTTGTCTCAGCCTCTTTCCTAAATTTTATCAAACCATTCTGTTAATTGGTGGACATAATATGTTGGCGGAATCTCCAAGCTAACTAAGTCTTCAAATGGAGTCACGCCAGTAAAAACCATTAATGTGTCAATTCCTGCACGGATACCAGCTGAGATATCAGTCTGATAATTATCACCAACCATCAATGTTTCTTCTCTCGTTAATCCCAATAGCTTAAGCGCCTCTTCCATAATTATTGATTCAGGCTTTCCAATAAATAGCGGATTTTCTCCAGTGCTAACCGAAACAACTGAAACGAGAGCACCGTTACCCGGAAGAAGACCACGTTCTGTAGGTATAGCGACATCACCGTTCGTAGCTATCAGCTTTGCTCCATTTCGGATAGCAAGACAAGCTTTTGTATATTTTTCGTACGTTATTTGGCGATCAATTCCCATTACAACAAAATCGCACTCCGTATCCGTAATAATCATTCCACTTGCTTCCAATGCTTCTAGCAATCCTTTTTCACCAATAACAAAACAGCTGGCTTTTTCCTTGATGGATTTTATGTAATTGGCTGTTGCAGTAGCAGATGTTACAATTTGATTGGCTGCAGCTTTAATCTCCATCGCATTTAATTTGTTCGCTACATCCTCTGGAGTTTTAGAAGAATTATTCGTGACAAATAAATAAGGGATCTCCTTTAAGTGGAGCTCATTAATAAATTCTGCTGCTCCTGCAATCGCTTCTGTTCCACGATACATTGTCCCGTCTAAGTCAATTAGATAACCTTTATAATCTCTCATATATTAAACCTCTTCTCGAAATAAAAAGAAGATGATCTAGTCACCTTCCATTCGGATTTTTTATTTTCCATTTACAAACATGATCACCCTGTGTAATAAAGGAATACGCGCTGACTTCACTTCCAGGAAAGATTTCCTCATAGAGTTTTTGCTCGTTTGTACACATTTGGTGGTAGCACCTGGCAATAGCAGCGACCGGGCAATTGTAATTTCTAACCTCAAAATCTCCTTCAGCCACCTTCTCAACCTCCACCATATATCCCCTTTCATTTTGAACCCGAACCATTTCCGCCACTTTTTTATCTAGGTCGTCCTCCTGTATTACGTTATTCATATAGGCTTTTTCCCGTTCGCCATGCTTATCTAATAACGCACGTACAGCTTGAGGTCCGTGCAATTCTTCTAAATCTTCAAGGAGCTCCACTGGAATTGATTTATACTGATTCGGAAATGTTTCATGACCCTTTTGTGTAAGATCATACGTAAGATATGGTCTACCGAGCTTTTGCTTATGGGACTGCTGCTTAACAAAACCTTGCTGGACAAGCTCATGAAGTTGTTTTCTGACAGCGATTTCAGAAATAGTAAAATGCTCCATGATTTCAGTAATTGTAAGGTCATTGGCCTTTTTTAAAATAGTTAATAGTCGCTGTTTTGTTGGCGTGCGCTTACTCATAATCCCACCTTCATTCGTTAGAAAATGCGTTTGCTACTCCTAGCTCATTATTCAAATACGTCCTAATTCTGCTGCTAAACTGGCTCCAAACTGGATGATATCCGTGTATTGCCTCTAACAAAGCATTATGGTTTACTTTTGTATATTCCGAAACAAGCATTTTACGAAGCGATACGAACGTTTTATATGCTCCTTCCTCATCCTGTGGCAGAACCTTTTCATCGACTAAAATATCAATGATATCATCATAGCTTCCCGGATCCCTCATAATAAATCCATCAATCATCATGTTCCCGACATCCAGCATTGCTTCAATACTTACATGAACCATACGTTCCAAACTTAATTTATCTGTGAAGCTAGTAGCTTGATGATTTTTTAACTGTTCTAAGATTTGGTCTAAATATAAAAGCGTATTTTCAATTTTGCTACGATCCACGAAATACATACATATTCCCCCCGATATCTGTCTATAATTTTATCATATCATATTCCATATGTTTATGAATCAAAACATGGTATATTTAAGCTATGAAGGTTTGTATAAATGAATAATTACAATTTTATAATGAGGGACGCACAATGAAAGAAAGTCAACTTGTTGCGATGGATGCAACATCAATAGCCGGTGCAATTCAAAATAAGCAAATTACGAGTAAAGAAGTTGTTTCAACGTATATTGCTCATATCTTAAAGACGAACCCAAACATCAATGCGATGGTTGAGGACCGATTTGAAGCTGCTTTATATGAAGCAAATGAATTAGATCAAATGCTAGCTAGAGGGGAAGTAATAGGGCCGCTTCATGGGGTCCCAATTTCAGTAAAAGAGTCACTACATGTCGCAGAAATGAAAACGACCGGTGGCTTAGAGCACCGGCAGGATTTAATTTCCAGGGAAGATGCCGAGGTTGTTGGACGTTTAAAAAAATCTGGTGCCATAATTTTAGGAAAAACTAACACCCCTGCACTTTGCTTCTGTCAGGAAACAGATAATAAATTATATGGCAGAACAAATAACCCGTGGGATTTAAATAGAACTGCCGGGGGATCTTCAGGAGGCGAAGGTGCCCTTCTTGCTGTAGGTGGAGCTGCTGCAGGCATTGGATCGGACATTGGTGGGTCAATTCGTTTTCCCGCACATTTTAATGGCATCATCGGTTTCAAGCCGGGGATGTTCACTATCTCTAATGATGGCCATTTCCCAGCTGTTATGCATGATTTACAAGCCCGTATGCTAACTATTGGACCAATGGGAAAATCTGTTCAAGATATGCGACTGCTTTATAAGGTTCTTTCCGGTGTTTCGTTAGAACTAAAACCTTTAAATCGATTCCGAATGGAGATCTTACCTAGTACAATTGATTATCCGTTATCTGAGAAAACAAAACATATACTTAACCAAACGGAGCTTTTTCTTGAGAAGACGTTCTCCACGAAACAATCCAGCCCTCCTTACTTCAGAGACAGCGCTCTAATTTGGCAGGAAATTTTATCGATGGAAGGAAGTAAATTGATTGAACAAGAAGCATATAACAATGACAGATCGAATGTATATACCTCTTTCTTTAAAGAAAAATTAACACAACGAACGAAGGTGCATCCATATCTTTCCTGGGCGATTATGGGCGCAAAAATGTTTCGCCCATCTAGAAAGCGCATTCGTGAAGTAGAAACAATTATCGAACAAGGTGACGAATTATTAAAAGCGTATTTAAAGAATCGCCTTCTTATTTTTCCTGTTTATCATTCTGGGGCTCTTCCCCACGGTCAAGTGTTTAAGGAAATATTCTCGATTCGAAAAACATTCTTACAGCATATGCCCTATGTAGCCTATGCAAATGTATGGGGACTGCCTGCATTAACAATTCCTGTTGGAACAGATGAAAACAATATGCCAATTAGTATTCAAATCATGAGTGCCATTGGTAATGAGGATGCTATATTCCGCCTAGGCAGATTAATTGAAAAGAAATTTAGAGGTTATATGCTTTGCAATAATGAAGTGGCACAGTCATTCTTATAAAATGGAATGACTGTTTTTTATACTTTTTTACTGTTTATAAGCTGTTTTTTATCGAATATGATTTAACGTTTAGCAAATACTATTCCTATCCACAAAATCACATCTATTTTGGAAAGAGGTGTACGATTATGTCAGAGAAAAAGAATAAGCATTTTTCGGATTTCTCAAATGTAGACAAACAACGTAATCAGTTAATACCTGAAGAATTTCCAGAAGGACCATTTGGTTCTGCAATCAACGATAATGAAAAAGTATCAAGTAAATCTGAACCTTGGGGCGAGGGACAATATCGCACAAGCGCCTTTACATTTCCAGATAAAAACCAGCATGCAGGCATCCCACGACAAGCAGATGGATCACATCCGACACATGACGAGTCAGAAAGCGACGAAAGGTAGCAGCTCAAATGTTTGAACTGCTACCTTTTACTTATGTACTTTCTTCAACACAAAATAGGCGCATCCAAAATTACAGTATTCAAATAAATAATCATCTAATGCGTTTATTTTCGAATCGATTGATGCTTTTGCATTTCTCTCCTTATAAAATCCTTTTAATCGAAGCTGCTCATAGCCCCAGTCTCCTACAATATAATCATACTTAGCCAATATTTCGGAATAGCGATTTTTAATTGCTTCCTCTTGAAATCCATCTTTTATATTTTCCACAATTTCATAGCTTTTACCATTCAGTTCAATCAAACGATTCACCCCACTTTTCATGCACACATAAGTTGCTTCTAGTTTACCATACGTTCGGATATAGAAACCAGAAATATTTACATGCATTATTTTCGCCTTTTTAAAGAAACTAGGACTAATCAAATTATAATTGCGTGTTCAAGAGGGGGATGACACCGGACTGTTGAACAACCTTTTATATGTAGGAGGAAGAACATGAAAGCAATCCTTATTATAATGCTTACGATAACTACGATGCTTGTAGGTTGTACAACATTTGACAACTCAGAAGGTGATCGTGAACAAATACTTGATGAATTGGATCCTACAAGAAATGCGCCAGAACCCACGGATGATGAGCTTAGCTCAAAGCTGGGATACGTACGTTACACAAAGGATCAACTGGATAATGAACTGGAAAACGGTGAACAGCAGCTCACAATCGATCGTAATGAAATGGCTGATATGATTACGAAAATCATTCTTAGAAATAATGGTTTTGAGGAAGTTGCAACACTTGTTACGGACAAGGAAGTTTTAATTGCTTACCAAAGAAATGAAGAACTTTCTGCCGAGGAAGCATCCGATTTATGCAAGAAAACCGCTGCATCTATTTTACCAGGTTTTTTTAATATCCATGTTTCTGATAATGAAACACTCATGCAGGATATCCAAAGTCTGCATCAATCCACATCGGAAAACCGGAATTATGATAACACAATAAAAGCCATTATAAAAGAAATGGAAAAAACACCTAATAGGGAAACAGTGGAATAATCATTATCAATAAACTAATTATAGGAGGTGAATACATTGACGAACAGGCTTATCTTCTCCATTATTATTACCTTCTTTTTCTTGAACGCTAATGCAGTCAATGCCGAGAATGAGGAATCCGTTTATGATAAGCGAATGGCACTTTTTAAAAAGACTGAAGCACTAACACAAATTCCTTGGTACTATTTTGCTGCTATTGATAATTATGAACGTAACATAAAAAGCAGTGATGAACCTGAGCAAGTAATCTCAATAGGATTCGCTTCTGAATTATGGTTTGGCCCAGGGAATAGCTCACAAATAACGGACGAAACTATTATCGACACTTTCGATGGAGAAGGAAAAGATGGAAATGGTGATGGAAAGGCAGATCCAGCCAATGAAGAAGATGTTCTTTATACGATGGCAATGCTAATTCTAGAATATGGTCCTACAGAGGATGATATTAAAATTGCACTGTGGAATCATTATCAGCGTGATTTAACCGTTCAAACTATCATGAATACGGCAAAGGTATTTGCAACGTTCCAAGATATCAATTTAACAGATAGAGACTTCCCTGTATCGATTCAGCATAATTACAGTTATCGCAATACTTGGGGAGACCGAAGAGGCTTTGGTGGGCTGCGTATTCACGAGGGTACAGATATTTTCGCAAACTATGGTGTCCCTGTTCAGTCAACCACATATGGCGTAATTGAAATGATGGGCTGGAACCTATACGGTGGCTGGCGCATTGGAATACGTGACATTTTTAATATTTATCATTATTACGCGCATATGAGTGGTTATGATGATAATATAAAACTTGGACAAGTTGTACAGCCTGGAGATGTGCTCGGCAGTGTTGGATCAACCGGCTATGGTCCACCAGGAACATCTGGAAAATTCCCGCCCCATTTACACTACGGGATGTATAAGGATAATGGGTATAGTGAATGGTCCTTTGACCCCTACCCTTACTTGCGAAAATGGGAGCGCATGGCTAGAGATAAACAATAGTTGGACCATAAATCCGACGTATAAGCAAAGGAGTAGTTACCATTCCGGTAATAACTACTCCTTTGTAACACTTTAATCTGTTTGCTTTGATTTTCTCATTGCGTTCCATACACTCGCAATCAGACCGCCCCAAATTATTATCATCCCAATCACCATTACAAAAATAGATGCACCACTCATTCGTTAGCCTCCTTTTTCTCGTCTATATCCTTTTTCCATTTGATTAACGACATCAAAATACCAATTACAAGTGCTGCTATCGCGATCGACCAACCACCATATAAGATAAATGTATTGGAGTACCCTTCATAGTTACCTGTGTCCGTTGCAAATTCCTTTAGGAGGTTCTGCTTAAATAAACCATACATCATGTATCCCATGACGATAGGCGTTATTACCCCTAAACTAATTGTCCACCATGAACCAAGTCGGATATCCGAAATCCCGTCTGCATGATCTTTATACATTTTAACCTTACGGAGAATCCAAGCAATTAAGACAACCTCAACAAACCCAAGCATCGCTACACCGAATTGATTAATAAAATAATCAACTACATCCAGGAAGAACAGTCCGCCTTGTGTCGCAAACAGCAACGAGATAACAGCGGCTAAACCACCGCCTATTAGGACTGCTTTTTTCCTTGAGATTTGGAATTTATCCGACAAACCAGATACATACGTTTCTGTAATTGAGATTAATGAGGTTAATCCAGCTAACATTAACGAAACAAAGAATAATACCCCAAAAAGTTCGTTAAAGGCTGTGAATTCATTAATGATTGCTGGAAATGCTACGAATGCTAAGCCAACTCCACCACTTACAACTTCATTAATCGGCAAACCTGACTGTAAAGCCATAAATCCTAAAATACCAAACACACCAATACCCGCTAACAATTCAAAACCAGAATTCGCAAATCCTACGATAAAAGCGTTATTTGTAATGTCTGATTTCTTTGGCAAATAACTGGCGTACGTAATCATAATTGCAAAAGCAATGGATAAACTAAAGAAAATTTGTCCATATGCCGCAATCCATACATCCGGTGAAAAAATTTGGCCGAAATCAGGTGCAAAAAACGCATCCAATCCTTGCATAGCTCCTGGAAGGGTTAGTGCTCGAATAACAATGATGAGGAATATAATGACTAATGCTGGAATAAAAATACGATTTGCAATTTCAATCCCTTTCTTCACACCTTTAAATAGAATTCCTAATACCAGTGCCCAAACAATGATTAAAGGAATTAATACACCAGGAACCAGATTCCCTATCTGTCCTGGGACTTCTGCTAAATTTAGATAATCGCCATATAAAAATCCTTGTGTATCCTCTCCCCACCCTAAATTAAAAGAAAAAACAGAATACGATATGGCCCAGGCAACGATTACCGAATAATAGGTTGAAATAATAAATGCTACTGCAACTCCCCACCAGCCAACCCATTCTGTTTTTTTATGCATTCGTTTAAACGTTAATGGTGCAGAACCTCGATACTTATGTCCCATTGTAAATTCCAATATCAAAATCGGAATTCCGGCGGTGAGCAGTGCAAACAGATAAGGAATCAGAAATGCTCCGCCGCCATTTTCATAGGCAACTGCAGGAAAACGCCAAATGTTCCCAAGGCCGATAGCCGATCCGGCTGCCGCCAAAATAAAACCTGCCCTTGTCCCCCACTGAGAACGATTTTCCATGACCAAACCTCCCCTTTTTTTATACAAGCTCTGTATTATTTATATTATGAAGGTTTACAATAATTACTCTTTTCTGATATATTTATTACATAGTTTCCTTACGAAGAACAAAAGCGCAAGCGCCCGGTTAGCGACGTACGGACTGGACTGAGCCGCAGGAGATAAAGGAAACACGACGACCGCAGGGAGTCGATGTTGACTTATCGTACGGAGGTGAGGGAAGTCTCGCTAGTCGCTGGGCGCTGGAGCTGGACGTAGCCGTTTAGGTAACTAAGTTATCCACAGCATTCAAATTTTATAGTTTCCTGGTGCAACAAAAAAAGATGTGTGATGACATTACTGTCATCACACATCTTAGAAATTTTTCAGCCTATATTTATTTCGCTGTTTTACTTTTTAAAACAGTACGATATACAAATACAATCCCAAAAAGGAATACAAGTGTAACTGCCAAGGAAAGCATAATTTGCCCTGTCAATCCAAGCAGTAAAAACCCTAGTATTGCTACAACTGCTGCAAGTATTGCATATGGCAGCTGCGTTAATACGTGATCAATATGGTTAGCCCCTGCTCCTGTTGAGGAGAGAATCGTCGTATCGGAAATAGGTGAGCAATGATCACCAAATACAGCTCCTGCAAGTACAGCTGCTAATGCCGGCAGTAATAACTCAACATTTGTATTGCTCATTACTTCTGCTGCAATTGGAAGCATGATACCAAATGTACCCCATGAAGACCCAGTAGACAATGCCATCATCGCTGCAATAACAAAGAATATTAACGGTAGATAGCTAACACCTATAGAGGAATCATTAACTAAATTTGCTAAATAGGTCCCTGTTTCCAATGTACCGATTACCGAACCGATCATCCAAGCTAAAATGAGAATATAAATAGCCGGAAGCATCGTTTTTGTCCCTTCTACAAAGATTTTCATAGAATTTGCTTTTGGCTTTCCTTGGACTAAATGAAAAATAAAAGCAGTCAATACGGCTAAAATACCACCAATTGCTAATGATTTGTTAACATCTGTATTCGCAAAAGCATCCAATATCGTAGCATTTCCATCTGTTGCTTGAATACCCGTAGTTATCATTGCTACAACGGTAGCTACAAAAAGAACTAAGATTGGTATAAATAAATGGTATACCTTTCCGTTTTGATTTGGCTTAAACACATCGCCTAAATCCCCTGCAACCGTATTCTGCTCTGGATTCAAAAGCTCTCCTGTTTCCATCGCACGTTTTTCATGTGTACGCATTGGACCAATATTAAATTGAAAATACGCTACAATAAATACAAGCAGGACTGCTGCTATTGCATAAAAATTCATCGGAATCATCCAGATAAATGCCTCAATCGGCTGATATTCTGTAATTTCATTGGCAGCAAACAATCCACCAAGAATTCCAATAATATAAGCTCCCCAGCTTGAGATAGGCGAAATAACTGTTATCGGGGCTGATGTTGAATCAATATAATAGGCAAGCTTCGCTCTGGACACTTTGTGACGATCTGTTAATGGTCTTGCAATTTGACCAACTGCAAGGCTGTTAAAATAGTCATCAATAAAAATAATCAATCCTAAAACGCCTGTCATTAACTGTGCACCTCTACGTGTTTTCACTCGTTTCATCATCCAGTCACCAAAAGCTCTGCTTCCTCCGGATGCTTGTAAAAAGGCAGTCATGATACCTAATAATAATAAAAATCCAATTAACTGAATATTTCCTGTATTAGGTGCTCCCTCTGAAACAAAAATTTCATAAAATACATACCAAATTTCCTTAACTGCTTGCAACACATTAAAATCATGAATAAATAATGCTCCAATTATTATCCCTGATCCTAATGATAATAAAATTTTCCTCGTTGTAATAACGAGCACCAGCATGATTAATGCTGGAATAATCGAATAAATTGTACCTTCCATTGTAATCCCCCCATAATTATTTCTCAGATGTGGTTTTCGAGATAAACGAGTTGATGATGAAATGTTGGTTTACGACATATGTACGTGCTAGCTTCTTAAAAAAGCACACAAAAAAACAATGACAGAAAATAACCATCATTGTTTTTTACAATTACAATATACGTTATCCTCCATCTCGATCAGTAGTTCTCCATGCACATCCATTTCAGCGGTTGTTCAAAAAGTCCGGTAAAAATGACACATCGAGATCAGTAGACCTTCGACTAAGTACCGACACGTCCTGTGTCGAACGTCGAAGTCACCACATCCTGTGGAAGCTCGTTGGCTTGCTTTTCCGTTCTTCACGTATTAATTGCATACGTTACGGTACGGGGAGCTTCGCCGCCTCGAACTTCTCGGTCCTTTTTATCCTCTTTTTTGAACTCTCACTTTAAGCATGACAGTACATCTCTTGTTCAAAGATATACCAGCAAATAATAAGTTTGACTCTTATTACGCTTCGGCAAATACCCCTTTCACCAACCATCACTGTTGTCATTCTCCGGTGGATTACTTATAATATTTGCGCCTCTACCTCACCGATCTGATAAGGTTTATTATTGAGTTAAAGGATATTCATAAAGTCCGGTAAAAGTGACACTTCGAATTTCTTCGTTAGCTTGCTTTTCCGTTCCTCACGTATTAATTGCATACGTTCCGGTACGGGAAGCTACGCTGCCTCGAACTTCTCGGTCCTTTTTATCCTCCTTTTGAATACACATAGTTACTCCCATACTATACTAGATTTTTAGTTATTCTGCAAGTCGTCTTTTGGTATAGCAATTGACGGACCATCACTGCCACCACCATAGAAATCTGGAACCTTGCCCATAATGGCACTACCATCCAAGTATATCTCCGTATTAACTGTTGTTACATCGGATGTAAATGGGATGACAATCTGCACATCCGCCTCTACATTAATATAAAGCGATACCCAAGCACCATTAATACCAAATTCCTCAATTTCACGTACAACATTTGTCCGAACATTCCCTACAACCTCGAAATTAATCGGTATTTTCGGACCTAGGTTTGCAAGTACCGTATTTCCGGTAACCTGCCCTAAAGGGATCTCAACCAATGTCGGATCCTGTTTCGCCATATCTTCAGCACCATCACTATATTCATATGGTTCGGTAAGCGGATCTTCAAATTCCAATGGGTCACCGCGGTTAACGTTGATGAAAAATTCTTCCACCCTGTCTGTTGCGACTCGATTAATTTCACTGATGATAGAATTGTTCCAGTTATACGTTGAAAAATTCCCTTCATTGTCATATGTAATATTTACCATGTCATCAAAACTATAATCTTCAACATACCGAACGGCTGAATTGATCGCCCGCGTTGCAAACTCATCGACTCTTCTTTCCGCTATATGCATTAGAACTGGTTCAATTCGTTTATCAATTAATTGCATACTTAAAAATACACAGACTACAAAAATAATCATCGTTATGATTAAAATATGTTTCCCTGGAGGCAATGCTGTTCGTTTGCGAAAACGTTTTTTATGTCTCAACTCAGGAACCCCCTCTGGAATAATCCTATGCTTGTTCCACAGGGGGTAGACTAAGTAATTTATAAACATAATAAAAATGCCTCCCTAATGGAAGACATTTGCATTAATTATGATATTCTTAACAAAGCTTCTTTACCCGTCATACCAACTTCCCAGCCATAAGCTTTTGAAGCATCTGTTATCTTCTGTAATGGAGCGTGTAATAATTCATCGATCGTTCGCACACCCATCGCACGCCCCGCGATAACATTACGCTCCATTAATTTTGGAACTTCATTAAAAATATCTACATCCAATGCCGCACACATAATATAGCCAATGTCATTGGATATCGTCAGCAAATTCGTTTTTGGAAGCTCAACACGTACTGCCATAAAAATCATGCCGTCTACTTCAAGTGGATTTACCGTAATCATAATGAATTGCCCCCTTCGCAATGTACCATATATGTGTATGCATGAAGGGGCCAACATGTCACAAGCAGCGGCCTCTTAGGAATAATATGGAAATTTAGCACGAAGCGTTTTTGCGAGCAAATCCCTTAAAAATTCCGGGACAAAATATTGCTTCGAATCCGATTTCGCTACCTCCGGTAATAGACGGCCGAATGTGAAGGTATCGGCAGTCGCGATATAGTATGTTCGATCTGGATCGATCTCTTCTCCATTTTCTAACAGAACCTGTTTCACATACTCCTCACCATTTTTATGAAATCCTGTTTCTACCTGGATTCCTGCAAACATCATTCTTCCCAGTACTTTCCCACGAAATCCAAAGCCTTTCAATGCCAGCTGCATAAATTCCTTTGTTAATGATACACGGACAACTTCGATCAATTCATTTCCTTTCAGATCCACAACAACAGGATTAATTGGATGTGGGCAAATCCGATGAATATCTCCATACGTGATAGCCCCTACTGGTAAGCTTTCCAGTAACAGACCGTTATTCAACATCGCAGCATCGGCTTTTGTCCATTCCTTAACTGTATTCGTCAGCTCCTGCATGATTGGTGTATCCTTATACCAATTAACAGTCAATGGACTGTCAATCTGTACAACGGTTTCACCAAGCAAGCTATTAGCCTCATTTAGCATCACGTGTAATGTCTGCTCCGTTTCAGCATCTTTTTCCAAATGCGTAATGTCAGCTGTATATGCCTCTTTTTTCACCAATTTTTTCTGCTTATGGTCCCAAGTAAGAATAACTTCACCTATATAAGCGCAATGCTTTCCTGCTGCAGTAATCACAGCATTATTGATATATTCGCCACTACGAAGCAAATGATGTGTATGGCCACCAATAATCGCATCTACAGCATCATACCTTCTTGCAATTTCTTGATCGATGGTAATACCAAGATGCGACATGACAATGATTATATCAACGGAATTCTCTAGATCTTTCATATACTTATCCAACACTTCAAATTCAGGTGAAACATACCAATTTAACAGCTCATAAAAGGCATTAAATGGCGCAGTTAAACCAATCATACCAATTTTCACACCATGCTTTGTCTCAATATTTACTGTCGGACGTAACCATGGTGGCTGCATGTTATCAGTACTATGCAGGTTCGCACATGTGACTTCGAATGCAGCTTCATCATATAAATGGTATAAATCCTGATGAGACATTGTAATCCCTTCGTTATTGCCGATGGTAACATAATCATAACCTGCATCATTTAATAGCTTGACATTCGCTTTTCCCATTGTTGCCTCTGTTATAGAATGAGATCGGTCTACATGATCTCCAATATCAATTGTCCAGTTTGATTCACCACGTTGATTCCGTAGCGCTCGTGCTTCTTTTAAATAAGTCACAACACGTGGCCATTGTTTAAAATCACTATGTAAATCATTCGTATAATAAAAGTAGAATTTCTCTTCCATTTACATAACCCCTTAGGATAATCCTTGATAAATCATACGCAATCCAATAAAAATTAAAATGACGCGCAATCCCCATTCCAATACTTTTCCAGGAAGAAGCTGATTCACCTTTGCTCCTAACTTCCCACCAATCCAAGCACCTGGGATAAAGAATAACACATATTCCCATGCAATATGTCCAAGCACAATATGTGTACTAGCACCAACAATGCTAACAAAGAAAATCATAAACATTGATGTTGCGGTTGCAATATGTGCAGGAAACCCGAACAACAGAATCATTGCCGGCACCATAATGGAACCACCACCAATTCCAAAAAGCCCGGATAACGTCCCAACAATTAAGGATAGCACAAACGCTCCTAAGATCGGTACACGATATCGATATGTTTCTCCGAATAATTCAAATGTACGGACACCTTTTTCATCCCCAGTGAATTCCTTTTTAGGATTCCGATCCCTTTTAATAAAGAAAAGAAGGGATATAACGATCATTAATACGCCAAAATATAATAAAAATGACTTCGAATCAACAAACTGATTTAACCATGAACCAATTGCTCCGCCTGGAATACTTCCCGTCAGAAATAAAAGTCCAGTTTTATAATCAACTCGTTTCACTTTTGCATATGACAGTGTTGAGGATAGTGCTGTAACAATCATTGCAATTAAAGAAATCCCAACAATGGATTGTGGAGTCACCCAGGAAAAGCTATCTAAAAACGAGCTAACCAACAGTAACGTTGGTATAAGAATAATTCCTCCGCCAAGCCCCATAATGGATCCAACAAATGCGGTAATCAGACCAATCGTTAAACATATTAAAAAAACCAAAACAACCCCTACCATCTGTAATATTGTATCTATATCTTATCATATTGATGAATGAAACTCGCATTGTATCTTGTTGAAAATATTTCTCATTATACGAGTACGAATGAGTAAACCTTGTGTATCAAATGAATTACTAACTTAGCAACAAACAACACGATACTTTTTCTTAGTCATCGTAACGTTTCCTTATATTAATGCCTGTCAAAGTCTTCTTATAAATATACCGATCCATTATACCAGATCCTAAAATAACTCCCGTTACAATTAGAATAAAGCCAAAGAAATGAGCAACTGAAATTTGTTCACCAAGAAATAAAAAAGATCCCAGCAATGCAAAGAAAGGTTGTAAATTCATAAATATCGATGCTTTCCCTGGCCCTACATTTTGAATCGCATGATTGTACAGAAATTGACCAAGTGCAGTTGCAAAAATAGCGGAAGCAAGGAAAATAGACCACCCAACCAACGTCCCATCCTGCAAGCTCGATATTCCTTCTGGCTCCAAAACGAAACTGATACAAAATAATAAAAATGATCCTATCAATAAAGTTGTTGCAGTAACTAATCTCGCTCCCATCGTTTCTGTTGCTTTTTTTATGTAGATAAAACTTAACGCTTGAGATAGTACTGCAAGAAAAATATAAATATCACCGATATTCATTGTCAAACCATTTATATTCCCAACAAGAATAACGAAAGAAACACCGGACAAACCAAAAATAATGCCAATTATCCTCATTAAGGAAAGCTTATCTTTTAACATTTTACTCGCAAGTATGGAAGTAAATAACGGAACTGTCCCTAAAAGCAAACCTGAATTAGAGGCACTCGTTTGCGTCAACCCAACCGATAGAAAGAAATGATGGCCAACTACCCCTGTAACGGAAACAAGAATAATGTAAGATAATTCTTGTTTTTTAGGTAAACGTATTTGTTTTCTTGCCCATAAGATTAAATACACAACAACAGCTGCTAAGAAAATGCGAAAAGAAGTGATCGTCACTGCTGAAAATTGCCCTACAATCACTTTAATTGCAATTACATTAAATCCCCACATGACCATTACTAAAATAAGTTGCCCATACATTAGGGAATTCCCCATTTAATCCCTTCTTTCGTTACGTTTGCAACCATAGCTATCTAAATTCACTGCTAATTATAGATGATTTTTTACCGTATTACGTTTTTCAGAACCATAGTTAAAGGCTGATTTTTATAAAATATGGTCGAGCATCCTAAGTTAGCCCGACCTGGTAACTATTTCTTATCTTCTACGATACCATATAATACTGCTCTATCCTTATATATCTGTAATACAAATCAATCAAATATTAACAACTATTTGTTCACACCTCTTCCCCCTCAATATATACATGTTCCGCTTTAGACAATAAATCAAAAGGACTCCCACTCCAAATAACGAAATCAGCATCCTTCCCTGGCTCAATGGATCCTACACGATCTTCAATACCTAGATGTTTTGCAGCATTTAATGTGATTGTTTGAAGTGCCTCCTGTTCACTTAGCCCATTCCGAATTGCATGAACAGCACTTGTAACAAGATAGTCAATCCCAACAACTGGATGATCTGTAGTTAACGAGCATGCTATTCCAGCATCCATTAACGTTTTAATTGTAGTCCAGCCTTTATCCTTTAATTCCACTTTCGAACGTGTAGACATCGTTGGCCCAACGGATACTTTCACGTCATGTTTAGCTATGAACGCTGCAATTTTATGTCCTTCTGTACAGTGTTCAATAGTCATATCGATATCAAATTCACGTTTGATACGCAATGCTGTCAGAATATCATCCGCGCGATGGGCATGAACACGTAATGGAATCTCCTTCTTCAATACTTTCGCTAAATTCTCTAAGTCTAGCTTTCGTTCCTTCTCCTCGTTATGTAAATAATTTTGTGCTTCGATTAATTTCTCCCTTAGCTGTGCAGCAACACCCATTCTCGTAACAGGCATTCTTCCTTTTCCACCGTGAAATCGTTTCGGATTTTCTCCTAAGGCAGCCTTCATACCTGATGGAGATTTTACGACCATCTCATCTACAATATTTCCAGCGGTTTTTAATATTACCATTTCTCCCCCAATAACATTGGCACTACCCGGCATGATTTGGGCCGTGGTAACACCAGATTTTCTAGCATCCTCAAAACCTATTTCCATTGGATTAATTCCATCAATAGCACGCAAGCTAGGGGTAACGGAACTACTCGTTTCATTATAATCAGCTCCTTCTAACCCAACACCTTCTTCAGAAATCCCTAAATGGGTGTGAACGTCAATAAGACCAGGGGTTAGTACTTTCCCTTGTGCATCGATTACATGATAAAAATCTGGGATCTTACTTGCAGGTACAAGCTTTGCGAACTTGCCATTTTCAATGATAAGATCTTGATCCTCGAATCTATTTCCTTTCCCGTCATAAATAATTGCATTGGTTATTGCCAACATGAATACCACTCCTACTATATTATTAGGTACAATTCTAAATTCCCCATAAAAAATAGCTTATAAGGCTTTTATCCTAACTATTTAAATAATTTCCGTTAGAAAGCTATTGTTTTATTCTAAAAGTTATTATATATTAATTATTATATCTTTTGTACAAATTTAGACATATTCCGACACGAAAGGAGCAAACAAAATTGTTTGAATCATTAAAAAAATACTCATTATCCTTGATTAGTATCCTTTTCTTAGCTATTTTACTTACAGCTTGTGCTAGTGAACCAGAGGAATCTTCTTCTAGTTCAAACGGAGGGGATGAAACGGCAGGTGGCAAAGAATTAGTCATCTCTACCGCTTCGGATGCAATATCACTAGATCCTGCTGGTGCGAATGATGTTCCTTCATTCGATGTTCAAAACAATATTTTTGAAAGATTGGTATCTTACGATCAAAATATGGAGCTTCAACCAGGACTTGCAGAAAGCTGGGAACAAATTGACGAAACAACCTGGGAGTTTAAACTACGTGAAGACGTTACCTTCCATGACGGCTCTGAATTTAATGCCGAAGCTGTAAAAGCGAACATAGAACGTATCAATGATCCAGAAGTTGCTGCCCCTGCAGCATACTTACTTGATATGATTAACGAAGTTGTCGTTGTGGATGATTATACCGTTCAGTTCAAAACAGAATTCCCGTACTCTGGTTTACCATCCAACCTAAGCCATTCGGTTTCAGGTATGATTTCACCAGAACAAATCAGGGAAGATTATGCTGCTATGGGAGAAGGAGAATCTGTTGGTAGTGTTATCAATGCAAATCCAATTGGAACTGGCTTCTTAAAATTTGAAGAATGGCAGCCTGGACAGCTTATCCGTCTAGTGAAAAACGAAGACTATTGGGGAGAACCAGCTAAGATCGAATCGGTTACCTTTAAAGTCGTACCAGAAGATTTAACACGTATCGCTGAATTAGAAACAGGAGACACCCACATTTCTAATCCATTAAGTTCTTCAGATGTATCACAGATCGAATCTAAAGAAAATTTATCCGTTCTACAACAAGGAAGCCTTGCATTAGATTATGTTGGATTTAATACATCGAAAGAACCGTTTAATGACCAGCTTGTCCGTCAAGCAATTACAATGGCCATTGATAAAGATCAAATAATCAATGGAATCTACGAGGGATATGCACAAGTTGCGGAAGGTCCTCTACCACCAAATGTTTATGGTTATGATGAAAATGTAGAAGGACTATCCCGTGACCAAGGTAAAGCAAAAGAATTACTTGCTGAAGCAGGATACCAGGATGGATTTACAACAACTCTTATGACAAACGATACGCGTGAACGTATGGACATTGCAACGAATATTCAATCACAGCTTGCAGAAATTGGAATTACGGTTGAAATCGAGGTGTTGGAATGGGGAGCATATATCGAAAAACTGGATGCAGGCGAACAGGAAATGTTTATTTTAGGTTGGTCTAACAGTACTGCCCATGCGGATAATACGTTCTATCCATTATTCCACAGTGATAATCTTGGAGCATCTGGAAATACGGTATTCTTTGAAAACAGTGAACTAGATACCTTAATTGAAGAAGCTCGTCAAGCACAAGACGAAGCTGAGCAATTAGAGCTTTATAAACAAGCAGAAGAAATGCTTGTAGATCTTGCTCCAATGGCTTACTTAACGCACAAAGATTATTTATTAGGTGTACGTGATGAAGTGAAGGGATTAACAATGTATCCTTCAAAATTGCTAAACTTGAAAGAAGTATCTATTGAGGAATAAGTTTATTTGCTTTGGAGGCTGTCCGAGGGTTCGGGCAACCTCCTTTCATATAATAAATAACCCCGACACGTTTAATACATGTACTTACACTATCTTAATTTTGATTCGTTCCACTCACTTACGCAAGAGCTGATACTGAGGTAAGCTTGCAAAAATTTCTAACGCCAACGCTTCAATATACGTATGGACAGTTAGGTTACGATGATCTGCCATATTTAATCCAAGTATGGTTTCTCTTTCACTAAATATACCAAATTCTCGAGAAGGACGAATTATTCCTTTTGCTGCCATCGTTTGCAGCTGAACTCTCCTTAATCTTGAAGCAACCGAATTATAAATTCCTTTATATCTACAACACGTGGATATATTGGTTCCTCCTCGGTTCCTGTTATTATCAGTGGTACAAGAGATTCTTGTTTGTGCAAGGAACCGTGTGCTGCACCAGAAAGATGGACAGGTGATGATTGCGCCTTAAACTCACAGCCCGGTTTCGCATTGACGACAATGAAACGCCCCGAATGGGAGTTGAAAACACTATACAACCGAGCTAACGCATCTGGATAGTTACCATAGGTGACTCTTTTTTCAGTGGTCAGATTTAAATCCAGAAGCTTAGCATCCCCTTCTATACTCCATGATTGATTATAAATATCAATAAATTTCCCGGAAGGGCGATATTTCAGTGACCCTTCTTTCATACCAGATTCTACATGAATGGAGCTTTCATTTTTCCAGGCTATAATATCGATCCTCTCATCGTTTTTGAGCTGTTCGATAATAGCAGACAACGGCAGACTGTCATCCAGTACATAAAGATAAGACATCCGCTGATTTACACATAGAACGATCTGATCTTTCTTATGTACTGGGCGTCTTATTCGGGAGATACGGTATTTTTTTAACCATTTTCTTAAATCAATGACAAATTCTCGATGATTTGTTCCTGTTGCAGAGTGACCATTATCCCCCATCACTAGCCATGCATTTTGATTAATTGCTTCCTTCCAGCTTGGATACAAATCCAATATTTTTTGAATTTCCTTATCAATCTTTGTGATACCTTTAATATCCATCGGCCCCTTTAAATGAATTCGGGCATCCATGTCCTGAAATATACAGAAGGTAAATGAAGGAAGTTTGTTCTTTCTAATAAGATACTTAAGTTCCCGAGCAGTATATTTATAGTTTCCAGCAGCTATTTGCGTTGCGAATCCCCATGGACGTACTTTTGAAAAGGTTCCCAAAGAAAAGATATTTGCTGCTTCCGTTGTCCACTTTCCATTTTTAAATCGCGTCAAGGCACTGAATAACTTTGGTGTTTGCAACTTTTGCGGGGTGTTTCCACGATATACAAAGGAATTAATGGAAGCTGAATTCATCCCCCTTTTAGCTAATTCCTCATAAATGGTAGTGACTTCACTGCTCAGATGCTCATTATTCAGTCGGAAAAGCATATTATGGACCGTTCTGCGAATCCCTAACCTAAACGTTTCCCTAAAACCAGTACCGTAGTTAATAATCTCTTTTTTGGAATTATCGAACCAAGTTAAACCAGGTATATGATGTTGGTCAGCATAAGTACCTGTCAAAAGGCTGCTGTCGATTGTTACCGACATGGTTGGAAATGAAGTCACCATATTCGTAAAATAACTACCATTTTCCATCAAAAATTGTAAAGCAGGTGCTCGTCCTGTTTGAATAGCTAATTCCAGCGGTTCAGACATCAATGAATCGATGTTCAGCAAGATTACAGGTTTTTTCGATTGTGTGTTTTTTTTCATAATTACCATCCTCGCACGAGATTCAATATGTGAATTTCCCCCTCTTTGCTCTGAATCGGTTCTATTTTCTTTTAAGCAACTATTCAAAGACCAGCAAGAAGCTTCAAAAATCTACTATAAAATAATGATTACTATGTGTTTAGCTTATAGAAATAATTCGAGACGTTGTCCAAAACGTGAGCAGTTTTCAATCCAAAATAATTGGGTCCTATTTTATTATTTTGCACAATATCTATAATTTCATGAATGTAAGTTACTCAGCCATGCGCTCAACAAGCTCATTCGAATTGATTTGATATTGCATCAATATTAACTGCTACATATCACTTTCAACAATTAGGAACAAATAAAAATAACCCTGCCACAGATATTATCGTGACAAGGGTTTGCATTTTCCCTCTATAGTAGAATTTTATCTCATAAGGTATAACAACCTTGAACTACGAACAAACTTGCTTTCTTTATAATCTATAATATCTATGCTTTATTGACATTTACATGGCATCGGCTTTTTCGCCAATCCGCTCTTTCCTTTTTCCATGCATGAAGAAATAAAGTACTATCGTAACGAAAACCATGAGCCCCATCATGAAATATAAGCTGCTATATCCAGTTAGCGGAATCAGATAGCCAAGTAAATAAGGACCGAATCCAAGACCAGCATCAAGCGCGATATAGTAAGTTGATGTTGCTAATCCAATCCGATCTGGCGGTGTCACTTTAACCGCTATTGCTTGGGTAATGGATTGCATGTTTCCGAATCCAAGGCCAATAAGAACACCAGCTGCTAATAAAGCAAAACTATTCGTTGTAAAGCTTAGAAGCAGTAATCCTGCACCAAACAGAATAAAAGCTGGATACATAACAGTATTTTCACCTTTTAAGTCCATTAACGACCTGTAAATGGACGTGATACTAGGATAGCTACTGCATAAACAACGAAAAAGAAGCTTGCCACCTCGACAAGACCAATCTCGATTGCATAGAAATTAATAAAAGAAAGAACACTTGAATACCCAAGTGATACGATAATTACAATGAATGCAATCGGCAGTGCTCTTGGTTCCACAAAATCGGAAAACTTAATTTTCCTTCTTTCAGCTACATTTGCAGGTTTTCCTGCAAATGGTATCTTAACAAACAGAGATATGATAAAACTAATAATCGCTAATGCAAGACAAAAGCCAAAAATCACTTGATAGCTCGTATGTGAGCTCATGTATAGTCCAAAGAAGGGTCCAATGGCTGTTGCCAGCGTAATACTCATACTGAAGTAGCCAATCCCTTCACCTTTTCGATCATTAGGAATCAACTCAGCAATAATAGTTCCTGTAGCTGTACTTGCCACCCCTAATGCGATTCCGTGTAATAAACGAGTTACAAGCAGTATCTCTATCCCTGCATGAATAAAGTATAAAAGGGATGTCAAAATAAAAAAGGTAAGCCCAAAATATAATACTTTCTTGTACCCAATAGATGAGATCATTCGTCCAATAAACAAACGCCCTACTAATGTTCCTATGATAAATATACCTGTTATAAGACCAGCTACACTCTCTGAAACATGATATTTATCGACTGCATAAACAGCCATGGTCACTAATAATAAGTAAAAAACGAAATACAAGAAAAAATTTGCTGCTGCTATAATAATAAAATTCTTCGTCCATAATTGAGATTTTGTTTGTTTCACCGTTTCTATCACTTCACTTCTTAATATTATTTTTAATTTCTTCCATCACCCGAATAAAATCAATCAATTCTGATTCTGAGATGTCTTTTAGAATTTCCTTTTCAAACTGATCAATGGTCACACGTACTTCTTCATAAACAGCTGTTCCTTGCCTAGTCAGCTGCATGCGCTTTTCGCGCTTATCTCTTCCAGCCACCTGTTCGACATAGCTCATTTCCTCTAAACTGGCAAAGGTTCTAGTGATGGTAGGCTTCTCCACACCTTGATAATGAGAAATTTCCACAAGTGTTGAAGCTCCATAATTGTACAGGTAATACAAAATGGTCCACTGTGCTCGATGCAGGTTATGTTTATTCAACAAGACATTAAGTCTATTTTCAAAAGGGCGATACAACATAATTAATTGATGGAAAAATTTCTGTGCAGATTTTATGGAAAACGCCTCCTATATGGTTATCATGGATAATAGTTACCTAAGGTAACCATTATCCATGATAACAAAATTTCAGGAATTTGTCTATACAATGCTAAAGTTACTATTGCTAGAACAAAAGAAGCTGGGACAAAAGTATTTTTATGAAGTGAAAACCGAACATGATTGATGCAAATAACTCGCTCCGGAAATATAATTCGCTAAGTTTGTACATCGTTCGTCTTTAACATTAAGTATTTTAGTTATGTTCCAGCCTCTTCTACCTAATAAATAAAAACGAAACACAACTCTTACTAGAAAACAGTTTCTCTAATTTCCCTTTCCTCATAGTAATTCACTCTATAACCATATAGTTATCTACCTTTTTTACTATTTTCTATACTATTTAATCACGCTCCTTTCTGACAGTTTACGTAGAATATCGTAAATCAAAGAAAGGAGAAAGTGTATGTTAAATTTTTCAATGATTGACTTGGTCCGACGTAATGGAAAAAAGGTTGACAAAAATATAAGGGGAGAAATGGTTAACTTTTATCGGCCTTTTCGTTATATCCCTTGTTTCCTGCAAAGCTCCATAGAGCGTGTTAGAAAAAAAACAAAGAAATTACCCGTCGTAATAAAATTTGCCCCTGATTCCTTTTCTTCTGGGGTAAACGATGTAAAGGAAACAAAGTGTCGTTCTCTTCGCGAATACCCTTCTATTTCCTGTTGTTCAGCTAAATTATCCGTAAAAAATATTGAACATTTAATCACGAACTGCAACCATATCCAAAAAGTCTATTTAGACAGAAAGGTGACAACTTTACTAGATACCGCTTCCCCGGCAATAAACGCAAATGTTTTAAAAGATAATGGGTTAACAGGAGAAGGCGTAACCATTGCAGTAATCGATACTGGTATACATCCACATGAAGATTTACAAGATCGCATTATTGGCTTTAAGGATTTTGTTAATAGGAAATCTGATCCCTATGATGACAACGGTCATGGAACTCATTGTGCTGGAGATGCGGCTGGCAATGGCTTGTTATCGAATGGACAATATCAAGCTCCAGCATCCCAAGCTAATTTAGTAGGTGTCAAAGTACTAGATAAGATGGGAGCTGGTTCATTATCAACTGTTATTGAAGGAATCGAATGGTGCATCCAACATCAATCCGAATATAATATTGATATTCTTTCCCTTTCACTCGGTTCCGATGCTGTAGCACCTGCTGAAGATGATCCTGTGGTAAATGCGGTTGAAATAGCCTGGGATAACGGAATGGTTGTCTGTGTAGCCGCTGGAAACTCTGGTCCCGGAGAACAAACCATTGCAAGTCCAGGAATAAGCCCAAAGGTCATTACAGTCGGAGCAGCTGATGATAATAATACCGTTGACCGATCCGATGATTCAGTAGCTGATTTTTCAAGTAGAGGTCCGACGATTGATGGGCTTATTAAGCCAGATTTATTAACACCAGGAGTCGATATTATCTCTTTACGAGCTCCCAGATCTTTCCTTGATAAAACCAATAAAGCAGCACGTGTGGACACTCACTATATGTCCTTATCCGGAACGTCAATGGCTACGCCGATATGTGCAGGAGTAATTGCACAATTGCTTCAACGTGATCCAAATCTTACGCCTGATCAAGTCAAAGAAAGGCTTTTGGATGCATGCGACGATTTGGGACAATCCCCACATATTCAAGGTGCTGGTTATTTAAATGCTAGTGATCTGATTGAGGACTTTGCAAATGTCGAGTAGAGGCTTACGTTTTTCTTCACTCGTATAAGTTTTACTGTTTTGCTTTTTCAAACCCTCTGTCTCCTCTAGATACTATTAGGCAGAGTTATATGTATGGTGTAAGAGCAAAAAAAGTAAGCCAAATCATCCTATGCTTTTTCAGATAGGAATGATTTGACTTACTTTTTACTTTCACCTGATTCTTAAAATAGCTCATCAACTGCCCTTAGCTTCTTACAGACCAAATCAGCCGGGCGATAAAGGGAATTTAGGTATTTCTTCAAAAATGTTAACCCATTTGAAACGAGCCAAATAATTTTAATAATGAGACTAAAACATGAGCCCGGCTGCCACATATAGATTATTATCCCCGTTCAACCTTATCCGCCACTAATCCTTCCTCATTTTTCTTATCTTTATGGGGCACGATTCTTTTGCGTGCCTTATAAATCACAATTAGCGCGATAAACCAAACGGGCGTTATCATCAACGAAACACGTGTATCTTCTGCAATTGCAAGCACAACAAGAACAAATGTCAGGAAGGCAAGGATTAAATAATTTGCAAATGGATAAAATGGCATCTTAAATTTATTCACTTTTGCCAGATCAGGTCTTGTTTTACGGTATTTCAAATGACTGATGACCGTAATCCCCCAAATAAATATAAAGCATACTGTAGAAATACTTGTAACGAGTGTGAATACTCCTTCTGGCATTACATAATTTAATGCGACTGAAATTAAAACAACTGCAGTCGAAAAGAACAGTGCATTGGAAGGAACCTTTCTTTTATCAAGCTTGGCAAATTTTTCCGGTGCATTTTTCTCTTTAGCGAGTGAATATACCATCCGGCTTGTACTGAAGATGGCACTATTACATGCTGAAGCAGCAGAAGTTAGAACGACAAAATTGATGATACCAGCAGCACCAACGATACCAACTACCGTAAAGACTTGGACGAATGGGCTTTCAGTTGGGCTGATAGCGGTCCATGGATACACACTCATAATAACAAGAAGTGCACCTATATAAAAAATGATAATTCGAATAGGAATATTATTTATCGCTTTAGGTATAACTTTCTCTGGATTTTCTGTTTCTCCCGCTGTAAGTCCTACAAGTTCGATACCAACAAACGCAAATACGACCATTTGAAAAGAGAGGATGAAACCATTTACACCATTTGGAAACATGCCTCCGTGGTTCCATAGATTCGTGAAACTCGCTCCACCTGCATCCGTGGAAAAACCACTTATTATCATAACAATACCTGTAACTATTAAGGCTAGAATTGCGATGACTTTAATTAATGCGAACCAGAATTCCATTTCTCCAAACAGTTTTACAGTGGCCAAGTTCATACATAATAAAATAACAAGCGCGATTAATCCTGGCATCCATTGTGGTATCGTTGGAAACCAATACTGGGTATAGAGGCCAACTGCTGTTAAGTCAGCCATTGCAATGGAAATCCAACAGAACCAATATGTCCAGCCAGTTAAAAATGCTGTCATTTCACCTAAATAATCTCTTACAAAGTCAACAAACGAATGATAGCTTAAATTACTTAACAGCAATTCTCCAAGGGCACGCATGATTAAAAAGAGAACAGCACCTGTAATCAAGTATGCGAATAATATGGATGGCCCTGCTAAATGTATTGATTTTCCTGCACCAAGAAATAATCCCGTACCAATTGCTCCACCAATAGCTATCAGTTGTACGTGTCTGTTTTTTAAACCCCTATCTAATTTTTGTTCTTGCATACAATTCCCTTCTCTCAACCTTTTTGATAATTATTAATTGATTTAGTTGCTAGTTCTTCAGTCTTTTATAAAATCATCATTTCAATTATATAACTGAAAAATCCCACATTTAAAAAAAGGATAGAGAAGGGCTATATTATTTCCATTCTCTGTCCTTTTACCTGAAAGTTTATCCTTCTATAATAGAAGGTCCCCTTTGGTGGCATAAATTGCACTCTCCAGAGTAGCGTCCTGTATTGGTGCTTTTACCTGAGAGATTAATTCCAATGGTTTTTTTGGAACTTGCTCCTTCGGTGGCGATATACTTCGCTCTCTCCCAATACAATCATCCGCAAGTTATGTAACTGTATAATATACTTAATTGTAATAACAATAGAATTTTTATTATAGCATATTATTTGATATCTCATCAATGTCATTAAATTTAAAGCAGTTCCGAGATATAAATTCTTGTCCTGATCAAAACGATTATCGTGCTGCAGCACTGGAAAAAGCAAAAAAATGTTCAGTAAACCTTCAAGAATATTAAAAAGGTCCACGACGTCTGAATCTGCCAAATATGTAAAGAGTTTAACATTTGATTCGTGCGGAAAAGTTGAGAAAAGAAGAAGAATGGATGTTATTAGCTAACTACGTAAACAGTCAAAAAATAACAGAACAGAGATTAGTAGGGCGTAAATTGGGCAATTACGTAACATTTAATAAAAAAACCCTCGCCACAATTATAATTGTAGCGAGGGTTTCCTATTATATTACCCAATAGAGCCTTCCATCTCGAATTTAATCAATCTGTTCATCTCTACTGCATATTCCATTGGAAGTTCTTTTGTAAATGGCTCGATGAAGCCCATTACGATCATTTCTGTTGCTTCTTCCTCTGTTAATCCTCTACTCATCAAGTAGAACAATTGCTCTTCAGATACTTTAGAAACTTTCGCTTCGTGCTCCAATGAAATGTTATCATTTAAAATTTCATTGTATGGAATAGTATCAGAGAACGATTCGTTATCCATGATTAGCGTGTCACATTCGATGTTTGCACGTGCACCGTCTGCTTTACGTCCAAAGTGTACAAGACCGAGGTACGAAACCTTTCCGCCTTGTTTAGAGATTGATTTTGAAACAATTGTTGAAGACGTGTTTGGTGCTAAGTGATGCATTTTTGCACCTGCGTGCTGTAATTGTCCTTTACCAGCAATAGCGATAGATAGCGTGTTACCACGTGCACCTTCGCCTTTTAATAAAATCGCAGGGTATTTCATCGTTAATTTCGAACCGATGTTACCATCAATCCATTCCATCGTTCCATTTGCATCAACTACTGCACGTTTTGTAACTAGGTTGTATACGTTGTTTGCCCAGTTTTGAATCGTTGTATAACGGCAATATGCATCTTTTTTAACAACGATTTCAACAACCGCACTATGAAGTGAGTTTGTTGTAAAGACTGGAGCTGTACAGCCCTCAACATAGTGTACAGATGCACCTTCATCAACAATGATTAATGTTCTTTCAAACTGCCCCATATTTTCCGAGTTAATACGGAAATATGCTTGTAACGGTGTTGATGTTTGAACACCTTTCGGAACATAGATAAATGATCCGCCAGACCATACGGCTGAGTTCAGTGCAGCAAATTTATTATCGGAATATGGAATAACTTTTCCAAAGTATTCTTTAAATAACTCTTCGTCTTCTTTTAGCGCTGTATCAGTATCCTTAAATACGATACCCATTTCTTGAAGATCTTCTTTCAAGCTATGATAAACAACCTCTGATTCGTACTGTGCAGATACACCAGCTAAATATTTTTGTTCTGCTTCTGGAATACCAAGCTTATCAAATGTTTCTTTGATTTCAGCAGGTACCTCATCCCATGTTCTACCTTGCTTTTCAGATGGTTTAACGTAATAAACGATCTCATCAAAATCAAGTTCTGAAAGATCTCCGCCCCATTGCGGCATTGGGCGCTCGTAAAAATGCTCTAATGCCTTCAAGCGGTAGTCAAGCATCCACTGCGGCTCTTCTTTCATTTTAGAGATTTCTTCAACGACTTTACGTGTTAATCCTCTTTCCGTTCGGAAAACAGAGACGTCTTTATCATGAAATCCATATTTATATTCTTCCATTTCAGGCATTTTTTTAGCCATTATATAACCTCCTCATTGTATTATCTAAAGCGGAATCGCCCGGTTAGCGACGTACGGACTGCGCCCGGTACTTTGGGGTGGTTCGACTTCGAACATTCCTACGTAGGAGATAAAGGAAACACGACGACCAAAGGAAGTCGATGTTGACTTTCACCGCAAGGGTATAAGTGCGACTAAGCCTCTGTCAAAGCCAGTCGGCAAGTCTTCTTTATCGTACGGAGGTGAGGGAAGTCTCGCTAGTCGCTGGGCGATGGAGCTGGACGTGGCTACTCATGCACAAGAAAAACATCCAGCAAAACTTTATATTTTTAAATTCATTTAATCTTGTTGTGCGCCCTTTTCCATTGCCTTCCATGCCAAGGTTGCACACTTGATTCTTGCTGGAAACTTGGAGACACCCTGCAATGCTTCAATGTCTTCCATATCCAATCCTTCTGTATCAATCTCTTTTCCAAGCATCATCTCAGAAAATGCTCTCGACATTTTAACTGCTTGTTCAAGACTTTTTCCTTTAATTGCCTGAGTCATCATCGAAGCAGACGACATACTGATTGAACAGCCTTCCCCTTCAAACTTGGCATCTTGTACAACACCATCTTCAACTTGCATTTGCAATTGAATACGGTCTCCGCATGTTGGGTTATTCATGTCGATTGTTACTGAATCACCCTCAATTTGTCCACGATTTCTAGGGTTTTTATAATGATCCATAATTACTTGTCTGTAAAGTGTATCGAGGTTATTAAAAGACATTCCCAAAATACTCCTTCGTTTTCAACAGTCCATTTACCAGCAGGTCAATATCCTCTTCCGTGTTGTAAAGATAGAAGCTGGCACGTGCTGTTGCTGTTACATCGAGCCATTTCATCAGTGGCTGTGCGCAATGATGTCCAGCACGAACAGCAATTCCTTCTGCATCAAGTGCTGTTGCTGTATCATGTGGATGCACATCATCGAGATTAAATGTAACAAGTCCAGCACGTTTTTCTGGACCATAGATTGAGATACCATCGATCGTGCGTAGTTGTTTCATTGCATAGTCTGCTAATTTTTGTTCATGATCTAAAATAGTTTCATTACCAATTTCATTCAGAAAGTCTATTGCTGCAGCCAGTCCGATTGCACCTGCAATAATTGGCGTACCACCTTCAAATTTCCACGGCAATTCCTTCCACGTAGAATCATAAAGGTTAACGAAATCAATCATTTCGCCGCCAAATTCAATTGGTTCCATATTTTCTAGAAGCTCTTTTTTTCCGTATAAAACACCAATACCAGTTGGACCACACATTTTATGAGCCGAAAATGCATAGAAATCACAGTCAAGATCAGCTACATCTACTTTTAAATGCGGAGCACCTTGAGCACCATCAACAAGCATAACCGCACCATGAGCATGGGCAATTTGAGCGACTTCCTTAATTGGGTTAATTGTACCCAACACATTGGAAACCTGTGTCATTGCTACAATCTTCGTATTTGCTGTTACCGTTTCGCGAACAGCTTCTAATGTTATAGTACCATCGCTTTGCAATGGGATATATTTGAGTGTTGCACCAGTTGCTTTTGCAGCTTGTTGCCAAGGGATAATGTTACTGTGATGCTCCATTGGCGTAATCACAATTTCATCCCCTGGTTTCAAATTCGCTCTCCCATAACTGGTAGCAACAAGATTAATTGCTGTCGTTGTTCCTCTAGTAAAAATAATTTCAGCTGTACTGCGTGCATTAATAAATTCACGGACCTTCTCGCGAGCGCCTTCGTATTTATCTGTTGCTCTTGTTCCTAACGTATGAACACCACGATGTACGTTTGAATTATCTTCACGGTAATACGTGTTAACCGCCTCTATAACTGACAGTGGTTTTTGCGAAGTCGCAGATGAATCAAGATAGACTAAAGGATGTCCATTAACTTCCTGATTTAAAATGGGAAACTGTTCTTTAATGGCTTTAACATCCATTAATTAACTTTCCTTTCAATTACTTGAGTCAATTGCTTACGAACAGACTCAATTGGAATTTGAGATACAACAGGCTCAAGGAACCCATGAATAACCAAGCGTTCAGCTTCTTCCTTTGTAAGTCCACGACTCATCAAGTAGTACATTTGTAAAGGATCAACACGACCAACAGAAGCTGCATGACCAGCAGTTACATCATCTTCATCAATTAATAGAATTGGGTTGGCATCCCCTCGTGCTTTTTCACTTAGCATTAATACACGTGATTCCTGCTCCGAATTCGACTTCGAACCACCATGCTCAATTTTACCAATCGCGTTAAAGATAGTAGTCGCACTACCTTTCATAACTCCACGTTGTAAAATAAATGCATCGGTTTGTTTACCGAATTGGCGAATGCTTGACGTAAAGTTCTGTGTTTGTTTCCCACGTCCAACAGTAACAGCTTTAGCCTCTGACGTTGCATTATCACCTAGTAAATAGGTAATGTTTTCGGAAACCGTATTTCCGTCATTCATTTGACCTAATGCCCAGTTAATCTTCGCATCACGTTGAGCTACACCACGACGATTTACATAGGTTGTTGTTCCTGCTGCAAAATGATCTACTGCACCATATGCAACTTGTGCATTATCATGAGCAAATACTTCTGTTACGATATTCGCTACCGTTTTTTGCTCTTCATTGTGAGAAACGTAGTTCTCCAAATAGGTGAGCGAGCTTCCTTCCTCCGCAACGATCAACACGTGGTTGAACAATGCTGTTTCAGGATCCTCTTGCCAGAAGATTGCCTGGACTGGTGCTTCGATTTGAACATTCTTAGGAACATAGATAAAGATTCCACCATTCATTAGTGCTGCATGAAGTGCTGTTAAACGATCCTGGTCAACAGAAACCGCTTCTTTCATGTAGTATTTTTCTACTAAATCACTATGCTCATTCAAGGCAGTAAAAATGTCTGTAAAAATAACACCTTTATCCTTTAAATCTTCATTTAATGTAGAAAATGCAACGGAATGATTTCGTTGAATCAACAAGTTTTCTGCTTTATTTTCTTCATCAAAGTATGCTTGTATTTCTTCAGGCAATTCAGTTGTAGTAGTAACAGCCTGACCTGATGTAAATTCATGTTTGAACGTATTGAAATTCCAATTACGGATATTGGTTTTATCCGGCTTTGGCATTTCAAGCGTGTTTACTTGAGAAAGCGCGCTCACGCGTAATTCAGACATCCACGCAGGTTCGTTTCGTTCTTTTGAAAACTGTTCTAAATAGTCTTTATCAAATGGCAGCTTTGTTTCGACAGTCATTTTACTCCTCCTAACGTTACGCGTTTTGTTCTACTGTTTCGTCTGTAATTCCTAACTCTTCTTTAATCCACTCATAACCTTCTTCTTCTAAACGTTTTGCAAGCTCAGGTCCACCTGATTTCACAACACGGCCCTGCATCATAACATGAACAAAGTCAGGAGTAATGTAGTTAAGTAAACGTTGGTAATGCGTAATCATTAGGCAACCAAAGTCTTCTCCGCGCATTTTATTGATTCCTTTAGATACAATTTTCAATGCATCAATATCTAATCCAGAATCGATTTCATCTAAAATCGCAATAGCAGGATTTATTTGCAATAATTGAAGGATTTCATTACGTTTCTTCTCCCCACCAGAGAAACCTTCGTTTAAGTATCGTGTAGCCATGTTTTGATCAATTTCAAGTAAATCTAAGTCTTTATCTAATTGCTTAATAAACTTCATTAGAGATACCTCATCGCCTTCTTCACGACGAGCATTGATTGCAGAACGAAGGAAGTCAGAAGTTGTTACACCACTGATTTCACTTGGATATTGCATAGCTAAAAACAGACCAGCACGAGCACGCTCATCTACTTCCATTTCTAGTACATCTTCACCGTCAAGGATAATACTTCCTTCTGTAACTTCATATTTGGGATGTCCCATAATTGCTGAAGCAAGGGTAGATTTACCTGTTCCGTTCGGCCCCATTATTGCGTGGAATTCTCCACCCTTTATCGTAAGGTTTACACCTTTTAATATTTCTTTGTCTTCAATCGATACATGAAGATTCTTAATTTCTAAAACTAATCCTGACATAAAACATACCTCCAAGTAAGCTATTTTCTAGTATGAAATGAATTGACATCATTCTCAACTTATTCTCATTACAATCTTAAAGCATTTCAAATTAATTATCAACTCTTTTAAGCGCACAGCTTATTACTGTTTCACCATATCAAATTAGATATAATTGTACAAATAAATAGTGCTGATGTCCGCATATTAAGACACCAGCACAAAGGTAATTATAAGTTTGTTATTTAGCTATTTGACCATCCATTCCTGCCACTAGCATTTTCGCTTCTTTGTATTCCCGTTCTCGTTGTTTTTCTACTTCCAGCCGTTTTTCAAGTTTCCTGCTGTACTCCTCGTAGCAAACATGACGGGACTTCGTCATTCCTTTTTCCATTTCCGAAGTGTAATTCAACCTCAGACCACTGTCAATAGTGAATCATCCTTTCGTTTTGGTTACATAAAATATAGTAACACTAGAAAGGTTCCCTTTACAATTCGGATTTAAACCTCTATGACTGGATTATTCTATATATGAATGATTCATAACGTGAAAACATAGAAACGACATTAAATAATGGCAAATAACGCACGTATCCTTTAAAATGCTATTAATAAATTATAATTACTTTTCGCCTTCCACTGGTAGAACTGCACCATCGTAGTTCTCCATCATAAAGTTTTGGATTTCTTCAGATTTTAGTACTTCAACCAGTTTCTTTAATGCTTCTTTATCAGCATCTTCAGACCTTACAGCAATAACGTTTAAATAGTCAGTTTCTTCGTCTTCAACAAACAATGCATCCTCTAATGGGTTAAGACCTATACCAATTGCGTAGTTTGTGTTGATAACAGCAAGCACATCTTCTTCTGAATTATAAAGCTCTGGTAGTAGTGCCGGATCATAATCTGGTGAGAAAACTAAGTTTTTAGGATTTTCAACAATATCGTCAATTGTTGCAGCGGATTTTTCTACACTTTCATCTAAAGTAATCAAACCTTCCCGCTCAAACAAAGTCAAAATCCGCCCATGATCGGAAACAGAATTGCTTAAAATAACTTCAGTTCCATCAGCAATGTCATCGACTGATGCAATTCCTTTTGAATAAACACCCATTGGTTCTACGTGAATAGCTCCAATCGATTCAATTTCATATCCTGTATCTTCCACTGTTTGATTCAAATACGGAATGTGCTGGAAGTAATTCGCATCTAACGTGCCATTGTCTAAATCATCATTTGGCAGTATATAATCCTGATATTCTTCAATATGAAGTGTTACACCTTGTTCTTCAAGTAATGGCTGAGCTTCTTCTAGAATTTCCGCATGTGGTACACTTGAAGCACCTACAGTGATTTCATTTGTTTCTTCGGTTCCTTCTGACGAACCATTATCGGCTCCATCTTCTGATTCATTTCCACCGCCACAAGCAGCTAATATAAGTACAAGTGCGAATGTTACCAGGGCTAAAAGCTTTTTCATTCTGTTTCTTCCTCTCCATCTTGTTTTTATAATTGAAATAGGTTTTCCTATTTTCATCTATTGATAATGTTATCGTTTATCAAGCTTGTTTGTAATAAAGTCCCCAATAAATTGGAAAATAAACACGATAATTACAATAATGACCGTACAAAGAAATACAACATCAAAATCACGTCGTTGGAATCCAAAATAATACGCATAGTTTCCAAGACCACCTGCACCAATCGCACCTGCCATTGCGGTATACCCAATTAATGCAATCGAGGTAACCGTAAGGCCTGATACGAGTGCCGGCATTGATTCAGGGAGTAGAACACGGAAAATGATGGTACGTGTTTTCGCCCCCATCGCTTTGGCTGCTTCAATTACACCTTTTTCCACTTCGTTAAGCGCGATTTCAACGAGTCTCCCGTAAAACGGAGCTGATCCAATAATTAATGCGGGCAGTGCTGCATTTGGTCCGCGAATCGTTCCGATAAGGAAATCGGTAAATGGAAATAGCAATAAGATCAATATAATAAATGGGATGGCTCTAAATATATTCACAAGAGCCGCTACAACAAAATAAATATACTTATTTTTCCAGATGCCGTCTTTTTTCGTTAAATATAGAAGCAATCCTAATAATAGACCGAAAATACATGTACCAATAATAGCAATAATTGTCATGTAAAATGTTTCGTAAGTTGCTTCAACTAAATCCTCGTATTTAATATTTGGGAATAACTCAGCTAACATCCCGGATAACCTCCACTTCGACCGAGGTCTGTTCCTGTATAAAGCTTAATGCTCTATCGAATTCCTCTTGTTCGCCAATAACCTGTACGAATAATGTGCCATATCCGCCAGCTTGTGTTTGGGTGATTTTTCCTTGTAAAATATTTAAATCAATATCAAAACGCTTTGCCAGCTGGCTTATAAGGGTTTGATTTGTAGCCTCACCTAAAAATTGAAGCTTAAGAATAATACCATCTGCATTATTCTCAATAATATTGGTTATATCATCCTCTTCGTCACTTGGTCCCATAATTTGCTGAACAAATTTTTTCGTAACGTCTTGTACGGGATGGGTAAACACATCAAGCACATTTCCCTGTTCAACAATCCGTCCTTGCTCCATGACCGCTACTTGGTTACAGATTTTTCGAATAACATGCATTTCATGTGTAATCAAAATAATCGTTAATCCAAGCTTTTTATTAATGTCGACCAGCAAATTCAAAATCGCATTCGTTGTTTCTGGATCCAATGCAGAGGTTGCCTCATCACATAACAGCACTTTTGGATTATTCGCAAGTGCGCGAGCAATTCCAACACGCTGCTTCTGTCCACCACTTAATTGGGATGGATAAGCTTTTTCCCGTCCACCAAGGCCAACCAAATCAATGAGTTCCTGTACTCGCTTTTGCCTCTCCTGCTTTGGGACTCCTGCAATTTCAAGTGGGAATGCAATATTTGCCTCTACCGTTCTTGACCAAAGTAAATTGAAGTGCTGAAAAATCATGCCGATTCCTTGTCTTGCAAGGCGAAGCTGTTTTGAATTAAGTGTCGTTATTTCTTCATCATCAATAACAATTCGTCCTGATGATGGTTCTTCCAATCGGTTAAGCAGTCTGACGAATGTACTCTTCCCTGCACCGCTGTACCCAATCACGCCGAATATCTCACCGTCAGGGATAGTAAGGGTCAAATCATCAACAGCTGCTATGTCATCATTATTTAGTCTAAAGACCTTACGTAAACCCTCAATCGAAATCACGTTATGTCCTCCTCTTCGTTCTAACTTTTGTGCCTATAAACAAATTCTTTACTGTATGAATGCTGCAATACATTTTTTAACCAAAAAACAAAAAACGTCTTCTGTAAGAGAACAGAAAGACGTCATATCATTAAAAAGTCTCACGTTCTCTCATCTGTCAAAGTTTACTTTGCAGGAATTGGCACCTTTCAAAAGATTGAAGGTTGCCGCGGTTTCAAAGGGCCAGTCCCTCCACCGCTCAAGATAAGAGATAGATCGTATTTGATTTAGCAATTCAGTGACACTATAGTAGCATGCTAAAATACGCGTGTCAATCCTAAATAGGATTAACTTTTGTTAAAGTGAAACTTCAATCAAGAGCTTTTTCTCTCCACTGCATGATAGTACCACAGGAGTATGACTCCAAGCCCTTCCCCACCTTCTAATTTTAACTCTCTCACGCATAGAAAGGGGGGATATTAGAGCCTTAATGGGTGGCAAATAATTCTGGCTTATATATCATCAAATAATTATATATATTACCTGTCGATTGAAAGGCATAAACTTTTTCTTTCACTTCATTACCTTCTTTAATTAAAAGGCATGGAACACTTTCAATTTTATTTTCTTGCATAAATTCAGGATACAAGGACGCATTCATCTCATAAAAGATATCTATTCCATGAACAGACTCGATTTTAGCAAGCATTGATCTTGCCACCGTACATGTTCCACAAAAAGGTGTATAAATATAAATTAACATGCGTTCCTGTTCCAAACTTTTTTCTGTTATTTGCTGCATTTTTAACCACCTTAAGTTCAATCTATAAGAGGATATTCAAAAAACCCGGTAAATATCCTCTTTTTGAACACACACTATAATAAAAATATAGGATGAACAGAGAAATGTTTACTCAGTAGTGTGCTTGCAAGTATTTTCTCTGGTGTCGCTGCAACCTCCCGATATTCACTGCTAATGTAAATATGCTCCGCATGCGGTAGCTCACGAGCCAGCTGCTTACGCAATTTCATTCCAGATTTATCCTCGTCAACTAGAATAAACACATCCTTTTCATCCAATTCGTATGTTTCCAGTAATTCATCAAATCGTTCTACACCGAATGTACCATTTGTACATACGATAGTAACCTCATCATTGATGACTTTTTCAATTTGCTTCTTATCTGTAAGCCCTTCGACAATAATCACTTTTTCAAACTCAGTAGTTATCATACATGAGCACTCCTTATGCAAGCAAAAAAGTTGCCTACGTAATTCGCGTTCAAAAGGAGGATGAAAAGACCGAGATCGGGTAAAGTTGCAATGTCCTATCGCAACACGAACACGTCCTGTGTGTGTCGAGGTTCGGTGACGTTGTTACTCTCGTCACGGAACGAATGCAATTAATACGTAAGTATAGAGCTTGAACAGAATGCGAACTTCTACAGGGACGTGAACAATTTTCATAGGAAGTTTTCTTTCGCCAACGTGTTCCACAGGAAGCGGTGACTTCAACGGTCTACACAGCACGTGTCAGGAGTTAATCGAAGAACACCTATCTCATTGTTTCATTTTCACCGGACTTTTTGAACAGCATCTATTTACATACATTATATGATTGAAAGAAGGCTAACTATACACTTTCACACGCGTAAGTTAGCCTTTGGGCATTATTCTTCAGTTAATTCTTGATATGCATCTGCAGATAATAATTGCTCAAGCTCAGCTACATCAGAGGGCTCAACAACAACCATCCATGCTTTTTCATATGGAGATTCATTTACAAATTCTGGGCTATCTTCCAATTCTTCATTTACTGCGACAACTTTCCCGCTGATTGGAGCATATAATTCAGAAACTGTTTTTACAGATTCTACACTACCAAACGGCTCGTCAGCTGTTATTTCGTCTCCTACTTCAGGCAACTCAACAAAAACGATATCACCTAGCTCATCTTGGGCAAAGTCAGTAATTCCGATACGTACATTTCCGTCTTCCTTTTTTACCCACTCATGTTCTTTTGAATACAGCAAATCTTGTGGCAAACTCATTGTAATCCCTCCATTAATTCATTCCAATTTAACTATACAATTTAACCTTGTATTTTTCTAGTCTTTGTTTGAATTTGAACCCAAGGTTATTCATTAATAATAACTAGAGCCAATTTTCTTGAAATGTTTCTTCTTTAAATCCAACTGTCACCTTTGACCCGTCTGTGACAATCGGACGCTTGATTAACATTCCATCTGAAGCAAGGATTCCTGCCATTTCTTCTACACTTGCATCCATTATTTTCTCTTTAATATTTAACTCACGATATTTCTTTCCACTCGTGTTAAAGAACTTTTTAGCAGGTAAATCACTTTTGGAAATCAATTCAAGCAACTCTTCCTTTGTAGGTGTTTCTTCTACAATATGTATACTTGTATAATCGATGTTATGATCATCAAACCATTTCTTCGCTTTTTTGCATGTTCCGCAATTTGGGTACCAGTAAAATGTTAATGCCATGTACAAATCCTCCATTCCAAACTGTTTAGGAATTATTTTATCATGATTTGTATAAAAATATTAGTATAACTGCTCAGCAATCCAATTCATACTATCCAATAAGTAAAAATTAATATGCCATGAAGAAAACGGATAAAAAACTTTCCGATTTCCTTCATGGCTTTGACATTTATTGTTCTTCCTTTGTTGGACCCATTACACCAGGAACTCGCAATCCTGCTTGACGCAATAGCACGGTCATCTGCCCACGGTGATGGGTTTGATGGTCAATGAGTGTACGTAACAGAGCGCCTCTTGCGACAGATCCTCCCATCGCATTTACATGTTCTTCCAACTTTTCATTTGTTAATGTTTTTTCAACTTGAACTTTAACTGCTGTTGCTACTTTTTTATATGTTTGTACAATTTCATTTGCTTTTTCAGGGGTAGCATTTTTAGTTTTACCAGCGTCTATCTCCACACCTACAAGACCGGCAAAGAATACTGGGCTTGTTGCTAAATGCCACCCAAGCCATCCTAAGGTACTGTGGCCTTCTACAATTGCCTGATTCAGTTTATCATCTGTTAACGATTCAAGGACTGCAATCGTTCCATTTGCAGCATGATCCCAATCGTTCACAAAATCTTCTACAGTACGATACATGATTATCTCTCCTTTGTATTATTTCTGTTAAGTTGAGACTGCACGGGTTTCTTTTTATACACAGCGTAGTGTGTTTACAAGCGGGTATACGCACAATCTATTACTGCACATTAGTGCGCAGTTTCTTACAAATAAGAAAAACTCAAATAGCTATTTCTCTATCAAGATTAACAGTGCAACTATTTTTCATCAAATAATAAACGCTAACAATAATTCGTTCCGTCAATAAACAGAAAATGCCACTCCTGTTTGGTAAGAAGTGGCATAGAATATCAGACGATATATTTCTCTTCTTTTATAATACCTTTAGCAATCTCACGCTTTTTAGCAATGACATTAATTGGTGTATGACGCGTCAGTTTACGTAAGGACGAAAGCATCATTCTTAATGTATCACCTTCCTCGACTGCAATTAATGTTTCTTTTGCATCTGCTTCTATCCGATTAAATGCTTCCTGTACATAAACCTGCGTATACAGCAGTTTTTGCTTGCTCTTTTCTGCTCCGCCTTTGTTAATTGCTTTCTCTGTACGAAGAATTGCCGACTCGATATTGTAAACCTCAGCGACCATATCAGCTAGATTGACGAGGATTTCTTGTTCTTTCTCTAATTTCTGCATATACTTTTGTGCAGCTAATCCTGCACCAAGAAGGACGATTTTCTTCGCGTTACGCAGTAAATACTTCTCCTGCTCCAAAGGTTCTGTACCAACTTCCTCTGGCATCATCATCATTAACTCTTCTTGTAGCCCTTGAGCTTTTTGCAGCAGTGGCAGTTCGCCCTTCATTGCTTTTTTCAGCAATGTTCCAGGAACTAACAAGCGATTAATTTCGTTTGTCCCTTCAAAAATACGGTTGATTCGTGAGTCACGATAAATACGCTCTACTTCATACTCTTGCATAAAGCCGTAACCACCATGCATCTGCACTGCTTCGTCTGCAGTATAATCAAGCAATTCGGTTGCCATGTATTTCGTTATGGAGCACTCAATTTGGTATTCTGCAATTGCACGCGCTACTTCGCGTCCGTCCTTTAATTGTTCCTCCGTTAATGCTCCCATTCGCTGTTCAAATAATCCTACTGTACGATAAACCGCACTTTCGTTTGCATAGATTTCAGAAGCCATTGTTGCCAGCTTTTCCTGTGTTAAAGAAAAGCTGGAAATAGGTGTATTAAACTGCTTGCGCTCATTCACATAAGCTGCAGCAAGTTCAAGTGCACGCTTAGCACCACCAACTCCACCGACTGCAAGCTTATAGCGGCCAACATTTAAAATATTGAAAGCAATAATATGGCCGCGTCCTTTTTCGCCTAACAAATTTTCTATCGGGACCTCTGCATCTTCAAGGATCAGTGTCCGTGTTGATGAGCTTTTAATTCCCATCTTCTTTTCTTCCACACCAGTTGAAACACCTGGGTACTCTCTTTCAACAATAAAGGCCGAGAAATGCTCTCCATCAATTTTTGCATAGACAACAAACACATCTGCAAATGCCGAGTTCGTAATCCACTGTTTCTCTCCGTTTAAAATATAATGCGTACCAGCTTCATTTAGCCTGGCGGTTGTTTTTGCACCTAGTGCATCTGATCCGGAACTTGGTTCAGTTAATGCGTAAGCAGCGATTAATTCACCAGTCGCAAGCTTCGGCAAATATTTTTGTTTTTGCTCATCATTTCCAAAGAATACGATCGGCAGTGATCCTATCCCTACATGAGCACCATGTGTGATCGAGAATCCGCCTGCACGTGAAAATCTTTCTGTAATTAAGGAAGAGCTAATTTTATCAAGTGCCAGACCTCCGTATTCTTCGGGTACATCAACTCCTAACAAACCAAGTTCTCCAGCTTTTTTTAACAGCTTAACTGAGTGCTCAAATTCGTGATTTTCCAACTGATCAAGTTTCGGCAAAACTTCACTCGTAATGAAATCATCTGTTGTTTTGGCAATCATTTGATGCTCTTCCGTAAAGTCCTCTGGTGTAATAATATCTTCACCAGTTAAATCCTCAACTAAAAATGCCCCACCCTTGAAAATTTTGTCCTTTGTTTCACTCATCCGAATCTTCCTTCCTATTATGGAGTGTTAAACAATCTCGCACACTTCAACATCATGTTTATTTGTTAACTTCAGCAATTTTACTGCAATCTTCATTATTTTCACTGCTAACTCCAGTAATTCCGCTAAGAACTTCAGCTTTTTCGCCTTGATCCTCAGTAGTGCTCATTTCAATTACAAGAGTTCAAAAACCCCAGCTGCTCCCATGCCGCCACCGATACACATAGTGACAATCCCAAATTGCTCGTTTCTCCGTTTCATTTCATGCATTAAGGATACCGTCAGCTTTGTACCCGTACATCCAAGCGGGTGTCCTAACGCAATCGCTCCACCATTTACATTTACTTTTTCCAGATCAAGATCAAGCGCTTGAATAACGCGTAAGGATTGAGAGGCAAATGCTTCATTAAGCTCAAATAATCCAATGTCTGATAGCTCTAACCCAGCAACCTTTAACGCTTTCGGTATCGCCTTAACTGGTCCGACACCCATAATTTCTGGTTCCACACCAGCAACTGCAAACGAGCGGAACTTTAGAATTGGAGTTAGCCCCTCTGCTTCAGCCTTTTCCCGATCCATCACTAGCACAGATGCTGCACCATCACTCATTTGTGATGCGTTTCCCGCGGTTACAGAACCTTTTGCATGGAAGGCTGGTCTCAATTTCGCCAAAATCTCTGTTGTTGTATCTGGGCGCACTCCTTCATCCACTGAAAACGTAAATTGTTTTTCCACTATTTTATTGTTCGAACCGACTCCGCGTTCAGTTACTTCCACTGGAACAATTTCATCGGAAAACTTACCTTCTTTCAACGCTTTTGCGGCACGCATGTGGCTTTGTACCGCAAATGCATCCTGATCAGCACGAGAGATAGTAAAGCGGTTAGCTACTTCTTCTGCTGTATGTCCCATCCCCATATAATAGCCAGGCAATTCCTGGACAAGCTTTGGGTTTGGTTTAATCACATGTCCTCCCATTGGGAGCATACTCATTGATTCTGCCCCACCTGCTATAATTGTATCGCTTGCTCCAACCATAATTCTCTCTGCCGCATAGGCAATGCTTTGTAATCCCGATGAACAATAGCGATTGATCGTAATGCCCGGCACATCATGCTTTAATCCAGCTAGCGCAGCCACATTTCGAGCCATATTCATACCTTGCTCCGCCTCCGGGGTTGCACAGCCTATAATGACATCATCTATATTTCCGGCATATCCTCCTGCGCGTTTTAATGTTTCTTTAATCGTTCGTGCAGCTAAATCATCTGGTCTAGTATTTGCAAGTGAACCTTTAAACGCCTTTCCAATCGGTGTTCTTGCACCTGCAACAATTACTGCTTCTTTCACGGTTTCTCCCCCTTTCAATTAGTTACGTAATGGCTTCCCTTTAACAAGCATGTGCTGCATGCGCTGTTGTGTTAATGGCTCGCCAATCAGACTTAAAAATGCCTCACGTTCAAGATCTAGCATTACTTGCTCGTCAATTTCAGTTCCCTCTTTAATTCGTCCACCTGATAAAACATAGGCCAATTTTTCAGCTATTTTCACATCATGTTCTGATGCATAGCCACTGTACTGCATCATTTTTGCTCCCATCAGCATGGCAGCATAACCTGCGTCACCAACTACCGGAACCTTTTCTCGCTGCGGTTTCCGGTAGCCTGCACTCGCTAGTCCCAGAACTCTTTGCTTCGCATCATATAAAAGATGACCAGGGTTAGTACTAATACGATCATTTGTATCGAGGAAGCCATTTTCAAATGCTTCTGCAGCTGATGTAGAAACCTTTGCTGTAGCTATCTTTTCAAATACATCGTTCGCAACCTTCGTTAAATCAAATGACACACCTTTTGGTAGATTGCGAAGCGCTTTTAAATACAATTCTTTTGTGCCTCCACCACCAGGGATAAGCCCAACACCAACTTCTACTAACCCAATATAGGTTTCAGGAGATGCTTGTATTGCAGCTGCTGGCAGCGATACCTCTGCACCACCGCCAAGCGCCATATTAAACGGTGCTGTGACTACAGGTTTTTCTGCGTACTTAATCGCCATAGTCATATTTTGAAACTGGCGGATAACCATATCTAGTTCAAAGAAATTATCATCCTGCGCTTCCATTAACATCATTGCTAGATTAGCTCCAACACAGAAATTCTTTCCTTGATTACCGATAACAAGTCCTTCGTAATTTTTTTCAACTTCTTCAATGGAATAGTTCACCATTTGAATGATATCCAGCCCGATTGCATTACTTCTAGAATGGAACTCTAATAGTAAGGCTCCATCTCCCATATCAATTAAACTTGCACCTGTATTCTTTTTGATAACCTTATTCGTTTGTTTAAGGCGTTTGATATGAATCTCTTTATGATTCCATTGTTGTTCCTTATATTCACCATTATCAAAGTAGTGGACAGTTCCTTCCTTCTCTTGATAAAAGGATTCCTTTCCGTTCTCAAGCATTGAATGCACCCATTTGGGTATATCTGCCCCTTCTTTTTGCATGCGTTCTACAGATTCACGAACTCCAATTGCGTCCCAAGTTTCAAATGGACCAAGCTCCCAGCCGAAGCCCCATTTCATTGCTTGATCAATAGAAATAATGTCATCCGCAATTTCTCCTAAAAGCTCTGCTGAATAAAGTAGCACTGGCTTGATAACTGACCAGACAAGGTCACTTGCCTTATCACCAGGATTTGAGAGAAGCGCTTTCATTTTATTTCGAGATCCCTTTGCTTGCTTAGCCATCTCTGTAGCAGCAGTTTTCAGCTTCTTACGCTCTTCATACTTCATCGTTTTTGAGTTCAATTCATAAATATCACGACCTTTTTTGACAAAAAAGCCTTGACCACTTTTGGCGCCGTACCAGCCTTTTTCCAGCATGTCATTCATAAAATCTGGTATAGTAAATAATGCTTTTTCGGGCCCTTCGACTTGGTCATATACATTTTTTGCGACGTGACTAAATGTGTCAAGCCCCACCACATCCAACGTTCGGAAAGTAGCGCTTTTGGGTCTACCAATTAACGTTCCTGTCACAGAATCAACTTCGCCAACCGAGAAATTCCCTTTCAACATCTCCCTTACCGTTACTAGCAAGCCATACGTCCCAATCCGGTTTGCAATGAAATTCGGTGTATCCTTTGCTTCGACTACACCTTTTCCAAGCACATCTTCCCCAAAACGTTTCATGAAAGCCAAAACCTCTGGGGCGGTATGAACAGTTGGGATAATCTCCAATAGCTTCAAATAGCGTGGCGGGTTGAAAAAGTGCGTTCCTAAAAAGTGCTTCTTCATATCTTCTGAACAATCTGCAATCATTGCTTCTACAGAAATCCCAGATGTATTGGAGCTTACAATCGCTCCCTCTTTGCGATACTCATCAATTCTAGCGAAAACCTTCTTTTTCACCTGCAAGTTCTCTACCACTACTTCAATAATCCAATCAACTTCAGCAACTTTTCCCATATCATCTTCCATGTTTCCGATTGTAATATTTTCCAGACTTTTATTTGTCGTGATAGGCGATGGTTTCTGCTTAAGCAATGCTTTTTTACTTAGAGCCGCGATTCGATTTCGAACTTCAGAGTCTTCTAAAGTAAGACCTTGTTGCTTTTCTTCTTCCGTTAAATCTGGTGGCACAATATCAAGCATCGTCACAGCTATTCCCAAATTTGCTAGATGCGCAGCAATCCCAGATCCCATCACACCCGAACCGAGAACTGCTGCTGTTTTTATTGAATGCTTCAACTTTTCATCCCCCAATCCTATATTGAATGAATACTCATTCATTTTAATCCAAAAAATAAAAGACAGTTTCCTATCCATCTAATTTATACTATAAACGAATATCTGACATTTCGCAATAAATTTAATTAATTTTTTATAGCATACCATAAGCGCTAAATAGGTTTAGAGTTTTCCCAAACCTTACCTATGAATTTATTCTCGTCGTAATCATTCCTATTTACAAAGCGTAATGATTACGTTATGATAGGAAAGAATTATTTATTTTATTGTTTATGAAGGGTTTGTATACATGAAAATTTTAAAAAATCTTATATTCCTCATTATATTAAGTATATTTATTGCTGGTTGTAGTTCAGCTGACGAAAGCTCAAAAGCAAATAATGAACAGCTTGAAATATACACATCCATCTATCCAATCCAATACGCTATTGAAAGAATTGGCGGGGATACAGTAGAAGCTAAAACCGTATATCCACCAGGTGTAGATGCGCACTCCTATGAGCCTACGACAAAAGATATTACTGCCCTTGCAGACAGTGACGCATTCATTTATTTAGGCGCTGGAATGGAGAGTTTCGCTGAAAGTGCCGCAGATGCACTAGCCTCTCAAGATGTACAATTAATTGAAATTGGAGAACATGAAGAGCTCTTCCATGTTGAAGAATCACATCATGATCACGATGCAGATTCAGAAGAGAGCCATGACCATGAGCACGATGGGCATAGTCACGGTGATCATGATCCACATATTTGGATTGATCCACTTCGAATGATTGAAATGGCAGCCATTATAAAAGACGAGCTAATTGAGCTTAACCCTGACAAGGAATCCTATTACAATGAGAACTTTACTTCATTGAAAACAGATTTGCTTGCACTAGATGAAACATTCCAAGAAACATTAGAAGCAAAGGAAAATAAACACATTCTCGTTTCGCATGCAGCTTTCGGCTATTGGGAAGAGCGCTATGGAATGGAGCAAATCTCAATTAATGGATTATCTTCTGCTAGTGAACCTTCGCAAAGAGAATTAACTGAGATTATTGATCAAGCGAATAGCTATGATCTAGACTATATTATTTTTGAACAAAACAGTTCCAACCGTGTCTCTGAAATTATTCAGAATGAAATTGGTGCTGACGTCTTAATAATTCACAATTTATCTGTTTTAACAGAGGATGATTTAGATAATGGTGAGGATTATTTATCCTTAATGCAATATAATCTCGATGTTCTTGACCGAGCAACAAAATAATCACTTTATTAGCATCTGTTTTCTATGCAGATGCTTCCTTCATTTAATAGAAAGAGGTGTCAACATGGAATATCCTGCCGTAACAATGAAAAATGTTAGTTACGCCTATGAAAATAAAACTGTACTTGATCACATTAACTTTGAGGTTCCTAAAGGGGCTTTCATGGGAGTTGTTGGGCCGAATGGTGGTGGGAAGACAACCCTGATTAAACTCATTCTTGGATTACTGAAGCCTGACAAAGGATCCATTAACATCTTTAATGAAAACGGAGAAAAGCTTCAAGATCGTAATAAAATTGGATTTGTTTCTCAAAAGGCAAACGCCTTTAATAAAGGATTTCCCGCAACCGTATATGAAGTAGTTTCCTCCGGGCTAACAGCAACAATCGGTTACTTCAAATTTTTTAATAAAACACATAAAGATAAAATACTACATGCAATCGATCAAGTTGGAATGCTTGATTACGCATATGAAAATATCGGCAACCTTTCCGGAGGGCAACAGCAACGGATCTTTATTGCCCGTGCACTGGTTAGTGATCCCGAATTAATTATTCTGGACGAGCCTACAGTTGGTATCGACTATGAAAATGTTAAACGATTTTATGAGCTATTGCACCAATTGCATCAAAAACAAAATAAAACATTGTTGCTGGTAACACACGATACGGGCACCATGACAGAATATGCTACAGATATCGTTTGTCTCAATAAAACATTACATTTTCATGGAAAACCAGAAGAATATACGTCCTTAACCGAAAAGGACTTGTCACAATTTTATGGTCATCCCGTAAATATTGTTAGCCACAATCATTGATTTTGGAGGAACTATTATGCTAGCAGACTTTTTTCAATATGATTTTTTACGATACACATTTTTAACGGGATTGCTTATTGGGGTTATCGCTCCGCTCCTCGGTACCTTTATCGTAGTGCGGCGCTTATCTTTAATTGCAGATGCATTGTCCCATGTAACTTTAGCTGGAATCGCCTTTGGACTAATGGCAGAAAAGAAGTTTGGACTAATGATTGGACCATTGTATAGTGGTATGGCCTTTTCCGTTCTTGGATCCATTCTCATCGAAAAGCTCCGTTCCGTGTATAAAGCTTTCCAGGAGCTTGCGATTCCAATTATTTTATCCAGTGGAGTTGGATTAAGCGTCATTTTCATTTCTGTTGCTGATGGCTTTAATACGGATTTATTTAATTATCTATTTGGGTCAGTCTCAGCTGTTAGTCAAAATGACTTTTTGATGATACTTACGATCGCAATTTTTGTTATACTAGTAGTAGTACTTTTTTATAAGGAGCTTTTCACATTATCTTTTGATGAAGAGCATGCAACGATATCAGGACTACATTCCAAACAGATTCATTTACTTTTTATCGTGCTTACTGCACTGGTTATTGCAGCATCGATACGAATAGTCGGTGTACTGCTTGTTTCCGCATTAATGACATTACCAGTTGCGGCAAGTATGCGACTTGCTAAAGGTTTTAAACAAATGATGCTCTTATCGATCTTGTTTGGAGAGCTATCCGTCATTATTGGACTCATATCGGGATACTATTTATCCATCCCACCAGGTGGTACGATTGTAATGGTATCCATTATAATTTTATTAATTGCTATTGGAATAAAACGACTTAAAATTCGTGTTTGAACTGCCTCTTAGCCCAAACGAATACAGGAGGGGATTTAGCGTGAACATCAATGAAGCGATTGATTTATTAAAAAATAAAGGCTATAAAACAACAGGGAGACGTAAAGATATCCTCGCATTTTTTGAAAAGGCTGATGGATACCGTACTGCCAAGGATTTAATCAATCATTTGGAAGAAACGTATGAGGGTATCAGCTTCGATACAGTCTACCGTAACCTTCATTTATATAATGAAGTAGGAATACTTGAAACAACAGAACTAAATGGTGAGAAACAATTCCGTATGAATTGCACACATCATCACCATCACCATTTTATCTGTAATGCCTGTGGAAAAACGAAGGAAATTGAAGTTTGTCCAATGGATGAAGTGCAGCAAACACTTGCCAACTATGCTATTGAAGGACATAAGTTTGAAATTTACGGTTTATGTCCACTATGCCAAAGCGCATGAGTGTAAAACTGTTCTTATTTGTAGGGGCAGGCGGTATGCTTGGTACAGGGGGGCGTTATTGTATTTCCTTGCTGTTTGGAGATACAGACGGATACCCCTTTGCTACATTAACTGTAAATTTAATTGGATGTTTTTTGCTTCCTTTCCTTTTAAACCATCCAAATGTCAAACAAAAGTTAGCACCAGAATTATTAACGGCACTTACTGTCGGTTTGATTGGGTCATTTACAACCTTCTCTACACTAGCTGTAGAAACAGCTAGATTATGGAATGAAAGTGTTACGATGGCTATTGGTTATATTATGATTTCTTTTTTAATCGGGCTTGCATTATGTTTTCTAGGTTATCGTATTTCTACTAGAAAGCAGGTAAACGAATGAATTTATTACTCGTCGCACTTGGTGGTTTTATCGGAAGTATTGCTAGGTACTCTATCTCGCTTAAATTGAATAAACGAATATTTTCTACATGGATTGTCAACATAAGTGGCTCCATGTTTTTGGCGTTTTTATTTAAATTCAACCAAGATGGAATGATTTCTAATAGCATTTGGCTATTTCTCGGTGTAGGTTTTTGTGGAGCATATACTACGTTTTCAACTTTTGGCAATGAAACATTAAACCTTCTAGTGAAAAAAAGATATTGGAAGGCTATCAGCTATGTCTTCAGTTCATTTTTTGTTTCCATCGCCGTAGTTCTGATTATTCTTCGATTGTTTTGATTCTTTGATTTCTTCTTTTCCTTTTTCTATTATTTAATGTATACTATCTTCTAGATAATAGTTTTTGTGTGTTCAAAGAAAGGATGAAAAGGACCATGGCTGCCTGCAGACATTTTGGTTATTAATCAAAGGTCCACTGTTTCCGAGTGTCATTTTCATCTAACTTTTTGAACTACCGCTTTAGGAGTAGTGAGAAATGGATAGAAAAAAGGGAATTATTTTTACAATATTACTTATTTTAACGGCACTATTTATTGGGTTTGTTGCCATCATGCAGCATAATTTTATGAACCCAGACTTTGCTGCTAATGAAGATCAGGATATGGCGAACGCTACGAACAATAGAACAACGTCTACAAATGAAGACGACGAAAATAATACTTCTGATCAGTCGAATGATAACAAAGATAATAAGCAATTAGAGGATGAGGAGGAGCCTGAAGAGACTACCTTTTCAACTCGTTATGTTACAGCTGATCAATTAAATGCGCGCAGCGGTCCTGGCGCAGATTATGATATTGTTGGTCTCGTAACACTTGATCAAGAAGTAGAAGTTGAAGATGATGGTAACGAATGGGTTAAAATAACAACCCCAGATTTTACAGGCTATGTGAATGAGAAATATCTGAGTGAAGAAGATTAGGTTTCATCGTAAGCGTCGTATTTCATTTATACAATGCATAAGAGCGCACAAAAAAATGTCTAAGCGAAATCCGCTTAGACATTTTTATATACTTGTTCAGTTCAACCCCTACCCTAGCACTTCATGCATCACTTTTGATTCCTCATGGTCAAGCATATTTTTCTGTATAATTTCATCGACCGGTTTGTTCATTTGGTCTGTAAGTACGTTGGATGCACCATTCTCACCTACAACATATATTTTCTTCCAATTTCTATCCTTTGCCTGCTTGTCTATTTTGGAAGCAACTTCTTTATACCAGCGATGTTGGTTCACTTCATAACGAGCCTCAAATTTATCCGTCTGCATATTAGTGGAACCTAGACCTGTCGTTCCAGAAGTACCTTTACGAGGACCTTGCATGACTCGCCATGTGTCTGTTTCCACATCAAGTTCATAAGAGAAAGTGTCTTCAATTTGATTAAGATAAGAATCGATAATTTTTATTTGATTTTGTTGTACGAGAATGATCCCTGTTTTTGGGTAACTCTCCTTTAGCTTTCGAAGCTGATCTAACTCTGGGGTTTCTTGCCAATAAAACTCATTCTCTAATCGGATTTGAACGATTTCTGCATACCACACTTCTTCATCAGCAGTTGCAAATACAATAATTCCTTTTTGTTGCTGTTGCTCGTTTTCCTTAATAAACCGATCTACCTTTTTCTTTACAGCTTGAAAATTGTTTAGCTCCTCTTTATTATCCCCTTCTTTTAAATAACTTTCAAAATTCCGCATGCCATTTTTGAAATGGATTTTCCACTCTCCACCTTGCTGATCTGGATCAGCTGGATCTGTATTTAAGTACATTGTAAAAACCTTATTACCATTTTCTCTATTTACACTTTCCAGTTCTTTTAATTTAGCATTTATATCCATAGGCAACCTCCTAAAAGAAAATGTACTATTCCTTTAACCTAAATTAACTTCATTTAAACCTAAATGCATATGCTATGGATAAAAATAGAACGGTTCAGGTAAATCTATCGTCAAGCAAAAAAGACAAACCCTTAAAGAGCTTGCCTTCTTTTCATGCATTATAATTTTGCAATTTTAATTCGCTTAATCTGATAGCCATCTTTTTCTTCAAGAATAAATTCATAGCCATCATATTCCATTACTGTTCCAACTTCGGCATCCAGGTTATTTGTAAAGAACCAGCCACCGATTGTATCGACTTCATCATCTGCAAGGTAAATATTTAAAAGCTGATTTACCTCTTCCAGGCTAATTTTTCCCGAAACAAGATGTATGTTTTCGTCGACTTGTTCTACATCTGGCATCTCATCTTCGTCAAACTCATCTCGGATATCTCCCACAATTTCTTCAAGTATATCCTCAACGGTTACAAGACCTGCCGTTCCACCATATTCATCATTTACAATAGCCATATGGATTCTTTCCTTCTGCATTTTGAGCAAAAGCTGCTTAATCGGTGTGGCTTCTGATACATGGATAATTGGACGAATAAATTTCTCAATTGTATTTGGTCGATGCTCATCAAACTTACCAGTAAGAATCTCTTTTAAATTTACTAATCCGATAATGTTATCTTTATCCTCATCGGCTACAGGGTATCTCGTAAATTGCCCCTCGCGCATAATATCAAGATTTGCTTCGAAAGTGTCCTCTTTTGAAAAATAAATCATTTCCGTTCGAGGAACCATTATTTCCCTTGCTACACGTTCATCAAAATCAAAAATGTTGTTCACGTACATCATTTCTGATTGATTGATTTCACCACTCTTATAGCTATCTGCAAGAATTAAGCGAAGTTCTTCTTCACTATGAGATTCTTCATGACCGCTCATAGGCTTTAATCCTACAGCCCGTGTTAAGAGTCGTGCCGAACCGTTTAAGAACCAAATGAATGGGTAGAGTAAACGATAAAACCACATTAGCGGCCTGGCAACAAAGAGGGTCACCTGCTCTGCTTTTTGAATTGCCAATGTCTTTGGTGCAAGCTCTCCAATAACAACGTGGAGAAATGTGGCAAATGCAAAGGAAACTATAATTGAAAGAGTCGTAACTAGTGCATCGCCAATTTCAAAAACACCAAACAACGGATGAAGCAATCGCTCAAATGTTGGTTCTGCCAAACGCCCGATACCTAATGCTGTAATTGTGATACCAAGCTGACAGGCTGATAAGTATTCATCTAAATGTGAAACAACCTGTTTGGCATAAATCGCCTTTTTCTTACCGTTTTCAATATGTGGTTCAAGTTGTGTACTACGCACCTTTACAATGGCAAATTCTGCCATTACAAAAAAAGCGGTCATTGCAATTAGTACAGCAACTGCAAGTAAATTCACTATCGTGGATATGTCCAATTAAGGTCCTTGTGTGTGACACACAAGGACTTCACCTCCTGATTTCTAAAAATTAAGTATAATTATATTGAAACTCCGTACATTGATGATTCAACACATAGGTAAAAAATACATTCACCAAATCATTGCTGAATCTGTTATATTGTTTTACCTTCCCACATGAATCACCCACTTCCCTAAAATGATTATAATATATTTGAAAATATGAGTCTATATTTAACGAACAATTAACAAAGTAAATTTTATAAAGCATTTTGCTGCCTCTCAGTATAACGATTCTTATGAAATCATTCTTCGCTATAGATATGCCGTTTATACACTAAGTTCTCTAGAAAACGCCAATTCTCCTACTAAAAAAACAGCTGGACATTCCAGCTGTTTTCATAATCATCGCTTCTTCTTATCTCTAAAATCTTTCGATAAAGTCCTTAGAAATGCGATCATCATTATAAGAATTATAACCGTTAATGGTAATGCTGAAGTTAATGATGCAGTTTGCAATGCCTCCAGGCCACCTGCCATCAGTAGTACAACAGCTATTGCGGTAATTAAAACACCCCAGATCACTTTCGTAATAATAGAAGGGTTTATACTTCCTTTTGAGGTCATACTCCCTATTATATAGGTTGCAGAATCTGCAGAGGTTACTAAAAATGTAAAGATAAGCAGAACAGCTAATGCTGAAGAAATTGTCGATAATGGCAACGTCCCAAAGGTTTCAAATAGTGCTACTGCTAAATCTACATCTACAGCCTCCGCTATTTGTGTTCCGAGATTTAAATCACTGTAGAGCGTTGTTCCTCCAAATACAGCTATCCATAAACAGGCAATTGCAGGGGGAACTACAAGTACACCGAAAATAAACTCTCTTATCGTTCTACCTTTCGAAACTCGTGCAACAAAAGCACCTACAAATGGGGACCAAGATATTGCCCATGCCCAATAGAAAATCGTCCACTCGTGTACCCATGTACCACCTTCATATGGTGTCATTCGCAAGCTATACTGAACAAAGTTGGTCAAGTAATCTCCTAACCCCAAAACAAAGGTTTCTAATATAAATACTGTTGGTCCCGCAAAGAAAACAAATAATAGCAATAATAGACATGCTGCAAGATTAATATTACTTAACCATTTCATCCCTTTATTTAAACCTGTTATAGAAGAAGATAAGTAAGTAATGAGCATTACTAAAGCAATAACAATTTGAATTCCGATTGAATTCGGCATTCCGAATATCGAAGTCATCCCACCATTCATCTGTAAAATCCCAAGTCCCAATGAGGTTGCAACTCCCATGACTGTCGCTATAACTGCAAATGAGTCGACTGTGTTTGCAACTATTTTTTTCGATCCGACTATAGGACGAATCGAAGTGGAAATAAGACCATTTTTATCTTTTCTAAATTGAACATACCCAATGACAAGTCCAACAATAGCGAATACAGACCACTGGCTAATCCCCCAGTTAAAGAAAGCATACCCCATTGCTACCCTCGCTGCTTCTGGAGTTTGGGGATCAAGTCCAGGAAATGGTGTGTTTAAAAAGTGGCTCATCGGTTCTGCAACTCCCCAGAACACAAGACCAGAACCAAATCCTGTGGAGAATAGCATACCAATCCAGGTAAAGAAAGGATACTCCGGCCGAGAACTTGCGTTTCCGAGCCTTAGCCTTCCGTATTTGCTTATTGCAAGAACAATTAAAAATGCAATAAAACTAAATACAGCAAGTAAATAAAACCATCCAAAATTCGTAGTCGTAAAATTAAATAGCGTCTCAGCGACTTTGCCAAATCGTGAAGGCGCAACGGCTCCGATAATGACTAATAAAAAAATAACAATAGCTGAAACAAAAAATACCGGATTTAAAAATGCTCTATTTTTCATATGTATGTTCCTTTCGTCAGCTGCAAGTTTTACTGTAAAATCTCTTGCTATTACAGCATATATAATATATCCTACTTGATCATAGTCTAAACCACTTTTTGTTTTCCGAAGCGGAATCAGATATTAGCATGGAGAAAACAATAAACAAGCTTAAATATATACGAAAAAAACATTAGAAAACTTGAAATCCAAAATAAGTCTACTAAAAGATAATGATTAAATACTTCCGTACATAGAAAAAACCATTCTGAAGGAATTCAGAATGGTTTTTTCTATTACTTTATTATTTTACACTGCGAACATGACCTGCGAACTTGCTTTCCCAGTAACCACTTGTCATATCAGCAACAGCTAATCCCGTAGAATTTTGTGCGCCAATAAATTTACCGCCACCAAGGTAGATTCCAACATGCCCGTTCTTTTTATAGGTGTCAAAGAATACGATATCTCCAGGCTGCATATTGCTAGAAGAAACTTTTGTACCTGTTGTCGCTAATCCTGTAGTGCTTGATGGAATAGAAATTTCTGCTTGAGCAAATGCCCAGGATACGAATCCAGAACAATCAAATCCTCCTGGACCTTTGCCTCCCCATACATATGGTGTTCCAATATGAGAGAATCCAGCATTAATTGCCGTACTAAGATTGCCAGATGCTGCAGGTCTTGATGTTGATTCTTTGCTTAAAGTTTGTAACTCTCCGCCAGATGCAGCTTTTTCAGATGAACCTGTATCTGTATTTCCAGTTGCATTAGCACTTGCAACTTCTGTTTCTGGTGCAGGCTCTACTGCTGCTTGTAAACTAGTTTTCACTTCTTTTTCTAGTGTTGCAAGCTTAGAGTCTTCTACCTGAAGCTCATCTTTTAATACGCGTAAGTCATTTTCTTTTGCTTTAAGTGTATCTTTTTTATCTTCATTTGATGCTTTTTGTTCTTCAACTAAGGCAAGCATTCCTTCAATTTCAATCTTCATTTCATTTAATTCGTCTAATTTCGCAAGTACAGCATCCTGTTTTTCTTCTACAGCAGCTTTATCTTCTTCCTGCTTTTTGATTAATGAACTATCAGACTCTGAAATTTTATTTACTGCTGAAACACGGCTAATAAAGTCACCAAAGCTTTGGGATCCGAAAATTACTTCAAGGTAACTGATATCCCCACCACTTTGCTGATAGGATACAGCGCGTTCCTTCAATATTTCAAAACGCTTTTCGATTGCTTTTTCTAGTTCCTTAATTTCCTTTTCTAATTGAGCTACCTCATCTTCTTTCTCAGAAATAGCTTCATTTGTATTATCCATTTGCTTTTGGTTTTCTTTTAAGGCTTTATTTACCTTTTCAATTTCTTCATTTAATTTCTCTAAATCTATTAAAACCTCTGCTATTTTACTATCAGCATCAGATAGGTTTGCTTTAATTGCATCTCGCTCTTCTTGAATTTGTGCTTGCTTGTTTTCAATATCTTGAATGGATTCTGCCTGGGCTGATACAGTGAATAAAGTACTACCTAAACCAACCACTGCAACAGTGGATAACGCCATAAATGTCTTTCTCAACTTTCATTTCCCCGCTTCCCATTTCACACCGCAAAGCTCTTTTTATGTAGTCTTCTATGAATTAAATATTGCTAAACTATGTGATTGTTTTTTAATTATGTATTAATTTTTCTAGGCAATATGAATTATAGCATTGTAAAATGACATTCATATTATAGTAATGTTACAATTATATTTCAAAAACGACATAAATCGCCTAATTTTGCTTCATATCTTAACAAAACCTTCATATAATTATCGAAATAATCCAATAAAAATAGCGAGTACCAAAAAAATGCCTACCCTATTTCTTTAGGATAAGCATTTTTTTTATTATTTTAATTCGTTTTGTCAGGAATTTTGAACTATATTTACTTCAAGATAATTAGCTTGTAAATTGTTCAGCTTCTGTCGACCCTTTCAGTGCAGTTGTTGACGAAGTGCCACCAAAAATTACTTGTGCTACTTCATCAAAGTAGCCAGTGCCTACTTCACGCTGATGACGTGTTGCACTATAACCATATTTCTCACTTGCAAATTCATCCTGCTGTAATTTAGAGTATGCCGCCATTCCTTCATCTTTGTACCTTCTTGCTAGCTCAAACATACTATGATTTAGAGCATGGAAGCCTGCCAACGTTACAAACTGGAATTTATAACCCATTTTCCCAAGCTCTTTCTGGAAGTTAGCTATCTCCTCATCAGAAAGTTTATGCTTCCAGTTAAAGGATGGAGAGCAATTGTATGCCAATAGCTTATTGGGATATCTCTCATGGATTGCATTAGCAAAATGTCTCGCCTCTTCCATATTCGGCTCTGAAGTTTCACACCAAATCATATCTGCATATGGTGCATATGCTAATCCACGAGCAATTGCCTGATCAATACCAGCCTTTGTTCGATAAAATCCTTCAGAGGTTCGTTCCCCTTGAATAAACGGTGCATCATACGGGTCTACATCACTAGTTATCATATCCGCAGCATTGGCATCTGTTCGAGCAATAATTACTGTCGGGGTCCCCATTACATCTGCAGCAAAACGTGCTGCAATTAAATTTTTAACTGCTGTTTGTGTCGGCAGCAAGACTTTACCACCTAAATGTCCACACTTCTTTTCGGATGATAATTGATCTTCAAAGTGTACGCCAGCTGCACCAGATTCAATCATCGACTTCATTAATTCAAACACATTAAGCTGTCCGCCGAAGCCTGCTTCTGCATCCGCTACAATGGGTACATACCAATCAATATCTGTATTCCCTTCCGAATAATGAATCTGATCCGCTCGCTGTAATGCCTGATTAATCCGCTTAACTACATTTGGTACACTATTAGCCGGATATAAGCTTTGATCCGGATACATTTGTCCCGCTAAGTTCGCATCCGCTGCCACCTGCCAGCCACTTAAGTAAATTGCTTTTAACCCAGCCTTTACCTGCTGAACGGCTTGATTTCCTGTTAATGCACCTAAAGCGTTCACATATTCTTCCGTATTGATTGATTCCCATAGTTTCTTTGAGCCTCTTGTTGCTAAAGTATATTCCAAATCAATGGATCCTCTTAAACGAATGACTTCTTCTGCTGTATACGGACGTTCTACATCTACCCAACGAAGTTCCTTTTCCCAACTCTTCTGTAAACTTTCAACACGTTGATTTGACATCATTCATTTCCCCCTTTTAATAATTCCTTATAGGCTGGTATTGTTAAAAATTCAGCAAAGCTATCTTGTTTTATTAATGAATCAAAAATTTGTGCGGCCTGTCCAAAATTCCCTTTCCGGTAAGTATCCGTACCATATTGTTCTTCAATCACCGATAGTTCCTCTTGCATGATTTCTTCAACTAGCTCCATTGTTACTTTTCTGCCATCAACAAATTCTCCTTTAGGATAGCGAACCCACTGCCACACCTGCGCTCTTGAGATCTCTGCAGTAGCTGCGTCTTCCATTAAATTGTTGATTGGTACAGCTCCTCTCCCGCTTAGCCATGCTGCTATATACTGGATACCTACATTAATATTGGTTCGAAGGCCTCCTTCTGTAATTTCGCCAGCAGGTAACCGGACCAAATCTTCTGCCGATACGCGCACATCGACTCGTTTCTTGTTAATTTGGTTTGGTGTCGGCATCACTTTATCAAAGATATCTTTAACAAGCTGAACCATACCTGGATGTGCAACCCATGTACCATCATGTCCATCAACCGCTTCCCGCTCCTTATCTGCACGAACCTTATCAAATGCGACTTTATTGGCTGCATCATCGTTTTTAACTGGTATTTGAGCTGCCATTCCACCGATCGCCATCGCATTACGCTTATGGCACGTTTGGACTTCTATCCCGCAAATCTCTTGGTAGTTGATCAATTGTCCAATTCCCTTCCCGAACTTGCTTTGTCTCTGAAAGAAATTGTAGCTGCTTTCCCTCATTCAGCTTCTCCTGAATTTGCTATCTAATTTCCAGCAGGTTTTTACGTCGTTCTTCAAAGTAGTTGTGCAGCTTCTCCAGAAATTCTAATGCTTGAGGTGTTAAAATTTCGTTAAACTGATTTTCATGATTGATTTGTACGGTGGTTTGGTTCATTAGCATTCCTCCCCTTGCTGTTGTATTATAAATAGATTAACTTTACTTTGTTATATAACAATAACAATAAAAAAATTAATCCTCTTTTTTTGACAAACAGTAATCACATTCCATTGTATAACTTTTAGAATCAACCTCTTTACCACATTCTGGACAGGACAGCTTTTCATACTTTTTCATGTTATCTCCCCTCTCTTTTATATAACAATATTTAATATTGTTTGTTGTTATAATACAGTCTATGTGATTTTTTAAAATAATGCAACCATTTTTTATAAAAATTTGAAATTTCTTATCAGAAGTAAGAAAATAGATACGTGTTATAAACATTTAAGACTTTTTATTTGGAGTGGAGTTGTCGTGAGATACTTTTCATTTATCGGTGATCGAACTGTTAAAACAGGTATTGCAGTTTTCTTAACTGCGCTAGTGTGCCAATGGATAGGCTGGCCACCTGTATTCGCTGTTATCACAGCCATTGTAACCGTGGAGCCTACTGTATCCGATTCAATAAAAAAAGGCTTGATCCGTTTTCCAGCATCAGCAATAGGCTCTGCTTTTGCGGTGTTATTTATCTCACTTTTCGGTAACTCAGCGCTCACCTATGCACTTGCAGCAGTATGTACAATCGTAACATGTTTCCGTTTGAAGCTTCATGCTGGTTTGCTTGTCGCCACCCTAACTGCTGTTGCAATGGTAGAAGTCATCCATACTAACTTACTTGTTGCGTTTTTTATTCGTTTGGGGACCACAACAATTGGACTTGCTGTTTCAACCTTAGTAAACATGTTTATTCTACCGCCAAAATACCGTTTGCATATTTTTAAAAGGGTTACAACAATACGAATGGATACTGCAAACCTAATTGAACACACATTCCAAGCTATCTTAGAGGGTAAGCAAGAAAACATCCCTGTAAAGGAGAATTTAAGCAAAATGGATCATGCTGTGCTGCAGACCGAACAACTAAGTCGGTTTCAAAAAGACGAAGCAAAATTCCATCCGCTTCTCAAATCGGAGCAAGAACAGTTTGAACAATTACAGCATCAATTAAGCAGCTTACGGATTATACATTACCATTTGAATAATTTAACTCGTAATCCAATTACTGAATTATCGTGGACAGAGCGGGAAAAAAATACAATCATGAAAGCTGTATATGGGGTCACAAAACGTTTACAGGAGGATGAATCCTATGCCGTTACGGTTCATCAAAGGCAATTAAAAGAAATCACAGATTTATTTTGGGAAGACAGTGAAGCAACCATAAGGAGCAATCCTACATCCCTAACGAATTTTCCACCTGAATTAATTATTTTATATGAGCTTGTTTCTATTTATCATATGGTTGAAAGATTCTATTCTTTCGATCATGTAAAAATAAAAAGAGCCACTCCTAACTAAGAGCAGCTCTTCTTATTTCACAAGATTTTTTTGAAAGGCATATATAACTGCCTGGGTACGATCCTGTACTTCTAGTTTTCCTAAAATATTACTCACGTGCACCTTAACTGTCTTCAAGGCAATGAATAATTCATCTGCTATTTCTTGATTAGCTTTTCCTTGTGCAATCAATAACAAAATTTCCATTTCACGTTCCGTCAATTGCTCATGAAGCGCTGCTTCTGGCTTGTGTCGCATACGATTCATTATCTTTCCGGTTACTTCTGGTTCAAGTATTGACTGTCCTCCATGTGTAGCACGGATTGCTTTTGCTATTTCACTGGCTTTTGATGTTTTTAACATATAGCTGGTTGCACCTGCTTCAAGCGCTGGATACACTTTTTCATCATCGAGAAAGCTTGTTACAATTATAATTTTTGCTTCTGGCCATTTTTCAATAATTTTCTTGGTCGCTTCAATGCCATCCATTTCCTTCATAACAAGATCCATTAAAATAATATCCGGACGTAATTTCAGTGCTAGCTCAACAGCTGGAGCCCCATCATCTGCTTCAGCAACAACATCGATATCAGGCTGTGCAGAAAGATAAGCTGAAACTCCAATCCGTACCATTTCATGATCATCAACAAACAATACTTTAATCACGTGCATCCTCCTCCTTCCTTAAAACCGGAACCTTCACCTCTAATCGAGTCCCTTCATTTGGTAAACTAATGACTTTGAAAGTACCTCCAACCTCATAGGCACGTTCCCGCATATTTTGCATCCCGTATGAGCTTGTTTTTATAGCATCTGTTTTGAAGCCGATCCCATTGTCGGTAACACGTAAAATAATGGTTTCATCTCGTTCAATCAGCAAGACATGCAATGTCGTTGCCCTAGCATGTCGTAACGTGTTTGATAAAGACTCCTGTAAAATACGAAACAGTTGGTCCTCTACACCTTTATCTACTTTAAAATCTTCTACCTTTGTTTCAATTTCCATGGGAACCTTTTGTGTCAGCTCAAGCAATAGCTCTTCAACACCCTCCTGCAGCGTCTTTCCTTTTAGGGCAACAGGACGTAAGTGGAGTAATAATGCCCGCATTTCCAGCTGTGATTGATGAATCATTTTTTCTACCATTTCCAGTTGTTTTTTTAACCCTTGATCCTCTAGTGAACCTGTTTCATTAATCGCAGACATGAGCATGGACGCTGCAAAAAGCTGCTGACTGACGGAATCATGCAGCTCACGTGCAAGTCGGTTTCTTTCTTGGACAACAATTTCTTGGAGGCTTTGCTCACGCTCATTTGCTCGTTCCGTTGCAATTCGCTGTGCATTCTCTGCTTGATTTCGAATTTTTTCCTGCAATTGATACATCCGGTGTTCAATGCTATCCAACTCTTTATATGATTCTTCAATCGCCCCCAGCTTCCCACCCTTTATCATGACATCAAGCTTTCGATCGATTTGGGTTAGTCTTTGCTTCCAATACCAGCCTGTGGTAAAACCAATAATTGTACCAAACATGATCGCTATAATTACAATCGTAAGTATGAAAGATACATCACCGATTTTCTGCTGCCAAAGCAATCCCCAGCCTTCTGCCTTATCAAGTGAAAAGCCAAAAAAAGTAATGAGCACCAACGTAACTGCTAATAATATGCTGCAAGCAACGGCCATCAAAATATGCTTGAAAATTGTATTCATATCCGTTTCACCTCAATATCTCCAGAAAAAAGTGAGGTAATTATTTTCACACGCGGATATGCTGTATCATAATTCGCCGTTTGATAGTGGATCGACTTATTCATTAATTTTAGATGATGCTTTCCTAATATATGAGCTTTACCAAACACTGAGCTGTGATGAATGCTTACTTCAACTTCATAAGGTACATAAATTTCGATATTTCCAATGACGTGCCGGATTGATATAACAGCTGTATCATTTGGCAACACCGTATTACTTAAATCAATAATCCGATCGCCAAATGCGCCGTGGATATTTACATCTTTCCACTGGTACGCAACATCTTCTGTGATTTGGTCGTCAAATAACTTATGGTCGAATAACGGATTTACTTTCAAAATCGATTCATGATTCTTCTCGGCATCCGGAAGAATCGGATCAAACTGAGTTGCTTCGCTTTTAGACTTTGAATAGTTAATAATAAAAATAATAATAGCTGCGATAATCAAAAAGCGTACCGCAAGTAGATTTAGCACTGAAAACACCATGCTAACAAGCGCTATCCAGAATACAATTTTCCCCCATAATTTATGGAAATTTTTCCAGCCAATATACATAAACAATGCAGAAAATAACGCTGGAATGATCGAGCCACCGAAAAAAAAGGCAATCTCAAATATAAGGAGAATCACACCAATGATCAATATCCAGTTGAAATAATCTGTTGTTAGTCTTTTGAACATTTTGTAATCCTCCTTTGTTGTATGTAATATTATATATAAATGAAACAAACCGTTACGTTATTTTAGCAACTCTAAACAATACAGACGCAGGATTTTTTCTGCGCCTGTACTAGTATATCATGTTTTTTATTTTTTCTGCATGTATGTTCTACCGTTGTTAATTTGCTTTTTCGTTTAATTCTTTTTCAAGTGCTGCAATCTTACTATCAAACGTGCTACGATAGTACGAGCTATTCACTTTGTATTCAAGATTCTCGATGTACTGCTCCATCTCATCGAATTTAGAGAATGGCTTCTCCGATGTATCTTCAACAACTCGATTAATTTGATGGTTTGCTTTTGCAATATTTTCACGGCCCATTAACTCCATACGACGCAAGTGCATATCCTTTAAGCGATGTTTCATATCCTCGTATTTTTGCTCAAGTGTGTCAAGCTGTTCAATCGCTTCTTCCCTTGAAGCTTTCATACGTTCAGCGCGTGCTTGATACTCCTCATACTCTTTCAACGCAAATTCATGCATTGCTTGTTCCTCTGCTTTTTCAGCGATTGCCGACTGCTTTAGACGTTTGTCAGCTAATTCTTGAGCCTTCAAATATTCGCGTGAAAATTCTTCTTTTAATTTATACTGACGGTCAATAAGCTTTCGAACTTTTTCTTTCTCTTGCTCACTTTGACGCAAGTATTGATTTAATGCAGCAATCGGATTTTTTTGTTCCTTTTTATCCATCATTGTATGAAGATCAGCTGAAATCGAATCTTTAATGCGTGTAAAAATGTTAGTTGACATAAAAATCTCTCCTTTTTTTCTTTTGATTATTAAAATAGTGGTGGTTTCTAATTTGTTATGACATTTGCTTTACTTATTTAATTCGGCCCATTGCCTCTCAAAATTTGTAAATGGATCATCATCCTCTACAACATGAACAACTGGGTCTTCTTCTTTATTCCAGTTTTTATAAATAAGGTAAAGTACGTACGCTGCAGCTACTCCCATTACAGCATACAGATTAGAGAACGTAATACTCAATACAAGCAATCCAACTAATGCCCAGCCGACTTTTGCTAGTGTTGAATCAGTTTTTACGAATTTCTTAAAGCAGACGTATAGCAACCAAACGCTAAGTGCTAAGAGCACCATTGGTCCAATGTTTGCTATTAATATGAACAGGGCAATTAACCCTCCAATAAACAACATAAATTTTTTCATTTCGTTTGCCTCCTTTCTTTATCTTGATTCCATCTTACCGGTTTAGGAGACTTTCGATAATGAGCCTGAGAAATATTTTGGACTAGGTCTCGGGGCTTATTGTGGAGTGCGCCTTTAGGTGTGAACGTTCGTAGTGTTGATAGCTGTTGCCGTTGCTGGGGGCATTGTGATTAGGGATGGTGCTTTTTTAGACGGGGTTGGTGTCTTAGAGACGAGGGATGGTGCTTATTATAGTCGGATTTGGTGTCTTAGCGATGAAAGGTGGTGCTATGTCAGACGGGGTGGTGTCTTAGCGATGAAAGATGGTACTTTTTAGAGGTTTTAAAACAACGTGGTGCGGAAACTGGCCGGAGTGATAATAGGAAGAGAAAAAGGAAATGGAATATTTCTCTACTTCCTTTTTCTCTTCCTATTAATAAGCCAGATAATAAATAGAATCGTCCCAATAATGATTAGAGTGAAAGCGAAATCAGAATAGATATTCATGAATCCAATTATTTTTTGCCAGTTTGCCCCAAGGACTGAGCCTAATGTGATAAGAATAACATTCCAGAGGATTGTGCCGATTGTTGTAAAAAGGAGGAATAGCCAAAAATTCATTCTGGCCATGCCAGCTGGAATCGAGATCAAGCTTCGAACAATTGGTACCATTCTACAGAATAAGACAGTCCAATAACCATACTTGTCAAACCATGCGTCCGCCTTGCGAATATCTTCCTTTTTTAGTCGCAGAATATGTCCCCAGCGATTTATTATTTTTTCTAATCGTTCTGCATCGAGCAGCATACCAATACTATATAAGATCATTGCACCTATAACCGAACCTGCTGTTGCAGCAACGACGACACCAAATACTGTTAAATCAGTATATGTCGTCAGAAACCCACCGAATGGTAATACAATTTCTGATGGAATCGGAGGAAAAACGTTCTCTAAAACCATCATTAGATAAACTCCCAAATATCCAAGTTTTTCCATGATATCCGTAACCCAATTTTCCATTATAACCACCACCTTCAAGTACATATGCTTGTCCATTAATATGTATTGTTGGAGATCGCTTTTTATGCTTATTTCATTAAGAACAAAAAAAAGAACCCTCTCTGAAAAGGTTCTTTTACTATTTCATATAATTTTTAGCTTTGTGCTGATTTCGTATTACGTCGCATACTTCGCATGACAAAGCTCACAACTAAAATGAGCACAATTGCTCCAATCAAGGCCGGGACAATATAGAACCCTCCCATTACTGGACCCCATTGGCCGAGTATGAGTGTTCCGAGCCATGCACCAATAATACCAGCGATAATATTTCCAAAAACTCCTCCAGGAATGTCACGCCCGGTTATTAGACTGGCTATCCAACCTAAAATTCCTCCAATGATTAATGACCAAATAAATCCCATTTACTACTCCTCCTTCATATTTATTGCAGGAGTAGTTTAACCAACTTTTTCAGTATCATACAAAATCAAAACAGCTCTGCTAATAACTCATATGACCTCTTCCTTGCTTCATAGCTATGGGTAATAGTAACAATCATTAGTTCATTGACATCATAACGCTGTTGCAGATTCTTAAGCTCTTCTTTTACATGCTGTGGATTTCCAATAATTTGATTCTGTTTCAGTTTATCAATCATCTGAATTTCTTCATTCGTATACTGATATTGTTCTATTTCTTCTATGGAAGGTACACCGTTCTTACCCTCACCTTTTGCTTGCAACACTTTCCAATGCAAATTACTTTGAGCAATTTTTTCTGCCTCTTCTGTTGTTTCAGCACAAACGACGGTAACCGTTACAATAGCTTTGGCTTTATTTGTTGTACTATTATCGAAATAGCTTTTAACGATCGCAGGGCCATCCGCATCACTCATAAAGTGGCCAAACACATAAGGCAACCCTTTTTCAGCTGCTAGATATGCGCTTTTTTCACTCGTTCCTAACAACCATGGAATTGGTGCTGATTCCGGAATTGGTGTGGCAGCAATTTTTGCAAACATATTTTCTTCAGGAAAATCACAATTGATAAAATGAAGCAATTCATCCAAAAGCTTAGGCATGTTTTTCACTTTCTCCAAGAAGTTTCCAGCTAAAGCAATTGAAACCTCAGCCGATCCGCCTGGCGCTCTGCCAATTCCTAAATCTATCCGACCAGGGAATAAAGTTGCTAACATATGATATCTTTCTGCCACATTATATGGTTTATAATTCGGCAATAAGACAGCACCAGAGCCTAAACGAATTCTTTCAGTTTGCGATCCAATTACTCCAAGCAAAATATCTGGAGCTGGACTCGCTAATCCATCAAGATCATGATGCTCTGCTACCCAATATCGCTTATATCCTAAGCGGTCTGCAAGCTGAGCGAGTTCAATAGAAGCGTCTAATGCTTCCTTCGCAGTATGCCCCTTTGCAATTGGTGCTTGATCCAAAATACTAAGCTTCATTCTTATCACCCTCTTCCTTTTGATTCATTTCATCCACAAGCTTTTCCGCTGCTTTTCTGTAAAAATTACTCATATTTGTAAGTGTAGCCACAAGTAGTACTTGTTCCAAATACGGCTCATCATTATCATTCACTTCAGCAACTTCTGTTTCAACCTCATTCATATGTTCGAGCAGGTCTTTTTCAAACATGGCATGGTTTACATTCATTAATTCCAAATAACTACTGTATAATCGTTGTAAATCAAAGGACTCGTCCGTTATTTTCGTATTCAGCCTTTCAAGTGTCAGCTTTACATCATTGATTGATAATGCACCCTTCATTTGATATATCATGCTTATCAACATTAAATGTTCCTTCGAATACCTCTTGTTTTTAATTGGAAAAAACAATTTCCCTTTTGCATAATTATTTATCATTGTTTTTGTAAGTACTTTTTCATCATCATTCCGCTTTTGACCTACAAACTTCTTCTCAAATAGTTGAATTACCTGATCCATATAAAGATCTAAATCTGGGATATCCTCAATAGATAACTGGTTATCTAAATGGAGTGTTTCCATCCATTCATGTTTATGTTTCATTGTAACAACCTCATTTATATATAGTATGTTCATTATAAAGCGAAATTTTCTCGAAGTAAACATTGACTACATCATATAATACGTTTATTATGTACATATAGTTTTTAAAACTACTTATCATTATAGGGGTGTTAATATGAATAATTACATTCGGGAACCGATCAATGGATTTACACATTTATTCGGGGCAATTTTATCAATCGCGGGACTTGTTGCATTGATAATGAAGGCTCTAGATACAACAGAATCAGCGCTTGCAATAACCGCTGTCATTATTTTTGGAATTAGCATGATCCTGCTATATGCTGCGTCTGCTACATATCATATGGTTATAGCAAGGGATCGAATCATCGCATTTTTACGACGGGTCGATCATTCGATGATATTTGTACTCATAGCTGGAACGTATACGCCGTTTTGTTTAATCAGTTTAAATGGTGTAACTGGCTGGATTTTATTCGGTGTCATCAGCGGACTTGCGATTGCAGGGGTTATTTTTAAACTAGTTTGGTTTCATGCACCGAGGTGGTTATCAACTGCACTCTATGTCATCATGGGCTGGATTGTTGTGTTTTTCAGTGGATCACTTGCACCGATTATCGGAACGAACGGGATGTTCTTCCTAATTCTTGGTGGTCTACTATATACAATTGGAGCCGTTATTTATTGGCTGAAGCCCGCATTTTTAAGCTTTAAACATGTCGGTTTCCATGAAATTTTTCATATTTTCATCTTGCTCGGCACCCTATTTCATTTTATATGCATTTATGGGTACGTATTATAAAACATATATTTGAAGGACTATTTCATTTTTTTGAGATAGTCCTTTTTGAAATGTTAATTTATTCTAAAGTTTTCTAGACCCTTGTGAAGAGGCAATTATAGCATCGTTAAAACGTAAGATTAATAAATTGGAAGCAATCAGGCCAGTTAAAGGAATAAAAGTATAACCTTTTAGCAATCAAGAAGAAATTAGTTGCTTTTATTGTGGTAAAATTAAAAAGATTAAGGGAATGACTATAAGGAGGGTTTTATCATGGCGAATAAATCAAGTAATAGGAGAATAGATTCTGCTTCAAAAGTAATTATGGCATCTCCACAAACTATTTATCAGGCGTTTTTGAACCCAGAATCATTGGTTTCGTGGCTTCCACCGAAAGGAATGTCGGGTCATATTGACATGTTTGATCCCCGTGAAGGCGGAACTTATAAACTGATTCTTAAATACGAAATGGATCACTCAAACCCTGGAAAGACTACGGAAAACACTGACGTAGCCCAAGGGAAGTTTTTGGAGTTGGTTCCAGACAAACGAATTGTGCAATCAATAAAATTCGATTCCGAGGATCCATCATTCTCGGGCGAGATGATACAGAAGTGGCTCTTGGAACCTGTTTCAGAAGGCACAAAGGTTACTATTGTATGCGAAAACGTACCTGAAGGAATACGGAAGGAGGATCATGACACAGGTTTAGGATCCACGCTGGAGAATCTTGCTATCTTTACTGAATAACAAATTGTAATAATCATTTCTGATATCAATCTTAAGCAAATGAGCGCTATAACGAATAACCCAAGCGGAAAATGAACAATATTTTTCATAAAAATTCTATGGATCGAAATATGTTGAGTGCCTTTTTCATTAGAAATAACTGAAAATGATGTAAATAAAGAAATAATCGACAGGCTCTTTGAAAGAGTAAAAAAGGAAGTCGAATTAAGAATGGCGCAACCATCAAATGCAGCTATAGATTCATATTAAAATAATAACAAACCATCATATGGTGGTTTGTGTAGACCTAAAATAAAGTCGCGATGTTTGTAAAAAAGATGCGAATTTTTGCCCCTTTGGATTTTGCATTATCCAAAGGGATTTTTATGGATACAATAAAATTAAGTATTATTCCATTAATGGGCCCAAATTGTGGAAGAAGTTTATAAAGAAAAACAACACTTTTTATTAGACCTTTTATTCCCTTAGTTAATTTACTTTTTAACTTCATAATGCAATTCAATAAATTGATTAAATTTCTTAGTTCCTTTCAGAGAAAGGTCTAATTGTCGATTTCCTTCTTTAAATAAAGGGATCCCGTTACCTATTATAGTTGGTGCAATGGTTATAATGAATTCATCAACTAAATCTTTCTGCATAAAAGAATTTAGCAGTTCACCTCCACCGACCACCCAAATGTTATTACCGTCTTTGTTTTTTAGCTTGTTCATGAAATTATTTACATCATCCTTAACAAATTTCACATTCTCGGTATCCTCATAAGAAGATCTCGTAAACACATAGCATTCCTTATTTTTATATGGGAACTCTTCAAAATCTTGCTTCATTACCCAATCGTAAGTTCTTTTTCCCATTAAAATTGTATCAACTGTTTCATAGAACTCTGCAAAGCCGTTATCTCCTTCACCTTCAACCTTGAATAGCCATTCAAGAGATTCATCTTTCGTAGCAATGTATCCATCCAAACTTGACGCTATGAACAATACCGTATTTCGTCTTTGATTCATGAAAACTCTCCTTTCATTACCTGTAAACTATATAATATAAACATGACATCTTTTGTCATGTTTATCAAAATAACTCGCAAATATTTCTTACTCAAGGGTCATATGGAGTAGAGAGAATTGAGAAAAGACAGGGACTGAAAAGTCTGCGTATACGATTTCAAACAACACATTGGAATTAGATGAAACCTCCCTATTCCGAACCGTGCAGACGGTTGTGTGAGATGTCGAAGGTTAGTTACCGCTTCCTGCTCGCTTCGATTATATAGAGACGGTTTTATCTTATTTTAGAAAGGGTAAAAAATAATAGGAGGTTGTTCAACATGAGACATATAGTTTTTTATGATGGAGAATGCCCTTTATGTTCAACTGTGAAGATAGCTGTTCAAAAATTAGACTGGTTTCGACGAATTCATTGGATACCGGTTCAAGTAGCTGAGGAGAGCTATAAATTCCATTTTTTAAAAAATCGGGATATATACGATAAGATCCAAATGCTTTCATCCAAAGGTCGTTTGTATGAAGGGTTTTATACTGTAAGGAAAATATTAACTGCTTTGCCATTAACCTTTCCTTTCAGCTTGTTATTTTATCTGCCATATATCGATAGGCTCTTATCTCCGCTGTACATGTGGATTTCCAAAAATCGTTACGATTGGTTCGGACGTAAACCATTATAATCATATGCTAAAAGAATAATTTTAATAAATATCACTGACTAGATACAATTAAAGTTGATTATTAAGACGATGTATCATGAGCAAATTAGGTCCAAATGGTGGTACATCATTTTGTATCATGATTAGGAGGAGTAATATGCTCAAACGCAAAAAACTTGGCAGGAGTAGCTAAAACGAGCGGAATAATTGTTGCCATGGTACTCACTTTTTTCTTACCATAGCAGTATCACCTAAACAAGCTTCTACTACCTGTAAAAGTGGTGAAATAGTGTATATTAGCTCTTTGGTCAAGAAATTATTAAATTACGAAAATGGAACTCTTTTAGAAGTCACTTGGAAGGATAGAACGAGTTATTTCTATACGTTAGAAACGTTTTATGATTCCGACAACGGCTTGGAGATGGAGGTCCCTGAATATAGGGAGTATCACGCAGCACTACTAAGACTGCATGAATCGAAAGATAATAACGGTTTTCTTAAAACAACTCTCGGAATTTGAAAAGGTGGGTAATAAAAACAATCCTTTTATTATTAAAAGGGGCACTGACAGGAGAAACTATCTGGAAGTCTTCTATGAAGTAAGTGCAAATAAATCCCACCTACTTCATGCAGGTGGGATTTCTCAACTATATTGTAATTAGATTTATTTAGAAAGGCGGTTTATTTAAAGTTAATAACCAATCATTTCTGATTGTACATAATGATATAACAAATTTTCCGTTTGAATAAGTGAACTTTCATGTGTTCGCTCAAAAGCATGGGATGAGTCTATTCCTGGTCCAATTAATCCGTGAATAATATCATGGCCTGCACGAATTGCTGCCGAAGCATCTGAACCATAGAATGGATAAATATCCAATTGATAGCCAATGTTATTAGCTTCAGCCAGTTCAACAAGGTGTTTTCGCAAACCATAATGGTATGGTCCTGTCGTATCTTTGACACAAATGGAAACAGTATACTCATCTGTCGACTGCCCATCTCCCATTGCTCCCATATCCACTGCTAAATATTCCACAGTTTCAGGAGTAATGTTGGAATTTCCACCATAACCAATCTCTTCATTATTGGAAATAAGAAAATGCGTTGTATACGGAAGTCTTATCTCTTCCGCTTTGATTCGTTTGATAAGCTGTAATAAAATACCTACACTCGCTTTATCATCTAAATGACGTGATTTAATAAACCCATTTTCAGTCAGCTGTACACGTGGATCAAAGGAAACAAAATCCCCAACCTCAATTCCAAGCGTCCGTACCTCTTCTGCATTTTCAACCTTTGCATCAATCCGCACTTCCATATTCGTCTGGTCACGTTTGGCGTCACCGGCATCTTTATATACATGAACAGAGGTCTGATGCATTAAAATTGTTCCGGTTATAACTTCCCCATTCGCTGTATGAACCTCACAATACTCTCCTTCAATCGAGTTATAGCGAAAACCACCAATCAAATCAAGACGAAGTCGGCCATCACTCTTTACTTCTTTTACCATTGCTCCTAATGTATCTACATGAGCAGTCAGCATGCGATGCTCATCCTTATTTGCACCAGGCAAGGTTGCGATTAAAGCTCCTTTTCGATTATGTTTCGTTTCTACATTTAAATCCTGTAAAAATTGTTCTACAAATTGAATCACTTGAAACGTATACCCAGACGGACTTGGAATTGATACTAATTGTCTAATTAGCTCCTTTGTTTCGCTAACATTCGGATATGGCGTCATCTGATCACCCCTTCTTATCGATATCCTAATTTTACAGTTAACATCACTGCCTGAACAGTAAATATACTTCATTATTGATGGAATTAGTTCTTATCCTAGCCTCCTTTAGAATATGTGTATAAAAGGGATTTAATCAAGGAGGAGAAACAATGGGATATTATGTACAGGTCGAACCATCTGTTAACATTTATGTGGAGGATATCAATCCAACAAGTGAAAAAGTTATTCTGTTTGTGCATGGATGGCCAGCAAATCACCGGTTATTTGAATATCAATTTAATGTTTTTCCTGGTATGGGCTATCGCTGTATCGGAATTGATTTAAGAGGTTTTGGTCAATCCGATAAACCATGGGAAGGTTATTCTTATGATCGTCTTGCAGATGATATTCGCGTTATTGTTGACACACTCGGTTTAAAACATTTTACACTTGCCGGTCATTCAGTTGGTGGTGCAATCGTTATTCGATATATGGGCAGACATCGTGGATATGGTGTAGATAAGCTTGCTCTATTCGCTGCAGCAGCACCTAGCTTCATCCAGCGACCAGGATTTCCATATGGCTTACAAGCTAATGAAGTAAATCAGCTTATCCAACAAACGTACGATAATCGTCCACAAATGCTAGCAGATTTAACGAACATGTTTTTCTACAGAGCGCTGACACCAGCTTTTAAGGAATGGTTTTTCCAATTAGGAATTGTGGCAAGTGGTTATTCCACAGCTAATATTTTAGTCACATTGAGAGATGAAGTACTCTTTGCTGATGTGGAAAGCATTCAAGCACCTACTCTTATTTTCCAGGGAATACATGATCAAATTTGCCTTCCCCAGCTTGCGTCCGTCCTGCATCAACAAATACAGCACTCCAAGCTTATCTGGTTTGAACATAGTGGACACGGATTATTTTGGGAGGAACAAGAAAAATTTAATCGAGAACTATTAACATTTTTAACGGCGTAAAAATAACCTAGCATGTGACCGTATCCTGAATCACATGCTAGGTATTTGTTTAACTTTTACGCAGAAGTTTAAAATTCTTACTCCAGATTCCTTAAAATAAACTCTCCAGCAACAGAAAGACACCTGTAAATAACAATAGAATGTATGTAAATAGCCTAAAAATCTTTTGATTTATCCATTTAAAAAGTAGCTGCCCTAGGAATAATCCTAAAATCACAAACGGAACCGCATATAAACTCGATTCCCAAATAACTTTATTTGTACCCGTAAAGATGATTTGCGTAATAAGACTGACAAGATAAATAAAAAGATAAAATCCTAAAGTCGTTGCCCGCAGCTTTGCTTTTTCCGTATCTGTTCCAGTAAAATATAACAACAATGGCGGTCCAGGCATTCCAACACTTGTTGTTAACCCTCCAGATATCCCGCCAACAATGAAATCTCTGATTGGAGTTGGTTTTACTTTGAAGTTTAGCATTAACAATACAGTTAATAGCAGAATAAGGATACTGATTCCCAGCTTGAAAACGTTCATATCTTCAATCGTTATAATTAGGATAACACCAACGGGGATACCAGCTAAGCTTCCTAGCGTAAATCGCTTTACAATCTTAAAATCAATATCTTTTCTGATTTTATAGACTAATGCAATTGAAATAATTAAAGATAAAATAATATTTATCTGAATTGCTTCTTGAGGCAAAAATAACATGAGCAAGAATGGTGTAGCCATTATTGAAAAGCCGAACCCAGTGCTCGTTTGAAGAATAGAAGCAACTAAAATAATTGTGATAAATAAAAATATCGTTCCCAAAATAGACACCCTCTGCCTGTGTGATGTTGTGTATTATTCATCATAGCATTGTTCACCTATTTTTTGTTCTTCATCTGACAACTTTTAGCGAAATAGCACAAAGGATATACGCTGATTAACATTCTACTTAGAGCAGACTTTTACGATGGATTTTAAAAAGGACCTAACCTTTGAAAAGCCACCTGACATGTATCAGATGGCCTAAAACAAATTATTATTCAACTAAAAGCGGATAATACCCTTCCTCATTATGTGTTTCTGTTCCGACTAATGGCGGGTTGAACACACAAACCATTCGCATTTGTGTACGTGCACGAAGACGATGCTTATCATTATCATTCAACAAATACATTGTTCCAGGCTTAATTTGAAAAACATCTCCAGTTTCCACTTTTTCAATTTCCCCTTCACCTTCAATGCAATAAACTGCTTCAATATGATTTTTATACCAGAAAAAGTTATCCGTACCAGCTTTAATAATGGTATCGTTCATGCTAAAGCCAACGCCATCCTTTTTCAAAATAAATCGACGGCTCGACCAGTTTTCACTGAAAGTTTCATCCTCTGTTCCAATAATTTCCTCTAATGATTTAACGATCATAGCGCATTCCCCTTTCTTATCCCTCATTATTTGTTCAAGACATAGTTAATACTGTCATCTAATAGCTGAAATCCCTTTTCTAATCCCACTTTGTCAATAATAAGCGGTGGCAGGAATTTAACGACTTCATCCTTAGGACCGGAAGTTTCTACAATTAAGCCACGCTGAAATGCTTCTGCACAAATTTCAGTTGCTAGACCCTCTTCCTCTACTGCAATTCCCTGCATCAATCCTCTGCCCCTTGCTTCTCCATTCAGTTCAGGATATTTTTCAATTATAGTACTTACAGCAGTCTTTAGAATTTCTGCTTTTTCCTGAACTTCTTTTTCGAAGTCATTATTTTTCCAATAGCTTAATGCTTCCGTCGCTGCAATAAACGCTAAATTATTTCCACGGAAAGTACCATTGTGCTCACCCGGACCCCATTTGTCATGTTCCGGTTTGATTAATGTAATTGCCATTGGCAGACCAAAACCACCGATCGATTTGGAAAGACAAACAACATCCGGTTCAATACCAGCTGGTTCAAAGCTAAAGAAAGTACCCGTACGTCCATTTCCTGCCTGCACATCATCTACAATTAATAAAATGTCCCAGCGTTTACACAGTTCCTCTATCTTTTGTAACCATTCGATTCGCGCAGCATTAATGCCACCTTCTCCCTGTACCGTTTCCAATATAATAGCAGCTGGCAATGCCACACCACTTCCACTATCCTCTAAAAACCGTTCCAAATAGGCGATGGAATCATGATTTTCCACATAATTATCAAACGGCATAGATACCGAATGATGGAGTGGCACACCTGCACCATGGCGTTTAAAGGAATTACCTGTCACAGAAAGAGAACCAATCGTCATTCCGTGAAAAGCATTTGTGAAGCTTATAACTGTCTCACGTCCTGTTACCTTTCTAGCAATTTTCAAAGCACTTTCTACTGTATTTGTTCCAGTTGGACCCGGAAACATAATTTTATAGTCAAGCTTACGTGGTGTAAGAATAATTTCTTTAAAGTTTTCAAGGAATTCTTTTCTTGGAGTTGTACCCATGTCGAGGCTATGTATAATGCCATCATTTTGGATATATTCAATCACTTTTTGCTGCATCGTATCATCATTATGGCCATAATTCATTGTTCCTGCACCGGCAAAAAAATCAATATACTCCTTGCCATCTGTATCCCAAAGTTTATAGCCCTTTGCTTTATTAAAAACTGTCGGCCAGCCTCTGCTATAGCTTCTTACAGCAGACTCTAATTCCTCAAATGTTTTCATTTTCGCATCATTTAATACAGCTGTAGTCACCAAATCATCCTTTATCTTTTATTTTTTATTGGACCTATCTTGAATAGCAATTCATCTTCATGTCCTTCAGCTGGAAAATCCTCTGAGAGAAAGTAATCACTGATGTTGCAATCTGTCTCAAGCTTTTTTGCAAGACCTTTAAATAATGATTGTGACGGTTTATTTGAAGGTGAAACTGTTGCTTCAATGTATTGAACGGTTCCACATGCTGTACGGTTCAGTAATTGGTACAACATCTTTGTTGCTAAACCTTTACCGCGCTCAGATTCATTAACAGCAACCTGCCAAATGAATAATTTATCCGTTGTATTCGGATGAAAAAACCCGGAAATAAACCCAACAATCTCCCCGTTTCTTTCTGCCACAATGGATGTATCAGAAAATATCTCACACCACATTAAATAACTATATGACGAATTTAAATCAAGTACCTTTGTATTTTTTATGAGTTGCCAAACCACTGATCCATCGTGTTTGGTTGGCTTACGAAAATGAAAATCTGTTTCAATTTCAGCTACTGCATTCATTCCTGCAATTCCATTTGTATTGATGCTCTCACCTCCTGCGCTATTTAATTGGTACTCTATAAGATTAATAATAAGCTTCCATTTCGTCAAAATTGATAAAGGCGGGAATTTACAGATTATTCATGATGAGGTATGCTGTGGGTAGTTTGATTGAAGATGCCTATTAAAAGCTAGCAAATGCTGAGGTATAATCCGGTTTATGCAAAATTCGAGTTTTTTAGAGTTTTAAATCAGAAGGTTGGTTGCTTATTGGTCGTATTTTTAGCAAGTCTCTAATAAAGCAAATTAATATTGACAGGACGGCATTTTACACGTATAGTAATAAGTACAAATCGTACATACGATTCCGTAGCTCAGCTGGGAGAGCGCTACCTTGACAGGGTAGAGGTCGTTGGTTCGAGCCCAATCGGAATCATCATAAAACAGAGGTCTGTATCCCTTGTATATCAAGGAGTACAGGCTTTTTTATTTTTATAGTAAAGATTTGTTTTTCACCCCAATTTGGTTAGCAGTCACAAATCAGTCACAGAATTTTTTAGAGCCATTTCAAACACATCGGCAACATCATAATCGTTGTTAGGAACAAGGTGAGCGTATATTTCCAAGGTTGTTTTGGGGCTGGTATGTCCCATACGTGCAGCAACTTTGACTAAATCTACACCTCCTGATAACAGGATGGATGCGTGCGAATGTCTTAAATCGTGAAAGCGAATGATACGTACACCACCTGCTTAATGATTCTATTTGTAACCCGCAGCAAATTTCCCGGATCCTGGACCGCCCCATTTTCTGTACAAACAACTAAATCTTGATCTTGGTACATTTCTCCAGCCGCTTTCTTCTGACCCTCCTGATTTCTTCGGTGTTCTTTAAGTTCAGTGATGACTCGGCTAGATAGTAGAAAACCGGATTTCTTTTTCTGTTTACGCACCCCATCTTGATTGAGATCAACGGTATATCGATATCTAATCCCTTGTTTTTTCTTATATTTTTGAATAGATCCTATCATTTTGCTTACCTCCTTATTAGTAAAGGTAAGCAAGTGGTCTACTTTTAATTTTGACCAAGGAATAGTAAATTATAATTAGTTACATTAATTTAGATTTATTATTTGAAATATTGCAATTAAATGGTAAGGTTAATATGCACTTAAACTAACAGGACATTATTGTTGTAGAATAATAGAAATGCATATATTCTCTAAGAAAATTAAAAAGAAACTCTTGACTCTCCCCTATAGGGTAGACATTAAACTCTATTTGTAAGTTAATCATTTAAAGGAGGAATTCAAAATGAACTTAGAAATTAGAGACATTAAAAAAGAGGACATAGAACCTATTAAAGTAATTACTGCTGAGGCCTTTGCTAAAGGGTTTATAGAAGAGGTAGAAAACGAAGATATACTAGATGCAGCAATTACGCTAATGTTTATAAATCCGATATTAAACAAAAGTACCTTCGGGAGAGTAGCTACACTAGACGGCGAGGTCATTGGTGTAATTTTTGGATCAAGAGTTGATGAGATAAGATCTTATAGATTATTACAAGAGGATTATACAAAGGAACTGTTAGAAATCTTAAATCTAAACGACATCGAAAGAAACTTATTTGTCGAATTTACTTCAAAGACTAATGATGCATATAGCAAGTTAATTAGAGGAAAAGAAAATGAGTTTCAAGGCTGTTTAGAATTCTTTGCCGTTTCTGAAAAGTCGAGAGGTAAAAAGGTAGGAAAAAAATTATTGAATGAGCTATTTTCTTACTTTAGAAACACAAAAGTTAATAAAATCTATGTATATACAGATACAATAAGTAACTATGGGTTCTACGACTGTAATGGTTTTAAACGCCTAGAGGAAGAATTAACTGTATTTAATTTACCTGAAGGAAGATTCGAGAATACAAACTTTATTTATGAATACAAATTTTAAGTTTAAAGCCCACCTTAGCTAGGGGGTGGGCTTTAAACTAATTTGAAATTGCGAAAAGTGATTATTTTGATTAAAGACATCTGTAACTAAATAAAATAAATAAATCTTATCACACGACAAACTCTTTTTCACCAAATATTCTTTTATTAATTGAAATGTTTCGATTTCAGTTTCTCTTGTACAATTTACAGTTAAGTAATCTCCCTTTGGTAACTTAGATACACTTGGATTATCTTTAAGCATAATAGAATCATCTGCTGTTATTATACGAAATGCATCACTAATAGCCCAAATATCATTATGACGTGAATAAATTAGTCCGTACTGGAATGTATTCATTATAAATCTTTCTAATTCTTCATCTAATTTATCGAATGACTGCATTTCATCAAGTACTCCACCCTGTGTAGGTGAACTAAAAAGGTATCTTTCTTCGAAGGTCTGCATATTAAAGCCTTTATTCATAAGATCATCCTCAGATGTATGAATAGCTTTCTTTAATATTTCTATTTGTTTACTAAACTGTATTAGTTTTTTTATTTCCATCTGAATTTCTTCATTTTTCTGTTCCAAGTAAAACTTAAGATAATTGGTATCGGAATTAGTAAATAAATCTTTAATTTCACTAATACTTACATTACCCTGTCTACATATTTTTATAATATCAAGGTAAAAAAATTGGTTAATTGTATAATACCGATAACCATTTTCGGGGTTTATGTAGGCAGGCGTAAGCAAGCCAATATCGTGGTAATAACGCAAGGCTTTTATTGTAACATCCTTTAATTTAGAAACTTCTCCAATTGAAAAGTATCTTTTATTAACCATAAATTCCTCCAAGAAGTTTAATGCGTGAAGTCCTTTTTTCACCCCTATATTTTAGAATAGCACACGTTATTGATTAATTTTTGTTATTATTATTGGCATTAATAGAGTATCCTTAATGTCTTCCTATTATTTAGGTAGATTTATATATCTCGAAACTCCAAAATGATTTTTAACCTTTATAGCTAATTTTTCCTGTCTTCAATAATTCTTTAAGACCCATAAACATATAATACCAGCCTTGTTCAGTGCTATCACGCCATTCATCATGAGCTTTTTCGATATCGGACTCTGTCCAATTTTCTTCATGAATAACATGGATCAATTGTGTGAAAGTCATCTCACAGCCTTGCTGGAGTTCTTTTAGCTCAACTGTAATCGTATCTGCTAATTCGCTGAATCCTTCTGGTGTCAATTCAGGCATCTTAAAAGTGAACACGATTTTTTTCGGAGGATCAATTTCGAGGTACTCCCCAATCGCACGGTAATCTTTTCCTTGTCGATGGTCAACAATTTCCCAAGTACCGCCTACTACAGGATTATTTTGTGCAACCTTATTCGTCCCTTCCAATGTAAAAAACCATTTTCTCATCATTTCTGGGTTTAACCATGCATCAAAAACTCTTTCCGATTTTACATCAAAATTTCTGACCATTGTTAAAGTGGTTGTTGAATAGTTGTTCATATTAAAAACTCCTTTATGTAATTTAATGTTCTTTCTTTTGTGCCTTTATTAACTCTTTCTCAAGAGGGTCAAAACGATTACTCCAAAACCTCTCATAAAAACGAAGCCATTCAGAAACTTGAGACAATGACGCTGCGTTTAATCTACATATATGCGTTCTTCCTCTTACATTCCTCTCCACAAAATTTGCTCGTTCAAGAACCTTTATATGTTTAGAAATAGCTGCTAAAGACATGTCAAAAGGCTCTGCTAACTCTGAAACTGTCCTCTCCTTTTGAGACATCATATAAACGATTTCTCTCCTTGTTGGATCGGATAAAGCATGAAAAATTTCATTTAAGTTATCTTGATATTGATTAACCATATGGTTAAATATAACAAACTTCTCAATTTATACTCAACTGTTTAGTTAAATTAAAAACATATCCGATCTTTCGTTTTGTGCTTTTGTGGGTAAATCAAGAATTATCAATCATTGAATTTCAACTTATCAATATATTCTTTACCCTCTATCAGTGAAAGACCCAAAGTTTCTCTTGCTTTTTTAATTGCTTTTACATCTTCGCCCTCTTTTATTAGTTTACGTAGTTCATCATTGATTGGATTTTCAGGCAGACCCGATTGTTTGGTTACTTGGTCTAAGGTATATTGCATTCTTTTTATGCGACCTTCTAATTTATTCACCTTAGCCGTTACATTTATTATTATAAGAAAAGCTATGATTATAAGAATGTATTCCATATATTTTTAAACCTCCATATATTATTTGTTCCCTAAACTTATGTACGGATTAAAAAAAAAATAGTTTCACTATTAAACAATCTTTCCAAGTTAGTCGAATAAGAAAAAGGGTTGCCGCAGCAACCCCATTGTTCAACATAGGCACCCGTTACTTTAAGTTCATATTTTTATAATTCAGAAATTGTTGCTTAATTGAATACGCATTGTTTTATATAAAATGTTGCACCTAGTCTAAAGTGCAACTCCCTATTTTATGTTTTTTCATAACAAAATGCCTTTTAAACTAATGCATCTAACTCAACATAGCGAAAGCTACTAAAGATCCCTTGTCGCAAGATTGGAAACCACTCTTTTCATAAAAATGTCTTACATCTACGTAAAATAACGTTAATCCTTCTTGAATTAACGTTGAAGATCGGCCGGGGTTTATTATCCTTGAAATGTATAAGGAGATGAGGCTTTAAATATCCTGTCAACTCCATTAAGATGATAAGGCATTAATTCATTAGCCCTTTGTATGGATACCCATTCTATTTCTGAAATTTCGTCTTTGTCTATAATGGAAATTTCTCCTCCGATTACTTTTGCATTAAATGTTATAAATATAGCGTGATGTCCCTTGTCTTTAAATATAGCTTCATTGACAGCTATAATTTCTCCAGCTTCAATTGTTAAACTTGTTTCTTTCTTGACCTCTCGAATAACTGCTTGTTCTAGATTTTCTCCTTTTTCCATTGCACCACCAGGGAGAGACCAACCTCCACCCTTGTTATTAACCATAAGGATTTTTTTCTTATCCTCATTGATAAATAAATGCATAAGTTACATCGACTCTTATCATTTCTAACTCTCTCCTATGTTTTTCAGCGTTAAATTATTACGGAATGTTTTTCGGCTACCCTGCCCCACCAGTAAAATATCTTCTATGTACTAGTTACTTGAATAAGTTGTTATTTTATTTTTTCTATACTTTTAACCAACCTAATTATCCAATACAACGTTATCCAAGGAAGAATGAACTTTGTAGCCCATTCTATTAAATTAGGTATTACATAGGATGTGTTTATTTTAAAAAACCAGAGTATTAAGCAAAGTGCAATTAAAATTATAATTGGTATTATAATTTTAATCATCCTCTCAAAGCTATTTTTATTCTGTTGCGTTACTTGAATAAGGAGGAGCATTATCCTTCTATCAGTAATGCACCGGTTAGTAAAGTAGAATGATAAAAACAATATTTATTACTTCTATTATTCTATATGGTTGCGGGCTTATCTAATAAAAGTGTCGTATAAGAATGGTATGCCCACATCCAAGATAAACAAAGCGATGGCGACGAAAAGGACGGTTCCGGCTATTGGTAGAATCCATTTTCTTTTCTTGAATTGGAACCAGTAATTGATTGCCCACATTACAGTCAGGAAAATAATTGTACCGAATCCAAACATGTCAGAGACGGGGTCTCGGTGTGGGCTAATATTTACCACAGAGAAAAACGCAAGAAAACCGATAGCTCCCAATAGAATTAAATTGACAGTATGCACGACAATATCATAAATAGTATCCTTGTTTTTCATTAAATTTCCACCCCGATCATTTATAGTCCACAATCACATTTTACTATTCTCATTCCCGTCCCACTGATCTTCGACTGCCATCCCTTTAACAAGATAGTCACTTTTGAGTAATGCATCCGTTTGTTTAAGTACATTCTTTCACAAACATAACCCATAATCTTCATTTGTTACAGGAATGCTGCCCAGTTTGTTTTCACTATAACTTGCACTAAATATAATCCATCAGAAACCAGTTTTCTCTGTTTTTAAGTTGTAGACAATTTAGAATTGGAAATCCCCATCCTTCATTAGCAGGACTTCAGTTCCACCTTCTTTAATGCCTACTACTTTCATATCTTCGGTACCAAAGGTTACGTTAACTAACAAAAGTGAAGTATTCAGACCCGCTTCCTTCAACTCTTCCTCAGATTGGTCAATGCCATTTTGAATATTGGAGGGAGATGCATTTCCGATTCCAATATGACAGGTCGTATTTTCATCAAATAAGGTATTGTAAAAAAGAGTATCTGCCTGAGCAAGAGGAGATTTATTAGAGACTAAGGCAATTTCACCTAGATAATGTGAACCTTCGTCTGTTTCGATGATATTTTGTAACACTTCCTGTCCCTTTGCGGCATAATAGTCGGTAATCCGTCCATCTTTAAAAATTAGATAAAATTCATCGATGACACTTCCACCATAGATAAGAGGTTTAGTACCTACCAATTTGCCATTTACCTTATTTTTATGGGGAGCAGTAAATATTTCTTCCGTAGGAATGTTCGGAAAGAAAGGTATTCCATTTTCATCTATGACACCCCCACCGATATAGTGATGATTTTTAGGTAGACCAACTAATAAATCAGTTCCACCGCTATTTGTAAAATGCAAGGCTTCAAATTGGCTCTCGTTTAGGATTTTTTTTCGAGACTCGAAGGCTCTATTGTGACTCTCCCAATCTTTTATAGGATTTTCCCCATCTGCCCGTGATCCTTTTAAAATTAATTTCCATAATGATTGTAAAGCTTCTTCTTTACTTAGGTTAGGAAATACTTTAGTTGCCCATACAACATACGGGACAGCTAGAAGACACCAGCGTACCTCGTGGGATCTAATTTTCGCATAATAATCCCTCAATTTCGTACGAGAAGCTTTTTGGAAACGACTTATCCTTTCTGTAGAAACCTCCTTATAGACATCTAAGTTTTCAGAAATAATATGGATGTAAGCAGCACCTGCATCGTCCCACTCCTTAAAACGGGCAGCCTGCCAATCAGGAAAGTGATCGATGATACTATCTGCTGCATTTAAGTAAAATTCTTTGGTTGACTGTTCATCTGTCCAATCTATAAATACATTTGAAGCTCCTGCCTCGTATGCTATCGTTTGGATTAGACGTGCAAACGTAGCATTTTGTATATCACTATGAATAATCAATAATTGATTTTTTTGCAGATTTACACCTGTTCGTACAGCAAGTTCTGCATACATTTTTAACTGTTGTTCACTTATAAATTCATATATTCCTTTATTCATTTAATATCTCCCCTGTGATGTTCTTGTATAATTTTGCTACAGACCCCAGACGTACTTAAACTATCCTACCCCTCTACTTCGACAAAAAATGCGATAATCCTTCTTGAATTATCGCACCCTATAGTGCAGTATCCAACGAGCTTCTATTAGCTGGTTTACTTAATAAGCAATTACGTATTATACGCTTTTCGATTCCCTCTGTTACCAATAAAAATAAATAGTAGAAATCACTCCAACAACAAATGAAAGAATGATCATCGCTACTGAAGAATTTATATTCAACCAATAGAATTCGTTTAGAAGAGCAGGGTTACTTGCTCTTCTTTATATTTGGTTCCAAAAGTAAGAAATAGGTGCTATTCATTACATCTTCAACTTTTGTACCAGTTAGCTTAACAAGCAATAACTAATTTCCAACTATTTTGTTCTCTGTTCCATTTACAATTCTCTTTATATTTTGTCGATGTAGAACAATTATTGATACGCTTATTAGGAGAGAAAGTGCTATGATAACTTTATCTTCAAATATAAGACTGTAAATGAATAATGCTATACTAGCCAACATTGAACTTAGTGATACATACTTAGTAAATAGCAAAGTTAACACGAACACAACAAAACCAACACAAACACCTAAAGGAGTCAAAAACAAGAAGACTCCAGTTGCTGTCGCAACAGCCTTTCCACCTTTAAAACTAGCAAAAACAGAAAATATGTGCCCTAATATGGCTAATAAACCACATACAATAGGGTTAACTGTAGAACCAAGTATTTGGGGAAGTAAACAAGCAAATGTACCTTTTAATATATCAGCAATTGCAACAATAAATCCTGCTTTTATGCCTAAAACTCTATAAGCATTAGTTGCGCCAAGATTACCACTACCGTAATCACGAATATCTTTCTTATAAAATATTTTACCGATTACTAAAGCAAATGAGATTGAGCCAATTAAATAACTTAGACTCAAAGTTAAAATGTTCAAATTATTATCTCCTTACATAGTTTGTTAAGTAAGTATGCCTATTTATTGCATATGATTTTCCTGCAATCCTTCTTACATAACCTACCCCTTTAATGACACTAGTTGCAATTTTTTTTCAAGAAAAGCAACAGTTTGCTTAATAAGACTTAATAACTTGTTAAAAATACTTTTCCCTTGGTTGTTTTAGAAGACTCTACAACCTCAACAGCCTTTTTTACGTTTGAAAAGTTTCTTGCCATTTATTTGCTGAAACATTTTTATTCCAATTCCGTAAATGAAATATATTAGCATTTACTTTTGCCTTGTTTACAATCTCTACCCAATTTACTTGTACCCCAGATAAAAGACCAATTGTTAAAAAATTGCCATTACAGAGGACACTAAAAGCTAATTCATTCCCATCAGCGCCTCCAACAGAATCGATAGCAGCATCTGCCCCCACTCCATTTGTTAATTACATAACTGTTTCATTAAGCGAAACTTTAACTATCCTGCCAGCTTATACTTCGATGATAGCATAATATTTTAAACATTTTATTGAATTTTTCCAGCAGAAAAAAGCGATCAAATATAATAATCACCTTGTTTAACTATCACACCCGTTAGCTCAATAAGAACTTGCTAATTAATTGTTTCTTTGCTTCTTGTACAATAATAGTTATTATGAAGTCTTCGGTAAATTTATTTATATTATCGCCATAACGAAAGTCATCTATCATTTCACTTATTTCAAACCATATCTCTAATTCTTCATTAGTAAAGTGTTCACGAACCACTTCATATATTTCATATGCCAAGTTTATTGCTTTATTATGATCATCTATTATTTGCATTAATAAATAACGTATATAACATTTTGCACATTCTTCATAAGAAGGCTCCTTTATACCTAATTCACCTAAAGCTCTATTAAAATAGTCTTCTACTTCAAAAATATTTAGTGGCTCTCTCAATGAAGCGAGGATATTTACGGATGGTGTTCGAGTTTCATTTTCCCACAGACTATAAGCCCAATTAACATAGTCAACAGGCTTTTCTTTCCCTTTAAATTTCTTAAAACACAATATTTTTATATTCAGATTATTCATTCCCTTTTTTACTACTCGACTTATTCAATAATCCTACCGTTAGCTTTAACTTCTACCTAAATACTAACATAATATTCCAATAATAAAATCAAGATTTTAACCATAAGAAAAAGGCGATCTCACTTTGATCTCCTTCAGTCACTATCGCACCAGTTAGTTGATTTTATCTTTTACTGTTTCAACTTCCTTTATCGCACTTGTTAAAACTAAGTCGTTTTCACTTATCGTATGTCCTTCTACAAGGGAGATGTCGTATTCGCCATTAGAGAACTTTATGTAATACGCATCTTCTTTATTCTTTTCAAAAATTGTGTACTTATTTTTATTTACTGTATTTAATTCCCAACTCGCACCTATCCCTACTCCAACACTGTCTGATATTCTCTTTGCGTAATATCCTTCCTTGTCTTCGATTAATTCTCCAACAAAAAATACATCCTCTCTCGACTGTACTACTAATAACTTTTCCCCTCTTGTCGTTATAATTAAATCAATATTCCCTTCAATATCTTCTTTCTCACTAAAATGTTCCAAAGTTTCTTCTTTAGAAGAGAAGTGGTCTATCTTATCCTTTTCACTACAAGCAGATATGAAAAAAATAGCTATAACCATTAAAATGACCATAAATCGTCTAATAATAACCTCCACCTTCACCAGTTTATTTTTCAAAACTATTTACCATTATTTAAACAACCCTGCACCTTTGCTTCGACGTAACCATCTAAAAGAAACAACAGATTCCCCTATTACCAACCCAATTGTTGCAACAATAAATCCAGTTAGGTAATCTGGCGTTTCAAATAACAATTGGGCAATTAAAAAGCCTATTAACAAACCCACAATTATAGCCACATAATACTTCATCCTATATTTTAAGTATTGCATTTTTCTCCCCATCTTTCTTTATGAAACTCTCCTGACGCTTTATCACAATAACTGCCGTTCAATTTCATTCTTTAACTATGGCACCCGCTAGCACAATAAGAGATTATTTTATGTAATAATATGATTTAACCAATGGAGCTTAAACTCTTTCCCATCCCATTAAAAACTCTTCCTCAACAGTCTGTTCATCTAATAATTCTTTTTTTATTACAAAACCATTCATCACGTAAAAATTAACGGCGTTCCTATTTTTCTTGTACACTTTCAGTTGTATATTTTCCCTTCGTTCTTTTATAAAGTTTAATAATCTTTTTCCGTATCCTTGGCCTTGATGCTTAACATCAATAAACAGTGCAGCCAAATAATCATCTACCAATGATACAAAACCCACAATTTCTATTTCATTACTTATAACATAGGTTTCAGACATTGGAAGATATTTTCCTTCCATATCCTTTTGCTGTGATTTCCAATAATCCTTATCAATAAAGTCATGTGCTATTAAGGAACCTTCATACCATATTTTTATTAATTTATTAACTTCTATTTTTTTGTTTCTTCTAATGTTCACGTTATCACCCTTTCAAATTACAGCACTTATGAATCATTATTAAGATAAGGTTAGTTCAATACCGTTTATTCTACTAACCTGCCCCTTTAGCTTAATAACATATTTTTATTTTAACATTAAATTCCACTTTTTTATTTAGAACACCCTAAATTATTCAGAAAATTATTTTATTCCGATGATTGGATATGCTTTGTTATAAATCTAATTAGGGAGTGATTTGATTTGCTGTTGTTAGAAGCTACGAAATCTTATGAAGCAGATAAGAGAATTGAGGGCTTTTCTCCACAAACTTTAAATGCTTATAGACTTCAAGCGAAGCTATTAGTTAACTTTTTAGGTAATACCAAAATGAATGACATTACAACCCAGCATCTAAAGCAATATTTAGCTGAATCAAGCAATGAATTGAAGCCATCAAGTTTGTCTCATCGAATAAGATTTATCCGATCCTTATTTCGTTGGTCACACGAGGAAGGGATCATTGATAGTAACCCTGCTAGTAAAATAAAAGAACCAAAAATCGGGAAACGTATCCCAAAATTCTTAACAGAAAGAGAGATTGAGCACTTACGAGATGCTTGTTTTACTCCAATGGAGAAAGCCTTATTCGAATTTATGTTTTCAACTGGGTGTCGTATTGGAGAAATCGTGACACTTGACAGAAACAGCATTAATTGGGGAAGTCAATCGGCAATTGTTCGAGGTAAAGGTGATAAAGAAAGAGAGGTATATTTCAATATACGTTTTGATATATGGCTGAATAAATACTTAAATAGTAGGAACGACAATGATTCTGCTATATTTGTTACAGAACGATCTCCACATAGGATGAGTATTGCTCAAATGAGATACATAATTAAACGTATTTCTAATCGTGCTGGAATTAATAAAACCATTCATCCTCATCAATTAAGGCACAGTTACGCTACTCATCTCTTGAATAATGGTGCTCCACTTGAAGTTATCCAAAGTCTTCTAGGGCACGAGAAAAGCGAAACAACACGAATTTATGCTCAATTAAGTGGGAGACTTAGGCAAGAGTTTTATAGAAAGTATTTTTAGATTGTTGAAGAGCAACGCAATAAATATCTCGTTGCTCTTTTCAATTTTTGCACCAGTTAGCTAAAGAACTTAAAACTTTTCTAGGAGAAGAATATTTCGATTATATATTTCTGAATGATTAAAAAGAACCCCCAGCCAATAACTCCAAATAAAATCGCTACTGATAAATGAATAGAATGTTTAAATGCCATATAAATTATCAAGAGCATTACAATAGTTGCTGGAAGACCTGCTATCACACCACCTGTAAACTCATTAATAGTCTTTGTGGATTCTCCTTGTACAGTAAGCCAAATTATACTTAGAATACTGATTAAAGGTAAAGCTGCTATAATTCCTCCGTACACTGGAAATCTTCTTGCTAATTCGGTAACTATGCCAATAATGGCTGCGGAGCTTACAATTTTTATGAATAAATACATTTATTTTGATACCTCACTGAGTAATTGAAAGGCTTTAACAATTTGTATCCTTTCTTTATCTGATAACTTATCAAGTGCTGCTTGTAATTTTTCTTCATCTAATTCTGTGTTTTTCCTTACTATCTTTACACCAAGTTCCGTAAGATGTAAGTAAACCTTACGTTGATCTTTTTCATATCTTTCTTTATATAGCCATCCATTACTTACTAGCTTTTTCACGTGTTCCGAAGCAGTATTATGTGATATAGATAAATGTTCTGCAATATCTCGAACCATTACAAACTGCTTTTTATGTACCATTTGTAATATACGGACACTTTGGTGAGAAATGGATTCTTGTTGTACTGGGTGAAGTTCAAAGTAAATGTTAGAAAAATATCTGTTTATTTCATCAATCATATAAAATACCTCCAATACATCGTTTCAATAGATTATATCGTGTTATACGATATAAATGCAATAAAAATTTACCGACTGCTTTCAATAGTTCTTAAACTAACCTGCCACGTTAGTTTAAGTACAATATTTCACAAAGTTATAATATGATTTATTAATAATCTTAAAAAAGGAAAACAATATGATAAAAGCCGTCTGTTTTGAACGCACCTCGATTGTTAGCCACAACTAATAAATTTGAGTATAGGTCAATTTAGATGACTTTAAATTGCAATTTTATTACTCAATTTTAATATCATTTGAGATGTATTTTTTAAAATACATCTCAAAATAGAACACTTCAATGATACACACCAAATAAAAAAGTAACATGATTAAGTATCATTCATTATGCTAATAACATAGGGAAAAGATATTTGCTGTTATATACAGTAACTGTTCTTTATATTAGTACAGACCACTTGCTTACCTATCAGTCACAAAAAAGTCACAGAATTAGTTTTCTGGCTTAAATTTATTTAACTTATTTGATTTTCAAGCCTCCCAAACCCCTATTAAACTGCACTTCTTTGAATTCATTTTTTCTAATTTACTTCAGAAACTAATTTGACAGGGTAGAGGTCGTTGGTTCAAGCCCAATACGAATCACCTCTCCCTAATCATTACATTTACTGCATAATCTCGAAGGATATAAGGATTTAGATTGGTACAGGGTACAATTGTGTCCCTTGCAAACGATTCTCTTATTACAATAATAAAAAGCACCTCATTATGAGATGCTTATAATCCTAGTATTTGTTTTTTCTTAGCATCAAACTCGTCCTGAGTTAAAATACCATCATCCAACAACTGCTTATATTTAATTAGTTCTTCAGCGTCACTTGATTTAGTGATAACCGAATTGTCTTCATTTTGCAAGGTTTCTAGTAGATTTTTCAACTCAATAGCCTGATCTAATTCTTTTTTTAAGAAAGTAATGGTGTTTTCATCTTTGACCGCGTCTAAAACACCGCCTTTACTTTCAGATGCTCCACTGTATGCGAATTGAATATATCCAGTTGTTAAGCGCGGTTCTTTTATTTGTATTGCCGTTATGCTCTTGATCGGTATACTCTTCTCTCCTTTAGAACCTTGGTTTAAGTAATTTTGAAACCCTTTCCTTTTCCATCTCAGATAACCATTTTCCACGGTGACAATGAACTTACCATTTGATTTAAAATAAAATTCAGCCATAGTGCCAACTCCCTCCTTTTTTATTATCGGTAAGGTGGAAAGTTTTTTCAATTTAAAAAATTCCAGGAATCCTCTTAGCTATATTAAAGTGGATAAATAGGCCTTACCTCGAAGGTGTTGTATTGAAAATATAATTATTTTTATTTTCTTATACCACACTTAGTAGAGCAAAAGAGCTTATAATTTCTCTTTGGTTCCATGCCAGAGCTCTTTATTTAATTAATCTCAAGCAATAAATCTCAACCTTCAACCTTACAAGCTTCCGCCAATAATTCTATTAAATGAACAACCTGAATCTGATCCGTCAATCCTTCTCGCTCCACCCCAACCTTCATCTGCAGGTGACAGCCCGGATTTGTTGTAACAATTACTTCTGGTGTTATAGTGGTCAAGTGCTTCATCTTTTCATCAATAAGTTCCATCGATTCATTATAATTTACAATATTGTAAATGCCCGCTGATCCACAACACATATCCTTTTTTGGAAACTCTAAGTATGTGATTCCTGGTACAGATTTTAATAATTGCAACGGTTCATTCACCCGCTTCTGGACATTGCTCATATGACAGGATGGTTGATATGTCACGGCTCTATTGATTTCCTTTTCAAATGGTAGGTTCAACTGACTTAAAATAACGCTAATGTCTACATTCTTTTCTGCAAACTGCTTTGCTCGGGTCGCCCATTCCGGATCATCGGCAAATAATTTATCATACTCGACGAGCATAGCACCGCAGCCACCAATGCTGTTTACAATATAATCGAAGCTGTGTTTTTCAAATGCCTCAATATTTTCTTTCGCTAATCTTTTTGTAATTTCCGTTTCTCCGCTATGACTTTGTAAGGCACCACAACAGGTTTGCTCTTTAATAACCGTTACCTCACATCCAGCTAATTGGAGTAACTTAATGCTTTGTGTATTAATCGATGAAAACATCGTATCCATCACACATCCTGTAAAAAATCCGATGCGAAATGCAGGACGGTGGATTGGCGGATAGTATTCTTCCCGTTTTCTGCGTTTAATACTGCCTTCTGCATTCGGAAGGATTTTCTCAAACGTACGTAGGTTTTCTGGTAAAATATTGGTTGCTTTTGCTTTATGTGCTACCTTTTGCAAGCCGGATTTTTGGTATAATGCAATTCCTCCGCCTACAGTATTCAAGATTTTCTTATTAGGGATTGTTTTATTAAATAGAAATTCTCGAAATAACTTCACACGTTTTGGCGTTTCTTTTTTCTTGTTTTCTTCGATAAATTCTTTTGCTGATTCTAAAATCGTCCCGTATTGTACATTTGTCGGACAAACCACTTCACATGCTCGACATCCAAGGCAAAGATTAATTGGTCCTTCTAGTTCAGAATACGTAATTTTCCCTTCGGCTGCCATTTTCACTAAGTTGATTCGCCCTCTTGGTGAGTGCGTTTCTTTCTCCATTGTTATATATGTTGGACAAGCTGGTAAGCAGTAGCCGCATTGTACACAATCAAACGTTTCTTCATATGCTAGCTCAGCCATTGGTTAACACCAGCCTTTGACCTGGCTCCGGAAAAATCTTGCCAGGATTTAGCACGTTTTTCGGATCCCAGCTTTCTTTGATTCGCTTCATCATATCCAGTCCAATTTCACCGAGTTCCATTTCCATAAACGGAGCTTTTAATGTACCAATACCATGCTCTCCAGATAATGTGCCGCCAAGTTCAATAGCCGCTTCGAATATTTCCTCTACTGCTTTTTCAACCCGGCGCATCTCTTCTTGATCACGTTGATCAGCAATAATGTTCGGATGTAGATTTCCATCACCTGCATGACCAAATACTACTAAATGAATGTGATACTTTTCTCGAATTTCTTTTAACCGCTTAAACATTTCTGGAATCTTACTTCTTGGAATCGTTGCATCCTCCGAAATTTTTGTAGGCTTTTCACGAACAATTGCAGGGGATACAAGTTTCCTTGCCTTCCAAAGCTCATTAGCCTCTTCCACTGTGTTAGCTACTCTCACCTCACTTGCTTGACTAGATTCACATACCTGCTGAACACGAATAATTTCATCCTCAATTGCTGCTGGGTGACCATCTAATTCAATTAATAATAATGCCTCCGCTTCGATAGGCAGACCAAGTGGTTCATAGGCTTCAACGGCATTAATCGTTGCGTTATCCATTATTTCTAGTTTGGAAGGCAAAATTCCTGAGCTCAATATATTTGTAATTGCTCGACCGGAATCTACTATATCGTCAAAAACTGCCATCAATGTTTTTGTCGCTTGTGGTTTTGGAAAAAGACGTAATATCGCTTCCGTAATAATCCCTAATGTGCCTTCTGAACCAACGATTAATTTCGTTAAGTCATAGCCCGTTACATTTTTAACAGTTCTTCCACCTGTACGAATTACCTCTCCCTCTGGTGTTACAACCTCCAATCCAATGACATAATCTTTCGTAACGCCATATTTCAACCCACGCGGGCCACCTGAATTTTCGGCTAAGTTACCACCAATCGTTGAAACGTTTGAGCTGCTCGGATCAGGCGGATAAATCATCCCTGCTTCCATTGCGGCATTATTAATATCCGCCGTTATAACCCCTGGTGAAACAACCGCTACCATATCTTCAGCATCAATGACTAATTTGTTATCCCATTTGGATAAATCAAAAACAATCCCTCCTTTCACTGGTAAAGGACCGCCGCTTAAACTTGTGCCCTGCCCACGAGGGTAGACAGGTATTTCGTATTTATTTGCCAGCTTCATCATTTCAGCTACTTCTTTTGTCTCCTTTGGCTGAACAACTACATCTGGGAGATATACCCCAAACGAGGAGTCATAGGAATAACTATATAAGTCTACTTTGTCTGTTAATATTCGCTTTTCATCCTTTATAATCTCTTTTAACAACTGGATGATTGTGTCATGAATCATTCCGTATCCCTCCTGAATTTATACGAAACTGCTGATGGCGCAATTTAATGCCTTGATGATGCTTCCACATCGCCTCTTTTGCTGCATCTGGTCTTCCTTCTATAATTGCACGAAAAATCTGCTTATGCTCTTCTATAACCTGGGCATTTAATGAATCATCAGTTATGGAGTACGCTCGGCTCTCACGTAAATGGATTAAAATCTTATCAGCTACTAATTTAATAATCTCTAACATGACAGGATTATTTGCAGCTTCAACAATTGTATAATGGAATTGGTAATCTTCTTTCATCGCAATCTTGCCTTCGAGACTTAGTACTACTAAATTTTCATAGTCCGATTCCAACCGTTCTTTTTGGGGCTTCGTAATCCGTTTCGCTGCATAAAAAGCAGCGTCTCCTTCGATCGTCTGTCGCAATTCAATCAGATTCATAAAATCATATAGGTTGTCACCTATCATGTTGGAAAATTCAAGAAGTGTGCCGTAATTAGCTTCCGTGTTCACATACATCCCTACTCCTGGCCGGACAGTTATAATCCCAGAGGATTCCAGAACAGTCATTGCCTCTTTTACAGAGGTTCTTGACACTTTAAACATCGTTGCAAGTGCGCGTTCTGACGGTAATTTATCGCCAGGCTGAATAGTTCCTTCAGCAATGGAATGTTTAATTTGATCAATAATAGTTTGATAGATTTTTTTCTTCTTTTGTATTGCTTGAAACTCCAAATAATTACCTCCATCTCAGCTGTTGGTCTAGTGGACAGTCCACTGGACACATGCAAATACCCATTTAAGACATTTGCACGTATTTCATCAGATATAATCGATTATGATGGATATTTCCCATATAATTACTGAATTTCACTTGTATTATCCTCTACAGTAACACGCTTATCTCCAAGTTTAATCCGAGCATTCGTTAAATGTTCAGCAACGGCTTCCATAGCAGTTTGCGCATCTCGATTTTTGATCGCAAGGTAAATTTTTTCATGTTCAGCATAAACGGTTTTACGTCGAACCTCCCAGCCTTGGTTTTTGGATAAAGAAAACTGGACAGCTTTTAAGTGGAGGTCCGATATATTATCCATTGTTTGTGTCAAAAAAGGATTATAAGCTGAGCGAACGATAATTCGATGGAATGCATAATCAGCTTCAAACCCATTTATATAGGGGTCTTTAACCGTTTGACTAAACTCTTCAAGGCTTGCTTTTAAATCAACTATATCCTCTTGCTTATGCCGCTTAGCAGCAAGATAAGCGGCATTTGATTCAACAATGGTACGTAATTCCAGTAAATTTTGTACTTCTTCTACTTTAATCATTTCAAAATGTACTTGTTTTAACATTTCAGCTACATTCACTTCTCTTACCCAGCTTCTCCCACCCTGCCTGGACTCAATTAAACCACCTGCTGCTAATACGCTTAATGCTTCTCGTATAGGTGAGCGACTAACTCCAAACATCTTAACGAGTTCATTCTCAGAGGGCAATTGACTGTTCGGAGGAAATTTGCCAGTCTTTATCATCTCTTTTAATTCCTCGAGCACCAATTCGGATACTTTCTTTCTTTCAATTTTCAACCATACCCCTCCTTCTTTTAGTTAAACACCAATCACTTTATCACCACTAGCCGTATTTTGTTTTTGTTTTATTTTATTCGTTCGTAAAATATGCCACGTTAAAATAATTGCGCCAATTCCTAATCCTAATAAATCAGTTATGATCCCTGGTTTAATAAGTAAAAATGCAATCGCAAAAAAGCCAATTCGTTCAACTATATTTAGCTTCATACTAAAGTAATTGAATGTCGCGATGGATAGAGCAAATACGCCAAGTAATGCGGTTACAAAAACGATTAAGCCTTCCATAAAGGTTGCTAACTCACCTGTAGCCGTTTGCATAACAAGGATTGGATTGTATGCAATCATAAACGGAATAATAAAACCTGGCAGGCAGAGCTTTAAAGCAGTCCAGGATGTCTTCATCGGATCGCCTCCAGATATTCCGGATGCCGTGTAAGCAGCTAATGCTACGGGTGGTGTAATATTGGAAAGTGCACCAAACCAAAACACAAAAAAGTGTGCTGCAATTGGATTTACACCAGCCTCAATTAACGCAGGTGCTGCTGTAACTGCTACTACAATATAAAGTGCAGTTGAAGGTAATCCCATACTTAGTACAATACAAGTAACCATAACCAGCAATAGAATAATTGCTAAATTCCCACCAGAAATATTGATTATATTATATGCAAGTGTAGATCCAAGACCTGTCATCGTTATAACAGCAATTAAAATACCAACTGAGGCACAGGCAACCGTAACCTGAATGGTTCCTTTTGCACCATCTATTAATGTTTGGATAGCTTTTTTAAACGTAATTCGATTTGTCTTGTCCTTCGTTAACCAGCTGACAATAATGGCAGAAATAATACCGGAAAATCCCGCTACAATTGGAGTCTTCCCACTCAATAGAGTCCCGATTACAACAATCAGCGGAAGCAGCAGTACGCCTCCTTCTTTTAAAACAGACCAGACCTGTGGAATGGAATCTTTACTAATCCCCTTAAGTCCTCGCTTTTTAGCTTCAATATCAATCGCAATTACTAATCCACCATAGTAAAGCAATGCAGGAATGATAGCAGCAATAATGATGATGTTATAGCTAACACCGAGAAATCCAGCCATAATAAATGCAGCTGCTCCCATAATTGGCGGCATAATCATCCCGCCTGTTGACGCAGCAGCTTCAACCGCACCAGCAAATCGTGAATTTAACCCAATACTCTTCATCAATGGAATTGTAAATGGACCAGTAGTAGCTACGTTTGCAACTGCACTACCACTTAATGATCCAGTTAGCGCACTTGATATTACTGCGACTTGGGCTGGTCCACCACGTCGCTGTCCCGCTAGGGCAATAGCCAAATCATTGAATAGCTTGCTTGCACCACTCGCATTTAAAAAAGCACCAAATAAGATAAACAGGATAATATAGGTTGTTGCAATCGATAAAGTCATACCGAAAATACCTTCTGTTGTCATATAAAAACGGAACAATAAACGCTCTAACGTAAATCCAGCATGTCCTAACACCCCAGGGAAATATGGACCAAATAAAGCGTATACAATTGCAAATAGCGAAAGCAGTGGGATAAATATTCCAATACTTCTTCTTGCCACTTCCAAAAGTGCAATTATTGTAATTGCCGCAAACACATAATCGATTGTAATCGCCTGAGAGATTCTAACACTATGAATGACGATATAGTTAAATAGAATATAAATGGTTCCAGACAAACCTGCAATAATCCAAATGAGGTCAATCGTTGATATTTTTGATTTATCTCCCTTTTTCATTGCCGGGTATAAGGAAAATCCTAATATAAGGACAAACCCTAGAAAAACAATATTGCGGTAAATTTCCTGGATGTTCATAAAGCTGTTTACATAGATAGCAAACAAGGATAAACCTAATGCAACTACAGCAATTATGGAAGCTTGCATTCCTTTCAGTTTTCTAGCGCCACCGCCACCCTCTTTGTCCGCATCTACATTTTGTGTATCTGTAGCCATTTTTTTATTTTCCATAAAGTCCACCATCCTTCTTTTTAAAGTAGTTCTTATTCACTTTGAGATTCCTTCACTTCGACAGGAATAATCTCTTCTGGTATCTCTACTCCTTGCTCTTCAAAGTATCTGTAAGCACCAATATGTAGTGGGGCAGGCAAGCCAGCTAATGCTGTTTCTAAAGAAACATCTTTAGCTGAATTATGAATTTCATGTACTTTCTCAAGGTTTTCAAACATTGTTTTCGTAAGCTCATAAACCAAATCTTCATCCATTTCTTTTGATAAAGCGATAAAATTTGGTTGTGCAATTGTATGAATCTCTTCGCTCTCTCCTGGATAAGTGTCAGCTGGAATGACGTAACGAACCCATGCATTCGATAGACTATTAATCTGGTCCAGCTGGGCATCTGTTACTTCTAATACACTAGCATTCACTTTGCTCGCATACATATCCATAATTGCGGAAACTGGCGTACCAGCTGGAAGTGACCCACCAGAAAGACGGCCATCACGCATAGCTGAAATTGTATCATCATAACCTAAATATTCTGGAGTTATATCCTCTTTTGTTAATTCGATACCTTGCATAATGACTAATGTTGATTGCTCTGTACCGCTTGCTTGTGGTCCTACAGAAAAGGAATCACCTGCAATATCTTCAATCGTTCCAGTTTTAACTCTGTTATTCATTAATACAAAGTGTTCCACATTCGGCCAAAGCACTGCCATTGACCGAAGATCCTTATAGGAATTATCCTCAAAAATACCAGTACCTTCATACGCCTGGGCTCCAATTAAACCTTGCAAGATTGCTAAATCCGCCTCATTTTTCCTTAACAAATCAACATTTTCTACTGAACCAGCTGAGGATTGTCCAGTTGCTTTAAGTCCATCAATGGTTTCAGACCACAGGTTTCCGATTCCTACACCAATCGGGTAATATGTACCTCCTGATGAAGCTGTTGCAATTGAGATGTACTGCGTTCCACTGTTTGCTGTCCCACAAGCAGAAATAGTAAGCGCTAACATTAATAGAATTGGGATAACTAACTTTTTCAATTTTTCCAACCCCTCCGATATAAATTCGATATATTTTGCAAACTTGTATTACAAGTATATAATATTATAACTTTCAAAATCAATATTTTTCTGAAAATAATTTATTATTGTTTAAATCTGAAATTAATTTGTTTGCTAAACAAATCATAATAGATATTCTCTCACCTAAAACAAAAAAGCTACTAAGTTATCATCCTTAGCAGCATCGTTAAGCTTTAGTTACAAATTCAGATATCTACCCTCTATACCTACCAATATGTTAGGTTATATAAACATTTGAAAGTCGGTACTTCAATTCTTCATTTATAAAATCCAACCGTACCTTGCGTTCGATTGTATAATCTATAACATTGCTATCTAGCTTACGTAAGACACTCTCTGAGACTAACATCTTATTTAGATGAAGCGTATTTGGGATTTGGATGTAATCGGTCTCCTCCCACTTTGCTTTTGGTCCTAAGCTTTTAAACGCATATTCTAATACTTGTCGCTCGGAAGCATAATAAAGCGGAAACATTACTCTTCGTAAAAATGTACTTGTTAGAGCATTCATATAGGTAGCATCTTGGTCTATTTTGTTAATTAGTTTTTCGGTCGTGAAATCTGCTAACCCTATTCCTTGTGCATTTCCAAATGATTGTTCGGATAAATCCAGTACTGCCAGACGCTTAATACTTGGCTCTTTTGGTTCATCTACTCCATCAATACGCCATCTTCCAATTATATTCGGGTCCATCCCAGTACCACTGTAATTCTTACCCATTTCCTCCACGACTAATAAATCAACTTCTTTTAATGGAAGGCTCGGCATTAGATCCTTTGATTTTCTTAAAAGGTCTGATTCTTGTTCAAACCATTTATCCACGTCTATCCCTTGAATAATAGCTGTTTGATCATAACTATTTTCAATGATTGCTAACCCCATACTTATTGGAGCATGGTGTAAAGCATACTTAGACACAGCCAAAATATTTTGTTCCATATTTGCTGCCCCTTCGCTATGTACAAAACTTGCTCCTTTCTGTTTGCCTAAACCAATTGCAGCCATTTTGCTTAATCCGCTCTCGACGCTGCCTCGGAATGCTGTATGTGCTTTAATTCGATTAACAACAATAATTCCATCAGCATGATATGCCTGTTTATCCATATAAACAGGCAACCCTTCAGGAGTTGTACCAAGATCGATCACTTCCATCGAAGAACGAATTTGCACACCCATGACATCCTCCGTAATACCCAAATAGCGAAGCACATCCATTTGTCCTTCTGCCGTTGCTCCACCATGACTTCCCATAGCCGGCACAATAAATGGACGATAACCATATTGATGTAGATAATTGATAATCTCCTTTAAAATAACTACAATATTGTCGATTCCGCGACTCCCTGCTGTTATTGCAATTTCTGCTTTTTTTGGAAGCGAATTCAATTGTTTGTTCAATTTTAATTCAGACCTTACCTGTCCTTTCAGATCAATTAGTTTTTCCCTCTTAAACTTCTGTTCAATCTCGTATAAAATCATATTGAGTCCCCTTCCTTTTCCCCACTATTTCTCTAATTTTATCTTCTATCCTTGATTAATCAAGTCAAATATATGAATTGTCGATTAATTTAGCAAACAAACTTATTATCTAGGAACAGGCTTCATTATTTTTAGCATAAAACAACCTTTTCAACATTTCGATACTCGAAATAGAATAGTGGATAAAATCCCCTCCTCACTTTATAATAGTAAGAAAATTGTTTTTATCCGTGATTGTAGGTGGCTCACAATTGAGAAATGTCTTTTCCTTTTTAAAACCATATAAATTCCCTGCTGTCATAGCTTTCATTCTAATGCTGATGGAGCTTGCAGTAGAATTACTTCTGCCGTTATTTTTAGGTTTAATGATTAACCAAGGAGTTGTCAATCAAGATTTAAGTAAAATTGTGATGTGGGGCTCTATTATGATTGGTCTTTCATTTCTATCGTTGGCAGCTGGGATTACGAACTCCTTTCTCTCTTCACACGTTAGTATTGCGTTTGGTTATGATATCCGCCAAAAGCTATTTGAAAAAATTCAGGAGTTCTCATTTGCAAATCTGAACCATTATCCAACATCAAGCCTTGTAACGAGGTTTACAAATGATATTAGACAAATTCAAAACACAATATTTATGGCACTGCGAATTATGGCAAAAGCACCGTTAATTGTAATTGGTGGTGTGTTAATGGCTTTCATCGTAAATGCCAGGCTTGCACTGATTTTCTTAATTACTGTGCCATTACTTGTTATCTTCTTATTATACGTGCTTAAACTGGCTAGCAACATGTTCGCTAATGTACAAGGCTATGTGGATCAAGTAAATCGGGTGATGCAAGAAAACCTTGCAGGAATGCGTCTAATAAAGGCATTTACTCGAAGAGACTTTGAGGAAAATCGCTTTAGGGAAGCAAATGCTGGGCTTGCAGATTCTACGCGCAGAACATTTCGTTTTGTTGAATCGTCGATGCCTGTACTTTTATTTGTTATGAACGTAAGCATCCTTGTTATTCTCTGGTTTGGAAATCAACAAATGATTACTGGAAATGCGAATGTCGGCGAAGTAGTTACAATGGTTAACTACGCCTTACGTGTAGCCATGGCAATTTCCATGTTTTCCTTTATTATCATGGCAATTTCGCGAACCAAAGCTTCCGCAATACGAGTTGATGAAGTTCTATCTCTTCAAGTCGACCTTACTGATCATACAGAAGGAAATAAGCAAATGACTGTGATACGAGGAAAAGTAACGTATCATCAGGTTTCATTCACCTACCCCGGTGCAGCCAAGCCTGCATTAGAAGATATCTCCTTTACGATTAATCCCGGAGAGAAACTCGCTGTCATTGGTTCAACCGGCTCTGGTAAAACATCATTATTCCAGCTTTTGCCACGATTATATGACGTCAACAAAGGAAAAATCCTTGTCGATGATAATGCGATTACTGCATATAGTTTTGACCAAATTCGCGGGAGCGTTGGATATGTTCCGCAAAGTCCCCTGTTATTTTCAGGATCTATTAAAGATAATATAGTATGGGGAAAAAATGCTGCGACGATAGAGGAGATTATTCAAGCTGCTAAAGATGCACAAATTCACGAAACTATTATGGGTCTCCCAAATCAATATGATACAAGAGTCGGGCAAAAAGGTGTTAACCTTTCGGGAGGACAGAAACAACGTATTTCAATTGCACGTGCCTTGATTCGCAAGCCCAAAATATTAATGCTCGATGATAGTACGAGTGCGCTCGATTTAGCAACCGAATCTCAACTGCTTACTGCAATTGAAGCATATAACTGTACTGTATTTATCATCACACAAAAGATTTCTACAGCAAGCACTGCAGATCGCATTATGCTTCTTGATGAAGGAAAAATTCTTGCTATAGGAACACATCAGGAGTTGATACAAGCTTCACACATCTATCGAAATATTGTGACATCCCAATTTGGAAAGGAGTATGAACATGTCCAGTAATCAATTAAAAGCTCCTTTTCAATATGAAAAAATACCGCTAGAAAATATAGCTGTAGATAATAAGAAAAAAGCAAAAAATATGGGGAACACATTAAAACGATTATGGAATTATTTAACTGTAGAAAAAGGAAAGCTGTTTCTTGTCATTCTTATGGTTACACTTAGTTCTGGTCTAAGTCTTCTCGGTCCATTTATGGTTGGGATGGCAATCGATGATTATATCGTAACCGGTCAAGCTGGTGGTCTTGGGATGCTGCTAGTAGGCTTAATGATTGTTTATTTGTTCCACTCGTTATCTATCTTCCTGCAAAATTACTGGATGATTGGCATCGCGCAGAGAACCGTGTATACATTACGGAAGGACCTTTTCAAACAGTTCCACCGGCTACCGATTTCGTACTTTGATAAACGACAGCACGGAGAACTGATGAGTCGCTTAACCAACGATATTGACAACGTGAATAACACGCTCAATCAATCCGTTATTCAGATTTTTGCTAGTGTCTTAACATTGGTTGGAACAATCGCAGTAATGCTCTATTTAAGTCCAATCTTAACAGTTGTAACCATGTCTGTTATTCCAGCGATGTTTTTCTCTATGCGCTGGATTACAAAACGCACGGGTCCATTATATAAATTACAGCAAAATGACCTGGGTGAAGTAAACGGGTACGTGGAAGAAATCGTCTCCGGTCAGCATATTGTCAAAACATACTCACAGGAAGAGAAAGTAATTCGGGAATTCCAAGAACGAAATCATAACCTCCAACGAACTGGATTTTGGGCACTTACGATTGCCGGTTTTATCCCAAAAATCATGAATATGCTCAATTTCCTTAGCTTTGCTTTAATCGCATTAGTTGGCGGAATTCTTGTTGTTGTTTACGACCAACAGCTTGTAACCGTTGGGGTAATTGTAATTTTTACTGAATATGCACGTCAGTTTACACGTCCGCTTAATGAACTATCGAACCAATTTAATGTCCTGTTATCGGCTATCGCTGGTGCTGAACGGGTGTTTCAAGTTATGGACGAAACAAAAGAAGAATCTGATGAAACAAATTCAATTGAAGTGAAAAGAACGAAAGGGAATATTAAATTTGATAACGTTACATTCGGTTATGAGGATACAACTATATTAAAAGGTATTCGTTTTGAAGCAAGGCCTGGTGAGACTGTAGCGTTTGTCGGTCACACTGGAGCAGGTAAAACTACAATTATTAACTTGATTTCACGTTTTTATGATTATCATACCGGGAAAATTACATTAGATGGAATTGATTTAAAATCCATTAAACGAAGCAGTCTACGCAAGCATATGGCATTTGTACTGCAGGATCCCTTTCTCTTCCACGGCAGCGTCCGGGAAAATATTCGATATGGTCGACTTCATGCCACAGATAAAGAAGTTGAAAATGCAGCTGTGGATGCGAATGCCCATGATTTCATTATGAAGCTGTCAAATGGTTATGATACCATCCTCGATCAAGATGGTAGTGGAATTAGCCAAGGTCAAAAGCAATTATTAACGATTGCACGCGCTTTGCTTGCAGCTCCCTCCATCCTGATATTAGACGAAGCGACCAGTAATATTGACACCATTACAGAATTGAAAATTCAAGCTGCATTAAAGCGGCTGATGGTTGGAAGAACAAGCTTTGTAATTGCACATCGATTAAATACAATCCAAGGGGCAGATACAATCATCATGCTTGAGGACGGAAAAATAATAGAGCAAGGCAGCCATGAAGAACTCATCAAACTAAAAGGCAGCTATTACAAGCTTTACAAAGGACAAGTGCAATGATCGCTTGCTATGATATTTCATAACCGAAACCGAATAACTCTAGGCTTCTTTTCATTAGGTGACAGGTGCTACACGTTAGTGATAGACTATGGTTAAATATGTACAGATTGATAAACTGAAAGCATGAGGTGTATATTTTGGGTAGAAAAGGTACAATGCTCGTTAAAGACATTGATAGTCGCTTTCTAAATGAAAAAATGTCTATTCAAATTTATCAGCCAGAATCATTCTCACCCCTCTACAAATATAATATTTGCTTGATGCAGGATGGGAATGATTATTTTCAAATGGGAAGGGTTGCAACACTTAGCGACAAGCTGCATGACAGCTACGAAATTACCAATACTGTATTCGCCGGCATCCATTATCAGGATAAACATGATCGCAGGAAAAAGTATCATCCAAGTGGTGAACAAAATGAAGCCTATACAAAATTTCTGGTTAATGAAGTTGTCCCCTTATTAGATGAACTTATTCCGAGCTATCACATGGGACAGTCAAGAGCGTTGATGGGTGATTCCTTAGCAGGAACACTTGCATTAATGACCGCGATTAAATATCCAAATACATTTGGTAAAGTCGTCATGCAATCTCCGTATGTCGATAATTATGTATTAGATGCTGTAACAAATTCTGGCTCTCTTGACTCCATGGACATTTATCATACAATCGGAGAGTTGGAAACAGAAGTTCATATGACTGATGGCAATAAAGCCGATTTTTTAGAACCAAATCGCAAGCTTAATCAGCTGCTACAAGAAAAAGGATCCACCTATTATTATGATGAGATAGAAAATGGAAAACATACGTGGAAGTATTGGCAACAAGATATGACACGAGTTCTCACGACAATGTTTAATTAATTCTTTTCTTATAGAATTTTTGGTATACTAAAAGATAAACATATTGACAGCACTCATTCATCATAAAATAAACTACAATGCAGGAGGTTTTATTAATGAACTATGGTATTGCAATTTTCCCATCAAAACCAATTCAAGACCAAGCAAATGCATACAGAAAACGTTATGATCCTCATTATGCTTTGATTCCACCGCACATCACGCTTAAAAGGTCTTTTGAAGCGAATGATGATAAATTGGATGAATTGATTACGGAAATGAAACATATTGCTAATGAGACAGATCGATTTACCATTCATATTAATAAAGTCAGTACGTTTTCGCCCGTCACGAATACGATTTATTTTAAGGTTGAACCCGTTCAAGCTTTAATGGATTTACAAGCAAAAATGCATGTAGATAAATTCGAGGATAATAATGAGCATCCATTTGTCCCGCACATTACAATCGCTCAGGACCTCGTACATGATGAATATTCCGATGTTTTCGGCAGATTGAAAATGGAATCTTTTCAGTTTGAAGATACGATTGACCGCTTCCAATTACTGTATCAATTAGATAACGGATCATGGACTGTCTATGAAACATTTGTGTTTGGAAAGGAACAAGTATGAATTTAAAAACAGTAGAAACAAAAGAAGAACTTCAAGATGCATATCATGTTCGGATGGAGGTCTTCGTTGATGAACAAAACGTTCCTCCAGAAGAAGAAATCGATGAATTTGAAAAAATCGCAACACATTTCGTGATGTATGACCAGGATAAGCCTATTGCTGCAAGTCGCCTTCGATTTGTTGATGAATATGGTAAATTAGAACGTATTTGTGTAGTAAAAAATTATCGTGGAAAATCTTGCGGCAAACAACTTATTGATGCAATGGAGAAAGCAATTGCTCAAAAAGGTTATCAAAAGGCAAAATTAAATGCCCAAACGCATGCCGAGGATTTTTACAAGAAATTAGAATATAAAACTGTATCCGGAGAATTTCTGGATGCTGGAATTCCACATATTACCATGGTAAAGGAACTCTAAAACATCTTCGCGCTACAATTGTGTAGCGCGTTTTTTATTGTTTTCTCATTTAGATTTGCACACCTTAAATCTTTATCACCGAAAGCGGCATCTACCTCAAATTCCTTTTCCATTAGCGACCAATTCCATTTTTACATGATATCTCTTTACTTGGATACACTAAACGATAAATGCTTTTAACAGGGGGCAATAATTATGCAAGAATATTTTACGATGTTTTACGAACTTGTTTTCGGCTTTTTTGCTCTATTTATTGCAACGAAGGTATTAGGGAAAACACAAATTTCGCAAATCACAGCATTTGATTTTATATCTGCCTTATTGTTGGGAGAACTTGTCGGTAATGCATTATTCGATCCACATGCTGGTGTTCTGGAAATTGCTTTTGTCGTTACTGTTTATGGTGTATTGATGTATACTACAGAAATTATAACTCAAAAATTCAAACGAACTCGAAGCTTTATTGAAGGTAACCCGTCCATTATTATTTATAATGGAAAATTGATTCGCGATACAATGAAAAAAAACAAACTCGATATTGATCAATTGCAGCATTTACTGCGTGAGAAGGATACATTTTCTGTACGGGAAGTCGAGTTTGCTATTTTAGAAGCAAATGGTTCACTTTCCGTTCTAAAAAAGTCCGACTATCAACCCCCCACAAGAAAGGACATGAAGCTTTCTGCACAGGATGTCGATTTATCAACTACCTTAATTAACGATGGAGAAATTATATACGATAATTTAGAAGAAAAGAACCTAAGTGAAGAATGGTTAATGGAACAATTAATCGAACAAGGTTATAATCAGCTGGAAGATGTATTTTACGCTGAATATATGAAAGATCAAAAACTGCTTGTGCTCCCTTTTCTTAATCGAAATCATCAAAAGTGGGAACCATAAACCTCCTTACAGTAAGAAAACGCTACAATAAGGTAGCGTTTTCTTATACATAGTCATTAATGTGCATGCCCTTTCCAGTTAACTCTCCAGCTATATCCTCGTCTGCTCCTCGAGTATCATATAGACGCTTGCTTCCCCTATTAATTGCATCATATTTGGTTGAAATTTCCTGATGCTCCTTTTCGAGAATTACCTTAAAAGGACTTTCAATAAAATGCTTATTCCCCTTTTCCTGAATGGTTCGTCTCTGATAATCATTATACTGAAAGTGCGTTACTGGTAAAATATAACTCATTCCCCCACCCCTTATCAGACTATTTTAAATATATATACGTTAAAAATATGTTATTATTGTCGGTCCTTTAAATTCTTTTTATATGTATTACCCTTTTTTTATAAACGTAAACCTCTTTATTTATTTTTTCACTTTATCGTTCATCAGTAAAAACCCGGTTAAATGCCCACACAATCCAATTAAAGACACATATCCTATAAAGGAAAGTAATTACATTTGAGAGGAGCTATTTTCATGGGATGTGGGAAAAATTTTGAATCAGGTAATTGTGTTGTAGATATCCTTAAAGACATTGTGGACGCACAAAATGATATCGTAGAAAATTGCTGTGACACTAGCTGTGATGAATCGATTAGCGATCTACTGGGTGAGAACGAACCTAGTAATGGTTTAGATACAGTACCGATTATTTTATACTGCAAGGATGGCTGTAAACCATTTAAAGGATTTGGTGCTCTAAAAGAGAGAAGAAATAAAATCGGACCAATTCTTGCTAGCTTTATTTTCAGAGTGAAAAAAATAGACAATGATCATTGTGCTGTTCTTGAACTGCTGCTAAGAGAAGGTGAAAACACCGGATGTGAGCATTTAAAATGTCCTACGGATCAAAGTACAGATAAATTGCGTGCCACAGGTATTTGTATCACCGTTGACTTAGATTGCTTCTGCCATGTAACTTGTCTACCAGCAATTGATGCATTCAGCAGGGACTTTGATTAATACTAAAAAAACACCATTTAGAGGGATTTCCCACTAAATGGTGTTTTTCTCTAAAATCCAAGTAGTTGTACTTCAGTAATTTCATCGATAGCAATTTGTATTGGCGCAGAACGATTTCCAGTTTTGAAAACGACTTCTTCTTCATTCTTTCCAAGTACAATACCGCGATATGTTTTTTCCTTTGTTTTAATTTCGCACCTAACCTGTGGGGCAAATTTGGGTCGTGTAAGAAAATAATCAATTCGCTCTTGAGTATTCATTTCCTTAAATTGTTTACGCCGCTCTCTAGGTGATGAAAATTCAATTTCTTGTTGCTCCTCACTATCTTGAACATTTGCTTCTGTTGTCTCTTCTAATTCTTCCGTAGTTTCCTCTTGTAAGAATGCATGATGTCTTCGATTAACTCTTTTTGGAGAATGGATTACTTCCGGACTGCTTTGATTTTGTTTTGTTTTCCTTTCACTCATATAACTGTGCTGCATTGGTGCCTTTGTCGTTCCAATAGTGGGTTGATGGATGTATAGTAATGGCTCATTCGCAAACTTTTTTTTACTCATGTATTTATCTCCCCTTCTTTTTTCCTCACCCCATTATATGAACCCAATAAATGAAATGTGTTGCCCAGCCAAACAGGGTAGTAAATAAAAAAACAACCTCTCCCAACCGGAAGAAGTTATTTTAGTAACTATATTAAGTAGCTCATAAACGTCGTGGCCATTCCAAAGTAAATTAGAATAGAAATAATATCATTAATTGTTGTAATAAATGGACCCGAAGCTACTGCTGGGTCAATATTAAATTTATGCATAATCATTGGTATCAAGGAACCCGCAAGTGTTGCAACAAGTAATGAAGCTAAAATTGAAACACCAACTAACAAACCTAAGTAAAGATTACCTTGCCATAGATAAATAACGATTGTTATAAGAATACCACATACAGTCCCTGTAATTAATCCAGTAACGGCCTCACGTAAAATTAATTTCATCTTACCTTCTTTATCGTAATCACCAGTAGCGATACCACGCACCGCTACGGCTAGTGCTTGTGTTCCTGTGTTACCAGCCATCCCAGCAATTAACGGTATAAAGATCGCTAGCACTGCCACCTCATTTAATGTTTCCTCGAACCTGCCAATTAAGCTAGCTGTAAAAAGTCCTAAAAACAATAGAATGACAAGCCACGGCAAGCGTCGTTTAGCTGAGGTCAATGCTGTGTCATCCCGTTTATCCGTATCGGACATCGCAGCAAGTCGAGAATAGTCCTCACTTGCTTCTTCTTCCATAACGTCCAAAATATCATCGACCGTAATAATACCTAATAAATGATACTGAAAGTCAACAACTGGCAGCGCAAGAAAATCATAGTCTCGAAACATTAGTGCTACCTCTTCCTGATCTTTCGCAACAGAAACTGCCACAACACTCCCACTCATTATTTCCTCTATTCGTGTATCCTCATCTGCGACAATCAAATCTCGAATTGAAAGAACACCTACTAAGCGTTTGGAATCATCAAGGACGAATAAATAGTAAATCGTTTCTGCATCTGGAGCTTCCTTTTTCAAAAGCTGCATCGTTTCTTTTACCGTCTCATTTTGGTAGATGGCGACATATTCTGTCGTCATAATACTACCGGCAGTTTTTTCCTCATAATGCAGCAATTGTTTTATTTCTTCCGCTGCTTCCTTTTCCATAATCGTTAAAAAACTAGCAACTTCTTCTTTGTCTAATTCATTCAACACATCCACTGCATCATCTGCAGGCATTTTCGAAAATACCATTGCAGCATAGCGAGGATCCATCTCAATAAAAAGGGCTGTTACATCTTCAAGCTCTATATTAATCATTACTTCTGCAATTTCTTCAGGAGATAAATAGGAATAAATGTTCATTCGGTTCGTTTTATCTTGCTCCTGGAAAAACATTGCTTGATCATATGGATGCATATCAAGAAATTTCGTACGAAAACCTTCTATCTGTTCATCTAGCAGGAGGCTTTGCACTTCTTGAAATCGTTCTCTCACTTTTTCCTCATATCGTTCCTCGTGTCTATCCGGTTTCGTGCTCATCTTACCACTTCCTTTCCCAAACGAAGCAACAATCATTCTTATATTAATTCCCTAGATGGAGATAAATAAAACAATGCCGCTTCTTTTGTATTCAAAATAAAACCAATATAATGTACACTGGATACCATTACACTTTTAAAGGTTGTTCAAAAAGTCCGGTAAAAATGGCACATTGAATTTCTTCGTTTACTTGCTTTTAGAACACGCACTTTTATAAAAATCTTTGAACGTACTTCGTTAGTATATGAAGCCAGCCTGAAATAATCTTACCTTTTTTGAATGGAGTGTTTTCCTTGAAAATTGATATTATCGGCGATATACATGGCTGTATCGATGAACTGCATAAGCTTTTTAATACATTAGACTATGAATATAAAGGAGATATTTATGTTCATCCGCATAAACGAACCCCAGTATTTCTAGGAGATATTACCGATCGCGGGCCTAACTCTATAGCCGTTATCAAACTTGTTTATCAAATGGTTGTAAAACATAAAAAAGCACTTTATGTTCCAGGTAATCATTGCAATAAATTGTATCGTTATTTCCTAGGCAATAATGTTCAACGAAAACACGGTTTAGAAACGACAGTGGCTGAATATGAATCCATGCCAACAAGAGAACAGAAATTGGTCCAAAGGCAATTTCTTACGTTGTATGAGCAAGCTCCTCTTTATTTACAGCTACCGGAACTAAACGTTATCATCGCCCATGCAGGGATTAAAGAAAGTCTGATTGGTCGTACAGATAAAAAAGTAAAAACCTTCGTACTCTATGGCGATATTAGCGGAGAGTTTGACAGTAGTGGACGACCGATTCGAAGAGATTGGGCAAAAGACTATCACGGAAATAATTGGATTGTTTACGGACATACACCCGTGAAGAATCCACGAATCCAGAATAAAACAATCAATATTGACACTGGATGTGTATTTGGCAACCGATTAACAGCATTTCGCCTACCTGAAGAAAAAATAATCTCTGTTCCATCCCGACAACCATTATTAGAAGATAAATTCACTGATTTCACATAAGGTTGTTAATTCAATAGTTTTTGCAGATCTTCTGGAAGCTTCGATTGAACCTTTATATTCTCTCTTGTTATTGGGTGTTCGAAGGATAGCTCATTACAATGCAATGCTTGTCTATTGAGGATTTGTAATGAGCCACCATACAAATCATCTCCCACTAACGGATGACCACAGTGGGAGAAATGGACACGAATTTGATGTGTTCGTCCCGTCTCCAGCTCAATTTCAACCATGGTTCTGTTCTCAATTTCAGAGCGCTTTTTATAGTGTGTAATGGCTGGTTTCCCACTTTCATGAATAGTACGTTCTATTATAGAATCAGGTTTACGCGCAATCGGAGCATCAATAGTTCCTTTCTCCGCCTCTAAAATCCCTTCCACAAACGCGATATATGTACGTTTTACTTTATTCGATTGCTGCGCTTTTGCCAGCAATGAGTGGCTATATCTATCCTTGGCAACAAGCACAAGACCAGAAGTATCGCGATCCAACCGTGTCACAACATGTAAAGTAAACATACGGTTATTTCTCCTGTAATATCCAATTAGCCCATTTGCCATCGTACCTGACGGATGGTTTTTAGACGGCATCGTTGCCATTCCAGCCGGTTTATCAATAACGATTACAGCTTGGTCTTCGTAGGCTATATTTAAATTGATATTTTCAGGTTGAAGATTATCGCTTACCTTTTCAGCTGGAAAATGAATTTCTAGCACATCCCCTTCCGCCAGAACATAGCGAACTGTTCTCTCCAAGTCATTTACAAGGAGCTTCCCCTCTTGCTTTATCGCAATAATAATTCTCCTTGAAAAACCATGGATACCTTGCAAATACTCACGAATAGTTAATCCTACGTATTTTTTTTCAATTACCCAATTCATTTTATAAAATCCTCACTATCTATTATCATCATCCGCCACAAAGGAATCCCGTACCCTATTCCAAAACGGAAATTGTTTAAAACGCGCAAAACGGATTCTTTCATTCGCCACACGGCATTGAATTGATTTCACATTCGTGTATGTTTTTATAAAATGATCGATTTGAATTAAAAAACTGCTGTCCCTCATTGGTTTTAAGAAGCACGTATGATGCTTTGGCAACACCAACGGCGAACCGATTGTACGAAACACGCGGTTATTTATTGATGCATTTTCTGTTATTTGTATCGCTTCAAGTGACGGATGTAAAATTGCTCCGCCAAGCGCTTTATTATACGCAGTACTTCCAGAAGGAGTAGAAATACAAATCCCATCCCCGCGGAATGTTTCAAAATGCTCTCCCTTGATCTCCACATCAAAAACGACTGAAGAACCGTCAGCAGTTTTAATCATTGCTTCATTAAGTGCCAAAAAACGATCTTCCTTTTCCCCTGTTTTCCCACGAATAATTACTTCTAGCAATGGATATTCTACTGTTTGAAACGGTGTTTTGGCAATTTCAATAATTAGCTTTTCCACTTCAGACGGAACCCAATCCGTGTAAAATCCTAAATGCCCTGTATGGAGACCAATAAACGCAGTTGTTTCAAGCCGATGATTATATCGATGGAATGCCTCCAGAAAAGTACCGTCTCCCCCAACCGATATAACGAGATCTGGCTCGACTTTATCATATTCTAAATCAAATTCTGACAAATATTGTTTCATCGTTGCTTTAATCTTATTAGAACGCTCATCACCTTTTGAAACAATTTTAAACTTCATCCACTCTCTCCCCTTATTACTTATATTACAGTCCCTTTCATAAACGTTCGAGGCGCAGTAGTTTGCACGTTGCTAACTGGTCGCCCCGAGTCTTTACACTTTACTTACGGTGGAATATTCGTTGCGCTTCCTGAATTTCGCTTTTTATCTTCGACATTTCTTCATCTAATTTAAATGCTGCTTCTGCTGCTCTTTGTAGCCTTGACTCTACCTCTTCTGGTAATTTGCCTTCATATTTATAATTTAAGGAATGCTCATTTGTTGCCCAAAAGTTCATGGCGAGCGTCCTAATTTGAATTTCTGCTAGGTGCAGCTTCGTGCCATGGATTGTCTCAACCGGATATTCAATAATCATATGATACGAGCGGTAGCCACTTGTTTTCTTATTCGCAATATAATCCTTCTCTTCAACTATCGTAAAATCAGTCCTCGTATGAAGCATATCTACAATTGTATAAATATCATCAACAAATTGACAAACAACACGAACACCAGCAATATCTTGGATTTCGGTATCAATTTCATCTAGTGAAACTCCGCGTATTTCTGCTTTTTCCATAATACTATGTACCGGTTTTACCCGACCAGTTACAAATTCTATTGGAGAATGGCTTGATTCGAGTTCAAATTGTGCGCGCATTCCTCTTAATTTTACTTTTAGCTCTTCAACAATTTGCTTATATGGAGCAAGGATTACTTCCCATTTCATTGTTATCACCCTTACCGTTCATCTCAGGTTCATAACAGCCTTCAACATATAAAAAAGCATCTCGAATTGCCAGCTTGACAATAAAGTATTACCTTGTCAATGTTTGAATAACTATTATGAATCAACCCTATTTTAACACATCAGACGAAAATGGCTAATCTTTGCATACATGCTCATCTTTCGCCATAATTAATAATAACCTATTTTCAAGTTGGGGGACATAGATTATGACACAAGAAATAGAAATTGAATTTAAAAACTTATTAGAAAAGGAGGAGTATGATCAATTACTAAATAGCATCCCTTTTCCATCAGAAGGAAAACTGCAAATAAACCATTACTTTGAGACAAAGGAATTCTCGCTTAAAGAATTAGGATGCGCTATACGAATAAGGGAAAAAGATGGGAAATATACATTAACTCTAAAAGAACCGCACCCTGATGGTTTACTTGAGACTCATGACTTACTCACCGAACAAGAAGCATTAAATTGGATGAATGGAACAATTATCCCGAAAGTCAATACATCAAAACAACTACTGAAGAAAAACATACAACCTGAAAAGCTAACCTATTATGGCAGTCTTTCCACATTGAGGCGAGAAGTCCCATATCAAGATGTATTGCTTGTACTTGATTACAGCACGTACAACCATAAAACAGATTATGAATTAGAGCTAGAGGCGCCTACAAAGGCAGATGGATTACGTATATTTCATCAATTGCTCGAAGAAAATAAGATAGAGCAACGCATAACACCAAATAAAATCGAACGGTTTTTCCACTCGTTGGAAAAATAGGTAATACAATCTAGTCAAAATCAGATTTGTTGCTCATTTCGGCATCCGTTGCTACAATATATACAAACATCCAAGGAGATAATTATGGAACAGATTGTACATGGTACTATTTATGAGGCCATTGGCGGATTCGATACAATAGACAAACTAGTTAATGCCTTTTATAAGCGAGTAGGAAAGCATCCAAAACTTATACCAATTTTTCCAGAAGACCTAACAGAAACTGCAAGAAAGCAGAGTCTTTTTTTAACACAATTTTTCGGAGGTCCGAGGAATTACGAAGCAGAACGCGGCCATCCAATGATGCGAAGACGTCACTTACCATTTGAAATAACTCCTTCCAGACGAGATGCTTGGCTAGATTGTATGGCAGAAGCGTTAGATGAAATAGAAATCGAGGAACCATACCGCACGGCTATATTTGAGAAATTGACCCTGACTGCAAACCACATGATGAACACGCCTGAATAAGAGAAAGGAGAATTCGATGTGAGTTGGAACCAAACTGAGCTTACAAGCTCAAATCACACAAACACATCGGCCAACTATAGCTATGTTGATATTGTACAAAAACCGATAGAAATTTTTGTATTTATTGATCCGCTGTGTGCGGAATGCTGGTCCCTAGAACCTTATCTAAAAAAATTGTCCGTTGAATATGGACGTTTTTTCACCATACGTCAAATTGTAAGTGGCCAACTAAGAGCACTGAATACCGATTCATTTGATAAACCAAGAAAGTTAAAAGATATGTGGGAAAGAACAGCAAAACGTACTGGTATGAGCTGTGATGGAGATTTATGGATTGAAAACCCAGTTTCTTATCCTTGGATTGCATCACTTGCAATAAAAGCGGCAGAGCTTCAAGGTAAAAAAGCAGGAATGGTGTTTCTGCGAAAACTGCAAGAGAATCTTTTCTTAAAGAAGCAGAACATATCAGATGGAGACGTACTCCTTCAATGTGCGAAAGAAGCTAAGTTAGACGTTGAAGAATTTGAGAGAGATCTGTTCTCTGGCTCCGCAAAAAAAGCATACCAATGTGATTTGAAGTTAACACGTGAAATGGAAGTAGATTATATTCCAACAATTGTATTCTTTAATCAAGTTGTTGAAGAGGAAGGTATTAAAATTTCCGGTCTTTATCCATATGAAATTTATGAGCTTGTATTAAAAGAAATGCTGCAACGAACACCCATACCTTCCGTAAAGCCACCTCTAGAAACTTTCTTAGAATATTATGAGGTTGTAGGCACGAAGGAAATTTCGGTTGTTTACGATTGGTCACTTGCCAAAACAGAAAAAGAAATGAAAAAACTACAATTTCAGCAAGTTGTCGAAAAAATCCCAGCAAAATATGGATCCTTTTGGAAATATATTTTTTAGTTTTTCAGCCTTACACAGAGGCTTTTTTTTGCCATTAAACTATAGGAATAAATACACTACAATTTATCGTATTTCGCAGTAGGCTTCAGAATAAATTTATGGTCGTTTACTAGAAAAATTAAATAAAGACAAAAAAATAAAGGATATACGGGGCAGCGTATATCCTTATTCCTACTTTGTATTTATACAAAGGGGGATGGGAGAAAGTTTCATGATCAAACAAAAGGGGTATTTGTTTGTACTTAACTTACAATCTTATAATAACAAGAAGTAATTTGATTTTCAACCTATATGTGCACATATTCACAAAATGTTCACTTCTATACGAGCACTTCTAATCATATAGTGTAATGAGCCGATTGATGATGTCACTGGAGGGATTGAGATGCGAAGAATTTATCGGTTTTATCCTATTTTATTTATCACTTTAACTGTTTTTGCCTTTTTCTTAAATTTATTGGGCTTAATGAAGCTCATTCCACTTTTTATCACATTGCCATTATTTTTCTTATCCATCTACGTAACGCTTCATTCCTTAACCCAGCGAAATGTATATCGGCGGTTTAGGTAAAGGGGAATCAGCGATTTGCTGATTCCCCTTTCTTATTTGTGCACGCCTTATCCTAATAACATGCGTTCCATTTCATTCAATTTTTCCTCAAACACATCAAGTGCATCTAAAATCGGTTGTTTTGAAGTCATATCAACCCCAGCTTTTTTCAACACTTCGATTGGATAATCGCTACTTCCAGCTTTCAGGAAATCAAGATAACGTTCAACTGCACCTTCTTTTCCTTCTAATATGTTATTCGCAAGTGCCGTCGCAGCAGAATATCCTGTTGCATACTGGTATACATAATAGTTGTAATAGAAATGTGGAATTCTTGCCCATTCCAGTCCGATTGCTTCATCAGAAACAACTGCTTCTCCATAATATTTTTTGTTTAGATCATAATAGATTTCGGTTAGCTTATCCGCAGTAAGTGCTTCTCCGTCTTTTGCTCTTACATGGATCTCATGCTCGAATTCAGCGAACATCGTTTGACGGAATACCGTTCCGCGGAAGCCTTCTAAGAAATGATTTAAAATATATAGCTTTTGTTTTTCATCTTCTAAATTATTTAATAAATAATCATTTAACAATGCTTCATTTGTCGTAGATGCAACCTCTGCTACAAAAATGGAGTAATCTCCATAGCGGAAAGGCTGGGTTTTTCTTGTATAGTAGCTATGAACAGAATGACCTAGCTCGTGTGCTAATGTAAACGTATTGTTCACATCATCTTGCCAGTTCATCAATATATATGGATTTGTCGCATATGATCCAGAAGAATATGCTCCGCTTCGTTTTCCTTTATTCTCTTCTACATCGATCCAGCGATTTTCAAAAGCTTCTTTTAGAATTTCTCCATATTCACTCCCGAGTGGAGATAACCCTTTAAACATAAAATCTTTAGCCTCTTCATAGGAAACCTTCATTTCAACTTCTTTGACCAAAGGTGTGTACAAATCGTACATATGCAATTCATCAAGCTTTAATACTTTTTTACGCAGCTCTGTATAACGGTGCAATAATGGAAGCTTTTCATTAACAGCCTCGACTAAATTATCATAAACTTGTTCAGGTATATTATTGTTATCCAGTGCAGCCTGTCTTGCAGATTCATAATTTCGAACTTTGGCAGAGAAATTATGGGTTTTCACTGCTCCACTAAGTGTTGAAGCAAATGTATTTTTAAAATTACCATACGTGTCATATACCTTAGTGAACGCATCTTCTCGAACACGACGATCCTTTGATTCTAAAAATGTAGAGTATCTTCCATGTGTAAGATCAACCTCTTCCCCATTCTCGTTGATAATTGAAGGAAAGGTTAAATCAGCGTTATTAAGCATACCAAATGTCTGCGAAGAGCTTGATAAAGGCTCGGATGCTTCGGCGAGCAACGCCTCTTCTTTCTCGCTTAATGCGTGTGGACGCCCGCGGTTAATTTCATCCAATACTTTTTTATAAAAATTTAGTTCTTCTTTTTCTTCAAGAAACTGCTTAATTTTAGCCTCATCCATTTGAAGCACTTCTGGAACAATATAACTCATTACACTTGAAGCTTGAGTTAGCACCATATCCGCTTGAGCATTTAAGCCTTGATAAAAGGAATTGGTTGTATCCTGATCATATCGCATATGCGAATATGTATATAATTTTCCAAGGCGCTCAAAAAGTTCATCTTGTAGTTTCAACAAATCATATAAGGCATCTGGAGACTCTGATAATTTCCCTTTATATGCTTCTGCTTTTGGAATATCATTTTGCAATTTTTTTAATTCTTCCTGCCACAATTCATCAGTGGCAAAGATATCCTCTAATCTCCATGTAGATTCAACTGGTATGTCACTGCGTTTTGGTAATTCCTTTGTCGTTTTTGCCATGAATAAATTCCTCCCTTATTCTTTCTTTACTATTTCTAGATTTCCTAGATAAAATCCTTCCATCTATACTTTAGTATAACGAACTATTCCCAATTCATGCTCGTATTATGTTTGATTTTTGCCTAAATAATTCCTTTACAAGCTGCTCGTCTCCTTGCACTGCTTGCTCAATATGATGATAAAAGGAAATTGGCTGGCGTTTTTTATACATACCGCTAGAGACTTTCTCAATCACTTGAAGCTGCTCGAGCAAGCTAAGGTACTCTTGAACTGGATTACTTTGCGAAGGGATTAATGGAAACTGTTTTGATTTGTATAGCCGCCGGAAGAAAAGACCTTGACATTCAGCATTAGAAAAAACACCTTCAACGGGAAGTGGATCAATAATCTCCAGGCAGACTTTACTCTGCCAATTCCATAGCGGGATTTTCATTCGATATTGCGAGGTTATTGGGAGATGGACAATTGATGGGAGGTTTTCAAGATGCAGTCCTTTGGAGTAGAGCCATCTACGCCAATTCAATTCACTTCCATAAGGTTTTATTCCTTGTGTTTGACGAAATTTAAACTTTTCTTTCTGCCATAAATATTGTAGTTCTGCATTTGTAAAAAATTCAAATTGAAACAGGTCTGAAAATTTATGTTTATTTAGTGGTGAAATGCGGATTTTACCAATGGCTTGTGTGCTTTTGGTAATGAAAATATCTTGTAAGATTGCAAGTTGAGAGGTGTATGGGCAAAAGTAGTATAGGACAGGTGGCAATCGCGGGTTATATTGGTGCAGTAATTGTTTCGTAAACTGATCAATTCGAAAGCTATTCGCTTGATAACGTGTAAACAGGGTCGCTCCGGCAATCCATATTGGAATAATGCCTCTTGATCGATATCCATTAGTACGTTTCCTTATTATTTCTCCTGAAATTCTAGCACATTGATACTCAATAGCAATTCGTCTGTTGTTCCATGTTATGAATATATCGGGACGTTGTTGAATTTCAGGAAGATATACTTCTAATTCCACCTTCATATCGTGGCGTTTCAACCATTGATATAGCAATAGTTTTCCTTGTTCATGATACATCCCCTCTCCACCTTCATAGGACGGACAATCTACAGTAGATTTATGAGCAAAATGAGCAATTATTTTAACACCAACCTTCATAATTACTTGTTTACCACAAACAGGACAATAAAATAGTACGCCAGTGTTTTTCAATGCCAGTATGCTTTCTCGATTCATGGTTGCAAGCGTGACGGATCTACCATCGGCTGTTTTAGCTTGCAGCATTACATCACCTCCATCGAACTATATATTCGACAGTGAATGACAAAATCCTGCTTCTATTAGGATATAATTAAAGGTCTCTCCAATTTATATTTACGATTTTTTTAAATCAGCTTTAAAAAAACGAATAGTATCCAATTAGTTTGGTTGGCTACTATTCGTTACATACGCTCATTATTTATTTCAATTTAAACTTCGCTTCTGCACCTTTGGAAATATCTTCACCATCTATATTGCGCATCGGTCCGATTTCCATTTCAAATGATTTATCTTTCCAAATTTTTTCATACTGTTCTTGATCCAGAAGAAAAACTTGTAGCAGTTCATCGCTATCGTTAGCAGGAATAACATCACCATATCCATACGGCAATAACATTCCTTCATTTAATGTCCACTGTTTACCATCGTTTAAGTATAAATTAGAAGATATAGAGCTTTTGGAAATATCTTCATCATATCCACTATCGATAGTAAATCTAACTGTTAATAATACTACTTCATCAGACTGAAAACGCGGCGCTTCATCTGCATTTGGAACAAAGTTTGTGAATTGATAGCCTTCTAATGTCACACTTGCTTGGTCTACATCTTCACTCTTTCCAATTCCTTCTTCACTTTCTAACATCTCTTTGTCACCCATATTATCAGCAGTTGCTTTATCTTCGTAGAAGCCCTGGCTTGCGGTTTGTTCTTCCTTTTCAGCATTTTCCGCATCAAGAGGGAAGGAGAATCTACCTTCCGAACCAAAAGTAGTAGAAAAATCATCTTTATCTGTTTGAGGTTTTGGAACTCCAACATCAACCGCACCAACCTCTAATACGTCAATCAGACGATCTTCTCCAATAGGATATGCATAGTAACCTGTAAGTTCCTGCCCCGCTTCTAATAAGTATTCATTGTTAGGTGAAAGCAGCGTTGGTAATTGTTCTTCTTCAGGCAAAAGGTATCGATGATTATTTAAATCCTTATCCGCACCAACATAGGTCATATAAAGACTTGGCATATAATGTACATTTTCATCTGTATCATTTTTCACTGTGTATTGTGCGATAATGACCGCTCCATTATTTTGGTCATCAAATGGGATAGCGAAATCTCTATGAAAATCCGTTAATTCAACCAATGTATAGGCATCTAATGTTAATGATATCCCTTCCATATCATGCGATTGTGAATTATTATTTTCATATAGTACGTTTGCTGTACCCTGTGTTTCCTCTTCCATATATGTAATCAATTCACTGAAACTGCCTTCCTTATTCGTATCTGCAGGCTCTTCTTCGTTTTCCTCTATTTTTTCCTCTTCTGCTTGATCTGGCTCTTCTTCTGTCTCATCTCCCATCACTTCTTCCTCTGGTTCTTCTGCACTAGCTTCTGATCCTTCATTTTCTTCATCTCCATTACCACATGCAGTTAGTACCATTGCTGATAAAAGTAATGTAATTAAAAATATAAGTCCTTTTCGATTCACGTGGTTATCCTCCTTCTTTACTAGACACAACTATTATATTACTATACCAAACCGAAAAGTCTATGAATATTGCAAAAATGATACATTGTTCCTAGGTTATTAGAACGTTTGAAAATAAAAAAATAGACATTCCTATTACAGAATGTCTATACTTCAACTGGAAAGTATGATCTTACTTGTGAAAATGTATCTGATTCAAATATAATTTTCCCATACTCTTCCAATAAATGAATGGATAAATCGGAATCATTTGCAAACTCTAGTACTTGACTGATTATATTCTCCTGATTGTTATCATCAAGTATTTCGTGAGAAAATTCCATGTATAAATAGTATTTATCATGATAATGGTATAGTGTCTCTTCCCCAAATTGAGATAGGTTGTTGAAATAATGACTTAACTGAATGACATCTTCAAATTCATTAAATTCTACAATAATCCACAAATTATCCTCAATCATATCTTCTTCATCACCTTCTGAAGACGAAACATTCTTACCAAATTTATCTTCAAGCAGGTTTTCGATTTTTTCCTCAACTGGTACATCGTAATCATCTGCATCCTCTGTATCTAATTCAAGGTGCTCCCCATTTTTAGATACTTTTGCCTTAGTAACAACTATTTCAAGCCCTTTTTCCATTGCTTGCACCTGAATCCATAATGGTCCATCGGGATTGAAGTCTTCCTTGTAATTAACTTCATCCATCATTTGCCAAAAAAGTTGTTCACTACGTTCACGGTTATACCAAATTTCCTCACGTTCAAAACCGAGGTCTTCAATGTCAATATACGAGATATAAAACTTAATGGTATTCTCATTTATTCTCTCTATTTCCAATTTAATTCTCTCCCTTCAAATTGAAAAATTAATTGCTGTTTCATCCTTGCAGGAGTATCGCCTAGTCATTTCATATTAAGGAGAACAGTTAGGTGGAAGAGACATCTTCACCAATTATTTATTTCAACTATTATGCTACTCTATAGTTTGTAGTACCCTTTTCAAGGTGACTCTAACCATCGTTATTCTCTGTTTACTTCTATTGTATGATAGTGTACGACATCTTGGAAATTAATATGCCTATTTATCATACGAATTTCTTCATTCCATCCAAATTGAAATGGATAGTTAGTATGCTATTTTACAGCATTCCCCCTATTTTGTCACCCGTTTCGCGCTATGAGATAATCACATTTTTCAGCACAAAAACATGATGCATCTTGGTCTAATATTACAACAAGCTTATTAGAAAAAATTGGTATCTGTTAAGCCTTACGTCACGGAAAGTTTCATTTTTTTAATTTTCGTCTGTCAAAAATCGCTTCCTAACTTCTGGACTAGGCAATTCACAACTCCTCTTTTTACCGAACCATTTATAACGATTTCGTGCAATAATTCCATAAAAAAAATCACGTATTGGTCTTGGGATAATTACAAAACCATAGACTATTTTCCACGGTCCCTTTAATTGCTTACATATTCGAAGAGCTGCCGCAGACTTAATGTAATACTTGTTATCCTCAATAAGCACCATACTATCTAAATCTTTAGGAGTATCAAGGCTTCTCAAGATATTTTTGCTAATATCACTTTGTAACGAAGCAAATTTAAAACGACCTTTAGGATCCCTAGTGATGATAAATTGTACACCTCGGTCACAAAAATTGCATTCACCATCAAATAATATTAATCTTTCCACGGCACTCACTCCTTACGTTGATGCTACCTCAACAAGATATTCTTATAGAGGTTGTTCAAAAATTCCTGTGAAAATACACATCGAGAAAAGAGGACCTTCGACTAAAAACTGACACGTCCTATGTCGAAAGCAGAAGTCAGCACATTCTGTGTAAGCCCGGTACGGGGAGCTACTTCGCCTCGAACTTCGACGCACAGGAGCGTGCTGGTGTCCGCGCCTGCACAGGACGTTGCGAATTCAGCAGACTTCAGTCCTATTCATCCCCTTTTTGAATACATACTTATAAGTAGAAAAACGCAGCTCCATAACGGAGTCTGCGTTTTTTATTTTATTTATGAAAAAACAGTTAGTTAACCATCCTCTGAGCTTCGCGCAATTGAAACGTACGTACAGTTCTCGGTAAGAATCTGCGAATCTCATCTTCGTTATAACCTACTTGCAGGCGCTTTTCGTCCAGAATAATTGGTCTTCTCAATAATCCAGGATTTTTTTGAATTAGACTAAATAGATCCTTCATTGGAAGTTGTTCGATATTTACATCCAACTTTTGAAAAACCTTCGAACGCGTCGAAATTATCTCATCCGTTCCATCTTCAGTCATACGTAATATTTCTTTAATCTCATCAAGTGTTAACGGCTCAGAGAAAATATTACGTTCTGTAAACGGTATGTTGTGTTCTTCTAGCCATGCTTTTGCCTTTCTGCAAGAAGTACAACTTGGCGAGGTATAAAGTGTTACCATGAAACTTCACTCCTCATTTTTAAGTATGTTAGATCATTATCATAAACATCGGTAAACTTATTAAATTAAAATAAGTTTAAACTACCCATATGTATAAGTATACTACATTTGTCAACCAAAAGGTAGGGGATATTCTAGATTTAACAGGAAGTTTTACAATATTTTTAGATAATATCTTAACTCATTATGTAATGTACCCATTCTCAATTTCAATTAAACCTATTAAGTAAAAAGATTTCCCTTCAAATTGCAAACGTTTACTTCGAAATTTTCTAAAAATATATAAAAAAAACACTTGCAATGATTAAAATTTACAATTATGATAATTAACATAACTAATAATGTTAGGAAACCTAACATATAATGAAAGGAAGAGGAACAATGAAAAAGATTGAGTCCATTATTAGACCAGAAACATTTCAAACCCTTCGATATAACCTTTCACAAATCGGAATCAATGGTCTTACAGTGACTGAAGTTGCTGGAACTGGCAAGCAACGAGGGCAAACTGGTGTCTACAGATCAACAGAATTCCAAATACAATTATTATCGAAACTCAAAGTTGAAATGGTCGTGGAAGAAAATCAATTAGAACAAATCATTGATATTATTCTTGAAAGCTGCAACACAGGGAATATCGGAGATGGTAAGATATTCGTTTCTTCAATCGAGGAAACAATTCGAATTCGCACAGGCGAACGAGGTGTAGAAGCAGTTATGTGACAATAACTAACTCGAATACACTGATACATTTCTTTCACCGCTGTTCCGTAAAACTGGATATACCAATTATCTATATTAGTTTTATTTCGGAATGCATCTGTCCTAACAGTTAAAGATTCGTATTTTCTCATTTTTTAAATAAGGTTATGATCTTGTAACCTTCTCCATGTAATCTTTAGATCACAAAAATAACTTCACACCATGATAACAACATTCATTCTTTAAAAAGGATGTGACAGCATCTACTCTTCTTCATATCCTTTTAGCTACTTTAAATTTTAGAGATAAATCTTTCTTTGTATATTCATTAAAATTCTGGGAGGAAATGATATGTTTAAGAAAAGTTTACTTTTATTTTTATTGATATCTTTTACTGCATCACCAGTTTATGCCGCATCCCCTACAGTTGAATCACTAGAATTATCCGTTAATCTGGTGTGGCTTATGTTTGGAGCCGTTCTAGTATTTTTTATGCATGCCGGTTTTGCAATGGTTGAATCTGGTTTTACACGCTCTAAAAATACGTTGAACATCTTAATGAAAAATTTTCTGACAATCAGCATTGCTGCAATATTATTCTTCATTGTCGGATACGGAATTATGTTTGGCACTTCTGGTGGTTCATTCATCGGAATCGACGGCTTTATGCTCAGTGGTGTGGAAGACATTGGATTTTTTGTTTTCCAAGCAATGTTTGTGGCAACGTGCGCAACAATTATGTCAGGGGCAGTTGCTGAACGAATCAAGCTTGGCAGCTATGTATTTATTGTTGTAGCTATAACCGCATTTATTTACCCAGTGGTTGGTCACTGGATTTGGCAAGGAGATGGGTGGATATCCGCCTTAGGTTTTAGTGATTTTGCGGGATCAACGGTCGTTCACTTAACTGGTGCAGTTGCTGCATTTATGGTTGTGCTTATCCTGGGACCACGTATCGGAAAATATAAAGGGAATAAAGTTAACGTCATACAGGGTCATAATATACCATTAGGCGCACTTGGTGTATTTATACTTTGGCTGGGCTGGTTCGGCTTCAATGGCGGCAGTACATTAGCTGCTGACCCAGCATTAGTCCCAATGGTTATCGGCACAACCTTATTGTCTACTTCTGCCTCTTTATGCGCTTCGGCTCTTTATACAAAGCTTCGGTTCAAAAAAGTAGATGCTTCGCTTTCTATGAATGGTGTTTTAGGTGGGCTCGTCGGAATTACAGCAGGTGCTGCAGAAATCACACTTGGTGGGGCTCTTATTGTTGGATTCATTTCAGGAATCTTGCTAGTGGAAGGTATCCGTTTCTTGGATACCAAACTTAGGGTAGATGATCCAGTTGGTGCGATTGCAGTACATGGAATCTGCGGTATTTGGGGAACTTTGGCAATCGGGCTGTTTTCCACCTCAACCGGTTTATTCTACGGGAATGGATTTTCACAGCTCGGTATTCAAGCTATAGGAGTTGTTGCCGTAATTAGCTGGGTTGCTTTATCAGTTGGTGGTTTTACCTATATGCTAAATAAATTTTCTCCGATTCGCGTTTCAAGAGATGAGGAAATTGCTGGCCTCGACTTTACAGAACATGGTTCAAATGCTTATTATTTTAAAGATAACCTATTAGATGAAAACACAGAAATTCCAACAAGAAGCTTCGGCTTAGCCGATCGATTGAATCAAAACATACCCTTTGAAACAGCATCTAAGCAAAGTTCGTGACCTATAGAAAAAAGAATGCGACGAAAGCCTAACATAGCTTTCATCGCATTCTTTACTTATCGTAATTGCAGTCAACACTTTCCCCACTTAATGAAATAAACCTAACAATTATGCTTTTTCGGGCTTTTTTATTCCTTCTAAAATATCCTCTGAATCGCGCTTCTCATTATAACTCAATACCTCATCAACAGGTTGATATGCTTTTCCATATATTTCTTTATCCTTATACGTATGGATGTCATTATACATTTTTTTCATTTGTTCAAAGATGATCGCTTCGGCATCGTCATCTGGCGACCAATATAATATTTCCAGCTGTGTTTCTTCATTTGTAGCTAATGACCTACGATTATATCCGATTGATTGCGCATGGGTAAATCCTTCCCTGTTATAAAAACGCAACCTTTTTTCGGAATCCGAATCATCATAATCAATCGGCTCAACTTCTAATATAATTGGTTTGTTCTTTGCCTTTAAATTCTCGATTAATTGGTGACCAATTCCTTGTCCTCTCGTCTGTGTCGAAACCCATAGGTAATCAATAAAAAGGAATGTCTCAAATTCAGCATACATCAGTACATGCTTCGGACTTTCATCCTTATAGTATACATCCCCTTTTTCATCTAACAGGATTTCCATATGCTTTTTTGATTTCATTTCTTCGATCGGAAAATACTCATTAAGCTTTTCATACCAATTCATGGATCTACTCCTTTTTTCGTAGTCCCACTTAGTATAACGAAAAACGTTGCATTTGTTAAATAAGGTCTGAAAAGAAAACAAGAGACTGCCTTACAGACAGCCTCCTGTTATTATTTTCCAATCATATAATCAACATTTTCTGTATATACATTACCTGAATTCCATAGCAGGAACTCATCAATCCCGTTTTCATACAGCGCCTTAATTTGCGCTTCTATTTCTGCTTTACCATACTGCTTCGTAGGTCCACTGTAAAGCCACGGCGCTTCAAAATCTTGAAGCCAAGGTCTGGATACTGGCGGTGTCTCAAGCTCACCTAATACCGCATTTTCAACCTTCGCATATTCTGAAACAAGTTTATATGGCTCTTCATCAGGATTTTCAATCCCAAAATACGATGTCCAATGACTTGGATAAATCATGGAAGAAATGACATCAACGTTCTCCGAAATTTTCGAGAAGTTTTGACCAATACCAGGTGTTTCTTCAATCGTTGCTGCATAACCAAAAATATCAACAGACACATCTACATCATAATTCGATAACTCTTCTCTTGCATATGCAACAAAATCCGATACTGCCTCAACTCGTTTTTTAATATTGTTTAAGTCCATATCCTTATAGTCACCGAGCGTATATTCTAATTCTTCATCCTTCGTTTCAAAACCTTCCGGGAAGCGGACATAATCAAATTGAATTTCCTGGAATCCCATTTCCGCTGCCATTTTGGCGATTTCGACATTATATTCCCATACCTCTTTTTCAAAAGGGCTGACAAAAGCTTCCCCTTTATTGTTTACCCATACTTCTCCGTTTTGTGTAAATGATAAGTCAGGACGCTTCTTAGCAAGCAGTGAATCCTTAAATACAACTACCCTAGCAATCGGATAAATTTGCTTTTCCTCTAAAAGTTCCATTAACCCTTCAGGATCTGAAATATAATTGGTTGCAATGTCTTCATATGGAGATCCTTCTTCCGGCTTAAACGTTAAATGCCCATGATCTTCTTTAATGTCGATAACCATTGCATTCAGATCAGTTGTGTCTACCAGCTCTACAAGGTTTTCAAAATTGCTAGACCCGACGGAATTTCCAGTTACATAGATTCCTCTGACAGCATCAGGATATTCAAAGTGAAACCCTGAGTCATATGTAAAACGCTTCACATTTTGTAATATGTCCATTAATTCTATGTTTGTCTGCCTCTCTTGATGCAAGGACGCCTGCACCGCTTCCTCACCTGCTACGAACGTTGGAATTGAAATACTAAGTAAAAGAATTCCAATGAATGCCATAATCTTACTACGCCTTCTTTTCCTCATGTTGAATCAATCTCCTATTAAAGTTAATAAGTTAAGTATAAATGAAAAGTTCGTTCATTTAAATGGATATTCCTTATTTGTTTTAAATACTTTTCACCTCAATTAACTTAAAGTATAATTACCCGCCAGTACAAAAATAAAACCGTTTTTTGTTTGAATATTTTTTTCGAAGGTTTGCGATAAAAAGTCGTTCAGTTCTCTATTTCAAAATCAAATATTACAGTATAATTGACTTAGTTTAATATTTATAATAGAAAGGATGTTACAATGCCCTACAAATTGCGTTCGAAGCCGACTGCATTAAGAATTCTCGAGTTATTAAACAAACGAAAGAAATTAACAAACAAGGAAAAACAATACTATTTAAATTTACACAGGGGTTATGAAGGAGAAATTCTATACTACGACAGTTACTTCTTCCTACTGGGTTTAACCCGCAAATCGATGCCTCAGTAGTCTTTATAAACCCCAGCTTCACCTTGTACCAAGCACCTCTAGATAAACCCTTTATTTTCCCAACCCAAATAAAACAACACATGAGAAGTATAAATGAAATGCCTTCTAAATTAATGGAGAAACATCGAAAACTTGCAGATCGATTACTATCATTACATCTATCTGAGTCTCCTTATAACCAGTTGCCATCTTATGAATATGGTCAATTGCGAAAAGGAATTATTTGTTTTAAATGCCATTCGTTTTCTGTTTCAGTCAAACAAAGAGAATGCGTTTGCCAAGAATGCGGATATAAGGAATCTCTAACCAGTTCGGTATTAAGAATCGTTAAAGAATTTGAGATTCTATTCCCAAATGAAAAGATTACTACCAATAATATTCACGATTGGTGCCAAGTAGTGAATTCAAAAAAATCAATAAGAAGAATTCTATCAAGCAACTTAACTGCTGTAGGGTCACAGCAATGGACATACTACAAATAAAAAAAATCGTTAGGAGCATAAATCCAGCCTTTCATCTGTCTTGGTGAGGGGTTTTTTAATTCTTGCCTATAACTTTTTTATTTTATTGATAATTTACCAAAGAATGGTTTTTGTGGCATTCGGGGCTTTCACCCGCTCTATGAGGGACCGAAACTTTGGCTTTTTGCGACGTTCGGGCTTTCATCCGCTCTATGAGTGACCGAAGCATTGGCTTTTTGCGGCGTTCGGGCTTTCATCCGCTCTATGAGTGACCGAAACTTTGGCTTTTTGCGGCGTTCGGTTACTCATCAAGAACTAAAAGCCCGCCTAATAAACTTTCCCCTTGCATTTCAATAAAAGGATATATATAATAGTTAAAAATTAATATATTTAGCGTTGATAAAGATATAGTACAATTTATCCTCTGAATTTGAGAGAGCTTGTGGTTGGTGGAAACAAGCATCAAGGTAAATTGGAATTGGACTTTAGAGCTGATAACAATTAAAGTGATCTTACAAAGTTAAGATAATTAGGGTGGCACCGCGGTTCATTCGTCCCTTTTCTATAGGGAGAATGGGCTTTTTTTAATGCTTTTTTAATGCTTTAAAATGATAAGATGGAGTGATAAGACATGGAAAAAATTTTTTCTGGAATTCAGCCAAGTGGTACATTAACTCTTGGAAATTATCTTGGAGCAATCCAGCAGTTTGTTGAATTACAAAATGATTACGAGTGTTTCTTCTGCATTGTAGACGAACACGCAATTACCGTACCTCAGGAGCGATTAAAATTAAGACAAAATATTCGTTCGCTTGCAGCTTTATATCTTGCATCAGGTATTGATCCTGAAAAAGCAACCTTGTTCATTCAATCCGAGGTTCCTGCCCATACACAGCTAGGATGGATGTTGCAGTCTATCAGCTATGTTGGTGAACTAGAGCGTATGACTCAGTATAAAGATAAATCAGAAGGGAAAGATGCAGTTTCTTCTGCACTACTAACGTATCCGTCACTAATGGCAGCAGATATTCTCCTTTATAATACGAACGTTGTACCTGTTGGAGATGATCAAAAGCAGCATCTAGAATTAACACGAAATTTAGCACAACGTTTCAATAATCGCTTTAATGAGATTTTTACAATTCCAGAAATTCGTATTCCGAAGGTCGGAGCGCGGATTATGTCCTTACAGGATCCTACGAAGAAAATGAGTAAATCCGATACAAATGAAAAAGGCTACATTTCCATGCTTGACGAACCAAAGAAAATCGAGAAGAAGATTAAGAGCGCTGTAACGGATTCGGAAGGTATTGTGAAATTCGATAAAGAAAACAAGCCTGGCGTTTCTAACTTACTTACGATCTATTCAAGTTGCACAGGTGAATCCATTGAAGCACTTGAAGCAAAATATGAAGGCAAAGGCTATGGGGATTTCAAACAAGGCGTTGCAGATGCCGTAATTAGTGTTTTGAAACCAATTCAGGATCGATATGCAGCATTAATTGATTCCAAAAAGCTTGATGAGATTTTAGATCAAGGTGCAGAGAAGGCATCATTTACAGCAAATAAAACGGTTGCCAAAGCAAAGAAAGCTATGGGACTTGGAAGAGTTAAAAAATAATCATTTAAAATGCGCTAGGCAGATTTTTCTGCTTAGCGCATTGCTTTTAGCTCATTCGATGGCATATACTGAAATCTATTTTTGATTGGATGTATCATGTTCTGGCCCAATCTCAGCTTCCCACATTTTCTCTAAAAAAGGCTGTCCGCGAATCAATTTCATGCAAAGTTCTTCATGGGTTGGGCTCCAGCCCTCTTTCACACCATTATACAACGTTTCCCAAACCGTATCCTCATCCATATAGCGAATCGCAGGATATTGCTTGGGATCCCATTCAGTTAGCCAGTACCGCAATTCTTCGCGGTTATTTGTTGTCTTCAACTGATCCAAGCCAATCATGAGCAATTGTTTGAGTTGTCTTTCTTTTCTTGTCAGTCCAAAGATCAGCTCAGGCGACATGGAAAGCATATGGTATTCTTTTTGGTAATCACTTTCAACGAATTTAAAAGATTGTGCTTTCGTATTGGCAATCATATCAAATACTAGCTGTTCTTGTCGCGGTATTAATCTACTTTTACGAATAGGTATCGAATAGCCAATCGTATCAAAAGCAAGTATATCATTACCGTCTGTAACGATACATGCATACTCCACAACCGATCTTTTTTGTCCCTTGCGTGTATATGCTCTTTTGTAGATCGAATCAAGCAAAGCTTTCGGTAGATCATGCATATCATTTTCAATGTAGTTATATAGTGTTTCTGTTATGTATAACAACGGCACTTGGTCCAACAGCTCAATTGCGTCCTCCTTACGCCACTCATGGAAATGGCAGACACTGTAGCCATTCTCTTCTCCTTCAAACCAATTCACCCATACATCGTGCAAATATAACATAGAACAACCCTCACTTTTCATATTCCGATTTAGAATACATTATGACCATCACGGTGAAAAATATTCGAGAAGTTCCATTAAAATTAATTTGGATAACGATAAAGCACAAATGCCATGATAGCAAGTCCAATTAATAGAAAATAGCATTCAATCCTGCTACTAATAAAAATAAAGTAATCCGACCATGATAAACCAGCTGGAAGAAAATTCATATATGCAATAATGGTAACGCCACCAGTAACAGCTAGTCCAAATCCAATGAGAAAGATAAAAATATATCCCATGATATCCCACCTAAGCTTGTCCGTTTTTATTAGTACATTTTATGCTAGCTAACTCAAAACATGTCATTTTATCTAACGTTATTAACGAGCAAAAAAAAATTTAACTCCTGCCAAGTTAGGTATCTATTTGAATCCAGAATTTACTTACTGGCGCGGCATTTGTGAATATCAGAATTTATTCTTGAATCACAGCCAATTCTTTTGGACATCAGGATTCCCCCTTAAATCTGCACTCAGTTAAAGTCAATAGATGAACTTTTTAAAACATCAAAAAAGCCGGTTAGCAATGTTCCATTGCTACCAGCTTCTTAGCTTTTCATAGTTAATTATTTATACTTTTTAAATACAAGCGCAACATTATGTCCACCAAATCCAAGTGAATTACTTACAACAACATCTACATTCTGTTGTCTCGCTTCATTCGGGACATAATCCAAATCACAATCTGGGTCTGGAGTCTCATAATTAATTGTCGCAGGGACGATACTATCTTGAATTGATTTAATCGAAATAACAGCCTCTACCCCACCTGCTGCACCAAGTAAATGTCCTGTCATGGATTTCGTCGAGGAAATAGCAAGCTTATTTGCATAATCACCAAAAACGGACTTAATTGCAGCTGTTTCGTATTTATCATTTAAATTCGTGCTTGTCCCGTGGGCATTAATGTAATCTACTTCTTCCGGAGCAATGTCAGCATCCTTAAGCGCAAGCTGCATCGCACGAGCTGCACCTTCACCATTTTCTGCTGGAGCTGTAATATGGTAAGCATCACCTGTAGCACCATATCCGACGATTTCTCCATAGATTTTTGCACCACGCTCAATTGCCGAATCCAATGATTCTAAAATTAAAATCCCGGCACCTTCACCCATAACAAAACCATCTCGGTTTTTATCAAATGGGCGGCTAGCTGTACTTGGATCTTCATTTGTAGATAAAGCTTTCGCTGAAGAGAAACCAGCAAAGGCCATATCAGAGATTGGCGCCTCTGTACCGCCGGCAATAATATAGTCAACATCTCCACGCTGAACCGCTTTGAATGCATCACCAATTGAATTGGCACCTGACGCACAAGCTGTAACAGAACAAGAGTTGATACCTTTTGCACCTAATTGAATGGATACTTGACCAGCAGCCATATCCGGAATCATCATTGGGACAAAAAATGGACTAACCCTTTTCGGACCTTTTTCTAATAGTTTTGTATGCTGATCCTCCCAGGTTTTCATACCACCGATTCCTGAGCCAATCCATACGCCTACTCGATGTGCATTGCTATCATCTATCGTAAGCTTTGCATCTTCAACAGCCATTTTCGCTGCAGCAACTGCATACTGTGTGAATGGATCCATTTTACGTACATCTTTTTTATCCATATATTCCGTAGGCTCAAAGTCCTTTACTTCTGCGGCAACCTTAGCAGGATAATGGTCTTTATTAACCTTCGTTACAAAATCAACCCCTGATTTACCCGCTAAGATGTTTTCCCACATCGTTTCCACATTATTACCTAGAGGTGTTACTGCCCCTAATCCAGTAACTACTACTCTGTTTTCTTTCATTATCTTTTCCACCTTTCACTAAATTAACGGCTTATTTGCCCCAACGCATTGCAACCGCGCCCCAAGTTAGCCCGCCACCAAAGCCAACTAATACAATTAAATCATTATCTTTTATTTTACCTTCTTTTACTGATTCCGATAAAGCCATAGGTATCGATGCTGCGGAATTATTTCCGTACTTTCTAATTGTCGCTGCCATTTTATCAGATGAAATTCCTAAACGCTCACGAGCAGCATCCATAATTCGAATATTCGCCTGATGCGGCACCAAATAATCAACATCCTCTTTACTATAACCCAATTGTTTAATTACGTTAACTGTAGACTCTGGCATTTGTCTTACTGCAAATTTAAATACTTCACGACCGTTCATAACGAGTTGATCATTTTCGTTCTGATATAAATCTTTACCACCAGATCCATTAGCTCCTAATTCAAAAGATAGGATCCCTTTTCCTTCTGTTACTTCACCAACAACCGCTGCCCCAGCTCCATCTCCAAGCAATACACAGGTAGAGCGGTCTTCCCAATTGATGATTTTAGATAGCTTATCTGCACCAATGACAAGTACATTTTTATAAGCTTTTGTTTCGATAAATTGTTTAGCTGTAATTAATCCATACATAAAACCAGCACATGCAGCACCAATATCCATCGCAGCTGCATTCATCGCACCTAGACGTTCCTGCACCATACATGCCACAGATGGAAATGGCGTATCTGCAGTTACAGTTGCAACTAAAATTAAGTCAATATCAGCTGCATCGATTGCAGCTTCTTCAAGTGCACCAAGTGCTGCATGGTATGCCATATCCGATGTATCGATATCGTCCTCGGCTAACCTTCTTTCCTCAATCCCAGTTCGTGTTCGGATCCATTCATCATTTGTATCAACTATTTTTTCCAAATCTTTATTTGTAACTACTCTAGTTGGAAGATAATGACCTGTGCCCAATATACCTACGTTCATATTGACAGCTCCCTTATATATTCATGTTTAATTGGTTGTACTTTAATATCAATTATTATGACTTGGTACTAATTTTAATGTAAAATACACTTTTTAGCAAGAAAAAATGGATATTTCGCTGTTTAATTAGTGTTCATTCGGAAGTAGTCCTGTCTCTTTATATTCTTTAATGAGGTCATGTAATTCTTCCTGAAAAGCTTCTGGAATTGCTTCATTGAATTCACCTAAAGTAATAAACTCGTCGTTAAAATCTAATGTAATCAACTCTCCTGCAAGCTTACCTTCATTAAATTGCTCGGCTGTTTTTTCATAGAGCTCGTCAACATGTTGGATTGTACTTGTTAGAACTGTGTTAGGAGCTATGGAAAGCTGGTCTGTAATATAACCAATCGCATAGTTTTGATCTTCAGCGGCTTTTCGGATAACCTCTTCACTATAAGAATCTCCAATCGGATACACAATATCCACACCATTTTGCTGCATTGTCTTATAAATGCCTGTAGCTATATCGGTATTCGTCCAGCTGTTTGTATAATTTACGCGGATATGAGCATTTGGATTTTGGTATTTTACCCCCTCATAGAACCCCTCTGCTTCTGATTGCCAAGAAAAAGCAGCAATGACACCTATTTCATTTGTAGTCGTCATCTCACCTGCTACCATTCCAGCAAAAAAACCCATCGCATGTGAATTAAAATTTAAGCTCGTAACATTTTCACTGCTCTCACCACCGTTAACGTATACAAAATGGACATCCGGATATAGCTCTGCGATATCTATAAAATAGTCACCATACATGTTACTGTGACCAAAAATCAGGTTCACTCCATCTTGTACAAATTCATCAATGGCTTCGTTAATTTCCTCTTCGGTCGTTATATTTTCTTTATAATACACTTGGACATCGAAGCGCTCTTCGATTAGCGAAAGTCCTTTATAGCCCTTAGCACTCCATGCATTCTCATCGATGGCAGTATCAACCAGCAAACCAACATTTTGAATTTGACCTGTATTAAAGTATGAGCAGCCTGAAAGAATTGATGCACTTGCTACGAATAATAGAATGATTTTGATATTCCTCAAGGTCCGGCCTCCATTCTGCCACATTTTCAAAGCTTCTTCCATTGTACCTGCTACATTTTTTTCGGTAAATGAATCCAATGTTACATTTTGATATCAAATCTTGAAATTCCTTTTGGAACGATAATGCTCGATTACAGATTTCACCTTCTCTCGCTTAGGTATATTGTCACGGATGAAGACGTTTTTTTCAAGTTTCGAGTCTCCCTTTTTTCCATCATTTTTATTATTCACATATAGGATCGGTGGTAAATCGGAAACTTGTAGCCACTGAAGGAGCGCCTTGGTAAAATCGCCTATATAAAGTGCACTTTTCTCAAATGTTTCGGATTCAAAAGGTATGAATGTGTCTTCATTATATATCCCTTCTTCCTTCATTGGCATCCACTCTCCAAAAAGAATCGGAGTGTGAATGACAGTACATTTTGTATGTGTGTCGGATTGAAATGAGTTCTTAGCTGGATTAATTACAATTAATTGATCGAATTCATGACGCATATCACTTTCTATATCTCCTAAAAAGATGCCAACAGCATACTTTTTTTGAACGTCTTCTGTAACGATAGAAAACGAACTATTTCGTACAAAAAACATACTTAAATCTTCTTCGGTATTTGTAGTTAAAAAAGCATCCACTTTGTAATCATTTTCTAAGAGCATTTCAACAATATGATAGGTTCTCCAATCATTGCAATCCATTACCAAGATAGACATTCGTAAACACTTCCCTTATCAAGGATATTTTGCGTTACATTTAAGAGGATGTTCAAAAAGTCCGGTGAAAATGACACATCGAGAACAAAGACCTTCGACTAAAAACCGACACGTCCTATGTCGAACGTCAAAGTCACCACATCCTGTGGTAGCTCGTTGGCTTGCTTTCATCCTCCTATTTGAAGAGGCACTTTAAATATTTTATTTTCATGACAAGCCTTTTCATTTTTGTTTGTATTTGATAAACTATATGAGGATATAAAGATGAATATCGTTCGAATAATAAATTGATCTAAACTTTTTTACAATAGGTTGTTTCAAGTGCTTCTTTTTGTTATAACCTTTTATAGAATAAGAAGTGGGGTGGGAGTTATGCGTTACATAATGACGATTGTTTGGGCTGTTTTGATCAGTGCTGCTGTATCCTATGTGTTAACTAGTATGGGTGGAGAACCTTTCGTCCTATCAGAAGCATTAATTCTTTCAGCTGTTTTTGTAGTAGCTGCTTTCATTTTAGGTGATGGCGTACTAAAAGAGAAAAGTAATTAAATGCAGAAATAACCCTTGCCTTTAGCAATGACGGCAAGGGTTTTCATTTTTAATACCAAGGTAGGATACTTATGGCTGCGAGTGCTGCCAGTGGCAAAATTAACCGTTGAAATCTACGCGGTGGTCGCCCAAATCCATAACCAAACCCTGGATACCCGTATCCAGGAAAACCAAAGCCAAATCCTCTACTATCTTCATGTTCTTGGTAGCCTTGTTGATTTGGGTCTACTGGCATAGCAAAATATACGTATTCATCATCCAAACCAGTTATAATTGCATCAAAACTTGAGCCATCCGTTGTTTGTGCAAGCACATACGAATGCATATGGCTTTTACATAAATCATACATATGTTTAGTATCACTTTTCATTTTCGTAACCTCCTTCTCACCATCAGCCTATTCATAGGCGCAGTATCTGGTGACTTGTTTGCAGGTGAAAATGAATGGCTATAATAAGGAGAGAAAACAATGGAATTTGTATCAGAATTATGGACAATCATCCAGTATTTTATTTTAGGACTCGTACAAGGTGTTACAGAACCAATCCCAATTTCATCGAGTGGACATCTTATTATTTTCCGAGAACTATTTGGTATCGAAGCGAGTGGGTTATCCTTCGAGATATTTGTGAACTTCGCTTCACTTTTAGCGGTTTTCATCATTTATTGGAACGATATTATTCGTTTAATTAAAAACGGCATTATTTACTTAATAAAGCAGGATCCAGAGGCAAAAAGCGACTTTCAATTTATCATTTATCTTATTGTCGCAACAATCCCAGTTGGTATTATTGGCTTGTTGTTTGGCGATGCAATTGGGGAAGCATTAAGCGGAACAAATGTAGTTGGGGTTACACTCTTAATTACAGCAGCTGCTGTATGGATGATTCGTAATCTAAGGGGAAGAAAAAACGACCGCGACCTAACATTGAAGGATGCATTAATTGTCGGACTTACGCAAGCAGTTGCAGTGACACCAGGGATTAGTCGTTCGGGATCAACGATTGTTGCATCGATGCTCGTTGGAATGAGACAAGAAACCGCACTTCGCTTTTCATTCCTGCTGTATATCCCGGTCAGCTTAGGAACAACCATAATTGAAGTTCCTAAATTAGTGAGCAGTCCGGAATTTCAATCCATGCTCATTCCAAATATTATTGCCTTTATCACGGCATTTATTGCAACCTACTTTGCATTAAAATGGTTTATGAATATCATGGCTAAAGGAAATTTAAAATATTTCTCTTATTACTGTGTTGTCGTAGGGTTATTGGTTATATTTTTCTTATAGAAAAGCCCTGGTTTGGTAATGCGAGGAGACTCGCTTCGTAAATAAGGCTCAACGTAATCCACACAACTTTCAATTAGTATAGTTTCACGAAGCAAGAACAAAAGCGCAAGCGCCCGTTTAGCGACGTACGGACTGGACTGAGCCGCAGGAGATAAAGGAAACACGGCGACCGTAGGAAGCCGATGTTGACTTATCGTACGGAGGTGAGGGAAGTCTCGCTAGTCGTTGGGCGCTGGAGCTGGACGTGGCTGTTCCGGCAACTAAGTTATCCACTGCATTCAAATTTTATAGTTTCCGAAGCAATTAAAAAAGCAGCTCCATTACATTTCGGGCTGCTTTTTCTTATTATTTAAGATCAATCCGGAATTCCCAGGGCAATTTTAGCATAACGTGACATTTTATCTTTACCCCATGGTGGATCCCATACAACATTTACTTTTATTTCTTTCGCTTCTGGAATATCTGCAAGTGCATGCTTAATATCTGTTTCAATATGCGCAGCCAGTGGACATCCCATTGACGTTAAGGTCATTGTAACGTTACAAACCCCATCTTCATCTAAATCAACATCATATATTAATCCTAAATTAACAATGTCAATGCCTAACTCAGGGTCGATTACATTTTCTAATGCGCCAAGTAAATTCTCTTTTAACGCTTCATCCATCTCTTCTACCTCCCATCCTTCATCTATTTCTATTTAAACATAAATTCAGGTTTTATTAAATGATTTTAACCTATTCCTCCTGCCACTATCATCATTATAAATGTTTATCAAACCATTTTACTGTTTCCAATATAGCTGATCGACTTACTTTATGATTTTGGTTTGGTTCTTTAATGAATTTAATGTTCTCTTTATTTCGATAGACCATTTGAACTTCATCATAAAATGTATAGGAATGATCAAACGGAACAACTGAATCACTTTCTCCATGCCAAAATAATAACGGACGGTCATTTAATTTCTCTGGTTGCTTTGATAAATCATAATTCTCTAATTGCTCATAGAGACTCTCAATCATTTCCTCTGTTACCGGCAGGTCCCCTACTTTTTTAAAGCTCTCAACCAATGTCTTTGCATAAGTTGTAATTTTCGGAGAGCCCATTAAAATTGCTGCCACTTTAATCCATGAATACTGTGACAATGCGGCAGATGTCGTAATTCCTCCCATACTTGTTCCGGCCACTCCAAAACGGTCTTCCAAAATCAACCCTTTCGATTCGAAAAATGATTTAATAGTGGCTAATTCTTTTACATTTTGCATAACGATGTTCCAAAAAGAAACCTGTTTTTTTAATTTTGGTATATCTGGCTCTCTTTCACCATGATACATGCTGTCAGGTAAAACTACTCTAAAGCCCTTTTCAGCTAACAAATATGCTAACGGTAGATTATGTTCTTTTGCACTTGTAAATCCGTGAAAGTAGGTAATAACTGGTAATGCTTCGTTTTTCTTTTCTGCGTCTACTACGACTAAGCATGGTATCGTTTGGATAGTTTCTGTATAGATTCCGATCATGTATGTTATTCCGCTCCTTCTCTTTATACTACGTTCTATTTTAAGGGTAAACTTGAGCTTGTTGCAAATAATGTAAAGGAAAAATTACTTTACATATTTCGCTTTCCTCTATACACTATCACATACGAGGTGAATTTTATGGAAAATAAAAAACATTTAATTGCGTTGGATCTTGATGGTACACTTCTAACGAATAAACAAGAGATTAGTGCTCGAACGAAGCAAACGATTCAAACTGCCATGGAGGAAGGGCATCTCGTTGTGATTTCTACTGGTAGACCACACCGTGCAAGCATTCATTATTATAATGAACTTGGCTTAAACTCTCCCATGGTTAATTTTAATGGTGCATTAATCCACCACCCACAAGATCGCACATGGGATTTCGCTATGCATACTCCAATGCCACTCAAAACTGCTCATACCATAATTGATGCCTGCTATGATTTAGAGGTTCATAACATATTGGCTGAAGTGATGGATGATGTTTATCTTGATAATTACAGCCAGGAGATCATTGACATTTTCCACCAAACTCAAAAAGATCGACCTTATATTATTGGAAACATCAAAGATAAATTAGAAGAGGATCCAACTTCTGTCCTAATTTACCCGAAAAAAGATCATATTGAGTCATTGCGTAACCATCTGGATGATTATCATGCCGAGATTATTGAGCACCGTAGATGGGGTGCACCTTGGAATATCATTGAAATCATTAAAAAAGGGATAAACAAAGCCGTTGGGTTACAAAAAATTGCTGATTATTACGGTATTCCAAAAGAACGTATCATTGCCTTTGGTGATGAGGATAATGATCTAGAGATGATTGATTACGCAGGTGTCGGCGTTGCAATGGGCAATGCAATTGATGAATTGAAGTCCGTTTCAAAATATCAGACCTTAACAAATGAACAAGATGGAATTGGTGTTTTTCTAGAAGAGTATTTAAAGATTAAAGTTAAAACAGTTTAATTGAACTTTTTGAACACTACTTCATACGCCAGTACTTACCAGCTATATAAAATGGACGATCGTCCATACTACTTAGTGAACGTATGATGCGTTCACTTTTGATTTGCTTTACTTTTAGCATCTGTTCCGAGTAATTCGTTATTATCCAAGGAGGTTTTCGTCTTGGGCAAACGAAGTAAATCGAAGCGTTTCATTCATCAGGGTGCCGCTTCTGTCAAAAAACATGCAGAGGTTTTCACCTATCGTTCCACTTTATCGGACGAAGAACGAAAGCATGAAGAAGTAGACAACCACAATCTAGGAGGGTTTTAGGTGCAAAACAACCTATTCCAGCAAGCTAAAGACGCAGTTTCAAACATGATGATGCAAGGCAATGCTAACTCCCAAGATAAGCAAGCTGCGCAAAACGCAGTGCAAGCAGCCTACACCGAGGCTACACCTGAGGAACGCAATCAATTACAACAACTTGAACAGCAGTTGAAACAGCACAATCAATTACAGTAATGAATTCTTAAGCAATCTCTAATTCATTAAGCAAAATAATGAAGCTGGTTTGCTAAATGAAAAATCTCCCTGTCGTTCAGGGAGATTTTTTATTTAAGCGCTCTATTCTGCACTATTCATTTAAACTGTTTGAATTCGACCATCACACATGGGTCTTTCTTTTTTTTTATACACATTTCTGCTACTATAGAAGTAAGTATGTTTAGGAGGGATTTTGTTATGGGAGTTCGCATAGAAGCTACACCTAACCCTAATGCGATGAAATTTACTACGGACAAGTTAATTTTTGAAGGCACAAATAGCGTTTCCGTTATGCCAGGCAATACAAGCGAATACGATATTTTAAATGATTTGATGGAACTTGAAGAAGTAGATAATGTATTTGGCTACCAAAACTTCATCACTGTTAATAAACAGTTTGATGTGGAGTGGGACACTTTAAATCCAAAAGTACTAGAGATTTTTGAAAAACACGGATATTAAGTACATAAAGCAAGAGGTTAACCAACCTCTTGCTTTAATAGTACACATTTCACGATACCGATTTTATTCCTTTTTTATATCAACTGGAATATAGTTCGGGTTTACAATTTCATCGTCCATATTTTTTCCATATAACATCATAATTGGTGGATTGTTACTTTCAATCACAGCCTCAGATAGCTTTTCTTTAATTTCAAATTCCACCCAATCACCTGATTTCTGTGCGATAGAAATTCGTTTTTCTTCAGAAATTTGCTCGTCCCCTTGTTCGATAACATAGAAAAATTCCCCTTCTGTCGCAGCAACTTCACCGGTTAACACAAATTCATTTGCATCTGATACAACATCAATATTTTGAAATACGATTGAATTATTATTTTCTGCTGCTTGATTTTCATTTCCACATGCCGCCAGCAAAAAAACTATAATTATAAGCATGAAATATCTCATTTGTCATTCTCCTATCAATCACGTCTGAAAGAACCAAACACACCTGCAGTTTCCACAACATTTGTAAACGCAGTTGGATCTACCTCATTAATTATTTTTTCTAAGTCATATAACTCATAACGTGTAATTACAAGATACATTACACTTTTGTCTGCTTTCGTGTAAGCTCCCTTTGCAGGCAAAATTGTTATACCCCGAATCATTTTTCGATGAATTGCTTCCTGTAATTCATCTGCTTTAAGTGTAACAATCCATGCTGTAACTTTCTCATGTCGTGTATGAATCGCATCAATTACCCGTGTCGATACATATAACGTAACCATTGTGTACAACGCATTCTCAGGTTCGTATAAAATTCCAGCAAACAAAATAATGACGGCATTCATCACTAAAAAGTAATTACCAATCGGCTTATCCTTCAAGCGCGATAAAATCATCGCTACAATATCCATCCCTCCAGTAGAAGCACCGATTTTTAGTGTGATACCTACTCCAACGCCACCAATAACCCCACCAAATGCTGCGTTCAATATAATATCACCAGAAAGCTCGATTACAGGAATAACCTCTAAGAAAAGCGTGGAGAAGAATACAGAGATAATGCTGTAAATCGTAAAACCTTTACCAACTTTATACCAGCCTAAAAGTAAAACCGGAATATTTAGTACAAAAAGCAAGATCCCTGTACTGATACCAATTCCGATAAAATCATTAAACACACTTGATAGCAGCTGGGCTGCCCCGGTAAACCCACTTGCATATACATTTGCTCCAATTAAGAAAAAGTTTAACGAAATTGCATTTAATAACGCACCGAATATCACAACAATTATGCGTTTTGCTTCCATCATAAACATAGTAGCACTTCAACCTCCTCTTTAATATACTTCATACACCTTTAGTAGTAATTTCAACCATCTTCAATATTGTAGATAATTCTAACTATTACTGGATTATACTTTGACTAAAGCACTAGATAGCTATAAACTAGACATAGAAAGAATTTAGAATGTAGGTGAAAAAATGACGATACAAATTCTCGCTGACTCAGCAAGTGATTTATCATTGAAACATTATAACGAATTTAACATCGAAATGGTATCATTAACCGTTCATTTAGAAGAAAAAGAATACGAAGACGGAAAAACTATTGAACCTAAAAGTGTCTATAACGCAATGAGAGATGGGAAATCTCCGAAAACTTCTCAGGTCTCACCACAAACATTTAAATCTGTTTTCACGACTTATGCCAAAGCAAATAAGCCTCTGGTTTACATTGCTTTCTCTTCTGCTCTATCAGGTACTTATCAAACTGCTAAAATGATGGAACAGGAAGTAAAGGAAGAATACCCGGATGCGCCCATTCACATTATCGATACTAAATGCGCCTCAATTGGATATGGGCTCGTTGTCCTGCACGCTGCAAAACTTGCACAAAATGGTGCCAGCTTAGAAGAAATCATGGAAGCCGCTACCTATCAAGCTGAACATATGGAGCATATTTTTACGGTAGATGATTTAGAATACCTATATCGCGGTGGGCGTGTCAGTAAAACTGCAGCATTTGTCGGTACATTACTTAAAATCAAACCTTTACTCCATGTTGAAGACGGGAAATTAATCCCGCTTGAAAAAATTAGAGGCTCAAAAAAAGTACTTGGCAGAATGCTTGAACTCATGGAAAAACGTGGAACTGATTTTCAAAATCAAACGATCGGTATTAGTCATGGTGATGCCCTTGAAACTGCTGAAAAGCTAGCTTCCATGATCAGTGAAAAATTTGGTGTAGAAAAAGAAAACATTCTGATTGAGATGGTCGGTTCTGCAATCGGTTCGCATTCAGGACCCGGAACTATCGCGTTATTCTTCTCAAACAAACCAACCAAATGATAATCTTAAAGTCTGTTCCAGTAAAATGGGAAAGGCTTTTTTTATTACCTTAAATTGATACGTTTAAAATATAGAATGGGAACTAACTCCCAAACACATCAACTTAAAGAACAACAAGATTACCCTGAATAGGTCTAAATAAGGCGGATTATTACCATTGGTAATACAATCTATACTTTTTCCTGCGATCAATATAGTGTTTACAGTGTAGAGAATAACCGTGTAATGGAAGCTTTCCCATGCGACATCAAACAGCAGTAACTTGAAAAAGTAGTATGAATGAGCCTCCTTCAACATATGAATGTATAAATAACTTATGATGGAGGTTTTCCATGCTGAACGAATTATTGGACGCCTTTGAGATGGAACACAAATTTGCCCCGCAAACGATTGATAATTTATTAGACTATTGCCAGAAAAAATATATCCATGGCGAAATTGACTTTAAAACATATCGTGCGTTTTATAATTGTTTGCATGAAAAGGGTGCTGTTTCTGCACATGAAATATCAATTGAGAAAAAAGTTTAACCGTATCCATTGTTTGTAATTCCCAATCTCAAGTCTTCCTAATCTATTTTCCATGATTGAAATTCCACGATCCGGGTACATTGTTAATAAGCAATTTTCAAGGAGGAACTTTTATCATGGAAATGGAACAAAAAAACGGAACACAAACCCCTCCGGCTCAAATACAACACAAACAGCCCGGAATTGAAGCAAAAATGAATCCAGAACCAGCATATATTCGAAATGAATACAAAGGCAGTGATAAATTAAAGGATAAGGTTGCCATTATTACTGGCGGTGACAGTGGAATCGGTAGATCCGTAAGTGTACACTTTGCAAGAGAAGGTGCATCCGTTGCAATTATTTACTTGGATGAACATGAAGATGCGAATGATACAAAAAGACTGATTGAAAATGAAGGTCAGAAATGTATTTTAATTAACGGCGATATTGGGAATCAATCATTTTGTGAGGCTGCTGTTACCGAGGTATTAGACACATTCGGTAAAATTGATATACTCGTTAATAACGCTGCTGAACAGCACATACAGAATAGTATTATGGACATTACAAGTGAACAACTGGAAAAAACGTTCCGAACCAATATTTTCAGTATGTTTTATCTGACAAAAGCTGTATTACCGAACCTAAAATCAGGTAGCAGCATAATTAATACGTCCTCGATTACCGCTTATAAAGGAAATGTAGATTTAATTGATTATTCTGCTACAAAAGGAGCGATTACTTCCTTTACAAGATCGCTTTCCGGCTCCCTCGTTGATAAAGGCATTCGAGTGAACGGGGTTGCACCAGGGCCCATTTGGACACCTTTAATCCCAGCATCCTTTACGGAGGATAAAGTAAGTAATTTTGGTGCAAATGCACCAATGAAGCGACCTGGTCAGCCACAAGAATTAGGACCAGCGTATGTCTATTTAGCAAGTGAAGATGCAAGCTATATTACTGGCCAAATGATTCACATTAATGGCGGTACAATTGTAAACGGCTAACTAAATTCGACAAAGCTCTCCAGGAACGTTCCTTTTGGAGAGCCTTGTCCATATGTCAATTACATGTTCGACTTCTTTTGTTTAGCACTTAAGAATATAATTGCCCCAATAAACAAAACAAACACACCGACGACAAACCCGATAAATAACCAATTAAAGCCTGCGTCTGTTTGAACGGTATACACTTCAGCACTCTCCCGCGCTAAACCAATTCGGTAATCCCCATTTTCATTTTCTCTTACTAGATTATCACCGAGATATCCTCTTAACTCCATATTTGAAGGTATGTCTGAAACATCAACATATGCTGACTCACTACCATTGTTAATTGCGATATACATTGTTTCATCATTATAGGTTCGTTTAAAGACGCTTAGCGCACCAGAAGAATCAACGATTTCAAAATCACCATACCGCAGCACTGGAAACTCATTGCGTAATGCTGAGATTCGATTATGGAATTCCTTTAAATCTGGTTCTCCACTATTAAATGGTACTAAACGCTGGGATTCCTCTGCTTCTGTGCCATACATCGGAAGTTCACTTCCCTGAAGCAACATTGGCACTCCTGGTGTTGTATACATATAAGTTAATGCCAATGACCACGTTGTTAGCGTATTTCTTCCATTCTCAGAAAATTTCTGTGTAAAGCGTTCTGAATTAAAATCATCCATATACAATAAAGGCTGCTGATTTTTTGCTGTTTGCCATACTTCATAAATATTTTCCACCGCATTGTCTGGTTCAGCAAAAACCTCCACCATTGCATCATTTAAGCGCATATTGCCTACCGCATCCAATGCAGTGTCGTTTATTAATTCAGCATTATCCGCATCCGTAACGAGGATATCACCGAGCAGATAAAATTCAGGATTCAATTCTTTTATATACTGTGTAAAGCTCTCCAAAAATGTCAATGGTGCTTGATCAACTGCATGAAGCTTAAAGCCATCAATTGCTGTTTCCTCCATCCAATACGCAGCAACGTCTAGTAAATAAGCTTCCACCTCCGGATGCTCCAAATTTAAACGAACAGTGTTCTCCATCCAAGCCGGCTCTGTCAACTCATTGTCAATAAACCAATCTGCTTTTTCTGAATCATCGACGATTGGATGACTTGCAGCAACATAATTCGTAACAAATTCTATAACTACTTTCATATCACGATTATGTGCTTCTTCAATCAACGTATGTAAGTCTTCCATTGTTCCAATATGATCTTCCACCTGATAAAAATCTTCAATCCAATAGCCATGGAACCCATTGTCACTATTTTCCATCAAAGGGGATAAAGAGATTGTTGTAACCCCAATTTCCTGTAAGTCATCGAGCTTTGCAATTACTCCTTGAAGGTCCCCTCCGTGGTATGCTTGAGGATCATCAAGATTTACTTGAGTATCATTAGTCGGTGTGCCATTATTGTAACGATCAATCAAAATGTTATATATAATTTCATCCTCTAGTCCCCGTTCTCTTTCAGCTGCAACATTGGGAACAAATGTCATAAAAGCTATTAAACCTACTGCTAAAAACACCCCTGCTATTTTTTTCATAAATAATCCTCCATCGCTTTTCAAGCTGTAAACTATCTCTTTACTTAATTATTAAGGAAGGAGAAAAATAGTCAATCCCATTGCTTGGATTGTTGAAAAGCCTTCACATTATTGGGTTAAATACATTTAAAAAGACTGCCCAAAATGGACAGCCTTTTACCTTCGCTATTAAAAATAAAAGCCCATTGGCAAACGGAAAAAGCCAAGTACGAGTACAATGAGAAGTGCAATCCAAAATTGTATCCAAACACCTTTTGTTGGTTTTCCTTTGCCTAACTTTACAAGAATCATTTCCATTGCTGCAATAAGCCAGATTCCTGCAGCTCCCTTTGTAGCAGCTTCAGCCGGATATGGCATTTGATAGCCGCCACTGAAATAATCCAACACGAGTACAATACCTGTATACAGAATAAACAGATAAACTAGACGTAAGATCATGTGAACGATTTTCGCTGGTTTTGCTTTTCCTTGTTTTTGCATTACGATTGCAACGATGAACAAAATTAATCCTAATACCCATCCTGTAATGTGCATATGTGTCATTAGTATACTACCTCCTTATATCAGCATTTAAGGTTGTCCAAAAAGGTGTTAAAAATCTTCCTTTTGCACACATCGTTTAGAGCTGATATACCGATTTCTATTCGTATCATATCATGGAACTAAGAATAATTCATTTATTTGCTCTAAGGAGAAGTAATTCAATTCTAAAGCTGTTATACTAAACATGGTGTTTAAATTTTCCAATAATGGAGGGTCAAAATATGAGAAGTCAAGAGATTATCGACCAGACACAACAATTCGGTGCGAAGAACTATCATCCCCTTCCAGTAGTCATTTCAAAAGCAGAGAATGTTTGGCTCGAGGATCCAGAAGGAAATCGTTATTTGGATATGCTGAGCGCTTATTCAGCCGTTAATCAGGGGCACAGGCATCCTAAAATTATTGCAGCATTAAAAAAGCAGGCAGACAATGTCACTCTAACATCTAGGGCGTTTCATAATGATCAATTAGGACCGTGGTATGAAAAAATTTGCAAGCTGACAAATAAAGATATGGCACTTCCAATGAATACTGGAGCCGAAGCAGTGGAAACAGCAATTAAAGCTGCAAGGCGCTGGGCGTATGATGTCAAAGGAGTAGAAAATAACAAAGCTGAAATCATCGCTTGCGAAGGCAACTTTCATGGTCGAACAATGACAGCGGTTTCTTTATCTTCTGAACTTGAATACCAACGCGGCTTCGGGCCAATGCTCCCAGGGATTAAACTAATCCCGTACGGAGATATTGATGCTCTAAAGAATGCTATCAATGAGAATACGGCTGGTTTTCTTTTCGAACCAATTCAAGGAGAAGCCGGGATTATTATTCCACCTGATGGATTTCTAAAAGAAGCTTATAACGTGTGCAAGGAAAATAATGTCCTATATATTGCAGATGAAATTCAATCGGGACTTGGTCGAAGCGGAAAGCTATTTGCTTGCGACTGGGAGCATGTTTCTCCAGATATTTTAATTCTCGGAAAAGCCTTAGGTGGCGGCGTTTTCCCAATTTCCTGTATCGTTGCCAATAATGACATTCTTAGCGTGTTTAATCCTGGTTCACACGGTTCTACTTTTGGCGGGAACCCACTTGCTTGCGCTGTTTCCATTGCATCATTAGAGGTTCTGGAAGAAGAAAAGCTCGCTGATTGGTCCCTTGAGATGGGTAATCATATGCTCAATGAGCTTAGAAAAATTAATAACCCAATCATAAAGGAAGTACGTGGTAAAGGGTTATTTGTTGGTGTCGAGCTTACTGAAAGCGCTCGCCCATATTGCGAGGCATTAAAAGAGAAAGGTCTATTATGTAAAGAAACACATGAAAATGTCATCCGCTTTGCCCCTCCGCTTGTCATTTCTAAAAAAGACTTAGAGTGGGCTATAGTTCGAATCAAGGATGTACTGCAGCCTTAAAAAATAACATTAAAAATCACAGAAATGTCGATACATCAACGTTTCTGTGATTTTATTTTCAAGCTATTTCAGTTTTCTATATCGGTCACCTTTTTTTGCCCCCATGGCGCAAGCTGTATGGTGATTATTGATCGGTCTCTGACTGAACGATTAAAGTCAAAATCAGGATGAAACGATTCAATTCCATAGGTGACATGATATTCTTTCTGCATATCATTGTAATACTGATATCTCCCTTGGAGAACGATCTGGTCCTGTTCAGCATCTATTTTCTGATCGTTTGCTTTCACAATATGAAAGACACCATCCGAATCAGATTCGAGCAAGACATATATCTTCGTATTATAATCTACTTCTTCTGCAATTTCCCAAGCATCCTCTGCTATAAAATTAATCTCATAATCAATATATGTCATATGCTGATTATAGCTTCCATACGTATCCGTCATTTCCTCATGCTTACTAAGCAATTGTACCGTACGTCCATAATCATCGATAAAATAATATTGTACGCCTAAGAGAAAAAGTATCGCAATTTGCAGCAAAAGCAGGAGATAGAATAAGAAACGTTTCATGCTTACTCGCCCCCCTTTTGCTTATCAACAATTGTACGACGCTGTTTCTCGATTAAAAAACTAATTAAAAATAATAGAATTCCTCCAATTAAAAAGAAAAGTGACTTATTCATCGCATCCCATGCAAATTGAATATACACCGTGAAAACACTGACTAAAAACGAGATCGTTCCAATTAAAATATACTCACTATTGTCCTGCTTATAGCCAATAAAGAGCCAGACAAGCGAAAATATAAATAGAACAATCAAACTCATACCATATGAAAATGGTATAAACGCGATTGGTAAGAATAAAACGAAGTCAATCAGCTGATAGCTTCGATTATCTATTATTTTTATAGCTATTGCTGCACCAAACAACACGAACCAAACTATTATAAAGCTCCATTGAAGGGTTAGATCATCCATGTAAAATTCGTCTTGGAGAATAAAAGTTTGGTACATCCCGAATATAAAAATGGCAAGTAAGCTGATCATTTTAAATGGCTTCCGATAAACTTGTTCTCTAATCAAATCACCAGCAACATACAAAATTAAAAAGTACAAAATCAACCAATAATACTGCTGGGACGCTGCAAAAACAAGCGTTAATAATTGCAAAACAAAGCTTATACTAAACAGGTAGCTGAATAAATAATTCCGATGGTGATAGACAAAATGACCAAAACCGAGCAGTAATAGAAACAGCAGAATCCAGCTAAAAGCTGAATTAATACTCGCATTGTATAGTTGGCCAATCGTTGTTACTGCAATTGCAACTGAAAACAATAATTTATGCTCATATATAAAATAGACGCCAAGACCTACAACTGCCCATATGATAAAGGGCCAAGCAAATGTCACTTGAATGTTGTAAATATCAATAGCTAATAGCATTCCCGCCCCGAAAGCAATATAGCCAAGCACAATAAAGCTGATTGCTATTAAATCTGCACTTTTTCGGTAACGTATATCTCCTAATACATAGAGCACAGTTGTTACGCTTGCAAGGATAACAATCCTTGATAAATGCGGTTCCCGCGCCCAGTCAGACATAATAAATGTCAAAAATCCGAGTGCCATTAGTAAAATAGCAAATAGAAGGATAATTGAATTTGGTCCACTTTTAGAATAGCGTTCTATAATCTTATCGTATTGCTCGTCAGAAATAATACCTTCTTCCACCCATGCTTTCGCTTCTCGTTTTAGCTTTTGCCTATTCATCTGTCAACCCTCCAGCTTTCGTAATGGCTGTCGCTTTCCATAGGTTAAACTACGCCATAGCCACTCAAATGGTCCAAACCGAAATCGCCTTAACCACCAGTTGCTAAGAAAGATTTGACCAATAAAAACAACAAGCACCATTCCTACTCCAGCTAGCGGACGAATCGAACCATATAAACCAAAACCAATACCATAAAAAAGAATAAAGCAAATTATTGACTGCATGAGGTAGTTGGTTAATGCCATTCTTCCAACTGCCGCAAAGGGCTGGATGATTTTCTGTCCAATTTTTCGCTGCGCTATAAACGTTATTGATATAATATAAAATATGGCCGAAAATGTCCCGCCAACATTATCCTGAAGGTAGGATAGCCAAAGTGGATTCCCAACGAGATACGGCCCAATTTTTAACCCTATAAAACCAATGAGTGACACCAGCCAAAGCTTTCTCAAAATGGTTTTATGCTTCTCTGGCTCATGCAGCCAGCGCTTTCTTGCGATATACATGCCGAATAAAAATAATGGGAGTAATACCATAATAAGAAAGAAGAACCCTATTCCGCCATTGGCGTTCATCCAATCATTGTAATTTTGCTCCCAAATCGTAATAAGGCTCTCGCTTTGATAACTTGTAATAGCTTGCGTAATAGCGAGTTGGTTTGACCCTCCTAAAGCACTTCGCGTTCCATATAAAGCAAATGATAATAAACCAACACTTCCACCTAAAAGAGCTGCTCCCCATGCAAGCAAGGATGTATTGCTAGCTTTTAGAAACAATAGTAATAGCAGACCAATAAGACCATAGGATAGTAAAATATCTCCGTGCCAAATAGCAAATGCATGGATTACTCCGAACCCTACTAATATCGTTAACCGTTTCGCCAAAAAGCGGCTTACACGAATATTTCGTTCAACTAGCCTATCCTTCAGCAATTGGATTCCAAAACCAAATAAAAGTGAAAACAGCGTATAAAAGCTTGCTTGAAAAAACATATCAATCAATGCTTGTGTATAGCGGTCAGCGGTAGAATTCCACACCGCAGTTGCACCACCATAGATAAAGTAAGGAGCTGAGAAAGCTCCAATATTTACAATGAATATACCGAAAATAGCAAAGCCTCGTGCAGCATCGATTGCTGCAAGCCGATTCTTCTCTTTAGTTGGTGCTGCATTTATATCCATCATCGATATCCTTTCAATTCCGGTTTCTATCTAAAAAAACTAGCATGTAGTGAGAATTATCCCCCACTACATGCAATTTCAAACCAATTGTGATTACACTTCGAGCAATAGATCCTTAGCAAAGAAATACAAATACGTTTCCTTCACTGGTTCTTTCCAGATCGTTTCTAATGCTGTTCGGTAAAGCTTCATTTGTGTTTCATATCGACTTACTAATTGTACCTTTACCTCTTCTGTAACATCTGCTGTAATCGCATCTGTTTTATAATCTAAAATAATCCAGCCATCATCACTTTGAATTACGCAATCAATCACACCCTGAATCAATACTTGCTCATCTGTCTCACTTTCCCAATTTGCATAAACCTTGCTTGCAGGCAACGTTAAACTAAACGGAATTTCACGAATGACCTGTGGACTTTCCATTATCCGTTCGGCAATTTCAGAATGGAAAAACTGCTCAATGGCTTCACTGTCAATTACAGAAGCTTCTACACGCGTCAATATTTCTTTATCAGCCAACATTTCCACTGTTTCCTCGATTTCCTTTTTCTTCAGTAGTTTACGTATTGGCAAATGCTGCATGACCGTATGCAAGGCTGTCCCTTTTTCTGCAGCTGTTACCTGTCTTTCCTGCTGCATGAAATTTGGCCGCTTAATAATTGGCGCTCGGAAGGCTTGTACAAAGCGATCATCACTATATTCGTCCTTCATTTCCTGCTGACGCTTCAATTCTGTAACAGACTGCTTTGCACGTGACCTTGCCGCTTCGCTAAATGGATAGTGATAGGATAAACGTTCATCAACAAATTTTTCTAATGTTTTATCCCCGATGTGTACAGGCTGCCATTCGTTAATCTTCTCTTTTAAATTCAAATCTGTTTCGACTGTTCTTTCTTCCAAATTTGTCAATTCACTAGCATGGATAATCGAAATATCCCACTTTGATGGATCTGCTTTGATTTCATCTAAAACACCATTGCCGATTCCCTCTTCACGAAGCACCTCTGATTCTTGGTGACGGATGAGAGCTGGTCCAACCCAGTCCAAGTATGTTTTCGATTCCGCTCGGAAGTATGCTGGCAGTACCCAGTCTGGATGATTTTGTATTTTTTGCCATTTTTGCAGCTTTTTCTCAACAGATGCTACATTCCCAACCATTACTAATTTCTCCTTTGCTCTTGTCAAAGCTACGTAAAGCACTCGCATTTCCTCTGCAAGCAGCTCCCTTCGCATTTCCTCCTTAAAAGCATGATAAAATAGTGTCGGATAGGTGATGCGCTTGATTGGATCAATATACTTACTCGCTAACCCTAAATCTTTATGCAGTAAGTATTTTTGCATTAAATCCCGCTGATTAAACAGCTTGTCCATTGCACCAACAATAACAACCGGAAATTCCAGCCCTTTACTCTTATGAATCGTCATGATACGCACAACATCTTCTTGTTCACTAAGCGCCCGAGCTGACCCTAAATCATCGCCACGCTCTTCCATTCTTTCAATAAATCGGAGAAAACGGAATAGTCCTCGGAAGGAAGTTGTTTCATAGCCTCTTGCCCGATCATAAAGTGCCCTTAGATTCGCCTGACGCTGTCTTCCACCTGGCATCCCACCAACAAAGTCATAGTAGCCTGTTTCCCGATAAATATCCCAAATCAACTCTGATAATGCACCTTGTCTGGACGCTAAGCGAAATTGTTCAAGCTGTTCTAAGAACCGATTTAATTTCGTGGCCGTTTCATTTGTTTGCTGTTTTGAATAGGAAAGGACAGCTTCGTAAAAAGAATCCTGTTTTGCTGCTAGACGTATTGCAGCAAGCTCATCCTCATTTAAACCAACTATCGGTGATTTTAAAACCGAAGCGAGTGGAATATCCTGCCTTGGATTATCAATCGCCTTCAACAGACTAAGCATTACCTTTACTTCAATCGCTTCAAAATAACCTGTTGAAAGCTCTGCATAGACTGGAATTCCTTGCTTTTTCAGCTCATCTACAATTGTTGGTGCCCATGTCATCGAGCGCATTAAAATCACGATGTCGCGGTATTGCAGATCTCGTTGTGATTGGGTCGCTTTATCAACAACCTGCATTGGCTTAGTGCCTTCTTTTGTACCAATCCAAGTTTTAATTTTTTCTGCATACGCTCTTGCCTCTAACTGCGCCTTTTCTAAATCCTGAAAATCTTCTTCTTCATCTGATACCTCGGCATGCCCTTCCCCTGTTTCTCGATCAATTAACAGCAGCTCGGGAAAAGGTTTATCAAACGGCATATCCTCATACATTTTATTTCCATAGATCAGCTCAGCATCCTGATCATAATCAATCTCACCAAGCTCTTCATTTAAAATTTGTCTAAATATATAGTTCGCACCAATTAAAACCTGTTCCCTGCTGCGGAAATTACTTGCCAAATCAATTCGTTTTGCTTGCTCTTCTTCTCGTGCAAATCGCTTATACTTTTCGATAAAAAGGGATGGTTCTGCATGGCGGAACCGATAAATACTTTGTTTCACATCCCCTACCATAAACATGTTTCCATCCTCTGAGCGATCGCTAATCAATGTCAAAATCGTTTCCTGAACAAGGTTTGTATCTTGATACTCATCAACTAGAACCTCGCTGAACTGCTTTTGAAACCCGATCGCTACGTTTGATGGGATGATGTTATCTGCTGTCGATGCCTCGCTGGCAAGCAGCTGCAAGCAATAATGCTCTAAATCCGAGAAGTCCACCAATGCTTTCTCACGCTTCAGTTCAGTAAATCGGTTTTTAAATTGTTTTACGAGCTCTGTCAACTGTTTAATTACTGGTGCAAGCTCACGCATATCCTCGATATGACTGGATAAATTCCGCCTGAACCATTCGCTGTTCATATCGTCCCAGCGTTTCTTGTAGCTTTTTCTTAGCTGTTTCACTTTTTCCTTCTTTTGCTCATTACAGTCAGCTTTTTTCCCCGAAAGCCTGCCGAAGGACTTCGATGACATGAACTGCTGCAATTCATCCCATGAATCAACCAAATTCATTGCTTCATGCAACAACGCAATTTCCGTATCAATCGTATCCGCATAATGGTATGGTCCATCATTTTCCCGGGTTATGCTTAAAGCAAGCTCCATTTCTTGACGGATTGCTTCAAACTGGTTGTTCACTTCCCGTTTTATTATCGTTAACCAAGCTAAATCCTCCTCTTTCCAATCCTCCGGAATATGATAGGATTCAGCTAACTTATCTAGCCATTTTTCTGGCCATGGATTCTGTGTTGCAAATGTGTATAAATCCAGGATTAAATTTTCCACTTCAAGGTCGCTTCGATCATTAGAAAAACGGTCGACAACCGCGAAAAACGCTTGTTGTTCCCCCGGTTCAGCCCCATACCATTCTTCAAATAAATCCTCCAAAACTTCCTGCTTGATAAGATCCCCTTCCATATCATCGGCAATTCGAAAAGATGGATCCATATCAATCAAATACGCATATTTTCGAACGACATCAAGGCAAAAGGAGTGCAAGGTGGAAATGGAAGCACGCTGCAATAAGGAAAGCTGTTTCTTTAAATGCATGGATGTCGGATTTGCTGCTAATGCTTTTTCAAGTGCAATTCCGACCCGATTACGCATCTCCTGCGCCGCAGCATTCGTAAATGTCACGACAAGCAAAGAGTCGATATCAACTGGATTGCTTGTAGATAACAGCTTTTTAATAATCCGTTCGACGAGTACGGCTGTTTTTCCAGAACCCGCTGCTGCGGCTACGAGAATATCGCTTCCGGCAGTATAAATCGCCTCTTCCTGTTCCTTTGTCCAATTAACCATATGTTCACTCCTCTCTTAGTTTTTTAGAAAACTTTGTATGCACCAAGCCTTTCGGTGAAATCTAAAGTTGCACTTATGCAAATTGGTAAGTTTTATACTTACTTATTTGCCCAAAATATCCTGTTCTTTTATCTCTTTAAGCTTCCGGTAATTATTCTCTCGTAATTCTGGATCAAATTGACAAACCGAATGAAACGGACAAAATGTACATGCAATCTGCTCTTTATGCTGGTATGGATTTAAATCCACGCCACCAGATGTCATATCAAGCCCTGCGTTTCGCATTAATTGATGAATATGATGTTGTAAGCTGGAAAACGTTTCTTGATCCGCAATTTTGGAATAACCATAAAACCCGCCATTCTTTTTAATACCAGCAGGTACAATTTGACTGGATCCTGACTCCAGTGAATTGTCCATCATTTTGACAATCTCTTCATCAGATAAAAGCAAGCCTTGCATTTTATAATTTTTAAAGATTTCTTCACTAATTTGATCATCATTCATTTTTTGTTTACTTGAAATCATTGGATTATGGACATGGAAATAAAGAACACCTGCTGGGCTCGCTTTCGTGCCAAGCCACTGTTCCGAATGCGTTAAGACGACATCTAAATAAGCAAGCATCTGTAATGCAATACCATAATAAACCTCCATTAGATTTAAGCCTTTCGCACTTGATTTATAATCAATAATTCTCAAATATAGATTATCTTCATTCAAAGCCTTATCGACACGGTCAATTCTTCCGCGAAGCAAAAGCTCATATCCATTCGACAATTGCATTTTTAATGGTGGAAGCTTTTCCTTGTCACCAAAGCCAAGCTCTAATCCAACTGGTGAGAAATTGCTCTGTCTTGCTTGTTCACTTAGAATATAGGTAGCTCTCGCGATAACCTCCTGCAGTTTTTGCTGAATATATTTATATCGATTCGAGCTGTGAAGAATTTGATGCTGTAAAATAGGAGCAAGATTAAATACAGCCTTCCCGGCATAGCCATCTGCATCTTTTTTCGTTAGCTGTGCAAAGTCTTTTCCTTCACCTTGAATCCAATCGGTAATGATTTTTAACGCTTCATGGAAAAGCTGACCAATATCTGGCGCATCTAATTTATACGTCCTTCGTTCATCTAGCTTCAAGCTATATTTCGCAAAATGCTGATACGAGCATCTGTAATATGTCTCCAGTCTGCTTACACTTGCCTTCACTTGTTTCGGATAAAGCTCTTCCACTGTATCCTTCGCTAGATTGCTAGGTTTATTTTCATAATATAAGCTTTGTAATATCTTATAGGTTGTACTATATTTTGGCTGATGTTCCACATACCAGTTATACACTTCCCACCAGACAGGCTGTATTGGATAGCCTTTTTGGCTTCTTGCCAATTGTGCTGTCAATGCCGATCTTGTTTTTACTGGTGCCGTGATAAAGCGTTCTGCTTCTGCTAATTCATCCGGATCCTGCAGTAATAAATGATTACAGCAAGACGGGAATAAATCTTCAATACGCTTAATAAGCTGCGATGGCATTTTGGCCTTCCCTTCCTCATCACTCAATGGATAACTAATCATCAGCCTGTCTTGTGCAGCTGTAAACGCAATATACATATAAAACCAATCATCTAATAATTGACGCTTTCCGCTTTCCGCTAGCTTCATACCATTTTCTGCTAAAAGTGCTCTTTCTTCTTCATTAATCATGCTATCAGCTGGCGGCTTCAATGGCCAAATTCCATCGTTTACACCGAGAAGAAATGCACATTGCACCCCACTAAGCCGTGAACGATCAACTGTCCCGACAATAACATGATCCATGCTTGGAGGTACATGGGCAAATTTTAGCGTTTCAAATCCAGCATCAAGCGTTGCCCGGAAAGTTGCCAATTTCATCGGTTCATCTCCAGCCATTTCCACCATCTCATCAAATAACTGAATCACCGCTGCCCAGACCTGTTCCTGCTCTCTTCCTTTTTCGATTTTGCCATGTTCATCATAATAAGTTCGCATTTCTTCCAGGCGCTTCGGAACACCAAGCTTTTCTAGTAGCAAATAGGTTATTTCAGATAATTCTCTTACAGTAGCCGCTTTTCTTATCTGTTCATCAAATGGCTGTAATGCCTTTACAATTTGCGCTCGGTATGCATTAATCCTCTCCTGGGTTTGTTTTTCCATATCGGTTTGCACATTATTGTCAAAACCGCGGAACCTTTGAAACTTCCATTCCTCATCACTAAACCAACGTTCTCGTGAACGAATTCCATATTCTAATACGTAATTCTCTAACTCATCAATTGCATCATTTGTTAAAGGAAATTTTTGGTTTGATACTGGAATAAACCCTGTTTTTAACACACGGAAAACAGCATCATATCGCCAGTTTCCTTCGACGATATCAAGCATGGAACGAATAAATTCTATCAATGCATGGTTCAGCATCGTTCTTTTTTCATCGATAAATACCGGGATATCATGGTCATCGAAAATTGTTTGAATTAAATCGTGATAAACATCTGTTTGCCTAATAAAAATAGCAATATCTTGAAAGCGATACTTCTCCTCTCGAACAAGGCGCAATATTTCCTGTGCAACCCCTTCTACCTCCGCGCGCGGGTGTACCGCTTCAGCTATTTGAATTGGCACTTCACCATGGAATTCAGGTGACGGCCTGACATCAAAATTTTGTTCTAAATGTGCAAAATACGGTCTATCCTTGAATCTGCCATTAGCTGGATGCATAACGATTGTTTCATCAACCATCACGTAATTCTCATATGCGATTTGCTTTAGGATATGATACGTTTCCGATGTTTGATGAAACAGGTCAAGCTCAGAAATCGTATCATTCGGATTATCAACTGCAAGTGTAATCGTAACCGAGTGACATTGCTTCATTAGGGCTTCAACAACAACAAGCTCATTTGGCGTAAAGCTGTGAAATCCATCAATATAAATTTCTGCATCTTTTAAAATCGATGATTCACCTATTTTCTCGGCTAATAGCTGTAATTGATCTTCTCCGTCCATGTAATGATCCTTTAATGCCGCAATAAGTTTTTCATAAATATATACTAAATCATCAAGCTTATTCACCAAAGCTACTTCACCAGGTTCTTTATGTACAAACTGGTTCATATGCTCCATTTGCATGTGTAAAATCTCTGGTGTTACTTGGTATCTCTTAAATTCCGTTATCATTTGCTCCAATTGATTCAGGAAGCCTTGTTTTTCCATTGCTTTTTGAAAAACCTGCCATTCTCCCTGCTTCTCTTCAATTATTTTGCGAAGCATCATTTGCAGTCCAATTGAGCTTATAAATTGTCTTGTACCTCCCCCCGTCTCTTGCAATATCCGCCATGCAAGTCGGGAAAAGCTTACTACCTGTGCACGTATGCTTCCTTTTATATGTTCATCATTAAACAATGCAAATTCCTGCTGAAATGTCATTTGGTCTGGAACGACATAAAATATTGGAGAACCTTGAGGATTTGCTAGCAGTTTCTCTTTGATTTCATCTAATGTTCTTCCGCTTTTCCCCGTACCAGATCTTCCCATGATAAATCGTAATCCCATTGGTGTTAGCCCTCCTTAAACTATAAAAGATTGTTGCTTTTTGACACAATAAATATAAACTTCGAATTAACTACTGAGGTATGAGTAAGCCCCACCGTCCGGGATCGCTTCGGGCGGATGCTTTCCGTGGGCACGGCTTCAGCCTCTTCGGAAGAAAATCACTTCCTACGAGTCTTCAGACACGTGCTGTTCCCACAGGAGTCACCGCCCTACGCTCACCCGGACTGGTTAGAGCAACGTTTTTGTTTCGATAAACATATTTGTAATAGCCAATGAGCCAGTATGAGCGGAGGAAACACACGTAGACTTCTGCGGGATACGTGGCCAGAGTGAGACTCTGAAGAACGGAGTTCAAAGAGGCTCACGGGTCACCCTAAGATGCGCGGAGTGTGTTTCCGGAGCGGGTATACGCACAACCCGTAATTGCACATTACCCCACAGTTTCTTCCAACTACGAAGCTTATGAAGCAACAAATTTCACAAAAACAGTCAAATAATAAATAGAGCTCCTACCTATTTTACCAAAAGTAGAAGCTCCAATATAGCTATAACTATTTACCAAAACTAAGCTTTGTCTGGGAGAGTGGCCAGTATTTAATATCTACCTTACCAACAAGCTGATCCATTGATATAAATCCAAATGCTCGGCTGTCATAACTGTCACCACGATTGTCTCCCATAACAAATAACTGATCTTCGGGAACAACTTTGTCTCCTGTTATTTCAGTAAGTGTAAAATTCTTTGTATATGGATGATTGTCACTCGCCTGTACATAACCATCTACTTGCAAGAATTTCTCTGGAACGTATTCACCATTAATGTACAGCTTATCGTTCGTATACTCAATCTCATCACCTGGCAAGCCAATGACTCGCTTCACATAATCATCTTCTTCATTCGCATGAAATACAATCACATCAAAACGACCTACATCTCTTATATTATATACAACTTTATTTACAATTAATAAATTTCCATCATATAACGTCGGCTGCATTGATTCACCATCAACAACATAACTTGCAAAGATGCTTGATCTGAGAATTACCGCAAATATAACTACAAGTATGACCAAAGGAACGAGTCTGCGATAATTAATTTTTTTCATCTTCATCTTCCTCCAGGATATTATATTCTTATCATACCCTAGAGGAAGCCCTTTTAATCTTTCTTCCTATCTTGACGAGCCTTATCCATAGCTTTTTTTTGTAATTTTTGCTCTAGATATTTTCCTAACATCCAAAAAAGGAAAATACCAATACCAACAACAATTGTTCGAACTGGATTTTTTGCGAATTCCATAATGCTGGAACCAACATAGGATATCGAGAAAATCATAACTGCTTTCCCTAGAAAAACAGCAAGAATAAATTGATGGGTACTAACTTTAGACAGCCCTGCGACAACATTAATAATAGCGGATGGCGAAAACGGAAAACAAAGCAGAAGAAACAGCGGGCCAAATCCATGTCTTTCCACCCATGCTGTAATCCTCTTTACTTGATTGTTTTTACGAATTTTTACAAACAGTTTTGTGTTTCCAAGCCTTCTGATAACAACAAATACAACGATTGCTCCACTACTGGCACCAATCCAGGAAAACAAAAATCCTTCCAGCAATCCATATGCCGCCGCATTACCCAGTACAAAAACGATTAACGGTAAGAAAGGCAAGAAAGCTTCTATAAATGGTAATATTATCCCTGGTAATGGCCCTAGTCCTTCATACTGTTCCAATAATTGCTCTATAAAATTTTCTAGTCCTTCCGTTTCAAGAACGTTTTTCCAATTAGAAAAAGTGATGTTTGACAAGTACATGTAGTCTAATTCCCCTCGTTAACAAAAGCAATTTTCGATTATAAAGCTGGGTGTTTAAAAAGTCCGATGATAGTGACACATTGAATTTTCCGGTTCTTTTCATTCACCTTTTTACTTTTACCTATAAATACAATTATCTCATTATATATTCTAAAGTAAACAATGAAAAATGCATAATTTAAAATTAGCTATTTGGCCACTTTCTTTTTATTACGCAAGTATTCTTATTTTGGTAGTGTAATTGCTTAAACTTTAGCATATAATAATAACGGAACTTATGTTCTTGTTTTAAAGGAGGTATCGAAATGCGCTATCTTTCAGATGAGGAATTGGAACTAGGCACGCGCTTTCTTTTTTTATCAATGGCAATAGTTGTCATCAGACAGGACATGGATCATATTCAACGTGGCGCCTTCAAAATAAAGGAGCCTTATATGAAACTTTTAACGAAGATGGAAGAAAAGGCAACCAATGAAAGAAGGGAACTACGTGCAGCAATGAAGCAGAAGAGAATGCAGGTAATTACATTAAATAAAAATGACTCGTTTTCTTCGTTCCTTTTTATTTGTCAAAATCGGGAAGAAAAGCGAAATTATTTCAACCCTGCAATTCGTAAAAAAGTGGAAGCTATTCTAGATGAACTCATTGGGAAGGATCTCCTACCGCACCAGTCTGATACTGCTGAAAGAGCCTAATTCGATGATCCAGCAAGTAGCGAAATTGAGCAGTGCGCTGTAATTGATTCATAATGGAACCATACGATGTAGCAATGATAATCTTTCTGCCATTTGTAAACTGAATTTCAGTATGTCTATCAGCAGCTTTTCTTATTTTATCTATATACGAATGCGCAATCCAAGAACATCTTCGATTGCTAGGTGAAGTAGTTGGGAAAAAGTACATTCCACTTGAAGGGTCGATGGAGATTGGTGCTTTATGGGTAATTCCGCTAATGTCTCTTGTTCCGTCCTGCCTGCCTTTTAGACTACTACCGAAAAAACGGCATGCGTTGTCAATGATTTTTGTGGGGGAGTGATCAACCACATATTCTGCATCCTCCTCTATTACACGTGTAACTGCATCACCATTTACGTCACGCAAAGATAAGATTGCCATTGTAACAGGAGTTATTTCATGAGAGGTAAAATAATAATTTTCCATTAATTGATTCTTCCTTTCTAAAAAATAAAAAGAAAGTGGCTCAAGGACTAATTTACCATATTTGTGTAAATAATGGTAGTGAAAAACCAAATATTGAGAAAAATTAACTTGGGATATAACAAAAGCACGGAGCGCCGGGTGCTGAAGCTGGATGTGGCTGTTTAGGCAGCTACGTTATCCACAGCTTTCACTTTTTATAGTGTCCTGACATTAAAAATTAAAAAATCCACCCCATACTTTCAATCAACGGGGAGGATTTTTTATGTTTTTTAATTAATAGAGTAAATTAATAAAATCTTCTTTGGAAATTCTTCCGAGGTAGTGCGATACATTGAAATCTTCTAATGCAGCTTCAATCGCTCTTCGTTCATGACGAATACCTTTTAGCTTATCTTCAAGCTCTGTCACACTTCCGACTCCAAAGAAATCACCATAAATCTTACAATTTTCAATGATTCCTTTTTTAACATCTAACCGGACATCTACAAGACCTGCATCAAACTTATACGTTTCCTGAACATTAAATGCCGGAGACTTCCCATAGTTCCATGCCCATTGCTGATAACGGTTTTTAGAGATTTCGTGAATCTTCTCCCAATCTTCTTCTGTCAATACATACTGTGGGACATCTTTTATATCCTCTACATCAAAAACATTTTTCAAGATGATTTCTTTGAATTGACCCATCGTAATCGGCTCGTCAAGATACTCTGCAACATTCGCGACTCGACTTCGAATAGATTTAATTCCTTTTGATTCAATTTTTATCTTTTTAACTTTCAATGCTTTTGTGAGTTCTTCCAGCTCAGAGTCCAGCATTAAGGTCCCATGACTGAACATACGTCCCTTTGTCGAAAACATCGCATTACCGGAAATTTTACGACCCTCTACTGCTAAATCGTTCCGCCCTTGCATTTCTGCTGGAACACCTAGTTTATTCAGCGCATCAACCATTGGTTTTGTAAATTTAGCAAAATTTTGAAAGCTGTTGCCATCATCCTTTGTTATAAAGCTGAAATTAAGATTTTGTTCATCGTGGTAAACAGCTCCACCACCTGAAAGACGACGTACAACTTTAATTTCTTTATCATCGACGTAGTCCGTATTGATTTCTTCAATCGTATTTTGATTTCTTCCAATAATAATAGACGGTTTATTCACATAGAATAATAGGTATGTATCCTTTTCACCAAAATTCTCAAGGACATATTCTTCAATAGCCAAGTTAACCATTGGATCTGTAATTCCTTTATTATCAATAAATTTCATTTATCGTTACCTCCTTCATTACCTCTACCATTAATTTTAAGCCAAAGGACCCAAGTAATCAATGGATATTGCTTATCACAATTAGCCTTTCCAGATTGTTCCTTCTTCTGCTAACCGTACATTTCCCTTATAATGGTTTTTCGCTTCTATCACTAATTGGTGAATATCGCCATATTGCGGTAAGTGACTAAGCATTAAGGTGTCTACTCCTGCAGCCTTCGCAATTTTTGCACCTTCCTCACTATTCATATGCCCTGCTTTTGTCCCGTCTTGTCCAGCATAATAATTACAATCAACAATCAATAGATCCGCGCCTTGTGCAAAATCCTTCCATTCTGATTTATAGCTTGTGTCTGCTGTATAGACAATAACATTTTCACCGTCAGTTATTCGCATACCGTAACATGTAACTGGGTGAACCGTTTCAAAAAACTGAATCGTAAAGGGTCCAAGTTTCAGTTCTTCTTTTGGATTGTACGGCATACCTTTTGTATAGTCATGTGTTAAAGCTTGAAAGCTAGCTTGATCTGCTGTATGCCCATAAATCGGTAAGCGTTTATTTACACCTTTAACGTAGTATTCAATTAACTTTGCATACTGAAGCACACCAACATCAGCAATATGATCATGATGATAATGCGAAATGATAACCGCGTCGAGATCGGCAACTGCTTTGTATTTTTGTAATTTCGACAGTGCCCCACTCCCAACATCGATCAACAGTGAAAAACCCTCTTTTTCAAGTAAATAAGATGAGGTTGCACCATCCCTTGCTGGGTACCCACCCCAGCAACCAATAACCGTTAATTTCATAAAAAAACACTCCTGTTATAAAATTTGTTGTAACACAGCATTGACAAATAACATATTGTTATATTACAATGAATCTAACATCAAATACGTTAACATTAAAGGAGGATACACATGACTAGTATTGTTGAGTTTTTCAGAAACCTGCCTAAAAAGAAGTGCAAGCAATGCGGTGAAGATATGATTCACGAGAAAGCTGACTGCTATGGTAATATCTGTGATGAGTGTGATCACCCAGCAAGATAACTGCAATACGTCAATAATTTTGTTAATGTGTATAACCTAAATAAATCAGTTTAAATCATCTGTACTACAACAATATTCTTTTTCTTACAGCTATTATTATAGCTGTATTTTTTTTGTAAGCACAGAAAATACTCAAAATATTTTAGAAGGTTCTATTAATAGCTATCAATTTATATTATAATTTATTTAGAGATACGAAACATTTAGTAAAGGAGATTAATAATGGCAATTCATACAATAACCAAAAATCGTTCGGACATACCGGAAGAACAGAAATGGGATTTAAAAGACTTATTCCTTTCTCATACCGCTTGGAATGAGGAGCTTGCGAAATTACAAAAAGACGTTACAGAAATTACAGCCTATAAAGGCAAGTTAGGCTCTGACTCCAATACGTTATTACAAGCTTTGCAGGCATTGGAAGCATTCCAGCAAAAACTTACGCGTGTTTCGGTTTATGCAATGCTTCGTTCAAGTGCAGATGGATCAGATCCCGATAACCAGCGAGACTCCGCGAAAGTAGCAGCTACAACTGCTTCTATTCAAGCAAAACTAGCTTTTTTTCAATCCGAATTATTGACGCTTTCGGATGCTACGATTAATCAATTTCTTAGGGAACAGTCTGAACTGACAACCTATAAAAAAATGCTAGATGATTTAATGGAAGCAAAGCCTTATACCCTTGCTCCAGAGATAGAAGAGACACTAGCTGCACTAAGCGAAGTACATAATGCGCCATATATGATTTATCAGCGCAGCAAAGCTGCTGATATGCAATTCGACCCGATTAAGAATGAGGATAATGTCGAGTTACCTATGTCTGCAGCTCTTTATGAAGATCGTTATGAATTTACAGCTGATACGAATACGCGTCGAGCAGCATACAAGTCTTTTACGAAAACATTAGATCAATATAAGAATACGTTTGCTGCCACCTATGCAACAGAAGTGACAAAACAGGTTACGATGGCTAAACTTCGTGGCTACAAGTCTGTAACGGATATGCTGTTAGCACCACAGCAAGTAACTGAAGAAATGTATCATAACCAGTTAGATGTAATTCAACAGGAACTGGCACAACATATGCGCCGGTTTGCAAAATTAAAAAAGGAAAAGCTCCAGCTTGATGAAATGCAGTACTGCGATCTAAAAGCGCCGCTTGACCCAGAATTTAACCCAAAAACAACCTATGAAGATGCAACGGCAACGATTATTGAAGCATTGCAGGTAATGGGACCTGAATACACAGCGATTATGAAAGAAGGAATTTCTAATCGCTGGATTGATCGTTCCGATAATGTCGGTAAAGCCAATGGAGCATTTTGTTCCAGTCCATATGGTGTTCATCCATATATCTTAATTACATGGACAGATACAATGCGAGGCGCTTTCGTATTAGCACATGAGCTTGGTCATGCAGGTCATTTTTATCTCGCTGGAAAGAATCAATCCCTTGTCAATACACGTCCATCTACTTATTTCATTGAAGCTCCATCCACTTTAAATGAGCTGCTATTAGCAGAACATCTGATGAAAACCAATGACGACAAGCGGATGAAACGTTGGGTGATTACCCAATTGCTAGGAACATATTATCATAACTTTGTTACACATCTGTTAGAGGGAGAATATCAACGCCGTGTTTATACGTTAGCTGAGCAAGGTGTTCCGCTTACAGCAAATGTACTTTGCAAGGAGAAGAAAGAAACACTCGAAGCCTTCTGGGGAAATGAGGTTGTATTTGATGAAGGTGCTGGCTTAACTTGGATGCGTCAACCACATTATTATATGGGGCTTTATCCATACACCTATTCAGCTGGATTAACTGTTTCCACGGCAGTAGCAGAAAAAATTAAAACGGAAGGTAAACCAGCTATTGACAGTTGGTTAGATGTATTAAGAGCCGGTGGAACAAAAAAGCCACTCGAACTAATTAAACAAGCTGGTGTTGATATGTCAAATCCTGATGCTATTCGCGTTGCCGTTAACTATGTAGGATCACTCGTTGATGAATTGGAGAAAACCTACGAATGATGTTTGCGACCTGCTGGAAGCAAAATAAGAGTTAAACAATGAAATAATGCTACCTTAACGATTAAGGATGGGGCTGGGACATAACAAAAGTGTTTAATGTTAAAAACGAACGATGCAAAAGCTTAGCGTAGGAAATATACGTAGACTCCAGCGGGAGGTAAGGCATAGGTGAGACACCGTAGTGCAATAGCACAAGAGGCTCACCATCCGCCTTTGGATGCGCGAATTATATTTCCGGATCGAGTTATTTGCACCAATCATGTTCGGTTTTTATTTCATAAAAATACTTTTGTCTCAGTCTCATCCCTTTTATAATTTAGAAGGTAAAAATCCAGCCATTAATAAAGGATGATAATAAATGAAATATGAGTGGAGAAAAAAAGAAAAGGATTTATATATACCGAAACAACAACCCGAATTAGTCACCGTTCCAGAACAGCATTATTTTATGATTCAGGGAAATGGGAATGACGAGGAATTTTCCAATAGAATAAATGTCCTTTATTCGTTAGCATATGCTGTGCGGATGATGCCAAAACAAGGACATACTCCTGAAGGATATTTTGAGTATACGGTCTATCCATTAGAAGGAATATGGGATTTGACGGAGAAAGGCAGACAACTAGATACCCTGGATAAGGATGAATTGCTATACACCATTATGATTAAACAACCTACATTTGTAACTGAAGAAGTAGTGGAGAGAGCATTTGAATATGTACGAAAGAAGAAAGCACATCCTTTGCTAGATGACGTGACTTTCGATTCAATGGAAGAGGGTTTGTCTGTACAAATGCTTCACGTCGGACCATATGATGATGAACCTAAAACGTTTCAGAAGATGGATGAATTTATAGCTAGCAATCAGCTTGAGAGAATGTCTTTAACACATAAAGAAATTTACCTATCCGATTTTCGAAAAGTTGAAGCATCCAAGCTTAAAACCGTTCTTCGTTACAAGGTAAAACGGAAAATAGAATCGTTTGAGTAGATGATCCAACTAATTGCAGACCATCTACTTTTTTGTGTTTCCCCGGATTAAATTGCTCGATTCCTGTAATGTCGAATAACAGCCAAATTCTCTTATATATCAGCTAATTTAGTGTGAACATCAGCATTTTTCACCCAAATATCAGCCTTTTCACAGTAATTATCAGCTTTTCCCAAGAGGTGCATTTTCCTAAGCAAATAAATAAGCTCCAGATCAACAATCGTCTAGAGCTTACATACCATTATTTATTTAAAAATCCGAGCACCTCTTCAGCACTCTTGCGTCCATGTCCAATGCAATCTGGGATTCCGACGCCATCATAAGAGCTTCCTGTTAAAAATAAACCAGGCAATTCACTTGCTGCATTTGCACGGATATCTGCCACAAGCTCTATATGTCCGACATGATATTGTGGCCTTGCATGTTTAAAGCGTGTAATAATGCTGAATTCGGGCCTTGCTTTTATTTTCATCGTTTTATTCAAATCACGTAAAACGATGTCTGTAATTTCTTCATCTGATAAATTGACAATATCTTGATCATCGGGTTTTCCAACATAGCATCGGAATAAAGCTTTCCCTTCCGGAGTTGTATTTGGCCATTTGCGATGGGTCCACGTACAAGCCGTGATTCGATATTTTTCACCCCGACTAACAAGAAAACCAGTACCATCGATATCTTTTTTTATTTGTGACTGATCGAACGCAAGAACAACATTTGCAGTTGATGTTGCTGGAATATCATATAAGTTTTTAAGGAAATCATATTGTGAAAGCATCTTTGGAACTTTATTATGTGGCGCAGTCATAATAATCGCATCTGCTCGATACACTTCTCCATTGCTTAATAACAAATGGTAGCCATGTTCCTTCTTCTCTATATGATCAACAGCAGTATGCGTACGTACCGTTCCATCAGTTAATTTTTCTTCAAGTCGATCGATTAATGTCTCGAGTCCATTTTCAAAAGAAAAAAACATTCCTTGCGATTTTTTCTCTTTTGCTTTTTTTGCTGGCTTTGGCATTGTTTTTTGTAAACCTTTGATTAAGCTGCCATGTTCCTGCTCCAATCGATCAAACATCGGATATGTCGCTTGTAAGCTCATTTGATCAATATCACCAGAATGAATTCCTGAAAGCAGCGGATCAATCTGATAATCAACAAGCTCGTCTCCAAAGCGACGACGCATTAATGCACCAACCGATTGATCACCTGTTTCCTTGCTTTTCGGTAGTACCATATCCCAAAGCGCTCTTAGCTTGCCTTTACGTGAAAACACATTGGATGCGAGCAAAGGCTTTATTTCTTTTGGCACTCCCATAAAAGCACCTTTAGGCATTTTATGTAATTTATTTTTCACTAAAATATAGGATTGTCCTGTACCATTGTAAACAATCTCGTCTTCCAGACCTAGTTCTTGTACAAGATTCATTGCTTCTGGTTTTCTTGCTAACAAAGAATCTGGACCGCGTTCGATCGTAAAACCATCCCTTTTAATTGTATGAATTCGACCTCCAAGACGTTCAGTGGCTTCAACCAATTTTACATCAACAGCTAATTGGTTTTCACGAATTTGCTTTTGCAAATAGTAAGCGGCGGATAAACCAGTTATACCGCCACCTACAATCACAATTTTTTTACGTTCCATCACACTTCACTCTTTACTTTACTTAATACTACTTTTACTAGTGAATCAATGAAGTCAGGATGAACATTCGGCATGTGTGGACGATAATAGGATACACCTAATTCATCACACACTACTTTACATTCATAATCATTGTCGTATAATACTTCCAAATGATCTGCGATAAACCCAACTGGCGCATAGACAAAAGCTTGGTAGCCTTCCTGATTATATAGATTTCGTGTAAGATCCTGAACATCAGGTCCTAACCAAGGATCTGGCGTATTTCCTTCACTTTGCCAGCCTACTGCATAATTTTTAATCCCAGCACCTTCAACAATTAAATCCGCTGTTTCTTGCAACTGCTCAGGGTATGGATCACCATTTTGTAAAATCTTCTCTGGCAAGCTATGTGCAGATACGATGAGCACCGCTTTTTCACGTTCTGTCTCAGTCATTTCATTGTAAATCTTTTTAACTCCATCCACCCAGAACTGGATAAATCCAGGCTCTTTATACCAGCTTTCAACAGCTTCAATGGAAATACCATGCTTTTCTGCTTCATTCGCTGCACGATCATTATAAGATTTCACGCTAAACGTTGAATAGTGTGGAGCCAGTACAATAGAAACAGCCTCCTTGATCCCATCCTTTGCCATCTCTTGTACTGCGTCTTCTATAAAAGGTGAAATATGCTTTAATCCAATATACGCTTTAAACTCATATTCATTTTGCGATTCATTTAATCCCTTTTCAATTGCATATGCTTGTTCTTCGGTAATCTTTGCTAATGGAGAAGTTCCGCCAATTGCCTTGTAGCGATCTTTCAGATCCTGAAGCGCTTCAGGATCTGGCTTTCTTCCATGGCGAATATGTGTGTAATACGGTTCAATTTCTTCTTCTTTCGTTGGTGTACCATATGCCATTACTAATAATCCCATTTTTTTCTTTTCCATTTTTATTGCACCTCTTTGTGAAAATTTAAAGTGTGAGTTCAAAAGGAGGATGAAAAGGTCCGAGGACGGATAAGCTCGCAACGTCCTGTGCGTCGAAGTTCGAGACGGTGTGGCTTTGAGCAGACGCACTTGCACGCAGGAAAAGTGATTTTCTTTTCCAAGGAGTAGCGCAAAAGCAGCCAACGAGCTTCTCGCCTGATGTGGTGACTTCGACTCTCGACACAGGACGTGTCGGTACTTAGTCGAAGGTCTACTGCTCTCGATGCGTCATTTTCACCGGACTTTTTGAACAACCTCTTGTATCTATTTATGTGTATAAGAATGAATAAGCGCTGTTAACTTTTTCAATGTTTCTGGTTTTATATCAGGTGTAACACCGTGTCCAAGATTAAACACGTGCTTTCCATGCTGCATTCCTTCGTCTAGAATTGCCTTCGTTCGTCTCTCAATTGTTTCCCAGTCCGTCAGCAAAATGGTTGGATCCAAGTTTCCTTGCACAACCTTCGTTACACCCATTTTACGTGCTTCGGCAATGGATGTGCGCCAATCAAGACCAATAACGTCAACAGGGAGATCATTCCACTCTAACAATAAGTGACGCGCACCAACACCAAAAGTAATCAATGGTACGTTATGCTTTTTTAGCTCTGAAAATATTCTTGTCATTACTGGCTTAATAAATACACGATAATCCGCAGCATTTAATGAACCTACCCATGAATCAAAAATTTGAACTGCTTTTACTCCAGCTTTTACTTGTGCATCCACATACGTAATAATCATATCTGCGAGCTTTTCCATTAAAGCAAACCAAGCTTCTGGCTCACGGTACATCAAGCTTTTTGTTTTGCTGTAATTTTTTGATGGGCCACCTTCTATCATATAGCTTGCAAGTGTAAACGGTGCACCACTGAACCCAATCAGAGGTACATCAAGCTGTTCCTCTGTTAAGATACGAATGGTATCAAGCACGTATGGAATATCTGCTTCTGGATTTAATTCACCAAGCTTCTCAATGTCAGCCAGATTCCTGATTGGATTGTCAATAACTGGTCCAATCCCAGCCTTAATTTCAACATCGACACCAATTGCTGGCAGCGGGGTCATAATATCCTTGTATAAGATCGCGGCATCAACCCCATAATTTTCAACAGGAAGCCTTGTTACATAAGCACATAATTCCGGCTGATGTGTAATTTCAAATAACGAATATTTCTCTTTCAGCTCCCGATACTCTGGTTGGGAACGTCCTGCCTGTCTCATAAACCAAGCTGGTGTATAATCCGTATCTTCCCCTTTGTAAGCTTTTAAAATCGTATCATTGATTCGTTTTGACATAAATTTTCACCCTTTTAACATACTGTGCGTTTCCTCTATACTATCTCCATACCTAACTATAGCGATTACATGCCCTACTGTATAGTAACGGTGGCTGATTGTCATCAATTTGTCTAATTTATTTACCAATTCATTTTCACAACTTCCGATCTGCCACCTTCCAATTTAGTTAAGGGGTCGTACGCTACAACATAATACGTATTTCCGCGAAATAGTGCATGATTAATGGTATATGCTGTTTCTCCTTGCACTTCATCAATGCGTTTATCAATGCCAGGCTTCTCTTGATAGATTCTATAATGCACACGCTCATCATCTGACCCTTCCCAGCTTAACTTTCCCTGTACCAATGAAAAGCCACCAAATTGATATTCTGCACGAAGGTTTGTAATTTGCGGGAGCTTGATTGGCTTAGGTAATTCACTCACAGCATCTGGTTTTGTAAATTCCGCTGTGAGTGCACCACCAGTTTGCTGATCAACCTCAGTCAATATCGATTTCGTTAATCTCGTTGGATAAGAACTTCCACCAGTTAAGTAATGATCCTTATCTGACTTATCATACCCAATCCATGTAGCAGTTACATATTCTGGTGTATATCCAACAAACCAAGCATCCTTGACTTGTCCCTCAACATGGGGATGTTGGGTTGTACCTGTTTTTCCAGCTAATGCTTTTGTATAGTCACCAGCAGCTGCTGTCCCATTATTAACGGTCTCCGTTAGCATCTCCGTCATATGCCATGCTACTTGCGGACTAAAAACCGGTGTAGATACAGCTTCCTCTTCGTATAGTATTTCATTATTTCGATCAAAAATGCGATTAATCGTTGTTGCTTCCACGACATTTCCTTCTGCAGAAAATGAACGATAACCGGTGGCAAGTTGTAGCGGTGTAACTCCTTCAGCTAACCCACCAAGCGCAATCGCTAATCCTTCATCCTCAATCGGCATTCCTAATTGTTCTAGATAATCTTTCGCATAGTCAATGCCAATTTGGTCAAGCAGCCATACGGTCGATGTGTTTTTGGAACTCATTAATGCTTCATAAATTGTAACTGCATTTGCGTACGTTCCATCCACATTCGACACCATATATTTATCTGTTTGTTGATCCGGTAAAAGTGTAAAAGGTGTATATTTTTCCTCCTGCATGAGTGCTGGCCCATATACTGCAACCGGTTTGAAGGTTGAGCCCGGCTGGCGCTTTACTACTGCACGATTTAAATCACCAACCTGATAATTTCTACCACCAATAGCAGAAACAACATTTCCAGTCTTACCTTCCATCATCACAAAGGCGCCTTCCACTCCATCCGTGTTTCCCGGAAAAAATGCATCGTTTTGAAACTCATCATAGGCAATTTTTTGAATCGTACTATCCATATTAACGATAATTCGATATCCACCACGCTTTAAAGCTTCAACTGAAAGCTGATGCTCACTTGCCGCTTCTTTCATCACAAGGTCAATATAGCTGTCAGTCCAAGACTTGGCCTCTTTTTCCTGTATTTCCAGGCCTAATGTTTTTTCTTGTTCTGCAAGCCTTGTTTCAGCAGTAATGTATCCAGCATTTTCCATCGCCTGTAAAACAACATTTCTTCTATTAAGTGCTTTGTCTGGATGGTTAATCGGTGAATATCCATTCGGGGCTTTAGCAAGCCCAGCAAGCGTCGCACTTTCTGCAATTGTCAAATCACCAACCGACTTCGAGAAGAAATACTGTGAAGCTACTTCTACTCCATATAAACCATGACCAAAATAAATTTCATTCATATATAACTCTAGGATTTGATCCTTCGTTAATTCTTTTTCTAAATAAACAGCTGCCATTGCTTCCTTTATTTTTCGTGACCATGTTTTATCATTATATAAAAATAAATTCTTCGCTAGCTGCTGTGTAATCGTACTTGCTCCCTCAACCTTACTCATTGCAATAATGTCTTTGTAGGTTGCACGAATAATTGATTTGATATCTATTCCAGAATGGTCATAAAAACGTCTATCTTCAATTGCAACATAAGCTTGCTGCAGGTGCTCAGGCGTTTGATCAATAGGGGTATAAATTCGATTTTCATTGTATAACGTTCCAATTACTTCCCCATCCTGTGTTTCAATGATAGTCGTTTCATCTAATACCATACCTGCCTGATCAACGATTAGCTTTCCACCAAATAAAGCAGCACCATATCCAAGAAGTCCCATGACGATCATACAAACGATCATAAATAAAATCACTTTAAATCTACGCAGAATTGTTAAACGTCGCTTCTCTTTTTTTACCTTTTTTCGCATATGTTCACCTCTACACAATTACATTATTTATTATACGACATTTTTCGCCGAATCTAAAGAATATACTCCCTATTATTTAATAATAATTTTAATATAGGATTTGTGTAATCGTTGTCAATAGAGGGTAATATGGTTAATATGATATTATAAAAGATAAAGGGGGTTATTATATGAAGGCGTATATGACCAATGGAACAGTTGAGTTCCTATTGAAGCTACGTAAAAAAAATCCAGAAATCAACCTTCATCTTATGCATAATAGTGCGGGCGGGATTGCTTACTATGAGAATCATGAAAAGAAACTATTCCAATCGGGAAGAGAATATGAAATTTTAATGCAAACCGGAGACATTCTGGAAGAAGGATTTGTGGTAATGAACAACATACCTGTTTCCGATGAAAGTAAACCCGGTTTTGAATATCGATTCAAGAACCGGACTAATTCGGTTGAAGGAATGCCCGGATTCCAAGCCTTTCGCTTACTGAGGCCGACTAAAAGCAATACGTATGTTGTATTCACACAATGGGAATCTGCCAAGGACTTCGAAAACTGGAAGGAATCGGAGCAATTTAAAGAAGCTCATAAAAACCAAAGTTCTAAAAAGCCAGCAAATTTTCTCGAACGGCCGTTTCTAACGATTTGCAATATGTATACAGAGGAAGAGGACTAGAATCAAACACTTGAAATAATGCTCGAAAATTATCCCTCGGGCATTTTTTCAAGGTAATTCATTACCATAAGCAGATTACGCAAAGATAGTTTATTTGCTTACATTAATTTTTGCTTCCTCTGGTGTTATCGTCTTTATTTTCTTTATGAAATAATAGTGCTTATAGAACATGAGTATAACCAAAACTATCCTCACGAACAAAATATCCACATAAAATATCGAAAAAAGAATAAAAGCGTCAGCAATCAAGTTTATTCGAACTTTTTCTTTTTTGGTCATGCCACGGTTTTCTTTGATTCGAACAACGTATTTTTCATAAAACATGGTACTCTTAAACCAGTTTTCAATACGCTTCGAGCTTTTCCCAAAACAAAACGCGGAGAATAGAAAAAACGGTCCACCTGGTAAGACTGGTAATACCGTACCAGCAACACCAATACCAAAGGATATAAGTCCTAGAAGCATGAAAAGGGCACTTCTTATATTTTTAATGGTAATCACCTTACCTTATATAAATTTGGCAACACGGAACAGCATACGATTTAGAGTATAAAATCATATTAATTATTACGTTTTACCTCAAAAATATCAACCTCCTGTTCATTTGAAAATGCAATTCTACTATAGAACACTTTATTTTTCCATACCCTATTGGCAAACACTAGCTTTCTTCCTTTTGCAAACTCATCCATGCTACAATGAGAGAAAAGACAGCTGGAAGGAGTGATACCATGCCAGACTGGTCTTATCATGGTATTTTTCGTCCCCTATTGAACATATTACCGCCTAATGTCTCAAGAGAACTTATACATCGTGGAATGAGTTTCATTGCTACACTTCCATTCCAGATTGGCCCACAAGTGATTCATTTCCTGGGAAGGGAAGAAAATTCTCCCCTCATCCAAAAAAATAACCATGGATTAACATTTCATAACTCAGTTGGGTTATCTGGAAAAATCGATCCTTTTCTTTCTGGAACACGTGCTTTTACCAACTTAGGCTTTGGTTTTCTAGAAATTGGACCTGTGACAGCGAAGCAAACAACCCATTTCACGACTCCAATAGTTGATAGAAAGGCAGAAGCGATTCAATTTCCCGCTAAGGTAGAATCCGTTGGAATTGAAAAAACAATCGATCATTTACATAAGGTAAAAAAGAAGCAACCTCTATTTGTTAGACTAAGTGGGACATATGAAGAACTAAGCTTTATGATAAAGCGGCTTGAACAATTTGCTGATGGTTACATTATCGAATCTTCGTTTCCAGTATTAATTCAAGAAACGAATAAGCCAATATTCTTCTCAACCGTTCCACCAAGTGAGAGTCTTATAGATAGTCCTTTTGCTGGTATTGTGTTGGAACACACGGAAAAAGATATTCGTTTGCATGAAAAAGTGAAGAAGCTAAGAAATAACGGCTATAAAGGCACCATTATAACTTCAGGCGGGATCAAGGAACCAGAACAAGCAATACAGCTGCTAGATGCTGGCGCTGATTTCATTATGCTTTCAGATGGCTATGTATTTGCCGGCCCAGGATTAACCAAGCGAATCAACGAAGCACTTTTAGATCGCCTTGATTACAGCCCTCCACAACTACACGGATGGTTTGCCTATTGGCTATTTGGTTTATTTATTATGATTGGAGGACTGCTGGCACTTCTTTTTAGCATGACAACTGTAGTACTACCATATGATGAGCTGTTTTTAGGAATGAAACGCGAGTCAATAATGACCTTCAATGAGCGAATTATGTTATTCATGGCACATGATCGTATGACACTAGCTGGTACCATGATATCTGGTGGAATTGTATACATGCAGTTAGCCAAACACGGAGTGAAACATGGATTAAAATGGGCAAAGCAGGCAATTGATATTGCTGCAATTATTGGCTTTCTGGGTATTTTTGCTTTTATTGGATTCGGTTATTTCGACTGGCTTCATTTTGTTTTTTGGCTTGTTTTGCTTCCAGTTTATATATATGGATACATGAAATCCATAGGCGTTACTGGCACGCCATCCTCTAAAAACAGAAAAAATGATGTCATCTTTAGAAGAGGATTATTCGGGCAATTAGCCTTTGTATTATTAGGGTTTTCTTTTGTATTAGGAGGGATTATCATTTCCACCATCGGAATGACTACCATCTTTGTCCCAACTGATTTGGCTTATATCTGCATGCCAGCTGAAATGATGAATACGTTTAACGAGAACTTGCTTCCTGTTTTAGCACATGACCGTGCTGGATTTGGCAGTGCTTTAATAAGTGTTGGCCTACTCGTATTGATGCTCTCATTATGGGGATTCCAACAAGGCAATCGGTGGGTATGGTGGACCTATTTAATAGGAGGCTTGCCAGCATTTTGGGCAGGAATCTATATTCACTTTGCAATTGGCTATACGACTTTTATACATCTGTTACCTGCGTATATTGCACTTGGCTTGTATTTTATTGGATTAATTCTTTCTTATACGTTTTTTAACAAAACAGAAGCACGACACTAAATGATTCTTTCGCGTGTTCACTCCCCTTTTTAGCGGTAGATAGAATTCAAATTTTATAGTCCAATCATATCAAAAAAAGTAGTGGCTTCATTGACGAAGCCACTACTTCTTATATTAATTCACAACATATTCATTAAAGAATGTTTCGTAACCCTCTTCAGGATATTGTCCAACAAGCCTGGCAACCTCTTGTCCATCTTCAAAATGAATCAGTGTTGGAGTTGATTCAATGCGATATGCATTGCCTTCTTGTCCAAACTCTAATAAATTGAATTTCTTCATATCGACATCCATATTCTCAGCTAATGGGGCGAGATATGGTGTTGTGTTTTGACAATAAATACAAGTTGGGCTATAAAAGTAAACCGTAACAGGATCTCCATTCTGAATCGTTTCACTTAACTCATCTGGAAGAATTTGATTTTGATATAATGGATTGTCTAGCTGATCAATTGTAGCTTGATCCAAATCCTCTGTTCCATAAGGATTTTCATTGTTATTAAGTGCTTGATTATTTTTATAATCGAGGACGAAAAATAAAGCAATAAATAATACAACAATTACCGCAATAATAGCTATCATTTTCTTTCCCATTCGTTTATTTCCTCCTTTGTTCCTTTAAAAGCATAAGATGTAAAACAATAATTACCGTAAACGCTACACCAGCTAAAAACGGTATCGTTATAAAGCCAAAGTAATTGACGTAGACAGCATTACACGGAACTGCTCCAGTACATGCTCCCCCCAATTCATGCATTGCAGGCACTTTTTGCAGCATGTAGTGATAAATTGAAATTGGCAATCCGATTACACTCAAAATTAATCCTGGCAGCGCAATTGAAATATCCTTCTTAATTGCTGCAGTCCCATAAATAATGACTAATGGATACATTAGAATTCTTTGGTACCAGCACATTTCACATGGAACATATCCCATTATTTCTGAATAAAACAAACTACCTGTCGTTGCTACAAATGCTTGTACCCAAATGAACAACAATAAATTCTCAGCTTTCTTAGTCATCTGCCGCATATTCGAGTATTCCTCTCTTCTTTTTATACATTTGTATTATACAAATGCCTGTAGTGAAAAACAATAAAACAGCTTTGGTTGTTTCATCTAATATGACAAATTATTGAACAATCACGAAAGAAAAACTCCTGTTTTCATTATAATATTGTTAGTAAATTAATGGTCTATGCTAGTATGGACATGCTATTTCACGAAGTATGAGAGTATGAATTAGAACGGCTCTGGAGAATTAATGTGAATTTTATATTTATTTTAACAAAAGCTGCTTAAACATAGTACCTTAAGCAGCTTTTAGCTAATCTTATAGTAATTGATTACGGTGGACATAAACAGCTGCTTGCGTCCGGTCATTAACATCCAATTTTGATAAAATGTTGCTAACATGCGTTTTCACCGTCTTAATACCGATGTAGAGCTTATCACTTATCTCTTGGTTCGTCATACCATTTCCGATACAGAGTAAGACTTCCATTTCACGTTCTGTCAATTCATCATGGGGCTTTTTTTGTTCAGCGCGGAAATTTGACATCATTTTTCCAGCCACTTTTGGCTCAATGACATTTTCCCCGTTGGCTGCTTTTTTGATAGCAGCAGCAATTTCAGGTGCAGCGGAAGTTTTTAATATATAACTAAATGCCCCGGCTTCAAGTGCCGGAAATATTTGTTCATCATCATAATAGCTCGTCAAAATAATAATTTTACAATTTGGATAGTCCCCCATTATTTGCTTTGTTGCTTCAATTCCTGTCCCATCATCCATAATTAAGTCCATTAAAACAACATCTGGCCGTAATTGAAGCACAAGCTCAGCCCCTTTATTCCCGCTCGATGCCTGACCAACAACTTCAATATCATCTTCCGTCTGTAAATAAGCAATAATTCCTTTTCGTACAATTTCATGATCATCAACAACTAAAACACGAACCATTTCCATTCCCCCCACTAAATAAACCGATTTATTTTCCGCTACAAGGAATCCGAATATCAATATATGTTCCTTCATCGGGATTAGAACGAATAACAAATGTCCCGCCTAACTCCTCACTACGCTCTCGCATCGTTTTCAACCCGTAGGATGTTTTTCTTTCTTTATCATTTACTACATCAAAACCTTTACCGTCATCTTGAATGTGTACAAATAATTCGTTTGATTTTTTAAAAATCTCTACCTGTACGTTGTTCGCGTTTGCATGTCTTAAAATATTTGATAACGATTCTTGAACAATCCGAAATACATGCTCTTCTATCGTTTCACTTAGTTCTAGCTCCTCATTTATCTTGAGATGGAAATGAATTGAGCTCTTTTGCTTTAATTCTTCAATTAATTTATGTATTCCTGTTGCCAATGAATCTCCTGATAAATGAACAGGTCGTAAATGCAGTAAAAGCGCTCGCATTTCTGTCTGTGCTTGTAATGCCGCCGTAGCAACTTCCTTCATTTGCTTTTTCGCTAATGCCGGATTTTTATCAAATTGCTTAATCGAAGCTTCTGAAATCATTGTTAAAGCAAAAAGCTGTTGGCTAACAGCATCATGAAGGTCTCTAGCAATCCGCTGCCTTTCCTCTATAACAGCTGCTTTATGTGCTGACTTAGCAAAATCTGCTTTCTCATCCGCCATTCGCTGCAATGACTTTACCTGATTCTTTAATTTATTACCGAGCTCATTTAAATCCTTTGCAATTCTTGTAATCTCATCTTCATCTTTCATTGACTTTGGGAACTGAATAGAAGAATCATAATTTCCGTTTGAAAATTGCGTAATGAGAAGGGATATGCCATCCAGCTTGGTTTTCAACATATTCCCTACCTCTTTAAACCCAGTGTACAGCGAAATAACAAAGGCAATAGAGGCATACAAAATTGCAAATAGAAAAATGCTTTGAACAGTTAACCATTCTGGCTCAAATAAGACATAGATAGATAACAAAATGGTAAGAAGTAAGATGGATGTTAAAAACATACTGTACAAATGGGAACGAATAAAAATATAGCGGATACTTGAAAACCTGTTTTTCATCATACAGCCCTCCTCACACACGATCGATACGAATGTTACCAGCTTTTAGATTGATATAAAAATCCAGCTTTTTGACAGCAGCATCATAGTTATTCGTTTGATAGACGAATGTGCGATTTATACCATCCGAAGCTTGATCCAGCACTTGTATACCGCCAGCTTTCACCCTCGCATGGATACGAAAATCAATATTTTCAGGTACCACAATATTCACATCTGCTGCAAGCGAATCAATCGTAATTGGAATTTTCTTTTCAGGAATAAAAGCTTTCGAAAAGTTAAAATAAAAGTCTCCGGCCATATGTTTTAAATGCATTGGCTCTACTACCCAATTCTGCTCATCGAAGGTTTGGCTCCCAACCGAAAACATCGAATTATCAAAATACTTTTTATGCCATCCTGTATCATAATCATAATCATGATTCTTGTCGTCATCAAAAGAATAATTGATCGTAACCCGATTACGTCCAATTAGAGAAAATCCAATATATACAATAAGCAATGGCCATAAATTAATAACATCTTTAAAAGCAAATGTCATCCAGTCTAACCGATCCATGATTAACAACGAACCGAATATTGCGAAAAAGGATCCAAAAATCCAGCTTCCCCCTCTTCTTCCTAAATAACGAATCAAGCTCATAAAACCAATCACAACAAAGAAAATTGGATAAATATAATGCCATGCGACACTAAAATTGAAATCAATCACTTCAAGATTAGCCATCACAAGCATAACGCCAATAACGATTAAAAAAATCGCAAAGAAATAACGAAAGAAATTTCTCATCTGTCTGTCATCCTCTCAGAGTCAATCTGTATATAGGAGATTGCTCTACACATCCTCTTTTTTAACACGGTACATAAGCAAGTTACTACTCCTATCATAAACTTAGTTGCTCCCCCTTTAAACCATCTAGAGGATGCTTTTAGCTCCGACTTAAGACTGACTCCATCCTTTCATACACATATATGAGTCCAATTAAACAGATAAATCCAAGCGCAAATCCAGCAACAATATCGGTTATATAATGGACATGAATTACATATCTGCTGATCCCAATCAAAAATATAAGTGTGACAAACATTGTTTGCGTAATAAAGATTAGGACATGCGATTTCATTTTCTTAACTAATAAATAAGCAATCAAGCCATAACAAACCATTGAGATCATAGCATGTCCAGACGGAAAACTGTATCCTTCTGCATTAGCTGCAACCGATATGCTTGGTCTCTCCCTTACAACAAGACTTTTAATAAGTATATTCAATTGATGTGTCAGTAAAATCCCACCAGGAAAAAGAATAGCAACAAACCATTTTTTGAGTAAAATACTTAACACAATCGTCATGACAACTACGAATGGTACGAGAAAGAATTCTGATCCAAGATTTGTAACCAATCGGAATGGCTGATAAATAATGGAATTATGCAAGGTTTCAACGAATTGGTTTGACCACGTGTCAATATAGGGTACATAACCATTTACAATTTGTACAACCCAAACTCCCGTTATTATAAGTACTGCGATTAATAGAAACAACAGCAATGTCCGATCTTTTTTCATCATTATTTCACACCTTCATTTTATCTTCTTATTTCAATTTAATGTTATTATACAGGGATTTAGGTTTAAACAAAACTAGAGCGGGTATTGTATCAGTATACTTAACGTTTTACTATTGAAAAGGTGGAGATAAATAATGGAAAAGGATTTACAAAATTTAATTGATGGTTTAAATGAAGATTTAGCTCATGAGTATGGTGCTACTATTCAGTACACATACAGTGCATCTGTTGTTTCTGGCTTATACCGATCAGCATTAAAACCATTTTTCGAATCAGAAATTGCGGATGAGCTTGGACACGCACTCTATCTTTCTGAAAAAATCAAGGCTCTTGGAGGCACTCCAACAACCAAATCAGCTGATGTACCTCAACCAACAGAAGTAAAAGCAATGCTTGAAGCAACACTTCAAGCTGAGTCCGATACAATTAAACGTTATGAAGAACGAAAAAAACAAGCAGAGAACCTTGGGTTAACAGAGCTTGTTGTTAAGCTAGAGGATTTAATATCGGATGAAACACACCATAAGGAAGAAATCGAACGATTACTTGCTGATCCTCGACTTTCTTGATAGATTCCCTTTTTCTTAAGGACGGCTAACTATAGCTGTCCTTTTTTATTGGTTATCACTAATTTACTTATCTATTACTTGTAAAATCATGATATGATGAATAAATTAGAATTGAACAGGTTTCTATAGAACAAAAGCGGAAGATCCCGGTTAGCGACGTACGGACTGAGCCGTAGGAGATAAAGGAAACATGCCCCTTTAGGGGTATGCCGATGTTAGGCGTAGCCTGATTTTAATCGGCCATCCTTTTACCTAGAGTCGATGTTGACTTTCACCGCCAGGGTATAAGTGCGACTAAGCCTCTGGCACAGCCAATCGGCAAGTCTTCCTTATCGTGTCATGAGGTGAGGGAAGTCTCGCTAGTCGTTGGGCGCTGGAGCTGGACGCGGCCACTCCAGTATCTAAGTTATCCACAGCATTCAAATTTTATAGTTTCTTATGCAATATAAAAGGCGCCCGTATACAATACAGGCGCCTTCACGAAATTTGCGGCAAAGCACGATGTGTTCACATTCACATCTATTGCATTGTGCTTTGACTTACACAAATCAGCTCATCGCAACGTTAAGTATAACATCATTTATATAAAAGCACCATACCGCAATTATAACTAATGGAGGATAAAAATTGAATACAAAAGATTTATCATTAGAAAATCAGCAAAAAAATAAACGTACAACATGGCTTCTTATCTTCGGAATTATTCTAATCGGATCCAATTTAAGAGCCCCACTAACTTCTGTCGGATCACTCATCCCTTTTATTCGAGATGATTTAGCACTGAACAATGCCATAGCAGGAAGTATCACCACGCTGCCTCTAATCGCATTTGCACTTCTTTCTCCATTTGTACCAAAACTAGCGAACCGGCTTGGAATGGAATGGACGATTTTTCTTTCTATGCTTATTCTAACCACTGGAATTATTGTCCGTTCATTAGCAGATGTTGGCTTTTTATTCATTGGAACAATCTTAATAGGGACTGCAATAGCATTTGGCAATGTGTTACTACCAGGATTTATCAAAATGAATTTCCCTTTAAAAATCGGAATGATGACAGGTGTGTATGCTGTATCGATGAATATATTTGGTGCGCTCGGCTCTGGATTAAGTGTCCCTCTTGCTGCAATTCAAGGTTTTGGCTGGCCAGGCGCATTAGCAGTCTTCGCATGTATTTCATTTTTAGCCATACTTGTATGGGTCCCGCAATTACTTCAAAGAAAAGGGACTACTAATACGATCGCTGTAAAGAAAAACGGAAATCATTTATGGAAATCTGGATTAGCTTGGAAGGTTACACTATATATGGGATGTCAATCTTTTCTATTCTATACATTAATAACCTGGCTCCCTGATATATTACGAACAATTGGTTATAGTTCAAGTGCAGCAGGATGGATGGTTTTCTTAATGCAATTCTCTGTTATTCCAATCACCTTTATTATCCCAATTATTGCAGAGCGCTTGAAAAATCAAATCGGTTTAAGCATCGTAACCGCTTGTTTATATGCATCAGGCATACTTGGATTGTTAATCGGACATCCAACTATCGTTCCTGTCAGTGCTATCCTAATTGGTATAGCCTCTGGTAGTGCATTTAGTTTGTCCATGATGTTCTTCACATTAAGAACAACGGATGGAAAACAAGCGGCAGCATTATCTGGAATGGCTCAATCATTTGGTTACCTGTTAGCAGCGACGGGACCAGTTCTTATTGGTGCCCTACACGATATCGCAAACAGCTGGAGTATCCCGTTACTATTATTAATAGGTATCATTGGATTGCTGCTGCTCGCTGGAATTGGATCTGGCAGGCAAAGAACTGTGGGAGAAAAGCTAAAAGGGTCAGCTTAATAATGTATTGAACAAATCATTCTTATATTAATAATGGATTAATTTATTTGAATTACTTGTTCATATAGTGATACGCTTAAACTATTAGTGAAAGGGAGTGGTTCATAATGAGTAAATCGATTCCAGAGATTACGCTTCATGATGGTATGACCGTACCAGTTATTGGTTTGGGTACATATAAACTTAATGGGAATGCAGGTGTAAATGCGATTACAAGTGCGATCGACATCGGCTACCGGCTAATTGACACAGCTTATAATTATGAAAACGAAGGAACTGTTGGGGAAGCTGTAAGACGCAGTTCTGTTCCAAGAGAAGAATTAAGAATTACATCCAAATTACCAGGACGTTACCATGAGTATGATAAAGCCGTTACAACCATTCAAGAGTCATTATATCGTGCAAATCTAGATTACTATGATTTATACCTTATTCATTGGCCGAACCCAATCCAAGATATTTATATGGAAGCCTGGCAAGCATTAATTGATGCAAAAAAATGGGGGCTTATTCGCTCTATCGGTGTTTGTAATTTCTTACCGGAGCATATGGAGCGATTAGAAAAAGAAACTGGTGTAAAGCCGAGCATGAACCAAATTGAATTACATCCTTTTTTCAACCAAGAACAACTGCGAAAATGGCATCAGGATAACCAAGTTCAGACTCAATCCTGGAGTCCTATTGGTCGCACAAATAATGCTTTACAACATGAAGTGATACAAAAAATTGCCGAATACCATAACAAGACTGTATCACAGATTATTTTACGTTGGCATTATCAGTTGAATGCCATTCCTATTCCTAAATCAGCGTCACCGCAAAGACAATTAGAAAACATATCGATTTTTGACTTTTCACTGGACGAAACTGAAATGAACCTCATTGGAGAGTTGACTCGCCCTGATGGCAGAAATAAAAATCAGGACCCAGCTGTTTACGAAGAGTTTTAAATCACATGATGATAGCGCATCGTATATGAGCCTTTGATGCACTATCATCACGTTTGTTTTTAATTTCTAATGAACGGATTACTTCTTATTCACCTTTCCTTCTCCATAACAGTGCCTTGATAATTCACTATCTTAACCTTCATATTAAACCTCCAATTATCGTAGTGGTTCCCAACTTAAAATATATAAAATTTATTTTCTGAATAGAAACTCATGTTATGATAGAATAAACGTAAAAGTGAATTAATTTAAGAGGTGGCGTTATCAATGTTAGAAAGTATACATCAATCAATTGATGAGCTCTATCCAGAAATGATAGAGATCAGAAGATATTTGCATCAGCATCCCGAATTATCTTTTCAGGAAACAAAAACAGCAAAATACATAGCAGATTTCTATGAAGAGCTCGGGATTCCCTATCAAACAGGAGTCGGTGGAAATGGTGTAATCGCAACATTAAAAGGAGCAAAGCCAGGTAAAACAGTTGCATTAAGAGCCGATTTCGATGCACTGCCAATTCAAGATGAAAAAGATGTACCATACAAATCCAAGGTTCCTGGTGTCATGCATGCCTGTGGCCATGACGGACATACCGCAACACTACTTACACTAGCTAAAGCTATGAAAAAATATCAAGCCGAGCTTACAGGAACGATTGTCTTTTTACATCAACATGCGGAAGAATTTGCACCAGGTGGAGCGAAACCTATGATAGAAGCAGGCGCACTCGATGAAGTGGATGCAGTATTTGGAACACATTTGTGGGCAACCGTTCCCCTAGGCGTACTCCAGACTTCAAAAAAGGAATTTATGGCTGGTGCAGATCGGTTTGAGATAAAGATTCAAGGCCAAGGTGGACATGGTGCATACCCACATGAAACAAAGGATGCGATCGTTCTCGGAGCGGAAGTTATTACACAGTTTCAGCAAATCGTTAGCAGAAGAGTAGATCCATTACAAACAGCAGTGCTAACAACAGGAATTTTCCAAGCGGGGAATGCATTTAATATTATTGCTGATCAAGCAGAATTAGTTGGTACGGTACGATACTTTAATACAGATGTTCAAAAACTAATTATGGATGAGATGGAAAAAATACTTAAAGGTATTTGTATATCAAACGACGCATCCTACACATTAAATTATATAAAAGGCTATCCGCCATTAATCAATCATTCTGAGGGAGCTGAAATTGTTCTCGAAGCGAGCAAACAAATTGATGCGATTCATACTACTGAGGAAATTTTACCGGTAATGGGTGGAGAGGACTTCTCCTATTATATGATGGAAAAGCCAGGAGCATACTTTTTTACAGGTGCGAACAAAGAAGGAAATCCATATCCACACCATCATCCCAAATTTGATATTGAGGAGAAAGCTTTACCAATTGCTGCTAAAACCTTAATCGGAGCTTATTTTGAATATCAAAAAGCGAATTCCGAATTCTAACCAGATGAAGCAGACCAAATCAAAATAGATTTGGTCTGCTTCATTGTATTACTTTAACCTCGGTTTCATATAACCATTCACAAATAGAACGGTAAAGAGCAACCCACCACCAAGAACAATAACAAATCCCAAATATTCCTGTAACAGAACAAACAACAAGGCGAACAAGAGCGTTTGAATTGTACTTAGTTGATAAACAATCTTGAGAACAGCACTTCTCCTATAATTTAATTCAACTGGATAAAGATCCAGCCACATATTCGTTCGGTGATGTTGATAAAGGGGCATCATCTGGAATGTGCTCAAATAGAGAAATAAAATTCCAAATAATATCTTCATCCATACATTCGGAATGAAATAAATGAATAATCCTCCAATTACGATGAGACGCACATACATCCCTAAGTAATCTCCACTGCGAATAAAGGAAATTCGAAATAAGTAGTCATACGTATGTTTCTTTTCAATTGGGACACCTCTGTTAACTAAATGAACCAACCACTGACGCTTTTTTACGCGGTTTTTTAAATGTGGAACATCTGCAAACATATTGGCTATTCTATAAAACGTCTGCATGCGATTTTGATCCTTTTCAACAAGCAAATCCCACGCCAACCCTGATTGTTTATTGGAGTAATAATAATCATAGAGAAAAACGATGACAAATAAAATCGAAGTAATTCCTGCAAATAGCATGTCACCATTTACGATAAAATAAAAAATAACCCCATTCAAAACCGTGCGGATGAGAAGATCAATATTCCGAATTCCTGGCTCCCTAACTTTCAGCATCCACCAATTTGCAAATAAATTTGCAACTTTAAATAGTAAAAGTAGAACTAGTGTAAGTAAATACATACTTCCCGCTCTTTCTGGATATGAAGCAAAATAAAGCGGTCCAAATGCTGCAGCGAAAAGCAGAATCATATAAAGCTGAATGACAAAACTATAAATAAGCGCATTACGGAAATAGGCCCCCATCTTTGTCTCAGCTACGATAAGAAAAACAAGATCCGGCTCTTTTAATAACGTTCTTACAGGGCTATAACTCACAATTAGCCCGAATGTAATTCCAATTATCAAAGCCGTCGGAAAATTCGCTGGTAATTCCGTCAACCATTGTTGGTAATAATATGCAGATGCAGAAATAAAGAATAGGATAGCGAATGCCATATGACCATTAAAAATATATTTCAAATAACGGCCTGTCTCTTTTAAGTGAGATGAAAAACGCTTTTTATAAAATTCATGCGAATCAAACATGGCTATCTTCTTCTTTCGTTAATTGCACATACAAATCATCCAACGTTGAATCAGGCATATTAAAGCTTTCTCTTAATTCTTCTAATGTCCCAATCGCTCGAATAACACCATCATGCAAAATAACAAAACGATCGCAATAGCGCTCTGCAGTAGCAAGAATATGTGTCGACATCAACACACCCGCTCCTTTATTTTTCATGCTGTCCATCAGTTGTAGATAAGATTGAATCCCCAATGGGTCTAAACCTACAAATGGTTCATCAACAATATAAAGCGGTGGTTCGATTAAGAACGCGCACATAATCATAACCTTTTGTCGCATCCCTTTTGAAAAATGAACGGGGAACCAGTTTAGCTTTTTTTCTAAACGAAATTCCTTTAAAAGCGGTTGAAGTCTTGCCTCGAATGTATCCTCAGCAATTCCATATGCCATCGCCGTTAAGCGCAGATGCTCATAAAGCGTTAATTCATCATATAATATCGGCATTTCCGGAATATATGCCATTTGATTTCGATACGTTTCTGAATTTTCCTTGTAGCTCTTTCCATTCACGCGAACGGTTCCTTTTTTGGGCTGCATGAGTCCAATAATATGCTTAATCGTCGTACTTTTACCAGCACCATTCAAACCAATTAAACCTACAATTTCTTTTGGTTTAACATCAAATGAAATACCGTGCAATACATTTTTATGTGTATACCCTCCATGAAGGCTATCAATATGTAATAAGGATTCCATCAAAATCCCTCCTTGTCATTACTTTTGATTTTATCATTATTGCTGGACATTGCCAAAGGCAAACCTTACGACATTTTCTGACCAAAAGCGCAGAACGCCCTTAGATAATACGCGAACATTACTGTTTCAGTACAAGACATACTTCCAATCAAAATTTTTAAAAAATCCATGTATAAGATATTTATTTCGGAACAAAATAGAAAGGAAGAAACGAGGATGTCTCACTACAACAAAATCTTGTCATACGCAAATGAGGTGTTGACGATCGAATATCTAATGTAATTTCGTGTAAAAAACACAAAATGAGGTGTTAGTGTTCGATAATTACTCTGATTTTTCGTAAAAAAGCGAGATGGGGTGTCAGTGTTGGCATACTAATGATATAAAGCCCTTTTACCAGCTTCCGCTTCAGACGAAGTGGACAATTGGTATAATGGTTTTTGTAAACCATAGACGAATCATCTTTGCATGATTTACTGGTGTTTACAGTTCCCCAGCATTAGTTTAAAACATCCTCTTCCTTCTTAAAACAGGCAGGTCCGCATTATGCGGGTCTGACCTGTTTATTTATTTTGCGCTTGTCCTTTTTCAGAAAATAAGAGGAATAGCTTTACATTTGTCCCTAATACTTACTACAATAAACATAATATATACAATTATAAAAGGAGAGATAACAAATGAGTCATGACGATTGTATTTTTTGCAACATAATTAATGGTGAACTTCCTTCTGCCAAAGTATATGAAGATGAGCATGTTTATGCATTCCTGGATTTAAGTCAGGTAACAAAAGGACATACACTTATTGTTCCGAAAACACATACGAAAAACATTTATGAAACACCACCAGAGGTTGCAAAAGAATTGTTCGCTCGAGTTCCAATCATTGCCAATGCGATTAAAAAAACATACAGTCCATTAGGAATGAATGTATTAAACAATAATGAAGCGCCAGCAGAGCAGTCTGTATTCCATCTTCACTTGCATCTAATTCCAAGATATGGCGAAGGTGATGGCTACACACCAAACTGGACTGTACATACAGACGAATATACGTCAGAAGAACTGCAAAATATTGCCCAGGAAATTAAAGCCGCAATTTAAAACAAAAGCGGAAACGTCCAGTTAGCGACGTATGAACTGCGCCCTGTACCAATCGGTAAGTCTTCTTTATCGTGTCATGAGGTGATGGAAGTCTTGCTACAACTTTCGTGCTGGAGCTGGACGTCGCTATTCCAGCATTTACAAAAATTAGTCCTTTTAATTTTCAATAAATTCTGCTATACTATTGCTAACATTTCGCAACTGACAACGAGTGTACAGTTGGAAATAAAAAAGCTTGAGCATAGAATAGATGAGGAGAGTTAAAAATGAATACGAGAATATTGATTATTTTATCCCTATTGGTAGGTATCGGTGCTGTTTTGCATGCAGTTGTACCACCTATGCTTTTTGGTGTGAAGCCTGATATGCTGTTGTCCATGATGTTTCTAGGAATTTTACTATTTCCTAAAGCAAAATATGTACTTATTCTATCCATAGCAACAGGTATCATATCCGCTTTAACAACATCTGCACCTGGAGGACAAATTGCCAACATTATTGATAAACCAATCACAGCCTTTGTATTTTTCGCTTTATTTTTACTCGTGAAAAATAAAGTTAAGATTACATTAAGTGCACCTGTTTTAGCTGCTTTTGGTACAATGGTTAGCGGTTCGATCTTCCTTTCTGTTGCATTATTCATTGTCGGATTAATGGAAGGCGGATTCTTAGCATTGTTTGTTGGAATTGTATTACCTGCCACTGCTTTAAACACCATCATCATGATTGTTATTTATCCGATCGTACAAGGAATTATGAAACGGTCTAAACCAATAACAGTAGCTTAATCTATACAAACCTCTGATAAAACAATGTCAGAGGTTTTTTATGTTTTTCTGCTTAGTAGTAGCTTTATTTCCGCTTATTTTTTATAATCAAATTAGTGAAGCCTTTTCATATGTGTGCGTGATTAAGAAAGTGGAGGTAGAGGCCGAAATCGGCTAAGGTCGCAGTATCCTATAGCAACAGGATATTTTTATTCCTCCTTAATAAATATGTTTGATAGCACTATGAAAAGTGGAAATGATATAATAGAAGCAAGAAAGGAGTGCGTAGCTATGTCAAAAGGAAAATCATTTATTCTAGGACTGCTTGTCGGGGGAACAGTTAGTGCAGCAGTCACATTATTAAGCACACCTGAATCAGGAAGAGATGTACGTGTTCGTGTAAAAGATCAGGGATTGGAATTAAAACTTCTTCTCAACCGACTAAAAGTAGAAGGTTTACGACTACAACAACAAATTAAACACACGTCCAAAGAGGGTGCTGTCCTCATTAAAGATTTAACAGACGAAATCAGAAAATCTGTTGAGGAATGGAAAGAAACGGTTGAACCCCATCAAGAAAGTATTTATCAATCATTGGAACAAATTGAAACTAGTCTGAGAGACCTGGAAAATAAGGTTAAAAATCATTAATACTAGAACTAAAAATGAGACAGCTTGGTTAGGGCTGTCTCATTTTTTATTCCAGAATCATTCAACTCACCTTCTACGATGTTGCCTGTCATATTCCTCCAATATCTTGCTGAACTCCGACATAAGCATTGGATAGCATCCATCTAATTTCAGTGCTTCAATTGTCTTATTTGGGTCCAGTTTCTCATTCAACATACCAGCAAATTGAATAAGCAATGATGTGAAATCTAGCAAGCCCTCTTCTTTTTGAAGCTCATACGCATCATTTAAGCTTTGAATCATCTCCATCATTTCGTTGTATTCCTTGCGGGTAAGATTATGTTCGATAATCATTTTGATGACGGGGTATTGATTCATATCTATTATTTTGGAAAGTAATTGTATATGAAATAATGAGCTGTCATTTGTATTTTCAAATTCCCCCAACTCAGCTTCCCCCTTAAAATAGCATCTCTCTAAACACTGTTTTCTCTATATAGTTGTGTTTCCTATCAATAGCAAGCGACCTGTTTTTTGAATTGCTTTCATTTGCTATCTATATAATTTGTATACATGAAACTACTTTTTGTTATAATCGTTCTGATATATTTTTTGTCTTTCTACTATTATACAGAAACATGGAAAACAAAAAAAGCTTCTTTCACTTTATTCACAGCGATTTATATATATCAGTAACTATATCATTCTAGCTGGAAAAATGATAATTCATTTCTCTATTTTTCTTCTCCTGCCTCTGTTCATCCAGCACTTCTTTTGGTAGAGTAAGATTACAAGTGTACATTGAATGAGAGGAGTTCAAGTCATGGTCATTTTTTATATGTGCTTTGCTTTTGTTGTATTGCTTATTTTCAACACCCTTACAAAATCTTTCTGCATCAAAATGCAAATGGACAAGCATAAGCAAGCTAAAATATTCCGTGTGATCAATATGATTATGGTCGCATTGCTCGTATGCTCCTACTTACGTGTCATGAATGTGACAGTTTAACGGTATTTTTTAGGTATTTTGCATAATACTATTTTTTCTAAAAGGAAGTATGTTATATTTATCATTGGCAGATAATAAGGTATAAACCATTCTTATCTGCATAAGTGCAACGAAGTCATCCGCCCAAAAGACCTGGCGAATACCAAGTTTTCCAATGAAAACTAGAACCAACAAACAGATTAGGAGTGTTTAGAGACGATGAAGAAATTAGCCTTTGCTGCTATTATTACTGCTGGTACACTAACGTTAGCAGCATGTACAAATAATGAAGCAGATTCTGAAGTGGTTGTGGAATCAGAAGCAGGAGATATTACAAAAGAAGACTTTTATGAAAAACTGAAAAGCCGCAATGGAGAAGCTATCCTTGAAGAAATGATTACAATCAAGGTGCTCGAGAATAATTACGAAGTAACTGAGGAAGACGTGAATGCTGAGATTCAATCGATGAAAGATACATATGGTGATCAATATGATTCCATTATCGAGCAAAACTTTGGCAGTGAGGATGAACTTCGCGAGATTATTCGCATAAGCTTATTGCAAGAAGCTGCAATTGCAGAAGATATAGAGATTACAGAAGAAGATCTTGAGCAAGAATATAATCGTCAAAACACTGAGATTGAAGCACAGCATATTCTTGTAGCAGATGAAGATACTGCAAATGAAGTAAAACAAAAGCTGGATGAAGGTGAAGATTTTGCTGAATTAGCAAAAGAATATTCAACAGATGGTTCTGCAGAGGATGGCGGAGACCTTGGATACTTTTCAACTGGTGAAATGGTCCCTGAATTTGAAGAGGCAGCTTACAACATGGAAATAGACGAAATCAGTGATCCAGTACAATCACAATTCGGCTTCCATATCATTAAAGTAAATGATATTCGTGATAAAGAAGAAAGCATCGGTAAATTTGAAGATGTAAAAGAAGACCTGCGCCGTGAACTATTAACAAAACGAATGGATGTTACAAAAGTTCAAGAAAAAATGGATTCGCTAATTGAGGATGCAAAAGTCGATATTAAAATTGATGAATTCAAGGACCTTCTTGAAAAACCAGAAACAGAAGGTCAAGGATCAGAAGAAGCCAAAGGATAAGAGACAATTACGAAAAAATATCATAGGCTGTCAAGGTGAACGAACCACCTGACAGCCTATTTTAATTGGAGCGCTGTTGCTCATTTTCTGACTCTCGTCGCAATTTATCTTCATGAATACGATCCATATAGATTTGTCCTTCACGTTCAATAAACTGCTGATCTAATTTCCTTTCTGCAAGCATTGCTCGGAATGCCATATAACCGCTGAGGAAAATCAAAATAATTACCGCGAATACCCATAATGGAATTGCTTCTGTCATCCATAAATCCCCCAATCTTGTCCAAGCTTTCTATTTTATATATATGAACAAAAATGAGGAAAATAACTATTGCTTAATTTTCTTCAAATAATGGCTTATAAAATGCCCGATTATCCATTGCAAACAACCGATCTGTAAATTCACCAGGCTTCACCTTATCTAAAGAACGATTCAGCATATTCATCTTCGCATCAATTAAATCAATAAGATGAAGAATTTCCGCTTCACGCACTAATGGTGGTGTCGGGCTTCCCCATTCTGCCTTCCCATGATGACTTAAAACCAGATGCTGCAAAATGAGCACTTCTTCCCCTTCAATTTGCAATTCTCTAGCCATCAAGCCAATTTCTTCCACCATCATTGGGATATGCCCAAGTAATTTTCCTTCTAAAGTATATGTAGTTGTCACCACCCCAGAAAGTTCTTTCAGTTTACCAAGATCATGTAAAATAATTCCTGCATAAAGAAGATCTTTATTAATCTGCGGATAAAGCTTGGATAGCTCTCTCGCTATTTGTAACATGCTTACAATGTGATGAGCTAAGCCAGATGCATATTCATGGTGATTCTTAGATGCTGCTGGATAGGTAAGCAACCCTTCTTGGTATTTTTTTATAAATGCTCTAACTATCCGCTGAATGACTGGATTCTTCATTTCAAAAATAGCCTCTGTCAGCTTTTCCGTCAAATATTCCCTTTCCACAGGAGCTTTCTCTACAAAATCAGAGATCTTCACACCGTCCGTTTCCTGCGCTGGTCTTACAGATAAGATTTTTAATTGGTTCTTACCTCGGAATTGGTTGATCTCTCCTGTCACCCGAATAATTTGCTCTGCAATAAAAAGAGTTTCATCATCCTTTGTTGCATCCCAAAGCTTTGCTTCTATTTCCCCAGTTTCATCACGCAATATTAAGGTTAGGAATGGTTTCCCATTGCTCGTCATTCCTTTAGTAGCTTCCTTGATTAATAGAAAGTCATCGAACGTCTCGCCTACTGCGCTATAACCTATTCCTCTTTTCATGTATTCTCCGCCCTTTCCAATTTCCTGAAAACTATATATTTTGGACTTTTTCCGTTATGTCTATTTGCTTCATTTTCGTTACAGCAGAAGCGATTTCCTGTCTGCACGTAAACAGAATCACTTGTTGCTTTTCTGCAACTTGCTGAAGAATAGCAATCATCTTCTTTATTCTAATAGAGTCAAAATGCACAAAAGCATCATCAATCACAAATGGTAATCCGTGCTTTTCACTCATTATTTCACTTATTGCAAGACGTAATGCTACGTACAGCTGATCAATTGTTCCTTGAGATAATTCATTTACAGTGTATCGTATATTGTCGATTGATTCTACTTGAAACACACTACTATCTGTTGGCGCATAGACCTGAACATACTTCCCGTCCGTAATTTCTTTAAAATATAAAGTTGTTACTTCAATGACCTTCGATAAATAATTCGCTCGATAATTACGTTTTGTCTCTGTAAGTATTTCTTTAGCAGTTTTTAAAACCGCCCATTCTTTACCCAACTGGTTAAAATGCTCCGTTTCCATTTCAAACTGATGAAGACTAGTAGAATAAGACTCCGTTGATTCCATGGCAACGAGCTCTGCTTTCGTATCTGCTAAATTTTCTCTTACCTTTTCTAGCTTGCTTTCCAGTGATTGCATTGATTCTTCGGTATGTTGCCGATTCAATTCTAGTTCTGTTTCTGTTACCATCGTTTTTCCAAATTGCTGTAAGCCTTCCGTTGACAATAGGTTTTTATGCTGTGTCGTCGTTTTTGCTAATTCCTTTTCAAGCGTAGCCTTTTCCTCTGATTGTCTCGCCTTTTCATAGAATAATTCCTCTGTATCAACTGCTGCCAGGTTAAACAAACGCTCTATTTCCGTTTCGTATGTTTGCATACTTTCTTGTAATTCACGTTGTTTTTCCTTTAAATCTGCTAATAGTTGCTTATAATAATTAAGCTCTTTACGTTTCTCTAGTTGGACATTATGAATTTGCTCTATCGTTTGCAGCTTTTCTTCTAGATCCTCTCCTGAATTAGTAACCCCCAGCTTTTCTATAAATCGCTCAAGATTTTGCTGATCTATTGCCAATTGCTTTTCCAGCGTAGCTACCTCATCCATATGCTTTTGCCAATCCTTTATTAATTTCAAAACATGTTTTAAATGATGATACAGTTCAGGCCAGTATGCCATTTCCATTTGCTTTAAGAAAGGATGGCTTTCATAATGACGACAAATTTGCTCCTCTAATCGCTGCTCCCGTTCAGCTAACAGGTTTTGTTTTTCATTCCATTTAATATACTGGATGTGTGCAAGCTTCAACTGCTCTTGTAAGGCCGCCTGCTCACTTTTATACTTTTCCTGCATTTCTAGCAGTTCCGCTGCTTCTCTTCTTTCTGCTTCCGTAACCTGTTGACCAGATTGCTCATGATAATCCTCAAGTACATGATCGAACTCTTTATTTGTTCGCTTCGTCATCAACCATTGCCCGATTCCCAACACAAGTGTCAGCAGCATAATCGTATAGAGCCAGCTATAATCGGTTAATATTGCGCCAATACCTAAAAGGATTGCAACAATAATACTTCCTATAAGGACATTTGAAGCTAGTTGATTTTCTTTATTTTGCGCTTCTTCCCTTTTTTTTGCATCCCTTTTGAGTTTATCCATTAATTGTGTTGATTTAAAAGTATCTAACCGATCACGCAACTCATGTACATGACTATCTGATAAAATCGATTCCTTCAACTGCTTGATTTGGTTGTTCATATAATGCTTCTCTTGCTCTAGCTGCTTCTGTTCATTGTCCAACTGTTCGGATTCAAGTTTGAGCTGCTCGTTTTCATTCTTTAATTGCGTCCATGCCTTTTCTAAATAAAAGGGAAGCTCTAGACTAGCAAGTTCTTTTACTTGTATACCTAGATGTAAACGATCCATCGCTTCATTTAGTTGAAGTTCATCATGGCTTACCGCAGTTTGTAGTTTTTTTAGTTCACCACATTGCGATTGAATCCGTTTCTTCTCGTCAAGAAGCCCTTTTGCTTCTTGACCGATTTCCTTTGCATGTAAGTCCTGCTCAATCGTCGCTATCTTTTGCTTATACTTCTTTTCATGACCTGCGACGATATTCCATTCACTTTTGAGCGGCAATAGCGATTCCTTCCATTTTTCCAGACGACTTACACCGTTTTCAGGAAATTTAATTGTCTCTGGATAATCTTCAAGCTGTTTTTTTAACTTATGGTATTCATGGATTACCGGTAGGGCATGTAGTTGTTTTTCGATCGTAAATGCTACTTTTTTTTCTTCTTTCATCTCTATTTGCAATTGCGTTAGCTCCTGCTCCAATTGTGCAACCGTTTCTTTTTTTTCGCGATATGAAGCTTCCACTTCCCGAAAGCTTTGTAAGGAATCAGAAATCCGATTTAATGATTCAATTTTTTGGTTCATTAGTGGCTTTTTTCCAGTTGGTTTAAACAGCTCACCGATTTTCGCATCCAATTGTTTTTCAACAGCATAGATATTATTGGATCCTGTCATCCCAATCCCAAGTAGCACTTCACCTAAATCTTCATCTTTCATATTGCGAATTTCCGTTAAGTCTAGTGCAGAGAAAGAAAAAATGGATTCGTATGTTTTTGCTGTCATTCCATTTAGCTGTTCCTTTAACCATGCTTCGTCATATGTTTTTCCGTCTTTCGTAAAGCATGCAGCAGCACCATTATTCACTTCATCCAATCGTTCAATGCGAAATTCACCGATCTCTGAATGAAGGACTGTCATTTTACCACCCATTTTTCCGCTCGTCTTCGGTCGATAAAATGTGCGCTGCTTCGGTGTGAGACCAAACAACATAAAAAGAATAAATTTTTGAATCGTTGATTTACCAGATTCATTTTCTCCATAAATACATGTTGCATCTGAAAAATCAATTTTATAGTCGACCCATTTTCCAAAACCATAAATTGTGGCATCGAGGATTTTCAAATCAATCACCCCTTCAGCAGTTCCTGGATCAGGAGCTGCTTTGCTTCTTCTTTAATTTCTTGTTCTTCTTCATTTGACAATGGCTTCAAATACCTCCTTGCCTGTTTGTGCTGATATAATTCTCCAATGTACGGAAGTATAGCCGTCTCCTTTAGGTGATGAGACAATTCTGCTATAAAATGACTACCGTTCTCCATAGCTTCATCAATTAGAACTTGCTTCACATCTGTTGAAACACGAAATATGTATTTCCAATTCATTCCAGAAACAGTTGTTTCATTGATAAGATCAACAATATCTTCCACATGTTTTAGACGCTCCCACTCTTTCAAGCTTGGATCATCACTTGTTAGGGTAAGTTCAATTAATTGAGGTCCTTTTGTACCAGTGATCTCCCTTAAGATTTGCTTTTCTAAATCATGAACCTGCTTACACGAAGAAACATCTATTTTTTTCGACTGAAATTCAATGGACTGTAATGGGATAAAGGACAACTCAGCCTGCTTGTCCTTCAATATAACATGGTAGCATCCCTTTTCACCTGTTTCTTTTCTATTTCGTCCTTGAATATTCCCAGGATAGACGATAGGAGGAGTGTCTTTTAATATTTCTCGCTTATGGATATGACCAAGTGCCCAGTAATTAAAATCTTCTTCTACTAAATCAGAAATTTGAAACGGGGCATATACGTCGTGCTCTGTGTTGCTAACAATACTTCCATGTAACATTGCAATATGATAGGGAATTGTTTCATCGCTAATTTTGTATGCTTTCGCTTTCCTTTCAAATACAGCACGGTTTTCATAGCTGAATCCATAGATTTGCGCTACATCCGCTCCATCTTTGGTAAACGTGAAATTGGTCACTTTCTCTCCTGGAAAAATAGAAACATTTTCTGGGTATGTTACTGGGTAACGATTGCCCTTTATGTAATCATGATTTCCATAGGATAAATATACATGAATTGACTGCGATTCTAATTTCTCGAAAGCTCGTCGTAATCGAATTTGCGCTTTCAAGCTTTGCTTCTCATTATCAAATAAATCTCCAGCTATCAGAACAAAATCCACCTGTTTGCTAATCGCTACCTCAATTAGTTGATCCAAAGCGGCAAATGTACTTTCAAGTACTTCATTAAAAATTTGTTCCGGTAGATTACTCAATCCTTTAAAAGGACTATCTAAATGCAAATCAGCTGCATGGATAAATGATATTTCTTCTGCCATTTCGGATCTCTCCTTTTAACACATAATGATTTCGTTATTGAATCGTTATATTATTAATCCCATTTTACCAAACCGCTAAACAGAATGCACGTTCTATATAATAGAAGAGAAAATGCCCATATTATTTGAATAAATACGGGCATCTGATACTTCACCAATTATACCCCGAGTAATAAGGGCCATACGGTGGATATGGATACGGTTGATAAACTGGAAATGGTTGATATACGGGGTAATACGCCGGTCCTGGCTGGTATACCGCACCAGCGAGCAAACCACCGGCTAGACCACCTAGAAATGGCAGCAAGAACGGAAAAAATCGTTGATCACCATGATATTCATGTTCATTTCTAAAATAAGGATATGGTACATAAGCTAAATAGGGAGACATGTCATAATTCGCGGATACAAGCGTCTCATTTTGTTCATCACTCATCTATTTTCCCCTCATTTCTTTATTGCTCTCTCCATTATCCTATGCATATGCCTAAAGTAACTATTGGGCGTATGTACAGTTTTTAAAACTTTCCTGAAGAATTGTTTTGCTCCAGTCGCTTTCAACTTCCATCTTTATACCATTTCGGGATGACACGTGTAAAATCCTCATGATCTCTTATTACATCCAGCGAATAGTTTAGCATTATTTCGTATTGCGCTTGACTTCTTTTTAGTCCCCAGACAAGCGATGAAGCAACGTGCATCGCACTATATAATGTATATAATTTCCAAAATGATTCCGCTACAGGCTGCTCATTATGATAGCCGGCAATAACCCCATTTGTAAACGGAATACTTATACGCTTGGAGAAAAAACCGAGCTTCTGTAAGTCATGAACCGGATCTCCCCAATCCATTCGTCCGAAATCAATAATTCCAGAAAATGTCCTGTTATGAATTAGAATATTAGCAGGATGAAAATCATCATGCTGAAATGTATTTGGCCTTCCTTTTAACAGCATTTCATTTTCCCAAATATAGGTTTCTAGCATTTCCTTTATCCGTTTATCAACATCAATCTGCTGTAACTCCATTAAGTACCTATCACTCTTTTGTTTTTTTATTGTATTCCATGCTGGATAATCAGTAGGGGCTGAAAAACGATGAAGTTTCTTTAATTCCTTTCCCGCTAAAATTCCAATTCGATATTGCTCTTCGTTTGTTAATTCCTTTAAAGCAATCTCAGCGTCTTTTCCTGGGAGATAAGTGAGTATCATATAAGCCATATCAGTTCCTTCTATCACATCAAATTCAATTCCTTTTGGGATTGCATCTGAATAGGCACCTAATTTGTTTACCGTAACAAATTCTTCTTTTCTGCGTTGAATTTGTTTATTCGAAAAAACTCGTAGCAGATACTGATTATCAATAATAAACTTCTTATCATAAGAAAATCCTTTGTCCAACGAAACGACTTCTTTCGAATATCGCAAAAAAGGAATCTTCTTTTTCCATTGTTCTTCCATCTGATCACTCCTTGTCTGTATTCTAGCGTTGGCAATGAAATGTAAGCATCATCCATATACTCCATACATGCAAACAAGACACTATCTCCGGTGCTTAAGACACCATACTCACAAATAACACACCATTCCAGCTGATTAAGACGCCATACTCACAAATAACACACCATTCCAGCCGATTATGACGCCATACTCACAAATAACACACCATTCCAGCCGATTATGACGCCATGCTCACAAATAAGTCACCATTCCAGTCGTTAAGTATGACTCTTAAAAAGCGTTCCTTCATACGTAGCCCATCAGCCTTGTGTACAAATTTTGGATATGTTATGCCAGCTGCATGACTGGCTGATGGTTTTCATCGAATTCTCTCCCTGGCTCACTACCTACTTACGACTGACAATAAGCGCTCCAACACCACTTAAAAGAAAATATACCGCAAATGGGATCATTAAATAGAAAACTGCCACACTTTCTATATTCATGAAACTAATAATTCCCAACCCAATAAAAAGAAGCGCAATAAAGATATTTGCCGCATAAGCATAAAATTTAAGCATGTTTTTCACTGTTCGTTCATCAAAATCCGGTGTTTTGTCTTTTTTAAAACGCATTCGAGCTACATCAATTCCAACCACAAGTAATAATGCAGTTAAGGATCCAAGTATGCCACCGAAGTTCAGATTTCCTACAAGCAACTGCCCAATCGTCATTCCAATGACTCCTCCAATTCCTGCAAACGTAAAATTCCATTTGTGCATTTTTCTTCTTTTCATTCGCCTTCCTCCTCCACTAATGTAAATACTTCTTCGATCGGAACATTAAAGTACTCTACAATCTTAAGTGCAAGTTCAAGACTGGGATTATATTTATTTTTTTCAATCGCTGTGAACGTTTGTCTGGTTACCTGCAAATCCTCAGCCATTTGAATTTGCTTTATCCCCCTTTCTAACCTAATTTTCCGTATGTTGTTTTTAACCGGCATTATTTCACCTTCTAGTAAGTAAAGATATCTTTACATATTTTATAACATACCAAACCTTTAACGTAAAGACATCTTTACCTTTTCAAAAAAAAGAATATGATAGAATGCTCTCTTTTGGGAATATTACATACTAACAACTACAGGAAAGGAGTTTGTCAATGAGTGAGAACCCTAAAATTAATGAAAATAGTAAGCAAGAGCAATTAGAGCAATTCCGTGTAGATGATACGAATAAGAAACTAACAACAAATCAAGGTTTAAAAGTATCGGAGGATGAGCTCTCATTAACTGCCGGAAAACGCGGTCCAACACTAATGGAAGACTTCCATTTCCGCGAAAAGATGACCCATTTCGACCATGAACGTATCCCAGAACGTGTCGTACATGCCAGGGGAACTGCTGCGCATGGCGTCTTTGAACTTTACGAATCCATGAAACCATACACGAAAGCAAAGTTTTTACAAGATCCAAAGGTAAAAACACCCGTATTTGTACGTTTTTCAACAGTTGTTGGTTTTCGTGGTTCGGCAGACACAGTCCGGGATGTTCGCGGTTTCGCTACAAAATTTTACACCGAGGAGGGTAACTATGATCTAGTAGCTAACAATATGCCTGTATTCTTCATTCAGGATGGTATTAAATTTCCGGATATTGTTCATGCTATTAAGCCTGAACCGCATAATGAAATCCCACAGGCTTCTGCTGCGCATGATACATTTTGGGATTTTGTTGCAAATAACCAGGAATCCGCACATCAGGTAATGTGGCTTATGTCGGATAGAGCGATCCCAAGAAGCTTCAGAATGATGCAAGGATTCGGGATTCATGCCTTCCGCTTTGTAAATGAGCAAGGCAAATCGCATTTTGTTAAGTTCCATTGGGTACCGAAGCTTGGTGTCCACTCACTCGTTTGGGATGAAGCACAAAAAATTGCCGGTAAAAATCCAGATTTTAATCGTCAGGATTTATTTGATGCGATCGAAATGGGGAACTTCCCTGAGTATGAATTAGGTGTGCAAATAATTGAGGAAAAGGATGAATTTGCCTTTGACTTCGACATTCTTGATTCTACAAAGCTTTGGCCTGAAGAGGATGTACCGCTAAAAATAATTGGCAAGCTTACATTAAATCGCAATGTCGATAACTTCTTCGCTGAAACAGAACAAGTCGCATTTCATCCTGGACATGTTGTACCAGGTATTGATTTTACAAATGACCCACTGTTACAGGGACGTTTATTTTCCTATACAGATACACAGCTTATTCGATTAGGTGGACCAAATTTTCATGAGATTCCAATCAATAAGCCTGTGTGTCCATTCCATAATAATCAGCGAGATGGCTACCATAGGCAAACAATCAATAAAGGAAGGGTAGCTTATCATAATAATTCAATGGCTGCAAATACCCCCGCTCCAGCAACAGAAGAAGAGGGAGGATTTGTTCATTATCAAGAAAAAGTCGAAGGCAGTATCATTCGAACTAGAAGTGAAAGCTTTAATGACCACTTCTCTCAGCCTAAACTTTTTTGGAACAGCATGAGTCCTATTGAAAAGCAACATATTATTAATGCCTTTAGCTTTGAAGTTGGGAGCGTAAAAGATAAATCGGTTCAACAGCAGGTAGTTGATATGTTTGGGAATGTTGACCTAGCAATGGCCACAGAGGTTGCGAACAACATCGGGGTAACTCCTCCTACTGCAGAAGAATCATCTGTAACAAAGGCCTCCCCTGCACTTAGTCAAGAAAACACAATAAAAACTCAAGTTGGTCGTAAAATTGCTGTGATTTTGCACAATGGCTTTCAGGATACGGAGGTAAAAGAGATTTTACAAGGATTGAACATAGCTGGAGTAGCATACGAAATTATTAGCGACAAACAAGGTTTCGTATCAGGTAAAAATAATGTTGACCTCCAAGTTGTTCATACTTTCACAACAACTCACCCAGTTTTGTATGATGCCGTTTATATTGTCGGTGGCAGTAATGTTGATGACGCATTCTACAAAAATGCAAGCGACTTTGTAAAAGAAGCTCATAAACATTATAAAGCAATTGGCGCAACAGCAGATGGAATTGAATGGCTTGAAAGTAATAATATAATTGGTGATCCAGGTGTTATTGAAGGAAGCGGCAAACAATTCTTGGAGACGTTTCTTGAAGCTATCGCAGCACACCGTCATTGGGATCGAAAGGTAATTTGATACTTGAATTGATTAAGAAAGTCTGTCAACACTGCCCCAATGTCGTTACTTTGGGAGCAGTGTTACATTTCATTTTTTCCATACAGCACGATAATCAACTCTGCCATGACTATCGAGTTCGATATTTGCATATTGACTTGATTCGGATTCGTAAATTGTATGAATACGATGATTGAGAAAAATGATTGCATGCTGCGCTTTTAAATAATCTTCTATTTCAAAATAACTATTCCAACGAGCCGTTTCATCTTGGAATGTTTTCATTTTTGAAACCTGTTTATTAATAAATACTTTCATGTCCTCATCCAAACATGGAAAAATGGATAATTGATTGGAATGAATGGAAGTTAGAACAGAAAGTAATCGATCATCCGATAATGCAATTCCAGAAACAAACAAGTCATACTTCTCGATAACCTGAGGATCCTTGAATTGGATTGCGTTTACAATTTCTACTTCCGCTTCTATACCTGCTTGCTCTAATTGCTGTTTGAGTATCATCGCTTCTCTTTCATGGTTAACTCCTTCTCGGATTTGCTGTGCAGCGATTTTCAGTTCAACATTGCCTGCCAACTTTTGCTTCGCATTACTCCTTACTGGTAAGTCAAGCTCTCTTGACTTCTGCGTTAGAAAACTATGCGCAACCATTTCTCCTTCTAAACAAAATTGCTCAGGATCGATTATTTGGCAGATACGCCGGCGAAATTCACTGTCCTGCAATGGCCCGCTTTTTCTGCAATTAAATGTTATATAGTCTGCGCCTTCTTCAATCGAGCGCACTTCTTTCCAAGCAGTATCTGGTGCAGTTAATCGAAACGGATGGGATTGGTCGTCTTGAAATAATGCTGGTGTATTTATAACCTCCACACGATCCAACCAAGGGCGTAACCCATAATACTGCTGAAACACATCTAAACGAATCATTTCATTATCATTGCGAATTAATTGAAATGGACCACTACCTACAGGTAAATTCTGAAATCCTTCTTCATCTTTCTTGAAAACTTCAATCGGAATAATCGATGCTTTTAGGCTTGATAAATATCGCGGAAATAAATAATCAGCATGCTTAAGCTGGAACACAATGCTATATCTTGTTACACACTCCATACGTATTACATTTCCTTTAATATTATCTTCCTTTAAAAATCGTTCCAATGTTGCGCTTACATCTTCACTTGTCAATTCTCTCCCATGGTGAAATAAGACACCTTTATGCAAATAAAACACCCATCGTTTGCCATCTTGACTTTCAAAATGGCGAGCAATTTTAGGTACCAGTTGTCCTGTATGACGATTAAATTCTACTAAACGTTCAAAGACTTGCTGAACCATATGTGCATCATGTCTTGATATGATCAACAATGGATCCATCGATAGCTTTGTTTCGTAAAAAGGATATCGCAGGATGTCCAAATCATTGTCCTCTATATTCTTATGGGTCATTCCTAAATATCCTCTAAACCATTCCTGGAACGTATATTGTGCTTTTTTTTCTAATTGACCCACAATGAAGAATGCAGCTTGATACTTTTCCATCTTTACGCTTTGCTTCGCTTCCTTAAGATGCACCTCTTCATGCGTATAATTCAGCATTAACTTCGGCTTCTTCCCACGACCTCTTTGGATTCTCCACTCTACGTAACCTGCTTGGTGAAGGAAGTTTACAATCGTTTTCACATGTCGTTCAGAACAGCTAAGAATTTCAGCTAATCGAGCGACAGTTGTTTCTACTTCTTCTTTTTTATTAAAATAACGCGTTAGCACCTTCATATGTTCAATATATTTCATTTTTCCTCCAAAAGGTGAACATTTTTTTTTACAATCTTCACTTTATATTCATCTTTTTTTATTTTACACTTCTTTTAGGAATAGAATCAATGAAAGGTTGGAGTGTATGCCAATGGAAGCAGCTAAAAGCAAGGACAACATTCTCACATTGTGGAGAAACAAAAACTTTCTACTTCTATGGGGAGGAAATATAATTTCAAGCTTCGGGTCACAGATGTACACAATAGCAATTCCCTTATTAATTTATGAAATTAGTCAATCAGCATTAGCAATGAGCAGCATGCGCGCAATTGAATTTTTCCCTAATATTTTCATCGGAATGCTTGCTGGTGTACTTGTCGATCGATTTAACCGAAAAAAGATGATGCAGTTGACAAGTTTTATTCAATTCACTTCCGTATTTGGCATCGTACTTCTATTACTCACAAATAGTCTGCAGCTTTGGCATTTATACATCCTTGGATTCATACTCTCCTGCGCCGGCTATACATTTGGAAATGCCCATCATTCCGTTATACCGCAAATTATTTCGAAGGAACAACTGACCTCAGCCAATGCAAAATTATCATTTGTAAGTACATTGATTCAAACAGCTGGCCCAGGGCTTGCAGGAGCATTTTTAGTCGCCTTCTCCTATACAGCCACATTATCAATCTATTTACTTTGCTTATTCATTTTATTTCTATGTGTTCAATTCTTTAAACTTCCTGTTTCGGAAAGAGAGATCAGAGAAAAAACCAGTATTTGGCATGATATGAAAGAAGGGATTGATGAGCTATTTCGTAATAAAACATTACTGACACCAACAATTACTGTATTATTTATCAACTTTGCTTCGAGCCTTGTCATTGGCGTGCTTATTTTTTATGTTACCGACAAACTTGGTGCTACGGAAGCACAAATCGGGTTGATGTTTACGATTTCAGCGGTAGGTGGCCTTTTAGGTGCAGCTGTAGTCAGTAAGATTCGCGCTAGATTTGGGCGTGGCAATATTTATACATTCTGTTTACTTTTTGATATCGTCGGGGTCAGTTATCTTATCTTTGCACCGACATGGTGGGCCATCGGAATTGCGCTTGCCATTCGGACCTTTTCTACTACAATTTCTAATATTGTCTATTTCACGATTCGGCAAGAATTCACGCCAAACCATTTATTAGGTCGTGTAGCAGGAACATCCTCCATGCTCATGAAGTTAACCCTACCATTTGGATTATTTATTTCTGGATTATGGGCAGAATGGCTACCCATTCCAATTTTATTTGCTATATCTGCAGGAATATTTTCTCTTTTGTTCATCCGCCTTTACTTTCATCCATTTCGCAATTTAGTTTAATTTATCAAAAGACCATTAAATCAAACCTGAACTTGATTTAATGGTCTTTCTTACATTCCGGCCCTACTTTTCTTTCTTCCCTAATACAAGCGCCTTTTTTAAATCCTTCAATGAACCAGATCTTCCATACATCAGCACGCCGCCACTATAGACCTTCGCACCGATATACGCAAGAACGGCAATCGTTCCAACCATAATTCCCAGTGATAATGCAACTTCCCAAATTGGAATATCAAGCATTCCAACTCGCAAAAACATAATCATCGGTGTAAAGAATGGAATATAAGAGGTTACTGTTACAAACGTTGACTCAGGTGCCCCTAGGCCAAAAATAGCGATCATGAAGGCAATTACAATTAACATCATCATCGGCGTCGTTAATTGGCCCACATCTTCAATTCGACTTACAAGTGAACCAAGCATTGCTGCTAATGTTGCATAAAGTAAATAACCTAGAATAAAGAACACAATTGCGTAAACAAAAATCATTGGCGATGTATCCTGAACACCAAATAACTCGAAGACTCCCCCGACTAACTCTTCCTGTTTCGAACGAATTAGCGTATAACCAACTATAATAAATAATCCAATTTGCGTCAGTCCAACTAATGCAATACCAATTATTTTTGCAAACATATGTGTAATTGGAGGTGCACTCGATATCAGTATCTCCATAACCCTTGATGATTTCTCTGTAGCGACATCCGTTGCAATCATCTGACCGTACATCATAACAGTCATATAAAGTACAAACAGCATGACATAGACAATACCTCGCGCTTGATTGAGTTCTTCCTCTGTTTTTGCTGATTCATCAAGCGCAACTGCTTCAAATGCAATTGGTGCATAAATTTCCGCAATCCTCGCTTCGTCAATACCAGAGGCTTGTGTTGCAATGGCAATCTTTAATTGTTGTAAATGCTGTTCAATAATCATTTGATTTCCAGACTCTGTAATAGTACTCGCAAAATACGTTGCATCAAAAATTTGTTCTTCGTTTTCCGTCAGTTCCACAACTGCATCATATTGACCATCTTGTACAGCCACTTTCGCTTCGTTAACCGTACCATCAAATGGAACTAATTCAATGTCCTCTTCTGCTGCAGCAAGGCTTTGTTGCAATGCTTCTGTATAGACACCTGATTCATCCACAACCACAATTTCACCCGATTCCTCTCCAGCGAACATGTCAATAATGGTTTGGAAATTAGCAAGACCCGCGATAATTAACAAAGTAATGAGCGTACTGAAAATAAATGACTTTGTCTTAACCTTCGTAATGTATGTATGGGATAAAACAGTCCAGAATTTATTCATATGCTTCACCTACTTTCGCAATGAAAATATCATTAAGCGATGGTTCTTCAAGATCAAATTTACGAACAAAACCTTTTCCCTGGATTGCGGAAAGAATGTCTTGGGATACTTGCTCATTATCTATTTGCAGCTTACAGCCTTGAGCACCTTTTTGATATCCAGATACACCTTGGAAATTTTTTAAAAAACCAAAGTCGATATCTCCATGAATAATCAAGTTCTTTTTTCCATAGGAGCGTTTGATGTCTTTTAATGATCCATGCACAACTGGTGTACCTTTTCGTAAAATGCACAAATTCTCACATAGCTGCTCCACATGATGCATTTGGTGGGATGAAAAAACAATCGAAGTTCCTTGATCTTTCAGGTCAATTACTGCCTCCTTCATCATTTCAACATTAACAGGATCCAGCCCTGAAAATGGTTCATCTAAAATAAGTAATTTGGGCTTGTGAATGACAGCTGAGATAAATTGAATCTTTTGCTGATTCCCTTTAGATAGCTCTTCAACTTTTTTTGTCATGTATTCAGGTACTTTAAATCTTTCCAGCCAGTATTCGAGCTCTGTAAGAATTGCTTGCTTCTTCATTCCTCTTAACTTTCCTAAGTAAATCAACTGTTCTTTCACGGTTAGTTTTGGATAAAGTCCCCTTTCTTCTGGGAGATAACCAATCAAATGACTATTATCGTAATCGATTGGCTTACCATTCCAAGAAATTTCCCCTTCCGAGCTATCCAATAGCCCAAGAATCATCCTGAAAGTAGTTGTCTTACCAGCACCATTACCTCCTAAAAAACCGAACATTTCCTTCTCTGGAATTTCAAGTGAAAGTCGGTCTACTGCCGTATGTCCTTGAAAACGTTTTGTGACGTCTTTTAATACCAATGTCAAAAAAAACTCCCCCTTCTCTCGTATTCATACGATTCTTTATAAGATTTGATTCATTTTTATTCGTGCTTTGTTGAAAAAAAGAAATTTGTAATAATTGCAGTTACATTATGCAGAGCATAGAGTGCGGTTAGTAAAAAAAAGCTGAAGCCAATGCCATCAAATATGATGACAACAAACCAGGCTATTAGGTATACTACGATCATTGCATCCCAGGATCTTGCCTTTGAGCGGTTATTTGTCTGCTGATAGCGCTCATCAAATAAATGCTTCTTTCGACCAATGCGCCGATTAATGAAAAATATAATAATTGATACGATTACGGCAGCAATTAAACCCCAAATACCGGATGGGTTTGCTAAAAAGTCCTCACTCAATGTTCTCATCCCCTTCAAAAATAAATAATTCCTCAATTGTGCAGTCAAACGTTTGAGCTAGCTTATGTGCTAATATTAATGATGGCTTATACTTGCCTTTTTCCAAGGATATAATCGTCTGTCTAGAAACCTTTAATTTCTGTGATAATTCTTCTTGTGTAATATCCAGCTCTTTGCGTTTTTCCTTTATAAGTGTTTTCATGCTATCTCCTATTTTTTAGTAAAGTAAACTTTACGTACAGTTTACTTTACACTACCAGTAATGTCAACCATACTTTACACCCTTTTCCTTTCACTTGTATTAAAATTTAGATTATAATGAATATACAGCTGACTTATTATAGTGGTAAACAGGGAGCCGGGATTAGCGGAGCGAGGATAAGCTCTAACCATAATTGCACATTATGTCTCAGTTCCTTTCAATTGCGACAAATACAAGCAACTGCATGCTCGAAATGTGTCTAGCTATATATCTGGTACAAAGAGACAAAACAATTAACAATATCAACGCAAGCAATAATTTCTAGAAAGTTAAGTATATAGATTACATAAATATTAGGAGGAGTTTTTTATGAGAAACTATGCTTTAACAGTATTTGACCCAAGGGGTGAGAAACTGCTGGATGAATCATTTACTGCTGCAAATGATGCAGAAGCTAAAGAGGTAGGACAGGCACGATTGGATAAAGAAGGATACAGCGAACATACACATCGCTGCGTAAGCCCGGAAGCAAAGCTTGTCTTATTTCACAGGTAATTCACCATTCTCTTAAATAAGGAAAAAACTTCTTTGCGTACTTTCAAATAAGAATATTTAATCAAAAAATCCGCAGATATTAACTGCGGATTTTTTATGTATTTTCTTAGTTTGTTTCATCTGTAGTACCGTATAGTTCTTCCAACGGCTTCGTAATAATACGACTAATATCATTGATTGCAAGATTTAAACGTTGTTCTTCTTCCATCAATTTAGAGATATCCTGATGTTCTTGCACAGCCTCAACGACCGCTCGCGCTTTTTCTAGTTCTTCTTCTGTAATATCCAAACCTTGCATTTGCTTTTCTTGTAAATTCATTTGTGTATCACGGAAATCCTCGAACATTTGCTTTGCACTCGGATTATTCATTACCGTTTCATAAGCTAATTTCAAACTTTTAAATTCTTCGCTTTCACGAATAGCTTTTTCCAATTCATATGCGCTATCATAAATATTAGGCATGATGTTCCTCCTTTAGTATCAATACTAACGTTACTATAACAGAGCTTTTATCCTGTGTATACCCTCAACGAAAAAACCCTATTTTTGAAAAAATATTTTTACACTTGTATTTGACTGCTATAATTAAACAATAGAATAAGGAAAAAGGAGATTTCAAGATGTATAAAATGCTAAAAAATTTTTTCCCTACTTTTTTAATTTATGATGAAAATATATCTGAAATACCCGATGACTATCAATGGTTCGTTACAGATACAAATACAATTATCGGCATAGCTAAAAGCGATTTGAGCGCAAAGGATGCTGCCATGCTTTCAACATTTTTAACACCATACCAGCTTACGATACCAAAACCGACTGATTTAGAAAAATTATGGAAAAATCGAATTCATCATTCTAGTTCTATGCCAGAGACATCACATGAAAAATTTCGCTTTGTTTATTTTTCTTTTCCTAAAAATCAAATAGAGCCTAACATTTTTAGAACTGCAATGTATGAATTTTTCTCTAATCCAATACCTATTTTATGGGAAAATGAACAGGAAGGAATTCTTATTGAACAACAGGGAGTACAGCTAGAAGATTCGCTCACGTATGACCAAATTGTTGATACACTGATGAGTGATCTTTATGTGAAAACGAAGTTCTTTATTGGTCCTTATTTAGAGGACTTCAAAGATCTCTCTAATCAGTATTTATCTTTCATACAATTAGCAAAAATATCAGCTAGCTATTCCGATAATCCTGTTATTACATATGTGGATGCCATTCCCTTCCGACTTGTAAATCAAATACCCTTTGAGCAACGAAACCAAATTAGCAATTTGGTACTTAAGGAGTTCCAGAACGATGAGGAAATGCTTCAAACCATTTGGACGTTTATCCAATGCAATCTTAATATTTCACTCACTGCAAAAAAACTCTACATGCATCGGAATAGTCTACAATATCGCATTGATAAATTTTTCGAAAAAACTGGGATTGATGTTCGGCAGTTTAACCAAGCTTTAACCGTATATATATCACTGCTAGCAACCATGCACAAAGAGCCTGTCTAAATTTGTGCACATTCCCCATTATGTAAAGCGCTTTCTTTCTATACAATGAATATATAAAACGTTTACATTTTGGAGGGGTAATAATGGCTGAATTACGCTTAGATCATATTCAAAAAACGTATGATAAAAATGTGGTTGCTGTATCAGACTTTAATCTACATATTAAGGACAAAGAATTTATTGTCTTTGTTGGACCATCTGGGTGTGGGAAATCAACGACTCTAAGAATGGTGGCTGGTTTAGAGGAAATCACAGGTGGCGAGCTCTATATTGATGACAAAAAAATGAATGATGTCGCACCAAAAGATCGCGATATTGCGATGGTATTCCAAAACTATGCATTATATCCACATATGAATGTGTATGATAATATGGCTTTTGGTTTAAAGCTTCGTAAATTTAAGAAAGACGAAATCGACCAGCGTGTTCAGAATGCAGCAAAGATTTTAGGGTTAGAGGCATATTTAGACCGCAAGCCGAAAGCACTCTCAGGTGGACAACGTCAGCGTGTAGCACTTGGACGTGCAATTGTAAGGGATGCAAAAGTTTTCTTAATGGATGAACCTTTGTCTAACTTAGATGCCAAACTGCGTGTACAGATGCGTGCAGAAATTCAAAAATTGCATCAACGTTTGCAGACAACAACGATTTACGTAACCCATGATCAGACCGAAGCAATGACAATGGCAACTCGCCTCGTTGTAATGAAAGATGGAGTTATTCAACAGGTTGGTGCGCCAAAAGAAGTATATGATCATCCTGAAAATGTATTCGTTGGTGGCTTTATTGGATCACCATCAATGAACTTCTTTCTAGGTAAACTAACGGAGGGCTATTTTGAAGTTGATGGTATAAAACTAAAAGTTCCGGAAGGCAAAATGAAGCTTCTTCGAGAGCAAAATTACATTAACAAAGAAGTTATTTTAGGCGTTCGACCAGAAGACATCCACGATGAGCTACTAATCATTGAAGCTTCACCAGAATCAAAAATTAACGCACATATTGAAGTTGCTGAATTAATGGGAGCAGAGTCCATTTTATATTCTAAATTAGGCTCACAGGATTTTGTAGCACGAGTTGATTCTCGCTCTGACGTCAAAGGCGGTGACAATTTAGAGCTCGCCTTTGATATGAATAAAGTGCATTTCTTTGATAAAGAAACGGAAGAACGGATACGCTAAGAATAGAATAAGCTAACTTCTCATCATGTTAAAGAGGAAAGTCCCAAAAGACTTTCCTCTATCCATATTTATGAAATTTATTTACCGTGTAATTGTTGTTGTGCAGTTTGCACTAGACGTTTTGTAATTTCTCCACCTACAGAACCATTCGCACGTGAAGTTGAGTCTGCTCCTAAGTTAACACCAAATTCTTGAGCGATTTCATATTTCATTTGATCAAGAGCTTGTTGTACTCCAGGAACAAGTAATTGATTTGAACTGTTGTTGTTAGCCATGTTTATCACCTCCTGTAATTCTATTGTTTGCACTATCAAAAAACTTATAAGTTTTATTTACTGGTAAATTGTAGGATTCCTTCCAGGCAAGCAAAAAGCGCGCTGCATCAATTTGCAGCGCGCTTTTTTGAATCTTTTATTTTGGGGATGTCATTTCTTTCGGGTTCACATACTTATCAAATTCTTCTTCTGTCAGTAAGCCTAGTTCAACTGCAGTAGCTTTTAGCGTTGAATTATCATGGAATGCTTTTTTAGCAATTTTAGCAGCATTTTCATATCCTATATGAGGATTTAACGCCGTAACAAGCATTAAGGAATCGTTTAAATATTTTTCAATTTGTTCATGATTTGGTTCGATTCCAACCGCGCAGCGTTCATCAAATGAAATAATACTATCCGCTAATAATTGGCTAGATTGTAAAAAGTTATATGCAATCACTGGTTTAAATACATTGAGTTCGAAATTACCTTGACTTGCTGCAAATCCAATTGCTGCATCATTTCCCATAACTTGTGTGACAACCATTGTAACAGCTTCACTTTGTGTTGGATTTACCTTACCCGGCATGATTGAACTTCCAGGCTCATTAGCAGGTATTGTAATTTCCCCAATTCCACAACGCGGACCACTTGCTAACCAACGAACATCATTTGCAATCTTCATCATATCTGCAGCTAATGCTTTAAGTGCTCCATGTGCATAAACCGTTTCATCATGACTTGTTAACGCATGAAATTTATTCGGTGCAGAAACAAATTTTTTCCCGGTATACGAACTGATTGCCTCACAAACGCGTTCTGAGAACTCTGGATGTGCATTCAGCCCCGTACCAACCGCAGTACCACCAATAGCTAATTCTCTTAGATAATCTGTACTTTCCGTAATCATTTTTTCCGATTTTTCAAGCATGCGATGCCAGCCACTAATCTCCTGCCCAAGTGATAATGGTGTTGCATCTTGTAAATGCGTTCGTCCAATTTTCACGATATCAGAAAATGCTTCCATTTTTTCTTTCAGCGTCGCTTTTAATTGCTGTACAGCAGGAATAACCGTATCTTCCAGCTTCAATACAGATGCTACGTGCATTGCAGTTGGATATGTATCATTAGAGCTTTGAGATTTATTAACATCATCATTTGGATGAAGTCTTAGCTCGCTTCCTTTTCCTTCAAGCCATTTATTCCCGACAAATGCTAGAACTTCATTCACATTCATATTGGATTGAGTACCACTTCCCGTTTGCCATACAACTAATGGAAAATGTTCATTCAATTCATCAGCTAATACAAGGTCAGCAGCATACGAAATTGCTTCTGCCTTCTGACTTTCCAACAAGCCTAAATCACTGTTTGCTTTTGCCGCACTTTTCTTTAGAATTGCAAACGCTTTAATAATTTCAGCAGGCATAGTCTCAGAACCAATTGGAAAGTTTTCCTTGCTTCGCTGTGTTTGCGCTCCCCAATATTTATCTGCTGGTACATGTATTTCCCCTATTGTATCTCTTTCCACACGGTAACCCATTCTAATTCCTCCCTATAATATGTATTACTCAAACCCTCTTCTATTGTAACAAATTTTTGAAATAAATTAATAGTTATCGACTTATTTTTTTAGTGCAAGTAACGACTTATCAGTTAAACACCCCTCTCTCAATAACTGAGAAAGGGGTGTATGCTTCATTATATACTCATAATTCCGCCTTTAGATGCATTTGTTACAAGCTTGGAATATCTTGCTAACCATCCAGTTTTAATTTTTGGCTCAAATGGTTTTAAGTCTTTACGTCGTTCTGTTAATTCTTCGGCCGAAACTATTACATTCATTGTCCGGCTTGGTAAATCAATTTCGATTATATCACCATTTTCAACCAAAGCAATTGGACCGCCTTCAGCTGCTTCTGGAGAAATATGACCAATTGAAATACCACGAGATGCACCACTAAAGCGACCATCTGTAATGAGTGCAACTTTAGTTCCTAGTCCACGCCCCATAATAGCTGAAGTTGGCGCAAGCATTTCTGGCATGCCTGGTCCACCTTTTGGTCCTTCATAGCGGATGACTACAACATGACCTGCTTGTACTGTCCCATTATCAATCGCTTCTTGGGCTTCGTCTTGTGAATTAAAGACAATTGCTTCACCAGTAAATGTTTTGATTGACGGATCAACTGCACCTACTTTAATCACGGAACCTTCTGGAGCAATATTTCCATACAATACAGATAAACCTCCAACTGGACTATAAGGATTGTCTTTCGTACGAATCACTTCTGGATTAGTAATGTGATGGTCCTTTACAAGCTCACCCATTGTTTTACCGCTAACGGTAATTCTTTCCGGATGAATTGCCCCAGGGATTTTTGTTAGTTCATTAATAATTGCTTCTACTCCACCAGCTTTATTGATATCATCCATTGAAAGATCTGATGCCGGCATAATTTTTGCTAAGTACGGGACTCTTTCTGCAACTTTATTTATAACTTCTAAGTCGTACTCAATTCCAGCTTCATGCGCAATCGCCAATGTATGTAGTACGGTATTTGTTGACCCACCCATTGCCATATCAAGTGCAAAAGCGTCATCGATCGCTTCTTTTGTGATGATATCACGCGGCTTAACATCTTCTTTAATCATACGAACTAATTGTTTGGCCGCTTCGCGTACTAATTCTTTACGCCTTTCACTTGTAGCAACGATTGTACCATTACCAGGAAGTGCAACTCCCAGCATTTCCATTAAGCAGTTCATTGAATTTGCTGTAAACATACCTGAACATGAACCACATGTTGGACATGCATTCATTTCAATATCTAACAGCTCTTCTGAAGACATTTGTCCGGATTTGTGGGCACCAACACCTTCAAATACAGATGTTAAAGAAATTTGTTTTCCTGTTGCACTTACACCAGCTTCCATCGGTCCGCCTGATACAAAAACAGAAGGAACGTTCGTACGAGCAGCAGCCATCAGCATACCCGGTGTAATTTTGTCACAGTTTGGAATATAAAATACCCCATCAAACCAGTGTGCATTTATTACCGTTTCGGCAGAGTCTGCAATAAGTTCACGACTTGGTAAAGAATAACGCATTCCAATATGTCCCATTGCAATTCCGTCGTCTACTCCAATTGTATTAAACTCAAACGGAATACCACCTGCTTCAATAATCGCTTCTTTTACAACATCTGCAAACTCTCGTAAATGAACATGACCAGGAATAATATCAATGTACGAGTTACAAACACCAATAAAGGGTTTCTCAAAATCTTTAGGTTTTACTTTTCCTGTTGCATATAAAAGACTGCGGTGTGGAGCACGATCGACTCCAATTTTAATCATATCGCTTCTCATCTGAACAACACATCCATAATTTCAAATTTTAAATCTATTTTAAATCCTAAGTTGTCTGCTGTCAATATAGTTGTACGACAAGTTAAATAAAACTCTTCCTGTGACATTTCACCGGACTTTCTGAACTTCTCCTAATAAACTGTTATTCAATTCTTAAGTCTTTCATCGCGTGTAAAATGTGAATTTTCATTGCACTTCTGGCTCCCTCAGGATTACGGGCTTTCATAAATTCCATAATCAGCTTATGATCATTCAACGTATCTTTTACGACTTGCTCATTTTTTTGGGACAATTGGACTCCTTTATCAATTGCCTGAAAAACAACTGGCATAAGCTTGTCGATAAATTCATTATGAGTAGCCTTGGCTATCGATTTATGAAATTTCTGTTCAACATCTGTCCGATCCTCACCCTGGTCAATTTTTTGTTCAATCTGATTCCCATACTCTAATATGCGACTTAGCTCAGCATCACTCGCTCGTAACGTCGCATAATAGGCTGCTTCCGGCTCAAAAATCAGACGCATTTCATACAGGTCTTTCGCATTTATTCTTGCATGGGAAAGACCATTCAATGATTGCATGGTATCATGTAAATCAACTTCCTTTTTCACAAATGTACCTTTGCCTCGTTTAATTTCCAATACTCCATTTGTTACTAATATTCGAATCGCTTCACGCAATGTCGTTCTGCTAATCTGAAGTTCCTCTGATAACTCAATTTCGTTCGGCAGTTTATCACCTGGTAAAAATCTTTCTTCGATCGTAATCATTGATAAAATATCTTCTGCTATATTATCGGAAAGCCGCTTCATTTGTTTCATCTATCCTATCATCCTTATTTTTTTATAGTATAGCACACCATGTACACTGCATTATTAATCATTTAGAATACTAAACATGAACATAAACACTGGAAAAAATATGTAATGACACAAAATTGTACTACTCTACAGACCACCAACTACTGATATTTCGATATAATACGTTACATAGCTTTAATTTAAGGAAGACTTCATACTTTTCACTGTCCTAAAGGTTTTCCAAATACTTCAAGAAGGAGGATGTCGCTATGCCAAATACATGGACACATATTTTATTTTGCGAAGATGTGATTGATTCCGTCAAACAGCCTTATCCATTTTCACAATATGAACCTTATATGAAACTAGGCGCGCAAGGACCAGATCCATTTTTCTATTATAACTTCTGGCCATGGATAAAGGATGAACCTGTCCATGAAGTCGGTATGACACTTCATACGGAACGCTGTGGCGATTTCCTAATGGATTTGATTCGAAAAGCGAAGGGCCAATGTAGCGAGGTAAAAGCCTATGTTACTGGATTTATCACCCACCATATCCTTGATCGTAATACGCATCCATATATTCATTATCGCGCTGGCTATGAGGGAAGTAATCATCAAAAGCTGGAAATTATTATTGATACGTTAATGATGGAAAAATACCATAAATTAAAAACGTGGAAAACGCCTGTATATAAGGAAATTGATGTTGGCAGAACACTAAATCTCGAAGTACGAGAATTGCTTCACGAAACAATAAAGAAACACTATCCAGAATTAAATCGAGATACATCTGAATATATTCAAAAAGCATACCGAGATATGCTGCTTGCATTGAAGATACTTATGGATCCTTATGGTTGGAAAAACTTCATGCTACGCTCATTGATTTCATCCTATTCACATCAACCAGTAAAAACAAATGTTGATTACTTGAATTTAAATCATACAACCTGGTATCACCCTGCAACAAATGAAGCCTCAAACCATAGCTTTATTGAGCTATACGATAAAGCGCGAGTAGAAGGCATTGAAATTTTGTCACAGCTGCAAAACTATTGGGAAAACAGTGCCAACTCATCCGAACAACGATTAAGCGAACTTATTGATAATATTTCATATGATACTGGTAAGCCGTTAAAACTCGGCCTTAAAAATAAATATAGTGATCCAATTGTTTAGACATTAGTATAGTTTTTACACGATTAAAATAAATTCCTCGAGTAAAATATACTCAGAGGGTCTATATAGATAGCTCGGGATAGACAATAACTTGTATATCCCGAGCCTAATTTTTGTCAGCACTACTAGCAAACAATTTTTGATGACATGATGCTATTTCGGTTTTACCTCTACTACACCTTTAGGGTTTGTCAGTCGTTCCGCATCTTGCATTCCTTTTTCAACATCAACAAATCTCAGGATAATAATACCTGCAATAAAGAATACGATAAGTGAAACAATTCCAAGTCTACTGCTTCCTGTTACTTGACCTACAAAGGCAAACATAAATGGTCCAATCACAGCTGCGAATTTAGAGGATATTCCATAGAATCCAAAGAATTCCGCATGTTTATTTGCTGGAACCATCCGACCGAAAATGGAGCGGCTTAGGGATTGTGCTCCCCCTTGGACCATTCCAACTACAATAGCCAAAATATAAAAATGCAATGCAGAGGTCATAAAGTATCCAATTATGACAATACCAAGATAAACGAATAACGTAATATTTAACGCTTTTTTAGCTGTAATGACTGAAGCTAGCCACCCAAAGAAAAATGTAAAAGGAATTCCGACAAATTGTGTAATTAATAGGGCGACAATTAAATCATTCTGCGCTATCCCAATTTCACTGCCATAAACAGTAGCCATCCGAATAATCGTTGATATTCCATCATTATAAAGCCAGAAAGCCAGCAAGAAAATAAGCAGCTGTTTATATTGCTTCATTTCTTTAAATGTATTTCCTACTCGGGAAAAACCAATAGCAACATATGACCTATCACGTTTTACTTCAACTTTCTTTTCTTCTTTTATGTTTTTAATGAGTGGGATGGAGAAGATTAACCACCAAATCCCAACGGTGACAAAAGCAACTCGAGTAGACATCTCCGTATCTGGTAGCCCGAACCAGCCAGGATTTAAAATCATTAAAACATTAATCGCTAACAATATTCCTCCGCCTATGTATCCATAGGCAAAACCACCAGATGAAACACGATCAATTTCGTCTTTCGTGGCGACTTCTGGAAGAAATCCATCATAGAACACGTTCGCACCAGAAAAACCGATGGAACCAACTATAAATAGTACAGAGGCTAATATATAATCCCCTTCACCAACAAAAAACAGTAAAATACTTGCTATGATACCCATAAATGCAAAAAACTGAAGAAATTTTTTCTTGGCTGCAGAGAAATCACTAATGGCACCTAAAATTGGCGCAAGCACAGCCACGATTAAAACAGAAATGGACTGCGAATAGCCCCAATAGCTTGTAGCCAATCCTTCCTCTAAACCAGAGGCCGCTACACTAGAATAATAAACAGGAAGTACCGCCGCCATTATCGTTGTTGCAAATGCTGAATTACCAAAGTCATATAACATCCAGCTGCGTTGTATTTTCTTTTTATTTCCCATCAATTTTCACCCCTTTTGTTAGCATACCAAACTTTTCCTGTTTGGAAATAACAACATTGTAAAATTTACAAAAATAATATATGTAGGAATAAAGTAAAGGCTCCCAAAACTAGGTTAGCCAAAGCTTTAGAAGAATTTTTATAATGAAGCAGCAAGAAAAAGCCTCACCATAACGGTAAGACTTGGTATTGTTACTCCCATATAAAGTGTCTGTATGATTCACTTGCTTTAAGAAATTCCTCTTTATTACCTTTCTCAATGGAGCTATTGATGTCTTCTTCTAATCGATTTTTATTCCAGTTAAAACAAAGCTCATCCAAAATCAATCGGGAAAAGAGTCTTAATTCATAAGGTATTTCTCTTTTTGCTTGTAGCTTTTCACCTTCATAGCGATAAAATCGATATACTATTTTTTCCTTCTTCATGGAACATGCCCCCTTTGTTCCCTTTTTATTATTATCCTAAATTTTTAGAATAATTTCAACTAAAAACAACTTTTTTAGGCGATTTGATACAAAAACTTAAATGCTGTTGTAACCTAGTTGCGACTAAATCTTAGCTAAAACCTAATGTCGGCATAAGGAATATGTTACCTTAACATTTCCTACATAAGCTAAGCATGTTCACCTGGTCAAATCATCCCACAATACAGACGCATAATCGGACATCGCATTTTGTATTCTGTAAGGACACTCCACTTTCGTTTCTAATTTTTCCCTCTGTAAACATCCTTCACACCCTTCAATACATATAACCAGGGTCTTGAATGTTTCTCTAGACCCACCATGTCTTGCTCTGATAGACTGTTAAAGCTATATAAAAATGGAAACAATTAAATGTGGAGGCATTTAGGATGAATCATTCAGAAAACCTGAAAATGGGAGAAAAAGGCGCATGGCTAAGCATTTTTGCGTATATTACGCTTGCCATTATTAAATTATATATCGCTACAATTGGTGACTCTGCTGCCCTTTATGCAGATGGATTAAATAATATTACGGATGTAATTGCTTCTGTTGCTGTGTTAATCGGCCTAAAAATATCAAGAAAGCCGCCAGATAAGGATCATCGCTATGGACATTACCGGGCTGAAACCGTTGCAGCATTATTTGCAGCTTTTATCATGATGTTTATTGGCGTACAAGTGATATACGATACATTGAAAAGTATGGCTGCCGCTGAAGCTTCACAGCCAAGCATGTTAACAGCATGGACCGCTTTAGGTTCTGCAGTTGTTATGTTATTTGTATATCGCTATAATGCTAAACTTGCTAAAAGAATTGAGAGCAGCTCATTAAACGCTGCTGCACAGGATAATCGTTCAGATGCGCTTGTAAGTATTGGGGCATTTATCGGTATTTGCGGGGCACAGTTTGGGCTTTTCTGGCTCGATCCATTAGCTGGAATGGTCGTCGGAATTATTATTTGTAAAACAGCATGGGATATCTTTAAAGATGCCACACACACACTAACAGATGGATTCGATGAAGAACAGCTGGAAATGATTAAGAAAAGCATTATCAAAGTACCTGAGGTTATAGAAGTCGTTGATGTCAAAGGGAGAGTCCATGGTAATCAAGCATTAATTGAGATCACCATTTTAGTTGACCCAACTTTGAATGTAGCAGAAAGTCACCGCATTACGGAAAGAATTGAAGACTATTTATTTAAAAAGCATCGCATCACACATGCGCATATCCATATTGAACCATATGGGGGAAAATAGGCTTTAGCAAATCATCGCTAAGCCTATTTTTTGATTGTTTGTTGATCAGGAGCTTTTTTAAAATGATAATAAAAAAACAGTAAGAATTGCTCCTAAGACAACTAAAATAATATTTAATCCAAAGTATGCCAGTACAACTGCCACAAGTCCACCTATCATTCCATGATGAGGCTCTTCTGGTTTAACAGACATAATACCAGGAAAAATTAAAGCTCCTAGTGCTGCATATGGTATTGCACTCAACCACTTATTAATCCAAGGACGAAACTGCATTTTTTCAATGATAACAGCAGGAATAACCCTTGGCAGCATTGTGGCTAATGACATCCCAATAATCATCAAAATAATCATGTGCGTTCCTCCCCTAGGAAATAAATGCCACTAAACCCACCAATAATCGTTCCAGCAACGATTGCCCAACCAGTACTCATCCCCAGCTGAACAAATCCTGCGTTGACTAGCATTGCTACAATTGCAATCGCAGCTATTCTTGTTTCCTGTTTAATGGATGGAATGAGCAGTCCAATAAACATGGCATACAATGCGATCCCCATACTTTGACTAAGTTTTTGGGGTATGATATCTCCAAGCATACCACCAAGCAGAGAACCAAAAACCCATGATAAATATGCGCTAGCAAGAATCGTGCCATAGAATAAAGCACCCTTTTTCATGCTTGCTTCTTTCGAATTCATTGCAGAGACTGCAAACGATTCATCGGTCAATCCGAAAGCTAATGGAATTTTCCATTTTAGTTTAATTTTTTTGAGCTGATTCATAAAAGATAAACTCATAACAAAATGCCGGAAATTCAGGACAAAGGTTGCAATAATAATTTCCAATGCTCCTGTTCCAACCGCAAACATATTCACTGCCATAAACTGACTGGCACCTGCATAGACCAAAGCACTCATCAATGTTAATTCTGTTAATGACATCCCTGCTTGCTTGGCTAGAACTCCATATGTAATCGCAACTGGCAAATAACCAAGAATTATTGGAAACCCTGTTGCAAACCCTTTTCGAATCATATGTATAGAAGTATACGAATGTTGTTCTTCTTTTAACACAATGTCTCACAAGCCTCCTCAAGTAAAATAAAACTTCCTCTTTTAGCAGTACTCTATTGCTAGTTGATAAAACATAATAAAGCTAAGGCAGAATATAGTGTCTTCCTCCCCTTTCTCTTGTTTTTGCTCTCGATCTTCGTGGTGATGGGAATTACAGCCTGGTAACGCATATAAAATTCTTTATAGTATAACTGAATATTTCCTAAAATGGAAGGATTCTATCTTATAGGAGGTGTTGACAAATGAAGATTGGAGCATGTATAGTCAATATTACATAATTGAATTACGCAATTTATCCTAGGGATTCGAAGTAGATTATTTTTTAGCAAAGAATAGAGACAAAGCGGGTGGTGCAAGCTTTGGCGGAAAATAGTTGAATTACAAATCCTGTCTAGATATGTGCTGAATGTTAGCATGAACTATTCAAAGGATTGCATACAATGAGCGGGTGAATTGTATTTCACCAATCAGGGTGGTAACGCGGAGTATAGCTTCGTCCCTTTTTTAGGGGACGGAGCTTTTTTGTATTTGGTAACAGCCACAGACCAAGTTTTTTAATATCTTCAAAAGGAGTAAACATCATGATTCCAATTAACCCAAAGCATCAACCTTCATTTATCGAAGCAATTTTCTTTTTTTTACTGATTATCGGTTTAATCAGCTACTTTATCATTGGATTAGAAGCTGTGCCACATATACCTATTTTACTCGGGATTTTTATACTTGTTGCATACGGTTTATTTAAACGTATCACTTTTAAAGAACTACAAGATGCCATGATTTCAGGAGCACAATCAGGTATGGGAGCTATTTTCTTATTCTTCCTTATTGGGATTCTAATTAGCAGTTGGATGGTTAGCGGGACCATCCCAGCACTAATCAATGCTGGCTTCACAATCATTGGCGGAACTTGGTTTTATGGAATTGTCTTTGCTGTTACTGCGATTATAGGCGTAACACTAGGTAGTTCCTTAACGACGACTGCAACTGTTGGCGTCGCCTTTATTGGAATGGCAGGTGCAATGGAAGCTTCCTTAGCAATTACAGCAGGTGCAATCGTTTCTGGTGCTTTCTTTGGGGATAAAATGTCGCCGCTATCTGATACAACCAATCTTGCTTCAACTATCGTTGGAGTAGATTTATTGGACCATATAAAGCATATTAGTTTAACAACGATACCAGCTTTTATCATTTCGTTAATTTTATTTGTTTTAATATCGCCAGAACAAAATACGTCTCTACAAAGTATCGTATCCTACCGTGAAGCATTACAAGCTTCTGGATTAATTCATTGGTTATCATGGATTCCATTGATCGTTCTCGTTATTTGCACAATTATTAAAGTCCAGGCTTTTATTGCCTTAACTGTAAGCAGTTTGGTGGCAACATTTATAGCAAGAATAACAAGTGACCATACTTGGTCAGAAATTTGGGCGTATTGGTTTAATGGTTATACTGGGACTACAAATTTTGAACCGGTTAATGAGTTGCTTTCCAAAGGCGGCATAAACAGTATGCTCTTCACGATTTCACTCGTTATTTTAGCTTTAAGCTTTGGTGGCCTATTATTTGTAACAGGGATTATTCCTACGATGCTAGCCACTTTTCAGGAAAAATTACGAAAAGCACGTTCCATTATCGCTGCAACTGCTGCTACAGCAATTGGTGTCAACGTCCTAATTGGCGAACAATATTTATCCATTCTACTTACTGGAGAAACATTTAAAACGGTATATGAAAAAGCTGGTCTAACTAAAAAGGCTCTTTCTAGATCTCTGGAGGATGCAGGAACCGTGATTAATCCACTCGTTCCTTGGAGTGTTTGTGGTGTATTTATTGCAGATGTACTTGATGTACCTGTTCTTGATTATTTGCCATTCGCATTTTTCTGCCTGCTCAGCCCTGTTATTACGGTTTTATTCGGAGCAAAAACGGCAACATTGAAAAAATAAGTTACTAATGTGTTTCGATTGAACAAAAGCGCGTGGCGCTGAAGCTGGACATGGCTGTTTCGGTAAATATGTAATCCACAGCATTCAAATTTTTATAGTTACCTATCCTCAAAAAAATAATATGAGGCTTTCCCGATAAGGAAAAGCCTCATATTATTTTTGATAACTTTCTTAAGCCTTCAAGCAACCTTGGTGACGGTCTGCAAAAGAGCGATTCTTCTAAAACATGAATATTGTTATTTCGAATTGCTTTCATTTCATTCCAGCCTGGTCGCTTTTTTACTAATTCAGGTCGCATCTTATCTTCTTTTATTCCTACCCAAACCATACAAATATGATCTGGATCTCTTTTTTTTACTTCATCCCAATTTGTTTGATAACTAGCAACATGTTCCGTTGCGAAAATGTTTGCTGCTCCTGCCAATTGACTTATTTCTGTAAGCCAATTTACATATCCCGGAGTAAAAACTGGTTTTGGCCACCATTCCCAATATAAGGTTGGTTTATGTTCTTGTTCGAGTGCCTTTTCTTTATAAGCCTTCACTTCAGCAAGGAATTCGTGAGCTTTCACATCTCCAAGTGATTTAGCATTTAGAGCTTCTCCAACTACTCGAATATCATTTGCTATTTCTTCTAAAGAATTCGGATTCAAAATAATATAAGGGAGCTTTCTAGCATCTAGCTCCTCGATATTCTTTTCCATTCCAGGAACACTTAAAGAAGCTAGTATGAGGTCTGGCTGCAATGCTTCTACTTTGTCCATATCGATGGAAAGATCGGGCCCAACTTTCGGTAAATCCAATACCCTCTTCGGCCAGTCTGAATAATCGTCTACACCAACTAACACATCAAGTTTTCCCAAATATGCTAAAACTTCCGTATTGCTCGGACAGATTGATACAACACGCATAGACAATCGTCTCCCCGTAACGTACTATTATTCCTTGTCTTGATCCGTCGTTAAAAGTGGTCCATCCTTTGTAATTACAATTGTATGCTCATACTGTGCTGAGCGTCCTTTATCAATAGTTCGTGCTGTCCAGTTATTTTCATCCATTTGACTTTCCCAGCTTCCTTCATTAATCATCGGTTCGATTGTGATCACCATACCCTCTTTAAGACGCAATCCTTTATTAGGCAAGCCGAAATGCGGGATATGCGGATCTTCATGAATCGTCGGTCCAATTCCATGCCCAGTGAAATCACGAACAACAGAAAAGCCTTCTCCTTCTGCATAGGTTTGAATAGCATGGCCAATATCTCCAATACGCTTACCTACCTGGGCTTGTTCAAGCCCTTTATACAGAGCTGTTTTCGTGACATCCATGAGGCGTTTTCCTACCCCATCAACTTCTCCAACTGCATACGTCCATGCTGAATCGGCTAGCCCACCGTTAAGATTCACAACCATATCTATTGTAACAATATCACCATCTTGCAATTTTTCTTCTCTCGGGAAGCCATGACATATCTCATCATTAATTGATGCACAAATTGCATACGGATAGCCGTTATATCCTTTCTGCTCAGGTGTCGCTTCCCGTTCAGATAGAAACTTTTCTACAAAATCATTAATCTCCATGGTTGTAACCCCAGGTTTTATCATATCAGCTATCGCTTTATGACACGCAACAAGCACATCACCAGCAGCTTGCATTTGCTCAATCTCACGTTTACTTTTTCGTGTAATCATTGGTCATCTTCCTCTCTTTTATCGTCAACATTACGAACACTTATTGTTAAGTCATTATGGTTAATAACAGGAAATATACAAAATAAATTTTATCATAAAATAAAATTACTTTCAGTAACAGTCTACTATACTATATTATTCAAAACATAAAATTCATGACAAACACTTTCCTTCATTGTAAACCATTATTTGAGACTCCCAAGGCTAAAGCCGCTAGCTCTATACCTAGAGGTTTAACGAGTGGTGGGATTCTTGCATGACTTACCGTTCGCAATCCATTTCTGTTTTTGAACAGCCTGCAAGTTAAGGGGCATCTCATTGCCCCGCCCTGTTTCGTTCCACCCATCTTTGATAGGCGTGTACCAAAACAGGCGGTGTCACTATTACCACGACACTAATTCTTTTTAGATTTCTCCTCGGATAGTCCGCTCACTGCTTTCGAAATATTTATGGCGGCATTTATATCTGCATGGCTTCGGTAGCCACACTTCCTACAACAAAAAGCATTTCTATCCCGATTTCGCTTGTCAACATGTCCACATTTGCACATTTGGGAGGTGTAGGTTGGATTCACATACTCAACCAAGAGTCCTGCCATTTGTGCCTTGTATGCAATAAACTGTTGCAATTGATAATGGGACCAGCGATGCAAAGTTCGACCTGCTTCTTTTTTTGATTTTCTGAAATGCCGGATACCTGTCAAATCTTCCATTCGAATTAGATGAACACCGTTATCCAATGCGAATCTGATAATTTGACGGCTTATCTTATGGTTTGTTTCCTTCACCCAGTCGGATTCTTTGTTTTTCGATTTACGGATAGCTTCAAGCTTCTTCAAGCTGCCAAGTTTTCGCCTACGGGAAGCGAAACGTCTTCTTCGATATCCGAGTTCCTTCCCTGGAAAAAAGATAGAAGTCGTCCCAATAGAACAGGTGGCAAGCTGGCGCATTCCGATGTCAATGCCCATGGTTTTGGCTTGAGCTTGATCGGCTTGCTTTTGTTCTACTTCAAAAGAAAAGCTGATTGCGACAAACCACCGCCCTCTTTTTTCAAAAAGCTCTGTAGTGCCTTGTTTAACCTCACTAGACAAAAGTTTGTCAAGCCATGGCTTTTGATGGTCTTTACAGACAACTGGCACACCAATCCGCTTTTCTTGTGTTGGAAAAGAGACTTTATATAATCTGTTTTCTCTCTCAACCTTAAAGTTTTGATTATTGAATCCACACCACATACGGCGAAAAGTTTTCGTTTTCTGTTTTTTCTTTTTCGATTTTACTGTTTGAATCGTTTGATTGACAACAGCTGCAGGAAATGGCTTATCTGAAAAGTGTTTAAATACTTTCGAAGTAGCTGTTTGAATTCCATCAAAATGCAACAACCAATTTGAAAAAGCGGTATTAATCGCTGTCATTTTTTGGTACATTGCCATTTTCTCTTTTGTCGGTTTTTGTAGCTCCAGCTTAAGTGTGATCGTTTGCACGTTATACACCTCCTGCTTAAATTATATCACGAAAGGGAACGTTTGTGCTGTTTAAGTGTTACTTTTAGATTGGGTTTAAGGGAAAATCTCAAATACTGTAAAGTTTAAAACATGGAATGTATTTGTTTCCAAATAAAAATGCAGCAGGATAACTGCTGCATTTTTATTATGATGACGAAATGCGAAAGCACCTCATCTTATTGTATTCTATTTCTTAGCAGCAGTAGCCACCATAGCCTCCATTGCCCCCGCCTGTATAAGCAGTGCCAATGATTATTAATAAAATAAATAATACGACTAACAAGGCGAAACCGCCAGAGCCGAACTCTTTACCTCCAACATCTTTACTCATTTTTTTCCCTCCCTATTTTCAAGACTACTTTACTTTATGCTGCGTTCATCAAATTGGGAGGGCTATTTACTCATTTTTTTTTCTAAAAATACTTATACATAATCACGCACATGATAAATTTTTCCGTTTTCCACATCATCATCTGTTAAAATATCAACCACTACTCCACCAACTAAATCTGTATCTTTTAGCAAGTTATTATCCTTAAATTCTTTAAACTTTTCCACATCGGCAAATTCATCTTCAGAGCTTGAACGTATTTTCTCTTGCATGTTTGTATCCATAATTCCTGGACTAAACGCGATTATTTTATGACCATTCTTCAATTCTTCCTGTTCAAGTGCAGCAGTTTTCGTATACATGTTCACACTCGCTTTAGTTGAACAGTAAGCACTCCAGCCATAAGATGGCTTTTCAGCTGCACCAGAAGTGATTACAACGCTAATTAACTGAACCCCTTTTTCCGTTGTCTTTTTTAGGAAATAATTTGTTATTGCCATCGGAGCAATCGTATTGAGATTCACATGTTTTGTAAGATCTGTAGTCTTTATATGCATCGATTGAGCAATTGGCTCAACCGTAGCAGCGTTATTTACTAAATAAACCGTTGTCGCTTCCTCCCAGAAAATAACATCGCTAATTTCATCACATACTGAATCCAATGTATTGATATTTGCCAGATCACAAGAGATATGCGTGAATAAATCTCCGTGATTTTCTAACTGATTATTCGTACTACGAGAAAGTCCAATTACATGAATATTTAAATCAATAAACAACTTGGCAATCGATTCTCCAAGCCCTTTCGAGACCCCGGTAACAATGGCATATTTCATTTCCACTCTCTCCTTTTAACGGTTTTTCATATTTTTATTTATCTTAATACAGAATTACCCCGAATCCGAAAAGGAGAAACGGGGTACTTTAATCATTCCTTATTAATTTCATCCCAGTAGTATACGAGTGTTTCCATCCCTTTATCAAAGCTATCTAACGGGAAGCTTTCATTTGGTGAATGCAAGCGATCCTCTGGTGTTCCAAATCCTAATAAAACAATTGGCATATCGTAAATTTCCTCAATCCATTCTACGACAGGAATCGAACCACCCATGCGAATGAAAATTGTTTCTTTATCAAAAGCTTTCGTATAACTGGCAGCAGCCTTTTTAATGAGTGGATGGTTCGGCTCTACTTTATATGCTTTAGAAGATAGTTTTTCTTTTTTCACTTCTAGTGTTACACCTGCAGGAGCAACTTTATTGACATGTGCTTCTAGTAATTCCTGAATTTTTTCAGGATCTTGTCCAGGAACAAGTCGACAGGTTATTTTTGCAGTTGCAGAAGATGGAATTATAGTTTTCGTTCCTTCTCCTTGATATCCGCCATAGATTCCGTTTATTTCAAATGTTGGACGTCCCATCGTGTGTTCTTTAGCCGTATACCCTTTTTCAGATACCGTCTCAGGTATACCAGTTGCTTCAACAAAATCCTCACTTGGAGCTTGTTCCATTAATTTCCTTTCAGCACCACTCAGTGGTTCTACATCGTCATAAAAACCATCTACTGTGATTACTTCATTTTCATCCTTCATTGATGCGAGTATGTGGCTTAATGCGATAATCGGGTTTCTTACTGCACCACCATACATACCGGAATGCAAATCATGATCGGGCCCATTTACGGTAATTTCAATGCCCGTAAATCCTTTTAACCCATATAGAATGGTTGGTTGATTTTTCGCCGCCATACCGGAATCAGAGATAACTGCAAAATCTGCTTGAAATTGCTCTTTCTTTTCTTGTAAAATGTTGTACAAATTCTCGCTGCCAATCTCTTCTTCCCCTTCAATGCATACCTTTACATTGAGCGGCAGTTTTCCTTCGGTTTTCATATAAGCCTCAAAAACTGCCAAGTGCATAAATACTTGTCCCTTATCATCACTTGAACCACGTGCATAAAGGCGACCATCTCTTACCTCTGCTTGAAAAGGATCACTTTTCCATTGGTCTATCGGGTCTACTGGCTGGACATCATAGTGCCCGTAAAAAAGCACTGTTGGGGCATCTTCTCCCGCCCCATTGTACGCAGCATATACAAGTGGATGACCTTCTGTCTCCTGCTTTTCTACCTTGTCAAAACCAATCTCTTTTAAGTATGTAACAATAAAGTCTGCCGCACGAGTTACATCTCCTTTGTATGCACTATCCGTACTCACACTCGGAATCGCCAGGAAATCACTCAATTTGGTTAGCAGACGTTCTCGGTTGTCCTTCAAATAGTATAATGCTTTTTCACTCATTAGACATTCCTCTCCTATCATATTGATATATAGTTTATTTTAGCATAACGGAAATGAAAAGGAATAGTTCGTCAAACTAATGGGTTTCGTTTTAGATATATATTAATAAATAAGGGTACAATTCTTTATTCAAGATTTGCACCCTTAAGTTCAAGATCACCTATTAAAGTTTCACATTCGCTATTGGAAATGGACTTTAAAGGGACTTATATCAAACACCACGTTTATTCCCCCATAAATAAGTGTGAAGCTGTGGCAATACCCGAACGTCGTTCAATTCTGAATTATTCATTACAAGGTCAACCAATCGTTCGTATTTTTCAAGTAAATATGGTAACAACTTATCCTGTTCTACTGTTTCCAAATCATCATTACCCACTTGCAGAAACAATTCTACATCAGGATACCTTTTGTGTATGTTGATGGCATATTGCAAATCTCCTTTCTCAAAGATGACCACCTTTAAACTGAAATTGCCTTGTTGCTTTTCCTCTAATGAACGGATGATAAAATCCAATGTTTCAAAATTTGTAGTCATTCCAGAGCTCGGTGGCTTAGGCGAAATCGTCAGATCATCTATCTTTGTAAACCATTTCTGCCATCTGCTACCTTGTGTTTCCAATGCAACCTTCACCTTATTTTCATGAAGTAAATCTACCAATGTATTCAATTGTGCCAATAATCCTGGATTCCCTCCAGAGATGGTAACATGCTGAAATCTTCCATCGCCCTTTTCAAATAAGGCATCCACTATTTTCTGCGGTTCCATCATTTGAATCGATTCCTTTTCTGAACCGTCCCAAGTGAATTTCGAATCACACCATGAGCAGGAATAATCACAGCCGGCCGTTCTGACAAACATCGTTTTTTGGCCAATGACCATTCCTTCACCTTGAATGGTTGGACCAAATATTTCAAGTACAGGTATTTTTCTCATAATGTTTTCTCCTTCGGTCGGTAAATACAATAGCTTGTGGGCGTTTCCCTTAAATATACCTGAACACAAGTTGGGTTATTCGACAGGGTGTTTAGGTATTCCTTAATGATTTCATATATAGTACGGGCAACCACTTCTGTTGTTGGAAAATATTCAGCGTCCTGGTCGGAGAATTTGGTATCTTCGTTCATCATACGATGATCAAATCGCTTATGAATTAAATCTTTTATTTTTTTAAAATCTACCAAAAAACCTGTGTGATCAAGCTCGTCTCCAGCAATGGTGACATTTGTAAAATAGGTATGCCCATGCATATTTTGGCATTTCCCAGCATCCTCATGTGGTACATAATGAGCTGCGGCAAATTGAAAATCTTTATTTAGTTCATATGCATAGGGATGTTCTGTAACTGGATAAATCTGTTGCATCATGAATCATCACTCCTTCGTTTATTTTGTATCTTTGGGAGCTTGTATCCATCCAAATAAAAAAAGGACAACACTAAGAAGATGCTGTCCATGCTCCTTAGTTTTTTATAGAGGGATGGAATTTCGAACCTCTCCTGCCAATACGCAGATTCTATTATTCACTTACCATCTTACTTTACCATATCTTTTGTTTAAGATTAAAGAATACATGTCAACATAGAAATGAATTCATTCATGGTATAGCAAAAAACGTTTCAAAGGAAAAGACGATAACCGATGATCGTCTTGTTTAACGTTTGCATCAGTTTACTATAATAATAGACAGCTAAAAATATAAGAAATATGTAAAAATAAGAAATAAAATTGAAGATACAATAATTCTAATCCAACTCAATTTTTTACTTATCCCTGCTCTTTTTTCTAAGTAATTTATATAACTAACTGTTAATATAAAACCAAAAAGTATAATTGCATATCCTAAATTATCATTTTCTTTAATCAAATACCTCATTGCAGCTATAGCAACGAGTATAATGCCGATTGTTCCCAAAGTCATATTGAAATAAAGAGCTTGTTTATTTTCCTTCAAAACTACCCTTCCCTCTAAAAAATTCCTCAGGTATATCCCTTTCAATTACTTAACAACCCCGCCCCGCAAACGATAAAAAGCCACTTCTCTAATTGAAGAGTAGCAACAGATCGTTCAATAAGAATTATTTATTTTTTCTCTAATGCCTTTACACCTCTGATTAGCCAATACAAAGCTATCCAAGGTAAAACAAATTTAGTAATCCATTCAATTAAAACAAATAAGAAGAAACTTTCAATGTTAAAAAACGGGAGAATTATGAAAAGTACTACTAAAATGGCACCACCAATGATGAAAATATTCATCGGATTATCACCTCTTCCATAGGTAAACTAATCTTTAATTTGGAAAAATAGTATCTTTTGAATAGGTAAACAGCCAAAATCTAACCTCTTTTCGAAAATAAATCTTTAACAAACCTATTACTATACTTCAATAAGACAGAGCCGGTGTCCTTTTACACTAAACCTACACCGTTAGTACCATTGCTACCATTTGCATCATAACCTAATAACTTTTCCTTAGATTTTCTTTACTTTTAACCATATGCCTTATTCCTTTACCTGCAAGTGGTTCGTCTTTAAATCTTGGTATAATGTGGAAATGGGCATGAAAAATATGCTGACCACCTACTTCACCACAGTTCCAACCAAGATTATATCCTTGAGGTTCGTGTTCTTTGTCTAAGTATTTTTTTACCTCTTGAAGAAGACTGTAAGTTGCTGCCCATTCATCCTGGGTTAAGTCAAATGCAGTTTCTCTATGATTTTTAGGAACAATGAGCCCTGCTCCTTCAAGTAGACCAGCTTTTATTTTTGATTGGTCTAATTGTAAAAAAAGACAATGTTCATTACTCAAAACAACTTTTTGTTTAGGTTCTGAATAGGGGTTACAAAAAACACACTTTTCCATGGTAATCTCCTCATTTTTTATTTCTCTTCTTAGTTACTTCTACATAACCCGATTCCAGCACATATTTATTCAGTTATAGCACCATCATTTGAAGAAGCATTAAATGGCATTAAATGAAACTTATTAAACAATCGTGCCATTTAATTGAAATATTCCATACTGCGGGTCAGTAAAAAATAAAAAGCAGCAGCTACTAATAATAAATTAACGATTGCTAACTTCTTCATACCTTCTTTTATACATATAACCAAGCCATATAAACTGCTAAACATCCAAAAAGCTATCAAAATTATCCAACCCAAATGGTCATTTCTATAATCGTCATCGAAAAACATTGTTATTGCACCTATAATTAAAAAGATAAGCAAGGTGTTAGTCCCAACTCTTAAAGCTTTAGTTGTTTTATCACTTTTCAATTTATCCCCACTTTTTTTGCGCTAAACTGCCAGTTACATTAAGAACAACATTTCACAAAATTATCTTACCATATATTAATAATCTTTTAAAAAATTCAATAATGTCCTCGTTATTTTAATAATAAAAACCGTCTGAACTAGACGGTTTTGTTTGTTAATTTATTAGTCAATCTAATGTGATTTGAGTTGTATTTTTTGTCAATACAACTCAAAACGGAACCACATTTAAATGAGTTGTTCCTGTTTATTGCTTAGTGCTATTTTTAAATCATCAATCAAGTCATCAGCATCCTCAATTCCAACCGATATACGAATTAACCCATTGGTGATCCCAAGCTCTTGTCTACGCTCAGCTGGAATTGAAGCGTGTGTCATTTTAGCCGGAACAGAAATTAAGCTCTCAACAGCTCCAAGACTTTCGGCTAATGTAAAATAGTTTACCTTACCAAGTACTTCATCTGCTTTTTCAGCACTTCCAACATCAAAGGACACCATGCCGCCAAACCCAGTTGTCTGCTGCTTCGCAATTTCATGTCCTGAATGAGTCTCGCGTCCAGGATAATAAATAGTGGAGACACTCTCGTGTTTTTCCAGGAACGAAACGATTTTCTTCGTATTTGCCTCAATTGCTTCCATACGAATAGCCAACGTCTTAATCCCCCGCATAATAAGCCAGGAATCCTGTGGTCCAAGTACCGCACCAACTGAATTTTGGATGAAATGAAGCTTTTCTGCAAGTTCCTCTGTATTTACAACCACTAATCCAGCTACTACATCACTGTGTCCTCCAATATATTTCGTTGCACTGTGAAGTACAATATCTGCTCCTAAATCTAATGGCTGCTGCCAATATGGTGTTGCAAATGTATTGTCCACAATTAAAAGAATATCATGCTTTCTGGCAATCTCAGCCATCTTTCGAATATCCGTAATTTTTAACAATGGGTTTGTAGGTGTTTCTACAAATATTGCCTTTGTATTCTCTTGTATAGCAGCCTCCACTTCATCTGAAGAGCTTGTATTGGTAAACGTATGCTCTAAATCAAAACGATTAAGCACTTTTGACATCAAACGATAAGAGCCACCATAGACATCATCGGTTAATACAACATGATCTCCAGCGTTAAATAACATCATAACAGATGTCATGGCACCCATTCCTGAACCAAAAGCAAAGCCTGCCTTACCATTCTCAAGGTCGGCAATGACTGTCTCCAGTGCATGACGAGTAGGATTGCCTGTTCTTGAATATTCATATCCACGATGCTTACCTACTTCATCCTGCTTATACGTACTTACTTGATAAACCGGCACAGAAACAGCTCCTGTTTGTTCATCTCCCGTTATACCGCCATGAATCATTTTCGTTTTTGCACGCATGATTATTCCCCCTTAATTTCTAAAATTGTTCATATATTTGCTTACTTAGATAACGGTCACTCGAATCTGGAAAGATTGTAACAATTGTAGTTCCTGGTTTGGCATGTTTTGCCTCATTTAGGGCTGCAGCCATCGCAGAACCCGAAGAACTTCCAACGAGCAATCCTTCTTTTGCCGCAAGCATCTTCACCATCATAAAAGCATCCTTATCTGTAATCGTGTAAATATCATCAAAATGTTCGCGATTCATATAATCTGGAAGGAATTCCATCCCAATCCCTTCCGTCAAATGTGGGCCTGATTTGCCGCCATTGATAATAGAACCCTCTGGCTCAACAATTACCGTTTTAACGGCAGGATTTTTTTCCCTTAGAAATGATGCTATACCTGTAAATGTTCCACCAGACCCAGCACCAGCAACAAATACATCCACTTTCCCATCAAGCTCCCTCCAGAGTTCTGGAGCAAGTGTCTGATAATACGTCATTGGATTAGCTGGATTTGAGAACTGTTTTGGTGAGAAGCTATTTGGAATTTCTTTTAGTAATTGTTCGGTCTTTTCAATAGCACCCTTCATTCCCAGTTCACGCGGTGTATGAATAATTTCCGCTCCTAATGCTTGCATCAGCTGCTGTTTTTCCTTGCTAAAATGTTCTGGAACACAAAATATGACAGACAATTTTTTATTTAGGGCTGCAATTGCAAGTCCAATACCAGTATTACCTGCAGTAGGCTCAATAATTGTACCGCCTTCTCGTAATACCCCACGTTTTATGGCATCCTCAATCAAGGCAACACCTAATCGATCCTTCACACTACCACCCGGGTTAAAAAATTCAAGCTTTGCAAATAAACGTACTGCTTCAGGCAGATTAAAATTTCTAATCTCTAATAACGGGGTATCCCCAATCAGTTCATGTATTGAATTATAAAGAGCCATTTCGTTTCGCCTCACATTACATTTTAGAGGTTATTAAAAAACTTCATGCCACCCGTGACGCTTGCTTAACATTTCCTTAGCGATTTCCTTTGCACCTTCCAAGCTATGGCTTGCTGCCCAGCCGCATTGCACTTCATTACACGCAGGAACTTCAGTTGCGTCGAGCACATCTGTCAGCGTTTTTTCAAGCATTGTTAAGACATCATCATAGTTATCATGATTGATTAACGATAAATAAAAACCAGTTTGGCATCCCATTGGCCCGATATCAAGAACATTATCTGCATGATTTCGGATATTCTCAGCCATCAAATGCTCTAACGAATGAAGTCCTGGCATTTCCATATGTTCTTTATTTGGTTGCTTAAAACGGATATCATATTTTTGTACTTTATCTCCATTTGCACCTTCTGTTACACCAACTAATCTTACATATGGCGCCTTTACTTTTGTGTGATCAAGATTAAAACTTTCTACATTCATTTTTTTAGTCATTATTTCATTACTCCCCACTTTTTTATTTTTTGTTTGCAGTCAATACCCAAACAAAATCATTCATTTGCTTAAATGATACATCAAATCCATGCTTTTCAAAAGCATTCTTCATTGTATCCAATGTGGGATAGTATTCACGATTCAAGTCTTCTGCTAGATCATGATGCCCTTTTTCCACTGCCTCTTTTATTTGCATCCTTTTATCGGCTTCCGTTTTAAACATCGTATCCCCAAAAACAACCTTGCCATTCAGTGGCAATAACTCTGCAAATTGTTTAATCGCAATCGCCTTTTCATCATCTGTTAGATGATGGAACGCATACGTACTTGTAATCGTTTCAATCTTTCCAGTGGGGGCCGGGTAGATTAAGAAATCACCATCCAGAATCGTCAAACCTGGAATTTTCCTTTTTGCAATGTTTCTCATTTCTTTTGAAGGTTCAATTCCTATTACAGAATGCCCTGCTTGCAGCAACTTCTTGGATAAATTACCTGTTCCAACACCAAATTCCAATACCCTGCCAACACTATGATCCACTACTGCATCAAGGATTACATCATAATTAGCAAAAACCTCTGCATATTGTGGGTCTTCTCCCACTACACTGTTATCATAATCCTCCGCCCACTCTTCAAATAGCTCAATAAACTCTCTCCCCATATATGATCAACTCCGAAGTTTATTAAATCAAAGTAACTAACTAAGATTACTAAGGATTATATGTATGTACTATACCACAGGTTCCAACTCATGACAAAGTTTTTTATTTCACAATTCGGATATATCTTTATCCATAAGAAAAAGAGCGCTCCTTTCAGGAACACTCTTTATGACTATCGTCTATTTTGTGGGAAAAGTCGTTCAACCATATTCCCCATCTGATCGAAAAATCCTTCGACCGGTTCACCATTATTAACATCATCAACATAGTTATTCGTTAAATCAATAAAATCAGGATTCGTGGATACATACACATTATCAATTCCGTTATCCACAGACTTCACAATATCTCCAATTTTTTCCTTTACTTCATCTGTAAGTTCGCCACCATTATCACGTGTTCCGCGATTTGCATTACGATTGTCCGTGTCTAGTATTGCAGCTACATATGCATTATTATCTGTAGTTAATACATACGCTCGATCAATATCATTAACTTCGTTCGTAATTCGCTCTGCAGCCTCTTCTGATATATCATATTGGTTGTGCTCATTTGCTCGATTGTTCCCGTTGTCTCGATTTTGGAATTGCTCCGAATTTCGATCTAGTGTATAGTTCCGAACATTCGTCATTCCCTCTCCAGCATTGTTGTAAAATCGGGTTTGTTCAATATTGTCATTAGGTCCAGTCGCATTGTCTCGAGCGTTATTATCTGTAGCTTGGCAAGCTGTCAAAGTTAAAAAAGTCGCAGCAGCGATACTTAAAACTTTCCATTTCATCCTAAATCCCTCCTTATGGATTTGCTTTTAGTATGTAACGGAGGAGCATTCCTATGCTTAAATATCTACATCCTTTAAATGGCATTCACACCAAATAAATCACACGCATTATATATAAAAAGCGGGCAGTCTAATTAGTAACCCTTTAAACAAATGTGTCTTCAATAAAGGAGGGGGAAAAGTTGATTCCAGACTATGACAAAGCTTTATATTATACATTGTGGGGCCAATGGGATGATCTACTCGTACTAATGGTTCGAACAAAGGATGATATGCTTTCCAAAAAAATTGAACAATTTTTAAATGCTTATCACTATTCACTGGATCAGTCTAAAGTAATAAACACGCATGATACACTGCTTTATTATATAGACCATGCGATGAAATATACCCCACCAGTCATGATGGAAGTATAAAAAATGGAAAAGCACTTGTTGTGCTTTTCCATTATCTTAATTCATCAGGCTACTAAATCTTTTTTCATCATCCAGATGCGACGAATTTTTATCATCTATATCTTCCTCGTTAAAAAAAGTATTAATAATTGCCCTATCATCGGAAGAAATCGATGTTAAATCATTCGCTGAAGCATCTTTCTCTAAAAGTTTTAATGCCATTACTTCATTCATCGAAGTAGATTCTTCCTTTGCTTGGTCTCTAATTTTTTGCGGGATTAGCAATGTGGCTATTTCCCATCCAGATATACTTTGAAAAAAATCCTCCAATTCCAGAGGGATAAAGATGTTTTGATCAGGTACCCCATCAGCAAAGCTAAAGCCGACGATCATATTTTTTTCATCGTTTACTAATCCTGTTTGCTCACTGATATCTAAAATACGGCCAATTACCTCTTCCAGCAATTCATCTTGATAATTTGGTAATTGTTCCACAATTAATGAAGCCTCGTCATTTAAAGCTCGGATTGATTGCACATTAAATTTCTCATTTACTTCCATTTCAATACTAGGATTTATATCCAATGTCACGTACGCATAAGATTCGCGCTCACCCGAAAACATATAGAAAGGTAGAAAAAACAACAATATGACACATGTCATGAAAAAAGTTTTAAACGGTGTATTCAACATCTTCCAAGATTGTAAAATGGAAATATGCCGCTTATCGAGATCTAGCGGTTCGTAGGCGACCTCCTCTCCGATTATTACACCTTTTTTACATGGCTTCGCTTTTAAAAAGAAACCCTCTTTGGTCATAATAATCGTATAGTTGCGATGGAGTTCCATCACAATTCCTTTTTTCATTGCCCCACTCCCTTAAGATAATCCTTAAGATAGATGTAGTCTCCACTTAACACAATGAATATTGCTAAAATAAATTTCCGATTTCGCTCCAACGTCTTTTTGCTGACATCCACTTTTTTTACAAGCTCCTTAATCGGAAGTTTCTTTTTTCGATATACGTATTCACTTAAATGCTTATCGTGATAAAGAATTCTTGCAGTTTTGACTGCAGAATCACGTGCATCTCTATGTTTTGGAGAGGCCTCTGACAGTTCAACCAATGTCAACTTATATTCACGCAACTTTTCCTTAAATTCCATAATTTCTTCCTTACGATAAACTGCATCTAATTCCTGATTATACCTATCCTTTACAACGGCAACCTCAAGCGGATTCTCCATCAGTTCCTCATCAAAATTCTCATCAAATGAAATGGATGAGAGTCTTTTTTGATTAAACCGAATGTAGTCAATTACCTTCCGTTTTATAACAAGCTTTGCAAAGGATAAAAATGAACATCCTCTATCTGCAGAATAGGAAAAGATAGCTTCATTAAACGCAGAAAGCCCTATACTAAATTCATCATCTCTTTTTGGATCTATGTATCGTTTGCATACTTCTGAAACACATTTTGCAATAAATGGTTGATACGTACGCAATAAATAATTTTGTGTTGCTGTATCTCCTTGTTGAATCGATGCTACTAATTCTTCAAGGGGTTGCTCTTGGACCGAAGTACTTGCCATCATTTAAAAGCACCTCCGTCCATTATAAAATACGTATGTTAAATACCCTTTTTGGGTGTAGCTGTCTAATTGTCCATTTGAATTAAAAACGTTAGTGCAATGTATATGTATCATATGATGTCCCCACCATTTTCATTTTTATTTTTATTTTATAAGCAATCATTTCAAAAAGTCTGGTAAAAATTCAACTTCAAAACAACGATCATTCTAAACATATATTATCGATATCTGTATTTTTCAATTTGTTTCTTTATATATTTCGACAAATAATGCTAATTATTTTAGTCTAATCCATGTTAACGTAATGCCGATTAGGTTGCTATCTCAATTCCATTACAGTTCCTTTAAAAAACAGTAACTAAATACATTAAACGCAAAAATTTTACTTCTCCAACTATTCTAACATATTATACATTCATAAAAGCAGGACAAAAGAACACCTGCATATTACTAGCTTAGGAGGTGCTCTTTAAAAGGAATCTATTTCTACCGTTACGACACTAAATTACTCAAAACTTACCAAAATCTCCTCTTTTTGCTGAAATGGCTTGTTATTTAAAATACCTTCAAGAGAATCATTGATATATAAATCTTTTTCAAACCAATCCACCGTGTTTATTTGTCTAGTGTGAAAAATATAAAATTCATTTTCAACAATACTTTTACTGCTCCGAACAACGATATACTCGATTATCCATTGAGACGTATCATAGATCATATCTACAATTCGGCCAATCTTACCGTCTTTCGCGTGTACCTTAAAATCGTTCGTTTCTTCCTCACTACGCAAATAATTATCATGCTCATGATATCGTCCATTTCGATTTAAATGCGGCTCTTCCGGTGGCCGTTCATTCTCTAATCCAATAATTGGAAATGTACCAAGCAGTCCACGTTCTGCGTGAGGTAATGCATTATCCGTATAACTGTTCCATCCAAAATAATCAATTAAGTGATTTTCTTTATCCTTCGTTAAATCCTCATTTTCTGGAACAGGAGGACTATTTCGGATCATCAGCTTATCGAATTCTACATTGACACTTTCATTCGTCTCATCTACCTCTATAAAGGAATTCGGTGACAAGAGGACTTTTCTACCTGGAAGCCATTTCCTTGTATCCACAATTGCATAGCGTATTTCCCAATTACGATCATCGAAATAAAAGTCTTTAATTTTTCCAAGTTCACCGTCTGTTGCGTGAATATTAAATTGCTTTAATTGAGATGTTAAGCGCATCATTTTGTCTACCCCCCAAAAGGTTTTATAAGGTACATACCCTTCTTAAAAACAATAAAACCCAGGAATACTTATTCCTGGGCATACTCGTGAAAGTAGTCAATCGATATAAACAGTCCAACTTTACCGTGGTTCTCATGTTCAAGCGTTGCAAATATAACACCAATTACCTCACCGTTCTGATTAATAACAGGGCTCCCACTATTTCCTCGATAGACTGGAGCATCCAGCATAAATACACGTTCATTCCAATCGGATAATTGGGTATCGCCAATAATTGTTCCCTCATTTGCAATTCCATTAAATCGCAAAGGATTACCAATGAATCGAATGGGTTCATTTTCTTGAATATTTGGATCTTGGGCTAATGATAAGGATGGCAGTCCTGTTTCATTCACTTCAAGAACGGCTAAATCAATTTCTGGAAATTGTTCGGTAACTTCTGCAGTAAATAAACCATCCTCAGGGAATGCAACAGTCACTTGCTCTTCTCCTTCAACAACATGATGGTTCGTTAAAATAGTGCCATTTGCAGAAATAGAAAATCCGGTTCCCTTGCTGTTATCTGTCTCTACAACGACAACAGCTTCTTTAAACGTTCGGATATCTTCTTCAGCTGACAGCTTAGCAGATGTAACGAGAAAATCAAATGCAGGTATCGAAAAGGTTTGCGGTATTAGGGCGAAGAGATTAAATACTAAAGCGAAGGCGATCAGCCAAAACGCCCATTTCGGAAAGGAACGCTTTGGAGCTTTTTCTTCCTCAGAACGACGAGCTCGCTCTAAAGCCTTTCTACGCTCTTCCTGTACAAGCTCATATAATTCCTCGTCATCAAACTCTTCAAATAAGTCCCCATCAAGTTGATCATCTTTTTTATCTTGTTTATGATCCATAAGCCACCTCGCGTGAAACATAATTGAAAACAAAAGCGCCCGTTTTAGCGACGTACGGACTGCGCCCCGTACTTTAAGGGTGGTTCGAGGTATCGAACATTTTTACGTAGGAGATCACTCCAAAGTATAAGATGATCTAAGACTTTTGCTCTCACGGGCGCAAAGTCAAGTTCATCTAAAAGGAAACATGCCATGTAAAGGGGAGAGGCCAACGTAGGCTTTAACTAAGGTTTAGTTGGCCATCCTTTACCTAGAGTCGATTCCCGATTTCACCACAAGGGTATAAATACGACTAAGCCTCATGTCTTGCAGTCGCAAGTCTTCTTTATCGTCTCATGAGGTGAGGGAAATCTCGCTATCACTTAAGCGCTGGAGCTGGACTAGAACATCCAAACGCAAATTTACACAGCAGCTTTAACCTTTCCTTGCTGCATTTGGTACATCTGATAATATAAACCTTGCTGTTCAATTAGTTTATCATGATTTCCTTGTTCTTTGATAGTTCCATGGTCGAGAACAAAAATAATATCAGCTTGTTGGATTGTTGATAAACGGTGTGCAATAACAAGTGTTGTTCTTCCTTCCTTCAACACTTTTAATGCTTCCTGAATAATATTCTCTGTCTCCGTATCAATATTTGCGGTTGCCTCATCTAAAATTAAAATAGCCGGATCAAAGGCGAGTGCACGTGCAAAAGATATAAGCTGACGTTCTCCTAGTGAGAATGTGGTGCCTCCTTCTGTAACAACCTCATCATAAGTGTTCGGTAATTTATCAATAAACCGGTTTGCTCCGACAGCATGTAAAGCGCTTATTGCAGCTTCTCTGCTGATTTTCGGATCATTCATCGTTACATTCGAAATAATCGTACCCGAGAATAAAAATGGATCCTGTAAAACGATTCCCATATGACTTCTTACTTGCTGCCTCGCCCAATCTCTCGTATTGTATCCATCAATCCTGATTGAACCTTTTTGCGCATCATAGAATCGAAATAATAAATTCATAATCGAGCTTTTACCTGATCCAGTATGACCGACAAATGCTGCTGTCTGACCTTCGTTAATTTCAAATGAGATATCATTTAGAACATAATCTTTTTCGTTATAGGCAAATGAAACATGATCAAAGACAATCTTCCCGCGATATTTTTCAATTTGCTTATTCTCTACAGCTTCTCCATCATGATCCAATAATTCAAATACACGCGCACCAGCAACACGTGCTTGTTCTAAGAGCGGCAGCTGGTTCACAATATCTGTAACTGGTTCAAATAATCTTGTAATATAATCGACGAATGCATAAAGCATACCGATGGATATAACACTTGTCAGTTCAAGCGAAGAAGAGCCGAAGTACCAAATAAAACCAACAAAAGTCAAATTTCGAATAACCGTTACAAGATTATATGATGTCAACGCACTCAATTTAATCAGCTTTTTCTGATACGTATAATTGCGTTCATTCAATACCTCAAATTCCTCTTTTGTCTTCTTTTCACGATTAAACGCTTGAATTACCGGCATTCCTTGAATAGCTTCACTAATATTTCCATTTATTTGGCTGATCGTTTTCCGGATAACCTTATTGTATTTTGTTCCAAAGTATTTATAAGCTTTCATCCAACCATATAGCAACGGGAGAATGAGCAGACACATCATCGCAAGCTTAGCATCTAGAATAAATAGGGCAATAAAAATCCCTCCCATGTATACCGCACTTGTCACGATAATCGCTAATACCCTTTCATATAAATCACGAATTGCTTCCGTATCGTTTGTAATTCTGGCAACAATTGTTCCTGCAGGCTGATCGACAAAATAATCAATTGGAATTCGCTGTGTATGCGCAAATAAATCCGTTCGCATTTTTTTAACAATTTGATTTGCAGCTTTTTGCAGAAGAAATGTTTTATAAAATTGAAATATCCCAGCAATGACAAGCAATCCTATATATAGTCCAAGCAGTAGTAAAATTGGCCGTTGTTCCGGTTTAAAGAAAGGATAAGCTTCTGTTAAGGCGAGACGCTCCCCTCCATAATGAAACGTCCCTTCTGCTGTTGTAATGCTAATTTGATTATCATTCGCATTCGCATCTCGTTTCCCATCTAATGGCGCCCTATCATGAATAAAATGATATGCTGTGCCTATTTGAAGCAATGTAACAGCCTCGCCTATTGTCTCATCAGAAGCAGTTAAGCGGTCTACCCGCTTGAAAGACCCGCCATCATAATCCACCGTATAGCGATCATCATTTTCCGCAACTTCCTGCCAATAGCCTTCAACACCAAGTATATGGTCATCAATAACTATTTTCGCAATGAACGGTCCAGCCAATTCCATCGCAACAGCTATCATTAAGCAGAACAAACCAATGATAATTCTTTTTTTATAGTGTAAAGCATAGTGAAATAATCGCTTTTCTGTTGATGGCTTTTTCATTACATCGCCACCTCCCCATCCTCCAACTGTTGCTGTTGGTACTGCTTTTTATACCAACCATCCAACTGCATTAATTGTTCATGTGTTCCTTCTTCGGCTATTCTTCCATCCTCTAACACGATAATGTGATCTGCATGTGTCACTGCAGATAGACGATGGGCTGCTATGAAGGTTGTTTTATGCTGCCTTTCTGTTCTTAAATGGGCAAGAATTTTCGCTTCTGTCTTACCATCTACCGCAGACATTGAATCATCTAGAATTAAAATCTCTGGGTCCTTAATAAAAGCCCGCGCCAGCGCAACACGTTGCTTCTGACCACCAGATAAAGTAATCCCGCTTTCTCCGACCTGGGTGTCCAGCCCATTCGGAAGCTGCTTTATATCATCGAGAAAATGCGCTAGCTCCATCACACGAAAAATTTCCTCATCGGTTGCATCGGCTTTACCAAACTGAATATTTTCCCGAATTGATTTGGAAAACATCATTTGATCCTGTGGAACATAACCAATCCAGTCTCTAATTTGCTCCAAACGAATAGCATTTAAATCGATATCGGAAACCTTAATCTCTCCTTCTACTCCAGGATATTGCCGAAGTAAAAGCTTAAACAATGTTGTTTTTCCAGCTCCAGTTTTCCCCACAACACCAATTGTTTGACCACTTTTCACCTGTAAAAGTATTTCACTCAATTGCTTTCTTTCAACGGATGGATAGGAGAAAGATACATTGTGGAAATCGATGGAATGAACACCGGAAACAGATTTGGGTTCGGTCGTTTCCTTAACATCTGCTTCGTAGGATAGAGTTGCGTTTACACGGTCCAAAGATGCATTACCGCGTTGTAAAATGTTAATTAATTCTCCAACAGCAAACATTGGCCAAATCAGCATGCCTAAATACACATTAAATGTAACAAGGTCACCAAGCGTTATGATACTTTCAAATACAAGAAATGCACCATAACCAATTCCAATTGTATAAGATAGCCCAACTAAAATTTTCATCGTTGGCTCGAATAATGCATCAATTTTTGCAACTTCAATGTTTTTCTCGTATACATGATTTGTTCTGGTTTCAAATCGATCTGCATCTTGTTTTTCCTGAACAAATGCCCGAATAACACGCACTCCTCGAATTGATTCCAGTACTTCATTGTTCATTTCTCCAAAAGCTGCTTGTGCTTCTGTAAAACGCGCGTGAATGGCTGAACCATATTTATTCATGACAATCGCCATAATTGGAAGCGGCAACAATGCTGCTAATGTTAGCTGCCAGCTAATTGTAAAGCCCATAACTGCAATAATCATTAACATAAAAATACTTGAATCCACAAGTGTCAGCACTCCGAATCCTGCAGTCTGACTAATTGCTTTCAGATCATTTGTAGATCTTGCCATTAAATCACCAGTTCGATGCTTTCCATAAAAAGTTGGCGTCATGCTAAGAAAATGTGAAATTAATCGACTTCGCATCCAGCGTTCTAGAATTACAGCTCCGCCAAATAACGTATAATCCCATAAATAGGATATTGCGTAATGGATAATAGTAAGAACGAGATATCCTAAAATAAGTGCAACTAATAAATGCATTGTTAATGAACCAAATTGGATTTGATCGATCGTTAACCCGACAAGCTTCGGGGGGATAAGTCCAATCGCACTTGCAATAATTAAAAAGATAATTGCTATTACATATCGCTTCCAGTAATACTTAAAAAACCAATCCAATTTCTTGAATACCTGAAACATTTTTTCACCTTCTAATCTACTTGTTTTTTTCCCTTCATTAAGACACAAAAATAGCACACGCCTATGACGTGTGCACATAAATAGGTTAGAAAACGAGAGGTCTCACTAGAGTATAGTAAGTGTCTTCGTTAGCCTTATTCAGACAGAAAATGTTTACTTTCCACCTAACAAGAAATACCCCTTTATAATACAAATGGTCACAGACATCTGTGACCATTCAATGATTCATCCGATACTTAAATAGCTAAGAATCATTCGCATCCTTCATGAAGGTCACAGTACATATAAAATTCATTCGGTTTATGATAATTACCTTTTCCATGGTAGTGACCTCCTTTTCCGTTTCATTTTCAATTCCCAAGTAATTATATTATTAAGATAGTTTTTCGTCAATAGTTTTTTGAAAATTTTTTATTTCCTTTGAGATTACGAAATAGGATTTGTATTATTGGACAAAAATATAATGCTTAAATCATTTTTTGAATCCTTTTCGTATTCTATGATGTATTACAGTTAATTCATAAAAAGGGAGTGGAAAAATTGAATAACCATGAGATTGATTACAAGTTATATGGCGATGATATGCAGTTTGTAGAAGTAGAGTTAGATCCGTCCGAAACGGTTATTGCAGAAGCTGGAAGCTTAATGATGATGGATGATCAAATACGAATGGAAACCATTTTTGGTGATGGCTCCACCAAGCAAACTGGTGGAATCATGGGCAAGCTGATCGGAGCTGGAAAAAGATTAGTTACAGGAGAAAGCTTATTTATGACAACATTTACGAACGAAGGAACTGGTAAAAAACATGTTTCGTTTGCTTCTCCATACCCCGGAAAAATTATTCCAATGGATCTAAGTGAATTGAATGGAGAGTTAATCTGTCAAAAGGATGCATTTTTAGCAGCTGCAAAAGGCGTATCTGTTGGAATCGCATTACAACGGCGCATTGGAACAGGTTTCTTTGGTGGGGAAGGATTTATCATGCAAAAGCTCGAAGGAGATGGCCTAGCATTTGTCCATGCAGGCGGAACCATTCATCGAAGAGATTTAAAATCAGGTGAGATTCTTCGAGTAGATACCGGTTGTCTCGTCGCGATGACAGGCAATATTGATTATGACATTGAATATGTTGGTGGCATTAAAACGGCATTATTTGGAGGTGAGGGTTTATTTTTCGCTACTTTACGCGGTCCCGGGACTGTCTGGATTCAATCCTTGCCATTTAGCAGACTTGCAAGCAGAGTATTTGCAGCAGCCCCTCAACGAACAGGCTCAGATTCTAAAGGGGAAGGTAGTATTGCAGGCGGACTATTTGATTTATTAGGTGGAGATCGTAAATAACATAATTGACATTCTTCTAATTTCTACCTGTTTTACATTACTTCACACGATATAAATCTATTACATGAAAAAAGAGAATGGCTCAATAATCTGAGTTATTCTCTTTTGGTATATTTTATAAGGGGGATCCTCAATGTAATTCAGATTCTAATTCACCCTTGCGATTATGGCCTAAATAGACCATATCTTCTACTTTTTCCAACGATACTTTGGTGTATCGTGAAATTTCTACAAGCGATACATGAGGATTTTTCTGGACAAAGTTGCGAACTTGTTCACTGTCCCTTAAGCATGTTGGGCACATCATAAACGGACTGCTTTTCATCGGTTCTTTGCACAATCGACAATTTCGAACAAATTCTTTCATTTCCTCACCCCTTTAAAGTATTACTTCCATAATACAACATATTTATTTAACTAACAATCACAATTTGGAATTATTAGAAAAATAATGCTTTAGTCATGCCTTTTAGCTTTTTTATTTCCTATTACGCAAAAAACTGATATAGTTTTATAAAAGATAAAGTAGGAGTTGATTGGATGCATTTAGATGAAATGTTAGAGTTCAACAAACAATTCGTGGAGAATAAACAATATACAGCATATAAAACAGATACATATCCCAACAAAAGGATGATTGTTTTTACATGTATGGATTCACGCTTAGTCGAACTATTGCACAAAGCATTAAACATTCAAAACGGAGACGTAAAAATGGTCAAAAATGCTGGTGCAATCATTCGTAAGCCGTTTGATAGCATCATGAAAAGCATTCTTGTTGCCGTTTTCAACCTTAAAGCTGAAGAGGTTGTCGTGATTGGTCACCATAATTGTGGAATGTCGAATGTAGATACAGAAGCCCTTAAGAAAACAATGATAAATCGTGGAATTGATGAAGAGAAAATAAACACATTAACCCATAGTGGAATCAGCCTTGACGAGGAATTTCACGGTTTTGAAACTGTAGAAGAGTCCGTCATGCAAAGTGTTGGCATCATTCGAAACCATCCATTGCTGCCGAAAGAAGTAAAAGTGCATGGTCTAGTTATTAACCCTGATACGGGTAAAGTAGATGTTGTTACAAAAGAATAGAAATAGGTACTAACTACTGCTTTTCTTTTAAAGCAGTAGTCTATTTGTATATTATTGAGGATAGTAAATAAAGTACAATCTGCCTTCAATATCAATTGCCTTTGCGGGCTTGTTCTTTAGACTTTTATTGCAAAGAATCGTAGAAAAAAGCTAATCACCAAAATTGATCAGCTTTTCTCTTTATTTTTGGCTAATTTTTTCCGATCTTTAATTCCTGGTGGTTGTTCCAGCCAATTATGTTTAATCATAAGATCGGCTCCACTTTTGGCTAAGCGGGTAATTTCTAATGATAATCGTTCGTAATTGACCGCTAAGTCCAATCGTTGACTAGCAGCCGCAGCAGTGGCATAGTTCCCTATCCCCGCTGCACTTATAAGTGACATATGAAACATTATCAATTTATCTGAAAATGTTTGTGTTGTCGAATCACTTACAGAGACATCAGGTACTTGCGGCGCATCAATATCATCCTTCAAAAATGTATCCACAAAAATTTTAGTATGTTTTTGCGAAATTTCCTTTCCTCTTAGCATAAAATCTTGTACTTCTTTGGATGGAGAGGTTTGAGCAAAGGCAAGACATAATTTTACTCCCATCACGTTTGTTAGTATGTTCATATATAGATGGGAAATTTCAACTGCGTTCAATGGTCGTTTGTCACTAAATGGATTGAAGCCACTGTAATATTTCTTACTGTCCACATAATCCGTTTCTTTCGGAACTTCAATATATGGGTGCCTGCCGTTAATTCCCTTATTAACAGCAATTTTAAGTGATTCATTATAAAGATTCGTGATTTTACTCAAACCCATCGAAAAATAATTACATATATCTTCTCTTGTACTCATTGAAAGAAAACCACCGTATGCCAACATTCCCACTTTAGACATATGATTTACATAGGTTAAACAAAACGCATCTGTAAAAAGCCATGGAGCATTAATGTTAACGTCTTGTTCGTTAAAACCATTTGGAATGGCGTATTGTTCTTTTTCAAAAATGGATACCAATAGTTCCAGATGTTTGGAAGAAATGTCATAGGAAAGTTGAATAACAGGTTTTATATCTGGATCTTCGATATGCTTCAGCATATAGCCTAAAACGCACTTCGACATACTATCATTCATATATCCAGTCCAAAGTGAAGCAATTTCACCTGATGTTAAATATATTTTCTTTTCACTCATTCTGGCCCTCCTAATGCGATGATAGACTTAATATGCGCAAACAATTTTAGTTTATGTAAAGGTTTCCTGTTTAGTTATCCGTCGAGGAAGGGATGAAACGAACCAACATTACCAATAAAAAAATACTGACAAAATAGCAATGATAACAAACAAAATACTAGTTAACATCCCAAATACGTATTGCTCTCTTCTTGAAAAAATCCCCGTTCCATATGCCAAATAAGTTGTTGTTGTATGAATAGGCAAAATCATCATCCCTCCAATAATCATGACAACTAAAAATGCAAGCTGTATTGGCGGTATTCCAATTAATTCTGAATAAGAAATAACGATTGGGAAAATAACAACTATTGCTGAAGAAGGGACAATAAAGAAAAAGCGCAAAACAAAAACAATCAAGGCAATAATCACTACTTTTATAACAATACTCGTACCTTCTGGAATAAAACCAATTAGTAAATTGGCTAATGCTTCTGCGGTACCATTACTTTCTAATAGCAATCCCAACGAAAAAGATGCACCAAGCAATAAGAAGTTTTCCCAATCATAATCTCGAAGCATACGGTTGGTGACTAACCCTATTTTTGGAATAGCATAAAATGCAACTAATAGCATTGGTGGAAGTAAGAGCGGAACTTTCTCTTGATCTGTTACAATCCAAACGATAATCATTAAAAAAAAGCTTACTAATACAAACCAAAACTTAGTGGAAAACACCTCACCTCTCTCCTCGTTAATATCTTTTTCCTTGTTCAAAAAGGTCGTTATTTTTTCATCGGGCATCGTCATTTTTAGATAGTACCATACAAATAAAACCATAAAAATCGAACCTAACCAAAGTGGAGGGGCTATCATTATAAACCATTCCACCCACCCTAAATCAGCTATATTATAATCACGAATCAACTGAGAAGCGAGTATCGGGAAGCCACCACCAGTAAAAATAACAGTGGTAACATTTTGATTTAACATCCCGATGATATAAAGACTATACTTTTGAAAAATACTCTTCTCTGCAAATCCATATAAATAATTCATGTTCTGAATCAATGGAAAAAGTATCTTAAACCGAGCTACTGCTGAGGGCAGAATAATCGGTGAGATCAATACAAATAATGGCAATCCGATAATAATAAATCGAATACCACCCCTACTGCATCTTATTAAAAATCGAGAAACAACCTGATCCAAACCCACTTTCACCAGTACGTGACTAATGATGGATAGCAATAATATAAAATAGATGGCAGGAGATAAAAAACCTGCCAATACCTCTTCAACTGTATCTGCTAAGTTCAGCAAAAGCATAAGTGCCAGTATTAAAAAGCTGCTCGCACCTGTTGGAATTGGTGCCGCTATCCATAAATAGACTGCAAATACTAGTAACCCTAAGGTTAACTGTTGATCAACAGAAAAATCCTCTAAAGCGGAAAGTCCTCCACTCAAAAAAATTGTAACCGCTAAAGTAAATAAAAAAAGATATACAATTATTTTTATCTGCTTATGTAAGTCTGTATTAAAAGTAAATTTCATCAATCATAATCCTTTTTACTACATATTTGTATATTTATTTAAATCAGATTCTGATAATTCAATATTAACACAATTAGACTTTTACAAAAAAATATTTTTAAATAAACGTCAATTGCTACTCATATTTCTTTTATTTATCGGCATACTAAGTCAAGCTAAGCTGTGATGGAGGGACGACCTATGAGAAAAAGAATGAAACGTTCATCCAAAAACGTGTTTCCTCTGAAAATTGATGAACTAGAGCAACTAATGAGAAGTGAGTTTGATAAAAGCCCAGATTTAAGTTTTAGCAAATACGAACATCAAAATAAAAAAATTGCAGTATTTTTCATTCCCTATCAAGTGCAGCCGGATAGAGTAGAAAATCTGCTATTAACACCATTATTAGAGAGTAAGGAAGAATGGTCAAATACTGCTATTCTTAATAAAATACCGTTAAATTCAGGTAAAGAATATCAACAAATGGATGAAATTCTCCCAGGACTCATAACCGGTAAAGTTATGATTTATATTGAGGATGAAGCAGCTGTTGTATCCTATGATTTTTTAAACAAAGAAAAACGTTCCTTAGAAGGAGCCGAGACGGAATCCGTTGTTATTGGACCGAAAATAGCCTTCACAGAATCATTGGTTACGAATTTAAATGTGATTCGCTGGAATATTCGTACACCAGATCTGGCAATAGAAGAGATAACAATAGGTAAAAGAGCTCCACGTGAGGTCCGATTAATTTATTTGAAATCGCTTGCCAACGATACGGATGTAGACACAATGAGACAACGTTTAAATGAATTGGATGTCGATAATGTTGAAGATAGTAATGTACTCATGCAATACATCGAGGACGACTCTGCGTCCATATTTCCACAATTTCATACAACCGAGTTGCCTGACCGTACTTCATATGCCATTTTAAAAGGAAAAATTGCAGTATTAATGGAAAATAGCCCGTCGGCATTAATTGCGCCATCGACCTTTTTTAGTTTTTTTGAATCAACGGAAGACTTATACATGCGCTGGAATTCAGGTTCACCTTTAAGGTTTATAAGATTTATGTCTATGTTCATCTCGGTCGTTCTGACCCCAATGTATGTTGCTGCAGTTACATTTCATTATGAAATTATACCAACGCAACTACTCATTTCAATTGGACAATCAAGAGCAGGAGTTCCCTTTCCTCCTGTATTTGAAGCATTATTTCTTGAGCTAATGATTGAATTATTACGTGAGGCTGGCGCAAGACTTCCAACGAAGGTAGGACAAACAATTGGTATCGTTGGTGGTGTTGTTGTCGGAACAGCTGCTGTTCAAGCTGGAATAACGAGTAATATATTAATTATCTTTATAACGATAAGTGCACTAGCTTCCTTTACAGCACCAAGTTATCAAATGGGTACTTCCATCAGACTGCTGCGTTTTCCAATGATTGTATTAGCAGGTATTCTAGGCTTGATTGGAATTATGTTCGGTTTATGTATGCTGATTATCCATTTATTAAAAATGACATCCTTAGGCAGACCATATCTGTCACCGATCTACCCAATTCGTTTTGAGGATTTAAACAAAGCATTATATCGGTTACCTCAAAATTTTCAGTACAAACGATTTATATCACTTTCTTTAAAAGATTCCATTCGTTTTTCTAAACGTAATGCTAAAGAGAAAAAAGATATTGATGAGTAGGTGTCTCCTGTGGAAATTAATGTAAAAATAAAACCAAATATGCGTATTCAAGCATTTTATTTGTTTTTTATTATCGTTTCCATGCAAATCGGGGTTGGTATATTAGGTGTCCCACGATTAGTTTTTAGCGAGGCAAAGCAAGATTCCTGGATATCCATCTTAGTGGCGGCTGCTTACATTATTATCGTGTTATTGGTAATGCTGCTCATTCTTAAACAATATGATAATGCGGATATTCACGGGATTCATCGTGATATTTTTGGAAAGTGGCTTGGGAAAATATTCAGCACGGTCTACATCTTATATTTTGGGCTTGCTTTTTACTCTGTGCTATTAACATATATCGAAGTTGTTAAAGTATTTGTATTTCCTGATGTAAGCAATTTTGTAATGGGGCTGCTGCTCATTTCTCTCACTATTTATGGTGTCCTAGGTGGCTTGCGAGTTATTATAGGCGTTAGTTTCGTCTTTGGGGTCCTAGCTAATTGGATCCTATTTTTATTAATTCATCCTGCACTGCAAATCGATTTTAATCATTACTTGCCACTTTTTCAAGCTCCTTTTGTCGATATATTAAAAGGCGCAAGGGCTACTTCCTATACATTTATGGGATTTGAAATTCTATTTTTGGTTTATCCTTTTATCCAAAATAAAAATAAAGTTAGGATTACGAGTCTATTAGCTGTCTCCTGGTCTGCTCTCCTTGTACTATCCGCAACAATGCTGGCGATAGGTTTCTTCAGTGCTGAACAGCTTGAACGCAGAGAGTGGGCTGTTCTTGTATTATTTAAAACCCAAAGTTTTCCCTTTGTTGAACGGTTTGATTACATCGTTGTCGCTGAATTGATGATGGTTGTTGTACCATCCCTGCTCTTTCTTATGTGGGGATTAACATACAGTATGAAAAGAGTATATAAGGTCAAACAAAAACCAACATTGTATGTAGCTGCCATTATATTTTTAATTGGTACGCTCTTCTTTGAAAAGCATTTTGAAACGCAACGAGTCATTAATTTTGCTGAGCAGTTTGGATTCTGGTTTATTTATGTATATCCTTTTGTACTACTTCCATTGGTTTTATTCAAAAAGAGATTGAAGAAGCGAAAAGGAGCTGGATCCTCATGATAAAAAAAACAATTCTTTTGCTGATTTTCTCTGTCATTCTTACCTCCTGCGTACCCTATAAACAACTTGAGGAGCTAGGGATAATTAATACTCGTGGTGTAGACGTAACCGAAAACAATCGTGTTGAAACGACAATCATCGCTTACCAATTCGATGCGCAAAACCCACAAATAACGACATCTATTACTGGAGTGGGGAAAACAATTAAAGGAGCACGTGAGAATGCCGGTTATAATACAAATTTTGAGTTAAGCCCCGGACAAATACGACTTGAATTATATGGCAAGGAAACTGCCGAGGAAGGAATTTTAGAATACCTAAGTACACTAGTTCGTGATGCACGGGTATCAGATACAATGCTAGTAGCTATTAGTAATATTACTGCAAATGAGGTCCTTACAGTGGGGCAAGAAGAATTGAATACCGATGTCGGTCAAATAATCCAAAGTTTAATTGAAAAGGAAGTAAGGGAGTATAGTATACCAAAAACCTCCTTACAAAATTTTTTGCATATTGAAGCAGATATTGGACAGGATCCCGTCGCTCCAATAATTGGTTTACGAAATAACAAACCAGCGATTGTCGGAATAGGCGCTTTTTCGAATGATAAGCTGGTTGGTGAGCTGCATATCGATCAAGCATTTCTAATTAATACCTTTTTAACAAATGTTAAAGGTACTCCAATGGAAGTTTCACTTCCGCGAGAACCATTTTTAGATTTTATCTTTAATAACGAAACGAATTCGATGCAACCAGATAAACTTGAAGATAAGGAACACTTGACCATACTAGTAAGAATATCGAAAGGTAAAGGTGATATAACATTAAAAAACATCGATGATCTCCACTTTGAGGCTAATGTTCATTTAGAAGTAGATCTATATGAAACATCAGAGTTACTCGGTGTAAAAAATGAAAAAATAGCAGCCATACTGGAAGAAGAAATTGAAAAAGAGTTTATGCGACAGTATGACGAACTATTGGCCAAACTCCAAGAGATGGATTCCGACCCATTAGGATTTGGAGGAATTTATCGAACAAAGAAAAAGGGGGAGCGTTTAACAGATACAGAGTGGAGGGAAAAATACCCAAACATTACAGTAGATTTCAATGTAAATGTAGATTTAATGCATTATGGAACAATACAGTAACAAACAAATCCAGACTAATAAATATACCCCCTGGCGTCCAAACCAGGGAGTATATTTTATTTGCTTGTCGCATTAATAATTTCGATAACACGATCCCGCGATTTTTCACTTTTATATTCCTTCATCGTATCTATCATAATCGGTGCATATTCTTTTAATTGTAAAAGCTCATCTTTTAATGTTTGTTTTGTTAGTTTTTCCTCATCTATAACCCTGGCATAGCGTTTTTCCTGAAACGACTGCGCATTGATAATCTGATCCCCCCGGCTTGCACCTTTGGATAAAGGAACCAACAGCATAGGTATTCTTAATGCCAGAAATTCAAAGATTGCATTCGATCCAGCTCGAGACAGCACATAGTCTGAAGCAGCAAAAATATCCTTTAGCTCTTCATTAATATATTCAAATTGCACATATCCAGCTTTTTGAATCGAATGATCTATTTTGTCTCGTCCACAGATATGAATGATTTGAAAGTTCGCTAAAAGCTCATCCAAGCTTTCCCTCACGGTTTCGTTGATCTTATATGACCCGCCACTACCTCCCATGATGAGGAGTACAGGTAATTTTTTCGATAATCCGGCAAATTTCAAGCCACTATCCTTATCCCCTTTAAAAAGCTCATCGCGAACAACTGCGCCAACATATTCCGCTTTTTTCTCAGGCAGATATTGCATCGTTTCTGGAAATGTCGCAAGTACTTTTTTCGTAAATGGAATGGAGAGCTTATTTGCTAATCCTGGTGTATAATCTGATTCATGGATAACGGATGGCACGCCTCGTAATTTTGCAGCTGCAACAACAGGAACGGATACAAATCCTCCCTTAGAAAAGATAACTGCAGGCTTACGTTTACCAATTATCTTATACGCTTGCATTGTACCTTTTATCACCTTAAAAGGATCTTTTATATTTTCTTTCGACATGTAACGGCGAAGCTTTCCAGTGGATATTGGATGATAGGTTACTCCTTCGAGCTGTCCAATTAAGTCTCTTTCTATACCATTATAAGAGCCAATGTAATCAATTTCCCAGCCTTTTTCCTGATAGAATGGAATCAACGCTAAATTGACAATCACATGTCCAGCTGTTCCTCCACCAGTGAAAAGGATTCTTTTCTTTTTCATTGAAATGTACTTCCCTTCTTTCACAAATCAGCATAACCAAGTATAATAAAGGCTACGTCTTATTAGGATTACACTACTCTCTATCCTATTAGAAAACATACAAAAAAGGAAGAGTTTTAATGTATGAAACAAAAACAGTTAAGGAAAAACTGAAGCTATTTATCATCATTTTAATTCCCATCTTAATTACGCAAATCAGTATGAACCTCATGACATTCTTTGACACGATGATGTCAGGCCGTTCTAGTGCTGCAGACCTTGCAGGCGTAGCAATTGGGGCTAGCCTCTGGGTTCCGATCTCTACCGGAATTAATGGTATTGTTCTGGCAATCACGCCAATTATAGCACATCTGATTGGCGGGCGAGCTGACCAGGAAGTACCAAAAGTTATTCAGCAAGGAATTTATTTGGCAATTATTTTATCTATCTTAATTATGGTGGCCGGTGTGATTTTCTTAGAACCGATACTATCTATGATGGATCTGGAATCTGAGGTGCGACATGTCGCAAAATATTATCTGTTCACACTAGGAATTGGTATTATTCCCTTGTTTATTTTTAATACAATTCGTTGTTTTATGGATGGCCTCGGACAGACACGCATTTCCATGATCATCATTCTGATCTCCCTGCCACTTAATGTTATCTTTAATTATATATTTATTTTCGGAAAATTAGGGGTGCCGGCATTAGGTGGTATAGGAGCAGGCATTGCAACTGCGATTACGTATTTTATCGTGTGCATTATTGCTCTTTACTTTCTTCATCGAATTCAGCCTTTCAAGAAATTTGCTGTGTTTGCTAAATGGTTTAAACCTTCCCTCAAACAATGGCGTAACCAATTAAAGATTGGTATACCAATTGGTGCAGCAATATTTTTTGAGACAAGTATTTTCTCAGCTGTAACGTTATTGATGAGCGTTTACAGCACAAATACAATAGCGGCACACCAAGCGGCATTGAACTTCGCTAGTCTCTTGTATATGATTCCACTGAGTGTCGGGATGGCGTTAACAATTACGGTTGGCTTAGAAGCAGGTGCTAAGCGTTATAAAGATGCACGTGCATATGGATACATCGGAATGAGCGGAGGTATATTTATCGCACTCTTTGCAGGAGTTATTTTGTATTTATTGAATGGTCCTGTAGCTGCCCTTTACAATTCCGATCCAGAAGTGATTGAGCTAACGAAGCAATTTATTTATTTTGCTATTTTTTATCAGCTGGCAGATGCATTTGGTGCTCCAATTCAAGGTATACTTCGTGGTTATAAAGATGTAAATATGACATTGATTATTGCATTAATCTCTTATTGGGCTATCGGGCTTCCAATTGGCTGGTTATTAGCAAATTACACTGCTCTGGAGCCATTTGGCTACTGGGTTGGAATTATTGTTGGCCTCAGCGCTGGCGCAGTTGCATTATTATGGCGACTTCTCTATATTCAGAAGAAATATGCGTTTTCTAAAAAAGCACATCCAGTTGAATGAAAGGGTTCCGTTTATAAGTGCATATTAGTTAAACAACAAAACTGACGTATGGCAATTCATACGTCAGTTTTGTTGTTATTCTAACGATTAATGCTTAAATTAGGTTTTTGGCATCCGAATATCTCATTTATTTTTTATTGGACAAGATATTGTACATATAAAAAACGATGGCAATTTGGCTGTCAATTTAAATAATAGACCTTTGTTTATAAAGTACAAAAGAACCTCTTTTAAAAGATCCAGGTCAATTTCTCCTTATTATTAAACTCCCTCGATGGATTCAATTTACTCCTAAATTCTAAAGCACCCGTAATTTAATATAATTTGCTTCACAAATGGAGGGAGAGCAATAAAGTCAGAACTATAAAAAGCTAACGTCTCGTCCAACTTTAAAACATTTTTGAATCTAAATGGAATTAGTCCAACACATTAAGATCACGATCGAATATTTCTTCATTATCCAAGCCTGTTGAAGTCAAAATGCACTATTAAAATTCTCGCGAGGCATGGATACAGATGGTGAAACAAGCATAGTCAGTAGGACACGGATTTAAAACAATGCCAATAGCTTTATTCGTTCGGATAAAGATCTTTATATGTTTCTACTGTATGTTTAATTAAATCCTTTAAAACATTGGTATCGATATCAGCTAATTTATTTACATAAATACAAGCCTTACTCTTCGTGTGTTTACCAAAGTTTTCTAATAATTTTTCCCTTTTCTCACTTTCATAGTCCAAATAAAGACTAATTTTCGCTTTTCTTGGTGAAAAACCCACTAAAGGCGCATCCCCTTCACGTCCTGATGCATACTTATAGTGATAGCTACCAAAACCTATAATACTAGGCCCCCACATTTTTGCTTCGTAACCAGTTACTTCTTCAAATATTTCCAATAACTGATAGGCATCTGCCTTCTTCTTCTCATTTTCCACACTTTCAATAAATCCAATTACACTGTTGTCGGTTTCTTTCATCTTCGGTTCATACATATATGCGCTCTCCAATTCTCTGAGTAAACAATTGCTTACGATATTGTCATCATTATTACATTCTAGAATACAAGTCCAATTTCCTGCAATAAAGATGGGAAACTACTTTTTATACATTCATTTCTTTATAAATAAACCTCTTATCCGTTAAAAAACGAGCATAAGAATTATGGAAACCCTCCTCTATAACCAACGGGCTGTTTTGAAGTTCCTCTGTGAGATTAATTAAATTTACTTTTTCATTGCGATCTATTTTACTTAGATTGCCTCCTTGAGCACAATAGGTGCCGTTTAATATCTTGTTCAACTCTTGCACCATTAATTAAGAAAGGTTTTATTAATTAACGGTAAACCTGTCTTCCTTCAAAACGACATCTACAAGACCCTCTAAATCAGCATCATTATTATCAAGTATAAACTCATCAGGAAAATAATTTGAATTAAAATCTCTAACAATTTGTCTAATTCTTTCTTCTCCTACATACGCAATTCCACTTCGTAGCCTATCCCTATTAATTAGGATATTTATATCACTTTTAATTACTATTATTTTAATGTTAATATCTAAATGTTTCATTCTATCTATAACAGAAAATATCTGCTCTTTAGAAAAAACATAATCAGTAACTACATTCATATTATTTTGTGTAAAGTTTTCAACCAGAGCAACTATATTGTCCCATAAGACATTCAGAAAAAAATTATCGTGATCATCACAAGGATGTACCCATCCTTTCTTTACCAAATTGTATAGCACATCCCCCTCTATATGTACACATAATCCATCCATACTTTTACATATCTTATCAGCCAACGTACTCTTTCCAGCCCCAGGGGGACCACTTATCAAAAAGACTGTTCTTTTTGAATTCAAAAAATCACGCCCTTTGAAATGAATTATAACCTTTAGATCCACTCACCGTGTCTCCTCTCACACTCTTCATTATATTTGAGAAAAAAGGATTATAAGCCCAACAATAAATGCAAAGAAAAGACGATTGACTTAATACCCAACTGCGTAACTCTCACCAGTTGAATAAAAATGCTGAAATGATTCACCTTCGTTATATAGTTAATAAGATAATCGCTATCCTCGGAATAGATTAATTCTAATTTTTCCCCAAGCTTTTTATGCGAGGTCATAAATAAGATTATCATGATCTTGGAAATTGGTTTTTCCATTCACTATCTTACTTTCTTACATTGTTCAACCTTCACTATGGCTTAATAAAGACAACCTTAAAAGGTGGATATGAAGTGTGCCTTCTTTCGCTAATTTAGCTATGTATATCAATTCCTGTTTAGTCAAACCACAATAAAGTTTACCTAAACTCATATGGGTAAGATAATCATCCTGTTCATAAAATTTTACGGTAACTTATTACCGCGTGAAGCCGTATACAGAGAATACCATTCTTCACGAGTCATAATCTCCGCCTGTTGGATTGCATCCTGGCATTTAGCAATTCTATCTGGATTTGTTGTACCAATGACAGGCTGAACCATAGCTGGATGACGCATTAACCATCCAAGCACAATTGCTTCTGCGGAGGTTTCTTTTTCTAGTGCTAATTTTTTCACCAGCTCTATCGTGGCTAGCTCCGATTCTGACGGATTATCTATGGAGCGACCAGAATAGATTCCATTTGCTAAAGGTGACCATGCTTGAATTTGTACATTGGCTAAGCGACAATATTCAATTGTCCCATCTGGAAAATTCACACCTGTCCCTTCCTTTTGGTTCACTAAAACACCTTGCTCTAGCCAATCAACTTGCTGTAAGCTCATATTCAGTTGGTTAACAATCATAGGTTCAGAACAGTAAGCATTCAAAAATTGGATTTGAGAAGCACTCATATTAGATACCCCAAAATGACGAACCTTTCCTGACCTCTTCAATGTTTCGAATGCCTCTGCTACTTCTTCTGGTTCCATTATGGGGTCGGGACGATGCAATAAAAGAATATCTAAATACTCGGTGTTCAATCTATTTAGGATACCATCGACTGAATTCAGGATATAATCCTTTGAGAAATCATAGCGACCTGGATTCTTGCCATCCGCAAATCGAATACCACATTTTGATTGAAGTACTATGTTTTCTCTGAGTTCCGGACGCGATTTTAAGATTTCACCAAATACTTTTTCAGCTTTTCCCATATTATAAATGTCCGCATGATCAAACATTGTAATTCCGTGCGATAATGCTGCATCGATTGCTTTTTCTGTTTTTAGTATATCCTCTTTTGTGTAAGCAGTTTGATCCCTGTCTCCCCCAAACCCCATACAGCCTAGTATGAGACGGCTTGTTGTGATTCCCATTTTTTCAATAGGCATTACTTTCATGTATTTTCCTCCTGACTTACTAAATCCATAATATAATTTTGTTTGTTTTCTATCAGAATTATAGCACCTTCTGTTAAATTAAACTGTCCTGTTCGTAGGATATCAGAAACTTTAATTAAAGCATCTGTTAGCTTCATATTAGCATTTGCATATCATTAAGATGTTTCCATCCGGATCTTTGAAATTAAAATAATGATTATGTTCGATTTGTGTAATTAAATCAACATCCTTTTTACTCATAAAATAAAATGCTTCTTCAATGCTTTTTGTATTGAAGTGGAATGCTGGAACTTTAAATATTCTATCTTCTGAATAGATCTTGCTGTCTAACACAATCCCTGTACCTTCCATAGGAATAACGTAAAGATGACCGAATTGAATCTCCCCATCTGTTTCTAGTCCTAAAATATCGCAGTACCAATCTCTAGCTTTCTCTATGTTGCTTACTGGGATGAATACTGTTCCTATTTGTTTTAAGATAGGATTATCCATTAAAAACTCCTCCTTTAAATAACCTTATTAAATATTCCATATATTAAGGATAAAACCCTGCTTCTTTAATAAAAAAGACCGCCGCATTGACTAGCTCATTGTTATATTAAAACACCTGTTCGTTTAAGTACAATTGTCTAAATAAGACTTAATTTCTTGTCTACTCTTTAGAATAATAATCTCTTTTTTGGAATCTAAGGCTTGAAAGTTCTGAAATTGTTCGATCATTTTTCTTTTACGAGGATAATAAGTAGTATATATAAACCTAATGAATTTCCAATCTAACTTTTCCTTACAACCATTTCCCATATCAGGTCGTGTTTTGCCGATGTTCTTTAGCCATCGCTTAACAACACGATATAAACAAACATATAATGGTAATTCCAAATAAATTATTGTGTCAGCGTGTTTTGCGCGAATCTGAATAGTATTACTATAGTTTCCTTCAATTATCCATTGACCTTGTTTTACAATCTCTTGCTGTGCTTCCGAAAACTCTTCTAATGTGGCTTCTACCCAGTTTGGCTTCCAATATAAGGCGTCTAAATGATTAACTTTTATATGAAGCTCTTTCCCTAACTTTTGTGCGAAAGTTGACTTCCCAACACCTGCCGAAACTCCAATTACCATTATTTTTTTCATCCTAGGACACCACCTCTTAACAGGTTTTATAATCTGTTTAGTATCTCTCTTTCAATAATACCATAATATTCAAAAATATTTACCAAAAGAAAAAGACAACCATTTTTATGATTGCCTTGTTTAACAATGCACCCTTTAATAGAATAACTAAGAGTTATTCGCTGAACCCGTTACAGGTTCAAGCTATAAATCACATATACCAAAGTAAATCATTTTTCATTTTTTTACCTTGTCTTCTTTCCTTCTTTACAACTACCCATTTACCATTTAACCTAGACAGTTGAAAAACAATGTTAGTTCCATCTGCCTTTTTAAAAAGAATGTATCCTTGATTATTCTTAATAAAGGTAACTGGCTCTATAATATTTTTATATGGGGGTTTTATTTCGGGATTTAAATCATTCACTATGATGTCCGTTACAATATCCGATAGAGATTTGTATTCCTTTTGTTTTTCCGATTTATATAATAGTTGTTCATATTTAATTTTTTTGAAGGAGTTTAAGTTTATTTTAAATGTTTCTTTGATATCTGTAATAGTCTCATTATAAAAATTTGCTATTTTCCTTTCTTCTTCATCTCCCTCGTGGATGAATTTAATGACTTTGACCTTGTCTACTTCCACTCCAAGGATTATTGTTTCTTTACCGTAAGGGGGATTATGAGCTTCTTCAAAGGTATTTACTTGAACTTTGACTTTAAAACTAAATCCACCGTCTTTTTCTCTTGATATACCGAGTATTTTTGCATCGTACAAACCATACGATTTATGATAGCCGTAATACTGTTCTACTGCTTCTGATATATACGGATCCAATAAAGTAATCAATGTGTCGAGCAGCAATTTATTTTCTATTTTATTTTGTTTGGCATTCGTTTCATTTGGCTGGATAAGAATAATGAACAAGAAAATTAAAAGTACAAAACACAATTTGTTTTTCATATACACCCACCTAAAATTCTTTAGGTTTAGGATTTCCCTTACTGAAAATACAATACAACCCTTTAAGTCGAGCAACCACGCATTTTTTTTGACAATAAATAGTCGGTAGAGTTTTCTGGCTTCCAAGTTAGTTACACCTGCCCACCTATCCATTAATTTCACAATTGATCATTCAGCGATATAGTCCGATTGTTGAACAGAAGCTAAACACGACTCTTCAAGTATTCTGCCTCGTTCGTTCAAGACCTTTTATTCATAAGAAAACTGCACCTCCAATTGAGGTGCAGTTCATTTTAGTCTACTTTTGTTTCCAATTTTAACGGTCGATTTTAATGTCAGTTGAGGTGTATTTTTGGAAAATGCACCTCAAAACGAATCCTTTACAGTTGTTTGGATGAAACGAACAACCCTCGTGCCAGGTCTTCATTATAAAAATAACCCTGTAATAGTTGCTGATAAAATCGAAGCTAGAATCGAACCAGCTAATAATTTCATTCCAAATCCGGAAGCTTGTACTGCTTTTTTCGCATCGATACCTTTTACCGTTCCAGCAATAATACCGATAGATGAGAAGTTAGCGAAACTTGTTAAGAATACTGTAACAATACCAATTGTTTTCTCTGACATTGTATCCAGAAACGGTTGAAATTCAAGCATAGCTACAAATTCATTGGTAACGATTTTCATACCCATAACTGCTCCAGCGTCTATAACTTCACTTGGATCAATCCCCATTAGAATACCGAGCGGAGCAAGAATATAACCTAAAATTTGCTGCAATGTTACCCCTGCAAAGATAAATTGAATAATCCAGTTAACCAAGGATAATGAAGCAATAAAAGCTATTAGCATAGCAGCAACAATCAAAGCAATTTTACCGCCCTCTAATGCACCGTTCCCCATTGCTTCAAAAATACTTTTATCCTGCGTTACATTACTTATATCAACATAATCCTCTTCCTTTGGTACTCGAACTGGTGCAATGATTGAAGCTATCATTAAACCACTAAACATATTTAAAGGAAGGGCTACTAAGATATACTGTGGTGGGAGCATTAGAATATAGGAACCTACAATTGCTGCTGAAACGGAACTCATTGCAGAAGCACAAACGATGTACAAACGATTTTCCGATAAATGGTGAAATTGGGATCGAATTGCAATTAATGCCTCTGACTGACCGAAAAAGATACTATTCACCCCGTTAAAGGATTCAATTTTAGGTAAGCCTGTAATTTTAGAAATAGCTGCACCAATATACTTAATTATCAATGGTAAAATTTTTAAATACGTAAGCACAGAAAGAAGTGTTGCGAAAAAGATAATTTGCAGTAATACGTTGAAGAAGAATACGCCACCATCTTCTATCGCAAATCCGCCAAGCACAAAGCTTATCCCTTCTACACCAAATTCAATTAGCTTATTAAATACAGCAGAGATACCATCAATGATTGCTTTTCCAATCTGTGTGGAAAACATAAACCATGTTATTAACAGCTGACAAACCAGCATAATGCCGATTCCCTTGTAATTAATTATTTTCTTATTATTGGACATTAAATAGGCTAGGCCTAAGGTAATAATTATCGCTAAAATACCGAGAAGTATACCCATCACGGTAAAGCCTCCTTTAAGAAACAGTATTAAAATAGTTTTTCCCTATTTTTATCTTTTTTAACATATAAATTTCCTGTTTGTTTGAGCCGTAAAAAACTGTCTCCCTTCGGTTGTGGAGACAGTATTCATTTGGCAGATAAGAATAAGAATGTCTTAAACATTCTTATTGCCTAAGGGCAACTATGGGATTTACATAAAAGCTTGGTAAATGCCAAGTTTTCTAATCAATGCGTTGGGAAAAAGGCCATTTGGATAAGAAAAATCACACCAAACACATATAAAATCCAATGCACTTCCTTACCTTTACCACTTACAAGCTTCAATATTGGATACGTTATAAACCCAATAGCAATTCCTGTTGCAATACTTGATGTGAATGGCATTGTTAAGATGACTGCAAATGCCGGGAAAGCTTCATCAAATGCTTTCCAGTTAACCTTAGCCAGTCCTTCCATCATAAAACACCCTACAATAATTAAAACTGGTGAAGTAATGGCTGGCAAACCAGCGATTACTGAAATTATAGGTGTAAAGAAAATCGACAGCGCAAATAGTATTGCCACAACAATCGATGTTAATCCGGTTCTTCCCCCTGCTGCAACTCCTGAGGTAGATTCAATATAAGCTGTTGAAGGGCTTGTCCCAAACATCGAGCCAACAGTCGTTGCGGTTGCATCTGCTAAAAGTGCCTGCTTTGCACGCGGCATTTTTCCGTCTTTCATAAACCCTGCTTGTTCGGCAACTCCTATCATTGTTCCAGTAGTGTCAAACAGTGTTACTAATAAAAAGGCAAATACTACTGTATAAAGACCGTTTGAGAATACGCCACCTATATCCATATCAAAAAATACTGGTGCAGGAGGTGCAGATAGAACACCTGTCACCGTTAACTGTCCTGTAAAATATGCAATGATTGCCGTAGCAAGCATACCGATGAATAGTGCACCTTTTATCTTCATAACAAAAAGAATTAGTGTGATTAATAACCCAACTAAGGTTAATACAATCATCGGATCATGTAAATCACCAAGCCCAACAATCGTCTCTGGATTCGCTACAACAATCCCTGAATTGCGCAGCCCGACGAAAGCAATAAACAAACCAATACCAGAAGTAATTCCATATTTTAATGATGGCGGGATTGCACCAATCAATGTTTCACGTAGCTTTGTCAAACTAAGAATAATAAAAAGAATTCCAGCTAAAAATACAGTGCCAAACACTACTTGATAGGACAATCCTTGCGTTGCGACAATACTCGCAAAGTATGCATTTAACCCCATACCAGGAGCAATTGCTATTGGGTAATTCGCGAAAATCCCCATAATTAAAGTACCTACTATAGCAGCAATAACGGTTGCCATAAATACCTGCTCAAATGGAATTCCTACAGAAGATAAAATTGCAGGATTTACAACAACAATATAAGCCATCGTTAGAAATGTTGTTGTACCAGCAACAACCTCCGTACGGATATCTGTATTATTTTGTTTTAGTTTAAAGCCCTTATCCATATAATACCCCTTACTTTCCGTATATTTTTACCAACGTTTACTATAATATTCGTTTCACTACTATTTTGCAATGGTTAACTTGAGATTAAAGCAATTGTCATTGATTTTTCATCGATCACTATTCTTAAATTGGGATATGGTTGGGCAGAAATTGCAGATGGTTCAATTTGTGGATTAGGTGGATATATGGACTAAGCGATTAATTTGAGACGTATGGTAATCGCGATCTTCCAGTGAAACAACACGTAAAAAACCTTTGCTGATACTTTCACAGCAAAGGTTTTTTAATTCTATTCAACTATTAACCTTCTAATAATAAATCATATGGGTCTTCTAGCATTTGTTTTACACGTACAAGGAATTGAACCGCTTCTTTTCCATCGACAATTCGGTGGTCGTAAGATAATGCAAGGTACATCATTGGACGAACTTGGATTGAATCATCCGGCATTACCATTGCTCGTTTAACAATGTTATGCATTCCTAGGATTCCTACTTGTGGTGCATTTAAAATTGGTGTAGACATCATAGAACCAAATGTACCACCATTTGTAATAGTAAATGAGCCACCTTGTAAATCCTTCAATCCTAATTTATTATCACGCGCTTTTTTGCCTAGGTTGACAATTTCACCTTCAATTCCTGCAAAGTCAAGACGATCTGCATCACGTACTACTGGAACGACAAGACCTTCATCTGTGGATACTGCAATACCGATATCATAAAATTTCTTTACAACTAGCTCATTACCTTGAATTTCTGCATTCAGTAATGGGAACTCCTTTAGTGCTCCTACAACAGCTTTTGTAAAAAAGGACATAAAGCCAAGCTTCACACCATTTTTCTCTAAAAATTTATCTTTACGCTGTTTTCGAAGATCCATCACAGCAGTCATATCCACTTCGTTAAACGTTGTTAGCATCGCAGTTTCGTGTTGAACATTTACAAGATTTTTAGCAATTGTTTGACGTCGACGGGTCATTTTCACACGCTCAACTGGCTTATCAAACTCCGTTTTATTTGCAGCTGCTGGCGCTTCTTTTTTAGCAGGAGCTGACTTAGGTGCTTTTGGTTCACTTGGTGCTTGTGCTGCGGCATCTACATCTTCTGGACGAATTCGACCGAGCGGATCACGGGCATTCACTTTACTCAAATCAATATTTAGCTCACGCGCACGTTTTCTAGCCGCTGGAGAAGCAATCACTTCAGAATCCTTTTCAGAATTTGCTTCTGGAGCTTTTGGAGCCTCTACTGGTTGCTCTTTCGCAGCTTCCTCTTGCTTCTCTTCCTTTGGTGTTTCAGCTGGTGCAGTACTTCCGCCAGCTTCTCCATTCTCATCTAAGCTTGCAATCGTATCTCCTACGGAAACATCGTCACCTTCTTCACTGAGAATTTCGGTAATAACACCAGAGAAATCAGAGTTGACTTCAACGTTTACTTTATCCGTTTCCAGCTCAACAATCGGATCTCCCTTTTCTACTTTATCCCCTTTTTTCACGAGCCATTCTGCAATCGTACCTTCTGTAATGGATTCAGCTAGTTCTGGAATCTTAATTTCTTGCACTGGATTTTCCCCCTTCAGATATGTTTAGCGCTTGATTGATAATTTTGTTTTGAGCTGTTTTATGAACACTTGGTATTCCACCAGCTGGTGCTGAACGACTTGGTCTGCTAATTACGCGTAATTTCTGCCCTTCTTGTAATAATTCTCGTAAGTAATCATCGACAAAATTCCAAGCCCCCATATTTTTCGGCTCTTCTTGCACCCAGACAATTTCTTTTAGATTCGGTAAATGTTTTAACTCTTCTTCCAATGCTTTTTTCGGGAACGGATAAATCTGTTCCAATCGAATAGCTCGTAACCATTCAAAGCTTTGATCTGAAGTTTCCATTGTTTCCTCTATATCAATCATGATTTTTCCACTGCCGATTAAGAGACGAGTCGCACTCTCTTTATACACCTCTAAACCTGGTTGGTTACGCAACGTTTTAAATTTCCCTGTTGTAAACTCTTCTGCCGGCGCCCCCATTTTAGGATGACGAATGAGACTGCTTTTTGGCGTCATTAGAATTAAAGGTCTTGCTTGTTCACGCCCACGTAATGCTGCTTGTCTGCGTAACAAATGGAAAAGCTGTGCAGATGATGTAACGTTCGCTACAATCCAGTTGTTCTCCGCTGCCATTTGTAAAAACCTTTCCAAACGTGCACTGGAGTGTTCTGGACCCTGTCCTTCATAACCATGCGGCAGAAGGATAACCATATTGGATTTTTCTCCCCATTTAGCACGTGATGATGATATAAATTGGTCAAATATTACTTGACCAGCATTCGCAAAATCACCAAATTGAGCTTCCCAAATAACTAGCGTGTTTGGCGAATGAACACTATAACCGTATTCGTAACCTAAAACAGCAGCTTCTGATAATGGGCTGTTTCGAATATCAAAGGATGCTTTTGCATCGGTTAACCCGTGCATTGGGCTATACTTTTCATTTGTTACCGTATCATGGAGCACAATATGACGGTGTGCAAATGTACCTCTCTCCGAATCTTGACCAGTGAGACGTATTGGAATTCCATCTCGTAAAATAGATGCATATGCCAGTGTTTCACCAGTACCCCAGTCCGCCGTATTTCCTTCTTCGAAAGCTTTTTCACGGCGTTTCAAAATCTTTTCTGTTTTCTTGAACCCATTAAATCCTTCCGGGCGTTTCAGCAAATCTTTATTTAAGGATTTTAATGTTTCCAGATCAATTGCAGTTTCAAACTGATCCAACCCATTTAATAGCACTTCAGGCATTAATTTTGCTTCTGGCTGACCAATATCATGCTCTTTCATATTTTTATAAATGTCGGTTAACTTTGTTTCGACATCCTCTTTCAGTTTCTCGAAATCCCCTGAATCAATAATGTTTTTCTCTTCCAATGCTTTAGCAAATATCTCTGCTACAGGCGGATGGTTATCAATTTCTTGATATAATTTTGGCTGTGTCGTTCTTGGCTCGTCCATTTCATTATGACCAAACCTTCGATAACCAACTAAATCAATCATAAAATCTTTACGAAACTTTTGTCGGTATGCATAAGCTATTTTTATGGCTGACAAGCATGAAATTGGGTCATCAGCGTTTACTCGGACAACCGGTATTTCAAATCCTTTCGCTAAATCACTTGCATAACGAGTGGATCGGCCATCCTCCCGGTCAGTTGTATAGCCTAAAAGGTTGTTTGCAATGATATGAAGCGCCCCACCTGTATTGTAACCAGGTAGCCCACTTAAGTTTAACGTTTCTGCAACAACACCTTCTCCAATAAATGCTGCATCACCATGAATAAGAACAGCAAGCGCTTTATTGAAATCACGCTTCGGATAACCTTTTTCTGACCGGTCATCTTGTGCTGCACGTGCGAAGCCTTCTACTACTGGATTCACAAATTCTAAATGTGATGGGTTATGCGCTAACGTAATGCGGGTTTTTAACGCGTCTCCGCTACTGACTTCTCGCTTTGCCCCATAATGATATTTCACATCACCTGTCCAGCCATAATTAATTGCTGCTGAGCCTTCTGATGGCATCAATTCTTTATCTTTCGAGTAGTTAAACTCTGAGAAAATTTTATCGTATGGCTTCCCTAAAACATTTGCAAGAACGGCTAGACGACCACGATGAGCCATGCCCATCATTACATTTTCAATTCCATCCTTAGCTGCATAGTGTACGATTCGATCAATCATCGGCACCATTACCTCTAAGCCTTCAATTGAAAAACGCTTTTGTCCGACAAATGTTTTTTGCAAGAAATGTTCAAAACCTTGTACATCTACGAGCCGCTCAAGAACTACCTTTCGCTGCTCATCCGTTAATTCAAGTCTAGCATTTCCATTTTCAATTAAATCAAAAAGCCATTTTCGTTCTTCATGGTTATTCACATGATCATATTCAAATGTGATGGTACCCGTATAATATTTCCTTAGACGGTTTACAACATCTAATCCATTCTCCACATCACTTGGAGCTTTATCCCATACCCAGGAGGCTGGAATACTTTTTAAATCTTCTTCCGTTAAATCATACGTTTTCAATTCCAGTAAGTTCGTTTTGCTTCCTTTATAGCCACCAATCGAGTAAATATCTGCCTCCGTGTGACCATAACGACGAATAGCCTCAACAAGTTGCATCGCTGAGGTTAATTTTTTTACACTACTTGCTAATGTCTTTTGTGATACGGATTGCCCTGCATTTTCTTGTTGGTACATCCATGCAGGAGCCCCATACTTATCGAACATCTCTTTAATAGATGGTTCGACAGCTTCAGGGTCTTCTCTGTACAATTCATACTGTTGTTCTAAATACCCCGAGTTTGGTCCATGAAATTGCCCCCAGAATCTCTCTACAGATTCTCCATTTTCTGCCACGTCTGATACCCCCATTAGAAGTTAACTTCCCCCGCCATGTAAACGGTTCAATTTTATTATAGATATGTAACTACGTTTCATCAACTAATATACCTTATTTTTAGCCCACTTACAATATATGTACATACTTTTCAATATATTTATTTATTCCAAATTTTAATTAAATTGCAGGAGGAAATTCATCAAATTTTATCACTGGAATCAATCGGAAAAAATGCCTTTTCCAAGTACTTATATTAGAGGGATCAACCAAATAAATTGGATGATAGTTTCCTTATTGAAATAATTTCGTTATAATAGGGGCATATTCAATTAAAACGCTTTATTTTCATAATAAGGAGGAAATTCTCATGAAATTAGCATTACTTATGGGTGTTATTCTAACATTCGTCGTTTCTTTTTTCACTTCTGGCTATGAAGCAAAACCTGGGGTGCCTAAGAAAAACCAATAATGGTATGAAGTAAAAGTAACATATCCTAAAAAATCCGCTCAGCATTATTTGCCGAACGGGTTTTTTTACCTTATATCAAATTTGGAAAGCCTTGCTGTCTTAATGCTTCATAGATAATAATCGCGGCCGTATTCGACAGATTCAGTGACCGTACTTTATCATTCATATGAATTCGCAAGCATTGGTCTTCTCTACCGATTAAAAGCTCTTTCGGAAATCCAGTTGATTCTCTTCCAAAAACAAAAAATATATCTTCTTCTTTTTTGCTATAATCAAAATCAGAATAGTGCTTTGTTCCGAAGTTTTCAATATAATAATAGACACCCTTTGGATACTGCTCATATAATTGATCCATCGAATCATGCTCATGGACATCGACATGTTTCCAATAATCCAACCCAGCTCTACGCAGCATCTTATCATCTGTCGAAAAGCCGAGTGGACGAATCAAGTGAAGTGTAGTATCAGTTGCTAAACACGTTCTTCCAATATTTCCAGTATTAGCAGGTATCTCTGGTTGATATAATACGACATGTAAACTCAACATTCATTCTCCTTAACAATTTATTAACCCTACTATTATAGGTTGTTAAAAAATTCCGGTAAAAATGACACATCGAATTTCTTCGTTGGCTTGCTTTTCCGTTCCTCACGTATTAATTGCATACGTTCCGGTACTCAAAACTTCGCCGCCTCAAACTTCTCGGTCATTTTCATCCTCATTTTTAACCCTACTATTATAGCACTAATCATCCCCAATTCGGAAAAATTTATAGTTAATCTCTGGTGTCCATGCAGTTGAATCCTCATAGGACCAATAGCGATTCCTGCTATTATCCGTATGTGCATTAACAAGTGGCATTCCATAGGCATCTTTGGCAACAACAATTGTGTTATGATCCCACCTGCCATCTCCTTGGAAATCATAACAAATTACATCCCCTGGAATGAGCTGATCCGCTCGCTCCATTTCCTTTCCTTTTAAACCCTGATTCGATCCACTTAGATACCATCTTAATGAATGAGCCACAGCCCAGCTGAAACTCCAATTATCCGTTTGGTACCACCAACCTCGCTCCCTCACAGGGACTCCCCACATTGGTGCCCCTCCAGCACGCAGGCATTGTGATACATAGTTTGTACAGTCAACATCAAAAACGCGATATTCTGGATTATAACTATTCCACCAACGCTCCGCATATTGGACAGCAGCTAAACGATCATAAGCGAATCTTTCTCCCTCTTGTATCCTCGTTTTCAATTCTTGTTCGATTCCTTTTCTATTTGTAGCAGTCTTTCTTTCAATTCCTTGGTGATTCTTCACAACGCCATCCTCATATCGAAAGCGGTATGGTATAAGCTGCTCCTCTACGTGAAACTGTCCTTTTTGTTTGATTACATATCGAAGGTGTAATGTATAATCGAAATTTGTGCTGTTATCATAATGGAGCCTTTGGAATATTTTTCCGTTCACTTTTAACCGAACTATTTCTGCTTCTCGGTCTTTCAGAGAAGCCTGCTTACGTGTCCACCAAACCGGAACGTCATCCGATTCATTTTGAAAAAAATCGAGCCACAGCTGCTTTATTTCTTCCATAAAAAATCCCCTCCACAAAAAGTATATGGAGGGGAAGCTTGGCATAATCTTTCAATGACAAAATATTATTTAATTCATGATTTATACTTGAATTCTAGACCTTTTTCCATTTCAAATAGTACTTGGTCGTCTTTTTCATTTTCCATAGCAGCCTCAATTGCTCGGAATGCTTCCACAGTTCCTATTTTCCCAAGAGCCCAGGCTGCAGTACCGCGAATCACCGGACGAGGATCTTCTTTCATTACACTAATCATTTCCGGGATGGCTGTTTTATCTTTATAATGACCAAGTGCTATTAACGCGTTTCGCTGCAATGGTTTCTTCCCTCGCCACGAACCGGACATGTGACCAAATTTTTCTTTAAATGAACGATTGGAAATCCGCAGCATTGGCTCAAGCTTGGGTTTTGCCAAATCATGCTCCGGTTCAAATTCAGGATGGATATGAGAATCAATTCCTTTATTCCTTGGGCAAACTTGCTGACAGGTATCGCAGCCGTATAGGCGATTTCCTAGCTTTGTTCGAAATTCGTCGGGCAAGAAATCCTTTGTCTGAGTTAAAAATGCAATGCAGCGCTGTGCGTTTAATCTACCACCTTCAACAAGTGCACCGGTAGGACACGCGTCCATGCATTTCGTGCAATCACCACAGCTATCCTCGATCGGGTCATCTGGAACAAATGGAATATTGGTTATCATTTCACCTAAATAGACAAACGAACCAAATTCGGGTGTAATAATCGATGTGTTTTTTCCACTAAATCCGATTCCAGCTCTTTCTGCAACAGCACGGTCTGAAAGTTCACCGGTATCGACCATCACTTTATTGCTAACCTCCGGAACCTTTTCTTGGATAAAAGCTGCGAGCTTTTCTAAACGGTCACGCAAGACAACGTGGTAATCAATTCCCCAAGAGGCGCGGGCAAACAATCCACGCCTTTCCTCTTTTGTACTTCTTGGCGCGTCTTTCATACGAGAAGGGTAGGCAATCGCAATGGAAATGATTGACTGCGCTTCTGGTAATAGACGTTGTGGTTCTGTGCGTTCTTCTAGACTTCCTTTTTCGAAGCCTGATTGAAAGTTCGATTCCTGCTGTCTTCTTAATCGCTCTCTCAGCTCCCCAAATACATCTGCTGAGGCAAAACCAATTTTGTCTATTCCAATCTCCTTCGCATAATCAATAATCTCCTGTTTCAATTGCTCTGTTCGCATCTGAACAACCTCCCTTCTACTTTTGTTTTACAATTGCTGTTCGCATCCTGTTTAACACAGCCGCAATTTCGTGTCTGCGAGGACGTGCAAGATCCCCTGGATGCTGATTTTTAAATACAGTGAATGAAGCCAAACCAACAGCATCCAACTGACGTTCTATCTCATCGAGGACTTCATGTAATGATTTATGCTTAAAGTCATTTGTACGCGCCAAATAATGTATTATTTCAGCAATCATACGAGTCTGCGATAAATCAATTAATTGTTCTGTATAATCAAAGGTAATTGGTGTCTTCCCCATTACAATTTGATACAGTCCTTTGGCTTGTATTTTCATTCGATTTGCCTTTTCAAGTTTTAACGATTCAGGCTGAAAATAACGATTGGTTGTTTCATTAAAACCTGATTGTGCACGTACCTGACGTTCTATTGGATGCTTCTCTATAATCACACGCGCTCGATCTGTTACATCATAAGGGACATATTCATCCATCATTACAACTGAATCTGCTACTGAGAAATAATCACCTGATCCTCCCATAACAAGAATCGTAGAAATACCAAATTGATTAGAAAGCTGTTTAATTCGATCAATAAATGGTGTAATTGGTTCCTTATTTTGGCTAACAAGCTGTTGCATACGATAATCACGAATCATAAAATTTGTTGCACTTGTATCTTCATCAATCAGCAGTGTTTTTGCCCCAGCCTCCAATGCCTCCATCACATTAGCCGCCTGCGAGGTACTGCCGCTTGCATTTTCTGTAGAAAAGCATACTGTATCTTGTGCATTTGGTAAGTTATTAATAAAGGAGGAAATATTGACAGCAGTAACCTGTCTTCCATCCTCAGCACGGATCTTCACTGCATCTGGATCTGTTAATACATATTCCCGCCCGTCACCTTTTTGGTGAAAATACACACCGCGTTCAATAGCCTTTAACAAGGTGCTTTTACCATGATATCCTCCACCAACTATTAATGTAATCCCCTTTTTAATCGCCATTCCTTTTAGCGGATGTGCTTGGTGTGGAATTGTTATAGAAACCTCAGACGCTTTCGGACTTTGAAACTGCACAGCATGTTTAAGCGGTGTATTCCGAATGCCGCTTTCCCGCGGAAGTATGGACCCATTCGCAATAAAAGCAATCCAATTTTGCCGCTTCATTTCATTAAGAATTGCTTCCTGCTGATCAGCCAGCTTTATCGCCGTCTCTATTTCGCTATTTGTTATTTTAAATATAGAATTTTTTATAATAGATGGGATTGTTGCCGTAAAAAGCTTCTCGGCTTCTCTTGCATTAATGCGTCGACCATTAGCGGGTAGACCAACAGAAATACAAATTGTTATCGCCTTTGGACTAATTTGCAATGCCGTCCGTTCTAAAACTTCCTGTCCAGGGCGATCAAAGAAAATCATACCGCTTTTCCCTGAACCTTTCACGGAAAAAGACTGTCTATCCGTTTCCTTCCCTACAACTCGTGCAATTGCATCCTCTACAGCTACTTTTCGAGTTCGGGTTTGCAGCCATTCCGGACGAATCGAACGTCTATTCCCTGATATAACAACCCGAATCTTGGACGGTGTCGCAAATGGATCTCCTTGTACATAATCTATATATAAGTCATAGTCGTCAAATTGATAATGACCTTGAATGCTTTTATAACCTTTATAGCTCTTATTATCCAGTTGTCTTAGTTGCTGAAGCAAGTTTTTCATCGTGATCCCTCATCATTTAAATATTAATTTCCTATAGAATACTACTTAAAAAATGATAAATTCAAGTATGAAGATGTTGGAAATATCGTGAAAATTAAAAACGCAACGCTTCGTAATCCTACTTTTACGAAACACTGCGTTATCACATATGTATGGAGCGGGTGAAGGGAATCGAACCCTCATCATCAGCTTGGAAGGCTGAGGTTTTACCACTAAACTACACCCGCAAATCATTATTCATTTTTCGCTAACAGATAATATTATAACAACCTCTTCTTAACAAATCAATAGTAATTTCAACATTTCTTTACAAAAAATTTAATTGACAAGAGAAACCTTTGCTATAAAGACGAAACTTTATTAAATAATTTCTAATAATTCATTATTTACTTTAGAGGATAGAGGCTATAAACTAGGAATAGGCTTTTAAAAACGGATGTTCAAAAGGTATGTGACAGGAAACATTTTAGTCCTCTGCCCTTCTTGAACCCGTACTTAGAGAAAGGGGCTTTTATGTATGTCTGTTTATCCTATTATTATGACACAATCCCAGTTTACACACCGTGATAATTTACATTATCCATTTGAAGAGCGTGGTCTTCAATTCGGGGATGGAATATATGAAGTAATTCGAATCTATCACGGAACTTACTATTTACTCGATGAGCATGTGGATCGCTTATTTCGATCTGCTGAAGCAATTAAAATAAAATTACCATTCAATAAAGAAGAAATAACACATTTATTACTAGAATTGCTTGAACGAAATAAAATGACTACAGACGGTAAGGTATACTTACAAGTAACACGTGGATCTGCCCCACGTGATCATATTTTTCCTGCTGATGTTCTACCTAATATCTATGCATATGTAGGAGACCAGCCGAGAAATTTGGAGTTATTACAAAATGGTGTTCAAACAATTACACAAAGAGATATTCGATGGGAATACTGTTACATCAAAAGTTTAAATTTATTACCGAATGTATTAGCAAAGCAAGCTGCTAAGGAAAATAACTGCTATGAAGCGATTCTCCATAAGGATGGGCTGGTAACCGAATGCAGCTCTTCAAATGTATATTTGGTAAAGGACGGAACGATCTATACACACCCTGCTAACAAAAATATTCTCCATGGCTGTGTAAGAATGGCAGTTGAGAGATTTGCTGGTGAATTAAATATTCCCTTCATTGAGGAAAGCTTTGAAGTGGAAGAAATTAGTCTCGCTGATGAACTTTTTCTTTCAAGCAGCACTTCTGAGATTACACCAATTGTAAAAGTAGATAATCTGGACATTGCTGATGGAAAGCCAGGAAAGATAACGCGGCAATTACAAGAAGCTTATGAGACGGATGCTAAGATACAAGAAAACAATACAAAACATACAGTTTAATGCATAAGTGACCCGGATTCGGGTCACTTTTCGTATGTATGATAAGTATACATCACATTTATAGTCACCTTCATTCGCCGAATTTCCTAATTGATTCGTAACACGAAATAGTTTAAACTAATAGACAGTTCTTATAAAGTGAAAATTCATTCAAAGAGGAGCATTCTCTCCTCTTTGAATGACAATTTTAAATTAGGGGGAAATTCTATGGTTCATACCAAACGATCGATTAAATCAGAAGACCTAAAAAAGATCGAAGTATACAGCGATCCACAATATACACCTGATGGAAAAGCATTTACATATGTTTCCACAACAATTAATGAAGAAAACAAGTATCAATCACAGCTTTATTTTCAACAATTTGACGAAACTGAAGCAAAGCAATGGACTTTTGAGAATACTAAAAACGATAACCTTCATTTTTCACCAGATGGGAAAATTGCGGTCTTCCAATCAACGCGCAGTGGTATTTCGCAGCTTTATCTAATAAACAAAGCTGGTGGAGAAGCAAAACAATTAACCGCATTTAAGCATGGCGCCTATAGTCCTTTATGGTCAAAAGATGGAAGATCCATCTTCTTTCATGCTTCTCTTGACAAAGGAGATCATATTGAGGACCAAAAAGAATTGACAACGGAAGAGCGACAAAAGGAAAAGGAGCATAATGCGAAGCAGCCCCTTGTCGTCAATCGATTAAAATATAAGTCAGATGCAAACGGGTTTCACGATAATAAAACAACGCAAATTATCCAATACAGCTTAGAAACAAAAGCATTCACACAATTAACGACAAAAGATGCAGATCACAGTTTTCAAGATAGTTCTCCAGATGCGAGCACCATTTTATTTACTGCTAACTTCGATGCGGATGCCGACTATGAACGTTTTAGTGACTTGTTCACACTCCATTTGGAGACAAAAGAAGTAACAAAATTAACGAATGGAAAAAGCAGTTATTACAACGCTAAATTTTCCCCTCACGGTAATAAGATTGCCTGCTTTGGTCACGATTTTGAATACAGCACTGCAACGTTAAGCAAACTGTTTCTAATTGATGTAACAACTAAAAGCCGTACGCCCCTCAGCAACGATTGGGACATACAACTCGGTGATGTGATGGTAGGTGATACACGACTTGGCGCGGCAACAACGGGTCCCATCTGGTCGGCAGACGGGAATCGAATCTTTTTCATTGCAACAGACTTTGGCGCCACAGGTCTTTATCAAGCAACATTGGACGGAAACTTAAACGTGCTATATAAAAATAATAATCATGTATTTAGTTTTACGTATCACCCAGAAGCCGAGTCTTTTATTCTTGGGATTAGTACGCCCACTAATCCGTGCAATTTCTACCAGCTTAACAAGGATTTACAGTTGGAGCGATTAACAAATGCGAATGAGAAGTTCCTTCAGGAAGTAGCGATTTCCGAGCCAGAAGCACTTACCTTTACAGCACAAGATGGATTGGAAATCCAGGGATGGTTATTATGCCCATATGACTTTGATGAAACGAAAAAATATCCATTCATCCTGGAAATCCATGGCGGGCCACATATGATGTATGGACAAACTTTCTTTCATGAAATGCAGCTTTTAGCAGCAAAAGGCTATGTCGTTCTTTATACGAATCCACGGGGAAGCCATGGATATGGTCAGAAATTTGTTGATGCCGTTAGATTCAACTATGGAAAAGGCGATTATTCGGATTTAATGGATGCTGTGGACTATGTATTAGAAAACTATAGCTTTATCGATGAAACAAGACTTGGCGTTACAGGGGGAAGCTATGGTGGATTTATGACAAACTGGATTGTTGGTCATACGAATCGCTTTAAAGCTGCTGTCACCCAACGTTCGATTTCCAATTGGCTCAGCTTTTATGGTGTGAGTGATATTGGATATTTCTTCACGAAAGGAGAACACGGCTTAAACTTGCTCGATGATCCAACCAAACTTTGGGATATTTCTCCTCTAAAATACGCAAATAATATCGAAACACCATTATTAATACTGCATGGTGAACGTGATTTCCGGTGCCCAATCGAACAGGGTGAACAGCTTTTTATTACATTAAAGCACCTACGTAAGGAAGTGGAGTTTGTTCGTTTCCCTGGAGCAACTCATGAATTAAGTAGAAGTGGTCAACCTATCATGCGCATAGCAAGACTTGATCAAATTTGTCATTGGTTTGAGAAATATCTATAAATACGGTGCAAAAATAAATGCAGTGTGTCGCAAAGAGGACCACTGCATTTATTTATCAGCTATTCCAATTGTAGCACCTTCATCTCCTCTTCGGATTCCGAACCTTCCCATACCTTTAAAGAGAGATAAAATGTTGTTCCTCTTCCCTCTTCACTCTCCACCCAAATTCTTCCTTGATGCGCCTGCATAATTTCCTTGCAAATAACTAATCCCAGCCCATGCCCTGCCCCTTTGCTTCCATTTGCTTTTGTATAAAATTGATCAAATATATAAGGGAGATCGGTGGCTGCAATACCACGTCCTTCGTCCGCAATTGAAATAACGGCTTCACCTGTATTCTCTAATGATAGCCTTAATGCTATTTCACCTTCGTCCGAATGCTTCATTGCGTTGGATATGAGATTCCCCATGACTTGCTCGATTCGTTGTACATCCACTTCAACTAGCGGATAGCCCGATCCTATGCGACCAGAGTATTCCGATCTAAAGGTTAGTCCTTTCATGTTAACCTCTAATTCAAACTGACTGCATAAATGAAGAAACAGTTTATCAATAGGAATCACATCCATTGCAAAGGAGACATTACCAGATTCAAATTGTGCTAAATCAAACAAATCTTGAATAAGACCATTTAAAGCAGTTACACGCTTCTTAACAATTTGAAGGTACTCTGTACGTTGTTCCTCTTCAATAATTCCCTCTAAAATGGCATCAACGTAGTTTTGAATTGCAGCGATTGGCGAGCGTAAGTCATGTGAAATAGTTGAAAGGTATCGAGTACGCTCTGCTTCTGCATGCTCTAGGGAAATATTAGCATTCTTTAATTTTTCATTTGCAGCATGTAACAAGGCAGTCCTTTCCTCTACTGTGGTTTCCAAATTCGCATACAAATAAGCATTTTCAATAGAAATTGCAACTTGCGAAGCCAATAAAGTTAACAAAACTACCCTTTCTCTAGTAAATACATTTGTAGATTGATTGTTCTCTAAATAAAGGATACCTGTCAACTTACGATGATACACAATTGGTAAACAAAGAATTGATTTTGCTTCTGTTTGCTTAATAAAATGGTCTTTCGTAAATTCCCCTTGATTCATAGCATCGTCCAACACAACGACTTCCTTTGTATTTGCAACGTAATGAACAATCGCTTCTGAAAAATCGCGGAACATCTCCACCCGTTTTGGTTTTTTATATAATGTAATCTCATCTTGCACATTTTTTTTTGCAACAAGCTGAAGTAATTCATCTTCCTTCAATAAAAGAAAAGCACGTTCGGCACCAGCATTAATTACCATTAGATCCATAAATTTTTCTACTAATTGATCGAACATTACCTCATCAGCAATTAGCCGAGAGGTTTTAAATAATGTGTTCATATCAATCGATTCATGAGGGTGTTCAAGGTTAAAGGTACGTTCTCCTTCCTGGTGATTAAGGATTGGATAAGCTTCAGCTAAATTATGAGCGATTCGTTTTGCACCCCATTTTAAGTAATGAACATACGCATCAACGAGATATGGTTTTGCCGATTTTGATAAATTCTTTGCTAAATAAAATTCTGCTGCACAGTGATTGATAATCGCCACATCTTGTATAAACCCAGATTCCGTCGCAAATCGTATGGCACGATTATAAAGATAAATCGCTCGCTCTTTTTTATTTACGTGCAACCATTCAGCTTCCAATAGTAAATATTTATGCCGATAATTAGCTGGGGAGTTCTTTGCCCACATTTTCATCTTTTTTAGTCTTTTAAATAGCTTTTGCCGTCCTTGATTTCTCGACAACTTTCCTCTTCTCATGAGTCGCGTTAACCATAATGCGTGATAAAAATAATAGTCAGGGGCAATGACAAGAATAAGTGTACGATCGACAATCGATTCTAGTTTTTCCATAATAGCCAATGCAGCATCTTCATTATCCAGTAGGTATGTCATTTGAAGCCTGATTGTGTAATGTACAATTTTTGCAGATACATCATTTGTAAAATCTGGAAAATCCCAGTTTACCGGATCAGTCCTAGTTGCTAATACATCAATCCAATCTATGGTTTCATCCAAAAAATCATCTGAAATGATATATTCATTTTGTTTTGCAAAGTCATGCTGCCGTTTAATTCCTTTTTTTACATCGTTTAAATGATCACCTTTTATCAATAGAATAATTGCAATAAAAGAGCTGTTAGCTCCAGCAAGATGGAGATTACCTGACTCAATACAAAGCTGCTGTGACTGCTCTAAATAGACGAGACTTTCGCGAATCGGTTTCTTCCAATGGTTAACAAAGCTGCCAAATACAAAGTAAACCCGGGCTTTTAAACTATTATCCTGAAACTTTTCCAAATGCTTCATGGCTAATTTGCCAAATCGATAGCTGCTATCATAATCGTTAAATCCTGCACTCAGTGTCAAAGCATAATTGTTGTAGACAAGAGCCGTAATATCCATATCTCCGTATTTCAATGTTAATCGCAGTGCACGCAGCATTAAGATGGTGGCTAGGTTTTGATTCCAATGGTAGGTTGGTGCATTTGAATTAATTAACGTGCGCATCAAGGCATGCACAAGTTTATCTTCCACAACCGGAAGCTGCAGTAAATCCGTTTCCTTTTTCTTTCTTAGCGCAAGCTTCGTGAGTAGATATTCTTTTGCAACATCCATCTTTGTCGCATTACTTTTGAAATTCCACCCACCTAGACTCAATCCTTCCAGACCAGCATTTGTGGCTTTTTCCACCTCGTGTATATGAACATTCAGTAATATTTTCAAGTCATAAATCTGTAACTTTTCTTGAATTGTCTTCGCATTTATTAGAATTTCCTCGAATGTATTCTCGGCCTCTTGAAATAAATGATTTAAGTACTCGGCCTCTCCAAGCCCTGTCATTATTTTAAATGTTAAAGGATAATAAGCGGCGCTCCATCGTTTTTCTGGAAGTAATTCTTTGCCTATCCGAAAGAAATTCAATGCGGATTCAGATGCAGCTCTATTCTTAGCACGCTCCCCCGCCATCCAGTTCCATTCAATTAAATTTAACTTTTGCTTTTCGGTCAAAAGGACTCTGCTTTGGTTTAAATGATTAACAATCTCAAAAATATGCGATTTTAGTCCCGCTTTACCATATAAATAGACAAGCTCTAAACCGATAAGCTGATGATTTTTCATTTGCTTTTCATTTGAAAGCGTTGTGTAAAAGGCTTGTTGAATTTTATCATGTACAAATACATAGCTTGGAGGGTACCCCTGATCGATATTTGAATCAGCATCCTCATAGACCCACTTAAAGCTAGAATCGATTGGCAGGATAAGGCCAGCTTCCAGTCCATCCCTTAAACTTTTACTCACTTCTAAATAGGTTCTGTTTGCTATTTTGGCTAATGCCTTGAGGTTAAATCGATTTCCAAAGCAGGAAGCCAATTGTAAAATGGCAATCGTCTCTTTTGGTAATCTCCCAATACTTTTTAATACGAAATCAATAATCGAGTCTGACATCGGCATCTGCTTTACTGCATCCCTGTTGAGTATCCATTCACTCTTTTCCATTCGGAATTCAATTACCTTTTCATCTAGAAGTGTTTGAATTACTTGGACGATGAAAAACGGATTCCCTCGCGTAATTCGATAAATAAATGACACAAGAAAGTCTATGTCATCCTCCCCTAACGAAAACGCCTCCCTAACCCATTCACGAACATGCTGAGCAAGTAATGTCGCTATTCGTATAAAGGTAATGCCGACATCCCTTTTCTGCAGCTTGTTTAACATGATTTCAAATGGATGCCCGACATGAACTTCATTGTCTCGATATGCAGCAATAATTAACACATACAGATCATCCGGATTGCTTACTAGATAATCAAGTAAATCCAATGTTGCCTCATCAGCCCATTGCAAATCATCTAAAAATAATACAAGTGGATGTTCTTTTGTTGCAAATACACGCACAAAGCTTCTGATCGCATGCCGAAAACGATTATGAACTCCTTGTGGGGGCAAATCTGGAACCTCGCCATTTTCCCCAATTAACCAGCGAAGCTCCGGAATAAAATTCGCAATTACGCTTGCAGAGGGTCCTAACGATTCCGTTAATCTTCTCCCCCACTGCTCCATACTAGATTTACCTTCTGATACAATCTGACGGAGCAGCCCTTGGAATGCATATACAATTGGAGCATAAGGAATTTGTTTTTCTAATTGTTCAAACTTCCCCGAAATGAAATATCCTTTTTCCTTTACCAATGGCTTATGCAGCTCATGAACAACAGATGTTTTTCCTACACCGGACGGACCAGGGATAAGCACCAGTTCTGTTCTTCCTTTTTGAACACGATAAAAGCTTTTGATTAATTGCTCGATGGTTTGTGCACGACCATATAATCTTCTTGATTTTTCGTAAATACGCTCAGATCGTTGATCACTTAATTCAATATTTTGTATATCACCAGTTTCATCCAGCTGTTTTAGACATTTTTCTAAGTCATCTTTTAGTCGTTTCGCATGCTGATAACGGTACGCAGGAGCTTTTTCTAACAATCGTAGGATAATAGCAGAAATTGGTTCTGGGATTGCTGAATTAACTGAACGCGGACTTTCTGGCAGTTTCGCTAGATGCGCGTGGATGAGTTCAGCAGGGTGTTCTGATGAGAATGGCAGTCTTCCAGTTATCATCTCATAATAAATAATCCCTAAAGAATAAAGATCTGTACGATAATCTAACGCACGATTCATTCTTCCAGTCTGTTCTGGAGACATATATGTGATTAGCTCTCTAAATTGATATGGACTACCATTTGTATGCTGTATTTCTTTTGAAAATGTTGTCGCGTGATGAAATCCGGTTAATTTTACTTCATGTAATCTCGGTTGAAGAACAATATTTTGAGGTTTTAAAGCTTTATGTATAATATGTGCTTGATGTAAATGTGAAACAACACCAGCTAATTTGGCTGCAATCTTAAGAAAGCTCCTTACATCAAAAGGACCCGCTGTTCTTTCTATTCTCGTCTCTAACGTTTCACCTTGTATGGGTTCTGTGATGATATACATTTCTTCTCCATATTTCTCTATATGAAGTGGACGTAAAATATACTCACTATTTAAATCCTTTGCAATATAAAAATCATGTGAAATTTCAACTCTCGAACGGTTTTTTTCTGCCTTTATCGCGACAACTTTTTCATCTTTTAGTGAAATAGCTTTATATAGAATCCAAGATTCATTGTCTATCAGTACATTTAAAATCCGATAACCAGGCAGTTCAAACATGGTAATCCACGCTCCTTTATAGTTAAGGGGGTATTTAAGAAAACTTAAAGGAAACTTCAACTAATCTTTAACGCAATTTATACTCTTGCTATTATTCTGTTTATATAAAGTGCAAGGAGGGTCTTCATTGGAAAATAATGTACAGTTACCGTCAAATCATTCTAACGTGTATGACCAGGATTGGATTAATTTAATGAAACAAGCAAAATATATAGGATTAAGTCCTTCAGAAGTGCGTCAACTGCTTAAACATTTAGCGATAGAAGAGGAAAAACCTTTAGTGAGCAAGATCAGCGAATTTGTAACCGATCCCACGTAATGTGTGAATATACTGTGGTTCATCTGGATTTTTTTCGATTTTTTTTCGTAATTTACTTAAATGTACCATGACAGTTCGAAAGTCTCCTAGACTTTCTTCACCCCAAATGAGTTCAAATAATTTATCCACTGTATAAATACGCTCTGGATTTTGTGCCAGAATACATAATAGTTGATATTCTTTTGCTGATAGTTTCACAATTGATCCGTTCACCTTAACTACTGCACTTGTCAAATTAATTTCAAGTCCAGGATAGCTAATGATAGCGGAATTTGTTTTTTCTACTGGCCTTACCTTCGCTTCAACTGCTCGACTGCGCCTTAAATGAGCCTTTATCTTCGCAATCATCACAGGCATACTCGTTGTTTTAGGTAAATAATCATCCGCACCTATTCCAAGACCAAGCACTTTATTCATGTCGTCGTCGATTGAACTAAACAAAAGGACTGGTACATCTGTATGTTTGCGAATGATTGGTAATAGTTCAAAGCCATCAAGGTTTGGCATCATAACATCTAAAATAATCAATTCTGGGTTTTTATCCTCAATTACAGCAATCGCTTGAATACCATCTTCTGCTGTAAAAATAACATATCCACTTTTTTCAAGATACAGTTTTAGTACCATTTGCATATCTGTATCATCGTCAACAAGTAAAATCCGTTCACTAGCCATGAACGTACGCCTCCATTCATCGTTAATGCTCTAAAAGAGTTACTACAATTCACAACTATTTGAAAATAACATAACTATTATACTACAAATTTATCCTTCACAACAGATAAATAGGTAAAAATATGGATAAATCACTTCACATTTAATTAGAAAACTTGACATTCGTTAGAGCGATTTTTTATAACTGTTTATACTTTTCCATGTCAAAAAAATACAGTCGGTCCCACATTCAGGAACCAACTGCTTGCCCTAACTTTACTTTGTTATATTTTTTTCCGGTCGGAAACTTTCACTCAAATACTCCTGTAAAGATAATATCTCTTTTTCATGTAAAGCTTGATTTAACCCGCCTGCAAATACATTTAACGTTTCAAGACTCGTAAAATACGGAACTTGAAAGCGTACCGATAATTCACGAATTAAAAAGCCAATTTTCTCTTTTTCCCTTCCTTGATTCGGGATGTTCAGTACAATATGCGGTGGATTATCTTGCCAATGATTTAGAATATCTTTTTTGCTTTTGACAATTCTTTTTGTTACCATTCCATTTTCTTCAATAACCTTAGCCGTCCCTTCTGTTGCCGTAATAATAGCACCACGATCAGAGAATTCACGAATGATGGGAAGACTCTCTTGTTTTAACCGATCTGAGATCGAGACAAATAATTGGAACGGCTTTGTTAGTTCTTCTAGGTGATGTGTACGTATCATTGTCTTTTTTAATGCTTCTTTTTTATCATATCCTATTCCGATAATTTCTCCTGTTGACTTCATTTCTGGTCCAAGCACATGGTCTACACCCTTTAGCTTACTTGCAGAAAATACAGGAGCTTTGATCGTATAATATTCTGGTTCCTTCATTAAATTAACTTCATCTGTAATTTCCGTTAGAGGTATACCCAGTTGCGATCTTACTGCCCATTCAACCATTGGGACACCAGTTACTTTACTTATGATTGGAACCGTTCTGGACGATCGTGGATTAACTTCCAATACATAAATCGTATCCTGATGAATTACAAATTGAATATTCATCATTCCGATAACCGGTAAATTACTACTAATCTTTTGGACAATTTCCACGATAGCTTCCTTCGTCTTATCGCTTAAGGTGACAGGCGGAAATACACCTATGCTATCACCAGAGTGAATACCTGCCTTCTCAATATGCTCCACAATTCCTGGTATCACAACCTCTTTGCCATCACTTACAACATCAACTTCACATTCTAAGCCAGGTAAGTATTGATCAATTAACAACGGCCAGCAACGATCATTCGTATCCTGTTGAATTCTTGAGGTATATTGATACAATTCTTTCTCGCTATAGCAAATAAACATTGACTGACCGCCAATAACGTAGGAAGGTCGAATCAGCACTGGAAATCCTAGTTCATGAACTAGGGATGGAAGTTCATCCAATTCATGTACAATTCGTCCTGCAATATGGGGTATTCTTAATTCATTCAAAAAGTTATAAAATTGTTCCCTGTCTTCCATCTGGTCAATATGTTCTGGTAATGTTCCAAGTATATGGACACCCTCATCTTTCAAATCATTTGCCAGATTAATAGCTGTTTGACCACCAAACTGAATAAGCACCCCTGCTACTTGCTCTTTTTCAATGACAGCAAGCACATCTTCCAATGCTAACGGGTCAAAATATAAACGGTCTGCCACAGAGTAATCTGTACTCACTGTTTCTGGATTATTGTTCATTACAACTGCTTCATAGCCGATTTTCTTTAATGCTAACGTAGCATGAACGGAACAATAATCAAATTCAACACCTTGCCCAATTCGGATTGGGCCAGAACCTAGAACAAGTATTTTCTTTTTGTTAGCAGTTGTCAGGACCTCATCATGACCATGCCAAGTGGAGTAGTAGTATGGAGTAACTGCATCAAACTCCCCTGCACACGTGTCCACTAATTTATAAACAGGCTGCATACCATTCACTTTATATTTTTCCCTTAATTCCTTCGGGGTTGTGCCGAGTAATTCCGCAATTCGATGATCACTCATATTCAATTGCTTTGCTTTTTTTAGCACATCTACTGGAATCGTTGCTAATTGATATGCTACTAACACTTGCTCATAATCAATGATTCGCTTTATCTTTTGCAGGAACCAATAATCAATTTTCGTTAATTCCATAATTGTTTCGGTTGAAATCTTTCGTTTAAATGCTTCCGCGATAGCAAATAGCCGAAGGTCATTAGGAATCTCAATCAGGTCTAGAAGTTCTTGTATATTTTTCTGATCCATACCAGGAAAATGTAAACTATATAAGTTCAATTCCAGTGACCGAATTGCTTTATGAAGTGCCCCTTCAAACGAACGATCAATTGCCATTACCTCACCTGTAGCCTTCATTTGTGTACCGAGTGTTCGATCCGCCTCCGTAAACTTATCAAATGGAAAGCGGGGAAGCTTTACAACGATGTAATCTAATGCGGGTTCGAAAGAGGCATATGTACTTCCTGTTATCGGGTTTAAAATTTCATCAAGTGTGTAGCCAATCGCACATTTAGCAGCAATCCGAGCAATGGGATAACCAGTGGCCTTCGAAGCTAATGCAGAAGATCTGCTAACCCTTGGATTAACCTCAATAATGATATATTCATTAGATGTTGGATGGAGTGCGAATTGTATATTGCACCCTCCGACAACATCAAGTGCCCGGATAACCTTTAATGATGCAGTACGAAGCATTTGATATTGCACATCTGAGAGCGTCTGAGAAGGTGCTACCACAATCGAATCTCCCGTATGAACACCAACTGGATCAAAATTTTCCATATTACATACGATAACACAGGTGTCATTTTCATCGCGCATTACTTCGTACTCTATTTCTTTCCATCCTTTAATGCTTTTTTCAACAAGCACTTGATGGATCGGGCTTAATGCAAGGCCTTGTTTCAGCAAACTCACAAACTCTCCCTTATGATAGGCGAATCCTCCGCCTTCACCACCAAGTGTATAGGCAGGACGTAAAATAACCGGAAATCCAATTTCCTCGATAAAACTTAGACCTTCCTCAACCGATTGAATGATTTTTGAGTCTGCAATCGGCTCCTGTATATCAATCATTAACCTGCGAAATAATTCCCGATCTTCTCCGTTCTTAATGGAAGAAACCGAAGTGCCTAATAGCTCCACATGATAGTTATCAAGAATTCCCTTATCAGACAATTCAACCGTTAAATTCAAACCCGTTTGCCCACCAAGACTACCAATTAAACCATCTGGCTGTTCTTTTGCAATAATTTTCTCCAATGTACCTACATCGAGTGGTTCTAAATAGACACGATCTGCAACCCCGTCGTCTGTCATAATCGTTGCAGGATTATTATTTACTAAAATAACTTCAATTCCTTCTTCTTTTAAAGCTAAACATGCTTGTGTGCCTGCGTAATCAAACTCGGCCGCCTGACCGATCACAATGGGACCAGATCCTATCACCATTACTTTGTTTATTGCTTTACGCTTCGGCATAAATAATTGCCCCCTTCTGTCTATTAGCTGCTGCTTGTTGAATAAATTCCAGAAAAATATAAGCTGTGTCACTTGGTCCAGGGTGAGCCTCCGGATGAAACTGTACAGATTGAACCGGAAGTTGCCGATGTTTTATCCCTTCCAGCGAATGATCATTCACATTCTGAAACCAGATATCAAAGTTTTGCTTGGAAAGACTATCCTTCTCTACGACATAGCCATGATTTTGTGACGTCATCCACACTTTCCCTGTTTGCATATCTTTAACTGGATGATTCCCTCCACGATGACCGTATTGCATCTTCTTTGTTTTTCCACCATAGGCTAATGCTAGAAGCTGATGTCCTAGACAGATTCCAAGGGTTGGGTAGTTTTTAGTTATACGCTTTATGTCCGGAAAATATCGCGCCAATGCTAGCGGATCTCCAGGTCCATTACTAAGTAAAACCCCATCTGGCTCGATTTCCTTTATTTTTTCAAATGGTGTATCGAAGGGAACGATTGTCACTTTACAGCCTAGAGCAAGCAATTGATCGAGAATTGATTTCTTATAGCCATAATCCACCAACACAATGTGATGCTGTCCACTTCCATAAGAAATCGGTTTCTTAACAGAAACTTGTTCTATAACCGCTAGCCAATCTGGCGCTTCCCAGTTCATTTCATGTGCATTCTTTTGTTTTTCCGAAATGATTTTTCCGTTGACCGTTTTATTTTTCCGTATGACGCCAACCAATGCGCGGGTATCCACATTCATTAACCCAGGAATACTGGCAGCCTTTAATCTCTCGGAAAAAGAAGTCATTGCTTGATAATGACTTGGTTCTTCACACATGTCACTAACAATAACAGCAGAAACGGCCAATCCTTGACTCTCATCATCATAAGCATTCATGCCATAATTCCCTATCATTGGATAACAAAAGGTGAGCAGTTGTCCTGCATAGGAAGGGTCTGTCATCATTTCCTGATATCCGGTCATACTCGTATTAAAAACAACCTCTCCACTAACCTCCTGTTCAGTGCCTATCCAGTCTCCAACAAATTCTTCACCAGTTTCCAGAATGAGATAGCCCTTTGTCATACTGTAGTTCCCTTCATCTCTACTAGTACCTCTTTAAATACTTCGATAAATTGGGTCAATTCTGCTTTTGTCGTTGTTAATGGAGGTAAAATACGCAATACGTGCGAACCAGCAGATAAAACGAGAATTCCCTTTTCATGGAATGCTTTAATAAAAAAGTTAGCCTCTTCCTTTAATTCAACACCAATTAAAAATCCAATTCCTTTCACACTAACCATTACTTCTTCTTTCGCTTGCAATGCTTCCAACTGTTCTTGCAGCCAGCTGCTATTCACTTTAACCTGTTCTAAAATATTTTGTTTAAGTATCGTTTCTATTGTTGCAATACCAGCAGTTGCTGCTAATGGATTCCCCCCAAATGTGCTACCATGTGTCCCTGGACTAAATGTACTAGCACATTCTTTTTTCGCTAACATCGCTCCAATTGGGAAACCAGATCCAAGTCCTTTAGCTGATGTCATGACGTCTGGTTCAATCCCAAACTGCTCATAAGCAAATAACGTTCCTGTACGACCTGCGCCAGTTTGCACCTCATCCACCATTAATAAAATGTCGGCTTCCTTACAACGTGCAGATAGCTTTTCAATCCAGACTTGTTCTACTGCATTTATACCGCCTTCTCCTTGAATAAGCTCAAGTAAAACAGCTGCAGTTGTTCCATTATTCACGGATTCAAGTGCTTTATCCTCGTTTAGCGTTAAATATCTGAATCCTGGTGTTAAGGGAGTAAATCCTTGATGGATTTTTTCCTGTGCAGTTGCCGCCATCGTCGACCCAGTACGACCGTGAAACGATTGATGGAATGTGACAATTTCCGTACGCTCGGTGTAACCTTTATCCTTTGCGTATTTTTTAGCAAATTTAATAGCTGCCTCGTTTGCTTCTGCTCCACTATTGCAAAAAAACACACGATCAAAGCAGCTGTTTTCTGTTAACAACGCTGCAAGCTCATTTTGCGTTGGAATTTCATATAAGTTCGAGCAGTGCCATAGATTATCAAGCTGATTACTTAACTTTTGATGAACGGAATCCGGAACATGCCCTAAATTACACGTCGCAATGCCAGAAGTATAATCTAAATATTTATTTCCATCTTGATCCCAGACATAACTTCCCTTCCCCTTTGCAATTGATAGTGGAAAGCGTTGATATGTATGCATTACAGAATGGTTTGTTTGTTGAATCATAGCTTCAGACATGTTGCTCTTCCTCCTTTTTCATGACTACTTTCGTTCCTGCTTGTTTTCCTTCGATATACTTTTTGATATCTTCTGGTGCTAAGCCATTTAAAATAACTGACTCCTTGATTCCTCCAGATAAACCCTTTAAGGCAGAGAGAACTTTAGGAATCATCCCACCATAAATAACTCCCGAAGCAATTTTTTCTTCAATCTCGACTTTCGTTAATTGCCCATGTACGATCTCTTTTCCAGATATGTTCTCCATTACTCCCGGAATATCACTGATTAACGCTAGCTTTGCTTTTAATGCTTCGGCAACGGCTGCTGCTGCCATATCCCCATTAATATTTAAACGCTCACCAGCTGCATCGATACTAATCGGTGAAATAACTGGAATCGCTCCATGCTCCATGATTGTTTCAAGCCACGACACATTTACTTCTTTTACCTGACCGACTAAGCCGAACTTCCCTGCCGCATCAATAGGCTCCGCCTGCAGAAGCTTACAATCGACACCGCTCATGCCAATTGCTGTACCACCTTGTTTTTGCAAATTAGCTACGATTTTCTTATTAATCGAACCGCTCATTACCATCTCAGCAACATCCAATACTTCCTTCGTCGTTACACGTAAACCATCCACAAATTTACTCTCAACATGAAGTTCTTTTAATGCTTGATTAATTTCTGGACCACCACCATGAACAATAACCGGCTCACATATGTTCTGTTTCTTTAAAGCTACAACCGTTTCATAAAAGGAGTCCGGAAGCTTCGCTAATACACTGCCACCCATTTTCAAAACAAGAATATTCATTACTACACCTCACGTTCGATAAGAAGCATTTATTTTGACGTAGTCATACGTTAAATCACAGCCCCATGCTGTTGCTTCATGTGGTCCATTTTGCAAGTCAATTTTTAAAACGACCGTTTCATTGCCAAGATAGAGTTCTCCTTCTGCTTCATCAAAATCTATTGGGAGCCCGTTCCTTACTACCTCGATATCACCTAAGGAGACACATACCTTTTGCGGGTCGAGTGGCTGTTCACTGTAGCCAATCGCACAAACAATTCGCCCCCAATTCGGGTCTGCCCCATAAACGGCTGCTTTTACAAGATTAGAAGAAATAATTGCTTTTGCTACCTGACCGGCTGCTGTTGCCGTTGAAGCTCCACTGACTTGAACTTCAATGAGCTTCGTTGCACCCTCTCCGTCTCGAGCAATCATCTTTGCGAGCTCTTTACTGACAAATTGCAGCGCCTGTTTAAATAATTGCCACTCTGGGTGAAGGTCATTCAGTAGATTGTTATTTTGCTTGCCATTCGCGAGCACTAATACCATATCATTGGTACTGCAATCTCCGTCGACTGTAATCATGTTAAATGACTGATCCGTCACTTCACGCAGTGCCTCTTGTAAACTAGCAGCTTCCACAGCAGCATCTGTCGTAATAAATGAAAGCATCGTCGCCATGTTCGGATGGATCATTCCTGATCCCTTTGCCGCTCCACCAATCGTTATTTTTTGACCATCTATTTCCAATTGAACGGCAATATGTTTTGTTACGGTATCCGTGGTTAAAATCGCTTGTTCGAACTTCTCCGGGCTATGCTGATTATCCATCAATTCAATGCCAGCTTTCATTTTTTCCATTGGCAGTGGTACGCCTATAACTCCAGTTGATGCTACAGCAACATGACGTGTCGCAACTCCCATTTTTTCTGCTGTTTTACGCTGTGTTTCCAGTGCATCCTTATACCCCTGCTCTCCCGTGCAAGCATTAGCATTTGCCGAATTAACAACTATCGTTTGAATAAGCTGCTCTTTTTCAATGCTTTCTTTCGTCACCTTTAATGGAGCTGCCTGGAAGGAGTTTAAGGTATACACACCAGCAGCTGCAGCTGGATTATCTGAATGAATCCATCCGAAATCCAGCTTTGTTTTGCGAAGGCCACAATGTACACCACCTGCTGTAAACCCTTTTGGACTTGTAACATGCCCGTTTTTTAATACGTGCAGCTTGCTTTCTATTGTAATTGTCATATTTTCCGCCTCCTATGGATAAACAGGTATTGTGTGTAATCCCATTGTCTCTTCCCAGCCATTCATCAAATTCGCATTTTGGATTGCTTGCCCTGCAGCTCCCTTAACCAAATTATCAATTGCTGCAGCGATAATAATTTGATTACTGCGCTCATCCACATGAATTCCAATATCGCAAAAATTACTTGCATACACATCCTTTGTCGCAGGAAAAACTCCCGCTTCTCGTATTCTTACAAATGGATTGTTTTCGTAATAAGATTGATAGATTTCAAGCAATTCTTCTGTTGTTGTCTCCTTCACCAATTGCCCATACATGGTACAAATTAAGCCTCTTGTCATAGGAATAAGATGTGTTGCAAAAGCTACGGCAATTGGCGTCTTTGCTTTATCCGATAGGTACTGTTCAATTTCCGGAATATGCTGATGCTGTCCGATTTTATACGGTGTAACATTTTCATTTGTCTCTGAAAAATGTGTTTTAGCTGTCGGTGTTCTTCCTGCACCGGATATGCCGGTCTTTCCATCAATACTAATTCCTTGTGGTGATATAATCTGATGCTCCAGTGCTGGCGCTAAGCCGAGCAAAGCCGATGTTGGAAAACATCCAGGGTTAGAGATAACGCTTGCCTGTTTAATTTCTTCCGCATAAAGCTCAGATAAGCCATAAACCGCTTGGTCCAGTAATTCCTGTGGAGCAGCTTCTTTTCCGTACCAAGTTTCATATTCCGTTGGAGAACTTAAACGCAAATCACCCGAAAGATCAATACATTGTAATTTTGAATTAAATAACTGTGGCAGAATATCTTTAGCCACCCCAGCTGGTGTTGCAAAAAACACAATATCAACTTCTTCTTCGAGTTTATCAATTTGCAGCTCATCCATTGGTTCTTCAATAAAATCCGTCAAATGTGGATAAATGGAAGCAAGCGAATCTCCATGCTGAGAATGGGAAATAACTTTCTTTACATGTATTTTTTCATGCAACTGCAACAGCCTGATTAACTCAATTGCTCCATAACCTGTTCCACCAATAATTGCTACTTTCTTCAATTAATTCCGCTCCTTCATATAGTTTGAATTATTCATTATTATAGTTATACCGCGATCTTTATGCAAGTATATTTATAAAAAAATATTAATAAATATACATTTATTTTTATAAATACCTTAAATCTTTTTATATTAAACGTATATAGAATGCATAAAAAAAGAGGTCCTCGTTATGAAGAACCTCTTTTTTATGGAATATATTGATCTAAAAATGAATTTAATACTGCAATATATGAATCTCGATGTTTAACAAAAGACTCCCCATGATTTGCATCATCATAAAGATGAATCTCAGCATCACTATTTGTATTTTCATATAGATCTTTCGTCATTCTTGTTGGTACAAAGGTATCACTTTTTCCATGAATATAAAGGATAGGAATCTCTGCTTTTCGCACCTGCTCCAGCGCGGAAGCTTCTTTTAATGTGTAACCAGCTCTTATATTCGTAACAAGGCTGGTCGCTGGCAATATCGGAAATGCAGGTAAGTGAAACATCCGGTCAAGCTGATAGGCAAATAAATCATTCACTGACGTATATGGACTATCGGCAACAATTGCCTTGACATTACTCGGGAGCTCTTCCCCACTAGCCATCAATACCGCAGCTGCCCCCATGGAAATGCCATGAAGGACGATTTCAGTATCCGTTCCAAGTTCTGCAATGATTCTATCAATCCAGTCAACTAAATCCATTCGATCATGCCAGCCAAATCCAATATAGTCGCCTTCGCTTTCTCCGTGACCTCGTAAATCTGGCGTAAACATATTATAGCCAAGTTCTTCATAATAGTATTCTCCAAATAAGGACATGTCCGTTGCGAGACCAAGGTAGCCATGAGCAAATACTACTGTTTTATTGGTTGGTTTCTTTGCCTCTAAATAATAGCCTTTCAAGGACAGGTCATCATGGGATTCCATTTCCCATATTTCAAAATCCTGCTCACGCGACCAATCACGCCAATCCCCAGCAAGCAAAACATCCATCGTATCCGCAGAAACTTCCAAGTCCGCATTGCCATTTAAAAAATCTTTTACATTTCGTTCAATGGCCAGATTATAAAAGAATAAACCTGCCAGAGCATCTATAATCAACAGAATCACAATGATTCCTGTTACAATTTTCTTCCAATGTTTCTTCCACTTCACACGAACGCTCCTTTCGATTCTATCTATATACAAGTTCAAAACAAGGATGGAAATTCACTTTGTAATATATATCCTCCTTTTTGAATAGGCACTATAAGACTATTATACTAGAAAATTCTCGTAATGGAATAACCATATATTGGTACACCTTCGGTTTTGCGTCTTATAGTTTGTAAATATCCAGATTGATAATAGCCTGTTTCATGAGCTGCAACACTATGAATAGGCAAAATAACGCATAAGATATCCAACATTGGAAATCCCATGCGTTATGTTTAATGCATAAAAAGCTTAACGATATTCAACTACTTTTTCATCCGAATGATTCATCCATTCATATTGACGAATATTTAATTCAAATAGTGTAAGCGGATCGGTATATACCTCGGGATTTTTTCGCATATCATGAAGCGACTCCTCATTAGCTTTAATCTCCTGTTGGTTTTCTTCTATCGCTCTATTCAGCTCGTCAAAAGGGTTTGTGAAAAATATCGTAATATCTCGTTCCAGTGTTTTTCCAAAAAACTCGAATTGCTGCATGAACGTATTTGTAATTGATTGTGCATCTTTTGTGTAATCCTTATTTTTAATGCTTTGTTTAAACTTATTTTGCAGCGTTCCTTTATTTTGTGAAATGGCGCCGAGTAATTTTCCTGCACTTTTCATAAATAACTGCGATGAGGCAGAACCTTTAATGATATCGAACTTTTCCAATTGTACATTACGCATCGTCATGCGATCCAAATCACGGCGCCAATCATCTAACACTTTAAAATCACAGGCCAAACTTAGCTTTTCTTCCTCATATAACTGATTAAAACTCACGCTCGTTTCATTTAATAATGCCCAACAGTCACTGAATTCTCCTTCACTACTCGCAATCCATATTTGAATTTCTTCATGTAACTTAGGCAAGACTGTTTCATCAATATGTTTATTAATCCGGTTATTCATTTCATCATTTAGCTTCACATGTATATTTTCAAGATTTGTGTCTTCCTTAATTAATTCTGCGCAATCTTTCAGCAAATCAGGGATGCTTGTCATCAAATCCTGTCTTGCTTTATTCACTATCTTAGTATAATCTCTTTTAATAATCTGCGTTTTTTCCTCTTCCGTATCACGTAATTGATTAACTGCACCATCTAGCTTCGTGATCATCTCTTCATTCCATTTTATTGTATTTATAATGCTATTTTCCAATTCTAGTCGTTTTTTAGGCAGCAATTTAATCAATTGCTTACTATAATAAAGAATTTTACGTTCGCTTCCCTCATCCAAGCTGTAGCCATTCATAATGGATTGAATAAATGCTTCTAATTGGCTACTATGCTCTTCAAATTGCGAGAAGGAGAGGATCTTAGCATTTGGAAAATACGTATGAAGCCAGGATGTTGTTTTCTCCATCCATTCCACTGACTCCAGTTTGTTCGTGCTTTGCTCCATGTTATGCAAGAGAAAATGAATCGGCAGCTCTGGTACACGCTCCCTAATTTTGACGACCGTCTCTATTTCATTATAAGTCAAAATGGAATCGCTATTTAAAACAAACAATAGACTATCCGCTAAATAAAGATAGGGAATTACATCCTTTTTTGATTTTCTTTGATCGGCAAGTACCGGTGTATCAATTAAAGCAAGTTTATTTTTATCCAATAACGGTATTGGCATTTTACAGCGAATATGTGTCTGTTCATTCTCTGCAATCTGCATGAAATCATCTAGCTCAAGTTTTCTTTTTCCTTCTTGGTCTGTAATGACATGAATTTCTTCTTGATCGTCATGTTTAAATAAGACAGTGGAGGTGATGGAAGCTACAGTCATCTCCTTGCCAAGCAATCCATTTACAATGGATGCTTTTCCGGATGCATCGTTACCTGTAACCAGTAGGTGAAAGTTATTTGAATCAAGCAGCTCATCTATTATCGATTCTGCACGTTCTCCTATGGATAAGTCCTTACCATTCGCCCACTTCCGAATGGATTCGAAAATAAGGAATATATCACCCATACGCTTGCTATTATAAGACTGGCTTACCAAGCCTTCAGCCTCACTTACTACCGAATCCTCCATCAATAAAGGAAACAGCTCATTCCATGCTAACACAGCCGATGAAGCTGCCAGTATATCAGAACCAGTAGCTATTTTCATCCAATTGGTTAAGTGGAAAGGTATATAATCAGACAATTCCTTTATTAAATAAGTACCATTCATTAATTCCAGATACGCTTCTTTATATTGCTTCGAAAGCTCTTGCCAATTCAAGGATCGTCTTGGATTTATATCTAACAGAAGATAGTTAATTTCCTTCAGCCATTGGAAATACAAATCATTCTGTTTGTAACTGTCCCAAAGCGCTGCAACGAGACTTTCGAAACGCACTTGATTGACCAAATACAAGGTCATTAATAATTCCCGAAAATACGCTGGTGCTATTGCTGTTGTATGCCCATCTTTCACATACTCCTCCAAAACCTCAAACCAAAATAGAGACTCTGTTCGGATCGCTTCAGCTACAGCTAACTCAACTCCGCTCGCAAAGTCTTTTTGTTCCTCAAAGAATGTACGCGCCATATCGGTTACATTCGGGTAATCCGGGTTTAATTCAACTGCGTTCTTTATTGAATCAGCTGCCATTTCAAGTTTGTCACGTTGTATGTATAATGAAAATAGTTGCAAGAGCACTTCCACTTTTAAATCATCCGAATCGGTTTCAACAAGTTTATAATATTCCTCCGCAATTTCAAGAAAATCCAGTTCGAAATTTGCATCCGCAATATTTTTCTGCGCCCATGGCATTAGCTCATTATGAATATTTCCCCATTTAAAAATCGCTGTTTCGTAATCTTTATTTTGAAAATATACCTCTCCCTGAGCAAAGCGGATATAGGATAAATCGTTCACTTCCTTCTGTTGCTCAAGAATAGACAATTCTCCCAAAACCTTTATTGGATGCTCATTTTCACTGCCCTCCGTAAGTGTTTTATAATAGCACTTATTAATTAGTTGCTTCTCTAATGTCATCTTTATCCCCCGTACTATTTTTATTGAACAACCTCTTATAGAAGTACATGAATTAGATTCCGAGCACATAATACTCGGAATCTAACTATTTATTCTTATTACAGTTCATACTATATTATTCGTAATTGTTCTCAAAATTTGAGGGGTATTAGAGACTATAGACTGAAAACAATTTCAACCTTGCATGCGACAAACTTCCTGCTTCCTATCCAACTAAACATGACGCCTTTCCATCAAGTGAATCCCCACTCCCATCAGGACAACTCCCATTAAAAGTAAAATACTGATTGGAAACAATACTTGCTCTAAAGGATAACCATAAACAGCAATTCCATTTAAAATTTCCATACCGTAAGTGAGCGGATTAATTTTCGATAATGCAAGCAGAAACTCAGATTCGACAATTTCAATTGGCCAATAAGCACCACCAATCATCGCCATACTCACGGAGATAATTGGAATGATTGCGTTAAATTGCTGTGCGTTTTTCACCAATGCCGTTATGAAAATCGATAATGCAACAATTGAAAACACATACGGAATAAGAACGAGCAACGTTTCTAAAAACCTGCCATGGAAGTCAACTCCTACCCAATAGCGGAAAATGAGAAAGATAATGAGGACTTGTAAATAGCCTTCAAAAAAACTATAAATTAAATTGGCAACGTACATTTCCCATTTCTTTACTGGCGATAAGATCATTCTATCCCATAAGCCGTCTTTCTTCTCAACTAATATAGGCAGTACATTGTAGGAAATTGTATAAATGACGAAAAACAAAGTAAATCCAAATAACCTATGAAACGTATTATCATAGACAAATGCATCGGAGTTTCTGAAGCTGCTTTGATGAATTTCGAATACAGGCGAAGCCATTGTTTTTTGTAAGTTTTCTAAAACGACTTCTTTATCTGCATCAGCAGCTGCTAAAATATTTTCCTGTTGCAGCATCTCTACATACGCAGCTCTAACCGTTTGTTCTAGCATTGAACGATTAGGAGAATCCACCCCAACGATAAAGCGGTAGTCATCCTCTAAAAGAATAACACCCATCTCCGCTCTGCCATTTGAGATTTCGTCTTTTAATTCCTCCTCTGTCATCCAAGAAAATATGAATGCATCTGACTCCTCCAGCTTTTCACTAATGAATGACTGCTGCATCGCTTCATCCTCCGCATAGATTGGAACACGTATGGTTGACAGACCACTGCCGCCCAATATAAGTGCGAAGCCAATTGACATTCCGGTAAAAAGCACAAACGTCCAAGGATTTCTTAAAAACATCTTAAATTTTGCTTGCAGGATTCCAATCATACGGATGCCCCCCTTTTAGGAAAACTAATTGCAGCGATGATAATCGATGTGATTGCAAACAAAACGAGAAATAGGATATGATGACTTATTTCAGAAAGCCCATCACCTCGTAAAATCATTAAGTAGGAAGACATTCCAGCACCGTTTGGTGTTAAGTTCCCTAGTGATCGAAAAAAGGCAGACGAATCCCCAATTGGAAAGAAGCTTCCGCCTAATACCGCCATCATAGTTACAACGATACCAGCGAAGAAATTCGTGATCGCTTCTGAATTAAATCGATAGCTAATTGCCGTAAGCAATACCGCGATACCACCTACTGCAATTGCAAGAGACGCGGTTACCGTAAAAAAGGAAAGCAGGTCTGGCCACCTGACACCATAGACAACCCAAGAAAATCCGTAGACAATCAGCAAATGGATAAAACTGAATAATGTACCAGAAATTAATACACCTATAAAATATTCCCACCGCGAGATATTCCCTAAAATGATCCGATCAAATACATGGATCTTTTTTTCCATAAAGGCAATCGTTCCAATTGTTGACGCTATAAAGAGCACGTTCATCACCGTCATACCAACTGCATAATATTCCTGCGATCCGATTGGTTTTTTCTGATTCAATGTTAGAACCTCACCAGTTAACATTCCTTCCTCCAATTGAATAGCTTGTTGGTCAATTCCATTTTTTTGTAAAAACGTGCCCAATGTGAGCTGCTCTTGAAATTGTTCTACGATGTCATTTACAATCATTGGACCAATTTGATGATCATCATTTTGTGAAATTTCAAGTACCGCCTGAGATTTATTATCGAGGACCATGTATTCTAACGATTCATAGGTGAAGTTCTCTGGGACTTCTATAACAGACGTATAAGAATTATCATTCCATATATCAGTTAGTGCTGAAGGCTTCACTTCATGAATTTCAATAAACTCACTCACCTCTCCACTTCCCAAAACCGAGTCCTTTAAAATTTGTACAGGTGAGAGCTGCTCGATTCCAGCTTCGATTTCTTCAACAACTTTTGGAGGCACTCCTCTATTTTCCAAATCCCCTAGAAACCGCTGAATTTCTTCATCCTCATCTCCATGCTCCACAAATGCTATTTTCATATTAATATTCGATGCTCCCCCACTCATCATCATGCTGCCAAGCGCTGTACTTAGAATAGCAATTAAGATGATTGGCAGCCCAACCAACAGGAGGATTTGAACAGGGTTTCTCCATAATAATAACGCTTGTTTTTTAACAATTTGACTTATCATTTATCCCAGCTCCTAATCTCGCAAAGCTCTTCCAGTAAGATGTAGAAACACGTCTTCAAGTGTTGGTGTCTGTACATCGACAGAATTCAACTCAAGCTCCGCATTCTCTGCCATTCGAATAATCTTAGAAAATAGGTTGACTTCTCTTGGGACAATAATGGTTATTTCCTTTTCTCCCATAGTTACACGATTTATCGTTGGATTCTGCTTTAGTTCTTCAATAAACGCATCATTCCAACGGTCCGCTTTAATAGATATCGTCTTTTCTGCAGAGAGAATTCGCTTAATCTCATCTTTTGTCCCTGAAGCGATAAGATTTCCTTGATCCATAATGTAAATTCGATCACAGAGAAACTCTACTTCTTCCATATAATGGCTTGTATATAAAACGGTCATCTGCTTTTCTTCATTCAATCTTTTTACCGTTTCTAGAATATAGTTTCGAGACTGCGGATCAATCCCAACGGTCGGCTCATCCATAATAATTATTTCCGGATCATGCAACATCGCTACACCAATGTTCAACCTTCGTTTCATTCCGCCTGAAAATGTTTTTACAATATCTTTTCGGCGATCGGTTAGCCCGATTTGCTCAAGCACCTCATCTGTTTTATTTTTTAACTGCACACCTCTAAGGCGGTAGATCCTTCCGAAAAATTGCATATTTTCTTCTGCCGTTAAATCTTCATACAACGCGATTTCCTGCGGTACTACTCCAATTACTTTTCGGAGTGGTGCAGGATGCTTTATTATACTTTTATTATGAAAACGAACATCACCATTTGTCGGTTCAACTAAGGAAGACAACATGGAAATGGCTGTTGATTTCCCTGCACCATTCGGCCCAAGCAACCCAACAATCTCTCCCTTTTCAATAAACATATTTAAATTTTTCACAGCATCCATTTGTTTAAATTTCTTCGACAAATCCACTAATTCCAGCATGCAAATCCCTCCCATAAATTTAGTTTACGAAATTTATGGGAGGGAATATACTGTCTGAGGTCATGAAATAGGAAAATAATAAAATGACTTAAGTCACTCTTTAAATATCGGGTTCATTCGTGGTTGTGAGAAACGCGCTGTAATATGCAATTATGGATGGTACTTGCTAACTGGTAACGAGAAACTTCTAGTTTGGCCTCCTTCTCGGTCGGTTTCTTCTCGAGTTCTTTTTATATAGACCGTGATAAACATTCTCTCGGTTGATTCTGCTTGTTTTTCCGTTTTATTCGACCGAGACAGCCTTTCTCTCGGTTTGCCTTTTAATTTCGGACTTATTGTTTAGGGTAATACGAGATTTATCATTATTGCGATAAATATGATTAGTGCAATACCCATTACTGAAACACAAGGCACACGCTTGAACTATCATTTTTCAGAGTATCCGTATTACGCAGGGGGCATCGTATGTTGTTACGCATAAAAAAAGAGATCCACTTAAGCGTTCTTAAGCGGATCCCTTCATTAAATCCTTTTAGTTGACAGAAAAGTAACAATCGTAAAGCTGATCAAAATGCCACCAAAGAAATATAATGCTCCAAGCCATTGCTCATGAACTGGATCAAAAGGCAGAAGTGAGGTAAAGAATTCAGGAGGAACATCTGTTAAATCAGGTAAGCAAAGAGCAAGTGCAGACATGAACAAGTTAATATCCGAATAAATCGCATACAGTCCAGTCTTTGCAAAGAATAAAATCATACTAAATGGGGCTAGCAATACGATATTCACGAATGAATACTTCCACTTTTGTCCACGGGACAACTGATTTGATGAAAGAAGCGGAATCCAGAGCAATACAGCTGAAAGAAAAAGTGCAAGTAAAAAGAAATAATTTAAATAAAGATCAAGTCTTGCGAAATTAAAAATGAATGGAATGTGATAACTGTAAAAAACGACTTGAAATAAAACTGTAGCTACAATAGGCTGCGTAAGCATTACAATTACTTTCTTAATGCCTCCAATTGATTTCATCCGCTTTAATATTTCCGTTTTAAATCCTGCAATGAGAAGCGGTGGAGCAATAAGCAGTAATAAAACCAACTGCAAGCTATGCGTGCTAAACTTAATTCTACCCGTAACATTTAATGGACTAGCACTAGCAATAAAAATAACAATTAGTCCTACTACAAAAGCAAGCGACTTCCACCATCTATGTTTCTTTGAAGTAGGCAAAAGAAAAAAATAAATAATTGCTGCAAACATTGTAAATAAAAAGATTCCACCATTCCACAACGTAGAAAAATGAAATTCATCCAGAATAATATCAAGCATCCATAACCCCACCTTTCTCGTTCGCCCTACCCTAAATTATAAAGTAGATGATAGCTAACAAGTCAGGAGAGTTATAACAATCTCATGACACTATTTTAGGCTCTCTATTTCTATTAATCCGTAATCCCATGTGTTACCGCATAAATCGCAAGTTGGGTTCGGTCCCGTAAACCTGCTTTCTGTAAAATCAAGGTCAAATGGTTTTTAACTGTACCAATCGAAAGATATAAAACATCCGCAATTTCCTTATTTGTTCTACCTTCACCGACGAGTTTTGTTATCGCAAGTTCTCTCTCTGAAAAATTAATATCAAGCTTCGGTTTTTCACTTGTCTGCAATAGCCGCGGCATTACCTTTGCTGCCACTTCATCATGAATCGTTAATCCACCACTCATACAGCTGTGTACAGCATCGATTAATTTTGCAGGTTCAGAGGTTTTTAATAAAAAACCATTTGCTCCTTCTCTTAGGGCTTGCACCGCATATTCATCATCATTAAACGTTGTTAAAATTAAAATCTTCACATCTGGCCAACGTTTTTTTATAATTCGCGTTGCTTCAATTCCATTCATGACAGGCATCCGCACATCCATCAAAATAAAATCGATTAAATGCTTTTCCATTATTCTTACTGCCTGCTGTCCATTTTCTGCTTGATGTGATACGTTGAACCTTTCGTCTTGTTCTAAAATAACCTTTAACCCTTGACGAACAATCGTCTGGTCCTCAACTAATAAAATATTCCACATCATACCCCTCCTAACCTGGGATCATACCCGATACGATAAAATGCTTTTCCGTTTGATATACTGTTAGCTTTCCCCCAACTTCTTCCACTCGATTTTTCATACTTGAAAGTCCAAATCCAAACTGAAATGGTTTTGGCTCAAAGACAGCATTCCTAATTTCAAATGATATATCTTCTGTTGCTGTTTTTCCGAGCGTAATTTTTACTTCTCTTGACTGGGCATGTCTCATTGCATTCGTTAAAGCTTCTTGGATAACACGGTATAGAACGACACTTTTTTCATTCGAAAGCGGGATCGATAATACCCCTTGCTTCATTGTAAATTGAACTAGAATATGGCTTTCTGCCTCTAATTTTCGAATTAGATGAACAACGGTTGCAATCCCTTCGTTTTCTTCTGATTTTAATGCTTTAACAGCATGCCTTGTTTCGTCTAGACTTTCCTTCGCCATCTGTTTAAGCTCGCTAAAGCTATTATCCTTTTTTTCAATAGTGAGCATTTCTAATTTCATAATTAGAGCCGTTAACCGGTGTCCAACAGAGTCATGAATATCTCGGGCAATTTTAGTCCGTTCCTCTAGCCGTGCATGGCCTTCTGCCTTCAGGTTCATACGTTTCAATTTACGATATTCTCCCAATAACTGATCATAAATTTCCCATTGCTCATTCCGCTCCAAAATAAGGCGATTTAATAAAAACAGCAGCATGGAGAATAGGAGATATACGAGCGCAAAGCGCACATCAAACATATCAAGCTTAAAAATGGGGATGGCCGATACGACAATCGTAAATAATAGATACAAGATCAATTCCCTTCGCTTTAAACGAACCGCTGCATCTGCTAAACAATAACCGTACAATACAATCGTGAGCATCACCGTATCGACATAAAGAAAGCTATGTATTCCAATTATAAAAGAGAGACAGATAAATAAGAAAAACAATCCTTTATGAAGAGACATCAAAAAGTATAATGCAAGTGCTAAGGCAAAGAGTCCTATACTATATGCAGTATTAATACTATCGAACAAAATCATCATAATCCATATCAGGCCAAACAGTACAAAACGCAGCCAAAAAATGTCCATTAAGCAAGTCTACCTTCTGTCATGCTGCAAGCTTTCCACAAATGTTTTGAGCACTTGAACTGTTTGTACACAGTCACTTAAAGACGACCATTCAGCAGGATTATGACTAATTCCATTTTTACTTTGTGTAAAAATCATGGCTACAGGTATTTTTTCGCCTAGGATCATTGCATCATGACCTGCCCCACTTGGTAATTTATAGGGTGAAATTCCATGCTCCAATAACGCTTGTTCTAAAACTTGTTGAATATCTTCTGCAATCGGAACCGGATGAACACGGACTTTTTCTTCATGGTTCACTTGAATATGATACGTATCTGCAATTTCCTTACTTAGTGATAGAACACAATTTACTAGCTCATCACGTGTTTCTTTGTATATATCCCGAATGTCAACATAGAGGGTTACTTTTCCAGGAATAACATTTACCCCGTTTGGTTCAACCAGTAGTTTACCTATGGTAGCCACTGCAGAATCATTTATTTGTCTTGGCAATTTATTGACTTTCATCACAAATTCACTTGCAGCAACTAACGCATCCCTCCGGTCATCCATTGGTGTATTGCCTGCATGCCCTGCATCTCCATCAAACGTAAATTCAAGCCAGCATGGGCCCGCAATCCCTGTAACAATTCCACATGGAAGCTCTTCCTTTTCTAATCGTTTTCCTTGTTCTATATGTACTTCCACAAACAACTCGATTTCATCTAATTGCCGACCCGCTTCTGCATAACCTTGAACAGATAATCCTACATCCTGTAAAACCTCTGCAAAGCTTCTTCCTTCTTCATCCTGCAGTTCTATTTTCTCCTCTACATTCGCTTTCCCAATCAATGCTTCACTACCATTTAATCCATTGTTAAATCGGGAGCCTTCTTCATCTGTAAAAATAGCAACCTCAAATGGCTTTCTTGGGCGATAGTCAATTTCCTTCCAAGCTTCTACCACTTCAAGCGCAGCTAAAACACCAAGCGGTCCATCAAAATGACCACCATTTGGAACACTATCAACATGAGATCCACTCATGATAGCCGGCAGATGATCTTCCTCACCAGTTAATCTGCCAAACACATTTCCAGCTCCATCCTCCGAAACTGAAAGTCCAGCCTTTAGCATCCATGTTTTGATTAATTCCTTCGCTTGCTTTTCTGCTAAAGAAAAACCTGGGCGGTTGGAACCATTATCGGCGGTTAGGCCAATTTTTGACAGTTCACTTAAACGATGAGCGATTCGTTCACCCGATATTCCATGTCCTTCATAGCTTTTATCATATTGCTCAAGCAATTGTTCCTGTAATGATAGATTTTTAGTCAACGTTTAACATCTCCTTTTTCTTTTACAACATATCAGAAAAACATTCATTTGAAAATTCACAAACAACTTGTAGTTTAAACTTTACGAAAGCTAATCATCCAATTTGCGCCGGTCTCAATATGGTACGCTTTAGCGAAGGAACCTTGATTAATAGCTACCCCTAATTTATCTAATGAATTCACAAACACAATCGGCTCGCCTAATCGACTATCTGCAAACGAACGCCCAAATCGCATCATATTTTTATATATATGTCGTGTATTGTTTTGAATGGATACTTCTAATGTATCACCATATTGAATTCCTGCTTCGATAAAAAGTTCACGATTAATATTCGTCCATAGGTTACCAAAACGAACATCAAGAATATCAATATTTCCTTTAATTGTATCATCCTTAATTCTAGCTTTTGTCCTTGGTAATTCAATTATTTCGTGGGCAGCAACACTCGGACCAACCTCTTCAAAGGAAATAACACCTGCAGCGAGCCTTGCTCCAGTATATGCATATACATCTCGCCCATGGAACGTATAGGATTCTCCAGAGTTCGGGAGCCGGTTTATTTTTTCATCAATTACTCGTGCTTCTGAGATTCCAATGCTATGTTTTATATGGGTTAGGGTTCCATTATTCGGGGTTACAATATATTGACCTTCCTTCGTTTTTACAACAACACTCATCCGATCTGTTCCGACTCCTGGATCGACAACGGAAATAAACACAGTCTCCTTTGGCCAATAACTAATCGTTTGGTACAAACGATAGGATGCTTCCCATATATTGTATTGCGGAATATCATGTGTCAGATCAAAAATACGAATAGCTGGATCAACGGATATAGCTACTCCATTCATTGCACTTACTGCCCCGTCACTTACTCCAAAATCTGTTTGCAACACTAAATTTTTGCTCATTCTCTGACCCTCCATTTTATCGTTTATACGCTTAATTATTCACTTTTTTAATAGAAAACTTGTCATTCGTTAAAGGGATTCTTGGAAAAAGTTCGTTGCTTTCTTAGAATTCCTTATATTTTGGATTGCAAGCTTTTAAGCGAGTTCCTAAGTGCATTATACTTTCCTATTTGCGCATTAAAAAACCACGTCATTACCGAATAAACGGTAAGGACGTGGTTGAATGAACGTGGTACCACCTTACTTCACCGTATGCTCACACATACAGCCTCATCAAGTACGAAAAGCTAAACCGCTCTTTATACTGTGGTATGGATAACGAGTACCAAATCTCGCCGGAACCTACTTCTATAACAATCGTTTCAGCTACGAAACTCCGAGGCCATTGTTCAGATTTCTTTTTTTGCTCCTTCTCAGCTGCTGGAGCTCTCTTTGAAAAAATGGAAATCTTACTTTTCCCCATCAACGTTTTTTAATTTATTACGAAATTAAATTCATTATACGGATAATTTTTTAATAAATCAAGCGATTATAAAAAAACAACCATTGAAAGCTTATTCCAATTGCCTTATATTGTCCTTAACAAGACCTAGATGATAAACATTCACTTCTACTATGTACTCATAAATAGCTGTTAATTTCTAGGAAATTGTTATCATTTTTAAATAATTTAAACTTTTTATAATATTTGTATAGTATAATCTAATAGATAGGTCTTGCAGAGTATGCTTAGGCAGAAGCAGTAAAAAAGTTCAACTTTTTTACATGGTGGCTTAAACCCTAACGAAAGGGGTTGAAGCCTGTGATACCAATTGACAAAGTGCTTGAGTTAATGTTCGCATTTGCTACGCTCGTCTTGTTAATTGTGAACAGCCATGAAAAAAAGTAATCATCCTGACGATTCAATCGCTCAGGATAATTGCTTTTTTTCGTACCCTAGTCAGGGCCACCTCTACCTTGTAAGAAACCGTCCGAGTCGTAAGTCCCCCCTTACGACTCGATTCACCTAAACTTCTCTTTAAGACCCATTATCAATCTTATTACGAAGTGTACTTAGATATGATTTAAAATTTCACTCCAAGACACTACTTTTCCTTCAAACGATTTCGTATACCTTCCCGGGATAGGGCTCGTGGACGGTAATTTTATAATACGAATCGCTCCAAGATCTTCTGAATTAAAATTTTTCTTAAATGTATTATATGACTTGGTTCCATTACATGCAATTAAACGTATCGTTGGATACTTGTCTAACAGCCCAGTAATATCATTTGGATTCTCATCCATTATATTCGAATCCAAGCTTCCTTCTCGATAACAGGAACCAATCGAATCCCATAATGCAATTCCCCGTTCTTTTACGAATGCTACTTTTTTTTCATATTCCTCTATAGGTTCAACCTTAAACAATTTAAATAGAATTGGCCAAAAGTGGTTTCGGGCATTTCCGTAGTATTCGCCTTTTTCTAATGAAATTTTCCCCGGCATGGAACCAAGAATAAGAACTTTAGGCTCCTTTGGTATTATCGGCGGAAAAGAATTCAGTCTTTTTGTCATTACACCCACTCCAGTATCATTATACCAAGTATAACCTACTTCTATAATCTACTGCACATTTTAGAAATCTCAGTAGATCATTTCTTTTCTATTTCTTCATGATTCGTTGTTGTTTTCATTTGTTTACTTCTTTTTTTCATTTTTTCCATTATGACAGCTTTACCTTCCAATATTTTATTAAATGGAACCTTCTTTATCCATTTCCAAGTATCCAAAAATAAAAACCACCAAACGACGAAATAAACATGTACTAAAATAATGAACACAGACAACGTATCTCTTGTTTTAAACTGTTCCAGTACATATTGAATTTCGTTCAGTCCCTCTGACCTTCCGATACTGTATACAAATCCAACAAGGGGAGCAAGGAGCGAGAATATGATTGTTATGGCAGCTAACGGACTATATACTTGCCTTACCCAGTTTATAACGCCACTAATTAATGTTAGGATTAAAAAGATATAATAGCACACCCAAAACCAAGTTGGTAAAGTTTCCATCAGACACACTCCCGTTTCTTTCTATATGTATACAATTCGACATAAGCTTCAAAAAAACCTGCAATTTCAATACTTTTTACCTAGTCACACATTAAATTTAAAAAAATTTAAAAAAGTTATTCAAATTAAATTGATGTCTGATATGATTATTGTAATTATTGTTTATTAATTGGAGTGATTTGGTTGAAAGCAATTTTAATTGGGATTTTGGCTGCATTGTTTTTTTCCGTTACCTTTATACTTAATCGTTCCATGGAGTTAGATGGCGGCAGCTGGGTTTGGAGTGCTACGCTTCGATTTTTCTTTATGCTGCCTATTCTAATTTTAATTGTAGGGTATCAACGAAATATCAAGCCTGTAATCAAACATATGATAGCTAGGCCCGTTCCTTGGTTTATGTGGAGTACTGTCGGCTTCGGATTATTTTATGCTCCCCTTACTTTTGCAACTATTTATGGTCCCGGCTGGCTTGTAGCAGCGACATTTCAGCTGACGATAATTGCTGGTTCTTTACTTGTGCCATTTTTAAACAACAAAATAAAGCAAAAAATCCCGATTCAGAGTATTTTTATATCCCTTATTATTTTGGCTGGGGTATTCATTATGCAATTCGAACATGCTTCTTCTGTACCTTTGATAAGTGTTTTGCTTTGCGTTATTCCCTTAATCATTTCGGCATTTGCATACCCACTAGGCAACCGTAAAATGATGCAAGTTGTAAACGGAGAATTAAACACCTTTCAGCGAATACTCGGTATGACACTCGCTTCCTTGCCTTTTTGGATTGTTCTTTCGATTTATGGATTTACAGCACATGGATTACCAAATTCAAGTCAGATAATCCAAACATTTGTTGTAGCGATATCTTCTGGAATTATTGCGACTGCTTTATTTTTCTACGCTACGGAAATAGTTCAGCAGGATAATCAAAAAATGGCTGGAGTTGAAGCTACTCAATCAGGTGAGGTTGTCTTTGCACTAATTGGTGAAATCATTATTCTAAGTGCCCCATTACCAAGTATTGTTTCTTTTATAGGAATGGGGTTTGTAATCATTGGAATGATCCTGCACAGTATCGTCTCTGCGCTTGGAAATCGCAAAAGTCTTGTAGTTATTAAAAAATCTGGCATTCGTCAAAACCCTTAGACGAATGCCAGATTTGTTACTATGCAGATATTCTTTTACTATCTTTAGAAGGGCTTGTCCCTTTGATGAAAAAGGATAGTATTAGAGCGACTAATGATAATACAGTCGCAACATAAAAGGAAACATTCACACCGTGAATCATTTCCATTGGGAGTGCCTTTTCTCCTGTACGAAGGGCAGAAGCAGTCATGATTGTCACTAAAATTGCAGTCCCTACTGACGCTGCTACCTGTCTCATCGTATTCGTCATTGCTGAGCCATGCGGAATCAGACGAGTCGGTAATTGGTTGAGCCCAGCCGTTGTCGCAGGCATCATTATCATCGATATTCCCAGCATTCGTATTGCAAACACAACCGTGAGATAAGATAACGTCGTTTCTTCAGTTAACCTTGTATATAAAAAAGATGTAACGGTTAACAAGGTTAAACCAATAATCAGCAGATACCTCGCACCAACTTTATCAAAAATCCTCCCATTAATCGGCGACATAAATCCCATTAATAAAGCTCCAGGCAATATCATAAGCCCTGATTCCAAGGCTGAAAATCCAGCCATGTTTTGCATGTAGATTGGCAAAATCGTCTCCGATGCAATCAGTCCAATAAAAGCAATCATTCCGATAATGGTTGTCAATGTAAAAATTTTATTTTTAAAAATCCGGAACTCAAGAATAGGTTGCTTCAGCTTGAATTGTCGCAGAATAAAACCAGTAAGTGTAATAGTTCCAATGACAAGACTACTAACAACTGCTATACTCGTCCAACCATAGCTCCCAGCACTACTAAAACCATAAAGTAATCCTCCAAAACCTAAGGTTGATAGAATAATAGAAAGGATATCTACTTTTGGGAAGGTTCGTTTCGTTACATTTTTCATAACAAAATATGCGATTACGATATTTATAACCGAAAGGGGCAGCACCAAATAGAATAAAGCACGCCATGGATAATGCTCGACCAACCAACCTGAAATTACTGGTCCAAGTGCAGGTGCAAATCCAATTACCAGTCCTACTGTCCCCATCGCTGTACCACGTTTTTCAATTGGAAAGATTAGCAGAAATATTGTCATCATCAAAGGCATCATAATACCAGCACCGGCAGCCTGTATGATACGCCCTATCATTAAGAGCATGAAGGTTGGAGCAATGGCGCATATCAATGTCCCCACGGCAAATGTGATCATTGCGGTTAAAAATAGCCTGCGAGTTGTAAATGTTTCAATTAAAAAAGCTGTGATTGGAATCATAATTCCATTCACTAGCATAAATATCGTTGTCAGCCACTGTGCGGTGTTCTCTGTTAAATTCAAATCATGCATAATATGGGGAATCGCCGTCGCCAATAATGTTTGATTTAAAATTGCCAAAAACGCTCCGGTTATTAGTATAGCAACAATAGGAAATTTATTCAGCTTGTCTATATTTTCGATGTTATTATTCTTCAGACGCCACACTCCCCTTACTTCGTATCTCGAATCATTTTCTATCGTTTATAATGAATTATATGGGAGTATGAGGACAATGTCTATTATTGAAACTTAGGGGTGCGAACAGGGGCGGTTTTCCAAATATTCATTTATCAATTAAAGTCGCGCTCTCTTACTGTACATTGGTTTATTTCAAAATAGTAATTTCTTCGTAGTTGAAAGAAACTCCAAACTAGTGATTATTTGCTTAATCTGTGGAACAATCGCCGTCCGGGATCGCATCGATATCGTTTTTATTAATTCCACAAGTAATAATTGGTGAGCATATACTAGCGGAGGAAATATACGTAGACTCCTGTGGGAAGAAGAGCATCGGTGAGACTACGCAGTGCGACAGCACAAGGAGGCTCACCAGCTCCCCACGGAAAGCGAAGTATATTTCCGGAGCGGGTAGACGCACAATCCATTTAAATACACTAATCCACAGTTTATATAAAAAATGATTCAATAACAAAACGCATAGACTTTAGTATCTATGCGTTTTGTATAATAATGCAACATGGATTAAGCACATGTATTTTACGAAGCTTTTTGTTCTTTTAAAACGGTATGTGTTTTTCTTGTTGGCAGCATATGGAATACAATATTTAGTGCGATTGCTGTTACACTACCAGCAACAATTCCGTTACTCGTTAAAATTTGAATACTAGATGGTAATTGAGCGAACAATTCCGGAACAACTGTAACACCAAGCCCCATTCCAACTGAACAAGCAATAATCATTGAATTTTCCGGAGAATCCGATATAACACTGCTTAGCATTTTTATGCCCTGGGAAATAACCATTCCGAACATCGCTACCATTGCCCCACCTAAGACTGCAGTTGGAATTATCGTTGTCAATGCTGCAATTTTAGGCACAAACCCTAAAGCAATTAACATACCTCCGGCAACAAAGATGACTTTTCTCGTTTTTACACCAGTCATTTGAATCAGCCCAACGTTTTGAGAAAAGGCGGTATATTGAAATGCGTTAAAAACTCCACCGAGGAAGATAGCAATTCCTTCTGCGCGATATCCTTTTGAAAGATCTTTTTCCGTTAGCTTTCTTTCAGTAATATCTCCTAATGCAAAATAAACACCAGTCGATTCAACTAGAGATACAATAGCAACTAGAATCATCGTTAAAATTGCAGACCATTCAAATGTCGGTGTGCCAAAGTAAAACGGTTCTACCATGTGGAAATAGGAAGCTTCCGCTACTGCTGAAAAATTTACTTTTCCCATAAACATAGCAACAGCTGTACCGACAATTAGACCAATAAGAATAGAAATTGATCTTAAAAAACCAGTCGCAAAACGATACAATAAAATAATAAATAATAACGTTCCAAAACCTAAAGAAATATTGGCAATCGATCCAAAGTCACTTGCACCTTGGCCACCACCCAAATTATTAATAGCGACAGGAATTAATGTGATACCAATTATCGTAACCACTGTACCCGTCACAACTGGTGGGAAAAAACGTACCAGACTACCAAAGAATCCGCTGATTAACACAACGACAATACCTGTCACAATAATTGCTCCATAGATAGCTGAGATGCCATATTGTCCACCGATTGCAATCATTGGTCCAACCGCTGTGAATGTACAGCCAAGAACGACAGGCAGCCCAATTCCAAAGAAACGGTTATTAACGACCTGTAAAATCGTAGCAACCCCACACATTAAAATATCAATTGCAACAAGATATGTTAGCTGTTCTGACGTTAGCCCTAGAGCATCTCCGACAATAAGCGGAACTAATATTGCACCAGCATACATTGCTAGAACGTGTTGAAATCCTAATGCTGCAGTTTTCATTTCGGAACTGCCTCCTTCTCAAAGGTTGTCTTCCCATTTTCCAGAGACGAGATAATTGCTAACGACTCTACACGAATACCACGCTCGCGAATTTGCTTCCCGCCTTCTTGAAATCCTTTTTCAATGACAATTCCAACTCCTGCAAGCTTTGCACCTGACTGCTCCACAATCTCAAGCAGACCTGAAACCGCCTGTCCATTTGCAAGGAAATCATCGATAATTAAGACAACATCGTTCTCTGAAATATAGTCTTTAGACACTGAAATTTTGTTTGTTTCTTTTTTCGTGAATGAATATACTTGTGCTGAATATAATTCATTTATCAAGGTCAATGACTTGCGCTTTCTAGCGAAGATAACCGGTACCCCGAGTGCTAGACCTGCCATTGTTGCCGGTGCAATCCCAGAAGATTCGAGTGTTAGAATTTTTGTAATCCCACTATCACGAAATCGAGCTGCATATTCTTCCCCAATTGCCTGCATTAGCTTGGGATCGATTTGATGGTTTAAGAATGAATCCACCTTCAAAACTGTATCGGATAATACATTTCCTTCATCTCTTATTTTTTGCTCCAATAAATCCATTTTTTGTCCTCCTAACAATTTAAAAAAGCCCGGAAGCCTGCTTTCTACCATAACTATGATAAAAGCAAACCTCGAGCTTTCGAATTCGAAATAGAACAAAATGGACTCACACAAATAAGAGTTCCCAATTTGTTACGTTACTTTTCATAGTCGGTTTATTTACGGTAAACCGGTAGAAACTTACAGGCCATATTCCTGTTATTATATGAAAAAACATATTCAATTTGTAAATGCTACTAATAGCACCACTACTAGATTGTTATAAGTATAGCATGTGAGTCGCTTATTACAAGTCAAATTTAAAAATAAAACCATTCGCACAATTTAGAGATATTTTTAAATCATGTTGCCCCCATGTAAAATAATTCTATTTTTCCCACTCTAAAAATTCAATACGATTTCCAAACGGATCGGATAGATAAAAACGATTTGCACTCGGCAGTTTATAATCAACTATGAAATCCACTTGATTTTCATTTAAATATTCTTTTAGTTTTTCAATATTTTTGACTAAGATTGCTGGATGCGCCTTCTGCGCAGGAACAAATGGCTTTTCAATACCAATATGGATATTTATCGTCCCAGCCTGAAACCAAACCCCACCATTCGCTTTCAACAATTCCGGTTTTTCTACCTCTCTAAAACCTAATATTTTTACATAAAAGATACGTGCTTCTTCTTCGCTGCCAGGAGGTGCAGCTAATTGAACATGATCAATCGTTTCATAATGAAAAGTCATCGGTTTTCACCTCGATTTATTAGTAATTCTATCTTATCCTTTTTTATCAGCTTAGAATAATACCGATTTTTAATCAATTTGTTAAAGCTAACCTTATCACACAACCAAAAGACCGACTACCATTGCGGAAGTCGGTCTATAATATTCTATGTATACAGGCCACAATTGCCGTATTTTGTAATAAAAAGTTTTAAACCACCACTTCGCAAAGTGGGTGTTCGCAGAAACCTTCCTGTCTTCCGCTTCTTTGGCGGCGCGACATTCCAATTTCGATGTAAAACTCCCTATACATTCATTAGAGGTTAAAACTTAATTAAATACGAACATTGTAGCTTGTATTTATATATTACATCTTCTCACGGAAAAATTCAATGGTAAGAACTTACCATTTTATGCAAGGTGTAAATTAACTTATATCTTTGTATTTTTCTTCTTTGCACGCTGCTCCAGTTGTGATTTCGGCTCCTGATCAGCTATGTCTTCTGAATATCCTTGTGGATTCAAACTTGAATTAACGCGTTTCTTACTCCAATTTTCATTTTTATTTGCCATTTGAAACACCTCCAAGATTTAGTGTTTCAAATTCGTTTCATTGTATACGAACAATTTGGCTAATCCTTTATTGTGCTGCCAATCCTTCATATTTATCTCTCAAGGAACGCTTCAGCACTTTCCCACTAGGATTTTTCGGTAGTTCGTCCGTAATCTCAACATACTTCGGAACTTTGTATTTCGCCAATTTGTCTGTACAAAATTGAATTACCCTTTCTTTTGTTACTTCTGCTCCTTCTTTTGGAACAACAATCGCTGTCACCGCTTCAATCCAATAAGCGTCCGGTATACTAATTACAGCGACCTCTGAAACCCCTTCTAACTGATAAATGATTTCCTCAATTTCTCTGGAAGAAACATTCACTCCACCAGTATTTATCATGTCTTTTTTGCGATCTACAATTGTAATATAGCCTTCCTCATCCATTACACCTAGATCACCACTATGAAACCAGCCGTTTCGAAATGCCTCTGCCGTTTTTTCTGGTTCGTGTAGATAACCTTTCATGGCATGCGGTGTACGGTGGACAATTTCTCCCACCTCGCCGCGCGGTACCTCCTTATCTGCTTCATCTACAATTTTCGTCTGGACATTTAATGTCGCTTTGCCTGCTGAACCCAACTTCCGTAACTGATCTTCTGGTTGAAGTGCGGTGGCAAGGGGCGCAACTTCTGTCTGACCATAAAAGTTCCAAAACTTTGCGCTTGGTAAACGTACCGAGAGCTCCTTTAAAATTTCCATTGGCATTATGGCTGCACCGTAATAGCACTTTTCAAGGGAGCTTAAATCACGCTTATCAAAATCTGGATGGCGTAATAATCCAATCCATACAGTTGGGGGACAAAATAGCTGTGTTGCTTTTTCTTCCTCAATTGTCCTTAAAATTAATTCCGGGCTTGCTGATCCTAGAATAATCCCACTAGATCCTAGGTAAACGCTCGGCCCCAAAAAAACATGCAGTTGTGCACTATGATATAACGGCAATGCATGGATTGCGATATCTTCCGTCCCCATTTTACCATCTACAATACTGCTGAGGTATTCACTAATAAGGCTTTTATGTGTAAGCATGACTCCTTTAGGCCTTGATTCCGTTCCACTTGTATATAAAACTTGCACGAGATCATCATCAAGAATATCTGCATCCATTAATTGAGTGGACATCCCTTCTTGTGCTTGGGATAATGGCTTCCATCCTTTATTTTCATCATTATAAGGAAGGGTTATATCCATCAGATAACGGTATTTAATATTCTGTTTGCCAACAGAGTGATCGAGTAAGCCTGCGTATTCCTCTGAAGCAATAAAACCATTAACATCAGCATGCTCTACAATATACTGCACATCTTCTCGATTAAGCATATAGTTGATTGGAATCATAACCGCTCCAATTCGTGCAAGCGCATAATTTACTACAACAAAATCAAGGCTGTTTTTAGACATGACCGTAATCATATCTCCCTTTTTCATGCCATCTGCTAAAAATGCATGTGCTGTCTGATTAACAATGTTATCAAGCTCTTCATAGGTTAACCGTTTGTTTTGATAAGCGAATGCAAATTTAGTCGGGGTTCTTTCTCTCGTACGAGCTAATAAATCTCCTAATGTGTTTCTTCTTGCTCTTTGCAGCAATTTATCCAAATCAGTTTGTACATTTGTATTGGTATTCATCCTACCACTCCCTCAATGGTATCATGATGGCAAGCCTGTTGAATATTCTATCTATTATTTTAATTCAGTTAATTAAAGATAGCAAGTTGCAGTACTCATTCAAGTATATTTATTCGTAAGCATAAAAAAATGCTAGAACAATCATTGCAGATATTCTAGCATTTTTAATTTACTTTAAATATAGTCTTGTACTTCCTTTTACACGTTTCATTTTTGGCGGATAATAGCCACGGTCATAAATTTTTCCATTTGTCATGCTGCACTTTTCTAAAAAACGGTCAAGAGAGTTTGTTTTGGTATCCCGTAATGCTTGAATCATCACTTGCGCAGCGACTCTAGCGTCTTCTAGTGCGTGGTGATGTTCAAACTGAAGGTTATGATAGTTCGCAAGTGTGTTTAATTTATGGTTCTCCAATTCCGGCCAAAGCTTTTTAGCGATATTTACGGTACAAAGGTAGTCCATGTCAGGATATGAGAGCTTGTAATAATCAAGTGTATTGCGAATCACACTCATATCAAAGCTTGCATTATGTGCGATTGTTAGGTGGTCGTTTAAGTAATTCCGCAATGTCGGCCAAACCTCTGCAAATGTAGGAGCATCAGCAACATCATGCTCAGTAATCCCATGAATATACGTATTGAATGATTTAAATTCCATTAATGGATTGATAAGGCTGTAGAATTCATCTATTATGCCATGCTCATTGGCTACTACTAAACCAACCGCACAAGGACTAAAACGTTTTTCATTAGCAGTTTCAAAGTCTATTGCTACAAACTCCATAGCTGTCCCCTTTCGTATTGCATACTCAAATCTCCATAATATCCCAATTGGTAACAATCCCAACTAGTCCTCCACTGGAGCTTCCTTCCTTTGTAATCAATAATGCTTCCAATCGATTGCCTTTTCCAATTTGCTCCTTAAAAATTTCCTTTGCTTCATATACAGATGTCTCCTTTGATATGAATCTAAAGTTATCCCTTTTTTCACATTCCAAGACCTCTACTAATCTTGCATCTAATAGAGAGGTTAATCGATTTTCGATACCTTTCGAAAACCATTTTGTAATTCCTTTATGCGTAATTAACCCCTGAAACACATTACCACTGTATACTGGAAACTTCGTAATCCCTTGCTTATTAACGACTTCTAGTACATTCGATAATGGCTCGGTTTCTTGAAAGCATACGACCTTACGAATAAAAAGCGGGTCTACTTTTCTAGGCTTTAAAAGTTCAATTTCAATTGCTTCTATCCGTTCTACAACGGAATCATGTGGCTCTGCAATAGTATACATGAGATCCGTCTTGTTATGTACAATAGCATTTCGTAACTCAGCAAATTCAAGCAGGTCATCTTGAAACTGTTTTATCAACGCATTTGATTTACCCAGGACTTTAACAGCTCTTGAAAACCCCATTTCTTTCTTAATAAGCAAAGCTTTTAAGCCCTTTTCGATTCGATTGAACGCCGTCAAAAAACGATCTGAGTTTCGATGCACGACAGTTTCATTTTGTTTTAGTATCGGATTGTTAACACGATTCACTTTCCGCCCTCCTTATTCTTTTTCTCTCTTCTACATACCAGTGATTTCGTACACTCAAATATTACGACTGGTTAATGCTGAAAATAAACTTTCTCATTATCATAAAATCGGTGTATCTTATCCATAGACTCTAAGTATATTAGTCTTGTTAAAGTCGCCATAAATGGGCTAACAAAGTGACTAAATTTTAGGCTGCCATAAATTTTTTCACACACTTCGGCTGCTGTCAAAGTCTCTGCTTTCACAATGCTTTCAACCTCATTTAACCGACGCTCATGTCCTTGAATCAATGTTTGTACACGTTCACTCAAGCGATGGATATTCTCACCATGCCCTGGTAAGGCTAATGCTGTCGGATAATGCTGCATCCGCTCAACGGATGCAAAATAATCGTTTAATGGATTGAATTCCTCCCCTGTCCACAAACCGATTACAGGAGAAATCTTATTTAAAATATGGTCGCCAATTAGCATTAGCTTCCTGTCTTTTTGATAAAAGCAATAGTGATCCGGAGCATGACCCGGTGTCCAAACAACCTCAAAACACTGATTCCCTAACAGGATGGTATCAGTTTCATCAAAGAATCCATCTGGTTCAAATTCATAGATAAAGGAATCATTACCTATTCTGCCAGGCAAATTCGGCCCACCATGCATATGAAGCAAATCAGCAAGATTTTCTTTAATTCTCTTCTTATCACGATGTTTCAGCATTTCCTTATACCCGAGTTTCGATGTGTAAACGGGAACTCCCTTTTTCTCCTGAAACCATCTCGCTAGACCAATATGGTCCTGATGTGTATGTGTTAAAACAACCTTTTTCACTTCAACACCAGTATCAAATAGCGCTTCCCAAGTCGCAATTGCTTCCTCTGAATAAATCCCTGTATCAATAACGGTATAGCCATTCTCTCCTTTGACAAGATAGCTATTTACCTCTTGCATTCCTCCTGGAAAACGAACGACTAGCTTTTCTATACCCTCACTTACATTAACTAACAAAATATCATCCCCATTGTACAAAGCTCCTTCTATACTATTAATTTTAGCGTTGATCAGTTAGATTGCAAGAATCTCTAACTTTTGCAATTTTTTTCACGCTACATGTAATATTCTTAATTTTAATGGTTGACATTCAGAATCGTATGGAGTATTCTAATTATTAATTTCATACAAAAAACTTTCTTATCCAGAGAGGTGGAGGGACTGGCCCTATGATACCTCGGCAACAGACTTTTTAAGTACTGTGCCAATTCCAGAAGCAATGATTGCTTGAAGATAAGAAGAGATATTAGACGATACGGTGCCTAACCTCTTCTTATTTTTAAGAAGAGGTTTTTTCTTTTCTTTAAAGAAGTTTTAAAAAACTACTGGAGGGGATTAAATGGCAACGGTTCAAGCAGGAACAGAATTACAACAGGCAATTGCGTTACTGAAAAAGAAAAATTGGGTAGACCTCACGCACGCATTCGGGCCAAACTCACCACATTTCGCAGCATTTGACGATGCCGAATTCAAAACACTTTTCACACATGATGATGGCTTTTTCGCACAACGATTTACCTTTCCTGGACAATACGGCACACACATTGATGCACCAATTCATTTTGTACAGGATCAACGTTATCTTGAAGAGCTTGAATTAAAGGAACTTGTTTTACCGCTTGTGGTGATCGATAAGTCAAAGGAAGCTTTAGAAAATAATGACTTCACCTTATCGAAAGAAGATATTCTAGCATTTGAAGCAATAAATGGTGAGATTGAAGCAAGTACATTTGTAGCGTTACGAACCGACTGGAGTAAACGTTGGCCAGATAAAACTGCTTTTGAAAATAAGGACGAAGCTGGTAATAGTCACTTGCCTGGATGGGGAATTGACGCATTGCGATTTTTATTTGAAGAAAGAAACGTAAATGCTGTCGGTCATGAAACATTTGATACAGATTCCTCCATCGATGTCCGAAAGAATGGCTCACTCATTGGCGAGTATTATGTGCTGGAGCAAGATACATACCAAATCGAGCTTCTAACCAATTTAGATAAAGTACCAACAAAAGGTGCTTATATCTTTAATATCGTTGCCAAACCAGAAAAAGCAACTGGATTCCCAGTAAGATCTTTTGCAATATTACCTTAATAAAAATATGGAGGGATTTTCATGACGAAAACATTAATTAAAGCACCATTTAAAGCAGATCACGTAGGAAGTTTATTACGACCGGAAAGGGTTCATAAAGCGAGAAAGGATTTTAAAGAAGGAGCTATTCCGGCAAGTGAGCTTCGTACGATTGAGACAGAGGAAATTAAGCGAGTGGTTGATAAACAAATTGAAGTTGGCCTTCAGGCTGTAACCGATGGGGAGTTTCGCAGAAGATTTTGGCATACAGATTTCTTAGAGCATTTTATTGGTATTGAAGGCTATGTACCAGATCATGGATTTAAATTTGTGGACGTGGAAACGGAAAAATACGACGTGCGCAATGTTGGAAAAATAGCATTTAACCCAGACCATCCATTCATCAAAGATTTTATTGAGTTTAAAGAAATTGTTGGTGACAGGGCTGTCGCAAAACAAACGATTCCAAGTCCAAATCAGTTATTCAATGCTGGGATTCGGAATGCAGATGTCTATCCAGACATTGAGGAATATGCACATGATATTATCGTCGCTTACCGTGATGCGATAAAAGCATTTTACGATGCTGGCTGTCGTTACCTGCAATTAGATGATGTCTATATTGCAGGATTGAGCTCTGATACGATTCCATTTAATGATAGTAAATTAACAAGAGAATATTTAATCGATTTAGCGCTTCGTGTTGCTAATGGAGTGCTAGAAGATAAACCAGAGGATTTAGTTGTAACAACACATCTATGTCGCGGAAACTATCAATCTACCTGGGCGTTTGAAGGAAGCTACGCAAAAATTGCACCAACATTATTCGCAAAAGAAAAAGTAGATGGCTTTTTCTTAGAATATGATGATGACCGTTCTGGAACCTTTGAGCCCTTGAAGTATATCCCAGAGGGCGGTGCACAAGTAGTCATTGGCGCTGTAACATCTAAATTTGGTGAGCTTGAAGATAAAGAGGCATTGAAAGCACGCATTCAGGAAGCTGCTAACTATGTACCGTTGGAGCAAATAGCTTTAAGTCCGCAGTGTGGATTCGCGTCAACCCATCATGGTAACAAGCTAACAGAGGAAGAACAATGGAATAAACTGAAATTTATCGTAGACATTTCAAAAGAGATTTGGGGATAATTTTCCTACCTACTATTAAAATAAAAGAAAGAAGGAATAGATCATGACACAAACGCTAGTAAAAGCGCCATTCAAAGCAGATCACGTAGGAAGTTTATTACGTCCAGAGAACCTACATCAGGCAAGAGAAGATTTTAAAACAGGCAAAATCACTGCAGCAGAATTACGTGAAGTCGAAACAAAGGAAATCAAACGTATTGTTGATAAACAGATTGAAGTCGGATTAGAAGCAGTAACCGACGGTGAATTCCGTCGCAGCTGGTGGCATCTTGATTTTCTTGAGCATTTAAATGGGATTGAAGGCTACAACACCGAAAAAGGCTATCAATTCGATGGCGTAGAAACAGACCGATATCATGTGCGTAACACCGGGAAAATTTCCTTTAATGCCGATCATCCGTTTATTAAGGACTTTATTGAATTTAAGGAAATTGTTGGTGACCGTGCGGTTCCGAAACAAACGATTCCAAGTCCAAACCAGCTATTTGAAGTTGGGATACGAAACCCAGAAATTTATCCAGATATTGAGGAATATGCCAACGATATTACACAAGCATACCGAGATGCTGTAAAAGCATTCTATGATGCTGGTGTGCGTTACTTACAACTAGACGATGTGTACATTGCTGGACTTTCATCTTCTGACTTTAAATTAATCGATACTGGCGGCTATTCAAGAGAGCAATTAATCGATTTAGCAGTTCGTATTGTAAATGGTGTACTCGAAGACAAACCAGAGGATTTAATTGTAACAACACATCTATGTCGCGGAAACTATCGTTCTAGCTGGGCATTCCAAGGCAGTTATGCTGAAGTTGCTCCGATTCTTTTTGCGAAAGAGAAAGTGGACGGCTTTTTCCTTGAATATGACGATGAGCGTTCTGGAACCTTCGAACCGTTGAAACATGTTCCAAAAGGTGGAGCACAAGTTGTTATTGGCGCGATTACATCAAAATTTGGTGAGCTAGAAGATAAAGAAGTGATCAAAAAGCGAATTGAAGCTGCATCACGATTTGTGCCATTAGAGCAAATTGCTTTAAGCCCACAGTGTGGATTTGCTTCCACGCATCACGGGAATAAGCTAACAGAGGATGAGCAATGGACAAAATTGAAATATATTGTTGAGTTATCGAAAGAGATTTGGAAATAATCATGTAGACTTGGCATCGCCCAAACTTGGTGAATACCAAGTTTTCTAAAAAAACGAACAGCATGCAATTGCTGTTCGTTTTTCTCATTTATGATTGTGCTTTTCTTAATCTAACCCAAGATATAATAACCGCAATAATTAAAACAAAGCCTAAATATCCGGTAATTGGATAAACGGTCCCTACAAGTGTCGTAAAGCCAATAAAGCTTACACCAAAAGCTAGTAAACCTATGATAACAACGGCTCCTTTAAACGTTCTCGTATTCTGCGGCACAAGTCGTGCAGTAAAAGCATAAAGCATACCTACTGCTGTGTTGAAAATCATCCCTAATAAAGCAATTGCCATTAAGATACCAACAATTGGCGATACCTCTGTCGCCAGTACTAATGTAGGCATATCTGCTTCTTGAATAGACCCGATATTCATAAATAAACTCAAATTAATTAGAAATAGTAATAACCCAAGTCCGATTCCACCAAGAATTCCACCCCAGCCAGCAGTTTTTCTATCCTTCATCGTGCCGCCAATGACGGCCAGCATAGCAAATCCTGCTGCAAGATTATACGAAACATAGAGCAATGCTCCTATAATAAAGTTAGGGGCTGAAGCAGGCTGCGCTTCTGCCAATGCATTTAACTGACTAAAGCTTGCATCACTCGTAAATAAAGAATATCCTGTAATAATAAATATTAATACCAATAAATAAGGCGTTATACTACTAATTACCGCAATAACTTTATTTACATTCAAACAAAGTGTAACAATGACAGCTACAGTCATGATTAAGTTCCCAACAAGTGGAGGAATACCGAATTGTTGTTCAAATATCGATCCGCTACCTGCAATCATGACAACTGCAACACCAAACAGAAAGAATGTAATTAATAGATCGATTGCAAAGCCAAAATATCTTCCACATATTTTATAAATTACTTCACGATGTGATGCTGTTTGATAATAAGTTCCTAACTGAAGCACATGCATTCCTAGAAATGCAAAGAGTAACCCTGCGATGATGGTTCCAATTACACTATAGATTCCAAAGCTTGTAAAAAACTGCATGACTTCCTGACCAGAAGCAAACCCTGCTCCCACAATTAATCCAACATAAGCTCCAGCAACCTGAAGACTCTTTTTCATATGTAAATCCCCTTCGATATATCATAATATTATGAATTTTTATCTTGTAAAAGAGGAGAGCTTACAATGCGCTCCTCTATATAACACCGTATTTTATTAAAAATGATAGACTCTTGCCCATTCCGTAAATTCATCCATCGCTTTCTCGTCGATATCATAGCCAATTCCAGGCTGATCTGGAACATTTATCAGTCCATTCTCTACAACTACTTCCGGCTTAATAATGTCTCTTTCCCAATATCTTGATGAACCAGCTGTATCTCCTGGTAACACGAATTGTGCTAATGTTGTTAATGCAACATTATGCGCCCTGCCTACACCAGCTTCAAGCATTCCACCGCACCAAACGTCGATACCTTTATCCATACAAAAATCATGAATTCGTTTCGCTTCGGTTAATCCACCGACTCGTCCAATTTTTATGTTAATAATTTTACAGCTGCCAAGCTCGTAGGCTTTTCTCGTATCTTCAAGTGAATGGATACTCTCATCTAAACATATTGGTGTTTTCATAACCGCTTGAAGCTTCGCATGGTCTACAATATCATCATGCTCCAATGGCTGTTCAATCATCATTAAATTGAGATCATCTAACTTTTGTAAATGTTCAATATCATCAATCGTATACGCTGAATTTGCATCTGCCATAATTGGTGTATCCGGAAAATGCTTGCGAACCTCACGAAGTACCTCTACATCCCAACCCGGCTTAATTTTTATTTTTATTCGTTTGTAGCCGGCATCAACAAAGTGTTGAATCGTTTGAATTAAATCATCTACTGTAGGTTGGATTCCAATACTGATTCCAACATCAATTTGTTTTCTTTCTCCACCTAGAGCTGCAGCTAAGGTGAGTTTTTCTCGTTTTGCATACAGATCCCAAACCGCTCCCTCTAATGCAGACTTTGCCATATTATTACGCTTAATTGGATGGAATAAATCAGATACTTGTTCCGGATGGCTAATTTGATTATCTTTTAAAATCGGAATAAGAAAGTCTTCCATGACATGCAAGTTGGTTTTTACCGTTTCTTCACTGTACCAAGGACTTGAAAATGCAACAGACTCCCCATACCCGCGATTTCCGTCTTCATCAATGAGCTCTGTAATAAAAAATTCCTTATCCTGAAAGGTACCAAAGCTTGTTGTAAAAGGATCTTTTAAACGCATATTCAATTTATGTATTTTTAACTGTTTTATAGGTATTGTCATTGTATATCCTCCTGTTTAAATTCATAACTTTTCATCGTACAGGCAGAAAAGCTTTACCTCTTCTACCTGCTTTAATACTTACTGTTTGCGAAAAACATAATAATTATAGTCTTCAGCATAATGAATAAAGTCGGAAGCTTGATAGCCATGTTGGAAGAGTCTTCGAAAGAGCTCTTGCGTTGTCAATCTCCACTCTTTTGCAAGATTAAAGTTTTCCTCTTTCAGACTTTGAAAATTTGCTGGAATTGCAACCAGCCACATATCCCATTCCATACTATCATTAGCATGATAATTGTCTGTTAGAACAGGCTTACGCTCAGAGTCCATTTGTAATAATATATTTACTGCATCAACTGATATGGTTTCCTTCTCTTCGCAGGTTTGACTGATATCCCATATAATTTGAAAACGATCAGATGGCAGGCCTTGGCTAAACTCATCGCCTAGTTCACCGTAGTGATTTTCTTTAAAATAAACTCCTTTGGCACCAAGCTTATGCAAGTTTAAATAGGCGTTTACACTTTCCAATGGATCGAATGTCCATGTTATTACTTCATAGCCCATTTCCCTTGCCAATACTGCTTGCTTCAGTTTTAGCTTTCTTCCGATTCCATCTTTCCTATACGCTGGAAGTATTCCCATCATATGAGAGCATAGGTAAGCATTTTTCCCATCAAATCCTGCAAAGCTATATAGAAAACCAATTAGCTTTTCGGAATCATAGGCGCCTAAAATAATGCCGCCATTCGTTAATGCTGTATATGTTTGATGCAACGGGATCGCCGACATATGCCAAACTGTTTCTTCTAACTTCTGAACTTCTCTTAATTCATCCAGCGTCGTTAATTTCCTAATTTCGAGTTTACCTTTTACCACAAGAATGACTCCTTCTACTATAATGATTCCATTGTTTTATATAAGGCGCATGTTATAATTTCAACTGCTTTTGGAATAGCGTTATGATTAAAGGTCATCTCAGGATGATGCAAACCTGGCACCAAATCGCAGCCAACTGCCAGCATTGTTGCTTTTAAAGCTGGGCGTTTAATCGTATAGAAATGAAAATCATCGCCACCTGTTGTTGTAATAACCGGGGATAAATTCTCATCTCCCGCACATTCAACTATTGCCTGTCTCATAAAAGATATTGCATCCTGATCAAGCACCGCAGCGGCCACATTTGCACCAACTGACAAGTCAATTTCCACGTCATGAAGCTGTGCTAGCGATGAAGCAATGCGATAAATTTTTTCTGTGATTTCTTCCATCACCTCATTATTCTGAGCCCTAACATCAATTGAAAAACTAGCATTTCCGGGAATTATGTTTGAGCTTTTTCCACCTGCATGAAATGCAGTCATTTTAGCAGAGTGAGGAATCATTGGATTCACATGAATGCTATTTATTGCTTGAAAAAATTCCGTACCAACCTGAATGGCATTTGCATTTAAATGTGGTCTTGCTCCGTGTGCATCATGCCCTTTTATATGGCCTTGGATAAACTTAGCTGCACCGTGCTCAATAGCCGGAGCAAATTGTCCATATCCCAACTCCTCTATCGGTCTCAAATGCATTCCATACAAATAATCCACATCGTCAACAATACCCTTGTCCACAAAAGCTAACGCACCATTGCCTTTCTCCTCTGCCGGTTGAAAAATAAACCGAAACGTTCCTTTAAACTGTTTCTTTTCTTCTAAGATTGTAAGGAGAGCACCAATGACAATCGTCATATGGGCATCATGTCCGCAAGAGTGGTTTGCTTGGAATGTCCCGTTCACTTCCTGCCATAAGGCATCAATATCTGCTCTGAGGGCAATAACAGGACTGCCACTACCTATATCAATTACTAATCCCGTCGAATCTTCAAAACGTTTAATCGTGCAGTTTTTCCCTTGAAACAACCGTTCAATATAATCCGTAGTCTTCCTTTCTTCCCAGCTAATCTCTGGATGTTCGTGTAAATGATTAAATATATCCTCTAATAATGGATTTATTTTTTTCAATGTTGCGTTCATTTTAATTAACTCCCATCTAAGCTTAAAAAACTTGGCGTCGTACAAAATAAGAAAGCTGTTCTTATCAGTCAAAAAAATCTTTTCCATTTATAGAATCAAACAATTCCACTCTTTGCTTAACTTTTTCGTTATTTTCAAGTGATATTGAAGCAATGATACTGTTTGACAATGACATCACTGCTGGTGCTGCATCTAATGTTGATTTACCAGACAGTTGCACATTTAATACTAAATCGCAATATGCTGTAATTGGAGAAAAGCTTGAATCTGTAATTCCAATTACAAACGCTCCCTTATCCTTAGCATGCTTAGCAATATTAATCGTATCTACAGCATAGCGATGAAAAGAAAATCCTACAAACACACTTTTCTCAGTGAGCTCACTTAGCCTCAATAGAATATCATCTGTGCCAGGATTATACATCCTTGTATTTCCGTGGATTAAGTCGAGTGAATACGAAAACCAGCTTGCTAGTGCATGAGAGGAACGAACTCCAGCAACAATAACACGATCTGCATTTGTTAATTTCGTTACAGCTGTTGAGAGACTTTCCTCTGACAGCTGCTGCATCATTTTTTGAATGTTTCCTGCATCACTCGCCATTAATTGTTTAATGGAATTCTCTGTTCCGCCATCAACCTTTTTATCTTCTACATAATCAGATAATGAACTCCTTTGTAATAGGATATTTTGAACCTCCTCTTGAAGTTCCTTATATCCTTTATATCCAAGTTGTTTACAAAATCGTATGATAGTTGTTTCACTAACTCCAATTTGTTTTCCAGCTTCCGTGGCAGAAGAAACTGCAAACAACCTGGGATTCTCTAAGATATATGATGCAATCTTCTGTAAACTGTTCGTAAATGTATTTTTTTGTTCATAAACTTTTTGGTATATATTTTCCATATAATCCCTCATTATTCAGCGAATAAAGGAATTCCTTTATTTATCAAAAGAAAAGAAGTAATTCCTTTTTTCAGTTAATTTATACTATCATATTTTCGAATGTATGTCACCCTGTATTTGATTTTAAAAAGACTATATTGCTTCAGGCAGCTGACGTTAGTTTGCACTTAATTTAGACAATATTTTGCACGACCTTTTGGCAGTGTCAGGAAATGTGTGTTTACAGCAGAAGGAAATTCCCATCATTAAGAGCCTAATTTCTCAGTATTAATATTGAGAAATTAGGCTCTTGGTTGCTCTATTAAAACGTTGATAGTTGCGGAAAATCTTATTAAAGAAATAGTGCTTTTTGCGCTAATGGCCGTTGTTTGGAACTTGCTTCTTTTTTCGATTATTGTTGTAGTGCAAAAACAGAGCATCTTAAAGCAATCGTACCATCACCAAGATGTATCGGTATCAATAATAGCTCGTTTTTTGCCTACATCCAGAAGTCCCCTCTATTACTTTTTTGCTAATTCAGTCATATAATCAAAGAATGCATTGCGATTTACATCATAAACGACATTAACAGGTCGTCCATCAGCAGTTTCAACTGTACGGCCTTGGCTTGGACCATCAGCGTGCACTATGCTGTTAATGGTTTGTACTTTCACAAGATCACGATTTCCAACAAATGCGGTCGTTAACACATCCCACAAATAGTATGTAGAGTTCGTTGAAAAGTGGACAAGTGGTGGTACCATCGCATAACATTGTCCAAGAAAATCAACACCCAGGTATTTGCGTTCTTTAGCCCAACGCTCACGCACATCTAAGGTTAGCGGTACTTGGTTTGTACTTTCAAGCGCCACTAAATCAATTTCTATGCTGGTATCCCATACACGAGCGGCTGCTTCAGGGTCCCAAAACACGTTCCATTCCGCTGTTCCATCATGTTCAGGCTCATGTACGTTTCCTGCTTCACGGAATGTACCACCCATCCAAACAAGCTTTTCAATTTTCTCTTCAATTTCAGGAGCTTCATCTAATGCACGAGCAAGGTCAGTGAGCGGTCCTGTAAATAATAAAGTTGTTTTATCTTCAGTTGCTAAAACCGTATCTATTAAATGAAGATGTGCTGGCTTTTCCGCCACCGGTGTTACAACTTTTCCAGATTCATTTAAAACCGGCAGAGCATCAACATAAAATGCGTGCATACGCCAGTCTTTCGGAAAAGGATTTTTCCCACGAGAATTTGATGCTGCTACATCAAGACCGCCGTAACCAAAGCGATCAATAATTTTACGGCTCGCAAACATTGCTGGCTCTAAATAACAATCTGCTGGAATGACCGAAACACCTGTGAGTTCAACCGTATCCATTTTTAGTAATAAAAATAGCGAAACGAGATCATCAACTCCGCCATCATGATTAAAGTAAATCTTTCTATTCATAATTTTTTCAATCCCTTCATGATTAATTTTTAAAATTGCTTGGAGATTACCGGACTGTTTTGTTGTTGAACACTCGGGATAAAATGACTCTTTGTTTCCCATTTGCCTGACGCGTCACTGCTAATGATAACATCTTATAATATAAAAAATGCTCCGATAGCTACCAGAGCATTGACTAAAGCATGTGTAAAATACAAAAGGAAGAATCAATCGTTTCTAACATTTAACACTTATATCGTAGTCAAGCCATTTACAGCAACATGGTAGAAACTATTGGACCCTATCCCCAGATCTTAATATTTATCATCTATAGCTTCAGCTTTTATTACTTTTACTATAACATAATAAGGGAAATCGGGAACATCATCGTACCATTTCAACAAGAATGGTCACATTTTTTGAATCTAATGCTTTCCTTGCACGGATCTATCCTCTACCATTCTAGAACAATCGCAAGAACAAAGATAGGGCACCTATCCCTATTCTAAGATAAGCGCCCTTTTGTTGAATAGCTATAAATTAAGTTATAGTGGTTTCCAATTTTGATCTTTCATATCTTTTTCGTTTGGTTTTCTTACAAATTCAATACACCTTTTCTCACATGCCCCAAATTCAATGTAATTTCTCTGTGCTTCCCTTAAAGAAGGCGTATTTGCACCACCTTCATAATCAGGATCATTATATTGAACCGCATCATCTTCCCAAAAACAAATCTCACAAATAGCATATGTTCCAGGGGGTTCATCATCTAATGTTTTATAACCACAACAGGGACAAATAAATTTCATCTAATCACCTTCAATAAGTTAATCAGTAATAATAACAGCTTTTATTTTACACTGGAATCGCGCCCTTTTGCGGTAGGTCTTAATCATAACTTCTTTTTGAACTAACGCCTCTGTTATGTACCATCATTTGATGAGCTCACTTACTCAATTCTTTCATTATAAGTTGGAGTACAAACCATACTATAAAAATCCAGAACCGAAATAAGTTCCGGCTTCTCTTTAAAAGAAATCGGAACTTCATTTATTCGCAGCAATATGTTTAGCGTGACGCATTTGGAGGTTGACAAACATCACAATTACGTTGGTTATTATTTTTAAATTTCTTAAATGTTTTTTCAAAGTTACTGCCACATGCACATTTCAATAGTAACTTTTGAGAAAAACCGTGATATTCCGTCGTTAGCAACTTACTTTCTGAATTGCTCTCAACAAATTCTTTAATTTTATCAATCGTCCATCGTTTATTCATTCTCTTACACCTCCATATTTTATCGATAGGCGGAGGCTTTATTGGCATCCGTTCTATTAAAAGTAAAAGTCGTAATTCTCTTAAGATGCTCATTATAACATGAGCTGAAACACAATTAAACAGATGGAAGGTATCTTACTAAACTATCCAGACATATAGCACAATAGGAGGCTGCTCTTATTGAACAATTACACCAGTTAATTAAGTAAAAATTAGTAACTATATATTTTCATTTCTTTTTCTGAAATAACTTAATCAAAAAATAATCTACAGCAATAAATATTAGACGATCTTCCAATACAGAGACCAAGAGCTAAAACTAAAAATGGATGGACTACCATGGCATTCCATGAGGATTTCGAAGAAGCGATGTGGGTGGCATTAGGTGATATGCTATAATTTATATCATACTTGTATGACATTTCTCATGCAGTGGCTTATGCATATGCTATTATGGTGGTTGACTTACGGATGACTAAAATTGTAAATTCCTTAAAGGGAGTTCATACCTTTCTTCCCTTTTGTGCACTCAGATAAAATTATTAAAAACGCCCTCATTTCTAAATTGCGCTTTTCCTTTTGCTTTCATTGTCTTTTTCTTTCTTGTTGTAATATTTTACTCCTTTTATTAGAGCAGCAGTTCGTTTACTAAGATTTCTTTATTTTTCATTATTTCCGGTGTCAATCTTTGGGGTAAACGTAGTCATCAAAACTATAAAAACAGGTAATAAACTCCATAAGAAGAATCCCCAACGGTGTGTCATTAAAGATAATACTAAGAAGAAAGCAAGTGTTACAATTGAAATATAAACAGAACGTCTTTGGTATTTTTTCACCTAGAACACTCCTTTTTAACAATTAAAATATTCTGTGTTTATTATAACATATCTTATTCCATCAAGTATTGCTTCATAGAGAAGTTATTTCTTAGTCTTTATAAATCAAGAAATGCGAGGTTATCTAATGGTAGATTTAAACGTTTTAATTGTTTAACGACTATCTCTTGTTTTACTTTCCCATCTTCTTGTAATGCTTTTGGATAGATTTCTGGGTGACCGACTACTGCACCTTTTTCAATCCACTGTTTTCGATATAATTGAAAAGCGGCTTCTTTCATTTCATCTGGAGTGACAATATATCCTAAATCTACATCATGATCTTCGCTGTACCCATATTGAAAACGACAACAAGGGCATATTTCATAAGAAGGAGCATTGGTATTCTCTTCGTATGGTGTTTCATCTTCTACCCCATCGTATCCGCAAATTGGACATGTATAAGTTTTCATCTAAATTCAGCTCCTTATTGATTATTATAATTTACTCCAGCTTTTTTCTTCCAGTCTTTTTGCCCATATTTAGGTTTGAAAAAGTTTTTATCACATATTTTTCGTTAAAGAAATAAATTCTCAAGTGTAATCTCTTTTATTTCTTTACCAGCACGTATTGTTTACCTTCTAAATAGAATGTATCGCAATGATGGGTTATATCTTTTAACTTATATGGCTATATGAGATCACTATATAAATTAGAAAGGCAGTTAAAAAATTTAGCAAACAACTTTGATAAAATTAATCACGAAAAACACGGGACACCCAAAAACGAATTCAGCCAGAATCACAACTAATGGAAATACAACCAGGGGATTCTATAATGATTGATAGAATTATTGTACTAGCTGATACATCTCGCCACCTGATTGACCTTAATAGCTGTCCTTACTCGAACTAAAAAATATATAATACTAATGCAAATAATGACAAGCTAATTGTAACCACATAAATCCAAATGAGTGAAGGCAAATTGGATTTTAGCGATTTTGTCTCGTACTCAAGCGATCGTTCTAATTCACTTGCGGCCTCTTCTCCAGCTTCTTCATACTTCTTTTGTTTGTCTTCTTCCTGTTTCATTCCATACAAAATCAATACAATAGCAATCAGACATACAACACCAATAAGAACAATCATTCCTGCACTTACCACCATGTGCCCTCCTTAATTCGTACCACACTTGAATAGCAAAAAAATTAATAAATACTTCAAATCTATTATATAGTATTTTCTTTAACGCTTGTTATTCTCTACCGCTTTGTTGATTTTTTGTAACTTCACTTGCTGCAAAAAACGAAGCCCACTTAATAATGGGCTCCGCCTTATTTAATCGATACAATCTATTAAACTGCAATAACACCAATTAATACAGCAATAATTAAAAGTACAATACTTAGTCCCCACATCCATAAAAGAGAATAACGGATATGTTTTCCCATTTCAAGGCCTGCCAAGCCTAATGCGAGCCAAAGTGCAGGTGAAAATGGACTAACAAAGGTACCTACAATATTACCAATTACCATGGAATATGCTGTAGAAAGTGATTCAATTCCAAATCCAGTAGCAATTTGATCAACAACTGGCAATAAAGCAAAGTAGTAAGCATCCGTGCTTAACAGTAAATCAAATGGTACTCCGAAAAATCCGATAATTAAGTGCAGATATGGTGCAATAAATGCTGGAATAATTGTAACAAGATCCTCTGCAATCGAATTCAGCATTCCAGTTCCGGTAAGAATACCTAAGAAGGAGCCTGCTGCGAGAATTATCGTTGCCATCATTAAAGCACCAGGTGCATGACTGCGTATTCTTTCCGATTGCTGTTTCATATTTGGATAATTAAGCGGCAAGGCAATACTAAGCCCAATCATAAATGCAAAGCCTGCTGGAATAATTCCCCATACAAGTACGCCAATTACGGCAAGAAAAAGAATCGCATTTACCCAAAGTAATTTAGGTCTGGTCAATGACTCCTCATCTTTTGCAGAAGACGAATCACCATTTATTCTTTCAATTGCGGCTGCAGATTCTTTCGCACTGACCAGTCCATAATGCTTGCTTATTCTTCGCTTTTCCATAACTCCAAGGAAAGCGGCTAAAGCAATCATCAACACAAGACCACTAATTTGAATTGGTATCAATGGTCTCCAAAGCTCGGTGACATCCATATTCAGTACAGAAGCTGTACGTCCTAAGGGACCTGCCCATGGAACCATATTCATAATACTGGCACTTCCACCAATTAATAGTAAAAGCAAATACGGGTTCATTTTCAAATGCTTATACAACGGTAAAAGTGCTGGAATTGTAATTAAAAATGTAGAAGCTCCAGAACCATCCAGATGTGCAATTGCTGCCACAAAAACTGTACCAATACTAACTGTAATAACGTTTCCTCTTGTAAGTCGTATCATATTTTGAATTAAAGGATCAAAAAGTCCCGCATCTTGCATGACGCCAAAAAACAAAATAGCGAAAATAAACATGATCGCAACTTCAATTACGGTTAATGCACCTTCTGTGAAAAAGTCTCCAATCTCTGAAAATCCAAAGCCTGCAATAAGCGCACCGATTAATGGCACGAGCACCATGGCTACAATTGGTGTTACTTTATTGCTGATCAGTAGTACCACAATAATTAAAATCGTCAAAAAACCTATTATACTTAAACTCACTCTAATTCCCCTTCCTAACTAAACGCAATACATCATCTTATCTCCCATACCCTTTATGTAAGCGTTAGCAAAACGTATAAGTAAAAATAGTGTGTATTTTTTACTTATTGAAAAAAGTAACATAAATGAATTTAGGAAGGAAGTTTCTTATCATAAACGGTCTAATTTTCATATTAATCATTTTGTTCATAAGTTTCACAAGGGAAATATCTTCGCTCTGGTCTTCCTACAGTCCCATATTTCAGTCTTGTTTCAACCTGATCTATACTGACTAAATACTCTAAATATCGTCTTGCTGTTGAACGACTCGTCCCAATTTGTTTGCTAAGCTCAACAGCCGTAACCCCCCCAGATTGTTCGGTTTTCAACAAGCTTGTAATTTCCTTTAACGTAATCGCATCAATCCCTTTTGGCAGACCAGCACGCTGTTTTTTTGGTATTGTAGCTGGCTTTGACCAAAACATTGCATCTATATCTCCTTGTTCCATTTCCTTTACAGATGATAGTAAATGCCTTCTTTCTTTATACCTCGTTAACATTTGCTCAAATCGAGTCACATCAACTGGTTTGATAATATAGTCAAACACACCGCCACGAACTACTTCTTGAATTGTCTCTACTTCTTTTGCGGCTGTGATAACAATAATATCTATTTCTTTATATGTGCTTCTGATCTCCCAGAATAAATTTAAGTCCTCTACATCCGGAATATAGATATCCAAAAGAACAATATCCGGAAGTTCATTACCTTCACTAAGGAATGCCAATGCTTCTTCCCCTGTCCTTACCGTATCACTTACGATAAATCCGTCTACTTTTTCAACAAATTGGCGATTTATATTTGCAATGCGAAAATCATCTTCCACGATTAAGACACGATAAGCTTCATGCATCTGTATCTTCCCCTTTCTTTGGTATGATCATGATAAAACAGGCGCCTCCCAGGTCACCTTCTTCTAGAATTAATTGACCCTCAATCCGTTGGACTGCTTGATACGTTAAAGCTAATCCAATTCCTCGATGGGTTCCATTCTTTGTCGAAAAGCCTTGCTCGAAAATCCATGGAATATCTGATTCAGCAATACCCGGGCCGGAATCTTCTACTTCCACTAACACATCTTCTCCAATATCTGTAAACAAAATGGATACATTACGATTATTAGGCTTTTGATCTTTCACTGCTTCGATAGCATTTTCGATTAAATTCCCAAGTGCAGTTAATAATACATCTTTTTCCTCTTCCGAAAAGCGATAGGAAAGCTGACTATCTGGATGGATCGACATGTTCACACCAAGCTCATTCGCTTGATTGAATTTCCCTTGAAGAATGGCGTGAATAAGTGGATCTGCAATATTATCTGTCAAAAAACGCTGCCATTTTTGCCTTAGTTTACTTTCTTTTTTAATAAATTCAATTGCTTCCTGATTCTGATTCAGCTGCAGGAGACCAAGAATGGTATAAAGCTTATTGGAAAATTCATGTGTTTGTGCACGTTGCGTATTTGCATACTGCTTTACCCTCGATAACTCATGGATAACACCTTCTAGCTCTGTTTTTTCACGAAATGTCAGAACGGTTCCAATAATTGTTTCCTTGTTATACATCGGGGTTTGGTTTATTAGTACCACTTTTTCACCAAGAATCGCTTCTCTGTCATAGAAGCTTCTATTATGATGTAGAAAATCTTGTATATTTAAAGAAGGGATTATCTCTTGAATTAACTTTCCACTGTAATCCTTTTCCCCTACTCGTTGTTTAAATAAAAGTTGCTGGGCTTGAGCATTCATCATTGTAATGTGCCCATTATTATTAACAGCAATTATCCCTTCATGTGTTGATTGCAAGATAGCTTCCTTTTCGATCATTAATTGTGATATTTCTTCCGGCTCCATATTGGACAGTAATTTTTTGATATAATGTGAAATAAAAATAGCTCCAAGAACACCGAGCAATATTATAAGAAATAAGGTAATCCAAAGCGAATGATTCTGATCTGCAATCACTTTCTGTATATCATCATTTAAGAATCCAACCGATACAACTCCGATAATTTCTCCTTCATCAGAGAAAACTGGCGCTTTTCCCCGAATGGATAATCCGAGCGACCCCTCTTCAACAGAAACGTAGGACTCTCCATCTTTCAGGGCCCGTTCATTATCGTCTCCAACCATTCTTTTTCCGATGTGATTTGTACTGGGGTGTGAATAACGAACACTCTCTGTATTTCCAACTACAATAAATTCTGCCTCTGTTCCCTTCCGAATGGGGGCAACAATATCCTGAATGACAGCTGCCGGATTTTCCAATTGAAAAGCTTCCCTCAATTCAGGGATGTTTGCGACACTTGTGGCAACACCGAGCGCTCTTTTCCCAATCTGTTCTTCCATCGTATCCTCAATAAAGTTCTCAAGGAATAATGCGAAAATGATAAAAACCCCTACAATTAAGATACTTATTAATGCAATCATTTTTGCTTTTAGCTTAATCCTTATTCTTGGGCGGATGTTTTGTTTCTCTGATGACTTCCGCATTTTCCCCGCTCCTTTTGAAATTTCCTTATATACTGTTTCTCCACTATAACATTCTTCATAAAACACATTATTTTAAGAATACTAACCAGCTACTATAAAATCAAACTTGGCTGTTATGCCTCTGAAATTTTCAAATTCTTTGATTCTCCAGCGAGAAATCGTTCACAATGGTTTCACTGAATCGCCAACACTTAATTCGTGATATAATGTTATATAGCGCTACATACATAATAGATTGATCGTTCGAAAAGAAGCATAAATAAAAGGGGACATTCAAATGAAGAAAATACTCCTGCTACATATACTATTAGCTTTCATTCTTATCGGCTGTAGTTCAGAAGCTATTGAAACAAACATGTCGGAAAAAGTAGATGATTTTCAATTCACAACACAAGATAATGAGAGCTTAGGCCTTAAAGACTTGGAAGGTCAATGGTGGATAGCCGATTTTATTTTTACGAATTGTACGACTGTTTGTCTTCCAATGACAGCAAATATGGCTGAGTTGCAATCCAGAATGAAGGACGAAAACCTCGATGTCCAGCTTGTATCTTTTTCAGTTGATCCCGATTATGACACACCAGAGGTTCTGAAGGAATATGGCGAGCGTTATCAGGCAGATTTTGGAAACTGGTCATTTTTAACTGGATATGACTTTCAAACAATCAAAGAATTATCAATCAAATCCTTTAAAAATTTGGTCAAAGAACCACTAGAAGGAGATAATCAAGTCATGCATGGGACTAGATTCTTTCTTGTTAATCCTGAGGGAGAGGTTATTAAAGGGTATGATGGTATAAGCTCAAGTGAAATTGATATTATCGTAGGAGATTTGAGAGCTGTAACCAAGGAATAGCACATATATAAGGAGTTGAAATGAGTTGCCGACCAGTGAATACAAGGCAATCTATTCAACACTATATAGCACACTCGAAAAATTAGATCATACAGATAAACCAAAATCAATGCCATTGATGGACGATGCGGAAGCGGAAAAACGACATTAGGAAAACAACTTGCCTCAAAGTTCGATTGTACCCTTTTTCATATGGATGACTTTTCCTTCCCTTTGAAATGAAAACAGAAAAACGGATGTCTGAGCCTGGTGGCAATGTTCACTACGAGCGATTTAAGGAAGAAATTATTCAGCCTTTACAAAATGAAATACCAACCGTTCATCGTCCTTATAATTGTCAGAAGAAAGCGCTGGATAATCCAATTCAAACAGCATTCTTCATCCATTCAATAATTCGAGTAATAGGAAGGGCTGCTCCAGCACGGAACAGCCCCTTTACATGGACAGTGTTAATTTCTAATTTGACCACTACCTTTAATTTGAAACTTACTTGATGTTAATGCCGCAAGTCCCATCGGACCCCTAGCATGTAACTTTTGTGTACTGATTCCAATTTCGGCTCCATATCCAAATTCAAATCCATCGGTAAATCGGGTTGAGGCATTATGGTAAACGGCCGCTGCATCGACATGCTGCAGGAACATTTCGGCATGTGCAGTGTTCTCCGTAATGATCGACTCTGAATGTCTCGTTCCATATTGATTAATATGCCCGATTGCTTCCTCAACCGAATCCACTACCTTAATACTAATGGAAAGTCCAAGGTATTCGCTCGACCAATCTTCCTCTGTTGCTTCGATAGCAGTTGGAATAACTTTTCGAACAAGCTCGTCAGCATAAATTTGTACACCGTTATCCTCTAGTTTTTTCATTAGGTCACTACCATGTTGATTGAACCAATTAGCATCGATTAATAGAGACTCGATCGCATTACACACAGAGGGACGCTGCAGCTTTGCATTCAGTACAATTTGCTCTGCCATTTCTTTCTCAGCTGTCCTATCAATAAAGATATGACAATTTCCAGCGCCTGTTTCAATTACTGGAACTGTAGCTTCACGCACAACCGTATCGATCAGGTTTTTTCCGCCTCTAGGAATTAATACATCCAAGTAATCATTCAAACGAAACAACTCTCCTGCTGTTTCTCTGCTTGTATCCTCAATTAATTGGACAGCATTCTTTGGAAGAGCACTATTCTCCAACGCACGATGAATTGATCTGACTAATGCAATATTCGAATGTTTAGCTGATGAGCTCCCTCGCAAAATAACTGCATTACCAGTTTTTAACGTAAGTGTTGCGGCATCTACTGTCACATTCGGTCTAGCTTCATAAATGATACCTATGACTCCAATAGGTACTCGCTTTTTCTCTATGTTGAGTCCGTTTTCCTTGTTGATCGTTTCTAAGATTTCACCGATCGGATCATGGAGGTCAATTACTTGATGGATTGCAGCAGCAATTCCTTCAATACGCTCTTGATTCAGCATAATCCGGTCTAATACAGATTCCGACAGACCCTTTTCTTTTCCTGTTGCTAAATCTATTTTATTCTCAATAAGAATCATTTCCTGATCCATTATTAATTGCTCTGCTATCAAAGCTAATGCTTCGTTTTTCTCTTTTGTTGTAACTCCAGTCATCAAATAACTTGTTTTCTTAGCAACCTTCCCTTTTTGAATAACTTCACTCATGACAGTTCCTCCCCAATTTTTTGTACACTCACCCAGCCATCACGGTGGATGGCTTCTATAGATGGCGTGATGCGTTCATTTTCCATATGATCTTCAATTGCCTTTTGTAATTCAACGGACGAACAGCATATTTCTCCCTTGCCAAGTAATTCATGTATTCCATAAACCTGGACGACATCACCCTTTTCAAATGTCCCGCTTATTCTTAGTACTCCAGCTGAAAGCAGACTACTACCGTGATGGGATATTGCTTCTTCTGCCCCTTTATCAACATAAAGCTTACCCATTGATTCGGAGTGAATTGCTATCCATTGTTTCCGTGTATTTATGTGCTCCTTAGCATGACCGGCAATATACGTACCATCTCCGCTTCCTTGCAACACTTGAAGGAGTTTATCATGGCCATTTCCATGACCGATAAAGACAGGAACACCTATCATTGTTGCCGTTTTAGCGGCCATTAGCTTCGATTTCATGCCACCTGTTCCAACTTTTGAACCGCTCGTTCCTGCAGCTTCGATCATTTCATTTGGAATCTCATCCAGGAAATCATATTTTACCGCCGAAGAATTCGTTCTTGGATTCCCACTATAGATTCCATTAATATCTGTTAAAATAATGAGCTGATCCGCATGGATAAACCCACTAACTAAAGCTGATAACATATCATTATCACCGAATGTCAATTCTTCAATTGACACAGTATCATTTTCATTTATGATTGGAAGAATACCTCTTTCCAGCAGCTCTGTCATGGTTGCATAAGCATTCCGGTAACGTTCTCGATTTGAAAAATCATCCCGCGTTAATAGTAGCTGTGCCGCCGTTATTCCATAGACACTGAATTTTTCCATATAAGTTTGAATCAATAAGCTTTGCCCAACAGCAGCAGCAGCCTGCTTTCCTTTTAAGGTGACGGGTCTTGATGAATAACCAAGCCTTCTAAAGCCAGCTGCAACAGCACCTGAAGATACAAGAATAACTTCATGGTTTGCTTCTCGAAGCGCAGCCAGCGCGTGAATATGATCATTTAGTTTTTGCTGATCGATTTCACCCTTATCATTTGTTAGGGAGCTACTGCCAATTTTGACTACGATTCGTTGCTTACGCATTTCGATTACCTCCATTAAACGTATTTCCTTATGTACACAAAAAAGCCCAATCGCCCTATATTATAAGGACGAAAGAGCTCTCTTCCGCGGTACCACCATTACTTGAATGTATGCACATTCCACTTCATCCATAACGCTGGAAATGCGCCCATGTATTGGCATGGGACTCTAAAGGTAGGTTCTGCAGGTTGTCTATGACGGAATCTTTCAGCTTCTAAATTCCGCTCTCTTTCATAGCAAGTACCGCATACTAGTCCTTTATTAACGTTCAATATATTGATTTCTATTATGGCGAGAAAAAATCCCGTTGTCAATAGGTAAAATATTCAGTTCTTTTTATTGGTAATTTTTAATTTGATGAAGGTTATTATGAAAGTAAAGGACGTGTTGCTCGATAATACTAAAAAAAGACAGCTAGAAGATTCTACTGGATGAATAAAAAATTAAGCCCACTTTTAAAGAATTGGCTTATCGTAGCTCGATAAGCCAATTCCATATATAATGTATTATTCTGCTAAAGCGATTTTTATATGGGCTAAGTGGTGCTCTTCGTGCCAAGCTAATTTTGCAACTTTTGTTGCAACCGTGATTTTACCGTTTTTTTGGTGAGTAAACGCCAGATTTAATTGCTCTTCAGTTAAATTATTCCCTAAAGATACGATGCGTTCATTTATGCCTTCTAGCATTTTAATGGAACTTTCTATAGGAAGTTTTGTATCCGGTTGAATAGCCCACTTGTCTTGATCAAAATTTGGTACTGTGGGATTTTCATCTGTTAAAGCAAGCTTCAAACGTTGATACATATTCAACTGGGAATCTGCAATATGATGAACAAGCTGACGAACTGTCCAGCTGCCATCACGATATTGTCTGCTGAGTTCCTCATTACTTAATGAGTCAACAGCTTTCCTTAAACGGATCGTGTAAGTTTCAATTTCTTTTAGCCATTCATGTGTATTTTCTAATGTTACTTTTTCAGGAACCTGTAATTTCCCTATTGGATATTTGACATCCATTTTTAATCCCCTTTCCTTTATTCGTTATTTTTAATTTGATTAGATCATCCTCTTTTTATTTTAACATATCTATCTAATCCCTCTAGTAAACGCTTTCCATAGAAATGGTCCTCTTTTTCAAGAAATACCTTTCCAATTAAATATAGATTAACAACGATTTTTTTGGGGAAAATACATATTGGTTGTCATTTTCTCGATTTATTATAAGATTGTTAAAGAGTTCACAATTAATTCATTTCCCGTTTGAAATATTGTCATATCTAATATCCAATTAGGTACGTCAACACGTTAGAATGAACTTAGATGTGCCTTTACATATCTAAGTAGAGCCTAATCTTAGGTGGTTTATTTGTGAAATTAAGGAGGAGGATCTGCGTTGTTATTTGATGATCCGGTATTTGCCAGTAGATTATTAACCCTTTTAACCCTTTCGTTTCACATTATCTATGCAACCATCGGTGTAGGGGTGCCCCTCATGATCATGATTGCACAATGGGTTGGAATCAAGAAGAACGATATGCACTATATGCTGATGGCTAGACGATGGGCAAAAGGGTTTGTCGTGACGGTTGCCGTAGGTGTCGTGACAGGAACTGCAATTGGTTTACAATTATCACTATTGTGGCCTAACTTTATGGAGCTTGCTGGTAATATCATCGCATTGCCATTATTTATGGAAGTTTTTGCTTTCTTCTTTGAAGCAATATTCTTAGGGATTTATTTGTATACATGGGATCGTTTTGATAACCCTCGTAAACACTTACTATTATTGATCCCGGTTGCACTTGGAGGTGGTATGTCTGCTGTCTTCATTACGATTGTCAACGCCTTTATGAATGCCCCAGCAGGTTTTGACATTATGAATGGACAACTTGTAAATGCAAATCCGATTGCAGCAATGTTTACTGCAGCAATGCCGACGAAAGTGTCCCACGTACTTGCTACTGCTTATATGACCGTTGCATTTATGCTGGCAGCCATTGCTGCATTCAGATTGCTTAAAGGTTCGAAACATGAATACCACAAAAAAGCTTTGTTTATGACGATGAAAATCGGACTTATCTTTTCCATTGCAACTGTGTTAATTGGAGACCTGTCTGGAAAGTACTTGGCAGAATATCAGCCTGAGAAACTAGCTGCAGCTGAATGGCATTTTGAAACTGAGGAAGCTGCACCACTCATTCTTTATGGAATGCTTGATGAAAATCAGGAAGTGAATTACGCGCTGCAAATTCCATTTGGATTAAGTATTCTTGCGCATGGTTATCCAAATGCAGAAGTAATTGGATTAGATCAATTTCCAGCAGAAGAACAGCCACCGTTAATTATCCATTATTATTTTGATTTAATGGTTACAATCGGTATGTTCATGCTGGCTCTCTCATTCGTCTATTGGGTTGGAGCAAAACGAGGCTGGTCTTTCGTTAAGACAGCATGGTACCGATCACTTATTGTCCTTGGTGGGCCATTGTCATTCTTAGGAATTGAAGCTGGCTGGTGGATGGCGGAAGTTGGTCGTCAACCTTGGATACTCAGAGGAATCATGACGGTTGATCAAGCAGCAACATCAAGTGATTATGTTGGCCATATGTTTATCCTTTTCGTAGGATTATATTTCGTTTTAGGTGTTGGTACGGTTGTCGTGCTAAGACGAATGTTTAAAAACGATCCGATTGAAAAGGCGATCGCCAAACAGCAAGGTGGTGATTCTGAATGAGTTTAGAAGTTCTAGGAATTTCCGTACTCTGGTTATTTTTATTTGGATATGTCATTGTCGGCTCGATCGACTATGGTGCAGGGTTTTTTAACGCCCAAAGCATTATAACTGGTAAGCAACATATTTTATCTAAAATTATTCAGCGTTATCTATCTCCTGTCTGGGAAGTAACGAATGTATTTTTTGTTTTCTTTTTCGTTGGGATTGTTGGGTTCTTTCCACAATCGGCATATTACTTCGGAACAATTTTACTGATTCCAGGAAGTATTGCGCTAGTATTGCTGGCAATCCGAGGCTCTTATTATGCGTTTGAATCGTATGGAGCACGAGGTCATAAAGGATATGCCTTTATGTATGGAGCTTCCGGACTGTTAATTCCAGCTTCATTGTCGATTGTCTTAACCATCTCTGAGGGTGGGTTCGTATCCATCGTGAACGATAACCCAGTGCTTGATTACGCAGCTCTATTTACTAGCCCATTAACCTGGTCTATTGTGGCATTAAGCATTGTTGCTGTTTTATATATATCCGCTGTCTTCCTTACGTGGTACGCATATAAAACTGGTGATACAAAAGCAACTGATTTGATGCGGAAATACGCACTTGGGTGGGCTTTACCATTGATTATTACTGCTAGTGGCATTGTTTATGAATTAAGCTCTCACAATGAAGCCCACTTTGAACGGATTATGGATTTGTGGTGGATGTTTGCACTTTCCTTTGTATTATGGTTTGCAACAGTATGGCTCATCTGGAAAAGAAGAAACTACGGTATGGCATTCTGGCTGCTTGTCGGTCAATTTGCACTGGCATTTTTCGCGTATGGAGTTTCCCATTATCCGTACTTGCTTTACCCGCATCTTACCATTTATGAAGGGTTCACTAATACGGCGATGGCAATTTCATTAGTATTCGTGTTTATTCTTGGCCTAGCCTTATTGCTTCCCTCCTTGTATTTATTATTACGGCTATTTCTGTTCGATAAAAATTATGTACAAGGAATCAAGAATAAGAAGGAGTGAGCTAAATGTTTCATGATTTTCTAATCTTTGTCGCTCCCATTCTCATTATTCTAATTGCGATTGCGGTTGCATTTTGGGGAGCCGGTAAGGATAAACCTGTAACAAAAGAAGCTGACGAGGACTAATCTTCTCCGTCAGCTTCTTTTTCTTTTTACAGATCTGCCAAAAAGACACTTTGTTCGATTTTCTTCATTTGATAAAAATAACCTTTACTTTTCATCAATTCTTCAAAGGTGCCAGCTTCTGCAATTTCCCCTTGATCCATGACAATAATTTGATCCATTTTCTCAAGCCCTGTTAAACGGTGACTAATTAAAACGACTGTATCATTTTCAGCTACTTCAAATAGCCGTTTATATAGCTGTTCCTCTGTTAATGCATCGATGGACGAGGTTGGTTCATCCAGCAGCCATAATGGTGCTTGTTTTAGCAGTATTCGCGCCAGTGCTAATCGCTGCTTTTCGCCGCCTGAAAGATTCTCTCCCTTTTCTAAAACTTGATCATCCAAACCAAAATGATTTAACTGTACGTGAAACAGAATGTCTTCCATCTCTCTGTCAGCTAATCCATCCTGAGAAATCGCTAAGTTATCTCGAATTGTTCCATAGAAAAAATGGTTCGACTGAAGCATAACATTCGCATGCTCCCAAATGCTCTCAGCTTTTAGATCGGCTACCGATTGATCATTAAGTGAAATAGCACCATCTCGTACCTGGTACAATTTCAGTAAAAGCTGCATAATGGTAGACTTCCCGGACCCACTTGGACCGACAATTGCCGTTTTCGAACCAGCAGGTAAATGAAACGTTAGATCTTTTAATGTATCACGTGATTCTGTCGGAAAAGCAAAGGACACATCATGAAAAGTAATGGAAGGAGCCCGTTTAATTTGCAGCGTTTCGAACGAATCATCCTCATTTCCTTTCCTCTCCATTACCTCATCTAGCCTTGTTACTGCCTGACGACTTTCTTGAAGATAGCTTGGAAAAGCCGCCATCGGAGAAGTATTTTCAAACAGTGTTAAGGATATCATCACAAGCATGGCAAGAAACAAACCATCTAGTTGCTGTACGGATACGAAATATGCACTTACCGTTAGCACGGATACGGAAACAAGTAGGGATAGAAACGTATTTGCCGATTCACTAAATAAACGATGCACATTTTCCCGCTCCTGCTCCAACAAATACGTATCAGCTGATTTTAATAATGCTTCCTCTTTGTCATCTACTTGCTGATATATTTTTAAATCACGAAATCCGTACAGGAATTCTGTTACTTCCGTTGATAAATTGCCTCGCTCACTCCTAACACGATTATCGATTTTCCGTTGCTTCATGCCGATGACTAACGGAACAACCAAAGTGGTTAATAATAATCCAAGTAGCAGAAGCAAGGCTGCTTCAATGGAAAAATAAGCCGTGAAAAGAATGGTAACAAGAAATACAAGAACAAGCACTATCGGTGGGTAAAAAACACGTAAAAAGTAATTTTGCAGCGATTCTACATCGCCAACGATTCTTGCTAGTAAGTCTCCACTGCGATGACTTTGAAAAATAGTTGGTGCGAGTGGCTCCATTTTTTTATAAAACGAAACACGCAAATTACTTAGCATTGTAAAAGTCGCTCGATGTGAAAAATATCTTTCACCATATCGACTTAATGCCGATATTATTCCGAGTAGCTTAACGATCGCAACAAGTACCATCAAGGAATAGATCGGTGGCACTAAGGCTCCCTTGGAAATTAAATAACCACTCGATGAGAATAGCCCGACGGCAGTTACTCCAGCTAGAAATCCACAAGCAATTGAAAAAATGACATCTTTTTTTTCCTGCAACACGATCTTGATGACAGAACGTAATCCCTTCATTTAGTCATCCCTCCCTGCTGTACAGTCACCATATTCCGATAGGCTTCTACCGTTGTTAGTAACTCATCATGTGTTCCTGCTGCCTTAATTTCACCGTTATCTAAAAGGACGATTTTATCAGCCTTTTGAATCGTATGAAGGCGGTGAGCAACCGTAATAACTGTCGAATGTTTTCCTAGTTCCTCCATTGATTTCTGAAGAATTTGTTCCGTTTGCAAATCCAGCCCTGTCGTCGGCTCATCAAAAAGAATGACAGATGGGCGTTTGAGAAATGCTCTGGCTAGCGCTATTCGCTGTTTCTCCCCACCAGAAAGGCCTCTTCCTCCTTCACCGATTAACGTGTCATATCCATGTTCAAGCGAATCCACTAAATCATTAATCCCTGCCTTTTCAGCTGCTTTGATAATTTCTTCTTGATATGCGCTTTTTGTAGAACCAATTGCAATATTCTCTGCAATCGTACCTGAGAATATATACGGATTCTGTGAAATATAACTTAATTGGTCAAACCAATCCTTCTCTCTGTATTGCTTTAAGGAAGTTTCATTTACTTGAATCATTCCCTCCGTTAGCGGGACTAGCCCTGCTAGCATATGCAATAATGTCGTTTTTCCTGATCCCGTTTTTCCGATAATCGCAATCTGCTCAAAAGCTTCGAGTTCTAAATTAATATGCTTTAATGCAAAACCGCCTTCCTTGTAAGAAAATCCTGCTTCATCCACTTTAATATGGACTGGCTTATTTTTCGCCAAGGGTAGTTCTCCCCATCGTGTCTCATCATCTTCGAGTGCAGAAAGCTCTATATCTAATTTATTCGCTGCCGCCATGCTCGTCCGTCCCGTATGAAATGAATTTCCTAGCTCCTTTAATTTCGTGTAAAACTCTGGAGCAAGAATAAGCATTAAAAAGCCAGTAAAAAACGTGATATCTTGAAAAATAATCATTCGAACAGCAACTTCTAACGCGATAAGCCCAATGCTTAGCATAGAAATAAACTCTAAAGCCAGAGAATTCGTAAATGCAATTTTAAGCACTTCCATCGTTGCATCACGGAAATCTAAGCTGCTTTTTTGAATGGTTTTCTCCTGCTCTTTAGACCGTCCAAATAATTTCAATGTTGTTAACCCTTGCAGCGTATCAAGAAACGTACCGGAGAACGCATTCATCTTATCTAGCTGCTGTTCGGATTTGTCTTTCGTATTAAAGCCAATAATTATCATAAATATAGGAATAAATGGTGCGGTAACTAGGATAATAATTCCTGTTGCCATATGTTCCATTAAAATAACAACAAGGATGAAAAGCGGTACAATCGTTGATTGAATAATTTGTGGAATATAGCTGCTAAAATAAGAATCTATTTCATCAACCGTATCCAATAGGAGCCCAACCTTTTGGCCAGACTGTCCTTCCAATGAAGCTTGCATTGAATTTCTTGAAAATGTATGTACAAACAGCCTGCGCAGCTCTCTTTTAGCAAGAGTAGCCATTCTTGCTCCTGCTCTTCCATTCAAATAATTTAGTCCTGTCCGTAAAAAAAGCGCTACGATTAAGCCTATAATTAACGGGCTAATTTCTGAAAATGAATAGCCTTTTAGGAAAATACGATCAATGATTATCACAAATAAATAACCTTGACCGATAATAGCAAACGCAGAAAGAATCGCAAGCACAATAAAAAGTATGAGCTTTCCTTTCTGTTCTGCTGCTATATTCTTCAATCTATTCATTGATTCTCCCCCTAACGAAAGCTATTTTAGTGAACATCTTCACATAAGTATACATGATTTAAAATACCGAAGTAAACGGATAGCTAGGGTGTTAACATAGTTGTCGATTTTAAGGGTGATAAAATTAACCTTGCTCCTTACGTTAGAGAATTTTCACCGTCTCCAAAAGAGGAAGTAGAATTCACGTAAAAACTGCCCAACAAAACGAGCGATCGCATAGTCTCACTTTGTTGGGCAGTCAGCTACTTCTTAATAAATTTTATAGCAAAGTAAATAACGCATGCAATTACAGCATAAATGAAAAACATGACAAAAAAGCCCCATAGTCCCATTACTGCATCTGCAAACTCCATGTTTCCCCGATTCGTAATTGCTTGCTGCAATTCAATTGCAAAAACGATAACAACCATAATGGTGAACGTATAGATAAAGGAAAATATCGTCGTACTCCATTTAAGCTTTTCCAATAGCTTGAAAAAGATATAGACAAAGAAGAAAATCGTCATTCCCATAAAGCCCATAATCCAAAAATGGAGTTCTTTATCTGTCATATGTAGACCGAACATGTCTGTAAGGATGTCATGAATATTATTTACAATTTCCGCAAGAGTAATAACGATTTCTCTCATTTTATCTCCCACTTTTCATTTGTCTTTATTACAATTTATCCAAATCATCAGCCATCTCCCAAAGTCAGTAATTTAGATAATCGTTCTATTCCGAAAGCGCGTTTAAATTTGCCAATGCTTTCTTCAATTGGACAATCTCTTCTTCTGTTAAAGTAACACCTTTACCCATCTTTTCCTTACCAGGTGCCCAGTCTCGTAAATCATATTTTGGTGGGCGACCATTCCAGCTGATCACATTCAATTCCTTTGTCCATCCTTTTGGCGACTCCGAAATAACAGCAATTGTTTCTACAATTTTATAATTTAATTCAGCCATATTCATACTCCTTTATGCTTCATTCTATTTAACAATCAAAACAGGGCACTTGGCGTTCTGTACAATCGTATTGCTCACACTACCTAACAGAAGACTTTTTATATTACTAAGCCCCCGATTGCCTACAATGATCAAATCTATTTCGTTAGCTAAAGCATATTCACAAATCGCTCTCCCCGGGTTGCGCTGTGAAAAGTCCGTCCGAATTTCCGTTATCGTAACAATTCCTAATGCTTCCATTTCCTTCTTGATTTGATGTAGTTCCGGTAAAAGAAATTCTGCATCTGCCATGGATATGTTGCCTGCAATAGCTGTCTCGTTACTTTTAATTCCCGGTGTCACAACAGAAATAACATGTACTTCTGCTTTTTCTGTAATTGACGCCTGATTCTTTGCCTCTTTAATCGCCTTTTTACTACGATTTGAACCATCATACGATACGAGAATTTTTCGATTCATTTGCATTCCTCACTTTATTAAAGGTTAGCTACTTAATCCACTTAATTTATTATACATGGATACGTCTAGAGAGGTTAATTTTTTAATGGCTTTCGTCAGACTTCATATTTGTTAAGTTGACACTGATGTACGGACTGCGCCCCATATTTTGGAGTAGGTTCGACTTATCGAACATTCCTGCGCAGGTGATTCACTCCAGGGTATAAGTGCTACTAATCTATGTCTTCCCAAGTCGGTAAGTCTTCGTTATCGTGTCATAAGGTATTTATCCACAGCATTCCCTGGTATCAAAAAAAGGAATAAGCTTCACTGCTTACTCCTTTTCTCTAACTTAATATCCGATTGCGTTTTTCACTTCATAGGCCGCTACTAGTTTACAAATAGACGCTCTTTCTGACTCCGTCAATGGTACAAGTGGTAGACGAACACCACCAACTGGTACTCCAATATGGTTCAGTGCTTCTTTTACTGGGGTAGGGCTTGGAGCTGAAAACAATGCTTTCATTACTGGCAAAATATGTCGGTGTATAGCACTGGCATTAGCTACATCACCATTCTGAAAAAGCTTTACCATCTCTTGCATCTCATTACCTAATATGTGTGATGCTACAGAAATAACCCCAGTTCCACCTACAGCAAGTGTCGGCAATGTCAGACTATCATCCCCGCTGTAAACAGTAAAATTATCAGAAGTATGGCTTATAATCTCCGAAACCTTATCTAAATCCCCACTAGCTTCTTTTAGTGAAACAATGTTTGGGATTCCAGAAAGTCGAACAATCGTTTCTAATTCCATGTTTACCACACTTCTACCTGGAATATTATAAAGCATGACAGGAAGTGCTGTACTTTCTGCAATCGATTTAAAATGCTGATACATGCCTTCTTGTGACGGTTTATTATAGTAAGGAACAACAAGCATAATCCCGTCAACACCTGTAGCCGCTGCCTCTTTCGTTAATTCAATAGATGCTCTTGTATTATTCGTACCAGTTCCCGCAATAACAGGAATCCTTCCATTTACTTCTTCTGCAACTGTTTGAAATAACTTCACTTTTTCATTATTAGAGAGTGTTGGTGATTCCCCCGTTGTCCCAGCAACAACTAAACCTTCTGTACCGTTTGCTATCAAGTAATTAACTAACCCCTTTGTTCGTTCAAAATCAATTTCTCCCGCCTCATTAAACGGAGTAACCATTGCTGTTAATACATTACCAAAATTCATATCAATACACCCTTTTCATCCAATATTTTATTGATGCTTTAGGACCAAATTAAAAAGCAGCAACGAGAGAGAGCTCGCTGCCGCTTATAGAACATTATTTACCGTTCTAAGCTTGATAGCCCTCCATATAGTTTCCTATATGACAGTCCCGTATCTATTTGATAACAGGCCCAGCTTCAGAAGATGAGTCTTCTTCCACTTCGGCAAATCCCCCTTTCCTCACATTTCTTCAGAGCTCATTCTCCTCCATGTAAGTATTAATGGTCTTTGCACCTCTACCCTTACTTTACAAATCTAAAATAAGAAAGTATTTAATTATTATGTGTATTATAACAGGGATATATCTAGAAAACAAGCATTTGAACCACAAGAAAAGAACAGCATTACTTTCAAAATGATGGGCAGGATAAGCGAACAAAACATACGCTATTACATAACTTAATTCTGAGGAGGTAATTAAGATGGAGCGAAATTCATATCGTGACCTCCCTGCAAATTTCGGTGATAAGCTAATTCTAGTAGGTGGTTTAATTAGTACCATTGGAAGTAATTTGGCAGTTATTGGTTCCTTTATCACATACGAACAAGAAAAAGAAGTGGAACTACAAGTAAATCAGGAAAAGATACAGATGGATCAGCAGATTCTATTGATGCAGCAGCAAATAACAGACTTGCAAAAAAAGATAGATATGCTATATCAAGATCAAAATCACGGGAAGTCATAGTTGCATGTTAAGCAAAGAAACTGTTGTCCAAACTTATGTTTAGAGAACAGTTTCATGCATTTTAGCTAAATGTATCATAATGTACAATTTCTTCTCTTGCTAGGTGTTTTTTCGGTTTTAATGCTTCTTGAGGATACCCCATTCCCAAAATAGCGACAATACGGTGTTCTTCCGGAATGCTAAGCAGCTTTCGCACATGATTTTCCCTATCGATGGATTCGTTCTCATCCTCGGAATGATAAACCGCTCCAAACGCTGCACCAAGCCCAACCTCAACTGCTTCGAGCCAAATAAACGCACAAGCAATTGATGCATCCTGCAGCCAGTATTTACTTGTTTGGGGCTTTCCCGTAACGACAATCGCCGCCTGTGCCTCTTTTAACCATTTCATATAAGGTGTTGTTGCAGCAAGACTGTCCAAGGTAGAACGATTCCTTACTACAATTAACGACTTTGACGGAAGATTATTTCCTGATGGTGCATAATAACCTGCATCCACGACTTTTTCTAGTACTTCATTCGGAATGCAACGGTTAACATACGCAGTAATTTCGCGCCTTTCTTGTATCGCTTGAAAAACATCCATCGTACAACCTCTCTCCCTTTATTCTTATTTTCTGTATTAATCATATCAAACTAATATGATTTAGACCACCAAACGTCAAGTTATTTTTAACAATCCATGAGTATGTGTTTAGTGACAGACCCTTCAAAAGTGCTATAATAAAAATTAGCATTCTAGAGGAGGTTCTATCAATGACAATGAAAAAAACGTTAACACTTGCAGGTTCGGACACAAGTGGAGGTGCAGGTATCGCTGCTGATTTAAAAACGTTTCAGGAGCATGATGTATATGGTATGACTGCATTAACCTGCATCGTTACAATGAATCCAGAGGGATGGAATCATCACGTAACACCAATTGACCTGGATCTTGTAAACAGACAATTAGACACGATTCTATCCGTCGGAGTAGACGCGATGAAATCCGGTATGTTAGGCTCGGTTGATATCATTAAGCTTGGTGCAGAAAAAATCGATGCATATAAAATTAATAATTTCGTACTAGATCCAGTTATGGTTTGTAAAGGCGAAGATGAAGTATTACAGCCGGAAAATACAGACGCAATGCGTGAATATCTTCTTCCGCGCGCACTCGTTACAACACCTAACTTATTTGAAGCTAGTCAATTAGCACAGACTAAGCCCTTAAAATCAATTGAAGATATGAAACAAGCTGCATTAAAAATCCACGAGCTCGGTGCCAAGAATGTTGTCATTAAAGGCGGCAAGGCGCTGGATCATGAAAAAGCGATTGATTTATTTTATGATGGTACAGACTTTGAAATACTTGAAAAAGAAAAAGTCGATACCACATATAATCATGGAGCTGGATGTACATTTGCTGCAGCAATCACAGCAAATCTAGCAAATGGCAAAAGTGTAAAGGAATCTGTATTTGCTGCTAAGGATTTTGTTACTGCAGCAATTGCTAATGGTTGGAAGCTAAATGAATATGTTGGCCCAGTTATGCATGGTGCCTACAACAAAGTAACAAACAACAAATAAATATTAGAACAAGCCTTGGAAACGACTGCATTCGATTTTCAAGGCTTTTAATAAGCATTAGAATTCACAATCACTTCCTGATACAAATTACTTAGAATATTCTAGTTCTATCATTCGAATCTACAATTAAGATTCTTACCATAGGTGAAAAGATACAAAATGCTATTACATCGTTTAGTTTTTAGGCTTTTGGGCAATATAGTGGTATAAACTATTAGATAGGAGTGAGCACCATGAAAAAGTTTATGGTACTAATAACAATAACAACATTAGCCTTTCTTATTGCAGCATGTGGAACTACGGAAGAAGATACAAATCCTCCAGCGGATAATAATGCGGGAGAGACGGAAAACAACGCCACAAACGATCAAGATAATGCTTCTAACGATCAAAATAATGGCAATACAGACAGTGGTTCAGCGACAGATAATAATGCAACGAATGACAGTGATAATGTAACAACAGATACGGAATCCGATTACGCGTTTACTAGCTTTGATTTAGAAGCAGATTTCGAAGGAACAGAAGATATTGTCGAAGTAGAATATGAGCAGGATACGAACGAAACGGAAGCATCCTATCGAAATGAAACACAAGGAATTCAATTACGAGGCGATGAAGCGATGCAAGAGCTTGATAGCATCTTCTCTACTTTTGACTTTGATGAAAATACGCCAAAGGAAGAGGTTCTAAGTACTGTCCTTGAAGCTTTCAATATCCCAACTGACGCGCAGAATGTTGAACTAGACATCGAGTATGCTGGTGGTACGGAAGTCGAATATCAACAGTAAACCATTTGCAGCATAAGCTTCAACTAAAAACTCCGCTGTTTTGTATACGATACAAGCAGCGGAGTTTACTATTAATCATTATTTTACATCAGCAGTTACTTTAAAACTTTCAGTCCAGCTAACAAAATTCGTTACAACGGAATCAATAAATTGAACTGTTGGCTCATTTGTCAGATTCCCTTGTGCGTCAATTTTTTCATGAACAGAGCCAACAAAAACTTCATTTCCAGGCAATGTCAATGTTGCTACTCCTGGCGCATTCAAAATTTGACGTAAATGCAGTTGTGCTTTCACTGTACCTAACGCCCCCATTGAAGCTCCAACAATCATTGCTGGCTTTTTCACCATTACTTTTTCTACACGAGAAAACCAATCAATTGCATTTTTTAGCATTCCAGAAATAGAGCCATTGTATTCTGGAGTTGCAAATAAGATTCCATCACTTGTCATTATTTTCGCACGGATTTCTTTTACAACCTCTGGCGGATTTAGTTCGTCATCTTCGTTATACATCGGCAGCTGATCAATCGGTAAAATTTCAATATCAACTTTTCCTGCATATCTATTCTGCATGAATTGAACAAGCTTCATGTTATAGGACTCTTTACGGTTACTTCCTACCATCGCAACAATTTTCATTCTATAATTCCTCCATCTATAGTTACGTATCTTATTGTAATACTTTAATTACATAACTATATGTTTATCAAATTCAGGTCATATATTCAAGTAATGTGACTTCTCGAACTCACTTTCAGCTTTCACTCAAAATAATTGTTATTTCAGATATGAAAATAGAGCGTTTACAAAATGTAATGTTTAATTATTGTAGAAAATAGGCTAAAATAAATCTAGTTGAAAGGAGATTCATATGAAAAAATTAATAATGCTTTTATTAATATCGACCGTACTTTCCGGTTGTTCCTTCATTGAGGAGACGAATAATACATTGGACTATGCAACAGAGGCAACGGAGTATTTAAATGAATTGAGCAGCTTTACAGAAGAGGTTCCAGGACTTGTAGATCAAGCAGTTTCCGACCCGGCAGTACAAGAAGATTTGAAAAGTCATTTCATAGCCTTAGAGGAATCCATTGCTGATTTTAATGCCATAGATGTTCCTGAACTCGCAGAAGGTCTGCATCAAAATTTCACAGAAAAAAATCAACAACTCTTGGACATTACATCAAATGTTATTCAAAATGGAGAAGTAGCTGTTGAGAAGCTAGAGGAATCGGAATTATTCCAAACGATTGAAACGATTACTGAACTCCAAAATCAAATCGAAGACCTTGGATTTTAATATATGAATCGGTTATGATGCATCGCCTGCGTTCATAGCCGGTTTATTTTTCATCTGGTCTTATGCCAAAGAAATAAAATTTCCCCAGCTAGACTATCCGCTTGATCATGGTACTAAACTCGGCCCGCTCACTTTGAAATTTAGTTTGTTCAACAAAGCCCGCTTTTTCATAAAGACGAATGGCTCGTTTATTAAAGGTAGCAACGGTTAGTCTTATATCTATTCCTTCATAGTTTTCTGCTACAAAATCAAGAATAGCTGAAAAAAACGAAAAGCCAAGCCCTTTTCCAGTAAATGCTGGCTTCATACCTAATCCCACATCTACACAAGCTTCTTGATATGCACCATGTGGATAGCCAGCAGGCACCTTAGCAGAAGCTCCAACACAGAAAAATCCTATCAACACATCGTATTGGTCAAAGACAACATAGTATTTATTTCCCGTCAATTCCATAATTGCATGACTTGTTAATACTTGATTATAGAAATTATATGGTCGTTCATATTTCCAGCAAAGAACCTCAATCGCATACGTTTCTGTCATGTTCCTTATCGTATATTGCATGTCATTTCCTCGCTTTTTCTGCGGTATGTATTATCCCAATATATACTTAATTATAACAAGGAGAATTGATGATTGTCTAAAAAATGATAGCCAGCTCTCCATTAATATTTTAGAGGCGGCCCAATTTGAACCACCTCTACAACAATTAATTATAGTTTCTTTTAGCTTTCCGATTTTTCCACAGTTTTCTAATGATTGGATAAAGAATCGGACCATATCGAATAAGTCTTCGTAGTAATCTGCTCATATGCATCTCCCTTACAGTAGTCGATTTTAATCCTATATCATTATCATTCCTTTGAATCAACATAATTAAACTAATCTAATTATTTCACATAAAGAAGTTATTTTTCCGCTTCTGCTTCTTTAATTTTTTCAATGAAAGTCCATAGCAGCTGGAAGACTTGTCGTTCATTGCCAATTACTTCTCGTTCATCAACTATTTTTGACAAAGACATGAGAACACTTTCTACTAAAAAGAGTCGTGGTTTTTCCATTTCTAATTCACCGATTAAAAATTGCAGATATTCACCTTTCTTTGTATGATTCCCTTCTCGTTTGTTTACTTCTTTAAGTAATGTCTCTAACTGAGAAATTGTTTGTATTTTTAAAGACATGATATTCTCACCTATATCTTCTGAAACGTTTGAAATCATATCCGCATGAAAAAGCACTTCCTGGGAGTGTCCTTTCACAATGGGCTTTATAGAATCGATAGCAAATTGTATCACTTTTCTTGGCGTTATTTCTTTATTCTCATTGATTTTCAAAAGATGAACGGCGTGATGGATAGTCCCCAAAAGAATGACAGCATGATCCAATGCAAAGCGTTCTGTATCCGTTCCATTAACCTCTTTTAGTCTTTTTGCAACCCATTGTAATTCCCTTCTGTGTTGCTTTCCAATGAATGCTTGTAAATCTTCATCATCCAAAAGCGATATCGAAGAAAAAAGCGCCATCATGCTATGCTTGCGATTCGTATCCATCCGAATAGCTATTTGTTCAGCTAAAACCTTCTCATCATTTATATTTTTCCCATGCGCAATCTCATTTCTTTTTTGGTTCGTTTCTTCATATACAAATTCCAATATTGCCATTAAGCATTCATTTTTTGAAGTAAAGTAATTATAAAACGTCCCCTTTGCAATTTCCGCTTCATCTAAAATATCTTGAATTGATGTTGCTACAAATCCTTTTTCAATAAACAAACGATGTGCAGCATCTATAATTTGCTTTTTCTTACGGTTCATTTAATCACCTTTTTATAATAGTCGTCTAGTTATAATATAGCCTTTTAAACTTGTTATATCAATTTTTACATAGAAAATAAATTATATACTTGATATTATTAGACTGTGAGTATAGAATATACTTTGTCCTAAATGCAGGACTATTTAATTATAGAAAGAAGGATTAGGAATAATGAGTGAAATAAATCCTATTCAACATAAACCTCCATATGGTATGATTGCAATTTTATTTATCGGCGCCTTTGTTTCCATCTTAAATGAAACCCTGTTAAATATTGCTCTGCCATCTATTATGGATGAATTTCAAGTAAATCCTACAGCTGTCCAATGGTTGTCTACAGGATACATGCTTATTAACGGAATTCTAATTCCTGCGAGTGCATTTTTTATTCAACGTTTTACGAATCGCAGTCTATTTTTGACTGCAATGACATTGTTTACGATAGGCACATTGCTTGCAAGCTTGTCTCCAACATTCGGTATACTTCTTACTGCAAGAATGATTCAAGCAGCAGGATCAGCGATGATGATGCCATTGTTAATGAATATCATGCTAACTGCCTTTCCAATCGAAAAAAGAGGTACTGCGATGGGTATCTTTGGAATGGTTATGTTTGTGGCACCAGCAATCGGGCCAACACTTTCTGGCTGGATTGTTGAACACTACAGTTGGAGAATGCTGTTCGACATTGTATTACCTTTTGCTGTCTTTACCTTAATTTATTCCATTTTCAAACTGAAAAATATTACACCACAGCGTCATATAAAGCTCGATGTATTTTCCATTGTTTTATCTAGTTTCGGCTTTGGCGGACTATTATACGGCTTCAGTTCAGCTGGTGACAAGGGATGGGATCACCCACTTGTATACAGCACAATTATCGTCGGTATCATAGCTTTAATTGCCTTGATACTTCGTCAGCTTCGAATGGATGACCCAATGCTCGAATTCCGGATATTCAAATATCCAATGTTCGCATTATCATCAGCAATCTCCATTGTTTTATCCATGGCAATGTTCTCTGCGATGATATTAGTACCGATTTATATTCAAACCATTCGTGGTTTTTCTCCAATGGACGCTGGATTACTCATGCTTCCTGGAGCAGTCGTAATGGGATTCATGTCCCCGATCACCGGCCGTCTTTTTGATAAATACGGAGCAAGAACGCTTGCCATTATAGGGCTAATTATTGTCGTAACAACGACCTTTTTCTTCAGTCAACTAGATATGGAAATGTCCTATGTGAGTCTCATGCTTTTATTTACTTTCCGTAGCTTTGGAATGTCTATGGTAATGATGCCAGTCATGACAAATGGATTAAATCAGTTACCCATGGAAGCAAACCCACACGGGACTGCAATGAATAATACGCTTCAACAGGTTTCTGGTGCAATTGGTGCTGCATTATTAGTTACCTTAATGAATAATCGTACAGAAGCAAAAGCACTTGAATTAACTGAAAATGCGATGGCAACAATAGATTCTAGTATAGCACAATCTAACCAAGCAATTGCAGAGGCACAGGCACAAATTATCAATGAAGCAATGCTTCATGGAATCAATTTTTCTTTCTTTGTTTCCACCATAATCGGAGCTGTAGCACTAGTTCTGGCATTCTTTATTCGTCGTGTTAAATCAGATGGTACGATTGAAAAAAGGAATGTAAAGAAAAAGGAAGCGGATAAAGCAATTGCAGGATAATAACTGATATAACAAAAAAATCCCTTGAAATTCAACTAAATTCCAAGGGATTTTTAATGCATTAAATTTCTATATCAATTAAGGAAAAGGAATCGAAATGGAATAACCCCTGATCCGTAAGCTTTAATTCAGGTATTACTGGTAAGGTTAAGAAAGATAGAGTTAGAAACAAATTAAATGATTCACTTGCACCTAACTTGCTTGTTGCAGCATTCATTTTTTGTAGCGTTTTGTAAGTATCTTCATAAGTAGTGTTAGACATCAATCCTCCAACAGGTAAAGATAAGGAAGCTAACACTTCTTTTCCATCTACAACTACTAATCCACCATTTGTTTTTAAAACTTCATCGACCGCGCGAAGCATCTCCTTATCAGATACTCCAACAACAACAATATTGTGAGAATCATGTGCCACTGAAGTAGCAATTGCCCCTTTTTGCAATCGAAATCCTTTCACAATCCCTATTCCAACATTTCCGGTACCCTTATGTCTTTCAATCACAGCCACCTTCAGATGATCAGTTTTTGCTGAAGCAACGAACAATCCATTTTCTACGTGTACACTTTCTTTTAAATGCTTCGTCACAATACTGTTCGGCATAATTTCGATAATATTACAATCAGTTGATTTAAGAGGAAACTCTAAATCATTTTCCGTTAGCTTTTTTGTATGAAATGCGGGAAGAGAAGCCATCGTGCTTTGAATTGATCGCACCTCAGAAAATGATGCTTTATTAATTTCTCCCTTATCTACAACACACTTGCCACCCTTATATACTTGATGAATGGAGACAGACTGTAAGTCATCTAACAGCAGAAAATCTGCCTGATATCCTGATGCAACAGCTCCAATATGACGTAAACCAAAATATTCAGCAGCATTCAAGCTTGCCATCTGAATCGCAATTGCCGGGTCTAGTCCCTTTTCCATTGCAAGTCGGACAATATGATCAATGCTTCCTTGCTCTACAAGATCATCTAACAATATATCATCTGTTACAAACATACACCTTCTGGAATTTTGTGCTGTGATAATCGGAAGTAATGCCTCTAAGTCCTTGGCAACAGTACCTTCTCTTACCATTAGATACATCCCTAAATCAAGACGGGCTTTTCCTTCTTGACTGCTTACACTTTCATGATCCGTGCGAATTCCCGCAGCCATATAGACGTTTAAATCTTCCTTATCAACTCCTGCTGCATGTCCGTCAATTACTCCTCCATTCGCTTGAACCATTGCTATCTTGTTAATAATCTGTTTCTCTCCATTTTTCACAGAAGAAAAATCCATGACCTCAGCAAGACCCAGAACATTTGGATGAGCCAAAAAGGGCTGTAAACCTTTCGCATCTAATGTTGCACCATTGTTTTCAAACATAGTTGCCGGTACACTGGATGGCAAATTGATGAAAATATCCATCGGCAGATCTTCGGCGTCATTCAAAAAAAACTGGATTCCTTCTGCTCCGGCAACATTGGCAATCTCATGTGGATCCGTTATAACTGTCGTTACACCATGTTGTAGCGAAAGCTTGGAAAATTCCCGTGGAGTGAGCATCGTACTTTCGATATGAACGTGACCATCAATAAATCCTGGTACCACTGTTTTCCCACTGGCATCTATTTCTTCCATTCCGTCATACGATCCAATTCCAGCAATATAGCCATCGACAATCGCAATATCTCCATCCATCATTTCTCCTGTAAAAACATTTAGAATATCAGCATTTTTAATAACGGTATCGGCAGGAGTTCTTTTGCCAGCTACTGCTATTCTTTTTTTAATTGCTTCTGAATTGCTCATCAAAACAACTCCTATTCATGTTCTGGAAATACTTCTTTCGTCACAGCTATTTAAACCCCATCATAGCTTTTTCATTATTGAACCGTCAACTTGTACCCAACGTATAATATTCCTGCGCTTGAAATGTTCGAAAGCCACAGGATTCATATAATTTCAGCGCATTGGAATTTTTCGCTTCTACATCTAGAAATACATCGTAACCATTTCTATATTCATTCATTATTACTTGCCTTAAAGCTCTTCTTCCAATTCCTTTTCCTTGAAATTCAGGAAAAACAGCGAATCCATAAATCCAAGCTTCTGACTCTTCATGAGAAATACGTATTTTTCCAACGGACCTCTTTTCATGTTCAATGATAAAAAATCGCTGTTTATCATCTCTCCTTATCCGCTGATTATAATCAACTGCTTCGTCTTCTAAGAAATTAAAACAGCTTATATCTAATTGTATTTCTGTTTTAAAATCCTGTTCTGATAGAGAAGGTCTAACTATAACTTCTATGTCTTCATGAAGGTCCATATTCGACCACTTCATTTGATATTCTGTTGATGTATGGTCACATTTAATTGTTTTTAAAAATTCCTTTGCTGTTGCAGATGCAGCTGGTGCATTCAATAAAATCTCTCTATACTTCCGGTTTTTACAAATGGCAAGTGCTTCATCAAGCAACCTTGAAAATATACCTTTCCTACGATACGCCGGCTTAACCATTCCACATATCTCTGCTTTATTCCCAAATCCATACAAACCTAAAAATGCAATCAGTTCTTCATCTTCATAATAAAAAAAGTCATTCTTTTCGTTTGCCTCTCTATTTTGCAGCATATCCCAATTCAATTTTAACGTTATTTGATCGTCTGCTTCACAAAGATACTGAAGCGCTTTGATATCACGTAATTGTTTTGTCGTTAACATATATTCCCCCATGTTTCTAGCTTATTGGCACATATTCTTCAAGCGGAAAAACGTTATATGCTATGACGTCTTCCCCTTCATAAGCAAACCGATATTCATATGTATTTTCTTCTTCTAGCATCTGCGACAAATAATAGTGCAGATTAGCTATGCCAGTATTTTCGGGATGCAGAATCCAATCGATTTTTTTCCAGTCTAATATTCCTTCTTCAGTTTTGAATGGCGTTTGATAAGTATAATTTTTAGGCACCTCTGCAATAAATGCGTGCATGCCGCCTGAATAATGGCTCTTGTCTCCCCATGTAACCGTTCCTTTATACTGAACCACTGATAAGAGGATTCCGGTTTCCTCTCTCACTTCACGTAAAATACAATCAGTTGGCGTTTCCCCAGGTTCGATTTTCCCTCCTACACCATTCCACCTGCCCATCCAAATAGACTTTTCTCGATTTAGCATTAATAGTTCATCACCCCGTCTAATGAAACAAATGGTATATTTAAACATTATTCATTTCCCTTCATTTTGAAACCAACGAGTGCCCCTAGTGAACAGCCTGCAACATGAGCAGTGTCGATTTCTAAATAATCCATCGTCTCCAACAAAACCTTTGCAGATTCGTTAAAATAATCCACATACGCTTCCGAAACGGATTTACCATGACCACATAAATTCGGTAAAATCACCTGATATTTCCACGAAAATAAGCAGCTTGTTCCGCAAGCTCCGTTCCACCTGTCTGTAGCGCTGTATGCAGGAAAATAATCGTTTCCCCTTCCCTTGACTTTTCCGTATGTAAAATCATTTATTTCCCTCCGATTACTCAACCAGCTCCTCTCTTCCTGTTTTAGAGAGAGGAGCAGCGCTTTTTTTTCTTCTTTTTCTGTTTACCAAATCAGTGCAACCGCACCTGCAACACCTAAATTGCGATCCATGATTCAATATTCATCTGTTTCCATACAAACCAATCATTATCACATCTCACTTCTGCTTGCACAACTTCTATCGTCTATTATTACACAGAGAGGTTAACCATTCACTTTTCATACGCCCGTTCAGCAACCTTCTGCAACTGTTTCAAATCCGACCATCCATAAACAATTTCATGCATGAACGCACCAGCTATTTTGATTTCTAAACGATCGACAATATGCGCCCCTAATGATTCATAAAAAACCCTTGATGGATTTTCTTCAATCACCTTAACAATCATTGTAGTTATTCCTTTTTGCAGCAATTCTTCCACGACAGGTTGAATAAGCAACTTTCCGATACCTTGCCGCTGATATGCTTTTAAAATATAAATCGCATTAAGTTCCCCTTCATACCCGTCATACATTTCTGTTCTTTCCTTTTCACCGATAGAAAAACCAACAACTTTGCCCTCAGCATTTTCCGCAACGTATACATTCTGTTCCAATGTATTACGCTCCCAAAGCATTGTTCGTTGTTCATAGGATAAACGATTTAAAAATTCGTCAGGTAAGATCCCCTTATAAGCTGTCTTCCAGCTGTCTACATGTACTTTAGCAATATCTTCTGCATCAACAATCGTTGCTTTTCTTATCATCATTGTTTCTCTCTCCCTTTAATTAGATAGGTTATTTCCCTAGACGCAATACCATTCGAACCGTATTCAACATGTGCCCCTCTAAGTTATCATCATACTCAGCTACCACTTCGAATCCTTTAGCATGATAGAAATTCATTCCAATTTGGTTATTTTTCTCCACATTCAAATGAAGTTCCCTCAAACCAAATTGGTCAATACCGGCTCTTAAAAACGCAGTACCAATTCCTGCCCCTTGATACTCCGGATATATATAAATCGCTCCTAATTCTACTCGCCCACTTTCAGGAACTTGAAAAAAATTAGCAAACCCTACTATTCGGTGATTTATCTCAGCAACAAAAAAGGTAGTGTTTTTTAGACGCCATTTTAAATTTTGCTTACTGTAAACAGTTTTTAGGAAGCGCTCTTGAATATCCATAGGAATAATCCCTTCGTAAGTGGCACTCCAGCTTGTTTTCGCAACGTCTTGCACCTGCTTCATATCTCGCTTTTTCATTTTGCGAATCAAATAATCCATAAAACTCATCCTTTTGAACACTCTTTTTAATTGTTGCTTAATTCGAATAGTTTCTAACATTATATCATCAATTAATTTAAAAAGGAGTAGGCAATCACAATTTTTTACATACAAAAAGCATTGCAGCTGTTTGCAATGCTTTAATCTATTAACGATTTTTCTTTATTTTTTATTCCCTTTTTCCAAATGCTTTTCCGTTACCTATTACCTCTGCAGAGAAAGGAAGTTCATATCGTCTATGTATCTCAAAATACCTATTATTGGGAATGTTTATTAGAATCATCTGTAAATGCATTACTATATGCTATTTTCTCTATTAATGTAAATAAAGTATTAACTCCGAATCAGAACTCATTAAAAGAGATAATAGCTTATACCCGGGATGAAGTCACTCCAAAGGAAAAAGCCACTACATACAACCTGGAAGATTCAGAAATTGTTCAGCTTTATGACTAGTATATCTTGATCCAGATCTGTACTATGGATAGAAATCAATTTCATAAAGATATTATAAACTACCTGTGAAAGCAGCTAAACAAGGGACGTTCGTTCAGTCCCTTGTTTTACTTAGTAATGAAATCGAGCTTCTACAACAGCCCTAATACCAACCTCACCAGGTTCAATTGGTGTAGAAAAGCTTTCTGCTGAAACTGCCATTGTTTTGAATGTAGCAGGCGTTTCTGAGACTTCTTCCGTTATTTTGATTGGTGTAAGATCAAGGTCTACTTGCAAGCTTTCCGCGATCGTACTAGCTTTTGCTTGTGCATTTTCCAGTGCTTGGGTAAGTGCTTGCTGGTAATAGTTTTCTACATTCGTAACTGAAAATTGAATGGATGATACCCGATTTACACCGTTTTGTACTGCAGTATCAATAACTGTTCCAACCTCAGAAATCGGACTAATACGAACCGTAATCTGATTTGTAACCTCATAGCCGCGTAATAACTGCTCACCATCTACAAAATCATACCTTGGGAATATTTGATATGAAGTTGTACGGATATTTTCCCTTGGTATACCTAAATCTACTAACGACTGAATAACTTGATTCATTGTTTGCGCATTGTCCTGTTGAGCCTTACTTAACGATTCATCCTCTGTAATAACAGCAAGCTGAATACTCGCTATATCGGGTTCAACCGAAACTCTACCATTTCCAGTCACTATAAGCATACGATCTTGTTGCCTGGAAACAGGCTGTCTGTATGGAGGTCCATACGAATAATACATCCTTATCCCGCCCCTCATTATCTTTAGCTTCCATAGATAATATGCAAAGGAAAGGGAAAAGATTAAATTTAATTAATTTGACTATCAATGCTTACTCCCAGTAGTTAGGATCAGACATTCGAATCTCCTCTACAGCATCATCTAAATCTGCTGGTGTAATCGTAAAAATAGGATAATCCTTATTTGCGTTTTTTGCTGCTTCATAAAAGAATCGATTGCTTCCTGGATATTCTTCATCCATTAAAAGGAGACAGCCATCACTCTTGTCCACAAACCACATATTTTTGGCCTTGAATTGATAAGGTCCTTTATAATCTCCTTGATAAATTGGTTTATAAAAATCTGCAATCATCATTAATTCTTGGTATTTTTCTTTTATAGAATCGGGCCAACGGTTATCCTGATTTTCAAATGGAGGAAAGACACCAATATTAATATCATACATCTCCTTCAATTCGAGCACTAAATCTGCTGTCCATAATTCAACACCCATTTGTCCAGAAATTAATACCCATTCCAGGCCTTCTTCAATAAAGCCGATCAGCCTTTTTTCAATTGCTGCTTTTATAAAAGTAATACGTGGATCATCTTCTTTAAAAATATTTAATTCCATTGGTTTGTATCCAGATACGGTTAAAATCTTCATATGTACGAACACCTCATTTAAATACCTTCTTTACACTTATTAATAGGATAGTTACTTTCCTTCCAATTTGTCAAAAGGAAAAGCTGGCAACATATAATTTGCCAGCCCTTTTCTTTCGTTAGCACCATTTTTGTGGCTTTTTACAATTATGGTTTCCATGCCCATATCCTGGTGACATAGATCCTGCTACTTGGCCTCCTTGACCATAGCCTCCTTGGCCATATCCCGGTGACATAGCTCCCGCAACTTGGCCTCCTTGACCATATCCTGGTGACATAGCTCCTGCTACTTGTCCCGGACCGCCCGGAACTTGGAAAGATCCACCGTATGCATCAACACTATTTGTTGTATTTTGAAAAGATGTTGAGTGCGGGAAGAAATGATTATTTTTAACTAAATGATGGTTTGTAACAGTTGTATGAGAAGGATGCACATGGTTAACTGTACTTTGTGAGAAAGTATCAACACAATTATACTTTGTCGGATGTACAATTGTTTTACAAGAATTACAACCACAATGACGTCCATGACGATGTCTCATTGAATAATCCCCTTTCTATTATTGGTTCACTTCTAACCTATGTTAGTTAATCGCGGATTGTATGAGACATGTACCTATTTCCTGAAATTTTTCTAAGAAAACGCCTTTTCTGTTACTACTAATAATGTGCCATTAATCCTTTCTTCATCGCAACTCGTTCACAATATAAGAATACCCCAATGCCTATTGCAAAATAAAAAAGTGCATTAAATCCTAATATCATAAAATCTCCGACTTGAAGCTGGTTAAATGCAGCGCCATGGATCATCACTTCACGAACCATGTCAATCCCTTGCACAAAAGGTAAGAAAGCGAGAACTGGTGACACGGATAAGGGAATAAAGGTTAGTGCCATTAAAATAAATTGCAGGATTTGTAAGAATGCTTGAACCTGCTTTAGAATAATGGATATTCCTGCGATAATGAATCCTACACCAAACATACTAATCACGGTAAGCAATAAAATTGGAGCTATCGTTATCACATCGATATTCAGCCATTGTCCCGCAGTTGCCATCGACAAATATAATAGCACAATCACAATAACTAAATTTATGAACGTCGTAGAAATTAGCCGTACCGTCATAATACGCCACATTCCCATCGGTGACATCGAGAGCTGCTCCAACGTCCCTTTCATCGCCTCATTAATAATTTCATAGCCAATACTATTGATAACCATAAAGGATAAAAACCAGAAAATATAATTTACAATCGCATATTGGATGTTGCTATCCTGTGTACTTGGATCGCCAATTAGCTGAATTCCAGCAAACATTCCGACAAAAATAATGTAAAAGGTAAGCAGCATCGCAATTGTATTTGGTAAATAGCGCTTTAATTCAATATATTCCTTTTTTGTATTTGCTTTAAGAAGATTGAGCCAACGCATCCTGCTTTTCCCCCTTTACAATTTTCATAAAGATTTGTTCAAAATTAATGGTTCTTCGATCAATTGCCTCTACAGGTGTATTATTCAATTTGAGCACATCGAATAAATCATAAATTCCTTCACTTTTTGCTAATTCGATATTTAAAATGGATTGATAAGTATCTTGTTGATAGTCATGTTGTGGAAATTTTTGTAGAAGTAATTGTTGTTGCTGACTGTTCAAAATGTCACCAAGTGTAATGGTGTAGGCGCGAATCTCAAATAATTTCAATAGGTTTTCTACTCGATCATCTGTTACAATTTTCCCTTGATTAATAATCACTGTGCGCTCACAAATATCCTGAATAACATCCATATCATGCGAGCTAATAATAATGGTTCGATTGTAATCCCGAACAATCGCCTTTAAAATTTCTCGTACCTCATAGCCTGTTTCAACATCCAATCCAAGAGTCGGCTCATCCAGTAAAATAACATCACTTTCGGCCAGCATTGCCACTGCTATTGCCAGCTTTTGCTGCATTCCTCTAGAAAGTCGATTAACAAGTTCATTTTCCTTCCCCTTTAAATTGAATTTTAGTAACAGATCCTCAACTTGATCAATGACGTCCTTCCGCGACATTCCCCGATTTCCTGCAAAGTACTCCAAATTCTCCCTGACAGTCAAACGCCAGTATAGATTGCGATTCCCTTCAAGCACTGCACTGATATGCCGTAATGCTTTCAGCCGTTTCTCCTTATTATCAATTCCATTAATCCGAATCATACCTGAATCAGGTATCAGCAATCCGCAGATCATTTTAATTGTCGTCGTTTTTCCCGCTCCATTTGGACCTAGCAAGCCTAGAATTTCACCTCGATTTACTTTAAAAGAGATATCACTGACCGCGTGTACATATTCTTTTGATCTTCTTTTTCTATACGTTTTCCTAAGATTCTGAACTTCGATAATCGATTCCATTTATTTCATCCTTTCTTCAATCTATTTTCATTCTAATTAGGAATTGGCCCTGCATCCACTACCCGAAGTTGTAAATCACCTACGTCTAAAGACTGATATTCACATATTACGCAGTGCAGTGATTCGTTTAATTGCAATTGCTTCATTTGATGAGTGACCGATTTACTTGGCTTTCTCTTTTTTGGGGCTCTCATCACCTTGATGAGTGACCGATTTACTTGGCTTTCCCTTTTTTGGGTCACTCATCACCTTGATGAGTGACCGATTCTCTTGGCTTTCTCTTTTTTGAGGCACTCATCACCTTGATGAGTTAACGATTTACTTGGCTTTCTCTTTTTTGGGGCACTCATCACCTTGATGAGTGACCGATTTACTTAGCTTTCTCTTTTTTGGGGCACTGATCACTTCTATGAGTTACCCATTCTCTTGGCTTGCCCTTTTTTGGGGCGCTCATCATCTTAATGGGTGACTGAACGGCATGAAATTGGGTATCAATCAATCTTACTTATCGTACGAAATCAGCAAGACGTTACTTTACTAGAACTTAAATGACATTATTTAAGAAAAAGTGAAACCTAACTCGCTTTTGAAACGTATTAATATTATCTTTTTGAACGGGGGTGAATACAGATGCTTATCGAGCTCTTATCCGAATTATTTAACGAGTTCTCGCCAATCTATTTCTATATCGGTTTATTGCTCTCCATCATTCCATTGCGAATTTACAATCAACCAAATACTTATCAAACAGATGTGTATCTTCGAAGATCACATGCATTGCAATTTCAATTGCTTTCCTTACCTGACTTAACGGCAACAGCTCTGGATATACGTAATTGGATTACCAATAGAACGAAACGTATTGAGGTACCGGATGATAATGAAGAAGACAGCTCTTCTCTAGTTTTTTATCGTTATAAAAATCTAGGAGGGCTAAAATGGAAACAACTTCTGTATTCATCAAAATTAAAAAATATAGCTTCATCATACTTGGGCTTTTATCAATTGTATTACTTGCTGGATGCCAAGGCACAACCGAGCCAATAAGCGCTAATTCCACTGGTTGGTTTGACCATTATTTCGTCTATACGTTTTCTGTACTAATCAAGGGTTTAGCCGGTTTTTTCAATGACAATTACGGGTTATCCATTATCCTATTGACTCTATTTATTCGATTTGCATTGATGCCTATCATGCTAAAACAAATTAAAAATAATACTGCAATGAAAGAGAAAATGAATGTATTAAAACCTGAAATGGATGCAATACAAGTGAAGTACCGCAACAAGCAGGATTTAGACGAACAGAAGAAAATGCAGGCGGAATTAATGCAGCTTTATGGAAAACACCAAGTAAATCCATTAGCTTCACTTGGTGGATGTTTACCGATGATCATACAGTTTCCGATATTAATTGGATTTTACTATGCGATTCTTCGAACACCTGAAATTGCAGCCCACTCTTTTCTTTGGTTTAATCTTGGGCAGTCGGATATCATCCTAACCATACTGGCTGTGGTCATCTACTATTTCCAGTTCAAAGTGTCTCTACTCGGTATGGACCCAAAAACAAAAAAGCAGATGACCATCATGGGGCTCCTCTCACCAATCATGATCGGCGTAATTTCGTTAAATGCCCCAGCAGCATTGCCGCTATACTGGGCAGTTGGTGGACTATTCATGATTGTGCAACAACTGATTGCTAAGAAAATGTACTACTCTTATAAAAACAGCGAAAAACCTGCAGAAGCATAATCTGCAGGTTTTATTTTACGTTTTGTTCTTTTAATAGATCTCTAATCTCAGTAAGCAGCTGTTCTTGCTTATCGATTACTTCTTCAACAACTTTTTCTTCTTTCTTTTTAAATTTAGACAGGACGCGGATTGCCATAAAGATTGCAAATGCAATAATCAAAAAATCAACAAAGGATTGAATAAAATTGCCATATAATACTTCCGCATTTCCAACAGTTATACTTAATCCGGTAAAATCAATACCCCCTGCTAAAATTCCTACGAGAGGCGTAATAATATTCTCAACAAAGGATGTTACAATTGCACCAAAAGCTGAACCAATTACAACTGCCACAGCTAGGTCAAAGATATTCCCTTGAAAAGCAAATTTTTTAAAATCCTTCCACATTAATAAATTCTCCTTTTAAAAAGTATACATACCACTAAATATCAATTCGCAGCACAATTATAATTTTAGGGGATAGAATGGAAAAGAGCAATAATCGTAACTGATTATGCTCTTTTAATAGAAGAAGAACAATTATAAACCATGGTGTGGATTATGATTTTGTCTAGAATGATTTGCATTTTTATCCTTTTTAGAACCACTTAATGGCTCACCATATGGCTGCACTGGACTTTTAGGTAAGTTCACTTTCTCTTGCTGCTTTGGTCCCTTTGGTTTTCCTGCCATGATGTATCACTCCTTTCCCCTTTCTCTTAGTTTCTATTTTAAGTGTGATATTATGCATATTTTTTAATTGGCAAACCAACGCAAAATACTGCTATATCAGTACTTTAAGTAACAATATAAATCTCCTCAAAACTTTTTTGAAAAAAAGTGGATATTTTTAAGAAATCTATGCTATAATATAAATAATTATTGTTGTTCGTGAGAAATACAGGATAGACAGTAGTATCTCTTTAGTGATTTCGTCTTGAGTTGTATCTTGAACAAAAATAGTAATAAACGTGCAAAATGCACATGGAGGTTTTTTTAATGAACACAGGTTCAGTAAAATGGTTTAACGCAGATAAAGGCTTCGGTTTCATCGAAGTTGAAGGTGGAGACGATGTATTCGTACATTTCTCAGCAATTCAAGGCGAAGGATTCAAAACTTTAGAAGAAGGTCAAACAGTAACTTTCGATATCGAAGAAGGTAACCGTGGACCACAAGCTACTAACGTTAACAAAGCGTAAGTATTGATAAAAAAAGCTTTCCCATTTGGGAAAGCTTTTTTATTTTATATGCGACTAAATAGAAAGGATCTCTAACCTAAGATAGGAGCAGAGATCCCTTTCCATTACTTATTTTAAAAACTCGTCTGTTAACGTTGTAACAATTTGCTTCTTGCGTGATACGACGCCTTTTAACATTGCTCTATTGTTTCCTGCAAATGTTACATCAAATCCAGATGCTACTTTATCTTTCCCGCTACCGATTGCAAGTACTTCGGAGTCATTATTTAAAATATCCGTTGCAACAAATAGAAATAGATCCAATCCCTTCGCTTCTACAACCTTCTCTATTTCCGCTTCAATTTGGTCCTGGCTTTTATAAATATCACTCGTGTCAACCGCATTTACTTGAGCAATCTCGACTTTTGCCTCACCCATAGAAAATTCTTTAGCGTCCATCGTAATTAAGTCACGTGCAGACTTATCACTTAGATCAGCTCCAGCTTGAAGCATTTTCAGACCATAGGTTTCAATGTTCACTTCTGCGATTTCTGCAAGCTCATGTGCTGCTTGCACATCTTCATCCGTACAGGTTGGAGATTTTAGCAATAAAGAATCAGAGATGATCGCTGATAAAAGCAAACCAGCAATTTCCTTTGTAACAGGAATACCTTTTTCTTTATACATCTTATTTAAAATCGTAGCTGTACAGCCTACTGGCTCTGCACGAAAATATAATGCTTCTCTCGTTTCAAAATTAGAGACACGATGGTGATCGACAACTTCTAGAATATGCGCATTTTCAATGTTTTCCACACTTTGCTGGAATTCGTTATGGTCCACTAAGATAACCTTCGCACCGTCTTCTACTTTTTCAATCTGTTCAGGTGCTTTGACACCAAAATAATCTAATGCAAATTGCGTTTCATTATTAACGGCTCCAAGTCTTACCGGAATTGCTTCTTCGCCAATTTTATTTTTTAAATCCGCTAAAGCTAAAGCCGAGCAAATTGTATCTGTATCTGGATTCTGATGTCCAAAAATGAATGGTTTAGTCATACTTTTTTTATAACTCCTTTAATGTGAATTTTCTCTTGGCAGTTAAGAAAGTCCAATATTTTCTTACTGCATAAACAGGTGCAACTGAGGTTTGCCACCTAGACTCTTGGTAACAATCAAGTTTTCCAATACTAGAGTACCATATTTTTTGTCGCTATGTGTTATTTTTTGACTTATTCTATGTCTTTTAATGTTTCCGTTACATTCCAGATTCGGTCAAAGGTTGTGTAATTATTCAGTGCAATATCTAAATCATGAAAATAACGATGCAAATCACGAACAATGTCACTATCTTGCTCATCCGATATACGGTTTGCTATATCAACAATATGATTTAAATCCACGAGTAGTGATTCATCTGTAACTTCTGTTTTTAGCTGTTCGATCTTATCGATGACAGTTTCTGCTTGTCCCCTTTGCTCATCCCAATCCAGATTATTAATCCCACCATATCCAGTTGTGTTATTATAAAACTCGTGCATCGTGGCAATAAAACGGCTTATCTCCGTATTTTCACTCCCAACGGTAGCACGTACCCGATCAATTTCTTCCATTGACTCTTGTGAAATATCCTTCTGATTAGTTGAGCCAACCAAATCCTCATCCTGGAATAGGGACTTTATATCTAGATGGAATACATTAAAAAAGAAGAGACTAGATGCAATTACTATAATTACGACGACCCAAGTCATCGTCCAACCAAACCAACCCATTTTCAGTTTTCTCTTTTTCAAAAAAAGCCACCCCTTGTTGCAATTAATAAAATACAGTTTTTCCACTCCATCCAAGTGCTTCTTTCGTTCCTTATGCTTCCTGTTTATTTTTCATGCGTGTAACATATCACCATTTTAAGGAAGTCATTGGAAAAGAATTCTTGAAAAATCTGTATCAAAACATCTCCCTTCTTTTATTATTCTTGAAAAGTTTACAATTTCCTTTATAAAATCCATATAATTGTTAAAGTAGTGCTGTTTCTATTATAATCAATACTATTGGAGGGATAAATATGTCACGAAAACAATTCAATTTAACAAGAACTTCTTTACTGACATTTATAAAAGAGCTAGACGAATCTACCATTGATCGCCAATCGGAATACTTTAGTAATACGATTCGCTGGCACATTGGACATGCACTTGTTGTAACTGAGAAATTTTTATTTAGATATCCTGCAAAGTCAACAAATATTCCAAAGGTTTTTGCAGAGCTTTTTAGTTCGGGTACCAAGCCGAGTGATTGGACTTCAGAAGCACCATCACTTGATGTATTAATTGAAGCACTCGAAGATCAGCAAAATCGTGTAAATGAATTTGATGATTTATTTTGGAAATCCAACGTTAAGTTTAAGGTACCGTTTGGCAGCATCGAAACACATGGAGATTTGTTAATCATGCTTGCTTATCATGAAGCAGAGCATATTGGAAAAATCAAAGCAATGCACCAAGTTGTGAAAGCTGGGTAACATGGTCAAGAAATGCATTATAATTGGCTCTGGAATACTAGGGGCAAGCACTGCCTACCATCTCGCCCAAAAAAGTGTCAATGTTATTGTTATTGATCGAAATGATCAAGGGCAAGCAACAGATGCCGCCGCGGGAATCGTTTGCCCCTGGCTTTCCCAGCGCCGAAATAAAGCATGGTATAATCTAGCGAAAAACGGGGCGCGGATGTACCATAAGTTAATCAATGAATTGCAAAAAGATGGTGAAGAGGACGTTGGTTATGCTCAAATCGGTGCGATTAGTCTCCATACGGATGAAAAAAAGCTTCTTGCAATGCGTGATCGAGCACTTAAACGCCGGGAGACCGCCCCTGAAATTGGTGAAATTACCTTACTTGATTCGAAACAGACTACATCAATGTTCCCTTTACTTTCAGAAGCGTATAGTTCCGTGCATGTGAGTGGTGCAGCTAGAGTCGATGGGCGCAAACTACGGGATGCGCTGCTTCGAGCTGCAAAAAAGAATGGTGCTGAATTTATAACTGGAAATGCGAGCCTTGTTAGAAATGGCTTTGAAATTACTGGAGTTTCTGTAAATGGTACAAACATTGATGGAGATTGCGTAATTGCAGCAACAGGTGCATGGATGAATGAACTAATCGAACCACTTGGAGTGACTTTTCAAGTTACCCCACAACGTGCGCAAATCATGCATTTAGCAGTTCCTGATATGGATACATCCACATGGCCTGTTGTCATGCCTCCGAATAACCAATACTTGCTAGCATTTGATGGTGGACGAATTGTGGTTGGTACAACATACGAAGATGACACTGGATTTGATTATCGAAATACTGCTGGTGGCATACAGGAAATTTTAAATAAAGCAATTGATGCAGCTCCTGGCTTACAGAGTAGTACCATATTAGAAACAAGAGTTGGTTTTAGACCAGTTACCCCTGGTTTTCTACCTGTAATTGGGGAACTGCCTAATTTTAAAAGGCTACTGCTTGCCAATGGACTAGGCTCTACCGGGTTAACAATGGGACCCTATATTGGTAACCAATTAGCAAGCCTGGCATTAGGGAAGCCGCCTGAAATTAATTTAGACAACTATCCAGTAGCTGGTGCTGTTAAATAGGTTGGGTATTTAATCCTTCCTATTTCTAACAATAAACAAAAAACTGCCCTCATGATAGGGCAGTTTTTCAATATAATTATTTAACAATCAAGACCGGGCATGCTGTTCGTTTAGCAACCTTGTGGCTGACGCTCCCCAAAAGAAAGGATTGTACTTGATTTAATCCGCGGCTTCCGATTACCACACAATCAACTTCTCTTTCTTCTGCAAACTGAACAATACATGGGCCAGGTTCTCCATGGAGTACGTGTGTACCAAAAACAACATTCGATTGTTCCAATAAATTCCGAATCGGTTTTATTTTTTCCTTCCGCTTCGCTTCAATTTCAAGCTTATTTGCAGCATACAATACATCTTTCTTAGCGGTATTTTCGTCTACAACATAAACGGTTTCAATGACACCATCAAACTTTTCAGCCAGTTCGATCGCATATTTTACCGCGCGAACGGAATGATCAGATCCATCAACCGCTAGCAAAATTCGTTTAAACAAACGCACCACCCCCGTTTTTTCCATCATAGCACAATCAGCTTAATATTCGGAAGAGATACCATGTATTTTGTTTTTCAACTGCATACTTTCCTTGTTTAGCCCAGTATACATAACTCGAATGTTAGCATCCTTAAACTTTGATTCGATTTTATCCAATGCAGCTATTGCTGAATCATCCCATAAGTGCGCATTCAGCAAATCTATTTCAACACTTTCAACTGCATCTTCATAGTTAAACCGCTTTGGAAGGTCACTAACAGAAGCAAAGAACAATTGTCCGACTACATGATAGATTCGTTTATTTCCTGCCTCATCAAGACTATCTGTCACCGTTACTTTCGAAATTTTCGCTGCAAAGAAGATTGCACTTAATATTACACCTGCAAATACTCCTAAGGCTAGATTATTCGTTACAACAACAATTATAACCGTTGCTACCATTACGAACGCATCGGTTCTTGGCACTTTGAAAATATTGCGTACCGAAGACCAATCAAACGTACTAATGGAAACCATCACCATTACCCCAGCCAAAGCTGCCATCGGTATTTGAACAACAAGGTCACCCAAAACGACTATAAGAAACATTAAAAATGCACCAGCAACAAATGTCGATAACCGACCTCTTCCACCTGATTTAACATTGATACCAGATTGTCCAATCATCGCGCATCCAGCCATACCGCCAAAAAATCCGGTTACGATATTTGCGATTCCTTGACCGCGGCTTTCCCTATTCTTATCACTTTCCGTATCTGTCATATCATCCACAATATTCGCTGTTAGAAGCGATTCTAATAAACCAACAATTGCCAATGCAAGAGAATATGGGAAAATAATCATTAATGTTTCCAATGTTAATGGAATAGACGGAATCAGAAAGACTGGCAATTGCTGTGTCAATGCCCCCATATCACCAACCGTTCGAATATCAACATTGCCGAATATCACAATTGCAGTCACAACTACAATTGCCACCAATGTAGAAGGTATTGCTTTTGTAAAACGTGGAAAAAGATAAATGATTGCTAACGTTAAGCCAACAAGTGCATACATAATCCATGTTTCCCCGACAAAGTGCTCAAGCTGAGCTGCAAATATTAAGATAGCTAATGCATTAACAAAACCAATCATGACGGAGTGCGGTACAAATTTCATTGCTTTTGCTAATTTACATACCCCAAAAACAACTTGAATAATTCCTGTTAAAATAGTTGCTGCTAATAGATATTGCAGCCCATGCTCTGCTACGAGGTTTACCATTAATAATGCCATCGCACCTGTTGCAGCTGATATCATGCCTGGTCTTCCCCCAACAAAGGCAATGACAATCGCAATGCAAAAAGATGCGTATAAACCTACCATTGGATCTACACCAGCAATAATCGAAAATGCGATTGCTTCTGGAATAAGTGCAAGTGCAACAACAATTCCAGACAAAATATCACCCTTCACATTTCCAAACCATTCTTGCTTTAATTGCTCAATTTTCAATTTTTTACCTCTTTCTATTTTATATATTATTGCTTATAAACTACCTAGATTATCATTTTCCAAAAGCTTATCATACCATAATACAAGCTTCTTATCAAAGTCATAATTTAGCGTATACACGGGTGATTTCTTCGTGTTCGGAATTTTATATTTACAGGTAATGACGAATTTGATAACCTATCTGTAGACGAAAGAGGTGTCTTCCATGAAGGGTAAAGTTGTTATACTTATCATTGTGCTTGTTACTGTAATTGCTATGCTTCTAACCTGGTGGTTTATGGAGAATATCATTGAGGATTATGATGTTGATAGAAAATCATTAGAAGAAAGCACAGAGCTTTTCATTTGAGATAGCCAGAGAAGTGTTTATTTCTTTGGTTTTTCGATTTTATCTTCTTCCACCCGCACACTCTAATTAAAACCAATATCATTATGCCTGTGGTAATACTGCGATTCTTTCGTTGAATAACACTCGATTATCCAACACTTTTCAAATGTTAATTCATTATTCCCCAAAACTGTTATAAGGCGAGCTTCATTATCCTGATATACTCTTTTAACGATTTCATATCAGCTTGCTTAGAATCCTTATCCAATAGTATTGGAGTATCTGTATTTACCTCAATTGAACTACTGATCGTACAATAAAAGTCTTCTCCAAATGGCATTAACAAACCACTGATAAGATCCCCGTTCTTCAGAGATGGATAGTGATTACAATACACAACACTTATCCTTTGATGAATCACATCTTGAAAAATAAAGATACTACCACTCCTGTTGCCTGCTTCCGTTACACGATAAAAACCAGGTCGCAGCTCAAGCCAGCTAAATAGAACATTACGCAGCTTTATATTGATACCTTCCAAGCAATTCCTTCTTTTGTTTAAATAATGCTGATATATTGTTAAACCATCTGCATCACGATCGCAAAAAATAACAATCCAGATAAATGATTTAAATAATCCGCCCTGAAAATCTTCACGAATACCAAGTTGCAGGATCATCCATTCGATTTTCTTATAAAGGCGCACTCGATAATGTTCTTTAGCAAAGAATAACAGATCGTCTAGAATACCATATAGTTCTTCTGTAAGCTTATCTCTATCATAAACCACATTCACATACCTCTCCCCCTCTTTAATTATTTCCTTCATTCTAGCATAGCTAAAATATATTTCCAGAATAGTAAATATCATTATCAGTTTGCTTATCCCTACCAAATCGAATTCTTTCCTTTGTTAAAATTAAATTTCCAATAAATAAAAGTTATTAATTTTTAACTTTTATATAAAATTTCCAGTATCTTGGCATCTAATTCATTTAGGAGTGTGCCTTTGCTTTCTATATTGCAAAAAAAATAAACATGCAGGACATGTCTATTTTTTTTCTTCTGGATTCCAATTCTTTATATCATCTGTTTCGACAATCCCTAACAAAACATCGGCAACTTCTGGCTCCCTTAATAAAACGTCTCTTAAGCGATATTTAATATCATCCGCCTCATCTAAACTTAGTCCTTTTTTCAGTTCAACCGTGCCTTCCACATGATAAAGCCTGCCTTCTTGTATCATTCGTATCCGTTTAATATCAACGACATCTTCATCTTTTAATACGATGTTATATATTTTATCCTGAATCTCCGCTGGAGCAGATACACCGATTAAACCAACCATGTTATCATAGCCAACCCGAAAGGCAACATATAACATTAGAATCCCTATAATCATAGACGCTATTCCATCTGCGGCAAGTATACTGAAAAATTGCGCCAATACAATCCCAATAATCGCTAATACTGCACCTGCCGTAGCAACCAAATCTTCATAAAACACAAGCCTTGTTGCAGGTGAAGCCTTATTTACATTTTTAAATGCATAAGGAATGATAGCGACAGCTTTGTCGCCTCCAGTCTCCATCCTGATTTCCTTCATTGCTTTATACAAGATAAACCCGTCAACCAATAACGCAACCAATAGAATAATTAGATTAAGCCAAAAGTGCGTTGATTCTGCTGGATGCTGTAATAAATGCCAGCCTTCTTTAATTGTTTCATACGCCATTATCGTAACGACAACTACGGCAATCATGCAAAAGATATTAATAACACGGCCAAATCCTGCTGGAAAACGCTTCGAGGGTGGCAATTCAGCAAGAACACTTCCAAAATAAACAAAGCCTTGATTAACCGCATCTGCTAAGGAATGCATTGCGGATGCAAACATCGTACCACTGCCACTGAACGCAGCAGCTACACCTTTGATAGCAGCAAGAAACGTATTTCCAAGTGCAGCAATACCTGATGATGTATTTCCCTGTTTCAATCTTTCAATAATACCCATCACATACCTCCTATATAAATAGCTATACCCATAGTTGCCCTGTTATATTAGGAGAATTTATTTTGCATTAGATGCTCTTTCCGGATGCTTATAATCCCGTCGAAGCACAACCTTACCAAGCCTTAAATATGTAAATTGAAAGATTGGACTTTGAATAAACGTAAAGATAAATGTAAAAATAAAGACTGGTCCACCAATTAAAAGTCCAATAACAAGTACACTGCACTCTGTAATTATTCGTACCCTGCCAATCGGCGCTCCCAGCTTTTCTGCTATCGAAAGCATAAAGCCATCTCTTGGTCCTGCCCCCAAGCCTGCCGCATTGTACATTCCACCACCAAATCCCATAATGACAATACCAAGAATGATGAACAGAATATCAATCCATGTATGTGTCGCGTTTGGCAAAATATCCATCCAACGATACAGATCGACAAACAAACCAACTAAAATTGCATTCAAAAACGTACCAAGCTTAATATAATTTTTACCTATGATCCAGGTTATTATGATTAATACAGCAGAAATGATGATATTCCATGATCCAATCGATAGCCCCACCTTTTCAAAAAAGGCGACGCATAGCACATCCCACGGATGAATCCCCAAGTGCTGCATATTAATTGTTAATGTAATACCTGCACTGAACACAATAACACCTATGAAATAAAACGCTAAACGAAGTGGATAATTAATTTTAACCTCCCCCATCTGTGACCATAAAAAATGCTTTATATCCATACTCCTTTTTTCAAATGTAGAGTCTGTTCCTCGAAATATAAAGCCGCGCTACTTCATCTTTTTTTACTTTTTTACCCATTCCTTTGCTACCTGTGTATAGAAATCTTCATCATGACGATGGTCACGAAGCTTAATAAAAGAATCGATCAACTGTATGGAAAGCTTATTCTTGCCTTCGACGGATCCTTTTGTTAAATCCTCATGAAGCTGATTATTTTCCACCAATATGGTATGATAATTTCTCATGAGCGCTTCAGATTCGTAACGATTCGTTTTTAACAGTGTATTCAACGATTTCTTTGCGATGAAAAGCTGACTATACGATTTCATTTTTTGTAACATACTTCCTATCCTTTCATTAATTCTTATAGAATATAGTTTCTTCATCAATTACTTGCATTCCCACTAATCGTCCCAGACATAGTCATCGCTGCATCCATATCGACAAAGAATAAAACAACAGTCGTGTCTTCTATTGCTGTAATGGCTGGAAGTGGGTTATCCAAGTCTGTTACCGCTTCCTTCGGATTTAACTGAACATCATCGATTGCAACTTCTCCATCTAGTACATATAAAAAAGGCACGAGCTCTGGGTAAACAGGAATATCCAAGACATCTCCCTTTTTTGGGTGTGCGTCAAGAATATATACATTATTTCTAACATACAACGGTGTCTGACTATCCTCTGGCCCTACCATCACATACCAATTTCGATTAGCTACCTCTTTCTCATGAAATTGAATTCTAGGTTCCAGGTCTGCTTCTCTCGGCCGCACGAAAATTTGCAGCATCTCTACGTCTTCATTTTTTACTTTCTCTTCATGCCAAAAGCTAGAACCAGCATTCATCATCATAAGTTTCCCAGGAAATATTGGAGCGTCTAACCCTGATGAGTCTTTGTGATTTGATGTCCCCTTATAAACATAACTTAGTATCTCATCGTTCATATGCTCATGCATTTTTATCGTTAACCCTTTTTTCATAACAGCATGATCAATAACGCTTAAAGGACCAAATGCAGTATCATGAAACTTTTGATCAACAATATCGCCTGGATGCACACGAGTTATTGTGAAATAGCCTTTGTAGGGCTGTTTATGTTTGTCTGCGAATAACTTTTGCAGCATCCAAAGCCCTCCTTTTCATTTATACATTCTGCTATTATTATAGCAAACTATAACGATTTTAGAGCTACCTGAAACAATTATATATTCTTATCTGCCTTCTGAAATTGCACTCTCCCTCGTGCCACCTGTACATCTTGGACTGTTCCCTTGACTTCAAGCCATTGTAAATCGTTTTTCTCTTCTACAATCAGTTGCAGTTCATCATTCACATATACTGGCTGCAGAAAATTCATCTCATAATCGGAAATCATCACATTGCTTTCCAAAAGACTAGAACAAAGCGCAGCACCAATACCCATGATTAGCATTCCATGGGCAATCGGCTGCCTATACTTGTATTGCTTTGCAATCTTTTCATCATGATGAATTTGATTTTGATCACCTGATAATAGCGTATATTGTTTTACTTTTTCTTCTGTTAAGATGACCTTACAATTAGTTCGGATACACATCGAAAGCTCTCCTTTCCTTCTAAGTCGAAACCTACAAGGGTTTGTGTATAAAATGTATTCATTCCTCTTCTCACTTTTCGATCAAGCAAAACTTCACATTCGTAACTTTCGCCAATCATAAGTTGAGAATGACAAACACATTTTTGCTTTCGATGAATAGGTTCTGCTTCGTATTTCCATGGTACTTCGATATACTTATAAAATAACATCGGAAAAGTCGGTGGCAATTGTTTTTGTTTGCCAAAAATCGCTTCATACCTTTCCACCATTTTTTCAGTAATCGTCACACAAACCCTTTTTGATTTCATATTATTCTCTCCCAGAGCACCGCTATACCAAGGCCACCGCCAATTCCAATAGTTGAAATGCAGTAATTGGGCTCAAGTCTTTGTGCCTCATAAAACAATCTTGTCACAAGAATCGCTCCTGATGCACCGTATGGATGTCCTAACGCAATCGCACCGCCTTCTGGATTTATACGGTCATACGAAAACGAAAGCGCTTGAGCAAATAATGCAACCTTCACCGCAAATGCTTCATTTAGTTCAATGAGATCAATGTCTTCTATGGATAATTTATTTTTAAATAGGAGCTTCGAAACGGCTGGAATCGGACCTGACGCAGGGTAGTTCGGATCGACTCCGATTACACTGCTATCTACAAAGCGAAGGATTGGTTGCAGATTTAGCTCCTTTGCTTTATCTTCTGACATAATTAGAACAGCTGCCGCCCCATCATTAACGCCACAAGAATTGCCCGCTGTTACCGTTCCATTCTTCTTAAAACAGGGGGACACGCGCTTTAACATCCGCTCATAATTCAAATCTGGTTTTAATTCTTCATCTCTAAACGAAATATCTGCAATCCGGACCATCTCATCAGAAAAGTATCCTTTTTCATGGGAATCAAGTGATCGCTGATAGCTTAAATTCGCGAATTCATCCTGCATTTCTCTTGTAATCCTGTATTTTTCAGCAATATTCTCGGCTGCAATCCCCATATCAGGGTCACCGATATACGCTGGCGAAAAACGAGCTCGACTTTTAAAGGGGGACGTGCTCACACTTTCCACACCACCAGCAATATAGATATCGCCTGCGCCTCCCTGAATGAGATGACAGGCAAGACGGATTGCTTCTAGCCCGGAACCACATTGCCGATCAACTGTTAATCCTGGAACCATGTATGGCAGACCACTTTCCAATGCTGAAAGTCGCCCAAGGTTTCCACCTGGACCAACCGTATTTCCTAAAATGATATCATCAACTGATTCGTTAAGTTCTTTTGTAAGATCATGGATAACAAAAGATGCTAACTGTTCTGGAGAATAGTGTTTCAAAACACCATTTTTCTTTCCAATTACCGTTCGTTTCGCATTTACAATCACTGCATTTCTCATACATAAAAACCTTGTTCGAACCGCTTTTTCAATTCTTGACGGGAAACTTTGCCACCAGCTGTTTCCGGAAAAGAGTCGATTTTCCTCCAAATTCTAGGTATCTTGTATGCCGCTAAGTTTTTAAGACAATAGTTTTTTAAGGATTGGATCGAAACATCGCCCTGGATAAAAGCAGCCACCTTCTCTCCCCAATACACATCACTGATTCCAATGACTGCAGCCTCTTTTACACCAAGATGGCTTTTAAGCATCTTTTCTATTTCCTGTGGATAAATGTTGTACGCTCCATATAAAATCATGTCATTTTTCCGACCAAGAATGTATATATACCCATCTTCATCCATTTTGGCAACATCATACACTGTAGCCCAATCTCCTTGAAGAACCTTTTTCGTTTCGCCTGGATTATCAATGTATCCATCAAAAAACATATTGCTTATCACATATAATATTCCTTCTTCTCCCACTTCCGCTTTTTTACCATCTTCCTTCATGATGCAAATCTCTACGTTATGAAAAGCTTTGCCAACAGATGTATCATATTTTTCATTCGCATCGTCTTTTATAAGGGAAACAAAACTAAGCTCTGACGCACCATAAAATTCATGAATGAGCACACTGGGAAATTGTTTTCGAAACGCCTTCTTCACACTTGGCAACAGCTTGGCCCCCGTTGAAATAATGGTCACCTTTCTGTCACTTTGATATCCTTCATTTATCATTGCCTGTATCATTGTCGGAACAACATAAACTGTCGATATAGGATATATATCAATGGTCCTCATCAGATATTGAGCATTAAATTTCTTCAGCAAATAAACTGTACCACCATCAAAGAGCGTACTTATTGCCCCATAAAGAAACGTTGAATTTACAAATGACCCAGGGATCAGTACGTGTTCACTTCCATTCATCCCCAAATCTTCTCGATTGCATGTAAATGTCTCAATCCACGAAGCATGCGAACGTACAAAAGCTTTTGGCATTCCAGTTGAGCCGGAAGTAAATCCAATATAAAATGGGACATTTTCTTCTAAATCTGCCTTTTGAAGACTTTTACTATTTACCCATTGAGCCAAATCATCGGAAAACACAACCTTGATAGGGTAATCAGCCAGAATCTTTCTCATTTTTTTATCAGCTATAATGAAATCGGGTGACGTTTGTTTCAATCGTGCTTCTATTTCTCTCTTTTTCCATCTCATATCACCAATAATACTAGCCCAGCCAGCCTCACATGCACCTGCAAATACTTGTAAAAACACGTCATCATTTGGCAAAAAAAGTGCAACCCTTCTTGTTGTGCCCGCTTCCATCGAAAAAGCGGCTGCTGTTCGTTGTACGGATTCATACCATTCCCCATAGGTCAGATGTTTTTGTTCTGTAATAATTGCAGGCTTATTAGGGTATAATTCGTTATGTTTTTTATATGTACTCGTCACTTTCAACTTAAGCTTTGACCTCCTTTAAAAGCGGAACACGCTTCTGTAATTTAATAGCTAGTAACGAAGCAATCATGACTTTTGTGAAATCACCTGGTAGATAGATCAAATTTAAGAGAGCTGCTTGCCCAATCGAGATTTCCATCACAAAAGCCTGAAACGGTATCCCAAACAAATAGATAACCAACATACCGCCAACAAGATTAGCTACCATTAATTTAAATAAGGATGTTTCTTTCATTTTATAGGATATGTAGCCAATGATAAATGCACCAGCAACCCAGCCAATGAGAAAACCACCTGAGGGTGTAACAAACACGCCCAGACCGCCTCTGCCACCTGACAATAATGGCAGTCCTGTAGCAACTAATAATAAAAATAAAATTAAACTATACGAAGCATACTTGGGTCCAAAACGAGCACCTAACACACTTCCAGCAAGCATAACACCTAATGTTTGCAGCGTTATCGGAACTGGTGAAAACCCCAATGGAATCGGAGGAAATAACCCTAATACCCCAATGACTGTTGCAAATAATGATACATATACAAGTTTTCTTACATCCATTGTCAACCACTCCTGATTATAAGTTAACAATAGTGTAGTATAAATATCATTTTTAGTAAATTGATACGACCACTTGCTAATTTTGATGCATTATAAATAAGCGTTACGATGGTGAACTTTTAATATATTCTTTTCCTTTGTTAAATATTGAATTACACTATCTTCAACGTTTGTATTTTAACTATTTCTTCAAGTAACCTGTCGCCTTAGCACAATAGCTGCAGTTTGATCTTATCTTCAACTCTTGCACCAATTAATACAATAAGAAAATAAGGCTCATTTGGTCTTTAGTTGCAATGTTCCTTAATCATCCAATTACTTTGCATATAGAATGAAACTGTTTAATGACTTCTCATTTTCATTTGACACATTCATCAGTTCATAATAGCTGGTAACCAATGTTTGAATCATCGAGGGGACATTGGCGAACTCTTTACGAATGCTATTGGCATAACTCTTTTCCCACTGTGCGTCCTGTAAATACGAGGCATCGACCATACCTTGTTTAACGATTTGAAAACCTGCCTTTTCAAGCAACTTCCGAATTTGTTCTTTATGAAACACGTTTTGTACATTTCCATCATTTCCCACAAAATTCGCGTACAAGGCTAGAATGGAAGCCGCACAAAAATGGGCACGCTGCGATATGTGAGTAAAGTCAAGATCCCACTCTGCTAAGCATATACATTTCGTCATTCTACGCAATTTCTTAAAATAACGGAGTAAATCTTCAGGTCTTTTAAAATACCAGGAACTATGAGACAACACTGCCACATCAAATATTTCACTTGATTCAAATGATTCAAGATCCACTTCAAAATGGAATGTAATACGCTCTCCCAATACAGAACTCTTGATTACGTCTGTTGCTTGTCCTAATGTCAACGGAGCTCCATAGTCCCGACTGGCAATATCAATGCCGATAACTTTCCCATAATCTCCTACTGTATCTGCTAATGCTACGGATGTATCACCCTGTCCAAAGCCAATTTCTAGTACACTCATTCCCTTTTTAACTTCAAATGCTTCCATTAAATCCAAACGGTGTTGCAGTTGGACTTGTTGTATTTTATCTGTTTCGAAGAGCTTATATTTAGATAAAAACGTTGTTGTTTTACTGTTTAACTCAACAAATGTCATTGTCCACCTCCAGATTACTTAGTGACTTATTCTGTTTCTAGATAATTTCAAGCACTTTAGACAAATATTATAGTCATTCACTAAACAGTAATCCCCTTGTTAAAACAAACCTGCCATTTAGTACAATAATCGAACGTCAATCGATCTTTCGTTAAAGCACCGTATAGTTGAAGTAGGAAAGAGAAGTTTATTTCACAATCGTGCCCAGTTCTTGAAGTCTTTTTCTGCTTTTAGCTGGTAATACCACAGATGTTAGTTAAAAAATATCTTCTTTAAATTTTCCTTACCCTAACAATTTGTTTCCTCAGCTTCTAGTAATTCACCGCTTTGGTCATCTACTTGAACAGCACCAAACTCACAATTCTTATCGATTTCCCATTCAACGATGTACTTTCCTCTACTGTTGCTCACTGATTTTATTTTAATTTCGACTTTGTTTCGGTCTTCAGTAAGATGTTGCAAAACAATTGCTTCTGCTTTGGCTTGAGTAATTTTAGGTTCTGAAACATCATGACCGCACCCAACTGTAATTAATAAAAGAATGATCAAGAAAATAAGTCTTTTACAGTCAATTTGCCTCCTTTTCGTATTAGACGGTGCAATATCAAAAGATGTTTAAAATTACCTGTCTGATTGATTATAAATATTCAACAAAATAGGATAGGATCGCACCCATTTGTTTAAGTTCTTTTTGAAACCAACAGTTATCCAAAGTGATTATGAAACCACCAAACAATAAGAATCATACTCACTATTCCCCAAGCTGTGGTACTCACTATCCACCAAATTATGGATGTAGCTTTTGTTGAACTTTCCTCGTCTTCCATACTTGTTGTTATAAAAGCGAGCTTACTTTCCATACCTTTTTTCATAGAAGTAAGAACAACAAATCCGATTATTATGAAACCAATAGTTATCCAGAGTAATAAGTCCACCTTTTATACCTCCCTTTGTTGTGAATTACTTTCCTTTCAATCTTCTATATTCAATTATCCTCCCCCGTTCGTACAATAACTTCTATGTCAATTAGCGTTAATCCTTTTTAATTAACGCACCATATACTATAAGTACATCTTTTTCACAGTATTTTGTTCAGCTTATCATATATTTAAAGTTTTTAATATATTCAAAAATAAAAACCCGAGCATGCAAAGTGACTTCGCATGCTCGGGTTAGATTTGTATTTACACTAATATTTGTTCTTGTTTCCTAACCTTTTCAGTTTCCTTAGCCATTGCTTTCAGTGCTACCTGATTTAGGAAATTTACTGGTTTATTGTAATGTGGCTGGAAAAAGAAATCGGTTAATGCCAATTGTTCAATCGTCATATGGTTGGCAATACCAACACTTATCGTGTTGATTGCCTGCGTAAAGTCGGCATCAGAAATGACTTGCGACCCAACAATACGATGTGTTTCTGTTTCATACACAAGCTTTATTTGGATCACCGCATTTTCCGGCATGAATTCCGGACGATAATTATCTTCCATAGTGGCACTTGCTACAGATAATCCTGCTAATTTTGCAGCACTTTCGGTTAATCCTGTTGAAGCAATGTTATGATTGTATATTTTCAATCCAGATGTTCCTTGTGTTCCAGGATGTTCCAAGATAGGATTCAACAGATTATGAGCCACAAGTGTACCCATTCTTACTGCATTCGTTGCCAATGGAATATAGCTATGCTGTTTTGTTGCATTATTTGGCACAGCACAACAATCACCCGCAGCATACACATCTTGCACACTTGTTCGCATATACGAATCAACGATAATTGCTCCATTATCCAACATCTCTATTTGCCCTTTAAATAGTCCTGTATTCGGTCTAAATCCAACACACATTACAACTAAGTCTGCGTTATATTCTCCTTTGTCCGTGATTACCTTTTTAACAGTCCCGGTTCCTTCAAATTGGGAAACTGTTTGGTTAAGAGCAAGTTCAATGCCCCGCTGTTTGAAGCTTGCTTCCACAGGGGAAGTGAATGTGTCATCTAAATAACGATTTAGAATTCTTTCTTCACTATCGATCAATGTGACGTTTTTTCCGTTTTCTTCAAACGCTTCAACGAGTTCCACACCAATGTATCCTGCACCAACAACGACAACATTTCGAGCAGATTCAGAACATTTAATGATCTCTTTTGCATGTTCGAAGTTCTTACATAGCAATACGTTTTCTAAATCAGATCCTGGAATTGGCGGTGTTACAGGCCAAGAACCAGAAGCGATAATCAATTTATCATAACTATAGCTTTTTGTTTCATCTGTTTTCATATCTCTTGCCTGGATTTGTTTCCAATCTAGATTGCAGGCTGTTACTTCATGATTCATATGCATGTTTACACCAAGTCGCTCGAAATGCTCCACAGAAGCGTAAAACAGTCCATTCGGATCCTTCACGACACCACCTACATAAAGAGCAATACCGCAAGAAAGGAATGAAACATTATCATTTTTTTCAAAAACATCAATCTGTGCGTTTGGGTAAAGGTTCACTATATTATTAATCGCTGCTGTTCCAGCGTGTGTACATCCAATAACTGCTACTTTCATTATTCATCATCCTCCAATTGTTTGTTCAATACTTCACATATTCGCATCGTAAATATACTATATCACTTTGTTCATCATTTCACAAGTGGTGATGAGAAATTTTTTTTGAATGTCACGTCTATGCTGCCGGACACATAGACATCATCAATTTTGTCTTTGCTAACATCGTTTACAATAAGAGAATCTAAACCACCTGCATTTAAATTCTCTATTTCATTCACTGCCTTTTATCTTAATCCAGGATATTCCTAATTATATCGGCATATTAGTTTCTAAAGAAGAAACAGAGAGCCAATTGTGTTGTATTAAGTTCTTACAATGTAGTAATAATCGGTCCTTCCTTCGTAAGAATAATCGTATGTTCGTATTGAGCTACAAAGCTTTCATCAGTTAGGAAGGTCCATCCATCTTCGGATTGAAAAACTTCTTCTTCAAATGTAGAGATAAAAGGTTCAAAGGCAATTACCATACGATCTTGTAAAATTTCGTCATCCCAACGAGAGAAGTAATTGAAAATATGTTCTGGTGCTTCATGAATCGAGCGCCCAACACCATGCCCAGTAAGATTTTTTATGACAGTTAAGCCATGCCTTTTCGCTACATTATGTACAGCTTTTCCGAGAGCACTTTTTTTCGAACCCGGTTTTGCCTTCTCAAGTCCAGCGTCGAATGCTTCTTTAGCAACGTCACATATTTTCTGCAAAGTTTTATCTCCCTTCCCAACAACAAAGGAAATACCAGTATCTGCGAAATATCCATTTTTAGAGCCTGAAACATCAATATTTACAAGATCCCCTTCTTGTATGATCCGCTCACTGGGAATCCCATGCGCTACTTCTTCATTTATGCTAATGCACGTAATCCCTGGAAAATCGTATTCTCCTTTTGGCGCAGATTGAGCTCCTGCCTTTTTAAACATCTCCTCAGCAATTTCATCGAGTTCTTTTGTCGTAATTCCAGGTTTCGTACATTGAACTAATTCATCTCGAATAGCTCCACAAATTTTACCAATTTCTTTTAGTCCATTAAAATCCTCTTCCGTCTTTGCAATCATCGTGGATCCTCACTTCTTTAAGTATTTTATAATTTTAAATTTTAGCAGAAATGGAACTGCCCTTTCTTTTTCAATGTGGCCGATAGTTGAACACAAGTTAAACAACACTCTTAAGATAACCTTCGTTGTCAGGATAAATACAATTTCATGTCTTTAATTATAAAAAAACTTAACATTCCTGTCATTATAATTATAAAAGCTGTCTAATTTCAGGCAGCTTTTATTAGCCATTTGATCGTTCCATTTAATTTGATTCTTTATGTACGCCTCAAAACGGAATTATCCCAAAAGAAGCTGATGGATCTAATGGCAATAACAAACGCTATCGCCAGGTGTCATCAGCTTTTCGTGTTGCATTTATTGTATTTTATAACAGCAAATTTGAAAAAGGAACTTAGAAACTTAAAAAATAGAAATGTCATCATGGTGATTGCGATTATGGTGTTTGGTCTTTCGGGGATTTTTACCGCTTATACATTTATTGAGCCGATGCTTCGAAAAATTGCTGGTTTTGATATTACAGGCGTCACAATCGGATTATTCTTCTTATTTTTGATTAGACTATTCAAAAGTAATTCGGTATAAAATTGCTGTTATTAAATAAACTAAGCAAAATTCACTAGCCTCTGTTTTTGTTTTTTAGAACAGGGGCTAGTGGAAACAAAATTTAAATTTCATGATAAAAGACGTCATCATCTTCAATTTCGCTATATTTTTTATCAAAAAAGTTTAGCATAGTTAAACAAAATCACTCATATAGTTAAATGGAATTCATCCTTTTCTTCCCTTATCTAATATGTCTTCAACATATTCCTTTAAATCATCATTATTTTTACAAAACACAGGGTACAACTCCTTTAAAGCCTTTAATTATTGAATATCATGTACTTGAAAAGAGGTTTTTATACATGAGAATAGAAATTGAAATGAAAGATGAAACGTATGAAAAGATAAAGAATGTAATTGACTGGATTAATTTAGATAATTCATTCCGTGGGAGAAGTGATACTCCAGAAGCCAAAATTGAGGATTTTATAAAAGGAGCAGCCATTTCTAAATTATTGGATGTTGAAGCAATGTCCCCTGTACTAAATTCTGAGGGCTTGGATAGTTTAGAAGTTAAAAATCGATTTAAGGACATTGCGAAAGAAAAGAAAATTAGACAAGTTGATATTTGTAAAAGGACTGGACTTAAAAAGGCAAACCTTAGTTTGATCTTTAATAATGAAAAAACGTTAAGAGCGGACACTTTTTTTGCTATTTGGCTGGCATTAGGCTGTCCACCTATTCATGAGTGTTTATATATTAAAAAATCCGACTGAGATGGAGATAGAACGAGTAAAAAAACTCGTTTTTTTTATTTTTTTGGAATAGTACAAGTCACCCTCACCATACGTTTAACTAAACTAAATAAAAACAAAGCAAAAGTTTCTAATGATTAAACTTCAGGGGTTTATTAACTAATTGAATCACTGTGGTTTTATTGCAGCAACAGCAATTTGAAGATTCTAGATAAATTTAATGTGTGCAGGACTTTACCTGGTGGCTCATCCCTCTGATTCAAGAAGAAAGGGGCTGAGATAATGACGGTATTTGAAAGCTTGGTCATCTGTATGTCATTTGCTTCTTTGATCGTATCCGTACTGTCTTTTCACCAAAAAAAATAACCACCCATATCGCCCAGCTAGCAATTCGTGTGGTTATTTTTCGCTGATTTGTGAGCTGCCCTTTAAAAAGCTACTGCACAAACCCGCTTGGTGTTACAGCACCAAGCCTTTTTTATATTGTATGACTATAGATATATATTGATACCCGATTTTAGGCTTTAAAAAAACTTTGCTGAGGAGATTGTTTGTTGCTCATTGAACTTGCCTTAAATCACCTACTCTACGGGTATAATACAATATGACATGGTAAAACTAAATTAGATGATTATATAGATAATATGAAATTAAACAATGTCTCGTTCTTCCTTACTTGATTTTTCAGTGTCCCGTCTTCCCCATAACACATTCTGCATCACAATACCAAAAAGCCCAATCAGTGCTGTAATCATTCCTATCACTTGGAAAATAGTGAACACCCCAAATAATTGTACAAGGAATCCACCAGTAATGGGGGCAACCAGTAAAATGATTCCGTTCAGGGAATTGTACATTCCCGACATCTGACCTACCTTTCCATCTGGACTTTCCATTTGTAATATATAACTAAAAACTACACTAAATATACCAGTTCCTACACCTATTATAAGCGAGGCTCCAATCAGCCACCAATAACTCACCCCAGGCCATAGCATCCCCATTATAAAAACACCGGCACCAATGAAAAGTATCGAGCTGCCCAGGAACCAGCCATATTTTCTGATATTTTTTAATTGATTCAAATAAATAATAATACCTATCGCTCCAACCCCTACTGTAGATAGCAGCCAGCCTAAAACAGAAGGATTGTCTGAATAAAGCTCTCGAGTTAATACAGCAAATTGTGCATCTACTAATTGGATGGACATAAACGCAATAAGCGAAAAAGAAAAGCTTGTCACTAATACTTTTGAGTGGAGTATAATCACCCAGCCTTCCCGCCATGTTTTCCAGAAAGAATCGCTTTCAGTCCTTTCTCCTTCAAGTGTAATTGTGGCTTCGTCCGTGTCCACATGACGTAAAAATAAAAGAATACATACAGAAACCAGAAGAGCAGCTACATAAACGATAAAACTCATCCTTGGTGAAAATGCTGTAGCAATTGAAGCCCCGAGGAAAGGACCAATTACTTTTGATAACTGATTAACGGTACCGTTTAATGTGATAGCTTTTAAAATTAGATCTGGATGGACTACCTGCCTGACAAGTGCCTGCTGGGCAGGAAAGTGGACCACATTAATTGAAGAGCGTAAAAGAATAATTCCTAACATACCCCATGGACTGGATATGAAAATAAGGGCAAAAGTAAAAAGTGCTGTCAGTAAATCAGCCAGGAGCATAATCCTAATCTTTTTACTTCTGTCAATTAAAACGCCCGCAAACTGGCTGAATAAAGCATAAGGAATAGCATATACAACAGGTATAAGTGCAATCATCCATGGTTCCGATTGCCACACATAGCTAAACAACAACATGACAGCCAGCATATCGAAAAAACTTCCGAACGTAGAGATAGCATATGAACTGAATAACATAACATACGTACGATTTTTCCAAATTGCCATTTTTTCAACTGTTTGATCTTCCATTTCATCACCTTCCTTCGTACAGGATAAGTGATGAATATCAGAGGAATATCAGAGATAGGCTCGAATTTGTTTTTTAATCTCTGTCTTTAACTTGTTTAAGTTCGTATTCCTGTAATAGCTGGCTTCTTCTTTTCTATAATGATGGATCAGTTCTTTCTTTGCGCCTGCTTTAGGAAATAACAGATTCAGGATTTGATAAATTAACAGAAAATAGGAAGTGTGTCCTGATTGATGAATAATATGAATCCCTTCATTAATCGTATTCTCCCCTTCCTTTTCCCTTCCTTTCTTTATAAGAAATAACCCTTGTACTACCTTCTGGGCACCCTGTTCTCTTAAAAACGGTAAACGTACTAACATATTTTCTGCCGTGTTAAGTCCTTCTTCCACTTCCTCCATCCTGTTTTCATAAAAGAGAATAATCGTTTTCATCATATTTAAGAATGGTAAAAACCCATGATCGCTAGTTTTTATGGCACTAAGTTCTTTTTGTACAAGCTGCATAGAAATTTCCGGTTTATTTATTTTCATATACCACATCGGCAAACTGAAACAAGTTATATCCATTCGCTCATTTTCATTCAAAATATTCTTTTGAAGAATTTTCTCATACATCTCAATTACTTTATTTGCATTACTTTCAACAAATCCATAAAGCAGTAAAGAGAAGAAGATATTCGCCGTTGTGTCCAGTTTTTTTAAGAGTGAATCAAAATCACTTCGAAGCCATAAAAGTACTATTTCTCGTTTCTCATTTATCGGGAAGCCCAATGACTTATTTGTCATCCATTCTTTTAATGCTTTTCCTTGACCGTATTTATAATATGTATCAAATAATTGGTTTGCCTGCTGGGATATCTCTTCGGGAATAGGTATCGATAATTCATTATCCTTTTCCTCTAATCTTAAATAATAACCTAATCCTTTCACTGTTTTAATGGATAGACTTTCACGAAAAGGGTATAAACTTTTTCTAAGTCTATAAATATGATCATCAACCGTACGGTCCGTCGGATTCTCCAATGGCCAGACAGCGTCCAGCAGTTCATTACGGGAAAAAACTCGCCCGCTATTATCATATAAATATTTTAGAAGAAAGAATTCCTTCCTCAGTAAAGTAACTTTCGTACCATCAAAAGCTATGGAATAATTCTCCTCGAAAAACCTCATCATTTCCCCCTCCAAATATATACATTATTCTATTACCGAAATTTGTAATAGAAGGAAACTACTAGCTAGAATTCTCAATATTTTAAACTTAGGTTTCTTGGTAATATAGCTAGAACCTTACTTAATTCACTTTCTAACAAAAAATATTAATATAATATTCAAATTCTAATTTAATAGCAATTATAAACTGATATATGGCGTCTTTCTAGATTTTTATTCAAAGCGATATTCCAACAACCTTTGAAAAAGAAACACTATATTCCATCATCTACTTAACAGTATGCTCAATTTGTCAGGGATATTGCTTTCAAGTCTACAACTGCAACAAAAGAAGCGATTAGCGAATCATTTTTTGGCATGATATTGTCCCTCCTATTTTTACATGTGATGCTTACATGAATAAGATTACTGGTACTAGTCTTATTATAGCCGCTAATTAAATCACAGAAATTAAACCCAAATTTGCATCGAAAACGTATGGTAAAGAAGACATAAAAAATAAAGCGATAGAATAGCTCTCAAGCTAGACTATCGCTTATTAATGTGTATTAACAAAAAGTAAGATCATTTAATCCTGCTTATTATTTGATGATTACTTCTCCAACCATTCCTTCATTTTCATGAAACCGACAAATAAGTTCGTATGTACCGGCTTCTTGCGGTTCTATGGTAATGGTTTTCTGTTCTCCCGGCTGAAGCTCGGCGTCAATACCAAGCTTTTCCACGGTGAAGGTATGTTGCTTCTGACCTACATTTTCCAATAATAGTTCTGTCGATTCCCCACTAGCAATCGTAATCGCATCTGGATTAAAGAAATCATCGTGCAACTCGACTATCATCTCATTTACCGGCTCCATTGGCTCTGTTCCAGCCCCGCTTGCTGCAAACACATGGAGTGGCACTGAAATAGACATAACCATCATTAACGCAAGTAATCCAGCTAAGGATTTTTTGATAGACATATAATCCCTCCTTTCCTTACACTATTTTCTTCAAGTTATTACAAATTATTAGGATATTTATTTTAGGAAACATGAATGGTATTTAGGGATTTTAAAAAGAGCAATAAAATTTAAAATGGATTTCTTAATGTTATTGATTACCTTAACATAAACCCTTTTAACATGATTCCATACGATTCAAACCCACTTCTCCGCTATTTTATGACTCATTATAAAGGCTGGTATAAATAGTATAATCACCACTAAAGCTTTTAAATTTGTAGTCAAATCAAAGATTTCTTGATGATACAGTTCGTGAAAAAAGATGATGTTATATGGAATAATACGTAATATTGTTGTCCATAATCCTGGAACATAACATTTTGATACAAATGCCTGAAGGGGATAGATAAAGATATTTAAAGCAAAAATAATGTTGATCCCTACCCTAGGAATAAGTAATATTGATTGATTGGTTGTTATTGTTATTAAAGCAGATGCGAGAATAAAGAGTATACCCACAACCAAGGAAAAACGAGCTGCAGTCATTGTTTCGAATTGATCGATCTCTCTTTTGACGAACGGAAGTATTCGCTCACGGACAACTGGGTATGTTTTTTTACCATCTTTCAATCAGGATAATTTCTTCAAAATTATGAAGCATGAAGATGATTAAAAAGGACCAAATTAATAGATTGATATCCACAGACATCCACCTTTAAAAGTAATTTTATTCATTGGATTAACGGCAATCATAATTGTAAAACAAATAGCCAAGTACTGCTTTCTTACAATTCAGTCGAAATATTTTTTACATTGTGCCTTTTTGCTTTTTCGGGAATAACGTATAGCTGATACTTATTATAAAATCAATGACCAAAACCAGCGTCCAGAACTGTATGGTACGTAACAATACTTGAGTCTGTGAATGATCGTTGATATAAAGAATAATACCCACTAATATTCCCCCACCGATTAACCAGGACAACAAATGACGATACCATCCCTCCCGTTCTTTTCTGGCATGTGCTTTTCCATATTTTATTTTCATCGGTTCATTACCATTTCCGAATCGATAACTAAAACGCGCATCCGCCCATTTAATCATTTGATGGCCAAAGGCTACACTTACTCCAATATAAATCGCAGCAATTCCATGGAAGATAGTCGCAACTGCTCCATTTTTCAAATCAAATACAGTTACAATAAGCAATATGAGGTCGACAATTGGTGAACAAATGAGTAAAAATGTTCCCAATCGCTTTTTCTTAAAAATATATCTAGATGTCAATCCAGCTAAAACAAACACCCAAAATCCAATCTCACAGGCTATAATCAACCAACCAATCAACAGGAACACTTCCTCTACATTTTATTTAATACGTTTGCATTAAAATAATAACAGAATGGTTTATTTAATACAAGTGTGTTAAAATAAATATATGCCAAAAATAGTTGATCATTATAAACGAAAAATTCAGATCGCAGAAGCTACATGGAAAGTCATTGTAGAGGAGGGAATCGAACAAGCAACAGTAAGGAAAATTGCCGAGACTACTGGACTGTCCGTTGGTGCGGTAAGACACTATTTTGCATCACAGTCAGAATTGCTGCGCTTTTCCATGGAATTGGTTTCAGTTCGTGTCAAGCAACGGGTAAAAACAAGAAAATTTCCAAAGGGTCCGGTATCGTTGGAATTTATTGCAGATGGTGTGTGTGAAGTTCTACCCATCGATGATGAGCGAAAGATAGAAATGGAGGTATGGCTGGCTTTTTCTGCAAAAGTTCTTGTCGATAACACCCTCCATGAACTGAGCAATAAAATGTACAACGACATGCATCAAGGATTTAAGAAAGTCATAGAGACCTTGCAATTATTACAATTTGCAAAGGACGAACTTGATCTCAATATGGAAGTAAACAGGCTTCATGCAATCGTTGACGGTATGGCTATGCATCACGTATTGAATTCGAAGCAACTTACTCAAGAAAAAATGATCCAGACTTTAAACTATCACCTTCAATCACTTTGCAAATAAGTTATTCAATTCGTTAGTTTATTTATTACAATACCGCCTAAACCGTAAAAAGCTGATGAACTGTTACGACGATAACGAATGCTATCGCCAGGTATCATCAGCTTTTTAGCAATTTCACCCTACTAATAGTGCTCACCTCAACCAACCATATTGACACCCTCCGCTTTCTCAGCTATGATAATTAGGAATGAAACACAGAATCGGAAGAGGTTCATAGCTGATACCCTCTATAAAAAACTATGGATACATTGACGATTAGCCATGTCCATATTGGATGTGGCTTTTTTTGTTAAAATCGTAGTTTGCTATAGCCTCTCTTAGTGTTTTTGAAAAATACGGGGAGGTTTTTTCATGTCTGGAAATAGGCATATATAGGAGTTAAAAGAATTAGACAAACAAGTATTTCGACTGGTCCTTTCCTGTTTAAAATCTAGGTTATACAAAGGTATGGTCATACATATTCCGAGAAGAATATAATCTTTAAAACGAATAAAAAGAGGTTTTTAGCTACCCTCTTAAAAAAACTAAGAAAACAGCCTTTCTTAGTGCTGTATTTTCTTTTTAAAAGGAGTTTTTACATGAAAAAAGATAAAGCCATTGTTGTCTTTAGCGGAGGACAGGATAGCACGACCTGTTTATTCTGGGCAATGGAACAATTTAGAGAAGTTGAAACAGTTACGTTTGATTATGGGCAACGCCATAAATTAGAAATTGAATGTGCGAAAGAGATTGCAGAAGACGTTGGTGTAAAACATCATATTTTAGATATGTCGCTGCTTCATCAACTTGCACCAAATGCCTTAACGCGAAACGATATTGAGGTAGCTGATGGAGATGAAACGGAGCTACCAAACACTTTTGTACCAGGAAGAAATTTACTTTTTCTATCCTTCGCTGGTGTGTTGGCAAAACAAGTTGGTGCTAAGCATTTAGTGACAGGGGTTAGTGAAACGGATTTTAGTGGTTATCCAGATTGTCGAGATAGTTTTATCAAGTCATTAAATGTAACGCTAAATCTGGCGATTGATGAACCGTTTGTAATCCATACACCGCTAATGTGGTTGGATAAAGAGGAAGTCTGGGGGCTTTCAGATGAGTTAGGCGTATTGAATGTCATTCGGGAAAAGACACTGACTTGCTATAACGGTGTAAAGGCTGATGGCTGTGGAGCATGTCCAGCTTGCAAGCTTCGAAATAATGGGTTAGAGCAATACTTGCTGAAAAAGGGAGAGAAATAAATATGTTACGTGTATTCTTTTATTTAATTTCAATTGTCACGGCTAATGTTATTACTGCGGCAATGATGCCTTTAGAGATTGGTATATTTATTATTCCTATGGGAACATTTCTAATCGGTGCGACATTTATCTTTCGTGACTTGGTGCAAAACAAGTACGGAAGAGCAAAGACCTATTTATTCATTCTTACCGCATTGATATTATCCGGTGTGGTCTCCTCTTTACTGGGAGATACATTAATGATTGTTGCAGCTTCCGCCCTATCCTTTATTATTTCTGAAACGGCAGATACAGAGATTTATACGAGGTTAAAACTGCCAATCGCATGGCGCGTATTTTATAGCGGAATTGTTGGTGGATTACTAGATTCCGTTGTTTTCGTAATTGTTGGATTAAGTCCACTAGGTGCAGGTTTTATCCCTTGGGGGGCCGTTCCAGCAGCAATTACAGGCCAGGTAATTGCGAAAACCGTTATTCAGCTGATTGGAGCTCTGGCACTAAATCAAGTGTATGTGATGAGAGCAAGAAGGGTAACAGCAAGCTAAATTCACGTAAACAGGGGGTTAGGAGTTTCAAAGGAATATATTTTGAGGTGCCATATCATATAAAATGAAATTGCCCAAATGACGTATGAATTGGCTACGTCATTTGGGCTGTTATCTCAATGTTTAATAGCTAATTCAGGCTGTTTTGCCATCAAAATATTAAAGTTCTTTTCAGATAATATATAGCTATTACGCACAGACAAATCGATGTCAATTGCATTGTCATTTAGGAAGTACCGTTATTTATTCATACAACAATTTCTTATGAAGCTAAAGAAACCTCGTTAGTTCAAAAAAATTCCTCTTAAATCCACTCCTTTCCATTTTCACGAATAAATTTAATATCATTATGATAATGTTCAAGATGCCCTGCTTCTATCATTTTTTGAAAAGAAATATCGCCTTCTTTGGCTTTTCTTCTTATTGTTTGACATAACCCCTCTAATCGTAGTAATACCATTTCCAGATAACCTTCCTCAATTCCTTCACCATAGGATTCAAAAAACAGTGTAATTCTTTGTTTTATACGATCGGCATGCAGTGAGGAATTATAATGAACTGCCTCACCTGCTTCAGAATAGTAAAATCTACTTAATGGGATACACGTGTAAAGAGTATAGGCTATGTCCCAAAGTTTTGGACCAGGACCAACAAGGTCAAAATCAATAATACCTACTGGTCTTTTATGATTAAAAATAATGTTGTATATTGCAAAATCATTATGGCATAGTACCTCAAATGGTTGGGGGGTATTATCTATTGATTGCCAACTCGCTTCAATTAAAAAATCACTCACGGCATCATGATAATGACGAAGCATTTTCGCTATTTCCTTTAAAACATCATTAGACCACATGTATTTTTTTAAAGGATAGTTGCCAGCTTCTCCTTCAATAAATGATAATATCTCTCTACCTTTTTCATCAATACCTAGAAACGTTGGTGCATAGCTGAATCCTTTGTTTTCCAAATGCTTTAATATCTTGTGAGTTTTAGTGCTTTCTCGCTTTAATTCTCGTCGAACAGTATCCCCTGAACGATATACTTTTGAGACGTTCCCTCCAGTTAGCATTTCTTCGTTTTCATAATTTGACACCTGAGAACCCCCTCCATTATTGGGACAACTAGACATTCTCAAAACAAATCCTGATTTCCAATAGTCCTACCTCTTTCGTTTATTAACTCCACCTTTAATAATAACGCAACATTCAAAATAAAGATTTTAAACATGGTGATTGTTCTAGGATCGTTTTTGTACTCTTGCACGCTATAGTTGAAAAAGTACTATATAAATTAAAATAAACTATAGAAAAATTATCTTTGCTATTTAAAATCACTTAAAATATTTTTCATAGCAAACACATTCATAAATTCGCTCGTTGTCTGATTCAAATTGCTCAATATCTTCTCCTACATAGTGAGCGAATGTATTTACTAGGTGGAGATTAGGTATGGTACTTTGAATTCGATTTTTCATTTCATATCCTTCGAAGTAAATATGGTAATAGGAATAGACTTTTTTAAACTGCACTTTTTCATACCAATTCCGTACCCAGCAATCATCTCGAGTCCATGCTTCAAATCGATTTAATCCTAAATTAGTAGCTCGCTTTTCTGCTTCTTGAAGAAGTTGCTTTCCAATTCCTTGGCGATAGTAGTCTGGATGTACTGCAACATGCCAAATCATCCCCCCTAAGCCTTGTCCTCTTGAACAGACAGTCTTTTCTTTCTTTTCATACTCTACATCAATGAGCCCGATAATTTGTCCGTTTAATTCGGCTACTAATTCAATTGCAGGATTTTCGTATTTTTCTTTTTTATTTAACACATTATCAAAGTAGGCTGTATTTAAAAATGATAGGGTTCTACATCGAACCCAACTGATTTCATCAGTATCTTTATATTCACGAATAAACATTTTATATTTTCTCCCATCGATACAGAATTTAAGACCCTCATAATTGAAGTGAAAAATATAACACCCTATATAAAAAATAGTTCTACACAATAAACCTGCCTCGATAGCTTAAAATCCGTTTATTTAAAAAAAGAATTTCACATTCTGGTTGCCTTATTTATCTCGTGCACCAGATCGTTTAATACATAATTTAAGGCAACCTGATAATTTTTTTACTTCGTAATCGTTGCTTCAAATTTTTCGTGTTCTTCTAAAAACTCCGTTGTAATTGAGTCAAAATCTATTAGTAGATTTATCCAATCATCCTTTATAAATCCTTTTTCACGGTATATGTCGAAGAATAAATCAGTATTTACCGTTCCTGTATCTGGATTTATTCCATTTATATTATTAATCAGGGCCTCCCTCCATAAGGAATTTAATGCCTGGATAGTATGTATGTGCTCTAGTTCATCCTCATTCAATTTAATCCTTTCATTTTTACTCAGTATAGTCGTCAAATCTGATAAATTATCAAGTTTTTCTTCATAGACAATATCCCACTGTATTTCATAAAAAAATGAATTAATATCAGACGCTGTAAATGCAGTTATGGAATTTAATTCCTCATCCGATGCACGTTCAAAAAAGTTAACCGCTATCATTTTTAATTCCCGAACTTTTACTCCGAAACTACCATTATAACTCAAGATCATATCCATTTGCTCCAATGTAATGCTTCTGGAATCAAGAATTTCTTCATACATTATTTGGTTATTATATAAAGCAGAAGACATACCCGAAACAGCACCTGATAACTGATGAGACATATACCTTACATAGTGTTGTTTATCCATATATTGATAAAATCCAAAACATAATATTAATAGAATTATTAAAACGGTAACGATCTTTCTATATTTCATATTCCCTCCTATTTCTAACGTGAATTCTACAAGTTCTTAGTCATACTATGCTACCTATTAGTTGAATAACTTTACTTTTTTCCAGTAGTCTTCCAGTTACTGATCGAGATTACTATAACCTGCCCTAAAATATAAATTACTGAAGTACCTAAAACCACAGTATCTCTTCCAAAGGGTTTAAACCAGCCTCCGTCATCAGATATAAAGAAATAACTTAATAACAATGAAAGGATGGTCATAAAAATGACTGATAGGAATATTCGAAGTAGTTTAACCTTTCTTAGCTGTAATCCAACAATTATTATGAATAGTAAGAATCCTGGGAATAGGAAAACTGGCTCTTGTCTCGTCAAATGGCTATTATATTCATAAAAATGAAATAGGAATGGAATTGGAAGTACTGGTAGTATAATTCGTAAAAATTTAATATAATCACCTCTTAACCAACATTAATACAATATTATCATTCTTATTGAATTACCTATCGCATTAGCTACTTTAGTAACTTATCTATGAATTTACTTGCTTATCCTTTTTGATGAGACCAACTATTACAAAAATAAATCCCAAACCAATAGATAAATTTCATAGCCACTTATTCTAAAACCCGCTTTATGTGGTACATAGTACGCAACAAGCATCCGTGCAATACCCAGTAACATTATTTTAGTAGAGGTCATCTATATCCCCTTATTGCTCTCTAAAAATTCAACAAAAAAAGAGTGCATATCCTTCTTTTAGGACAGTCCATTTAGTTGATTAAACAATATCATTAATACCCTTAACTAAACACAATTTTAATTTTGAAAAGTACCATTTGATTAGGTACTGCTCTTTCATAAAATGCTTCTAATTTCTCCAATTTCAGGTTATGCAAGTTTATAACTGTTTTGGGAACTTCAAAACTATCTACACTATAGTCATCTTGTAATACTCGCCAAAGCTCAAGTTCCTTCCATGTATCTGAAAATCCCCGAAATATGCTGCAAGATGGGAAACTACCTTTTCTGCATTTGTTACTTTATAAATAAACTTCTTATCCGTTAAAAAACGAGCATAAGGATTATGGAAATCCTCCTCGATAACCAACGGACTGTTTTGAAGCTCCTCTGGGAGATTAATTAAAAATACTTTCTTATTACGATCTATTTTACTTAGATCAATTACACGAATTTGTATTTGTTCCTCTTTAAATCCTATTTTAAGTAGTTCGTTGTAAGACTTTATCTCTTCATCTGATAATGCTTCTTCAAAGGATTTTAGTTTCTGATTACAAGCGATAAATTCGTAAACAGCCAAAATTTAACCTCTTATCCAAAATAAATCTTTAACAAACCTACTCCTATACTTCAATAAGAAAGAGCCAATATTCTCCTTACACTAACCTGCCCGTTGCATTAAGTACATCATTTCACAAAGTTATCTTACCATATATTATCATTACATTTAAGTCATATTTTTAAAAATTACAGCTTAGACATAATATCAGAACCTTTACATACAAAAAGGCGAGTTCTAATCAAATCTCGCCCTTAATAATCTTTCATTCTTAAAAATTACTAAATACAAGTAAATTTGCTGTAACGTTTATTCCTTATTGGCATACATAGTCTCCGTACTATGACTGTAAAGTTCAATAATATTTCCAAATGGATCTTCACAATAAACTAAATAATAAGGCTTCCCTTTCCATGTATTCCAGATCTCACTCCGCTTTTCCCCACCTGAATTTGCAATTTTATCCGCAAGTTTTTCCAAGTCATCTGCTATTAAACAAATATGAAAATAGCCTTGATAATCCTGCTTTCTTCTTTCTTCCATTTTTGGTTCTTGAAATTCAAAAAGCTCGAGACCAACCTGATTCTGCGAAACCAAATGCGCATTCCTCATTTTTTTGATGTTTTTACCCAATAAGTCATTGGTCATATTATGTTCCTTTTCTAATTCTGAGACAAAGGTATATGGCCCAGCAATTAGTTTAAAGCCCAAGACCTCCCCATACCACTTGATAGCTGCCTCAATATCGGGAACGGATAAACCTATATGTGTAATTGCTGTCATTATAAATCCCTCCTGATAAGCTAATTCCCTTTGTAAGTGGCTGTCACTCCCCGGATTTTGTTAAAATGACGGTTTAAGTAGTAAGGCTCTTAACCTGTTACAGATTAATGGCTAAGAATGCCTCCTTCACATATTAGCGTAAATCCCTCCTTTAATAGGGATTTCGATAAGGCAATCCAAGCATTAAAGCACGTACCTGCATTATGTAAAAGAACATGCATCTCTTCTGCACAGCTAACGATAAAGAATACGAGACTAGGCTTATACCTATTGCTTTTTTAAATCCTATCGAGGGAATATGGGGACATTTTACAGGTCAAGGAATCAAGAGAAAATGATTGATGACAAGCTTAAACTCTTGTTGAAGTTCATTACAAATAACTGATCATTATTTATAATTACTGCGTAAAAAAGGCTCTCAACATAAACGTTGAAAGCCTTGATAGCCTAAGTGATAGATACCAATGTGCGGGGTCGTAGATTATATCAAAACACTGATTTAAAAAGCTTTTGTCAAAGCCCCGAGAGATATAATCAGGGACTTTCTATTAAAAATTCAATCTATTAAGTCGATGTCTATCTTGGTTCCGATTCCACAACATCTCCATTTTGAAAAACATCATAGAATCCAACCGTGCCAGTACCTCCGTCATCAATAAAATCCTGACTTTGTGCTCTTAAAGAATAAAATAAGTTGCCGTCTGAGTCCTCATGAAGCTCGCCAGCGCTACTAAATACTAAATCATCATTATCAAGGGCATCCTCTGCATAAGCAATCGCTGTTTCTACTGTAAACAACTCTGCTTGATATTCGTCAAGTAGTAGTGTCCATGTATCAACACCGACAATCCCGTCCCGGACTAAACCATGCTCTGCTTGTAATTCACGGACTTGTTGGTCTGTATGTGGGCCAAAATTTCCATCGACTTCTGTTTCATGTCCAAAGTGATTTAACATCACTTGTATAAATTCAACTTCAAAACTTTGGCTACCCTGTTTGACAATCGGCTGTTCTTCAGGCGGCCAATTTAATATCGCTTCGTATCCTGGTGGTATTTCTGATTCTGATAGTTGAATCGAATCATTTTCCGAGGCTGCGTCTACAGTTTGAAAGGGAACAACTTGCACTGCTACAAGCATAACTGCAGGTATTACTGCTAACCATTTCTTTTTCAACATAATCTCCTCCTAAAATAATATAGACTTCGGCAGTCGCATAGGCAGATACGACAGTCGATCCCTTGTCATATCTTTTGTTATCCTCAGCTGATAGCCCGCACTATTATCCCGATGTATCGACGTCTGCATACAGATGGTGCATGGTGAGGCCAGTTTGGTCACAAGCGATAGGTCTATTTCCCTTTTTCCTTTCGCTCTCGACCACCTCCTTCGCCTTCTTATTCCAAGAGGTAATTAATTGAATATTTTACATATACCCTATTAAAAATGTGTGAAACACTTTATTGTGTACTTATTTTTATTTTTATCAATAATATTATCTATGAAACCTCAAAATGGCCATACATTTGCCAACCGCTATCTCTCCTATCTATCATTCGAATGTTGCTTTTCTTAATAGTAGCTTACCAGGTAGATTATACAAGAACATCTAGTTATCTCGTTCTATTGCTTGAATCTAACAAAGATTTTTTACTATTAGATTCTAAAATCCACAAAAAAACTCCTAAACCCTTAGATATAAAGGTTTAGGAGCCAAAATCCTTTTGTAATTTACTTAAATCATAATATCGATACCGGTGGTCGGGGTCGAACCGACACGTCCGTGAAGACACGGGATTTTGAGTCCCGCGCGTCTGCCAATTCCGCCACACCGGCATAGGTATGGAGGCGGTAACCGGATTTGAACCGGTGATAAAGGTTTTGCAGACCTCTGCCTTACCACTTGGCTATACCGCCAAAAATAAAATGGAGCGGAAGACGGGATTCGAACCCGCGACCCCCACCTTGGCAAGGTGATGTTCTACCACTGAACTACTTCCGCATATGGCTGGGCCACTAGGATTCGAACCTAGGGTACACGGGATCAAAACCCGATGCCTTACCGCTTGGCTATGGCCCAATCAATAAATTTGTTAATTATATGAGGGCGATCGATGGGGATCGAACCCACGTGTGCCGGAGCCACAATCCGGTGCGTTAACCACTTCGCCACGACCGCCATATAATTGTAAATGGCAGGGGTAGTAGGAATCGAACCCACATTGACGGTTTTGGAGACCGTAGTTCTACCGTTAAACTATACCCCTATTATTTATTAAAATGGTGGAGGGGGGCAGATTCGAACTGCCGAACCCTGAGGGAGCGGATTTACAGTCCGCCGCGTTTAGCCACTTCGCTACCCCTCCAACTAAATTGAAGTAAATGGTGGCTCGGGACGGAATCGAACCGCCGACACACGGATTTTCAGTCCGTTGCTCTACCGACTGAGCTACCGAGCCATAATTAAAATATTTTAAATGGCGGTCCGGACGGGACTCGAACCCGCGACCTCCTGCGTGACAGGCAGGCATTCTAACCAACTGAACTACCGGACCATTTTTGGTTGCGGGGGCAGGATTTGAACCTACGACCTTTGGGTTATGAGCCCAACGAGCTACCAGACTGCTCCACCCCGCGGTATGAAATAAAGTATTAAGATGAAATATGGTGGAGGATGCAGGGCTCGAACCTGCGACCCCCTGCTTGTAAGGCAGGTGCTCTCCCAGCTGAGCTAATCCTCCATATTGGTGACCCGTACGGGATTCGAACCCGTGTTACCGCCGTGAAAGGGCGGTGTCTTAACCGCTTGACCAACGGGCCTTATTTTATGTAATAGTGGCGGAGAGCGAGGGATTCGAACCCTCGAGGCCGCGTAAACGGCCTACACGATTTCCAATCGTGCTCCTTCGGCCACTCGGACAGCTCTCCGTATGGCTCCACAGGTAGGATTCGAACCTACGACCGATCGGTTAACAGCCGATTGCTCTACCACTGAGCTACTGTGGAATAATCCAAAATGAAATCTATTTGGTTTTTCAAACATAAATTGCTCGTCCCACCAAATGAGATATTTTAGAGTAGCTTCATTCCTGTCATACAGCTCTTGTATGGTAAGGAATTTACTTGCCTGGCGGCGTCCTACTCTTGCAGGGGCAAAGCCCCAACTACCATCGGCGCTGAAGAGCTTAACTTCTGTGTTCGGCATGGGAACAGGTGTGACCTCTTCGCTATTGCTACCAGACAATATAATTATCACCCAAGTGAACCTCAAGAAAATCAGTGACAACCAATATTATAATCGTTTTTGAAAAAAAATCAAGTATAAAGTTAGGTTTTTATAAGGTTTATACCTTAAAAACTAAATAAGAGTAAACAAGACATCAAATAAAGAATTTAGTTAAGTCCTCGATCGATTAGTATCCGTAAGCTCCACGTGTCACCACGCTTCCACACCGAACCTATCAACCTCATCGTCTCTGAGGGATCTTACTCACTCGAAGTGATGGGAAGTCTCATCTTGAGGGGGGCTTCATGCTTAGATGCTTTCAGCACTTATCCTTTCCACACGTAGCTACCCAGCGATGCTCCTGGCGGAACAACTGGTACACCAGCGGTGTGTCCATCCCGGTCCTCTCGTACTAAGGACAGCTCCTCTCAAACTTCCAACGCCCACGACGGATAGGGACCGAACTGTCTCACGACGTTCTGAACCCAGCTCGCGTACCGCTTTAATGGGCGAACAGCCCAACCCTTGGGACCGACTACAGCCCCAGGATGCGATGAGCCGACATCGAGGTGCCAAACCTCCCCGTCGATGTGAACTCTTGGGGGAGATAAGCCTGTTATCCCCGGGGTAGCTTTTATCCGTTGAGCGATGGCCCTTCCATGCGGAACCACCGGATCACTAAGCCCGACTTTCGTCCCTGCTCGACTTGTAGGTCTCGCAGTCAAGCTCCCTTGTGCCTTTACACTCTACGAATGATTTCCAACCATTCTGAGGGAACCTTTGGGCGCCTCCGTTACCTTTTGGGAGGCGACCGCCCCAGTCAAACTGCCCGCCTGACACTGTCTCCGAACCGGATCACGGTCCTGGGTTAGAATGTCCATACAGCCAGGGTGGTATCCCACGGATGCCTCCACCGAAGCTAGCGCTCCGGTTTCCAAGGCTCCCACCTATCCTGTACAAGCTGCACAGACATTCAATATCAGGCTACAGTAAAGCTCCACGGGGTCTTTCCGTCCTGTCGCGGGTAATGCGCATCTTCACGCATAGTATAATTTCACCGGGTCTCTCGTTGAGACAGTGCCCAAGTCGTTGCACCTTTCGTGCGGGTCGGAACTTACCCGACAAGGAATTTCGCTACCTTAGGACCGTTATAGTTACGGCCGCCGTTTACTGGGGCTTCGGTTCAAAGCTTCGCCTTGCGGCTAACATTTCCCCTTAACCTTCCAGCACCGGGCAGGTGTCAGCCCCTATACTTCGCCTTTCGGCTTCGCAGAGACCTGTGTTTTTGCTAAACAGTCGCTTGGGCCTATTCACTGCGGCTCCATGTAAATGAAGCACCCCTTCTCCCGAAGTTACGGGGTCATTTTGCCGAGTTCCTTAACGAGAGTTCTCCCGCTCACCTTAGGATTCTCTCCTCGCCTACCTGTGTCGGTTTGCGGTACGGGCACCTATGATCTAACTAGAGGCTTTTCTTGGCAGTGTGAAATCCGGAACTTCGGTACTAAATTTCCCTCCCCATCACAGCTTGAAATTGCCAGACGGATTTGCCTATCTGACTTTCTCACTGCTTGGGCGCACATATCCATCAGTGCGCATTCCTTATCCTACTGCGTCCCCCCATCGCTCAAACAATCATGAGGTGGTACAGGAATATCTACCTGTTGTCCATCGCCTACGCCTTTCGGCCTCGGCTTAGGTCCCGACTAACCCTGAGAGGACGAGCCTTCCTCAGGAAACCTTAGGCATTCGGTGAAAGAGATTCTCACTCTTTTTTCGCTACTCATACCGGCATTCTCACTTCTAAGCGCTCCACCAGTCCTCACGGTCTGACTTCACAGCACTTAGAACGCTCTCCTACCATTGTTCGTAAGAACAATCCGCAGCTTCGGTGATACGTTTAGCCCCGGTACATTTTCGGCGCAGAGTCACTCGACCAGTGAGCTATTACGCACTCTTTAAATGATGGCTGCTTCTAAGCCAACATCCTGGTTGTCTGGGCAACTCCACATCCTTTTCCACTTAACGTATACTTTGGGACCTTAGCTGGCGGTCTGGGCTGTTTCCCTTTCGACTATGAACCTTATCACCCATAGTCTGACTCCCAAGTAAAAGTAACTGGCATTCGGAGTTTGACTGAATTCGGTAACCCGGTGAGGGCCCCTAGTCCAATCAGTGCTCTACCTCCAGTACTCTATTTCTTGAGGCTAGCCCTAAAGCTATTTCGGAGAGAACCAGCTATCTCCGTGTTCGATTGGCATTTCACCCCTACCCACACCTCATCCCCGCATTTTTCAACATACGTGGGTTCGGGCCTCCAGTCAGTGTTACCTGACCTTCACCCTGGACATGGGTAGATCACACGGTTTCGGGTCTACGACCGCATACTCATTCGCCCTATTCAGACTCGCTTTCGCTGCGGCTCCGTGTCTTCCACTTAACCTTGCATACGATCGTAACTCGCCGGTCCATTCTACAAAAGGTACGCCGTTACCCATTAACGGGCTTCGACTACTTGTAGGCACACGGTTTCAGGTTCTATTTCACTCCCCTTCCGGGGTGCTTTTCACCTTTCCCTCACGGTACTGGTTCACTATCGGTCACTAGAGAGTATTTAGCCTTGGGAGATGGTCCTCCCGGATTCCGACGGAATTCCACGTGTTCCGCCGTACTCAGGATACACTCCGGAGGGAATTCTTTTTCAACTACAGGGCTGTTACCTTCTGTGGCTGACCTTTCCAGGTCGATTCATTTAAAGAATTCCTTGGTAACTCCGAGTGGAGTGTCCTACAACCCCAGAAAGCAAGCTTTCTGGTTTGGGCTCTTTCCGTTTCGCTCGCCGCTACTCAGGAAATCGATTTTTCTTTCTCTTCCTCCGGGTACTGAGATGTTTCAGTTCCCCGGGTCTACCTCATGCACCCTATGTATTCAGATGCATGTACTGTTCCATTACGAACAGTGGGTTCCCCCATTCGGAAATCCCCGGATCAAAGTTTACTTACAACTCCCCGAGGCATATCGGTGTTAGTCCCGTCCTTCATCGGCTTCTAGTGCCAAGGCATCCACCGTGCGCCCTTATTCACTTAACTAAGTTACAGTAAATAAGCGTACTAATTTATTAGCCTTGCTTTTATTTAAAAATATTGATGTCGTTGTTACTCTTATTTAGTTTTCAAGGTACAAGCTTCCACAGGATGTGGTGACTTCTGTGTTCGTCACAGGACGTGACGGGTTTTAACAGAAGATCCTTCAATCCTTTGAGAGATCTTTTTTACTCTCTCAAAACTGAACCAAACAACACAGTATGCCCTTCCTACCCGAAGGTAGGGTTCCGTAATAATCCTTAGAAAGGAGGTGATCCAGCCGCACCTTCCGATACGGCTACCTTGTTACGACTTCACCCCAATCATTAGTCCCACCTTCGGCGGCTGGCTCCAAAAGGTTACCTCACCGACTTCGGGTGTTACCAACTCTCGTGGTGTGACGGGCGGTGTGTACAAGGCCCGGGAACGTATTCACCGCGGCATGCTGATCCGCGATTACTAGCGATTCCGGCTTCATGTAGGCGAGTTGCAGCCTACAATCCGAACTGAGAATGGTTTTATGGGATTGGCTTGACCTCACGGGTTCGCTTCCCTTTGTTCCATCCATTGTAGCACGTGTGTAGCCCAGGTCATAAGGGGCATGATGATTTGACGTCATCCCCACCTTCCTCCGGTTTGTCACCGGCAGTCACCTTAGAGTGCCCAACTGAATGCTGGCAACTAAGATCAAGGGTTGCGCTCGTTGCGGGACTTAACCCAACATCTCACGACACGAGCTGACGACAACCATGCACCACCTGTCACTCTGTCCCCGAAGGGAAAACTCTATCTCTAGAGGTATCAGAGGATGTCAAGACCTGGTAAGGTTCTTCGCGTTGCTTCGAATTAAACCACATGCTCCACCGCTTGTGCGGGCCCCCGTCAATTCTTTTGAGTTTCAGCCTTGCGGCCGTACTCCCCAGGCGGAGTGCTTAATGCGTTAACTTCAGCACTAAGGGGCGGAAACCCCCTAACACCTAGCACTCATCGTTTACGGCGTGGACTACCAGGGTATCTAATCCTGTTCGCTACCCACGCTTTCGCTCCTCAGCGTCAGTTACAGACCAGAGAGTCGCCTTCGCCACTGGTGTTCCTCCACATCTCTACGCATTTCACCGCTACACGTGGAATTCCACTCTCCTCTTCTGTACTCAAGTCCTCCAGTTTCCAATGACCCTCCACGGTTAAGCCGTGGGCTTTCACATCAGACTTAAAAGACCGCCTGCGAGCGCTTTACGCCCAATAATTCCGGACAACGCTTGCCACCTACGTATTACCGCGGCTGCTGGCACGTAGTTAGCCGTGGCTTTCTGGTTAGGTACCGTCAAGGTTGGGTCAGTTACTACCCAACTTGTTCTTCCCTAACAACAGAGTTTTACGATCCGAAAACCTTCATCACTCACGCGGCGTTGCTCCGTCAGACTTTCGTCCATTGCGGAAGATTCCCTACTGCTGCCTCCCGTAGGAGTCTGGGCCGTGTCTCAGTCCCAGTGTGGCCGATCACCCTCTCAGGTCGGCTACGCATCGTCGCCTTGGTGAGCCGTTACCTCACCAACTAGCTAATGCGCCGCGGGCCCATCTGTAAGTGACAGCCGAAACCGTCTTTTATCTTCTCACCATGAGATGAAAAGTGTTATCCGGTATTAGCTCACGTTTCCGCGAGTTATCCCGATCTTACAGGCAGGTTGCCCACGTGTTACTCACCCGTCCGCCGCTCATTCCATAAACATCACCCCGGAGGGTTCTGTTTATTTCCTGCGCTCGACTTGCATGTATTAGGCACGCCGCCAGCGTTCGTCCTGAGCCAAGATCAAACTCTCCATAAAAGTTTGTAATACTTAGCTTTTGTAGAAGCTGACTTCTACTTGTTTCAAAAAGAAAAACGAGTTTCCTTTTTCTTGACATACTGGTTGTTTTGTTCAGTTTTCAAAGAGCAAATTTGTTTGTCGCGTTGTTTAGCAGCGACTTTTCTAATATACCATAACTATTAACGTTGTGTCAACAATTAATTTTAAATTTTTGTCGCTAATCTTTAGTGGATTTTTGCGACGGATTTAACTTTATCACGGCTCTATATTAAAGTCAACGGTTATTTTACAAAAAAATATCTGTTACTTAACAATTGTTTCAAGAAAGGGACGGATTATTAGGTTCTACGCTATTTACCGCCCACTCTTATTACATATGCAAATTAATTATTATGTGTTACTTCATCGGTTAAAATATATTTTCTTTGATATACAGCATGTCCTTTTGTCTGCTCGAGAACAACGTTAATTATATTTTTCTCAACAAGGTAAGAAAGGATCGCACTTAAGTCTAATCTATATGGTTGGATCATAACATGACTTTTTATCTCAGCATATGACCAAGCACTCTCCTTTGTTTTCATAATATCTAACAAATGCTTAGCTGATATCATGGCACGATTATGTATCACGAAGTCCATACCTATTATCATTAATTCAATTCGTTTATATACTGCTTCATTACTCTCAATGAAAACTTCATATAATTTATATACCTCGGAATCAATTTTCTTTACTTGGCTCCAAACAGTTACTTCGGGATAATAGCCTTTTTCTATTACAGCCAATCTTGCTAAATAGTGAAGGGAATTAAGTATTTTACTATGTGCATCATTAAATTCCCCTGTTTCATAAAGAGCCTTAGCTTCACTATAGCTTTTAACTAATTTGCCGAAATCAATCATTTTCCTTAAATCTCGTTTCTCTTTAGGGAAATCTCGTAGTTGTTCCTTTAACCGAGCAATGTATTCATTTCTATCAAATACGGGTTTCCCCAGAATAATCCATTCAACTGCTCTTCGATAGCCACTTGTATCAATCCATTCCACCAAAACATCCATACGGACAATATGCAGCGCCGCTGTTTTTCCTTCTATTTCATAATGCTTCACATACCAGTTTTGCTCATATTCATCCACGATAATAAGTAGAATAACATCGAATCCGTCGGTAACTGGACTGTCATGTTGAATCTTCTCTATTAATAATATCCCCAATGTATTGGGATTACTTGCATGTTCTTGATATATAGGTCTCAGCGAATTTTCCATTCTACGGTTTCCTCCATTTTCGATTTCTATTTAGAGTAATTCGTTACATTTGATTGAAAAACCTTTTTCATAATTAATTTTTTTAGTTTTTATGCTATACTACAGTTGTAAAATAAGGGGGAAAAACATGGCACAACAATTGGTATATTCAAGTAAAATAAATAAGATTCGTACGTTCGCGCTGATTCTAGTTTTTGCAGGTATTCTGTTAATGTACGCAGGTATTCTCACTAAAAATATTGAGTGGTTAATGGTTATATTTTTTATATTAGGATTACTGATGGTTGTTTTCAGTTGTGTTGTCTATGTCTGGATAGGAACTCTATCCCTTAAGGCGGTACCTGTTGTATGTCCAAGCTGTGACAAGCCAACCAAGATGTTAGGTCGTGTTGATGCTTGTATGCATTGCAAACAACCATTGACCATGGATAAGAACCTAGAAGGTGAAGCATTCGATGAAAAATATAATAAACGTAGCTATGCAAAATCACAAAAGAAACGTTAAATTACTGCACGCACTAAATCCGTCGAAATCGACGGATTTTTTTACCGACAGACAACATTGCATATCAACGATCTAACGAAGGGAAAGATATTTCAATGGAACCCCTATTGCATTTTGATTTTATAAGTGAAACGAGAAAAAATAGTCCCTTTCTTTTTAAAGATCCGATCAAAATTTTTTCCACTACTAAAATAGACGAAGTGATTCCTTTATTAAATGAAATTGAAGCAGAAACGAGCAAAGGCTACTATGCAGCAGGATATCTTTCCTATGAAGCTGCTCCTGCATTTGAAAAAGCTTTAAAAGTTCATTCTAACCCAGTCATGCCACTTCTTTGGTTCGGAATTTATGAGAAGCCGGAGAAGAAGCGACTTCAATCCGTTCAAGAATTTCATACTTCCGAATGGAAAGCTCAAACTACTTTATTCGATTATAACAATTGTATCGGGCAAATTAAAAATTACATTAAAAAGGGCATTACCTATCAAGTTAACTATACCATTCGTATGCTGGCCCAGTTTTCCGGCGATTCTGTTGCATACTACAATCAACTAGCCAATGCTCAAGCAGCAGATTACAGTGCCTATTTAAACATTGGTGATTTTACAATCGTTTCTGCTTCACCCGAATTATTCTTTCACTTAAAAGAAGGTAAGCTTACTACTAAGCCGATGAAAGGAACGATTGAGAGAGGAACTACTTCAGAAGAGGACCAGTCAAATGCAAATTGGCTTTATCATTCGAAGAAAAACCGCGCTGAAAATGTGATGATTGTCGATCTGCTGCGAAATGATTTAGGAATGATAGCAAAGCCAAACAGTGTAAAGGTACCGAAGCTATATTCCATCGAGGAATACCCAACAGTCTATCAGATGACTTCCACAGTAACTGCAGAGATTTCAAAAGAAAAAACAATTGCCGATATATTCACCGCGTTATTTCCTTGTGGCTCCATTACAGGAGCACCTAAAATAAGTACAATGAATATAATTAATCGGCTTGAACCTACTCCACGAGAAGTGTATTGTGGAACGATTGGTTACATAACTCCTGACAAGGAGGCTATTTTTAACGTACCAATACGAACAGTAATGATCGATAATCATAGTGGTGATGCAACGTACGGAATTGGCGGCGGGATTACTTGGGATTCAAATGATCAGGATGAATACAAGGAAGCACTAACAAAAGCAAAAGTATTAGCCGTCTCGCCGATGCAATTTCAATTATTAGAAACAATTGGGCTTGAAGACGGAGTCTATTTCATTTCACAAAATCACTTAAACCGATTGAATAAGAGTGCTTCTTATTTTAACTATCATGTAGACATAGCAAGCGCAAAAGAGAAACTTCAGGATTTTGCAATTGCCCACCAACACGGAAAATGGAAGGTCCGACTACTTTCCGATCGTGATGGGCAAATTACAATAGAAGGAAAGGAAATAACTGAACTTACCGATTCTGTTCCAGTCAAGCTAGCTCATCATGCAGTAGATAAGGAAAACCCTTTTCTGCATTATAAAACAACGAACAGAAACATTTATGAAAAAGTGAAACAACGACACCCTGAAGTATTCGACGTTCTAATGTGGAATCAGGAGGATGAAATTACAGAATTTACGACAGGTAATATTGTAGTAGAGATAGATGGCAAATTATATACACCACCATTAAGTTCAGGCTTACTTGCTGGCACGTACAGAGAAGTATTACTTAATGAGAGAATTATTTTAGAAAGAAAGTTACTAGTTGGGGAACTCAGTAGTATATCTAAAATGTGGCTCATTAATAGTGTAAGAAAATGGATGCTTGTTCATCTATTATAATGATAAATAATATTAGAGCCATAATAAAAGCCAATTGTAAGTTAATCTTACAATTGGCTTTTAGCAATTAGTGTTTTTGTGTTAGCATTCCTTGACAACCAGGGCACTTCCCGTAAACTTCAAGTCGATGATGACTTACTTCAAATCCAGTTACCTGTTCAGCTAGGGATTCTACTTCATCTAATGATGGATAATGAAAATCAACAATTTTTCCACACGCTTCGCAAATAATATGATAATGATCAGAAGTATTGCAGTCAAACCTGCTTGATGAATCTCCGTAGGTTAATTCACGAACTAACCCTACTTCTCTAAGCACACGGAGGTTATTATAAACAGTTGCCACACTCATGTTAGGGAATTTCCCTTCCAACGCTTTATATATATCATCTGCTGTTGGATGAACCATCGTGTTAAGCAAGTACTCTAGAACTGCGTGCCGCTGTGGTGTGATACGGACGCCTGATTCTTTTAATGTATCAATTGCTTTCCGTAGCCGCTTTTCAGACACCGCCAAACACCTCACTTTCAAATTAATAATATATTCAATTAACAACGTTATTAGATTGTAATCTTTATAATTAGTGTAACTGCTTACCTAGTGTTCTGTCAATATTAGAGGTTGTTCAAAAAAGTCCGGTAAAAATGACACATCGAGAGCAGTAGACCTTCGACTAAGTACCGACACGTCCTGTGTCGAACGTCGAATTCACCACATCCTGTGGAAGCCCGGTACGGGGAGCTTACGCCGCCTCGAACTTCGACGCAAAGGACGTGCTAGTGTCGGCGTCGCAAAAGGACGTTGCGATCTTAGACGACCTTGGTCCTTCTTATCCTCCTTTTCGAACACATACCATAAGTATATTATACAAATTGAATTAAATATCTACCTTTAACGGTAATTCATCGCCACCTAGCTTCTTATTAACATATCTAGCTGCAACAAATAGAAAATCGGATAATCGATTTAAATAGGATAATACAAGATCATTTTTCAATTCATCACCTAGACCAACCACGATACGTTCTGCTCTTCTAACAACCGTTCTCGCAGTATGCAAGGCGCTTGAAGCACTATGACCAGACGGAAGGATAAAGTTTCTCAGTGGATCTAATTGACCATCCCAATTGTCAATTTGGTCCTCCATCTCTTGAATATGTTCCTGCTTTAATTTCCAGTTTACCTCTTTATCAGCTGGCGTAGAAAGCTCAGCCCCTACATGAAATAGAATCGTCTGTACACGATACATCTGCTCTAAGAACTGCTCTTTCTCATTCCAGTCTTCCTGATTGAGAAAACTTAGCGCAAGACCAATTATAGAATTTGCTTCATCACATGTTCCATATGCCTCTACACGTAAATGATTTTTTGGTACACGTTCGCCATAAACTAATGACGTTTGTCCTTTATCACCAGAACGCGTATAAATTCGCATTGCTAATACCCCCTAGATAAATCGATTTTATTCGTATAATCGCCCGCACCAGTTATATACTGGTCAAGATTTTTTGTAAAAATCTCTAATGCCCGTGTTACATAATCTGGTGAAAGACCTGATATATGAGGGGTGATTGTAATGTTATCCTCTGACCAAAATGGATGGTCTTTCGGTAATGGCTCTTGCTCCGTTACATCCAAAATCGCGTGAGCAATTTCATTTTCTTGTACAGCTTTAAGAATCACTTCACTGCTAACTGCGTCACCTCGTCCCATATTTAAAAACACGCCATGATTTGGCATTGCATTAAAATGATTATCCGTAAAAAATCCGCTTGTCTCTTTTGTTCTCGGTAGTACTGATACAAGGAAATCTGCTTCAGCTAACACATGCTTAAGCTTATCATTTGTAACATTTTCATCAAAATACGCTACATTTTTTCCACTTCTGGATACACCAATCGTTTTCATTTGAAAAGCTTTTGCAAGACGAGCAACCTCTTGACCGATTGCGCCAGTTCCAGCAATAACAATTGTACTTCCAGTTATTTCTTTTACTTTTACAGATTTGTCCCATCGATGGGCCTTTTCATTTTGCATCAATATTTTTTCCTGGCGATAAACTTGTAATAACATTGATATAGCATATTCAGCCATTTGTATCTTATGAATACCTCTTGCATTCGTTACGATAATTTCTTTTTCCTTAATGAGTTCAACAGGTAATTCATCTACTCCAGCCGATAGAACCATAATCCATTTAAGGCTGGCTGCACGTTGAATAACCTGCACATTAACATCACTACCATACGTGACAAGAACCTCAGCCTCAGCTAAATATTTCTTCGTCATCTCATCACTTTCGGAGAATAAAAAATGTTGATTGGAATAGTCCTGTTTTAACTTTTCTTGATGCTTGCCTGATATTTTTGCTGAAAATAAAATCATTACGAAAGCCCTCCCCCTAAAACCCCTTTCTTCTATACTAATTGTTTTTTCAAAAACTGAAAACAATAAAGCAAAACAGCCCAAAATTGGACTGCTTCCTTCGTACGCTTTATGATAGATTTTCTTTTATAAATTCTAACGCTTCTTCTACATGCCCTTTGACTCTTACTTTTCGAAATTCCTTTTGGAGTTTTCCTTCTTTATCAATGATGAACGTAGAGCGTTCGATTCCGTAATATTCTTTTCCGAAGTTCTTCTTCAATTTCCACACATCAAACATCTCTGCAATTTTATGGTCTTCATCAGCTAACAATAAAAATGGCAGCTCATGTTTATTAATGAACTTCTGATGGCTTTCAGCCGGGTCTGGACTAATACCAATAATTACGGCGTCTAATTCCGCAAAGCTCTCATGCTGATCGCGAAAATCACAAGCCTCTGTCGTGCATCCTGGTGTCATATCCTTAGGATAAAAGTATAAAACCACATGCTTACCCTTGAAATCAGATAGATGCACCTGCTCGCCAGATTGACTTGGCAACGTGAAATCCTCTACTTTTTTTCCAATCTCTATTGTCATGAAAATTTCCCTCCAACTTAAAACATTCTATTGCAACTATATCATATCAAGCTGATAGATTCATATATCCCTGCTTCTATCTCGAGATTGAAGCACTCTAACCACAAATGCAGCCGGTAAAATATATCCGATCAATGCTTGTGTTAAAGCAATGAATCTCCCAATTCCAACTGGAGTAATATCTCCATATCCAACCGAAAGTAATGTAACGCCACTGAAATAAACGGAATGGATAATAGATCCTATAATACTTACCTGCCGCAGCTCCCCGTTTTCTACGAGAACAATTCCTTCAATAGATAAAATGAAATAAATCATGCCATAGCCAAACATAAGAATGATATAAATAATGAGTAATGCCATAAATATCTCTATCGAAAACCGACTCTCCTTCATTTCCAGAACTTGAGCAAAGCTTTTCCCATGGAAAAAGTCAAAGAAGCTTTTTATCACGATAAGGCATATCCCAATCATAACTAGCCAAGGTATAACCATTCAGGACCCCTCATTTATAATTGTTATATGATATATGTATGCTTCATACTGAAAAAGCTTGTCTTAGAAAAAACGAAAATGTGAAATTTGACGTTCGCTACTTCGTAATCATTCTGTATTCCATTTTATGTTATATTAGTTAATGTCAGTACGGAGAAATCAAGGGAGGATTTCAGAAATGAATTTCACAAAATCAGAAGAGCTTCACACAGAAGCTTTGGAACATATTGTTGGAGGAGTTAATTCACCTTCTCGTGCATTTAAAGCGGTAGGCGGTGGCTCGCCTGTATATATGGAACGTGGGCAAGGTCCTTATTTTTGGGATGTTGACGGAAATAAGTACATAGATTATTTAGCAGCTTATGGCCCAATTATTACTGGTCATGCACACCCACATATTGCTAAAGCTATTGCACACGCTGCGACTACTGGTGTCTTGTATGGTACACCGACAAAATTAGAAAATCAATTTGCTAAAATGTTAAAGGAAGCAATTCCTTCTCTGGAAAAGGTTCGTTTCAACAATTCAGGAACCGAAGCAGTTATGACTACAATCCGTGTAGCTCGCGCTTATACAGGTAGAACAAAAATTATTAAATTTGCGGGCTGTTATCATGGACACTTTGATGCGGTACTCGTACAAGCTGGCTCAGGACCATCTACACTTGGCACTCCAGATTCAGCAGGAGTTCCTAAATCAACTGCTGCCGACGTCATTACCGTTCCCTTTAATGATTTAGATGCTTATAAGGAAGCACTAGATAAATGGGGAGATCAAATTGCTGCTGTATTAGTTGAGCCAATTGTAGGGAACTTCGGAATTGTCGAACCACATGAAGGCTTTTTACAAGCTGTTAATGATTTAACACACGAAGCAGGAGCACTTGTTATTTATGATGAAGTGATTACTGCCTTTCGTTTCACCTATGGAAGTGCACAGCAGCTATATGGAGTAGAACCTGATATGACAGCAATGGGTAAAATCATTGGTGGAGGACTTCCTATTGGGGCCTACGGTGGTCGTAAAGATATTATGGAACAAGTTGCACCACTTGGACCTGCATATCAAGCTGGAACGATGGCTGGTAATCCTGCATCAATGGCTTCTGGTATTGCGTGCTTAGAAGTTTTGAAACAGGATGGCGTATACGAAAAATTAGATCAGCTTGGAGAAATGCTGGAAAATGGTATTTTAGAACAAGCTGAAAAATATGGTGTGCCTATTACAGTCAATCGTTTGCGTGGAGCACTGACAGTATACTTTGGTGAAGAAAAGATTACGAATTATGAACAAGCTGAAGCTACAGATGGAGATGCGTTTGCAACCTTCTTTAAACTAATGCTGAACCAGGGAATTAACCTAGCACCATCAAAATATGAAGCATGGTTCTTAACAACAGAGCATAAGGAATCTGATATTGCTCAAACAATAGACGCTGTTAGTCACGCCTTTAGTGTCATGACAGGTAAGTAAAAACACTGTAGTTTGTCCCAAATTCTTTTTAAGATAACAAAACAGATAGGAAAGTTAAGCTTTCCTATCTGTTTCTTTATTTGGACTTGCTTCCTTCATCCAAATTCTGAATTTGATACAACTGATGGTAGTCCCCTTGTTTTTCCATCAATTCTTGGTGAGACCCGACTTCTGTAATTTCGCCGTTTTCAATCACAACAATTCTATCGGCATGCGTGATCGTTGCAAGGCGATGTGCAACAATAAAGGTTGTACGATCTGCTGCTAATTTTTCCATTGTTTCCTGGATTAAATGTTCGCTCTCCAAGTCTAACGCGGAGGTTGCTTCATCAAAAATTAAAATCGGTGGATTTTTGAGAAATACGCGCGCAATGGCAACCCGCTGCTTTTGTCCACCTGATAATTTTACACCGCGTTCTCCTACTAACGTGTCATATCCATTTGGCAGGTTCGTAATAAAGTCATGCGCATTTGCAGCCTTTGCAGCAGCAATTACTTCTTCGTCCGTTGCGTCCGGATTTCCCATTCGAATATTCATAGCGATGGATTCACTAAAAAGAATATTGTCTTGTAAAACCATTCCAATGTTATTCCGAAGTGCTCTTGCTTTCATATCACGAATGTCCATCCCATCGACTTTAATCGAACCATCCGTAACATCATAAAATCTTGGGATCAAACTAATTAAGGTAGACTTCCCGCCACCACTCATCCCGACAAAAGCAATCGTTTCACCTTCCTCGACATGCAAATTGATGTTTTTCAACACCTTTAGCTCCGCTTCGTCATATTGGAAGGAAACATTTTCAAAATCGACAGCGCCATTAACTCTTCCAGGATCAATCGCATTTTCCTTATCGACAATGTCATATTTCTCATTCATAAATTCAAAAACACGATCAATCGAAGCGACTGCTTGAACCAATGTCGTTGATGAATTAATTAACCTCCGAAGTGGACTGTATACGCGTTCCAAATAGCCAACAAAAGCGACCATTGTTCCCATCGTTACATTACCTATAATGACTTGATAGCCCGCAAAAGCAATGACTAGAAGCGGAGCAAGATCAGTAATCGTATTTGTTACAGCGAATGTTTTGGCATTCCAGTTTGTATGAACAAGCGCTTTATCAAGAAAATTCCCATTGCGCTCTACAAATTGTGTTTGTTCATAGTCTTCTAACGCAAAGCTTCTCGTAACAGGTACACCTTGAACACGCTCATGTAAATGTCCTTGAACTTCCGCTAACGCCTGGGATCTGTCCCTTGTCAATTTCCTGAGTCTCCCATAAAAGTATTTAATCGCAAACCCAAAGAATGGGAACAATATAATCGAAACAATGGTTAATCCAATATCCATTGATAGCATAATACCTATTGCAATGAGTATCGTTATTAAATCTAACCAAACGTTCATTAGACCTGTAATGACAAAATTCTTCGTCTGTTCGACATCATTTATTACCCGGGAAATAATTTCGCCAGTTTTTGTCTGAGAATAGAATTTCAAACTTAGCTTCTGGATATGATCAAAAAGTCTATCCCGAATATCATATAAGACTTTATTGCCTACCCACTGTCCAAGGTATTGACGAATGTATTCAACTGGTGGCCGTAATAATAAAAATACTACAAAGGCAATTCCCATTACCCATAGCAATTTACTTATTTTGTCAGCATCACTCATGTTTTCTGCAACGATGATATCATCAATTACATACTTTAAAATTAATGGCATTAATAATGGGATACCAAATTTAATAATACCGATGACTATTGTCCAAAGTATTTTCCACTTATACGGGGCAACAAATTTCATGTATTGCTTTACACTGCTCATATTATCATTCCCAATCTTTTTAATTCATCTTTTGCTTAGAAAAAATTTGCACTCGTTAATGGGATTCTTAGAATGCCTTCTTTACTTGCTTAGAATCCCTTACCTTATACTTTGAAGTGCAAACCTTCAGCGAATGACTTAGTTGCACTTATAGTCCAATAGAAAATCCTTGTTACAAATAAGGTAACAAGGACAAGTCCCTTTGTATTTCATGTATATTTCTTACTCACCGATAGGTTAAGTATCGTTCATACCAACCATCAATAAAATCTGGTGCAAAGGGACCTTTTCGTTGACGTACCCACCGCAATAAATATTCTATATTATTATGAAGAATTCGATCTAGAACAACTGGATAATTCATCTTTTGGCGATGGTCTTCATATTCATCCTCATCCAAAAGATCATATGTCATATCTGGATATACTTTCACATCCAAATCATAATCGATATATTTCAATGCCTCATCATCGTATACAAATGGAGAACTGATATTACAATAGTAGTGAATACCATCGTCTCTCAGCATACCGATGATATTAAACCAATGCTTCGCATGAAAATAACATATTGCTGGTTCTCTTGTGACCCAGGTGCGACCATCACTTTCCGTAACTTGTGTTCGGTCATTCGCCCCAATTACAATAGTTTCTGTAGCTTTTAATACCGTACTGTTCTCCCAGATCCGATGAAGCTGTCCATTATGTTTATAGCTCTGTATCTGCATTTTTGAACCTGCTCCCGGAGTAACCATCCTATCTTCCTTTCCCCGCTCTTCCGCCATCAATTATCATTCATTATAATGCTAACCAAATTAAATATAAAGTATTATGAATCCTAAATGGAAAGCTCGGGCAAATTTTATGTGTTATTAGTTAGGGATAAGATGAATTCAATGAAAAAGAGCTTCCTAATTAATAGGAAACTCTTCTTCACTGTCATACACAAATATTTACTTCTTTTTTGCTTGTGACTGTTGATTTTGTTGCTTTACTTGCTGAGCATCTGTCTCAGAAGCAAATTCAGTACCGAATTGACCTTGACCTTGAGCAGCCTGTTGATTCTGCTGTTTTACATGCTGAACATTTGTTCCAGCAGCAGTTTTGTTAGGTTTTTTAGCCATCAGTATCACCTCCAACAATGATTAATTTAACCACATAACAAATTGTTATCCATTAAATTTGTAAATTTTTCATGAAAAAACTACCAGCGGATAATAATCTGGATTTGGCGCAATTTATGAATGCATTTCACTTCATTATTGGAGGTAGCCGCAATGCAAACACCAAGAGATTTCACTGAACTATCTATGATAAGCAAAACAAGGTGGCAGGATGAAGAATTACAATTTTTTCAGCATGCACTTTCACAAATTTTACCTTACATTAATGCAGAGGGCTTAACAATCCTGCATGAAATTAATAAAGAAATTTACAACCGGGCAGATTAGAAAACTTGACATTCGTTGGTACGCATTTAGACGAATATCTTAGTTGCACTTATGCAGAGAGGAAAGTTTTACCTTCACTCTCTGCATAACAGGACTTCCAATATACATAAGGAAGTCTTAAGGATTTATAAATATTTCATCATTTTTTGATGCGAAACAGGGAATGGGTACTTCCCAATAGCTTCTTTATCAATAAATATTACTCGCTCATCATCTGTTTCTGCTTGCAGTGTATATGCTTCAAATATCTCGAGTTGCCAGATAATATGGGAGAATACATGCTTCAATTTTCCTTTTCGTTCACCAAGCTGAATACGTATTCCATACTCACTATAAACCCAGGTTTCAAGATGCTCCATTCCGATCTCTTCAATCGGTACCATTGGGAACTGCCAGAGATTTGCTAATAATCCATTTTCTCCGCGTTTTTCAATAACGTATTCGTCTTTGTCATTTTTTATTAACAATGCAACATACGCAATCGGTTTTTGTTTCTTTGCTTTTGTTTTTATCGGTAACTCTTCTTGAATGCCTTCTGAAAAAGCAAGACAATGATCTTGTACCGGACAAAATAAGCAAGTTGGGGATTTCGGTGTACAAATTGTGGCACCTAGATCCATAATTGCCTGATTAAAGGATGAGGGATCCTCTGTTGAAATTACTTGCCGAACATAATCCTCAAACAGTTTCTTTGTTCGTGGCATCGCGATATCCGCTTCAATTTTCAATAGACGTGAAAATACTCGCATGACATTTCCATCAACCGCTGGTTCAGGTTGATTATACGCGATAGAAAGGATAGCTCCTGTCGTATATGGACCAACCCCTTTTAATCCTCCAAGTTCCTTACGATTCGAGGGAACTACTCCTCCGTACTCAGAAACGACTTCACGAACTGCGTTTTGAAGGTTGCGCGCACGGGAATAGTAACCTAAGCCCTCCCATGCTTTCAATACTTCCTGCTGGTCTGCTTTCGCAAGCTCGTAAACCGTTGGATATTTCTCCATAAAACGATTAAAATATGGAATAACGGTATCGACCTTTGTTTGTTGCAGCATAATTTCAGAAACCCAAATTTTATATGGATCACGTTCTCTGCGCCATGGAAGATCCCGTTTACTTACGTTGTACCAGTGCAGCAAATCTGCTTGAAATTGATCAATGTTAAAATGTTGTAATATATTATTAGTCATCAAGGCACTTCCTTTTATGTTACAATATGTTAGGTAGTATTATCTTCAAATTTGTATTCAAGGCTATCCTAAGGAGGACCTTATTATATGGATACTGGCACACATATAGTTATGGGGATTGCACTGGGCGGTTTAGCTACACTTGACCCTGTAGTGCAAAGTGATCCTACACTATTTCATGCAGTATTAGTCGGGACAGTGGTTGGTTCACATGCCCCTGATTTTGACACAGTTTTTAAACTAAAAAATAATGCAACCTATATACGCCATCATCGTGGTGCATCACATTCTTTACCTGCAATCATTCTTTGGGGACTATTGGTGTCCAGTGTTATCTATATGTTCGTACCACAGGTTAGCTATTTGCATCTATGGCTATGGACATTTTTGGCAGTGATTATCCATGTGTTTGTTGATCTATTTAATGCATATGGAACACAGGCTTTTAGGCCTTTTTCAAGTAAATGGATTGCGAAGGGCTTTATTAATACCTTTGATCCATATATTTTCTTCTTAAATGTTGCTGGTATCTGTGCTTGGGCGCTAGGAGCTAATCCTGGTTATACATGGATTACCATTTATACTGTGATTGTATTATATTACATTAAACGGTATATGGACAAAAGAGAGATTGTAAAAAAAATCCATGAATATTATCCAGATACGGTAGAAGTTGCCACATCTCCTACGATGAAACAAAATTATTGGCGTGTAGCAATTACAACGAAAGATAAATTTTATGTAGGCACTGTTGAAAATCGGCATATTGAAATTGTGGATGAATTCTGGAAGGTTCCCTTACCTGAAACTCCAATTATCGAAGTAGCGAAAACAGATAAGAATATCGAAGCCTTTCTAAACTTCTCTCCTGTTTACCGGTGGGAAATTAATTACTTCGATTCTTTTACAGAAGTTCGCTTCATCGATTTACGTTACCGCTCTAAAACGTATTACCCCTTTGTAGCGGTCGTAAAAATTGACGAGAATATGGAAATAATCAGTTCCTATACAGGATGGATCTTCTCAGAACACAAACTGCAAAGTAAACTATATGTCGGCGATCCAACTACGTAAAGGAAAACTTCCTTCGCTGGGGTTGATTTCTTTTTCCCGCTGAATGTTAACTAACAGCACAAGGGGGCCCCACGGACCCTTGAACAGAATCGCAGAAAAAACAGCAGGCACTTACCTGCTGTTTTTTTCTATTTTGTTACCTTTTTACCTAACAACGAAATAGGCAATGCTTCTATCTGCTCGTACATTTCTTCAAGTAAATTTATTCGGTATCCCCATGCAAATACACCATTTATATAACTAATTTTAAATGTAAATCCAGGCTCCATTTTTAATTGATATACTTCATTCGCCTGAAAATCTTCCGGATTCATCGTATATGCAAGCGCAACTTGCATTTTACGCTCATTAATCTGCACCTCTGAAATATTTCCTAATTGTTCTGCTTTCTGTGCTTTTTCTTTTAAAACACCAATTTCCCTATGTAGCTGTTCGATCGAATAATCGCTATATCGATAATTCATCCTTCTCTCCCCTTCCCATTCTATCTTACCAATTGTGTGGACGAATGGGAACACATTCAGATAGCTAAACACCCATGATTGATTTAATTTACAGAATTGCAGCTATGACTACTGGTAATCCTGCTTCTTTCCATCCAAAAATTGGTTGATTAATTCGAAGGAAAAACCTTTCCGGTACAAGGATTCTGTCATTTTTTGCCTTAATGCAAATCCCTCATGCTTCGATTGATATTTACGTAAAAGCTTTTCCCCCTGAAACACGAGTGCATCCCATTCCTCTGACTGATCTTTCCCTTCTTCCATACTTGCTAGTGCTTTTGTGATTGCATCCTGTGTAAAACCTTTTTGAATGAGATTTGCTTGCAATTGCTGAATTTTTTTACGAAACGCTTCTTTTTTTCCAGTATTTAGCTTTTTCTGGATATGCTTTTTTATTTTCTCAAGCTGGATGTCCAGCGGATAATTTTCTAATGCAAGCTCGGCCTGCTGCGCCAAAACTCCTTTATCAATCAATTCCTTTTTGATTAAAACAGGACCTTTTGTTGTCGTATTGATTCGTGATTGGACAAAAAAGTGAGCAAATTGCTGATCATCAATTAACTTCTCGTTTATTAATCGCTTCATAATTTGTTCGATATGCTCTGGATCTACTTCTTTTTTTACTAAGTAATCCCTAATTTCTTTTTTTGTACGCATTCGATAGCTTAAAAAGTGAATAACCTGGGTATATGACTTATGAACTGTATCGTTTTCAACAAGCGTAGCTATCATTTCGCCATCAAGTTCCATACCCTTACGAAGTCGATATTCAATTAATATCGCTTCATCTACACTAAACCCATATTCTTCACCTTGCTTCGTATTTAAAAAGATATTGAACCGATTTTTATGTTTCTTTTGAGTTGTTATCTTCGTTATTTTTCGCACGTATTCCACCTCTTCCTCTTATCATAACAGAATAATAAGGGGGAAGGAAAAGACTTGAGAGTTCGTTTTGAACAACCTCTAAAATTTGTTTAACAAAACACTTAGATTTTTATCGGAAGCGTATATACTAAACATATAACACAAAATTTGATTAGGAGGATGGATATGAATTTTTTAATTAGCGGTGGAACCGGATTTGTCGGAAAACACCTTTGCCAAGCACTGCAAAAGAAAGGACATCATACGTATATACTTACAAGGTCCCCTCTCGATCATATGAACACGAAGGCCACTACTTACATAGATTATAATTATCCGGTGGATAATTTACCGCCTATTGAAGGTGTTATCAACCTAGCAGGAGAATCTCTCTTTGGTTACTGGTCACAAAAGAAGAAAGATCAAATTAAGAACAGTAGGTTAGAAACGACAAATGTATTAATACAATTAATGAAACAGATGAAAATAAAGCCGAATGTATTCATTAGTGGATCGGCAGTTGGCTATTATGGCATTTCTGAAGATCTTATTTTTACGGAAGCTACTGCAAAATCTGGAAAAGATTTCTTAGCTGAAGTGGTTGTAGAATGGGAGCAGATTGCCAAACAAGCAGAAACTCTTGGAATTCGTACAGTTTACACGAGATTTGGCGTGATTCTTGGTAAAGAAGGATCGCTGCCATTAATGAGTCTTCCAGTAAAATTATTTGCTGGAGGGAAAATTGGAAATGGTGAACAATGGATGTCATGGATTCACATAGAAGATGTTGTTCGATTGATTGATTATTGTCTCTTTAATAAGTCAATGGAAGGGGCAGTCAATACAACAGCGCCTCATCCATTGCGAAACAAGGATTTCATGCGTACGTTAGCAAAAGTATTAAAGCGACCACACTGGACCACAACTCCTTCCACACTAATACATGCTGCGATTGGAGAAATGGGGCAACTAATTACGAAGGGTCAATATGTGTTACCACAAAAAGCATTGGATCATGGGTTTGAGTTTAAGTATCCAGAGTTAGTAAAAGCCTTGAAAGAACTGAAGAAATCATAGTTAATTTTTCTGAACAAAATTTTTACAAAAAAAGTATTTGCTTTTTAAGAAAAAGGTTGTAAAATAACCTTATCAAATTGAGTTTAAAAAGAGGTCAAAAAGGTCCTGGATTGGTTATGCTACAATGCCTTACTGCCTCTATTAAAATACGAAAGAGATGAATAAAATCGTAATACAACACTGAATTAAATAGGGAAGGCAAATGGTGCGCCACCAGCATTGACTGGTTCTAGTGGGTTCGATTCCCACCCCGAATTTTTGTTGAACGCGAAAATAAAAATTCGAGGGTGGGCTACTTACTGGATTTCCTTTTGGAAAGTCAGCAAGTATACCCACCTGGAATGAGGAGGGTATTTTTTATGTTGAAAATACGTGATTTGCATGAGGTGCCAGTACTTTTTGAACTGATGTCACATCCAGATGTATTTCCCTATGTTAGACATAAAGCAGAAACAAGCGATGAATTTTATTTCCTTACGAAGATGACAATCGAAGCCGAAGAAAACGGCGAGCTCATTTCTCGTACCATTGTCGACGAATATTTACAGCCAATCGGCACAATCAATTTATTTGATATTCAGGATAATCACGGGTTTTTAGCAACATGGATTGGCCAGCCCTACTTCGGAAAAGGTTATAATAAACAAGCAAAAGAGCAATTCTTTGATTTATTATTCTTCACCTATAATATTGAAGGTATTTTTATGAAGGTAAGAAAGACAAATATACGTTCCATGAAGGCAGTTTTAAAATTACCCTACGTTGCTTTAGCTAATGAAATTTATTCTGATGTTTACAATCAAATTAATCCGGAAGAAGACATATATGATTTATTCGTCATTACAAAAGATCATTATGTGTCTTATCAACAATTCAGATCGATGGAAACAGAATCTACAGATGAAGAAGTTTCCTAAGGAAGCATATTTTGATTCATTTTGGGCATCCTAGTAGTAAAGTGAGGGATGTCCATGCCAAGGTTAAGACCAGGTCAAAGTGAGAAGTTTCTCAATAAAACACAAGAAGTTCTGTACCAAAAGGAATTCAAGCATGCAGACCGTATTTACAAACAGTTGTCACAAAGAGGAAACCGAAGCTGACTGCTTTGGTTTCCTTTTTGTTCAAAAGGGTTACGAAGCTTAGTGCAATTTAATATTTTATTGCTTCTGTATCCATCGCAATCCATTTTTTTAACTTATTAACCGCCTCTTTTTTTGCTTCCTTTTTTCTTCTGCCAAAGCCATAACCGCAGATAATATCTGTTGAAACTAATTCAGCTACCGCCTGCCAAATTTGTTCTTGCTTTATATTCCAAGCATATAGAATGACTGTATTGTTTTCTTCTTCCAGTATTTCTATAGTATCTACCGGGAATATTGCTTGTATTAGCTTTATTTTCGTTTTACTCGTTATCATTGGATGATACAAAATCATGCAGCCTAAATTCATGATTATCCCCCCCTTTGTTCTCCTTTGGAACATTTTACTATATGTTACATTACCGAACAAGGAATCCATCTCTTATCTCACGTAACCGTGATAGGATTAAAGTTAGCTTAAAAGTAAAGAACGGAATCCTAATCTATAATGCAGAGTGTGATAAAAATGAGTCTTGAACAAATTGCATATAATATTAAATTTTTTCGTGATCAGCATAACTGGACACAACAAGAGCTAGCAGATAAATTAATGATATCTCGTTCTGTCGTTACAAAATGGGAAAACTCGACAGCTACTCCCGATATAGCTTCATTAATAAAGCTCAGTAATGTATTCGATGTATCACTTGATCATTTAACAGGGAATTATTCGTTTCGTAATGACTTATTAAAAGACTTTAAACGAATATATAGTTCAAAAGACAAACCCTTTGATGATGAGATTGTTGAACTAATGGAATACATCATGATACACCCCATGTTTAAAGAACAAATATATAAGCTAAAGAAGTTACCAATTAAAAAGCAACTATCTGTGCAACAGCTATTCAGTAATTTAATCGATCAGTATGAAAAGCTTTAAAAGAGACTAGAATTTGAATTCAGTCTCTTTTTTATTGCACTTTTTTAGTTATATCTGTTATACTACTTATATAACAGATATAACTATTAGAGAAAGGGTGCTAATTGAATGTGTTTATAAACTTAAATTTAGAATCCAGTGAACCGATTTACATTCAGCTACAGCAGCAAATTATTGAAGGAATAGCTAAAAAACAGCTTCAACCTGGAGATGCGTTACCTTCTGTTCGATCATTAGCAGCAGATATTGGCATCAACCTGCATACAGTTAATAAGGCTTACCAGCAATTGAAACAAGACGGGTTTATTTTGATTCACCGACAAAAAGGTGTCGTTATTCATCCGGATGGGGTTCCACAGGCAGATGAGGAATATAGACAAGAGCTAAAAGCTAAGCTCCGTCCCCTTATAGCCGATTCCATATGTCGAGGGTTAAGCGAGGTTGAGTTTAGTCATTTAAGTAAAGAACTGTTTCAATTATTCAATGAAGAGGAAGGTGAAAAGAATTGAATGGTTTTCTTATTATTATATTTCTGCTTATTCTAATTCCGGTATTTATTTCTACTATGTTTATCCCTTTCTGGACGCGTAAAACAGAAAGCTTTGGGGTAACAATTCCAGAAGAAATTTACCAAAGCGTAGAATTAAAGCAAATGCGAAAACGATATATGCGAATTACTGGGATAAGTGGATTCATTGTAACGGCAATATTTTTATCCATAGGTGCTTCCATTAAATTGGACGAAAATATGTTTAGTTTATTATTCAGCGTCCTAATCTTTGGATATCTTATTAGCTCTTTTATCATTTATTTAACCTTTCATCGTGAAATGAAATCGCTGAAGAAAAGGAAACAATGGGGTATAGAAAAATCACAGCAGGTTTTTGTTAGCATCCAATTCCGCTCCCAAAAGCTTAATCATTCCAATTTATGGTTTCTTCTTTCTTTTATAGCAATAATCGGGTTGATCGTCCTGACATTACAATCGTATCACCAAATTCCAGATAGAATCCCACTACAATATAATTTTGCCGGAGAGGTTACGAACTGGGCAGAAAAATCATATAGTTCTGTTCTTATCTTACCGATTATGCAATTATATTTAACCCTGCTTTTTGTCTTTATCAATACCATGATTGCAAAAGCAAAACAACAAATTAATGCGGACACACCTGAGGAATCAATGCGGAAGAATGTTATTTTTAGGAGGAGATGGTCTGCTTACATTATTATTACTGGGATTGCATTAACACTGTTATTCTCGCTTATTCAATTGTCTCTCATCTATCCAATAAATCAGCAGTTGTTAATTATTATTCCGCTTGCTTTCAGTATCGCGTTGACATTAGGAGCTATCATACTTTCGGTTACAACTGGGCAAGGTGGCAGCCGCATAAAAAATAATTCAAATGCTTCAACCGATGGCGCAATAATGAATCGGGATGATGATGCACATTGGAAGCTTGGGATATTTTATTTTAATCGGGAAGACCCTTCACTTTTTCTTGAAAAACGATTTGGTGTCGGCTGGACAATCAATTTGGCACGGCCGCTCGCTTGGATTATTTTCTTAGGCATTATTGGGCTGGCAGTTATTATCCCTTATTTGCTTGGAGCTTAATGTAACTATCGGAGGTGAATTAATGCAAGCAATTATTGAATCTATTAATTGGAGTATCGTTGCTCCTTTTATCGTCATTCAAGGTATTTTAATGATTGTTGCTATTCTTGACTGGGCAAAAGCGGATGATTTTCGCGGTGCGAGATGGCTTTGGTTTTTTATTATCGTTATTTTAAACACAATTGGCCCAATTATTTACTTTATTTTCGGAAGGAGACGGTGATCGATGACCTTGCTAACCGTTAACAATCTAGCAAAAACTTACGATGGAAAGACTGCAGTTAACAATATAAGCTTTGAATTTGAGTATGAAAAGTGTATTGCACTCATCGGACCAAATGGCGCAGGTAAAACAACAATTCTCCGCACACTTGCGGGGCTTCTAAAGCCTTCAGAAGGGACCATTCGCATTTCTGATGTGGCAAGTAACGATGATGTTCGAAAATATATTGGCTATCTGCCCCAATATCCTGTATTCCATCCATGGATGACAGGTATGGAATTTTTAGTTTATAGCGGACAACTCGCTTTTCTTTCAAAAAAGGAGGCAAAAAGTCGTGCAGAGGTACTACTTGAGAAAGTAGGTATTGCCGATGCAAGGAACATGCGAATTGGGAAATATTCTGGTGGAATGAAGCAGCGCCTTGGAATTGCTCAAGCAATTATTCATAAACCAAAGCTACTAATACTGGATGAACCCGTTTCATCACTTGATCCAATTGGTCGTCGAGAGGTTCTTACATTAATGGAAGAATTAAAGAAAGAGATGTCTATTCTTTTCTCTACCCATATTTTAACTGATGCAGATGAAGTAAGTGATGCGTTATTACTTTTACATCAGGGAAATATTGTAGAATCTGGGTCGATGGCAATGTTACGGCAAAAATACCAGACCTCAACGATTGCGTTAGAATTCGAGAGTGATTTGCCTAGTTATCAAGCCAAAGTAAATGCTCTAGAAAGTGTTTCAGGTAGTCACGTGGAACGAAACGTTCTCCAAGTTAATGCAACAGATATTGCGATCGCACGACAGGAGATTCTTGCTACTGCTGCAAAAGAAAACTGGGAGCTCGTAAACTTTAAACTTAACCGCGCTTCACTTGAGGATATGTTTATGAAAGTGGTGAATAGCTGATGCAATGGATGACACTTTTTAACAAGGAAATGATGGAAAACTGGCGTAATAAAAAATGGATTTGGGTACCATTAGTATTGATTTTACTTGCCATTTTAGATCCGATTTCTAATTATTATTTACCGCAAATTATTGAAGTGGTTGGTGGTTTACCAGATGGAGCGATTATTAATCTCCCTGAATTTGCACCAGCTGACGTTGTGATGATGAGTTTAAGTCAGTTAAGCAGCCTAGGTGTGTTAGTGATTGTACTGATGGCAATGGGAACAATTGCGAGTGAGCGAAAAAGCGGTGTTTCTGAATTAATACTTGTGAAGCCTGTCTCCTATCGAAACTATATTACCGCTAAATGGGCAGCATTGCTTGCTCTTGTTTGGGCTGCACTGTTCGTTGGCTTACTTGCAAGCTGGTATTATACGAATATTTTATATGGTGATCTTTCTTTTAAAAGTTTTTTGCTTATTTTTATTTTCTATGGACTGTGGCTTACTTTTGTTATTTCAATCGTCATTTTTTACAATACATTAGTAAAAACTCCTGGCCTTGTCGCATTTCTATCTATTTTGACGATAATGGGAATGAGCATTGTGACACAAATATTCGGGCACATTCTTGAATGGAGCCCAAATAATTTATCAAGCTATATCTATGAAATGGTAATCGCTGGTGAAGTTTCATCTGATCTTGCAGCTACCTCGGCGATTACGATTGCGTTCTCCCTCATCTTGCTAATTGCTTCGATATTTACGTTTAAGGCGAAGGAATTGGCTGGTTAATTGCTGCAGAGGTGTACGGAAGTGCCATTGGATTGATCGATGGGTGGGTTTTCAACGGATGGTGCTTTTAATTTTGAGGATGGTGCTAGTTTCATTCGGGATAGTGGTTTATTCTGTGGAATGGTGTCTTAATTGAGCGGAGTAGTGCTTTATTCTACGTTATGGTGCTTTATTTGAGCGGAGTGGTGCTTTATTCTACGTTATGGTGCTTTATTTGAGCGGAGTAGTGCTTTATTCTACGTTATGGTGCTTTAATTGAGCGGAGTAGCGCTTTATTCTACGTTATGGTGCTTTAATTGAGCGGAGTAGTGCTTTATTTGATTGATATGCACGATGGTACTATTGGTTTGACAGTAGCAATTTATTCAGGGCAGAAAGGACTGGCGAGCCAGTCCTTTATTTTTTTTATTTTGTACTTACAGTTGTTACTCTTCGTATCAATAAGAATGAAATGAGATAAATTACAATGCCTATGCCGAAAATTTGCAGGAACAAGGTTAGCTTTAAATCTGAAAATAAATCGGTAAAAAAGTCAATTAACCAACCTTGTGCAATCCCAACAAATAAGATAATCACTTCAATCCCGACAACAATTCCTCCCCCTAACAGTCCATATCTATAAAATATCAGACCAGTTAAGAACATTACAGTTAGAAAAAGAAACATTACGGACATATCAATAATTACTCTATTAACCCATGTATCTTCCATGAGCTGTGCCACGTGCATAAAACCAAATGTATGGAGATTTGTTACATCAGTAAAATATAAAATAATCGTGTGTAGCGTATTTGCAATTACTGCTTTCATTAAAGCTATTGCAGCAAAAAACAGACCAAGACTTATAAATAAGTTCTTTCTCGTTGCGCCCATCTTTAGAGCAAAAGGAATACTTTCTCTTACTGTAATAAACCCTAAAATACCACAATATACGTAGATGAATTGAAACATGAAGTAGAGACTACCATCTTCCACCCCAAGTAAAAAGTAAGAAATCGTTAATGAAACGCCTAGTATACCGAGTAAAATTGTCCAGAAAATCATCAGTGAGTAGCGTATATCCGTTATGAAGAAATAAAGTAATCCATTTATCTGCCTGCCCATTTTAAGCACCCTTCTTTCTTTCTGTTAAATAAATCATTAACTCTTGGATTGGAATACCTTCCACTTCTAGTCCATGCACTTTTGCATCTGATGCCGTTCCATAAACGTATGCAGTCATTACTCCTGCAAGTTGCTTTCGCTCAATTACTTCCTTACCTGCTAGGAATCCTTCAACTTTATCAATGCTTCCTGAAACGGAAATTGCGTTATCACGAAGTGTCTCCGCCTCTTCTTGTAAAACCAATGACCCTTCTCTTAAAATAAGTACTTCTTCAAACAGCAAGCTCACTTCATCAATTAAATGGGTGGAGAAAATAATCGTTCGCTTTTCTGTCTGATATTCTTCTAACATAATTTCGTAAAATCTTTTTCTTGATGGTGCATCAAGTCCGATATACGGTTCATCAAAGATTGTAATTGGTGCTTTACTTGCAAGGCCAACTGTAATACCTAAAGCCGATTCCATTCCTTTGGAGAGCGTTTTTACTTTTGCATTTAAGCTTAAGTTATATTCCTGAATCAAGTCCTCTGCTAGTTCTTGATCCCAATTTGGGTAGAAATACGAATATATTTTAAGGACATTTTTAATCTTTAAATCCTTTTTAAAGTTGTTTCCCTCTTTAATTAAACAAATCGATTCGGTTAGTCGCTGGTTATCGAACGGATTCTCTCCATCGATCAAAATCTCACCACCGCTTGGTAATATCTGTCCAGATAGAATATCCATAAATGTCGTTTTACCAGCACCATTTCTCCCGAGTAATCCATAAATTTTTGGCTCATCTAATGTGAAAGAAACATTGTTCAGAGCAGCTTTTTCTTTATACTTTTTAGATAGATTTTTCACTTCAATCTTCATTTGAAGTATCCTCCCTTTCCACCATTTCGATAAGTTCCATTGCACTAATACGTAGCTTCTCCGCCTCACTTTTTAGGGGAAGCATGTAATTTTCATAAAATGACTTCTTTCGCTTTTCAATTAAGATTTGCTGTGCATCTTCGGTAACAAACATCCCAACACCCCTCCGCTTAAATAGAATGCCCTCTGCGACAAGCTCATTGATTCCTTTTGCTGCAGTAGCTGGGTTAATCTTGTAATAAGCTGCAAATTCATTTGTAGATGGAACACGTTCTTCTGCTTTTATCGTTTCATTTATGATGGAATCCTCTAGCTGTTCTTTAATTTGAAGGAATATTGGCTTACTATCATCTAATGAATTTTTCATATTCAGTTCCTTCCTATTTGGTTAATTACTTATGTAACTAACCCTATAACTAATGAACATTTTTGTCAATAGTTTTTTGAAAAAATAAAAAAACAGCCTAGCAAGTGCTAAACTGTTTTAAGTCTTATATTGTATCCAACTGGACCTTAATCCTCACCAATCTTCTTGTCTTCACTCTTTGGGAGTCGTCCTGCTTTTTTTACGGATTCCCGAAGCAAAAATTCTACATGACTGTTGACGCTTCGAAACTCATCCTTTGCCCATGACTGGAGGATATCATATAATTTGGGGTCTATCCGCAATGGAAAGTTCTTTTTTTTAGCCATAAATACCCCCTCTTTTATTGATATAATGAACCAGTATTGATCACTGGCTGCGTCCCATGATCTGACACAATCGCAACGAGTAAATTATTAATCATCGCAACTCTGCGCTCCTCGTCTAAGTCAACAATCCCCTCTTTTTCAATTCGCTCAATCGCATCCTGCACCATTCCGACCGCACCATCAACGATTTGCTTACGTGCAGAGATAATTGCACTTGCTTGCTGGCGCTGCAGCATTGCCTGAGCAATTTCTGTTGAGTAGGCAAGATGTGTCAATCGTGCTTCAATCACTTCAACGCCAGCGACTTTCAAACGATCCTGGAGTTCTACTGTTAATTCATTCGATACTTCTTCTGCATTCCCGCGTAGTGTAAGCTCAACATTTTCAAACGTATCATACGGGTACTTTGTAGCAACCGCTCGAATAGCTGTTTCACTTTGAATTTCGACAAACTGTTCATATTTATCAACATCAAAAACCGCTTTTGCTGCATCCACTACTTTGAACACAATAACTGCAGCTATCTCAATCGGATTCCCGTTCACATCATTTACTTTCAAACGATTGCTATTAAAGTTTCGCACACGTAGTGAAATGGTTCTCCTCACTGAAAATGGAATCGTAACTACAATACCTTCTCGTCGTATTGTCCCCATGTACTTACCGAGAAATATAACGACAACCGACTGATTAGGCTGCACAAGCGTTATTCCACTGCCTAAGGTAACAGCTAAGATTAAGCAAATTCCACCTAGTACAAACTGTTCTTGAACAAAACTGAATACCGTACCTGCCAAAAGCAATGCAACGAGAAGAATACCGATGAAGCCATTTATCATCCAAGCCTTTTTCTCATGAATCATATTAACACACCTTCCAAAATGATTTTATTTTTATATTAATATGATATCATTTTTGTATTAAATTGTAAATTAAAATGTCAGAATAATTAACTAGCAGCATTAATTATATTTGAAATCGGATCTTTTTTAGGTATTACAAAATAACCTCCACCGTCTGTATAAATGACCAGATCGCCGAGCGCCGCAGTCGAATAAATTAGAGCATTTACACTATATAAATTGTCAATCACCTGGTCTACTGGATGTCCATAATTATTATCTTTACTATAGGTAAGAATAGCTATCTCAGGATTGACCTCTTGTAAAAATTCTAATGATGAACTTGTCTTTGACCCATGATGTCCAACCTTTATTATTTCGGATTCAACATCATAATCTTCCATTATTTTTTTCTCCTGTTGTTTCTCTACATCACTCATTAATAAAAAATCCATCTCCTTATAGGAAACCTTTAATACAATCGATGACTTATTATTGTTTTTAAATTTTTCATAGGCATTCCAGATTTCAATATTAATCAGTGGATCAATTTCAATCGTGTCATTTTTTTCTGCGATTTGAACTGGGATATTCTGTTTTCTTATTTCCGATATATATTTGGCAAAAGTTCTTGTTGGATGAAGCTTTCCCGTATCGAGAATTTCATTGACAGTGACAGCTTTCATCACTTCCGGAAGACCGCCAATGTGATCCATATCTGGATGTGTTGCAACTAATAAATCTAATTCAGCAATACCTTGGCTTTTTAAGTACGAGATGATTTTTTTCCCAGACCCGGGTGGCCCGCCATCAATTAAAATTGTTTTATCTAAAGGCGTTTCAATTAGAATACTATCTCCTTGACCAACATCAATAAAATGCACCTGCATATTTGGGGTATCTTCACTATAACTATTATTAGGATAAGCAATTAGGCAAATATGAATAATGATAATTACTGATAGCCATCTTTTCATAAAAAACATCCTTTTTTCGCTGTTTGTTATAGCTTTTACGAATGTTCATATGTTATTAGCTTTTTATTGTAGGGATATTTTGGGTTGAATATTAGTATTGAAGGCTGCGACAACAGTGTTTTTATCACTTGTTACAGCAAAAATAACGCGGTCTGAGCATTTTCGAATTACGGTAAAATAACTTTATTCTGGAGAGATTATTAGGAAAGGATGGATTCCTAGACACAGCCTAATGTAGAATCGTGGTTCTGAGTTACCGAATGGCCTCGTTTTCTCTTTAATCGGGCACTCATCATCTTTATGTGTTACCAAATTACCTCGATTTTTCTTTCTTCGGGCACTCATCATCTTTATGAATTACCGAATGGCCTCGATTTCTTTTTATTCGGGCACTCATCTCCTTTATGAGTTACCGAATGGCCTCGATTTCTTTTTATTCGGGCACTCATCTCCTTTATGAGTTACCAAATTACCTCGATTTTCCTTTATTCGGGCACTCATCATCTTTATGTGTTACCAAATTACCTCGATTTTTCTTTATTCGGGCACTCATCTCCTTTATGAGTTACCGAATGGCCGCGGTTTCTCTTTACCTGGTCACAGGTCTCTCCATCTGGGGTCACAAGATCTTATACCACGGGTAACTGGTCCGCACTTTCAAATAGTATAAAGCCGTTAAATTTAATTCCCTAACTTACATAAACAAAAAAAACCCGCTGCAAACACGCAGCGGGTTTCACTTAAGCTATTACTTTTTCTGAACGACAATCTCCTGATCAACAGCATCGACATGCACATTATCGACTGTTTCTTCTTCTAGAATTAAATCTGTTAATTGATCTTCAATTTTATCTTGGATGACACGACGTAATGGTCTTGCACCGAATCGTACATCATAGCCTTGTTTAACGAGCTCTTGCTTCGCTTCATCTGAAATTGTAATGTGAATATTATTTTCCTCAATCGTTTCTTCAAGATCTTTTAGCATTAAATCTACAATTTTTAATAGATCTTTTTCTGCTAACTCATTAAAGTTAACAATTGCATCGAAACGGTTCAAGAATTCTGGTTTAAAGTAGTCACTTAGGTTTTCCAATGTTGATACAGATTCATGACGATCACTGTTAAAGCCAACATTGACTGATTTCACTCCAGTTCCTGCGTTACTTGTCATAATAATCACAGTTTCTTTGAAGCTGACCTTTCTGCCATGTGAATCGGTCAAATGACCATCTTCCATAATTTGCAGGAACATATTCTGTACGTCTGGATGTGCTTTTTCAATCTCATCCAAAAGCAGGATAGAATATGGATTACGGCGAACACGCTCAGTTAGTTGTCCTGCCTCTTCATGACCAACATAGCCTGGAGGTGATCCAATAATCTTAGACACAGCGTGTTTTTCCATGTACTCACTCATATCAAGACGAATCATCGAGTCACGCGTACCAAATAATTCTTCTGCTAATACTTTTGTCAGTTCGGTTTTCCCTACACCAGTTGGTCCGACAAATAAGAAGGATCCAATCGGGCGATCTTTCGCTTTTAGTCCTGCACGACTACGGCGGATTGCTTTAGCAACTTTATCAACTGCTTCATCCTGACCAATTACTTTCTTACGCAGGTTTTCAGCAATATTTTTCATTTTTGCTTGTTCATCTGCTTGCATTTTCGTTACTGGGATGCCTGTTTTCTCTTCGACTATTAATTGAATATCTGAGATGTCGACATCCAGTACTTTTTCACCGTCTACGGCTTTTTCAACTTGCTTTTGTAATTGAATTTCCTGATATCTTAGATTCGCAGCACGTTCATATTCTTCTTTTTCTGCCGCTTCTTGCTTCTCTTTGACTACCTCATCTAAACGTTTCTGCAAGGAATCGGAATCTTTTTGAGCATTTGCAAGATTTAGACGTGATCCAACCTCATCCATCAAGTCAATTGCTTTATCTGGCAGGAAACGATCTTGAATATAGCGACTTGATAGTGTCACAAATGCACGAACAACCTCATCTGAATATCGAACTTCATGGAATGCTTCATAACGATCTTTGATTCCATTTAAGATTTGAATAGCATCTTCTTGCGAAGGTTCATTGACCATGATTGGCTGCAAACGGCGTTCTAGTGCCGCATCCTTTTCAATTTGACGGTACTCTTTCAATGTCGTAGCACCGATTAATTGCAGTTCACCACGAGCTAGTGCCGGCTTTAGGATATTTCCTGCATCCATTTGGGAACTTTCTGCAGTCCCAGCACCGACGATTAGATGAATTTCATCGACAAACAAGATAACATTTTCACGTGCTTGCAATTCTTCAATCAGTTTTTTCATACGTTCTTCAAATTGTCCGCGTATTCCTGTATTCGCTACAAGTGAAGCAACGTCAAGCAAGTAAATTTCTTTATTGAGCAGCTTCGCAGGTACATTGCCTTCTACAATTTTAACTGCTAGTCCCTCTGCGATTGCTGTTTTACCAACACCTGGTTCCCCGATAAGAACCGGATTATTTTTTGTTCTTCTATTTAAAGTCTCAATAACTCGTTTAATTTCTTTATCACGGCCGATTACAGAATCTATGCTACCAGCACGTGCTGCATCATTTAGATTTTTTGCTAATTGGTCAATCAAGCCATTCCCTTTGTTTGCTTTTTGTTTTGTTTGTGTTCCCGTTTTGCTTGCTCCATTACCTTGGAAGAAGTTATTTGAAAATGCTTCATTGAAATCCCCGAACGGAGAATTTGAAAAGAAGTCATTTGAATTCATCATCTTTCCTTGAAGCTCTTGGAAACATGTAGCACATAAGTGCATTTCCACTCGCTGATTATTTATCTGCATTTGCGCATTTATATTTGCTTCATTTGTTCCACATTGTTGACATTTCATTTTCCATTCCTCCTTGGAAATATTCCATATCGTTCTCAGGTTTGACTTTGACTATCTTTGACCTTAACTACATTATACTCTGACCTTTTTTGACTTTCAAGTGTTTTGATAAATTTTTTTATAAAAAGTGAAAAATCCCGACTAGTTATTAGTCGAGATCGTTGGGTATACTTTATTTAACAGCTTCCCTTTGGCGTAATTCAACACGTCTGATTTTTCCGGAGGTTGTTTTTGGAAGCTCGTCCAGAAACTCAATTTCCCTTGGATATTTATATGGTGCTGTTAATGCTTTAACATGCTCTTGTAATTCTTTGACCAATGCTGTTTCGTCATGATCTATATTATTTTTTAATACGACAAATGCTTTGACAATACTTCCTCGAATCTCATCCGGACTTGCGACAACAGCACATTCCTGAACATATGGATGTTTGACCAAAGCATCTTCCACCTCAAATGGACCAATCGTATAGCCAGAGCTAATTATAATATCATCGCTTCTTCCCTCAAACCAAAAATAGCCATCCTCATCTTTGCGTGCCCTGTCTCCAGTGATGTAGTAATCTCCACGGCGAGAATGCTTTGTCCGCTCTATATCTTTATAGTACTCTCTGAAAAGAGCTGGACTATCTAATTTCACAGCAATATCACCAACTTCATTCGTTGAGACTGGTTGACCTTTGTCATCAACAATTTCCACATCGTTACCTGGAGTTGGTTTGCCCATGGAACCAGGTTTCACTTTCATTCCTTTCATTACTCCCAATAGTAATGTGTTTTCAGTTTGACCATAGCCATCGCGAACTGTGATATTGAAATACTTGCGGAATACATCAATAACCTCCACATTCAATGGTTCACCAGCAGATACAGCACTTGTTAAATCCGAAAGATTATATTTGCTAATCGTATCTACTTTTGCCATCATTCGATATTCTGTTGGCGTACAGCACAGGACATTGATTGCTTGCTTCTCTAAAATGCTTAAATATTTTTGTGCATCAAATTTTCCGTGATAAATAAATCCAGTTGCCCCTGTACCAAGCACAGATAAAAACGGAGTCCATATCCATTTCTGCCAACCAGGCCCAGCCGTTGCCCATACTCTATCTCCCTCTTTAATAGAAAGCCAGTGCTCTGGAGCCGTCCTTAAATGCGCATAGCCCCAACCATGTGTATGAACAACACCTTTTGGACTTCCTGTTGTACCAGAAGTATAGGAGATAAAAGCAATATCATCCTTTGTTGTCGATGCAATCTCTAGTACATCAGATTGTTGTTCTCGTAGTTCATCTAAAAAATAAAAATCATCCCGAGTCTCACCAACCACAAATTTGATTAGCTCATCATACTCCTCAATATCCTTATATTGTTCTACGTAAGGATAATAGCTGATTATTCCACGCACTTCACCATGGCTTACACGGTATTGCAAGTCTTTTGTTTTTAGCATTTCAGAGCTTGGAATAACAATAACCCCGACTTTGATTGCTGCCAAATATACTTCATAAGCCTCGATTAGTCGAGGTACCATTATAAGTACTTTATCTCCTTGCCTTAGTCCTTTTTCAAGAAGGGCATTACCAATTTTATTAACGTTTTTCATTAATTGTTCATAGGTCACTTCTTTTGTATGACCTGGTTCATTTTCCCATATTAGTGCCGTTCGTTCTGTATTTGTAGCATGCTTTTCCATCTCCATTATAATATTATAATCTGTTGGCGCGATTAGGTCTCTCCGATTCACCATGTATCCCCTCCCACAATAATTATTTTAATTGTAACAAATAATTAAGAATATTTATATAAATAAAAACTAAGGGTTTCTGTTTATAGTCCGCTCTTCTTTGAGTAATCCATAAACAGTCCTGTCTAGGTATTCACTGTTTAAATACTCAAAGTTGCGAATAACTCCTTCTTTTTTGAAACCTAAGCGCTCTGGTATTGCTTTGCTTTTCGTGTTTTTTGATGCTACATTGATTTCAATCTTTCTTAGTTCTAAATCCATAAATGCATGATTAATAAGCTTTTGACAAGCGCAAGTAACCAGTCCTTTTCCTACATAGTCATCTCCCAGCCAATACCCGATTTCAGTTTTTCTCGCAGTCCAGTCAATATATAAATACCCTATCGAACCGACGAGTATAGCATTGTACCAAATACCTGCCCAATACCCATTGTTTTCGGATAGTCTTTTCAGTGACTTTTCTATGAATAATCTTGTGTCTCTAATATTGTTTGTTTTTGGGGGAATGAGAGCCACTCCCCTATACTGTCCCGGCTTCCATCAATAAGATGATATAATGCTTCCGCATGCCTTGGTTCAAAGATGGAGATATAAGTGTCCTCATTAATGATTGCCTTATACATAAAGCATACCTCCCTTAATAATCCATTCTCTCCATTAACTTTAACATAAAAGTCTTTGGAAAATTCCTCTCAACTTATTTGATTTGGTGGTGCTGAAAAGAGCTCTGAATGAACCTCCCTCCACTTAAAACGCCCGTTTTTGAAGTGGGGGTTTCCTACTAATTAAAAAAGACCAAATCGATAATTCGATTTGATCCTGTAAATTGATATCATTTTAAATCTCAAGTAACTGCTGTTATATAATTACTCAATCAGCCGAAGAAATAGGCTATCACGGCTGATTGATTTGATACAGCAAAAAGTATCGACCGAGAGATGAGCTGTCACGGTCGATTAATAACATAAACTGAGAAAGATCAACCGTGATAAAGTTTTTAGGAAAAGCAGTTGTCCTTCATTCCACAATAAACATTCCTCTCCAACTACGAGTATTTCCCCTAAAGTCCAAACATTCCATTTGGCAGCATATCATTTAATAGTAAATCATCAAGGCTTTTGAACGTATATCCTTGTTTTTTTAATTCCTTGATGACTTGCTCGAGTGCTTGGGCATTGTCTGATGACACAGCATGAAGCAATATAATTGCCCCTGGATGCATTTGCTCCATTATTTGCTCATAAGCATACTCCCAGCCTTTTTGATCTGCAATTTTCCAATCAGCAAAGGCTAGTGACCAAAACACATGAATTAACCCTAGTTCATTTGACCATCGTAATGTGTTTTCATTAAAAACACCACGGGGTGGTCGAAGAAATTTTATTTCCTTTTGATCCGTTAATTCTGCTACTGATTCCTCTAAGGTTTCCAATTCCTTTTTAATCGATTCTTTATTCATAATCGTAAAGTCAGGATGATGGTAAGAATGATTTCCAATAATATGTCCTTCATCAACCATCCGCTTCACAAGATCGGGTTCACTTTCTACATAATGCCCGGTTATGAAAAATGTTGCCGGTACCTTTTCCTGTTTCAACACTTTTAAAATATCCGCTGTATATCCCTGCTCATATCCATTATCAAATGTAAGGTATATATTTTTCGCACCGGAATCATCTACATAATAGGCGCCATATTGATCAAGCAATTCCTTATAATGACCTATTTCTGGAATTTGGTGATCGGAATTCTTTTTATACCCCCAGCCAAATGCGCTGGTAGTGCCCGGCTCCATAAAGCAAATGAAAAAGGCAAGAAAAACGATGATTGATTTTAACGTAAATTTCCGCATAACAACCCACCTAGTTTTTTTCTTACCTTTTCCTACATGCTATTTAATTATTCACATTACAAAATAAGTGCTGCTATCCATCCAAATATAAATAACGGAATATTATAATGGAGGAAGGTCGGCACACAAGTATCCCATATATGGTGATGCTTTCCGTCTGCATTCAGACCAGATGTAGGTCCAAGTGTGCTGTCCGACGCAGGAGAACCTGCGTCCCCAAGTGCTCCCGCTGTTCCAATTAATGCCGCAGTTGCCATTGGCGAAAATCCAGCAGCAATACAAATTGGTACATACAAAGCTGCAATAATTGGAATCGTTCCAAATGAAGAACCAATCCCCATTGTGATTAATAAGCCAACTAATAATAAAATAAAGGCAATAAGTACTTTATTGTTGTTTAAATAGCCAGAACTCAATTCAACAAGCGCTTCTACCGCTCCTGTTTCATTTAGAACCTCTCCATATCCTGATGCGACAAGCATAACAAATGCGATTGTTCCCATCATGCCAATTCCTTCTGTCATCACCTTGTCACCTTTTTTAAAGGGGATAACGAAGAATAAAAACATAAGCACAAGTCCAGTTAAGGCACCTGCGATAAGGTTTTGGGTAACCAGCTGTACAGCTAATGCGCCCAAAATAGCTATTATTGTAAACAAATGCTGCTTATTAAATGGGACGCTCTCTGTCGTTGCTGTTGTAATTGTAGATTCTGTTCCACCAGCTCCTGGTATTGCATCTCTATCTTTTCGATAAGTAATAAAAATAGCGATAAATAAGCCAACAATCATCCCGCTTCCTGGGATAAGCATCGCTAGTGATACTTCGTTCTCAGTAATAAAAGTGCCATTTTGTATCATGCCTTCTTCTATAATTCCTTGAAAGAGAAGCCCAAATCCTGCTGGTATCATAATGTATGGAGCTTTTAAACCAAATGTTAGGGCTGATGCCACAGCACGGCGGTCTAAACGCATTTCATCGAACAATTTTAATAAAGGCGGTATTAAAATTGGAATAAAAGCAATATGCACTGGCACTGCGTTTTGTGATAAACAAGCAACTCCGGCTATTGCAAGTACCAGCATTGTTTTCTTACCTGTCAATTTGCGAATTAAAAAATTCACTAAAATCGTTGTAATGCCGGTATAACTAATTGCAACAGCAAACGCACCTAGAAGAATATAACTCAATGCAGTATTCGATGCTGCCCCCATTCCACTTACCATCATTTCAATTGAATCTACCAGACTTAATCCCGCCATTAATCCTGCTACAATCGACGCAGCAATAATGGCTATAATTACGTTCACGCGCAGTAAACATAAAATTGTCATTACAAGCACGGAAACAATTACAATCCATTCCATCTCAAGCTTCCCCCTATGTTCTTATCTATGTTGTGTAATTGAATTTAACTTTAATACTTTAATATGATAAAGCATTAAAACGGATTTTTCAACCCTTTTATGAAAATAAAATACCCTGTAAATAAATTCACAGGGCTTGTAACTATTTTAATTGAAATGAAAAGGATACATGATCCTGAACGGGAATCCAAGCACCAATCCCTTGCTTCGTAACATTTTTAACTACTAGAGATTTCTTCGAGCCTTTTAACTGAAGATAAACTTCTCCAAAAGTAACCTGCCCTTTTTCATTCACTGCAGGAGCAAATGCTTGCAAAGTTCCATTTTTCTTAGCTGGTATTGCATAGGAATTATCTTTCTTCGTATTTTTGCCGATTATCGTCTGATAAGAAAGTGGAAGTTTTGTTTTTTCCTTTGATTTAAGCAGCATCATTTTTTTAACATCTTCCGGATTTGTAATTTTATTGGTTAAGGCACCTTTAATTTCCTTTTCTTCCTGTTGAATATAATTCATATTTTGTGGCGCTTCCTCACCATAATTACTCAATTCATTTGTGTTGATTGGCTGGTATTCCCAATTGATATTTGATTCATCTGATTGATAATTTAACGGCCAGCGTCCAAGATAGACCATTCCCCGGTAACCGATAGCAACCGGTGAAGGCTTTAATGATGTTTCATTTAGCATTTTAATCAAATCAGGGTTTTCAACAGGTATGGATAATGCGTCAAGCAATTCCTGGGTTAGTTCGCTTGGCTCAATGACTTCCTGGTCCTCTGTTGAATTTGGAAACGTATTTTCTTTCGCTATATTCAACACATGGTTTGGAATTTCAACAGCGTCCTCTGATTTTTTCGCAGCCGATCCGACCGATGGGAAAAGCATACTTAATAAGAAAGCAATTATGACAAACTTGGTCATTTTATTTAATTTCATGTTTCCCATTCCTTTCTTTTTCCCTATTTTTTTCGATTGAGGAGGAATTTATACATTACTTCATGAAATTGACTAAATTACTTTCTGCTTTTTTTCTTTTCAACCTATTCATGTTCCAGCTGCACTAAAAAAGGCTGCCCAAGATTGAGCAACCCTACCTAAACAAATCGACTATATCGTTTTTCTAATCGTTCTTGTAAAACGCCAATTAATATACATATTGGCCAATAAATAAGTGCTACAAGGACATACATTGTCATCGCATCAAATTCTCTTCCTGCTACAATCTGTGTCTTCTGAAATAGCTCTGGAACGGTAATAACAGCTGCTAATGATGTAGCTTTTACAACGTCCATGAACACATTTGTGAGTGGCGGGATTGCTATCCTCGTTGCTTGAGGCAAGATAATCTTTCGCAGTGTTGTCCAGTATGGCATATTCAATGCCTTTGCCGATTCCCATTGTCCTGTATCAATACTATTAAGCGAAGCCCTGTCCACTTCAGCAATATATGCCGCACTATTCAGCCCAAAACCAATAATAGCTGCTGCTGTTGCTGTGAATTGAATACCAACTACGGGCAGACCAAAATAAAGTATAAAAAGAAATACGAGCATTGGTGTACCACGCATAAAAGAAATATAAACACGTGCTGGAATGCGTAATAGAACATGCTTTGATCCTCTAGCTAAAGCTAGGAACAGGCCTAATACAAGACCTATTCCCATTCCAGCTATCGATACAATCAATGTCATTGGCAATCCCTCTAGGACAAAGGGTAAACTATTAATGGCTAATTCAATGTCAAATAATCCTCCGAAATCAAATCCATTGAAGTTCATTTATCAATTCCCCTTACAGATCAAGACCTTCTATTTCTTCAATATCGCCTTCTGGTTTTTCAGAAGCATCTTCTTCATAAAATTGGATTGCTAACTTTGATAATGTTCCATCTTCACGCATCTCACTTAATACACGGTTAATCTCTTCCGTTAATTTATCCGCACCTTTTGGTATAACAACCGCCTGTTCAGTTGGATGGAATTTTAATGTTGGATGCAAATGCAAATCGAAATCAGGAAATGCTGCGACACCAAATTTCGTTAAATAATAGTCATTAATAACAACATCAGTACGCGCATTGCTAACATCGCTTAAATAAGCCTCATTTGGAGCGTTTCCATATGTCACAACCTCAGCACCAAAATGCTCGGCAATTTGACTGTAAATTGTCGTTGCTCCACCACCTGCTTTTTTGCCTTCTAAATCTTCTAATGACTCGATTCCAGAGTTATCGGATTCACGAACCGCCATTGTCGAATAGGAATATTTATATGGTTCGCTGAAATTAAATTCTTCTTTTCTTGAATCAGTAGGCTCGATATCATTCGCTGCCACATCAATTCTTCCACTTTGAATTGCTGGAAGCATACTGTCAATTCCCATTATCTCAAAGCTTACTTCAAGATCTAAACGTTCTGCGATTTCACGCATTACTTCCACATCATAACCTGTTAATTCATCGTTCTCATCGTAATAGGATGCAGCAATTAATGTACCGGAAGTTCCGACTATAAGCTCACCTGCATCTTGAATTGCTTCCCATCTTTCATCTGATGAATCTTCCCCTGCTGTATCTCCAGAATTGCCACATGCACTTAGCACAGCAATCATAACTAAAGCTAAAAGCATTAAAGATAACTTAAGCTTTTTCACCAAAAGCACCCCTTTGTTATATATAATTTTCAAATGCAATTGTAACAGAACTAAGTTGATAAAACAACGTAATGAATTCTGTTTTAAATGATTTTACTAAAAAATTGTAACAATTAATCTGTTTCTATAAATTTATTTTTAGAAAACTAGACATGCACCTAAAACTTTGGTGAATGGCTTAGTTGTACATGCAAAAAAGGAAAGTTTATTATTTGCAAAATTTATATTGACTCTTGCCTCTTTGCTGATATAATAATAAATATCTAATTAGAATTATTATAAAAAGGTAAACATTATTAAAAGGAGGTAACTGTCATGTCTACTGATACTTTAGAAATGAAACGTACAACTTGGAAGACTCCAATTTCCAAGTTAAAAACAGTAGCTATTTATGAGCATCACGAATTAATTGCTGCGCTAATTAGCGGGCTCCTACTACTCCTAGCATGGATTTTTAAAGATCAATTAACCTCTGTTCTTTGGTTTACGCTTCATGGATTTGCATTTGCAATTGGTGGATATGCGAAAGCGAAGGAAGGCATCACAGAAACGATTCAAACAAAGAAATTAAATGTAGAAATCTTAATGATTCTTGCCGCAATTGGAGCAATCACAATCGGTTATTGGACAGAAGCCGCTATTTTAATTTTTATTTTTGCATTGTCTGGTGCTCTTGAAACCTATTCGATGAATAAAAGCAATCGAGCAATCTCATCATTAATGGAATTACAACCTGAAGAGGCTTTACTCTTGCAAGACAAACGAGAAACGACAATACCTGTTTCCCAGCTGAAAATTGGCGATACTATTCTCGTAAGGGCTGGTGAACGCATTCCAGCTGATGGAGTTATCGTTAAGGGTGCTTCTACGATTGATGAAAGCACGATTACTGGTGAATCACTGCCTATCTACAGACAAAATCAGCATGATGTGTACGCAGGCACTGTAGCCCTAGATGGTACATTAACAATAAAGATTACAACAAAACCAAATGAAACCTTATTCCAAAAAATTATCCAGCTTGTCCAATCTGCACAAGAGGAGAAATCAACCTCACAGCTGTTTATTGAAAAGTTCGAGAGCACATACGTATATGGAGTGCTAGCAATTGTAGCTATTATGATGTTTCTTCCATATCTTTTATTTAACTGGACACTTTCTGACAGTATTTACCGGGCAATGGTGTTACTAGTTGTAGCTTCCCCTTGTGCACTCGTAGCTTCCATCTCACCTGCAACCTTATCCGCTATATCGAATGCTGCAAGGAAAGGGATTCTTTTTAAAGGTGGCGTACACCTTGAAAATTTAAGCAACATCCAAGCTATTGCATTGGATAAAACAGGGACACTTACCAAAGGGAAGCCAGCCGTAACAAATGTATATATGGACGAAGCTGTTAATGAAAAGGAAATCTTGTCTATTATCGGGGCTATTGAAAAAGAATCGACACACCCTATTGCCAAATCGATAACTGCGTATTGTTTGGATAAAGCTGGAGTCCTAGCTCCTACTTTTGAGATTAAGCATCTAAAAAATATTAGTGGAAAAGGAATTATCGCTACAGTAGGAAATAATGAGTGGAGAATTGGTAAAGCAGACTTTGTAGGGAAAGAGTTAACAGTGGCCTTTCAACAACAATACGCAGACAAACAATCCACTGCTGAAAAAACATCTACCTTCATTCAAATAAATGAGCGAATTATCGGTATGTTTATCCTAAAAGACACGACAAGAGAATCAGCAAAAGAAGCGATTCATAACTTAAAGTCAAATGGCATTGAAACGATTATGCTTACTGGTGACAATGAATTGACGGCTAAAGCTGTTGCCGAGGAAGTTGGCATAAACCAATACAAGGCCAATTGTCTTCCACAGGATAAAGTCGAATACGTCAAATCGTTTAGGAAGCAATACAAAACGGTGGCAATGGTCGGAGATGGCATTAATGACGCTCCTGCTTTAGCGAATGCCAATGTAAGTATTGCAATGGGAGAAGGAACAGACATCGCACTCGATACAGCAGATATGGTATTGATGAAAAATGACCTAACAAAAATCACAAACGCAATTCAAGTATCCAAACGAATGAATCGTGTTATTAAACAGAATATCATCTTTTCTTTAACCATCATTTTGTTGCTTGTTCTTACAAATTACTTTCAAATTATTGATTTACCACTCGGTGTTATTGGTCATGAAGGGAGCACTATCCTCGTTATTTTAAATAGTTTGCGTTTACTTAAATAGCTGCCTTTTAGGGGGTAGCTATTTTCTTTCACCGATCATGGGCGTCTATATACTTTTTCTATAAATGCGTTTAATACACCACCAAGAATAATAATGATGCCAAATAGATAAAACCAGAACATCAGTATAATGACTACCCCTAGACTTCCGTATGTAGCAGAGTAATCACCAATCGTAATGACATAGAAGGAAAATACCCATGATACGAACTGCCAGCTTATCGTAGCGAATGCAGTACCTATAATAACAGTTTTAAAGTATATCCGTTTATGAGGTGCTAATTTATAGAGAAAGAGAAGCACAATAAAGAAGATCGCAGAAGAAATGCCCCAGCGAAATGTTTCCCAGGTTTGCAAAAAGTCTTCTGATAAACCAAATATGGAAAACAAATACAAGCCAATCATTCTTCCAAAAACCGGTAAAATTAATGCGATGATAATGACAATTACGATGGCAATGGTTAGTAATATCGCGATTAGTCTCCCAAAAAAGAAAGAACGGTTATTCTCGATTTCATACGCTCGATTAAATGCTTTGGTTATGGCGTTAACCCCATTCGAAGCAGCCCAAAGTGTACCGATAATCCCAATAGAAAGCAGACCACCATTTTGCTGGTTGAGCATTTGACCAATATTATTATTGATCAATTCCATTACTTGCGGGGGCGCATAGGTTGCAATCGTATCTAAAATTACTTGAGCATCAAGCGGTAAATATCCAATTAAATTTAATAGAAATAATAAAAATGGGAACAGTGACAACAGAAAAAAATATGCTAACTGTGCAGCAAGACCAAACACATCCACATTTTCGACGCGCTGATAGAACTGCTTCCCAAGAATTAGTATTTTTTTCACGTTCACTCGCTCCCATAAATTAAATATAGTAAATCATTTTCAATACGTTCTTCTACTTTACTATATTTAGTTTAACCCTTTTTTATTCGTAACCTTTTCTAGCGTTGATTCTACTTGCTCTAAAGCATTGATTGCATTCTCTGCACCACTTGCAATCGTTTGATTTAATTCATCAAAGGTATTACGCAAGCTATGAATTGCTTCAGAAGGGTTACTAATAAAGTGAGATGAGCATGATTTCGCTGCGTCAAATCTTCCTTTCGCATAGCTTCTCGTATTTTTGTCGAATAAAGCGACAGCCCCACCTACTACAGCCCCAATAGTCATACTTAAAATGATTCTACGTTTTCCCATTTTCATTCTCTCCTTTAAACAATATGGTATGTATGCTTTATAGATTTTAGTAAATGAACACAACCTGTTAAAACTAACTGATAGGTGTATTCAAAATTCCCCGTATAATATGGATCCGGAACGTTTACATCCTCTGGGTTTTCGACAAAATCCATTAATTTCGCGACTGTTACCGAGTCATCCAGCACCTTTCGGATCTTGTTCAGATTAGCTATGTTCTGATCATCCATTGCAATAATGTAATCAAAGTCATCCCAATCCTGTTCCTTCACTTGTCGTGCGAACATGCCCTCATACGAAACTGCTTCACGGTCTAATAATTTTCTTGTTCCTTCATGTGGTACATTTCCAACATGCCAATCACCAGTCCCCCCTGAATCCACCTTAATTCTATCAGAAAGTCCTTCTTTTTCCACTAAATCACGAAAAATAGCTTCTGCCATTGGCGACCTGCAAATATTACCTAAACAAACAAATAGTACACGAATGTCCATGATGATAACTCCCTTCTCCATTTTCTATTATAAGCAATATAGTGGTTCATAAGCAAAAAATTATAAATAGGAATGGATGATTTTTAGTTTTATTATGTCGAACCCTTTCGATAAATCATTATTAGCTAGGGATTTTGTCAATCGATTTTATAGCGTTTAAGTAGTTCAGAAGTTTTTACAGACTAAAATAACTTTTATTTCCTCTTGACAACCCATCCAATTTTCGAAATATTAGTAAGTATAAGTAATTAAGGGGGATGATTCAATGATAGGTTTTTTAGAACAAGTAAGTGCGTTTGTTTGGGGACCGCCATTATTAATTCTTATTGTTGGAACAGGGATCTATTTAACTTTCAGACTTGGCTTTGTGCAAATTCTCGCGTTACCAACAGCGTTATTAAACGCATTCAGTCGCAAAAAGCAAGATAAGTTGTCAGATGGAGATATTTCCCATTATCAAGCCTTAACCACGCAAATGGCGGCAACAATTGGGACTGGTAACATTGTAGGGGTAGCTACAGCTGTTATTGCCGGGGGGCCAGGAGCTGTATTTTGGATGTGGGTCATGGCGATTTTTGGTATGGCAACAAAATACGCGGAAGCCGTGCTGGCTGTAAAGTACAGGGTCAAAGGTGAGGACGGACAAATGTCCGGGGGACCGATGTACTACCTTGAAAGAGGCTTAAAATTAAAATGGCTAGCTGTTGCATTTGCGATTTTTGGATCAATTGCAGCATTCGGAATTGGTAACATGGTACAAACAAACGCCGTGTCCGCTGCTGCTGAAAATTCATTTAACATTCCAACATGGGTTACTGGAATTATTCTTGCTATTGTTACTGCATTGGTTATTCTCGGTGGAATTAAAAGTATTGGACGTGTAACTGCTTTCTTTGTACCAATCATGGCTGTATTTTATATTATCGGTGGCTTAATTATCATGACGCTTAACTTTGATATTGTTCCAGCCGCTATTAACCTCATCCTAACAGATGCATTTACTGCAAGTGCTGTCGGTGGTGGTATCCTAGGTACGGTTATCCGATACGGAGTTGCACGTGGGATTTTCTCAAACGAAGCAGGTCTTGGTTCTGCTCCCATTGCAGCTGCTGCAGCAAAAACAGACTACCCAGGAAGACAAGGCCTCGTTTCAATGACACAGGTATTTATCGATACAATCATTGTTTGCAGTATCACTGGAATTACGATTGTTATGGCAGATCTGCACCAAACTGGTGTAGCAGGTGGTGCCTTAACTGGTGAGTCCTTTGGTGTTTTCTTAGGAACGCCTGGAGTCTTAATTGTAAGTATCACGACAATCCTATTTGCTTATTCTACGGTTATTGCCTGGTCCTATTACGGGGAAAAGTGCCTTAACTATTTATTCAAGAGTCCAAAGGCAATTACAATCTATCGGTTTGTATGGGTTGTTGCTGTTTTCTTTGGTGCAACTACAGTTATTGATATCGTGTGGCTATTTTCAGACATTTTTAATGCATTAATGGCGATACCTAACTTAATCGGACTCCTCGGGCTATCTGGCGTCGTAGCTTATGAAACAAAACGATTCCTGAAAATAGCGAAAGAAGAAAAAGAGCAAGAAAGAGCTGCGAAATCAAAATCTGCTTAAAGTAAAAAAGCGGAAGCGCCAAGTCGCTGTGCTCTGAAGCTGGATCTGGACGTGAACCGGGGATATTCGTTCATTCGAATATCCCCGGTTCTCACATGTCCACAAAGCCTTAAAATTACAGTAAGACTTCCCTCGTATCCGTGTCTCTGACTCGGCACTTGCACCTTTGTTCTTAAAACAAACTTAAATCCCACTGATTAGCGATGTGCCTCAACAATTTAATACCACCAATACTATTCCCCTGCAGATCAAGAGCAGGTCCAAAAACGCCGATGCCACAACCATCTAAAAACGGAAGTTCCTCATCCCTTACTCGTGGTGGAACGACTGCTACAATTCCACCGGATACACCACTTTTGGCAGGAATACCAACATATGCAGCGAATTTCCCTGAAGCATCATACATTCCACACGTAAGCATCAATGCCTTTACTAAACGCGCAACTGATCGTGGTATAATTTCTTCTGTATTTGGATCACGTCCATCATTGGAGAGGACTAATCCGATTTTTGCTAAATCACTTGTTGTTATCTCTATCGAACATTGTTTAAAATATGTCTCCAACGTAATTCCAAGATCAGATTCCAAATAGCCGCCCTCTAATAAATAGTAACCGATTGATCGATTTCTCATCGATGTATCACGTTCTGATTCATATGCATCTACATTTACTTGCGGTCGATAGCCAATCATTTTTTCCATTAGAACAAAAAGTGAATCTAGTTTCTGATCCGATGTTTTACCACTTAATAGCGAAGATACGGTAATTGCTCCAGAATTAACTAATGGATTAAACGGCTTCTTCGGCTGCTTCATTTCGAGATGCATAATAGAATTAAACGCTTCACCAGTAGGCTCCACATCCACTCTATTTAATACATAGGAAAGTCCCCTGTCCATACAGGCAGAAATAAAGGTCAATACTTTGGAAATACTTTGGATTGTAAATTTTTCTTCTGTATCACCTGATTTAATCGTAACACCATTTTTCCCAATAATCGATATGCCTAGTGCGTGTTGATCAGCCTCTGCCAAAATCGGTATATACGTAGCAACTTCACCATCAACCGTTTGCTTTTTATAGAAATTAATCCAACTGTCAACATAATCCTGAAGCCATTCCTTCGACAATTCTGTGTTTAAGTTAACAGATCCTTGTACCATCATTACCCACCTCATTAACAGTATGTGCATCCAAACAAGTTTGTATCTATGTATACCCTAAAACGTGCTACTATATAGCTTTTATAATAACAGCTTTTCATGTAGTTTCTACTATACGGCAAGAAAGAATTAGTTACACGATTGAATATGAAGCATCCATCCTATTGTTTTAAGCGTGATAAATTGTGCACATCCGTTTTTAAGCCTAAAAAAAAGAGACCAGCTAAAAGCTAGTCCCTAATACTATATTATTTTCCGATGAATTGCTGTGTCCAGTGGTTACCTTGCTCTACATAACCTACCCCAATGTGAGTATACTCACCATTTAGGATGTTTGCACGGTGACCTTCACTATTCATCCACGCATTCACAACTTCTTCTGGAGTTTGTTGCCCTTTAGCAATGTTCTCTCCAGCTGTACGGTAAGAGATACCGTAGCTCTTCATCATGTCAAACGGTGAACCATGGTTCGGGCTGTTGTGATCAAAGTAGTTGCTTGTTGCCATATCACGGGATTTTTCGCGAGCTACTTTACTTAATTCTGTGTCAACTTCCAATGGACTTAAACCTTGTTTTGCTCTTTCTTGGTTTGTTAACTCTACTACTTCTTGTTCAAACTGACTTAATTGCTGTGAAGTTTCTTGATTTTGGTTAGATTGCTCTTCTTTTTGAGCTGGTTGCTGTACAGGTGTTGCAGCTTCCTGCTCTTGTTCTTTAGCTGGAGCTTTCTCTTTTGCTGGCGCTTCTTGTTTTGCTGGCGTTTCAGCTTGTTCTGATGCTTCTTGTTTTGCAGGAGCATCAGCTTGCTTTTGATTTTGTTCTTTTGCAGGAATGGATTTCCAGTCTATATTTTTCCAATCAAGCTCGCCATTCAATACCTTATTAATAAGGCCTTGGATATCTCCCTCTGATACATTTCCCGTTTGTCCATTTACTGAATAATAGACTTTATATGAAGGGTTAGTTGATTGATCTTGATTTGCTGACGCATCAGCAGTAGATGTAAATGCTCCGCCAAGTAATAGCGCAGTTGATAATGCAGTAGCGATTCCTACTTTTTTAAACATCTTTGTTACACTCTCCTTTGGTTTTGTTGTTTCTTGCAAAATCATCATAGCACGGGATTTTTGTAATATTTAAGGAAAGCTTTTCCAAACTAGAAAAATAGTTATCGATAAATTTACCTATTAAACTCGAAACCTTGTATTCCATAGAAAAGTCCTAAATCCCTAAATTCGACTAAACAGGTAAAAGTTCAACATACAGGAAAAAATTAGTACAATTTTACGGTTGACACCTTTTAAATAAAGGGTTTATATTACAGGTTGCAATGATTTGTAAACAAACTGTCACTTGCATTTCCCCCACTAAATGTTTTAATTTTAAGAGTAACGTTCTTTATTATAGTAGATAGGATAGTGAAAACTTTATCTCTATTTAATTTAACAAATGCATTTTACGATTAAATTATGGATGCAATATTTAAACTAAATTCGGGTATATAATTTGAAATAGTCATTTCCTATTTATATATACTTCAATAAGCACTTTACACTAGCATCGGAAGTTTATGCTGTTATATGTACATAACTATTAAAACTTCTCAATTAAAAACAAATGCGATACTTCTATCAGAATGATTCTGATAGAACGAAACAGCTTTTAGGGGCAGAACCCCTATCATATAAATTTGAACTTATAAACAACGGGAATACTGCCCCTTAATCTACGATACAATAAATTGTCATCATTGGAGGAACCTATTATGTTTTCAAACGCGGAAATCGGAATTGATCTTGGAACAGCAAATATACTTGTCTATTCAAAAACAAAAGGAATCGTTTTAAACGAGCCATCTGTTGTGGCAATCGATATTGAAACAAAAAAAGTTGTAGCAGTTGGTGCGGAAGCAAAAGAAATGGTCGGTAAAACACCGAAAAACATTGTACCTATCCGCCCTTTACGGGATGGTGTGATTGCGGACTATGATGTTACTGCCCAAATGCTAAGGGAACTATTGAAAAAAGTAAGTAAAACGCTTGGGATGTCTATGCGCAAACCAACTGTTGTCGTTTGTACTCCTTCAGGTAGTACGACAGTTGAAAGACGTGCAATTCATAATGCGGTAACAAGCTATGGTGCAAAGCATGTGCATTTAATTGAAGAGCCTGTTGCAGCTGCAATTGGTGCAGATTTACCCGTTGATGAACCAATTGCCAATGTAGTCGTTGATATTGGTGGAGGAACTTCTGAGGTAGGTATTATTTCCTTCGGAGGAGTTGTCTCTTGTAATTCAGTACGCACTGCCGGAGACAAAATGGATGATGAAATCGTACAGCATATCCGCAAAACGTATAATATTTTAATTGGTGAACGCACTGCAGAAAATATTAAAATGGAAATCGGTTATGCACACCCGAATCATAAGGAAGTCACGATGGATATTCGCGGTCGTGATATGGTAACTGGTTTGCCTAAAACGATTGAAATAACGTCTACTGAAATTTATAATGCGATTAAAGAATCTCTAGAGCAAATACTAGAAGCAATTCGCGCTACATTAGAGGATTGCCCTCCAGAGTTAAGTGGAGATATTGTTGACCATGGCATTGTCTTAACAGGTGGAGGCTCCCTTTTAAATGGAATGCAGGAATGGCTTGCTAATGAAATTAGTGTACCAGTTCATATGGCTCCAAACCCGCTTGAATCGGTAGCCATCGGTACTGGACGTGCTATAAAGATGATTACAAAACTACAAAAAGCAGCGAAATAAGAAACAAAAGCAGACTTGCTATGTTTATAGCGCTTCATGAATAAAAGCTGGCTTCAAAGAGAATATCTTTGAGGTTAGCTTTTTATACTATTTTTTAGTCAACAGCCAATATCTATTTACATATTTTTCAGAATAAAGTATACTTATTAATAATACTGTGAAAAACGTATGCCACGTTATTCTACACAGTACATTAAATTGAATTTCCATAACTGCCTAATTTGTTCACATTCCTATAATCAGGTATGTTCCAACAAACAAAAGCCAGTTCGAACAAAATTGCAGCAATCCTGCATTTGTTTGGGCTGGCTTTTTTTATAACATGAGAAAGGAGGAACTACATGACTGGTGCATTAAACAACATTAAAATTCTCGATCTATCAAGGGTGCTTGCAGGTCCTTATTGCTCAATGATTCTCGGCGATCTTGGTGCAGAAGTAATCAAAGTCGAGGCACCCGGTGGAAGTGACGAAACACGCGGATGGGGCCCCCCTTTTCAAAACAGCGTCAGCGCTTACTACCTATGTGCTAATCGTAATAAAAAGAGCATTACCGTGGATTTGAAAACAAAAGAAGGAATTGATCAGATAAAAAAAATAATAGCCGAATCAGATGTAATCATGAACAATTTTAAAGCCGGGACGATGGAGCGCTTCGGACTCGATTATGAAACCGTCGCACAATTGAATCCTTCCATCGTTTACTGCTCTATTACCGGTTTTGGGGAGACCGGCCCATACAAACATTTACCAGGTTATGACTTCATTATCCAAGCAATGAGTGGATTAATGAGCATTACGGGCACAGAAGCATCCGGTCCACAGAAAATGGGAGTTGCTATTACCGATATCTTAACCGGACTATACGCCTGTATTGGAATTCAAGCTGCATTGCTTGAGCGAACCAATTCAGGTAAAGGTCAGAAAATCGACCTTTCATTATATGATTCAGCTGTCAGCGCCTTGGTCAATATCGGAAGTAATTACTTGATTTCCGGGAAAATACCCTCGGCTCTCGGTAATCATCATGCCAATATCGTGCCATACCAGACCTTCATCACAGCGGATGGAGAAATGGTAGTTGCCGTTGGTAACGACAATCAATTTAAAAAGCTCTGTAGCCTATTAAATGTCCCTCATCTCAGTAACGATCGGAGATTTGAGAAGAATGCAGACCGGGTAAAACATAGAGATTTGCTTGTTTCACGTTTACAAAAAATTTTTGCAACAAAGCCGACGGCATATTGGTTAGAACAATGTCATACAAATAACATTCCATGTGGACCAATTCAAGATTTACAAGATGTAAGCAATGACCCACAACTGCATGAGCGAGAAATGTTCGTTGATTACGAACACCCTACAGCAGGTCCTATCACAATGATTGGAAGTCCATTAAAACTTTCACGAACACCTGTCGCTTACAATCTGCATCCTCCTGATGCTGGTGAACATAATCAGGAATTTCGTATAGACGATAAAGAAGTAAAAAATAAGTAAAAAAGGAGATGAGCTAATGAATTTTGAATTTAATGATGAACAGAAGATGCTGCGTGAAACGGTAAGAAGCTTTACAGACAAAGAAATTATGCCATACATTGACGGGTGGGACCGGGAAGGAAAGTTTGACTTAAGCATACTAACGAGACTTGCAGAGCTTGGACTAATGGGCGTCTGTATCCCTGAAGCATATGGTGGCAGTGGAATGGATTATAACGCATTAGCTATTGTTTGTGAGGAACTGGAGCGAGGCGATACCGCCTTTCGTACAGCTGTTTCCGTGCATACGGGGTTAAATAGCATGACATTACTTCAATGGGGAACAGAAGAGCAAAAGCAAAAATACCTTACACCACAGGCAAAAGGTGAAAAAATTGGTGCATTTGGTCTCACCGAACCTGGCGCTGGTTCGGATGTTGCAGCTTTACAAACGACAGCTGTACAAGATGGTGACCACTATATTTTAAACGGTCAGAAAACATGGATCTCACTATGTGATATTGCCGATCATTTTATTGTTTTTGCTTATACTGCAGATCGTTCCGAAAAGCATAAAGCTATTTCTGCTTTCATTGTTGAACGTTCTTGGGAAGGTTTCTCATCGAAGGCAATCAAAGGCAAGCACGGCATCCGATCCGGTAACACAGGTGAAATATTTTTTGAAAATATTAAAGTACCGAAAGAAAATCTGCTGGGCGAAGAAGGAGAAGGATTTAAAATTGCCATGTCAGCATTAGATAATGGGCGCTTCACAGTTGCTGCAGGTGCTGTTGGACAAATTATGGCTTGTCTGGAAGCTTCCGTTAAATACTGCCATGAACGAGAAACATTCGGCAAAGAGATTGGAAAACATCAGCTCGTGCAGCAAATGATTGCGAAGATGGAAGCAGGCTATCAAATGAGCCGTTTGCTTGTTTATCGTGCAGGTGAGCTTAAAAACCGTGGAAAACGCAATACCAGAGAAACTTCTCTTGCCAAATGGCAGGCCTGTGACTTCGCTAATCAAGCAGCAGATGATGCCGTGCAAATCCACGGTGCTTATGGCTATTCCGATGAATATCCAGTAGAACGCTATTTACGGAATTCGAAAGCACCGGTTATTTATGAGGGAACTCGAGAAATTCACACGATTATGCAGGCAGAATATGTATTAGGGTATCGGGAAGATAAGCAGTTGAATAAAATGCTTCCTGCCTGGGATGGAGAGAAGGAGCGCGTTTAAAAAACAATAATCTATTTCCCCTAGCATATTAAATGCTAGGGTTTTTATCTATTTCTAAAACGTGTACAAATACATCATTCAACATAGAAATGATGAACGTATCTATGCAGAATGATTTCTTATTCATATACTATGATGAAACAATTTATTGATAGGAAGGAGAGACACTAATGGCATTACAGCTTATGAAATTATTTGTTTCTGCAACAACGGAAACGGAGGTTACGCCAACGGTTGATAAGTTTTTCTATGTAACGGTAGCTGATACTGCACCAGAAGGCACTTTAACAATTGATGCAGCTGATTTCTTTGATGATTTAGGTGCTGAAGTCGTTGAACTCCCCGAGTTAATAGCGAATAACAGTTACTATAACCTATATATAAATGGTGTATTACAAATGCAGGATATTTCAACTTATACGCCTGGTGCAACTGGTGTAGGATCACTTAGTATTGTGGTACCCACTGGTACAGACTCCATAGTAGCAGAAACACCAATCGTATTAGAAATAGCCAACTTCGATACGACTTCTACTACAGATATTACAACATAACTTCATTTGAAATAGGGTGGTCTATGCCACCCCTTAATTAATCGATTACGATTGGTGAATAGTAATGAATTGCAAATTAATTGGAGCTCCTTCTGGAGGTACATCACTTGTTTTTAATTGCAATATACCTTCCTTAATCTCATAGGTAACTGGAGGTTGTAATACACCATTAATAAAGAGATTTACATAGGAGACCTTCATTGGATCTAATATCCCGCGATTACCGTATTGTTTTAATTCATCTTTATTCGTATATAGAAGACTTTTCCCATCAGACAATGCATTATACTGGTAAGTATCAACTTTATTGATTTTCCTAGCAGGTTTTATAGGAATTTTAATACGAAATTCGGAAGTTGTATTGACCATATCATATACACGACGAGTAGAGACAATATGCTTTTTATTATGTTTTATTTTGGCCACCTACCTCTTTTTATAAAGTAAAACTTCATTCAGTTAGAGTTCCCTTCCGCCCACTGAATGTTAGTAGAACAGAAACAGAAATATTATTTCTACATCCTATGTTTCAACTAAAAGAAGCGTTCAAAAAAAGCCACCTAATTACAGTCCAATAAATAAGCAACTTGTATAGAAGCGGAAAAATCAAGTTTCAATAAATTCTAAATAAAAGAAGATGGTACACAGTCAGTACCATCTCCTCTTCTTATTTTGTCTCTATATAATTCACATATTGTTTATACAAATCATTTAAGGCGGACGAAAGGGCATTGCCTGCTTTCCCTAAGTAATGCTGTTTTACCATTTCAATTGGCTTTTCCATCCCATCCTGCAAGCTGTAGCCTCTTAGCAATTGTTGAACAAATTCTCTCCCATGCTCCGTGGCTAAAGTACAATTTGCAGCTACGATAACACCATATTTTTTATCAATTTCTGCTGTAATAGTTAATGTGTCATAAATACTTTTAGCTGCCATTCCTGCGGGCAGCCTTGCGTGACCTGCAACAAAGATGGTATTCACGATTGGTCCAATCCCTTCATCTTATTACACTGACTTTACCTTTACTGAATTCGCTTCTAAGATTGACTCTGTTTCTGTAATATTTACACCGCGTTTCTTCATCGCTTCGATATAGGTATGGCCAGGGACAATCTGTTCTGGCGGATATACGCCTTTTTTCGCAATAGTTCCATCACCAATCATCTGTGCAACAACTGATATTGTATTCGCAGTCGCTCGAGCCATCGCTGTTACATGTGTTTTTCGATCCTTATACGTCGTCATCTCATATGCATAGGTTGCTTCCGTCCCATTCTTTTCACCAGAAACAATTACCCTTAATAAGACTGCATCTTCCTTCTCACCTAATTCAACGATGGGATCAAGTACTTTCAGAAAAACATCGCGCGGTCGAATCATCTGACCATTTACTTCGACCTCATAATCTAGCTTCGTTAAATTTAAATCAACAAGCAGTTTAAATTTCTCCGCATGACCGGGATAACGAATTGTTTTGTATTCAAGTGTCTCAATATCCGGAAAAGATAGCGAAAGTGTTGATGTGCCGCCAGATGTATGAAAAGCTTCCAACGGGCCAAACCGCTCAAAATAAATTTGCTCTACTTCTGTTAATGAAGGGATTTCCTGCTTGATACCATTACGAATAATGAGGGAAGGATCTGTATAATGATCGAAAACCCCTTCCATTGAGAATACATGATTATATTCAATTGGAGGATCTGGCTTTACAGGAATTCCACCAACATATAATTTAATCGACTTTACTTGATCAAGCTTGCTTGCACCATAGCCTGATAAAATATTGATCATCCCAGGAGCTACACCAAGATCTGGAATGAGTGTAACTTGAGCAGTTTTCGCGTCATCTGAAAGCCCCAGCACTTTATCTGTCATATGCCCAATATGTCCGCCTAAATCTACTGCGCTGACCCCTACCTCAATTGCAGTTTTAGCAACGATTTCATTAAACGAATAAAATAGTGCGTTTATAACCACATCAAACTTCCGAATAAACGCTGCAAGCTCCTCTCTATTACCCGCATTTACTTGATATGCTTTTAATTTCTTAGTATCCAGCTGCTTACTTACGAGCCGCGCCCGCTCGATATCAATATCTGCAAGCCCGACATGTGTTACACCTGGACTCGATACCAAATCACGTACTGCTTCTTTTCCCATCAAGCCTGAACCTAATACACCTATTTTCATTCGATTCACTCCCTGCTTAGACTGGTAAAAGCAACCTCTATCTATATAACTATTCAAAAAGCCTTCATCATAAATAGCTTATGATTCTACATCAATTTGTGCGCGTTGTAATTTCCCACTGTAATCCACGTAAATTGCCTTCCATTCTGTAAAAACATCCAATGCTTGAATGCCTGAATCTCGGTGACCATTCCCTGTTCCTTTTGTTCCTCCAAACGGCAAGTGAATTTCTGCTCCTGTGGTTCCAGCATTCACATAGACAATTCCTGTATCGAGATCTCGCTGCGCTTTAAAAACCCGATTCACATCGTTTGTAAAAATCGAGCTGGACAGTCCGTACGTCACACCATTATTTACCTCAATTGCTTCTTCAAAGCTGGAAACGGGGATAATCGAAACAACCGGGCCGAAAATTTCTTCTTGAGCAATTCGCATATCTGCCGTAGCATTGGTGAACAGGGTCGGCGCAAAGTAATAGCCATTTTCATGTGCATCTTCCGTCAGCTCGTAGCCTCCCGCAAGCAGTTTGGCCCCCTCTTCCCTGCCGATTTCAATATATTGCTTAATTTTAACAACGCCTGACTGGTTAATGATCGGTCCTACTTTAATTGATTCATCAAGTCCATTGCCTATAGTCAGCTTATCCATAGCAGCAAGCAGTCTCTCTTCCAATGTACGTTTTACTTTTTCATGTACAATAACCCGACTGCATGCTGTACATCGCTGACCACTCGTTCCGAAGGCACTCCAAAGAATTCCTTCGACTGCAAGATCTAAATCAGCATCATCCATTACGATTACAGCATTCTTCCCACCCATTTCTAAGGAAACCTTTTTTAATTGCTTTCCACATTCACTTGCAATATTTCGACCTGTATCATTGGAACCCGTAAAGGAAATAACACGAATAGCCTCATGATGGACCATCGCATCTCCAACGACAGATCCTGCACCAAATACAACATTGACAACCCCTTTAGGCAGGCCAGCTTCCTCAAAAATTTTGGCAAGCTCATATGCCATGATTGGTGTTTCCGTAGCCGGTTTCCAAACAACTGCATTTCCGGCGACAATTGCAGGAAAAGACTTCCATGTTGCAATTGCAATCGGAAAATTCCACGGTGTGATAATACCTACAACTCCAACGGGAGCACGTTGACTCATTGCAAATTTATCCTTCAACTCAGCAGGTGTTGTCTGACCAAATAAACGACGACCTTCCCCTGCCATGTAAAACGCCATATCAATACCCTCTTGCACCTCACCGCGAGCTTCTTCAATTACTTTCCCGTTTTCCATAGTCAGCAGCTGAGACAGTCTTTCTTTACGTTCTTTCATAATGTAACCAACACGGTATAGCACTTCTGCACGTTGTGGTGCAGGAACAAGCGCCCATTCCTTTTGTGCGGCTTTTGCAGCAGCTACCGCTTCGTTTACCGCTTCTTCCGTAGATAAAGGCACTTGCACAATTTCTTCCCCAGTTGCCGGATTTATTACTGCTTGGGTTTTACTTACATTCACCCATTCTCCATTAATAAAATTATTAAGCTTTTCAACTTCCAATGATAGCGTTGTCAAAATTATCCCTCCCGAATAAAATAGTGCAGTAAATGACGTGCTTTTACCCTATTTCTATATATATTTATTTTCTATCTTTAGTATAAATGAGTATATGTTAATTGTACAATTGTTATTAATATACTAAATTTATTGGATATTTTTTTATTCCTTATGTTAGATTGAACATATATCAATTTAATACAAAAGAGGTGCTATATTTATGATGCGTACACGTCAATATGCACAGCAACTGGATCAAGAGGATACTTTACAACATTTTCGAACCGAGTTCTACACACCTAACAATACGATTTATTTTGATGGTAACTCACTCGGATTATTATCCAAACGCGCGGAACAATTTGTAACTGAAGTTATGAATGATTGGAAAAACCATGCAATCGATGGTTGGACACTTGGTCATCATCCTTGGTTTTATTTAGCTGAAAAGCTTGGGAAAATGTCCACCAATCTTGTTGGTGCAAAACCAGAGGAAGTAATTATTACTGGTTCAACAACAACCAACCTCCATCAACTGACAGCGAGTTTCTATCACCCAAAAGGCGCAAAAACGAAGATTCTTGCTGATGTATTGAATTTCCCTTCTGATATTTATGCATTAAAAAGCCAATTAGCACAAAAAGGATATGATGCCCACACACATCTTATTCAAGTACCGAGTGCTGATGAGAATACGTTGAAATCAGAAGACATCATCGACTACATGACAGAGGAAATCGCATTAATTGTCCTGCCAGGTGTCCTATATCGCAGCGGACAAATTCTAGACATGCAAAGGTTAACAAAAGAAGCTCATAAGCGAGGAATCCTTATTGGCTTTGATTTATGCCATTCGATTGGTGCCATCCCTCACAGTCTATCAGAGTGGGATGTGGACTTTGCTTTCTGGTGTACGTATAAGCATTTAAATGGAGGTCCTGGAAGTGTTGGGGGGCTGTATGTTAATCAAAAGCATTTCGGCAAAACACCTGGACTTGCTGGATGGTTTAGTTCTTCCAAAGAAAAGCAATTTGATATGGAGCATAATCTGACCCCAGCAAATCATGCAGGTTCCTACCAAATTGGAACACCACATGTATTAAGTATGGCGCCATTACTCGGGGCACTGCAAATGTTTGAGGAAGCCGGCATTGAAAATATCCGCAAAAAATCATTACAATTAACAGCGTACTTGATGGACTTGATTGAAAGCGAATTAGCTGCATATTCCTTTACCATTGCCAATCCGAAGCAAGATGATGAACGAGGTGGACACGTTTTACTGTTGCATCCCGAAGCTGCACGGATTTGCAGAGCTTTAAAAGCAAACGGCATCATTCCTGACTTTCGCAACCCAAATGGAATACGGATAGCCCCTGTCGCCTTATACAATACATTTGAAGAGGTATGGCAAATGGTTCATATTCTGAAAACCATTATGGAGAAAGAAAGCTATAAAATCTACGAAAATAAACGAGGTGTAATCGCATGAGTAAATGGATTGATATTTCTCAAGCCTTAACGAATGATATCGCACATTGGCCAGGAGATACACCATTCAACTACAAACTGTCAGCCACGAAGGAGCAGACCGGCTCTGCCAATATTGGAGAAATCACAACAAGTCTGCACATTGGGACACATATTGATGCACCCTTTCATTTTAATTCTAATGGTAAAACGGTAGATCAGCTCGATCTTGATCTTTACATTGGAAAAGCAATCGTTATTGATGTCAGTCATACCGATAATATTACAGCGGCAGTACTAGAAAATTACCAATTTGATTATGCAACAAGACTGCTGCTGAGAACATCACTACCGAACAATCCAAAACGGTTCCCAAGAGAATTTCCTTATCTGGATCCAGAGATTGCCCAGTTTTTAAGTGAAAAGGGTATACAATTACTTGGCGTTGATATCCCCTCTGTCGATGCACCGGACAGCAAAGAACTCACCACACATCACGCCCTCCATCGGCATGGAATTCACATTCTGGAAAATATAATGCTAAAACATGTCATTCCAGGATCCTATGATTTAATCGCTTTGCCGTTAGCTATCCATGGTGCGGATGGCAGTCCAGTCCGCGCCGTATTACGTCCACTTGAGGAGAATGAATCATGACGGATTCTTCCAACAAAACATTTCAGTCGGAAAAAGGAATTCATACGGATTTTATGGAGAAAATGACATATGGAGATTACCTTCAGCTCGATCCTTTATTATCAAGCCAAAAACGATTATCCAGTCACCATGATGAAATGCTATTTATAATTATCCACCAGGTAAGCGAGTTATGGCTAAAGCTAATTATTCATGAAATGCAGGCAGCAATCAAAAAGATTCAAGCAAACGAACTGCAAGCGTCCTATAAAATGCTTGCACGTGTCAGCAAAATCCAATCCCAAATCATTCAAGCATGGGATGTGCTTTCAACATTAACACCTGCAGAGTACATGCAATTTAGGGATAAACTAGGAAATGCTTCCGGGTTTCAATCCTATCAATATCGGCTTGTCGAATTTGTCCTAGGCTATAAAACACCATTTATTTTAAAAATATATCAAAAAGACAAAGAACTTCATCAAATTCTAATGGATGCGTATCATGCACCTGGTCTATATGATGTTGCCATTCAATCTTTAGACAAGGCAGGTCTGCCAATTGATAAAGGAGTTTTAGATAGAGATATTTCGAAAACATATCAACAAAATGCTAGTGTTGAGCAGGCATGGCTACAGGTCTATCAAAACGTCGATCGCTATTGGGACCTTTATCAATTGGCTGAAAAGCTCGTCGATATTGAAGATTGGTTCCAGCAATGGCGTTTCAGACATATGAAAACAGTTGAACGCATTATTGGTCACAAGACAGGTACTGGAGGATCATCTGGTGTCAGCTATCTAAAAAAAGTACTAGAGCATTACTTTTTTCCTGAACTTTGGGAAATTCGAACAAAGCTTTAACAACGATAGAACTTCCTTCAAAAATGAATTGATTATGCTATACTAATAAGATAACTTTTTCAAACATGAAAGGAATTACAGCATGAACAAAAACAAAGAACAATGGTCGACAAAGCTCGGCTTTATCCTATCATCTGCTGGAGCGGCAGTCGGTCTTGGAGCAATTTGGAAATTCCCATATATGACAGGAATGAATGGTGGAGGTGCCTTTTTCCTATTATTTATTGGCTTTACCATCATTCTAGGTCTTCCTCTCTTAGTTGGGGAATTTATTATTGGAAGAAGTTCACAAAAGGAAGCAGTCACAGCTTACAAAACATTAGCACCAAAAACTCCTTGGTCATTCATTGGACAATGGGGCGTTGTTGGTGCATTCATCCTGATGGCATTTTACAGTGTTGTAGGCGGCTGGGTCCTTCTATATAGTTTCATGTCACTGCCTGGACAAATTATAAAAGAAAACGCAAATTATCCCGAACTATTTGCAAATATAACTGGCAGTCCAACCTTGACAATTGTCGGTCTTGGATTATTTGTATTAATAAATATTATTGTTGTATCCCTCGGAATTACAAATGGGATCGAAAAAACAAATAAGGTGTTAATGCCATTACTTTTTATTTTCTTTATTATACTTGTCATCCGTTCCGTTACATTCGAAGGAGCAATGGAAGGTATCCGCTTCTTCCTGCAGCCAGACTTTTCCAAACTAAGTGCTGAAAATGTCTTATATGCACTCGGTCAAGCATTCTTTTCATTAGCAGTAGGAATCTCGGTGATGGTGACATACAGCTCTTACTTGAAAAAAGATGTCAGTTTACCGTCATCAGCTGGATCGGTAAGTATTATGAATATATTTGTTTCCTTGCTTGCAGGTTTAGCTATCTTTCCTGTTGTATTTGCCTTTGGTTTGGAGCCTGCAGAAGGACCTGGATTATTGTTTATCGTGCTGCCTGAGGTATTTGCACAAATGCCGTTCGGTGAATTGTTTTTAAGCTTATTTTTATTGCTGTTTTTATTCGCGGTGTTGACATCATCCTTCAGTATGCTGGAAATTATTACAGCAGCTTTCACAGAAAATAAACAGCGCTCAAGAAAGAAAGTTGCATTCATTGCCGGTTTACTCGTATTTCTCGCAGGCATTCCATCTGCACTCTCTACCAACGTGCTTACGGATTTCACTATATTCGGTTTAACTGTATTCGATGCAAGTGATTTCCTTGTGAGTAATATCATGCTTCCTGGTGGCTGCCTATTTATTTCATTGTTTATCGGATTTAAACTGGATAAATCATTATTAAAGCAGGAATTTTCTTATGGAAACCAGTTACCTGATGGATTGTTCCACGTATGGTTCCAGATCATGCGTTGGTTAGTTCCCGCTACAATCATCATCGTTTTCTTAAGTTCTGTCGGAATTTTATAGTACGAAGATTTTTACACAAGGAGAAAAGGAAAGATTCCGCTGGAGGAGTGACATACATGCCACGTAAAATTGTAATTGTTGGCGGTGTTGGTGGCGGCGCTACGGTTGCCGCCCAAATCCGCAGAAACGATAAAAATTCCGAAATCATCATCTTTGATAAAGGGGGTTATATTTCTTACGCAAATTGCGGTATCCCCTATTATCTTGGCGATGTGGTTCAAAATAGAAAGGATCTCCTGTATCCTCCTGAGAAATTCACGAAAAAATACAATGTATCCGTGCATACGAATACAGAAGTTATTTCGATTTCACGCTCAGATAAAACCGTGCACTATCGGAAAGGTAAACAAGTGCAGGAGGAAACCTTCGACAAACTGATCCTTTCTCCTGGTGCATCTGCAATTGTTCCAGACATAGAGGGTATCAATAATAATCGAACCTTTACAGCGAAAACGATTGAGGATATGGATGCTGTTCATGCATTCATCCAACAAAATACACCGAGGTCAGTTGCTGTAGTTGGTGCTGGGTTTATCGGATTAGAGATGATCGAAAACTTGCATGCCCTTGGGTTGAATTGCACCATCATCGATCGCTCTTCACAAGTAAGCAAAATCATTGATGATGATATGGCGGCAATAGTTGAAGAACATTTGAAGGATAAAGGAATTGAGGTCATTTTGAATGATGGCTTGAAGGGGTTTAAAAATGATGGCAAGACATTACTTTTAAATAGCGGGATACAACTGGAAGCAGACATGACAATTCTCGCTATTGGAATAAAGCCTAATACCGATTTAGCTATCAATACGGCACTGGAGTTAGGTAGTACTGGTGCTATTTCTGTGAATGAATATATGCAAACAACAGATCCTGATATTTATGCGTTAGGAGATGTCGTAGAAACAAGAGACTTGTTAACTGGCTCACCAAGACATATCGCACTAGCTTGGCTTGCACATCGTCAAGCAGCTATTATTGCTGCACACTTAGATGGAGAACAGATTCCTTATCGCGGCAATACAGGCTCTTCTATTTTGAAGGTATTTGATTTAACAGTGGCTGCAACCGGACATAACCGACAGAGCTTGCAGCAGGAAGGCAAACAATTCGAGAATGTAGTCCTTGCCTCCACTTCCCACGCTAACTATTATCCAGGTTCCAAGAAACTCTGGTTAAAACTTTTTTTCCATCCAGAAACAGGGCTGATTTTTGGAGGAAATATTGTCGGGTATGATGGTGTTGATAAGCGGATGGCTGTATTGGCTACTGCTATCAAAGGAAATTTAACTGTAAATGACCTACCAGAGCTGGAACTCGGATATGCACCACCTTATTCCAGTTCAAAGGACCCCATCAATATTCTTGGCTATAAAGCAATCGATATGCTAAAAAAGTAAATCCCGGCTAAAGGCCGGGATTTACTTTTTTAAATATTATCTTCAAATTGGTAAATAAGTTCAAAGCTCGTTTCATCCAATAACTCTGCAACATGGACGCGTAAACCATGTCCGAATATAACCTCATCCTCTGTCATCGCCACAATCATAGCTTTCGTATTACTACGAGTATCAACATATATATCTCCAACAGCAGGCTTTAATGTATCATCATTTTCAGCAAGGTAGCTAATCGATTCATCTTTTAGCTGTTGTTCTTCAGGTACAAGATTTTTATCATAATAAGCGATTTCTTGACTTGCATCCTGCCGACCTGGAACCATGACAACATATTCATTATGTTTCACACCATTATCACGTGTTGTATTCACATTCCCGTTCTCAACACTTTCCACTTTTTCGATTTCATTCAATGAATAATGATCTAAAAAGTCTGGTGCAGGTTTAACGATTAAAATATAGTCGCCTGGCTCTGGCTTCGCATATTGATCAATCGTGTAACGTTTGCCATAAAAGATAAATGTATCATTATGCTTCGGTCTATAATAGTCAATCTCACTTGCCTTCGTTAAAATTTGTTTCATATCCTTCAAACGATACAAGTGTACAGATTGTTTAAACATCGGCTTTACTGAATACACTTTATGGAGCTCGTTTTGATAAAACACAAACTGGCCTTTCCTCACTTGATAAAGCTTCATTCCGTTCCCTCCTAATTAAAGCATTATTTCCATTATAACTAGTTTCTATCATAAAGTGAATCTTCATTCCACCTTATTTCACATGATGTCATCTACGGACCTTATTTTAAACAGTACCCGATAATATAGCTCTGTGATTATTTTCCCATATGCAGTCCATTTTTAAACCTTTATTTTGTCAGTTTCACTTTTATTTTTATTTTATGAAACTAATCGTCTTTCCATTTCGTATTACCAATTAGAAACGAACATAGGAGATGTGAACATGACAGGTATATTAACAACTACGATTCTTACTTTTATTCTCTATATCATAATTGCTGTTTACTTTATTTTTAAAAATCAGCAACAGCGGAAAACGACAATCAAAGCTGCTGGATTTACGTTTATTAGTCTTTTCATTATTACAGCAATCATCGTCTATATTTTCATGCCTACCATCACCATTCCAAATATGTCGATTGCAAACTTAATTGTCGCTTTCATTGGAACACTTGGTTTATATGGATTGACGATGAGCAAACCACTTACAAAAGCAAGTCGTCCAATCGATGTGGTTTCATCTGGAATCATTGTATTAGCAGTCATCGCAGTTCCGACATTTTTTATCCTTGGAATTTCTGCTTTAGATAATAGCTATGAGTCCATTAAAAAAGAAGAAATGGAAGAAGCAAAGCCACTCGATAAAGATGCTACACCAATTGTTGTATCTCCAGAATCTGCACGTAACAAGGTTCAAAAAGCAATGAGTGTTGTTCCAAATACCCAGTTTTATGATCTAGGTAAATTACAGGTACAAATGGTAAATGACGATATCGTATTCATTGCTCCAGTTGAATTTAGTGGTTTCTGGCGATATTTCCGCGGTAAAGAAACAGAAGGATATTTTACCATATCTGCTACAGATATCAATGCCCAACCGAAATTTATTGAAAGTAAAATGAAGTATACGAATTCCAGCTACTTTCAACATAATATCCAACGAACGATTTATGGGGAATATCCAGCTTATATTCAAAGTGGCAGCGCACAAATCGAGGTAGATGAGGAAGGGAAACCATGGTATGTACAGACGTTGTATAAACCAATTGGCCTTACAAATAAACCAAACATGTCAAAGCTGCATGTCGCAGTTGTTGACCCGGTAACAAGTGATGTATCCCTTTATACAACAGAAGATGCACCTGATTTTATCGATGGTTCGATTAGTTCTGAAATGGCTTCTGATCAAAATGAGTATTTCGGAAAATACGTGCATGGCTGGCTGAACTCTATTTTTGGAAAACGGGATGTAAAAATACCAAACGAATCTGGAACGGAAAGTAATGTAACACCTATTTTTGATGAACAAGGAAACATGCATTATTTTACAGATATGTCCTCTCCTAAAGAGAATATTGATTCTGCTTTAGGCTACACATTAATCAATGCTCGTACAGGTGAATTAGTGTATTACAATGGAGAAAAAAATAATGGAATCATGGATAGTAAAGGTGCAAGAGAAATCGTTGATAAAGAATTCCCAGAGAAAAACTGGAAAGGCTCCATGCCGATTTTGTATAATATTGACGGAAATCCAACCTGGGTAGTCAATGTACTAGATCCGAATGGATTATTTAAACAATATGCCTACATTAAGGCCGCTGATTCCGATTTTGTTGTTTTCGGTGATACTGCAAAACAGACACTAGATGCCTATCGAATTGCACTTGCACAGGATCCCAGTAATGTGGAATCTACCGGTGAAGCAGCAGGACATGAAAGCGTCAGTGGTGAGATTGAACGTGTTGTTATTACAACCCAAACAACTGGACAACTGATTCAATTTTTATTAACAAATGACACAACCATTTACACATTGAGCTCAACTAAGGCTCCTTTAGCGGTCTTTTTACAACAAGGGGATCATGTTCAGCTAGAAGCAAATAAATTGGATAACGGTACTGCCATTGTCGAAGCTATTGAAATCGATGGCTTACAATAGAAAACAGGGTGCCCCGATTTTTTCGGGTACACCCTGTTTTGTTTACTTTTATAACGTCACTTGAAATTATCATGCATGAACAGATAGTAATACCCCACTGAATGACGTTGCACTTTATTGATTCTCCATTTCCTCAATTAATACGGAGAGTTCCTCCCAGCGTTCCATTTTCTTTTCAAGTGCTGCCTCAGTTTCTTGCTGGTCCTCATATAATTTCTGTATTTTTTCCGAGTCACTTCCGGCATCGATAATGGCCTGCTGCAATGCTTCAACCTTTTCCTCTAACGCCATTATTTGATCTTCAATTTTTTCCCATTCCCGCTGGTCATTGTAGGAAAGTTTTTTCTTTTGCTTCTTCGGCTTTTCAATTGCCTTTTCAGTCTTCTGCGCTATGCTTATATCGAAATGACGTTGTTCTAAATACGCACTGTAATTCCCTTGGAAGCGTTCTGTCCTTCCATGTCCCTTAAAGACAAGCAAACGGTCAGTAACACGATCTAAAAAGTAGCGATCATGGGATACGGTAATGACGACACCAGGAAAATGATCCAAATATTCTTCCAGAACACTAAGTGTCTGTGTATCTAAATCATTTGTCGGCTCATCCAAAAAGAGTACATTCGGCTCTGTCATAAGCACTTTCAATAAATAAAGCCTGCGTTTTTCCCCGCCAGATAATTTCCGAATATAGTTATATTGTTCTGAACGGGAAAATAAAAAGCGTTCCAGCATTTGCTCAGCAGTTATGACTTGACCGTCCTTTGTATGGATGACTTCTGCAACCTCTTTAATATAATCAATCATCCGCATACTTCCATCTAGTTCCTCATCACCCTGCGTATAGTAGCCGATTTTTACCGTCTCACCGATTTCAATTTCACCTTCATCCGGTTCGACTCGATCCGCCATTATATTAAGCAAAGTAGATTTTCCAGAGCCGTTGGCACCAATAATACCGAGGCGCTCCCCTGGAATTACGAGATAACTGAAATCACGCAAGAGCGTTTTACCATCATAGGTCTTCCCAATGGATTTCAGCTCAATTACCTTTTTACCTAATCGTGTAGAACCTACTTGAAACGCTAGATGGTCTTTTTTCGTATCAAATGTTTCCTTTTTCATTTCTTCTGCGCGTTCAATTCGTGCTTTTTGTTTTGTTGATCTTGCTTTTGCTCCACGTTTTAGCCATTCTAATTCACGACGTAATGTATTCTGGTGTTTCTGCTCATTACTAACTTCAAGCGCTTCTCGCTCTGCTTTCTTTTCCAGAAATATTTCATAATTTCCTTCGTATATATACAAATTTCCTTTATCTAACTCGTAGATTCGATTCGTTACCCGATTTAGGAAATAACGGTCATGTGTCACAAGGAGAAGAGATCCTTTATAGGACTGTAAGTATTTTTCGAGCCATTCTACCGTTTCATTATCCAAATGGTTGGTTGGCTCATCTAGTATCAGTAAGTCAGCTGGCTGAATAAGCGCCTTTGCGATAGCAACACGCTTTTGTTGTCCACCCGAAAGCTCGGTGACTTTTTTGCCAAAATCTGTTATCCCAAGCTTCGTTAATATTGTTTTAGCTGCAGTGTTCGCTTCCCATGCTTCCGCTTCATCCATCTTCTGCTGGAGTTTTAGCAACTCCTGTTGATAGGTGCTATTCTCAGCATCCTCCTGCAGCTTGAGTAATGCAGCTTCATATGCCCGCATCAACTTCATAATCGTCGACCCGCCGTAATAAATCTGGTCAATAACAGTTAGGTTAGGATCAAGAATTGGATCCTGTGCCAAATACTCAATTCGGTAATCTTTTGCATGTTTCAAATTTCCTTTTTCGGGTGATTCTATTCCAGCAATCACTTTCAAAAAGCTTGATTTCCCTGTTCCATTTACACCAATCAGTCCAATTCGCTCTTTGTCAGTAATTGTACAGCTGATGTCATTAAAAAGAACTTTATCACCATAAGATTTATGTAAATTTTCAATAATAAGCATTGTTTAACCTTCCTCACGCTTTTCAATTATAGTTCGCGTTTTCATGTTATCGTCATTTTCTTTTCCGTATCAACTGCTTTATCCAAGCTTTTACAATTATAACGATTAAAAATAAAAGCCATGATGTCACTAAATAAAAAATAAGTTTAGCTCCTTCATTCATTTCTGAAAAAAAGGTGGCCATTCCGATCCATATCGCTCCAATCATGACGAGCTGTCCAAGTAATAGTTTTATGATAATCTCCCCCGACTTTCTTTACTAGTCTATGTAATAGTTTAGCGTACTGGCGCTTAATTTTCCATTTATAAAAACAGACTGCTCTATTCCTTACCAAGCTCCTCATTATTTATGTTATAAAACAGGAAAGGAAATCGGGCTTAGTGCCGATTTCCTCAATTCATTTTTTCGTATTCAGTAATCATTTGTTCATAATTCAAAGGCCCATACACGCGTTGCCCAATAATTCCTTTTGTATCAATCATATAGGTTGTAGGGATTGGGCTTATTCTGTATAACCTGGATACTTGCCCTTCCTCATCCATTAATACCGGAAAGGTTAGACCATATGTTTCAATAAACTCATTTACCGTCTTTTTATTCATTTCCATGTTTGTTAAATTAACCGCAAGCACCACAGCATCTTTGTCTTGGTAGAATCGTTCCAAATCAGGCATCTCTTCTCGACATGGCGGACACCAAGACGCCCAGAAATTAAGTAATACGCGCTTTCCCTTAAAGTCAGATAGCTGAACAGTCTCACCATCACTTGTAATCAATTTAAAGTCAGGCGCCTTCTGACCAACTTCAGTACCAATATCTTCTGCTGCAACCAATCCTATAGTTGAAAAGAAAACTCCGATAAACAGTAGTGCTGAAACGATTCGTTTCATCCTGTTATCACCACCCATAAGTAATCATCTTAGTTTCCCTCGTTAGCCAATATCCATGCATGCTTATCGATAATTTTCACCCATTTGATATATAATATATGTAGTGTAATAAGAAACGTGTTCTACAGAAGGAGAGAATTTATGGTACTGCAAAAGGGAAAATACAATTGTATTACAGATGTAGGCGATGTGAAGGTCGGACATGTCACACTCTATGAGAAAATCGATGATCACGATACGATATGTACTGGGGTAACCGCTATTCTTCCTCATTCAGGCAATTTATTCAAGAAAAAAACACATGCTGCAAACGCAGTAATAAATGGTTTTGGAAAAACAACTGGTCTCGTACAGCTTGATGAGCTTGGATTATTAGAGTCACCCATCATGCTAACAAATACCCTTAGTGTTGGTTCTGTTATGCAAGGAACTTTACAATACATGCTTGAAGAGAATGAGGACATTGGTGTAAGTACAGGGACCATTAACCTTGTTGTCGGCGAATGTAATGATGGCTACTTGAATTCCATTCGGCTTCAAGCAGTAAAACCAGAACACGCGATTCAGGCAATTAAAAAGGCGAGCACAGAACCTGTCCAAGAAGGTGCTGTTGGCGCTGGAAAAGGTATGGCATGCTTTGAATATAAAGGCGGAATCGGCACCGCTTCTCGTATCATTTCAGCAGGCAAGGAAAATTATACCGTCGGATGTCTGGTATTAAGTAATTTTGGCAAACGGGAGCAAGCACTATTTGCCAATTGGAATAAAGCCAGTCTGGACACTCCTGATGGTTCGATTATGATTATAATTGCCACAGATGCACCACTTTATGATCGACAGTTAAAACGACTAGCCAGTCGTTCTGCAGTTGGACTAGGTCGAACAGGAAGTACCATAGACCACGGGAGCGGCGACATCGCCATTGCTTTTTCTACCGCAGCAACATTTGAACACAACTCAGATCATACTATTGGATCAATCTCCTTTATTCGAGATGACCATCCAGCAATGGGTCAGCTGTTCCAAGGCGTTATTGAAGCAACAGAAGAAGCAATTATGAATTCTCTAAAACACGCGGAAACTACTGTGGGAAGAAGAGGTAGAATGCTCAAAAAAGCGCCATTGTAGAAAGGGAGGAGAGCATTTTGCTCTACTCCCTTTCCCATTGCTTAGCGTACTATAAAATTTGAATACTTTGGGTAACTAGTTACCCAAAACAGCCACGTCCAGCTCCAGCGCTAAAGCTGTAGCGAGACTTCCCTCACCTCCGTACGATAAAGAAGACTTGCCGATTGGCTGCGCCAGAGGCTTAGTCGCACTTATACCCTTGTGGTGAAAGTCAACATCGACTCCAAGTAAAAGGATGGCCGACTAAAATCAGGCTAAAGCCTAACATCGGCATACCCCTTACAGGGGCATGTTTCCTTTTAGATGAACTTGACTTTTCGCCCATAACGGCGAAAGTCATAGTTCATCTTATACTTTGGAGTGAATCTCCTGCGTAAGAATGTTCGACAAGTCGAACCACCCCAAAGTACGGGGCGCAGTCCGTACGTCGCTTACCGGACGCTTCCACTTTTGTTCTTTTACTTCGACTTCTTCAAAAATGATTTTGGCACATCTGCTTGGAACAGCAGTAATTGTCCAGTAGTTGGATGTTGAAATGATAATACTTTCGCATGGAGACCTAATCTTCCAATCACATTATGTTTAGACCCGTATTTTTTATCGCCAACAATCGGATGTCCAAGATCCTCCATATGGACACGTATTTGATTTTTACGGCCAGTCTCTAATTTTACTTCAAGCAATGAAAAATCCTCATTGGATTGCATTACTTTATAACGCGTTATTGCAAGCTGCCCATCATTTTTAATAGGACTAGAATAGACTCTATGCGCCTTACTTTCCTTAAGCCAGGATGAAATATAGCCGTCCTGCTTCGTTACTTCTCCTTCAACTAATGCAACATACGTACGTTCCTTAACCACCCGTTTCCAATTATTTTGTAAGGTTTGTTTTACTTCTTTTTGCTTGGCAAACAGCATTACGCCGGATGTACCTTTGTCTAAACGGTGCACAACAAATATTCGATTATCTGGGTCTTCCTGTCTTACATATTCCATCAGCTGGTGGTAAGCTGTTTGCTTTTTTTCCTTTTCTGTTGCAATCGCAAGCAGTCCTGCTTCCTTATTGATAACAATAACGGCATCATCCTCATACAAGATAGACATGCCTATTAATACATTCTGCTTAATCGCAGCTTTATTTTTTAAAATCGTAACTTTTTGTCCAGGATGCAAGGCATAATTGTACTTCGTTTCAATATGATCATCAACCGTTACCTGACCACGGGCAAGTATTGATTTAACGGAATTGCGACTACGATTTGACATGACCTTTATTAAAAAAGGTAATAATTCACTTGCCTCTTCTACTTTAAATTGAAGTGACTTTGGTTGCTGTTTATTTTTTGAATGATATTTACTAGCCATATGATAAACTCCTCTATAGTTGAATAGCAGTTATATTAGAGAACTTAGCATTCTCAGAGCCTTTAGCGAATGCCTAAGTTGCACTTATGCAGAAAGAAATATGCAGACTGCCAAAAAAGTGTTAAGTATATGCTACACTTTCCTTCAATAAAGTCTAGCATATACTTAACACTAATTGAAATTTGCCATTTTTTTAATCTTCATCTTTCACATCTATATCTTCTGGTATTGGTTCGTTTAGATATTCTTGAATCATTTTTTTGTACTTTTCTACTTGTTCAAAATGTGTTGTAAACTGTTCTTTATTAATTAAATACTGCTCCCCATCATGAATTGCACGTATACGTCCTTGCATAACCAGCGCTGTAACACTTGAGGGATTCATTGCTATATATTCCGCGGTTTCCTCGATTGTTAGGTACATGAAATTACGCGCCTAACACATCTCGAAATTCTGGAGTATTTTCGATTTTATTTTTCGCATAAGGACATAACGGTGTTATCTTTCTGTTTTTTTCACGGGCAAACAAAACGACCTGCTCTACTAATTTTCCAGCAATACCTTGACCACGTAATTCATCTGAAACATATGTATGATCAATTACAATTTTCGAATCTCCAATTTGCACAAACGTAATTTCTGCAAGTGGTTCTTTTATATTGTCTCCTACATAAAATTTATTTTCGCCTTTATTAATAGTAGTCATTTTTATCCTCCTCAAATTTACGTCTACCACCCTCTATTATACCTCACTTGTCAAACAATTGTGGTGGAAATAATATCAATCCTATTCAATCCCTTGATGGAGAAAGGAAAATAATCCTTTACATTCACTTTACAGTAACTTAACAATAGATTGTTATACTGAAATAGTAGCAGTCCGAAAGACCTGTTTATCTTTGCGAAAATTAAGGAGGCATCAATTTTGTGAAACGGTTTTACCATCTCTTACTTACTAAAACAAATTTACATGCTAGATTGAGTATATTGTTTTTATCTTTAATCTTTTTATCCGTCACTGCGGTTGGAGTTACTTCATACATACAAGCGAAGCAAATGACAATAACTACGATTGAAGATCGATTAGTTCGCGAAGCTCAATTAATTGGTTACATAGCAGAAAATCTCCACTTTCTCTACGTGAGTGATGAAGATTATTTTATGCAGCAATTGAATTCTAACATTCGTACGCAGCAGAGCCAATTAGAAACCGATGGGATGGAATCGGATTTCTTTTATATTGCTGATAATAGTGTAACACCTTTTCCAGTCAGTGCGGATTCACTGCCAAATATTCCTGATTCTTTGGTTCAAACCATTACAGAATCGCAGGATGGGCAGCTTCAGCGCGTAATTGATGGCGAAACGTACACAATAACTTTCCAACAAATGGACGAAATTAACGGCACCTATGTATTACTTGTGCCGACACAATCATTTATGGCACCTGTTAATAGTATGGGATTTGTATCTATTTTAATTACCGCTACAAGTATTATTCTTTCTACTATATTGATTATCCTTTTTGTTCGTACCTTAACCAAGCCGCTTTCTGTTCTACGAGACACAATGCGGGAAGTTCGTAATGGAAACCTTCAGAATTCGGCAGCAATGAAAACAACAATACCAGAATTTGTATCATTACATAGAAGCTATGATTCCATGATTAACCAGATGACGACCATGTTTAATGAGTTAAAGAAAACTGCAGTTGAATTGTCGCGTACAGGAAAGACACTAGAGCATTCCTCTGATGACGCACTACAATACAGCCATGATTTAACCGAGTCTATTAATGTTGTGAAATTAGGTGCAGAACAAACTGCGAACAGCTCAGAAAGCAGTGTAGCAAGCTTTATTACGATGAAAAACAAAACAGAGGATATCATCACGAATATGGCTATTGTATTTAGCAATTCCAAACGTATGGGGAATACAGCAATTACTGGCGAAAAACATATATCACGATTAATCAATACAACACAAGCTTTTGAAAATGACTTTGAGCATTTAACCAAAACAATTCAGCAAGTAAATGAATACTCGATGTCCATTTCAAATTCAGTAGGACTAATTCAAGGAATTGCAGAACAAACAAAACTATTAGCACTTAATGCAACGATTGAAGCTGCTCGTGCTGGAGAATCTGGTAAAGGTTTTTCCGTTGTCGCCAATGAAGTTGGTAAACTTGCAGAGCAATCTTCCGCAACTGCTGCTAAAATCACTCAATCTATTAGCAATATGGGGAATATTACCTCCAATGCTACTGAAGAATTTAAACAAATGTTAAATAAGATAGGTTTAAATATTACGACAGCAAACGATGCAAAGTTATCATTGGATAATCTTATGAAGGAAATCGCAAAGGTTGAGACAAAACTTCAGGATATGAACGCAGAGCTAGAAAGCTTAAAAAATGAAATTCCTGCTTTAGAATATGCGGCAGATGAATTTGCTTCTGTTTCTCAAGAAACGTTAGCTAGCGCTGAAGAAATGCGCGTAAAAAGTGAACAGCAATACGAACAAATGCAACGTACACATGAGGTGGGGTTAACAATATCTGGATTGTCTAAATCTTTAGAGCGTGTGACAACACAGTTTGAAATAGAATCATCCAATCCATAATAAAACATAGTCGCAAGCGTCCGGCAAGCGAATTACGGTGGAGTGAAGTCTGACTACAGCTGTAGCGCTTCTTGGACGTGGCTGCTCCGGTATCTAAGTTATCAAATGCATGCAAACTTTATAGTTTCCTGCCAATTATAAAAAGCGTGATCGATTCGCACGTAGCGAAACTAATCACGCTTTTTTTGTATACAATATGTGGCTTTCTTCTATCTTATTGTACTTCCATTCGCAAATCACCAGTTTTTGCCCAACCAATTACTTTCAATGCATGATAGACCGAAATAGAGATAATAATCGGTAGGAAGACACCTACTACAAGATACATTATTAATGTTCCTAGTCCTTGATTCGCTATAATATTTAGCGGAGCGATAAAGGAATTTAACCCGAGTCCAGCAAGCTGATATGGAACTTGGAAATCAAATAGAATAATAGCGATTGGTGCACAAATAATTGATGAAAGAAATGGGCCAATTACTAATCGTGGATTCTTCACGATATTGGGTACCTGTACCTTAGGTGTAAGGAATGACTGTGCAATATTTGCTCCAAGTTCATTTTGTCTAAACGACATTGCAGTAAAACCAGCAAATTGTGCCGTACAGCCGATTAATGCAGCAGCACTAGAAACAGGATCAAGCTGGAGTGCAATCGCGATAGCTGCTGAAGAAGCCGGCGACATAAGAAATACACTCCATATAAGGGCAATAACAATCGAACCAACCAATGGTGATCCTCCCACAGAAGTAGCAATCTTTTCACTTAACCATACAAGGACAGGAGTTGTGACCCATGCTAGGAATACACCTGACACGCCCCCAATCATGATTGCAGTAAATGGAATAGCGAGCATATCCAACTTCGTCTTTCCAGTTACTCTTCTACCAACCCATGTTGCGATAACTGCTGCCAAAACGGCACTTACAGGCTGTCCAGTTGTCAGGACCCATCCACCGTCAGCGGCAAGCTGCAGAGCATTCGCGCCAACCGTACTACTTGCCATTGCACTAAAGATAACTAATGTATTTCCACCTAACTGATATGCAATTCCAGCTCCGATAGCTGGGGCAAGCATTAGCTGAGCAGCTGTACCAATTGTTGTAAATCCTGCCCAACCAGTAATGGTTCCAAAAGCTTCAACCAACAAACCAATTCCGAGTGTTACCAACACGGCGTTTGCAAGCCCGATAGAAGCCTTGTACATTCGATCAATGATATATTTCTTCGTTGATTGTTTCATGATGTATATCCCCTTATATTTTATTCAATGTAAAATGATGGACAATTCCGACATTTCAGTGAATGCACTGTCTCCATTGCAGATAGAATGTCTTCGCGAAGTGTCCAAACCCTACCAAACAAATTCTTTTTAACGAATGCCAGTCTATAAGTTAGTCAAATAAATTTGCTGGCTTTTGTTTCCCATAATAATCTCTTTTCACTCGTAATAAATTGTTACTATCATATTACGATTTTTACTTAGAGTCAAAAGTAATTTTATTATGAACATTTAAACAATAGGTCATTTTTGTGACAACGCTATCAACTTGATTGTTTTTGACTGTTTTTGATGTTATTATACTGATTAGGAGGGTGTATATGTTAACTGAGGAACGACATACATTCATATTAAATGAATTAAAACAGGCGAACATTGTTAAAACGCAAGATTTAATGAATTCACTTAACAGTTCAGAGTCTACAATAAGAAGAGATCTGCAACATTTGGAGGAAGCTGGAGAATTAACACGTATCCATGGAGGAGCAAAGCGTATCTATCAATTGGATAGCGAACAGTCAATTCAGGAAAAATCCATCAAAAACAATCAAGAAAAAATAGCCATTGCAAAATTAGCAGCTTCTTTTATTGAAGATAATGACGTGATTTATTTAGATGCCGGAACAACAACATTAGCAATGATTGAATTCATAAATAAGTGGAATATTACTGTAGTAACAAACGGAATCGTACATGCATCCTTACTTACAGATAAAGAAATCAACACCATTTTAATAGGTGGTAAAGTAAAGCCATCAACAAAAGCTATTGTTGGTACTCCAAGTCAAAATGAACTGCAAAAATACCAATTCAATAAATCCTTTCTAGGAATGAATGGAATCGATGCAACATTCGGATGTACAACCCCCGACCCAGAAGAAGCGGCATTAAAAACAATTGCCCATCAGCATTCTGCGACAGCTTATGTTTTAGCAGATTATACAAAATGGGATAAAGTTCACTTCGTAAACGTATGCGGGATCGAAGAAGTTATGTTGATTACGGATTCCTGTCATGAGGACCTTAGACCCTATAAAGCGAAAACAACAATTTGGGAGGCGAATCAATGATTTACACAATTACCTTAAATCCATCCATTGACTATATCGTACAAGTGAAGAATATAGACCTTGGAAAATTGAATAAAATGACGAACGATCTAAAACTCCCTGGAGGCAAAGGTATTAATGTATCTCGAATTTTACAAGAACTTGATGTACATTCAACCGCACTTGGTTTTTTAGGGGGATTTACCGGAGATTTTATTTCCAATTGGTTACAAAAGGACAATATTTCTGCAGATTTCATCCAAATTCAAAATGATACGAGAATTAATATTAAGCTAAAATCAGAGCTTGAAACTGAAATTAATGGGCAAGGACCTGCCATCTCCACTGAAGAAGCCGATGCTCTCTTAAAACAAATCGGTAATATTTCCAGTGAAGATAGTGTTATTTTATCGGGAAGCAAGCCACCTTCTCTCCCAGATAATTACTACCATACATTAATTGATGTGATTACGAAATCCAATGCTGCATTTATTATCGATACTACTGGTGAAGACTTAAAGGCTGCATTGCCTTATAATCCTTTACTCGTTAAACCGAACCTCGAGGAATTGGAAGAGCTATTCGGAACTAAGATAAACACGAAAGAAACTATCCTGCAATATGGCAAGAAATTACTCGAGCTTGGAGCACAGCACGCAATCGTCTCCATGGCTGGTGATGGCGCATTTCTTTTCACAAAAGAAGTCATCTATAAAGGAACAAGTCCAAAAGGAGTTGTTAAGAACTCTGTAGGAGCAGGTGACTCCATGATTGCCGGATTTGTTGGTGAATATATCAAAACAAAGGATGCAGAGCGAGCATTTAAGATGGGGATAGCTTCTGGCAGCGCAACAGCCTTTTCTGATGATCTAGCGAAGCGAAACGATATTCTCGCTTTAGTTGATCAAGTAAAAATTTCCCCTGTGTAAAAATTTAAATAAAGGATGATAACCTTGAAAACAACCGAATTATTAAGAAAAGATATTATGATTATGGACTTGCAGGCAACAACCAAGGAGACAGCAATTGACGAAATGATTCGTAGCCTCCATAAAAATGGCGTTGTCCAGGATGCAGAGGAATTTAAAGAGGCTATATTAAACCGTGAAGCACAATCCTCTACAGGTCTTGGTGATGGCATTGCAATGCCACATGCTAAAACAAAAGCAGTAAATGAACCTGCAGTGCTTTTTGCCAAGAGTACAAAAGGTGTTGAATATGAGTCGCTAGATGGTCAGCCTGCATATTTATTTTTTATGATTGCTGTTCCAGAAGGTGCCAATGATACTCACCTGCAAACACTTGCATCACTTTCCAAATTATTAATTGACCCAGATTTTGTCGGGCAGCTCAAACAAGCAAACTCACCTGATGAAGTTCATCAGCTGTTCAATCAGTCTGAAGAAGATGATACTGAATCCCCAGCGGATACAATGGTTGATACCGATTCAACTAAACCATTTATTGTTGCTGTTACCGCCTGCCCGACTGGAATCGCTCATACGTATATGGCTGAAGATGCTTTAAAGAAAAAAGCAGCTGAAATGAATGTCGACATTCGTGTAGAAACAAATGGCTCGGATGGAGCGAAAAACCGTTTAACCGATGAAGAGATCGCACGTGCAGATGCCGTTATTGTAGCAGCAAGCAAGAAAGTAGAAATGGCTCGGTTCAATGGCAAGCGTGTATTGGAAAGACCGGTAGCAGACGGTATTAAGAAAACAGAAGAACTGATTACCAAAGCAGTGAATCATGATGCAGCTGTTTATCATGCACAAGAGTCTGCTGTCAGTTCTGATAACGAAGAAAAGCAAAAATCATCTGTACTAAACACTGTGTATAAAGATTTAATGAATGGGATATCACATATGCTGCCATTTGTTATTGGTGGTGGTATTCTATTAGCGATTTCCTTCCTATTTGAAAGTATTTTAGGCAGTGACAGTGAAATTTTTCTTTTCCTGAATGAAGTTGGTGGCAATGCATTCAACTTCTTAATCCCAATATTCGCTGGATTTATCGCAATGAGTATCGCAGATCGCCCTGGATTAATGCCAGGTATGGTTGGTGGATTAATTGCTGTTCAAAGTGAAGCTGGGTTTATTGGTGGCTTAGTTGCTGGTTTCTTAGCTGGATATATCGTTGTACTTTTAAAAAGAGGTTTACGCGGCTTACCACGAGCATTGGATGGTTTAAAGCCAATCTTGCTTTACCCTGTTTTAGGTCTATTTTTCACTGGCCTTCTTATGTATTTTGTGTTTGGCCCAATTTTTGCCGGTCTTAACCATGTGATGGTTGAATTTTTACAAAACCTTGGAACAGGAAATGCAGTTATTCTTGGAGCATTACTTGGTGGCATGATGGCTATCGATATGGGTGGCCCATTTAACAAAGCTGCGTATGCATTTTCGATTGGTATTTTCACGGACACTGGAGATGGCAGCCTGATGGCAGCAGTTATGGCTGGAGGAATGGTGCCACCACTTGCCATTGCGCTTGCTTCAACATTTTTTAAAAACAAGTTTAATGAAAATGAACGCAAATCAGGTGTCACGAACTATGTGATGGGAATTTCCTTTATTACGGAAGGTGCGATTCCATTCGCTGCTGCAGATCCATTACGCGTAATCGGATCCTCGGTTCTAGGAGCAGCAATCGCTGGTGGTTTAACGCAATTCTGGAATAGTGCTATCCCAGCACCACATGGAGGAATTTTCGTAATTCCTTTAGCAGAGAATCCTTTATTCTTCCTGCTTTCCCTTGCCATTGGTACTGTTGTATCAGCTGTATTGCTTGGCTTATGGAAAAAGCCAGCTGTTGGTCAAGGAAAATAAACTTTAATAAAAAGCCAGCATCCACTTATAAGGATGCCGGTTTTTTTTGCGATTTAATATTTAAATACCATCGTTACAATCTGGTATCCTGCACCAATGGTCCAGAATAATAAATAATCTCCGCGTTTAATTTTGCCGGATTTAACGCCTTCATGCAGAACAATAAATGGACTACTAGTGCCTGTGTAACCAAATTGATCTCCTACGTAAACAATCTGATCATCATGAATATTGAATTTTTCTTGAATCTCTAGAATTGTTGCAAGTGAAAATTGCGAGAGGCAATATATTCCGATATCCGCTTTCGTTAGGTTATTTCTTTCAAAGATTGTTTCGAAGGATTCCTCAACATGTTTCATACTTTCACTTCCATCAAAAGGTATCCATTTAATATATTTGCCTTGAGCCACCCCTCGTAGTGTATTCGACAATCCCTTTTCTGGATAAACAATATTATTTCTGCTTTTCGAATCTACTGCATAAACTGAGTCGATGAAGCCTGTATCTTCTTCTGTCGTCTCTAAAATTACCGCAGCAGCAGCATCACCATAGTTAGAATATGTAATTTCATCTTCTGGATCACAGAGAAGTGAGTTATAATCTGAACCTACAATGAGGGCAGTTTTTACGTTTGGATTTGCTTTCATATAACGTGATGCCTGTTCAACCGCTGCTGTCATTCCTGCACAGTTTGCATTCGAGTCCAGTACAATCGTGTGCTCATCTCCTTCAATGGCATTGTGCAGAAATAATGCATTCGTTGGAAATGTATATTCTGGTGTTTGTGTAGAGAAGACAAGCATATCAATATCTTTTCCTGACATTCCCGCTTTTTCCAGTACCGTTTTACTTGCCTCAATCGCCATCGTAAGTGCATTCTCATCATTGTTTTTAATGATATAGCGATCTTTCCTTCCCATATGTTGGACAAATCGTCTGATATCTTTGCCTTGCTTTTGGAAATGATCGAGGTAAAATTCATTATTCACTGATGTTTGTGGATGATAAATTCCTACTTCCTTTATTCTGATATTCATAAGATGTAAAACCCCTTCTTCTATATCTGATTCATGATAATTGCTCAATCTAAAAGAACAAGATTTTTAACGAAACCTTGTTCTTCTTCTCGTTTCATTCAGTTTTAGTCTGACGTAACTTCTACGTTTGTTAACCCTGTGTTTCTAGCAAGTCTGTTAAATTGCATTTTTAAAACTACATTATCCTGCACCTTGAAAATTACCTTGTTAAATCCAGATTCTTTGTATAAACCGAAGCATGCTTCTAAATGGGGAACCATATCTGCCGAAACAACTTGCATCGACGTACAATCGAATTCAAGCGTGTATTCTGCTGGGTTAATCGAGTTTACAGCTTTATGATAATCATCTACAAAGCTTTGCGCATCTTCTGGTACAAATGTCCCACTAACCATACAATCTATTATTTTTTTTGCTCGATTTAATTTTACATAATATTTTTCTTCCAATTCCAAAACTCCTGACATTATAAGCTTAATCGAACATTTGACAGTTGAGGAAAATTTTACTACCTGCCAAAGACGACAAGAATTAGTATAGCAAAATGAAGGTCTATTGTCACCTTTTAATAGACTTATGAAGTCCTAATTAACTATCCTTTTGTACCTATATAAAGGAGTTAGTGCAATGCTTGGTATTAACCTACATCTATAGAGTTTGAGAAAAAACCCCAGCTAACTAACAGCAACTCGATAGCTTTTGGCAACTCCTCTTCAGGTATTCCTGCAAAGCCAAGAATTATTTTTGGATCACCACGATAACGTTTTTCCATCGAATAAAAGGATAAGCCATACACTTTCAAATCTGCTTCTGTTGCTCGATGGATAAGCTCTTTTTCATCCATCCCATTTTTCACAGCAAGAACGATATGAAGTCCTGAATGTTCTCCAATTACTTGCAGCTTCTCTTGGTAAGGCTTTAACATCTCTAATGTCTTCTCTAATTTCCTGCGATAAATTTTTCGCATGCGATTTAAATGCTTTTCAAAATCTCCGTTTTTCATAAATTGTGTTAAGATATGCTGATCAATCCTTGAAACGGAACAATGATAAAATGATAGCTTGTTTTTGTATTTTTGCAGCAACAGCTTAGGGAGCACCATATAGCTAATACGAAGTGAGGGGATGAGCGATTTGGAAAAGCTCCCTAAATAGATTACTCTTCCCGCCTGGTCCATCCCCTGTAACGAAGGGATTGATTTCCCGCTGTAACGAAATTCACTATCATAGTCGTCCTCAATAATATAACGATCTACTGCAGCTGCTGCCCAATTTAAAAGCTTAACTCTGCGATTCACAGACAATACAGATCCATATGGAAAATGATGCGATGGCGTTACATAGACAACATTCATTTGTTTATTTTCGATTGTGCTCACGTCCACTCCTTCATCATCAACTTCAAGTGGATGTACTTCATTTGGATAGTTGCTTAATATTCGAGAAATCACATGATAACCAGGGTCCTCCACACCATAGACTGTCTGGTGCTTAAATAATAGGACAAGCTGTTGCAATAAAAATTCGCTCCCTGCACCGATAAAAATCTCTTCTGGAGCACATTTTACACCTCGGGCATGATATAAATAGTGCGCAATTTCCCGGCGGAGCTCAAATTCCCCCTGGGAATCACCTAACAGAAGCAAGGAATGGTTTTGCATATCCATGGAGTTTTTTGCATACTTCCTCCACTTGGAAAATGGAAAATTTTCCGTATCCACCCAGCTTGGGTGAAAATTATAAATCACAGTTTCCTCTTCTTTTTCATCCTCTGCTGAAGCTTCTGCCTGATGCACATATTCTAAGTCGGCATACGCCAATACAAAATATCCCTTCCTCGGTATACCATCCACATACCCTTCTGCAACTAATTGCTCATAAGCGGTTTCAACTGTATTTTGACTAACCTTTAGAAACTCAGCAAGCTTCCGTTTTGAAGGCAGCTTGCTTCCATATTCCAGACGCCCATCTATAATTTCTGTTTTGATAAATATATATAATTGTTCATATAAAGGGACATCACTCGTTCGGTTTAAATGGCAGGACAGCATATCCATAATTTTTAGCACTCCTTTTTTCTGACCCTATCATTTTTATAAAAACTGACACTTTTAATACAGCCACATACTTTTTATAATAAACTAAATTCTGAAAAAAACAACATAGAAAGTGAGTGGTAAAAATGGAAAAATTATTAGGCACTGAAACGGTAAAACGAGGGATGGCGCAAATGCAAAAGGGCGGCGTCATTATGGATGTTGTTAATGCGGAACAAGCGAAAATTGCAGAGGCTTCAGGTGCGGTTGCTGTTATGGCATTAGAAAGAGTACCATCCGATATTCGTGCTGCTGGTGGAGTTGCTCGAATGGCTGATCCTCGCATCGTTGAAGAAGTAATGAATGCTGTATCGATTCCTGTCATGGCGAAAGCACGTATCGGGCATATTGTAGAAGCTCGTGTTTTAGAAGCAATGGGAGTAGATTATATTGATGAAAGTGAAGTATTAACGCCTGCGGATGAAGAATTCCACCTGCTGAAAAACGCATATACAGTACCATTTGTCTGTGGCTGCCGTGATTTAGGGGAAGCTGCACGCAGAATTGGGGAAGGTGCTGCCATGCTTCGTACAAAAGGTGAACCTGGAACAGGGAATATCGTTGAAGCAGTTCGTCATATGCGTCAAGTAAATGCACAGGTCCGCAAAGTAACCTTAATGAACGATGATGAGCTTATGACAGAGGCAAAAATCCTTGGTGCCCCTTATGAAATATTAAAACAAATTAAGGAAGCAGGAAAGTTACCAGTTGTTAATTTTGCTGCCGGTGGGGTTGCTACACCAGCTGATGCTGCATTAATGATGGAATTAGGTGCAGATGGCGTATTCGTAGGATCCGGGGTCTTCAAATCAGAAAACCCAGAGAAGTTCGCAAATGCCATTGTACAAGCAACGACCTATTACAATGATTATGACCTAATTGGTAAGCTTTCCCAAGAGCTTGGAAGTGCAATGAAAGGAATCGATATTGCTACACTTGCTGCTGAAGAGAGAATGCAAGAAAGGTAAGCTTCTTAAGAAAGGATGAAAGTCATGAAAATCGGCGTCTTAGGATTACAGGGTGCGGTTGAAGAGCATATCAAGCAAATTACTGCTTTAGGATTAGAAGGAATAACAATTAAGCAACCCGAACAACTTCAGGAAATTGATGGTTTAATCTTACCAGGCGGAGAAAGCACAACAATAAGCAGACTTATTCATCGTTATGGATTCACTGATCCAATAAAGAAATTTGCAAAGAGCAAAAAACCGATTTTCGGTACTTGTGCTGGAATGGTACTGCTCGCCAAAGAGCTTTCAGGTTCAGAGGATTCACATCTTGGATTAATGGATATTTGCGTGAAACGGAATGCTTTCGGCAGGCAGCGCGACAGCTTTGAAGCGAAGCTCGATGTTAAAGGTATTGCTGACCCATTTACAGCAGTCTTTATTCGAGCTCCTTATGTGGAGAGCGCAGTAACTCATGTGGAAATTTTAGCTACATATAACGAGCATATTGTTGCTGCAAAACAAGAGCACTTACTTGTCAGCTCCTTTCATCCCGAACTAACTGGGGATACACGTTTCCTTGAGCTATTTGTTAGTATGGTTACAGAATACAAAAAGGAATTAATCATCTCTTAATAAAGAAGCAAGTTAGGTTTGTAAAAAAGCAACCTAACTTGCTTTGTCAATTTAGCTTTTGAGAATATACAGTGACCAATTATCATTACTAATCCATGGAATGAAAGATTGCTTTCGTTCGCAAATTCTCGGGTTTGAGAGATATGCAGAAAGCTAAGTTTTGAAAACTACTTTAACGTTTGCGAAGAAACGATTCGATCTGTCGTTTATGATGCTGATCATGCCAGATAAAACCACACACATAGTTATATAACGTATGGGGGTAACCCGAGTACGGATCAATTTCTTCCCGATTTAATACAAATTTCGCAAAGAATACTTCATCGGTCTTTTCCTTCAAACTAGAAACCAATGCTATCCTGTTTTCGATTAGCTCTTCAATGAGTGTATTGAAAGAAACACCAGATAATGCATATTCGGAAGCCTGATCATTCAATACTTGAAATTCAACGCTTTCAATCCTTGCATTGGGTTTCATTTTTGGAATCGTTTCCTCAGCAATGTATTTGTCCCAGAATGCTAGATGTGCAATAATTTCAGCAACAGACCACTTCCCTTCTGTTGTAGGATGAAATAGTACATCAGAATCGTATGCTAGCAACGTTTTTACCCATGGTATAAACCGTTCTAGTGTGTCAATTAATTCTTCTTTTGTTTTCAAAAGAATACTTTCCTTTCTACTTTCTTTGATTTTAGTAAGCGCATATCCCTTAAAACACTTATTCTAAATCCATTTTAAACACATAGCTCACCTTATTATAATTCATCTTACTTTCATAAAAACGATGTGCACCCTCTCTTTGGAGACCAGAAGACAGCGCAACACATTCATAATCATTTAATTTCGCCCATTCATGCACATAAAAAAGCAGCTTTTCACCATACCCTTTGGAACGCATCGTCTGACTCGTAACTAAATCACATACCCAAACAAATCGACCATAATAGAGTGTTATCATCGGCTTGAATCCAACAACTGCTACAATGTTGTCTTGATCATACAATGCGACCATTTTGTAGCTATCCTCTTCTCGTGCTTCTTTGACCAAATCAAGATAAGATTGTTCATTGAGGTGTGTGCGAAGCTCCCGCATAACTGGATATGCTTCTAATATGTCTTCCAGTGTTTGCAGTTCTCTTATCACAACATTTTCCATTAAATTATCCCCTTTTCTCTTCCCATTTCAATCAGACCTTCATAAGGGTCTCCTTTAATTCCGAGAACCTAGCAAAAGGCTGGCTCTGTTTTAATTCCTTGTCGTTTAAGATGTATCACTTTTTCCCGGAGCTTCGATACTTCTTTCAATAGATGATGTTCGACGATCATATGTAGGTAGGCGTACTGTTCATAAACGGCTTTTGATTGACCGAATAATTCAAATTCAAACCCGCCATAATGAAAGTTAGTCTTGATTACTGGAGTATCTCGTATCCGTATTTGCTTTATTGTAAATCCTTCATGCTCCCCATACAATCTTATGATACGTGTTTTAAAATCACTAAAATCATTCACTTCCAAAATAATATCCAAATCAGAATCTTTCACATCTATTCCAATTGGAATCGTTCCACAAAGTATTGGTGTATAATCAATTAGATCTTGCATCATGTTCAATTGTTTTATAGCCTTATACGCTTGCTGTTGCCTCGGGTTTCCCTGTTTTAAATAGCAAATTGTATGAAACATTGCTAAGCCCTAGCCCCCCTGCAGAAAAACTGAATTATTTGTAAAATATCTTCGTAGATAGAATACTACAACTCTACTGGAAAACAAAAAATAAAGTAGGGAAACCACTCCCATGGCTTCCCCTTTATCAAACCGAACGTGCCCTATTAATATTAAGGCATCTGGCTTATCAGTATGTTACAATGATTATCAATAAGATACCTTCCAGGCATTTTGCATCCTTTGGAGTCAGTGAGGAGTATAGTATTACTCGCCATTCCTTGATGGACCTTCAAATAATTTTCCCAAATTAAATTGGTTGTTATCATTACATCTTATCTGCGACTCAGAGTCATAGATCTTTTCCATTCTGTGATTTAATGTTTAGTCATTAAATTACTTCCGTACTACGCGAAGGTTAACCCCCAACTAAATCAAAGATTTAGAAAGGGACTCCACCTTCGATTGATGTTCAATTTTTTGATTTTATAGACTTGCTGTAATATAATCTTTATTCATAGGAACTTTGAATTTATTAATATCAAATAGAACGCTATTTACCGATAGTATCTATGAAAGGCAAAGGGGTTGACCCAGATGAGTAAGCGCAAGAAAAATTATTTGCAAGCAATTCCAGTTCTACTTTTTTTAATCATTATAGTATTTATTTTTGATTTACCCAAAACTAGTAGCTTTATAACGCTAGGTGTACTTGTTGTCTTTAACATTTTTGTATATGAGTTATTTATATTTAATAATAAAAAGAGCTAGTAAACTTTTATCTGAATAATAAAGACCGTTGGGATTTTCTCAACGGTCTTTTAAGTATATTTTCTATTAAATTAACTTGTTCTAGGGTTATCCTCAGTTGGGAACTACACTTATATCTGATGCCTCATACCAATAATCTTGTCCCCTATTACCTCTTTCATATTCAATACTTATTAAAAAGTTATCTGCCGTAGAACTATTTAATACAGTTTGAATACCTCTTGAGCCTAGGTCATTGCTAATTATAAAACTAGATAGCAACCCTGAAGCTCCACTTGCTCCTATGCTAATTCCAAAATTGGAAAGTGGATATGTCACTATTCCAGCAGCAATGCCAAAGCGTACATTGTCTAATACATCTTCAGAGGATTCTGCATATTCTATTTCGTGAAGGAAATTAACTAGCTCACTTCTCGTTATGCTTTCACTAGTTTCAAAGCTTAGACCAATTTCTTGAGCTTCGTAAGGTGTCACTCCAATTACCCGACTAACTGCTGCTGAGACATTAAAAGCGAACGCAGAGGCTAAAAACGATGCTACTACTCCCATAATAAGTATTTTTTTAAAGATATTAACAACCTCCAAATTTTATAGTAAGTCGCGACTTAATGGAAGGATAACACACTAAAGGGAAATTTCAAAATAATAAATTAAGTAAAAATTTTGCTTATTTTAAATGGTAATAAAACGTGAAAATTCAGATAACGTTGTGTATTTAAGTTTCGTTAGAAAAGACCCTGTACTCTATATAAAAAATGTTATCAACTCCACGTTTTAAAAGAGGTTGATAGAATACTACAACTCTACTGTAAAAATAAAGAAAAAAGCGAAGAGTTTCCTCCCCGCCCGTTAAGATATTTTCATTTCCGTACTGTCCATATTGATTCGTCTTTGCTCTGCTGCTTTTTTTCCATGAACGATATAGTAAATTCCTACACTTAATAGAACAATAACCGCCATTGCAATATATAATCCTCTAAATCCAATAAGAGGTAATACAAACCCTAACAAGAAAGGTCCGACACCGATACCGAAATCAAAGAACACAAAGAATGTAGATGTTGCAAGTCCAATTCGTTGCCTTGGAGCCTGATTGACAGCAATTGTTTGAGCACTTGATTGGAAAGTTCCGAAACCAACTCCGATTACCGCTCCAGCTAAAAGCAAACTGATTCCAACACTTGCTTGACTTAAAATAACTAATCCCACAGCAAATAGTAAAAGCGATGGATATACTACGCTGTTCTCGCCTTTTGCATCAAATAACCGGCCAGTAAAAGGTCTAGAAGCTACCAGAAAAATTGCATACATGATAAAGAAAAAGCTAGCCGCATCTACCAAGTTGATTTCCGCTGCATATGCAGAGAAAAAGGATAAAATACTAGAATAAACAAAACCTACAGTAGCTACAAGAATCGCGATTGGAATAGTGGTTTTTTCAAAGAAATCATTAATATGAAATCCTTTTCGCGTTGGGGTCGGTTCATTCACAATATCTACCTTTGGTACACGTAAGAAAACTGTTGCAATCAATGCAACAGCTGCGAAGACAGTAGTAGCGATAAAAATCATCGGATTGTTAAAGTGTTGACTAATATACAATCCTAGGAATGGACCGATTGCCATGGCTAAATTTGTACTTGTTGCAAAGTACCCCATTCCTTCACCACGCCTTACAATTGGGATAATATCTGCCGCAATTGTACTCGTAGCTGTCGTACTAATTCCAAAAGCAAAACCATGAATAAAACGAATGACTAATAATGCAGCCAAATTATTGACTGGGAAATAAAATAGCATAAAGACCAAAAATAAAGCGAGCCCAAAGAGCAGCAATTTCTTTTTGCCTACCTTATCTATAATTCTTCCGGCAATTGGACGGACAAGCACTGCTCCAAGCACAAAAATACTCGATGCAAGCCCTGCCTGACTTTGGGAGGCATCGAATTGATCTACAGCATAAATAGCTAACGTTACAATTAACATATAAAACGAAATAAATAACAAAAAATTGGATGTCGCGACCATAATAAAGTCCTTCGTCCATAATTTAGGTTTTTGACTCATACTGGTACTTACTCTCCTTACTTAAGTTTATCTCTTAGTTGCTGAATTGTTCGAAACGAAGCTTCCATTTCTGTTTCAGAAATTTCTGCTAGTAATGATTGTTCAAATTTATTGACAACATCATAAGCTTTTTCATACATTTCCAAGCCTTTTTTTGTCAATTGCATCTTCCGCTCTCGCTTATCCTCACTTGGAAGTCGTTCAATTAATTGTTGTTCCTCCAGCCGTTTGACAGTACGAGATATCGTCGGCTTCTCAACATCCAAATAATTCGTTATCTCTACAAGAGTAGCCGATCCGCACTGCTTTAAATAATAAACAATGCTCCATTGGGAATAATATAAACCTACTTCAACTAGATGCTCATTCAATTTTTTCCTAAACGTTCTTGTAAATTGCATGTTTAATTGAAAAAATCGTTGGGACAATTCAAATCCCCCCTAAAAAGTTACCTAAGTAACTATATACCATTTTAACATAAAAGTCTAGGGCAGATGGGGATGTTCATTATTTTTTAATTGGATAATCGAAAAACAGATAATGATTGCTCTTCTCATTTCAATTATTTATCCCTAACGCCCACCTTTTTAACTGTCTTCCATACATAATACAAACTTTCTTTGGAAATATAACAACAATGGTTTAATCAAGTTTATGGTACTTTTAAACAAAAGAATGGAGGCTTTTTTATGGTTCAACATAACCCACACGACCAGATTCAACAAGCTACTCAACTTGTCCACCAGTCCATGGAATCGATCCAATCAGCAAAAGATCATGCAAGCGTAGACCATCAGCAATACGAACAAGCTACTGAGCAGCTGCAGCGGGCTGAAGATGTATTGCAGCAAGCACAGAACCAATACGGAGAGCAAGCCCTGCAGAACCCTCAATTTCAACAAACACAGGAATTGCTGCATAATTTAAGGCAGCAGCTTCAAAAGGTAGATCGTCAAGAAAATAGAAACTTTTAATGAAAACCCTTATCCTAAGATTAAGTTAAATAAACGCAAACAAATAAGGGATTCGTCATCACTCTTCGATTTGACGAATCCCCCATACTATCTTAACAAAACATTGAATATATTTAATTACAATCCTATCCTAATTTTAACGATTATCAACCTTTTCAGGATACATATCATGATTCAACATACGGTGTTCTGCCATTTGTTCATATTTTGTCCCAGGTTTACCGTAGTTACAATATGGATCAATGGAAATCCCGCCACGTGGTGTGAACTTACCCCATACTTCAATATATCGCGGATCCATTAGCTTGATTAAATCGTTCAATATAACATTTACACTATCCTCATGAAATCCGCCATGGTTGCGATAGCTGAATAAATACAGTTTGAGCGATTTACTCTCTACCATTTTTACATCAGGTATGTAACTAATATAAATCGTTGCAAAATCAGGTTGCCCTGTCATCGGACATAACGTCGTAAACTCTGGAAAATTTAATTTTACAAAATAATCCCGATCTTGATGGTTATTTTCAAATGCCTCCAGCACTTCTGGATTATATTCATATACATAGGATGTTCCTTGGTTTCCTAGTAAAGTCAATCCTGACAAATCTTGTTCCTTCATGTAATTCCCTCCACTTATTTGTTTTCAGATAAAAATCTACCTTGCAGACCTACCAAAAAAAGCCGTGTACCCCTAAGGCACACGACTTTAATCGCATCACTTTCCTTAGTTTTTTATAGAGGGTTAAAGCTAAGAACCTCTTTCGCATATTTACGAGTTTATTATATAGATGAATTATATATATGTCAATTTACACAAAACAGCATAAGAGGTAGTTTAAAGTAAAATTTTCCATTTACATAGACTTTTCTGTCAATAGGTGTTATAAAAGAAAAGCACCCTTATCTGTGCAACGACATCTATATCAACGATGCTAGCATCGATCATGAAAAACCTGGTAAAAGGACTTGGCTCAATGCTTGAATCTAGCAGTAAAAGCTAAGTCCTTTTATCTTCATATAGGCAATTTATTTTAAACATCATGCCTTTTTCAAAGCCTAAACATCTAAACTTTTTTAACAAATTCAGATTTCAGCTTCATTGCTCCAAAGCCATCGATTTTACAGTCAATATCATGATCGCCATCAACTAAGCGAATATTCTTCACTTTCGTCCCTACCTTTACAACAGATGAACTTCCCTTTATTTTCAAATCTTTAATTACAGTGATTGTATCCCCGTCTTTTAGGACATTTCCGTTTACATCTCGAATCACATGCTCATCTTCATTGTTTTCCTTACCTGATTCTATAGTCCATTCATGCACACACTCTGGACATATAAATAGATTTCCATCTTCATATGTATACTCCGAATTACACTTCGGACAGTTTGGTACTTCATTCATCACATGCTTCCTCCATCCATTATATATGCTCTTATCATGCCATATACGTCCTGCATTAACAACCTTCCCCGAATTGTATAATGAAAGTTCCGCGAATCTACTTTAAATGATGTTCAAACTAAAACAAGCAATGCCAGAAAATAACCAGCATTGCTTACTAAAATCCCTATTTCGTATAATTATCAAAATATCCTTGGATAAAGACAATCGGCGTACCTTTGTCGCCACTTCCTGAAGTCAAGTCAGCAAGAGAACCAATTAAGTCCGTAAGCTTTCTCGGAGTTGTCCCTTGTGCTTCCATTGCTCCAACAAGATCCTCATCTTTTTCATTAATAAATTTTGAGATTGCTTGCTGCAGTTCCTCGCCTTTCAAATCGGAAAAATTATTATCTGCAAGATATTTTAATTTTACTTCATTCGGTGTTCCCTCAAGTCCAGCTGTAAAAGCAGGAGATACTACTGGATCTGCGAGTTCCCAAATTTTACCTACAGGATCTTTAAATGCTCCGTCTCCATAAATCATTACTTCCACATTTTTTCCTGTTTTCTCTTGCAGCATACTTTGAATTCGGTCCACTGTCGGCTGGCAATTACGCGGGAAAAGCTTTACCTTATCTTCTGTTGATTTGTTTGAACCCAACAGTCCATATTCCTCATTATATCCACTGCCATCAATTGACTCTGCCAGGATATTATCAAGGCTATAAACCTTCTCCCCACCATTTGCTTCCAAAATTCTTTTCGTTCTGAATCTCGTATGAATATCACAAGCAAGCACACTCTTTGTATAATCTAGTATTGACTTCGGATTGTTCGAAAAGATAACCTCACATTCAACCCCAAATTCCTCAATAAGTGATTTATAATACTCAATATAATCTACACCAGTAAATGTATGCTTCAAATATCCAAAGTAATCACGGAATTGTTTTTCTGTTAAAACATCTGTCCAAGGATTAACTCCTTTTTCATCAAGCATATCAATACTCACTAAGTGATTCCCAACCTCATCTGACGGATAGCTGAGCATTAACACAATCTTTTTTGCACCTTTTGCAATTCCACGAAGAATATTTGCAAAGCGATTTCTACTTAGGATTGGGAAGATAACACCCACAGTATCATCTCCAAATTTCGCGTGGACATCGTTCGCTATGGCTTCAATTGTAGCGTAGTTTCCTTGTGCACGAGCAACAATTGATTCTGTCAAAGCAACTATATCTTTATCATTAATTTGAATTTTTTCTGTTTCTGCAGCATGTAACACACTATCAACAACGATTTCCTCTATTTGATCACCTTGATTGATAATCGGACAGCGAAGACCTCTAACTACAGTTCCAACTACTCTTTCCAATCGAATCGCTCCTTCAATGTTAATGTCATTATGTATCTCTTTACTTGTAATATACATGGTATTAATGATATAAGTAAAATGAATATAACTAATATCAGATATAAGGAGCACTTATATGGCTAGCAAATTAGATTTATATAAGATATTTTGCAAAGTAGGAAAAACGAATAGTTTCTCGAAGGCAGCTGAAAGCCTTTATATGACACAGCCAGCTGTAAGTCAGGCAATTATGCAGTTAGAAAGAGATTTGGATACCCGACTTTTCAAGAGAACACCCAAAGGCGTAACATTGACACTTGAAGGCGAGCTTTTATTCGAATACGCAAATTCCGCAATTAATTTAATTGATGCTGGAGAGGAAAAAATATTAGAATTTAAAAATTTAACGACAGGAGAGTTAAAGGTCGGAGTGGGGGATACAATTTCCCAGCATTTCTTACTTCCATATTTAGAAGATTTTCGTCATAAGTATCCTAAAATTAAATTTCATATTGTTAACGGAACGACTTTAGAGCTTTCTTCAGCTTTAAAGTCAGGAGAAGTCGACATTATTCTTTGTAATTTCCCGCTGAACGATCCAACATTTGAGCAAATCCCTTGTATGGATACCCATGACATCTTTGTTTGCGGGGAAAAGTTTAAATATATTTTATCCAAGCCATTGAGCTTCAAAGAATTAGTAAAGCTCCCTTTAATATTTCTCGAACCAAAGTCTAATTCAAGAAGATATGTAGAAAATCAGTTGAAATCAAAAGGAATAACAATCGCTCCTGAAATGGAATTAGGCTCGTATAATTTGTTATTGGAATTCGCCAAAATAAATTTAGGGATTGCATGTGTAACAAGAGAATTTTCCTTTAGTTATTTGAATAGCGGTTTATTATATGAAGTGAAATTAGAAGAAGAGATACCGAAAAGAAGTATTGGAATCTGTTTCTTAAAGAGTGTTCCACTTTCTCCTGCTTCGACAAGGTTTGTAAAAATTATCCAAGGGGATTCAATTGGAAATAGGGTCTTTCCCTCTAAGCGGGCGCATTAACTGAAAGTGGATCGTTGTATTTATTACGATCCACTTTCAGTTAATCTTTAGTTATTAGAATATTTTTCAACCAATACTTATTTCATCCGTTTATAATTTTTATGGTTTACAACTGTTTTAATTGGTTCTCCAGTTCCTTTATGATCACCAATTTTAACGATTACAGAGTTTTCACGAATCATGAGGACCTCTCCGGTTTTTCCCTTTTGTTCACCTTTTACGATTTGGATTTTATCCCCTTCGCTTACCTTCTTATCAACATTTGCTGTTTTATTCTCTTCTGACATGTCCAATTCCTCCTCTAAACCAACTAAATTAATCGGCAGTGCATTGTATTTACCTTATTTTAACACTCAAGCTAATCTTACAATATCTTTACAGTAACTTCACTTAATTTTAATTGAAACCTACTTTATTTAACATAATTAGGTTTCGATATTGCGACAACCTTATAAACTTGCCATTAAAGATTATCCTCTACACGTTTATCATGTTATATCCCATCTGTCAAGTCACTAAATTTATTTTGTTATTAAAAACGCTTTAAATTCAAAATTCCATTTGTTACTGGCCATATATTTCCTCCCATTCCTAACTCCTCCTATTCTGTTATACCATTGAAACATCCATCATTAACTTGCAATAATTTTCATCACATTGTTAACTTATACCTGTTTGTCATGGTTGCAATTTAGGGTAGTATATAGTGTATCATTCATTTCAAACTGGAATTTCCTTAAGAGAGAGGAAGTGTGTGACGTTGGAAATTTGCTTTATGCGTAATCGTAGAAAACCAGCAAAATTCGCAAGACTACTATCAAAAGCTGCTAAATATTATGGTATTGACTTAATTTATTGTCATCCAACCGAGATTAATATGGAAGAGGAAATCATTCACGGAAAAATACTAAAGCATAACAAGTGGGTAAAAAAAGATATTTCTATCCCTCCATTTATTGATTTAAGCAGCTATTGCTATAAATATAAAGAAGAAATGAAATTTTTAAAGGAAAGAAGCATTCTATCTAGCTATGGTAAATTTGGCTCGAAAGAAAAGGTATATAAAATGTTGGGAGATGATGGAGAATTTAAACACTTACTCATTCCTTCCCAAACTGTTCAACATTTCGAAGCGTTTTATAGCTTCTTAAATGAACATAAAGAAATTATAGCAAAACCTCGAAATGGACAAAAGGGCGAGGGTATATTTCTGATTTCTATGAAAGATGACAGCTATATACTGAGCTATGAAAATCAGGAAAGAAACATTTCTTTAACAGAACTAAAAGATTTTTTTGAGAACCAGATTAACCCAAAGATCTATTTGTTTCAAAAATATATAGAGTCCAAATCAGAAGCTGGTGATCCTTTTGATTGCAGAATTCGACTTGAAAAGAATGGAAACGGCGAGTGGAGTGTCCCTATTTACCTCGTTAGGATCGGAACGAACCAAAAGGTCGTTTCGAATGTAGCGCAGGGTGGTAGTGTCAGTACGTTAACACCCTTCTTAAAAGCAAACTACGGGGAGAACTGGAAAGCAATCCGAGATTCAATTAAACGGATAGGAAAGACGCTTCCATATAAAATTGAGAAATTATCGAGGCAAGCTACTTCCATGGGTATTGACATTGGAATTGATAAGCATGGAGAGCTTTACTTATTTGAAGTAAACTCTGCACCAGGTGTAGAATTTGGCACAGGTGAAATCGCAAGCATTAAAGCTGATTATTATCATTACATTTTAAACAAAATTTCTAATCAGCCTGTTCGAGATAAAGAAATGTTATATTCTTAAATGACTTTTTGCAGCTATAAGTAAACGTGATCCCCGTACCTTTCCTAGGTACGGGGATCTCTTTATTGATTTAACGGCATGTGTAACCAGCATCTGCATGAATAACGGTTCCAGTTACATAAGAAAACTGATTAGAAGCTAACCATAGACTTGCTTGTGCAATTTCCACTGGTTGACCGAATTGCCCTAAAAGACTAAGCTAAGGTGCAAATTCCTCTTCTGTTTGACCGGTTTCCTCTATAGCACCTCTTAACAGGTTTATTAATTGCTTCTGGCGCTACAGAGTTAACGCGGATATTTTAATCCCCATTTTCTAGTGCAGCTACCTTTGTCATACCTACCACACCATGTTTTGCAACAACATAACAATATTATTTGTACAATATTTACGTCATCCCCTTTAATCAATTGTTGTAATTCATATTTCATTAGGAGAATAACTACTTTGTTAGGATCTTGATAATACGATTGGCTCAGCATTCTCCATAGTTGCTTTGTATAAAAGAATATTGCCATCGTTCGCTTCTATTGTTCCTGTATCTACTTGAAAATTTTCATGTAATGCGATCGTCCAAGCTGCTTCACCATTCTTTTTTAAAACAATGGCAAGTGTCCCAAACTGATGTATATCATCCCATTGGAATATTTCTGCTTCTCCATTCTCGGTCACAGTAATTCCCTCGGGACCGCTAACCAGCTCAACGTTATCGCCTTGCCAGTTGCCATGTGTTTGTGCTCCAACATAATAATAGGAAATGCCACTTCCACGATCTCCATAAGTAGCAATGAACTGCTGTGTTGTATTATTTGCTGCTTTATACGTAACTGCTCCAACATCTTCCGCTAACCATTCAACTTGATATTCACCTATTGTCTGTTCTGGCAATACTTCCTTTGGACGAGCAAGAATACCATAATAGGATCGATAATAAATAGCTTCACCACTTTCCATATTCTCTTTAATGGAGAGAACATGCTTCCAATCAGGCGATATGCTTGTGATATTTTTAATCTCATTGTTGCTGCTAATCAGCAGAAAAACATGCCCGATAATAAGAAGTGCCGAAATGCTGGAGATACTCATTATAAATTTTCTAGTTGATTGAAGAAGTAGTAAGATCGCTAACGTTAGACAAACCAAACAAACGATATTTATGATATAGAATAACCGATTATCCACATACTCTACTTGGAATCTTTCGTGAAGGACAAGGTATCCTATTTGCATACAGAAAAAGCCAATTGCTACGAGAAATAACATCCATCCCATAACTTTTTTCCATTTACTCGTGTTCTGCTTCATCTGGCGGAACCTCCTTTGAAAAATCCCATGTTTGACCGTTATCCGTTGAGATAAATTCCCCTTTGACAAGTCCGCCTGCATAATCTCCGGTTGGCCCTTGATTTATCAACATCTTCAGCCGCTCTCCCTCTTTTACTGGAATTTCTGCGATTACAAAGACCTCATGATATTCCTCTGGCATAATAATGGATGCCTGATTCCACGTATTTCCCCCATCCTCAGTAACATAAAGCATCGGTTCTACCGGATTAATCGTTCCATAGGACAGGAAACCTGTAGTTTCATCCACAAAGCCACCATCCGAAATAAGTCTTGTCACTTCTGTATAGGTTGTTTCTTCCCAGCTCTTTCCTCCGTCATGTGTTAGAAAGGCTGCGGAATATTCTTGAGACATGGTTCGACCACCAGAGATAATCGCATACCCAAAACGATCGTTTAAAAAATCTACTTTTCTAAAACGCATTACCGAAAATGGCTCAGTTACAACAGATTTCTCCCACGTTTCACCCTGATCGACAGAAAAAAGAAAAACGATTTGTTGTGCTTCCCAATCGGTTCCTTCCGAATAGAGAAAACCAACTCGCTCTTCCGTCAGAACATAGCTATTATCAATTAGCTCCTGCTCGCTCCCATTATACTCACCAGTAAATAGCTGGTCCTTCTCAACCGGAACCTCAACCCAATCCTCGCCACTATTAAAACGAAGGTTAAGCTGATCATTTTGTAAAGAATACGTAACAGCATCGTCAACGGTAACAGGTTGTAATTGCTCTGGTTGCGCTTGTTCTATTTCATCTAAGCTGTTTTCCTGCGAATTATTTACCAGAGCTGATTGTGGGAGCGAGACTCGATTTGAACTCTGATGATAGATTACTGCCATTATTACCAGAGCAATCACCATCACACCCGCTCCTAGTAAAAGATGATTTTTCACGTGTTCACTCCTTTTATAGTAGGTCTCTTTTTTAAAGTCTTTTAGGATATACGATAGTAAAATCAGTAATTGTCCATTGAATAATTCTCCTCTTTTAACTAAAAAGATTTTCTGAACCCTCAATTATTACTATCGCAAATAATACCCTCGTAAAATCAATCCTCCGGTTCTTCGTGTAACCCCCAAGGAATTCTAGCTTCAAATTCTAATTGTATGAACGGATGAGTCGACCTATCTTGTAATAAAAATGAACCCTTACCAAATCCAAATGTGAAGTTTTTAATTGTAGTGGTAGTTGTATCATCCCATGAAGAATCTGTACAATATTCGCCCTCTACTAGTCTGCCAACTATAGGATAATTCCCCATATATAAGTGCAGCCCATCTTCCATTTTTCCGAATTCCGATAAATTGTTTGGCATGGATGGTTGAATTCCCAGTAGGTTAAAAATGTCAATGATAGTAGAATCTAAATGTTTGCACATAACCATATAGTTTTCGCAGTATAAACATTCGCAAACCTCTACATTTTCCCTATATAATTCTTTTGTCTGATTTACATCAACTTCTAACAACCAATTTATTAAGCTAATCTCTCTCACATTACTCCCACCTGAATTTTATTTTTATCTTTATAGTTTCCGGATCTTCTTCCCGTCCCCGTATTCGTGTATTTCTGTTATATCTATTCAAAATCGTTTATATATTTTAGGGCAAGTAACAATATTATTCTATCAGAAAAAGAAACTCTTATTTATATTGTATTCCTTTTCACTGATCAAAACGAGTAAAAATCAATACAAATTTACTCAAATTTTAGGTGACGGCTTAAAGCTCGTTCCGCTGTACAAAGAGTTAATTACTACTTATTTGATTAAGCAATTAAAAAGCTGGAACCATATGGCTCCAGCTTTTTAATCATTTATCAATTATTCACTTACCACCGTAAATCTTTCATTTACGTGTTTTGCATCTTCCATTTCATCGACAATTGCAATAGCAAAATCTGCATAGCTAATATAGCTTTGACCTGCTTCATTAAGAAGCAAGACATCTTTTCCTGTTTTGTAGGAACCTGTTCGTTCTCCCTCTGCATCAAATATAGCGGAAGGGCTGACAAACGTCCATGCTAATTTATCTGTCTCCTGTAATTCTTTTAAATTTCGTGCCTGCCCATTTGCAGTTGGTTTAAATACATCTGGAAAATCTGGCGTATCGATTATGCGGATTGTTTTGTTTTCATCAGCATAAAGACTCCCAGCTCCTCCGACAACGATTAATCTAGCGTTTGTTTCATGCAGCAGCTTGATTAGGTGATGTCCAGCATCAACATGTGCTTGCTCTTCACCAAGTGGGGCACCGAATGCATTTACAATTACATCAAATTTATGAAGGTCTTCTGTGTTCAGATCAAAAATATTTTTTTCGATGATGGTAATATTTTTAACGGCTAGCTTTGAAGCATCTCTTACGATAGCCGTAACTTGATGTCCACGATCCATCGCCTCATTTAAAATTAATTTCCCGGCTTTTCCACTAGCACCGATAACTGCAATATTCATTTTTATTCCTCCAATTTCAGTTGAATGAATTTTATCGTAACCACGCTATACATAATTTATTTACCTTGACTCATCGCTTTCGTTAACCTTGGAACAACCTCCGTTGCAAGTAACTCTATATTTTTCTGTACTTTTTCAAACGGCAGTCCACCAATATCGATTTGCGCCAGAAAACGTGTGTGTCCGTATAACTCATGCTGCCTGAGGATTTTCTCAACAACCAGTTCTGGACTTCCAACAAATAATGCTGTTTCGGGACTGGCAACCTGTTCAAAGTCACTTCTAGACATTCGTGTTCCCATGCCACGCTGACGATTAACATAATTCCAGTAGTTGGCGTAATACGGATAAAACTCATCCCTGGCTTCTTCTGTTGTTTCAGCAAGGTAAGTATGCCCTGTCACACCAACTGTTAATGTATCTGGAGAATGTCCCGCCTCCAATCCTGCCTTGCGATAGATATCAACCAACGGCTTAAAACGCATTGGATCGCCACCCAATATCGCGATCGCCATACCTACACCGAGTCTCCCCGCACGAGCAGCACTTTCCGGTGTCCCGCCAACTCCAATCCAGATTGGCAATTTCCTTTGTACAGGACGTGGTGAAATTTCCGCATTTTTTAATGCTGAACGAAACTTTCCATTCCACGAAACGATTTCATTTTCATTGAGCTTTAAAAGTAAATCCATATGCTCGCTAAACAGTTCATTATAATCATTTGTATCATAACCAAATAATGGAAAAGATTCGATAAAAGCTCCTCGTCCAGCTAAAATTTCTGCACGTCCATTTGAAATTAAATCCAATGTAGCAAAGTCTTCAAATAAGCGAACAGGGTCAAGTGTGCTGATAACACTGGTAGCGCTCGTTAATCGAATCTGATTTGTCGCATTAGCAATAGCAGCTAATACCACAGCTGGTGAGGAAACCGCATAATCTAAGCGATGATGCTCCCCTATCCCAAATACATCCAGACCGGCTTCTTCTGTCAGCTTTGCCGCTTTAATAATTTCATCTATTCGCTGTTTCATGCTGATTGTTTTTCCAGTTATGGGATCTGGTCCTATATCCGCAAGTGTGTAAATCCCTATTTCAATCCCATTTTCTTTTAATGTTGACAATGCTTCTTCCACCTCTTAGATCGTTAACTCAATCCGATTTCCGGACGGATCATACGTCATTCTTCTTCCTGCTTCTTCAGTTACCGAAACGCCGATTTTTTTCAAGTTAGCGACTGTTTCCTTAATCGCTTCTTCATTCGGTAAAACAAGTGTATAGGATTCCATACCTACACTGTTTTCAGCTGGCTTCGGTGCTCCAACTCCATTCCATGTATTGACTCCAATATGATGATGATAGTTGTCTTTTGATAGGAATAGCGCCTGTCTTCCATAACGATTCACAACATCAAATCCAAGACCTTTCACATAAAATTCCTCTGTTTTTTCTAATTCAGAAACATGTAAATGGATATGCCCCATTAGTGAGTCTTCAGGCAGTCCTTCCCATGTTTCACCTGGTACACGATTCTTTAGTAACCTTTCAAAATCCAATGGGTCAACTGCCATTGCAACTTCTTCATCAGTCCAACTCCACTCTGATGGATTACGATCAATATAGATTTCAATTTCGTTTCCATCAGGGTCATGTAAATAAAGTGCTTCGCTTACAAGGTGGTCTGAGGAACCAAAACGAATACCTTTTTCTGAAAAATGCACAACAATATTAGCCAAATCTTTTTTCTCAGGCAATAGCAGGGCAAAATGATACAACCCAGTCGTTCTTCCTTGTTTTGGAATAACATCTTTTGGTTGCGTTAATGATAAGATGCTCGTCTTCCCGTCTGTTGTTAATCTTGCTGTATTAGCTGTTTGTTCTAATATATCGAAACCAATTATTTCTTGATAGTACTGTAAAGACCTTGCTAAATTTTCTACCTTTATGTTGACATGGCCAACGAATGTCGTTGGTTTAGTATGGAACCCCATAATCATCCTCCTCGTTTTTTTTATTCAATTAAATAGTTTGTTTGCTAAAATAAGCCTAATTCTTCAGCAGTTTTTTAGAATTAAACATTGTATTTTATTCATTTTTACAATGTTTTTAATTAGATTACTTTATGTAACCAAGTTTATAATTAGAACTACATATTGTCAAGTAATAAATTTTATTTTTATAACAAGGTGAATTTTTATGTTATACTTAAAGTAAGCGAGGTGAATATAATTGGCACAACCAACAATCTGTCCAAAGTTTGAAAAAGCCATCTCACTGTTAAGTCAAAGGTGGACGGCATTAGTAGTTTATCAATTATTACTAGGAACACAACGTTTTAGTGAAATCCAATCAGCTATCGGCATAAGTGGAAAAGTATTATCCGACCGTTTAAAGGATTTAGAAAAGCAAGATATCGTGAAACGTGAAGTTATACCAGATACACCAGTGATTATTGAATACTCTTTAACAGAAAAAGGGCGTTCAATGGAGCCAATATTGCGAACGATCGAGAGCTGGTCACAAGATTGGTTTCAATCCGAATCTGAGATATGACAGATTGGAAATCCACTTAATAATGAGGAAGGGTTGTCCTCCAAAATCATGTTGGCTGATTTTGGAGGACAACCCTTTTTATCTTTACTCGTTTTTATTTAAAATTTCATCGATTGCTTGTAGCTCTTCTTTCGATAATCGAATGTCACTTGCTTTAACATTTTCGCGAATTCTCTCTTTGCGTTTTCCACCTGGAATTACTGCATCTACGCCTTCCTGAGCAAGCAGCCATGCTAGTGCTAAATTAGGCAAGTTCGTATCCTTACGTACAGCAAACTTGTTTAATTCATCTACTTTATCAAGCGTTTGAATATACTGCTCTCCTTGGAACAATGGAACAGACTGGCGCCAATCACCCGCATCTAATTTAGTCTCCTTTGTAAATCCTCCGCCTAGTAATCCAAATGCTAATGGACCATATGGAATAAATGAAATATTATTTTCTCTTGTGTATGGCAATAATGCTTCCTCAGCAGATCGATCCAGCATATTGTATGGTGATTGCAAGACAGAAATGTCACCATGTGCATTCGCTTCTTTTAACTGCTCAATAGATAGATTTGAAACCCCAATCGACCGAATTTTTCCTTCTTCCTTTAGACGCGCTAACTCACCAATTGATTCGGTAAAAGGCGTTTTATTATCTGGGAAGTGCAAATAATATAAGTCTACATAGTCTAATTGCAGCCTTTGTAAACTTTTCTCAACTGCTTCCCTTAAATATTCAGGACGATTATCTGTTTTCACATCATCTAAATTCGTAAAGTTTTGTGCTCCCTTTGTTGCAATAACAAAATCATCACGTTTAAATTCTTTTAATGCTTCACCAACTAATTCTTCCGAACGGCCAAGACCGTAAATGTCAGCAGTATCAATAAATGTTACCCCAAGGTTAAGTGCTTCTCTTACTAAATCTTTTCCATCTTGTTCATTTAAATTTTGGAATAGATTATGACCACCAACAGCATTTGTACCAAGTCCAATCGCCGATATTTCCAAATTTGATTTCTTTAGCTTTGTATAATTCATGTTTTTCCCTCCTTGTATTTGAGTAGCTATAGCATAATTTCTACATGTAAAAACTACAAATATTCTTGGTAAAGTTTCAAATAATGAAACTCACTATGATTATTTTGTAGTAAACTATCCAAACACCTATACTACAGAAGACGGGGTGATAAAAATGGCACAAAATCAAGTTTCTACATTAAGAAAAGGACTTCTCGTATTAGAACTGGTTAAACAAAATGAGGGAATTACTTTAGCAGAGGTGATGAAGGAGCTTCATTTAAGTAAGTCTACAGCATTCCGATTATTAACGACCTTAGAAGAAATGAAGTATATCTATAAAATTCAAACATCGTATTTCTTTAATCCAAAGGTTTTCCTTGATGAATCTGAAAAACGCTCCTCAAAGGGCTGGACATCTTTACGTTCCATCTACCAAGCAGCAGAAAACCTGCAAATGAGCACCTATTTAGGAAAAGTAGATGGTACCGACTTAGTTATGACCCAGGTATTACACGCTCCTTTCCAGCAATCAGCAGACGAAGAAATGGGTAACCGCTCTAAATTACATCTATCTGCTTTAGGCAAAGTCATTTTAGCACATTTAGATGATGCTAAATTAACTCCACTACTCGATAAAATGGCACTGGATCCTGCCACAGTCAATACGTTTCAAGACTCCCAATTATTTCGTTATCATTTAAAGGCGATACATGAAGATGGATACGCTTTTGATGACGAAGAACGGGCTGTTGGTCTCCGTTGCGTTGCTGTACCAGTTTTCCGCAATAAGAAAGTCATTGCTGCATTAGCTATTGCGGCACCAACAGATCAACTATCACGTAGCAGTGTCAAACAAATTGCTTTAAAACTAAATGTCGGTAGTAAAGCAATCACACAAGAATTAGAGGCTTTAGATAATATACATTAATTTATATAACGGAGGAATAACATGAAAAGCAATGTTCAGCACTTATTTCAAGACTTTACATTTAAAAATGGTGTCCATGTACGGAATCGGTTGACGATGGCACCAATGACGACTTTTTCTGCAGATAGCAATGACTATGTTTCACAAGAAGAGCTTGATTATTATAAAGAACGCGCAAATGGGATAGGTACAATCATTACTGCTTGTGCCTATATTTCCAAAAATGGTAAGGGCTTTGATGGCCAAATGAGTATCGATCACGATGGGACAATTGATGGTCTTACGAAGCTTGCTGAAGTTATCCATGCCGGTGGAGCAAAAGGGATTGTTCAACTTTATCATGGAGGCCGTTTAGCAGTACCTCGACTTACTCCAAATGGTGAAACCGTTAGTGCTAGTGCAGTTCCGCCTCTTGGAGATCGCGGATTTTATAGTATCGATCAAGCACCTCGAGCATTAACAACAGAAGAAGTTTATGAAATTATCACAGATTTTGGTGAGGCAACACGCCGTGCAATTGAGGCTGGATTTGATGGTGTTGAGCTGCATGGAGCAACAGGTTACTTACTCCAACAATTCGTTTCACCGCACTCTAACTTAAGAACAGATGAATTTGAGGATCGTCACATATTCGCATTAAAATTAATCGAAGAAGTAAAACAAGTCGTCCAAAAACATGCAACAAAACCATTCCTAATCGGTTATCGTTTTTCACCGGAAGAGCCAGAAACACCAGGAATCACGATGAAGGAAACATTTGCTTTAATGGATGACTTAATTCAGGCAGACATTGATTATTTGCATATTGCAACGACGAATGCATGGGCAAAATCCCGCCGAGGCATTGTTAGCGATAAATCCCGTACCGAGTTAATTGCTGAATATGTTGACGGGCGTGTGCCAGTAATCGGTGTCGGCAATGTGCATACACCGGATGATGCTGCACGTGTGTTAGAAAAAGGAAAGACAGAATTTGTCGCACTTGGACGAGCTATTGTCGTTGACCCACATTGGGTTGAGAAAGCAAATGCTGATCAAGAAGACACGATTATTCATCACCTAACAGAAAATGATCAACAAAACGCAGTCATCCCAACACCATTGTGGAAATTAATTTTAGAGGTTCAAGGTTGGTTTCCAGTTAAAGAAACAGAGGAAAGCTTGAATTGATTTTTCATGTTGTATAAAAAGTAGCTTCTCAAGCTGCTGACATAAGAAAACATGAAAATAACTTATAAAATGAACTTTTTCAGGCAGTGCTCGAGTGGAAGTTCCATGGCATATAACCCACATTCCTTACCTTGCTTGGCAGATAGGAAAGTATAGAACTTTCCTATCTGCATAACTGCAACTGTCAGCTCTTTCGTGATATGACTTTGTGAGAAAGGAAAGAAAAGACCTAAACTTTCTGGAGCAATTTGCATAAACGACTTCATTTAGATTTATCTTTTGATTATATACTTTTCACCAAGCTCCGTCTTTTTTATACATAAATATCCTTAAATCTCTTGTATATGTGTATGCTTAAATTCATCGGAATACTTTAATCCATAGCTGAATAATCGATCCATAAAGATATGTGCAAACCAAATGATAGATAATAAAAGCAAGAAATCTTTTGCGAAAATGACCGAGCAAAAAATAAATAATAAAGGCAATATAAAACTATGACCAATGTTATAAACGGTTGCACCTACTTTATTGTTCCATGCATATCCAATCATTGTAATATCGGGAACAAATAACAGCACAAAAAATAACCATATTGGAAAATCCAGCAAAACATACATGTAAAATGAGAATACACAAGCAATTCCATTTTCTATTCGAACCATTCGCTGATTAGTCATTAAATCCCCCCGATTGAATATTATTGAAAAATCCAAACAATAATTCTTCAATAACTTCTTTGTTTCTTTCGTATTTTCCTTCGTTGATTAATTCCTTAATTCGATGCACTACTTTTAATGCTTGCTGATAGAACCGAATCTTTTCTTCAAGGTTAATCATTTTTTCATCTAATAACGAGACGGTAGAAACGTTGCATTCGATTGAAATTGGTTGATCTCTTAACAGAAGTACTTGTTGAATCTCTTTAATGGTAAAACCTAATTGCTTTAATACAATAATAAATTGTAACTGTTTCTCGCAGGCTACATCATATTCCCGGTAACCATTTTCCCGCCTTTTCGGAACTAAAATATTTTCCTTCTCATAGTAACGAACAGTATCCGGTTGAATATGGTATTTTGCAGCAAAGTCTTTAATTTGCATAGCAGCAATCCTCCCATAAAAATAATAACATTGGAGAAAACTCCAAGGTCAATAGTTAATTTCTGAGCGAAGAAACAAAACCATCACAACAATATCAATTGTACAATTATTGATTCGTATTGAAAATACTTCTTATATTAAACTGCTCAATTTGTCCATTCAGCTTTAACTATATAGCCTATGGCTTGTAAAATTCCCTTTCAGTTCAATAATCATAATTTCTGGGGTTTTAACTTATGTATGATTAGCCTAGCCTTGAAAATAATAAGATTATCTCTGCTATTAAAAGAAGAGGATAGGTGATATAAATGGCATTTAATCCCCCAAAGAAAACGGCTAGACTTGCTGTTGAACACGGTGCAAAAAAGGCAAATTTGCCGATTTTAACTCAATCCATATTGGGATTTTTAGCAGGAGCATTTGTCGCTTTTGGTTTTTTGTTAGATATTCGGGTTACAGGTAATCTTCCAGTGGAAATTTGGGGATCAATGGGATCATTTATTGGAGCATCTGTCTTCCCTGTGGGTCTTATTTTTGTACTATTGGCCGGTGGAGAGCTATTAACAGGAAACATGATGGCTGTAACAACAGCAAGATTTGCAGGTAAAATTAAAACAACATACTTAATTAAGAACTGGACCATTGTGGCTATTACTAATTTTATTGGTTCTATATTTGTTGCATATTTCTTTGGTCATCTTCTAGGCTTAACAGAAACTGGCCCTTATCTAGAAGCGACCGTTGCCATTGCTGAGGCAAAAATAGCGGATCCATTTATGCTTGCGTTTCTATCCGGTATTGGTGCTAATTGGCTGGTTTGTTTAGCAGTATGGCTTTGCTACGCAGCCGATGATGTTACAGGCAAAATCCTTGGTATTTGGTTTCCAATTATGGCCTTTGTAGCAATCGGGTTTCAGCACGTTGTTGCAAATATGTTTGTTATCCCAGCCGCTATCTTTGCCGGGTATTTTACCTGGGGAGAGTATTTGATAAATTTCGTAGCTGTTTTTCTTGGAAATGCTGTTGGAGGAGCTTTTTTCGTAGGTGGATTATATTATTTAGCATATATTCGTGAAAAGGTTTAAACACATAGGAGAACTACTAAAGGGATCTGAGAATGCTTGTTTAAAACATCAAAAAACCCAGGTTTATTCTATACCTGGGTTTTCATCAGTTTGCAGCGAAGTAGGGTGGATAAGGTTATCCGCGCAATCCGAACAAACGTCTAATATTCTATATGGGCGCTGTTCTTTTTCGGTTTCCTCTTCCCTGCCACATACTTCACAAATTCTAGGCAAATGAAAAACCTCCCTTTTAGAGGTTGTTCAAAAAGTCCGGTAAAAATGACACGTCGGAACAAGGACCTTCGACTAAAAACCGACACGTCCTGTGTCGAACGTCGAAGTCACCACATCCTGTGGTAGCCCGGTACTCAAAACTTCACCGCCTCGAACTTCTAGGTCTTTTTATCCTCCTATTTGAACATACACTTTTACATGTCATCCTCCAGTTTATTTACTTCATAACCTAAGTCTTTTACTGCTTGTTCGAAATCCATTAGTGATCCTGCATCCTCGTCATAAGAAATAATTGCTTCATTGGTTTGCGTATTAATTTTAATATTGCGAACTCCCCACACGTCATGCAAGGCATCGCTTACTTTCCTTTCATCTTCCTTTTTTAGATCTGGAATAGAAAGTTTATGTGTTATCATTTTCATCACCTTCACTTAAGAAGTATGTTTTTGAGATAATCCTTCACCCATACCACTTAAAAATTGAATCATCGCATTAAGGGAATTTCTTACTTCAATATCTTTTGTTGACTTATAGAGGTTCCACATTCCAATATTTTCATTGTAATTGGAGGCTTCTGTCATTCTTTCTAATCCTTTATTTACCCCATTAAAGATTGCCTTTATTTGATCGGGATCCATATCGGAAAGCAATTGAATGGTGCTCATTCCATTTTTGATAATATTATGCATCCCAGTTTGGTTCAGTTGTTCAACGGCAATCGCACCTACTTTTTCACGTGTGCGCAGCAAACCTTTAAGCATATCAAGAACTCCAAAATCATGGAGTTCTTTTAATATAATAAGGGTATCTTCAATAGCTTCACGGTTTTCCGCAATTTGTTTAATAATTGCTTGCAGGTCTTGTGCACGTTCTTCCTCTTCACTAAGTTGTTTTTTCTCAATTTGCCTTATTGCCCTTGCCACGTAAACCACCCTCTCTTCTTATCACTTCAGGTATCGGCGTAAAATCATCTCTTCTCCATTTTTTCTCTACTTCTACACCGATATGTGGTTGTGGATTACCGAAACGGTGATTATTTTTTGGCAATGGAGATTCGCCTGTTTTCTCGAGCACTTCCATTCTTACTTGTGCCTCTTTATAATTTGGTGTATGTGTGTCTTTGTCATAGTAACTGCTTGTTAACGCATTTACTGCTTTTTCGTATTCCACGGTATTCATAGGCAGGTACAGTTCATTCCCCGTTACTCTTTCAGATACCAACACACGCACTTTCACCTTTCCATAAGGGGAAATGAGACGGACGAGTGAACCGGTCTCGACATTTCTTTCTTCTGCTAGTTCTTTTGAAACCTCAAGCCATGGCTCGGAAACTATCTGATTAATTCCGGCTGATTTATTAGTCATATTGCCTTCATGAAATTGTTCCAAAAGTCGTCCATTGTTTAGGTGAAGATCAAATTCTTTCCCAAACTCCATTGGTGGAGTCCAATCAACTGGGAATAATTTTGCTTTACCATCTTTAGATTTAAATTCTTCTTCATATAGCAATGGAGTGCTTTCTCCGTTTGGTTTAACAGGCCAAATTTGGCTATCCCACCCTTCAAGAAGATCATAGCTTACACCTGCGAAAATAGGAGCTAATTTAGCTACTTCCGCCATAATTTCAGATGGGTGTTCATACTTCCAGTCAGCTCCACATTTATTTGCAAATTCCTGGAAGATTTGCCAGTCTGGTTTACAATCACCTAATGGTTCTAATACTTGGTAAAAGCGTTGGATTCTTCTTTCTGTGTTTACAAAAGTACCTTCCTTTTCCAAACTAGGAGCAGCTGGTAAAACAATATCTGCGAATTGGGCCGTTTTAGAGAAGAAAATATCTTGCACCACAAAGAATTCCAGTTTTTCAAATGCTTCATGTACGAAATTAATATTGGAATCAACCAATGCCATTTCTTCACCGAATAAGTACATGCCTTTTATGTTGCCATCCATAATACCATCCACGATTTGGTGGTTATCCAGACCAGGATCTTTAGGCAGCTTTGTTCCCCATGCTTTTTCATAGCGTCCACGTACTAAATCATTTTCAATTGGTTCATATCCTGGCAGCCAGTTTGGCATCGTTCCAAAATCACTTGCTCCCTGTACATTATTGTGACCACGAAGCGGATAAGCACCTGCTGCAGGTTTACCAAAATTTCCTGTGACCAATAAAAGGTTAGCAATTGCGGTACTTGTGTCTGTACCACCAAGGTGTTGTGTAACACCCATAGCCCAAAGGATACATGTACCGTTTGATTCGTGTATCATTTCCGCTACTTGTATTAATGTATCTTTCGAGATACCTGTTACTTTTTCCGCATAATCAAGCGTAAATTTTTCTAATGATTGTTTATACTCCTCTACTTGATTAACACGTTTTTGTAAAAACGCTTCATCTTCCCATCCTTGATCAAGAATATACTTCGTAACAGCGGACAGCCATACTAAGTCTGTTCCTGGTTTTGGATGAATATATAAATCAGCTCTATCAGCCAGTTCATTCTTTCGCAAATCTGATACAATCAGTTTCTGACCATGTAATTTATGTGCCCTTTTCACCCTTGTTGCCAATACGGGATGGGATTCGGAAGGATTTGCACCAACAACCATTACTAAATCAGCTTCCGCGATGTCCTTGATTGTTCCAGAATCCCCACCAATACCAACTGTGCGCATAAGTCCAGCTGATGCAGGAGTTTGACAGTATCTCGAGCAATTATCAACATTATTAGATTGAAAAATGGAACGAGCTAGTTTTTGGAATAGGAAATTTTCCTCGTTTGTACATTTAGAAGATGCAATAAAACCAAGCTTGTCGCCACCTTCTTTTTCTTTAATTTCCATAAACTTCTCGGCCATTAAGCTCAGCGCTTCTTCCCAGGTTGCCTCGTGAAATTTATCTCCTTTACGAATCAATGGTTTGGTAAGGCGCTCCTCACTATTCACAAAATCCCAACCGAATTTCCCTTTGACACAAGTAGAAATACCGTTAACCGGTGCATCACTCTGAGGTTGAACTTTAAGAATATCTCTACCTTTTGTCCATACTTCAAAACTACAACCTACCCCACAATAGGTACAAACCGTTTTTGTCTTCTTAATCCGATCTTCACGCATCGCCGCTTCAACATTGGAGATGGTGAAGATTTCCTTATATCCTGGTTCCACTTCTTTTGTTAGATCAATCATTGGTTCAAGGATATTATTTGGTATTCCCGTCATGTACCCAGCTTCACCGAGCATGGATTTTTCCATTAGAGCGTTACAAGGACATACGGAAACACAATGTCCACATGATACACAAGAAGATTCATTAATTGGCACATCATTATCCCAAATGACCCTTGGGTGTTCCCGATCCCAATCAATGCTAAGCACTTCACTTACTTGCAAGTCCTGACATGCCTCCACGCACAACCCACATTTGATACATTGATCAGGCTCATATCGATAAAATGGATGTGAATTATCTGGAGGATACGGTTTGGGTGTAAATTCGTATTTTTGGTGCTCTAGTTCTAAGTATTCTGCAGTATTATGTACCACACAATTTCCATTGTTATTGTCACAAACAGTACAATAAAGCTCATGGTCCTTCAGAATACGTGACATACCCTCTAACTGTGCTTCTTTTGCTGTTTCTGACACAGAGTTTACAACCATATCGGGTTCCGCTTTTGTCGCACATGCTCGTCTTAATTGCCCATCGACTTCTACAAAGCATGTGTCACAAGTTTGAATAGTTCCTATACCTAGATCTGGTTGTGACGAACAAATACCGGGAATATAAATATTGCTTTCTAAAGCTGCCTCTAAAATATATTGCCCATCTTTTGCTTCGATTGTAATGTCATTTACGGTTATTTGGAAACTACGACTTTCCATAAAAATCCCTCACCACCTTATTTTCCTTTATATGAAAGTATTTACTAAAAAATTTAAAATATAACTGGAGTTTGTAAACAAGGTGAGTGAGGGCATGTTGCTTTTACACGAAGAATCAAGTGAAGAATAGTCGTCAATTGGTTTCAGGAAGGTGTGATAGAATTAATTAAAGTGAATGATAGCTTTCACTTTAGTTTTTTTATAACCGCTTCAACAAAGAAAAAAAGACCCGCTAAAAATATAGCGAGTACGTTAATATATATATGGAATGTATTACAAAATTCAAACTCTCATCATTTAATTAATTTTATGTATGTGAATTCAATTGTTCCCACTCGCTTAAATACATCCGTTTGGCTATCTTTTTAGGATTTTCTAGTTTGCAAATTAGTTCTAAACTATTGCCATCTGGATCATTGAAATGGATTTTAGCATGAGCGTAGCTTTCATGTGGCATTACGAACGGTTCTACGGGTTTAAAACCAAATGCCTCCCTTGGTTCATATCCTATACTTTGTAACCAACCAACTGATTTCTTAAGGTCTTCTAATGTTACTTGAAATGCGATATGTCTTATCGAAGGATGGTATTCTAGCTGTACATTTTCTGATTCCCATAATCCAAGCCAACTTTTGTCTCTTTCAATCCACAAAAATGCCAGCCTCTCTTCAACAATATGATCAAGCACGAGACCTAGATTTTCATAAAATTCAATTGACCGTTTTAAGTTACTGACTGGTAAATGCGCTTCGTATAATCCTTTAATCATGATAGATAATTCTCCTTTTACTCTAACAAGTAAATTACATTTATTGAATTAACATGTTTCCCACATATTGAGCAGTACCACTCGAGCTTGTGAATGTAGCAACTAAAACATAATTCCCTTTAATATTTGGCATTTTAAAACCATCTCAAAAACTGAAGTTTAGATGATTTTGATACCTCTAATACTTCTCTTAAGATGCCCTATTAGCTATAAGAATTTCTTCAAAATTGAACACGGAACCCTTTAAATTGGTGAATACCAGTCCCAAATTTTATAAGTCCTTCATCTCTTAGCTCTTTTGCTGTATTTTTCACTTCTTGTAAAAGATCGGGATTCAGCCCTATCGTATTATGTCCACCAAAAATCTTCGTTACGTGGGGAATCGTTGAGATTCTTTCTAATGATTGTACTAACTCCATAGGATTAGTTGTAGGAAAGAAAGCATAGATTGGAGTCTCATCATAGAGTAAATCTCCTGTAAACAAATAACCAGTATGATTATCTAAGATAGATATATGACCTGGGGAATGGCCTGGCGTATGGTAAATCGTCAAGTTTCTATTTCCTATCTCTATTTCATCCCCATCATTTAATAGACCAGTAGGCTTTCCTTGATATGGTCTGTATGTAGCAGGATTAAATGTCACTGGAGTAGGTAAGGTAATATCACGACTTACATCTTTTCTTATTTGCTCTATGGAAAGTTGCTTAATTCCATTGATAAGCCAGTCTTCTTCATCCTTATGGACATAGATGTCCTTAAATTCAGAATGACTTCCGATATGATCCCAGTGAACATGGGTGGTTAGAACAATAATTGGCAGGCTTGTTAGTTGGTCAGTAATTCGTTTTATATTGTCAATCCCCAGTCCTGTATCAATTAATGCTGCCTTCTCTTCACCTATTAACAAGTAGGAGTGGACTTTTTCCCAATGTCCGAACTCACTAATAGCAAACGTAGTATCGTCTATTTGCGTCACTGTGAACCAAGCGTCTGTAATACCAACCATTTAAACGCTCCCTCTCTATTTTTACTTACTAAATGATTATATTATTTTTGAAAATCTGTCCTTTAACACAATTAAAATTCTGTGCTCATTTCGATGCTTTCATAAATTTCTATCAGTGACCCAGCAGGATCCCTAAAATGCGCTACCTTAATACCCCAATTCTTTTGTTCGGTTGGTTTCGTAATAAAATTCACTTTATTTTTTAATGCTTGATATGATTCTTCCACGCTTTCTACACTAAAAATTAAAGCTGTCCTATCTACTTTTTCAATATCATTAGAATAATCTCCACCAATTGCTTTAATCATCTGTTTACGATCAAAAACACCTAAAGTAGCTCCATTAAATTTAAAATCGGCATAATTAGAATTCTCATCGCCCCAAGACACGTCAAACCCTAATACATCTCTATAAAATAAAAAACATTCTTTATAATTGTCTACAAGCAATCGAGTGTGCGTAAATTCCATGATAAATTCCTCCTCTAAATAATCATTGCTGGGTCTTGAATTTGGTTAGTCGCCTATTATGCCTATTATATCTTTCACCCAATCAATCCCTTCATTAACAAAGGCTTCTGTCGGATTTGTATGTGGCGTATGTTCAAAAATGAAAAACACATCCGAATTTGTCGATAGCTGATAAATTAAATTCTTTACTTTAAAATGCGAATTGCTATTTTCGTGAGATGGATGAACAGGCACCCAAATATATTTATCATTGTGAAACTCTACGTTGTGTAAATGTACTACCTTTACATGCTTTTTCCACTTTTCGATATAATCTATTGCTTCATCGCCAACCGCTAATACATAATCCCCGATATCAATACAAAGTTTTATTCCATACCTATCCCAGATTTCAATTGGAAATGCATCCAGTGCTTTTATACCAAACGCGGATCTGTTATGACCTAATTTTGGTTCGCACACAATTGATATAGAATATCTATCTTGCAGCTGATGCAATCTTTTTAATCCGCTTTCAATAATTTCAGCAGAATCAATGTCTTTTTCTTCTTTGAAGTAAGGAAAGTGTACTAAAATATAAGCCGCGCCTAACTTGGACATATAGTTAACTTCCGATTCAAACTGTCTCCAAGCCTGCTCTGGTTCGTAATTTACCTTTTCCAGCAAATCGTATTTACTTTGATTTCTGTACAATGGAGAATGCAGTCCAAACGTTTTATTTTCTTTATTCGTTAACTCTATGAAATAATTAAAGGAATCCTCACTTGGAAATTCGCCAATTTCAATATGACTCACATTATCCTTATCAAATAATAAAGGGATTTTCTCAGGATCTGACATAATTGTACTTCCAGAAAGTCCTATGTGATGATGCATCTTTTCCTCTCCTTCTATCTATTATAGCTTTTAGATACGTAAACTCGTTTGTGACTGTTAGGCACTTCTAGATTTCATAAATTCTATTGGCCTGTATTGTTTGAAAATCCTCCAATTAATTTTAAGTCTGAATAATCAGCACCAAATTTTTTTGCACCCTCTAATAGAATATTGTTATTTATAATGATCACCACCTGTATTTGTTTACGAATTGATAATTCATTAAGTTTCACATTATACAGAAAATATAGATGGATTCTTATTGTAACAAGCTTGAAAGGCGGAAGCTAATTATTCTACTATCTTTATTCACTTGGAATAAAATTTTAATCTGCATATTTACTTTGAATGTAGGAGAATTTAAAGTCAGGAGGGATTCTATGGATCATGAATTTTTATCTGTTGAAGAGTTTAATGTATTGCTTCAACAGTGGAGCGGAAGAACAATTAAAATTACCAAGCACGAATTAGATGATGTCGATCAAACAGTATTGAATCTGCAAAATATTTCCTATGACCAAAACTTACGCAGAATCGATGACTACGTACCGAAACATAGCTTACTTTTACATGGAGATGGCCAAATAGAAACACTGACTACTATGAGTAATGTATCACTCCCATCACCGAATTATGAAATCCCCCTGCAGGATGACTCCCTCTATGAATTTAATGGGGAGACATTTGTTCTTACAACGAATCGTGGAGTTTATAAGATTGAGTTGGCATAAAAGGGCTCGGAATTAGCCCTTTTGTGTCTGTTGTTCAATAACTTCACTTTGACAAAGCTTCGATCCGAAATCCACTTGGAGCTTCAACATAAAATGATTTTAAAATCATACATTCCCCTCAATCAAATTGCTTCTGGCTTTATTCCTTTTTTAATTAAGGCTTTGTTAAACTTTAAGGAAAGCCTTTGAGAGCAAGGTTTACCCTACTAAAATTCCATTTTATTTTAGGTATTTATCAAGTTTTACAACATAGTCTATTGCTTTGAGTTCATTGTTTAAACCATATAAATATTCCTTAACAGCTTCCACTAATTTCGCAGTAGTTATGAATTCTTTAGACTCGAAATCCTGCCAGATTGAAAAAATATGCCAATTGTCCTTAGCTACATGAAGAAAGTTAAGAATTACCTCATCGTGATCAATTGTCTCATAATTCATATTTACTCTATATCCTTTTTGTACTTGTTGGATCCACTCTCCCAATTGAATTCCCAGCTCCGCAAGATTGATGTATGGGTCGTAGAAAAATACTCTTTCATTTAGCGAAATCTTTAACTCGCCCTCAATAAATCCAATGTCGTAAGAAGAATATTGTGATTCAGTTTCATTTGGTTTAACAGTGTTTAAAATAAATGATAACTTAATGTTCATAAAATCACCCTGTCGTTATACTTTCTATTAAGGTTAATCACATTCTTAGAAAATGAATTAAACGTTGAAGTCTGAGTGGTGTAACCTCCACCAATTGTAATTAATTAAATTAGAATTAGTATCCATAATTTCTTTTTCATTTCTCAGTATCCTTCATCGCCTTTACCAAATTTCCCCTTAAATCTATGTTATATTAAAAATAGAACTTTTGGAATGATTTAAACTATTTCTTTAAGATAAAGGAACGGTTGTAATGAAAGGGGATTCCGATAGTGAAAAAGGTTTTATTTAGTTTAGTTCCGTTGCTTTTCATTTTATTTGCATGTCAGGATCAGCAATTGGAAACGAATTATTATTTATCCCTGTTGGGCGATAGTGAGACTTGGAGATTGTCTGGTTATGAAATAATATTAACCCCAGATGAAATAAAGGTCGGAAATGGAAAGCTGATAATGAAGGAAGAAAATAAATATATTACAGATTCCTTTAGCTTTGATACATATGCGGTTATTAATGGCGTAGATCATAAAATTCATGCTGGCTCAGTCTCTGGACGCGCAGATATTAAAGAGCAAACGACCGGAACATTAGAAGGTGGCGCCCCCATTGATTTCGATGAATTAAGTGGTGTTTATATGATAATTGAGTGGTGGGATCCTAATGAAAGTGATAATGTTCAAGAGCGAATTAATTTATATCAAAAGCCGGAGATTGATGAAACGTTTTTAAATGAAGAATCCCTTTAAGAGAAATGGAGAGTTATCTGGAAATCGTCCATTTCTCTCATATTAATCTATGATTTTGTCTCACCGATATATTTATATTATTTTCGAACAAATATTGAATACTCAACTGGATTAACAAACCCTAACTTAGCAGCCAATTTTATAGAGCTAATATTTTCCACATCACAGTCCCATCTAGGTGTTAGCCTTTTTTCCAAACATTTATCGATAAATGACATTCCTAAAATAAAAGCGAAACTTTTACCAGTATATTGACTCTGTGTCACGATATCAATTTCTACAAAAGATTGACTGGTAAAGATAGAAGTACACTCACTTACTACTTCCCGATCATTATTTATTACACAAAAACCGAATCCATATTTCAGGAAGTTTGGTATGCCATTCCAATACTGATCATAATAACTTTCATTAAAACTAGAACTCATTTCAATGGTCTTTTGGCTAATTTCTCTGATCGTAAATCCACTAGGTAACTGCTTTTTCTTAACCGGGTAATTTCTTGGATTATATTCAAATGAACTTCTTTTCATTTGAATTATTTCTTCTTTGAGAAGGTTATATATGACCCTGTCCCAATTTCCTGTGGCTGAAAACAACGTGAATCTAGCACTTTCCCTAGTATGCTGTTTGTACAAAGCGAAAAATGCATCATTAAATGTAGGGTTGCATTCATTACCAGCAATAAAATATACACCATTTCTAGTGCCAATTAAAACTGTTCTCGGTTGAATTTGATCATCTGCATACACAATTCCAGGGATTATGTTTTCCGCAACAGAATAAGCAAATGTTGGACACCTTCTCGAATTCTCTATTAACACAGGTAGAACGCGATGATATTCTGTCTCTTTTAACACTTTCATCTCGAACAAATCCTTTACTTAGGTTTAGCCCTATTAACATATAAGGAAAGAGGAACAAGTAGCTTATCTATACGTGTTCTTCTATTATATAGAATAACAGCCGGAATCTTAGAATAATTTAGCTAAAACCTCTTTTAGTTCAATTAAGTCATCGATAACAAAGTCAGCCTTGGCCAATTCATCTTCTTGTGCAAAATCAAAATTACAACCAATTGCAACTAAACCATTGTCTTTCGCTGCTTTTATATCTGATAGACGATCTCCTACTACTGGTGCATTGGTAATACCATATTTTTTTACAATATCTTGCACTAAGTCGGACTTATTCAATGATTTTATTTGTTGTATACTAAATGTTTCGGTAACCCAATTATCCAAATGATAATACCTTACAATCGCATTTAAATATTCCTTTAAACCATTGCTCGCTATAAAAACGGACCAATTATTCTTCGTTAAATAACTGAAGACTTCTTTAACATTAGGATATAAAGCACCTTTACTATTATTTATATTTTCGATTAAACTTTCCAAGAAATAAACATCCGTTTGTTCTCTTACATCTATAGAATGATCAGGCAGCAGTGTTTCCCATACTTTAGGTAATGGGACGCCCATAATTTCCCGATATTTTTCAATGGGGGTTTCCCCTTCCCATTTACCTTGCGTTCGCAAATAGTTAAACGTGTCGTCAAGAGATAACTCTAATATTCTATCTGTTTGAAAGAGTGTGCCGTCCATATCAAAGATTAGTGCTTTCTGCATATTTTCCCTCTCCAATTACAATTACTGATTAATTTTTTTAAGGTGATCATAATAGCAAATACAAATAAATCCATACTTTTAAACAATTATGCTTTACATTAATCAATGAATATTTAATAATTCAATTAAATCTATGACTTCCTCATCCATACCTGGTTCAATATACACTAGCTCCGTATTCTCAATAATATTCTCCATTTCTGCTATAACATCATTCTTATCTAAATCATCAGGTGGCGAGAATCCACCGTACCAACGTAATGGGACGTTATATATATTAATCGTGCCGTCTCCATTACCACTATATGTTACTGATCCATCAACTAAGCGAGAGCCGCTAAGCTGGATAACATCCTCTGGATATTTAACGTCGGTATTATCATCAGGATTCAGTGGTTCGCCAGCTGGAATATGTAAAACATTCAATTCATCTATTTCTTGATTTGGACCAAGCTGTAACCAAACTCGAGCATATTCGATTTCCTCTGAAGAATATGTCGACAATGAATTTTCTTCTTCATTGCCTGTTGCAATAGTTGATTCTCCATTGCTAGTTTCTTCTGAAGGTGTTTCAATTGAATCATTCCTTATGGTCTCTTCTGATTCTGCAGACGGCTCTCCATTCTTTGAATTTTCTTCTACTTGATTATTTTCTTTTGGCTCCTCAGTTTCTTTTACTGGTTCTGAAGCCAAAGCATCCTCATTAGTACCTGCGTCTGCTTCTTCGCGCGCACTGTCAGAACACCCAACAAGTAATAGTACCAGCATTAGTAGAGCTACATTGTAATAAAAAATCTTTGTTCCCCTTTTCATTCGATCATTCCTTTCTGCATCTCAACCTTACAAGGGTACAACCTTCTTCATAAAATATTATATATCTCTATCTTTATAAACGCGAAGTTGTTGCCTAAATGAAAAGATTCTAGTGAACCTGACTCTGATTTAAACTTTAAACTATCTACCTTTTCAATTTAAATGAACGCAAGAAATGATTGGAGTATGAAAAAAACAAATAAACCATTCGTCTAGAAAATATCCCCTTTCTTTCAAAACAATTATCCTTTAATTCACCTAAACAAATAGGTATCAATATTTTCATCTCCAGTAATCATATCTTTAATTTTAATCTGATTGTTTTTCACTTCATCTTCCCCAATAATAACGACGTTACGAATCTTTTCTTTGTTTGCTTTATTAAGTGCCTTTCCTAGTTTCTTGTTACTCATTTCATATTCGACTGAAAATCCCTTCTTTCTTAAATCCTTTGCTACCATTAATGATTCTTTTGGAGTGCCCAATGGAACGATATAATAATCTACATCCTGACTGACTTCTAAACGCTTCTCGGAATTACGTATGGCCGTGTAAATTACATCTAAGCCAAATGATATTCCTACCGTTGAGTAGTTTTCATTTGTCCCTAGCAAACCACCAATTGCATTATCGTACCTTCCACCACTGCCAATGCTTGATTTAATAGTTTGATCTGATAAAAACATTTCATAAATGGTACCTGTGTAGATTTCCAAGCCTCTTGCTAAAAAAGGATTAAATACACATTGGTTATCAACACTTAGATAGTCAAGATAGGAATCTAGCTCTTTTAATTCATTTAACCCTTCCCGTACCTGTTCATTTTGGTTAGCGTAAGTTTCAAAATAGTTAAAGGTAATATTATTCTCATCCCTCAAGAATTTCCGAATGGATGCTATCGTTGAATTTGCTAATCCTTGTTCACTTAGCTCAGTGATAACAGCTTCTAATCCGATCTTTTCTAACTTATCAAGTATTAACACTGCTTTATTGCGTTTTTCACTTTCTACACCAAATACTTCAAGCATTCCTGTGAGCAATTTTCGATTGTTATATTGTATAGTTACCTTTAAATCAATCTTACTGAATGCATCAAGAGCCATCACCATTAATTCTGCCTCAGCTATTTGTGACTCAACACCTACAATATCAACATCACATTGCGTGAATTCCCGAAGCCTCCCTGTTTTGATTGGCCCATCTCGAAATACTTTCCCAATTTCATAGCGTTTAAAAGGCATCCTCAATGTGGGGTTCATTGCAACAACCTTTGCAAACGGAATAGTGAGATCATACCGCAATGCTAAATCCCTCTCCCCTCTATCCGTTAATGTATACATTTCCTCTAATATCTCTGCTCCCCCACCATATTTAGAAGCTAATAATTCCGTGTAATTTAATATTGGGGTTTCCAGCGGTTTACATCCATATTGAATAAAGACGTCTTCTAATGTTCTTCTAATATTCCGACGTACAACCTCCGCATTCGACAAATAATCCTGTGTACCTTTTACATTTTGATAATCCATTTTTTTCATGACGCTAACCTCCAAATTTTTATAAAATAAAAAACCGCACTTGATTGAAGTGTAAACTTAATCAAATACGGTTAATGATAAATAGCCTTCCTATTTGCGATTTTTTAAAATCCAATAGCAAGGCTAATTGATATGATGATGTAATTGTGTGAACGAAAGCTTGAACGGAAGCATTTTTACTCACCTCAAAATTTCATTTATTATATCGTGATATTGATTTTATTTCAACCATTATTTCTTATACTTTTCACATAGGTCCACTTATCAGATTTGATATTCTTATATATGTACTTTCCTAACTATACAATAAACTGAGTAAACCATGCTACATACTTCGCACCTGGTATGAACAATAACTGTGCTAAAAGTGTACCCAATAATCGTGATGTCACCATCATTATAGATGCGTTTTTTAAATTAATATAGCTTCCTTTTTTGTTGATCACATCATCTGCAAGGATTGAAATCTTAGGGTCAATAAAAACAATTAGTAAGATAGTTGCCACCCCATTAATTAAACCTGAAGCCATTACAGCCGTAGTTTCCCGCTCAGGTGCAAGCAATGCAGCATATAATGCAGATAATACACCGATTGTATAGATTGCGGTAATCAACATATTAATACAGAATAACTTAATCGGTATATCTCGCCAGTTCATATCTTTCAAATATGTATACCTAGGTAAATGAATATGTTTTTTTGCACGTTTTAAGTAAGGTAATGTAAATCCCTTTCTCATTAACGTCGGGATAGAACCGCGTTCCTCTGCTAAATGAATGATTGCCCGCGAAAAAATAGCAATAAATGTCGGCAATAAAAGTACACCGATAATGGTTCCTACTGTGGCAGAACCAATTAAAATCCGATATTGACTAGCAACGAATTCTAAAGCATTTTCTTTTGGAGCATTATCTATCAAGCTCCCTGTGAAAGGCTGCTGCATCATATTAGCCAACCTCGAAACCATCACCATTACATTAAACAAGGAAAGAGCCGATGCTAATAGTCTTACTCTTGCTCCTGACAAGCGCACTGAATATGCTAAAGTTTCGATTGAATGAATGATTAGGGTAAACAATGCTATCATTATTAATTGTGTTGTAAAATATTCCAAGACATTACCTACTTCATTTTATTTGTTTGAAAGAAAAATCCCGATATCTTCGTATTTGATTTCTTTATTAACTTTACAATACTTTCAATTTTAACATTAAACTCACTAAGTTCAGCTAAAAAAAAATACTGATTTTAATGGAAAACTATCCACCTACTACAACAATCTGTTTCTAAATTAGAAAGGGTAAACTAAAGTATCACTTATTTAATTCCTTAGCTAAAGAATCAATAGCATCCAATACTTCTTGAATATTTTCTTTCGTATTCATTTTGTTACGGGCGTATAGAAGTACGGGTCTAACTGATTCAACCGAGCGACCAAATTCGTACATCCAATCAAATCTCGGAACCATCCACGTATGAAAATGATGTGTTGTATCTTCATTGTAGAAATAATAAACGTACTCAATTCCTAAAACATCTCTCTGAGCTTTTCTTATCTTTGACAGAAGCTGGATGTAATCTATTTTTTCTATCTCTGTTAGTTCATCAAAACATTTGATATGCCGTTTAGAAGCTAAAATTATAAGTCCCTTAATAGGATAAGCAACATCTTGATGCGCGTGAAAATACTCCGTTTCAAATACAATACCACCATCTGGTTCAATCAAATTACTTGTTATTGCACAACTTAAACAAGCAACCTCAACCGTTTTTCCATTTGATAACGTTATTTTTCTCACAGACTTATCCTCCTAGTGAATGCTCCACGGGATATTCTAGTACTTAATAATTGTTAATTATACTTCTAAGTGAATGAACGATTACTTCTGGTCTATCCAGATGAATTGAATGACTTGATTCTTTAGCAAATATCAATTCACTATTTTGGCTAAGTTTAGCTTGGTTGACAATAAGTTCCTGCCACTTCTCTTCCAGTAATCTTAGCTCCCTCTCAGGCAAACCATCCATAGTCCCCAGCTTAATGTTATACTCTTTATCTCGACCAATAACGATTAACGGGATATCAGGAAACTTCCCTAAACTCTTAATTATCTTAGCGTCATTTTTCCAATTTTTAATTTCAGAATACATTGCTTTATAAAGATAAGGATTTATTTGAAAGTCAATTAGCAATTGTTGAATATAGATAGGGAGATGCTTCTGCTTTTCAGTAAGAGAAGGGTTTATTACTTTTCTTAATTCTTCCTGTTCCATAATAGAATAGGAAGAACATTTTTCCATCCACTTTTCATCTGTTCCCTCTTCATCTAAAACAGGCAAATTTAAGTCGTCTAATTCTTTCAAATCAACAGAAGTTGAATCTACTAATACTAATCCCTTAACTTTATCAGGATACTCAATTGCAAAATGCTGAGCGCATAGCCCACCATATGAGTGACCAACCAAAATGACAGGTTCATAGATTTTGAGCTGAGATATGATTTCAGTTAGATCATTCACTACGGCCTGTGTATTACGAATTTCATTACCAATTTCACTTTGACCAAGACCAGGTCTATGAAACATTATGATTCTGTTTGATCTACTTATTGATTCTGTTACCTCATACCATTCATAAAAAGAACAACCCATTCCGATAAGAATAATTATAGGGGTACCTTTATCCCCTTTTTGAAGAATTTCTATTTTGTTATTATTTACTATCAAAAACTTTCTTATATTTCTCCCCCCTAGTTAAAGCTATTTAATCTAAATACCAACCTATTCAATCAAAAAATTCCATATGTGTTTTCTCTTGCTTATAGTAATCCAATCTATCTTGTAATGTCCCTGTATGAAATTCAAATTTATGCCCATCCGGATCCGTAAAATAAATAGACTTTTTATCTCGCTCATCTCTCGGTCGACCTGACAATATATTTACATTTAATCTGTTTAGCTTGTCGTACATCTTATCGAATTCCTGTTCTTCAATTGAAAAAGCAATATGTGTGTAAGAGTGGCTTATTTCATTACGAGGGATATCTTTCTCTTGATTGAGAGCAAGCCACATTCCATTTAAGTCAAAGTAGGCAGTGCTTCTTCCCTTTACTAACAGCTTCGCATCGAATACATTTTGATAAAATGCAATAGACTTTTCTAAATTAGAAACGGAAAATAAAAAATGATTTAGACCTTTTATCGACACCTTTATCACTCCCAAAAAATCTATCCGTTTAATCTATTTAATCATTTTAAGAATATCTTTTGAGTTTTTTATCATACCCAGTAATCCAAGTCCTTTTGTTGCATCTTTTGTTAATTTCTTTTCTGCTATTTTTCTAATTCTTTCATCTGCATTCGAGTAATTTCCAGAGTCAACTATCGGCTGTGGGTCATATTCTATCGCAAGTTGAATAGCTTTCGTTTCATCTTCTCCCACAATTTTATTCACTAGATATAACGCCATGTCTATACCTGCGGAGACTCCTGCAGCTGTTATATACTTTCCTTGTTCAACGACTCTCTCTCTAACTGGTGTAACTCCAAAATCCTTTAGAAGATTGATTGGCTTCCAATGTGATGTTGCTTTTAATCCAGTAAGTAAACCTGCTGAAGCCAGTATCATAGAACCCGTACATACAGATGTAGTCCATTTTGTCGTTTTATCTACTTCCTTGATCCATTTCAATACTTTCTCGTTTTTCATTTCCTTAACAAACGCTATCGTTGAACCCGGTATTATTAAAACATCTGCACTTTTCATATCATCGATGCTATATTTCACATTCAAATCGATAATGCCAGAATCAGCCTTTATTTCACCTATTTTTTCAGCAACAAAGTATACTTCTGCATCCGGCATGTTCCTTAAAACTTCATACGGGCCAATGGCATCAAGCATTGTTATTCCATTATATAAATAGATAATTATTTTCATATCTTCCTCCATTTTTTTAGCTTCGCTACGAAAATACATTTTGCCTTCCCGCTTCTGCAGAATGAACCTTGAAATGTTTTCTCTGAAACCAACATATTAACTTTTACGTTTCAAAGATATTACCATATTAGTTTTACGATCGTAGAAATTATAAAATACGTTATAATTCCCAATAAAAATATAATTATATTCGTTCTGTTTATGTACTTTTGCATCTTCTCCCTCCTCCCACCTATTCATCAATGAACACCTAGAAATTTTGTCTTCAATTCTACTTCTTTTATTTCTTCATTAAAGTAAACCTTATAAGCTTTGGCATTGGGTCTTGAACTAACGATTTCACTTAATTTTTGGTCAATATAATGAAGTGCAACCCCATCATCAGTAGCAATACCAGGTTTTATTTTACTTTTAGCTACAAGATTTTGATATGCAGGTCTTCTATTTAATTCTCCATCATAATGCGGGCAATTGCTGCCCTTTAGGAAACCTAGACAAGTTAATGGCTCAAGACCATCCCCAAATGAATCCGTAACCCCTTCTTCAAACCAACAAATTGAACCAGCACTAATTCCAGCTAATACAACACCTTGTTCCCAAGCCCTTCTTAATATCGTATCTAATCCCCACTCTTTCCATAAAATCAGTAAATTTTTGGTGTTACCGCCACCAACATAAATTATATCGTTCTCTAATAGAAAGCTTTCCAGGTCTCTTGTTTGCGGTTTAAACAATGAAAGGTGTGATGGTATACATATTTGTTTATTAAAGAAGTTATAATACCTTGATATATAGATATCCGAGTCTCCACTTGCAGTAGGAATGAAGCAAATCTTTGGATTTATCTTGCCTGATTGCTGAAGCACATATAAATCTAACAATGAATTTTCTGGCTCCATTGAGAACCCACCGCCACCAAGAGCGATCACTTGTCTCATCTGTTTAATTCCCTCCATTCTCTAGGCTTATTTGATTCAGCTCACCTTTTGGCACAATAGTAATGAAGTTTTAGAAACGACAACTCTTTCGTAAGAACACTAATTAATAAAAATTGTTACGCCTTATTAGCAACAGCTTCAAATGTAATTATTTGACTTGATTTAGTTGGATGTTGTCCATACTTATAATCAGCTGATATTATTATATCTTCGAACCCAATTTGTTCCAGAAGTAGTTTAAATTCTTCAATTCCATACCAACGAACTGGAAATCGTTCTAATTCTGTTTGTAGAAGTTCACCATTACTCCATTTTTCGTACCGATGATGCGATATTGAATATTGGTTTATATAATCAACTTCAACTACTTTATGTTCTAATGTGATAATATAACCATTTTTAGATTCCCAAGTTCTTGTTGAGACTTTGTCAATCTCCAAATCAGTTTGTAAAAAGATATCTAAGATTAGCCTGCCTCCATTAGAAAGATGATTATAAAAATTTTTTAATGCTTGTATTGAATCTTCTCTTCTATGCAATAGCAGAAATGTACCAGTTGGCACAATAATGGCTTCATACTGTGCATCTAATGAAACTGACTCCATTTCCCCTTTAAATAGTTTTTTAGGGATTACCCCTCTTTTTTCACAGTTAGTACGACATATTTTTAGCATTTCTTCAGAAACATCAAAGCCATCAACATACAACCCCTTTTCTAAAAGTGGAATAAGAATTCTACCAGTCCCTACACCTGGTTCAAGTATGCTGCCCTTACAAGCAGCTAATCTATCGCTATAAAATTCTACATCTCCAAATGAAAGACCTATATATTTGTCTATATCGTAAACTTCTGAAGAAATTTTATTATAGTAACCCAGCATATACTTTTCTCCTTTGCTTTTAGCATTTTTAGACTTTACTATTTACTTTCAACTTAAATGTTGAAAGTTTGTCAAACTTAAAATACATTTTTTGTGATAATCTTAATCTATTATCTAAAGTGATCCTATAGGCCGATCAATTAACCATATATTATTTCAAGGAGTTGATATGAATTGATATGGACGACTATTCTCGTTATCGTGATTGGTGCAATTTTAAAATTTTTAACATGTCCCCCAAGTGCACTTGTTGGATGGTTTTTAAGTAAATTCGAACTTCACCCAAAACTTGATTCAAAAGATATTACTGTATCAATTAACGGAAAAGACTTACATATTGAAGAAAAAGATAGATTTACTGACTATTTTAATGAAGCTCTGTTCTTAAATCGTAATCCGATATTCAAAGGAAATGAGAAACTGTTTCTAAATCCAGAAACAGATGTTATTCCATTTGTCATCAACATAAAAGGCAGAAACAAAGAAATGAATTTCTTTGTTTATTGTGACGGTAACGATGACCATATTTTAGTAGTTAAACAACGGAAGAAGAAAGTTGCTTCCTATAATCTTAGATCTGATTATTTACAAAGATTTACTACTTCATACAATAGAATTGAAACAGCTTAAATTTTATTTCTTTGATCTCACCTTGTCTTATTAAATTTTCTATTAAGGACGTAATTGCAAATCTTTATAAACCAAATCCAGTTTATCATATTTTCAAAATATTTATTATCATAAAAATTCCAGGCTTTTATTAGAAACCTGGGATTTAATTTGATAACATAGAGCTTCAAACTTTGCTTTAGATATTAGTTCATATTGCATTACCTTTCTTTATCAATAGTTACACACTTTACAAATAACCCAACTATTGGTTGAAATCAAATTCCTGTTTAAGAATTCCATAATAAACAAGATCTATATAATTATTTTCCTTGATAACTTGATCTCTTAAGACACCTTCTTTTTTCATGCCTAATTTTTCGATAACTCTGCTTGATGCTATATTTGAAGCAAAGCATCGAGCAAATAGTTTATGATATTGTTTTTCAATAAAAGCAAATTCGAGTATAGCTTTAGATGCCTCCGTAGCATAGCCATATCCCCAATATTCTTCCCCCACCCAATAAGCAATTTCACCATTTTCAAACCTTTGATTGTTCGTTAATGCTATTGCTCCATATAATTTTCCAGTAACATTATCTGTAATCGCAAATTCATATAATTTATTATCATTAAAATTTTCAAGATGATTTTCAATCCATGATAAAGCATCTTCTATGGAATATGGATAAGGTAAATATAAAGTATTTTTATAGAGATTGTAATTATTGCAAAGTCTCGTAACTTCTGGAACATCAGATTCATTAAATAGGCGTAGAAGTAATCTATTCGTTTCTAGGTTTTTTTCTGTTTCTTTATAGTTCATTATTTTCCCCCTTTATATCTTCAAGCCCATGCATCAATCTATAATTTAAACTGAGGTATTGCTAGCGATGCCACAAAAATCATTGTAGTACATGGAAGGTGTTCTCTAAGAAAATCTCCTATCTCCAACTAAGTAGAATACCAATTTTGTTAGGTCTTTAATCTCCATTTCAGCAGCATCAAGACCCTATTTTCATTATCAGAAATTAGTATAACCGACGAGATACATTGTTACATAGAGATAGAAAACTGGAAGGCTTGTAATAATAACCCCAGCCCAAAGCCACTTAAAGTGCACAAGCAATCCAATCCCCCAAATAGCAATTAGCCAAAAGAATTCAGGAGCTGAAAATTGAGTCCCATCATAATAATTTTCTGCGATTCCTCCAGAAGCAAAAAATAATGTTAATGGTATTAATAGTATTCCCGTGATCAAAAAGTAAATAAATCGGGATACTCTCTTAATCGTTATCATTTACTGACCAGCTCCTCTTTATTTTCTTTTTTATAACCCTACGATAAATGTATTTGATTCACCGTTAATTTCACAATCACTGTTTCATTTCAATAAATCACGTACATTACTGACTATATAGTTTTTAAATAATAGAAGTTCCGTTTCCTCATAGTTATATACTTCATTTTCGTTCAAATAGCTATTAATCACTTTTTGAATGGAAGGATGCATCTCATTTGGTAAGGATAACAATTCCCAATTACCAGCTTCTTTCTTCGATGAAATAACACCTTCTTTTAGATACCAAAACACCCTAATCATATTTAATGTACAATATACTGGTTTCTTTTTAATATTTTCTATACAGTCTTCAAAATCTCCCATAATAGAAGATATATAGTGAGAACGTGGCACGAAAGGAAAAACTTCTGCAATAGGTTTTCCACCTATACATATTCCTCTGGCTGTAATTATGATTATATGTGCAGCTAAGTCAGGATCGGTTTGGACCTGATCATTTAAATATCGATTTGTTTCCATTTCCAAATCGTATTTATAACGTTCCCTCCAAGATTCACTGTAGTGAAAATCATATGCAGAGGGGTGCTGCCAAATTTTTAATTGTTTTTCATTCAAAATACTTATTTCAATTGGAAAAGGATTCTTCGAGTTGCTTAGAAATAATTGTGCTAGTTCTCTTTTAGTTTCAACAGCCACAGATTCTCTCGTAACAACTATAATATCAATATCACTTTTTATAGGGTTGAATCCCCCCATCGCTAAAGAACCGTGTAAATAAAACCCGATAAATTCATCTTTTAATATTTTTTGGACCTCACGTAAAAGAAGTAAAACAAAAACTTTTATCTCAGATGTACAAGTATTCCAACTATCCATAAAAAATCCCACCTAGTGTCTTATTAAACTAATTCTGTCTGTTTAAGTACACTATTTCCATATCTTTATAAATCAAATTTATTTTATCATATTTTCAAAATATTTATTATCATAAAAATTCCCGGGCTCTTAACAAAAGCCCGGGATTTTATTGGATATGAACACGAAATAGGAAGTGTAATTGAACTAATATAATATTTTGGTTGATGTTTGAACTAATCCCTCGTTAAAATAACTCCTGCAAAATTCCCACCTAATACTTGTTTCTCATTTTGATTCATACATTTGAAAGTTGCCATAATCGACATTCTCTTCGTATCTTTCTTTTCTAGCTTTTCAATCGTTACCGCACAACTTATTGTATCTCCTGTAAAAACAGATCTGAAAAATTCAAAATTCATGGTGCGAGCCAGTACGTTGTAATCTCCACCAATTTTTGTTGGTAATGTAGCAGTTAACAGTCCTTGAACGACAAGTCTTCCTAACTCATCGGGATTCGTATGGTGTTTCCCTTCGTCCATCGATATTTTTGTAAATAGTTCAACCTCTTCCTTTGTAAATGTCCGTTCAAATTGAATAATATCTCCAATTTTTAAATTCAATTAAATTCCTCCTAAGTCATTATTTGGTGGTCATTTAACAAAAAAATCCGAAAATTATTTTTAAATAAAAACCTTAGTTCACCAATCTTTCGGCTTGCTATTCTTATCGATCCATTCCTTTTGCGGATCCGTATAGGGAGCTGTAGCAATTAAATAATTGTTATGCCAGCTTGCTGCTCCGGATCGAATCATTTCATCTATCAGAACTGGGATAAATTCTTCTGCTTGAAGCTTGAAACTGTAGCGCGCAAAATCTTGAAACCAACCACAATTTAATAAGTAATTATCAACCTCATCTTTTTGCAATCCATTTTTCATCATTAATGTAAATGCAAAAATCCTTTTAGAAGCATGCCAAGAAACTTTCTCTGGATCTTTGAGCCACTTTTCAAGTCGTCTCCTTGCTGTATTAATCGAATGAATAGGGTCCTTAATTTGTGGCCCATGCCCGGAATATGCCTGCCTAATATTAAGCTTGGCCACCCGCTCTACACTTTCTAAAGAGCGCTGAATGGATGAAACACCCTCCCTAAAGATGTTCAACCAGCCGACATCATTACTGTGAAAAAGATCCCCACAAATGAATACCTCTTCTTCAGGTTCATATAAAGAAATATGTCCCAGCGTGTGTCCTGGTGTATGCAAGACTTTAAAACTTCTGTTTCCTGTACGAATTTCATCGTTATCAGAAAGCTGCAAATCAACTTCGTAAGGTTCTACAGGCTGATCTAACCATCCAGCACTGCAAGCCTCTGTATCACGAGTATTAATTAAATTTGCTTCCCATTTATGGGCAGCAATTTTCACTCCAAATTTTCTTTGGAGATGAGAATTTCCTCCTACATGATCACTATGATAATGCGTGTTCACAATCAAATGTAATCCTTCTGGGGAAATGCCTGCATCTTTAATGATTTGCTCTGTTTCTTTTGCCTCACTTCCAAATCCTGTATCAACAAGGATTGGAAATTGATCCTTGATAAGAATCATATTTGCACTTGGGAATTTTCGCTCATAGAAAATAATTTTAGGATGTTTCATAAATTCATCCTCCTGAAATTTAGGTGATGTATAAAGATTCTCCTCATTTTAAATAAGACATATACTCAAATGCTGTTATTCCATATACACTTTTAAAGTGCTTGTTTAAATGCGTTAGATCTACAAAACCATATTCAGCTACTGCCGCATAAATATCTCGTTTTTCATCTATTAACTGCTTAGCACGTTCAATCTTGTAATTCAGAAAGTATTGGTATGGCGTAATTCCAGTATGAGATTTGAACAACCTGATAAACTGAAATTTTGATAGATTTAACTCACTACTAATCGCTTCCAATTTAAGGACTTTTCCCAAGTCCGAATGAAGTATCTCTTTCGCCTTTTTTATTAATTTATGATCTTTCTTAAAATCTGCCGAGAGATCTGTTTGTATTAGACTATCTGTGAGGGAGTAGAATAATTCACTGCACAACGCCTCATCTTTTCCGCTGGATATTGCATTGGCTAGATTTAAGACGCTTTGTTCAAGTTTAAAATCATACACAATGGGAGTCCGGAACAATACGATTTCTTTTTTTCCAGTTACCTCTAAGAGCAATTGTGGATTAATATATAACATGACATAATCAAGACCATTCTCATCATGTGCCATTCCGTCATGTACTTGTTCGGGATTAAAAAGCATAACACCATTCGGATATGATAACTGTAAGCTGCCATCTAAATGATATTGTTGGATGCCACGCAATGTAACACCGATTGCATATTCTTGATGAGCGTGCTTTTTATACTTAAACTCTGTGAAACTAGCTGACAACGCCATGATTCCTGCTGCTTTTTTATATATAAATTTATCCACTTGACTCACCTCTTGTACGCTGTCCTATATCCAGATCATGACTGTAGCATAAACTAGACTTAATGCCATGATTACATGAACAACCTTATTATGCTTTTGTAGAAACTTCTTGAAGATTGCACCGAAAAGAACCCATATAATAAATGCTAATAAACCTATGATCGTTATAACTATAACACTTATCGTTACCGCTGGCATGTCGTTATAATATGGCAAAATAAAGCTGGGAATGACAGTCATTGTAAATAGTACTACTTTTGGATTTAAAAATTGCATCAGAAAACCAGTAGTAAAGGTTCCTGTTTTATTGTCCTTTGTTTCGGATGTATCCATTTTATAAATTTGGTAAGAAAGATATAACATATAAACAGTTCCGATAATCTGCATACCAATTAAAATTTTTGGTATGACCGTTAACAATACCGTATTCAACATAGCTGAAATTCCTAGTAACAATCCAAAAGCAATCGTTGCTCCATACGTATACTCCATTGCTTTTTTGGATCCGTAATTATGTACGGTGGATAAGATGACGATATTCGTAGGCCCTGGGGTCACCGTCACAATAAAGCAGTATATAATAAAAGATGTAATATCCATGATGAAAACTCCTTTTCAAGTTTGTAGTTTTCATATAAATATACATCTAAAGGTTTTATTGGATATAGTATATTATTGCAGGACTATGTAACAAAGTGGAAACTCTTCTGATACACTTGCATTAAAATGTAGACGAGGATTTTCTGATAAAGAAAGGAGAAACACGTTACTTTTAAATAAGAACATGTTTCTCCTTTCTGGCATTCTGCTCTGCAAGTTCGTTTTTCATTATCGAAAATCGACATACAAAATTGACTTTTGCTACCTGTAAAACCTAGACCCTCAGTGAGCCACGGAATCCCCTTGCACCATAGTAAGAATCTGCACCATTATGATAAACAAAGACAGTGTCGTAACGGCGATCACAAAATAGAGCTCCACCAAGTTTTCTAATGTTAGCAGGGGTTTGCACCCAACTCGATGTTTTCTTATCGACATCTTCAAGTTTCTGCAGCTCGCGATATTGTTCTTCTGTTAAAAGTTCAATTCCCATGACTGTTGCCATATCCATAGCACTATTTTCTGGTTTGTGCTTTTTCCTAGCCTCCAGTGCCTCACGGTCATAGCAAACACTCCTGCGACCTTTTGGACTTTCCGCTGAACAATCATAAAAAATATACTCATCCGTCTCTTTAACATAACCAACAACATCTGGTTCACCACTGCTTTTTTCCATTTCATTTAGAGACCAAAGCTTTTGGGGATTGGCATCCAGCTTTGCTTGGACATCCTCCCATTCAATCCCTTGATGGCGATGCATGTTTTTCTCAAAACGAGCTTTCAATACGTTGAGTAGTTCTTCACGCTCTTCTGAAGCTATGTCCTTGTTAACGCTGTTTGTATTTTTCTGTGTCATATGTTTCCTCCTAATAGATAGATTCAGTTTACAAATCTATTCTTGTACATTAATTAATGTAATTCATCATTTAGCATCATTGTATCAAACTTTTTATAAATTAGGACCTCTAATTATTTTCATTAGAAACCCTAACTTGTCCTATCTGGATTCCTCTTTTATAGCATTTCTTAATTCAACTGTCCTTATTATCTTTTGACTGTAAAAAGACGAGATTTCTTCTATTAGTTTTTCAATTGTATAGTTTCCATTTCCATTTTTGAAAATATCTATATTAGCATATATTAATTTCAAAAATGCTTTGGCATCTTCCTCTGTTAGATTATCCACCGCATTTAACGTATCTTCAAACTCTGACGTATCTGCTGTATCTTTCAATTTAAGCCCTCCTAAGTCTCCTAATACACTGCTCAGAAAAGATTTAATTCATATTTTCTTTTAATTTGACCAAGTTATACCACCGCACTCCACCATGCTTTGATTCCGAAACACCATGGTTAGCAAATCCAAGTTTTTCATAAAAAGAAACTAATTCCTGTTTGCAGGTTAATGTGATTCCCTCCCTATCATTTTCTTTTACAACCTCTTCCATTTTCTCCATTAATATCTTTGCTATTCCTTGATTCCTTGCATGTTTGGACACCGCTAATCCTAAGATACTCTGATAACCGCCTTTTGTCTGATTTTCCTTAATTTGCTCAAAAAGGTCATCGGTTATATACGGTTGGTGAATAATCGGACCATTAATATAACCAAGTAGCTCTCCTTCTCTTTCCGCCACAATAAACGTATCGGGTATCAGTTGAATCCTCTCGATAAATGCTTCTTTTGTAGCAGCCTCTTCTTTTGAAAAGCCTTCATTCTCAATCTGTAACAGCTGCTCTAAATCTGTCGTTCGCACATTTCTTAATGATATCATCTTGCCTTTAACCTCTTTCCTAACTAGGTACAATAGTTGCTCTGTTAGTAACTTTTCTAGCTTAATATGGGTCGTTTTTCATATAGCTTATCAAGAAACCTCTATCCTCAGGAAAAGATAAATCGATTTTCTTTAAATCATCTATGTTTTTCCAAGCAATATCATAAATTAAATTATCTGGATCTTGGATTTTTCTTTTCCCGCCAACAATTCTCACTAAAAAGTAATGGACCTCAAACGAAATGTTATTTTCATTATAGCAGCCCTTTTTCTGGTTTATTTCATCCACTACTATCGCTACGTCTATTTATTATTAACCATCTTCATCTATTTCCCAAGTTACGAGAAAGCTTCCTTTGACATCATCCCCCGTTACAACCATACTGTAAACACCAGAATCCTGAACCTCTAATTTCACCTTCTTCTCACTAACTTCTGTCATTCCGATTACATTATTTTTCCCACTCAGGAAATGAAATCCATGTCCACCCCCATTTGTATTTTTAAAATCATGAAAAACGGTAATGGCTTGACCTTCCTTTACATGAAATGGTATTTCATGTTTTCCATTAAAATATTCAAATGTTGCTATATATGTATGATCACTTCTTACCTCAACCCACTGTTCCTTTTCCGTAAAGTCAAAATTCATTAGCATGGTAACAAATAAAGGCGCTATGATCACTGCATATTTAAACGATTGAAAACGGAAAGAATTATAAGCCCCAACATAAAATATGATTGAGCACAACGCTCCGACTGTTCCAGCAATGAGCATTATGACATTTATCTCACGTACGATGAAAAAAGCATAACCTGCAACGACATAGAGCAAGATTTTTACAGAAAAGTGTTTCTTGGAAATCTTATATGTAAGTAAATCAATAATTATGGAACACAAAATGCCGTACACGTAAACAACGAACCATAGAAATCCATGAGATATTTCTTCAACAAACTCATACAAATCAAAACCAGTTGAAATTAATAGATAACCAGACATTACGAGATATAAAAATCCAGCACCTGCTAGCTTTGTAGTCAGGTATAGAAATGCTTTTATTAGGTTTTGTTTAAGCAATATTAGAACACCTCCTCTGCAAAAAAACACCTTCATGATGTGAACCTAATGAAGCTAAGCCTATAAACTATAAAGATATCCTATTTCTTTAAAGACTTAAAATACTCATCTACTTCATTAAGGACATTACCCTCTCCATTTAAAAGTAGTCGAAGCACTACCGCTTGATGATAGCCCACAATAAATACCTTTTCTATCTAAGTGCATACATCCAATGTTAGTTATCTTATCTGTTTGAATAATACGAGACATAATAAAATCTGAATTAGATTTTGGAACCTTTTTACCACTATCTTTATTAAAAATATAAAACTTCATGATGACCTCCTAAGGATTCATGATAATTCTATATTGTTGTTTAGAGACAAATTTCTAAGATGATTTTATCGAGTAAACTGCTTGTTCAGCACCAAACCTGATAACCTTGTATTCTAATTGCATTCCTAATTTTTCTAAGAGCTTGCAAGAACTTTTATTAGCTGTTTGTGTTTCAGCAACTATCTTTTTTAGTTTTAAATCATTTAGTGCGAAACGAATAATCAATTGTACTGCTTCTTTCCCATATCCTTTCCCCCACCAATTTGGCAATAGTTGATATGAAACTTCATGAAATATACCATCATGATGCAAACCTAAAGAAACTAAGCCAATAAATTTATCTTTTTGTTTTTCTCTAACCACCCAGTAAAAAGCATTGTCAGGAGGATTCAGCATACTATTTAACGCCCCTGAGATTGATACTTCATCGCGTATACCACCGAGGTATTTTCTTACATCCTCATTCAAAAATAGTTTTTTCACATCGGCATGATCTGTTTTCTTAAAGACATTCATACAACATCTCTCCGTTTCAAACAAATCTATTCACTCCTCCGACTATTTAATTATATTTAATTACACATACTATGACTCTAAAAATCTCACTTCTATATTTACTTTCGTTTTCTTTTAAAATAATTCTGTAAGAACCTTACGCTTATTTTATCATAATTATTTGAAAATTAATCTCAAATTAAGACTTCAAATACATCCATTTTGCTGTCCTGAAACCACAAAAATTGCCTTACCACCTAATCTGGCAAGGCAATCGGCTATATAATCTTTTTCCATATATCTTGATTGAACTGAAGTTTCAGTTTGCTATTACGATACAAACTAGGTTGGTTTTCGATTAACATTACCCGTGTTACATACTTTTTTATTCTTGGCATTACATAGTTAAGTCTCGCTTTATCTCTTCCTAGATAATCGAATGAATAAAATGCAACTAAATCAATAGTTTGATCCGTATTCATAAGATATTTAATTAATTCATTTAAGCCAGTACGCATAAGGTTTTGATAGCCAAGGTCTGAAAATTTCTTAACTACTTCAAAATTTTTTTCATGCAAGTGCTTTATAATATCATCCTCTATTTCAGCAACATTACAATTTTCTTCCATAATTCTTTGAGAGTACAATATCGCCTTTTTATAATTATGACTAGACATTGTATACCATCGATCCTTTATTAATCAATTTAGATATAAGTAATTTCCAATTTGATTAATAAATATACGGAATCGATGATTTTAATTATGGTAATCGCTACTACCCACCTATAACTTTAATCCCAATATAAACAGCCATCCCCCATATAATAAATGCTGATACTTGATTGAATCGCTTCACCAATTTGCCAGTTGAATCAACCTTTCCAAAAAGTCTCCCTGCAGTTGCCAATCCGAAGAACCAAATCCAAGAAACACCAATACAAGATACAGTAAAAACCACTAAATTATATCCGTTATATGTCAATGAATTGGGTCCAATCACTGCTATAATATCAATAATAGCATGGGGATTAAGCAACGAAACGGAGGCTGCAAATGTAATCTGGCGCTTCGTAGTAAAATATACATGCTTGTTTTGTTTTTCTCCTTTTTCAATATCGTTTTTTAATATAGACCACCCCATATAAACTAGAAAGAAAAATCCAATTATAAATATCAGATTCGTTAGCCACTCAAAACGAAACACAATTATCGATACACCTGCAACTGCTAAAATTATTAAAATCGTATCACAAATAGCCGCTGTTAAAATGGCTGGTATTGTTCTTAGAAATCTTTCGTGTGTAGCTCCTTGATTAAAAATAAATACATTTTGTACCCCAAGAGGTAAAATTAAACCTAAAGCTAATGCTGCTCCATGAATAAACGCTTCAATCATCACTTTTCCTCCTTCTGTCTATGAAAACATTTTAAAGAAAGAATAAATTAAAGTCTCCAACCAATTGGTTGGAAGTAACACCAACCAATCAGTTATAATAAAAGAAAAACAGGAGCGCATATGGATATGTATAACCTTGAATGGAAACCAAACGAATCTTCAAAAATTCCTTTATATCAACAAATATACGAATTTATGAAAAAGAAAATTATGAATGGTGAGTGGACATTAGGTACAAAAATCCCTCCACAAAGAAGATTAGCTCATGAGTTTAAAGTGAACCGAAGTACCATTGTTACCGCTCTTGACGAATTGGCTGCTGATGGGTTAATTGAATCAAAAGTGGGTAGAGGGACCGTAGTGATTAATAATACGTGGAGTATCATTTCCTCTACTTCACCACCTGATTGGAGAAATTATGTAAAATCAGGTACACATCAACCAAATCAATCAATTATACAAGATATCAATAAAGCAGAAATCAGATCCGATATTATTCGTCTCGGAACAGGTGAACTATCACCTGAACTAATGCCATCTAAGCAGATGAAAAGTATCTTTCATAGAAAAACAGAACAAGCTCTTTCGCTTGGCTATACAGAACCAAAAGGAACGCTGTATTTGCGAGAAACGATCTGCAACCATTTGAAAACAAAAGGTATTGAAGTAACTCCACCATCTGTTTTAATTGTTTCTGGTGGACTACAAGCGTTACAGTTAGTCTCTCTAGGTCTATTACATAAAGGTTCTACCATTTTTCATGAAACACCATCTTATTTAACATCTGTCAATGTATTTCAATCTGCTGGAATGAATTTATTCGAAATTCCAATGGATAATGAAGGTGTTAAAACAGATTTATTAGGAAGATTAAAACGACAACATAATGGTACGTTGTTTTATACCATTCCCTCTTTTCACAACCCTACAGGCATTTTAATGTCTAATAATAGAAGAAAACAACTTTTGGATGTTTGTAGTAAAGAAAGGCTACCGATTCTGGAAGATGATGTTTATGGCGATATTTGGTTTGAGCAACCTATACCAAAGCCACTAAAAGCGCAGGATAAACAAGGACTTGTTTTATACATGGGGAGCATGTCCAAAACATTGAGTCCTGGTTTACGAATTGGCTGGCTTGTCGGACCAGAACCAGTAATAGACCGCTTGTCTGATATTAAAATGCAAACCGATTATGGATCTAGTTCATTATCGCAATTTGCTGTTGCCGAATGGCTTGCAAGCGGCTTGTATGATAAACATATTATTCATATAAGAAAAGAGTTGAAAGTCCGCAGAGATTTAACACTTCATATTCTCGATAAATATTTTTCAGAGGTTGCAACCTGGAATAATCCAGAAGGTGGTTTTTATATTTGGCTCAAATTAAATGTGAAAGGACCTATGGATAAATTGTTTAAGAAGGCTTTGAAGGAAGGTATATTACTAAATCCAGGCAATATCTATGATCGGAATGATTCTTCTCATATTCGAATCTCCTATTCGTATGCGACACCTAAGCAACTTGAAAAAGGGCTAATAAAACTTTCACAACTCATTAAGGAAAATAGGGATTAAGGAATTTAAGGGGGATCATTATCACGTTGAATAAATTATGAAATGCATTATCAAACTAATAAAAAAAAGGAGATAAGGGCTCACTCTCCTTTTTTGGTTTTCATTATTTCTATAGTATGGTCATTAACTTTATTGAAGCTTTTTTGCCATTATAAAGTCTACCTGTTCCTCATCACCCATATAAAAAGAGTGTGCTCCAGTTTGAACGAACCCCATTCTCTTATAAAAAGCAAGGGCATTTTCATTTTTTTCCCATACACCTAGCCAGATTTTATTTTTATTGCGTTCCATAGCAATCTCGGTAGCTTTATTTAATAGATATTTACCAAGACCATGCTTTTGGAATTCTTTCTTTATATAAATTCGCTCAATTTCAAAAGATGCATCACCCATCTCTTCAGATTGTCCCTCATCGGTATTGACCTTTAAATAACCAGCGATTTTATTATTATAATAAACGAAAAAGAATTCTGAATCAGTATTGGATAATTCTTTCTCTAATTGTTTTATGCTAAATGCACTATCCAAATAGGATTTCATATTTTCAGGTGAATTTTGATGTTTAAATGTGTCATTAAATGTTTCATAACTAATCTCTTGAAGTGTATGTAACTCTTCAGGGGTGCATTTTGTAAAACTTATAGTCACTTTTTATGTCTCCCTTCATAAATCAATAGTTCCGCTTGTTTCCCTTTTTTACAAGTTCCCAGTCTTTTTCTATATTCTTTCTAACTCTTTGAAGTAAATTGAACATGGTATCTGTTTCACTTTCGGATAGTCCCTCTAATGCAATGCTATTTGAATATTCATTTTCTCTTTTAATAAAAGGATAAATGTTAATCCCTTTCTCGGTTGGGAAAAGCCTTTTAATTTTTTTGTTATGATTATCTTTTTCCTTTTGAATAAAGCCATTTAGTTCAAGTTTTTTTATAGCACGAGCTGCCGATGTTCGATCTACTTTTATCATTTCGGCTAACTTTTCTTGGATGATTCCTGGATTTTCACATATTCGTACAAGATACAAATATTGTCCTTTTGTTAGCTCATATTCTTTAAATTCAATATTGCTTATAGAATCTAACGCTCTTGCTATCATTCCAATTTCTCTAAGAATTTCTTTCATAATACGCTCCTTCTCTTTTGGTTGCAAATGCAATAAATTGTATGTACTGATTTTATCTTATAATTGTTGTATTTACAACAAAATTATATCTATTATAGCATCTTAAAAATTGTAATCCAACCCTATAATTCTAGAAAAAGATAGTTTAAACTAAACAGACTAAGAAGAATTTTTATTACAATTGGAGTTGAACTTCATGTTAAAGGCAAATATCATTTTAAAAGAAATTTTACTCTTTATTTTTGGTGTTTTATTTATATTGGGATTAGCAGGTTTTATAGACTATTTAAAAGATCAGCCGATAAATTGGGGAGATAGACTTTTTAAATGTATCTTAACTGTAGTTTTTATTCGTCTATTTATGTTCATAGGTAGAGTATTAAATAAAAAATATGACTAAATTAATAGAGGAGTTTGGGAAAGAAAATTTAGAAATATATGAGTACCTAAATAGAGATGCAAGCATAGAGCAAACATCTCTTTTGGATTATTTACCGTACTCTTAAGAATTTCCGAAACAGCTGCTGCAGCTCCTTATTCCCATCTAATAAATATTTCCTATTGGGCTCCTGCAAATCCCTATTGGAATACCTTTATGATTTATTATTTTCTTCAGATTTACAATAGCATTTCCTTGAAAAACTTGTTCCATTATATTTTCTATTGTATCGCTTTCTTGTTTGCTTACTTTTTGCTTCATGAGCAGTTTTTGAAACCATTGACTAATTTCTGCCGGGGAAACATTCCCAGCAATAGAAGAAAGACGATCATATCCATGTAATACTTTTTCTTCTACATCCACTTCTCCACCAGCATAAAAATAAAAATCATTTCTATGGATACCATTTTTTATTCGTTCAACTTTTTCTTTATTGCCAGCATCTTTTATGCCAATCACTAAGTCTACCTTACTTAATTGAATAATACTTTTTTCTGATAAATCAAATCCAGTCCTTTTTGGATTGTTATATAAAATTGCAGGTTTATTACTAAGGTGTATAATCCTCTTTGCATAAACGCATGCTTCTTCTTGTGTAGGTAAAACATACGGCGGATACCCAAGCATGATACCAGATATTTTTGTATGACGAATCTTCTCAGCTAATTCCTCTGCCTCTTTCTGTCTAATTGAAGCCACTCCAAATATAATTTCCATATTACCAATAAGTTCTTCTTCCAGTTCTAAAGCATTTATTATTTCAATTTTCTCTTGGAGGCTAAGACTATGCTGTTCTCCAGTACTACCAGAGACAAGAACAGATTTTACTCCTTTTTTAAACAGGTCTCTTATATGGCTGATTGTCCCTTGAATATTTACAGATTCATCTTCAAAAAAAGCTGTTGGCACAGCAATATGGACTTTTTCTGATAGCATTATTTTATCTCCTTTATTCTTTATATCTACAAGATAGTTTAATACCTAATGATTTCATTTCTATAAAAAGAGCAATAATTCCTCTAAATTTAGTCATGGGTATTTGCTATTCAATATATAATTATTATAGAGAGTAGATTTCTTCTTATGGATGAATATTATACTTTATATTTAGTAACCCAATCCCTAACACTAATAGGAATTTATTTTACAACGCCTTGAAAAAGGGTTAAGAAGTTCTTACATCATTAATCCTTATTTCTCATTATAGTGTTTAACAAGCTGCACCCCTGTTATTACACTAATAGTAAACAAACATTGCCTACTTGGTAGCATATACATTTACATCTTTCCCACCTAATATAATTTTTTTATCTATTTCCATTCCTAGTTTTATTGCTACTTTTTGAGAAGTAAAATTATTAGGTTGAATCAATGCGATAAATCGTTGTCTGTCAAATTGTTTATTTCCATATTTTAATAATGCCTTAGCTGATTCTGTTGCGTATCCTTTTCCCCAATATTTACGAGATATCCAATAACCAATTTCGATTTCCTTATTACCATCAATTGTTTGTGGAACTAAACCCGCATGTCCAATTAAAGTATTATCTTCTTTATTAACTAAAACCATTAAACCCATATCTTCACAAAATTCATATGTATTATAAATCCAATTTAAAAAGTCCTTACCACCGTTTCTATCCCTTGTTTTTCCGTTTCCAATGTATCTGACTACTTCAGGATCCGACAGCAAGGACATAAGAAATTCAAAATCACCATCATTATAGGGACGAAATACCAGTCTTTCAGAGATAATTGCCAATCTCAAAACCTTCTTTCCATTTTAAAATTCTTCTTAAACAGTCCCGCTCCGTTCATATCTATAAAAAAATAATATCATAATAAACAACATTTTAATTGCAAATTTCTGAAATTTACCAGAAAGAAGAGACCATCGATTGATGATCCCGTTCTATCCATTCTTATCCTAATAAAAAGCTACTGTTTACAACTACATTCATATTCTTTGAATTTATACTCTCTGTAGAATCTTAACTCTTTAAGGTCACATGTATCTGATTCATAAATCTTTATTAAGGGAGCTACATCCACATTTGCAAATTCCTTTATTTGCTTATCTATATCAATGGACAAATCTAAAGGATATTCGTTCATATCTTGATATAGATTATCATGTTCGCAAACATCATATGTCACTGCAATATAATATCGTGCCATCATATCACTCCAAATTCTTAAAATAGCTCTGTGTAATATGTAATAGTTACCTGTTAGTAGAATTAAAAACTACCCGATATATTGAAGAATTAACTGATATAATGCTATGGAAAACCCTAAAAGACTTGCCTTTATTTTAGACGGATGGTTTCTTTTGTTGCGAAACAAGTAAAAGAAAACGACTATAAACCCCAAGGGAATCCATAACTCAAAAACACCTTCTTCTGTACTGCGAGAAAAGATTGGAACAATGTAAGTGCTAATCAAAAAATAAAAGAAGACCGTAAAACGCCTTGTTTCTAATTGCCTGCTCCACCTTACTAAAAAGAAAATAATAATTATTGCGATAATCGTAATGTGTAAAGGTGGGAGAACGATAGCAAAATCACCAAAATTGAATTCCATTGTGCATTGCCTTCCTTTTTTAATCAGTCCAGTTCCATATTAACATAATATTGATTTTTAAATTATCATTAATTGGAATCCTACTTTATATTTCAAAAATGTGTTTCATTTGGTGAAGGGTAGTACTTTAAAGTAACAAAAGCCAAATTTCTCAGTGCGAGAAATCTGGCTTTTGTTATTTGGATTTCCTTAACTTTGTAAACCTGCATTTTCCCGACACTACTCCATATTCATCTTCAATTCTATTTGTATTTAAGGTCTATGAAAATTGACCGTTTTCTCGTCGTCTCCAGTTCGTTCAAACCAACCTCTGAAGGCCCAATTATCGTAACCTCCATCACCTTCGTTAATGAATGTTCCTTCTTCAAACACCCAGACTCCGAATGTAATGCCATCGTAATTTACCGTATCAAAGAAGTGTACACCTTGCAATTGATTGGAATTATAACCTTGACTCAAATTCATCACCATTACATTATATTGCTGGCCTGCTTCAAAGAATGCTTTTTCCATCGCTCCCTTTACAAAGCCACTTCTATTGTCAGCTGATTTCTTAGCATCTTCAATAGCTTGTCCAATAGCCACAGGATCAACAGTTATTTCTCCACTGACCTCTGCTGCCTCTGCGGAACCTGTAGAACCCCCTAAAGTCGGCAGAGCTAATGGCGTCGCTAACACGGCTATCCCTAATGCAGAAGTTACAACAACTCGTTTCGCTTTTCTCATTCGATCTCCTCCTTTAATTTTTGTTTTACATAGCCCTCTACCCGTTATCTTAAATTTAAAACAAAATAAAGAGGATGATTTAACATTTATATACATCTAGGAAAAACAATGAAAAATAATAACAAAGCCTATATGTAGTAATCGCCGTTTTAAAATCTAAAAGAGCTAGATTATTAGAATACAAAATTAGTCTACAATTTTTCTTGCGGGTGAATCTTTTTTCAGCCTAAAATCATATTTGTTTGCATTTTGATATCTTGGATCTAAATAAATGGATTGCTCATCACTTTTTGAAGCCTTTTTGAATTTAGGAAAAGATGTATATGCTTCCTCTTTCCATATCCAAATACCCTTTTCTTCTTTCTCTTTATGAAATACATTCTTTTGCAGTTTATTCTCTTGATTTGTTATAAAATCGTTGGCAATAAAAATCCGTGATGGCCCAGCGGTTAATATATTTCTTTCTATTACATTGTTTTTTGTATCATGTTGTAATAAAAGCTGTCCCCCACCCAGCCCCTTCGTGTCATTTCGATAAAGAATATTTTTTGAGATAGTAGAATTTATTGTACCACCCCGATTTTCATCATACCCACCAATCGATATCCCAGTGTAAAAGTTGTCGTAAATAATATTGTTCATTATCTTAATGTTATCAGCGTATTTTTTAGCATGCTCAGAGGTTGCTTCAATTCCAATATCACTTTTATAAATCGTATTCTTTTCAATGATTATATTCTTTCCACCATCTACATAAATTCCGCCAGCAGAGTAATCTTCCCCATAAGACGGATTGCCGTAAGAGGATATTTCATAAACTTGATTATTTTTTACTACTCCATTGCGCACGTAGTCCATCTTTCTATCATTAGAGACGCCTTCATAACCAATCAGGTCAATCCCAATATTATCACTCCTGCGAACTATGTTATTTTCCACTTTAAAACCGTCAATATTTCCATTTAGAACAAGAGATTCACTTGAACCGAGTTTTAAATCTTCTATCGTGTTATTCAAAATATTTATATCCTTCATTGGATCTGTTCCGTATATAGCGATCCCATGGCCATTCCCATCATCTGCATTGGTTTCAATCCGCTGCACATTGTTATTTTCTAATGTAATATGGTTGCTAGATCCTGTTACATAAATCCCCATCACTGTTTCATCTGCCAAATCAGTAGATAAATCCTGGATAATTAGTCCACTAATCGTCACGTAGTTTTTACTATTTATCGTAACTAAGGATGTATCCCCTTCAGCATCCTTTAGATCTATCCCACTAAGAACAACCTTCTCATTGTTGTAGGATTTAAAAGTAATTGGTTCTGATTTGGTGCCACTATGTTTAACAAGAAGCTTTTCATTATACTTTCCTTCTCGTATGTGGACGGTAGTCCCCGCAATTGCTTCTGACGCTGCTTTTTTTAGTGTGCGAAATGGTTTTGATTTTGTACCAGCATTTTGATCATCCCCATTTTTAGCAACGTAAATAGCTTGATCTTGCTTATCAAATATATTGCTAAAAACTAAAACAATCATGATAGCAGCTGCAGCCAAGAGGATAAAATAGAATTTCTTCATTAAAACATTCCCTTCTCATATACATCTCTATTTTCTTTAATAAGGGAAATTAGTCATCTAATCTATTTTTTCCCAATAAACCGCCCTTATAGTTTAAGTGAATTTGATCACAAAGTTTTTGTTAACTATTTTCAGTATATCATTTTTCAATGTACTACCTAGTAAATTCATTCAGATAGTTCCTATATGGAACTCCCTCTAGCTGATTATTTAACAGTTGGGGCTGGCATGTTGCAGAGAGTTATCAATAGATTTTGTTTCATCACTCTACTGAAATATAAAGCGTGTTTCTTAATAGAGAGCAGTAGGAAAAGAGGTTGGAAAAAGAAAGCTTGAGACACTTATTGCACAATGGATTGAAGGATTACATTAAAGGAGTGGGGTAAATTCTTATCGAATCTGCCCCTACTATTGATTATTCTTTATTAATAGTATAATCGAATTGATAGTGGAAACCGACTTTTAAGTAGATTATCGTTAACCTCCTGTCAATTCAATTGCTTATTCTGACCACGGGGAATGTAAAATGCATTGACAGAAATTCTTATTTTTATATTCGGGTCTAAAATATTGAACAACATCTTCTTTCATATTGCCGAAAGTTGTTTCGGGTTTATGTTTAAATCCATCATAAAACGCTGGAATAATTTCCTTTTTGAAATTGTTACGAGGGAACGCTTTTATAATATCTTCACGCAAGTCTTCCGGGAACTGTTCAAAGCCATCACCCATAACATCTAAACCAACGCCATGAAAGAGCAATGCAACTTCAGATTCTTTATGCTCAGCAACTCCGGGTGTCGTGTGCAAAGCAATCGCATCCCATACAAGCTGAATCGAATCATTTGGAATTTTATACTGCTGGAGGAAACTTCTTGCTGCATTTGCACCATCTACTTCAAACCGTAAATCTGCACTACTGTATTTTTTAGTCAAGCCTAAATCATGGAATAAAGCACTAATGTATAATAACTCTAAATCATAATTCTGCTTCGCTTTTTCCCCGTTTACTGCACCAAATAAGAATACACGATTGGAATGATTCCACAATAGGTCATTCCCATACTCACGTAATATATCGGCTGCATCTTTTGCCAACCTGGAATCTGGAATTTTGATACCTGCTATTGTTTGTTGCATGATTAAAACCCCTTTACAATATAATTTCTCATTCCATGAGTTGTCTTCATTGTAAAGAGGACTTCATCATTTGTCTATTACATCATATCTATCATAATGATAGATAAAAACTATAGTACAGAGCTCTGTATAGAAGTAACCGCATCTTTCTCTGTGGGAAAATGCAGTTTTTCGATTTCACGTACTAATAACGTAATATATTTACGTGCTGCATAATTAATAAAACAATTCTTTTTCATCACGAGATAAACTTCCTTTGTCAAAACCGGTTTCTCAATATGCTGAAAAAATAAATCCCCTGTGTCATAAAAATCATATAATGTACGTGAAACAACACTACGGCCAACACCACTTCGGACTAAATTCAAGATAGATTGAATACTAGATGTTTCCACAATAGGATGTAATTGTTTGTCAACTTCCTTACTCGCTATATCAAGTATTTTTCTGCATTGATGCATATTTGGAAATAAAATCAGAGGCAATTCTGAAACTGTGGAAAATGAAACCCGATCCTCTTCATTGCGCTGATTACTAATCAGGTAAAATTCTTCATCATACAGCTTCGTCACTTGCAACCTATCACATTGATTAAGTTGAAAACTAATACCAAAATCAGCTCGATTTTCTAGAACGGCCTTTTCCACCTGATCAGTTGTTAGGATGGACACATTAATGTTCGGATATAGCTGGTTAAATTGAATGCACAAAGTTGATACCAAATCGGTTATTTCTCCTGGTAACACAGCAATTTTCAATTCTCCGATTTCCACTTTCGTAAATGCTTCAATTTGAGACGACATGCTTTGCAGCGAACCTTTAATATTCAATGCTTCTTGTTGTACAATCTCCCCAACCTTTGTAAGCTCAATTTTCTTGCCAACACGGTTAAATAGTGGATATCCTACCTCTTGTTCTAGCATCTTAATTTGATGGCTTAAAGTTGGTTGGGAAATTCCTAATTTTCCAGCTGCTCTTGTAAAATGCAGTTCTTTACAAATCATTAAAAAATATTCTAAATGTCGCAATTCGATAGCATTTCACTCCTTTTTCTCTTTTATTAGTATGAAGACATAACTTAGAATCTATTATAAATTACCTCCATTCCTATTTCTTCAAAAGGTTATAGATCATCTTCATAATTGCATTTTAAAATGTTTCTCTAATTCAACCTTTCCGCTTGGCGTTACTTTAATAGCACGTATTTTAGGCATACGTGTTATCCAATTTAATTCGAGCATCTTTAGTAGCAACGCATTACCCAGAGCTCCCGCAATATGATGCTCACGCTCACTCCAATCTAGACAACACCGGGCATATGCTCTACGCTTTTTCTTTTGTTCTTCTAAATCAATTCCAAACTCCTGAAAAAATTGGAAGCCTTCTGATGTTACCTCATAATTCATATCTACCTTTTTTATAAAACCTTGTTCTATTAAAGAATTTGTAATTTGCACACCAATATAACCAGCTAAATGATCGTAACAAGTTCTAGCGAAATGTATAGCACTTTTTTCTCTTGAATCCCTTAATGAGGTTACAGGAGAGTTCGGTGAGATAATTAACATCTGCTCAATCACTTTTGCTGCGTCACTGCTAGTCAACTTATAATAACGATGTCTTCCATGCCTTTCCACACTAACAAGATTTGCTTCAAGCATTTTTTGCAGGTGAAAACTAGCTGTTTGAGGTTTTACTTTTGCAGTATAAGCCAGTTCACTAGCAGGATGTATTCTTCCATCCATAAGACTAAGCAGAATAGAAGAGCGAGTTGGATCAGATATTAGCGAAGCTATTTTTGAGATATTCGGATTCACTTTTATTCTCCTCGCATTCATATTTCGATGATAGTGGAAATGTTATTCTATTATAATCCAATTGTGAGCTAAATTTAAAGGAGGAAGAAAACACTTGATTATTAAAGAAAAGGATACGGATAGTTTTAAAGAAATAAAACCTAACATTATGTATTATGGGACACCAACACTGCTTCTTAACACGTTAAATGAAGATGGAACAACGAACATTAGCCCAATGTCTTCTTCTTGGGCATTAGGTGACTGCATTGTTCTCGGAATAGGGCTTGAAGGAAAAGCGATAGAAAACTTAGATAGACATAAAGAGTGTGTCATCAATTTACCCAGCCCAAACCATTGGGAAAACATTGAAAAAATCTCTTCTTACACTGGTAAAAAGAATGTACCATCTTATAAGAAAGAGATTGGATTCACTTATAAAAAGGATAAATACGTATCAGCAGAGTTAACACCTTTAAAATCAAAAACTGTTTTACCTACTCGTATTGAAGAATGTCCGATTCAAATTGAAGCAGCAGTTAAAAATATTCGCATCCCTGAATATAATTCATTGTTTGCTATTGTTGAAACACAAGTATTACATTTCCATGCTAATGAAAGTATTATACAAAATGAAAATTATATCAATCCATCAAAATGGAGTCCTCTAATTTATAATTTTAGGCATTACTTTGAATTAGGAAGAGAAGTAGGAAAAACGTTCCGTTCAGAAACTTGATAGGTTTCATTTTTCATAATCACGCTCTATCTTTAAAAAAATTGATTAAAGGTATTCGTGAATGACAGATGAATTATCATCTGTCATTCATCTTAGGAATACTTCTCACGATCTTCATGCACTCTTTATTTAAAATACATTCTTGGTATTCTTTCCAATTCTAATCAAATTCTAATATTCTTATCATTCTTCTCTTACTTTTAAAAGTTAATATTAATGCGTAAAACAAATAAAGGAGGAAGTATTTTGAAAAGAAATCTTTTGATTGGAACAGCAGCAGCAACAGTCATTTTGGGTGGTGCCGCTGTTGTGGGGGCATCGGATGACAATAACATCAAGGATAATCAAGCATTTACCGCAGAACAAGCCATCCAGACAGTATTCGAAAAAGTGGAAGGATTCGTGCAGGAAGTGGACCTTTCCTTCGAAGAGGATGAAAATTATTATGCAGTTCAAATCGAAAGCAGCGTAAACGAGTATGAATTTAACATTGATGCAACAACAGGGAAAATTGTAGGGCAGGAAATTGAAAATACTGTAGAAGAAGAAAAACAGGAAGTAGCTGGACAGAAACGCTCTTTTGATGATAGTAACTATTCGATTGAATCAGCTAATGTTACTTCACTTGAAGAGTACGACACCATTATTGATCAGGTAAACGCAGAAGATTTGTCTTTTCATCTGGTTACTGACAATCCAGGAAATCGCATCATGTTCCTTGTTGACGACGAGGGAAAAAAGCACTTTAAAACCATTTTCGTAAAACATGACAACCTTCTGAAAATCATTGATGTGAACGATCATGGACAGGTATTCAACGGCAACCTTTAATGAAAAGCACCATCCTAAAGTGCACCCTTCACTTTAGGATGGAAATGTTCTCCATTCGTTTTGATGAACAACTTGTTTAATGCTTGCATCCGTATTACCTATGTCCATGTTTCATCATCAATCTATTTTTGCTCACATTTTCATCCCTGTTATTAAATTTTGAAGAACAACTCAATAACCTACAACTTTCTTTCACTAAAACACCCATTTGCAGAATATCAGATACCCAATCTTATAGTTAGATTTATTTTTTGGACGTAGCTTTTATTATTAGGAAATGAGGGCTGGTCATTAGATAGTAGTACGATTTTTCTTTTACTTCTTTCATCTTTTTTTGCGGTTTAGGTTCAATTAGTTTATCGAGGTTGAAAAAAGCAGTTGTTTCATTTACGATGCTTTGCATGGGTCTTCTGTAGAAGCTAACATCAATTGTAATATTAGGTTTGTGCCAAGTTTCTGATAAGTATTGTGTTTTAAAGTAATCCTCACAATCGAATCTTGTATAATCCATAAAAGGATGATGAAGCGAAAATAAAAAAGTTCCTTCTGCTTTTAGAATGCGGTTGAATTCGTGAAATGTGTAAGTCCAATCCTTTAGATAATGAAGTGTAAGTGAGCTTATAATCACATCAAAGGAATCATTTTTAAACGGAAGGGGTTCTTGAAGATCTTGACAAAGGAATGTAGCCTCTTCCCCTAAACGATGCTTTGCTGCCTTTACCATTTCAGGACTTACATCTATACCAGTAACTTCCGCTCCTTGCTGCAATAATTGCGAAGCATACCATCCAGCCGAACAACCAGCATCAAGAACTTTTTTTCCATTTAACTCGGTGGGTAAAGCCGCTAACATAGCTGGACGTTCATAATAAGCGTTATAAGGACTCCCTTCATCAATATCGTTCTGATAGGTATGAGCTAGTTTATTATAAATGTCTCTTGTAGTATTACTCATTTAATTCCCTCCTTTAGATTCCTGATAAATGATTTCATAATTATAAATTCAATTTTTCAATAGTTTTATCATCTGGTTTCTTTATAGCCTTGCTAAATTTATAATTAGAATGATAATACTGATAATATCGCCTTTAAATTCAGCAATATAATCTGAATCTTTCACGAAGTACATAAGGCACTCGCAGACATTAAAGTTACTATTTTTTGTCCGTTCTTCTTTTAAAAAGATTTTGCAAGTTTTCGGGTCACCACAATCCATATAACTAAAGAAACTATAGATAGCATGGGAATAAAATCTGCAGCATAGTGGAAGCCCTATTAATTTTAATGTTCTGATAAATAATTAGATATATTTACCTTTATACCTTATATACGAATTAGAAAAAATTGAAGTTTCACTATGCTTTTCCTTTAAGTACATAATATCACATAGTTATCTTGCCATATATTAGAAACATCTTAAAATTTCAAGGTAAACTTGCCATTATAAATAAAAATTCATCTAAATTTAGACGGCTTTTTTTATTTATAATGGCATTTGAGTAGGTAAGGTTGCGTTTTCATTTGACATTGTTATCTTTTAAACTTTTTATAAACAATGTAACCCAGTAGGATATAAAGACTACTGCAAGATCGACAAGAAAAATGTGGAAATTATTAGTTCCCTTATGAAGCTCCAATAAGCCCATCCATTCTTCCAGTGTTGCAAAACCAAATGCAAACACTGCACTTAACAGAATAGCATATACGTAAAAATTCTTCCTATGCTTTGTTGTATATTGATATAGAAGTAAAAAAACAACAGGAAGAATGGACACTGTTATATTCAAAGAGTATGGCAGTGCCGGTGCGAGAAAGAATGTATGAAACATGAAATTATATCTTTCAAGAATTATACTGGCATAAGTCCATAAAATATGTACCATAAAGCCAAAGAAAAATACTTCAAAAATTCTACTTCGATCCACTGCAAAGAAAAGCAGAACCAGTGGAAGAATAAAAACCAGCAACGTTACCCAGAACTGCCATGTACCAAAATTGGAATAATCGTTCCAGTAGTTCGATATAAGCCCATTAAATTCTTCTGTCTTCACATAAATTTCATCCCGATATTCTATATAATCCACAAAATCCCTCCTAATTTTCAGGCTTATTTTATGGATTAATGATTTATTTATGTAATTTTATTCAGGAAGCAGGCTATAGCCCCAGAATAATAAAATAACTTCCTACAACAAACGTTTAAAATACAAATTGGCATGCGTGAACACGGATGATTACCGTATTCACACATGCCAATTAACAGCTTATATAGACGCTAACTGTAGAAGCACATTCTTTAAACGCCCCACTTTAATTTTTACCATGAATTGGTAAAAATCTAAATTTCCCCTGTACCCTCAGTACGCTTTCCCTCAAACTTATCGAGCAATGCACGCACTTCATCTGTTGACTCTGTGCTCATCAATTGATTTCTTAACTCGCCTGCACCGCGAATCCCGCGGACATATATTTTAAAGAAACGACGTAGAGGCTTAAACGCACGTGGTTCTACTGCTGAATATTTATCAAAGAGATCCAGATGCAGTCTTAAAAGTTCAAGCAGTTCCTGACTGCTATGATCTTTCTGCTCCATTTCAAAGGCAAACGGATTTTGAAAAATTCCACGCCCAATCATAACCCCATCAACACCATATTTCTCGGCAAGCTCCAAGCCAGTTTGACGGTCAGGAATATCCCCGTTGATCGTCAAAAGCGTATCTGGCGCTATCTCGTCACGAAGTTTCTTAATCTCCGGAATCAATTCCCAATGAGCATCTACTTTACTCATTTCCTTTTTCGTACGAAGATGGATGGAAAGATTAACAATGTCTTGTTCCAAGACGTGTGTCAACCAGTCGCGCCATTCGTCTACATTCGTGTAACCAAGCCTTGTCTTCACACTTACAGGCAATCCACCTGCTTTTGCGGCTTGTATTAGCTCTGCTGCAACTTCCGGACGGCGGATAAGGCCACAACCTTTCCCTTTCCCTGCCACATTTGGTACAGGACAGCCCATATTGAGATCGATCCCTTTAAATCCTTCTTCCGCCATACCAATACTCATTTGCCTAAAGTATTCAGGCTTATCGCCCCATATATGGGCTACAATCGGTTGTTCATCCTCTGTAAAAGTCAAACGCCCACGGACACTTTGTTTCCCATCTGGGTGACAATAGCTCTCCGAGTTTGTAAACTCTGTAAAGAACACATCGGGTCTACCTGCCTCACTTACAACATGACGAAAAACAACATCCGTCACATCTTCCATTGGTGCCAATATAAAAAACGGTCGTGGTAAATCACGCCAAAAATTATCTACCATTTCAAATTCAAATCCTCTCATTCCGGGAAACCAGGACAAACCCTTACCACAAAATTAAAAAGCAGAAAATGGCTCCTGCTCCTTTTATATTTATACCATGTTTAAGTACTTTTTATCAATCCGAGTAGGAGTTATTTTATTTTAATTAGACACCTGATGTACGTTTAAAATAAGCTATTCCGAATTTCGACTCTCCAACCTGCACCAACATTCCCTAATTTAGTCAAACAAAATAAGCTATAATTAGTTATAATCAATAGGAAAAAGACGGGTGATGATTATGAATGAAGGGAAAAGGATTTTAATAATTGAAGACGATCAAGAAATAAGTAAACTACTAAGCGTTATTTTAACAAAAAAAGAATTGGATTCGATTGCGGCTTATTCTGGCACTGAAGGTCTCCTGCAACTACAAAATAATAAGTTCGATTTAATCTTATTAGACTTAATGTTACCAGGTAAGAGTGGAGAGGAATTAATAAAAAAGATCAGAGAAGAGAATTCCATCCCCATAATTGTGATTTCAGCCAAGGTTGATATAGAAAATAAAGTGCACGTATTGAAAATGGGGGCAGACGATTATATAACCAAACCCTTTAATCAAGAAGAGGTTCTTGCCAGAGTTGAAGTTCAATTACGAAAATCAACCATTACATCACGAACAGCGGAGAATGTATGGCGCGGACTTAAGATTCAACCTGAAAAACTATCTGTCTCTTTAGATAACACAGAGCTGCAATTGACGAATGCAGAATTTGATATTTTGTCCTTATTTGTAAGTCATCCAGAGCATGCCTTTTCCAAAAGGGAGATTTATGAAAGCATCTGGAAAGGTACCTATTTAGGTGATGATAATACGATTAGTGTTCATGTCTCAAATCTTCGCAAAAAAATGGCCGAAATCACTTCTGATGAGTATATAAAGACAATATGGGGAGTAGGCTTCATGCTGGTGTAATTTCTTTATGATTTCTTTATGTTTTGTTTAAGGGAAATTAAAGGCACCTAAGCTAAACTAAATATATCAAGAAATTTAGTGAAGGAGTCAACAAAATGGATACCATTATTCAAACATATCAATTAAAAAAGACCTTTAAAGAAGAAGAAATCATCAAACCCCTTGATTTCTCATTAAGAAAAGGAGAAATTTGTGCATTAATTGGTAAGAATGGCGCTGGAAAATCGACGTTTTTTAAAGTGCTTGCGGGACAACTAATGCCAACTGGAGGAGACATTCACTTATTTGGAAAATCAGGCAAAGAGATGATTCACTCAAAAAAAAGAATGGGTTTTATGATAGAAACACCTGAATTCTTCCCAGATTTTACTGCAACTCAAAATCTAGAGTATTTTCGAATTCAACGCGGCGTTATTGAAAAGAAACGCATTTATGAGGTTTTGCAAATCGTTGGTTTAGCAAATCAAAAGAAGAAACGATTTAAAGATTACTCGATGGGAATGAAGCAACGTTTAGGGATCGCCCTTTGCCTGCTAAGCAGTCCAGATTGTCTAGTGCTAGATGAACCAATTAATGGTTTAGACGCTGAAGGGATTATAGAGATTCGTAATTTATTATTGAGGTTAAATCAAGAAAAACAAATAACGATTTTAGTTTCCAGCCATATTTTAACTGAACTACAATTACTAGCTACACGTTTTGTATTTATCAAAAATGGTGTAATTGTCGATGATTTAAGCAAGGAGAATTTAAACGATAAAAGCAAGAAGCAAATTCAACTTAAAGTCGATGATGCAGCAAAGACATCACGATTGTTGGAACAAACCTATGCTGATATTCAGTATAAAGTCCTTCCTAATCATATCATAACCATCCAAAATCATGTAGAGGAGGGCGGCGAAATCAATCGCCTCTTAGTCGACAATGGTGTGTTAGTAATGGAGTTTCGTATGGAGGCACTGAATTTGGAAGAGTACTTCTTAGGATTAGTGGAGGGGAATGAAAAATGATTAATTATTTAAAAAGCGAAAATTATCGTTTATTACACAAAAAAGGACTTCATATTACGAGTGTTATCTGTTTAGTGTTAATTGCTGCAGCAGCGGCTGTCTTGTACTATTCCGGGAAACAAGATCAGAATTTCCCCTACGCTACGAGTTTGTTTTTTTATTCGAACGTAATTGGCAGTGGGATACTAATTATAATCGTTGCCTTTCTCTTTAATTTGGCTCTTACTGGCAAGGATACGTCTCTAATCAAACAATCTGTATCCTTTGGTGTATCTCGAAACACGATCTTTTGGTCAAAACTAATCCTAACATTGAGTTACTTTCTGGCAATATGTGCCGTTGGTCTTCTCTTAATGATTGGATTGGGAGAGAATCTTTTGGCTAGTGAGGAACAATCAGTCAGGTATTTCTTGACAGCTAGTATAAACATGTTCCCGATTGTGATGAGTGGATTTTTTATAATTCATGTGCTGAAAATGTTGAAGTTCGGTGAAGTCTATATCATTATCACGTTGCTATTCATCTTTATATTTTCTGGTGATCTATTACGGATGCTACTTCGCCCGATTTCAGGATTGAATGAGCTTTACAAATATGCACCAAGTACACTATTAAACGAAAACCTAATGAGCTTCTTGAACCAAGCAGTTCAATTCGATTACCATTACTGGGTTACTGGCATCGTTATTTCAGTGTTTTCTTTACTAATAGGGGCAAGAAAGTTCGCTAAACAAAATATCAATTGATGGAGATGGGATGAATGGAAGTGAGTAGCTGGTTGATAATCATTACTTTGATGTTACTACTAATTGTTAATATCGGGATGCTTCTGCTTTTTCATTGGGATATCAAAAAGATGACAAACCAATTAGAAGTAATCATTGAAAATTTCGGTACAAATGAATTGGTTCGCACAAATACACATAGTAAAAGCCTAATTCGATTTGCCGCCAAAATCAATCAGCTCATTCAATTATTTAAGGAAGATCAACAGTACACCCACAGAAGAGAAAAAGAACTAAAGCAAGAAATAACTAATATCTCTCATGATTTGAGAACGCCCTTAACATCAATTAAAGGATTTTCGGAATTGCTAACTGATCGATCTTTATCTGAAGTAGAAAAGAAAGAGTTTCTAGCTATTATTCAAAAGAAAATTGACACTCTCACAATGATGGTCGATCTATTCTATGAACTTTCCCAGATCGACTCTGAAGACAAGCAATTGATAATGGAACAGCAGTTTTTAGATCAACTTGTCGTAGAAGCTATGCTACTGTTTTACGACGATTTTGAAAAAAGCCAGTTAAGCATACATGTGGATGAAGTTGTTTTACCACCCATTATTGCAGACAAGAAGGCAACAAACCGAATTGTGACAAATATTATTCAAAATGCGTTACGATATGCAAAAAGCTATTTAACCATTACCTTAATTGAAGATGAGAAATATGTCTGGTTAAGAGCAATAAATGATGTTACCGAGTTTAATCGTACTGAAATCAATCAAATTTTTGATCGAACATTTAGATTGGATAACAGCCGAACAGCTGGGCACCTTGGATTAGGCCTGCATATTGTCAGACAGCTTATCAACAAACAGGGCGGGAAAGTAGTTGCAGATATTCATAAAAATGAATTCAGAATCGATGTTGCGTTTAAAAAATGGAATTAGTTGGGTAAACACATCTTAGTAGCAAAGATGTAATAACACGTCGGAGTGAGTTGATAAAACCCTGTTCCGTATTCTCATTGTTCATAACGTACAACATTAACTTATCAACCTCTTTATTATTTCCGACAAAACCAGGATATAATGCGGAGTTATTTGTTTTCAAACACGATCTCAGCTTTCGCTACAAGCTTGTAGATCACAAAACTCAAGAGCTCCGTCCTTTCTTATAATAAATTTACGATTTGTTTAATCTAACTTAATATTCATATGATATAATCACAATGTATTGACTGAATTTTGATATTATTAGGCAAACACACTCATACTAGTTTTCTGAAAGGTGATTTGATGATACAAAACTCAAAAATCTTAATTTTAACTGGAAGCTACGGTAATGGCCATTTGAAAGTTTCTAATACATTAAAGGAAACTTTGATTGCGTATGGCTGCAATGAAGTAATAGAATCCGATTTATATTTAGAAGCACACCCAATATTAACAAAAGCAACTAAATTTTTATATATTAAGAGTTTTACCTATGGACAGAAGCTATATGGCAGTTTTTATTATGCGGGAAAGAAAGAAAAAAGTGTCTCTCCATTAGATTTCATCAATTACTATGGCAGAAGGACATTAGCAAATTTAGTGAAAGAATTTAATCCCGATATCATTATCAATACATTTCCAATGACTGTTGTTCCGGAATTCTTAAAGAAAGCAGGTTCACCAATTCCAATGGTTAATGTGTTAACAGACTTCGGCCTGCATAATAATTGGATACATGAGGAGATTGGACGATATTATGTCGCTTCCGATGATTTAAAAGCTGAAATGATTGGAAAAGGAATTTCTTCTGAAAAAATCAAAGTTACAGGCATACCGATCCAGTCTAGTTTTGAAAGTGATGATGATAAAAATCGATTGCTCGAATCCTATGGATTAAAGAAAAATATGCCTGTCACGCTTCTTGCCGCTGGTGCTCATGGTGTAATGAAAAAATATGGTCGATATCGTCCAGCGCTTGTTAGCAATAAAGGACAACCAAGTTATCATCGTTTGTGGCCATAACAAGAAATTAAAGATGAGCTTAACTAGTAAATTTGGAGAAAATAATCATGTGAAAATTTTAGGTTATACGAATAACATGGACGACTTAATGAAGCTATCAAATGTGATGATTACGAAGCCTGGCGGCATTACATTAAGTGAAGCGCTGGCAGTGCAGGTTCCATTAATTCTTTACCGTTCTGTACCTGGTCAAGAAAGAGAAAATGCTCTATTTTTCGAACAAAAAGGTGCTTGTATCAATGTTGACAATCCAGATTCATTAATCGAAACGATCACAAATCTCATTTCTCAGGAACAGATGCAAACGACAATGAAAGAAAATATGAGATCCCTATATCATCCCCATGCTGCAAAGGTTATTTGTGACGATGTTAGCACTATGTTGGAAGAACAAAAGGAAAAACGTATAAAGGAATTTGTATAACAAATGAATATCTTAAAAAATGTCACAGCTAATGTCACAGCAAGACAAGAATTTTTATTACTCATTATCCCTCTTTTTCTCATTGAATTTGTTAGGGGGGCATTTGTTTTTAGCTACCTTCCAGGTTTATCTATCCACCCTGGGGGGATTGCTTTAACAATCATTGGACTAGCTATATCCATTCACTTTATAGGTGATTCCGTGACAAATTTAATTGTTGGCTATTTCATGAAGCTATTTGGAAGTAATGTTGTCATTCATCTAAGCTTTACCTTTTCTATAATGGGTCTAGTGATGGTGGCAATATGGACGAATGGTATCACGCTGATTGTCAGTGCTTTATTTTTAGGAATTGGCATTTGCCCCCTATGGATCATTTTATTATCCAAAGCAGGTAAACAACAGCGTGGGCAAAATATTAGTATTGTCTATTTCGGTTGGCTTGCTGGGATTGGCGCTGGGTTAATAACGATGAACCATTATTTACAATTCAACTTTAAATATATTTTATGGTTTCTTCCTGCACTCATTCTACTTGGCTGGCTAATTTATACGCTTGTGAATAAAGGTGACGTATCATATCGGCTCTCTAACCTTAAGGAACAAAAAGACAATACCATTACATTAATAAAAAAGAGTAAAGTTGTCGTACCTGGATTATTATTGCAGGGTGTTGCAATGGGAATGATTATCCCAATTCTCCCTGCATTCGCAATTAATGTATTGCACGTTTCAACGGATCAATATTCCTTATTAATGTTGCTAGGTGGAGGAAGTGCGTTATTATTCCTTGTTCCAATTGGAAAATTGGTTGATAAAATTTCAAATAAAGTCGTCCTTTTTATTATTGGTTTTTGTTTGTTTGCTCTGTCGCTATTAATCCTAATTACGAGCCCTAACATTGTGGCTACATTTGCAATCGTCATTTCGCTCGGATTGTTTTACGCCTTATTTTTACCAGCTTGGAATGCATTTATTGCTGGATTTATACCTGAAAATTTAAAGGAAGCTGGCTGGGGTATCTTCTCCGCCTTACAAGGCTTTGGTGTCATGATTGGACCAACCATCGGCAGCGTTTTAGCCAACCAAAACCAAACCATAACGACGATCAAAGTGAGTGCAGCTATATTTGGCATAACTGCAGTCATTTACTTACTATATGCTTTGTTTTTTCGAAGGAAGAACATCTTGCTTTAAATAAAATAGAGTTTTCCAGATTCAGATCAATGGTTGTCAAAAGCAATATTAGAAGAAATGGCATGAAAAAAGAGAAATGAAACATTAAATGAGGTATTTGGGATTTGGTTATTCACGATATTAAAAAAAGACTGAACCCATATTGGATCCAGCCCTAATATAAAATGATATTTAAGTAAAAAAATCATTTAAAGAAAGATTGAATACGTAGTGTTATATCAACTGCAACAGGTAGCTTTTATAACTCTTTTAATTTTTTGTCCGAGGTTAATACAGCTTTACTTTTATGAGACCAAATCACAACCGGAATAAGGATTAAAGATAAAATCCCTCCAGCAAGTGATAGCATTTCGTAACTTGAACCAGCGACAACCATTCCTGACATGGCACTACCAGACGCTCCTGCTAATGCTATAAAGACATCAACTGTTCCTTGAGTTTTGGCCCGTGTTAAAGGTTCTGTTGCATCAACAATTAAAGCTGTTCCACTTATCAAACCAAAATTCCATCCGATTCCAAGTAATGAAAGTGCAACAATTAGAAGAAATAAAGAATCACCTGGAGCAAGCGCTGCTACAATACCTGAGGCGAGTAATGTAACGCCAGAAGCAATTACCATGGCGGTTCGACCTATCTTGTCAACAAGAATTCCAGTGAAAAGTGATGGAAGATACATGGAACCTATATGAAAGCCAATAACAAGCCCAATTGCACCTAAACTATGACCATGATGCCCCATATGAATTGGTGTCATTGTCATAATAGCAATCATGACAATTTGCGTAAGTACCATTGTGAGAGCACCAACTGTAATTCGCTTTTTGTTTAGGTGATTCTTCTCAGTTATTTTTTTAGGTTCTGTTTTTTGCTTATTTTCATTTATTTTTAACGCTATAATGAATGGATCAGGACGTAAAAAGGCAAATAATACAATACCTGCTACTATAAATGCTGCCGCGGATAAAATAAAAGGACCTGCTAATTCTGGGACACCAATTGAAAGAGCGACATTCCCCATCACCTCTACTAAGTTGGGACCTGCAACTGCACCGAATGTAGTTGAAACCATCGCTATACTCACTGCAGTTGCTCGCTGTTTGTTCGAAGCCAAGTCTGTACCAGCATAACGGGCTTGTAAATTGGTTGCAGTACCTGCACCATAAACAAGTAGAGAAGCGAATAATAAAAATACACTATTTAAGACAGCAGCAAACACAACACCTATTGCTCCAAGTCCACCTGTTATAAATCCTGTTGCTAGACCCATACGTCTTCCAAAACGGTTAGAAAGTCTCCCTACTGTTAAAGCAGCTCCTGCAGATCCTAACGTAAATAAAGCAGCAGGAAGCCCTGCAAATGCGTTTGTTCCAAGCATTTGTTCAGCAAGTAGTGCCCCTACTGTTATTCCAGCAGCTAATCCTGCCCCGCCAAACATTTGAGAAATAACAACGATGATTAATGTACGTTTATATAATTGTCTTTGTTTCGCTGGATTATCTATATAACTTTGGATCAAATCATTCGTTTCACGAGACATATTCCCCCTCCTTCCTCCATTAATTTAAGCTATCTTCAAATTGATACCAATCTTGAACGTTGCTTTCAAAACGAAAGGCATGTATTCCTCTCGTCTTTAAAAGCTCTACTGCTTCTACTGACATCAAACAGTATGGTCCTCTGCAGTAGGCAACTACATCACAGTGGGTTGGTAAAGAAGAGAGTTTTTCCTTTAATTCCTCAATTGGCATCGAAACAGCACCCGGAATATGAGCTTTTTCATACTCTTCTTTCGGCCTGACATCTAACAATAAAACTTCACCTTTTTCCATCCGGTCTTTAAGTTCCACAAGTGAAATACCATTCATGCCAAGATTGGCATTTAAGAATTCTTGTTTTATTTGTTGCACCTGTACAAACTGCTTTTCTGACAAAGTATGCAGACACTTTAGAAAGCCGGAAATCGCTGTATCTGCTAATTCGTAGATTACATAGTTACCTTTCTTCTGAAACTTTACCAATCTGGAATTAGAGAGAGTTTGTAAATGTTGAGATACATTTGCCACAGACATGGTAGTTGCTTTCGCCAATGCTTCCACCGATTTTGGGCCTTGAGATAAGATATCAAGAATCTCTATACGCTTTGGGCTGGAAAGGCTTTTACCTAGTCTTGCAAACTCTTGATATAATAAATCTTTTAAATTTCTTTCGTTTAGCATTTTAAATCACCAACTATTCAAGTGTTTTATTGAATAGTTGAATTATAGTCATAACCACTATCTTTTGTCAATCCTTTATTTAGAAGTAAAAAACAAGTGGAATAATGAAAACCACTTGTTTTTTTTACTTTGCATTTTGATGGGATTTTTAACTATGTGTACATAACATGCCTTAACCCTAAAAAAGACCAAAAAGCTGATACCTTTTAAAGGCGGTGGCGTTAGACCACGCATTTGTAGTAAGAAGAGACTAAGTGTCCCAGTAAGATTATGTTACTGAATAAGTTGAGCCGGTTTCCGAACAAAGCACATAATACCAGCAATAAGTATGAAGATGCCTGGAAAAATACCAAATCCAACAGTAATAACAGCACCCAAGATAGAAGTCACAACGAAAATAATACCAGCACTTTTAGGGTGCTTATTACCTTTAATTAAGAAAATAGCGACAATACTCAATATAATAGCCAGCACAGCTACAATGAGAATAAGCCATCCGCCTGTACTCAATCCTTCAATTAGAGTGTCCAGATCACCAAGACCCATTTCTGGAGTTTGCTCTACGATATCTTGGAGGATAGCTTCATTATTTTGCAGAACTAACATAACAACTCCAAAAGCTCCAAGAAGTCCGTAACCTAAAATTCCAATTATAGCTAATACAATTTCGACTGTTCTTTTCATTATCTATACCTCCTTTCTATTTTATTTATACCACGTTCCTCATATGAGAAGGAAGTTATTGTAATTATTGAGTGTACTAAATTTACAATTGATTCCATTAGAAGCACCTCCCTAAAATAATGCGTTATACTTTTTTCATACGAAATAAAAAGGTAAAAGTTTCAACTGACAAAATATGTTCGAAACACTATCGATGAAGAAATAAAGCTAGACCTCTTAATGAATCCAGCTTACGATATTGATTTTTGATTTGATCGGTAAAGACGATTAAACTGGTGGTGGAAACAAACCAGAGACAAATCTGTATCACCCGTTCCTCAAAAATTCGGTAGACCTTAACCACATATCTTCAACTAGAATTGTATGACTCTACCAAATATTTAGCAGAGGGCAGAAGAATTTATTTGTAGTGCGAAACAATTTTTATATTGTTCCATAATTACGATTTTAGATTAAAAATGGGATTCGATCAGATTCGATTTAGGAACAAAAATCCAAAGGTAAGCCAGGAAGGATTGGAGATCGAATAAAAAAAGATCCCGAATTCGCAAATGTTTATTTTTACGAAGACAGGATTAGAATAGAGGATGTTTATTTGCTTAGCAAAGTATTATTGTATTACATAGGAAAAGAAAGTGTTTCAGTAGCATAAGAAAAATCAATTTTTAATGAAATAGACTCCATTAATAAACAAATAAGATCATCTGTATTGTCCTATGTCAGATTTAGAAATATAAAAAGTAGATTACAATTACTAATATAATACGATAAATTGCAAATGGGATTAATTTAACTTTATTAATTAATTTCAGGAAAAAACGAATAGATATTAATGCGAATACAAATGCACTAATAAACCCAACAATGAAAAATGGTAAAGCATCTAAGGTAAAGTACTCCCAGTTTTTTATTAATGACAAGAAACTTGCACCAGCCATAATTGGGACAGCCATGATAAATGTAAAGTCTGAGGCTGTGCGGTGATTCATCCCCACTAATACACCACCTGAAATGGTTGCACCTGACCTAGAAAACCCTGGCCACAATGATAAGCATTGAATTAATCCAACTGAAAATGCTTGTTTATAAGTTATTTGATCCACAGATACAACTTTTGGATTTTTAGAACGAAGTAAATCCGCTGCAATCATAAAGAATGCACCAATTAATAAACCAATTAGAACGGTTTTGGTTGTAAAGAGGTTCTCATCAATATAGTCCTCAAATAGTAATCCTAAAACGCCTGCTGGAATCAAACCAACAATAATGTGGGTTAATTTTAGATGTTCCCTATTATATACTTGACCCTTTTTATTAAAAATACGATTTAATCCAAGCAAATCAATAAATCTATCCTTAAATACAATCACAACGGCTAAAATAGATCCGAGCTGAATAACTATCTTAAACGTATTTGCCGCATATTGCCCCAAGAATTCGGTAGACTTTAGCCACATATCATCAACTAGGATCATATGTCCTGTAGAGGATACTGGTGCGAATTCTGTTAATCCCTCCACTAACCCTAGTATTATTGCTTTTATTAACTCAACGAAATCCATTCTTTAAACTCCTTTTATATTGTTATTTCATTACCTTGAAAGATTTGCACCCTTGAAATCATTTTTTTACTCTTTCAAAGCAAAAAACAGGTTTTGAATCATCTACTATAGTAAAATTTTTTTCATAAAAAAACTATCCTCTAATACAAATATATCTCATTCACATATAAAATCATATTTCTTTTATCTTAAAAAATACATATTAATTTTTAAAAAGGTATCTTTACCTCCGCTTTGATAACTCAGCTTTCGCAGACCAAACTTGGCAGAATGCCTTGATATAACGAGACAAATTAAAATTAATGAATAATCTTGCTTCATTCTCTTCCACTTTGAAGCGTTAAATCAGTCTGAACAAAAAGATCTGCAAATGACGAAGATAACTCTGCTTATACAGTTCGGCAACTATGTATTTAACCGAAGCTCTTGTGACTATTTAGTAAGAAAAATCCTCCCATCATTAAGAATGGAAGGATGTTAATAATTATTTACTCTTTCATTAGTTGAGAAGAAAATTTACTTTTACCTCCGCTTTAGCATAAACTTATCAATTACTGTCATTAAGGTGATAGCAAAGTTGAACAACACCAGAGTAAAATCTTTTTGTATCAATCAGTCTTAGATTCACTTTCTCCTTTATGTCAATAAACAAAGGTTTTCCTTCCCCTAAAATAACAGGGTGAACAGATAACCTAAATTCATCAACCAACCCTAATTTTATAAAAGTTGTAATAAGACTCGCCCCACCATATAGCCAGATATCTCTACCAGGCTTTTTCTTTAATTTATTAACTTCTTCAACAATGTTTTCATTTATTAATATCGCTTGATTATCAGACTCTTTTTGTGTTTTGGAAAATACATATTTCTTTTTACTATGAACCAATTTCCAAATTTCTTTTTCGTTATCTGAATCATCATTTTTGGGGATATATTGTCCCCATAAATCGTAGCTTTTTCTTCCATATAAAATAGTATCAATTTGATTCAAGAAATTTGTGAAACCCATATCCGATTCCATGATGCACCAGTCAACTTCTCCATTCGGTCCTTCAATAAATCCATCTAAAGTAACTGCTAAATCCAGAATTACTCTTCTTGCACTTTCGTTAATGCCCATATTTTTATCTCCTTTTATCTTATAGATTTTCCTTGTTGATAAAATCATAACGTATAAACTATACTAAACGTAAAACATGACAAGTAATGACATGATTAATTGAAAAGAGGTGAGCAAAATGTCAAAAGCAAAGCGTCTATTAGATATTCTTATGTTTGTCACCGCTAAGAAAAATTTTACAGCACAAGAAATAGCAGATGAATTTAATATATCTGTTCGTACTGTACATAGATACATACTAGATTTATCTGATATGGGAATGCCAATTTACTCTGAACAAGGACGAAATGGAGGGTATACAGTATTAACAAGTAGACTTCTTCCCCCTATTTTATTTACAGAAGAAGAAGTTGTTTCTATCTTCTTTGCTTTTCAATCTCTAAATTACTATCGCAATTTGCCTTTTGATTCTGAAATCACCTCGGTTGAACATAAATTATATAGTTCACTTCAGAGTGAAGCTAAAATAAAAGTGGATAAAATTCGTTCTTATATTGCTTTTTGGAATCCTAAAAGAACTATTGATACCCCATTTTTAAAAGATATTCTAGAGCATTCTATTGAAAATAAAAATTTACATATTCAATATGAATCTAAATCAGGAATGAGAAAAAAACACATCCGTCCTATTGGTGTATATGCTCATGATGGATTATGGTACTTACCTGCTTACGATTATCATAAGAAAAAAATATTACTGTATCGTGTAGATCGCATTCTATCAATCTTATCAGCTGAAAAAAATGAAGATGATTTCATGAATTTAGAAGAATGGTTCAACTTTCATGAAGTAAAAAACCCCGTTCGACTGCATGTGATCTTAACAATGGAAGGTGTCCGTCAATGTAAAAGTGTTCCTTATTTCGATGGTTTTGTAGGCACACAAGAAGATGGAACTGGATACATTGATACAATCATTGATAGAGGTGAACTTAATTTTATAACATCACTATTTTTGAGGCTTGGAAGTCATGCACGAATTTTGGAACCGAAGGAATTAATAGTTAGATTACGTAAACAAGCTGAAGAAATTTTGACTATGTATCAAGATGAGAATTAGAATCTTGAGCTATTTAGCTATATTCCAACAATAATTTTGTTTCTATTATTTCACCTGTAAAACACAGTTTTGAGAAAAGATGAATTTTATTGAATAAGTATTGAATTATTATTACTTTAATATTGCGTGGGATATTGGATAAATCCAGTAATGACAACAGTTTGGGGATGAAAGAGTATTGAACTTGAAATTGGAATCGGCATAAAAAACTCGGGCTCCTGATGAGGAAAACCCGAGAAATTATTGGATTCGGACTGAAAAAAGTAAATGTTTATTATTACGAAATCAGGATCGGACTAGCAAATGTTTATTTTTACAGCCAAATGACTTTTTTAATTAGACACGCGTTAATTTAATCTCTTCCGAAATCCCCCACCTCAAACCCGCATTCCACCGTTTCAGTTAAAATAAAGTTTTGCTACCGAACCACCATTCCCCCCAATTTTGGGTTTAATTATTGCAGCAAAATTTGAGTTGGAATTTTCATTTGAAACAGAAGAAATCATTATGACAAGTGAATATCTCGAAGAAGGACAAGTAGTTGAAGGGAAATATGAAATAGAAATCCTAGAAATAAACGAAGATTCATATGTTTTTAATTTTATTGATCTTAACACAGGAGAAGAATATATTGTTGACTCCACGCAAATTGAAGCATCTGCTTTACCTGTAATTGTTTATTTTATTGGTTCACAAGTTGCCAGAATAACAGTTCAACATATTGGTAAAAAAGCCATTTTAAAAATTGGTAAAAAAACATTCCAAGCGAAATCTAAAGATGCTGCCAAGAAAGCAACAGTCAATTTTTCTAATGTAACCATTAAAGCTGGAGGAAAAAATGTTTATTTTACTAATGCTAAAATGCAACATATTCTACAAAACCACCACCCAAATTATTGGACAGGAAAAGGTGGGAAATCAATGTTTGACCCTAGTTTAAGTGTCAATGGTGTAAAAAACATTGTTACTAATGTTATTAACAGTAATAAAACTACCATTGGAAATGCTCTTAAAAAAGGAAACTCTGTTAATTGTGACCGTCAAGTAAAATGGAACAGTTAATGCTAAAATAACTGACACACTTTACTGGAAATTATCTTCCCTCTTTTGTGGTGAATTGTAGCCTCTAATAACAAGACATCTGTTAATCATTGTTCTGATTTTATACGGTGAAGGAGAATAACAAAGAGCCAAAATATACATTCTTATGAATAAAATAATGTATATTTTAGCTCCTCTTAGATATCAGAGTTGTTGAACTAACGCACCTATTAGTTTAAGTACATTTGTTCACAAGTTTAAAGTTTTTAGAACCTGCCTGTTATTTTTTGAGTATAAGTTTAAATGCAGTTACAAATAATACCCCTATAACAAATGAGGGGGTTAATAAAATGGAAGAAGCACCTACAAGTAATAATGGAATGAACACAAGCAATAATGGAATGAGTACATCTAATAAGATAAACCTTTCAGGTCTTGGTGTTGGAGCAATTGTACTAACCACTGTTTATACGGCGGTTTTGGCTTCACAGTTAATGGCTACCAAGCATAAAGTCGATTACCTTTATTACAAAGAATTAACACAAAATAAATAGCTAATTATAGACGGTGCGTTTTCACCGTCTTTTATTTATATAAAACAGAATTTGAACTAACCTGCCCCGTTAGTGCAACAAGCACAACTTCGTTAATGTGCATAATTATTAGTATATATACATTTTTTTCTTGAGCATCGATTATGCAAAAACAAACAGCGGTTGCATGACCGTTAAGACCATCATACACACTCTTCCATAAAAAAGGGAAGTCCTTAACTGGAAAAAAGTGTTGCATTTTATCAAGCAAAAACTGTGTCATATCTTTCAAGCGGTCACATTAATGCTTATAAGACTATAAATGGAATAAAATATAAAGTAAATATAGGGAAAGATGGGTATGTAAAATCAGCATATCCAGTTTAATGAGGTGATAATATGCTAAAGATTGAAACTTTGATTAAGGATACAAATATCAACATAGGTCACAAGTCTACTTTTTTATCAATTAATAATCCATTATCTGGTGATTTAGTGAATCAAACCTTAGATGAAAATGACCATGATTATCTAGAAGGAGCAATCAGATTAGAATGCAACTCTGAAGTTATCCTAACCGAAAACATGGAAACAACAGATTTGTTATTTACATGGCAAACATTAGTTGAACCTATATTAACACCAGGAAATAAAGAGTATGAAATATCAATTTTAGATTCCTTATATGAAGTTAAGATATTAACCAATAACTCAGGATTTACTTTTTGTATTAATAATACATCAAGTAAAGACAATCAAATTTCAAATACAATTCCTAAAGATGAGTATTCGAAAGCAATAATAGAGGGATTCTTAGCATTTGGAGAATTTATCGTCAATAATCAATTTTCTTTTTCGGAGGAAAGTTCCTATTCTTCTTTCGTTCAAGATTATAAAGCTTTAAAATCATGAAGAACAGAAGAGATAAGTCTCTTCTGTTTTTGGGTTCTACAATAAAATCCCAAAATGAAGCAAAAATGCACGTAGACTCCTTTATCAATTATCCTTGAGTTGTCTAGAAACAAAGAAATGATAGAAGCTGCGTTTGATAATCTGCTCTTATCGGAGAGGTTATTCACTATAATTTAACATAATTATCCATTTATATTGAAACTAAGTTACTCAACTATATGGTCTGATTGTTGAACACAAGTTTAACAACGATCTTCAACTAATGCTGCCCCGTTAGTGTAATTACATTTTTCACAAACTCTATAGTCCGCTCTTATTTTACCATATATTCAAAATATTTATATCCTAACTCTTTCCTCATTCCTCTAATGCCCATTTCTACTCATCTACTATATGTACCTGTAACTTAGTCCTTCCCCAACCAAACTCCCCTCAATCCCTTATCCCCCAAGTCTTCACCCCCTCTTTTACGCCACAAAGCAATGGAACTAAGTTCTTCCCCAAAACACCGAAAATGACCCGAATTAAGCCTTCTGGGTTGTGTAGAATATTCTGCCATTGTAACTAAGTTATTCCCCAGAATTGGGTAAAAGTATCAGGGGAAACTGGATAAAAGATTGGATATGCAACAATTTCAGGATGTAGTTACAGTTAGGAAATACACTGAATATAGATTGAAAATCCGTTGGATTTAGGGTTAGGAAAACTACTGAAAAGCGATTGGAAACTGTCTGAAAGCCTATATTGATAAGGGATTGAAGGAGTATTAAGCAAAAAGAATCGGACTGAATCACTATTGGATTCAGTCCGAATTTTTATTGATTTGGGATTGAAAACCCCTATTGGATGATGATTAAAAAGCCATCAAATTAAATATTGTTTTCCCTGCTGTTCTCTTCGTCCTCTTCCAATTCGGATACCAACTAAGTTCCATAAGGGAAGAACAAAGTTACATTGGGAACAAGGGAGTTACAGGGAGGCAACAGCTTCCACTTAGATTTGATATTTTATTCTACAGTTACACTCTTAGCAAAGTTGCATTGTAAAACAACAGAAATACTTTACTCTTTTCTTCTATCTCTAAGTCTAGGTTGGAAATATTACAAACCAAACTTCACTTCTTTTCTCTACTATGTGACGTTAATTTAATCTCCTCCGAAATCCCCCACCTCAAACCCGCATTCCACCGTTTCAGTTAAAATAAAGATTACCTACAGAACCCCCATTTTGGACGATTCTTGATACAAAAATGCCCGTTTTTCGCCGATTTTTCACCTGTTTTTTCACCTTTTTTTCCGAAGTTGGAATAAAGTTCTCCGAGAATGTTGCATAGTGGAAAGAAGAGAAAACCGAGTAAAGACAAGGGATTGGCATGAAAAAGACCCTGATATCGGAAATGTTTATTTTAACGAAATCAGGGTCGGAATAGCAAATGTTTATTTTAACAGCCAAGAGTCTATTTTAGTTTGACAAGCGTTTCTCCAACCAAGTAACAGCCTCCACATGATTCGTACTAGGAAACATGTCTACAGGCTGCACTTCCTTCGTCACGTAGCCACCATCCTCTAAAATACGAAGATCTCTTGCCAATGTCGATGGATTGCAGGATACATACACAATTCGTTTCGGTTCCATATCGATCATTGCTTGTAAGAAATCAGCTTCACAGCCTTTGCGTGGCGGATCAACTACAATAACGTCTGGTGTAAGGCCTTGTTCTTTCCATTTTGGCATTACTTTTTCAGCTTGTCCTACTGTAAATTCGGCGTTAGTTATACCATTAAGTGCTGCATTCTTTTTAGCATCATCAATAGCATCAGGTACAACTTCTATCCCATATACCTTTTTCGCCTTCTGCGCTAAGAATAAGGATATAGTTCCGATACCACAATAGGCATCAACGACAATATCATTCTTTCCAATTTTCGCATATTCTAATGCTTTATCATAAAGCACCTTCGTCTGTATTGGATTTACTTGATAAAAAGACTTAGCTGAAATCGCAAAAGTAATATCGCCGATTTTATCGTAAATATATGTTTCGCCCCAAAGCACTTTTGTTTTCTCACCAAGTATGACATTTGTACGCTTCTCATTTACATTTTGAACAATCGATTTAATCTGAGGGAATCGTCTCGTTAACTCGTCAATTAAGACATCTTTATTTGGCAATCTATTCGTCCGGGTAACGAGCACAATCATGACATCATTGGTTGCATGACCGGTTCGAATCATAATATGTCTAAGGTCCCCACAATGGTTTTCTTCCTGATAAGGTTCAATCCCAAGCTGGTTAGCAAGCTGTCTAACTACTGGCAGAATTTCATTGATTGTCTCAGCTTGAATACTGCATGTGTCCATATTTTCAACGATTCGATGACTTCGTTTTTGGTAATAGCCAACAATAAGCTCACCGTTCTTCTCTCCAACAGGGACTTGTACTTTGTTGCGATAATGATATGGATGCTTCATCCCCATGATTGGATGAATTGGTACATGCGGAAGATGGGCAACTTTCTTCATCACATTCTTCACTTGGTTTTGTTTCATATCAAGCTGAAGCTTATAGCTCATATGCTGTAGCTGACAACCACCGCAATGTACATGGCAGGTTGGCTCCACTCGTTCAGGACTTGACTTGGTAAGCTCCATTAATTTTCCGAAACCAAAATTTTTATTTACTTTAACAATCTTTACTATCGCTTCTTCCCCTGGTAGTACGTTTGGAACAAATAATGGATAACCATTAATTTTCCCGACACCATTCCCTTCATGGGTCAGGTCTTCAAAGCGTAGTGTGATTGTCTCGTTTTTTTTCACCGGTGTGGTTTGTTTTACCATTTATATCTTCCTTCAATTACATTATTTATAATTATTTTATCCTATTTCCTCTTCAGCAAGCAGTAAAATAAGTACCCACCGGCAAAGCGGACAGATACTTATTTTACTAATAAGCAAATACGGTTTTCAAATCAATCCGTAAATCATCAAAAATAGATACTTGAATTTCTTCCTCATCTGAATACAAACTTGGCCTACCGTAGTTTTGACTTTCTTCGAGGGTAAAAACACTAACCATCTTTTCTTGGGGTTCAACAATCCAATATTCCTGAACACCAGCCTGCTCATATTTATTGAACTTTTCAAGTTTATCTTTTCTTCCTGTCGATGGTGATAAAATTTCAATGACCATATTTGGAGCCCCTTTACAACCTGCATCATCTAATTTAGAGGTATCGCAAACAATCGTAATATCTGGCTCGAATACATTTCTGCTATCGTCTTTATCTTCTTCATCAAGATATAACACCACTTCAAATGGTGCAGGATATACCTTACACGCTTTTCCAACTAGATAATTAGCAAGTTGGCGATGTAACTCCGATAGAATTTCTTGATGGATTCTTGAAGGGGCTGCCTGCATATAAAGACGACCATCAATAATCTCTACTCTTACGTCCTCGGGCCATGATAAATAGTCGTTATACGTATAAATGCGATCTTCCTTTGGTAATGACATGTAATCACCCCAAGTTAGCAAATTTTATTATTTATTATAGCATTGTTGAACGGTCAATAACACCAAAAAGGAAGACTCTAATCCAAGTCTTCCTGCATATCAATAAATTCTTCTGGCACACAAAATTCGATGTGCTCCTGTAGGTTTACAAATTCACCAGGCAATAACCCACCATATTCACCATCGATATTTAATTGCATTTTTTCATCAGCAGATACTTTTACGTACCTCGCTTGTTTATAAATAATATTCTTACTATCCAAATGTGCGCCTCGTAGAGCGAGGGAGGCAATATGAATGAATTCAGCTAGGTTTGTTTTGCGCAAAATTAGCAAATCAAAATATCCATCATTCATTTTCGCACTTGGGGCAAGCTTTTCAAATCCCCCAACCGAATTGGTATTTGATACGAGAAATAACATAATATCATCTTCTAATACTTCATCATCATATTCAATCTTTACTTTAATTGGTTTTAGTGATGGAAGCATTTCAATCCCTTTGATATAATATGCCAGCTGTCCAAGCATTGTCTTTAGCTTGCTTGGTACATCATAGGTTAATTCCGTTAGCTTCCCGCCACCGGCAATATTCATAAAGTAATGCTCGTTGACTTTTCCAATATCCAGTAGCATCGATTTATTCGATAAAATAATATCCACTGCTTTATAGATATCTCGTGGGATTCGCAATGCTCGGGCAAAATCATTTGTTGTTCCAGCAGGGATAATTCCAAGCTTTGGCCGGTTATCGAAACCAGCTATTCCATTAATTACTTCATTAATAGTGCCGTCACCACCTGCAGCTACAATTAGATCATAGCCACGCTCTACCGCTGATTTCGCTGCTGCAATCGCATCATTTTCGCCAGTAGTAGCATGTGTGGATGTCTCGAAACCTGCAACCTCAAACTTTTCCAATATCGTTGGCAATGCTCTTTTGATTGCTTCACGCCCCGAAGTCGGATTATATATTATTCGGGCCTTTTTCATTCTATTTCCTCCCCCAATATGTTCACTCTGAAGGCTTTATCCATTTAGAACTCGTACTTTTGCATCTAATAAATATCATAGCCTTTTTCATATCAATTGAAAAGGATTAAAACATATCGAGACTGCCATTTGCAAGCAAATGACAGCCTTCCATATATATTTAACGTTTGCTGAGTTCTTCAGAAAGAATCTTGTTAACAAGTGGCGGGTTCGCTTGTCCTTTTGTAGCTTTCATAATTTGACCAACAAGGAAACCATGCGCCTTGCCTTTTCCACTTTTAAAGTCAATAATGGATTGCTCATTCTCATCCAGCACATTATTAACAATTTCTTTCAGCTGCTCTGGATCAGAGATTTGTACGAGACCTTTGTCTTTTACGATCTGTTCTGGATCTCCGCCATTTTCTACGAGCTCAGCAAATACTTTCTTCGCAATTTTAGAGGAAATCGTTCCGTCTTCAATCAACTGAATCATTTTAGCCAATGCTTCTGGTGTAATCGCTAATTCTTGGATTTCTTTATAGTGTTTATTCATGTATGCAGAAACTTCACCCATCAGCCAGTTCGATACTTGCTTGATGTCACCGCCATGCGAGACAGCTTCCTCAAAGAAATCGGACACTTGCTTCGAGTTCGTTAATACATTTGCATCGTATTCGGATAAGCCAAGTTCTGAAACATAACGTTTTCTGCGAGCATCTGGCAGTTCAGGAATTTCACTGCGCACACGTTCTTTCCATACATCATCAATGTATAGTGGTACTAAATCTGGTTCTGGGAAATAACGATAGTCATCCGAACCTTCCTTTACACGCATGAGAATTGTTTCTTTTGTTTTCTCATCGTAACGACGTGTTTCCTGAAGAATTTCGCCACCTGAAAGGAGTACTTTCTCTTGACGCTTCTCTTCAAATTCAAGACCTTTTTGTACAAAGGAGAATGAATTCAAGTTCTTAAGCTCTGCTTTCGTACCGAACTTCTCTTGTCCAATTGGACGTAATGAAATATTCGCATCACATCTTAGTGAACCTTCTTGCATTTTCACATCGGAAACGCCTGTATACTGGATAATATTTTTTAGTTTTTCCAAATATGCATAGGCTTCCTCTGGAGAGCGCATATCTGGTTCTGATACGATTTCAATCAGTGGTGTCCCTTGACGGTTAAAGTCAATATACGAATAACCATCTTCACCGTGAGTCAATTTACCAGCATCCTCTTCCATATGAACACGCGTAATGCCGATACGTTTCTTTTTCCCATTTACTTCAATTTCAATCCAGCCATTTTCACCGATTGGCTGATCAAACTGAGAAATTTGATATGCTTTCGGGTTATCTGGGTAAAAGTAATTCTTACGGTCAAACTTTGTGTGTGTCGCAATTTCACAATTTAATGCCATAGCTGCTTTCATTGCAAAGTTAACTGCTTCTTCATTTAAAACTGGAAGTGTTCCTGGATAGCCAAGATCAATTGGGTTTATATTCGTATTTGGATCAGATCCGAATGCATTAATACTCGGGCTAAATATTTTCGAATTTGTTTTTAATTCAACGTGTACCTCAAGTCCAATTATTGTTTCAAAATTCATTAGTTGGCACCTCCAAGCTGAGGTCGTTTTTTATGATGCTCTGTTGCCTGTTCAAATGCATGTGCTGCACGATATACCGTACTTTCATCAAAGTACTTGCCAATAATTTGCAAGCCGATAGGTAGTCCATTTTCAGAGAATCCACACGGAAGGGAGATTCCTGGAACGCCAGCAAGGTTAACTGGAATGGTTAAAATATCATTTGCATACATTGTTAATGGGTCATCAATAAGTTCGCCTACTTTATATGCTGTTGTAGGAGAAGTTGGTCCAACAATAACATCAAAGTCCTCAAAGATTTTGTCAAAATCCTGTTTAATTAAAGTACGTACTTTTTGCGCTTTTTTATAATATGCATCGTAATATCCAGAACTTAATGCAAATGTTCCGAGCATAATTCGTTTTTTCACTTCAGGTCCAAAGCCTTCGCTTCGAGATTTCTTAAATACATCAATCAGATTATCTGCATTTTCACTACGCACACCATAGCGCACCCCGTCAAAACGAGCTAAGTTAGCAGATGCTTCAGATGAAGATAATAAGTAATAAGCAGATACAGCATATTTAGAGTGCGGCAAAGAAACCTCTTCCCATGTAGCACCAAGTGATTCATATACTTTCAATGCCTCAAGAATAGACTCTCTAACTTCTGGTGCCACACCTTCAGCTAAGTATTCTTTCGGTACAGCAATCTTCAACCCGCTAATGTCCTTCGTCAATGCTTCGGTATATTTCGGCACGTCAATATTAGCACTTGTCGTATCCATTTCGTCATGTCCTGCAATGACCTCTAATACTCGTGCATTATCTTCTACTGTTCTTGTAATTGGTCCAATCTGATCAAGCGAAGATGCGAATGCAACTAATCCAAAACGAGACACACGTCCGTAAGTAGGCTTCATTCCTACAACTCCACAGAAAGATGCTGGTTGGCGAATCGAACCACCTGTGTCAGAGCCTAGTGAGAACAATACTTCACCTGCTGCAACCGCTGCTGCAGAACCACCACTAGAACCTCCTGGGACATAATCTGTATTCCATGGATTTCTTGTTGGTGTATAGCTGGAGTTTTCATTGGTTGATCCCATTGCAAATTCATCCATGTTTAGTTTTCCAACAGAAATTGCTTGTTCGTTCTTTAATTTTTGTACAACTGTTGCATCGTATAACGGATCATTGAAGTTATCTAAAAACTGACTCGCACATGTAGTACGAACACCTTTTGTTACGATATTATCCTTAATTCCACCTGGAACCCCAAATAGACTCGCTGTAGCATCTGCTGCTTCATCAAGTTCTTTTGCTTTCGCCCTAGCATTTTCTTCATCCAAGGTTAAAAAGGCATTTACTTGTCCGTCTACTTCTTTAATTCTACGGTAAGATTCATCAACTAGATCTTGAACCGTGATCTCTTTATTATGTAGCTTTGCTTCTAATTCTTTAATTGTATGGTCAAATAATGACATCTAGGGTTTCCCTCCTTGTTTTAGAAAACTAAAGAATTTGCCTGACCTTCTGCGGCAAATGTCTTTGTTTACGGATAGAAAAGTTCGATACTTAACTATCTCCCAAAATTGATGGTACGCGGAAATGACCGTCTTCGTGATCAGGAGCATTCTTAAATGCTTCGTCTTGCGTAATCCATTCCTTCGGTTCATCTTTACGCATTATATTTTTCAAATCAAGCACATGCGTTGTTGGCTCAATGCCGTCTGTATCCAATTCATTCAATTGTTCAGCATAATCGATAATTGCGCTCAGTTCATCTACAAGCTGCTCTACCTCTTCGTCCGTTACAGCGAGCCTTGCTAAGTGTGCTACATGCTTCACTTGCTCTTTTGAAATATCCGCCATGTGATTACCTCCAAATCAATAATTTATATAGGTGATGCTTTATTTTTTTCTCATTGTACCATTATAACACTATTGATAATAGCAAAGATAGGTCTAGATAGGCAAATTATGTTGTATATGAAAGTTCGTTAGCATATTATGTAGGTTATTGGAAAACTACTTATACATATCTACGCAAAAAAAGGCCTGAAACAGGTTCCACTCCGTTTCAGGCAAATCCATCATATAGTAATAGGGTAAAAAATTGAAATAATTAATGTAAAAACTTAGAAAAATACACTTGAACTGCTGACGTTTAGAATGCTTGGTTCATGTTCACCAGCAATTTCAACATTACCTTGCTGTACTCCCTGGGCAAAAAAGAATCCAGTAGCCAGTACTACAGTTAATGCAACACCTGAAATCAGCTTTTTCATTTTCTCCCCTCCTTTACAGGCTTATTAAATTATCATAAGTTGAATTTGCAAGCTTATAATATTTCACAGCATCTTTATACTTATATTGTTCTTCAAAGTGTTTAGCCAACATTGTTGAGTAAAATACCAAGTTAGCATGGTCACTATGATTCTTTAAAAAAGGTATAAACTTATCTTTAACAAATGATACAAATCTGTCATTCTCTCCATTGGTCACATATTCAAACGTATGAATAATATAGGAGTATAGTTTGGAATAACCTTTATCTTTAGCCAAGTCTAGTATGTTATGTGCTTTGACAATGGCATCTTTCACTTCATTTATTTTATCTATATTATAGAACTCTTTAATAATCGATGTTATTGCGATTAAACGTTGTTCTAAGTTTACGTCTTCGTCATTTGCTACTTTCTCATAAAAGCTAATTGCTTCGTTTGTCTCACTGATTACAGAATATAAGTACCCTAAGTTTAAATTGGTCAATTGTATAATTTTTTTATCTTTATTAAGCTCTCCTAAATGCTTAGCCAAATTATAATTTTTTATTGCACGCTCATGCATTTTGATTCGCCTGTAAGATATACCTAAAATAATATGGCACTGCGCACATCGTTGGAAATTATACTGCTTCATAAAAACTTCTAACGATTGATTTGCATAATCAATCGATTCCAATGTATTACGCAACTTACTATGGGTAACTGAAATTGTATATTGCAGGTCAGCTACCTGCTCCTCAGATAATTCAATTTTATTAATTTTCTCTTCTGCAGATTTATACATATTCAATGCTTGATTATAATCCGCATCTTTTAAGGAATAATAATTCCCTTTGAATTTAAACCAATAAAACTGCTGTAAACTATCGAATGTACTGGCAATCTCACTCAGTTCATTAATCTTTTTCAATGCTTCATCAAAATTTTCCATTATGAGATAGTATCTAATCTTATGAATCTCAAACATTAGCAAGCTATTCGAAAGGTTTTTGTCCAGCATTTCCTGGATTTCTTTATATGTAGTTATAATTTCTTCCTTGTTGTTAACCTCAAACAGCATGCTATACCATCTGTTACATTTTTCTTTAATCTGTTCCTCTTGACTGTTATCATTCTCAATCCCAAGGCGATTGCATAATAATTGAATAATATCGGGACTAGCCTGGGTTTTCTGATTCTCAATTTTTGATAAATAGGAGACAGATACGATTCCCTCAGAAAGTTCGTTTAAGGTCATTTCCTGTTTTGTACGCTGTAATTTTATAAATGATCCTATCTCTATCAAAATACCCACCCTCATATTCAGAAATATTTCTATTTACTAGTATTATATCATATTTAACGGAAATGCATATTGGGAAAATCATAGGTCAAAAGCACGTATAACAGCACTTTAGTTTTCTTGATTTTCCTGAGAGAGGAAAATTTACGCGGTTTATTCTTTTTCTGACCTTGAATCCTAAATGCCCATCATATGAAGTGGATGTAGGGCTGCAATAAAAAAACAAACTAAATGAGGTACAGTAACCCTAACTTTTCGGAGTAAAAATTTAACAAGATTTTTCTCACCTAAAAAATAATTATACCATTATTTTATTCGAATAAATATGAATAATTAGTCTTGTATTACGACTAAAGTTTTAAATAATCCATTCGTTTAGAAAACCAGGCATTAAATCCAATAAAAAAGCTCATTTAAATACAATTATTTAAACGAGCTTTTCATATTTTATAACATATAACGTGTCACTCTTATTTGTACATTTACATGCTTATTTAATGAAAAATATGAACTGTTGGCGACTCATCACCAGCATTTCGATAAATCAAACTTTCTGCTTGATTACTGGATGTAATGTTTATTTCAAGGTCATAATAGTTTGAGAACATGTCTTGAACAAGTCCATATGCATATTGTGTGAAACCTATTACCTCTGCTTTTCCATAAAACTCTATCGGAACCTCAATCGTTAATTTTTGCAATTCACCATCAACATAAAATCCTTCTCCAATTAAACCAACATAGTTAGGGAAAAACTCAGCGATTTCATTGCCAAAACTAGTTACAATCTCATGGTCATCGTAATACTTTTCTCTTCCTTCAGCTGAAGGGAATAAAATATTTTCTTCATCAACGTCTTCCCAATCACCTATCGAATTGCTTCCACCTGATACATTTGCTTTAGCGACAAAGCTCCCTGGCACAGGTGATGCTTGTTCTGCTTCTCGATACAATGCAACCATAATTGGAATCTCACCTAGCCCCTCCTCTTGGCGAATCTCCTCCACAACAGCTTCAGCAATTCGATTACCTTGCTCGAGCATATCTTCCTCTGAAATATTTTCATAATAATATGGTCCACCGATTTCGGTTTGGAAGCGATAAACGGATTTAAGCGCAATTCCGATAGACATTCCTGCGATTTGAACGGTACCATCATCATTTTGTTTCAAATAATTCTGCTCCAATATATGCGATAGATAGCGCGGATTGTCGCGATACGTATCCTCATCTGATCCTGTTTCCACCTGTGGATTCAAACCATCGATCCATTCATAGATTCGTCCTGATGTTAAATATTGTCCTTCTTGAAAATAGAAATCATTTGGGTCGAAAACGTCCTTTGATAACCGCTGCAGGCCTTGCTCCATCTCATCAATGTCTACTCGGTTTGCCAATTGATTGACAATAACACCTCTCGCCTGACTCGTTTTGTAAGGAAGAATCATTTTATAATTTTCATCCGATAATTGATAGCTAGGGACAATAGAAGTTTCTTGTTCAGTATCATCATTTTGCAGCACTTCTTCTTCGGTTGGTGTTTGTACACAGCCCGTTATAATTAGGAGTGTACATAACAAAACAGCACTTATTTTTTTCAAAGTTTAACACTCCTTATTCTTCCACAACTGCTTTTAGCTGCTGTTCATTCCATATTTCAACACCGAGTTTCACGGCTTTTTCATATTTCGATCCAGCATCCTCCCCAGCTATGAGAATGTCTGTCTTTTTACTTACACTTCCGGTAACTGTCCCACCGAGCGATTCAATGAAGGCTTTTGCTTCATTTCGAGAAAACTCTTCCATCTTCCCTGTTAATACAATTGTCTTACCGGCAAAAACAGTGTCACCCTCGTCCTGTTGGGCTGACTTTTTTGGACCCTTATATTCCATATTAATCTGTAATCCACGTAGGTCATCTAAGAGTTCAACCACTTTTTCCTCGGTAAAATATTGTGCAATGGAATCAGCCATCTTATCGCCAATTTCATCAATAGCTACAAGATCTTCAAATGTAGCCTGCTGTAGATTATCCATTGTTTCAAATTCCATCGCAAGCGTTTTAGCTGCCTTTTCTCCTATGAAACGAATGCCCAGGCCAAATAACAGTCTCTCCAATGAATTCTCTTTCGATGCTTCGATCGCTTCCAGCAAATTAGATACAGATTTTTCACCCATTCGCTCCAGGTTGAGTAATTCTTCTCGTTCCAATCGATATAAATCTGCCATTGTGTGAATGAGCTCGTTTTGGAAAAGCTGTATAATTACTTTTTCTCCAAGCCCGTCAATATTCATTGCATTTCTAGATACAAAGTGAATGAGTCCTTCCATGAGCTGTGCTGGGCAATTCGGGTTAATACAGCGAAGCGCCACTTCTTCCTCCAATCGAACAACTTCACTGCCACAAGCAGGACACTCTGTTGGCATATGGAATTCTTGCTCTTCCCCGTTCCGCTTTTCTTCCACGACACGGACGACTTTTGGAATGATATCGCCTGCCTTTTTAATAACGACTGTATCACCAATTCGGATATCTTGCTCACGAATTAAATCTTCATTATGCAGTGAAGCACGTTGTACTGTAGATCCAGCAACCTTTACAGGATCGAGAATTGCAGTTGGTGTAATCACACCAGTTCTGCCGATACTTAGCTCGATATCTCGAAGCTTTGTGATGGCTTCTTCCGCTGGAAACTTATAAGCGATTGCCCAGCGAGGGCTTTTTGCAGTATAACCGAGCTCATCTTGCTGATTTAAATCATCGACTTTTATCACAATCCCGTCAATCTCATAGGATAAATTCGGGCGTTCTTTCGCCCAATAGTTAACAAATTCGATGACTTCATCAATTGTTTCACATTTTTTCCATTCTGGATTTGTCTTAAATCCAAGCTCTTTCAATTTCTCAAGTCGTTCACTGTGTGACGTAATGGAGCTATCATTCCACTCACCAACACCATATAAATAGATGTCAAGATTACGCTGGGCAGCTATTTTAGGGTCAAGCTGCCTTAAAGACCCAGCCGCAGCATTCCGCGGGTTAGCAAATGGCTCTTCTTCATTTTTCTCTCGCTTTTCATTCAATGCAAGGAATGACTTATGCGGCATAAAAGCTTCTCCACGAACTTCTAGTGTTGCTTCATCTTTAATGGAAAGCGGGATACTGCGAATCGTTCTTAAATTTGCAGTAATGTCCTCACCCGTTGTTCCATCACCACGAGTTGCACCACGAACAAACTTACCATTTTCATAGGTTAGAGAAATAGCAAGTCCATCAATTTTAAGCTCACACACAAACGTAAGGGGTTCGTCCGTTCCATTACTTGCTCTCCTAGCAAAATCTCTAAGATCCTGCTCATTAAATGCATTACCAAGGCTTAGCATTGGCACATTGTGCTGCACTTTTTTAAATGCGTCCAATGGTTCTCCACCAATACGCTGTGTTGGAGAGTTCTCAGAAAGGAACTCTGGGAATTGCTTTTCGAGTTCCTGCAATTCTCTTAGCTTTTCATCATACTCTGCATCCGGTACGCTTGGCTTATCGAGCACATAATATTCATAACCATATTGATTCAGTAATTCGATCAGTGCTTGTATTTGATCCTGCGCTTTTTGTTTATCCATTAGCTGACTCCTATTCTTTCGTGATTGGTGCGAATTTTGCAAGCAATCGTTTGATACCTACGGGTGCTGGGAAGGCAACATCCAATTCCATTTTGTCTCCATCTCCCTGAACTTTCACAACTGTGCCAATGCCCCATTTTTTATGATTCGCTTTATCTCCTGGGAACCAATCCTTATCTTCTGCTCCAGTTGTTGTTTGCATCCGCTCTGCTTTTCGCTTCACAGGTGCTGGGCTTTGGACATCCTTAGGTTTACTGAATATGCTGCCAAACATCGTGTTTCTAGTTTCTTCCATTCCCTCAATCAATTCTCTCGGGATTTCATTGATAAATCGACTGATGGGGTTCATATTCGTTCTGCCATATAGAGTGCGCATTTTTGCATGTGTTAAATAAAGCTCTTTTTCAGCTCGGGTTATTCCTACATACGCGAGACGTCGTTCCTCTTGCATTTCCTCTTCATCCATTAATGAACGACTATGTGGAAAAACATTCTCCTCCATACCGATTAAAAAGACGACCGGGAATTCCAGCCCTTTTGCAGCATGGAGCGTCATTAATGTAATTTTTTCCTCATTGTCCGGATCTTCTTCATCCACACGATCAATATCTGCGATTAAGGCTAGATCCGTTAGAAATGAAATTAGTGTTTTATCTTCACTTGTCTCTTCAAAATCCTTTGTCACCGTCATAAACTCTTCTAAGTTCTCTAAACGACTTTGTGCTTCGATTGATTTCTCATTTAAAAGCATTTCTTCATAGCCAGTTCGTTCTAAAACTGCTTGAACCATATCTGTTGCAGTCAGGAAATCCTGTTGTTGATTTAACGTTTTGATTAAATTACCAAAGGCTGCAAGTGCATTTGCTGCTTTGCCTGAAACACCTGTAAAGTCTACTTCCTTCACTGCCTCATAGAAGGAAATGCCGTGCTCTGCTGCATATGCACGAAGTCGTTCAACGGATGTTTTCCCAATTCCTCTTTTGGGCTCATTCACCACACGTTCAAAGCTTAAGTCATCATCCGGGTTGGTAATTAATCGTAAATAGGCCACCATATCTTTAATTTCTTTCCGGTCGTAGAATCGCATACCTCCAACCATTTGATAAGAAATACCAGACTTTAATAGTGTGTCCTCAATTGCACGGGACTGCGCATTGGTTCGGTATAAAACCGCAACTTCACTTGGTGAATACTCTTTATTCCGAGTTAGCTCCTGAATCTTATCTGTTATATAAAGAGCTTCTTCCTGTTCTGTTGCACCTTGGAAATAGCTTATTTTCTGACCTTCATCATTTTCTGTCCATAAATTCTTCGGTTTACGTCCAGCATTATTTCCAATGACTTTATTCGCAGCTGCAAGAATTGATTTTGTCGAACGATAATTTTGTTCTAAAAACACTGTCTTCGCACTTGGATAATCATTTTCAAAAGAAAGGATATTCTTAATATCTGCTCCTCGCCAGCGATAAATCGACTGGTCTGAATCCCCAACAACACAAAGGTTTTGATAACGACTTGCCAGCTGTTTTACTAAATAGTATTGTGCATGGTTGGTATCCTGATACTCATCCACATGAATATATTGAAAACGACGTTGATAGTATTCTAACACTTCAGGGATACGTTGAAATAGATGGATTGTCTGCATAATTAAGTCATCAAAATCAAGAGATTGATTTTTTCGAAGCATTTTCTGGTAGCCTTCATAGACCTGTGCTACTTGTCTATCGTAAAAATTACCCGCATGTTTACTAAATTCTTCATCGGTAATTAATTCGTTTTTTGCTGTACTTATTTGTCCCAACATAGCACGGGGGTCAAACTTTTTCGGATCCATATTTAAATTCTTTAACACCTGTTTAATCACCGATAACTGGTCACTGCTATCCAGGATTGTAAAGCTGCTGCTATATCCAATCCGATCAATATCACGACGTAAAATTCGCACGCACATCGAGTGGAAAGTTGAAACCCACATTTGCTCCCCTTGAGCTCCTACAAGTCTGCTCACACGATCCTTCATCTCTCTTGCAGCCTTATTCGTAAACGTAATTGCCAGAATATTTCGCGGTGAAACCTCTTTCTCATCCATTAAGTAAGCGATTCGGTGTGTGAGTACTCTCGTTTTTCCACTTCCCGCTCCTGCCATAATTAATAATGGTCCTTCTGTATGTCTAACAGCTTCCTGCTGCTCTTTATTTAATCTATTTATCATTTCGTCAAATGCCTGACTCATGATTACATCACTCCTTGAATCATTTATCTTTTACCGCTTCTACTGTCTTGAGTGCTTTTTTGATGTCGGTATAGATACTATTCCCAACTATAATTACATCTGCATACTCTTTCATTTCCTTAGCTTGCTTGGGATTTTCGATTCCCCCACCGTAAAAAAGCAGTGTTTTATCAAGCTCGTTCTTTACTTCTTTCACAAGTTCAGGATCTCCATATGTACCACTATACTCTACATAAAAGATGGGCAAGTGAAAGACATGCTCTGCCATATATGCATATGCCTTCACATCATCTTTATCTGGTAAATAGCTATTCGTATGCGTAAATGCTTTCGCGTCCTCATTTAATATACAGTATCCTTCGAAAAATATCTCGCTGTACTCCATCATATCAATATACTCTTTAATCGCTTTATGCTGGATATCCATCATAAACTTTTTCTCCTTGGAATTGAGCACCATTGGAATAAAGTAGTAATCAAATCCGGGAGTAAGTGCTTCTTCATTCGATATCTCCAAAACACATGGAACCGTATGGCTGCGGCGAATCCGTGATAATAAATCAAGTACACCGTCCAATGTTACATCATCCGTTCCGCCAACGATTATTGCATCCGTACCTGATTCACAAATTAGATCTAAATCCTCATCCGAAATCTCTTTTGCTGGATCAAGCTTAAATATATGTTTCCATTCATTAATTGTCTTCAAAGGTTGATTCCTCCATCATCATTTTACATTAGTCTATTATACCAAAAATCAAGGTTGGAATTTAGCAATTTGAGGAATGTTTATGAAATCGAAATAAAGTAATTGGATAGATAACTGTGGAACAAAAGCGCAAGCGCCCGGTTAGCGACGTACGGACTGGACTGGGCCGTAGGAGATAAAGGAAACACGGCGACCGCAGGGAGCCGATGTTGACTTATCGTACGGAGGTGAAGGAAGTCTCGCTAGTCGCTGGGCGCTGGAGCTGGACGTAGCCGTTTAGGTAACTAAGTTATCCACAGCATTCAAATTTTATAGTTCTCTATGCAGGAACAAAAGAATAGAAACCGTAGCCCAAGCTGGGACACGGTTTCTATTCTTTTTCCTTAATTCTATCTAAAACCATCATATAACCATCGCTGCCGTAATTGAGACATCTTCGTACACGGGATATCGTTGCTGTTGATGCTTTTGTTTCATTTTCAATTGCACTATATGTCTTTCCTTCTGTCAGCATCTTAGCAACCTGCAAGCGCTGTGAAATAGACTGTATTTCAGACATTGTTGCAATATCATCAAAAAAGCGATAGCACTCTTCTATATTTTCCAGTGATAGGATTGCTTCGAATAATTGATCTAACTGTTTTCCACGTAGTTTATCGATTTGCAAGACAAAACCCTCCTGACTATTCTACTCATTTGATATTGTGACAGACTGCTTGATTCCAGGATCTGTTGGTACAACATTGACCCATGTCTTTCCAGGGACAAGACCAATCGGCTGGCCATCTTTTACAGGAATGATTCTTCCATCTTTGTTTTCCCATTGAATCTCCTGTACTTGGCCTTTTTGAATCAGGTATCCATCTCCGCCTGTTTTCAAGTCAATCGCCCTGCGTCCTGAATCATCGATTACTTCATGGAAGGCTTCTACTATAAAAACATTATCCACTTGGATTGCAGTTTCTGTATTTAAATCAACTGACGGCTCTCCATTACTGGAGCGTGCATACTTTCCACTAGCTTCATCATATGTGTATTCAACGCTTTCTGATGTATTATCGCCATACTCAACCTTAACTTGTGCAGCTTTTTCGCCATCAAGCGTTTCGATTTTCTCTTCCGTTAGAAAGTTCAGCGACTCTTGCGTACTTGTTGTTTCATATCCTTTCGTTGATGCTACATCATAAACAGCACCCAGCTGTAGATATGAATTATGTGGTGCTTTACGGAAGGATTCCCTTTTAAATAGAATCCCATCATTATCATAGGTAGAACCATTTAAGAAATTAATGCCCCGATTCACAATCATATCATTTACAAAATCTGCTGCACCATGATACACATAAATTGCGTCATATCCCTCAGCAAGCTCGAAATAATATTCTCTCGCACTTCTAACTGGTCCGACGACTTCTGGCAATTCACTTTGATATAAAGCAAGAAATCGAGTAATTGTTCCTTCAGCTAAAATTTCAAAAACGATATCTGCTTCTGATAACCCAGATTGTGGTCTTGCAGCAGCATGATTATTTATCATGACACCAATCGTTCGATTGTCTACAGACACGTCAGTTTCGATTCCTGATAATGGAAATGTAGCTGCATAACGATCATTACCCTCTGGTTGCTGTTCGGGAACATTGTCCTTCTCTTTATTATCATCTGACGCTTGATTATCCGACGAACAAGCTGCAAGTGCTAGAACAAAGACCGTTAGTGTTAACAAAAGTATTTTTTTCATTTATGTCCACACTCTCTAATTTAGTCTATGTTCTATTATATGCTATCGCATCGTTGCTGGGAAGAGAATTGTCCGATTCTTTATGTCCACCAGCCCTTGTTGCGTAATGCGCAAGAACGGTAAATGGGTTGATGATAGAAATAGAAGACTATAAAATGGATCACTAAAAGCATAACCAGCCTTTTTTAAGCATCCCTTTAATTTTTCTTCTTCTTCGATAAGGTTTTGAATTGATTTTTTTGATATAAATCCATCAAGCTCAAGAGGTATCTCCGCTAATATTTCTCCATCATGTACAAGGACAATACCACCGCCAATTTCTTTCAAGCGTTGCCATGAAAGTAAAATATCCTTTTTGTTTTTCCCGATAAACACAATATCACCAGAAGCAGAAAAACTGCTTGCTATACCACCTAAGCCTGGTGCAAAGCCACGAATTGTCGTATTGACTCGCCATGTACCTTTTCGATCCATTAATAGTAGAAATTGATCACCATTCGCTTCTGATAAATCTTCAACATTAATATCTACCTCAATACTGTACGGCTTTACGATTACATTGTTAACCATTTCTAATCCAATCGGAACGGAAAATTGCAAATCCCCTTCATCTAAATCCCAGTCAAAGGCTGCTGGCTCAATTCCATACTTTTCCCAATTAATCATCGACTCGGAAACTTGCACCTGTTGCTCACGCATTATCCATTGTCCTTTTGCCAAAACACTCTCCGGATGCGGGTTGGCTTTGTCTGTTAATATATTAATGTGAGCGACGCGCCCTGGTGCGATACTACCAATCTGTTCATCAAGATGGAAGTGTTTTGCTGCATTATAGCTTGCCATGCGATATGCTTCTTCCAGCGGAATTCCTTTGTCTAACGCAATTTCAAGACAAACATTAATGATTCCTTTTTGCATAAATGCCGGTGTTGGTCCATCCATCGTGAACATCAAATTATCAAAATGCTTGAGACCCGATTCAAGAATTTCTTCTATAAGAATCGGTAAATCTGGACGTATAACAGAATAACGCAATGCAGCACTATATCCGAGTCGCAAGCGGCGAATGACTTCTTCACCTGTCATCGCCTCATGGTCTGCACTCACACCTAGCAGCTTCATTTTTGTTAATGTTTTCTCCGATGCTCCTGGCAAATGCCCTTCCACTGGTTTCCCAAGCCGCTTTGCTTCCTGAATCCAATAGAGCAGCCGGTCATTTCCAGCAAGAAGACTAGGCCATGCTGTTAATTCGCCACCCTGCACGACATTTGGATGTGATAACCATGATAGAACATCTGGAGTGTTGTAAAATTCTTCTTCATCGTTCAAGGCTGTTTGTGAATCAAATCGCGCCCACCAATACATCGAAGTCGGTAATTTATTGAACTCCTCTATTATAGAAAACGCTTTCTTTTTGTCTAATGTCAAATTCCACGTTAAGCTGTCATTAACCAATGTTGTTGTACCGAATCTTGCAGCATGAAATGCTAATGCTTCCGGGTTCGCTAATTGAAATGGGTGTGCATGGGGTTCAATATATCCTGGAACCAAGTATTTCCCAGTACAATCAACTACCTCTACACCATCAAACTGCTTTGGTAATTGTTCACCAACATAAATAATGCGGTCATTAAAAATCCATATATTAGCTTCTAACCATTGTTTTGTATATACATTTAAATACGTGCTGTTTTTCAGTACAAGTGTTGGTGCTACTAAGCCATCAATCACTTTTACATGCTGTCTTAGTTCACGGTTACGCCAATTCAATCCATTGATCATTTCATATCCCAACTCTCTCATCAACCATTTGCTTTATTTTACCATATTTTCACTTTAAAAGGGTTAATTAATTATAAATTTAAATTAACTTAATAAAATTGAAAATTAAGTCTAATCATCTGCAAACATAACTGATTCCGTCGAATGGACGTAGTTCTAGTAGGGTGTGGATTATTCAAGAATCTGAAGAACTGCGAGAGTAGATTTATCTGCAAAAGTGACGGACAGAAAAAAACCTCTCCCTTGTTAGAATAAAACCTGGGAGAGGGTTAACTATTTACCTATATCATTTCTAAAGAAAAATGCTGAGTGCTCCACGTGCGGATGAAGCAACTGGTAGACATCCTCCGTTGCCGCTTTTAGAGAGGTAGATTTAGCACCCACCAAGAGGACACGGCCACCATCCGAAACGATTGTGTCACCTTTCAGCTTAGTTCCTGCATGAACAACAAACGTATTGTCCGTGACATCAAATGATGGAATTGGCGCTTCTTTTTCATATGTACCTGGATAGCCTTTAGATGCTACGACAACACCTGTGCATGCGGCATCCTCCCAGTCTAGTTCTGGATTTTTTCCATCCAAGACATCGTTGAAAACTTGAACAAGGTCATTCTTTAACAATGGCAAAACAACCTGTGTTTCTGGATCTCCGAAGCGTGTATTGAACTCAATCACCTTTGGACCCTTTACAGTCATGATTAATCCAGCATATAAAATACCTGTGAAGGTTCTGCCTTCCTCCATCATGCCGTCAGCTGTTTTTTGCAAGATATGCTCGATTGAAAAATCTAAATGCTCTTTTGTAACATCTGGCACAGGTGCAAATGCTCCCATTCCACCAGTATTCGGCCCTTCATCATGGTCATATGCACGTTTATGGTCACGCGCTGTTACCATTGGATAGACTTGATTTTCATGAACAAATGCCATAAGCGAGAATTCTTTTCCATCTAAAAATTCCTCGATAACCACAGTAGCTCCAGCATTCGAAAAAGCTTTAGATATAAGCATATCGTCTACTGCATTTAGGGCTTCTTCTTTTGTTAAAGCAACGATAACTCCTTTTCCCGCTGCCAGTCCATCTGCTTTGATAACGATTGGCGCACCTTTTTCCTCAATATACGCTTTTGCTTCACGAGCTTCTGTAAATACAGCATAATCCGCTGTTGGGATATCATATTTTTTCATAAATTCTTTTGCAAAGCTTTTGCTTCCTTCAAGCAGTGCAGCTTCTTTTGTTGGGGCAAATATTCGCAATCCTTCTTCCTGGAAACGGTTGGCAATTCCTTCATTTAATGGATTTTCTGGACCAACAATGGTTAAATCAACTGCTTCTTCCTTTGCAAAGGACAAAAGCCCTTCAATATCCATTTCATCAATCGCAATACAAGTTGCCCGCTCCCGAATTCCACCATTACCTGGCGCTGTATAAAGGGTTGTGATTGCTTTACTTTCAGCAAGCTTCATAACGATACTATGTTCACGACCACCACGTCCGACTACTAACACTTTCAATTGGAACCCTCCTTAAATCGAGTAGAGAAGTCACCAGAACCGTTGGAACAGCCTTCCTTGATCTGGTGACTTTAGTGTTTAATGTTTAAAGTGACGCATCCCTGTATAGACCATTGTGATGCCATGTTCATCACAAACATCAATGGAATCCTGGTCACGTTTTGAACCGCCTGGCTGGATGATTGCTGTAATTCCAGCTTTTACTGCCGCTTGGACTGTATCAGGCATTGGGAAAAATGCATCAGATGCCATCACAGATCCTTCCGCTTTAGTACCAGCTTGTTCGATCGCAATGTTTGCTGCACCAATCCGATTCATCTGCCCTGCACCAACACCAATTGTCTGGTTATCCTTAGCAAGTAAGATTGCATTAGATTTCACATGCTTTACAGCTTTCCATGCAAACAATAGGTTATCCAGTTCTTCTTCTGAGGGCTGACGTTTCGTTACAATCTTTAAATCATCGATAGAGATGTTTCCGTTATCGCTATTTTGAATCAAGACACCACCACTAACTGTTGTTAGTTTTTTCATTGCAGTTGACTCGTTTGTTAGTTCTAATTCTAGCAAGCGGATATTTTTCTTCCTTGTCAAAATTTCCATTGCATCTGCATTAAACCCAGGTGCAATAACAATTTCAAGGAATATTTCACTGAGCTTCACTGCGGTAGCATAGTCGATTTCCCGATTACAAGCAACAATACCACCAAAAATAGAAATCGGATCTGCATCATAAGCACGGCTGAATGCTCCTTCGATTGTTTCAGCAACACCAATTCCACAAGGATTCATATGCTTCACTGCCACTGCCGCTGGTTCATTATATTCCGCTAATATTTCAAGTGCAGCATTAGCGTCTTGGATATTATTGTAGGATAATTCCTTGCCATGTAACTGTTTAGCTGTCGCAAGGCTCGTGCTTTTATTTATTGGGTTTCGGTAAAAAGCTGCCTGCTGATGCGGGTTTTCTCCGTAACGTAAATCTTGGACTTTTTCATATGTAATGGTATAGGTTTCTGGAAATTCTTCATTTGTTTCTGTCATAAAATAGTTTGCAATCATAGCGTCATAGTTCGCTGTATGACGGAATACCTTTGCAGCTAATTGTTTACGAATTTCTGCATCTAGCTGGTCAGACTGGAGAGCTTGCAGTACTTTATCATAATCAGCAGGATCAACAACTACTGCAACGTCTTCAAAGTTCTTTGCAGCAGAACGAAGCATGGTTGGTCCACCTATATCGATATTTTCGATAATTTCCTCATTGGAAACACCTTGTTTTTCTATGGTTTGTTTAAATGGATATAAATTAACAACAACCATGTCAATTGGTGAAATATTGTTTTCTTCCATTTGCTTCATGTGATCTGGATTGGAACGTTTTGCTAGTAAGCCACCATGAACGAGTGGGTGCAATGTTTTCACACGACCATCCATAATTTCCGGGAAACCTGTTACATCATCAACTGGCTTCGCCTCAATCCCAGCATTTACAAGGGTGCTTAGTGTACCACCTGTTGAAATAATTTCATATCCCGCTTCAATAAGGCCTTTTGCAAATGCTGTAAGATTACTTTTATCTGAAACACTGATTAGCGCTCTCTTGCTCATTACGAATACCTCACTTTGTTTGTAAAAGTTGATTAATTACTTTTGGATATAATTGATGCTCCACGCTTTGGATTCGTTTCTTTAATGTTTCCTCTGTATCATCTTGAAGAATCGCTACCTTTTCTTGTGCAATGATTGGACCCGTATCGATTCCTTCATCAATAAAATGAACCGTAACTCCAGTTGTTTTCACTCCAGCACGAAATGCCTGCCCTATGGCATCAATCCCAGGAAACGATGGTAATAACGATGGGTGAATATTTACGATCCTACCTTCATAGTGATCTAGTAATGTTGCTCCTGCAATCCGCATGTAGCCCGCAAGAAAAACCCAAGAGATCTCGGATTCTTCCAATCTGTCAATGATAGCTTTTTCATAGGCTGCCTTGTCAGGAAATTGTTTTGCATCAAATACGAATGTAGGAAGACCATATTTTTCTGCCTTGACGATGACACCCGCATTAGCTTTGTCACAAACGAGCAATGCAATATCACATGCGAGCTGCTCTGTTTCCATGATTGCCTCGAAGTTACTTCCTGTACCAGAGGCAAAAATTGCTGCTTTTATCTTGCTCATGATTGAAATTGCACTCCCTCAGTAGTGGTTACACTTCCAATAACAGTGGCTTCCTCACCAGCTTCTTTTAAAATCGTAAGTGTGCGGTTAACATTTGCTTCATCAACGACAAGTGCCATACCAATCCCCATGTTAAAGACACCATACATTTCTTTTTCTGGGATGCTTCCTTTTTCTTGTAAGAAGGTGAAAATCTCCGGTACGTTCCAGCTTTTCTTATCTAGTTCCACACCCAGCCCTTTTGGCATCATTCGTGGGAAGTTTTCATAGAATCCACCACCAGTAATATGTGAAATACCCTTTACCGTCACTTCCTTTAATACTGCGGCTACAGGTTTCGCATAAATCTTCGTAGGTGTCATTACCGTTTCTCCAAGACTTGCTGACAGCCCGTGGTATGTTGAGTTTAAATCAAGCTGCTCAATGATTTTCCGTACAAGTGAGTAGCCATTGGAGTGAATACCATTGGAGGCTAAGCCAATAACAATATCCCCAGCTTTAATTGCCTCACCTGTAATCAATTTTGTTTTTTCGGCGATTCCTACAACAAAGCCTGCCAGGTCATACTCATTCTCTTCGTACATTCCAGGCATTTCTGCCGTTTCCCCGCCAACTAGTGCAGCTCCTGCAGTAACACAACCATTAGAGATTCCGGCAACAATTTGTTCGATCATTGCAGGGTCATTTTTTCCACAAGCAATATAATCCAGGAAAAACAAAGGTTGTGCACCTTGCGCAACAATATCATTGGCACACATCGCAACAAGGTCAATTCCAACTGAATCGTGCTTATTTAATTCGAAGGCAAGTTTCAATTTTGTACCAACACCATCGGTACCTGATACCATCACTGGTTCTTTATAAGTAAAACTGGAAAGGTCGAATAGTCCTGCAAATGAGCCGATCCCCCCCATTACTTCTGGGCGTGTCGTTTTTGCAATATGCTTTTTCATTCTTTCCACAGCTTCATAGCCTTTTTCCACGTCTACTCCAGCTTGTTTATATACTTCTGACATGAATGAATATCTCCTTTAATGTTGGATTAGATTTTGGCAATTTTGACCAGCCACGTATATGTTTTTTCAAACACAGTCACCACATTTAAATCGGAATGCTCAATCATTAGCAACGATCAATTTTCCAGCTACGGTGTCCACGTGTCTTCGCCTCGGTTATAGCTTTTTGGTCAAAACGTGCTGTTAGCACTTTGTATAATTTATTTCCGTTTCTCCATTTTCCATCACAGGATATCGCCCTGTCATGCATGCCATACAAACTCCTTGGTTAATCGTTTTGTCCTTTACAATTGCTTGTTCGAGACCTCTCTCTGATAAATAAGCAATACTGTCAGCTCCAATTATTTCACAGATCTCCTCTGGGCTATTATTAGCAGCTATAAGTTCTTTTCTCGTCGACATATCAATTCCATAATAGCAGGGATGCTGAATGGATGGTGATGCAATCCGAACATGGACCTCTTTTGCACCGGCTTGCTTTAACATTTTCACAATTCGCTTGCTCGTTGTACCGCGCACAATGGAATCATCAATCATCACAATCCGTTTGCCTTCCACGATGCCACGAACAGGAGAGAGTTTCATTTTAACACCTTGCTCCCGTAACTCTTGTGAAGGCTGGATAAATGTTCTTCCAACATAGCGATTTTTTAAAATTCCCATTTCGTATGGAAGGCCACTTTCTTCTGCGTAGCCGATTGCAGCAGAAATACTGGAATCAGGAACTCCAATAACCATATCTGCATCTACTGGCGCTTCTTTTGCAAGTTCCACACCCATTTGTTTTCGTGATGCATGGACATTTACATGATTCAGATCACTGTCCGGTCTTGATAAATAGACATACTCCATTGCACACAATTTACGGCCACCGCGAGGAGCGAATCGCCTAATCTCTATGCCATCATCACTAATCGTTACAAGTTCTCCTGGTAAAACTTCTCGTTCAAAGGTTGCACCGATTTGATCAAATGCACATGTCTCTGATGCAACAACATATGCATCACCAAGCTTGCCAATGGAAAGTGGACGAATTCCAGCGGGATCAAGGGCTGCATACATACGATCCTCTTTTAAGATTAAATATGCATATGCTCCAACAACTTGGTTGAGAGCAGTTGATATGGAGGTTTCATTTGTTCGCTGTCCTCCTCTTCGAATCAAGTGTGCAAGTACTTCCGTGTCAGATGATGTCTGTAGAATACTCCCTTCATCTTCAAGCTCCCCGCGCAGTTGGTGAGCATTCATGATATTCCCATTATGCGCAAGGGCCATACTGCCTGTTTGTGTACGGAAAAGAAGGGGCTGGACATTTTCGATTACTTTCCCGCCTTGGGTAGTGTATCGTACATGCCCAACTGCATTCCTGCCAGCAAGCTCTTCAAATTTTGCCTTTTTAAAAACATCATTAACCAAACCGAGCCCTTTATGTGCTGTTAATTCCTTGCCATCACTAACAACAATTCCTGCTCCTTCCTGCCCACGATGCTGCATAGAATGCAGCCCGTAATAGGTAAGTTCAGCCGCCTTGTCATGTCCCCAAATTCCAAACACACCGCATTCTTCGTTTATGCCTTTGATTTCAGCAAGCATGGGATCGCTTCCCTCCATAGTTTCTCTAGTTGGTTAACATTTTCCTGGATAACTGCTGCTTCATTGACAGTTATGCTTAATGTTTGATCATCGGTTACAACACCGATTTGCTTAGCGTCTTTTACTTCTTTCTCAAAGCGCGCTTGATCCTCAGCCTTTACTGTAACTATGAATCTTGACTGGGTTTCACTAAATAGCTCAACGGTAGCTTCTCCGCTCAGGTGTACGTCTGCACCTAGTCCTTTTCCAGCAAATACACTTTCCGCCAAAGCAACGCCAAGCCCACCTTCAGCAAGGTCATGCGCAGATACAATTAATCCGCTTTGAATTGCTTCTAACAAATGCTTCTGCCTTGTTGCTTCCACTTCTAAATCGATAGCAGGTGCTTTCCCTTTATATTCTCCGTCAAGTAGATTTTGCAGCTCACTTCCACCAAATTCAATTTCTGTATGACCAATTAAATAGATAGCGTCCCCTGCTTTTTGGAAGAAGCTTGGTGTAATATGCTCCAATGACTCATGAAGTCCAACCATTCCAACAATTGGTGTTGGATAAATAGATTTACCTTTTGACTGATTGTATAAGGACACATTTCCACTGATTACAGGAGTTTCTAAGACTTCACAAGCCTCACTCATTCCTTCTACTGCTTTTTCCATTTGCCAAAACACTTCTGGATTTGTTGGATTTCCAAAGTTCAATCCGTCGGTTAAGCCAAGTGGTTTTGCACCAGAACAAACAATATTACGCGTCGCTTCTGCTACAGCAATTTTCCCACCTGTTTCAGGATCCAAATAAATATAACGAGAATTACAATCCGTTGTAATCGCCAATGCTTTATCTGTTCCTTTAATCCGAACAACTGCCGAATCAGAACCTGGTGTTACGACTGTATTTGTCTGTACCATTGAGTCGTATTGATCATAGACCCATTCCTTACTAGCGATTGTAGGTTGCTGTAATAATTGCTTTAGTATTTCCGCATGATCATTTACAAACGGGGCCGTATTTTCTATTTTCTGAAATTCTTTATAATAAGCTGCTTCTTTTGATGGCATATGAAACACTGGTGCATCATCCGCTAGTGAGTCTACAGGAATATCTGCCACAACTTCCCCGTGATGCTTAATACGGAATACTTTTTCTTCGATTACTTCACCAACAGGAACTGCTTTTAATCCGTATTTCTCAAAAATATCAATGATTTCCTGTTCGCGCCCTTTTTTCACACATAGAAGCATTCGCTCTTGGGATTCCGAGAGCATCATTTCATAAGCTGTCATATGTTGTTCTCGTTGTGGTACAAGATCCAAGTTCATTTCAAGTCCTGTTCCTGCTTTACTAGCCATTTCACTTGCAGACGACGTAAGTCCAGCAGCACCCATGTCCTGCATTCCTACTAATGCATCGGAATGAATGACTTCTAAACACGCTTCAATCAGAAGCTTCTCCATAAATGGATCACCAACCTGAACGGCAGGACGATCCTTGGCTGCATCTTCCCCTAAATCATCAGATGCAAAGGTTGCCCCATGAATTCCATCGCGTCCAGTTGGAGGACCTGCATAAAGAATGGTATTCCCAACTCCAGCTGCAATCCCTTTTTGAATTTCATCATGGTTGATTAACCCAATACACATCGCATTTACAAGTGGGTTATCCTCATAGCTGTCATCAAATTGAACTTCTCCTCCGACGGTAGGAACACCAACACAGTTCCCATAGCCAGCAATCCCGTTCACAACTTCTGAGAAGAGATATTTCGTTCGATCGGTATTTAAGTTTCCAAAGCGCAATGAATTCATCGATGCAATTGGACGTGCACCCATAGAAAACACATCACGAATAATTCCCCCAACACCAGTTGCGGCTCCTTGATACGGTTCTACTGCAGATGGGTGGTTATGACTTTCAATTTTAAACACAACTGCCTGGTTATCACCGATATCAATAATTCCAGCTCCTTCTCCAGGCCCTTGCAGCACATGTGATGCCTTTGTTGGAAATTTACGAAGAAGTGGTTTGGATGTTTTATAACTACAATGCTCTGACCACATGACGGAGAAGATTCCAGTCTCTGTAAAGTTAGGAAGTCTCTTCAGAATATCCTTTATCATTTCAAATTCCTGATCACTTAAACCCATTTCACGATACAATTTATCACGTTCAATTTGCTCTGGACTTATATCATGCGTTTGCAGCATACATGTCCCTCCAATTCTGAATCATCGACTGGAATAGTCGTAACCCGTCATCACTGCCGAGTAACTGTTCCACAGCACGCTCTGGATGTGGCATCATTCCAAGTACATTTCCTTGTTTATTCATAATCCCAGCAATATCTTCAACCGATCCATTCGGATTGTTTTGATAGGTAAAAACAATTTGGTTATTCGCTTTAAGCTCTTTTAACGTCTCCTCATCACAGAAATAGTTACCTTCTCCATGAGCAATTGGAAAATGTACAACTTCTCCTTTGTCATATGCAGCAGTAAAGATAGTTTCGTTATTTTCCACAACAAGTGGTTCCTGATGGCACATAAACGAAAGTTTCTCATTACGCAGCAATGCACCAGGCAACAGACCAGCTTCCGTTAGAATCTGGAATCCATTACATACACCGAGCACTGGCTTTCCTTTTGCAGCATGTACTTTAATTTGCTTCATGATATCGGAAGTGGAAGCAACTGCTCCACAGCGTAAATAATCACCATAAGAAAAACCGCCTGGCAGCAATATTCCATCATAGTTCTCTAAATTGCTGCCTTCATACCATACAAGGTCAGCTTCTGTCTTTAAAACGTCTTTAACAGCATGATACATATCACGATCACAGTTAGATCCAGGAAAAACAATTACTGCAAATTTCACAGTGCTTCAGCCTCCTCCACATCGAAACGATATTCCTCGATTACTGGATTAGCTAGTAACTTGTCACACATTGCCGTAACACGTTCCGTTAAATCGGGTCCTTCTTCTACTTGTAATTCAATAAATTTCCCAACACGAGCTTCTTCTACTTCCTTATAACCTAAAGAATTTAATGATTCCTGAATTGCTTTTCCTTGTGGATCCAGAACACCTTGTTTTAATGTAATATAGACAGTTACCTTCTTCATGCTTTAGCCTCCAGCCGTTGTAATATTTCATTGTAAACTTCAATTAAATCTCCGTTTCCTTGACGAAAAACATCCTTATCCAACTTCTCTCCAGTCGCTCTATCCCATAAGCGGCATGTATCTGGCGAGATTTCATCCGCTAAAACAATATCGCCACACGCTTTTCTTCCAAATTCTAATTTGAAATCAACTAATGTAATCCCGATCGATTGAAAAAGCACCAATAATTGGTGATTAATCTGCAATGCTTTTTGTTTCACTTCACTAATCTCTGCTTCTGTAATCGTTGTTACGTATAATGCATGCTCATCATTAATCAGCGGATCCCCTAGTGCATCGTCTTTATAGTAAAATTCGATGATTGGTTTTTCAAAAATTGTCTTCTCTTCAATCCCTAAACGCTTCGCAATACTACCTGAGGCTATGTTGCGAACAACGACCTCTAATGGAATGATTTCCGTTTGAACCACAAGCTGCTCGGTATCATTCAACTTCTCTATAAAATGAGTTTCAATTCCACTTTTATGAAGCTTCTGAAAGATTAAGGTTGAGATAGAATTATTCAATTCTCCTTTTCCTTCAAAGGATGCCTTCTTCTTTCCATTAAATGCTGTTGCATCATTTTTATAGGAAAGAACAAGTTCTCCAGGTCTTCCTTCTGCCTGATATACCTTTTTCGCTTTTCCTTCATACACAAGATCAGCCTTCATCCTGTACACCTCTTGATAATCCAATTCGCTCAAAAATGACATCAACATTTTTCAAATGATAGGTGTAATTAAAGCAATCATCTATTTCTTCCTGCGTTAATTTAGCTGTGATTTCTTCGTCTGCTTCCACAAGCTGCTTGAAAGGTGTTTCTGTTTCCCAAGCTTGCATTGCCTTTGGCTGAACGATATCATAGGCTGCTTCACGTGCCATCCCTTTATCAATTAATTTCAACAAGACACGCTGTGAAAAAATAACACCATGTGTTTTATCGATATTTCGTTTCATATTCTCCGGAAATACGGTTAAATTTTTCACGATGGTCGCAAAGCGATTTAACATATAATTCAGTGCGATTGTGGCATCTGGCAGAATGACACGTTCTGAGGAAGAATGGGAAATATCACGTTCATGCCATAGGGCTACATTCTCATATGCAGTCATCATATAACCACGGATCACACGTGCCATTCCGGTCATATTTTCTGACCCGATTGGATTACGCTTATGCGGCATAGCAGAGGAACCCTTCTGCCCTTCAGCAAACCGTTCTTCTACTTCACGGGTTTCTGTTTTTTGCAAACTGCGAATTTCCGTAGCAAACTTTTCAATTGATGTAGCAATTAACGCTAATGCAGAAATATATCCAGCATGGCGGTCACGCTGTAAGGTCTGGGTAGACACTGGTGCAGGCGTGATCCCAAGCTTTTCACATACATAGGTTTCAACAAACGGATCAATATTGGCATATGTCCCTACCGCTCCAGACAATTTACCAAATTCGATATTTTTCGCAGCCAACTCAAATCGCTCCAGATTACGTTTCATTTCTTCATACCAGAGGGCAAGCTTTAACCCGAAAGTAGTCGGTTCTGCATGGACACCATGCGTTCGTCCCATCATCACCGTATGCTTATGTTCAATCGCTTTGTTTTTCAAAATTTCAATAAAACGATGTAAATCTTTGCGAATAATTTCATTCGCTTGCTTAATTAAGTAACTTAATGCCGTATCGACAACATCTGTTGAGGTTAGTCCATAATGGACCCATTTCCGTTCTTCTCCAAGTGTCTCCGATACTCCCCGTGTGAAGGCAACAACGTCATGACGTGTCTCCTGTTCTATTTCGTAGATTCGATTGATATCAAAAGAAGCGTGCGCTCGTATTTTTTTTACATCATCAGCTGGAATAACACCCAACTCACTCCATGCTTCACATGCAAGAATCTCCACTTCAAGCCAAGCTTTAAATTTATTCTCTTCCGTCCAAATGTTTCCCATTTCTTCTCTTGTATAGCGTTCAATCATGCCATTGCCCCCTTGAAATGTTCGATCTGTTTCTGTAACGTTTCTTCGTTAGCTGCAATAAATGTGATATGTCCCATTTTTCGCTTTTCTTTTGGCTCGGATTTGCCATATAAATGAACAAAACCGTTCTCTGCCTGTGGCAATGCCTTGAATACGCCGTCCATATCCTCGCCTAAAATATTGATCATTACTGCTTCGTTCAGTAATTGAACCTCTACTAATGGAAGACCGCAAATAGCGCGAATATGCTGGGTAAATTGAGATACATTACAAGCTTCTATCGTATAATGTCCAGAATTATGTGGTCTTGGCGCCATTTCATTTAAGAAAATGTCATCACCTTGTACAAACATTTCAATTGCAAATGTGCCAACAATATTCATTTTCTCTGCAAGGATTTTCGTTGCTTCATACGCTTTATTTTTAACAGTAGAACTAATTTTTGCTGGAACAGTTGTTTGATACAAAATATGGTCACGATGCTTATTCTCTGCAATTGGGAAAATTGTAATTTTTCCTTCGTGAGACCTTGAGAACACAACTGAAATTTCTTTATCAAACGTTATCCATTGTTCAATAATGCAATAGCCATGTTCCTCTGCAAATTGTGCTGCTCGGTCTGTGTCTTCAATCGAATTTATTTTAATTTGTCCTTTGCCGTCATAACCGCCACGACATGTTTTAATCACTGCTGGAATCGTAAATGTGTGTAATGCATTTCTACATTCTTCTGCATTTTTTACAATTGCGAAGTCGGGAATTGGTAAGTTCATTTCCTGCATTAAGTCTTTTTCTTTTTCACGGTTCTGTGTAACTTCAAGTGCATAGGTACCTTGTGGTAGCTTTCCTTGCTTTTCAATATAAGCAGCCGCTGTCAAATCAACATTTTCGAATTCATACGTGATAACATCACTAATTTCCGTTAATTCTTTAATTGCGTTCATATCATCATAAGCGGCAGTGATCTGAATATCAGCCACTTGGGCAGTTGGACAGTTAGGCGTAGGATCAAGCACTGCAACCTTATATCCCATATATCTAGCAGCGATTGCCATCATTCTTCCTAGTTGTCCACCACCGATGATTCCAATTGTATGTGGTGGAAGTATGGTTTTATTTTTCTCCAAGATCTTCCCTCATTTCCGATACATTCTTTCTCATTGTTTCACGATAGTTTTCTAGATTTCCAACAATCTCTTCATCGAATGTACTTATAATTTGCGCAGCAAGAATACCTGCATTTGTTGCCCCGGCCTTCCCTATTGCAACAGTAGCAGTCGGCACACCACCAGGCATTTGTACAATCGACAATAAAGAATCAAGTCCATTCAATGCCTTGCTTTGAACGGGAACACCAATGACTGGCAATGTCGTTTGGGACGCAACCATCCCTGGAAGATGAGCAGCTCCCCCAGCCCCTGCAATAATCACCTTCAAACCACGTTCACGTGCTGTTTTAGCATACGTAAACATTTCATCCGGTGTACGATGCGCAGAAATAACATCCTTTTCATATGGGACATTTAATAATTCAAGAATGTTACACGCATGTTCCATCGTGTCCCAATCTGAGATACTCCCCATAATTACGCCTACCTGAGTCATCAAATCCCTCTTTCTATCATGGAGTCATGTTGAAACATCAAAAAATAATCAATTAAAAAAGTCTATTCGTCTCCCTCAAAATGAGAGAAGATGAATAGACTTTTCAATCCTTCGATCAAGTGAAAACTTTTCATTGTTCTTACACAACGATTCACCTTCCCTCATAGTCCAGCATTTACGGTGCTGGGTAGAAACTTCTGAGCCATATTCTCAGTAAATATATGAGGAACTCTATTTATTTGTCGGATTAAGCATAACAAAACAAAACTAAAAAATCAACTGAATTTCATACGATGTTTTGTCATATTTAATTAACGTACGGATTTTACTGATATAGATGTTGTAATTTGCTTAAATTTATACAGTGTAATAATTAGATTGATTTATAATGAGCATTTCGGCAAAATAACCCATACTTCTAAATGCAGTCCTATTTTAAATTTGTTTCTGAATATTATTGACCTATAACAATGTATTAGTGTACTATTTAAATAGTACACTAATACATTGTTATAGGAGGATGAAAAATGAATGCATGGTTGTCGTTAACAAAGAAAGAATTCCAGCTTGGTTTTCCAGCTTTTCTCATTGCTTTGATATTATATTTAGGTATTTTGAGTGGTGGATATTTTACTGGTAATTATGCTGGTTACACAGAAGGCTTGCTATCAGTGGCATTAGGGTTTGTGGTAACACTTCATATCTTTTTTCTACCGTTTTATTTATATTACAGCTTGAGCGCTGAAAGAAAGAGATTACACTTATGGCTGCACACGCCGATGTCGATTGCAGGATTGCTTTCTTCAAAAGTAGTTACAGGAATCACTTTTATGGTATCTACCTTTGCCGTATTCATTATCGGTTCAACGCAATTTTTCCTTCATACTTTCGATTTTTTTAATCAGGAAACAATATTTAATTTGTTAGGATCAATTACTGTCTTTGTGTTTACATTAGGATTCTTCATCGCAGCTCTCTTCCTATTTTTCTGGTCCATTTTCCTGACCTTTAGTCATCTGATGAATGATTTTATCAGCTTCATCCTAACGTTTATTCTCTTCTTATTCATATCCTGGATCTATGGTTCTTTGATGGATCTATCCTTTATGCAAACATTAACAAATTGGGGAAGTATTCAAGTCAATGATATTATCGTTGGATTTGAGTTTGGTTATGTAGAGAATGCATTTGAAGCACAAGCAATGAGCGAATCATCTATCTTCTATATCGGGCATTTTGTTCGTGATATTGTTGTTGCAGTCATTATGTTTATTGCTGCTTGCTGGATTATTGAGAAAAAAGTTGAGGTGTAAGTTATGGCAGACATATTCCATTCATCCCAGCCAATTTACCAGCAGCTTGCGGAACGAATGAAAAAACAAATAATAAGAGGGGAACTGGCCCCAGGTGATAAGCTCCCTTCTGTTAGGGAGACAGGAATTGAAGTGAGTGTTAATCCAAATACAGTACAACGCACTTATCGGGAGCTGGAATCGATGCATATCGTAGAGTCCAGGCGCGGTCAGGGGACCTTTGTAACAGAAGATGAAGGAGTGCTTGAATCCATCCGTGAAGAAATGAAAACAGAATTGATGACGACCTTTTTTCAAGGAATGCATGAAATGGGCTATACGAACGAGGAAATCGAGCGTGGATTAATTGATTTTTTGAATGAGAAGGGAGAGCAAAAGGGATGATTACATTAACAAATGTCTCAAAAAGATACGGCACTAAAAAAGCATTAGACCATGTGAATTTAGAGCTGACACCGGGGAAATTAATCGGTCTAGTCGGTGAGAACGGAAGTGGCAAATCAACAACCCTAAAGCTAATCGCGGGGCTCAATCACCCAACAAATGGGGAAGTAAGAGTGAATGGAGAAAAAGTTACCCGTAAAATTGCGGATTCCGTATCCTATTTATCAGAGCTCGATGAGTATTATCGATTTTTCACGGTGAAAAGATCAATCGAATTCCAATCTAGTCAATTTAAGGATTTCGATAAGGAAAAGGCTTATGAAATTTTGAAATTTATGAAGCTGGATCCAAATGATAAATTAAAACATTTATCAAAGGGAAACCGCGGTCGACTAAAAATCGTACTCTCTCTAGCACGGAATGTACCAGTCATCTTGATGGATGAACCATTCTCCGGACTTGATCCAATGGTCCGCAATTCCATTGTTAAAGGGCTGATTTCCTTCATTGATCTTGAAAAGCAGCTTGTTCTTATCACGACACATGAAATTAGAGAAGTTGAAAATATTCTTGATGAAGTCGTAGCGATTAAAGCCGGTTCCATTATTGGACATCATAATGTGGAAGAACTGCGTGAACAGAAGCAAATGGGCATTGTTGATTGGATGACAGAGGTTTATGAGTAGTAGATACGAAACTCTTTAGAATTTTGTAAAATAAAATGCGCAGGCTCTAACTGCCTATTTTTTGTTCGTCATGAAGCTGGTTCATAAATATTTTTGGTTAGTTTTACAATGGTAGCCCCCAAAGTAGATTCCAAATCTAACTTTGGGGACAACACTAATTAGGGAAAACTTTTTATTGTATTCCTCTTGAATATTGAAAAGGTGGATTAACTTTACGGGTCAATGTTTTTTCTGCGTGTAATGCCCAGTAAGGATCATTGAGCATGCCTCTTGCAATAGCTATCAGTTCAGCATCTCCATTAGAAATCGTTGCTTCTGCAAGATCAGGATCACTTAATTTCCCAACAGCGATAACTGGGAGACCTAATTGATTTTTAAATTCACGTGCAAATGGTACTTGATAACCTGGTGTGTTTTTAGGTTTTAACTTCCCAGGAAGTCCCTCACCACCACTTGAAACATGGAATACATCGACACCTGCTGCTTTAAATCGTTTCGCCATATTAATAGCATGCGGTAAGTTATAACCTCCATCTATATACTCAATAGCAGATAAACGCATAATTAAAGGCATTTCAGAAGGTATTACGCTCTTCACTGCTTTTACAACTTCTTCCCCAAATAAGGCTAAGTCTTGTCCATATTCATCCGTACGGTTATTAATGCTCGGTGACATAAATTGATGTAAAAGATATCCGTGTGCTCCATGCAATTCAATGGTATCAAAACCTGCTTTCACTGCTCTTTCAGCAGCATTTTTAAACTGTTGAATGGTTTCCTTAACTTCTTGGGTTGTTAAAGCTCTCGGTTGTTTTAGTTCACCGTTTATAGTCTCCTCCGGCAGAACCTCAACTGGAATATCGGAAGCTCCGACAGGCTGATTTGCATCTTCTGCTTTTCTACCCGCATGTGCAATTTGAATTCCAACTTTAGCGTCATATCTCTTTATCTGGCTAACAAGCCGTTGATAATGTGGAATTTGTTCGTCTGACCATAGACCTAAGTCGCGATTTGTAATACGTCCCTCGGGGGTTACACTTGTCATTTCCAAGATAATTAATCCGGCTCCCCCAACAGCTCTTGAAACGTAATGGACAGAATGCCAATCATTTGGAACACCATCTTCTTTATCAACCGAATACTGGCACATCGGCGGCATAACAATACGATTTTTTATAGTTAAGTTTTTGATAGAATAGGGACTAAACATGTTACTCATTATGAAAACTCCTTATTGATTAAGATTATTTTTAGAACTATTTTTTCATTACAATGTAATAAAAGTGTTCATCAGTTGTTCTATTTAGTTAAGATATGGAGAGTAATTAATGAATCCAACATTTAAATATAAAAGGTTGAAATATCTCTATGTATGCATCACTCCTTTAATTTGCTTGCGCATACATATAAATAACATAAAAGATTCTTTAACCACCTATCTACACTTTATTATTTGTTTGCGCATGCATATAATATAGCATATGATATAATGAAGTCAATAATTAAAATCGGAGAGGAATATCAACATGTATGATAATGAATTATTTGATACGTGGCTCAAGTTAACTAAATATCATAATCGTCTCTTAAAAGCGATAGATTATACACTTCAAGATCACTTTCAATTAGGGATTAATGAGTTTTATCTTTTGTATTTTCTTGCCCAATCCGAAAACAAAAAAATGAAGCTTTTGGATTTGGTGCCAAAAGTGGGGCTTAGCCATAGTGCTTTATCTCGGTTGGTAACTAGATTGGAAAAGCATCGTGGTGAGTCTTTAGTGCAGCGTCAAACAGATGAAAATGATAAACGATCAGTCTATGTTCTTTTATTAAAAAAAGGGCAACTACAGGTTGAAGAGATGTTAATACTGTTAAATAACAGTTTACAAACTCAAATAAGTATAAAAGATATTCATGACATAAAAAGGCTTATTGAATAGTTTCGCAGTGCTTTTAATATATCCCCGTAAAATAGGGTTCATTGACTCCATTTACGGGGATAGCTAGTTTTATAACATACAATTTTAATTATGAAATTGTGCTGTCGGTATAATTGCTATACTTGAGCTTTAGCGTTTTTTTATTTACTTTACCAACATCGGTTTTCGGCAACTCAGTTAAGAAGAAAAACTGTTTCGGAACCTTATACCGTGTTAACTGCTGTTTACAGTAGTCTTCCAATTCCTCTACAGTCAATACCTTCTCCGTGACAATACATGCCACAACAGCCTCTCCCCACTTTTCATCCGGCAATCCAATTACTGCTGCTTCATCGATAGCAGGATGTGCCTCCAGCCAATGCTCTATTTCTAATGGATAAACGTTTTCTCCTCCTGTTATAATCATGTCTTTCTTTCTCCCGACGATATAAAAATAGCCATCTGCATCCTGTCTTGCAATGTCCCCAGTTCGGATCCACCCATCAATCAACGTTGTTTTTGTTTCTTCAGGTCTATTCCAATAGTATGTAAAGGCATGACTTCCACGAATATATAATTCCCCCACTTCATCAACAGTTGTGATAACTTCTTCATCTTTCATAATTTTAATATCATTAAAAAGCATTGGTTTGCCAACGGAGCCCAATTTATGCATGGCATCCTTGGGATCGATGTAGAAATTATTCGGACCAGCCTCTGTCAACCCATATCCTTCTTTAAAAGCAATCCCCTTTTTCGAAAATGCCTCATAAACTTTATAAGGACATGGCGCTCCGCCAGACACAAACACCTTCATATCAGGAAATGTTGCTGTTTTAAAGGTTTTTGTTTCAATCATCATGTGGTACATTGTGGGCACCAACATAGCAATTGTACATTTATACTGGAGTAACTCCTCTATTACTTGACTTGCATCAAAATTTGCTAGGAGAACTACTTTACCGCCGCTTAATAATAATGGTAAGGACAATACATTAAGACCACCAGTGTGAAACATCGGTAAACAAGTAAGCGTCGTATCCTCTTTACTTAGTCCCCAGCTAACGATTGTATTTAAAGCATTCCATAAAATCGATTTATGGGATAACACAACCCCTTTTGGACATCCGGTAGTTCCACCAGTATAGATCATTGCTAGTGGATCTTCCTCATGCAGATTTCCATCAAAAGTAGCTTGTTCATAATATAGATCGTCGATATAATTACTCGTATCAATAGTAATATACGTTCCATTTGTTTCAGCAGCATCTAGATTCGCCTTGAAATCTGGATTCACCCCTATAACCTTTGGGTCACAATCATTTATACAATAATGCAATTCAGCTTTTGCAACTCTCCAGTTTAACGGGACGAAGATTGCGCCAATTTTCATGGAAGCAAAGAAAAAATCAAAATAACTAATATGATTAGGAGCTAAGATAGCAACTCGGTCACCTTTCCGCACTCCTTTTGTATGAAAAATATTTGAAACTTTTATTACACGCTCATATAACTCTTCATATGTCCATGATTCTTTTGTTTCTGAATCAATAATCGCAATATCCTTTGGTGTTAACTGAACACGGCTCTCAAACCAATTAATATCATATAGCATCCTCGCCACCCCTTGCCCAACTAAGTAATTACGTTCAGTATAAATCGATCTAGTTACAGGGGAGTTACACCTGGGACTCGGTACTTCACTAGCGTGTTTGATAACTCTTAGGGCGTTGAGTTACCGAACGGAGGGATATTTAGATCATTTGGTAACTCATTGAGGGCATAAGCGCCCAAAACCACGGATTTCTTGGCCAGTTGGTAACTCATTGGGGGCATAAGCGCCCGAAATCACGGATTTCTTGGCCAGTTGGTAACTCATTGGGGGCATAAGCGCCCAAAACCACGGATTTCTTGGTCATTTGGTAACTCATTAAGACCATAAGCGCCCGAAATCACGGATTTCTTGGTCATTTGGTAACTCATTAAGGCCATAAGCGCCCGAAATCACGGATTTCTTGGCCAGTTGGTAACTCATTGAGGGCATAAGCTAGATCATTCAGTAACTGATTAAGATGAAGTACGTTTAGTATAAAGGGAGCAAGAATTACAAACCCAAGTAAAAACAGGTGATTCACCAGCCCACCAGACTGTAAATCACCTGTATTCAATTACATCATAATTCCTCCATCAACATGTAATGCATGCCCGTTTACATAATCTGATTCGTCTGATGCAAGAAACAGATATGCATTCGCAATATCTCTTGGTCTTCCTAGGCGCTGTTGTGGAATTTGGGCTTTCATTTGCTCAATGACTTTGTCTGGAACTGCCTCCACCATGCTTGTCTCTGTAAAGCCTGGAACGACAGCATTCACGTTAATCCCTTTGCGACCAAGCTCTTTTGCCCACGTCTTTGTCATCCCAATAATTCCAGCCTTTGCTGCAGCATAATTTGTTTGTCCAACATTGCCATATGCGCCAGATACCGAGGACGTACTAATAATTTTTCCTTTACCCTGCTCTATCATCGCTGGAAGAACTGCCTTCGTACAGTTAAAAACACCGGTTAAATTCACCTCAATTACTTGCTGGAACTGTTCTACTGACATTTTTGAAAGCATCGCATCCCTTGTTATTCCGGCATTATTAACCAAAATATCAATTTTTCCAAATTCACTTTTGGCACGTTCAGTCATTGAATTCACACTATCCGCATCTGATACGTTCACTGGAATAAACTTACATTCTATCCCTTCAGCAGCTAACTCCTGCTCACGTTTCTCACCAACTTCATGGTCAAAATCTGCAAGTACAACCTTTGCCCCTTCACTTGCGAACACCCTGACAGCCTCCAGTCCGATTCCATTTGCGGACCCGGTTATAATTGCAACCTTCCCCTCAAGTCTCCCCATCTATAAAACTCCTTTATTCGTAGTCGATCCAACGAAGAACGTTTCCATTGCGTCTAATAATTGATCAAGATCATCAATTAAAGGAGAATGTCCACATTTCTTTAACTCCCTATGCACTGCTTTGTCACCAAAATCCGCAATTAATTCATCTGTCATATCCTTTGTTACAACCATATCTGTTTCACCCCATGCGATCATGACAGGGATATCAATATCCTTGACTTGATTCGTACCTGCAACAAGACCGTTATGAACATCGCTAATATTAAATATGTTTAATGCTTGATAGCATTCTGCTAAATTGCGTTGCGTTGTAATATCCTCTAAATATTTCTGATAGCGTTCCGAATCAGGCTTGTTGTCAGTGTAGATAACCATATCCCACATTTGCTTTAAGAAATCGTAATTTAACGTATCATACGCTGTTTGTACAATTTTCGCCTTATCACTCTCACGTACTTCTTCTATCGTACGAAGACGGTTGATTGTATCTGGAAGCCCGTCTTCTCCAATTGGATAGTAAGCATAACCCCTGGATGAACCTGAAGCTAGCAAAAACAAACGATTGCAGTAGCCTGGATAATCGGCACAGAATTGCTGACAAACCGTTCCACCAAGTGACCAGCCTACAAGTGCAAAATCTCTCAATTGCAATTCATCTACAAAAAGCTTCAGATCATCCGCAAAATCTTTAATCTCTGTTATCGGTTGATAATAGCTGGAATTTCCAAATCCTCGCTGATCAATGGCATACACCTTATAATGAGGTGATAAATTTTCAATCACGACATCCCAATGGACCGAAGATGTCATATTTCCGTGAACAAGTATTACAACATCCTCACCACCAGCTCTTTCCTGATAAGCAATCTCCTCACCGTTTGCTAGTAAAACCTTTTTCACATCAATCATTTTACTCACCTCTAATTTCCCCATTTTAAAATCGTTGCACCCCATGCATAGCCAATTCCTGCAGACACAAAGACAACAATAGATCCATCTTTAAGCTTTCCCTGTTGTTCAGCAAGCTCTAACGAAATGATCTGATCTATCTGGCCAATATGGCCGTAGTTCTCCAAATAAACCGATTTGTCCAGTGAAACTCCAAGTTGATCTAAGACATATGTATGTGCAGATCGCTTCATATGAAGCATCGCAACATAGTCAATGTCTTCTTTACGATAGCCGCTTTTATGCAATGCTTTCTCGATACATGCGATAAAGTTAACCATTGATTTTTCTTCTAATCGTTGCTTCATTCCAAGTGGATCTGGCACATCAAATTGATGGAGACCTTCCTCTAATGATTCTTTGGTCATTGGGTTCTTTGTTCCACCAGCTGGAACAATCACGTCTTCGGAAAATGCCCCATCGGTAATCATGTGCGTGCCGAGCAACTGGTTTTTCACATCGCCTTTTTGCAGAATGATTGCTCCACCACCTGCACCTAAATTAAACATAAACCTTGTGTTGGGATTCTCATAGTTTATCAGATCTCCGTTTCGATAGCCTCCTGCGAGCAGTACGGTTTGAATACTATCATCTGCAATCATCATATCTTTAGCAACTTTTAATCCCATTACCGTCGTTCCGCATCGCAATGCTGTATCAAAAGCCCATGCATTACTTGCACCAATCTCATATTGCAGCTTAATTCCGGCTGTCCAAACGGGGTATTCTTTATATTCTTCCCCAATATAGATGACAAGGTCAATTTCCTTTGGATCGATTTCTGCTTTTTCAATTGCTGTCCTTGCAGCACGAATCCCCATTTCCACCGTGTGGTCTGCAATACCCGGGGCCGGCTTTTCCTTTATCCCCATTTTATGTTCGACAACCTCTAGTGGAAGTCCTGCCCGCTTTGCTATTTCACCTGATGTTATTCTTTTTTCCGGAATATAGACACCCGTACTTAAAATTCCTATTTGCATATCACGAAGCCCTCCTCCCCTTATTTTCATTTGGTTTTCGATTATCGCGTAACCCTTTTAATGGACGATTTGAAAACCTCGATTGAATGGTCCCAACAATGCCAAGCGGAAAGAAAATAACAACTAGAATATAGACAGTTCCATACAGGATAATCCAACGCTCGAATATCCAGTGTACATCTGCTAAACCAGATAACCAATGATGCGCAAATTCAACTAAACCGGCACCCAGTATCGGTCCAACTAATGTCCCAACACCACCAATAATCGTCATCAAGAGGACATCAATCGTAAGGTCGGTCGCAAATACACCCGTATTTACAAAACGAAGCGAAAGTGCATATAAAACACCTGCAAAGCTAGCTACTACCCCTGCTACAACACTGGCAATCACTTTATAATGAACTATTTTATAGCCTAATGATTCTGTACGGTTTTCATTTTCACGGATGGCCATTAATACTCTGCCAAATGGAGATTTCGTAAATCGTCTAAGCCCAAAAAATATTAAAATCAGAGATAGCAAGCAGAACATATACATACTTTGTGAATCACGGAATATCTCTGGAAGTCTAAATGTAAATCCATCATTTCCTCCTGTTAAGGTGCGCCATTTTTCAGCGGCAACTAAGAATAACCCGGCAAGAGCCAATGTGAGCATCGCATAAAAGTGGCTCTTCAGCCTTAATGTTAAAACACCGACGATAAAACTTACAAAGGCTGCGAGAATCACCGCTATAACGACCCCAAAAAGAAAAGAACCTATTGTTGAATCAAACTTACTCATTGTAATTGCCGTTGAATACGCTCCTATTCCGAAAAACATCACATGCCCAAATGAAATAATCCCAGTAAATCCTAGCAAAATATCATAACTCATGGCAAAGATCGCAAAAATAAATATTTGGATAAAAATAAATTGCATGCTTCTGCCCGTAAGAATAAATGGCACCATAAACAATAACAAACTAGCAATTAAATAAATCCAGGTACTTTTATCTACATTACGTAAATTCACTTCGTCCTCACCCCTTCACCTGAAACAAGCCTTGTGGTCTGAAAATGAGTACAATCGTCATTAATAACATGTTCACTGCCAAGGAAAGTGCTGGTACATAATAAGCCATAAAAGCCTGTGCTAAGCCAACTAATATAGCCGCAAATAAAGAGCCAGAGAAGCTGCCCATCCCACCGATAACAACAACGATAAATGCGAGAATGGAGAATTCCAATCCCATTTCTGCATAAATAACACCAGAATACACGGAATGAAGCACGCCACTTAATCCTGCAAGCCCAGCTCCAACCATAAAGACAAGCATAAATACGAGCTTAATATTGATCCCAAGCGACTGAATCATTTCCTTATCCATAACACCTGCTCGTACAATTAATCCAATTCGTGATTTTTTTAAGATAATGGTTGAAATAACAAAGATTAGTATGCCGATTGCAATAATAAACAATCGATACTTAATTAAGACAATGTCACCAACAATAAAGCTTCCTGCAAGAATATCCGGTGGAAAAACTGCTTTTTGATCTGGTCCAAACACCACTTTAATTAACTCTTGCAAGACAAGCATAAATCCGAGGGTAATCAATATCTGCTGAATATGATTTCCGTATACTGGCCTAACAATCAGCCTCTCCGTTACGAGTCCCAGAAGCAATCCTATACTGATTGCAGCAATAATTCCTAAGATAAAGCTGTTACTCATTTGAAAAACCCAAACACCTGTATAAGCACCCCAGATAAATAAGCCACCATGAGCAAAATTCAGCACGCTCATTAAACCAAATATAAGTGTTAATCCGGCTGCAAGGAGGAATATTAGCATGCCCGTCGCAAGCCCATTGATTACTAAGCTTATTAATAAATCCATTCCAATCCCTCCTATGCAATACCAAGGTATTTTTTCATTGTTATCTTGTCTTCCTTCAATTCTTCCATTTTCCCGTGGTGGACCGTAGCGCCATCATCAATAATATAAAAATGATCGCCGATATTACTTGCCATCATAAAGTTTTGTTCCACTAAAACAATTGTCGTTTGCTCCTTCATTTGCTGAATCGACTCAGTCACCTTATCAACGATGATTGGTGCGAGTCCCTTACTCGGCTCATCAATCAGTAATAGATCATTTCTATTGACATATGCCCTGGAAATAGCAAGCATTTGTTTTTGTCCGCCACTTAATTGGCCGCCTTCTTTCTTCCAAAACTTCTTCAAATCCGGAAACAGTTCAAGCACCCATTCCATCCGTTTTGTTGTTTCTTCGTCTTCTTTTTTCATCGCTACGCGCATATTCTCTCCTACGGTCAGGCCATTAAAAATCCCTTGATCCTCCGGTACGTAACCAATACCTCTTTTTGCAATTTGATGTGTGGATCGATTTGAAATTTCCTCTCCTTTAAATCGCACCGTCCCTTTAGATACTTGATTTAATCCCATAATCGTACGCAATGTGGTTGTTTTCCCAGCACCATTTCTTCCTAATAGAACAGTAACCTCACTCTTTGGAACTTCAAAAGAGATATCATGTAAAATATGATAATGCTGAATAAATGCTTCGACTTGTTTTAGTTCGAGTAAGCTCTCCATTAGACACCACCTCCTAAATAGGCGGATTGAACCGTTTCATTCTCCACAATTTCATGTGGTGAACCTTGCGCAATTAATTCTCCGTGGTATAGAACGAGCACTTCATCTGATAATCCCATAATCATATCCATTTTGTGCTCGATGAGGACGATTGTCTGTTCTCCTTGTTGTTTAATTTTATTAATTACATCGATGATTGCCGGGACTTCCTCTAAGGACATACCTGCCGTTGGCTCATCCAGCAGCATAATCTCTGTATCTAAGGCTAGTAACATAGCAATCTCAAGCTTTCGTTTTTCTCCATGTGCCAAATTAACTGCAATCGATTTTGCCTTATCCTTCAAAAAGACAACTTCCAGTAGCTCATAGGCCCGTTCTTCAAATTTCTTATAATGTAAATAATGAGAAAGCATATGATATCGAACCTTCGCTTGTGATTGAACCGCTAAACGGACATTTTCTAAGACGGTTAGTTTTGGAAAAACATTCGTAATCTGAAACGACCTTCCAATTCCCATACGTGTACGTTCAGTTGTAGAAAGCTTTGTTATGTCATGATTTTTAAAATAGATGGAACCATTTGTGGGTGAGAGCTGTCCGCTAAGCAGGTTAAAAAAGGTGGTTTTTCCTGCACCATTAGGCCCGATAATCGAGGTGAACTTTTTCTCGGTAATTTGTACAGAAACACGATCTACTGCTACATGCCCACCGAATGCTATCGATAAATCCTTTGTTTCCAAAATTGCTGCCAATTTCCTTCCTCCCCTACAGCATGATGTATTACAAAGGCTCAAGGAGCGCCCATTTAGGGCGCTGGAGCCAGACGTGGTAAATTATGATAAATCAGCATGATTGCGCCTAATTTTATACATTCTTATCCTTAGACAAATCCCTTTAGGTAAGGATATGAAAGATTTGTCCTATTTTCTGTATAATACTCTAGCAATTTATCTTGCCTGTAACGCGTTTTACAACTACTCATTCATAATTGGTGGTGCTGTTTCTTCCGGTGTTAGAACACGTTTTAATACTGGAACTGGATAATCAAATTCATCACTTTCTTCTAATGTTACCGAATACATTTCCTGCAATGCTTGATGGTCTTCTGGACGGAATGTCATTGTTCCTTTTGGTGTTTCAAAGCTCATTCCTTCCATCGCTTCAATTAATGTTGCACCGTCTGTATCACCATCCGTTTGCTTAAGCGCTTCCACAATTGCGAGAGCTGAACTCATACCTCCAGCTGTAAATAGATCTGGTGCTTCACCATCATATTGTTTTTTATGCTCTTCAACTAACCAGTCATTCACTTCATTATCCGGTAATGTATGATAATAAAGCGTAAAACCTTCCATCCCTACTAAAGGCTTCATAGATGGCAATGTTGCATTATCGGCAACACCTGTCGTTACTTTAATTCCTTGCTCTTCCACACGCATATCTACAATTTGATTCCATGGTGTATTTGCTCCCGACCACACAACGAAAAGATAATCTGGTTTCTTTTCAATTATTTTTTGGATATTCGCTGTAAAATCGGTTGCTGCTTGATCGGCATATTCCTCATGAACAAGCTCTGCCCCTAATTCCTCTGCAGCTTCGATAAATGCTTTTGCCCCATCATGACCAAAGGAGTAATCTGGTGCAAGCGTTGCTATTTTAACTCCTTCACCAGCTACTGCTGCAGCGGCTGCAATGGCATCCTGTGAGGAATTTCTTGCCGTACGGAATACGTAATCATTGTACTCAGAGCCTGTAATACTATCAGCTGCAGCTGGTTCAACAATCATGATTTTTTCGTATTCTTCTGCTAATGGTGTTACAGCTAGCGTATCGCCTGAGCTTGATGATCCAACAAGAAAATCTACCTCATCATCTTCCAGTAGCTTCAATGCCTTTTGCCGTGCAATCGTCGGGTCTGTCTCTGTATCTTCAAAAATATATTCGATTTTCTTGCCTGCAACTTCCATCGTTCCGTCTGTAGCATATTCCATTCCTAATTTAAATCCTCTTTCTGTCATGCCACCGTATGTTTCTAATGCCCCAGTTGCTGAAATAAGTACACCAACCTTGACTGTATCCTTTGTTTCACTGGATGCCCCTTCACTATCTCCACAAGCTGCTAGTACACCAATGATCAACACTGCAATCAAAACAACTCCAAATCTCCTAGCTATCATTACTTTTTGCCCCCTTTGAATAGAATCGTTTTACCTACAATCATCATAAAATTTTCAAGTTACAAGGAAGTTACAGTGCATTGCGTAAACCTACGTCTTTTACACAGCCATCCCAAACCAACGAATCGCAGTAGCAGCCCACGTATAGCCAGTTCCGGCGGAAACAATAACAGCGATATCCCCGTTCTTCAATAATCCGTTTCGTTCTGCCAGATGAAGCCCATAGCATGGATCAAGTGCAGACATATGTCCGTGATGTGTTAAGTAAACAGCTTGATCCTCCTTTAAGCCAACTCCTTCAAGCATCTCACGGAACATGGATTTCTTTGTATGCAATGGAAAGAGCATTTTCAAATCATCTAGTCTTACTCCACTCCTTTCTACCGCTTGTTTGATCACACGCGTAAAGTTCGGTATGGAGACCGGATCAAGCCTCTCTTTCATTCCTAGTGGGTCGGGTACATCAAGAAAGTGTAGTTTCTTCTCTACCACTTCCGTACTAACAGGCTGGACAGACCCTCCTCCTGGAACAAGTACATCACCGCTAAACGAACCATCCGTGATAATCGATGAAGCAAGAATCTCACTTTTTGTCGCATTTCTCGATACTAATGCAGCGGTCCCACCATCCGCAAAATTAAACATAAACCGTGAACGAGGGTTCTCGTAATTGATTGTCATGGACTCTTTTGATCCGCCAACGAGTAAAATATGGTTAACACTTTCATCGGAACGAATCATGTCTTTCGCCACTTTGACTGCGATTGGAAAACAAGAGCTTACATTCATCATTTCAAAGGCATATGCACTAGTTGTTCCAAGCTCATATTGTGCTTTAGAGGACGCTGTCCAAATTGGATAGTCCTTGTAGGGGCTACCAAAATAAATCACAACATCAATTGCTTTCGGATCGATATGCCTTAAAATTTTCTTACCTGCTGCAATTGCCAAATCGGATGCATGCAAATGATCCGGAGCAATTCGTTTTTCATAAAGACCAAACTTCTCCACAATAACCTGCTCTGGTATCCCAGTTTTAACTGCTAAATCTACTGCAGTTTCTTTCAATTCTGGTTCATAAATACTGGTTGCTTGTATGCCAATCATCGATTACGCTCCTTTTTTGGTAGTTTCATAACCCCTTCGCCATCCAATACGATTTCTCCATGTTGATTTAAACAGGTCGTGGCCAACGTTAGCAGCCTTTTTTCATCTTCTACCTTGATGACCTCTGCTCTAGCTGTAATCGTATCGCCAATATAGACAGGCTTTTTAAAGGTTAAGGTTTGTGATACATACACAGATCCAGGACCTGGCAAATGCATTCCTAATAATCTCGATAGGAAGCTTGCAGTTAGTAGCCCATGACTAATTCGTTCTCCAAAAAATGTCTCCCTTGCATACTCCTTATCCACATGTATCGGATTATAGTCTCCACTTAAACCTGCAAAAATAGTAAAATCTGTTTCTGTTATTGTCCTTGAAAAAGCTGCTGCATCACCAACTGCAAAATCCAATGTAATTCCCCCTTTAGGCTAGTTTGATAAATTTAAGTTGGGAAATTGAATAAAGGAGTAAGTTTTCCCTTATCTATTTTTCCAGTCGCATTTTTCGGTAATTCTTCGATAATCCGAATGTCTTTCGGTACTTTATAAGTTGCTAAGTTCGCTCTGCAGTGTGCCATAATTTCTGTCTTACTTATGGTTTTCCCATCGTTTAATGAGATAAATGCAATCGGTACCTCTCCCCATTTATCATCAGCCATCCCAATTACAGCACATTCATGGATTGCTTGAAGCTCATAAATGGTTTGTTCCACTTGCAATGGATAAATATTTTCCCCGCCAGAAATGATCATATCTTTTTTTCTTCCAGCCACATAAATAAAGCCTTCCGCATCCTGACGCATTAAATCACCTGAATAGAACCACCCATCACGTATTGCTTCTTTTGTTTTATCAGGCAACCCCCAATACTCTTTCATCACATTTGGTCCTTTAATAATCAGTTCGCCAACTTCGTCAGTATCAACTGGTTGACCCATTTCATCTACGAGAGCAATCTCACAAAACATGACTGGCCTTCCAATGGATCCTATCTTTCGCTTGTAATCCTCCTTAGACAACATAAAGATGGTTGGAGCAGTTTCTGTCATCCCCATTCCTTGGCCAAACGGAAGACCACGATCAATAAATGAGCGGATAATCTCTTCTGAACAAGGGGCTCCTCCACTATAAAACCATCTCACGGATGAAAAGTCGGCTGTATCAAATAAGGCATGCTTTCTAATTGCATCATGAATTGTAGGGACTCCCATAACGATCGTTACACGATGGGTTTCAATGGAACGAATCGCCAGCTCTGCATTGAATTTACCGGGAATAACGATGGATCCACCTGCAAGTAATGTTGGAAAAGCAAATAAACCAATTCCTCCGATATGGAACAATGGAAGCAGCACATGAACAATATCTGTTGAAGTAATATCTATTGCATATTGATTATTTACCGCATTCCAAAACATGTTTCCCTGTGTTAATACAGCTCCCTTTGGCCTTCCAGTTGTTCCCGATGTGTAACAAATAATAAACGGATCCACACTCGCGTCTACTTCCACTGTCACTACTGTTTCTTCGGTATCTGCTATTCTCTCATCAAACGAGTAAGCGTTTTCAAAAACGAACAAGTCTTTTATTTCCTCAAGTAATGCTTCTGTCTCTGTTTCAAAGAGAATCATTTTTGTGCCACTATCCGTTAATTGAAAAGCTATTTCAGTAGCTCGTAAACGGATATTTAAAGGAACTGCAATTAGACCAAGCTGTGCTATTGCGAAATAAGAAATAATATATTCTTCCCGGTTGTGCGAAAGAATTGCGACCCGATCTCCTTTTTCCAGCTGATACTTGTTTTGCAATAAACCAGCCATCGATTTTACTTTAGTAGAAAGGGATTTGTAGGTATATTGATTATGTTCACTTATTAATGCGTTGCGATTCGGCGTGATTAATCCTCGCTTATGAATCCAATTAGCAATTGACTCCATTTCGTCTACCCCCTGCCACGTATTCCGTGAAAGATTATTTCCATTGCTTCATCAAATACATCCTCTGGTACGAGCTTATCCTCCCAAAGCACCCAGCGCATTCCAATAAATTGTCCAATCCCCATTAAACAATATGCCACGGTTTCTGGATTTAACGGTTTACAATCTCCACTATCAACCGCTGTCTCAATGGCTCTGATAAATCCATCGGCTATTTTTTCGTAATACCATCGATAAAGCTCGTTATCAACTAATACGGATTGCTGTATAATGCTATATAAATTACGATGGTTCATTACCCATTTAAAAAAGGCAAAATACCCCGCACGTTGTTTTTCTTCAAATGTGTCAGCCTCATCCATATTCTTTTTAATCGCATAACGGAAATCCGAACTTAATTGATAAATCAGCTCATCAAATATCGCCTTTTTCGTTGGAAAATAATTGTAGAACGTCCCTTGTGCTACCCCTGTTCGTACAGTGATCTCAGCAATCGATGTTTCAAAGTATCCTTTTTCACCAAAGATTTGCTCTGCCGTTGCTAATATTTTTTGCCTTGTTTTTATTCCCTTTTTAGTTAATTGTGTCGCTTTAATTTCTGACATATGAATCACCCCTCAGTTTTTGATTATAAATAATTATCTAAAAATTAGCAAGTGTATTTTATTTTAAATATTAAAAGTTACTAAATTCATTTAAAAAATCAAGCATCCAAGAAATCGGATGCTTGATGTTCATTCGATATAACATACTTTAGAACTTCCTCAATATTTGTCTAATTCCTCTGATTCCATAATCAAATCATATATTTCTTCTGTTTGTTGCATTGGCTCGATACCTAATTCCACTTGCAGCACATTACAGCATTTCTCATACCATCGAATCGCTTGAGGACGGTTATTATTTTGATAATAGCAATACATCATTAGGCGATATGCTTCCTCCCACGTGGAGTCCAAGCTTAGGATTTTCTCACACCATTCTATACACCGATGGAAGTCTAGTAATCGAACCGAATGCTGCGCTAGCCTTTCTGCACCACGTAAAAACAACTGACGCAAGCGTTCTCTTTCAGTGGTACACCAGCTAATAAATCGAAGGTCTTTTAAGTAATCACCTTGATATACCATTAACCCTTTTTCTAATAACTCTGCTGCGTGCTTTGGATTACTTTCTTCTAATCCCTTTAAGATAAGCGCTTCAAACGTGATCGTATCTAATTCATAGACCGCATCAGGATTAATCCCGTAGGAGCTGCCTTCTCGTATAATAAAGAAGGAATCCTCTCTTGCTTTTCGATGTGGCTCTAGTACTTTTAAGAGAGCATTAAGGGTTACTTTAAAGTTTTTAGTTGCTGTTTTTTCATCTTGGTCTGGCCAGAGACTTTGGAAAATCTCTTCTCTTTGTAATTTTATATTTCGATTAGTTATAAAAAGCTCAAATAACTCCTTCGACTTCCCACGTTGCCAATCGTTTGACTCAATTTGCTTTGTACCTAGCCATAGCTTGAATTGACCTAACGTTTGAATTACTAACGTATAGCCAGGATGATTTTTAACAGTTTTATCAAGTCCAAGATCAGACAGCATGCGTGTAACAATGGTAGATTCGATATCTAATTGCTTTGCTTTGAGCAGCATCGGTGCCATGTTTTGCATATCAAGCGGACCAAAGGTCGTTCTTCTTTTCAGAAAAAAGTCGTATGCTTCAGCTTGAACCGCTGTAAGAAACGCAATCATTTCTTCTTTAAATCCATCCGCCTCTCCCTTTTCAAATGCGATGTACGCTGACCAAAAGGAGGTAACCATCATAACATATCGATCACCACAAGCAATCATATCTGTTCTTACTTTTTCAATCGCTTTTACTGCTTGATCGTAATTCATCCGATACACTTCTGTAATCGCAATTCCTAGCTTAATTAATGCACTTAGCCAGCGGTCATTTACCTTCTCTGTTTCCAGCAATCCTCGTTTTGCATTATCCATCGCGAGGCTGTATGCTTGCTGCTTCCCATAAAGAATAGAAAGCCCCATATATGGCTCTGCCTTGCCCCGAGATACATTAATCTTCTCCATTATATCAAGGGAAGTTTGGTAGCATTGAATTGCTAATTTGTGATTATATTGATTGATTAATTGAACTGCATGTCCTAATCGCATCCAGCCACATGCTTCTACAAAAGGTGATTTAATCGCCAACCCTAATTGAATGCTATCTGATGCTAATTGTTTACTTGCTTTTTCATTGCCCATAAAAGCTTCAATAATCGATAAAATTAAATCCGTTTCTCGATGCGATTGTGGCAAATGCTCTTTCTCACTTCCTGCATTTTGCTGTTTACGTGCAATTAAAATCTCCTTCGCTTGTGCAAGCCTTCCTGTCCTCAAATATATTCTCGCTTGTAAATTACTTTCACTCTCTTCCAACGGCAGGTTTAGACGCTTTGCACGATCATACCAAACCTCTGCCTTTACTGCTTGACCGGCATTCAATAAATTCTCAGCCATTAATACATATAGCCGTGCCATCTCTTCCTTTGATGCGGAGGCTTTTTCACGCAATTGAATGGCCTGATTTACAAAATGCTCTGCCCGGTCCGGCTGAATCGTGTCCAAATAGATACGTGCCTTTCCCTCTAAAGCAAGACTCATAATATAGTCTTTTGCTTTATCACCTTTTGTGATTGCATCACTTATCGCATTATAGTTGTGCTCTGCTTGATCATATAATGATCTGTACCGCTCAATTTCCCCTTGATAAAAATAAAGCAGTGGATACTGCCCTTTATAATTGTCAGGAAGTTCAACTAGTAAATCATATAAAGCTTGCAATCTACCAGATTGGAGCATTGTACGGCCATGCTCATTTAATAAGACAGCAATTGCTTGTGATTCATTTATCTTTTTATAGTGATATAGTGCAGATTCCAAGTCCTCTACTTGCTTATAGTAGCTAGCTGCCCGTTTATGCAAAAGGTTGAATTCGTTTTCATATTTACGCATAAATAAGTTTTCTAAAAAAGCTTGAAACAATGCATGATAACGATAGACATTTCCTTCCCCTTCTTCAATAAACAAATTCTGTTCTACGAGTCCAACTAGAATTTCTTCTGATCCTTGAATTTCAAGGACGTGATCACAAATCTCAGGTGATAAAACATGAAATATACTGGACTGCATGAGAAACTGCTGTGTAATTAACGACTGTTTGGACAATACTTCCGAGGCCAAATAAGCAAACAAGTCCTTTAATGATTTCTTTTTATTTTGTAAAATCGCAGTTATGGACGTATTTTCAGCAATTTGTTGGGCTAACATATTGAATGCGATTGCCCACCCTTCTGTAGCGCGATAAATTTGCGCTACCTCTTCCTCCAAAACATCAGTCTTGTATATTTCCTCTAAAATATAGGACATTTCAGCAGGCGACAAAACAAAGTCAAAATGCGTTAGCTCTAGTAATTCCCCTTGTCCCCTTAATTTGGGCAGAATATTCCAACGTGGTTTTTTCCGGCTCGAGACAATCATATGCAAATTTGATGGTATATATTCGACTACATATAAGAGCATATTTTCAATTTCACTCGAATTCATCACAAGGTGAAAATCATCTAAGATTATCAGAATTTCTTCATCAAGCTGAATTACTTCATTGATAAAGAACGTTGCGAGTGAATAAATTTCTTCCGTATTCATATAATTATCCAGCCGCATTAATTCCTTTTCGATGGAGTTGCCAAACCGCGGATGGCATTGCCGAATAGAGCTAATGAGTTTTGTTAGAAATGGAAAGAGATCATCATCATTTTTGGAAATGGAATACCAACAGACAGCTGCATTTCTATTTTTGGTAAAGAGAGATAATGCCGTGCTTTTGCCATATCCAGCTCCAGCATACAATAATGTTAACGGGTAGTTCGGTATCTGCATGAGCTTTTTATTCAAATGACTGCGCTGTACAAATCGGTCACGTATTGGCGGTGGTGAAAGCTGGCTATGAACAATTGGTATATGTCTCATTTTCATCCTCCTTTCCAAATTATTTTTATATTCTATTATTTTATCATACCATTGTTTACCTATAAATTGATTTATATTTCAAGAATCCATATCTTATAACAATGCATAAAAAAATGAATAGACTTATGAACGTCTACTCATTTCTTTTCTTGATTTACTGAACTGGGATCTTCTTTCATTAGCTCTTCCCGCTCTATTTGCTTTTTCGCCGATTCTGCAGCAGCTTTTTTCTTTGGATTCATTAGCTTTCCTTTTCGTACTTGCTTAACCCAAAAACCGCCATGAATCCGTTTTGGTTCATAGGAAATGATAAATGCTTTCGGATCTATTTCCTGGATCAGTTCGTATAGCCTTAACTCATATTTTCTCGGGGTGAGAATTGATATCGATAACCGATCTCCATCCATCCCATACGATGACCAGCTTGTGACTCCATATCCTTTTTCTCTAATTCTCTTTGTAAATTTAAGATCAGGATTAGTGGAAACAACATTAACTGTTATGTAACCGAGCGCCAGCTTTTCTTCAATTATGGAGCCAATAATTAATCCCGTTCCAAACCCAAGTGCATAAGCAATTAAGTTTTGAATTTCATTTAAATTATCTAGTACAAGTCCCAAACCAACAATATATACAGTTATCTCAAACACACTGACAAAAGCAGCAATATATTTGCGTCCTTTAAGTGTCAAAATCATTCGGATAGTCATTAATGATACGTAGACAACATTAACAGCAAAAATAATTGCGAGCATGATTAATGCATTACTTAGCAATAGAATTCCTCCTTAGATTTCTTTCCATTTTAGAGGTTGTAAAATTTCATTTTAAATACACACTTTTAGAATACCTCATTTTAAATATAATTTGTACCATCGCATTATTTTTTTTATGAGCTATCTTTCCATCTGTGGGTAATTTCCTTTTTCATCCGAGCATACCAAATTGGTGTCCAGCAAAAAAAGCACAGGGACACCAATAATGGAACTTTTCTTGATTATCATGCTAACTCACCTATTATAATGCTAAGAATGATTGAATAGCGGTAACAAAACTATACATACCGAGACCAAGACAGATTAACACAACAACAGAACCGATCACATTTATTTTTATGGAGTTGCGATAGCTGCCAAGTGTTTTTTTGTTGTTCATAATAATCATTAACAAGATCGCAATACCAGGTAAAAGGATGCCATTTAGTGCTTGAGCAAAAAGTAGAACATCCATCGGCTGGAAATTGAAGATAAAGGTAATGATTCCAATGAGGATAACGGAAGCAAAGACCGCTTTAAAACGCCAATTTTTCATCCCATTCTCCCACTTTAGCATACTGCTGACTGTGATTGCTGCCCCTAGTGCTGATGCAGTAGCAGAAGAAAACCCTGCTGAAAAGATACCAATTGCAAGAAAAGCTTCTGCATAGGTTCCTAAAAGCGGCTCTAATTGTACCGCTAAATCGACAACACTTTGAACTTCAATTCCTCTCATTAATGTACCGGATGTAATTAAGATAGCTGCTGTGATCAATCCTCCGACGCCAATCGATAAATAAATGTCCCAACGTGACTTTTTCAAATGCTCAGGCTTATTCCATCTTTCCTGCACAGATGTAGAGTGAATAAACAAATTATACGGTACAACTGTTGTTCCGATTAAAGCAATAACCGTAATAATGGAACCAACCGGAATTGTCGGCACAAACATTCCAGTAAGAATCCCTCCAATATCTGGCTTTGCTATAAACATGGTTGTAATGAAGATAACACTCATGAGAACGACAAATACAATCATTAATTTCTCAATTAATTTATAACTTCCCGTTAATCCAAGTATTAGGATAATAACACCAACGATCGGACCAATCATTTTAACCGATCCACCTGTTAAAGCAGATATACCCAATGATGTGCCATTCAAATCACCACTCATATACGCTGCACAGCCTACCGAAATGGCTATGATCACAAACCAAATCACACTATATTTAATAATAGGATTTGCAAATTGATCTCTTATCGCCTCTGCCAAACCTTTTTGTGCGATAATTCCTAGGCGAGCTGACATTTCCTGCAAAACCATGGTAGCAATAATCGAAAACACAACCGCCCAGACAAGCGCGTAGCCAAATGATGCACCAGCCTGCGTTGCTGTTGTCACAGTCCCCGGACCAACAAATGACGCGGCAATAATGGCCCCTGGACCAACGCTCTTTATCTTGTCAATAATTGTATCCTTCCTACCGTCTGAATCATCGTTTTCTTGCTGGGTTAACCCCATTGACTCACCTCTAATTTTTCATTTTTTTAATCCCTATGTTTCGAATTGCATGTATATGTATAACAATTCGTCAACAAATGTAATTGATACATCCTTTTTCTACTACCCTTCCTAAATAGGAATAAAACTAAATTCTTGTAGAGGTGCCGCCCGAGAACTTGTAGAAATGCGCGAAGTAACACTTACGTGGAAGTTATTGGAATTACGAATTACAAGCACTGTATATTCTAATATCATAAAAGGAATGGCTAGCAAGATAACCATTCCTTTGTGCATCGATATTTGATTATAGAAGGTTGTTCAAAAAATCTGGTGAACACGCACTTAAGGTCAATTAAAATCCCCGTAATCTCTTTCGCAATGTACGTCTCCAAATATCACCAAGTGCTTCACAGGCATACAAATCATCTGCAGCGCGAAAATCATCTTGATGCAAATATACTACTTCTGTACATGCCGCAATTGACCATTCTGGATATGGGCGCTCAAGTAATTCAAAATCTGTCGCGCCTTGAATCATCCCCTCCTGTATTACCCGAAAGTACCAGCCTGTTTGTAATCCACCTTGAAGATGTTGCCTTGATACAGGGCCGGGCTGCGAAACTTGAATAATGGCATCACCAATTTTAAACGTATCTCCAATAAACACAGTAAATTCATCCATTTCAAGCACAGCAAAATTTTCACCGTTCGACCCCATGTCTTGCAACTCCGTATAATGTTTAATTGGGTAAGCAAAGATTGCTTTATCCATTTTGCTTTTATTAGCATCTTGACTCTCTGCATCACTCAAAAATCCCGTTTTCTGTAATAAAAAGGATTCCATTAACTCCTTATGATTTGTAAATATTTTATGTACGTGAGGTTCTTCCATTATGTCACCTACTTATTTGTGATATAGTATATTTTACTAGATTATCGTTCCAATTCATACAGGGAGGAATCATGAATGACAATTAAAAAAGCGACATTTGCAGGGGGCTGCTTTTGGTGTATGGTAAAGCCATTTGATCAATGGGATGGCGTACATAGTGTTATTTCCGGATATATTGGTGGACATGTGAAAAACCCGACATATGAACAAGTAAAAACTGGTACAACGGGACATTATGAAGCAGTTGAAATCACCTATGATCCAGATATAATTTCCTACGAGACAATCATTGATTTATTTTGGAAACAAATTGATCCTACAGATGCTGGGGGACAGTTTGATGATCGTGGAGACCAATATCGTACTGCAATCTTTTATCACGATGAAAACCAGAAAGAATTAGCGGAGGCTGCTAAGCAGGAATTAGCTGCAAGTGGCAAATTCTCAAAACCGATTGTTACAGAGACTCTTCCAGCTACTACCTTTTATCATGCAGAAGATTACCATCAGGATTTTTACAAAACGCATAAAGCAGAATATGAAGAAGACCGTGCGAAATCTGGAAGAGATGAGTTTATTGATAGCGTTTGGAAATAATTGCGAGGAGGGAGCTGTCTTTAATAGACAGCTTTCCTTCTATTTAGAAATACATGCCTTCATAAAGCCAGCGTAAATTTTAAGCGATGCTTCATCATTTACTTCCGTCATCCCCTCCGGATGCCATTGCAAGCCAAGTACAAAAGGATGGGTTTTACTCTCAATTGCCTCAATCACACCATCACTTGCAGTCCCACTAATCTGAAACTCTTTCGGAACCTTACGATTAGCCTGGTGGTGATAGCTATTCACACGTAATTTATCTTCATCTGTCAGCTTGTGTAATAGCGAGTCTTTCTTGACATAAACAAAATGGGAACCATAATCAAAAGGCGCTTTTTGCGAATGCTGGAGCAATTGCTTATCGATTTGCGAATAAATATCTTGATACATATCTCCACCAGCAGCTATGTTTAAAATCTGACTTCCCCTACAAACACCAAGAATTGGTTTTTTCATTTCTAGCATTTTTTGAATAAGAATAAGTTCCGATTGATCGCGTTCCGGTATAATCAAACCAAGCTTAGGGTGCGGTTCTTCTCCAAATAGAATCGGGTCGATATCTCCCCCACCTGTGGCATAAAGACCATCCAACCGGTTAACAATTTCTGCAACATCCTCCCCTTCTATGATGTATGGTAGAATGACAGGGATACCTCCTGCATCGATAATTGCTTTCACATTTCGTTTAGCTGTACTGTAGTAAGCCCGGTCCGTTTCCATGGACGCTGTTACTCCAATAATTGGTTTCATTACAACTCCTCCTAATTGGTCTGTGCAACCAATACATTCTGATTAATCTGTTATTTGTTTTTTTCTTAACAATTCTATTTAACACTAAAAAATCATGGTATAGTAGTCTAACACATTCATTTATATGCTTACTATTTAATCGTAGACTTTATATAAGGAGGGCCCAAGACGTTTGTCCATACAAAAATCACTTATACCTTTAAAAACATTATTTGTAAGCTTTCATGCCTCCAACACCATTCTGATTAGTTTTTTGCCACTTTATTTACATTATCGTGGGTTAAACGGAACTGAAATTGGCTGGGTGCTCGCAGTTGAATCTTGTGCTTCCCTTCTTGCACAGCCAATTTGGGGATATTTAAGCGATAAATTCAAAACAGTACGAAAAATATTGTTCATTTGTGTGATTGGTCTCCTAATTGGAAGCTCTATCTTCTTTCAGATGGATACATTATCGACTATCTTAATTACAGGCGCAGCGTTTTACTTCTTCGCGACACCAATTGGAGCGCTAAGTGACAGCCTTGCCCAAAGACGAGCAGATGAATTAAATATTTCCTTTGGTTCAATTCGGATGTGGGGTTCTGTTGGCTTTGCAATTTCAGCATTAATTGTTGGTAGAATTCTTGACCAATTCGGTGTTCAATATATGATTTGGCCGTATTTATTTTTCGGACTCGTTATTTTATTTGTCCTCATTCCAATGAAAGATGTGAAAGTGGAATCAGAGCCTGTAAAGTTGAAAGATGTTCGCAAAATTTTTACAAATAAACCTTTCCTTCTCTTTCTGGTTGTCATTGTCTTTATTACAATAACCCACCGCATGAATGATTATTATATAGCACTCTATATTGCAGAACTTGGCGGAAGCGAATCGTTAGTTGGACTTGCTTGGTTCATGGGAGTTATTTCAGAAGCTGCAGTATTTGCACTTGCAGGCTTTTGGTTCAAAAAGTACCGAACATTAATCTTTATCATAGCTGCAGCAATCCTTTATACGATTCGTTGGTTCTTATACGCATATGTTGATGACCCGATGCATGTTATCGCACTTCAATTCATGCATGGATTAACGTTTGGTGTATTTTACACAGCTGCCTTTGAATATGTGACACGATTAATTCCAAGTTTACTACAATCAACTGGTCATCTCATTTTCTTCTCTGTGTACTTTGGTCTTTCCGGGATTATCGGCTCATTAGCAGGTGGTCCAATTATCGAATTATTTGGTGGAAGCATGATGTATCTAGTTATGGGGTCTCTCGCAGCAATCGGAACGGTCTCGCTTATTCTTTATCACTTGCTGCCATTCGGAAAAGAGGATGCGGTTCGAGAAGTGGAATAATGTATTAGGAGCTTCTATTTTGTTAGTAGTAGATTTAAAATAAAGGTCGATCAAAATACTAGTATTACGAATCCATTTTGAAAAAAGACTGATCAAAATGGATTCTTTTCTTTGTGAGGGATTGTTCAATTTTTAAAAAAAGCTTGACCACTTTCTATGTGATTTTCGACAACCCCACTCTATTTACCTAAGTTCGGTTAAACTGATATTAGCAGGTATTCTTGATTTTAGCTTTAATTTAAATCTGAAAGCAACATTCCATATACAATGCTATCTGTCCATTCCCCTTTATTCCAAAAATCCTGAATGAAATGAGCTTCTTTCCTCATACCAATACGCTCGCATAATTTTTGTGATGCTTCATTTCTTGCATCAAGGTTAGCTTGTATACGATGCACATCAAATTCATCAAATAGCTTCTTGACTAAACTGCCCACGGCTTCTGTTGCATAACCCATTCCTGAAGATTCATTAGAAAAACTATAACCAATTTCAACAGTATCTTTCATATCTGTATACCATACAGATAGATCTCCAATTACTTTAGAACGATTTACTACCGCCACACTTAACATTGATTCTTTAGTAAGTGCACTATTTTCTAGCTTTTTATTAAACTCTTCTTCCATATTTTCATGTGTCCATTTATCATGCAAGAGATATTTACATGTATCATCGTTTTTGTAAATGTTAAATACATTATGTAAGTCATTACTTTTAAACGGTCGAATTGTTAATCTTTCAGTGTTAAACTTCAAAGAAACTCCTCCTTTGAATGTCAAATGATTTGTTACTAAGCTACCTTATTAATCCACTAAATGGCCTGCAAAGCGCTTGTTCCGCAAAAGCACCTCATTTAGATTGTCTATAGCTTTTCTATAGGTATTAAGATTTCAAAATGTGGATCCCTTGTATCTACATCAATTGGGTATTTTTCATGCTTTATCGGCAAGTCATCATAGTAATCAACACCTTGCTCTTTAAAAACTATGTATTCATTTTCATTTAGCCATTCCATGATTTTTCCATAAGTTTCTTCAATACTTCCACCATCATGTTTTGTGACCAAGTAGGTCATTTCTGGAACATGAATTTCAACCATATCTTCTGGAAGTTGTTGTTCCTTCCGTACTTCATAGGCAGAATAATAAACGAAACCATCTGATCGAATATGATAAGAAAAGCCCAATCTTGTATCTTTATTTACAGCATATTCAAGCTCATCCACTCTTTTAATTGCACTTTGAATCACATCTTTAATCTTTTTCATTTCAGTAAATGCAACGTCGCATTTAATTCCCATAGCACGATAGGCAGGAAGCTTTTTAATTTCGTAATGAAAGTTTTTCATTAGATACCCTCCCTCCAAAAATAAAAATCCTTCATAACGTTATTCCGCATAATGGCCTGATTGCGGAATATTGTTTTCCGTAAAAACCCTTTGGAATCATCATATCCAAAGGGGGAAAACGGTGCAACCTTTTGAATAAATGGTCGAACTTCTTACAAACGATTTAACTTTATTTCAAATCTGCAACAGTAGTTCTTTTTTATGTTTATTTCGTGATAATAATCCAACGTATTACATATTGATTTAACTTTTTGATGTGAGTAAGTATTCGTGAAAAACTATTTGTAAACATCAGCCATTTCATTGTGACCATCAGTAATTGGATAGATACATAAAAAAAAACCAAGAGAAAAGAAACATTCTCTTGGCTAACTTAAGAAAACAAAATATAGAACAAAGACAACAAATAATCCGTACATGATTGGATGTATTTCTTTCGCCCGCCCTTTTACAATCATTGTGATTGGATAGAAAATAAATCCAATCGCAATTCCTGTTGCAATACTATAGGTTAACGGCATCATGAGTACTGTTAAAAAAGCAGGTACTGCGATCTCAAATTGTTCCCATTCAATATGCTTCAGCGCACTCGCCATCATCACACCGACGATAATTAATGCAGGAGCTGTCACTTCTGCTGTTACAACACTTAATAATGGTGAGAAGAACAAAGCCAATAAGAAGAATCCAGCTGTAACAACCGAGGTGAATCCAGAGCGTCCACCAACAGCAACACCAGACGTTGATTCGACATAAGAAGTTGTTGTAGATGTACCAACAACTGCTCCAACTACAGTTGCAGTCGAATCTGCAAACAATGCTCTTCCTGCACGAGGCAGTTTATTATCTTTCACTAAACCAGCTTGCCTTGCGACTGCTAACAGTGTCCCTGCAGTATCAAAGAAATCAACAAATAAGAACGTTAGAATAACAACGAGCATTTCTAATGTAAAAATTTCACCAAAATGCAAAAACGCTTGACCAAATGTTGGCTCTAGACTTGGAACAGAACTTACAATACTGCCAATTCCGGAAGGTGCAGCGATTAACCCAAAGATCATTCCCACAATTGCCGTTAGAATCATCCCGTAGAAAATCCCAGCCTTTAGACCGAGCGTTAGAAGTATGACAGATACGACAACCCCAAAGATAGCTAATAAAACAGTTGGTGAAGTTAAGTCACCAAGTGCAACTAAAGTGGCTTCATCACTAACAATAATTCCTGAGTTAATAAGCCCAACTAAAGCAATGAATAACCCAATCCCTGCTCCAACTGCTAATTTCATATTTGCAGGAATAGCATTTATAATCAGTTCACGTAAACCAGTTAATGTAAAAATAATAAAGATAATTCCTGATGCTAGAACTCCTGCTAATGCCGTTTGCCAAGGAATACCATAGCCTAATACAACCGTGTATGCAAAAAAGGCGTTTAATCCCATTCCAGGCGCCAATGCAATTGGATACTTCGCAATCACTCCCATAAATAACGAACCAACAGCTGCAGCTATAGCAGTTGCTGCAAAGACAGCCTGTTCATCCATTCCCGCTTCAGCAAGTATTGATGGGTTAACAAAAAGAATATATGCCATCGCTAAAAACGTGGTTAAACCAGCCATAAACTCCGTTCTGTAATTCGTCCGCAGTTCATCAAACTGAAAATACTTTTTCATTCATTGTCCTCCTCAGCTTTTTCGGAAATTAGCAAACTTGGCATTCGCTATGCTTTTAAGCGGATGCCTTAGTAGCACTCATGCAAATTTAAAAGTTTTATACTTTTATGCTTGCCAAAATGCCCTTGATCATTTGACCAAGAGCACTACCCATTAACTATGCAAGAAGGGGTAATACAAGAGATAACATCAATCCCTTGATTACTTTCATCTTTGCGTAGTCAGACCATTTACGGTAGTCTGGTAGAAACTCTGGGCCCTATCCCCGAAATTATACGCTTTTCTTTTAATTCACATCAATAGATTACTAACTCAGTAACGATTTGTCAACAAAATGCGTACATTATTTATGTAAAAATATATTAACGTTCGTTAAATTTTAATCTGATTTATAAAACTAATCATAAAAAGAGTTTTTTCATATTATTTTCCTAATCATACCAATTATCATTTATAATTGAGACAGGGATAATATTAGTACAAAACTTCACCATCACTTATTTTCATCCCAATGATAAAAACACAACATACAAGAGGAGCTGTTCTTATGAAACGCCTATTTGCCAACTTACTGATTGTGATGATTGCACTTGTTATCACGGCATGTCAATCAGAAGAAGCTGTTTCTTTTTCCGATGAACAATTAGAGGAAGGATTACGTGCGGAAGTTGAAAAAACAGACGGAGAGTTATACGAGTCAGATTTCGATGAATTAGTTGAGCTTGACCTATCTGGTTTAGGTATTCAGGACCTTACTGGAATAGAGTTATTAGATGATTTGAAGGTATTATCATTAGAAGATAATGAAATTAATGATTTCTCTCTTTTAAAGGATTTAGAAAGTCTCGAAGAAGTTAATGTAAGGAGTAATCCAATTGATGAGGAGCAACAAGCACTATTAGATGAATTAACCGAACAAGACGTTGTCGTTCACTTCACAGAAGAAACAGAAGTCGTCGGAAGTCCGGATGGTCCGGGTGGCTTTTTGTGGAAAGTAGAAAATGGTGATACAACCGTTTATCTGCAAGGAACCATTCATGCTGGAACAGAAGACTTCTATCCATTAAACGAAAAAATTGAAGATGCATATCGAGAAGCTGATGTCGTTGTGCCTGAAATTGATATAACCGATTTAAATGTAATGGAGGTACAGCAATTAACAATGGATCTTGGCGCCTATCAAGACGGGACCACAATAGAAGATCATATTCCAGAAGATGTGTATTCTGATTTATCTGCGACACTAGATGAACTTGGATTGCCATTACAGATGGTTGAAGGCTTTAAGCCATGGTTCCTATCCTCCACCATTCAACAGCTCATGACAGAACAACTTGGTTTTATGAATGGGGTCGATCAATACTTTTTAGACAGAGCCGCTCAAGATGACAAAGAAATTATTGCCCTCGAAACAGTTGAGGAACAGCTGAGCATTTTTGCTGATACATCGGATGACTATCAAATTCAAATGCTAGAGGAATCATTAGTTGATATCGATGATTATGAGGAAGATATGCTAGAGCTATTCAACCTCTATAAAGAAGGGGATGTCGATGAACTATTAACTGCTTTAACCGAGGAAGAGGCAGAACCAACAGCTGAAGAACAAGCATTTATGGAAGCATTGAATGATGAACGTAACTATGGAATGGCCGATACAATTACGGAGTTTCTTGAGGAAGATAATGGCGATACATACTTTGTTATTGTCGGTAGCTTGCACTTAATTATGGAGCCTCATGTAGTTTCGATTTTGGAAGAAGAGGGGTATGAGGTGGAGCATGTTTATTGATTGGAGAGCTGTCTCAATTCGAGACAGCTTTTTTTATTTGATAGCTAAAGATACACACCAGTATAGGGTTATATTATTATAAAGTTCAATTACAAAAGACAAGTTATAAATGGAACAGACAATTAATAATCTTTTACAAATCGATTAGTTAAATTACCTATTTTTTCTATCTCCACACTAACTTCATCACCAGGTTTTAAATATACTTGTTTGTCTTCTGGGTCACCTAATATTACTCCTTCCGGGGTACCAGTTAATATTAAGTCTCCAGGTACTAGTGTCATATATTTTGAAATATAACTAATAATCTCATCGCAATAGAAGATCATATCTCTTGTATTAGAGTTTTGTCTTTCCTCACCATTTACAATCGTTTTAAGTTGTAAATTATTTGGATTTTTAATCTCATCACGAGTAACTAGATAAGGACCTACTGGACTAAATCCATCACAGCTTTTACCCAATAGCCATTGAGAGGACACAAATTGTAAATCCCGAGCAGATAAATCATTTGCTGTAACATAACCAAACACATAATTTAATGCGTCTTGTTTCGAGATATTTTTAGCTTCCTTTCCAATAACAATTCCTAACTCTACCTCGTAGTCTAGCTTGTTTGTTACCTTCGGGACTGTAATATCTTTTTCATGTCCAGTAAGAGTATTGTTATATTTAGTAAATAAAATCGGAGTTTCAGGATATGGAACTTTTGTTTCATCCGCATGTTTTCTATAGTTTAAACCTACACAAATGATTTTATTAGGTCTCGTTACTGCTGGACCCCATTCAATTTCTTCTTCATTAAGATATTGAATAGAATCAGTTGGTAATTGTTTAATATAGTATTCAATTTCATTTACAACTTTTTCTCCACCGTTAATTACATCCATCAAATCAGTTGGAATATTAGCATTTGGATGAATAGATAGTGTTTGACTAATATTAATAATACCTTCATTTGTTTTAACACCTAATACTTCTTTTCCTTCATTTAAAATAGTTAGCAACTTCATCTCCAATTACCTCCTTCATATCACAAAATTCTCTAAATCTCTATATAAAAGTTTATTAACTTAAATTTAGAATTTCAGGGGTCATTCGATTTATAATATCTTCTATAATTTGATTAGGTATTTTTGGCATCTTTGTTCCTTCAACAACATCATTAATCCGCCATAACAGATCTATCGTTTCTTTAATAGTGAAGAAAGGAAAGTCAGATCCTAATAATATTTTATGAGTTACCCCATATTCCATTGCTAATACCATGGCATTATAAAATTGCCATGGACGTCCACCTAAAGCCGATAAATCCATATACATATTTGTATTTTTCCGAACAACGGAAATACATTCTCCTACCCATGGATGTCCCATATGTGCAATAATTATTTTTAAATCTGGAAATTCCCTTGCAATTGGATCCAGCGCAGCAGGGCGTGAAGCATCTAAAAATCCTTCTGGAACAAAGGAGGTACCTTGATGAAATAAAATAGGAATATTTAGTTCATCTGCTTTAGCATAAAGTGAGAAATGTTTTTTATCATCTGGATAAAAATTTTGATACATTGGTCCTAACTTCAGACCACTCAAATTTAACTCTTTAATAGCAGTTTCTAATATACTAGGAGCAAGATAATTATTTGGGTCTACACTAGCAAAACCGAATAATTTTCCAGGATGTTTCGAAACATATTCTGCAACATATTCATTCGGCACTTTTGTCCCGGTTGCAGGTGCATCAAATGCTAAAACTATTGCACCATCTACGTCTTTTACACTCTCCCAATTTTCTTCTGGTAGCGCAACTAGTTCATGCTCATCACCCCAAGCTCTTTTACACGCAGTTCTCATTGCACCTGTTACCTGTCCTGGACCAAATAGATGAGTATGGCAATCAAATACCATCATTATCCTCCTCGCTTTTCATCTCATTTTTAATCATTAAGGGGTCTTAATTCTTTAGGTAATAAAAAGTCAAAATCACACCCTAAATCAGCTTGTAGAACTCTTTCCTCAAATAATAAGCCATATCCACGATCGTAATAGGTGCCTCGTTTTTTCCATTTCGAACTTCTACTTTTAAGTTCATCGGAATCTACGTGCAGTTGTAAGATTCGATTATTTAGATCTATTTCAATTTCATCACCATTTTTAATCAAAGCAAACGGTCCACCAACTGCTGCTTCTGGAGCAACGTGTACAACGAGCGTACCGTAAGAGGTACCACTTATTCTTCCATCAGAAATACGAACCATATCACGCACACCCCTTTTCAATAACTTCTTTGGTATAGGAATTTGTCCAACTTCTGGCATTCCTGGCGCACCTTTTGGTCCAACATTTTTCAAAACTAATACACTATTTTCATCAACATCAAGATCAGGATCATTAATCCTTTCTTCCATATCTTGCAAAGACTCAAAAACTACTGCTTTACCAATATGCTTGAGAAACTTCTTTGATACAGCAGTCTTCTTAATCAATGCCCCATTTGGAGAAATATTTCCTTTTAAAACAACAATACCCCCATCATTTTCAATAGGATCATCTAATGGAAAAATAACCTCTCGATCTAAAGTTTTAACACCTATCATATTTTCCTTTACTGTTTTACCGGTAACAGTAATACATTCTGTATTTAAGAGAGATTCCAATTCTTTCATTAATGCTGGAACACCGCCAGCTTCAAAATATTCCTCCATTTGATATTTTCCAGATGGACGCAAGTTTAATAAAAATGGAGTCCTTTTGCTAATTTCATCAAATTTTTCCAAAGGTAATTTCATTCCAAGTCGTTGAGCAATAGCAACAATATGAATAATACTGTTCGTTGAACCACCACTTGCCATCGTTACAGTTATCGCATTTTCAATAGCCTTTTCTGTCATAATATCTCTTGGTTTTAGATTATCTTTTACTAAATGGACAATCTGCTTACCAGTCATTTGAGAAATATGCCGCCTTCTTGAATCAACAGCTGGTATTGCTGCACAACCCGGTAAAGCCATACCCAATGCTTCAGCAATTGAAGCCATTGTACTCGCGGTTCCCATTACCATGCAATGACCATCACTACGACAAATCGCATTTTCTACTTCTGCTAATTGTTCATCATTTAAGGTTCCCGCACTGTGTTCTAAAGTAAATCGATAGCAATCTGTACAAGCACCGAGACTTTCACCATTTAAACGGCCATTTAACATCGGACCACCTGAAAGTACAATCGCTGGAGTGTTTGCACTAGCTGCGGCCATTAACTGAGCTGGTATCGTTTTATCACATCCACCAACTAATACAACTCCATCAATTGGATGTGCCTTCACCATTTCTTCTGTATCCATGGCCATTAAATTTCTTAAAAGCATTGTTGTCGGTTTTACATAAGGTTCTCCAATAGAAATGGTTGGAAACTCCATTGGTGTTCCACCCGCTTGCCATACTCCTTGTTTTACATACTCGACAAGTTCATTAAAATGAGAATGGCATTTATTTAGTTCACTAAACGTATTACATATACCGATAACGGGTTTTTTTATATCCTCGTCTGTGTAACCCATCGATTTGGTAAAGGAACGATGAATAAATCCCCACATTGACGGATCGGAAAAATATTTCTCACTTTTTTTAGGTTCATTTTTCAAAAGAATAAACCTCCCTTTTTAACGTTTATTAAAGATACTAAATAAATGAATATGTTCGTAACCCTTGGACATTTAGTTTTATTCGGAATAATCCTCCCGAAGAAGGATACGCTTCTAGCTGTTCTTTAGATAAACCTTCACGGGCACTTGTAACATATAGTTCATTTAACTTTTCTCCACCGAATACACAAGAAGTAACACGTGGAGCAGGTAATTGAATGGAATCTAATAAATTTCCAGTATGTGGGTTCCAGCGACATATAATTCCTGCATCCCAATGGGAGACCCACAGCATACCTTCTGTATCCCCTGACATACCATCAGGCAATTTATATTCATCAGGTATTTTTACAACAACACTCCTGTTACTGATTTCAGCGGTTTCTATATTGTAATCAAAAGCTGCAATTTCAAAGGCTAACGTATCAATATAGTACATTATGGTAAAATCGGGAGACCAAGTTATACCATTGGAGCATCCAATAGAATGAAGTTTAGTCGAAATACTTCGATCGCGGCGGTCGATACAGAACAATTCACCACTAAATTTGTAAGCATCTAAACCGTTCATTGTCCCCACCCAAAAGCGCCCCCTTGGATCACATTTCCCATCATTGAATATATTTTCTGGATCTCTATTAGGGTTGTTAATTAATTTTTTCGTTTCATCTATTAGATGAACAGAATAAATACCACTTTTTGCAGCGATAACAACTTCAAGTTCTCCCCTTGGGACTACACAGCCAATCTGTTCATTTATTTCAATTTTACGTTGCTCATTATTTTTAGGATTATAAATATATAAGCGACCTTTTTTACTATCAATCCAATATAAAACTTGATTTACCTCATTCCAAGATGGACTTTCTCCTAATTGTGCTTGTTCATTCTGAACTAATTCCCACATTTCCATAAAGATTTCCACCTCAATATTTTATAGCTATATTATAATTCACTAGCATTTGCAAGATGACCACCATCAATTACTAAAATAGTTCCAGTAATATACGAGGCTTGATCTGAAGCTAAAAAATAAACACCATTCGCAACTTCTTCAACAGAACCTAATCGTTTCATCGGTGTTCTTTCAGTCAAATCCAAGCTAACATCTTCCTGTTTTAACTTAGTATCTAAAGGTGTATCTATAAATCCAGGGGCAACTGCATTAACTCTTATATTAAACTTTGCTAATTCTACAGCCATCGATTGTGTCAATAAATTAATACCAGCCTTGGAGGTGTTATAGTGTGCTAAATAAGAACTACTAGCTAAGCCATTTTTAGAAGAGATATTTACAATTGAACCACTTATTCTATCTTGAATCATTCTTCTTGAAATCAACTGACTTAAAATAAAAGTCCCTCTCAAATTTACGTCCAATATTCTATCCCAGGTTTCTAAAGATATATCCACAAACAATTCTCGAACAGCAAAGCCAGCATTATTAATTAAGATATCTATGCCTCCCCATACATCGTACGCCCATTCTACCGTTTTCCTTATATCTTCTTCATTTCCTAGATCGCAAACAACGGATTCTATATCTCGATACAATGCATTTAGTTCCGAAACAGTTTTAGATAGATTTTCTGCATCTTTATCTAAAATAATTACTTTACAATTATTTGATAGATACTTTTCAACCATACCTCTTCCAATACCACTTGCTCCGCCAGTAATTAATACTCTTTTATTCAATATAAACCCCATCCTCTATTATTCTTGATAACATTACCATTGTTTAATATCTGGAACCTCTATAGGTGCTCCCCCTAATTTAATAGATTTTTCTGATATAATTCCCGGTAAAGTATATTCTAAGGCTTTATAAATATCGATTCTTACTGGTTTGTCATTTAAGATACAGTTGATAAAATCTTTGATCATAAAATAATCGGCGCCCCAATGATTAGAATCTTTTCGTTCAACAGGAAGGTTAATATATTCTTTAGGCAGAAACTCATCATATAAATCCTCTAGATCAATCCATTCCTCACTAGATCTACTATAATCTTGTAACCATACTCTATGCTGTTCTCCTGGTTCTCCTGGTACTCTTGGAGATTCATAACACCCTTTTGTTCCTTGTAGTGAGTAATATCCCATATTATGTGGTCGATTAGAAACCATGTCTAACCTAATCTTTATTAACGCACCACTTTCTGTTCTACATAACATAATGGTAGTATCATCATTCTCATATTCCGGAACGGTATGAGATCCGGGACCTAGACAGTTCACATACTTAACCCTCTCATTAAACCAACTCAAAGCTGGGCCAAGACTATGAGTGCCATAAGTACACCCTCGTTTTCCCATTGTCTCTCTTCTACGCCATGTAGGATTTCCAGCTTTATCATAATGTAAATATTTTACGTTATGTAAATATTCACCTTCTGCAAAATATACTTTTCCAAACACACCTTTTGAAACCATATTATGAATAGCGACATTTTCACGTATATAACAGTAATTTTCTGCCATCATATATTGTGCTTTGCTACGCTTTACAGCTTCAAATAATAACTTACAATCTTCTAAAGTTGTTGCAGCTGTAACTTCTGATAAAACATGAATATTCCTGTCTAAAGCCTGGATCGCTTGTTCTGCATGAAAATGGATTGGTGAAGTCAACACTACTACATCGATATTGGAATCAATTAAATCCTCATAATTAGTAAAGGTTTTACCCACTTCATACTTGTTTTTAAAATTTTCGAGTGCTTCTTTATCCGTATCCATAACAGCTGTAACCTCTACATTATTAAACAAATTAAAGTCTTCATAAAAATCAGCTCCACGCACCGTTCCAACTATACCAATCTTCAGTCTATTCATATAGTACCTCTCCTTTAAATAAACTATTTGGTCGATCCCGCTGTAATCCCACTTACAATATATCGTTGCGTAAAAATAAAAATGATAATTATAGGAAGCGAAGAAACAACAGACAGAGCCATTAATTCGGACCAGTTCGTACTATATTGACCGACAAATTGTCTCATGCCAAGCGTAACTGGCCACAAATCATTATTTTTTAACATCGTTAATGAGTATAAAAATTCCCCCCAAGCTAACAAAAAGCTAAAGGCCCCGGCCGTAAACACCCCAGGTTTTGCAAGTGGTAGAATGATTTTAAAAAATGTTCCCCATCGAGTACAACCATCTATAGCTGCAGCTTCTTCTAAAGCAGTAGGAATCATTAAAAAATAAGTTCTCATTACCAAAATTGCAAAGGGGATTGATAGAGTCATGTTCGCAATAATGACACCAGTATATGTGTTTAGCAAGCCAATATTTGCAAACATAGAATAAAGCGGTAATGCAAGCATATTACTAGGAAACATTTGAGTGATTAACACAAATAAAAGGAATAAAGTAATGCCTTTTATTTTCCTTCTAGCGATTGCATAAGCCGCTGGCGTAGCTAAACAAAGTGTACCTATCATTGCACCAAAACTAATGATTAAACTATTTTTAAAATAACTTAGTACTCTTATATCCTGTTGGTTAAATATATTAATATATGCTTCAAACGTTATTCGTTTTGGAATAATAGATGAATCACCAAATATATCTCCAGCTGGTTTAATAGAAGATATGACCATCCAATAAATTGGAAATAAAAATGTAAGCACTATAAAGAGGCCAATAAATGATAGTATCCATTTTTTTGCCATTACATTACTTCCTCCCTTCTTATAAAATAAAGGTAAACCAAAGCAAATAACCCAATTATAATAAAGGAAATATTAGATAAAGCAGCTCCTTCTCCAAATCTATACATTCCAAACGATAATTGATAAGCTAAAAAAGGAATAACTTGAGTTGCATCAGCAGGCCCACCAGCAGTCATTATATAAATTAAATCAAAAACTTTAAATGTGAATATAACTCCAAGCATTAATAATACAAGTAGAGTTGGCTTCATCAACGGTAAAGTGATATAAAAAAACTGTTGAAATCTATTAGCACCATCAATTTTAGCAGCTTCATAAATATTACCTGGTAAAGCTTGTAATCCGGATAATATAATTACCATACTAAAAGGAATACTAATCCAAATATTAGTGATGATTACACTGAATAGAGCTGTATTTGTATCGGTTAACCAATAATTTGGTTGGGAGAGAATACCTATATTCATTAAAATTTCGTTAATTATTCCATTTTCACCACTTAACATCCATCTAAAAACCGTACCAATTATGATGATTGGAGTCATCCATGCAATCAATAAAATTGAACGCATCCATTTATTCCCAGGGAATGGTTTATTAAAATAAAGAGCCAGCATAAAACCAATACATGTGGAAAATATAATAGTACCTACTGTAAAGACTATAGAATTAGCTAAAGCCTTTACAAATAATGGATCTTTTAAAACAGTGACATAGTTACTTAAACCGACTAGTTCACGTTCTCCTTGAATTAAATTACCGACATTTACATCTCTAAAGCTAAGATTGAGGTTAAAAAATATTGGATAAACTAAGAAAAGCAATAAAAACAAGCTTGCAGGCATTAAAAAGGTATAGTCTTTACTCTTTTCTATAATCCTCTTGAACTCACTCTGTTTCACCATGCAACCTCCATTTCTACAAAAAATTTGTTAAGAGGTCATCCCCAAATCTAATATAACTAGATTTGAGGATAACAAAATCTCAACTTATTCTTCTATTAACGGTTGTATAATTTCACTTGCTTTTTTAAGAGCTTCTTCAGAGGTACTTCCACCGACTAGCGCTTCTTGAATAGCAGTATAAATAGCAGTGTTAACTTCATTATGGTTTTCTCCCCAACCATATCCTTGAGATGTTGAAATAACTTCTGCAAACACTTTTCTAACTTCATCGTCTTGGAAATATGGATCATTTGCTACCTCGCTTATAGCTGGGAAGTTACCAGTCGCTTTTAACCATTCAAGTTGACGCTCAGGTTCCATGAGAAAGTCAATAAATTGCCATGCTTCATCAACAGATTGCCCCTTACCAATCGCAATACTTTCTCCACCAACTACGGAAGCATGCATTTGGTCTTTCGGAATTTGAGCGACTGACCAATTTAAATCTGGTGCTTCCTCCTCTAAAGCTGGAATCATCCAAGAACCCCCAATAATCATTGCAACTCTTTCATTATAAAAATCTACTCCAACCTCTTCTAATTCTTTTTGTACGATTTCTTTAGGCATAATACTTTCATCGTACATGTTTTTCCATAGCTCAAGTGAACTTATTGCTTCAGGACTTCCCAAATCTTCTACACCACTTCCAGTTGACCATAAAAAAGGAATCCATGATGCAGTACCATGTTGTGAATTATGCGCAGAAGCAGAAAATCCGTATTTACCATCTTCTGTTAAATCTGTAGCTAAATTAGTTAGTTCATCCCAATTTACAGGAGGTTCATCTACTAAGTCCTTGTTGTAAAAAAGCCCTACTGCATTTGTATGGAGTGGAAGCCCATGGAACTCATCATCTATTTTATGAATAGCAGCAATATTTTCGTATATGCCAGTTGCTAATCCAGAATTTTCTACTTGTTCATTAATGTTTTCTAAAATCCCAGACTTCGCATAAAATTGAACTTCGTTAATACCACCGATAATAATATCCGGTACGTCTTGACTAGTTGCTCCAATTAAAAGCTGTTGCGTTAATTCATTATAAGGAACAAAAGTTAACTCCACTTCAATACCATCTTGTGTTTCGTTAAAATCATTCACATTACTTTGCAATACTTCCTCTAAATGCCCAGACCAATAATGCCATAATGTTAATGTAACCTTATCACCACTACTACCTTCAGACTGATTACCATTAGCTCCGCAACCAACTAAAATTAAACTAATAACAATAAAAGTTGAGAAGATGATTGATTTTTTATTCATATAAAGAATCCCCTTTATGATTTAATATAAATTTATTAATTTAAATCAAATTATTTAGAAACCCTACTCTGAACAAGTTCTTTTAAAACATCCTCTATAGCTTGTAATGTATTATCGATATCTTCTTTCGTATGGCTATAACTTATATGATTTCGCTTAATATTCATTGGCATTTTAAAAATTCCTCGTTCCAATAACTTTTTACGATAGGTTACATACATTTTTGCATCATTCTGCATAAGATCTGTATAATTTTTGGGTTCAAAATCCATAAAATAAGTGGTCCAAACAGAACCAAATCCTGCAACATAAGCTTTAATACTTAATCGATCATGAATTTCACGAATACCATTTCGCATTCTGTCTCCGAGTGCAAAAATATGTTGATGCACTGGTTCTGTTTCCATTATTTCCATTGTTGCAATAGTTGCTGATGTTCCAATAGCATGGCCATTGTATGTACCAGCAAACCAGACATCTCCTCCTGAATTCGTATTAAAACGTTCCATATATTCTTTCTTACCTGCTAATGCCGCCATTGGAAAACCATTAGCCATTGCTTTTCCCATTGTTGTTAAATCCGGGGTGACACCGCTTACATTTTGATAACCACCTAGATCATGACGAAATCCTGTAATTACCTCATCAAATATTAATATAGTTCCATGCTTACTACATAAGTCTCGTAATCCTTGTAAAAAACCTACTTCCGGCATTATACAACCTATATTATGGGGAATCGGTTCAACAATTAATGCCGCGACTTCATTTTTATTTTCCACTAGTGTTCTCTCTACATTATCTAAGTCATTAAATGTACAAATTAATGTATTATCGATTGCTTCGTCCATCATACCTGCTGAACCAGGGTCCCTTTTTCCAATCATATGAGGCTCACTTAACATATTTCTTGCCACATAATCGTGCCAACCATGATAACATCCTTGGAACTTTATTAATTTTTTACGGTTAGTTATCGCTCTTGATAAACGTATCGCATGGTAAGTTGCTTCAGAACCTGAATTACAAAACAGTACTTGTTCTGCTGATGGTACATACTTTGTAATTTTCTCGGCGCATTTTATTTCTAAATCTGTTGTACCCACCCCATATAAGTCAGTTCTAGCTAGGGATTCTATTACACGGTCATTTACCTCTTTATAATTATGTCCTAAAATATAAGGTCCAAATGCTGCCTGAAAATCAATATATTTATTACCATCAGCGTCATATATATATGCACCTTCAGATTTTGTAAAAATTAAGCGAGGATCGATGTTTCTTATTGAAGTATGCACCCCACCCGGAGTAAATTTCTTTGCTTCTTCATGCAATTGCTTACTTTTTTCATTTAACATTCAATTACCTCCTTATTTTTCATATTTATTAGGCCTTATATAATCCTAGATATTTCTTGTGCAGTTGTTTTAACTAACAGGCCAATATCCTCATATTGTTGCGGTTCTAATTGAGAAATATGGGCTGTTATACTAATTGCAGTTGGTGTTTGGAGTCGAACATTAATAATTGGAGCCGCAATACATCTAACACCTTTTTCTCCTTCTTCATCCTCAAGAGAATAACCGTTTTCTCGAACTTTCGCTAAATCTTGTCTAAACTTTTCCATAGAAGTAATAGTATTATTAGTTGCTTTTTTCAGACCCTCCTCAGTTAAAATCTTATCAATCTCTGTATCACCTAAATAAGCTGAAATAGCTTTTCCTAATCCAGATAGATGAATTTCTGTAGTTAGACCAGGATAAGTAGAAAATTTAATGAAACTATTTGGTTCTTCTTTAGCAATATACATAATGCTATTTTCATGTAGAATACCTAAATGAACAGTAAATCCCGTTTCTTTCATTAATTTTTTCATATAAGGCTTTGCTAAATCGATCATGCTGTAGTCGGATAAGTATGTCATACCTAATTGAAATAACTTTGCACCTATTTGAAATCTGCCAGTTGTATCCTTTTCAACCATCTTGTAACGTTCGAGTGTATTCATAATGGTAAATACGGTTGCTTTAGGTAAGTCCAAGTTTGTACATATTTCAGTTACAGTATATTGTTCAGTTGATTGGCTGATTAATTCTAAAATCGATATTGCTCTCTCTAAAGCAGGTACATTATATTGTTTCATAAATTCCCCCTCTTCCGTTCAACATAAAAAACTAAGTTCAACTCTTTGAACAAGTATATTTTATCAAATTAAATTTGTCAATATATTTACACAAAATAAATTATTACTTTCATTACGAATAAACTGAATATTACTACAGGTTAATTGAATCATAATTTGTTATTGTCGGTAGCTTGCACTTAATTATGGAGCCTCATGTAGTTTCGATTTTGGAAGAAGAGGAGTATGAGGTGGAGCATGTTTATTGATAATAGTTGACGAGATAGGGGGTATGCAGTTTAGAAAACTGATTTAAAAAAAGATAGGAATCGCTTTTGGCAGGTTGGTGATCACTTTGGATAGTTTTCCTATGATTTTTAAGATAGTTAATGGATAGTCCAAAGTAGTGAATAAACCTTGTATTTAAACTCAGTATGTGCACAAAAAGCTGTCTTTAGAAAATAGTAAAGGGTTCCGTTTTGAGGTGCATTTTCAAAAAACTCGACTCAAATGACATTATAATTGACGGATAAAATGACATATAAATTCCGTCTAATTCAGACGAATTTTACTATTATAATGACAAGGATATTATTTTTTCTGATAATTACTAATATCTGGTATAATAATTTTGTGAAATATTGTACTTAACTAAAGTGGCAGGATTGTTGAACAATGGCAATTGGTTTTTATAAAAAGTCAACTGGTGAAGGTGGAGGTTATTATTAGACAATTTATAGTTATTTTATTGGTTATAGCTATTTTTTTCATATCTGCTTGTAGTGAGAAAGATAAGATAGACCATTTCTCTTCTAAAGAAGAAACTTTGGAACATTTTATTGAGAAAGAAGATATTGAAGGGAATATTGATTTAATTATAACGACAAGAGAGGAAAAGTTATTAGTAGTACAGTCGAGAGAGGATGTATTTTTTGTTGGAGAATTAATCGAAGACAAGGAAGGATATTACGCAAAGAGAATATCAGACAGTGTGGGAGTAGGAATAGGTTCTAGTTGGGAATTAAATACAGTGACTAAAAATAAGTACACAATATATTTTGAAAGGAACAAAGAAGATGCGAATTACATACAGTTCTCTAATGGAGAATACGACATCTCCCTTGTAGAAGGACATACGATAAGTGAAAACGATTTAGCTTTAACAAGTGTGATAAAGGAAGTTGAAACATTAAAAGATTAAATCAACAAACTGGTGCATTAATTCAAGAAGGTTTAACGCTATTTTACGAAGAAGTTATTGTACTAAAGGGGCAGCTTAGTATAAGTCGACTTAAATAAAGGATGGGATATATGAAAAAAAAGATTGTGCTTGCTTTATTAATAATAAGTTTATGTGTAAATTTGTATATATTAGGAAAATGGCTTTTAATTGAGCAATGGTATGAACCTTCCCCAGAAGAAAAAGTCATTTTAAGTGAAATGATTCAAAAAACTGTTGAGAGTGAGGATTATAAGAAGTTAGAAGAAAAAGAGAACATCATTGCTATTGATGCAGGTATAGACAGGAATAAAGGTGGAGTATTCCCATACTATTTTGGGGTTAGTGTTCGTACTGATGAGCAGTCCTATCTTTTTTCTTGCAATAATGACCAATGCTCAAAAATGGAAATCGGAGGGTGGACTTACTCTATATATGAAGATGAAAGTTCGAGACTTCCATTTGAAAATAGAGAATAACTTAGAACGACTACTGTAATTTGTGAAGTAATGTACTTAAAGTAACTGGTGCGATATTTCAACAAATGCTCCAGTTTGTTTGATAAGAATATGTAAAGGGAGGAACAAAATGGATGCTTTAATGTTAGAAGGATGGACACCGATATTGCTCATTGGGATTGTTGCTGCTATTATCATCTTTTTTATATCTCGTAAGATTTCAAGAAAGCTCTATTTTTAATTTCCATTGTATTGAGTTTAGTTTGTGTCGGAATCGTTATTTACAGCAGAGAAGTCGTTGGTGGTTGGGAAGGTATTGGATTATTATTTGTTACAATCAGTGGTTTACTTGGAATATGGGTAGGTACTATAAGTGGATTTATAACTAAAAAATAAATATGTAATGTAAATTCTTCAACAAGCGGACCATTTAAGGGAGTAAGGATTGTTTAACTAACGATTGAGACTGGAGAGAGCAGGTGGTTTAATTGTTTAAGGAAGCAGTATATTTGGTACACGGATTGATATTCATATTAGTAATTCTTATTGGTATAGGTCCAATGTTTAGCATTGCTGCGCCAGACCCAGATCAAACTGATGGGATTTGGGGGGGTTGGGTTTCAATGATTGTGATTTTTAATATTCTTGTGTTGGCATCTGCTTTTGTACAGATAAAGATAAAAAAGATTTGGGTGTTTTTATTATCCACAATAGGCTTGATTGTTCTTTTTCTTCTGACTTTACAATACATATACCCCTACGTTTTGAATTTGTTTTAGAATGAAAAAGGTAACAAGGTGCTTTAGTTGGTTAAGTAAATTGGATAGGTTCTCTTAATAGAGGTCTTTTTTGTGTTAAATTACTAACGGTATACTATCTAAAACTTCAGTGCAATTGACAGCCGAATTGGCATCGAATTTGACATATCAATTGACACCAATTTTATGTGTACAATATCTATTGTCCGATAAAAAAGAACTGAGAAAATCGGTTGCCAAAAAGCCCTAGTTTAAAATAATCATTGATATACAACAAAATTGACGTATGCCAATTCATACGTCAGTTTATCTGTCATTTAATTAATATGCGCCTCAAAACGGAACCCTTAAAGAAAATAGAGACAGCTTTTTTGTTTGTTATGTAATATGCGATGAGAAAAAAGTGTCGCTTAATATGCAGCTAAAAAGTTAATTTTTCACAAACATGGTTTCCTTAATTTTTCAAAGTAAAAACCACTTCTCCTTCATTTATCTCTCCTGTTTCTTTGAATCCAAATGAAGTATACAGCTGTTTGGCAATGATATTTTCAGGTTCAAAGCTAATATAAATGTCAGACCCAGGATATTGTTGATTAAGTTTCTTTAAGACTATATGAAAGCTCTTTTTTCCAAGTCCTTTTCCTTGATGTTTTACATCAATCATAAATCTAGGAATCCACAAAAGACCATCATCCTCATCTATACCATACATCACAAAACCAACTACCTCATCGTCATGATAGATAGCTTCTGTTATATAGGAAGGGTAGAGACTAGCTTGGGCAATCGAAAAGGCGTTTGAAGCAACAAACTCCTCGAACACAGTAGGATTATTATCTGGATTTGTTGTTAATTTAGATACCTCTATTAAGTTATCCTTTGTAATAGGTCTTAGTTCAATGGTCATTTACATTTCTCCCCTATCTTTATCAAGCAATTAAAAGATGCTGTAATCTCTGAATTTACCTAGACTTGTAATTTAACGTAACATCATTTGTAAAATAAAACTAATATTTCGATAACTCACTTATTCAATATAGCACAATAACCACTGCTTTTTCTTTTTAAAAGTGGATTTGTTTAAATTATCTCCTGCCGTAAAGTTTTATCCATTTTCCAATCTGTACACGGTTCATTCATAACAAGTTGAATTTACATATATTTTTTGTATAGAATTCCCTTTGGGTTTACAACAATTAATATAACTGCGACAACAAAATAGGAAATCATCACATACACCAAAATGTCTAATAAGTCTCCTTTAGTCAGCACCAGAGAAAAATTAAATATTTGGTGCGTAATAATTGGTATCACAAGGTTCTTATTTAGATTGTAGAACAGCGTCACAATAATAGAAAAAGAAATAATACCAATCATAAAAAGTACAATGTACTTGATTAAATCTACTCCGGTATACCCTGAAGCGAACCATAGTGGAGTATGCCAAAATCCCCATAAAACACCTACAATGAGTGCTGATTTCAAGGGAGAGTATTTCTTTTGAAGTTCATTTAATGCATATCCTCTCCAACCTAATTCTTCGCCTAAAGGACCCCTTATTAAAGTATCTATAAATGCAAAAAACAATAGTCCAATTCCTGTAAATGATAATGCTACGTTTTGATTATTGTTTATAATGGAGGGAAGAAATATAGTTACCGCAAGGACTATAACTTGAATAATCACTATAGTGCTAAGAACTGAAAGCTTAAGTTTTGAAGCAAATTGCTCCTTTACAAATTCCTTTAACTTTAACCCCGGATAAATCTTTTTAAATAAAACAACGAATGCAAATGTTGATGACCACGCAGAGATGATTTGCAATATGTTTGTTATGCTCTCAGGTGCACCTAATACAATACTTATACCGATTACCGTAAAAAACACAAAAAATATGACATAACTTGTGATAACAAAACTTATCAATGGGCTTTTTAATGCTTTTTTCTCTTTCATAATAATGCACACCTTTTATAATATGTCGTTAATATAGATTATATTGTTATTTAAACTCAAATTCTTCAGACTAAGGGCTGAAATCCGATGGAACAAAAGGTGTATCATTGTTAACTGTTACCATAAACAACTAAAAAGAGAAACGACAACTAAAAAGTCGTTTCTCCTATAATATTATTAAGGCTTTTATTTAGAATTAAGATCTTCAATCGAATCAATATCCATATACTCTGGAACAACAAGGCCAATTTTAGCACCAGTTAAGTTAGGACCCAAATCAACAATGTTATCTTGATTTGCCTCATAAAAATCTTTATGTGTTATCGGTAACCAAGCTCCTAAAGTGGCATCCGCATCTCCTGTTGCAATCGATTCAAACATAATAGCTACATCTAACTCGGTTACAGTTACGCTAAATCCTTTTTGCTCCATTACTTCTTTTAAAACACCTGAAGATGCACGTTCTGAATCCCATGGTGTTGAGGCAAGTTCGATTTCTACTCCATCAACATCTTCTACGCCCTCTACCCATTCGGCTACTCTATCTTCATTATCCTCAACCCACTGAACTGCTACTTCTTCTACTGCTTTGCCAGTTTGTTCAGACTCATACATGATTTCTTCCATATCCTCTACATTCCACTCGAATTGATCAATTAGCTTGTAAGCCTCTGGTTTTTCCTCTTCCAGCCCAATTCTTGCCAATGAATTAAGGGTTTCTTCCCCACCATAAATACCTTGAGGATCCTCCAAATACTTCATATCTGGATACTCTGCAAACATCCAGTGCGGATTCCATCCAGTAATTACGATCGGTTCCTCATTCTCAATTGCACCTCTAAGTTCAGTCATCATCGCTCCAGTAGAAGATAATTCTACGTTCCAGCCCTGCAAACTATCGTATTCTTCGATCGCCTTCTCCGTTGTAACAGAGATCCCTGCTCCTGGTTCAATCCCTGTAATGGTATAATCCACTTCTTCACTATAGTCAGCTTCACCATTACTGTCAGCTGCATTTCCATCTGAATTGCCACAAGCTGCAAGCGGAAATATAGCCAAAATTCCAAAAATTATTCCTAGATGCTTTACTTTTTTCAATGTTTACTCCTCCTGTAGACTATTCTTCAAATCTCCTTATCAAAAAGCTATTAATCTTTAGCTTTTCATACGTTTATATATTTAGCTTCCTAAAAATGGGCAAAAACTTTTCAAGCATTAAGGAGAGATAAATTTAAGTACAATTAAACATGTTACAGTTCTTTCATAACATTTTCAAACCGCAAATTAAAGCAAATACATGAATAAGATCGGATATAGAACATCATACCGGAAAAATTATTGAAAAATCTTATATTTAATCTTTTTTCCTTTATGATAAGGTAGGAAGTTAGCTTTTACACGATTGGATAATTTACAACTCAATTAAAGTGATGAAGCGATTGCTACCTGTATACTCGCTTCTGTAATAAGGTATCGAAATACTTGATTTCAGAGAGAGTGGGTCATCAGGATTTGTCTTGTCCTGAATGACCCACTTTTCAATTGAGTAACTAAAATTGTTCTTTTAACGTACCACTTTACTTCTTACTCAACCTATAATCAAGGTTCGAAACCTTGTTGACTTAAATAAATCTGGTTTTCAGAGAAAGCATTTTTAAGCCTGTCGTAAACAATCTGATATGCAGATGGATGATACCATTCCGCCAAACCTAAGGACTCATATAAATTATAAATCCCCATTCTCTTTGTCCTTTTTCCACCACTACCGTCTCCCATAAAATAATCATCCACACAAACACGATCAACCAGTTCTGCTAATTGATGCGGAAATGCTTCACTGCTCGGAAGTACAGGTGCAATCGCGGCCTGTGTCGGTATGCCGGCATCTTTCAATAATCGAAGCGCCTTTAGGCGGGCTGCAATCGGTGGTGCACCTGGTGTAAAATGTTTTCGTATAGACTCAAGATCTGTTTCAATGGTCATACTCACCCGGACCTTATCGCCCATGCGTGTTAATAAATCAATGTCCCTACTGACAAGTGGACTGCGTGTTTGGACGAGTAAAAAATCAGGGTGGAAGTCGACCAAGGTTTCAAGCAATGAACGTGTCACCTTTTCTTTATATTCGACGGGTTGATAAGGATCTGTGCTTGAAGACATAAAAATCGTCACTTTTCCTTTAGTTTTTGCCTTTTGAAGCTCTTTATATAACAGATTAGCAGTTTCCATTTTAACATCTACCCATGTTCCCCATTCTTCTTTGCGAAACAATGATACTGGCATTTGCCTTACATAACAATAGGAACAGCCAAATGCACAGCCAGTATATGGATTCAATGAGTGGCTATATCCCGAGAGATAGCCCGTTCCTTTATTAAGTATCGTCTTTGGATATTTATAAATTATTTGTCTCTTCAAACAAAATCTGCCCCTTTTCTTTACTTTGCATCGTGAAAAATAACGCCTAGTCCATATCTTGTTTCAGAAGTGAATGTACATACCCATACCGCATTTTTGACCGATAGTACCCATTTGTCCCTTTTACCGGGCGATAATTTGTCGTAAAAATAAGTCCCTCTCCTGCTTCAATTGTATGTACCCTACCCGTTCAAGAAACAATGCATTCTTGAATACGTTTAATCATTTGTTTCACAACCGTATTTATGTTTTTCTATTTCCAGTAATTGTTCCTTCATATCTAATCCACCTCTGTAACCAGCCAACTTTCCGCTTTTAGCGATGACACGGTGACAAGGAACCATGATTAGGACAGGGTTCGCGCCAATTGCAGTTCCCACAGCGCGAACCGCGTTTGGCTTTTGCAGTTTTTCCGCAATATCCGTATATGAAACCGTCTGTCCATATGGAACCTCTTGCAATATCTCCCAGACAGCTTGCTGAAATACTGTCCCATGAAGATTCACGGGTAACGTGAATACGTTACGTCGTCCTGCCAAATAATCAATTAGTTCTGTTGCATATGGTTTCAATTTATGCTCATCTTCCAAAAGTACAGAAGAGGGCAGTTGTTTTTTCACCCATGCCGCAAGTTCTTCAAATGGTGTATGCTGTGAACCAACATAGCAAAGCCCCTCTGAAGTTGCTGCAATATACATCTCCCAATGTCCGTGATTGAGTAGCATCCAATATACGATATTACCATTGGTCTTCTCCATTTCTTACACCTCCATCCTTGTTTTCTGATACTGTTTAGGGGTTTGACCTGTTTTCTTTTTAAATAACGTTATGAAATAGGGCGTATTTGGAAATCCTGCAGCAAATCCAATCTCTGCGACTGATTTATTGGTCGTTTCGAGCTCTCTCATTGCATGTGACATTCGTACTTGCTGAATATATTCGGCAGGTGTCAAACTTGTAATCCTCTTAAACGTACGTTGTAAATGATAAGGGCTTCCATGACACACGTCTGCTAATATCTCTAATGTTATGGCTTCATGATAATTTCCTTCGATATACTCTTTCATTTGGATTACCCATTCTTCATCCGGCAAGCGCATGCCACCTGGTTTGCACCGTTTACAAGGCCGAAACCCCGCTGATATTGCTTCATCCGCGTTATTGAAAATAAGGACGTTTTCTTTTTTGGGATCTCTCGAATTACAAGAAGGTCGGCAACAAATCCCTGTCGACTTAACTGCGTAAATAAAAATATTATCATAGGATTTGTCATTATTCATAATCGCTTGCCATCGTTCATTAGTCAGTTGCATCGCTTGATTATCTATCATGGAATCACCTCTTTCTACTTCACATTATACTCGGCTGCTTTTTGTTATAAAAGGATATCACAATGTATGAGCAAGAAAACAAAATTTTTATTTGTAAAAATATGATACAACTAGTTATATGGGAAATAGGAAGGAGCATTCTGAATGATCGTTAATCAAAGTGATAATTTTGTTATAAAGGCTCCAACAGAATTCAGCTTTAAAGAAAATATGCGTTACATCGGGCGGTCTCCAAATGAGTGTATGTTTGAAATTCAAGATAATAAGATTATAAGGTTGATTCCTGCCTTAGATGAAACTCTTTTGGTCGAAATCAGTGAAAACTCGGATGGAAATCTTCTGATTCGCTTTTTAGAAAAAACTTATCCGATAAGTAAAAAAGTACGTGAAGAAGTGAATTTGTATATAAGAGATTGGTTTGATTTGGATACTGACTTAAAGCCTTTTTATGAAATGGCTAAAAATGATTTGCTGCTTCAAAAGTCTATTGTTGAATTTTATGGATTACGCAACATAGGAATCCCAGATTTATTTGAAGCAATAGCTTGGGGGATTCTTGGACAGCAAATTAATTTGACATACGCGTATACGTTAAAAAGGCGACTTGTAGAAACATTTGGAAGCCAGGTTGAATGGAAGGGTCATCAATATTGGATTTTTCCTGAAGCGAAAGACATTGCTAAGCTTACAGTTGAAGATCTAGCACCATTAAAAATGACGGTTAAAAAATGTGAATACCTTATCGGGGTTGCTAAGCTTATCGCAGAAGGAAGTCTGTCTAAATCACTTATAATGGGTACTCGTGACTTTAAAGAAGCAGAAAAAATGCTCGTCAATATTCGTGGTATCGGTCCATGGACTGCAAACTATGTGTTAATGCGTTGTCTCCGATTTCCGAACGCATTCCCGATTGCAGATGTAGGGCTGCATAATGCAATTAAACATGTAACAGGTGCAAAAGAGAAACCAACGAAAGAAGAAATAATGAAACTAGCTGCACCTTGGAAAGGGTGGGAATCCTACGCAACTTTTTATTTATGGCGACTCTTGTATTGAAACAGAGATAATTTTACCACATAGGAGAACGCAATCTTTGATTTAAACCTTTGCAGCTTAAATTACATGCAGAATTAAAAATTCCCTACAAGAACATCACGTATTATCCATTGCAGCAAACAAATTTCAGACTAATTTTGCTATAAAATATAACCAAGGGAATAAATTGAAAATTATATTTTCAACATAATAGAATCTAGTATATCTAAATTTGGATATACTGGATTCTATATTTATTTCATCATTCATTCAGTTAAGTTTGAAATCTTATTTCCTCAGCATAACGCAAAATTCGATAAGTTTTTTATATGAGGTTGCCCTAGAGTTAACTTTATGTTGTAAAATTAAAGATATTAAATACTAAGGAGGAATTGACTATAATAATAAAAATAAGATAGTATTTATAATTGTTTCCTGAACAGGATTGCTTCTTGATATAACGAAACAATGCCAAAGAAAAAGGTTGGGATAAATATTTTAAAGCGATTGTTTTTTATGCTGTTAATCATATTATTAGCTTTTTGGACAAAACCGTTTTGGGAGGATTCCATTCGTGGATATGTTCCTGAAGCCGTTAGTGATGCTTTTCAATCTGTAAAGGAATTTACCACCCAAGCGATAGATAATGACATTGAATTTGGCTTCGATTTTGACAAAATAAAAGATGAAGCAACATCTTTTTACTCTTCTATTGTCGGTTCTGTACAAGTACATGAACCAGAACACGAACAAGTTGATAAACCTGAACTGACAACGCCAGATGAGCAATCCTTTTCTGTCGGCAATGTGGAGCTGGGTGATACAAAAAAATCGGTTGAAGAGATGTATGGAGAACCTATGCGTGAGAGTGAGAATGAGTATGGTGTAGATTGGTCCACCTACCATGAAAACTACCAAAATTTTATGATGGTAGCGTATGATGAACAAGAAGTTGTTCGTGGATTATTTACAAATCAAGACTTACTTTCTTCACAGTTTAATATTGTCTTAGGTGATACAAAAGCTACTGTGAACGAAACGTTAGGTGAACCAGAAGAATTGATTCGCAATGGCTGGTTTAATTATCAAATAAACAGTGATGGGGAATACGATGTTTACCAAATAGATAGAAACTATGTAACGATATTTTACGATATTCATGAAGGTGATGAGGTTACAGCTATTCAAATAATTGATCAGGACTTAGAAGCTGCGAAAGATACCCTTTACACTCCTGGTAGTGAGGCATTAAAAGAAGGATTTGAATATCAATTATTCGACTTAACCAATGCTACTCGTGTAAATCACGGCCTACCTGTACTAGAGTGGAACGAAGCTGTAAGAGAGACCGCAAGAAAACACAGTACCGATATGGCTGATAATCAATATTTCAGTCATACGAATTTACAAGGTCAGTCTCCTTTTGACCGAATGAGAGAAGATGAGGTTGCTTTTACAAGTGCTGGAGAAAATCTAGCTTACGGGCAATTTAGCAGTGTTTTCGCTCACCAAGGCTTAATGAATTCACTAGGGCATCGTGAGAATATCATACACAATGGCTTTACCGAATTAGGAATTGGTGTAGACTTTAATGAAGAAAATCAACCATTCTATACGGAGAAGTTTCTTAGTAATCAATGGTAATATTAATCCCTTAATTTCTATTTTAAACGCCTTTCAAATGGAAGGCGTTTTTTTCTTATTCCTATATTGATGATTTTTAAACGAACTAATCATATCTTTTAATACCAAAGTAAAAAGGAATTACTTGCACATCTAAATTTAAACATGCTTTCCAAAAATTTTATTTATAATCGTTCCCTGAAAAGCTTGCCAGGTAAAACTTATACATAAATTTTATCCAGTGCCTATCCCATACGACAGTTATTACATTCTCTTTATATAAATAACAATAAGCGGGGGTTGATCCTAATCGCACAAAAAAGATTAATTCATTTTAGAAATCAGCTACAAGTATCAAAATTACAACTACTTAATGTATAATTTCTATTTTGGATTTTTTTAAAGGGTTATCGAAAAATAGTGTGGAAAGAAATTAAGAGTACAATCCAGTATGTGTTAATATTAATGGCAAAGGAGGCTTATTAGATGAATAGTGATACTAGCTCCATATTAATTGATGCAGATCGAGAAAAAATTTGGGATGCTATTACAAATGACGAGAAATTTTCAGTGTGGTACGCTCCCGGTTCTAAATGGTCAATTCCGAAACTGGAAGTGGGAGAAAAAGCGGCGTTCACTTTGATGCCAAGTAAACACAACAATCTTAAAGATGGCGAAAGCATTCCAATGAGCTTTGAAATTAAAGAAGTGATTCCGAATCAGGTATTCTCATTTTCCTCAAAGGAAGATGACATCTTTTTTTCCTATAAATTAAGCATTCAGTCAGGGAAAACCCAAGTAACTTTAAACATGGAGGGCTTTGATCATTCTCTGGAAAATTTAAAAGCGTTTGTTGAAGGAAAGGAACTTCCATATACTTAACAGCTGGTCCATTTTTGTAACTTATTTTGGGTTCAGCCCTGAACGTCTGATTTTAAGTAAACAACTATTCTTTTGAAACTGCCGCATTTTCTAACGGAAGAATGCGGCTTTTCATTGTCATAAGCTGTAAGGTCAGACTTCACTGCCTTCTATAAAGAATGTCTATCAGAGACAATGGAATTATACGAGATATCAAAGGATTTATTGCTATCAAAAGGATTATATATTAGAGATCCATGCCTACCTAACATTGAGCAAATTAACTTTGTAGAAAAGCAAGGTTTTTTATGGGACATTTCAGGTAAAAAAAGACCCTATAGTTGAAGTACAATACTTCACAATATCATATCTAAAAAACAAGAGTTGCATTTCAAACCTTGTTCCTACTTCCCGTAAAATCCCCATACGAATTGAATCATAATAATTACCTTCGTAGTAGCGAACTTTCCTAATACAAGTTTCCATTTTCAACTAATTTTTCCCCTACACGAATCATACGTTCATTTCCAGACCAAGTAGTTAAACCATCTCTAACAAGAGGTAAGATGTTAAAAATATGTTCAACTCAAAGCTCCAGGGTACGAATTCGAAACCTTGAAATCTTTTCCATCCTGCTTCTATGGTACCTGCCATTTCGATTTCAAAAAACCCTTACTTTGTTAAGCTTGTTTTCATTAATTAGCATAAGTCTTGTTTATCGTCAACGATAGTATGCGTGGTTTTTCCATGTTTATCACCTTTTCATACTTGTTATTATCATCTGGTTTATTCTATCTTAACAGGAATTATAAAAAAACGTATTTAAGGATTTTGTAAGGTTCATGTGATTGTAGTTTAAGGATGGAGGGATACAGTAAAGACAACATACGAAAGAGGTGAAGGAATAATGGAATCTTTATTACAGGTGAAAAATGTTGAGAAAGTCTTTGGAAAAGGAACGAATACGTTTAAAGCACTGGAGGACATTTCCTTTGCGATAGATCATGGTGAATTTGTAGGAATCATGGGACCATCCGGTGCTGGAAAGTCAACATTACTTCATGTACTAGCGACAATTGATACCCCTTCTAAAGGTGATATTTATATAGAAAATGATAATATTGCAAAAATGAAAGGGAATCAGCTTGCTGACTTTCGCAGCGTCCATCTCGGATTTATATTTCAAGAACCGTGCTGATGAAGAAATTAACAAACGAACACATTAACTTAACGATAAACCAGAAAGGAATATGCATGGATAAGAATAGAATTATCATGTTTGCGAGTGATGAAAAGCCGAAAAAAAGGAAACAGCATAAGCTCAATTCTTGTCAGACGATTTGTTCCTGGTTTAAAGCAAGAAGGGATGCTTTAGCACTGGCAATTCAAATGGAATATATCAAACAGAAGTATCAAAAGAAGTTCATTTTTCTTACGTTGATAGCTAATCACGTGTTAGCTGATGAATTGGAAAATGAAGTTGAATTGCATAGTAAAGCTTGTGAAAAACTAATGGAACAGAAAGAGGTTAAAAAGAAGATAAAGGGTTATGTGAGTAAATTGGAAGTCATCTACAATAAAGACCGTGATGATTATCAACCACGTATCCATGTGCTATTTGTCGTCAATAAAAGTTATTTTACAGATAAGAATTATTATATAACATATGATCGTTGGCTTGAATTATGGAAACAAGGGGTGGACAGCTCTCATAACAAACAAGTTGATGTTCTCAAAGTGAGAGAGGATAGCGATAAAAAGATGTCTGAGCTCACCATATCTTCGGTAAAAGACGATCATCTTGTTAATGAACAAGTGTTTGAGGCTTTTTATCAAGCATTGAAAGGTAAACGGTTAATTGTACAGACAGGACTTTTTAAAGAATCTATGAATCTATGGAAAAATGGGAAACTAGATAAATATAAAGAAAGAGATTCAACAGAATATGTCAATGTGCTTTTATACAACTGGGGAAAACGAAACAATTAATATTTCCATACTATTATTCGGTAAATTGTTGTAAGGAAAATCGATGTTGGTTTCCGTGTTTTCCGTCATCATAGCTTTATCAATAGGAAAGTTCATACCGTTGCCGCGCCTTTGGATTTACTCTAGCTTCTGACCCGAGCACAAAGATTTAGCTTTATCAATAAGTAAAGGATGAGTTTATGATGAAACAACGTATTGATACTTTAGATTTCTTGCGAGGTTTTGCTCTATTAGGCATAATATTCGCCAATATCACACTAATAATATTACCTTCCTCTGTTCAATCAGACTATTTTTGGAGCCAAATCTTAAATTATGCGGTACACGAGCGATTTTTTATTATCTTTTCTTTTTTATTTGGAATTGGTTTCTATATTTTCATGACACGAGCAGTGAATCGCGGTGATAAAAGTACAGCCTTGTTTATAAAAAGATTGATCGTATTATCCATTTTTGGATTGATCCATCAATTCTTCCAATTAGGAGAAGCTTTGCTCCCCTATGCGATTTTCGGATTCATCCTTATTCCTTTTTACAGGATTAAACCGAAGATTAACTTTATTATCACTGTCATACTATTAATCCTTGCCGTACTTCTTGGCGGAAGTTATTTTATGATCTTGCCTATGTTTCTACTTGGTTTATGCATGGGGCAATGGGGCGTTTTTGAAAATATTACAGCACATCAAAAAGCATTTCGTATCGTGCAAATTTCATCTCTTTGTCTCTTGCCTGCAGTACTTTTTATTCAATATTTATTAATGGAGGAAAATGGACAAATCGATTTAGCTGGTGCAATTTCTGCTCCCGTTGTAAGTGCGTTCTATGTGACTACTTTAACACTATTGCTCCGGCACGATATGATTCAAAAGTTATTAACACCTCTTAAGTATATTGGAAGAATGGCGTTAACGAACTATCTCGTTCAAACCGCTCTGATTTTAACAGCTAGTAGCCTATTCGATTTAAAAGGTCATGTGCATCAAACAACATTAATGAACATTGCCTTCATAATTTTAATAATCCAAATGATATACAGCACCATTTGGTTTCAATATTTCAAGATCGGTCCCATGGAATTTATATGGAAAATAGCAACGTACGGTAAGCTGCCCGAACGTTATAAAACGAATGCTAATCATTCAAAGTTACTCCAGGAAAGGTAATGAATCAGGTTAGGAGGTGATCTCAATGTAAAAAAACAGAGAGGTTTATAAGAAGGCGTTTTATGCATCACTAAAAGGAGTATCTGAATAACAACCAAATTATTTAAGGAGTGAATGATGTTGAAGAAGAAATGGTTATTGGCAGTTCCCGCAGTTGCGGTTGCGCTTGTAGGTTCACCTGATTTTAATCAAACAGTAGATGCAGCTCCGGAAAATGAATCGGTTCAACAAGCAGAATCAGAAATACCAGCAGGATATGAAACAATATTAAATTGGCCACCTGAACAACAGCCCATCGTCAAACAGGGGAGCCACAGTAGAATCGGCGGTTGCTTATGCAGAGGCTGCCCTTGATAATGATGATTTAGTGTTTAGCAGCAATGGTGTACTTTATGAGGCCTCAGATGGAAGATTATTTTATTCATTAAAAGCACGAAGTCAGGATTATATTAATAATGGAGGTACTGGAACGATAGGATTCTATGATGTGTATCAAAATGGAGATGTTGTAGAATCAAAACCAAGATAGACACAAAAAGGATCACTTGATGGAACCAGTTTAGCAAGACGGATAACTTATGGCATTTAAAAAATCAGCATCTAAAGTAATAAAGGGTTCCGTTTTGAGGTGCATTTTAGTTCAATGACACGCTAAATGGCATACGAATCGACGTATGCCATTTTATTGTTATATCAAGGTATAGACTATATATTATGTTGTTTTGACACTCCAATATTCAATGTTTTTCAACCTGTACAATAGATATTGTACGATGAAATTTAGTTGTCAATTGACGTATCAAAACCAAAAAGTAAATCGCGATAACCATGCATAAAAACCTTCGCGATTTACTAAAGATTCTAGTAAATGTAAGAGCCGTACGCTCTCTTACTTACACGGTTTAGTTTATACTCCCGATTGTGATGATAGAAACTAATCCTATCAAAAATGGATCTCTTTGGTAAAATATTCGTATAACCTCTCCCTTCCCCAAATCCTATCATATTTAATATTTCTGAAGGGTAGGATTTTATATGACAGAAAAAAAACTTAAAATTATTGCACCAATTCTCATACTCACTGCAGGAATTATTCTACTATTACCAGTTCCGTTGAATAATTTTATCGCTTTGGCTATTGCTAGTTTATTAGTTTCCTTAGTTGGGTTAACTTACAGGAAAAACCCTTTAAGCAATTTACTAATCGCTTTAGGGATTATTTTAATTATTGTATTTTTCTTTTTATTGGTCGTATAAATCCGAATAAAGAAAATAACAGCTTGATATTAGTGTCCTTCTGTAATCGGATATTTGAAAGAAGCAGGGTTTAAAGGATTAGTTACTAGTCCTTTACCTTGTTTTTTTATGCAACAACAGCCCGAATAGTTATAGAAAAAATGGCAAAAAACTTTCTAGCTGCCTTGCTATATTTCAAGAATGACATTTTCCTCTATCTGTTTGTACTAAGTGCCAACAATCTTTTCAGGTTGTCATCAATAAATTTATTATCAACACTGTTAATTCCGCGGCCGGCAAAATGGCCCCAGATAGATTCGATAGGATTAAAAACAGCATTAGGTATAAGCTTAGCCTCGTATTCGTTTTCGTCTGCAGTACAGAAGAGATCCGTACTCCCTGGCATGACGCAGGCTAGCGCTTTAATGTTTTTAAGCGCCTCATCGAAATCGCCATTATAGATAGGATTTGCACTAATATCTGCATTTTGGCCTGTCCATAACATGGCGAGGACATTGTGCGGATCCATCTTCATAAAGCTGTCTTCCCAGACGCCAGCCACAAAATGTTCTAATGAGTCAAATCCCATATCACGATAAAGTTCCTCTCTGTAATACGCCTGCGATAACCCCCATCCCGCATAGACACGACCAACGGTTCGCATGTCCGCAGAAGTCAACTGGTTTAATTTACTTGAATCGAAACCAACTGCAGCCATGAGCGCAGCTTTCATCCCGTCCAAGACCACATACGCTTGTGGCCAAGTCTTTGCACCTCCACAGAAAGGTGCAATTCGTTCCACCATGTCGGGGTAACTTGCCCCCCATTGGAATGATTGAATGCCTCCCATTGACCATCCAACTACGAGGGCAATCTTTTGAATGCCGAATTTTTCGGTCACCAGACGATATTGGAATTTAACATTGTCATAGATGGTTACCTCCGGAAAATTAGCCTTGTCGAATGGAGAAGGCGTGTTACTAGGAGACGAAGATAATCCGTTTCCCAGCAGATTTGGAACAATAATGAAATATTTCTGTGGATCTAGTGCCATTCCGTTTCCAATCAGCCATTCATTCTGAACATGTTGGTCTCCAAAAGCAGTTGGGTAGATGATGACATTATCTTTCTTTTCATTCAATTTCCCATAAGTCTTATAAGCAAGAAAAGCGTTCGGTAGTGTCGCTCCTGATTGTAAGGTAACGTCACCCAAATCAAAAATTTCGTAATCCATTGTATTGTTGCTCCTTTCAAATTGAAATCCAAAATGTATTTCTTGTTGTTAGTATAAAGCTGTGATAATCTCAATAAAAGTGAACAAAATTCAAAGCAGTATTCAATAATATTGAAAGTAAAATGGAGGGTAGTATGATGGAATTGCGCCAACTGAATACATTCCGCATGGTCGCATCAACTTTAAATTTCAGTCGGGCTGCGGAAGTGTTGAACTACGTCCCCTCCAATGTCACGATGCAAATAAAAGCATTGGAGGAAGAGCTTGGTGTTCGTCTCTTTGACCGTTTGGGCAAGCAACTCGTTCTCACAACTGCGGGTAAACGCTTTTTAAATCATGTCCAAAGCGTTCTAGACAAATTGGACGAAGCTCGTAGTGCCATTCATGATAATGAAAATCCAAGCGGCACCATAACGATTAGTGCGAATGAGGTTCTTTGCGCCTATCGGCTTCCAGTTGTCTTCCAGCTATTTCGTTCGCGCTATCCAGGTGTTCGTCTAATCTTCCGCTCTGTTCCAAATCAGGAACTTAAGCAAACGCTCTTTGAGGGAACCGCAGATATCGTCTTTATGCTGGACGAAACCATTCTCTCAACGGCGCTTACAGTGGAACCATTACTGGAAGAAACTTTCCGCTTGTTCGTCGCTCCTGATCATCCACTTGCGAAACAACCAGTACTGCAGCAGGAAGATTTTCACGGAGAAGTATTACTGGTTAATGAAAAGGGCTGTCCCTATCGAACCATGTTTGACCGGTCATTTGAGAAAAAGGGCATTGATGATATTACTTATTTAGAGTTTCAAAATGCGGAAGCCATTAAACAATGTGCAATTTCTGGAATCGGTATTGCCTTTCTTCCGGAAATCACAGTGGAAGCAGAAGTTGAACGGGGTGACCTTGTTCCTCTTCCATGGCAAATTTCTGACTTGCATGTATATACACATATGGCATGGCATAAAGACAAGTGGCTTTCACCAATCATATTATCTTTCATAGAAGCAGTAAGGGAAGTTATAGCTTTAAAGGAGGAGAATAAAACGGTTTAGCCTATTCAGCGATATTTTCCTAACTAGTAAGGCATCTTACTGTGATAACTAAGATGCCTTGCTCCTCTATAAATAATGAGCTATGTTTTACCGTATTATTTAATAGAGGATTCTAACACTCGTTTACTAAGACTTCGTGAAGAGTTTGACCTAAACTATTCTGCCCCTTTCGTTTAAGTACAAAATTTCACATCTTAATATTATCATATATTAACTATCTTAAAAATTTCAACGAAATTACCATCGCTTTATCTAAAAAAATATCCCTAACAACTTATTTTTGGCAGGGATTTTGGCAGGGAACTATCTTATTTTATACCAAATTGTCAATTTCAGATTAATATAAACACTGTTAAATAGGCGTTCTCTCTTCAAATCAAGTTATGTCTTTACTTTACTCCCACTCTACTTTCACCCTGCTAGAGCTATGCCCTAATCAGCGTGATACAACTAATACATCAGCATTAAACTCATTCATTAATTTACTGGAAATAAAATATCAAAAAGAGATTAGCACATTTAGTAATCTCCTTATAGGATTTTGATAATAACAAAAATAGTTTAATTTTTATTGTTAGATGGTAGAGTTTGCATAAGTTCAAAGAAATATTTAGAATCACCAGAATTAAAATAGTTATACCAAGATTCTAATGTGTTTGACTTAAAAACATCTAAGCACTCAATGATTTGTTTCGTCCATAGCAAAGCTTCAGTGGATCCAGCAGTAATAAGGTTATTAGATGCAATAGACGGTTGGTCTATATAAAAATCTTGTCCTTTATAATCAGAACAAACCATTTCAAGGAATCCCGGACCATTGCTAGTATGCGGACGGTTATCCAGTATCCCAAAATTTGCAAGTGCTGCGGTAGCTCCACAGATTGCACATACTGTAGCACCTACAGAGAGCAACTTGCTTGCTTTTACGAGAATAGCTTCATGCTTTGGATCATTCCATGTATCTGCACCTGGTAATAACAGGATGCTTGTTTCACTTACAATAATGTCATCAACTAAGTAGTCAGAAACTATTGTCATTCCGCCCATTGTACTGATTGATTGTTTGGAGTAACTGACTGTTTTAATCGATACTTGATTCGCATCTTCTTTAAAAAACCTCCTAGAATTTAACTCCGAAGTAACATATCCTAGTTCCCAATCAGCTAAAGTATCAAGTACATAAATATAGATTGTTTTCATAATTTTCCTCCATTTAATTGTAATAGATTGATTGTTTTATTATTATTATACTTATCTATTGTTGACAACAATATGGCAACAATCTAAAATGAAGAAATTTTTTGAAAGGCGGTTAACAAATGAAAGTTAGCAGGCTTGTTAGCATTATTATGATACTACTCGATAAAGAGCGGATAGGCGCACAGGAGTTAGCAAATATGTTTGAAGTTTCAACTCGCACAATCTACCGTGATATAGATGCCATCAACATCGCAGGTATTCCAATTTCCTCAACATCGGGAGTAGGAGGTGGCTTTGAAATAATGAAAAACTATAAAATTGATAGAAAAGTTTTTTCAACTACTGATATTTCTACTATTTTGACAGGACTTTCTAGTCTCTCCAATATGATACAAAGTGACGAACTGGTAAACGCCCTTGCGAAAGTAAAAAGTTTTATCCCAGTAGATAGAGTTGACGAGATCAAATTAAAAACAGATCAAATACATATCGACTTAAGTCAGTGGATAGGTTATAGGAACGTACAATCATATTTAGAAATCATAAAAATAGCTTTACAAGAAAACAAGCTACTTTCGTTTGAATATGCCGACCGTCATGGAAATAAAACTGAACGAGAAGCTGAACCGCATCAAATTGTATTGAAGGGTAATCATTGGTATTTTCAAGGATACTGTTATAAAAGAAATGATTTTCGTCTGTTCAAATTAGCTCGTATATCAAATCTAAAATTAGAAAAGATTTTCTTTACGCCGCGAGATTATCAAAAACCACTATTGGATTTTGCTGATATTTTGGCAACTATACAAATAAAGATCAAACTTCGTATTCATAAATCCGTCATGGATAGAGCACTTGATTATTGTATGTATGAACATTTTTCACCAGACGGTGATGAGTACTACATTGTTACTTTCCCCTTTATAGAAAACGAATATTATTACAATATCCTTTTAAGTTTTGGTGATAAATGTGAATGTTTAGAGCCTTTACATATCCGAACAGAATTAAAACGGAAAATAGATGATATAGCTAACTTATATGAGAATTAAATCAAGAAATCTCAATTTTTATCCTTATACTGTTCTATTTAGTTAAATCTGTTGCCATTTTTCAGGATAAAATAGTGCCATTTAAAACTAAAAATGACACGTACATACTATTTGTCTTTTCTACTGTAAAATAGTCCCTACCAAAATTCAGTGTAAAAACAAAATTCCCTACCAAAATTTTTCCTTGGAAGGTTTTTTGGTAGGGAACTATATTATTTTTAATACATTTTCTTCATTTTAGCTTAGGACAAATGCCGTTAAATAGGCATTCCCACTCCAAATCAAGTTAGTACCTTACTCCCACTCTACTTTCACGATGCTAGATATAGAGCAATATCATTGATTATAAAGGGTTTTAAAGAAGTATCAATCCATATAAACTGATATAAAAAATTAAAATAATGCAATTTTAATGCAATAAATGCAAATCGCAATTTAGAGTTATCACTATAAAAATTTGATATCTTTTACAAGAGACGTTTCAATTGAAGCGTCCTTTTTTATGGGCAAGTTTAATATCAGTAGCAATAAAAATATAAAACTTTCAAATTTCCTCCCTTCTCTTTTTTAAAGATATATTTCCTTACATTAAAAATGAGTATAGTCATTTTGCTATACAGATGTTTAAACATCTTTTTTAAAATTGTAGTTTTCTATAAAGAAGAAAAGGATATTCCCCTAGCACTTACGGGACTGATATTATTATCTGTTCTTGATAACCTATATTATCTTTAACTTTGTGATTTTTGGCAACTTCTTTTTTAGTAAGTACTCCTTATTCATCAGAACCTTAAGAGTACGGTTATAATAAATTATGAAAATTCCACCAATGAGCTATAATGAGGGTAAAGGGTATGGATAGGAGATTAAAATGAAATTAACAGAACTTACTATATCAAATTACCGAAGTTTTGGAGAAGATCCCGAAGTTATTTCACTTGATAGTTTTACAGCTTTTATTGGACATAATAGTGCAGGAAAAAGTACTATCTTAAACGCATTGAATTGTATGTTTGGTAATGTACGTATAAAAAAAGATGATTTTCACGAATCACCTGAATCAACAGGTATAAATGAAGAAGCATCCCTTTATTTTGAAGCGAAATTTGAATTTTATAATACAGAGGATGGTTCAGACAATTACAGTATCCCTAACTTTTTTGAAAGTTTCACTGTGGAAAATGAAGGGGAATCACCCTTTATCTTAATTAGATTCGATGCAAATTGGAAGCCCGGGAATACTCCCGATGGTTTGATAGAAACTACTCTTTCTTACGTTATTTTTAAAGATACTGAGCGTGAGCTAAAGCCAATGTCAATCCATGATAAATCTAAAATAGATGTAATTTATATTCCAGCTTTTCGAAACCCTTATGAACAGCTAAAAAATGCTTCAGGGACAATTTTATGGAGGTTGCTAAATCAAATAAATTGGAAAGAAGCTGATAAAGTAACAATAACAGATAAGATTGATGAGTTAGATACTACTATTAGCACGCAAGCTGGGATTAATTTATTAGAAAAAACAATTTCTAAACAATGGAAAGCGTACCATAATAGCAATCGTTTTAGTAATGCAACTCTAAAGTTTGGCAGCACGAATTTAGAGCAAATTTTAAAGAAGTTAGAGGTGGAGTTTTCACCGGCTCCCCATCACAAATCATACAAAGTTAATGAATTAGGAGATGGTTTACAATCACTATTTTATTTATCTTTAATTGACTCATTTTTAAAAATAGAACAAAAAGGTATAGAAGATGTTGAGAAAAAGATTGATGTGGATAAAAGAATACTGAATAGTAATCCTCCTGCAATTACTCTTTTACTTGTTGAAGAACCAGAAAATCATGTTAGTCCACATTTGTTGGGAAACGTTTTGAAAAACTTAGTAAGCGTTTCTGAAAATTTAAATTCTCAAGTATTGTTTACCTCACACAGTCCTGCTGTTATAAAGAGAGTCGATCCTGAACTAATCAGACATGTTCGATTAGATATTAATCTTGATTCAAGTATAGTAAATAAAGTTTTATTACCTAATAAAGCTGATGAAGCACATAAGTTTGTTAAAGAGGCAGTAAAAAAATATCCTGAGCTTTATTTTTCATCACTTATAATTTTAGGTGAAGGGGATAGTGAAGAAATATTATTATCTCATTTTCTATCAAAATATTATCCTAATCTTGATTATGAAGGAATATCAATTGTTCCGTTAGGTGGTAGGCACGTTAATCACTTCTGGAGATTATTAAACTCATTAGAGATTCCCTTTATTACATTACTAGATTTGGATAGAGAAAGGTATGGCGGTGGATGGGGTCGTATAAAATATGCTATTGAAGAAAAAATAAAAATAGGTTCGAATATCGGAGAGAAAAAATTGAAAAATGGTGCAGAAATAAAAGACCGACTAGAATGTATGCATAAAAGAGAAATTAATAATAAGGAATTGCAAGCGTGGATTAATTTTCTAGAAACGCATGACATTTATTTTTCTTCTCCTATTGATATAGACTTTTTGATGCTAGAGACTTATAAAAACGCATATGTGTCAACTTTGAACAAGCAAGAGGGCCCTGTTTTGTCTATTGATTCAAAAAATTTAAAAATAAATGAGTTAACTCCTGATCAGAAGAAAGACCAACTTTATTTTGATCGTATAAATAAATCTGTTTCCAACACTTTGAAGGAAAATGGTGGGGATGGAAGTTCTTTTACTCAGAAACAAAGAGAATTAATGATTTGGTATGACTATTTCTTTTTAAGTCGTGGAAAGCCAGTTACTCATATTCTTGCACTTCAAAATATAGAAACTCAAGAAGATATTCCAGAAATATTTAAACGAATAGCAGAAAAGGCCCAACAAAAATTGGGAGGTGAATAATGTTGAGTCCAATAAGCTTGTGGCAACCTACAGATGGCTTAACCTTGGAGGAGAATGCACTTCTGTCAATAAAAGATTTAAATAATATACTCATAGTTGCTGGGCCCGGGGCGGGAAAAACTGAATTATTAGCACAAAAAGCCAATTATCTATTAACGACAGGTATTTGTTCTGATCCACAAAAAATTTTAGCAGTTAGTTTTAAAAAAGATGCAGCAGAAAACTTAGCGGAAAGAGTGGAAAAAAGAGTGCCTAAAAATAAAGAACATCTCTTTGTTTCAATGACATTTGACTCTTTTGCTAAAAATATTTTAGACCGTTTTCTTTTTGCTCTGCCTGCTGAATGGAGACCAAATGGAGATTATGAAGTTGACACTAATTTAAATGGTCTAACACAAGCCTTCGCTGAAATCGGAGTAAATTTAACCACTAAAAAACAGAAATATTTAAAGGAAAATCAACTTATTTCTGAGAGTTTACCAATTGAAAACAATCAATTGATTGAAGTTTGGGGAAAAATGTTAAAAGGAAATAACCAAGGGAAATCCTATTTAACGTTTAAAATGATTTCTAGGTTAGTTATTCTACTTTTAAAATGTAACCCGTATATTTTAAATGCCTTAAGAAAAACTTATGAGTATATTTTTTTAGATGAATTTCAAGATACAACATACCTACAATATGAATTGTTTAATGTTTGCTTTAATGATTCGGAATCACTAATAACTGCTGTTGGAGATGACCGTCAAAAGATTATGACATGGGCAGGAGCAATGGAAAATTCGTTTTTAAAATTTATTGAAGACTATAATGGGTCATCATTTACTTTGTTTATGAATCATCGTTCTGCGCCAAAATTATTAGCAATTCAAGAAGGTCTTAATTTTTACTTAAGTGATGAAAATTTTGCTCCTATTCCTAATGATGCATGGACAGATGATGATGGTCAAGCAGAAATATGGTATTTTAAAAATGAACTTATAGAAGCAACAAAGATAGCGGAAAGAATTAAGGAACTCTTAAATTCGGGTATTGAACCTTCAGATATATGTATTTTAGTAAAGCAATTATCGCAGGACTATGCTGAAATTTTAGTGCCCGTTCTTGAACGCTACAACATCCTTGCCAGAGATGAATCGTTTTATCAAGACTTGCTTACGGAAAAAATTACTCGAATTATAATAAGTACGTTAAGAGCTTGTCTCAACTTAAGGGATGCTGATTCATGGTTAGATGTCATTAATACAAAAATGATGTTTTTAGGCGAAACACGTTATGTTAATTCGAAACAAACAGAAGATATAATTGACGAGACTAAAGACTTTTTGAAAAAAACGGTGAAACAACTTAGATTGGTGAAAGATATTGCAGACTTAAATAATGTTTTTCAGTCAATCATTGCATTTTATGGAGTTGAAAATTTTAGATCAATATTCCCGGAATATGGAAATATTGTTTACTTTGAATCATTAGTAGAAAAAATTCTAGATTCTTTGTTTGATTACTTTTTACAGTCTAAAAATTGGAATTTAGCTATTGATTATTTTGAGGGAAAGAAATCTGTTCCCATTATGACGATTCATAAAAGCAAAGGATTGGAGTATAATACTGTCTTTCTTGTTGGATTAGATGATTCAGCTTTCTGGTCTTATAAAGTTGATCCTAGAGAAACAACTGCTACATTTTTTGTAGCTATATCCCGAGCAAAAGAAAGGCTGTTTTGCACATACTCATATATAAGAAATGATCAAGATTGCTCTAAAAAAATGATAATGCCTTTTTACGAAGTATTGATTGAAAGTAATGTTGTTGCTGAAAAACACTTTTAGAACAAAATATACTTTTAAATGAGAGAAGTTACTCATCATTCTCTTGTCTTTAAAATAAGAGTAAGCATTGATTCACATCCTTTTACTTTCACATTTTTACTATTCAAAACTAGCCTATTTTAGATTTTTTTTGCAAGGATTAATAAATTACCTTTTATAGAATAACGATAAATCAAAGCTCTAAACGGTGTTAATATCATTTTGTAAAGCTACTCACAACTTATTCTACTTTACGATATTACGTATAATATATAGAATCTATTTATTTTAAAGTTTTTCAGAAAAATCAATCCTTATAATGCCAGTAAAAACTTCTAAAAATTTGATATTTAAAACAAGAGACGTTTCAACTGAAGCGTCTTTTTTTTATTTGAAAATTTAATTATTAATAGTTAAAAACACAAGGGCGCCTACTCCCCCTTTTACCATTTCAACATTTACATTTAATGTCATTTAAATTCACCTATAGATGGCGTTTTTTGTTGTTATATTGGAGGTGAAATATGAAATGAATAAAAAGAATTATAACACAAATTTAAAAATTGGTAGCCTTTTTGATGGAATCGGTGTCTTCCCCCTCTCTGCTTCCCGTTTTGGAATTAGTCCAACATGGGCAAGTGAGATTGAAAAAGCACCTATATCTATTACAAAACGACACTTTCCTAACATGATTCATTTTGGAGATATTACTAAAGTAAATGGTGGGGAAATTCCACCTGTTCATATCATTACATTTGGTTCTCCTTGTCAGAACCTATCCAATATTGGTAAACGAGAAGGTCTTACTGGAAGTCAATCCAGTTTATTTTATCATGCAATACGAATTATAGAAGAAATGAGGTGTGCAACGAATGGAACATATCCAGTTATCGCTGTTTGGGAAAACGTCATGGGAGCTTTTTCATCAAATAACAGGCTGGATTTTAAGGCCGTGCTTGAATCGTTCACAAATACCGAAATTCCAATGCCTACTTCTGGAGTCTGGGCAAACGCTGGAATGGTCCGAGGGAATGATGTTGATATCGCTTGGCGATTGTTGGATGCCCAATATTGGGGAAAGCCCACACTCGCTCAAAGAAGAAGACGTATCTTCCTCGTGGCAGATTTTGGAGGAACACGTGCCACAGAAATACTATTTAAAGCCCGCGATTTGCAATCGGTTTTTACGTCTTGCAGAGAGAGCAGGCTGTTCTCCCCCATTACCAGTAGAATATCTACTCAAAAAGCAGGGGGGAAAATACCCATCATCCGACCCTTTCAAGAAAGACGCATGCGAAGTACAGCCAAAGAAAGAAACAAAAAAGGATTTCATGGAAGTTTCGGAAAAACAAACGATCCCTTCCCTACTTTGTTAGCGGGATCAGTCAATAACTTTTCTTTCTGGTATGAAGGGAAAGAAAAAGAAGGCTATATTCGACAACTTACGCCATTAGAATGCGAACGTTTAATGGGTTTACCAGAGGGCTGGACAGCTTTAGGAAACAAAGGTGAAGCGATTAGTGATTATGCTAGATATAAGGCAATTGGAAATGCGATTGCTGTACCATGTGCGGAATATATTATGGCTGGTATTGCTGAAGTTTTATAGATAATTAAAACTAACGTATGACAAATTCTATCTGTCATGCTTTTTTTATTGCCCAAAATAAGGTGGTGTGTGATTTATGTGGAAGAAAATGAAGTAAAAGTGATGGATTGGATTAGCGATCATTTTATTTTGAATAAGATAGAGATTGAAGACTTTCCGTTTTTTCCTCATGGAAAATTGATACGTGATAAAAATGAAGAAACGATGATTGTTTTTTGGTGTGTAATTTATGGACGTGTGGATTATCGACTACAAGAAGCATAGGAGTGATTGACAAATGAAAAAGTATTTTTCCCGTTCCCCTCCCTTCTCCCCTTGCTTACTTATAAAAAAAAAAATTAAAACAAGAAGAGAGGTTTATATAATGGAGTTAAAACATGTAATTCCAAATATGGAAAAAACGTTTGGAAATTTAGAATATGCTGGTGAAGGTAAGGTGGAACAACGTCGTATTAATGGGCGCATGACAACATTATCACGTAGCTACAATCTGTATTCAGATATTCAACGGGCAGATGATATTGAGGTAATCTTGCCACAAGAAGCTGGAGAGAAATTCTTTGAACATGAAGAAAAAGTAAAGTTAGTCAATGCAAAAATTACCGCAGAAGGCTATAAAATTGGTGATCGTGGATTCACAAAATACATTTTACATGCTGACGACATGGTCAAAGCATAAGGAGGAAAAAGCATGAGATTAGCAGAAGGAATTGTGATTGATAAAGAAAAGACATTCGGATTATTAAAATTTTCGTCATTACGCCGTGAAGTGTTTTTACAAAATGAAGATGGGACAGTATCAACAGAAGTAAAGGAACGTACCTATGATTTAAAGTCTCGTGAACAAGGACGCATGATTCAAGTGAGTATCCCTGCTTCTGTTCCATTAAAAGATTTTGATTATAATGCGGAAGTGGAACTGATTAATCCTGTCGCAGATACAGTCGCAAATGCAACTTTTCGTGGTGCGGATGTGGATTGGTATATCAAGGCAGATGACTTGGTTTTAAAGGGGAAAACAGCGTCGCCAGGCACTAACACTCAAAAACCCACTCCACCCAAAGATAAATAATGAAATTTTACCGAAAAAGAGGGAAGCGAATTCGACCAAGTGACGCCTCTCTCTTTTTTCAATTTATCTTCTTTGGATTGTTTGGTGTATGGCTCGTTTTCTTTATCCCTTTTCATGTGAAATTTTTGCTTTCGACAACATGGGAAGTTGATCCATTTCAAACTCACTTTGTGAGTAGGTATGGATTAATGTCACTAATGATTAGTTTGGTCATGGTGGCAATTTGTGCTTTTGTTTATTATCGGTATCGTTACAACCATCTAAAACAGTTGATGCATCGTCAAAAGCTCGCAAAGATGATTTTAGACAATCAGTGGTATGAAACAAAACAAGTGACGAATGAAGGATTTTTCAAAGATGTCACATCTAATAAGGCGAAGGAAAAAATCAGTCATTTTCCAAAGATGTATTATCGATATGAAAAAGGTATGATTCATATTCAAGTAGAAATAACACTTGGCAAATATCAAGAGCCATTGTTAAATTTAGAAAAGAAATTAGAAAGTGGTCTCTACTGTGAATTGGTATCAAAAGAATTACATGATTCCTATGTAGAATACGTTCTTTTTTATGATATGATTGCGAACCGTATTTCGATTGATGAAGTTATTGCGCAAAACGGTAGCTTAAAGCTCATGAAGGCAATGGATTGGGAGTATGATCAGCTGCCACATATGTTGATTGCTGGAGGAACAGGTGGCGGCAAGACATACTTTATTCTTACGTTGATTGAAGCACTGTTAAAAACCAATGCAAAGCTATATATTTTAGATCCGAAAAATGCAGATTTAGCAGATCTAAATACGGTTATGTCTAATGTCTATTATAAAAAGGATGACATGATGGCATGTATTGACCAATTTTATGAAGAAATGATGGCTCGAAGTGAAGAAATGAAACAAATGCATGGATATAAAACAGGGGAAAACTATGCTTATTTGGGCCTAGCTCCTCATTTTCTAGTGTTTGACGAATACGTAGCTTTTATGGAAATGCTTGCGTCTAAAGAAAGTACAGCTGTATTAACGAAACTAAAACAGATTGTCATGTTAGGGCGTCAAGCTGGATTCTTTCTTATTCTTGCTTGTCAGCGGCCAGATGCAAAATATTTAGGCGATGGAATTCGTGATCAATTTAATTTTCGGGTTGCTTTAGGAAGAATGTCCGAACTAGGGTATGGCATGATGTTCGGGAGTGACGTCCAAAAACAATTTTTCCTTAAACAGATCAAAGGACGTGGGTATGTCGATAAAGGGGATAATGTCATTACCGAATTTTACACACCACTTGTGCCAAAGAATCATGACTTTTTAAAAGAGATAGAGAAAATAGCTCCATAAAGGCTGCCCAGTGCGGCGGCGTGCGAAGCGTAAGCCGCTGTGCTGGGCAAAGCCTGCGTGGCGACAGCCACGCTTTACCCCCCGTTTCTAACAGGGGGGTAGAAAAACAATAATAAACTGTTTCAAAAGTCTGAAAACCCTTGCGCATCAAGGGTTCAGGTCATATTACGAAGATGTCAGCTTTTATCCTTTAGTTGACATCTTTTTTCTGTTGGGAGGAATGCATATGAATGAGATGCCTTGGTATCATCAATTAAAAGAAAAACGATTGGCATATGGCGTGTCGCAAAATAAATTAGCGGTACATGTAGGAATTTCAAGGCAATATATTAGTGAGATTGAAACAGGAAAAATGACACCGACTCAAACGTTACAACAGGCGATGTTCGATGTATTACAACAATTTAATCCAGAAGCTCCTTTGGAAATCTTATTTGATTACGTGCGAATACGCTTTTTAACAACGAACCCAAAGCCAGTTATTGAAGAAATCTTACGGTTGAAAATGGAGTACATGATCCATGAAGACTATGCGTTTTATTCTTACATGGAACAATATGTTTTTGGTGATATTGTCGTCATGGTTTCGCCAGATGAAGATAAAGGTTGTTTACTTGAACTGAAAGGAAAAGGATGTCGGCAATTTGAAAATTTTCTACTAGCTCAACAACGAACATGGTTTGATTTCTTTATGGATGTGTTCCGTGTGAATGGTGTATTTAAACGAGTTGATCTTGCGATCAATGATAAGACAGGTATATTGGATATTCCATTTTTGACGAACAAATGTAGAAATGAAGAATGTATTTCTGTGTTTCGTAGCTTTAAAAGTTATCGTTCTGGCGAATTGGTTCATGGAGAAGAAAAACGGGATATGGGAAATACGTTATATATTGGTTCCTTGAAAAGTGATGTGTATTTTTGTGTGTATGAAAAAGATTACGAACAGTATGTAAAACATGGTGCATCACTTGAAGATACAGACATTAAAAATCGTTTTGAAATTCGATTAAAAAATGATCGTGCGTACCATGCGGTTGTTGATCTAATGACGTATGAAGATGCGGGACGAACTGCTTTTTCTATTATTAATCGGTATATTCGATTTGTCGATAAAGACGAGAAAAAACGTCGAAGTAGTTGGCCAATGAATGCGGAGTGGCAGCGTTTTTTAGATTTAGGTGAAAATAGAAAAATTTATTTAACAACAAAACCTGAACCTTACACATTTGATAAAACACTTAGATGGTTGGCTCGACAAGTCGCTCCTACTTGGAAACTGGCAACTAAACTAGATGAAATCAATCAAACGACCGTGATTAAAGATATGTTAGATCAAGCGAAATTAACCAAACGTCATCAACAATTATTGATGCAACAGGCACTTGAAACAGAGGATGTCATTAAATGATAGATTGGATGACTTCCATGAAACTATTAAAATACATTTTTATTACAATCCTAGGTGATATCGTTTTATGGTTTATCGAATGTTTGCGTCAAGTGACAAAATATTAGAACGTGGAAGGAGAAATGTAAGATGAACTTTGGGCAGAATTTGTACAACTGGTTTTTAAGTAATGCACAATCGTTGGTATTAATGGCAATCGTGGTAATTGGTATTTATTTAGGCTTTAAACGTGAGTTTTCTAAACTGATTGGATTTTTGATTGTGGCATTAATTGCGGTGGGATTAGTCTTTAATGCAAGTGGTGTAAAAGATGTTTTATTGAATCTGTTTAATAGAATTATTGGTATTTAATGTTACAATTATAGTAAGTTAGGGAGGGTTTATATGGACAATCCAGCGAAAGAGAAATTAATAAGAATTTATCAAGGAATATCTAATAAGAAGCCTGAGCATTGTTTAAAATTCCATTATGTTTACAATGGGGTGAATGTGAACCTTTATTTTGATTATTTTGATAAGAAAAGTATGTCGTTGAGTTTGATATTGGTAGCGGATAAAGTGTTTTATTTTACACCACTAAATATTCTTAATAAAGGGTTGAATAAAGAATTTTTACCAAAAATGCCATTTGAGATATTAAGCAAAATTTTACAAGATGGGAAGTTAGATGATTTTTATAGAAATATGGAAACTCATATTTTGCAGGATAATCCTCATATTAATTATTATTCAAAAGACAAAATATTTACTAATACACTTAAATTTAAAAAGGGTAATATTGATTTACCTTTTTGGAAAACAGTTAGAAGGATAAGAATGACAGAAAATACACTTATTAATTTGAGTCATAGGGCGGATATATCCATTGAAGTACTTCGAAAAGTACAAAACAACAATCTAACCCTAGTTAGAACAGCGAAGCCAGAAGAAAGACGTGAATTAACAATGATTTTAAGTGAACATAATATTAATTTATAATAGTTTGAGCAAGGCGACCTTCTTTTTAAAAGAAGGCTTTTTTTATGTCTAATTTAATTGAAAGGGTGTGAAAAATCAATGGACATGCAAGTTTATATCGCCAATTTAGGGAAATACAATGAGGGCGAATTGGTTGGCGATGGGTTTACACCACCAATCGATATGGAAGATGTCAAAGAACGTATTGGATTAAATAGTGAATATGAAGAATATGCCATACATGATTACGAATTACCATTTGAGATTGGTGAATACACCCCCATTTCTGAAATCAATCGGTTATGTTCGATGGTTGAAGAATTAGAAGGCTCACCAATTTATCATGAACTATCTGAAATTCAAAGCTACTGGTTTGATAGCTTAGAAGAATTGCTAGAGAATCAAGATGATATTATCTGTTATACAGATTGTGAAGATATGGAAGATGTGGCTCGTTACTATGTTGAAGAAACGGGTATGCTTGGTGAGGTACCTACTAATTTACAGAATTATATCGATTATCAAGCACTTGGAAGAGATTTAGAAATAAACGGGAGTTTTCTCGTTACGTCACATGGTGTATTTGAATATGTTGGATAAGTAAATATAAAAATGCAAAAACAGTCTGTGTATAATATGCAGGCTGTTTTTTTCTTGAAAGGAGAACTTATGAAAAAATTAAAAAGTTATACCCGTATTTGGTCGGTTGAAAAAGTCATTTATGCGATTAATGATTTTCGTTTACCCTTCCCCGTTACCTTTAATCAAATGTCGTGGTTTATACTTTCGCTTCTGCTTGTCATGTTACTTGGGAATCTCCCACCACTCTCATTTATTAATGGAGCGTTATTAAAATATGTGGGAATTCCTGTTGGCTTAACATGGTTTATGAGTCAAAAAACATTTGATGGCAAAAATCCATATAGCTTTCTGAAATCCGTCATCACTTACTTTTCGCGCCCTAAATTAACTTATGCAGGGAAACCAATCAAATTACAACAAGTGAAAATGAAAGAAAATATTACTGCTGTGAGGAGTGAACTGCATGCGTTATCCGATTAAATATATAGAAAATAATCTTGTCTTCAATCATGATGGCGAATGTTTTGCTTATTATGAATTGCTTCCCTACAACTATTCTTTTTTGTCACCAGATGAAAAAATTCAAGTGCATGATCACTTTCGCCAATTGATTGCACAAAATCAAGATGGAAAAATTCATGCCTTACAAATTAGTACAGCTAGTAGTATTCGTTCTGTCCAAGAACGTAGTAAGGATTTAGTTACTGGGAGGTTAAAAGACGTTGCTTATGCACGAATTGATGATCAAACCGAAGCGCTTGTTTCGATGATTGGGGAACATCAAGTAGACTATCGTTTCTTTATTGGTTTTAAACTGCTTTTGAATGAAGAAGAAGTCACCATGAAATCGATGGGAAAATCGATTACAAATTCACTTTCTTCTTTTGTTCGTGATGTGAACCATCATTTGATGGATGATTTTGTTTCGATGCCTCATGATGAAATGAGACGCTTCTCTAAAATGGAGTCTTTGCTGCAAAACAAAATTTCAAGACGTTTCAAAATTCGACCTTTAGAGAAAAATGATTTTGGGTATTTAATCGAACATCTTCATGGTCAATCAGATATTGCTTATGAGAAATATGACTACGTGCTTCCTTTAAAAAAATTAAAGCATAAAACTTTAGTGAAGCGATATGACATTATTAAACCTACACGTTGTTTAATAGAAGAAAATCAGCGTTATTTAAAAATTGAACAAGAAGAACAAACAATATATGTTGCTTATTTTACGATTAATTCGATTGTTGGAGATTTGGAGTTTCCATCGGATGAAATCTTTTATTATCAACAACAACAATTCACTTTCCCCATAGATACATCCATGAATGTGGAAATCGTGACCAATAAAAAAGCATTATCAACCGTACGAAATAAGAAAAAGGAATTAAAAGATTTAGATAATCATGCGTGGGAATCCAACAATGAAACAGGAAGCAATGTGTTAGAAGCGTTGGAACAGGTGAATGAATTAGAAGATGTACTTGATCAAAGTAAAGAATCGATGTATAAGTTAAGTTATGTCATTCGCGTATCTGCTTCTACTTTAGATGAACTGAAACAACGGTGTAATGAAGTGAAAGATTTTTATGACGATTTAAATGTGAAACTTGTTCGCCCATTTGGCGATATGATTGGTTTACACAGTGAATTTATTCCCGCTAGCAAACGGTATATGAATGATTATATTCAATATGTTACATCCGACTTTTTAGCGGGACTTGGGTTTGGTGCAACACAGATGCTGGGAGAAACAGAAGGAATTTATTTTGGTTACAACTTAGATACAGGAAGAAATGTATATCTCAATCCTAGCTTAGCCAGTCAAGGTGTGAAAGGTTCGGTCACAAATGCCTTGGCTTCTGCTTTCTTAGGCTCACTTGGTGGTGGGAAATCATTCTCAAATAACCTACTCGTATATTATGCTGTTCTTTATGGCGGACAAGCTCTTATCGTTGATCCAAAGGCAGAACGTGGCAACTGGAAAGAAATATTGCCTGAAATAGCACATGAAATAAATATAGTTAATTTAACAAGCGATGATTCGAACAAAGGACTACTTGATCCTTTTGTCATTATGAAAAAGAAAAAGGATTCAGAAAGCCTTGCGATTGATATTCTTACCTTTCTTACAGGTATCTCTAGTCGGGATGGTGAGAAATTCCCTGTATTACGACGTGCGATTCGGGCCGTTGGTCAACAGGAAGAACGTGGGTTACTTCTTGTGATTCATGAATTAAGAAGTGATCCTAATCCATTGGCACGTCCTATCGCAGATCATATTGAAAGTTTTACCGATTATGATTTCGCTCACCTTCTGTTTTCAGATGGAACGGTGAAAAATTCGATTAGTTTAGAGAAACAATTTAATATCATTCAAGTCGCTGATTTGGTATTACCCGATGCGGAAACGAGTTTTGAGGAATACACAACAATGGAATTACTTAGTGTTGCGATGCTAATTGTTATTTCTACCTTTGCATTAGACTTTATCCATTCTGACCGAAGTGTATTTAAAATTGTAGATTTAGATGAAGCCTGGTCCTTCCTGCAAGTCGCACAAGGGAAAACACTGTCTAACAAACTAGTAAGAGCTGGACGTGCCATGAATGCCGGTGTATATTTTGTAACGCAAAATGCAGATGATTTAACGGATGAGAAAATAAAAAACAATATCGGTGTGAAGTTTGCCTTTCGTTCTAGGGATATTAATGAAATTAAAAAGACATTGGAGTTTTTTGGCGTCGATAAAGAAGATGAAGGCAATCAAAGGCGACTTCGTGAACTAGAAAACGGGCAATGTTTGATTCAAGATTTATATGGACGTGTTGGGATTATTCAAGTCCATCCTGTTTTTGAAGATTTATTTGATGCATTCGATACTCGGCCACCTGTAAATGAAAAGGAAACGAGGTGACAATGTGAACAAACAAAAACTAAAAAAGATAATTTTAACGGTAGTGCTGATTAGTGCTGCCGTTTTCCTATGTCTTCTATTACTTGGTACTTTTGCGCAAGCTGCGGGATTAGTCGATGATACGGTATCAGAAGATAATTTGTATTCTAAATATGCTCTTGACCATTATCAACTCGATTTTTATGTGGATACAGGTTGGGATTGGCTACCGTGGAACTGGAATGATGGAATTGGGAAACAAGTCATGTATGGGCTCTACACGATTACCAATTTTATCTGGATTATAAGTTTGTATTTGTCTAATGCGACAGGCTATTTAATTCAACAAGCCTATTCACTCGATTTTATTTCACAAACAGCGGATGCCATCGGGAAAAACATGCAAACATTAGCCGGGATTACAGCAAGTGGTTTTAGTAGTTTAGGATTTTATGTTGGGTTCTTGCTTCTATTTATTTTAGTCATTGGGATTTACGTAGCCTATACAGGATTAATGAAACGAGAAACAACGAAAGCGATTCGAGCTATTCTGAACTTTTTGGTCGTGTTTATTTTGTCTGCTTCCTTTATCGCTTACGCACCAACATACATTACAAAAATTAATGACTTTTCAGCAGACATTAGTCAAGCAAGTTTAGATTTAGGCACAAAAATCTTAATGCCTAGCTCTACTAGTCAAGGAAAAGATAGTGTGGATATGATACGGGATAATCTCTTTTCTATTCAAGTCGAGCAGCCTTGGATGCTCTTGCAATTCGATGATTCGGATAAAGAAACGATTGGCGAAGATCGTGTTGATACATTGATTTCCATTAGTCCAGATGCCAATAACGGAAAAGATCGTGAGAATGCGGTGAAAGCAGAAATTGAAGATCATGACAATAAAAATTTAACGATTACGAAGACCACGACACGTTTAGGCATGGTCTTCTTTTTATTTCTATTTAATATTGGAATATCCATTTTCGTGTTTTTATTATCGGGTATTATGATTTTCTCGCAAATTCTATTTATTGTTTATGCGATGTTTTTACCTATTAGTTTTCTATTATCCATGATTCCAACTTTTGAAAACATGGGGAAACAAGCGATTATGAAGTTGTTTAATGTGATTATGCTTCGTGCCGGTATCACGTTAATCATTACTGTTGCTTTTAGTATTTCCTCCATGTTGTACAGCTTAACAACGAGTTATCCATTTTTCTTAATTGCCTTCTTGCAGATTGTCACGTTTGCGGGCATTTACATGAAACTTGGTGACATCATGAGTATGTTTAGCTTACAAAGCAATGACTCACAAAACGTTGGTCGTAAAGTGATGCGTCGTCCTTATCGCATGTTTAATCGTGGTGGTCGCCGCTTACAACGTAATATTACACGTACACTTGCAGGTACAACTGCTGGAGCGACGGCTGGTGCATTAGTTGGTCAATCTAAAAAAACAAAAGGGAGTTCATCCCCCCTTCGTCCATTACAACGGCTCGCTTCATTTCCTAAAAAGAATCGGGAAAAAATGAATGAACAGGCGAAGCCAACTTCATTAAGTCAGAAATTTGGTCAAGTAACGGGGAAAGTACTTGGTGCAAAAAATCAGATTCGGGCAAATGTCAAACACCGAAAAGAACAATTGGTTGACCTACCAACAAGTACTAAATATGCGGTCATGCAAGGAAGAGAACAGTTGAAAAAGCCTGTTCACGACTTTAAAGAAGGTGTATTGCAAGCGAAGGAACAAAGAAAAAAAACAACAAAAGAACGTTCAATGAAGCATCGTCAAACAATTGCAGATAAAAGACGGGCATTGGATAAAAAACGTACACCTTCTCGTGATCAATCTAGTCATACACGACCAGTTACTCAAAGAGAACTGATTGTAGGGAGAATTATACAGCAACAAAAGACATTATCAAACGAACAAGTGATGCATAATCAAATTGAACAGTCGCAGGTACAAAGAAAAAGAACAACTTCTAAAGAACGTCCTCAAATGGAAAATAAGCAAGAAATACGAAAAGTCATAAAGCATGTAGGTAAACCAATCAAAGTGTTGAAGAAAAGACAGCTTCAAAAACGTTCCGTGCCTACGAATAGGAGGGAACGATAATGAAAGTCATGCGATTAAAAATAATGCTCATTACGTATGGAGTAGGCTTTCTACTCCTTTTTGGATTGTTGGTTTTTGTGGCACTTTTCATTTCTAATGAAGATGATTCCTCAGGAGGAAATTACTCTGACATGGATGGCGGTGGAAGTGTTTCTGTGTCAGCAGACGTATTAAAGCACCGGCCAATGGTAGAAAAATATGCGAAAGAATATGGTGTTAGTGAATATGTGTCAACGTTGCTCGCAATTATGGAAGTGGAAAGTGGTGGGAGATTAAAAGATGTGATGCAATCGAGCGAGTCATTGGGGTTACCGCCAAATTCATTAGATACGGAAGCATCTATCCAACAAGGGGTAAGATACTTTACAGACTTAATTCAATCCGCAGAATCTAGAGGGGTAGATGGAAATACGGTCATACAGGCTTATAACTATGGCGGTGGGTTTATTGATTATGTTGCACAAAGAGGAAAAAAATATAGTTTTGACTTAGCACAAAGTTTTGCGAAAAAACATTCAAGTGGAAGTAAAACTTCCTATTCCAATCCGATTGCCATAAAAAAGAATGGGGGTTGGCGATACCTGTATGGCAATATGTTTTATGTCTATCTAGTCAATCAATACTTTCACTCCCCACAATTTGATGGTGACCTTGTGCAAATAGTTATGGATGAAGCATTGAAGTACGAAGGCTATCCTTATGTATTTGGTGGGGATAACCCAAGCACTTCATTTGATTGTAGTGGACTGACACAATGGAGTTATCAAAAGGCTGGAATTAATTTACCTAGAACAGCACAGCAACAATATGACTTTACAGAACATATACCTTTATCGGAAGCAAAACCGGGTGATTTAGTGTTTTTCCATTCAACGTATAACTCTGGAACGTATGTTACTCATGTCGGTATCTATCTTGGAGATAACCAAATGTATAACGCAGGTGATCCAATAGGCTATGCAGACTTAACAACTGCTTACTGGCAAAAACATCTAATTGGAGCTGGCCGAATTAAACAATAGGAAGGGTTGGAAAAGATGAAAAACATATTTAGAAAAAAAGAAAAACAAACAGTGGAAACAAAGTCACCGAAAATCAAAGTAAAAAGTGTTGGCACACGTAAGAAATCCGTCACGATTTTGTGGATTATATTAATCAGTAGCCTTGTCTTTGCGATTTATAAGAACTTTACGGCAATTGATCAGCATACCGTTCATGAAAAAGAAGTCATTGAAACAAAGCTTGTGGACACAAGTGCAATTGAAAGCTTTACGAAAAACTTTGTGAAAGATTACTATACATGGCAAAATAATAAAGAGTCTATTGAACGAAGAGAAGAAAAATTAAGTCTTTATCTAACAGAGGAATTGCAAGCCCTAAATACTGATACAGTAAGAGCAGATATACCTACTAGTTCCAGTGTGAGTAATATTGATATCTGGTCAGTATCACCAGAAAGTGATAATACCTATGGAGTTGTATATTCAGTAGATCAAAAGATTACAGAAGATAAAAATAGCCAAAGGATTCGTTCCTCCTATCGAATCTTACTTCATAAAGATAATGCAGGAAACTTAGTTATTATACAAAACCCTACCTTTTGGAGCATACCGAATAAATCAGATTATGAGCCACAACAACATGAAAGTAATGGTACAGTTGATTCCGATATTGTGCAGGAAGTGACAGAGTTTTTGGAGACATTTTTTACGTTTTACCCCACTGCCACGGATAAAGAACTTGCTTATTATGTGAAAAATAATGCATTACCATCGATTGGTAAGAATTTTTTATTTTCAGAGCTAGTCCATCCAGTATTCCAGGCAGTAGATCATCAAATAAAAGTATGGGTTACTGTTAAATATATTGATGAAACAACAAAGGCCATACAGTTTTCGCAATATATACTCACGTTAGAAAAAGATACTAATTGGATGATTGTCGAGTAAAAATAAATTAGCTCATTTACTGTAGCTTTAGAATAAAGATTTTATCAAAGACAACTCGCAGACCCATAGTTAAATTAGAAGAACCCGTTTTGAAAAAAGATTGATCAAAACGGGTTAACTCTTTTTGAAAAAATGTGCAATTTAGTGTTTGGATTAGGGTGTTGAAATTTTTAGCTTATTAATTCAACGGCAAGAATAATTCAAAGTACGCTTACTTATATTAACCGTTAATCAAATAAGATGCTTTCAATAAACTCAGATTTATTTTCGTATATTTTTTCTATCGATGTCACCTACAACACAAAAGTAGAGTAGGTTATTACCAGCTTTGTCTTCAAGGGCATATGTCTCCCCTTCAGTTCTTATGACAAGAAAGTTTTTAATGCTTATTGCGACTGTTGTTTCATCGTTAGCGGTATGTCCTTTTTCACATCCGGAAATGTCTGCCTTTTCGATAAAGCTACTACTCTTTTTTTCCTCATTTGCCACTGGAAAGCATATTTTAAATATCAACTTAAATCCTTTTTCTTATAAGTGTATCTTTCAATATTCGGATGAAGCCCCTTGTTAGTCATTTACTAATTTCTTACTTCTAAAATCAATTTAATTTTGATTAGCTCTTCGGATTTTATAGTGGGATCCTACTTCTTTTCATTGTTGAGTGGTTCCACAGGGTTTATTTAGAAAACAAGTGATTAACTTAATATATTATTGGTTTTCAAAGTTCATTTAAGTAGTGAGTAATAATTCGTTCCGTTTTTTCAAGAATATATCCGGTCTTAATAGAGCATGTATGGATAAAACTTCAATGCGGCCGAAAGCTTTAATTTTTCTATTTTAATATTTATGTCTTTATTTACATAGCTTGCTTTTATCAATGTTTCAAGCAGTGCCTTCATTAAAATATATTCACCTTCAGTTAGTTCATCTTTTTTGTGTTCAAAGCTACTTGTAAGTGGGCGAATGGCGAAAACTAGCCAAACGTAAGGTTCAGTTTGTTTATCCCGATTTCCACAGTAACTAATTCTAACAACGCTTATACCGCAATAAGAGGTTTTTTTGACCCGCCGACCGTTCTTTCTCATGAGCAAGAAAATATTCCATAATAAATAATAGTAATTCATCTTGTTTGAGAAATAATGTCTAAGTGCTCTGGTAGACATTCCAGCTTCAGATGCAATTCTTCGGATAGATGCTTTTTCAATGCCTTCCGTTTCAATAATTTTCCAAGCTGTTTCAGCAATCATTTTTCTTTTGTGATCATGATCAACTATTTTCGGCATTCAAATCACCTCTTGCTTTTATTTCGCACACTGTGTTATTATCATTTCATCACAGTGTGTGAAATAAATAAGGGGGGATGTTTAAATTCTTGAAATCACTTATTGGAACATTAAAGCGGATGGGCATTATAAAAGTGGTGAAATAGGACCTTCTTGAGCAATTAAATCATTTGTAATGGTACATTAAACTTCCTTTTTAACCGAACAAATTTATTAAATGGTTTTGTAAACAGTTTGGGAGATAAGAAAAGGAATCTTAGAAATGAAACGAAGATAGTCATGGGCAATGCCTACTTTTTTCAGGGAAAGGAGATTGAAATAGATGGATCTTCATTACGAAATTAAAGGAAGAGGAAAGCCAGTTATACTACTTCATAGTGGAGCTATGGATTCACGTGACTGGGAATTCATCACACCACATCTTTCAAAGTCGTTCAAAGTAATCACTCTTGATGTCCGGGGTGCAGGGAAGTCACCTGTTCCGAATGAACCCATTGATTATGTTAAGGATCTTAGAAAACTCTTGGATCATCTTAAAATTAAGAAAGGTACCCTCGTTGGACATTCCCTAGGTGGACAAATTGCAACTGATTTTACTCTGACCTATCCAAAAAGGGTGTCTCAACTGGTATTGGTCGCTCCAGGCCTGTCGGGGTTTAAATTTTCTTCCGAACATGCGGAATTAGAGAGCCGAGTTTCTAAAGCTGCACCAGATGTTGAGAAAATGACTAATATAATATTAAGCGAGCCTTCCTGGAGCGTTTCTTTTGGAAAAGCATACGATTTATTGCGCGAAATGATGATACACAATATTCAAAAAACTTTTGATTGGAAAACATTCGAAACTGTTTCCTCCAATTCAGCGATGGAAAGATTGGGAGAAATTAAAACGAAGACACTTTTTATCATAGGCGAGAAGGACTCAGGAGATCTCTTTAAAATCGCACAATTATATAAGGAAGTTCCCAATATTAACTTTGTGCGTATACCTGGTGCTAATCACATCATCACTTTGACCCACCCTAAGGAAGTTTCCGACCATATCAGTCTTTTTTTGAGGTTACCAGAATGGTAATCAGAAATGACATCTTATCACCATAGACAAATAATTCTAAACCACTTGCGCCAAAACTAGCAAAATCTAAGGTTTTCCATTCACCTGATTCTGTATTTTCATTTAGTATATCTATGATTTTTATATTTTCTTCATTGAAGTTTTTAAAATTTTTATCATACTCAATAAAATAGAGTGCCATGTTACCCCTGTTCCAGTCAATGAATCCATGGGGCTGTCTCCACCTAAAGAATATTGATAACTTATGACACCTTCACGTCTTTATATCAGTTGGTGAGAAATTAAATGACAAAAGTAATGGCTATTCTCAAGCAGCATGACTAGAGCCAGTGGTACCACTGTTTCTTTTTTATACATTAAAAGAGATTAAAGGATTTCCTATTAATAAGGAGTGTTTATGAATGCTCGAAACTATCACGGTTTTCATGCTGTTGGAATAAAGAAAATTATTGAGGAAGCAAATGTAGCTACTATGACGTTATACAAAACCACTTTACATCGAAGGAACAACTAATCGAAAATGATGCTTTTATTAGAAGGGCAACTTCGATGGCAGAAACCGTTGGATCCTAAAAAGCAGAAACATGCCATTCATATGTTGAAATCACTTTTAAAAACATGGGACAAGTAGGTGCAGGTCTATGTAAATATCATATATTGCCAGAAAAGTCAGTCAATTATTAAGGAGGTGAAAATTAAGTCATATTATTACAAAAAGGAAGGTGAGGTTCAAGCGGAAAAAGTTAAAGAATATCGTGTTGTGGATTTAAAATAAAGTTTAACCGTTTTGAAAAAAGTTGCACTACAATAGATTGACTTTTAATTTAAGAGGAGGAACTTTGATGAAAAGAAAAATGATACGTAATCTGTCTTTAGCTTTAATAGCCCTAGTAGGATTTTTCTCTTTAGTTTTTAGTTTTGAAGGTAGAACAAATGCAGCTAGTTTAACATCGAATCCAGATCAGGATCTAAAAGTTGACACAGTAGATGGAATAAAATATACACCAGGTAAACATAAAAAAATTGTTGGAATGGTAGTTGAAGCAACTGATCAAGGAGAAAAGGTACATGGCTTCTCAACTCCAGAAAAATATGAAGCATATCATCAAAAAGTTACAGAGGGATTATCTAGTCAGTCAATAGGTATAATGGCAAGACCAACTTATTTATATGAACATACTTCGGGTCATGGATATGGAAGATCATTAATTGCGTATCCTGGAACTCAGGTCACTTCTCTGAGTACTGCATGGGATAACAGAATATCTGCTGTATCTGTAGCTCCTGGTTCTTGGATTAGGCTCTATCAAAATCGTTATTATGGTGGTCGTTATTTAACTCTTGTAAGTTATCCAAACAAATACTTTACCACCAATTTAACTTCTTGGGGAATGTCTGGTACTACTTCTTGGAACGACCAAGTCTCATCTTATCGAGTTAGATGAGAAAAACGGTAATGTCCACGAAAAAAAGGGAATCTTAAAACAACCATTCAACATTTCTGTGTTTGGATGGTATCACAAACTCACAGTCCTAATTATTGATCTTAGTTCAAAAAACAGGCTACTTTGTGAATAATCAGTCACCTAAAACTTCTAGAGTAAATTATTATTTGTTTATTTAACCAGAGCAAAGAGGAATATGAAGTTTAGAAAAAACTGGGACATTATGCATCATGATCGAAAGGGTTTAATGTCCTTCTATGAGCCTAATTTCTCAATTTTAATGTTGAGAAATTAGGCTTTTATATTTACTTAATGCAAAATAGCGTTTAAATGGTGTGCAATATATCTCCTAAAGTGACATTCTAATGTTCCTGGTCCACCTGGTAAAGCGACAAAGCCATCTGCAAGCTCTGTTTTCCCAATTCTTGAATATCGCTGCCCTGCCACTTGTTTATCATCATGTCCTAAAAAAGAGTTCTCGCATAAACAGTGAATGAATGTATTCCAATTGTTTCTTATCATTAATCTATCAATGGTTATAAGGCTTTCCCATAAGGAATTTGTAAATTTCACCCCTTCTTCTCATCGACTGCGTTTGCCCTCCTCATAATTTCCTGTACTATTGAAGCTTTTGCATCCGCATAGTCTTGGACGTGTTTCCATTTACGGTGAGCTAAGTTACACTTTACGCTTGCATACTTATCTCGATCGGAATGGTTAATTCTTAGCCAATTACGAAATCGCAACATTCGGTCGATTTCAGATGAGCCTTTACTAAATACGTGTAAATTAATATCTGTATCGGGACCTTTAAAAAGTCGGTGTTGAAACCAATCTGGTTCTCGAATACGTAAAGTGTAGCCAGCTTCCTCCAAGTCAGGAACATAAGCACTTTCGTCAGCAGAATCCTTCACAACCAATAGAATATCAATAATTGGCTTAGCACATAAACCTGGCACTGAAGTTGATCCAACGTGCTCCAACTGAAGTACCTTTTTACCAAGTATGGAATAAATTCTTTTAGCCTCTCGGTCAAATAACTTCGGCCATTTCGGATCATAGTCAAGGAGTGTAATTTGTGCATTGTGAGGTTTTAGCTCTCCAACCATTACTTCTTGAAGTTTTTCTTCATTTTTAGATTTTAAATTATCGTGCATCAAAGTCAATTAAATCTCCCTCCATTTCGATTCAACCGAAGCTCCCTTTTCAATTGCATTCTTTTCACCCGCAGCATACACATCGTTTACCGTCATATCCCATTTTGTTAGAACTCTAACTTTTTCTGCAACAGGGATAGGATTAACAATTTTAAATGTTTTATTAGTAGTAACTTCTCTATTCTTTTTCAAAATATAAGGAGTTTCCCAATTGTAATCGCAAGCATCACGGAATAATTTTTTTGTTAGAGCACATCCTTCTAAAGTTGGAAGGATGCTGTAACATGTATCTTGAAACTGTCCAGAAATGAAGAGCATAAAGTTTAGGATTGTTCTGTTCCCAAGCCAGAAGATACCCAAGTTGCTCCCAACAAGATAAACCATCCTCTTCTTTCGCTCCACACTCTATACAAAAGCCATCCTTCATGATTGTATCAATCAAGGGAATCCTCCTTTCTTTGGCTTTGTTCTGTTACCAATTTTTTTACGTTGCTTATTCGTATTTATTTAACCTATTAAAGAATACTCCTCCTTTAATTTAGCAACCATCATTCAACATACATTTATTCCACACTATTTTCCGATTACCCTTTTTTTCTAAAAAACAAAATCTACTAACTCATCGAATAATATTGATAAATGATCAACTAACTCAATTGACTTTCATTGCAGAGTGTTTCTAAATGATAACGGATTACTTCCTTCACCTTATCTGGAGAGTAGACGTCAGGTCTTAACAGAGCATGAATGGACAATCCATCAATTAATGCCGCTAGCCTACTCTTTTCTAATTTTACATTAGTTGAATCAGATAAAATCCCTTGTAGAACTAATATCTCGATCATTGAACTTGCTAATTCATACATACCGTTAGTCATTTCATCTTTTTTTTCTTTTAAAGTATCACTTGTAAGTGACTGAAGTGCAAGGATCCACCAAACACTCGTTTCGATTTTCTTTTCTTCATCAATTGGAATAAGCTCTAATAAAACTTCCGCAACCGCCTGCAATGGATTGTCTGACCAACTTTTACTTTGAGAACGTTTTTTCCCTTCTTCCAAATAATAATCCATGATAAATAATAACATTTCATCCTTAGTTGAAAAATAATGTCTTAACGCTCCAGCAGACATGCCTGCTTCAATAGCAACTCTTCTTATAGATGCTTTTTCGATTCCCTCTTTCTTAATAATACTCCAAGCGGCCTCAGCAATTGACTTCCTCTTTTTTTCATGATTAACAATCCTTGGCATAAAAAATCACTTCCTTTTCTTAACACAGTGTGTTATTATAATTTTAACACACTGTGTTATTTAAATTATAACATATAAAAAGGAGAGACTCTATATTTGATCGAAAGTATTGAAGCATTAATGCCTTCTTCATCAATAGACACATCGATAGCTTTGCTAATTATTTCTATTTGCGCATTAATTGATATATTAAGTCCTGGTGTACTTGCTGTAACAGCCTATTTATTATTGACACAGCCTAATCAATTATCTTCTCGCTTGCTTGTTTTTTTGTTTATTACGCAGTTTGGCTACTTCATAGTGGGCTTATTCCTATACTTTGGTGGAGATTCACTATTGAAAGGAATCGGAAAATTATCTGAATTTGACTTTATCAATTGGTTTTATCTCCTTTTTGGAGCAGTTATTGTTCTAATTAGCTTCTGTAAACCAAATGATAATACAAAAAAACGTTTAATTTCATTTATACCCCAAAAAACAACGATGAAAGGGATGATCATGTTAGGTATCATTGTTTTTCTAATTGAATTTGTAACTGCGTTGCCTTACTTTTATTCCATTTTGTTAATGAATCACCTAACAATTGAGCCTTCCTCTTCTATCTTTATTATAATTGGCTACAATCTTGTAATGGTGCTTCCTTCTCTTCTTTTGTTAGGGGTTAATATTATGTTTAAAGAGAGACTGCAACAATTTCTAAATAAAATTAGATCAAAATTAAATGAAGCTCCGATTTCCTCACTGTTGGTAGCGATAGGAGTAGTAGGTGCAGTTTTTTTCAATATCGGTCTTAGAGGAATATTAAATTAAAAAATTATTAATGAGGTGTTCATCATGAAAGAAATAATCAGTGGACTTGGTCTACTTTTTGTTATACAGGGAGTAGGCGGATTAATTAATCATTTGACTAATGGTGGAAAAAGCTGGTTTTTGGTAAATTATATTAATGCGTTTCAGGGATTTGAAATTGTTATGGACATTATTTTTATTGTAGTTGGTGGGGTCATAAGTTTAGCCTCTTGGAAAATAGGCGGATCAACTAAAAGAGAAAATTAAAATATAGAGCAAATAGGACGGTTTATACATAGCCGTCCAGTTTGGCGGATGCTCCGTTGAAATATATTTTTAAATGTTTATAGAGAGGAACATAAGAATTATTATGAATTCAAGACATATAGGGAGCTTGTCTCCCCAAAAGGAAGAACGATTATATTTTATTGATAATCTAAGAGGAGCTCTTACAGTGTTGGTTGTGTTTCATCATTTGGTGTATTTTTCCATCTATAACGAGGTATTAACACAAGGGTCTATTGGGGTTGTAATGGGCCTTCTATTTCTTGCTTTTAACCAGACTTTCTTTATGGGGACATTTTTTCTTATTTCTGGTTACTTTGTCCCTTTATCTTTTGAACGAAATGGGGCAACTCGGTTTATCAAGGATAGATCTATCCGATTCCTAATCCCATTTATCTTCTATATTTTCATTCTTAGCCAAGTTCAAGCAATTGAAGCCTATATACTTAACCAAAAGCCATTTACATGGCAAACCTATTTTTCACATTTAACTTACGGCCCGATGTGGTACGTCGAGCTACTTTTCGTATTCGTTTGTTTATACGCAGTCTGGGCGAAGTTTATGAGTAAAAATAAGCTATCAGTAGTTCGGCAGAGTACGCCACCCACCTACAGGATGTTTACAGTCTTTGTAATGATATTAGCAGCAGGATACTTCACCATAAGACTGTGGGTTCCTGCTCTTGATTTACCCGGTGGATCTCCCGAGGTTCAATCATTTGTTGGACTTTTTACAGCAAGCGGCTATGATCTCCCACAATATGTCGGGCTATTCATTTTGGGTATCATCGCTTACCAACGTAATTGGTTTCGAAATACTCCTGATTCTATGGGGAGGGCGGGTTTTGGAATTGCAATTGGAGCATCGATTCTTCTTCTACCCTTAGTCTTGATATTTGGGGTAGACGGATTACAGTTTTCTGGCGGCTGGAACTGGACATCTTTGGTTTATTCTCTGTGGGAAGCTCTATTTTGTGTTGGCGTCATTCTCGGATTAATCATATTCTTTCGCGAAAGAGTTTTTCATCAAGGAAAAGGTTGGAGCTTCTTGTCAGCCCATTCTTTCGTGATTTACATCATTCATATACCGATTATCGCTATTGTTATTGCTGGATTGAAGGTCATCCACTTTCCACCATCCTTCATGTTTCTAGCTATGATTCTGATCACGTTACCACTTTGCTTCTTGTTAAGTTATATAATTAAGCAGATTCCCTTTGTGTCAAAGATTCTTTAGGGATGGTGAGTATTAAAGAAGAAAAGAGGATACGACGATAATCATATCTGCCCTTATGCTTCTCAAAATAGAACTAATGAGCCTTTTCCACTTGGAATTTTTATCTGAGTGCTCAAAAGTATTAATTTTATAATAATAAGTGTTACGTGGAATACCGGAAATTTTGAGTAATGTCTTCACAGGATAATCGTGCCTTAGCTCATATATTACTTTTACTTTTTGTTTTGTCGTAATTTGTTTTCTTTTTGAACTAAGGCTTTCCACTTTTTTAAATAGAATTTTCCATTTAATAAAATGTATAAATTTTTACTCCCACCTGGCTTATGTTCAGTTGGGCTTTTTTGTATTTAATGAATATTTTTTAAAATATTGCTCTTATTTTTGGCATCTCATAAAAAATCTTGTTGAAGGTTATGAAAGGGGAAATCATCACCCACCTTTGCAGTTGCGAAGGGAGAGGAAATGCATGATAGAACCAGATCGTACCGAGTGGCAAGTTCGCTGTGCATTTAATGCTTTTTGTAAACGTGTACTGAAGAATGAAGCAATCAATATTTTCAACGAAAGACAACAACGACAAGCAAAGGAGATGACATTTTCTGATCTCACACCACAAGAAGAAAATCAACTCTATACCTTAGATCAGCAATATGAAGGAGAAGAAGGACAAAGTTTTCAAGTGGTTGGAAAGAAAATAACTCCGAAATTACTCGCTGAAGCGTTGCGTACTTTGCCAATAGAAAAGCGTAAGACAGTCCTACTATACTATTTTTTTGATAAATCAGATGTAGAAATAGCCGAACTACTAGAGATTCCTCGTAGTACGGTTCAGTATAGACGGACAAGCTCTTTTAAAAGGTTAAAGCGATTTTTGGAGGAACATGCAGATGACTGGGATGATTGATGCTAACACAAAAGACAACGAATGTGGCTTATTACCGTATCCAATTATTTTAGCTGCAAATAAGGGTGATCCAGAAGCGATGAATTACGTTATTTTGCATTATGGAAGCTATATGGCAAGTTTGTCTATGCGTAAACTTTATGATGAGCGTGGTAATACGTATTGGGGCATTGATGTAGACACACATGATCGTTTACGTTCGAAGCTTATGCAGGGCATTTTAGCTTTCAAGATTTGATTACATGGTTAAGTTTTCCCTTTCACATATATTGTTCTTTGACAAAGAAAGCACGGAAGATAACGCCGTGCAGTATAGACCGAAAATCAGATACGTTCTACTGATGATGAGCCACTTGATTCATACGCCATGACTTTCGATAGAAACGAGCGATTATCTATGAGTCTAATACAATCGTGGTGGATTGCTGGCGATAACCCATCAGTATGGATAATGATACTCCTCTACCGTCATGGTTCGAACGTTCAAAGCGTCGCAAGCTATGAGTAGAGCTGGAAGGAATACTTGCAGGGGTGAAATTCCCGTGGAGCTGTACCAACAGCCGTCTGATTTTTAATTAATTATAGGGGGGCGTGTTTTTTGAAACAGGATTTGATTCTTTATAGTATACAAATTGCTATGTTAAAACAACTGCTAACCCGTAATTTGATTACCAAGAAAGAATATTACATGGTTAAAAATAAATTAATGAAAGAATATGGCATTATTTCTGATATTACAGACTGAATTGTGTTTCTATTGGCGATACATTTTGTATAGGAGTTATCATATTTCCAATCATTCGATTTTTTGTTGTTAGAAGATTTAAGGATGTTCAATTTGATCTTCAATAATATAATCGGTCTAGATTCCAGAGTAATGAGGATTTTTTTAACAAAGGAATACATGAAAAAACACCTCCCGAACCGAACATTCGAGAGATGTTTCGCCCTTATTTGTTTACAATGCGATTGTACGTATTAACAGTTAATACGTAATAGACTGCATAGATAATAACAAAGAAGACTATAGCCATTAGAATAGGGAAAATAAGATTGATTCCAATGAGATTAGAAATAAAGTTGCTAGTAAAGTACAATGCCACACAACTGTGCAATATTCCTATGGTTAGTGGCAATCCAAATACAAATAATGACTGCCTTTTGATTGATTTACGTATATCCTTTTTATTGACACCGATTTTTCTAAGGATTTCATAGTGTCCTTTCGCCTCATTCGCTTCTGTTAACTGTTTGAAATAAATGATACTTCCAGTTGCTGCTAAAAATACTAGCCCCAAAAATCCGAAAATAAAGAGAGTAATTGCGTTTCCTTCTTTACCTTGCTTATACTCCGTATAAAATGATGAAGAAACTTGAAAATCGTTTCCAACCAGTTTATTTACTTTCTTTGATGTGGCTTGTGCCGTTACTTCATTTTCCACTTCATACACTTTATAAGTTAATGGAGCCTCTTTTTTGGCTATCTCAGCAAACATTTCGTTACTGACTACTAGAAAGAAATCGGGATAATCGAAAGGTAGCACATTACTTTCAACCATATGAACAAATGGCAGTTCGCTGCTTCCTTGAGGCAATTGAATCGTTATATTTTCTCCTTTAAAAACCGACTTCGTATATTCAGTAAACCTTGGCTGGATTACTGCTGCTTGATTTCCTGATAGTGAGACTGTTTCATCCTTATTTAAAGCATTCGCTACTTTATTAAATGTACTTTCTGAGATTAATTTCACAGGATTTATGTCATAATCCAGTTGAAATGAGAGTATTCCTTTTACCTGAATGACGGGTATGTCTAGTTGGGCTTTTATTGGATGTCGATGATCTGCTTTTATTATGCTCTCCACCTGCGAATCAAATTCTGGACCTTTTGACAAATGCGAATAGCTGAATGGAACAACTTCCTTAGCTCTTTTTTCGTTGCTGTAATACCCACTGTAAGTTGCACCTAAGAAACAGATCGTAGCAGCACTCAACAATGCAATGACTGTAAAGGTACGTGCATTCCCTCTAATACGAAACAGTAAACGAGATGTTTCAATTATTCTAGTTCCTCTGTAATAACGCGACTTATTTTTTTGTGATAATCTTAATAAATAGACCGTTACAGATCGAAAAAATAAATGGGTGCCAATGACGAGAGCAACAAAAGCAATACCATAATTTTTTATTAAATATTCCGTAGTAAATTCGTCAGGAAATGGTTTTAATATCAGCCAGTAACTAACGACAAGAAATATAACTCCGATAACAGCCGTAATAAGTGAAACCTTTGGAATTTGTTCTCCTTTTTTCTCATCATAGAATAATTCGATTAATGTAAAACGATAAATCAAACGGTAACCTTGAACGGAAGTGAATAAAATAATGACCATAAAGACTATGACTGTTTGGGTAATCGCTAGAATGGAAATACCGAAGTCCACCTCGGCAATTGAACCCATAAGTTTTATTAAAATCATTGCAAATAATTTGGAAAGTAAGGTTCCAAGAATAATTCCAATAACTATTGCAATGATTCCCATAATCAAATTTTCATAAAACAACATTTTTGCAATGGTTTTCTTGCGTAAACCAAGTATGGCGTACAATCCGACTTCTTTCTTCCTTTTTCTTGTGAAGAATGAATTGGAGTACAAAATAAAGATTGCTACGAATAAAATTAAGATAATTGATGATACCCCAAACATGAAACTCATTGTATCCGACAATTCAATGCTTTCCTGAATTTTTTCGCTATATTGCAAGGAAGTGAACGTATAATAAATAACCATGCTGAAGACGAGTGTAACAAAATAGACAAAATAATTATTGAAATTACCTTTAATATTTTTCCTTGCTAAACTAAATAACGTCATTTGCTCCACCCCCCAGTGCGGATAGAACATCCAATACCTTGTTGAAAAATTCTTTGCGGGATCTTTTCCCTTTTACAAGTTCTGTGAAGATTTTACCGTCTTTAATAAATAGGACGCGATTACAATAACTTGCCGCATAAGCATCATGGGTAACCATTAAAATTGTTGCCTTGTCTTGTTCATTAAGATCCTTTAAACTTTCTAATAAGTCTGTTGCTGATTTCGAATCCAACGCACCTGTTGGTTCATCTGCCAATATTAGGTTTGGCTTTGAAATAATCGCGCGTGATGCTGCCGTGCGTTGCTTTTGTCCCCCAGAAATTTGGTACGGGTACTTATTTAAAATGTCGCGAATGCCAAACTTATCTGCCACTTCATCTGCTCTTCGTTCCAATTCCTCAACGTTCAATTTTGCCAAGGCTAACGGCAAGATAATATTTTCTTTCACAGTTAGAGTATCTAATAAATTATAGTCTTGGAAAAGGAAACCAAGTTTGTCACGGCGAAAGGCAGATAATTGCTCTTCATTCATCTTTGTCAAATTGATTCCGTCAACCACGATGTCACCAGCAGTCGGCTCGTCAATTGTTGCCAATATATTTAGTAAAGTTGATTTACCAGCACCCGAGGGACCCATAATACCGACGAATTCACCTTCCATGACGGTTAAGTCTATATCCTCCAAAGCTGAAAATACATTTCCCTTTGCACCATAGACTTTTTTTATTTGTTTTGCTTCGACAATAGTTTTCATATTTAAATCCTCCATTCAGAATAGTTTTGTTTTATGTTTTTATTTTACAATAGCTGCTCTTTATATAAACTTACAGCTTGATCTCGTAACCTTACATTTTCGTCACATTGATAAAAAATATATTAAACACGATGTTTTCTTTGTATGTTGGTCGATATTCAATTAATATGATGTTACAGAAGGATGATTGTTTGGAGGGAAGAGGAATGAAAATCATGATTGTGGAAGATGATTTGACCATTCGTGATATGGTAGGGGAAGCATTAGAAAAGTGGGGTTTTGAAACCGTTAAGATCGAAGACTTTGACCAAATCATGCAGGTATTTCTTAATCATGATCCTCACCTAGTCATCATGGATATCAATTTGCCATCGTTTGACGGATTTTACTGGTGTAATAAAATCAGAGAAATTTCAAAGGTCCCTATGATCTTTCTCTCTTCCCGTGATACACCAATGGATATAGTGATGTCGATGAACATGGGAGGAGATGATTATATTCAAAAACCTTTCCATATGGATGTATTGATTGCAAAAATAAATGCACTCCTTCGCAGAACGTATTCCTATATGGAAACACAGTCTCAGACAATGGAACATGATGGAATTATATTAAATCTTGAAAACGGAGAGGTCTTACATGGAGATCGAAAATCGGAACTCACGAAAACAGAATTTCTTATTTTAAAAATTCTTATGAAAAATAAAGGAATCATCGTCAGTCGTACGAAAATGATGCGTAGCCTTTGGAAGAATGAAAATTTCGTGGACGAAAATACATTGACGGTTAATATTGCTCGCCTGCGTAAAAAACTTGTTGAACTTGGAAAAGAACACTTTATTACAACTAAGAAAGGACAAGGTTATATAATTCAATGAATTTCTTTCATTACTTAAAAGATAAACGGAATTTCTTTATATTAAACATGATCATTATGTTCTTTGTTTCTTTGATGATGATTGTGAGCACAGATTCCAGAAACGCTGTAAGTAATATCGTATATACCAATATGGTTATCTTTTTTATTGTAGCTATATACGTAATCATCGAATACTATTACAATAGAGAATTTTATCGGGAATTAAATGATGTGGTTGAAAGTAATCATGAAGAATTTCTCGCAACTCTGCCTAAACCGCGAAACGATGAACAACTGTTATATCTTGAGTTATTAAAAAAAGTAAATAGTGTGCATGGCGATCAATTACAAAAGTTGTATAACGAAAAAATGGATCATCAAGACTTTATTACATCTTGGATTCATGAAGTCAAGGTTCCGATTGCGGCAGGTCGCTTGCTTATGGAAAACAGTAATGGAAGAACTGTTGAAAACCTTGTGGACAAGTTTGAAGATGAGTTGGATAGAATCGAAAATTACGTGGAGCAGGCTCTTTATTATTCTCGCATTGATTCTTTTTCCAAAGATTATTTTATTTCCGAGGTAGTGTTGGATCAAGTCGCTAAAAATAGTGTAAAGAAATTTGCCAAATCTTTTATTAACAAGCAAATTCGTTTTCATATGGACAATATTGAACAGGTTGTCCATACCGACAGTAAATGGCTTGGTTTTATTATGGATCAAGTTTTTTCAAATTCTTTAAAATATACAGGTGAAGGCGGGGAAATCTCCGTACAATTTGAGGAAGATCGAAAAGAAAAGCGGCTACAGATTCAAGATACAGGCATTGGAATTAAGCCAGAGGATATCAGCCGCGTATTTGAAAAAGGATTTACAGGATCTATTGGGAGAAGTCATGCCAAATCTACCGGTTTAGGTCTCTACCTTGCAAAAGAAATGGCTCTTAAATTAGGACATGACCTTTCCATTCATTCAGAAGATGGGAAATATACGAAGGTCATCATCCACTTTCCAAAAATCAGAAATTATTATCATCTATAAGTATAATGGTGGGGTTAAAGAAATTGGTTAATCGGAAAATAAGTATCAAATTAAAGGTGTTCGAGTAGAATAATGTTTATCGTAAGGCTTAATAAATATTAAATAATATAGTCAATAGTAAGTGCATTAATTGATAAAAAATGAGTAATTGAAAATAGCTATAACCAGGTTTTTATTATATTTTGATCGAATTTTTCAAAAATTGTTCTATTAATACCACGATAAATCAAAGTTATATGTCCTCTTTTTATCTCCAGTTCCAAGTATGGGAAATATTATCCATGGTTTCACCATGCATATGCAATGACTTTTGAAATCAACTGAGGCTCAAACACTTTATTTAAGATTTTTATTTGGTTATATTTTTATGTTCTTACTATTTTATTTAGCTGGACCTTTCAAGTTTCATTACGGTTAACAGATAAGAAATGATTTTAAAAAACTTTATTTTTGTATTATTCATTATTATGTTCGATCAGTTTTTATGTGAATTGTAATAAAATAGAGTTTGACATTTAAAGTATTTCTTGTTTTGGTCCTTAATATTAAATATTAAAAATGATTCTACCTAACTGTTAATATTCAGTTGGGTTATTGTTTTTTAAAAACTTTTTCTCTGATTTTTGGCATTTTACAAAAAAACTTGTTGAAGGTAATGAAAGGGGAAATCATCAAGACGTTTTTTGGAGGAGCATGCAGATGAATGGGATGATTAATACTAATACGGAAAGCAATGAGCGTGGCTTTTTGCCGTATCCAATCATTTTAGCTGCAAATAAGGGTGAGCTAGAAGCAATGAAAGTAGTTGTTCTACATTATAGAAGCTATATGACAAGTTTATCCATGCGTAAGCTCCGTGATGAACAAGGAAACACTTATTGGGGCATCGATGAAGATACACGCGAACGCTTACGAGCGAAGCTTATGCAATCTGTTTTAGCTTTCAAAATTTGAATACAGAATGGTTAGGTTTTCCCTTTCATTCATCATATATTTGTTCTTTGACAAAGAAAGCACGGAAGACTACGCCGTGCAGTATAAGCAAAAAATCAGATACGTTCTACTGATGATGAGCCAATTGATTCATACGCCATGACTTTCGTTAGAAACGAGCGATAATCTATGAATCTAATGTAATCGTGGTGGATTGCTGGCGATAACCCATCAGTTAGGATAATGATACTCCCCTATCGTCATGGTTCGAGCGTTTGAACCGTCGCAAGCTATGAGTAGGGCTGGAAGAAATACTTGCAGGGGTGAAATTCCCGTGGAGCTGCACCAGCAGCCGTCTGATTTTTGATATTCAATTTAGCAAGATAGGTTAAAGTAACTATCAAGTTATGACATTAAATCCTTTTTATTTTAGTGCAAGAGCCAAATTCACGCAACGTATTAGAATTAGTTTTATAGAAGCGATATAATAATAGACAGATATCAAATAGCATATCCTAGTCTATGGAAAGGAGTTCATATGGTCACAGTCACTAAAAAAGACTTGATAGCACTAGGTTATGGTCCCTCTTTTTCAGCTGATATCATTAGAGAATGTAAAAAACTAATGATTTCAAAAGGACATGCGTATTATCAATCTAAAAAGTTAGATCGTGTTCCTAAAGAAGCTGTTGAGGAAGTATTAGGGATAACTTTAGATGTGTGATTTGTACTTCTTGCACTAATTGCGTAAGGAGTGAAATCATGACTAAAGATATCGTCAAAAAGGCAAAGAACGGAACATATTATTTTCGTGCTAATTTAGGGTATCACCCGATCACTGGCAAGCAAATTCAGAAATACCGTAGTGGTTTTAAAACTAAAAAAGAAGCAAGGGAAGAATATTCGAGGTTACTGCTTACAAAATCAGATGAATTAGAAGAAAAGCAAGATGACATTCTGTTCCAACAGTTTATTGAAGATATTTTTTTACCTTGGTATAAAACACAAGTAAAAGAAAGAACGTACGAAAATCGATTACCGACCGTAAGAAAACATTTCACTTTTTTTAATAGTTTAATCACTACCGAAATTACCCCGATTCATGTGCAAAAATGGCAATTAGCATTATCTAAAAAGAAGTATCGTTCTTCTTATATTAGAAATGTTCAAGGGTTATTTTCCATGGCGATGGATCGAGCGGTTGTTTTAGGTTTAGCTGAAAGTAATCCATCTAAAATTGTTGGAAATGTAAAAAAGACAAAGACAAAAATAGATTTTTGGACCAAAGAAGAATTTGAAAAAGTCATCTCTCTTTTTTATAAGGAAGACTACTATCAACACTTTTTATTTATCTCATTGTGGTTTTTATTTATGACTGGGATGCGGATTGGAGAAGCCACTGCAATTCAATGGGAAGATATTGACTTTGATTCTGGCGTGTTATCTATTGATAAAACACTTTACTATAAGAATTTAGATAATTACTCTTTTGTAGAACCAAAAACAAAGGCTAGTGTGCGCCAAATTGCATTAGACGGGGATACTTTAACTTTACTCCGTGAATGGCAGAACGTGCAGCAAGCTGTCATTCAAACCAATTATGTGATGAGCTATAATGGTGTTCCTACACAAAAACATACGTTGGCGAATGCCATTACACGTTTTTCAAAAAAAGCTGGGGTTCATCGAATTAGATTACATGCTTTAAGACACTCTCATGCTTCATTGCTTATTAGCATGGGTGAAAACCCATTAATCATTAAAGACCGTCTAGGGCATGAAGATATTGAAACGACACTCGGCACTTACGGACATTTGTATCCTAACAGTAACTTTGAGGTAGCCCATAAATTAGAAGGTATTATGTCTTACCAAACAGCAACACAAAATGAAGATACTTCACCTAAAAATCAGTTCACTGCTCGTTACCTACGTAAAGGATTAGAAACAAATAATGCAATAACAATGCAATGAAAATAGAGTAAAGAGCCGAAACCCTTATAAACAAAGGGGTTTCAGCTCTCCTTCTACTACTCCCACTCAATCGTAGCGGGCGGCTTGCTCGTTACATCATACACAACACGGTTAATATGCTGCACATCATTCACAATACGAGTTGAAATTTTTTCTAAAACATCCCATGGGATACGTGCCCAGTCAGATGTCATTCCATCAATGGATGTAACGGCACGAATACCGATTGTATGATCATATGTCCGGGCATCGCCCATCACTCCAACACTCTTAATATTCGGTAGTACGGTGAAATACTGCCAAATATCGCGGTCTAATCCTGCGTTTGCTATTTCTTCACGTAAAATCGCATCGGACTCACGCACGATTTCCAGCTTTTCTTCCGTTACTTCACCTAATACACGGATTGCTAAGCCTGGACCTGGGAATGGTTGACGCCATACGATATGATCAGGAATACCAAGCTGTGTACCTAATTCACGTACTTCATCTTTGAATAATGTGTTTAGTGGTTCAATTAATTCAAATTGCATGTCCTCAGGCAGTCCGCCAACATTATGGTGTGACTTAATGGTTTGTGCTGTTTCGGTACCACTTTCAATCACGTCCGTATATAGAGTACCTTGTGCAAGGAAGTCCATATCCTTTAATTTTGCCGCTTCATCGTCGAATACATAGATGAATTCATTTCCGATGATTTTACGTTTTTTCTCTGGATCATCGACACCAGCTAATTTAGATAGGAAGCGATCTTTTGCATCTACTTTTATAATGTTCATATGGAAATCGTCAGCAAAGACTTTCATCACATCGTCTGCCTCATTTTTCCTTAGTAGACCGTGATCAACGAAAATACAAGTCAGTTGATCTCCAATTGCTTTATGAATTAACGCTGCAACTACAGATGAATCAACCCCACCACTTAATGCACATAGCACATTGCGGTCGCCAACCTTTTTCTGGATTGCCTCCACTTCCATGTCAATAAAGTTTTCGATTGTCCAATCACCCTTACATTTGCACACATCAAATACAAATTGATTTAACAAATCGTTTCCATACTCTGAATGACGAACCTCTGGATGGAACTGTACGCCGTATAATTTGTTTTCGGGATCACTCATTGCTGCAATTGGCGTTGATGGGCTTGTTGCATCAATTTGGAATGTAGGAGGAACCTCTGTTACCTTGTCTCCATGACTCATCCACACCGTTTGCTTTGTTGGTGTATCTTTGAAAAGAATTGGATCATGGTTAAGATCGATAAGTGCTTTTCCATACTCACGGTTTTTGGATTTCTCCACTTTTCCTTTATAATGCAGTGCCATAAGCTGCATGCCATAGCAAATTCCTAATACTGGAATGTCTAAGTCGAATATTGCTTCATCACAACGGAAGCTGTTTTCATCATAAACACTGTGTGGTCCACCAGATAAAATGATTCCCTTTGGGTTAATTGCTTTAATTTCTTCTGCTGTCAGCTTATGTGAATGTAGTTCACTATACACCCCGAACTCTCTGATTCGACGTGTAATCAGCTGATTGTATTGACTTCCAAAGTCAAGTACAAGTATCATTTCGTTGTTTTCCATTGATTCCGCTCCTATCTGCTGTAAGGTGTCTCCATTGAATAAGGTAACCATTAGGTTTTAAGTAAGTGGTTTAATAAAACCATGCTGAGTCGCGATAAACCCAGACATGCACACTGCAACACTTACATTTTTCCTGCTGAAAAAACCTGCATTTCTACTTTCCGCAAGCTATATAAATACTCATATAGCTACAAAAAGACAGAAATCCAGGTTCATGATATAAACTACATCATCTAGATTCTGCCTTCATAGTCAGAGCATTTACGGTGCCCCGGTAGAAACTTTTGACCCATATTGTCAAGGATATACGAACGCATTATATTTTAATTTTTAGAGGTTGTCCAAAATAGTCCGGTAAAAATGACACTTCGAATTTCTTCGTTGGCTTGCTTTTCCGTTCCTCACGTATCAACTGCATACGTTCCGGTACGGGAAGCTGCGCCGCCTCGAACTTCTTGGTCCTTTTTATCCTCCTATTGAACACACGCTTATAGAGGTTGTCCTTCTAAGCCCTCACTTTTGCATGTATTTATTCTACTAATCAACCCACACCAGGTCAACCCATTATGCGTTTAATTAAATTTTTCCATAATTGAGTTAGTTCATTTAGTTGTGATTCATTTAGCTCATTTTTATATAACAGCCGCTCATAGTAGCTAGTTAGCTGCCCCATCTCATCTGTAGAATAATGGATATCAATACGGTTTGCGAATTCACGCAATGTCTGATCAGGGTCTTTTGTATATCCATAATGCCGCAACAATTTAATTAAATGATGATAGGCTTCTTGGAAAGATTTAGCATCCTGCCCGTTTTTCATTTTCACCGCTAGTGCCTTTGTTTGCCAACGGAATCTTGTTTTATAGATACCGATTCCGATAATAACGATTAAAGCCACCAAAATTGCTGCGTACCACCACTTAAATGTAAAATTCGTTCCATCGGTTTGATCAGATTCTTGCTCAGCAGCTTCATCCGTTGGTACATCTGACTCCGGCTGTTCCGGGAGATCATTCCTCTCTGGAGCTTCTAATGCATCATCCTCTGTTTGCGGTAAGTCTGTATTACTAGCATTATCAATATCCACATGAAAATCAGATAAATTAGAGAACCCTTGTGTCGGCTCAAATGGCACCCAGCCCGTTTCCGGGAAGTACACTTCTACCCACGAATGGGCATTTCCATTCGTCACTTCATACAGTTCTGTTGCATTCTCTCCTCCAATTAGTTGGCCGCTAGTAAATCCCTTCACCCATCTTGCTGGAATATCGATAGCACGAAGCAGAACAACCATCGAAGTTGAGAAGTTATCACAATAGCCTATCCTGGAATCAAATAAAAATTGGTCCACATAATCTTGATCTCCCCTTGGAACAGGGACATCTGTTGTACGGTATTCAAAATCATTGCTTGCGAAATACCGTTCGACCGCTTTTACCTTTTCATACCTTGTTTCATGTGGATTGGTTATTTCCTCGGCTAAATCAACTACCCGTTCAGGTAATGTATCCGGCAATTGCGTATAGTGTTCTAACAGTTCATCTCTGTACGGCTCACTGCTTTCACGCAGCTCATTCAACTCAAAGGACGGATGGTCATACGTTAATTGATACGTTGTTAAATTAGTAACCTCTCCACTTCTTCTAGCCTCTATTGCATCTGATTGTTGGTCGAGAAAGACTGCCTCTTCCCCCTCTAACCCCTCTACTTGACTGATCCCATAAGGATAAACGAGCTTATTAATCGATTCATTTTCTTGAAATTCAACCAAAGCATCCCGTCTCTCTGTCTCAACATTCGAAGAAAATGTCTCTAAATCGATGGAACCATTTGGCTGTAATTCATACTCTGAGTCAGAAGAAGACACCCAACCTTTCCCTGTATATTCATCTTTTGTTTCAATTCGCCAATAATGTCTTTCTGGAGTACTGGCATAAAACACTGGTGTATCATCTTGAATAAATGATCCACCTAGTCTAGAGTCATCCTCTCCATAGCCCACTTTCTGCACCGGTCCGCTACCATTACTGCCAACGTTTTCAGCAGCGCTTTGAATAAATGGAACAGGATCCGGCCAAATTGGTTCTGCCTTCGGTGCGGCAAAACCAATCAGGCTGGAGATAAACACAACAACAACTAGCGGCATGAGCCATACTGGTGATTTCTTTACCCATGCAAAATGAATAGACTCTTGACTCAATTCTTTCATTAGGTTAGCTATACCAAGTGCAATAAATGAAACTATAAAAGTTCTTACAATTGACATAGCACCATCGTATACGGTAAATGTATCAAGAATCGTGATATAGATGAATGTCAGCAAGACAAACAGAAAAATCCGTTTCATCTGCACGAACCAATAATGCAATAAATAACTCATTAGCCAAATTAATAATAAGAATAGAAAGCTGCGGAACAACGGTGTTAAATAATACCATTGCTGTGAGAACAATGCCTGTATGTTGAAGACAAATTCGACTTGTACTTGCTCTATCCACATAGCACTAACAATTGGTACGTTAAAATAGAGACCATTTAGAATGAAAAGCAAGCCGAATCCTTTTAATAAAAAACCAATCCACCATTTCAGTTGCAATGCTGAAATAATAAAGCAAAACATCGTATAAATAATAAAAATAAAAATATTATTTGTATCCGATATATCTTTTAATGGATAGAGCCATTCAAGGAACAAAAAGAATCCACAAAAGTAAAGAATCGTGGCATATAAGATTGCTGCTTTATTTTGCTGTTTGTTCATCTTATATTCACCTCAATCGGATTATGAACCAATTGTTGTTCTGTCATGATTTGCACACCAATACCTGCATAGCGAAGCTGCAGAACAGCATGATTTTCCGCTTCTGAAATCAAATCAGTTGCTTGAATGAATATTACAGCAATACGCTTCGTTCGCTGCTTCACTTGTAGCATCGATTGTTTAAAAAAGTCATCGATCCTTGTTGTAATTACAATTGCCATTTGTCCCGCCTTAATTTGCTTCATTTCTTCCTTTACACTTATCGAAAACGACCGCTCTCCATTTGGCTGAATTCGTGCCAAAAAATGATTGATACGCGCTTGAGCCCCTGCATTTTGTTCAGATTGGAAATAGACCGCTTCTGCCCCAATCGAAAGCAATCCTGCTTGATTCCCCTGTTTCCGAAAAACATTCATTAAAGAAAGGCTAAGCTCTACAGAAGCTTCAAAAGCTAATGCATTCATACCTTCATAATGACAACTATCTAAAATCAGTAGAATATCCGTACTTTTTTCTTGTTCAAATTCCTTTGTCATCACATTATTTCGTCTAGCAGTTTGTTTCCAATCAATTCGAGAAAAACGATCACCTGGCACATATTCACGAACACCAATTGCGACGTTGGTATTCATTAATTGATGTGAGCTAGAAGAAACAGAGCCCTGTTCAAAATTTTGATATTGCTCTTGCATCGTGATAGGACGAATGGTCGGGTAAGCAATCAGTTCATTTGATACATGGAATAAATGCTCTCGTTTTACAAAACCAAATATATCACTAAGCTTCACACGAATTCCTTTTAGCTGATGCTCCCCTCGTGGAACTTGTTCAATTGTATAGGGTAAAGCTAAGCTTCGCTTAAATCCGGGGAAAACTACCTTTTTAATTTTTCGTTCTACAAATCGTTTCTCAGGGTGATCCATATGGCGATATTTTTCCGTACTACTGTCAGCTTTCATTAAGCTCACGGGAAAAACTTCCTCAACAATACAATAATAAATCGGAAATGGGATATTCCGCTTTATCCTTAGCATGACATCTATCTTGTCACCAGCTTGGATAATAGGTCGCGTTACCTCTCTCGTTACATTCCACTTCTTCATCGGATAAAATAAGAACACAAGAAGATAGAAGAAAATTGGAAGAAAACTAAAAAAGAGAAACCAGCTGACAAATCCCCCTTGAAACATTGCATAGGAGAATAATACGACAAAAAGTGTAGCAATTATTGCAGCATTGCCAAATACCCTGAACCGGCCTCTCATTAATGAAATTCCTTTCGAATCGGGATATGCGTGGTTTTTACAATAGCTGCAATCGTCTCCTCATTAGTAACCCCTTCATACCTCGCCTCTGAATTTAAAATAATCCGATGCGATAAAACAAATGGTGCAAGGTATTTTACATCATCAGGCAATACATAGTCTCTTCCATATATGTAAGCATAGGCCTTCGCTGCTTTCATTAAGGCAATTGACCCTCTTGGGCTTACTCCGAGATAGATAGCATCATTTTCTCTTGTACGTGTTACAAGATTAATAATGTACTGCTGTACATTGCGATCGATATAGACGTCCTTTACCTCTTCTTGAATTTCTACTAACTGATCTCTATCAATTACTGCCTCTATTGATTCAATTGGGTGATTACTAGAGGTTCGGTCTAGCATTTCAAGTTCTTCACTAAAGGTAGGGTAGCCCATTTTCAATTTCAGAATAAATCGGTCTAGCTGTGCTTCTGGTAATGGATAAGTGCCTTCATATTCAATTGGATTTTGAGTTGCCATAACAAAGAAAGGTTGCTTAAGAGGTTTCGTTATTCCATCAATGGTCACGTTTTGTTCTTCCATTGCTTCGAGAAGTGATGATTGTGTCTTTGGTGAAGTACGATTAATTTCATCTGCGAGAATAATATTCCCAAAGATTGGTCCATCGCGAAATTCAAATGCTAGTTCTTTCGGATTATAAATCGAAACGCCAGTTACATCTGATGGTAATAAATCCGGAGTAAACTGAATTCTTTTGAAATCACAGTCTAGTGACTTGGCAAGTGTACGTACAAGCATTGTTTTCCCAACACCAGGAACGTCCTCCAATAACACATGACCCTGTGCTAATAAAGCAACTAAACTTAGTGTTGCAACATCCTCTTTACCAATCATTACTTTATTTATATTATTGATTACACGTTCAATTCTATCATTATATATACTTGTCCCATGTATCAAGCTGTATTCCCTCCTTTAATAAAACTATTTAAATAATTCGTCTACTTCAACTATATCAAGAAAAGAAGTTGAAGTAAAAGTAGAAGTTAATCATCTTTATAAACCTCATCTATATAACTAACATTACCAGAAAATGATAATTATATACTAGACTTATGCAAAACATATCAAGCACCACTTCGCTTTAGAATTAAGTGGTGCTTTTGTAGGTGAATGGACTATTTTACACGATTAAATTTTTACCTCTACTTCCGATTACTCAGACTCTCTTCAAAATATGGATTTCCCTTCATCCCCACCCATAAGTCAGATTTCTCAAGTTGAACTGCTAGCTGTAATAGGCGGTGTTCTTCGCCTTTTGGTGCCATAACTTGTACCCCTAATGGCAGCCCCTCGCTTGAAAGGTATACAGGCACAGACATCGCTGGCTGACCAGTTAAATTAGCTAGCTGGGTAAACGGGGTATAGGTGAGGCTAGGTAAAAACATCTCATAGATAAGATCTTGTTGTTTTTCTTTGTTTGCTCCCCTTACTTGTAATCGCAGGTTTTCCTGGCTTGCTTTTGAATGGGTTAGCTCGCCAACCTCTGGTGCAGTGCTCGCTGTAGCTGGCGTAATATAAAAATCGTATATTTGATGGAACGATGCCATCTGAGCAGCGGCTACATCCCATGATGCAAGACTTGCAGAAAAATCTGCCGCTGAAAGGGACTTCCCTGCTTCACGAAGCACCCATGTTTCAATCTCTACATCATCAACAGTAATTGCGCGACCAATTGCTTTTTCCAGTTCTTGAACAGTAAGGCTCATTTCGCCACTGTTCATCATAAAGTAATCCCTCATTAACTGGATACCATCAACACCGTTATCCTTTTCTTCTACATCATGTCCCTGTGCTTCCAGCCAATTTACCGTGTTTTCCACTGCAAGCTTTGCATCCGCACTTACTGGGGTGCCCACAGGAGATTTCGTCGTATAAGCAATCCGCAGCGGTCTACTCAAATCTTCCAGCATCTTTTGATGATAGCTTCCTGGGAATAATGGTGTCTGAAATGCCGCCTCTGGCTGCACAACTTGAAGTAAATCCAACATGCTTGCACTATCTCGGACACTTCTGCTTAAAACAAAATCAATCGATGCACCATGCCATTGCCTGCCAACTCCTGGACCAACTGGCGTCCTTCCTCGTGTAGGCTTTAGACCAAATAGACCAGAAAACGAAGCTGGAATCCGTATGGAGCCACCACCATCACTCGCACCCGCAAGTGGTACAACGCCTGAGGCGATTGCTGCTGCAGCCCCACCACTAGAACCGCCTGGCGAATAACTGGTATTCCATGGATTTCTTGTGGAACCGTAAATTTCAGGCTCTGTAATGTTTTTCAGGCCAAACTCCGGTGCATTTGTATGACCCATGAAATGAAAACCAGCATCGCGAAGCTTTTTCACAAAATAGGAATCATGTTTCGAGCGATTCCCTTTGAGCAGTTTATTACCTGCTGTCATCAGCTCTCCTTCTAGACTTTGAGAGATATTTTTCAGCAAAATAGGGACACCGTTAAACGGAGCATCTTCTATCGATATGCGCTCTGCTTCTTCTAAGGCCTTTTCCATTCTTGAGTGTGCGACAATATTCAAGATAGGATGAACCTCGTTTAATCGTTCGAAGGCAACCGTCATCAATTCTTTTGCGGTAACCTCTTTCATTTGAATCAACTGCGCCATTTCCATGGCATCTAATTTTAAGTATGTTTCCAAATCCATATGTACACTCCTCACAGAAGCATTTTATCCTAGTCTACCATACCTGTTGATTGGTTCCAGTACTATGATTCGGAAGCATTTTTTTGTTTATTCGATTCCTTTGCTTGATTCTTCTCTTGCCATGGTTCAAATGAAAAAGGAATACCTAGCATCTCACTCGTTAATTTGTCATAAGATACTAGGTCTTTTAACGTCATTTCCTTTAACGAACGTTTCCCCATTGCTCTTAGACCTACCTTCATCTCTTCTATGCTTGCCGTTAAAAATTTTGTTGCTGATTGTGCGCCATCTTCTCTATTAAATTTATTTTTAAATTTGCCTTCATTCCATACAACCTGTGTAGGTGGTTCAAACGGTATAGCGTCAAGCGTTTGGCTATGTGCTACTGCAAAAAGCATCGCTGATCCTAGATAAACGGCATCTGCCCCAAGTGCGATCGTTTTTAAAAATTCAGATGGTGTAAATAGACCACCAGATACGATGAGGCTGACCTCCTTTCTTTTGTTACGTTTTTTCAAGTGATTGTTCGCACGTACAACTGCATGCAGGGTCGGTATTCCAAAATCATCTGATAATACTGGAGGCGCTCCGTGGGTTGCAGCTTGCCCGCCATCTACTGCAATATAATCAACTCCCATTTCTATTAATTGATCGATGTCCTGCTCTATTTTTCCGCCAGCACCTAGCTTGGCTCCAATTGGAACTCCACCCGTTAAGTTTCTTAATTCCTCAACTAATTCTTTTAAATCCTTTAACGTTTGATTATCAAAAAAATGCTCATAAATTACTGCCACTTCATCTTCCTTTAACCCCATTACGCTCCGTGCGCGCCCTGTTAAATTTTCCGGCGAAATTCTCCCGCCTACTCCGACAAGCGCTCCTTGGCCGAACTTGATTTCAATCATATTAGCACGCTTTAATAGGCTCTCATCCTTTGACCACTCCGTTTTGGAGAACTGTAAAATATACTTATCAGCTGCATCTAGTTCCTCTGGTAAAACCCCTCCTTCACCAGAATTAATCGCCGTACCTGTCTGCTTTGCTGCATCCGCTAATGCAAGTCGAACTTCTTCACTTAAAGCAATACCATAAGCCATACCGCTAATAAGTAACGGGATTTCAATTTCGAGTGGCTTTTTAGCGTTTGGACCGATGGTAACTTTTATATCAACATCTTCATCACCATCTATGGGAAATGAAGCCACCTGTGCTGGTATAAATGTTAACGTATCCATATGTGGCCAGCTTTTAGACGACCCTAATGGCCGGTGTAAGACATCCCCTGTTTCTGCACGTAAATTGTTTTCAAGAACATTTTGTAATCCCATATGTTTAATACCTGGAATCAATTCGATTAAATTCTCCTGATAGCTATCTGTAAAGAGAATCTTCCCCATTTTCTTCGTCATCCGCTTTAGCAGACCTCTCCAACCTAGCAAGAATATTAATAAGATACTAAGCAGTAAAATAAGTAATATAAGATTAACTACTGAAATGATCATCATTTTCAATCACTACCTTCTTTCGTCCTTCTTCCAAGGAGGATCGGCATATTTGTGCAACTTCTGATTAATCTTATAAATGAGATATGGTATTAAAAAAGACAATACGGTACAGAGAAGGATTAACTTTTCAGGTAATCTTCCCATTAGATTTTCCCACATATAATCGTCACTCACTTCCTTGATCCTTGACCCGATCAGTAGCACCTGTTGTTCGAATAATAGCATCTGCTTTTACTTTTACCGTGCTATTCGCAAAAATATTATCCCCTTCGTCCCAGTTTTCCTTTACTTCATTCCATATCTCATAATGTTTTCGCTTTAAAATTTCACTAAAACCAAAAAAATCTAATTTTAGATCCTCCTGTGCTTTTTTAATGGTATTGTTTACTACCTGTTCAATTCTTTCGCTTACTTTTCGTTCTATTTTTGAAAGATACGCTTTATCTAAAAGGCTTTTCTGCCCAAACATCTCACCAATATTACCTTCTGCATCAATTGTTATTTCTATATTAATATCATCTGGATCGTTTGCATTGATTTCTATATTACTTTTTACCCTCTTCAACTCATAAACCATTAATTTATTATCCACTTCAATTTTGAAATATCCACCCTCTATTTTATTTTTTATTAGATTCAATCCTGCTGCTTCCTCAAGACTTATTGTTCCAACCATTCTATTACTTTCCCCATGAAAAACGGCTCCCCCGTTGAAAACTATTTTATCATCAGAAGAAAAGACCCTTGGGATAACATAACTTTGTGATTCCAATAAATGCTCATGTATCTCTCCAATTCTGGCAGGATCAACTAACCCTGCTAATTTAGTAGTGTTTTCCATAACATTCGTAATATACATGACAGGAAGATTTTCAGTTTTGGGGTCTATCTCAAGTATCTTTTGAGCCTTCTCCTCGGAAATAACTACCCTCATTTCTCTCCGCATTTCCTGATCACGAATAAATATATCCATTATGCCTGCAAATAAATCAGGTTGGCGTGCCACTTCCTCAGAAACAACAATTAATTTTAGATGCTCAAAATAAGGTGCACGACCTACTGCCGTAGACATCAAACGGATGATTTCAAACAAACTTTCACCGGTTTCTGATAAATTGGTGAATGCTTTTTTTTCACTTCCAGCTCCAGTGGGCAAGCCTATTCCTGCTGGCACAACGAATTGATTGGTCATTTCAAAAGTAGGATTGTCATTTGCTTGCTGATCTTCAACTAAGTCAATAGCGGTACCAATCACAAATCCACGCTCTTCTATATCGTTTTCATCCCAGCACCCTGAAAGCAAAAGCATCATCCAACATAAATGGATAAGTAATCGTTTATTCATCCCGCTTCACTCCCCTGACTTTAGCGATAACAAACAACAGAGCAAAAACAAGTACACTATAAAATAACATGGATATGCTCATCGCCGCTCCAAATGAATTCACTTCAACTATCTCTTGAGGTAACATACTGATGATATATACAATTGGCACTAAAATAAAAAGTATCTTTGCCTTCAGCATCTTGCTAAAGATAGAGTTAATAGCTAGAACTGCTACATCTAAAGCCATCGATGCCGTATTAAAAATAGCCATAATCCAAATGACAAAAAAAATGGATTCAAATCGTTCAAAAAAACCACCCGGAATATCGACCACTTTCGCCAATTCTACCGTTGGGTAAAGCAAATTTGCTGTTACTTCACGACCAAACACCCCAATGCACAGGAGATACAGCATGATATATAATACAACTGGTATACACATGCCAATTGCAGCCATTTTCGGTGCCTTCTTTGGTTTATCTACTAATGCTATGTAGAACCATAGAATACTAAAGCCAAGGTATGAAGTAACACTTGTATTTAATCCCTTTACATAATCATTAAAGCCCGTCTTGAATACTGGAAATAATTTCTCATAATCAAACCAACCTAAATTAAATACAAAAACGGAAAGCGCTATAAAGAGAATAATCGGCAGAAACATCACATTTAAACGAAACAAACCTGCTCTCGATCCCGAAACCGCATACATCACAACAAGTAGAAATGCGAGTGAGATGATTTCTAGTGGCGTACGATCAAATAAATATTGCTTGGATATATCTGCAATTTGCCGAACTTGAAATGCAGTTATCAATAAGAATAGAATGGCAAATAGAAACGTTAGAACGATTGCTACAGGTCTAGTTGTTATACTGGATGCATAGGTAAGAAATGTTTGATTAACAAAACCCGATGCAAATTTAGCTACTAGCCATGTCATAAGTATTGCAATGAAACCACCGATTATTAAAGGTATCCATCCATCAGAAGCTACTGTAGCGGAAGCCAGATCTTTGGGCAGAGAAAGAATTCCTACACCAATTACCATGGATGGTACAGCAATCATAATCTCCTTCTCACCGATTTTTTCATCTGCATATTTAAAACTTTTCACTGTCAGGAGTCTCCTTTATTCAATGACTTTTTATCCAATGGCTGCATATAAGTTGGACGTCTCTTTATTGTAGTAATTGGTGCACGTAGTATAAGATCCTTCCAGTCACTTAAGAAGTTTGGTGCAAAAGGAGTAGTGTACGGAACTCCAAAACTTTTCAAATTCACAAGATGGACATTGAGCATAATATAACTGAGAATAATTCCATAAAGTCCAAATGTTGCAGCAGCAAGCATCATACCAAATAAAAGAATTCGAAACGAAATAGCAACACTATAGGATGGTAGTGAAAATGATGCAATAGCATTAAGTGCAACAACAATTACCATGGCAGGACTTACTAATCCAGCAGATACCGCAGCTTCTCCTATTACCAGACCACCAACAATACCAATTGTTTGTCCAATTGGTGTTGGTAATCTTGTTCCAGCTTCACGCAAAAGCTCCATTGTTAACGCCATTAGCAATGCTTCAACATATGCAGGAAAAGGAACCCCCTCTCTTGAAGCAGCAATAGAAAAGGCCAAATCTGATGGGATCATTCCCGGATGAAAAGAAACGAGTGCAATATATAATGCGGGCAAAAACATGGCAATAAAAGCAGCAAGATAACGTAAAGCTCGAAGCAAGGTTCCAATTGTCCAGCGTTCATAATAATCCTCAGGCGATTGCAAGGTATTTCCCAAGGTTGCTGGTGCTATTAATACAAATGGAGTACCATCCAATAAGATTGCAACTTTTCCCTCTAACAGTGCTGCAGCTACTTTATCTGGTCTTTCTGTATTTAAGACTTGTGGAAATGGAGATAAAAAACTGTCTTCAATCCATTCTTCAATATAGCCTGATTCTGGTGCATCATCCATATCAATCGTTTCCAGCCTTCGATTAACCTCTTTTACAATATCTGGATTTACAATTCCGTCTATATACGATAGAACAAGATCTTTTTTCGAGCGTCTTCCTACCTGATATGTCTTAAAACGCAAATTAGGATCTCGAATATACCGACGAATCATAACCATATTTGTACGTATATTTTCAATAAACCCTTCTCTTGATCCTCGAATAACCGTTTCTGTAATCGGTTCTTCAATTGAGCGGGTCTTCCAGCCTTTCGTATCCATTATAATTACTTTATCAATGCCATCTAGATAGAAAATTGTGCTCCCACTGAGAATTGCATTTGAAATATCGTCTAGTGTAGACCCTTTTTTAATACTGGTGACTGAGAGTATTTCCTGATAAATTTCCTCAAACAGCTCAGATTCTGCTTTAGGCAACGAATCTCTGCCTGTAATTAGCTGCACATTTTTCATTATATTGTTATGTACTAAATTACTATCGACCATTCCGTCAATATAAGCAATTGCACACTTATGTTTAGATCCTTTGATTGTAAACTCTCGAATAACAAGGTCGTTTGGTTTATCCAGTATTTCCTTTAAATTATCCAGATTATTCTCTATTTTTTTTGCAATCTTTTTCACAGAAAAGTTTTCTTCTTTATTCTTCCTTTCCTGTTTCTCTTTTTTTCTAAAAAAATACCGACTTACCATTTAATCCCCTCAAGTCATTTAAATAGTCACTCCTTTTCTTTTTCCCAAATCAGTATTTTTCTATACATCTGGGGATACCAGGCAATAGGATTAGATCCTGCTGAAATAGGGAAAAGACACTATACAGCATAAAAAAAGGAGTGTTTTTGTGAAAGCAATTATCTTAAATTGTTCTCTAAAATCATCTGATGAAGTTTCCAATACAAACGCTTTGTTACAAGAATTCATCGATGTCTTCAATCAAAAGAAAGTAGTTACAGAGACCATTCGGGTGGCTGATTACAACATAGCGTTCGGTGTTGAAGGAGATATGGGGAATGGTGATGAGTGGCCAGTAATAGCAGATAAGATAAAAGAGGCAGATATTCTGCTCGTTGGCACACCTTTATGGATTGGTGAAAAGAGCAGTGTGGCTAAAATGGTCATGGAACGAATTAGTGGATCGGGTTCAGAAACGAACGATAAAGGCCAACCGATCTACTACAATAAAGTAGCCGGAGCCGTGGTAACCGGAAATGAGGATGGTGCCAAACATGCAGCTAGAGATATTCTCTTTAGCTTAGGGCACTTTGGTTTCTCCTTACCACCTAACCCTCTATCTTATTGGGTCGGTGAGGCAGGTCCAGGAGCTTCCTATATTGAGGCAGAGGGACAAAACAATGAATTCACCCAAAAAAATGCACAAATTGCCAGCCATAACCTTGTACACCTAGCAAGGATTCTAGCGGATAATCCGATTCCTGCAGAGGGCAATGTCAGTGAATAAAGGAAGGCAATAAATTCATGAACAAAAGCGCAAGCGCCCGGTTAGCGACGTACGGACTGGACTGATCCGGAGGAGATAAAGGAAACACGGCGACCGCAGGGAGCCGATGTTGACTTATCGTACGGAGGTGAGGGAAGTCTCGCTAGTCGCTGGGCGCTGGAGCTGGACGTAGCCGTTTAGGTAACTAAGTTATCCACAGCATTCAAATTTTATAGTTTCCTGGTGTATGAAATAATGTATTCAAACACAAAAAGTCCCATTGACTATGCTACGATTGAAATACTTAACCAAGTTTACTCAATCACCCACCCGACAAGGAGGACATAGTCAATGAGACAATTTAATGGTAAACAAGGATTAAGGAGAAGTCAATTCGCAAAAGAAATTCGTGGTAGTAATTTAGAAAAAGTTTTGATTGTTCCTATCGATGTTTCAAAAGTTCTTCAGAAAGCAATGATTTTAAATTATTTTGGTGAATCAATAGAGTCCGCATTCTCTTTTATGGTCAGCCAAACAGGTATGAAAGTTCTTATTGATAATATTGAGAAAGCTAAGAGTTCTCTTCAAACAGATAAGGTATTCATCGGTATTGAAGCAACTGGCCATTACTATGAAGATATTGTACGTATTCTGATGGATCAAGGGTATTCTGTTCACATTATTAACCCAGCCTCAACCCATGAAGAAAGAAAGCAACATCTAACGTACACAAAAACAGATGATATTGACTTGTATTTAATTGCCGAAGCTTTAATTGGTAATAAAGCTACAAATTCCAAATTAAATACAGGTATTTACAAGGAACTTCAGCTAATCACAAGGGCAAGGAGAAGCGAAATAGAAAAACGTTCTCGTATTAAAGTCGAGATTCGCAGCTACCATGATCAGATTTGGAGAGAATTTCAGGGTTACAGCACACTAGTTGACGGCAAGCTGAAAACAAAAAAGATTTTTAGTGATTTTTGGGGCAAAGGAAGTGTTCATATCCTAACACATTACCCCCATGCTTCTCAGATACTAGATCTAGGAGAAATTGGTTTACGCCAATTGTCTAAAAAACATAATTTAAAGATTAGAAAGGCAACAATTGAAGCATTATTATTAGCCGCAAAAGAAAGTGTGTCAAAACCATTAGACGAACTCTCAACCGAAGTATTTCTCTTAAGACAAAAATTAAAAGATTATCAATATCACACAAGAAACATCGAAAGTTATGAAAAAGAAATAGAACGATTATTTATTCAAACCAATGGAATATTACTTCTAACTATTCCAGGGATTGGCCTAGTTACAGCTGCCGAACTCTTTTGTGAGATGGGTGACCTCTCTTACTTCACTAGTGCTAGCCAACTTATTAAAAAGGCAGGAACGAATCCTGTTATCAAACAATCTGGACCCGGAAAGGGATACGCAGGCCGCATTTCTAAGCAGGGGAATGCAAATCTAAGAAGAGCTGTTTACAATGTCGGAAAAAGTCTAACGGTTCATAATGAGGTTCTAAAGCCCTTCGCAACCAGGTTAAAAGAGAAAGGCAAAAAAGCTGGAGCCATATACATCGCCATGGGTAATAAGCTCTTAAAAATTGCGTTTCCAATGCTTACTAAAGGTGAACCTTTTAAATGGGACAACCCAGAATATAATTACAAACAAGAGGTATTTAAGAAGCTGACAATGCCGTTAGCATCATAAACAGAACAACATAAATAGGCTTCACTTTCTTGGTTCGAGTGGAGATCGGATCTAGTTTCCTGAGGCACTTTTGACCTCGATGCATAGCCTTATCCCGCTCGACCTGTAAATGCGAATTAGTACGTTATTTATCTATTTTGTACTCAATGCCAGATTGCATCAATGCAGATTGAAAAATCGAGTGATAACCCATTTCAGAATCAAGAAAATGAAGCCTGTTTCATAATAAACTTGGTTAAATGCTACTTGTAAAAAATTCAAATTACGGTAGGTGTATTAGAGTAACCCTAAAACTCGAAAAAAGTATTTGACATTGTACGCTATGCATGAATAAAGGCATTCGCCAGAAGAATTGGCGAATGCCTTCATATCCATTGGAGGTTATTTTTTCCTTACAACTATATTTTTACTCCCAGAATATAGTCCGCTTGCAGAAAGCCCCAATATCAGTCCGATTATTATACCGCTTTTCAAATCGCCAGGGCTCACATAAAAGATACCTCCAGCTAAACCGAATAGGACAGACGCAATAGGAAGCCACCTCTTAGGCAGACCAGCAGTTTTTAAAATCTCTACTAGACCTACAATAAGAGCGATCAAAGCAACATCATAGACTTCAAACATTGGTAACACCTCCTCACCATAGCTTATGAATGCCTTGTCCTCCCAGTAACGGCAGGATAGCCATTTTTTTATGATGAGGTATATGTTCTACGTTTCCTATAACATTAAGATAAACAAAGCCCTACCAAAGCAGTTAGGGCAGCAATTTCATGTTAAGAATACGGCTTAATAATAAATGCATTTTGTGTCACTTCTGCATACATACAAAGCTCTGTGTCTGTATCAATTTCCAATATTCTTCTAAATTCGGCTGGTATATTAACCATCCCTCTTGAAGATATAAAGCGCTGGTTCTCGTAATTTTCATTCGTTCCATGAAATATCCATATTTCGTTTCTTAGCATTCGTATTTCTACGCGCTCCCCATCCTGAAATCCTAATGCAGCACGCCATTTTTTTGGTAGATTTACCATTCCTAATTTATTAATAGACTTATAATTCACAAGGAAATACATGCCACTCTCCTCCTACATGTGTATTCCTTTTCAGATTCATAGAATAGAATTAAATTTTTTATTAAACTAAGCTTAAGGTAAATTTTTCAAGTTCTATTGCTTAAACAAGTTGGGTTATCGATTATGAAAAACTTCAGCCATGTAATAGTACCATCTTAACAAATTACTTCTTCTTATTAAACCTGTATGAAGAATACTCACCTTCGCATACTAAACTTAAGATTATGTTGGGGGAAGTGACAAATTTGTATCAAGCTATTTTAAAAAGCACAAAGCATCGGGAGTTCCCGCTCCCTAATCGATCTTGGATTTTGACACAGCGGTGGCATCATTTGCTTTTCATTCACCTGCCATTCCCTAAAGACGCAATCAAAGCCCACCTTCCAGAAGGATTGGAATTAGATACGTACGACGGAATGGCATGGATTAGTATTATTCCATTCAAGGTAACTGGAATGCGTCTGCGCAATATGCCAGCCATTCCTTATTTAAGCGCGTATTTAGAATTAAATGTTCGAACATATGTAAAGCGAGAAGGAACATCAGGTGTTTACTTTTTTAGCTTGGATGCTGATAAACTGCTTCCGGTTCTTGGTGCCAGAATGATTACGTTACCGTATTTTCACGCAAATATGAAAATGAAAAAACAGAAAGATCTTTTTTATTTTGAATCCAATCGAAAAAGTCATTCTGAATATAGTTTTAATGGAAGTTACCAGCCTATTTCCAAGCCCTATTATCCGGAAAAACACAGTCTTAGTAACTGGCTGCTCGAACGCTATGCCTTATGGACATACAAATACGGGGTGCTTTTCAGAGGTGATATTCATCATACACCATTGGAAGTTCATGACGCAGAAGTCATAATTGAAAAGAATACTATGTTACCCTTCCCTTTTGATGATAATGGTGAAATACAACTATTTCATTACGCTTCATGCAAGCGTGTTTTGATTTGGCCAATTCGGAGGGTTGAATAGCTTTTCTGTCCCCCAGACATCACCCTATTTACGATATCGCTATTTTTCAGCTGGTTAAAGTTTGAAGAGCATCGTACCTCCCCACCCTCAAACTCCTTCAGCTAAATCCATGGATTTTTTGGAAACGAACTATATATTGCAGCCGCTTATTTACACTAATTTATACCTCTCCCTCCATCTATCTTCAATTAACAGAACTTCTTCATATAACGCATGCATAACGAAAGATTTTCTTTACACAATATATGATAAGTACACCATTCCGCGGAGGTATCATGAAAAATCCTATTAGCATTTCCCAGTTCTTTTTTATTTTCCTAATCAGTACTGGTCTGAGCAATCATGTACTAGTCATCCCTTTACTAATCGATGCTGCTGGACGTGATGCTTGGATCAGTGTTTTCGTTGGATATTTTATTAGTATCCCAATCCTTCTTTTAATGGTATATGTTACAAAACACTTCAAAAGCATATCCATTTTTGAATGGCTTGAAACAAATTATAATAAAGCATTTCGTCGTATAATTGCCGTTCTCATTAGTATTTTCCTATTTATAACTGGGTTTATTACATTAAAAGAAACCGTTACCTGGACGCATGAGACCTATTTGCAAGATACTCCTATGCTTGTCGTGGGGATTTCCATTCTTGCAACCTCACTATATATTTCTTATGGAAAATTAAATGTTATTGCCATATGTGCTGGTGTCCTACTTCCGTTTGTCGTTTTATTTGGTTTGCTTGTCACGATTGGTACGATACCAAATAAAAATTACTCACTCATTACACCTGTACTTGTTGAAAATGGCTGGGTCGATATCATAAACGGCTCTATATTTGTTTTTGGTTCATTACTAGAAATATTTCTGCTAATTATGATCCAGCATGAAATCGCAAGAAGAGTAACATTCAAGCACATTTTACTGCTTTCCTTTTTTCTGTTCATTTTAACATTAGGACCACTAATAGGAAGTATTGCTGTTTTTGGAGCGGATGAGGCTGGAAGACTTCGCTATCCAGCATTTCTGCAATGGCGAATCCTTAATATTGGTCAGTACTTTAATCATGTCGACTTTTTATCTATTTATCAATGGCTGTCTGGATCATTTATTCGTTTAGCTCTTATTTTGTATTTAATCACACGAGCTTTCCCATTCAAAAAAAAGAAACAGCGAATTATCGCTCAAGCTATCATTTGTATCCTTTATTTAATGCTAGTTTTAGCTCCTATATCAGATGAACATTTTTCCTTATTTTTAAAAGACTATTTTTATCCAGGAACTGGCGCTTTTGCCGTAGTCATGATTCTATTTTTAACACTGCTTATCAAAACTTCAAAGAATGGAATGGAAACAGATGAAAAATAATAATGCAGCATTAAAAGAAACATATTTTAAACATCTATTTCAACACTCTTCTGATATAAAAGTTCAAAGATATCCGTTAACACGTGAAAAAAAAGATAAAGAAATTGTCATTACCTATTGCGAAGGCCTAATTAATAGTGATTTATTAGTAGAAAGCATCCTTCCGGAAATTCGAAAATGCCACCATACTAATGACCTTAATGAATTAAGTGATTCAATTTCAATCCCTTGGAATCCGGACAACCCTTCTTTTAAGAACTCTATAAAAGATATGATTTTTAATGGGTACACAGCCATTGTAATAGCAAAAACAGTATACTTTTTTAATACATCTAGTCCTCCAAAAAGGTCTCCTGAGGAATCGACTACGGAAGTCTCCGTGAAGGGACCTCGCGATGCTTTTATCGAGGATATTAGCTCCAATATCGCATTAGTTCGTAAACGGCTGAAAACAGATTCCTTCGTTACAAAGTCATTTACAATTGGAAAACGCAGTAATACAAAGGTTAGTCTCGTTTATATGACGGATATCCAAAGTAAAGAGATAATTAATGAGGTAACTGCACGATTAAATAACATTGATTTAGACGCTTTAAACAGTGACAATCAATTAGCAGAGCTATTAACAGATTCCCGTTACTCCATATTTCCATTACTAAAAAGTGTTTCTCGTCCTGATGGCGTTGTCAGTGGCTTAGTACGTGGACGATTTGCAATATTTATCGATAATGTCCCTAACGTCATTGTGGGACCTGCTAATTTAGGGTATCTATTAAAGTCGTCAGAGGATACACATATGCCATTTTATTATGCTTCATTTGAAATTCTTCTTCGGGTGATCGGATTGGGAATATCTATTTTCCTCCCAGCATTTTGGGTTGCCTTATCTGCATATAATGTAGATCAAATCCCTTTTTCACTACTTGCAACAATTGGAGCTTCACGCTTAGGAATCCCGTTTAACACAACTGTTGAATTATTATTAATGATTGGTCTTTTTGAGCTCTTTCGTGAAGCTGGTGTCCGATTGCCTAAGGCTGTCGGACAGACTGTTGCTGTAGTAGGTGGATTAATTGTGGGTGATGCTGCTATTCGAGCTGGTTTGACATCTCCTACGATGCTAGTGATTTCTTCCATTACCGCCGTTGCAACGTTTACCTTAGGTAATCAATCATTATTTGGAACGGTAACGATTTTACGAATCTTTTCTATCCTTTGTGCGAGCGTGCTGGGGATGTATGGATTTTTCCTTAGTCTATTTTTAATCGTAGGCTATTTAGCAAAGCTTGAGTCATTTGGAATTCCATATTTAAGTCCTGTCTCTCCATTTGTTAAAGGAGATTTTGCTAAATCACTTTTAAAGATTCCTGTTGTACAGCAAGATGAACGTGCTAAAATTCTCAAAACAGAGGACGATGATAGGCAGGAGGACAAATAAATTGAAGGTATGTCATGCTTTATCGTTAGGGATTATACTATTACTCCTATTAAGCGGGTGCTGGGATGAAAAGGAAATTGGGGAAGTTAATTTCGCTACCGCTATTGGAATCGATTTTGTTGATGAAAACTATGTACTTTATGTGCAAATGATGGACTTTTCCAATGTAGCCAAACAAGAGGGAGCGAAACAATCTGCAGATGCACCATTGTTTGTCGGACAAAGTTCAGGAAAAACCTTTAATGAAGCAATGAATAATTTATATAAAACTGCTCAAGCACCCATTAATTGGGGGCAGGTTGGATCTATTATTTATTCAGAATCAGTCTTAGAACAAGGCATCAAAAAGGTTGATCAAGCAATCCGAAGAAATGGAGAGTTTCGATACACACCTTGGGTATACGGAACAAAGGAATCCATTGAGAAAATATTTGGCGTTTCTGGATTCTTCCATTTACCACCAATCTACACAATTTTATTTCAGCCCGAGCAAATTTATAACGTATATTCCTATATTAAGCCTTTGCGGATGCATCGGTTTATTTCAACATATAATGAGCCCGGTGGCACCGCTCTGCTCCCTTCTATATCGATTGATACACATGCTTGGCAGGAGATAGCTGCAAAAGAAGATCAAAAAGAAACATTAAGAATAAATGGGAGCTTCCCTATAGACCAAGGTAAACTTACGGAATGGATGTCCTATGAAGAACTAATAGGTCTAAGATGGATGGATGCTAAAGTCAAAAATACACCGGTTGATATTATCGTGGATGGTGAGCACATAGGAGTAGTGCAAATTACAAGTCCAAAGGCAACCATAAAACAAGTAAATGATGGGGAAGAGGCAATGTTTCAATTCCAGTTAAAAATGAGAGGACATGTTGCAGATCTCGAGGAAAAGATGTCTTCAGAACAAATAGAAAAAATAATCTCGCAACAAGTTAAAGATGATATTATGCAGACATTTCAAGCTAGTGTAGATAAGGATATTGATGTATATAATTTAAAGCATTGGTTATTTCGTAACGGGATGACTCTTGAAGAAGTCAACAATTATCAACTTTCAATGGATAGTCTTAATGAGATTTCGGTTACAGTTCATGTGGAAAGTAAGGGCGTATATGATTGAAAAGTTTGATACTAACGAAATTCAAAAGAAGCAAGAGAATGTCCCTTGCTTCTAATTTTAGATAAACTTATGCCCACAGTTCGGACAGAAGTTTGTTCCAGTTGTTTTTTGTCCGCAATTCGGACAGAAATTAGGTATTTGCTTATTGCTGGAGTCTTGTTGATTAGATGAATTTGATTGGTTATTCTGATTGAAATTGTTGCTTTGATTTGGCTGTTGCTGCTGCCCGGACTGCTGCCCTGTATTCTGATTCATGTTTTGCATCATTTGATTTGCCATATTCATTCCCATCATCATCCCAGCCATATCAGAGGCTGTACCAGATCCAGAAACCTTACCAGAAGCCATTCCATCTGTCATTTTTATTTGCTGATACTTCGCTACATCGCCAACCATTCCATGAGAGGCGCTTTTCGTAACCATGTCCTGCACTTCTTTCGGATAATTAAAGCTCATAATATTGAATCCGGTAATTCTCATGCCGTTATCCATAATCTGCATGTCAAGGTCTTCTTTGATTCCTTGTGAAATCTCAAATGCATTCGCCTGCAGGTTGAAGATATCCTTTCCTTCTCGTGTTATCCATTTCATCAGAAGCTGATCAAGGATTGCCGTAATTCTTATTTTTATATCTTCAACCAGATAGCTTTGCTTCACACCAGCAATCTTATCAATCAAAGCCATATAATCATTTACTTTAAAGTTGAACGTCCCATTTGCTCGAATCGGGATGCCTCCTGGAAGTGTGGGGGTAGGGATATTAATTGCATTTTTCGTTCCCCATTTAACGGTGAACTCTTTCGTATTGACGAATAGTACTTCCACACGCATGCCACTATTAAAACCAAATTTAAACCCTTTTAACGTTGATAGAAAAGGAATAATTTGGGATTCAATATCATAATCTCCATCATCTTCAAAAATTCCTTCAATTCGACCACTATTTAAAAAGATAGCATCCTGACCAGGGCGAATAATAAGCTTACTGCCCTTTTTTATTTCACGATTGCTCCATTTCCAAAAAATCATATCATCTCTAAATTCTTCCCATTCCACTACATCTGAGAGCTGACTTCTAAAAAAAGACATTTGATCATTCCTTTCTCTAAACTTACTCTATAAAACTTAATTAAAAACTGCGGCCACCGCCACTAAATGAACTACCTCCTCCGGTAATTCCTCCGCCACCACCTCTTCCACCTCTACTTTTATTATTATTGGAAGGCTTTCGACGTTTCGTAACGGTTTTATTAACAAACATATCCCTTTTGCTGTTTACTCTTGTATTGTTCTCGTTAAAATACGTGCGGGAGGTAACTGTGACGCGCCCTCCTGAATTATAAACCATGGTACCAACTATAATACCACCAACAGCTAGAGCAACCACGAGTTGAAACCACGTTTTTAACAGTACACTTTCTGGATTTACTCCAGGTCTATACTCCATATAATCATTAGACGTACTTATTGCTTGTTGGAATGCCTGATAAAAATTCTTATCCGAGAGATGGGGAGTAATCTTATCAAGTACTAGCTCGATTCTTTCATTATCTAAGTACTCCTCCCCCCTCTCGAATCCTGCCAGAAAAACCTCTCTCTTGGTTGGATCCACGCTTACAGTTAACAAAATCGTATTCCCTTTAGGTTGGTCATAGCCGAAAGCATGTTCATCATAAAAATCACCCATATACGTTTTGATACTTTTTCCACTTGTATCATTCGTAGTATGAATAATAAATTCGGTTTCTTGTTTTTCACCAAATTCTTTTATGCTACCTTCCAATTCCATGACTTGTTCTTCTGATAAAAGTTCAGCTGAATCATAAATATATTGTTTTGAACTTGCTTCCACTACTTGTAATGAAAATGATGTGAAAATAAATAAACTCGTAAATAAAATTGATAATGTAAGAAAGCGTCTGCTCACCAAAGAACACCTCCAACAGCATAGGAGATAATTTTCAAGGTGACGAATGCAGCTGCAGCAATTCCACCAAACCAGCTAGCTACTTTTCCTAGACTAATTGGTGGTTTCCCAACTATCTTTCCTGTCTGACCGTTCATCGCAAAGGTATGTTCTTGCTTATCAAAATCATAATAAACCATCCAAACAGGTAAAAGAACATAATGTGCTTTTGTTTTTTTCGTACGGATATTTTTACTTTTATAATTTACCGAAGAATATCCACTGATGGTTGAACGAATATAGGAGTCTATGTAGGGCTGCACTTTTGTTTTTACCCGAGAAAACAATTCTTCATCACTAAAATTATATTTTTCTGCAATGTACCCAGCAAGATATGGGGTCTTGAAATCTTTAAACTTTTGATAATCATATGGTTCTAATTTATCCATTAACGTATCATCCAGCTTTTCAGACGCGTCTACAGGTACTTTTACATAGCTTAAATCAATATCACGGTACACATCATAAAATTTCTTCTCCGTATAGATGTAATTTCCCCGCGTATACGTCCTCACCCTTGTTCCGACAGCTTTTACATCTGCTTTACTATCTAAATCATACAACCAAAATGGGACATATAGTCCGGTAATTCCCTTAACTCGATCCGCCGTCATAAATCCTTTAGGCGTCAGACGACCGTTGCGACACCATTTACGGAATGCAGCCATTGCTTCTTCCTTACTGATTGTAAAGGGAATAACCTTTGCTGGGGCCAAATCACCTGAAAGTCGATCTCCAAGAACGACACCCGCTCCACAGAAACTGCAATTGGTTGCTGTAGTGTCTGCTTCTGTAATGATAACTGCTCCACAGTTATTACAATTATACTGCTTCGCTTCATCTTCAGAAAATGTTGTGGTGATAAATTCCTCAGAGAAGTCTTCAATATTATCTTTTCTTCCACAGCTACCACAGGATAACATTCCCGATACAGCATCAAACTCCATATCAGATCCGCAGTTCGGACATTTATAATGAATAACCAATGTTATCCCCTCCTTCCGATGTATAGGCAGGCTACAGTTTATACTGTAGCCTGCAATTTATTGTTCTTCAGTTTTTACTTGTTCCTTTTTGTTTTGAAGCTGTTCTTCACTTTGTACTGGTTCTTGACCATGTAATTGTGCTTTCAACTCTTCCAGTTCATCATCAACATTTAGCTGTGCCTTTAATGCAGAAAGTTCATTCTCAACTTGAGCATTCGAATCATATTTAGCAGTTAGATCATTGATATCTTCACCAGTTCCTTTGTTCAGCTCTGCCATCGCATTTGCTTCATCAAGTGACTGATTGATTTTTGCCTCCATTCGATCAAAGGCTGACATCGAGCGATTTGCTCCGCCCATTGAAGTAGCAAATTCATTTACTTTCTTCTGTGATCTTGCAACAGCTGCTTTTCCTTTTAAAATATTCTTTCTTGCTTCAAGCTCGCCAATATCTGAAACAAGCTTATCATGCATTTGTCTCATCTGCAGGGCGTTTGCAGAAGCTAGCTCATGGGAGGTTCTCAAATCTGCTTCTTTCGCTGTAAGCTCTGCTTTCTTCCCAAGGAACTTTCTTGCATCATCTTCATTTCCTGCTTCTAATGCTTTAACAGCGTATTTCTGCATATTTACAATATCTGACTGACACTCCTCAAGTTCACGTTGTGCCCGCTTTTCAGCTGCCATAATGGATGCAGTCTCAGATTTTACTTTTCCTAAATCTCGATTCAAATCTCGTAAGTACTGATCAATCATCTTCTCCGGATTTTCGGCCTTATCCAACAATGCATTGATGTTACTTGACATAATGTCCCTGAACCTTCTTAAAATCTCCATTCCACATTCTCCTCCATTTTTTATGTTAATTTTATTATCTAACAATCTTTCAGACTAATAAAGCGATATCTTAAAAATAAACGCTTTATTAATATACGAGTGTCTTGGAGAAAAGTTTCATATTCAGAGAAAATTTTTAGAAAACTCGGCATTCGTTAAAGGGATTCTTACGAAAGCGTTCTTTGCTTTCTTAGAAGCCCTTATACTTTGGAGTGCAAGCTTTTAGGCGAATGCCTTAGTTGCATTTATGCAAATTGGTAAGTTTTATACTTTCTTATTTGCCGAGAAGAATGATTAAGGAGATTTTGATGGAGGTGATTCTGAAGTAAAAAAATTGAGCTAGTTACGAATCTTGACTAGCTCAATATACAATGTAAAAGAGAAAGTTTATTAAAGCTTATTACCGAAACATAGGAAGTGTTGTTATCATGCCTAATAAGAAGATAATCATTAGATAGTTAACCGAATAGAGAAAATTCCAATGTGCCCATTTCAAATCATCTTTCACAAAAAATCCAGCGATAGCAAGCACAATCCAACCGATATTAAGAAGCATTGCAATTACAACAAACACCGTTCCTAAAGTTGTTAAAAAAAGCGGAAGCGGTAATAATGCAGCAATATAAATAAACATCTGTCTTTTTGTCATCGTAAAACCGTAAACAACTGGTAACATAGGAACTCCAGCTGCCCGGTACTCTTCACATTTTTTCATGGCGATTGCAAATGTGTGCGGTATTTGCCAAATGAATAGTAAAAGAAACAGCGTTAGTGGAACGATATGTATTGCATGATCGACTGCTGCCCAGCCAATCAATGGTGTTACCGCCCCTGAAACACTGCCGATGACCGTATTTAAGGTGTATCTGCGTTTGGACCATATCGTATATAAAAATACATACGTAAACCAACCAATAAAGGCATACAACGTTGTTTCCAGATTAATAAAAACGAGCATTAAAAATCCGAATACAGTCGTTACAACCCCAATCGTCAGCACTTGTTTTAATGTAAAGCTTCCCGTAACGGTTGGCCGTTTTTTCGTGCGATCCATAACAGAATCAATATCCACGTCATACCAATTATTTAATATTAATGCTCCTGCCATAACAAGTGTGGAACCGAAGCTTACAAGCACAAAATCCAGCCACTGAAAATCCTGCCCCGTAAAATGTAATGCTAAAATATATCCTGCAAGAACAGGTAAAAAATTAGCAACCAACACACTAAATTTAACCAATAATTTAAGATCCTCTAAAAGAGAATTTTTAACAGGATGCGACTTTACTTTTTCCTTCATCAAATCACCTCTTACCATACTGCTGCTTTTTAGATTTTGCCGTCCATTGAATTTACTGGATACTTGCTTTAAACTGATTACAGTAGAAGACTTATAAGATTGATATCACTATCTATCATATAACAACTAATTTCTTGTGAACAGCGTTAAAAATATCCTAAAGTCAGGTGACTAAAATGACAAACTTTACACACTTTAATGAACATGGACGAGCAAAAATGGTAGATATCTCTGCCAAAGAGGAATCTGCTCGTAAAGCAATCGCACGATCCAGTGTGCAAATGAAACAAGAAGTTTATGAGAATATTACCGAGCAAAAGAATAAAAAAGGAGATGTCCTATCGGTTGCGCAAGTCGCTGGTATCATGGCTGCCAAACAAACCTCAAGCCTCATACCAATGTGCCATCCTATTCCAATCAGTGGAGTGGATTTATCCTTCGAATGGAATGCACTTGAAGACAAGATGTATGAACTTATTATTGATGCGGAAGTAAAAACGGTGGGTGCCACTGGAGTTGAAATGGAAGCACTGACTGCGGCATCCGTAACTGCACTTACAGTTTACGATATGTGTAAAGCAGTTGATAAAGGCATGATTATCGGTCAAACTTATTTGTTGGAAAAAAGCGGCGGGAAAAGCGGTGATTTTAAAAGGGCTGAGTCTTAGAATCGGTATTACTACCGATTCTCCTCCATTAAGGCTTCGTTTTATACATCCGTACGCATACGGTTAATTACGAATAATAAGACAAAGGAAAAACCAATACTTATTAATACATAATACCAAGCAATTGTTGTTGCATCTGTTTCAATTGCCAAATAAATTGCCGTTGGAATCGTCTGTGTTTTCCCTGGGATGTTTCCAGCAAACATTAGCGTCGCACCAAACTCACCCAATCCACGGGTGAACCCAAGAACAACTCCTGTTAATATCGAACGGATACTTAAGGGAATGACTACCTTCACCAGGGCCATCCACTCTGTTGCGCCATCAACTTGTGCCGCGCCAATAATATTCGTGTCAACAGATAGAAAACCTGTTTTAATGGATTGATACATTAAAGGAAACGCAACTGTCATTGCTGCGATTATTGCAGCAGTTGATGTAAATAAAATACTATTTCCAGTTACACTTTCTACCGCTTGTCCAATCCAGCTGTTTTTTCCAAATATAATAATAAGCAGAAATCCAATGACGGTTGGAGGAAGAACTAGCGGCAAAAAAAAGATTGTTTCCAGGACTGCATTTATTTTTCGCTCTTTTCGAACCATCCAATACGCTAAAACAACTGCCAATAAAAAGGTAAAGACCGTTGCAATGGTGGAAACATAAAAAGATAATTGAACTGGATGCCATGACCATTCCATTTGAATTCACCTACTCCATGATTAGAAAGCCGTATTTACGGAAAATATCTTTTGCCTCATTCTCTAACACATACTGATAAAAGGTTTCGCGTGCTTGCATAACCTCAGATTGTTGTTCTTCACTTTTAATAATTGCTGCATAATATTCAATCGTAGCGTGAAGACTCGGGTCAAATCGATCAATTACTGTCACATCATCCCGAGCAATTACATCACTAGCATAGACAATACCAACGTCAACCGCTCCTTGGCTCACTAATGTAACAACTTGACTAACATCTTTTGTAAATACGAGCATTTGTCTGTCTTGCAGTTCTTCCCAAACACCTATATTTTCCAATACCTCTTTTGCGTATGTACCCGCTGGAACTGCATCAGGTGTACCAACTGCTATACTTCCACCTTGCTGCATTAAATCATCTCTAGAATTTAAATCCGTTTGATTCGATTTGATAAGTACAAGCTCATTTTGAAAGATAGCAGTTCCATCTTGGACCATATCCTGCTTCACTAGTTTATCATAATCTGTTTTCGAAGCAGAAAAAAATAAATCAATTGGTGCCCCCTGTTCGATTTGCTTTCTTAGTGCTCCAGATCCTCCAAAATTATAAGAAATCTTAATTGCAGGATGCTCTTTTTCAAAGGCTTCCTTAACTTCCAATAAACTATCGGTCATGCTAGCTGCAGCAGAAACCGTTAATTCTGCAGTCTTTTCAGATTCTGAATCATTGGCACAACCAGCTAAAACTAACAGGAATAATAAAGTCAATATAATCGTCATTTTTTTCATCTGTCTCATCCTAAATCCTTCTTAATTTCCTTCACCATATGTCCGATTTCAGGCAAAATCAAGCGCTCCATTGCTAATGTTACAGCACCTGTTGAACCAGGAATGGAAAAAATCAAGCGATGATTGGCAACCCCACAGGTTGCTCGGGATAAAATACTGGCAGTACCAATATCATATTGATAGCTCAAATAGCGAAAAAACTCTCCAAATCCTGGGAGATGCTTGTCAAATAAAGGTTCAATTGACTCAATCGTGACATCACGATAGGATATACCAGTTCCGCCATTTACAATTACAGCATCAATTCTATTACTATAAATAGCCTTTTCAACTGTCATACGAATTTGCTCCCGCTCATCCGGGATGATTTTATACAAAGCAACTTGATGGTTTGCTTCCTTTAATAGTTCCATAATCTTTTTGCCGCTTTTATCTGTATCCTTTGTTCGTGTATCACTGACTGTAATAACTGCAATCGAAATATTGTGTGCAGCATCTTTTTTATGATTCACTAACATTCCGCTCACTTCCCTATTTATTTATCCTCTTGCTTTTTTACCCATTTTTGATAATCTGCCTGATGATTAATATTTATAAAAGACTGTTCTTCTTCCATATCTACATACTTTACATTGCATTTATCCAAAAGCTTTCTTAATGAGCGATGCTCGTGGTCTAATTGGTACTTGATTAATCCCTTGATTGAATTACGATAAATTGCAATCAGGGGCTGGAGTTTTCCTTTAGCGATTGGGATAATAGCGTCAACGTCTTGATCCATATGCTTCATTAGTGTTCTAAATATAGATTGATTCATAAACGGAACATCAATCGGAATAACAAGATACCATTCGGCTTTCATTTGTTCCATAGCAGTCAAAATACCTGCTAATGGTCCATGTCCCTGATATTCCTCCCTATCCTGAATAATCGTCATTTTTGTTTCACTGGACTGGAAACGATGCTTCAGTTCAGGACTTGTCACCATAACCATTTTTTCCACTATTGGGGTTAAAGCATCCATTGAATGTTGATAGAATGCTTTTCCATCCTTCGTCGCAAAGGCCTTTGGTTGCCCAAACCTCATCGACTTTCCACCTGCTAATATAATGCCTGCTATTTTTTCATTCACATTAAAAACTCCTTTGCAATAGAAGTTTGTACAAATTTCACAATGTTGTAACCACGCTTACATCATCTCTAATGGTAAAATAGATATGATATGGTTTGCATTCAACAAGGAGGCTACTGATATGCGAACAAGTTTATTATTAAGTGCACGTCAGAACGAAGATACGATCTCTCCTGAACTGAGAACATTGATGGATTCAATCAGTACGCTTAAAGAAATGAATCAAGACACCTTCCTATTTCACGAAGGTGCAGATGCACATGATATTTATATTATTAAATCAGGACTTGTACAAATTTCTAAATTAACAGCAGATGGAAAAGAAATGATTTTAAGAATTTGTAAGGATAACGATATCATTGGTGAGTTAACTCTGTTTAGTGATCATCCCAAATATTTACTTAGCGCAAAGGTTTTACAAGCTGGAGAAGTATTTGTTATTAATAAAAATCAACTGGAAAAAGCTTTAATGACGAATAGCCAACTAACCTTTGAATTTATGAAATGGACGAGTAACCACATGCGTAAATTCCAGTCTAAAATAAGAGATTTATTGTTAAATGGAAAAAAAGGTGCACTGTATTCGACACTCATCCGTTTATCCAATAGCTACGGAACGAAGCAGGTTGATGGCATTTTAATTAATTTAACCTTAACAAATCAAGAATTGGCTAAGTTTATTGCAGCCACGAGAGAAAGTGTCAATCGTATGCTTGTCGAACTTAGAAAGCTCAACGTCATTTCCATTGATAAGTCTGGCAAAATACTCATTAAGGATATTGACTATTTACGCGAACAAATTGGATGTGAAAATTGTCCGGTTGATATATGCAATATTAATTAGGAAATATTTTAATATCTCAGCTTTGCAGCTTGAATATGGCAAGTAAACCTTGCTCTAATTAAGCTATGATGCTCTTAGTCCTTCATCTTGTAGATGAGGGATTTTTTCTCTAAAATGATGATTATCTTTCGCAGCCTTTTTCTTCCCATCGTGGTAAGCTCTCTCGGTTGATCGCTTGTACTTTTCACTCTTATCTACCCTGACTGCTTGTTTCTCGGGTGATTTCTAACCCTCTGTCATACTCTAGCCCTTGAAAACGATCTAGAACACAAGAATTTAGATATCCTTATCCTAACTTTTTAAAAAATTTCGTTTCATCCATTCATAAAATTCATCTATCTTCGACGTTTTAAAAACAGGATACATCACCGGGGTGTCGAATGATAAGGAGGTGATTACTGCTTGGATATTTTTTACTTGTTCCAGCAACGAAAAATCTTCTTCTCGATTAATAAGAACTACTTTTGGAAAAGGTTCTTTTTTAAAACCTTCCATAACAAGCACATCGACACCCATCAGTTGATAAATAGCGATTAATTGTTCAACATCCCAAGATGCAGCTGAAAGCTGTAAGATTCCTTCCCCTTCAACCCCTGAGATGACAGCACCTGCTTGCTTATGTTTTGCGCTGTCCGTATTTTCTAATCCGATCGGAGCACCACCATGACCATGGTGTTTAAGAGATGCCACAGTATGCCCCGATTCACTTAACATCGCTATCATTTTGGAAGCGAGTGTCGTTTTTCCACTATTTTTAAAGCCAACGATTTGAATGATTTCCATTCATGTTTCTCCTTCACCATTTATGCTGTATTTTCTATTACCCACCACTTACTGGTGGAATAAAAGCAACCGTATCACCAGCTTTAGCAATTTCATCATCCATTACATATTCTTCATTCACTGCTGTCATGACTTGATCTAATTCAATAAGCTGATACGTCTCTTTAAGGATATTTTTTAAATCACGAATCGTCGTTTGCTCTTTGTCTATCGTTAATTGATCGCTTCCTGCCTTTTCTTGTAAATGGGCAAATAATAGAATCTTAATCATGCTTCTCATCCTTTACATCTGGTTTTCCATTGGGATAAGGAACCTTTTCCAATTGATCACCAATCCAGGTCTCGCCATCTTCCCAATGTTCTTTTTTCCAAATCGGAACGATCTGTTTAATTCTTTCAATTGCATATTCATTCGCTTCATAAGCAGCTTTGCGATGTGGTGAGGAAACAGCGATAACAACCGCGATATCCGAAATATCTAAATGCCCAATTCGGTGTGAAATAGCTACTTCTGTATTTGGCCACTTCTCATTTATTTCCTCTCCAATTTTAGCAAGCATTTTTACCGCCATCGGAACGTAGGCTTGATACTTCAAATAAACCGTTCTTCTTCCTCTTGTCCATTCTCTGACAGTTCCAATAAATGTGGTGATAGCGCCTGCTTCTCTGCGCTCTACTTTTTTTATTACAGCTTCTACTTCAATAGGTTCTTCAACAATCTCAAATAATTCATTCATAGGTGCGCTGGCTCCTTCTTGAATTCACATCTGCTGTCGTAAAATTTTCAAACGTTGTACCTTCTTGATCTTCCAAGAGAATAATAGAAACCTCCATGCCCGTTTCATACCCTCTTGTGCCTCCAGGCAGTACAATAAGAATATTTGCTTCAGCCAAGGAAGTAACAACATTTGATTTATCTAAGCCAACCGGGGTTGCTACTAACCTTCCAGTTTCATAGGATAAATGTCCACGAACAAAGCGGTCAAACGGATTCGGCTTTGGAAAATCTGCGCCAAGGATGGCTACTTCTTTCTTTAAAAAAGCTGCTTTTGTCTGTAAAAATGTACGAATGATTGGTCTTGTGTAAAGCTCAAATCCAACATAGCAGGCAGAAGGATTTCCGGATAAACCAAACAATAATTTCCCGTCGTTCTCCGCAACTGTTGTCACACTTCCTGGCCTCATACCAATTTTATTAAATAAAACAGCAGCTCCTAATTGGTCATAAATTGCTGGCAAGAAATCAAAGTCACCAACGGATACCCCGCCTGTTGTAATTAAAACATCTACCTTTTCCAGGCTTTCCTTCACTTTATGATAGCAGGTTTCAAAATCATCATTAAATTGGCCGAAATAAATTGGCTCGCCACCCGCTCTAATAACCTGAGCGTATACCATATAAGCATTACTATTTCTGATTTTCCCAGGCCTTAACGGTTCATCGACACCTAATAATTCACTGCCTGTAGCAATAATACCGATTTTAGGTTTTACACTAACCGGAACTTTCTTATAGCCAAATGTTGCTAAGACGGCAACAATTCCCGGGGTTATAAAGGTGCCTTTGGAGACAAGCACCGTTCCTTTTGTTGTATCCTCACCAGCAAAGGAAATATTGTCACCAGCATTTAATTTTCGTTTTAACTGGAAATAATCCTTTCCATCTTGTATATATTCCTTCACGGACTCAAACATGATTACTGCATCACAATCGTTTGGAATTTGGGCACCTGTCATGATTCGAACCGCTTCATTGTCACCAACATGCTCGTTAAACACACTCCCTGCCCCAATTTCACCAATGACTTCAAATGATATAGCATTTTTACTGGAAGCCATTTTTGTGTCCGCTGATTTTACAGAAAACCCATCATATGGAGACCTGTCAAATGGAGGTACATGGTGATCTGCAATAACATCTTCAGCAAGAAAACGACCATAACTTTCCTCTATCGATACGAATTCGCCCTTGCCATGCTGGGCAAAATCCATTACCTTTTCAATGGCTTCATTTACTTTAATCGGTTTCCGTCTTTCTACCATGTGTCATCACCTTCATCCTGCTAATTGATTGTAAATTGTTTTCGCTTTTTCGATCGAATCAGTACCGTGTATTAATGTTCTGCCATCCTGGAAGAAAACGAGACGATAGGATTCGTATTCCAATGACAATAAAAAATGGTTATGTCTGACTGGGGCGATTTTTTGCAATCGATGTGCTAATTCATCTAGATTTAATTTCTGAGGTGTTCGTATTTGTACCGTATTTCTTCCACAAAGCACTTCCGATTTTGTGCGTGATTCATAGTTTAAATGCGGATAGCTTGGATTTTCACCACATGTCGGACAATCTGCTTTTTTAGCACGATCTACTTTCATCATATGATAATGATTATTCCATAAATCAAATGTCACAAGCTTTGTTCGGCAGGCATTGTTGTCACCGACAAGCAGTTTTATGGCTTCTGCCGTTTGATGGGCAACAACCATTTGGACTGCTGGTGAAATAATTCCAACAGAGTCACAAGTCGCTCCTGAGACTGGCATCGTATCCATTAAGCAACCGAGGCAAGGGGTCTCATCTGGCAAAACCGTAAAACTCATGCCTGTACTTCCAACACAAGATCCATAAATCCACGGTATTTGTTCTTTATGCGCTAAATCGTTCAGGATAAATCGCGTTTCAAAATTATCCGTTGCATCGATTAGGATATCCACATTTTTTAATAAAGGAAGTAGTGTCACTGGTGTGGCATCCATAACATAAGCATCGATAACAACCGAAGAATTAATTTGCTGCAGGCGCTGTTTAGCCGCCATTGCTTTTGGAAGTTGCTCCGTGACCTCTTTTTCGGTATACAATTGCTGCCTTTGTAAATTACTTAATTCGACATAATCTCGATCAATAATCGTCAGCTTCCCTATTCCAGCACGAACAAGGTTTTCAGCATTAGCAGACCCCAATGCACCACAGCCTAAAATGAGTACATGCTTATTTTGTATCTTTTCTTGCCCAGCTTCACCAATCGGTTTAAAAAGTATTTGCCGTGAATATCGATTTCCCATCATTTTTTCTCCTACCCACCTATATAAGACATCTCAATTTTCTTCTTATGTTTAGCTGATTCTGCTGTCCGCTCATCTGAATATCGATCGGTCCGGCTACTCCATATGTTCCTAATTTCTTCTTTTATTTCTTCATCTGTTTTCTCAGAACGTAGCAGTTCACGGAAATCAAAACCATTCCCCGCAAACAGACAGGTGTACATTTTTCCATCTGCAGCAATCCTTGCCCTTGTGCAACTGGAACAGAATGATTCGGATACCGATGTGATAAACCCAACTTCCGTGTTTGTGCCACTATAGCGATAACGTTTTGCTACCTCACCTACGTATGCAGGATCAACAGCTTCCATTTTGAAATGTTTCGAAAGCTCCTTGAAAATTTCCTTTTTCGTTATCACTTTGCTGAAGTTCCAGCCATTTGACTGTCCAACATCCATAAATTCAATATATCTTAACTGAATTCCTTGTTCCTTAAAATAGGCTGCCATTGGAACAATTTCTCCATCATTCATTCCTTTTTTTACGACCATGTTTACTTTTACTTCCAAGCCTGCTTCTTTCGCTTTTTGGATGCCTTTCAATACACGGTCTGGACCCACGCCACTATCGTTAATCGATTTAAATAACGTCTCATCCAGTGCATCTAAACTTACATTGACACGTTTTAGACCTGCATCTTTCAGTTTTTGTGCCATGTGAGAAAGCAAGGACCCATTTGTTGTCAGCCCAATATCCTCTAACCCTTCGATGCGCGCCAGCTTTTCAATTAATACAGGCAAGTCTCTCCTCAGTAAAGGTTCCCCACCAGTTAATCGGATTTTTTTTACGCCTAATGCTACAAATAGCTTTGCAATACGTTCTATTTCTTCAAAGCTTAATAGTTGCTCTCTAGGCATGAACGCAAAGTCTCTGCCAAAGATTTCTTTTGGCATACAATACGTACACCTAAAATTACAACGATCGATGACAGAGATACGAAGATCCTTCATTGGCCGACCAAATTTATCTGTTAGTACTGTCATTCGGATCATCTCTCCTTTCTTTTTGTCAAGTATAAAGCAATCACTTCGTTATAACTGTTAAAAATGTCACTCTCCCTTTCCATTGTATTACCTTTATAAAATCGCGAATTTTCAGTTTATATATTATACTATAACATATTCAAGAAAAACGATAAACCTCCCGGATGGTTCCTTTAAAGTGCATTAGTGTATGTGCAAATCTTACGACTCCCAATGTTAATTGAACTTCTTTCGAATCATTTCTTACTAACGGACATCTCAGTAATTGCTGTTCTTTTACGATTACATCAATCAACTTCGTAAACACTTGTCCCAACTAAGAAGCAAATACTTCATACATTAATAGGCGAATGCTTTCTTTTTAATTAATTTCTCTGTTTGTAGATTGTTTGATGTGATTTAGACTTAATAAATTCCTTGAAAAGGGCTCTTTCTAAATGTATTAGCCGTCTAGCATATATTTATGATAGAGTGCCTTTTCTTATTAAATTTTTATATTCCCCCTCCCGGCCGAAAGATAATTTATACATACAAGTACAACCCTATTTTTTAATCATTATTTGCTACCTTACTCTCAATGAAACTAGAAGATCTTTGTTTACTCAATTTCATAAACTGAACGACAAATGTTCCAATGAAAAGAAAGGTACCGGTAACACTTGAAATTAATTCTGGATTAATCGTTAACACAGCCGCAACAAATAATAGGCCCCGAATAAAAATATTCATTTCGGTAAACAAGTAACCAACTACCCCAAGACTTACCGCTATAAGACCTATTAGAATCATGATGACCTGTATAATAATTTGCGTCGTATCTCCAATAAGGAGGACAGCCGGATTTATGACAAATGAAAAAGGTATTATAAACGCTGGAATACCAATAATAAACGCGTTTACCCCTGTTCTATTTGCATCTGCACCTGCTATTCCCGCTGCAGCATAGGCAGCTAAAGCAACAGGTGGTGTGACCATGGATAATACCGCGAAGAACAGAACAAACATATGGGCAGCTAGAGGCTCAATTCCAAATTCTTGTAGTGCTGGAGCAAGTAATGTCGCCGCCATAATATAAGCAGAAGTTGTTGGCATTCCCATTCCAAGAACGATACATCCTAAGGCAACTAAGACGACACCAAGAATAATGTTACCTAAAGACCACTCCATGATTAATCCCGTGAAGTTTAATCCTAGTCCAGAAAACCCGATAATTCCTACAATAACACCCGCAATCGCACACGGAATCGTAACATGGATAGATTGTTTTGCTCCATCTTCCATCGCACTTAGAATATCGTTTGCACTCATAAACGTATTTTTTCTGAAATAGCTTACAATTACGATCAGGATAATCGACCAGATAGCAGCCCGTTGTAGGGAGAACCCCATAAAGATTAAGGAAATCAATAATGCCATTGGAAGTAAAAGATGAAGACGTCCCAGAACTTTTTGTTGCTTTTTCTCCATTTCTTCTTTAATATCTTGGATTTCTTCCTTACTTGCTTTGACATGAACGATAATTAGTAAAGATAGATAATATAATACGGCTGGAATAATTGCTGCTAGCATAATCTCCACGTATGGGATACCAATCATTTCAGCCATTATAAAGACTGCTGCCCCCATAATTGGTGGCATGATTTGTCCACCTGTTGATGCAATTGCCTCAATTGCACCAGCATCTTCCTTCGAATAACCTGCCTTTTTCATTAATGGGATGGTAAAAATTCCGGTACTAGAAACATTAGCTACAGCACTACCACTGATCGATCCCATGAAACCACTAGAAACAACAGCAGCTTTAGCAGGACCACCTTTCGCATTTTTCGTTATTCGAAAGGCGAGGTCATTAAACAATTGTCCTCCACCGGAAATATTTAGAAATGCCCCAAATAAAATAAAGTAAAAAACATAATCTGTCGCAACCCCTACTGGAACACCGAAGATTCCCTGTGGTGATAAAAATAATAAGTCAACCGTGTCTTGTAAATCTAGACCCCTGTGTGCTAGTAGGCCAGAAAGATTTGGACCAATGAACCCATAGATTACAAAAACGGCAGCAAGAATTGTGATGACATTCCCAACAGTCCTTCGGGAAATTTCAAATACTAATATGGAAAATATAATCCCTAACCATAAGTCTAAGGAAGTGAAACTATCAACAAACCAATTACGTGAAGTTAGTCGATCAGTGTGAATTAAAAGGTATCCCCCAATTAAAAGTGGCGTTACTATCGTAATGGCATCGATTACCTTCCATCTGATACCTTCTTTCTTTTTACTAAGTGAAAATATACTAAAGGCTAATGCAAGAGCATATGAGACATGAATCCCCCTTTGTGTAAATGCAGGAAACGCTCCAAAGATAGCAGTATATAAATGGAAAATTGACCAAAAAACCGCTATTAATGACTGAATATTCAGGAATTTACTCACGCTTTTTCACCTTCTTTATACTAGTTTTGATAATTATTTCCATCCTTGTTCTTCGTAGTATTTTAATGCACCTTGATGTAATTGAAGTCCACCCGTATAATACTCGTCGATACCAGCTTGCGCATCAAAATCACTTAAACCTTGGTGACCTTGCGCTAAATTTTCTTTGTTTTCTACGATCGCCTTCGTAATTTCATAAGCAGTTTCCTCTGATAAATCTTTATTTGCTACAAGCGTCGTATTAAATCCAATTGTTTCAATCTCTTCATCCTGCCCTTTATATTGACCAGCAGGAAACGTTGCCTTTTGGTTTCCCGTTTCTTCAAGTTTTTCTCGATATTCATCTTCAATAGACATAAAAGTAACCGGCGTTTGTAAAGCAATTTCAGTGAATCCTGGGTGTCCTTTTGTCATAACTTGGATAAACATATCTCCATTTCCATCCTGAAACGCAGTTTTTATCACATCGTTTGATGTATGTTCAATGGAACCACCATATTCCTCAATCTCCTTATACGTCATACCGTATGCCTCAAGCACTTGTTTTGCAGCAAATTCTCCTTGACTTCCCGTATTATACGTATATAGATTTACTGGCACTTCTTCCTCTTTTAAATCTGCAATGGAATCAATATTATATTTTTCCATAAAATCATTTCTCATAATAATCCCAACATAATACTGATCTAATCCTCCTACCAAAAGACTAAAATTGTCATATTTTTTATCAAAACCCACTATTCCATTGAGTCCCCAGTTATTTGTCACACTAAATGTCAAACCAAGATCAGCTTTACCACTCGTGACTAATTCGACATTCCCAATCCCACCAGAATATGGTAATACATCTACAGTATTAATATTCTCTACATCTTCTCTAAGCACTTTAGACATAGTTGCACCATACACATACCAGGAACTACCTTCTTGTAAGGTTGCCAGTACATAATTCCCATTACTTTCTCCTGAAGAAGATGAGCTTCCACCCGAGCAACCTGCAAGTAACATCAATAAAGCTAAAACACTAATAATAGTCATTAGATATTTTTTCATTTTACTTTTCACCTTGCCTTTCTCCAATGAATTTTATTTAAAATCACTAGCACTGTAATAATAAAACAATTTCTAAAAATACTGGGGATTTTAATCATAAATCGTTCATACAATCGGATTTCATAATAAAGTTTATTGAATCCAGTAAATTGCCCCTTAACCTAACACATTATAAATGGCAACGTTTAGTAAAGTCGATAGCAACTATGTGGATTACGCACCCTTAATCAGATGATGACGAACGATGTATAATTTCTAATAGATTAAAAGCAGCCTTATAGGAAAGCAGATTTTATTTGGCTTCGATTTGAAAGTAAAACGCTAGCATTAAAATATCAATGTCGTTGATTTGTGTAAATATTAATAAGAATTGTAAATTTAGATCGCTATATGCAATACTAGTGATTTAAAATATCAAATAATCGGGAAATTATTCGCTGTAATCATTTATATTAATTTCTTCCAAGCCAGGAATTCGTATTTTTTCATATTGCATTGGTTCAGCATTTAAAGGTACCGTACAGTCAAAACCAACTTTTGAACCCACACCGTTCTCAGTTGATGGATCTAATTTGGATCCCAGTGCATCATGAACAACAACAAAATCCTTATCGGCTTGAAACCTCGTAGCCACGGCCCACTCTACATCTTCCATATTAAAAATATCCACTTCTTCATCTACAACAACTACATGTTTCACATCATAATGAGCAGCAAATGCAGCTAGGATAACGTTTTTTGCTTCTCCTTCATTTCTCTTTTTCATAGAAACGACTAAATGATAACGACATGTTCCACCCAATGTCAAATGAACATCTTTTACTGTGGGAACTGTTTCCCTTAGTTTAGTTAGGATACTTGCCTCCCTCGGAATCCCTCCTAAATAGAAATGTTCATAACTTGCCGCTAGAATCGTTTGGAAGATTGGATTATTTCGATGGGTAATCGCATTAATTTCAATCACTTCTTTTTTACTTTTCGGCCCATAATACTTTGGAAATTCCCCAAAAGGTCCTTCCTCTTCTCTAACCCTCGGTAATATTTTCCCTTCTAAAACAATTTCCGCATGGGCAGGAACATAGACATCAATCGTTTTACATTTCACTACCTTTTCGGGATAACCTTTTAATGCGCCGGAGATTTCTAATTCGTCTTGACCAAGTGGCGCAATCGCTTGAGAGCCAAGAATGGTAACCGGATCTACACCAATAACAATAGCAACGTCTAAACCTTTCCCAGTATCCTCTTGGTTTTTGTAAAAGTTGTATAGATGACGTGGGAGAATTAAGGCACCTAAACGGTCTTTTCCACTTACTTGTAACCGGTGGATCGATACATTTTGTTTTCCAGTAGTCTTGTCTTTTGCAATGGCAAGACCTGCTGTAATATAGCTTCCTGAATCTTTCTCATGATGAATCGGGATTGGAAACTGTTTTAACAAATCAATGTCCGCTTTCTCTATGAAATTCTCATGAGTCGGTGCATCCATACTATCCACAACTTCAAATGGTAGTGGATTATCAAGAGCATCTAAAAATTTCCCATTTAACTCGTCCTGTTTAATATTTATAGCATTCGCAAATTGTTCCCGTGTACTTGCAGTTCCTGCAATCACCGGCATGTCATAATTTTTTACCTTCGTAAAAAACACTGCTTTTTCCCCATCTAATTTTTTGGTAACTGCGGCAATCTCGTATTCAACTGACACTTCTTTTTTTATAGTTGCTAATTCATCTTTTTCTTTTAAATAATATATCCAGTCTCTTAATGTTGTACTGTTATTCATTGCTATCCTCCTCATAATTTTCTTACTTATATAATTGTAATAGCAAATTAATAAAAACTTTGTTACTTTGCATTTGCCTATTAATATATATTTTTAAGTATTTGCAAAACCTCTTCCTCGGATGCTCTTCTCGGGTTAAATTGCCACATACCACTCTTCAAGGCATCTATTGAAATATCTTCTAGTAATTCTTTGTCTACATTTACCTCACGAAGTTTTTGTGGTAAACCAATATCATTACGTAATTCCCCTACTACTTTTACAAATAACTTCGATGCATCTATCGCGGATAATGAATGTGTTCCATTCAAATAAGTATATAATTGGTTATACTTTTCAATCTGAGACACTCTATTAAAATCCACAACAGCTGGTAATAGTAAACCAATTGCAACGCCATGGCTTACATTCGCATGACCACTTACCGAACTACCGATAGCATGTGCCAATCCTAAATAAGATTGATTAAACGCCAGTCCAGCAAGAAGGCTAGCTTCCGACATTTTAATTCTAGCTTCTTTATTCTCTCCGTTAAAAACGACAGAACGAAGATTTTGGTTTATCATTTTTATTGCAGAAAGTGCCATCGCTTCACTTGGAGGTTGAGAGATTCTTGATATAAAAGTTTCAAAAGCATGCGCTAATGCATCATATCCGGATGCTGCCGTAAAATGCGCCGGCACACTCATAGTTAATTTTGGATCAACAATTGCAACATCAGTAGCGATATAAGGACTTGAAACAGTCACTTTCCTTTTTTCTTTCCTATCCGAGAGTACCGTAAACATTGTTACTTCACTACCAGTTCCCGAAGTTGTCGGCAATGCTACAAGTGGGGTTTTCGGTTTATTTTTTACTAGATTCACTCCAGCATAATCTTCTATTTTCCCATCATTGCTAACAACTGTGCGAATTCCCTTTGCCGTATCAATCGGACTTCCTCCACCAATAGCGACAATCGCGTCACTTTCCATTTGTTTATAAATTTCTGTTGCCTGATTTACTGTATCGGTACTTGGATCTGGCTCAACTTCATCGAATATATAACAAGAAAATTTCCCTTTTAATTGCTTCACAATCGACTCAAGAATTCCAGCTTGAACAATACCTTTGTCAGTAACAATGAATAGATTGTTAACATTCATCTGTTCAAGTACTTGAGGTAATTCGGCACTCTTTCCATAACCGAACATCACCTTTGTCGGCAATTGAAATTCAAAACTATTATCCATTGTTCATTCAACTCCATCCTCTTTGTAAATTATTAATCAAATTCAACATTGATATGTTTTGTCTCGGTATATCCTAATAAACCTTCTATACCTCTTGTTCTTCCTAATCCACTTTCTTTGTAACCACCAAATTCTGTTTGTGGATAATTTTTATTGTACGTATTAATCCAAACAGTTCCTGCGTCTATTTTTTTCGAAACTCTCATTGCACGGTCAATATCTTTTGTCCATACACCTGCAGCTAAACCAAAACTTGTTCCGTTGGCAATTTGAATCGCTTCTTCTTCATCTTTAAACGTTTGAATTACTAATACTGGTCCAAATATCTCATCTTGGGCTAGTTTTGACTCGATTGATACATCCGTAAATATAGTTGGTTCAATATAAAAGCCGTTATCAAATACTCCACCTTTTATTTGATTTCCTCCAGTTACCAACCGACAATTTTCCTTACCGTATTTGATATATCCCATCACTTCATTGAATTGCTTCTTCGAAATAACTGGACCCATATCAACCGATTCCTCTAATCCATTACCAACCTTCAAATTCTCTGCTTCTTGTTTTAGTAATTCCACTAATTCATCATGAATGGAGTTATGGACAATCACTCGAGTACCAGCAAAACACATTTGCCCTGAAGTACTGAACATCGAGCTATTAATGATTGGAATCGCCTTTTCTAAATTTGCATCAGGAAACACAACATGTGGTGACTTTCCACCTAATTCAAGAGCTAATTTTTTCACTTTCTCAGAAGCTACTTTCATTAAATTCTTTCCAGTGGAGGTATCTCCTGTAAAACTAATGGCACCAACATGTGGATTCACAGCTATTTCATTACCAATTAGTGCTCCGGGGCCAGATACGATATTCGCAACACCGGATGGAAACTCACTGATTTTATCTATCAAACCAATCAATGCAATACTAATAAGAGGTGTTTGACTTGCTGGTTTAATCACCACTGTATTTCCCGCTGCTAAAGCAGGAGCAACTTCACGAATCATTAGCAATGCTGGCCAGTTCCACGGAGAAATAATTCCCACAACCCCAATTGGTTGCTTATCGATTAGGCCAAACGATTTTTCTGAGAGATTAATAGTTCTACCAAAAATACTTCTTGCCATTCCAGCAAAGTATTTTATCGTATCAATACATGCCGCCAATTCTTTTCTTGATTCTTGAATTGATTTTCCATTTTCTTTTGTTAGTAAAGTAGCAAGGTATTCCTTTCCTTCTATCATTTTATTTGCCCAGGCCATTAATGCATTAGAGCGTAAAGATGATTCCAATCGCCATGGACTAACTTGAAAAGCCTCATATGCTGTTTCAATTGCAAAACGAATATCTTGAAGTGATGATTTTTGTGCTGTTCCAATTACTTCATTTGTAGCAGGATTAATGGATTTTAATACTTCGCCGGTTTTAGAAACTTCCCATTTACCATTGATAAAATTTTCCCCTTGAACATCAGTCAATAACATTAAACACCCACCCTTTCTTTATCATTTTCTAATCCGGACCAGCGTTCAAATAATTTAGCATCAATGCCGAATTGATCTAATGCCTTACCAACGCTTTGATTCACGATATCATCAATTGATTTCGGTTTGTGATAGAAACTTGGAACTGGTGGTAAGATGATCCCACCAATCTCCGTAACGGTCTTCATGTGGTTAATATGCCCCAAGTGAAATGGAGTTTCTCTTAGCATTAACACTAGCTTTCTTCTTTCTTTTAACGTAACATCTGCTGCCCTTGTTAATAAGTTGTCATTTAAACTATTTGCAATAGATGCTAACGATTTAATCGAACATGGAGCAACGATCATTCCTTCTACTGGATAAGAACCACTAGAAATCGTTGCACCAATGTCTTTTGAATCATATAAGTAATCACACATTGCTTTTACTTCCTCTATCGTATAAAATGTTTCATACCCAATCGTCTTAAAAGCGGAAGGACTTATAATCGCATGTGTTTCTATTTCTAATTTTTTCAATACCTCGAGTAATCGTATTCCGTAAATTGCACCACTTGCTCCCGATATTGCTATAATAATTCTTCTCATTATTCTCTCCTCCTGATGAACTATTCCTAACTAGTTAAAAATAAATTAGGAATCCAAAGTACCAACTCTGGAATATAGGTAATGATGAATAAAATAACAACTGCTGCAGCTATAAAAGGTAAGATTGCCTTACTTAAATTAGAAACAGAAACCTTCGTTATACCCGAGGTTACAAATAAAGCAACACCTACTGGTGGTGTAATTAAACCAATAACTAGGTTTAAGGACACAATAACTCCAAAGTGGACTGGATCGATTCCAAGTTGGGAAACTACTGGAATTAATACAGGTACTATAATAATGATTGCCGCTAGTGTTTCTAGAAACATTCCGATAATGAAAAGTAGTATATTTATTAACAATAGAACGATTAATGGATTAGTAGAGATTGAAAGGATTCCTTCTGCAACAAGTTGTGGGATTCTTTCCAAAGTCAAACTCAATCCAAAAATATTCGACGTTGCAACAATAATCATAATAGTAGCCGTAATGATACCAGTTCTTAGGAAAATGTTATATAAGTTTTTCCATTTGAGTTGACGGTAAATAAACATCCCAACTAGAAATGAAACCAAACTACCAATTGCCCCAGCTTCTGTTGCCGTAAAAAATCCAGAAACAATTCCACCAATAATAAAAATGGGGATGATGATAGCAGGTATAGCACTAAGAAATGCTTTATTACGTTTTCCCCAACTTGCTTTTTCCATTATAGGAAAATTGTTTTTTCTAGCGTAAAAAAATGCGAGTACCATAAAAGCAACAGCTAGTAAAAGTCCTGGAATAATTCCAGCTAAAAATAGAGCGCCAATTGAAGCGCTAGCTGTTACACCATATAGAATAAACACCATACTTGGTGGGATTATTGGTCCCATAATGGAAGATGCCGCTGTAATAGCCGAGGAATACTCATTACTATATCCGTCTTTTTTCATTTCCGGTACCCATGATGTACTTTGAATTGCAGCAACAGCATTAGCAGATCCTACGATTGCCGATAAGAACATACTAACTAGAATGTTTACATATGCTAATCCCCCTTTAAAATGTGCAACGAATGATCTTGAAAAATCAGTCAACCGCTTTGTAATACCACCATGGTTCATTAATTCACCGACTAATACAAAGAATGGGATAGCCATTAGGCTAAAATTATTAGCAGCTGTTAACATAGTTTGCGCCATACTAGCCAACATAGAGGAATTCCCACCGATAAATATCTGGGTTAAACTAGTTATTCCTAGGACAATAGCAATTGGTATTCCTAAAAATAATAAGAGAAAAAATACAACAATAAGTAGAATACTAATCATTTTAATCCCTTCTCTCTAAATCGTATTAGATGAATAATAGAATTGATAGCATAGATACAAATCAATCCAAATCCTAATGGTATTGATAAATAAACGATATACATTGGAAGTTGGATCGCCGGTGAAACCTGATTCATAATGCTCGGGGAAAATGTTTGCTGTATTCCGTAATTTAAAACAACCAAGGAGAATAATAGTACGAATAACTCTATCATTGTAAAATAAAGCCATTTAAATTTAATTGAGATTTTATTAACAATTAAATCCAAGGCTACCATTTCGCCACTTTTATAAGCTACACTTGCACCGATAAATGTAGCCCAGATAAAGCAATATCGAGAGAACTCCTCGGCCCAAAAAATTGAATTGTTCAATAGTCCCCTACTTAACACTTGGGCAATGATAACAATTGTCATTGCACCAATGAGGGCTGCTAATAAAATTTTTGATAGTTTATAAATGAAATTAATAACCATGTCCAAAAGCTCTCCCCCGAATCTACTAATGCTGATTCTTTACTTCTTCTACTACTTCTATAAATTCTTTAATTAGTGGATCTTTCTCCGCATATTTGTCATATACTGGTTGAACCTTTTCTCTGAACGGAGTGATGTTATCAATCTTTTCGATATACACATTATTACTTTCTAATTCTTGTAACATTTCTTTGTCAATTTCAACTAACCGTTCAACAATCCAAGATTGTGTTTCTTTCCCTGCATCTACAAGTATCTTTTGTTGTTCTGCTGATAAACTATTAAAAAAGTCTAGATTCATTACGTTAATATTTGGCCATGGGAAATGGTTTGTAAGCGTTATATAGTCTGTCACTTCATAAAAGTTTTCAGCAACATAAGCAGATAAATCTGATTCATGCGCGTTAATTACTCCGGTTTGAAGTGCAGAGTAAATTTCGCCATATGCCATCGATGTTGGCGCTGCCCCTAGTTCCATAAAGATGTCTTGCATTAAAGGGCTTTCAGCTACACGGATACTTAAGTCCTCTAGATTTTCTGGTGACTTAACAACTTCAACATTAGAACCTAATTGCCTCATGCCACTTTCGTTAATTCCAAGTCCCTTTAAATTAATTTCTTCTAATCGATCTAACATTTTTTGTGCGGTCTCTGTTTGAATCGCTTGACCAAATATCTCGTAACTATCTAACAAAAATGGGATTTGTAAGCCATCCATAACGGGGGTTGAACCACTGAAAACAGAAGAAGAAATGAATCCAGCTTCAAGCGATCCGTTTTGTAGCATCTCAAGCATGTCAATATCTCCACCTAATTGACGTGATGGAAAAATTTCAACCTTTATCGAACCATTTGATTCTGATTCTACAATTTCTTTAAAATGTTCTGCTGCTAGGTGATATGGGTGTGTTGTCTGTGTAACATGTCCCAAACGAATAGTTACATCCGAGTCTTCACTCGCTCCACTACCTGTTTCTGCACTTGATATACAGGCACTTAAGCCCATTACAATAAATATCAACACGAAAAAATATAACTTCCTCACTTTTGTTCCCTCCTATTCTGCTTTTTAAATATTAAGCACCCGTCTGTGATAGTTCCTCTTTTTCATTTTCAACACTTATTCTTCCAACATTAAAATCCTTACTTTCAAGAATCAAGGAAACAAGCACCCCACCGATTAAAGCCCAGAAAGGAGAACTTACTCCAAAGAAACTAATTCCAGACATGGCAATAATCAATGAAAAGAATGCTCCAATTTGGAAGTTTTTACCTGTGAAGGCTGTTTGTAATGAAGATACTAGAACACCTACCATTGCTAATCCTGCTACTGTAGCAACTAGTACACTTGGTAACGCAAGCACAAATGATACGGCAACACCGGCAACTAAACCAAAACCACCAAATAAAATGCCATTTACTATAACGGAAGCATATCTTCCTTCTTTGTCCCCGGATTCTTCTGACGCACAAATAGCTGTCATTGGTCCAGCTATATTCGCATTATGTCCCCCAAAGAATGATGTTACGATTCCACCAATACCACTAATAATAGTCATTGCATTTATTGGTGGTTTATAGCCTTCCGCCATTAGAACACCGATGGACTGTGCGTTTTCTGCACCGATTACTAATAAGGCTAAAGGTATACCTACGGCGATAATCGCTTCGATATTAAACACAGGCATCAAAATTTGCGGAAGAGATAAACCCGTTTGCATTTCTCCCATCTGAAAATGACCAGTAAATGAAGCTAAAATACATCCAACAATAAAAGCAATTAATATCGGTGGTAATTTCGGGATTAAACGAGATGATAATAAATAGGAAACAATTGCTCCACCAACAATTAATGGTGCTCCTTGTATGGAAACAATCATATCGGTACCAAATTTAATCATTGCCCCAACGATCATCGCCATCACAATTGGAACCGGGATCCAATTCATGATTTTCCCAATTAACCCACTAAGTCCTAAGATTAATACAATAATACCAGCTGCTAAGTAAGCACCAGATATTTCATTCAATGAATAAGACTGTAATCCTGCGGCTACTAATACTGCTCCAGGAATAGAATAAGCTCCAACAATTGGTTGTTTATATTTCAATGCCATATAAATTCCTATTAAACTACCAAAAAAATAAACGGCGAATAGCCAAGAAAACATTTGCTCTGTTGTTAGACCTGCATCTCTTGCACCACCAATAATGATTAATGCAGGGCCCGTACATCCAAAAATTGCGGCAAGGACACCAGTACTGATGGTTCTTTCGTTCAGATATTTCTGTATATTAGAGACACTTTTATTAACCGAATCCATACGCCCCCTCCATTTCATGATAATTACCAAAATTCAAAATCCCATTATTGCAAAGGAAGGGAAATCGATTGTTAAAAGATTTCCCCTATCCTACTCATTTTTATATTGTTTAACCTTGTTCTTTATTTTCCTTTAAAGTTTGGTTTCACTTTGTTACCGAATGCCTGAACACCTTCATTAAAATCTTCTGTTGAACGAAGCATTCCGTATGCGAATCCTTCAATTTCCATTCCTGTACTTAGTGAGGAATCTTGTGCTGTGTTAAGTACTCGTTTTAATACTTTTAATGTCATTGGTGATTTGGATGTTAAGTCTTTTACAATCTTATTTGTTTCCTCTTCTAAGTTTTCAGGAGTGGTTACTGATGTCACTAACCCCCATTGGTATGCTTCATGAGCTGGAATTCTTCTACCGCGCAAGATCATATCTTTTGCTCTTCCAATTCCCGCAATTTTTGTTACTCGCTGAGAACCACCACTCCCTGGAATCATTCCTAGATTAATTTCTGGTAATGCAAGTAATGTATTATCTGTAGCTACACGGAAATCACACGCCAAGGCTATTTCTAAACCCACTCCGAATGTATACCCTTGAAGTTGGGCGATAACTGGTTTTGGAGAGCGTTCCGGTGCAGCAACATTAATATGCAGTTCAGACAGTTCTACTGGATGTCTTTCCATAAACTGAGCAATGTTTCCTCCTGAAGTAAACGCTTTTTCTCCAGCACCTTTAATTAGTATAACTTTTACATCATCATCATTGTTTAAAATATCAAAAATTTGCGATAAATGCGAACGTGCGATATAGCTAAGCGTATTCATTTTTTCTGGACGATCTAACGTAATTGTTGCTGTTTGCTCCTCCACATTCTTTTCAACTGAAATGTGATCCCATTCTTGTGCTATATTGTTAACCATTTTATACACTCTCCTTCATTTCCTCTTGATAATTATCTCTTAAAATTCTTCTTAAAATTTTTCCAACTGGACTCTTTGGTATTTCGTTCACTATGCGATACTCTTTTGGTCGCTTGAAATTAGCTAGCTTATCCGAATCCTTACAGTATGCATCGAGTTCCTCTGAAGTTAAATCTTTGTTATCGGTTACAATATAAGCAATTACTTTTTCACCCCAGCGGCTATCTGGAATTCCAACAATCGTTACTTCAGACACATCTGGATGTGCTGCAAGTACATCTTCCACCTCTAATGGATGGATATTTTCACCGCCTGAGATAATCATGTCATCGACCCTACCAACAACATTTAAGTCCCCATCTTCATCAAGAACCCCCATATCACCAGTGAAGTACCAACCTGAGTTAATCGCTTTTTTATTAGCATCTGGTCGTTTCCAATAGCCTTTGAATGACTCCAACGAATCGATATTGACAATAATTTCCCCTGGTTCACCTACAGAAACTAAATCACTTGGATCTGCATTTCCTTCAGGATCTGGTGTAACCAAACGTAATTCTTGATGGAATCCCGGTTTTCCTGCACAACCCGGTTTTTTATCCAAGTAATCACAAATCGAGAAGGTATATACTTCTGTGCTTCCATAGTGATTTACAAATACTTCAGGTTTGAATTTTTCGAAGCATTTTACAGTTAATTCAGTTGTCATTGCAGCACCGGCATAGCCAATCTTTTTAAGATTACGCAAATTATAATTATCAAAATCCTTGTGATAAACAATATCATGGAAAATCGTTGGGATAAGATAAACGCAAGTAATTTGTTCTTTAGCCAGTACTTCTAACGTATTTTCCGTATTGTAATCAGGTACCATAACAAACTTGCCATTCAAAAGTCCCATTGACACTAAGGAACGCATGCCCATTGTATGATAAAGTGGCATTGCACCTATCGTGCTTTCATGTGTACTGTAACGATTTTGAATAATATGTGCAGTTGCAGCACTATACTCGTTCATATGAGAACGTGGAACCCCTTTTGGTTTTCCGGTTGTTCCCGATGTATATAACATGAGACATATATCATCCATGTCAACATGTGGTACATGATAATTCTCATTCTTTTGTTCGAGCATTTTCTCGTATGTGATGTCACCTCCCTCAGCGCCTAAAATACTAATAAGTACTGGTTTATCAGTAAAGTTAGCTTGTAATGCAGCATCTTCACTAATTGGTTCATAAATGACTGCCTTTGCTTCCGCATTGTCTACGCAATATGCAACTTCCTCTGTGGATAATCGAAAATTAATTGGTGTAAACACGGCACCAACTTTTTGAACCGCCCAATAAAGTGCAACCGTTTCTAGTCGGTTTTTTAAAATAATTACAACGCGATCTCCTTTTTCAATGCCAAGTTCTTGTAAGGATACGGCTAACTTGTTGATTTGGCTATTGAATTCTCGATAAGTATATCTTCTATCTTCTTCTACAATTGCAGTATTTTCGGGAAATCTACTTACTGAAAACTCAAACATCTTACCAAGATTCACATTTTTCACTCCTTGATTTTTCTATCAAATGCTTTCTCAATTGCCTCGATGATTCCTTCATATCCTGTGCAACGGCATAGATGCCCTGAGAGTACTTCTTTTATTTCTTCTCTTGATGGTCTTGTATCACTTTGTAACATTTCATAAGCTGACATTAAAATTCCTGGTGTACAGAATCCACATTGTAAGCCATGTGATTCAATAAATGCCTCTTGTAATGGACTCATTTCTCCATTCTCAAATAGACCCTCGATAGTTTTTATTTCTGAATCATTTGCTTGTGCAGCAAACATAAGACAACTTCTTACTGCAGATTTATTGAATAGGATGGTGCAAGAGCCACAGACACCATGTTCACATCCCACATGTGTGCCTGTAAGTGCTAGGTCTTCACGAATAAAATCACTAAGTAGTTTTCGTGGTTCTACATATTTTCCTACTACTATCCCATTGATTGTTAAGGAAACTTTGATTTTTTGATCCTGAGCAACTTTAACCATTATTCTTCTCCTCTCTCCCTGTTGTATGCTTTCTGTATTGCCTTTTTCGTTAATGTCTTCGCTAGATGGATGCGATAATCGACAGATGCATGCAAATCTTCATCTGGATCAGCGTTTTCGATCGCTAAATCTGCCGCCTCTTCTAACACCTTCTCAGTAAGTTCTTTTCCTATAAGAAAATCCATTGCTTCTTCAGCTAAAATAGGAACTGCATCAATTCCGCCTACAGCAAGACGTACAGAATCAATTTTTGCGTCATCATCTGTAGATAAAAGGCAAACAACTGAAACTAATGCAAAATCACCATGTCTTCTACTTAATTCTTCAAATGCATAACCTTTTGGCTGATGGATTGGCACATGAATTTCTGTTAAGATCTCATCAGGCATCATGTCTGTTGTTAAATACGTTAAGAAAAATTCATTAATATCCGCTGTTCTCGTATCACTAGCACTTTGTACGATAATTTGTGCATTTAGTGCAAGGAAGGATAGTGGCAGTTCCCCACTTGGATCTGCATGTGCCACACTACCACCAACGGTTCCCCGATTCCTTGTTTGAACATGACCAATAAATTTAACTGCTTCTTCAAGAACTGGAAGATGTTCTTTAATCAACACATGTTTCTCTAAAATCCGTTGGGTTGTCAGTGCACCAATTTTTATGATATTGTCTTCCAAGCGAATTCCTTCTAGTTCATTAAGTTGATGAATGTCAATTAAATATTCGGGTTCTGACATACGCATATTTAAAATGGGAACAAAGCTTTGACCACCGGCAATAATTTTCCCTTCATCTCCATACTCTGTTAATAGATCCATCGTTTCTTCTAACGTCGATGGACATAAATAGAAAAAGGATGCTGGTTTCATTATCGAAGTTCTCCTTCCAAGGTATTCACTTTTTCTAATTCTTTTTTTACTTTCTTAAAGAAATCGTTTATGATTAACTTTGCTACCCCACCTAACATCCGTTGACCAATAGAAGCTACTTTTCCACCGACTTCGGCTTCGTAGGTATATTTTAATTCCGTTTTATTATCATCAACATCAACTAATTGTATTTCTGCTTCCGCATCAACAAATCCCGGTCCACCTTCACCATGAACAATTAATCGATAGCTTTCTGGAGCATTGACGTCTGCTAAACGAATCGTTGCATCGTATTTTCCTTTAACCGCTGCGACCCCAACGGATAGGTCTACTTGGTATACATTTTCTTCTTGTTGAATCAGTTCTTTACAACCCATAATGCAATTTTTTAATACTTCTGGGTTTAATAAGCTTGTGAAAACTGTTTCTCTATTTCCTTGTAATTTAATACTTCCTTTACCATTCATTGAAAATCCTCCTATTCTAGACTTCTACTGTTTTCTTCTTGTGAATTTCATTCCAAATATAATTTGGTGATAGTGGTAACTGTTCAATCGTAACCCCTAGTGGTTTTAGTGCATCGGTAACAGCATTAGCAATAACTGCTGGTGCACTCATTGTATTTCCTTCTCCAAGACCCTTCGCACCAAGAGGTGTTAGTGGTGACGGTGTTTCAATATGTTTAATTGTAATATTTGGTATTTCCGTTGCTGTTGGAACGAGATAATCCATGAAACTTCCAGTTAGTAACTGACCATTTTTGTCATAGACTAGATTTTCATAGAGTGCTGCTCCTAGACCATGAACAAGTCCTCCAAGAATCTGTCCATTTGCAATTTTAGGGTTTAAAAGTTTACCGGCATCATGAACCGTGAAATAGTCTAATATTTTTACTTCTCCAGTATTAATATCTACTTCCACCTGCACGGCATCAAAAACAAAACCGTAGGTGACAGATCCATTCACCGTATCTAATTCCGTTGGTGCCTTAGCCGTTGACAAGGAATAAAAGGCGGATTCATGAAGTCCAGGTTCTAGACCATCTGGTAGCACTTCCGGATTCCAATGTGTTGTGCCGATTAGTCGTTTCAGAGAAATACTAACCTCCGGATTCGTTTCTTTATATACTTTTCCATTTTCCATTGCTAATTCTTCAACATCTGTTTCTAACTGCTTTGCTGCAATTTTTAACAGTTTTGTTCTCACTTTATGTGTTGCTAAATAAATGGCACTTGAACCAATTGGAGCAAAACGACTAGAATAACTTCCCGATGCCACTGTCCAAGGGCTTGTTGAGGTATCAAGCTCTGCGATTACTTTTACCGTGGTTGGCTCAATCCCAAGAGTATCCGCAACAATTTGTGCTGCAACCGTTTCATGTCCTTGTCCTGTAGGTACTGTACTAATCCGAACAGTGATACCGCCCATTGGATCAATTGATATGGTCGCACCCTCTGCCGCTCCGGATTTCGGAAGTCCTTTTGCCCTTTCTTGAGGCGTTAAAGCCAAAGTGACATAGCCCATATTCGATCCAGACGGTTCTACGATACTAGCAAAACCAATACCTAAATATTTCCCTTGTTTCCAACCTTCCTTTTGCTTTTCCCTAAAATCTTTATAATTAATAGAACCCATCGCTAATTTCAATGCTTTGTGATAGTCTCCACTATCATACATACCACCTGAAGCAGTTACGTATGGAAATTCATCCTTTTGAATTAAGTTTCTTTCCACCACTTCAACAACATCGATATTTAACTCTTCGGAAATAATTTGCATCATTCGCTCTAGCGGGAAATAATGCTGTGGACCGCCATATCCTCGAATGAGTCCTGTCGGCGACTTATTCGTAGTAACTGCAATTGCTTCTAATTGGATATTTTGAATTCGATAAGCACCAGTAATATTGGAATGGTTACGATATAGTGATGCTGGTTCTGGTGCACGGATATAAGCACCAACATTATCGGCATACTTCATCTTCAGACCTAAAATTGTTCCATCATTTTTCACTGCTGCTTCAATCCATGTGACACGATCCGTACCACTGGAACTTGCCATCAAATGTTCCTGTCTATCTTCTATCCATTTCACTGGAACACCGACAATTCTTGAAACAACCGCTATAAGAACCATGTATGGATAAACACCCGACTTAATTCCATAACTTCCTCCAATGTCTTTCGGGGTAATAATCCGAAGTTGGTTACTTGGGACATTTAGAGCTGCCTTCATAACAGAATGAAGGGTAAATGGACCATGGAAGTTAGACCAAATCGAATAGGTTCCTTCGCTTCTTGTATAGTTGGCAATAACCCCGTAATTTTCAACTGGAGTTGCGTTTATTTTTGGGAATTCAAACTTCCTTTTAATGATATGATTTGCATCTTCAAATGCTTGATCAACATTGCCATAATCAAAATGACGATCATTCACGATATTACTTCCAACCTTTTCATGTAACGGTATGGAATCTTCTGAAAGTGCATCTAAAATATGGACAACAGTTTTAAGCGGTTCATACTCTACCTTTATTTTTCCTACCGCATCTTCTGCAATATATCTGTTTTCCGCAACGACCACGGCAACCGGTTCTCCAACATAACGAACTTTATCAATAGCAATCGGATAATATTCTTGAGGCGCATTCACACCTACTGGGAGCGCCTTCGTTAATTGTTTAACTTGCCTGCCATCAACCACACCGATGACTCCTGGTATTTTCCTTGCCTCTTCTACATCAATTTTCTTGATAATGGCATGAGCATGTGGGCTACGTAGAATGGCGGCATACTGTATATTCGGTAGTGGAGATAAATCATCAATGTATGTCCCTTCTCCTGAAACCAAGCGTTCGTCTTCAACCCTTCTTACAGACTTACCTATATATGACAATCTATTTCCTCCTTTATTTTCATTAACTATGGATTGGGCTTTCTTTATATCTCAAGGAACTACTACTTGCCATATTTCTGTGAGACATAATTTCTGCGGCGATACTTAAAGCTATTTCTTCCGGCGTCTCCGATCCAATGTCTAATCCGATTGGAGTGTAAATATTGTTATCTACTTCTTCCAAAATCGTTACCCCTTCCTTCTCTAACCGTTCCTTCAACTGCATATAGCGCTTTCTGGGACCTAAAAGTCCAATATAAGGAATATTTTCTTTCATTAATCCTTTTAAGTAATTTAAATCATTTTCAAAATGATGGGTCATTAACACGACATAAGTATTACAATTAAATAAGATTGAATTTGGAAATTCCCCATGTTTTACCAAGTAAAGTTGATCAGCATTTGGGAAATTTGCCTCTACTAAGTATCCAGGTCTGTGATCAACGACGGTAACTTGCCAATGCAATTGTTTAATTTGCTCAACAACTGTTTGTGCATCTTGGCCTGCTCCGAAAATCACGACATTTGGAATTGGTTTAATCTTTTCTATAAAGATTGTCGTATTCACTAATTTCCCATTAGTGAAATAATGGAAGTTTTCAAGGATTCCTTTCTTCTCAGAATGCACGTTTTCTAATGTAAGAAATGTATTTAGTGGAAGAATTTCTTCATTATAGGAAGAAAGTACCGTTCCAACGTAAAATGAATCAATCCCGTCATACTGTTTATTGAGCGCTTCCAATATTTTGACTGCTTCAACGCGATTACCTACTGGATCAATCAATCCTAGCCAAATCGTTATAGCTCCGTTACATCCAACACCCATCCCCCACGGAGTGTCCTCATCATTTCTTAAATCATAGAAGATCTGTTTTGGCTTCTTTGTAAGAAAGACATCTTTTCCATGTTCTGTTAAATCTTCCTCAATACACCCACCACTAAGAACTCCGTGTATTGTTCCATCTTCTAAGATAATGCTTTTTGCACCAACCTGGCGATAAGATGAACCTTCTTTAGCAATGATCGTTGCAAGAATTGCTTTTTTATTTTGTTTAATACAGGTTTCTATATGTTTTACTAGCATTTCCTTCGCCTCGATTCTGTTCCAATCCTCATCATGTTTTTTCGGTTACTTATGATTATAATAGTTTAAATTAATAAGAGTTATAAAATTCTGCTTTTTCCATTTTCATTTTTCAAATTGCTAAATAGTAAAATCGGCTTCTTCGTTTGAAAGACATCTTTTGTATCTACCGATAAATCTCCCTCAATACATCCATCACTTAGAACTTCGAGTATTGTTCCATCTTCTAAGATGATGCTTTTGCATCAATCTGGCGATAAGATAAACCTTCTTTAGCGATAATCGCAGCAAGAATTTTTTTATTTAGTACAGGTTTCAATATGTTTTACTTACATTTTACTAGTTGGTTAAGAATATAATAGTTTAAATTAAATTTGGGTTATAAAATTCCGCTTATTCTGTTTTTAATTTTCCTCCAAATTGTCAAATAATAAAATAAAAAATGAATCCTGTATTCGGATTCATTTTTTATTTTGATACAAATAATGATCGATATTCGGAAGGTGTGCATCCTTCTTTCTTTCTAAAAGCAGTAGAAAAATACGCACCACTGGTAAATCCTACTTGATTCGCAATCACTTCTATTGGCAGGGTCGTCATTTTTAATAACGATTTAGATTGATCAATTCGATAGGTCATTAAATAATCAACAAACGTTACCCCCATTTCATCTTTAAAGGAACGACTGAAATGAGAAGTGCTTAAATAAACCGACTGGGCAACTTCATTTATGGTAATTTGTTCTTTATAACAGTTTTGTATAAACTGTAAAGCCGTCTGTATTGGATTCGCTAAATCGGGGTGTTGTTTTTTCTTATTCTCTTTATGAAAAAGGTCTTTTGATTCTGTAGAAAGACTATGAATATGGATTCTTTCTGTAAGTTTATGAACTTCTGTTTTAGAAAAAGGTTTTAATAAATATCCTACAAATCCAAGATTTATACTACGAAGGACTAGGTCAAATTCCTTTAAATAAGTCAAAATAATAACACTAATATCGGGGTTCAATTCCAATGCTTTTTGTCCTAATTCCATTCCATTCCCATCTGGCAAGGAAACTTCCAGAAATAAAATACTAGGCTTTATTTTTTTTAATAATAGCTCCCCTTTTTCAAGGGTAACCGCCTCATGTACCGTATAATAACCAATGCTACTCGTCGAAAGGTAATCCGTCACAACGATTCTACTCTCAAATTCATCGTCAACGATTAAGATGTCCGGCAAATCGTTTCCCCCTTTTTTCTCTAAACTTCAGTTATCTAAAACCCAAGTTTTTAAAAGTTTACTTGTTTACGAAAAAGTTTTCCAGATATAGTTTTCGGTAAGGATGATTTAAAAATATACCTTCTTGGCCGTTTATAATTAGATAAGCTTGGATGAGATTTACAAAAAATGTCCAGTTCTTCTGCTGTTAACAATTCATCATTTGGAACAATATAGGCGACAACAACTTGTCCCCAGCGTTCATCCTCTTCCCCAACAATCATTACTTCTTTTACCTCTGGATGTTCTAATAAAATGTTCTCAACCTCGATAGGAAAAATATTCTCACCAGCATGTAGAATCATTTCATCCACGCGACCAACAATGTAAATATCTCCAGATTTATCCTTATACCCCAAATCACCGGTATAGTACCAATCATTTTTTACACTTTTCTTCGTAATTTCTGGTTTATTCCAATAACCTTTGAATGCCTCCGGAGAACCCATATGGACAATAATTTCTCCAATCTCACCATCGGGGACAGCGTCTTCCTCTGATTTTATTCGTTGGATGTCCGCTTCAATTATTTTAATTTTTTGATGGATTCCAGGCTTTCCGACACAGCCGCGCTTATGCATAATATCTTGACAAATACAATGCGTAAATATTTCCGTGCTTCCGTACTGATTAATAAAATATGTCGGCTGAAAAACTTCCTGACATTTTTGTATCAGTTTACTTGACATCGGAGCACCGGCATAAGAAATAACGCGGATCTGTTCGAAATTATACTGACGGATATTTGTTAGTGTCACCATTTCATGATACATACTTGGTAATAAATAAAGGCTAGTCACTTTTTGATCTTGAATTAGCTGACAAGCTTCATGTGGATCAAACTCTTTTAACAGAATAAGCTTCCCATTTAATAAAAACATACTAAGCAAGGAACGCATTCCCATTGTATGGTGTAGCGAAATAACACCTAAGGAAGTATCCATCCTTTCATAATGGCAATGAAAAACATAGGCTAAAGTCGAGGAATATTCGTTCAGATGTGTTCGAGGGACACCTTTTGGTACTCCGGATGTACCAGATGTGTAAAGAATAATGGATAGATTCTCTTCATGAATTGGAACATAAGAAAAATCATTCTCATTTCCTTGTAGTAATTCCTCATATGTAATATCATCTTCCCCGTCAATGCTTATAAATATTGGGCGATAATCAATCTTTCCACGGTCAATGAGATACTCGGTTGACTTTTCCGAGACAATCATTTTAACATCTAAGTCATTGATACAATAATGAATAATTTCGGTAGATTGCTTGATATTAATTGGTGAAAATACTGCACCGACTTTCTGTGTTGCCCAAAATAATACGATTGCCTCCATACGATTTCTAAGTAAAATGGCAATACGATCTCCCTTTTTTATACCCAGTCGGTAGAGAGAGGCTGCTACATGATTAACCATGGTCTTTACTTCTTTATAAGAATAATGATTATTTCCTTCCACAATGGCAATTTCATTTGGATTTCGTTCAACAGCATAATCAAACATTCTGACTAAATCCACTAATACCCCTCCCAACAAAAATTAATACGCTTTCATTTTCCTTTTTTTAAATTTTAATAATTATAGCATAATATTAAAACTCTATCATGTTACCACAAAGCTTGTTTGTGTCAAGCTTTTCTCAGTACCCGTTTGAAAACTGCATTTGTATAAGATTTATTATAAAAATAAAAATCCGAACTAATTCGAATTCTAACTGAAGAATTTTGAATCATAGTTCGGATTTTTCTATAACTAAAATACTTTTGTCCTAGCTTTTCATTAGCGCTTACCAAATTTCCCCGGAGCATAGTGTCCTTGTCAGTTAGCCTTACCTAAACGAACTAAAAAATCGAATTAGTACGTTATCTACTAAAACATCCTGGTGGCTATTTATTTACCTTTCTTAACAAGCAGTGATACTGCTTGTTCATAATCTTCTGGGGTGTCGATATCGAACAAAATTCCTTCATCTATAACTTCTACATCAGTACGGTTGCGAATTTGTTTTAAGATTGGTTTTGCTCCTTGATCACCTTGTAATTGATTAAACCACTCACGTTCAATATTTCCAAAGAAAACTGGGTGACCAACTTTTCCTTTCACCTTTGGTCGAATGACAAAGGGCTCACGTGTCCTCTTCAATTTTTTCTTTCCCAAATTTAAAATCGTTTGAATCGTTTCTGACTCAAGAAATGGTAGGTCCCCTAAAAAAATCATTACATTCAATGGGTTTCCCTCTGCATGTTCAATTGCTTTTCGTAAAGAAACGCTTTGGCCTTTTTCGTAGGCTGGATTAACAACCCAACGAAAATGTGGTTCATCAATGGCAATTTCTTTTCGAATGGTTTCCGCTTCCCGACCAATGACGGTAATTATTTCAGAAAAACCCTCTGAAAAGACAAGACTAATCACCGTATCAAGGAGACTTTTATTACCAAAAGAAAGTAATTGTTTTGGTTTCCCCATTCGACTCGATGTTCCGGCAGCAAGAATAATGGCATATATCGGTGATTCCGATTTCCCCATAATAACACCCCCTAGCAATAATGAATTGAGCACATGGTGGATTCAATTTTTCTCCACTAAAAATTCAACAGATTGACCATTTAAATAGATATAAGTTTAATTCATAATACCTAAACAAGATTTCCTCAGGCGTAATTGGATAGATTTCAATGTAATTAGATTATACGCAATTTAATAAGACTTGGTGTGCATTACCCATGTTTTCTGCCCTTCTGTCAGAACATTATATCTTCTATTATAATATAATTCTATAGCAAATATCATTTAATCAATCACTTCTCACGATTAGTTTGAAGTTTAACAATTTTATCTTCATATATTTTTCTTTTCTTTGGATTGTTATTTCTTTTGAAGAAGTCAATAATCCCTGCTGATGCTTCTTCTAATAATTCTGGGTTCCGAACCTTTTCAATAAGTTTAAAGCCTTTTTCATAATATTCTTCTGCCTTTTTCAACTCTTTCACTTGGATATTTTCATAGCAATAGGCTAAGCGAATAAGAGTGAAACCTTTTTCTTCTTTACAATTTGAAAGTCCCTCATAGATGGTTAAGGCTTCTTGATAATGCTGAAAGGCTTGTTCTAATTTTTCCTGTACCAAATAATTAAAGGCAATAGACTGAAGCGCATTTCCATAAGCAAGCGATTTTTTCCGCCCACTTTGATCTAGACCTTGTAAAAATTCCTGAAAAGCGATTAATGCTTTATCATACGCTTTTTCAGCTGAGTAGATTTTTCCTAAGGCATAGAGAAACTGTTGCCTAATTTTCGGAAATTGAATGGATCGTGATAAGCCTTCTTTTAGGTATTCCTTGGCCTGATTTAATTTAAACGTTTTGATAGATAAGGTTCCTATTTTGGAATAAACATAAACAATCATGAAGTGATCATCCTTATAGAATTGCTGCAACTCTTTCAATGCCTTTTTATAATAATTGATAGATCTAGGTAAGTTTCCCATATTCTCATCAAGTTCTGCTAGCATTAAAACGGCTTTAGCAATATCTAAATATTCTTCTTTATATTTATAGGTGTCATCCATCCATTTAATCGCTTTGGTAATAATTTTTCGTGCTTCTTTTAAATCAATAAAAAAATAGATTTCACCTATTTTTAATAGCGTTCGAATCTCAAATACTTTATCCTCTAATTTATTATATTCAGCCAAAACTTCTTGTTGGAGCTTTAGAGCTTTGTTATACTGTTCAGCTTGAATATATATATCACAAAGAGTTTCTATCACATTTAGGACGATTGGATGAGTTTTTGGTACTGCCCTAGTATAATAAGTGTACCCTTTTTCAAGTTGGGTTAATCCACTTTCTATATTTTGATCTTCAAGTGCAATTTTCCCTAGGTTGCTAAAAATGACACCGTAAGCGTATGAATCTTGATAATCATTAGAATCTAGAAATGCTAATAATTTAGCTAGTTCTATCCTCGCTGCCTGAAGTTGTCCGTACTCTCTCTCCAATGAAGCATAGTCGAGATACGTATCAATAATCATTTCTATATGTTCTTTATGAATATCTTTGGATAGATGAATAGCTTGTCGACTGTAATTACCAGATTTATCGTAATTATTTGTCTTTCGATAAAATTTTGCGATAGTACTTGCTATAAAAAATCGCTCTTCCAGTAAACCTTCTTTCAGTTTTTCTTCTAAGTTGCTCACGAATACCTTTGCTGTATCATAATTTCCATTTATGAGTTGCTCTCTAACGTATTCACAAATGAAGAGAATTGATTCTTTTGTGTATGTTTTACTTATCATAATATCTACAACCTTATCAAAGTATAATATGCATCGTGTTTAATATGAATAAACAAATGCCTATTCGTAAATGGTAACAACGTAACTTCAGTTGGTTTTACCAGTCGATGTCAGCCTGTGGCAACCAGCAGGACTAAATTTATGAATGCAAGGACTCCGACGACCATCTTGCTGTTATGAAAGCTAAATCCATACCAATCGACAACAAACGAAACGTGCAACAAGATAAATAACAGCGCAAGTGTCCCTGTCCAAAGATGAAGGGGCATGATTTTTTTAGTAATATTCGCTAGCTTCACCTTTGTTTTACGCTCAGGTATGTTACGAATCGTTGAATAAACGGCATTTCTTGTCCAGTTAAATAGGAAAAGTAAAAACCCAATAAAGCCAAATAAAATCGACAAGGTTAGTGTTGGAAAAGAAAAATGTGTAACTACCTTCCATATAACAAAAAGTATAAGGAGACTATTACCATAAAACCATTTACTCATATTGCTTCTCCTCGTATTCATCGATGATTCACTTGCTTTGCTCTGTTACACGCTAGGCTGTGCGAAATAAATGATAATGCAAGTGTTTTTAATTTGATCTGACTACTCTTCGCTTATATATGACGTAACTTCTACGTAAGTACCTTAGTGGGAAACTAAACGCATGGACCAATCTTGTGAATGGCCAAACGGCATATAAAGAGAATGTGCAATAAATATGGATTTTAAACCAGATTGGAACGCTTGCCATTAACTCTGGCTGGACATTAAAAATAAACAATCCCCGCAGCCATGGTGCGATAGTTGTCCGGTAATCAAAACCTTGTGCATCCACATTAAAAGAAGTTGCAAGTAATCCTGAACCAATGGCAAGGATGATAAAAATTAAGGAAACCCAGTCACTTGCAGACGTTGTAGCCAGAATCCGTTTGACACTAATTCGACGATAGGTTAACAAGATAATCCCAATAAATGCAGCAATACCTGCTGGCAGTCCAAAAGTAATGGCCACAATATGGTATGTGTGCTCGCTTATTCCCAGAGAATTATAAAACTCAACAGGTATAATCAAACCTAATACATGACCACCGAATACAAATATGATCCCCACATGGAATAAAAGCGAACCAATTCTTAACTGTTTTTTTTCAAGAAATTCACTCGATTTTGTCGTCCAGCCAAATTGGTCCTTTTGATAACGATAAATAAGACCGCCAATAAATACAGTTAACACGATATAAGGGAAGATCCCCCACAGTAATAAATCCATTTTAGCTCCCTCCTAGGCTTCTTCTAGAGCCACAGCTGTTACTCCGTTTTCTTCCATGTAAAGAAAGAGTGCATCAAATAATAAACTGTAATAACTATTGTTCTCTTGTAATTTCCCATGAATTTCGCCAATAGCCTGTTGATGCATGGAGAGCAGCTCATTACTTGCCTCTACGGAAACATTCGCACAGAATTCTAGAATAACAGGAAGATAGTCTGGTAATTCTTTGTCAGTTACTTCAAACCCATGCGCCTCATAATACTTTTTAAGTTTAAGTAATTCCAAACCTCGTTCACGTTGCTCACCTAGTTTCAAATAGGTTACATAGAGATTCGTTAATCTTCCAAAATCAAAATGCTCAATATAGTGTGTAATCCAATCGTCTAAGGACATCTCTTTTGATTGTTGAATAAACTGCTTGATATTTCCTGTGATTTGACTGTTTGACTGTTCTTCTATTTCCCTTTCTATTTCTGGTAAGATGTCTATCATTTCTTCCGTTGGATAGTTAAGGAGAAAGGATATTAGCTGATAGATGTGTTGATTCATAAACCACGACCTCCTTCATTGTTAGAAATCAGGATTGGTAAAACGGCTTTATCAATCCTCCATTGGGGTGTTCATCGCCTTTATCAGTGACCGCTTCTCTTTGATTTTCCTCTGTTCGGGCACTCATTGCCTCTATCAGTGACCGCTTCTCTTTGATTTTCCTCTGTTCGGGCACTCATCGCCTCTATCAGTGACCGCTTCTCTTTGATTTTCCTCTGTTCGGGCACTCATTGCCTCTATCAGTGACCGCTTCTCTTTTATTTTCCTCTGTTCGGGCACTCATTGCCTCTATCAGTGACCAAATCTCTTTGATTTTCTTATGCTCGGTCACTGTTTGCCTCTATCAGTGACCGCTTCTCTTCGATTTTCCTCTGTTCGGGCACTCATTGCCTCTATCAGTGACCGCTTCTCTTTGATTTCCCTCTGTTCGGGCACTCATTGCCTCTATCAATGACCGCTTCTCTTCGATTTCCTCTGTTCGGGCACTCATCGCCTCTATCAGTGACCGCTTCTCTTTGATTTTCCTCTGTTCGGACACTCATTGTCTCTATCAGTGACCGCTTCTCTTTGATTTCCCTCTGTTCGGGCACTCATCATCTTCATGAGTGACCGTATATCTTATTATTGCAGCACGCCGCAGCTTCCTGGGCCTCCGGCAAAGTCTAAGCCGCAAGCTCCTTGTTCTTCATACAAATCAGCAACTTCTTCTTTGTGGCTATGCGGAATCACAAATCTGTCTTCATATTTAGCAATCGCTAAGAGGCGATACATTTCTTTGATTGCTTTTTCAGTTAAACCGAGATCGGAAAGGACATCAGAATCAAATTCCTTTCCAGTTTGTTCAGCTCGCATAAAGTTACGCATGACTGCCATTTTCTTTAGAACCGTACGAATATGCCCGGTATCTCCAGCAGTTAATAGATTTGCAAGGTATTCAATTGGAATCCGCATGTTATCAATTGCAGGGAAAATGTCTTCTGTATCTGCAGTACTTCCTTTTCCTTCAATCATGTTCATAACCGGGCTTAGTGGCGGAATGTACCATACCATTGGCATTGTTCTGTATTCTGGATGTAATGGCAGAGCAATCTTCCAGTCTATTATCATTTTATAAAGTGGAGATTTTTGAGCTGCTTCAATCCAGTCCATTGGAATTCCATCTTTTTTGGCTTGCTTGATAACTTCCGGGTCATTTGGATCAAGGAAAATACCAAGCTGTGCATGATATAATTCCTTTTCATCCTCTACAGATGCTGCTTCCAACACACGGTCTGCATCATATAACATGATTCCGATATAACGAATCCGTCCAACACATGTTTCTGCACAAATCGTTGGCTGGCCATTTTCGATTCTCGGGAAACACATCGTACATTTTTCAGCTTTGTTTGTTTTCCAGTTAAAATACACTTTTTTATACGGACAAGAAGTCACACAATGTCTCCATGCACGACATGCATTTTGGTCCACTAGTACGATTCCATCTTCATCCCGTTTATACATTGCTCCAGATGGACAGGAGGATACACATGGTGCGTTAATGCAATGCTCACAAATACGTGGCAGATACATCATGAATACATCTTCGAATTCCGTTTTAATGGATTCTTCCATCTGCACGACGTTTGGATCACGCAGTCCTGTAATATGGCCACCAGCTAAGTCATCCTCCCAGTTTGGTCCCCATTCCAAATCCATGAATTCTCCTGTCACCGCAGATTTGGCTCTAGCAACAGGCTGATGCTTGCGTTCCTTACTATTTGTTAATGTTTCATAATCATAGTTCCACGGTTCAAAATAATCGTCCATTTCTGGCTGGTTTGGGTTGTAAAACAAGTTTAGTAGCCGATTTGTTTTTGAGCCTGATTTTAACCTTAACTCATGGTTGTGAAGCTCCCAGCCACCTTTATATTTTTCTTGATCTTCCCACTGCTTTGGGTAGCCAATTCCAGGCTTTGTTTCTACATTATTAAAATACATGTATTCGGCACCTGGGCGGTTTGTCCATGTGTTCTTGCATGTCACACTACATGTATGACAGCCAATACACTTATCGAGGTTCATTACCATCCCGACCTGTGCTTTAATTTTCAAGCCAATCTACCTCCTTCATTTTCCGAATCACAACATTCAAGTCACGTTGGTTTCCTGTTGGCCCATAGTAATTAAATCCATAGCTTAATTGGGCATATCCACCAATCATATGGGTTGGTTTTACATGGATTCTCGTTGGACTATTATGCGTGCCACCACGATTTTTCGTAAGGCTTGTTCCAGGTGTATGAATATGACGATCTTGAGCATGATGCATAAAAGCCATTGTTCTTGGGATACGATGGGAAACAACCGCTCTTGCTACTACGACTCCATTACGGTTGAAGCATTCAATCCAATCATTATCCTCTACATCAATTTCCGCTGCATCATCTTTATTTAGCCAAACCGTTGGACCACCTCGGAATAGAGTTAACATTGGCTGTGCATCAAAGTACATGCTATGAATCGACCATTTATTATGCGGGGTAAGATAATTCAGCGTAATTTCTTTTCCTTCCACTTCTGGTCTTTTTGAACGGAATGGCTTATGGTTCAAAATTGGCTTGAATACGGCAAATGATTCCCCAAATTCCTTCATCATTTCATGATCCAGGAAGTATGATTGCCTTCCTGTAATGGTTCGAAATGGAATCAATCGTTCAATATTTGTTGTAAAAGGGGAATACCTTCTGCCGCCTTTTTCGGAGCCGCTAAATGCTGGTGACGTAATAACCGTCATTGGTTGTGCCGTTATTTTTTCAAATGTAAATAACTCTTCTTCTCTTTCCTCTGCTAAATCTTTTAACTCAAGTTCTGTTACTTCTTCTAATGCTTCCCATGCTTTTACAGCTACTTTTCCATTCGTTGTAGAGGAAAGCATTAAGATTGCTTCACATGCATCTTTAGCATGTGTAATATCTGGACAGCCATCGGCAATCGTTCCATTATCCACCGTTCCAAGTGTATGTTTCACTTGTTCGTACTCTTTTTCCATATTCCAGTTGATACCTTTTCCACCATAAGGCTGTGTTGCAACATTTGGTCCAAGTGCTGTCATCTTGTTATAAATTTGTTTGTAATCACGTTCCACCACATGAATTTGTGGCATTGTTTTACCCGGAATAGGTTCACATTCACCTTTGGACCAGTCTTTAATTCGACCTAATGGCTGGGCCATTTCTGCTTTTGTATCGTGCAGCAATGGTGTTGCTACGATTTCCTTGATTGTCTCCATATCAATTTCCTCAGCTAAATCAGAAACACCCTTGGCTAAAGCTTTAAAGATATCCCAGTCCGATTTTGCTTCCCATGGTGATGCTATTGCTGGATTAAATGGATGTACAAATGGATGCATATCCGTACTGGATAAGTCGTGTTTTTCATACCAAGTTGATGCAGGTAGGATGACATCTGAGTAAAGTGCCGTTCCAGCCATCCGGAAGTCAAGGTTAATTAATAAATCAAGTTTCCCTTCCGGTGCTTCTTCCCGCCATTTAATTTCCTCAGGACGAATGCTCTCTTCATCATCGTTTAAAAGTCCATGGGATGTTCCCAGTAGATGTTTAAGGAAGTACTCATGCCCTTTTCCTGAACTGGAGATTAAGTTGGCACGCCACACAAATAAGTTTCTTGGGAAATTGACCGGGTTATCTGGATCTTCAATTGCAAATTGCAGCTCTTTTTCTTTTAATTGCTTAGCCACATATTTCCCAATATCTTCCGTTGTTTCATAGCCACTTGCTACTGCTTCCTTATAGAGATCGATTCCGTTTTTATTGAATGTTGGATAAGATGGCAGCCAGCCAAGGCGAGCAGCTAACACATTGTAGTCCCCGTGATGTTCGTATCTTGCCTTTTCATTTGCAGCGGTAAGGTCACTAACTGGTGTTTCCTCAAAGCGCCATTGGTCGGTTGCAAAGTAGAAAAAGGATGTACCGTTTTGCAGTTTAGCTGGGCCGCCCCAATCTTTAGCAGTTGCAATCGTATTCCAGCCTTCTGCAGGCCGTAATTTTTCTTGTCCAACATAGTGGGCCCAGCCTCCGCCATTTACACCTTGTGCGCCTACCATTAGAACAAGGTTGACAACTGCACGGTAAATCGTATCTGAGTTAAACCAATGGTTAATTCCGGCACCAACGATAATCATGGAACGACCTTTTGTATCCACCGCATTTTGTGCAAATTCACGTGCAATTTTAATGACGAGGTTGCGGTCAACACCCGTTATCTCTTCTTGCCATGCTGGTGAGAATGGTGCAATCTCATCATAAGAGCTTGCCACTTCTCCACCAAGACCACGGTCAATACCATAGTTGGCAAGCATCAAGTCATAGACGGTCGCAATGTATTCGGTTTTTCCATTTAACTCTACTTTTTTCACTGGAACCGCACGTGGCAAAACTTTTCTAGTTTCCGCATCAAAATATGGCATATTGACATGTACCACCTCGTCTTCTGTTCCTAGAAAACTCAATACAGGTTCAATTTTTTCATTTGTGTTTTCATCAATAAGCTTTAAGTTCCAGTTTCCTTTATCATCCCAACGAGAACCCATCGTTCCATGCGGAATAGAGAATTTACCTGTTGCTTGATTATACATAGCAGGCTTCCATTCATTATTCTCTGAAGCAGTGCCAAGATCAGCTTCATTTAGGAATCTGTCTGCCACAAACATTCCATTATCTTCTTTTAAACGAACAGAGAATGGAAAATCGGTATATTGCTTTGCATAATCCTCAAAGTATGGTGTCATATTTTTATCATAAAATTCATTTAAGATTACATGCCCCATTGCCATTGCAACTGCACCATCAGTTCCCTGCCTTACTGATAACCAGTCATCAGAGAAGGTCGTTGATTCAGCATAGTCCGGACTAACGGATACAACTTTCGTTCCTTTATAACGAGCTTCCACTAAAAAGTGAGCGTCTGGTGTACGTGTCATCGGCACATTCGAACCCCATGTGATAATATAGCTTGAGTTAAACCAGTCTGAGCTCTCTGGTACATCTGTTTGATCTCCCCAAATTTGCGGAGAGGCTGGTGGCAAGTCGGCATACCAATCATAGAAGCTAAGCATTGGACCGCCCATTAATTGCATAAAGCGACTTCCGGCTGCATGGCTGATCATGGACATCGCAGGAATTGGAGAAAAACCAACATTTCGATCTGGTCCATATTTCACGATCGTATATAAGGAAGATGCAGCTACAAGCTTTGTTACCTCTTCCCAGTCTGCTCGGGCTAGTCCGCCCTTCCCTCTTGCTTGTTTATAGGAATTCGCTTTTTCTTTGTCCTCGACAATGCTCTTCCAAGCTTCCAAAGGATTATCATAAGTTGCTAATGCTTCTCTCCATAATGTCAATAATCTTTTCCGTACATATGGATATTTCACACGTAATGGACTGTAAATATACCAAGAGAAGCTCGCTCCCCTTGGACAGCCGCGGGGTTCAAATTCCGGCATATCTGGACCTGTTGTTGGATAGTCCAATTGTTGGCCTTCCCATGTGACAATCCCGTCTTTCACATAAATATTCCAGCTGCATGATCCGGTACAGTTGACCCCATGTGTTGATCGAATAACCTTATCATGCTGCCATCTTCTCCGATATACATTTTCCCAGTCACGGTTACCTTCTTGTAATTGACTATGATTATTGGAATATGTTTCTTTTGGTTTTAAATAGTTCAATCGTTGCCAAAGTGGAGATGGTTTCTTTTTCATTATTGTCCCTCCATGTAAATTGCTTTGTTCTAACTCCAATGTTAAACATCCCACCCCATACATGTTGTGAAATACATCACACCTTTTTGCGATGTCAAATTTTAGACATAAATAATATTTAAATGGTTGTGTGTGACTTTATTCAAAAATCGGTCACAGATTATGTGATGTTTTTCACTACTAATTCCGGCAAGCCTCGTTAAACTTATAACCAATTACAGAAGTAAATTAAAGATTATCCAGAGAAAGGTATGATTTATTTTGAAGAAACCGGGTTTACAGCTTTCATTACAAACATCCAGTTTAGTCGTTGGGTTTATGGTGTGGGTACTCATTTCGTCGCTAATGCCATATATCACAGCAGATATTCCGCTGACTTCTGGGCAAGCGTCAATTATAACGGCTATTCCAGTTATTTTGGGCTCCCTCATGCGCATACCGATTGGTTTTTATGCTGATCGATTTGGCGCAAGAATTATTTTCTTAATTAGCTTTCTCATTCTTTTATTTCCTGTTTTTTACCTAAGTGCAGCGAGTTCCTTTACCGATCTTGTTATTGGAGGACTCATACTAGGTATTGGTGGAGCAACCTTTTCCATCGGAGTTACATCACTGCCGAAATATTACCCAAAGGAAAAACACGGCTTTATTAATGGGGTGTACGGTGTTGGTAATATTGGTACCGCCATTACAACGTTTGGAGCTCCAATTATAGCTGGTTCCATTGGCTGGCAGGGAACGATACGGATATTCCTAGTTATTTTGGTCGTATTTTCAGCATTGGTTTTTATTTTTGGTGATCGTAAAGAAGCAAAAGTAAAAAAATCCATGGTTGAACAAATTCGAGGTGTTTATAAAAATACGACATTGTGGTTCCTAAGCTTATTTTATTTCATTACATTCGGGGCCTTTGTAGCCTTCACTATGTTTTTACCAAGTTTTCTGGTTGATAATTTTGGATTAGACCCAGTGGATGCTGGGATTCGAACAGCAGTATTTATTATTATTGCCACCCTGCTTCGTCCAGTTGGAGGATTGCTTGCAGATAAGTTTAATCCATTTATTATTTTAATGTTTGTTTTTATCGGTGTTGCCTTTTCGGGCATCCTATTATCCTTCTCACCTGATATTATTTGGTATACCGTTGGTGCACTGGCTGTAGGAGTTACGGTTGGTATTGGAAATGGTACTGTCTTTAAATTAGTACCGTTGTATTTTTCCAAACAAGCTGGCATTGTAAATGGTATTGTATCCGCAATGGGAGGCCTAGGCGGTTTCTTCCCGCCACTGCTTTTGACTGCTGTTGCAAATATTACTGGTCATCATGCGATTGCTTTCATGTTAATGTCAGAATTTGCCTTCGTAAGTTTTGTTATTGTTATTTTTATGTATTATCAGGAACGAGTGAGTGTTGAAGGTAAAATTATCGAAAGTGCTGCGGAAGGAATTATGGTAACGAATAAAAAACGCATCATTCAAAATGTTAATCCAGCCTTTGAGCGAATCACTGGTTATACAAAAGAGGAAGTACTCGGAAAGACACCTGCAATTCTAAAATCCGGTAAACAGGACGCAGGCTTTTATGATGGAATGTGGAATTCGATTAATGAAAATGGCTTTTGGGAAGGTGAAATATGGAACAAACGAAAAAATGGAGAGATGTATCCGGAGTTACTTACCATTAGTCCAGTGAAGAATAATGTTGGCGAGATTAAGTACTATGTTGGTGTATTTAATGATATAACACATTAACAAAAGTGGAAGCGCCCGGTTAGCGACGTACGGACTGGACTGAACCGAAGGAGATAAAGGAAACACGGCGACCGTAGGGAGTCGATGTTGACTTATCGTACGGAGGTGAGGGAAGTCTCGCTAGTCGTTGGGCGCTGGAGCTGGACGTGGCTACTTAGGTAACTAAGTTATATACATCATTCAAAATTTTATAGTTTTCTAGCTGAAAAAATCCTGAGTTGATATTACTCAGGATTTTTATTGGCTAGCGCACTAATGCTGCGGACAACTTCGTTACTTTAACACCATGGCCAGATCCATCGCCCAAAGACTAGCGAATTTTTCTCACGATAACGGACGTTTGCACTTTTGTTCTTTATACTTTTCTTTTTTTACGCATTGCTCTTGGAATATAAACACAATACGGTTCACTTTCCATATAATCTCCCGTTACATTGTATGCGCGTGACCTTGATCCTCCGCAAACATGGCGAAATTCACATACCCCGCATTTTCCTTTGTATTTATCCGGATTACGCAAATTTTGAAAGACCTCTGATTCTCTGTAGATTTCTGCAAGTGGCGTGCGTCTGATATTTCCAGCACGAATTGGCAGTAATCCGCTTGGATACACATCTCCTGTATGGGAAATGAACACAAAGCCATTTCCATCATTAACACCCTTTGGTGCACGTCCAAGTCCATCAATCTGTCCTGTTTTTCCTTGGTTCATCGCATCTTCATAGAAAATTTGGTCTTTGTCACTCATACCTGTATGTTCTCGCATTTTTTGCTGAATAACGACACGTCGATAATGCTGGCCAGCGGTTGTCTTAATATCAAATGGAACTCGTTTGGATAATTTGTACAACCATCGGAATACCTTTTCATGTTCAGCAGGTGTAATCATGTCTGATTCTTTCCCTCGTCCTGTCGGCACAAGGAAAAACACACTCCATAATACACAGTTCAGGTTTTCAACCATCTCTGCCATTTCATCTAAGTATTCATAATTATATCGGGATATTACGGTATTAATTTGCAGCGGCATATCCAATTCATGTAAATACTTAATCGCATTCATCGTTAAGTCAAAGGAGCCTTCTGTTCCTCGAAAATGGTCATGCACTTCCTTACAATGTCCATCAATACTAAATGCCCATCTGGCAAGTCCAATATCTTTAGCCTTTTGCATCGCCTCTTTGGTTACATTTGGTGTGGCTGATGGTGTCATAGACACACGGACACCTTTTTGGATTGCGTATTCAGCAATATTAAACACATCTGGACGTTCTAGCGGATCCCCCCCTGTAAAAACAAGCATGGGATTGTCCATATCGTATATGTCATCGATTAATTTCTTTCCTTCATCAAACGTTAATTCTAATGGGTGTCTATGATACTGAGCTTCTGCACGACAATGCAGACAATGCAGCTGACAAGCACGGGTTAGTTCCCATATAACAATAAACGGGTTTTCATTATAATCTCGATTAAACATCGCTTTCGTCCCTTTCAGGTAGTTTAGCTTCAGTGTAGACAAATTCGATAACTATTTATGTGAGGTTTATCACTTATCTTCATAAATAAGAAACCCCTGACCATCAAAGACAGGGGCTACTTTAATTATTATCTCTTTTCTATCTCTACTCTCCAAACCTCCGGGCCTTCTTCAACATATTCCCAATGAAAAGTACCTTCTCGTTCAATTAAAAATTGATAGTATAACAGTTTAGGATCATGCGTATTCGAAAGGTGCATCATTTCTCCAGACTTTAAACGATCAAATGTTTCTAGAATCCTTACATGACGGATCTTTGGTCTAATATCTGGTGCATGTATGGTTGCAGCATATTGCTTTTCGTTCATTTAATGACCCCCGATAACCTTATAATCGAACTTCCTCTTATAGAACAACTAATGTTGCAACCATCTCTGCGTGACCTTCCCCACAGAAAATATTACAGTATATTTCATATTCACCTGGATCCTCCGGAATGATAACTGCTTCCCCATCCCCCTCAATTTTAACGCCAAGTTCATTAATTGCAATTCCATGGTGTCCTTCTTCATTTGTTAATGTAATCGTTACTTCCTCTCCAGATTGAACGACAAATTTATCCTGGTTAAACTCAAAGTCCGTTGCAACGATATTGACTTCATTTGTTACTTCCACCGATTCATCAGAAGCACTGGTTTCGTTAGACTGCTCTGCTGTCGTTTTCGTATTGTCAGCTTCTTCACTTGCTGAACCATTTTCATCCCCTCCGCAAGCAACGAGCGAAAATAGTAATCCGATAAATAGGATAGATAATAATCCTTTTTTCATGATGACGCCTCCTTAATTTTTATTACATTTTAAGTATACGCTCACTGTATTTACTAGACTGTGAGGTACAGCACTTGTTTTCTGTGATTTTAATCACAATCAACGGATATACAGTGACATTTTTCACATGCATATTGAAAAAGAATGGTATGATATGCTTTATAGAAGGTAATTGGAGGAGGTATCCTAATGTACCCAGATTCAGTGAAAAATCTATTACAGCGTTTTCCACTTTTCAAAAGTTTAACGGATTATGAAATTGCTCCGATTTTAAATATTGCTCAAAATCGAACATATAGACAGGGTACTCATGTCTTTATGCAAGATGAACCACTGACCAATGTATACTTTATCCATCAAGGAAAAATGAAAATATATCGAACGGATATCCACGGCAAAGAACAAATCATCAATGTTTTGAATGGTGGAGATATGTTTCCGCATCAAGGGTTTTTTCGCAACGATAATTACCCAGCACATGCCGAAGTAATGGAAGAAGCGGTGCTTACTTTCATTCCGATTCCATTATTTGAAGACTTTTTAATTAACAACCCTGAGGTAAGCATTAAAATTTTCCGGGTTCTAGGAGATAAAATTGTTGATTTGCAAAACCGTCTTGAGGAAAAAATACTGCGTAACACCTATGAACAAATTATTCTATTATTACTTCGACTTGGGAAAAAACACGGATTAGAAACTGCGGCAGGAAGGCTTACACTAACGACGCATTTTACCAATAAGGATTTAGCAAACATGATTGGTTCAAGCAGAGAAACCGTTAGCAGAACTCTCACCCAACTAAAGAAAAAACAACTCATATCAACAGATAGCAGTGGAAATACGGTGTTAAATACAAAACAATTAAAAGAAGAATTATTTTAAACCTTACAGTGCCTTTCAACTCTATCCAAAAGATACTAGAAAGGCACTGTTTGATTATTCTCCAGTAATCTTAATTACACTAAGCTGACTTTGATTAAGGAAACGGATGGGTGCAACACTTGTGCCAAGACCACTATCAATATAAAGAAACTGGTTCGTACCAAATTCATATATCCCCTTCTCAAGCTTAGGGAAAAACCCTTGGTCTGGGGCAACTAAAGCGCCGATAAACGGGATTCTCACTTGTCCTCCATGGGTATGTCCGCTTAAAATTAAATCTGCTGGAATATCATTATGCTTATCCAACATACTGGGTGTATGGGATAGTAAAACCGTATAGTTTTCTTGATCCAAATTTCCAAACGCACTATCAAGATTTTCATGATTAGTTGATGCATCATCAACCCCTGCTAGATTAAGTGTTGTATTGCCTATTGCAAGCTCAGTATGTTGATTGTTTAATAGCTTTACATTCCTTTTTTCAAGGCCATCCAAGAGAGATTTTCGATTCGGATTGTCCCATTCATGGTTACCGGAGACAAAGTAGACATGCTGATTCAGTGCTGTCAGTCTCTCAACCAATGAAAAGACATAATCGAAACTAGTTGTCCGTCTGTCTACAAGATCACCCGTCAATACGATAATATCAGCATCTATTCCCTCTACGGTATCTAACAACTTTTCATTGTTATCACCAAAAACTTTATTATGTACATCACTAATTTGAACAATGGTGAAGCCAGAGCCAGCTGGTATTTTATTCGTCTGAAAATGGACGGGATTCACTTTAAATATGTTGGTATCCATAAATGCTTTTGTTGAGAATAACAGGATACATAAAGCCCCAATAATGAGCGCTAATCTTTTTCGCTTTTTGCGATTTTTTACTTTAGCCGTTTTTTCTTCCTGTTGAATTATTTGCTTTGACATGTGCTGTTTCAATCCCCTCAGGTAATGATCTACCTTTAGTTTAATCGAAATGACAGGCAATAACACGAAAAAAGAACGCATTTCTATTTTAAGAATGCGTTCCTTTTCATTGCCTCATGTTTCACCATATTCTTCTTTATCAATAAACAACGTTTGAATAAAATAAATCACGATACATAGTCCGGTTAATAAAAACGTCCAACCTAGTGCCTTTTGTTCTTTTATTAAGTAGCTATTACAAATTTGATTCGGGGATAAGATATAAATCCAAGCCATGATTCCAAAAAGGATACTTAGAAGAATAAAGATGCTGTTTTTACCTTTTATTGTTAATTTACTCCAACTATCACGCAGTGGGACTCCAGCTAAGAATGGCAGACTAATAAACTTGAAAATTTCTGCGGCAGAAACGGTTAATGCTTCATCCATCGTACGCGGGATCATCCAGTAGCTTATGATAATCATAAATAACACAATTCCAGGCACACCGTTTTCATTCCATTTTTCAAAAAACGCTGGGAAGGTTTGTTGGAGGAATGGGGTGAACAGCATCCCCACCATCACGAGTAATGGCATTTGCATATGCATATGAACAACCATTATCGATTCCAATAGTGTAACTACAGGTGGAAGCATTAAGAATAGATAGATACCTAATCCATAGATTGCTTGTTTCATGACTTATCCCCCACTTCAGTTCGCAGGATAGCATTAACTTTACTTGCTGCTTGATCAATATTTTCGTAATCCATCACATCTACAAGCTTTCCTTCTGGGTTGACTAAATAAAATGCAGCATTATGAGCGAAGTGACCATTATTATCTGGAATGACGATTACACCAAAACGATCCAATAGTCCATCTAGTTCTTGCTGGTCAGGTATTCTTGCCATCCGCCATGTTTCCCCATCACTATTAAAATAGTTGCGATAATGTTCTAATGTTGCTGGATCATCATTTTCAGGATCAAAACTAATACTCATAAATACAATATCCTCACCGATATATTGTTCTGGAATTTGGTTATAAACTTGTGCAAGATTCATTTCAAGCAACAAACAAACATCCGTGCATGCTGTATAAATAAAGGTTAACATGACGTATTTCCCTTGAAATTCAGAAAGTGAGTATACCCTTTCCTTGCTATCCTCTAATGTTACCTTAGGAAACTCTGGCTTTTCTTCAACCAGCTTCATTGTTCTTGCCTGTTCAGCTGTATAAGCTGTAAATCCGTCTGTACCAATTAAAAACAGCCCAAAACCAAACACGATAACAATGATGAGTGCGAATGTACTCCGCTTTTTGATCATACAATCACGTCCTACAATGATTTTTTAATCATGAGGCTGGGGCTTGTTTTAATATAGGAAAAATCCGAACGCCCCGCTCCAGAGATATGCTCTGCGCACCTTAGGGCGGCTGGTGAGCCCCCTTGTGCTATCGCACTTCGGTGTCTCACCTATGCCCTCCCTCACGCGGGAGTCTACGTATATTTCCTACGCTATTTTTGTGCATCGTTCGTTTTTCACGCCTAACACTTTAGTTACGTCCCTACCTTTTCGATTTTAAATGAATCACCACGTTCTAAATGGCGGAGATCCTGGTACATCGAGTATTTCAATGATTGGAACGACATATCCCATGGCGACAATTGCAATTAGTAATACAATTGTGAGCCCCCATCTTTCCGTCCATTTTGGTGCAGGGTAAGCATCCGCTTCTTGCTCTGCAATTGGAAATTCCGTTTTTCCTTTTGGCGCAAAGAACATCAGATGAACAGCGATATAAACCATGAGCAACACTGCGACAATTAGAAGTGTTCCTCCAATCGCAAGGAAAATCAGATATGGATCCCAGCTTAATGCTGCCTGATGGTCCCCGTAAGTTGTATAGGAGGTTCTCCGTGGTGAGCCTAAGAGTCCAACTGCATGCATAGATCCAGCCATAAACAACATACCAACTGTCCATAAAATCGTTTGGATAATACCTAATCGATTAATCTGTGGTGTGAATTTACGTTTTGATAAATATGGAATTAACCAATACGAAATCCCGAAAAATGTTAATGCAACGGTAACGCCAACTGTTAAATGGAAATGTCCCACAACCCATAATGAATTATGGACGACTTGGTTTAACTGATTATTTGTTTGCGCAATCCCACCAGCTCCACCAGGGATAAAGGCAGCCATCGCAATAAATGGAGCTAAGAAACGAACGTCTCCCCATGGTAATTTTTTAAACCAACCTAATAGACCTTTTCCGCCTTTTCTTCTGCCAGTACGTTCGAATACAGCAAACATTGCAAATGCTGTCATGAGTGATGGAAAACCAATGGATAAACTCATAAATACGTGGATAAATTTCCAGCTTTCTGTAATTCCTGGGTCAACAATTTGATGGTGGAAGCCTCCTGGAATATTCAGTATAACTAATAGAATAACGACTAAACGTGTTAATGCATCACTAAATCCCTTTCCGCCAATAATTTTCGGCACGGCTACATACCATGCAGAAATTGCTGTTAAATACCAAATGTTTACCAGCGTGTGACCAAAGCTCCAGAACAATGTCCGGCTAAGCATGACATTAATGGTCTCTTTCCAGCCGAAAGCCCATGGAATCAACGTTAATACCTCAACAGCAACCCCAATACTTCCAAATACAAGCATGACGAACACACCGGTTGCAAAGAATGCCAGCAATGGGATATGCTGTCCTTTATGGTTTTTTCTCCAATGCGCCACATTGATAAATGCTCCAAATGCAGCAATCCAGATTCCTACTACTAGAAATACTAATCCGATATAAAACCATGGAGATGCTTGCATTGGGGGATAAAAGGTAAACATAACCGAAGCTTCACCCGTAATAATAGTTGCTGCAACAAAGACAACACCGATTACCATGCATCCAAAAGCAATCCAGCCCATGTTTCTAACTTTAGGAAGAAGTCCTCCGAGTGTATGGGATAATGCTGCGTAAAAATAACCAACAGCAAATGTTGTCGTAAATACGAGCAGCAATAAAATACCGTGTGCTGTCAGCGTCTGATAATAATCAAACCATGCTGGCAATTCGAATAACCCAGCTCGATTTAGACCTTGCAGCAATCCTAAAACTCCACCAATTAATAGTGCTGTAAAAGAAACGACTAAAAAAGTTAATGATAACGTTGCATCTTTTGCATTCACTCCTAATGCTTCCGTGATTTTATGATGAAACACATTTTTTTCAGCTAAATCCATTTTGCTTCCCTCCTTTATTTCACAACAATTGTCATTGCCATCATTTGATGCCCAACACCACAGTACTCATTACAAATGACTAGATATTCACCAGGAGTATCAAACTTTTGCGAAATGCGTTGTACATGTCCAGGTGTTACCATCGCATTGATGTTTGTACCAATTACTTGAATACCGTGCACTACGTCCTTTGATGTCATCGTAAAATGTACTTCTGAACCAGCAGGAATTTCAATCTCATTTGGATTAAACCGAAATGCTTCCAGTGTCATAACAACCTCGTACTCATCCGCTCCAACCTCAAAAATGCCAGGATTATCAAATGGTGCCGTTTCATCCACCTTCTGAGGATCAAGTGTTTCCATCCCACTTGGGGGTGCCATTCCATGCGCAAAAGCCTGGTAACCAGTAAAAACCATAGCTAAAATAATAATTCCAACACCGACAATTAACCAAATCTCTTCAGCACGATGTAATTTCATCCTTATACCTCCCTTGTTAAATTCTGATCATATAAAATACAATGAGTAATAATGTAAAAGCGACGATAGATCCTCCAACAAAAACAACAGAAGAAAATAATGCTCCTTTAAAAGAATGTTCCTCATCCGTAACATTTACTTTTTCTTTCATATCTTTGTTTATTTCCATTCATGACGCCTCCCTTATCCTTCTTAAGTCCATTTTAAAATGGATAAGCAATGAATTAAGTGAAGCACATCACACTTAAGAAGTGATTTAGAGCACAGAAGGATGTCTTCGTGACAGCTTTTTGAACGATGCAGGGAAGTGGCATTATTTGAGCTGTGTAAATTGGTTTCATACAGAGTCAGAAAGCAACCAAGCTTATGAAAACCAACTAGGTACTATAAAATAGAAATAAACATAGTGCAGGAGACGCTTCAAATATTTCTATAAATGTTGTAAATATTGTGTATAATTCAAAAGAGGGGGAATAAATATGGTGTATTTAGAAACGATTACGAAGGACAATTGGCTGAAGGCTATTTCACTGCGTGTTCGGGAAGATCAAGTGGGGTTTGTGGCATCAAATGCGGTTTCACTGGCTCAATTAAATTTTCTTGAAAATTTCCATGCAAAAGGAATTTATCTTGATGAGGAAATGATTGGATTTGCACTCTATGGAATGGACGAAGAGGATAATGAGTACTGGATTTATCGAATGATGATTGATCAAAAGCATCAAGGAAAAGGTTATGGAGTAAAAGCGATTCAACTTATCATCGATGATATTAAGACGATGAAAGAAGAGCACCATCAAACGATCACCCTGTCTTATGAGCCAGTTAATCAACATGCAAAATATGTTTACGAAAAATTAGGTTTCCAAGATGTAGAAGGACTAATTAATGAAGGCGAACAAGTTATGCGCTTTACGTTTTAATGAAAAAAAGCTGACGGAGCATTTAGTCAAGTCAGCCTTTTTTAGCAGGTTTAACGATTTCTTCTACATTTGTGGGTCGTAAGCGATTTACATTTTATCACTTTCTGAAAAGTATTTTAAGGTTAAATCAAAATGATGCTTTTCATGTACAGCGATAAGATGAATGCTTTGAATTAAGTTCGGATAATGGGCAATAGGATCTGGATAATAAATTTGTCCCGCCACATCCTGCGGAATATGTTTCAGTATATTTTTTAGCTGTTCTGTCTCATATTCCAAAAACCATTCAATTTCAGTAACATTCCATTTATTCTCCAGACCAGAAGGCGGCATAATCAGTGAAGGGGCACGCATTGATCTTTTCTTTTTGTCCTTATATTCTTCATAAATATTATGTATTTCTGTTTTATAGGATTGTTGCTTTCGAACATAAGCAAGTGGCAGCATGACGGGAATATAGAAATTCGAAAATCGCCTAAACAACTTTACCATTAAGAACAAATGATATAACGTTTCACCTATTGACCACTTGTCAGGAAAAGGTCTATTCCAACCCCGCTCAAAGTTCAATGTCCTATTATGATAAAAAGCCTCTCGCTGCTTGATTAATTTATTAAAATGCTTTTCCATCTCAGTACTTTTCAATCGGCTCAGCTCCTATTATTAATAATATTTATAAAATAATTCGACATAAGAACAAGTAAACCTTTGAATTCAGCACTAAATAAACAAAATATTACGTGTTTTATACTCATCCTTGACTTAAAAAAGGTTATCTAAGCAAATTTCATGGATAACCTCGTTGTTATTAACAATATAAATTTGCAATAAGGACGGTGCTGCCGATACCGTTTTCACATCTTACATCTTTTAGGAATAAGATGTGTTAAAAAAGGATGAGAAAAATGCCTATCTCTCTCCCAACAGAGATACAAACACTTCAGATAAGCGATGAAGTGAATAAGACTATTTATTATCCACGAGTTTTCCTTACGCATAATCAAGAGCTTGAGCAAGCAATCAACCGAAGCATTGTTCTAAAAACACAACAGCTAATTGACCAGCAAGTTGGAGATTCACCAACAACACTTGAAGAAATGCTAGGTTATTTTGAAATTAAAAATAATCAACGTGATGTTCTAAGCTTTACCTTTACGAATTATGCTTATTGTTATCACGCTGCCCATGGTATGACCTTTATTAATTCCTTAACCTACGACCTTAAAAAGCAAAAGCCTTGTGAACTGAAAGATTTATTTAAACCTGGCAGCAATTATGTCGAACGCCTCTCCCAATTAATTCAAGAACAGATTAAACAACGTGATATCCAATTAATTAATGAATTTAAGGAAATCGCTCCGAACCAAGACTACTACATTGCAGACAAAACCCTTGTCATATATTTTCAGCTATATGATATTACCCCATATGTATTTGGTTTCCCAATGTTCCCAATCTCTGTTTATGACATTCAGGATATTATTGTTGAAGATGGTCCGCTTGGCAGAATGGCGGAGAATAATTAATAGCAGACTAAAAAATACCAGCTAGAAAAGTATGATACTTTTCTAGCTGGCTCTAACTAAAATTGGGTCTCCATTATTCTTCATTTTCTTGTTTTTTTTCAAATAAAACCTCTGGAATCACTTCAAATCCTTCAATGACCGTGTTTTCTTCTACTTCAATCATTAAGCTGAGCTTGCCGTCGAATTGGATTTGACGGACATACCTTAAATCTTGTGGACTAATCGAAATATCCGCTATTTTCGTCTTAATTTTAATTGACTTTGAATTATACTTCGGCATGATACTGCTCGCTTTTAATTCATAGGATTCATCATCAATCACTCGTTTAAAAGCTGTTTCGACCTTCTCTGTATCAATATCTTCTATCCCACTGTTTTTCAGAACCTTCTCTACATCCTTATAATCTAGTTTTGGCACGTCCTCTTCTTCGTTTTCCTCTACGACTCTATGGATTTCCTCATATACATTTGAAAGCGTTGCTGTATCGATTTGATCGCCTACAACCTTTTTCACAATTTCCTCAAAGACAATTTTATCCTCCCCGGCAGTCATAGCCTCTTCCGCATTTAATACTTCTTCAATAAAATGATAGTTTAATTCGTTCGCTTTCCCAGCTGAATAGAGAATATAATTTACATCTGCCGCATTGTCCGTAAAACAAGGGAATAAAAATCCGGATATCGGTGCGTTTAAATTAATAATTGGGTCCACAACAAAGTTATATTTAAATTCCTTTTCCACATAATCAAACAGTAATTCCTTTTTCGGATCTAGTGTCTTATTCATACTGCATAGGATAAAGGGATGGGAGTAAACGGTGTTTTTCTCACTTTCTTCGCCTTCTTCACTTTGGCGCTTCATCGGCTTTCTATATTCTCCACGAATAAACGTAACGACAATATCCATTTCATATTGCTTATCCTTTAGCATTTTCTCAACAAGCTTGAGCATTTGTTCCTTCCAGTCCTCTGTATCTGGACTAAGCAGACCTTGATGCAGAATAAGCTGACTGCTATTCTCCACATCTCGCTGGAATTTTAGTTCAAATACTTTCTCATCCAATTGGCCAGATAGTACTTTTTTAAAATTAGCCATAAATAATTCCTGCTGTTCAACTTCGAGCATCTCAAATGGTGTACTTTGATGATGGTAAATATCACTCGATTCTTTCATGATATATACATTAAAGATTTCATTAAGTTTTAATAAATCATTATTCACTTTGAATTGCTTGCGAATATTTGCTATATCTTTTTTATTCAATCTCGTTCCACTCCTAAGTTAATGATCGCTATCTTTTTAGAAATTCTGTCAAAATAAAAGTGGAGAGTAAATCCTAAATCTTGATTTACTCTCCATTTTCTTTATTCATTTTAACACATAATTTCTTTATTTTGTCATTAACCAAAATTAGATTTTTCAACAATTAATAGAAGCAGAAATACTTGTTCACTAGGATTAGCCTGAAGCCTGACCTGGTGTAAAAAGCATTTTAAGAAACACTTTTTCGAGATCTGTCAGTTACTGCAAAAAAACTCTGTTCTATTCTAAGACTGTGGAGAAGATGGTGTGGAAATGCTGGCAAGTGCCTGTTCAGCCTCATTAGCATATTGATTTTGTACAGCTAAATCTCCCAATGCCATCATCCCAACCAATTTGCCATTTTCTACAACTGGCAACCGACGGATTTGCTGCTCGGCCATTAATTGTGCAGCCGCATGCACATCCATATCCGGGGTACCTTGCACCATTTGCTGGGCTGTCATTACTTGAGAAACTGGTGTTTGAGCATTTTGACCTTGTGCAGTTGTACGCAACGTGATGTCACGGTCTGTTATAATCCCAACCATTTGCCCACTGTTGTTCACAACTGGTATAGCCCCAACATTATACTGACTCATAATAGCCGCGGCTTCTTGTACAGATTGAGTCTCATTGATTGTCATAACATTAGATGTCATGATGTCTCTTACAAATTGTGGCATACAAAATTCCTCCCTATTGTTCATTCGGTTTAGGTTGGTTTATTTTTCTATATTTATACACGTACAACAAAATAATCTATATCTAAATTCACGAGGATTTTGTGTAAAATATATAGAAAGATAAGTAATCATCACCTTGTTTCATCATGCGTTACCATAAATCACAAAAGAGGAACTTCCGATTAAGTATCGTCATAAGAAAAATATGGATGTATACTTACTGAATGTACTACCAATATATTTAAATTGTTATCTATATGGATTTAATTTGGAAAGGTTTGAATCTAACTTTGCGTATAATTCGAAAAATATTTCAGCTTATTGTAGATAGACCGATTAAAAATGGAGTAATGTTGAACGATCGCTACGAAGTTTTAAGTGTTATAGGAGTTGGAAGCTTTGGAATAGTTTATCTGTGTAAAGATTTAAAAGCTAACGAGAAAAGAGTAGTCAAACAGCTTCGACCAAGTAAGCACCGCATTAAAAATGAAATGGAGTTGTTTGAAAATGAAATCGTTGTTTTGCGTACACTGAGCCACAAACATATTCCGATGTTAATTGAATCCTTTTCATCGAACAGAAACTTATTTTATGTCATGAGTTTAATGGAAGGTGATAATCTGGAAGACCAAATTTTCTCAAGTAAAAAAGCTTTTAATGAGAAAGATTCATTACTAATTCTCTCTTATCTGCTTGAATTAGTTGATTACATTCACAGCAAGGGCATTTACCATCAAGATTTACGTATCCCAAACATTTTACTAAACAAGAGGGATTATTTTTGATCGATTTTGGTTTGGCAAAGTATAGCGCTACAGTCGATCCTCATCACTCACATGAAGGTATTCTAAAATTGAAGCAACAAGATTATTACGATTTAGGAGAAATACTTTTATTTTTGCTTTATACAACATACTCTTCAAAAAATAAAAAAGCTCTTCCTTGGACAGAAGAACTTTCTTTAAAAAAGGAAACCGTTTATTTATTGAAAAGGTTAGTACAAATTAATGAACCATACTCAAATATGAATGAAATTTTAGCTGATCTTCATAGCGCACTTAAAGCACAAGAGCCTTTGAGTAAAAATTAGCTGCTGCTTCTTCCTCTCCGTTTGTAGTAGCTGCTTCCACTCATTGGCGATCGTTTATACCGCCGATTGCTGCTACTGCTGCCCCGGTGATAATAACGATTTTTTCGATCGCTGCTGCCTCGCCGATAACGTTTATGTCTTCGTTCACTGCTGCCTTGGGAAAGTTGCTTCATTTGCTTCATTATTTTTTTAAACATGGTTTACCCCTTTTCATTTTTGGGCTTGTTTTACTTTTTTAGTCTACCATAATTTAAAAATAAATTTAATAATGAACTTAAATGTTTGCAGGCAGATTACAGTACCTTAGTTAGCAGAATTTCATACAAATAATCAATAGAAATAGCCAATTGCATTATTCTCTGCTCACATAGAATATTTAGGAAGGTTCACCATATTTTTAAGCTTCCTTTCTAAGTCCTTGTTTGACTGCAGGCTGAACCTTTGAACGTCTATCGGTTATTCCGTACCAATAAGCAGCTCCGATGAACAGAGCACCTCCAATTATATTACCAATTGATACTGGAATTAAATTCGCGACAAGACCTGCAAATGAAACAGTTTCCGGATGCGGGACCATTAAGGAAAGTGATAATAATGTCATATTCGCAACACTATGTTCAAATCCTGATGTAATAAAAGCAAATAAACACCAGAATATCATAATTAATTTCGCTGTTTCATCCTTCAGCTTGACCGAGCACCAAACTGCCAAGCAAACGAGTATATTACAGAGTATTCCACGAACAAACAATTCCATAAATGGTGCATTCATCTTAACACTTGCTGCGGAAGTAATATAACTGGCTGTATCACCCGATGCTAGTCCCGAATAAAAGAAAAGTGCTGCAACAAGAATGGACCCGGCAAAATTTCCAAAATAACTATAGAACCAAATTCGACCTGCATCTAAGCCAGTTGTTTTTCTCATCAAAAGTCCAATTGTCATGATCATATTATTCCCTGTGAACAGGTCTGCTCCAGCCATGATGACTAAACTCAAAGCAATGCCAAAGGAAATACCCATGATAATTTTAGTGCCTGGAGCATTGGAGGCTTCAAGCTGCCCACCGATTGTAAAAATCAGAATGATTCCAAGTCCAACGAAAAGTCCAGCTAGCATCGCCATCAGAAAATATTTGCTTTTACTATTCTTTAGTTGGTTCACTTTTAATGCGGCTGTATTACTAAATGCAGTTATCGTCTCCATCATTTTTTATTTCTCCTTTTCTCGTACGCATTTACTAATTCCCCCATCTGATCATCGTAGCGTTCCTCTAGCTCTTGTTTCAGCTTTTTCGCTAATATTGGACTTGCTCCTGATGTTGATATCGTCAAAATGAACTTCTCTCTCCGAACGATTGCCGGCGTGATAAAGCTAGAGTTTTCACTATCACTTATATCATTGACCCATTGAAAATCATCGGCGCACGCACAAACATTTTTATTAATTGATTTGTTACTCGTAGCTGCAAAAATCAGATGTGCTCCCTCGATATCTTTCTCTTCAAATTCCTTCTGCTTCCATGCAACATCATGTAATTGCTCCAGTTCCTTGAGGATACGTGGACTAATCACTGTAATCGCTGCACCTGTTCCTGCAAGTCCTTTTGCCTTACGCAGAGCTATTTGACCTCCGCCAACTATGACAACTTTCTTGCCATGCAGTTTCATTATCATTGGATATAGCTGCTCCATAACACACCTCCTCCATTCGCTCGATTAATGTTTGCTTCATTAACTCATCAAACTCTAGATTCTTGCATAAAATAAAGTTATTGTTATCTTTGATGGTTTGATCTATCCGCTTCAGCAATAATCCAGTAAATAATAAGTAAGGCATGACATAGACTTTCTCATATTGATTTTTCAGCTTTGCGATCGCTGTATCGAAGCTTGGAACAGCAGCTGTCAGAAAAGCTTCGTATACTGGTTTATCCAGGCTTTGTTCAACGACTCGACCGATTTGCTGTAATCCCATAATCGGGCCAGGTTGGCTACTTCCTCTACCTACAAGCAAAATTGCTGCGTTCTTTTCACACATTTCAGCTTTAATCCGTTTCACTACAAGCTTTATCATATTCGGATGAACACCAAATGGATCTGTTATTCGAAAAGATATGTGCTCGTGTTTAGAGCGAATCGCTTGTAATGCTTCTGGAATATCTTGTTTGTGATGGACTGCTGAAAATAAAAGAACAGGCACGATAAGAAATCGTTCGGCTCCCCTTTCGATTAGCTTTCCAAGTGTTTCAGCAATGGTTGGATGCGTCAATTCCAAAAATGCTATTTCTTGATTCGGTAATGGAACATCCTCTTTAACCGATTCAATAAATGTTTTAAATTGCTCGTTCCCCTCATCGCGCCGGCTGCCATGCCCAATATACACAACGGCATCAATCATTCTCCACGCCTCCATTCCATCCGCTCCAATTCAGACTGGATTGACTCATCAATTGCATTAAATCCTAATCCAAAAGCATATTCCTTTACAGTTTCTCCGATATAGGCAAATGGAATAGCATCAAGGTGGTGAACTCCGAGTTTCTCTAATTCTTCTACATAGCACTTCACAGCAGCTTTATTTGGAAAAATAACGGTCTCCCATTTGTCTTCCATCAGCAGTCGCTTATTGATTGCATCAAAACGTGAATCGACAAGCCACTCATGAGAATAGTACAGCTTCGCTTCCTTATTTTCATAACCTTCGGGACCAATTACGATTGCACCCGCATTACTTCCCTGTGCTTTTGCCGCAATAATTCCCTTCGCAGCTAATGCTTGCTTTACCTTCACCGTTTGATACTCAATGTTACGAGGCAAGTCGCGAATATCAAAATTCGCCTTTGCTAATTGATTAAACAGCGGTTCCACGCTTTCTGGAGCGGCGAAAATTAGTTTTTTCTCATTCATTATTGTTTCTAATTCATTTTCGCTAAATTGCTTGCTTTTCTTCTTAAAAACTGGAAATGAATATGCTTCAGCTCCTAGCTCTGTAAAATAACGTTCTAAATCAAATGGACTTCCTGATGCTTTAGCAATCACCACCCGTTTCCCTTGAAATCTTTTATTGTCAAACCAAGCAAGCGAGTCGCCCAGTGCTACGACGTCACCAACAATCATCATAGCGGGATTACCAATATTCTCTTTCTTGATAATGTCTTTAATTGTTTCCAATGTTCCCTTTACCACTTTTTGTTTCCCTAAAGTTCCCCACTGGATAATAGCTACTTTAGTATCAAGCGATTTTCCTTGATTAATCAGTTCATCACAGTTCTCAACCAGCTTTTTCATTCCCATATAGTAAGCGATTGTATCCCCTGTATGGTTTTTGTCTTCATTCATTTGTTCATTATTTATACAAGCATGACCGGTTCTAAGTGTAAAACTGTTGCTGTAATTTCGATGTGTAACAGGTATTCCTGCATAAGCAGCCGCTGCAATACTAGAGGTGATTCCCGGGACAATTTCATAAGGTATATCAGATGCTGCAAGTTCCTCTGCTTCTTCACCGACCCTTCCGAATACGGAAGGGTCTCCACCTTTTAAACGAACAACGTATTTTCCTTGTTTTGCAAACTGAACAAGTGATTGATTGATATTCTCTTGTCGCATGATATGTCGATTCGGCAGCTTCCCGCAATAGATAAATGCACAAGATTGCTTTGCAAAACGTAATAACCTTGGATTAGCAAGACGATCGTATAAAATGATATCTGCCTGTTTTAAGCATTCCAAGCCTTTTGTTGTAATTAATCCGATATCTCCAGGACCTGCACCGACAAATGAAACAAAACCTTTTTTATTTTCCATCGTCTACACCGCTATATATACATAGCCATCAATGACTTTTGTTTCATACGTTGGTACAGCACCATCATCCGGTTTTTGAACCTCACCTGTGACGAGTGAGACTTTCCAGTTTTGCAGGGGGCAAAATACAAACTCTCCGGAAACGATTCCTTCTGCTAAAGGTCCATTTGTATGTGGGCATCTGCTCCCTATTGCCCGGACATCCCCATTGCTCAAATGAAACAGAGCAATGGATTCCCCGCCTACATGAACTTCTTTTCCTATTTGTTTCGGCAGATTTTCAAGTTCCATGATTTTAACTATTTCTTTTGTTTTCATCAGTAGATGACCTCCTATTTTTCAGCCATGAACTATTTTCAGTTGCTCATATTTTCACAATTTCAAACATCTCTTTTTTCTTCATGTTAAGAAGTGTGCTTGACCAAGCTTCTTCGTACGTATTTTTTGCCTTGTTGAATCGTTCAACCAATTCAGCATTCCGTTTTTCGTTCAATAAAACAAGCTTAATATTTTCCGAGCCAATTCTCTCTACCCACGGAGCTGTTCTTTCATTATAAATACCTGTTTCACGATAATATTGCGTATAAGCCTTTGCCATCGTAATAACTTCATCTTCCGTTTTTACTGTTATAAAGGAATCACATTCACGTACTTCTGTTCCACCATTACCACCGAAGTAGAGCTGGTAGCCATTTTCAACACAGACAACTCCAAAGTCTTTCGTTAAAACCTCTGCACAGTTACGAGGACATCCTGACACACCCATTTTCATCTTGTGTGGCGTATCTACCATTTCTATCTCTTTCTCCAGCCTTATTCCTAACCCTAGAGAATCTTGTGTGCCAAAGCGACAGAATCTCGATCCGACACAGGATTTTACATTTCGTAATGATTTAGAATAGGCATATCCTGAACGCATGCCTAGATCTTCCCATACATGTGGAACATCTTCTTTTTTCACTCCGTATAGCCCGACTCGACTTGCACCTGTAATTTTTACTAATGGCACGTCATATTTATTGGCAACCTCTCCAAGTCGAATTAATTCGTCACCTGTTGTTGTTCCGCCATACATCCGAGGAACGACAGAAAAAGTACCGTTATTTTGGATATTTCCATCCATCCGTTCATTTACAAACCGGGAAGCTTTATCATCCTCATATTCCTCTGGCCAAACCATTCTCATATAGTAATTGAGTGCTGGTCGGCAAGCGGGACAGCCTTCTTCATTCGTAAACTTGAGCACATTGCGGACTTCTTTCGGTGATTGCAATCCTTTTTCTTTAATTTCTGCAACTACTTCATCACGTGTCAGTGGCGTACATGCACACATGCCTGTTTTCTCTGCTGTCGGATCAAAGTTGTCCCCTAGTGTATGAGAGAGAATCCCTTCAACAACTCCTCGACATTTTCCACAAGACGCACCAGCCTTTGTACAAGTTTTCACTTCTTCAAATGACTTCAAATCCTGCTCTAAAATTGCTTGGACAATTGTGCCTTTCGTTACACCGTTACAGCCACAGACTGTTTCGTCTGCGCTCATATCTGCAATCATTTCATCGACAGCATCTTCTCCCGCCTTTTGGAGAACAGCAGCACTTGTAAACTCACTTATATCTGTTTCTTTCTTCAGCATTGTAAATAATCTTGTTCCATCTGATGCATCTCCATAAAGGACAACACCAACAACCTTGTTATTTGCTACTAGCACTTTTTTATAAACGCCGGCAAACTGATCATGCACGATAATAGCGTCTGTTTCATCATCTTCCGCAATTTTCCCACCTGAGAATAAATCACAGCCAGCAACTTTTAATTGTGTTGATAAGATACTCCCTAGATAGCCAGTTGTTTTTGCTCCTGTTAGATATGCAGCAAGCGCTGTTCCTTGCTCATAAAGCGGTGCAACCAAGCCATAGGTAATGCCATTATGTTCCGCACACTCTCCGACTGCATAAATAGAAGGAATTGAGGTTTGCATATGGTCATCCACAATGATACCTCTATTTACATCTAAACCTGCATGCTTTGCTAATTGTATATTCGGACGTATTCCTACCGCCATCACGACAAGATCACATTCAACGGAAGTACCATCTGAAAATTTAATCCCTTCCACTCGCTCATTTCCATATATTTCAGTTGTTTGCTTTTCCATTAAAAATTTCATGCCCTGGGCTTCTAAGTCTTTTTTCAACATTTTTGCTGCTGGTGCATCCAGCTGTTGTTCCATTAGATTTGGCATTAAGTGTACGACTTCCACTTCCATCCCACGATCCATTAATCCCCTCGCTGCTTCTAAGCCGAGAAGTCCACCACCAATAACGACCGCCTTTTGATAACGATCTGCTGTCTCAATCATGACTTCCGTATCCTGAATCGTTCTAAAGCCTATTACTCCTTCAAGCTCGCTCCCATTAACAGGTAGAATAAAGGCACTGGAACCTGTTGCTATAATTAATTCATCATAAGAAATTGCACTACCTTTATCTGTTTTAATTTCTTTTTCTTCAGGATCAATCTCGGTTACTTTTTCACCCGTAAATAACGTAATATCGTTATCCTCATACCATTTCCAGTCATTAATGTTGATATCTTTAATCTCTGTTTTCCCTTGTAAAACATGTGATAGCATAATTCTATTGTAATTAGGATAAGGTTCATCACCAACAATTGTTATATCAAATGCTTCACGATTCCTTTTTAATATTTCTTCCATACATCTAACTCCAGCCATCCCATTTCCAATCATCACTAACTTACGCTTCATCATATATCCCTCCACTTTATTGTGAAATGATTCACAATTATATTTGTGAATGATTTCACAAATATGAATAAAAATATATAATTACATCACGTTAGGTTTGTTAAATTTCTCAAATGGATGTAACTATATCTACCGTTAGTATAGCATGGAATTTTTTTAATTCTAAGGAAATTTATGAACATATTGAGACAATTACTTCTATGCTTTCTTAGAAGCCCATATACTTTGGAGTACAAGCCTTTAGGCAAACGCTTAGCTGCACTTATACAGGCTTAAGAAAGTTTATACCTTCTTATCGGCGAAAAACAAGCATTAATTGAAGAAAAAAGACTTGTCTTTATTTATGCTACTTTTATTCCAATGTGTACAACATCTTACGTTAACCAAATTATATGGGTTATCACATTGTATAAGACTAGCAATAGATGCTTCTTCCCCTTGTCAATTATCAAAGTATTGATTTTAGCATTGAATTTATTCTTATGGTATATGTTTCAGAGAGTAATCAATATAACGATATTATGAGTCTCTAAAAAATGTAAATATCTGTTCAGAAACAGCTTCGGCCCTTTCTTCTGTAATTAAATGGCCAGTCTTATCATAAGCAATTAATTCGGAGTTTGGTAGGTCCTCCTTTAATTTCATCCCAATATGAAACGGTACTACATTATCTTCCCTTCCCCATATTAATAAGATTGACTTATCTATACTTTTAAGCTGTTCACTCGTTAAGTCGCCTTCTCGGTAACGCAGTAAACGCATCATGGATTTATTGAAATTCTTTTCTTTTAATGGGCGGCCAAATTCTTCAATGAGATCCTCAGAAATCAATGAATGATCATAAAATACATTTTTCAAATTATCTGGAACAGATTTTTTGTTCAGCACATAATTGACTGCTATCTCACAAAAAGGCAGATAAGAACAATAGCGCTGCCATCTTTTTGCTTTATCTAGATAGCCTGAACTTGATAATAGCACAAGTTTATCGATCCTTTCTGGTACTATTTTGGTTGTATTTAATGCAATTTGGCCACCCATGGAATGACCGACCAAAAAGGCCTTTTCCAACTGAAAATGTTCAATGCAAGCAGCAATCAATTTCCCGTAATTTTCATAGGTATAAATAAATGAAATGGACTTAACACTCCTGCCGAATCCTGGTAGATCAATTGCTATAATTGAAAAATGTTTAGAAAGAAGTGGAATGATTCTGCGAAATGTATAAACCGACGATACAAACCCGTGAATAAAAATAATTGGCGGCTTATTATGGAGTATGTATTCACAATAAATATCCATATTTAATAAGCGAATCATTTCTTTAGTGTACGTAGAAGTTTTCAAATTTTCCTCACCAACTGTATATAGTCTCTACGTTAGTATTTGAAAAATGTAACAGAAACATGTATTGGAGGTGAGGAGTTATCCTAATTTAAACGTATGTATACATTCTATTTTGTATAACGATTCGCATAGGAGCTTGCAACAAAGGATTCCGGTTTAATTTTCGGCTCAATTCCTAATGATTCCATTCTTGAAACCATTTCATTAACAAATATTTTTGTTTTATTTTTCCGCTCAGATCCGATATCAATATGTCCTTCAATAGAAAAAGAAGCACCCCTATAAATGTTTGGCAAAATGATATTAATTAACTCCTCTTTCTTTTCTTCACTGAACATCGATACGACTTCCTCTGTTAAGGTTGTTTCATAGGATATTCGCTCATGCAAATTCATCATTTTCCTTGGAATAATGACCTTGCGGATACATGCCCAAGCACCTTTTGTTTCACAGTGAATCACAATTCCAGTAATAAATCGTGTATAGCTGGAATGCACTTGCGAATCCGTTCCGAACATTAATTTATAGCTTCCATTCCGATCCTTTTCCATAAATCGCTTAATATGCTGAAACACTTGAGTGAAAGACATATTTTTCTGGCTTAAATTTTGAAATGAAAAATTATATACATGTAATTCTGCCATTAGATGAACGATTCCTCCTTTAGGATTGAAGCGTTTCCTTTGCAAGACAAGTCATAATTTTACGATCTCCATTACTAAATAAATGCATTTATCTCCTCTTATATTCTAATTATAACCAACAGGTTTTATAAAAACTTTAAAGAAAATGTAAAGATTTGTGTTGCGTTAAATTATCAGAAGACACTTATGGCTAATGTGCCAGTTAACGTAATATAGTTCAACGATCAACTTGCAGCCTTTAAGGTAATTTTACCCGCCGACACTTTTCTGTATACATTAATGGAATGCTGCAAAAAATAATTTAAGTTTTAAATAAACCTACTAGAATAAGTTACATTCCAGTATTAACAAGAGGTGGAGAAAGTAAATGAAGATTCGATTCGGCTATGTAGCAAATGCACTAGGTTTATGGGATGCAAGTCCATCAAAAACATTGACGTTTGCACGGTATTCGAAGCTTTCTAAAAACGAGAGAATGGAAAAGCTGAAATCTATTACAGCACAAAATCTACATCACACCAAAAGAATTTTGTATTACAATATCGCGCACGAAATAGAATTATATCGGCTTTCGAGCTCGCTTGTTCCTCTAGCTACCCACCCAGAAGTGATGTGGGATTTCTTAACTCCATTTAAAAACGACTGGGCGGAAATTGGAAACCTGATTAAACAGTTTAAGCTTCGTATAAGCTTTCATCCTAACCAATTTACCCTTTTCACAAGCAAACGAGAAGAAGTAACCATGAATGCTGTAAAGAATATGGAATATCATTTTAAGATGCTCCAAGCAATGGATGCACTTGATAGCGCATTAATTAATATTCATATTGGTGGAGCCTATGGCGATAAAAATGAGTCATTGAATCGTTTTCATAAAAACCTAAAACAATTACCAAACGAAATTAAAAAGCTTATGACACTAGAAAATGATGATAAAACATATGATGTTCGAGAAACGCTAATTACGTGTGAAAAGGAAAATATACCAATGGTACTCGATTACCACCATTATATGGCGAATAAAGTAGAGAACGACCTCGCACTTTATTTACCCCATATTTTCGCGACTTGGAATAACTTTCATTTAATACCGAAAGTCCACATCTCTTCACCAAAATCTGATCAGGCCTATCGTTCCCACGCAGATTTTGTATCTTTAGACTTTATTCTCCCCTTCTTAAAGATGGCAAAAGAGCTTAATCAGGACGTTGACATTATGATAGAAGCAAAGCAAAAGAACCTGGCTATGCATAGACTTATTGAAGAAATAGCTGCAATTCGGGGAGTCAAACGTATTTCGGGTGCCTCTGTGGAATGGTAATCGGCGAATAACAGAGATCATTGCTGTGAAGTAGATGACATTTGTGATTATATAACCTAAGTTATAGTCAGCTTTGATCTTAAGATGTCTGTAAATAATAGAGTTAGTATTTTAAATTACTACACGACCAAGTGATAAGTTCTTTATCTCCACAAAAATTTAAATAACTATCCTCTCTTTATTCGGAGACCTAATTTTTACACAACACAAAATATTTAAATTTTATTTACAATTTATTTCCATTCCATTACAATGTAGATACAAGCGGGAATTTTCTATAAATTCAAATCCAGTTTTAATAGAGAATGAATTAAAATAAAGTGATATTAGAGAGGTATGGAGATGAATCGTTCACTCATAATACATGAGTTCAAAATGATAATGAGAAGCAAAAAGAATTACTTATTTATTATTGCTCTTGTTAGTTTACTGTTAACTTATTGCTTTCTAGTTCTTCCAGCAACAGAAACAGCTGATTCGTTTAATCCGGAAAAAATCCAAGCAGACATCAAAAACCTTGAAGCTGTACAAGAGGGAATGATTGCTAGAGGTGGCACAGGATATGGTGAAATGACTGGTTCCCCTTATGCCAATAGTGTCCATGATTCCAGAGTAAAAAGTAGAATGCTGTACGCCTTTGAAGATAAAAATTTCAACCGCTTTGTTCAATTACGAATGAAAAACTTCGATTTTGGTGCAGTAAATGCAAGCCGCGATTGGATGTTAATTGCTGATGCTCGTTTTCCTGCTTATGATCAGGAACGCAACGTTAGTTTAAGAAATCTCCGTTATCAAGGTTATTTAGATGCAAATATCCCCATTACATATAACATGATTGAGCAAAAAACAGCTTTACAGAGCCTTGTTAATTTCCTTCTCGGCACAACTGCTGCCAGCGTGATATTTTGTGCAATTTATTTTAGTAGTGACATCTTTTCCAAGGACAGACAACATCGAACAGTCTTACAAGGCATGCCAATTGGCTGGTATCGCTTAATCAACGTCAAATCTATGGTTGCATTTTTCTACATGCTCATGATTCTTATTGGATTATTGCTATTGGGAGTTATTATCTTGTCCATTCAAAATGGGTTCGGCTCGTTTAAGCTTTCTGTACCGATTACGGTGCCAAGTACACAGCCAGATGATTATTTCGGCTACAGATTTAGTGAATATGACAGCATCACCATCGCTAGGTTTTTACTTTTAGCACTTGGGATCATACCGATTCTTGTTTACCTGTTCATTCGCATAAATGCTATCTTAAGCTTATTATTTAAAAATTCCTGGCTTGTTCTAATGATCAGTACAGTTCTATTGTTTTCTGAGAGAATCTATTATTCTAGAACATTAAACGAGCTATTTGGGGTAGATATAAGTTATTTTCCACAGACTTATTTTGATTTTGGCCGAATTATTTCAGGGGAAAAATATTATTTAGTCCACCTAGAATCTATTACGTATGAAAAAGGAATTATCGTATTACTCTGTACCCTTTTTGCAGTTGAAATTATCCTCTTTATCGTTTCTCGAATCATTAGTAAGCGCCGTTTCTATCGTAAAACAGCTTAACTTATTCACTGGGCTGAAAGTATGCATTAGCCAGAAAGGATAATCGATATGTTTTGGAAGTTTACGCTTTTTGAACTGAAACTCTTATTAAAAAACCGTAAAAGTTGGTTTATTGCTGTATTTCTTCTGCTCTTTTTTATTTTATTTTTCTTATATTATAGTCAGGATACTCCTCAATCCTTAGCAGACAGAAAAAAAATGGAAACAGGAATATCTTACGCGGTTTTTGATTACTTAGATCAGCAGCGCCATGATCTGCCTGAAGTTGCGGAAGTTTATGATTATCATACACAAATCCAATCCCTATTAGGGATGCAAGTTTGGCATATTAGCGGTGGAAATGATAGTGAACAGTATGTTGAAGATGGGCTGAAACTCAATCAACTGCGACTGAAAGTGCATGAATTAGGCAATGAAGGAATACCTGATCATTTAATCGTTCCTACAGAAGAGATATTGAAAGAGAATGCGTTGTTGCATTTTATTAAAGATAACAATTTACCGATTGAGTCAGACTCTTTTGCAACAAATCACTATTTTACGAATGCACTCGCGATGATGTCGGGTCTGTTATTCCTTGTAATTGTCTTAATTAACGGCAACGAAATGCTAATCTATGAGCAAAGACACCAATCCGTTATGCGCGGATTCCCTTTAGCTTTCATACAAAAAATAGTGAGCAAAATAATGATTCATAGTATCCATATTTTCATTTTCCTTCTCCTCGGATTTTTTATTGGGAGTATCTATTTAGCAAGAACAATGGAAGCAGGTGAGTTTTCTTTTCCGATACTTATTTATAGGAATGAAGGCTATCTTGCTATATCTGCTAGTCAATATCTCCTGTATATGTTTTTAGGACTCGCGCTCGTTACAATTTTATTGCTATTATTATCAATTTTACTAAATATGTTATTTAAAAATGCGTTCGCCAATATTCTGATTGGTCTAGGTATTTTCCTGCTACCTGATATAGCCGTGGCTGCAGGGTTTAAAGCGACCTTCATACACTCTATCAAATTTATTGATATACATAAAGTTCTTTCCGGAGAGCTTGCAATAGAATTGGGTAATAGCTCCATTGATTATTGGAATGCGATGGCGACCTTAGGCATAAGCACGATTCTCTTAATCGCTATTATTTATGTTTTAAACAAATACGCTTATCAAAGGGTTCCTAAAAATTCTCCATTGGAAAAAGCATTCTGAATCATCCCTTATTAGCCTTAAAAATAATAGAAATGAGGTCTATCATGCTTAAGCTGGAAAACATCTCCGTGAAATATAAAGAAAAAACCGTCCTGGATAATCTTTCCTTTACTGCGGATAGTGGCGAAATTATCGGTTTAGTTGCACCGAACGGAACTGGTAAAACAACATTGTTTAACGTTATTTCAAATTTCCTAAAACCAAATCAAGGTACCGTCACCTTTAATGGTAAGCTCCAGTACAAAACGGAAAGGAAAGAAATATCTATCCATCAACAACTTGCCACTTTCCCAGATCAGGCTGATTTATTTGAAGAATTGACTGGCGTTGATCATATGAAGCTATACGCTAATATGTGGAAAGGTACAGCCAGGGATGTGAAGAAAATTTATACCCAACTACAGATGGAAAGCTATGTAAAAAAGAAAGTAAAAACGTATTCCCTTGGTATGCGACAAAGGTTATGCTTTGGAATGATTGCTGCAGCTGATACGCCTATCATGCTAATGGATGAAGTAATGAACGGACTTGATGTAGCAAATGTGTCCCTCATTTCCAGGCGTTTAATGCAAATGAAACAAGAAGGAAAACTGATATTCGTAGCATCCCATTTACTTTCAAATCTCGATTTATATGCTGACCGTGTGCTGTATCTAAAAGATGGCGACATTATCCATCAACAAGATACAAATAATAGTGCAGATAAATATTTGAAAATAGATTTACTACCTGAAGAATACGAAAAGTTCAATTCAACTTTTCCATTGCCTGAAAGTCATCTCTATATTGCAGGCCATCTATGCTGCATTCCACTCACAAATATGGATCAGTATGAACAGAACGAATGGATCCAACGATTGACTGCTTATGAGGAAAGGGAACTAACAATTGGGCCACTTGGAACAGCTGAATACTATGAAAGATTCTATCATGACGATTCAGAGATTTAGGCTATTAGGAGTGTGGATTAAATGAAACGAATGTTTCTCTTCATTTTCATTTCTTATTTATTCGTTTTAATTGGTTGTAGCCAAGAACCTTCTGAAAAGGTGTCACGTTACCAAGAAAATAATGAAATCATCGGAGAAGAAAGGGAGGATCTTATTGGGGAAATTAGTGACACTATTTACCATTCGGTTGACCGTAGTAATTCTGACGCGGAAGAACTTATGATTAGTCCTCCCGATAGAAAAGGAGAGTCTATTATTCCATCAGAAGGTAGATACACAATTAGCGCTGGTGTTTTTGAAGATCCTCCACAATCAGGCAGACTTCTTGTATATGATGAAAATGAAGTACTTTTAATTGATGAATTATTAGATTTTTCTTACGGAGTTAGTAGTGTTACGGTTGATCTGAATGGTTCCCATACGGTTCATGTGGATGGGCTGGACCAAGCATTTTTAACCCCAGCAGCTACAGAGATTTCGAATGAATTAACTGCGGGGATTTGGGAGGTTGGAAAAGATATTGAAGCTGGTAGTTACGCTGTTATTCCTGCTGATTTTTCATTTGGATATTTACAAATTTTTGAGGAAGGAGAACTTCCAAGGGTCTTTGAATTTTTGAATAGTTCACCTGAATCGGCAATTAACGTTCAGCTTCAACTGAAGGATGGACAAAAATTAAAGATTTCAAGGCTGGAGATGCTCCAATTTGAGGAACAATCTTGATTAACAAGTTAGAATTTCCCTATTCATTATGAGTGGGGAAAATTTTTATACTCTCCAATTTCCATTGCATTCCAAATTGCACATTGTTATGTTAAAAGAAGAAAAACAGATTAATAAAAAGGGAGGCACAAGGGATGGAAGAGAAAGTATTATCACTTCAAAATCTGTATATGAGTTATCCTGGGAAGGAAGTTTTAAATGGGATTAATCTAGATGTCTACCGGGGACAAATCATAGGATATATTGGACCAAATGGTGCGGGGAAAAGCACGACATTAAAAATCATGCTCGGATTAGTGGATGGTTATGGCGGGGTTGTAGAAATTTTCGGCCAAAATATTTCATCCAACGATTATACATATAAACAAAAAATCGGTTATGTTCCGGAAAATGCAGAGATTTATGATAACCTGACAGCAGCTGAATATCTCACATTTATTGGTGAATTATATGGTTTGGAACGAGGCGCCGCCGAGACGAAGGCATTAAGTCTTTTAGAAGAGTTTGATATGGGGGACGTTTTCCATTCAAGAATCTCCTCTTTTTCTAAAGGAATGAGACAAAAAGTTCTAATCACATCCAGCCTTCTTCATAATCCAGATTTGATTTTTCTTGATGAGCCATTAAGTGGACTTGATGCGAATAGTGTTATGGTTATTAAAGATATGCTAGAGGCTTTAGCTAATCAGGGAAAGACTATCTTTTATTCGTCTCACATTATGGATGTTGTTGAAAGGATAAGTAATCGAATTGTACTATTAGTGAATGGGGAAATTGCGGCGGATGGTTCCTTTGAAGAGCTAAAAGAAAAAGGTAAGGCAGGTTCACTTGAAGCTATTTTTAATCAATTAACTGGATTTGATGAGCATCAAGAAACAGCGAAAAAGATTGTCTCCATTGTAACGGGGGAGACATGAGATGCGTGACATCCGTATTTTAAAAGTGCTTGATACCTTTCAATCGGTTTTCCGTAAATTAAATATTGATTATACTGTGATGCGGAAAATTCTTGAATTAAAACTTACGATGGACCAGCGTCGTGTTCCAACCATTCTTAGTCAAAATACGAAGAAAAAGGAAGGGAATCAATTTCTTAAATCATTATGGATTTATGTTTTATACGGTCTTACGCTCGTCCCATTTGTATTTCTTGGGGATAATTATTTATTCCAGATCAGTATTATAACTGGGATTTCCATGTTCATCCTTAGCACGTCGATGATTTCAGATTTTTCTTCGGTACTTCTAGATGTTCGAGACAAAGTTATTTTGAATACAAAACCAGTAAACAATCGAACCATTAATGCAGCCAAATTTCTCCATATCGCGATTTACTTAACTCTGCTTACTGGTGCGTTTATTGCCATACCAGCAATTGTATTTCTATTTACTAAAGGATTTATCTACTTTCTCTTATTCCTTATTGAAATAATTTTAATAGACCTATTAATACTAGCCTTTACTGCACTAATCTATATGGTTGTATTACGATTTTTCGACGGGGAAAAGCTGAAGGATATTATTAATTATGCGCAGATATTACTAGCTGTAGCAGTTGTAATCGGCTATCAAATCATTATACGATTATTTGATTTTGTAGATTTCGAATATGTTTATGACTTTAGCTGGTGGCATGTATTGCTTCCACCAGTATGGTTTGGTGCACCATTTGAACTGGTGTTAAACCAAAATTATTCCAGTGAGATTATTCTCCTTTCCCTATTCGCATTGTTAGGACCAATCGTCTCGATTTTCCTATATTACGTATTAATGCCTTCGTTCGAACGGAATTTACAAAAGCTAATGGAAGAATCGAGCACAAAAAGCAAAAAAAAATGGACCCTAAATGATCTGATAGAAAAATTTATTTGCTCCAGCAGAGAGGAAAGGATATTTTACCGCTTTTCTTCTATTATGATTAGTCGGGAGAGAGATTTTAAATTAAAAGTATATCCTTCAGTCGGAATGTCACTCGTTTTTCCGATAATCTTCCTTTTTAACAATTTGAGCTCTCAGACACTAGAAGAATTGGGGCAAGGCAGATCATTTTTAACAATCTATTTTTCTAACATTATTGTTGGTACGGTTGTTTACATGCTGCAGTTTTCTGCGAAATATAAAGGAGCATGGATCTTTCAAACAACACCAATTCAAAAACATGCCATTGTGTACAGTGCAACGTTAAAGGCAGTCTTTGTAAAACTATACTTACCGATTGTTTTGGTACTGGCCGTATTATACATCTGGGTATTTTCCTTCCGTATCTTACCCGATTTAGCGGTTGTTGTAGTTTCGGCCCTATTACAGTTGCTTATATCTTATAAGATGTTTAATAACGGAAAATATCCGTTTACCGAGCCAATTGAAACCGCACAACAAGGCGGAGGACCTGCCGGTAAAATTTTTGTATTAATGCTTATTGTTGGGGTATTTACGATTTTACATTTAATCGTTACCTTTTTACCTTTCGCAATTTATGGTTATTTGGTAGTTCTTATCGTACTTACGGCAATATTTTGGAAGATGATTTTCAAGTAATGTAGAAAATCAACAAATCATGACAGACAAGGTTATTACGTTAAAGAAAGTCTCTCCTCATTCAGAACGAATGAGGAGAGACTTTCATTTTACTTTAGTTTTATTTTTCCGGCTTGAAGACTTTAGATAAATGAATTATTTTGCCATCCAAGAACCATCTCTATTCGGATCACTGAACCCATGAATTTTATTGTTTTCATCAATGACTAACCCTTGGATGCTCCCGAAATAGGACGTATCATCCGTATATTGAACATCAATACCAAGCTCTTCGGGGTCCTTTAGAAATAGATAATCTTGCTCTGCCTGTAAAACATCCTCATTAAATTCCAGAAAGGTTCTAGGATCGCTTACAGATTCCTGAATTGGTTCATTAAACTTAATCGTTTTTACTAATTGTTGCGCAACCATTGACGTAATTCTTCTTCCTCCTGAACTTCCAATACCTATGACAGGAGATCCGTTCTTCGTTAATATCGTCGGTGTTGTATAACTAAATGGACGTTTGCCAGCCTCAGGACTATTTGGTGAATCTTCACGAGTACTAAAGTTTTTTAATTGATCATTTAAGAAAAAGCCATTCACATATTCTCCTGATCCAAAAAAATTGCTTAGCGTATTCGTTACGGAAACCATCATACCATTCTTGTCCACCACCACAAAGTGTGTCGTGTTTCCATGATCTTCTTTATCAGCATCTGATTCCAAGTTCCTGCGATATTCTTCAGACAATTCAAGTCCGTCGACTTCGGATACGAGATCATTAATATGATCTTGAGAAATCATTTCATTTATTGGAACATCTGAATAGTTAGGATCCCCCACATTTTCTAAACGATCACTATAACTTATTCTATTGATGATCCCCATTAATAACGAAAAAGCTAACGGCTTATCTTTGGTATCTTCAATTTGCAGTGACTCGGCCATTTCTAAAGCTTGAATTAACATAATTCCCCCTGAAGGCGGTGGTGGAGCTAAGACATCATAGTCACCGAATTCACCTTGTATGGGTTCCTTGGTTTCAACCTCATAGGATTCCAAATCTTTCTCATCTATTTTCTCTTCCTCATCGCTAATGTCATTTGCAATGTTTCCTTTATAGAAAGCATCTGGTCCTTCAGCCTGGATATCTTCTAAGGTTTCTGCCAGTTGGGCTTGTACCAATAATTCCCCTACTTCTATAGGCTCACCTTCTGGAAAGAAATGATCTAATTCAGGCAGGTGATCAGCCTCGTTTTCCAATGCATCGTGCATGGTTTCAGAAACCGTCACACCATTTGCAGCAAAATTGATCGAAGGGTCAATTAAGTCATCCATATTCATTGTGCCAAAATCTTCATGGACCTTGTACATCCCTTTAATAAAACCTGGCACACCTATGTCACTTGAAGGTAATGTATCATCCGGTGCAGTTTCACGATAATCATAGACGACTGGTGTTTCGCCTTTACCGGGATGAATCAGCATGGTTCCTCCTCCGCCAATTCCCGATCCATGCGGCTCCGCAACCCCTAATACAAAACTTACTGCTATGGCAGCATCGACAGCATTTCCGCCTTGTTCTAATATTTTCATACCTACTTCAGTGGCAATTGAACTATCCGTTGACACACCATACGAACCCTCATCCTCGCTTATTGTATCATTCAGGGTGAAGTCAGCATTCTGATCTGTTGATTGGGGTTCATCAAAAATTCCACTATCTCTAACAAGTATTATTACGAATAATACTACAATCAAACCTATAATAATGTAAAAACGATTATTGTTGTTAAGCATGTTTTAGGTTACACCAAAGTTATCAAAAAGACGATAGCGGTAATGATTAGCCCCATCATAGAATCCATACTTGTCCGTTTCTTTTGTGTTTTGACTGATTTTAAAATCCATTGCTTAAAAGTCAGTTTTGATTGTGCTTTTTTTACCTTTTGCTTTTTTTGATAGTCTAATATAGCTTCCATTTAAATTCCTCCTCAAATATAGTTAGATACAAAAACTGTGCCAAAAGTTAATCCACTAAGTAATAATGTACTAGCAACTGTAGGTAAAACACCTTGCTTTTGAATGGTATTTGCAATCAATCCAGGAACGATAATTCCGATAGCCACTAATCCACCAACGGCTTCAGGAATGGAATATTCAGCAAATGCAAAGTCAAAAATTGCTTTCATAATGATTCCGGTCGTTATCATCGCTGTAAACTTTCTTCTTCCGTATAGGATCGTAAATTTTGAAATGACCTTCATGACAATTAGATATGTCAAAAAACTAACCAAAAACGTAACAACAATACTTGCTGGCGTGGTAAACATCATAGCAATATATCCCGGTACAACTAATCCAGCTGGAATAACTCCTGTAAATTCTGTATAAAATAAGCTGAGAATAACTCCCGCAGTTATTGCCAAATAAATATCTCCTGTGTCAAATACAAACATTTTTCAATTCCCTTCTCTCTAAGCAGTTTCTTTTGTTATTTTCATTTGTTCAAGTCGAGTTACCAGTTCATCCGCGCCTCCATGAATATTTCCAACTCCGTAAATGGTTTTACCGGATAAGAATGGCTGAAGGACACGCACAATTTCATCAGTGCTGGCACTTTCCAGGTCTAAAAGGTTTCGGACCGGGAATTCTCCTCTTTTATATGCCTTTACGATGAGGCTTGTATTATCCCCCATCACCACTAGTGTTTCTGCTTGTATTTTTGGCAGAACCTGCTGGATAAATTGTTCCGTACGATCCACTCGATCCGAACGAGTATTCATAATAACAACTGGCTGCTCTGTAGGATAACTCAGTTGCTTCACGCGTTCCCAAATATTGATTGTTGACATAGGGTCATTAGCAGCAAATCCATTAACTAAAAAGCTAGGATTATTCGCATCACCAATTGGAAGGATCTGCATGGCACCTGGATCCGGCCAAGCCTTTAACATCCCTCGCTTTGCCGTTTCATGATCAATACCTAGAACATCGGCAACAGAAAGAGCTAGTGCTGCATTTTCCGGGAATACCATGTACTCGAATTTTTTAAGAAATTCCTCGGAAATTGCGGATGTATCACATACGTGTACCTTCGTATTCCGCTGCTTAGCCATTTGCTTAAAGTAAGAAACATAGGGACTGTCGTTAATAATCAGATCACCGTTATAGGGAATTGCTTCTGAAAATGAGTCTGCCACCTCTTCTAATGTAGGTCCTAAAACATCCATATGATCCTCTAATACATTAACAATTAGACCAATATTTGCTTTTAATAGTTCTTCTTGGAAAACTACTTGATAATCTGGTTTAACTGCCATACACTCACTCACAAGAGCGTCAGCTTTTAACTCAGAAGCCTTCGTTAAGACCCTTCTTTGTTCCCCTATATTCGGACCTTCCATCCTTCTCTTAATCGGAGCTTCTTGGGAATCAAACCAGTAGAGCATTCTTGCATCGGTTCCAGTCGTTTTTCCAACTGTATGGTATCCCGCCTCTTGTAAAACACCTGTTATTAATCTAGTGACTGTTGATTTACCCCTAATTCCATTTACATTTACACGGACTGGGATACTTGTAATGTTTTTGTCATTAATCATTTTGTCCTTAACCCCAAAGAACAAAGCTAATGAAGCTAATAACAGAATGAGCAAAAATTCGTCTAACATTTTTTCACCTCGACATCACATGTTTTAAATTCAGTTATTTCGTGGCTATCCTCCTTTTTCAGTATTTTACATAACTACAAAAGAAACCCAACTAAATCATCAAGGCTTCAATCATCGGGCTGCCGATTCATGAATCGATATTTCCCATAATAACCCTCAATTGTAAATAATTGTATTATCTATCTCGTAACCTACTATACTAGAACTATATTAAGCTAATATAACAAGAGTATATCAATTCTGTTAATTTACGCTATTACATAATAGACCCAAAAAATAAGCCCGTATCGATGTAAAAGAAAGACGGACTTACTTATATAATTCAATCTGGATAAAAATAAGCGGGAATTAGAATTTGTAAAAGCATCTTTTATTTCAGCCCCTTTCTTGTTTCCGTTAGTGTTTCATATTCTATTCTTTTAAATAGAACCTTTTCATATAAAAGTCGCTAAAAGCGTTCTATCATCCAATTGAATTGTAACGAATATACGTAATGTCAATACTTCAAACACGATTTAACGTCAAATCATCAGCCCTTCCATCTGGTTTGGATATATAGATTGTTTACTTAAATTAGGACCTAGATAAACATCTTGTATGTCTATTTTTCGCCTGAAACAATGGGTCCGTTAAACTTAAATAAACAGACGATTTAACTTTACAGCTTCACTATAACCGACATTTTCCGATAGTAAAATAGTATTTGCGACGCATTTTTTCTGCTGTTCAAAATAGTATTTTCTATTTATTCCTCCCATATAAACATGGTCATTAAGTGACATTAAATAAACAATTTGTAACTATTTGACTCCTTCGTATTCAGCCTATTTAATTAGATTTATTTGTTATTCAACTTCAACAAATGCTCCTACAATCTTTATTCATCACTGTCATGCTCAATTTTGACATGTTGCCCTTACTGCTATAGAGTGAATTAAACCAATTCTGGCCAGCTAGAGTAAGAAGTGGTTCCATTGGATCTGGAGAAGGGAGAACTCATTTTTTAAAAATATTGCGACATAACCAGAACTAGTCTACTTGATGTTGCGCATTCTGTCCTACACAGGAATCAGGTTGAATAATTAGTAGCCCTCAAATGGAAATATGTAGATATTATTAACCACGCGGATCAGCATTCCAGCCCAAGTAATAATCTGCTGTAATATACGCTAGTCACACGACGCATCGGTTTCCATGTCCGACAGTGCAAAGGTTCGTTTACTATTTGATAACCAATGGGTGTTTCTGAACAAATCTCTATTTATTAACAATCATAATTTTTTGTAAACTAGGTACCACGTACAAAATGATAATGGAAAAATTGAAACAAGTATTATGGTGTTAGTTCCTCACTCCTTATAAAAGTCATATTAATAAATAGTTATTCTAAACGTTCAACGTAACAATTAGAATAACCATGGCGATATCTTAAAGATATCGCCATGGGTGGCCTATTCTACTTCTCTCACTAGATTACGAGTCCATGAAGTAATGACCGTATTATTCCTTAACTATAATGTCATAAGTTGCTGTGGTTCCATCTTCTGCTGTTACCGTTAGCTGATCACCTGTTGCTAATACTCTTTTGCCTTTTTTCACTTTACCGTCTTCATTTGTTACTTTATAGGTCTGATCAGAACCATCAGGCGCTGCAATTGCTCTTAGCATTTCCTTTACTGTTGCATCATTTGCTACTGTTATTTCTCCTGCTTCTTCATCTGTTGGTTCGTCAATTTTCTTTACAATCTCTAATTCTTCTGGTGCTTTATTCGGTGCATCAATTTCGATTTCACTGCTTTCTTCTACAGAAATTGCATAAGCTGCTGTTGTTCCATCCTCAGCTGTTACAGTTAGCTGATCACCTGTTGCTAATTCTCTTTTGCCTTTTTTCACTTTACCGTCTTCATCCGTTACTTTATAGGTCTGATCGGAACCATCAGGCGCTGCAATCGCTCTTAGCATTTCCTTTACTGTTGCACCATTTGCTACTGTTATTGCTCCTGCTTCTTCATCCGTTGGTTCGTCAATTTTCTTTACAATCTCTAATTCTTCCGGTGCTTTATTGGGTGCATCAATCTCGATTTCACTGCTTTCTTTTTCATAAATTTCATAAGTTGCTGTTGTTCCATCTTCTGCTGTTACCGTTAGCTGATCACCTGTTGCTAATTCTCTTTTGCCTTTTTTCACTTTACCGTCTTCATCTGTTACTTTATAGGTTTGGTCGGAACCATCAGGCGCTGCAATCGCTCTTAGCATTTCCTTTACTGTTGCACCATTTGCTACTGTTATTGCTCCTGCTTCTTCATCCGTTGGTTCGTCAATTTTCTTTACAATCTCTAACTCCTCTGGTGCTTTATTCGGAGCATCAATTTCGATTTCACTGCTTTCCTCTTCAGAATTAACTTCTTGAGATGTTGCTTCTTGTGCGAACGTAGGTGTTACAAATGCCGTTACCGCAATGAGTGCTGATAATGCAGAGACAGGCAATATCTTGTAAGATTTTTTCATGGTTACTCCTCCTCAAATTAATACATCATTAATTTTTTGCTAATACGACTCACAAAATCTTATCTCCATTTCACACTAAATTGGAATAACCCCGGTACACCACTATGGAATGCAGGAGTTACCCGGGACTTACCATTTTACTAATTCAATTTCTTCATCTCTTTTGTTCTTCTACCTTTTTGCCATCTGCCTATTCAAGCAGAGCATGTCCAGTTAAGTTCAATAGAACGCTTCATTTTTCTGCCATTCTTAATCAGGAAAATCATTTTAATGGCAGTTGTTCAACCCACACAGCACTTTTTTGCTATCCTAGTACTACTGCAGATTTCAAGCAGCAGGGTTCAGGCCCCAAACTTCTTAAGAGCAGTCACCTCCTTTAACTGATAAACCCATATAGAAGTTATAGACTAATCTACGCTTATGAGAATGTCTCATTTCTATCATTTTTATAAGCGATGATAACCATAACTCTATTGTCTACATCATATAATACGTAATAATCAAAAACTATATCAGTCGTATATCAATCAAATAACAATCGTGTAAAAATTTGGTTAATTTGGGTTATTTCAATACCTTTTTTAAAACCTTTGTATCAGATAAGTAATCCCCACCTGTTTTCAGGTGGGGATTTAGTATACTTTATTTAGATGGATATTCTGGAAGTGTCGAAAATCAAAGTAGAAATTAGTATACATTTGTTATATTTTATCGGTACACCTTTAAATAAATAGTTGCGTTAGATAGATTTAATAGATCAAATCAACGTGCATCTTAACGATTATTTGCAGTCTCAGCAGTTGAAATGGTACGTCCTTCGATCAATCGGTTTATCCAATACACTTCATTATTGATCTTTTGGGACACGATTTCACCATCAATCACAGTGATAAATGTACCCTCACCTACGTAAATACCGGCCATAACAGGATCTGTTCCATGTTCTGTGTCAGAGAAAAACATGAGATCTCCCGGCTGAAGCTCCTCAATATGACGTTTATCCCCATATTCGCGCAATTCTTCCAGATTGGCTGGAAGATCAATGCCAGCTGTTTCTGCATAGATCTGCTTAATAAACATCGTTGAGGTCTCATCAAACGATTCGCCGACATATTGCTCAGCAAGCTGTGCTACTTCACTTTCCTCAACTTCCGTGTCATACGTTCTTGCGCCCATATAACGAGAAGGCCAATAATCACTTGTTGTTAAGTTAATGACTGTAACACCTTTTGAAGCTGTCGTTACAATCATTTGTTTATTTCCAATATAAATGGCTGGAATGATACTTGACCCTTGGAAAAATAAAATGTCTCCTGGCTCAGCCTCTTCCATTCGGATTTCTGTTCCCTCTTGCCATTGCTGTTTTCCATATCGCGGCAGGTCATATTGCCATGCTTGATTGTATACGTATTGGACAAAACCGCCTGTATCAAATCCCTCTTCAGGTGTTGTTCCCCCTGGCGTGTACTCGGTTCCCACGAGTTGATGAGCTTCAAAAACGGCATCATTATCATATTGAATAGTAAGATCATCAAAACGCTTCGCACCAGTAAAATGATCCCGCCAATATTCACTCATATACGAAATCGTCGTCTGCCCTTCTTCTCCTGTTGCATGAACAATATAATCATCCCCTAAATAAATTGCAGTGTGGGAAATACCTTCCTGCCAGGTTCCTGAGAAGTATATGACGTCCCCTGGCTGAAGTTCTTCATCCAGATCAATTGCATTGATATCTGTTCCCTCTGGCAGTATCGTCTCACCAACTTCCCACTGCCTGTAACTAATTCGAGGCAAATAGACATCCTCAGCCTCACGAAAGACGGTTTGGACGAAAAATGAACAATCAAAAGCGTCCAACGTACTGCCGGTCATTAAATATGGTGTCCCAATATAATTCATTGCTTCCCTTATAATCGGGTTATTATGATTCTTATATGTTTCCGGATTTGATTTTTCTAGTATCTCCTTTGTATATTGAGTTCCCCCTACAAAGCGTTCCGCATAGTAGGTATGATAATCTAAATGCCTTTCCTTTACCCCAGAGGAAGTAGCAATCACAAATTGATCATCTCCAGAATAAATACCCGAAATCAATTCCTGTGCGTCATTTTCAAAAAAGACAAGGTCCCCAGGCTGCAATTCATCTCTATCGATGCGCTTACCAGCTTCCAACTGCGGTGCTGCCTGTCTTGAGAGCCAGCTGCCTGTCACCTCTTTATATACATAGTAAACCAAAGAGCCTGTGTTAAATCCTTCCTCTGGACTGCTTCCCGATTGGTTATAGGAAGACCCAATTAAGTCCCGAGCTTGTGCGACAATTTCATTCTCCGATGAAGGAGGTGTATTTTCTTCGCTGTAACGTTTGGCACCCTGATAAATATCTGACCAATAGTCACTGGTCTCCATATTCCGCTCGGTGATTCCTTCGCTTGTAACGATAATAAAGCGCCCGTTATTTATATAAATCCCTGACATCAAATGGGTTCCTTTAAAAAACACAACATCTCCTGACTGAAGCTCACTAACATCCTCTCCCTGGATCCATTGATTGGCAGCTGTTTGAGAAAGAGAAATGCCTTTTGCCTCCTCGTAGACATATTGTACAAACTCAGAAGTAGTCCACCCTTCTTGATTCTCCCCTAATCTATCCAAGGCTAATTCAGCAGCCAAATCATCAATATTCTCTTCCGTAAATTGGGCAGCTCCTGCGTACGCATTCGACCAATATTCACTTGTTTCCATATTGCGTTCAGAAATTCCATCACTCGTCACGATGACGAAACGGCCATCGTCAATATAGATCCCCGACATCAAGCTGCTTCCCTGAAAAAAAACAACATCACCTGGTTGCAGCTCACTCCGCTCTATTTCCTCACCTATCTGTTGCTGATCCTTAGCATAACTCGGCAAGGAAATTGACTTTGATTCCTGATATACATGCTGTACAAATTCAGACGTTAAAAAACCTTGATCATTACTGCCAACCATATCCAATGCAAGTTCTGCAGCCGGGTCATTCCTTTCTTCAGCTGCAGCAAAGCCAGGAACCAATACAAAAAACAACAAAAAATTAAAGAAAACTAGCAAAACAGAACGCTGCATACGTATCTCCTCCATCCTTAATCTTGAAAGTTTTTTCACATGTCAGAGTACCAAAATAAAACCATCCATGGAATTCCATCCCTGAAGAGTTAATATCAACTACCTTTTGACATCAATACTGTATTATTAGTATCATCAAAAAACGAGTTTGGTGAGCATTTAATAAATTTGTCCTCCCCCCTTAAACATCATAATCATCACTTCACAAACCATTTCAAAAAATAATCGGTTTATGATTTATTTTCTCCATCCAACGATACCTACTATATCTAACATTATCCCAAAAATAAATATAAGCAATTTCTGTAACGTCTATGATCATATGATGGAGTTAACATACTATCTTCTTATATGTTTTACCCTTTTATTTTGTATAATAACTTAGAAGTGTATGTTTTCATCTACGTTATTAAAAAACGGAAGCTGCCTCAATTTTCATTTGAGACAGCTTCCGCTTTTATAAATAGAATATGTGATTTCACATTCACCATCGACATTAATAGTTCCAACAATCGACTATTATGCTTTTGGAGGTGTTCCTTCAGCATTTGATACAATTGCATCGATTTGAATTAAAGCATCCTGAGGTAAAGCTGATACGCCAACTGTTCTTCGTGCAGGTACACCTTCTTGGAAGAATGTTTTGTAAGCTTCGTCCACAGCATCCATATCTTCAATGTTTTTAAGGAAGATATTTACTTTAACTACATCATCCATAACGTGATCGATACTTTCTACAATTGCCTTGATATTAGTTAAGCACTGCTCAGCCTGCTCTTTCACACCACCAGCTACCAATTTACCAGTTTTTGGATCGATAGGTAATTGAGCTGAAAGGTGATTATAATGAGAAAACGCTACAGTTTGTGTAGATAGAGAACTCTTTGGTGCATTTTCAGTGTTGTTTGCCCAGATAACGATCCCATGTCTGTCTTCCACAGCTTGTGGAGGTGTACCATCTCCGTGTGATACTACTGCTTCAATTTGTACCAAAGCATCCATTGGTAAAGCCGAAGCTTCAACTGTTGTGCGTGCAGGGAAATAGCCTACAGTCCTAGCGATAGCCGAGTCTGGGAAAAATGTTGTATACACTTCGTTTACAGCATCAATATCCGATAGGTCCTTAAGGAAGATATTAATTTTAACAATATCGTCAAAAGGAACGTCGATACTCTCTAAAATTGCCTTGATATTTTTTAAGGCCTGTCCTGTCTGCTCTTTTACTCCGCCAGTTACCAATCTTCCAGTTTTAGGATCGATAGGTAATTGAGCTGAAAGATTATTGTAATGAGAGAAAGCTACAGTTTGTGCAGATAGAGAACTTGTTGGTGCATTTGCCGTGTTATTTGTAAGTTTGATGAGGTCACCTGCTTGTGGTGCGTTTGGAATTGTACCTTCACCGTGTGAAACAAGTGCTTCAATTTGAACCAAGGCATCCATAGGCAAAGCTGCAACTGCAACCGTTGTCCGTGAAGGTACATAGGTTGGGAAGAATGTTTTATAAACTTCGTCTACAGCGTCAACATCTTTGATGTCCTTAACGAATACAGTGATTCTAACAACATCGCTCATAACATGATCGATGCTTTCAACAATTGACTTGATATTTTTAAAGCACTGTTCAGCCTGCTCTTTTATTCCACCAGCTACCAATTTCCCAGTTTGGGGTTCGATCGGTAATTGAGCTGATAGATTATTGTAATGAGAGAAAGCTACAGTTTGTGAATATAGACCGTTACCGTTTGGAGCATTTTCCGTATTTCTTGCTAGTACTGTGTTATAGTTGCTCATGATGTATTCTCCTTTTAGATAATATTATTAATAGATCTATTTATTAATCAAGTTTTGCACCGAAAAAAACAGTCTAAACCATGGTTCCGTGATTGCAAAGGCGAAAACGGATTCACAGTGAAAATTGCGCTAGTACAAAAATGCACATATGCTTTGACTCAACCAATGTAAATTTTCGCACATTTTTTTTAAAACCTCACTAGACACAAACTGCGTTTTGAAAAGCCCGTTTTGGTTTAACTTGCAATCTAGTTAGGCTTTAATGTCTGTTTTTTGCTGCTAAACTTGAATTAGTAACCCCTCGAGTGGTTACTAAGATTGCTATTATAGCAGTTTTTCTTTGTATTTACTACTACATTTTGCTTTCTTCCTTCAATCGTTTAACCTTTTAAAGGATACGTTGAAAAGCATCTAACATATTTTGACAGAAAAACAGGGTTTATGACGCCCTTTTTAAAATATTTTTAGATAATGAATACCCCTAATTAACTAAGTAATTCATAGGTGTTCACATTATTTTCCCCTCTTATCCGCAGCCAGCTTAAACCGGGTTACTACTGATCAGATTTAAAGCTGTTCTTTGTAAATATCACTTGCTTCCTTTAGGCCATCAATCAACTTATCGTATATATTCGTTGTATTATGCCGATTTTCTCGTGACCAATCGTGGTTTTTAAAGAAAGATTTACGCAATTCTGCTGTTAGTTCTAACTGTACACCCGCTCGAAGCTGATTATCATTGACAATATTTTCTTCACTCATTCCTGATATATGGTCAGGAGCATCTTCAACTTGAAATCCTCGATTCTGAAGATAATCGCGTACCAATTCCTTATATTCTTCGTTTCTTCCACCTAGGTATATAATAGGTTCCTCTCCTTGATACCCATGAATAGATAAAGCGCTTACAGATTTTTGCACCATCCTTCGTCCAGTCGGTTCGTCAAAACGCTTAGAGGTTAGATGTAAAATCTCGTTGTTCGTTGACTTTATACCTGCAAAAAGGTAATACGAAATGTTCATCTGATTTGCCAGACCTTTTGCTACCTCCGAGGTCCCTGGTTCAATTCCTCCGCCGTGGATAGCGATGACGGTAATATCACTGCCACGTTGTTTATAGTTAATTTCGTAATCTTCATTCAGTATTTCATGTTCCATTAAATCTTCATAGGAATCATAATATCCTGCTGCACTTACAGTAGTTAAAAAGCTGAGTAGAAATAAGAATGAGCTGGAGAGGAAAAGTGCAAAGCAATATTTATTAAATTTATTCATGTCAAACATCCTTTTTCGTAGAATATGATGTTTGACATGAATTGTGTATATGATGTGTAAAAATAACTGTTAAAACCTTTAGGTAGCTGTTTTTCGTAAGTTGAGGCAAGTATATTTACATGTAACAAGCGAAAAAAATATGGTTGTACCAAATATTGCAATAGTAAGTAATGTGCTTATGGATATAAAAGCTAGCGTATCCTTTCTAGCTTTTATTCATGAGAGGCAGGAATAACCTCCCAATATACCTCATCGAAACTAATGTCATTTAACTTATTTTTCATCTTATTAGCATCTTCAAGCGTATCAAATAGTTTCACGGTATTTGTGCCGGAATGACAAAGTACTTTAGGAGGCTTTGTCCCTTCTAATATTAGCTTATACTGCATGGGATAAATTCACCTCCTTTTCCATATAGGATTGTACTTTCAGTTTATTGTGAACTCTATATGGGTATATGATTTGATTGGAACCCTTCACTTTTTTCCACATATTAGAGTCATTCGACATCATCATGTTTGAGCTTGTATATTTTTTACACCCTTGATTGTAGATTTCCATTTACTATCTCCTTTCATAACTTAGCAGGTTCACTGAGATCACCACGATTTTGTTAATCTCTTTTTTGATTTTCTACCGTCTTTTCTTGCGGCTTCGTCCTACCTTGTTCGCTGTTCCGATTTCCTTCAGTCTCGTCCGAATCATCCGGATTTGTATGGTCGCCACGCTCACGTTGGTCTCTGTCCCGGTTTTCCATCGTCTCTTCTTGGGCCTGCGTGTAACCTTGGCCCTCCTCATGATTTTCATGAGTCTTTTCCTCTATATCTGTGTTTTCTTCTGATTTTTTCATGTAGTCAGACCGTTCACCATGCCAAATCAAATCAAAAATTGCTCGGCCATTTGTAGGCTGTCCATCAGGTAAATAGACCGGAAGAAGATCAAAGAGGATATAATAAAAGATGTAAAATAAAAACGTATCCCAAAACACTCCGCTCGAGAGTACACCCTCCGCTAAGAGTGAATTAATAAGCAAACCAGCAATTAAAGGGTTAATAATAGGGGCCGCATAAATCACCCCATGCCAGAAACGATTACTGGGATTTAATTCTTCATACTCCATCCAGCTGTACATAAAGAAATATTTTCGAACCTCGATAGTGGGCAGTCGAAAGAGAACTGGTCCACTCCCAATAATAAGCTTTTTTTCCTTCGCACCTAAAATAGTGGCTGCCAAATAATACCCTGATTCACGAAGCACGGACGAGAGTGGCAGGATAATTAGTACCGACATTAACAATCGTAATAAATCAAATAAACCAAACATGACAAACCTCTTCTCCTTAACTAATTAACGTACATCCTTTTTATTGCGGAAATAGTTACCCGTTCTGTTTGTCGGTGGTTCTTGTGAAAATTACGGTTTCCCGACAATAGAAAAGGCGATATAAGTTGCATGATAATAAACAATGCATAACTCCAAGATTGTATTTTTTGCTGCAATTTAAGAAATCTGCTTCATAGAAAAAGCTTCTTATTAATATAAAAAAGCCGAAAAGGATCTTATAACGATCCCTTTCGGCTTATGTCCAGCTCTATTGTCCGGCTCACTTCTACCTTAATTGTTATTTGGCTGTAAAATAAATATAATATAGCTTTTATCCAGCTTGAAATCCCAATCAACAAAGATATCAACCACGCTTTTTTGAAGAATATTTTCAAAATCGCCGGCGTGTAATAGTCCTTTTTCTAATTGCCTTTTCGTAAGCTTAAGATGTTCTTCAAACCCGGTTTTAATTAATTCTTTTTCAATTCTGACCAAGATACCTGTTCTTATCACTAAAAGCGTTCTTTCATTAAGAAAACAAGAATCTACGAATTCCGGTAATTTCTCTGCCTGTCTACTTATACGCATTATATCTTTATGGACTGCTTCTTTTTCAGTGTAATTCTCTAACGCATTGTCTTCATCCTCTTCATTCTCCAAAACCCCGACTAAAATGCCCGAACGATTATGAAGAGACCAATCATAGTACAATTCCTTTACTTCTAAACTTGCAATAACCTTTAAGGTAACCTTGATCCCAGGGATAAGCTCCTGCATGAGGAGATCTCTTGTTTCTTCCACTTTCATTGTTTCTCCCTGAGACAATAACACCCGTTCCATCGGAGCTAGAAAATCTCTCAGGTGTATGGTGATAAATGGTTTTTTTAAGGAAACATAAACGGAAGACGGTCCTTTCCCAAAGTTATCCCTTAAAAGCTTCCCTATATAACTTGCTATTTCAGCTTGTACAGAGTTTTTTTCCATTAATAGTCATTCCTTTTTATAGGCAGAAACATTATTTTTCCCACCCTGAGAAATAGTATAGCAATGTGTTTCCTTAAATACAAGGCTAACCATTTTCTACGTTTAATAACAGGCGGTTCCTATATTCACTATAGAATTAATAAAAAAACTATCCATCAATCGTTTAAGTTTTCCAGAAGTGGGGAACATATCTTTCGTTGCTTTCATGGTTAATTTTTGATGTCCTCGTTTATATTGCCTATCTGCTCTTAGCCTGGATTATTCACTCGTTGGTCACATTTTTAATAGTAGTAGGTGTGGTAGACATTATTCAACGCATTCTGAAATTAAGTTCATTTCACCTCGGATTATGGAGCAGAAATTAAAGCTTGAATAGACTTATAAACAGGCTCCCATTCAGTAAAATTGAAGTGGAGAGCGTACCTAGAAAAACAAAATTTAATAGTTGAATCGTTTGTAGAAGTATAGGAGGTAACTTCATGGATAAAGAAAACAAATCCAAAGAGAAGAGAAGGTTAATTGATCATCGCATTTTTGCACCATCCATATTAATTATGATTGCAATTTGTGTTCCATTTGCGTTATATGAAAATGAATCATTGAAACTATTAAATAGCATTTTTAATCAGATTGTCGATATTTTTAATTGGGGCTATTTATGGTATGCCATTTTAATGGTTGCCGCAGGTCTTTATTTTTCATTTTCCAAATACGGGAATGTCGTGTTAGGAGATCCGATGGAAAAGCCGAGATTCAATCTGTTTGAATATTCCTCCATTCTAATTGCCATGGGGCTTGGGTCCACTATTATGCGAACCGGTATGACTGAATGGGGAAATGTCGCAGTTGATCCCCCTTTTGGTGTGGAAGCACAATCAGCGGAAGCGTTGATGTGGGGTAACGCCTATAGTATGTTCCTGTGGAGTTTCCAAACCTTTGCTATTTTTGTTATGGCTGCACCTGCCCTGGGATATCTTGTGCATGTCCGCAAGAAACCCCATATGCGGATTTCCGAAGCATGCCGCAGTATTTTTGGCGATACGTTTACAGATGGGATTGGTGGGAAAATATTGGATGTTATTTTTCTAGTTAGTATCCTTTCAGGTGCTGCTGTTACTTTAGGACTGGGTACACCGATTGTTACCTATAGTTTAGCAGAAATATTTAATATCGAAATCACATTTGGTTTAACATTGATCGTGACCATCGTGTGGGTATTGTTTTTCTCCATTAGTGCCTATTTAGGGATCGAAAGGGGTATTAAGAAATTAAGCACCCTTAATATGTATCTTGCTGGAATATTTGCTGTGTTTATCATGGTAGCTGGACCTGGTGTATTCATTCTTAATTATTTTACGGACTCCATCGGGTTTCTATTTACACATTATATTGATATGTCTTTAAATACAAACGCCGTATACCCGGGAGAAAGTACACATATACAAAGCAATACTGTGTTCTGGTTTGCCTATAATGCAACATGGGCCATGCTGCATAGTGTTTTCGCTGCAACAATATCAAAAGGCAGAACGATCAGGGAAATGATTTTGACTTATCTATTGGCTCCAATGCTCATATCCTGGGGTGCAACAGCCGTCCTTGGAGGTCTTGGTGTCGAAAGGTATCTAAGTGGAGAATTACCTGTATTAGATATTATCCAGGAAGACGCGATGGCTGCCATACCAGCAATTATAAGTTCATTGCCTTTCGCTATCTTTGCAATTGCAGCCTTTGTCGTCATCGCCATGCTTTTTATGATTACGACACTGGATTCAACAACATATACGATTGCTTCCTATGCAGGAACAAGGAACATGAGTAAATCAGAACCTTCTAAGAATTTGCGTCTGATTGTCGCGGCAATCATTACCGTATTCTCCTTATTATTAATGCGCATAGGCGGTCTTGCTCCGCTGGAGGTAGTTTCAGGAATAATGGGGATACCGATTATTTTCGTCCAGTTTCTGACCATATATGCCGCTAAGAAAATGATGGATGAGGATCGAGCATGGGTCAATAATGTAAGGAAAAACAAGCCACGGAAACAGAAAAAATAGTACTAAACAGAACAAGAATGTTTAATGTGGGTTTATAACAGGAAATAAATGATAAAAGAGAGGTGAAAACAAAATGAGTAACGGAAATGCTGACAAAATAAAAGGTAAAGCAAATAAAGCTAAAGGTGAAATGAAAGATCAAGTTGGTAACCTAACAGATAATAAGAAAATCCAGGCAAGCGGCAAAAAGGATAAAGTGAAAGGTGAGGTTCAGGACACCTTTGGTGATGCAAAGAATGAAGCAAATGAAACAAAGACCGATCAGAAAAAATGAGAAGACTAAGAGCGTGTAATATAAAACGGTGCAGTAAGAAATGCTGCCTCCCCCGAAAATTAGATTTTCACCTCTAATTTTCGGGGGGATTTTTTGGCCAAATATGGTGAGGAATTTAAGAAAAACTTGTTACAGAGTATTTATAAGGCAACCTAGGATATAAATCATTGACCAAAATATAATATGGGTAGCGAAACATCAATATTGAATGGATTAAAAAGAAGAACGATCTTCACATAAAAATGGAAAAAATAAAAAAGGACGCTTCCGCATAAGTGAGAACTTTATACGAAAACGCCCTTTTAAACTTAAATTTATAATAAATGTTACCTTTATGTTACTTTTTAGTTTGACGGGGTTCGCAACAGCATCCCAAACGTTGATAAATCAACATTTAAGGGTGGTTTGTTACATCATGCCGCCCATTCCACCCATGCCGCCCATATCAGGCATTGCAGGTGCACCGCCTTCTTCAGGCTTATCAGCTACAACAGCTTCAGTTGTTAATAGCATTGCTGCTACAGATGCTGCGTTTTGTAGTGCAGAACGTGTTACTTTTGTTGGGTCAACGATTCCAGCTTCAACCATGTTTACCCATTCGTTTGTTGCTGCGTTATATCCTACGCCAACTTTTTCGTTTTTCAAGCGTTCTACGATGATAGAACCTTCTAAACCAGCGTTTTGTGCAATTTGACGAACTGGCTCTTCGATTGCGCGAAGTACGATTTTCACACCAGTTGCTTCATCGCCTTCTAGGTTTAGTTCACTTACTTTGTTGTAAACGTTGATTAGGGCAGTACCACCACCGGATACGAAGCCTTCTTCAACTGCAGCACGTGTAGAGTTCAATGCATCCTCGATACGTAGTTTGCGCTCTTTTAATTCTGTTTCTGTTGCAGCACCAACTTTAACTACTGCCACACCACCAGATAATTTAGCAAGACGCTCTTGTAATTTTTCTTTATCAAATTCAGAAGTTGTTTCTTCTGCTTGTGCACGGATTTGTGCAACACGGCCAGAGATTGCTTCTGGGTTGCCAGCACCCTCAACAACTGTAGTGTTTTCTTTTGTTACAACAACTTTCGAAGCACGTCCTAATTGTTCGATAGTAGCAGACTTAAGATCCAATCCAAGATCTTCAGTAATCACTTCTCCACCAGTTAGGATAGCGATATCTTCTAGCATTGCTTTACGACGGTCACCGAATCCTGGAGCTTTAACAGCTACAGCGTTGAACGTTCCGCGAAGTTTGTTTACAACTAATGTTGCAAGAGCTTCCCCTTCAACATCTTCAGCGATTAATAATAATGGCTTTCCTTGTTGAACAACTTGCTCTAATACTGGTAATACTTCTTGGATATTACCAATTTTCTTATCTGTAATAAGAATGTATGGATCTTCTAATACTGCTTCCATTTTATCTTGGTCAGTAACCATGTATGGTGAAGAATATCCACGATCAAATTGCATCCCTTCAACAACCTCTAATTCTGTGTTGAAGCCTTTTGATTCTTCAATTGTAATAACGCCATCATTGCCAACACGTTCCATCGCTTCAGCAATTAAGTTACCAACTTCATCATCAGATGCTGAGATAGCTGCGATTTGTGCGATAGAGTCTTTGCTTTCAACCGGTTGAGAAATTGCTTTTAATTCTTCAACAGCAGTTGCTACAGCTTTCTCAATACCGCGGCGGATACCTACAGGGTTTGCACCAGCTGTAACGTTTTTCAAACCTTCGTGAATCATTGCTTGTGCAAGAACTGTTGCAGTAGTTGTACCGTCACCAGCTACATCATTTGTTTTCGATGCAACTTCAGATACAAGCTGTGCTCCCATGTTTTCAAAAGCATCTTCCAATTCGATTTCTTTCGCAATGGTTACCCCATCATTTGTAATTAGAGGTGAGCCGAATTTTTTATCTAAAACAACGTTACGTCCTTTTGGTCCCAACGTTACTTTTACAGCATTTGCTAATACATCTACACCGCGCAGCATTGCTCCACGTGCTTCTTCATTGAACTTAATATCTTTAGCCACTTAAAATTCCTCCTTTAAAATAATCATTCGAAAAATTTATTTGTCGTCGTTCATGTATGTGTTGGTTTTGTGTTACGATTAGCTTACTACAGCTAAAATGTCATTTTCACGAAGAATTAAGTATTCTGTACCTTCATATTTCACTTCAGTACCAGCAAATTTAGAGAATATAATGCGGTCCCCTTCTGCAACTTCAAGTGCCACTTTTTCCCCATTTTCAGTTACACGGCCAGATCCTACTGCTACTACGCGACCTTCCTGTGGTTTTTCCTTTGCAGAGTCTGGTAGTACGATACCGCTTGCAGTTGTTTCTTCTTGCTCAACAAGTTCGATAACAACACGATCTCCTAGTGGTTTAATCATGTAGAATGCCTCCTCAATTCTTTAACGTATTAGATTTATTAGCACTCTCAATGAATGAGTGCTAATTTCTATATTCATAATAATTAATCCCATAAAAAAATGCAAGTAATGTGTCTATAATTTTATTTAATTTCTAGTAAAATTTTATGTAAAGGGGCTCATAATATTAACAGCCTGTATAATATGATAAAATATCTTTTATGATGATCAATAGATGGAATATGTAATACATATACTAAACTATACAAAGCAAAAGGAGTCGTTTTATTTGGCACGTAGATATTGGTATGTCATTTTAACTTATATACTGATGCAGCTTTCTGCATTTCCCGTTGCTCTGCTTGCAAAGCATCATTATATCCCAGTACAAGGTGTGATTTACTGGTCCATTTTTAGCTTTATTCTCGGACTTCTTATTATTTTGTGGATTATGAAGCCCGATATGCAGATGAGAGATACACGCAATGCAGCACCGATGAGCTCAATGATACTCTGGTCAATCCTCGGTGTATTCATGGCTTTCTTTGCACAAGGAATTGCAGTAGCAATTGAAATGAATATACTAGGGATTTCACCTGGATCAGAGAACACTCAAGGTATCATGGATATAGCTCGTGCAGCCCCATTATTTATTATTATTCCTGCAGTGATTGCCCCAATATTGGAAGAAATCATTTTCCGAAAAATTATCTTCGGCAGTCTCTATAAGCGCATGAATTTCTTCTTCGCAGGTTTGGTCTCCGCCCTTATCTTCGGTTTTATTCATGAAGGGATGGAACATATCCTAATTTATGCTTCGATGGGGTTTGTATTTGCGTTTCTTTATGTAAAGACAAAACGAATTCTCGTTCCGATTATCGTTCATGCAGCAATGAACACATTAGTTGTTGTCGGGCAATTATCGATGGATCCAGAAGAAATGCAGCGACAACTTGAGCAAATGCAACGTCAGGTTGAGCAATTGCAAATGATCCTTATTGGAGGTTAATGAATGATTCATTCTTTGTTAGTTAAAGCGTTCATTTACTTCATAATGGCAATGATTTTTATTTACGTTGCCGTCCAAAGCAAAGGGCAAACAATCTGGAATCCCACCACGCTCATTTTTGCTGCTGTAGCAACGCTTGCCTTTGGAGTTGCAGTTCGATTGCTTAATAAGTATTTTCGATTGAAAAAGAAGAAGCATTAAATAGATACTATATAGATCTTCTTAATAAAAAAGAAGGCTGTTTCTAGATTAATACTGAAACAGCCTTCTTTTATTTTTATTGGATAGACTTCAACTTATCTATCCATTCATCTTTATCTTCGATTGATTTTTCAAACGTTGTGTAGCGAACAACATACAAATCATTGTCTTTCGCAAATACCCTTGCTACTTCTTCCTGATCGAGCTGAATATCATCTTCTGTTAATGAAAAATCAAAAAATCCTTCTTCCGCAGAATTAAATTCAAGCTCACCTGTAGTCATTTCTGTTAAATTCATTTCCATCATTTCGATAAAGCCTTCAGCACCTAACAATTCATCACCATCTGGATAATAATGAATCGTAAACAGCTCTGTGAAATTCGTTTGATCCTCATCAACTAAAAGAAATTCAGCGGTTGCTTCACCGTCTCCTTCCTCATAGTTCTCAAGCTCCCACTTTCCTTCATCAAACGGAATTTCTAAGCTCGTAATTGTGTCAATGTAAACACCTTCTGCCGCTGCATCAGCAGCAGTCTCTTCGATAACTTCCCCATTCTCATCAAGAGGAATTATTTCGCTTGGTTCTTCGGAACTATAAATTTTCCATGCACCATCATCTGGTCGCAAGACATGAACCCCGTGTGTTTCATTATTCATAAAATCAGGACCATCGACTTTCATTGTCGTCTGTTTATAAGAGATTGTTGCTTCTTCTTCTGATTTTTCTTCTACAACTAAATCAAATAATTCCATATCTAATGTATACACAGATAATTGATCGATTGTCGTACGTGTTGAGTCATATAAAGGAGATTCACTATGTATGGTTTCCATGTAAGCATCCAAGTCATTTTCTGTTAATGCTTCTAAGTTTGCTTCAAGTACTGCAAATAATGCCTCATCTTCTGGAACTACATTTTCTTCTGCTTCTTCAGACCCGTTTTTCTCGTTTGCTTCCGCATCATTTGTTTCTTCAGTTGCTTCAGCATCGTTAGTCCCTTCACTCTCATTGTCACTTTCATTTGAACATGCAACAATGAACAAACTAATAAATAAAACAAACATAATACCTAAAACCTTTTTCACGTTCACGAATAAATTCCTCCTCTTTCTTAATATATTCCCAATACAGATTAACGTAATAATCAGTAAATGGATAGATGTCTTAAGAACCAATAATTTTCAGAAAAATATTAGTTCCATTTATCTAGTTAATATTTATCAGCTTGTTTCCAGTGGTTGTTTAAAACGGAGATTTTATGGAATTGATGCAAATAAATTATGGTATTTACCAATATAAGGACATCCAAATCCAACCATAAAAAAACAAGGCTTTTGACCTAATATCAATAGCCTTGTAAATAAACAAAAATTTACAATGAGTAATATCTACTCTGGATTATCTAACGAATAATGCTTTAGGAAATAGACAAGGGCCTGCAATTCAACAGCAAGATCAATATGGTGGACCCGAATATGCTTCGGTACACTAATCCTTGCAGGAGTAAAGTTAAGAATCCCTGAAATCCCTTTTTCTACAAGCTTATCGGCGATCACTTGTGCTTCAACAGCTGGAACAGTTAGGATAGCGACTTTAATGTCTTCTAACTTTTCCTCTAAATCACGAATATCATAAACGGGTACCCCGCCAATATCCGTGCCAACCTTTTCTGTATCTGCATCAAATGCCGTAGTAATCCGGATATTATTGTTCTTCATAAAGTTATAATGAAGGAAGGCTGTACCTAAGTTCCCAACTCCGATTAATGCAACCTCTGTAACCTCATGCTGATCCAACGTACTTCGGAAAAATCCTAATAAATACTCTACATTATAGCCGTATCCCTTTTTTCCCAATGCGCCAAAATAAGAAAAGTCTCTTCGAATTGTTGCAGAATCCACTTTTACTGCATCACTCAGCTCCTTTGAGGAAACTCGCTTCTTCCCTTGCTGATTTAAATTGTTAAGAAAACGATAATATAAAGGCAGCCGCTTGGCAGTAGCTTGTGGAATTTTATTCTGTTCCATCAATCTTCCTCTTTTCAATCCAATAGTTGTATATGATAAGTTCTTTCCTTCTATTTTAACAGAAAACGTCAAATAAGTCGTGATATTTTTCACAATTCAGTTGCCTCGTTAAATAACTATAAGATACACTGTACATGATGGGGTGAAAAAGATGATATTAATGCAACTAAACGGAATTTCCAAATCCTTCGGTGCTGAAGAGATTTTATCAAATATTAAAATTGAAATTAAAGATAAAGACCGTATAGCTATTGTCGGCAGAAACGGTGCAGGTAAGTCAACATTACTTAAAATTATGGCACAAGAATTATCGTATGATGAAGGGGAATTTTTTCAACCGAAGGATCTTACATTCGGTTATTTATCCCAGCATATGACGTTAGAATCAGGGAAAACCATTTGGGATGAAATGCTAGAGGTATTTTCCCATTTAAAATCATTGGAAAAGCAACTTCGAGCATTAGAGAAAGAGATGGAGAAAGCCAGCGAATTATCTGGAGAAGAATATGACAAAGTCCTTAAAGAATATGACAAACTTCAACTAGCATATCAGACTGATGGGGGCTATACGTATGAATCTGATATTAGAGCTGTACTTAGTGGGTTAAATTTTGAGTCCTTTGATTATGATACTCCAATCGCAGAACTTAGTGGTGGACAAAAAACACGACTTGCCCTGGGTAAATTGCTGCTTCAAAAACCACAGCTGCTTATTCTTGATGAACCGACCAACCATCTTGATATTGATACATTGTCATGGTTGGAAAACTATCTCGTTAGTTATCCAGGCGCCATTGTCATCGTTTCACACGATCGGTACTTTCTTGATAAAACAGTTTCCATTGTATATGAAATTTCACGGCATAAAACGCGAAAATACCATGGTTCGTACAGCAAGTATTTGGAGCAAAAAGCACTAAATTATGAACAGGAATTAAAGGAATTTGAAAAGCAGCAAACTGAAATTAAAAAAATGGAAGACTTTATCCAGCGGAATATTGTACGTGCTTCGACTACAAAACGAGCACAAAGCAGGCGGAAGCAGCTTGAAAAAATGGAGCGTCTTGATCGGCCACTAGGTGATGAGTCATCCGCTTCCTTCTCCTTTCAAATTAATCGCAGAAGTGGAAATGATGTATTAAAAGTTGAAGAGCTTAGCTTACGTTATGAAAAAGAAGTGGACCCTATTTTTTCCAACATACGACTGGATATAAATCGCGGTGACCGTATCGCACTTGTTGGTCCGAATGGTGTAGGGAAAACTACATTACTTAAGGCCATCTTAGGTAGACTGCAGACAGAAAAAGGAAACATCCAGCTTGGTACAAATGTACAAATTGGCTACTATGATCAAGAACAGGCTGATCTTAATTCTACTAAGACGATTCTTCAAGAATTATGGGATGATTACCCCACCATAAATGAAAAAGATATCCGCACGGTTTTAGGAAACTTTCTTTTTTCTGGAGATGATGTATTAAAGCAGGTCCATACATTAAGTGGTGGAGAAAAGGCAAGACTAGCCCTTGCTAAGCTTAAAATGCAGCAAGCAAATTTCCTTATTATGGATGAGCCTACAAACCATTTGGACATCGATAGTAAAGAAGTGCTGGAAGCAGCTTTGATTGATTTTCCTGGAACCATCCTTTTCGTATCACATGACCGCTATTTTATTAATAAAATAGCTGATCAGGTTGCTGAAATGGAACGAGATGGAATTACGATCTATCTTGGGGACTATGATTATTATTTGGAGAAGAAAGAAGAAGAGGCAGAAATCGAAAGGCTAAAACAGGAAAAGGAAACAACATCCAACTCTGAACCAAAAAAGCTAAGCTATAAGGAAGGCAAGCAGCTGCAAAGTGAAAAAAGGAAAGTCCAGCGTCGTATCTCAGAACTTGAAGAAATGATTGAACATCAGGAACTAGATATTGCACAGATTGAAGAAGAAATGACAAAACCGGAAGTTTATCAAGATCATGAAAAGTCATTGGAGCTTACAGAAACAGTGAATAAGTTGAAATACGAAATTGAACAACTTATAGAAGAATGGACTGCCCTTCAAGAGGAGAATAGTTGAACGATTTCATATAGTCCATTATAATAAACAGTAGGCAGCTAAACAGCTGCCTATTTTGTATCATTTTATAATAATGGAGTGTTTCGAGTGTAAAATCAAACATTGTTGGGAATCAAATATTTAATGATGGCTTCTTATTAAATTTAAAATCAGTTGGAGGTTACACAAATTGACGATTGCTATCGTTACACTCATTGTGCTTATTTTTCTAAATGCATTTTTTGCTGCGACTGAGATCGCATTAATTGGATTAAATAGTAATAAAGTAAAACGGAAAGCGGATGAAGGTGACAAAAAAGCTGGTATGCTCTATAAGCTAATTGAAGAGCCTAGTCGTTTTTTAAGTACGATTCAAATTGGCATTACACTTGCAGGGTTTTTAGCCAGTGCATTCGCTGCGGACTTCTTTGCTGGTCCATTAGCTCAAACTTTATATGAATTGGGATTTCCAATAGCTCTTCCTGTTCTGCAAACAATATCTGTGATTGTCATAACCATTATCCTCTCCTATTTTACGCTGGTATTCGGTGAATTAGTTCCAAAACAGCTTGCACTGCAAAAGGCTGAAGCTATTTCAAATTTCGCAGCGACACCAATCACATGGCTGTTAAGGCTTAGCTATCCTGTCGTAAAATTGCTCACATTCTCAACGAATACTGTCATACGTATTTTTGGAGTTGATCCAAATGCAACGAGTGATGAAGCAACAGAAGAAGAAATTCGAATGATGGTTGATATTGGCGGCGATACCGGGACAATTCAAAAGGCAGAGAAAGTTATGATCCATAATGTCTTTGAGTTTAATGATCGCCAGGTTTCAGACATTATTACGCACCGAACAGATATGTCTGCACTTCCAATAGATGCAAGCTTGAAAGAAACCATTGAACTCGTAAATGAAAAAAGATACACTCGATTTCCGGTTTATGAAGAAGATATTGACCGAATTGTTGGTATCCTCCATGTTAAAGATTTGCTTCATTATATGGAAGTGGATAAGACCTTTCATTTAAGCGAGATTATTCGAAAACCACATTTCGTCCTAGAAACGCAACGGGTAGACACGCTATTTGCAGAGATGCAAAAAAGTAACTCCCATATTGCTATCGTATTGGATGAATACGGCGGAACAGAAGGACTAATTACAATAGAAGATATTATTGAAGAACTTGTTGGAGAGATTCTTAGTGAAAGTGATGCAACCGCACCTGAGCAGGAAATTAAACAAATTGAACCAAATAAGTTCATTATCGATGGAATCACCCATTTATATTTATTAGAGAAATTCCTTCAACTAGATCTGCCTACCGAGGAATTCGATACACTAAACGGTTTTTTAATTGGAGAGATTGGCTTTATTCCATCGATAGAAGAAAGACCGATTATTCCATATAAAAATATCATCTTTGAAGTTACAGAGGTTGCTGATAATCGTATTAAAAAAGTAATTGCAACAATTCATGAAGAAGATATAGAAAAAATAATAGAAGATCAGGACACACAATAAAAAATGCAGTATCGCCGTAGCGATACTGCATTTTTTTATTTTTTAATCTGACCGATTGTACAAGTTATTTAAATAAATAATCATTTTGTATACTGTATTCCACCGCAACGCGATAGATGACACCTAAACCAAGCATCGTCGACATAACCGAGCTCCCTCCATAACTAACAAGCAAGAGCGGAATACCAGTTATCGGCATAATCCCAAGTGTCATTCCGATATTTTGGAAAACGTGAACTAGCAACAAGCTTAAAAAGCCATAACAGAAAAACGTACCAAAAGGAGAATGCTTATAAATACTCAATCCTAGTGTAACTAGTTTATATAGTAGCATAAAGTACAAAAATATAACAATTGCGCTTCCAATAAAACCGAAGCTTTCCCCGATTACCGAAAAGATAAAATCGGTATGGGCTTCTGGATAATTCACCTCAAGGCTTCCCATGCCTTTTCCAAATAATTGGCCAGATCCTAAAGCCATATATGCACGATCAAAATGAAAGGTCGCATCACTCGACTGCTGAGTTGGATCAAACCAAGTTAGAATACGGTTCACTTGATATTGTTTAATCCCGATTAACTCTTGAGCAAGCACTGGAAATTTAATAATAAACCCAATAATAGCTGCACCTGCAGAAGAAATAATGACAATTAAACTCAGTATAATTCTCCAATTGATACCTGACAGTATAATTAACATACCTGATATAAATAAGTATACCATCGCGGTTCCAAAGTCTGGCTGTAACATAATTAGACCTACCGGAATCCCTGTAAACAGTAAGATTTTCGCTAACAAGAAGGTATCACTTTTTATGCTGCTCACTTCGTATTTTGTTTTATGCTTACTAATTACAGCAGACAAAAAGAGGATGGTCGTTACTTTCGTAAATTCTGCCGGTTGAAGCGATAATCCTGGTAATGTAAACCAGCTCTTTGCCCCGTTTATTTCACGAGCAATTGAATCAGGGCTTATCAACAATACAATTAATACGAATATGCTAATCCCATATATATATATACTTGCCTTCTGGAGCTGTTCCAAATCAAGAAACTGAATTGCTGCAACGATACCTACACCGACTGCAAACCAAGCAATCTGCCTCAATACAAAGTTTGTACCTTCATATTGCTCTAGTTGCTGTGCATTATATATCGAAAGTAAACTTACACAAACGAACAAAGTAAATAAAAAAATCAAATCCGTTTGCATATAGTACGATTGCTTTTTATTCATAATAGCCTCACCAAATTTCTTCCCTGCTCATTTCAATACTTCATCCCAGTAATCATAATAGATAGGTTTTAGTTATCCACATAAAAACAAAAGAAAAAAAGCTGAAAACAAGGTTATTAACAAAGTTATACACATTATCCACATAGACACTTATCTCTTATCAACAGTTTTCATCCACAATCAAGATAAGTGTTTTTAAGGTATTTCACTAAATTATCCACACCCCTGTGAATAATCTACTTCTATTTTAACATTAACGATGCATTTGCATTTAAATCAAGCCCAGACCGTCTCCCTTGCTCAAAAGCAATCGTTCCTGCTGCAGCTATCATGGCAGCATTGTCTGTACATAGCTTGATATTTGGAATGAGTAAAGGAATATCCGTTTCGGAAAAAACAGCTTCCAGTTCTTTTCTCAATCCTTTATTTGCAGCGACTCCACCAGCAACAATTACTTGGCTAACATTATATTCTTTAGCAGCCTCTAATGTTTTTGTTGTCAGCACCTCAACAACACTAGCCTGAAAGCTAGCAGCAATATCTTCATTTTTTAATATCTCGCCACGTTGCTTGGCATTATGAATTTTATTAATAACTGCAGATTTCAATCCACTAAAGCTAAAATCGTAGCTTCCTTCTTCTAACCATGCTCTTGGAAAATCAATCGTTTCTTTACCAATTGCAGCTAACTGGTCGATATGTGGTCCACCTGGGTATGGCAGGTTAAGCATTCGCGCTACTTTATCATAGGCTTCACCTGCTGCATCATCTCGGGTCTCCCCGATTAGTTCATAGGAGCCATGCTCTCTCATTAAGACAAGCTCTGTATGACCACCAGAAACGATTAATGCTAGTAATGGAAACTCAAAATCCTTTTCTAATCGATTTGCATAGATGTGACCAGCGATATGATGCACACCAACTAACGGCTTTTGTTTTGCAAAGGACAATGCTTTCGCTGAATTCACTCCAACTAGCAATGCTCCTACAAGCCCTGGTCCTTCTGTAACAGCAATCGCATCCACTTCGTCCCACGTTATATCTGTATTTTCAAATGCTTCTTCCAGAACGACCGTCATTTGTTCTACATGATGCCTGGAAGCTATTTCAGGCACGACACCACCAAATCGCTTATGACTCTCAATTTGGGAAGCGACGACATTTGTTATTATCTCTGTACCATTTCTTACAATCGATACTGCTGTTTCATCACAGCTCGTTTCAATTCCAAGTATAATTGTATCTTTTTTCATTTTAAATTCACCCACATAACGATAGCATCTTCTTGATTATCTGTATAGTAATTTTTGCGAATCCCACCTGGCACAAGTCCGAACTTCTGATATAGACGTTGGGCTGGAATATTGGATTGTCTTACTTCTAATGATAATCGTTTTACACCTAATTGCAATGCATATTGAACGGTATATCCAAAAAGTTTCTCTCCAAGTTTATGACCTCTAAACCCAGGCATAATAGCAATATTCGTTATTTGTGCATCATCAATAACAATCCATGTTCCAATATAACCTATAATCTGCTCATCTAATTGTAAGACAAAATAATGCGCGTGTTTATTATCAAGAAGCTCCTGGTAGAAAATATCTGTTGTCCACGGCGTTGTAAAAGACGCACGCTCAACTTCCATTACATGATCTACATCAGAAACTTCCATTTTCCGTATTACACATTTAGCCATGGTTTTCATTTTCCTTTTGCGCTTTTAACCAATTCGCCTCTGCTTCTGCTAAACGTAAGTAATTTGGTGTTAATGCATGTGTAGTATCTGGTTGCTTTGTTAGTCCAGCAAGACCCAAATGCCCTGCCTGTGGAATATGGTATGGTCCTTCCGGAATAATCGCTCTTTCACCTAACCCCTTTTCAATCGCTTCTTTATAGATTGCAATATCAGGACTTAAAAAAAGAACGTTTGTCTCTTGCTCCTTTAATGTCTGAAGCACATCTTCCATTAATAGATTTTTTTCTTCAAAAACGGCTTCTAAATGATTATTCCTCCATTGATATAACCCTGTAAACACTAATCCCCGTCTAGCATCAAAAAACGGACAAATTACGCCATTAAAGAACCTTCCTTGATAGGACAAAACTTCTAAGCTAGAAACACCTACCACAGGTATATCTAAAGCCCAAGCCATTGTTTTTGCTGTTGAGACTCCAATTCGGACACCAGTATAGGAACCGGGACCTTTGGCAACTATAATTTTATCCAGTTCCTCCGGCCTCATCGATACTTCCTTCATTAACTTCTCAATAGCTGGCATTAAACGAACCGAATGATTTTTTGTAAGATTCGTCATCACTTCTCCAATAATCTGATCGCCTTTTAGTACTGACACACCTAGGACTTGATTGGAGGTATCTATTGCAAGTATATTCATTCTCGTAACTCCTAACTAATCAATTCATTCATAACCTCTTCAAAATGAGAACTTGAAGCTGTAAATTCAAGTATTCTTTTATCCTCATCTATATAGCCAATTCTAATCGCTAAACGCTCGTTTGGCAAAAACTCTTCAATGAATTGTGCCCACTCAACAACTGTAATTCCATTTCCATGAAAATATTCTTCAAATCCAATATCTTCATCAGAGTGTTCAAGTCGGTATACATCCATATGATATAAAGGGAGAGTTCCTTCATATTCTTTTATAATCGTAAATGTGGGGCTGCTGATATTACGTTTGACACCAAGTCCTTTCGCCAAGCCTTTTGTGAAAGTTGTTTTTCCAGCACCCAACTCACCTTCCAATGTTATAACATCTCCAGGCTTGAGCAAAGTTGCAAGCTTTTCTGCAATTACCTGTGTCTCTGCTACTGTATTTGTCTGTATTTGTACCATATACTCACCTACTTTAAATGTGTATAACCTTTTTTTTCTAATAGGATAGATTTATGTTTTTGCTTTAAAATGACTTTGCCATTTTTGCCTGCTTCCACAACCTCACCTATTTTCGTAACATTTGTATTCGTTAACTCTCCAATTTGCTGAACCTTATCCCAATCCTTTGGAGGGATTGTACCTAACAATTCAAAGTCCTCTCCACCAAACAACTTCCATTTTTCTTGTAATTCCACAGGAAATTGATTATAAGAGCTGTTTGTTGGAATTTCAGATTCATTTAATAGAAGAGTAACGTTCGAAGCTTCGGCTATTTCATTCGCCTCACTCGCTATTCCATCACTAATATCGTTTAATGTTACGCGAGCTAAGTGACCTAAACCGATTGCAAAAGAAATTCGAGGACTTGGCATTCTATGTCTATTTATATAATAAGAAGCTTCCTTATAGTTATTTGAATGGGTTAAAATATGTAACCCTGCCCCTGAGTCACCTAATGTTCCAGTTACAAAGACTATATCGCCTGACTCGGCTGTACTTCGATAGCGAGCCTTATCTTTCATCGTAAAGCCTATTACAGTAACTGAAATGCACATTTCCTTTCCCGATACTGTATCTCCACCGATTAAATCCATTTTATATGCTCGGGCTAAGTGACGCATTCCATTGAATATTTGTAACAGTTCTTCCTGTGACCAACCTTTTGGAATTACAATCGAAACAAGGTAAAATGCAGGGGTTGCTCCCATTGCCGCTAAGTCACTGATGTTTGCAGCAAGCGCCCGGTAGCCTACATGAAAAAGTGACATCGTCTCCTTTGAAAAATGCACTCCTTCGACAAATGTATCTACTGCAGAAACAATATTTTGTGATAACGAACTAAAAACAGCTGCATCATCCCCAATTCCTTTGATCAAAGATGATTGGTTGTACGTATGTTGCTTTATTGATTCTATAAAAGAGAATTCGTCCACATTAATCACCATTCTTTTTATCGACTACAACTATGATAGCAAAAAGATTTGAACTACTCCACCTTAATTCCTTACAAAAATTTTTGATGGAGATTCTTGAGTAAAGCAACCTAATGATTTCTAAAACATATATGCTTTTCTCACGCACATTTATTTAACTTTCCTAACACTAATTCGTTCCTGTGATACTATATTGGAGATTATACTGAAGGTGAAAATACTATTTTGTAAGATGAGTATGAACGCTAAAGCTACTTCCCTTATTGAGTACGATTCATCTCCACCATAACCCTATTTCGCCTGAGGAGGAATCTTCTCTCCTAATTAAGTCAAAATGGGAAAACTTTTTTGAGGGCAGTAGCGAAGGTTTATCTATGTAATAAGCTTTCTGAAAGATAATTTATAGTATTGCTAAATGAATGCTATAAATCAAAAAAACATGATTCATTTTCTGGAATCATGTGTCTAATAGCTAATATAATATGTAAATGGCGGTCCGGACGGGACTCGAACCCGCGACCTCCTGCGTGACAGGCAGGCATTCTAACCAACTGAACTACCGGACCAATAATAATATATGTTGAAAACCTAACAGGTACATTAATCCAGTACTTCTAGCTTCAACTTATTTCAAGTTATTTTTTTTGGTTGCGGGGGCAGGATTTGAACCTACGACCTTTGGGTTATGAGCCCAACGAGCTACCAGACTGCTCCACCCCGCGATATGTTGATCTTCCTAATTCAATTGGAAAATCATATAAAAACTTGCCTGGCGGCGTCCTACTCTTGCAGGGGCAAAGCCCCAACTACCATCGGCGCTGAAGAGCTTAACTTCTGTGTTCGGCATGGGAACAGGTGTGGCCTCTTCGCTATTGCTACCAGACAATATAATTATCACCCAAGTGAACCTCAAGAAAATCAGTGACAACCAATATTATAATCGTTTTTGAAAAAAAATCAAGTATAAAGTTGGGTTTTTATAAGGTTTATACCTTAAAAACTAAATAAGAGAAAACAAGACATCAAATAAAGAATTTAGTTAAGTCCTCGATCGATTAGTATCCGTAAGCTCCACGTGTCACCACGCTTCCACACCGAACCTATCAACCTCATCGTCTCTGAGGGATCTTACTCACTCGAAGTGATGGGAAGTCTCATCTTGAGGGGGGCTTCATGCTTAGATGCTTTCAGCACTTATCCTTTCCACACGTAGCTACCCAGCGATGCTCCTGGCGGAACAACTGGTACACCAGCGGTGTGTCCATCCCGGTCCTCTCGTACTAAGGACAGCTCCTCTCAAACTTCCAACGCCCACGACGGATAGGGACCGAACTGTCTCACGACGTTCTGAACCCAGCTCGCGTACCGCTTTAATGGGCGAACAGCCCAACCCTTGGGACCGACTACAGCCCCAGGATGCGATGAGCCGACATCGAGGTGCCAAACCTCCCCGTCGATGTGAACTCTTGGGGGAGATAAGCCTGTTATCCCCGGGGTAGCTTTTATCCGTTGAGCGATGGCCCTTCCATGCGGAACCACCGGATCACTAAGCCCGACTTTCGTCCCTGCTCGACTTGTAGGTCTCGCAGTCAAGCTCCCTTGTGCCTTTACACTCTACGAATGATTTCCAACCATTCTGAGGGAACCTTTGGGCGCCTCCGTTACCTTTTGGGAGGCGACCGCCCCAGTCAAACTGCCCGCCTGACACTGTCTCCGAACCGGATCACGGTCCTGGGTTAGAATGTCCATACAGCCAGGGTGGTATCCCACGGATGCCTCCACCGAAGCTAGCGCTCCGGTTTCCAAGGCTCCCACCTATCCTGTACAAGCTGCACAGACATTCAATATCAGGCTACAGTAAAGCTCCACGGGGTCTTTCCGTCCTGTCGCGGGTAATGCGCATCTTCACGCATAGTATAATTTCACCGGGTCTCTCGTTGAGACAGTGCCCAAGTCGTTGCACCTTTCGTGCGGGTCGGAACTTACCCGACAAGGAATTTCGCTACCTTAGGACCGTTATAGTTACGGCCGCCGTTTACTGGGGCTTCGGTTCAAAGCTTCGCCTTGCGGCTAACATTTCCCCTTAACCTTCCAGCACCGGGCAGGTGTCAGCCCCTATACTTCGCCTTTCGGCTTCGCAGAGACCTGTGTTTTTGCTAAACAGTCGCTTGGGCCTATTCACTGCGGCTCCATGTAAATGAAGCACCCCTTCTCCCGAAGTTACGGGGTCATTTTGCCGAGTTCCTTAACGAGAGTTCTCCCGCTCACCTTAGGATTCTCTCCTCGCCTACCTGTGTCGGTTTGCGGTACGGGCACCTATGATCTAACTAGAGGCTTTTCTTGGCAGTGTGAAATCCGGAACTTCGGTACTAAATTTCCCTCCCCATCACAGCTTGAAATTGCCAGACGGATTTGCCTATCTGACTTTCTCACTGCTTGGGCGCACATATCCATCAGTGCGCATTCCTTATCCTACTGCGTCCCCCCATCGCTCAAACAATCATGAGGTGGTACAGGAATATCTACCTGTTGTCCATCGCCTACGCCTTTCGGCCTCGGCTTAGGTCCCGACTAACCCTGAGAGGACGAGCCTTCCTCAGGAAACCTTAGGCATTCGGTGAAAGAGATTCTCACTCTTTTTTCGCTACTCATACCGGCATTCTCACTTCTAAGCGCTCCACCAGTCCTCACGGTCTGACTTCACAGCACTTAGAACGCTCTCCTACCATTGTTCGTAAGAACAATCCGCAGCTTCGGTGATACGTTTAGCCCCGGTACATTTTCGGCGCAGAGTCACTCGACCAGTGAGCTATTACGCACTCTTTAAATGATGGCTGCTTCTAAGCCAACATCCTGGTTGTCTGGGCAACTCCACATCCTTTTCCACTTAACGTATACTTTGGGACCTTAGCTGGCGGTCTGGGCTGTTTCCCTTTCGACTATGAACCTTATCACCCATAGTCTGACTCCCAAGTAAAAGTAACTGGCATTCGGAGTTTGACTGAATTCGGTAACCCGGTGAGGGCCCCTAGTCCAATCAGTGCTCTACCTCCAGTACTCTATTTCTTGAGGCTAGCCCTAAAGCTATTTCGGAGAGAACCAGCTATCTCCGTGTTCGATTGGCATTTCACCCCTACCCACACCTCATCCCCGCATTTTTCAACATACGTGGGTTCGGGCCTCCAGTCAGTGTTACCTGACCTTCACCCTGGACATGGGTAGATCACACGGTTTCGGGTCTACGACCGCATACTCATTCGCCCTATTCAGACTCGCTTTCGCTGCGGCTCCGTGTCTTCCACTTAACCTTGCATACGATCGTAACTCGCCGGTCCATTCTACAAAAGGTACGCCGTTACCCATTAACGGGCTTCGACTACTTGTAGGCACACGGTTTCAGGTTCTATTTCACTCCCCTTCCGGGGTGCTTTTCACCTTTCCCTCACGGTACTGGTTCACTATCGGTCACTAGAGAGTATTTAGCCTTGGGAGATGGTCCTCCCGGATTCCGACGGAATTCCACGTGTTCCGCCGTACTCAGGATACACTCCGGAGGGAATTCTTTTTCAACTACAGGGCTGTTACCTTCTGTGGCTGACCTTTCCAGGTCGATTCATTTAAAGAATTCCTTGGTAACTCCGAGTGGAGTGTCCTACAACCCCAGAAAGCAAGCTTTCTGGTTTGGGCTCTTTCCGTTTCGCTCGCCGCTACTCAGGAAATCGATTTTTCTTTCTCTTCCTCCGGGTACTGAGATGTTTCAGTTCCCCGGGTCTACCTCATGCACCCTATGTATTCAGATGCATGTACTGTTCCATTACGAACAGTGGGTTCCCCCATTCGGAAATCCCCGGATCAAAGTTTACTTACAACTCCCCGAGGCATATCGGTGTTAGTCCCGTCCTTCATCGGCTTCTAGTGCCAAGGCATCCACCGTGCGCCCTTATTCACTTAACTAAGTTACAGTAAATAAGCGTACTAATTTATTAGCCTTGCTTTTATTTAAAAATATTGATGTCGTTGTTACTCTTATTTAGTTTTCAAGGTACAAATAGAGAGATTTACTCTCTCAAAACTGAACCAAACAACACAGTATGTCCTTCCTACCCGAAGGTAGGGTTCCGTAATAATCCTTAGAAAGGAGGTGATCCAGCCGCACCTTCCGATACGGCTACCTTGTTACGACTTCACCCCAATCATTAGTCCCACCTTCGGCGGCTGGCTCCAAAAGGTTACCTCACCGACTTCGGGTGTTACCAACTCTCGTGGTGTGACGGGCGGTGTGTACAAGGCCCGGGAACGTATTCACCGCGGCATGCTGATCCGCGATTACTAGCGATTCCGGCTTCATGTAGGCGAGTTGCAGCCTACAATCCGAACTGAGAATGGTTTTATGGGATTGGCTTGACCTCGCGGGTTCGCTTCCCTTTGTTCCATCCATTGTAGCACGTGTGTAGCCCAGGTCATAAGGGGCATGATGATTTGACGTCATCCCCACCTTCCTCCGGTTTGTCACCGGCAGTCACCTTAGAGTGCCCAACTGAATGCTGGCAACTAAGATCAAGGGTTGCGCTCGTTGCGGGACTTAACCCAACATCTCACGACACGAGCTGACGACAACCATGCACCACCTGTCACTCTGTCCCCGAAGGGAAAACTCTATCTCTAGAGGTATCAGAGGATGTCAAGACCTGGTAAGGTTCTTCGCGTTGCTTCGAATTAAACCACATGCTCCACCGCTTGTGCGGGCCCCCGTCAATTCTTTTGAGTTTCAGCCTTGCGGCCGTACTCCCCAGGCGGAGTGCTTAATGCGTTAACTTCAGCACTAAGGGGCGGAAACCCCCTAACACCTAGCACTCATCGTTTACGGCGTGGACTACCAGGGTATCTAATCCTGTTCGCTACCCACGCTTTCGCTCCTCAGCGTCAGTTACAGACCAGAGAGTCGCCTTCGCCACTGGTGTTCCTCCACATCTCTACGCATTTCACCGCTACACGTGGAATTCCACTCTCCTCTTCTGTACTCAAGTCCTCCAGTTTCCAATGACCCTCCACGGTTAAGCCGTGGGCTTTCACATCAGACTTAAAAGACCGCCTGCGAGCGCTTTACGCCCAATAATTCCGGACAACGCTTGCCACCTACGTATTACCGCGGCTGCTGGCACGTAGTTAGCCGTGGCTTTCTGGTTAGGTACCGTCAAGGTTGGGTCAGTTACTACCCAACTTGTTCTTCCCTAACAACAGAGTTTTACGATCCGAAAACCTTCATCACTCACGCGGCGTTGCTCCGTCAGACTTTCGTCCATTGCGGAAGATTCCCTACTGCTGCCTCCCGTAGGAGTCTGGGCCGTGTCTCAGTCCCAGTGTGGCCGATCACCCTCTCAGGTCGGCTACGCATCGTCGCCTTGGTGAGCCGTTACCTCACCAACTAGCTAATGCGCCGCGGGCCCATCTGTAAGTGACAGCCGAAACCGTCTTTTATCTTCTCACCATGAGATGAAAAGTGTTATCCGGTATTAGCTCACGTTTCCGCGAGTTATCCCGATCTTACAGGCAGGTTGCCCACGTGTTACTCACCCGTCCGCCGCTCATTCCATAAACATTACCCCGAAGGGTTCTGTTTATTTCCTGCGCTCGACTTGCATGTATTAGGCACGCCGCCAGCGTTCGTCCTGAGCCAAGATCAAACTCTCCATAAAAGTTTGTAATACTTAGCTTTTGTAGAAGCTGACTTCTACTTGTTTTAAAAAGAAAAACGAGTTTCCTTTTTCTTGACATACTGGTTGTTTTGTTCAGTTTTCAAAGAGCAAATTTGTTTGTCGTTCTTTTGAAGCGACTTTATTAATATATCATGTCTTTCAATTTGTTGTCAATAACTTTTTAAAATATTTTACTTTCGAAATATTTCTTCGTTTTCGACAACTTTTATATCTTATCATCTTCGTGAAAAAATGTCAACATCTTTTTTCAAAAAAGATAAATGGGCCTGAGTGGACTCGAACCACCGACCTCACGCTTATCAGGCGTGCGCTCTAACCAGCTGAGCTACAGGCCCATATTGGTAAGTTGGAGCGGGTGAAGGGAATCGAACCCTCATCATCAGCTTGGAAGGCTGAGGTTTTACCACTAAACTACACCCGCATAATAAAATGATTTTTCATACATACATTACTGGTCGGGAAGACAGGATTCGAACCTGCGACCCCTTGGTCCCAAACCAAGTGCTCTACCAAGCTGAGCTACTTCCCGTTATGGCGCGCCCGAGAGGAGTCGAACCCCTAACCTCTTGATCCGTAGTCAAACGCTCTATCCAATTGAGCTACGGGCGCAGAAAAAATCTATCAGATAAATGATGCGGTCGAGAGGACTTGAACCTCCACGGGTTATTCACCCACTAGGCCCTCAACCTAGCGCGTCTGCCATTCCGCCACGACCGCAAAAACAATAGATTAATGAAATGGTGAGCCATGAAGGATTCGAACCTTCGACCCTTTGATTAAAAGTCAAATGCTCTACCGACTGAGCTAATGGCTCATGATTGAAATATCACTATCCTGTTTTGAAGTAGCAATATACTTATTTTATAGAAAGGAATAAAAAAATACTATTTAATGAAATAGTATTAACTTCTTCTTTTATAAATAAAATTGGCTGGGCCACTAGGATTCGAACCTAGGGTACACGGGATCAAAACCCGATGCCTTACCGCTTGGCTATGGCCCAACTTGTGGCGGTCCGGACGGGACTCGAACCCGCGACCTCCTGCGTGACAGGCAGGCATTCTAACCAACTGAACTACCGGACCAAATGATTTTATTTTTTAAAGAAATGATGACCCGTACGGGATTCGAACCCGTGTTACCGCCGTGAAAGGGCGGTGTCTTAACCGCTTGACCAACGGGCCATTTTGAAATGGCGGAGAAGGAGGGATTTGAACCCTCGCGCCGCTTACACGACCTACACCCTTAGCAGGGGCGCCTCTTCAGCCACTTGAGTACTTCTCCGGATGGCTCCACAGGTAGGATTCGAACCTACGACCGATCGGTTAACAGCCGATTGCTCTACCACTGAGCTACTGTGGAATAATATTGATGCACTTATGTACTTCACTGAATTAAGTATCCTTCACCTTTGATAAGGCTCATTTTCTCTCAAAGCAAAACCAGGAATAATTACAGCGACGTTGAATATCATACAACAACTTCTTTTAGTTGTCAAGGACTTTCTAGAAAGTTTTTCACAATCGAAAACTGACTTATTAGCTTATTTAATTTAACATGGATGACATATTTCGTCAATGGTTTATTTTAATATTTTACAAAAGCAAACAAAATCTTTATTTAGTATATAAACGTATTAAACTTACAACTTAATACGTAGAATAATGACATTTGCAAGAAGGATACTAAACGTCACATTTTTATTTTATAGAAGTATATGTTAAGACTCCTCGGCACTTACCACACCTATATTTTTTTATATTGATACGTCTTTTTCTTTCGTATACTTGATTACATTTTTTACATCTATACTCATATTTGTACCTTTGTTCTTGTGAAGGTAGTGGACTACAGAACCTTGGAGATCCTGTTTGTTTTAGTAATTTCCTGAAATCTTCATCCCTGTGACGATAACCCTTCCCTTCTATATGAAGATGGTAATGACAAAGTTCATGTTTAATGATGCCTATAAATTCAGCTTTATCCATCTCTACCGCATACTTCGGATTTAATTCAATCACCCTTTTCGCAGGGATATATCTGCCACCTGTTGTTCTTAGTCGATGATTGAACCTTACTTCATCTATGAAAGGTTTATGAAAATAAGTAATCGAGAGTTTATTAACGATTTCATATAATTCCTTTTCATTTAATAATTCCATTTGCATAACTACCTTCTCTATATGAATAAGTCACTTTAACCCTCTTCTAATTTTAGCATAAAAATATTACTTATGCTTTATACGTATGAATGTTCTCTTTTTAACTCTCCTTCTACTATATTACTATGTTTTGTTTAAAATACCTTCCCCTATCTACCATCGCTTCTATTTTTCTCAATTAATGATTATAAATGATAATATTTACGAATAAAGAATCTTGATTAACCTTATTAAAAACAGCATATGATAACCCGTAACTAAGTATTTATTGATTTTATAAAATCCTAATTTGAAAGAGGATTAATCCTTATTTAACATGTATAAACCGTGTTTATCTAACAAACTATATTTATAGTAATCTGGTAATGATTGTGATATTATAATTATTGTATTTAACTATTCAGGAGGGATAACATGAGTGAAGAAATTAAAAAGAAAATGACTACGGCTTTTGGTGCTCCAGTACCTAATGATGATGATTCAAAAACAGCTGGTCCTAGAGGTCCACTATTAATGGAAGACTTTTGGTTTCTTGAAAAACTAGCACACTTTGATAGAGAAGTAATTCCTGAACGTCGTATGCACGCTAAAGGAGCAGGTGCTTATGGAACGTTAACTATTACAAATGATATTACGAAGTACACGAAAGCTAAGGTTTTCTCTGAAGTTGGTAAAAAGACGGATATGTTCTTACGCTTCTCAACAGTAGCTGGCGAGCGTGGCGCAGGGGATGCTGATCGTGATATTCGTGGTACAGCTATGAAATTCTATACAGAAGAAGGTAACTGGGATCTTGTAGGCAACAACACACCAGTATTCTTCTTTAGAGATCCTAAGCGTTTCCCTGACTTGAACCACGTAGTTAAAAAAGATCCGGTTACAAATATGCATAATCCACAAGCTAACTGGGATTTCTGGACTAGTCTCCCAGAAGCATTGCACCAAGTTTCAATTATCATGTCTGATCGTGGAATTCCAAAAACATTTAGACATATGAACCTGTTTGGAAGCCATACGTACAGTATGTTTAACGCTGACAACGAACGTCATTGGGTTAAATTCCATTTCTATACAGAGCAAGGTATTGAAAACTTGACTGACCAGGAAGCTGGAGAAATCCATAGTGGCGACCTTGACAGTCATACTAGAGATTTACGCGAAGCAATCGAGCGTGGCGAAAATCCAAAATGGAAAATGTACATTCAAGTCATGACAGACGAGCAAGCTAAAAACATGCCTTACAACCCATTTGACTTAACAAAAGTTTGGTATAAAGGTGACTTCCCACTTATTGAAGTTGGTGAGTTAGAGCTTAACCGTAACCCGCAAAACTACTTTGAAGAAGTAGAACAAGCAGCATTTGCTCCAACAAATATTGTACCTGGTATTGGCTTCTCACCAGATAAAATGCTGCAAGGAAGATTATTCTCTTATGGTGATGCACAGCGGTATCGCTTAGGTGTAAACCACTGGCAAATCCCTGTTAACTTCCCGAAAAATGCGGAGAACTTCCATCCATACCACCGCGATGGAGCAATGCGCATCCATCCATACCAAGGTGGACATGTATCATACAGCCCTAATAGCTATGGTCAGTGGGAAGATAGCAAAGAACACCAAGAGCCTGCACTAGAATTAGGTGGAGATGCAAACTACTGGGATTTCGATGAAGATGATAGCCTATACTATGAACAACCAGGTAAGTTATTCCGTCTTCAATCACCTGAAGCACAACAAAGACTTTTTGAAAATACCGCAAGAAACATGCAAGGTACTAGTAAAGAAGTTCAGTTACGTCATATCAACAACTGCTACAAAGCTGACCCAGCGTATGGTGAAGGTGTAGCAAATGCACTTGGCATCTCCTTAAGTGAAGTAGAAGCAGCAAGTGAACTAGAATAAAATAAAAACGTTCCTAAAACAACTTTAGGAACGTTTTTTTATTATTTATCACTTTTTACCATCGTTAAAGCGATTCTTCCTTTATTGACATCAACTTGCTCTACCCATACTGTTACGACATCTCCAACAGAAGCAATATCCATTGGGTGCTTTACAAACTTGTTTGCCATTTTTGAAATATGAACAAGACCATCTTGTTTCACACCGATATCTACAAATACTCCAAAATCGACTACATTCCTAACCGTTCCTTGCATTTCCATACCTGCTTGAAGATCTTCAAGGGCAACGACATTTTGCTTTAGTAACGGTTGTGGAAAATCATCACGCGGATCACGTTCTGGTCTGCTCAAGGCGTCCATCATATCAATCAATGTTGGCACTCCGATTTCTAAGCTTTCAGCAGTTTCTTTTTTATCCAATTCATTCATTTTTGTGCGAAGTTTCTCTGTACCAATATCCGTTAGCTCACAACTAATCATCTTTAAAAGTTTCTTTGTGTGCGCATATACTTCTGGATGAATAGGCGTTCGATCTAATGGATTATCTCCATCAATAATTCGCAAGAAACCAATTCCCTGCTCATACGTTTTTGCACCTAGTCGAGGAATTTTCTTCAATTGTTTTCGATCCGTAAATTTACCTTCTTCATTTCGCTGCTTCACGATATTAAGAGCTACTGTTTTACTCAATCCCGCAACATATTGCAGTAAAGATGCAGATGCTGTATTTACGTTAACTCCAACTTGGTTAACTGCTGTTTCTACAACAAAGCTCAGTGATTCATTAAGAGACTTCTGCGTAACATCGTGCTGGTATTGCCCCACACCAATTGATTTCGGATCTATTTTTACTAACTCTGCTAGAGGATCCTGAACACGGCGCGCAATGGATACAGCACTTCTTTCTTCTACTTGAAAATCAGGAAACTCCTCACGGGCTAATGCAGATGCAGAGTAAACACTAGCCCCCGCTTCATTCACAATAATATAAGGAATGCTCAAGCTATTGTTTGTGATTACATCAGAAATAAATTGCTCTGTTTCACGTGATGCGGTTCCATTACCAATAGCGATAAGCTCCACTCCATATTTACGAATAATGCTCATCACTATTTTTTCTGCCCCAACAACATCATTCCTTGGTGCAGTTGGGTACATAACACCTACTTCATGAACCTTTCCAGTCTCGTCAACAACAGCTAACTTACAGCCCGTTCGAAAAGCCGGGTCAACACCAAGCACCGTTCTGCCTTTTAATGGTGGCTGAAGCAATAGATTTTTCAAGTTTACGGAAAAAACCTCAATTGCTTGATCTTCGGCCTTTTCTGTTAAGCTGTTCCTAATTTCTCGCTCCACCGATGGCTGAATTAATCGCTTATAACTATCCTCAATAGCAGCTTCTAAAATCGCTGCTAATGCAGTGTCCGCACTTCGTTTAATTACTTTATTTTGTAGAAACTGGACGATCCGCTCTGCCGGTGCCTCAATTGCCACTCTTAGAACGTCCTCTTTTTCGCCACGATTTAATGCCAGAATACGGTGTGATACAAGCGAACGAACTGCTTCACTGTAAGCATAATACATTTCATAAACGCCTTTTTCATCCTTCTCGGCATTTTTTACTTCTGCCTGGATAGTACCGCGTTTAAATGTTTCCTCGCGAATGTAGTCGCGGTATGCAGCATCATCTGAAATCCATTCCGCTATAATATCATTCACTCCAGCTATCACATCTTCTTGTGTATGTAATTCATACTCCTCTGAAAGATATTTCGCAGCCTCTTGCTCGATGTTGAAAGGCTCTTGATTCCAAATCAACTCTGCTAAAGGCTCTAATCCTTTCTCCTTAGCAATGGTAGCTTTCGTTCTACGCTTTTGTTTATATGGTCGATATAAATCTTCGACACGCTGTAATTGTGTAGCTTGCTTAATTTCTTTCTCTAGTTCTTCTGTTAATTTGCCCTGTTCCTCAATAATGCGAAGCACTTCTTGTTTTCTATCAGAGAGATTAACAGCATAATGCCATTTATCCTGCACAGCTTTAATTTGTACCTCATCAAGACCACCAGTAACTTCTTTACGATATCTCGCAATAAAAGGAACTGTGTTACCTTCATCTAATAGCTCAATTACTTTTTTTATTGTCGCTGTATTCACTTCTGTTTCCTTAGAAACCCATTTTATAAGATTGCCATCTAACTGATCTGCCACAGTTGTTCCTCCTTTATATACCACTATTATTTTATCAAAAAAAGGGGCGAATTCCTAATTGACTTCTTTTATCGCGTCATTGAGATGAGGGAAGTATCGCTAGTCGTTTGATGCTTCGTCCACGTGGCCGTTTAGATTACTAAATTATCCACAGTATTCAAACTTTATTCTCTAAGTAACAAAAAAAGCTGACTTTATGTTTTAGTCAGCCAAAAGTTGTTTCTCTGCTATATATCTCACTGCAATTAGCGTGGTATCGTCCATTCTAATTTTATCACTTGTCTGTTCGTATGCTTTTGTAATACATCGAACATCTTTATTCATAAAAAAGTGCTGCGATAATTCTTTATCCAATACGCCATCAGAAAAAATGACAAAAGTCATCCCAGGTTCAAGCTTTTGTGTCATGACTTTAAACGGCCGATGGTACCCAGCCAAATAACCCGCATTTGGGATATTTCGCTTTTTTTTTCTATCCGTTGTAATCGACATAATACCTATATTACCTATGGAGGAAAACGCAGATATCTTCGTACGATAGTCCATCCTTAAAATTCCAAGTACAACCCCACGTTTTCCCATTAACCTAGCATTACATATTTTAACTAATTCCTCCACTGTCGCTCCAATATTGTCTCGGATAATATTGATAACAATTTGTGAAGATTCCTTTGCAAATTCACCACTACCTAAACCATCTGCTAACGCACAAACAAATTCATTTTCCGTTTCTGTATAAAAATAACTATCGCCACAAAGATAATTACCTTTTTTAGCTTTCTGAAAAACAGATACTTCTACTTTACTGTTCCCGTTCAATCGAAAACCTCCGTTTTATCGGACTGTATTGCTTCGCGAAGCTTTCTCAAAGAACGCCTTTGAAGTCTGGAAACATGCATTTGGGAAATTCCCAATAATTCACCTGTTTCTTTCTGGCTCATATTTTTAAAATACGTACATTCTAGTATCTGTTGTTCGCGTTCTGACAAGATAGGGAAAATTTTCTCAATCAACATTTTTTGATCAATATTGTTGTATCCTGCTTCGTCATTTCCTACTAAATCTAATATAGCTACAGAGCTACCATCTGAATCTGCTTCAATCTTACGGTCAACAGATAATGCTTTATAACTTTTACTCATTTCCATCGTTTCCAGTATTTCCTCTTCAGACGCATCCAAATATTCCGCGATTTCATGTACAGTTGGAGACTTCTGATTCATTGTTGTTAATTCATCTACTGCTTTTTTTATTTTCGGTCCCAATTCTTTTATACGACGAGGTACATGAACGCTCCATGTCTTATCACGAATAAATCGTTTGATTTCACCAATGATTGTTGGGATTGCAAAGGATTCAAATGACTTGCCAAACGTTGGATCATATCTTCTGACAGCAGCCAACAACCCAATCATCCCTACTTGCACCAAATCTTCATGAATTGCACTATTCTTGGAATATTTCCTAGCAATGGAGCTTACCAAATCCTTATAAGTCAGCACAATTTTCTCTTGAATTTCCTCATCTTTTGGCTCTTTTTGGAGATGTTCAATCCATTGGTATACCTCGTCTCTTCCTCTATTGTGTGGTTGAGACTTGGTCGCCATCAAAATCCACCTCTTTTTCGCTAAGGTACTTTTTCATTAGTACAATGACACCGTAATTATTATTGATCTGCACTTCATCCATTAAAGCCTCAATTAAAAATAATCCAAACCCACCTTCTCTAAGGTTCTCAATGGGTTCGTCCCGTTCATATGGTCCTATTTCGTCTCTTACCTTCTGCATATTGAAGCTATTGCCACGATCCGCAATCATAATTTCCAAATGGTCATCATAGATTCCAAAACCAATCGTTATCTCACCTTGGCCTGTATCGTTATAAGCATGTGTAACTGCATTCGTTATCGCTTCTGAAACTGCAACTTTTAAATCTTCAATATCCTCATAAGAAAAACCCATTCTATTTGCAATCCCAGACATTGTCAAACGAACAACACCCACATACTCCGCTTCCGCAGGGATCTTTAACTCGACAAAATCAAATCTTTCCATCACTCATTTCCACCTCGAATCGCCGCTCTAATCGTAATCACTTCATCCAATCCTGTAATCTTAAAAATACGAAGTACACGGTCTTGTAAATTTAATAATGTTAACGTGCTATTATTTTCTTTCGTAGACTTTAAGGCACTAACAAAAACTCCTAGTCCCGTACTATCCATATACGTAACATTCTCCAAATTAACTTCTACTTTATTCTTTTCCTTTTTCGTTAAGGGAAGTAAAGATTCCTTTAATTTTGGAGCGGTATAAGCATCTATTTCACCCGATACATTCAAAACAGACTTTTCATTTTCCTCAACTACATTAACTGTTAAATTCATGGTTTACCTCCCATACGTCTATCACTATGTAGTACATTCATGCCTCTATTCGACATTGATCATCTGATAGAACTGCCATTTTTTCTTCATAACTCTTGTATTACCCGTTATTTTAAAAAGCTAAACCTTTTTTCGCAGAATAAGTAATGTAAAGTCATCTCTCAACTGGAAATCCTGTAACCGCTCAAAATGCTTGTACACATTATCTACCATTTCTTGAGCTGGTAAATAGGCGTATTTTCTAATGATGCTGAGTACCTCCTGACTTTCAATAAACCTTTCTCCATCTCGGCACTCTGTTACACCATCAGTCAATAGAATAATCATATCATTTTTTTCAATCACTAATTCGTACTCACTGTATTCCGAATCCGGGGATACGCCTAAAACAAGCCCTTTTGCATCTATTTCTTTAAACGTATCATTTTTTGCATTATAATAATAGCCCGGTTCATGCCCGGCTGAGGAATAACGAAGCTTTTGTTCTGAAGGCAAGTATTGAGCATAGCACATCGTTATAAACATGCTGGGGTCAACATTTCTTTCTACAACCCGGTTCAAATTTTTTAATATCGATTTTGGACTCATTGATTCCTCTGGATAACTATCCATCGCGTATTTTATCATCGACATACATAAGGCTGCCGGGATACCTTTTCCGATGACATCTGCAATTGCGATTCCTAATGAACCGTCTTTACCTTTTATAAAATGGTGATAATCTCCATTCATTTGATGAGCGGGAACACTGACTATCCCAATATCTAATCCCTCAATAGACGGCTTCGTTGTTCCTAAAAGTGTTTCTTGCATGCTTGCTGCAACAGAAATTTCGGATTCAAGTACATGCTTTTCTTCCCGAAGCATTTGAATTTCTTGCATTGCAAGTCCATAAGAAATCATCGCTTCTAGTAAAAAATTCATTGAATGTTTGTAATCCTTATTAAGCTTTGTCGACACTTCCTCCATCGCATCAATATGAAGGTTGACAATTTCTTCTGGTAATATATTCTCTTTAATAAAAGCTTTCGTGACCTTCTCAACACCATACAAAGCTCGCTCATCTTGTGTATCTACATAGTTCTTTAATAACTCTTTGTACGTTGAAGCGTGTAGTTTAATAAGCTCTTCCATCTCGATTCCCCCTAAAAGCCAAATAACAGGAAGTATTTTTTTATTTACAGAGGTTGTCCAAAAAGTCCGGTGAAAATGACACATCGTAGGAGACCTTCTGCTAAAACCGCCCACGTCCAGTGGGCAACGTAGAAGTCAGCACATCCTGTGCAAGCCCGTTCTCACGTATTAATTGCATACGTTCCGGTACTTAAAGTGTCACCGCCTCGAACTTCTCGGTCCTTTTCATCCTCCTTTTTAAACACGCACTTATAAGAAAGGTGTTTATTAGCCTAGCTAACAAACACCGCCCCCTTAATTAACGAATCCATTTTGTCGCTATTATTTTTGTTCCCTCTCCTACTTCTGAACGAATATCGAATTCATCCATTAGCCGCTTAACACCTGGAAGTCCTGCGCCAAGCCCACCGGAAGTTGTAAAGCCATCTTGCATAACCTGACCAATATCAGCGATTCCAGGTCCTGAATCAATTGCCATCATGCATAACCCTCGGCGCTCGATTGAGTCGATTATTTCAAAGCAAACTTGCCCTTGTTCGGCATATAAGTATATATTTCGAGCTAATTCTGATACCGCAGTTGCAATTCTTGCCTGATCGACTGTACCAAATCCAAGGTTTTTAGCCATTTCACGACCAAGCTGTCTCGCACCAACGATATCCCACTCTTTATGAATGTTAACACAGGACTGTGGTTCCATTATTATACCCCCAGTTCCTGTTGCAGCTTAATGAGCCCCTGTTCAAGATCCAATGCTGTAGGTACATTTTTTAAATGAATACCTAAGTCAATTAGTGTCATCGCTACAGCAGGTTGAATTCCAGTTAAAACTACTTTTGCCCCCATTAAATCTGACATTGAAACTACGTCACCTAATACTTTTGCAATAAATGAATCAATGATTTCAACAGATGTTAAATCAATAACAACACCTGACGCACCACTTTTATGAATTTTATCTAATAAATCCTCTTGAAATTGTATTGCTGTCTGATCATCTATTTCCGTCTGAATCGAGATCAATAAATAATTGTGTAGTTTCAGAATCGGAATTCGCATTCATCTCACTCTCCTCGTAAAGAATCCATCATTTTCTCAATGTTATTTTCTTTTACATTCAGGTCTGTTACATGTCTACCAGTAATCGCTAGGGCCGTTGAGAATCCCTTCTTTAAGGAGCTTTTCGTCGGGAAATTACTTAAATCGATTCCTAAGTTCACAATAGTTTGCGCTATTTCTGGACGAATCCCCACAAGGATGCATGTTGAGCCAATCAACCTTACAGCTTCAGCAGCTTGTATGATATGATGAGCTACCATTGTATCAACAACTGGAACCCCAGTAATATCAATTAAAACAACCTCTGAATTATGCTTTATAGCTCCTTCTAACAGGTTTTCCATTATTAATTTTGCACGCTCAGTATCAATCGTTCCAATTAACGGCATAATTGTAATACCTTCCATAACTGGAATAAGTGGTGCAGATAACTCTTGTAACGCTACTCGTTGCAAGGAAACAATGTGTTCCCAGCTTCCAGAGTATTCATTCACTAATTCACGTATCAATGGTTCTACCCACTCATTAACACTCGATGATAGTTCAGTGAAAAAGTTAGAATCTACTACTTCCGATTGCGTTATTAAATATTCAGTAGATACTCTCCTAAATATTTGCAAACCGTCTGTAATATAACTTAATGGCCATCCGAGGTTAATAATTTTTTCAGAGAAATCCTCCACCGCTTTCGTGGAGCCTTCATTTCGAATGCTGGTAAAAATAACATTAACAAACTCACGGTTTGTGCTTTCATATAGTTCGTCTGATATTGTCGCAGTATAGTTGCTATCCTTAAGTGATTCGATTTCCTCCATCCATTTTTGTACAATTGAATCACTATTCTCAATCAGTAACCTTTTGAATTCCATCATCTTCCCTCCGTAATCAACTGGTAATGTCACGAATATTGTTACACGTTCATATTAAAAGTGCAAATCAAAATAGTACGGATACATCTATAAACTATCATCTATTTTAACATACAAATAATCCTTCAAAAAGTTTTACATAACGCCATTTCCCTCCGTCTGACACGCTTTCTTAGCATTTGATTCGAAATACCTATATTTCCTTGGTAATAAATCCCTGGTTATAATTGGCTAACGACACAAAAAATACCCTTTCTCAGTTAGATAAGGGCATCATTAGTTATTGCTATAAATGTCTTTCAGTCCAAGACTAATTTCTAAAGCTTGGTTTATTTTTGTCATCATTTCATTATCTAATTTTGTTATTTTATCCGTTAAGCGCTGCTTATCCAACGTTCTGATCTGTTCTAGTAGTATTACCGAGTTGCGGTCAAATCCGTACCGCTTTGCATCGATTTCTACATGCGTAGGCAACTTCGCCTTTTGAATTTGTGCAGTAATTGCTGCAACAATCACCGTGGGACTAAAACGGTTTCCAATATCATTTTGAAGGATCAATACAGGGCGTACGCCTCCCTGCTCTGATCCTACTACAGGGGATAAGTCAGCGAAATATACCTCGCCTCTTTGAACGATCAAATTATTACACCCCGATCACAGAGCGCTCAAGGGTGTTTTCAGCCTCCTCTTCGGCTTGAAAGGCTTCTGAAGCTATCGTTAAATTAATTCGACCCATTTCTTCATATCCACGTTGCATGTTTTCGTGAAATCGCTGAATATGCTCCTCTTTCTTGTGGTTTAGATAATTTTGTGTTGCTTTACATATAAAATCGCTTAAATCGCTATTTTCATATTTCATTAATCCATCCACCTCATTCAATAGGTTCTTTGGTAACTTAACTAATATCTCCTGCAAGCTTTCCGACAAAACCATACACCTCCGACAACTGTTAAACGATCGATAAAATTCTATTTAATAATAGCATTGAATTCGGCCGATTGCAAAGGGTTCTGGAGTTTTTATAAAAAAAATCCGTATATTTGTCGTTTAATATCTGTTTAGTCGGGAATATAAAAGTGGTTTGACTTAATTTCTCAATAGCACTCCTGTAATATATATGCGACTGAACGTATAACATGCCCGCTTTTTAAATTTTGACTTTTTGCTTTGAACCACGAGTAAAAAAACAAAAAAGCAGACCCTCCTCTTTTATGAGCCTGCCAAATGACTGTCTTGTTGTTATTTTGCTGCTTGCCCTTGAACGGATTGAGCTACTTGAATCATTTCTTCCTGTGTTAATTCATCGCTTGCCAGTTTAAAGTCAACACCATTATAGCTCCACTCTATTGCATTTGAAGAAAGTGCTGCTATCGCATGACCTAAATTCACAATTTCTCCTTGCACTTCCTGTGGAGTTGCTGAAACCGGAGCCGTTTGATTTCGCTCCTCCACTAAGGTAAAATTCTTTTCTCCATCATAAGTCAAAATAACCCTTTTACCATTATCCATGGTAACTTCCCTTTTCTCCAAAACTTCTGAACCTGCAGTATATAAAGGATAGTACACTGCTAATTCTTCCGTTTCAGCATCGTCTCCTTCTGCTTCAGCGGAGGTAGTAGTATCCGCATCCCTGCTACCCATGTTTTTTTCCATTGAAAAATCATCATCTTCAAACGCAGGGTCCATATCAAAGTTAGAAAAGCTCACCTCAACCAATGCGTTGTTATCTTTGTCTAAAACTCTCACCATCGTTGGGACATAGGATTTTTTATCAAAATGGATTTCTTGGAAAGGCAAATTACTATTGCTTTGATAATTTGTTTTTGTCCGGAAAATATAATGCGTGTCAGTTGTCTCAAATTGTGCTTCGGAATCTTTCATCACATCATTTATAAGAGACTGATAAAGATACGGTTGGCTACTATTATCGGGCCACTCTGTTTGGAATTTAAAGCTTTTATCAAGTGCCGGTGTTAAAACAAATACGCCATCATCGTTTTTAAGAATAATTTGACTCTCATTTTGTTCTGAGCCATTTTCCAAAGCTACTCGATAATAATCTCCCTCTTTATACCATACATCTATATTAAACTTCTGCTCTTCTTGTCCGGTGTTCATTGACATTTCTGCAACTGCTTTATATCCCGACATATCTTCTACATTTTTTTGTAATTGTGCAACAACATCTTCTTGCGATTTCTCCCCACAAGCAGCTAATACAATTATTAATAAGGCTAAAATACAAGCCATCCGATACGAAAATAACTTTTTCATCGACATATCTCCCTTGTCTCAATTAACAAAGGGAACAACGTCACACACGTTTACAAGGAAATGCACGATATACTTTCGAAATACCATCGATAACATCTGTGGCCATCAAATCATAATACGTTTGCTTCTCTTCGATCTGTATGTCTGCAGACTTTCCATGAATAAAACAGGCATTGCACAATGCATCAAATAATTCTTGCTGCTGCATCATCATGGCAAGTGAAATTCCGGTTAACACATCACCGGTTCCTCCTTTTGCAAGACCTGGATTTCCACTAGATTCCACAGCCTGTCTACCTTCTGGCGATGTAATGATGGTATGCTTTCCTTTCAAAATAATATAAACTCTATTAGCTTTTGCAAAATCACGCGTGTAATGAAAAGGTGCTGATAAAAGATCAGAAATTGAAATACCCAAAAGCATAGCCATTTCACCTGGATGTGGTGTTATAATCGTTGGCTCGCTTCGTTGTTTCAACATTTCAAGCTGGTATTTTAGGTGATAAAGTCCATCTGCATCAATAAGTAGTGGGCAGGGTGAATTGTTAAGGAGTTCTGCAACTACATGCCTGGTTTCCTCTCTTCTCCCTAATCCAATCCCAACTGCAATTGCATCATAATTACTTATAGGTGATGCAGTACAACCTGTAATATAGCCATCTTTTTCAGGCAATATCATATACGTTGCTTCCGGACACATCGCAGCAATCATAGAAATGACTTTTTCGGTTGTTCCAGCCGCTACCAAGCCAGCACCTGCTTTTAAAGCGGCCTTCGTAGCCATCGCAAGCGAACCTGGCATTTCTGAACAACCTCCAATAATAAGCCCTTTACCATGACTTCCTTTATGGGCATGTACATTACGGGAAGGGATTGTTTTTCCGAAATCCTCCTCTGCCCATTGTCTCTTTGCAGTATTGTTCTGGAATACGAAATTCGGTATACCAATTGGTACGATTTCCCACTGCCCATAAAAATCTGCTGTATCAACCATGAAGGAACTTTCTTTTGCTGCAGCGATGACAAACGTATAATCCGCCTGGATAGAAGTAATTTCTCCTATTCCTTCATCAGCTGGTAAGCCAGATGGAATATCAACGGATATAACACAAGCTTTTGAATGATTAATAATGCGAACAATCTCTTGGATAGGCTCCCTCAATACTCCTTTTACGCCAATACCAATTATTGCATCAATTACAACGTGTACACGTTCCACCTTTTCACGTATTAAATCAAGATCCGTGAGGTAGCTAACCTCTCCTCCGCATTGAATAAATACACGTTTATGAAAGAGAGCATCACCTGTAATTTTGTCATCCGGAGCGACCTGTACAACTTGGACTAAATAACCTTTATCAAGCAATACCCTTGCAATAACAAAACCATCTCCGCCATTATTACCCGCGCCAATAAAAATGCAGACAGGCTCTGTTTCTCTTATCAGCTTTATGACCCTTTCACTTACTGCTCGTCCTGCATTCTCCATCAGTAATTTTCCTTCAAGTCCAATTTCACTTATCGTGTAATCGTCAATATCGTACATTTCCTTTGCGGTGACAATATACAATTCGTTCCCTCCTACCCGCAGTAAAATATATGAGACAAACCTGCTAATTATGCAATGTATCCGAAGTTCATTTCTCTTCTATTACTACTTGAGCCGCTGCGTAATCCCTACTATGCGTGATGGAAAGGAATATAGTTATATCCTCCTCGTACCCCTTCACAGCAATAGATGGAGCACCAAATTCATCGTTCATTACAACCATGTCCTGAAAGCTCAAACGCCCAATTCCGGTACCAACCGCTTTAGCAAAAGCCTCCTTTGCCGCAAACCTGCCCGCAATATACTCCACGCGACGTTTTGGTGATGTAAGTTGTTGATATATTTTTTTTTCACTTTCAGTTAAGATCCGATCGACAAACCTATTATTTCGTTCCATACTAGCTTGGATCCTATCTAATTCAATTAAATCCATTCCGATTCCTTTAATCATTATTAATCCTTACCCTTTCTTCTATAAATTCAATAGTATTTCAACGCATGTTAGATTGGTCATATTAAATGAAATTACGTATTATTATAGTAATAGTAACTTATCTACTCCACTTTCGCACGACTAAAAATAAAGTTCATTGATTTACACTTAGAATGTTTCTTTCTTAACAGACTTGGTAAAGATAAAGATTGTTATTTACACAAAAGGTATAAAATGCGGCGGCGTGATTTACAATGATGGATTGTACGTATACCCGCTACGGAATTACACTTCGCTTTCCGCGGGTGACCCGTGAGCCTCCTTGAACTCCGTTCTTCAGAGTCTCACTCTGGTCACGTATCCCGCAGGAGTCTACGTGTATTTCCTCCGCTAGTATTGCTTCACGAACTTCTAATAGTGGAATCCACGAGAAAAATGTCGTTGCTGTCACCAGTCCGGGTGAGCGTAGGGCGATGACTCCTGCGGGAACAGCACGTGTCTGAAGACTCGTAGGAAGTGGTTTTCTTCCGGAGAGGCTGAAGCCGTGCCCGCGGAAAGCTTCCGCCCGAAGCGAGCCCGGACGGTCGGCGCTACTCAAACTTTTCTAACAGAAAATAATTTACGTGACATTGATTTTACTTCAAAAGCGATGTTAATATGCAAAAAAATAATCCAATATGCAGGGGGACCTACATTGTTTATCCGTAACGAAAGAAGTTTAAAAGAGTTTTTTCAATCTTATCCAGTTGTTTCTACACTAATTACTATTCATCTCATCCTATGGATCATAATTAATTTACTTCAGCTGCCAATCGGCAGAGAGATTTATCAATGGGGAGTCGGAAGTAATTTCATGATCTACCTTGGTGATTATTGGAGATTTGTTACACCAATATTTTTGCATGGGGATTTAATGCATGCTTTATTCAATTCATTTTCACTTGCATTATTTGGCCCTGCCTTAGAGCAAATGCTCGGTAAAGTTAAATTTCTTCTTGCATACCTCGGAGCAGGTATTATCGGTAACATTGCTACTTATATGTTCGAAGACCTAAATTATTTTCATCTTGGTGCTTCTGGAGCTGTATTTGGTTTATTCGGGATATACGCCTTTATGGTTTCATTTCGAAAACATCTTATTGATCAAGGAAGTTCTCAAATCGTAATGACGATTTTAATTATCGGGTTGGCGATGACCTTCCTACGAAGCAATATTAACATTTATGCACATATCTTTGGATTTATTGGCGGCTTCGCAATCGCTCCTCTTGTCTTAATAAATGTCCAAAGCTATTCACCGTGGAGGCGAAGGAGATACCGCTATGATGACGATGATTCTATCCAGTTTGATCCAAATCGTTGGAATAAGAAAAGAAGGATTCCGTCGCAATTAAAGAAAAATATCATTTGGATTGTTTTAGGAATTCTGGTGTTACTAGGATTATTAAGCAGATTCTAAAAGAAAAAGTTAAGAAGTCGGCCTTAAGGAAAACTTCCCTTTAATGCCGACTTCTTAGATAACGTACTGACTTGTATTTGCTATTCTCGATACGAGTACCAGTCTCCTAACTTATCAACATGCTCCTCTTCCAGCTCCTTGAGTCTATAATGCTTGCCTGTTCCGTTTTTTCCAAGAATCGATAGTTTCATCGTTGCCAGTCCTTCTCTTTTTTGGAACGGATGCTGTTTTTTCTCAAATGCTTGAATACGCTTGTGATAAAGCAACATTGTTTTCCTGCTAAATCCACGAAATCGAATAATAACCCGTTCTGGTTCTACAGAGAAGCCTCCATCCTGATAACGCATAAACCCAAGCAGGAAAGTTACTAACAAGACAATTACTGCAAGCCAACTAAATTGCGGATAAAAGTAGGTTGCCACTATCCCAAGTACTAATATAGATACACATGCACGAATCAAATAGAATTTCATTGCTCGCTTAGGCAAGGGAGTAAAATGCACTGATTCCATCGAGTAACCCGGCAAAAATTCCTGTAAAAACGACTCAATCTCCGTCTTTTTCATAATTGGAAATAAAACCGTAGAAAAGTCTTCACCGCTATCTAATGCCCCCCCTGCAACTTCGACAAATACAGTGACAAATCCAAAAGGCTGCCTGATAACACTTTCAGCTATCCCAACTGCTTGAATTCGTTTAAGCGGAATTGTTATTTGCTTTTTCTCTAACAGCCCTCTTGTTATGAATAACTCATCACCTACCTTGGTAATTGCAAATTTCCCATATTTTATCATTGTCCCAGCAATGCCTAACAGCCAAAATACCAATAATACGACGATCGCTAGTCCAATTATGAATGCAATTGCTAACTCACTTATCCAATCAAATGTCCGATCATAGAAATGCTCTGGAATAAATTGCTCTAGCTCAGAAAAAGCAATAGCTGCAAATGCCATAATGATACCAACACTACCTGATGTTACGCCAGCTAGCAAAAGGCGCTTCGGAGTGATTTCACGTAAAGGATTGACCAACTCCTCTTGCCCTTCTATTTCTATATCTGGATGCGATTCCTTTCTACCCTTAAGTGCATTTCGAAGCTTTTCACCATCAGAGAGCTTTATAGCATTCAGCGATGCTTCTGCACTCTTTCCGCTTCCAGCTGTTTCTATTTGCAGCTTAACCAGTTTAAACATACGGTGAATAATACCTGCTGTTAAGTCAATGGACTGGATTCGGTTTATTGAGATATAGCGCTTTTTTCGTATTAGAACGCCATATTCAATTCTTAACTCTCCAGCTTCCAGTCGATACGTAAATCGATACCAGGATAAAACACTTAAAAGTATTCCTAATAATGAAAAAATAGCTAGTAAAAGGATAAAGTAGAACCGATCAAACGTAATAAAACCAAATACAATTAAAAATATCCCTTCCCGTGCCGTCTTGATACAATTAAATAGGATGGATACTGGATGCAGCCGATAAGACGGGCCATTAGACATCATCTTCGTCCACCCTTGCTAATGCTGAGATACGATCACGAAGTGCTGACGCATCTTCTTCACGCAAAGCAGGAATTTCATGTGTTGTAGCTGCTGTTGATATTGTTACACTAGCAAGCTGATATTTTTTTAGAAATGGTCCTTGCTTTGTATCAACATGCTGTACACGAATCATCGGCACTAACGTACGTGACATTATTAAAATACCATGCTGTATGTATATTTCTTGCTCAAATAATTCATAGCGCCACTTTCTAAATCGTAATTTAGGAAGGATAAAAACAGTAAAAATAGTGGATAAAATACTAATCATCACAAGTACAATTCCAATCCAATATGGCCAGTCAAATAGATAGATTATAATAGCAACTGCAATCGTAATTAACCATAACAAGCCTTCATAGAAAACGCCTGTTAATTTCCAAGCTTTTATCGCATCGGGGGCAATTGTATTCATTGGTGGCTCTCTCATACAACCTCATTCTCCTCTCTTTTCTTTCTTATGGTACTTACGTTTTAGGCAAATTAAAGTTTCAATATTGCTGCATTCGTACTCAAATATATTATATTCAACAGATTGAGCACAACAAAAAAAGCCCCAATAGGGGCTTTTTCGTTTAACTATTTATCGCGGTTTCTGCGCTGGAAATTGCCTTTACGACCTCTTCCCCCACCTTGGCCACGTCCTCCGCCACCATCTCTACGTTGACCATAGAAACGTTTATTGTTGGAACGACGGTTGTTGTCTTTAGAACGTTGTGCTTTTTTCACGCTGATTGGTGCAACAGACGAGATTTTAACAGGAGCATCTCTGCGCTCTTTTGTTAATAAGCTTAGTGCTGCTGCAATAACAGATACTGAATCATTATCTTCTAGTAAATCATTCGCTGCTGCATGATAAGATTTTAGATCTTTTTTCTCAATTGTTTTCACGATCTTATCGATTGTTACTTGCTGTTGTCCTCGCAATGCATCTTGGTTTGTTGGCGGCACAAGACGTTTCATTTTACTTTTCGTCGTTTTTTCAATTAATTGTAAATGCGCCATTTCCCGTGGTGTAATGAAGGATATTGCTTCTCCAGTACGTCCAGCTCTACCAGTACGTCCAATTCGGTGTACATAGCTTTCTGGGTCCTGTGGAATATCAAAGTTGTATACATGTGTAACTCCAGAGATATCAAGTCCGCGCGCCGCTACATCTGTAGCAACAAGTACATCAACACGGCCGCCTTTAAATTTATTTAATACAGACATACGTTTACCTTGGGTTAAATCACCATGGATTCCCTCAGCACGGTAGCCTCTTGCTTGTAATCCTTCTGTAATTTCATCCACACGTTTTTTCGTTCTGCCGAATACAATCGCAAGTTCTGGAGAGTGGATATCCAAATGGTTATTCAGTGTATCAAATTTAAATTTCTCAGGAATTTCAATGAAATACTGCTCAATGTTTTCAACAGTCATTTCTTTCGCTTTTACTTTAACTTCTTTTGGTGATTTCATTAACGTTGTAGCGATATTGCGAATCTCTTTTGGCATTGTTGCTGAGAATAACAATGTTTGACGATCTTCAGGAATACTTTTTAGAATTTCACGAATATCATCAATGAATCCCATGTTCAGCATTTCATCTGCTTCATCCAATACAGCCGTTTGTACAGCATCCGTACGAATTGTTCTTCTGCGCATATGATCCATTAATCTTCCTGGAGTTGCTACAACAATCTGTGGACCATCTTTTAAAGCGCGGATTTGTCGATCCATATGCTGCCCACCGAAAATTGCAAGTGCACGAATACCTGTGAACTTCGCTAAACGGTTTAATTCTTCTGCAACTTGAATTGCAAGCTCACGTGTTGGCGCAACGACCAAACCTTGAACCTTTCTTAATTTCGAATCAATTTTATCAATCATTGGAATACCGAATGCAGCTGTTTTACCTGTACCTGTTTGTGCTTGTCCGATTACATCGTTACCTTCCAATGCAAATGGAATTGTCTCTGCTTGAATTGGTGTAGCTTCCTCAAACCCCATTTTTTCTAAAGCTTTCATAATTGAGGCTGATACACCTAGTTCATTAAATTTTGTCACCTAATAGTCGACTCCTTTTTTTGTGAAAATTTATTCGCAAAAGAGGCCCTGAATTTTTTCTCATACTTTATTCTTTAAATAATCTTCCCGCCTGACATGCAGATAAACCGTCTTTGACGTAACAATCTCACATTTTCATTCCACCACTCCGCCTGCAGAATGAAACGTGGATAATATGCTGAATCGTAAGTAAAAAACAATACCAGCTATTTATAGGGAATATAAGACCTAAACTCGTATCATTATATTTTATTCATATTAAAGTACAAAAAAGGCTTCACCTAACGTGGTAAGAGGCCTCGAAACTAATGCTTCAACTATCATACCACACATGATGCATTTATATCTACTTCACACCAAATGATTTTTTTCATTTCCCATGTTAAAATTGAAAGTACGGCTTCACTTCGTATTCTAATAAAAAACTATAGTTTATAAAAATGGATAATTTGGGAATTAGAATGGAACAGTGTAATATTCTGTTTTATCCTTGCTTACCCTATAAACCACATTTCCTCTTTTTTTAAAATACATGGCTAACTTTAAATTGATTGGCCAAATGAACTTGCAAAGGATGTTTTTTATGCGACTTCCTCCATTCAACCCATATGCAGCAGTTGCTATTGGTGTCCTGGCTGTTTCTACCTCAGCTGTACTAGTAAAGCTTGCAAATAGCGCCCCTGCTGGTATTATCGCAAATTATAGATTGCTGTTTGCTGTACTTATCATGTTACCAATTGTTTTATCGAAATATAGATATGAATTTCGGCTTATCTCTAAGAAAAATTGGTTATTTTCTATTTTGGCGGGAATCTTTTTAGCACTTCACTTTATTCTTTGGTTTGAATCGTTGAATTATACCTCAGTAGCAAGCTCAGTCGTTCTTGTAACGATGCAGCCGATTTTCGCATTTCTTGGGACATATTTACTTTTTCAAGAAAGATTTTCCTACGGTGCGGTTATAAGTTTGATAATCGCTCTCTTTGGAAGTTTCATTATTGGATGGGGAGATTTTCAACTAGGCGGAATGGCATTGTTCGGAGATATACTTGCACTCTTAGGTGCAATCGCAGTAACTGTTTATTTCCTATTTGGTCAAAGCGCAAGACAACACCTATCCCTTATCACCTATACCTTTATTGTTTATGCCATTAGCTCCATCGTGTTAATTCTTTATAATATCGTGCTGGGGAATTCCTTTTTTGGGTATCCACAGGACCATTGGTGGGCATTCATTGCTTTGGCGATTATCCCTACATTCTTTGGGCATAGCTTATTCAATTGGGCATTAAAGTGGGTAAGTACCTCTACCATTTCGATGGGGATTGTGCTTGAGCCTATCGGGGCGACTATTCTTGCATATCTTGTCTTAAACGAGACAATTACATGGTCACAATTTCTCGGTGGTACCATTGTTATAGTTGGACTGTTTTTATTCATCGTAAGCACGTCCAGAAAAACAAAGGTTACGATAGCAACGAAAAACAACCAGTAACTAGGAAAGTATTGCATTGTCGGATATCGTTCGGAATTCAACCATACCTATTCCGCAAAATGCTGATATACTAAAACTTATTAATAATAAAGCGGGTGAATTTATGACGATTCAACTAATGACAGACGGTGGCGCTGATATTCCTGGGCGCTTACATGATTCTTTAAATATTAAAGTTGTTCCATTGTACTTACACTTTAGTGATGGTCACTATAAAAGCGGGATAACATTAGATATAGCAGGTTATTATCAAAAGGTTAAAGATTTAAAGGAACTTCCCCGCTCTGCCGCTCCAAGTCCAAATGACTTTTATGAAGCATATAAAGCAGTGGATCCGGCGAAGCCAATTATTATGTTGAGTCTTTCCAAGGAGCTTAGCAGTACGTATGATCATGCACTGCTTGGAAAAGAAATGCTTCTTGAAGAAGAACCGGAAAGAAAAATTGAAGTAATCAATACAAAAACTGCTTCTTGTGGTATCGCACTATTGCTTCATGAAGCAAAGGTTAAACTAAGCGAAGGATATTCCTATGAACAACTAGCGAAGCACCTTCAGAAACGTGTCGAGCAAACGACAACTCTATTTATTTTAAAAACGTTAGAAAACCTCGTACTAGGGGGACGACTCGATAAAGTGAAAGGTAAAATTGCTAAAACATTAAACATTAAATTGTTAATGCGTGCAAGCAGTGAGGGCTCAATTGAAGTGACAGAGAAAATCCGTGGTGATAAAAAATCGATCCGGCGATTTGTTGATCAAATCGGAGAATATACAAAGCATGTAGAAGACAAACTTATTTCTATGACACATTGTAATGACATCGAACGAGCTACGGATGTGTTAGCAAATATACGTAATAAGTATAATTTCAAGGATGCTTATTTAACAGAAACTGGACCTCTTATTTCCACATATGGTGGAGAAGGAGCACTTGTAATTGCCTTTTTTAGAGATTAATAAAAGCCTACCCCCTAACGTCTTTAGGGAGTAGGCTTTTGTTCTCGCATAGAAAACTATAAAATTTGATTGCAGTGGATAACTTAGTTGCCAATCAGCCACGTCTAGCTCCAGCGCCCAACGACTAGCGAGACCGCCCTCATCTCCGTACGTCGCTAACCGGGCGCTTCCTCTTTTTGTTCTGTTTTCTCTACTAGAAAGTCATAAACCATACCATTTAACGTGTCCTTATCATCTCCAAGGCATATCAAATGTCTGGATCGTTCAAAAAAAACAACTTCCTTTTCTTCCGAGTGGATTTCTTTATCTAAATAATAGCCTGTTTTATAAGGCACCATTCCATCCTGCTGTCCATGTGCAATAAGTACCGGTGAATCAACCTTATCTAGATAACGGCGCGTAAACCGAACAAGCTTCATGAATTCAAGATTGGCTTTAAAAGGAACAGTTCCTATTTTTTCTTTATAATGCTGGTAAAGTTTATTTTCCCCTAAACTTCCTCTTACCCCATCAACAATAACTTCCGCTATGTCTAATCCGATCTGTCTAAAATTTAAATATTTCCCAGATGTCGCTAATAGGACGAGCTTATCAATTTTATATTTAGCCGCCAAATAAGCAGCAATCATTCCACCCATGGAAAAACCAATTACATAAATTTCTTCATACTTACTTTGCAGTTTTTCCAGCTCTGTTTCTGCAGCCATTATCCATTTTTTATAAGAAACATCTTCTAAGTTTAGTTCTTTTCCATGTCCTGGTAATGTTGGAACCTCAATATGCCAGTCTGTATTTTCCTTTAGAAAATCAGCCAATGGATTAACCTCGTAAGGACCGCCAGTATATCCATGTATTATTAAACATCCAATCATATGCTGCTCTCCTTTGGTCACTCTCCCACCCTTATCTATATCTTATTCAATTTTTTCATATTCTATTTGTTTTTGCTTCCTTTTTGCTCACATTTCATTCCCTTTTACTCCATAATTATCCACTTATCGCGCAACCTCTTACCTTATATTCTTAATTAGAGAACTGAATTGCTGTACAATTGGAGAAACTTGATGGTACGTGCTTGCAATCTGTCCTACAGTGGATATAATTTTGTCAAAATCAAGCTGCCCATTTCCATTTTGGAAATAGGACATCGGATTTGCTGCAGACTGTCCTGGATTACCATTTATGTTTTGCATAAAATTAGGATCATGATTGGCATTTGGATTCATATTAGGATTACTTCCAGAATCCGCAAATTCCGCATTCGTTTGGACCTGATTAGTCCACTGACTTGGTAGCTCAGGCTTTGCAAAAAAGTCATATGGAGTTTGATGCTGTTCCGCTCCGCTCCAGTTCTGATTCGAATAGGATGTGTGATATGGGTACAGATTATGATTAACTGGAGGGGAATAATGTGGTTGATTGTAAGGTCGATAGTGCATTCGTACACACCTCTTTTTCGTTTTCCTATTTACAATAATTTATGCTCGATTGTGAAAAAGTGTGTAGATGACATGGCCAGCTATTCTCTAAAACCGTTTGATTTTTGATCCAAATTCGGAATTATCATCACTTATACCTAATTCATTTTTGATTTTACTTTCTTGATATCCAAGGATAGGGTCGTTCTCATCAATAAATGTAGCTGGAGTTCCATAGACCCCCATCCCCTGAAGTTCCTCCATATTCGCGTGATCAGCTGTTATACTTTTCTTTTCATAGGAGATATTATATTTATCCAGCAATGATAGCACCTTATCGCACTTCAAATTATTGTCACTAATATATACCGTAACATGTGAATAACGCATTAATGATTCCTCCTGAAAATTTGCCTAAAACAAGTATTTACCATACTACTTTTATACCCAGTGACGGCTTCCAATAAACCAAAACATTTGCGAAATTTAACAATCATATTACTAGAAAACGTTGCTTCACAACATGCTTGTAATTGCATTTTAGTAAGGAAAAAGGTTATTTCAAATATAAAAAGAATCTCTTAATCAGATGACTAATTGAGATTCATTGTTCAAGTACAGTATCAAATTTTCTTAACTGTGGTTCCCAGCTTCTTTAACAACTCTATTGCAGTGTCTTTTTCCTCATCATTTAAACCATTCATAATCGTTTTAAGTTTCTCCCAATGTGCCGGAAAAATACTGTTTAATAATTCTCTGCCTTGATCACTTATACTTGCATATGTTACACGTCTATCATTAGGACTGGCCTCTCGAACGAGATACCCCTTTTTCTCAAGCTTATTAACGATATATGTTATACTGCCACTCGTCATTAGAATCTTATCCCCAATTTTTTGCATTGGTTGTTTTCCTCGATGAAAAAGCAGCTCTAATACAGCAAAATCCGTTAAGTTCAAACCTTTTGATTTAATATCCATTTCAGCTTGTTCTATAATAGCTCGATATGCCTTTGCTAATACAACAAAAAGCTTCAGTGAAGAATCTTGTTTCTTCACTATTAATGTTTCCTCTGTCAAGACAGTCCCCTTCTCTCGTTATCTTAATTATCTACTCACACAGTATCTATATTACATACAACTTTTTCATTCAGTTGATGTCCTCTATTTCTTATCGGCTCTATCTATACGAACTTTAGCCCATTAATGTTTCAAAACAATAATTAAAAGTCTGAACTTTCACCACACTTAATTGCTTACATTTTAATGAATTAATATTTCGAAAATATAGGACTAAAGCTTTGTAAATAATGTGTAAAATTCCAAAATATGACTAGCTTTTTATATAAGAATACTATTTAATAGAAATGTAACACAATTTTTACAATACATAGGAGGGTCTACATGAAAAAACTTTATAGCTTGTTGCTTGTTCTCGCATTAGCACTAGTATTAGCAGCCTGCGGCGGGTCAGACGATTCAGATTCAGGTGAAGAATCTTCGAACAGCAACGGTGATGATTCAGCAAGCAGTGAAGGTATGATTCCAGATACATTGGTTATGGGATTTGTACCATCACAGGACTCAGATACCATTGCTAATACAGTTGAACCATTAGCAGAGCGTTTAGGTGAAGAATTAGGGATTGAAGTTCAAGGCGAAGTTATGACGAACTATAACGCTTTAGTTGAAGCAATGGGAGCGAACCAAGTACACATTGGCTTTATTCCTGCGTTCGGTTATGTTCTAGCTAACGAGCAATATGATGTTGAAGTTATTCTAAAATCCATTCGCTACGGATCAGGTACGTATAAAGCACAATATGTAGTTCATACAGATTCTGGAATTGAGAGTCTTGAAGATTTAGAAGGAAAAATTTGGGCATACGCTGATCAAGGGTCTACATCTGGATACCTATTCCCTGCCAATCAATTAATGGAAGAATTCGGTTATGATACTGCAACTGAATTAGAAAGTGATTTCTTCAGTGCTACAGTCCAAAGTGGTGGCCATGATAATGCTGCAATTGCAGTGTTAGAAGGTGATGCAGACGTTGCAACTACATTTGACGATGTACGTACTGAGCTTGAGGAAGAATATCCAACTGTAATGGAAGATTTAACTATTATTGATTATACAGATGAAATACCAAATGACACAATTTCCGTGACAAAAGATTTGGACGCAGAATTTGTGCAAAAAATTAAAGACACATTCTTATCATTTAACGATGATCCAGAAATGATTGAAATTATGAACGAAGTATACAACTGGGATGAAATTGACGAAGCAACGGACGAAGAATATCAGGTTGTAAAAGATACGTACCAAAAATTCAAAGATAATATTGAACTTTAAGCTAGAGGAAGGGGGGAGTTGCAGCTCCTCCTTTTTTCACATTTTCATAATACTTTTATTTTAAAATCTAGTATACTAGCAATAAGCTTGTACAAGCTTCACTTTATTTATATTGGAGGAAATACATACGATGATCGAATTTAAAGACGTTGGCCTTGTGTACCCAAACGGTACAGAGGGATTAAAAAAGATTAACGTTACAATTAACGATGGTGAGTTTGTTGTTATTGTAGGTTTATCTGGAGCCGGTAAGTCCACGTTTATCCGCAGCATTAACCGTTTGGTTACACCAACATCTGGTTCCCTTCTCGTTGATAACGAGGACATCCTGAAGTACCGCGGTTCTGATATGAGAAAACTCCGTACAAAAACAGGGATGATTTTCCAAAACTACAATTTAGTTAAGCGTTCGAATGTACTTAAAAATGTGCTAGCTGGCCGCCTTGGTCATACAAGTACATTACGATCTATTTTCAATTTGCATAAAAAAGAAGATGTTGGCTTAGCATACGAAAGCCTTCAGCGTGTAAATATTGCAGAGAAAATTTACAATCGAGCCGATGAGTTAAGTGGTGGTCAGCAACAGCGTGTCAGCATTGCCAGAGTACTTACTCAACAACCAAAGTACATTTTAGCAGATGAGCCTGTTGCATCACTCGATCCACCAACATCCCATCAAGTCATGACCTATTTAAAGAAAATCAATAAAGAAGATAATATTACAACAATTGTTAACCTGCACTTTATTGATATGGCAATGGAATATGCTGATCGAATTATTGGAATGCGGGCAGGAGAGGTTGTATTTGACGGGCCTGTTTCTGAAGTTTCAGAAAGCACATTCGAGGAAATTTATGGACGTTCGATACGTGAGGATGACTTGCGTGGGGGGGCAGACGAATCGTGACAAACGAAAACAATTCTGTGACTACCAAAAAAGTACCATCCATCTATCCAGCTAAAACAAAAATACAAGTAACCGTTATATTTTTTGTTGTGCTTGGTATCTATTTATTTAGCATGACTTGGACCCAGCAGCAAATGGTCGGTGGTTTTAGCGGTGCATTTCAAAATGTATTTCAAGTTATTGAAAAGTTTTTCCCGCCAAATACAGCCGTCATATCAGCTATTTGGGGACCAATGGTAGAAACCATTCAAATGGCAATTATTGCTACAACCGTTGCCGCAATTCTTACGGTTCCACTCGCTCTTTTAGCGGCACAAAATGTTACGACATTTAAGCCATTATATTACATTACTCGAACATTTTTAAATTTATTGCGGACGATACCTGATTTAGTATTGGCTGTTATCTTTGTTGGTCTATTTGGAATTGGGTTATTTCCTGGAATTTTAGCCCTTATCATTTTCTCATTAGGGATATTAGCAAAGTTAATAAGTGAGACAATTGAATCGGTGGACATGAATCCATTGGAAGCAATGCGAGCATCTGGCGGGAACGTATTACAGGTTATTTGGTATGCATTAATTCCGCAAGTGCTGCCACAGTTTACTTCATTAGTGCTTTACGTTTTTGAAATTAATATTCGTGCTTCTGTTGTACTGGGATTAGTTGGTGCAGGTGGGATTGGTTTAATATTAAACCAGCAACTGGGCTTTTATAATTACCCAAATGCCATGATGATTATTATTCTTATCTTTGTAGTTGTCATTGTTATTGAATATATTAGTACGAAAATAAGGGAGGCATTGCTGTAATGAAACATTATTCTTTACCTCCAAAACCAAAAAATTCAGCTTTTAAAAAGATTAGAAATATCGGTATCACAATACTAGTCGTCGCGATGTATGTATGGACATTTCTCAGTATTAATATTGATTGGGGACGTGCCATCGAACGTGCAGCAAATAACTTCTCTCGCGTGATACCAAGATTGTTCAGCCCGGATTGGGCGGCGACTAGTGATGTAGCAATGAGCATGCTCGAAACCGTATTTATTGCATTTGCAGGGTCTTTAATGGCAGCCGTTATTGCTGTTCCATTGGCATTCCTTGCTGCCCGTAATATGATGGGCGGCGTCATTGCTTCAACAATCGGGAAATGGATACTCTCTGCTGTTCGTGCATTTCCAGACATCATTTTAGCGATCCTATTCGTTGTAGCTGTAGGACCAAATGCATTCGCTGGGGTTCTAGCCATTGCAATTGGCTCGACTGGGATGCTAGGAAAGATGTTCTCGGAGATTATTGAATCCATAGATATGAATGTTGTTGAAGCAATGGAAGCAAGTGGTGCGAACAAACTGCAAATTCTATTTTACGGAGTGCTTCCGCAGATTACACCGGAATTCTTGTCCTATGCTATCTATCGATTTGAGGTAGATATTCGAGCCTCTTCCATTCTCGGCATCGTAGGAGCGGGCGGTATAGGTACCATGATTATCTTTGCATCCAGCAACCGAAACTGGAATGAAATGGGTACGATTTTACTTGCGATTATCATTGTCGTCACAATCATCGACTTTGCTTCGGCAAGAATCAGACGTAAAATTGTTTAAGACGTTATAACAATTACGATGTCCCTAAGGTTTCCTTTGGGACATCTTTACTGTAGGAAGGATGTTTTATTTTGCATACGCAATCATCAATCACACTGCTCTACACAAGTGATATTCACGGCAACGCAATGCCTATTTTGTATGGAACAAATGAGGAATCTCCAATTGGTTTAGCCAAATATGCCACCATTGTGAAACAAATTCGGCAACAAGAAGAAAACTTAATCGTAGTTGATAATGGAGATCTTATTCAAGGCACACCGTTAATGACACATTATGTAAAGAAACATCAACATCATGAGAATCCGATGATTGGAATTATGAATCGAATTGGTATTGATGCTGCTGTGGTTGGTAACCATGAATTTAATTTTGGAGAAAAAATACTAACAGATGCAGTCAACCAATCTAGCTTTCCATGGGTATCGGCAAACATTTTGGATAAAGAAACAATGGAACCGAAGTTTGGCCCTCCGTATATTATAAAAACGATGAAAAACGGGATTAAAGTTGCCATTGTTGGTGTCACAACCCATTTTATCCCTAATTGGGAAGCACCGGCACATATTAGAGGGATTCAATTCCAAGATGCATTTACCACTTTAGAAGGTTGGGTTAAGAAGATTCGAGATGTTGAAGATCCAGATGTTCTCATTGCTTCTTACCATGGCGGATTTGAGCGAGATTTAGAAACTGGTGAACCAACGGAGCCTTTCACAGGGGAGAACCAAGCATATCAAATGTGCGAACAAATTAAAGGGATTGATGTTCTTTTAACAGGGCATCAGCATCGTCAATTAAACGATATGCTTCATGACATACTAATTCTACAGCCTGGTAATAATGGACAAGTATATGGAGAAGTTCACATCGATCTAGAAAAAAAGAATGGAAAATGGAAGATTATCGAAAAGAGAGGCACTCTTCATACATTCGAAAACACGGAATCAAACACAGATATAATCGATTATATGCAGGAAATGGAGGCATCGACACAGCAGTGGCTGGATCAGCCGATCGGATCCATTGAAGGGGATATGACAATCACCTCTCCATTTGACGCACGAGTTAAAAAACATCCATTTATCCAATTTATTCAGGATGTACAAATGGCGGAAAGTGGTGTTGATATTTCAGTTACGTCACTTCTTAATAATGCATCAACTGGCTTTAAACCTGTTGTCACCATGCGAGATATCGTATCAAACTACATGTATCCAAACACACTTGTCGTTCTTGAATTGACTGGTGAAGCAATTAAAGCTGCCTTGGAAAAAAGCGCCGAATACTTCACTGTTTTAGACAATAAACTAGCCGTTAATCCAAGTTATATTGACCCGAAGCCGCAGCATTACAATTATGATATGTGGGAGGGAATAAATTACACCATTCATGCCTCTAATCCAGTCGGTTCACGTGTAACTGCTGTCACCTATCATGATAAACCGCTTGATCACAGTAAGACGTATCAGGTTGTATTAAATAATTATCGTGCTTCTGGTGGAGGAAATTACGACATGTTTAAAAATAAGCCCGTTATTCAAGAAATTCAAAAGGATACCGTTGAGTTGATACGAGCATACTTTGAAAAGCATAAAACCGTGCAAGCAACCGTAAAAGATAACTTTCGAGTGATTGTATAACTCCCTCGAGAGGATCAGGTGTATAGGGGATGAGAAACTAGCTCTGTTTAGGGTGGTTCGATTCGGAGAGTGGTGCTATAGCGAGGTGGGATGGTGCTTTATTTCGGCGTTTGGTGCTTTAGCGAGGGACGATGGTGCTTTATTTTAGCGTTTGGTGCTTTAGCGAGGGACGATGGTGCTTTATTTTAGTGTTTGGTGCTATAACGAGGGACGATGGTGCTTTATTTTAGCGTTTGGTGCTTTAGCGAGGGACGATGGTGCTTTATTTCGGCGTTTGGTGCTATAACGAGGTCGAATGGTGCTTTATTTCAGTATGTAGGATCTAATTGAAATAAAATGCAATGCAAAGCGCCTGACCTAAAGGCAGGCGCTCCTTGCATCAATCATCAATTTCTAAATCCATAAACAGAATTTCTCCTGTATATGCATCGATCTCTATCTCTGCCTCATTGTCTCCATCTGCTATTTCTACTTCATAGATAAGCCGATCATCATCATCGTCGAGTTCAATTCCTTCTATCGTTCCTGAAAATTCAGCTAATGCAATACTTCGCGCTTTATTCGTTCCAATTACTGCTTTTTTTGCCTGCTGTTGCTTCGATTTAGGCTCAGAATTATTCGTTTCATCATTAGTTGACTTTACAGCTGCTTTTTCAGCTTCAGATTTTGAATCTTCACTCTTGCCACTGTTCAGTTGGTTTAAAGATTGTTTTTCTTTTATAGTGATTTCATTTTCATCTTGTTTTTCCTGCTTATTTGCGGTTGGTTTAACTTCTTGATCAGTCTCTTGTTTATTTGCTTTCGACTTTTCCGTTAAATCCAATACCTCACCAGTATTTCCATCAATTAACAGATTATATTTTTGACTATCAATTTCTAGATTGACTTTATAAACGGGATTTTTTGACTCATCATCCAACCCTACTTCCGTAATCTTCCCTGGATATTGATCTTTAACCTGTGTCATAACATCTTTTCTGGTAAGATTAGGCTCAGCTTTTACAATAAGCGAATGCGAAATGCCAAGCCCCAGGATTGTAACCGTGATGATCGCACCTAGCAATATAATAAGCTTCTTTCTCATTTAGGCCCCCCCTTTTTCAGAACGACTTTATCAGTCGTCGTCTTCTGTATCAATTTCCATTTCTAAAATTTCTCCGGTTAATGCATCAATTTCAAATTCAGCCTCTTTATCGCCATTTCTTACTTCCATCTCATACACGTAACGTCCGTCATCCTCATCCAGCTCAAACTCTTTGATTGTTCCATCGAATTCCTTCAATGCAATTTCTCTTGCTTTTTGATCTCCGATTAAATTCTCAACGGGTTTATTCTGTGCAGCTGTAGTTTCACTTTCATTCTTTTTGTTGAAATTTGTTTCTTTGTGCTTTTCATTTAGAACTTCACCTGTATCGCCATCTAATTTCAATTCATATTCTACACCATCACCTTCAATTTCTACCTCATATACAGTTTTATTACCTTTCTTATCAACTTCCAACTCTGTAACCGTTCCTGGATATTGATTTTGAATCATATCACTAATTTCTTCCGAAGATAAAGTTGGGTTTGCTTGTGCTGCATCTGAATGATAGACCCCCATCCCAATAACTGCTGCCGCTGTTACAGTACCAATTGCAATACCTAATTTCTTTTTCATTTGTAATTCCTCCTTGTTTTCTTGTTACCTTTATCTTAAACAGGTGGAATGAAAGTGCACTGTGAATAAGATTAGAATTTGATGAGAAAAAAATAAGGTTTTTATCAGAAGACTTTTCCACTAAAAAAAACTGACAGCGTTCAATCGCTGCCAGTCTGTATCTTAATCATCGATATCAATGTCTAAGACCAAAATCTCCCCTGTGTAGGCATCGATTTCGACCGTTGCCTCATCTTCTCCGTTCTCGATTTCTATTTCATAAATTTTTCTTCCGTCATCCTCATCTAGCTCTAAATCTACGACAGTTCCAGCAAATTCTTTAAGCGCAATTTCTTTAGCTGCATCTTGACTTAGCATTGCATTGGATGCACCGTTTTCCTTTTTCTCTTCCGTTTGTCCAGGTTCATTTGTGCTTGGTTCTTTATTAGAATCGTTCTCTTCTGCTTGATTATTATCATTTTGTTCGCTGCTTTCAGTTGTTGCTTCACCTAATATTTCTAAGTCAGTCACTTCACCAGTATTTCCATCTAATGTAACAGCATAGTTATTTCCTTTGCTTTCAATTCTAACTTTATAAATTGCCCCATCTTCATTCTTTTCTAGATCCGTTGTTGTAATTGTTCCTGGATATTGCTCTTGAACAAGATTTTCAACTTCTTCCTTCGACAACTCTGGCTCGGAGGATGAAGCACCCGATTGATAGATACCAAACCCTAAAGCAAGGACTCCAACGAGACAGACTCCAGCAATAATTAGCTTTTTTCTCATAGATTCACTCCTCTCGTTATAGAATCCATTTTACTATTATAAAAATAAAACCTGTGCTACTCCCTATACGGCAAACAAAGCGTAAAGGTCGATCCTTCTCCAACTTTACTGGATACAGAAACTTCTCCATGATGCTCCTCTGTAATTACCTTTGCAATTGCTAAACCGAGTCCTGTTCCACCAGTTTCTCTACTTCTCGCTTTATCCACGCGGTAGAAACGGTCGAATATCCGCTTTTGCTCATCTTCATGTATTCCTTGTCCATGATCCTTTACTTGAATAATCACATCATCATTCAATTTTGAAGCACTGACATTTATTTTATCATTACTGTATTTTATTGCATTTTCGATGAGTATATAAATAACTTGTTCAAGTTGATCACGATTACCATAAACCATTAAGTCGTCTGCATTTTGCTGGAAATTAATCTTACGTGCATAAGCCTTCTCAAATGTCTCTACCGTCTCCTCGGTAAGCTCTCCGAGATCAACACGATTCATTTCTTGTGCTTGGCGATTTTTCGCGAGCGATAAAAGCTGTTCCACGAGCTTTTTCATTCGATCTGCCTCTGAATCAATCGCTTCAATTGACTCTTGCAGCAGCTCGGGATTTTCCATTCCTCGACGTTCTAACAGCTGTGCATAGCTTTTGACAATCTGTATTGGTGTTTTCAGTTCATGTGAAGCATTCGAAACAAAAATTTCTTGTTTTTCAAAGTTATCTCTCAAGTAATCGATCATCTCATTGAACGTCATTTCCATCTCGTATAGCTCATCCTTAGAGCGGTTTTCTAGATTGATTTTTTGCCACTTGGCATGCTTCGTATTATCCTTCATCGTTTGGATTAATTTCTGAATCGGATTTAATAAAAATCGCCCTAATAGTGTACCGGCAATGATAGAAGGTATCAGCATAATCGCACCTGCTACGATGAGTACATAGAATAGCGTCTTCATCGTTTCTTCTAAATGATTGAGATGGTTGGAAAGCTGCACGGTCACAATCTCACCGTTATTCCATATAACTGGTCTTGTAATAATAGCTACATCCGGTCCATTTGCCTGAGTTTCAATTGTTTTACTCTCTGTTGTCACATACTCCCATGGCAAGGTTTCATATGCTCCAGATTTCGTTTGTAGAATGAACGGTCTGTCATTTTCATCAATTACACGAATCATCCCGTTTGTAGGGAGGTAAGCTTTGATCAACCTTTTGGCTTCTTCATTCGATATATCTGGATTATCTGCTAGCGTTTCGGTAAGTGCATCCATTTGAACGGCCATTTGTTCAAGATCACTATCTGCAGCTATTTTATAAAACAAAAAGTAAATCGATGTATTAACTAATAAGACGAGTACAAGCATAAATAAACTAGTAAAAAGCTGTATTTTCGTCCGTAATTTCATGTCTCATTATCCTTTATCGTATATCCGACACCTCGAACAGTTAGAATATATGCTATGTCATAGTCTTTATCGATCTTTTGTCTCAAATAACGAACGTATACATCTACCACATTCGTATCGCCATAATAGTCAAATCCCCATACTTGCTCGATTAATTGCTCTCTCGTTAATACGATATTTTTATTTTTTAATAAGCAGACAAGTAAATCGAATTCACGAGGTGTTAGTTCAATTAATTTACCTGCTCGTTTAACTTCGTGACCATTTAAGTTTACAGCTAGATCTCCAACCGATAACAGCTCGCCGGTAGCGTCTTTTTGAACTGGCTTTCTTAAATGCACCCGGATGCGTGCAAGCAATTCCTCAATTTGGAATGGCTTCGTAATATAATCATTTGCACCAAGATCTAGTCCACTCACCTTATCGTGGATCTCATCCCTTGCTGTCAATAAGATAACCGGCGTTGTTTCGTCGTTTCTTCTCACTCTTCGCAGTACTTCTAATCCACTTAATTCCGGAATCATGATATCTAATAATACAAGATCCCAGGATTTTTCTTCCATTAATCGAAGTGCCTCTTTCCCATTTGCAGCAATTTCAGTTTGATAGTTTTCATATTCTAGTTCAAGTTGCAGAACACGGCTAATCTTCTGCTCGTCCTCCACAATCAATATTTTAATTTCACTCAAAATCCCCACCAACTTTCATTCTAGGTATTATTACTTTTTTAATTTTATAATTTTATTTGCTATTATTATACTATAGAAACCATCGCTGGAACGATAGTCCCTATTACACATTTTAAAGGAAGGGTGTTCACTATGTTAGCATTAGACCACCTAATTATCGCTGCAAACGATCCTGAAAAGGCAGCACAGCAATTCGCACAAAAATATGGGGTTAAAGTCATCCAAGGAGGAGAGCACCATAATTGGGGAACGTATAATTATCTTTTTTATTTTAAAAATGATTGTTATCTCGAATGGCTTGGTATTTTCGATGAAGCCCTCGCAAGAAAATCTGGTAACCCATTGATTCACCAGCTTGTCAAAGCTTTAGATAATCATGTGGAAGCGCCGATTCAATATGCCCTTCGCACCAATCAAATCGATGCATATATAGCGCATTTTAATGCAGAGGATATAAGCTATAATGGCCCAATTCCTGGCAGCAGGAAAAGAACTAATGGTTCGACATTAAATTGGCGCATGCTGTTCCCACTCTCAGAAAGCACCGCGCTTCCCTTTTTAATTGAATGGGGTACTGAGAAAAATGTCCCCGAAGATAACGATTTAATCAATGAACAAAAGCTTCATACTGTTATGACTCCTCATGATGTTCAGGCATATTCGTTACGTGTAGAAAACGGTGCTGTGAATTTAGAAAATGCTTCTTTATTTATAAAGCAAGGTAAAAATTTAACGTTTACGTTTGCTTAAATGGTTCATTAACAATAACGATATAAAAAACAACACCCGATCATTTCCAATCATGATCGGGCGTTTTATTAACCTAATTGCTGCTGTAAAAATTCTGATACAGACTCAGGTGACTTCGTATATGCGCTATGCTGATGGGCAAGCTTCTCACCATTTTGGAAAATCAAAATACTTGGAATTCCCATTACCTGATGGTTTTCTGCAACACCTGCCACTTCATCGCTGTTCACTTCATACCATTTATAATTATTAAATTCTTTTATAACATCACCAATAAACATGTCCAGCACTTTACAATCTGGACACCAGTCTGCGTAAAATTTAACAATTACTGGTTCGTCACTTTGAATGATTTCATTAAACTGCTCAGCCGTTTGAATAGCTTCCATAACTGTTCACTCCTTTTTCCTTTTAACAATGATTATACGCTTCTTTCATTTCTTTTTCACGTTACTTGTATTCAATTCTTCCAAGCGTAATGGCAGCAAGAAGACCAGCGATAAAGGTTGCCACACTAACGAGCAGCATCGGCACGCTCTCTGGCCATCCAGGGAAGACAGCAAAGCTCGAGCCTATAACCAATCCAATGATTACAGCAAATGTACCGGTATAATAATGATTCAGGAAAAATGCGACAACCTTGCTCATCACAATAAATCCTATCGCAATTCCTAACCCAGTAACAATAATAATATCGAAATAAAGATTACTTATAGCTGAGATGATTGTGGAGTATACACCAATAAGCAATAGCATAAACGACCCACTAATACCCGGAATAATCATTGCACTGCTTCCAATAAACCCTGAAAAGAAAAGCAAGATGTAAGTAGAAGTTGTAACATTTTCAATTACTGTTCCTTCATTTGGATTTAGAAAAGCCAACATTGCAACAACAATTGCCCCAATCCCCAACATCACATAATGCTTCGATTTAAATTTCTGTTTAGCTTCTGCTTTATAAAATAAATATGGCAGGACCCCAAGGATTAATCCGAGAAAAAAGAACTGCGTTGGTCCCGGATAATGCTCAAACAGCCATTCAATCAAACTCGCAAGTAAAAAGATGGCTATTACCATCCCAAGTCCTAAGGGAATTAAAAATCCGATATGTTTTTTCCATTCCTTACTAAAGATGCCGCTGATCGCAGCAATCAGCCTATCATATATTCCTAGTAAAACAGCTATCGTTCCACCACTTATACCAGGAACTAAATCTGTAGCTCCCATTAATAGGCCACGATATATATTTCTCCATTCCATCTATTAACGATCTCCTTTATGTACACGAACTATAATAACTGCAATGTTTATCATACCAAAAAACACCAACAAATTATAGAAAAACCTGTATACGAAATCCCCATCTTCTGGAGAAAAGATGGGGGCCATTATTATTCCATAAACTCAAGCTCTGGCATCCATTGTGACAGATGCGCTTTTATTTCCTTATAGTGTTGATGCGCTCCTTTAAGCTCATCCTTTGTTAGAGTGTACATTGGTGTCACTTCATAATTTGTAAAATCCTCACTAAATGTCACATAGGTTGGCATGAACTTCGGTGAATGAACTTCCAATTCTTCTGCATCACCTTTGACTATTTTTTTAATGGAAAGTGTTAATATTCCACCAATTCGCTGGTACAGATCCTGTTGATTCGAAAGGAAATTTCCTAATGAATACATTACAAAGGTTTCATGTCCATCTTTACCTGTCACCCACTCCATTGGCTGCAGGACATGTGGGTGATGGCCAATTACAATATCGACTCCTTGATCAGCTGCAAACTGTACAAGCTCCTTTTGTTCTTCATTTGGCATTCGCTCATTTTCATTCCCAAAATGGAGGCTTAATGTAACAACATCCGCTTTTTCCTTTGCTAGCGCTACTTCCTCGGCAATACGATCTTTATCAATCATATTCACTAAATAGTCTTTGCCCTCTGGCACAGGAATTCCATTTGTTCCATACGTATAAGAGAGAAACGCAATGGATATATCTTCTTCTGTTTCATAGATTCGTAGATTTTCACGATCCAGCTGATCTTTATATGCACCTGTATACATCATATCAATTGTTTCCCATTGACTAATTGCATTTTGAATCGCAGCCTCACCACGATCTAACGTATGATTATTAGCCAATGTAACAACATTGACACCTACCGCTTTCAATGCATCACCAACTTCAAAAGGACTATTAAAGGAAGGATATGAGGATAATCCAAGCTCTTCTCCACCAATCATCGTCTCTTGGTTTGCTACTGTTATCGTTGAAGTCTCTAATGTATCTTTGACCCTTTCAAGCATAGGAAGAAAATCATATCCTCCCTCTGTCTTTGCATCCATATAGACTGGACTATGGATAAGAATATCACCAATCGCTGAGATTGTAATTTCTTTACTAAAGCTCGGGAATTCTTTAGAAGCAACGACTGAACCTCTAACTGCATTGCCTTTACCATTCGTTACAACTATTTTATCTGCACATCCAACTAAAATAAAAGCAGCTACACATAATAATGCAAGCAAAATAGTTATCCGCTTTTTCATATAATAATCTCCTAACCTGTATTTGTCTCCATTCTACCATCGTTATGACAAATTGTGATTAGAAAATCTAAAATTCGATAATAGGATTTTTTATAATTCATTTTTCTTTCATATAACATTGCAGATAGCAATATGGGGCTCTTTTTAAAATAGTTTTATGGAAGGGATGTCGGACATAAGCATAAATTTCTTTTGTTAGCAGAAAGTAAGTCGTGTGTAATTCATTTCAGCTTTTGCTATAATATTAGTAATAAGAAAAAATTCCTATATTACCAATCCCAATTCATACATATAATTACTGAGGTGTTGCGTGTGAAACGATATCTTACATCCATTTTCATTGCTTTAAGTGGGATTATTATTCTCATTGGGGTTATGTCTGACATATACTGGGGTGGTGTTGCAGCTTGGGGGTTAGCTATTATTTGCTTACTAACCGCAGCGTATTATACCAAATATATCCCCAATGAAAAAAAACGTAAGAAATCCAAATAATAATATTTAAGCAATAGTACTTACTAACCGGTTACTACAGCAATCCAATTATCCGAAGCATACATATTATGAGGTAAACGATCGACTAGTGATTGGGGGAGATGAAGTGAACACAGAAAAAAACAGAGATATAGCTTACTGTCATAATGAATATGATCCATTGAAAAAGGTAATTACGGTTTCTCCACGCTATATGCAAATTAATGAAGTGATCAATCAAACCCAAGCGTATTATGTAAACGATAATATTAATCAAACAAAAGCAGTAGAGCAACATGCCAACCTTATCCATCACATGGAATCCATTGGGATTGAGGTTATCAAACTGAACGAATTAGAGCACTTGAATGAGCAGGTGTTCACGCGTGATATCGGTTTTACGATTGGAAATACGTTTTTTGTATCTGCAATGAAAGAAGACATTCGTAAAAAAGAGCAGAACATATTATTAGATTGGCTACAGCGAAACAAAGTTGCTTATTTTCCATTCGAGACGGCATCAATTGAAGGTGGAGATGTCATTATTGATCATTCAAAGGTTTGGGTCGGAATCAGTGACCGTACTTCTAAAGAGGCAGTAGCTGTTCTACAAAGCCAGCTTCCGAATCATGAAGTATCTCCCATTAAATTACGAAAAGATATTCTTCATTTAGACTGTATTTTCAATATTATCGATGCTCAAACTGCATTAATCTATCCACCAGCTATGGATTCTGATGCTTATCTTATGTTAAAAGAAGAATATACACTCATTGAAGTAACAGAGGAAGAACAATTCCACTTAGGTCCCAATGTACTTTCACTTGGAAATAAACACGTTATTAGCCTGCCTGAAAATAAACGCATGAACCAAAAATTAACCGAAATGGGCTTTCGAATCACCGAAGTACCGTTTTCTGAAATTATTAAGTCTGGGGGATCCTTTCGCTGCTGTACGTTACCATTAATTCGAACGTCCTGATAAAGTGAAATTTCATTCATTGGGGATATTACAGCTCGCTAATGTATGCTAAAACAAATACCAGCCTTCTAGTGATGGCTGGTATTTTAGTATTATAGTTTCATTTGAATAAGACCTGCTACTTAATTCTTTACTCTTCTCGCAAAGTCAACAAATCGAAATTTGTCCGGTCGATGCCTGGACTCTGTGCACTGAAATAAATTAGCATCCTGTAAATAAACCTGACTTCGGATAACGACAATATTTGAGAAACCTTCTAAGTCCAATAATTTCCGGTCCTCTTCTGTTGGATCTTCCACGACAATTTCTTTTTGTGCAAAACCAATCTCCAGTCCTAGATTATTCTCGATATGATGATAGATTGATTTCTCACATATATCCAGGGAAAGCAAGGGAACATAACGCTCCGTGAAGTAATCTTTATCCAAAATAATTTTCTCTCCTGAAATCTCTCGCACTCGCACAACATTCCAAATGCGCTCACCTTGCGTCATTGCTAACATTTTAGTTATCTCATGATTAGCGTCCAGGTACCCCAACTGATGCACTGCTGTGCTACTCTCCAATTGAAGCTTCTCTGCCAGCTCTGCATAGCTTTCAATACCGGAAACAGGAAAAGAAAACTTATGAATATCAATCACCACCGATCCTTTTCCCCTCACCTTTTGAATATAGCCATTGTGCGATAACAGATTTAACGCCTTTCGTATTGTTTCTCGTGAGGTGTCATACTGAATCGATAATTCATTTTCAGAAGGTAACAGCGTAGATACCGGCCATGTATTTGCTTGTATTTTGTTTACTAAATCATCGTAAATTGCTAGATATTTCTTTTGCATGTCTTAAACCTCATTACGTTGCATAATCAAGAGGAACTTGCTTCACTCAGCAAGGGCTCTGTTTCAACAAGAATATGACCTAAAATAAAATCCCAGCGATTTTATCACGCTTGGAGAAGGGATATTACATCCTCGGTGATGCGTGGTAAACAATCGATTCATAAGGTCTTAAACTTAACTGCTCCAGCGACTGTGGTGAATCAGCGTAATTGGATAACAAAATTTCTGGGTTTGCTATTTTCTTGTCCAGCTGTAAATCTACCGTTGCATTATCTCCAGAAAAATTACTTATAACAATCAGCTTTTCGCCATTCCAGTTTCTTGTATATGCAAATATTTTAGGATCATCCTCAAATAGTAGCTGGTAGTCCCCATACGTAATAATATCATATTTCTTCCGTAATTGAATCAACTGCTGATGGTGATAAAAGATAGAATTTTTATCCTCTAAAGCTCGATTAACATTGATCTCAGGATAATTAGCTGCAACATTGATCCATGGCGTTCCAGATGTAAATCCTGCATGCTTTTCATTAGACCATTGCATTGGTGTGCGCCCATTGTCACGTGATTTTTGCTGTAAAATCGCTATTGTTTCCTGTTCTGATTTTCCACTGTCTCGTAATGATTTGTACGCATTTAACGACTCTACATCACGGTACTCATCAATAGAAGTGAAATTAGGATTTGTCATCCCAATCTCTTCACCTTGATAAATATATGGCGTACCTTTCATCATATGAAGTGTGGTGGCAAGCATTTTTGCTGATTCACGGTGCAGCTTCGTATCATCACCAAATCGCGATACAGCACGCGGCTGATCATGGTTACACCAGAATAAAGCATTCCATCCGTTTTCTTCGTGCATCCCAACCTGCCAATCCGAAAGAATTTTCTTCAGCTTCAAGAAATCAAATGGAGCTTTTGTCCACTTTTCTCCATGTGGATAATCCACTTTCAAATGATGAAATTGAAATGTCATCGAAAGCTCTTGTCGCTCAGGTTGTGTATAAAGCACACAAGCTTCAAGTGAGGTTGACGACATTTCACCGACCGTCAGCATATCGTATTTTGAGAATACTTCCTGATTCATTTCATTTAAATATTCATGGATGCGGGGTCCGTCTGTATAAAATCTGCGACCATCCCCAATGACGTCATTTGGAAAAGTTTGATCTTTTGAAATTAAATTAATAACATCAAGCCGGAATCCATCAATTCCTTTTTCCGCCCAAAAACGCATCATATCAAAAAGCTTTTCACGCAGCTTTTCGTTTTCCCAATTCAAATCAGCTTGTGTTCGATCAAATAAATGCAAGAAATATTGTTCCGTTTGCTCATCATATTGCCAAGCAGAGCCACCGAATTTGGATTGCCAATTGTTTGGCTCTTCCCCATCAACCGGATCTTTCCAAATATAGAAGTCACGATATGGATTATCCTTGGATTTCTTTGCCTCTTGAAACCATTCATGCTCTGTTGATGTGTGATTAATAACAAGATCCATAATCAGCTTCATATCAAGTCGATGTGTTTCTTCTAATAGCTCCTCAAAATCTTCCATGGTTCCATATCCTGGTTCAATAGAATAGTAATCACTGATATCATATCCATTGTCATTTTGCGGTGATTTATAAACCGGTGTTAACCAAATAACATCGACACCCAGTTTTTTCAGATAGTCTAATTTCGAGATAATACCTTGAATATCTCCCGTTCCATTCCCTGTTGTGTCGTGAAAACTTTTTGGATAAATTTGATAAACGACTGACTTTTTCCACCATGCTTCGCTCATATTTTCACTCCTAATCTAGTTGAATTAATGTGTATTTAATTTTCGTTTTGCAATAACGTACGTAATGACAAAAGGTAAAATGATTACAATTGCCATTCCGATACCAAACGAAACCCATCCAGATGGAACAATGGAAAGAATTCCGGGTACTCCGCCAACACCAATGGAGGTTGCAAGTACATTTTGCATCGTAATAAAGGCACCAGCAATAGCAGCCCCTGTAATTGCTGCATAGAATGGATACTTATATTGCAAGTTAACTCCAAACATGGCTGGCTCTGTAATTCCTAACCAAGCCGAAATCCCAGACGTACCTGCAAGTCCCTTTAATTTCTCCTCTTTTGCAACTGCCATTATCGCAAATGCTGCAGCACCTTGCGCAATGTTAGATAGTGCAAGAATTGGCCATAAGAATGTCGTTTCTGTACTGCCAATCAGCTGTAAGTCTACTGCTAAGAAGGTGTGATGCATTCCCGTGATAACTAATGGTCCATAGATTGCTCCATATACGAGACCACCAATGATTGGTGCTGCTTCAAAGATAGCGATCAAACCGTCTGTAATCCAGTTTCCCACTGTAAACGTGACTGGTCCAATAATAATGAAGGTTAAAAAGCCTGTAACGAGTAATGCAACCGGAGCAACGATTAATAATTGCAACGAATCAATAACACGTTTTCTCATAAATAGTTCAATCTTTGCTAATACCCAAGATGCAAATAATACTGGCAATACTTGGCCTTGATAACCAATCGCCTCAATTTCGAACCCGAATAAATTCCATGTTGGTACTTCTCCAGCCTCTAGTGCTGCCCCATAAGCCCAAGCGTTTAATAAGTCTGGATGAACCATGATTAAACCAAGTACAACACCTAACAGTTCACTTCCACCAAATCGTTTCACTGCAGACCAACCAATTAAAGCAGGTAAGAAGGTAAAGGCAGTATTCGCGATTATATTAATCATACTTGCCAGGCCAGCCCACTGTGGATACATTTCAATCACTGACGGTGCTTCTCTGCCAAAGATTCCAGGGTTAGCTAAGATATTATTAATCCCCATTAATAGTCCTGCTGTAATAATTGCAGGAAGAATTGGAATGAAGATATCTGCCAGTACTTTAATTCCTCGCTGTAATGCATTTTGCTTCTTGACGCCAGCAGCTTTCACATCCTCTTTCGATGCCTCTTGGATGCCGGTTTCATTGACCATCGCTCGGTAAACTTTATCTACGGTCCCTTGTCCAATAATAATCTGAAACTGACCGTTAGTAGAGAAAGTTCCTTTTACAATATCCATCTGTTCTAATGCTGCTTTATCAACCTGATCCTCATCTGTTAAAGCAAATCGAAGTCTGGTAACACAATGTGTTGCTGCTTCCACGTTTCCTAATCCACCTACAGCTGTAACAATGGCTTCGGCTTCCTCACTATACTGTGTTCCCTTTTTTGTGATTGTTGAACGTTCTTCTTTCTTTTCTACTTTTATGTTAGCCTTTAGAAACTGACTCTCTCCGGCTATAACATTTTCTTCACCCGTTTTCTCCAGGTTCTCAATTATATCTCCGTTTGTAATTATAATTGGTGTAATGACACTAGCGGCTTTACGCTTAATTAATTCAAAATCAAAGGTTACAAGCGGATCTCCTATACTTACTTGATCGCCTTCATTCACATGAACCTCAAAGCCCTCTCCATCAAGATTAACTGTTTCTAATCCAATATGGATAAGGATCTCAATTCCTGATTTACTTTTTAATCCAATAGCATGCTTTGTCGGAAACGTAAGTGTTACTTCACCATCAATTGGCGCAACTACTTTTCCCTCCGTCGGATCAATTGCAAGTCCATCACCCATCATCTTTTCTGAAAAGGTTGGGTCTGGAACATCTATTAATGGTATGCGCTTACCAGTAAGTGGTGCATATATTGACTCTACTGCTCGCGTTTTCTCCTCGTTCACCATCCTAAACCTCCTATAATGCTTGTTTATATTATACTCCTAAACTTGTATATACATGTTACGTTACTTAGTATAACTTGTATATACAAGATTTGCAAGTGCTTACATAGGAGTTGTTTTAGAAAAGGTGTGTCACGTTTACCTTTCCCTATATAACAGACACCTAAAACCAATCATTTTCCTATGCAAGAACAAAAGCGCAAGCACCCGGGTAGAAAGTTACCCACAGCATTCAATTTTTATAGTTTCCTGCAAGTAAAAAGCCTTTCGTCCGTTAACCGAACAAAAGGCTTTCAAACTAATGTAATTGATTTTCCGGAATAGGTATATACAACAGGCGATCATCGTTTTCTGCTGGGTTACCTCTACCATCGGTATTATTTGTAATAATGTATAGACCATTCTCTGCTGCTAACACATCTCGCACTCTTCCCACATCGGATACAATCAATTCTTCCGTTTCATTCACCGGATCCATTTTCCTGAGTCCTTCCCCGCGTAACGAAGCAAAGTAAACATTACCTTCATAGTAATCTAAACCAGATGGTGCCCATGTTTCATCTCCTGAATGAATAACTGGGGTTTCCATCCCATCCTCCATTTCATCTCCCTCAATTATTGGCCAACCATAGTTAGCACCTGGGTTAATTTGATTGATTTCATCATGTGCCTGATTTCCGTGCTCCGTAGCAAACAATACACCTTCTGGGCTCCATGCAAGCCCTTGAGGATTACGATGGCCATAGGAAAACACATATGAATTAGCAATTGGGTTGTCCTCCGGGATTGAGCCATCCAAATTAAGCCGCAGTATTTTTCCTGCTAAACTATCTCTTTCCTGTGCTAATTCCGGAATTGATGCATCCCCAGTCGTCACATATAATTTATCATCTGGGCCAATCTCCATTCTTCCACCATGATGAAAGGCTCCGCCAGGAATTTCATCTAACAGAACGTCTGTCTCTACCCAATTATCATTTTGTTCTTCAATCGTTACAACACGTTGATAGGTTTCCCCTTTTTCCTGATAGGAATAATAGGCATATGCTTCATTCGTATCAGGAAAATCTTCTGGAATTACAGTACCTAAGAGTCCAGCTTCTGCTTCATCAGATAGTTCCATTTCCAATTGAACGTCTTTTCTTGTCTGCTCTTCCCCATCAATTGTGACAATTGAGCCAGTTCGCTCACTAATATAAAAAGTATCACCAAGCTTTGCGATTGACCATGGGGACTCTAAATTCTCAGCAAGCACTTCTCTTTCTCCTTCGGGTACAGCTTGTTCCGTATCGTTTTGTTCCTCCTCGGTTTTTTTTTCACCTGGTGTACCATTTTCTATTGTGCAACCTGCAAGACTTAAACAGATAAAGACCATAACAAATACTCTGTAACGGATATGGAATCATCTCCTTTCGATAAATCAGTCAGTATAAGTCTATCCCTTGTTTTTATATAAACGAGGAACTAGATTTCCCCCCCTGCACCTACGTCTTACTTTTACTTGAAATAATTAATAAACAAGCTACCTATTATGATGACTAAAACAACTATTATCATAAAACCAGGACTTCCAATAAACGTTCTGTCAAATGTATCTCTAGGATCTTTTTTATCCCTATCCATTAAGCCAACTCCCTATCTAATATTGTAGCTACTTTCATTTTAACGAATTAATCGCCGTTATAAAACCATTTAGAAGTGATTATTATGAAATATCGGACAACAATGAATAGAAATGTGTGTATTGATCGGCAAAAACAGAAACAGCAATGGTAATTTACTCACCATTGCTGTTTCTGTGACTTATTTACTTTTCTTCGCTGCTTTTTCACGTTCGTTTTTATTTAAAATCTTTTTACGCAAGCGAATTGATTCTGGTGTTACTTCACAATACTCATCATCGTTTAGATACTCTAACGCCTCTTCTAGAGACATATCACGCGTTTTGCGGATTGTGGATGTTTGATCTTTTGTAGCAGAGCGAACATTCGTTAAATGTTTTTCTTTCGTAATATTAACGGTTAGATCATTTTCACGGTTATGCTCGCCTACAATCATACCGGCGTAAACTTCTGTACCTGGGTTAACGAAGATGACTCCGCGGTCTTCTAATCCCATAATTCCATAAGTTGAAGCTTTTCCATTTTCCAATGCAACAAGTACACCTTCACGTCTGCCGCCAACTTGCCCTTTGATTACTGGCTCGTATGCATCAAACGTATGGTTTAAAATACCATAACCACGAGTTTGTGACATAAATTCTGTAGAATAGCCAAGCAATCCACGAGATGGAACTTTAAATTCAAGACGAACTTGACCATTTCCATGGTTTACCATATCAAGCATTTCGCCCTTACGTGCCCCAAGTGACTCCATAACTGCTCCAGTATATTCTTCTGGCACATCGACTTGTACACGTTCTACAGGCTCGGATTTCACACCATCAATTTCCTTAATGATTACCTGCGGCTTAGAAAGCTGCAGCTCGTAGCCTTCACGACGCATGTTTTCAATTAGAATGGACAAATGAAGCTCACCACGCCCAGAAACAATCCATGCATCCGGTGATTCTGTCGGGTCAACCCGCAGACTCACATCTGTTTCTAATTGCTTCAGTAACCGTTCTTCGATTTTACGAGAAGTAATATATTTTCCTTCGCGACCAGCAAATGGACTGTTATTAACAAGGAAAGTCATTTGTAATGTTGGTTCATCAATGCGTAAGCGCGGAAGCTCGTCTGGATGGTCTGCTGGACAAATTGTATCTCCTACATTCAGATCCTCCATACCAGAAACAGCGACAATATCCCCTGCTTTTGCTTCCTCAATTTCAATTCGTTTTAATCCAATAAAGCCAAATAGTTTCGTAACACGGAAGGATTTATTCGTTCCATCCTCTTTCAATACAACAACTTGCTGGCCAACTTTGATTGTTCCGCGAACAATACGCCCAACACCAATTCGTCCAACATAATCATTATAATCAAGCAATGTTACTTGGAACTGTAATGGGTCTTCACTATTATCAGCGGGTGCCGGAATATGCTCCATAATGGTAGTGAAAATCGGGTCCATTGTTTCCTGCTGATCTTCTGGTTCAAGACCAGAAGTACCGTTTAATGCTGAAGCATAAACGACAGGGAATTCAAGCTGTTCATCATCTGCTCCAAGCTCGATGAAAAGATCAAGCACTTCATCAATAACGTCATTTGGTCTTGCATTTGGTCGATCTATTTTATTTAAAACAACAATTGGTGTTAATTTCTGTTCTAGTGCTTTCTTCAATACAAAACGTGTTTGTGGCATCGTACCCTCGTAAGCATCTACAACTAGTGCTACACCATCAACCATTTTCATGATACGCTCTACTTCGCCACCGAAATCAGCGTGTCCTGGTGTATCTAAAATGTTTATCGTCGTATTCTCTTGATACTTTACTGCAGTGTTCTTTGCCAAAATCGTAATTCCACGTTCACGCTCAATATCACCTGAGTCCATCGCACGTTCGTCAACTTGTTCATTTTCACGGAAGGTTCCGGAATATTTTAAAAGCTGATCTACTAATGTCGTTTTACCATGGTCAACGTGGGCAATAATTGCGATATTACGAATATCTTCTCTTAATTGCATAAAAAGTACGCCCCTCTATTATTCACAGGATGTTCAACTAGAAAATTATATCATATTATTTTCATTTGAACAGCTTTTTTTACAATTTCTTAAAAAAACTGTTCTCCATTGGTGACAATTATTGCAAGCATTAGCCTTTATCCATGCCTTTTCTTTCTTGAAATAAATGAACCTCAAACTTTGCACCACCAAGCTCCGATTTTCCAACTACTATTTTCCCGTTTGACTGTTCCACAATTGCGCGTGCAATTGCTAGTCCTAAACCAGTTTCCCCGTCTTTTCCTTTAACAAACCGATGAAAGATTTGTTCTGCTTGCTCCTCTTCAATACCTTCTCCATCATCTTCAATGATAATCGCTACATATCGCTTTTCTTGAATGACTCGAATAGAAACCTCTGATTTCGCATGACGAATACCATTAAAAACAATATTTAATAGAGCTCTTAAAAATTTTTCCTCGTCGGCAACAAATTCAATGTTTTCATCCACATGATGATGCAAATGAATTCCTCTTTCATTGATTAATGGAATAACACGATCAACAACTTGGGCAATCAATAACTCTCCTTCTATCGCTGTTGGGGTATAGGAGGATGGTTCACTGTCGAGTTTCGCCAGTAGGATCATTTCATTTATGATTTCTTTTAAGCGCTTCACCTCGGAGACCATGACTTCTAACCCTTTTTCCTGCTCTTTATCCTCAAATATTCCATCTTTAATCCCTTCCGCATAGCCTTGGATAGTCATCAATGGTGTCTTCAATTCATGGCTGGCATTTTGGAAGAAGGTTTGCTGTGAATTCATATATCTTTCCAGTTCCTTGGCCATTTCATACACACTTTGCTCTACTTCTTTAATTTCTCCAGTTGCCTTTACTCGATTCATCTCGTTAAACTGTCGCTTTTCAATTTTCTTTAGCTCTCCCTTTAATTGGGAAAGTGGTGTAACGAGCTTATTTGTCATAAAATAACTTAGTAAAACAGCGGCAGCAGCTCCTATTAAGAAAACGAGAAGTAAGCGGACAAAAAAGCTTTGCTGTACAACTGTTAAATCATGCATCGGTGTAAGCAAGATCAATTCTAATCCAGATATCTCCGGATAGAACAAAATTCTGGACGTGACAAATCGCTCATTTCCATACTCCCAAAGTGTTTGATCAGTTGCCGAGAAATTATTCGATTCAAAGAAATCACTGGCAACTGGAGCGGACATTGTAGACATTAATACAGCGTCACGATTTCGATCATATAGAAAAAGCTGCAAGTCCTGATCCTCCAGAAATTCATAAAACTGTCTGTAATCACCAACCGTTTCAAACTGTTCGTTAAGAAAACTAACTAAAAGCTCTCCCGTTTCCTTCAATTGCCGCTGTTCGTCTTGGATTAGCAAATCAAGAATCAACGAGTAAATAACATAGCTAGCTGCTGCCATAATGACTAGTAGCAGCGTTGTAAAGGCCGCATTTAGCTGTGATTGAAGTTTCATCATTACTCCTCTTCTTTACGCAGTCTATATCCATAGCCCCACACCGTTTCCAGCGGGATATGGTCCATTTTTTTACGAATCCTTTTTACTAAATCATCTACAGCTCGATCACTTCCGAAATAATCATTCCCCCAGATTTTTAGTAATAGCTCTTCCCTCGAAAAAGCCCGGTTCGGATTTTCGGCAAATAGCAACAACATCTCGTATTCTTTAGATGTTATTTCATATTCCTTTCCTTGGAAGAAAATTCGACGGTCATCCCTGTAGATTAAAAGATGGTCCACCTTCAGCCTGTCTGTCTCTTCCTCAGCGTGATTTTGTTTTGGCTGCGTTCGCCGGAAAAGTCGCTTCACTCTTGCAATAAGCTCTCTAGGACTAAAAGGCTTTGTTAAATAGTCATCACCGCCTAATTCAAGTCCTAGAATTTTATCGATTTCTTCATCTTTCGCAGAGATAATGATAATCGGTACATCACTTCTCGTACGTATTTTTTTACAAAATTCATAACCATCCATTCCTGGCAGCATGATATCAAGAATCCACATATCAGGCGGGTCATTTTCCCAGAGCTCCCAGCCTTTTTCTGCAGAATCCATAATCGTTACGTCATAGCCTTCTTTCTTTAAATAAGCAGAAACAATATTTTGGATGTTCGCGTCATCTTCAACAAGTCCAATATGATAATTCATGTTATGTCACCTTTTTCAAATAATAATAGAGGTTGTTTAAAAAATCCGGTAAATAGGTTCAGAAACTTATTCTAGTTCTATTTTTACATAAACCGACCATTCTTCACACCAATATGTACCATTACACATTTTTTCCACATTTATCCCAAATAGTTCCCAACATGGTTCTCTATAATAAAACTATACAATAGTTTCTATAACAAACAAGGGAGGACACTTTAATGGATAATAACAATGAATTTCATAATAAAGACGATCGTGATTCCAATTTCCTTGATCATCCAGACGTACAAGAGGAACAAGCAGAAGCAAGTAAATCGGAAGAATATAATACAGATAAACACACATACAAGTCAGAAAAGAATGAACCGACCTCCAATAAGAAGCGGACTTTTAGCGGACTCGGCAGCGGACTCGTTGGTGGTATAATTTCGGCTGTTATTGTTGCGCTTTTGTTCACAAATAATTTGATTCCAGGAGACACAGTTGAAACGAATAACAATGAAACAACAGAAGAGACTTCAACACCAAACATTGTCGAAACACTAGCCACAGAGGAGGCGGATGTTTCGACCAATATAAGTGAGGTCTCTGAAGCAGTAGTAGGTGTCGTTAACATGCAGCAGGGAAATGTTTGGGAAGGTAGTCAGGAGGCTGGTACTGGATCTGGAATTATTTATAAAAAAGAAAATGGAAAAGCATACATCGTAACGAATCAGCACGTTGTTGCCAATGCCAAAGAGGTTGAAATTGTATTAAATGATGATGAACGTATACCAGCAACTGTACTTGGCGGGGATACGCTTACCGATTTAGCAGTGCTAGAAGTTGACGGTGCATCAATTGACACGGTTGCAAACTTTGGAACTGCCGATGAATTAGCAGTTGGTGAAACAGTACTTGCAATCGGAAATCCATTAGGTCTAGACTTTGCAAACACTGTTACAAAAGGAATAATTAGCGGGCTAAATCGAACTGTAGAGGTTGATACAAACAAAGATGGCCAAGCGGATTGGATAACGGAAGTGCTGCAAACAGATGCAGCAATTAACCCTGGTAATAGTGGTGGAGCATTAGTGAACTCGAATGGAGAAGTTATTGGTATCAACTCCATGAAAATCGCTCAAGGTGCTGTAGAAGGGATTGGTTTTGCCATTCCAGCAGATGCTGCACTTCCGATTATGGAACAGCTCGAAACAAATGGTGAAATATCACGTCCATTAATCGGGATAAGCACCGCATCACTAAATCAAGTGCCACCGCAATACCGATATGAAATCAATCTCCCAGAAGATATTAAAGGTGGTATGGTTGTCGCAGATGTACAATCAGGCTCTCCTGCAGATGCGGCAGGTTTACAGCAATTTGATGTCATTACAAAAATTAATGGTCAGGAAGTAACATCCATCCTTGAATTGCGGAAGTACTTATATTCCGAAACAAATATCGGCGATGAAATTGAAATAGAATATATTCGTGACGGTGAACGTCAAACAACGAATATAAAGCTTGTTGAACAAACTGAGCAAACTGAAGAGAATGAATAAGTATGAGCACGGGTCTGCCTTAAAATACATTTTTTAAGGCAGGCCCGTTTTTTAAATGAATGATGACGAAACCAAAATCGTCCACTTTTCGTACATATAGCATAAGCCCTTGAATAAGAATGATATAGTTGCTTTTGGCTACATTCTTCCGTAAACTCATTTTGAACAAGGTATTTAGTAGAACTTTGTCGAAAGTAGATGGTATAAGTCATCTGCTCATCAAATTAGAAAGGAAGTGTAAAAATGATCTGTCCATCTTGTAAAGAAGAAACAGAATCAGGAAAATTTTGTACGAATTGTGGAGCATCACTGACACACGAGGAGGCGGCAGCAACTTCAGATCCTAATCCAAATCTTACATCAGAAGTAATAGCTGCTGAACCGAAACAACCTGCTACTGCGGAAAATCAATCGACCAACGAAGCATTGGAAAAAGGAAAACAAGTAGCTGGTAACTTTGGAAACTTCTTCTTAACATTGATAAAGAATCCAAGCCATGCAAAGAAAATTGATGGTAAGGAATGGATCTCCGGAACTATAACGATCGCCATTTTTATTTTATTATTCTCCCTTAGTACTTTTATCACATTGAATAGCAGTTATTTCGGTACGACGTTTGTTGAAGGCTTCCTAGCGCCATTTTTACGATTGTTAATTTTATTCGCAGTTGTTATCACCTTGATTTTTGGTGGTTTAAAGGTAGCTGCTCACAAAGCAACGATTACGGGTACTACCGCTAAAGTAGGAGCTTATCTTGTTCCTTTCCTTACCATTGCAATTTTAGGTGTACTACTTGCATTTGTAGGGCTCCCATTTGCTGGAACGTTGATTTTAATTAGCCTAGTTGCTCCAATTTTGCTTATTCCAACATTTATTATGCTTGAACAACCAGTTAACGGATTTGATTCTATTTATGTATTGATTGGAATTTATATTGTCAGTATGCTTATCGCTGGTTATCTTATCCAACAAATGATTTTCGCATTTTTAGGTGGTATAACGGACTTATTTTAAATAACGATTCATTAAGTGCAAAAAAACCTCTTTATGAGAAGGCTCCTGGCTGGTTACAGGAGCCTTTTCTTTATTCCTCATGTTTATCATGATTTGGTGCGACACCAGTAAATTTTCCATGAATATCTGCAGCAAGTATATTTTCTAAATCTTCAACAGATCCTACATTTTCGTCACTGTTTGGAAACATATCATTATAATGCTCTTTATCACCATAGAAATCAGATGGGGTCTCTGAAGTTCCATAGCGACTAACTTCCTGCCATGCATCTTCTGCATCATACCCAACTTGCTCCTCATCTGTGACTTCGTCTGGATTTATGTTTGGACTGAATACTTCTTCTTCAATTGGACGCCCTCGGTTAAACGCTTCGGACTTTGCATGCTCTATACATGTATCTGTTGTCGGAACTGCAACTAAACGCTCGTAAGGAATGTCTGCACCGCATATTTTGCATATACCATACGTTCCTTCTTCTAGCGCATGAAGGGCTTTATTGATTTCTTCCAATTCCTTTTCAGCATGTTCATTAAGTGCTAAATCCTTTTCTCTTTCAAAAAGTTCGCTCCCTGTGTCGCCAGGGTGATTGTCATAATTTGACAATTCACCAGACGTTTCCTGAGCAAATTCATATTTCATTCCAAAGTGATCCTGAACGTGTTTAATTAATTCCGATTGCCGGGTAGTTAAAGCTTCTTTGCATTTGGATAGTTGCTCTTTACGGATCATTGCTATCCCCTTCCATCAATATGATTACTGCTAACTATACTATGTGTAGATGGAGCGTATTGATTCTATAATACCGCTCCCAAATCATGTCAATGCGGGGAATCTTCCCCTTCTCTATTGTTATAAACTACAACTTATTCTATCTGTTTTATATTTTCCAGCCTGTGAAAAAGGATTCAAGCAAGAATTGTCGAATACTTATATATAGTGCATTTCAAAAGGAGGATGAAAAGGACCGAGAAGTTCGAGGCGGCATAGCTTTGAGTACCGGAACGTATGCAATTAATACGTGAGGAACGCAAAAGCAAGCCAACGAGCTTCCACAGGATGTGGTGACTTTCGCGTTGCCCACAGGACGTGGGCGGTTTTAGCAGAAGGTCCCCTACGATGTGTCATTTTCACCGGACTTTTTGAACAACCTCATATAGAATGGATTATAAGGAGAGACTAGTTATGCTTACTAAAGATACATCAATAGGTTTTGTCGGAACTGGAGTTATGGGGAAAAGTATGGCAAGAAATCTGCACCAGGCTGGATATACGATAAACATCTATACGCGCACAAAAGAAAAAGCGAAAGAATTATTGGAGCTTGGAGCTGCCTGGAAAAGCTCTGTAGCTGAGCTTGCTTCATCTTCGGACGTCATTATTACGATGGTTGGGTATCCAGTTGATGTAGAAGAGGTATATTTCGGCGAAAACGGTATTTTGGAAAATGCAAAAGCGGATAGCTTTGTTATCGATATGACCACCTCTAAGCCATCGTTGGCGAAAACAATTTATCAAAAAGCAAAAGAAAGAGATATACATGCTTTAGACGCACCTGTTTCCGGCGGAGATGTTGGCGCAAAAAACGGAAAGCTATCGATAATGGTTGGTGGTAACAAAGAAGCCTTTTCAACACTTCTTCCACTATTTGAAGTAATTGGTGAGAATATTATGCTACAAGGTGAAGCAGGTTCCGGCCAGTATACGAAAATGGTAAATCAAATAACGATTGCTACTACAATGATTGGTGTTTGCGAAGCCATTGTTTATGCAAAAAAGGCTGGCCTTGACCCGGAGCGTGTTCTCGAAAACATTTCATCTGGTGCAGCTGGAAGCTTTTCACTTTCAGTGCTCGGTCCCCGTATGCTTGCAGGCGATTTTGCTCCTGGTTTTTACATTAAGCATTTCATTAAAGATATGACGATTGCACTGGAATCTGCAGAAGAATTGGGACTTGAGACTCCTGGGCTATCCCTGTCATTAAAGCTATATAAGGAACTTGCTGAGAATGGTGAGGAAGACAGCGGAACGCAGGCACTAATGAAATGGTTTGAATAGCAGCAAAGCGCATACGCCCGTTTAGCGGAAGTATGGACTGCCCCCCGTACATTGGGGTGGTTCAGCTGATCGAACATTCATACGCAGGAGATAAAGAAAGCGGGAATACACCAGATCAGTTATCCCGCTTTTCTATATGTTCTTGAACGATAAAGGCTAAATCATCATTACCAAATAATTGCAGTACATTTAATACGGTTTGATCAGTAATCTCAGCTGATTCTTTGGCGGGTACCGTCTCCTCTATGATCTCTATTAGAGCATTGTTTTTCAGCTGACCTGGATATGCCTTTTCATAAAGTTCAACTGGATCCAGCTCGTTATTAATACACCACTGCGAATAAATCAATATCATCATTTTTTCATCGTTTTGATAGCTCTCAATAACTTGTTTGTCTTTTTCGTTCACTGTATTCACCTACATTCCTCAACATAAATACCCACATAAAAGAGAGTGATTGCTTTAATTTTAACGGAAGATCATGATAATGTCTTTTTTCCACCCCTGCTTTATAAACACCGTAGCTGTCAATACATTCTAATGAAAGCTCTGAAGCAAGTTGACTGAATTCCCACGGCATCATAGTATTGCAAATCGCCTTTTGTCCATGTAAACGTGGATAGCTATTTGTTCTTGGTCCAGCTGTCGGTCCAAGAACACCAACACAGAGTATTCCATTTATGTTTACAACCCGCTTCATTTCCTGCAAAGCAAAGAGTGGATCTTCTACCCATTCGAGTATATTGATTGCCATGATCCCGTCAAATTCTCGCGCTGCAAATGGTAGCTTATTTACATCACCTTGAAAAAAATGAATATTATCCATTTCACTAGACTTCGCTATCTGAATCATTTCCGGTGACAAATCAACACCCGTTACATTATAACCACTCTTGTACAGTTTGTGTGTTCCATATCCATCTCCGCAGCCGATATCAAGTAGCTTACTGCCCTGACTAACAAAATTATTCATAAATGGAAGAACATCTTTTCTGCTTCCATTGTCCCACATATCTCTACTTCGTTTGTTCCAAAATACTGCACGCTTATCCCACTCGGTTTCTGCCTCATATTTCCAGTTAAATGAAGCCATCTCAATCCCCCTCGTATGAATGTCATCCATAATCAAAAAAAGACTTATCCCGTAAAAAGGGACAAGTCTTTATTATAATTATATTGATTATAAGCGCGTAACGTTAGCAGCCTGAGGCCCGCGGTTACCTTCTACGATTTCAAATTCAACTTCTTGACCTTCTTCAAGCGTTTTAAAGCCTTCAGCTTGGATTGCTGAGAAATGTACGAATACATCGTCTCCATCTTCACGCTCGATAAAACCAAAACCTTTTTCTGCATTAAACCATTTTACTTTACCAGTCATTTGATTGACCTCCCTATACAATATCGTGCAAAGTAATTGAATCATAAATACTTTTACACCATCTTGAAAAAGAGATCGTAAAGTATTATTCAAACTCCAATTTCCTTTTGCTATCTTAACTTTAACCTCTTTTTAGTAAAAATGCAAGCGTTTATAAATTAATTTACGGTTAAAACTAATTGATTTTTTTAATAATAACAAAAAAGGTTAAAATGAAGAATTATTTCTTTTAAATTGGATATATACAAAGATAATAAAGCCTAAATCAAGTCTCAGCAAATATACTCCGGTACAAAACCGGAGTATAAGGTATTAAATCTTTCCGAATAATCTGCATAGAAAGCGGGGGAAAATTCGATCCATATAAAATCTATTTCTTCTTAACATCTATTTTTTTGTGTCTTAAGATATTCTTCTAGAATACATCCAAAGTTGCTACGATAGCTATAAGAATTTGTATCAACAATTGAATATTAATCGCTACATCTGCGTCCAGTGTAATGATTCTGACATGTTTTGAACAATCAACAATTGTTTTTTGACGATTGCTCTGTCTTGTTCTAGAAATCTGTTTAAAGTCTTGCAAGACAGCCTTTGCCCGTTCAGAATCACCAATTGATATACTAAGAACTACTGCGATTGCTGCTTGAATACCAAGTTGCAAGGAGACTGCAGCTTGCGCATCTGTTGTAGATACATGAACATCTTCAGAGTTCTTAATGATTATCCATTCATCTGATACCTGCTTAACAGAATCACGCTGTACAGCTTCTTGTTCCACGTCAGCATTATTGTCCTCCCTATGATCATCACAGTGATCTAAAGCTCTCCATTCTTTATACTTCGACATATTCTATACACCTCTTTTCAGTAAAATTTTTCATTTTATAAAATGTCGACGATTATGACCAGTGCTAATAATAACTGCAGCAAAGCCTGAATATTGACTGCTAAGTCTAAATCTGTTGTAGTGACCCTTGCATCTTTTGTATTGTAAATATAGATTTTTTGTCGGTTTGATTGAGTCAAATCAAATTGCTGTATTAACTCTTGTGATACTGCTTCACTTTGATCAGAATCTCCGATTGTAATTCGTAATACTAGTGCAATCGCAAGTTGTAATCCTGCTTGCAGAGAAATTCCTGCTTGCGTATCCGTAGTATTAATCTCGATATTACAGGACTCTTTTACCCAAATTAGCTCCGCTGACTCTTGTTCCATAAATGCAAATTCATCACCGTTTTGTGAATCTGTTGCATCATTGTTATAAAAAAAGTTGTTTTCAAATCTTGATTCGTTTCTTGACCCATTCCTACACCACTCGCCACAATTATTACCACTGCTTCTGCGACGTTCTTTGGAATCTACATAAAACTGTTGCTTGCTGTTATCACTATAATCTCTTGACCGTCTGTAAACTCCCATCTTGACACTCCTTTCTTCTGGTTATAAGATAATTTATGGTTTTTAAAACTAGAAGATTGTATAGTTGTACTAGTAATCTTATAAATAAAGAAAACACCTACGTGTAGGTGTTTTCATACTATTTATTCTTCATTTTGATTTGCATTTCTCTTTTTGAATTGATCAACTTGGTCTTTTAAATCTTCTACCATTTCTTTTAGCATATGCTTCTGCTCATCAGTCAAATTCTTCTTTAATTCATCTGGCTTAATGCCATTTTTTCTGAATATACTATCGACCATAAGATCAACTACTTTTTCCGGTATTTGCTGCTTCGGTGCATCACTCATTCACTTCACCCTCTTCCATTTAATATATTTTATACTATGGAAGTTAACTAGAAATTGACTATGCTGTTGTCTATGATGAGTGAGCGTACTACATCAGGAAAGTTATATTTAGGCAGTATGAAATTGTGAACGGAAAGCTATTTACCGATTTGTGGTGAGACTAAAAGATATATTTATTAAGCATTCTACTGCATACTTGCCAACAGTTTTTACGCATGTAAAGGCATATTTTATCAATGTAAGCAATATAAGTGAAAATATCTTTTTTTCTTCAAGGCTGCATCAAAATTGTGATGAAGGTATTTCATGTATTGAGGAAAATGGGAGAAAAGCTCTGAACCAGATGAAATCACTTGGATAAACGATATCATAAGCTAAATGTTCTGGAATATAAACCTGAAAAAAAAAGATACGAACCCGTTTACATTCAAACTGATATTAAAATTACATAAATATTTACAATGACCTGTAAATACCGGAAGAAGCCAAGAGAAAATAGCAAACGAGAGATTTAATAGACAAAAAACCTTAGGTATTGAGCTCTCTAATTCCCGAAAATAAAACACTATGTTAGTAATTTAAAACCTCTTCCATTTCTTTAACTTGACACTTAAGATTGATAAAAGTGAGGGTTAAAGTTTGAAGTATATTAAATGAGTTTTAACCCTCTTATCAAATAAAATAACTTACAATAGTTCACAATTTAATTCGTCTGCTAATTCCAAATCCCATTCGTCCATTATTCTGTTGAAAACACTAGGTGTCATACTCTCAGGTCTCTCTTCTACTGAATCAATAAGCACTTTCAATCTATTTAATTCATTTATTACATCATCCCCTGATTGGATTAATCTCTTTCCTGGACAAGAGTTTTTTCTAAACGATTTCCCTTCCTTACTATTCAGGAGATGAAATGAACGAAATAAGAAGTCCTCAGTATAGCGAAATACCGACTGCATTGATAATAATACCTCTATTTCACCTTCTGACAAGTCATTGTTACTAAGTAATAACCTTAGTGATTGTAGACTATTAGATGTATCTGTGGAAAGTACAAATACGTTTTATCTTTGGATTTTAGAAGAGGGTGGCAAAGAGACAAAAAAAGTGATAAAATAACTTCTTGCAAGATAAAAAGAGAATACCGACTACCAACCATTTATATCTTGCAAATATGAATGAACAGGTGGTAATGAAATGGAAAGCAATCAAAATTATCAGGTTTTATTGTACTATAACTATGTTCACATTGAAGATCCAGAAAGCTTCGCTGCTGAACACCTCAAGTTTTGTAAAGACCTTGAGTTAAAAGGCCGTATCTTAGTAGCAGAGGAAGGCATCAATGGTACCGTTTCTGGAACAGTTGAACAAACGAATAAATACATGGAAGCAATGCATCATGATTCACGTTTTGCAAACATGGTATTTAAAGTTGATGCACACGATGGACATGCGTTTAAAAAGATGCATGTACGTCCACGTAAAGAATTAGTTACACTTCGTTTAGAAGATGATATTAATCCACTTGAAACAACAGGAAAATATTTAAGTCCAAAAGAGTTTAAAGAAGCTTTATTGGATGAAGATACTGTTGTGTTGGATGCGCGTAATGACTATGAATTCGATCTTGGCCATTTTCGTGGCGCGATCCGTCCAGACATCAAAACATTCCGCGATCTTCCAGAATGGGTACGTGAAAATAAAGAGCTATTAGATGGCAAAAAAGTTTTAACGTACTGCACAGGTGGTATTCGCTGTGAGAAATTCTCCGGGTGGCTTGTAGAAGAAGGCTTTGAAGATGTTGGTCAATTACACGGCGGAATTGTTACCTACGGGAAAGATCCAGAGGTACAAGGAGATCTATGGGATGGACAATTGTACGTATTCGACGAACGTATCGCTGTACCTGTAAATCGAAAAGAACACGTTGTAGTCGGCGTTGATTATTTCGATGGTGAGCCGTGTGAACGCTATGTAAACTGTGCGAACCCTGAATGTAACAAACAAATCCTTAGTTCTGAAGAAAATGAGCATAAATATTTACGCGGATGCACACATACTTGCCGTGTAACACCACGTAACTTGTACGTGAAAGAGCATAACCTATCTCAAGAAGAAGTGGAAGAACGCTTAGCACTTCTTGGTGAAAGCTTTAAGCAAGAAGCGTAATCAATATAATATAAAAGGCTGCTGCACGAAACACATTCGTGCAGCAGCCTTTTTTAAAGTCCGCTTCCATTTCAAACATGGACTATTTTTCAAACCTTACATAGACTTCTTCTCCGTCCATCCTCATCGATACACCATAATAGCCTAACGCTAACACATCCTGCTGTTTTGCAATATCATCCATACGGACCTCAATCCACTCTTCCAATTGCAGTTCGGTCTCACTTGATGCTAAATCCTTCCTAAATACATAGCGAAGCTTGCCATTGTATTTGTCTTTAAGAACAGCAATTTTCATACCTAAAGAAAATTTATCCTTTAAACTGGGAAAATTAAAAGGAGCAACCGTTGATAATAGATAGCGATAGCGATTTCGGTCAACATTACGCAGTAACAGCTTGCCCATATATGTCTGCAGCCCATTTCCTCGAAACCTAGGATCGACGTTTGAGATTTCGGAATATAAAATGCGATGGAATTCTGTTTGTTTTAACCCGATATCCGCACCTAATCCCTCATCATCATTTTCAGGGGCAAGCATCGCACGAAATGCTATTAGGTTATTCTCTACAAAAATACCGATCATCATTTGCTTATCCTCTAGAATATTCGTAAATTCCTCCGTGGTAAGTGGTTCTAGCACATCGGGGTGCGGGAGACCGTTTACGACTTTCTTTTGTAATTCCAGGATTCTCGCCAAATCTCCAATCCGTAAATATCTGGCATAAAAAATTTGTCCATTACGAAGTGCTCCTGTTTCTATTCGTTCACTCATCGACTAACCCTTTCTGAATGTATGGTTAAATCGTTTAATATTGCTTCGTCTATATCAATTCCAAGTCCTGGTTTTTCATTTAATTGGATAAACGGTACATCGTACTTCAAATTACCGACATCTTTTGCAAATTTTAAAGGACCTGTTAATTCAACACTTGTTATTATTTTTTTCGAGAAAGCTACATGAAATCCAGCTGCTGATCCAACGGAGGACTCGACCATTGAACCAACCTGACATGTTATTCCTGCCATTTCAGCTATATGTGCCAGCTTATTTGCCGGGTAGATACCGCCACATTTCATGAGTTTAATGTTCACTTTATCTGCGGCACGCTTTGTGATAATATCTCGCATATCTTTCATACCTTGCAAGCCTTCATCAATCATCATTGGAATGGTTGATTTCGCTTTTGCTTCAACCATTGCATCAAGATCATCACCAAGCACTGGCTGCTCCAGCCAATCGATGGACAAATCCTTTAGTTTTTCCAATGCTTGTAATGTTTGAGCACTTGTTTGCCATCCTTGATTCACATCAACCCGAAGTGCGATATCTTCTCCTACACGTTCACGAATGCTGCGAATCCGCTTAACATCGTCTACAATATTTGTTCCAACTTTGATTTTAAAGGAACGGTATCCTTGTTCAACTCGTTCAGCAGCTTCTTCTGCCATCTCCTCTGGCGCGCCGATACTAAGAACATGTGTGATTGGGAATTTCTTATGATATCTTCCGCCTAGCAGCGTATAAACAGGGACACCGAGTGATTTGCCAGCAGCATCGTAACAAGCAATATCAATCGCAGCCTTTGCTGTCGGTACCCCCTTAACCAGTCTGTCCATCTTATCGTGGAGTCGTTCTATATGTAATGGATTCTCTCCAATCATGGCTGGAGCTAATTTCGTCCGCAGAAGCGCATATGTGCTATCCCATGTTTCTCCAGTGATATGCTCATCAAACACGCTTTCTCCGTAGCCAATGATTCCAGTATCTGTTGTCAGCTTCACAATAATAGAGGGCATGGAATCATATCTTTCATAGCTAATAATAAATGGCTGAATAAGCGGAAGCTGAATTGCAAATATTTCAATTTCCGTGATTTTCATTGTATACTTCCTTTCCATTTTATGAGTTAATTGACTAGTCATCATCCACTTGCTATCCTTCTTAATAAAGGGAGGGGTTTCATATGTCTGTTTACAATTATAAAGCAAAAACAATCCAAGGTGATGAGAAATCGCTTGCTGATTATAATGGTAAGGTATTACTAATCGTGAACACCGCAAGCGAATGTGGCTTCACACCTCAATTCCAAGAGCTACAAGAGCTATATAAAAAATACAATACAAAAGGGTTGGAAATTCTTGGCTTCCCTTGCAATCAATTTGGTGAACAGGATCCGGGAGCAGATACACAAATTGCCCAATTTTGTAAGAAGAACTATGGTGTTACATTCCCGATGTTTAGCAAGGTCGATGTAAAAGGGGAAAACGCTCATCCGCTATTCTCTTATCTTACTTCAGAAAAGAAAGGGCTCTTAACGGAACAAATCAAATGGAACTTCACCAAATTCCTCATCGATAAAAACGGACAGGTCGTTGAACGGTTTGCTCCACAGAAAAAACCAGCAACGCTTGAAAAACAGATTGAAGCATTGCTTTGAGAATTTGAGAATTTGAGTACTTCAAAAACCCTATAGCGATAGGAAAACTCCCCCCACAATTATGTTGGAAGGAGTTTTTCATCTTCTATAGTACTTTATCTAAAAAGTCTTTCGCACGGCTCGTCTTCGGTTCTGTGAAGAATTCCTTCGGGTCCCCTTCTTCCATCAAAACACCGCCATCCAGAAACAAAACTTTATCTGCTACTTCTTTTGCAAAATTCATCTCATGTGTAACAATAACCATTGTCATCCCAGTTGTAGCCAAATCCTTCATAACATCAAGCACTTCTTTTACCATTTCCGGGTCTAGTGCAGATGTCGGTTCATCAAACAGCATAATTTCTGGTTCCATCGCAAGTGCTCTAGCAATTGCAACACGCTGCTTTTGCCCACCTGACAAACGATTTGGATAAGCATCTTCCTTATCCGTTAAACCAACTTTTGCAAGTAACTCTTTGCCTAATCTATTTGCTTCTTGCTTTGAGAGTTTTTTTACCTTTTGCGGTGCATACGTCACATTTTCCAAAACCGTCATATGCGGAAACAAATGAAAATGCTGAAATACCATTCCGATATTTTTACGGATTTTTAATTTATCCACTTTTCCTGCTGTAATATTTATGTCGTTTATATGAATCTCACCTGATGTCGGTTGTTCTAAAAGATTCAGACATCGCAGAAACGTAGATTTACCCGAACCAGATGGTCCAATAACCGCAACAACTTCGCCATGCTTAATCGTTGTTGAAATACCTTTAAGCACTTCATTCTTTCCAAATGTTTTAGATAAATTCGATGTATTAATCACTCTGTCTCATCCTCCGTTCTACAAGTCCACCAATTTTCGTGAGAATGAATACCATTACCCAATAAATTAGCCCAGCAAATAAAAGCGGCTCAAAATTACGATAAATATCTGCACCGACAATTTGTGCCCGGCGCATTAAATCTAAATAACCAATAGTAGATACGATAGCTGATTCCTTTGTTAATGTAATAAACTCATTCATTAATGCAGGAAGGATATTTTTAAAAGCCTGCGGCAGGATGATATTCAGCATCATGGATTTATAAGGTACTCCAAGTGCTTCTGCTGCTTCAGTTTGTCCTTTATCAACTGCCATAATTCCGGCACGAATAATTTCAGATACATATGCCGCCGAGTTCAATCCAAATGCAAGCACTGCTGACACAAATGCCGTAATATCTAATCCAGTTAGCTGCGGTACCGCGAAATAAATAATCATTAATTGCAAAATAAGCGGCGTCCCTCTAAAAATAGACGTATATGCATCTGCTATCCATTTTAATAATGGTACCTTTGTAATTTTACATATTGCTAATAATGTACCTAGAATGAATCCTACAATAATCGATATACTTACAAACTTTAATGTTGCCACTATTCCTTCCAATATAAAAGGAATATAAGGCACGATTTGGTTGAAGTCCAAATTCATGCCTATCACCTCAATTCCCTACTATTCTGATTCTGTTAACCATTTTTCTTGTAATGCTTCAATTTTACCGTTGGACTGAAGCTCTTCCAACACACCGTTGACATCTTCCACCAATTCGCTTTCTTTCGGGAATGCAATTGCCATTCCTGGAGATACGGTTGTTGGATCATCAAAACCAACAAAACCTTGAGATTCAATGTAACCTGTAGCTACTTCTTTATCCATATACATTACATCAAGACGATTGGAATTCATTTCTTGTACTAAAATACCTGCATTATCTACTTTTTTCACTTCAAATCCATACTCTTTACTTAACTCGTCAGCACCTTCTTCTTGAATGGTTCCAAGCTGAACCCCAACGATTTTCCCTTCTAAATCTTCTAAGCTTTCTACTGGTGCATCTTCTTTCGTAACAAACATTTCTCCTGAGCGATTATATTCGATTGAAAAGTCCACATTTTTCCTGCGATCCTCTGTCGCACTCATTCCTGCCATAACCATATCCACACGTCCAGCTTGCAGCGCTCCAACCAAGCCATCAAAATTCATATCTTCAATCTTTAGTTCATACCCTAATTCATCCGCAATTAATTGTGCCAATTCAATATCGAATCCAATAAAATTACCTTCTGTATCATAGGACTCAAACGGTGGGAAGTCAGCTGATGTTGCCATGGTAAGTACTTCCTTATTTCCTGCTTCATCTGACTCCGCATTATTTTCGTCACCAGTCCCGGTTTCACTTGTTCCACATGCCGCAAGCAATGCAATGATTGAAGCTGCCATCAATAATTTAACCAATGAAAATTTCATGTGATTAGCCCCTTTGTCCAATTATGTTTTTTATTATTTCGTTTTTTTAAATTCATCTTGTATTGCTTTAAATAATTTACTATCTGTTAATACATCATAGCCAGTCTTTGCTAATGATAACGCGCCATCATGAAGTGCTTGATGTCCCTCTTCTGTAATGGTAGTATCAGCAAATTCCTTTGTATGTGGAACGAGCCTTGCTTCATTCATGCCGATATAAGGGTGGATTGCTGGTACAACTTGGCTTACATTCCCCATATCAATTGAACCGTACGTTTCCTTCGGCGGAAGAACAGCTTGATTACTCGTTTCCTTCAGATTTTTCGTATATACATCGGATAAAACTTGATTCGTAATCATGTTACCATAGCTTAATTCATAGTTCGTTATTTCGAGTAATGCACCAGTCATACTCGCTGCGCCCTCTGCGATATGTTTTACCTTTTCAACAACTTCATTCAAATAGTCACGACTTTTTGCTCGGACATAAAACTGTGCTGTTGCTTTATCCGGAACAACATTTGCCGCCTGGCCACCTTCAGAGATAATTCCATGGATGCGAACATCTGAAGTGACATGCTGACGAAGTGCATTAATACCATTAAATAACTGAATCACACTATCTAGTGCATTAATCCCTTGCTCCGGAGAAGCAGCTGCATGGGACGGTTTTCCAAAATAACTAAATTGGATGGCATCCATCGCCAGCGATTCTCCACTCTCATGAGATGTCCCACCAGGATGAACAATCATTGCTACATCGATGCCATCAAATATTCCTTGTTCACTCATCGGTACTTTAGCCCCATTTGTTTCTTCTGCTGGGGTGCCTAGTACAATAACACTACCACCAACCACATGTAAAAGTTTACTAAGTGCTACTGCTGCACCGGTACTCATTGTTCCTATTAAATTATGACCACAGCCATGACCGACGCCTGGTAATGCATCATATTCTGCTAAATATGCAATTTTAGGACCTGGTTTACCACTATTAAATTCTGCTTTAAATGCTGTCGCTCTTCCTACGATATTTGTTTCAATTTCAAATTGATGTTCTTTCAAAAATGCAACTAGCTTTTGCATCGACTGATATTCTTGATCTCCAAGCTCTGGATTTTCATATAAAGAATCACTAATATTCAATAATTGTTGTTTAATTTTTCCTATTTCTTCTATCAACTGCTGCTTCATTATTTCCTCCATAGGATGTATATTTATTAGTTTATATGTATATTTATAGCACAAATCTACTAGATTGCCAATAGGTAATCGCAAAAAATAATACAGTCAATGTTTTCGGATTAATCCATTAATTTAAATACCGCGGCTTTAAATCTTTTACTATTAAATTCTACGCTCCTAAGCAGATCGCTTTCACCTCTCTGGTCTGCAGCAGATAAAATAAAAACGAGCACCGCTTTACGCAATGCTCGATTCAAAATATTTATTAATATGCTTTTGCCCAAATGACTAATTCTTTCGCTTCTTTGCCACAGCACACACATGTATCTGCAACCTTTTCCTGTTCGAATGGGATACAGCGCGATGTTGCTGTTGTATCTTCTTTGATTTTTTCTTCACACTTCATGTCGCCACACCACATTGCTTTGATGAATCCGCCTTTTTCATCTAATGTTTGCTTGAAGCTATTCATATCTGTTGCAATGGTAGTCATTTCATTACGAAGCGCTAATGCTTTGTTATACAGATTTTGTTGCACTTCTTCCAATAATGCTGGTAAACGTTCTTCCAAGTCACTTAATGGAACAAATTCTTTCTCCCCAGTATCACGGCGTGCAAGAACAACTTGATCTTTTTCAATATCTTTTGGTCCCATTTCAATACGAACTGGGATACCTTTCATTTCATATTCATTGAACTTCCAGCCTGGCATTTTATCGCTACCATCAATATCGACACGAACAATGTCTTTTAACTGATCACGTAATGCATATGCTTTATCCAATACACCTTCCTTATGCTGTGCGATTGGAACAATCATTGCTTGTGTTGGTGCAATACGTGGTGGTACGACTAGACCACGATTGTCCCCATGCACCATAATTAAGGCACCCATGATTCGTGTTGAAAGTCCCCAAGATGTTTGGTGAACAAATTGGCTTTCTCCATTTTCGTCCAGGTACGTAATATCAAATGCTTCTGCAAACCCAGAACCGAAATGATGAGAAGTTCCAGATTGTAGCGCCTTACCATCATGCATTAAACTTTCAATCGTCAATGTATATTTTGCACCTGCAAATTTTTCTTTATCTGTTTTACGTCCTTTAAGAACCGGAATTGCTAAATATTCTTCAACAAGAGATGCATAAACCTCAAGCATTTGGTTTGTCTCTTGAGATGCCTCTTCATCTGTGGCATGTGCAGTATGACCTTCCTGCCAATGGAATTCAGAAGAACGCAAGAACGGACGAGTTGTCTTTTCCCAGCGCACAACATTTCCCCATTGATTATAAAGCTTTGGCAGGTCGCGATAGGAATGAATATTTTTTGAATAATAGTCACAGAAAAGCACTTCTGATGTCGGACGGACAGCAATTCGCTCTGCTAATTCATCGTCTCCACCATGTGTTACCCAAGCAACTTCTGGTGCAAATCCTTCGACATGATCTTTTTCCTTTTGCAATAGGCTTTCAGGAATGAATAAGGGAAAAGCAACATTCGAATGTCCTGTTTCCTTAAACATACGATCCAATTCATCCTTAATATTTTCCCAGATTGCATAGCCATATGGCTTAATAATCATCGTTCCACGTACTTGCCCATAATCAACTAATTCTGCTTGTTTTACGACATCGGTATACCATTGCGCGAAGTCGTCTTCCATTGCAGTTACTTTCTCAACAAACTGCTTATTTTTTTTACCCATACGTAACACCTCATTATGATAAATATTTACTTTACTAAATAGGCTTCAAAAAGGTGGATGAAAAAGACTGAGGTCGGCTAAGATCGCAACGTCCTTTTGCAACGCCGATACTAGCATATCCTGTGCGTCGAAATTCGAGCATAGCTCCTCGTATCGTACTTCCACAGCCTGGAAGTGGTGACTTCGACGTTCGAAACAGGACATGTCAGTTTTTAGTCGAAGGTCTTCTGTTCTCGATGCGTCATTTTCAGCAGACTTTTTGAACAGCCTCTTAAATACAAAAAATCCTCCATCCGAAAAAGGGACCGAGGCTTGGTGGTACCACCCTTGTTTGCACGGGGACTCCCCCTTTGCACACTTCACTTGATAACGGTTATAAACCGCGCACATCTTCTAGTCTTTGCCTTTCTGATGGCGAACTCTGAGGCAGGTTCCAATTGCGTCTTACGGAAATTCACACCATCCATTTCCTCTCTTGGAAAGACAAGCCAATTGTACTAATCCTCATCAACGTTTCATGTATTTCATATTTAATATATAGGTATGAAATTATAAAGTCAAGGTTTACTGGTAATCAACTTCTCATAGAGAGAAAACATATCCTCTCCATTTGCTACAACGTCCATTAACGTATAGCCTGCTTGTTGATAAAATTTGTTCAAAGCTGGATTATCAGCCACACAGTCTAAACGAATCCTACCTTTTTCCAATCGGATATTTTGATCGATCCAATCGAGTAACTTCCTGCCAATTTGCTGCTTGCGAAACGCTTGTGCCACTGCTAGTCGATGAATGTAAAAACTATGCTCCTGACATTTTCCCCACAGCTCCATATCCCATTCATTTTGTACATCTGACAGATTCAGGGTTGCAGCCAATTCCTTTTTACGCTCAACGATATAGGTTGTACCAACTAAAATTCCTTGTTTAATCTCGGCAGTTTCTCCGCCATTTCGCAAATATTCCCATTGGGATATACCTTTACCTTCTAACCAACGAGCGGCATCTTGCAATAGTTGAATAACCGCCTCTGCATCTTCATTCGTTGCTTTCCTTACTTTATACTCTCCAAATGTGTTTTCTCGAAATAGCTCCTGCATCTGATTCCCCCTCCTCTCCAACGAACTATACCACTTTTGCACCTAATGTATTGATAAAATGCCCCAAAGCCCAATCATGTCCTTCCTGATTAAAGCTTGCCACCGCATCCTGATGAATAACAATGTTAAACCCTTTGTTATATGCATCAACCGCTGTATGCAAGACACAAATATCCGTGCATACACCAACAATATGGATTTCTCCAATGCCGCGCTCACGAAGCTTTATTTCCAGATCAGTTCCAGCAAATGCACTATAACGCGTCTTATCCATATAATAAACATTTACGTTATTTTTGCTTTTTTCATATACATCTGCAAGCCTTCCGTATAGATTGCGTCCTGGAGTCTCAGCAATATTATGGGCTGGGAAAAGAGTAGTTTCCGGATGCAACCTGTCCCCTTCATGATGGATATCAATTGCAAAAACAACATAATCATCTGCTTGGATAAACTCCTCTGTCAATGCCACTATCTTCTCTTCAATAGCTTGTCCGGGTTCACCTGCTGTAAGTGCGCCATCTGCTGCAACAAAATCATTTGTATAATCGACATTAATCAATGCACGTTTTACCATGTTTTATTCCCCTTTTCATGTTAATGTTTCGATTTTAATTGGGTGTGCTTCTCCAAATTTACGCGATGCAGCATGAAAAGTTGGCCCTACAATATCTGTATAGGAAAAACCATGCTCTATCGCTGTTGTAACAAAGCTTTTTGCCAAACCAACTGCTTCTGCTACGGCTTGTCCTTTTGTTAAATTCGCTGTAATCGCTGCGGAATACGTGCATCCTGCTCCGCTTGTATTTACCGTATCAATTCGTGGTGCTGTAAAGGTCGTTAATGCAGTTCCATTAAACAGCACATCAACTGCTGGCCCTTCCAGTCTTCCACCCTTTACGAGGACACTTTTTGCCCCTAGCTTGTGTAAGTCAATTGCAGCTTGCTTTAAATCCTCAACTGTATTTAATTCTCTTCCACCTAAAAGAATGGAAGCCTCGGGCACATTCGGTGTGATAATCGTTGCCATCGGTATTAATTGATGAACCAATTCCTCAATCGCGTCGTCTTTTAATAATTTGGAGTTCATTTTCCCAATCATAACCGGGTCCACAACGACTGTCTGAATTTCTTCTTTTCGAATCAGCCGTGCAACAACCTCGATTACCTCTTTTGAAAATAACATTCCAGTTTTAACGCCATCTGCACCAACCTGGTTTATCGCTGTCGAAAACTGCGCTTCAATCGCTTCAACGGATTGGAGATGGACATTTTTATTCGTTTCCGGGTGACGCCCAACTATCGCTGTTATAATGCTCATTCCATATACGTCTAATTCTTCAAATGTTTTTAAATCGGCCTGAATCCCAGCACTACCTCCTGCTGCAGAACCGGCAATTGTCATTACTCTTACTGGATAGTTCATAATTCTTCATTGCTCCTAACTACGATAATAAAAAATCCGGCACAAAAAGGTTTTACTATATTTTCTGCTTAAAACAACACTAAAATAAAAAACCAAATAATCATAACAATTTGAATGACAACTTTCGCAACTGATCCCCCTAAAAATCCGAGAAGTGAACCAATGGATGCACGGAACGCTTCTTTTGCTGTTCGCCTTTGCACCATTTCAATAAGAAATACTGTAATAAAAGGAACGTAAATAATCCCGAATGGCGGTGTAATAAATGACCCAACAATTACTGCGATTGCGGCACCGCGTTCTCCAGATTTACTGCCACCGAATTTTTTTACAAAATAACTATTTGCAATGATATCCGCTACAATTAGTAGCACGGTAAAGACAATCATAACAATCCAGAAAATCAAATTCAGCTCTTCACTATTCAACACAAAGTGATACAGTAAAAAACCACCCCATAGCACAAGTACAGATGGTACAATCGGAAAAATAATTCCTGCAAAGCTTAGGATAAATAAACCTGCAATAACAATCCAAATTAGAATGTCTAACATGATTTCCTCCATTTATTAATTCATTTAAGAGACATTTTTACGAATCATACTCGATAGCTTTGTCTCTTCTTTTCTCATAATACGTTTATAATTCTCCATATGTTTCATAATACTCAAGACAGAAAGTAAAATAACAATCCATGTTGGTTCGATTCCAAAAAACAGAAAGGTCGTGATCAGGAATGATAGATACATACAAAGAACACCAATTACGAGGTAGTCGGTTGCAAATGTAAAGATAAGTAATATTGCTATCCCGATAAGTGCTATTTTCCAATCAATTGCGATAAGTGCACCTACCAGTGAGGCAGTCCCTTTCCCACCACTGAACTTCATCGTAATTGGATAATTATGCCCAATAATCACAAAAAATACGGTCGTATAGATTAATAGATATTTCCAATCCCCTGTAATTCCATTCTCCGTTATGATGAATAGTACGAGTAAAATAGCTAAAGTAGCTTTAAATATGTCGATAAGTGCTACCAGAATACCATATTTCCATCCTAATATTATGGTCGTATTTGAAGCACCAGCATTTTTCACACCACTGTTTTTGATGTCTACGTTTTTAATTTTCCCAACTAACTGAGACCCGTGAAGGCACCCAAACAAGTAGCCAATAATTCCGGCAATCAAAAAATACATATGCATTCCCCTTTCATTCCAGCTGAAGGATGTCACTTAATTTCACTAAAAATGTTATAAAAGCACCTTTATTATATCAAAATAATCTTTATAATCGCAGTTTTGATTAAATCCTTTTGTTATTAGAATTCATGTTATTGGTTTGAGGGTTGAGTTATGATAAAGTGGAACTTCATCAGTGGAGGTTTTCCTTCTCCACGGAATAATAGCATCACACAAGAGATCTGCAGAACCTTGAACAGTATTTATGGATTGCTTAGGCTTTTTGATTCCCTCACATATAAAAGTGGAAGTATTACAGTCCCGTTAATACGTGTTAAAATAAACTATTCATTCTGCCTTACAGTGAGTACTGGCATTGTGTTAAAAATGCCGATACTCGAAAGGAAGTTTTATAAAAATGAAACGATGGAACGCAACAATTGTATCATGGATTATAATCATACTTTTTCTAGTTCTTCTATTTTATGTTTATAACGAGTGGAGTGGTGAGCATCGTTTATATATTGATGAAGATGCGCCCCTTCCAGACGGATTACATCCAATCGTTGAGGAAAATCAGAATGACCTTATTGAAATCGCTGCATCCGTTGGGATTGATGTCATCATTACCCAAGGATTCCGTTCATTTGAGCAACAGGATTCTCTTTATGAACAAGGCAGAACAAAGCCTGGGGATATTATAACAAATGCACAAGGCGGGCAATCCTATCACAATTATGGGCTTGCAATTGATTATGCACTACGGAATCAAAATGGTGAAATTATCTGGGACATTCACTATGATGGGAATAACAATGGTCATTCCGATTGGTTTGAGGTTGCTGATATTGCAAAAGAGCTGGGGTTTGATTGGGGTGGTGATTGGAGTAATTTTAAAGATTACCCACACCTGCAAATGACGTTCGGGTTAAGTCTTAGCGAATTACAGAGAGGCTACCGACCTCCAGAAGACAATTTATCTGATGAGTAACCCGTAACCCGTCTGAATTACTATTATTATTTGATATGGTTGTGATAATTTTTTGGCTTAGCCACACGGGAAAACGGTGAATTAAGAAAAATGGACAAAGGCGTCCATTTTTCCATTTATGATACCCTGCTAGTTACCCTAATCCTATCATTTGTTCATAGAAGAATATAGTAACAGAAGATTAAAAGCTTATTACATCACCTTTTTAATCTTCTCATCATTTTCTGGAATCGATTTATTTGCCCAGTAAGTTGCTAGGATTGGTCCAGAAATATTATGCCAGATTGCGCCCCATACACTCGGAAGTGCCGCAAGAGGACTGAAGTGTGCTGTTGCAAGGGCAACACCCAAGCCTGAGTTCTGCATACCTATTTCAATGGAAATAGCTCTTCGTTCGTTTTCTCCCAATCCCATCATTAAAGCAACTAAATAGCCTAGCAATAAACCAAAGCCATTATGGAGGAAAACAGCGATAAACACTAGGAACCCTGCTGCCACAACATTTCCAGCATTAGCTGCTGTAACCGCTGCCACAATAATCAAAATTGCAGCTACTGAAATAAGAGGAACAACCGTTACACCTTTTTCAACAGCAACAGGGAAAAATTTCTGTATCAAGAATCCTAGAATGATAGGAATAATGATAACCTGAATGATCGACATAAACATTGCAACTGGATCAACTGGTAACCATTGTCCAGCTAATAAATAGATAAGCAATGGCGTCATGATAGGTGCCATCATTGTTGAAAGAGAAGTCATTGCAACTGATAACGCAACATTTCCTCTTGCTAAATACACCATTACATTGGATGCCGTCCCACCTGGAACAGAGCCCAATAACACTAGCCCAGCTGCAAGCTCTGGAGGAAGCCTTAGTAAATAAGCAAGTGCAAAAGCAACAAGCGGCATGATCGTATACTGCGCACATATCCCAATGATTACTGGTATCGGTTTTGTAAATACTAATTTAAAATCTACAGGCTTTAATGTTAATCCCATCCCGAACATAACAACCCCAAGCAAAATCGTTATATAACCGCCGAAGATAAGAAAAGCTGGAGGATATAAGAATGCAACGACAGCAGCAAGAATAACTAAAACAGCAAAGTATTTTCCTGCTAACGCACTTATTTTTTCAATAAATTTCATTCAAGGTCTCCTCTTCTATTTCTACGATTTTATTGGGATTTAATAGGTTATTTGGATCTAATGCCTTTTTGATTTGCTTCATTATATCGAGGGCAGCTCCATGCTCTTGACGCTGATATGGCATCTTCCCAACTCCTACACCATGTTCACCCGTACAAGTTCCCCCACGCTCTAAGGCATACAGAACCACGTTCTTATTAAATTCATTTGCTCTTTTAATTTCTTCAGCATTTGCCATATCAATCATGATGAGACAATGAAAGTTACCATCACCTACATGTCCTAGGATACCACCTGGAACTCCTAGCTTATCCAGCTCTTTTCGAGCGTAGATGACGGAATTTGCTAATTCAGAAATCGGCACTGCTACATCGGTAAGCATCATTTTTTTGCCAGCATGACCATGAATATAGGCATACGCTAAGTTATGTCGTGCATCCCATAGATGATTACGCGCTGCATTATCGGTTTCGGAAGTAAAATTATCACAAGCGTGGTCCTGCATAATTTCTTTTGTAAATGCAACATCTGCATTTAGCCCAGCTTCATTACCATGGAATTCTAAAAAGAGGGTTGGTTTTACTGGATAATCTGTTTCACTGAACGTATTGATTTGTATAATCGAAGCTTCATCCACAAATTCGACCCTTGCAATTGGAATACCTGCTTGCAAAATTGATGTAACGGCTTGAATTGCTTGTGTAAGGCTTGGGAAGGTTGCGCGAGCTGCAACAACATGCTCTGGAATACCATATACTTGCAATGTTAATTCTGTAAAACATCCAAGTGTTCCCTCTGAACCAACAAACAGCCCGTTTAAATGATAACCAGATGCAGATTTTGCTGCTAAGCTGCCAGTTTGTATGACACTCCCATCAGCGAGAACAACTTCTAAGTTCCGCACCTGGTCACGCATAACTCCATATTTCACAGTAGTTGTTCCACTGGCGTTAGTTGCTGCCATACCACCTAGTGTTGCATTTGCACCAGGGTCCACAGTGAAAAATAAACCATATTTTTTAAGTTCTTTATTCAACTGTTCTCTTGTGACACCAGGCTGAACCGTTACAAGCAAGTCCTCTTGTTTGATTTCGATAATCTTATTCATGAAGGAAAAATCAACAACGATGCCTTTCTGATAAGGAATCACATGTCCTTCTAAGCTTGACCCAACTCCAAAGGGGGTTATTGGTGTCTTAAATTCCTGCGACACCTTCATAATATAACTCACATCCTCTGTTGTTTTTGGAAAAACCACAACATCAGGAAGACTTGTTTGATGATATGTTTCGTCCTTGCTGTGCAACTCTCTAACAGTTTCATTCGTTGAAATTTGTTCTTCTGCTAATTTTGCTTTTAATGCCTGGATAACTTTTTCCATTCCCCTGCTCCTTCCAGCTTTTAATTGGTAGCACCAATTTATTTTTTATCTAATTTGTGTTAATATTGGAACAACCAGTTTATTAAGTCTATTATAATGATTTCCAACATTAATTCAATGATATTTCAGAAAATAACTTTATATTTTTTAAACTTTAAGTGATTATTGGAAGGCGGGAGGATTGTGGTCTCGGATAAGCGAAAAACAGCAGAGATTGTTTTAGAGAAAATAGTAGGAAATTTTCTAAAGAATCATTTGGAAACAGGTGATAAGCTACCATCTGAACGTGAATTAGCAAGACTTTTTGGTGTCAGCAGAAACTCAGTTCGAGAAGCATTACAAATTTTAGCGTTAAAAGATATTATTGAAATCAAGCGAGGCGGCGGAAGTTATGTTAAGCAATCAGACGCACAATTAATCCTTGATGAGCTTTTCGAGAAAGTAGTGACAGCTGAAAATCACTTGATATTTGAGATGCTGGAAGTTCGCCGGGCATTAGAAATTGAGGCAGTCTCACTCGCAGCAAAGCGAGCCACGGGAGAGGATCTTAACAACATCCGTAAGGCTTTGGAACAGATGGCTGTTACCATTGATGAAACAGAAATTGGGGTGCAGGCAGATTTGCATTTTCATATGTATATCGTGGCTGCATCGCATAATTCTATTTTAATCCACCTCGCACAAACTCTAATTAAACAAATGGAAGAAACCATTCGTACGACAAGACAAAATCGCTTTAAAGATGCTGATCGATACGAAGAAACATTTAATGAACATAAAGAAATCTATCTTGCAATTGCATCAGGTGATGATATATTAGCCAAATCACTGATGGAAGAGCATATTACGAGAGTGAGAAAAGAGTTAAGTGAAAACTCCCTGCCGAAATTTATAGCCTAAAGGCTTCATATAGTCGTTTAGTTTCCAGTAACGAAAAAAGGTCGCACATTTGTGTGACCCTTTTTCGTTGACTATTCATCCTGTTTTATCTGATCATTTTCTGTATCTTCAGGTTTTGGATCCACCGAATGCTTATATCCATAGCCTTTAGACAGCGTTACAAGTGAAAGCCATACGACAAGCACAACAACTACTACAGACACTACACCAACAACTACGTACGTTCCCACCTTATAAAACCTCTCTTTATTCCTTATTTCTATTCATTATGCTTTAATATTCCTTTAAATTACTTCTAGATTAACCCACTAACCTAACTAGTTCAATAGTTTCGTGCAAATAGGGTATAAAGCCATAGTATAGGTTTTTTTAATAATCCTTTCCGCTTTACTACATTTATGAAATCTTGGGCATTGAAGAGTATTTGGGCTTATTTCCAAGCATCTTTCTGTATTAGAGAGCCTACATAATATAAGCACGAAATATAACGGTTAATTATAAATAATCTAAATATACAGCATTTGAATGAAAATTAATAAATCTATAACATTATAAATATGAATGCGGAAAAAAACCCCTTTTTCATGTATACGGTGATATACATCTAGTCCTATATCACCAAGCAAAAAAACAATAATTGGGTTTTATATTAAACAGGGAGGTCTTTTCATTTTGAAAAAAACAGGCTTTATATTATTTTTTGCTTTCATGCTTATACTCTTAGCTGCATGTGGATCAGATGATACAGCTAACGGAAATGGAAGCAAGCTAGAACAATTACAAGAATCAGGAACAGTTACGATTGGCTTTGCCAACGAAGCTCCATATGCGTATGAAGAAAACGGAGAACTAAAAGGCGCAGCTGTTGCTATTGCAGAAACTGTTTTTGCAGAGCTTGGAATTGATACAGTTGAATCCCAGCTATCTGATTGGAGTCAATTAATTCCAGGACTTCAAGCCGGACAATTTGACGTTATTACAGCAGGAATGGCGATTCAGCCAGATCGATGTGAAAATGCAGCTTTTAGTGAACCGACAATGCAATATGGAGAAGGGTTAATTGTAGAAGCTGGTAATCCACTGGGCTTAGAAAGCTATAAAGATATTGCTGATAATCCAGATGCAACCGTTGTTGTAATGGAAGGTGCTACAGAAATTGGATTTTTACAAGAAGAAGGTGTAGATCCTAGTCAAATTGTTACCGCACCTGATATTCCTGCAACCTTCTCAGCCGTACAGTCTGGCCGGGCAGATGCTACAACCGGAACTGAGATGACAGTTAAAATGGCGCTTGAATCGGCAAATACAGATGCACTTGAATTTGTTGAATCCTTTGAGCAGCCAGATATTAAGGGCGTACCAAGCTATGGTGCAGAAGCATTTAACCTAAATGATGCGGATTTACGTGATGCATACAATGAAAAATTAGCAGAATTAAAGGAAGATGGTACAATTGCGGATCTGTTAGATGAAAATGGCTTTAGCAGCGAAAGTAATTTTGTGCCAGTAGATGAAGTGACAACAGAGGAAGTTTGTAACGGGGAAGTATAAACATATATTATATTATAATGTGATATTTCATTCAGTGGAAAGTTCCTTTCTTCCCCACTAGGTGCTAATGGAACAGAATCAGGAATTTATGGGATGTTTTATCCCTCAGCTTTATGCTTTTGCCTTTCTCATGTTTAATTTAATGATCGAGTCTTACAGCCGTTCATGCGTGATAAAGGATGACTCCATAGGGTCTGATTCCCTGGTCCCGGGGAAGCAGGCCCTTTGTATTTCCTAAGCAGGTTGCAAAAAATGTTTAATCTAGAATTCTATTCGGAACCAAAACCGAAACTTGAAGGAGTGATTATAATGAATGCGATCATAGAGATTTTCCCACAGCTTGCAAGAGGACTTCATGTAACAATCACCGTCCTTCTTGCTTCAGCTATTCTAGCATATTTAATGGCTTTTATTGCTGGGTTATGCCGTCTTTCCGGGAACATCATCATCCGCAAATTCACAGGATTTTATGTGGAAGTTTTTCGAGGTACTTCCTTAATTGTTCAGTTATTCTGGCTTTACTACGCCATCCCAATGCTATTTGGCATTCAGCTAGGTTCCAACTGGTGGACGGGTGTAATTGCAATTGGATTAAATTACGGTGCGTATCTTTCGGAGGTTGTTCGTGGATCGATTCTTTCTGTTGCACAAGGTCAATCTGAAGCAGCAACAGCTCTAAACATGTCACGCTTTCAACGCATGCGGCTTGTTATTTTCCCGCAAGCAGTCCGGATGATGCTTCCTGAATTCGGTAACTATACCATTCAAATGCTAAAAGGAACTTCATTAGTTTCCTTAATTGGGATGACGGACATTTTATATTACGGCGACATTCTCCGAAGCTCGAACTTGTCGCAAGCACCAATTGTTTACTTATTAGTTCTTGTATTCTACTTTATTCTTGCGCTTCCACTTATTTGGCTGACAAGAAAAGGTGAACATATCTCTAAGAAAGGAGTTGCTAACGGATGAATAATAACTGGAGCTGGGAAACATTTATGGACGCCCTCCCCTTTGTATTGCAAGGGCTATGGATTACAGTCAGCTTAACGATTACGTGTTATTTATTCGCACTCCTACTCGGTTTTGTATGGACATTTCTCAGAAAGGTGCCGAATAAATTTTTCAATTGGGTGGTTACTTGGGTCATGGAATTTATTCGTTCTACTCCCCCACTCGTTCAGCTATTCTTCCTTTTCTATGCATGGCCAATGATTCCAGGGATTGGCGTCACATTAAGTCCTTTTACAAGTGCTGTACTTGGTCTTGGCATACATTTCAGTACATACATCGGAGAAATCTATCGTTCCGGTATTGAAAGTATCGATAAGGGGCAATGGGAGGCATCCAAAGCGTTGAACTTTTCTACCATTGATAAGTGGAGGAAAATCATTTTACCGCAGGCGATACCACCAACAATTCCAATGCTCGGTAACTATTTCATTATTATGTTTAAAGAGGTTCCACTTGCTTCCACAATAACAGTTGCTGGTATAATGTTAATGGCAAATAGTTATGGCGCTCAAAACTGGTCGTATCTAGAACCACTAACTATTGTTGGAATTATATTTTTAGTACTGAGCTATCCATCTGCGGTACTGATTAAGAAATTAGAAGTTAAAATGAATGCACGTTTTGATAAAAATGCAGCGATTAAATAGTATGTACAGAAGAGGAGTAATGACTTTATGACTGAACCTATCGTGAGATTCCAGGATGTGCATAAATCCTTTGGTGATTTTGACGTTTTAAAAGGGATTAATTTAGATATAAAGCCAGCTGAAAAAGTAGCTGTTATCGGGCCAAGTGGGTCTGGAAAAACAACAATCATACGCATGCTGATGACATTGGAGGAGCCATCCTCTGGTGATATTATTGTGGATGGTAAAAATCTGTGGAAGATGAAAAAGAAAGAGAAGATGGTAAAAGCGAATGAAAAGCATTTAAGAGAAGTTCGTGGAGATATCGGAATGGTATTCCAGCATTTTAACCTTTTCCCGCATATGACAATCTTAGAGAACTGCATGACAGCTCCGATTCATGTAAAAAAAGAAAATAAAGAAGAGGCTCGCGATCGCTCTGTTAAAATGCTTGAACGTGTGGGGCTTGGGGACAAATTGGATAGCTATCCAAATCAGCTTTCCGGCGGGCAAAAACAGCGTGTCGCTATGGCCCGCGCACTTGTCATGCGGCCGAAGATTATGTTATTTGATGAAGTAACATCAGCACTTGACCCAGAGCTGGTCGGCGAAGTGCTTGAGGTTATACGTGATCTTGCGAAACATGAGGATATGGCAATGGTGCTTGTTACACACGAAATGGACTTTGCTCTTGATATCGCAGATAAAGTGCTGTTTCTTGATGAAGGTGTTATTGCAGAGCAAGGAACGGCAAGCGAGGTTATCGAGCATTCTGAGAATGAAAGATTGCAAGGATTCTTGCGCCGGTTTAGAGGATAGATTAAAGGTATTACTCCGTTCGGTTGGGGTAATACCTTTTAAATTTGATTTGGATATTGTGAGTGTGTGGAGAGGCTGTTTTTTTGAGGTTGGTGTCATAGCTGTACGGGTAGGTGTTTTAATTTGGGTTTTGGTGTCATAGTTGTGCAGGTAGGTGTTTTAATTTGGGTTTTGGTGTCATATTTGTGCAGGTAGGTGCTTTAATTTGGGTTTTAGTGTCATAGCTGTGCAGGTAGGTGCTTTAATTTGGGTTTTAGTGTCATAGCTGTGCAGGTAGGTGTTTTATTTCGGGTTTTGGTGTCATAGCTGTTCGGGCAGAGAGATTGTTCAAGACATAAGAAAAGCTGCAACCACCCGATGATTACAGCTTAGCTTTATTCTACTGGATCCTCACCAATTATTCTTACTTCCCGTTCTAGATTGACTTTAAATTTCTCTTTTACGGTTTTCTGTACATAATGGATCAGTTCAATATATTCTTTTGCTGTTGCATTCTCTTTATTAACAATGAAGCCCGCATGCTTGAGCGAGACTTGCGCACCGCCAATTTGCTTTCCTTGAAGGTCACTGTCTTGGATTAATTTTCCAGCAAAATGGCCTGGCGGACGTTTAAATACACTTCCACAGGATGGGTATTCTAATGGTTGCTTTGACTCACGTTTGTATGTTAAATCATCCATTACTTCCTTAATCGCTTTTGGATCACCGGCTTTTAAAGTAAAGGTTGCTTCCAAAACGATGTACCCATGTTCCGGTATATTACTTGTACGGTAATCTAAATCCAATTGCTCTGCAGTTAATGTGAGAAGCTCTCCTTCTCGGTTAACGACCAACGTACTTGTTAGTACATCCTTGATTTCACCGCCATACGCTCCGGCATTCATATATAATGCACCACCAACAGATCCAGGTATACCACACGCAAATTCCAAGCCAGTTAGCTCTTCTTTTAATGCCTCTCGTGAAACATCAATAATTCGCGCACCGCTTTGAGCGATCATCCTGTTGCTATCTGTTTTTATCGCAGAAAGTTTTTGCAGATTCATGACGATGCCACGAATCCCACCATCTTTCACAATTAGATTGGAGCCATTTCCAAGCATCGTAAAAGCTATATTTTCTTGATTTGCTAACTTAATAATCTGCTGTACTTGTTCATATGTTTCCGGCGTTACATAAAAATCTGCCTGCCCACCTAAACGGGTATACGTATGATTTTTCAAGTGTTCGTTCACCATCACATTACGCTCAGATGTTAATGCTATTAGTTTTTCGTACAGATGATGATTCATTGCCACACCTATCATTCCTTTAACAAGTTATCATTTTTTCGGGAAGGCTATTTAGGAAAAATTACATTCACCAAGCCTCCCATAGTGAATGCTATTACGTGGACGCAGATAGAAAGTTATTATTGTTCACTATCTGCTTAAAAAATCACCAATTAAATACATGGTGACTTTTCACAAACAATCTTTATCCATTGTAAGTTATTGTCCTTCATCTTGCCACAAAAATGAATAAATCATTTTATCTACTTCCATACTCTCGTGTAATGCACTATGGCCTAGTGTATGATCTTCAATTATAATTTCCTGTAATTGGTCACTTGGTACAGTCATTCGTAAAGCCTGCACACTTTCTGGGAGTGCAACAGCATCACCAGTACTCCCAATATTCAGTGCCTGAACACCTTCAGGAAATGAACTTTCCCGCAGCAGTTGAAATGCCAGCGAATCCGGCTTTAGATCCTCAGCTGCAGCATCTTTATGAATTTGGAAATATGCTTCACTATAAATGCCGTCAAACGGACTCCCAATGGAAACAAGCTTATTCACTTCTGGATAACCATTACCTGCATATTCCATTGTATATTTAAGCGCAAGTATTCCACCCATTGAGTGTCCTACAATATTTACAGAATCAACTTTGTATTTTTCCTTCATTTGCAATAGAACTGCTGATATCCACTCAGCACTATCAGCGAAACTTGCCCGATTATCTTCTAAAATAATTTGAATAAACGTAGGAGCATACCTTCCTTTGTTTAAATTGTAATCACGGATTCGTCCTTCTTTAGTAACGTAATAGATAAACCCTTTATTCCCCCAGCCGTATTCATGCTCGAAACGATCAAGCATATAGCCGAAGGAATTCTTCGTACCTTTATAACCATGAATAAACACGGTTGGATCACCAGTATAATGCTCAGACTTCGCCTTATTAGGCATCGAAATATACGTGATATACCCGACAATTAATACCAATACCATTGTTATTTTTACCTTATGTTTTTTAATAAAATACATTACCTCACCTGCATACTTTTCCTTAGTGTTTTCTGTTTCAGAATAAACCATGTAAAATAAGAACCAATTAGGAATAACAGAATTTTTACCATTACTAAAGGAATCACAAACGCAATCGTATACAGCATCGAAACCCATAATAGACTAACGCTAACAATCTTAGCTTTTAATGGTATCCCTTTTCCCTCACGATAATTCAATATATAAGAGCCGACATATTTATTCGTGATTAACCATTGATATAATTTATCAGAGCTCCGAACATAACAAGCAGCTGAAAGCAAAAGAAATGGTGTTGTCGGCAATAATGGCAGCATTATCCCCAACACACCAAGCACTAATGAAATAGTGCCTGCAATTATTAAAAACATTTTTTTAATAGATTTCATAAACAACCACCAGCTACATATGTTAATTGAACACCATTATTATACCATCTCACACCCCTACAATCGCCTCAACACGTAAAAATTCATAGAAATTTCTTATCTATTTAATGAGGCTTGCAACCGGATGAAATACTGGCTTTCCATCTTCAAATGTCGCAATGTGTTTAAAGCCGATAGTGTCTAGCAACTCAAACGCGTCCTTAAATTGATATGCTAATGTTGTTTCCACATGAGAGTCCGATCCAACCGTAATGATTTCTCCCCCACATTCCTTATATAATTTTAAAATATCAGTGCTTGGCATCCCACTTTCTAAACCATAGCGATAGCCTGACGTATTTAATTCAATTCCTTTCCCAGCTGGAATAATTTCTTTAAAAATGACTTCTAAAATCTCGTGGAAATGATTCGTACTCTTTTCTTCCGTATATCGTTTAACAAGATCAATATGACCAAGAATACTAAAGCTTTTAAATTTGCTAATGCATGCAAGTAATTCTTCATAATACATTTGAAATGCTTCATCAACTGTTTTTCTCTTAAAGAATTCTCCGGAATGAAGGTCCATGCCAGCAGTTGCATGCATGGAGCAAATAACAAAATCAAACACTTCATCTTGCATTAATCTTTCATATCGCGCTAACAAGTGCGGTTGCACACCAATTTCTACACCTTTTTTAATGCGAATCTGCTTGCTGTATTTTTGCTGCAAATGTTTTATTCTCTTATCGTACTGTTTCAAGTCAAACTCAAATATCCAATCCTTATCTGGATAATCATAATCAATATGTTCGGTAAAACAAATTTCTTCAAGGCCGATACTGATCGCTTTTTCAATCGTAGTTTCCATCGGCGTCTTACAATCTGCTGAAAAATCACTATGAATGTGGTAATCAAACATTTTATCATCTCCTGTTTTTTCGTCAGTTCCAGTGCTGAAGCTTTAGCGGACTCCCCATTTGCTAACCAGATGCTTCTGCTTTTATTTGGTGTTGACTTTTATGAATATACTAATTATAATACTATATAACTTTACTTAGTTAAAGCGATAAAGTATTAAAGTTAAAAAGGAGTTTTATAGATGCAACGATACACGCTGAACGGCCGAAATAAGCATGTAGAAGATTTTCAAGTAAGAGATAATCTTATTGCAACATTGAAAAATCGCTTTACTACCTATGGCTATAAACAAGTACGGACGAAAGCCTTTGAAAACTATGAGATGTATTCGAACATTACTGGTACGGTAAAAAAAGATGACATGATTAAAGTCATTGATACGACAGGGAAAATCCTCGTCTTACGTCCAGATGTTACCATTCCAATTACCCGGATGATGGCAGCAGTAAACCAAGCAAATAATACCTTCTGGCAACGGCTTTTCTATGTAATGGATGTATTTCGTCAATCACAGGAGATGCCAAATCAAAAAGAAAGCACACAAGCAGGCGTTGAATTTTTCGGGGAGAATACACCTGAGGAAGACGCAGAAATTATCATGCTAGCCATCCATACATTAAAAGATTTAGGCTTTAAAAATTTCAAAATTGAAATTGGGCATGCGGGATTCTTTAAGGAGCTTATCCAACAAGCCGAACTCTCCGAACAAGACTTAGGGCAACTACAGGCCCTAATTCAATCAAAAAATATAGCGGATATGGAATTATTCCTTGAAGGAATGGCGATTGAAGAAGAATTAAAGAAAGCAATCCAATCGATTCCTCTTCTATACGGGGATCCGCTTCAAGTTATTCAGCAAGCAGAAAAGATTATTCGCAGCGCCCATATGCAGCATGTTTTGCAAAATTTAATTGACGTATTTGCATTAATTAAGGACTACGGTGTTGAGGATTATGTCGCTATTAATCTCGGATTAATTAATAATATGAATTACTATACCGGCATCATCTTTCAAGGATTTGTCGACCGAATTGGTCAGCCTGTATTAATGGGTGGGAGATATGATCATTTAGGAAAACAACTAGACAGCGTAATGCCTGCGATCGGTTTCGCATTTGAAGTAGATTTACTTATTCAAGCAATTTTAGAGCAAAGATTGGCAAAAGCTCCTAAAGCTCTAGTAGATACAGTCATTTATTATACAAAAGAAAAACAGCGAGAAGCTTTAACAGCTGCATTTGAACTAAGAAATAAGGGATATCAGGTTTTAAGTTTTCGGAATGATCCAAGTAATAGAAATCCCATTTCTTCTAATTCGATAATCCGCTTCGAAAAAGAACAAAACCTTTTTTCCAACGAACAAATCAAACAGACATTTTCAAAAGCAGATGAACTCGTTACGCTGCTTCAGGCTCACAAGGAGGGCTTCTAATTGCAACCTATAACATTGGCACTTGCTAAAGGACGTCCAGCTAAAAGCACGATTGCCCTATTGGAAAAGACGGACGTACAATTTAATGATTTTCACGAGGATAGTAGAAAGCTTGTTTTTTATAACAATGACAGATCGATTAAACTTCTTTTCGTTAAAGCAATTGACGTCCCGACCTACGTCGAAAAAGGGGCTGCTGATATTGGAATTGTCGGCAAAGATAATATCCTTGAATCCAAAGCAGATGTTTATGAACTACTGGATTTAAAAATTGGGAAATGTAAATTTGCAGTCGCAGGAAAAAAGAATTATACCCCTGAAAAAGGACAACTGCTGACAATTGCAACAAAATATCCAGCCATTGCACAGAAACATTTCGATAAAAAGGGCGAAGCAATTGAAATTGTTAAGCTAAACGGATCTGTTGAATTGGCTCCACTAATCGGGCTTGCCGATTTGATTGTTGATATTGTAGAAACTGGAAACACATTAAAAGAAAACGGACTAACCGTTCTTGAGAATATTGAACCTATTAGTACGAGATTAATTGTTAATAAAGCGAGCTTTGCAACAAAATCAACCGAAGTACAGCAATTTATCTCCCAGTTAAAGTCAGCATTGGAGGGGTAGCAATGAACATACAAACAAAAGAGGAATTTTTACAGGTTTATAAAGCTAGTACTTCAGATCAGCTGAAGGAACAAGAGCTTGACCAAGATGTGCTAGAAATTATTAGCGGGGTTCGAAAAGATGGAGATGAAGCATTATATCGATACACGAATAAATTTGACCATGTAGTATTAGATTCCCTCATCGTATCTGAGGAGGAATTACTGGAGGCAAAAAAACAAGTAGATGCTGGATTTCTTGATGCTTTAAAGCAAGCCAAGGAAAATATTGAAGCATTTCATAAAGAACAAAAGGAACAATCCTGGTTTGTGAATAAAGCACCTGGTATCTTACTCGGCCAAAAGGTAACCCCGATTGAAAAAGTTGGTGTGTATGTTCCAGGGGGAAAAGCAGCCTATCCTTCCACGGTGTTAATGGATGTCATCCCCGCCAAAATTGCTGGTGTAGAGAAAATCGTACTTACAACACCTCCACAAGCGAATGGAAAGATTAATCCTCACGTACTTGTTGCTGCACAGCTTGTGGGGGTTGACACGATTTATAAGGTTGGTGGGGCACAAGCTATTGCTGCATTGGCCTATGGGACAGAAACAATTGAAAAGGTCGCCAAAATTGTTGGTCCCGGAAATGCCTTTGTGGCAAGAGCAAAAAAATGGGTTTATGGGGATGTAGCGATTGATATGATTGCAGGACCTAGTGAAATCTGCATTGTTGCAGATCAGACTGCCCCACCGAGCTTTGTTGCAGCCGATTTACTTTCACAAGCAGAGCACGATGAATTGGCAAGCTCCATTTGCATTACAACGAGTGAAGCATTGGCCGAACAAATTCTAGCAGAGGTTAAAAAGCAAACAAACGTACTTGAACGAAGCGAAATAATTACACAATCACTAAAGCAAAATGGAAAAATAATCGTCACAGCGAATCTAAAAGAAGCTTTTTCTGTTGTAAATGAAATTGCACCAGAGCATTTACAGCTAATGATTGAAAAACCATATGATAGTCTTTCTAATATTAAAAACGCTGGCGCGATCTTTCTCGGAAATTATTCACCAGAACCATTAGGAGATTATTTTGCAGGTCCAAATCATACCCTGCCAACGAATGGGACGGCAAAATTCGCCTCCCCACTTGGTGTATATGATTTCATGAAAAAATCGAGCATTATTAGTTATTCCGAAGAGGCACTGCTGCAAGCTACTGATTCAATTATCAAAATCGCTACAGTGGAGGGGCTCACTGCCCATGCCAATTCCATTCAGATTAGAAAGGATGACCCGAATGCGTAAAGCAAAAATTGAAAGATCAACAGCCGAAACATCCATCGAGTTAGACTTAACCATTGATGGAACTGGGAATGCCACTATCCGATCAGGTGTCGGTTTTTTAGACCATATGCTTTTGTTACTGACAAAGCACGGTTTATTTGATTTAGCAGTCACATGTAATGGGGATTTAGAAGTCGATCAGCATCACTCTGTTGAGGATATTGGTATTGCATTGGGTCAAGCATTTCAGCAGGCTTTAGGGAATAAAGAAGGAATTACAAGATATGCAACGGTAACAACGCCTATGGATGAGGCTCTGTCAACTATTTCCTTAGACATTAGCGGACGCCCCTACTTCGTATACAACGTAGAAGGACTAAAAGATAAAGTCGGTGATTTCGATACCGAGCTTGTCGAGGAATTTTTCCACGCATTTGTTAGCAATGCCAAGGTAACACTTCATATTAACCTGGCTTATGGAAATAACACTCACCATATGATTGAGTCCATTTTCAAAGGCTTCGGTCGTGCATTAGATCAAGCGACGATATTAAATCCACGAGTAAAAGGAATCCCTTCCACAAAGGGCAGCTTATAAATAAAGAGAGACTAACAGACAGGAGATTTTTAACGGAAAGGAAGAAACAAGATGATCGCAATCATTGACTATGGTGCTGGAAATATTAAAAGCCTACAATTTGCGCTTGCAAAACTAAATAAGGAATCAGTATTAACAACCGATCCACAAGTAATCAGGAATGCTTCTTCAATCATTCTTCCTGGTGTAGGTGCCTTTAAGGATGCAATGGATGCAATCAAGAAAATAGGATTATCAGATGTAATTAAACAAGAGGTTCAAGCTGGAAAACCAATACTCGGCATCTGTCTCGGCATGCAGTTATTTTATGACAAAAGCTATGAGGATGGCGATTGGGATGGTCTCGGGCTACTAAAAGGGAATGTCAGTCGGATTAAGGAAACGGTCAAAGTCCCGCATATGGGGTGGAATACCATTACAAAGCATAATAAAAGTTTGTTAACTCTACATCTACCAGATGATTTTTACGTTTATTTTGTTCATTCCTATGCCGTCGAGGAATTGGAGGAAGCTACACTTGTTGGCAGCACCGAATATGGTGGCCGCATTCCTGCTATTGTCCAGCAAGGGAATATTACAGGTATGCAATTCCATCCGGAAAAAAGCGGTGATATCGGCATTCAATTACTTGCAAACTACGAGGAGATGATTTCATGATTTTATTCCCTGCAATTGATATTCGCGGCGGAAATTGTGTCCGCCTTATCCAAGGGGATTATAACAAAGAAAAAATCTATGGCAATTCCCCAACGGATATGGCTTTACAATGGGAGAAAAAGCGAGCAGCATACCTGCATACGGTTGACCTAGACGGTGCTAAAACTGGTGACTCCTTAAATCAAGACGCCATTAAAGCAATCGCCAAACAAACGGAAATCCCTGTTCAGGTCGGTGGAGGCATTCGTTCACTTGATACGATAGAAGGTTACCTTGCTGCAGGCATCGCTCGCGTGATTATTGGTACAGCAGCTATTAACGACAAAGCCTTTTTAAAAGAGGCCGTGGAAAAGTTCGGATCTCGAATCGCCGTTTCCATTGATGCGCGGAATGGCTATGTCGCTACAGATGGTTGGACAGAAACAAGTACCGTCAAAGCCATCGATCTTATCGCTGAAATTGAACAGATTGGCGTTAAAACAATTGTCTACACGGACATCATGAAGGATGGCATGATGCAAGGACCGAATTTTGAAGAGCTGCAAGCTGTGAATGAAGCAACAAGCATGGATGTCATTGCATCTGGTGGTGTTTCAACAGAGGAAGATATACGCAAGCTAAAATCACTGAACATGTATGGTGCGATTATAGGCAAAGCATTATACGACGGCACATTGAATTTTGAATCGTTAACGGAGGAAGATTTCTATGCTCGCTAAACGAATTATCCCTTGTCTCGATGTTGATAAAGGACGGGTGGTAAAGGGAAAAAAATTTCAAAATATCCAGGATGTTGATAACCCAGTGGCATTAGCCAAAAGATATAACGAAGCCGGCGCTGATGAACTTGTTTTTTATGATATTACAGCATCCAATGAAGAACGCGATATATTTCTCGATGTCGTTGAGCAAGTTGCCAAAGAGATCGCAATTCCATTTACAGTTGGTGGTGGCATACGAACGGTTGAGGATATCCATCAAGTTCTCCGCTCCGGAGCAGATAAAGTATCTATCAATAGTGCAGCTGTAACAAATCCGCAACTTATCAAGGATGCCGCTTTGAAATTTGGCAGCCAGTGCATTGTCTTATCGATTGATGCAAAGGAAGTAGCACCAAATCAGTGGAACGTTTTTACAAAAGGTGGTCGTTACGATACGGGAATAGATGCCATTCAATGGGCCAAGCAAGGAGAAGAGCTTGGTGCTGGAGAACTTGTCATTAATGCAATGGATTCAGACGGGGAGAAAGATGGCTATAATATTTCATTAACCAAAACTATTGCCGATACCGTTAATATTCCAATTGTTGCAAGCGGTGGAGCTGGTATAAAAGAGCATTTTCTTGCTGTATTAGAGCAAGGTGCGGATGCGGCACTTGCTGCATCTGTATTTCACTATGATGAGATTCAAATACCTGACCTCAAGATCTATCTTCAGGAAAATAATATTATCGTCAGGAGGGAAAGAAAATGAGAGTAAATATCGAACAGCTTGTCTTTGATGATAATGGCTTAATCCCTGCCATTGTACAAGACGCAGGGACAGGAAACGTCTTAACATTAGCATATATGAACCAGGATGCATTAAACAAAACAATCCAAACCAATGAAACATGGTTTTTCTCAAGAAAGCGACAGAAGCTATGGAATAAAGGAGAAACATCCGGAAATAAACAGCAAATCATAAGAATTTCTTATGATTGTGACGCGGATGCATTATTGGTTCAGGTTAATCCGCTCGGACCAGCATGCCATACCGGTAATGAATCCTGTTTCTACAATGAACTTTATACAAATAATATCCCGGCACACGATATCGTCCATAGCGTAATTGCGAAAATTAAGGATCGCCGCGATAATCCTGTTGACGGTACGTACACATCATATCTTTTTGAAAAAGGGATCGATAAAGTGCTTAAAAAGGTCGGAGAAGAAACGTCAGAAGTCATTATCGGGGCAAAGAATAACGATAAACAAGAGCTTACTAGCGAAATAGCTGATCTTACGTATCATACACTCGTATTGATGGAACTTATGGATGTATCCCTTTCCGATATAAAAAACGAATTAATGAAAAGACATATTCAAAAGGAAGGTCAAAATCGTGAGTAAATTTTGGAGCGACATGGCAAAGCGATGTACCCCCTATATCCCTGGGGAGCAAATCAATCGTGCTAATGTAATTAAATTAAATACGAATGAGAATCCGTATGGTCCATCACCAAAAGTTATACAGGCAATCCAAAAAGAAAGTGAACAAACATTAAATCTCTATCCTTCACCAACAACAGACAAATTAAGGGAGGTTATCGCAGCACTCAATTCCTTATCCAAGGAAAATGTTTTCGTTGGAAATGGATCAGATGAAGTTCTTGCCTTTTCGTTTATGGCTTTTTTTGATAGTAACAAAGCCATTCGCTATCCAGCTATTTCATATAGCTTTTATCCCGTATATGCGAAGCTATTCGGTATTCCAGCCGAGGAAATTGCCCTTCAGGATGATTTTACGATACCGATAGAGGATTTCTACCAATCAGATGGAGGCGTTATTTTTCCAAATCCAAATGCGCCAACCAGTATTTATATGGAAATTGATACGGTAAAGAAAATCTTGGATAACAACCCTGAACAAGTTGTCATTGTGGATGAAGCATATATCGACTTTGCAGCAGAATCTGCTGTTTCCTTAATCAATTCCTATGAAAATCTGCTTGTTATTCAAACCATGTCCAAATCGAGATCCTTGGCCGGACTGCGGGTCGGATTTGCGTTAGGTCACCCGAATCTAATTGAAGGATTGACCCGCATTAAAGACTCAGTGAATTCCTATACAGTCGATCGATTGGCTATTGCTGGAGCAGAAGCTGCTATGGCTGATGTGTCTTATTTTAACGAGACGACAGAGAAAATAATTCGAACAAGGGAATGGACCATTGTTGAAATGGAAAAACGCGGATTTACTGTCCTGCCCTCCCAAACAAATTTTATTTTTGCAACACATCCTAACAAAGACGCAGGGGAGTTATATACAGCTTTAAAAGAAAAAGATATACTTATTCGATACTTTAAGGTACCTATGATTGATAACCATGTTCGGGTTACGATTGGCACAGATGAACAGATGGCACAATTTTTCAAAATGCTCGATACGATACTATAATTTAAATCCGTATGCTCTTTCAATTCGTCTTACTCAATTGTAACACTTTTATTTTCTATTTTATGCACAGATTGAGAAGTGTTGCCATTCCAATATTCGTATTTTCCGTACAATATCTCTGGTTGAAAAACATTGAATATTTGAGTGTCAAAACAACATAATATATAATCTATACCTTGATATAACAATAAAATGGCATACGTCAATTCGTATGCCATTTAGCTTGTCATTTAACTAATATGCACCTCAAAACGAAACCATTTACTAAAAGATGCGATGCTTTTCTTTTACAATACATTCTCAACTTCTGCGTTTTCTTTCAATTCATCAATTCTTGTCCGCAGTTGCTCACTTTGCTTTTCATTTGTAAGCACATCTTTAATTTGTCCTTCAACTTCTTCTAGCTTACCAATTTCTCCATTTTGCTCTTTTAGCTGATCATAGTACTCTTGTACTTCCTTGTCTGTCACTTCTACTTCAAATTCCGAATCCATATACTTTCTTGTTACTAACTCACCCGTGAGCTGCTCTTTGAACTCATCCTCTGACAATTGTAACTGTTCCAAGAGAGTGGTAAATTGGTCTTCACCACTTGTTTCCTTAATACTAACTAGTTCTTCTTGTACTTCTTCATCTGTCACTTTGATACCTTCATTTTCGGCATCCTGTTTAATAAGAGTCTGTTCAACAAGGATGGATACAGTCTGATCTTTGATCATATCAAGATTACTTACATCTTGTCCATATTGATACATTGTTGATTTTACTTGTGTATATATCGGGTTATAATCCGATCCTGAAATTTCTTCTCCATTAACAACAGCAACCGGAGTTTTTTCATCCAGTTTTTCTTCATCCGTAAATTCTAATTCCTGTTGTGCAGCAGGTTGTTCTGAAGTGTCGCCTTCTGTATTTTCATTTTCCTTCGTCTCATCATTCCCACATGCAGCTAGCATGATGATGACTAAGAACGCCAGTGATAGCACACTTAACTTTTTCATAATGGACTCCCTCGCTTCTATTAAGTCTTCTTCCATTCAACCACACATCTATATATGATTTCAAGTGGAAACAAAATAGCTGTTAATTCAGTAATTGCTATTGTAGCAGGGTTTAAAGCGTTTATTTACATTTCCATAACAAAAATTACTTACTTTTGCTTTGAAAGGTAGAGAAAGGCTCTCGACGATCTCTTTTCCTAAGACAGATAGCAAAAAAATACCCTCCGATCTGTTGAAGGCAATCACACACGGCCTTTAACAGATGAGGATATAAAAGTACATCGTAAACTCAAATTATTATAAAGTCTTTCTCTTTAAAATTATAATTAAGAATGTTAATCCACCAACGATTTCGATAATAATTGAAACTACACCTTGCGCGTTAAATACATGATTCATGATAAAATATGAACCAGTTAGTATCAAAAATCCGGTTGCAAGAGCCATTGGGAAAATATATCTATGATCATAAGTTGGCGCCAGCTGATAACTCAACGTTGCAACCAAAAACCCAAAGAAAGTAAGTGGTCCAACCAAAGCCGTTGAGACTGACATCAAAATGGAAACTAATACAAGAACATAAATGATACTAAATTGATGATTTACTCCCAAAGATGTAGAAATATTCTTTCCAAGTGATAATACATTTAAATTTTTTGAATAAGCAAGAAGAAGTAATGCAACAATTATTACGATTGGAATCGCAATAGAAAAATACTCTGGGTCCGCATTATTGACAGAACCAAACAATTTTGCCTGCAAAATATCAAATTCAGCCGGTGCAAGCAGTTTTCTCATGAAAGTTGACAAAGACCTTAAACCTGTACCAATAATGATTCCAACCAATAGCATAAGCTGTAAATTTCCATACTTTCCGGATAGCAACCATCCATAAAGTATCAAACACATTAAGACCATAACAACCACTTGCAATAAAAATGGTCCAGTGCCACTATAACCTATAAATACGCTGGCACCAAAGAAAAACATTGTACCCGTATGTATGGTGGAGTAAAGTGCTTCAAATCCTAAAAGTGAAGGAGTGATTACCCGATTATTCGTAACCGATTGGAAAGCAACCGTCGCCAGGCTTTGACAAATCGCAGCAATAATCATTGCAACAATAGCTACCATTCTTCTTTCAACGACTGGGATAAAGGAAGGGGAATCTACTGGAACTGGATTGTTATAAACTAAAAGTCCGTATGAAGAAAGAACACCTAATCCAATCAACGTTATCAACAATATCCAATAACGCTTTTCCTCCTTCTTAGAACGAAAAGCTTTAGCTGCTCTATTCTTATTAGGAAGGCTAGAAACAATTTTGACATTTTTTTCATTCGTATATTCCAATTTGTTATCCTAGCCTCCTTCTTCTTAATAAAATTACAATAAATACGACTGCGCCCACTGTTCCAAGTATCAAAGAGACAGGTACTTCAAATGGCATTATAATTGTCCTGGATATTATATCAGAAATGGTTAGAGCACCCATCCCGGACACACATACCCAAGGCAAATTACTCCTAAGATCATCACCTCTAAACATGGAAACAATATTTGGTACTATTAAACCTAAAAAAGGTAAATTTCCAATAACAGCTGCGACAATTCCAACTGCCACAGCAATAAGACCCGTACCAATAAGAACAATCTTATTATAGCTTACTCCTAGACTTGTTGTAACATCTTCTCCTAATCCAGCTAAAGTCAATCTATCAGCATAGATAAAAATAAAAATAGTAATGACAACAATCAGCCATAAATATTCATATCTTCCAACTTGAATCGATGCAAAAGAACCTACAAACCAGGTTTCAACATTTTGTGACATTTGAAAAGCGAGCCCAACAAAAGTGGAAATTGCAGAAATGACCGCTCCTAGCATTATCCCAATAATCGGGACAATTAAAGACGAACGAAGTTTAACTCTTCTTAAAAACAAAAAGAAAACCATCGTTCCAATAAAGGAAAAAATGATTGCCGCAGTCATTCTTTGGACTAAAGTTGGCGCCGGGAATAATAAATAAGCAAAAATCAATCCCAAGCCTGCCCATTCAATTGTTCCAGTTGTAGTTGGTTCAACTAAGCGGTTCTGTGTAATAAGTTGCATTACGAGTCCTGCCATTGCCATTGCAGCTCCAGTTAACATTAATGCAGCTGTTCTTGGAATACGAGTGATGAAAAACATTTCCATTCCATCCTCTTGTCCCCGTATATCATAAACCCCAGTAAACATTGAAATAATACCGAGAATAATAACAACTATGATTGCTAATATAAAAGGTTTCGTCCATACTTTATGATGATTAGAACGTTGGGGCTGAGAGTTCTCAGCCCCAAACATTCTTATTATATTTTTAGGCACTATAGTTATACTCCTCTATACTACTCAGCTAAAGTATTTGCAAGATCTTCAAATAACTTTATAAAAGTTTGTATTGATTCATTTGTATACGTGTCTGCTGGTGCATAAACTAACTGTTCTTCAGAAACGGCAGTTGTGTTTTGAAGAGCAGGTGAATTATCGATAACATCCTGAGCAGGAACTGCATCAGTTGAAGATGATACCGCAGCATCACGGTCTAGTACGAAAATCCAATCAGGATCGGTTTGTGCAATAGCTTCAACAGAAATATCATCACCTTCGTGGTCTGCAGAAGCTTGGTCAATTTCTAAAGCCGGAGTCCATTCAAAAATATCATACAACGGTCCCCAAACACGTCCAGAATGTGGAGCTGAAAAAGCAATGTCTCCACCAGATACTATAACACTCATGACTGTATCTGTCCCGTTATATGCAGACTGAGCTTCTTCGATAGCTTGATCAAAATCAGCTACCAATTGTTCAGCCTCTTCATTTTTATCAAAAATTTGCCCCAAAGCGAACGTAGAATCCTTAAATCCATTTACCAAGTTTTCTCCAGGGGTAGCAGCTTCCTCGGAAACATCAATATTAAGATCAATAACAGCTGCATTTGGCACTAATTCTTTTATATCTTCATAATAGCTAGCAAATCTTTGACCGACAATTACAACTTCAGGGTCTACAGCTGCTATAACTTCAAGGTTTGGTTCACGGTGATTTCCAATGTTTTGAACTGATTCATCAGCTACATATGGTAAATCTGCAGGCATTACATCCTTTGGAGCAGCAGATAATTCAATACCCCAATCAGATAATGTTTCAAAAGTTCTATTATCTAAAGCAACGACATTCTTTGGATTTACTGGGACTGTAACAGTTCCATGAGCATCCGTGATTTCGACCGTTGCAGCTTCAGCAGAATCATCTGCTTGCTCTTCTGTTTCAGCAGAATCATTCGCTCCCTCATCCGTTTCATCATTACCTGAATCTGAGCAAGCTGCCAACACCAAAGCAAAAATTGCAATAATAGCTATAATAAATGCTGATTTAAAATTAGACTTTCTCATTTCTTCTACCTCTTCCCTTATGTAAGTTTTATAGACGAGTAGACTATTGAATTGATGAAATTAATATCTATGTTATATTTTAGTGCGTGAGTTAAAGAATTATTATTTCATTTTACTATAGTGCATAGCTGCAACACGACACAATTGATATTGATAATCAATCTCAATAAATCTATTTAAAGTATATCAAATCAAGAAGCGTTGTCAACTGTATTTTGAAAGCTTAAATTTTTTAAACTTATACCTTGTGCATAATTCATCAGCTCAAAAATCCAATTATTCCCATCCCATTCTCAATTGCAGATGCGATACAGAAGGATTCGTATGAGAATAGTCACTTAAACAATGAAAGAAACCGCTTAAACACAAGCTTCCTGAAAAGATACAACCAATTGATTAAAAACTAAGTTCCGCACCATAGACATGCGTGCTACCTATGAAGGAAGCACGCATGGTTAGGTTAATCGTTCTCAGTTAGCTGCACCAGCCTGAAGCTAAATTGCCGTAGAGAAGATGTTTTTCCTAGATTATACATTTAAAAGGTATGCGGTTTAGACATTTACAAGAAAACAATTATGGACTAAACTTAGCAGCTGGAAGCACGGAACTGTTAACTACTTTTAAAATTATCTTAATGGGAGTCAAAGTATACGCAAAAACGACAACCGTTTTGCATATGAACTGGAATATGCATATCATAGACTTCATTTAATGCCTCTGAATTAATAATTTCGTGTGTTGGCCCATCTTTTACGAGACGTCCATCTCTTAAAGCTACGATGTGGTCTGAATAAACAGAAGCAAAATTAATATCATGCAATACAATCACAACTGTTTTACCTAGCTCATCGACAAGCTTGCGTAATATTTTCATGATTTGTACAGAATGCTTCATATCCAAATTATTCAATGGCTCATCCAGTAAAATATATTCTGTGTCCTGGGCAATAACCATGGAAATAAATGCACGTTGCTTTTGACCGCCAGACAGTTCATCTAAGAATTTATGTTGAATATCTGCTAAGTTCAGATACTCAATTGCCTGGTCGACGATTCGATTATCCTCAGCATTTAAACGACCTTTCGAGTATGGATACCGACCAAACGATACCAATTGTCGAATTGTTAGTTTCACATTTAAAAAATTTGCTTGTCTCAAAATGGCAATGCGCTTAGCGAATTCATTTGATTTCATATTTTTTATATTGTTTTTATCTAGTAATACATCTCCAGTGTCTGAATCTAGCAGTCGGCTTACCATGGAAAGTAGCGTTGATTTTCCTGCACCGTTTGGCCCTATAAACGACGTAATTTTGTTAGGCTTAATTTGAACCGATACATCTTTTACGATAGATTTATTTCCGTACTTCTTTGTCAATCCTTTTATTTCGATCATGTCGTAGCCCTGCTTTCTTTAAGTATTAAATAAGTGAAATAATTATCAGCAATAATAATATACTGATTGTATGGTATGTTATATTTAAAATTTAGACATGCAACACAAGAACTCTCTCACCAACATTGTTTTCGTATCTTTCTATAAATCCGCTTCCAATGGAAGGTGATTCTGTTCATCTGTGAAGTTTCATCTAACCTCTGCTCCTTCTTTTTGGAAAGACGTTATCTGTAGCCTTCACATGTTTTTGTAAAGATATTTCATTATTGAACAACGTTCGTGTTACGCTCATTGTATAACTAATAATGATTATCATTATTAATTATATTATAGATGACACGCATTTTAAAATCAATGTTTCTTCACTAGTCCATCCTCGAATAGTAATAAAATCATACGAACTTAAAGGTTTTTGAATTCATCGGCATTACAAATACAAAATAAAAAGACTGCACTTCATTGTTAGAGACACTCTAACAATGAAGTGCAGTTCATCACAGCATGTTTTTAATTATTTAGGCTCTAATTAGTGCGCGTTCAAAAAGGGGGATAAAAAGAACCGAGATCAGCTAAATTTGCAACGTCCTTTTACAAAGCCGACACTAGCACGTCCTGTGCGTCGGAGTTCGAGGCCGCGTAAGTTCCCCGTACCGGGCTTAAACTCGATATGCTGACTTCGACGTTCGACACAGGACATGTCGGAACTTAGCCGAAGGTCTACTGCTCTCGATGTTTCATTATTACCGGACTTTTTGAACCTTATTAATTACATCCCTCATCTGTACAAAAGGATGTCTTAGATTTCTTTGGATTTAACGATTGGAGAATTGGCTTCTCTTTCTCCTCTTCCCAAACCTTGTTTAGCACTTCTTCAAATACTTCAGCTGGCTGAGCTCCAGAGACAGCATACTTCTCATTGAATACAAAGAATGGTACTCCCTGGACACCAATTTGACGCGCAACATCAATATCTTCGTTTACTTTATTTCGATATTTATCCGATTGCAATACATGTTCCACTTCTTCTTTATCCAAATCTACCTCAGCTGCAAGTTTAATCAGTGTGTCATAATCACTTAGCAACTCAGATTCGGTAAAATACGCGTGAAGAAAGCGTTCGGTAACTTCTTTCCCTTTACCTTTTTCCTCAGCATACTTAGCTACTCGATGGGCGTCAAACGTGTTTGCATATTTCATATCATCAAAATTATAATTTAATCCTACAGTGGCAGCTTGTTGGCCAACCTGTTGATTCATTGTTTTAACTTGCTCAAGTGGAATTCCTTTTAATTCAGAAAATGTTTCATAGAAGTTTTTTCCCGGTATATGCTCAGCTGTTGGGTCAAGCTGATAGCTTTTATACTCTAGTGTAACCTGCTCTTTATGAGGGAATTTTTCCATTGCGTTTTCCAGCCTGCGTTTTCCGATATAGCAAAACGGGCAAACGAAATCGGACCATACTTCGATTTTCATTATAAGCACCTCACTTTTCTGTAAAATAGTGTACCATACCGGCACACGATCTAAAAACAATGTGCTTCATTCTGGTTGGGATTGAAGCATGGAATGAAGTTATTCGTGCACTGTGGTAAGGACGTTTCCAAACATTATAATAAAGGGCTTGCCCGTTCTGGCAGCCCTTTTATTATTAGCCTATCTACTTAAATGTCTTATTCATGAAACGTTTGTTTATCTTGAACAGTACCATCCTGTTTATAAATCGTTAAAGACGTGCCTTTATTTTTGGCAATTTCCTTTGCTCGCTTAACTGCTTCGTCCTTCTTATCGAAAACCTCACTAGCACGTTTTGCACCGCTTGATTGCACTGCCCAGCCATCCTCATGCGCAATCACTTGCTCGCCTTCTTCCAAACGCTCTGGATTACTGTCATATTTTTTACCTTCCTTTGACCTCTCTGTTGGCTTACCATGCTTCTTATAATCTTCAATCTCATCCTTCTCAGCATTCTCACGCCATTCCTTTGCTTGCGTAATAGCTATTGGGATTGCTCGATCATCTTCATAGCCTTCATCCACCATAGAATTGGCAATATCAATTGCTTTTTTTCTCGTAAGCTCATTCAAGTTTTTCATGGAAGAAGGGTAATCATTTAATGTCCAAGGCACTATTCATCACTCCCTCATTTTTCATCACTATTCCCCTGTGGCGAGCAATGAAACATGAAAAACAAATCCTTCAAGTTCTCTTCCTCTTAAACAAAGAAGAAAAGCACAAGCATCCGGGTAGCGACGTAGGGACTGCGCTCAAGACTGCGGCTAGTCGAACATTCTTAAGTAGGAGATCCACTCCAAAGTATAAGATGATCGATGACTTTCTCCTCTACGGGCGAAAGTCAAGTTCATCTAAAAGGAAACATGCCCCTTTAGGGGTATGCCGATGTTAGGCATAGCCTGGTTTTAATCGGCCATCCTTATACTTGGAGTCAGGTGCCCGCTTTCACCGCAAGGGGATAAGTGCAACTACGCCTCATGTCTTGACAATCGACAAGTCTTCTTTATCGTGTTATGAGGTGAGGGAGTCTTGCTGGCTGAGGCTTTAGCGCTTCGTGGACATGGCTGTACAGGTAACTAAGTTATTCACAGCATTCAAATTTTTAATTTCCTAGACATCGAAAAAAGAAAACAGCTTTGTCTCAGCTGTTTTCCTCTAATAAAGATTGACCCATAATACTGACGCGTTTTGTATTTTTTAATTCTGTCAAGTTTTTCACGCCAATGCCAAACATCGTCATTTTTAATTCGAGTTCAATTTGCTCCATTGTTTCAATCACTGCTTCTGGAGATTCTGTTGCGGCCTGCAGCAAATGACGTGCAAAGCCAATCACATCTGCTCCAATCGTAATTGCTTTTGCTGCATCGACCCCTGTTTTCATTCCGCCACTAGCAACTAACGGGACTTCAGGGAGCTTGCCGCGAACTGAGACTATACAATCCTTTGTTGGAATTCCCCAATTATTAAATGCCTCAGCAGCCGCTTTACGAAGTGGATCACGCGAGCGTAATTTTTCCACCTGACTCCAGGATGTCCCTCCCGCACCAGCAACATCAATATACGAAATTCCAACATTATATAATTGTTCAGCAACTGTACCATCAATGCCAAACCCAACTTCTTTTACACCAACAGGCCTATCTAATGTTTTGCAAACCTGTTCAATTTTAGGTAGAAGTGATTCAAAGTTTAAATCTCCACCATCTTGCACTGCTTCCTGCAGGCTGTTTAAATGAAGCACAATTGAATCTGCACCTGTTTTATCAATAATTCGTTGGCATTCCTCAGCACCATAACCATAATTAAATTGCACGGCACCAATATTAGCAATAATTGGTATTGTTGGGGCCTGTTCGCGAATTAAAAAGGATTCCTTATGTGTATCACTCTCTAGGAAGGCTCGTGTTGAACCGATTGCAAATACCCAACGTTTCTCTTCTGCAGCTAATGCCAGGTTTTGATTAATCGTTGTTGCAAGCTCTGAGCCACCCGTCATGGAGCTAACTAAGAATGGTGCTTTTAGATCCTTTCCAAGAAAGCTCGTATCCAGTGCAATATTAGCAAAGTTTATTTCTGGCAACGCATTATGTATAAAACTGATTCCTTCCAAACCAGTTGACTTATTAACTCCTTCAACATTTCCAGTTAGACAAAGACGAATATGTTCGGTCTTACGTTGATTGATTCCTTGTTCCATGTGAAGTACCCCCGCAAAATTCAAATTGACGTTACCTTCTAGTTTACTTGTTTCCTTGGTGAAAAGAAAGCGAAGTGACGCTTATCATTTCAATAGGTATAATTGACAGAACGCAACATGTTTTTAAATATCCGCATTCTATTTTTATTATATGTTATATTAAAAGAAACAAACCGTATCCTGACAGGGAGGCAGTCACATTGAAGAAGAAGGCCAAACAATTCGCAGCAAAAGCACATGAAGGACAAAAGCGAAAGAATTCTGATGCCCCCTATATAACCCATCCTGTTCGTGTAGCTGAACGTCTAGAGGCGGCTGGATTTCGGGAGGAGCTAGTTTGTGCCGGATACCTGCATGATGTTGTGGAGGATACACTGGTAGAGCTAGAGGATATTGAACTCGAATTTGGACCGGAGGTATCTCGCCTCGTCGCAGCACACACGGAAGATAAATCGAAATCATGGCAAGAGCGTAAACAGCACACAATTGATATGATAAAAAATGCTGATCCAGAGGTGAAATATTTAGTTGTCGCAGATAAACTCGATAACCTGCTTGGTTTAGAAAAGGATTTGAGAGAACAAGGAGAAGCTGTCTGGGAAAAGTTTAACGCTGGTAGAGAAAAGCAAAGATGGTATAACAAATCGATTGCTTCCAAAATGTATGTTGGATTAAACAAAGAGAATGCTCCTGATTATTTTCAAGAATTTGAGAAAGCTGTAGATCGGGTATTTGGATAGCTAATAGTTTGGAATTGCAGGCAGCTTTGCAATAATCCCAATACATAAGCACCCTCCTTAGAAATAAGAAAGGTGCTACTTTTATCGCTTTTTATGATGCTTACAGTATTGAGATATGCTTCCATCTGCTTTTCTCATCTTGCTTAGCCTTTTGATCTTGTTTCGCCATCCCATAATTGGAGCTCTCTCATGTCTGGCGTATCGGAACATTACTTTTTATAAAGAAAAATCGACGCTATAACGAATGCGCCGATTTGCTCTATTATCGTCTATTCATCTCATTTGGAACAGCATTACTACGAATGCCTTTATCTAGCTGATCAATTTTATCCATTTCTTCTTTATTTAATTCAAAATCAAATACATCCAGATTCTCCTTCATTCTAGACGGTGTTACTGTTTTAGGAATCACAACCATATCCGATTGCAGATGCCAGCGAAGAATTGTCTGTGCAGGTGTTTTCCCCTGATGTTTCGCTATTTCCTTAATAACATCGTTTTCCAAAACATCTTTACCATTCATCAGTGGACTGTATGCTTCGACTTTAATCCCATGCTTTTCACAAAATGCTCGCAATTCCTTTTGCTGTAAGTATGGATGACACTCCACTTGATTGATTGCTGGTACAACCTCACACACTTCTAAAATTCGTTCCAAATGCTCGATATCGAAATTACAAACACCAATAGCTCTTACACGACCTTCTTTGTAGAGCTTTTCTAGTGCTTGATATGTTTCAACATATTGGTCAAATTTCGGAGCTGGCCAATGTATGAGATACAGATCAACGTATTCAATTCCTAACCTTCCTAAGCTTGCATCAAATGCCTTTAACGTGTTCTCATAACCGTGATCACTATTCCATACTTTTGTCGTGATAAAAAGCTCTTCACGTGCAATACCACTCTTTGCAATTGCTTCCCCAACACCGGATTCGTTCCCATATATTTTAGCTGTATCAATCGAACGGTACCCAGCTTGCAGCGCCTGTTCAACCGGGGTTGTCACTTCTTCGTTTGGAACTTTCCAAACACCATAACCTAACTGTGGCATGTGTATACCATTATTCAACGTTATATGCTGCATCTCTCATCTTCCCTTCCATCAGTCTACAATCACTATTTTACCTAACCAATGCTAAATTAACCATTATTCCGAACCAAAGCCTTACGTGTATTAGAATTTTTTTCCTTGTAAAAATTTTTTAATAATTACCTTCATACTTTTGACCTATATACCGATATACTAAATGGAACTTAGGGGGGAGATGGAGATGCAAATGAAAAAAACTAAACAAACAAAGAAACAGAAATCAGCTCAAAAAATTGGAAGAAAGCGAAGATTTCTTTTGCATAATATCAAAATCGGCAAGAAATATTTATATGCATTTATAGCAACAATCCTATTAGTTGCATGTTCAAGTCTATTGGTTTATTTCCAATTGGAACAGGGTCAGCAAGATGTAGAGGCAGCTAATGAATATATTGACCGTGTTAATACACTAACAGAGCTATCATCTGTCATCCAGGCGAAAGATGTTCAAATTGCTGATTATTTACTAACGAGAAATGCAGTTTACATTGATGGCTTTGACAATTATCAAAGCCAGTTCAATGCAATTGTCGAGCAAATGGAACCACTTATGGTAACGGATGAACAACGAGCCATGTATCAAGAACTCATTCTATCTGATGCTGCGATTAATTCTACGTTCACAGATAAAATTGTTACATATATAGAGAACGACCAGGCCACACTTGCTAATACATTACGCGAGACAACGTACAGATTTCGAACGAGTAATGTAGAAATTGTAGATGGTCTTATCGAGACGATGAAAGCGGAGCAAATCGAAGCGACGGAAAATGCAATCGGAAGCATGGAAAGTGTAACTACAATTTTGCTAATTGCAAATATAACTACTATCATCGCTGGAATTATTATTTTTACATTCATAAGCAGAAATGTAACGTCCAACTTAAAGCATATTGTTAAAATCACTTCAGAAGTAGCTAACGGTAACTTAACCGTAGCTAAACTGAATTACAGCGGAAAAGATGAAATAGGGCAGTTAGCTTCATCCATTAACCAGATGAAAGAAAATATGCAGCATGTACTACAAAATGTAACAGCAGCTAGTAGTGCTGTTTCTAGCCGAAGTGAAGAACTGACACAAGCAGCTAACGAAGTAAAAGAAGGAAACACACAAATTGCGCTAACAATGGAGGAACTTTCTTCTGGTGCAGAAACACAGGCAAATGGTGCCTCTGACCTCGCGGAAAACATGAATGAATTTGTGAAAACCGTTATTCAATCTGAGAAAAGCGGGCAGGAGATTGCTACTGCATCACAGGGTGTGCTTGCACTTACAACAGATGGAACAACACTAATGAATGAATCTGTCCAACAAATGCAACGGATTGACACAATTGTTTCCGAATCGGTTGATCGAGTGAAAAATCTCGATAAGCAATCAAAGGAAATTTCGAACCTTGTTTCTGTTATTAAGGAAATTGCAGACCAGACCAACCTGCTTTCATTGAATGCAGCTATTGAAGCTGCTAGAGCTGGCGAGCATGGTAAAGGATTCGCTGTTGTTGCAGATGAGGTTAGGAAGTTATCGGAACAAGTAGCTACATCCGTAGTAGAGATTACTTCTATCGTGAATGCCATCCAGTCCGATACGAAGCACGTTGTCGAGTCCCTGTCTTCAGGATATAACGAGGTTCAGACAGGATCTGACCATATAGAAGAAACGAGACAAAGCTTCGACACCATTAAAGAGGCCGTTACTGCGATGACAACAAAAATCACTTCTATTTCAGCTAATTTAAAAGACATAGCTGGGAATAGTAATGCAATGAACAATCTTATTGAAGAAATTGCCTCTGTATCAGAAGAATCTGCTGCAGGAGTTGAGCAAGCAGCAGCTTCTGCACAACAGACAGCTAGTTCCATGGAAGAGGTTTCCCATAGTGCCGATGAGCTTGCCGGTCTTGCAGAACAATTAAATGAACAGCTAACTAGCTTTAAACTCTAGTATTATATAAAGTGATACTACATTCAATGGAGGGTACCTTTCCTCTCCCGCTGAATGTTAGCAGCGCAAGGGAGAAATGCAGACCCTTGAACACTGTTCATCCTCCACCTTCACTCGTTTTATTAGTGGGGGATTACAGCCCCTTAATACGTGTAATAAAGGCAGACTGCAACTTAGTATTGAGTCTGCCTTTGCTATTTTAGGAATCTGCTATCTATAACGAAAAGCTATTTCCCATAATATAAAATATTGGTATGCTTCAATATTAGTTGCCTTTATACTAGAAAACTTGACATTTACCAAGTCTTCAGATGAATGCCTTAGTTGCGCTTATGCCGATAAGAATGCTTTTATGCTTTGGCATCTGCCAAAAAGCAATCCTTCGTATGATCATTTACCATACCAGTTGCTTGCATAAATGCATAGCAAATCGTTGGTCCAACAAATGTAAAACCACGCTTTTTCAAATCCTTACTCATTTCCTCAGATTCAGGCGTTATTGCCGGCACCTCCTCAATCGATAACCATTCATTTAAGATGGGAGTTTCTCCAACAAACCGCCAAATATAGTTATCAAACGAACCAAATTCTTCTTGAACCTTGATAAACGCATGTGCATTTGTAATTACGGATCTTATTTTTCGCTTGTTACGAATGATCCCTTCGTTTTGCTCAAGCTCCGCAATCTTAGCATCGTTGTACACGCTGATTTTTTTTACATCAAAATAATCAAACGCTTCTCGGTAATGCTCCCTGCGCTTTAATATTGTAATCCAGCTCAATCCTGCTTGCGCACCTTCCAGCGTGAGCATTTCAAATAATTTCCTGTCATCATGAACAGGTCTTCCCCATTCATGATCATGATAGTCTATATAAAGTTGGTCTGTTGTCACCCATGCACACCGCTTTTTATCCATCTACTTCAACTTCATTTTCATCATAGGAAATCCAATCACTGAAACTCCCTGGATACAGCTTTACATTTTTAAAACCAGCAGATTTCAACGCCAAAATATTCGGACATGCTGATACACCAGAACCACAGGATACAATAATTTCATCCTCCTTGGAAAGGTCAGAGAAATGCCGCTCGAGATCCTCCCCCTTTTTCCATGTGCCATCAGCAGCTACTAAATCCTTCCAAAAATAATTTACAGCTCCAGGAATATGTCCTGCCCTGCGGTACAATGGCTCTGTTTTCCCTTGATAGCGTTCGGGTGCTCTGGAATCAATAAGTACAGCTGCATTGTCTTCTGTTTTCTTCCTCACTTCTTCCATATCTACTGTGTTTTCATTGCGAATTACAGTATGAAATTCTTTTTCATTTAAGGATGGTATTTCGTCTGTTACTTTATTGCCTTCCTCTATCCAACGATGATAACCACCCTCTAAAATATATACCTTATCATGGCCAATCACTTCCAATAACCACCATAGTCTTGCAGCAAACATCTCATTTCCCTGATCATAAATAACTACTGTCGTATCATTATCAATACCAATGTTCCCCACTTTTGCAGCAAACATTTCTAAATTGGGAAGCGGATGATTTCCACCATGCTTTTCTGCACGATCCGATAAATCCTTATTTAAATCCATATACACCGCTCCAGGCAGATGATCTTTTAAATACATTTTTCTCCCTGCATCTGGATCTTCCAATTGGAAGCGCACGTCAACAATCACTGTATTATCTTGTCCATTTTCTAGCCGTTTTTTTAAACGACTGACACTGATTATATTTTTCATTATTATCCTCCTCACAGATTCCCTACTACCAAATATTCCTATCCACTATACACTGTAATATGAAAAATATTGAGAATAAGGATTTAGCCACTTGTATGATTATTACCCTATTTTAAATTTATTTCGACAAAAATTCACTTATTCCTCTTTCTATTTATTTCGAGTTCCGTTATTTAATATGTTAAAATATACATAATTGAAACTAAAGGAGCAAACAAAAATGAAAAAAGAAATTATTAAACGCTTTACTACATATGTAAAAATAGATACACAATCAAATGAAGATTCTACAACAACACCGACTACAGAAGGCCAGCTTGAGCTTGTTAACCTGTTAGCAGATGAACTAAGGGAAATAGGAATGGAAGATGTGGAAGTTGATGAAAACGGTTATCTAATGGCTACCCTTCCATCCAATACTGATAAAGATGTCCCAACAATCGGCTTTTTGGCACATGTGGATACTGCTACAGACTTCACTGGTAAAAATGTCAATCCACAAATTGTAGAGAAATTTGATGGAAACGATATCGTATTAAATCAGGAATTAAATGTTGTACTATCTGCAAATGAATTCCCGGAGTTACCAAGCTATAAAGGACATACGTTAATCACTACTGATGGTACAACCTTACTTGGAGCAGATAATAAAGCAGGAATTGCAGAGATTATGACTGCGATGAACTATTTAATTCAGCATCCTGAAATTGAGCATGGACGAATCCGTATTGCATTCACACCAGATGAAGAAATTGGTCGAGGACCTCATAAATTCGATGTATCCCGTTTTGATGCATCATATGCCTATACAGTAGATGGCGGTCCACTAGGTGAATTACAATACGAAAGCTTTAATGCAGCGGCAGCTAAAGTAACTTTCCGTGGTAATAGTGTTCATCCTGGTACAGCTAAAAATAAAATGGTTAACTCCGGTAAATTAGCTGCAGCGTTCATTAACAAATTTCCAGATCAAGAATCACCAGAACATACAGAAGGCTATGAGGGCTTCTACCATCTTATTTCTGTTAATGGCGATGTAGAACAGACAAAGGTTTACTACATTATTCGTGATCATGATCGTGAAAAGTTTGAAGCAAGAAAAGCAACCGTAGAGCAATTTGTAAATGAGATGAAGTCACAGTATGGAGAAACAGCTATCCGATTAGAAATGAAAGACCAATATTATAATATGCGAGAAAAAATTGAGCCTGTGAAGGAAATTGTTGAAATCGCAGAGCAAGCGATGAAAAACTTAAAAATTGAACCAATCATCGAGCCAGTTCGAGGTGGAACGGACGGTTCACAGCTCTCTTATATGGGACTCCCTACACCAAACATCTTTACAGGCGGGGAGAACTTCCATGGGAAATTTGAATATATTTCCGTAGATAACATGGAAAAGGCTTCGCATGTAATTATCGAAATTAGTAAATTGTTTGCTGCTAAGTAAGTACAAAAGCGGAGGCTCGGTTAGGTCCGCAAGAGTCAGGCCCACTTGATGGGTCTGATTTTTTTCTCTAAAAGCACAAGTTTATAGAGAAACGTAACTTTAAATCTCTCTCTGTCTATGATTTTTCTGAATGATTTGCATTTTCCTCGTATATTGCTCTTGAAGTATTATGTATGAGAAAATGAATGAAGCTTTTTACTTCTGCTCGTCATCGTAGAAACATAGATTAATAGTAGTGTGTTCAAAAAGCCTTTTTGAACAACCTCTAGCAGCAGAAACACAAGGAGAGAATGCTAATGTTTAAAAAACCTATCATAAATATGTGTCTAATTTTAATGCTACCAACCTTTACGGCAGCTTGTAATGCTCCCGAACAACCAAGTAATGATTCGAAAAATCCTGAAGAAACACCTGCACATTCAGAATCTGATCCAACAGATAGAGAGGAATTCACCGAAATCCCTAATGAATCACTCCAAAAAAAGGATTCAGGTGAGAAAGTAAAGCAACTCCAACTTGCTTTAAATGAAGTTGGGTACGAGCTTAATCCAAGTGGTGACTATGACGAAACGACAACATGGGCAATAACGGATTTTCAGTTACAACATGATACCTTACTCGCATCAGGCATCTATGATGAACCAACTAAACAACAATTAGAACAGCTTATTGAAAATAAAGATGTCATTAAATCTGGTGAAGGGTTGCCTCTAAAAGCAGAGCCAGCTTTCACCAATTCAGGAACAGAAATTATTGCGAATCCATATGATCAACTCGGGTTGATTAACAAAGAACATGCTTTACCAGAAGATTATATACCAGAAGATCTTGTGATTCCGGATGTACCATTCCCATTTGCAGAGGATCTACCTAAAAAACAAATGCGTCAAGCTGCAGCTGCAGCCTTGGAAGAGCTATTTCAAGCCGCAGAAGAGGCAGAGCTTGAACTCTTTGCTCAATCCGGCTATCGTTCTTACGAAAGGCAAGACTCGATATTTGCAGCGAATGTACAAGCACATGGTGAAGAAGCAGCAAATAACTTTAGTGCTCGTCCTGGAGAAAGTGAACATCAATCAGGTCTAACAATGGATGTTACAAGTCCAGCAGTAGATTTTGATTTAGTAATTGAATTTGGTGAAACAGAAGAAGGTAAGTGGATTAAAGAAAATGCTGCAGATTACGGATTCATTATCCGGTATCCAGAAGGAAAAGAAGACATAACAATCTACCAATTTGAACCATGGCATCTCCGTTATGTAGGTGTAAAAGCAGCAAAAGAAATTATGTCACAAGCTATTACATTAGAAGAATATTTAGAAGCAGATAAATAGAACACATCTTGCAATCCTGTTTCCTTGGAACAGGATTTCTTCTTTTTTCAACCCCTTATTATAAGGGAAACATTATCTCACCTCCCTAATCCATGACATTTCTTTGTGCAAATCCAAGTCAATTTGTGCATCTAATGCGCGAATTCGTTTCAATGCATCAGATCCTTCAATCGTTTTATAATGATGCTTGCCACCGTTCTCTTCATCTGCTTCATCTGCCATCGCTACTACTTGTTGAAGTGGCTTTAGTTCTAGTTCTCCCTTTGGCAAATACGAATCGGTGTGAAGGAGGACAGCAACAGCAATCTCTTTTGCTGATTGTCGATCTTCCCCTATCCGGATAAGCAGCTTATGTGCACGACTGGCACCTTTAATCGCATGGATATCATTTTCTTTATAGAGATCATAATCCCATTCACCATCTCGATACCATGTGTAATGTCCAATGTCATGTAACAATGCTGCCTTTGCTGCTAGATCTGGATTCACATCAAACTCTTTTGAAAACATATATGCATATTCAGCAACAGCAATCGCATGGGCAATCCCAGATCGACTCAAATATTTCTGTGTGATTGGATGAACAAAAATCTGCTCCAGCGTAACGTTTCTCATTCGAATTCTCTCCTTTCGATGTAATTATTGCTAGGTAAAATTTCAACGACTATATCATAAATTCTACTTACTTGCAATAATAACCGATTATATTAATTTAAAACATCGTCTAAAAGCGGAAGTTCTCTACGAAGATGATTACTTCGCGGATGGCTGTTCTAGTAAAACATGTACATGCGTACAGGTTAGAAAACCCGGCATGCGCCAAGTCTTATAGCGAACTCCTAATTGCACTTATAAGTTTTATACTTTATTATCTGCCAAAAAACACTGTCCACCTAAGGTGAACAGCGTTTTTCTTTAAAATGGCTTCAAAATCATCAATGCAATAATGATTAAGAAAATGATATTGGTTATATGCTCGAAAAAGAATAGCTTACCAGCTAATCTATAATAGCTCTCTGGTATTGTTTCTCCCTTATGGTTTTTTAAAATGTCCTTTATCGGCTTTGATTTTGGAGATAATACAAATGGTCCAAATGCTAATGCAGTTAAAAACAGACTGAGACTTAGCCAATACCAGCCCTGCGTAAATAAATAGGTATTAAGGAAACCCATCCAAACACCAGTAACAAGTAACAACGTGCCACCAATCATCGTATAAATATGTAATTGATTACGGATTACAAAAGCATGACGAAGCTCCGTCATATTACTCGCCTTTTTCACGATTACAGTCATCACAAGGCCTGGACCCATTCCCAATATGGCAGAAAATATATGAATAAATACTAATAATCCATAGAATGACATCAACTCAACCTCCTCACTCGTTATCATACACCCATTTATTCAGTGAAGGTTGTGATATCTGTCACAAAAAAAAGCACAGTATGAATACGTTGTGAAATTTCGTACTTCCCTGGCACTACGATAATAACGATTTTGTACAAGAACGATGTACTTGGCTTTTTATAACTCCTGAAAAGCAGCTTGAATCAACACGTTGCTTTTTAAAAGTTTATCAGATACAATTTAAATGATAACAATTATCAATTAAAAACAATATAGGGGTCGTTTTTATGCAAAAATCAGAATTAACAAAAATCATTAGAGGAAGACGGGCAGTTAAAAAAGGATATAATGATAAAATAGTTACGGAAGAAGTCGTGTTGGAATTGTTAGACGATGCCATTTGGGCACCAAATCACGGGATGAGACAACCTTGGAGATTTATTTTTGTTAATGCCGATCAAAAAGCCAGCTTTGCGAAGAAAATTGCTTCTACCTATCCTGAGGAAAGACAGCAAAACAGAGAAGATTATTTGAATGAGCCAAGCGCTATTTTAGTTGTCATTATGGATGAACCGGATATCCCGAAACAATGGGATGAAAACTACGGTGCAATATCTGCCATGATTCAGAACTTTTGGCTACTTGCATGGGAGCAAAAGCTTGGAGTCGTCTGGAAAACAAACCCACATATTTACGATCCAAAAGTAAAAGAAATTCTTGCTGTAAATGGCAACGAAAAAATTGTTGGTTTTCTCCATATGGGGTATTTTGATGAACTACCTGAAACAAAGGAAAGAATTTCAGCAAAAGCTAAATTCAGTCTGTTTGAAGGTTAATTATAATAATAATGAGCGGCTAAGATCAGGTATGAACTTTGCCGCTCTTCTTATTTACCACGTCTTCTTTTAGCTTCTTTAAGATCCTCCTGGGTAATTTCTCCACTTTCCAACCTTTTCTTCATTATTTCTAATGAATCATCTGTTTCTGGCTGAGACTTTTCCGTTCTAAATTTACTCAAAATAACGATAATAATGATGAAAATAATAATGGTTAAAACGAATCTCACAATTAATTCCATAGGCATTATCCTCACCTCACTATGCAGCATTCCCTTTTTCTAAATTCTTTAATCTAAACTAGTGAGGGGCATAGCCCTTTTATAGCGCTAATTCACTTTATTATAGTATTCTGTCCATTTCTCTGTTCCTGTCTCATAAAAATAGCGCCATGCGGCATTTCCATTTTCATAGGCCGCTCCCCAATTTTCTGTTTGATTATCGTAGCCATAGCTCCAAATTGTCGTCGAACGTTCGTAGAATATACTCCACAGATTATTAGCATTCTCCATTTGGCGTTCAGTTGTTAAATAGTTTATCAGATCTTCTGCCCGGTCAAATTCCAGTTCGGATTTTCCCATAATAGCGTAGCCTGTTTCATCCGCTTGTTCCATCAATTGCTGTGAAAGCTCATCAGCTCGCTTCATACCTTCTTGCTGCCATGTTTCCCATGCCTCTTGCAGACGATTATATTCTTCTTCCCAATAATCTTCTAAGTCCTGCTTATTACCAGCATATGTGAATTCACCTTTTCCAGCTTCTGCAACTTGCTCTAATAATTCTTGAGCCTCATCATCAACCTGGAACCCTATAATATTAATAATTGGCTGGACATCTTTCTGATTCAATTGTTCAGCAACCTTAATAGGATCTCCATCACAGGTTTCAATTCCATCACTTACAACATAAACAATAGCAGTGGATGCATGATCTGGAATATCCTTTTCTGCTGCCTCTAATGCATTTGCAATTGGTGTCCATCCAGCTGGTTCTACTCCTTTAAGTGCGCTCATAAATTCCTTTTCGTTCATTTCTCCATTGTATAACGACTCCGTCGCACGACACGATAGCTTTTTATCATCATCTGATCCTGTTCCTTCATGACCATATACGCGTAATGAAACGGTACTGTTTGCTGGTAGAATATCAATAAAATTTCCAATTGCTTCTTTCGCTAATTCCATGCGACTTGTGCCGTCACTTTGATTATTCATACTACCACTTGCATCTAATAAAATTGCAAAGTGAGAAGTAGAGGTAGCCATTTCCTCAGATGGTTCCTCCAGTTCTTCATCCGGTTTATCTACATTAACCTCAACCGTTGGATCGAACGTTACAAATGTCTCCACTTCCGCATGAAAATCTTCCCGAATTAATCGTAAAATTGCTGCTTCCAGCTCTTCCTCTGACAGATTTTCTGGCAGTTGATCGAGCATATCCTTTGCAGAAGCTAGATCATATTTATCCCCACTGTATAATCCAGCTTCCACAATCAGTTCCTGCTCCAGCTCGTCTAAATCACGTGGCAAACCATCTAATGAATAAGATTCCATTTCTGTTTGCCACCATTCAGTTTTCGCTTTTTCTTCTGCCTCTGATTCTTCCACATGACTCGTATCATCCGGTTCAGCAGTTTCTTCAGATTTGCTACAAGCAGAAAAAACAAATATACAGCCCAATAAAAGTATGATTGCTTTTTTCATAATAGACTCCTTTAAAATAAATATGTATACATGTTATTATACTAGAAAATGACCTAAAATTATAAAAATTTATTGATTATCGTCATTGTGGTGATCGGTTCCCGAATGAAGCGGGAGCATGGCCAGTCGATAACTCATTATGCCGATGGGTTACCAAACAAAGCTTGAGCACAGACATTCGGGCACTTATTACTTTAAATAATGACCGAAAAGCAGAGTAAGATCACTACTAAAAAAAATTACATAAAACCCCTTGACTTTTATTTCAAACTATTCTAGTATTAATTCCAATAACTTAAATGAACTTAAGCAATGACGAAGAATAGTAATCTATTTTGACACTCTAGAGAGCTGGTGGTTGGTGTAAACCAGTGTGATCGTTTAGATGAATGGGCTTCCGAGCTTCCAAACCGAACTAATTTCAGTAGGCTTTGGCGAAATGGTCTCATCGTTACAAGAGACAAATATCAAGCATGGTTGCTTGATATTGCTAAAGTGAGCTGTTTTCAGCTAATAAAGGTGGTACCACGGTCCCTCGTCCTTTTTTTGGATAAGGGACCTTTTTGCGTTTCTAATAAACTACATACCTAAATCTTCGAGTAAGAGGAGTAGACAACAATTAAAGCGTTGCAGAGAGCTGGTGCAGGTGGGATTCCAGTACGTGGATTGTTGTTGAATGGACTTACGAGAGGTTTCCTGAACATTCGAGTATGGAAACACGGAATTCCGCCGTTATACGGATAGGATATCGGATATCGAAAAGCGAAAACGCCTGTACTTGCACGTCCTGGGCGTTGGAGCTAGACAATTGGCATCCCGTATCTGAAAAAAGATGAAAGGTTTTTCTTTCAAATGAGGTGGCACCGCGGTCACATCGTCCTCTATAAACACATCCATATTGTGTTTATAGAGGACTTTTTTATTTTAAAAAACAGAAGGGAATGAACAGGATGCAGGTAACCAATAAAACTTATATGTTCAAGAAAATGGATGCTGCCTACTTAACACCAATACACATATTCAAACAATTATCAGGAAAAAAAAGATTCCTGCTAGAAAGCACGTTCCAACATGAACAAAAAGGAAAGTATTCCTTTCTTGGAGTAGATCCATATCAAGAGATTATTGGAACGGAAAATAAAACAACAATCCGTCACCGTGAAAAAAACACGATTGAATTTCATCCAGAACATGCGCTAAACCATATCAAAAAGCACATGCCAAAATTTGAAACAGACTTGCTATTGCCCTTTTTTGGAGGCGCAATTGGTTATATCGGCTACGATTCAATTCGGCACTTTGAAGACATTGGCAGTCCCCTGCCGGATGACTTGAATATGCCTGACATTCATTTCATGCTTTATCAAAATGTTATTGTTTTTGACCATACTGAAAACCAGATATACTTAATTGCTTTGAACCTGGATAATCAGCCGGAAAGAGTACTAGATGAACGTATCGAGGTATTAGAAAAAGCATTAACTAAAACTGAAAGTCACAGCGAACGAAATTTTAGTCCAATTGAATTCGAAGCCGAAATGACTTCCGAAAGCTTTCAGGAAAAAGTAAAAGTAGCAAAAAGGCATATTAAACAAGGTGATATTTTTCAAGTAGTTTTATCACAACGTATGACAGCGACGATTGATGAGCATCCAGAATTTCCATTTTATTTTTACGAAAAGCTTAGAACAGCAAATCCTTCACCATATATGTTTTATATCGACTTTGAAGACTATGTAATTTTAGGAGCTTCTCCTGAAAGTTTAATTCAAACCACTGGTAATGAAATAATTACAAACCCAATTGCCGGTACCAGAGCACGCGGAACCACACCGGAAGAGGATGAAGCATTGATGGGGGAACTGCTTGCCGATAAAAAGGAAATTGCTGAGCATCGAATGCTTGTCGACCTTAGCAGAAATGATCTTGGCCGTGTTTGTGAAACTGGCAGCATCACCATTCCGACCTACATGAAAATCGAGAAATATCAGCACGTAATGCATATCGTCTCTGAAGTAAAAGGAAAATTAAAGAAGCATTTAACTGGAATTGATGCTCTTATCTCCTGCCTCCCTGCCGGCACAGTCTCTGGAGCTCCTAAAATAAGGGCGATGCAAATTATTAACGAACTCGAAGATAAAAAACGCGGTGCATATGGTGGTGGGATTGGTTACATTAACTTTAACCATGATTTGAATATAGCCCTTACGATTCGGTCTCTCATTCTTAAGAATAAGAAAGCATATTTACAGGCAGGCGCAGGAATAGTGTACGATTCGATACCAGAAAATGAATATCAAGAAACATTAAATAAAGCAAGATCACTAATGGAGGTGCAGAAAATTGATTCTTTTAATTGATAACTATGATTCATTCACGTATAACCTATATCAATATTTTTCAGAGTTAGACCTTGAAATTCAAGTTATCCGAAACGATAAAATTTCAATCGCTGAAATTGAAGAGCTCGAACCAAAAGCGATTATCATTTCTCCTGGACCAGGTTTACCAGACAAAGCAGGCATTTGTATCGAATTGGTGAAACACTTTCACACAACCATCCCTATATTGGGCGTATGTCTAGGTCATCAAGTAATTGGAGAAGCGCTGGGAGGCAAGGTTGTTCCTGCAAAGCAAATTATGCATGGCAAAACCTCACTTGTTGCCCATCAGAATACTGGGGCTTTTAAGGAATTGCAAAACCCGATTGAGGTTATGCGCTATCATTCTTATGTGGTTGATCGGGACACATTACCCGAGGAGTTAGAGGTTGTTGCATATGCGATAGAAGATGGAGAAATCATGGGGATCAAGCACCGAGACTTTCCACTGTACGGACTTCAGTTCCACCCAGAATCAATTGGCACATTATCCGGCAAAACAATGATTCAAAACTTTATGGACGAAATTAGAAAGGAGTTCTTAACCAATGAAACCGTATCTTAAAAAATTGATGAATCGTGAGCATTTAACAGTAACAGAAATGAAGGAAGCTGCAAATTACTGCTTTACAACGGATGTGACTGAAACCGAAATAGCTGGATTTCTAACGGCGTTACAGATTAAAGGAGAAACTGCTGACGAAATCACTGGACTTGTTGAAGTAATCCGTGCCAAGTCCTCCTATCAAACGAGTCCAATCCAAGATGCAATGGACAACTGTGGTACCGGTGGTGACGGGTCCAATAGTTTTAATATTAGTACCACCTCGGCATTTGTTATTGCCGGGGCTGGCGTTACAGTAGCAAAGCATGGAAATCGGAGCATCTCCAGCAAAACTGGAAGTGCTGACGTACTGGAACATTTAGGCGTCTCCCTCTCATTCTCCAACGAGCATGTTAGTGAAATGCTTGCAGAAAATAAAATTGCATTCTTATTTGCTCCACATGTTCACGAAGCACTTCGCCCTTTTTCAGTCGTTCGAAAGCATTTGGGACTGCCAACAATTTTCAATGCGATTGGCCCACTGACAAATCCGATTGAGCTTGATACCCAACTGATTGGTGTATATCGTAAAGATTTACTGCCAATTATCGCAGAAGCAGCAAAGAAATTGGGCAGACGCCGAGCAGTTATTGTAAACGGAGCTGGGTCAATGGATGAAGCTTCTCTAGCTGGAGACAATCACTTGATTATCCTCGAGGATGGGAAACTCACTGAAACAACAATCCATCCAGAAACGGTTGGCTTATCCATTTATCCAAATGAAAGTATCCGCGGTGGGGCCGCAAAGGAAAATGCGGAAATTCTCAAATCTGTTTTAAACGGGATCCCTGGACCATACTTGGATACGGTTTTATTAAATGCAGGACTTGGACTATTTACAAATGGTAAAGCAAAGAGTCCTCAGGAGGGGATTGAATTAGCACGCGAAAGCATCCAATCAGGCGCAGCTTTAGAACGATTACAGCATTTAGTAGCATACAGCAAAAAAATTCCAAGTGGGGTGTATTAAATGACTTTCTTAGAGAAAATTTTAACCGAAAAGGCAAAAGAAGTTGCCAAATTAAAAACGAAAACGATTGAGCAGAAAAACCACTCTCCAATACCTACTTTCAAAAGCAGAGTCAAGGGTGCAGCACATATGAATATTATTGCTGAAATCAAACGTTCCTCCCCATCAAAAGGAGCCATTCATATGAATGTAGACCCCGTTAAACAAGCAACACAATATAAACAAGCTGGGGCCGCTGCTATTTCTGTACTGACAGATGAACCTTTTTTCAATGGATCGATGGACGATTTACGAGCTGTTCGAGAAGCTGTAGACGTTCCGATTTTATGTAAGGACTTTATCATTGATCCGGTTCAAATTGATCATGCAAAAGCCGCTGGGGCAAACATTATTTTGCTCATCGTTGCCGCCTTATCCAAGGAACAATTTACTGAATTATACAACTATGCAACAAGTCTTGACCTAGAGGTACTCTGTGAAGTTCATAATGAAGAAGAATTGAAATCAGCATTAGAAGTAGATCCGGAGATTATCGGAATCAATAATCGTAATTTAAAAACATTTGAAGTCGACCTTGGGACAACAGAGAAGCTCGCTTCTCTGCTAACAAAGCAAAATGCAATTCTAATTAGTGAGAGTGGAATGAAAACAAAGGAGGATGTAATACGAGCTGCTGATGCAGGGGCTAATGTTGTTCTCGTCGGTGAAACACTGATGCGATCAGACAACGTAGATGAAACCTTCAAACAGCTGAAAATTCCACTACCAGTGAAAGGGGCGAATTAAATGCTCGTCAAAATTTGCGGCATTAAAACAATCGATGCAGCCAATGCGGCAGTAAAGGCCAGGGCAGATTATATCGGATTTGTATTTGCCGAGAGTTCGAGAAAAATCTCCCCTGAGGAAGCTGCGATGATTGCAAGCTCCCTCCCTGCTTCCGTTAAAAAGGTTGGTGTTTTTGTCAATGAAACGGTGGAGACAATGAAGGAGACCGCTCAAACAGTTGGCTTAGATACCATTCAATTACATGGAGACGAACCTCCAGAGGTAGCGGAGCAGCTGCCGTATGAAATTATTAAAGCATTTCCGGTTAATAAAGAAACACTACCTGCCATTCGCTCTTATCCATGCGACTATTATTTACTAGATTCATGGAGAGGCGGAAGCGGCATTGCCTTCGATTGGAGTTTAGCTGATCAGCTATCCATCAACCGGGCAAAAATCATGCTAGCTGGCGGACTTACTCCGGAGAATGTTACAAGAGCAATAAACACTGTCAGGCCAGCTGCCGTTGATGTATCCAGTGGTGTGGAAACAAATAAAGAAAAAGACCTTAATAAAATAGAGCAATTTATAAGAAATGCTAAATTGAATGAGTGGGTGGAGCGTTAGTTCCTTTGCAAGCCGGTATGGTGCTATAAAATAAGAGGTTGGTTCTTTTGCGGGCGGAGGTGGTGTCTTAATACTTAAGGATGGTGCTTTAGCACGCGGCATGGTGTCTTAATACTTGAGGATGGTGCTTTAGCGCGCGGTATGGTGTCTTAATACTTGAGGATGGTGCTTTAGCGCGTTGAGATGATGTCATAATATTAGAGAGCGGTTTTTGTACAGTGATTTATAGTTAACTAAACTTTTATAAATGATAAACGAGGTGTAATATATGTCAATTTATACAATGCCAAACGAAGCAGGTAAGTATGGACAATTTGGAGGGAAATTTGTCCCCGAGTTATTAATGCCAGCCGTCATTGAATTAGAAGAAGCCTATGAGAAAGCAATGAACGATCCAGAATTTATCCAGGAGTTAAACTACTATTTGAAGCAATATGTTGGGCGGGAAACACCATTATATTACGCCGAGCAACTTACCAAATCACTTGGTGGTGCTAACATCTATCTAAAACGAGAAGACTTAAATCACACAGGTGCACATAAAATTAATAATACGATTGGGCAAGCATTACTAACATTAAGAATGGGAAAGAAAAAAGTAGTTGCTGAAACAGGTGCAGGCCAGCATGGTGTCGCAACGGCAACTGTTTGTGCATTACTCGGATTAGAATGTGTTGTCTTTATGGGTGAAGAAGATATTCGTCGACAAAAGCTGAATGTATTTCGAATGGAACTGTTAGGAGCTGAAGTACGTGGAGTCTCACAAGGTAGCGGAACGCTGAAGGATGCGGTTAATGAAGCATTGCGTTATTGGGTTAATCATGTTGATGATACCCACTATATTATCGGCTCCGTTGTTGGTCCGCATCCATTTCCTAAAATCGTACGTGATCTTCAATCTATTATCGGGAAAGAGACAAAAAAACAAATCCTCGATCAAACTGGTAAACTAGCAGATGCAATCATTGCTTGCGTCGGTGGTGGTAGTAATGCAATGGGAATGTTCCACCCATTTATCGAGGATAAAGATGTAAAGCTATTCGGTGTAGAAGCTGGTGGTGCTGGTCTTGATACAAATCAGCATGCTGCAACTTTAACTGGTGGCGATGTCGGTGTATTACATGGAACATTAACTTACTTACTACAAGATAAGGAAGGGTTAATCGAGGAAGCATTCTCCATCTCTGCAGGTCTTGACTATCCTGGAGTAGGTCCTGAGCATAGCCATTTGCATGAAATAAATCGGGTAAAGTACACATCCATTACAGATGATGAAGCACTTGAAGCTTTCCAATTTCTATCCAAGACTGAAGGAATTATTCCTGCATTGGAAAGCGCACATGCAATTGCATATGCAATGAAGCTTGCAAAAGAAATGCCGCAAGACGAGACCATCGTCGTTTGCTTATCAGGGCGTGGGGATAAAGATGTCGAACAGGTGAAAGATCGGATTGGAGGGAACATATAATGGGTAAAGCAAAATTAGAAAAAGCAATTCAAGATAAGGCGAGGGTGGATGAGAAACTCTTCGTTCCTTATATGATGGCAGGCGACGGCGGGCTCGATCGCTTAGAAGAAACGATTTATTTCTTACAAAATTGTGGGGCTGCAGCAATTGAAGTTGGTATCCCATTCTCCGACCCAGTAGCAGATGGACCAATAATTCAAGAGGCCGGTATACGTGCATTAAAACATGGCACAACCTTAGCAACGGTTATCGATAAACTAGCAACCTTTAAAGATAGACGTTCAATTCCAATAGTTATCATGACTTATTTAAACCCAATTCTAGCCTACGGAATTGATCGATTCGCCAAAGATTGCTTACAAGCGGGAGTTGATGGCGTCATTATACCTGACATCCCGATGGAAGAGGAAGGAATCATTGCTAGTTCTCTGCAAGAACAAAACATTGCTTTTATTCGCCTTGCAGCAATGACAAGTTCAGAGGAACGCTTAATAGAATTAGCAAAACGTTCAGAAGGATTTCTGTATGCTGTTGCTGTGAAAGGAACAACTGGGGAACGTGAAACACACGATACGAAAGTGCATGATTATTTGAAATCGCTCAAGAAAAACAGCTCTATCCCTGTTCTAGCAGGGTTCGGTGTATCAAATGCTGAGCAGGCACAACAGCTTTCCAAAGCATGTGATGGTGTCATTGTTGGGAGTAAAATTGTCCAGCTTTTACACGAAGTAAAATTAAAGGACATCCAGCAATTAATAAATGGAAGTATTCAATCAAACGGGCAAAAAGTTCGGTAAAACACACATGTCCAGATAGCTTCTATGTGAACGCGAACTAATTTAAAAATTCTTAACGCTAATTGTTGCATTTATCTTTACAATTATCACAATTAGCAGTAAGCTTAGCATGTAATTCGAATAAATAAATAAATAAATACGCACTAGGGGAGCTGCTTTGCTGAGAAAGACGTTTCGCGCCTGACCCTTTGAACCCGAATTAGGTAATACTAGCGTGGGGAATGTGCAGTCGACAATGGATCGGATATGTTATCGCTGGATAAATTTATCAAAGACTGCATTCTATTTGATGCAGTCTTTTTTTAGCAAAAGCGTAGTCCTGTTAGCGCTGCATGAACTTAGTAAAAGGAAATACGGTGTTTGCGTCATGAGGTCAGGGAAATACCACTAGGTCTTTAACATCATCGGCGCAGTAGCTAGCAGCTCTCAAAAAAGTAATTTTTCATCGGAGGTGTCTACATTGAAGAAACATTGGGCTTTTATCGATACCGGCTTCCAAGATGCTTCGTGGAATATGGCGTTTGATGAGTGCTTAATCAACTGGCATCATGAAGGTAAAATCCCGCCGACATTACGATTTTATGGCTGGAAAGCACCTAGTTTATCTGTCGGCTACTTTCAAAAGGTTGACAACAAAATTGATTTCGATGCAATAGAACGACACAGGTGCCAATTTGTTCGTCGTTTAACTGGTGGCAGTGCAGTCCTTCATGACGATGAGCTAACGTATAGCCTTGTTATTTCTGAGAATGATCCAGATATTCCTGTATCCGTTCAAGAAGCATACCACGTACTATCTAAAGGGGTATTTGAAGGGTATCATAACTTAGGTATTCCAGCTGAATATGCCATTTTAGACAGAGATAGCGCCAGAGGGAGAACAGCAATATGTTTTGAGAAACCAGCCTTCTACGAAATGGTTGTAGACGGCAAAAAACTTTCCGGAAATGCGCAAACAAGGAAAAAGGGTGTCCTCATGCAACACGGTTCGGTTCCAATGAGTATGGATACGGAGATGCTTTTTGATTTATTCCTGTTTTCTTCCGGACGGATACGAGAACGAAGTCGAGCCGCATTTTCCAAAAAAGCGGTTACAATTAATCAATTAACGAATCGAGAACATCATTATGACATGTTAACACAGGCATTCAAAGAAGGATTCAAAAAAGGATTAGACCTAGAACTCCACCCTTTGCAATTAACAGAAACCCAATGGGAAGAAGTGCAGCAATTAGCACATTCAAAATATGAAACGAGAGCATGGAATATTAACTCAAATAAGGAGCGTGCTAGCATTGGCTAAACAGGCAGAATATATTCGTAAACCAGAATGGCTAAAAACAAAAATCAATACAAATGAATCCTATAAAAAATTGAAGCATTTAATGCGCGATAAGCGATTAAACACAGTATGTGAAGAAGCAAAATGCCCAAATATTTATGAATGCTGGAGTGAGCGTAAGACAGCAACATTTATGATTCTAGGTGATACGTGTACACGAGGATGCCGATTTTGCGCGGTTAAAACAGGTCTTCCAAGTGGGCTTGATTTAGGCGAACCAAAGCGAGTTGCTGATTCCGTTTCCATTATGGGGTTAAAACACGTTGTTGTGACAGCGGTCGCGCGTGATGACCTAGAAGATGGAGGTGCAGCAGTTTTTGCCAATACTGTACGGGCAATCCGCCATCAGAATCCAGGCTGCACAATTGAAGTCCTGCCATCCGATATGAAAGGGGATTATGAAAGCTTACATACACTTATGGATAGCGAACCAGATATATTCAATCATAATATTGAAACCGTTAGACGATTAACAAAACGCGTTCGAGCCATCGCAAGATACGACCGATCCCTACAGCTGCTTCAACGTGTGAAAGAAATTGCGCCAACTATTCCTACGAAATCCAGTATTATGGTTGGTTTAGGAGAAACAAAGGAAGAACTCATTGAAGCAATGGACGACTTGCGTGCACATGATGTGGACATTGTTACAATTGGGCAGTATTTACAACCAACTAAAAAACATTTAAATGTTGAAAAATATTATCATCCAGATGAATTTGAAGAATTAAAAAAAATCGCACTTGAAAAAGGCTTCTCGCATTGTGAATCTGGACCATTGGTACGCTCTTCTTACCATGCGGATGAACAAGTAAGCCAATCTTCCGCACAAAAACGAATTAAGTATATGAAAGGCTATGAAACACAAGAGAATAAAAAAGTTGATTTTCAATTTTAAATAACAGACTACTTATAAATCCCCCTGGTCACTTATAAAATGGTTAAGGGGGATTTATCGACAGCATGATCTTCCATCCAACAAATATCCTCTCCCCCCTCTTGGAAAGTGAAATAATAAATACTATCGCAACTTTTATCTCCACTTTAAAACTATCTTTTCTTACTATAGCTACACCTACTTCATGTGCAGCATTTTCATTTAAATAAATTTATTAGACTATTATACAAGCATTGTGAATATATCTGCATATCTTAATAGTAAATACATCACCAAAGAAAGGAGCAGTAGTTTATGAGCTACCCTAACTGTTCATGCGGTCACAATGACTGTGTTTGTGAAGTAGTAAGGAAAATAGTTGCCGCACAGAATCAAGTAGCTGATAGAAATAAGCACTGTAGCAGTAGCTGCAACGACTCTATAAGAGAATTATATTCCCAAAATCATAGTATAAATAGGAATACAACTATCCCCTTTATTCTATTTAACAAAGGCAGTCTTAAACCATTTATTGCAAGCGGTGTGTACAAGAAGAAAAAAAAGGGATGTTGCGAGGATGCGTTTTTCGCTGCTCTCGAAACACCAGTCTTACGGGCAATACGATTTATTCCACATACATGCTGTGTCGAAGTTGAATTATTACAGCCGGTAAATGAACACAGTATTCCACTGACGCACGGAGGTAAAAATCTAGTTGATTTCTTTAAAGATAAATGTCATCGACAAACAGTAAACTTCAAAAAAACCGGTATATGTATCACGCTAGATTTAGAATGTTTTTGTGCGATCACTTGCTTATCGCCAATCAAACTCTTGCCGCGGCGCTCTCATTCTTCAAACTGTTAGGAACAGAAGCGCAAGCGCCTGGTTAGCGACGTACGGGCTGCGCTCCGAACTGTGGGGATTTGGAGTAACTAAGTTGCCCACTGCATTCAAATTTTATAATTTCCTAGTTATTTTACCAAAACAAATAGAAAGACCCTAAAGCACTTTATTTAGGGTCTTTCACTTCTGTTCTTCCGAATTGTTTTTTCGTTGATACTTTCGCTCACTTTGTGAGTCGTCCTTCGTTTTTGTCTTTTTCTTCTCGTCCTGACTTTCTATTTTTAAATCTTCCATCGGAATATCATCGACAAACTTCTGCTCTTTCTGTTCATCCAGCTTCGTTCTTCTCTCCTCATTCCACTTTGGTCTTTCATTTGTAGAAGAATTCTTATTTTCACTGCTCATTTTCATCTCACCTCTACGCTTCTTTTTCTTTCCTCTTCCTTACTTTCCATATTTCTAAACCTCTATCATGTAAAAACTAATTTTTCTTGGTATACTTTATGGATTGAAAAAGGACGGAGGTTACGTTACGATGAAAGAATTTGAAAGTATCAAGTCAATCGAACATATAGAAACATTTATAACAGAAAACCGACTCGCATTCCTTTATTTTTCCCGACCGAATTGCAGCGTCTGTCACGGATTATTACCACAGGTTCAACAATTGATGAATTCCTACCCACAAATAAACACGGCTCACATTAATGTAGAGGAAGTGCAAGAGGTAGCTGGGCGTTTTTCAATCTTCACCATCCCGGTTCTATTGCTTTTCGTAGATGGAAAAGAATATATACGGGAAGCACGAATTGTACATTTGGATTTATTAGAAGAAAAGATACGGAGAATTTATGAAAATGTGCTTGAATCCTAATGATTCAAGCACATTTTCGCTTATTATATTTCTCTTCGCATTGCTTTTAAAACATCAATTTGTGTAGCTCGTTTTGCTGGACGTAAACCAGATAAAATGGTCACAAGCAAACAAATCCCGACGGATATTAAAACAAGACTGACAGGTATCATTGAAAACTGCAGCTGCTCTGGCAGCTCTTCCTGAAACGCAAATTCAATAATTAATGGCAAACCGAGATTAACTAAAAAGCTGACTAGATAAGCTACTATGGTACCAATTAATGCCCCAACAATCCCGATATAACTGCTTTCCAGCAGAAAAATTTGTTTAATTGTTTTCGGGTTTGCACCAATCGCCTTCATAATTCCAATATCTGGCGCACGTTCAGTTACCGCCATTGTCATTGTATTATAAATACCAATTGAAGCAATAAGAATCGCAATCGTACCGACTAGAATTAAGCCTGCTTTCATAATCGTAAATAACATGTTGATCTGCTTCATCTCACTAACAACGGAATATGAAGCATAATTTGAATCGTCGAGTTCATCCACTATAGTCTGTACTGCCTCTAGGTTCGTTGCATATACTTTTACTTCATCAAATGCATTGACAGTTGCTGAATCAAGCTCGTCTCCATCAACACCTAATTCTCCTCCAGGTGTGCCAGTATAAGCTTCCACGCCAGCAAAAACCTCACCCGAAATATATACATTCTGATCTTGTACCCACTCTTTCGTTGGCTTTTTTAAAATTCCAACAACAGTAAGCGGAGTTGTCTGTTCCTCCCCATCGACGTCTAAATCCTTCTTCACTGTCATATTTAACGTTTGTCCAATTAAATCGGCTTGGTACAGATATTCCTCTTTAATTTCTCCAGATGCTTCATCATAAATATCCTCATCTTCCACATCCTGTACAAAATAATCCAGAAAATGATATCCTACAACAACTTCATTCGGCTTTTCCGGCAGCCTTCCTTCATCAAGTTCCAACCCAGCATCTACCTCAGACGGAAAATGTGCTGCTACAGCAGTTGTTTCCGATTGATAGTCATCCAATGAAAAGGTTGGAAATTGACGTAGCTGATTTCTCCGCGTTACGGCATTAACATTATCAATAGACTCTAAGTAATCAATATCTTCCATCGTTAAGGAGCGATAATTATCATCTTCTTCTATGTGCCCATAAATATCAATTTCTGTAACAATTTGTTGTTCCAATGTATCCTTAACAATACTCTCTTGTAACCCATATCCGACAGATGCTAAAACAATAAGAAAGGCACATCCCATTGCCGTCGCTAGAATAGTCATCCCTGTTCTTACTTTATTCTTTTTAATATTCTGCAGAACGAAGCGAAATTGATCTTTTATTTTCATTGGGATCTTGCCCCCTCTACAATTCGTCCGTCACTTATCGTAATCGTACGATCACCAATTGCCGCTACTTCGTCATCATGGGTAATGATAAGAAACGTGATTTCCATTTCCTGATTCAGCTGTTTAATAAATTGCAGCAGCTCTGTCTCTGTTTCACTATCTAAACTCCCCGTTGGTTCATCAGCGAGGATTAAAGGCGGGTTTAATACTAATGCTCTTGCAATACTGACACGTTGCTGCTGACCACCAGATAATTCACTTGGATAATGGTCGGCAAATTCTGTTAAGCCGACCTTCTCCAAAATAGCAAGCGTTATTTTCTTGCGTGATGATTCGCTTTCACCCTTTAAAATTAATGGCAATTCAATATTTTGAAAGGCTGTCATACTCGGAATCAGCTGGAAGCTTTGAAAAATAAATCCCATATGCTCTAAACGAAAATCTGCAAACTCAGCCTCCGTTAAATCACTTACTTGCTGATTATTTATCCAGATTCCGCCCTCAGTTGGACGAATAAAACCACTAATCAAATTAAGTAAAGTAGACTTTCCTGAACCACTTTTTCCAACAATTGTTACAATCTCACCTTTATTTACTTGAAATGAAATATCCTGAAGAACTGATAACGTTGTTTCCTGCTTTTTCTTGCCTAGTACAAAGTGATGGCTTAATTGTTTTACTGTAATCAAAATAAATCCCCCATTACTCATCTAATTCAATTGAATGGATATCCAGATTATAATCGATATCCTGTTTTCTTGGATTATTCATTGTTATATTACCTTCATATAATGTATCTCCTGTTTTTAAGTTAATAATAATCAGTGGTAGTTCATTGCGCTCGGAACTATTAGATGCAGGAACAACATACACCTTATCACCATGTATTTTATACATGTAACCTTGTTCATCGGTAACATCCGGGATAGCAATTGTTTGCTTTGCTTCTAATTCTTCACTTTCAATATTATAAGAAGTTAACTTAAGTTTTCCTTCGACATCCTCTGTAAAATAAATTATTTCATCATTCACTGCATATGGAAATGCATTATTTGAAATCTCTTTTGGTAATTTTATTTCTTCTTTTTCCCCTGTCGCCAAGTCGTATTGAAAGAGTTCACGATCGATGGTTTCATAGGTTGATTCCCACTCATCAATAACACTTTCCTCTATAAGTCCTTCTTCAAATACAACCTGTTCCATTGGTTGCTGGATATCCTCCCATTTATTGTTGACTATTCGAACTTCCCTGTATTGGTTGGATGAATCCTCGTCTTCTTTCGCTGTAATGATAGCTTCGTTTTGAATTGTTTCTGCTGCAATATCGACTAAATAAACTTGGTAAGCTGTAATATCTTTCTCCGATTGCTTATCATAGCTATAGTTACGCGATATAATTTTTAATTGTCCATCAATGATATGAATTCCCTCTACGTCCATCGAATAAATCATGCTATTTTTATTCACTGGAATAGGTGCCTGAAAAGAAGTCTCCTCTTTCGACACTTTGTCTAATATGCCTATATCGAGTTCAAAATCATTTGGTTGATAGCCATTCATTGTATCCCATGTTAAATTGACATATACGAGCAAGTTTTCATCCTCATAGAAATGATACGGAGTCATACTTTTTCCACGCATGAAATTCCTATAGTCTTTCTGGAGTCGTTCCATTTTAGGTCTTTGATTTACTCCTAAAATACGTTCAAAATACGAATACTCACCCCAATATGTTGTACCATCAGCATTCAGCTGAAATGAATCACCTATGCCCTCTTGAATAAAACTAGCCTCTAGAGTAAGCTTCTCTATCTCCTTTTCGTCCCCGCTTACTGTTTCAAAAGCAAATTCAGGCAATCTGCTTGTAGCTGTACTTGTTTGTATATAAAACGCTCCAATCACAAGCACAGTGAAACTAACAAGTAAAATTAACTTCCAATAACGTTTCATCCTAATCCTCCCTCCTTAAACCCGTATCTTTCTTGTTAATAAATGATTACTCATCCATATGGATCCAGCCGTAACAAGTAATCCAGTCACTAACATAAGCATAAATAGCTCTTCTGGATAGAAATAGTTATAAAGCATAAATTCCTGCACGAATACCGGTAAGAAAAATACAATCAGAGCTAGTGCTCCATATCCAATACCTAATAAAATTCCTTTTAAACGATAGCAGCGCTCAAACATAATGATCGTGAAAAGTACAATCACGGCCATAAAACCGATACCATAATGGATAGCAAATTCTGCAATTGAGTACGGAAGCATAATTCCCAGTCGATCAAAGTTACGAATCATCTCATTAATCGATAAATCCCAGCGCAAATCAATTGGTACCATCCATTGTAAAATCATGCGTTCCAACGGCAATAACAGAATCTGTAAGCCAACCAATCCTAGAACGAAAAGAAATATTGCTGAAGCCTTAGCCAGATATACATTTAAACGTGCAGTTGGCAGCATAAGCAGCCGATAAATAAACGTATTCTTGCCAAACCAATCACGATACCAAATAAAAAGTGAATAAATCAATAGCGTTACAATACAAAGTGCGATTGGACCTATAAAAAAGATTGAATTGGTGACATCATTGAAAGACATTCTCCCATACTGCTCAATAAACGTCTCGATTGCCATATGGTCTACATTCATCGCTTGATTGGCATTATTTAAATAGCTCTTTGAAACAAGAATGACCGCCGCAAGCTGTGAAATAATCGTTATGCCAATTAAAGCAATATATACTTTCATAAAGCGTCCAAGCTCAAAATTTACAAGCTTTACATATCTATTCATTGCTGGTACACCTCTCTCATCACATCAACAACCGATTTCCCTTCATTTTCGCGAATCTCTTCGGAATTAAATGCTTTTACCACAATACCATCATCCATTAAGATTACCTGATCAATTAAATGCTCAATATCATTAATCTCATGTGTTGTAATGATAACCCCGCGATCTTCTACTAAATGACTTGTAAATACCTCAGCGATTTGCTCACGGCTGAAAATATCAATTCCAGAGAAAGGCTCATCCATTAGAAGGTAATCAACATCTAATGCTAAGCCTAAAAGGAGATTTACTTTGGCAGTGTTCCCTTTTGAAAGACTCGAAATTTTTTCTTCTGGTTTTAATTTAAAAAATCCAAGCAGTTCCGTTGCTCGCTCCTGGTTCCAGCTTTCGTAAAAATCCTGCATGAATTGCATCGATTGTCCAATTGTCATTTGCGGAAGCATGGTAATTGCATCTGGGATAAACGTAATTTTTTCATAGCTTTTCTTATTGATTTTTGCCCCGTCAATAAGGATTTGACCACTGTTGATCGGTGTTAATGCCATAATTGCGTTTAAAATCGTTGTTTTCCCAACACCATTAATACCAATTAGACATGTAATTTCTCCCTTGGCGGCAGTAAATGTTACACCCCTCAGCACTTGTTTTCGTCCAAACTTTTTCGTAATATCTTTAACTTCAATCACCTTATTTCCCCCCTTCTTCCTCACTCTGTCTTTGATATTTTTCTTTCATTACTTCTACAAGCTCATCAAAAGGAACTTGGATGCGTCTTATCGATGTAATAAAAGAATCGACCGCTTCCTCAAGCAACTCTCCTCTAACCGCAGCAAGTACATGTTCATCCTTCGTAATCCTACTTGGGTTGTTGCCTTCCGTATATATCAATCCTTCTTCCTCCATTTCCTTATATGCTCGTTGTGCAGTATTTGGATTTATTTTTAACTGATTGGCTAACTCACGCCTTGATGGAATCTCCTGCCCGGGTTCAAATGTTCCTGTTGCTATTTTTTCTTTAAATTGACGGACAACCTGTATATAAACTGGATCCCGTTTATTAAAGCTTACACTCATCAGCACACGCTCCTATACTTCTCCTAAGTTCACAACCTGTATTGCATGATTAATACGCCATTTGCAAAAAAATGCGTATTAACCTGTATCAATCATTTAATACGCCTCTTACAAAAAAACGCGTATTAAACGATTAATACACTCTATCGTGTATTATATGCTTCATACACACGAACTGTCAATAAGTTTTTTTCGACAATCTTTCTTAGATTATTTCCTGGGAAATATATTTCAACAATGTACGATTTTCTATTTGTTTTTTGTCGAAAACCCTCTGCTCTATGATAAAGCGAAAATACATTGAGACTGAGACAAAAGTATTTTTATGTGCAAATAACCGCTTCAGAAATATACTTCGCTTTCCACGGGGGCTACGTATATTTCCTACGCTAAGTTTGTGGTCGTTCGTCTTTAACATTAAACACTTTCATTATGTCCCAGTCTCATGTTAGTACCACAAGGTATGACCTAAAGGCCCTTGAACAGAATCAGGAATTCCCAAGAAGTTTAGTCCTTACCTTCACGTTTTTTGATTCTCCCACATTTAAAAATTGGGGCTATTACCATACGGTTAATGCATGATAAGATAAAATAGATAAAATTAGATTAATAAACAGAAGGATGATTGGTAACGATGAAAGTTGTCTCTTGGAATGTTAATGGTATTCGTGCATGTGTAAGGAAAGGGTTTCTAGATTATTTCCGCGAAGTAGATGCCGATATTTTCTGTATTCAAGAATCAAAATTGCAGGAAGGACAAATCGAACTTGACTTGGAAGGATATGAACAATATTGGAATTACGCTGTTAGAAAAGGCTATTCAGGAACAGCAGTATTCACAAAGAAAAAGCCGATTCGGATTACATATGGATTAAATAGTGAAGAGGTCCAAGAAGAGGGAAGAATTATCACATTGGAATTTGAAACGTTCTTTTTAGTAAACGTCTATACTCCAAACTCTAAAAGAGACTTGAGCAGACTGGATTATCGTCTAGAGTGGGAAGATGAATTATATAGCTATTTAGAGCAATTAGATGCCATTAAACCAGTTATCTATTGTGGTGACCTCAATGTTGCCCATCAAGAGATCGATCTAAAAAATTATAAAACCAATCACGGAAATTCCGGATTTACCACTGAAGAACGTGGCAAAATGACACGCTTACTTGACTCAGGTTTTGTCGATACGCTACGATACTTTCACCCTGAAACAGAAGATATTTATACTTGGTGGTCTTACATGAAAACGATTCGCGAAAGAAATATTGGCTGGCGGATAGATTACTTTATCGTCTCAAAGAGACTTGTCCCAGCTCTTAAGGATTCAAAAGCTGATATGTCAATCATGGGAAGTGACCACTGTCCAATCATACTCGAAGTAGACAGTCTGTAAAAAATCTAGTATTCGTCAAGTCTCCTGAAAAAGAAAGTGACATAGGAAAGGATAACAATCTCCTTCCTGCCAATTAACTACTGTAATCGTTTGTTCATACGCTGTTCATATTTACGTTGTACACTATATACAACGTAAAGGAGAGATTAGTGTGAAGCATTACAGTACAATATTATTACGTTTCTCGGCTTTTTTTGCACTGCTTGGAGCAGTTATCGGCTCTCATATGGCAGGCGCAGGAGGATATGAGTTTAAAACGGTTCATGCGCATATCCTCGTTGTCGGCTGGTTGTCTTTGTTTGCTTTTGCAGTTTTTTATAAACTATTTACACCAGCAAATCGAACGGTGGCAGCAATCCATGTTTGGACTACAATCATCGGTACCTTTGGCTTAACAATTGGTATGTGGCTTTACTTTGTTCGTCCTTTTAATATCGGAGATACATTCACAACCGCTTTTTTTATTGTCGGAGGAACGGTATTATTAATTAGCTTTGTATTCTTTTTTATTTTAACATTTATGAAAACAGAGGAAGTGAATAATAGCGCTGCTAAACGATGATAAGACAGCCGCCTGAAACATAAGCATGTCACTTCCATCCAAAAATTATAACGGCATGACATCAGAAATTCAGATTGATGCCATGCCGTTTATTCACATTATTGTATTATTTTTTTAAAATAATCAATGATTCCAAGAGATCCTACCTGTAAGTCGAGGTTTATTAAAATATAAACCTCATGCTCATCAGGAATTCCTTTTTCTCTTAAGTGTTCCTGGATTTTAGTAAGCAATCGCTGCGAAATTACATCATAGCCTTTTCCTTCAATTACTGTCTGCTCACCAACCTCCATAAATACCTCAAGCCAACTTTGAACCTGATTTAATGCCTCTTCTATGTTTTGCGTCATCCCAAAATGACCAAAGTAGATACGGTCAAGGTTCTTGTCGCGAATTCGTTTAATGGAAGCTTCCATGTCGTTTGGATTAAAATGATTGGGAGATGTAGAAGGTAAAAACAGATCAACTCCATTTGGAACGAGCTGTTCGTAACGCACACCTACTGTATCTCCTGTAAACATTCCATTGCTTATAGGATCATAAATACTAATGTGATGCTTTGCATGTCCAGGTGTATCCCAGAATTCAAGTGTACAATTTGGGCCAATTTCCAATATGTCCCCCTCACCTTTTACAAGCAATCGATCTTCTGGTATAGGAACTATTGGATCAAACAATTCAGAGAAGCTGTCACCATAAACCGCTCTTGCTCCTGCAGCAAGCTTTTTAGGATTAATTAAATGTCTTTCCCCCCGCGGGTGGACAATGATGGTGGCATTCGGGCATTCCCTTAGCAATAAACCCGCTCCTCCTGCATGATCCAGGTGAATATGAGTAACAATAATATACTTTATCTCATCTAATGCATGTCCAAGCGCTGCTAATCCTGCCTTTATATATTTCACCGATGGACTTGGTCCAGTTTCAATGAGTGTTAATGCTTCTTCTTGGATAACATAAGTTCCAGTCCGATTAGCTACATCTAAGTCAAATCCATCAATTAAATAAATACGATCATCAAGCTTAATTGGATTCTTTTCCTTCATAAAACTTTCCCCTCCCGAGAATGCAAGCACATACTTTTACGTTCATATTATCACAAAATTCCCTCTTTCACATCATTTTTTACTAGAGCAGCACCTCACAAGCAATATATCCGAGTAATCCTCGATTATATATAAAAAGAACGACAGGAAAGCGAATAAGTATAGTAATCCTGTTAAAAATACAGATGTATAATGTGCACTATTCTTTCTTCAATATAGATAAACACTGCATGGCACATTTGCACCTAAATAAAAGGAGGTTTTTTAAATTGTTTGATCAACAACAGAATCAAAATTTCCAAGGTTCATCACAAATGCCTGATCACCAAAGTCATGGTGGCCATGAAATGTTCGATGCACATGAAGCAATATCTAGTCTTATCGGTGGCTTAGAGCAAGGGTTACTTTATGAGCAGCATATTCAGGATCCTGAACTAAAAACAATGCTGCAAAAGCATAAGACATTCCTTACTCAAATGTATAATACAATTGTAGAAACTCTAAACACAGGACAAGAGCCTTCTCAAAAAACCCAGACGTATATGATGTCAGATAGCAATAATGTGCTTTATGGGATGAAGCCTACTCAACCTAAAACACCCGCACAGGCGGTGACCGAATTAAATGACCAATGTATATCCAGTTTTATGATGGGGAATTTAAAGGCTACTGCTTCTGGATTTACAATGACAGCTCTTGAAACAACCAATCCAGTATTAAGAAGAGTGTTTGCAGATAGCGTTCCAAACCTAATTGAAATGGCTTACGAAATATTTCTTTACCAAAATAAACGCCAATATTATCAAGTACCACAATTAAAGCCAGAAGAGATGCAAATTTACATGAGCAGCTTTGCTCCTGTTCAAAATCCAATGCAGCATTAAATTTAAATAACGGTGAATTAACCAACTATACACTTAGCTACAGAATACGATTATAAAGGGTGAACAAAATGGGCAGAGATGAGCATAAGAAGAGAAAAAATAATTTTTTATCACAAACTCCCAAAAGTCAGAAGACTGATGGTATTGATGTCGAATTTTCAAATGAGTTTGCTGATGCGGAAGATAGGGAAGCACAAGCAAGAAGTCGTGCTGCCGACAAACGTGCACATGAGAAATAATTAGAACAACGAAGCGATTCAATTTAATCATTGAGTCGCTTCGTTACGTTAACAATTATGCCTTATATCTGTTACAACTTAGTTGTTTTATCGATTATCATTGGAAGTTCCGGTGAAAATATTATAAATTATAAGTAAGATTATTTTTTAAAAAGGATGAACAACTAATGACTAACAAAAGCGTCGATGATTATTTAACAGAAGGAATGTACGGAACACGGCGACCAAAAGAGCACGAACGAATTCAGTTTCTAGGCACACTTAGAGAACGAATTGTTTTGGCTCTAACAATCGGACAGGTTATGTCTGATTCTGGCCTTCATAAATTGGAAGCAGCTATCAAAGAGAACCCTAAAGCAACATTACTAATTAATGGGCATGTTCCCTTTCGCTTTTTAAAAGAAGAAAAAGAACTTGCTAATAAATATAATATTCCTTATACAACCATTACAAACAACGAAAGTGATACAGATATCGGTGCAGTATTAACTTATGACTACGCCATTGATAAAGAAAATATCTTTATTGAAGATGCGCAACCCGATGAAGAAGTGACTGAACCAAAAGAACAGCCAAAGAGCTTTATCGGTAAAATAAAGAAATGGTTTGGTTCCTAAAAAAAATAAAATAGGTCGCCGCACAATAAGTTGTGCTGCGGCCTATTTTATTTTTACCACCCTTTTTTAGTTTGTAATTTACTAACTTAAAAACATTTATATTTGTTTTTTTTTGTTTTTTCATTCAAAAATCATATGTTTTGTAATATAATTAATCTATCATACGTAAATACAAACAATACCTCATATAATCTCAGTAATATGGTCTGAGAGTCTCTACGGAGTAACCGTAAATTACTCTACTATGAACGGTGCTTCTATGAAATGACCGTTTATTTAAACGGCTTTTTTTATGGAAACAGCCACCATTCATGAACTTGAGGCAAGAAAAGGAGCAGCAAGATGGAACTTATACTTAAAGATATTCTAGCAGCAATTAGTGGTGTGATTAATGGACTCCCACAAGGATTACTGGCATTAACATTCGGATTTGCATCTGTACCTACTGCGTTAGCATTTATTATTGGCGCATTCGGAAATGCCATGACAAGCAATGTTGCTGTTGTATCATTCCAAGCAGAGACAATAACCGTTGCTGGAACAATGGGTAATAATATGCGTGAACGGTTATCAATGATCTTCTACGGTGCATTCATTTTAATAATTATTAGCTTATTTGGTCTTATGGAACAAATTGTTACATGGATTGGTCCAGTTATTACAAATGGGATGATGGCTGGAGTCGGCTTTATGCTTGCAAAAGTGGCATGGGATATGGCAAGAAAAGACCGTTTAATTGGTAGCTTCTCCTTTGTTAGTGCACTATTCGTGTATATTGTAACGAAGGATCTTGTATACACAATTACAATTTCCGTTATTCTCTCGAGTGTGGTTTATTATTTTATGAAAAAAGATACACCCGATCATTTAAAGCAGAAAATTGATGATCGTTTTAAATTGCAAAAATTAACGTTAAATCCAATGGTAATCCGTGGTGCTTTAGCTTTAGTTTGCTTAAATATCGGCGCTAACATTGCCTTCGGAAAAATAAATGGAGAAATTGCTTCACAAGATGTAAATATAGATACATTAACCATTATTAGCAGCTTAGCGGATATGGCTTCTGCTTTATTCGGGGGCGGACCCGTTGAAGTAATTATCTCCGCAACAGCCAGTGCACCACATGCAGTATGGGCTGGTGTTTTGATGATGGCACTAATGGCTATCATCCTTATTTTTAAACTACTTCCCAAAATCGGAAAGTATGTACCGAGTTCTTCAATTGCAGGATTTCTATTTGTGCTTGGAGCAATCGTTACACTACCTGGCAACGCCGAGGCAGCACTTTCAGCGGATGCTGCTGGCTCTAATATTGTCGGTGGTATTACGATGATTGTAACTGCTATTTCCGACCCATTTTTTGGCCTGCTAGCAGGTGTAATTATGGAATGGCTGTTAGGTATTTTTGGAATATAATATTATTGTGGGAGAGTGTATTCGAATGAACACATATGAGCTCAAAATTGCAGGTTTGAAACGTAACTTGCCAATTATCCAATTAAACGAAAATCTAAAAATCGCAAGCTTTGTTATTCTAGGTGATACTGAAATGGTTGCTACGACTGCACCACTAATAGCAGAAAAATTGCCTGAGGTTGATCTTCTCGTTACAGCAGAGGCAAAGGGAATTCCTTTTGTTTATGAAATTGCGAAACAATTAAACATGGCAAAATATGTTGTCGCTAGAAAAAGCATAAAAGCCTATATGAGCAGTCCCATCGTCCATGAAGTTGAATCGATTACAACACAAAAGACACAGACCTTATGCTTGGACACAGAGGATGTAGAGCGAATAAAAGGACAGCGCGTAGCTCTAATTGATGATGTGATAAGCACCGGTGAATCCTTAAAAGCTTTAGAAGAATTGGTGGAAAAAGCTGGTGGAAATGTTGTCGCGAAGGCAGCCATTCTAGCTGAAGGTGAAGCGGCAAATCGTGATGATATTTTATTTATAGAGAAACTACCGCTTTTCACAGACTGAATTACCAAGACCTAGCCGCCCGCTAGGTCTTTTTTCACGCGCAAAACTCCGAACATATATCCATTTTATTAAACAACCCTCTACCCCCACACTCAACAAACTTTCATACATATAATCTGTTCACTCATACATTATACAGATCATGTTAGTTCAATTCAGAATTCATAAAAGAATATTCTTGTTATACTTCTGATAATAAATTGAAAATTTGGAGGAGATATCATGACTAATCCTGTTGTTGAAGTGCAACACGTAACAAGAAATTTCGGTAAAACAACCGCAGTAAACAATGTTTCCTTTTCCATTGAAAAGGGATCTACTGTAGCAATCCTCGGGCCAAATGGTGCAGGGAAAACGACGATGGTTTCTATGATGCTTGGGTTAATCGAGCCTAGTGCCGGGCATATTCAATTATTTCGTCATCATCCAAAGCACATTTCTGTTCGTGAAAAAATAGGAGCTATGCTTCAAGATGTAAGTGTTGTTGACAAATTAAAAGTTCATGAAGTTATTGCCCTCTTTCGTAGCTACTACCCTTCCCCGCTCTCCATGGAAGAATTAATTGCTTTAACTGGATTAGAGAAGAACGACTTGAACAAATGGGCTGACAAATTATCTGGTGGACAAAAACGTCGGGTTGGCTTCGCCCTTGCTCTGACAGGAAATCCAGATCTTGTTTTCTTTGATGAACCAACAGTCGGACTCGATATTACGGCAAGGAGATTATTCTGGGAAAAAGTAAATGCATTAAAGGAAAAGGGAAAAACAATCATTTTTACCACACATTATTTACAAGAAGCAGATGATGTGGCTGAACGGATTATTTTATTTAACCGTGGTGAAATTATCGCGGACGGACACCCAAATGCTATTAAACAGCAGCTCGCCATACGAAATGTGTCCTTCCAAACAAATGATGCCAAAAGAGCAATACAGCAATTACAAACCCTTCCGATAGTTAGCAAGTGCTATCAAAAAGACGATCGCATTTACGCCGTAACGGAAGAGACAGATACAGTTCTTGCATCATTATTCAAGTTCGATTTACACGCTAAAGATATCGCAATTGAACAAGGACGATTAGAAGAAGTGTTTGAACATTTAACAAAACCGAATGGGGAGGCAGAGATAAATGAACAGCATAACGATGCAATGTAAGATAGAGGTACTTCGCATTTTCCGTAATCCATATTTTGTATTTTGGAGCCTGCTTATGCCAATTGTGTTTTATTTTATTTTTACCAATATCGTGAATGCAGATGTTCCCGATGTAGAACTATGGCAAGCACATTATTTAATGTCAATGACTGCCTTTAGTGTGATGGGATCGGCTATCATGACGTTTGGCATTCGCATGGTACAAGAACGGACACAGGGCTGGTCCTCCTTTATGAAGATAACACCATTACCTGCTTGGGCTTATTTTACCGCTAAGATGTTCGGACAAACGGTCATGCATTTATTTTCCGTGATCCTTATCTTTATTGCAGGATATTTGATCAACGGTGTTTCGTTAACATTCACGCAGTGGTTCTTCTCGGGTTTATGGATTCTGGTTGCCTCCCTGCCATTTCTTGCCATCGGAACACTCGTAGGTTCCATGAAGAAAGTGGAAACTGCTAGTGGGGTTAGCAATATCCTCTATTTAGCATTAGCAATTCTTGGCGGGATGTGGTTTCCAATATACATTTTCCCTACTTTCCTGCAAGACATGGCAGAATGGCTACCATCCTATCACTTTGGTAATGGTGCATGGGAGATTATTCGTGGGAATGCTCCAAGTATAAAAAGTGTTCTTATCTTAGGCGGCTATTTGATTGGATTTATGGTAATTTCAGCTCTTGTACGAAGGAATGAGGAAGCCAATTAGCAGGATTTGTGATTCGCCATTCTTGCTTTTGCGATATAATAAAACTACTGCTTGCTATATGCCAAAGGGGGAATGGCAATTGAAATTTAATATCGATATTGATGATAAACACGCGGAAACACAAATAACGATTCAAGCAAAGGAATGGACGGAAGAGCTAGAAGAAATTGTAAAAATAATTAAGAAGCGTAGAACACCCCGGTTATTTGCCAGTGACTCTGAGCAAACAATCCTGCTTGATCCGAAAGAGATTGATTTTATTTATGCCGAGCAAAGAAAGGTCTTCGCAAGCCTGGCAAATCGACAATTGGAACTAAAAATGAAATTGTATGAAGCAGAAGAAATCTTAGCTCCATACGATTATATGCGGTTTTCAAAATCTGTTATTGGTAACCTGAATCAAATAGAACGCTTTGAATTATCCTTCAATGGGAATCTTTGTGTCTATTTTCGTTCGGGAAATAAAGCATATATCACAAGAAAATATGTAGCACCTATTAAAGAAAATCTGATGAATGGAGGGGAATCGAATGGTGGTTGAAATACTAAAAAGAACGATGATTGGACTAGGGTTTGCATGTGTTTTTACATTTATCGCAATAACTATTGTTGTTATTAACGATCATCCCACCTCCGCTTCAGAGATTTGGATGCATATGCTGGCAAGTATGACGATCGGTGTTTATTTTGGACTGTCTTCATTTATATATATGGGAAATGAATGGAGTTACATGAAAAGGACTATCGTGCATTTTAGCGTCTCCATCTTATTTTACTATGTTATCGCCTTTTCCGTTGGCTGGGTACCATTTGGATTTTGGCCAATTATAGGAAGTTTGCTAGCATTCATTGTTACCTATTCCCTTTTTGGAACGGGATATTATCTATACTATAAAAAGCTTGAAGTTTCTTTAAATGAGCAGTTAAAAAAAAGAAATGAGAATTCACGTGAGCCTTGAGGATTAAATACTCACCAAATCAAAGCGAGTTTATTTTAGACTCGCTTCCCCCATACATAACCTTTATCTAAATGCTTGATAATCGAAATGATACCCAACCTCTGTTACACTAATGATAATAAGAAACGGAGGGATTACATGCGATTAAAGGACAAAAAAGTAATTGCACTTGTTGAAGAAGATTTCGAGGATCTTGAACTTTGGTACCCAATTTTACGCCTTCAAGAAGAAGGTGCACAAGTTGATTTAGTTGGTAAGGAAGCCAACCATAAATATATTGGTAAATATGGTGTTCCCGCAGAATCCGCTTATGCATTTACCGATATTGAAGCAGAAGATTACGATGCTATTCTTGTACCTGGCGGCTGGGCACCGGATAAATTGAGACGCTATCCAGAAGTGCTTGATTTTATCCGTGTCATGGATAAAGCCAAGAAACCAATCGGGCAAATTTGCCATGCTGGCTGGGTGCTTATTTCTGCAAATATTTTACAAGGCAAGCATGTTACAAGTACTCCAGGGATAAAAGACGATATGACAAACGCAGGCGCTACTTGGAGTGATGAAGCGGTTGTCGTTGATGGCCATATCATTTCCAGTCGCCGTCCACCAGATTTACCAGCCTACATGAAAGCTTTTGCTGATAAGCTGGCAGAAGCAAACCGCTCTGATTGAGGTGTTTTGAATGAAAATTTTATCGATTGAACCAACACCAAGTCCACACTCGATGAAAATAAATGTCAATGAATCCTTGCCTGCAGGTGAAAATTATAATTATAACGAAAAAGATAATCTCGAGGATGCACCAAGCTATGTTAAACAACTCTTTGCTATTGAAGGAGTCCAAAATATTTATCGTGTGGTTGATTTTATTGCGCTTGCACGCAACCCTAAAACCGCTTGGGAAGAGCTGTTACCGAAAGTTCGTGCAGTATTAGGGACAGAAGAAACGAATGATGATTTAACTCCAAATATGCAGCAGAACAATGAAGAAGCTTTTGGAGAGATTAAAGTCTTTATTCAAATGTTCCGCAGCATACCGATGCAAGTAAAATTAGAGGATGGTTCGGAGGAAAAACGTTTTGGTCTTCCTGAACGTTTTAGTCAAGCAATTATGGAAGCCTCTCCCTCCTCTCCCAATGTAATTATGGATCGTAAATGGGTTGAACAGCATCCAAGATATGGAACGATGGAAGAAGTAGGAGAAGAGATTGTTGAAGAGCTTGCAGCAAGCTACGATAAGGACCGATTAGATGAGCTAGTCAAACTAGCATTCGAGAATCAAGCGTCGTCAAGTTCTCATTCTCAAGAGTCAAGACCCAAAAAGCAATTGACACTTGAAGTCCTTGATGATCCAAACTGGAAGGTACGTTATGCGGCACTTGATCGTTTTGATCCAACACCAAGCGACTTGCCATTACTTGATAAAGCGTTAAATGATGAAAAGTCATCCATTCGAAGGCTAGCAACAGCATATCTCGGAATGATTGAGGAACCAGAGGTGCTACCTTATTTGTATAAAGCCTTAAAAGATAAGTCTGTCACAGTTAGACGAACTGCTGGTGATTGTATATCTGATCTTGGGTTTAAAGAAGCAACGTCAGAAATGATTACGACGCTTTCGGACCCTAGTCGAATTGTACGCTGGCGAGCGGCAATGTTCTTATATGAATTAGGTGATGAAACTGCCATTCCAGCTCTGGAAACAGCTGCAGATGATCCTGAATTTGAAGTTCGAATGCAAATCAAACTAGCATTGGAGCGCATTCAAGGTGGCGCAGAAGCCAAAGGATCTGTTTGGCATCAAATGACACAAGCTACACAAAAAGCTGATTGAGCCATATGCGCCAATCAGCTTTACTCATGCATATCAAATTCACGCTAAAGCGTACGTAAGCATAAAGTTTCAGGCTCCTTTACACTTGGAAAGCGATTTCATATAATAGTAGTAATCATCTTAATTTTCAGGAGGCGATTAAGTGGAGAGCGTTAAGGAAGGTACGCTATTATGGAAACCAGATAAACAAAGAAAGAAGCAATCAAACTTATATAAATATATCGATTGGCTAAAGAAAGAAAAAGGACTTTATTTTGATGACTATCACGCCTTATGGGAATGGTCTGTCCATAATTTAGAAGCATTTTGGGAGTCCCAATGGGAATATTTTAACATCAGGTCGAAACAATCCTATGATGCGATCCTTACCTCTCGTGAGATGCCAGGAACGACATGGTTTCCTGGGGCTATGATTAACTACACGGAGCATATTTTCAGAGATAGAGATTTGAACAAGCCAGCTATTATACATGCATCAGAACATCGAGCTACACAAGAGGTGACATGGGGGCAATTATATATAGATACAGTCGCTTTCCAACAGACACTAAAAAAATTAGGCGTCCAAAAGGGGGATCGTGTTGTTGCCTACTTACCAAACATTTATGAGACAGTTGTAGCCTTTCTAGCAACAGCGAGCCTCGGAGCGATTTGGTCAAGTGCTTCTCCAGACTTTGGTACACAAAGTGTGATTGATCGTTTTAAGCAAATCGAACCAAAAGTAATGATAACAGTTGATGGATATAGCTACAACGGAAAAAATTTCGACCGCACGGAGGTTGTAGCGAACATTCAAGAAGCATTACCAACAATTGAAGCTACTATCACGATCCCTTATTTGAATGAACAGACAGATTTTAATAAGCTAAAAAATCCAATTCAATGGTCGGATGCAACTACAAATAACGGTGACAAAAGCTTAACATACGAACATGTTCCATTTAATGACCCTCTATGGGTGCTTTATTCATCTGGAACGACAGGAAAGCCGAAACCTATTGTACAAAGTCAAGGCGGTATTTTACTAGAACATTTAAAAGCTGCAACTTTCCATATGGACCTAGGTGAGGACACACGTTTCTTCTGGTTTACTACGACAGGTTGGATGATGTGGAATTTTCTTATCGGCGGTTTGCTTAGTGGAAGTACAATTATCCTCTATGATGGAAGCCCAGCCTATCCGGACAATAAGTGGCTTTGGAGGTTTGCTGAACAGACAAAAATGACAGCTTTCGGTACAAGTGCAAGCTTCCTAACAGCAAGTATGAAAGATAGTCTTGAACCAGGGAAGGAATTTGATTTAAGCCATCTATCCAATATCAGCTCGACCGGTTCTCCTTTGCCACCTGAAGCGTTTGGGTGGTGCTATGACCACGTAAAAAGTGACCTGTGGATTGCTTCTGTCAGTGGTGGAACGGATGTGTGTACAGCATTTATTTTAGGTGCACCGATTCTTCCAGTGTATGCTGGTGAACTACAATGTATGGGACTCGGCGCTAAAATAGAGAGCTTTAATGACCAAGGAAAACCGGAAATAGATGCAATTGGAGAGCTCGTACTAACAGCGCCCTTCCCTTCTATGCCAATTTATTTCTGGAATGACCCTGATGGTACTCGATTACACGAAAGCTACTTTGATGTATTTCCAGGAATTTGGTGTCATGGTGACTACTTAAAAATTACAAATCGTCATACTGGGATTATTTACGGTCGCTCAGATGCAACAATTAACCGTGGCGGAATCCGCATCGGTACGAGCGAAATTTATCGAGCTGTCGATCAAGTCAAAGAGGTTTCTGATAGCTTAATAGTTGATATTCCAAACCAGGACGGGAGTTCAGCTACACCACTTTTCGTCGTAATGAAGGATGGCGCTGAATTAACTGATGAAATCTCAGGGCGCATTAAAACACAAATTCGTACCCAATGCTCGCCACGTCATGTACCGACTGGAATCTATCAAGTTACCGATATACCGAAAACACTTAACGGTAAAAAACTTGAAGTACCGATTAAAAAAATACTTATGGGCAAACCGGTTGAACAAGTCGTCAACATAGGTTCACTGAGTAATAGAAGAGCGCTTGATTATTTTGTCCAGTTTGCAAAAGACGAAATGAAGGTTTAAGAAAGTCTCTCCTGCTTATTTTAGCAGGAGAATTTGTTTGGGTGCGTTATTTTTTCTATGGCCGGAGAGGTAGAAGCCGGGATGTGAGGTGGGTTATATATTTTGGTATGGGGCTTAATTGCTGGGAAAGGTGCTTTATATTCTAGAATGGTGCTTTAATGGCCGGGTGAGGTGTTTTATATTCTAGAATGGTGCTTTAATGGCCGGGTGAGGTGCTTTATATTCTAGAATGGTTCTTTAATGGCCGGGTGAGGTGCTTTATATTCTAGAATGGTGCTTTAATTGCCGGGTGATGTGTTTTATTTACAAGAATGGTGCTTTAATAGTCGAGAGATGTATTTCTATGCTTAGAGAATTAGCAAATACAAGATTTGAAAAAATACCAGCCCCTCAAGGCTGATATTTTTAAATACAAAACTATATTCATTCTTCTATAACTAAGTGTTTTTTCTGCATCATTAGGCTTGCAGTAACATATGCAATAAACGCAATTACAATAGATGTTACAACAGAATGCATTCCAAATGGCTGCGGATAAAAGGATTCAAATAGGATGTAGCTTCCAACACCAAAGATCATCGATGCAATCGCACCATATTTATTCCCCTTCTTCCAATAGAGACCCATGACAATTGGCCAAATAAACGCAGCTTCGAGACCACCCATCGAGAATAGATTGAGCCAAATAATTAAGTCAGGTGGGTTTAAAGACATCACAATCACAACGATTCCAAGCAATGCAGTTACCCACATACTTAAATACTTTACTTTTCTTTCCTTTGCAGTAGGTTCTATGTAATTTAAATAGACATCTTTCACAATCGTAGAACTAACTAGTAATAATAATGAATTCACAGTTGTCATAATCGCTGCCATTGGAGCCGCAAGGACAATTCCGGACAGCCAGTTTGGCAATACAGTTTGCGCGAGAAGCGGCATTACCGTATCACCAACTTCTATACCGGGTATAACAGGTCTTGCAAACACACCAATCAAATGCATGTTAAGCATAATAAAACCAACAACAATCGTACTTATAATAATTCCACGATGCATCGACCTTGAATTTTTATAGGACATCGCACGCACAGCAATTTGCGGCAGCGCGACAACACCAACACCAACAAGGACCCAGAACGAGGAAACATATGCAGGTGTTAAATCAGCATTTGCACCAAATGGTGTAATTAGATTTGGATTTTCTGCTGCAAGATCAGCAATGATTGCAGGGACTCCTCCACCCGCGATGATAACTGCAATGAGCAGGATTAACGTTCCTGCGAACATCACAATTCCTTGAATTGCATCTGTTATTGCAATAGCACGAAACCCACCAATAATAACATAAACGAGAACAGATACCGAGAATATAAATAATGATGCAATATAGGATAGGCCTGTTAATGATTGAATCAAACGACCGCCACCAATCCATTGAGCAGACATCGCAGAAAACAGGAAAATTAAAATACTTAATGAAGACAATAACACGACCCATTTGGATTCGTAACGACTTTTTAAAAAGTCTACAATTGTCACTGCTTTATATTTGCGTGTTACAATGGCAAATTTTTTCCCTAGTATCATTAACACAAAATAACCTGTAGCAATCTGGGAAGTAGACAGCAATACCCAACCAAGCCCCTGGTTATATGCTGCTCCTGGCCCGCTTAAGAAGCTACTAGCACTTCCATACGTTGTAACCAATGTCATTGCTAGCACAAAGCCACCTAAGCTTCTTCCCCCAAGAAAATATTCCTGCAGGAAGGAATCCGATCGTTTTACATATTTTCCTGCCCACATACCAACTGCGAATACAATAATTAAAAATAATACTAATGGTAATATTGCTTGCCAATTCATAGCTGCTTATTCTCCTTATCATCTAATTCATCTAATGGAATATCTATAAAAAACAACTTTATCACAAGCCAAATCAGTAGCACCATGACAACAAAGCCAAGGACACAGCTATAAAAAAACCAGGCTGGCAACCCTAGAATATAAGTATATTCTGCCGGGTTTTTACTTCCTAATCCATATGCAAATCCATACCACCAAATAAAGTTAATAATGACAATTCCAATCCCTATTAATGCTTCTCTATTCGCAATTTTATATCGATAATCATCCTGATTCATGTTCGTTTTTTTCATATTGAAGGTCCCCCCTTTTTCATACTAACCATATTATATTAACTAGAAGGGATCTGTAAACATTGTGGGGCTATTATATGCTGAACACATTATTCACATTTTTTTGAAAAATAGAAGGGGTTTAACCATGCCAACATGATTAAACCCCTTCTGATTATGAAGTTCTCAATATTATTCTTTATCTATTATTCTACTGTACAATCTTTTTTCGCTTACTAAGGTAGATGGCACCACCGATTAGGATAAAAAGAACCCCTGCAATCAAATAGTTAAATGTGTTTGTTGCCGTATTCGGTAATATATTTCCAGTTCCAGTATTAGCTGAGCCGTTCGAGCCATTTGCTCTATCAATCGTATTTTGATCACCAAGAACACCCTTCTCATTCTCATCCCCTGCAGAAGTTTCTAATTCAAAAACGGCGAATGTACTGAAATGATTTGTTCCTGCACTTATTTTACCATTTTTATAATTACCACCCACAACCTCCCAGAGATTATCGGTTTCATTCAGGTAAAACAGCTTCACATTTTCTTCGCTTTCTATCTTTGTTGCATCTGTCTCGAAGATTAATGTGATCGCGTCTTCGAATTCACTTATCCGTTGATTTCCCTGTGTAATGGAGAAATCATATACATTACTTAGCGCATTTGGAACCGCATCAAGTCTATCAATTACGATCGTTACTGCTTCATCGCCATTTGTAAATACTGAGGCTGGAATTTCTAAAGAGACATCACCTTTTTCAATACGTAGAACCGCATTTTTAGCTTTCAATTCTTTTACTTGCTCGCTGCTCAATACAATCTCAATTAAGGTTAGGTCTGCTGATTCATTTAAATCAATTATGACCGTTCCATTTTCTGTAATTGTCTCTAACGCATCTTCTTCAAGAATCGCTTGATTGTCTTGAACAATTGGTTGAACTGTTATTGTTTTATTCGTTTTATCAGAATCTCCTGGTTGTTCCTTTTCTCCGTCCTTATCACCATCATCAGGAACCTCTGTATCTGGCTTTTCAGGCTCTTCTGGGTCAGGATCCTCCGGTACTTCCGGGTTTGGTTCTCCCGGGATTTCGTCCGTTTCCGTAATCCTGCCCTCTGCTCCATATACAATCGGATTCGACTCTGAGCTGTTTAAATGCTTAACATAATCAACTGTTGCCTCAATGTCTTCAGGTCCCATGATTGGATTTTGCCCTAAATCATTTATCGGACCGTCTGAGGTTCCCATATAATTATTTACCGTCAATGTATACACTGCATCCTCATCAATCGGCGTTCCATCTGGAAAAGTGATAGCTACAACTTCATTCAATTCCTTATTCCATGTATAATGCAATCCGGCAATACTATAATCCGGTCCATAAATTGGAGATAACTGTTCATTAATAATCGGATAGAGGTCTGCTCCTGTTACCTCCAACGTCATCAATGTGTTTCCAAACGGTTGAATATTGTACAGGTTGCCCCACGTTATTTCACCTGCAAGCAGGCTGTCCCTAATTCCACCACCATTCATCATGGCAAAATCACTTTCCATCGACCAGTTCATCGCATCTGCAAGGAGATTTCCCAGTCCATGATCACCGTCATTCGTATAACTGCCAGTTAAATCTTGCGCATTATAGCCAATCACTTCATTAATAATCGGCGCAATCCGCTCTGCATACGTATCTAGAATGCCAGCTACTTTTTCATCGGCTGTATAGTCGCTTTGCTTTACAAAGACAACTTCTGCTTCCTTTTCTACAATGTCCCCTGTCTCACGATCAATAACGAGATCAACATCTGCAAAGGCTTTTCCATACTCAGATGCTTGGACAATTAATTTATCATCGACAACCGCGTTATTAACAACGTGGTTATGTCCTGAAAAAATAACATCAACTGCATCATCAATATTATTCGCCAGGTCTGCCGCCGCCCCTGTCACAACATCACCAGTTTGATAGGCCGGTAGATGGGCAAGGACTACAATTGCTTCCACACCTTGATCTGTGAGTTCAGCAGCTGCGGCATTCACCGCTTCTGTTTCATCTGTAAATGCTACATTTTCCAATGACGCAGGCATAACCATGTTTACCGTTTCAACTGTGTTAACACCAATAAATCCAACTTTCACACCATCTACTTCCTCAATATGGTATGCGTCTAAAAAGGGTTCACCTGTATCATCATAAACACAGTTTGCACAAAGTACCGGAAAGCTCATTCCAGCATACCCTTCTGTACCTTTTCCTTCCGGATGGTCTCCACCATTTACCATTCGAAGCAATTCATCTAATCCTTCATCAAATTCATGGTTCCCAACGGTTCCAACATCAAAGCCGATTGCTTCCATAATTTCGACAGTTGGTTCATCCTGGAGTAATCCAGAAACCGGAGAGCTTCCACCAATCATATCTCCAGCATGAACGATTAATGTATGTTCATTTTCTTGCTCGCGTTCTTTCATTGCTGTTGCCGTATAATCCATACGCCCATACATATCATATACGCTATCCCCATCTGGATCGAGCGAATATTCCTGATCAATTTTTCCGTGTAAATCATTTAAGCTTAGCAGTTGAAGTTCTAGTAGGTCCTCATCCTCATTCGGAACTTCTTCCTCAGTAATCGGTGTATAGCCATAGGATTCTGCTTCCTCTGCACTTGTAAAGAAAATACGCTTATCAACTGGGACGTCTTCCCAACTATTCGGTTCTACATACTCCATTGTTTCTGAGTTTCCAACATACCTTAAAAAACCTTTCTGATCATCGTTCGCACGGAATGCAAATGGAAGCTCCAATAAAGGATCTTCTGGATTCCAAATTCCTAACCCTGCATCCTTCGCTTCTTTTACGGCTTGCTGATACATTGGGTATGCTTCTTCATCAACTGGTGCAAGGAAATAAGTAGATGCATAACCCGCCTCGACCATTTCTAAATTAATGTTTAATTGATCTTCCTTGCGAATTACTTCTGCCAAAATTCTTCCGTAGTCATCTGTTGGTTCATCTCCAACCTTTAAATAAATTTCATCACCAGGCTGAATCAATTCACGAATATAATCTGTCGCTAGATCCCCATAATATTTTTGATTTTCATTGATTTCCGCTCGTTCTGGATCTTTATTTTTCGCTGCATACGTCTCCGCAGTGTCCATATTCAAAAAGCGTACTCTCGTTTCTCCAAATACAGGGTTTGCAACACGAATTGTATCCCCATCTGTTACGCTTTCTACAGTAGTTTCATAGTAGCCTGCAGAAGTCGGGGCTTCTGGCTGATCAGGAGCTACCTGCAAGTCTTCCTGTCCAGTAGGAATCAGCTGATACGTATTATACTGACTTACAATCGCCGTAATGTCATACCATAAACCAGACTCCACTTGAGAAATATCAAGCGCGTTTTCCATCACACGCAATGTTGTTCCATTGAATTCAGCATCAACCAGTGCAACATTGTACCCTCCACCAGCGGGGCTATCTGGAATAGTATTAATATAACCATTTACTTGTACTAACTGTCCTTCATACGATTCCGCAATCGCAGGATCTTGAAGATCTTCCAAGGTTATTGTTTGCGCTTCCGGCAACGCCTGATCTGACTCTAATATTTCGATTGAAGCTGGCACAATCTCTTTTAAACCGTTATAGCTAGCCAATTCTCCAACAATTTGTACTCGATCACCTTTTACAAGATCGGGTAAATCGCCTTGTTCATAAGAAAATAAATTAATGCCGCCAGTCTCATCTTGTATGTATGTCGTAAACTGTGCTCCGTTACTGATTGCAGCATTATCCACTGTTACAATTCCTTCTACCATTACATTCGTACCATCACTTAATTCACGTGCATCACCGATTGAAGATACTTCGTCAGGATCAGCAGGTTCTTCCGGCTCTTCTTCCGGAGGATCAATTTCTCCAGCTCCATCCATCGTATGGCTGCCAAGATATGCAAATGTATTGCTTGCATAATCATTCCACTGACTTTGTTCATATGTTTCAGCAGGCGCAGTAATCGATGCATCTCTCACTAACGTAACGTCAGCAGCAAAATTATCACGAACGCCAATTTCACCAAGCATATCGATGATCGCTTCATCTTTTTTCAATGCAAATGCGTCGTCTCCATTGAAATTGATAATCGATCCATTTACCACATCTGCATGATCCAGAATTGCCTGTTCTGCACTAGTATGTGCAAGAACAAGTACATCATCGTTTTCAAGTGTCCCAGAAAGTGATAATGTCTGGCTTGCTGAAGAAGCACCATTACTGTACAACTCCACTTGATAACTCGATAAATCTACCGCACTTCCTGTACCATTGTAAATTTCAATTGCCTTATTAAAGGAACTACCTTCAATATACTCCGAGATAAATAAGTCCTCTGCTGTCGCTTCATCGCTTTGTGCCGAAACAGTTGTTACAAAGCTAGGTGTAATGTTTACTGACAGCATTACTAAAATAAGAAACATACTGAAAACTTTTCTGAAAGCAACACTTTTCATCATGATCCTCCATCTCTTAGGATATTTTTTGCTAGATATGAGGACATATGACAAAATCCTCTCCAGCTTCCCTTTAAATATGACATAAGAGGCGCAGTGATACTATTAAAAAAATGTAAATATATTGTGAATTCAGTACATAAGGACTATTAAACTATTAAAACAGTAATTTAGCACCATCTACTATTACATAGAGTTGATTTAACAAATGAAAGCATATATAATAAATATTCGCGGGGCATTAGCTCAGCTGGGAGAGTGCTTGCATGGCATGCAAGAGGTCAGGGGTTCGATCCCCCTATGCTCCATATATATAAAACACTTGATGCATATGCTTGCTATCAAGTGTTTTTTTATATCCTGTTACTAATTTAATTCAAAAAAAACACCCCAACATATACTAGCATTGTGAGTGTTTTTTCAACTATATTATATCGCTTGATCCACTACTTCTTTCTGTTCTTCAACTGGTGGGTTAAATTGACCTTCCCATTTAGCAATAACGAGTGCTGCTAATGAGTTCCCTACCACATTAACTGCAGTACGCCCCATATCAAGAATACGGTCGATTCCAGCAATAAATGCTAACCCTTCAGCAGGTAATCCAATCGTGCTGAATGTAGCGAGTAACACGACAAAGGATACACCTGGTACACCAGCCATTCCTTTAGAAGTAACCATCAAGACTAACATCAATGTAATTTGCTGCCAAATACTTAATTCTATACCAAACATCTGTGCAATAAATAGCGACGCGATCGCTTGATATAAAACAGACCCATCTAAGTTAAAAGAGTAACCTGTTGGGATAACAAACGTGGCAATGTGTTTTGGACTTCCGGCCTGCTCCATCTTGTCCATAATTCTCGGAAGCACGGTTTCTGAACTTGACGTTGAAAATGCTAAAATTAATTCTTCTTTAATCAGCTTTAATAATTTAAAGATATTTATTCCAACAATTTTAGCCATTAAACCTAACACAACAATGACAAAGAATATCATGGTTCCGTAAACAGTAAGGGCTAACTTGCCTAATGGAATCAATGAGGTAAAACCATATTTAGAGATCGTTACACCAATTAAAGCAAATACACCAATTGGTGCATACTTCATAAATAGGTTTGTAACATAGAACATAGCATTCGCTGTACCTTCGAAGAATCGAAGTACCGGCTTACCTTTATCTCCAATTGCTGCAATTCCAAGACCAAATACAACTGCAAAGAAGATGATCGCCAGCATGTCCCCTTCAACCATCGCTTGTACTGGATTTGTAGGTACTATATGCAAAAGCGTATCCGCAATCGACTTGCCTTCTTGATCTTCTGAAGTTTCGACATAACCTGAAATATCACTTTGCTGTAGGCTTTCCATGTTTAATCCAGTACCAGGCTGGAATATGTTAGCTGAGATTAGACCAACCGCAATTGCAACTAATGTCATACCAATAAAGTAAGTTAATGACTTACCGCCTAGTTTCCCAACAGATTTCAAATCTCCAACACCAGCAATTGCAACGATAATACTAGATAGTACAATTGGAACAACAATCATTTTAATTAAACGAAGGAACAGATCGCCAAATGGCTGTAAGACACTTTGCGCTGTTTCACTTCCGTAGAAAATACCACCAACAATAACACCTAAAATTAGACCAATAAAAATTTGATTGGCCAAACTTAATCTAAATTTCTTCATTGATTACCCTACCTTCTTGTTAGTTAAATGTGTCTGCCTAGGCAAGGGAAACAAAGATGATTTGACTAGAAACGTGAATTGACGAACAAAAAAAAGACACGGGTTGTGTCAATTCGCACGTTATCCTATACTCTTTTGTTTCCGTTAAACGCTGACGAGGTTAGCTTTCGGGTTAGGACTAAGGAAACAGTAAAGTAAGCCCCTCCGTAATAGGATTCACCCCACGCGGAAATTCCGCCGTAATGATTGGGTCCCCCGCTCTTACAATAAGATTAAGCGAAGCATATAAAATGCTTTACTATCATACTACTAAAACGTTACTTTTGTAAATAGTAAATTTTTAGTAGTTAAAGTAAATTTAAATATACTAATTGGGAAAACGCAGGAATCAGTGGTTAATATCGATCTCTATACAAGCAATATAATCCGTTGCTTTTCATAAAAATAGAACTGGGGAAATGAATTCCCCAGTTCTATTTAACCTTACTCATCCAACTCTCGCTTTTTAAATACGATGACAGTGGCAATCATTCCCACAACTACCCAAGCTGCAATGATACCTAAATTACCTAGGACATCTCCAAATCCTGAACCGGCCTCAACAGCTGTTGCTAGCTCGATCAATTGGATATTTGGTAAATAGTCGATGACAGACAGGATAGGATACTCTTCAGCGAAAGGACGAAACATAGATCCAAATCCAAAAATAAACATAACTGGTAAAATGAGTACAGAAGCTTCCATTAAGGTTCTAGAGATCAATCCCATCAATGTTCCTAAAGCAATATAAAACAAGCTAGATACAATAATTGCGATTGCTACAATCCCCATATTTGCTGGCTCATAGCCTGTCAGCATCGCACATAGAATAATCGTTATAACAGTTAATATAAAGGTTACTAAACTTTTACCGCCAAGAATTTCTGGTATAGTTGCTGGCGAAAGCATCAAACCGCGTAATGTATTTTTCTCTTTTTCTTCTGCTATAATGGAACATTGCAGGAATGCTGTAACGATGGCTAAGGTCAAGTTAATTACTACATAGTGAACTTCTACTGTAAGATTATCCATTCGACCATAAAAAAATGCAAAAATGAGCGGCATTAAAATTGTTGTCGATACATACATATTTTTATATAAATCCTTCATATCCTTTTGAAAAATTGCCATGACACGTTTCATTGAAAAAGTCATACTAATTCCCTCCCTGTTACTTCTACAAAAATATCTCCTAATGTTGGTTCATTTGAATGGATGGAAACGATCTGATCGGTTGATAGGTACTTATATATTTCATCCGCGCCTTTCGAACCACCTGGTAAACTTAATTCGCGTCCATCTTTTAATTCAACTGTTACAGAGGAATCCGAAAATTGTCTGCGAAGAACTTTCGGCTCATCGAGCAACTGTATTTTTCCTTTATGCAAAAATGCAACGCGTTTACACAGTGTTTCCGCTTCACTCATATCATGTGTGGTCAAGAAAATGGTTGTTCCTTTTTCATTCAATTTGCGGAGTCCATCATGAATATGCTTTGAGTTCACTGGATCTAAAGCAGATGTTGGTTCATCTAAAAACAACAATTCCGGCTCATGCAGGAAGGCCCTTGCTAACGTGACACGCTGCAGCATTCCTTTTGAAAGCTTTGAAACTACCTTTTTCGTATCATCCGTCAAATTAACCATCTCTAACACTTCACTAATTCGTTTCGATGGCACATTATAAAGCTCACAATACAATTTCAGATTGTCATAAATTGATAACCGCTGATACAATCCACTATTATCTGTAATAACACCAATTCGTTTTCGATAGGATGGCTTATTTAATGAAGCAACAGGCAAATTAAATACGGTCGCATCTCCAGATGTTTGCATCAATTGTCCAGTTAATATTTTTATAGTTGTCGTTTTTCCAGAACCACTCGGTCCTAAAAATCCAAATGTCTCTCCTTTTTTTACTTGAAAGCTTACATCTTCCAATGCAGCTTTATTACCAAAAATCTTTGCTAATGATTTCACTTCAATAATGTTTTCCAAAATTCTTCCTCCCCGTAGATCTCGTTTGTTTGTGACTCTAGAATAAATGGAAAGCGAAGGGAAATCAGCATATTTCCTATGAAAAGAGTATTTTTCAAGGTGAATGGCGCATTTTTAACGCTCAATTATCCGAGTTGCAAGTCTTGATATTTCTACTTTTTCGATGAACGGAGCTTATTTAAGGCCGAGTAGATCTTTTAATTCCGCCATTTTTGTTTTAGACAGCGGAACCTGCGACTTTTCCTTGTCATCCAAAATCAAACTATAACTATTTCGAGTCCATGTGATCACTTCACGAACCTTTTGTAAATTTACAATATACGAGCGGTGACATCTGAAAAATCCAAAATGCTGCAGGCGCTCTTCTAAATTCGTTAAGGTGAGTGAGCTTGGAAATGCTTCCCCTTTTATGTAAATATTTGCTTGACCATCATTGCTTTCAATATAATCAATCTCAGGGGGGTCAAATAAAACAATTTTATCGTTAACTTTCGTTGGAATTTTATTCAATTGAATTGGCTTTGTGTCTTTTTCATTATCTGTTTCTTCTGCTGGAATTAATTCTGTATCTCTTTCCTCTGTATCTTCCTCTGTTTCCGTCTCAATAATTCGTAAACCATCTTCATCCAATCGATAAACACGATCAGCAACCGTGACGGCACTTTCCATATTCCCAGTTAGAACAAGTATACTTTTATCTTCTTCTTGTATCTTTCTTGTAATATTAATAAATACACGTTTTGTCTCCATGTCTACATTCAAATCAGGCTCCTCAAAAACAAATAAAGAAGGATCCTGAATCAATAAACGTCCATATTGTACACGTTTCATTTCCGAAAATGTTAAATCTCTAATTCTCTTGTTTTTCTTTCCTTCCAGCTGTGTTAGATGGATAACTCGTTCAAACGTTTGTTTAACTTCATATAAGTCATAAAAAAATCGAAAATACTCAGAAACCGTTAATCTCTCATACATCCCATCTTCAAAAAAGCAAATACCAACTTGATGTAAAAATCCTCGCTTGTTTTCTGCAATAGTTACTTCCTTTACACGGATTTCCCCATTTACAATGGGGATTTTTCCGAGAATCATATTTAAAAGCGTGCTTCGAACATTTAGCGTTGAATAAATGGCAGTAAGCTCCCCTTCAGCAATTTCTAAATTAAAAGCAGGAAATAGCTGTGTATCCTTTTCATGTTTTTCTATGTTTTTCATAGTTAAAATTGTCATTCTATCAGCCTTTCTTTAATACTTTTTTATATGTATCCTTTTATTCATTGTTATCTCCCATTACACAATAAAAAGTGCAATCACGTTCCGCTAAATCAAGAGTATGTACCATTTTTTTCGTAACGCTTCTACTATATAATTAGCAGACTACATTAGTTATACCATGTTTTCCATGTTAATAATGACAAAAGTTAAAAAATTTGTTAAGCTTAGAGATGAATTTACAATTCTATCGCATTTAAACTACTAGGGGTGCCCAAAAAGCGTGGGCTGAGAGGGAAGCGTGTATCATTTCCCGACTCTTATGGACCTGATCTGGTTAATACCAGCGGAGGGAAGTAGTCTGACATATGTCTAAACTATTTTTCACACGTATCAAGCTAGGTCCTAATGGATCTAGCTTTTTTACGTCCAGTTCTAGCTCCGTGTCCGTAGCTAAACTTCAAAATCCAGGAAGCAGCAATTGCTATAAAGAAGCGTACTGGTTTACATCACTGCTTTTTGTGATACCCCAGAAATGGAGGACTTGATGAATCGAACACGTTTATTAACTACTATGGCAGTATTTATTGCAATTGGGACAATCACCGCTCAACTATTATGGTTTCCCGCTGGAATTGCTAGAGCCTATCCTGTCCAGCATGCAATTAATGTCATGGCAGCTGTTACGCTTGGACCAGGTCCAGCTGTCGTTATCGCTTTTATGATTAGCTTGCTTCGCAATATGCTCGGGCTAGGGACATTATTAGCATTTCCCGGTGCGATGGTTGGCGCCTTTTTAGCAGGTTATCTTTATAAAAAATCCAGCAAGAAATCATTAGCCGCTATCGGTGAAGGCGTTGGAAGCGGGATTTTCGGTGCACTTTTCGCTGTCCCATTTGCTTACATTTTTATGGGAAGTTCTGCCGGAGCATTCGCCTTTATCCCACCATTTCTTGTTAGTAGTATTACTGGTTCTATTATCGGCTTATTTATCGTATCCAGGGTTTCAAGTAAACGTTTAATTCGTAATTAAATTGCATGATTTATAAAAGGATTTGAAATAACGACACTTATATGTGAGGTATCTTCTGAAAGGATGGTGTATAACCAATGAAACAAGTAGCATGTGCACTTACAATTGCCGGTACAGATCCAAGTGGCGGTGCAGGTATCCACGCTGATTTAAAAACATTTCAAGAGCTGCAAAGCTATGGGATGTCCGTAATTACTTCGGTTGTGGCTCAAAATACAACAGGTGTTCAAGCCGTTCACCATGTACCGATTGAAATAATTGAACAGCAATTAGACTCCGTGATTTCTGATATGCCTATTCACGCACTGAAAACTGGAATGATCGCCAATCAGGAGATGATGAAAGTTATCCAGAAAAAAATAGCAGCACTTCAAGTTCCATATGTCCTGGACCCTGTTATGGTTGCAACGAGCGGAGATGCTTTAATCGAAGAAGAGGCACGTGATTATTTACGCAAACAGCTTTTACCCCTGACAACACTTGTAACACCGAATATTCCAGAAGCTGAATTTCTTATTGGAGAAACGATTAAAACAACAGATGATATGAAACAAGCTGCAGAACTGCTTGTGAAGGAATTCGGTGTTGGTGCTGCCTTAATCAAAGGTGGACACAGAGAAGGGGAAGCAATTGATTTCCTTTATGATGGCTCAAATTTACACAGCTTCTCAGCAGAGCGAATTGATACTAAAAACACACATGGAACTGGTTGTACGTACGCTGCAGCAATCACTGCTTATTTAAGTAAAGGTTTGTCTTTGTATGACGCTGTTAAAAATGGAAAGGATTTTGTCACGGCGGCAATTAAGTATTCATTCGACCTTGGAGCTGGGAGTGGTCCAACAAACCATTGGGCAATACGAAAGGATAAGTGCTAAACATGAATCCAACAATTATTAAAAGTGTACGGGAAAAGACACCGCTCATTCATCATTTAACGAACCAGGTTGTCATGAATTTTACCGCAAATGGACTGTTAGCCTTTGGTGGCGCCCCTGTAATGGCAAAAGCCGAAGAGGAAGCAAAGGATATGGCTTCTATTGCGGATGGTCTTTTAATAAATATCGGTACCTTAACAGCAAAGGATCTAGATGCAATGATTCTTGCTGGTAAAAAGGCAAATGAAAAAGGAATTCCCGTTGTACTTGACCCAGTAGGTGTTGCTGCAACGACATTTCGTACAACTGCTGTTAAACAAATTTTAAAAGAGGTAAAGCCTACTGCTATTAAAGGAAATGCTGGTGAATTAGCACATCTGGTCGATATCCCTTGGCAAACAAAGGGCGTGGAATCGCTTGGTGAAGGTAATGTTGAAGATATCGCTCGCAGCGTCGCACTGGAATACAAAACGACCGCTGTTGTTACAGGTAAAATAGACATTATTTGCACCGGAAAATCCTGCATGGAGAATCATACTGGGCATCCAATTCTAGCTAAAGTAACAGGTGCTGGTTGCTTGCTAGGTTCCATACTAACCGCCTGCTTAACAACGGATGACCCAATTGAAGAACAGCTACTCACAGCTGTTCATTTTTACGGATTAGCCGCCTCCCATGCAGCCGCAAGTCCGTCAGTGAACGGGTCAGGAACATTTATAGCTCCATTTATCGACGCACTTTCATTAGAACCCGAACAACTGGAGGGAAAATAAAACATGTCATTTCCAATGAAGCCATCCTTACGAAAGTATTTTATTATGGGCAGTCAAAATTGCGACCGTAATCCTGGAGATATACTGGAAGCTGCAGCTAAGGCTGGAATAACAGCATTTCAGTTTCGAGAAAAAGGTCCTTCATCACTTAACGGCAATGCGAAATTGGAATTAGGTAAAGAGTTACGAGCAATTTGCCGAAGCTATCACATTCCATTTATTGTGAATGATGATGTCGAGCTTGTGGAATTACTTGATGCAGACGGTATACATGTTGGTCAGGATGACCGATCAGCAGAAGAATTACGTCAAGCTTTTCCAAATAAAATTATTGGACTCTCTGTATCAACAACGGATGAAGTTGATAGAAGCCCGATAGATCTTGTTGATTACATTGGTGCGGGTCCAATTTTTTCCACAACAACAAAAACGGATGCGAAAGCGGCTGTTGGGTTGGAGTGGATTCAGACATTACGCGCACAATCCCCAACGCTTCCTATTGTCGGAATTGGCGGGATTGATACAATGAATGCTAAATCTGTGCTTGAAGCTGGGGCTGATGGTGTCTCGTTTATCTCCGTGATTACACAGGCAGAAGATATTGCTAAAGCCGTTAAAGCGATTTAGCTTGTAGGAACCGCTTTTGAATCTAGCAAGAGAGGATATCTCAAAAGTCTAACTTTCGAGATATCCTTAACTATGAAAAAGTAAGGATCCAATGGCAAGTGCCCGCATCATTTCTTTTCGAAAAGGAAACATTGCTTGTTGGATCTGCCCACCGACCTTTGTTTCATTGCCGATGTGCTCCATTGCCTTCTTTTCCGCTTCTTTATCGGATAACCCCGCATTGATAAATTCTTCCTTGGACAACTCCAAATGAATCAGCAATTCTTCGTATAAGTCATCTTTCTCTTGTTGATTCCCCTCAATTTGTTGAACTGTCTTTTCAACAAATCTTCTGAGATCTTGCGTCATGTTAATCCCTCCGAACTCTTATTTACAAGGAATTCAATCATTTTCCAATTTCTCTGTTTTTGTTGCAGTTCTTTTCTTCCTGTTTCGGTTAGATGATAATATTTCCGCCTTCCGTTTTCTGTATCACTCCAATAAGACTTAATCCACTGTTTTCTTTCTAATCTTTTCAAAGCCGAATACAGCGTTCCCTCACTCATATCATACGCATCATCGCTTAACCGTCTTAAAATTTTGGTAATTTCGTAACCATACAAATCGCGCTGGGAAATTAAAGACAATATCAATAAATCAATGCTTCCTTTCATCATTTCCCTATCCATTACGCATATTCACCCCTTTTTTCCTGTTAATACCAGTATGTTACGATGCACCTCGTATCACAAGGGTAAAAGCAATAAAAAGCAAACGAAAATGTACCCGTCAGCAGAATCCACGAGAAAAAATGTACCAGTCCCCTTAAATAATGGAACTGGTACATTTATTAAACGCAATAGAACAAATTACTGACTAATCATCGTGCGCAGCGATTCTCTCCCTCGCCAAATATAGGTTAGGGTAGTGGAATTGGGGATTTCTAAAACTTCACTAATCTCCTGAATGGATAAATGATTGCTAGATTTTAGGGTTAAAGCTAATCTCTCTTTTAAAGAAATGTTCATCAATATAAGTTTTATATTATTATCTTTATTTAATACGGGATTAGCATGCACGCCGGTCTGATTTTTTTCATTGAATTGGTTACGAGCTAGGTTCACCGTTTTTTGAAACAGCCACAGCGAAAATTTTCTAGTAGTTTCCTGATAATCGCCAATATGATTATAAACATGCAAGAAAATATCTTCAGCCATATTCTCAGCAGCTTTATTGTCACCGATAATCATGTAGCAAATTTTATAGACTGATTGATGGTAATGCTGAACAAGCTTCTTAAATGCACAATGATCTCCTTTTTTCACCTGTTTAATAACTCGTCTCCCTATCTCCCTCATCCTTTAACCTCCGTACTATGCTTCCTGTATTAGCCCTTTTTCCACTTATGCAGCTAGAAAAGTTTGTAATACTTGCTTAGCTGCAGCAAATCTTTTCGTAAACTTTCTCGCTCATCTTTTCATTACTTTTCCGAACTCAAAATCATTCTTTCTGTCGATTTCACAATTTCTTCTTCATCTATATCTGGATGCGTTATTACGATCGAATAACGTAAACCATCTTCATCCCAAACAATGCTCTTAATTACCTCTTCATACTCTGCAGCATTTCCTCGAATCTCTAAATCCGCTTCTTCAACTGGCATGTCATCGGGAGTTGGAAACACAGACAACGAAAACAATGGGATATTCTCCTTGGAACTATACATTAACTCCAGCTCATGCCGATTCAATCCAGCAGAGAAATCATACATTTGCATGCTTGCAAGATGATATGCTTCCTCTGGAAATACAAGGAACGCTTGGCCCAGCGCTTCCTCGGCTTCTTTTACTGTAACTGTTTCTGGCCCCAATTCCTCTAGATCCTCTTCCAAGTTTGTAATTTCAATATCTTCCGGAATATCAAGCGTAAACGTGTCATCTGCAAAGTCTGGTGAGAAATCCAACTCTGTATACTCGAATTCTGTTCGAATATCTCCTGTTTCTGAAACAAGCTTCACAACAAACCACGTTTTTTGATCCACCCATAATTCCATGTCTCCTAGTAAATTATCCGCTTCATTCGCTTTTACCCGAATGTGGAATGTATCAGCATCAAGCATTTGTTCCTCCCCAACCATTTCATAGGTATGAGATTCCCCCATCATCCCCATCATCGTTTTGAATTGCTCTTTAGGACTTATACCTGCAAAGTCTACAAACTCTGTCGTATCCATTTCTTGCGCCTGGTTATTTGCTTTATCATAGATAAGCATTGTAGTGCCATCATTTAATACTTCTACTTCTTGTTTTAGTACTTGATCGTTCGTAACAACCTTTCTTTTCTCGCCTTCAACATACTCCTCCAGGATGATATGCTGTGTCATTTCTTCTCCTTCAAACATTTTCATTTCCGCTACACCTTGATAGGCATTTACATCCTTCTCCGATTCAATAGCATTTTGGATAATTTCCTCTGCAGAAACTTCCATATTTTGTGAACAGCCTCCTAATATTAATGTAATAAGACTTAGTAAAATCAAACCTTTTCTCCACGTAAACTTCATGATTAACCCTTCTCCTTTAACCAGCAGGCAATTAATGTGCCCTTATTTTCAGTTGACCAAATTTTTATCTCCCCATCATGCTTTTCCATAATTATTTTTGCAATACTTAATCCGAGACCTGAAGTTGCCCCTTTTCCTCGTGAAGCATCATCTTGATAAAATGGTTGGAAAATCTTTTCTAGTTGACTATGCTTTATGCCTTTTCCTTCGTTCTGAATAAGCATCACAGTCCCACCCTCCCTGAATAAATTCACATCATCTTTAAACTCTGGGAATACCCAATTTGGTAATGGCTTCCTCGATGAAATGGCAGCTAACCAAATACGACGATGTTTCGGAGTATAGCGAATGCTATTATCCATTAAATTATCAACAAGGCGAATCATTTGTTTCGGATCAAGCATGTAGGAATTCCTAACATGCAGTTCGGTGTTTAGTTCTATATCTTTTTTGAAGCATGGCTCTTCATAACCAGAAAACAGCATTTCAAAAAACTCTTCCCCATTTACTTGTACGATATGGAGCATATTATCAGTTGATTGAAGCGAGGTGAATATTGATAAATCATCGATCATTTGCTTCATATGTTCTAATTTTTCATAGAGTATCATTTGATAGTCTTCTTTTTCTTCTTTTGATAAATGGTGATTTTCCAAAGCTTCGGTGTATGTTCGAATAACGGTTAATGGTGTTTTTAAGTCATGAGATAAGGAGGCAACCATATATTCTTTTTCATGCTGCTGTTTGGCAAGAGCATCTCTCGTTTCTGCTATTTGAGCTTTCATTTGCTCGAAATGTGTAATAACTACTCCAATTTCATCCTTCGATTGAACCAGCTCCTGATTCAATTTCTTACCTGCCGCAAATGCTTTCATATGTTCTTGTAACTGATACAAAGGTCGATTCAGCTTACGGTTGATAGAGAGCATAACCACTGAATAGAGTGCAATGAAAAAGATACCCAATAATATAAACATCATCGTCGTACGTTGATTGGAGGTCTCTACCCACGCTTTTCTACCTAATGTAATTTCATATAAACCAACTACCCGATTCGTATCATCAAATACTGGCTTTTTCACCGAATAGGTTCGCGTTTTTTTCTGATATTCATTTAAATTCTGAAATAATTTTTCTTGATTCACTTGAAAAAGCTGCGGGTTTCCTGGTGTATTCATCGTAGAAAACAACTGAACGCCATCATAACGAAATAAATCGATTTTGAGATTATCATCTGCCAGACTACGCAAATGCTGGTAGTTTTCGTCAGACTGAATTTTATATAAGGCTTCTTCCTTTAATTCGCTTTCCAGATTTGTAACGACATTTTGAAAAGTTAGATATTCCATTAAATCCTGATCTTGATCATAAGCGCTTAAATTAATATAGAGTAAATAAATAGCGGCAATCGGTAAAACCATAACGAGCAAATAACTTATCATAAGCCAGTTTTTAATCTTCATCCAACTTGTTCTCCTATAAAACGATACCCAACACCCCAAACGGTCTGGACAAATCTCGCTTGCTTTCCTGTATCTTTTAGCTTCGTGCGAAGACTTTTAATATGAACGGTTACGGTATTATTGCCATCTACATTCATCAATTGCCATACATGCTCATATATTTTCACTTTTTCAAACGTAATAAATGGATTTTTAGCAAGTAAAAACAAAATCTCCCGCTCTTTAGTGGTTAGAAAGAGAATTTTCCCATCTAAAAATACAGCTTCATTCAAAAAGTCAATGGCTAACCCATGTTTATAATGAAAAATCTGCTCATTATAATGCTTCTTTGTATAGCGCTCGTATCTTCTTAGGTGAGAATGTACTCGAGCAGTCAATTCTTTCAGGCTAAATGGCTTGGTTAAATAATCATCTGCACCAAGACCCAATCCACGTATTTTGCTTTCATCCTCATTTTTAGCACTAACAATTAATAACGGTACGTCACTTTCTAACCGAATGGTTTCACATAATGTAAAACCATCCATCTCTGGCATCATGAGATCCACGAGCACTAAAGAATAGTCATCGGCTCTAAAATCTTCCAAGCCCTCCAATCCTGTCGATGCCCAGGTCACTTGAAAACCTTCTCTATTTAAGTGATCCCTCATAATCCGGGCAATTTCATAATCATCTTCTACGATAAGAATTTTACTTTGTTCTACCATAGGTCCCCCTCTTCTCTAACTCAAGTATAAGTCACTTTAGTAACGACAACGCAAAAGTTTATTTTTAGTTAATAATTAGTGGGTAGCTAAGTAAATCTAAAATTAATCTAAACCGCTTACCTCAGAACATAAAAAAACCTTTTCTACGTTTCCCATAGAAAAGGATCAAAAGCTAAAAACACCTATTCCCTTGGCACAATCCCATTTTCCAGAACTTGAATAATCCGTTCAACCTCTTCCTCATCGTTCCAATCACCATCAGGAACAATAACATATCGTGCAATAATATAAGAAAAAATAGACGAGGCAACAATTCGAATGATTGTATCCGAATGGGTTTGAATGAGCTGGCCCTTAGCTTGATAATGTTCAACAATGTTTCTAAGTCTAGCAAAAATATCTTTCCCGATATGCTCAATAAACTGCTCCTTTAACTCTGGATGAAAAGGAATTTCCTGAATTAATATTCGTAAAAGGGGAAGGTTTTTTTTAATAAATGCTTTTCTATTCTCAATCATAGCTCGAATAAAATCTTGAAAATGTTCAAAATCCTGATCAAGCACCTTGTTCATATCATTTTTCACCATTGGAGCGATTAACTTCACCATCATCGGTGAGACAATCGATAACAACAGCCCCTTTTTGGATTTAAAATGCTTGAAAATCGTTCCTTCTGCGACTTCCGCTTTATTCGCGATCTCACTTGTAGAAGTACCTGCATAGCCTTTTTCTGCGAATAGCTCTGTCGCTGCCTCTAATATCGCTATTTGTTTTTTAGTTAATTTCGTCTCACTATTTGTCATCAAATTTCGCCTCTTATCAAGTTAAACATTCCTTATCTAACATCATATCGAATAAGTGTCACATGGCGCAACGAAAAGCCTACGTTATATTTTCCGATACTTACGAAGTGCCAAACCATTTAAAAGCATAAATAGTAATGAAAAGCCAAATAGAATAATAAGATTAACAAAAATTTCGCCAAAGCCATGTCCCCTTACCATAACATCTCGTAGTGCATCTGCAGCATAATAAAGCGGAGTAAACGGACCAACCCAGCTTAACCAGTCGGAAATCGTTTCTAAATTAAATAATCCCGAAAAGAATATTTGCGGAATAACAACAATCGGTATGAATTGAATCATTTGCAATTCATTGTTCGCAAATGAAGAAATGAGTATGCCTAATGTTAGTGCCGTGAGCGCAAGTGACAATGTAATTAAAAGCACATAAATAAATGCTCCTACCATCATCATATTCAGTACATAAATAGCATACCATGCAATAATCGTTGATTGAATGATCGTGAAGATTCCAAATCCAAGAACATATCCCGTCACAATCTCCCATTTACGCAATGGTGTAGAGAGCAGCCGTTCCAATGTTCCTGTTGTCCGCTCACGAATAAAGGAAACGCCAGCAATAATAAAGACAAAGAAAAAGACAAAGAACCCGAGCAGTACTGGCCCAAAGTAATCAAATGATCCCATATCACTTGAGCCGTATAAATAATCAATTTCAAACTGTGCAGCACTTTCACCCTGCTGCAGTGAGCTAAAAGCTGATTGGATCCATCTCAATGTAGCGCTATTCACACTTGGGTCACTACCTTCAAGAAAGACAGCTGAAGTGGTGGCATCATCAAGTAAAATATAACCATCAATCTCCTCAGAGTGGACAGCTTGCTGTGCATCATTTTCATTCGTGTATATGGTTACTTCAGCATCTGTCGTATCAATTTGGTCAATAATAGCTTCAGGAATCTCTACTAATCCCACTTTCGGTACATAATCATCTCCATTAAAAACCAAGTGAAGCATAGTTAGGACTAAAATCGGCGCAAAGATAAGCAAACCTAATGTCCGTTTATCCCGTATAAGCTGTTGCAAAATCCTTTTTGTTAATGCAATAACTCTCACGATGTCGCACCTCCATAAACAAGAAACGCTTGTTCAATTGTTTCTGAATTCGTCTCTTTTCGTAATGCTTCTGGTGTACCGACTGCGATTAAAGCCCCATCTCGCATGAGTCCCAACCGATCACATTTTTCGGCTTCATCCATCACATGGGTTGTAACGATTATTGTTGTCCCTTTCTTATTCAAATCATAAAAAGCATCCCAAATACTTTTTCTTAAAACAGGATCAATCCCGACTGTTGGCTCATCGAGAATTAGCATTTCAGGCTCATGAAGAAGTGCAATCGCTAATGACAGCCTTCTTTTCATTCCACCAGAATAATTAGATACGAGCTTATTCAAATGAGCTGATAAGTCAACAAGCTGCATTACTTCGTTAATTCTTTCCTTTTTCTTTTTACCTTTCAATCCATATAAACTTGCAAAAAACTGTAAATTTTCGTTTGCTGATAATTCTTCGTAAAGTGCATCTGCTTGGGCCATATAACCTATTCGCTCCATCAATTTGAACGTTGGCATTCTTTCTCCAAACATATAATTTTCGCCTGATGTAGGAACATCTAGCCCTGCTAATTCTTTTATTAAGGTTGATTTCCCAGCACCAGACGGACCGAGAAGTCCGAATATCTCCCCTTCCTCAATTTCGAGATTGATATCCTTTAGTACTTCGTGCTTGCCAAACTGCTTAAACACATGTTGAATCGAGATACATGAGTTTTGATTTCGCATCCGTTTCACCTCGCCATGTTATAAGTGAGTGATTACTCACTTATAACATACAGCAATATTCAATTCATGTAAAGCACGTGAGAATTAACTTTTTAAAAAAAATAAGCTTCCACTCTGCATTCCACAGAATGAAAACTTATTTTTCTTTAATCTATTAATTTTCCTCAACCGGCTGCTCTTCTGTTTCTTTCGGTACAGCGCGATAAACAAAAAATGCCATAATGACAGCAACAATGGATATAGCAAAAGCAATAAAATATACAAGTTCCACACCCGCTACCATTGCTTCTTTGATAGCAGTAGGATCTGTAGGATTGTTTGCATTTTGCAACAAACCATTTTGTCTCGCATTCATAATACTAATAAATACAGATACCCCAATTGCTCCTGCAACAGGCTGTAATGTTGTCATTACAGCAGTTCCATGTGGATACAAATGCTTTGGAAGCTGATTCAACCCATTTGTTTCGGCTGGCATCATAATCGCAGAAACGGATAACATGAGTAAAATGTATCCAACAACAATTACCCAGACTGGTGTATCTAAATCCAATCTACTCATCATAAACATGGTTCCACATAAAACAAGCGTTGCTGGAATCATCAAGACTCGCGGACCAAACTTATCAAAGAGTCCACCCATTACCGGTGACATTGCACCATTTAGAATGCTACCAGGCAGTAGAACTAGCCCTGCTGTAGCAGCTGTTAAAGCTAGGGGACCTTGCATGTAAATTGGTAAAATAATTTCTGAAGCAAACATCGCCATAATGATGATTAAGAACATAAGTACCCCATGCGTGTACATCGGATAACGAAAAACACGTAAATCAATCAGAGGCTCTTCCAGTCTTAATTGTCTCCATGTAAACAATGCCACTGCAATGAAGCCTATGATAATTACAGTATATACTTTAGGCTCTAAAAACCCAGTTTCCCCTGCCGAACTAAAGCCATAAACGATCGCACCGAATCCGATTGTTGAAAAAACAAGGGAAATGATATCTATTTTCGGCTTCGTCACTTCTGATACATTCACTAAATATTTAGATGCGAATGCAATCGAAAATAATGCAAACGGAATAACGGAAATAAATAAATAGCGCCATCCTAAATATTCAACAATTACGCCAGATAAGGTTGGCCCGATTGCCGGAGCAAACATAATTACTAACCCAACTAGCCCCATAACCTTCCCTCTTCGATGTGGCGGGAAAATTAACAAGAACACATTAAATATAATCGGCATCAACAAACCTGTACCAACCGCTTGAATAAGTCGGCCGACAAGCAATATTGGAAAGTTCGGCGCAAGCGCACTTATTGTTGTACCGATTGTAAAGACGATCATTGTACTTATAAATAGCTGACGTGTTGTAAACCACTGCATTAATACAGCTGATGCAGGGATAATAATTCCCATAATTAACATAAATCCTGTTGCCATCCACTGCACAGTTGTTAGTGTTACACCAAACTCAGCCATAAGTGTCGTTAATGCTATATTTAATAAAGTTTCATTTAATATTGCAAAGAAAGCACCAATAATTAAAGAAAGCATAATTGGCATTACTTTCACATTAGGATTATCAGCAAGATATTCATATTTTTCTTGCTGATTGTTGTGATCTGTCATAGAAAAACCCCCTTACTATTTTTTTGCTCATACCTGTTTATATTCACAGAATCCAGCTAGAATATTCACATGCAAATTTCCAACGAGCCTGGTCTGTTATTTGCTCTACTCATTATCTCTTGACAACCTTTTAACATTACCATAATTGATTCATCATGACAAGCGTTTTTTTAAGTATAATTTAAAGGATAAAAAGGAAAAAACAAGTAGAATCTTTATATTGGCAATTATTTGTTCTTCCTTATACACATACCAGCCGCCCAATCTTTTAAATTCAATCCCACATTAGACGAATTCCCCATATAGTAAAGGGAGCGATTTTTTATGAGCAGAAAAGGGAGGAAAGAATAGATGAATTATCATAATAATCCATATCATCCACCGCAACATGATGATGAAAGGCAGTTTAATCTTCCAGGGAACATACTTGGTCAGATTTTCGGCCCTGGATCTGGCGGTGGTCCAGGTGGTCCAGGCGGTCCTGGAGGTTTCCCTGGCGGCGGACCCGGCGGCTTCCCTGGTGGTCCAGGTGGCCCCGGAGGTCCCGGAGGCTTTCCTGGCGGCGGACCCGGTGGCTTCCCTGGTGGTCCAGGTGGCCCCGGAGGTCCCGGAGGTTTCCCTGGCGGCGGTGGCGGTGGACAACAAGCTGGACCACCTACCTCTCCACCACCGAATTTCACACCCGAACAATCACAGTTCCAAACATTCGCGGTTGATCCAGGTGGAATTCGAGGCTGTTTATTCCGATTCACCTATATTTGGTTAAGAAGAGACGCTTTTTGGTTTTTCCCAACGTTTGTTGGCAGAAATTCAATTGCAGGATTCAGATGGACCGGATTCAGATGGGTGTATTTCGGTATCGACTTAAACCAAATTCAATCGTTTCAATGCTATTAGTTACACACAAAGACCGCCTTCCATTATGCGGTCTTTTTACTTCTCTCCATTTTTTAAATCTACATAAACGATATCCCCCCTTTATTCATATCCTAAATAAAGGGGGGATGATGATGAATCAACTTGCTTTACTCTTTCTTACAGCAATCCTGGCTGGTTTTGGATTAATTGTTGTAACGTCGTTAGCATCTTCATTTATTACGTCTACAACAATCGTCAATTTCTTAATTGCTGTAGGAACAATTGCTGTCATCGTATTTGCCTTTTCAGTTCTCTATATTGCTATTAAAGCTTTATTCCAAAAAAATTGGATGTAGCACAGCATAGTGGGGAAGCTTGATAGCTTGCCCACTACGTCGTTAAACGATATGCTTTCTGTGCTAAACACAATAATCTTCACCAACGATTCCAGATTCATGTCGTGATACTTTTTTTAGTGAATGGAGTCCTTCCTTCTTGTTTTTTTACCTCACAACCATTCGTTTTGGTTCCTTCACATTAGATGTGCAGGTATCACAGCCGTTAATGCGTGAACCTCACTAAAATTAATTTCTTGACACTTCTTTTAAACCAGTGTATCTTAATTTAAGTCATACTAATATTATCGGAATAATAAACTAGTATAATATTAGTATTGCTGCATAGTATTCTCCAACTGCAAGAAAACATTAACAAGGAGGTTTATCAAGATGGACTCTATTTATATTCTATTAAATATAGTAGTGCTACTAGCACTTATCGGTTTACTAATATGGATGCAGAAAAAGCATTTTTCTTTTACAAAGCGTGTATTCACTGGTTTAGGAGTAGGGATTGTCCTTGGAGCCTTATTACAATTAATTTACGGAACTGGCTCTGAAGTTTTAACTGAGACCACTGAATGGTACAACATTGTTGGGCGAGGCTACATTAGCTTCCTTATGATGATTGTTGTACCAATTGTGATGGTTTCCATTATCCAATCCATTATTAACTTGGAAAGGACCGCAGAACTCGGTAAGATGTCTGCGTGGATTATTGGAATCCTGATCTCTACTACAATGGTTGCCGCCCTAATCGGAATTGGAACTGCAATCGTGTTTGATCTAAATGCGGAGCAAATTGAAATGGGGCAAGCAGAGTCAGAGCGTGCCACATCGTTAGAAACAAGTTTGGGGGAAGTGGAAGAGCAATCGACCCCACAACGAATCCTTAACTTCATTCCGTCTAATATTTTCTTGGATATGACTGGAGAAAGACCAACATCCGTTATTGCTATCGTTATTTTCTCTATTATTGTTGGGATTGCGGTACTGGGTGTGCGCAGAAAAAATCCGGAACAAGCAGAGATGTTCACGAAGATGGTTAACGCTGTCTATGCCGTTGTCATGCGTATCGTAACATTAGTCTTACGCTTAACTCCATTTGGGGTTTTAGCATTAATGGCGAATACAGTGGCCAGCACAAATTTTGCAGGTATCCTGGAACTCGGTAAGTTTGTTATTGCTTCCTACGTTGCATTGCTGGTTATGTTCATTCTTCACTTAGTTTTAGTCGGCATATTTGGTTTAAATCCGTTTACGTATTTAAGAAAAGCTTTTCCGGTATTAGGCTTTGCATTTACATCGCGCTCTAGTGCAGGAACAATTCCATTGAATATTCAGGCACAAAAAAATTCACTTGGTGTTGAGCAAGGTGTTGCCAATATGTCTGCTTCATTTGGAGCAACAATGGGCCAAAATGGCTGTGCAGGAATCTACCCTGCCATGCTAGCTGTCATGATAGCACCAACTATCGGGATTAATCCTCTTTCACCAGGGTTTATTATCCAATTGGTTCTCATTATCGGTATTAGCTCATTTGGTGTAGCCGGTGTTGGTGGCGGAGCAACATTTGCCGCAATCATTGTTCTCTCATCAATGGGAATGCCAGTAGCATTAGCTGGACTATTAATTTCAATCGAGGCGTTTATCGATATGGGACGCACAGCTTTAAATGTTAACGGAAGTATGGTTTCCGGTACCTTAACATCACGAATTTTAAAGAATTTAAACGTAAAAACATTTAATGACAAAAACGCAATTGAAGAAAATACATCACTATAACTTTAAAGGCCGCTCCAAAGAATGGAGCGGCCCTTTTTAGCTTTATACTTAAAAACGTTATACTCCAGATAAATGAATTTTAAAGACTATCATAAATCCCCTTCCTAATATTTAATAACCAATGATAAATTACAGGATTTCACCCAAAATTTAGATTCACATCACATTCTCATCCAATTCTAATCCCTTTCACATAGGTATCTTATACGAGAATTATAGAATAGTTTTCAAGGTAAGGAGGATATCATATGGCGATTGAAATTTTTAGAAGGAAAGAACAGAAGTATTTAATCACCACTGTGCAATATGAACAATTAATTCAGCAAATCTCACCGTTTATGCGACCTGACAAGTTCGGTGAGGATGGGAAGTACACCGTAACCAGCCTATACTTCGAAAGTGATGATCACAAAATTTACTTTGAAACTAAAAACAAACTGAAGTATCGGCAAAAGCTTCGTTTACGGATCTACGATGATACCGACATCCACGGAACTGCTTTTTTTGAAGTGAAACAAAAGCATAAAAAAGTCGTCAATAAAAGACGCATGCTTATCTCATTATCCGAGGCCTACCGCTATATTAACCGCCTGGAGTCCTGTATTAAGAATTACGAGGGTTCGAATATACAAGTACTGCGTGAGATTGATTATTTTCGCAACTTATACCGCTTAGAGCCCGAAATGATTGTAAGTTATGACCGCCATGCACTTCATTGTATAACAGACCCAGAGTTGCGGATTACCTTTGATTCTAATCTGCGATGCAGAAATGAAGATCTTTTATTAGAAAACGGTGCGTACGGAAAAAATTTTGTTGATTCTAATCTTGTTGTACTCGAAGTAAAAGTGAATGACAGTGTTCCCCTCTGGCTTACTCGCATTTTACAACAACTAAATTGCGAACAAAGAAGTGCATCAAAATTTTGTACCAGTCTTGAATTGTTAAAGAATCCACCACTTCCAAATGGAAAAGAAAATGTAACAGTAGGAGGAGTATAAAATGGAAACATTATTTCAAATAAACGGTAATGAATCGGCAATTTTTATGAGTCTATTAGCGATGGCAATCACAACAATCCTTAGTATTGTTATTACAAAGGTATATCAACTAACATTTACGGGGGATCGCTACTCACAGAACTTTGTCCATACGATAATTATGATGAGTGTTGTTGTATCAGTTGTTATGAATGTTGTGAGCGGAAATGCTGGAGTTGCTTTTGGTTTATTCGCAGTATTTTCTTTAATTCGTTTTAGAAGTGCGGTTACAGATGCGAAGGATATTGCCTATATCTTTTTCGGATTATCAGTCGGTATGACCAGCGGTCTCTACCAATTTGATTTGGCGATTATTTTAACGTTTTTTGCTAGTATCTTATTTTACTTTCTTTATAAATTCGAATACGGAAAAGGAAAAGATACACAGATTTTAAAAATAACGGTGCCAGAAAATCTAAACCATGAAAATCTGCTTGATGATGTTTTTAGACAATTTACGATTAATCATGCTTTACGCCAGGTTGAGACAACTAATCTTGGAACGATGATTATGTACACCTATGCCATCCGTAGTAAAAATGAAGTGAATGACAAAGACTTGCTTGACAGGATTCGAGAGAAGAATGCGAATCTAAAGGTTTCCTTAACGTATATGTAAAATCAAGATTAAGAATAAGGGCCCTCCAGCTCCCTTATTGGAAAGCTAGATGGCCCATTTCATTATTCGTCTTTTTTATCTACTTTTTTTCTCATTTCACGCTGCCAGATCAATCCTTGCTCTAATGCCATTTTCTTCGCTATTCTTGGAGCGTTCCACAATGGTGGCAGTAATAGAAGCGAAACCGGAACCGCAGTTATAACAATTGAATTCTGAATCGATGCAATACTATCCTCACCAATCGATAGAATTACTACGGTAGTAGCACCGAAGATTAATGCCCAGAATACACGTAACCAGCGTGTTGGATTATCATTTCCCTCTAGCGTAGCTGCTACGGTATAAGCCATTGTATCGGTTGTTGTTGCAACAAATATAATCGATACAAGCAAAAAGCCTAACCCCATTAGAGTTGCCATTGGGAGCTGATCGGTAATGGCCATTACTGCAGCAGGCATTCCACCCTCGTTTAACGCAGTCGAGACAGAGCCAGCATTTTCGTTTTCAAAGAATACTCCTGTCCCACCTACAATTGAGAACCAGAAGTTATTCACTACTGGAGCAACAATTGATACAGCTATGATTAATTCTCTAATTGTTCTTCCACGAGATATTCTGCTAATAAATACAATCAGCATAGGAGCATATCCGATAAACCAACCCCAGAAGAATATCGTCCATATTGAAAGCCAGCCCTCATCCCCACGATACATGCTCATCGTGAAGAAGTTTTGCAGATGAAATCCAGTGCCACCTACAAATGCATCAATAATAAACATTGTAGGACCAATAACGAGTACTACAGCTGCTAAGAATATTGTAAATTTCACATTCCAATTACTTAGATGGTAAATCCCTCGATCTACGCCTGTAGCTGCTGAAATCGCAGCAATCAGTACTAGTACCAGCACAACAATAATACTAACAGTTAACGTGTTTGGTACATCGAATAAATGATTAAGTCCGTAAGATATTTGCAAACCTAAGAATCCAAGCGGTCCCAACGTACCAGCAACCGTTGCAATTATGGAAAAGATATCTGCCGATGTACCTAGCACGCTTTTATGATATATTTTTTCACCAAAAATCGGATATAGCAATCCTCTAGGCTTCAGTGGCAGCCCTCTATTATAGTGTACATACATCATCACAATAACCGAGAGTGTACCTAGAATTGCCCATGCGGTAAACCCCCAGTGCAGAAAGGATTGAGCAAATGCAGCATCCATATTATTAAATTCTCCACCGCCGGCTAATGGGGGAGTAGTCATGTAATGATACATTGGTTCAGCAGCAGCCCAGAATACGCCCCCACTTGCCAATAAAGTAACTAAAATCATAGAAACCCAGCCAAAATAGCTATATTTTGGTTTATCCTGTTTACCTAATTTAACTTTCCCATACCTTGAAATTGCTAACCCGAGTCCAATGAAAAAGTTTCCAAGCAATAATACCTGCCAGTACGCACCGAAAAGGTCTGAAGAATAAGCAAATAATGTATTCACCGCACCATCAACCATTTCATTATCAAATAACGATAATAAAATAAATAGAATCAGGAATCCTCCACTCACAATAAAAACTGGCCAATCTAGGTTCTTCTTTTTTGTATCCACGTTTTCCTCCTAATGTTGTTAGGAACAAGCGTCTATAATATAGTAATCCATTTTGTCATTAAAGACCGTTGGATGGAATTTGATTACAACACCTAATATCTATCTACAGAAGAACAACCAATGACTAATATTCCACCAACTTGCTCAAATTTTTAACACAGTTTACTATTATAGGTTTCATTCATTAATTACGCAAATAATATCAATCTAATTTATTTTCATCACTTTAAAACGAATTCATCTTCACCGTTGACTAATTAGCAAATTGTATTCTTTCTATAACAAAAAAAGAATGACTCCTGCATGCATATTGCTGCTTGCTGTCATTCTTTCCAAACATCATTATTCATTTATAATCTCGTCTACTGTTGACTCGACTTCCGCACGAGTCATTTTCTCCTTACCGCTTTTCAGTGCTTTAAGCGTTCGCTTTGCTAAGGATAATGGAATCTTACAAAATAATGTAATATTTTTCGTTTCGATCTGCTTCATATAATCATCCGCTTTTGCGAGGTTACCCTCTGCATAACGAAACATATCATCACGACTCCATCCATCCGGGAAAAATCGGACACCACGTTCAGCATCTTCATCTTTATTACGCAATATATTGACAGCCTGAAGACCACGCCCATATCCAATTGCCAATTCACGATCTGTTTCAGTACCATCATACCATTTCCAAATATCAGAGAGCATAACGCCTACCAAACCAGCTACATAATATGTATAATCATCTAAATCTTCTTTCGTTCTTACTTCCCAGTCCTTCACAACCCATTTTGCCATTCCTTCGGCCATTTCACTCGTTGATTCTTTTACTTTATCAACAATCTTATCAGGACAAAATTCGAGCCAGTCACCAAGTCTTAAGGTCACTTCTGGTAATTCCGATTTATAAGGCTCTACTAATGTTTCATATGCCTGTAAATCGAACTCTTTTTGTAGCAAACTGCTTGTTTCTAACAGTAATCGCTGCTTTACTTCAGCATCCAATTGCTCATGATCTTCTATTTCATCAATTGCACGCATACATAGGTAAGCAGATCCAACTGTTTTTCTTAGAGTTGGATTTAATAATTTAATCGGTATATAAAACGTTCTGCTAGTAAGTTTCAGTACGCGCATTGCCTCTTTGTCCAACCTTGCTTGACCACTCAACAAAACTTCTCCTCCTTTAACCAATACGAGGTACCATAAGTATAACAAACCCGATTGGGACTGTCACTTTTCGTTAATATAAAGGAAGTTTTCTGAACAAAAATAGAGATACTATTATTTCCGCTTGCAGTGATGTCGAATAGAAGCTACTATTGTAATATTGTGTTTTCCTCGCATTAACCGCTGTAATTCGCACACCTTAAAGCGTGAGAAAAAACGAAAACATGAAACGTGGAGAGGGCTGGTGTCTTACCCTTGTGGTTGTTAACATTTTGCAAGGTGCAGTGGAGTCACCACGGAATCAGTTTCACTTTATAAGAGAGGCGTAAACGTATGGATAAACGAGTATATTTGTTAACGATCGTTTCCTTTGTCGTCGGAATGGTCGAATTAATTATCGGTGGCATATTGGATTTAGTTGCAGCTAGCTTAGAAGTTAGCGTTGGACAGGCTGGACTATTAATAACGGTATTTTCACTTGTTTTTGCAATAGCTTCACCAATACTATTATTTCTAACAGCAAGAATTGAACGAAAGAAACTAACGTTGATTACACTGTTTATTTTCTTCTTAAGTAATGTTCTTGCCGTTTTAAGTCCCGTTTATAGTGTTCTGTTTATCAGTAGAATTATTTCAGCAGCCAGTGCATCTTTACTGATTGTACTATGTGTAACAATGGCTTCTACAATTGTCGAGCCACAATACCGTGGACGCGCAATTGGGATAGTGAACATGGGCGTTAGTGGGTCACTTGTTCTTGGAATCCCATTTGGATTAATGCTTGGAAATACTTTTGGATGGCGTGCCCCATTTATTATGATTGCAATCCTAACATTATGTTCCATGGCAGGTGTTTACTTTTTTATGAAACAAATAACTCCTGGACAAGGTGCTGTTTCCATTGGCCAACAGCTACGCACATTAAAAAACAGCAAGATACTACTTGCTAACGCCACTACATTTCTTGTGTTGGCAGGACATACAACACTATATACTTACCTTACACCTTTTGCACAAGTAACAATGGGACTCGAAGGTCTATGGATAAGTATTGTTTACTTAGTGTTCGGTGTTGCAGCCGTTAGCGGTGGAGCAATCGGGGGTTCTTTTGCCGATTACTTTGGGACGAAGCGAACAATTCTTTCTGTCATTATTATCTTTATCATTGCGATCTTCGCAGTACCATTCTCGACGTTCTTCGTACCATTTTTCTTTTTTGTTATGGTTGTATGGGGAAGCATGAGCTGGGCTATTACCCCGCCAATGCAGAGCTATTTAATGGAGCTGTCACCAAAAAATTCGGATATTCTAATCAGCTTAAATAATTCATCCCTGCATCTTGGTATAGCTGTCGGTTCTTTTGCCGGTAGTATTGTCGTCGACCGAGTCAGTATTGAGTATAATGCGATTGTCGGCGGTATTATCATTGTATTTGGTCTTGTTACTGCATTGCTCGCAACAAGACGTGGCACGGCCACTTCCCAATAAAAAAAGTAAGCCCAGAAACACGCAGCAAGCTGTTTTCTGGGCTTTTTATAGAAATGCAAGATTAGATTCCTGGCTAATGGATTAATAAGCATTAATCCATTCTAATCTTCCATCCTCTAATGCAGGCTGAGTTTTCAAGCTTTCTACTGGAAAAATGAACGCCCACGGCATACTTGTTTCTGCCTCTATTGTCAGTGCTGGAATTGTAAACTCGTTCGCAGCAACAAGCTCACTATTTTCGACATAGCGAATTGGTTCCATTTGAAAAGAAAACGGATTATCCGTAAAATTATGAACGATTACCGTTACCAATAATTCACCTTTATAATTCATAGCCTGCCATAATGGCGTAAACGCTACTGCTTGATTACCAGATAATTTCGTTTCCTGAAAGACACCCTCAATTATTTCACGATCTTTAGCTGGCAAAGCCTTATCCCATGAAGCTTCATATTGTAGCCTTTGCATATTATCACCACTCTATTAAGTATCTGCCTCTACGAAGTTTTACGATTCATTATCTTATATAAAGCAAGAACGCATAGCTAGATGATCCTTGCTCCCAGTTTGCATAAACTTCATAAATGACATTCCCTCTGTATTCTGATAGATCTATTTTATCATACACTGCCTTCACAGTATTATCTTTATCCCAGATTTTAACTTTATAATCTGCAGGGTCCATTTCAAATTGCAGCGTTATTTCTGTATCTTCATCCACTTCAATTGAATTTCTACCATTTACCATTTCACTTGGAGACATAGAATCTGCCGCCACATTGACAGTTGTACCGTCTGTGTTCTCATATGACCAGCTATAACCTCCCTGGGCAACAGCATATGAATCACCATCAACTATTAAGGTTAACTGTGGCGGGGAAGTAAAATGATTTGCTCCTTCTCCATTTTCTGCCTGTTCTTTTGAATAACTTGTTGCACACCCTGCAACTCCAGTTAATAACAAAGATAAAATCACAAATATACGTAACATGTTGATCATCTCCCTTCTTTCCTTAGTCGATTTTTCAAGGAAAGTGTTACAGGATATGGGATGATTAATGGTATCATAAGATCAATTACATATCATCCATATAAAACATAGTAAATGAGAGGAATAAATTATGACAGCAAAACTTTATTACAACTCACCCTATATAACAACATGGAATACAAACATAGCTAAAAAAATTGAGCGTGATGAAGATTTATTTATCATTTTAGAAGAAACGGCTTTTTACCCTCATGGCGGCGGTCAACCATGTGATTTAGGGAATATCAATGGAATTCCAGTTCTTGACGTTTTTACAGAAGAAGATGTAGTCCTGCATAAAGTAGCACAGCTGCCAGATAGAACACAGGAAATAACTTGCACTATCGACTGGCAACGAAGATTTGATCATATGCAGCAGCATAGCGGACAGCATTTATTATCAGCAATATTCAGAGAGCTTCTTCAGGCTAATACGATAAGCTTTCATCTTGGAGCAGAAGATGTCACAATTGATATTGATCAGACAGCATTAACTAAAGAACAACTGCAAGCAGTTGAAACCGAAGTAAATAAGCAGATCTATCAAAACCGTCCAATACAGACCTACTTTGTTACCAATGAACAATTAAAGGAAATTTCTTTAGTGAAATTGCCAAAAGTAACGGAAAATATCCGCATCGTTGAGATTGAAGGAATTGAATACAATGCATGTGGCGGTACACATGTGTCTCGAACTGGTGAAATTGGTATGATCAAATTATTTCATGCTGAAAATATAAAAGGAGCAACAAGAATCCATTTCAATTGCGGCTACCGCGCATTAGCGGACTTCGAAGCAACACTTCATATTACGGATGTTCTATCGAAAAAATTTAATACTGGTAGGAAGGATATCCTTGATCGCTTTGAGAAATGGGATCAAGAGCATAAACAGCTGCAATCACAGCTTACAAAGTTAAAGGAACAGAATGATATGTATCTGACAAAAGAGCTTCTTTCTAATATTGATGGAACTGTTATCACCCATGTTTTCTCGAATAAACCATTCAAGGAAATCCAGAAACTAGCAGCCCAAATAGCAACAAAGCACCAGTTGTCCGTTGTATTTGCTACGACCACAGATAACAAAGTCATTCTAGCTCATAACGGTACTGCTGCATTTTCATGTGGAGATTTTCTCAAAGAACATCTTAAAGCTTTTAATGGAAAGGGTGGCGGAAGCGCCCAATCTGCTCAAGCGGGGTTTGATTCGAGTGAGGAAGCTTTACAGTTCTATCATTTTGCTTGTCAGGAGATTCGCTAGGCGCTTGTTTGAACTAAAACGCCCCCATTCCTTTAGATCGATAAAGAAAAGGGGGCCAAACATCTTTATAGAAAATTGATTCGTAATAATTTTCATTTACCATCTGAAACAATTTTCAACAAAGCCATTTTTTCTTAAAACAACAACTCCTCAATCACCTTACTCTCCATATCATACAACCGATACATACAATAAATCTGCGTCAAGAAAGCTGGCGAAATTAAAAAATCACTAGGATGTTCTATAATCTTAAATGTTACATTGAACGTAATCTCATTAAAACTGATAGAAGCGTATTTCTTCTTATCTGCTTTCAATATGAGGGATCCATCCCAATCTTGATAAGCTTCGAACTTATTCGTTTGAATAAATCCTTTTATATGAAAATAAATGAAGGATGCCCATTTCACATCATGAATATCATATATTTTATCCTCCTGATAATCGGATAAATGGTAGCTATATCCTTCAAGACTTTTCCAGCCTTGCTTTTTCACACTAATAGAAGTCAGCAACGTGCCATTTTCATCCTCAAATGCATAGAAGGACCCTTTTCGAACCGTTTCATTTCTTGCTTCATTGCGATGTGTTCGAATAACTGCACCGATTTCCTGTCCATCTTTGTCGTAAACAATCATTTTATGATTTTTGGAAAAGAAAAGAACATCCTTACACGTATATTTCAATGTTTCCATGCTTTATGTCTCCTTCTATCTCATATATTTTCAATACGGATAGAGGCATAAATAGTTTCATCTATATCGATTTTTCTTCCGCCAAAAAAGTAAACTGATTAAACCAAGTCCAAGTCCGATGGAGCTGCCAACTTCGACATACCCTATGAAATACCCGACAGTAATTCCAATTACTAAACAAATGAGAAAAATTGCCCCTGCAATCGCTTCACTCATGTTACCCCTCCTCATCATCGGCTTATTTGTATTAGTTTATTGTTCAGTCCCCATTTTTGTTCATACCTTCAAGAATGTTATAATAGTTATACGGATTTTTTATCATGAACATCTGGCCCTGTTCATTGATCATCACTTGAAAACGCTTTATTGAATTGTTTCAAAATTCACTATTGCTATACTTTAGCATTCGTGTTTAAATGAATTAAATATACAAATTAGTTCTTTAGTGAAGGACTAAATACGAGGTGATTATGTGAGTGAGAAAGTTACTGTTGGTCTTTTAGGTTTAGGAGTTGTTGGTTCAGGTGTAATTAAGCTAATTGAAAATCACCAACAAAAGCTTGCACATCAATTAAATTGTAATGTACGAGTGAAGCGCGTATTAGTTCGTAATTTGGAGAAATCGCGTGATGTTGACATAGAGGAAGACCTTCTGACAACGAATCCGGATGATGTATTAAATGATCCAGAGATTGATGTTGTTGTGGAAGTAATGGGTGGCATTGACGAAGCAAAGGATTATATTTTAAAAGCATTTGCTTCGAATAAACATGTCGTTTCCGCTAATAAAGATCTTGTAGCATTGCATGGCCCAGAACTTCAGGATGCTGCTACACGCAATAAATGTGACTTCTTCTATGAAGCCAGTGTTGCTGGCGGAATTCCAATTTTACGCGGAATCGTCGATGGACTTGCATCCGATCGTATCGGACAAGTAATGGGGATTGTTAATGGTACAACCAATTACATATTAACGCAAATGGATAGTGAAGGTGTCAGCTATGAAAATGCATTAAATGAAGCGCAGAAGCTTGGCTTTGCTGAAGCAGATCCTACTTCAGATGTAGAAGGTCTTGATGCAGCAAGGAAAATGGCGATTCTTGGCAGACTTGCATTTTCAACACCGGTAGATCTGGATGATGTCGAAGTATCTGGTATCAAAGGAATCGAATTAGAGGATTTACAATATGGTGACAAGCTAGGCTATACAATGAAATTGATTGGCTATGCAAACTTTGATAATCATGAGCTTGAGATCAATGTACAGCCTACATTACTTGCAAAAACGCACCCCCTTGCATCGGTAAAAAATGAATTTAATGCTGTTTATGTTTATGGAGAAGCAGTTGGCGAGACCATGTTCTATGGTCCTGGAGCAGGTAGCTTACCGACAGCAACCGCTATAGTTTCTGATGTTGTCTCTGTCATTAAGAATATGCGTCTAGGTGTATCTGGAAATCAGTTTGTTGAACCACATTTCAAAAAAGAATTGAAGGCACCTGATAAACGCTATGCACAGTATTATGTACGACTTTATGCGAAAGATGAAGCTGGAGTTTTTTCAAACATTTCTGCTTTATTCCATGATCAGGATATTAGTTTTAAACGTATTTTACAAACACCTGTTAACAAGGATGAAGTAGCTGAAATTATTTTCATTACACACCAAACATCACTCCAAAACTTCCAGCATGCCTTAGAAAAGCTTAAAGGTCTTGATGCTGTTTTGGAAGTAAAAAGCTATTACAAAGTTGAAGGAGATGCTATTTCATGAGCTGGCAAGGACTTCTAAGTCATTACAAAGCATATTTACCAGTTACTGATCAAACACCTGCGCTCACACTGCAGGAAGGAAATACACCATTAATTCATTTCCCGACACTTTCTGAGGAATTAGGAATTGAATTGTACGGAAAGGTCGAAGGTGCTAATCCGACTGGATCATTTAAAGATAGAGGAATGGTTGTAGCAGTAGCAAAAGCAATTGAAGAAGGAAGCAAATCCATTATTTGCGCATCTACCGGGAACACTTCTGCCGCTGCTGCAGCCTATGCCGCACGAGCAGGAATTCGCGCGATCATCGTTATTCCAAAGGGAAAAGTTGCACTAGGCAAGCTAGCCCAAGCTGTCATGTACGGTGCAGAAATTGTAGAAATTGATGGAAACTTTGATGAAGCATTGCAAATGGTGCGTAAAGTTAGCGAAAAAGCACCTGTTACATTAGTGAATTCGGTCAATCCATATCGTCTGGAAGGACAAAAAACGGCAGCATTTGAAGTATGTGATCAGCTTGGAACTGCTCCTGACATTCTGGCAATTCCTGTCGGTAACGCTGGTAACATCAGTGCATATTGGAAAGGATTTAAAGAATATCACGAGAAAAAACAAACCGGTCTACCACAAATGTTTGGATTTGAAGCAGAAGGCGCTGCAGCAATCGTGCAAAATAAAGTCATTCCAAATCCAGAAACTGTAGCCACAGCGATTCGGATTGGTAATCCTGCTAGCTGGGAGCTTGCAGTAAATGCAAAAGAGGAATCTGGTGGAACAATCCAATCTGTAACCGATGAAGAAATCTTACAGGCGTTTAAATTACTACCAAGTAAAGAAGGGATTTTTGCGGAGCCTGGTTCTTGTGCATCGATCGCAGGTGTTATTCAACAGTGTAAGGAAGGAACAATTCCAAAAGGAAGCAAGGTTGTCGCTGTGTTAACAGGAAATGGATTGAAGGATCCACAAACAGCTATTGAACAGTTGGAAATTAATCCTGTTTCCTTAGAAAATGATGAAGCTGCCGTTATGAAATATATTGAAGAGCTGGTTAATCAATGAGGCCGTTTCGTATTTCAGTACCGGCAAGCTCAGCAAATATCGGACCGGGATTCGACTCCATGGGTCTAGCAGTAAATCTGTATCTAACATTGGAAGTAACAGAATCGGAGAAGTGGGAGTTCACCTCCCCTTCTCTTTCTTCTAATGATAATTTTCAGGATCATTTCATTTTTCAAATTGCTGCAAAAATTGCAGAACGGCATCAAACAACATTACCAGTATGTAAAGTTGTCGAAACAAGTGAGATTCCACTCGCTCGTGGATTAGGCAGTAGTGCATCTGCGATTCTAGCTGGTATTGAACTCGCAAACCAAGCTTGCGATCTTCATTTAAGCAGTGAAGATAAACTCCAGTATGGAACAGAAATTGAAGGTCATCCAGATAATATCGCACCGGCACTCTTTGGCGGGCTTATTATTTCAACCTTAACTGGCAATGAAATCAATTGGCTTCAAGCACCTGCATTAGATGTTGATCTGGTTATCTATATTCCCAATACTGAATTGAAAACAGAAGCTGCAAGACAGGTTCTTCCAGATTCATACACAAGAGGCCATGCAGCAGCAGCCAGCGGAATTAGTAACCTCGTTGTTGCCTCACTTTTAGCAGGTGATTACGAACTTGCCGGAAAAATGATGGAAAAGGATATGTTCCATGAATCCTATCGTTCAGCTCTAATCCCCAACTATGATCAAATTCGTAAAGTGGCAAAGTTTTATGGTGCCTATGGAACTGTTATTAGCGGTGCTGGTCCAACGATGATTTCTTTTGCACCAAAAGGTGAAGGACAAGCTATAACTGAACCACTGCAAGCAATACTTCCGGATTATCATGTGAGCGTAATGAAAATTGATATGCAAGGATTAACAGTTGAATAATTAATTAGAGAACTAAGGTGTTCGCCAATACTGCTTTTAGGAGAATACTTATATTATTTACGCATTAAAAAGGAGAAGCCTAGGTAGTGACCCCTAAAAGTTAGAGTTTTCATTATGCAGCTGTTTGGCTGGTTTGAGTTCGGTATTGCACTGGACTTAAACCAGCCAATTTCGTTTTAATTCGTTCGTTATTGTAGTAATAAATATATTTCTCTATCTTTCGTTTCAGTTCATGATAAGACATTAATGCTTCACCGTGATACATTTCTTGTTTCATAATCCCAAAGAAATTCTCCATCGCAGCGTTATCTGCACATGTGGCTTTTCTAGACATGCTTTGAAAGATTCTGCTTTTATTCAACGTTTTGACCCACTTTATATGTTGGTAATGCCAGCCTTGATCAGAATGAATGGTTGTACGATATTTGGCCTTACTCTTGATTATTTCTATTGCTTGGTTAAGTGGCTTGACCGCAAAATCTAATGTTGGTTTATTTGAGATACCATAAGAGATTACCTCACCATTATATAAATCTAGTATTGGACTTAAATAAAGTTTCTCATTTCCAGTACACTTGAATTCCGTGATGTCGGTGACTAACTTTTGTAGACGAATAGGCGTATTAAACCGTCGGTTTAAACGATTTTCCGCTACCTTCCCAACCGTTCCTTTATAAGACTTGTATCGAGATTTTCGTGTAAACTTAATACATTTCAAGCCCAATTCTCTCATAATCCGTTGTACTTTTTTATGATTGATTTTATAGCCCTTGCCTCTTAATTCTAAATGGATCCGACGGTATCCATATTTACCTTCATGCTTCTTAAACAATTCATGAATGAGTTCTTTCCACTCTTTATTCGTATCTTCTTTCTTCAATTGTTTAACTTGATAATGATAAGTTTCCTCTGGTATACCTACAACTCGGAGTACATCTTTTAATCTGAATCCTTCTTTCTTGAGTTCGAGTGCCAACGCTGCTTGTGCTTTTCGAGGTAGGCCTCTGGATTTTCCTGAAAAGCTTTTAACTTTTTTAAATAGGTATTTTCCAACCGAAGAAGTTCAATCTCACGCTCTAATTGTTCCTCGCGATTCATTGCTTTCTCTTGTTTTACTGACTTTGCTTTTCTTTTCCCAGACATAGGGGGCCGTCCTTTCGGTTTTTCTTTGAGGCCTTCTATCCCTTCAGTAAGGAAAATCTTGTTCCAGTTCGCAATAAGAGTAGAATTATTCATCTGAAATTCTATTGCGGTATCTTGGTAAGAAGCGCCCGTTTGTTTCATAAAGTTTAGTACATTTAACTTAAATTGAACAGAATAAACCTTTTTACAACGCTTTTTACGTAATCCCTCTTCACCCAATGCTTTATATGACTTTACCCATCTTTCAATAGGAGCCTTACTTGGAATATCATATTTCCTAGCTAATAAAGTGTAACCAAGAGGACCTTCCATATATTCCTTAACAATCATTAATTTAAATTGCTTACTATATTTTGCCATGCAAAAACACCCCAAAACTTAGATTTCTTACTCTAACTTTTGGGGTGCAGCACCCTAGGCTCTCCTTTTTCTTATTTAGCATATCCATTTACAAAATAACCGATAATTTCCAAGTCCGTTTCTGTTAATTCACGTTGAAAATGTGAGGTCATCGCTTCTACAATCGCCTCCTGCTTCCCTTCATGCTTTTTGGTTAATGCTGCACTTGTTTTCAATAATGCAGAAAAGCTTGCGAATTCGTCTTTTGACAATGGTGCCGGATGATGGGATAGGAAAAATAATTCTGCATCATAGCTTTCTATCTTCTCTAAAAGTGCGCCCATTTTTTCAATTGTGTAATGCCATTTTTCTGCATACATATTTGCATAAAGACAATCTCCAAGAAATAGTGCCTTTTCCTCCTGTATATAAATAAGATTGGAGTCTGGTGAATGATCCCCACCGATGTATTCGATGATACAGATGACCCCACCAAGATTCACTTGCATTCGAGTTTCAAAAATAAGCGTAGGATCCGGGATGATAACGTCACGCGCATCTCCAAGCTCTAACTTAATTGCATCCGCACAAAACGCGATTTCGATCCCTGCTTCGACACGCTCATCCAGCTCCTTATCTCTCCATGAAAACTCCTGTAATTCTTTTACTTTTTCAAAGGTCATAAAATTGGCAATGGAAGGCAGGTTCATTTCATTTAAGCCAAAAACATGATCCCAATGCCAATGTGTCAGGGCTACAATATCTCCAGTGATATTATGGGAAGCCAATTGCTCCTTAAATAGCTGTGCGTGACTGGATGAATTCCCAGCATCAATCAACAACGTCCTATTATCCCCCACGACAGCTGCTAAAATTGGCCGGTCTGTCTTTTGATATGATGGAAGATAAAAAAGACGATTGGAAAGCTTCTGTAATGTTTGCATGTATTCGTACTCCTTCTAGCTAGTTGTATTGTTCATTATAACCTATTAATTGTGGCGGCAAAACAGGCTTCAACTTATAAATTCTAAATTGAAACAATAAAAAAAGAGAGCTGATGGAATTCTCCATCAGCCCCTAAAATTCTATTCTTCAATATATACATCTTTAAGAAGCAGGAATTTTGTAGGTAGCATCGATAATCCTTTCACTTCTTCACGCAACCCTGATAAATAATCCTTATGCATCAAATAATTCATGGGAGCCAACTCCACGAGCAACTCTTGTGCTTGTTTATATAATTCTATACGCTCAGCTTCATCCGCCGTTTGGCGTGCTTCTTCTAAAATAGAATCTAACTCTCCATGATCAAGGAAGGTTCTATTTCCTGGTGGTCCCATATTCTCAGAATGGAATAATGGATATAATCCGTTATCCGCATCGGCTGTTCCATTTGACCACCCTAAAATGAACATATCATGCTCACCTTTACCAATTTTCTCTAAATATGCACCCCATTCGAAGATTTCAATCTCTACCTCAATCCCAATTTCCGAAAGCTGAGACTGGATGTTGGTTGCAATATCCAGACGCTCTCGTGTCTCATTGGTCCAGATGGAAGTGGAGAAACCATCCTCGTAACCAGCTTCAGCCAACAGCTTCTTTGCTTCTTCTTGATTATAAGCAATTCCTTCTAAATTTTCATCATAACCAAATACATTTGGCGCAAGTGGCCCTGCAGCAGGTATTGCATAGCCATTCGCAATACCATCTACTATCTGTTCTTTATTTATAGCCATCGTAATTGCTTGTCGAACACGCTCATCATCAAATGGCTCTTTTTGTGTATTAAAACCAAGATAATCTAGGGAAACACTTCCTTGTTGCAGCATCGCTAACCCTTCTGTTGATTCAATTTGTGCTACATCAGAAGAACTTAATTGATTAGTGACATGTGAATCTCCTGTATTTAGTTCTGCAATACGAGTAAGGTCTTCTGGAACAACCTTAAATGTGACCGAGTCTAGCAATGCTGCTCCATCCCAATAATCTTCATTTTTAACTAAGCGGATATATTGACCAGGACTCCACTCATCAAATTTAAAATAGCCTGTACCAATTGGTTTTTCATTAATAACACTTCCTGGATCTGCTCCTTCTTCCATTGCAGCATAATCTGCCTCAATTTGTTCCAAAGAGATCATCGCTCCAGCTGAATGTGCTAAATGTGCTGGCAGACCTGAAAACGGATATGCTGTCTTTATTTGTATCGTATAATCATCAATAACAACTACCTCATCGATCATATCGAGCAAATAGGCTGTAGGAGCTGCCACATCTTCATCAATAATACGCTCAACATTTGCCTTTACTACCTCTGCATTAAACGTGGTTCCATCATGAAATGTTACTCCCTCTTGAAGCTTAAATTCCCAAGTTGTATCATCCACTGCTTCCCAGCTTGTTGCAAGGCTTGGCTGTAGTCCCATATTCTCATCGTGCTTAATTAACTTCTCAAAAATATTAAATTGGATATCGAACGATGGAACATCATTTGCTCCAGCTGGATCTAACGAGATTGCATCCGAAACAGTGGCAATTACTAACTCTCCACCATGTTGTTTCCCATCATTTTCTGTCCCCCCTGCTTCATCTGGTTCACTAGCACAACCAGCAAGAACGATACTAATAAATGCTATAGCAATGAATGTGTACAGCCAATTTCTCGATATTCTTTTCATAATTGTTCCCCCAGTATAATTGACGTCTATTGCAAATGCTTTTTCATAAACGCAACGATTTTCGTATTCATTTCAATTTGGTTTTTTATATTTTCTGTTTGATGTCCTTCATCTTCAAAAACAATAAGTTCCACTTCTTTTCCTTGGTTCTCTAAATCCCGATTCAATTGCTCTGCTTCACTAACAGGTACTCTCGTGTCATTTCTGCCATGGAAGATAAGTAATGGAGCTTTAATTTTATCTGTATGATTTAATGGAGCAATCTCTTCAAAAAAATCCACATCTTCTTTTAATGAACCATACTCTTTCTCCCTTAATCGCCTGCGCCATGGTCCTGTATTTTCAAGGAACGTCTTAAAATGTGAGATACCAACAATATCTACGGCCGCTGCCCACAATTCAGGGTAGTGTGTAATTGCAGCTAGTACCATAAAACCTCCATAGCTACGTCCCATAATGCCAATTTTTTTAGGATCAGCACCACGCCTGACGAGGTCTTCTACAAGCCACTTTAAATCAGCTACAGCATCCATGCGTTTACGGACATCGTCCAATTGTACGTATTTCCGTCCATAGCCCATGCTGCCACGTACATTCGGTGCAACTACTGCATAGCCTTGTGCTGCTAAAAATTGTATAACAGGATTATATTCGTTTCTAATCTGGCTCTCTGGACCCCCATGTACATATATCATGACAGGCTGTGCGTAGTCTTTCTTACCATAAAGAAAATAAGGCACTTCAAGTCCATCAAAAGAGGAATAATGACATAGCTCCGGCTCTGTCCATAGGTGATGAATATCTTTATTTTCTCCAACAAAAGTAAGCCTCTTCGTTTTTTGCTCCTTCAAGTCTGCGGACCATAAATCACCCGGAAGAATCGCACTCTTTATTTCGATGACAAGCTCTTCAGTGTCCAGCCATGATAAAGAGCTATAAACGCCAGACGGCAGTCCTGACGCTTCAAACATCGATTTATGTTTAATATGATAAAATCGAAGTCTTGATGTTCCTCCTTCATTTACCGTATAAGCAAGTAATTTTCCATCAGGAGATAGTTTTATTTCTTCAATATCCCATTTTTCAATTTGTGACAGTTGTTCTAATTCAGTAGGATTATCGAATGTAAAGGAATGAATAGCTAATGTATCACGACCTGCATCTGTTACAAGATAGCCTTTTTTTCCATCCTTTGTTAGCTGTATCGAATGATATCTTGCACTTATATTTTCCTTACCAATCTTCGTCAGTTCTTTTGTTTCTAAATCAAATATATATAGGGAGTTATCTATGTTGGTATCCGCTATGTTTAAAATTAATCCTTTCCCATCATTCGTCCAACAAATCGGATTGCAGTTTCCATTATATAGATACACTACTTCTTCCTTCTTTGTTGCAATGTCCAAAATATACACATCAAAATAACCTGGATGTCTGCGATTACTAGAGAAGGCAATTTTTGTTTCGTCAGGCGACCAGCCACCAAAGTGATGAAAATGTTCCTTTGAAACGACAAGGTCTTCAACTGTTGTTCCTTCGCAGATTAAGTAAAGTTGCTGTTTCTCATTCCCATTTATATCTGAACCGATTATCGTTTTCATCCCAGATGGAGAATGATTTACACTAAGCGCTCTGTCTGGCAGCTCGATAAATTGTTGAACCTCGGATGCTTGATCGTCCCATTTCCAAACCTGTGGTAATCCAGTTTTATTAGTTAGAAATGTAATTGCTTGCTGACCTGGAATGACAGATGGCTCATAAGCCCGGTATGACTTTAAATAAGAAAGTAATGTTTTCTCAGATGTTGCCTCCATTTTCAAATTCCTCCTCTTTTATTTTTCGGACATTTCTTACAAATACTGATTATAACAAAAGAGTATATAGTATTTATTTTCAGAAATCAATGGAGAAAATTGTATATTTATCGTGTTTCATGAGGGTTTAATGTGCGGAAACGATGGTTTTCAATCTTTTCTTTAATTATGGTTGTTGTTTGCTCACTATCGAATTTAAGGTAAATACGGTCCAAAATCCAAAACCACAAAAAGGACCATCGCCTTCTTGGCGATAGCCCTCTTTAATAATTAGCTCATCAATGCTGTCATCAATGCTTTTTGTGCATGAAGTCGATTTTCGGCCTGTTGAAAAACAACAGAATGTGCTCCATCAATTACTTCTGCAGTTACCTCTTCACCTCGGTGTGCAGGCAAACAATGCATAAATGTAACATCTGCTTTTGCCTTGGCTAACAAAGCAGCATCTACACGGTATGCGTCAAAATCCTTTTCTCTTTTCGCTTGTTCTGCCTCCTGCCCCATACTTGCCCATACGTCTGTATAAATAACATCTGCATGTTGAACAGCTAAAGCAGGGTCCACCTCAATGCTAATTTTTGCATTGTGTTCAGCTGCTATTTCCTGTGCTTTTGCGGTTACATCTGGATCAGGCAAATAATCAGCAGGAGCAGCAATCACTAGCTCCATCCCCATTTTGGCAGCTCCATGCATAAGGGAATGCGCCATATTATTTCCGTCTCCAATATAAACTACCTTTTTCCCCTCCAGCGTTCCCTTTACTTCTTTAATCGTTTGCAAGTCTGCAAGCACTTGGCAAGGATGATACAAATCTGTCAATCCATTAATAACAGGGATACTAGCAAATGCGGCAAGCTCCTCTACCACCGCTTGAGAGAATGTCCGAATCATAATTCCATCCAAATAGCCAGACAGTACTTGTGCCGTGTCAGCAATTGTCTCACCTCTGCCAATTTGTATATCTTTTGAATTTAAGAAAATTCCCATACCACCTAATTGGTAAATACCCGCTTCGAAGGATACACGCGTTCTTGTAGACGACTTTTCAAAAATCATCCCTAATGTTTTTCCTTTTAGTGGTTCAAATGAAATGCCTTCCTGCTTCTGCTTTTTAATATAATCCGCTAGTTCTAATAAATAATTAATCTCATCCGTTGTATAATGAGCAAGTGTTAAAAAATCCCGTCCCTTTAGCTCCTGTTTTATCAAATCCGCTTCTTTAACCATTGTCATGATAAAACTCACATCCTCTTGTAATTTGTATATGAATTATTATGCATTATTTAGAATAAATATACAAGTGTTTTGATAACTTTTTATATTTTTACTTACAGATTATTATTCCAGCTTACTATCGTCAGGACGAGCAGGAACCAACTAATTTCGAGCATTGCCCACCCTTTACCAAGCAACACCCATCCGAAACATCAAACACCCGCTTTGCATCAAATCAAAGCGGGTGTTTTGCTAACCTAACTTCTGTACGATGATAACCTTCAAGTAATCCCCCTGATTAAAATTACGGTTTACTTGAAAATCAGCCGGCAAGGAGAATTCTTCAAGAATTTTATATTTCATTCCATTGAATCCTTTATCAATAAACGCTTTGAACTTCTTCATTCCAAATGATGCATTATTTGTAGATGCTACAATAATGCCATTCTTTTCGGTAATCGCTAATGTATCCTGAATCAAGCCAGGATAATCCTTCGCTGTGCTAAACGTATGCTTTTTTGACCGGGCAAAGCTCGGCGGATCAAGGACAACGAAATCAAATTTCAATTCTTTTCGTTTCGCGTATTTGAAATAATCGAACACATCCATCACGATAATATCCTGCTGTTCATAATCAATCCCATTTACAGCAAATTGCTCAATTGTTTTACTTTTACTACGCCCTGCAAGGTCTACACTGGTCGTCTTTGCAGCACCTCCAAGTGCAGCTGCTACGGAAAAAGCGCCTGTATAAGAAAATGTATTTAAAACATTTTTTCCTTTCGCATAATGATCACGAATTGCTTTTCGAACATCACGTTGGTCAAGAAAAATCCCTACCATTGCACCATCATTCAAATGAACCGCATAACTTATGCCATTCTCTTTAACGATAATTGGAAACTCTCCCAGTTCTCCCTTTACAAAGTCATCGTCATCAAGATATTGTCCTTTTCTGTCAAAGCGTTTTTTTTCATATATCGCTTTATATCCTCCAAGTTCATCAAGCACGCGAATAACTTTGTCTTTAAAGGTGTAAATTCCTTTACTATACCAGCTGATTACATAATACCCATCAAAATAGTCAATCGTTAATCCACCAATACCGTCACCTTCACCATTGAAAACACGAAATGCGTTTGTATTTTCGTCGTTATAGTATGACTGTCTTTTATTGATTGCAGCTAGCATTTTATTCTTAAAGAAGACAGTGTCCACCTTTTCATTTTCATTAAAAGATAGCACCCATCCCAGTCCTTTATTTTGCTTGCCATAGTAACCCTTTGCAAGAAATTGTCCATGCTGGTCCACTAAATGAACTATTGTACCTTCCTCAGACAAAGCTCCTGGATTTATAATTGCTTCTTTCGAAATTAAAGGAAATTTATTTTTATAGTATTTAGTAAAATCCGGTTTCACTCTTAATTCAACAATAGTAGCCATATTTTCATCCTATTCCATTTTTGCTCATTATCGCATGTGACCTGTGATTAGCGCAAGCTGTCGTAATAAAAGTTATTGTTTCTCCACTAATTCAAGATGAAAGTCTCCAACGGCATTCGCTTCATACAAATTTGTAATGGAAGTAGCGTAATTATGGATAGTAGCTTGTAATTCAAGATTTTCCTCAGGAATCTGCAAGGTAAAGTCATTCTTATAAAGCAATGTTGTTATATCATGATATTCCTCACTCGACACTTTAAAAGCAAAACTCACTTTTCGATTTCCTTTTGGTAATGTTTCCATTTGAAATTCCAATCCATCAATTTCATATCCATTTATAATCACTTTTCGTTTCAATCACATCACTCCCTTTTATAAAAAGTTTACCAATTTTATCTCCGATTGTTTACTAAAGTAACTTATTCGTTTAATTTCTGACCTTTAAGGTAATAGTTTAATGAAAGGATGATTTAAATGGAACATTTTGATGCAATTATTATCGGCTTTGGAAAAGGTGGTAAAACGTTAGCAGGTTCACTTGCTAAGGCCGGAAAGCGAGTTGCTATGATAGAGCAATCAGCTAAACAATATGGTGGCACATGTATTAACATTGCCTGTATCCCAACAAAATCGCTTGCTTTCCAATCCGAACAGCAAGCTAATTCCAGCGAGTCCAAGGAAGCCTATTACAAGGAATCGATTCAAGAAAAAGATCAGTTAACTACTGCTTTAAGAGAGAATAATTTTAAGATGCTTAATGATCAGGAAACCGTTACGGTTTATACTGCAAAAGCTACGTTTATTGACGATAAAAAGATCCAACTTAGCTCGGAAACTGAATCCCTTGAGCTAAGTGCAGATAAGTTCTTCATAAATACCGGTTCATCTCCAATCATTCCGCCGATTGATGGAATCGATGAAACGGAGTATGTTTATACTTCTACAACGCTCCAAGATCGCGATGAGCTGCCCGAAAAGCTAATTATCATTGGTGGTGGGTATATTGGTTTGGAATTCGCTTCGATGTATGTAAACTTTGGCTCAGAGGTTACAGTAATTGACAGCTCTGAGGAATTCTTGCCAAACGATGATCGTGACATTGCAAGTGAAGTACAAAAGATATTTGAAGGAAAAGGAATTAAGCTACAATTAGCAAGCAGGGTACAATCCGTTAAGAATATAGATGGTGGTGTTGCGGTTACCTACCAGAAAGAGGATAAGACTGAGAAATTGACTAGCTCTGCCCTATTAGTTGCAACAGGCAGAAAGCCAAACACGGAAGGTTTAGGACTGGAAAACACTTCCATTCAGCAAGATGATAAGGGAGCAATTGTTGTAGATGATTACTTGAAGACAGATGCCGATCACATTTGGGCATTAGGGGATGTCAATGGCGGCCCACAGTTTACTTATATTTCATTAGATGATTTCCGTATCGTTCGTGATCAATTATTTGGTGATGGCAATTACTCGAAAAAGGAACGAAAAAATATACCATATTCCGTTTTTATCGAACCTGTCCTATCCCATGTTGGTCTCAATGAAAAGACAGCTAAAGAAGAAGGTATTGACTATAAAGTAGCATCGATTCCAGCAGCAGGGGTTCCTTATGCTCGTATTATCAAGCAAACAGACGGACTTTTGAAAGCTCTTATTGACCCGGACACAGATGATATTTTAGGATGTACGTTATTTTGCGCAGGTTCACATGAATTAATCAATACCGTGCGAATTGCAATGGAAGCTAAATTACCATATAAACGATTAAAAGATAATATTTTCACACATCCATCCATGAGTGAGGCATTGAATAACCTATTTTCGAGTTTTGATTAATTGTAAATAGGAGGGCTTTTAGAGCCCTTTTTATTTTGCAAAAAATAAAGATATGGGAAGGAGTTTTTGAAAAGGCAGCAAAGATTTCTATCAAAATATACGATTTTTTATTGTAGCACTAAAATTAAAACATCTTGCAAACCACATTGTTAAATTTAAAGAATCCGTTTTGAAAGGATTGACCAAAACGGATCCACAATTCCATAAAAAATTTGCTCATTTTCTATCTCTGCTGTTCCACAGTCGTGCCCCTTTAATGGAACATTTATTCAGTATTTGCCTAGAAGATAGTTTGTCTCGATTAAATTACAAATCAAATGATAAAAATTCAGGCAGCTGTCGTTCATGCTTGTCGAGCATAATCTGCTCTGGATTGATACCCTGCTCACGCAATACTTCAATGTTCTGTATGAGGAACTCGTCGCTTCCGACAACATAGAAAAGTCCATCTTTGTCTGCAGCAAGATTTTTCACTTCTTCATAGTAGTCTTTACGATTATCGACAAACTGTGATGTGAACTTCTTATCAGGAACGGTTTCAAAAATAGTAGTGAATAAGAATTTTTTTGAAGAATCGATGTTCAGCGAATGAATTTGATTGACGTTGTCAGCACGTTCGAAATAATCAAGCACAAGCGGTCTGAAAGTTGCCAGACCAACACCCGATGACAGCAGATAAACATTTTTGTCTTCTCTTTTAAGTGGTACATTGGAATGTGTTTTAAATATTGCAACTTCATTTCCGACCTCAAGATTGCTTAAAATCGTTTTAAACTCAGAACATTGCTCTCTGATGCGTGTTGTAATACCGATTGAATCTTCGTGCGGTAAAGTGGAGATTGACATGTGACGAATCAGACTGCGGTTTGGTTTATCTCCCGCATTAAAACCTTCCAGTGCAAAGTGGGTATGGGAACCTTCTTCCCATGTAAAGTCTTCCGGACAGTCGAGCAGGTACGTTTTAACCTCAGGCGTTTCTTCAATAATCTTATTTATTTTAGTCCAGTATATTTGCATTATCTATTCTCCTTACTTAGATTATATGGTTCATTACTATCTACTATACAACAATTGATAACTATTCTCAATTAAACAGATTGATTTCGCAGCGGAAAAGCAGTCGATTCCTAATTCATAATCTGCATGACTTTATTTTAAATTCACATTTATTTCTAACTAGATGGCAATAATTTCATTACAGCATCACGGCTATATGGTATGATAATTGTGATAACTCTCGGAATTATTTTCATTGAAATATATATAAACTTAGGCAGAAGGCGAGTGGAAATCTATATTGAAAAAGAATCCATCATTAATTAAATTCAGTGATACAGATAGTGTGACAATTCCCCATTACTATGACTATGCAGTAGCAATCGATAAAGTAAAAGAGCTATTTATTGAAAAACTTGGATTTGACTTAAAGCTTTATGAATCCGAAGAAGGACTTGAAATCGACGACACAATTGAGCAAATTCTTTCTCGAAATGAAGCTGATATTGAAATTTTAGCAAGTGTCTACGATGCTGTTGGTACATCAGCCATTACATATAACGATACGGAAAAATATGTGATTAAAGCCTCTCTAACAAATAATATTTTTTACTTTCCAAACTATGAGGTTGCTATCGTAAAGATACCAATCTATCAAAGTCATATGGAATATGAAAGGGAATTTACCTTTGCAAGGAACGACGAAGCTTTACTAAGCTTCCTTAACTTCATTACTGAAAAACAAAGGGAATTTATGCTAGACGGTATTAATGTACTCACCGATACAGAGGATGGCTTAGAACGATCACGAGAACAAATTACTTATCAAATTAAACGAGAAGATATACTTTTAGAGGAAGATGTAAAAACAGATATTTACCGTTCCATCGATGAATTTTTCTTGAAGAGTGGAGCATTTTTTAAAGCATATAATATTCCTTACAAACGTGGAATTCTATTATATGGTTCTCCTGGAAATGGAAAAACAACGCTCGTCAAATCCATTGCAGGCAGTGTTGCCGCTCCAGTTGTTTATTGGCAAATCACAGAATATACATCCAGCTACTCGATTAAGGAAGTTTTCTCTACTGTTACAAAAATGGCACCCATGATTCTTATCATTGAAGATATCGATTCCATGCCTGAAGAAGTTCGTTCTGTATTCTTGAACACATTAGACGGTGCAACATCTAAGGAAGGTATCTTCTTAATCGGGACAACTAATTACCCTGAAAAAATTGACCCTGCCTTGATTAATCGAGCTGGCCGTTTTGATCGTGCTTATGAGATCAAACAGCCTGATGAAGCATTACGAAATGAATATCTGCATAAAAAAGGGCTAATACAATTTTTAGATGCAGCTGCACTTGCTCAATTAGCGAAGCAAACAAAAGGACTGTCCATTGCCCAGCTTAATGAGCTCTATATGTCAGTTGCTCTCCAATGGCATTATGAACAGCAGGTAGATATCGAGAAAATTGTCAAAGACTTACAAGAGAATCAGCGAAGAACGATAAGACAAGACTGGGAAACCGAAGAATATGCAGGGCGGTTAGGGTTTTAAAGTCGCAATAAAAAAATCTTGCCTCATTTATTTTTGAAGCAAGATTTTTTAAATTCCCTATAAAAATTGATGAATAAATTCGTAACCAAAATATAAACTGAAGCCAAATAGTATACATGCAGCAATAATGGAAACACCCTTTAGAATCGTTTGATTCAGAAATCTTCTCGAATAATGAATAATACTCATTAATCCAATATCATGGACGAGTATACCAAGCAGGATTCCTGCTGCGACAACTACAAAATGTGTTCCTGCTCCATCACTTAAAGAAGATACAAGCAACGGTCCAAATATTCCAATCCAAAAAACAATATTAGCTGGTGAAATCGCCATGAAAAATCCAGATGTATATGCCTTTGCAATGGATTTTTTCGGAGCTGCCCCACTGAAATCTACTGGTTTTTTTGAGTCTTTTAAACTCTCAATCCCGATGGCTAATAAAAACACAAAGCCCATAAACCACATTACAGACTCCACGATTGGATACGTTAAAAATTGGGAAAAACCAAAATAAATAAGAGTGATTAATGTTAAATCGATGGTCATCCCACCTAAACCTACAAACCAACCGCTTAAAAATCCATTCCTCAATGCTTGTTGAACCATTTGAACTGTCATCGCTCCAGGTGTTAAAGAAAGTGCTAGTCCTAATAGAAAATAAGTTAGAAATGCTGTGATCATACGCTGCTCCATTCTTCATTTAATATTTGAATGGAATTATTATAGCGCTAAATGTATTTTTACACAACTGAATGAATTGTTATGCAACGCGCAAAAGTGAAAGCTTCTTGTTAGCGACGTATGTACTGAGCCATGGGATATAAAGGAAGCAAGGGAATAATTCAAAAATAAAGCAACTTTTTGATGCATTTTTAGCCAAAATAAACTTTCGAGAAGTTAAAATAAGAATTCGGAGAAAATACTACTGGAATTGTACGAGGCTTCTAAAAAGAATCAGAAAAAATTATTATAGAGTTATTAACCAAGTTAAACCTATTCTCTAACAAAACCAGGAAAGTAAAACATCTTTTTGGCGGAACGCTAAGAAGGGTAGGTTTCTGCAATGCTTAAATAAATGAGCCGAAAATAATGATTTTGGACTAGCCAACCTCTGGATTAGATTTGAAATAACAATTACGTATAAGGTTAATTCTAAGTAGATTATAGGAATAATTATTTGTTCACATATACTAGAGGATTCAGCATACGTACAGATAAAATAATAGCTTTTATTTTTATATCTCTTTCTCTAAGGATTATTATTAGATACTTTTGGTATTCGATTTAATTATACAGCGAATAATAATTTTATTTTGAAAATTACTAGTATTTTGCACCCTGTTCCTTTTATACTTAATATAATTGAAATTAGGAGGGATCTATATGAAGGAACAAGATAAAGTGCAAACTATAGTAGAACATACAAGAACTTTACATAATGATTTTAATGAGATACTTAAACCTTATCGAATAGATTTATGGAGGTACTGCAAATATCTTACCAGGTCTGCTTGGGACGGTGAAGATCTCTTTCAAGATACATTGATAAAAGCATTTGCCTCATTAAGTCAACGTTGGAGTACTATCAATACAAAAGCCTTTTTATTTAGAATTGCAACCAACACCTGGATTGATAATACCAGAAAAAGCAAAGTATTCCTTGAAGACCTTTTTGATTACCAAGGAATAGTTTCTGATGAAAAAGAAGAATCCAAATTCCTTATTAGAGAAGCTTTGGAAATATTAATACAACACCTCCCACCAAATCAAGTAGCTATTTTTCTATTGATGGACGTATTTAACTTTAAAGCTACTGAAGTAGCAGGCATGATAAATATTTCTGAGAATGGCATCTATTCATCCATCCATAGATCAAGGAAAAAATTAAAAGAAATAAAAAAGTTAGAAGACAAGGGGGAGTCTCAGCCACGCAATGTTGAAAACATAGATCCCATCATAGATAAATACTTAAATGCATTTAATGATGGGAATGTGGAAGGTATATTAAATCTAATGAGTAGTCAAATTTTCAATGATGCTTCCCCTGGTTTCCAAGAATATAATAAAGACGAAGTGAAGAATGGGTCATTGCGTTTTGGTCTCCCAGGTCACTACGGAAAGAGAATTTGGTTATGGGGAAAAGAAGTTAATATTGTTTTGGCACGTAAAGATAAAGGATACGAGCTCCATGATATTAACTACCAGGAAATATATGAGGATAAAATTGTAGTGCACAAGAGTTATTTCTTTTGCAGAGAATTGCTAACAGAAGCAAGCAAGGTGTTAAATATTCCTATACAATTAGATAAACCTCCTTTGGACTGGTATGAAATCGAGTAGAAGGGAAAATTAAATAACCTTCAGATCCTAGTCCCATGCCTGGCACACATTTAAAAAGGATGCCAAAGCGGCATCCTTTTTTGTAACATTATCTTTATTGTTTAATAAGTATATTAATTAGCGAGGTAAATACTACCGATTAACTTAAAATAACTTTTAACGAATTTTTTACATGTTTAGAATCAATCGATAAACTTTCTGTGCCCTTTACACATTCGACAAAATGGTCAATAATCCCTGAATTTGGCTTTCCGTCTTTCCTTAGGATTGGTTGAATTCGTTCAATCTTAGTTTCGCCATTAAACCTGTGAATACTAACCTCATGAAGTTCCTCTCCAAAAACAATAGTTCCTTTTGTACCATACAAGACGGTTCTATGATCTTGAAGGGGATTATTCCAGCTAACATTAATTGATCCAACAATTCCTGACCTTGTACGTAAAGAAATAGATGCTCGGCTATCATGTGCCTTGTTTTTTGCCACAAACCATTCACTAAAAGTTTGATTTATTAACCACTGTATTAGGTCTAGCTTATGGATTGCTAAATCCCCAAGTGCTCCAAATGAGGAAAGTTTTTGATTAAAAAACCAACTATTCTCTTTATCGACACTCCAAAATTGTGGACCTGGATGTTGATAGTTTGAAGTGAATTGAATAATGTTTCCTATAGCTTTGTTATCTATTAATTCTTTTACCTGTCTGTGTACCGGATCGAATCGTTGGTTATGACCAGGCATCAAAACAAGGTTATGCTTTCTTGCAGTCTTATATAGTTTCTTAAGATCTTTGAGATTGGTTGCCATAGGCTTTTCTACAAGTACATGTTTGTTATGGTTAAGTGCTTCTAATGCATACTTTGAATGAAGTGCATTAGGAGTACAAATCGATATTAAATCTATATCGGACGACTGCAATATCTCACTTTGTTTATTGGTAGCAAACGAAATGTTGTGGGTTTGAGCAATTTTCTTTACCCTTTGGAGATTAACGTCACAAATTGCAACTAGTTCTACATCATTTCTTTGAAGGTATTCAGGAATATGTCTTACTTGTGCAATCTTTCCTGAGCCAATAATTCCTGCTTTTAATTTACTCATTATCTACTTCGCTACCTTTAAAAGCAGTTCCCTTTTGCAATATTTCATAGTTGTTATTTCCTTCGGTAATAGAAATAATTTGATTTGCATTAATATCTTCAAAGACTTGTTCCTCTCCACTCGGCCATTGTATTTCTAATTTATCTAGTACCGTACTTTTTTCTAAACCTAAATGGACTCGAGGGTCACTTTGTGCACCAAAACTATTTCCCCCGTCTTTTTCGATTACGGTCTCCACACCATTATTAGTAAACGTAAGTCTGGTACCAACAGCTTCCCTATTACTGGGAAAGACACCATTTAGATCAATTTTAATCCAGTTATTTTGATTAGTTTGTTTATTGCTATAAACTTTTAAAGGAGCACCTTGATTGGCAAATATCAGATCAAGAGTACCATTGTTATCTAAATCAGCTACCGCTACCCCACGACCATCATAAACAAAGTCAATACCGACATCTTGTGCTACATTGGTAAACTTTCCATCCTGATATAAAAATAAAGCCTTTGGTTCATAACCGGACATGCTCTTCTCTCCAATTGCAGGCCAATTTTTCGCATCTTGAACGACATCACCAGGAGTAGTAGCTAATGTCCCCATCTCAAACCAATAATCCTCATCTTTCTTACCAGATATAAATCCATTTGTAACAACTAAGCTCATGTTTCCTGAATTATTAACATCAAAGAACCTTGCTCCCCAAGACCATCCTGCTTGTTTAACGCCTAGATCTTCTGCCTTTTCAACAAATTTACCACTTTCATCCATATGCCAGAGTTGGTTTCCTTCTAGTAGGTACTTCTCCTTACTTATATTACTTACATAATTTGCTAGATTCCCATCGTGGAATACATCTCCAAAATCGACATTCATCCCTTTAAAGGTATCGTCTCCAATCCCTCTCTTTTGAACTATTTTTTGAAACCCTTTCCCTTCTTGGTTTAAATATAGGGAATCGGGGCCGAAATCATTTGCGTTATAGATATCTGGCCAACCATCCTTGTTTAAATCAGCTGATCCTGCTGCTAATGTCCAACCTGGATCTTCTACCCCCATTTCCTTTGTAACATCGGAGAATGTACCGTCACCATTATTTTTATATAAGATATTTTCTCCACCATTTCTTGCTTTTTCAAAATCATTATGAAATATTTTGGTTGATTTAAGGTCCCATAGGTTTGTTTCATCTCGAAAATAATTTCCTATATATAAATCAAGAAACCCGTCTCGATTATAATCCAGTGCAATTGCCTTTACCGCGTATCCTTCGGGATTTACACCAGCTTCTGCTGATACATTTTCGAAAGTACCGTCCCCGTTATTTTTAAATAACTGGCTTTTTCCCCATGCCCCAACAAATAAATCTTGATATCCATCATTGTTGTAGTCAAACCATAATGCTGTTTCCGAGATACCCTCTTCATTCACAAGACCAATACCTGAATCTTTAGTTACATCAGTAAAAGTACCGTCCCCATTATTTTTATAAAGATAATTACTTGTTCCTTTTTTGGAGTTGACTAAATAGACATCAACATAGCCATCATTATTATAATCATTTAAAAACACACCCGCCCCAGTGGATGATAACCAGGGCATTACATTATCAACTTTATTATCAAACTGTGGCTTTTTATGCGTAAATTCAATACCTGTTTTTTCCGTAACGTCCTTATATTCAAAACCATAGTCTTTTACTTCTTCTGTAACTTCCTCGTTACAAGCTGTTAGAATAACTAAGACTATACTAATAAGGATAATTAATAAGGTTTCTTTCCTTTTAAACATATACATTCTCCTTTATTTTTTGTCTTACCCCATCTACCCAATGCATGTAAAAATTATGGTTGTTACAAGTTTTATCCAAATTATTTTTCACACTATAAACATAGTCAATTAACTGGTTAACTTTATGTTTTAAACTCTCAGGAATATTGTCTATATTAGACCTCCATAAGTATGGGTCTTGGAGCCTTCTAGCTTCTAGACCATAAGCAAAGCCTTGTAAGAATGAAATAAAATCCTCTTGATTTTTATGTTTTAGATAATCAATTATCTTAAAACCTAGTAATAAATCATCAAATTTACTGTACGCTACTGCTAATCCAACTCCACTCAAGATATCATTCCGGTATGGGAATGTTTCTCCTAATTCTTCTAGTTTTTTTAGCGTAGTGTCCCAATTAAATCTACTTATAAACCATAAAGACCTGCCAAAACCTTGATAACAAACTCTTTTTTGATTCTCGGTAAATTTTTCTATTAAATTAATACTTTCTTTGGAATAGAAGTATTGGAATAGTCCGATCTTAAAACCAACACCATCGAACATAATAAGGGAATATTTATGATTTAAACTTTGTCCAAAATCAGCATACTTTTTAGATTTATAACGATAAATAAAGTGTAATAACCAACCTAACCCTACATAATATTGATATATAGAATTAGGAGAGAGTTGATTTACTTTTGATTCAAAAGACGATGCTTTATTCTTTCTAAAAAAAGACTTGATAGCAAATCCAATTCCGGTACCTTCATAAGAAAAACCTCTATAAAACTGTGAGTTTGTTCTTTCTAGGAGTTTATTTAGGAGTATTGGCGAAGGTATTACTAATGGTGCAAAGGCTCCTATGAAAAAACTCCTTAGAATATTTTTAAATCTATTTATAAAGAAGGAGTCATTGTGTTGTTTAAAATAATGGGAGTAAAAAAACAACATCCTCTTGGGGAGAAGGTTATATTTCAATCGATGAAACCTCCTTGTTCAACAAATAAAAAAACGTCCTCCACCTTTCTTAAATTCATCAGTTCTTCTTCTTGTATAAATACCTCAAATTCTCTCTCAATCCGAACAGCTAATTCTAAAGCCATAAGTGAATCCATACCGATTTCCTCAAAGGTGCTCTCATCTTTAATATCATCCTTTTGAATATCAGCTATTTCAGCAATAAGTGATAAAATATGGTCCTTCTTCTCTTGGTTAATCATAATATCCACCTTTCTAAATTAATCCACCATCTACGATAAGCGTTTGACCTGTAATATAAGATGCTTTATCTGAAAGTAGAAATAATATTGTTTCAGCTATTTCCTTCTTATTTCCTAGTCTTTTAAGTGCAGTTTGCTTCTTTATTCTTTTTATATTTGTAGATGGAACACTATCTAACATCTCTGTCTCGATATAACCTGGAGCGACACAGTTTACCCTTACATTAAACGTTCCTACTTCCTTTGCCAAAGATCTAGTAAAACCAATAATTCCAGCTTTGGCTGCAGAATAGTTAGTTTGGCCAATAGCTCCTGTTATTCCAGAAATAGAAGTAACATTAACCACACTACCTTGTTGAATCAATATTCTTCTTAATAATTTTTGTGTTAAGTATGCAGTGGCATTTAAATTTACTTGAATGACATTATGCCAATCATCATCTTTTATTTGTGAAAAGGGTTTGTCTATATTTGTGCCAGCATTATTTACTAAAAAGTGTAAGTTGGGGTAAGTGTATAAGATCGTTGTCACGAGATGATCAATTTCAGATTGATTATTTAAATCACAAGGGATACCCGTTATAAATACATTGCAATCCTTTAGCTCCTCCATTAATGCATAGGCAGCTTTATAATTTTTGTTATAAGTAAAAATCACATTTATATTATTCTTTGCTAATAGCTTTACTACTTCCCTACCGATACCTTTGGATCCTCCAGTTACGAGTGCAGTTTTTTTCTGATATTCATCTGTATTTACTTTCACTTATGTTCTCCTTTTTTTAGATTTTTTCTATTATTGTAGCCGCATTAAATCCTCCATAGGCCGCTACAGTCTTTATAAAACTCTTAACTTCTTTTTCTATAATTGTGTTTACTAACGGTAAGTCATATTCACTTGAATTATTAATTGTACGATGAGTAATTGGAGGAATAACACTATTTTTAAAAATATTGATTCCTAATATTAATTCTATTAAGCTATTCGCTCCCAGCGTATGTCCAATATAACCCTTAAATGCTGTTACATCTGGAACCGAGTACCGGAAAGATTCAAAGGCTTTCTTTATTCCATTTGACTCGTATTTATCCCAAAGAGGAATACCTGTTCCATGAGGTATTACTAATTCAGGTTTACCTTTATATTTACTTAACGAAGTTTTAATCACTTTCTCGTAGGAGTTTGTTGTTACATCCGGTAAATTCATTCTCCATGTATCCTGTGAGAATGAAGAGTTGATATACTTTGCCTTGGATATTGCATTCCTTCTACTTATATTTGTTTCGGATTCAAGTATGATAGCTCCTACACCATCACCCAAAACAGAACCAGAAGAGGTGTCAGTAAACGGTGCTAATTTACCGTTATTAGAGCTAAAGCCTTTTTCACTTAGCCATAAATGTTCTGTGAAGTGAGCATAGTCACCAGCTACAACAATGACTATGTCAGCATGATTCATCTTTAATAAGCTATTTGCCAATTCAAGTGCATATTGGCCAGATGCACAAGCATTGTTAATAGCATAAGTTGGGCCATTAATATTAATTAATTTTGCTAGATAATATAGATATGTGTATGTTTGTAACCTAAAAAATTTATCCTTATAATGATTGAATGAATTAATTGGATTCTTTATATCCATTTTGTTGTCTTCTTGTAAAAGACTATCAATCAGAGGGTTTACCCCCAAATTCTCATGACCGATTATTAAACCAATTCGTTTCTCATTAGGCAAATGAAGATTAGCATTTCTTAAAGCTTCCAGTGTTGCTAAAAATAGTAATTTAAAATCTTTATCATCTCTAAGAAATTCTTCCCTAATCGTTATATGACTATATTGTTTATTAATTCTTTCTATCAAATCGTCTTCTATTTGATAAACAGGATATTGAAGTTTTTCTTGGTTGCTCAAAGTGTACTCCCTTTGTTGCGGGTAGTTATCACCACTGAGTATTCCTTCCCATGTCTGCTTCTCATTTCCAAAGCTCGATATAATACTTGTTCCAGTAATAAAAACATCCTCCATCAGATTCTCTCCTAATTAAGTATTATATTAAATAGACTATCATCAGTAGATACTTGAATTTCAGTTTGAGAATTATACTCATACTTTAATATTTTATATACATTAGTTAATAATTTTGGAGTAAATTCAGATGCCATTATTTTATTGTTGAAATACTCATTCTTTGATTCAGATATATTATTAATAGCAATTGAAACACCTTCTTTTCTATCTACACCTTCATCTACTTTCTCCATTAAAATCGTGCTCACATGTTCAAACTCTGTTAGATAATTTTCTACTGGTTTTTTATATCCAGTAGGCGGGAAAATGTTCAAATCACATACTAAAACTCTTTTTAAATCTTCCCTGTTTAATAGTTCATACGCATACAGTAAACTTTTACAACCTGATTCAACACCCTCTGAAATGGTTATATTCGGCCCACTAAATCTAAATTTGATTGATATATGACCCGCTACAACATTCAAAACTGTACCTGGAAAAAAGCGTGGATTAACCCCTTTGGGACCATACTTATCTGCATCAATAAACATATCCTTTATTGCATGGATACTCCCATAATTATTTGAGACGATAACCGCTGTTTTACTATCTTTTTCACTATTTACAGCATATCCCGCAAATCTAATAGCTTCATATACAGAAATACAACCATATTGACTTATCTTAGGTAGTAGATTTAATCCTGATAAATACTTGTAATTGTAGAACTCTGGTGGTGCTAATAGATTAGCCTTATCATTTAATAGAGATCTTGCACTTAGTTCTTCAACCCCTAATCCCAGTGGGGTAATCGATGAGATACCTTTTATTTGGATCAAACTCTATCCCTCCACTTTATTTTTTTCCTTGAAAACTACTGAGCTAATTTTACGTTTTGCCCATATACGATACGGAACAGTGAATAAAAGGCTTGTAATAAATAAGGCATAGAATTGGGCGTGAGGAATACGACTGATACGTAAAATCGCATCTATTAAGGCTACGATCAATGCAAAGTAAATTCTAGACTTCCTTGTAGTTGGAGTTGACTTCGGATCAGTTATCATAAAGAAAGCAAAAAGTTGTAGACCTGCACCTAGAAGTGGACCTAGTGCTGCATAAAGAGGTGCACCAAATAGATAATGTCGGACAAAAGCAAAAACAGTAAAACCACCTAAAAAGGCTAAAACTACGTCAAGTCTATTTGCCATGTACGTTGCAAAGAAACCTAATAATATTATTATGGCCATAACTAGATAGCCATTTGACCATTGTTTTGGTGTACTTACGGCATATTCATACAGAAAAAATAATACTAGAACTACGGCGATATTGTTTGGATTGAAAATATGTCCTTTTTCAAATTTAACTATAAACTTTAGCAATATTGATAGAAAAGATGTCAAAACATAAACCCACAGAAGGTAAGAGCTAACCAGTAACGATACACCCATGCCTGTAATAATTGGACTAATAGAGAATTTCCACTTTTTATATAACAGTCTGGTTAAAAGTACTTCCGTAGTTATAGCAGTTAATAATGAAACAAATACTGCATCCCATTTTTGATAAAAGCCTAAATAAAATTGCCCTGCCATTACAAAAGAAGCTAAAAAAAGTAATACAAAATAACGGGGATCTATTTTATAGTCCTGCCATCCGGTTATCACTTTAAATTTGTGGTCATTTAAATTAAACATAATTTCCTCCTTAATTGAGTCTTCCAATAATAATAGATGAATTTATGCCGCCAAATGCATATGCATTTGACATAATAAATTTATAATCGAAGTGTTGGGGAATGTCCTTTATTACTTCAACTTTAATATTGGGATCAAGGTTTTCGATGTTAGCTGTTGGAGGTACTAGCTTCTCCTCCAACACTTTAATACAGATAGCAGCTTCTATGACACTTGCCGCTCCAAGCGTATGCCCAATGTTCCCTTTAATTGAACTTGTCTTAATATACTCACCAAAGAAATCATATAGTGCTTTTCCTTCCATTAAGTCGTTAGCAGGTGTACCTGTACCGTGTGCATTTACATATCCTATGTCAGATATAGTTAGATTTGCATTTTTTAAAGCACTTTCCATTGCTAATATTGCTCCTATCGCATTTGGGTCCGGTTGAGTTATATGGTGCGCATCACAGTTAAATCCATATCCTAGGATTGTTCCTTTTGCCAAACCTTTCCTTTTCAATAGATGCTCAAGTTTCTCTAGTATAAGCACACCGGCCCCCTCTCCCAGGATTAGACCTTTTCTATTTTTATCAAATGGTCTACAAATATCAGGTGACATTGCTCTTAAACTACTAAATCCCGTAAAGGCTACCCACGACATTGCATCTACGCCAGCAGCAATCATTACATCTGCATTACCTTTCTCAAGCTCATCTACAGCTCTTGCTATAGAAAAATTTCCCGCTGCACATGCATTCGTCAATGTCCACGAGGGACCTGATATGTTATAATGCTTTTTTATATTTTCGGATAAAATATGCGGTCCATATTTATTTATTGCGCCACTATTATTAGTTATGCCACTTAATTCTCCCATTGTCGTACCGATACATACTCCGCATTTTTCTATTTGATTGATTTCGACCTTTGCATCAGATAAGGCATCGTCAATAGTTGTAATTAACATACTTGAGGCCCTTCCTAGCTTTACAACATTTCTATCACAAAATAGTGATATATCCGTTACTTCACATGCATTTCGATTCTTATGCTCATTTATTGGAAAACTAGACACCGGCTTCGCACCATTTTTTTGATTTAATAATCCATCCCAGGTATCATTAATATTTGCCCCTATGGATGTCATTACAGCTATACCGGATACTACAATAGGACTCATAATGCCCCCTCCTTTCTATTCCCAAATTACATTTAAATTTGTAATGGAGGCATCAGGTCTTTGGAATATATCAATACCTCTTACCTCTGTAACCAATTTAACAGCTTCCTTATCTGATAGATTTGACCGATCTTTTAATCCTTCATTATTAGGATACTTGTGTTCTCCTTTTTCCCAAACTTGTTTTCCTTTTTCAATATCCCCATCTTTTACATAGGCATCTCCCAAGGTAATAAAACAATCTGGCCAAAACTCAAAATATTGATCTCCAAATTTCTCCTCTGCGGACACACAAAAAGTTAGGTCATCTATCGCTTTTGAGGTCCTCTGCAATCCAGACGGCCAATATAAATTATTTAAACCTCTTGCATACCTAGCGAGTAAATCATAGGGATTTTCCTCTAGCATTTCATCTAATATAGTGATTGATTGAACAGACTTCTGTCCCAGATTGGCTGTTCCCAAATCGGGAGATTGTAAATAATCCACATAAGCTAGTGCATTATTAAGTTTCACTTCATATGTTTCTGTAAGAGTCTGTGTGAATTCTAGAAATAAATCAGTTTTTTTCATTTCCAGATAGAGTATTCTTAATTCATTTATATAAACTAAATTTGTCGGATCAAGCTTCACAATCTCTTTCAGGTATGAAATAGCGTCCTGTTTATTTCCTTCCTTTGCTAAATTTCGAGATAACGAATAAGCTTCTTCAAGGTTATCTATATTTATATCTTCTAATGATATAATTTGTTGAGGTTCTGTTAAATTCTGTACCAGTTCTGTTTCTTTTTCAAAATTTAAATTCAGATTATTTAGAGAAACGTTCTGATCTAACCTCGGAATATCATAACTCTTATAAAAATCGTATAATTTCATTCCAGCTCCAAATGCAATGAAAAAAACTAAAAATAAAAAACCAAACAAAATCTTCTTATCCATGTAATCGAGCCTCCGAATTCATATATTCTGATTTATAGATTGAAGGATTTACTCCAACTATTCTCTTAAAAATACGTGCAAAATGAGTTAAATCGCTATATCCAATAGAAAAACAAACGTCCGTAACACTATTTCCTTTTTGAAGTAATAACTTAGCTTTTTGGATTCTTTTGTCTATTACATATTCTTTAAATCCTTTCCCGACATATTTTTGAAATATTCTGGAATAATAGCATTTACTCACATATGCCTTTGATGCCACTTTTTCAAGTGACAATTCATTATCACAATAATTTTCATCTAAGTAATGCAACGATTGTAGAAAGTGAGGATTTTCACTCGATCGTTTTACACACGTTCGAAGAGATTCTAAAAACGAATTAAGTAACATGGTATTTAATTGACTTAAACCGTTTAGTATCATTATTGTTCTTTCTGCCTTCAATTCAGACATCTGCCAATGGGAAGGAAATGAATCAAGGTTGGTTAGAAGTATGTAGACAGAATAATCCTCCTTCCTGATTAATCGTTTCACCTCATTAAAGCTACTTACTATAATTAAAGTAACCTCTTTTGACAGTCCCTCAATAAAATATTCAATCTTTGCATTTTGAGTGGTATCTGAGTAAAACAAGATAGCTGGTTTCATACGTAATCTTCCCCCTAGGCTAATTTAATATAATGTTATCAACATGTTTGTGTGTTTGTTCTTGATTAATTGCTACCATTTCTGCTTATATTGACAAAATTATAATTTTTTCTATTAGTATGTATTATAAAAATACAATTAACGCAGAATAATGTCGTCTAATCGAAAAAAGCTGAAAATCTAGAAATAAAACCTTAGTTCCTACTCTAATTGTTATCTATCTTAAAGATAGTAGAGTTTAAGGAGGATAAGATGGACTATAAAATATTAGTTTGGAAGCATAATTTAAGTGAAGATGAAGTTTTTAAATGGAGAAATAAAGGTATTGGTGGATCAGACATTAACGCTCTTTTTGGAACAGATAAAAGTATTCAAACACTTCATAAAGAGAAAAGTGGGGAAAAGATAAGAAAGTCAAATGGAATATTTCGATTTCATATGAGAGTAAAAGACTTTATTGCTGAGGAATTTAAAATAAAAACTGGCATGGAGGTTCGGCGAAAAAATGCCATACTACAACATAAAGAATATCCTTTTCTAATTGCGAATGTTGATCGTTTAATTGTGGATTATGATGCTGGATTACTTTGTAAAGCTACTTCAAATAAAGACTTCATATCCAATAAGAAACTACTCGAACCTCTTAAGCTAAGGTGCCAGCATTATATGGCGGTTACAGGCGCTAATAGATGGTGGGTAGGATTATTAGTAGGCGGCGTTCACTTTCACTATTTTTATGTAGATCGAAATGAGGAAACTATTAAACAGATTATTAATAAAAGTGAGGTGTTTTGGAATAGAATAGAGAAATAAAAAAGTGGAGATAAGCCACTTAAGCTGTGTGAATTTATGCTTAAACCATAAAACAACGGTCGGCTTGATCCCCTCATCTTATTCAAACTGAATGTTCATCGGTTAATTCTATGGCATTCGTTCCAAACTGCACTGGAACGGAAAATCCAGATAAACTTGGCTTATCGCTGATTTCGTGGATTAAGGATTTCTAATCCTGTTCCACACCATTCCACCATCAACTGGAACCGGTGGAATCGTTTTAAGAATCGGAGATATTCCAGGAAATCTTTGATGAAATGGTTCTTCCATCTGTCAACCATCGAATGGTTGGCGGCAGGGTTCTTTTTACGGATTCCACCCATTTAAAAGCGAATCAAGTAAGCATAAATTCACTCGAAAGCGTAGAAATAGAAATGTGGGATTATATTGAAGAACTGGATCAAGCTATTGCCGATGATTATGAGAAATGTGGAAAAAGCCTATAAAAGAAATTGGTGCAGTGAAAGAAACGAAAAAGATTTGAGTCAGTACAACTGATCCGGAAAGCGGGTTCATGTCAAGCCGCCTGTCAAAACATAAAAAAGGACTGCGACACACTTAGCAAGGATCAACTAAGTATGCAGGAGCCTGTTTTCAATAAAATATAAAAAAGCTTGTAGAGAAATTAGGGTACATTCTCTACAAGCTAATTGGAGATACTCCACTTTTTTATTTTTCAGCTATTTTGGTCACTTTAAATTTGCTCATGTTATAGTCAATGTAAATAAAGAATACACAGCCCTTATCACTGTATACATCGTGTGCTTCATCACCAATAGCAGTTAGAAAGTCACCTTTTCTCATAATGTCATCATTTAATTGAACTTCACCCTCCACAAGAAATGCTACTTCTCTTCTTGGATGGTCATGAAATGGAATACTTGCCCCCGGATAAAGTCGCACAAGAAAAGCATACCTTCCTGTTTCTTCATCTTCCCAAAGATAGGCCATCTCAGTATTTTCATACATACCTTCTTCCCAGACCATATCTTCTTTATGAATAATTGTATGGTTTAATAAATTCATCACTGTCATCCTCCCTTTATTTAAAAACATTTTTAAATGCTTTTGTAACGTTATCGATAACAAAATCAGCATCTAATAAACTTGTGTTTAATGGTGGATACAAGAGCAAAATGCTGTTAAAATAGTTACCTAAAATACCTTGAGTCTTTAACTTCTTAGATAAGATTTCACCATCTTTAAAATTAATAGGTTCTCTGGTCTGTTTATCTGCTAATTCAATAGAAATCATCATCCCTAATCCTCTTATTTCAGCTACATTAGGTATATCCTGCAGACTTATTTTTAACCTTGTTTTAATATACTGCCCTATATCTCTTGCATTTTTTAAAAGGTTATCTTCCTCAATTATTGAAATTAGCTCAAGTGCTGCTGCACAACCGACTGGATGGCCACATTGAGTTGCACCGTGGAGAAATATTCCTCCTTCTTTTAAAAGGACATTCTCTATCTTCTCTGTCATAAATGTCACACCCATTGGGAAATAACCACCAGTAAGTCCTTTTGATATAGTCAGTAAATCTGGTTCTATACCATAATACTGTGAAGCTGTCCAATATCCGGTCCTGCCAAGTCCAGTTGTTACCTCGTCAGCAATAAGTAAAATATTATTTGCCTTGGCTATTTTCTCTACTTCTTTTAAATATCGTTTATTTGCTGGAATGATACCATTCACACCTTGAACAGGTTCCACTAAGATTGCTGCAGTCTTTTCCGGTCCAACTTTTTCAATTGTATTTATTAATTGCTGTAAACAAAAGTCCACAATTTCATCTTCCGTACCGTCAATTGGTGGTCTAAGCATATTAGGAAACGGTGCACTAAAACAACCTGGAATCTGCACACCAAACGCTTCTTTAATGCCCATGTTCGTAACAGAACCTGATGCAATTGTTGTTCCATGGTAGTTTCCATCTAAGCTAATAAAACAGCTCTTTTCCTTTTGGTTCAATTCATTGAAATATTGCCTTGTAAGCTTTATGGCAGTCTCTACGGCTCCACTTCCGTCATTCGTATAAAAAGCAAGAGAAAATTGATTATCTGTTAATTCAATTAACTTTTTTGTCAATGGTTGAAGCAACTCGTGCATCTGACCACAAGTGGAACTAAAACTCAATTTATGAAACTGATTGGTCATCGCATTAATAATTCGAGGATTACCCAGCCCCACTGACGGTACAGCAGTTGTTGCATAGAAATAGTTTTTTCCTTCCTTATCAAAAACCCAACTTCCCATACCTTCTTTTATATAGGTAAACTCTTTACTAATATCTTCTTCCGTTTTATGCTTCAGATTTGGCATAAAACTAAAAGGATGAAGCACACTATACGATTCACTCACTTATTACACTCCTCAAAAATTAGTAATCTTTACATACTCGTCAGGTAAATTTCGTTTATTCTCATTACCTTCAGATAACTGGTTAAACTCGTTTAAACTCATTTCTCCATTCATAAACTTTTTTATATTTTTTATTTCAGAGAATGGATGTTTTTTATAAAAAATCCTATGGCTTTCACCCATATCATTCTTATAACTGTATCGAGAATGTGAAATATGAATGTTAGTAGCCTTAGCATTATAAGCAAAAGGTGTTCTAAGTTTATATGCACGGTAACCTAATTCAAAATGTTCAAATCCCCAATGACGAAAGTCCGGGTCAAATCCTTTTAATTTTTTAAATAAATCTAATCGAATTGACATATTTCCACTAAACGTAGCTAGCCAAGGGACATTTGAAATAGATTCCCCTTTTTCGTCAAATAGCTTATATACTAGTTTGCTATACTGAGGGGTTCGCAAACCCTTTAATGTGAAATAGCTATTAAAAATTTTTGTCATATTATTCCAAGGATCAGAAAGATAAAGATCTTTTATATTACCTATAACTATGGAATCTTCCTCGCTCTTCTCATGAGAAAATAAGTGATTCTGTAAAAATCCCGGAACAGGTATCCTATCGGCATCACAAAATGTAATAATGTCACTATCTTTAAGTTTTCTTACCCCTTCATTCCTAGAAATAGACCTTCCGCTTTTTATAATTCGAATATATGTTATATCAAGCTTAGTACGAAACAAGTTGCATATGGTCTCTATATCTTCAGTTGATCCATCATCGACCACAACTATCTTAAAGTGCTCTAAAGAAATATTCTGGTTCATAAAGCCGTGTAAGGTACACAGTAATGGTAATGCTTGATTATAGACAGGTATTACTACACCAATATTTTTCATATTCAGCTCCTCATTTTCATCTTAAACCATTTTAAATTGGATCATGTTTTAAAAGGAATCTAATAGTCTTCATTATAGAAACTTCCGGCAGAATTGACTCGTACTTTTTTGCTAAATAAATCAATAAATACCGAGTATTTTATCCTTGTAAACGATTAAATGGGATAAAGGAGGTTTTACCATGGACAAAGATAAATTTTCCACAGTAAATACAATTTATATTGAGGGGGAAATAGAGGATATCTGGTGGTACTTTTCTACTCTCGAAGGTTGGAATAGTTTCTTGACCGATGTTGCAACACACAGTGAAAATAAGCCAGTTATTGAACTTGGGGATGAACTTGACTTTATTATAGGAGAGTTAAGCAACAAAACGATATGTATTGTTCGAAGAGAGCTCGATGAAATAGTATTTTGGGATAGATATACGGGACTTCTCCCAGATGGAACAACAAAAATATATGAACTCCACACTGCCTTCTCCTTAACCCAAGTAAATGACAGGTTAGTGAAAATAATCGTAACGGTTGATGGTTATGATAGTAGTGAGATCATGCAATGGATTAGAGAATGCGGAGAAATGGGTTGGAGACAAACTCTATTTAATTTAAAGTGCATTATCGAACTTGGATTAGATCTACGAAATGATATATTTAATTATCCGAGAATAGGAGTAATAAATTACACTGCAACAAAAGAACAATTAGAAAAATCATGTTCTAAATTTAATGGGAATTACCTTTTAAAGGTATATCCTAATAGTCCAGCCGATGAAGCCGGTTTACTTAAGGGAGATATTGTCACACATATCAACGATGAACCTGTTGAAACTTATTACACATTTGTTAAAACATTGTCGAGTTACTTTAATCAGAGTAATAATGTCACTCTTACATTTGTTAGATCAGGACAGGTTATTAATACAGAAATTCAATTAACATACGATGATCAGTTTACTGGAATGATTAACCCAAAAGAGACCCCGTTAGAATTAGTTGAAAAAATCCGTATAGAAAAAAGCCAAATTAAAAAGTAAACTTATAGGGAGTACATATAATTAGTACCCCCTGTGAATATTACTCCTGTTTATAATGCTGTTGGCATATCATAACCATATTTTCATCCATATCTTTAAAGTTAAAAAACGATACCATCTCATCTCTTTCAATTTCTCGAATAATTTCCCCACCATTTTTAACAACTAATTGATATGCTTTATCGATATCGTCGGTATGCAGCATGAAAGAAGGACGGACATGTGAGGAGTTATTGCGATTATCATCTAAAAGAACTCCTCGTCCTCCATCTATATTAAACCAATGTACAGGTCCTTGAATATCCTCTTCAGCAAGAGGTAGTTCTAAGATTTTTGCATACCATTTCGCAGACTTATTTAAATCCTTTACATGAATCAATACATCTCCTAAACGATTAATTGTGTTCATTCCAAAACCACTCCTTCAGTTTTTAATAATTCCCCTCTCTTACTATAACGATATTTCTTTCAGAAACCTTTCAAAGGAATTAATTTTTTTGAAAATTATTTGTCTTATCACCACCTTTTAATAATTCGTTATCTAACTTAAGTCAGACAAAGGGCATACTAAATAAGGCCTTTCTGCATTAACCATAGTGGTTGCAGAAAGGCCTTATTTAGTCATATTATTTCTATTCAAAATCACTTAATTTATGTCCAGCTTCCTTCATTGCTTGCTCTTCCCATGTAATCCCTCTCTGACGCTTAACATAACGCGTTTCATCCTCAATACCATTTAATCTAATAAAGTTATCTACTTCATACTCCATTTGGACTAACACATCATACGGATCTTTATGCCAATTTTTAAGGTATCCAATAGTAATCAATTCATACGTTCTATCGGTGGAGTAAATTTCAAGTCCACCTGATGAGGGAGTATATTCAAACTTTAAATTGTTAATATAACAGGTCCAGGCTAAATATTTAAACAGTTCCTTCATAAATTCCCCACCTCGTTATCAATAGATAAATGAATATTAGGTTTTTAAGTAATGTTTTATAAATAAAATTCGTTTGGTATTTGTCCGAAATTTCTTTTAATGTACAACATTGGTTCTTGATTTGAATGATCAACCGCAAATACTTCTCCAATTAAAATAAGATGATCTCCTGCCTCTATTTTATTAAACGTTCTGCATTGTAATACGCTGCATGTATTAGCGATTATTGGCAATGAATTTTCAGATAAAGACCAATTACAATTAGCAAATCGATCCTTGTTTTTACTGGAGAATAATTTACATAAATCCGTCTGCTCGCCAGTTAGTATATGAATTGCAAACTTATCTGCCTTTGCAAATTCATTAAAAGTAGACACTTTATGGTCAATTGACCATAATACCAACAATGGATCTAATGATACCGAGGCAAAGGAATTAGCTGTGAGACCGATCGGTTGATCATCCTTATCTAAAGCAGTAACAATTGTTACTCCTGTTGGATAATTCCTCATTACCTCTTTAAAAACCTTAACCTTATCAATTTCTTTCATTTGATTCAACTCCTTTACATTCTTCTCTAAACTGTAATGAAGCGAAATTACTCTTTTCTCACAATTTAATATTTCAAGAAAAAGTCCTTTACAGCTTTGTATAATCTAATAATTATGTATTAATAATAAAAGAAATAGAATTCATATACTCGTCTATACTTGCTTTCTTCATCATATAAAGCACGCAGACATTTCTTAGTTTATTAAGTCTGGATAATAGGAAGCGAAGCATCGAAATACCTAAATTAGGTATTCCAATGCTTCTGTTACACTTAAACAGGCGTTTTAGCTGCTGGCATAATGACACCTCCCTTACAATTATCATCATTATAGAAGGATATTCACCATTTTACGCGTGGTAGATTGCTCATAATGAGCATTTATTTATAAACCTACCGTTTCATAATTATGAGTTAAGATAAAAGAAATATATCTCATATACACTTCTAAAGTTATTTCCTTTATCATAAGAGAAAAACATTTTGTCCATGATTGCATTTTCTCGTATCTTGAATAAGTCAGGATATAAAGAAGCAACCAAATACCTAAATTAGGTACTCGGGTGCTTCCATGCATCAAACGCTTATACTCTCATTTTAGCTGCTGGCATAATGACACCTCCCTTACGATTGTCATCATTATAAAAGGATATTCACCAATTTACTCTTGGAAAATTGCACATAATAGGTGTTCGTATAAAAACCTTCCATTTCATGCACTTTTAAATCCCTATTATTCATTTAAATTCCGTTCTAAATCTACTATTAAGGTGCTTAATCTGACTAGATTATCATGTTCACATTGAATTATTTTATTAAATTTCTTTTCAATTCTTTCATACATTTGGGTTAATTTGTTTGTGTGCAGACCTTTTAATAACATATTGCTTAATGAAGACCAACTATGAGAGGCAGTTATCAAAAAAGAGGTGTCATGACTTGGAATGTGTTTCTCAAGTAATCTATAAAAATTTAGACGTGAATTAGAAAAGTCTTTAAGACTGTTAAACCAGTGACCTATTTCATCTTCAAATTGCTCGTACTCTTTATTATCACCATCTCTAATTGTTAATAGTAGTCTATCTTTTAACGGCGGTAAGCCCTGTATTCCAAAGTATCCTTTTAAATCTTTATTTTTTATTGTCCGAATCCCAAGCATCGCGTTATAATTTTCAGCAACGATTAAAAGAATTTCTTTTTGTGTCAACCCTTTAAAATTCGCTTTAGCTTTAATAAAATATAGTTGAAGAATGGCATTATTAAAATTAGCTTGATAAGATTCCATCGCTTTAACTAAGTTTTCTCTTGTTATCTTCCCTTCAAAATGATAATAATGGTCAAAAATCTTATATGCTTCTCCTTCTTTTTCATACACTTCTATAAAATGATCTAAGTTAAGATTTTTATAGGAAACAGTATAGTCTAATTCAAACGCATCTACTGTTAGTGCAACTGGACCATGCGATACAAGAAGTTTATCTACGCTTTCTATGCATTTGTCTAATAAAGCATAGTCTTGGGAATAAAAATTAATATCATTTTTAAACTGAGAGTGTATTGTTTTATATTTGGGATCCAGCAAAAAATTAATACCATCCTTAATATCAAAGTATAGCCCGCATTGATACCATATTTCTTCCTTAGGGATTCCTTGTTGTATTGCTAATGATGTTATAACTGTTTGAAAACAATTCAATGAATGATCTTTTATCAAACTACTACTCATTTATCTTCACCTCAATTGTTATGCAAAAAATATGCATAGAAGGATTATCCTCAAATAACAAATTATTTGCTTGCATAGGCTTTTCAAAATTGATAGATGTATACCAAATGATCGGAGAAAAATTATCATTTATTCCATTTTGTGTATGGGTATAAGGAAACTTAATCACAATTTCTTCATTAAATTGTGGAAACGGTTGAATAAAATCAGAGAAACAAATAGACTTACTGGCAATATGTTTGAAACCATTATAAATATGTACCTCTTCACAAAACGAACCATTGTTTGAAGTACCCAAAACATGGATATTTTGGATGTTCCATGTTTCCCCGAAATATATCCTCTGGCCAGTCATTTCCATATTGTCACCTGAATTATTCTGAGAGAATTTAAATGGAATACCTTTATAGATAATATTTTTATCAAAATTAATTAATTTTTGAGGCAAAGATGAAAAGCTTAAACTAAGCTCTCCCTTCTCCAACTCATCTTCGTTTGTAAAACCTTTGTTGTTAAACCAATAGTTCAGGTTTATTATTTTATACACAATAAAATGCTCCCCTATTAAATTTTAAAGTTTGCCAACTGTAAACATTTTTAGCTGCAAACCATCAGTATATTTCCTTCTAAATCTTCAAACAAGAACCCAGAAACAGAACCAGCATTGCTAAAATCGTATACCTTTACTCCCTTATCTTTTAATTTCCGATGAGACGCTTCAATATCTAAACTATAAAAGGTAAATACCGGGTGTTTTGGGCGCACTTTTTCAGTTGATCTCCAAGTTAAGAGTGTAAGGTTTACACCCTCCATATGGAGTTCCACAAATCCTTTTGGTAAATCTTTCTTTCTAACAGAGAATCCCAAAGTTTTTTCGTACCAATTACTTGCTTTTTCAAGATTATCGAAATGTATAAATGTACAACATATGTTATTTTCAAATAATAATCCCATATGCTCAGTCCCTTCTCTCTCTCTTTTTAATAATAAATTTGCCAATTACTAAGTAATCTAAATTTAGCTCTAAAAAACTTTTAATTGCCTCTGCTGGAGTTTCAATAATAGGCTGACCGTTAGTGTTAAAAGATGTATTTAGTAAGACTGGTATTTGGGTAATGGAGTAGAAGCTATTTAAAAGATTGTAAAACTTTGGATGTATTGACTTTGTTACTGTTTGTACTCGTGCGGTCTTATCAACATGGGAGACCGCAGGTAATTGATTTACTTTTTCTTTTTTAATTGGAAATACATTTAACATAAAAGGAGAATGCACGTTGCTAGCAAAGTATTGATCCTGATATTCAGCCATTACAGCGGGGGCAAAGGGTCTAAATACCTCTCTTTTTTTAATCAGCAGATTAAGTTTGTATCTATTCTTTATTTGCCTCGGGTCGGCCAAAATGCTTCGATTACCAAGAGCTCGTGGTCCAATTTCTGATCTCCCTTGAAACCAGCCTACGATATTTCCTTCTGATAGTTTCCTTGAAGTTATTTGATCGATATCTTCCGTATAATTAACACTGATTTGATCCTGAAATAATTTTATGGCATGTTGAATGTCATCTTTCGAATACTCTTTTCCAAGAAAGGGAGAAAAAGGGGTTTTAGCAGGTTCCCATATATTTCCTAACTTTGAATAATATAAGTAAAGTGCACTGCCAATTGAACAACCTGAATCGCTTGAAACAGGGAAAATATATATATTCTCAAATGGGGTTTCATTCAAAAGTCTTGTGTTCGCCACACTATTTAATGCTACACCGCCTGAAAAGCATAGATTTGGAGATCTAGTTTGCTCATATAACTGACAAGCTAGCTTAATTAATATTTCTTCTGTATGATACTGTACAGCAAAAGCAAAGTCGGCTTTCGTCTGTAAAGGTTGATCAGTAGTGGCCAATTCCTCTTTAATAAAGTTCTTTAATCGATTTAAATCACTTCTGGACTGCAAAAAATATCCTTTATCAAGATGATAGAATTTGTAAAATAATTTTACGTATTTTTCACAGCCATAGGATGATAGCCCCATTGTTTTTCCATCTTGAAGGAAATGAAAACCAATCCCTTCCGTAACAGCTCGGTAAAAACCACCTATCGAGTTATGAGGATGGAATTCAAAACTCTCATTGGTGTCTGTTGTTCCGTAAGTTGAAGATAATTTATGAATTTTATTTTCTTTCCCAGTGTATAATGTTATCGTTTCATATTTATTATTATTTTCTCCAAAGTAACTTCCATTCCCATCTACGACAAGTATAGCGGCATCCTTAAAGGGAGATGTAAAATAAGCGCTACTTGCATGCGTTAGATGATGATTGAAGAATATTGTTTTGTCGTGAAATTTTGCAGTATAACGCGGGTCTATAATGTCGTTTGACGTAATAATATCAATCTCATTTATGTGATAACCAGACGATTGAAGACAATAGTTAGCTGCTTTGTTCCTGGCAAGTTTTATATTTGATGTATCCCGTGTAAATAATGAGTGTTTTATTCTATTCAGCCGCTCCTCTTCAATAGCTGAAATAATTTTTCCATTCTCAATGATACATGCAGAAAAGCTATGCCCTGAACCTCCTAGTCCTAAAATTTTCACTTAATTCACCTACCAACGGTTTTTCAATGTTATGATACCAAAAAAGTCTTTTGCAACAAGTTCATACAGAACATCGTGTTGTGGAGGATGATAAAGTCCAGCCACAACATCCTTATAGAGTTCGGATAAATAATTGCTCTTTGAAAGAGATTTTATCCCTACTACTTTTAAACCAATGTCGACAATCTCTTTCGCTGACTTGGTCGTATACTCCTTAGTGACTAAACTGATTTTCTTTATTTCTTTTTTTGTATTATAGTCAGTTGGGGATTCAAAAAATTTCTTAAGGGCATCACAGTAATGAATTATTTGGGAGTAGCTAGTTTCTAGGAAGATAATCATTTGAGCGACACTATATTGCGCTCCAGGTAAGAAAGACAGTGGCTTATTCATGTGGGGAATTTTTTGGTTCGTTGCTTGCTCCTTTACATACGCTAAAGCCCCCTCAGCCATTCCATAATACACTCCACAAATACTTAATCGAAATAAATAACCAAACAGATCTGTTTCCTCAGCCGAATTTTTAGGCAGTATAACTATATCGTTGTTTGAAACAAAAACATTATCAAGTACGATACTATTGCTTTGTGTATACTCCATTGCAATAGAATCCCAATTATTGATAACTTGGATTCCTAAGTCATTTTTGGATACAATAGCAAGAAATATCCCAAGGTCTTTCCCATTGTATTTTTCAATTCTACAATAAACAGGCAGATAATTGACAGATGGCTCCATCGATACAAAGGGTTTTACGCCTGTTAAGATATATCCTCCATCCACTGCCTTGGCTATAATATTAAAATCATTCTCCTTAAAGGTATAAGGTGATACAAAATAAATCCCTGGTTCATTTAAGGAGGCTAATAAGTAGCCCTCTTCTTTTACAGCATTAATATACTTTACTGCTAGCTTGTATTTATTCTTAATTAAATTTAAACCCCATAACGTGTATAAGTGCATTGCAAAGCACAATGCTGTATTGTGGCATATAGTTGAAAGCTTACTAATGAAAAAAAAGTAATCTTTTGGAGTTAGATCATTTTTTAAAGTTAATAGATGATAATTTTCATTGATTAAATAATCTAACTTTCCCTTTATATCATTTTTACTATATTTGTTTAATTGCTGTTCAATATCATGAAAAAATTCCATTTAAGGACCCCATTTAATATATCTTTTCTCCTTTATTGACTTCACCAGCGGGTAATAGTAAATCTCGGATAAGTCCGTGATCTTTATTAACTTTTTTCTTAACGATGTTTCCCTTTCTATCATATAAATTATTAAAGTTCGAAAATACTTTCTCTACATCACTTGTTGTGAAATGAATAGCAAACGACCTTCGAAATTTGTTTAAAGTATTATTCCCATTAGAACCATGAATTGTATTGCCATCAAATACGACCACATCACCTGGCTGTGTTTCTATATGGACAATTTGCATATCTTCAGGTAGATTAGGATTATCCTCATTGATGGCAGTTGTTAAAACACCATAAGGGTGTGCGGAAGATAGATTAATAGAAAAAAGCCCAAATTTATGCGATTTTGGAATAAAACATAGACTACCGTTATCTTTATTTGTTTCCTCAAGACTGATCCATAAAGCCACATTGTTCGAAGGTATACACCCGTTATCTATGTTATCTTGATGGAATGGCAATGCCTTGGTTTGTGGCCCTTTAAAAAAACATGTAGTTCCGATAACTAAGGGTTCTTCTCCTAACAGCTCTTTTGCTATTTCGAAGTTTCTATTATCTATCATGAACTTTTTCATCATGTCATTTTGATTCTGCACTTCATGCATGGTTGGAAATAAACTCTCCATTGGCAGCTTTGCATCAACTATGATTTCATCATTTAAGAATTTTTCTAACCATAATTTCTTAAATACCTGTTTGATTTTGGTCATTTCTTCAGATTTATATACGTTTCTAATAATGAAGTAACCTTCGTTTTTAAAAAAATCCAAATCTTCTTTTGATAAGAATGCAACCAAGGGACTCCCTCCTTATTTGGTTGATACTAATTTTGAAATATAATCATAAGCATCACCAAGCGTTTTTATATCGTCCAGATTTAAATTATCATCAAGTATATCGATGTTGTACTCTATTTCATATTCAATCAGAAGCTCAATTACATGCGTTGAATCCATTCCAAGTTCTTTAAACGAGCTTTCAAGTTCTAACTTATCACTTTCTACTATTTCTTTCGCAACTTCTATAAATTCCTCTTTATTCATGTGTCTCCTCCTAAAAAATTTCGAATGATTTCTACGGTATGCTTTGTAGGATTGTAAGAAAGTACTGTTTTTTGTAGATTTCTAGATGTGTTCATAGATTTAGCTATACAATACATTTTATTGAGCAAATTTTTTTTATTTAGTTGACTTGGTAAGATCGTTTCCGATATTCCAAGTTGATTACATAAATCTGCCCAAATTTCATGATCATCACCTAGCGGTATAATAATCATAGGTTTCCCGTATTTGATTACATTTTGCAGCGTACCACATCCACCATGGGTTACAACATAATTAACTTGTGGCAACAAGTAATCATGTATTGGTACATCTTTTATCCAATAAATGTTTGAAGGTAGTTCTTTCCCCCACCAACTTCTTTGGTCGGAAATGATAACCTCATATGAATTGTCATTTCCATATGCATCAATAACTAATTCTATATAACGGTTCATTACTTCTCGATATTCAATTCTTGGGATTGAAGATGTACAAACTAGTATTTTAGTTTTGGAAGGACTCAAACCAAATTGATACTTACTTTTATTATTTTGCTCCACTTGATTGTTCAGATTTCCAACGAGTAACGTGTTTTTAGGTAACTGTATTTTATTATTTAGTAGTTCTGGGTATACAAACACTAGATGTTTATAAGGAGAAATACCTGCTAGATCTCCTCTTGAACGAACAGACCCTTTTGATAGATTCGGAAGATGAATAATTGAACGCAGATGATTTAAATTTTTTTCGTAGTTAACTTGAAATCGTTTATTCACTATAGGATTACCTGGAATCAAATCAAACGGAAAAGGAACGGTAGTTTGAAAACTTATCCATGGTATTTTGTACCTTTCAGCAATGTATGCTGGTGGTGGCTGAGTGGAATCGCAAAAGAATAAATCATAATAATGTGGATTAATTTTTGCTAATATCTCATTATAAAATTCGTCTAAAAATAGATTAGGAATTTTATCCCAACCGACTTTCACAAATTTTATCCCTGTTCCTCTTACATAATTCTCATTTTGTTCGTGACCCAAAAGAGTAACATTATATCCTTGCTCTTGTAAGGCAAGCCCTATATTTAATGCTGGTAAAAAGTGACCTAATAACCGTTGACTACTTATTAACACCTTAACCATTTAAAGTCCCACCTAATTTTACATTTTCATCTCGTTACTTTATAAAGACTCCGTCTTTCATAATTAGCGAATTATCAAAATAGATTTCTCCACCTCCATCCCTCTCTAATAATGAAAGTACTAAATCCATATGAACTGTAGAATCATTATAGTTATAAGCACTTTTATAAGACTGCCCTAATGCAAGGTGGATACTTCCTAACATCTTTTCATCGTATGCAGAAGTAGTAAAAGGCTTTATGATATAAGGATTTAACCCTATGCCAAATTCACCGAAGTAGTTTGCTCCATGATCAGAATCTAATATTTCCTTGAATCGTTTATTATTACTAGTATTAAAGTAAGTCAGTTCACCATTTGTATACTCTAATGTTACAAAGTCAAAATTTACTCCAAAGGAGTTAAAAGGAACATTAAAATTAATATAGCCATGTACGGTCGATAAATTGGGAGCTGTAAAGACCTCGCCACCAGGCAAATTATGTTTGCCATCACAATAATCAGAATCAATACCCTGTATTGAAAATTTCAAGTTGGTGTTTGGTGCAATAATTTTTACTTCGTTCGTGTTTTCTAAAAGTTTCATTATGTCAACCGCTCTTTTATAAAATCTTTTATAATCAAACTTGATAATCGAATCTTCAAATACACGATTTACCTCTTTACTTGACTGTTTACTTAGTTGTGATAAAGCAATAGATGGCGCATGTATAAGTATCCATCTATTTGTTTGTTGTGCATATTTCATAATCGGTTCGTAAAAATACTTATAATACGATTGATGGTTTTTATTATCGATTTCATTCATCTCAAAAGTATTTATATCATGGGTAACACCAATAAAAGCATCCATTTCATGAAGCATTTTCAATTCATGTTTAAGTAGATTTCTAAAGAATGAGGAGTTTCCATAGTTGATGAGTGATTTTAACTCACTAATTTTTATTTGCTTCACATAAGCATAGGCCCCGATTATAGTTAACCGCTTTATCAAACTATCTACTAATGGAGACTCCCCAGTGGATAATATATATATTTTTTCTCTTTTATTTATATTTAAGGAATTGTATAGAACGACTTGTGCAACATCATCCATCTTTATGCTCCAACTACGTCTTTAAGAGCTGTGAAAAATTTTCTTTCATTTTCCAAAGTCTGCTCTAAGAAATCTACTAATTTTTGCTTGTAATCTTTATCTGGTTGTCTTTTCCATTTCATAAGAACACCCATAATTAGCGACCAACATTTACACAAATAGAATAGCTCCTCTACCCATGATGGATCCAAAAACCTTTGGGGGATCACTTTTTTATTTACTGCAAGTAACCATAATTCTCTTAATCGCCTATAATAATGTACATCAAACTCTAAGGTTTCTAATATAGAAACCAACTGAGAAGATGGTGTGTCTTTAATTCTACAAATATAATCTTTTAACTGATTCAATCCATTTAAATTGATCATATTAGTGACTGATTCTTTTACAATGTAAAAAAATTCATTCTCCCATTCCAGGTTCTCGTTCTGACTTAAATGAATCTCACCTAGACCATGGTATTGGTCTTTCTTCCAATTATTTAAAAAGTCTGTCCAGGGAATTCTACCTCGTTGCCCTTCGAAATACTTAGGATCACCTGCCTCATCTATAATAGTTATCCCCTTTTCATCCGCATCAACGATTAGAGACCAGTGTACAATATCATACCTTTGGTAGTAACCTGAATATTCTGTGTTATATGATTTATAGAATAGCAGACAATATCCATGGTAATTAATATGCTGTATTATCAACTTTTTTACTTGTTCAGGTGAAATAGCATTAATTGTTTGAATAACATATCCCATGTTTAATGTAGGATCAGACCGCCGTAATTGAAGATCATGGTGAGAACAGTCGAAAGGATTTAAAAAAACCTTTATTAGTTCTGTTTCCCCTTTCCAGTTTAAAACCTCTTTTATACATAGCTGTTTACAATCTAAGGTGCGATTACAAAAACCGTCTTTATCGGGAAACCTCCAATCTACAACTCTAGGTACTGAAATAAAATCGTAAAAACTTTTTTTATTATTTATCATTTAGATTTCTCTCCACTAGCTCGACAATCGTTGAGAACGATTTAAAGTTATCTAAAATGATCTCTTCATCATCAATCTCTATATCAAATTCATCTTCTATTTCAACTACAAGTCGAATAAAAGTCATGGAGTCTATCCCTAATTCATGTAAATTATCTTCTTTTGTAAAGGCAACATTGTGAAGAACGTTTTTTAAACACTTCATAACTATCTCTTCATTGTGAGTCATTATAATATCTATCCTTCCATAAAGAATTGGTTTATTAAATAAATAAAATCTATTTTTTCGCTAATAGAACCTCGTTTATCTTGCTTTGTACCAGCCAATTTTTAAATAACGCATGAATTCTTTTTTCTATTTCATATACTTTGTAATACCCTTGGCAAAGTGCATCAATAATTTGTTTTTGACTTTGTTGTTGATACTTAAGTGATAACCTCCGGAGGTTAGTTAATTCTCTTTTTGAATCATCATATAAATTTAATATTTTTATAATATCTCCACAATCGCTTCTGTTTTCGTGTAATAGCTGTTGAGCAGTCGCTATATTAAGCTTTTTGTGTTGTAAGAGTTTGTATTGAATAATATTCCATAATCCATACTCTTTCGGAGATAAACGATACTGAGACGTCATTATTTCTCTAAAATAATTGAAAAGGTAAAGATAAACGTAATGCCCATTTGCAAAAGAACCCTTTTTTAAAACGTTGTCATCAAATTGTGTAGAACGGTCTAAAGCAAAGAATAGCTTAGTTCTATCTACTACTTTGTCTGGGTAATAATTGATATGGAGGGAAACAGCAGGAAATCCATAAAAAGTGAACCATTTCTCTTTATATAAATGATGTTCAATCGTATTCTCTACTAAAGTATCTAATTCCGAGAATGGGATTTCAAACTCTCCAAATGTTTTGCCATTTACATCAAATCCCATTCCACTGAAGATTTTTTTCTTATCATCGTAGCCATAAATAATTGCTTCATGAATGATATCTTCTTTCATAAAATATTTAGAGCTAGGAACTAATCTCCAGTTTAAAAAAACTAATATATATTTCTCTTCCTCTAAGTTAGATATAAAAGATTCTATCCAAGATTTTTTCTTTTGTATTAACTCCTCAGATAATATTTCGGAATAAATGTCTAGATGTTCTTCCATCCGTACCATAGGGAATTGATCAGGATTCTCGTTTTGAACCTTTAAATTAATAAAATGGCTACGTATCCATGAATGAAATTGCGTATGTGCAAATAAGATACTTAATCTACAATTGTGATAACATTCAGTTGATAAACCTGGATTATTAATAATTGGAAGCTTTTTAACCATTTTTGATCAACTCTTGCAGACACTCTGGCCACTGCTGCCGATTTGTTCCATACGTATACACAATTGCCTGTACCCATCGTTCAACACCAAACGCAGTACATCCTGAGTAAGCCAGATCTCCTTTGTTAGTACTAATGTTAAAAGATTCCGTTATTACATGGTCGCATAAATTAAATGAAGCCACCGAATAACTTATTTCTTTGTTTGGAGAAAAAATCAACTCATATTTTCTCTCGCCGGCTCTTTGGTAAGCTATTTTATTTCTATCTTCTTTCATAAAAAAGGGATCATTCGCTGTTTCAACTTTTCCTTTAAGGCCCAATTGATCAAATAGTTTTATTACTTCCTCTAGCAAATGGTCTCTAGTTTCAGTCACTTTCTCTTTACAGCCTAAGTAAATAATTTCATACATATTAAAATCTCTTGATCGATAAGGAGATATTTGATGGTTGTTCTCATGCCGAAAACATTGACCAAAACTGGAAACTACTTCAAGTTCATCTGAAAGTGATTGGTCCTCTCTATCGTTATAAGCGAAGTAACATAGGCAGGGTCTTAGATAATAGTCAGATGATTGAAATAGATCACCAGTATCTAGATTATATTCTGAGTAAAGGCGGTATTTCTCTAAATTTTCCTTTTGATGCTTTATCTCAAATACTCTATATGTGTTTTGCGGAAAATGGAATGCATAATTGGTTTTTTTCATGAGTTTTTCAGACATAATACTTGGGTATTTGGTATACGTCGCATTATATTTTTGAGCCAATAGGTCGAACTGTTTTCTTATTCCCTCAAATAGAAGCGCTATATCTCCTTTATAACTAATACCTTCCTCTTCTTTTACAGGGTGGATAAAGTCCCCATAAACCTTTAAGTTTTTGTTATTTTCATCAATCACTTTTTTACGGATCTGCCGGTCTTTTTCCATAATTAATCTATTTAAGTTCTCATGAAAACTCTTTTCTTGGTCGCCTTCATATGTCACGATTAATTGTCTATCCGTTTGCGTCACATTTGTTACATCTATTGATAAAAGATAAATGCGATTAATTAGCTCAGGGATGTCTTTTGTTTTGATACTCGAAGTAGAATAACAATATTCCATTTCTATCACCCTTTCTCTAGTTTTTACCATTTTAAATGAAATGGTTATAAAAAAACTCGCCTAAAAATACCGAGATTATTGGAATCCTGTAAAAAAGAACGATTAAAGCCGAGCCGATGGATTTATTAGTCCTCCATAATGAATAAAAAGATATTGGAGGTTATCGTATGTTGCAGTTAGAACAATTTAACTATCAAATTATAAGAGTAGAAGATATAGAAAGGGCCATTCGGAGGTACACTAAAAATTCAAATCACAAGCTAGTTCTTTATAATCCCAAGCAGAGTGCATTATTAACTATTAATGGTTTGGATTTTCTAAAACTTGAATTAATTTAAGAAAGTAATTAGTTAACAATCTGTAACTAAGAATCTTTAATTTTCAAGCTCCTTTGGGGGATTGTTTATTATTAAATTCTAAAAAGATACCACTAACAAATAGCTAATATTATGGAGAAATTGGAGATTACTCTTTGTATAAAAGTGGGTTTAGATTACTATTTGCATAGCCTCCGATTTCAATCCCAGGGAAAAATTTATAAAAATCCTGCTTAATATTTTGCTTAGGCTTTGTAAGCCTCGCCCCATCTGCATAGTAGACTATAGCAAAAGCCTTTCTAGTTTCATGAAAGGTATTTGAATCAGCACTATGAAGCGTCCATCCCTTGTGGAATGTAACATCACCAATCTCAAGACAGCCATAATTAATTTCTTTTAGTCCCTCTCTAATGGCTTTTCTTAAGCTTATTTCACCAAATTTTTGGGAGCCATTAATAAATTTTAGGGAACCAAGTTTCTCCGATATTTTATTTAACGGCAACCATAAAGTGATTGTATTATCCGTATCCAAAGGCCATGCAACTTGATCTTGATGCCATGGTGTAGAATTACTTTTTGGTTTTTTAAACAGAATACAATCATAGTGTAGCCGAACTCCATCTACACCCAATAGTTTAGCTGCAACTTCAGCCAATAAAGGTGAGTGCACAAAATTACGGATGGTTTCTGATCTTGTCCATAGATTGGTTACCTCCAAAAATCCTTTACTAAAATCATCGCGTTCAGAATCAGACAATTCTTTTTGGGATAGGTCTTGGAGAACCAGTTCTATTTCCTTTTCCAGATGTTTAATTTCTTGTTTGTCAACTAGACCTTTGATAAAGATATGACCATTCTCATTAAATTCATGGCTAAGGCTTCCTTTTGTTGAAAACACTCAAGTACCATCTCCTATCTCCAAGAATCAAAATAACCTGCATCTTTAATGGAAAAAATGGTGCCCTGTTTCTCTGCGATTTTTGTATTATTATTGAATCTCCTTCTAACTTTCTCGCCCTCCCTATTAACTAGCTTGTTAAAGTTTAATGCCAACCTTTCAACACTGACGCCTGTAAAATGCGTTAATAAGCATCTTCTATATCGATCCTTTGTCACATTTGCAGTAGACCCATGGATGATATTTCCGTTGAATATCACGACGTCTCCTGGATTTGTTGTGATATTTTCTACATATGAACCTTTGGGTACATTAATTTCCTGTCCCTTATCCGAAAAATACTCCCTTACATTTGTTGGGTCTTTTTCAGGATCTTCCAATTCTTTTTCCTGAGTTCCTCGCACAAATTGTAACCCCCCATTTTGTTCATCAGTGTAATCGAGCGATACCCAAGCAGCATATGTTGTTCCGGGGAATACCCCGAAAGCGTAATTATCTTGATGTAATGGGAGTTCCCGCGTTGTTGGGCTCTTAAAGTAATAACTAGTTGATATAACTAGAGGCTCTTCTCCAATAACAGCTTTCATCAAATCAAAGACTTCTGATTTGAGCGTGTGCTTCATAATGACAGGATTCTTCCGGTGATAATCTCTCATTCTTGGAAAAAGACTCTCAAGTGGTCTATCTTCTTTGGCATGTATTTCACCGTTTTGGACTAGCTGTATCCAATGGTTTCGGAACTGCTTATTTATCGAATTCACCTCTTGGACACTATAAACTCCTTTAACATTAATAAAACCTTTTTTATGAAACTCCTCAATCTGTTCTTTTGATATTAGATTTTTCATCTGTTCCTCCTTTTATTTAAAACTTGACATATTTACTCGTTTTCGAATTCTTTCTCCTTTTTTATTTATTATTTTGTTATAGTTGAGTGTTAATTTTTTGCTACTTGTACCACAGTAATGACAAATGATGGAATTTCTAAAATCCGAGGCAGATTTGTTCTTTGTGGAATCATGAATAGCGTGTCCATGGTAGATTACAACGTCACCTGGTTCTGTATTTACACTGATTATATCGTAACCATCAGGTACTTCTAATGTTTGAATATACCCTCCAAAAGTGTCAGCTTCATCATTGTAAACTTTCTTAGGTGTTAATAGTTCCAGCTTATGAGATTCCGGAACAAACCTCATTCCGCCATTATTTTCATCTGTTTTTTCCAGGCAGGTCCATATTGCATGACAAGTACCTGGTGAAACGCCAATTCCATAATTATCTTGGTGAAATGGGATGCCCTCCATAGTCGGCGGCTTGTAATAAAAGTTAGTAGAAATTAGTTCAACTTCCTCATCAATAAACATCTCTAAAACATTTAATACACTTTCTTTTAAGGCAAATTTTAATATTTCCTTATTCTCTAGATGAGTATCCCTTTGTCGAGGATAAAGACTATTCAAGGGTTTAGTTGGGTCTTGTTTAATCTCACCACTAGCCACCTTTTCCAGCCAAACTTTTTCATATTCTCGCTTTAACTCTTCCACTTCCTGGTTAGAGTAAGCTTCCTTTATAATGGTATAACCATTATAATGGAACTCTTTCTTATGTTTGCCAATGTCCAATCGATCACACGCCCTTTGTAATAGTATCTAGCTTTGAGTTTAATATTGCTTGTATCAAAATTCTCGGCTTATTTTTGCTGGAATAGTTCTTTTTCCAGAATTAAACATAAAGTATGGTATATCGATAGATGATATTCTTGTATGCGGTATGTGTCGTTTGACGGGGCTTTTATAATAACGTCACATAAATTAGCCCCAATAAAACTCTCATGGTTACCTGTAAAACAAATAATATGCATATCAAGAGCATGAGCTGTATGGATTGCATTGATAACATTTTCAGACCTTCCGGAAGTTGTAAATGCAACTAAGATATCATCCTTCTCTCCATAGCCGATTATTTGTTGGGAAAAAGATAAATCGTATCCTTGGTCATTTGCAATAGCTGTCATCGCTGCACTTTGAGAAGAGAGAGAGTAAGCAGGTATTGAAGACTCGAGGTGATTAGCCAGGTAAATACCTCTTTCCCCAAGTTGTTCTAATTTTTGTTTCAATTCTTGTGATAAAATTCTTTTTCTATAAAAGGATTTGACTAATTCAGCAACCATATGGTCTGCATCAGCACTACTTCCTCCGTTGCCACATATCAAATACTTATTTTTAGAAATAAATGCATTTTTCAGATATTCATATGCCTGATTTATTTGAGATTTACATTGCTTTACTTCTGGCAATCGTTCTATTAATTTATTAATGCCGTCATATTCTTTCATAGTTACTTCCTCCCATAGAATACTCTAGTTAGATTGGATAACCAAACAACGCACTTCCTCCTATATGTCCCAATGTTAGTCTCTAAAGAAATATGTTAAATATTAAAAGGTGTGCTTGCGTACTTGTAATTTTGCATTCTAAAAAAGTATATGACTCGGCTTCTCCTAAAAGAAATTTAAACAATTTAAGCAGATATATATTCAACAAAATATATTAAGATAGATGTAATTCCATTTTAGAAGGTGAATCCGCTTGCCAGGATATAAACTACACAACGAAAAAAAAGAAGTATTGATTATAGGTGATATTGTTTTAGATTGTTATATTGAAAGCAAACGGTCTTATGCATCAAATGAGAAAATAAATAAGTTAATGGTTAGAAAAAAAACATATATAGCAGGAAATGCTGCAAATGTTGCTAATAATTTGGCGAGATTAGATATAACTGTCCATTTGTATGGTTTGGCAGGAAATGACGTGTTAGGAAATAAACTAGAAACGTTATTAGATCCGAGCATCAAAAGTTATATTTCCAAAAGCAATAACAGGACACCGCTTAAAATGCGTTATCTAGACGAGCGAAAACAAGCACTGTTACGAGTCGACGACGAGGAATATGCTGATTTAACAACATCTGAGTATCAATTTCTCATATCTTTATTTGATAAATTACAAGACAGAATTGGGTATCTTATTATATCTGATCTTAATAAAGGAACATTCAGCGATGCTATAATAGAAAAATTAATTAATAAAGCAAGGAAAGCAAATATCCTTGTTCTTATTGATCCTTCCGGTAGTCGTCCTAATTCTTGTTATTCTAATGCTGATTTCTTATTTCCTAACATTGATGAACTAGAGAAACTCCAAAATCAGAAGTTTAATCATGTAAACGAGGCAATTACTATTGCACGGGACATAAACAGGTCTTATCAAATTAATTACATTCTCTTAAAGGCAGACAAATTCGGAAGTTTCTTTGTCAATCATAATAACATTCTTCATATTCCAGCAAGTGCTAAAAATGTTATTTGTCAAGTGGGGGCTGGTGATTCTTATATAGCAGGGTTTGTTTATTCATTAATCACTCACCGATTTGTATTAAAATCATTCATCTTTGCCAATTTAAGTGCAGCAATATCTATTTCAAAAGATTTTACTGCTGTTGTTGAAAAAGAAGAATTAGAAACCGCTTATCGTTCAATAAAGGTGGATAGATAATAATATGGATCTTTTTAGAGAAAAGGTAAAACAAAACAGAAGCTTATTAAAAAGCAGAGGTAATAAATATGTTTTTTTAATCGAGAAAGAATATATATCTGATGCTATTTCTATGTTAGAAATATACAGTAAAAGTATCATAATATTTGAGGGGAATTGTACGATTCAACTGTCCAAAATTTTTCACGACTTAGAAATCATTTTGCTAGATAAATCTGACATGCCTACTAAAATAGAACACCTTCTTAGAGAAAACAATACCGATTCAGGATGCAACAAAAACCTTCTGGAGAATCCATGTTCTATTTTAATTGAAATCAATCCAAAGGTGGACTCTTTCCTATTAAATGACCGATTGATAAACACATTATATAATAGTGACTTTTTCTATTCTTACACCATTTTCCCATCAAAACATACGATTTATCCCGTATTTCTCCCCACTAGAAACGATTATCAGTATACAAAAGAAAAGCAACCAGTAAAAATAAAGGCAGTATTATTAGATTGGTTTTTTGGGAATGGAGATGTAGCAATCATCTATAAACAATTAAAAAAGTTTATTCAATTAGAAGAAAAAAACTGTAGGGTTGATATTATAACTAGAGGAAAGCCTTTGAAGTTACTACAAGACCTATTTCCTGAATGTCGAATATACACCCACTTTGATAGCTATTACATCTATGAATTTCTTACTAAATCCAACTTCTATAGTGATGTGCACTTTATTAACACAAGGCTAGATCATCCTCCCCATTTACACCTATTAGATGTTGCAACAAAATCTTTAGGTTTTTCAGAGCCCGTCTCTCCGTTTATTTCTAAAGAACTATATCCATTACTACCTACTGAAATAGAAGAGCAATTAATGTACCTAAAATGTAAAGGAAGTAGTATAGTTGGTATTCAATTAGACAACGGAGACGGACAACGTTCTTGGGACGAGGAACATATAAATAAATTGGTGAGGTTTTGTAAAGAGAATCACATAACCTTAATCAACCTAACTCCATCCCCCCACATATCAAATGAGTTTGTCGATTTAGATGTAAGTTTACTTCCTATTTCTAAGTTATTCACTGTAATAAGTAAATTAGATGCTGTAGTAAGTATTGATAGTGTCTGTGGACATATTGCAGGCGTTGTCGGAACTCCTTCTATAACAATATGGGGGAAGGACAAACCCCTTGCAAGTCCACAGAATCCCTTTGTTAGTTTTAGGGTACTCAGCCAAAACTATAGTCTTTGTCCGACCTCTAACGAAATAAACGATATACCAAGTGAATTGGTTTTCAAACATTTAATAAGGTTACTAGAATCTGAATTTTCAAGTCCCGAAAGAATTACTATTGATCAAACTATCTCTGGATATAACATAGAAGAAATTTAAGGCTGTGATACTAATGTCAACTATTTGGATAAAAAACTTGTCTGAGACAGCTAATTTAGAAGGATATTATAAGAATCTTATCACCAAGGAGCTTAAAGCGCTCGGTGTTAATACTATCCGTGTGGTTACAAATATTGAAGAAACAGACCCGAAGGATACTACCATGTTAGTTATATCTTCTCATCAGATTCTAGCCGATAATTTATCCTATCAATCTGCAAATAACTATTTCAATACTCCTTTTAACATTAGCGCAATTATTATTCCAGAGCAGTTTAAAAATTTTTCATACCGATTTACCAATCTTCAATTTTCACCTCTTTGTTTTATTTATAATCCCCATCGAAATACTATACATGATTTATCCCTTTATTTAGCAAGTAAATTTAATATAAAAGCTGAGGTATTAAAATGAATAGTAAACTTGTAACCGTTAATTCATTGGTTGACATCGTAAAAGAACAAAAAAAAAAGCAACACAACATTATCCTAGCTGGGGGATGTTTTGATTTCTTCCACCCTGGCCATCTTGATTATTTAAGAGAAGCAAAACTATTAAATGGAGTTGTTATTGTTGGAGTGAATTCTGATCAATCATTTACAAAAGTTAAAGGAAAGCCTCCCCTTTTTACCTTTATGGACCGTGTAAGCATTCTTTCCGCATTAGAATATGTCGATTACGTTGTAAAAATTGATGAATTTAATTTAGCAGATATGATTGAAAAGATAAAACCTAATTATTTTGTTAAAGGAATTGATTATAAAGGGAAACTAATTCCTGAACATCGTACAGCCCACATAGTTGGAACGAAGGTTTTATGTTTAGGTAAGAGAAAACGGTTTTCTTCAACTGAACTTAAAAACACTTTAAAATATTGAGGTGAAGCATATGATACTACCAAATTTAGACTCTTTATATAATTTAACTGAAGAACAAATTGAAAATTATCAGAGAGATGGACACATTTTCTTACCTTCCGTAATGAAAAAGGAAGAAGTGAACGTCTATAGAACCTTCGTAGCCCAACATGTTAAATCGAATAACCTCTATCATGTTCCCAAAGAAGATCGCCATCATTATGGTGTGGAGAAGGCGTTTCCATCTGTTATGAATATGTGGGAAACAAATCCAGTGATAAAAAGAATTACCTTTGCTAGAAGGTTCGCAAAAATTGCTGCTGATCTCCTTGGCGAAGATCGTATACGTCTGTATCACGATTCCTCCATTTTTTTACCACCAGGTGGTAAAGCCATTCCCTGGCATACTGATAGTAGTTACATGCTACCTACTTATCCAGATAAAACGATTACCATGTGGATGGCGCTCAATTACCTTCCAGAAGAAATTGGATCAATGGGATTTGTGTCGCGTTCACATGAATTAGCTACTGAAAATGTTTTATTAGCTGCCAGAAAAGGATATCCTTTAGTTGAATATGGAGCAATGAATCCTGGAGATGCAACATTTCATTCTGGCTTGACTCTACATTATGCTGCGGGAAACCCAACTCCCTATTATAGAGAAGTACTAACCATCATCTATATAGCTGATGATTTAACTATCATAGATCCAGAAGATAATAAGGTTAAAGATGCTAGAAATTATCATTTAAAAAGACTATTCCCCTCGAAAAAACCTGGAGACAAAGCTTCAAGTCATTATACTCCTATTCTATATTCGCGGGAATGGTAAAAAGAAAGGTGTAATAATTTGAATACCAACAAATTACCTTCATTAGACAGCAAATACGAATTAACAAAACAGCAAATACTGAATTTCACTACTCTTGGTCATTCTTTACTAAAAGGTGTTGCTACTAAAGAAGAACTATCCTTCTATCGACCAATAATTCATGAAGTAGCTATAAACTACAATGAGGAAACTAGATTACTAGAAGATCGTGATACTTTTGGTAAAGCTTTCTTACAAACTATTAACCTGTGGAGGAAGGATGAACGAATCAAAAAGTTTGTAACTGCTCGTAGGTTTGGAAAAATAGCTGCAGATTTATTGGGGGTAGATTGTGTTCGACTCTATTTAGACCAATCTTTTATTAAAGAAACGGGAGGTGGACCTACCCCGTGGCATCAGGATAATAACTATATGGCCGAACTAATCCCAGAAAAGAAAATAACCATGTGGATGCCCCTTATTGATATTCCAAGTTCTATTGGTTCTTTATGCTTTGTATCTAAATCTCACCGATACAAAAGTATGACTACTAAACAAGTTGTAAGAGAGAATCTGGAAACCGTCAGTTACGGTGAAATGAAAGCCGGAGATGCCACTTTCCATGATGGATGGATTCTTCACGCAGCCAGTCAAAATAACGAAAGCTTTGATAGGGAAGTAATGACTATCACTTTCTTTGCAGACCCAGCTAAAATCGCATATCCTGATACCGATGAAAGGATTAATCACATAAAAACGTACTTCCCGAATCGTAATTCAGGAGATTATGCAAATACGTATTTGAACCCCATAGTTTTTAAACGATAAATAAAGAAAAACGAGCTAAAGAGCTCGTTTTTCTTTATTTAAATTGAATATCAACATCCTTACATATTTTTCGTAATTAAATAATTATCAATATAAAGATAATCCAAGTAAGATTGATAAAAAAATTCTAAAGCATCTAACGGGGTTTCAATTAAAGTTGCTCCAGAAATTTTTAATGGAGTATTGATAACCATCGGTAACGCAGTGAGGTTATAAAATTCATTAACTAAATTATGAATTAGGGAATTGACCTTTTGATCTGTTGTAATAAAATAAGTTGACCAATTACCGTTATTTAACGGTGGTGGTATTTCTGAGCTGTTTAAATAACAAGTGTTAACAAAATAAGGGGAGGATAGATTATTATTATCTATCCCTAACCAATTTTTATCTAGAATGAAAGCCATAAACGAACTTTCCAGTTTTCTATTCTTTATTTTATTTAATCTGACTTTATTTAATAAAAAACTTGGATTACCCAAAATACATCTACTACCTAAGGAAGCTCGTCCAAATTCACTTCGCCCATTAAAGATTCCAATTAGATTTCCTTGTTCAAGCAATTCAGCTAAGCGTTTCTCAGGGTAACTATCGAGATGTTCATACTTTGCATCATACACGCCTAGTGCAGTATTAATGTCTTGTTGCGTATATTTTCGGCCTAGAAACGGCGAGTAACTCCTGTTAGTTAATAGTTTTTTTGAATTATCTTGATAATACATATATAATGCACTACCCAAACAAGTTCCAGCATCCCCCATAAATGTTGATACGAAATATCGTTTAAACGGAGATAACTCTTTTATTTTTGATAGAAGAGTAGCATTCTCAAATATTGAACCAGATAGACAGAGATTTTCTTCCCCTGTTCGCTCATAGAGATAATTGCACATTTCAAGCACAATGATCTCCAAATGGTATTGAATCGCATACGATAAATCAGCCTTAATTTGATCTCTTATTTTAGTTGCATGTGCATCTTCTAACTTCTGTTTGATATACCTTTTTAAGCTTTCCAGTTGCTCATTTGCTTGGATAAATTCGCCCTCGCTAATTGAATAAAATTGATAAAAATCCTGAACAAATCGATCATTTCCTTTGGCAGCTAGCTTCATGGTTTTTTTATCATCCATCTCATGAAATCCAATACCTATGGTGACATATTGAAGAAACATTCCCAATGAATTAGTTACTATTTCAAAATCATCACTTTCGATTCCCTCTACCTTTTTATTTAGAGTTATTTGGCAGTTTTTAGACGTATAGAAACTTATCGTTTCACGGATGCGATTTTTCTCATCTGTATAACTACCTCTTCCGTCCACAACTAAAATTGCACTCCTCTCAAAATTCGATAAATAATAACTGGCAGATGCATGTGATAAATGATGATTCATCAACTTAATTTTATCAGCAAACTTGACATAATAATCTGACTCAATAATGTCATTTCCTATTACAATATCGATATCATCTATGTTAATACCTAAGTATTTTAAGCAGTAGTCAACAGCTTTACATCGAAAAGTTGATCTATCATGATAGGAGCCTTTTACTTTACTCAATCGTTCTTCCTCTATAGCAACAGCAACTTCCCCATCAACAACTATACAAGCTGAAAAGTCATGAATGGATCCACCTAACCCTAATATTTTCATGATTATTCGTCCTTCCTAACAAACATACGATATTTCTTTAACGGACCAATTTCATTTACTAATCTTGAAGCATCATCTGGGTCTTTGAGATCGTATTTATAAAGAAATCGAACTTTTTCTAAAGGGTCCTTATAGAAGGTTAAAAGTTCTTTTGGTACATTGAAGGGATTTGCTTTTTTCCATAGCGCTATCTTTTGATCGCTATTTAAATCATCGATAGTGAGTGGGCGTTGACTAGGTTCACTATGGAGGAATTTATGATGGTTCTGGAATTCAATTCGATTTCCATTAAAATAACCCACCTTGATTCCTTTACGTAAACAAAAGTTAATTGCTTCATCTATACGATTTATTATTGGCTCTCCTTTATCATTTAAAGATGTGTTACAAATAATTGGAATTCCTGTTTTTTGATAAAATCGCCGTATTACATCATAGATTAGAGAATTCATTTCCCGGTTAACCGTTTGCACCCTTGCAGACTCATCCAAATGAGAAACGGCTGGAATATAGTTAACCATGGACTCCTTAATTTTAAATGTATGAAGCATATATTCAGAAGGATAGGCACCTTCAAACCACTGTTCTAAATACTCCTCTAATACAATTGGGGCAACCGGTCTCCACCATTCTCTTTGTTTAATTCTATTTAATTCATCCTTCATTTTGACTGATCTTGGGTCACTTATAATAGAGCGATTTCCTAAAGCTCTTGGGCCAATCTCTGTTCTTCCATTAAACCAAACAACTGGATAGTTTATTATATCATCTACTACTATTTCTTTATCTGGAATACTAATAGATTTAATGAATTTACCGTATTTTTCTCGAGTCGATATCTCACAGAATTCGTTGCCTTCTCCATAATATGCATTTCTAAAGGTAAATGAAATACGTCCGATCTCTTTATAGAATGCATAAAGACCAGTTCCTAAGGATAAACCACTATCTCCAACACAAGGAGGAGCAATAAAACTTTTAAAGTGATACTTATTCATAAGATAACTATTCGTTGGACAATTTAATGTAAATCCACCTGACATCGATAAATGTGTTTCCTCTGGGTTAATATTATAATGAGCAAGTACTTTCTCAATATTAATATCCATTACCTTAAATGATGCTTCTTGTATAATTTTCATTAACATACTTATTTTATTCTCTTTTTCTGTAAAAAGAGGATCAAAATAGTTAAATAATTTTCCTTCATCCGCTTTCGTAAGTGAATTTATTTTATCATATAGTTTTTCAAATGGATTTTCCTTACCAAAATAACCGGAACCATCAAGCAGGGGAATTTCATGGCTGTATTGATAATAAGCCTTACTTTTGCTCGCACTGGCCAATGCCATTAACGTCCCCTCTTTGATTCCAAAATAAAACATAGCCCATCCCCAAAGCAGTCCTGGTGATTCAACGGGAAACAGTTCGATTTTACCTTTGTTAACATAACAACCCGCATAATAAGGTTTATGGATTCGTTCTGTTTCATCGACAACCCCATCAGGTCCACCATCCACTGCAAAACCAATTATTTTATCGTTATAAAACTTATCTGGGTCCAAAAGAATTGAAGAAAACAAATGACAAATACTATGATATGATAAATCGTCATATTGCCTAAGTGAATGATAATCATCTGTTGTATTCAAACCCGGAGTCCCCCATACTGCCTGCATATTATCTAATGTAAGATTAAGCGGACGCAACAATTTATTGATTGTTTTTTTGGCTTGTTCCACACTATGAAAGGATTTATGGTGTTCCTTTTTACCAGAGAACCTTTCTAACTCCCAATAATGAATGAGTTCAATTGAGTTTCCAATCTTATAAAATAATGCCATATTTTGATCATGTCTAACGATTGTGTCTAACAAATGATCAATGGGATCAATGTGTAGGTACGTTGCTAAATAATATCCATCATTCATAGCCATTACCCACACTTTCTATTTTCTGTAATAAATAATTTCCAATCACAAGGTAGTCTAAATCCATACGAAGAAAGGAATCTAAAGCATCTTGAGGGGATTCAACAATTGGTTGTCCATTATCATTAAACGATGTATTAAGCAGTATGGGTATGTTAGTTTTATTATAAAAATAACGAATAAGCTCATAAAATTGCGGATTCAGGGCTATTGAAACAGTTTGCAATCTGCCGGTTCCATCTACGTGAGTCACTGCCGAAATTTTATCTTGAGCATTCACTTTTATCTTTGGAACAAATAGCATATAAGGAGAGGACTTTGAAAAATCAAAAAAATCACAGGCATATTCTTCCAATACTGCTGGAGCAAATGGCCTAAAAGGTTCTCTATGCTTGATTCGTTTATTAATTATATCCTTCATATTAGGATTTCTTGGGTCTGCGAGGATACTTCTATTTCCGAGTGCACGAGGCCCTGCTTCTGATTTCCCTTGAAACCAACCAATAATTTTTCCTTCCGATAATAACGTTGAAACTTCATCATATAGGTCATCTTCTGTATGTTGAACAATAGTAAGGTTAGAAGCATGTTTATGAAATGCAGATTTTATGTCAGAATCACTATATTCTTTACCCAGATACGGGCTACAGTCCCCAGTATTTGGTATTCTTTCATACCCTCCGATTTGATAATACCCATATAATGAACAACCTACGGCGGTTCCAGCATCACCAGCAGCTGGGAAAATATATAGGTTCTTAAATGGCGTTCTTCTTAGAATTTTTTCGTTCGCCACACCATTTAAAGCAACCCCTCCTGATAGGCATAGGTTTTCTGATTTAGTAATACTGTATAAATTTATACAGGCAGCAATTAGAACCTCTTCTAGATGGTGCTGTACTGCATATGCCATATCTGCTTTTGTTTGTTGTTTATCTTGACTGTTTTTCATCTGATGCCTTACAAACTCACGCATTTTCTGAATCTGTAAAAGAGATTGTTTAAATTGACCTTTATGATCGAACCAAAAGAATTCAGTAAAATCTTTAATATACTTTTCTGTTCCGAATGGTGCTAATCCCATTGTTTTACCATCCTGTAAAAATCCAAATCCAATTAAATCTGTCATTTCCTCATAAAATTTCCCTACTGAATTTTCTATCAAATCGTTTTCTTCAAGTCCGCTAACTTTTTTTAATTCAATAATATCTCTCCCCTTACCGTAGTAATAAGAGATAGTCTCTCTTTCTCCATTTGATAAAAAGCTCCCTCTACCATCTGCAATTAGGATTGCTGATTCGTCGAATGGTGAAGGATAAAATGTCGTAGCAGCATGTGATAAGTGGTGGTTAATTTGATGTACGTGATGATGATTAAATCTAGAATAGTATGCTGGCTCAACAATATCCGATGTCACGATGCAATCTAAATCTTCTTCATTCATGTTATTCACCGACAAACAATATTCGGCCGCTTTATTTAATACAATCTTCTTATGGATATTTAACGAATGTTTCATCCTCAACAATCGTTCTTCTTCAATATACGTTAATATTTTTCCGTGTTGAGACAAGCATGAAGAAAAGTCATGAATAGATCCCCCTATACCTAAAACGTTCAAACGATCACCCCTCTTTTTTATTCAACCAATACTTTATGTCGTTTTGTTTGTAGTGCGGTTAATTTATAAAAAAAGCCTTTTTTCTTTATTAGTTCTCTATAGGTTCCACCTTCTTCAATTATTCCTTTGTTTAGGACAAATATTTTATCAGCATCTTTTACTGTAGTTAAACGGTGCGTTACCATAATAAGCGTTTTATCCCTTGTTTCTTCTACAAGTTTTTTAAAGATTTTTCGTTCAGTTTCATAGTCTTGACTGGATGTTGCTTCATCCAGAATAATTATTTTTGTATCCTTAAGCAGGGCTACTGCAATCGCAAGAATCTGTTTTTCCCCGGTTGATATACTATTATTGTTAGATGAGGCAAAACCTTGCTTTCTTATTTTTTCAGTTAATTTTGCCGAACCAAGCTTTTCCAAAATCGTAATACATTTATTCCATTGATTTTCACTAAGCTCTTTCAAATAGGATAGTTCGAACTCATAACTATGCTGATCAACATAGGAAATTTGATTCCTAACTGTTTTTGTATTAAGCAGAGTTATATCATTATTATCGATTAGTATTTTTCCTTTACCGGGAGCATAAAATTTCAATAGTAAACTTAAGATAGAACTTTTTCCAGAACCCGACGGACCAACAATAGCAACCTTTTCTCCGTGACTTACCGAAAAACTTATCTTCTTTAGAATATCTTGGTTTTCTTGATAATTAAAATAAACATCCGAGAAAACAATATTACCTTTATCTATCTTTTTCACAATAGTATTCTTTGATTCGACTTGATTGTTATCATAAACACTAAATACTCGATTTGCTGCTTCAAGGGCAGTTAACGATACTACCCATTGCCCATTTATACCTTTAAATAATGCGAAGATTCTTCTAATGTAATCAATCAATAAATATAACAAACCTATACTATAAGAACCTTCTATAATCGAACCTCCAAAATACCAAATCATACCTGCGATTACTAATCCTTGCAATAGACCATTTAAGTTTACATCCGTCAAATGAAGCGTGTGCATCCTTTTCAACATATTTCGGTATATCTTATGATTCGTTTCTACGTATTCACTATTAATCTGAGATTCTGCATTATTTAATTTTACTAAAGAGAAATTTTTAATTATATCAACAAATAAAATGTTTATCTTGTTTAAATACTCTTGAATATTAGTTATATACTTATGAACAGGTTTATTTATGATGTAATTCACTGTCATAAATACAATTGGAATCCCGAGTGAAAGTAATCCAAAAAGGGGATTAATCAAAAAGAGTGCTATATATAAGCCAATTAATTGAAGTAGACTAACAATAAATCCCCCTAAAAAATTATCAAATACATCTTTTATTTGCATCGACTCATTTGTTAGTTTATTGATAATATCACCAGGTGGTATCTTATCAAAAAAAATTTTTGGTTGCTGATTTAGATACTGTACTAAGTCATTTCTAATTATCTGTACCAGTCTAAGAGTATATTTTGAGAAAATATACTCATGTCCAAAGTTAAGTAAACCAGACAATATAATCAAAATAACTAATCCAATTAGTGCACTGGAGAGTATATTCGTTATGCTGTGCTCTATATAGTTGTCCAATATAATCTTGATTAAATATGGAATGTATAAATCGATTGTAATCGCAATTAATAATATAAAAGTGGTGACGACAAATTGATACTTATAATTCAATAAGTAATCAAACAACCTTTTAATCGTCTTTCTATTCACACTGTAACCTCCTCTCTTCTTCCTCCAATTCACTTAACTCTTTAAATTTACGATATTGATTAGAATACCAATTATTGGATTGAATGAGAGTTTCATGGCTACCCATTTCAACTACCTTTCCATCTATTAATACGATAATTTTGTCTACCCTCTGTGTAAGTTCAAAGTTATTTGTAACAATTATATTTGTTTTTTCTCGTCGAAACCTCAGTAGTTTCTCAAAAATCGCAACCGCACTCTTTGAATCTATGAAGGAAAAAATATCATCTAATAATAGTAATTCGGAATTTTTTAAAAGTGCTCTAGATAGTGCTAATTTTTGAAGTTGCCCCCCCGATAGATTCTTTCCACTTCCCCCGATACTCGAATTTAAAGTTAAATTTGAATTTTTCACTTCTTTATGAAGGCTGGTAATTTGCAAAACTTCCTCTATCTTCTCCTTTGTAGATGAACTACCCAAGATTAAATTTTCGTAAATGGTTTTCGATAAATTTGATGGTTCTTGAGGCACATATGCAACAAGGTTTGATAGGTTCTTTTGGGAAAGCTCTCTGTAAGGAACATTTGAAATACTAGCGCTGCCCTCATAGGTATCATACTCTCCTGCAAAGAATGAAATTAAAGAACTTTTCCCGCTACCTGTCTTCCCAACTATTGCAATATTTTCTCCCCTTCTAACTATCAGATTCACATCACTCAGGGCATTTGAATTTCCTCTTCTAAGACTAAAATGCTCAAAACGTATATCTGTTAGTGATTTAATATTACGAGTAAAACTTGAATTGTTTTTCGTGTTATCCACATAATCTATAAACCGACTTGCTGATGCATTTCCCTGTTGGAAAAAATTTATAAAATCTCCTAACGCTCTTATAGGCCAATGCAGTAAGTTTATATAAAACAAAAAAGTGATCAATGCGCCAATTGTTATGTCACCCACAGCAATTAAATATGAACCATACCCCAATGTAATAACGTAATTAATACGAATCAACGTAACAATGATAGGATGAAACATACTAACTGTTCGCGCTAAAACAATCTCAGAATTTGTAACACCTTGATTCAACCGAAAAAAACTCTCCACGTACTTTTTTTCTAACATAAATATCCGAATCAAGCGTAATCCATTAAAAAATTCTAGACTGTGATTGTTAAGGTAGCCTTTTTTATCTTGTACATCCATACTATTTTGGTGCACTTGCTTTCCTAACCTTTTTACTACAAAAATAATTAATAGCATGGGCGGCAGGGAAACGATTGTTAGTTTCCAGCTGATCATTATACTCATTGTAAAAATAACCAGAAGTCCAATTACAGTACTCATAAAACTTAGGATTCCAAATCCGAAGCTAGATCCAATAGTATTGATATCGTTATTCATTATAGTCAAAGCATTCCCCTGATCATTAGGTGCTTTTTTGTTGTACAAGGTTCGATAAAACATGTCTTTCCTTAGTTCCTTTTGAATAAAAAATTCTCCTCCAAATAGAGAGGATGACCAGATATAAATCACAACAAAGTGAAATAAAGCAATTGCGACCAGTAATATGACTTCTGATATTAACTTAGACTGAGTTAGATTCCCGGACGTCAATGAATCGATTATATCCCCAATTAATTTTGGGGGGATTACTTGTAATATTTCAGAAAAGATTAAAAAAGTAAAAGCAATGAGATAAAGTATAGTGCGTTTGCTTAAGTATCTTTTAAATATATCAACTAGATACATGTAGAGTCACCTATTCGCTTTAAAACACGCTGTAATAACTGTATTTCTTTTTCCTGTATATCCTTTATTTTTTCTACGAGTCCTAATATTACACGTTCATTTTTCCTTAACATATAACGCAAAACAGATTTCTTTAGATTTTCTACCATTATTACAATATTATTTATTTCATAAATATAACTTTTATCTATTAAACCTAGTTTGTGTATTTCACGTACTATAAACTGTATAATATATTTATGCTCAACGAGAATTTGAAAATTTTTAATATTCAACTCCCTTTCTTGACTACCTATTGCTTTCAAATGTTGGATTAATAACTTGTAGTTATCAAGACCGTATGCATAATCTTTGCTAGGATATAGCTTTTTTATATTAGAATGTATTTCGATGCAGTCCTTCGAATTTAAATAATCTTTTAACTGGGACGATATTTCATTTAACATATTTTTTATTTCCGGTTGATAATGATGGATAGCTTTATAAAGATATACGTTTCTTTTTGAAGATTCTTGAGGATTTGCGTAAACGTAAGCATTGCAAATATGTTTTTTATGAAGTACTTTTCTTTCGAGCATCCCATTTTTGTTAACAGCTACAAACATGAAAGTTTCTTTACTACTGTCATACCCATATATCAATATATCGTTGGTTTTAGATGATCTGGAAAAAGAGGTTTGATATTGGAGGTAATACTGATCAAGATATAAACGAATGTAGAATCCCGCACGTAGTGATTCTATTAAAAATTCATCTACTAATCTATCTTTTAAGGAAAGGGAACTAATGGATACAAATGGAGTAGGTTCTTTTGCTACGTTATGGTATTCAAAAATATCTAAGGTTTGTTTTTCTTTATGTCCGTACAATTGAATACTTTGTGCAAAGTACCATATTGCTTCACGGTCACTCAATATGGACAGGGGAAATGCATGATTACTACTAGCACTAATTAATGGTGTTGTGATATTATGCGTTATTTTCAATTTTCTCCCTCCATTAAATAGTTTAGTTGCTGCAACTCTTCTGGAATAAATAACCCATCTTTTCTAATGAGCTCTCCATCAAAGAACAGCTCACCGCCTCCGTATTCTTTTTGTTGATTTAAAATAAAATCTACATGAATAGATGATTCATTCCCGTTATATGCCATTGGGAATGCTTGTCCTAATGCAAGATGTAAACTTCCAAACATTTTTTCATCAAACAGGAGATTATTTAGAGGCTTTTTAATATATGGATTCAACCCAATCCCAAACTCTCCAATGTATTGAGATCCTTCATCTGTAGATATAATTCGGTGTAAAGTATCTTGATTCCTTGATTTAAAGCTAATAACCTTACCATTTTTAAATTCAAGAAACACATCTTCCAATAGTTCTCCGTTTAGTGAAGTAATACAATTAAAATGGATATACCCTTCCACTGTTTCTTTTATCGGTGCAGAAAATATTTCTCCATCCGGAATGTTGTATTTACAATCACATAGATAGTTCCCAATTCGTTTCATTGAAAAAGTCAGATTTGTATTCGGGGATTTAATTTCAACCGTGTTGGTTTTGTTCATTAAACGTTGTAGAGGTATGACATCTCTCTTAAGTTTCTCATAATTAAAAGTAGACGCTTTATAATACGTATCTGCTAACTCTGTTGAACCAATTTTGGCCAATTGTGCCATTCCATAGGTTGGGTATTGAAGCAATGTCCAATTTTCTTTCATCAAATATGCATGCTGATAAGGATTTAAGAATCGTCTGTTGTATAGAGACAGCTTATCTTTAGGGATATCTTCAAACTCATAAAGGTTCTCATGGGACTTAATACCAATATAAACATCCATATTCTTTAAACGATACAATTCCTGATCAAGCCATAATTTTAAACTTTCTTCCGAAGAACCCATTATTAATTCTTTTATGTGTTTCGTCTTGTACGTTCGTAAGTAAGGGAGTGCCCCTCGATTGTATATTTCCTTAATAATTTCGTTAACAAAATTATTAACTTCTCCTTGAACATCTATCATTACCTTATTTCCTTTTTGAATGTGATTTGAGGTTATTAATCGTTGTATTATTTCTTTTTGTTGAACGGTTGAAAGCATACCATCACCCTATCTTAATAATAATTGATTTAATTTTATTTCTATTTCCCATAAAGTATTGACTTTTTCTAGAACTAAGTTTTCTTTCACACGGTTACGTAAAATACCTTTGTTCAACATATTCCGTAGCGAATCTGCTATTCGGGATGATTTCTTAGCCAAGTTTAGCACCTCATCATCAAAATCAACAAAATTAGCAAAATGAACAAACATTTCTCTTGAACCAGCTAATAGTGTAAACGACGCACTAAGATGCTGTAGGGTTTCAACTAAGTTATTGAAATAGGGAGATTTTAGTTTCAAGAGGTCATCCACAGAATCAAATAATTCATATGTTTCATTCCGGTTGTCTATGAAGTCTTGAAATAATTTCTTAGTTTTTTCTTTTAAATCATCCATATTGTTGAAAGTTATAGGCTCAAAATAACTAATATATCTAAATCCACAGCCATTTTTGTAGGCAATCTCTAATTCACTTATCGGATACTGAAATTTTGAAAAGATTGGTGCAGTTTCGTCGATAATATCTATTAAATTATCATGGAATACCTTAATCATTATGGAATGAGGTGATTTTTCTTTTTGGTAACTCTGCTTTCGGTGTGGGAGATGAAATGTGTCTACTGACACAAACACAATATTCCCACTATCTATAATCTCTTTAATTCCCTCTTGTATATTATATAAAGATTCTGAATGTATATCTCTCTTTTCCAGTCCAATCAATTGCCAATCAGAATGTTGAAAACCCAGCTCATCAAAGTGGTATCTGGATTTTTTTTGTTTAATAATCTGAATCATTATCTCATTTGTTGAATCTAAGCAATTATAATACAGTGCTTCTACTCGATATCCCATTTGTTTTAAATAACTAACATACTGACTTTTACTGCAATCCAAATAATTTAGATCAAACAGGTATTTTCCTTCTAAATCGATTCCCATACTTTTTGTCTCCTTTTTGGTATTACCTTAATAAGGGACAGAAATCTGTACATTCCCTTCCTTTTACTAACAATTCTATTATTTCAATCAACTTATCCATTGCAGAAGGATGTTGATGATAATATTCTACTTGCTCTAATTTATATACCTTATTAAACTGGTCTATCAATTCGAATTTCCAATCTTTTTCACCTATAATCAGCGTTAGATTTTGTACTAACATTAATTCTTTCATTGGGATTAGCTTGTCTATCTGCTCGATAAGGGAAGAGGAAATTCTTTGTCCATGAAGATATAACAAATGCGATCCAAACTTAGTAAAATAATTATATTGATGAATATCAAAATCACTTAACGTATAATAATCATATCCGGTTACTAATTCTTGGGAGTCTAGCGATCCTATCCTGTTTAGTTTTTGAAGAACTTCTTTGGCAAATATATCTCTTGACTTCGGAATAGGCGCAATTATGGGAGAAATAGCTATTACTTTGCAATCAATGTTATAAAGTTTTTCTATATGCTGGCAAACTCTACAAGCAATTATCCCACCTAGCGCGTTTCCAACAAGATATAATACCGGAGGTTTAAACAACTTAATACCAATTTTCACTACTCTAAGACTATCCTCGTACATTGTCTGAAGATTAACCTCTTCCATTGATCCTTTGCTATCTCCACATCCCTTATAGTCAAATTGAATGAACTTTTGCCCTCTTTTTTCAAGATGTTTTCTTAAATTAGAAAAAAGATAATTCTTTTCACTCATTGCTTGACCTAAGCCAGGAAATGTAACAACTAAGCTATCACACTCGTTGGAACCATATTCTATTAGTCCACATATCTCTTTATTTTTACCCAACCAGCGCTGTTTCCACATGTAATATCCTCCATTCTACCCGAATTGTGATAAAAGCCAATTCAACGTCTTTGTCATTAATAAGTTTTCAAATTTCTCCGAAGTAAATAAGTGGCCTGCTTTCGGTATAGTAAGGGTTTGATTTTTAGCGCTCTCATTATATATTGGTAATTCATTTATTTCCATGTGTACCATTTCCTCTTTTACCAAAGGGTCATCTCCTCCAAATATAAGTAGGGATTTATCATTATAGGATTTAATCTCATTCATAATATTTACCCTTTGTAGATCACGGTAAAAATCCATACTAATCCATAATCCTGCCCATGGCATTACTATTTTATCTTTCTGCACCTCATGACGAGAGAATCTAGGTCTTTTATTATTTGGATAATTTCCCCCGTATTCATTGAAAAGAGGACTCCAAATAACCACTTTATCAACTTTTGTTCGATTTGCTGCCATTATTGCAATTCTCGCACCGTCACTAAATCCTAAATAAGCAATCTTGCTATTATCTACAAAATCAAGATTTGTTGTGTAACGATAAGCAGCTTGTATGTTTGATACTTTTGTGGAAGTTGTCATATCATAATAAAACCCATCACTAAGACCCATCCCATAATAATCAAATCTAAGAGTAGCAATCCCTCTTTCAGCTAACACACGGGCATATTTTACCGCTAGTCGATGCACTTCGTATCTTTCCCCGTTCTTACCCGGACAGTAAATGACAGCGGGACAGGTCCCTTTTAAGTTCTCTGGTATATGTAATACTCCTGCTAGACGTCCCTGATCTTCAAGTTCTATCAATCTCTCAATTGTCATGACAGACCCCTCTTCGAAAAATAAATTTAGCCTTCGCAACCGTAATTTGATTTACTTTACCGAATGATTTAAAAATGACTTGCTCATAATCAATATATTCTACTGTGATGGAATAACTTATGATGTCACCTGGATATATGCTGTGAAGAAACCTAGACTGTATTTTACTAGGAGATAAATTATAGATAGATAGTTCCTTAAACTTGTTTGCTGCTTTGATTGATTGAAGCATACCTTCCACTACTAGCATTCCTGGAAAGATACTATATTCTTTAAAATGCCCTTGTAGAAAAAAGTCGCTATAGCTAACATATTTTTGACTCTTAATTTCATCTTGACTTACTTCTATTTGGTCAATTAAGCACCATGGCTTTTGAAATTCTAACATCATTTTTGTACTCCTACTGTTAAAATACAACCCATTATTATTTTATTATTAGATGTAACTTTTCCTTCAAGAATAGCTTGTTTGTCATGAATACGAAGCGGTTTAACTTCAAACGAAAGCATGCCACCATATAAAGGTGCCTTTTGAATATAATCACTTTTTACAGATCCAAGAACTGGAAACTCATTTTTTTGAAGTGGTTTGGTTTCAAGCTGAATAAAAATGACAGCTGTTTGTGCAACTCCTTCAAGCATGATTGAATAAGGAACTTCTTCTTTATTGTCCAGCCAATATAACTTTTGGGTATTTAGTGTTGTCCTTAGAAGTTTAGAAGGTTGATAGGTATCAACCTTCTCTACAAGGCGAAAGGGTAATTGATGTGGTAAGAGATCCATATAGTTCATGTCAAACACCTTTACTCTTTTGATACTTCATAATCATTCTAGGGGAAGTCGCGGAATATGGCTGGTTATTGAAATACCCAAAAGAATCCCTTAATTGTAGACCACTTATTTGATTCATATGGATAATCTCAGAAGCCGTGTAGAGTCTTAAATTTAGTAAAAACTCTTTCTCTTCACCATGTTCTTCCCATTTAATTATTTCATTCCATCGACCAGTTAGATAGTTGAACTCTCTTTGATTCCATACGAATTTATTATTCATGTAGTACCAAGACTGCTTATTGTAATTATTTACCTTTGCTTCCCGATTATCCAAATCTTGTATAAATACTCCATTTGGTCTTAAGGCTCGATAAACATTTTTTAATGTAATCTCATCATCCTGTTGCCTTTCAACATAGCCAAATGCTGTTCCCATATTTATTACAGCATCATATTCATTAAGATAATTCATATTTCTCATATCAGAATAGATGAAATTAATAGACACTGATTCCCTTTTTGCTCTATTTTTAGCTTCTTCTAACAAATCACGCGAAGCATCTAATCCCGTAACATTATATCCGTATTTAGCTAAAGGTATTGAAATCCTTCCTTGACCACATCCTAAATCAAGAATCTTAGCATCACCAGGTAGTTCGAGATTGTTAATCAGAAATTGAAGTTCATCGTTCGTTCGATCTTTGGTTAATATCTCTTCCGAGAATTTTAAGTAATCACTCGAAAAGAAACTCTGCCATTTTTCCATAAAAAACTTCATCTTCTTTCCTTTTATTTTGTTTGTTTTAATAGAATACGACTCAGCTTTCCTGTACTTCCGTTCGGTATTTCTTGTTGTATTTTAATCTTGTCGGGCCAAAACTTAGTATCCCATTTTCTAATCTCTTTTCTTAATAAAACAGGATCGTAGCTTTTGGTAGGGACAATATGTGCTACCAGTTCAAATGCATGATTTTCTCTTTTAACTATCTCTACTATCGTGTCCTCAACATATGGCGTAGCCCTTAATAACTCCTCTACGTCCTCCAGTTGTATATTGATACCATTCCGTATAAATATATTATCTGCCCTACCATAAATATACAGATTCTCTCCAATCATTTTCGCTATATCATGCGTATTTAGCCAACCATCTACCAATGCTTGTTCAGTTAACTTCTTTTGTCTAAAATACCCTTTCATCACACTTGGTCCCTTCACGTTTAAATAACCCTTAACCCCTTTACTAACTTGTTTCCCACTCTTATCGGTAATTTTAATTTTGAGGTTGCTTAGTGGATTTCCGACGGACGCTTCTTGAAAGGTTCCTTGCATCTTCTCCATACTGATTCTTGGTGAAGCCTCTGTAAGTCCATATCCATTAAAAACTTGGATAGTTTCCAGGAGCTTGTTAGAGATATCTAAATACTGGTACTTGTACAGCCTCTCACCACTAAGAACTACCTTTGTAAGTGATCGATATAGTTTGTAATTTTTTAGTTGAAGGATTTTAAACATTAGGGAGGGGGTCAAAAACATCATCGTAACCTGATGCATTTTTATAAGCTTTATACTATGGAATGGGGATTCAGTATGTTTCTTCACTACAAACGAGGCACCTGCGATTAACCCAGCCATTAACTCTCCGGTTATAGAAGAAGCATAGAGGAGTGGACGGATAATTAAAAGTCTGTCTTCTTGTTCTATTTGTAATTGCTGTTTTATTTGTAAAGCATTGTTTATGATATTATCATACGTTAGCATGATGCCTTTTGGACTCCCAGTCGTTCCTGATGTATAAAGCACAAATGCCACACCTCTTAACTCTTTGTATCCCGTTACCTTGTGATTAATATCAATCTTAGTTAATTTTCCATCATCATCAACGTGAGCATTCTTCACTATTATCCCAAATGTTGAGTTAAGTATTTTTTTGGTTTGATTTGGACTATTTATTAAGTCTATTGGAATAATAGTAACTTTCTCTGCCAAACACGCCAGGTACAAAGGGATTAGCTTCCAACCTAAAGTTATGTCTGTAAACATTACTGGTTGACCTTGTTTCTTATTAGATTCTGTATATGCTCGAATAAGTTCTTGATTATTTTTAGTAGTTTCATATATTTCTTGATAACAAATACTTCTATTATTGTTTCTTATACAAATACGTTCAGCCTTCTTTTTCATAAGTTTTAGAAGGTCCAATTACATTAAACCTCCTTTTCTAACCTTTCAATTACCTCTCTAACTGTTGTTGTACTCTGTATATCCAATAAATCATCCGGGAATTCAATATGATACTCTTCTTCGATCAGCACCACAAATTCCATAAATCGTAGAGAATCGAATCCAATATCTATTATTGTATCTTCTTCATGAATAGACTTTATCGGTAATAAACCACAATATTTATCACTTAATAGTTCAATGACTCTGTCTTTTATCTTCATCTTTTTCCACCTTTATCTTTTTTCCAAAGCGATCCAGAGGACGAACGTTGTTTTGCGAGGTTCTCTCTTTTCTGTCGAATATCATCAAATGTATCTTCATCCGTATCTACTAGTCCAGTAAAATTTCCCTCTAATGATAAATATGCTTGTGTGTAATGACTGGAACCATTTCTTAGATATTTAATATTAATTGCATCTTTCTCTATATTAAACGATGATATTACACGTACAAATTCATCGTAGTTTGCTGTTTCTTTGTTGTTCAAAGCGATGATAATATCACCCTTTTCTAATCCTGCTTTACTAGCAGGACTGTTAGGGAATACTTCTAATAAATAATTACCTGTATCTGCATAATTATGTTCTAACTTCTGTTCTTCATTGACCGTGCAATTTAATACCCCGAGTCTAGGATAACTAAATAGCGGAGTCCTCAAGTCCATCCCTAATTCCAATACTGATTTTAGATTGAGCAACGATCTTGTCCAACCTAGCCTCATGCATTCTCGGAACCATTGTCCATAAGTATCTGATTCGAATCCTTCAACCATTAGCGTAAGTTTGGTTAAATTATCCCTCTCCTTTATAAGCATTGTTGAAGTTTGAACCTGAAAGGTTTGAACGGATCCATCAGGGGAAATTGATTCATACGTATCCTTTACACGAAATGTATCATTTTTATCAAACTGTAATATATACTGATCATTTTCGATGTCCCCATAATTTAATAAAAAATGATCTCCTGGCTTCGGCTGCTCATTTTTCCCCCTTAATTCTGCTTTATATGTTAAGTACGTATTCATCCCCTCTGCGGTTGCGATGGAATACCATACTTTGTCAATTGGGGCTTCAAAATAGGTTTCAATATGAAAAGATTCAGAAGCGTTCTTCATCATCATAAACCTCCTGCAATTTCTTTTTTCCTTTTACATAGGCAGTTTTTTGACTGGCTTGGTTTGCTTTGTTGATTTTAAACATAGACTGAAAAAGCGTCAATAGAATTTTCTTTGTGCAAACCATTGAATGAGCACTCTTAATCTTAACAAATAGGAAGTACACATTAACCACCCTCCTGCAACATTGTCATAATTTGGTTTGAATGAAGTGCTATTTTTTTAGCTAGGCTCGGAAACGTGCATAACATACTAGTCAGTTCATGCTGAACACTGTTAATATTCGTTTTTTGGAAATTTTGTGTACTTACGGATGAATAAAATTGAGGAAGTATTCTATTATCACGCAAATTTTGATAAATAGACATGGATTCCTCCCAACTTTGCTTCTCTTTGAGATATAAATCAAGTTGAAGCGCTAATTGTTCTGCAGTACAAACTGCATTATCAATACCCACCCCTGCTATCGGATGCAGAAAAGCGCTCGAGTCACCCACAAGAACCCATCTTTTACCATAAGGTTTCTTGAAGTTACTATTAACTTTCTTAATGCCTTTTATTTTTCCTGCTATTTTTAAATTATCTATTCTCGGTACAAGCATTCTTAGCTGATATAATTGTTGGATAAAGCCATTCGGGTTACATATTTCCTTAAACTTGGAAGGAGGAACCATAATTGCAAAGCAATGCATGTTTTGATCGATTGGATTTCCAATAACGACTCCATTAGGGGTCCAATACCATTCTACTGTACCTACTGGCATTGGATTAATTCCCTTAATATATGCATAAACCACTCCAAGTTCTTCATTCTTATTTACTAAAGTAGTTTTGGCGCTAACCTTACGGGAAATCAGTGAATTTCTTCCATCAGCTCCAACTATGATGTTTCCATAAAAGGACTGATTAGAAGTACAACCTTTTTTCTTACCTGTAACTCCTATAATTTCACCTTTACTATTTTCTATAATGTCATTAACATTAAACCCCAAATTCACTTTGATATTAGGTAATTTACTTACTTCCTGCAATAAATATGAATCAAGCAACTCTCTTCTAATACTTATTACACGATTAGAAACTACTGTATCTGATTCAAAAATGTGTCCCTCCACATCAACTCTAAACCTCTCTAAAATCGGGGAACCACAATTTTCTATTTTGTAATTGATGTTTAATGACTTGTAAATATCTACTTCACCAATAATATGTGTGGAGAGTGTTGGTCCCAATTTTGAGGATTTGTCTAGCAATAAAACTTTATAACCTAATCTTCCTAAAAATATAGCTAGAGAAGCTCCGGCACATCTTGCACCGACTATTATAACGTCAAAAATAGTACTTCCTCCTATAAACAAAAGGGTCAATTAAGACCCTTTTGCAATTATAATTAATTAGATTGTAGGCAGTTATATAAGGATCCTGCCTCATTTCCATTATTATCGTAAATCGGAACAACATCTTGTGAATGGAAAACTGCATCTTTTGGTGGAAGTCCTTTAATTAAACCCTTCATGTAAATAGGCTTTTTATTATGGAGCGCACCCTCCGGAGTTTCAATAACCCAGTATAAGAATGATTCTGCATCAACACCATTATTAATGGTACTATTTACTGGAATTTTCGCTCTCGCTTTAATTGTCTCCCCTTGTCCATCAATACCACCACGAACACGAATCTCTTTTCCTGGCCACAGCACTTTAGAAGTTGCCACTAAATCTACATTTTGAATTTCTACTTCAACATCAATTCCGGATTTGATGCTAAATTCTGAATCACTTACAGTAAATTCAGTTGGACGTTCTTGCTTAAATTCTAATTCTTCACGACGCCCGTCAACAAGTTCTAGAATTGTTCTACTTGTTGATGTTTCTAATTTTAATGATTTCTTTAAAGCAGTGTTAAGTTTATTCAAATTATCCCTCCTCTATTTTAGCGTCTCTAGAGACAATAATATAATCTCATTTTTAACTTCCAAGTGCTCTGTTTTTAAATGTTTAATAATCTTCTTTTTTTATGCTATTGATAGAACATCTTTAAAGAGCCCTCGACTACTTCTATGGCTTTAGGTTCAATTCGATCTATCTCCAACGTTAATAATTTGCGATAATTACTCTTTATTAAAAAAGACAAAAAATCTACCTCCTCTTGGTTAATTTGATAGTGCTGATCATGGATTTTCTTCATTCCTTTAATATGAAATTCAGTTATAACATCATAGTATTTTTCATAAAATTTATACAGGTTTAAATTTGCGGCTTTTAAATGACTAAGGTCTGGAACTAAAGAAATATTTTCTTTTTCATATTCCAACACTAAATCGATATCCTCACTAGTAAATATAGAGGTTGCCTTATGAGGATGGATTCCCACATGGATTCCAATGTTGGTATACCTTTTAACAATTTCTCTCATCATCTCTAGCATTTTTTCTTTTGAATCAGTATGGTTTTTAAAAAGAAATCCAGAGCACAGAATAACGAAATTAATATCTAGATATCGAAGTAGTTTGCTAAGTTTATCATGATGTAAGTAAATACTTCTCCTCTGACTCCAAACCCCAAAATGTCCAAATTCATATACTCCTGATATTACTAATTGATTTTCATATACCTTATCCCTAATCCAACCTGGGTCGTTAGACAATAGAATATTACTACCAATTTCACATTTTTTAATTTGCATTTTATTTAATTCTTGAAATGCCTTGACATAATTATTACCCCAAGGGAAAATGTGACATGAAAGTTGATTACATCTAAACTTCGTAATTATTATCCTCCTTATAGACTACTAATGAACTTGTTTGATTTCGAAAAGCGGAAGGATTTAAACCAACATATCTTCTAAAGATTTTAGAAAAGTGGGTTAAATTACCGTAACCAACATTTAAACAAGTTTCAGTTACTGATGCTCCTCTTCTAAGTAAAGCCTTTGCTTTATTTATCCGAAGTCTAATAAGATACTCTTTAAATCCAATACCGCAATACATTTTAAATATCTTTGAAAGATATGAAGTGCTAATATTAAATTCTTTGGAGACTTTTAATAAACTTAGAGTATTATCATGGGTATTATTATTGATATGTTGGATTATATTATTAATTAAAGTTGATTTATTTTTATTTGTGGAATTTTTAATTGAAAGTATTCCAATAGTTTCGAGGTAATCACAGATTAGAGGGATGTCACATTGTTTTATCCCAATAAACGTTACAAAAGCCGTATCTCCTAGTTTGCTTAACCTCCAATCAAAAGGCAGACTATGTTTTGAGGTTAGAAATACAATTAACTTATATTTACCTTTAATTTCTTTCTTTTTAACTAAATTGTTGTACTGATTGGCCGTTTTAATATAAGCTACTTCTATTACATTACTATTACTTTTAAAATCACTGGGAGGGGAGCTGGAATCAAAAACTACAAGTATTTTCAAAAATATATTCATCCTCCTATCTGTTAATATATATTAACCCTATCCATCAATATCTGTAATAGGTGGTCCCATACAATATAATATTTTTTTCTATGCTCCGTTTTTTCCCATTAGGAGTAAAACATTGGCTTATAGTTTTCGACTAATAACAACAAGTCCAACTGCATAGTTACCAGAATGTGAAATACTTACGTCAATCTTGTATTCTAAGTCACTCAATTTGTCCCTTAGGTCACTGTATAAATTAATATGTGGTTTGCCATTTGGAAGATTATCTACCTCTATATTTTTTAATGATCTTAGATTGGTTATGCCTTTTCCAATTGCTTTTAAAAAAGCTTCCTTCACAGCCCATTTCCCTGCTAAAGTTTGATTTATATCTAATTCTTTTGCATACTCTCTCTCTCTCTTTGTGAAAACTCTTTGAATAAAATGTGGATTGCTTCTGTTTAACGTTTCCTCAAATTTTGATATATCCTGGATATCTATTCCAATTCCATAAATCATAATTTACTCTGCTCGCTTTTTAATAATGAACATACAATATCAAATACCTTTATTTCCCCCTTATAATCTCTACTTTTAATCTCTTTTTGAAAGAGTCTTATGTTATTTTGATAGGAAGGATCATTAACCATAAATTCGATCATATTTGATAATTGGTTGATTGTGGTTGTGTCAGGAATGATATAATCACCAAATTTATAATTTGCAATTTGTTTCGCATTAAAAAAACGCTCGCTGTGGGTTGGAAGGACAAGTGATGGCGTGGAAGTTACAATGGAAGATAAACAACTGCCATGACCACCATGGTGAATAAACAAACTTGCTTTTCTTAACAAATATTCATTAAAATACGGAATCAAAGATACATTTTTCGGCAATTCCCATGTAAACATTTGATGGTCTTTTTCAGTTGAAGCTATAACAAAGTGCAACTCTGGTAATTTTTTGCTCACTTGTGTTACTTGTTCTACTATTTTTAGTCCTGTTTCACCCGTAGTATCCTGAAGTCTCCCTGGGTATACTAAGACGTATCGCTCTTTATCAGGGACGGTATTCCCATAATGAATAAAGTTCATACTTATAGGTCCAACATATTCAATATCTTTAGAAAAGATAGGATCGATTTCAGGAAAGCTTGGAACAATTGTTTTTGTACCAATGGATAATTCTTCTATTCTATTTATGGGATTCATATCTAGCTTTTTTAAAATATTATTAATAATCGTAGTCACTTTGGGTAAATTACGTGGGACCTCATCATGAAACGGCATTCCATCAGGGTGAAGACAACTCTGAACAATAGATAATGTAGGAATACCTAAAAATTTAGCTGCTATCATTGTGTTTGGGCTTAAATCTGTAATTACAAGGTCTGGTTTATATCGGTTTAACATATTTATTCGATGTGCTATCCAACTATCTGTGAATTTAGGATCTAACAACCCCATTTGTGCATAGTATTGATCGAGATTATAAAATGTACTGGTAGGATTTAATAAAAATTCCTTTCTTGGCATTGTTGGATCATCATCCATCAATACTTTATAACCAGCGCTTTCAATAATCTTAATAGCACTTTCGTCATATATACTAAAACATACTTCCATACCTGATTTAGAACACTCCTCAGCTATGGGAAAAGTCCTTGATAAAGGGCCAAGGCCTCCGCTTAGTCCTATAAATATTTTATAATTAATCACATTTTCACCTTCATTCATATTTTTTTATGAACTTTTCAATTTCTGATGGATTTCCGAACGTATAACATTTTTCCACTTTTACTGACTCAAATTGGGTACCCAGATTTAGCATTTTTTCAATTACCATAGATATATAGTATTCTTGCTTTATACCCTTAAAAAGATCACTGTTTTCCTTAGCTATAGTTAAAAATTGCTCTGTGTTTGGAAAGTAGTATAGACCTGTTGTTGCATACTTTGAAATAACCTTTTTTTCCTTTATAGTCAAAATATTATTGTTATTATCTACGTCGACATAGCTAAAAGAATCATCTTTAGATTCAAATACAAAAACCATACCTTTGATCGAGTTATATAGCTTAGTACGGATATTCGAACATTGTTGATACGTATCTCCATTAAATATTAAGAGTGGTTCATCTTTTTTAAAAAAGGCTTCCGCTTTTAAGACTGTTTCAGTTTGACCATGTGTATACTCGTGTAACGATACTATAATTGCATCGGGGCAAATATCGTAAATTTTCTTCTTTAACTCAGTGCTATTGAGATGATGATCAAGACAAATAAATGTAACTCGATATTCATCTAATAAATCCTTAATTCCTTCAAGCGCCCAATAAAACATTGGCTTACCTAAAACATCAATTAATACTTTTGGTTCAGTATACCCTGCCTGTTTAAAGCGAGTCCCTTTACCCGCTAAAGGGATGACTATATTCATATATAATTACCTTTCATCAAGTTTGTTTCAACGTCATTCCAAGAAGTGAATTTCATTGCTAAATCATCAATGTATATATCGCCATATGGTTTTCCAAATAATATTTCATCATACTTAATATCGTAATGGTTTAACCAATCAATTGTTATTTTGCCAATATTGGCATTTACCTTTCCTAAGTTTCCCTTAAAGGTTTTCATATTACGAGCAGTATAAATAATAATCTCATGGCCTTCCTTTTTTAACTGATTAATTATTTGTATCGCTCCATCTTTTGGTAATACATCCTCATATCGTTGATTTGGTTTTTTCAATTCACAAATTGTTCCATCCAAGTCTATTACAATCCTCATATACTTCTCCTTTCAGCATCTGATTTGTCGAGCAATGATACTCCAAGTGCATACATCGTAAGTTGCTTTTTGTAATTTCCCTTATGTAAAGGAATCATAGATAAGAATAATAATGCCTCTATTACATTAATACTTTGGTGATTATGATAATAACTTGTCCATATTTCATTTATTTTTTGGTGATAAGGTGACTGGTTAATCTGAAAATCAAGCCCCATTCCTCTAATTATTAACTGAAACTTATCCGATATAATGTGATCATATCCTGATAAACTATGTTTAATTTTAGCTATATCGTAATTTTGATCCCCGTGTATACCAGCCCTTCCAAAACTCCCTCTTGGATCTATCAATTTTACTTCCTTTGTTGAAGTATTAAAGAAAATATTTGAGAAACATAAATCTCCATGTATGATACTTGGCTGGGCCTGATTTATAATAAAGGATAATAATTCACTATTTTCTTCAAGATAACGCATCGGGCATTGCATCAATTTTCCGTTGACATTTAGATAACCCCTTTTGTATATACCATAAGCTGTGCTATTCTGTTCAATGAAACGCTTTAATCGGGAAATTGATTTAGTAATGTACATGGAGGATAAATCCTCATACTTAACAGTCGCTTGGTATTGAGAAAATACTTCTAAAATATGATCTATTTTAGGAAGAATAGTACTTTTCCAATCCTGAATTGGTAGTTCTTCATTCAAAAACAATTCAGATACAGTTGGCCAATGTATATACTCCATCTCTATAAAGGCATTTTCCAACCTGTCAGAATAGTTGACAATCTTAGGGAGATATCTTTGTAGTGATTTGGGCAGTTTTAAATACCAGTAAATTTCATTGATTAGTTTAGTAGAATCTATACTTGTTTTTTTTATAGTGTTTTGCTTTGAATTATACCGAACATCATTAAAGTATCTTGAGTTTAATTTCATTACATCTCATTCTCCAGTAACTGTTTAATATCATAGATTAAGTAACCCGGATTTAACTGATCCTGGAAGGAGGACTTTAATATATTTCTCCAACTTTTTGAGTGGCCAAACCAAAGGATGTTTTCCTTCAAGTATTGTATTCCTTCTTTTGAATGAGATGATCTATACTTTCTTGCCATGTTATTGCCAATTTGGGAAGCAATGATCTCACCTAGTAAATAGTTATGATAATAGGCGGGTAAAGTTGTAAGATGTGGCTTAACAGCCCATACTGGTATATCCCATTTAATTGGCTTTTCTATTCTTTGTACATCACCAACAATATCCCACCATAAACGATTAAGATCTTGATTCGGATTACGATATAACTCCTGTTCAAATATTGTCATTGTCATTGTCCAATAAACTTTAACAAGAAGATGACTGACAAAATCTTGTTGACCAATAAATTTATCTGATAGTGTTCCTTCATTTGAAATAACATTCCGATACCAACTCTTTTTAAAAACTAACCTTTCAAAATATATAGCGCTTGCTTCACTCATGAAAATCTCAGAGGATTTTTTTAAGATGAATGGTAAATCCATGTTAACGTTATACTCATAAACAGCATGGCCAAGTTCATGCAAAAGAAGTGAAAGTGATTTTTGGTTTTGGTGATAATGAGCGGATATTCGAACATCTTTATCTCGATCAATATTCAGACAAAAATTAGCAGCGCTTTTATCTTCATTGGCTGAAATATCGCTATTCTTTAAAATGTCTTTTATATCTAACCCAATTTCTTGAAACCAATTAGTTAATTTACTCGTTACAGTTTTTACTGTTATAGCTGGGTCTTCTAGATAGCTAAGATTTACTTCCTGAAAAAATGGATGTGGATAGTGCCAAGGATACAATTGTTTTATATTAAATTTGTCCTGTAATTGTTTATCTATATTCTTTTTAATGTAACTATATTCTCCATCTAGATTGGTTCTAATCCCAGTAATAATGGAGTTTAGTTCTATTTTGTCTAAACCTTGGCTGCTTAATTTTAAATCATAAAAGTTTTCAAACCCTTTTTCTTTTGCGATCTTATTTCTGATATTTACTAATTCTATTAGACTACTTTGCAACTCATCTCCAACCTTCATATATTGGTACCATAACTCTTCTCTCTGACTATTATTTTGTTCCGTTTCTAGAATTCTTAAAACTTGTTGTTCTGTTAATTTTTTCCCCTTAAATTCAGTTTTATTCGTTGCAATTACATAGTGAGCTTCGTTCCAGAGTTTGGTGTACCGATGTTGAAGAGATGGATTTAACGATAACTCAAGCATTTCATTGTATAGACATGATATTTGCCTTTTAGATAATAGGTCCATGTTACGGTCTTTTTGTAATAATCGAATTAAATGAATCAGATTAGGTGAAGATATTTCATCATTATAAGACTTTTCATCTTGTTCTAACTGTTCAACCCATCTTTGATCATTCGTGGTAAGCATTAGCCATAAAGAGTATATATATTGTTGATATTTGTTCTGAAGCCTTTCGTTAATGAGCGATAAAACTAATTTCGTATTTGAGAGGTCCATCCAATCTTCCCCTTTCATTTAAAAGTCCTTTAGTGCCCTTACTTACTATTTCGCTCCATTTTAATATTTTTATATTCAATTACTACAAAGGGATATAATTTCTAATTTATGTATATCTATTTGTAGTATAGGAATAAAACAAGAAAGAGACTCTGCTTTTCTTTCCCAATAAAAATCCCAATAAAGATTGGACATTTTTATTGGGCAGGGGGGTAGTAGTTAAAAATGAAATAGTAATAATTTTACAAAGATGATTTTTTACTCGGCCTTTTTTAAAATTCAGTTTCGTTTTTAAATGCAGATTCTCCATACAGATTAACAAAAGCTATGACAAGAGGCTCAAAGCGTTTACTATAAATGTAAAACAGTTTCTACCATTGGGTTATAAGGACATTTTCCTATTCTTCTCAACTCATTAGCCGGAGTATATAGTGGTTAGGAAATTTGGTAATAAGTTCATTGCGAGGGGATATATAAACAAATGGTTTAATCGTTTTCTGTAATAGCATTGGAGAATAAACACTATGATCACCCCTGTACTTTGCTTATAGGGATCCTCCTTATTATTCGCTTTAATTGGTTAATACAGAGGAGGTATGACTGTAACTTAAATTTGTTAAATTGCATAGGTATCTTTGCTTCATGATATAAAAAGCTATCCGAAGGAAACCACCAATTATTCCTTATTCCCTTGGGGGTTTTCTGCTGGCGGGTTAATAAACCATCATTTCCCTTTTTTTATTTATCACTTTATATATTTCATCTTTTTTATCATTCCATAATTGTTTTGCTTCTTCTTCCGACATCACTTTAGTAAATAAGGGAATGGCCCTCCTTTCAATCATCCAATCTGGTAATAAATCCATTTTTACTGCTTTTGAATTAGGTGTAAACTCTGCTATTAGTTCTCGTATTACCCGTTGCGATAGGTTAATCTCTATTACATCCTCGATTTCTTCCTCTTCTTTTTTCAACTGACTGAAGATAAAACCAATTGGATTTTGAATTTTTTTGTTGTACCGAATGGACTCCATGACATTTATTACTTTTTTCTTCCCAAATTTCAACCATTCTTTGATAACCGTTCTTTTTACACTAAATCCTATTTCAATTGCTAAATTATGTACTTCTAAGATATTATCCTCTTCTAAAACATTAAACAGGTCTAGTTCCTCGACGGGATTAGTTTGTATTACTTTCATTTTTTGTTTTTTGTAATCCTCTGTATTACCAGATACTACTTTTGGTAGGATACCAATATAAGCCTCTTTCGATTCAATGAAAAATTTAATTTTTTTAACTGCTCGACCATGTTTAATTTCTTTAATATCAATCGATATATCAGACTTCATATTAATCTGTTTTTGAGCAGGAACTAATACTCTCTGCTTAAAATTACCATAAGCCGGATATACATCTGATGCACCAACTCTATGTTGTAATTCATTTAAATCAAATGTTCTTTCTTTTAACCTTTCGTATTGTTTTAATAGTTCATATATCCTTATCGAATACCGTCCTTTCATTTTACTAACATTTTTAAATTGATAGGATGTAAATTCCCTTTTCAATTGTAATAAGTAAGGTCTAAAAAAACGATGTAGTGTAAGTTGAATAGTCCCCTTTTTATAATTATAATCAGCTTGTGATAGCCATTGCACCTGGGACAGTGTGTCCTCAAATCGGACTTCATATGTTTTTGATAATAGATTTCTAGTAATTTCCTCCAATTCTTTATATCTCGTATTACTATTTCCACCGATCATCTTTATAAAGTCTTTAATAGAGAACATATACGGTTGAAATTCTTTATCTGTTGGTTGTACCAAACTAATTAAAGTCAAGATAATTTTTTGTTCGACTTCCGTTAAATTATATGAAGCCTCAACTAATTTATTGGATTTAGTTATGATATTTGTTTCACTAATTCCTCTTGAAGCCATATATATTCTCCTTTTATTAAATATAGATAAATAACAAAAACATTAAGCTATCATCCATTAAAAAGTTATAAAACAGATAACCAAAATAAATTGTTTTAATTTTATAAAATTAGATTAGATTATTTTTACTTTTCGTTATAGTTAATTCACTCATAAGTAGTTATAGTTTGCTCGGCTTTTCTTCTCTTTTACTCAGTTTTTGTTATAGTTAACGCTTCCACTTAGCTTTTGTTATACTTCACTTAGAAATTGTTATAGTTAACCCTTTTACTCAGTTTTTGTTATAGTTCGCTCAGAAATCGTTATAGATAGATACTTAGTTTTTGTTATCCTTTACAGAGTTTTTGTTATCCTTTACAGAGTTTTCGTTATCCTTTACTTAGAAATTGTTATAGTTAAACTCAAAAAGATGAGTCATATCAAGGTATTTAAGCAACCGAAAACATATAAATAACTTAAAATATTAAAAAATAATGTTTAAAAAAACAATCAAAACAGAGTGTGTTGTTGATTATTTTCTCTATAAATAAATTATTTACTTTTAAGGTAAAGTAAATTGCCCAAATGATTTATCTTAACTACTAGTTACTAGTTCCTCAACAATTAGCTCAATATAGTGTAGTGCGTTGTATATCCAATTAATCCAAAGTAACAAAAGAAGCCTCCGTTCCTATTAATGAGCAGAGTGGGTATTAATAAATACATTCTCTATCATGTTCATCAACGTAAACCTAATTTCATTACTTTCTTTTCTATCACTTTTGATTGAACAAAAGATAAAAATTCGTTTGAGTATAGAGTTGCAATCAAAAATACAGAGGCATCTTTCATTTTTGATTTAAGGATAAACGGTTACTTTGCATTGCTTCCAAAGTTATCTATATCATCCAAGACTTATAGTTATCCAGCAAGATAAAAACGCGATACTAAAATACGTATCACGTTTCTATCTTCATTCACTTACATATTCAATATAAATATCATAGTTACTACTAGTCTTAATCCCATTAGGAATACGTAAATAAAGCAGTTGGGTTCCCCAATCTATTTCATAACCACTCCACATATCATCATTTCCCTCCCTAAATTGCTGCATCGGAAATTCTTTTGCAAAGGAGGAAAATCTTAATTCCCTTGATTCCGCCAATTCAATGACCAACTGATCTGAGTACAGCTGAAGATCAATCGAGTTCATGTATTCTCGTACATTTTCACCATTAACATAAATGGGTGTTTGATAAAAAGAGGCTTCGATTGAATTTCCATCGTATCTTTCAACAGCAACATTTATCGTATTCATATCGTCACCTAAATAATCAAAATAAAGCGTATCTCCCTCATATGGAAATTCCCATTCTTTTTCTAGATACTTTTGGTAGGATTCTATAGGTGCTCCATCATAGAGCACATTGTATAGATCATCACGATTCATATCGAAATCCTTAGATTGGACACCCTCTTCCTCTGAAATCGAAGAAAAGTAATAAACTCCAACAGAAATAATTAACAGCAGGGAGTACCCGAAAAGCAGCCAGTATCCCCTTTTAGCAGTAAACAATTTACTTAACTTCCCAGCAGCTACTGCAGTCATCACGATAATGAAAACAGAAATAACTAATGGAAGAAGCATTGAAATCATACTCATCTTCTCGCCTCCAAACGACTCGAAACTAGGATTGCACCAGAAAAACTGAGTATTGACGTTACGAGAATTTTTAAGATAAAAAATAACGCATTCGTTTCTTGATAATAAAATTCACTGAACCTAATAATTACATCTGACTCGGTTTGTGCAATGGTAATGATCATCCCTATTACTAAAACTGGTACAATTACCGGAAGCATGCGGTGCAGCTGTGTAATCATTCCTAATAGATAACCAAATGAGCCTAAAAGTATTAAATAGAATATCATAGCAACGATTCCGATAAGCACATCGCTTAACTGATACGTAAATCCAGTCCCTATAATTGGATTCGTATCAATGAAAAAATAAACAATAACACGCAGTAAAAAACTTGCTAAAATAGTAGTGATCCCACCCAGAACACTTGCCAACAATAAAAATAAAGCATTAGACAGATTATTACTTAATTGATTGGACACAAACGTAAATCCATTCTCCCGTTCAGCTTTAGTTGTTATCATAATCGCATGAATGACAATCCAGAGCATTGTTAATATAAGTACGCTTGTATTGGTATAGAGTGTCGTATTGATAGATAAGTTATTATTATACGAACCACTTGATCCATTGCCTCCAAGTGAAAAAAGAATCGCAATGATTTGCAGGACAACCAATGAGCTAAACACACTAGCATATGCCTTCAGTTTATATTGAAATTGCTTTTTCACAATCTCTCCTAAACTCATTTTATTTAAAGACATCATCAATACCGCCCTTCTGTTTACGAGTTAAGTAGACACATAGATCACTAGCAGCTATAGAGGATACCTCTATCCCAAGCTGTTTCGCCTGCTCAAACGGAATGTAATCCCGCTTTACAACACAATACGTTGTATCCTTCCCTATCTGCCTGCTATAGATGACTTCCTTATTTGCAGTCCACTGTTCAATAATCTCAGTTCTTCCCGTTAGGCCAACAGCATATTCCTTCAGTTCATCCATGGAAAGATGAAAATATTTTTTTCCTTGTTCAATCAATAAAACATCCTCTAATAAATCCTCAATTTCCTCTAAATGATGACTGGAAATAATAATTGTTCTCGGATGAGCTAAATAGTCTTTTAACAGTGCACGATAGAAATCCTTTCTAACGGAGGCATCCATTCCAGTTGTTGGCTCATCAAACATGGTCAACGCGCATCTCGATGCCAAGCCAATAATCATATTAAAGGTACTTTTCTTTCCTTTTGACAAATGAATGTGTATTTGATTTGGTTGAAAAGAAAAATAGTCAAATAGGCGCTCCGCAAGTTTAGCATCCCATTTCGGATAAAACCTATTAGCTTCCTTTAAAATATCTGCTAAGGTTAATCTTCCTGAGAAACTCATTTGATCATCCACATAAATCACATTCGCAGATACGAAGAGACTTTGAAAAGGCTGTTCATTAAATACGCGGACTTCTCCTGCTGTTTCATACCAATACCCTGCAAGAATTTTTAAAAGCGTTGTCTTCCCTGCCCCGTTACGTCCAATCAATCCAGTTATCGTATTCTCTTTAATTGTAATTGATAGGTCATTTAAAGCGTTTTGCTGCCCCTGTTTTTTGGTTAAATCTTTACACTCCACTACATTCACCGCGAATCCCCCTTGCGCTCTTTCATAATTTGCCTAAGCATTTCCACTAATTCATTTTCCGTAACATGTAATCGCTCTGCTTCCAAAGCAACCTCCTGAAGCAATCCTTTTAATGTCTGGTTTTTTCGTTTATTCATAATGATTGTGCGTGCATCAGCTGTCACAAACTTCCCCAAACCTCGCTTCGTATACAGAATTCCTTCATCAGCCAGAAGGTTTAATCCTTTGGCTGCTGTTGCTGGATTAATGGTAAATAACTCCGCAAGCTTATATTGCGAATAAACTTTATCATCTTTTGTAAGGTTGCCATTCAGTATTTCCGTTTCAATCCATTCAGAAATTTGAATATAGATTGGCTTGGAGCCATTCGCATTAAGAATCAATCCTGCAACCCCCTCTCTAAACTAGTGCATTACTTGTGTAACTTAGTATATTACTTAAATTAGATAATTGCAATATAGTCAGTAACATTTTTCAGTATTATGGTAAAATTAGAGTTATTAAATCTAAATAAAAATAGGAGTAATTTTCATGAATATTGCTATGAATTCCTTCCCAATACTTGAAACAACCCGATTAAGATTACGAGAAATTAAAGAAACAGATGCAGCGAGCATGTTGGAATACCTTTCTGATAAAGAAGTAATGAAACACTACGGGCTTGAACCTTTTCAAACAATAGAAGAAGCTTTTGATGAAATCTCATGGTATCAATCGACCTTAATAGAAAAAACAGGGATCAGATGGGGGATTACATTAAAAGAAGAAGAAGATGTGGTTATTGGCAGCTGCGGCTTTCTTAATATTGCTTCACAGCATTATCGAAGTGAAATTGGTTACGAATTACATAGAAATTATTGGGGAAAGGGTATTGCAAGTGAAGCGCTTGGGGCTGTCATAGCATATGGATTTGAACAATTGAAACTCCAGCGGATCCAAGCCTTAATAGAACCACCTAATATAGCTTCAATAAAGCTAGCAGAGAAACAGGGATTTGTGAGAGAAGGATTACTGAGAAATTATGAATATACCTGTGGTAAATTTGATGATATGTATATGTATTCCTTGTTGGGACAAGACTTTGCTACGTCTATAAAAGGGAAATTGTAAAAGACACAGAATGGCTATAAACCATTCTGTGTCTTAAAATATACATTTTCTTTATTTTTTCCGGGCTCGAATAAATCCATCTATCGCATCCCAGATTAATCCAATGACAAGCAATACGAAAATCCAAAATGTAGATTGGTCCCAGATTTTCTGTCCGACTTCATATTCCTCACTGCCAGCTGTGACAACACCAGCCTGAGCTAACTCATTCATAAAATCAGGGTTCCAGAAGGTTGGTCCATTAACCATAAGCAAAATGACTGCCATAGAGATTGCATTCAATATCAACGTATACCCAGCTAGCTTATATGTCCATTTTCCAGAGACAAGCTTCAGACACTCTTTGATAATGCCAAAGCCAAATATAAGCAGGATAAACAATAAATACATACCATATGTTCTTTCATTTAGAAATGGAACAACTCCTGAAAAGCCATCATGAAATACCCATACACCGAAATAATCACTTGAAAATGCTAAAATGACGATAAATATAGCATAAAATATAATCCCAGCAATTGATTCTCCACGTTTAATTTGTCGTTTTTCATCTGGTATAGGCGGCAAGTCAGATGGTTTCCATTCCATATCAATTTGGATATCCTTCGCTTGATAGGCACCGAGATACTCCGGAAGTGCAAATCCAAATGTCGTCCAGGCAAAAGCCATCGGAATTCCAGTTACGCTCGATACAATTAAATCAACAAAATGATCGAGTATCGAAACAGGATCGAGTATGGTTTGCACAACAAATATCACGCCTAATATGGAGGCAACTGTTACAAGTACAACTTTCAAGACAATCAAATACGAATCAAAAAGCTCTGGTCCAATTAGATACTTTTTTGCGCCACGGTATTTATCTGCCAATTTTCTTGGGGTTCCTAATTCCAGTAGAACCTCTTCAACATCTTTATCGCTAATGTCTCTACTTCCAACACGTTCCTCCAGCATATCTTCAATTAAACTACGCAGTTCTTTCGCAATATCTTCCCTTTGATCCTGTCGTAACTTTTGCGTAACCGCATAGATATACCGATCAACCATCTCCATTTTCACCATCTCCTTTATTTTCAATTACATGATTAAGGCTTTCAACAATGCCTTTCCATTCAACGACAAGCAAATCATACACATTTTTCCCAGTTTCACTTAACAGATAATACTTACGTGGTCTAGCTTCATTCGTATCCCATTTACTATCAAGCAACCCTTGTTTTTCCAGCCTTCTTAGCAATGGATATAATGTCCCTGGTTCAACTTGAATTCCCTTCTCTGCAAGCATTGTGACGAGAGAGTATCCATATTGAGGATTTGAAAGCTGATTTAATACCCCAATCGTAATCGTTCCCCGGCGCAATTCCTGCATTAATTTATCTAAGTGTTCTTTTTCATCGCTCATGTTATCAACTCCTAAACTCATTATAGTGTATGTCGCACACTATTGTAAAGTGCATATTAATATAAATATTAAATTATATTTTAGTTGACAAATACAAGATATCCGCTTATTATCACAATCAATTAAGGAGCGAAAAAAATGAAAATATATGTTGATGCAGATGCATGCCCAGTAAAGGATGTCATTATGAAAGAGGCTGGTATTGTTAAAATTCCAGTTATTTTAGTCACAAGCCTGTCGCATTTTTCCCGTACCGAAAACCCCGCTGGTGTTGAAACCATTTATGTTGATTCCGGTGCAGATGCAGCTGACTACCGCATTATGAAGCTTGCAGAAAAGGGCGATTTCATCGTCACACAGGATTACGGTTTAGCATCACTTGGCCTTGCAAAAGGATGTATTGTGTTGCACCATAAAGGATTTATCTATACGAATGACAATATTGATCAGCTCCTGCAAACAAGATACTTGAGTGCCATGGCTAGAAAAAGTGGGCAACGCACAAAAGGGCCGAAAGCTTTTACCCATGAGGATAGAGAAAAGTTTAGGGAGATTTTCAAACAGAAGCTGGCGGAATTTCATGACAGATAATTCGCTTCTGTCTGAATGCGAAAAAGCCCCCGCCAGTATAAACTAGCGGGGACATATTTCCTTGTTTCCTTTATTCATTGCCTACACCGAGCGACTGCTTCGCCATTTCCATCATATCGTCTAGACCTGATTTCTCTGCAAACTCAGCAATTCCAACTGGATATGCTGCTTGAAGCTCGACTACATGGTCAAACAAATTTGGCCAAACATTTCCTCCAGCGCGTTCATATGCATCAATTAATTGTTTAAGCGAATCCTCACCAAACGCCATTAAGTGGGATACAAAATCGGTTGCTGGATCATCCACTTTTGCCTCGGTCCAGTCAATAAACCCAGTTACACGAGCGTTTTCATCAATTAAAATATGCCCAGGGTGCAAATCACCATGGATGAAGGCAGTATGCTGCGGCCAGATCGAGTCATTCGAAAGCCATTTTTGCCAACGATCCCAAAGCGGTTGACTCACTCCAAATGTTGCCTTTACTTTTTCCATTCTCTTACGCATTACATCTCTAATTTCTTCCGCTGTTTGCACCGTTAAACCTGCTTTTTTAACCTTTTCATGATTTATTTGATGCAATTCAGCCATAGCCTTCCCTAATGTTTCTACGTATGCTTCAGGCAGATTTTTCTCATCGAGCTCCCATACATATGCTTTCTTTTCTGGATCAATCGTTCCTGCTGGTATTCCAATTAAAAGTTTATAAGCAATTAATTCATCGGAAAAAATCTCCCATTTCGGCGCTTGAAAGGCAATCTCAGGTACGACTAAATCAAGTATTCTCTTTTCTTGTTTGGCAGATGGGATGACATCACTACGTCTCGGAAAGCGCAATACCCAATGGTCCCCCTTTTCATCTGTTGCGAATACCACTTGAAAGTCAAGGCCCGATTCATTGTACTTCAAAGATCCTGGTGTGATATAGAGTCCATGCTCTTTTGCTTTATCAACTACTTGTGTGTTTGATAATGTCATGTGATTCACCACTTTCTCATGTTTTAATTCCTACTTATCTATCCGCATCGATTAGATACTGCTTAAATCTTTCTGCATCTGAAGGCTTACATTCTACTCTTAACCTAGTTCCCTTTTCTTCAAACGCTTCCTCAAGAATATTTGCTTGGTCATTTAGATAGGATACAATCTGTCCTTCAGAATAAGGTATTAACAACTCACAAATCACATTGTCTTTAAAAATATTCACTTTAATCAAATCGAGTAATTCACGAATACCGGTACGCTTTTTGGCAGACAAATAAATGCGATTGTTCTCAACTACTGGATAATTCATTTCCGTTTGATCTGCTTTATTATAGGCATAGATCATCGGTATATCTGTAACTCCAATCGCAGCTAAAATTTCATGTGTTAGCCTGCAATGCTCTTCATAATTCGGATTCGATACATCCAATACATGAATCAGAAGGTCTGCTTCGATGACTTCTTCCAATGTAGAGCGAAATGCTTTTACAAGATGATGTGGAAGTTTATTAATAAATCCTACCGTATCCGTTAGCAGGAAGGTTTGATTTGTTTCCAGCTCAACCTTTCGCACCGAGGTTTCTAACGTTGCAAAAAGCATATCCTTTTCAAATACTTGTTTATCTATTCCCGTCTGATGAATATCTAATACAGCATTCATTGTTGTTGATTTTCCTGCATTTGTATAGCCAACAAGCGAGACGACAGGTACATCATTTTTTTCACGCTGTTTCCGCTGTGTTTTCCGTTGATTGACGAGGTTTTCCAGCTCGCGATTTAATTTAGCAATCTGTTCTTCAATTTTACGACGGTCCGTCTCAAGCTTTGTTTCACCAGACCCTCGGTTAATCAAACCAGATCCACCGCCTTGACGACCAAGTGATTCACGGCTGCCAATTAATCGCGGCAGCATATATTTGAGGCGAGCTACTTCTACTTGAAGCTTTGATTCCCTCGTTTTAGCTCGGTTCGCAAAAATTTCCAAAATCAGCATCGTGCGGTCAACAACCTGACATTCCGTTGCTTCCTCAATATTTCGGATTTGCGAAGGGGATAATTCATCATCAAAGATAAGCATATCGGCATCTTCTGCTTCCGCTATTTCTTTCAATTCATCCATTTTACCTGTACCAAGATAGTAGCCTTGGTTGATTCGATTCAAATTCTGCCTCAGTTCCCCGACTGTATCAATATGACAAGCTTCCGCCAAATTCCCCAATTCTTCCATGGAATAAGCAAACTCTTCTTCCTGCTTAGAAATATTAACACCAACTAATATCGCTTTTTTATTCATTTAATTTCCTCCAATTTTAATAAAGCACAGACTTCTGCCTGCGCTTTGTAAAGGGATATTTAATTGCCTTCATCGCGAAAGCAGCTACACTTTCAGACAGCAAAAAAGAAGGTAGACTACTCCCCTTCTTTTCTGCATAAAAAACCGTATATAATATGTGGTCAAAAGGAGGATAAAAAGGACCAAGAAGTTCGAGGCGGCATAGCTCCCCGTACCGGGCTTCCACAGGAAGTGGTGACTTCGACATTCGACACAGGACGTGTCGGTAGTTAGTCGAAGATCATTTGCTCTCGAAGCGTCATTTTTACCAGACCTTTTGAACAACCTCATATAAAAGTTTTCCTTATGAAAAGACAGACCAATCCCATTTACTCTGCGCACAGGCAGAGCTGAACATATTCAATTAATTGTTCAATCCTTGGATTCGAAGTCTGATAGTTGCCACAAGGAAAACCTCCGTTTCTGTTTATAGTATCTCCAACTCTAACATACATATGTCAATTGAACAAGGATTATTCCTTATAAATACATACTTTTGTCCCGTTTTCGTAAGTGTGCTGTCAGCAAAACTTAGACTACGCCTCCAGACCTAGGGTGAAATATTACTCAAGCTGCTTATGGGATTATGTATTCTGCATTACTATTAAGAAAGATTAACAATAAAAAGTGAAACTTATGTATATCTTATTTCGTCTATAAGGTGGCAGCAGTTGAATGTTTCATGATGAATTTAGGGGCGATTAATAATGAACGAAAAGAATTTATATATACTTTTAACCGATACAGGAACTGTTTTTACTAGATTAATAAAATCATATACCAAAAAACCATATAACCACGCATCCATTTCCTTTGATCCCCAGTTAGTAAATGCATATAGTTTCGGCAGGAAAAAACCTCGAAACCCTCTCATTGGCGGATTTGTTCAGGAAAATATGCGATCAGGTCTATTCAAGCATGCAAGTGCAGCTATTTATAGCTGTACAGTTAATGAAGATCAGCTTCAAAAAATTAATGCATATCTACAAAAGATAGAAGCTGAAAAAGAGCAATATCGCTATAATTTCTTAGGTTTATTTGGGGTTATTTTAAACAAGCCTATTAACAGAGAAAAGGCATTTTTTTGTTCGCAATTTGTTGCATCTGTTTTAAAGGAATGTGATATTCTGGATTTCTCGAAGCCAGTATCTTTAATAACTCCTCACGATATTCAGGAAGTAGGCAATTTTCAGCTCGTATACAAAGGAAAGCTTGCAGATTTTTATGCAGATGGAAATCATATAGATATCATGGAACCTTCGTTTAATATGGTCCCACTAAAAATATAATTTAAGCTTCCCTTCACTTTACAAAGTTGATTGGCGGCCTTACAATCTAACACAAAAAAACACCCAAAACAGCTTATCTCACACTGTTTTGGGTGTTTTTCAGACGAAAGAATACCGTTTTTGCAACATACCAATTGCATCTTCTAATAACTGCTTATTTACATCTGGGAATAACATGTCACTAAAGTATAGCTCTGATGCCGAGCATTGCCATAACAGGAAATTACTCATCCGCTTCTCTCCGCCTGTACGTATGACTAATTCTGGATCTGGCAGTTCCTTCGTATATAAAAACCGCCGGAACAGCGATTCGTCTAACTTTTCTAATTCCACATGATTATGCTGAACCTCATAAATTACTTTATGAACAGCTTGGAGGATATCATCTCTCCCTCCATAATTGAAAGCGAAGTTCACAATCAAGCCAGCATTATTTTTTGTTGCTTCAACAGAATCATCCAGCGCTCTTCTTGTAGCTTTCGGAAGAGCTTCTATGTTACCTGATACTAGTATTTTAATATCTCTCTTCATAAACTCTGGCAGCTTTTGTTTGAGAAATTTCACTGGTAAGCGCATGAGGTAATTAACTTCGTCTTTTGGCCGTCTCCAGTTCTCTGATGAAAATGCATACAGCGTCAGTATCTGGATGCCTAACTCAATACTGGCATCGATCATTCGCTCCATTGCCTGAGCCCCTGCATAATGGCCTTGACTCCTTGTCAGACCTCTCTTCTTCCCCCACCTTCCGTTTCCATCCATGATAATAGCAACATGCTTCGGTATTAGGTTTTGCACTGTGCTAGACCTCCCTATACTTCCAAATCCAAACGTTGGATTTTTTCAATTACTTCTTGCTTCTTAAAATTAAATGTTTGCCAGGAATCCGGCTGTTTCATTTCTAGTTTTCGTTGCTCTATTCTCAGCAAACGTTGCAGTTCTGGATAATCAGGCTCTATTTTATACAGTTCGATTAGTCCCTCTATTCCGGTATATGATAAGGTGCTCAGATAATAAATATCAATTTTTTCCGTTTGTTCATAGCGCTCTAAATTATTTGTAACAATAAGTTGTTCGATATGGATAACATTTAACACGACATAAAATAATAAACTCGTGATGAGATAGAAATGTAATATCGCTAACCGCTCGACCCATACCCGAATAAAGGTATATGCAAAAATTACCATAAGAAAGATCATAAATGCATGCGCTAAAATTCGGTCCACAGTAAACCCATAAGCAGCTTCATACATACTTAAACGTCCAAATGCAGAAACCAGCATTACACCACTCACTATAATAAGCAAGGTATTGAGTATCTTTAATGTGAGCTTCATAGCTTTATTCGGAGTATTTACGCGCTTCAAAACGAAAATCAGCAATGTCCAATTAATTAGCGTTACGAGCAGCAATTCAAAGAATCCTTTTCTCGCATACTCTGCATAAGTAAGTTCGGCCTGTAATCCTCCACCGAAAAAATACGCAAACTGTATAGCTACAAATATGGCGTAGACCAGATTTAGCATCGCTAAGATTGTTACAACAATAACACTATCCCAATATATATGCTTTTTTTCTGGATTCATAACATTATTCGTTTCTATTTCAGTTCTTCTAGGCAGTACCTGAAAAATACCGAAGAATAAAAGAGAAAGAACAATAACAACGATCAGACGGAGCAGCTCTTCCGTAAAATTAAATCGTATAATAAACGACGGCAATTTTAGAATCATATCCTGAAATACTTTATCCGCTGACATTAACAACCCAATAATAACTAACAATAATGGAATACCTGTTATCAAACCAATTACAATACGTTTTATTGTTTTACCTGCTCCTTCGTCCATTGGTTTAACTGTTCCTATACAAAATCTCGTGCTATATTGAATTGCTTCTTTTAATTTCATTATTAATAGGATTAAAAACGCAGGTTTACTCCAGACAATCTTGTTCTGACTCGTGATCATAATCAGATGAAAGAAAACGAGAGCAGGTATCACAACTAAATTCAAAGGATAAAATAAGGTACTATTGTAAAAAAGATAACTCCCTGCCAGCAGCCAAACAGCAGCCATAAGCAGTAAACCAATTCTGCGACGCTGAAACGGTATGCTAATCCTTAAGAAAAACACTGCATAAAACACCGCGATGAAAACGAGGTATGACAAGCCAATTTCTTCATGGAAAAAACTAAGTTCTGCAAGTATTCCAAGTCCTACACATACAAGCAAAAATGGCCAATCTCTTTTCGTCACTTGAACATCCATCTATATCCCTCCAATACATTGTAAGTCTATATACATAGAATTACTATGTATATAGACAAAAAAATAATAACGAATCAGGACTGAATGCATTACTCGGCTTCAGCCCATTTCATATTGAAGCTTTCTTTCCCCACCGATACCCCAGCCAGCTTATTGGGTACAATACGGCCGTACAAAGAATGCAAACAATAATAAACGGCGTACTCAATAACGGTTGAAACCACTGAAGTGGAATAAGCTTAAATACAATTAAATACATTAAGATCAAATTAGGTATGATAGAAAACAAAAATGTCTTCTTCAACAATTTATGACCACGGGACCCAAACTCTCTGCCAATTTCATAGCCGAGCAACGCCCAAAAGAAACCATAAATAAGTATAATAATAGATGCAGCATTTGTTAGGCCTGCCCATAAGCTTTCCAGCCAGTACCAATCAAATGCGTTATAGCCAATTGTAAGCAGCACCCCAAAAGTGAAAATGGCAATATTGCAAAACACAAATAATTGCTGCGTTTTCTTAGGCGTTACGGCTGATTCCTGCTTCCATAGTGCTGCAATCTCCTTTGGCGAACCGAGTCTATGTACCAATTCATCATATACTTTTGCTTCATCGGTCGCTTGCTCCTGGAGCAGGTCAAATACGTGCAGGCGATATTCTGCTATAATCTCTTCCTTATCAGGATGACGCCCAATCTCTTGCTCTAATTCATTTAAAAAATGTTGTTCCCCTTCGGTCATGACTCGTTTCTCCCAATCAGGTTGTTCATCACTTGAACATATCGATGCCATTCCGACGTTCTTTCTGCAAGGATTTCTTTCCCTTGCTCTGTAATACGATAATATTTACGAGCTGGTCCCTTTTCTTGGTTTTGCCAATAACATTCAATGTACGCTTGTTTTTCCATCTTATGAAGTGCTGGGTAGAGCGTACCTTCCTTCATTTGCAAATGGTTTTCACTACGTCGATCCATTTCCTTTACGAGCTCGTAGCCATACATATCACGTTCATTTAAAAGCTGTAACACCAGCAAGGAGGTACTGCCTTTTACAAGTTCGCGATTAAACATTTTCTCACCTACCTAGAATTATTAGGTATCTTTACTATATAAAAATTTATCCTCTTTGTAAAGAGCTTCATTCAGCTTTTTCACAAAAAATAACTTCATAACTTTGTGTTACGCCTGGTATGTTATGAAACACAACAGGTCTTCCCCAGCGTAAACTACAAAAATTATTTTTAAAAAGGAGGTTTAGTTCATATTCATACGGGAATACAAATAGTACAAGGCGAACTGCATTGGAAGGATTGTTGCAGACAACTTGCGAAAATGTAACCACTTCATTTTCCAACTTGTTTACAAATGAATTCCAATGAGGAAATGCACAGCCTTGGCGGAAAATTTACTTTACTGGCGAATGCTAGACTCGTCAGGAGCTTTAAGATTTAAGTTCCATTTCACGGTTAGTTTTTCAAAACAGTAAGTGGTTTTTTGTGAAAGTGCAACTGGTAATCTGACTGAATTCTGGAGAAGCAGATTGAAAGGCTCTTTCAACGATCTCTAAAGCAACAAATACAGTCAGTGAGACCATCCTGTAATGACGAGTTGTAAAATATCGTCAGAAAGAACAGTTTGGAGAAGATGAATTTAATTTTCCGCGTGCACCCCTTTTAGGGGAAAAGAAAGGCATGTTCCGTTTGGAACTGCCTTTCTTTTTGATTATACATAATAATTCTTTTGATAGAAATAATTTGGCTTTTGCACATGGTTATCATAAGGCTTGTGAAAAATATGAGTCACCGCTGGAGACAATGGTGGAATCAACCATGTCCAATTCCCAGTAACCTTACGCCCTGTTTTCTGTTCCCGATTTTCAAAAACCTTAAATTGCTTTGCAGCTGTATGATGATCGACAATGGATACCCCATATTTTTTAAAGGAATCTAATACAGCGGCATTTAGCTCTACAAGTGCACGATCCTTCCATAAAGTGCTTTCATGTTTTGTTTCTAATCCCATCTGTTTCGCTACTAAAGGAAGCAAATTATATCGCCCTTCATCAGCTAAGTTTCTCGCTCCTATTTCCGTACCCATATACCAGCCATTAAACGGAGCTGTTACATAGTCAATCCCGCCGATTTCGAGGCGCATATCCGAAATAATTGGTACTGTATACCACTTCACCGCTAAATCTCCAAACAGTGAAAAGTCAGGATGCTCAATTGGTATCTCCATTACGTACTCCATTGGTATTTCCATAAACTCCGGGTCATGACCACCGATTTGAACAACAAGTGGAAGCAAATCAAATGAAGTTCCTTCACCAACCCAGCCAAGCTTCAAGCATTCCTTCGTAAAAGCTACAGAAGCTGGATCTCCTACTATCCCATTTTCCGTTTCATATCCAGCATAGCGAAGTAATTGGTGGTTCCAAATCTTCACCTGTCTATCCCCATGGATTTCGGCCTGGAATATCGTTATCATCGGTTTGATTTTCCCATGATTGGTTGCATTCCTTATATGGTGAAGCAAATAAGTAAATACTTCCTCACTACGTGCAGCATGTCTTGCATCTATTACCTCCAGCCTTTCCCAAAAAAGTCTACCAATACAACGATTCGAGTTACGCCAAGCAAGCTTGGCACCATAAGACAGCTCTTCATATGTATGCTCATAGTACCCTTTTTCATCCAGCTCTTCGTGAATTTGACTCAGTCTCTCAGCAATTTCTTTTGATGTTTTGCCAAGCTCTTTATATAAATTTTCAATGAATGTATCTGCCTCTTGCTTTCGGATTACTCTTTCCATTATAGGCTCCTCCTGTCCTCAATATGTTTATTTTATCAAATATAACAGTTGTTTTTTGTGACGGAGTTTCTACAAATAGCCAAAAACAGGGGGTTGCATCAGAGCATTCCATTCGTTTATAATAATATCAACTACAAGACGGAAGGGTGAACAAAGGGGACATGAAGTACTAATCCTATTTTTTCGAAAACATTCAGGTGAACAGTATGTCAACATTAGCGGATTGTTCTGCTGTTTTTGTCATACAATCATGGAATTTTTCAGAATAGGATTGTAGATTTTTGTGTTCCAGCCAAAGGGAGTAGTCTCTCTTTTTTCTGTACACCTCTGCCTCCTATTCTGAAAAGAATTGGAGGCTTTTTTTTGGTCTCCCAAATAAGAACGGAGATGATAGATATGGTTATTATGGAAATAAGCGGACTCAAGTATGAAGTCAAGGATCGTTTACTTTTTGCTGCGGATCATTTAGCTATCCAGAATAAAGATCGAATTGGACTTGTTGGAAGAAATGGCAGTGGTAAGACAAGTCTGCTCGAAATACTTGCAGGAAAGCGGCAGCCAGAAGAAGGTATGATTAACCTCCGAGCAACCTGTGAATTGCTCCCCCAATTAAAAAACACGGATACAACAAAAAGTGGTGGTGAAGTTACACAGGAATATATTAACCAATCTTTAGCAACACAAGCTGGCCTTTTATTTGCGGATGAACCCACAACCAACTTGGATACGGAGCATATCGAAAGCTTAGAAAAGCAATTACAAAGATGGCAAGGAGCTATTGTTATTGTGTCCCATGATCGAAGCTTTTTAGACGCTCTATGTACGAAGATTTGGGAAATCGACGAAAAAAAAATCAATGTGTATAAAGGGAACTATTCGGATTATATTGCTCAAAAGGAACTTGCAATCAGACAACAAGAAAGCGCATATGAACAATACCAACGAAAGAAAAGACAATTGGAACATGCACGCGAGTTGAAGGAGCAAAAAGCACAACGCGCAACGAAAAAACCGAATCAAGTCAGCGCTTCTGAAGCAAAAATTACTGGAGCGAAGCCATACTTCGCTAAAAAACAAAAAAAGCTTCAAAAAACAGCAAAATCAATAGAAACTCGATTAGAAAAGCTTCAAAAAGTAGAAAAGGTAAAAGAAATACCTGCCATTAAAATGAATTTACCGAATCAGGAAGCTTTTACAGGACAGATTATTATCCGAGCAGAGGAGCTAACTGGAAAAGTAGCCAATCGCATCCTTTGGAACCCAGCAGGTTTCTATATTCGTGGTGGACAAAAAATAGCGGTTATTGGCAAAAACGGTGCTGGTAAAACAACGCTGTTAAAGAAAATAATGAACGAAGCGGATGGCATCACGGTATCACCCGCTGCCAAAATTGGTTATTTCAGCCAGAATCTTGACGTCCTTGATACAACAGACTCCATACTGGAAAACGTTCGCTCAACAGCTGTCCAAGATGAAACCTTTATTCGCACTGTGCTTGCAAGGTTACATTTTTATCGGGAAGATGTATATAAAAAGGTAGGAGTATTAAGCGGTGGAGAACGTGTTAAAGTAGCTTTTGCAAAACTATTTGTCAGCAATATAAATACACTCGTCTTAGATGAACCAACGAATTACCTTGATATTGAAGCAGTCGAAGCATTAGAAGATCTTCTAACTGATTACGAAGGTACAATACTTCTTGTGTCTCATGATCGACGTTTTGTCGAGAATATCACTGATCACATTTTAGCAATCGAAAAACAAAAAATTACGTTTTTTGACGGAAGCTTTGAGGCGTATAAAAATTACGTTCCAAAGCAGGCCGCTGATTCAATAGAGCAAGAATTACTTGTAATTGAAACAAAATTAACGGAAGTACTGAGCAAGCTCAGTCTAGAACCGTCAAAAGCATTGGAACTAGAATTTCAAGCACTTTTAAAAAGGAAACGAGAGCTGGAAAAGGCAGAATAAATTGATAAGAACATGCTTGTCCCGCAAACCTGCATGTTCTTATCTGCTCAATCTACTTTCTACCCATTTCCCTACAATTACGATGCCTGCTGATACACCTAAAGCTGTAGAAAAAGCAGTTGTTAGGTGTAAAGATGATTTGAAGATTACATTAACGATGATATTTAATAGAAACAATGCCGAGAACCAAACTAAGAACCTCCGAATCATTTGTTTCAAATGAAGTTCACCTTCTTTTTCATATTTTCAATCCATTGTTTTAGATTTTACCGCATTATGTAATATCTCTAATCTTGAACATGGCAAAATTGCGAGGAATAGGTTTTGTTTACTTCATGTAGATTCACTTTACACAAAAACAGCACTGACATCTCCGTCAGTGCTGTTCCTCTTATTCTTCTTCACTGGCTTCTTCGCTATCTTCCAAATCATAATTATAGTCATAATCAGCAGGATCAATTGGTTCCCACTCATCATTTGGTGTGTAATAACGAAGTAGGTCTCCGTTCAATACCCGGTCTGAAAGTTCCAGCTCATGAAGAACTGTTTCACTTAATTCCTTCATCTCTTCTGTTGGTTCTTCAATAATTTCTTTCGTTTCATTGTCATAATAAACGCCATTTACCAAGCTGTATTCTTCCGTCATATATCCACCATTTCTGAATGGCACATAGTCTTTATGGTTCTCAGAAAACATGTCTGTACCGAAAAGAATATAATCGCGTGCATCAATTCCTAAAATATGCAGAAGCGTTGGCATAACATCAATTTGACCTGAATACGTATGATTCGTACCTTGTCCCTCAACACCAGGAACTTTGATCATAAATGGCACACGCTGAAGCTCCGCATTTTTCAATGGTGTAATTTCTTCACCAAGAATTTCGGACATTGCACGGTTATGATTATCTGAGATACCATAGTGGTCTCCATAAATCATAATTATTGAATCCTCGTAAAGTCCAGATTCCTTCAAATCATTAAAGAATTGTTCCAATGATTCATCAAGATAACGTGCTGTTTGGAAGTAACGGTCCACCGAACCATCACCCGTTTCAGCAGGGGCAATCGTCGCTTCATCTTCATCAATCAAATATGGATGATGGTGCGTTAATGTCATCATATGGGCATAAAATGGCTGTTCCATTTCTTCTAATAATGGCATGGACTCTTCAAAGAATGGTTTATCCTTTAATCCATAATTAATAACCTGATCTGGGCTCATATCATAAAAGATATCATAATAGAAATCTGTTACCCCAAGATGCTTATACACTTCATCACGGTTCCAGAACGATTTACCATCTCCGTGGAATACTCCACTTGTATAGTCTTGTTCCTGATCAAGAATTGCAGGTAATGCTTGATACGTATTTTTTCCTCGTGTTACAAAAGCAGATCCCTGTGGCAAGCCATAGAGTGAAGTATCCATGATCAGCTCAGCATCAGCTGTTTTTCCCTGCTCTGTTTGGTGGAAAAAGTTATCAAAATACGTGAATCCTTGACTTTGATCGTTCACTAAGGAATTTAAGAACGGTGTAACCTCTTCCCCGTGTAACTCAAAATCTATCAAAAAGGATTGGAATGATTCTAGATGAATTTTAATAATGTTCTTTCCTTCACCTTTTCCAAAGTAAGCTTCATTTGGTTCTGCATATTTACTCTTCGTATAGTTTTCAACTTCTGTAATATCACTACTATCTGCAAGCACGCGTTGTGTCGATGACTCAAAGCTTTGGATTGCATCATAAATCATAAAATTATATGCACCCAAGTATTTCACTAAATAATTACGGTCAAATGTACGCTCTAACAACTGTGGGCGATCTGCCTCAGCTAAGCCTAGATTGATAACAAAGGCCATTACACCAGCGGCCAGCACAATGAATGGTTTCCGAATCTTTAGTCGTTCCATTGACCAGTTCGTACGATTCTTCCAATACAATACGATTAATAAAACTAAATCAAATGCATAGAGAAGATCACGCCACTCTACTAAACTTGCAATACTTCCACCTAAACTACCAAAGTTACTTGTCTGCATCATGGTCGCTATCGTGATAAAATCACTATTAAAACGATAGAATACAACATTAGCATACAGGATAAAGCTTAGAATAAACGATAGAATAATAATCCATCGGCCAGCTTTTCTACCAGAAGCAAAGAGTGCTAATCCTAAGAATATTAATCCTGTACTTAACGGATTTAAGAATAGTAAAAACTCTTGCATAGGCCCACTTACACCAAGACTAAATTCAATTTTATATATCAAATACGTTTTTATCCAAAATAGGAATACAGCGATAGCGAAGAATCCCATCTTTGTAGATATTAACTTCTTCACAATATTCACCTCAAAATTTAATTAGATTGTTCGATACAAGCGTATATTATACACCCACATATATATTCTGTCAAAAATCCTCTGCGATAAGATGTAATAAAATCTCAATCAGAAAAAACAAAACCGCATGAAATCAAAATTTTCATTTGATTTTCATGCGGTATTTTCAATTTTAATAGAACCTCATCATTCATTTTTTTCAAAGTAACTGCAAACAACATGTCCAACCGCTTTAGCAGCTACAAGGATGGCGTCCTCGTCAATATCGAATTTCGGATGGTGATTAAAGTAAGGCTTTTCTACTCCTTTTGGTGTACATCCGATAAAGAAGTAACTGCCAGGTATTTTTTCCAAATAGTAAGCGAAGTCCTCAGACGGCGCTAAAGGTGGATATTGTTTTACCTCTTTAATATCCTTATCATTAGCGTTTTTCAGACTTTCAGCTACCAATTCTGTATACTCTGGAGTATTGTACAATGGTGGATAATCGGATTTATATTCCAGGATACATTCTACTCCGAATTCTGCTTCAATCCCTTTAACAATTCGCTTAAATTCTTCCTCAATAATCTTCTGACTTTCAGCGCTCATATAGCGAATATCACCTTCAAGCTCCACACTGTCTTTGATGACATTAAATGTCCCTTTCCCATCAAACGATCCAATCGTTACAACACCTGGATCCATCGGATTTAAACGACGACTAATAATGGTTTGCACAACCGTTACAAAATGAGCACCTGCGACGATAGAGTCATTTGCAGTGTGTGGAGATGAACCGTGTCCACCAGTTCCTTGAATTTTCAATTTAAAGTAAGATCTGCCATTAAATGCATAGCCACTGCGATAACCAACCACTCCAGCAGGATCCATCGGAAGTACATGGATACCAAAAATTGCATCTAAATCATCTAGCTTACCCGAATCAAGGATGCTTTTTGCACCACCTGGCGGAACCTCTTCTGCATGCTGATGGATAATTTTTATTGTACCATTTAACTCTTCTTTAAGTTGAATCAAGCAATCAGCAAGAACAAGCAAGTATGCTGTATGAGCGTCATGGCCACATGCGTGCATGACCCCTTCATTTTTTGATTTAAATGGGACATCTGCCTCTTCCGTAATTGGAAGGGCATCAAAATCCGCTCTTAATCCGATTGTTTTTCCCGGTTTTCCTCCTACAATCGTTACAATGATTCCATAACCATTACCAACATTTGTCTCTACTTTTACATCTTTACCATTGTAAAAGTCGGCAATATATTGAGCAGTTTTTTCTTCTTTAAAAGAAAGCTCTGGATTTTCATGCAAATAACGACGAATTTCAATCATTTCATCTTTGCGTGCTTCTAACATCTCCATCAATTTACTTCTCATTCCAACTGCCTCCTCTATTTTGACTCAATTCTTAATGTTTTGCCCCAACAGGACGTACATTGGATGCGTTGATAGGGTCATCTTCATTTTCCCCTGATTCCCTAGGAACTAACACGATAATTGAAATCAAGGATAATATCGCAAAGATTACATTAACGATAATTCCTGAGGATGCCGCTACCTCTACACTACTTATTGCTGTGATTGCGCTGTATACTGTCGCTGAAATCGCAACTCCAAACGCATTTCCAAGTGAACTTGCCATTTTATACACTCCGGAAGCTTCTCCAACTTTATTTGCTGGAGCAAAGGTTACAGCCGTATCAGTTGAAGGTGTTGCATACATTCCTAAACCTAAACCAAAGAGTATAAATCCAACGAATACAACAATTGTATACATTAGGTCTGGCAAGAAAGTAAGTCCCATCACACCTACACCGATTAACGTTAAAACCGTTCCCCATACCATTGGTTTTCTTGCGCCAGTTTTTTGCATAATCTTTTCACCTACGCGAATCATCCCGAGCACCGCTACAAGATAACCAATTGAAAGCATTCCTGATTGAAACGCCGAGAAGCCTCTCCCCACCTGTACATAGGTGTTCGCAACAACTAATGTACCAGCTACTGCATTTAATAAGAAATTAGAAATAGTTGCACCTGTATAGGCTTTGCTTTTAAACATTTTAAAATCGATAAGTGCATTATCTCGTTTTGCTTCATACTTAATAAAGCCAATTACTCCAACAATCGTTATTACTGCAAGTCCTATTGTTAATGGGCTAGTCCAGCCTAAGCTCGCGCCTTGTGTAATAAAGACATTTAAAGCAAGCATTGTAACAATAAAGATTCCTAGACCACCGAAATCAAATTTAAATGTCCCTGTTGTTTCTGCTTTGCTTTCAGGTGTGTCTTTAATTAACCACATTGCTAAAAGTGAAAAAACAATAGAAAAGACGAAGATCCATTTCCATCCCATTGATGTGGCGATTGCACCACCGAAGAAGGAACAAAATCCTGAACCACCCCAAGAGCCAATTGACCAATAGCTAAGTGCTCGCTGACGATCTTCACCATCAAAGTATTCCTTCACTAACGCTATCGTAGCAGGCATAATTGCCGCTGCCGATAAACCTTGTAAAATACGACCTACAATTAAAAGTATAGATCCGTTTGCTAAAACAAGTAATAAGGATCCAATTATACTTAGAATCAAACCAACATAGGTAATTTTTTTACGACCAATCCGGTCTGCTAAACCTCCAGCCACTACAATAAACATTCCGGAAAATAAAGCAGTCAAGCTAATTGCTACGTTAATCGTACTTAATGAAACACCTAAATCGGATTGAATTGCTGGTACAATATTAACCATTGATTGAGCAAATAACCAAAATGTAATAACTCCAAATACAATTCCTGTAATCATCTTATTGGTGCCTTTGTAAGCTGTATCCATTGTACAACCTCTCCTTTTAAAATTAATAAAGTGAAACCCATTCTGCGAGGTATTCTTCCCTCTCATTGAATGTCAGTCCAACAGAATCATGTCTGTTCACCCCAAAGCTTCACGTTTTGAGAATTTCACGATTTTTGGGCATGGGCATTATACAGCCCAATAATGTAGTAAATCTTATTCTTACCTATCTCTAACAAGTCATAACTGGATAATAATGCCTGCGGTCTTTCTTGAGCTCATTTTTACCACATCCTTAGTATAAAAAAATCCACCATTTTAAATAAGTCATTTTTCATTATAATAAGCGTTAAATCATGTTCATAAATTCACATATAAAAATAACGGTAAAAAATTAACCGTTATTTTTTTACCGTTATTTTCTGGTTTTAGATATAATTTGGATTATACTAATCGGTTTTTAATAAAAAGCTCTACGTATATCAAAGAAGTGAATCGCATTTAATGACATATAAGCATACATGCTCCAATCACCATCAATCACCTGATCGAATAATTCAAGTGATGGTTTACTCGTTTCGTTAATATAATTAATAACCTCTTCATCCATTCCGTATTTACTATTTAAGTCCCACCACTTTGTATAAAGTGCGCCAAAATCTTTATCAAAAACCCGTTTGCGTATTTGATACTCTCCTGGCTCCAAACCAGAAATCGTTACGCGAACTTCTTTATTTAATTTCTTTAAGAATGTCTCTTCAATCGTAAAATGAGGATTCACATTATTAATATTCATTAATACGAGCTGATAGCCACGGTCGTTTTTAGTCATGATATATTCTGAACCACGTGCAATAATATCCCCATTTAATCTGTCAAAAAACTGCATCGCAAAATAAGCAGGGCGTTTGCCACTAAAAAAGTGAAAAAGCTCAAGTCCCTCCATCCGAATTTTCCTATCACGCCCTGACTTCTCATGCTGTTCTGTATTAATCCAAAAACCTATTGATTCGACCTCATCAGCCAAGTCCAGAGCATTTTGCAATACTAATGCTCCACGGAAAAACGTTCCATTCGTAAATCGTGTATTCCCAGAAAGCGTGTTCCAGCTAATTAAACTAATCGGCTGATTCTTCCCATGCTTTCTTAAATATGTCTTTAGCTTAACTGTTTTTTCCTTTATGTACCCTTTCGCCAGCGAAAATCTATCATCTCCCAACTCTTCAAAATCGATAATTTCATTTTGGTTTGCTTCATAGCCATAGAAATCAATTGGTACTTTTTTCTCCACTAACCAAGTATGATTCTTGGACGTTTTTTCATCTTTATAGGAAAATGGCAGAAAAGCTCCTACTTTGACTTTTGGAATAAGCGCCTTAACCGAACGATATAATTTCAAATAAACACGCTCAAGCTCACTAACAAGGACAGCTGTTGCAGACGGTTCATAAAACATAAAGTACCATTTTTCAATATAGGAAGTCCCATACACATTCAAGCAATGCTTTATGAAATCTTGCATTTCCCTTATATAATTCTCTTCATCACGGGAAATTTCAACGTAATCAATCCGAATGAACAGTCCTAAATCATGCTTCCTTAAAAAATTCAACACGAAATCCGCATTGTAATATGGCGAAGTAGTCGCGATAATTTCGTCCGTCTCTACCGGTGGAATAAATGTAGTACCACCAATTAATTTACGTACTGCAATATTTTCTAAGCCTATTTCTTCCTTTGCCATTAGAACTTGCAGTCTGACTCCTTCCTTTAATAGCTCACTTAGCTCACCGATAGCAAGATTATGTATTGGCCGATTAATTTTAGATGGACTAACCTGTCGTATATCAAGCTTTAATTCTTCAGCTTCCGTTTCGATACTAGTGAATACAACATCACTATCCGTCAGTAACATTCCTAATTCTCCAATAATAGATGATGATTGAATAATTTCAACTGCATCCTTTATGTCATACGTTTTCATCGTGTCCATACCGGTTTCCTGATTTTCTTCTCGGTATAATTTCGGGGTCTTTTTATATGCTTCTTTGAAATAATGTACAAATGACTTTACATTGGGAAAGCCATTATTCATTGCAATATGAGAGATTGAATCAGAAGTATACAGCAATTCCTTTACTGCATGCTCAAGACGAATATTCATCAAATAATGATTAAACCCAGTTCCAACCTTCTCTTTAAAATAACGTGATAAATAACTAGACGATAAGTAAAACTTCTCCGAAACATCATCTAATGTAATTTTTTGATGATAATTTTCTTCCATATAATAAATGATTTCTCTGATTCGTTGATCTCCTGTATCAATGCGCTCCTGGATTCTTCCCATTTGCTTAAAACGCCGAATAAGAATAAGCAGGATTTCGCTAACATAAGATTGGATTTCAATCCGATAACTCTCTGATCTTCGAAAATAGGCAATCATTAGTTCGGCTAAAAGTTTACGGATTCGATTAATGACCGCATCTTTTTCCATATCTACGTCGCCTGAGAAACACTCAAATCGACTATTCGGATACGCTTCATAGTACTGCTTCATAAATCGATCGGAAATTTGTAACAACAGAATGTGATTTCCCTTATTTCCTTTCGCTTGGTATACTTGATTCCGATTTATAACAAGCACATCTTTTTCTTTCAATTGATAAAATCGACTATTTGTTTCAACGGTTAAATCTCCTTGAATCACAAAAATAACTCCAATTCCTTGATTCATTTTTGGAGCTAAAAATTCAATCTGCTGTAAGTTAATACTGAAGTCCGTTAGCTGATTATCCATTTCCCCTTCCTCCATTCAATAACAATGACTACTGCAATATCTTTTAGTTTACATGTACCGGGAAAAGAGAATCAAGTTATAGTAGATGATTGAAACACGTTATGATAATGGTTGACTTTAATCATTTAGTTTTATATAATTATAATTAATTAAAGATATTTTAATTAATTATATCTGAATAACATATATTAGATACGCTTTAGGAGGGAAAAGAATGAGTGAAAATCTGTCATTAAAAGCTTATGTCGTATTAATGAAGGCTTACAAGTCAATTGAAGAGAGAATTAAAAAAGATATTAGCAGTCATGGCATGCGCACTTCCGATTTTGCTATTTTAGAAGCATTATACCACAAAGGCAGACAAACGATACGCCAAATTTCCGAGGCTGTTCTTATTAATACGGGGTCCATTACTTATGTAATCGATAAACTCGAAAACAAAGAGCTGCTCGAACGAAGTAATTGCAAGGATGATCGTCGTGTTGTTTATATACAACTGACAGACCAGGGACGCCAACTGATGGACGGCATTTTTCCAAAGCATCAAAAAGTAATCGAGGACTTATTTGATGGTATTTCTGATGAAGAGAAAAAGACAATCATTCACGTGCTTAAAACGGTCGGCAAAAAAAGTGAAGAACAGTGAGAACATGAAAAGTAGTAACGATCTATTCCATTCTAAGGAGGGATGACATTGCTTTCCTTTGATCCTGAAAACAATACAGAACGCGAGAATTACAAATTATTAACTGGAAGCATTATTCCTAGACCAATTGCATTTGTTAACAGTAAAGCAAATGACGGAACAATCAATGGAGCTCCATTTAGTTATTTTAACGTTGTTTCTTCTAATCCACCAATGCTTTCCATTTCGATTCAACGCAAAGCTGGACAATTAAAGGATACGGCCCGAAATATACTAGAAAGCAAAGACTTTGTCGTGCATATAGTTGATGAGTATAATGTCGAGGAGGTCAATAAAACCGCTGCATCGCTTCCTGCTACAGAAAGCGAACTAGACCTGACAAATTTCACATTTGCAGAAAGTGAAGCGATTTCCGTACCGGGAATTAAGGAAGCTAAGGTTCGATTTGAATGTAAATTAGAACGAGCGATTGAATTAGGTGATGGCGAATCAATTAATACTGATCTCTTAATTGGAAAGGTCGTTCGCTTTCATGTTGATGAACACATTTATGAAGAGTCGGGAAGAATTAACCAAGATAAATTAAAAGCTGTAAGTCGTTTAGCAGGAAGTAATTACGCAAAAACTGGAGCGTTATTTTCACTAGAACGGCCAAACTAGGAGGAGTGTAACAAATGAAACATATTTTCAAAAAAGGAAGCAATCCTTCCAAACCAACATTGTTGTTACTGCATGGAACTGGAGGCACCGAACAAGATCTCCTTCCATTTGCAGAAATTATTGACATAGATGCAAATGTATTAAGCGTACGTGGGAATGTTCTCGAAAATGGGATGCCACGTTTTTTCAGAAGACTTGCTGAAGGGGTTTTTGATGAAGAAGATCTTATTTTCCGCACAGCCGAACTAAATGACTTTCTGGATGAAGCAGCAGAAAAATATGAATTTGATCGTCATAACATTGTCGCGATCGGCTATTCAAATGGGGCAAACATTGCAGCAAGCTTAATGTTCCATTATCAAGCTGCGTTAAAAGCAGCGATTTTACATCATCCAATGGTTCCAAGAAGAGGCATCGACTTACCGGATCTTTCTGGTAAACAGGTATTTATCGCCGCAGGAACAAATGACCCAATTTGCCCTGCACAAGAATCAGAAGACCTCCATTCTCTACTGGAATCTGCGGGTGCCAATGTAACATTACATTGGGAAGGTCACGGACATCAGTTAACAATGACCGAAGTGAAAGCGGCAGCTGCCTGGTATAATAATTAAAAATAAAAACACCGTTCGATGCTGATTTAAGCCTAGCCCGTGAACGGTGTTTTTATGATTTATGCAATCCGATTAGGAACGTACAATTAATTTTATTTTGTTACCGGCTGGATCTTCCGTCATATAAGCGTCGTTTTCATTTGTCACATCAGCGCCGATTTGCTCTAATTGGTCGATTGTTTTCTTACGCGTCGCTTCATCCGGAAAAACAAGTGAATACCAATTTAGTCCGATACTGTTCGCTAGTGGTCTAGGGGCGCCAATTCCACGCCACACATTGACAGCAACGTGATGATGATAGCCGTTATGCGATGTGAATAACGCACCAGGATATTTCGTAACAATATCAAATCCTAATCCATCAATATAGAATTTCTCTGCCGCATCTAAATCGGCAACATGTAAATGAATATGCCCCATAAGCGTATTTGCAGGCATTCCCTGCCATTCCTCTTTTTGCTCAGCTAAAATTCCTTCTGCATCCAGTGGATCTGTCCGCATTGTAACCTGACTATTTGTCCAATCCCATGCTGAAGAGGGCCGATCATGCGCAATTTCAATACCATTCCCATCAGGATCAGAGAAATATAAAGCCTCACTAACAACATGATCAGAAGCACCAAACCCTAGTCTGTCCGCTAAACCAGTTTGGATAAAATGCTTGAGAAATGCAGCCAAATCAGCACGGCTTGGCAGCAGAATTGCAAAATGGTATAAGCCAGTTGTTCGTTGCTGTTTCGGAGTTACATCTTTCGGCTGTTCTAATGTAAGTATCGGACGCTTACCATCAGCCGTTAATACTGCTTTCTGTTCACTTTGTTCTAACACTTGGAACCCCATAATACCTTCATAAAATAAAAGTGAATTTGATAAATCACGTACATTTATATTAACTTCTTCAACATGAATCGTCGGCGCTTCAAAAAATTTCTTCTCCATTCGATTAACCACCTTCTGTAGAATTCGGTTTATAAATATAACTTATTATTACTTTGTTACTTTATGTAAGTATTATACGTTTTATCAGTTACTCTGTCAAGCTGGAACAGGGAATATAACATCCTAGTTGAGTCCTTTTAATCTAGTAGCAGGATGATAAAATCAAATTTTAATAATGCAGTCCATCCTAAACATTCACTTCCAGCAAATACAAAAGGACCGAGCGTATACTCGATCCCATTTATTTTCCTCTGATTATTCGTTTTTATTCAAGGTAACTACCCGACTACAAAGCCTTTCAATCAAATTTGCTTCATGACTAATCACAATGACACCCATTTCACGTTTTTTTGCTATCTCCAAAACTGCATGCCAGATTTGTGCTTGGGTAATTGCATCAAGCATGGTTGTCATTTCATCTGCTATTAGGAAACGCGTTTCCGGCCCTAATGCTCGTACCACACAAAAGCGCTGCAGCTCACCGCCAGACAACTCATTTGGCCAGCGGGTTAACCATTCCTGTTCAATACCAAACGCTTCTAGTAACGTCCGATCCGGTTCCCAGCCTTCGCGTAAGCTTTTTTGCATTTTCCAGCGTGGGTTAATTGCTTTTTCTGGATGCTGGAACACGAGCTGTATCGGCTGGTAACCCTTTTTCTCTACTGGCAAGCCACCAAGGGTAACGGTTCCCTCAACCGGATCCTCAAATCCTGCTAATATGCGAGCAAAGGTGGTTTTCCCCTGCCCACTTGGCCCGACAATACCTACGATTTCGCCGGGATTTATCGTGAAATTCACTCCGCGAAATAACCACTCGCCATTTCCATATCGAAACCCAACATCTTTTGCATCAAGTTGCATGGATACACCTCACCGTACCGTCTCTCAATTCTCTCATATCGGGGCTTCCCTTTCGACATGCAGCTGTTGCCCATGGACATCGCGGTTCGAATAAACAGCCAGGTGGGAGGGAGCTTGCATGTGGTTGTGTTCCTGGAAGCGGAATGAATTCATTTTGAGGTAAAGCTCGCCATAAAGCTTTGCTATACGGATGCCGTAATGCTTCTCCTTTTCCAGTAAAGTCTGCAACTGGTGCAATCTCCACTGTCGTCCCAGCATAAAAAACTGCAATCTCATCTGCAATAGATAAAGCAGAATCAATATCATGCGTTATCAGCATGACTGCACACCCACTGTCTGCCAATTCCCGGAAATGACGAAGTGCTTCTTTCATCACAGCAGGATCAAGGCCTGGGGTTGGTTCATCCGCTATAATTACCTTTGCTCCACTGACAACAGCAGTTGATAATAGCGTTCGCCTTGCCATCCCTCCTGAGAGCTGGAATGGATACAACTCCTCCACCTTTTGCGTTAGGTGATAACGTTCGAAAGCTTCCTTTTGCTTCCTCGCTGGATCACCAGACCTTACCGATGTACGTACCTGTTTGCCAACCTTCATTAAAGGATCCAAATAGTTAACCGATTGTGGAACGAGGGCAATTTCTTTTCCCCTTAACGCGATTTTCCTAGAATATGTTAGCTCTTCTCCCGCATATGTCATTGACCCGCTGATCTTTGCATTGCTTGGAAGCACACCTAATATTGCATGTGCGAGCAAGCTTTTCCCAGAGCCACTGGCACCGACAACGGCAAGGATTTTTCCCGCTTCCAGATTAACGTTCAAATCGGAAATAACCTGGAGTTCCTTTTGTTTCATACCAGTCGTATATTGTTTAAACGAGACAGATAGATTTTTCACTTCAAGAATAGACATTCATTAACTCCTCTTCCTTTGGAAAACTTTTTACTCATGTGCTCTTGTTGGGTCAAGCATCACCCGCAGATATTCTCCAATTTGATCAAATGTCCTTACAACAATTAACAAACAAAGCCCCGGGAAAAAGGCAAGCCACCACATTCCAGAAGATAAATACTTCATTGACTCGGACAAAATAATTCCGATTGCCGGCTCGTGCGGTGAAAGACCTAACCCCAAAAATGTAACAGCCGCTTCATGTAATATAACGTGTGGAAATAGTAGCATAAATCCAATTAAGATTTGCGGACTTATATGTGGTAAGATGTGATGCAGTGCAATCCACCAACGCGGTTTTCCCATTTGTTTCGACATCTGAACATACTCAGCGGAACGAACTTGCAGCACCTCCGCTCGAACAACCCGAGCAAGGCTTGGCCAATGCGTGAGCATCAACCCAACTACAATTCCTTTAAACCCTCCACCTAATGTAAAAGCAATTAAAATAAGTGTCACCAAATGTGGTACACTCAAGAAAAGATCAATAATCCAGGAAATCAAGCGATCCGCTATTTTCCCCATCGACGCAGCAGCCATTCCCAGAACAAGAGCAATCAGCGCACTTCCTGTCGCCCCAAGTAAACCAACCCCGATACTGAGTGAAAGACCCATAATTGTTCTCGCAAACATGTCTCTGCCCAGCCAATCCGTACCAAATAAATGGTCGAACGATGGAGGAGCGTTTCGTTCAGTTAGATTGGTCGTTATCCTTCCTTCATCCAACAATAACCCACCTAATATGATACTTAATAAAAATAAAGCTGCGATAACAATTGTAAGAAGCATCCGCCTTCTCTGATTTAGGAGAGGCTGTTTATTTTTTTCTTCTGGAGTAGAAAGCATAACGATCTCCCCCTCTCATCCTAGGATCGAGCACCAAATAAATCAGATCAGCTATTAGATTGCCAATAAAAACAAATAACGTACTAAAAATAACAAGTCCTAATAATAGTGGGACATCCCCTCTTACGCCAGCTTCAACCGTTGCCTGACCTAAACCTGGATAAGAAAAAACCTGTTCAGCTAATACAGCGCCACCGAACAGTTCACTAAACGCAGCGAATTGTAAAGTAATTGCTGGTAAAGCTACATTACGCAGCCCGTGTCTCCAAAAAAGCACAATGCCACGCTCACCTCGCGCGCGGGCAAATAGTATATAGTCACTTTGAAGCACATCAATCATCTTTTGACGTGTATGAAGCGCTACATTAGCCACACCAAGTATACTTAATGTTATCGCAGGTAATATAAGGTGTTTAATTCTGTCAAGTAACGTAACATCCTCTGCAAGCACACCGGCAGGAACTCCCATCCCAACCGGAAACCATTTCAACCACACCGCAAAAACAATCAATACAAGTAAACCCATCCAGAATGTCGGTGTGGAAGCCAGTGTATAACAGTACCCTTTTATCAATCGATCAAGCCAAGTACCTTTTTTCATTGCGGCAACAACACCAAGGATAAATCCAATAACTCCTGATAATACCCACGCAGTCAGCATAAGCACCAAGGAGTTGATAAAACGCTCCCCAATAATATCAGCAACAGGGCGGCGATATATCATCGACGTACCTAAATCCCCAGAAAGAATTGCAGACCCCCAATTCATAAATTGAACACCAACTGGTTGATCCAGTCCCCAATATGCAGCTATTTTAGCACGTTGTTCAGGACCTACATTTAACATGTCCGCTCCAATATAAGCTTGAACCGGATCAATTGGAGAATTTTTAACTAATAAAAAGGAAATAAAACAAATGGCTACTAGTAATGTAGCCATTCGTATCCCTTTCATAAAAAGAAAAAAGCTCAGCTTTTTAACCATTTCGAACACACCTTTTAGAGGTTGTACACACTTTAATTACTCCATTTCCAATCAGCAATATTATCCGTTGCCGGCCATCCATGACCATGTACGTGGATGCGTTGATCACCAATATCCAAATTATCTTTAACAAGGTACAGGTGATCAATATTTACTAGCCAAGCCCACGCAGCATCACCTTGTACACTTACACCAGTTTCACCATCCCATTGAGCCTTTTTCCAAAAATCGATTGCCTCTTCTTCACTAGAAGCTGCAAGTGCCTGTTCAAAATATGCATCCACAGTTTCGTTCTCATAATAGCCAGTATTATAATAGTCGATTCCAGCATTATCGCTGCCGTAAATGTTATACATCTCATGTGGGTCGTGACTCCCCCAACCCATCAATACAGCACTGGAATACATATGCTGACCGATAACATCCCAGCTTCCGCCCTCGACATTAATTTTAATTCCAAGTGGTTCCATCATATCTGCAACAGCTATTGCAAGTGATTGTCGTATCGCATCGCTTGCTAAGTAATAAAGGGAGAACTCAGCCTTTAAGCCGTCCTTTTCTAAAATTCCGTCGCCATCAGTATCTTCCCATCCAGCTTCTTCTAATAGTGTACGCGCGCGGTCCATATCAGCATCCTCAATAACCGTTTCTGGATTCCACCACGGCAGCCCATCTACAGATGTATAAGCAGGGGTGCCATATCCTTCTAGCACACCATCTACTAACGCTTGACGATCAACAGCTATGTTTATCGCCTGACGAATTGCTACATCTGCTGTTACGTCATTACCAATTGGTAAACCGTCCTCTGTAACTTCTCCTGACTCTACAAAAGGAAAGACAATACCACGGTTATCCACTGTTTCTACTGCTTCTAATTTCATGCCAGGAACCTCTTGGTTACTAAATGCAGCTGGTATATATGCCATATCTACCTTACCTGCTTGAGCAGCAGCAAAGGAAGCGTCCTCACTTAAGAATAAAAAGGTAATCTGTTTAAAATAAGGTTCTGTATCATAATATTCAGGATTAGCCTCAACAATCAATTGCTGTCCTTTATCCCACTGCACAAGCTGAAACGGTCCCGATCCAATCGGATTCTCAGCATAATCCTCTGTATAGGCATGCTTTGGTACAATCCCTGTTGCTACGAGCGAATTAACAAATGTGGACTGAGGTTGTTTTAGCGTAAATTCCACCGTATATTCATCTATCGCTTCCACTTTATCGATTACATTAAGATCCACAACAGATACGTTATCCATTGCCGTTTCAAATGTAAACACAACATCTTCAGCGGTTAAAGGTTCTCCATCAGAAAATTTCACATTATCACGTAATGACACCGTCCAAACTTCTCCATCAACTTCATAACCTGTAGCTAAATCATATACAATTTCAAGATCATCATCTCTTTTTAAGAGCGTGCTTTGAAATAACGGAGAGCCGTAGCGCCCCCACCCTGTTGTTGGATCAAATCCAGTTTCCGGCTCCGAACCAAATGCTAATACAAGCTCATCTTTATTTTCTTCCTTCTCATTTGTTGCATCATCTGCTTGATCAGATTCCGACTGTGTACAGCCCGCCAATAAGATAGTAAAAATAAACATAGTCAACAAGCTAATTCCGATTATTTTTTTATTCATTTATTTCACTCCGATTTTCATTTAATATCCAAAATTAGATTCGCTCCACAGGAGCTAATGTAAACTTACCGTAGTCGACACCCTTTATACTTGTCAGCTGATTGCTTAGCTGTTGGATGTCTTTCGCTTTTCCTTTTACGATAATCAGCTCTAAACAGCTCGCTTGATTCAGATGAAAATGTGTCGTTGCCAAGATATTATCATGCATACGGTGCTGAATCTTTGTAAGCTCATCTACTAAATTTCGCTGATGGTGATTATAAAATAAAAGAACACTCCCAGCAACAATTTGTTCATCCTGCTCCCATGAGTGCTGTGTTAATGCATCCCGAACCAGGTCACGAACTGCTTCCGATCGGTTTTCATACCCTCTTTGTTTCACTAAATCATCAAATTTCCCAAGCAAATGCCCTTCCATTGACACACTAAACCTTTTTAATGAAGAGTCGTCCATGATTTCCTCCTTAACCGCTCACCTTGATTACATCAATTAAAAAATTACTTTTACTCTAATTGTATTCCTACATGCCAGTAACACGAATTTAAAAATTCGTAACACTGATACAACGAAAAAAATCGCACTTTTCACGCGACTTAATAGCTATTCTAATTTATCATTTTGGAATGATGTAGTCAATAAATACATTATGATTACGTAATGTATTCTCCATTTTAATGGTGTTATGTTTACATAAAAAAGTGTTACTATGCCACTCATTTTTTTCGATTAGGCTTAGCTTTTCTTTTTAATCAGTTGCCTTCCATTTGGTCTATTCTCTAAATATAAATAACCCTCCTTTAAGTAGATTAAAGGAGGTGACATGTGATAATAATCAATCATTTTATTAACTTTATGCAATTAATGTAAATTTGTTAAAAACCTACATCTCTACTCTTTTATTACAAAACTTGGCATTCGTTAATGGGATTCTTAGAAAGTGTATGAAAGTGTATGATGCATTCTCTTATGCTTTGAAGTAAAACAAGGCTTTAGACGAATGCCTAGTTGCACTTATGCAGCATATGAAAGTTTACATTCTTATCTGCTAAAAAAGACGAACTTGGTCACAATAGTAGTGGAGGATGATTATCGTGATATTTATATACAATGACTATGGCGGAACACATACAACTTCTCTTGCAGCAGCATATCATCTAAAAAAAATCCCGACTGACAAAGTTCTTACAAAAGAGGAGATTATGAGTGTAGATTATTTTAACAAATTAACAAAACACGATCTTGGAAAATTAATATTTCATGGATTAGATGAAGATGGAAATGCTGTTTATACCATAGGCAGAAAAGATAATAAATATGTTGTGCCAGCAATACAAAATCTTATTGAGCTATTACAGGAAAAATATAATTTTAATGAAAAAATAGTAATATCCAACACTTCACCGACCGTACCTATAGCTATATCAATTGGAGGATTTTTCTCTAGAGGTCTACACATTGACTTTATCGGCGTTCCATTACTTATAGCAGGTGCTAAACAGTGCTGTAATCAGATTAATCGATTAGTTGAACAGACCAAGAAAGCAAGTATTTCTAGAAATAGTAAAATTGTTGTTTTAGAAAATAAATCGTTCAATTAATGATTCTAGTATTTAACATGAAAGGAATCGATTCTCATGGACTACCCAACCATTCACACAAATTTCTGGGACGGAGTTATTGCTGTACCAGCTGTCGTGTTATTAACCCAATGTTTTAAAGTATTTCCTGTTCCACGTCAATACTTTCCTACCATAGCAAGCATTATTGGGTTTATTATTTCCATCTTTATTAGTCATAGAGGAGATTTATGGGCTGGTATATTTATGGGGGCTTTTTATGGTGCTGCGGCAGTAGGTACCTATTCTTCATTGAAAACTACTTGGTTAGCTTTTAAATATAGAAAGAGAAAGTCTAAGTCCCCATAGGCGTAAACAGTTCTTTAAAGATTGAAACTATCCATCCCGCTAAATAAACTCCGTTCTAAACAACAACCAACATCTAGTGGCAAATAAAATAATACGAAATATACTGCGGCATAACAGCGTGCTATTCTTCCAGCATTGCCTCCGCTTTAGTTGTCTCAACAGTGCCATGTGGATGATGTGGGGGGGCATATATTGTATAAAGCTTTAATGGAATATTGCCTGTATTGATTACATTATGCCATGTTCCAGCAGGCACCATAATTGCTGTATCGTCGTATACTCTTCTTTCAAAATTCAAGTTATTACTGCTTTTCCCCATTCTTACAATCCCCTGTCCTTGCTCTATTCGCAGGAATTGATCGGTATCTGGATGTATTTCTAAACCAATATCATCACCAACATGAATACTCATTAATGTAACTTGCATGTGCTCTCCTGTCCATATAGCAGTACGATACGTATTATTATTTCGTGTAGCCTTATTAATATTTATAACAAACGGTTGTGGTCCATAATCCTTCACTCGGAAATCTTCTTTTTTTTGTAATTGTTCATTCATTAGACTTCCATAATAAAACGGTCTTTCGTAAGGATAATGCGGTATGTTCGTAAAGTAAGGCAGAGGATACGGATAAAAATAGTACACTTTACTCATTCCCTTCATTCTATTCCAAATTTATTGTATGAGGCATGTTTAAGTAACGTGCCTATATGAATAAAAACATCCGTTTTAAAGTTATTTAATTATTTCCCATAAATAATTTTTATACATTAGTATTTACAAAGGCTTATAAACACTGGTATGATAGCATATGTTTCACGTGGTTCGAAACCATCCCACGATAAAAAACTAAGGAGAGAGATTAACATGAAAGTAAGAACTCTTGTGGTGAATGCGTTAATAGCTGCTTTATATATTGCTGTATCCGCACTCATTGTTCCATTCGGATTTACAAATATCCAATTCCGCATTTCTGAAGTATTTAACCATCTTATTGTATTTGATAAGCGCTACTTCTTTGGAATTGTAATAGGGGTATTTTTATATAACCTATTATTTTCACCTTTAGGTTGGTTTGATTTAGTCTTTGGTGTAGCACACTCTGCAATTTCATTAGCTATTATCATTCTAATAGCAAAATATATAAAAAATATATGGGTGCTGCTTGCTGCGAATACCATTGTCTTTACATTCAATATGTTCATTATTGCATTTGAATTGAAGCTTGCTTTACAATTTCCGTTCCTGTTGACCTGGTATACAACAGCCGTCGGTGAGTTCGTTGTATTAGCTATCGGTATCCCAATTATATATGCCCTGAATAAGCGATTAAAATTTAATCGTCTAATGTAAATAACCTCCTCGTTCGTTCACGAATGAGGAGGTTATTTTATTTCCATCATCCACAGATTTTGCTTATACTTAGGTTACGTAAAATCGGAAAGGATGGATAGCATGATTGTTCGAGAACGCAATCAAGAATTAATATTGATTCAGCAGGATCACCATGCAGCTATTTCCGGTGATATTGTGAAACAATGGAAGAAAGATTACTTTTTAGGAGACGGTTTACGAAGCTCGGTTGAATTCGCAGCATATCAGCATGACTGTGGCTGGAAGGAGTTTGACAAACAGCCATTTCTGAACGACAAAGAAGCAATACCCTACTCTTTTTTCGATTTTCCGATCTTACCGAAAATCGTTCTTTATAAGCATGGGATTGATGTGGTCCAACAAGTAGATTCATACGCTGCACTTCTATGCAGTGAACACTATAAACGCTTCCTTTTAAATCATACTTCTCTAGAAGCCCAGGAATTTGTTACAGCAGAAAACACACGGCAGCAATCAATTATTGCCACTTTAAACGAATTCAACAAACGTTTGTTTAATTTTCATTATGGGCTTATTCAGTTTAGTGATAACCTTTCTTTGTATCTTTGTTTGAATGAACCGGGTAATGCAATGAATGCCGGACATTCCTTTTTTAAAGATGGGATTCCCATGAATCAAGCATTGCACGAATTTTGCGACGAACACTTACAGTTACACTGGAAAAATGAGAACACAGTCGTATTAGATGACTTCCCATTTGAACAGCCGTTTGACGTCGTTATTAAACAAAAAGCAATACCAAAAGCCGATCTTTCAGCTAAAGGATTAATCGCTAGCTACGAGGAAGCAACCTTTGAAGAATGGAACGTAACGATCACCACTTTGTAACCAACAAAAAGAGCTGAACAGCTAGCCTCTTCCAGAGGATGTTCAGCTCGAATTTCTTTGGTTAATCCCATTCATATGGTGTTGTTTGGTAGACATAATAATTCAGCCAATTCGAGAACAATAAACTACAATGACTTTTCCATCGATGTAATGGCTTTTCATTTGGATCATCGTTCGGGAAGTAGTTCTCTGGCAATTGTGTTAGAATACCTCTCTGATGGTCCCGATGATATTCTTCTGCCAATGTACTTGCACTATATTCAAGATGACCTGTTGCCATTATATTCTTACCGTCTTTAGAGGACATTAAGAAAATACCTGCCTTATCGGAATGGGCCAGGATTTGCAGTTTTGAATGGTTTGCGATCTCCTCATACGAAATATCGGTATATCTAGAGTGTGGCGCAAGGAAATAATCATCAAATCCACGCACGAGATTCTCATTTCGGTGTAATACCTCATGTTCAAAAATACCAAAGCATTTTTCCGGTAATTCATGCTTATTAATCCCATAATGGTGATACAAAGCCGCCTGCGCACCCCAGCAAATATGCAATGTCGATGTAACATTTTCTTTTGACCAATTCATAATCTCTTGTAATTCTTCCCAGTAATCCACTTCTTCAAATGAAAGATGCTCAACAGGCGATCCTGTAATAATCATTCCATCGAACCGCTTCTCTTTAATGTCAGAAAACGGTTTATAAAAGGTGTCCAAATGATATTTACTCGTATTTTTTGAATCATGTGTCGTCATCTTCAAAAATGAGACGTTTACCTGGATTGGCGTATTCCCAAGATAACGAAGGAGATGTGCTTCTGTTTTTTGCTTTTCAGGCATCAAATTGACAATTAATATATTAAGTGGCCGAATATCCTGCGTAACCGCGCGCTCTTCTTCCATTACAAATATATTCTCCTGCTCAAGAATCTCCTTCGCCGGCAATTGTGCCGGTATTCTAATTGGCATTTTTATTCTATCCCCCTCAGGAAAAATACTGTTAAGTTATTATTCATTGTAAAGCCTATAATAAAAAATTCAAGTTAAAAGTTTAGCTATATTTCGATAATTTCGTTTACTAGGTGAGGAAAAAGCTTTTCCCTTATTGAGTGGAGCGCGCTTGTAAGGGGATATCGCATTTCACCGTGGATTGATGGCCCGATTTGGAATGAAGCTGAGACAAAAGTATCTTTATGAAATAAAAACCGAACATGACCGGTGCAAATAACTCGCTCCGGAAATATACTTCGCACATCCAGAGGCGGCTATATTTCCTACGCTAAGCTTATGCATCGTTCGTCTTTAACATTAAACACTTTTGTTATGTCCCAGCTTCTTCTCAAAACAAAAATTAAAGACTAATTGTTGCTTTTCGTTTTTGAAAATCAACATCTGAATAATAAGCATTTTTCACTAAAACATTCGGGCCAAGACATTTTACTGCAGGACAATGACAGTTTAAGCTTTTAGCAGTTCTCGTATCCATCCAACGCTTATATGATTCCAGCAAAGAAGTCGTTTGTATGTTCCCTAAAGATGGCTCGTCACCGAAATCTGTTACAATGACTTCACCTGTAAAAATATTTACATTTAAGCGTGACCTTCCGTCTGGATCATTTCTAACTGTCACATTTTTTTCTTTGTAGAGGCGATTCAACAATGCTAAGTCCGCTTCATTTGCACTACAAGCATAGAACGGCAATGTTCCAAATAGCATCCACATATCGGGATTTCGGTGCTCTAATAGACGCTCAATTGCTGTCCGCATTTCGTCTAGACTTAACGTTTCCATTGTGCTCGCAAAGTCGACCGGATACATTGGATGCACTTCATGTCTTGCACAACCCATTTCATTAATATGATCATGAATTTGTTCCAAATAAGGATATGTCCGCTTGTTCAGCATTGTTTCTGCTGAAACCATGACACCATTAGCTGAGAGGCGTTGCGAATTTTCTACTAAACGGTCAAAATATTTTATTCGATTTTCCAGCGAGGGTTTACGTTCCATCATCGCAAATCCAGTTTGAGCAAACTCCTCAGCAGTTCCCCAGTTATGCGAAATATGTAGCACATCAAGAAACGGAATAATTTCCTCATAGCGCTCGAATGGCAGTGTTAAATTAGAGTTCATCTGTGTTTTAACACCACGACGATGCGCATATTCAAGTAAAGGAATAACATAGTTACGAACCAACTTTTTATTCATCATCGGTTCTCCACCCGTAATACTTAGTGTGCGGAGCTTCGGAATCTCATCCAAACGCTTCAGAATCAACTCAATTGGCAACGCATCTGGATCACTGCTTTGCAATGTATATCCTACCGCACAGTGAGCACAGCGCATATTACACATGTTAGTTGTTGTAAATTCGATATTCGATAAAGTCATTTCACCATATTCTTCTACATCCATATAAGCTTCCCACGGATCATTTAAAGGTGTTATTAAAGGTTGCGTCACCTTTGTTGTCATGTATGAATCTTCCTTTCTATATGAAGCAATCCATACTTTATTCTACCACTTTTCATGGTATATGCATGGGAATAAAATCATATGACTATAAATTTAACGTTATCGCTCTAGCATTCACTTTTAATACGGATATTCATTACTAATTGACTTTGGGGCAACTAGGTCTACTCAGAAGTGTGTTGTTTCTTTAACATCTTAAATCCTATAAATGCCCGATTATTTTTAGAATAACCGGGCACGCTATAGATGGTTAAGCTTTATTTGGAAAAACATAAAGAAAGGGAGATAATCAATGGATAAAGATCCATCAAATGAAAATTTACAGACAAATATTGAACATGATGATACGTTAACAACTCGCCAAGGCCATCCTGTCACAAATAACCAAAACATCCGAACTGTTGGTAATCGTGGACCAGCCACACTTGAAAACTATGACTTTATTGAAAAAATCAGTCACTTTGACCGTGAAAAGGTTCCTGAACGAATTGTTCATGCTCGCGGAGCTGGTGCACATGGCTACTTTGAAACGTATGGAAATGTTGGAGATGACCCTGTTTCCAACTATACACGTGCGAAAGTTTTCCAAGAAAAAGGAAAGCAAACTCCTGTCTTCGTTCGTTTTTCAACAGTAGTACATGGTCTGCACTCTCCAGAAACAGTTCGCGACCCCCGTGGGTTTGCAGTGAAGTTTTACACAGAAGACGGGAACTGGGATTTAGTTGGGAACAATATCAAGATTTTCTTTATCCGCGATGCCATGAAATTCCCAGACATGATCCATGCCTTTCGACCAGACCCTGTAACAAATATCCAGGATAGTGAGCATTTCTTTGATTTTTGCTCCAATTCACCAGAATCCTTTCATATGGTGACCTTTATATATTCTCCATGGGGAATTCCAGCAAACTATCGAATGATGCAAGGCTCTGGTGTAAACACCTATAAATGGGTAAATGCAGAAGGTAAAGCCGTTCTTGTAAAATACCATTGGGAGCCAAAGCAAGGAATCAAAAATTTAACGGCAAAAGAAGCGCAAGAAATACAAGGCAAGAACTTCAACCACGCCACACAGGATTTATATGAATCCATTGAAAAGGGCGATTACCCAGAGTGGGAAATGTTTGTACAGATTATGGAAGATGGACCACATCCTGAATTAGACTTTGACCCGCTTGATGATACGAAACTGTGGCCTGAGGATCAGTTCCCATGGCTGCCGGTTGGAAAAATGGTGCTAAATAAAAACCCAGAAAACTACTTTAATGAAGTTGAACAAGTCTCTTTCGGAACTGGGGTCCTCGTTGATGGACTTGACTTTTCGGACGATAAAATGTTGCAAGGGCGTACATTTTCTTACTCTGATACACAGCGCTATCGCGTAGGAGCAAACCATTTACAGCTTCCAATTAATGCTCCCCAAAAACGAGTTGCGACGAACCAAGAGGGTGGACAACTTCGCTATCACAATGATAAAGCGCCTGGCCAGAATCCACATGTGAATTATGAGCCATCCAGCTTAGGCGGTTTGAAAGAAGCAAAGCAAGCAGGAAAAGAATATACTCCAAAGATTGAGGGTAACCTCGTTCGCGAATCAATTGACCGAAACGATAATACAAAACAAGCAGGCGAAACCTATCGCAGGTTTGAACAATGGGAAAAAGACGAATTAATTTCCAATCTTGTTGGTGATCTTTCAACCTGTCAAAAGGAAATTCAAGACAGGATGATTGCATTAGCAGAGCAAGCAGATGAAGAATATGGGCGCCGGTTACGTGAAGGAATAGCTGAAGCCAGTAAACAAACAAGTTCAACGATGATGGAATCTGCTGAAGAAATACATCCACTTGGTGCGAAAGATGCTGGAAAAGCAGTAAAAGAAGCAATTGATAAGGGACATGACGCAGAGCCTTATTAGAGACGGGGAGCTAAACCAATTCGGATAGCCGGCCGGAGCGGGCTAAATAGGTTAGCAACAATTGGTTAAATCCTGCACATACACTGTCTAATACTGAGCAGCAATATCGTTTTTTCGAGTACTAACCAATACAGGCAGATCATATTGTCGTCCTTTTGACAGTAACGAACGATTAGCTTTTCAAACGAAAAGAGGTGCCCTAAAAGGTGCACCTCTTTTACATTGTTTCAGCTGGCCGCACGCGTTTTGCGATCAAGCCGTGTTTCGGTGAAAAAATAAAGCTTATCATAAATACCAACCCAGTTGCGAATGCCATAGAGCCTGAAATCGATGTATCAATCCAGGCTGCAATATAGTAACCGGTCACTGCGGAAACTACCCCAAATGAGCCACTGAGCACAAGCATGAACGAAAGCTTATCTGTCCATAAATATGCAGAGGCAGCAGGTGTAATGAGCATCGCAACAACCATAATCGCCCCCACAGCATCAAATGAAGCAACCGTTGTGACGGATACAAGGCCCATAAAAAGATAATGCATGAGTATTACTGGTATCCCAAGGCTTGCCGCTAAGGCTGGATCAAAGGATGTGATTTTCCATTCTTTATAAAAAGCGATGATAAAAAAGAGAATAACTGCTAGCACTAGCAATAACAACGCTGTCGCTTCGGGAATTGCGCCAATAAATGGTAATGTAATCATATGAAACGGAATAAATGTAATTTCACCCATTAACGCATGCTGTACATCTAGGTGTGCATTTCCAACTGAAGTAGCAATTAATATTACACCAATTGCAAATAAAGTTGTAAAAACAATTCCCATTGCTGCATCATGCTGTACCCGCAATGAATGCAGCCATTGTACTAGAAAAGCTGTAAAAACCCCTGCCAATATCCCTCCAATTAGCATCGCTGTCCCACTAACTTCACGTGTAACAATATAAGCAATTACAATCCCTAATAAAACTGTGTGACTAATTGCATCTGCCATCATCGCTGTCTTCCTTAATATAAGAAAAACACCAATCACACCACAGGAAAGTCCTACCAGAGCAGCAGTTAAAATAATCCATGCTGTATATGTCATTTCCTCACCCCTCCTGCTTCAGTGTTTGAGTATTTGATTGCTGATTCCTTTGGTGCAACTTAAATTGCAAATAATGGATTAGTATACCTTTTTCTTTCCCAAAGATGAGCGATACAACAAAAAATCCAGCACCTACCACTACAATAAACGGACCAGTAGGCAGTCCGCTTCCTAAAGCACTGATTAATGTACCTGCTGCTCCCGCTAGTCCACCAAATATAGCAGACAACAGAATCATTATCTTAAAGGACTGTGTCCAATAGCGAGCACTTACTGCTGGAATAATTAACATCGCCGCCATTAAAATAACACCAACAGCTTGAATCCCAATTACAATGGTTGTAACCAGCACTGCCGTATACAATGTATTCATGCCTTTAAGTGATAGTCCAATTCCTTTAGCGAACTGCCCGTCAAAGAGATAAAGCTTCCATTCTTTAAATCCAATAAATACAATAAAAACAACAATGAGCGCTAATACCAGCATCGTTATAACATCTGTTCGAACCATCGCTGCAGCCTGCCCATAAATAAAGCCGTCTAACCCACTCTGGTTTCCCCCAGCAGACCGGTTAGCTATTGTTAAAAGCATGATACCAAAGCCGTAGAAGATAGCTAAAACCATTCCCATTGCGGAATCCTCCGAAATCCGACTCGCTGTCGTAATCCATTGGATTAAAAATGCACCAATTAAAGCGCTGATTGCAGCTCCAATAATAAGTATAAGCAGATTTTTCTCACCAATAAGGAGAAAGGCAATAACGACTCCTGGCAATGCAGCATGTGATAATGCATCACTCATCAGATTTTGTCTTTTCCAATAAGCCATACAACCAATTGTCCCAGCAGCAATACCTAGGGTCATCGTACTCAATAGAACCCACCCTGTATTACTATTCAATAGAATGGACAGCATGACGTTGTTCCTCTCCCATCCAGCGCATATTTCCTCCATAGGTATTGGCGATATTTTCTCTTGTAAAAATCTGCTCTGTTTTTCCATGTTTAATGACGGTACGATTTAGTAATAAAACATGATCAAAGTAATCTTCTACCGTTTGCAAATCATGATGTACAACCATAACGGTCTTACCAATTGCTTTCAGCTCTTTTAAAATTGTCATGATTGCTCGCTCTGTAGCAGCATCTACACCAGCAAGCGGTTCGTCCATGAAATAAAAGTCAGCATCCTGTACTAAAGCTCGGGCTAAAAAGACGCGTTGTTGCTGACCACCAGAAAGCTGGCTAATTTGCCGATTCGCATAATCTGCCATCCCCATTTTGTCCAATGCCTCATATGCTCTTTCTTTATGCAAACGGGATGGTCTCCTCAACCATCCAATTTGACCATACAGTCCCATTGTCACGACATCAAGTGCATCCGTTGGAAAATCCCAGTCGACAGAACCTCGTTGCGGCACATACCCAATCCGTTTTTTGGCTTTTATAAATGGAAGACCGAAAAATTTTACAGATCCTGTCAATGAGGGATGAAGATTTAATATCGTTTTTAATAGTGTTGATTTCCCCGCTCCATTCGGTCCAACAATTCCTGTTAAGGAACCGCCGTTCACTTCAAAATTAATATCGTGAAGGACCGTGTTTTTCCGGTATGAAGCGGATAAATTTTCTACCTGTAAAATTGGTGTTGCCACGTTACTCAGCTCCTCCAGTTAATGCATCATAAATTGTATTCATATTATGACGGTACATTCCAATATATGTGCCCTCTTCACTTCCAGGTGAACCCATTGCATCGGAGAATAGTTCTCCACCTAACTCAACGTCTACCCCTTCACTTTTAGCACCTTCGATTACAGCCTCAATAGAACTTGAATTAATACTGCTCTCTACGAATATAGCAGGAACCTGATATTCTTTAATAGTTGCAATTGTATCGTTAATATCAGAAATCCCAATTTCATCTTCCGTACTCAAACCTTGAAGACCTATTACCTCCATGTCATGCATTCTACCAAAATACCCGAATGCATCATGTGCTGTCACAAGAACGCGTCCACTTTCCGGAATATCCGCTAGCTTCTCCGCTTCTTGCTTTAATTCTTCCAATTCAGCAAAATATTGCGTTTTATTTTCCTCAAAGTAATCCGCATCCTCTGGTGAGTATGCCTTCAGCTCTTCTACCGCAGCATCCAGCGCCGCTTCCCATAAATCTAGATCAAACCAGATATGTGGATCAATCGCACCGTCCTCATCATGTAATAAAGCATCTTCTGAAAGACTATCTCCAATTGCCAGAACTGGTTTAGAATCACCGATCGAGTCAAATACTTTTACCATGTTCACTTCTAAATTCAAGCCATTATAAAAAATAACCTCTGCTTCATCCACCTTTGCAATATCGCTTTGTGTTGGGTTATATAGATGCGGATCCACTGATGGTCCCATTAGACTTTCAACTTCTACACGATCCCCCCCTATTTCGGATAATGGTTCTCCTATCTGAGCAATCGTTGTTAGAACCTTTATCTTTTCCTCTCCTAATCCATTTGTTTCACCTGACGCTCCACCATCCGAATTACATGCAGCAAGCAGAATAATCATCGCAAATAGTGCAAGACCCCATATCTTTTGAGTAAATCCTCCCATTTTGTATCCTCCCCTTTATTTTTACCTAAGTAAACTTTATTTGTTATTTATAAATTTAATCCTATTATTAGCTATTGTCAAGTGTTTTTGTGATAGTATATTATTTTTCCTTAAGGAAACTTTTATAGGTAATATGTTTATATGATCCAATCGCCCAATTGGTGACTTCGCTATCGCCTTAGAGAACCTGGAACGAAGATCTGCCACGATGCGATAGTAATTTTGTTCAGAACAAAAGCGCAAGCGCCCGGTTAGCGACGTACGGACTGGACTGAGCCGTAGGAGATAAAGGAAACACGGCGACCGCAGGGAGTCGATGTTGACTTATCGTACGGAGGTGAGGGAAGTCTCGCTAGTCGCTGGGCGCTGGAGCTGGACGTGGCTGTTGTGGTAACTAAGTTATCCACAGCATTCAAATTTTATAGTGTCCTGCAATATAAAAAAACTCTTTCCTTAAATCGAAAAGAGTTTTTATTACAAACTATAAATTTTTATGAATGACATTTAATATCAATCGTAATTCATGAATTGCAATCTGCCCGGGTGCAGATGCCTTTTCTGCTGCTCCAAATGTGATTGCAGAACCGAATAATTCTCCTGCCAAGCGGCTAATTATTCCATTTCCTGCCATCGACATCGTAATAATTGGCCGATTCGCGTAACATTCCTTCATTTCGTTAGTCGCTTCTAATAAAATTAAGACATCTCTAGCGTTTTTTGGCATTACTGCAATTTTAGGAAGATCTCCTCCGAGCTCCTGCGCTCTTTTTAGGCGATTTACAATTTCTTCTTTTGGTGGCGTTTTTTCAAAATCATGGTTGGAAAGAATAACATAAACTTGATTTTCATGTGCACTATGTATAAGCGTTTTCACAGTTTGTTCATCATTATACAACTCAACATCAACAATATCGATTAGTCCCGTTTCAATTATTGTTTTATTTAATGCTATGTAAGCGCCAGATGATAGTTCCTTTTCTCCGCCCTCTTTTGCACTACGAAACGTAAAGATTAAAGGAATATCTTTTAATCTTTCTCGAATATCGATTAGTACCGATTTAACTTGCTCAATGTCTTCTACCATCTCCAAAAAATCAACACGCCATTCCACTAAATCCACATCCAAAGACATTAAGAGCTTTGTCTCTTCAATTAATTCTGCATGCGTTTTACCAACTAATGGAACACAAATTTTCGGAGCACCTTCTCCGATTGTTAGATGCTTTATGGATAATGTATGAGACATGAATACCAACCCCTTTTCAGCTTTAGTACATGCATTACGCATTTTTACTCTTTCTACTAGGAGCCTAATCTTTGATTGTGCGCTCCCAAGTTGAATCTCATATCAAACAATAATGCAATTAGCGGCTCATGATAAGGAATAAATAAGCCTTCTGAAATCATATTGATGATCTCATTTTTCGACGCCCACCTTACCTGTTTCACTTCTTCAGTCGGCAGTGTAAGGTTTTTGATGTTTAAATCGGTTTCAATAAGGTAATAATCATCAAATCCATATTCAAAGTTTACAGTTAGAGAAGGACGCATATTTTGAAGGTCAAGGGTATAACCAATTTCTTCTTTTACTTCTCTTTCCGCAGCTTGTTGACTCGTTTCACCTGTTTTCGCACTGCCTCCTACGGTAATATCCCACATGTTCTTCCAATCTTCCTTATTGGGGTGTCGCTGTTGAATCAGCATTTCTCCAAGTTGATTAAATAGACAGACATGAATCACTAAATGGTACGCATCTTGTCCGAATGTATCCCCACGATTCATTTGCTTATCTGTCAGCTTTCTGTCCTTGTCGTAAACATCCCACGTCTCCATAATTTCACTCCTTCATCCTAACTTTACTATTCCGAATTTGACGAATTGAGGCAACCCCATCAGCTGATTCATGTTATATTAAGCATAGAATCCGTTCTTAAAAAGTATGGTTAACCATGAAAAGTCTTTATGCACTTAGACGTAGTATAGCATATTGAAAGTATATCTGAAGATGTTCATTCGTTGAACCTTCTTTTCCATTAACAGATAGTAAGGGGGGCTAGTTCATATATGTTAAAGCGATTATTTGATTGGATGACCGTTATCGGATTAATACTGTTACTTGGTCGAATTCTAACAGCAATCTTCCTCTTTTTAGATATTCCGTTTACGAGCTTCTTTCAAGACTATAGCATTATTTCGGTTATCATTTTAATTATCGGTCTTGTTGGTCAGCAAGCCGTCAAGGATCGCAAAACAAATCGCTGAGGTAGGCTAAGCAAAAACAGTTCTGCTTAGTCTTTTTACTGCGATGTGGTAAAATCATGATACCAATACTTTAGGGAGCTGATAGGTATGGCGCCTTTAAACGAAGACCAATTAGAAAATATCCGAAATGAACGTAAAATACAAATTATGCGAGCTGCGCTTAGAGTCTTTGCAGCAAATGGCTTTAAACTAACAAAAATCAGTTTAATTGCAAAGGAAGCTGGAATTAGTCATGGCTTAGTTTATCACTATTTTAAATCCAAGGAAGAAGTGTTATACGAAAGTCTGGAATGGGCAATGGAGTTAAATGAAACGAAGAAATATCTTAACAAGCTATCTGAGATGGCGATTACTCCGACAGAAAAAATACGTGACTTTACAAAATTCGCCCTCTCATCAAGCAAGTATGAAAGCAGTGATATATTTCGTATTATTCAACACCTAGAGCATACAGAAGGTGTTCCTACTCATATACTAGATTTCACAAAAAAAGTTGGGATGATGTATATTGAATTTTTTATTCCCATTTTTATTGAAGGACAAGCAGCTGGCGAAATCATTCAAGAAGATCCGGAAGAGCTGGTTGGATTATTTCTAACCATTATTTCTGGGGTAATAGCAGATGACCCCGATTATTGGCAGGAAAATATGGACCGTAAAATCGCTATTTTCTTGCGGATGATTACGACACGTTAACCCCTTATTCATCTCCCCTCCATTTGACATCAAAATTTATTGTTGACAAACGAGGGGATTCATTATACTTTTATATTGACTGGTTTAATCAATCAAAGAACCAGTCAATATTTTTGACTTTAAATTGACTGATTAAGTCAATCAATAAGGGGTGATAAAATGAAGGGTGACATTATTTCTGTTCAAAACTTAAAGAAATCCTATGGAAAACACATTGTTTTAGATGGCCTAAATTTTAAAGTAGAGCGGGGATCAATATTTGCATTGCTTGGGGAAAATGGCGCTGGTAAGACCACAACTGTACGTATTTTAGCAACATTAATCCAAGCCGATAGTGGTATTGCTACAATCGCTGGATACAATACCCATCGTGAACCTGAATCTGTGAGACAGCAGATTAGTTTGACAGGTCAGTATGCTTCAGTAGATGAATTGCTGACAGGTGAAGAAAACCTGATGATGATGGGGCGTTTAAATCACTTGAATCGTGATGCGGTGAAGAAGCGTACATCCGAACTGCTAAAACAATTCGAGTTAGTAAATGCTGCAAAAAAAAGTGTAAAAACCTATTCCGGCGGGATGCGTAGAAGGCTTGATATTGCAATTAGCCTGCTTGTCTCTCCACAAGTTATTTTCCTAGATGAGCCTACAACAGGACTAGACCCACGCAGCCGGAGGAATATGTGGAACCTGATTCAACAGCTTTCCGAGGACGGCGTAACTATCTTTTTAACGACCCAATACTTGGAGGAAGCTGATCAGCTTGCGGATAAAATTGCTGTTATTGATAATGGAAAGATCGTAGAAGAAGGAACTGCTGAAGAACTAAAGCGAATGATTGGTGATGAAAAGCTAGAATTAACCTTTGATGATTTGGAGGTATTTCAACTCGCTTCAAAACTTTTACAAGCGCAAGCAAATGAAAAAGAGCGTAGTATTTCCATTCAAAACGGTTCACCAAAAAATTTGCGCAATCTACTCAACACATTACATGAGCATGGAATCGAACCTAGCTCCATCAACTTCCGCAAACCAACACTTGATGATGTTTTTATAGATATAACAAGTCGAAAAAGAAGGGGGCGATCCGTCCATGCGTAAATCAAAACTTTATTGGGCACTATCAGATGGCTGGACAATGTCACAGCGAAGCTTAAAGCATATTTTCCGTGAACCAGAGTCCCTATTAATGGCTATCGGGCTACCAGTCGCGATCATGGTCATGTTTGTCTACATTTTTGGGGGAGCTATTGAGACTGGAACAGAATATGTTAATTATGTTGTTCCAGGAGTAATTATCACATGTGCAGGATTTGGAAGTTCGCTTATAGCAATAAGTGTTACACAGGACATGGTCGGTGGTTTATTTGAGCGTCTTCGCAGCATGTCTCTTCTCCCTTCTTCCTTGATGGTCGGTCACGTTACTGGAGGGTTCGTTCGTAATGCGATTGCTACAACTGTCATCTTTCTTGTTGCAATGCTCATAGGATTTCGACCGAATGCTGGATTTACAGAATGGCTTGGTATTATTGGCCTGTTGTCTCTATTTATGTTCTCTCTCAACTGGCTATTTGTAGCCATTGGTTTAATCACAAAAAGCGTAGAAACAGCAAATGCAGCTACATTTCCGATGCTATTCCTGCCATATGTTAGCAGTGCTTTTGTACCTACAGAGACAATGCCTACTTGGCTCCACACTTTCGCAGACAACCAGCCGATGACTCCACTGATTGAAACGCTACGAGGACTTCTTATCGGAACACCAATTGGTAACAATGCTTGGTTCACAATTCTTTGGTTTGGATCTCTATTGATAATAAGCTTCATCCTTTCTGTAGCTATTTTTAAACGAAGGAAAAAAGAATAGTTTGTTGGAACAGAATGGGAGCTTGACTACTCACCTCTCATTCTGTTAAATGATCAACCTTTCATCCGAAGCACCTGATAATACGTAAAGAAGACTGAAGCAAGACCAACTCCTAGAAAGATGCTTCCGATAACCAAAAAGTTCGTCGTATTAGATTTCATCTTAAATTCGTAAATAAAGGTGTCAGCACTACCTTGAGCTGCTAGCCAACTATCCGCTATAACCGTCCCAATTGATCCACTAAATAAAATGATGACAATGCCACAAGTAGCTGACAAAGCACTTAATGTCATGAAGGCCTTTAATTTTTCATGGTTCATTTTATACATCCCCCCATTACCGTACAAGTCTATATAAATCACCTAATCTTAATATAAACCAATTTAAAATAAAAGCACGGTTTAAAAACGAAAAAATCGGATATTAGTCTAGTGTAGAAATGGAGCTGAGATGATGTTCGAATGGAATGATTTAATAACTGCATTTTGGGCTTTCTTTGTATTGCTTCCTTTAGTATCATTGATTCACCAATTAGGTCATTATTTAATGGCACTTTTATTTGGAGGGAGATCCGAAATAATTCTAGGTAGAGGAAAATTGTTATTCAAACTAGGCACCATTCAAGTGAATCGATATTATTTTTTAGATTCTTATTGTCATTATGAATCCTTAAAAAAAAATACGCGTTTAACACATATTCTCGTTCATGCTGGAGGAGTATTATTAAACCTAATTTCTATTCTCTTAGTCAATCTGTTTATTATAATAGGCTGGTTGCCTGAGGCACAATTTTTCTATCAGTTTGGTTACTTTACTATATACTATATGTTCTTTTCACTTTTCCCTGTGCAATACTCTGAAAAGCACGCCAGTGATGGAAAACAAATTATTAATATTGTACGGAATTACTCACCATCTAATGTTTTTGATTAAGTTTCAACTTATAACACGTAAATAAATGTAATCAAAAAACCACTGGTCCTACTTGAACCAGTGGTTTTCTTACTTTCTACGTCAGCTGCTGCTCCGCAAATTCACGATAAAGCGAATGCGATGCTGTTAATTCCTGATGTGTACCCATTCCTGTTACTTGCCCTTTTTCAATAAAAATAATCTTATCTGCATCAACAATTGTTGATAACCTGTGGGCAATGACGAATGTTGTACGGCCTTCCATTAATCGTGTTAACGCTTCTTGGACAGCATGCTCTGATTGGCTATCTAAGCTCGCCGTTGCTTCATCTAGCATTAAAATCTTAGGATCACGCAAGAAAGCTCTGGCGATATTAATTCGCTGCCGCTGTCCACCAGATAATTTCACACCGCGCTCCCCTACTTCTGTGTCCAAGCCTTTTGCAAATGTTTCAATAAATTGATCGGCATAAGCCATTTTGGCAACTTCCCATAAACGCTCCTCGGAAATATCCGTTGCATCACTTAGTCCATAAGTTAAATTCTCCCGGATTGTTCCAGCCATCATGGCACTTTCCTGTGAAACATAACCAATTTGGCTGCGCCATGATGCAAGTGACAATTCTTGGATTGGCGTATCGCCAATTCGTACCTCTCCTGTTGTTGGCTCATAATATCGTTCAATCAATCCGAATAAGGTTGTCTTTCCACCACCACTCGGTCCTGCAAAAGCGATCATTTCACCAGGAAGTGCCTCGAAAGTAACATTTTTAATAACCGGTTCGTCATCACTATATGCAAATGACACGTTCGAAACAGCGATCGGTTGGTTCGCAATATCTTTATCTTTACCTTCTTGACCGGCTTCCTCTGGAATTTCCAAAATCTCAATAATCCGCTCCGTAGCACCTTTTGCCTTTTGCAATTCTGTGAAAAACATTGCAAAAGTCGTAATTGGAAAAATGATTTGGAATAAATACAGTAAAAACGCAACAAGTGAACCTGTGGACATCGTTCCTTCTGCAACACGGATTCCACCATAACCAATAATGACAACAATAACGAACATGACAATGGTATACATGAATGGTCCGATTAAAGCAAAGATACGAGCCTCTTTCAGTCCATAGCTTAATAGTTTTCCAATTCCAGTAATTCCTTTTGTTGCTTCAGCTTGTTCCGCTGTAGATGCCTTCATTAAACGGATTTCACTGATTGTTTGTTGAATTTTACCATTAAAGGTTGCAGTCTCATCCTGCAAGTTCTTTGAGATCTTTGCCATCCTAGTACCTAAAGGAATCATGATTGCTACGGTAACTGGAACAGCGATAAGCATCATTAATGTCATTTTCCAGTCCATAATAAATAAAATTACTACTGCACCAATAATCGAAATAAGACCAGTAATAAATTGCGGGAAATGCTGTGATATTAAATCTTTCACAATCCCTGTATCATTAATGACGCGACTAACAGATTCCCCACTTGCTTGTTTATCAAAATAGCTAACTGGCAAACGGATCAGCTTGAGCCACATCATCTGACGCAGTCTTGCAACGATTTTTTGTCCAACTGCAGCGAGTAAATAGGTGGATAGCCCATCGATTACTGCTTGAATAATAAACACCGCAAGAATAGCAATAACGAGTGTTGCGCTTAGCGAAGCGACAGAGAAGCCATCTACTAGCTCTCTCGTTAATATCGGAATAGTCAATCCGACAAGTGTTGTAATCAGACTCCCAATTAGACCGAATGTTAATGCTGCTTTTGGGATTTTTGCAGAAACAATTAAAGATATAAACGGTTTAATTCCATTTTTTTGTGATTTTTCCATTTGAAAACTCCTGTCATTGCATTTTAATTATAAACGGGGAAAAGCCCCCTTAGTCCTCCTACTATTGTACCATTCAATACTATAGCACAGACTCTGCAATCCTGCTTTTATAACGAATTACTTTCTTTTTTTTCTAAAATAGAAATATAGCAATCTGATTTTATACTGTTTTTTATCCCTTTTAATAAAGTGAAACTCCATTCAGTGGGGCCCTTTTGCTCCCACGGAGTGTTAGCTGGGCAGAATCAGGAATTTACGGACTGTTTTCCCCCATCTTCACACGTTTTGGTTCCCTTCGGTATAGAGATGGGGGGTATTACAGACCGTTAATGCGCGACAAATCGAAACAGCATTTCTATTCCATCCCTGCTTCTTTCATATAATATTCCATCGCTTGATTAAGCCATTTCTGTTCATCTTCTGTGAAAGGAGAAGGGGCTAGATTTTCTAACTCTTGAATATCCAGTTCTTCTACTTCAGCATCGGCTAGCTGCTGCACTAAATCATCACCAAGAAATTCAAATGAAGCTTCTATAAAGGCTTTAATCATTTTTTGCACTTCTTGATCCTGTATAGGTTTTCCATATAATTTTTTAACCTCTTTAGCCATCTGTATAAAGGTTTTATCTAAGGTGATTTTCTCCTTTTCCGTTTTCTTGGACAACTTCTCAACCACTACCGTAAGATTGTGCCTTTCCAGCCATTCATTCTGTATACTTTCCGTTTGCATACTATGAATAAGGCTGAATAAAATGGCACTATCCACTCCTCCTTCTTCTTCAAGTACCTTAATGACCCTCTGAATAGTTGTCATGGACTGCTCGATTCGCTCTTTATCTTTTTTTAATACTTCTAACTGAAGGGCTAATGTCTCATTTAAGTCAACAGTAATAATCGATTGATGTAATAAATTCGTGATTTTTTCTAAGCTGTAACCTAGAAACTTTAGACTGACAATTTTTTGCAGGGTAAGAATATCTTGATGTTTGTATATACGGTGACCCGATGATGGATGTTTTTCAGGTTGTAAAAGACCGATTTCATCATAGTAATGTAACGTACGAATCGATACCCCTGTCTTTTCTGAAAACTCTCCAATGGAATACCTGTTAATTTCCCCCATAACAATTCCTCCCTCATATAAACATATTCTTATTATAAGACCTCACGTAACTGGAGGTTCAAGAGCGAATCGGAAAAAATCTATATAAGTTTACAATGGAGAAACTACTTTCAATTTTGTCGTTAGCATCTTTACAAAAATGCTGCTGTATGAGATTTTTCTACTTTTGAAATCGATTCAGGTGTTCCCTCAGCTACAAGTAGTCCACCAGCATTACCACCTTCCGGACCAAGATCAATCACCCAGTCTGATATACGAATAACATCACTATTATGCTCCACAATAATGACCGTGTTCCCGGCGTCTACAAGCCGGTTTAATAAAAGCAGCAGTCTTTTAACATCACTGGGGTGCAAGCCTGTCGATGGCTCGTCCAATAGGTAGAGTGTCGATTTATTCGACGGTTTATTTAATTCCTTTGCCAGTTTGAGTCGTTGTCCTTCCCCACCAGATAGTGTTTTAACGGATTGGCCCCAATTTAAATAGCCGAGTCCAATTTCACATAAAAGCTGTGTTACTTGGAATATCTTCTTTTGCCCTTCAAAAAGTGGCAAACTCTCTTCAATCGACATATCAAGCAGCTGCGTAATTGAATAGCCTTTATATGTTACTTCTAATATGGTTTCTTTAAATCTGTTGCCACGGCATACTGGACATTGCACCTCAAGGTCTGGAAGGAAATGCATATTGGTTGTTAAAATCCAAGTCCTTGGCAATGTTCACATCTTCCTCCAACTGTATTGAATGAAAAATCTTTTGGCTTAAGCTTTCTTTCCTTGGCTTCCGGTAAGCTTGCAAAAAGGTTGCGTAATGGTGTAAAGACGTCTGTATACGTAGCAATATTGGAACGCTACATTCGACTAAGCGGTGATTGATTCACCGTGATGACTCGTTCAATATTCTCATGACCAGAAACTTTCTGACAGCCGTTATATACACCCGTTTCAAATGAAGCAAGCAAGTCAAAGACTAACGTTGATTTCCCAGATCCCGATACACCTGTTCCAGAGACAAATTTACCTAAGGGAAAGGATACAGTAATATCTTTTAAATTATGTTTTGTCGCATGATGAACTGTTAAATACTGTCCTGTTCCTTCACGACGTTGCCTTGCTTCTTGACGACCTTCTTTTAGGTAAGCCCCAGTAATTGACTTCTCTTGACTCATTAGCTCCTCTAAGCTGCCTTCACCAACTACGGTTCCACCACGGTTGCCAGCACCAGGTCCCATATCAATAATATGGTCAGCTTCACGCATCACATCTGCATCATGCTCGATTACAAGAACGGTATTTCCTAAATCACGTAACTGTTTCATTACACGTACGAGACCTTTTGTATCCTTTGGATGCAGCCCAGCTGTCGGTTCATCTAGAATGTAAAGTACACCAGTTAATCCAGAACCAATAATCGAGGCCAATCGAAGTCGCTGCGCTTCCCCACCTGATAGCGATATCGTTTGGCGATCTAATGATAAATAGCCTAAACCAACATTAATAATTCGGGTAACCTTCTCGATCAAGTCTAGTAAAAATGTTTCTACAACCTCTTCTGCTTCGCGGGATAGCGATGCATGAAGATCCGTTAACCATGTTTGCATATCTTCTAAAGGAAAACTTGATACATTCGTGATCGATGTATTTGCTACAAGCACTTCTCTCATCTCTTTCTTTAGCCTTTTCCCCTTACAGTCTGGACATTGATTCGAAAAGAACAACTCGGCTTCTCCTGAATTTCCACCCTTTTCAATGTACCTTCTCCACATTCCAGTTAGTACACCCTCGAATTTCCCTTTAGCAACGGTTTTTGGTGGCTTTACATCCGGAAAGTGAGTAGTGAACTTCTCATCTTCTACTCCGTAATAGAGTAAATCACGAGCGACATCATCCAATTCTTTTAAGGCTGAGTTTTCATCTAAAGTGATTCCATAATAAGCAGCAGCATTTTTTACGATATCTCTTAGATAATCTCCATATGCCCCTGTCCAAATTTTAACTCCACCCTCTTTTAAGCTAAGCTCCTGATCAAATACCGAGTCGAGATGAATTTCAGAAACTTTACCAAGACCATCACATGTCTCACAAGCACCCTCCGGCTTATTATAAGAGAAATGAGACCGTGTTAATTTCTCCAAGCGATGATCACAATGCGGACAATGAATAAATTGCTTAAACCCTGTTTCTTCGTTATATTCTTCTTTATCGATAGTTGGTAAAATCATATATTGGCAATTCTGGCAAGGGCGCTCTCCTAACTTTTCGTAAATCAGGCGCAGGTAGGTATACATATCTGTTACGGTTCCAACGGTTGAGCGAGGGTTTCGATTCGTGACATGCTGTCCAACACTGATTGATGGGGAAAGCCCAATCATAGAGTCGACTTTCGGTTTACTTATTCCGTCTGTAACCATTCCCATTGATTCCATGTATTGTCGTTGGCATTCCCGTTGGAGCGTGTCCAATGCCAGTGTAGATTTTCCTGACCCGGAAGGACCAGTTAAAACAACAAACTTGTGCTTTGGAATATCCAATGAAATATTTTTCAGGTTGTGCTCACGCGCACCTTTTATACGTATCGATTCGTTCAAATTCATTCCTCCTATTCATTTGCGTTACAGTATGTGTTCAAAAGGAGGATAAAAAGGACCAAGAAGTTCGAGGCGGCGTAGCTTTGAGTAGCGGAACGTATGGGTTTAATACGTGAGCAGACGTTCTTGCACGCAGGAAAAGCGTTTTTTCTTTTCCAAGGAACGAATAAGCAAGCCAACGAGCTTCCGCAGGATGTGGTGACTTCGATGTTCGACACAGGACGTGTCGGTATTTAATCGAAGGTCTACTGTTCTTGATGTGTCATTTTTACCGGACTTTTTGAACAACCTCTTACAATACTATTGTATAACATTAATGCAATTGATAAGGTTATAGTAAATAACAACTGATACATCACGTTATTTTTAAATTAATCCGTCATGGTACTTGAAGGTTCTTTTACATGGATTTATACTTTTCTGGAACGTCGGAATTGGTCTTTAAATTAGGATGGGATAAGGGTGATTTTTTTATGATTAAACCAATTGAGATTGCAAAGAAATTAGGTATTAGTACAAGTGCATTGCGTCATTACGAATCGTGGGGTATTGTCCCACCTCCAGAACGTTCAGCTAATGGCTATCGCATATATACAGAGGAACACGTCGCTTACTTTGAATGTATACGGGCGATGAATTCAGGTTTTGGTATGCATCTAATACGTCAAATTATGCCACTTATTCAAGAAAATAAACTAACGGAAGCGCTATGGATTGTAAATGAAGCTCAAGCAAAGCAACATCAGGAAAAGCTCAAAGCAGAGCAGGCACTGCAAGCTTTAGAGTTGGAAGAGCTTGAGCATTTCTCTACTCGGCTAACGAAGGAATTTTATTCTATACGTGAGGTTGCAGATAAAATTGATGTGCCTACCTCTACACTCAGGCATTGGGAAAAGGAAAAATTAATTACTCCTAAACGAGATCCTGAGAATGGTTATCGAATCTATAGCCGCTCTGACATACGAAAGCTATTAATTATTCGCACGATACGTTCGGCTGTTTTTTATTTAGATATTGTTCGCGATGTTGTGAATGAAATCGATCATGATAATCTTGCACATGCTAGAAAACTAGCAAAGGACTCTCTTGTTTATATGGATTATTTAATTATGGAGCAGCTTCGTGGTGGATATTATCTGTATAAATTATATGAGAAAGTAAAACCCTCTCCAATTAAAAGAGACTCACCCTGTTGAAGGTGATCTCTTTTTTTTATGCTTTTGAGGATTGGCAGGGTTGTCTGTTTGGTTGGGATGTAATCAATGGGCTGTATGTCTGGGTAGTGCTTTACGACATAGGGATAGTGCTTTATTTCTTAGAGATAGTGCCTTATTTTTGCGAATGGTGCTTTATTTTATAGAGATGGTGTCTTATTTTTGTGGATAGTGCTTTATTTTATAGAGATGGTGTCTTATTTCTGTGGATAGTGCTATATGTCAAAGCATGACATCAAATTGTAATCACAGTGTAAGATTATTTTTTTGTGGGGAGGGCATAGATTAGAAGCAACTATTTTAATGAACAGGGAACTCTTATTAGTTCGTTTCATAGGATGCACTGCTTTTAAGGGAGTGATTTGGAATGAAAGGGATTATTTTAGCTGGAGGTAGTGGTACTAGGCTATACCCGAGTACGAATTCAGTAAACAAGCATCTATTAGCTATTTACGATAAGCCGATGATTTATTATCCATTATCGGTTCTTATGCTCGGCGGTATTAGAGAAATTATGATTATCAGTACACCAGAAGATATTGGTAGGTTCGAAGAGATGCTTGGTGATGGATCTGCGTTTGGTATTCAGATTGAATATGAAGTACAACGCGAGCCAAAGGGTATTCCACAAGCATTGACAATCGCAGAGGAGTTTATTGCAGACGATAAGGTAACACTCATTCTTGCCGATAATATTTTCTTTGGGCATGGGTTTACGACATTGTTCCGAAAAGCAATTAAAAATCACCGACACGCAACTGTTTTCGGGTATCGTGTAAAGGACCCTGAGCGTTTTGGTGTCGTTGACTTTGACCATCATCAAAGAGTCATTTCAATAGAAGAAAAGCCGGAGCATCCAAAATCGGATTTCGCTGTTACCGGACTATATATTTACGATCAGCAGGCTGTTAAATTAGCAAAAAAGCTGAAACCCTCCAAACGTGGCGAGTTAGAAATCACAGACTTAAACAAACAGTATTTAATGCGAAACCAGTTAGATGTAGAATTACTTGGAAGAGGTTTTACATGGATGGACGCTGGAACCCACGAATCTCTATTTGAAGCTACTGAATTTATCCGAATCACCCAAAAGCGTCAAGGATTCAAACTAGCTTGTATTGAGGAGATTGCCTATTACCTTGGCTATATTTCAAAACAAGCACTCTATGAAAAAGGTAAAGCCATGGAAAAAAACGATTATGGCCAGTATTTACTCGAAATTGCTGACCGCAAATATACACAGCAATATTGGGATTCGATTGAACATCATCCAATGTTAGGACTGGTGCAAAATGAATAAGCTAAAGCAAACGATACTCATTACAGGCGGAGCTGGGTTTATTGGCTCTAATTTCATTACTTATTTTATGAAAAAGTATCCTAACAGAAAGATTCTAAATATAGACAAACTTACCTATGCAGGCAAGACAGACAATTTAACTGAAGTGGAAAACCTTGAAAACTATCATTTTATTCATGGCGACATTACGGATGATAATCTTGTTAACCAGTTATTTCAGGAACATGATATTACCGGAATTATCAATTTTGCAGCAGAGTCGCATGTTGACCGATCAATTAATGATGCCAAAGCATTTGGCCATTCTAATATTCTTGGAACACTGACACTTCTGCAAGCAGCACAATTAGACTGGGAGAAAAAAGGAGAACTAAGCAATCGACGCTTCCATCAAATTTCTACGGATGAAGTATATGGCTCCTTAGATAGTGAAGGGGTCTTTTCAGAGGAGACTCCTTATGATCCACGTAATCCTTATAGTGCTTCTAAAGCAAGTGCAAACTTACTTGCAAGAAGCTTCGGGTATACGTATGGCATGAATGTTGTTATCTCCTCTAGTTCCAATAACTATGGACCAAAACAGCATGAGGAAAAGCTAATACCAACGATTATTTCAAACGCTTTAGCGGGAAAGTCAATTCCAATCTATGGTGATGGAAAAAATATTCGCGATTGGCTCTATGTAATGGATCACTGCAAAGCTATAGATTTAATCTTCCACTATGGACAAACTCAAGCCATGTATAATGTTGGTGGAAGCAATGAAAAAACGAATATCGAGATAGCAGCACAGGTGTGCGAAATACTTGATGAACTAGCATACAATAAAAGATCAGCACTTTCTATCGATAGCTTTAAAGACTTAATTACGTTTACTGAAGACCGTAGAGGCCATGACCGACGATATGCTGTCGATGCTTCTAAACTTACAAATGAACTGGGCTGGAAACCAACCGAGGACTTTACAGAAGGACTTCGGAAAACAGTGGAAGGCTATGTACAAAAATGGAAGCAAACAAGCCTGATCCATTAATTTCTGTTGTCATTCCTGTTTATGGTTGTGAGACCTGTTTAATTGAGCTTTGCAATCGAATAAAAAATACCGTTACAGCTATTCCAGCCCAATACGAAATTATTCTCGTAAACGATGCAAGCCCCGACAATGCTTGGGAGAGGATTAAACAGTTAAGTGAACAGGATAAACAGATTAAAGGAATTGATTTTGCACGAAACTTTGGACAACATCATGCCATTACTGCTGGTCTTGATTACGCGAACGGCGACTGGGTTGTCGTGATGGATTGTGATCTTCAGGATCGACCAGAAGAAATTGCTATATTATATGCGAAAGCACTGGATGGCTATGAAGTTGTTTTCGGCAAGCGAATGGAACGCCAAGACAACTGGTGGAAGAAAAAGTCATCACAAGCCTTTTACCGGGTCTATGACTATTTCACAAATAGCAATTCCGATTATATGGCGGCTAATTTCAGCATTAATGCGAAAAAAGTTGTTATGGGATTCCGGCAGATGCGTGAGCAAAATCGCTTCTTCCCCTTATTTATTCAATGGATGGGATATAAAACCATTCATATTCCCATCGAACATGATGCAAGAAAAGAAGGAAAGTCGTCTTATAATTTGAAGAAGCTTATCAACTTAGCAACCGATGCGATCATATCGCAGTCAAATAAGCCGCTGCGCTTGTCGATTCAATTTGGGTTTATACTTGCTGTTGCATCTTTTCTTTATGGTTTGTACTTATTTATACGCTACTTCTTTCTTGATGTACCTGTTCCAGGATGGACAAGTGTTATGGTATCCCTATTCTTTATTGGGGGACTAATCTTCTTCAACTTTGGCATCCTTGGACTTTATATCGGGAAAATTTTTAATGAAGTAAAAGGACGGCCATTATACTTAATTCGAGAAACGACTGATGATAACAGCACAAAAGCGCAAGCGCCCGGTTTGCGATGTACGGACTGGACTGAGCCGCAGGAGATAAAGGAAACACGATGAGCGAAAGCGAATCGATGTTGACTTATCGTACGGAGGTGAGGGAAGTCTCGCTAGTCGCTGGAGCTGGACGTGGCTATTTCGGCAACTGAATTATATACAACATTCAATTTTATTATTTGCTAGAACATGGGAAATCGGAGCTGATTAGAACAATGGAAAATTACTTACAATCTACTCCCTGGGACAAACGGAGTTTTATTATTGATACGTACGAAGTAACCTCCAGTTCAGAGGAGGCATTAAAACAAACGAATAACATAGAAGGTCATTTCACATTAAAAGTCGATCCGTTGGAGAACACGGAAAATCTAAAGAAATATGGATTTTATTATGCGGATACACTTACAGAACCAATGTGCAAGGCAGAGAACTTTGAACCGTATGAACAGCAAGGAATTGAAATGTCACGTCAGTATGAACGAGATGAAATTTTAGAAATCGCGGAAGAAGCGTTTAAAGGCGGACGTTTCCATCGTGACTTTAACATTCCGAACCATATGGCAGATAAACGCTACATGAATTGGGTGCATGATCTGATCGAAAAGGACCTTATTATAGCACTTATCTATGAAGGGAAAACTGCCGGGTTTTATGCTTATGAAAATGATAAAATACTGCTTCTGGCTATGTCTAAAAACTATCGCGGAAAAGGGCTTGCCAAGGCCTTTACAAGCTATTGTGTTCAAGAGCAATTCGCCATGGGCCACTCAGAATTAAAAACATCCATCTCACCGTCTAACGTCGCATCTTTAAACGTATTTATTAGTTTAGGATTCCGGCTACGCAAATCAACCGATGTGTACCATAAATTAAATGGTTCCATTCCGTATGGAGGCTGACAAATGGGTTATTTGTATATTTTTGGAACCATCGCATTTACCGTCTATGGACAGCTCATTTTAAAATGGAAGATTGACCAACAAGGAAACTTGCCAGAGCCATTCATGGATAAGATTATCTTTTTGCTGCAGCTACTCTTAAATCCATGGATTATTTCCGGGTTTCTTGCAGCGTTCTGTGCTGCCCTATGCTGGATGGCGGCAATGACAAAATTTGATATTAGCTACGCTTACCCGTTTATGAGCATATCATTTGTATTGGTGTTTATCTTGTCAGCTTTCCTTTTTCAAGAACCAATCACCATGCAAAAAGCAATAGGTATGGCATTTGTTGTACTTGGAATTATCGTAATGAGGTGATAAAAATTGATTCCTTTTAACCAACCATGCAAAATCGGAACAGAAATAGAAGCTATCCAACATGTTTTAGCAGAGAACAAGTTTTCCGGAAATGGTCCTTTCGGGAAAAAGTGTACAGACTGGTTTGAACGCGAGCTTCCATGTAAACGTGCAATTCTAACGCCTTCCTGTACTGCGGCCTTGGAGATGACTGCATTACTAACAGCGGTCGGGGAAGGCGATGAAGTAATCCTCCCTTCCTATACGTTCGTTTCTACAGCAAATGCTTTTGCACTTCGAGGAGCCTCACTGCGTTTTGTCGATGTAGATCCATCCACGATGAACATTGCGCCAGATCGGATTGCTGCTGCAGTGACAGACAAAACTAAGGCAATCGTCGTTGTGCACTATGCAGGAGTTGCCTGTGATATGGACGCCATTATGGAAATTGCGAACGAGCACAGGCTTTGGGTAATTGAAGATGCTGCACAAGGTGTCATGAGTACCTATAAAGGGAAGGCACTCGGAACGATTGGACACCTTGGAACGTATAGCTTTCATGAAACAAAAAACTATACATCTGGAGAAGGTGGAGCTCTTATAATTAATGACTCATCCCTTATTGAACGGGCAGAAATATTACAAGAAAAAGGAACAGACCGTTCCAAGTTCATGAAAGGAATGGTCGATAAGTATACCTGGCGAGATATTGGTTCCTCTTATCTATTAAGTGAGTTGAATGCAGCTTATTTGGCTGTTCAGCTTGAACATGCAGAAACGATAAATAACAACCGTTTACGTACGTGGGAACAGTATGCGACCGGACTTGGAACCTTAATCGAAGAAAGGATTATAGAGGGACCGCATATACCTGCGGACTGTGAGCATAACGCCCATATGTTTTATATTAAAACGAAAGATGAACAAGAGCGCTCCGAGCTCATTTCTTATTTAAAGGAAAATAATATGATGGCTGTCTCCCATTATGTCCCATTACATTCAGCAAAAGCTGGACAAGAGTTCGGGAAATTTATCGGGAAGGACCAGTACACAACGTCGGGTAGTGAAAGAATCGTTCGACTGCCACTTTATTATGGAATAAATACGAAGGATGTCAGCCATGTTATCGAAACGATTAAACTTTTTTATCAAAAATAAATACATGTTGATTGCGTGTATTATCCTCATAGGATATCTCCTCCCCTATTACCTTTTAGGTGAGGACACGCATATTCGTTTGCATGATAATTTAGATTCAAATATCGTATGGTATAAAATTCTTGCCGAGAGTGGACAGATTTTCACATTGACAGATACCACATTGCCAAACGTAATCAATGGTTTACCAAGAAGCGCCCTTCCTTCCGGATTCGATGCTGTCGTATGGCTTTATGTGCTTTTTGAACCAATGACAGCTTATAGTATCAGTCAAACGATTATGCGGTTTGCTGCGCTTTTTGGCATGTATTTTCTACTGTCGAAGCATATTTTCCGAGCAGGCTCTAATACATACATACACATCATTACAGTTGGAGCTTCTCTAGGGTTTGCAATGCTTCCCTATTGGCCATCAGGGGTTTTATCAATTGCTGGTATCCCACTAGCGTTGTATTTGTTTTTAACAATTCGAAAAAATGGTTGGGATGTACCGAAATATCTTTGGATTCTTTTATTCATCATCCCATTCTTTTCGAATTTTGTACTTAGCTTTGTCTTTTTCCTTGGATTACTAGGCATTCTTTGGTTGATTGACTGGATAAGGTCAAAACAAATAAATTGGCCATTTTTCACTGCAATTATTGCCATGACAGGCATCTATTTAATCAAAGATTATTTGCTTATCGTATCCATGTTTTTTGATGAGGGCTTTACTTCCCATCGTGATGAATTAGACCTTGGTTATAATACGTTCGAACGCAGTGTAGAACTATCGTGGGAAAACTTTCTCTACGGTCATACCCATGACATGGCATTACAAACGTATCTGATCATCCCAACGATTTTATTAGCCTTACTCATTGCAGCATTTAGCAATGTAAAGCCGAGGCTGTTGATGAGCTTTTTCGTATTTAACTTCGCTGTTTCTGTTTGGTATGCATTTTGGTATTGGGAAGGCTGGCGAATGGTGAAAGACAATTTCTCACTAGCAAATACCTTCAACTTTGCTCGTGTGCATTTTCTCGATCCGCCAATTTGGTATATTTGCTTCGCACTAGCACTTGTAATTTTGTGGAAGCATTTAAAATTTGGGAAAGCTATTGCCTGCATTCTAATTTTACTCCAGTGTTTCCTAGCATTCGGATCTACAGAGGAACTAAGATACGGTGCCATTAACACACCAACGTTTAAAGAATTTTATGCTGAGGAACTCTTTGATGAAATTGAGGAATATATTGCAAGGGATCAATCGGATTACCGGGTTGTGAGCATTGGCATGCACCCAATCATCGCACAATATAACGGATTCTATACACTTGATACGTACAACAACTCCTTTCCACTCGAGTATAAGCATGCATTCAGAGAAGTTATTGCTGGAGAACTAGATAAAAGCGCAACATTAGAAAACTACTTTGATACATGGGGTGGTAGATTATATATGTATGTCGCTGAGCATGGTAAAGATTATATGTTTACAAAAAATAGGGATGGAGCTATCGAGCAGCTGGATATCGATACAGAAGCATTGAAAAACCTAGGTGGAGACTATATTCTTTCAGCTGTTCCTATTGAGAATGCGGAAGAACTTGGACTCCAGCATGAGCAAACCTTTGAAACTGATTCATCTATTTGGCGAATTGAGCTTTATTCAGTGTCTTAGGGGGAAATAGAAAAAAACCAGCATACGAACGGGCAGTATGCTGGTTTTTCTACACTTGTTATAAGGCTTGCTACAAAGATGAATGCTTAGAGATGTATTTATTGCTTCCCGGGAGTTTTTTAATCGTATTCCAAGCTTCAATTGCTTCCTTGCGACTTTTCCCTTGATTACTAGGGTCGCCAAAAAAGTCGTGAATAAATTGATTGTATTCAAATTGAGGTGCAATTTGTTTCTTGTACGATGGATCTTTCTTTCGTTCTTCCTCTTTATACCAAGCTTCTACAGCATCTCGATACGTTTTTCCGATATTGTTTTTGAAATAGTTTTGGATATAAGTAGAAAAATGAAAGTCAGAGATAACGGTTTTGAAAAAAGCTCTTACTTGTTGACTGCAACGATGATTTTCTGAAATAACTGTATCAAGACTCAATTCAATCTGTAGCGCTGCTCTGTTCCCTTTTGCTTTTCGAATTGGTTTTTTTATCTCTCCTGTACGAAGGAAAGTCTCAATTCTGTTAGAAATCTCTATTTTGGAACCTGAAGCACTTATTCCGTTTCCTCTGCAAAATATTTGGAGTTCTTCTTTTAACCAATAGAAATCTTTAAAACTTTGGATACTCATGTCTGTTGTTAAATTAGGCCTCAACAATATCGCCTCCATGTTTGATACCTAATTTCATTATAGAACTCTTGTTCCGAACCATCAATAAACATCACGCAATCTTAAATTCAAGGAGTACAAGTTACTATAAGTACCTTTCACTTGGAAGTCGCCTGCTTTACAAGAATATCCTAATAGGTAGAGTACCTATCACTTTTAAGCTGTGAACAGGTACTTTATATTATAATTCGATTTCTTTCTGCAGGCGATTTAATTCCGCGTTCAATTCATCCATCATCATTTCCATCGCTTCTTTTTTCGGGTGATCTTCAGACAAGTAAATGGGTTCGCCGTAAATAATTTTTGCTTTTTTTCTTTTAAATAGTTCCGTGAAATTATTTGGTCCTGTATAAGCAACAGGAACAATCGGAGCTTTCGAATGTGTCGCTATCGTTACTGCCCCTCTTTTTAACGGCGCTTCTTCACTTGTTCTGGTTCCACTAGGGAAAATCCCAACTACTTTGTTATCCTTTAGTAATTTTCGCGGTGTTTTTATCGAACTTGGGCCAGGGTTTTCACGATCAACCGGAAAGGCGTGTAAGTTTTCCATTAGCCATTTTGTAAAACCTGTTTGGAATAACTCCTTCTTTGCCATATAATATATCTTGGTGGGTAATACCGATACGCCTAACCACAATATATCAACCCATCCTGTATGGGTGCATGCTATAATATATCCTCCGGATTGAGGTAAGTTTTCTTTTTGATATACCTTGATTCTGCCAAATAAACTTAAAATGAACTTTAATAAATAAGCTGCAAAATAATACATGGCTTATTCCTCTTTTCTATAATAATAGTATATATCTATTTTAGCATATAGTATTAGTAACTGGTACTAATTTTTATGTGAATGCTGATTGTTATTTTACATTATAGCTTGAAAATAGCAATCCATAAAAAATTCCTCCCAATTCTATTTTGGAAGGAACTCTTATCTTTTATACCGCTTGATCCTCTACTGTCTTTTGTTCTTTACTCCTTGGTTTAAACAATCGACCGAAACCATTTCCTATTGCATTGAATGTACGGTAAACTGCTGGAACTAAAAACAATGTAATCAATGTTGCAAACATCAGTCCAGAAATAACTGCTGTCGCCATTGTTGCTTGATAATTCCCAGTTGTTCCGGTTGCTAATGCAAGTGGCAGCATACCACCAACCGTTGTAAAAGTCGTCATAAAAATTGGCCGAATACGATCTTTACCCGCCCTGACTACTGCATCATTCACAGGAATACCTTCTCTGCGCAATTGGTTTGTTCGGTCAATAAGTAGAATCGCATTATTTAATACAATCCCAATAAGCATGATAATCCCCATACCTGACAGGATACTTAGCTCCCGCTGTGTGGCGAATAAACCTAAAACAACCCCGACAAAGGCCATTGTAATAACCGACATTACAATAATTGGATGTGCTAAATGGTTAAATTGCACGGCCATTACTAGGTATACGAGGAAAATAGAGATAACGAAGATAAGAATCATATCGGTTAGGAGCTCCTGTTGTGTGGACTTAAGACTTATTGAATAAGATAGAATCATACGGACAGTTATACCAGGAAAAAGTAAAAGAAGTGTAACACTTGGAAAATGTCACACTTCTTTACAGAATAATTATTGTATTTTTTCTTGAGTGATAGTTGGCTTTTTAATATTGCCTTCATTTTTATCACTACGGTACTGTTTTTGACTGCTATATAAAATAACTAAGTATTATATTTTTTCAATTATGAAACACTTGTAGTATAGTAATAGAAAAATATTCAAGGATTGGAGCGTATTTCACATGGCAACAATTGAGGACTTTCAAAAATTAAATATTCGAATTGGTACCATCATCCATGCTGAGCTTTTTAAAGAAGCCCGGAAACCTGCAATAAAGCTAGAAATTGATTTTGGAGCAGAAATCGGCAAAAAAAATTCATCCGCTCAAATCACAGAACGGTATACTCCCGAACAATTAATCGGCCGACAAGTCGTTGCAGTCGTGAACTTTCCACCAATGCGTATTGCTGGGTATAAATCAGAAGTATTGGTACTTGGAGGTGTTGCAGGTGAAAATGACGTTATCCTGCTTGCGCCAGATGAAGTCGTGGAAAATGGTACGCCGATTGGGTAAGGATTATTCTCCCCTCTGTTGACTTCGAGGGGAAGTTAACCCAAGCAAATTACATCTCATCCGGAGCTTTCACTCCAAGCAATCGCAATCCTTCTTTTAAAACAATGGTTGTCGCTTTTACCAATCCAAGTCGACTTTCTAGTTCCTCATCCTCAGATAAAATTTTAATATTCCCATAGTATTTATTAAATTCCTGCGATAGATCAATAAGGTATTTGGCAATTTGGGAAGGCGCCTGGTAATTAAAGCTTCGCTCAATGGCTGCCGGAAACTCCATTAACAATTTCACAACAGACCAGCTATAGCTATCATTTAAGCCTTTCGTTGCTGTATCCTCATATTCGGCTTTTCTCAAGATGGAACAGGCTCTTGCATGTGTGTATTGTACATAAGGTCCAGTTGCTCCTTCAAATTTCAGCATATCTTCCAATGAGAACTCAATATTATTTTGTCTGTCATTCTTTAAATCATGGAAAATAATCGCCCCAACTCCCACCACTTCTGCTATATCTGCTTTATTTTGTAAGCTTGGGTTTTTCTCAGCAATAATCTGTTCTGCGAGTCGAATCGCCTCTTGAATAACTTCTTCTAATAAAACGACCTTCCCTTTTCGCGTAGACATCTTTTTTCCATCTTTCAGGATAAAACCAAATGGAATATGTGTTAATTGCTTTGCCCAATCGTATCCAAGCTTTTGGAGCACTAAGAAAATTTGCTCAAAATGCAAGCTTTGCTCGTGACCAACAACATAATATGATCTTTCAAATTCATAGGTTTCCTGTCTATAAACAGCAGCGGTTAAATCTCTCGTCGCATAGAGGGTTGCACCATCTGACTTCTTGATTAAACAAGGCGCTAAGTCATGTTCAGCTAAGTCTACCACTTCTGCTCCATCGGATACTTGCAGCAGGTCACTTTCCTCCAGACGGCTGACGATTCGCTCCATTTTATCATTATAAAACGCTTCCCCATGGTAGGAATCGAAATGAACTCCTAATAAATTATAAATTTTCCCGAACTCTTGGAGAGATTCATCTCGGAACCACGTCCAAAGGGAAAGAGCCTCTTCATTACCATCCTCCAACTTTTTGAACCAAGCTCTTGCATCGTCTTCTAACCTTGAGTCGTTTTCCGCTTCAGCATGAAACTGTACGTACAGCTTTAGCAGTTCTTGAATTGGCTCCTCTTTTACACGCGCCTCATTGCCCCATAATTTATATGCCACGATGAGCTTTCCGAATTGTGTGCCCCAATCACCAAGATGATTAATTCGAATCGCTTGATAGCCACATTTCTCAACAATATTTGCAAGTGAATTACCAATTACGGTTGAACGTAAGTGCCCCATTGAAAAGGGCTTTGCAATGTTTGGAGATGAAAAATCAATTGTAATATTTTTCTTTTCAGCATAATTTATCGAACCATATGCCGAACCATCCTTAAGGATGGATGTTAAGGCATGTTTACTAACCATTCTTTTATTTAAAAAGGCATTGACATACGGACCATCCGCGACAACCTTCTCCAAGATTGGATGGTCTATTTTTTCTGCTAACTCTTGCGCAATTATGTTTGGAGCCTTTCTCAATTCCTTAGCAAGTGTAAAACATGGAAATGCTAAATCACCTTGCTCCTCAAACTTCGGCTTTTCGATTAGATTCATAACTTCTCCCAGCTTTAGCAGACCGTTTAAATGTACGGTCATTTCCACTGCATATGCTTTTACGGCATCCATTATTTTCAGCCTCCTTTTCATCAGTAAACACAAAAAAATCCCGCCTCTATATAGAGACGAGATTACCCGCGGTACCACTCTTATTGTTCATCAAAACCAACTCATAAATGGATAACGGCCATTACCCGACTACACCCTACTCTGTTGCATTTCGGGCTGTTTCTCAGAAGTCCGCTTCATTAGGATAGAACGATTGGGCTCACACCATCCCCCAACTCGCTTGCGTTACCATCATAACTACTCTCTTCATCATCGAATTCAATATAATTTTCGTTAGTATATATGAATTCCAACTAAAAATCAACATCTATTTATTTTTTCATAAACATTTGTGTCCAGTAGTGACCGGACTTCACATAACCGACACCAATATGCGTATAATCTTTACTTAAGATGTTCGCTCTGTGACCTGAACTGTTCATCCAAGCATTAACAACTTGCTGTGCAGTGCTTTGACCTTTTGCAATGTTTTCACCAGCTGATTTGTAGTTGATTCCATAGTTTTTCATCATCGTAAACGGTGATCCGTATGTAGGACTTGTATGACTGAAATATCCTTTGTCTTTCATATCTTGCGACTTATGCTTTGCAACTCTAGCAAGCTCCCAATCATATTTCAATGCAGGTAGTCCAGCCTTTGCTCTTTCCGCATTTACGAGCTTGATCACTTCTTGTTCCACTAGATCGTCACTATTTGTTGGAATCCGCAAGCTTTGTCCTGGATATATAAGATTTGGATTTTTTAATTGTGCATTCGCTTTGATAATCTCACTCACTCCTGTTTGAGTTTTCAGAGCGATTTTCCACATTGTATCACCAGGAACTACGGTATAAGAACTAGCTGCAAACGCAGCAGTTGGTACTAGTAATGATATTGAAATAACTAACGCAAAAATGAATGTGCTAATCTTTTTGAACATAATTTATATCCTCCTTATTTCTATGTTAATAGGATATATAGTTTCATAGAAAAAATCATTATAAAAAAATTGGATGTATTTTTACAGAATGATTACGTAAAGATTACGCATTAATATCAAACGCTCTTGAAACACCTTTTTAGTAAACCCGGCATTCGTGAAAGTGATTCTTAGAAAATGCATTTTGCTTTCTCATAACCTCTTATACTCTTAAATGCAAGCCTTAGGCACTTATGCAGATAGAAAAAGTTTTATACTTTCTTACCTGCCAAAAAAATCGCGTTTAAATTAGCTGAAAATCTAATTTAAACGCGATTACACAATCTCTATTTTTCTACTGTAATACTACCGTTATCGGTTGTTAGCTTAATAAGATTATCTCCATTCCCTACAACTGTATCCCAATTAGAATTACCAAAGATTTTTACACTTCCATTATCTACCTTCACATCAAAAATGGCATTTGTCGGTTCATTTTCCGCTTGGATATTTATTTGCCCATTATTGGTGCTAAAATCAATCGGACGATCTAAGTGTTCCGTAATTAGAGTAATTTTCCCGTTGCTTGTTCTTCCTGTAAGCTCTCCATCTACATTTTCTAAGTGTATTTGTCCGTTATCTGCTTCACTCGTAACATGTGTACTTTGAATATCTTGCAGTTCAATCCGACCATTGTTCGTTGTTACGTGCAATTCCTTTACATCTAATTCACTCGCATTCGCGCGCCCATTGTTCGATGATATACGGATGTCATTGGCTTCCAAACCATTAGCATCGACACGTCCATTATCTGTTTCGACTTGAATGGAATTATATGTTTTTTCCGGAACATAAACTGTCAATTTTGGAGATTGAATTGAAAAATCAAAGTTAAAAAATTTATACCATCTTTCTTTCACATTAACAGCAAGCGTATCCTCTTTTACATCTGCTTTAACTTCATACTTCTGATTGTTTTCACTGTTTCCAATAAATTCAACCGTTGTAAATTCGTCACTTGTCGGTAAAACTTCTACTACAGCATTATTTGTCTGAATAACAATGTCATCATAATTCTCTTCATGTAATTCAGTTGTTTCTGGGACAGTCGTTTCAGCAATGGATCCAACTGTGAAGATTGTTCCGATGATACCAACTAACAGCAAGACTAGTGCAGTTACAGCTATTTTTTTTACATTAAGCATCTTTCATTCCTCCTTTAACAATGCGCATATTAAATTTCAAGTACCGAACAAATCCGTTTGTCACTGCACGAGTTGCAAAATACATTCCAACACCAATGAACAATCCAAGACCTGTCAATCCAACGGAGAAAAATAAATCAAAAAACTGGAATGCCTCTGGATACATTACCGTATTTATCATGACAAGTAATGGAGAACCAATAAAAGCAACGGTGACCGCCCAACCGGAGACTATCAGTGCTGCCAATGCAATAAATGGCCCCAGCACAATGACCAAATTGAAAAATCCTAACCCGATCAAAGCCCAAACTGCACGAAATATATTCGCTGTCGTCGCAGTTTCTTCTACCTTTTCCACATGGTAGGTCGCTACTAAATCTTTCGCAATTTGCTGTGGCGAACCTAGCGAATCTGCAATTTGTTCTTCCGTTTTTCCTTCCTCAAATCCCATTGCAAAATGTTCCTCAAAGTCTTGCAAAATATCCTCTCTCTCTTGAGCAGGAAGCTTTTTTAAAGGGGCATTTAATTTCGCAAAAAATTGTTCTTTATTCATCCAAATCACCTTCTTTAATTAATTGATTTACTCCGTTCGTAAACTCTCTCCATTCCTGGAGTAACTCTTGGTAATATATTCTTCCATTATCCGTTAGCTTATAATATTTACGCGGTGGCCCCTCTGTTGATTCCTTTAGATATGTTGTAAAATAGCCTTCCTTCGTTAATCTTCTTAGAAGGGGATACACAGTCCCTTCAGAGATATCAATCTGATCCGAAATTTTTTGCACAAGCTCATACCCATAACGATCTTTTTTATCAAGCAAAACTAAAACACACAGCTCTAATACACCTTTTTTAAATTGGACGTTCATTGATTACATGACACCTCATCTCTCTAACTAGTACTATTCATTATATAGTACTGACTTATAACAAGTACCTCTACAGAAAAATATACCACACGGTACTGTACATTGCAAGGTACTGTTTTATAAATTTACATTACAGAAAAAAGACTTCCAGCTCTTAAACTAGAAGCCTTATCTTATTATGCATTCAAAATTAAAAGTATCTCTGGTCTCTTCACTGTTGGTACTTTACTTTTAACCCTTTAAAAGTGTTCTCCATTTCGGGAAAGTACCTGATGATATTTTCATGAATAAATTACTATACCTAAAGTTCTAAGAACAAACTTATGCCAAATTCAGCGTCTTGCTTCCGATCTACTTTGAACGTTCAGCAATTTTATTGTGAACTTCAGGAATTTAACTTAGAACTTCAACATTTCCTGTCTTAACTGCAGCAATGCTCTAAATCGATCACTAAATTTAGACTACCCTTGAATATCCCTGCGATTATAACCAACAAACCCAATCACAGTTAACACTATCGCAATACCAACTAAAATCAAAACCCGCATAAAATCCATATCTTCTGTTGGGATTTGTGGTGTATGATGAAAGGCTGAAAGATTATTTAGCCATTCTGGAAAATCGAGAATATCGCCAAGATAAATCACCACAAAACCAAAAATAACATAAAGCCATGTGAAACTCGCTGCCTTTGGTGCAATACCGATAAAGAAGACTGCCAGACCTATTAAAATCCACATTGCTGGCAAATAGACAAGTGCTGAAGCAAACGTTGTATCAAATGCTAACGCATCATCAACAACCATCACGCCAACAGACCAGAGCCCTGTCGCAACAAGCGCCTGCATGACAAAGCTTGCAATCATACTAAGGCATACATAGCTTCCCAGTACACGCGAACGTGAAACAGCACGACTATAATAATTTTCTGTCAGATGCTTATTTTCCTCACTTTTCAACTTCAACACCGTCATCACAACTGGAACCGTACTAATCAATGCCATAATTGCCATAAGCAGGACAATAAACTGTTCCATCATGGAATTATCTCCCTCAGCTAAAAAGGCTTGAACAAACTCATTATCGGAAAAATATACTTCTAAATCCCCTAAAATTGCTCCGAATGAGGCACTAAGCAAAAATATACCAATTGCCCAAGCAATCAGGTTTGTTCGCTGCAGTCTAAAAGCAAGCCCCATTGTTGTTTGTAAAAAGACGGATGCACTCCTCTTACCTGCTCGTTCTGGAATAAATCCTGATTCCAAATCACGAATCGCATTCAAATAAAAGGCTACAAGCCCTAACACTACCGCAACAGCTAGCATGACATAAACTGGCCACCAATGGTTTTCTACAAATACTTCCGTCCTTACTGTCCAGCCGAGTGGTGATACGAGTGAAAGTGCCTCACTGCTGACATCTCCACTTGCCCGGACGAGATATGCCGCTATTAAAGTTCCAAATGAAAGCATCGTGGAACCTCTTGATGTTTCCGCAAGCTGGGCGAATAATGCGGTAAAGCCTGCAAAAACAAGTCCTGTCGCTCCTAGAGTCGCTCCATACAAGTAGGCCCCTTGTACAGCCATGCCGTCGATATCCAACAAAAGGATGCCCGTTCCAATCAAAACGGCTACTAGCACATTCGTTACTACTGCAACAATCGCCGCTCCGTTCAAGTACGCTAAACGACCAACTGGCAAGGAACGAATCAGTTCTACACGACCATCTTCTTCGTCTGCTCGTGTACTCCGTCCGACGAGTAAAATATTCATTATTGCAACTGCAATCGTCGTAAAAAGCAACATTTCATGCGCAAATAAAGATCCAATGGTTGCATAATCTTCATAACCAACTCCAAGCATTGCGATCATCGCCGGATTTTCCATCGTTAAAACAAAAGCAGCACGCGATTGTTCGTCTGGGTAGATATCGGGATACGCCACAGCTGTTGCGAGTGTTACTGCAATTAATCCAACTAGCCATAGGAGTAGCTTGAAGCGATTTTGCCGCACCATTAATTTCGTCAAATAACCTGTTCCGGTAAAAAGCTTTTGCGACATTACCTGAGCCCTCCCATTTCAGAAGAAACACGTTCCCCTCCTTGATAATGACGCATAAATAAATCCTCTAACGTTGGAGGTGCACTTTCCAATTTAACGATTCCAAATTGACTAATATGGCGGATTATGGCATCCATCTCTTCTGTATCAACTTGGAAGGATAGATTGTGCCCCTCTTTTTCCAAGTTATGAATACCTGTGAATTCCTCCAGATTTGTAATCAGTTCTTTCGTTTGAATTGTTAAATTTGTCCGAGTGAGATGTCGCAATTCATCTAATGTCCCTCGTTCTATAATTTTGCCTTCTCGAATAATCCCAACTCGATCACATAACCTTTCTACCTCTGATAAAATATGACTTGAAAGCAGCACACTTTTCCCCGCATCTTTCGCTTCCTGCACACATTCTTGAAATATCCGCTCCATTAATGGATCGAGCCCTGATGTTGGCTCATCTAAAATATACAAATCCGCATTCGATGCAAAAGCAGCAATTAATGCAACTTTCTGCCTGTTCCCTTTCGAATAAGTTCGACTTTTTTTCGTTGGATCAAATTTAAACCGTTCCATCAATGCCTCTTTTTTACCTTGATTTTTAGCACCTCGCATTTTCATAAACAGATCAATTACTTCACCACCTGTTAAATTGGGCCATAGATTCACATCTCCAGGAACGTATGCAATTTTTTTATGCAGTTCAACAGCATCTTTCCATACGTCTTTTCCAAAAATATGTGCTTCCCCTGCAGTTGCCTTTAACATTCCGAGTAAAATCCGGATTGTCGTTGATTTCCCTGCACCATTTGGTCCTATAAACCCATATACCTCACCTTTATTTAATTCCAAATCTACTCCATCCAAAGCAGTAAATTTCCCAAATCGCTTCGTTAAGCCTGTCGCTTTTAAAATTGGCATATTTCATTCTCCTCTTTTAGTTATGAAATATTTTAACTTATATAGTTCATAATATACAAAACAAATGCTTTATGCAACCAATTTATGAAAGATGTTTATTGTTTTATTACATATTTTTTATTAAACTACATATGAGGTGAACAATATGGACGGATTTGAACGTCGCAGGGAATTAAAGAAAAAGGACATTTTAGAAGCCGCACTTGAATTATTTATGAAATATGGTGTTCAGAAGGTTTCGATAGCAGAGATTGCGAAAGAGGCAAACGTGTCACAGGTTACAATATATAATTATTTTGACAGCAAAAATAATTTAATCCATCTCGTTTTTAAATTTTATGTTGATCAGATCTGGGATGAAATGAAAGTATTGCTTGCAAGTAATCTTCCCTATGAAGATAAAATAAAACAGATGATTTCCTTTGAAAAAAACATGGCCAACCATTCGATGAATAATAAATTTTTTCAAGATCTCCTAAAGGATTATGCAACAGGGCAAAGCTATGTGGAGGAGGTTTATCTAAAGGAAGGCTTGCCATTACTCATTGAGTTTGTAAACGATGGAAAGAATCAAGGATTTATTGATCCATCGTTATCAAATGAAGCCATATTATTTTATTTACAAATGTTTCAGGAATATATGCAGCGTGATGATGTTGTTCATACATTACTTCCTTTATCAGAGGATCTTACAAAGCTATTCTTTTATGGGATTGTTGGCAAGAAGGAAAAACAATCGTAAAAGACACAGAACAAAAGCTCAAGGCATGCACCTTGAGCTTTTAAAATTCAATAAGAAATGGTTGGATGTTTTCATCCAAACAATATTCAATCCGTTGTCTGAAGTTATCCCAAGTCACCTTATCTAGAGCTTGTTCTATTGGGAAGAATCCTACTTCCAGGCTTTCTGGAGAGGTCGTTAACTTGCCTCCGATTGGCTTAGCTAAAAAAAGTGTATTGCAAATTGACTTTGTTACATTTTGAAAAATCCCACAGAACTTTATTATTTCTATTTCAATTCCGGATTCTTCCTTTGTTTCTCGAATTGCAGCCTCTCTTACAGGCTCCCCTTCCTCAACTTGTCCACCAGGCATTTCCCAGCCTCTTCTAGGTCCTTTAATTAATAAAATTTCACGTTGATCGTTTATTACTATTGTTGCTGCTGAAACAATATGCTTTGGTGGTGTATAAATCGGATACTGTGTCTGCTCCATAACCCTTCCCCCATCTTCCATTATTACTATTTTATATAACATGAACTCCACTTATCTAATAATCCAACGGGCCACCCGACTCTAAAACCCGCATTCGATACGCATTCATCGCCGTTTCTGCAAGCTGATCCATTAAATTATAGTTGGCATAGGCACCGACAATTGCCCCAAAGCCGGGAATTAATTGGAACATCTTGATTAAGTCAATATGATCCCGGTATTCTTGTTGGAATACGCGCCAGTCCATGTCGACAAGCTTATCCTTTTGATTCTCCCAGTTCTCCACAATAAACAATGTCTCTCTTCGCTTGTCTTCACTAGAGAACGCAAGCTGAAAAATATGAAGAAGAAATAAACGTTCTTCATACTTGCTCGTGTCAAACCCATAAACTGCTGCTGCTTCAAAAAGGAATTTCATTTTAATGGTCAACAGCAATGGAAAATCCGCAGCTCCAAGCAAAATGCCGCCAGCTCCGGTTCCCGCACCTTCTATTACTGCTGTTTTGCGATACGAGGTATGTTTTTCTCTTAGCAGCTCGTCCCGTTCAGCAAGACCGCCAGTTATTGCGAGCTGTTTTTTCGTCGTCCAATTTGAGCCGACCAACGTTGCCTTAACCATATGTTTAATACTATCTGTAACAATCCCATGTACTTTCTCTGGAATCCAACTATTTATTTTATTTTGTGCCTGTTTAGATAACTTATTGAACATCCCAGACCGCTTCATAATCTTTAATCGCCAAGCCTGGACCTCTTCATATGCTTTCATTTCATAATCTTTCATTATTAAATCATCCTCTTGCATTATTATATGTAGTTATACGTTATGCAGAAGGAAATAGTTCCATTTATCATAATCATTCTTATTAAGCTGAAAAACACTTTTCTAAATCCAAATAACTCTATTGATAGAAAAAACGGCTAAGCCAATTTGACCTAACCGTTTGATTGTTTAAAAAGCTATTCGTTATTTGCGCCTTATACTCCATGGAGTTCCAAGCTTTGGCAATGCCCAGCGATCAACACCATACCAGCCAGCAACCTTCCATGCTAACACCAATAGCATTGCAATTAGGAGCATTACTGGATTTGAGCTAACTGTACCTGCAAGTAAAAATGAAATATTCATAAGTGCACCAAAAAAAGCAGCAATTCCAGTTAAGAAACCGACAATTAATCCAATTCCAACTAACAATTCTCCCCAAGCAACGATGTAAGAAAATATGCTTGCATTCGGAATGATAACCGAATCCAAGAACCAAGCATACCACCCCGCTACTCCACCTTCTTCAGCAAGTGACATTACACCCGTCATGTAGCCTTCAAGGGCAACTCCGGCATTAGATCCAGTCCAAGCATCGTCCGTTACTTTACCAAATCCAGAAGTAACCCATGTATAGCCAATATAAACACGTAATATTAGCCAAATCCAAGCGGACTTTGTATTGGAAAATAACCACCTAGATAATGGATTTTCTTCAATAAATACTTCTTTTCCATACTTAGAATCTCGTAATTCTACCATTTTATCTCCTCCTAAATATTTGTCTTACTATTCCTATAATATCCCCATTTTTCGACATATGAAACATTATGACCAACTACTTTCGAAAACTTTATACTTGTCCATTTACTTAAAAATACTGTATAAGCATCGTATGAATTCAGTTAAAGAAAAAAGGCAAAGTAAATGACATCTATTACAGAGTTTGCATATACTAATCGATACAATCCAATTTCACAAGGAAGTGAAAAGTATTAAATAAATATAATCCAAGGAAATAAAATTGAAGCTAGAGCCTTTTTTAATTATACTAAATGAGAGTGAAAGGAGATTTTACAATGGGACAAATAAACCTAGAATCAAAAGCTTTTTCTATTTTAAAAGATAAAATTGAATTAATACGATCTGAGGATCGAGCTATATATTTAGTAGGACCAATCCAGCTTCCGGTGAATTTATATGGAGAGACTGTTGTCTTTCAGTGGTACTGTTGGTTGAATTGCGAGGAAATTACGGAGGATTACCAAAAGATAATAGATAAACTATCTACCGCAAACCTGGCAGAATTTCAGCAATCCAGCGTCCTCGTTTATGGAGACTTTAAGAATGCAGACGATGCGCTAATCCGTATGCACTCCATTTGCCACACTGGGGATATTTTTGGCAGTAAGCGTTGCGACTGCGGCTTCCAATTAAAGGAATCCTTGAAGAAAATTAAAGAGCACGGGACTGGTGCATTATTCTATTTAGCGAATCATGAAGGAAGAGGTATTGGACTATTTAGCAAAGCAATGGCTTATGTGCTGCAGGAAAACGGCTATGATACAGTAGAAGCTAATGAACAGCTTGGATTCGTGAATGACTCAAGAAACTATGATGATGCTATTCGTGTTCTAAAAACTTTACGCACAAAACCAGTAACGTTAATTACAAATAATCCATTAAAGCTGGAAGCATTGGAGAATGCTGGCATGCATGTATCTGGGCGCACACCGCTTTGGGGAGATGTTTCGGAGTACAACGAAAAATACTTGCAAACGAAGATTACAAAATCCGGTCATCTCAAAGAAGAAAGGACTTGCTTGAATGACTAACGATGCATTTTATATGGATCTCGCTTTAAAAAATGCCCAAGCCATGAAAGGACAAACAGACCCCAACCCCCTTGTTGGTTCTGTCATCGTTAATGATAATCGTATCGTTGGTGTTGGAGCACATCTTAAGGCAGGCGAAGCCCATGCTGAAATAAACGCTTTGCGAATGGCTGGCGATAAGGCAAAGGGCGGTACTATTTATGTAACACTTGAACCTTGTTCCCATCATGGGAGAACTGGTCCATGTGCAGTCGCAATCGCTGAAGCTGGAATTAAAAAGGTTGTCATTGCAACACTCGATCCAAATCCGATTGTTGCCGGGAATGGTGTAAAAATTTTAGAAGATGCAGGGATCGAAGTAATTACCGGTGTGATGGAAGACGAAGCACGTAAGATGAATGAGGTTTTCAATAAATACATTGTGACGAGAAAACCATTTGTCACTTTAAAGGCCGGAATCACCTTAGACGGAAAAGTAGCTTCCCATATGTTTAGCAGCAAATGGATAACTTCTGAGGAATCAAGGCAGGATGTTCATCAGCTGCGAAGCGAAAATATGGCTATCCTTGTTGGTATTAATACCGTGCTCAAGGATGATCCTGCACTAACTGCACGAATTCAAAATGGCAGAAACCCCATTCGTGTCATTATGGATTCCAGCCTAAAAATTCCCCTGGAAGCTCAGGTTATTACGGACAAACAAGCAAAAACAATTATTTTTACTAGTCAGCGCTATGACAAAGAGAAACGGAAAATGTTAGAGGATTTAAATGTAATTGTTGCAGAAACAAGTGGCATCGAACATGTAAATCCACTTGAAGTTGTAACGAGGCTTGGTGAACAAGGGATCTCTTCTCTATTTATTGAGGGTGGCGGCAATATAAATGCCACGTTTCTGGAGAATAAGCTTGTCGACAAAGTTATCCTCTATTTTGCACCGAAGCTAATTGGTGGCAAAAATGCACCAACCTTTTTAGAAGGAACGGGTATCGATCAAATGACCGATGCCGTGAATTTAATTAATACCGACATTCAGCGGATTGGTCAGGATTTTAAATTTATCGGTTACCCGAACTACGATAATGAATAACTAAGGAATGATAAGGTGAAATTTGGTTTTGATATTGATGATACACTCATTAATTTACGGGAGCATGCCTTCCATCTCTATAATAAAAAATTGAAGCAAACGGTCGGCATCGATGTCTTTCAAAACATTTCAAGTGTAGAAATCCATGAAGCATTTGGACTATCGAACGACGAAGGAAAAGAAATGTGGAACAGCTCCTTGGAAGAAATCTATTATACATCATGCCCGATTTTCCCGGGTGCTGTAGAAGCATTACATACACTTACCCGGGCTGGTCACGAGGTTTACTATATTACCGCTAGACCAAAGGAACATGGCGAACGAACGAAAGCCTGGATGCAACAGCAAGGCTTCCCTGTTGATGATAGTCGATTTTTCTATGGTATGCAAGATGAAGAAAAGCTGGATATCATCAACCAGCTTGAACTAGATTATTATATAGATGATAAACCAGTCGTACTTGAAACATTGCGAAACAGCACTACCAAGGTCTATGTAAAAGACCAAAGCTATAACCGCCACTTGCAAGATATTCCAAGGGTAGTTGATTGGACAACTTTCGTAAAGAGCATACTGAATAAAAATGAGTGAGCAGGCTGCATTAAATTGTCTGCTCACTTATTTATAGTTATGGCGGTTGATTCAGGATTTTTTCACCTGCGATATATTGCATATTCCAAAATGAGGAATTTTCATGTATACTATTGATTAAAGCTTTTAAATTTCTTCTGGAGGGTGTGAACTGCATTGCCAATACCAACGAATCACTTAAAACCTGTTCGCTTATCTGCAAAGAAAAACGCATTCAACCAGCTTCAACAGTGGATTATTGACGGAACCTTACTTCCAGGTGAAAAATTAAATGACACGGAGCTTGCTAAAGCGTTAGGTGTCAGTAGGACGCCAATTCGCGAATCCTTGCAATTGCTGGAATTCCAAGGCTTTGTAAAAATGTATCCTGGTAAGGCAACACAGGTTACAGAGATAGAAAAGGAGTCCATTAATGACATTCTTCCACCTCTAGCTGCATTACAGGCATTATCTGCAGAGTTAGCTGTTACAAATTTGACTCAGGAAACGTTGGAATTACTTAAAAAGACAAATCAGCAATTTTCCGACGCGATTCAGTCAGAAAATTACTATTCTGCCTTGAAGGTTGACGAGCAATTTCACAAAATTATTGTTGATACAGCAGGCAATACATATATACAAGCAATACTTGATTCCTTACAAGCACATGTACGAAGGCTCTTTTTCCATAATTCCATTGTACTGACTAACAATTCGATTAATGACCACTGGAAAATTATTGAGTTAATGGAAAAGAGGGATACCGAAACTCTCTCTGCTGTCATGAATGAAAATTGGCTTCGTACACTGGATGCTTTTTAATTATACCAAACGATTTCAATCTGGCTTCATCGATACTCACAGCTATGGTGATTCGCTTTTGGTTTAATAATCAGACTCAATTGTAATACAAATTCGCACTTGATTCGGAGCATTCATTTACTTCAGGTGTGCACTTCTTTCTACTGCCTGCTCTGGCCATCTGTCCAAAACCAGCTCTACATACAAAAACCCGAATCCCATTTTAGGGGATTCGGGTTTTCATTTCATTATTAGACTTCCTGTGTTGATCCTACATTAACTACTTTAGCAATAATACCTGTAATAATAATAACAATCGCTGCGGGGAGCAACCAGCCCAGCCCTTGATTATAGAATGGCAGAACTGATTCATAAAAGTTTAATACCGGGTTCATCCAGCTGAAATTATCTATTCCTAGCGAATCACAAAGTGCCACTAAACCATCAAATATACTAATTAAGAATGTAACTGCAATCGCTGCTACATAAACCATACGAGCATGGTTAAATAGTGGAGATACAAATGTCAAAAGCATTAATACAATTGCCAATGGATATAGGAACATTAAAACCGGAATCGAGAAGGTAATAATATTCGCGAGCCCAAAGTTTGCAACAACAAATGTTAACACACTAAAGAAAACAACCAATACCTTATAGCTAAGCTTTGGAAATAATGTATTAAAATACTCTGCATTGGCTGTTATCAACCCGATTGCTGTTGTTAAACAAGCAAGGATGATCATGATTGCAAGCATAATAGATCCAAACGTTCCAAAATAATGTGATGCAGCACCACTCAATACTGGACCACCAGTATCAAATAAACCTAGTGTTTCTGTACTCGTAGCTCCTAGTATTGCAATTCCTACATAAATAATCCCAAGTAGCGTAATTGCAATAACCCCTGTTCTTGCTGTCGCAGAAAGAATTCCACTTTTTGAGGTAATACCCAATGCACGAATTGCGTTAATTACGATTATCCCGAACACAAGTGACGCTAAAGCATCCATTGTATTATAGCCTTCCAGGAAACCTGTCACAAATGCACCACCTTGATAGGCTTCTTGCGGGTTCTGCATCGCACCCATTGGATTGAATATAGCAACCAACAACAGAATAACAAGCAATACAACTAATGCTGGAGCCAATATTTTCCCTACATTGTTGACTATTTTCCCTGGATATAATGAGAATAAAAGTGCTACCGCGAAGAATAGAATCGTGAAAACAAGTAAACCTGTCTGTTGTGCACCTTCGCTAATAAATGGCGCGATTCCAACCTCATATGCCACCGTCCCTGTTCTTGGAGCTGCAAAGAATGGGCCAATCGTTAAATAGAGCAATGCCGTGAAGAAAATACCATACACAGGGTGAACTCTGCTAGATAATTCTTGAAGGTTCCTACTACCTGAAAAGCCCATTGCCAGAATCCCAAGTAACGGCAATCCAACACCTGTTACTAAGAATCCAATAATTGCTGGCCAAATGTTTGACCCTGCATATTGTCCTAACTGTGCTGGGAAAATTAAATTACCAGCCCCAAAAAATAATGCAAACAGCATAAAACCGATTGCTAGATATGATGAAAAGGTTATTTTATTATTCATCGAATGTTCCCCCTCGTCGCTAATTAAGCTCGTCTATTTAATTAAAATTTTCCGACAATTTACTCGAGCCATGTTCTATTGATTGATGTTGATAATCATACTATTTTCCTAACAAAAATGCAATATATTACAGAATATTTTTTGATATTTTTCAAAATATCCAAACAGATTAGCCACTATAGTTTTTTATACGACAATTTTTCATTGCTAGACAGAACCATTAAAAGATTATAGAATTTACTCAACAATTCATCTTATTAGTAAAGAAGGTCATATCAAATGGAATTTTCGAATCGTTTAAAAGGGTTGCCTGCGCAATTTTTTGCAACACTCGTTCAAAAAGTTACAGCAGCATATGCAGAAGGTCGCGATGTTATTAATCTAGGGCAGGGAAATCCCGATCAACCAACCCCTGCTCACATCGTTAAAGCATTGCAACAATCTGCCCAAGAGCCGATTACACATAAATATTCCCCATTCCGCGGAACAACCGAATTAAAACAGGCAGCAGCTGATTTCTATAAAAAAGAATACAACGTTGACTTGGATCCGGAAACAGAGGTTGCTATTTTATTTGGAACAAAAATTGGATTAGTAGAATTACCGCTTGCTTTAATGAATGACGGTGAATTGCTTTTGCTGCCTGACCCTGGCTATCCAGATTATCTATCAGGCGTCGGATTGGCAAATGTGCGTCATGAAACAATGCCATTACTACGAGAGAATAATTTTTTACCAGATTATGATAGTCTTAGTTCTAGCCATTTAGATAAAGCAAAACTTCTTTATTTAAATTATCCAAATAACCCTACAGGTGCAACTGCTTCGAAAGCCTTTTTTGAAAAAACGGTGAAGCTGGGCGAAGAGCACTCCATTGGAGTCGTACATGATTTTGCTTATGGAGCAATTGGTTTTGACGGGAATAAACCAATTAGCTTTTTGGAGGCAGAAGGTGCAAAGGATGTTGGAATTGAACTTTATACGCTTTCGAAAACGTATAATATGGCCGGCTGGCGTGTCGGATTTGCAGTAGGCAACAAGGAAATGATAGAGGCAATTAATCTATTACAGGATCATTTATTTGTTAGTATTTTCCCAGCTGTCCAGCATGCTGCAGCTGTCGCGTTATCAGATGACCAAGCATGTGTTGAAGCGTTAGTTGCACTTTACGAAGGTCGCAGAAATACATTAATAGCTGAATGTCAACGAATCGGCTGGGAAGTCGAGGCTCCAAAAGGATCCTTCTTTGCCTGGCTGCCAGTTCCGGATGGTTTTACAAGTGAAACATTCGCTGATTTTCTGCTAGAAAAAGCAGATGTGGCAGTAGCTGCCGGAAATGGTTTCGGATCATTTGGTGAGGGGTATATCCGAATTGGCTTGCTCGTTGAAGAGCAGCGTATCAAGGAAGCTATTCAGCGTATTGAAAAACTTAATATTTTCCCTAAATAACCAACTCATAAAAGGTGATCGTAAAGTTATAGCTCGATTAAGATCCCCTTTTATGGTTCATTCTTGTTCGGCCACTGAGGCTGGGACAAAAGTATTTTTATGAAATAAAAACCGAACATGATTGGTGCAAATAACTCGCTCTGGAAATATAATTCGCGCATCCAGTGGTGGCTGGTGATCCCCCCTTGCGCTATCGCACTACGGTGTCTCACCTATGCCTTACCTCCCGCTGGAGTCTACGTATAATTCCTGCGCTAAGCTTATGCATCGTTCGTCTTTAACATTAAACACTTTTGTATGTCCCAGCTTCAATTTTTCGATAGGTTATACGTCACGTTCTTTCCATGCTCTACAGGATAAAACTGATTCCCGCCTGTCTCTTCATCGTACTTTCGATTGAAGCTCATCCCTTCAATAGCCGTAAGTACAAGGTCTACTGTAATAACGGGGTTTTCCCCTTTTACAAGATGACCGCCGAAAACATTTCCTTCTTGATCACACATCGTACCGTGAAAGTGAATATCATAGTCACCATCACGCTGACATACAACCCCAGTCCCTTGTAAAAACTCAATTGGTCCTTGTCTTACCTGCAAATCTCCATAGCCAGCACCAACTTTTGATTCACTATTTGCTATTAAATATAAATAACCGGCTTTCTTAAAGCTGCCAAAACAGCTGCTGATTACAGCCGATTCAATATCATTTTCTTGACATAGCCGCTCAATTCCGGTTAGAAGATCCGTTTCTGCTAATAACCTAGCCGCAAGAACTGTTCCTGCTTTCCCTTTTGCAAAATGTGCACGACACAATGACACAATTCATCTCTCCCACTCACGAAACTGAAAATTCTAATTATCTCAATAATAAGGGGAGTCCCAAAAGAAATGCAAGAATAAATAAAATAAGTATTGACTGAATTAGAATTATACGTTAATTTAAATAAATAGAATTGAATAGACTACATCTCTTATCAAGAGTAGCTGAGGGACTGGCCCGATGAAGCTCGGCAACCTTTTATGTTACAGCATAGAAAGGTGCTAAATCCTGCAAAACATAACGTTTTGAAAGATGAGAGAGGACCTCTGTATATATACAAGCCTCTCTTTCTTTTAAAGAGAGGCTATTTAATTATCAGCAAGTTTACTATATTACAGGGGGTAACAAAATGAAAAAATTTGGAATTGTGTTATCAATTATTTTATTAGCTGGAGTACTAGCTGCTTGTGGTAATGACGCCTCTGGCAGCACCGACGCACTAAATGAGGATAAAATAGTGGTTGGTGTTACTGCTGGTCCGCATGAACAAATTGTAGAAGCTGCTGCTGATGTTGCTGCTGAAAACGGACTTGAGGTGGAACTAAAAGTATTCTCTGACTATGTCCTACCGAATACCGCATTATCTGAAGGCGACTTAGATGTGAACAGTTATCAGCATGAGCCATTCTTAGATCAATTTAATGAGGATCATGGGACAAGTTTAGTGCCGGTTGGTAAAACTATTTTAAACCCAATGGGTGTTTACTCTGAAACATATGAGAGCATCGATGATATTCCGAATGGTGCAACATTTGGCCTTCCAAATGACCCAACAAACGGTGGTCGCGCACTATTTATTTTGGAAGAAGCCGGGATTATTACGTTGGAAGAAGACAAGAAAGAGACAGCTTCCATTCATGATGTTGTAGATAATCCGAAAAACCTGGAATTCATTGAATTAGATGCAGCACAAATTCCAAATCAACTTAGCGAAGTCGATGCAGCTGCAATTAATACGAATTTCGCTTTAGGAGCAGGTATTAGTCCAAAAGAAGATTCAATTCTATTAGAATCCACCAATTCTCCATATATAAACTATATCGTTGTACGTGCTGAAAATGAAAATGACCCAGTCGTTAAAAAATTCGTTGAAGCATACCAATCTGATGAAGTGAAAGCATTTATTGAAGAAGAATTTCAAGGCTCTGTAATTCCAAGCTGGGATGAATAAGTAAATAAAAGCGGAAGCGCCCGGTTATCGACATACCGACTGTGCCCCGAACTTTGGGATGGTTCTGCCTGTCGAACATTCTTACGGAGGAGATTCACTCCAAAGTATAAGATGATCTATGACTTTCTCTTCTATGGGCGGAAGTCAAGTTCATCTAAAAGGAAACATGCCCCTTTAGGCGTATGCCGATGTTAGGCGTAGAAATAATTCAGCCAAATTTTATACTTCAGTATTTTAACAAAAGAATGTTGCGACTACTGGAGCAGCATTCTTTTTCGAAAGGAATGTAGGTTAGATGATCAAATTAGAAAACATCACGAAAGTTTTCCCATCTAAAAATGGGGACGTAACAGCTGTAAATAATGTTAACCTTCATGTTAAAAAAGGAGAAATCCACGGCGTAATTGGTTATAGTGGTGCGGGGAAAAGTACATTAATTAGGCTTGTCAATTTACTTGAAAAGCCTACGAACGGAAGTGTCTCAATCAACGGAACCGAATTGACCTCCCTGCCACCAGAAAAACTGCGAAAGACGCGGCAGAAGGTTGGAATGATTTTTCAGCACTTCAATCTATTAAAAACTGCAACAGTTTATGACAATATCGCAACTCCATTAAAACTTCTTGGCTATGATAAACAGGAAGTGAAGAAGCGTGTTGAAAAATACTTGAAGATTGTTGATTTAGCAGAAAAGCAAAACAGCTATCCTTCTCAACTATCTGGTGGGCAAAAGCAACGGGTCGCTATTGCTAGAGCATTATCACAAGAACCAGAAATACTTCTCAGTGATGAAGCAACAAGCGCTCTTGACCCAGAAACAACAAACTCGATTCTCGACTTGCTTCTAAAAATTAATGAAGATCTCGGAATAACGATTTTACTTATTACCCATGAAATGAATGTAATCCAAAAAATATGCGATTATGTGTACGTGCTTGAAAAAGGTGAAGTCATCGAACAGAGCTCAAGCATAGAACTGTTCACCAACCCACGTAAGCATACGACGAAGAAATTCTTAGATACCATTTCCCAACGTAAATTATCAGCATCACTTATTTCTCAATTGAAGCTGAATGGCACTGTTACAAGACTTACATTTATCGGTGAAAACACAGGACAGCCTCTACTTTCACAGGTAAGTCAAAAATTTAATGTGGAACCAAATATTCTAACGGCAAACATTATGGAACTAAAGAATGGCATCGTTGGAAACTTAGTCATTCACCTTGTTGGTGAACCAGAACAAATCAATGCATCCTTGCAATTCCTAAACGAACAAGGTGTCGCAACAGAAGAAGTGGAGGGAGAATAACATGGAAGCATTCATCCAAGAATGGCTGCCAATTATCGGGCAGTCTGTCATTGAGACTTTCCAGATGGTCATTATTTCATTGTTTTTTGCAATATTAATTGGAGTTCCATTAGGAATTCTCGTAGTCCTTACACGCCCTGGTCAAGCATTAGCAAATAGATTTATCTATCAGCTGCTCAACTTATTCATAAATGTTGTTCGTTCGATCCCATTTATTATTCTATTGTTCTTTATTTTACCATTCACAAAATTCCTAGTAGGAACAACGATTGGTGTACAAGGGGTAATTGTTCCGCTTGTTATCTACACAGCACCATATATAGCAAGGTTATTAGAAACATCCTTGTTGGAAGTAGATAACGGTATAATCGAAGCATACAAAGCGATGGGTATTAAAACAAGGCAAATTATTTGGAATGTGATGCTCCGTGAAGCACGCCCTTCCATTATTTTAGGATTAACAATTGCAACCGTCAGCCTAATCGGGGCTACTGCAATGGCTGGTCTTGTTGGTGCAGGTGGACTTGGGGATCTGGCATATCGATTCGGCCATTTACGATATGAAGTTGATGTTATGTATGCGACTGTCTTTATTCTTATTATTCTCGTTCAAGGAATTCAATCGCTTGGTAATAGACTCGCAGCACGTTTGAAAAAAGATTAGTATAGCAGGTTCAAAAGGTCCGGTGAGAATGATGCATCGAGAACAAGGAACTTCGACGCACAGGACGTCCTAATGTCGGTGTCGCAGCAAAGCTTTTCGATGGGCTAGTAATCACAGCCCCAGTACATTGCGACCTTAGCCGATTTCGGACCTTCTCATCCTCCTTTTTGAACACACACTACTTGGAGGTTTTTTGCATGTCAAATGATCTTTATATTGAAAAACATGGTGCGATTGCAACGATTACTATTAATCGCCCTGAAAAGAAGAACTGTTTTTCACTCGCTATGTTCCAAAAATTAGAAGTATTACTAGATGAACTCAAACAAGATAACGCCATAAATCTCCTCATTGTCCGTGGTGTTGATGAAACAGCTTTCTCTGCAGGCGCAGATATTACAGAATTTCTAGAAGTTCGTTTACATGCAGAAAAGGCAAAAGCGTATAATGACTTTGCACTAGGGGCAATTGAAAAGCTATATCGATTTCCAAGACCAACAATTGCCATGATTCAAACGCTGGCTATCGGCGGAGGTCTGGAGCTTGCTAATGCATGTGATTTCCGATTTGCAACGTCAGGGAGTAAGCTCGGGATTACTTCTGCAAACATCGGTATTGTGTATAATCTGACAAGTACAAAACGACTATTTAATTTAATTGGTCCTTCTAAAACAAAAGAATTGCTTTATACAGCAAAGCTGATCACCGCAGAAGAAGGTAAGGAAATTGGCTTAATTGACTATGTATGTGCTCCTGAGGAAATTGAGGAAGACGTTTCTAATTTCGCTAAACAAATCCTTAAGAAATCCCCAGTAGCAAACGCAGGTATTAAACAAGTCATTCAAGCTATTATAGATGGAGATAATACAGAAACCGATGCTATTTCAAATCTCATTCTGGAATCCTACAGCTCGGATGATTATGTGGAAGGCATACAAGCTTTCTTAGAGAAACGAAAACCAAACTTCTTATAAAGGTGTGACACGAATGACAACCGTACAGAAAAATGACTCATTTATCGAAAGCATCGTTTCATCCGAAGTATTCCCTTTTAGCGCAGAGGAATTAGAAGCAGCGGCTAAAGGTAAAATCGATACAGCTGCATTTGGTTACACCCGATCTGGTGCTGGTGGTGAAGAAACATTAAGAAAAAACATCGCTAGCTTTGAAAAGTATTCAATTGTTCCTAAATATTTAAACGATGTGTCTGTCGCTGATACGAGCATTGAACTATTTGGCCGTACTTACGCACATCCATTTCTGCTTGCACCTGTCGGAATGTTAAAAATAACACATGAGGATGCAGAGATCGCAGTAGCAAAGGCAGCTGCAAAATACCATGTGCCATATATTCAAAGTACGGTGTCCAGCTACTCCATTGAGGAAGTAGCTGCTGCATCTGCCAAAAGTCCAAAATGGTTCCAGCTCTATTGGTCCAATAACGAAAATATTTCGTACAGTATGGTAAAACGAGCGGAAGAAGCTGGTTATGAAGCAATTGTTTTGACGATTGATACATTTATGTTTGGCTGGCGGGAAGAAGATATGCGAAATCGTTTCTCTCCTCTAAGAGAAGGTTATGGAAAGGCAAATTACATTACGGATAACGTCTTCTTATCTACTCTGGCACATGATGATCACGACTCTGTGATTCAAGAGATATTGCAAAATATTTATCATCCTACACTCAATTGGAAACATGTAGCTGAGCTGAAAAAGCGTACATCCCTACCAATTTTATTGAAGGGTATCTTACACCCATCTGATGCAAGACTTGCAATCGAAAGTGGTGTCGACGGCATTATTGTTTCCAATCATGGTGGCCGTCAGCTGGATGGAGTTATTTCTAGTATTGATGCACTTCCAGCGGTTGCAAAAGAAGTAAGTGGAGAACTCCCTGTTTTACTTGATAGTGGAATTCGTCGCGGAGCAGATGTTGTCAAAGCTCTCGCACTAGGTGCTGATGCGGTATTATATGGAAGACCTTACGTATATGGGCTAGCAATCGCTGGACAAACCGGTGTCGAAAAAGTACTCGAAAACTTCATTCAAGAGACAAAAGTTTCACTCGCACTTTCTGGAGCAGCTAATGTGAAGCAAGCTCGTCATATACATGTTGTAAAAAACTAGCAACGATAGCATAACAATCTTAAGGAGTGGGCATCCAATGGAACAAGCATTAAAAGGCATGAAAGTGGTTGATCTATCTCAGGTTTTAGCAGGACCCTACTGTACGATGGTATTAGGTGACATGGGTGCCGATGTCATTAAAGTAGAGAAATATCCAATTGGCGATGATACACGCACAATGGGACCATATATCAATGAAGAAAGCTATATGTATATGATGGTCAACCGGAATAAAAGAGGCATGTGTGTCAACTTGAAAAATGAAGCAGGTTTACAAGTTTTATATGATCTTATCAAAGACGCGGATGTCTTTGTAGAAAACTATCGTCCAGGTGTAACAAAGAAGCTAGGCATTGATTATGACACGTTAAAAGAAATTAACCCAAATCTTATCTATTGCTCCATCTCTGGTTATGGACAAACCGGACCATACAGCAATAAGGGCGGATTTGATATTATGGCGCAAGGCCTTTCTGGTTTAATCGATATGACCGGCGAAAGGTCAGGAAACCCTGCTAAAGTTGGGATCGCCATTCATGATATTGCTGCAGCAGAAACAGCTATTCAATCGATACTTACTGCCTATATCCACCGACTAAAAGGGGGAAAAGGCCAGTATATCGACATTTCACTCGTCGACTCTGGACTAGCCTGGACGGTTTGGGAAGCTGCTGCTTACTTTGGTAAAGGTGAGGTTGCACGCCGGAACGGCACTGCACACCGTGTATCTGCACCTTATCAAGGCTTTAAGACGAAAGATGGCTTTATTCTAATCGGAGCAGGAAACCAAAAGTTATGGGAAAATTTATGTCGTCATGTTTTGAAAAAACCGGAATGGATAGAAGAACAACGTTTTTTAACAAACAGTATACGGGCAGAAAATGCAGCAGAACTTGAAGCGGTAATGGAACAAGTTCTAACAACTGAATCCAGTGACTACTGGCTCGATCTATTAGATACGCATGGAATTCCATCTGGCCCAATCTTATCCTATGATCAAACATTAAATAACGAACAGATTAAGTCACGTGACATGATTTTGGATTATGAACATCCGGTTGTCGGTTCCATGAAAACGCTTGGATTCCCAGCTAAATTTTCCGAAACACCTGGACAACTTGTGAAGCCTGCCCCACTCCTTGGACAGCATAATAAAGAAGTTTTAACAGAGCTTGGATATACACCTGAAGCTGTTGAGCAATTGACTGATGATGCTGTTCTGAATAACAGACCAAGCAAAGTAGAGGCTTAGATCGTAAATTTCAATAATTAGATCGTATTTTAGCTTGTATTCTTCCTGAATTGGACCGTATTTTTCCCAAATCGGATCGTATTCTCTCTAGATTGGACTTCCAGATTTCAACTTAAATCGGATACAAGTTCGTAAGTGAGCAATGTAAAGTCACGTCAATAGAGAAACCGGGCAACTCAGCCCGGTTTTACTATACCTTTTTAATTTTCCATATCTCCGTTGCATACTCCTGAATCGTCTGATCACTTGAGAATTTTCCCGAGTAAGCTATATTTGTAACACTCATATTCAACCACGTATTTCGATTCCGGTAAGCCCGTTCAATAAGCTCATGTGCCTCCAAGTACGGTTCAAAATCCTTAAGTACAAAATACGGATCATTGTGGTATAGAATATTGTAATAAATATCCTTAAATTCGATATTATGCACACCGAACTCCCCTTGATTCAACTGATCTAAAATTCGCTTGATTCGATCATCTGTATTATATAGATCTCGAGCATGATAGCCACCGTGCTGATAATAATCCAACACTTCATCCGCTGTCAGTCCAAAAATAAACATATTCTGATCACCGACTAAATCATGAATTTCAATGTTCGCTCCGTCCATTGTACCTAATGTCAGAGCCCCATTCATCATCATCTTCATGTTGCCCGTTCCAGATGCTTCTTTACTCGCGGTTGAAATCTGTTCACTAATGTCAGCAGCCGGAATAATCTTTTCTGCAAGGCTCACATTATAGTTCTCCAGGAAAATGACCTTTAATCGATCCCTTACATCCGGATCATAATTTACAATAGAAGCTACCGTATTAATTAATTTAATAACTTCCTTCGCTAAATGATAGCTTGGAGCTGCTTTAGCCCCAAAAATAAATGTTCGTGGTGTAATATTCTGGTTCGGATTATCCTTCAGCTCGTTATATAAATAAATCACATGAAAAATATTTAACAGCTGACGCTTATATTCATGCAGCCGTTTGATTTGCACATCGAAGATCGATCGCTCATCCACCGTGATTCCTAAATGCTGATGAATATAATTCGCTAACACTTTTTTATTCTCGTGCTTTACATGGTCGAATTTCTCCAACAAAGCATTATCATTCGAGTACTTTAACAAACTAATCAGCTGCTTTGGCCGCTTCACCCACTGCGGTCCAATTATGTCTGTTATCAAACTAGCAAGCTTTGGGTTCGCCTGCAATAACCAACGACGATGGGTAATTCCATTTGTCTTATTATTAAATTTCTCTGGATACAAGGTGTAAAAGTTTTTCATTTCTTTTTTCTTCAGGATTTCTGTATGAATTCGTGCTACTCCATTGACACTAAAGCTTCCAACAATTGCCAGTCTTGCCATATGGACGCGACCATGTGCAATTATCGCTAAATCGGGTATGGAATCCCTTAACTCCTCATGATCAAACCAGATGCCTTTACAAAACCTTTCGTTGATTTCATCAATAATCATATAAATTCTCGGTAAAAGATTTTGTATCATCTCCTCCGTCCACGTCTCTAAAGCCTCACTCAATGTAGTATGATTCGTATAAGCAATTACTTTCGTCGTTACTGCCCAAGCATTATCCCAACTAAAGCCTTCATCATCCATTAGAATCCGCATCAATTCTGGAATGGCCAAACTTGGATGTGTATCATTAATTTGAATAACTACTTTTTCTGCCAAACGACTAAGTGGTAAGTGATGATTTCGTTTAAAATGCTTTAAGATATTCTGAATACTTGAAGACACTAAAAAATATTGTTGCTTTAAACGCAGCTCTTTTCCCTCATAACTAGAATCATCAGGATATAAAAATCCTGATATTTGTTCAATGGAATGCTGATGATCAAGGTCATGATAATATTCCTTATTTTCTTCCAGCAAGCCATCCCCATTATTTTGATGAATTACTTCAGCACTCCACAAACGTAACGTATTTACTGTATCGTTCTTATAACCGACAATCGGAATATCATACGGAACTGCCATTACCTTATCTGTATTCCGGTATTCAAATTCAAGTGAGCCATCATTTTTCTTAAACATATGTACATCACCATGGAATTGAATAACGACTGCTTCTTCCTCATTTCTCGTTTCCCACGGATATGGATTTTTCAGCCAGTAATCCGGCAATTCAACCTGGTTGCCGTGGATAATACGCTGCTCAAATAACCCATAACGATAGCGAATCCCGTATCCATGACCAGGAAATTTTAACGATGCCAAGGAATCTAAGAAGCATGCTGCAAGACGTCCTAAACCACCATTTCCTAACGCAGCATCATGCTCTTCAGCAAAAACATCTTCTGGATCAAGACCAAGCTCTTGCAAAGCTTCCTTCGCTGTATCGAGCATGCCACAATTTAAAAGATTACTTGCAAGCATTCTGCCGATTAAAAATTCCATCGATAAATAATAGACTTCTTTATGCTTGCCATCCCGATAGCTTTTGCGAGTTTGAAACCACTGCTGTTTTATCTCTTCATTGGCAATCGATGCAAGCACATAATAGATGTCCTTGGATGTCGCTTCCTTCACTTCTCTTCCTTTATCGGAAATAAGCCTTCTTAAAATCTCCTGTTTCAATGTATCTACCGTTACGTGTGCCAAGGAAAAATTCCCCCTATCCGATAATTGATTCCGGTATAAGTTTTGTGTAAATTTCAGCATATTGCTGTGCTGAATTCTTCCAGCTGAATTGACTTTTATTTACGTTTTTCAATAGGCTCTGCCATTCAGTTGTATTTGCATATATTTTTATTGTGTAACGTAAAACATTTAATAGGTCGTGTGCATTATAATTCGCAAAGCTAAAACCGTTTCCCTCGCCCGTCAACTCATTATAAGATATGACTGTGTCTTTTAATCCGCCAGTCTCTCGAACAACCGGAACCGTCTTATACTGCAAAGCAATCAACTGAGATAACCCACACGGTTCAAATTTGGATGGCATCAAAAAGAAATCCGCGCTTGCATAAAGCCTTCGAGCAAGCCCTTCATCAAACGATAGAATCGCTTGTGCTTTATCCGGGTAACGACTCGCTAAATCCGCAAAGTAGTTTTCAAATTCAGGGTCTCCAGTTCCTAGTATGATAAACTGAACATCTTCCTCAAGAAATTCATCTAAAATATGCTGGACAAGATAAAGACCCTTCTGTTCTACTAGTCTCGTTATAATAATATACAATGGGGTTCCTTCTTTATAAGGAAGGTTGATTTCTTCATGGAGTTTGATTCGATTTTGTCTTTTCTTCAATCGTGCTGTTCGATAATTTACAAATAGATTTGGATCAGATGATGGATTATATTCCTTTGTATCAATTCCATTGAGTACACCAAGAAGGTCATCTGACCTCTCTTGCAGCATACCGTGTATCCCTTCACCATAATAAGGGTTCTTAATTTCCTCTGCATAGGTTGGACTCACAGTCGTAATTTTATCCGCATGGAATAAGGCACTTTTAAGACAATTGAACATTCCATCCCATTCCATCCCAGCAATATGTTCTTTCCCAAGATTGAAGAAATCATCAAATATATGTAGTGGCATAACACCTTGATATTTGAGATTGTGAATCGTAAAGATTGTCTTCATCTCTTCAATCGGCTTCATAATGTTCGCAAGTGCCACCGTTATTCCAGCTTGCCAATCATGCGCATGAAGCACTTGGGGACGATAATCAAGATGCCTTAATGATTCCATAACAGCATGACTGAAGAACACAAAACGTTCCCCATCATCGTAATAGCCGTAAATCCCTTTCCTCGTAAAATAATAGTCATTAGCAATAAAATAGTACGTAATTTGATCATGTACGAGCATAAATAATTGTGCTTCTTGTTTCCGCCAGCCTAATTGCACGTCAAAGGCCGTGAGATATTCCATTTGATTTTTCCATACATCATCGATTTCATCGTACAATGGTAATATTACGCGGACTTCCAGCTTTTCCTCTTTCTGCAGTGCTTGTGGAAGTGATCCTACTACATCCGCTAACCCACCTGTTTTAATAAATGGGGTGCATTCAGATGCAACAAATAACATATTGCTCATGTCTTCTCACCTTCCTTTTATTTTTAAAAAATTCATTACGAAAAAATTGCCCTCTCTCCTACAACAATAAATCCGATATCTGCAGGGCATATGAATTGTCCTGTAGATATCGTCACTAGCGGCGCTTCCGCTTTTGTCTATTAAATAACCTGTCTTTTGGCAACTACATATGGCTTTTCTTTTGAGCCGATTATTTTCTGGCCTTTGGTTACATGGACATCCTTATCAAGAATGACATTCTCCAGATGAACACCTTCTTCAATGGTGCAGCGTTGCATAATAATGGAGTTTTTCACAGTAGCTCCTGTCTGAATGGAAACGTCACGAAATAGAATACTTTCCTCCACTCTTCCATCAACTACACATCCGTTGGCTAACAAGGAATGTTTTACCTCCGAGCCTTTACGATATTTTACTGGTGGATTGCTGGATATTTTTGTTCGAATGAAATGGTTGCTTAAAAATAAATCATGATAACTATCCGCATCTAGTAAGTTCATATTTTGCCTGAAATAACTTTCAATTGAATTAATAAATGCACTGTACCCTGTGTGTTCAAATCGTTGTACCTTTAAGTCAGCAAGCTTATCCTTAACACCGCATATAAAAAAGTTATCTTTATGATAAGCAATACATTCATCTACTAATCTCATTAATAGATTCTTGTTTATAATATAGACGCCTGTAAATAACTCTGCATTTGTTTGATCGTTTGTAATCTCGGTTACCCACCCATTTTCATCTGCTTCAATGCGGAAATAAGGGTAGTGCTCAGGAAATAGTTCTTTGACATTTGTCGAAATTAATGTTATATCTGCCTCTTGTTCCAAATGGTACGTAAATGCATCTTTATAGTCGGAATTTGATACAAATTGACTGCCGCTGATTAATACATATTCAGATTGGCTTCGATGGAAATAATCACGGTTATTATGAAAAAAACGCAAATCGCCTTGTGATCTATCGGAAGGATCATTCCAATCTGGCGGAAGAATAAACAATCCTCCGTTCCTTCGATCTAAATCCCAATTTTCCCCAGTTCCTAAATGGTCTAATAAAGAGCGGTATTTGTTGCGAGCAAAAATTGCAACCTCATTAATATTCGAATTCACCATATTGGATAATGTAAAATCAATCATTCGATAGCGCCCACCGAAAGGAATCGATGCACTATTGCGAAAATATGTCAGCTCATTAAACACATGGTATTCATGGTCTAAATTGATTAGTCCCATCATTTTTTTCATTTACTTTCTCCCCCGGCTGGTGTCAGCATGCCACCTAAAGTTTCCTGGTTAATAACAAATGGTTCTTGAAATTCATCTATTTCAATTGTTGTTCCTGCTGGAATTACCGTATTTTCCATAATAATGACACGATTCAACCTGCAATTTTCACCAATTCTCACTCCCGGATGGATAATCGATTGACGGACAGTGCTCGTTTGCTCCACTCGTACATTTTCAAACAAAATGGAGTTTTCAATAGTCCCATGTATAAAGCAACCAGAATTAATGAGCGAATTGTTTACAGTTGTCGTTTGGCTTATATATTGTGGAGGCAAATTCGAATCATGGGTGTAAATTCTCCACGCTTTATGATTGGAAATAAGGCCAAGATTTTCATCAAGCAGGTCCATATTTGCTTCCCAATAGCTTTGTATTGTTCCTACATCCTTCCAGTAGCCATGGAATCGATATGCAAATAGGCGCTGCGTATCATCAAGCATAGCAGGAATAATATCCTTGCCAAAGTCATGGCTGGATGCTTTATTTTGTGCATCCTCAAGTAAGTAGGCCTTCAATTTATTCCAAGTAAATATATAAATCCCCATCGACGCTAGATTACTCTGTGGATTCTTTGGCTTTTCTTCAAATTCAAAAATCCTTAGATTATCCGATGCATTTAAAATCCCAAAACGTGATGCATCGTCCCATGGAACCTCAATAACAGAAATGGTCGCATCTGCATTTGTTTCCTTATGCTGTTCAAGCATTTTCTGGTAATCCATTTGATAAATATGATCACCGGATATAACAAGTACATACTCCGGATTAAATTGATTAATAAAATGCATATTTTGATAGATTGCATCCGCAGTTCCTGAATACCAGTCACCACCTGTTTTCGCTGTATATGGAGAAAGCACGGTTACGCCACTTTGTTTATCCATATCCCACGGTTTCCCATTCCCAATATGCTTATTCAGCTCGAGTGGCGAATACTGTGTTAGCACGCCTAAGGTTGAAATGCCTGAATTGGTACAATTACTTAAGGTGAAATCAATGATTCGATATTTCCCACCAAAAGGGACAGCAGGTTTAGCAAGATGATGCGTTAATTCCCCTAAACGTTTTCCTTCCCCTCCAGCTAATAACATACCAACACATTCCTTCATTACAACGCCTCCTCGACATCTTTTTTATATTTGAATATTGCGATAGCTAATGGCGGAATTTTTATCTTAATATGCTGTGGTAATCCATGCCACTTTTCTTGGAAACTAAAATGATTATTACTATTTAGCTGATTAGAACCGCCAAACTTCTCTTGATCAGAATTAAACACTTCCTGATAGGTTCCTGGAATTGGAACACCAATTTTATAGTCATAGCGAATTTCAGGCGTAAAATTGCAAACGATAATTAGTTCTTGATCTTGTTTCTTCCCCCTGCGTCTAAAAGCAATAATGCTTTGATCTATGTTATGTGGATCAATCCATTCAAATCCAGCTGGATCATGATCCAGATCATAAAGCTCAGGGTTGCTTGTATAAAACAGGTTTAATGCTTTTACATATTGGAAAATCCCTTGATGGAATGGATAATCTAATAAATGCCAGTCTAGTTCTTCTTTGTCCTTCCATTCCGCATATTGGGCTAACTCTCCTCCCATAAAGAGAAGTTTCTTTCCTGGATGGGTCATCATATAACCATATAACAGCCTCAAGTTTGCAAATTGCTGCCACATATCTCCTGGCATTTTATCCAATAATGATTTCTTCCCATGCACAACCTCATCGTGTGAAAGAGGTAATAGGAAGTTCTCCGAATGTGTGTACATAAAAGAAAAGGTAAGCAAGTTATGATGCCATTTCCGATGAATCGGAACCTTTTTCATAAAAGTCAGCATGTCATTCATCCAACCCATATTCCACTTAAAGTTAAAACCGAGCCCACCTGAATAGGTTGGGGATGTAACGAGAGGCAAGTCCGAACTGTCTTCAGCCATCATGAGTGTTTGTGGCTCATAGGAAAAAATAACTTCATTCAGTTTACGAATAAAGGCATAAGCTTCTAAGTTCTCTTCTCCTCCATACGAATTTTTTATTCTTTCCTCTCCATCCTGTCGGTCAAAATTTAAATACAGCATACTTGCAACAGCATCAACACGAATACCATCAATATGATATTCCTGTAACCAAAATAATGCATTGGAAACGAGAAAACTTTGAACCTCCGGCCTTCCAAAGTCGAATGCTAATGTTCCCCAGGTTCTTTTATCAGCCTTCAATGGATCCGCGTACTCGTATAACGGTTCTCCATCAAACCGCCGTAAAGCAAAATCATCCTTACAGAAATGCCCCGGAACCCAATCCATAATTACGCCAATCTGATTTTGATGACATTGATCCACGAAGTGTTTAAATTCATGACGGGGTCCATAACGTGAAGTAACCGCATAATAGCCTGTAATTTGATAGCCCCAAGACAAATCGAATGGATGCTCTGCAAGTGGTAATAATTCAATATGGGTATAGCCCATCGACTTCACGTAGGGAATCAATTCCTCCGCTAGCTCTATGTACGTATAAAACTCACCAGAATCTTGCTTTTTCCACGAACCAAGATGAACTTCATATATCGAAATAGGTGATGAATAAGCATCAAAGGATTTCTTACTTTGCTTCCAAGCATGATCATTCCATGTATACGTAGAATCTTTTTTTGGAGTTAATGAAGCTGTATTTGGTCGAAGCTCTGATTGAAATGCATAGGGATCTGATTTTAACAAGATTTGATTTTCTGGAGTAATAATTTCATATTTATAAGGTAAGCTGCCTGTAACGTCCGTAAAAAAGCCCGCCCAAACCCCTTGCTCCGTCAGTCGCTCCAATGGATGGCTTTTTCCATCCCATTGATTAAAGTCACCAACGATATTAATTTGTTTCGCATTTGGTGCCCATACGGCAAAACGGTATCCCTTTACTCCTTCCCATTCGATGAAATGGCAGCCCATCATTTTGTAACTTTCATAGTTGGTTCCTTGGTGGAATAAATAGATATCCTGTTCTGAAATATTGTAGTTCAAAAAAGGGCCTCCTTCTTAGGCAACTTGGTATTCACATGTCTCATGATAAACCAGTTTTTTCTAACAATAATCATCATTATAGATACAATCCTATGATATTTCAAGATAGTTATCAGAAAATTCCTTCGACACTTTCCTAATAAAAATGTCACATCCTGTCGAAGTATCTTGAATATGTCTGCCTACGTATGTTTATGTATAATTGTGGTAAAGTTAGTAAAGAATTCTTTAGAATTACAGTGCAAAAGCTGGAGCAATCGGTTTATTCATATTAAATATTTATATTATTTTATTGACAAGCGAGAAATTCCCGAAAAAGTGGATATAACATATACTAAAAGAAGTGAAATGCATTGGAAGAGGAGATGCTTTTTGTGGAAAAACAAGTTGCTTGGATTGATAACATTCGAACGCTGACTTACAGCGATCATCATATACAATCATTAATTAATACCGACAACAAGTTGCCTTACTTGTTTTGGAAGGCGGAAAATAAAGTTTTACCAATAAAGCAAATCAAAAATATTAATGATACTACTGTAGAATTAGAGGTTGCTGAGGAAATTCCCCTTGGTGAGGACCTATTTCTTCATTGTGGTGACACAGAGATACCTGTCTATCCCCGAGGGATTGTACGAACAGACTGGTTTGACAAGCGTTATGCTGCCATTGATCAATCATTAGGAGCAATTTGCAGTCCAAACGCCACTATATTTTCTGTCTGGGCTCCTACCGCTACTTCAGTCAAAGTCATTTTAAATGAAAACAGCTATCTATTAAACAAGCTTGAAAAAGGGGTTTGGAAGCTGGAACTAAAAGGTAACTGGCATGGTCAATCATACGAATATGAAGTAACTGTAAATGGGAGTAATAAGCGAGTCAATGATCCATATGCCAAAGCATTGCTTGCCAATAGTCAAAAAGCAGTTGTCGTCGACTTTACAAGAACAGAACAATTCAGTATAAATCAAAAGCGCCCATTTATCCAACAGTTACAAGATGCGATTATTTATGAGCTACATGTTAGAGATGCAACCATCGATCAAGAAAGTGGTGTTCAAAATCGAGGAAAATTTTTAGGCTTAGCCGAAACAGGAACAACTACGAAAAATGGATTTTCTACGGGGCTATCCTATCTAAAAGAGTTAGGTTGTACGCATGTACAGCTATTACCCATTAATGATTTCGCACGTGTTGATGAGTTTCATCCAAATGATGCATATAATTGGGGATATGACCCCCTGTTTTTCCAAACGCCTGAGGGAAGTTATTCCGTATTGCCTGACAGACCAATCGCACGAATTAATGAACTAAAAGCAATGATTCAAGCATTCCACAAGGAAGGAATCGCTGTTATTCTAGATGTCGTATTTAACCATGTTTTTGTCATGGAAGAGTCGCCATTTGAACAGCTTGTTCCTGGCTACTACTTCCGCTATCATCCAGACGGAACCTTAAGTAATGGAACTGGAGTGGGAAATGATATCGCCTCGGAAAGAAGAATGGTACGTAAGTTTATCTTGGATACAATTGATTTCATGCTTTCAGAATATCACGTGGACGGCTTTCGCTTTGATCTAATGGGAGCAATGGATATAGAGACAATGCAACAAATTGAAAAACGATGTCAGAAAGATGAAGCTCCAATTATGCTACTCGGTGAAGGATGGGATTTGCCAACCGCACTTGATAGCAGCTTAAAAGCAACAAGTTATAATGCAAGCCAATTAAGCGAGATTCGTTTTTTCAATGATTATTTCCGAGATTCAATGAAAGGAAACTTATTCGAACAGCAAGATACTGGCTATATCAATGGTGCTGGGCGTTTCTTAGAGAGAATGCCTCATTTGCTCTCCGGTGCTGCATTAGATCCAAACAATCATGCTTCTATAAATGTTAACCAAACTATTAACTATGTAGAATGCCATGATAACCATACACTATGGGACCGCTTATGTTTAACACATCCAGACCTTCATGATCATGACCGTAAAAAAATGCATCAATTGGCTACAGGCATTACACTATTAAGTCAAGGCGTTCCATTTCTACATGCAGGTCAAGAATGGTTTCGCAGTAAACAAGGGGACGAAAATAGTTACCTTTCTGGTGATTCGATTAATATGCTGGATTGGAAGAAAAGAGAGCAGGAAAAGGAAAACATTGCATTTGTGAAGGCTTTGATAGCTTTAAGAAAAAAATATACTGTTTTTCGAATGACTTCACAAAAAGAAATTCAGCAACGATTCCATGTGCTTGAAACGCCATACCCTGTTTTTGGCTTCACCTTATTAGGAGATACGGATGACTTCTCTATTTATATTAATCCAACGAAGGAAGAATTCGACCTCCATCTTCCCTCTTCTGGAAAATGGAAAAGAGCGGTATCCAATAGCGTTTCTGAAAAGGAAGACATCATTGGCGAATTTACAGGTATCCATGCTTATGAAATTATTGTTTTTCAAAAGACACGAAATAGAGCAACAAATGAAGTAGCAGTTGTATTACCTGGCAATTAATGTTTTCAAGCTTATTTTTCCAAGACATTGAGGCTGAGACAAAAGTGTTTTTATGAAATAAAAACCGAACATGATTGGTGCAAATAACTCGCTCTGGAAATATACTTCGCGCATCCAGAGGCGGCTGGAGTCTACGTATATTTCCTACACCAAGCTTATGCATCGTTCGTCTTTAACATTTTTTGTTATGTCTCAGCTTCTTTCTAAATTTGAATTAGAAAGGAAGGCCAATCTATGATTCCGTTAAACATACTCGATTATGCACTTATTGATGAAGGTACAAATGCAAATGAAGCATTAAAACATACAACAGAGCTCGCACAACTTGCAGATAACCTCGGCTATAAGCGTTACTTAGTACCAGAGCAGCATCAGGCACTCTCCATCGCTAGCAGTGTACCAGAAATGCTTATGATGCACTTAGCAACCTCTACTACTAACATTCGAATTGGTGCTGCTGGAGTGATGCTTCCACATTATAGTCCGTACAAAATCGCAGAAACATTTCGAACACTCGAAGCAGTTCATCCAGGGAGAATTGATCTCGGGATTGGCAATAGCTCTGGTGGCAGACTTGTAAACCATGCCTTGAATGAGGAGAAAGATGAACGTCTAACCTATGAGCAACAAGTAATAGATATACAAAAATACTTAACCGATGATTCTGATCCTGAACATCGTTTTCACCAATTAGTTGCAACTCCAGTTACCGATACCTTACCTGAAATTTGGATGCTCGGATCTGGCGGCAAAAGTACGAAAATCGCCACAGAACAAGGTACAGCTTATACCTATGCCCATTTTTTCAAGCCCTCAGAGGTCGGTAAGGAGATTATTTCTACCTATCGTAAGAACTTTAAACCTTCTCCCTTTCATGAAAAGCCAACTGTTTCTATTGCTGTTTTTACCATTATTGGTGAAACAAAAGAGGAAGCTCAAAGCTTTGCAGGAGCTTTTGAACTTTGGATGGCATCGCTTGAAACTGCAAAGAACCCACCCTACTTCCCCTCGGTTCAAACAGCACAAAAGCGACGTTATAGCTCTTTTGAAAAACAAAAGATCACTCAGATACGGAAAGGAGCGATTGTCGGAAATGCCCATCATGTCAAAGAAGAAATTTTGAAATTAGCGGAATTTTATCAAGCAGACGAGGTCACAATTGTTCCAAACCTTCCAGGAGCTGCAAATCGAAAGAAGGCAATTCAATTATTAGCAAAGGCATTTGGGCTTTAATTAGCTGCTTGCAAACAGAAGGTGGGCGATTTCTCCTAATCGCCCACCTTCAAATACATTTTAATCAATTATTTTTTAAATCGCTTCTTAATAAATAACCAAACCAATACAATGAATAGAACTGCGAGTACTGCATAAACAATATTGGAATAGATATCCATATAACCAACAATTGTTTCCCAAGAATCGCCAACTGCAGCACCAATATTAACGAGAACAACATTCCAAATAAATGTCCCTACCGTAGTTAATGCTAGAAACACCCAAAAGTTCATACGAGCCATTCCTGCAGGCAGAGAAATTAAACTTCTAATTAAAGGGATAAAGCGGCAGAAGAATACCGTCCATACACCATACTTCTCAAACCAAGCGTTTGCTTTATGAATATCCTCTCGGGTAAGTCTGAGAATATGTCCCCACCTGTCCACTATTTTTTCAATTCGATCCACGTTAATGACAAATCCTACTCCATAAAGAACAATCGCTCCTACAACGGAACCAATAGTAGCTGCAATTACTACTCCTAGAATGGTTAAATTCGAATGGGTCGTCATAAATCCGCCAAATGTTAAAATTACCTCAGATGGAATTGGAGGAAAAAGATTCTCTACCATAATTAATAAAAAAATTCCGATGTAGCCAAATTGCTCCATTATACTTGTAATCCAGTTTTCCATTACTTTATTCTCCTATACATCAATATGCTCCTTGCCAGCTAGTTAATAGATTAGCTGAGCGTAATTGTAATTTGATAATCTGCAAATATACTTGCTATAAGACTGCGTACTTAACGCGAATCCAGCATTTTTTGCTTAACTCCAAATCTGCAGTAACTATAATTATATCTTAATGATGAAGCATGTAAATATTAAAAATGTGTTAATTTTGTAGAATAAGTAAGGATTTACATAGGAGCGTAAAAAAGTAGCCATAGTAAAAGATCGACAATCATGAGCTTTCCCTATGGCTTCCTAGCACTAAGTTTTTAACCTTTTCTTCGTTCAACTAAATTAATCCCTACCCCCATACAAATGACTCCAATTAAAAGCATTAGAACTAATGGTAAAGCAATCTCATTCCAGCCTTCATGATAAAATGCAACATTTATCATCGCTTCCATCGCATGTGTTAACGGGAATAAATCAGCGATAAACAAAAGAACCGCATTACTTATTGTTCCTGGTGGCATATAAACCCCACTGATAACTGGAATAATCGGTACAACAGAAGGATAGATCATATAGAACTGCTCTGGTGTCTTCACAAACCCAGTTATTAACATCGCCATACTAACAATACTCAGTGCATAAATTGCAGCTATTACAAGGAGTATAAAGAAATTATTACCTAAATCATAATTCATCACATACTGAAAAATAACAAGCACAACAGCGATTTGAACAAAACCGATTACGAAACTATAGAGCAGGTGTCCCGTATACATTCCTGTCTTGCTCACAGGTGATAAAATCATTCGATTCCAAACCCCACTCACCTTATCTGACAAGACACCGTTCACTTTAAACCCAATTGTGAACATAGCCATAAAAAGCGTAAATCCAAATAGTAACTGAATTCCCATATCATAATTGGATACTTCTCCACCATTCAGTGATTCGGTTTGAATTTGGAATGGCGGATTTTCCAAATAACTCTCCACATCATTTCGAATCTGGTCTATACCCTGTGAACCTGCTGCTGCTTCAATTTGTGCTTCCTCTACAAATACCTTTTGAACGTATTGATCAATCAGTGGTAAGGTCGGGATATCATAGGCTGTAATGAATCGATAATCATGTTCCTTTAAGTTAATTGCTATGTCCCTTCTTCCTTCTGCTACATCTGTACGTGCAGTTTCTTCATCTGCTATCACAAAGTTAAATGACTCATTACGATTTAGTAACGGCTCCCATTTATCCATGATTTCACTAGAATTCGTTTCACTACTAAATATCGCTACGGTCGTTTGTGGCACCATATTACTACTCGTAAAAATAAGTGTTAATGCAATGCTTCCTACCAGAAAAAGAATAACCATCAATGGCTTGCGTTTATCCTTCCTCCATTGAGACTTAAATACTGGGAACATTATGCTCTCCCCCTTCTAGGAAATAGAACTATTCCAATGAGAAGACAGCCAACAAAAAATACAAATAACTTAACCATTGGAATAATTAAAGTCTGAAAATCGCCAAACTGTGTCCACTGCATAAAGACAGACAAGCTTAGCCCATTCGGTGTCCATTCACCTATTTTTTGCAGCCATTCTGGTAACCCTTGAGTTGGAAAAAAGTTCCCTCCAACTGCTGCAAACAGCATGATGACTAAATTAAATGCTCCATTGGCCGCATCTGTATTGTTTATAATTAATGTAATTGTTGTAAACACTGCGGATAGTCCAGCTACTGCTAAAGAGAAGCACGTAATAATGATGATTGCCCCAAACCAAAATGCCATTGCTTTTCCTTCAAACACATCAAGCAGCAAATGACTAACTGTAAACACAATCATTAACTGTAGCCACACGAAGCAAAAGGTAGAAATTGTCTTTCCCATTAAAAAGGAAATCGGGTTACTGTTCGTTAAAATAATCCGATTAAATACACGTTCTCTTTTTTCCGTGGTAGTCTTCATTGCAACGGTTGAGGCTATAAATAGCGCAAACAAAAAACTCATTGCAACTGTAAAATACTGCGAAATACCAAACGACTCGACTCCTTCAATAACTTCCCTTCCTCCTTGGGGTAATATCGGATCCTGTAATTCCCCATCCGTTACACCTTGAAGGGCAAATTGAAAGTTAAGCGTATCGAGATAATTCGAGATGATGTTGTGAATTGTATCCGACTCGGTAGATTGCTCTTCGATTTGGATGGTTAGAGCGTTTTCTGCAGGCTGATCAAGCATAAGCTGGCTAAGAACATCATACGTAAAACCATCTGGAATCTTAACGAACGCATCTAAGTCCCCATTCGCTACTTTTTCCTTTGCATCTACCTCACTTAATTCCCTTGTCGTAATCCATCCACTTAATTCTGGATCACTAAAAAAGGAAGTCATTAAACCGCCGGGTGAAATCGATGATGCCTGTGCTATCATCGCTTCCTTTTCTTCTTCCGATAAATCCATTCCTAAAACTGTTTCCGTAAACTGCTCAAATCCAAGAGACTCATCGTCCTCTAAAACGATTCCTAAGTCAATATCCAACCCTTCTGCATCCTCACCAAACAAATCAGAGAAGGCAAAATTCAAAACAACAATCAATAAAATTGGTGCTAGCAAAGAAATGAGCACTTCTTTACGATCTCTCCAAAAGACAAGTAAATCTTTTCTTAAAAATGAACGCATCCTCCGTTACCTCCTCCTAATCTCTTAATGTTCTACCGGTTAAATGCAAGAAGACATCTTCAAGGCTCGGTGTCTCCATTTGATAATTCGTTAATTGGATCCTTTCACTTTCCGCTGCACGCACCAGGTCACCAAGAATATTAGCACCTTTTTTGCAAATAATTCGGATTCCCTCACTTGTTTCATCAACAAGACGGATATATTCTAAAGACTTGATCTTCTTAATTAGCTCATCACTTGTTTCACTTAAATTGACGCGGATTGTGTCTTCACTCGATAAAATACTTAATAATTCTGCTTTACTTCCAGACGCCACGACTTTGCCATGGTCCATAATATAGACCCGTTTACATAGCTGCTCTACCTCTTCCATGTAATGACTCGTATAAAGTACCGTTGTACCATTTTCTTCATTCAATTTGCGAACCGTTTCAAGAATATGGTTTCTCGATTGTGGATCAATCCCAACAGTTGGCTCATCCAATACAAGGATTTTCGGATTGTGTAACAATGCAGCTGCAATATTCACTCTCCTTTTCATCCCGCCAGAGAATGTTTTCACAAGCTCTTTTTGCCGCTCCTTTAATCCAACCATATCCAGTACATCCTGAATCCGCTGTTCAAGTACATTCTTTTTAACCTTGTAAATTTCTCCGAAAAACTTCAAGTTCTCATAAGCCGAAAGTTCCTCATATAATGCAATTTCTTGCGGTACCACACCAAGCACCTTTCTAATTTCAGCTGGATTTTTTATTGTACTTTTACCATCTAGCTTCACATCACCTGATGTTGGTTTCAGCAAGGAGGATATCATAGAAATTGTAGTTGACTTTCCAGCTCCATTTGGACCAAGCAACCCGACTGATTCTCCTTCATCTAAATAAATGTTAATTTCATCTACGGCTTTCTTGCCCTTATATGTTTTACTTAACTTTATCGTTTCGATCATATGGACACACTCCCTCAATTGGTTGTATTTAAAGCATACAAAAATAAAGACAGCATCACTACTGTCTTTAGTCATTACCAAGTTAATCAGGAATTACTTTAGTCATTTTATTTTGCTAATGACACGTTGTTATTCATACAAGGTTATGTCGTATGGCATAAATAGCTAACTGCGTACGATCCCTTAACTCTAATTTATTCAAAATTTGGCTTGTATTATTTTTCACTGTTCCTACCGATAATCCCAATCGTTCCGCAATTTCACTATTATTAAGCCCCTCACCAATGCACGTTAAAATGGCACGTTCTCGGGGTGTTAAGGAGGGATCGACCGTTTTCTCCACTTGCTTGTTAAGTAATAGCGGCATAACTTTCGCTGCAACCTGGTCCTCTACAGCTAATCCACCTTGGAGGGCACTGCGAATTGATCGAATCAACGAATCTGTATCGGCATTTTTTAGAATATAACCACTAACCCCAATCTTTAGTGCGTTCATGACATACTGATTATTATCAAATGTCGTTAATATTAAAATCCTGGACTTTGGCCAGCGGCTCTGGATTATCCTTGCAGCTTCGATACCATCCATAACAGGCATACGAATGTCTAAAATAACCACATCAAATGACTGCTGCTCACAAAGCTGAATCGCTTCCTTTCCATTGCTTGCTTCCCCTGTTACTCTTATTTCCTCATCTGTCTCTATCATCATTTTTAATCCTTGCCTTACCATCACTTGGTCTTCAGCCAGTAGTATTCGAATCATACACTTCCCCCAGGTCAGCTATTTTTAATAAACCACGGACAATAAATTGTCCATCTGTTTTCTGCACATGTAGCTCGCCACCAGTTTTTTCAATCCGCTCCCGCATGGAAGCTAGACCAAACCCTTCCTGAAATCGATTATCATTTTTTACAGGGTTGTTAATTTCAAAACGGAAAATACTCCCGCCAGGGGCTTCAAACATAACTTCTGCCTCTCTTGCATTACTATGCTTCATGATATTCGTCAATGCTTCCTGTACCGAACGGTAGATGACAAATGACTGTTCTCCCGTAAGTGGTGCCGCAAATGCACCATGCTTAACTGAAAAATGAATGCGAATAAAGCTTTCTGTTTCCAATTTACGAATTAAACGTAAAACTCCGGCAAGCCCACCAACATCTTTACTTTTTAACATTTTTACTGCATTTCGTGTTTCTTCCAGGCTTTGATTCGCAAGCTCCTTCAACGATTCAATTTGCGATTTATCATCTTCTGCTGCTTGTAATCGAAATACTTCAAGCTGCATAAGAAGGGCTGTAAGCTTGTGACCGACAGAATCATGGATTTCATGACCAATTAGAACACGCTCTTCCTGCCTTGCTAATTCTTCATCCGATGAAAGACGTCTCTTCACACTTCGATATTCACTGAGCAAAGCGTCATATCGAGCACGTAGGTCATCATTTTGATACTTTGTTTGCTTATACTTAAAGCTTGCAATTAATAAAAATACAAAGTATATCACGATAAAACCTGTTGTAAAGATAGAGAGTTCTGCAGATAAAAGCAAAGCAATAATCCCTGCCATACCGACCATTACAACAACGCTAACTTGTCGGAAATTCAAGTAGTAACAGGCTTCACCAATAAGCAGAGAAAGAATCAGGATAAGAAAAGGATTAAATCCGTCCCCCTGTGACGGGAATAAAGTAATTACCGCAATACATGTATTCAGGCTGAGCAGAATCATTGTAAATACCGGTTTGTTTGTTACCAATGGCATAACAAAAAAAATGACAAAATAGATTGCAACACCGAGTAAGCGCCATAGTAATTCAACCATACTTACAGAGAAGAATGCTAAAGCAAATATCCATGGACTAATATTAAACAATAGCCATATCCAATATACTTTCATATACGTGTTCCTTTCCTATTTCTGAGGTTATCGTATCAAATTGCGAATTAGAAAACAAATGAGGGAATACATATAAAATAGGGATATGAAATCCATAGTGATTCATATCCCTAAAAGCTATTTTCACTCTATAACAAAGACTCTTAATCGTTTTTCGCTATAACAGGAAGTAAAGGCTCACAAACATCCTTTACGCCTACCAAACCTAAAATCAATGTAAAGCTTTTTTGAATTGCGCGGTGACCATCTGTTGGATCATACCACTCTTCCAGTGTATGTGCTCCTCCAGCATTTCCACCAGTCCCAGTGGTAATAGCGGGGATCTCCAGGCTCATCGGATAATTCGCATCCGTACTACTTGGCTGTCCAAGTCGTGGGTCACCATCTACTGATTCGATTGCAGCCCAAGCCGCTTGCACAATAACAGCATCAGATGGTTGACTTGCAGGCGGCCGGTTACCGAACCGCTCCATTTCTACTGTAAGATCTTCACTTTTCCATCGCTTATTCTCTTCGTCACAAGCATTTCTTACAATCTCTAAAAACGCTTTATCTAATTTGTCGAGTTCCTGCTGATCATTTGAGCGCAAATCAACAAGCATACTAGCTTCCTGAGCAATTGCATTCACCGATGTCCCTCCACGAACCTCGCCAACTGTAAAGGTTGTTTTGGGGTTTGCTTTCGTTTCCAATTGAGCTATCGCTGCAATAGCTCTGCCCAATCCATGTGTTGCACTGGGAGAGCCAAAATCTGCAAAACTATGACCGCCAGAACCTTTGTATGTAATTTGATAACGGTAGCTTCCAGTACCCAAATACGTAATAACATTCATATTCGGTCCATCAATGGATATATATCCGTCTACCATGTTTTCTTGAAAAAATGCTTTTACACCGCGGAGATCGCCAGCGCCTTCCTCTCCAACCGTTCCACCTATGATAATATCTCCAATTGTAGAAATCGATGACGCATTAAGTGCACGAATGATTGCCAATACCTCTGCCAATCCCCTCGTATCGTCTCCAATTCCTGGTGCATATAATTTCCCACCTTTATCTGTTACCGTTGTATCTGTACCTTCTGGAAAGACAGTATCTAAATGGGCCGAAACAAACAACTTCGGTCCATTTCCAATTCCAGGCCGGACCCCAAATACATTCCCTTCTTTATCCATTTTGACATTTTTCAGACCAAGCCTTTGTAGGCGTTTCTTGAAATCTTGAGCCCGAATCTCTTCTTGAAATGGCGGTGCTGGGATTTCTGTAAGCTGAATTTGCTCAGAAACCGTATTTTCATGATCCGACTCTATGAATTTATATATTCGGTTTACTCTTTCATCTGCCACTAATTTCTCATAAGTTTCTCGTACTTTTGGTGATAACATATTATTTCCTCCTTTAAATACATCACTTGAATTTTTTCGCATAGATAAATTCAGTTATTGGCAATATAACAAATGTGAGACCGACTAAAATGAGAAGTGGATAATTCGTAATCTGATTGAAATTGCCAGTCCCCTCTGAAATGAATAAAATGAGACTTGCAAGAACCATTAATACAAAATATCCTATTCTTGCACTTTGTGCCATTATATGAAAATCCATTTCATCTTTTTCTCCGGCTCCTTCATGATTTCCCCACGTTAGAATGTTAAAAATGAATGATAATGCAATGAACGTAAAAAATATCTGGCCTGCATCAAGGGCTTCAAAACGCACCCAGTTATATACAATAAATCCTGCGAATATACAAAAAACGGAGATACTAACAATAAGCATAAACTTCTTTGTTCTATCCATATCCCTTCACCTCATTTAATAGGTATAAATAATTCATCTACGGTAACCTCTAACTGTTTTGCAATATCAAATGCTAATTGTAAACTGGGATCATATTTATTGTTTTCAATCGCATTAATCGTTTGTCTAGAAACCTTACATAGTTTAGCTATTTCCTCTTGAGATAGCTTTTTTGCTTTTCTTAGTTGCCGAATGTTATTTTCCATATTAATTCCCATATTTCCTTTTGTTATATAGTAGTGTTACAAGGTATACGATAGAAATGATTACAAGAAATATAAAAGGACTCATTCCTTCTACGGTCTGCCCTTTTACACTAACCATGTATATAGACATACCAATTTCTATTAGTAAAACTCCTACTATAATCGCGAATGTATACGACATAGCTTTTGCTTTGATAAAATTTTTCCGTTCGTCCCCTTGCTTCGCTAACGAATAGAGTAGCATACCAATAAGCAAAACCATCAATAACAAAAAGCCAAAGAAGATAATTAAAATAAACCAATCCATTATAATCCCCACCTTGATTCATTGAATGTAAAAAGTATTTGACATTTATAATTATAAAACTTTTCAAACATATGTCAAATACTTTTTACATATGTTTATAAAGCAATGAACTTTAATAATCTCTTCTTGAATATGCTTGAGATAAGAAAGCGTTTAGGATAGAATAATTACTGAATTGAATGATAATTTAAAATTTAGATGTGAAAGGAAAATATAAATGACTAAATTAGCCACCAAAGCACCTCAATTTATTATCACTCCACAGATTGCTCTTGTAGATGAACCCTTACAAATCCGATTATCAGGCTGTAACCCAAAACAAACTGTCAAGATACAGGCAAGAAGTACAGACGGGAATCGTAATCCATTTGAATCCTATGGATTTTTTCAAACAGATGAACAAGGTGTTATTGACCTAAGTAAACAAAAGCCTATAAGCGGTACATACGAGGCAATCGATTCCATGGGACTATTGTGGTCCATGAAATTGGATGATCCAAAAAAACATGCATTATTCACAAAGTCTAAATCTACCCCTTTCACGGTGACAATCACCGCTGAATTAAATGGGGATATCATTGCAAGTGTGGATGTTATTCGGGCGTTTGCAGCACCTCACGTATCGAAAACCCAGGTTGACGAGCAAGGAATGATTGGATCACTTTATCAACCAACTGGTCCTGATTCTCATCCGGGAGTACTTATACTAGGTGGGTCGGATGGCGGTATGCGGGAAAGCGCTGCGGCCCTACTTGCTTCCCATGGTTATGCTGCTTTTTCATTAGCGTATTTTGGTATAGAGGATGTTCCGGAAGACTTGGTTAACATTCCGCTTGAATACTTCGAAACAGCTATACACTGGTTACAACAGCAGCCTCATGTCCATGCAAATCAAATTGCTGTGGTCGGCTTCTCACGAGGTGGAGAGCTTGCACTACAATTGGGGACAATGTTTCCTGAAATTAAAGCAGTTGTTGCTGGTTCACCAAGCGGAGTTCGCTATGCTGGTTTACGAAACTTTATGGGAGTACCTGACCCTGCTTGGACCTATGAAAATAAGCCATTAATCTATTTACAGCCGAAGAATAGTGTTTCTTCTTTTTTTAGCTATTTTTCCAAGTTGTTGACTCGTAAACCAATATCCAACCTCTCTGTATTTCATAACACCTTAAAAAATAAAGGACAGATTGATGCAGCACGCATTCCAGTTGAAAGAATCCAAGCACCTATCATGCTAATATCGGGGGGAGATGATCAATTATGGCCTTCCTCTCTATTTTCCAACATGATTATGGAACGCCTCACAGAGAAAAATCACCCGTACCCAAATGTCCATCTGCACTATAAAGACGCAGGCCATTTTCTATGCTTTCCGTTTACTTTTCCTTCTATGCCACCAGAGGTTTTGCTTTCAAATGGACCGTTTACCCTAACATTTGGCGGGAGTGCAAATGCTAATGCTCAAGCTGCTAAAGACTCTTGGCCTAAAATACTAGCATTTTTAGATGAGTCCTTAAGCTAAAATAGTTTTAAATATTTTCTTAGGTAGCTTGAAGACAAAGCTACCTTAAAGTTATTACTAATTCTCGACCGTATAATAAGCTAAATGGACCGGTTAAATTCTATTAACCAGCAATCTCGTAGCTCACCTTCATGAAATTCATGCTTAGGTAAGATTCTAACTTTTTTAAATCCGCATTTTTCATAACATCTTATAGCTCGTGAATTTGTTCGTTGAGGGTCCATTATAACTCTATCAGCTCGCTTTTTCTCAAGTAAATAGTCTACCATTGAACGAACAAGTAATGTTCCAATTCCTTTATTCCAATATTCGGGTTCACCAATGAACTGATCCATTCCATAAGTAATTTCTTCCTGACTATAATCATGTATTGTACTTGTTTTATTATTTACTTGATAAAATTGTATGTAGCCGATAGCTTTTGCTTTATATACAACAATGCATTTAACAACACCGTCATCCAGATTATAAAAATCATTATTGACTTTCTTTAGATCAAAAGGATTGTCCCTTCCTTCATAAAATTCAAGAACAGTAACGTTTGAAAGCCATCTAACCAACAAATGATTATCATTTGTTTGTAATGGACGAACCATTATATTCCCTTTTTCAAAAATCACGGTTTCACCCTCTTTTTTTGAATTATGAATATTTATGCTATACTAATTATAATTGAAAACATTGAAAAGCGGGGAATAAGATGAAAAAAATCCAGTCTGTTGCTTTAATAGGTTTAGGTGCAATCGGCGCTGCTTACGGTAGCAAATTACATACATTATTAGGCAGCGATTTTACAGTTGTCGCAAGCAAGGATAGAATTAACCGCTACACAGCTAACGGACTAGATGTAAATAACACGATGTTTCATTTTAATTATAAAACGCCCGAGACAAATGCTGATCCTGTAGACCTCGTTATTTTTGCTGTGAAAAATGATCAGCTCGAACAGGCTCTTACTGATATGAAATACTATATTGGCCCAGATACAATTATTCTATCACTCTTAAACGGAATATCTAGTGAAGAGGAAATCTATAATCGTAAACAAAATAACCATATCTTATACAGCATGTGTGTTGGTATCGATGCAGTAAGAAGAGATAATCGTATTCGCTTTTCTAGTATCGGAAAAATCTGCTTCGGAGATAAGGATCGAGGCCTCTCGAAGGATGTTCTTGCCGCAAAAGATTTGTTTGAACGCGCCGGTATTCCTTATGAGATACCAGAAGACATCTGGCATACAATTTGGGCAAAATTCATGTTTAACGTTGGTATTAACCAAGTTTCTGCCGTATTACGTGCACCTTATAAATATTTTCAGGAGGTACCTTCACTCCACGAGTGGATGGAACAGGCGATGTACGAGGTTGTTGCCATCTCACAAAAGGTTGGTGTGAATCTGACAGAAGCAGATGTCCATAGCTATCGACCAATTTTAATGAAGCTATCACCAGATGGGCAAACCTCTATGCTTCAGGATATTGTAGAAGAACGTAAAACCGAAGTGGAGTATTTCGCTGGAAAAGTGTGTGAGCTTGGTAGAAAGTATGGCATTCCAACGCCAATTAACGACCAGCTTTATCAGTTGATCCCAATCATTGAGGATATGGCAAGCATAAAATAACTACTGATAATTGTAGTAATAGCAACTAATCAAACGTTTGATTAGTTGCTACTGCCTTTTTACCCATTCGATTTGGAAAAGGAGCATCCAAGCATGACACAGTATATTTATATTGCTTCACCCATGAGATTACCTGTTGGTACGTTCGGTTTAAACCCAATCTCACCAGAACAACCAAACGTATTCGCAAGTGAGTTGGATTTTACACATTTACATTTTGAAAATAATTATGACAGTGAAAGCAAGGAACGTTTTTCCTACAGCCCTCACTTTTCTTTCAAACACCAAGTAACAACTACGAATAACTCGCTACCATTAAAGCACGAGTGGATCTCGACCAAACAATGGAATAGAAAAGAGTTTGAAAGGAAATGCTTAGCATTGCTCTACTCGTATTTGGAGAAAGCTGTTGGAACTGCATATGTCGTTGAATATTTCACCTGTATAAATGGAGAAGAGCATCTGCCGATTTCTGTAAAGCGTAAGAAACACTGGAAAGATATCAAGAAGCCCGATGACCTTATTATAGAGGATCGGGAATTCTGGGAAATCACCTTATAGAGGATGTTCAAAAAGTCGGTGAAAATGACACATCGAGAACAGAGGACCATTGACTAACTCTTCCAACACGTCCTGTTGCACACGTTGAAGTCACCACATCCTATGAAGCTCGTTGACTTGCTTTTTGAACTCGCACTTCTAAGGAAAAGTCGCTCCCCCTCTTTTTGACATTTACTCCTAGAAGTTCTATAATTAATATGATACGATAACAACTAATTTAAGGAGGATGGTTAAAAAATGCATTCAATCAGATTACGTTCCCTAACTTTGAACTAAGTAATTTAATACGTTCAAAGACTCTGTTTGTATAGACAGGGTAAAGGGATTAGTCTGTCCTTTTTTAATCATCTTCATTTTGTATAATATATAGATAGGATGTAGAAAGGTGGGTTTATTCTGCCTTTCTTTATTTTTGTACTCTTTCAATGGAAAATTTGGTATCAGATACGCATCTGTAAATTTGTCATTCACATTTGTTAATGCCTATTTGGCACCTATGTGGCAAGCAAGTTTCCTTCTGGTAATTTCTTTCCATAATAGAAAGAGTCATTTCGTGGACAGCTATCTTAGCTTAACTCCTAACTGAATAAGGACGGGGCTTCTTCCCTTTACTCTAAATCACAGGCAGACTGCCTGTGATTTTTTTATTGGGAAGGATGAGGTAAAACATGACTAAAAAAATGAAAACCGCAAAACGCTTCCATCAATATAACACTGCATTCCAGTGTCCAATTTGTCAAAGCGCTATGGAAGTTATCGACCCGAAGAGCTTCGTATGTTCCCAAAACCACACATTTGATTTTGCCAAACAAGGTTATATCAATATGCTGACACATCAAGTTACTAGTCCGTATAGCAAGGAATTGTTTGAAGCAAGACAAAGAATTATTACAAATAGCAGCTTATACACTATGCTGCATGACACTATCGCACATGTAATTAATCAACAACCACGCACATCAGCTGCTTCTCTGATGGTAGCAGATCTAGGTTGTGGAGAAGGATCTCATTTACAAGCAATTTTAGATAAGTGTATGCAGCCTAAAATTACTGGTGTTGGTATTGATATATCAAAAGAAGGAATTATTATGGCAGCAAAAAATCATGATACACCTACATGGCTTGTCGCGGATTTGGCCAAATCGCCACTTGCCGACAAAGCATGTTCCTTTATTTTAAATATCCTGTCGCCAGCTAATTATCGGGAATTCAAACGGATTTTAACGCCTGGCGGACTCGTTATCAAAGTAGTTCCCGGACCTAACTATCTCCGTGAATTACGAGAGATGCTTTCCCAAAAAACAAAGCATCACAATACAGAAACAGTAGATTTATTTAAAAGGCATTTTGACTTATTAGAAGTCATCCGTGTACAGGATACAGGAGAGCTTCATCAAACAGCGCTTGAAGATTTGGTCCGTATGACGCCACTAACTTGGACTTCCAATCAAGCACAAATCAAGCAATTTTATAGGCAGGATGCAGCTGCAATCACAATTGACTTAGAAATATTAATCGGCACAAATGCATCAACCAGAAATTATATAGGGGGTAAAGCATAATGGAAAAAGTATGTTTGGAACTAGAAAATATAGAACTCACCTTTTTTGATAAAGTCATCTTGGATATACCAAGACTAGCAGTACACCAATTTGATCGAATTGGCATCGTTGGTAAAAACGGAGCTGGAAAAAGTACATTATTAAAGCTCCTTCACGGACAAATTCAACCGGACAGAGGAGATGTGCATCGCTTTTCCGATTTTGGCTATTTCGACCAGTTGGCGGAACCAGTTGAAAAGGAGACGGACTATGAACTATTAGGGAAACTAGCCGTCCCTTCAACTGATATTCGTTATCTAAGCGGTGGAGAACAGACTCGTATGAAACTTGCCCAGCTGTTCTCCACGTATCATGAAGGACTATTAATTGACGAGCCGACTACGCATCTTGACACAACTGGAACAACTTTCTTTATCGATGAGTTAACGTATTATTACGGAGCACTTGTACTTGTAAGCCATGACCGCTTTGTATTAGATAAGCTTGTAACAAAAATCTGGGAAATTGAAGACGGAAAAGTAACCGAGTATACAGGAAATTTTTCAGATTATGTAGCGCAAAAGGAGCTCCAGCATAAACAGCAGCAAGAACAGCACGAAAAATATGTGAAAGAGAAAAATCGTCTCTTAAAAGCTGCTGAAGAAAAGATGAAGAAGGCAGAAAAAATAACAGATGCTAATAAGCGGATGGCAAAAAAGGATACAAAGGCAATGGCAAATCGAATGTTCGAAACAAAATCAAAAGGAACCAGTCAAAAAGCGGTTCAACGGGCAGCGAAAGGTATCGAACAACGTGTGGAACAGCTTGAAGCGGTGGACGCTCCAGAAAAGGAACGCTCCCTACATTTCCATCAAACAGCCGCACTCAAGCTTCATAACAAGTTTCCGATTATGGCAGATCGATTAACATTGGAAGTTGGAAATAACAGGATTCTTAAAGAGGCGAGCTTTCAATTCCCATTAGGCAGTACAATCGCAATTACTGGAAAGAACGGCTCAGGAAAAACAACTTTACTCCAACATATTATACAGCATGGCGAAGGAATAAGCCTTTCTCCTAAAGCTGTGATTGGGGCTTATCACCAAATGAGCTACCAATTCGAAAAGGCTGAAACAGTCCTCGCCTATATGAAGGATAAAAGTGACTACAATGAAAGCAAGATTCGTGCAGTGCTTCATGCCATGAATTTTACAGGCAATGATCTGAAAAAGAAAACTTCTGCGTTAAGTGGTGGTGAAGCCATTCGACTGGTATTATGCCAGCTTTTCTTAGGAAGATACAATATACTCATTTTAGATGAGCCAACTAATTTTCTTGATATTTTTTGTATCGAAGCACTAGAGCGATTTTTAAAGGCATATGAAGGAACGGTTATCCTTGTCTCACATGACCGTACATTTACAGAGCGCGTTGCTGATACAGTCTTTGTCCTAGAGGATCAGCAGCTGAAATTAACCGATCTTTAACGTTAACTATTCGAAAACGCTGCTCACCAAAAAGAGCTAAGAAGATTCTTAGCTCTTTTTCCAACTTAATTGCCAGCTCGATAAATGAGAAAACGTTCATATGGATTCGCTTCATATAGTCCAGGCAACTGGATTTCTTGTTTCAATTCAAATATTGTCTTATCCTCTAGAAAATACACATAATCTTCATGCGCATAGTATAGAATTAACTCTACCTCTCGATTCGATTCTTCAATTGAACGTAAAATCCGATTAATCACCTTCTGAAATATTTGAACGGAAAATGGATTAAAAAAGTAAAATCGATTATCCATGGGATCGATAATATATTCTTCTGCCAAGCAGCAAATAAACTCAATTGTATCCTTCCTATTATTCGTATGCTGCAAATACTTTCTTAGGTTGACAATCGATTCCTGATAGAAATTTTCATCCATTTCAATCCCCTTCACAGATGCACGATAAAAATGATGGATATAGAAGTTCAACCTCCCTTTCCCACACCCATAATCCACAAAATGATCTTGTTCACTCACCTCATATTGCTGAAACAGTATTTCAAGTGCATGGTACGGTGTTGGTTCATACGGATTATACTGAATCGAGTCCGGGAAAGACAATTTCTTCTCTGGACCCGTCCGTACATGTAATAATTTATCAAATTTATAATCTATCATAAGCCCTTCTCTTTTCTAAAAATTAGGTTATTATCCGAATTTAATTAGCAGTAATCCTTACTTTGCAATTAAATGAAAAAATTAAATTTTAAAAAACTCAAACTTCCCCTTCTATCATACATATAACCGTTAATCATTGCCAATCCTATCAGTAGATAACGAAATCTTAAATTGTGAACTTTCCTTATTTAGGGTTTCATTATTTTTCAAAACGGGTATAATAATCCGTATGCTTATTACACATATGTCAAATTTATTCTTAGGGGGGAATCATGAAGCGTATTTCAAAGGTTTTTTACATAGCTGTAGCGTTAGTTATTATTTCTGTTATTCTGGGAGCATCTTTTCCTACCCAGTTTGAACAAATAACAAATAATGTTAAAAATTTCGTTTCTACAACTTTTGGTTGGTATTATATGCTGCTCATGTCAGCATTAGTTATCTTTGCAATCGTTATTGCATTTAGCCCTTATGGGAGAATTCGTCTTGGAAAAGATCATGAAAAACCGGATTTTTCTACAGGCTCTTGGATTGCCATGCTATTCTCAGCTGGTATGGGAATTGGTCTTGTCTTTTACGGATCTGCAGAACCTCTTTTCCACTATGTTTCAAATGCTCCAGAAGCAGAGCTTGGCACTGCAGAGGCCTTTAAAGAAGGTTTAGCGTATTCTTACTTTCATTGGGGTCTTCATGTATGGGCAATGTATGGTATTGTCGCGCTTGCACTTGCCTTCTTTCAATTTCGAAAAGGTATGCCTGGATTAATTTCTTCTACACTAAGGCCTTTATTTGGAGACCGTATGAATGGTCCATTAGGTACATTAATCGATGTACTAGCTGTTTTTGCTACCGTATTCGGTGTAGCGACCTCACTTGGGTTTGGTGCAGTTCAAATTAACGCTGGATTATCACATTTATTCGGAGTTGAAATTGGATTTATTCCACAGCTAGTTATTATTTTAATCGTAACCGTATTATTCATGATGTCAGCTTGGTCTGGTTTAAGTAAAGGAATCAAATATTTATCGAACTTAAATATGATTCTTGCTATACTAGTCTTTATTGTTGTGGTTATTCTCGGGCCGACATTACTCATTCTAAATATGTTTACAGAAACATTCGGCCTTTATATACAAAAAATTGTGCAAATGAGCTTTAAAACAGCCCCACTTGAAGGTGATAATCGTGGATGGTTAGATTCGTGGACCATCTTCTACTGGGCATGGTGGATCTCATGGGCGCCGTTTGTAGGAATGTTTATCGCACGAGTATCCCGGGGACGTACTATCCGTCAATTTCTTATGGGCGTTATGGTCATCCCTACGTTAGTTGTTTCTGTTTGGTTTGCAGCATTTGGAACAACAGCTGGTAACGTTCAAGATAATGGAACAAACATTGCACAATTTGATACAGAGTTGGTATTGTTTAACATGTTTGATCAGTTACCACTCTCATTCCTTTTATCGATCCTTGCAATATTATTAATTGCATCATTCTTTATTACATCAGCCGATTCAGCAACCTTTGTTTTAGGAATGCAATCAACTCGCGGTTCCTTAACTCCACCAAACAATGTAAAAATTATTTGGGGCGTATCCCAGTCAACAGTAGCATTAATTTTGCTCTATGTTGGTGGTCTAACAGCATTACAAAACACAATCATTATTGCTGCATTACCATTTTCCTTTGTCATGATTCTAATGGGAATTGCGTTATACAAAGCGCTTAATGCAGAAGTCAGGTTAATGACCAAGAAGAAGGCCTTACAGAAGAAATAGAATTAAAAAACCCCTTAAAGAGCGGAAACTCTTAAAGGGGTTTTTTAATTTGCTAATGGGTTTATTTATCCTCAAAAGAACTATTTAAAAACGAATCACGTTGGTGTCGCTCTAAAGCCAAATTAATTAGTTTATCAATTAGCTGACTATATGGTATACCACTTAGCTCCCATAGTTTTGGATACATACTTATTTTGGTGAATCCAGGTATTGTATTAATCTCATTAATTACAATTTCATTGTCTTTTGTTAAGAAAACATCGACCCTTGCCATTCCATCACAATTTAATGCTTTAAATGCTTTTATCGCTACTTCTTGTATTTGCTTTGTTACATCTTCACTTAGCTGAGCCGGAATCTCAAGTGCTGCTCCGCTTTCATCAATGTATTTAGCTTCATAAGAATAAAAGTCAGCTGTTGCGACAATCTCTCCAGGTATTGATGCAATTGGATTTTCATTTCCCAAAATAGAACACTCAATTTCCCTACCTTGAATTGCTTCCTCAATCAATATTTTGTGGTCATAGTTAAAGGCACTTGCGACGCCTTTTTCAAATTCTTCCTGTGTCTGCACTTTACTCACACCAACAGATGACCCCTGATTAGCTGGTTTAATGAACAAAGGGAGATTTAATTGCTGTGTAATTTCATCAAATGAAATACTATTTTTTGACGCCCATGTATACGTATATGAATTGGCAACCGTTAAACCCGCTTCTCGAAGTAATCGTTTGGCAATATCTTTATCCATACTTATTGCTGAGCCTAACACATTTGAACCAACAAAAGGAATATTGGCCATTCGCAGCATCCCTTGAATACTTCCATCCTCTCCTAAAGTTCCATGGAGAATGGGAAAAATTACATCTAATTGACCTAATGCTTCCATTCCCTCTCTATTTACAAGTTGATTTTCAGTTTCACCGGGTACCACAGCAATTCCTTTATTTGTTTTATTTAATGCTATTAATTTTGGATCCTCAGCATTCAAAAGAAAATGGGAAGCATCATTTAAATGCCATTTCCCTGATTTATCAATTCCAATTAACACAACATCGTATTTCGAAGGATCAATTGCTTCCATCACGTTTTTAGCTGATTGTAAAGAAACTTCATGCTCCGCAGACTTTCCCCCAAATAATAAACCTAACTTTTTCTTCACCATATATTCCCTCCAAAATGTTCTTTAGTCGATATTTATTTTCATATCATTATAGTTATGTAAACACATTTGAAAAATTTATTTACCAAATTAATTGTATCACCCATTCTATTTTCGCACAAAATCTCCTAACAAAGAAAATATTTTCATACTTATCCAATTTGAATGATATTTAAGTATGTCGAGTAGATAGTGAAGTCATGAATAAAAGTCTCAAAATCGCTAATGTTAATGTTGGGAGGTGCTAATTATGGGAAGAGACCGCCAAGAAAAGAAATTGAGAGAAAGCGGACGCGTAGAATCTGATCGAGATGTGGGACTTCGCTATAAAGGAGCAACAAAAATGTCTAGTCCTGAAGAAGCTAGAAGACTAAATGATGGAAGAAAGTAGAATAAAGAACAATAGCGATGCCACCTTGATTTACTACGGAGGAGTCTCGCTACGGATTTAGCACTTTGTGGTCATGATCGAGGTAACTAAGTCATCTACAGCTTTTATACACCAAAACGCAAAAACCCCAGTATATGCAATTATATACTGGGGTTTTCATTGGCCTGGCGGCGTCCTACTCTTGCAGGGGCAAAGCCCCAACTACCATCGGCGCTGAAGAGCTTAACTTCTGTGTTCGGCATGGGAACAGGTGTGGCCTCTTCGCTATTGCTACCAGACAATCCTCAAAAACAAGGACAAGTTTTATTATATGCATTTCTGAATAAAAATGCAAGGTTTTTTTGAATTTATACCTTAAAAACTAAATAAGAGAAAACAAGACATCAAATAAAGAATTTAGTTAAGTCCTCGATCGATTAGTATCCGTAAGCTCCACGTGTCACCACGCTTCCACACCGAACCTATCAACCTCATCGTCTCTGAGGGATCTTACTCACTCGAAGTGATGGGAAGTCTCATCTTGAGGGGGGCTTCATGCTTAGATGCTTTCAGCACTTATCCTTTCCACACGTAGCTACCCAGCGATGCTCCTGGCGGAACAACTGGTACACCAGCGGTGTGTCCATCCCGGTCCTCTCGTACTAAGGACAGCTCCTCTCAAACTTCCAACGCCCACGACGGATAGGGACCGAACTGTCTCACGACGTTCTGAACCCAGCTCGCGTACCGCTTTAATGGGCGAACAGCCCAACCCTTGGGACCGACTACAGCCCCAGGATGCGATGAGCCGACATCGAGGTGCCAAACCTCCCCGTCGATGTGAACTCTTGGGGGAGATAAGCCTGTTATCCCCGGGGTAGCTTTTATCCGTTGAGCGATGGCCCTTCCATGCGGAACCACCGGATCACTAAGCCCGACTTTCGTCCCTGCTCGACTTGTAGGTCTCGCAGTCAAGCTCCCTTGTGCCTTTACACTCTACGAATGATTTCCAACCATTCTGAGGGAACCTTTGGGCGCCTCCGTTACCTTTTGGGAGGCGACCGCCCCAGTCAAACTGCCCGCCTGACACTGTCTCCGAACCGGATCACGGTCCTGGGTTAGAATGTCCATACAGCCAGGGTGGTATCCCACGGATGCCTCCACCGAAGCTAGCGCTCCGGTTTCCAAGGCTCCCACCTATCCTGTACAAGCTGCACAGACATTCAATATCAGGCTACAGTAAAGCTCCACGGGGTCTTTCCGTCCTGTCGCGGGTAATGCGCATCTTCACGCATAGTATAATTTCACCGGGTCTCTCGTTGAGACAGTGCCCAAGTCGTTGCACCTTTCGTGCGGGTCGGAACTTACCCGACAAGGAATTTCGCTACCTTAGGACCGTTATAGTTACGGCCGCCGTTTACTGGGGCTTCGGTTCAAAGCTTCGCCTTGCGGCTAACATTTCCCCTTAACCTTCCAGCACCGGGCAGGTGTCAGCCCCTATACTTCGCCTTTCGGCTTCGCAGAGACCTGTGTTTTTGCTAAACAGTCGCTTGGGCCTATTCACTGCGGCTCCATGTAAATGAAGCACCCCTTCTCCCGAAGTTACGGGGTCATTTTGCCGAGTTCCTTAACGAGAGTTCTCCCGCTCACCTTAGGATTCTCTCCTCGCCTACCTGTGTCGGTTTGCGGTACGGGCACCTATGATCTAACTAGAGGCTTTTCTTGGCAGTGTGAAATCCGGAACTTCGGTACTAAATTTCCCTCCCCATCACAGCTTGAAATTGCCAGACGGATTTGCCTATCTGACTTTCTCACTGCTTGGGCGCACATATCCATCAGTGCGCATTCCTTATCCTACTGCGTCCCCCCATCGCTCAAACAATCATGAGGTGGTACAGGAATATCTACCTGTTGTCCATCGCCTACGCCTTTCGGCCTCGGCTTAGGTCCCGACTAACCCTGAGAGGACGAGCCTTCCTCAGGAAACCTTAGGCATTCGGTGAAAGAGATTCTCACTCTTTTTTCGCTACTCATACCGGCATTCTCACTTCTAAGCGCTCCACCAGTCCTCACGGTCTGACTTCACAGCACTTAGAACGCTCTCCTACCATTGTTCGTAAGAACAATCCGCAGCTTCGGTGATACGTTTAGCCCCGGTACATTTTCGGCGCAGAGTCACTCGACCAGTGAGCTATTACGCACTCTTTAAATGATGGCTGCTTCTAAGCCAACATCCTGGTTGTCTGGGCAACTCCACATCCTTTTCCACTTAACGTATACTTTGGGACCTTAGCTGGCGGTCTGGGCTGTTTCCCTTTCGACTATGAACCTTATCACCCATAGTCTGACTCCCAAGTAAAAGTAACTGGCATTCGGAGTTTGACTGAATTCGGTAACCCGGTGAGGGCCCCTAGTCCAATCAGTGCTCTACCTCCAGTACTCTATTTCTTGAGGCTAGCCCTAAAGCTATTTCGGAGAGAACCAGCTATCTCCGTGTTCGATTGGCATTTCACCCCTACCCACACCTCATCCCCGCATTTTTCAACATACGTGGGTTCGGGCCTCCAGTCAGTGTTACCTGACCTTCACCCTGGACATGGGTAGATCACACGGTTTCGGGTCTACGACCGCATACTCATTCGCCCTATTCAGACTCGCTTTCGCTGCGGCTCCGTGTCTTCCACTTAACCTTGCATACGATCGTAACTCGCCGGTCCATTCTACAAAAGGTACGCCGTTACCCATTAACGGGCTTCGACTACTTGTAGGCACACGGTTTCAGGTTCTATTTCACTCCCCTTCCGGGGTGCTTTTCACCTTTCCCTCACGGTACTGGTTCACTATCGGTCACTAGAGAGTATTTAGCCTTGGGAGATGGTCCTCCCGGATTCCGACGGAATTCCACGTGTTCCGCCGTACTCAGGATACACTCCGGAGGGAATTCTTTTTCAACTACAGGGCTGTTACCTTCTGTGGCTGACCTTTCCAGGTCGATTCATTTAAAGAATTCCTTGGTAACTCCGAGTGGAGTGTCCTACAACCCCAGAAAGCAAGCTTTCTGGTTTGGGCTCTTTCCGTTTCGCTCGCCGCTACTCAGGAAATCGATTTTTCTTTCTCTTCCTCCGGGTACTGAGATGTTTCAGTTCCCCGGGTCTACCTCATGCACCCTATGTATTCAGATGCATGTACTGTTCCATTACGAACAGTGGGTTCCCCCATTCGGAAATCCCCGGATCAAAGTTTACTTACAACTCCCCGAGGCATATCGGTGTTAGTCCCGTCCTTCATCGGCTTCTAGTGCCAAGGCATCCACCGTGCGCCCTTATTCACTTAACTAAGTTACAGTAAATAAGCGTACTAATTTATTAGCCTTGCTTTTATTTAATTCAGCTTCAGCTCCTAGAAACTACCGTCATAAGCAATTGACATTCCAAACGCTAAAAACCAAGCGTTTTCCAGTCTCTTGCTTATGCGTCCGTTTCTGAACAGTCGCTTCAGCCTTTTACATTAATATTGATGTCGTTGTTACTCTTATTTAGTTTTCAAGGTACAAGCTTCCACAGGATGTGGTGACTTCTGTGTTCGTCACAGGACGTGACGGGTTTTAACAGAAGATCCTTCAATCCTTTGAGAGATCTTTTTTACTCTCTCAAAACTGAACCAAACAACACAGTATGCCCTTCCTACCCGAAGGTAGGGTTCCGTAATAATCCTTAGAAAGGAGGTGATCCAGCCGCACCTTCCGATACGGCTACCTTGTTACGACTTCACCCCAATCATTAGTCCCACCTTCGGCGGCTGGCTCCAAAAGGTTACCTCACCGACTTCGGGTGTTACCAACTCTCGTGGTGTGACGGGCGGTGTGTACAAGGCCCGGGAACGTATTCACCGCGGCATGCTGATCCGCGATTACTAGCGATTCCGGCTTCATGTAGGCGAGTTGCAGCCTACAATCCGAACTGAGAATGGTTTTATGGGATTGGCTTGACCTCACGGGTTCGCTTCCCTTTGTTCCATCCATTGTAGCACGTGTGTAGCCCAGGTCATAAGGGGCATGATGATTTGACGTCATCCCCACCTTCCTCCGGTTTGTCACCGGCAGTCACCTTAGAGTGCCCAACTGAATGCTGGCAACTAAGATCAAGGGTTGCGCTCGTTGCGGGACTTAACCCAACATCTCACGACACGAGCTGACGACAACCATGCACCACCTGTCACTCTGTCCCCGAAGGGAAAACTCTATCTCTAGAGGTATCAGAGGATGTCAAGACCTGGTAAGGTTCTTCGCGTTGCTTCGAATTAAACCACATGCTCCACCGCTTGTGCGGGCCCCCGTCAATTCTTTTGAGTTTCAGCCTTGCGGCCGTACTCCCCAGGCGGAGTGCTTAATGCGTTAACTTCAGCACTAAGGGGCGGAAACCCCCTAACACCTAGCACTCATCGTTTACGGCGTGGACTACCAGGGTATCTAATCCTGTTCGCTACCCACGCTTTCGCTCCTCAGCGTCAGTTACAGACCAGAGAGTCGCCTTCGCCACTGGTGTTCCTCCACATCTCTACGCATTTCACCGCTACACGTGGAATTCCACTCTCCTCTTCTGTACTCAAGTCCTCCAGTTTCCAATGACCCTCCACGGTTAAGCCGTGGGCTTTCACATCAGACTTAAAAGACCGCCTGCGAGCGCTTTACGCCCAATAATTCCGGACAACGCTTGCCACCTACGTATTACCGCGGCTGCTGGCACGTAGTTAGCCGTGGCTTTCTGGTTAGGTACCGTCAAGGTTGGGTCAGTTACTACCCAACTTGTTCTTCCCTAACAACAGAGTTTTACGATCCGAAAACCTTCATCACTCACGCGGCGTTGCTCCGTCAGACTTTCGTCCATTGCGGAAGATTCCCTACTGCTGCCTCCCGTAGGAGTCTGGGCCGTGTCTCAGTCCCAGTGTGGCCGATCACCCTCTCAGGTCGGCTACGCATCGTCGCCTTGGTGAGCCGTTACCTCACCAACTAGCTAATGCGCCGCGGGCCCATCTGTAAGTGACAGCCGAAACCGTCTTTTATCTTCTCACCATGAGATGAAAAGTGTTATCCGGTATTAGCTCACGTTTCCGCGAGTTATCCCGATCTTACAGGCAGGTTGCCCACGTGTTACTCACCCGTCCGCCGCTCATTCCATAAACATTACCCCGAAGGGTTCTGTTTATTTCCTGCGCTCGACTTGCATGTATTAGGCACGCCGCCAGCGTTCGTCCTGAGCCAAGATCAAACTCTCCATAAAAGTTTGTAATACTTAGCTTTTGTAGAAGCTGACTTCTACTTGTTTTAAAAAGAAAAACGAGTTTCCTTTTTCTTGACATACTGGTTGTTTTGTTCAGTTTTCAAAGAGCAAATTTGTTTGTCGTTCTTTTAAAGCGACTTTATTAATATATCATGTCTTCCAATTTGTTGTCAATAACTTTTTAAAATATTTTACTTTCGAAATATTTCTTCGCTTTCGACAACTTTTATATCATATCATCTTCGCAAAAAGATGTCAACATCTTTTTTCAAAAAAGATGAATGGGCCTGAGTGGACTCGAACCACCGACCTCACGCTTATCAGGCGTGCGCTCTAACCAGCTGAGCTACAGGCCCATATTGGTAAGTTGGAGCGGGTGAAGGGAATCGAACCCTCATCATCAGCTTGGAAGGCTGAGGTTTTACCACTAAACTACACCCGCATGAATTATATCGTTTTTTTAAGAAGTGGAGCCTAGCGGGATCGAACCGCTGACCTCCTGCGTGCAAGGCAGGCGCTCTCCCAGCTGAGCTAAGGCCCCGTATAAATAAAATGGTCGGGAAGACAGGATTCGAACCTGCGACCCCTTGGTCCCAAACCAAGTGCTCTACCAAGCTGAGCTACTTCCCGTTATGGCGCGCCCGAGAGGAGTCGAACCCCTAACCTCTTGATCCGTAGTCAAACGCTCTATCCAATTGAGCTACGGGCGCATATGGTGCCGAGGACCGGAATCGAACCGGTACGGTAGTCACCTACCGCAGGATTTTAAGTCCTGTGCGTCTGCCAGTTCCGCCACCCCGGCAAGGGCAAAGAAAAGGATACTGAATTTGCAACAAAAATTCCTCTTAAGTAAAAAGTAATGCGGGTGAAGGGACTTGAACCCCCACGTCCGAAGACACTAGATCCTAAGTCTAGCGCGTCTGCCAATTCCGCCACACCCGCGAATGGTGAGCCATGAAGGATTCGAACCTTCGACCCTTTGATTAAAAGTCAAATGCTCTACCGACTGAGCTAATGGCTCAAAAATATATATTAGGTATTAATGATAATTATTATTTACTTGTAAAAAGTGGTGCCGGCCAGAGGACTTGAACCCCCAACCTACTGATTACAAGTCAGTTGCTCTACCAGTTGAGCTAGGCCGGCAAATGATTATCTAGTTACCAAATGATTAACAGCAAGTCCATCAAGTAGGCTCGTCGTGTTGCAAGAACACTCGGAGAAGTTCCACTCCTCGCAATCCTGCACATGGTAGTTACTCGATGAAGTAAACGGCTTGCTCTACCAGTTGAGCTAGGCCGGCTTGTTGGCTTCCTGTAAACTATTAGATTTATATAGAAAGAATCAACTTCCGAAAGATAAATGGTGGCTCGGGACGGAATCGAACCGCCGACACACGGATTTTCAGTCCGTTGCTCTACCGACTGAGCTACCGAGCCAAGTGTTATTTAACTACAAAACTCAAATTATAAATGGAGGAGGTAGAGGGATTCGAACCCCCGCGCGGTTTGACCCGCCTGTCGGTTTTCAAGACCGATCCCTTCAGCCAGACTTGGGTATACCTCCGAATATTTAAATGGCGGTCCGGACGGGACTCGAACCCGCGACCTCCTGCGTGACAGGCAGGCATTCTAACCAACTGAACTACCGGACCATATTGCAAATAACATATCTAATTAAACCAAAAGATTTGGTTGCGGGGGCAGGATTTGAACCTACGACCTTTGGGTTATGAGCCCAACGAGCTACCGGACTGCTCCACCCCGCGATATAACAAATATATTTCATCTAAAAGAAAAGATGGTGGAGGATGCAGGGCTCGAACCTGCGACCCCCTGCTTGTAAGGCAGGTGCTCTCCCAGCTGAGCTAATCCTCCGTATTGGTGACCCGTACGGGATTCGAACCCGTGTTACCGCCGTGAAAGGGCGGTGTCTTAACCGCTTGACCAACGGGCCAATATTATTTATGAACAAATTCGACAACAAATGTATTATTCGACATTTACTTCATAAAAATTAAATGGCTCCACAGGTAGGATTCGAACCTACGACCGATCGGTTAACAGCCGATTGCTCTACCACTGAGCTACTGTGGAATAATATAACAGCGAGATTTATCTTATTACATAATTGTATTAAAGTCAATGCCTAAATTAAACTTTTGTAAAAAAAACGCAAAAAAAGTTTCAACCCCACTAATTTCGTCTAATAAGCTCAGCATCCTCCATTTTGCTAAAGCCTGTTCATCTATATAAAAAGAAGCTCTTTTCTAACATGCACATGACATATCAAAGAGCTCCTTCTTATTTGTCCCCATCTTTCATCTAATCTAATCTAAACTGTACCCTCCTAAACATTCAAACGCATATACAACTCTTCCCAAACCTTCTCCAGCCCTTCTTTTTCCATATACACTTCTTGCATTTGTTCCAAGTCTTGGATTTCTACTAACTTTTCCTCTAATAAGGTAATTTTACGTTCTACTTCCTCTAAATCCTTTTTCAGTCTCTCACCATCTAAATCCTGACTTTTCCTCTTTTTCGGTTCTTGTTTTTTCTCTCGCACTACTGTTTTTAATTTTTCTTTCCCATCAAGCTTCAGTGCAGTCAGCTTTTCCCGTGCCCAAGTATAATCCCCCTCAAAATGATAAACAGCTTTGGCTTCAATCCAATAGATCTCTTCAAACAGCTTATTTAAAAAATAACGATCATGAGAAACTGCTACAATGGTTCCTTTATAATCCTCCAGTGCTTCTTCCAATACTTCACGTGCCTCGATATCCAAATGGTTTGTTGGTTCATCTAAAATGAGAACATTTATATCTTGATACATCATTTGCGCTAAGCGAAGACGCATCCTTTCTCCTCCACTAAGCTGTGAAACTTGTTGAAATACCATATGCCCATAAAATAAAAACCTAGCTAAAATACGTCTCGCTTCACCTTCCGTAACATGTACCTCATCTCGAAATGCTTCAAGAACAGTTTCATCTTGGAATTGCGTAAAGACTTGTTGAGATAGATATCCTACTTTGACATTACTTCCGATTCTTACTTCTCCTTCGTCTGCAGGCAGTTGATTTAAAATTAATTTAATTAATGTAGATTTACCTGTTCCATTTCCTCCAACAATGGCAACACGTTGCTTGTATCTAATATGCATATTTACTTTGGAAAAAAGCTCCCTGTCACCGAACCACTTTGCAACATCCTTTAAAATAATGACATCCTTTCCGCTTCGGTCCGTTGTCTCCATTTCAAGGTTCATTTTTTTGCGATTCAATACAGGACGATTTATTTTTTCCATCCTTTCTAACGCTCGCTCCATGTTTCGTGCACGTTTGTGCAACCCTTCATTTGGTGGGTTAGCCCGATTTGCCCAGTCGCGCAATCGCTTAATAGCTTCTTTCATTTTCCTTATTTTCTTTTGCTGTTCTTCATACGCCTGGAATTCTCTTAATAAACGTGCCTCTTTTTCCTTTATATAACCAGAAAAATTCGTGGGATAGCTCGTGATTTCTCCATCTTCTAAATCCAACACCTTACCTACAACCTCATCAAGAAAATACCGATCATGCGAAACAATGACGACAGTTCCTTGATAACTCTGTAAAAAATCAGCTAGCCATTCGACTGACATTAAGTCTAAATGATTCGTCGGTTCATCTAGTAATAATAAATCAGGCTTTTTTAAAAGCAAGAGACCCAGACCTACCTTTGTTTTCTCTCCACCGCTCAAGCTAGAAAATTGCTGTTCAAGCAAGTCATCGATATTTAATCCATTAACGATTCTTTCGATATTCGCTTCGATCTCATAGCCACCTTTTCGCGCAAAATGGTCTTGAAAATTGCCGTAATCCCGCATTAATTTATCTAACCGCTCCACATTGGTTTCCTTGCTCATCGCCTCCCCGAGCTGCATCATCCTTTCTTCCATTTGGACTAGCTCTGAAAAGGCAGTCTTTAATACCTCCTTTGTTGTCAACTTAGAATATGCTTCTGGAATTTGGGCGAGATAACCTATTTTTGTTCCTTTTCTCCAATGGATTTTTCCTGAATCAGGTGCTTCTTCACCAGACAATAATCGAAATAGCGTACTTTTCCCGCTTCCATTTCGACCCACAAGACCAATCCGATCATTACCCATAATTTCAAATGATATATTTTCAAAGATGGAGCTTCCCCCATACATTTTCGTTATTTGATTCACACTGCATACAATCATAGTAAAGTTCCTCCTTTAATACAGTTCCTAAGTGCACTTCTTTAATGATGGGCACGTGATACAACACAAAAAAGCCATAGGAAACATAATAATCCCATGGCTTTCAACTAAATAAGGGCACACAAAAGGGAGAGCATGAAAAGCCCTCCCTTTAAAACCCCTACAATTATGTGGATTTAGAGATGTTTTCACCGTTTTACATTTGCTATAAAGTTGCTAAAAAAGGGCATACGTATCCCGTTATCAACTAAAACAGCAAATTTTGCACGGCTAAAATATAAATAATTCGTCCAGTAACCGTACACAAACACAGCTTGATTAAACATCCCTTTCCACCTCCGTTCGTTTGTTTCTTTTATTTTATTTGATTGTTGCTTCTATTTCAAGTATTACACAAAAAATGCAGGATATTTCTAATATGAAACGAATTATTTATGTAATACAAATCAAAAAGGAGTTGATTGAAAAATGACAAAGAATCAGGAGTTTTTTCAAAAGATTAACGAGGCATTTGCTACTGGAGATGTTGACTTTATTCTTGAACACACAGCCGAGGACGTCGTGTGGAATCACGTTGGACAAGCAGTGTTCGAAGGTAAAGCTGCATTTGCTGCAGAGATGGAAAAAATGCGTGGGTATACACCACAAAACTATGTAACAAAGCAAATTATTACCCATGGAGATTCTGCAGTAATTGAAGGATCCATGACAATACCCGATGAAGAGGGAATTGATAAAACCTATGCTTTTTGCGACATATATAAGTTAAATAAATTTAAAGATGGGAAAATCAAGGAACTGACAGCTTATCTTATTGTAGTAAATGCATAAAGTTCGATAGGCATTTCATCAAATAAAGAAGTCCCATTTTGAAATCAAACATGGGACTTCTCTTCATATATATCCTATTTTTCCATACCAAGGTAAATGAGAATAGCATCTCTTAAAAATTCAGTTGCCCCCTCTGCAGCCTTATCATAAAAGGCTGTGAATCGCTCATCGGCAACGTACATTTCTGCAAGACCTGCATGTGCTTCTTTTGAATAACTGCCCCAGGAGTACATTAACCATTGCTTATGCTTTGCAGCTATTTCCTGTGCTGACACAGAAGCAGGGTCTCCTTTTTCATAAGCTTTCTTAAGGAGCACCATGATTTCTTCTCCTAAATCATTCATTGCTTTGAAGTCTTCCTCAGACATCCCTCTTAGCTTAGCATTACTTGAATCAATCGTTTTATCACCATATTTACTACGGATTTCTTCCCCGTACTTTTTCTCATTTTCTTCAATTAATTTTTCCTTGAACGCTGCGAATTTATCTTTATCCTGCATCGGAATACCTCCTTCAATACTTGCAATCGTTCCTTTAACGGTTGCCATTAGTTTGTCAAGACGGGCACGCTTTTGTGCTAGCAACTGATAATGCGATTTTAATGCTTCTGTCTGATCAAATGTTGGATCGCTTACTATTTTCTTGATGTCTTCCAGACTTACTTCCAATTCACGGTAAAACAAAATTTGTTGAAGCAAATCAACTTCCTTCTGTCCGTAAATTCGGTAGCCGGATGAATTAATTCGTGCTGGTTTTAACAGTCCGATTTGATCATAATATCTGAGTGTGCGGCCGCTCACACCAGAAATCAGAGCTAATTTTTTTACGGTATATTCCATCTGTAACCCTCCTGACAGTTACCATCTTAAACCTTTACGCTACGTAAAGGTCAAGGGTTAGTTTAAAAATAAATATGTTCCATACAATTACAAGCGAATCAGGCTTGAAAGTCCTCCAGTAATCACCATTAGGAGTATTGTAATCCCAATCGATCTGCCGTTGATACCACCATCTACTCGTTTTCGTACCTCTGAAAGTATGATAATAAATACGCCGATCATGCATTGTACATTATCCCCCTTGTTAAAGATCATTTATTTTAAAACTGCGACCAATAAATATCCTAAGCATCTGGTCCTAACTGTTGAACATGCTTCAAGTATGCTTTCACGTTTTCTGCTTCCTCAAAGGAGTACGTAAAACCAAAATGCTTTGCAACCTCAATGGCAACTTCCTCAAATAACGCTGTCATTGTGAATAAAGTGCGCCATGCATGTTCATACGAACCGCTGGGAAAAGTTTTTAAAAGGCGCGTCCATGTCTCGTTATCAACATAACGCTTTAAATACTTCCCATTTTTTCCAATGCTTAAAGAAAAATCAGTCTCCATACCTGCCTTCCATTCAAGCATTTTCATAAGCATCGACCGACAGATAGTCATATGATCAAACGCATACAAAATTTCCTTGCGCCACAATCCTTTTACAATGTACGTAGATACCCACCAAAATTCCTTACAGCAATCAGCAAAAAAGAAAGCAGATGGCTTTTTCACCCAATACCCTTTATCACTCGGAGGAGACAGTATCGGCAAGCTATCATCCTTATCTAATAAAACAACCGTTAATCCGTCCTCACGACAATACGCTTCTTTCTCTTCTATCGGGGCAAGTATTAGATCAATCCGATTACCATCTTTAAATAGCATCAAATAAGAAAACCTGCCCCCAAGCGTTGGTGGAAACATGGTCATATTTTCCGGTGTCTGCATCATAATGCGGTCCCCAAATACATCAATCCAATTCGGATCGTTTATAAAAGAACCCATATCTGAAACAAGATAAACAATATCGTAATCCTGAAAAGGATCGCTAGGAACATTACGATTTACTCTTGAACCATTCATTGCTGCCGCTCTAATTCTGCTATCTTCTTTTGCAACATTTAATATAAGCTCCATCATTTCTTGTTTAGACCGCATGTGACATACCCTCCATATTCATCTGAAATATTACTTTTATTATATAAAAACCAGCTCGGTTCCCCTACTATTTATAAGCTATTATTTTCTGCATTTTTTTGATAAACTTTACAATTTCACTCCCGAGTTTAAAACCCATCTGTTATAATGTTTCTAATAACACGAAGATAAAGGGGCATATTTCATTGACTACTATAAACGCATTAGATCAAGAAGCATTACGTACAATGTATTCCAGCCTCATGGAAGAGTATGATGCTTTTAAAGCGAAAAATTTATCCTTAAATATGGCAAGGGGTAAACCTAGTCCAGAACAGTTGGATTTATCTATGGACCTTCTTAACAAAATCGAATCAATTAATGTTAAAGATTCTATTGATATCCGAAATTACGGTGGGCTCGATGGATTAACAGAAATGAAAGAGTTATTCGCTCAGCTCCTACAGGTTGACACGAATGAAGTGATTGTGGGTGGCAACTCCAGTCTTAGCTTAATGCATGATACAATTTCCAGAGCATTGCTTAAAGGCGTTGTCGACAGTGATGCTCCTTGGGTCAAAGCACCTAAAGTTAAATTTTTATGTCCAAGTCCTGGGTATGATAGACATTTTGCCATCTGTGAAATGTATGACATTGAAATGATAACAATTGATATGTTAGATGATGGTCCAGATATGAATCAGGTGGAAGAGCTTGTTCGCAATGATGATACGATAAAAGGTATTTGGTGTGTACCAAAATACAGTAATCCTGAAGGAACAACATACAGTGATGAGGTTGTTGATCGTCTTGCTAATATGGAGACGAAAGCCAAAGATTTCCGGATTTTCTGGGACGATGCATACACTGTTCATCATCTGACAGATAACCCACCTGCATTAAAAAACATCTTGAAAGCCTGTAAAGACGCCGGAAATCCAAACCGTGTCTTTATCTTTGCTTCGACATCTAAAGTAACTTTTCCTGGATCAGGTGTTGCTGTAATTGCTGCAAGTGAAGAAAATATTGGCTTTACCAAAAAACTGCTAGGTGTACAGACGATTGGTGCGGATAAAATAAATCAATTACGCCATGTTCGCTTCTTAAAAGATGCAGAGAACGTGAAGCTTCATATGAAAAAGCACGCTGAAATTATCAAACCGAAATTTGACCTCGTCTTAAATAAGCTGGAGTCGGAGTTTGGCAACGATGATATTGCTTCATGGGGTAAGCCAGAAGGCGGCTATTTTATTAGTCTAAATACACTTGACGGCTGTGCTACAGAAGTAGTGAAATTAGCGTCCGAAGCTGGCGTTACGCTAACAGGCGCTGGGGCAACCTACCCATATGGAAAAGACCCAAGGGATCGAAATATTCGAATCGCACCTACCTTCCCAGGCCTAACAGAATTAGAAGCTGCAATGGACGTATTTTGTCTCTGCGTGAAATTAGCAAGTATTAAAAAACTACTAGGGCAGTGAAACCAAAGAAAGCAATCCTTTTAAAAAGGATTGCTTTCTTTTTCTATACCTGATTAAAACAAACCGAGCTGCCTTGGTGCAAGTCCTTCGTATTCAATACCTAGCATGGCTTGAAACTCTTTTGCATTGCCTGCTGCATCCCCACCCGAATTATTATTAAATAAGAAAATGATATCTGTTGAGCTTTTGGCAAGCTCTGATACTCTTTCTTTCCACTCTAACAACTCTTTCTCGTTGTATTTATATAAATAACGAACATCGCGCCAGTTTGTATCCGCATTTTTCGGCTTTGTCCAGCCATGAATGTTCCTGCCGTGCATTCGGATCAATGTCATATTTGGATCAGTAGCTGCTGGAACAATTGGAATGGATCCATCTCCAGCTTGCGGTTCATCCGCAATAGTGTGAATCCAGCCATTCTCTTTCATAAAGGCAAGCGTACCGGAACGAAATGTTTCTCGAAACCAAGACTGATTTCTAAATTCAAGCGCAACAGGGATGTCTCCCATCATTTTTTTGCAATATCGTAAGTAATTCACATTCTCTTTCTTGCAATCAAACCAAGGGGGAAATTGAAATAAGACCATTGCTAGCTTATTGGCTTTCCGGTAAGGTTTTAATGAATCGATAAACGCTTGAAACATTTCCGCTCTCGTTTCAAACGGAATATCCGTTCTTTGATGACCAGTCATTCCCTGATATGCCTTCACCACAAAGCGAAAGTTTTCCGGTGTTTCACTTACCCATTTGGAAGCATTACTTACAGGCTGCACGGCATAAAAGGACGCATCCACTTCAACTGTCAGAAAATGACTACTATATTCAGCTAATTTATCCTTTGACTTCATTTGAGGCGGGTACAGTGTGTGATGATCTCCCCACCCTGTTAAACCTATGTATATCATTAGGAACAGATCCCTCCTACCAACATGATAACATAACCATCGAATCCAGCTCGATTTTGTTAATGCCCAAGTAATCCGAAGATAGACTAAAAGCTTCACATCATTTTTTCAGCACGAATTAGCAAAAACATCGGCCTGCGATTTTCATCAAACATCGCTGGATTATTTTGTATCATTTCCTCTGTTGCGAAAGTCTCTTCCACTGTTTTAATCGTAAATCCCGCATCAACTAGTGTATTTATATAGGTTGCTAGTGTGCGATGATACTTTATAACATCTTCAGTCAGAAAAGGTGTATGGCGAATTCCCTCGTGTTGATAATGATCAATCGGCCAATGCAGACGACTTCCCTGCTCATCATACCACCAATCTTGTTCCGCTCTAGCAGTAAAAACAGGATGTTCTACTGAAAAAACAAACTTTCCGCCCGATGTTAAACAATCATGAACCTTTATACAAATTGCTTTAAATGCTCTCACATAATGAAACGCAAGAGAACTAAACACAACATCAAATGAGTCTGCAGCAAAGTGAATATCTTCCATTGGAATTTGTCGGTAAGCGATATGTGGGTCATCCGTTAATTCACGAGCTCTTTGCAGCATTTTTTCTGATATATCAATACCAACTGCGGAATGAGCCTGTTCCATTCTTGCATAGCGACAATGCCAGCCAAAGCCACACCCTAAATCAAGTACACGTTTATTCTTCAATTCTGGGAGCAGTTTCTTTAATAATGGCCATTCTCCTGAGCCTTCCAATCCATTTAGGGAGCGTGGCATCTTTTCATATGCTGCAAAAAAGTGAGCATCATCATATTTATTTTGTTTCATAACCTATTCTCCACCCAACTTTCGATACTTATAAATCGAATGTTTCCATATAATTCTCACGTAACGATGCGGCATTATCCAGCCATTCGACCGGCTTTCCTTCTATAATCATTCCTAAAACATCCAGACAACGATGCCATCCAGCAGCAACAGAAGCACTCATAGAAGCATCGTCAAATGTGTGTTCAAACAGCAAGCGACAACCATCACCTTCAGTATTTAATTCGATAGAAAGTAAGTCATCGATCTCACGGAAAGCAAAGAAATGAGGTGGATTAAATTTGGTTATTATTGCTTCGTAAGTCGTTCCTTCACCATCATCGAAGTAAATCTTTCCATCTGTTCGCAAGTCCATCTCCCCTGTTGCAAATGGGTACCACTGTGTAAAATATTGGGGCTGCGTTACCATATCCCAAACTTTCTCAACCGAATAAGCATAATCACGTTCAAATCTTAATTTATATCGTTCATCTACTTTATGTAGAGTTCCATATGAATGCATAGCTTTCTCCTCCAAATTCAAAATTTATTATAGAGATATAATTATAGATCCAATGGATTTATTCTAGGTTGTACTAATTTCCCAGACGTGACCGTCGGGATCAGCAAAGTATCCTGAATAACCCCATTCATTTGCTATTCCTTGCTTTATAACGTTACCATTAGCTAACGTTGCTCGCCTTAAAATACCGTCTACATCTTGACGACTTTCTACAAAAGAACTTAGTATTAACTCATTAGAACTGGGGTTTAGATTAAGTTGACCAGTTGTAGACGCAACCTCCTCACGTGGATAGAGAACTAGCGAAAAATTTTCATCAAAAAAGAAAGCTATATGGTCCTCTCCTTTAGATACCTGATCCTCTGGCAACTGAAGGACCTCCCTATAAAAAGCCGCTGTTTTTTCAAGATGATGAACAGCTAAAGTTATAATATTGATTTTCACTTTTGGCACCCCCGAATCAGACTTATTATCGCTCTTAACAATAAATTTTAACACAAATTTTCCGACCAACGCACCAAATTATTCAAAGCTAACCTATTACGGATATGATAAGATCATATCTAATAATCTAACCAGTGTTTCTTTACAGACTAAAAATTTCCCTTAGATAAAAAGGAATTGTGGGCATCAATCAAAATGCCACAATTCCTATTATCAAACCTTATAAGTTCTAAACTCAATGAAAATTACAGTCTTAAGCGTCACAGTTGCTGACTTAAAGCTTAAATCTCCTTACTAACCCATTTAACTCTTCAGCAAGCTGCGCTAATTGCTCAGAGCTTCCTGCCACCTCTTCCATAGAGCTGCTGGTTTGTTGTGTTGAAGCAGAAGTTTGCTCAACACCAGCTGCTGCTTCTTCGGAAATTGAAGCTATTTCTTCAACCGATCCGTTCATCTTCTGGCTATTGACTGCAATATCAGCTAGGTTATCGGACACTAAGTTAATACTGTCCACCATCTTAGATACGGAATCACTAATCTCATGGAATGTTTGCCCGGTAACTTTGATTTGACTTGTCCCCTGTTCAACTTCCGTATATCCATCCTTTAATGATTCTACGACAAAACTTGTTTCATTTTGAATGTTGGAAACAATGCCAGTAATATCCGTAACAGAAACAGAAACTTGTTCTGCAAGCTTCCTTACTTCATCGGCTACAACAGCAAATCCTTTACCATGTTCGCCCGCTCTCGCTGCTTCAATCGCTGCATTTAATGCAAGTAGATTTGTTTGGTCCGCGATATCTCGGATTACTGAAACAAGCTGTGATATTTCTTGAGATTGTTCATCTAATCCCTCTACCTTCGTAACCGCACCTTGTACAATGTGATCAATTTTAGCCATTTGCTCGGTGGAAGAGGTCATTAATTCGCTTCCTTTAGATGTCATTCCAAGCACTTCATTTGAATACCGCTGCACACGCCCACCATTATCATGTGCTTCATCTACCTTAACCGCAAATGTACCCATAATCGATGCTAAATCACTAGCGCTGTTTGCCTGTGTCTCTGATCCTGTCGCCAGCTCTTGCATCGTGACTGCTATCTGCTCAGAACCGGACTTTACTTCGTTCGCTGCCTGTGTTAATTCTTCACTTTGACTTGTAACCGTCTCAGATACAACATTTATTTGCGTGAGGAGATCCCGTGTATTGATAGCCATCTCATTGGTAGCTTTAACTAACTGCCCAACTTCATCTCTAGCATTTGTTCGCAGTACTTCTTGGCTTAAATCTCCATTTGCAATAAGCTTCATTCTCTCCATTACCGTTCTGATTGGTCTCGAAATCATTCCGGCAGTAATAAGCGCCGCTCCTATACTAAGCACGACAATTAAAAGTGATACAATAACGACAATTCTTTGCGTTTGTTCACCGCTGGATATGATTTCTTCACCAAGTCGGTTAATGTCATCTTCGGAACTTTGTGCTATCTCCTCATATCCAGCCATGATTTCACGTACGACAGGGGTTAACTCATTTAGATTCTCTGTAGCTAGCTCCACATCTCCGCTATCATATACATCAAATACGTCCTCATCAATTGCTGTCCGCCACGCAACAGTTTTATCAATTAAATCATCAAATTCTTCCGTAACTCCCACACTTCTAGCTTGACTCTCAAACTCGATGCCCTGCTCCGTATATGCCGCAAAGCGATCTTTAAAATCACTCTCACCGCTTAGCACAAAGCCACGAGCAGTAGAAATCCGATTAGCCATTGTTGTTTCCATTCCCAAATTTGCAATTAATCCTTGAAGCTCATTTTCAATAATATTTGTCGTATTTTTATTTATCTCCTTAACTGCTATGTAATTATATACACCCAATACAATGACAAATAAAATAACAAACGAAAATGCAAATATGATTTTATGTTTAATACTCTTGAAGTTTAATAACTTTTTCATCTTTTTCTCCTTTACCATTTAATAAATTGATAACATAGCTACTTTCCTCAATCTGTACCAACGCTATTAATACCTATATTGTTTATGCAAAGGGGCCTTTAACTTGAATGGATTCAGAAAGTCACACAACCTAAAAGCCCTTCAGACTAAAATTACAATACTTCTCATGCTGAAGATTGAATTTTTATTAGAATAAGTACCCTCCTTCAAACAATCTCCTTTATGACTCTATTCTTCAGCAAGAGCCTACGTTCGTTGATAACACAACAATTAAAAATGGCTATTCACTATACAGGAATACCCATTTTTTTCAATCCATTTATATATCCAATGCTATTGCTTCATCGTTATACTTCGAACCTATAGATATACATTAACCAAGAGGAATAACAGTGCCTATCTTTTATATCGGTCTATATATCCATTTTTTAAAGAAAAGGGATAAAAAAACCATACTTTAATCATATACATTTTTATTCATACATACTAAAGACCTCTCGCATTTACCAGCTAAGCTTTTTAAACTTGCTCTCCATTCGGTTTAAAAACGGATGAGCGTGAGTGAATAATACGTTAGAAAACCAAAATATCAACTAGACCGATACACATTTTCGCTGCCCTGCATATACTGCTATGGGCTTCGAGAAAAAAGGAGTGTTGAACAATGAATGAAAAATGGAATCTTAGTGATCCGTATGTTTATCAAGCTTTAACAGGGTTTCAAAATAAATCACTTGCCGTTCAAACGACACACGGCTCGGTACGAGGTATATTGAAAAAGGTGATGCCAGATCATATTGTAATCCATATGGGAGGATCACCTTTTTATGTCCGTACAGCTCAAATAATTTGGTTTCAGCAATTAAAGGGAGAATAAGCCAAGCACCCTCCATCATATGATGACAATGGTTATTATCTATGGATGGAGGCGCAAAAACTCATGATGAAACGTGTGAATAAAATCGCCATTGAACTGCCTATTCCAGAACATGGCGATATGAATGCTGCAGCAGCTGTTCAGGAATTAATGGGAGGCAAATTCGGTGAAATGTCCACCTTAAACAATTACATGTTCCAATCCTTTAATTTCCGTGGTAAAAAAAAGCTAAAGCCCTTTTATGATTTAATCGCAAGTATTACAGCGGAAGAATTTGGTCATGTTGAACTAGTAGCTAATGCTATTAATCTACTTTCTATTGGCAATACTGTACCTGGTGACCCTGACACCGCTCCACTGCAAAATGGAAAGGATGCACGTTATTCAACGCACTTTACCACCACAGCTCAAACAGCTTATCCAGGTGATGGGATGGGCAGGCCGTGGAATGGATCTTATGTAAATAACAGCGGTACTCTCGTTGAAGATCTTCTCGCCAATTATTTATTGGAAATCGGAGCAAGAAATCATAAAATGCGTGTTTACGAAATGACAACTCATCCAACCGCTTTAGAAATGATTGGCTACCTACTCGTTCGCGGAGGGACGCACGTCATTGCTTATGCAAAAGCAATCGAAGTAGCTACAGGCGTAGAAGTAGGTAAGATGCTGCCTGTTCCAAGTTTGGATAATAATCAGTTTGACTACGCAAGGAAGTTCATGGATCGAGGATTGTTTAATGTGTTGTATACATGGGGAGAACCAGAGTATCGGGACATCAACCAAATATGGAAAGGGCCAAACCCTGAAACTGGTGATCCACTGCACGTAATCGATGGAATGCCTGAGGGTGCAGCAGTCCCCGATTTACCAGAGCTTCCAGAGCAATTTGCACCAGGGATTGATCGTGATGACTACCATCGTATTTTAAAACGCTTAAAGAGTAATATGTGATCTTTAAAAAACTTGGTTTCCGTCAAATCTTTAGATAAATCTCTGGTTGTACTTATACAGATAGAAAATTTTATACTTTCTTCTACCAAAGATAATATAAACTAGTAGAGTCCTTTTAATCAAAATCTGATTAAAAGGACTCTTTTTTTATGTCATTAAATAAATACAGCTTTTTTAGTGATTATTATAGGTAATAGCAAAATGTAAAATTGATACAGATGAAGATGGGTTAACGTATTTATGGAGCCGATCCCCTTTAAAGCGAATAGAATCGAATGCATTCAAATGATGCACTTCACCATCAAGCTCCATGGTTAGTTCTCCTGACATAACGGTAACAAATTCTATTACCCCTGGTTGATGTGCTTCTGAAACATATTCGCTTCTCCCCTGAAGGTATCCTCGATATAATTCGAAGCTACGGGAACGAAATAATGGCTCAGCAACAAACAACTTATCTGAGCTTGATAGCTTCACCCCATTTCCTTTACGAATAATAGACACATCAGATTCCATTTCCAGTAGTTCCGTAATCGATATTTTTAGTCCATCTGCAATTTTCCAAATTACAGATAATGTTGGGTTAGCTTCCCCATGCTCGACCTTGATTAATGTTAATTTACTAACACCAATCTGTTTAGCAAATGCCTCCATACTTAGTCCTTTACTCGTGCGATATTTCCGTAGATTAGCCCCTATGCGCTTTCCTACATCTTCTTCACTCCAAGGCTTTTCAATAGTCATGTAGCTCCCCCTAAAACAGTATACTTTAATAAACTTTTTGTTTAATTATAATATAGTATAGTATAGTTAACTATAACTTATATTTTAATTATACCAAAATAGACAATCTTTTACACAGGGAAGGAGCTGTTAAGTAGATGAATAACAAAAAACAAACAATTAAAAAGGGGGTCACTGAAGCTTTACCACTAGCAATAGCTATTGCAGCATATGGTTTATCTTATGGTGTGCTCACAACTCAAACAAGCTTAAGCCTAGCAAGTGCACTAGCAATGTCATTATTTGTGTTCTCCGGTTCCGTTCAAATGGTAGCTGTCGCAATGTTAGCAGCAGGAGCAACAGCTACAAGTGTTCTAATTGCTACTGCTTTGTTAAACCTGCGTAATTTATTATATGGAGCCGCACTTGCTGAAGGACTATCTCCCGCTCCAAGAAAGTGGAGAGGTTTATTATCCTTCGGCGTGTCCGACGAAGCATTTGTTCTAGGCAGCGCAAGATTTCAAAAGCACGGTCCAGACCCACTCTATTTTGGTATTGTTGCAGCTACCTTTTATCTTGCTTGGATTACTTCTTCCTATATAGGAGCGGTTATCGGCAGCCAGGTTGATCCGCTTAAATGGGGTTTGGACTTGGCCTTCCCAGTTACTTTTACAGCTATCCTTATTCCTTCTTTAAGAGGAAAGCCAGTCATTGCAACAGCACTGGTTGCTGTCACGATAACGGTTATCCTTCAATATGTAACACCAGGGAATGAATTTACGATTATTTTAGCAGGTGGTTTATCACCACTCATAGGGTTATATGTAAGCAGGAGGACAAGAGATAATGAATAACTGGATGCTCATTGCATTATTAACTATTTCTACGTACCTATCACGAGTCATTGGCGTCGAGATCATGGCTGGAAGAGAAATGAACGCAACCTTACGTTTATATTTTAATTATGTACCGATTGCAATTATAGCCGCACTAATTGCAAATCAAATGTTAGTACCAACAGACGGGGGAATCGCTCTTTCGTTACCAGTACTAATTGGCTGTCTTGCTACAGCAATTACCTTAAAAGTTATCCATACGTTTCTACCTTCCCTTATAATTGGAATAGCGGCTGGATTGCTAGCGCGTTATTTTTTATAGCTGGCAGTAAGCGACTTTTGCCTTCTATCCAGAAGCAAGCATAACCACACAACGATCCCAATGGCGGAAGATCGTTGTGTGGTTATAACTATTGTAGACGTTAACAACTAACATTGAAGTTGAACAGTTTTTCGATAAACAACACGCACACCCCAAAACCCGCCAAGGAGCATGGTGAGCATGCTAAATAATAGTTTCCATATAGCCATGTGCAGTAAACCACTCACGATAAAAGGGATATGTGCTAAAAAGTAGAGAGCGATGAATAGAACAAGAGAAAGAGCAACAATTCTTCGGAGCTTTGGTGCAAAAAAGGCGCTGCAAATAATAGCTAAAGCTGTGCTAATCGTATTAAGATAAAGGTTATAAGCAATAAACGTAAACGGATCATTTTCATCATATAACCCAAAGACTGGCGTCAAACTAAAGGATAGGAATTTATTAAATAAAAGGTACGATACAAAGAAAAGAGGTATAAACAACATCCAGCGAAAGTAATTCGGTAGTTTGTTAATTAAAGACAGCATCTCATACACCTCATTTTTCATTTTCTACACCTTCACCTTACCAAAAAGTGCATCAATTGTATAGATGGAATATAAGGTGGATAGTAGAAAACCAGGTATTCACTATTAAGCAAGACGAATGCCTTCGTTTTACTTATGCAATAGGAAAGCCGACCAGTTCGATTGGTCGGCTTGGTTGATTAAACAAGCGCTATTTCAGGTAGTGGAACCTCATTCTCACAGCGGCCATACATTAAATACGCATGAAGGTTATCATAAGAAATTTCAACCATATTTGTTAATGCCTCATCTGTATAAGAACCGATATGTGGTGTAACAAGTACCCTTGGATAAAGACTAATTAATTCTTCAATCACAGGATCATCCAGCTTCTCACCTGTTAATTTGCGGAAGAAGAAATCCTTCTCCCCTTCAAATACATCTGTACCGTATCCACTAAGCTTATTTTCTTTAAGTGCATGCAGAATAGCTGAATGGTCTTGAATTTCTCCCCTAGACGTATTAATTAATACTGCACCATCCTTCATTTTATTGATGAAAGCTTCGTTAATAAAGTGATCATTAACACCTTTAAAGTGTGGAACATGGGCAGACACAACATCCGCTATAGCTAACACTTCTTCCAATGGAAGGTACTCTACAATTCCCCTTGCTGCTTCTGACTCATAGATGTCATAAGCTACAACACGGGCTCCTAACCCTTTAAATAGCTTGGCAGTTGTCAAACCGATTTTTCCTGTTCCTAAAATTCCAATCGTTGACTTTCTAATTTCTTTACTAAACATCATGGCGTCCACGGTAAAATCTTTTTGATGCGTTTTAGCAGTTGTATATGGGATATTTCGTAAAAGGTTAATTCCAAGGTTTAACGCAAGCTCTGAAATTGCATTTGGTGAATAAGCTGGAACACGCGCTACTTTTAATTCCAATTCAGCCGCTGCTTCAAGATCAATATGATTATAGCCAACTGTTCTTGTTAGAATATAGCGAATACCATAACCCGCTAATTTCGTCAGGTTTGCCCGATCCGCTTTACAGTTTCCCCGAATCATTACTGCATCCGCGCCCTTACATTGCTCCACATTCTCATCATTCATTAGCTCTTCAATAAGTGTTAAATCAAAGTTATATTTATTTAAGGAATTGAAAAATTCTACCTCTACGTCTCTTACACCGAAACATACTAATTGAATTGTCATTTTCATTACCTGCCTTTTTCGTTATATTATTGTTCATCCAAATCTTTTTGAACAACCTCTATTAAGAAAAGATACTAAATCCCTTCATCAATTCAACAACTACTACCCATAGCGGCATTGCTACAACTCCCAAAATCGTTGATAGCAAGGAACAATTTGATGTTAATAAAGCTTCTTTATCAAAGCTAATCGCAAATGCTGCAGCAACTGTTGCAGTAGGAGTAGCCATCATAATTACTGCGGTTGCCATTGCAACATGATTAACTGGGAAAATACCCAACATACTTCCAGCTGTAATTAACGCTAAGATGAAAGCTGGAACGAAGATTACTTTTACAGCACTATATTGCAAGGACGGTTTATCACGGAATGCATCTTTTAATGGAATTTCTGCAAGCTGTGCTCCGATCGCAATCCATGCAAGCGGAGAGCAAAGCTTAGCAAGATAGTTCAATGTTTCAAATAACCATGGCGCTGTAACATCAATACGCAAGAATGCAGCAGAGACAGCGAGTCCTTCAGCATTTGTTGCTTGTACCTGAGGAAGATAGCCTTGGAACATCCATACAGCAAGGCCTAGAAAGGTTGCAATGATAATTGGGTTCATTAACATGGTTTTAATATTATCTTTCGTAAACTTCAGACCTGACATTTTAATATATCCGTATGAGTACAAGAACACGCGATATGAAATGTTAAAAATAGATGCGTACATAACACCTTCTGCACCATACATCACACCAACAATCGGAATACCAAAAAACGTTGTAGAACCGAAAATCGTTAGTACATGTAATACTTTGTTTTTATCTCCTGTAAAATTCATAAAGAAGAATTTACCCATAATAATGAGCACAATATAGATAATAAATCCCCAAATTAATAAGTTAATACCTTGTGTTAAACTTTCCGTATCGATGTCCTGCATAAAAGCTGTATATGCAAGCGCTGGAATCGAAACACTCAATAGAAGCACGCTCAGCATCTTAGATGTCTGTTTGCTGATGATGTCCTTTTTCCGTAAATAAAAACCGAGTAATATAATCAACACTGCAGAACTTACCGCACTAATTACCTTTGGATTTGTAATTGTACTAGCAAAAACCTCTGCAAAATTCATAGTCGTTTCCTCCCTAAAATCTATTAAGATATCTCAAAGTTTGTGAATAATTTCACATTAAACACCAAAAAAATAAATGCTGTTAACTTGTTTCACTTAAACTGGTAAATTGGATTTAAATTAATAATCTAGTATACAGTGAAGCCATTTCTTCATTACATACTAGCTTCTTTTGGGCCCTATTGTTTGTGAATAATTTCACAATTTAATAATACAATGCTTTTATCATTTTGACAACACCTTTTTCCAAATTATTTATGTCTGTTTTTTGACAGGAGGATGAAGACTTGCGCTTTAATGGTTCGCCTAATCTTTTCACAATAATAGAGTGAAAAGAAGGTTTAAATGAAGAAATAACGAACTTAATTAGTAAGCAGAAAATTAAATGCTCGTTTTGAGAAGAGGGATAGGATGCTCAATAAAGAAAGTACTGTTTTTGTATTAGTGGATGTACAGGGGAAGCTGGCTAACATTGTACAGGATAGCAAAAGCTTAATCGATAATTTAAAAGTCCTCATTCAAGGGCTCAACATTCTTCAAATTCCAATCGTATGGCTAGAGCAATATCCGCAAGGTCTTGGACAAACAAATGAAGCATTAGCAAAATACTTAACACACGTTAAACCGATTCATAAAATTACTTTTGATGCATGCAAAAACCAAGCATTTGTGGAGGCACTAACTGCTACGAAACGAAAACAGATTCTAATAGCTGGCATTGAAACGCATATCTGTGTGTATCAAACAGCATTAGGAATAAAATCCCTAGGATATGAGGTGCAGGTTGTAGCAGACGCAGTATCATCACGAACGAAGTTAAATAAAGAAATTGGGCTTCACAAAATGCAAGCATCCGGAGTCCTGCCATCAAGTGTGGAAATGGCATTATATGAATTAATGGAGACAGCTGAGAGCAAGGATTTTAAAAATGTTTTAAAGTTGCTGAAATAAGGACATAAAATAACAGCTTCCTTATAGGTAAGCTGTTATTTTTTTACTGAGTAATTTCTAGTAATCCAATACAGAGTCATACTCGTGACAGTGGTCGGAAAATACTAATCACCTGGATATGAATTCCCTCTATCTTTGTCTAGTAAGTCTTAGTTCCTTTATAAATGACCGAACTTCTGCCTTTAATCTTTTTTCAAGCTTTCATTGCATTCATGAAAAATCAGGGGCGTCGAATCGTTTGTAGGCAAAGGTTCATTTATTTAATCGACAAATCACACATACTTCAAACCAATTGTAACGTTGTAATGCACGTATTATCATTTTCAAATGAAGAAATCTCTGACTTCACTTCTTTCCCATCATTTGCAATTGTAATACGATACGTTTTATCTCGAGGAAGCCATAAGTCAATAAACCCATTAGAATGGGACTTGATTTTTTCATCTACTATCACATTACCTTCTAGATCTTCAATGTATACATCAAATTCTTCATTTACTAGTTCTCCTTGGCAGCCTGTTAAGCTATGAATAGCACAAGGATGGGTTTGCTCCATATAAGGAGCGATGGAAACAAAAAACTCATCTTCCGGTAAAGCATAGCTTTGCTGACTTCCATCTTGATCCGTCACAATCAGTTCATGTGATGTAATGGAAGCAGACTGATCTTCTACACTGCCAATGCTGTAATCATGCACCAAATCCTTAATGTCTTTCGATCCATTATCTTTCTGTGTCATGTTACTGTCGTTTACTGTAAACAAATATCCTACTAATACTACCAATGCAAATCCAATAGCCACAAGAATTTTTTTGTTCATCTTAAATACAGACCTTCCTCTCCCTCTTTTTCAGATCCTTTTATCACGTTCAATAACTCAAACTTTAACATAAATTACTTACAGATAGATTTTTATGTGAAGCGCTCACTATTCCTTCACATGCTTCAAAGGAAGGTTGTAATCTTGAATTACCGCACCTATTTATTTAAAGACCCTATAATTTCCTGTAAGGTCATATCCGCCATTGAGTTCAACTTTAAATGAAAGTTTTCAAATGGTAACGATTCTGTAACTGGATTCGGAATAATAACCGTTGGTACTTTCGCTTCCAATGCAGCTATTAAACCGTTTAAGGAATCTTCAAAAATGATTGCCTCATCCGGCTCAATATCAAGTATTTCTAACGTTCTCAAAAACAAATCCGGCGCAGGCTTAACATGTTCCACCATATCCTGTGTAATGAGATAATCAAAATAGGAAATCAAATTTAAATTGGTCAAATGGGTAGTCACCCACTTCTTAGTTGAACTCGTTGCTAAAGCAATTGTCAGGCCTGCCTCGTGTGCATCCGCAAGATAGGCTTCCACGCCTTCTCGTGCCTTTGCTTCCTTAACCAGTTGTGCATGTAACACCCCTGCGTGTTCACGAATAGCATTTGCATCCAGCTGATCACCAATCTCTTTTTCCAAATATGTAAATAATGCTGTATCATTTGAACCAACACATTTCACAAAGACTTCAAGCGGTAAATCAAATTTAAATTGGTCATGCAAAACTTCCTTATATGAATGAAACCAAGCTGTCTCTGTATCTAATATTAATCCGTCGAAATCAAAGATTACTGCTTTAATCATATTCCGCCTCCATTAGGTACTTTTTTAAATCATTGTCTTTTATAAAACCGTTTATTTAGTTACGATCTGCCGTGCTAATACGCTTTCCATCAAATCCCAAGCCTCGTGGCAGCTAGGTTCTGTAAGGAAAGGCTCAAATCCGAAGTTTAAATACATATTAACAGCCTGATAACTCGTTGTTTGCGATGTAAGATATGCTCTTTCATGATGCTGCGCTAAAACTTTCAAAGCTTCACTAAGCAAAGGCTTCGAAAGTTTCTTCCCTTGATATTCAGGAACAACACCAACCCAATGGATTCTGCCCAAAATCTCACCACCACCTTTTAAATCTCCATACCATGCTGTTGTTGTTGCAATTGCTTCTCCATTACTATTCTCAACGAATAGACAGCGTTCTTCCATTTCATCTATGTATGGACCAAATTCTTTCGCAAAGTGTTCAAGGGCAGCCTTTTCATCTTTAAATTCATCCACACTCGCTTCAATTCTAGCCCAGTTATGCTCATCACCTTTTTTAAACATCCGAATTTGATACCCATCTGGAAGGGGAAATTCCGGAATATTTAATAGATTTTTTCTTTCCATTTTTAAACGTATTCTTTTCATTTTTATCATCCTTTTATCATCATTTTCCTATAAAATTATCTTTAAACTAGACTGTCTCTTCAGAAATTATACGTTAGGAAAAACATAACAAAACAAAGCCTGCTTAGCAATTCAATACATGATAAACTGTTTACAGAAAAACACCTTGATTCTAAGGTAGTAATTACATAAGAGTTGACTCGTCTACAATCTTTATTAGACGTTCAACACTTTCTGAAGATACATTTTCAGACAAACGTGCCCCCGCAATGATAGGAGCCCATTGAAGTATTTCTCCTCTTGAAAAACCGCTTTTCTCACAATATAAATGGATATATCGATCAGCTAATTCCGTTGCAATCTGTGAAAACAAGAGATACGTACGGTAGACATCTGCTCGAACATCACCTGCGCTAGAATCAACCCAATCAATTATTGTCACATCTTCATTGCTCAGAATCAAATTAAATGGATGAAAGTCTCCATGACATAAGCGTTTTTCAAATGTCATGGCATCTAACTTCTGTATTAACCTCGTCTTTTGCTTTCCATCTAGGTAGCTCGTTGCGTTAATTTGACGATATAGTTTATCAGACATTTGTTCAAGTCGTGTATTTGCAGCATGGGCATGTATTTTCTGTTGTACCTCAACAGAGATCTTAATGTAGTGCTCTGCTCGTTCTAGGTTTGCCATTAAAAGGTCACCTAACGTCTTTCCCTTTATATACTCCATTATAATTGCTTGTTTCCCATCAATTTTCGTAACATCTAAAACTTTAGGGACAAAAATTCCACACGAATAAGCATATTTTTGCTTTTTCGCTTCATAAATAGCTTCATTTTGTGGCAAGTCATCGTTAAACAATTTCACTACTCGATTATTACTGATATAAATTTTTGCTGTATTACCGGTAGCAAATGGATTATCTAACCTCACTTTTTCTCATCCTCACATTATAAAGATGAATTATTACCTCATCTTTATATTAGTTCTCTTCAATCATCGTAATTCCTTTTTATAATAATAGTTATTATCCTTTTACAACGACTGTGATGACACTTTCGTGACAGGAGAAATAGGTTCTGGCTTAATCATTCACCAATACGTTTCAACTCATCTACTAAGTAATTTATTGTCGTAACTCGTTCTTGCTCTTCTTGCTTATCGTATAAAAGTTGTTCGATAAACTCCCAAATATCCTCTAGCTTTCTTTTTTCTTGATAAAATTGTAATACGTTCGAGTCAATTGAGAAGTTTGGATGATTTTTTCGATAAATCGTAATAAATTTATTGAAATAGTCCTTATTCACAACAAACATTAAATCCGCTTCGACCGGGGCTAATTTTAGCCCCTCCCAATCGATTAATATTAAATGATCAGATTGCATTAAATTCCAATAATGTAAATCGGTATGGCACAGACTCATTTTCAGATTAGCTGCTTTTAGTTTCCTTGCAAGTCCTTCAACACGTATAATCATCTCTTGTAATGGCTTCATGTAGGAACGAATTAATTGCCATATGTCGATAGGAAAATTATTGCCATTGTTCACTGTACCTTGTAACTGTTCTATAAACGTTACATCAAAATCCTCTTTGATTGCATCTGTTTTAATAGGAATATCCTCTGCATATAAGTGAAGCTCTGAGACAATCTGTGAAAATTGCTTTATCTGGGTATCTGTTAAATCTTGATTACCAATTGTATCCCCTTCGATATAGTCGTACAGCATATAAATGTTGTTTTCATCTTCGCATGTATACGCACTCTGCTTTGTTAAAATCGGTACAATGATATGATGTTTTAAATTACTATATTCCTTTAACCACATCAGTATAGGTATATATTGGTCAATAAGTGCTGTTAATTTTGGTGTAGACGCTCTTTTCTTTTCGTATACTTTTAAAAAGTAACTACTCTTTCCATCATCCACCTTATAAGCAAGGGATGCCCAACCACCTTGTTGATTTGATACATTAAGAACTTCAAGATTATAGTGTGTTCTTAATATATTATTAATGTTATCCATCTGATTCCCTCCTTATAAAGGAAAAATATCTTTGAAATGCAAATTAAATCAATATAAGCCATCCATTTCAAACCCAAAATCAGAAATACAATTCTCATTCTACTATTATTTTATAGCAATGCATGAACACTGATAATGTTAGCTTTTCCTAAGTGACGATGAATATTGTCTACTACTTCCTATGTACGTAAATTTGTTATGCATTCTGGAATGCGCTTTCCTTCATATTTATATATTTACTATAACAAAATTTCTTCTATAAGCTCTATTTTATTTTCTAATTTAAATCAAGTTTAATGAACTCCATTTTATAGATAATGTAAAGTTTGTTAAGTTTCAATGATGTACATTGAATTGGATATTGACACATGTTATCTTTTACATATCGAAAATCAATATCGGAAATCGATATTGAAAGAATATTAGGAAGGAGTAAGTAAAATTGGAAGATAAGATACTGCGAAAGCTCTTTTTAGGATTTATTCAAATACATATCTTACATCACGCAAAGGAACATCCGATTTACGGAGCTTGGATGCACGAAGAGCTACAGTCACATGGCTATGAGATTAGTGCGGGTACATTATATCCAATTCTTCACAGTATGGAATCAGATGGGCTTTTGACGAAAGAAAATCGAAATGTAGAAGGAAAAATAAGAAAATATTATACAGCTACTAGCAAGGGAGAAGAAATTCTTGATCAAGCCCGGGCTAAGGCTTATGAGCTGTTTAAAGAGATTAAATAATAGGAGGCTAGTTCAAATATGAATTATAAACTTAAAACATGGTTTGAGATTTTAATCGTCTCTACTAGACTTGGCTTAACTTCATTCGGTGGACCTATTGCACATTTAGGTTACTTTCACGAAGAATATATTCGAAGGCGAAAATGGATGGACGAGAAAAGCTATGCAGATTTAGTTGCGCTTTGCCAATTTCTTCCTGGACCTGCTAGCAGTCAGGTTGGAATTGGGATTGGAGTCATGCGCGGAGGAGTAATAGGTGGCATTATATCGTTTCTTGGCTTCACATTACCATCTGTGATTGCACTTATTGTTTTTGCTTCCCTTCTTCATACATTTGGAATTGAAGATGCTGGATGGATCAATGGACTTAAGATTGTTGCTGTTGTCGTTGTCGCTCATGCAGTCTTAGGAATGGCTAAAAACTTAACACCAGACTTAAAAAGGAAAACAATTGCTTTATTTACGCTCGTTGTTACACTACTATGGCAAACAGCTTACACACAGATTGGCGCAATTCTTCTAGCAGCAGTTGTCGGTTTTCTCCTTTTTAAGCAGCAAACCAACATGGAAGAAAAAGCGGTTAGTAATTTCCATATTTCCCGTCGATTCGGATATACTTGTTTATCTCTATTTTTTGGCTTGCTCATCCTGCTTCCGATATTACGCAACCTTACATCGATACAATGGATTGCTTTGTTTGATAGTTTTTACCGCTCGGGCTCTCTCGTTTTTGGTGGAGGACATGTTGTATTACCGTTATTAGAACAGGAATTTGTTCCTGCTGGATGGCTAAATGAACAGGAGTTCCTTGCAGGTTATGGAGCAGCACAGGCAGTTCCCGGTCCATTATTTACGTTCGCCGCATACATTGGGGCAGTTATAAATGGCTGGCAAGGCGGTTTGTTTGCTACATTTGCAATATTCTTACCAGCATTCCTTCTTATATTAGGTACATTGCCATTTTGGGATGCACTACGTCGCAACCCGAAAATTAAAGCTGCATTAATCGGGGTAAATGCTTCTGTTGTAGGTATTTTAATTGCTGCACTTTACAACCCAATTTGGACAAGTGCTATTCATGCTCCAATCGACTTTGCTCTGGCTGCAATATTATTCAGTATGCTTGTTTATTGGAAGCTTCCACCATGGGTAGTTGTGCTATCTGGTGCAATCGGTGGATTGTTCTTATCGTACCTTTAAAATTTCTTGAGATCGTGGAAAGGCTATTCCAGGTAAGTATTGGGATAGCCTTTTTTATCTGTTGTGACACTTTTATTACTTTTTCACTAACGATAGATAAACAATTAAAATTAATATCAAGGCCATTCCGATTACTTGCCAAAGTCCGAACGGAATACTTAACCAAATGATGCTGCTAACAACTGCTGTTAACGGCTCAACAGTGCCCAGTAATGTTGTTTCTTTCGCTTCTAGATACTCTAGACTTTTGATAAACATCCAGAAGGCAAGTGTTGTACCAAATATAATAGAGAAGCCTAATACGCCGATAGTTGCTGCAGACCAATCCTGTGTTTCAACTCTCCAAATTGGATGAATGATATTCATACACACCCCAGCAATAATCATAGCCCACCCAACAACCGTTACAGATGAATAAAAACGTAGCAGATTACGGGCATAAAGTGTATAAAATGCTAATGATAAACCAGAAATAATCCCCCAAACGATAGCAATACCTGGGACTGATAATCCTTTAAAGGAACCATTCGTTAATAAAAGCAGTGTTCCGATAATCGTTAACAGAATCGCAATCACATCTGAAACATGTAACCTTTGATGCCCTCTAAAAATAACCCAGATAATAATATAAATGGGAGCTAGATACTGTAATAAAGTAGCTACTGCAGCGTTACCTTCTGCAATGGAGGCCATGTAAGAATACTGAACTAATAACATCCCCAACAAGCTAAAGATAATTAGAGACAATCTTTTTTGGGGATTTTTCCATATTGTAAAAACTGTTTTTCTACCTGTTAGAAGTAATTGTATTCCTAATAATAATATCCCACTAATAACGAGTCTTGTTGAAACAAACCAATTTACACTGATATCGGCAGTTTCAAATAAATAGTTTGCTGCCGTTCCACCAATTCCCCAAAAACTTGCACCCATGAGAACAAAAATAATGCCCACTATACGTTTGTTTGTATTTTTCATTACATCACCTATAATATTAAGATATGATTACTATATCTAAGTAAACCGTATAATTATATATAAATAGAGTCAAAAAATATATAAATATTGAGGTGATGCAATGAAGAGAGAGATTATCTTAAATTCACTGAACGAAGAACTCATTCCTTATACAGAACCAGGTTGGCAACACTCCCTAGAATACACAACTATTTCAGAGAGACTCTTAGGATATATCCCCTTACATTGGCATGAAGAGTTACAATTTGTGGCCGTGGTAAAAGGTACGATAGAACTTCATATTTTAGGAAGAAAAATAAACTTACCAGAAGGATCCGGCTTTTTTATCAATTCTGGGGTTATTCATGAAATCCATGCAAAAACATGGAATACTGCATTTATTTGCTGGAATATCGGGATTACATTATTCGATAAACACATTCAAACGAAATACATCCTTCCTATAATTCAGGAAGGGAGCACACCATATGTAATACTAAACCCTTTAAAAGACAGACATAACCTTATCATACAGGCCATTTTAACTAGCTATGATTGTTACGTTAAAAAAGAAAAATCATTTGAATTAATCATAACCATTCAATATCTAACATGCATCAAGGAATTACTTCATGAGATTGTACTTGATTCATCCAATCGTTATCCGATTTACGACCAACGGGTAAAAAATATTCTAGAATACATTCATACCCATTACCGAACACAAATTAAATTAGAAACACTTGCTGAAATAGCCTATTTAAGTAAGTCTGAAACGAACAGATTATTTAAGAAACATGTTGGGCGAACTCCCTTTACGTATATCCTTGATTACCGATTAGAGCGCAGCATTGATCTTCTAATCGGGACCAGGAGCACTATTACTGAAATTGCGATAGAATGTGGGTTTTCTAGTGTTAGTTACTTTATTGATAAGTTCAAGAAGTCATTTCACCGGACACCTAAAAAATATAGGGATGAAAAATGGTTAAGAAATCGTTAAATTCTTAACCTATTCAAAAACATTCTTATTGGATTAGAGCCGACAATATATTTTCAGTTGATCAAATGTTTGTTTAATTACTGAATTAGATTCTCCATCAATTAAAAAGTTAATTTTTTTCTAAAACGCCTGAATTCCTCATCTGTTTCAAATTTGTTCCTCTAACCTCACGAAAATCTGGAGATTATCTATTTCGTTTTCCAAGCATTTAAGTTGAAATATTTATCATCCAAGTTATAGTTAGGTAAAAAGAACTATTTTTATATTTCAGGAGGGAATCAGAATGAATTACGAAGAGTTAGTAACCACTCGACATTCAGCAGTTAATTTTATGGAAAATGAAAAAATGACTGAAGATGATTTTCATAAAATATTTGAATTAACAAAACTCGCACCAAGTGCTTATAATTTACAGTTTACGGATTATTTAGTAATAACGGATGAAAACAAAAAGGAAAGAGTAAAAGAGTTAAGTTATAACCAATATAAAATACATACAGCTAGTGCCGTTATTATTGTAATGGGAAATAAAAAGAGCATTGAAATGTCCGAGGTTGAAGAGATCTATAAGCCGATGAAAATGCTAAAGATGATGAATGAAATTGATTATGATATGACAATGGACGCAATAAAGAAATATAGTGATGGATTAAAGGGAAATTCAAATGCTCTAGATATAGAATTGGCGCGAAATGTTGGTATTAATGCAATGTTATTCATGCTAAATGCCAAGCATTATGGATTTGATACTTGTCCAATGCATGTCCATCATGTAGACCAATTAAGAGAAGCGTTCAATATTCCAAATTATCTCCAACCAATGATGATGATCACGATTGGTAAAAGTGTTGATAAGGTGCGTCCACGGGGCTATCGTAGACCAGTAGGAGATTTCGTCAATTTTAATGGATATCGGTAAAATAAATATAATTTACGGTGGTTGGGAGATTAAAAAACAGATCCATTGAATGGCTACACTCAAAATCACAAACATTACAAAAAGACGTCCACGCATTACACATGGACGTCTAAATTACTTTTCTAATAATAGTTACAGCATTCTATGCAATTGATATTTGAGACCAGTCGAAGAACGGATCCATTATCCCTATTTATCCAAGCTTCTTACCTCAATCGGTATTAAAGCTTTATTTAATTGATCACGGTACTGTTCATATTGGGCAGGTAGCTTCAGCTCTGTTCCCATTGTTTCGTATGACTCATCATGAGCAAATCCTGGCGTGTCTGTTGCAATTTCAAACAGAATTTCGCCATGTTCTTTAAAGTAAATGGCATTAAAATAGTTCCTATCTCTTACTGCTGTAACGCCATAACCATTGTTAGCTACATGCTGCTGCCAGTCCAAATGATCTTCATCGTCTTTTGCCCGCCATGCTATATGGTGAACTGTTCCAACCCCAATTTTTCCTCTTCCAATTAGAGTTTGTTTTACATCAATTACATTGCCGATATCACCGTAAGATTTGAAGCGGACTAAATCCTCTTCCTCACCGACTTTTTCAAGGCCCATCACATTTTGCAATGTTTCCCCAGTCTTTTCTGGATTAGTAGATAACAGGATTGCCCCGCCAAACCCTTTAATAGCTACATCTGATGTAACATCACCATGTGTCTCCAATTATTAGATACGCCGCCTTCTCGTTCTACGAGTTCTAGCTGCAAACCATGTGGATCGGCTAATTCTAAATATGTTTCCCCGAATCGTTGCGTTATTTGGTACTCGATATTGAATTTCGCTAATCTATTTTCCCAGAAGTTCATAGAACCGATCGGAATAATATACGTGGTTACGCCAACTTGTCCACTGCCAATCTTTCCTTGATAGGCGTTAGCCCAAGGGAAAAAGGTAATGATCGTACCTGGTTTCCCTCCGTCATCACCAAAATAAAGATGATATGTGCCCGGATCATCGAAGTTTGCGGCTCCCATGTTATATACATAGGAGCCTTTCCTAAATTAAAATGGAAACTTTCGATATTCATTTTGTACAGAAATCCATTTCAGTTTTGTAAATTCATCAACTACCCACGGATTTCCAAATCTACCCAAACCACTTTGTTTATTTCCACCAAATGGTATATTGGATGCATCATTAACAGTTTGGTCATTAACATGTGTCATCCCACTGTCAATCTTCAATCCATATGCCTCACCTTTTTTGATATCCGATGTAAATATGGAAGAAGTCAGACCGTAAATTGTATCATTTGCTATATCGATCGCATGATCGTCCGTTTTAGCTTTAATGATTGAAACTACTGGTGAGAACAATTCAGTTTGAGCAATTTCGTCCGAATTATCGACATCAACAAATACATATGGTGTTAGTACGTTTCCTTCACGCTTTCCTTCTAAACCAAGCTTGACACCATCCTTTTTTGCTTTTTCAACAGTTTCAAGCACTTTTTTTATTTGATTTTCATTAATAAGCGGACCAATAACCGTGTCTGGATTTGTTTGATCCCCGTACGGTAATTTCGCAGCTTGCTCTATGAATTTATTTGTAAATGCTTCATATAAATCATCGTGAACAATAATCCTGTTAATGGACATGCAAATTTGCCCCTGGTGCATAAACTTTCCGAAGATAGCTGCCTCCACTGCCTTATCAACGTCCGCATCCTGCAGAACAATAAATGGGTTATTTCCACCCAGTTCTAATGCGACACGCTTGAGATTTTCCCCAGCAACCCTGCCTATATGCTTTCCAAATCCAGTCGAACCAGTGAAAGCTACTAGTTGTATAACTGGGTTTTCCAGCATTTCATCGCCGATCTCATCTGGAGTTGTAAGGATTGATTGGAATACTCCATTAGGCAATCCTGCATAATCAAAAGCTCTTGCAATAATAGATCCACCTGTCAATCCAACCTGTAAATCGGCTTTATGAACAACCGTATTTCCCAGTGCAATTGCAGGTGCAATTGATCGCATCGATAAATTCATAGGAAAGTTAAACGGCGAAATAGATGAAATCACTCCGAGTGGCTGACGATAAACTTTATTTATTTTCCCTTCAATTGTCGAAGGAATTTCTATTACGTTATCTATGGTGTCCATATAATTATATGTTTCTTTTAACACCTCGATTGTAAGATTTAATTCTAATTCTGCTTTGAGCAGTGTACCACCTGTTTCTTTACTGATTATAGTTATAATCTGCTCTGAATTATTTTGCAGAAACTCCGCAGCTTTTCGAAATACTTCCTTTTTGTCGCTCACAGAAGAATGTGCCCATTCTATTTGCTTAACCTCAGCAACCTCAAACGAATGCTTTAATTGTTTTAACGATGCCAAATTAACAGAGGTTATTACGGAATTATCATAAGGATTAACAATATTTTCTGTAATCCCTGCAGCTCCTTCTACCCACTTTCCATCAATATAATTTCTATTATAATTTTCTATAAAGTTTTCCACTCGTACACACCTCTCTATAATGAGTTCTAATATACCTTTTTCCCCTTCTAAGTAAAAATATTCTTAAACACCGGTCTGCTGAAACTTATAATGCAGGGGAAATTAAAAGGCACGAGCCCAATGTATATATCGAGCTCATGCCTCTTTAAAATAACTTTATTGAATTCCCCTTTTAACCCACTCCGCAACTGTCGCCGTACGTTTTGCTTGATGTTTCACAGCACCTTGAACGTCTTCAATCATTTTACCTTCTTGATCGACTGTTACACTTGTCCCATAAGGATTTCCACCCGCTCCATAAATAATAGGATCCGTGTATCCAGGAGTTGCAATAATAGCACCCCAGTGCATCATAGAAGTATACAATGATAAAATAGTCGCTTCTTGCCCACCATGCGGATTTTGCGCAGAAGTCATTGCACTTACTACTTTATTCATTGTTTTTCCCTTTGCCCATATTCCGCCTTGAATATCCAGGAATTGCTTCATTTGAGATGGCATATTCCCAAATCGCGTCGGAACACTGAAAATGATAGCATCTGCCCATTCAATATCCTCTGAGGTTGCTACTGGAACATCTTTTGTTGCTTCAACCGTTGCTTTCCATCCTTCATTTCCTTCAATCACTGATTCAGGGGCTAATTCTTCTACTTTTAATACCCTTACTTCAGCACCTGCTGTTTGTGCTCCTTCTTCTGCCCATTTCGCTAACTGATAGTTTGTACCACCCATACTATAAAAAATAACTGCTAATTTAACATTTGACATATTTTCTATTCTCCTTTGTTTTTGCGATTAGCTTGTCTACAAAACCCCATTTTTATTCCACATTTATAACGTCTTTTATCAGACTTAAAAAAGTCTTATTTCTTCCAAAACCGCCAAAAGTCATCTAAAGTTACCCCACTTGTTAAGGTTTAGCACACATGTGTTGATAAAAATATAGATACAAAAGGAATTAACCATTATTTAATTTTAATAGATGCCGGTTGATTTAAAAAGCAGCCTAACCGAAGGCGATTCTACACAACTGAAATCGCGAGTATTCTCGACTAAATGATAAATAAAGAAAAGGCTGATTCAACAAGAATTTCATTGATCAGCCTTTTCCTTTAAACGATGATTACTTCAAATAAATTTGCAATGAAACCTTCTTATTGGCATAGGACCAAACTGTGTTTTCTACTTTTAGGTTAGTACTAAATCTTTCAATCCAAACCTGCTTTGCATTCAATAATGCCATTAATTGAGCAGTATTAAGTGTCACTTCTTCTGTTTCTTCATTTTTTTGAAAAACAAATACGACGTTCACCAGATCTCCTTGATTCATCGTAACGTTCACTTACCTTCCTCCTTTATTTGTTTTAGTAACATACGATCAACTTTAAATAAATGTTTCACTTTTAGTTCGTCGTATAAATGGTTATACATTCTACCGCATTTCTCAAAATGAACCACTAAGGTCTTATGGTAATTTCTTCATGAAAAAAGATGAGCACCAAAGATAAAAGTGCTCATCTCTTATAAACTTATTATTGATTTGCTTGTTCTAACCGCGACTCAATTTCTGCCATAATTTCGCCTGCTTTTTCCCAATTCCCATTAGAAAGGGCATCTTGATAATTACTAAACAGCTCGGAGAATTCCTGTAATAATTCATCTGAATCGACTGACGTTTCCGGAGCTGACGGCTCCTCCTCTTCCGTTTCAGTTGATTGTTCAGGTTCCCCTTCAATATCCTCTTGGGATGGCCCTTCAGGCTGTAGATCACTTGCGTCAATATCACCACTGGCAAGTTCAAGGATACGCTCTAATGCTTCATCAAAAGTTGCCTCCATCACGATATGATCCTGATATGCGACGACAACCTGTTTTACTTCTGGCAATGATGTTTCATTTGAAGACTCAATGTAGATTGGTTCCACATAGAGCATCGTGTCTTCAAGCGGAATGGATAACAAGTTCCCACGGATAACTTGAGAACCACCCTGCGACCATAGGTTTAACTCTTGAGAAATAACACTGTCCTGGTTAATCCGGTTTTCAATTTGCTGAGGACCATAGACATTCTCCTGTTTTGGAAAACGATAGACAAACTTTTCACCATAATGCTCGCCGTCGTTTCGCACACCAATCCAGCCAATCATGTTCTGCCGGTTTCTAGGTGTATAGGGCATCATTAGAATGAATTCCTCTTCCTCATATTCCGGAAGCTTCATCGTTACATAATAAGGTTCCATCTCAATATCCTCATTAAAATAATGCTCCGTCGGAAATTCCCAACGATCTTCACGGTTATAAAAAATCTCCAGATTTGTCATATGATACGTGCCATATTTGTTTGCTTGGATGGTAAACAATCTTTCTGGATAACGAAAATGACTTTGTACATCTTCTGGAATTTCCGTTGTAAACAAGTCCGGGAATATATTTTGATACGTTTTGAGTAATGGATCATCTGGTTCGGTTACAAAGAAATTAACTTCTCCAGTATAGGCATCGACCATCACTTTCGCTGCGTTTTTAATGTAATTTTTGTTGTCTTGATAGTTTTCTGCATATGGATAGCCTTGTTCTACAAGATAAGCATCAATAATCCAAGCTAGTGACCCATCATCTCGAACAATGATATATGGATCTTCATCATATTCAAAAAACGGCGCAATCCGGTTCACACGGTCCACAATATTTCGTGTATCAAGCAACTGACTTTCATTCGAGAGCTGATCCGACACGAGCATACGGAAAGAACCTTCGTTCATAGCAAAAAGTAATCGGTTCCAGCCACTAAGCTGAATCCCCTTATCTGCTTCATAACGGTTGGTCATATTCTCATCACCAGATGGATAGTCGAATTCATCGACTGCTGAATTGACGATCACGTTTGGATAATCCAACTCTCCAAAATAAATTTGCGGACGCTCAACATCAACCTCTCCTTCAGGCGGGAGATTCCTTACAATATATTGTGGTTGTCCTTGAGAAGTAACCTCATTGACTTGGCTCATCGCAATCCCATAGCCATGTGTGTAGCGCAATGTCTGGTTTACCCATGTTTGGGCTTGCTCTGGCAAGTCATCCGTACTCAATTCTCTTGCACCTATAAATACTTGCTGGTAATCGCCGTCAATTTCATAACGATCAACATCAATATCATTAAATTGGTAGTACGTACGGAATGTCTGCAATTGATTGTAAATATCAAGCAACGGACGCGAATCATTAATTCGCACGTTATTAATAGTTAGCTCATTATTCTCAATCATCTCTTCATCTAATGAATCTTGGTTACCCGGATGTTCTGAGATATTAATATTCTCAAGATCATAAGCTTGCCTTGTATAATTTAGGTTATGTTCTAAATAAGGCTGTTCGCGCTGAAACTCATTTGGCTCTACCATATAGTTCTGAACAATTGCGGAAACCCCTTGTCCAAGAATAATGACAGCAATATATAAAACAATTGGAATTAATATTGAATTAATATTACCTTTTCGCAGTGTAAGAATAACCCAAATTGCCCCAATGACTGCAACCGCAGCTAGAATATAGGATACAGGAATATTAATAATGCGATCGGTATAGCTTAGGCCATGTACCACACTAGTTTGAAACACATTCACTTGATTCGTCAGTAAAGTTTGAAAAGGTGATAGTAAGTGTGTGACCGCTAACAATACGCCAATAATAGCAATGGTTAGTCCAAGATGAAGTTGCGCAGAACGATTCATGCGGTACATATGAAAAACGGAGTATGCTGCAATCACAACGACAAGCATGAAGAAGCTTAATCCTAGTAAAATATTGATGATAATTTCTAAAAATGGCAGTACAAACATGTAGAAGGAAATATCTCGGTTAAAGATTGGATCACTTTCTCCAAACGTTTCATAGTTTAAGACTTTTAAAAGCGGCTCCCAGCCCACACCCTGTACAATAATACTACCAATAAGTCCTGCAAATACGGCAATTGCGATAATTATTCCATTCACAATTACTTTCTTTTGTGAGAAAAATGCAGGAAGCTGATGGTGGTCAAAATGGCTTAAATAGGTTCTGCGTATCCAAAATACGGTTAACCAGGTTACAAAGCCAAAAATGACAAAACCAGCTGCTGCAAGTGTAAGTTTACTACCTAAAATTGTCGTAAACACGTTACCAAAATCAATGGAATCCATCCAAATATATTCTGTAATCCATTGGAAAGCGATCGTACCCAAAATGAAAAGAAGAAACAGAATTCCAATAATCGCTCCAGTCCAACCACCGAACTTTTGGATCTTTTTCATTTGTTTCTGGTTTATATTAACGTTAAAGTCCATACATCCTCCTTTTTCGGTTCCTTACGAATAAATCCCTAGCTATTTTCTTATCTATTCAGATTAAAAAGAAAGAACCGGTACTTATGTATTAGTATCTATATCTATTATTCTAACAATAATACATGTATAAGTCATTTTTGGTTACTTTATGACAAAGGAGGACAATACCGATAAAGTGAAACTTCATTCAGTGGGGGTTTCCCTTCCTCCCCCACTGAATGTTAGTTGAACAGAATCAGGAATTTACTGGCTGTTGATCCCCCACTTACAATTCCTGGTACTCCTCGAATTCTTGAAGTGGGGGTCTTACAGCCAGTTAATGCGTGATAAAAGTTCCCATAAATAAAGGACAGAACCCATAATAAATAATTCATGGTTCTCGCCCTTCATCACTCTTTCTATTTTTTTAAAGCATATCCATGTTCAATAACAAAACCACGATATAGCCCTTATACCTGTGATAAATCGATAATACGTTGATTTCGACTTCCATAGAAATTTAAGGTTAAATCTCGCTCCTCCAAAATAAACGGGCCATCAACGAGCACATCACAATAATGGAGTAATTTCTGTTGATATGGATCAGGCGATTCAAGCAATTGTTCCAATGTGTAACCGGTATAGGCCCAAATGTTTTTCTTTAGCTCTTTTAGTCGTTTTGCTACTTGAGATACGTCTCTTGCTTGGAAAAACGGGTCACCGCCAGATAAAGTAACATCTGTTAACGGATTACTCGCTACCTCTTCAACCACCTCTTCAACTGTCATTTCTGTACCATTACGGATATTCCAGCTTTTTGGATTATGACATCCCTTGCAGAAATGTGGACACCCCGCGAAGAAAATAACCGTTCGCAATCCTTCTCCATCAACAACAGAATCATGAATAATATTCATCACTTTCATTGATGTTTAACCCGTTCCTTTTCTTCCGCACATTTGGCGGAATTCCATCGTTTCATATCTCCAACCAAATATCCAGTAATTCTTCTGATTCTTCCAATTCTACTCTCATCTGCATTCTGACAGTTTGGGCACGCATTCTCTATAATTCCGGAATATCCACATACACCACATTGATCAACAGGATGATTGATTGCACCATAACCAATATCAGCGGCGGCCATTGCTCTTACTAAAACATCTAATGCCTTTATATTTTTAGAAACATCTCCGTCACATTCGATGTATGTAATATGACCACCATTACATAAACGATGGAAAGAGCCTTCAATTTTAGCTTTATCAATACTCTTGATAGAATAGTAAACCGGGACATGGAAGGAATTCGTATAGTAATCTCTATCTGTTATACCAGGTATTTTTCCGAAAACCGCTTGGTCTTTTCGAGTAAACTTTCCAGATAATCCTTCTGCGGGTGTTGCAATCAACGAGAAATTCAAATCGTAATCTTCACTCGCTTGATTAACTCTGTCTCGTAAATACTGAATGATTCGATATCCTAATTGATAAGATTCCTCTGATTCACCATGATGCTTACCAGTTAAAGCGACTAAAGCCTCCGCCAATCCAATAAAGCCAATACTTAATGTGCCTTGTTTTAATACATCACCAAGTTTATCTTCTTGTTGAAGGTTTTCGCTCCCTCGCCAAATATGCTGCCCATATAAAAATGGAAAGTTTCCTGCCTTCTTTTTAGTTTGAAAATCAAATCGCTCCATTAATTGTTTTATTGTAAGTCCAGTATAGTAATCTAATAGTTTAAAGTAATCGAACTCATTCTTTGCGGCAAGTGCAAGCTTTACGAGATTGATAGAAGTAAAAGACAGATTTCCCCGCTGCACTCCATTTTCCTCACCATGACGATTTGCCATCACACGAGTCCTGCAACCCATATAGGCCACTTCCGATTCTGGAGTACCATCATAATGCACTTTATTAAACGTCGAATCGATAAAGCTAAAGTTTGGAAATAATCGCTTCGCTGTTGTTCCAAGTGCTAATTGGTATAAGTCATAATTCAGTTCTCCAGGTTCAAAATTAATTCCCTTTTTCATTTTAAAAATCTGAATAGGGAAGATTGGTGTCTCACCATTACCCAGGCCTGCTTTCGTGGCCAACAAAAGGTTCTTGATAAGTAGACGACCTGCCTTAGATGTATCTGTACCGTAATTGATGGAAACAAACGGAACTTGTCCACCTCCGCGCGAATGCATCGAATTACAATTATGTATAAAAGCTTCGCAGGCCTGGTATACATCTCGATTCGTTTCCTGCCATGCTATCTCATCTATTTCTTCCGCTGTATATGAAGTAGCATAGCTTTGTAAACGTTTCTTATTTTTCTCGAAAGTTTTATTAACATAAGGTGCAAGATCATATTCAAACATGGGATAGCTTTGCCCACCATGCTGCATGTTTTGATTCGATTGAAAAATAATGGATGCTAAAGCCATCGCACTTACAATATCTTTCGGTTCACGCATATGTCCATGTCCAGTATTAAAACCATCTTTCAGAACTTTTCCTAGTGGAATCTGACAACAAGTGGTTGTACCCGTAATTAGAAAATCAAGATCATGGGGGTGGATATAATTTTCATCGATTGCTTGTCTGACATCTTCGCTAAGTATCAATTCTTTCGCATACGACTTCGTTACTTCCGCAGAAACCTTTGACATTTGTCCCATTGGTGAGTTCCCATCAACATTGGCATTTTCTTGAATCAGATCATGATTACTTGTATAAACAATCTCATCCAATTTGTTTAGCGGGAAGTAGTCTTTCACTTCCGTTGACATACTTGTACTCATTTTTCCGCTCTCCCTTTTTTATTGTTTCTAGTTCTCTTATTTTGTTTTATTCCCCCAAGCCTCAATACTACATTTGGTGTTAACAAAACGAATTAGCACTATATATTGTATGCTATCATAGTAAAAAAGAAATAGCTGTGTCCAAATTGTGAAACTGCAAATTGAAGTAGCACTTGAAATGATGTAACAGTTCCGCGTATACATGAATAAGAGAAGTGAATAGAAAGCGAAAGGAACAATTTCATATTGATTAAAAATAGTGACTCAAAATCTCATTCTCTTGAGTCACCTTCTTCGTTCTTACGATTTCTCGCATCAGTGTTTGGGGTCTACAAATCGACCATAATCTGGTATTGCTAGTCGGTCAAATTCTTTAACCAGTCTTGCTAATCCTTCTGAAAGCTCTTGCCCAGACACTGGCATTCCATGACCAGTTACCACAATAGCAGGGTTTAACTCTTCCAGCTTTTTAACAGATTCCCAAGCAGCAGTCCAATCAGTCGTCAAGTACCTTGGCGGGCCGTTAATTTCCACTTTTTGAGTCATTACCTTGTAAAGTGATTCTTGTTTCACGGTAACAAAAGCATCGCCAGCAATAAGAGCACGATCTTTTTCCCTAAACAAAGATACATGACCAGGAGCATGTCCTGGTGTATGAATCCATTTCCAACCAGGCATATGTGGAACACTTCCATCATCAGGCAGTGCTTCTATATTGCTTCCTAAGTTAACAGCTTCATTTGGGAACATTGGTGACATTTTTGCCACAAGTCCCCCTTCAACGGATCCATCCGGTTCTGGATAGTCTTGTTTTCCAGTTAAAAAAGGCAACTCAGCCTCATGGGCATATACTTTAATTCCCCACTTCTCCACTAAATCTACAACTGCGCCAACATGATCAAAGTGTCCATGTGTTAGTATAATTGCTTGTGGTTTACTGTCTTCTCCAAACCGTTCCTCTACCATTTCCACAATCCGATTGGATGATTCAGGCATACCAGTGTCCACTAAAACCCACTCACCTGAATTATCCGGATTACCCACACAGCACAAATTCACAATTTGATTTGTATAGCAGTAAAGATCGGGAAGAACCTCCTTCCCAACTCCACTCGTCATCGAATACATCGGCAGAAACTGATCCTCCATTGAATCATGCATTCCATTTTGTATGTCTTTTTCCATAAAAATTCTCCACTTTTCTTTGTTTTAGTTTTGTTCACATTGATTTGTTGTTCATTTAAGTTTTTATATATTAATTAAAGTCTTGTTAAAAACATCTATATTATTTGGGCTAACGGCAAAAAGTATGTACATTTTTAAAAGTCCTATTAAAGCACCATACTTTGTATCAATTAATATAAAGGTTTAGGCACAGCAATCGATACTTCGCTAACTATAATGAGGGCATTGCAAGAGGTAAGAGGCGGGTCATGCTCAGAACCCCTTACGCTAATAAATCTGTGTTCTAATATTAGAAAAAAAACATAAGTATAGAAATGGTACTTATATCTCAACCGTTTGAAAGGGTGATTAAATGGATGATGAGAAATCATCAAAAAACCAAAAACGGGTAAATCAAGATTTTAAACAAGAACAACTAGACCAATATCGAATAAGAGACTACGGCCAGCCAATGACAACACAGGAAGGAAAAAAAAGATCACAGGATCAGGATCAATTAAAAGCAGGTATCCGTGGGCCTTCCTTACGTCAGGATTATGAATTCTTAGAGAAGATGTCACACTTTGTTCATGAAGAAATACCTGAAAGAGTGGTTCATGCAAGGGGTTACAGTGCATACGGTGAATTTGAATGCTATGAGTCTATGACACATGTAACAAAGGCAGGATTTTTACAAGAGGCGGGTAAAAAGACGCCAATAACTGTCCGTTTCTCTACTGTACAAGGCGCGAAAGGATCCTACGATACTGCAAGGGATTTACGCTGTAAAGGGGTCAAGCTTTATACAGAAGAGGGAAACGTTGATTTAACAACGATTGCAATGCCTGTTTTAATTAATCAAGACGCAATGAAGTTTCCGGACGCAATGCACGCATACCAAGCTAAACAAGCAGATGACATACCAACCGCAAGCGGAGCGCACGACCGTTTTTGGGATTATGTGGCCAATAACGATGAAGCACTTCACATGGTACTTTGGATTATGTCTGACCGGGGTATTTTAAGAAGCTATCGAATGATGGAATCATGGTCCATTAATACGTACCTATTTGTTAACGATCAAGATGTGGCTACCTTTGTGAGGTATGTCTGGAAACCTGTCCTCGGAGTCCATTCTCTGCTTCAGGATGAGTCACTGAAAATCGGCGGACTCGACCCTGACTTTCACAGAAGGGATCTGAGGGAAGCCATTGATAATGGCGCTTATCCAGAATACGAGCTAGGCGTCCAATTGATTTCGATGGAGGATGAATTCAAATATGACTTCGATGTTCTGGACCCTTCAAAGTTTTGGCCAGAAGAGCTTGTCCCTGTTCAAATGATTGGTAAGCTGACATTAAATAGAAATATTGATAACTACTTTACGGAGTCTGAACAAGTCGCATTTAACCCTGCAAATGTCGTTCCGGGAATTGATTTTTCCAATGATCCCGTTTTGCAAGGAAGATTAATGGCTTATCGGGATACCCAACAACATCGACTTGGCAGTGCCAATTACGTTGAATTACCAATAAATAAGCCAATATGCCCGTTTCATAATAATCAGCGACGAGGTGCTATGAGACAACGAATCGATGTTGATAAAGTAAACTATCACCAAAACTCACTTGCAGATAATACACCATACACAGTACCTCCAGAAGAAGGCGGCTATAAGGATTATCCCGGAAAAGTAGATGGCTACAAAATCAGAGCTAGAAGCGAATCGTTCAAGGATTATTTTTCACAACCGAGGATATTCTGGAATAGTTTAACTCCAATAGAAAAGCAGCATACGATTGAGGCGCTAAGCTATCAAGTAGGCAGTGTAAAAAGTGAGTCGGTTCGTCAGCAGGTTGTTAATATACTTGTCAATGTTGATAAAGATATGGCAAGTATTGTTGCGGATAACATCGGGGTGGATCGACCAAGCGGATCCAATGTTCCTGTTTCTACAAGCTATTCTTCTCTTAGTCAGGCCAGTACACCTAAATATGCATATACACAAAAAGTAGGCGTACTTATTGGCGATGGTTATAACGGTAATGAGGTAACCAATGCACTTAACACCTTACAGCAATATGGTGTTTTTGTTGACATCATAAGTGAAAGGCTTGGTACGGTTACCGGAAATGATGGAACAACACTCCAAGTTGATAAAACGTTCCTTACATCGAGCCCTTATCTTGTAGACTCACTTTACGTTGTTGGCGGAAGTTCTAGAAACCAGGCAAAATTCAACTCAGACATCACGGAATTTGTACATGTAGCTTATAAGCACTATAAACCAATTGGTGTTTCCTCAACTGGAGAGTCTTTTATTCATGCATCAGAAAACAATAATTTGGCTGGTGTAGTTTTTGCTGCAAATAATCCAGATTTTGGTGAGGATTTTGTTTCTGCCATAGCGCAGCAGCGGTTTTGGGACAGAAAATAGCCTTTTATATTGGATGGGAGAAAGGAAATGTTCTTTCCATCCTTTATACTTTCTACGGAGTCCTGTCGCTCCAATATAATAACAACTCCTTAATTTTATTCAGTCTAGCTTTTAGCCAATTTCAAAAACAAAATTAGAAGAAGAATCGTGTAAATGATTATCCAGATAAAAGGAAATATGGATAGGTCTCCAAGATTTTCCCCGCTCCAATTCATTAGTGATTGCTGTGTGTTTACTGCAGGGGGAATAACCCAGGTTATATTTTTCAAAGCAGTAGGCAGGGCACCATGGATTCCAAGAGCTGCGATGGAAAGAACAATAGTAAGTGCTAGCCCACCATAGGAATTTACAGGGCTTTCCATCAGTGCTTCACTAAATAAACTAGCAACCGTAATACCAAGAGTTGCTAATAAAATATGGTTTGCAAAAGAAACAAAACCAATTGTTAATGTCACAGGTTCAGCGAACATACCAAAAATAATCGGATATACAAAAGAATATACAGTTAGCAGCACGGCTATTAGCCATACAGATAATAATTTTGAAATATAGTAACGATTTCTCCCTTTACCATGAAGTATCATAATTTGTCTTTGTACTGGTGGATCCAGTGATAAAACACTGATACACAACCAGGACGATATAACATATATAATCAACGCAGTCACAGCATAACTATCAATGATTGGATTTGGAGTATATGTATATTGGACAAATACTAAGACGAAGAAAGTAGAGATGGGAGGAAAGTATTTATGGGATCGCAAATAATCGTGCAAACTAAATTTAATCAGTTCTTTCAAATAGATCCCTCCTTATAATTGGAAATAGCGGGACATCTTATTCCCTTTCCCACTCTCCATCGTTATCTACAGTTGTTACTTGATTAATGCTTCCTTGTAATGCTAGGATTCTCGATAAAATTTTATCACTATAATTCGCATGAACATATAGTAACAACCCATTATCCATTTCCTTCATGTGCAATACTTCCTCCCATTGTTTCACCTGAGAATCATCCAACCGCTTTACTTCTATTAACTTCAATGAATCCTTTTCGTTTTTCATCTTTGTCTTTGAAAGAAGGCCATTATATATATAGTAAGTCGTTTCCACTATATCCTCAAAGATGTTTGATTCATGATAGGTTAATAGTATTGTCGACCCTCGTTCTTTCAATTCTTTGATTACTAGGAGTAATTCCTGTTGGGCTTGAGCGTCAAGTCCGGATATAGGTTCGTCCAGGATTAAAAGCTCTGGTCTTTGCATGATAGCTTGGATGATCCCAACTTTCTGGATGTTTCCTTTTGAAAGTTCGTTTATCCGGTGATTATCCAGCTTTTCTAACTGAAATCGACGTAAAAATGCTGGAATATTTTTCTTAATACGCGCTTTTGAAATTCCAGTAATTGTACCTATGTAACACAAATACTCACTTGGAGTTAAACGTATATCTTTTGGAAACCTCTCTGGTACATATCCTATTCTAATCTTTTTATTAGGATAAATAACCTTACCAGAAGTTGGCTTCTCAAGTCCCGCTATCAATCGTAAAATGGTGCTTTTTCCAGTACCATTCCCGCCCAGTATTGCAATAACTTGTTTTTGATCAATGGTAAGCGAAACATCACGTAAAACCTGTTGATTATTGTACGCTTTACTAATATGCTCAAGCTCCACAAACTTCTCCATTTAATCGCCCCCAACCTAACCTATTTCACTTGGGCTCTGCTCTCTCATCCAATTGATTCGGTTATTCATTTCATTTGGCTCATCACACCTAAACATAACCGTATAAAAGCTACTTATCATTTTTACAGAAAGTATCACAAGTAAAATTGATAATTGTAGCGTTCTAGTATTTATAGTCTTCACTCTTTAGATTCATTCAATGTGATTGCTTTTTCAACAAGCGAAGTGAAGATGTCCTCTTGAATATCCTCAAGCTTTGTAATTCTTATATGGCGCATCGCTTTTCCTGTACCCTTCAATAAGTCACTTTCAATTTCATTTCCTTTATAAAACCCTAAATTAACATGTTTCTTAGCAGGTTGCAGATAGCATACGAGCCCCTTATATGAATAGCTAGGCATTGACCATTTGAACTCTTCAATAAGCTTGGGCGAAGCATCAAAAATAACTTTCCGCAATGCATTTGTAATCTCTTGAATGTCAGGTGACAATTGATCAATCATTTGATCAACTTTCTCAGTTGTTCGTATCTTATCAGTCATCTAATCAATCTCCTCTTTAAGCTCAGCCAAACAATGAATCATATAGGGATAGGGAAGCCCTTTTTGATTTTCGACTGGTTTAGTTATTGTTATACAATTTCTTCTAACATCACTGCAGATTATAGCTATCCTAATCATTTGTTCTTCGGAATGCTTAAAATGATCCATTCTTTTCCCTTGATTTGTTTCCCGATATAAAGAGTTTGCCCTACGTGATAGCTAATGTGAACGACTTCTGTTTGAATTGCTTGAAGCACACTAATCGATTTCCCCCTTAGTGTAACCTTCCTATTTAGATCTTCTCCGTTAAGGTTCCCGATTGTATGAAAAAGCAGCTTCCATCCATCTTCCCAAATCTGCATCAGATGTTTCTTTGACTCATTACGATCAACAAATTCTAAGTCTCTATTTCTATAAGCTTTTTCTCCATCTGCCGTTAAAAAATCTACCCATCGAGAGTGCATATTCCCACTCAAATGTTTGATAATAATTGCAATGCTATTCGACTCTTCATTTGACTTCCAGTGTAAATCCATTTCAGATAATTGTTCGATTCCCTTTTCTGCACGTTCTTTAAAATGTTTAAACTGTTCAATTATAGTTGTCAGGTACTCATTTTCAAAGGTAATTAAAATCACCCCTTATTATAGATTCAATTCAAATTTTGAGGTAGATGAACACTATCCTTCTTATATATGCTGTTGTATAAATCAAAGTAAGAAAGGTTCCCCACTAACTAACCGATCATGGAGTCCTTAGCAATTACAAATCATGACGACATTTCCATCTGGATCCTTTATATTAAACTAGGCTGTGTCTTCCACCCACTCCATTTCTCTCACAATTACGATCCCTTTTTCTTTCACGTATTTATAAGCAACATCAATATTGGGTGCATAAAAATTGAAAATCGGACTAGGGCTCACATGATGTTTGAAAAACGGATCAAAGGTGTGATCATCTAAAGTGAGCGATGATGTCCCTACTACCGGGACGTTAAAACCGGTGACACAACTTGTTCTAAATCAACATCCATTCCTAATAGGTCACAATACCATTTTGCAGAAGCTTTCAAATCCGACACATGTACAAACACACCATTCATTTGATTTTTTATCGGCAAGATATTCTCCACGTTATTACCGCTCCCGTATTTTTTATTGAATGTTACTGTTTCAGATTGCTGATACCTCCAATTACTTTAGGCATAGGAGAAGCAACCATTACAGCTTATCCCAAAATCTATATTGATCATATAAAATTTTATAAAGTTTGTAAAATACAATCTATTTAAAGTGTGTTATTAACTTATTTTTTTCAAAGTACCTTAATACTCAATTGAATAGAGTCTTATTGAATGATATCATAACGTAAATAATTCCCGAACACTGCACCAATCACTCCCCAAATAACAATACTTACCGTATGCCAGATGATTACCCTCTCCTTACTTGCGCCTGCAACTAATGAGGCAAAGGCAGCAATATGACCAGAAGCGACTAATGGGGTAAGTATTGCACCCCCTGGTACTCCGTATTTCTCGTATAGTTCACTTGCCTTGGTTACTCGATTTTGAATAAACCCTTTCTCTTTTGATTTACGATTGCGAATTCTCGTCAGTAATGCATCGAAAGGTAAAATAATAAGCATGACTGAAATCCAATTACCGATGATACCGAAAACAAGTGAAACGCCAATAATTTTTCCTACAGCTGCTGCTAAAAAGGCCTCAAGAAATGGGGTTGCACCTATAAGAAATACACCTATATACTGGTAAAAATAGTTAACCTCAGATAGTTGAATAATTAAATCGCGCAAATTAATTAGCTCCTTAATAGTTTAATATTTTACTGACAAAATAGATACGAAGTCTCATCTCCTATGAAAGATACTAGAAAATATATCGGTACCTGTTTTTCCCAAGATAGCTATAGCGAAAATTGCCGTTGCCATATTAAAAAAAGGGAAATCGTAAGGAGTAAACCATTCTGTAAAAAGCCTTGAATCTAAAACTCTACTTGCTATGTTTCCCGAATCATTTATATTCGGTTCAAATCCCGTACCGTCAATAGCAATAAATAAAAGTTGCACAATTATAAAGACAACTATTAGAATTAACCAACTTTTAATTGGAATGGGACGGTCCTTTTTTCTGTTATTTGTCATTTGAGTGCACTCCTTTCATGCATGTTAATAGAAAACCTTGCATTTCAAATCGATAAAGAATATTTAGCCTCTAGATTTTTTATTTGTTAAAAATACAATATCTTCAAGACACAAAATGATAAGTAATGAATGTGAGAGCCCTGGGTTCAGACTATTAATATTCTCGACCATACTTCTCGTTAATGAATTGTTTTAAGTACAGATTACGTTTAACATTACATCCCATCTAATTTTTTTCTTAACATTTTCCTCAGTTTAAAAACAATGCTATTTGCGCGTTCCTCATTGCTTGCCAAAAGTTTATACCCATTCAGCACAGTTGAAGTTCGGCTCAATATAGCGATCCCTATCGCAATAAAAGCAATACTAATCGGATAATAAGGGGTGAAAAATCCTGAAGTATACCCTTTTCTTTCAAAGAATATTGGTATTAATCCTGCAATAAATACACAAGCACCAACTGACATAACTAAAGCATTTCTTCGTTTTATCATTCCATATCTAACTTTCAGTTCTTTAAGATAATTTTCATCAAACAGTAAAGGTTCTTGCTTCAGTATTTTATATTGGTCCTCTTCTAGATACCTTGCTGATACAGTAATTCCAATTCCTATGGTTACAATAATGATAGTTGGCAATGCATACATTGACGGATTTTGATTAAAAAAGAAATAAGGTATAAAACCTAAAGCCATAACAAATAGTCCGAAAGCAATATATTTACTAACTTTCCTCTGGTTCAGCAAGAACCCTTCTGCCATTTCTTTGCTAACATAATATCCATCATCATTTTACTCTTTTGATTGCGCAGTCTCTTTAAGCAAATAGTCAATGGAAACCTCAAAAATATTTCCGATCATCAATAGCTTTTCCGTCTCTGGAAATCCTTGCCCGTTTTCCCATTTACTAATCGCCTGTCTTGTTGTATTTAGTTTTTCAGCCAAATTCTCTTGAGAAAATCCTTTTTCTTTCCTTAGTTTAAAAAGTTTTTCACCAAAGGTCATGCACGAAACCCCTTTCATTTTGTTAGTTCTAGTTTAGGATAACAATGCTTTTCTTTCTATCACGGAGCAAATGCACTTTGTCAACGGATGGTTGCATACATGTTATGCATGGTTTTATGCAGATCGCAAAGATCCTATTCTAATGTATCATGGAATCTTTGGTAGAAAGTAATCGAAACATAAAAAATCCAGCATTAGGTTGTTGGACACTAATACTGGATTTTTAAGTTGTTGAGCCACCAAATAGTACTTAAGGACAAATAAACCTTACATCAATTCCTTTTGTATTCGTTGAATTGCGGATTGTGAAAATTCATTTGCGAATGAGCCATCCACCCTTACAGCACTACCAAAATGATAATCTTCTGCACTTACCATTTGATGAATACCCGCAATGTTTTCTGGTGATAGTCCTGAACCAGGCATGATACTCGGTCCGTTTTGCCCGAAAGATAGTTTTACCAATTTTGCTAACTGGTCTTTGCCTTTCTCACAATTTACTTCCCCGCCGGATGTCAAAATCCGCCTTACATTCTGTTTGAATTGGAGTAAAGTACGGTAGGCGGCTTCTTGTGAATAAACCTCATCAAACGCGCGGTGAAAGGTTATATCTATATCTGGGAACCGCCGAATAATCTCACGAAGCATTTCTTCATTTATGGTACCATTCTGATTTAGTGCACCGAAGACAATTCGATTGCCTCCAAGCTTTGTAATCATTTCGATATCTTCACAAATCACCTGAAAATCATCTTCTGTATAGTAAAAATGATAGCTATGGGGGCGAACCATGATCTGGACAGGAATCTTTACGCTTTGCAGGACCTGTTTGATCGCTCCATAGCTTGGGGTTAGCCCTCCCTCTTTCATTGCGGATACGAGTTCTAGACGGTGAGACCCTAGTTTTTCTGCCTGAATAGCTTCTTGCTTATTTTGTACAATCAGTTCCAAATTCATATCTTTCACCAACCTTTTTGCAAACTTCTAACGTTTTACAGATGCAGCCATTCTTACATACGTATGGCGTCTTCCTCTGATAGCGATGGAATAGGTCATAATGTTTTCCGGGACAGCAATTCCGTAAAATCCTGTATCCCCTATATGATAAATATCTGCACCAGCCATTTTACTATTTAAAGCGATTTGGCGGATCGTTGCCTCATCAGCTCCTTCTTGGCTTGTCCCAATCGTGAGCATTGCCAGCGCACCTTTTGAATGAACAAATTGAACATAGTTTTGGACAGTATCCAATGTGATTCCAGGGACTGTTCCAGGAGCAGGCATTAAAATAACATCCGCTCCCGCATCAATAAAACTGGATAGTGCATCTTCTGAAATAATACTGCTGCCTGTTTCATTTGCAACTCCAGCACCATGCATTTTTCCTGCAATAATTAATCCTTCTTTACCAAAAACCTCACGGGCCTTCTGAATAGCAACAACCGTTTCATTATTTGTCACACCTGTTTTAGGATTACCTGTTAAACATATGAAATCAAAACCTAATTTTCTCGCTTCCCTTAAGGATTCTTCGGTAGCCAATCTTCCTTTTGAAACTGTATCTAATTTTTCTATTTGTTCGGCATGAAGGTCGACTGGTTCTAAATTCAGGCCAACAGGACGTCCAGTTAGTTCCTTCACTTTTTGTATGACTGATTCATTCTGATCACATTCAACCCCTTCAACAGCAGGGTTAAACACATCAAATAAATTTAATAAGAGTAAATCAGCACCGAACGCAGATGCAAGTTCAGCATTGGTGACGCTCGGGTATAATGGCGCTACAGAAGTCATTGTCTCTGATAGCATTACTCTTCCTTCACAGGCTTGAATGGACTGCTTTAAGTCTTGGCCATTCATTTTTTGAAAATCAGAAGCCGTACAATCTAATAATCTTTTCACTAAAAATTTCCCCTTTCTTCATACTTCTATGTTATCGATTAATTTTAACTTTGTATTTATAGCGGTCAGCACGATAGTATGATTGTACATACTCTAAAGGTATATCATTTTCAGTGAGACTAACTCGGGAAATATAGAGAATCGGATCACCAATTTTAATATCAAGCGCGTCAGCCATGTGCTTACGAGCGATTGTTGCTTCCACTTCCTGTTCAGCGGACAAAATCCGAAGTTCAGTCTCATTTTCAATATGTTGATAAATGGATTGTTCTGCAATTTCTCTCGTAAGGCCTGGAATACGATCTACTGACGTATAAAAGATTTGAAATGCGATTGGCAGCTGATCCCCTAAACGCAATCTTTTTATTTCATAGACTGATGAGCCTTCCTCCAGTCCTAACTTCTTGGCTAACCATTCACTTGCTTTTATAATGTTAAATTCTAATACCTTTGTTCCTGCTACCATTCCCCGTAAACGCATATCCTCCGAAAAACTTGTTAAGTGTTCCAAATCCTGTTCGAATTTCTTATAAGCAACGAAAGTTCCTTTCCCACGTTCACGCTGTAAATAGCCTTCACTTGTAAGATTATTCATTGCTTGCCTTACCGTCATTCGACTAATTTGGTACTTCTCAGCATACTCACGCTCAGAAGGAACTAAGTCTCCAGGTTTTAACTCCTTCTTTTCAATCATCTCTTTTATCACTTGTTCCAATTGAAAATAAAGTGGTATTGGCGATTCTTTGATTATCATTTTAGAAAACACGTTCCTTTTATCGTTACGTAAAAGCAATGATGTCTTGTATCGGATATTTAATTATTACGTTCGACTATATTTTAATACGTAAGCTATCGTTCTAGATAATCCACGCTAGGCTGTTCAAGCGATTAGGACACTCCCAATCATGTATTACTTATGAATTTTCTTCATCTCGTCAGCTACAAATTGAACTTGTGTGCCAACAACAACTTGAACATTGTTTTTACCAGTAACAACTACCCCTGGTACACCTGTAGCCTTAATTTTACTTTGATCAATTGCAGACGAATCTTTCACATCCAGTCTTAATCGGGTAACACAATTGTCAATAGAGGTAACGTTTTCTTCCCCACCTAAACCTTCGTAAATTTTCGCTGCCATTGCTGCGAATTTATTGTCATCGGCATTTTCAGTAGATTCTACCTCTTCCGCTTCAAGCACATCATCATCTTCTCTACCAGGAGTTTTGATATTAAATTTTGCAATTAAAAATCTAAATATAATATAGTAGATAACAAAGAATACCAGTCCCTGGAGCAATAGCATGTACGGTTCATTAGCCATTGGCAGACGCGAGCTTAATATAAAGTCAATTAGCCCCGCGCTAAAACCAAAACCAGCTGTCCAATTAAACATAGCAGCAATCGCCATGGAGATACCTGTTAATACGGCATGAACAACATATAAAAACGGCGCTACAAACATAAAAGCAAATTCAATAGGTTCGGTAACCCCAGTTAAGAAGGAAGCAAAACCTCCTGCAAGCATTAAGGATCCTACTTGCTTTTTCCTTTTTGTTTTTGCCGCATGATACATCGCAAGTCCTGCTGCAGGTAAGCCAAACATCATAATCGGGAAGTATCCGGCTTGATACATACCTGTAATTCCTTTTTCACCAGTTCCCGCCCAGAAATTTCCAATATCGTTTATTCCCGCTACATCAAACCAGAACACAGAGTTAAGCGCATGATGTAATCCAATTGGAATTAATAATTTATTAAGAAATCCATAAATCCCTGCACCAATAGCCCCTAATGTACTAATCATTTCACCGAAATTAACTAATCCTGTATAAACTACAGGCCAGACAAAGAATAATGCTGCAGCAACAACAAGCATTAAAGCAGATGTCATAATCGGTACAACTCGCTTCCCACTAAAGAAAGCTAACGCTGCTGGTAATTGTACATGACTAAATCGATTAAACATAATTGATGCTACAACCCCAGAAAGAATTCCAATAAACGCATTTTCTATATTCTCAAAGGCTGGGTTTACATTTTCCACATTAATTCCTTGCAATAATGCAACAGTATCAACGGAAAGTAGTGTAGTTACGACTAAGTAGGCAACTAGCCCACTTAGTGCAGCAGCACCGTCTCTCTCCTTGGACATACCTAACGCAATTCCTACTGCAAATAAGATTGGTATATTATCAATAATGGAAGACCCTGCTTTAATTAAGAATGCAGCTGCCGCACTTCCTTCCCCCATGCCTGATGGGTCAATCCAATAACCTATCCCCATTAAAATTGCCGCTGCAGGTAATACTGCAACCGGCAACATCAATGAACGACCTATACTTTGGAGATATTTCATCATCCTGTTTTCCTCCTATCAAAAGTTTTATATATGTTGTTAATTACGGAGTGTATAAATTAAAAAATGTGTAACGAACTTAATATAGTATTCTACCCCAAAAATACGCTTTCATTTAAGGTTATAACTTTCGAACCCTTCCTTATTTCATCCGTAAAAAATTAAAGATAACAACGAAATATATTGTATCCCACGTTAAACTAGTTGTCTATACCAATTTTATCATTTTTTAGCTTAAAGAATCAAAAAGCTCGCCAGTTCGTAATCAACTCGAACCGGCGATCTTTGCTTTTTATTCCCCAATTAACGGGTACGCTATGTTTGTAGGACTTCAATCGCTTAATCGTTCTCGAAGTCACAAATTACGAATCTAGATTTTCATTGCTTCCTCATTCACTTTTTGCATAAACTCTTCTACAACTTTATTGTTGCTTTTCTCACTTCCTAGCTTCAACATCGCTCTTCCTACAAAATTAACCCCTTTATTACTACCCTCATAAATAAATGCCGTTTGTGTATCACTAATTTTAAGTAATTTAAAAGATAGATTAATCTCAAAAGCTTTACCTAAAACAAAACGTATTTGCTTGTACTTTTTATCTTCTAAGTCTTCATAAGCTAACGTTTCTACAATATACGTTTCAAGCCGTTTTCCTTCCCGATAGGTTTGTTCGTGCTTTGCTCCAACCTCATCTTCCTTTTTTTCAATCACCGTATGTTTCTCTACTTTAGGCATAATCTGTTTGATGTTTCTATCTAAAAATAGGCTCCATACATTTTCAATATTTGTATCAATAGTGATTTCTTCTTTCCATTGGATCATTTGTTTTCTTCCTTCCCAGATTCAAGAAAAGCATCGATCTCTTCAACCCGAAGCAGAAGATCGTCTATTTCCCTCTGAATTTTATGTCTTTTTTGTATTAACAGCCCATCTAAATTTGCAAATGACTCATCCTCCATGACACAGACCATTTCCTGTATGGTAAAGCCAAGTCTCCGCAACTTAACGAGGAGGATTGCCAGGAAGTAACTTCCATCATCGTAATAACGATAGTTGTTATTTGGATCAATAAATGCTGGTTCAAGCAATTTTATTTCGGCATAGTATCGTAATGTTTCTTTACTTAATCCGGTCATCTCAGAAAAATCACTAACCTTATACATCCTGTCCCTCCCGCTCGTCTTAAATTATAAACTGTGGGGTGCGCCACAGAGTCAATATATATTACCGAAATTCTATCGACAGATTTTAAAAATAACTTTATACCACCTAAATTTAGTGTTCCTTCATTTGTTAATAAAAACTATACCACACAAAATTCCCTAAATTCACCAAAGTTTATAATTATCAATTATATAATTTAATTGAGAAAAAAATATTTTAAAATAAGATCATTCGTTCTTGACTTACTAAATATCTTTATATAAAATAGCATCTATAGAAATAAATTATAATTAATATAAATTAAAAACTATTATACTTTGGAGGTATTTATTTTGGGGAATATAAATGAAAACAAAAAAAGAATGACTACTGCATTTGGTAATCCTGTACCAAATGACTCAGATTCTAAGACAGCCGGTCCACGCGGCCCGTTATTAATGGAAGATTACTGGTTCCTCGAGAAACTAGCTCACTTTGATCGTGAGGTAATCCCAGAGCGCCGTATGCACGCGAAAGGTTCCGGTGCATACGGGACATTTACCGTTACGAACGATATTACAAAATATACGAAAGCAGACATTTTCTCAGAGGTTGGTAAGAAAACCGATATGTTTGTCCGCTTCTCAACTGTTGCTGGTGAACGCGGGGCTGCTGATGCAGAACGTGATATTCGTGGTACATCTATGAAATTCTATACAGAGGAAGGTAACTGGGATCTTGTCGGAAATAATACGCCTGTGTTCTTTATGAGAGATCCGAAGCGGTTCCCAGATTTAAACCATGTTGTAAAACGTGATCCAAAAACGAATATGCATAGCGCTCAAGCGAACTGGGATTTTTGGACAAGCTTACCGGAAGCACTGCATCAAGTGACAATCACGATGAGTGACCGTGGTATTCCAGCAAGCTATCGAAACATGCATATGTTTGGTAGTCATACGTATAGCTTTTTCAATGCAGAAAATGAACGATTTTGGGTAAAATTCCACTTCAAAACACAACAAGGAATTAAAAATCTGACTGAACAAGAAGCTGAAGCATTAGTTGGTCGCGACCGTGAAAGCCATCAACGAGATTTATTTCAAGCAATTGAACGCGGAGATAATCCAAAATGGACTTTATTTATCCAAGTTATGACAGAAGAATATGCAAGAAACATGAAAGATAATCCATTTGATATCACAAAGGTTTGGTATAAAGAGGATTTCCCACTAATTGAAGTTGGTGAGGTTGAATTAAATCGCAACCCAGAGAATTACTTTGAAGAAGTTGAGCAGGCTGCATTCGCTCCAACCAACATTGTTCCTGGTATTGGTTTCTCTCCAGATAGAATGTTGCAAGGTCGCTTATTCTCATACGGAGATGCACAACGCTATCGTTTAGGTGTAAACCACTGGCAAATCCCAGTCAACTATCCGAAAAACGCGAAGAATTTCAACCCCTATCATCGTGATGGTGCTATGAGAGTCATCCCTCATGGAAATCAAGTCACATATAGCCCAAATAGCTATGGTGAATGGGAAGACAGCAAGGAACACCAAGAACCAGCTCTAGATATTTTTGGTACTGCGGATTATCATAACTTCCGAGAAGATGATGATAATTACTATGAACAACCCGGTAGGTTATTCCGATTAATGACTGTAGAAGAGCAGCAAAGGTTATTTGAAAACACAGCAAAAAATATGCAAGGAACTACGAAGGAAATTCAATTAAGACATATTAACAATTGTTATAAAGCAGATCCAGCATATGGCGAAGGTGTAGCCAGAGCGCTTGGCGTTCCAGTGGATGAAATAGCTGTTTCTACTACTGTATAAACGAAAAAGAAGACTGTCCTCACTTGAAGGCAGTCTTTTTTATAACTACTGGATTTGGAAAAAGGTTACTTAATTGGTGCCACCCTCATCGGCTCGATATTCCAATACATCACCCGGCTGACACTCTAATGCCTTACAAATGGCATCTAACGTTGAAATCCGAATTGCTTTTGCCTTCCCATTTTTCAATATAGAAAGATTTGCCATCGTTATGCCAACCCGCTCAGATAATTCCGTCACACTCATTTTTCGTTTTGCTAACATCACATCAATATTAATTATAATCGCCATATTATCACCTCATACCGTCAAATCATTTTCGGATTTTATATGAATCGCTTCTTCTAAAAGTCTTTGGAGAACCGCAGCAAAGACTGCGATCACCATAGAAGCAAAAATAGGGACCATTCCGATAATGATGAGACCTGGTGCATCATCTAGCTCTGCTACGATATAAACAAAAGGAATAATAAGCACATACAACCCACTGATTGTTATTGCACACCATTTAATTTTCTTTAGAGCCACAACAGATAATTTAGAGAAAGCCTGGTTCTTGTCAATATAGCTTAAAAGTTTAAAAGCCTGGTACAAAGCAAAGAAAAACGGAATCACTGATACATACATACCAATTATAATGGGATACAGAATATGATCATATTCTGGATTTGCTGGATTATTAACTAACCAATACACTCCGAATATAGATAAAGCAAGAACCGGAGTTCCAATAAGAAATAATGCTAACTTTAAAAAGAGTGTTGAACCATATTTCATTAAATACACCTCACTTTATTATTCTATTTGATTTTATCATTATATTTATCGTTTTACAATAAATAAATTACGATTTTCGATGTTTTTTTGTTGAAAACCAAATATAAAAAGAACAAAAAGGAGCTCGGCACCCAAGCTCCTTTTGCCTTTTCAACTAATGCACCATTTTGTTTAGAAGTTTTTTAAGATAATTTCCAAGCAGGAATTAAAGAATGGAAATGGGAAAAGTAACTTACTAAAATATGTATGAGCGTATACAAGCTCAATGTTGTTAAATATGTGATAAACCAAATATATAATGGCCGCCTTAAAAATAAATAGAGTAATAACATTCCAACTGGAAACGGCATTATTACAATAAGCCATATCAGCGCTCCGAGCGTTATCCCCTTACTAACTTTGTCCGAATTTTATTGGACACATATTCAACAATTAAAATAAGTATAACAAGACCAATTAAAATTGAACCAACCTCTTCCCAGCGATATGAATTCATGGCAAATATAAGCGGAGCACCAATTCCACCTGCTCCAACTAATCCTAGAACAGCTGCATCACGCAGATTCATATCAAATCGATAGATGATGATGGACAGGAACAAAGCTGAAAGCTGTGGCAGTATACCAAAACGTATTTTTTCTATCATGGTACATCCTAATGATTCCATCGACTCCAGAATAGACGTATCTAAATCTTCTATAACGTCTACATACAACTTTGCCAACATTCCTATACTTGTTAGAGACATTGTTAAAACCCCTGCAAAAGGGCCTGGACCGGTTACCCGGATAAACATTAGTCCATAAACAATGGCAGGAATTGTCCTAATAAAAACGAGCAATAAGCGAATGATAATTGCTACTGGCTTCGGTACAATATTTGATGCGGATAAAAAAGCAAGCGGAATTGCCAGAATTGCTCCTACAATGGTACCTAAGAAAGCAATTGCTACTGTTTCAATGAGCAAATAAGGTACCCCATTCGTAAAATTAAACAACAATTCTACATCTGGTTGAACGAGACCCAACAGGATATTTTTGGCGATTGTAAGTCCATTCACTGTTAATTCATCAAACTGGATGGCAGACAATGACCAACCAAAAAGGATAATCAAGATCAATGCTGTCATTATTTGTGTAAGACGGCGATTCGGTTCCAGTTCGTACTGTTTATCGATATGATTCATATGTAATCTCCTACTTTAATTTCTTTCGGTAATGTTCACTAATCGATTCAATCAAATAGACAACAACAACTAGCATCAGTAAAATCATGCCTACATTTGCGTAGTTTCGCCATCCAAGACTTTCATTTAGCAGCAGTCCAATACCACCTGCTCCAACGTACCCTAAAATAGCTGCGTAACGAACATTTCCCTCAAAACAAAACAAGGAAGTCGATAAATAATTCGGTAGTATTTGCGGGAAAATAGCATACCGAAATGATTGGATTGTTGTTAATCCCATCGAATGCATCGCCTCATATGCATCCATATTGACATTCTCTATTTGCTCGTATAGTAATTTGCCTACATATGCGATTGTAAATAAGTAAATTGCAACTGTTCCCGCAAACGTTCCAAGTCCGAAAATATAGGTAGCAATAAGAGCAACAATCAATGTTGGAAGTGTGCGCAATAAGCTTAGGGCAAATTTGGTTGCAGATGAAATCCAGGCTGCCTTCGCAATATTACTTGCTGCAAGTATCGCTAACGGCAATGCAGAAATGGCACCTAAAAGTGATCCAAGTAGTGACATTTTAATAGTATCTAATAATGGCTTCCAAATGTGCGGAACATAAGCCCATGTTGGTGAAAGCATCTCTTGTATAATGACAAAGAACTGGCGGATTCTAGTGATTAGAATTTCAAGATCGAACCCCGTAATTTGAATAGACCAGTAGGAAAATCCGAGTAAAAGCAGAATAATAACGGGCGTCATGGACCTCCTTTCCACTACTACTTTTCCATTTGGAAGTGTTAATTTCTTAGTTGGTAACAGCTTCGCGAGCATGGGCAATGTCCTCCCCTTTTTCAACAGACCCTTTATAAATCTGTTCTAAAATCTCGTCTGTTACATCCTCTGTGCGTCCATCATAGACAATTTCTCCAGCACGTATGCCAATAATTCGACTCGCATATTCCAGTGCTAATTCGACATGATGAATGTTCATGATAACGGTCATATGAAGTTCCTGATTAATTCGCCTGAAGTCTCCCATTACTTGATTTGCAGTTACTGGATCAAGTGATGCCACAGGCTCATCAGCTAAAATAATTTTGGGGTTTTGCGCAAGTGTACGTGCGAGAGCTACACGCTGTTGCTGTCCGCCTGACAATTGATCAACCCTAACGAATGCCTTATCTAAAATACCAACCCGATCAAGTGCAATTAACGCCTGTTTTTTCTCTTGTTCTGTAAACACACCTAGCACCTTTCTCCATAAAGGTATTTCAGGAACAAAAGAAACAAGCACATTTTTCATAACCGAGATACGGGTGACTAAGTTAAATGACTGAAAAATCATTCCAATGCTGCGACGCAATTGGCGTATTCCCTTTCCTCTTAATGTGCTGATTTCGACATCGTCTACCTTCAAAGAGCCGCTTGATATATCGTGCATACGATTAACGCAACGCAGTAACGTCGATTTCCCAGCGCCTGAAAGCCCAATAATAGCTACATATTCTCCTTGATCGATCTGAAGATCAATATCCTTTAACGCCAATAAACCATTGGGATATTGTTTGTGGACTTGTTTAAATTCAATCATGATGATACTCCAATCCTAGAAAAAAATGAGAACATAGAATAACGTTCTCATTTTTCTATCATTCTATTTGCATTCTGATCCTTAGTTTGACCCTACTTGCTGCACAATTTCCTGGGCCTTTCGTTCATTATCATAGTCTTCATCTGTCGCTTCTTGATACCCTTCATGACTGTAGATCGCAATAACTTCTTTTCCCTCTTCTGATTCTCCAATATTCATAAATGCTTTCTTTAATGCTGCTTTCAAATCATCATTCATTATTTCAGAGTTTTTGCTCACACTAATGGTGTCATTATAGATTGCTGGCATAACACCAATGACATCTGTTTCTTCCCAGATATCAGCGTCACGACCGTATTCCGTCGTCCATGTGTCTACAAAGTCACGACGTGCATCTGCATACGTAACTAATACATCTGTTTGTCCGGTAGCTAAACGAGCAAATGCACTTCCATATGAATCAGCTTGTACCGCTTTTGATAAGTCCGTAATTGTCTTATTAAAGTTTTCTTGCAACCATAATGCAGGGTAAATGTAACCCGCTGGAGATGACGATGACATCACATTCCAAGTCGCATTATCTACATCTTCAAATGTCAGCTCTTCCCCATTATTTACTTTCTCGGCTAAAGCTTGTCCGTTCTCTGATGGACCAGCAATTAATAATGCACGATATGAAGTTGTTTGTTCATCCGTTGGTTCTGTTGGTTCATTTTCATTCCAATCTGCAGCGTTATCCGAGTCATTGCTTAAACCTGCACGTGTTGCTGTTAATATAACTTCAGCACCGTCATCATACAATACATATGTACCGCCTGGAATAAATCCAATATCCGTTGTTCCGGCTGAGAGTGCTTCTCCAACTGCCTCATAATTTGTACCTACATTTATTTCAATTTCACCTATGTCATATCCTAAGCCAGATAGCTCTTCTGTTAATAACTCCTTCAACGGTTCTGTAGCAGTAATAATTTCCTCTGGTTCACGAGAAGGTACAAATCCAATGGACAATTTTTCAATAGATTCATTTTCTGTTGTATCACTAGAATTAGCGCCTTCTGTAGAAGCATCACTTTCTTCCGTCTGATCACCACAAGCTGCTAAAACTACTGCAAATAGTAATGTTGCAGCAAATAAAATAACTTTCTTCATGTAACAATCCTCCTAAGCCTTAATACCGATAATTTTAACAGAATTATATTAATTAACTGTAAATTGTTTGTTAAGTTAAATTATAATCATGCAGATAATTGATAGTTAAAACCTAATATCAAGAGTTAAAAGAAGTTTAATTGCAATCCATTTTTTTATTAAATAGAGTGGGTATGTACACGAAACAAAAATCGAAAAATAAAGATTGCATGTATGAGGGAAAAAGAGTAGAATTCTAATATTACTTAGGAAAAGAATATAGGTGACATAAGATGAAGAAGAGAAAAGAAATGACATTAGCCATACTACTTATGAACATATTTTTTGTCTTTTTAGGAATCAGTTTAGTTATACCTGTACTGCCAACAATAATGAATGAGTTAAATATTAGTGGTACCGTTGTTGGCTATTTAACCGCAGCGTTTGCTTTAACACAATTAATTTTTTCTCCATTTGCTGGAAAAGCGGCTGATAAATTCGGCCGGAAAATTATGATTGTGATCGGTTTATTTATTTTCAGTTTTTCCGAACTATTATTCGGGCTGGGAAAAACAATAGAAGTTCTATTTATATCACGTATTTTAGGTGGCGTAAGTGGTGCTTTTATCATGCCTGCTGTGACGGCATTTATTGCCGACGTTACCACAATAGAGAAACGCCCAAAAGCACTTGGCTATATGTCTGCAGCAATTAACACCGGTTTTATAATCGGGCCTGGCATCGGCGGCTTTTTGGCGGAAATCGGTACAAGAGTTCCATTTTTTTCAGCCGCTGCTTTTGCTTTTGTAGTCGCGATTTTATCCATTTTCACATTGAAGGAGCCTAGCTCTAAAGCAGAAGACACGTTGGATGAATCACCATTAGCTGGAAAGAACAGCTTAAAGAAAATGTTAAAGCCAATGTTCTTTATTGCCTTTATCGTAATTTTCATAGCATCATTTGGTTTAGCTGCATTTGATTCTTTATTCAGCCTATATGTTGACCATAAATTTGCATTTAGCCCGTCGGATATAGCTATTGCCATTACAGGTGGTGCAATTATCGGTGCACTCTTCCAGATTCTATTATTTGATCCATTAACCAGATATATGGGGGAAGTTAATATCATTCGTTGGTCATTACTATTCTCGACGATTTTAGTTTTCGCGATGACACTCGTAAACACCTACTGGACAATCATGGCAGTGACATTTACGGTATTCATCGGATTTGATCTTATTCGTCCGGCTGTAACGACCTACCTCTCACGCATCGCTGGTAATGAGCAAGGATTTGTTGGCGGGATGAACTCCTTCTTCACTTCGCTTGCCAATGTGTTTGGACCAGTTCTGGGAGGTATGCTGTTTGATATCGATATAAATTTCCCTTTTTATTTTAGTGCAGTTGTGATTATACTAGGTTTCGTAATGACGATGTTCTGGAAGGATCCACATTTGAAGGGGCTTTAAATATTGCAAGAAGAAGTAACTGTAATCGTTTTGGCTAAGTTAGAATTCCCGTTGTTTTGATAGCTTCTTACTAGCTTTTTATGAACTAACTTATCTAATTGAAAAAAACACCATTCAACTCCCACATACTTTGTTAAACCGGAGTTGAATGGTTTATAACCTAACGGATAACTAGATCGGATGCCCGCTTGTTACTGGTCCAATCATATCTGCTTACAAAAAAAGATGTCCGTAATTAGGACAGCCTTACAGATAGAGAATGATTATACACTCGCCTTATTTTATTTTCACCTTCAACAATACAGATTCACCATGATTCGCAGTACTACCCTCACTTTTTACTAATTCTTGAACTTGATCAAAATTCGTAATAACAACTGGAGAAACAATACTATCCGCTTTTTCTTTGATTAATTCTAAGTCAAAGCTGATTAGTTTATCACCAGCACGCACCTTATCACCTTGTTGAACGTAACCTTCGAACCCTTCTCCGTTAAGTGCAACTGTTTCTAAACCGATATGAATTAAAACTTCTAAACCATTGTTTCCCCGAATTCCAACGGCATGTTTGGTTGGAAAAAATTGAACAACTTCACCATCGAGAGGGGATACCACAATTCCTTCTGTCGGTTCAACCGCAATCCCATCACCAAGCATTTTTTGACTGAACATATCATCCGGAACAGCTTCAATTTTCAAGATGTTCCCAGTTATCGGTGAAACTAAATTTTCTAATGTCTCTTTTTTGCCAAATAATTTCTTTAACATGCTGTTACCTCCGATTATATATAGGAACAGACGAAAATAGTTCCCTTTTTCGCCTGCTCCCTTCATTTATAAAGAGTTCATCTCAACTGACGCATATCGCGTTTACTGCATATTCAATCCGCCCGCTTTAGCTTTGTCATTACTTCAATTCTGGCCAGTAGTCTTTGTTTGCTTCAATCAAATCATCTAATACATCCTTCGCTACTTTGGCACTCGGTACAGTTTTAGAGAGTGTAAGAGCCTGCCATAATTTTTGATAGCTTCCTTCGATATATGCTTGTACTACTAGTTTTTCAACCGTTACTTGCTGATACATTAAAGCTCTTTCGAATTCGGGAATCTTTCCTTGACTTAATGGTTCTGGACCATCTGTACCAACAATACATGGTACTTCTACCATTGCATCATCATCAAAGTTTGCGATTGCTCCATTGTTTTCTACAATTAAGAGCATTCGTTCATGTGTGTTGAAAGCAATTGCACGAGCTAAGTCCACAATAAATGTTGCATGACTGCCGATTCCGAATTCACTGCCTTCTCCTGTACCTTTTTCAACAATCGTTCTAGCAGTTGAAAATACTTCTTTTTCGCGACCATCAATTACTTCATTTGCACGCGTATATTCTGGGTTAGCATTGGCTACCTCATAATCAGGGTAGAGATAGTATTTCAAATAGGTATTTGGCAAGAATCTAGGATTAACCGCTAATAGGTCTTTTGCTTTCTTGTGTGTTTCTTGCCAACTTTGGTCCATATGCTGTGTATCCACTTCAATTTGCGTTAAGTATCCATTTTTCGCAACATAGTCACGGATTTGTGGCAAGTATTCGTTACCTTCTTTATCCTTTACACTTGTCCACCAGCCAAAGTGATTTAATCCAAAGTAACGAACATCTAGATCCTTTGGTGTTTTCCCAATGATTTGTGACATTCTGCGGATTGTTCCAACAGGCATATCGCAAATATTTAAGACTTTAGAATCGGGGCGTAAGATTCGGCATGCTTCTGCAATAATCGCTGCTGGATTAGAATAGTTTAACATCCAAGCGTCTGGGGAATATTTTTCCATCGTATCGATCAATTCAATCATGTCCCCTATACTGCGCATTCCATAAGCAATCCCACCTGGACCACATGTTTCTTGCCCCACAACACCATGTTTCAACGGGATTTTTTCATCCATTTCGCGCATTTTATATTGACCTGACCGGATATGAGCAAAGCAGAAATCAATGTCTGTGAATGCTTCTTCTGGATCTGTTGTAAAAATGTAATTGATATCAGGTGCTTGTTCTTTTAACACAATTTCAAGCGCTTCACCAAGTACTGCTTGTCTTTCATGATCATTATCATACAATTTCAATGTACGAATTGGAAAACGATCCAAGTTATCTAACAGCATCATTACAATACCTGGTGTATACGTGCTTCCTCCACCTGCGATTACGACTGAAAATTGTTTCATATTATTTCGTCCTCTCTATATTTATTCGTCTACTTGTCTACCTAAATAGTTATCTACCGCTTTTCTAATGTTGCTTACTTGTAATCCATATACGACTTGAACATTTTGATCTTTAATAATGACACCGCTTGCCCCGGTTTCACTCTTCAATGTCGCTTCGTCGACCATGTCTGGTTTATCTAAAGTTAATCGGAGTCTCGTGTAACAATTCGTTACCGTATTAATATTGTCAGATCCTCCTAGCGCATCGACAATAACACTTGCCATTGCTGGTTCTCCCTGATCTTGATCTGATACCGTGTTTTCCCCTTTTGCTTTGCTTTCTTTATAGTCATTTTTCGAGTATAGTTTAGCTTCTTTACCGTCATCTTCCCGACCAATTGTCTTGAAGTTAAATTTCGTAATTAAGAAGCGGAAAACCACATAATAGATTCCAAAGAAAAGTAATCCAACTAAGATATACATTGGCCAGCTCGTTTTTTCGAAACCTAAAGGTAAATTGAATAGCAGAAAGTCAATCATTCCATTTGGACCAATAGCCCGGACATCCAGTAGATTCAATGTCACCATACTCAAGCCACTTAGCGCAGCATGAACTACGAAAAGAAGTGGTGCGACAAACATAAACGAGAACTCGATTGGTTCTGTTACACCAGCAATAAATGAAGTAAATGCTGCTGGAATTAAGATCGCTTTTACTTTTGCTTTATTTTCTGGTCTTGCCATGTGGTACATTGCTAAACATGCACCAAGTAATCCGAACATTTTTGCTATTCCACGCGCATCCCATATTACGCTTTCAGAAAGACGTGTTACAGATGGATCCGAAATTTCAGCATAATAAATATTTCTTGCTCCTTCGAATACTTGTCCGCCAACCTCTGCCACACCACCCAATGATGTATAAAGGAATGGCGTGTATACTAAGTGATGCAAACCTGTTGGAATCAATAGTCTTTCTAACATTCCGTATAAGAAAATTCCAAAGCTGCCGCTACGATTAATCAGCGTACCTAAGTTGTTAATGCCTGTTTGGAAAAACGGCCAAATATAAGTTAGTGCAATTGCCAATAATACAACGACCGGAATAAGTACAATAAATACAAAACGTGACCCGCCATAGATTTGGAATGCACCTTTAAACTCAGTATCAACAAACTTATTATGAACAATCGCGGTTATAATACCGAGAATAATACCTAGAAAAACACCCATATCAAGGATTTGAACGCCTAATACCAATGTTTGTCCAGTACCCTGCAATGCTTCAGCTTCTGTCAAAAGGCCAGTTAGTTCCATAAATTTATTCATAGCGTTTACAAAAACTAAATAGCCTAGTAATGCAGTAAATCCAGCTATTGATTTTTCTTTCGTTGCTAATCCTATTGCGATACCTACACTGAAGATCAGCCCTAGGTTACCTAATATCGAAACCAATGATCCAGTTAGAATAGAACCGAATCCTGTCATGATTGGATTATCCATAAAGGGAACGGTTTCAATTAACCTTTGATTGGTCAACAAATTTCCAAGTGCGATTAAAATACCGGCAATTGGTAAAATAAGTACAGGAATGAACATGGCTTTTGAAAACCTTTGCATTCCTTCCATCATTTTGGCCTTCATTTTTACACCTCCAGTGAATCTCCTGTTTACGTCATATAGTGTACCCCTCCAACAAATTAATGTCGATAGTTTCAAGACCACAAAAAACGTGTTTCATATCTTGAAACACGTTTCACTTCTCATCATTATTTTTATTTAAACGCCCGAAATATTCTTTCAAAATATATTCAAACAACATCAAAAGTCTAGGAAAGAAAATGTTCGGTAGCATATTCCGGTCATCTAGTTTATTGTTATCAAACAACTTAAAATTGAGATCGGCTATTTCAGTTGTTCGATTTTCCGTTTCCTTTGTGAATGAAACTGTAAAGATATCATGTTCTTTCGCCGCTTTTAGTTTATCAATCACTTGTTGGGTTTCACCGGATTTCGATATGACAACCAGCACACCAATGTCTTCTAAATTATTTTCAAAAACTCCTATCGAATCCGTTCCACTGGCAATAATGGTCTTTTTCCCCAGAACAAGCAGTTTTTTATATAGATACTCTGCCGCAATCGCCGAGAAACCTGTTGCATATATAAAAATATAGTTTTGTCTTAAATGTAGAACCTTTTCAATAAAAAGATTGACTTCTTCCATTGTATTATATTCAAAAAAATCCTGAAGCCGAATTTCTGGAAAGTCACCAATCACTTCCGTTTGTTGTAGACTTGCCTTTTTGACTTGTGGAACGAGTTGATAATACATATCGACAAATCCTGTATACCCCAACTTTTTCGATAAACGAATAACCGTTGCCGAAGATGTATAATTATCTCTAGCAATTTCACGCACACCTTTTTGTAGAACCGTATCGATATTTTCTACGATATATTTAAGAATCTGGGCATCCAATTCCGTTAGATTCTTCCCTTGGGTTAACTTGCTTATGTCTATCATGTGTTGTCACTCACATTCCTCATTGCTATACTATGTTTTATTATAGCCTAATAGCGGATGGAACTACAATATCCTTTACAAGCTGTCTGCTCTCTTTATTGTTTACAGTTACAACTAACGGATTACAGCTTTTCCTTCAATTCCCCAATTCTGCCTTCGCTAAATGTTTTACTATAATTCACATCGCAGATACTTCTATTAAAAGCTCCATAGAGTTATTTATGTGCATTTATTTTATTAATATTATCTACTGGATTACCCTCTTATAATATTACGAATACGGCTCAAACTATTTTCTGCTGTTAAAATTATCTCAGCAAACAATTCCTGTACTGTTGGTACGTTGTTGATAAGACCAATTACCTGCCCAGCCCAGCCAAACCCTTCTTCTTCATGACCAACATAAATATATCTACAATTCGTTTTGCCACTAATCATATCTTTCAGATCCTCGTACGTTGCTCCTTGATGTTCTCGATCGATAATTTCTAAAGCAAAATCTGATTGAAGAACTCGTCCTGGGGCACCTAATGATTTTTTAATAATGACCGTGTCTGTTTCTTGCGCTTGTAAAAGCGCATTTTTATAGTCGTAATGTGCATGTACGCATTCTTGGGTAGCAATAAAACGAGTCCCCATCACGATACCTTCTGCACCAAGAGAAAAGGCTGCTAATAAACCTCTGCCGTCGCCTATTCCTCCTGCTGCTAGCACGGGAATGGATACATGGTCTACAATACGAGGAATCAGCACCATTGTACCAATATCGTCACGCCCTAAATGACCTCCACCTTCTTGTCCAACTGCAATAAGTGCATTCGCTCCAAGCTGTTCTGCTTTCTGTGCATGTCTAACTCCTGAAACAAGGACAAGCGTCTTAATATTCTCGTCTTTGAGTCGTTCTAACACAGGTTTTGGATTACCACCAGTAATAGAGATTACCGGTACCTTTTCCTCTATTGCCACTTCTAATAATTCCTCGTATTCACCGTTGTACTTTGCAATAGCAAAGTTTACACCAAAAGGCTTGTTCGTAAACTCACGTACTTTATGAATTTCATTCCGAAGATTTTCAGGCGTACGTAATGTTGCTGCAGTAATTTGCCCTAGTCCTCCGGCATTTGAGACAGCAGCAGCTAGTTCTGCATAACCTAAATAAGCTAGACCACCTTGTATGATTGGATACTGAATTCCGAATAGATCTGTTACTTGAGTTTTCACGGTTTCCCCTCCTTATAATAGTGTCATCATATTTTATCACTTGTTACTATTACTTGGTACTAATTCGTATTAAAATGTATTATATAAAGTAAGGAAAATTATATTAATAAAGGTACAATTCCTTGTGAATGGAATTGCACCACTTGTTTAAAAGAACTTGATTAGTTAAGCCAAAGGAATCTTATAGTTCAATTTGTTTAATGATTCTAGCAGGATTACCACCAACTACCACATTATCTGGTATGTCTTTCGTAACGACTGCTCCAGATCCAATCACAACATTATCTCCTACTGTTACTCCTGGATTTATAATTGCACTTCCTCCAATCCATACATTGTTGCCAACTGTAATCGGTTTTCCGCTTTCTATCCCAGAATTTCGTTCCACTGGATGAAGCGGATGTGTTGCTGTATAGATTTGTACCCTTGGTCCAAGCATACAATTATCTCCAAAACGCACTTCACAAATATCTAAAAACGTACAGTCAAAATTCGCATAAAAATTGTCTCCTACGTATGTATTATAACCATAATCAAATCGTATATTTGGTTCCATATAGATATTTTCTCCTGTCGAACCAAATAATCCCTCTAATAGTTTTGTTCGCTTTTCTCCCTCTGTCTCTAACGTTTGATTATATTGCCTAACCTTACGTCTTGCTGCCATACGATCCTTTACCAATTCTGAATCTGCGGGATTATACATTTCTCCAGCTATCATTTTTTCTTTTTCCGTTTTCATCTTAAATGACCTACTCTCCACTATAATGATTATCAAGCACCTATCCAGTCCCTTGCTCCGTATACGTCCATATCCCTATTTCGCTATCATAAGATCGAGGCAAAGCCTTTGTAACCCAAATAAATAATCCTGTTTCCAATTACTCACCGTAAGTTCCGGAAGATGTTCTGACGGGATATATGTTGAACTAGCGATGGCGATTTTACTTAACATCCCTTTTTCGATTTCATCCTCACTAAAAATAATGGTATGTGGGTTTATGATAGCTACAAAAGAGGCTACTAATCTGCTTATTGCATCAATCTGTTCATCCTCATTGACCAATCTCTTTTTTTGTCCAATTCCCTTTTCTAGTACCTGCCCAAAGTTATGTTCACTATATTGAGGGACGAACGAAATCTCTCCAGCAAAAAACGTACTTCCTCTTACCACATCTCCATTTATCATAAACCCTGCCCCCGGGCCATTTTGGCCAAAATACAAATAGATAAGAGACTGATTATTTTCCATTCTTTTTTGGTGGTTAAAACCAAGAACAACAGCATTCATATCGTTCTCTACCACAACAGGAATATTAAAATAACCCTCATAATACGTCTTCAAATCAACATTTTGAAACTGCTCATACCCTGGCATGTAGAAAATCTTCCCGTGATCAACCGACCCTGGAACACCGATAGCGATGGAAGTAATTTTTGAAGAATTAGTTGTTATTACTTTTTCAATCAGTTGTGTTAATAAATTCATGCCATTATCTATTAGTACACTTGGGGCTTTTCCTTGCTCCTTTTTTTCACCTAAGCAATTGAAAATTGTATAATAGGTCTCTTCCTTCTCTATAAAGACTGCAAGACCAAGCATATACTCTGAATTGTACGTATATCTTTTTGCTCTTCTTCCACCACTTGATTCATCTAAACCAACTGCTATCACTTCACCATCTTTCTCCATCTGTGCAAGGAACTTACTTATTGTTGGAAAGCTAATTTCTAGCTTGCTGCTAAGCTCAGCCTTTGTTGCACTTCCAAGCTCTAAGAGAGATTTACGAATACCAAGAGTAATTACTCTCTTCAATGATTTTGAAGCAGCTTCCACAAACATCACCACCTATAAAAAGACTTATTAAATACGTTTAATAAGTACCGTTGACACTATATCATACAAGATTGATGAAAACAATTGGGAATTTAAGATCCATTTTCCCCGCTGAAAACAAGACCTCCCTATGATCACTTATCAACACTAGTTCCTTTCCCATCCCTGTAATCACCTCAACAGATATAATGAATTGAAATTGTAGAAGATGCTTTAGCCAACGGGAAGAACGATCATGAGACATTTGAGGATCTCTCAACAGCAATTGATAAATATATTTACTTCTACAATCATGATAGATATCAAGAAAGACTAAACGGCTTCAACCCTATTGAATATAGAGCTAAAGCCGTATAAATCCTTTTATTATTTCCACTGTCTACTTGACAGGGGGAAGTTCAACAAAATAGGATTTTTGTATGATACCATAATTGTGGGCTCATATTCATTTTTAATTAATATCCAAAAAAGGCATCCTTTTTGATATTTCTTTTGGGAACATCGTTATTTCTTAAATGACTTGAAATAGACTCGACCATGGTTTTTGGACCTGCAATAAAATAGTTACCGTTGTTCTGATATAAATCGCTAAACTGATTTATTTCCTGATGCAAGTCCTCCCTTGTATCAAGGTAAGTTACATGTATGGCAGGATAGTTAGCAATTTCATCAAGTTCATCTTTAAAGATATGGGATTTATCACTATCTAGATAAAGCAGATGTATTGGGTTCTCACGGAGACTTCCTTCCGCTTCTATTTGTTTTAGAATTGATCGAAATGGGGTAATGCCAATCCCACCTGCAATGAGGATTGAAGGACTGTTATTTTCCAAGTGAAATGATCCTACAGGTCCGCTTATACTAATCTTCATTCCTTGTTTGAGTTCTAACATTTCCTGTTTAAAATCACTTGGATTATCCTTAATCCGCATTGTTAATTTAACAACTTTTTCTGCAGGAGCTGAGGCTACGGTAAATGGCCGCGTAGCATTTTTTATTTTCTTATGCGTAATAGTAAACAGACCGTGTTGCCCTGCTTCCCAGGTTAAATCATCTGGCTTTTCAAACAGAAAGGTATACACGCCTTCTGCTTCTTCATAGCGCTCTAAAAGTAATAATTCTCTCTTCTTAAACACCGCTATCATATCTTTGAAAAAACTCATTTTCTTATCTCCCCTTTTAATATTAGCTACCCCTACACATGTTAGTAATTGGGTAATTGATAGCCTTTGATGGTTCGGGCCGTTCCACTAGACCGTCTAAGATTTTATATAAGGCAAGGAGAAAGACAATAACGCTTATTGATCCAACACTTCCCCAAGCTGCTCACCCATTTTAGTCCAGCTATATATTGCCCCCTCGATAGCACCTTTGGTGGCTTTTGTTTCTTCACTGAATCCAGCTTGTTCGAAGTGCAAGTGAGTAGTTCCATCTGAACCTTCCTTCAACGTCCATGTAACAGTTGTGTTCTCACCTTGGCTTGCCCACGTATAAGATATTTTATGAGGTTCTTCCACTTCAAGCACTTCACAATCAACAATTCCGTTCCACCATTTATTTGGCTCTGCTCGGAATTGAAATTTATGTCCAACTACTGGCTTAAAGTCATTTTCCCATATCCACTTTGCAAGCATTTCCGAATCCGTTAATGCCTTCCACACTTCTTCAATTGAACTTGTATATTGAAAATCTAATGATACATCTGCTTTCATTTTTTGTTCCTCCAATAAAAGATTTAATTTAAACATTCTTTCCTTCCAGAAATCTTCATAAAAAGATACCCAATCATGAATTTCCTTCAAAGGGGTGGCATTCAACCGATAACGCGTTTCCCTGCCAATCTTCCTGCTGACTACAAGACCAGCATCTTTTAGGATTGTCAAGTGCTTTGAAACTGCCGTACGACCCATTTCGAAATGAACGGTTAACTCATATAGCGGTAATTCTTCCGCATCGGCTAATAGACGAAGCAGCCTCCGTCGGGTTTGATCGGAAATAGCTTCGTAAACATCTCTTTCCGTTCTCTTTTCGCTCAATATCACCATCCCCTGATCTTACGTTTTAATACGACACTTAAAGGTGTCCTATTTATCCGTTATAATACGACACCATTTAGTGTCGTGTCAAGTATTCCCTTAAGTTTAGATGTTTAGCCAGAGATTTTTATGTCCAACACAAATCTTTACCCACAGGTTTTACAGGAAATTTACACAACTGATTATCAATCTTAATAATTCACCGATAGAATTAAATTAAGCATCATGACAATTTTATTCAACTCAAAGGTGGACATATGAAAACAAATTTAGTTCATAAATCGATTCATTTTATTCGATTTTTAAATACAAACCGTAAATTACTTTATCAAGAGTTTAATAAAAATGAAGAATTATTAAATGTTATTCGCAAACGTAGAATCCAAACCTTTTTCCAGCCAATTCTATCTTTAATAAGCGGCGATACTATAGGTTATGAAATTTTGAATCGACCAGATTCTACGAAGAGCTTTCCTACTACGGATGCTTTTTACGACTATGTTGGAGACAGCAAACATGTTTTTATGGTCGAAAGCTTTATACGAAATTTAGCATTGAAAAGATATCACGAGCAGGTTAATCGTTTAGATGAAAATGAAGATTGCTTTATATTCCTAAATATACATCCCCAAGTACTAGCCGACCCAAACTATAAAGCAGGAACTACAATGAATTTATTAGCAAAACATAACATCTCTCCTAAGCAAGTTGTTCTTGAATTGACAGAAAAGAAGGCAGGAATCAACTATTCTCAATTTGTGAAGCTAGTAGAGCACTACAGGGAACAGGGCTTTCGCATTGCTGTAGATGATGCTGGCAGTGGTTATAATAGTTTACAAACACTTCTTTACTTAAATCCTGAGTTTATAAAGATTGATAAATCATTAATCCGGAATATCGAAACGATCCCGGAAAAACAATATTTAGTTGAGCTTATTCTTGATTTTGCATATAAATCTGAAACGAAAGTAATTGCAGAGGGAATCGAGACTTTTTCCGAATACACCTTTTTGCAAGATTTGGGTGTCGATATGGGGCAAGGCTACGCGATAGGAAAACCAGTTGAGACATTATGTAAAGGCACCGTACCAATCTCTTCTTAAAGATAATAACATACAAAAAAATGAGCGATTTTTGAATATCGCTCATTTTTTATGCATTTAATTTTCCAGCTTCCTTATCCCCTTTGCTCAGGTAGATACTTCCCTCACAAGCTTTACAAATCCTTTTAATCTCTGCTGCTTCTCTACTTAGCGCATTTGGTGTGGAAAAGGATGTATGTTTATTCTGAACGACTGCAATCGAGATGCTTACTAATGGAACATTTTCCATGGTTCCTTTTCGGTTGAATGTTTTGACATATCCCTGTTCAATATCTTCTTTACTATAAAAGCTGATAATCGTCTGTTCGAAGCGGGCAATAATCCTTTTGCAAATATCCTCATGCTGATAATTAGGAATCACCGCGATAAAGTCATCTCCACCAATATGACCAACAAAGTAATTTGGTTTTTTGCCAATCGTTTGTTGAATGATATTCGCCGTCTCGACGAGAAGTTGATCCCCTGATTTGAATCCATATACATCATTGAATGCTTTAAAATGATCGAGATCAAGATAAAGCACCGTATAGCTTTCATAATGTAATACTTTTTCTAATATATCGTCTATAATGTGGTTTCCAGGAAGTCCGCTTAATGGATTGGAATATTTCGCAATGTTAATCTGTACCTCAGACAACTTCATTATTAATTCACGTATACTTACAACTCCACATAGCTCATTCTGCTTCTGTACAATAACATAGTCATAAAGTCTTTCTTGCTCTCGTTTCATGGCAAGCGTACTAACCTTGGTTAGTGGTGTAATATAGTCCACAACTAACATTGTTGTGTCCATCATCAATTCAATTGGCCGTTGCATAAAAAGGTCAAACCCATATTTAGTGGATAGCTTTTGAAAGAATGTATCTCTCATAATTAATCCAACAGGCTGCATTTCAACAGCAACAACTATCCCCTCTGTTGATGGTTGCTCATTAAAAATAGCATAAACGTTTTCGCAATTTGTAGTTGGTAATACCGGTATCGTTTCTCTTGCAATATCTCCAATAACAACATGCATATAAAATCCCCTCTGTATTCACACTTCCATGAGTGCGTATTTAATCGGCAGCAACAAATATTCTCATATATTCCACTCTTCTTTTATTGTACAACTATTTTATTAAAAAATAGTAAATTTAGTGTAAATAAGATGATTTTTTATGAAAATATACCCATGATTAAAGGATTAGTTTATGGCTAATATTCCTAAATTTTATCCAAGCATTGTTTTAAAAAGAGTTATGAAACATATTGCATAGAACCATGTTTCTTAAACCTTTTTGTATTACACAACCATTTAATTGCACGACTTTTATATTTACAATATCTGTCTCCTATACTACTGTCAGTTTTAAATCATAAAATAGCTGTTTCTTTCTCTAACTCACGATTTAACACTTCACCAATACGCTTCATACCTTCTATTATTTTCTCTTTCGACATATTTGAAAAATTTAAACGGAATGTACTTTTCTTTGTACCATTCGGGAAAAATGGTGTTCCGGGAACACAAGCAACATTGTTTTTCAGGCACTCTGTAAATATATGCGTTGAATCAATGCCCTCAGGAAGTTCAACCCAAATAAATAATCCACCTTCTGGCTTACTGTAAGACAAATTTTTTGGAAAAAACGTTTCAACACAAGATAACATCGCTGCACATCTTTCTTTATAAACAGCTTTGATTTGATTAATGTGCTCTTCCATATCATAAAGTTCCATATATTTGGCTGTAATTCTTTGCGCAAAGCTGTCCGTATGTAAGTCAGCTGTTTGCTTAAAAGCCACGTACTTATCAATGAATGCTTGGTCTGCACAGATCCATCCAAGTCGAAGGCCAGGAGTGAAAATCTTAGAGAAAGTGCTTAGATAAATTACTCTACCTTCCGTATCAAAATGTTTTACTGGCGGAAGTTCCTCTCCAGCAAATCTTATAGCCCCATAAGGATTATCTTCTACAATCACTACATCATATTGATTCGCAAGCTCAATCATTCTTTTTCGTCTATCGAGCTTTAACGTACGACCTGTAGGATTTTGGAAGTCTGGAATCGTATAGATAAATTTTGTGTTAGGATGCTTCTGCAGCTTTTCCTCCAGCTCTTCCATAACCATTCCATCATCATCCATCGCTACTTCAACAAAGTTGGCATTGTATGTTTTGAATGTATTGATTGCCGCAAGATAGGTTGGACTTTCACAAATAATTGTATCCTCTTCGTCAATAAATAATTTTCCAGTAAGGTCGATTGCTTGCTGTGATCCCGATGTGATAAGAACATTTTCAACAGTAGCATTAATTCCAACAGCTTTCATTCTTCGATTAATAGCTTCTCTTAATGGAACATATCCCTCTGTCGTACTATATTGAAGAGAAGCCGCTCCTTCTTCATTCAAAACAGCATTACACACATCCTTAAGAGCTTTTAGCGGAAACAACTCCGGGGCTGGCAGTCCTCCCGCAAAAGAGATTACTTCCGGTCTTTCTGTTACCTTCAAAATTTCACGCGTCTCCGAGGATTTAACGAAATGAGCTCGCTTAGCAAATTTATTTTCCATTTATAAACATTCCTTTTCTTAATTATTACTATCGAATATATTTAATAATTATCTTAATAGTTTAATAGCTATCTTTATTCTAACAGAAAACCGAACTTTCAGTCATATCAGATATTATTTAGCATTCTTCAGTTTGTTTACAAATCTTTTCATCCTCTATTACCGGAATACTATTTATGCTTATTTATTATTAAAGGCATGCCGGGAAATTTCAGGTGAAATCCTCCACGAGCATTTTCCGGTTCGTGATTCAAGCGTCTATAAATTCAAGGGTTAAGAGATCCAATTTTACCTTTAGTACAAATCGTTCTAAAATAAACAGTTAGGAAAGTATTTGTTACGAGAGGAAGAACAACATGATCAGAGAAGCAACTGAAAAAGATTTAATGGGCATTTTACATATCTATAATGATGCCATTCTTCATTCTACTGCTGTATACGCCTATAAACCCCAGACGCTTGAAAGCAGACAACAATGGTATGAACAAAAGATGGAGGAAGGTTACCCAATATTGGTGTGCGAACAAGATAATAAAGTGGCCGGTTTTGCAACATTCGGTCCCTTTAGAGCATGGCCGGCTTATAAATATACAATTGAACATTCCGTTTATGTAAATAAGGAATATCAAAAAAGAGGCGTTGGTACTTCCTTAATGAAAGAATTAATCGCTATTGCGAAAGAAAGAGAATATATGACATTGGTTGCTGGTATTGATGCAGCAAATGAAAAAAGCATTGCAATGCACAAAAGCTTTGGCTTTGTTTATTCAGGTATAATCGAAAAGGCAGGTTTTAAATTCAATAAATGGATTGACTTAACCTTTTATCAATTAGAGCTGAATGGACCTGAAAATCCTATAGAGGAATAAATCATTCATTACATGCTACCTAACATTTCGTAATGTTTGATCAAATAGCACACAAATTAATGCTTTGCAATGTTGTAGGTGAGGATCAAGCAGAGATTCATGCTGATATTCTATCGTTTTTGAACAGTTTACAATGGTAATTTCAAAATAAAAGAGAGAAGTACCAAACGCGAATGCTTTGTGTATTTCTCTCTGAATACTCGTCTTGTTTTAAAAAAAATGTATTTCCGATTAGATGGCAATAACATTTGATTAGCAAAACACGTACAGCTATAATGGTTCCATCTTCCCTTGGATACGTTGTCTCTAATACTACAAACCATGGACTATAATAAACCTATATCAACTCACTACTACTTAGGAGGAACATTCATGGCAAAAAACAAACTAATTCTGGCCTCATCCTCACCAAGAAGGCAAGAGCTTTTAACGCAAGTAAGAATTCCCTTTTCAGTACGCAATCCAAACGTAGATGAATCCCAAATTACAACAAATGACCCGGTTGAAAAAGTAAAACAATTGGCCCTAATCAAGGGTAAAAATGTCCCTATCCAGCATCCAGAAACTATCATTTTAGCTGCTGACACGGTAGTTGCTTATAAGCAGCAAATATTCGAAAAGCCCAACAATAAGGAAGAGGCCTATCAAATGCTTTTAGCGCTAAGCGGCAACGCACATGAGGTATATACTGGTGTCATGATCCGCTCACTGGAACAGAAAAGCATTTTTATCGAACGTACACAAGTTGAATTTTTGCCACTTACTGATCAGGAAATCGAATGGTATGTTTCATCTGAAGAGCCGTACGATAAAGCAGGTGCATATGGTATCCAAGGCCTTGGTGCTATGTTTGTCAAAAACATTAATGGAGATTATTACAATGTTGTAGGCTTACCGATCTCTCGTGTTGTGAGAGAGCTTAAATCGTTTTCTGTTTATCCGGATTAGCCACCTACTCTGACGATAGTCTGAACACATATAGCAATTACAATAATTGAATATACCCTTCCGTTCCATTAACAAGAATTCGTTGCCCATTTTTTATTATTTTTGTAGCATTTTCTACTCCCACAACTGCTGGCAAGCCATATTCACGTGCGACAACCGCTCCATGGGTCATCAGCCCACCAACTTCAGTTACTAGACCTTTTATGGATACAAATAACGGTGTCCAGCTAGGGTCCGTAAAAGAAGTAACCAATATATCTCCTTCTTCTAAATCAGCATCTTCCATGTTTAAAATGACACGTGCTCGCCCCTCGATAACTCCCGAGGAAACCGGCAGGCCGACAATAGCTTCAGCTGGAAGATTTTCTCGCTTGTATTCACCAGTAATGATCTCACCATCAGAAGTAATAACACGTGGCGGGGTTAATTTTTCATATAATTTATGCGCTTCTTTTCGTTTGTCAATGATTTGATAATCCAGTTTATTGGTGCGGACAACTTCTTCAAGTTCTTCAAAAGTAAGATAGGATATATCTTCTTTTCCTTGAATAATCCCCGCTTGTACGAGTTGTTCCGCTTCTTTCATTAATGCCTGCTTATAAACAAAATAACGGTTAATCATACCGTATTTAGGATATTCCCTAAACCCGCTGAAATTCCGAATTAGGTCAATATTTCGTTTCGCCTCTTTAGCTTTTTGTTCTCCGTTCGGCAGTTGTTTCAATCTTTCTAATAACGCTTGTTCTTTTTCCAAAGCCTCTTTTCGCCCTTGCTCAAATTTCTGCTGACTAGCATTCGGCTCAAAGTTTTTGATATTCCCTAAAATTATAGGGATAAGTGTCGTTGGTTTTTCGCTCCATCGACTTCTCGTTATATCAATTTCTCCGGCACACCTCATGCCATATTTTTTGAGATAAGCTGTTATTGCATCTTGGGCAATTTGTCCGCCTTCAAGGTTAATCAGTTCATCCAAAAAGTTTTCCGCTTTTACATGTCGTAAATAGTTAATCACTTCTGGATATGGACGAATCGCATCTGCGACATCCAATAATGCCAGACCCATTTCTGAAGTAATATTATTTGGTACGGATTGAGAAAGCATATCCGCTGCGTTTTTTTCTCCTAACCACTTGTTCATTTTCCCATTAATCCATGTTGTGGCATCCTGTGCAGCTATTATCACACTCATACCCTCAAATACAACCCTTCTCAGTTCCTCAAGATCTTCCAGAATAAAACCAAATAACTCCGCACCTGATTTTGTCTGGATGTTTTGCTTCAGTTCTTCTAGCGAGGTCTGGTTTTTTTTAATTAATTCCGAAACGATTGTTGGATCGTTTCCGATTTGTGCTTGAGTATCAGAGAGAGCATGAGGCTTGTCAGGACTCAGATTTTTTTCAACAACTGGGGACGTTTTTATAAAATCTTCTCGATCTACTATTTTCATAAGCGCGTCTTTTATGAGCGGATCAGATTCCCCTAAATTATCCATTATCATTTTTCTGCTGACAGGTGAAGCCAGCATATCTGTTACATCGGCAAACAGCCTTCCACCAGCTTTGCGCATCGGTGCAGGTGTTGTTAACAGGAAAAGGGACAATCCCAATGGTTTCATGGGGTCTGTCATCATTTGTTGATGCCCAACAGATACATAGACGTGATTTCCTTGGGACTCCCCTGCTTCAGGGGTGGGATACAAAGTTGTGATTGGTCGACTGTGAACAATATAAAATATATCCTCTGCCAAACACCACTCGATGTCTTGCGGACTCCCAAAATGCGCTTCAATCTTTCTTCCTATATGTGCTAATTGTAAAATTTGCTGGTCTGTTAGTGTCTGTGACTTCTGCTGATCAAAAGTAATCTGCTGTGTCTCAGTTCCTCCTCCCTCCCGTCCATAGATAGCCATGTTCTTATCTCCTATCATCTTTTCGACGACTCTTTCTTCCTGTACCTTATAATTATCAGGAGATACCAAGCCAGAGACCAATGCTTCTCCAAGTCCAAAACTGGCATCAATTGATACTATCTTTCGGTTAGAGGTAATCGGATCAGCAGTAAATAAAATCCCAGAAGCCTGAGGAAAAACCATCCTTTGGATAATAACGGATAAAGAAACCTTACTGTGGTCAAACCCATTTTGCATTCGATAAATCACCGCGCGATCCGTAAACAGAGAAGCCCAGCACTTACTAATATGATGTAAGATTGCATCCAGTCCTTTAATGTTTAGATAGGTATCTTGTTGTCCAGCAAAAGAGGCATGTGGCAAGTCCTCAGCGGTAGCACTAGAGCGAACTGCATAAGCGTGGTTCTCACCAAACTCGGAGAGATTTTCATCAACTGCGCTTACAACATCAGAAGGAATATCTACGTCCATCATAAGCTGTCGAATCTTGCTGCTGATTTCACTAATTTGATGACGTTCCTCTACGTTTAACGCCATTAGTTGATCCAACAATGCTTGAAACATTTCATTTTGTTCAATGGCCATTTGGTATCCTGTCGTTGTTATACAAAAACCTTCTGGGACTTCTATTCCTTGGATTTTGGATAATTCCCCCAAATTTAATCCTTTTCCGCCTACAAGCAAATGCTCTGTTTTCCCCATTTCCTGAAAACCGATAACCAAAGAGCTCATTCCACATCTCTCCTAACCAGTATTGTTCTATTGATTTTAGCAATAGTATATAAGAAGAAACAGTCTATAATTCCCTTTTTTTATATGCTATAATTTAATTGAGAAGAGTTCGGCTTTCCTGTAAAGTAGCTATTGCCCCGATGTACCATCTCAAAAGTCAGATCATTACACCTTTGAATCCGCAATAAAAATAGCAACTTTTTCAATCAAGAGATGAACGCTTTTTAATACATAAAAAAACTGAATCCAATAAAGGATCCAGCCTCAATTTGTATTTATTTTTAAAACAAAGACCTGTATTAATGAATGTCTTTCTTCTTGAAACTACCGCCTTTTACTTCTGCCACATCATACACAGCAATAAAAGCATGTTTGTCAATTTCGTTAATAATTTCTTTCATCTTACTATCTTCTAAACGGTTAATAATACACGTAATTTCTTTAAATTTTTCATTTGTATAACCACCTTCAACCAGATTATAGGTTGCACTGCGACCTAAACGATCACGTATGGTTTCTACCATTAAATCCGGCTGACTAGTGATAATTTTATAGGTCTTAGAACCACTTAAACCTTCCTCAACTATATGAATCACTTTAGAAGCAATAAAATAAGCTATCCCTGACAAGAAAGCCCCTTGTAATCCGAAAACTGTGGAAACGACTATAAAAACAAACATATTTAAAAATAGAATAAGGTCACTTGTTCCAAAAGGCAATTTTCGGGATAGCAATACCGCTAACATATCAATACCATCTAATGCGCCACCATTTCGTAATGCTAACCCCATACCGAAGCCAATGATAATACCACCAACGACGGTCACTAACAATGTATCTCCTTGAACTATAATTGGTATATGGTGCATAATGCTTGTTCCAAACGCAAGTGTAGCAATACCAATAACAGAGTAAATCGCAAAGCTTTTCCCGATTTGTTTATATCCTAAAAACACGAACGGAATATTCAATATCGCAATTAAAACTCCAAGAGGCAATCCGAACAGTTGTGAACCGACTATACTTAAACCCGTCACACCACCATCTGACACATTGTTTGGGATCAGGACCGACTCGAGACCATATGCTGTTATAAAGGCACCTATCGCAACTGCTAATGCACGTAGTACCTTTTTAAATATTATGGTTCTTTTTTGCTTTGTGCTTGTATTTGCATTCATTTACTTTCCTCTTTCCAAACAATTTTTCTATTTCTTTATTTAATCATACTTTAGATTATCATGGTATTATTTATTCACATTGAGAGGAAATTAAAGGCGTATTGGACAAAAAACAGGGCAAAATCCGATTGGATCAGCCCTGTTTTTGTATTAGCAGAATTCACATTGTACTAATGTCAATCACGAATCTATATTTTACATCAGAAGCCAATACTCGTTCATACGCTTCGTCAATTTGATCAGCCGTAATCACTTCAATTTTAGGAACAATGTTATGTTTTGCACAGAAATCTAACATTTCCTGTGTCTCACGGATGCCTCCAATCATCGAACCTGCAAATGAACGACGATGACCGATTAAATTTATCACGTTGAGTGACAGCGGTTCTGCAGGAGCACCGACATTTACGAGAGTACCATCAAGAGTTAGTAATCCTAAATATGCATTCAAGTCAATATCTGCACTTACCGTGTTAATAATTAAGTCAAAGTAACCAGCAAGTTTCTCGAATGTTTCTGTGTCACTTGTTGCATAGTAATTGTCTGCTCCTAATTTATAACCATCATCCTGTTTCTTCAATGTTTGTGATAGAACAGTAACTTCAGCACCCATTGCATGGGCAATTTGAACAGCCATATGCCCAAGACCACCCATACCTACAATAGCAATCTTCTTGCCAGGGCCCGCCGCCCAATGATTTAATGGAGAATATGTCGTAATACCAGCGCAAAGTAGTGGTGCTGCAACATCAAATTCAATATTATCAGGTATTCGGAGTACGAAGTCTTCAGGTACGACAATATGGGTAGAATAACCGCCTTGAGTTGGTTCCCCGTATTTATCAACGCCAGCGTAAGTATCGACTTTACCTTCGAGACAATATTGCTCTTCACCATTACGACAGTTCTCACATTCACCACAGGAGCCTACCATACATCCGACACCAACTCGGTCCCCGATAGTATACTTTAAAACGTTAGGTCCTATAGCCGTAACAACGCCTGCAATCTCATGGCCAGGTACAAGTGGATAGTTGACTGGACCCCATTCACCGTGAGCTGTATGAATATCGGAATGACAAATGCCTGCATATTTAATTTCAATCAGAACATCATGCGAATCAAGATCACGTCTTTTAATTTCAGCAGCTCGAAACGGTTGATCCGGACCGTCTACTGCTCGTGCTTTAGCTGTAACCATCTGTATAGCCCTCCAATAACTTGATTTTTTAGAGAATTTACTTATTATTCTCCTGCAAAACTAGGATAAACCCTATAGTTAACTCTAGGTCAACAAATAAATAAGGATTTATTTATACTTTGACATTCCGTATTCAGCGTGATAAAATTTCGCCAAAACCTAGAGTTAACTCGAAATCTATATCAAAAGGAGTTAAACAACTGTGACATATTCTATCAGTGAAGTTGCAAAAAAGTTAAATCTCACCGTATATACTTTACGTTACTACGATAAGGAGGGCCTAATGCCTTTTGTAGAACGGACACCTAACGGAACAAGATTGTTTAAAGAATCCGATATAGACGCTTTAAATGTAATTGAATGCCTTAAATCTACAGGGATGCCTATTAAGGAAATTAAAAAATTTATCGATTGGTGTTCCGATGGAGATTCCACGCTACAAAAAAGATATGACATGTTCTTGGAACGAAAAGCTGTTGCAGAAGCACAATTGGAAGAGCTAAAGAAGACAATGGAACTTATAAATCATAAATGTGAATATTACCAGACTGCATTGGATGCAGGAACGGAAGATATTCATAAGACCAATAAAATAGGGAACTTTTAATTAACAAAGAAACAATAACTTGGGTTTTGGTTAATTCATCAGGTCCACTTAGTAGAACTTCTTCAAAAGGATCATTTGATTTTGAAACCAGCGTAACCGGAAAAACCTTCGATCGAAAGCGATTTTTTATAAAAAAATAATTTTAAATGACAATAAAGTTGTTTAATTATAAGTCTATGTAATAACAAGGAGCAGCACCTTGATGGTGTTGCTCTATTCTTGTATTTCTTATAAAGATAGATGCTATTTGCCTACATTAAATCTAAAACTGCTTCAACGGTTTCTTCGCAATATATTTTTGGGGATTTTTACTTCTTTCAATTACTTCATACTCTTTTTAAATTAGGACCGATTTCGACTTTCAACTTGATGGATCCAGTTTAAATCTGCTTCTAAATGCAAGAGGGTACCACTAATTAATAAATACCTATTCTCGTCACCTCGAAGAAGAAATTCCGTTTTTAGTTTAGTCAATTCCAAAACATCTTTCATTATCATGGCCTTTTGTTGATCAAGCATTTCCTTTTCCTGTTCGAAACCAATCTTACGAGCACAGCTCCATTTAAAATGAAAATCATCTTTTGTAGAATGATAGGGTACAAGTTCCAGCAGCCAATTTTCCAGCTCCCTTTTACCTTCCGTAGTTATTTCATAAAGTTTTCTTTCTTGGTCATCCATTCCTACAGATGAGACAAGCAGATCACGAATAAGACGATCCAAAGTCGTATAAATTTGACCAGGATTAATTTTCCCTTTGGTTCCTAGAAGGGATTCCAGCTCCAGTTTTAATTCATATCCATGATTTTCTTGCAAATATAGCAATGTTAATATTCCGTACTTAACCGACATAATTGCTCAACCTTCTTTAAGTGATGATATAATATTTATTTTACCCGCCGTAGCACTAGAAATCCAAGAAGCAAAAAGGCTAAGAGAAATACCAGCAATCAGTGCCAGGATAATATTTCCTAAAGGTATTTGAAAAGATATAAACCCTTCTAAAAGTTCGGATTGGCTAGTAACATAAAGTAAAACCACACCTGAAATTATACCACCAATAACCCCTGACAATCCTATAAGCAAACCTTCTCCAATTATCATTTTTTTAACTTGCTGTTTCGTAAGACCAAGCGCTCGCATTGTCCCTATCTCAGAGGTGCGCTCCAAAGTGTTCATCAGTAAAGTGTTAGCTGTACCAATACTTGCTAGCCCGATAATTAAAACTAACATGACTAGAATTAACTCGTTCATGCCAGATAATGCTGAAGTAGATGATTTAATTTCATCTTCTACCGTTTCAACTTTTGAGAGATGATTGCTGAAATCCAGCCATAACTGATCTCGTAATTGTTCAGCCGTATATCCGTCATTTAAAGTTAGCAGCATGTCAAAACTATTCGCCCAACCAAATTCATTATTTAAATGATTCTCATCCATAAATGCGGTATAGCCTGCGTAATTCGATGTTTTCACAACGTCAATGACTTTAAATTGCTGATTACCTGAAGGTGTATTAATGGAAATATATCCCCCTACACTTCCGCCCCATTCATCAAAGGCTCTTTCACCAAGGAGAATAGATGGTTCCTTTGTCAGCTCATTATATGATTTATCCTTTTCAGAACGCTCAAATAAAGTGGGTCCTTCTTTATCTGCAGCAAAAATAGAAAACTGTCTCTTCTCTCCGTCTATTGTTTCCCATGTAATTGGCGTAGCTTCCGTTAAGGGCTCAGCATTCGCAACAGAATCATAGGCTAGCAGTTTTGCCCTATCCTGATCAGACCAAGGCGCTTCTGATGTAACTCTTAGGTCGCCACCATACGTATTCCTAATTTCATTTTCATAACCTTCCGGAGCAGATTCGATAACAGCACTTAGTAATAATATCACTGCTATTCCAACGGCAAGAATAGCGGAAGTATTGGCGTTTCGATTTAATTGCTGTTTTAGGCTTTTAGCTGCCAGACTACCAGAATAGCCAAAGAATAGCTTCAAAATAGGTTTAAATATCCGATTCACACCCAGTAACAATAATGGAAACAACAAAATGATGCTTGCCAAAATAGCTAAGTAAGAGACAGGGTGATCGATAAATACAAAGATTAACAAGCCAGCTCCCAGAACAGCCCTAAATATGTATCCTCTCTTCGATGATTGTGTTTGATCTGCCATTTTTAACGTCAATAAAACTGAGGTTTTCCCCGCATTATAAATTGGAAATAAAGAAAAGACAACAGGAAATAAAATTCCAATTACTACAGCTGTTAGTGTAGGCATCTGCCAATTTAATGTGTAAACCATGTCAAACTCAAACACGCTAAGCAAAGTTTGCATGAACATATCTCCAAGCAAAATTCCAATGGGCACTCCAATAGCTACACCTATTAATGCCAAAAGTAGTACTTCAATAAGAATAAGTCTAGAAACAGAACGTTGAAGATAACCAAAACTCTTCATTATCGCAAATTCTTTTTTTCTCTCCATAACACTTGTATAAATCATATTAAAAACAATAAACCCACTGATAAACATGGATAACCCAGCGATTAGGTAAAAAAATGTATAAAGGCCCCCAATGTCATTACTTTGTAGATCATCCGCGACAACTGGTTGTACATATACATTTGAATTAAGAAATTCTTCCTGGAGGGATTGAAAAAGCTTCTCTCCTTCATCATTTGTTTGGAACCTTACATATGAAAGCTCATTATCCATACCAGTCCAATCTCTTAACAAATCAAGTGGAGCCATAATTCGGAAGCTCTTCTGTTCAGCACCTTCCCAGTCACTCGGGCTTGCAAGCAGCTGCGTGTATTCAACAATGGCGGAAACCTTAGCTTCTCCCAAATTGGTAAACCTAATTGTATCTCCTACCTTTTTATTTAACAGATTTGCAACAACGTCTGGTATTACCAATCCTTCATTATCTAAACTTCCTTCAATTACAGGAAGTTTTAGCAAAGAACTATCTTGATCATTCACACCTGTAATTCGTACAGATCTTTGATTTAGGGATTGATCACCCTCAAGCTCAAAGAAAGCTTGTTTATCAAGCGCAAGCAGTGTTTCCGTTACCGCTGAACTAGTCAGAACTGACGAAACAATATCTTCAGAGTATGTATGTTCATCGCTTAGAACCCAGTAATCTGCATTTGCCACATACATTTGTTCGTAATAATCAAAAACATCATTTGTTGTTTTGTCTGCAATAAGCATAGATGTTACGAACGCTATACCTAAAATAATCCCAAGCAATGAAATGGAAAAACGTTTTTTATTTTGTATTATGTTAAGCCATGAAATTCGCCACATATTTAGCATAATCATCATCCTTCCTAGAAATCACTTGATCAATAACTCCATCTTTAAAAAGAATAATACGATCTGCAAACCCAGCTGCGAAAATATCATGCGTAACCATTATGATTGTTTGATTGCTTTCTCGGTTGAATCTTGCTATTAACCCGAGAATTTCTTCGGCTTTATTTCTATCTAAATTTCCCGTCGGTTCATCAGCTAATAATACGGAGGGATTATTGACAAGCGCTCTGGCTATAGCTACTCGTTGTTGCTGACCACCACTAAGTAAATTAGCACGTTTTCGACCAAGCTCTTTTAATCCAACAGAATCAAGTAATTCTAAAATAAACTGGTATTTTTCTTTCGTTAAACTGCCATCTGCATGAAGAGGAAAAGCTATGTTTTCTTCTACATTTAATGTTGGTAGCAGCTGGTAATTTTGAAAAATAAACCCTATATATTTTCTGCGGAATATCGTTCTTTCTTTTTCCGTCATCTCACTCAAATTATTCTGATTTATTAATATATCCCCTTCAGTTGGTATATCAAGACCACCTAAAAGTTGTAGTAATGTACTTTTCCCAGAGCCACTTGGCCCCATTATAGCTACAAATTCACCTTCTTCAACGTGCAAATCAACACCTTTTAATACTTGCGTTCTTACTTGCCCTTGTATAAACGACTTTGTTAAATTGTTTACCTTAATCATGTTTTACTTCCTCCTATCCCTAACTTCATTTTATTATATACTAAGTATATAATAAAATGAAGTGAAAACACTAATTAACACCTAAATTATTTGTAAATATATAAAAAAACCTATAAACAATACATACTAAGTATGCATGATTTATAGGTTTTTGTTGTTTTAGAATAAAGTTTATTTTAACCAAAAAACTTGCAGATCGAATAATTCACCGGGATTGAAGCAATTGTACTACCGAAAGAAAATTAACTATCCCAATAGCTTGTTTCCATATCAATTAACCAATGATTACGAAGCATGAGAGTTCGTTCTACCCCAGCTACCGCACCCGCAACCCATATCCAAATATTAACCTGCAACGAAAATGCTATTGGTGATTCGAATGTACCTATATTTTCAGAAACCCAAGGAATTTCCGTAATCTTTTCTATTAGTTGAGGTGCACTCAAGGCTATTGAAGTCAATAAAATTAAAATAGCAATCATCCCAATGAGGGAGCTAATTTTGGGAAATCGTTTATGCAATCGCATGCGTAAACCCCTAATCGAACGTTTATCTGGATAAACTGAAAAGGTCTCTTCTTTGTCCGAATCATAACGAATCCGATTTATCCCATACCCACCTTTTTCTATTTCAATTACTCCATTTTCTACTACGAAAGCAGCTGGAAGCTTAGAGTAGGCAATATGTATGCCATTGCGGTATAAATCAGCTTTAGGCTCCTCCGCAAAATATTTACAGCTTATAGCGTAATCGGTTTTCTCATTCTGATCATTGGTTATTTCTATATGGAATAATGAGCGAGTGAAAATATTCCATAGGCGGTACTCTTTTAATGTATGACCATCTCCCTCTTTAACTTTTTTCATCTTCAGACGACGTTTTCTACGACGAATAAAACGAAGCATCAGGTATACAAAACCCCTTTATCTCAAATTTGTTTTTATTTAAAAAATGCTTGTCTTTGTTATACGTTTGATATTTATTTTGGTTTCATTTGCTGTATAAAGAGAATAAAATTATTAAAAATGAGGCCGAAAATACACATTACACCGCCCTCATTTGAGGACGGTGTAAAAGTTAAGTTATTTAATTGTTAGGGCAACTTCCAAGTAGAACTTTATGGATGTAACGATAATGTTGTTTAAACAATCGTGCCCGTTAACAGCAAAATTCTTAAAAATAAAAGGTGGATTTGCTTAAAACAGACCCATTTCTTATCTATTGCTCAAAATATCTAACTCAGATAGTGGGCTGTCTATACATATTCATGATATTCGTTGGGGTCCTGTCCTTCTATACGGCCGGCTTCCCCTTTATCCAGTGAATCAATTGTTTCCATATCCTCAGGGGCTAATTCAAAGCTGGTACTATTGATATTATCCTTTTGATGCTTTGGATTACTCGATTTTGGAATAGAAAATACGCCGGCCTGATAGTTCCAGTTTAAAATAATCTGTGCCGGAGTTTTATCGTATTTATCCGCGATTTCTTTAATTGTGGCATTTTCCAGCACGTCATTCAGATAACCCCGACCAAAAGAACTCCAGGCTTCAGTAAGAATACCCCGTTTTTTATTTTCTTCAACCATACGGTTATTATTAAAATACGGCTGACGCTCCACCTGGTTTGTAGCAGGAGTCACACCTGTTTCTTCGATAATATTGTCCAGATGTTCAGGTTCAAAGTTTGAAACACCAATGGTTCTGATTAATCCTTGTTTTTGAGCATCTACTAAAGCCTTCCAAGCTTCTACATATTTGCCATCTTTGGGATTCGGCCAATGAATTAAATACTTGTCAAAATAGTTTAATCCAGTGCGGCGTAAAGATTCTTGAATAAAGATAAACGCCTTGTCGTATTCATGGTGCGAGCCGGGCAATTTCGTACTGATTAAAATTTCTTCCCTGGGCAGTGCGGATCGACGTACAGCTTCACCGACAATACCTTCATTGTTATAGTTTGTTGAAGTATCGATTAAACGGTATCCTGTGTTTAAGGCGTTTAAAATTTCAAATGTACCCTGATCACCATCAATGCCGATCGTGCCTAATCCCACAAGGGGAAGCGCTGAGCCATCATTTAAAATAAAACTATTATCTCTAGTCAAAGTCTCATCTCCTTTAAAAATCGTTGTAATGTAAGTTGAGAATAATAGAAAAGGATATTTCCTTCATGTCTGCTAATATGAAACCAATAGGCTGTCTACACTAAACAGTGGTTCCTGTGAAAAAGCTCGCGGTCAATTGTCAAGCTCAGGTCATATTACCAGTATTTCATGTTTTCATCTCCCACTGAGATGTCCATAAGTACTATACCCAATTTAGAAAAATCCTACACCAAACGGAACTGATTGAAGTAGTCATCTTCGTAATAAATCATAACCGTTTGAATACTTAATTTTACTGGTTACTAGAATCGCATATCCTTACAAAGCGGCCATAGTAAAGAGTAATCATAGGTTTAAATCCAACAACCGCAGCAATCTTTTCTTAATCAAATAAAGCAAACAATCAAACACCGTTCAAATAATTCGAACGGTGTTCAATAATAGTTGTTCTTTTTTTGGCTCTGAAATATATGTTGGGGTCAGGGTAAAATTCAAACAATAAAAAACACCCCTTTAGACAATCTATCCAAAGGGGCGAAACTTCGCGAATTTATTTTAAAGCCACGAACACAACAGTAGTTAGAATCCCTCTTACTCCACCGTAACACTCTTAGCTAAATTCCTTGGCTTATCAACATCACAGCCACGATGCAACGCAGCATAATAAGCTAATAATTGCATTGGAATCACACTTACTAATGGTGTTAAGAGTTCATGCACATGTGGGACCACGAAGCTATCATCGTCTTCTTCTAAGCCTTTCATGCTGATGATCATTGCGTTTGCACCACGGGCAACGACTTCCTGCACATTACTGCGAATAGAGTAGTTTACATTTTCCTGTGTAGCAAGCGCGATTACTGGTGTTCCTTCTTCGATTAGGGCGATCGTTCCGTGTTTCAATTCTCCACCAGCAAAACCTTCTGCCTGGATATAGGAGATTTCCTTCAGCTTCAATGCAGCTTCCAGTGAAACATTGTAATCACCGCTTCTACCGATAAAGAAAGCATTACGAGTTGTCTCAAAGTAATCTCTTGCTAATTGTTCGATTTCTTCCTTCTGACCAGTTAGAGTTTCCATTGCTGTTGCAACAATAGCAAGCTCCTGCAATGGATCGAAATCTAATTGAATTCCTTTTACATTTGCTGTATCGACTGCCAAAATAGCTAGTACTGCAATTTGTGCAGTATATGCTTTTGTTGAAGCCACAGCAATTTCGGGACCTGCATATAAATGCAATGTATGGTCCGCTTCACGAGAAAGGGTGGATCCTGGCACATTTGTAATCGTTAATGCCGGGTGGCCCATTTCTTTTATTTTAACTAAAACGGCACGGCTATCAGCTGTTTCACCACTTTGTGAGATGAATATAAATAGTGGTTTCTCGGATAACAGCGGTGTATTATATGAAAATTCACTTGCAACATGAACTTCCACTGGAATGTTTGCTAGTTTCTCAATGAGTTCTTTTCCAACTAAGCCTGCATGGTAGCTTGTGCCTGCCGCAATAATATAAATGCGGTCAGCCGCTTTCATTGCACTGCGGATGTTTGCATCAAGCTTTAGTTTATTGTTTTCGTCTTGATAGTTCTTGATGATGTTACGCATTACAATTGGCTGCTCATCGATTTCTTTCAACATGTAATGGGCATACGTACCCTTTTCAGTATCACTTGCATCAATTTCAGCAGTGTAGGGTTTGCGTTCCACAACAGAACCTTCTAATGTTTGAACTTCAACAAAGTTGCGATTAACAAGTACAATCTCTTTATCAAAAATTTCAAGGTATTGGTCTGTTTCCTTTAATGTTGCCATAGCGTCGCTTGCAACAAGGTTAAATCCATCACCTAAACCAACCAGAAGTGGACTTTTGTTTTTGGAAACATACAGTGTCTCGTGATCCTCTACGTCGATTAGACCAATCGCATAAGAACCTTTTAATAAACGCATCGTCTCACGAAACGCCTCGACCGTATCCTGATGTTTTTGATAAAGCTTATCGATCAATTGCACAACTACTTCTGTATCCGTATCACTTACAAAACTAACATCTTGAAGGTATTCTTTTTTCAGGTCATTGTAATTTTCAATAACTCCATTATGAACAAGAGTGAATCTGCCTGTTGTACTTTGATGTGGGTGTGCATTCGTGATACTTGGTACACCATGTGTTGCCCATCTAGTATGGCCAATTCCCATTGTTGCTTGGATCGAGTTATCCACACGTTCACGTAGTGCAGCAATGCGACCTTTCACCTTCGTCAGGTTGATGCCTTCTGCATTCAGCATAGCAATACCCGCAGAGTCATAACCTCTGTATTCCAGCTTTTCCAGTCCGTTTAATAAAACTTCCTTCGTATCATTTTGTCCGATATATCCTACAATTCCGCACATAACGTTGTCCTCCTAATAAGGGGCAGACAAAACGAACCTTTTTCTTTGCTGTACAAGGGGCGTCTTTCTGCCCCTCTCTCGTGTATTTTTATAGTGGACATCTTGCTTTATCCTTTTGTCCAATAAGTCGCCTCATTGTTTTATAGATAAAGCGAAACGATTGAGATGTGCAACCGGGAGGCACCCGCCGAAACTTCGATAACCTCCACCTCGTCAACTATTTTTCCATTTCGACCTGAAAAATAGTCCTGGCGCTTTTTGTTACTTCGATAACCTCTATGCTCCTTTCTTTTTTTAAATAAACGGTTCTGTTGGAAATATTTCCAAACGAACACTCTTCATTCTAACTGAAACTTATCAATTTGGTCAATACCTAACCCCTATTTTTTAGAAGGAGTTATTGATTAGTATATGATGGTCAAGGCGTCAAAGTTCCTTATCGATTTATATCATAGATAAGGTTATATAACGATCCGTTAGATTTTTATTTATAAACATTAAATCAGACGGAGGAACCCTATTTTTTCGTTATAATAAACACATAACCAATGATAGGAGATTTGCAGATGGAAATATCAATTGAAAAATTAAAAGCTGCCGATGCAGACGCTTTATTCACATTTGAACTTGAAAATAGAGATTATTTCGAGGAAACAGTACCATCTCGAGGGGACGACTATTATAAGCCAGATATTTTTAAAAGGAACCACGAGGCTTTGCTGAAAGAGCAAACAGTAGGTACTTCGTATTTTTACTTAATAAAGGATCAGCATAATGCGATTGTTGGCAGGATTAATCTAGTGGATATTACTTCTGCTCAAAAAGCAGCTCATCTCGGCTATCGCGTTGGCAAGTTCTATACTGGGAAAGGCGTCGCCAAAAGAGCATTGCAATTATTATTAGAAAACGTCATCGCCAATCAGAATATCAAGCAGATTCATGCCAAAACCACAACCAATAATGTGGCATCTAGAGTGATTCTAGAGAAAAATGGATTTGCTTATATGAGGGCGGATAAGGAAACATTTGAAATGAATGGACAGAAGCTGTCTTTTGTTTATTATAGATGGACGAATAAAAATTTCTCTTGTTAACCCAACCACATAGGTTAACAAGAGAAATACGTGATTTTAGGCGGAGATTTTTTCCATTGCTAAAGTTATTTTAGCACATACAGAGATCCCGCTTATCCTTTATGCTTTTCCATAAATTCCAGCATCAAGCTATACACTTTAATTTCATTTTCCTTTTTCGAAAACCCATGACCTTCATCCTCTAGCACGAGGTATTCGACGTCACGCCCTTTTGCTTCGAGCTTAGCAACGATTTGATCCGATTCTTCTTTTACAACACGTGGATCCTTCGCACCTTGGATAACGAGCATTGGCTTCGTCATCGTATCAAGATACGTAACAGGCGAGTCTTTAATAAAACGCTCTTTATCCCGTTCTGGATCACCAAGCCAGCGGTCCATAATTGGCTTCCAGTGTGGTGGAACAGATTTTACAAACGTAAACAAATCTGATGGTCCAAAAATATCGATGACTGCCTTAAAATATTCCGGATGCCGTCCATGCAGCAGCAGCGCCATATATCCACCATAGCTTCCACCTACAAGGAAAAGCTTTTCCCGATCAGCGATAGCCTTTTCAAACAACCATTCAATTCCAGCTACATTATCTAAGCGTGGACCTTCTCCCCAATCCTGCTCCACTAATTTTACAAAAGAAGAGCCATAGCCTGTGCTCCCACGGAAGTTCGGAGCAAATATTGTATAACCATGGTTTAAAAAGCTTTGGAACATCGCGCGAAACATCTTGCGCTCAGATGCCTGTGGACCTCCATGAGGCCAAAAAATTGTGTAGCCATTATCGTTTTCAGGCTTTGCTCTGAAAAGCAATGCTTCAATTTCCATCCCATCAAAAGATTCATAAGCGATTACTTCTGGTTCTACCATATCCTCCCTGCTAATCCCGAGTACCCGATTATCTGTTAGCTGCTCCCAATCCTTTCCGTTCTCTGATGTAAAGATATTGAATGGAAGGGTTGCACTTCTACCAAGCACATAAAGATTACCTGATTTAGCGACATGCACTTTTTCAATCACATCAACTGGCAAAGCTAATTTCTCAAGCTTTTCTGTCGCCGGATCAAAACGGTAGAATAAATCCTCTACCCCTTTTTCTGTCGTGAGATAAAACACTTTATTTTCCTTATCCCATTTTATATCGATGCTTTCCTTATCGATAGAGAAAACAGAAGAAAATGTTTTTGTTTTCAAATTATATTTAGCCAGGTAATTATATTCACTATCATAATTAGTTACGAAATAAACCGTTTCATCATCTGTAAAAACAGGGCTGAAAACAACATGAATTTTCTCTTGATCAGGTGTTAAATAGTGTGTCTCATCCTCGACCTTCACAAAAGCTGTCACATATGTATTTGCGAACATACGCGTATATACAAAAGCATCCTCATTATCCGATACAGCAGCTAAATACGTTGGCGAAAGTTCTCCTTCATTCAATAACGTATCTGCATTATCCTTCAGATTACGTACTCGCGCATTTAAAAATGATGGGTTCCCCTCAGAAGTCATATAATAGACTCGTTCTCCATCCTCACTTAAATGACAAAAGAAATATTTCTCCTTGGCATCACCAGTTATTAATGGCTGGGGGAGTCCTCCTTCACTTGGAACAGCATAGATCTGATAATTCTCATCACCATCCTTATCATAGCCAGTTAATACATAGCGATTTTCTGGATCAAACTTAATAAAATTGGTTGATTCATCATGATGGGCAAATAAATAAGGAGATGTGTTTGGCAAATCAATCGCCCATAAATTAACTTTTCCATTTAAATTAGAACTAAAAATAAGCCGCTTTTCATCACCACTTACAGCAAAATCATAAATATTGGACGTACGGAAAAACTGTTCCACTTTCGGTTTAGGAAATTGAATCATCCTTATCCTCCTCGATTTTCGAATCATTTATTCTGAAAAAACATAAAATAATGGATATTTTTATTATAAACGATTTACCCCTGCACAGTAAATGTCTGTATTCAGATTTATTGTATCAAGATTCGCATCATAGTGAACCTGCTGGAGTGGGATATTTGTTCAGACCTTAGGCGGAGTAGGGGTTATAATGAAGGGGAGGAAAAATGGAAATGAACCTGGAGAAAGCTCCCCAAGCTCATTTTCCTTTTCCAATCTATTCTTCTAACCGACCATCACGAATCGTAACGACTCTATCACATAAATCAAGAACCCTTTCATCATGCGTGACCATAATTCCCGATTTTCCCCGCGACTTAATTTCATTCGCTAGTGTTTCTACAACTTCTCGTCCACGCTTCGAATCTAAGCTTGCAGTTGGCTCATCTGCAAGAATTAGCTTGGGATCGTTAATTAGCGCTCGTGCTATAGCTACACGCTGCCTTTCTCCTCCTGAAAGCTCATTCGGATAGTTTACAGCTCGATGTGCTAAGCCAAAATGCCTCAAAAGTGCTCCTTCATTTGCTTTGCTTTTATGTTTCGCTAAGATATTGATAACACTTAACTGATCTTTCACCTTTAAATAAGGGATTAAATTTGCCGCTTGAAAAACAAATCCAATCTTCTCTAATCTTCGAGCAGTAATTTGTTTAGATGATAGGTTTGCAAGATTCTCTCCATCAAGCAAAACCGTTCCTTTCGTTGGCGATAAGAGGGCTCCCGCTATTGATAACATCGTGCTTTTTCCAGATCCAGAAGGACCGATAATCGCAAGAAACTCTCCTTCCTTCACTTCCAAAGAAATGGAGTCCAATGCTGTAAAGGACTTCGGACCATCTTGATATACCTTTGATACATTCTCCATAACGATTGTCATTTGCCAGCCCCCTCTATTGCTTCGATCGGATCAATTTTGACGATTTGAATAAGCGAGAGAAAGGCACCTATAATCGAGACAATTAGAATAAGGATAGAGGTCTGCACCATTTCTTCCGCTGTTAATAGAAATGGCATCTCCTCTGGTAAGAGTTCAGCTATTCCCAACGTTAGTCCCATCGCAATGCCAATACACATAATAGATATAAGCACAACTTGACCGACTAAGTTTTGTGCAAGATACGTCGTTTTCGCACCTAACGCTTTTAGCACGCCAAACTGATCTCGCTTTTGCAATGTGATTACATAAAAGAACGCAGCTAAAACAAATGCTGTAATTACGAATAGGAAGACAATCATCATATTTAAGGAAGCTTGCTCCTGCGAGTAGCTAGGGATTCCTTTTAATGCTTCGTCTTTCGTTACCATATCGAACGAATTACCAACAGCATTTCGAATTTCATCAGCGCGCGATTCATCAACGCTGATTGCAATGGCATTAATCGTTTCGCGACCTCCACCATCTACAAACACAACCGGCGTATGGCTGTAGCGCTGATTATCGGTAAAACCTACAACCGTTAACTCACTTTCTTCTCCAAATACTAGTCTATCACCGATTTCAATACCTTCTCGTTGTAAGGATGCATCTACAATTGCTTCATCTTCTTTCGTAATTGGGCTGCCATCACGAACAGATGGCAAGAGCATACTATCCCCATCTGTCACAAATAAAGCTACATCCTCATTCTGATCGGATCCGTTAACAGATGCATTCATCATTCGAACCGAAAGAGAATTCGCTTGTTCAATCCCATCCATCTGTAACACATTATCTAGGTCTGTTCTTGAAATAAACGATTTTGTCATCTCAAGTTCAGCATCGGTATCCATCAATATATAATCTGCCTGCATATTTTGAATTGCTGATGCGTTATCTGCAGATAATCCCTTTGCTAGTCCCGAGATAATAAAAATCAGACTAGCAATTAATACAATGATCAAGCCGATTAAAGCATAACGAATTTTCGCATGTGCTAATTCCCGTATAGCTAGAAACATTCTGTTCACTCCTTTATTTCTCTATGTTTCAAGCATATACGCTGAATATGAACGGAGGATGAACGAATCGTTACTTTTACTTTTGAGGAAGGGATACTGTAAATACAGTTCCTTTCCCAAGCTCACTTTCTACCATAATTGTGCCGCCATGTACCTCCATTATTTTTTTCACAATTGAAAGACCTAAGCCAGTGCTATTTTCTGTCCTTGTTCGGGCTTTATCGACTTTATAGAAGCGATCAAAAAGCTGGGGTACATCTACCTCGCTAATTCCAATGCCCGTGTCCTCCACCATAACCTGCACATGGTATTTATCGGTCGCTATATGAATCGATATCTCTCCTCCGAGATCTGTATACCGAATTGCATTTGAGATTAAATTTACCCATACCTGCTGTAGAAGCTTCGGATCACCAACAATTGTAGTAGGATGAATATCGAGTTCTATCGCAATTTGTTTTTCCCGCCATTGCCATTCCATTGTTAAAACAACTTCCTTCAATTGCTCTGCTAGATCAAACGGTACAAAGTCATTGATATCCACTTCGCTATCCAAATTGGATAAGGTAAGAAGTTGTTTACTCAAAGCTGATAATCGCTTGCTTTCATTCTCAATGATAGCAAGATAACGCCGCTTTTCCTCTTCAGACATTTCCTCTTCTTGCAAAGCTTGAGAAAAACCCTGAATCGATGTTAATGGAGACTGGATTTCATGAGAAACATTCGACACGAACTCTTGACGCTTTTCTTCTGTTCGGGCTAAACTACTGCTCATCGTAGAAAAGTCACTCGCCAGTCTTCCAATCTCATCCTTGCGATTAACATCAAGCTTTAAATGATAGTTTCCAGCAGCAATCTTTCTCGTTGCTTCTGTCAATTTCTTAATCGGTTTCACGATAAAACGAGTGCTTGCTAATACTAATAAAAAGCTAAATAGCAATGCCAAAAAGAGTAGTATAGCTAGAAATATCCGCATTTCACCAAATTGCTGGGCAGAATTCGGACGAATAAATAGTGCATGTGTATCACCGTTTACCTGAATCGGAACTCCAATTGTATTCTTCACTTCATTATCAAAAAAGCCAGTTACAAAGGGCTTCCAAGGATAATTCGCAATTCCGTGATAGGTATTCCCACGAAAAACATGATTGATTTCCCTTTGATCCAGCTCTTCAGATGAAAAAGGGTTTCCGAACGTTTCTGCATCCCCTGCCGGCGTCACAAGATAAAAGGTATATCCTAAATCTGTCATTGCTGTTAAATAGTCCGCTATCGATTGATTTGGACTTTCTTCAAATAGATCTACAATATTTTCAGCAATATGGGTTACCTTTTTATCATTCTCCGGCTTTAAAAAATGCTGGTAATAAATGTTTGTTGCAGCAAATGCAATCAGGGCACTTGCAATCATAATTGCCATTGTCATTACAATAATTCGTACATAGAGCGTTCGCATATCTGCTCCTCCAACTCTCTAATTCACTTCTAGTTTATATCCTAACCCCCGGATCGTATTAATCGAAAAACCCGCTTCCATTGGTGCAAAACGCTCACGAAGCCGTTTAATATGTACATCCACTGTTCGATCATTCCCTTCATAATCATTTCCCCAAATCAATTGAATTAATTGCTCCCGGGAAAATATTCGATTTGGATAATTCGCTAATTGTGCAAGCAGCTCAAATTCCTTTAAAGGTAAAATCATTGTTTTACCTTTCACCTGTACTTCATAGTTTTTTCGATTAACCACCGTTGTTTTCCCAATCCGGATAACTTCTTCATTGGTAATTTGAAATCGTCTAAGCAATGCTTTTATACGGAAAAGCACTTCCTTCGGTTCAAATGGCTTTACAATATAATCATCTGTTCCAGCCAAATAAGCCTTTTCTTTATCTAAAATCCCATCCTTTGCGGTAAGCATGAGCACAGGAATATCATAATTATTACGTATTTCCTCGCAGAGCTGATAGCCATCTACATTCGGCATCATAATATCGACAACAGCCAAATGTATGCTGTTTTCTTCTAATTGCTGCAATGCATCTTGTCCATCAGCAGCTTCTATCGTCTTATAACCATCTTTTTGCAAATAAAAACGAAGCAATTCTCGAATATGCGGATCGTCATCAACAATCAAAATTGTAATCATCGCGTCTGAACCTCCTAACCTGTAATAACTTTACCATACCATATCTCCTTTGATTGATTCATGTTCGGCTTGCGTTGAGCTTGAGCACCTACCTCATTTCATCATGTCCTGAATTTGTGAACATCAGCCAATTTATTGTGAACTTCAGCTTTTTTCTCCTGAATATCAGTCTTTTCCTCGTCAATATCAGTCTTTCTCTTGTGAACTTCAGCCCCCTCTCTAAATGCTTACTAATTTTACATATATGCACAACAAAAAACTGCCCTCCATTTAAATAAGAGAGCAGTTCATAAAAATTATTCTTTTAATCCTAGCAAGTCATCAATAACCTTTACAACTTGGTCGGCATACTTTTCACATTCGTCAGCAGTTGGAGCTTCAACCATGACACGAACAAGCGGCTCTGTACCAGAAGGTCTTACAAGAACGCGTCCTTGTCCAGCAAGTTTCGTTTCTACTGCTTTAATCTCATCTAGAATTACTGGGTTACTTAATGCTTCCGTTTTATCGGTAACTCTCACATTTTTTAATACTTGCGGGAAGATTGTCATTTCACTAGCAAGCTCGGATAAAGGTTTGCCGGTTTCTTTCATGACATTCACAAGCTGGATTGCCGATAGCATGCCATCTCCTGTTGTGATGTAATCAAGGAAGATAATGTGGCCGGATTGTTCTCCACCAAGGTTATAACCCCCATTACGCATTTCCTCCATCACGTATCGGTCACCAACTGCAGTTTTATCACTTCGCATGCCGTTTTCCTCAATTGCTTTATAGAAACCAAGATTACTCATTACCGTTGATACAACTGTATTTTTCTTGAGTAGTCCTTTTTCATTCAAATGTCTCGCACAAATAAACATGATTTGATCGCCATCAACAATATTCCCTTTTTCATCAACTGCAATGAGACGATCACCATCTCCATCAAATGCAAGACCAATATCTGCACCTTTTTCCGCAACAAATGCTTGCAGTTTTTCTGGGTGCGTGGAACCTACTCCGTCGTTTATATTGAGTCCATCTGGGGCAGATCCAATTGAAAAAATATCTGCTTCCAGGTCAGCGAACAAGTGTGTAGCTAAACTAGATGTCGCTCCATGGGCACAGTCAATTGCGATTTGAAAGCCTTCAAAATCATTATCAATTGTATCCTTCAAATAGGAAAGATACTTTTGTCCGCCTTCGAAATAATCGGTGACAATACCAACACCAGCACCTGTAGGACGAGGTAGGGTATCTTCTGTGTCCATTAGCTTTTCAATCTCTGCTTCTTGCTCATCTGTCAATTTAAAGCCATCTGGTCCAAAAAATTTAATTCCGTTATCCTCAACAGGGTTATGCGACGCTGAAATCATAACACCAGCCTGTGCACTAGTTGCTTTCGTTAAATAGGCAACACCTGGTGTCGAAATTACTCCGAGTCGCATTACTTCTGCGCCGATGGATAAGAGCCCTGCTAATAAAGCTCCTTCCAGCATATGGCCTGAAATTCGGGTGTCACGTCCGATAACAACGCGAGGTCTTTCCATTCCATTCGTCAAAACGTAACCACCATAACGTCCTAGCTTGTATGCTAATTCTGGTGTTAGATCCTTATTGGCTACGCCTCTCACACCATCCGTTCCAAAATATTTTCCCATTCGTTACCTCTCCTTTAACTTACATCCAATTCAGCTATCTGCTTACAAATGATTTCATTACTCAGGTTCCACTTCGCTAATCTCAATTGTAGCTTCTTCAAATTCTCCAGTAATCGTTATATTATCAGTATCTGGCCCTTCAATCGTAATTGGAACTTGATGCTCTCCAGGCTCCAGATCACTTAAATCAATGAATATACGAATATCCTCAGCTGTTAGTTCTTTTATATCGGCTTCGTCACCCGTAACCGTAATATCCATTTCGGCGGCATCAGGTTCAACAAAAGTAACTGCTTGGCCACTCGTCAGCCCTTCTTCTTCAATTGTTAGTCCTTCCAAAACACGTGTCTGTTCTACATCGACTGTTACCTCAATTGTTTCCATATCGGGAACATTTACACCTTCCGGTAATGACAGTTGCGCGTCTATTGTACCAGATTCGGTGATTTCGGATAAATCAATTGCCTCTGTCTCAAGTTCAGAAATTCCTTCAAGTACTTCACTCGTGGAGAAAACCTCCACCTCATCTACATTAGCAGAAATAGAATTTAATGCATAACCTTCTGGCAGTTCTCCTGTTGTCTCGACTGATACAGGTACCGACTTACTTGGGTTATCAACTTCGGCTGATATTTGTATATTCTCTGGTTCTATTCGGACTGTTAACTCATTCCCCTGTGTATCATACACATTTACAGGCAGCTCGCGATTATTTATTGAACTATCCAGTCCTTCTAAATTAACATAGGCCTTAACAATACCGATTTGGTCAATAACGGACCTTGAGCTTGTAATCGTAACTGTAGGTGGGTCGAGCGTATAATCAACCAGCTCGTATCCAGGTGCCATTTTGTCTTCATTAATAAAATCAGCAACAACAGCAAACTCTTCGCTCGCTCTTTCTTCAATCGTAACCTCAATCGTCTTTGGCTCGATAAAGACAGTAAGATCATTGGAGATATTGTGCTCCAATTTCACCTCGTGATCGCCTTCTTCTAATCCTTGCAAGTCAACATACACATCAAAATTACGTTGAAAAATAAGGGGGGTCAGGTTTCCAGGATTCCCCTGCAAGCTAACCGTAACAAACTCTGGTACACCACTAACCACATAATTTGCTTCATCGATTCGTATTTCGACCGGAACATCATCAAGTGTTTGTGTTTGTTCAGACCTACCAGAAAAAGTTGGATCAGAATGTGAAGAATTAACTGTAACATTCACAAATATATACAAGAACACCGCAAAAGCTAAAGAAGCAAGTCGGACAAACCATTTACTCTTAAACCAATTATCCATTCTTGTTCCCCCTTCGTTTCCACGACTTTTTCTCAGAAGCCTTTTGATTTAGGGATAAATGGGCTTCTAACATCGTACGAAGATTGTCCTGATCAATATCTCGGTGAAGTTCTCCGTTCTTTGTACAGGAAACTGCACCTGTTTCCTCTGAAACAATAATTGTCAATGCATCGGTAACCTCACTGATCCCCATTGCTGCACGGTGCCTCGTCCCTAGCTCCTTCGAAATAAATGGACTTTCTGATAAAGGAAGATAACAAGCAGCTGCGGTGATTTCCCCTTCTTTAATGATGACAGCACCATCATGCAAAGGTGTATTCGGAGTAAAAATATTTGTTAGCAACTGATGCGTCAATTTTCCATTAATCGCAATACCTGTTTCAGCATAATCACCAATACCTGTCTCCCGCTCAATCGAAATTAATGCACCAATTCGACGTTTCGCCATGTAGCTACACGACTGTACTATCGCATCGATTTCTTGTTGCATCTTTTCCTCTTCTGACTTTACACTCCGAGCAAAAAGGTTTCCCCGGCCAAGCTGCTCGAGTGCCCTCCGTAGCTCCGGCTGGAATAAAATGATGATTACAATTAAACCCCAAGAAATGGCTTGATTCGTCAGCCATTGCATGGTTTGTAAATTCAATAATATACTCAAAAGCCAGACCACAAGTACAACGGCAATCCCTTTTAAAAGCTGGATTGCTTTTGTACCTCTAATCAGCATCATTAATTTATATAATACATACCAGACGAGAGCTATATCTACGCCTATTCTTAGCAGATCTATTACATCGAATCCCCCATCAAGCATGTGCACACATCCTTTTGCAATAAAAATTTATTCTAATTATACGCTCAACTAAAACAAGCACGCTTATGTAGCTTGATTTTCAAAAGATAGGAACGTTATCTATTATAACACAATATTGCTAAAACATATTACTTTAGGAAGGCAAAAACCCAGATAAGATTTCCCACCTTACCTGGGTTTATTTTAACATGTTTAAAAGGAAAAAACGCCACTAAAAAAGCTCTTCAGTTGATACCACATCCATTCAAACATCTGATCAACTGTTTCTAATTCGCCATTGACGCCGCCAGCTGAAGCCATGAGTCCATCTCCATTTAGCGTTTCATCATCGCTTATCAGCTTTCCATTCACTAATGTCACATTCCCATCAATTGTACCTTTAATTAGCAATTTCCCATTTTTAACAAGTACGTCACCCGGAACGGTTACTCCTTCTGGTACAATTACCGTATCTCCTTGAATGACTAGTTCTTCTTGTTTTGAGACAACTAATTGACCATCCTCACTCCAAGAAGCAAACATTCCAGTCATCATTAATACGAAGAATATTGCTGCAGCGGTGAGTACCGGGTGCGTTTTAAACCATCGCTTATAGGTTACACGTTTCTTCTCGGTCGGAAGTCTATCCATGACTTTCTGCGTGAAGTCGTTAGGCGCCGCGAAATGCTCCGCACTTTTAATCAATGTAATCGTACGCTTTAGTTCATGGAAATGATGTTGGCAAGCTTCACAAGTTTCCAGATGTGTCCTTAGCTGTATCTCTTCCTCCTTACAAAGATCACCGTCCAAATATTTATGCATCAATTCAACCGATTCTTTATTACATTTCAAGTGTTTCACACTCCTTTACACATGACGAAGCCTTTTTCTTAAAGCTTCTCTCCCACGATGAATACGGGTTTTCACCGTTCCTAAAGGTATATCTAAGATGTCGCTTATTTCTTGTAGGGAAAACTCTTCCAGGTAACGCAACATAATAATGCTTCGATATTTCACTGGAAGCTGGGAAATTTCGTGATGAATATAGCGTTGTAATTCTAAGCTTTCAACTTGCTCACCAGGTAGCCGCTCCTCGCTCGCCAGCTGGGAATACATATCCAACCCTTCCGTTCCTCTGATCTCTGCATCCAGATAATAATCTGGCTTTCGTTTACGGATCCGGTCGATTGTCAAATTCGTCGCAATCCGATACAACCATGTAGAAAACTTTCTGCGATCATCAAACGAATGGATATTCACATATGCACGAATAAAAGCCTCTTGCGCCATATCCTCTGCTTCATGTGCATTACCAAGCATCCGCAAACAATGCTGGTATATCTTATCTTGATAAAAGGAAACGACATCCGCGAATGCAGATTGATCTCCTTTTTTAACTTGTTTTATTTTTTCTATTATAAATTGATCCATCAGGTTACCTCCGCTTACTATGCGGTACTTGTTATACGATTATCTAGCAAAAAGGTTTCAAACTTTATTTAACAAAAAGTATAAAACATTCCTACCTGCACTGCATAGTCCCACTAAGTCATGTGCCCCAAGGCTTGGCAATTATCGAACTCATCTAAAGTAATCGTACAAATAATATTTTATCAAAAAGACACAAAATGTTCACAGACGTTTACTGTTGCAATAATTCGGGTATTTTTCTATTATAGTATACTAGATAGGAGGACAGAATTGTGAATAAAGATCATTTAATTGAAAAAATTGAAGAATGCCGCGAAGAAATGATTTCACTTTCTATAACACATGACCTGACTTCTGAAGCTGTTATCGCATCAAGTGTTAAGTTAGACCAATTAATTAATACGTATCAAAAGCACTACTAGATAAAGATGATACAAATAGGGTAAAAAAAGACATCAAAGTGCTCTCCATCGGAGCAGGAAATGAATGTCTTTTTTATTTGGGCAAAAATTAAATATAAAGTGATCAAATTCCCCATCTATTCTATTATAATATTAGCGCCATATTGATACGATTGTAGGCTTAAGGCTTTAATGCCTGCCTCCTCCCAAGCTTTCATCAATTCATCAGCTTGTTGTTTCGATGGCATAAAAGCAATACCACAATCTCCTCCGCCGGCTCCTGAAGGCTTACCCGCTCCGCCCAAGGACTCTGCCAAATCACATAGTGTGCCGAGCAAGGGCGTTTCAACCGGTGTATCCGCATCCTTACCAACAGTTGCTAACGCCACTCTATTTTGTTTTACACCTTTTAATAAAAGCTCCACATCAGCATTCTCCATCCCTTGCAAAAATTGATCTACTGCCAATTTACTTGCATTCAAAAAGCGCTGGAAGGCTTCTGGATTATCTGATTTCAATTGTAAAATTCGGTCGACAAGCTTCGAGGTCGATGCTGGCTTACCAGTCCAACCTACACAAAAATAGACATTTTTCGGCATTTGTATCGATTTTGCGTCATAATACGTCCATGTGCTTTCTACTAAATCTGTTATTGAATTTCGATTCTTATATGCATCCAACAGCCACTCTGCTTGAAACGATGCATATTGCAGCATGCCGCCAAAGGATGAAGCAGCAACGTCTGCGCCTGAACCATTTCCTTGTGTTTTCACATGAGAAATAGCCGCAAGTCTAAAAACAAGCTCTGATGCAGGCTTTTCTACATGGAATTTATTAAGTATAGCCGTGATTACAGATGTTACAACCGCTGCACTTGACCCTAGCCCATATTTAATACCAGACCTGTCATCCAATTCGCTGCGAATCGCTAAGTGGAACTTTCCCGGTTGGACATTATTTTCTTTTAAGTATGTATAAACAACCGTCATTGCATCACATACGAATTGCGTTCTTTTGTCATCCGAATGGATTTTCACTTCCTCCGCTTCGTACGACCATTCCAATTCCTCGAGGTCGAAATCATGCAATGTTAGCGTGTTTCTTTCACTTTGTTCAATTGAAGCATAAACAAACCGGTCTACAGCTGTAACCGCTAGTTTTTGATATGGCTCAAGAACAGCAAATTCTCCGGCAATCATTAATTTCCCTGGTACTTTTATAGTCATTGATGTATTATCCAAGACGTTCCAACCCCTAAAGATAGCTTATTCCCTGCCCTGGTTTACTTAAAATCACATCCGAAACACCGGATATTTCAGAAAGTCTTTGCTTAACACGTGCTTCATCCTCCGGCAAGTAAAGGACTTTGACATTTGGTCCAGCATCAATCGTAAAATATGCTGGAATTCCATCTGCTCGCATGTCTTGAATGGCATGCATCACACGCATTGTCGTATCATGCCAATACGTGAATGGAGGGTTCGCAGCTAGTGTCGTTGCATGCATCTTGAGGCAATTTGCCTCAGCAATACTTCCTGCTTTCTCAAAATCTTTCCCTTCAATTGCTTCCTTTATTTGTTTCAAGTCGTTTGGAATACTATCTATCCAGCCTGAATAAAACGGAGATGTCTCCACCGTTCGCTTCATCCCAGCACGACTCGAGACTTTTTTCATTGTAGACGAAAGGACAACAGCAGCAACACGAACATCCCAATGCCGGGCTGGAGCAATCGGAACAGCAAACGAATCCGAACCATCTGCTTGTTCACCCATTTCCCATTCTGCAAAACCGCCATAGATAGAACGACAAGCCGATCCCGAACCTTGACGTGTAAGACGGGATAATGCTTGATCATCCAAATCTAATCCGATTGCTTTTGTACCCGCTGCCGCTAGTGCCGCAAAACCAGAAGCGGATGAGGCAAACCCAGCTGCAGTTGGAACATCATTGATTGAATTCACTTTAGCATATAACTGTTCTTTTCCTGCAAGCTGGCGGATCAAATCAAGGAATTTCGTCACGCGACGGAATGCCTCACCCTCTACAAGCTGATTATCGAGCATAAATAGATCTTCAGATAAACCCTCCTGAAAAGCTACAGTAGTTGTTGTTGAAAAGCCATCCAATGTTAGGGAAAGACTGCTGTTAGTAGGTAAAATCAGCCGTTCATCACGCTTTCCCCAGTATTTAATTAAAGCAATATTTGTATGTGCTTTTGCTGTAGCTTTCATCGTTTTATCTCCCTTGTCTCTCTATTCTTCCTATTTCTGCTTTTTCAATACAAATGGCCACACTGCTGTCGCGCCATACTTTCTTAGCTTCTCTGCAAGCAATTTCGAATGTACTTCATTTTGGGCAAGCGCGATAATGCAGCCACCGTTGCCCCCGCCTGTTAATTTGGCTCCTAAAGCTCCTTCTTTCCGAGCAAAATAAATTAATTTATTCAAACCAGCATCACTAACGCCAAGTGCTTCTAATTCCTTTTGCGCTTCATTTAATAGATGTCCAAGGAAATGTTTACCCGCACGCTCTAGTGCATGCTTTGCTTGATGGGTTAATTCACCAATTCGATCCATTTTTCGCTGAATTCGCTTCGGTGCTGACTTGAGAAGCCTCGCAACGGATTCTACGGATGTACGTGTGTCACCAACTCTTCCAGAGTCAGCAACAATAAAGTGAAAATCCTCTCCAAGGTCAATGTAATCAATTGGGTTTTCTTTCTTATACCAAACTGGAGAACGAGATGTAATGGTGAGCGTATCAAGCCCGCTTGGAGCCCCATGTGCATACGTCTCCGCTACATTTGCAAGCTCCAACAGCTCGACGTCCGTACATTCTCGGTCAGCAAAGTCAAATAATGACCGAATCACAGAGATTGCAACAGATGCACTCGAGCCTAACCCTTTTCCAGGCGGAATAGAGGAATTAATTCGAATCAGCAGGTCTTTACAAGGGATTTGTAAATATTCTAGCGACGCTTCAACACACTGGACGATTCCTTGTAAGGATTCCGGCGCTAAATGTAATGGTCCATGGTAAAAAGAACTATCCATTTTAACCGACCCTGGTACACGTTCAATAACTGTTTCAACACCAATTAATGGAAATGGAATGGCAATTGCTGGTTGTCCGTGTACAACCGCATGCTCTCCAATCAAAATTAGCTTACTATGAGCTATACCAATAGCTGTTTTTTCTGAAGTTGTTACTTTTTCTGCACTCATTTTGTATACTGTTCCACCAATTCTTTAGCTTTTCCGACACGGATTTGTTTTTGTTCAACTAGTTGTTCTGCAATGATATCGATCATCTCCCCAGTAGCTCCTGCCGCGATCGCAACAGAGCGAGAGTGTAAAGCCATATGGCCCTTTTGGATACCATCAGTAGCTAATGCCTTCAAAGCTCCGAGATTTTGCGCCAATCCAACTGCCACAATCACTTGGGCAAGCTCTTTGGCTGATTCAATGTGCATCATAGATAATGAAAGCTTCGCTAATGGATGCACTCGTGTTGCTCCACCGACTGTTCCAATAGCCATCGGTAATTCAATTTCTCCAACCAAATTACCTGCTTCATCCTTTGACCAAGTTGTCATCGAGCCGTAGCTGCCATTCCTTGCAGCATATGCATGGGCACCAGCTTCCACGGCTCTCCAATCGTTCCCAGTCGCAATAACAACCGGGTCAATTCCATTCATAATACCTTTATTATGCGTAACAGCACGATACGGATCAGATGCAGCAAATTCAAACGCATGGATCACCCCATCACGTACTTCCTCCCCAGAAAAATCACCTGTTGCAAGTAATGCAGGAGGGATAACACATCGTGCCCGTGCCAAACATTCATCGGCATAATTTGACAAAATTCGTAAATAGACTTTTCCATCCGTTAATTCTTCGACAATTGGTGCAATTGATTCAACCATTGTATTGATGATATTCGCTCCCATTGCATCACACGTATTGATATGCATATGCATGACGAGCATCTGACTATAGGCAGAATCCGCTGCTTCATTCAGAATACGAACATCCATGTCTTGTGCACCGCCACCACGAGCAACAATACTTGGGTAAGCTGCGTTTGCTGCTTGGATTAGTGTTTTCTTTGCATGAAGCACTGCTTGCTTTGCAGCTTGAAAATCAGAGCAGCCAACTACTTGAATTTGACCAATCATCACGCGTTCCGTTGCCTCCGTTTGGAATCCACCGGCACTTCTGACAATTTTAGCGATATGGCTGGCAGATGCAATAATAGAAGCTTCTTCAACAGCCATCGGCACTATATATTCTTTCCCGTTTATAAGAAAATTCAACCCCAACCCCAACGGAAGTTGAAATGTTCCAATCACGTTCTCTATCATCTTATCTGCAGTTTCTGTAGATAGAGGTTCTTTCCTATATAGATTATTCCATTCTTCCGGAGAAAAATGGTAATTATCTTTTAAAAGCTCTCGTCGTTGTACAACAGACATATTATAGAAACCGGGGATTCTGGAAGATTTCATCCTGGATCATCCTTTAATATTGATTATATAAAAAAACAATACTTCAATCGTTACATTTTTCATTGAATAAATTATAACACGATATCGTAGTTTTTTTCATTAGAAGCTACCTGCTCCCATTGCCAAAAAATGCTACGCTAAAATTAAATTCACTGTATCTATTATGTTAAAAATTCACATAAAATGCAAATAAACAAGGTAGTATGCATCTATCACAACGACCTTGTTTATTTTATCTCTGCTGTATATAATCCAATATTGGATAATGTTAAAATGATGAGCCATGAAGGATTCGAACCTTCGACCCTTTGATTAAAAGTCAAATGCTCTACCGACTGAGCTAATGGCTCATGTAGAAAACGAAATGTGTTCGTTAGAGCTAGCTTGTAAATAACCCTAAAATGTAAGTTCAAATGGAGGATGAAAAGGACCAAGAATTTCGAGGCGGTGCAGCTTTGAGCAACGGAACGTATGCAATTAATACGTGAGTAGCGGAAAAGCAAACCAACGAAGAAATTCGACGTGTCATTTTTACCGGACTATTTGAACAATCCTAAAAAAATAAAAAATGGCTGGGCTACTAGGATTCGAACCTAGGGTACACGGGATCAAAACCCGATGCCTTACCGCTTGGCTACAGCCCAACAATACAAATGGTGGAGGGGGGCAGATTCGAACTGCCGAACCCTGAGGGAGCGGATTTACAGTCCGCCGCGTTTAGCCACTTCGCTACCCCTCCATATTATGAACCATTTCTTTAATCTTATACCGAAAAATGGTGCCGGCCAGAGGACTTGAACCCCCAACCTACTGATTACAAGTCAGTTGCTCTACCAATTGAGCTAGGCCGGCAAATGGTGGAGGATGCAGGGCTCGAACCTGCGACCCCCTGCTTGTAAGGCAGGTGCTCTCCCAGCTGAGCTAATCCTCCATATTGGTGACCCGTACGGGATTCGAACCCGTGTTACCGCCGTGAAAGGGCGGTGTCTTAACCGCTTGACCAACGGGCCATACTTTGGTTTCAAGTCAGCTATAACGACAACTTTGAAACACCCTGTCGCAGACTGACGAATTTTATTATAACCAGGAATGAAATGTTTGTAAAGGGTAAATTTGATTTTTTTTACGTTTTTTTATAAAAAGTCGCAACACCCCTTATATATTAAGGTTTCCAAGACAATAAAAAGAATATTACAAACGGAATTTATGCTAGATTATGCTAGATATTGTAAGAAGTTACTCGGATTTTTATTTTAGTTTCATCACCAGGTCCTAATAGGTTATAATAGAAAAAAGATATTTTGATGGAGGTTTATTATGTCAAATCTACTGCAAGGAAAAAACGTTGTTATAATGGGTGTTGCCAATGAAAGAAGTATTGCTTGGGGAATTACAAAATCACTTCATAATGCTGGAGCAAACTTAATTTTTACAAATAGACAGGAACGTTCACACCAAAAGTTGGTTAAATTATTGGAACAAAACGATATCGAGCCAAAGCTAGTCGTTTCCTGTGATGTTGCTAGTGATGAAAGTATTCAAGAAGCATTCCAAGAGATTAAAGAAAAAGTAGGCGTTATTCATGGTCTAGTACATTCAGTTGCATTCGCAAAACGCGAAGAATTAAAAGGAGAATATGCGGACACTTCCCGAGATGGTTTCTTAATAGCACAGGAAATCAGTGCTTACTCACTTGTTGCCGTTACGAAAGCAGCAAAAGAGTTGATGACCGAAGGCGGAAGTATCGTAACACAATCGTATCTAGGGTCTGAACGTGTTATTCCAAACTACAATGTCATGGGTGTTGCAAAAGCTTCCTTAGAGGCAAGCGTCCGCTACCTAGCAGAAGATGTAGGTAAATATGACATCCGCGTTAACGCTATTTCTGCTGGTCCAATTCGTACATTATCAGCTAAAGGTGTATCCGGCTTTAACGAAAAAGCAAATGTTATTGTAGAAAAAGCACCACTTCGTCGCAATGTCGATCAAGATCAAGTTGGTGACGCAACTTTATTCTTTATTAGTGATCTTTCACGTGGTGTGACAGGTGAAGTACTTCATGTTGATTCTGGATTCCATATTATTGGTGGCTAAAACGGAGAATGAATTGCAAGCATATAGCTTCTAGAGGTATAAGCGTCATTCTATTTATAGCGTTTCATAGCCGTAACTATCCTTCGTGATAAATAAAGTCGCATAATTTTTATGCTTTCTTAATTAAATGTAATAAGACGCTTTGCTATCAGCCCATGATTCAAAGCGTCTTTTTAACTTTTAGAAAGGATGGATATGGATGAAGGAATGGTTTGGAACCTTAGATGGCGAGCCCTTTACGGCGTTCGGAACAAGTCATATTACGATAATTCTCATCTATTTTATTGTATTGCTTACGCTCATTTTCACGTACAAAAAAATCAATAAAAAACAGTACCACACTTTACGGTGGGTTTTATTTAGCATATTAATATTAGCGGAACTCTCCTATCAAGTATGGGCAGCAACCAATGGCATTTGGAGTATGAAGGAGCAACTACCACTTCATCTATGCAGTATCGCCAGCATAGTAGGAGCAATTGCACTTATAACACAACATAAAAAGTTAATTACGATTACATTTTTTATTGGATTTATTCCACCTTTTCTAGCACTGCTCACACCAGAGCTTCCATACGATTTCCCAAATTTTCGTTTCTTTATTTTTTTCATCCATCATATTACGATTTCTTTCGTTGCACCACTATTTCTAGTTCTCATAAATGATGTCCAATTAACGTTAAAATCCACGTTTGAAGCGTATGGTTATTTATTAGTATACGCAGGTATCATTGGTTTTTTTGTTAATCCTAATATAAAATCCAACTATTTATATCTTGCAAATCCTCCAAGCACAAGCAGCCCGCTTGATTTACTTGGTAGCGGGGCGAACTATTATCTTCAGTTAACTTTACTGGGTCTTGTTGTGTTTATCGGGCTTTATTATTTTTACCGAATCTGTCGGAAGGGGCTTTCTTAGCAGTGTTATGAGAGCTTTTTAATTGATCTTGGATTTCTTCTATATTAATTCTCGTTTTTTCAAGGCGCTCTACCTTTTCTGTTCAAAGCTGTTATTTTCGCAACGTTGCTTATATATATTTCTTTGGATATCAGCCCCTTTGCAACTCCAATTGTTTCATACTTCTTCCATTGTTCGAAACCAAGCTTGCCTCCTCATCAAAATTTGAATTTGGCAATTACAGCACTTATCCAATTCTTCTTTCGACAACTTCATAAATTCTTCAAGTACTTGCGTTTTCTCTCACCGGTAATTATTTACTTTCACTCATACTTGTTTCGATTTTCCACTGGACTTTCTAAGTCTTTTTTCAAATAAGATAGTACTTTCCTAACGAAGCGCAACATTTATGCTTTAATTATATAAGGAGAGGAGGGAAACAATTGAATTTAGAACGGACACTTTACCAAGCAGCCACCGAATTAATTGTCAAGAGATACCCCACTGGCTGGGGTGGTGCTGCGGCGATGTATACAGATGATGGAGAAATCCTTACCAGTGTTGCACCTGACGTTATCAACGCTTCCACTGAATTATGTATTGAAACCGGCGCGATTTTAGAGGCTCACAAGCTAAATACAAAAATCACCCACAGCATCTGTGTCGTAAGGGATGATGAAAATAGCTCATTTAAAACATTAACTCCTTGTGGGGTATGTCAGGAAAGACTATTTTATTGGGGACCAACGACGAAAGCCGCAATCACTACAACAAGTGGAGATATCACTTTTAAAGCACTTGCTGAAATTCAGCCTTTCCATTGGTATAAGGCATATTGTGAGGATTGATGATCGTTCAGGAGCTGCATCCCACGATAAAAAACATTAAACAACAAATTTCTCACGATAAAGCGAAACCTTTCCTTGCAGTACTCGTACATAATAGAAACAACTAAATTTACAGGGGGAATTTCTGTGAAGGCAATTACAAAAAAACGTACAAAAGCGGTTTTAATCGACAGTGTTATTTCAGGTGTCGCGTCAGTCGGTGTCGAATATTTATTAAAGAAGAAAATTAAAAATGAAGCTTTCCATGCGCTCGTTACTCCAACTCTTGTGATGTGGTCTTTGGAATATGCACAACTAAAAACTTGCGGTCAAACACTTGGGTATAAAACAATGGGACTAGCCCTTGAAAATGAGAACGGCTCTGAGCTAACATCTGGTCAAATCATTAAACGCATGGCTTACCGTGATTCATTAAGTACGTTTAAATACATGAAGGACCGAAAAGCATTTGAAGGTGAAGATGGTTCCGTATTACCGCATGACGAGGTTGCCGGGACGGTCGTTCGAGAGGTTTAGCGGAGTTGAGTAAAGCACCTTATTAAACTTCTAAACGAGGAAGAGGCTATGCCTTATCCTCGTTTTCGTTTTACAAAACGTGCCCCTCCAATTTAGAAAAAAACTCCAATTAACTATAATTTGATATTATCCCCTCCTCTTGCCAGCAATTCTTAACAGTGAGTAGTATCCAAATACCCACGAAGCTATGCTATAATAGATAAGATGGTCTTCTTTAAATACAATTCATATTATATTATTTTTAATCGTAACGGAGGGGAAATTATATGAAAAGACACCATGCGATTATTATTTTCTCTTTAGGAGCTTTTTTCTTTGGATTAAACCCGTTATTTATAAAATTAGGTTTTGCTGCCGGCTGGAGCCTCAATGAAATCAATGTTATACAAGCAATCATCGCTTTTACAGTCCTCTGGATAATAGGGTTATTTGCCATCAAACGAAACCCACAAGCAGTTAAAAAGCTTTCTTTCAAAACCGTACTCTCACTCATGGCAGCAGGAAGCTTCACCGGTTTAACAAGTGTCCTTTATTATGGCTCCATGCAATATCTGCCAGCATCACTAGCTGTTGTTTTATTATTCCAATTCGTATGGGTTGGGGTATTGTTTGAATGGATCATTTATCGTCGAAAACCAAGTGGCAAGACATTGCTCACTGTTGCACTAACATTAGTTGGTGTATTATTCGCAGCAGATGTCTTTAATGGCGGATTAAGCGAGATAACACTTATTGGCTTCCTGCTTGGAATCGGCTCTGCATTTACCTATTCCGCTTTTATTATTGTCAGTGGACGTGTAGCAGTTGATGTTCCAGCAACGATTCGTTCCCCAATTATGGTAACAGGTGCTGCTCTATTAATCTTTATTCTATTTCCTCCGCACATGACATTAAATGCCAATGTCTTAAGCAGTGGAAGCATCTGGATCTATGCAGGAGCACTTGCGCTATGCGGACTGATTTTAACACCACTCATGTTTGCCATGTCGACGCCACATCTACCATCAAGCTTAGCTACTATCCTTGGTGCAATTGAGCTTCCTGTATCAGTAGTCGTTGCATACATTGGATTAGCAGAATATGTTGCTCCATCTAGATGGTTTGGGGTTTTGCTGATTCTAGGAGCAATCGCGATTGGTGAAATGCGAGGACTTTGGCAGGTAGTATTGAAACGGAAACGGTATGTGCACTAAATACATTAAACCTCAGGGTGTCTGAACCCTGAGGTTTATTTTAATTCGCTATGCAATAAAGATAAAATATAAAATAAATAACAAGCAAAGCACATACATAATCGGATGTATTTCTTTATAACGCTTTTGCGCAAGGGACGATAATGGATAAAGGATAAATCCAAATGCAAGACCCATAGCCACACTGGAAGTTAATGGCATCATAATGATCGTCAAAAATGCTGGAATAACAATTTCGATTTTACCCCAGTTAATATTCCGAATATCCATCGCCATTAATGCCCCAACAATAATTAAGGCAGGAGCAGTAACTTCTGTCGTTATAACAGCTAGAATTGGTGAAAAGAATAATGCAATCGCAAAGCAAAGTGCAATGATGATCGATGTAAATCCAGTCCTTCCTCCCACCGCAATTCCTGATGAGGATTCAACACTTGTTGCAGGTGTAGATGTCCCCAATATTGCTCCGATTGAAGCAGCTGAAGAATCCGCAAGCAATGCTTTTCCTATCTTTGGAATCTTATTGTTTTTCATGATTCCCGCTTGGCTCGTAAGTGCAATTAACGCACCAGCTGTATCAAAAAAGGCAACAAATAAAAAGGTGAAAATTACTGCTAATACATCAAGTGTAAATATTGCATCCAAATTCATAAACACAGCACCAAATGTTGGTTCAAGACTCGGAATCGTACCGATAATCGAGGATGGAATTTTAATTAATCCAACAAGCATTCCAATAATCGTTGTAATCGCCATCCCATAAAAAATTGCCCCATTCACACCACGAACAAGCATAATAATTGTGATGACGAGGCCTACGATAGCTAATGCTGTTCCAGGTAAAGTTAAATCACCAATCGAAACAAACGTATCTGGATTAGCAACAATAATTCCTGCATTTTTAAACCCGATAAACGCAATGAAAAAACCAATTCCAGCAGCAATCGCATGTTTTAAATCCTCCGGAATCGCATTAATAATCTTTTCCCTGATTTTCATCAAGCTTAAAATCATAAAGATAATTCCCGCAATAAAGACACCAGTCAAAGCTACTTGCCATTCAATCCCCATCCCGATAACAACCGAAAAGGTAAAGAATGAATTCAGCCCCATACTAGGCGCAATAGCAATTGGATAATTTGCAAGCAGCCCAATAAGTAATGTACCAATGATTGCAGTAAGTGCAGTAGCTGTAAACACAGCCCCCCGATCCATCCCTGCTTGACTAAGAATAAGCGGGTTTACGACTAAAATATACGATACGGAAAGAAACGTTGTCAGCCCTGCGAAAACTTCCTGTTTATAGGATGTATTTCTTTCTGTAAAACCAAAAAAGTTTTTCATGATGTGCAGTATCTCCCATTTGCTACTTTTGTATATAAAAAACCTTGACTTCTTTCCAGCAGCCAAAGTAACAGTAAAAGGTATAGAAAAATACATTCCCATCCCTTGTAGACAAGCTATTTATGGTAGCTGGTAGAAACGTCCAAGCCATATTCCTGGACTTATACAAGATGTAGCTATTTGTTTTTAGATAATAGGGAAATGATAGCAGGTTGGCGGGTGGTGGGTCAAGGGTAGATTGAAGAGTAATAGAGATTGGTTGTTGTTTCCACAAGTATATGGTCACACTCGCGCAAAACAATCTCGATGTCTTAACGTCTATCTATTTGAATCAGCTCCAAATTATTATTACAGACATTTATACTTAAATAACATCTCCAACCTCTAGTCTTAGCTTGTTAAAACAGACTGATTCTAGTGTGGAATGCTCACGAGTTTGGTCTCCTTTAATTTGTAGTAAAGTAACAGAAACCGCTTGGGCTAACATATATATTGACTTAGTATATTTGAACGTTAATTCGCTTACAAATATTGATCTTTCATTTCAATTATAAAGAAAAGGTATTTATTATACATTCCAATATAAATAAGAGTGTTCAACCATAGCTATAACAATTTATTTGTGAGAAAATAGTTATATCATATAAGAACATGTATTCTCAAATAGAGAGGATGAAATTCATGGACAGTGAAAAAAGTTGGATTGATACATCATCCTTCTTCAAAGCGCAAGTAATTGGAAAGCTACTTGGCGATGGATGTCTTACTAAACAAGAGGGCAGAAAACCACGTTTTCAATTTATACATTCCGCTAAAGATTACGAATGGAATATACACTGCTTTCATAGTTTAAAAACGTATTTGCCCCTTAACCCACCTAAATTAAGAAAAATTAAAGATGTTCGTCTAAGAAAAGGATATAGTCTGTCTCACTATACTCAATCAAAGACTTCCTCTCTTGTTACCTTTCTTAGAAATACGTGGTATCAGGATAACAAGAAGTTGATACCTTTTGATATGCTTTATAAGTATTTTACCGTAGAATCGCTGGCGTGGTGGTATATGGACGACGGGCATTTCAAACAGAAAAATGGAGTTCCTTTAAAAATCATTCTATCTACGGACAATTTCTCCCGACTAGAAAATAAGCAATTGATCAAGTTTCTTTCTAGCAAGTTTTATTTATCTTTTCGCTTAGACAATCAAAACCGTATCATTCTATATGATCAATACCAAATTCATTACTTTTTTCATCTAATTACCCCCTTCACGCATGTAAGCATGCATAGAAAAATGCCCAATCGCTTTAATCATTCATTTGATATTAAAGCAAAAAGGACGACCTTGTATTTGCCAAAACAACTAGAAATAAAAAAACCAACTAAAGAAATCAATGAAATGCTAGTTAAATTGGATAACCTTATAAAAATATACAAATCTGGTCTTTTCTATGAAAAGTACATTTCAAAGATACAACAATTGCAAATAGAGCCAAAACCTTATCAAATAATTGTGAGCCAATCAAATTTAAAGAGACTTTACTTCTTAAACAACGTTACAGGATTATCTCTAAGTGGGATAACTGAATTATCCTTTCAAGAAAATTTATCTCACCCTAGATTTTAAAGGAAAAACCCTAAATCACGAGGTAATATACAAAAACTATGTATATTTAAGTTCTATAAGCAAGGCGCCTTTTGATATGTACTTACACACTTCAAAACTAACATTGCTCAATAAATAACTATATATTTATAATATACTTAATTACCAAGAAGGAGGTATTATTTATGAAGGGTTACAAAAAGATAAATGAAAAAGATATGGCACATGGATTTAGGTATATTAATAAAATTGAGAGTTATATTCTTACAAAAAGCAATAATCATATGTTAATGGATAAATTCACAACCGGATTCGGTTGGTATAGTAACCTAGCGGTATTATACATTAATCAGTTAATTGATTCAGCACTAGTGAACAAAATTAAGATTAGCCATGAATTTTTCAATAATTTGCATATAGAAAAAATTGTATCAACCGCTATTTGGAATGAATATGTTAAAGAGCAAAATGAAATTATTGATGCATTAACATTTTAAATATGTATTGTTAAAAAAGACTCTAGCCAAAGCTAGAGTCTCTTCCAGACTTGCTAATCTTATTGTAATAATTGTAAAACACCTTGTGGTTGTTGGTTAGCTTGAGCTAACATAGATTGTGCCGCTTGTGAAAGAATGTTGTTCTTAGTGAACTCCATCATTTCTTTCGCCATCGTGCGAACATTTGCTTTAACAAATGACTAGACTATATCTTCACCCTCTAATTCTAGTAGGGGCCGGGAACTTCGGATTCTGATAGACTTAGCGGCTCTATCATTCACCTACGAATTTCATCACCTTAGCATAAACGTTAGGTGGTTTATTCTAGTCGTTGAACCTTCTCCAAAGTTTCCTCACAGGAGCTCGGCTGCTGATTGCCCAATCTCATCTTTTTTCAAACCTTCACGATTACTGTTTCCAGCTGCGTTGTGGTAAGACGAGCTCTAAGGGTTTTCCAGCATTTCACCCGGTCGTAATCTCTAACCGTTACCAGTTAGGACGACTGTGCCTCATTCAGCTTTAAGCAGCTTCGGCATAATCAACGTCACGGATACGTGATTCTGCAGCAGTTAGGTTTTCTGCTGATGTACCTAGATTGTTGATTGTGTGATCTAGACGGTTTTGAGTCGCACCTAGAAGTGAACGACCTGATGAAACACTTTTAATTTGAGTATCTATTGTGTCAATTAATGCTGTTGCTGTTGCTGTATCAGCAACACTAGTTCCATCTAAAGTTCCTACCGCTGTTTCAATATCAGTTAAATTTATTCCTGCTGTAGCAAAATCAACTGTCATAGTTTGGTCTGTGTTAGCTCCAACTTGGAAAACAACACTTCCAGCTCCGTCTCCAGCAGTTCCATCTAAAAGATTTTGCTCGTTAAATTGTGTTGTTTCTTTTATACGAGTTATTTCCTTACCAAGTTCTGCCAATTCTTGTCCAATTGCATCTCTATCATCTGTCACGTTTGTATCATTTGAAGCTTGAACAGCTAACTCACGCATACGTTGAAGAATTGAATGAGTCTCATTCAAAGCTCCTTCGGCAGTTTGAATCATAGAAATACCGTCTTGAGCATTTTTCTCAGCCATTTCTAATCCACGAATTTGACCACGCATTTTTTCAGAAATCGAAAGACCTGCAGCGTCATCTCCAGCTTTGTTGATACGAAGACCTGAAGAAAGTTTCTCCAATGAATTTTGTGTTGCACCTTGGTTTGCTCCTAATTGACGATGTGCGTTAAGAGCAGAAATATTGTGATTGATAATCATGATCAATCTACCTCCATGTTTTTAATTTTTAGCAAGTCACATCCTTGTGTCTCGCTTCATTATTTATATCGGCATGGTTTAGGAATGTTTTAGCAATTTTATTAAACTTTTTATTATGTCGGTAGATTAGTCATAAATAGACCACAGTACTACTTGGTTACCCAAAAAAGGACCTCCTCCTAAAGAAGGATGCCCTTATGCATTATTTAATAGAAATCTCTCTCCTAATTAGAATCCTTCAATCTATTTTTATAAACTGCTGTAAACGCCCTAATGGTTAATACAAAGACACCAATCAAGACAACGAAAGCAGTGATAATTAAATCCATACTCATTCTACCTCCATTCCCTATTAACACTTTTACTCATTACTTTTCATTGCGATAAATCATCTATACCCCTATTAATCGGGAGATAAACTTTTAGAAATTTAATGGTGTTATGTTCTTAACTGTTGGACGCAATGTATTCCTGTTCTTCTGCAACTACCGCTCCCCGCTCATCTAACCTCACAAACCGAATTGCTGCTATAAAGTAACTCAATATAGCTACAAACATAAACAACCCAAACAATCCACTATTATACGCCTGTTCAAAGTATAAAATATTAACCAGTGTAAAAATTACTCCTCCAATTAATCCCAAGTAACCAAAGCGATCTGTTTTTCGCAATCTTAAACTCGTTCTTCTATTAGCCAACGTCACCAACGTAATTGTCAGGATATTAACCGAGCTTCCAATCCAAACCGGATGTATGTTTAGATAAAATTCCTGTGGATGCCAGCCGCCCAGGTAATACCATAACAGTCCACTAGTAAATCCAGTGAACAAGGAAGCAACTACAGCTCGCTTCGTTACCACCGGCCAGAATAATGCGGCTACTACCGGTGCAAACGTGGCACTATTTCGTATCGTCCAAGCAAATACATTCCACCATGCCGATTGCTCTGTTCGCAATAAGCCAAACGCAATCATCAGGCCGGTTAAAAGCAGCAGCGAGATTTTCGTATATTTAATAAGCTGGTCCCCTGTGGCATTTGGATTAATCGCACTTCCCACATCACGTCCGAGACTTGTGGCACCTGAGAACTGACAAGGTCCACCCCATCCGAGTGCACAACCCCATACACCAAGGAAAAACAAACCTACTAATGGGGCAGGCAAGACTTCCATCAAGTACTGGGGAATCGCGATAAGTCCAGTGGATGCATTCGGCACAACGGTGGCAGCTGATATTCCGAAGATAACGCCACCGACTATGAATGGAATCGCCATGAATCCAGCCATGACAAGTCCTTTTTGACCCTCTTCTGGCGAGCGGGAGGATAATGCCATTTGGAAAGCAGCCTGAGCCAGAATGACGTTAACGAGGAACGTCCCAAACCAGACGACAATTACTTGCAGTCCGACACTTCCAAAGTTAAACATTTCTGGACGCTCCATGTTCAATGCAGCTAAACCTGATATTCCGGGATTGATGAAAAAGGCAACAACTCCAATTACGATCATTAATCCGAATGCAAACATATTCATCGTTTGTGTGAAGGCAATGGACCACATGCCACCAGCTTGTAAATAGATAAAAAGTAAAATAGCAGTAAACGCAACGGATAAACTCAATGAAATACCTGTAAACACATGAAATGCAGAAGCAAATGCGATTGCCGTGGCAACGGACCACATGGGAAAGGCAAATGCAGTAATTGCTCCTGATAAGCCTTTTGCCGTTCTACCATACGTATCTCCTATCAAACCAGAAACCGTTACAAGCATCTTTTTCCGGAAAGAACGGATAATCAACAAAGCAATAATAAATATTTGAACCATTTCCGCCACCCCATACCAGATTGCGGAGATACCGGTTAAATAAGATAACTCCAAAATAGAGATAAATGTGGATCCCGAGAATAATCCAGTTATACAAAACGCAACAATCCATTTATTGAAATTCCGATTTCCAACAAAATAACTATCTTTCTTTGTCACACGTCTTTTGGCAATTTGCCCTGCCGATATGAGCGCAAATGTATATCCTAATGCCAGTATAATTGTCCATACACCATATTCTGTCACAACTAGTCACTCCCTTAATATTTACATCACCTTATTCCAAACAAATATTCAATTACAAAGACAAAGCAAAAACCCCCTTCCATAAGAAGAGGGTAGATAAATTCAGGGCACCTCTTCTTATCTTTCAGACCAGTGTCTGATGGAATTGGCACAGTACTCAATAAATTGAGCCCGCTGCCGAGGTATCAAAGGGCCATATCCCTCCACCTCTCTTGATAAGAAGTTCAATATTCAATTGTATTAAAATTACACCTTCACGATGAAAAAGTCAATGTTATTTTAAAATTCAATTTATCTGTCAATCAATCGTTACATCACGCAAAAATGGGAAACTACTTGGATACTGATAAAATCCACTCACTTCATCCCTTAAACCAGCTAGCAATACAGAATGGTAAAGTGGAACGATTGGAGCTTCATCTACAATTATTTGTTGTGCTTCACTATATAGTTGCAGTCTTTCTTCTTCCGCTCCCTCTTGTCTTGCCTCCTCCAGCAACTCATCTACCTCATCATTCGCATAAAAAGACCTGTTTCCTGGATTTCCGGCATTTGCTGAATGAAACATCGGGTACAGTCCGTAATCCGCATCCAATGTTACAGTCCCCCAGCTTCCGATAAACATATCAACACCGCCATTACCAGTCACTTCTAAATAAGTTCCTACTTCGGTCATCTCAATGTCAATAGTGATACCAATTTCTTTTAGTTCTGCTTGGATAACCTGCGCGATATCCGATGTATTTGTATCGTAGGCCATGATTGTCGCATTGAAACCATCCTCATAGCCCGCTTCCTTTAATAGTTCCTTTGCTTCCTCAATGTTATAATCGATAGGCTCTACATCCTCATCATACCCAAACACGGTAGGCGCGAGCGGTCCTTTTGCTGGTAAAGCCACACCATTTAGTACCCCTTCGATAATTTCTTCTTTATTAATTGCTTTTGCAATCGCCTGTCTTACCCTAGGATCTGTAAATGGTTCTTTTTCTACATTGAAGCCAAGATAAGACATACTTGCGCTATCCGATTGTTTAACGTGTGTACCTTCATTCGTATCCACTTCGTCAATATTGCTTGTATTTACTGGATAAATGATATCCGAATCACCCGTTTGCAGCTCTGCAATTCGTGTTAAATCCTCTGGGACAAATTTAAAGGTTACCGAATTTACACCGGCCTTATCTCCCCAATAGTCTTCATTTTTTACAACTTTTATTTGTTCTCCACTTGTTCGGTCATCATATTTGAAATATCCTGTACCGATTGGGTTCTCATTAACTGTTGCAAACGGTTCTCCACCATTAGCTATTGCTTCATTATCCTTTTCAATCGCCTCAAGACTGATCATATGCCCGCCCGGATGTGCCAAATGAGATGGCAATGCTGAAAAAGGATATTTTGTATGAATCTGTACCGTATATTCGTCTACTACTTCCACGGAATCAATCATATCGAATAAAAAGGCTAGCGGTGAGCCCATATCAGGATCAAGAACGCGATCCAGGTTCGCTTTTACTACTTCCGCGTTAAATGCACTGTCATCATGGAACGTAACATCTTCTCTAAGCTTTGCTTCCCAGACAGTATCTTCAATTTGTTCAAGGCTCTCAGCTAAAGCTGGTTGAATCTCCAAATCTGTGTTTTGTTCAACCAACGTATCATAGATGGCATTCATCACATATAAGGAGTTACCATCATTTGCAGCGTGCGGATCCAGCGATACTGGCTCTGCAGCTAATCCAACTGTCAGATCCTTTTGTTCCTCTGCATTCTCTGATTCATCTGCTCCGTCACCAGCACATGCAGAAATAACCAATAAACCAGCTATAAGTAAAATAAATAATAATGCTTTTTTCAATTTAACCACACTCCACGTGTTGATATTTTTACTACTTTTAATTTCTATGATTGTTTACTCTCCATTATCCTCAATCAATTATGTATCTATTATGATCTGTTCAGTTATTTTAAGAACAGTTTATATCCCCCTCCTAGCAACGTCTATCTCTCAATTCAATTATTCAATAATACCGATGAATTTACTTTGAATTGAATATATAATAGCATTCAATGTTTTTAATTACAAACTAATTAACTATGAGAATAGCTCTTTTTCCTTACAATGAGATTCTAAACATCATAACATCACATATTCTGATATTTATTAGCAAATATATTAGTTTTACATTATAATTCTTAATATTTATGATGGATAATAGAAATCAAAGCAAGTATACGTTCCAATTAATAGAAAGCGCTATCAAAATTTGTTTGTTAGGGAAATACTTATCTAAAAAAGGAGTGGGATTAATGGGCAGTGAAAATGTTGTGAATACAAAAAGAAAGAATAATAATTTTAATCAAGAGATTTACGGAATAAAACTTCCAATATATCTTTTACTATTAGTACCTGCAATAGTAGGATTATACCTTGATGTCGTTCCTTCTAGTTTAATTACTGGTTTTATGATTACGATGGGCTTAGGTGGTTTGTTCATGTGGATGGGGGATTCCATTCCAAAATTCTCTGATTTTGGAGGAGGTACTATACTTTGCATCTTCCTACCCTCTCTACTAATTTATATCGGAATTTTGCCTGAAGTAACTGCTGAATTAGCTGCTGATTTCTATAGTGGTTTTGGATTCTCTAACCTAATTGTTGCAGGATTAATTGTCGGAAGTATATTAGGAATAAAAAAGGAAGTTCTTATTAATGTAGCTTTAAAAATGTTAATTCCTTTATTAACGACGATATTACTGGCAGCATTAGCGGGTGGTTTGCTAGGGCAACTATTTGGTATAGGATTTAAACAAACGATTCTTATGATAGTGGCACCGATTATGGCAAGCGGAATAACTACAGGGGCCATTCCGCTTTCGGAGATTTATGCTGATAATATGGGAGGTTTGCCAGTAGATTATTTCGATATTCTTGCACCTGCAGTAATCGTTTCTAATATTATTTGTATACTATTAGCGTCTGTACTTAACTTTTTAGGGAAGAAAAATAAAAACATGTTTGTAAAAGGATTCTCAGGAGAAGGGAATCCTCTTAGAAAAAAAGATGCAGGATTTAAAACTACAAAAGATACAAGTATGCTAGAATCACTTCGCAATATCGGAATAGGTATGATGGTAGCTGGCGGATTATATATGGCAGGAATGTTGCTAAGTGAACTTGTCCCCGCACTACATACTTTTGTATGGATCATAATTTTAACTGCAATATTAAAGGTTTGGAATATTTTCCCTGAATATATCACCGTTTGTGCAGAGGTATGGTTTAATTTTATAAGTAAGCTTTGGATCCCAGCTATATTAGTAGCTATAAGTGCAAGCTTAATTGATATTGACCGTATCCTACAAATCATTACAGATCCATCACACATCTTCTTAATTGTTACTATTGTAGTGATTATTTCAATTATCGCCGGATTGGCTGGATGGCTAATTGGTTTTCATTTCATTGAGTCTTCCATCATCTCTGGACTTTCGTTAGCTGATATGGGAGGTTCAGGAGATGTTGCTGTTCTAAAAGCAAGTGATCGAATGCAATTGTATCCCTTCTTACAGGTAACTACACGTATTGGTGGAGTATTAACAATTTTAGTTATGAGTTTTCTATCCGCCACGTAATAATATGTTAGATTTATATTTAATATAGAAGCGAAATCCCTAGAGTGTTGAGCAAGTAACATTCTAGGGGTTTTATTTGTGAATACATTATATAAAAAATAAAGACGTTGTCATGACATAGAGATACATTTTTTCAATTGATTATCAAAAAACTCAATAGCAGAACTCTTAGACAAGCTTGGATTTTTATGAGTAAGCCTGTAACAGGTGTACTTTGGTGGCGGATCAGTAAAATACTGAATCGAAAACCCTCTGCTTTTATTTGCCTTTTTCGCAATCCATTCAGGAACGATTGCCCAGTAAGTTGGGTTTTGTAAAAAATCGAATAATAAGTGGATATCGTCTAGTTTTATTTTTTGAACACTTAACGGATCCCACCAAAACTCATGCCATATTTTGTATTCTTCTCCCCAAGGCATAAATAGTTCATATAAAGGATCTAACGCTAAAGGATCTACTTTTGAATCGCTAACATTGCCACTGCGTAATACGACTAAATCAGATTCATAACATTTCTCTACGTTTACGTTTGAATGACTCCTTTGAATTAGCGTAAAACCTATATCAAGTGTCTTATTATCAATTCCGGAATAAATTTCATTTGAATGTAGTGTATGACTATGTAGTAGCACAGACGATGATGTTTTGTTAATTTCCTTATAGACACTTGGTAAATAGAATGTATTAAAACTATCTATCGAACCAATGCTCAACGTTAGCTTAGGTCCTTTTTCTTTTAGGATTTTTAAGTCGTTATAGATGTTTTCCCACTGTTCTGCTAAACGTAAAAATTCCTCGCCTGCAGGTGTTAACGTAATTTTTTTAATACCCCTTCCTCTTTCGATGAGTTTAAAACCAAATTCTTGTTCCGCAACATTTAGTCTTTGGCTAATTGTCGTTTGAGCAACATGCATCGATTCTGCTGCAGCACTAATCGACTGCTTTCGTACAATCGTTAAAAACGTCGGGATAAAGTTCAGGTTCATTCTCGATCCTCCTAATATTAAAATAAATAGTATTTAATACAGTTCTTATGTATTTTACATTACATTTAGCAATATTTATACTTAGTATATAATTAATTGTTAGCGCTATCAAACAAAGGAGTAGATAAAGTGCCAAAGTATAAGGTCTATCTTAATGAACACATAGATGAAGATGCTCTAAACACACTTCAAAAATATGCCACATTAACAAATAATCTTGATGAGCTAAAGGATATCGATGCCATGATAATCCGGGCAGAAAAGGTATCTCGTTCCATGATTGAGGAATCAAAAAAGTTAAAAGTTATTGGTAAACATGGTATTGGTTATGACTCAATTGATATAGGAGCCGCCAAAGAATATGATGTAAAAGTTGTCTATACACCGGAAGCTAATGTTCAATCTGTATCTGAGTTAATTATCGCTCTTATGACGAATGTTGTGCGTAATATAAGTTTAAGCTTTGAGAAGGGAAAGAAAGATGAAAATAAATCAATAGCACCTAAAGAGCTGATGGGCTACCAGCTAAATAATAAGACATTGGGACTGATAGGAGCAGGTAAGATTGGATTAAATACTTCAAAAATCGCCAAGCACGGATTTGATATGAAGATTGTAGTATACGATCCATTTGTCACAGAACAGCAGTGTTCTCAGGTTGGGATTGAAAAAGTAGATAGATTAGAAGACTTGATGATGATAGCTGATTTTGTATCGGTAAGTGTTCCACTAACAAAAGATACCAAGCATTTAATTAATGAAAAGGCTTTACGTTTTATGAAACCACATGCAGTCTTGATAAACACTTCTAGAGGTGGAGTAATTGATGAAAAGGCTTTGTATAAATTTTTAGCAGAAAAGAAAATATTTGCAGCTGCAAGTGATGTTTTTGAGCATGAACCACCCACATCAAAAAATCCATTACTTAGTTTAGATAACTTTGTTGCTACTCCTCACATTGGCGCAAACACAGTAGAAGCGATGAAACTGATGGGTTCAACGGTGGTAAAAGAAGTTATAACTGTGTTAGAAGGTAAGACACCTAACTATAGAGTTGTATAGTATAAAGGGGAAGATAATGATGAATGTTGGAAAACGAATAATTCAGCACAGAAATAATCTAGATAAACAATTAGTTGAAGCATTAAGAAAATACCCAAGTGCCAATGTATCTGATTGTATGGGTAGACTTTATAGTATGAATGCCCATATTAGGCCAATGGGGAAAGAAAAGAAAATAATTGGACAAGCACTCACTGTAAAAGCCTCTATTGCAGATAATATGCTATTCCATCAGGCATTATTAATGGCCGATCCTGGTGATGTTATCGTAGTAGATGCTGGGAGAGATATGAATCATAGTGTTTGCGGTGAGATTATGTATTCATATGCTAAGAGTAAGAACATAGCTGGTTTTGTAGTTGATGGAAGCATACGAGACGTTGATTATTTAATAAACAATGAGTTCCCTGTTTTCGCAGCTGGAATTACGGGCCGTGGCCCATACAAGAATGGTCCTGGAGAAATAAATGTTGATATCTCTTGTGGCGGTCAAGTCGTTCATCCAGGAGATATAATCTTAGGTGATGAAGATGGAATTGTTGTAATTCCACCCCAAGAAGCACTTAATATTTTAGAAAAAGTAAAAGAATTACAAGCTAATGAAATTAACTCCTTAAACCTAATAGCTAATGGTGATTGGGAAAATGGGTCCATAGCTACTAATCTTTCCAAGCAATTAAAAGAGGATGGTTATGAGTTTTTATAATACGAATGGGATGAGGTTTTGCCTCGTTCCATTCGTATTATACATTTCTAGCAAAACTATCAATTACATCATCAATAATGTAATTCTGACATCAGGATACTTTCCTGTTTTAGTGATATGAAATTACTTTATTCTACCAATATCTTCGTTTCGCCTTTTCTGCCAAACTATAAGTTGAACTTCATTGATAAAAAAGTGGCCGCTGACAACCCAGACAGCAGCCAAACTCAAAATCATTCTTCACTTACACGATCTTTAAAACTCTCATCATCCCTTAGCTTCCATAACTTACCCGGCCAGAACGCAAAACGTCCAAGCACCGTCGTAATCGCAGGAACAAGCAATGGTCTAACGATAAACGTATCCAATAAGATGCCAATTGCGGTAATCGTACCGAAATGAACAAGCACCTGCAAGGGCATTACAGCTAGAACCGAAAACGTACCAGCTAGAATAAGCCCTGCTGAACTAATTACACTTCCCGTTTCTGCAACACTTTTAGAAATAGCCTGTTTGAGCGGCATTTCCTTTCGATTGCTCCATAGACTAGAAACAAGGAATATGTTGTAGTCAATACCTAAGGCAACCGAAAAGACGAATACATAGAGCGGAATTAATCCTTGAATTTCTGTAACTCCAAATATATGATGGAGCACAATCCACCCTAAACCAAGCGCAGATAAATACGAAATGATAACGGTTGACAATAAATAGACCATTGCCACAATGGACCTTAGGAAAACGATAAGTAATACCGCTATAATGAGCAGAAGGGCAGGTATAATTAACCCCTGATCTCGATTGGTTACCTGATCTGTATCGTATAATGTCGCCGTTTCACCGCCAAGCCATACATAGTCATCTGCATTGGCTACACCAGCATCGCTTAGTGCACTCGTTGCAATAGCCTGGAGCTCTGGAACGCTTTCTACCGCTTCCGTGGAGTACGGATCAATCGAAAGTGTCACTTTCCATTCCTGGATATCCTTATTTTCCGATCCTTCCACAGGGTCATCAACAATCTCAACGTAAGGATGCTCTGCCAATTCGTTCTGTAACGAGACATCCGCTCCATTTGTATCGACGATCACACTGACAGGAGCAATTTCACCTGGAGGATAATGGTCTGCAATTAATGTAAATCCTTCTCGTGATGGCATATCCTCTGGGAAAGAATCTAATAAAGCATAGGTATATTGCATTTTTGGTACGAAAGCAGCCAGGCCACCAAGAATAACTATACTAACAAGAATAATGGTCCATGGTTTTTCTGTAACCACTTTTCCAATCTTCTTCCCAAATCGATGACTTGGTTTCGGACGACGCAGCTTTTTCCCTTTTTTCTTCTCAATTTCCTGAATCATTTCTTCAGGTCGTGGGATAAATGGGATAAAAGCAAAGCGGCCAAGTAAGGCCAGAATCGCAGGAAGCACGGTTAATGCTGCGAGTCCCATAATAAATATCGATAAGCTAAAAGGTACAGCAAAACGATCATAGGATTCGTAATAGGCTAGCCCGAGTGAAAGCAATCCTAAAACAGTAGTAAGGGAACTCATCATGATGGCCCCGCCAGTACCGCTAATCGCACGTTTTAATGCAACATGTTTATCTTTTTCAATTCGCAGCTCATCTCTGTACCGTGAAATTAAAAATAAGCAATAATCTGTTCCGGCTCCAAACAAAAGAACCGTCATAATCGATATCGCTTGCCCATCCACAACAATCCAGCCCTGATCCGCAAAAAATCCAAGCAGTGGACTAATAATTCCATAGGCGATCCCAACCGCAACAAGCGGGACAAGTGCCAAAATTGGTGAGCGATACAATAAAATAAGTAAAATAAATACAATCAATACAGTTGCAATTAACAAGGTAAAGTCTGCATTGCTGAACAAGGAAACGGTATCAGTCTGAATTCCAATAGGTCCAGAAAAACGCACATGTAAGCCAGACTCGTCTATATCACTTTTCAGCACCTCACTGCCAAATGCATCATTTATTTTAACTTCTAGTTGGTCGAGTGCCGCTTGTAATTCCTTTGTTGCTGCAGTGTCATCAAAAAATACCGGTGTTGTCAGTGCTTTTCCATCTTCAGAAGCACTTCCTCTTAAAGCTTCAACAGGAGCATCCTGAAATGGTGGAATAAATGTTTGATGATTAACCGGCTCATCATTTAGATTCTGATAAAGAGATTGAATCATCTCATAATCCGAATTATTTAACCCTCCATCACGATGCCACACTAAAAGCAATGGTGTACCAGCATCATTAGAGAATTCTTCGTCCGTAATTTTACCTGCTTCGACAGACATCATATCTTCTGGTAATAATTGTGTATCCGACGTCTCTCGATCATTAACTTGTGGCCAAATATATGAAAATATTCCAATCAATAAAACCCAAATAAACAAGGTCGCCCAACGGGTTTTGGTATTCGCAACAATACCTCCCCAATTTTTCAATAGACCTTTCACAAATCTCATCCTTTCTAGCGCAAATTTTATCAATGCACTTAACCATGTATCTTGTAATTATATATACTAGTAGGTTAATTAATCAAGTTTTTTTCAAATTATGGTATAATAAGTCTAGTTTAAATAATTTGGAGTGGAATTCATGATGCAACGCAAACATCGAACATTAGGGAGACCTCGTAAAGAACAGGATGGAATCTCAACAAAAGATACTATCCTACACATCGCTACAGAAATGTTTTTGGAAAAGGGATATCCGTTAGTATCCATGGACGATGTTGCCCAACAATGTGATGTCACAAAAGCAACGGTGTATTACTATTACAAAACAAAGGCAGACCTTTTTACGGATGCAATGGTCCAGTTAATGAATCGAATTCATGAAAGAATTGTGGCGATTCTCTCAACCAATGAGCCATTGAAAAAGCAGCTGTTTCAGTTTGCCAAAGGCCATTTACAAGCGACTGTGGATATTGATATCCATTCATTTATGAAGGAAGCAAAGACATCTCTTTCACAGGAGCAACTGCAATTGATGCAGCAAGCAGAAGAAAAAATGTATGAAGAATTAGAGCATGCATTAAAAAAGGCAATGGATAATGGAGAAATCTCCAGAAGTAACCCACGCTTAGGAGCGCTTCTATTTGTATCTTTGGTAACAACCGGAAACAATATGGATACTAATTTTAAAAATTCATTCCGATCACTGGATGATTTAGTAACGCAGATTGTAGACTTTTATTGGGATGGATTGGCAAACCAAAGCTAGCTGTGTCATTGAGGGTGGGATAACAAGCCGCAAATATAGGAAATTGCTATTCACCTATACAACAAATTGATAGCAATTTTAAAATTACAAAAAAACAACGCTACTCTATGGAAGATAGCGTTGTTTTCGTATAAAGCCATTTATTTGGGCTCATCTTATAATCTTTTTAACTCCTAAAATGCTGTATCAATTCATTTAATTCTTCCGCTAATTTAGCGAGCTCGTCTGAACTTAGTGCAACTTCTTCCATTGAACTGCTAATCTGCTGTGAAGATGCAGAGGTTTGTTCAACACCCGCTGCAGATTCCTCCGAGATTGCTGCAATCTCCTGAATGGAAGTATTCATATTGTCACTGGTATCAGAAATGGTAGATAGTTTATCAGAAATTGTTTTAATATCATTTACCATTTGCGTGACTGAAGTACTTATTGTTTGGAACGTATCTCTTGTTACTTTTAATTGACTTGTTCCTTGTTGAACTTCTTTATATCCATCTCGTAAAGACTTCGTTACCTGACTTGTTTCGCTTTGAATATTTCCAACAATATCTGTGATGCCACTTACCGATGACCCAACCTGTTCTGCAAGCTTTCTAACCTCATCGGCAACAACTGCAAATCCCTTTCCACTTTCTCCAGCCCGAGCTGCCTCAATCGCAGCATTTAAAGCTAATAAATTCGTTTGATCAGCGATATCTTTAATAACAGATACTAAATCAGAGATTTTCTGAGATTGTGAATCTAAGTTTTCTACTTTCTGTACAGAATCATAAATAATGCTGTCAATTGTTTCCATTTGTTCTGTCGATTTTTCCATTAAGTTTCTGCCTTCATTTGTATGGCTCAATACTTGATTAGAAGATTCATATACCTGATTGCTGTTCGTATATGCTTGATCGGTATCTGATCTGAATGTAGCCATTAAGGAAGAAAGGTCACTTGTTGTATTTGCTTGTGACTCTGAGCCAAACGCTAATTCCTGCATCGTAGTCGCCACTTGTTCAGATCCTATCTTCACATCATTTGCTGACTGCGTTAATTCTTCACTTTTACTGGTAACCGTCTCGGATACATTTTTGATTTTCATTACGAGTTCTCGTAGTGTTTCATTCATCGTATTTGTAGAGCTTACCAATTGACCTATTTCATCATCCGATTTAGCTTGCAAATTTGTTTCCCTTAAATTACCTAATTCTAAATCCTTCATCACTTTCATAATTTGAGGAAGATCTTTTAACATACGTTTTAATAAAACAACCACTACTACAACAAGAATTAAACAGGCAATGCTAAAAAACAAGACCATCATTATCGTAAACGTCCCAAGTTCACTTAAAGCTTCATCTTCTGGTAACGCTGTGCCAATGGACCAGCCGGTTGTATGAACTGGTGAATACCCAATATATTCTAAACTGTCACCTATTTGCGCTAATTGAAGACCTGTTTCACCTGCAATCATTTTATTACCTATATTTCCTAGTTCACCAGACATAGACTGCAGCTGTTCTTCAAGGATTAATGTTTCATCTGGATGATATAAAACCGTTCCATCACTGGAGATTAAGAAAGAATACCCGCTCTCACCCATTTTATAAGATTGCATAAGCTCTGGTAACTGGTCTAGAAAGATATCAATTGCAACAATACCGACTGTATCCCCATTCACTTTAATTGGCTTCATTGCACTCAAAATAATTTTTCCAAATACTTCATCCATGTATGGTTCGGTAAAATAAACATCCTCTTCCGCTATAGCTGCCTCATACCAAGGCCTACTCGTTATGTCAAAGCTAGGGTCTGATAAAACATTATTGCTTCCAATTAAAAAGTTTGATTTATTACTCGCAACCCATGCCATTGCGATTGAATCATCTGTTTCAACAATCTCATCAAGCGACTGTAATACACCATCATAATAATCATTTTCTAAAGCTTCATCTCGAGAGTCAGTTGTATTTAAGAACTTGCCAAACTCTTGATTCGTTACCATTTGCCGCACAATGGTCGCTTCTTCTTTAAACATGCTATTAACCTGTGCAGCGATTGCATCACTTTTAGTTGATAAGTCAGTTTCAACATTTTCAACTAATAATGCCTTTGTATACATATGTATAAAGAATCCTGTTGCAGAAAACACAATAAATATAGCTATAAAAAGTGCTGCAGCTACTTTTGTTGATATACTTTTGCGAATCCAATTAAATCGTACCGACTTCTTTTTCTTTTCTTTTGCCGCCACCATAAATTCCTTCTTTCTTGTATTTTGATGATGCTACTCGTTGTGATATGATCCGGTAATAGTTTATGTGGTTCACATAATTTAGATTAAACATCAAAAGCCTTTATTGATTTGCAACATAAAAGAAACTCTGCTTCTCACATAATATTCACTAACTAGAAGCAAAGTTTTTTTAGATATTCAATTGTTTCCTACCATATCAGCATATTAAATGGTTAATTTATGTATCATTACATTAGTTTCCCATTAAAGAATAGCTAATCCAATTATACCATTAGTTTACTTTATTAGGTACTTAAGTACTAGTTTTTTATATTGTCAATTTATTTTCGCTATTATTGCAGTCCTATTTTCTAGAGGGTAATGCATTTTTTCTCTTCATTGAATGGATTAACAATGAAGAGTAGGAAGGAAAGCGTTATTTGATAGATAAAGATGAGGGAGGCAGCTAGCAGACATAAAACGCCCCATATACGATTTTAATATCATATTTGGGGCGTTGACGTTCCTATCCATCCGTATAGTATATATTAATTTTTACCGTCGCGATTCCAAAATCTAGTTTTACGTACTGCTTCTATAAATTGCTGACTGTCATCAATAACAACACCACTCTGTCCAGAAATTTGCAGGTCTTCCAGGATAGATGCTCCTGCTTTTATGGCACCGATTGGTTTGTAATGCAGAAGGGCTTCCTTGACAAAATAAGGTGCTTCAAAACTGAATAATGGCGTTTTGCCATTTTCGCTCGCTAACAGGACGGCATCGAATAAAACAGAGTCTGCGGTCATCAATGTGTGGGCAACTGGAAGTACTGTATTGTCACTACCCTTAATGGTACCCTGATGGTCACTTACAACCTCGGCGTTTATACCAGCTTCCTTTAATTCATCCATCATTTCAGACAAACCTTCTGGGTAATCGTCTGCTGCAATGACAGCTACCTTGCGTGTATCTGTTTTCTTCGTGGTGTTCTCCTGGCTTAGGGCTGGTGAAGATTTTGTATACGTTATACCAGGTCATAATTCCCTTCTTCTGTATAAAATTTTGTCGCAAACCCACGAACATCACGTGCTAAATCTCCAGATCCGCGGGAACCTGCGACTGTAGAACGGATACTAGTTAAATTTTTATTCAAAAAAAACGCTTCATCTCGAATGAGACAAGCGTTTTACATATAAGCTTCCAGCCGGATTTGAACCGACGACCCCTTCCTTACCATGGAAGTGCTCTACCTGCTGAGCTATGGAAGCAATTGGCTCCACAGGTAGGATTCGAACCTACGACCGATCGGTTAACAGCCGATTGCTCTACCACTGAGCTACTGTGGAATAGTCTTATGTAAAAAATCCAGAATACGAAAAAAGCAGCCTGGCGGCGTCCTACTCTTGCAGGGGCAAAGCCCCAACTACCATCGGCGCTGAAGAGCTTAACTTCTGTGTTCGGCATGGGAACAGGTGTAGCCTCTTCGCTATTGCTACCAGACAACTTTATAAGGTAAAATATTGATTTATACCTTAAAAACTAAATAAGAGTAAACAAGACATCAAATAAAGAATTTAGTTAAGTCCTCGATCGATTAGTATCCGTAAGCTCCACGTGTCACCACGCTTCCACACCGAACCTATCAACCTCATCGTCTCTGAGGGATCTTACTCACTCGAAGTGATGGGAAGTCTCATCTTGAGGGGGGCTTCATGCTTAGATGCTTTCAGCACTTATCCTTTCCACACGTAGCTACCCAGCGATGCTCCTGGCGGAACAACTGGTACACCAGCGGTGTGTCCATCCCGGTCCTCTCGTACTAAGGACAGCTCCTCTCAAACTTCCAACGCCCACGACGGATAGGGACCGAACTGTCTCACGACGTTCTGAACCCAGCTCGCGTACCGCTTTAATGGGCGAACAGCCCAACCCTTGGGACCGACTACAGCCCCAGGATGCGATGAGCCGACATCGAGGTGCCAAACCTCCCCGTCGATGTGAACTCTTGGGGGAGATAAGCCTGTTATCCCCGGGGTAGCTTTTATCCGTTGAGCGATGGCCCTTCCATGCGGAACCACCGGATCACTAAGCCCGACTTTCGTCCCTGCTCGACTTGTAGGTCTCGCAGTCAAGCTCCCTTGTGCCTTTACACTCTACGAATGATTTCCAACCATTCTGAGGGAACCTTTGGGCGCCTCCGTTACCTTTTGGGAGGCGACCGCCCCAGTCAAACTGCCCGCCTGACACTGTCTCCGAACCGGATCACGGTCCTGGGTTAGAATGTCCATACAGCCAGGGTGGTATCCCACGGATGCCTCCACCGAAGCTAGCGCTCCGGTTTCCAAGGCTCCCACCTATCCTGTACAAGCTGCACAGACATTCAATATCAGGCTACAGTAAAGCTCCACGGGGTCTTTCCGTCCTGTCGCGGGTAATGCGCATCTTCACGCATAGTATAATTTCACCGGGTCTCTCGTTGAGACAGTGCCCAAGTCGTTGCACCTTTCGTGCGGGTCGGAACTTACCCGACAAGGAATTTCGCTACCTTAGGACCGTTATAGTTACGGCCGCCGTTTACTGGGGCTTCGGTTCAAAGCTTCGCCTTGCGGCTAACATTTCCCCTTAACCTTCCAGCACCGGGCAGGTGTCAGCCCCTATACTTCGCCTTTCGGCTTCGCAGAGACCTGTGTTTTTGCTAAACAGTCGCTTGGGCCTATTCACTGCGGCTCCATGTAAATGAAGCACCCCTTCTCCCGAAGTTACGGGGTCATTTTGCCGAGTTCCTTAACGAGAGTTCTCCCGCTCACCTTAGGATTCTCTCCTCGCCTACCTGTGTCGGTTTGCGGTACGGGCACCTATGATCTAACTAGAGGCTTTTCTTGGCAGTGTGAAATCCGGAACTTCGGTACTAAATTTCCCTCCCCATCACAGCTTGAAATTGCCAGACGGATTTGCCTATCTGACTTTCTCACTGCTTGGGCGCACATATCCATCAGTGCGCATTCCTTATCCTACTGCGTCCCCCCATCGCTCAAACAATCATGAGGTGGTACAGGAATATCTACCTGTTGTCCATCGCCTACGCCTTTCGGCCTCGGCTTAGGTCCCGACTAACCCTGAGAGGACGAGCCTTCCTCAGGAAACCTTAGGCATTCGGTGAAAGAGATTCTCACTCTTTTTTCGCTACTCATACCGGCATTCTCACTTCTAAGCGCTCCACCAGTCCTCACGGTCTGACTTCACAGCACTTAGAACGCTCTCCTACCATTGTTCGTAAGAACAATCCGCAGCTTCGGTGATACGTTTAGCCCCGGTACATTTTCGGCGCAGAGTCACTCGACCAGTGAGCTATTACGCACTCTTTAAATGATGGCTGCTTCTAAGCCAACATCCTGGTTGTCTGGGCAACTCCACATCCTTTTCCACTTAACGTATACTTTGGGACCTTAGCTGGCGGTCTGGGCTGTTTCCCTTTCGACTATGAACCTTATCACCCATAGTCTGACTCCCAAGTAAAAGTAACTGGCATTCGGAGTTTGACTGAATTCGGTAACCCGGTGAGGGCCCCTAGTCCAATCAGTGCTCTACCTCCAGTACTCTATTTCTTGAGGCTAGCCCTAAAGCTATTTCGGAGAGAACCAGCTATCTCCGTGTTCGATTGGCATTTCACCCCTACCCACACCTCATCCCCGCATTTTTCAACATACGTGGGTTCGGGCCTCCAGTCAGTGTTACCTGACCTTCACCCTGGACATGGGTAGATCACACGGTTTCGGGTCTACGACCGCATACTCATTCGCCCTATTCAGACTCGCTTTCGCTGCGGCTCCGTGTCTTCCACTTAACCTTGCATACGATCGTAACTCGCCGGTCCATTCTACAAAAGGTACGCCGTTACCCATTAACGGGCTTCGACTACTTGTAGGCACACGGTTTCAGGTTCTATTTCACTCCCCTTCCGGGGTGCTTTTCACCTTTCCCTCACGGTACTGGTTCACTATCGGTCACTAGAGAGTATTTAGCCTTGGGAGATGGTCCTCCCGGATTCCGACGGAATTCCACGTGTTCCGCCGTACTCAGGATACACTCCGGAGGGAATTCTTTTTCAACTACAGGGCTGTTACCTTCTGTGGCTGACCTTTCCAGGTCGATTCATTTAAAGAATTCCTTGGTAACTCCGAGTGGAGTGTCCTACAACCCCAGAAAGCAAGCTTTCTGGTTTGGGCTCTTTCCGTTTCGCTCGCCGCTACTCAGGAAATCGATTTTTCTTTCTCTTCCTCCGGGTACTGAGATGTTTCAGTTCCCCGGGTCTACCTCATGCACCCTATGTATTCAGATGCATGTACTGTTCCATTACGAACAGTGGGTTCCCCCATTCGGAAATCCCCGGATCAAAGTTTACTTACAACTCCCCGAGGCATATCGGTGTTAGTCCCGTCCTTCATCGGCTTCTAGTGCCAAGGCATCCACCGTGCGCCCTTATTCACTTAACTAAGTTACAGTAAATAAGCGTACTAATTTATTAGCCTTGCTTTTATTTAAAAATATTGATGTCGTTGTTACTCTTATTTAGTTTTCAAGGTACAAAAATGGAGCCTAGCGGGATCGAACCGCTGACCTCCTGCGTGCAAGGCAGGCGCTCTCCCAGCTGAGCTAAGGCCCCACGATATAAAATTCAAAATAGATGGTGGGCCTGAGTGGACTCGAACCACCGACCTCACGCTTATCAGGCGTGCGCTCTAACCAGCTGAGCTACAGGCCCATCTATTATAAGTATCATGTTCATGAAAGAAATTAATCTCTCAAAACTGAACCAAACAACCAAGTATGTTTCCGTAATAATCCTTAGAAAGGAGGTGATCCAGCCGCACCTTCCGATACGGCTACCTTGTTACGACTTCACCCCAATCATTAGTCCCACCTTCGGCGGCTGGCTCCAAAAGGTTACCTCACCGACTTCGGGTGTTACCAACTCTCGTGGTGTGACGGGCGGTGTGTACAAGGCCCGGGAACGTATTCACCGCGGCATGCTGATCCGCGATTACTAGCGATTCCGGCTTCATGTAGGCGAGTTGCAGCCTACAATCCGAACTGAGAATGGTTTTATGGGATTGGCTTGACCTCGCGGGTTCGCTTCCCTTTGTTCCATCCATTGTAGCACGTGTGTAGCCCAGGTCATAAGGGGCATGATGATTTGACGTCATCCCCACCTTCCTCCGGTTTGTCACCGGCAGTCACCTTAGAGTGCCCAACTGAATGCTGGCAACTAAGATCAAGGGTTGCGCTCGTTGCGGGACTTAACCCAACATCTCACGACACGAGCTGACGACAACCATGCACCACCTGTCACTCTGTCCCCGAAGGGAAAACTCTATCTCTAGAGGTATCAGAGGATGTCAAGACCTGGTAAGGTTCTTCGCGTTGCTTCGAATTAAACCACATGCTCCACCGCTTGTGCGGGCCCCCGTCAATTCTTTTGAGTTTCAGCCTTGCGGCCGTACTCCCCAGGCGGAGTGCTTAATGCGTTAACTTCAGCACTAAGGGGCGGAAACCCCCTAACACCTAGCACTCATCGTTTACGGCGTGGACTACCAGGGTATCTAATCCTGTTCGCTACCCACGCTTTCGCTCCTCAGCGTCAGTTACAGACCAGAGAGTCGCCTTCGCCACTGGTGTTCCTCCACATCTCTACGCATTTCACCGCTACACGTGGAATTCCACTCTCCTCTTCTGTACTCAAGTCCTCCAGTTTCCAATGACCCTCCACGGTTAAGCCGTGGGCTTTCACATCAGACTTAAAAGACCGCCTGCGAGCGCTTTACGCCCAATAATTCCGGACAACGCTTGCCACCTACGTATTACCGCGGCTGCTGGCACGTAGTTAGCCGTGGCTTTCTGGTTAGGTACCGTCAAGGTTGGGTCAGTTACTACCCAACTTGTTCTTCCCTAACAACAGAGTTTTACGATCCGAAAACCTTCATCACTCACGCGGCGTTGCTCCGTCAGACTTTCGTCCATTGCGGAAGATTCCCTACTGCTGCCTCCCGTAGGAGTCTGGGCCGTGTCTCAGTCCCAGTGTGGCCGATCACCCTCTCAGGTCGGCTACGCATCGTCGCCTTGGTGAGCCGTTACCTCACCAACTAGCTAATGCGCCGCGGGCCCATCTGTAAGTGACAGCCGAAACCGTCTTTTATCTTCTCACCATGAGATGAAAAGTGTTATCCGGTATTAGCTCACGTTTCCGCGAGTTATCCCGATCTTACAGGCAGGTTGCCCACGTGTTACTCACCCGTCCGCCGCTCATTCCATAAACATTACCCCGAAGGGTTCTGTTTATTTCCTGCGCTCGACTTGCATGTATTAGGCACGCCGCCAGCGTTCGTCCTGAGCCAAGATCAAACTCTCCATAAAAAGTTTGTAATACTTAGCTTTTGTAGAAGCTGACTTCTACTTGTTTTAAAAAGAAAAACGAGTTTCCTTTTTCTTGACATACTGGTTGTTTTGTTCAGTTTTCAAAGATCAATTTGTTATAATGTCGTTTTTTAGCGACGAGATATAATATAACATGGTATCAAATTGTTGTCAATATGTTTTTGCAAAAAACTTTTTTCTGTTTTCCAGAAATTGTTTTATTAAGCGACAACAGAATTTAATATAGCATAATAAAAACAGTTGAGCAATAGGTAAAACAAAAAAACAATAATTATGATTAGTTTTTATTTTTAGTTTACATTATTGCCACAATAAATATTTATTCAGCATGACTTACACCCAGCATCAACCTTATAATTGAATACTCCTCACATACTTAACGACGAGTTCAATGTGAGGAGCTTTACAATTACTGATTTTCTTGTCGCTTTGGCATGTATTTCACACATTCCTGTTCACTGGCTACACGACGAAGTAATTGAAAAAGGTTACGGTATCTTTCTCTCATCGCCCGTTTAACCATATGATCAATTCTACTGTCTCCCATATCTAATAGTAACTCTTCAAGCTCTCTTTTTAATAAATACTCAATCTCTTTTTGTTCCATTTCATTAATCAATAAGCCCAACATCTCATTCACCTCATAACCTTCTCTACTATCTAGACAGCTTTACAGCTGTGTCATCGTTCAATTACTACCATTCATCACTAAATCCCTTTGCCAAAAACATAACTTATTTTCAGAAAAGGTACATTACAACCATTCGTCGCTCAGAGTGAATTTTGTCGGTTGTTGTTATCTTCACTCGTATCAAGGCGGTATTTCTCGAACATCATCAAGCACGGTATCTTTTGTTAAACTTACTATTCCCCTATTTCCACTATTTTCATCCCCTTTTTTGCTAAATTCTTCAACTATCGATTTTCTTAGAAAGTGAAAATACATTCAGTTATGGGGTTCACTTCCTCCTTCACTGAACATAAGCCCCTTACAAACATTCACGTTTTATCTCTCTTATGCTTAATGGAGTTGTAGTACAGTTCGTTAATGCATAAGAAATCCTAAGGCTTGTTCATATTTCTCATCACTGCTCATAAACATAATAGTAAGAGTCAATGGAGAAAATGGAGGAGAAATTATGGATCATTTTTATGCTATCGGCTTAAGACGGCGGAAAAGCCTAATTATTATTATTGCGCTTGCACTTTTTACATCATTATTTATATGGACACAAAGGGATGCTGTTATTTCTGTTTTTTCTAATGAGAAACCAACTGCTCTTTCAAAGGGAAACGAAGATGAACCCGCTATCGCATTAACATTTAACATTAGTTGGGGCGAAGAAAGAGTATTGGACATTTTGGATCAGCTTAAAAATGAAAATGTACAAGCAACATTTTTTGTCAGTGGTGAATGGGCAGAACGTCATCCGAAAATACTGGAACAAATTTCAGAAGGTGAGCATGAGTTAGGAATGATGGGTTATCGATATAAAAGCTACCTGGATCAGGAAATTGAACAAGTAAGAAAGGATTTGCTTTATGCTCGTGATATTTTCAACAAGCTTGGATATGAGGATGTTAACCTATTACGAACACCTAGCGGGCATTTCAATGAAGAAGTCATGGAGCTGGCAGAAAGTTTGGATTTTGATGTGATTCATTGGAACATTAACCCGAATGATTGGGAAAACCCAGGAACTTCTGTAATTGTTGATAAGGTGATGAAAGATACAAGCAACGGGGATATTATCTTATTCCATGCTTCTGATGCCGCTAAACAAACAGCAGATGCTCTAAAAACGATTTTGCCTGGGTTAAAAAATAAAGGATTCCAACCTGTAACAATTTCTGAATTAATCAACCAAGCACATGCTGAAACCAATCCAGTTGAATAAAAAAGCTCAAAAACCTCTGACCGAATTTTAGTCAGAGGTCCTTTATTTATGCTTTACTAGCCTTCGCATTTTTACTTAACTTGCTCGTTTTCTTTCCTTCTGTTTGTTTCTCCTCTGCTTTTTTCGTTATTCGGTGCAAGGTAAGCAATTGATATGTATTACATGCAAGTAATGGAACAATCATTAACCAAGCATAATCACTGCCTTGCACTTGCAATCCAGGAACCCACTCAACCGTTGTGATAACAACCATAAAAAATAGTGCTGGTACAAACGCCTTAGGGTTTGTTTCCTTTGCTTTTCTCTTCGCCACAACCCAACCAAATGCTAATAAGCCAGCTGCACCTAAGATATACCAATAAATAGCTACCATTCCATCAGCTGCTCGATATGGGAAGTAAACTAAATCAAATAGAACAAATGCAATGACGAGTACTTGAACAGTTGGCCAAAAGGAACGAAACATATTCAATCCCATTCGGTGAATAAATAGATAGGCAAAAAAACCAGTCATACTGACAACGCTAAATGTCAGACCTAGTCCAACAAAAAACAAAATGAGTCCAACTACTTCTATGAAATCAAACGGACTTAAATACGTTGCATAATCTTGTGGCTTTACAAAGAAGCTAACAACAAGACCTGCAATTCCCCCAATAATAAATGTTTTCCATAAAAAATTTACCAAGTTACGACTATTCAATATAAAATCCCCCTACAATCTGTGGCAATGAACAACTTTCATGATCATAATAGTGACTCTAATAGTACATCCTTTACGTACATATTCTAACATGAAGCGCTTTATTTTTCCCACCCCAAGTGAATATTTTATAAATTTGTCACTCATATTAAGGATATAGGAAGGAGGAACAATATCACATGTTACGCAAAGTATGTTTAACACTCCTTGCAATATCCTTCATGTTATTAGTTGCATGTAATGGTGAAGGTGGCTCCCCAAAAGAGGGAGATTATGAAGCAACAAAGAAAATGGTTGTTGATATATTACAAACAGAAGATGGAAAAAAGGCGTTAGCAGAAATTATGTCCGATGAGAAACTGAAGCAAGAGCTTGTCATTCAGTCTGATGTGGTAAAAAAGTCAATTAATGAGACTCTTGTATCTGACAAGGGGAAAGAAATGTGGTCGACATTATTCGAAGACCCGAAGTTTGTCGAGGGCTATGCCAAGTCCATGTCAGAAGAGCATAAGAAATTGATGAAAGACTTAATGAGTGATGCAGAATATCAGAAGCAAATGCTGGAATTATTACAAAATCCTGAAGTTACCAATCAAATGCTAAGTCTCTTAAAAAGCCAGCAATTTAAAGCGCACTTAGAGGAATCCATCACACAGACACTTGAAACCCCATTATTTCAAGCAAAAATGCAAGAAATCTTGCTTAAAGCAGCTGAAGAACAAGCTAAGCAACAAGGTGAAGGCGGTTCTCAGCAACAGGGTGGCGGTCAAGGCAACGGCGGAGAAGAAGAACCTGGCGGCGGTAGTGGAGGCGGTGGCGGCGGCAATTAGCAACATCACTTGCTTATCTACTTCATATGTCTGGAAAATACAACAAAGAGGGGAAAAAATCCCCTCTTTTATTCATCTTCCAGCTTGGCAATGACCTTCGCTGCAATTTTATGGAACTGTTTGCCATTCGGATGGTCTTCTTGGTACACGGAAGGAGCAAATACATCTTCTTCCTCATATGGCTGTTGAATTGGTAATTGTCCTAATACTTTTGTTTTTAGGACCTCCGCAAGCTTTTTACCGCCGCCTTCACCAAACACATATTCAATCTCGCCAGTTTTCTTGCTTTCAAAATAGGCCATGTTTTCGACAACACCTAAAATTTCATGATCCGTCTTCAGAGCCATTTGCCCTGCCCTTGCTGCTACAAATGCCGCTGTCGGGTGCGGAGTTGTTACGATAATTTCTTTACACGTTGGCAGAAGCTCATGGACATCCATTGCAATATCTCCTGTTCCTGGTGGTAAATCAAGGAGAAGGTAGTCCAAATCGCCCCATTCCACTTCTGAAAAGAAGCTGTTAATCATTTTTCCAAGCATTGGTCCGCGCCAAATAATCGGTGAATTATCTTCTACAAAGAAGCCCATTGAGATTACTTTTACACCAAATCGTTCAACAGGAAGAATCTTTTTGCCACGAACAACAGGGCGTTCTTCTACACCCATCATGTCAGGAACACTGAAACCGTAAATGTCAGCATCAATAATACCGACCTTTTTACCAAGTCGCATAAGAGAAACAGCGAGGTTAACCGTAACAGTAGACTTTCCTACGCCACCTTTACCACTGGCAATTGCAATAAACTTCGTATTGGTGTTTCCACCCATTAGTGAAGCTTCCTTCGCTTCGTCTGCTGCAGGTTGATATTTTTGAATAACCTCATGCGGCAGCTGTTCAAATCGTAGTCCAACAGTGTTTGCGCCACTTCTTTTCAAAATGCCGACGATTTCCTGCTGCATTTGCATTTGTTCAGCGGTATTTGTTTTCGAGATACCAATTTTGACACTGACGTGCTTCTTGTCCTCCTTAATCGTTACACTGATAATTCCACCGGTTTCTTCCAGTGTTCTATGTAAAAAAGGATCCTTTATAGGATTTAGTAGTTCTTTTACTTCTTCTTGCGTTATCATCGTAAGTCACCACCCCTTATCTTATGTACTAACAAATGAAGTACTGCATCTGTTATAGGTCGTTCAAAAAGTCCGGTAAAAATGATATCGAATTTCGCACGAATGCTAGCTTTTCCTGCAAAAACGTCTGCTTACATATTAAAAGATTCAATGAACTTCTGTTAAAACCATCCACGTCCTGTGGACAACACAGAAGTCACCATCCTGTGGATGCCCTCTACTCATAACTCCGCACCTCGAACTCCGACGCACAGAACGTGCTAGTGTCAGCGTCCGTAAAAGGTCGTTGCAAAATTAGCCGACTTCGATCCTTTTTATCCTTCTTTTGAACACGTACTGTTAGTATAACATAATTCGAGCTAAATCTAAGTGATTTGCACTATGGTTACGGTTTCACTCTTCCTCTTGCATATCCTCTGTTAAATATCTCAGAACCCCTTCATAAATACTCACTGCCATTTTCCGTTGGTAATCCTCTTGTGTCAATAACGCCTGCTCCTCCGGGTTCGACAAAAAACCAATCTCTACGAGTGCCCCGGGCGCCTTTGCGTGCTTCAATAAATAGACCCCATTAATAACTAATGGTGAGCGATTTGTATTCTCTAGATTACGAATAATCTCTTCTTGAATCATTTTTGCTAAATGCCCATTTTCATCAAATGAAGGGTAATAGAAAGTTTGCGCACCTTTCCAGCGGCTGGAAGGAACAGCATTTAAATGAACAGTCAAGAAAAAATCCGGTTCTTTTTCATGGATAAACTCCAGTCGGTTTCGAATATCCTCAGCTTTTCTTCTTGCTAACCCTTTCGTACTCTCATCAGCAAGGTCCGTATCTTCTTCTCTCGTCAAATAAACGAGCGCACCATTTTGCTGGAGATAGCTTTGCAGCATTTTCGAAACAGCTAGCGAAATATCCTTTTCCTCTGTTTCATCTGACCCAACAGCTCCACCATCTGGACCACCATGTCCCGGATCAATCACAATCGTTTTTCCGGAAAGTGGTGGCGACCATGGACCACTCGCTTCAAAATCACTTTGAGTAATTGGAATTTGAATTAAAAACACTAACACAAATACCCCAAGCACCCAATACATTACCTTCGTCCTACGCACCATCTTACCCGCTCCTCTAGAGATTGTTCAAGAAGTCCGGCCAAAATATCCCACTTCTTCTGAACACGTATTTTAACTATTCTATTCTTAAATTTATGGGACAAGTTACGGGTTTATGACTACCGATTTGTGGTATGCTAAAGATGAGAAAATGTTTACTGAAGACTGAAAAAGGCTATTAATTACAAATAGACAAATGAACAGGAGGGAAAACGGTATGATTTGGATTGGTATTGGTTTAATCATTATAGGAGTTGCATTTATTGGATTGGTTGTTTTCCTTATTAAACCATTGAACAAGCTTGCAAGTGTTTTAAATAGCTTACAGAAGACAACGGATAAGCTTCCAAAAACAGTGGATGATGTAACTTCCCAAACAACAGAAGCAATCGGAACAGGAATTGATACACTTCATCAGGTAAATAGTCAGGTTAAACATTTAAGCCCCATCTTCCAAATCGTTGGGGACGCTGGACATGCTGCTAACCAGCTGTCATCAAAAATGGTGGATGCAGTTGAAGATATGAAGCAAAATACACAGCAAGCCAATGATTTTGCAACAAGAAAAAACCTTGAGGGACTATACGGAGCATTAACGCTTGGTTTTTTTCTTTTTCAAAAAGCGAGGAAGTAACTCTAAATACAAGAACTTGAAATTAAATAAGAGACGAGTCGTTTTTTAACGACTCGTCTCTTATTATTTCTCTAGAGGGATTATTTAACAATCTTATCGTTTACTTCTTGCTTAATGCGCTCGATATCATTCGCCCGCATTGCTCCATCCGCATAGAGTTTCTTTTCAAAATTTTTCACGCACTCAAAAACCGACTTATTTTCTCCTTGCTCTTGCCTTTTCGATAAGTAATCGACCGCCAGCCAGCCAAGAGAAACTCCTGCAACAGCGCTTGCAAGCATGGCGAAATTCCTTTTGCCTTCTCTCATATTGTTCACCCTTTTGCTTTTTTCAGTTCCTGACGCTTTTTAAGCCAGTAGTATCCTAAGGCAAAGGTGCCATAGACGCCCCCAAGCTTATTGCTTTCTGCAACTTCCTTACCGCCTTCTGTTTTCGTCTTAATTGAGTCGGTTACATCTACTAGTGAAGAAGAGAATTTACGCGTAACATTTCCGACATCACCAATCACATAAAATAGCGGGCTTAAATGCTTTAGTTTGTCATTTACATCTACTAACGTTTGATTACTTTCATTAATCATATTACCTGTTTCTTTAAATACATCATCCAATTGCTTTGGCAGCTCTTTTACAGTCTTATCTATTCCACCCAGGACACCTGCAAGGTTATTCAAAGCATGTCCAATGAAGAACGCTAAAACAAGAAACGCCACTCCAATAAGTAGTACACCAATCCCAACTAACGTCATCTTGATCCCTCTTTTCCTGTATTTACCGGAACAACTTCCGTATGCTGTACCATCAATTCATTTTTTTCCTTTGTTCCCTTTTGCCATTTTGAAAACAACTGTATGGCAACCTCACTCCATGTCATTCCTGCGACAAAAGGCTTCATTTTTTGTTCTAATTTTTGCTCTGATAGCTGTTTGCTTTTTTCATCATAGACTTCATTCAATGATATGACTGATTTTCCGACATTTTCTGCAGAGTCAAAAACACTATCCGTAGCATTTATCTTTTCCCGTATGTCATCAACCAGTTTACTTGATTCATTTAATGTTTTCGTAAGATGTGGGGTCATGTATTCTAATTCTCTCTCAAGTTCTCCTAGCGATGTTCCGAGCGTTTTCACCATATTTGCAACACGTTTTAATACAAAGGATAGATAAATGGCAACAATTGCAAAGGCGATCGAAACGAACAAAATACTGACGTAAAAGATTTCCATATGTAATGGTCCCTCCTTAATTTAACACTACTATATTATACCACGCGACCTAATAAATAAAACGTTTACGCGCAGATCCAGAAGATTGATAAGAGCAAATCATGGGTATAGAGAAAGTAACGAACGAATTGGAGGATTCCCAATGGCTACTGTTAAACAATTTTCACAAGAATTTATGAAGAAATTCAACGAACAAAATGTTACGTTACTTGCCGCATCTTTAGCATACTATTTTCTTTTAGCTATTTTTCCGCTGTTAATCGTAGCATTCGCTATTATTCCCTATTTTCAAATCAGTCCTGATGATGCGATGGAATTTATTGGCTCTATCATCCCTGGTGAGCTCGTTTCTGTCTTTGAAGAAAACATCGTCAGTCTCGTAGCAACACCACGCGGAGGTCTGTTAACCGTCGGTATTATTGGTGCGCTCTGGTCTGCGTCAAATGGAATTAATGCGTTTATTAAAGCATCGAACGAAGCATATGATGTCGAAGAAACCCGATCCTTTATCGTTGTTCGTCTCATTGCTTTTGGGTTAACTCTAAGCTTAATTTTAGCAGTGGTTACCGCTATTTTACTACCTGTGTTCGGTGATGTTCTTTTAGAGTTCACTATTTCATTGCTTGGCATAAACGCCGAAATGACATGGCTCTTGCAAGTGTTACGATATGCAATTAGTCTCATTATTATTACTGTATTGCTCATGTGTCTCTATCGATTCGCACCAAATAAAAGAATCCCATTTAAGCATATACTCCCTGGTGCAATAGGAGCAAGCATTCTGTGGCAGGTTATCTCATTTGGTTTTTCCATCTACGTAGGTAATTTCGGAAACTACTCTGCCACATATGGAAGTCTTGGAGGAATCATCGTCTTAATGATTTGGTTTTTCTTAACGGCTATCATTCTCCTCGTTGGTGCTCTCCTTAGTGTGATGTACCACCAAAAGGCAACGAGGGAGAATAAAGAAATTCATAAGGCTGCAAATATATAGTACGAATGGGCTTGGAGCATATCTCCAAGCCTTCATTTACCGACGGAGAATAGCATTAATACTTTCTCGCACCTTAAAAGGCAAAGGTTGTTCCATTGCTTTATGCAATAAATCAGGACGTGTAACAGGATTTGATTGAAGATATTTCTCGATTCGTTTTGCCTTTTCTTGCTTATTTGGAATTAACTGATATAAAACAAACCAATCCTCCAATGCTGCCAAAGGAATCGAAACGCCTTGAATATTTTTTCTTCCAACAATGTGATTTGCATCAAAGACCAATTGATAAATCCCTTGATCATGTTCGATAGCGAAGTTCCCCATTACATCAACCCCAACACCATCTACCTCGTATTGATAAAAATAGGTTGTGCGAAATGGATCCTTTCTAGAAGCTGTTTTCTCTTTCCCAACCCGACTCATCGCATACCTGATAGGATCGATATCCTTTTCTGCAATCAATAAATCGATATCATTTGGTGAATCAGCTATTCGGTAGTGATTCAATAATAGAGAGCCGCCAAGTGCCCATTCTAGATTCTTCTCATCTAATTTTTCCCCTATTTTAATTAAAGAATGATGGATCTTCATAAGGTAACCTCATTTCCGATTTTACATTTCTATACTACTACCTAGACAATAAGCCTGTTATAAAAGACTCCAGCCACTTCGCATCCTCAAACGATTCTTTTGTTAATTGCTTCGTTTGTAGTGGGGTAATGAATTGAGCACCGTGCTGAAAAGAGTTTGACTGTTTAACAGCAACGAATTCCCCCCGCTCTACTCCATCAGCTACCTCTACAATATCTTCTACATGCAGACCTCTTTCAATGCTTTCTTTTTCGATTCTTCCTTCTTCCGTCATTTTCCAAACAGCATCCGCAAAAATTGCTTTCTCAAAAAGCACCGTTGCACCTAGTGACTCATCCATTGTAATGGCAATATCTACGTGATAGCCTGGAAGCAATTCCTCTGCATCATCTCCTGTTTCAAAAGCAACCTTGAAAGGATAGATACTTTCTTTTTCGATTTCGATCTCATTTGGTGATTTACTAACTTCCTCGACAACTCCATCTAAGCGAGTACCTATTTCATGAACAGCTACTTCAGCGGCCCGCCCTTCCTCCATCTGGGCCCGCTCTTGCTCTGTCAATTCACCGACTGCAAGCACATCATTATTTTGAATCGTAATTACGGGATCATCCAGATTTACATGCAGCTGACTAATTGTCCCTTCATAAGGACTTTCTACTGTTAGAGTATCCCCTGTTGTCCGCAGCTCGGCTAATTGATTATTAATCGTCTGAAGCTGAGCATTTTTTTGTGACAGCTCCAACTCTTGTTCGACAAGAAATTGCTCCTTCAGCAAATCAGCTTCAATCGACGTTTGCGGGTACTCGACTTCAATTAACTCCTCCGTAATGCTGACGGCATGTGGCGAACCAATCTCATCAGACGGGATCTGATACATTTCCATTTGCGAAATCGCTTGTTCAATTGCCGAAATCTCTCCCTGAATTTGATCGGCTTGATTCATCAAATTAGTTTCCATTTCGTAATAATCATGAACGAGGTATGTATATAATGCATCACCGGCATTTACCTGCTCTCCTTCTTCGACAAGAAATTCCTGAAAGCTTCCAAGCTGTTTGTCGAAGTAAACATGCTCTTCCCCAACAGCGCGAAGCACACCAGGCTTAAAAATCTTCTCCCTCATATCTTTTTCAAAACTCTTCGTCCATTCATTCACATACGATGTCCGTTCCACTTTTCCTTCATCGTCCAGGAATACCAGCAGAAAGTTTACAGCGATGAAAAGAATCATCATCATGAGAATCAGTCTCTTACGCATCACCCAAACCACCCGCCTAATATGTAAGAATCACCCATGGCAATAAGTGCTGTAAGACACCAGCCAAGAAAATGCAATAAAATAACGTTTATAGCGATGACGTACTGTTTCATCTCCGAAAAAGCGGAGATATATTTTACTTGAAACCAAATAATCCATAATTGGAATAATGTAATGGCTCCAAAAAAGAGAATCACCCAAGGTATTTCCGTTATGTAAGAGGCGATAATTCCTAATGATAATGGTGACACCTGCCAGTTTAACCCAACAAAAATAACAAGTGGAATCCAAAGCAGTCGTTCCATTAACATGACAACCAAGACAACCTGCTGCATAATAACTAGCTTTTGATATGGTATTCCAGTGAGCAGGTAGAACAAAAGGCTCGGAAAAAATAAGATAAATGCTGCAAACAAAATCGCATAGAGTGCTCTGCCTAGTATGAACCATAGCTTACTTGTTTCATAAGCCGTATCACTTAGTGTTACCGCAATACCTGAAATACGTTCTGTTCCTAATCCAAGGAATGCCATCCATAGATAAATTGCGATTGCAGCAACAACAAGGACAACGTTCACCTTCCACAACTGCTCTATGCGTTCTGCTTTTTTTATGCGAAATAAATCGTCCTCCATCGAAAAGAGGAGCCTAAATAAATGAACACGATATGTCATAAACCCCATTCCTTTTCTTCTTGCCGTAATGACTTTATTTTAACTTACAATTTGAAGAAATTCTATGAATTTTGTCTTTTCTGACTCATAACAGGACATTAGTCCCTATGCTGGGTGGCTGGAAGGGCTGATGCGGTGCGGTAGTTTAGGTTTCGGGCGGTAGTGGGCGGGAAGGTGTCTTATTTTCGCGTTTTGCGCTATAACCGGACGGGGAGGTGTCTTATTTTCGCGTTTTGCGCTATAACCGGATGAGAGGTGTCTTATTTTCGGATATTTACAGTAACTGATTAATGAAAACCGCTATATCAGTAGACATACCGGTTTTCACAAGTGTTTCTACATCCTTAGAAATAATCCGCAAAAAACGTCTGTTTCATCGGGATAAGTTTTTCCATTTTTTCAATCGTATGCCTATCTCCGTAAATTAGCTCCAATTCTGCTAGCTCTTGTGGACGTTTATAACCGAGCAACATGGAGGTGAGCTGTTGGACCGTACAATGCATTCCTTCACTTCCACTTAGATTCGTGTTCAAATTGGAAATCGTTACATTACCGTCTGTTCCACTTATTTCATAAGTCCCACTATTCTCTGGCACAAAACTGTCTTCTACATGTAGCTGCATGGAAACGTCTGGTAATTCCTCAAAGGGATAGATTGACAAAAATCCTGGCACGTCAACAATACGCGCCATAAAGTATGGTTCAATTGTTTGCTTAAAGCGCGGCTCATCGATCAATAATGGTAATTTATCATTTTCAGGAACCACCATCTTGACCTCATTTGCCATGGAGTCATGATTAGCAATAAAATTCAGAAGCAGCTTCCAACCGTTTAATGACAGATATACAAATTCTTTTACTTCAAATTGTTTATCTTTTACATTGTAGAATATGTATCCTTCTGCTTGATTACTATCATCGTAACAAACTGCCATCATCGTATCCTTCGCTAAAACACGCTGTTTCCACCATTTTTCATCACGAGTGAGCGCTCCATTGAATTGCTTGGCGAAATCAGTATAAATAGTGTGAAAAAGTTCGATATTCACGGGAGTTCTTCGGACGCAGCCAGCTGTATCCCATTTCTGTTTTAATGCTTCCATTGGAATGGTGTAGTGTTTTTCATCAAATGCAACTTCCCAGCCAAATCTCCGATAAAATGGAACTGAAAATGGATGTAAATATGACAAGGTTTGCCCATTTTCCTTCATATATTTTAAGGCATGAGCAAGCAGATCCTTTACCATTCCATTTCTGCGGTATTCTGGCCATGTTGCCACAGAGCTAATACCACCAATATCAAAGGTCTTACCATTTATATATACAGAAAGTGGTATTAAATGGAGCTTAGCAGCAATCTCCTCTTCCTCCATCCATCCCCAAATGGTATGTCGATCAGCCTCTTCCTTCTTCTTTAATAAATCGGCTTCTGATAATTTATATTGAAAAGCAAACTGAGATAACTCAAAAATCTTGTTATAATCAGCTGGAGATAACTCTTTAATTGGATTCATATGTACATCCTCCTTATACACGATGTCTTACTCTATCATACTAGGAAAATGTAAGGGGTGGCTAATCATTTAATTGGAGGTGGAGATGTTTGAAAAGTAATCGGGTATATAGAGGAGGATAATTAAATTCAAACTTACTTGGTTTATGTGGATAACTACTTCTAAATTTAGATTTTTGCGCATTAGCCTATTGTTATACTGTTGCATTCTAAAAAAACAACCTAAAACAAAAGTCCCCACCTAAGTGAGGACCACTATTAAATCGCCTTACTGTATTGTTTCTCGCTTCTCCGCTAAATCAAGTTCGAGTTGTTTCGTACGTTTTTTATTTAATGGATAGAAGAATACGAGAATAAGGAATACTACAAAGTACGTAATAGCTGGTGTCAGTGTTGCCACTGTATAAATTCCATCCTTCACCTCTTGTGCTTGCACGGTAGCTGCATTATTATAGCCGACAAATGTAAGTGCAAATCCTGCTAGTCCTCCTGCAAATGCCTGTCCCACTTTTCGTGCGAAGGAATACACCGCATAGACCGTACCATCTTCACGAGAACCAGTTAAATACTCCTGATAGTCAATTGCATCTGAAACAAAGGCCCAGATAATTAATTGTAAAAACGCAAAACCGAAAAGCCCAATAGCATTGATTGTGAAAAATAGTGGTAAAGATATATTTGGAATTAAATATAGTATTAAATAAGCAATACCTGCTATTAACATCCCAGCTGCACCAAGCTCTTTTTTACCAAAACGCTTTACGAGCGGTGCCAGGGCTGGCATTGCAAGAAATACGGCACCACTTTGAAGTAAACTAAATATACTTAAAAGGGCTGCATTTTCAAAGTAGTCTTTGAATAAAAATACGTTAATGGAACCAACAAGCATCATGGTCAACATAAATAATAAGGAAGCAATCAAGAGCGTAATTAATGGCTTATTTTTCAAAAGACCTTTAGCCGTTGTCGCAAAACTGAGTTTTTCACCAGCTTTTTTCTCTGGTTGCTGGATACGTTCTGTTGATAAATTTACACAAGCCATATAACATGCAATAGCTAAAACGGCAAATATGACAGCCACCGTGAATAAGCGACTTGGAGAAACTTCATTATTCACAAATACGATGAGTGGTGCACCTGCACTAATTATAAGGTTCGCAGCCATCGCACCCGTTGTTCTCCATCCAGATAGTGATGCACGATCAGTGGAATCGCTAGACATAACGGAAGCCATAGAACCATATGGAATGTTTACCGTTCCGTATAGTGCCGCCCACGCCATATAGGTAACATACGCATAAGCTAAATAAAAGCCATCGCCCATACCAGGAATATGAACAAAAAGTAACACCGTAGTTATCGCGAGCGGGAATGACATTCGAAAGATCCAAGGCTTAAATTTCCCTTTTGGTGTTGTCTTCCTCGAGTCGATAAAACGTCCCCAAAGAACATCTGTAACCGCATCCCACAATCGGGCAATTAAGAAAAGTGTACCTACTGCTGCAGCACTGATACCGAAGACATCGGTATAGTATACCATTAAGAATGTACTTACAAGAATAAATGAGAAATCGTTTCCAAAATCACCGAATAAATAACCTATCTTGTCTCTCATCCCAAATGGGCGTACGGATGGTTTTAGCTCGTTTGGTGATTGTTCAGGTGTTTTTAATGCAGCTTGACTCATTTTAATTCCTCCTAAGAATTTGATTCATTGAAGATTATCTTTAACTTCTCAACCTACCTAAGTATCATATCCACAACATAAAACCGCTTTCATAATAGCGAATATTCCATACCCGAATACTATGAATAGTTACATGTTCTATATGTAAATAATTATTTTGTTTTATAAACAAACTAAAAAGGAAGAATGATTTGGTTCTGGTTAAGCAAGCCATACGGGAGGTTATTTATTAACTCTATGCCTCTATTTAACAAACCAATAACTAAATCGCTTTCAATATATGCAATTTTAAAATTAATTTCATTGATATTTGTCTTCTGATTAATTTGTCTACTAAACTAACTAAATATTATTTTACATGTAAGCGCTTGTAAAATCAAGTGCTTTTTTCTGTTTTTTGTGACTAAATGGTTACGTCTGAATTTTATAGAAGCGAAAAACTACCCAGGATTATTTACTTACCACTATTAATGAATAAAAGTTATTGCCCACAATGTATCGACACATGATTCAAATTTATTAATAGCTCATGCAAAAAATGCTGATCACAAGTAGTGAACAGCATTCATCTATATTAACAAAGTGTATTATATTGCTGGGTCTTCAATGTTTTTAGGCTTATCCTTCATTTCTGCAATTGTAGCCTGAATTTCCTCCATTTTCTTATCATCCAGTTTATAGAATTTCATCATTGTAATAGATATTCCTAATAATAAGGCTGGAATTCCGAATGCTAATAAGATGGTCATTGTATACAGTGGTGTTGTTAATGGATCATCTATCGTTGGAAATTCGTTTTTAAAACCAATCATTGCAACAGCGCCCCCCACAATTGCAGGTGCTAAAGAAGTCACTAGCTTATCAATAAATGAAAACAGTGTTCCTAGCATTCCAGGTATATAGCGGCCAGATTTGGATGTTTCATAATCAGAAACATCGGCTATCATCGGATTTACAAGTGCTGACGGAACGCCGCCGAATCCAAGTGCAAGTGTATATAAAACAATGAATAGAATCATCCCTATACCAATACTTGAAAGTGACATCGAGGTTGGATCGTCTATTAATAAGAATAATGCAATAAGACCAACAAAAGAAAGGAATGTTATCCAGGATGATAGAATAAAGGATTTCCTCATTCCAGATTTTCTAGCGATCCCGACAGCTAGAAATGTTATTAATAACACCGGAATAACTGTAATCATGGAAACCGTGCCACTCATCCCATAGTCACCCAATAATATTCCGAACAACATAACCATAACTACAGAATATCTCAATAGGGAGAATGCCAGCTTGTCTGACGTTGTTGCAATACTTAACAATTGTAATGGTCGGTTTCCTTTAAGAATTTTCCAGTAATCACGAAATCTTGTATTTGTTGTGTCTTCTGCTAAACCATAAAATTCTTTACGATCTTTTCCTGAGATTGCAATAGCTGCTAAAATTGTAAAGATGGCAGAAGCAATTAATGCAAGTGCATTTAATTCTGTGAATAGCCCCATCGTAAAGCCGCCATATTTTGCAACCAAATAAGATGCAACATAAACCTGACCACCTGTAAACAGAACTGTATTATATACCCCATCGAAAACTGCATAGAGCGGTCGCTGTTTTGGATCATTCGTTAATACGGTTTGAGCAGCTTTTGTAATTGTTGTCTGGAAGGTATAGCCAATTACATAGAGTGCATAAATCAGCACGAAGAATATAAATTGCATGGACTCTGGCAATATATGTGTCACATTATACATTAGCAAAACAGATGTTGCTAAGATAATATTCCCCAAAATCATTAACGGACGAAACTTCCCAAATCTAGACTCCAACTTATCAACAATGAAACCTACTATAGGGTCTGTAATACCATCGAAAATCCGCATAGCTGTTAAAACTGTACTTACTGCTACAACTGCTAAACCAGCTATTCCCGTAGCATAATAGGTAACAAACATGAGAATAAACATATAAAGGTTTGTCGCCGTATTGTTTAATGCAAAAAGGCCTATTTGCCATATTTTCGCTCTGTTGTAAACTTTTCCATTATCCACTATTGTATCTGCCATTTCATTTCCCCCTCAGCTATAATTAAGCGCTTTCAAATTGTCGATTTTTTTATGAAATTACAGGTATTACAGAGAAAATCTAATTTAAATTTATTTGTTTGTTTGGCATGCAAACTAACTAAACGATATTCAGCTAATGAAGACGTCTTATAATGCAGAAATTATGGGGCTTTGTTGGTATTTCATTAGATTCCAATCTTATGTGAGAAAAAACAAAAGTCTTTGTAGTACACCTGTTAATACTTTCTTTCACTTTAAACATTTATAATTATTTTAAAAATTAGTTAATTCAATAAACAAATCTGCCCTCCTTCGATACAATATTATTTGTTCATCAAACAAACTAAAACTAAAAGCTTTTCTTGATTATAATTGAAAGCGCTTTAAATAACAAGCATTTTTTTTAGCTATTTAAGCAAGTATTTTAAGAGGAATATTTTCTACAAAACCCCCGTCTCTATTAACGCAAAGAGCAACAAAATTTGAGTAAAAGCGAAAGCGCTTGGAATTACGCTCACTAAACAGCAAAAAACCGTCCCGAACTATAATATTCAGGACGGCCAGCTCTATTTAGTAATTACTACAGCTTCCTCTTGTGTTCTTAAGCATAATTCTGCTGCTTTAAAGGCATGATCTTGGGTCATTGCATTTTCAGTACGATGAATACAGTCCTTGATCAACTCACCAAAGAATGGGAAGCCAACTTCACCGGACAGCGCATAGTGCTTCTCGCCATCTTTGTTAACAAGGTAAAGATGATCCCCTGTTTCTTCTCTTGCTACATCAACGTATTTACGAATCTCAATCGTACCCTCTGTTCCTGTAATAAATGTACGGCCATCTCCCCATGTGGACAGACCATCTGGTGTAAACCAATCGACCTTGAAGTAAAACGTTGCTCCATTGTCTCCTACGAGTGTAGCATCTCCATAATCCTCTAACTCAGGATAGTTCGGATTGTTATAGTTTCCAACTTTACTATGCAAGATACGCGCATTTTCATTTCCAGTAAAGTGTAAGAATTGTTCAATTTGATGGCTGCCAATATCGCATAAAATTCCTCCATATTGCTCTTTATTAAAGAACCAATCGGGACGACTATCCGCGTTTAGACGATGAGGACCAAAGCCTGTCACTTGGATAACGCGGCCGATAGCCCCATCGTTAATTAACTGACCAGCAAATACAGCACTTTCTACATGAAGACGTTCGCTAAAATAAACCATATACTTTTGTCCTGTTTTCTCCACGATACGCTTCGTTTCTTCAAGCTGCTCCATCGTTGTGAATGGCGTTTTATCCGTAAAATAATCCTTGCCAGCCTTTATAACCTTGTTTCCTAAAGCACTTCTTTCAGAAGGAATGGCTGCTGCCGCTACTAATTTAATCGATTCATCATGTAAAATAGTTTCGAGTGACGATGCCACCTCTACTTCAGGAAATTGTTCAACAAACTTCTGCACCTTTTCAGGATCTGGATCATACACCCATTTTAATGTTGCCCCTGCCTCTATTAAACCGTTACACATCCCGTTAATATGACCATGGTCTAATGCGGCAGCAGCAATTGGAAACTCCCCTGCTTTAACGACAGGATTTGGCTTTCCTTTTGGCGCATAATTCATTCCATCTCCGTTTCCCATATCTCACCAGCTCCTTTAAGTCAAATATAATCTCTCGTAAGTAATAATCAGCTTATAGTCCCCCAGTTAAAACCAATCTGCGTATCCAAGCTTTCTCAAATTTTCAGCTGATGTTTGCAGACAATCAAATGGATCTCTGCCATACGTATCATCTTGTTCAATTAGGAAGTATTTTGCTCCGCTTTCCAGACCAGCTGCAATTACTGCCGGAATATCCAAATTTCCTTCGCCTACTTCAGCAAATTCTATGAGATTGGTAAACTTGTGGAAAAACGCAGCCATATCTTTTAAATCATCTTCGTTCACATCTAGCTTTCCAATTCGATAGTCCTTCAAATGTAATAAGGCAATTCGATCTTTGTATTCTTGAATAAATGTTACCGGGTTTACTCCCGCACGCTGAATCCAGTGAACATCGAGCTCAAAGCCAAGCTTTGATGTATTGTTTTTCATCATATCAAGTAGGTATTCGCCATCATACTTTTGGAATTCAATATGGTGTGTATGATAGTATAATTCGATTCCATGCGCTGCTAATCTCTCAGCCATTGCTTCGGCACGTTCAATAAATGCAAGAATTTGATCTTTATCACCCATTACATTTAATGGAAGCATCCCAATACGTATATAGTTACAGTTAAGTGTCTTACAATCCTCCACGATTTTTTCGAAGTCCTTGCTTAATGTTTCCCCTGGAGCACCTGGCAGCATCGGCTCTAATCCAGCAGAAAGTGCAGCAATTTCAATATTAAATTCTTCACTTGCTTGTTTTAACGCCTGCACATTTTCTACTGTCATCGGAATTTGCGAAACCTCAACAGCACGAAAGCCAAGTTCATGCAGTCGTTTCATTGTCTCGTATGCACCGATCTCTTCGACTTTACCTTTGAGCATCATCATTTGTACGCCAATTTTGCCTTTTGTCATTGGTATACCTCCATTTTTATCGTTTTCTTAATTTCAGATGATCTGCGAATTGCACTAATCATTTCCATGGACTTCTGTGCATCTTTGACATGAATGTAATTGTCTGTATCATTTTCAATACAGGTATAAAAGTGATTTATCAATTTAGAATGGCTTGCACCGTAATAGAATTTCGATCCAGGAAGCTTACTGTCCTCTATTACGCTTTCTTTTATTCCATCTTCATTTGTTTTTGTAAGGATACTATCTTTAATTGTTAACTTTCCTTTTTCTAGAATTACCTGAAATTCAACCGATGAGTTCGTTGCATTTGTGACGGTTGCAAAAAACAGTCCTGTTGCCCCGTTTGCAAATTGAATATTCGCTGTCGCAGTATCTTCGACATCATAGCCATAGTCAACTAGGTTATCGATCGAACCTCGTATCGTTTCGATTTTCCCGCCAACTAATTGCATTTGATCTAACGTATGGATAGCTTGATTAATCATGACGCCACCGCCCGCTAGTTTAAACGTTCCTCGCCATGGCTTTACATCGTAATATTCCTTTGGCCTGAACCACGTTACTAACCCTTTTATTCCTGTTACTTTGCCGTATTTTCCACTCCGAATTAGTTCTTGAAGCATTTCAAATGACTCATTCAAACGATTTTGGAAAGCGACGCAAATCTTAACGTCCTTATGCTGTTCTTCTAATTCAGCTAAAAACATACCTTCTTCTGCATTTCTTGCAAGAGGCTTTTCTAAAAGAACGTGCACCCCTTTTTCGACACATGCTTTTGTAGCCGGGTAGTGCAGGTGATGTGGCAAACAAACATGGACACAGTCTAATTCCTCTTTTTCTAGCATTTCATGATAGTCATGATAAAAATGAACATCTGGGAACGATTCCTTTAAGTTTGTATTTGTATCACATACTGCAACTAAAGCTACGTTTGAATTCTCCTTTATAGCTGGTATATGGATTTTGGAAATATCACCTAAACCAATTACTGCTACCTTCAGCATTATTTGGTACTCCCTTCACTAAAGCTTATTAGAAAAACAGGGCTGCGGGGCCCTTGTTTTTCTATCTATAAGCGATCCTATCTCCTTATTTTGGGATAGGGCTCTTCTTTTCTTCTTCGATTTTCTTCGTTAACGCGGCAAAGTATTCGTCTTCGTCAACTGGTAACTCTACTTCTTTTCCTAACCAGCTAGATAAGTGAATCGCATTTGCTAGTGCAACACCATTGATTCCATCGCTACCAGGAGCAAGTAATGGTGTTCCTTCAAGGATGTTGGCTGCGAAGTTCTCCATTACTGAAGTATGCTGTTCTCCCCATACACTTTCAAACTTTATTACTTCTTCATCATAAATCTCTCCAGGACCAGCACCCATGAAAATTCGCATTACGTCCTGCATATCCATTGTTGCACTCATCTCCGACTCAGGAGTTTTCAAGCGTTTAATTGTAACGGTTTCACTATCGTCAACAACAATTTTCCCTTTATCGCCATGGATTTCAAAACGGTCTGTACCCATAATGTCATGTGTACATGTGATAAATGTACCTGTAGCACCATTTCCATAGTCAAGCAATGCTGTTACCTCATCTTCTACAGCAATATCTCTTTGGTAGCCATATTTTACATTGGAGTAAACTTTCTTTGGCATACCAGCAATCCACTGAAGCAAGTCCAATTGATGTGGTGCTTGGTTCACAAGAACTCCTCCACCTTCACCTTCCCATGTTGCTCTCCATGCGCTTTGATCATAATATCCTTGTGGACGCCACCAAGTCGTAATAATCCAATTCGTACGTCGGATATTTCCAATTTCACCATTATCAATAACTTCTTTAACCTTTTGATACAATTTATTAGTTCGTTGATTAAACATGATGCCAAATGTAAGCTCTGGCTTTGTTGCAGCAAAGTCATTTAGTTCCTTAACTTGCTTTGTATAAACACCTGCTGGCTTTTCAACCAATGCATGAACGTCTCTTTTTAGTGATTCAATCCCCATTTCTGGATGGAGGTAATGTGGAACACACGTAACAACTGCGTCTACATCTCCACTCTCCAACATATCAATGTAATTATCGTAAAAAGGAACATCTGGATACTTCTCTTGTGCCAACGCTTTTTTATCAGGATCTATGTCACAAATTGCCCCAACTACCATATTCGGTACTCTTCCTTCAGTAATAAACCCTGCATAAGCCCCACCTTGTGCACCTAAGCCAATAATACCTAATCTTACTTTTTCCATTATCCATTCTCCTCACTATATATTTTTAGACGTTTGCGACGAAATTCGCCCGCTGTCATGCCTACATGTTCACGAAAATAACGACTAAAATGCGAAGCGCTTTCAAAACCACTTTCAATCGCAATTTCCTTTATACTCTTTTTTGGTTCCATCTCCAGTAAATACTTCACCTGTGTCAATCGGGATGCCATCACATACTCCATTACTGTAAACCCCGTCATTTCTCTGAATAAATGAGAAACATAGGACTTACTTAAATTCAATGCCTCAGCAATCGATCCAACTGTTAATTTTTCCATATAATGCGCTTGAATATATTTCAAAATGTTTTCAACATGCTCCGCTTTTTCCGACTTTTTGTCGATTAGCTTCTTGGAATCCTTTTGGCCTAAATTATATACACTGATTAGCACTTGGAGTAAGAGTACTTTCAGCTCCGTTTCTAGATGAAGCTCCTGGCGATTCGTTACCTGGCTCAATTCAGAGAGCTGTTGAATAAGCTTCTCTAATGCCTTTGATTCTTCATTTTCCTTCGTTCGAATTAAGCAGTGGTGCAGCCGTTGAAATGCTTCTAATAAATACATCGCTCCTAATTCCTCAAGTACAGACTTCACCCATTTTGGTGAAAAATGAACAGCACTACGAATATACTCACTATTTGGATGGACATGTGGTTTATGCAATGTCATCCCATCCATGATTAGAATATCCCCCGGTTCCAAGTCATATATTTGGTTATGAATCAAATAACGGCATGTACCAGCGTGAAAGAAGTAGATTTCATATTCTTCGTGGGCGTGGTAGTCAAATGGCTCATTCGTACCTCGCATTCGATAAAACGCTATCATTGATTGGTTCAAACAGACCACTCCTTTCAGAGGTCTAATTTAATTTTATATGAATGATATAATAATAGCATTAGCCTAAACTGTCTGTTATTTATCAAAAATTGACTGAGAGTGCTTTTTTAAAAATTATCTTAGATAATAGCGTAACAAAAAGGGTCTGTAAGTAGCCAATAATATCTATTTTTCATGTCAGAACTTAAAGATTGAAAAAGACTTACCAAAAAACACCACAAACCATCCGTGTAAACGATGATTTGTGGTGTCTAAGCTAGACTTCTTATTGTCCAAATAAATTTGGCAAGAACAACGAAAACTCTGGTATATACGCAACTAATAATAACACGAGAATCATAACACCATAGAAAGGTAACATGGCCTTTGCTGACTTCTCTATCGATATTCGACCAATAGCAGAACCAACGAAAAGCACCGAACCAACTGGTGGTGTAACTAGTCCAATACCTAAGGCTAAAATTAATACAACTCCAAAATGAACGGGATCCATTCCAGCGCTCGCTCCTCCACATGCCGCTAATACATAGCTACAAACAACAAAACCGAGATTAATGTCAACGCTTTCTTTTTCATTTAATTCCCACCTAAATATTATTTGTTAGCCAAACAAACTAAATGTTAATCTCATTATAAATGAAGCGTTTTTATTTTCAAGGTTTTTTATACACAAAATAATGTGATATTTCAGTTTCCCGTTTAAGTTTTATGATTATTAGGTAGTAGAAAGCAGATAGTACATTTATCCTGTACTATCTGCTTCATTTACTACAAAAGCAGGTATGCAACTATTGACCCTATCCCGCCAAACATAAGCGCATATGGCATATTATTTAATGTAATTCGGTACGGATTCTGTCCAATGTTCATCGAGGTTAACTGAACAACAAGTCCATAAGAGCCGACCGTTAATGTAGAAACTGCGCTTGTTGTTAAAACAATCGCAAGACTGGTAGGATTCATTGTTTCAAGCAAAGTAGCAATCACTCCACTTAATATTCCAATCGTCGCAATTGGATGTACCCCAAACATACTCATAAAAATAAAAATGAGCTGAATTACAATAAAAATAAGAAATGGATAATCGATAATAGCTAAAACCGGCTGCTGAATAAACTCTAAAAACGATGTGCCACTAATACTATTCGCAAAGAACGCCAAGGTAATAAATAAAACAACAAAATTTTGCATTGCATTTGTCTTCTGCTTCCATGTATTCCAACCAATTATCCAAAAACTGCGTCCTCTTTTCATAAGTTGAGCCCATATAAACGCAAAAGGAAAAATAATAATTGTCACTGTAAAAATAAAATCTATATTAAATAGATTTCCTAACGTAATCACAAGCGTTAGAAATACAACAAGAGCAAACATTAAATGAATAATTTTTTTTGCTATCTCTTTCATACTTATCGTTTCTGACGCAGGATTATCATAGGAATACTTCTTATAATGATAACGTCCCCAAAATGAATCAAGTAGAAATGTAATACCTGCAATCAACAGAAGCCAAGGCAATAACGAAACATAATCAGCACCCGTGGTGAAAATCGATACAGCTAATAAGATCTCTAGCGGACTCCATAATAGTGCTAATGTATAACCTCTAAGTGTCGCGGTGCCAACAAATGAATTTCTTACCTTTTTATTCAAGGAGCGTAAGTTATCTTTTAACACATCTTGCGAAATATTTGCGGCTGATAAATTTAAGAAAGCTGCTAAGGTGAGGGTTGTAATTGATCCACGTGGATAGAGCTTACCCAAATCCGAAACATTTACGTTTAGTAGATTGTTCAAACTTCGATCAAACCGGCCACTTCTTACAACACTGTTCATCCATGGCAGCATTGCTAAGAGAGTTAGAAGTGACATGTTCGATGTAAGCAAGCTAGGAATCTCTAGCAGTGAGTGATTTGATGTTAAAAAAGCAATACCCCCAACTAAAATAAATGCCGCTCCAAGTATTCTAAATAGATTAGATGCACCGATGAATGATATTGCTACCATCATTAAAGCGAATATTCCGATGATGTAATTAAGGGAATCACTTTCGATAAACACATTAACGATATGTATGATAAATACACTGGAATAGAAGATATATAAATAGCTAAAGACTGGATGGTGTTTCATTATGTCCTCCCTTCGTTACTCACCTCTGAGCAATTGTCAATTCAATTGAGTAACAATTTATTTGTTTATACATCAAACAAATCTATCATATATGTAAGCGCAAGCAATTTCAAGATTATTCATTAAAAATACAATCAATTAGAATTGAAGATACTCAATTAATTCTATTTTATAGGTTGGTGATGACTACGCTTTAGGATTTGGTCTATCGTATGTAAGCGCTTCACTATTGATCGAAGAAATTAACCGTCTAGCAGAAGCTGGAGAATTTGCGAATCATGGGGCTGCTCGTTCCCTCCAGGCACAATTAAACCCGGTAGTAAAATTCGAAAATCAAGGAAATGCCAAAAAGGTTGTTCAGCACGTTAAAAAGTTTAATAAAAAATTGCATCAGCACTACGATAAAGATTTTATCTCTAAAGAGGGGTATGAAAAGCTTTATGCCTGTGCTGCTGAATTGCTGGAAATCTGGAAATAGAGAATAAAGGAAACCGTTAACGTTCAATTTAAGCTCGAGTGTGCTTTATGCCATTCGAGTTTTGTTTATTCCATTAAATAACAAAAAATCCTTTACAATAGAAGTACAGATAGCTACTTCAATCGTAAAGGATAATTTTTAAACTTTTCTTCTAATAAATTTATATATACTTAAGAGATAGACTATCCAACCCTAAAAAATCGTTTCGCATTCTCATAGCAAATATTTCTAACATACGTTTCAAGCAACACCATATCTTTGGGAGCCTTTCCTTCTTCTACCCACGTTCCTAACAGGTTACATAAAATCCTGCGGAAATATTCATGTCTAGGGAAGGAAAGAAAACTTCTTGAGTCTGTCAACATCCCGATAAAGTTACTAATCAATCCCATATTGGCTAATGTCTTCATCTGATCTTCCATTCCATCGATTGTGTCATTAAACCACCATGCTGTTCCAAATTGAACCTTTCCAGGAACCTCATCCGTTTGGAAATTCCCTGCCATTGCAGCAAGAATATTATTATCACGTGAATTTAAGCTATATAATACTGTCTTTGGAAGCTTATTCTGAATATCCATTGCATCCAGCAAATTAGATAATTTATCAGCAAGAAGGTTGTCACCGATTGAATCAAACCCACTATCGGGCCCTACATGCTTAAACATTCTTGTGCTGTTATTACGTAATGGATTGATATGCAGCTGCATGACCCATCCCTTATCTGCATATAATTCGCCAAGAACAACTAGTGTGTATGTTTTAAACTGCTCGACTTCCTTCGCAGACAACGTTTCACCCTTTAAACGTTTTGCAAAAATGGATGCAACATCATCCCTCGTCGCCTTTTCATAAAAAAGCACATTAATTCCATGATCTGAACTACGGCAGCCTTGCTCGTCAAAGTAATCGACACGATTCGCAAGCGCATCCAAAAAGGCACCATAGTTATCAATCGACATATTTGCAGCTTTTTCTAGCTTTTCCACCCAAGGTAAAAAGTCATCATTTTCAATAGTTAAGCCCTTATCTGGACGGAATGATGGTGATACAGTTACAGAGAAATCCTCTTTAGCAAGTGCTTTATGTGCTTCTAAATCGTCTGTTGGATCATCTGTTGTTCCTACAAATTCAACATTTTTGTTCCTTAATAAAGATCTAGTTGATAGCTCTGGCGCCTGAAGCTTGGCATTCGCTTCTTCCCATATTGCTGGCGCAGAATCTTCATTAAGCAGCACATCAATGTCAAAGTAGCGTAGCAGTTCTAAATGTGTCCAGTGGTATAAAGGATTCCCTAATGTGTTAGGCACTGTTTTTGACCATGCAAGAAATTTCTCATAGTCACTTTTATTTCCAGTAATATAATCTTCAGCAATCCCATTAGCACGCATACCACGCCATTTATAATGGTCACCGCCTAACCACACTTGAGCTAAATTCGAATAGTTTTTATCCTGCAGAATTTCATGCTGGTTCAAGTGATTATGATAGTCAATAATTGGTAAATGCTTTGCAGTATTATGGAAGAGCTCACGTGCTGTCTCATTATAAAGTAAAAAATCATCTGTTATAAACGTTTTCATTTTCAATCAACCTCTCATTCTTTATATATTAGTTAAAACATGAACCTTCGATCTGTTTCCGTTTTATAATTTGTTTGATAAACAAACAAACATGACTATATTATAATACTATATGTAACCGCTTTATTTTTCAAGTGTAAAGTAAAATAAAACCTTGATTTTCTATGGACACTATATCCAATTTGTTTCGATTTGCTTCTGCGCAATCAAAAGCCCTCTTCACAATGAATATTTCTCATTTGTTGAGCAATATTCATTGCAAAGAGGGGTCGGTTATTTATACTAATTTAAAAATGATTCACAGATTAACTAAAAGTAATGATATCTGTGGAATAAATGCAATTACAACTGCCGTTAGAATTAAAACAATGATAAATGGGAACGCTCCTTTTATGACCTGTGTAAGCGACTCTCCAGTTATCCCTTGTGCCACAAATAGGTTTAATCCAAACGGAGGGGTAATCATTCCTATTGATAATGTAACGATCATAATGATACCAAAATGTATGGGATCTATTCCTAGTTCGTAAACCAACGGTAGAAATAGAGGAACAAAGATTAGAACCGCTGCACTTGTGTCCATAAACATCCCTACAATTAGCAGAATTATTATGACCATTAGTATAAAAATCACTTGAGTATTTGCATATTCAAGAAAAATAGATGCGAGTTTTGTAGGGATTTGCTCATAGGTTAAGTACCAACTAAATACATTAGACGCTGCAATTACAAGCATAATCATTGAAGAAATGACTACAGACTTTCTAGTACTTTCAAATAATTTTTTGACGTCCATTTCTTTATAGACAAAGAAACCAATTATCAAACTATATACAATCGCAACGGCTGCTGCTTCCGTAGGTGTAAAAACACCTACATAGATACCACCTAAAACAATTACAGGTAGTAAGATACCCCATATCGCTGATTTAAAAGAGCTCCATAACTCTTGTAAGCTAGCTTTACCTTCTGGCTTATGACCTTCTCTCTTTGCAATTATGAAACTTACAATAACTAAAACAAATCCAATAAATATACCAGGTATTATTCCTGCAATAAATAAATCACTAATGGATACTTCAGCAGAAGAACCATATACCAGTAAAGTTATACTTGGCGGAATGATTATACCTAGAGTTCCCGCAGCAGTCATTAACCCGATGGCAAATTTACGAGAATATCCTGATTCTCCCAACGAGGGAATCATTACACCACCAATTGCTGCAACTGTAGCTGGACTTGAACCAGAAAGCGATGCAAAGAACATCGAAGATATAACCCCAGCAATTGGCAAACCTCCAGTGACCCATCCAACTAGTTTTTTTGCAAGGTCAACCAATCTCCTTGATGTTCCGCCCACTAACATTAAATCTCCTGCAAAAATAAAAAATGGAATCGCCATTAAAGTAAAAGAATCTATTCCCGAAAAGATATTTCTAGCAAATACATCTATTGACATTCCCTCTTGAATCATTGCAATAAAGCTAGATAAACCAATTGCTATTGCTATAGGAGCGCCAATTATTAACAAGATAGCAAAAATTAGTATGATCATTTTTCTGCACGCTCCTCTACTGACGAGGATTTCACTTTTCTGATTTGATTTAGGCTTGCGACATCCTCAAATAGTAATTGTATAAATCTGTAAAGCATAAGGGCTCCGCCTATTGGAAGTGATAAGTAAGGGATTGCCATTGGAATTCCAACGGCTGGAGTAACATTGCCGAATTCAACTACATTTGAAACTGTTATCGTACCAGATCTTACAAGAATAAAACAAAAGGCTATCCCCATTAGATTAGCAATAATGGAAAAAATCCTTTTTGGTAATGGTGGTAAAAATGCTACAACTGCATCAACAGTTGCATGTGCTTTCTCTCTCACAGCAATACTGCTACCGATAAGAACTAACCAAATAATTAAATACCTTGCAATTTCCTCAGACCACACTAAAGAATTATTAAAAGCATATCTTAAAACAACTTGAATAAATACAAGTAAAGAAGCTATAAGAAGAGAAATCACCGCAAAATACTCTTCCATATGGTTTAAAATTTTATTTACTCTATCCAAAGAAATCCCACCTTCTATAAACAAAATAAAGTACCATGCTGAGGTTGTGAAATCATTAATTATCAATTATATTCAGCAATATGTTACTTCCTTCCATCTCACTAAATTGATCATAGGCTCCAGACATCGCCTCTCTGAATGCTTTCTTTTGTTCTGAAGATAGTTCATTTATTTGAATATTGGACTCATTTAACACTTTCATGTACTCTTCCTCGTCTTTTAAAGCTTCTTCCCATTGCCAATCGGTAACTTCTTGAGCGACTTCATCTATAGCGACTTGCAGATCTTCTGGGAGTTTATTATAAAAATCGCTACTAATTACTAGAGGATATGCCATATATCCATGTCCACTTAACGTAAGGTAATCTTGCACCTCGTAAAACTTTTTACTTACAACATTTGATAGCGGATTCTCTTGTCCATCAACCGTTTTTGTTTGTAGGGCAGTATATAACTCGGAAAAATCTATAGAAACACCGCCAGCATTAACTTCTTGGAATTGCGCTATTAGGAGAGGACTTTGTGATATTCTCATCTTTAAACCGCTTATATCTTTCGGTGTTTCGATTGGCCGTACAGAATTTGTAAGATGTTTAAAACCACCATCCCAAAAATTAAGTAAATGCAAACCTTGCAACTTTAGCTTTTCACCTAATATTTCACCTAATTCTCCATTAGTAGCTTGATAAGCTTCTTCCCTACTTTCAAATAAGAAAGGTAAATCAAATATCTCAAACTCTTTTACAAAAGTTGGCAGCACACCAGTAAATGGTGCATTCATTTGTACTGTCCCTGTTTGTATATGTTCGATTATTTCTCTATCACTACCTAGTTGTGAATCCGGATATACTTCAACTTTGATTTGACCATCCGTTCTTTCCTCAATCATTTCCGCAAATTTTTCTGCGGCTTTCCCTTTTGCTACAGAGGGAGTCACAACATGTGCAAACTTAATCGTATAATTCCCATGACCTTCACTTAAAGCTTTATTATCATGACCAAAACCAACAGCAATCAATAACAATATTAAAAATGCACCCCCAGCGATAATGTCTTTTCTCTTACCATTCATATAACTCCTCCTCAGTCCTAATGTTAACGCTTACAAATAATGGAATGTCTTATTCATTTCGAATAAACCAAATCTACTACTTTACTTTTAAATGAATAGGCCCTTTAATACGACGTCAACACTATTATTCTTTAAGGACGCAGGAAAGAGAATAGCGAATCAAACTATTCTCCATCCTTCCTTACACATGTTTTACAAAACTGTTCTTCATAAGCTTAAGTACGTCCTCCCCAGGCATATCCCATAGTTCTTGATTCATGATTTCAACCTCAATTGGTCCATGATAGCCCGCTTCTTCAACTGCTTTTCTTATACGACGAATTTCTATTACCCCATCCCCCATCATTCGGCGGGCCTTAAAAGTATCCGTAATTGGCACATTCCAATCCGATACATGAAAACCGAGAATCCTTTCCTTTGCACGAGCAATCTGTTTATATAGTTCTGGGTCCCACCATACATGAAAGACATCGACAACAACCCCAACTTGATCGGGTGAATATTCTTGTGCTATTTTATTTGCTTGACCAAGTGTCACGATTACGGAACGATCAGCTGCATACATCGGATGAAGTGGCTCGATTCCCAGTCTCACACCACAGGATTCAGCAAATGGAACAAGTTGTTCAATTCCTTCTTCTACCCACTGACGAGATAAATCGATATTACGATCAGGTGCTGGTCCACAGACCAGTACAAGCACATCCGTACCAAGTTCAGCAGCTTCTTCCACTGCTCGTTTATTATCATCTAGGTTTTTCCGACGTTGTTCCTCTGTCGCTGCTGGAAACATCCCACCACGGCATAGACTTGAAACCTTCAGACCTGTACCCTTTATGATTCGTTTACTTTCTGCAATCCCGAGTGCTTCTAATTTGTGGCGCCATATTGATATCCATGGAACTTCAGCTTGTGCACAGCCGATAGCTGCTTCCTTTAGGTTCCACTGTTCCGTTGTAATTTGATTCAAACTAAGGTATTTTAACAAGGATGTGTCTTCTGTCATTACTTACGCCTCCTACTATGTTACATAAATTGCTTGGATGGTTGCATGATACCCGCTTGAGCCAGGACAATTTTCATTCTTTCCGCAGCTAGCTCTGGATCCTTTAATAATCCTGCATCATCAGCCATCACGAATAAGTCAGACAAATGAATGATGGAACGTTGCCCTTCTGCTCCACCAATCATACGAAAATGGGATTGATGGCCATTCAAATATGCCATAAACACAACACCAGTTTTATAGGCATACGTCGGTTTTTGGAAAATATGGCGCGATAATGGAACGGTTTTTTCTAAAATTGCATCATACTGTTCGATATTATTCGCATCCAGTGCGTGCATTGCATTTGCTGCTGCAGGCGCAATTGCATCAAAGATTCCTAGTAGGGCGTGAGAATAACCTTGTTCATCGCCTTTAATCAGGTCAGGATAGTTAAAGTCATCCCCTGTATACATTTTGACGCTATCAGGAAGGAGACGCCTCATCAATATTTCCTTTTTATCATCCAGTAGGGATATTTTAATTCCATCAATCTTACTCTCGTTCTCTTTAATCACTTGTAGACAAACATCCATCGCTTGATCGACATCCTCATGACCCCAATAACCTTTTAATGCTGGATCAAACATATCACCAAGCCAATGTAAGATGACTGGTTCGGAAACCTCATTCAATACATTTCGGTAGACGCGCTCATAATCTTCTGGAGTCTTCGCACACGCAGCTAAGGCGCGGCTTGCCATCATGATAATACGACCACCTTGTTTCTCAACAAATTCACATTGCTCCGCGTAGGCTCTTTCGACTTCTTCTAGCTTTAAACTTGGATGTGGAAGCAAATGATCTGTTCCAGCTCCACAAGCGATCCATCCGTTTACAGAATTCGCTTCCTTTACAGATTGTCTTATTAACTCTTTTGCATGTTCCCAGTACAACCCCATCCCGCGTTGGGCAGTATCCATTGCTTCGGCTACGCCTAAACCTAAAGACCATAAATAGTGGCGGTATTTTAGAGTTGTTTCCCAATCAATTTTACTGTTTTGAATTGGGTCTGTATCTGCAAGCGGATTGGCAACCACATGCGCTGCCGAATAAACAATACGGCTTTTAAATGGGACCTCTGGTATATGAACAGAAACAGGATCTTGTGGTGTATACGTATATAACTCTCCGTTTTTGTTCGGCAATTTTATAGAATTCACCAACACTACCTCCTACACATTCACCTTATTTTTAACCCCCGGTACTGCAACCCATCGACGTTCATTCCATGATTGCAGTGCAGCTTCTGCAAGCTGAATCCCTTCTGCTCCTTTATATAAATCCAATGTATAGGTTTCATCTGCAACAACATGTTTTAAAAACATTTCCCACTGAATTTTAAAGGCATTATCAAATACTTTGTTGTCTGGTACCTCTTGCCAGTGCGATTGGAAATCAAATGGATTTGGAATGTCTGGATTCCAGACTGGCTTTGGCGAGTTAACACGATGCTGGACTTTACAATCTCTTAAACCTGCCACAGCGCTCCCTTCGATACCATCCACTTGTACCGTAAACAAATCGTCACGATTTACACGGACTGCCCAGGAAGAATTCGCTTGAACAATCACACCATTTTCCAGTTCAAACATCCCATACGCTGCATCATCTGCTGTTGCAGTATATATGTTACCGCCTTCATCAACGCGTTCCGGAATATGAGTAGCTCCAAGACAGGAAACGGAATCAATTTTCCCGAAAAGATCTTGTATGACATAACTCCAATGTGGATACATATCGACAATCATTCCACCACCATCTTCTTTTCGATAATTCCAAGATGGGCGTTGACCTTCTTGCCAGTCCCCTTCAAAAACCCAATAACCAAAATCCATCCGAACACTAAGAATTTTCCCAAAGAATCCCGAATCAATTAGGCGTTTTAATTTTAATAGTCCTGGAAGATATAATTTATCTTGAACAACCCCATTTTTTACTCCAGCTTCACTTGCTAATTGAGCAAGTTCAATCGCATCCTCAAAATTTGTTGCAGTTGGTTTCTCACAATAAATATGTTTTCCTGCTGCAATTGCTTTGCGGATTGCTTCAGACCTTCTTACCGTTGTTTGTGCATCAAAATAGATCTGATTATAATCATCAGATAATGCCTCATCGAAATTTGTTGTCCAACGTGATAATTGATGGATTTTTGCTAATTCTTCTAAACGATTTGCACGTCTTCCAACTAAAATCGGATCAGGCATAATCTTATCACCACTAGATAACTCAATTCCCCCTTGTTCACGTATCGCAACAATTGAGCGAATTAAATGCTGATTTGTACCCATACGTCCTGTTACTCCGTTCATAATTATCCCAATTTGATGTACAGTCATATTTATCCTCCTGAATATTTATTTCTTAGCGCTATCATACAATCATTTTTATGATAAGTCTTATTATTCAAAGAATTTAATTCTCATTTTCGGAAATAAAAAATAAGCACGTTATGAAATGCGATTAAATCAGTTCATATGATAAACGTGCTTACATAAATTCAATTTATTCGGTTGATAGTTTCTCAAAAAATCCCTTTTAACCGGAGTACTTATTTTCTAAGCGAAATTTTTTTGGCGAGACTTCAGTGAATTCTTTAAATCTCCTATAGAAAGTAGCAAGTGATTCAAAACCTATTTCAAAGCAAATGGAAGGAATATCATTATCTGTCTCCACCAGTAACTTTTTAGCCACTTCCATACGTACTTCATTCAAATATTTCATTGGAGTAGTGTTATATTGTTCTTTAAAAATAGTATTGACATGGCGGGTACTGATTCCGATTTTCTGAGATAACTCTGTAGCATTTGTAACTTCAAAATAATGTGTATCCATATATTTACGCAAGCGCTCCGCGCGAAAAGTATTTGCATTCGTTATACTTGGTTCTTTTCTGTTTCTAAGAAGAATAAGTAATAACTCAGATAAACAAATCTTCATAGACATTTGATTAATCACTTTCCCCTGTGATTGCTCGTAAAGCATTCTTCTTAATAGCTGCCTAACATTTCCTGACGTGAATAGATTCATGTTGATTAACCTTGTTTCATCAAAACAATGTTGATGAAGCAGCATTTTCATGTCGTTTCCAAACTCGTCCATTTCAAACTCAAGAACAAGCACCGTCATTTTTGTATCAGAAGTAATGGAATGAGGAGAATACGGAGTAATAAATGCTAAACTGTCTTGTGTAAATGAATGAACTTGCTCATTCAATATAATCTCTCCGCTATTTTCCAATACGTATAGAATTTGATGTATCTGGTGATAGTGTTTCTGAACTAAATTTCTATCTTTATGTTTATTTTCTCTAATCCTAATACTGTTTTTCAATATATTTTGATTTCCCAACATAACACCCCCAGCCCGTCTATTACTTCATTCCAAAGAATCAATTGTTTCCACATACATGAACAATCACAGTATCAATATGTAACATATTACCCCTAACTTCATCTCCAAACAATTTTTAAATGTTTCATTTTGATAATAGTGGTGAAATATACCTTCCATAATACTAATTTAATTTCAGCTCTCTAACCTTCGCTGGTACAAAAACTCGATATTAAATCCCTTTAAAAACAATTTGTTTCGAATACAAAAAAGGCTTTGGGATATAAACCCAAAGCCTTTCCAAAACTTCTTATACAAACAAACTCAGCGCCAGTACAAACACTAAACCACAAACAGAAATCAGTGTCTCGAGCACCGTCCACGTTGCAAATGTTTCTTTCATTGTTAAACCAAAGGATTCTTTTACAATCCAGAATCCAGTATCGTTTACGTGAGAGGCAATAATACTACCTGCACCAGTTGCAAGTACCATTAACTCTACATTAACATCTGTGCCTACCATCATCGGCAGAACAAGACCAGCGGTTGTTAATGCGGCAACAGTTGCAGAACCTTGTGCAAGTCTAATTAAAGCAGCAATCAGCCAAGCTAGAATTAATGGTGAAATTGTACTTCCTTCAAAGATCTGTGCGACATAATCGCCAACACCACCATCAATTAATACTTGCTTTAATGAGCCTCCAGCACCAAGGATTAATAGCATCATACCAATAGCTGCAATTGAGCTCTCGGCAGACTTCATTAAGTCTTTCATTGGAATCTTTCTTGCTACACCCATTGTGTACACAGCAAGCAAAACAGAGATCAGCATAACTGTAGTAGGCGCACCTACCATTGCAACAAAATCAAAGAAAGCATTATCTGTTTCTGGCTCCCTTAATAACGAAACAATGGTTGAAATTGCCATCAGAATAACAGGGAATAATGCTGTGAAAGCACTAATTCCAAAGCTTGGTGTATCTTCTAATTTAAAGTGTTTGGCATCACCAATTGAAGCCATACTGCCTGTAGGCGTTTTCTCAAATGCTGATGGTGCGTATTTTCTTGCGATTTTTGTAAATAGCGGACCCGCAATAATAACCGTCGGGATAGCAATGATAAATCCATAAACCAATACCATCCCTACGTTTGCACCATATTCTTGGGCAATGACCGTCGGGCCTGGATGCGGCGGCAGGAACGCATGTGTAACAGATAAAGCCGTCGTCATTGGCAATCCTAACCAAAGGAATGATTTATTAATTTGTTTGGATATCTGATAAACAATTGGAATTAATAATACTAGGCCTACTTCGAAAAACAGTGCAATACCAAGAATAAATCCAGCTGCTACAACAGCCCATTGAATTCGTTTTTCTCCAAATTTATCAATTAATGTCATTGCGATACGCTGGGCACCGCCTGCATCTGCAATCAATTTTCCAAGGATTGCTCCGAGACCGAATACTAATGCAATACCACCCAGTGTACCTCCCATTCCAGCTTCAATCGTTTTAACGATTTGATCAACTGGCATACCTAGTGCCAATGCAATTAAGAAGGACACAACAACTAATGAAATAAATGTATTCAAATTAAACTTCATAATTAAAATGAGTAATACAACAATACCTAATGCAACAATTAGTAATGGCATAACTTTCTCTCCCCTTATGTCTTTACTTAGATGTGTAATGAACCGTTTTCATTCAAGGCTGTATGAGGATTTAGCAAACATCTAAATCCTTTGTTATAGCCTTGGAAACTATAAAATTTGAATGCTGTGTATAACTTAGATGCCGGAGCAGCCAAGTCCACGAAGCGCCCAACGACTAGCGAGACTTCCCTCACCTCATGACACGATAAAGAAGACTTGCCGATTGGCTGCGCCAGAGGCTTAGTCGCACTTATACCCTGGCGGTGAAAGTCAACATCGACTCCAGGTAAAAGGATGGCCGACTAAAACCAGGCTACGCCTAACATCGGCATACCCCTAAAGGGGCATGTTTCCTTTTAGATGAACTTGACTTTTCGCCCATAACGGCGAAAGTCATAGTTCATCTTATACTTTGGAGTGAATCTCCTACGTAGGAATGTTCGACAGGTCGAACCACCCCAAAGTTCGGGGCGCAGTCCGTACGTCGCTAACCGGGCGCTTGCGCTTTTGTTCTTATTTATCTAGTCATTCAAACTCAATAACTGCTTTTCTCACTTTGTCTGGGTTTTTCTCAACAAATTCAAATGCCTCTTTTACTTGATCCACATGGAAACGATGTGTCACAAGACCATTATGCGTTAACTTCTTAGAATTAATCAGCTCTACCACTTTCCCAAACTGATTTGTTTGTAGCCTTGAACCAGTGATTGTCAGTTCCTTTTTCGTGATGTGCATCATTGCAATTGATGAAGGAGTTGCATTGAAACCTAACGTAACAACATTACCTGCAGGAGATGCTACTTCAACAGCTAATTCGAATGTTTGCGGCACACCTACTGCATCAATGACAACATTGGCACCTTCACCATTTGTAATTTCATTTATTTGACCGCTTACATCAACCTCAGATGGGTTAATCGTATAATCTGCTCCATTTTCTTTCGCAAACACTAAGCGTTCGTTTGTAAAATCTGAAATAATAACGGTTGCCCCACGAAGCTTGGCCAATTTTAGAACCGTTATTCCAATAGGTCCTGCTCCTTGAATAAATACAGTTTGACCTTCCCCTACGTTTCCTCTCCATGTAGCTTGGGCACCAATTGTATAAGGCTCAGCCATTACAGCTTCATCCCATTCAATCTCGGAATCTACTTTATGAACTTGTTTGTCTTCTAGAACTACAAATTCTCTCATTCCACCATCTTCATGGACACCAAATACAGAAACTTCTTTACAGACATTTGGTCTACCGTTTTTACATGCATAGCATTCCCCACAGTAGGTAATTGGTTCAATAACAACATGATCTCCAATCGATACTTTAGAAACCCCAGAACCAACTTCGACTATTTCCCCTGTCACTTCATGTCCAACAATTCTTGGGTACGTTGCAAGTGGATTTGTACCGTGGTAAATATGCATGTCCGAGCCACAAATTCCTACTCGCTTAATTTTTACTTTCACTTCGTTTTCCTTTTCAAGCTCTGGTACTGGAATATCCAAAACCTCAATAATATGCGCTTCAGGTATTCTAATCGCTTTCATTATTTCACCTCTGAAATCACTTATTTAAATGCAACAATCAAAAAATTATATATTATCACATTAGCATGAATTTTTAATTTGTATACTCAACAAATTTACAACATTACCTATTATAGTTGTAAGCGTTTAGAATAACAAGTGTTTTATAAGATTCCTTTTTTGGAAATAAACAATAATTATTGCTCGCTTATCTAAAGATTAATCTTAGAATTATCGTATACCTTCAGCATCTATTTACAGAAAAAAGACCTTAAAGATGGGCTGATGCGGCATCTTTAAGGTCTTTTTAAACGATTTATCAAAAGCTAAACTGACACAACGTGCTTCAGAGATATAATGATTAATCCCCTTTTTTCAGTTGACTCCAAACTTCCTCATAAACACGCTTCAATGGAATATCGTGAGTTTCTGCAATCTTTCTACATTCTTCGTATTCTGGAGAACTTTGAAATACTTCTCCATTCCGAACTCCCTGTTTCACCGTTACAGGTCCCCATTTCGTATCTACTTTCGTAAAGACCCGTTCCATTCGATGGACGGTTAATGGGTAATAACGAATACCAAGTGTGGTTGTTTCCCGCAGTAATATTTCCTTCATCTCTTCAATGGCTTCTTCGCGGCAAAGCAGCTGTAGTAACACGCCTGGCCGATTTTTTTTCATGTAAATAGGTGTGTAAAACACATCATTTGCACCAGCATTAAAAAGCATGTCCATCACATACCCTAGCCACTCACCAGAAATATCATCTAAATTAACTTCCATTTTAATCATGTGATTATCAATATGCTCTTCATTTGGAGGTCGATAAGAATTCAGATCAATACACCTTCTTTACCATTACACTTTATTCGCTAAACGATCAATTAACACTGCATTATACGCTCCACCAAAGCCATTATCAATATTGACAACACTTACACCAGATGAGCAACTGTTTAACATGGAAAGCAGTGCAGAGAGCCCTTGGAAATTGGTTCCATATCCCACACTCGTTGGAACAGCAATTAATGGATTAGCGACAAGTCCTCCGACAACACTTGGAAGTGCACCCTCCATCCCTGCCACTACAATGGTTACAGTTGCTCGTTGAATCGCTTCTAAATTATCTAGTAAGCGATGGAGTCCTGCAACTCCGACATCATAAATACGTCTGACATTGCTACCCATAACCTCAGCTGTTATTGCTGCTTCTTCTGCCACCTTTAAGTCTGATGTTCCAGCACAGACAACAGCAATGTATCCTTGATCTCGATTGGCTGGTGATACTTCACGTTTCCAATAAATTAACGCTGCAGTTTCATCATAGTGCAATTCTGGATGCTCTTCTAAAATAGCACTCGCCTTTTCTTTTGCAACTCTCGTAACAAGTACATTATTACCCTTCGTTTTTATTGCATGGATAATTGCTTGAATTTGCTCCACAGTCTTTCCTTCACCATAAATTACTTCTGGAAATCCTTGCCTTTTCGGGCGATGATGATCAACCTTAGCAAAGCCTAGGTTCTCGTATGGAGCCAATTGTCCCTTTGCTTGTTCAATACTGATTTTTCCATCTTGCAGTTGTTTTAAAATTTCATCCATCACGTTTCCTCACCTTGCAACTCCTATTTACTGATAGGACATATTGAACACCTTTATTAAATAACCTCTTTAAGTAAAATACACCATTAAGTCACTAACCATTCTCTCATACTTTTCAAAGATTTTTAAGTAAATTTCATGATTATCATTGTTTGCATGGATTACTTTCTCAGCAGGCATATTCTCCTTAATATCGTCAAAGCTTTCTGCTTCACCAATAGCTACCAAAGCTGTCCAAGCTGCCCCCCATGCGGCGTTATGATGTGTATCAGATATATGGATGTCACTGCCGAAAATATCGGCAAGAATTTGTACCCAAAGCTCGGATTTGGAAAGTCCACCGTTAACACTGATTTTTTTCGATTCTCCTGCCATCTTCTCTAATGATTGGCTGATTTGGTAAATATTGAATGCGATTCCTTCTAATACAGCACGCGTCATATGTTCTTTTTTATGCCCAATGCAAAGTCCGAAGAAATTCCCTTTTGCCTTTTGATTCCAAAGTGGCGCACGCTCTCCATTTACATAAGGGAGAAAAATAATCCCATCTGCTCCTGGTTCTACGTCCTTTGCACCCGCAAGCAATTCATCATGCGTACCATTAAATTCAATGATGTCTTTGAACCATTGCAGGGCAATTCCGCCATTATTCGTTGGTCCGCCAATAATCGAACGCTCTTCTGAAAAGGCATACGTAAATGTTTCCATTACCTCATTAACTGGGGAACCTTGAACAAACTGTCTTATTGCTCCACTCGTCCCAACTGAAATATTAACTTCCCCTGGCGCAGTAGCACCGCTTCCAAGATTCGCTAATTGGCCATCAGCCGCTCCAATCACAAATGGATGGTCATGAGCAATTCCGATTTCCGCTGCAATTTGAGTATCAATTGTTGTGAAGGTCTCTGTTGGCGCCACGATCGCAGAAAGCTGTTCCCTTTCAACACCTGCTGCAGCAAGTGCAGTGCTATCCCAATCTAACTCCTTTACATTCATTAAACCAGTAGAAGATGCCATCGCATAATCAATAGCGCGTTTGCCAAACCATTTTTGCAATAAATACTCCTTCATTGTCATAAAATGGGCTGCCTTTTCATAAGCTTCATAATTGTTCTCGCGCATCCATATCAGCTTCATCAATGGTGTCATTGGATGAATCGGTGTTCCAGTGCGAGCATAGATTTCTTTCCCTTGCTCTGACTGCATAAGCGCTTCTGCTTGTTTGCTGCTTCTGCCATCTGACCAAATCAGCATGTTGGATAGTGGCTCGAACTGCTCGCCCATGCAAATGAGCGAGTGCATGGCACAGGAAATTCCCGTGGCGAGAAATTCATCCTGATTAGCATTCGCTTTATTCACAACCTGTTTCATCGCTACTAAACAAGCAGCCTCTACTTCTATGGGGTTCTGTTCTACCCAATCTGCCTGTGGATAATATGTTTCAATCATTTCTTCTGCTTCTGCAATTAACTTCCCTTTCATATCAAAGACGACAGCTTTTGCGCTTGTCGTCCCTATGTCCAGTCCAATAACTAATTTCCTTTTCAAAGTAATCTCACCCTTTACAGACCTATATTAACCAAAGGCTCCTAATTCACAAGGAGCCTCTATCTCTTTATATTGTCATGCTCCCGTAACCACCGTCAACGCGAAGTAAAGATCCCGTTACAAAGCCAGATGCTTTATCGGATGCAAGGTAAATTGCTGCACCTTGCAGTTCTTCCGGTTCACCGAATCGCTCCATTGGTGTATGATTCATGATCGAATTAATACGTGATTCATCAAGAATTTTACGATTTTGTTCTGCTGGGAAGAAACCTGGAATAATCGCATTTACCCGAATACTATAAGGTGCAAATTCCTTCGCCAAATATTGTGTTACACTGTTAACACCAGCTTTAGATGCTGAATACGTAAACACACGAGACAATGGTGTTGTTGATGATACAGATGAAATATTGATAATGCTCCCTTTGCGCTCTTGCTCAATCATACGCTTTGCAAAAATCTGCGTAGCGAATACAAGGCCACGTAAGTTTACATCCATAATGTCATCCCACTCATCTGTTTCAAGCTCAAGAAACGGCGTAGAGCTATTTTTACCAGGAGCGTTTAAAACGATGTCCCAGCCACCAGACCATGCTTCAATATCTTTTGCAGCTTTCTCTACGGATTCCAAATCACTTACATCTGCTTGAAAAGCTTTTGCCGATCCACCGTCTGCTTCAATATCTTTTACAACTGCTTCAGCTTTTTCTAAATTACGACCAACAATTGCTACCGTTGCCCTGTGCGCAGCAAGCCCTTTTGCCATAGAAGCGCCTAATGTACTATTTCCACCGATCGCAACTGCAATTTTCCCTGTTAAATCAAATAGATTACTCACTCTAAATTCCCCCTACTAATGTATTAAAATAAGTTACCTTCTTTATTAAAATCAAATTCATATAGCTCTGAAGCTTGTTCTAAATTCTCATGCTCCTGCACATGTTCAAGAAATGCTTCGGATACTTCAATTTCACTTATTTCTAACGTATTTTTGATTCTAACTAATTTCACCTTAGTAAAATCAAGAATATTACATGTTTTAATCGCAGACTGAATCGCCATCTTATCATTCGGCAACGTTGTTGAGATATGTGTCGGTCCAACAACCGTAGAAGTTAAACCATTTGCATATGTTCCATGCTTATCCATCTTGTTTACTAGTCGCTCAGTTGTAAAATCTGCTGTACCAACCCCATTAGCATTTCCTTCTGACTGTGGTGTTACATCTAAAACGACCATTTTGGATACATCTGGTCCGCCATGTGCGTATGGTGTCGGATATCTACCTGTAATATTCGGGTCCATCCCGTCTCCACTGATATTCTTACCAATCTCATCAATAATGAGTACATCAATTTCATCAAAGAAAAGCTTCGGCAGCAGCTGCTTCGAAAGCTTTTGAAGCTCTGTTTCTCTTGATTCAATGTTTTCTGGGCGAAGTACTTCCACTTTTGCCACTTTATCGAAGGCATTTTCAACTGTCGCTACAGCGAATATAATTGGCATTTTTTCCATTGTCATTTTAGCCATTGCAGGAACATGCTCAGCCATATGCTTAAAGCCTAACTGGTGACAAGCCTCTGCACCTTTTTGTTTTCCAAGACCAATACTGATCATTTTCATGATGCCACTTTCTACTGGACCTCGAAATGCAGTATGTGGTTTGACCCGATTAATGACAACGATACCATCAGCTTGTGACGCAAGTTTATCAATGTATACTGGTAAGCCGTTCGAAAGCTCCCCGATTTTTACTACTTCCATGGAAGAACGAATTTCTGCATTTACTGCTTCTTCTGTAACACCTAAATGCTCCAGTACGGCTTTTTGCCCTTCTGCTGTCGCTCCCCCATGACTACCCATAGATGGGACGATAAAAGGCTTCGCTCCCAAATCTTGCAGAAACTTAACGGTTACTGCAGTTAAATCAACAAGTCGATCCACCCCTCGGCTACCAACTGCAATAGCAATTTCCATGCCCGGTTTGACGGTATCCTTGACCTGTTCTAACTGTGCCTGTAATGTTCCAGCAACATCTTCTTCTTTTGTGCTGTCAAACGTTTGCTTTACTTTTGCCAATTTCGGTACAGGAATATCCTGTAGCAGCTCCTGCAAAATACCCATAAAGCGATTCACTCCATTTCACTGTAAAATTATCTATAACAAATAACTACATACTATAATTCCCTAGCAAGCAAAGGATTACCCTTTTGGTATGCTATGTGAAAGCTCCTCTTTGGTAAAACATGAGATTGATTTCTCGTTCCACTCTTGCTTTACTAACTGCAAGCTATTTTTGTAATCCCTTTCAAAAAGCACTTTAATTAATTTGTCCGCCAAACTAATTATATAAAAAGCATAACATGAAGGTTTTTTACAGTCAACTGATTAACTGATATAAACCTTCATTTAGCTATTACTCGCCCTGATTGTCCTCAATAATTTCACGCCATTGTAAATCGCCCCGCTCTAAGCCGTGAATGAATACTTCAGCACTACCCATATTGGTAGCCAGCGGGACAGCGTATACGTCACAAAGACGCATTAATGCTGAAACATCTGGTTCATGTGGTTGAGCAGTAAGTGGATCGCGAAAGAATATAACCATATCCATTTTGTTTTCTGCAATCATTGCGCCGATTTGCTGATCTCCACCAAGTGGCCCGGACTGAAAACGATGGACAGTTAGCCCAGTATTTTCAGCTATTTTCATTCCCGTCGTACCAGTTGCATACAGCTCGTGCTTTTGGAGACTGTGTTTATAAGCTTGTGTAAATCGAACCATATCTGTCTTCTTTTTGTCATGAGCAATCAATGCTATTTTCATCGTTATCCCTCATTTCTTATGTTAATACCTCTCACCTACAATGGTACGCAATACATTCGGATGTTCTGGGAATGCTTTGGTTCCTGCACCATATCCAATTGCATCAACTTTCAACGTCGGCATATTACCAAACTCCTCCGCTAAAACTGCAATAATTGCCGCTCCAGTTGGTGTTGTCAATTCTGCTCTCAGCTCACTGGCAGCAATTGGTACACCACGCAAAATCTCTAAAGTTGCTGGTGCTGGTACTGGATATATCCCATGGTCAATACGTATTTTCCCACTTCCCACTGGAACTGGAGCTGATATAACCAAATCGATTTCCATCTGATGGAGTAGTATAGCTGTCCCAACAATATCTATAATAGAATCTACTGCACCCACTTCATGAAAATGGACATCTTCTAGTGGCATCCCATGAATACGCCCTTCTGCCTCACCAATTTTTCTAAAAATCTTTAATGCAGTTTCCTCTACTGGTTCCGAAAACTCCGCTCTTTTAATCAGGTTTACAATATCTTTATAGGAGCGATGGTCATGCGCATGATGATGTTCATGGCTGTGGTGGTGGCCATGGTCGTCTGCGTGGTGGTGATGCTCTTCTTCGTTATGTCCATGATCATGATGGTGGTGATGTCCTTCTTCATTATGTCCATGATCATGATGGTGGTGATGTCCTTCCTCATTATGTCCATGACTATGATGGTGGTGATGTCCTTCTTCGTTTAAAAGTACAACATCAAACTTCGTGCTTGTGATACCATTTTTAACAACCTTATTCCATTTTAATTGATATTCATCTTCCATGCCCAGCTTTTTCAATTCACTCTCTAAATGAATCGGATCCCCACCGGCATCAACTAATGATGAAATCGTCATATCTCCACTTATACCAGAAAAACAATCAAAATATAGAATTTTCATTCCAAAATCTCCTTTTTTTGTTATAATAGAATTACTATTAGCGCACAACATTTTGAAAGCCTTTTCAACCGAACACAATAGTATGGCAGCTATCTATTTTTTTTGCAATGATTTATTATTTGTTTACTAAACAAATAATAACATGTTTTTATACATAATTCTCATTTCGTTATGACAAAGGGGGAGAAACATCATGGTTACAGGCGATGGAGCTTACATCAAAAAGATAAACAGAAGTATCATTTTACAAAAAATAATTGAACACGGTTTTATATCCAGGGCCGAGCTTTCCAAGATTACTGGATTAAATAAGGCAACCATTTCTGTTCAGGTTGTTGATTTACTTGAAGAAAAGCTCGTATGTGAAACACAGCAGGAACATAATGCTGTTGGAAGACGGCCAATCATGCTTTCCATTAATGGAGAAGCTGGATATGTACTTGGAATTGACCTTGACTACAAAGAAATTCAATACCGAATATCCGACCTTCAAGGGAATAAAATTGAAACTAATACTACAAAGCTTGACACCGAAGTTTATGAAGAAGTCGTAAACATTCTAATCAAACAGATTAAAAAATACAAGCAAAAATATGCTGACTGTTATTATGGTTTGGTCCAAACCATAATCGGCGTTCATGGTACTGTAAATAATGATCAATCCATCCTTTTTGTTCCTAGATATCAATGGCGAAACAAAGACTTAAAGTCAGATTTAGAACGGGAAATAGATGTCGATGTCTCTGTTGAAAATACTGCCAACCTTTCCGTCTATGCTGAAAGAGTATACAAGCATCATCATAGCAACAATTTATTAGCCATTGTCCTTAGTTCTGGTATTGGAGCTGGAATCATGCACAACGGCAATTTGGTTAAAGGCCATGATGGTTATGCTGGTGAAATTGGGCATATGATTATTTCTCCTTTTGGAAAAGCTTGCAGATGTGGAAATCATGGCTGCTGGGAGCTTTATGCAGCCGAACCTGCTGTGTTTTCAAGTCTTGCTGAAAAGCTTGATCGTCCAAACTTAACACACCAAGACCTGAAACGGTTAATAGCAGAAAACGATCCGACGACATGTGAAGAGATGAAGACATTTATCAGCTATGTTTCTATCGGACTCAATAATATGATTAATTCCTATAATCCAGAGACATTAGTTTTAAACAGTGAACTATTACATTTATATCCGAATGCTATTGAAGAAATCGAAAATAACCTCCAATCTTCTGTGAGTGTTTATCGTAAAATTGTACTGTCTGATTTAGGTAGAAACGCAATCGTTCAAGGCGCATGTGCACTTGCAATTCAAAATTTTCTCGATGTACAGGAAGTTAGTTTTAAGAACGGCGAAAACTAACTTTGGTAATAAATCTGGTTTATTAGCGTTTAATTGTTAGGAGCTAGTCAAGAGTGTGGAAATCTTTCGAGGTTTTTACACTCTATTTTTTATATAATGATAAGTTTCCATCCCTCAATCTTGCTCTTGCACGCATTCCCGAATTTATTTTCTCGGTTGTTTAAAAAAGAAGGGATACGCGGCTGAAATATTGTCTATCACGGTCTCGTATTGGAGCGAAATGTTTCGAGTTCCAGCTGTGAGATATACTCTCGGTCTGTTCGTAACACAATGATCCAACTTTCAACCGTGAAAAAGCCCTTCACACAGAGTATGAAGGGCTTAGGTATTTAAATTATAAGATGTACAGAATTATTAAAACCAATTTGTATGGAACGTACCTTCTTTGTCTTTGCGTTCATACGTATGTGCACCAAAGTAGTCACGTTGCGCTTGAATTAAGTTTGCTGGTAGATCAGCTGTACGATAGCTATCGTAGTAAGCAACTGCACTAGAGAATGTTGGTACAGCAATTCCGTTTTGTACTGCTAAAGCAACAACTTCACGTAAGGCAGATTGATAGTTCTCCACAACTTCTTTAAAATATGGGTCTAGCATCAAGTTAGCTAGTTGTGGTTCACGATCGTATGCATCTTTAATCTTTTGCAGGAAGTTTGCACGGATAATACAGCCTCCACGCCAGATCATCGCAATATCACCATATTGAAGATCCCAGCCATTCTCTTCAGATGCTGCACGCATTTGTGCAAATCCTTGTGCATAGGAAACAATCTTACTCATATATAGTGCTTTACGAACCGCTTCGATTAGCTCTTTGCGATTACCTTCGTGTTTTTGTACGCTTGGACCAGATAGTTCACCACTAGCTTTTACACGCTCATCCTTCAAGGAAGAAATGAATCGTGCAAATACAGATTCCGTAATAAGTGGTAGTGGAACACCTAGATCCAACGCATTTTTACTTGTCCATTTTCCAGTTCCTTTTTGTCCCGCTTTATCCATGATGACATCTACTAGAGGCTTTCCTGTTTCGTCATCTGTTTTCGTAAAGATATCTGCAGTAATCTCAATCAGGTAACTGTCAAGCTCACCCTTGTTCCACTCTGTAAATACCTCATGCAGCTCCCCAGCATCCATGCCAAGTACATTTTTTAAAATATCATACGCCTCTGCGATTAATTGCATATCACCGTATTCAATTCCATTATGTACCATTTTCACGAAGTGCCCAGCACCATTTGGTCCAATGTATGTGACACATGGATCTCCATCCACTTTCGCAGAAATAGCTTCAAAGATAGGTGCAACAAGCTTATAAGCTTCTTTTTGTCCTCCAGGCATCATAGATGGGCCGTTTAGAGCCCCCTCTTCTCCACCAGAAACCCCTGTTCCAATAAAGTGGATACCTGTTTCATCAAGCATTTTATTACGGCGCATCGTATCCTCAAACAACGTGTTTCCACCATCGATTAGAATATCGCCTTTTTCTAGGTAAGGTTGTAAAGATTCAATTGTTGCATCCGTTGCCGCTCCTGCTTTAACCATCAATAGAATTTTACGAGGCGTTTCTAGTGAATTCACAAACTCTTCAATGGTTTTGGCTCCAACAAAGTTTTTTCCTTGTGCTTCGTTCTGAAGAAAGTCCTCTGTTTTCTCATAAGAACGATTGAATACTGCTACAGAATATCCTCTGCTTTCAATATTTAAAGCTAAGTTTTTCCCCATTACCGCTAAACCGATAACACCAATTTGTTGTTGTGACATCTTATTACCTTCCTTTATACCTTTATTTTAAAAACCATTACACAATATGCTATAAACTTTTCCTAACACCTAGTCTTAGTCAAGACTATACCTCTAACACTAGATGTTAAAATCGAGCTACTCACTCATTTAGAACGATTTGTTCAATATAGCAACTCAAATTTATCCTTTTCGTTGTATATTATATCATTTGCCCTGATGAAACTAAACCTATTAGAGAATACTGCTTTTGTTTCTATAGCAATCCCCAACATTGGGAAATTGATGTAAACGATGCATGAAGACTATTATAAATAGAAACAGCAAAAGCATATAAAAATAATTTTTTAAAAAATCAAATAGTTTGTTTGTTCAACAAATTATTTGATTGCTATATGTTTATAATATATGTAACCGGTTTAATATTCAAGGGATAGCTACCCTTTTTTGTGTACATATCTTTCCAAAATTCATTAAGAAACGACACTTCCCGGGATTTCCCTAAGAAGTGTCATTTTTACTATTGTCGTTTCTTCGTTTTTTTATTATTATGTCTTTCTTCTGCTGTTAATGGTTCATTAGCAAATTCATGGTCAAATTCAGTCGATAGCTTTTCTCTTACTGCATGCTTGTCACTTACGACTTCACGTTTATTGTTTCCTGATTTGCTCACAGATAAGCACCTCCATGCTTCTATGGTGCCACATCTGGATGATAGTATGTATGATTCTAATTTCTTCTAGGCATTCAGAGATTTCAACCTTCCTGAATCATTACTTTCGTTTCATTTAAGCAGCTAGCGACGTTTGTAGCTTTTGCTAACGGCTAAATAAGTAACGAAGCGCATCACTTAAAACAGTAGGAACAATCGACATATGGTTTTCTCCCGTGGGAGAACGAAAAGCAACAGCTCTTGGATTATTTACTTGCAGCCTTTGAAAAAGGAGGAAGGCATTTTCGTGCATATCCATTTTCTCCGTTCTTTCCGCAGCTATAAACAGATTTCGATCATGCATGAGAAAATCCGCTCGTTCCTTATTTAAAATCTCCTTGTCATTCCACCAAATGGATGGACTAAAGCAAATATAATTCCGAAATAAATTGGGACGTTCAAACAACGTATTTAAAACAAATAACCCACCTAATGAATGGCCAAACAGTATTTGATTATGTGGATTAACAGGAGCTGACTGATATACAAATGGCTGAACAATCGTCTCTAAAAAATCGAGAAATTCTTTTGCCCCACCATGCGTTGGCCATGATGCACCATCTGGCTTGGGCGGAAGGGACGCAGCATCTGATGCAGGTGTAAAATCATATACTCTTAAAGAAGGGAAAATATCATTTACAGCGTATCCTATACTAACGATAATCATCGGAGATACTCCCGTCTTCTCAGCGCGCCTGGACTGTATCTTTACAATCTCTCTACATAACGTTCCATATGCATTTCCATCCAAAACATATAAAACCGGGAAACCTTCCTTAGGAGCACGATCAGTAGGAATCGATATGCTTACTTGATAAGATATATCAGATATCGGATGTCGAAATGTCTGTATTAATTCGTGTTGCATAGTCTACCTGCCCCCCTTTTTTCATAATGTTAAACGTTGCGCGCTGAACGCATTAATAAATATATAAAATATGGAACACCAATTATGGATATGACTATTCCTACAGCCAATTCAGCAGGTGCAAAGATGGTTCTGCCAATCCAATCTCCCACCACAACCAATAGCATGCCAGTCAGACCACTAATTGGCAATATGTATGGATAGTGGATTCCTACCAAGCGTCTTGCTATATGCGGAGCAATCAGGCCAACAAAACCAATACTCCCAGAGACAATCACAGAGGAGCTGATTAATCCTACCGCTCCTAAAAGAAGCAAGAAACGGATTCGGTTAGCCCGTATTCCTAAACCAATGATAGTCATCTCATTAAGCTGTAAAAGGTTCAATATACGAGCCTTCGACAAAAAAAGCGGGACTACCAGAATAAACCATGGAATCATCGAATAAATTTGTTCCCAAGAGGCACTGTAAATACTTCCAGATAGCCAAACTGTTGCCATTTCAAAATCTTGCGGGTTCATCTTTAATGATACAAAAAGGGTAAGTGCACCGAATCCAGCATTCAGCGCAATCCCGACTAAGATCAGCCGTCTTGGATCGATTTCCCCTCGCTTCATTGAAAACAAAAAGAGAAAGATAGCAGCCAGTATGCCCCCAATCCAACCAAACAGGGACATACTAATGATAGACAGCTCGCTCATCCCAGTTACATTACTTTGAACGATAAGCATATAACAAACTACAGAAAACCCAACTGCGGCTTGTATTCCTAAAATGCCTGGATCTGCTAAGTAATTTTTTGTTACACCTTGTAAAACAGAACCTACCATTCCTAAAGCACATCCGACAAATGCACCAATCACAATACGGGGCAGTCTAAATTCATAGATAACAAGATGATTTTCCCAGAGGGCATCAAGTCCCAGGAGAGTCTGGATGATTTCCAAATGCGTTAGATCAAATATGCCAGTTGCTAAACTCATATACATGATGAAAATGGTGAACACGATTCCCAACAAAAATATTCGAATAAAACGCCGATTTTCCCTACGTTTATGCATGTTGTTTTCCTCCCTTTACTCGAATTAAATAAAGGAAGAACGGGACACCGACTAAGGCTGTTACGACGCCAATTGGAGTTTCGAATGGCGGATTGATTGCCCTGCTGATAATATCTGCCCAAGCTAAGAAAAACGCCCCTAGTATGCCAGCAAAAAAAATAATCCGTTTATAATCTTCTCCTACAATAAAGCGGGCGATATGCGGGATAACTAACCCAATAAATGTTATTTTCCCAACCATCGCTACCGAAATACCGGTTAGAATTGCTACGCTTAGTATTGTTAGTAATTTCATCTTCATCAGTTTAATTCCCAATCCTTTGGCGACTTCATCTCCTAAAGAAATTGCTGTAATTGCTTTGCTAACCGCCAATGCCAGAAGGAGCCCAATGATTGCAATAGGAATTGACCATTTAATAACAAGCGGGTCAATTTGATGCAGCCTTGTGTTATACCAAAAACTAATATTCTGTGAAACCTGATAATATGTAGCAAGCGCCTGGGAAACGCCATTCAGGAACATACCAAGAATCGTCCCAATGATGGCCAAAGAAATGGGAGACAATCCATTGGGTATTAAACGAGCAACTCCAAACACAAATAATAGACCTAGAACAGACCCAATAAACGAAAAAATAATTAATGTCAATGGTGTTGTGTTCGGTAAAAATATCATGCTCAGCGTAATAACAAAAATGGATCCATCTGAAACTCCCATAATACTAGGGGATGCGAGATAATTCCTCGTCATCCCCTGCATTAATGCACCTGAAATGGCTATAAACAGTCCGACTAACAGAGCCCCGATAACACGCGGAATACGGGACGTGCGAATAATCAGATGATCCATATTAGAAAGATCAGCATGGAAGATAGCCTCAAAAACGGTCGATATGTTATAGGTGTTCGCACCATACATAACCGAACAAAATATTGTAATCACGAGACCAATTGGTATGCTAATCAGTAATAGAATCGTTTTATTTCGGATACTAGACATGCACGTTACCCCTATTTCCTCCTGTAATCTCAATTACTCTCTAATGCTTTCACAAATTCACTTTTACTGAATGCGGATCCCCCTTCTAATAAGGAGTCAACGATGTTTACATAGACTTGTTCCTCTTTAAATGCATCGATATTTTGGATAATCGAATTTTGTTTTAATTGCTCAAAAGCTTGTTCATTCTCCTGCGTTCCTGTCTGCTGTACCTGCATGAAAATATAGTCAGGATTCATTTCGGCAAGCTGTTCGATCGATATTTCCTCTTGTGCTTTAGCGTTCTTTACTGCTTCTGGAGCATTTAATTCCAGCTCACTATACAAAATTGGATTGAAGAAGACGTCTTCTGGATAAATAAACATTTTACCCGCCCGAACGCGAATTGCAACAACAGTTTTATCCTCGAAATCCTCTGCTAGATCTGCCTTAGCCGTATCAACAAGCTGACCGTAATCACTCAATAATGTTTCAGCTTCCTTCTCTTTTCCGTTTAGCGCTCCCATTAACAGCAGATTATCCTCCCAATCTGTTGAAATATGGGAAACTAAAATGGTTGGAGCAATTTGTTCCAGCTTACTTACAACCTCTTCCGGAAATTTAGTTGTTCCCAAAATAACATCGGGCTTCAACTGTAATATTTTCTCAAAATTAGGCTCTTGCTTCTCCCCAATTGATTCTGCTTGCCCCATCGATTCCTTAAATACCTCTGGGAACTCTCCGCCAAGCGTAATAGCCCCTACAGGCTCAACATCCAATGCCGTAGCATCTTCCATCGCTTCCATTGCACCAGTAATGACAATGCGCTCCACATCGACAGGAACCGTATACGTTTCTCCTAAATAGGTAATCTCCCGTGTGTCCGATTCACTCTTTTCTCCCCCGTTCACGGATGCTTCCGATTCCTTCGACGCATCCCCTGTATTGCATCCGCCTAATGCAAGCAGACTAATAAATAATAGAATACATAACCGTGATTTTAGCTTCATATCGTAACGCTCCCTTTAGATTCATTTTGTAGTGAATTATTATCCCAAATGCCTCCGGTAAAGAGTGGGGGATAATCCAGTTTCCTTTTTAAAAACTCTGCTAAAATAAAAATGATCTCTGTAACCAATGCTTTCAGCAATATGAGCAATTGATAGATTAGAGGTGCGAAGCAATAACTTCGCCTTCTGAATCCGCAAGTCGGTTAAATACATATTTGGGCTAACACCCATTTGTCTTTCAAATAAAGACGATAGTCTCCTGCGGTCTATCTGAAAATGCTTTGCAACGTGTAGAACGGTTATCCCCTTCGGAAAAAATTGATGCATATACTGAATAATGACATCCATATTTTCTGCTTTTTCTAAATCCGTCTTCTCACTTGCCACAATCATCTCTGCCAAAATCGTTAAAAATAACCGCTTCGATTGTAAAAATGCCAAACCACCAGGAATTAGGAAGTTTTGCATAAGCTGCTGAACACGATTATTTAATTTCATACTATCGCCAATCCGAAGCATAAAGTGCTCCCTAAAAATCGGAAATCGATTTGCTGATTCACTCGAAAGTTCAAAGTGAATCACTGCATATTCAAAAACTTCGTCATTCTCAGCCGTGCGCTTCATCTCCATGTTAGGCCCTACATGTAAAATGGATCCTTGTTCAATTTCATAGGTCAACCCATCAATTGAAAATTGTGCCTTTCCTCTTAAAGGGAATACCAACCCACTTAATTTTTCATTCGTAAAAATGGTTCGGACTGAATTTGTATATGTAACCTTTTGCGTAATAATATCAACAAAGGATAGTGGAGCTGTTGTATATAATTCTTTTATTTGCTCCATATTTGTCATATCTCCTACCCACTCCTTCAGATGCAGGGAAATAATCCTATGGGATACACAATATGCAATTAATATGCGGAAAACTCTTTTAAATTAACCCAGCCATATGTAACCTTTTCTTAAACACTAGCAACATGATGATAATGATAATCATCCTCAATTAAAATAATAGCAAATTTTCGTTATTTGTACATGGAGTTTTGCAAAGTTTTTTTGTGTTTTTTTATCCATTGTATGTAAAAAATCCATTTGCCTTTGTTTGTCCTGGTAAAAATAGATTTTTGCTGCGTTATCCCGTATCTTTTTATCTAGTAAAAAAGAACACAAGAGAAGATAAGCACTTCTCCCGTGTTCCTTTTTATCACGCATTCACGGGCTGTAACACCTCCGCCTCTATGCATAAGGGAACCAAAAACATGTAAAGGCGGGGGATAAACAGCCCATAAATTCCTGATTCTGTTCAACTAACATTCAGTGGGGAGGAAGGGAAACCCCCACTGAATGAAGTTTCACTTTATAAATAACTTTTTATTTTTCGGATATAATTATGTCTAATAACTATAAAGTAAACAATTTGAATAAGACTAAAGCTTCCTAAAACGAGAGCTGAGCTCTTAAACAAGCTGAAATCAAACATATTTTGCAGTGCAGTTAAAGCTACTGCCCCATGAATGACTGCCACAGCAATTGGAACAAAGAATAACAAAGCTAATTGAGTCGTTAATATCTTGGATAATTCTTTATCCGTAAGACCTATTTTGCTAATCGCAGCAAATTTCTGTTTCTCATTTTCTAAATCAGCATATAAACGGAAGTATAAAAAGCTTCCCGCAGCAACAAAAAATACTGCACCGATAAATAATCCAATGAATAACGTGGCACCTAATGCCTGGTTTAGCTCCATCCAATCATAGCCAAGACTAGCATAGCGAAAATCCTCTCCATATCCGCTTGTTTCAGCTACATCCATTTCCTGGAGAAGCTGCTCACCAACCTCTCCGGTAGCCTTCCAATCTTTCACTTGAAACCCATAATAACTCTCTGATTCGGTTGCTTCTATATCATTATAGAATTGATCATCTACTACAAGGTAGTCATCATACGTTCGAATCAGATTTGAACCCTGATTTGAAATCTGATTCAGTTCTTTACCATCAACTTCTAGATCCATACTCTCCACATGCTCTGTTGCTTCAGAGGTAGAATTTTGATAGTAAAGGAAGATTGTCTGATTATCTGTCAGTTCAAGCTGCTGGTCTTGTTGACCAGCTTCCTTAGCGAGCTCATTGTATTCAGACTCCGATATAATCCCTGTAAGAGGAACATACTCACTAGCCAAGCTAGGTATGGACACCTTTTTGATATGAACAGCCACCTTTGTATAAGGGAAATCAGCTAAATTTGATTCGATTAGCTTAATATGCTCTTCTTCATCGTCATTATCGTATTTTGAGACATAATCCATTGCAAATGGTGTATTTTCTACCATTGAAGTCGTAGACATATAGCGAAAACCTACAAGGCTGCCAATTGCAGTAAAAGCAACAGTTGAAACAATCGCTACAAAGAAAAAGGCACGAGCATTATCCTTCATTCGATAGGCCAGGTCAGAAAACAGGACAAGATTTGTCTTTTTCCAAAACAAGAGTTTGCGTTTCTTTAGCTGATGAATCATAAATACACTTAACTGGGTAAAAAGAAAATACGTGCCGATAATAACAATAATCGTAACAGGTATCATTGCAGCAACGACCATCGCTCCGCTTACTGCCAATGCAATTGCATAGCCAGCTGCTAATAAAAGGAATGACAATATCGAAAGGACAGCAGAAGCTTTAGGCTCTTTCTTAGGTGCTGAGCTTCCTTTAATCAAGTCGATTAATTTATTTCCTTTTAATATCATGACTGTAAAGAAGGAAATGACAATAAATAAGAACAAGAAAGCAACACATGTTAAAACAACAGCTTGCCACGGGATATAAAAATCCAGCATTTCCTTTAAATCCAGGACTGTTTCTGCTGTCATCAAGAACAGTTTAGCAAATACGAGCCCTAGCCCTACTCCTGAAGCCGTTGCTAAAAAGCCAATTAGTATATTCTCTAAAAAGACCATTCGGCGTAATTGCTGATTTGTCATGCCGAGCATCACCATTAGACCGAATTCCTTTTTTCGCGAGTGTAAAAAGGCACTCATCGATACAAGGACAAAGATAAAGGAAAATACGTAAATAATCCCTTCGGCAAAGTGAAGACCCTTGGACACAGCTGGGTGTACCGCTGATAATCCTGGATGGAAAGCAAAGATTGCATACACAAAAAAGACGAGTACCGAAAAAAGACTACTTAGGAAATATGCTGCATAGATACGCTTATTTCGTAAAACGTTATTAAACGCGAATTGACGAAAGGTCACTTGCATCCCCTCCCAACAGCGATAACACGTCAATAATTTTTTGGAAGAAAGCTTGGCGATTATCCCCGCGATGAATTTCGTTAAACAGCTTTCCGTCTTTAATAAAAACAACTCGCTCTGTATAGCTTGCTGCTACGGGGTCATGTGTTACCATCATCATCGTTGTCTTATCCTGCTTGTTGATTTTCTCCATCATATCCATTGCAGTCCGGGAAGATTTCGAATCCAAATTACCTGTCGGTTCATCCGCTAAAACCATCTTAGGACGGTGAATAATTGCCCTGGCAATGGCAGTTCGCTGCGCCTGTCCACCTGATATTTCGTAAATCCGTTTTTTCAAGATTGGCGTAATCCCAAGCTTTTCTGCAACAGCCACTACCCTTTCCTCCATCTCCTTCACGCGAACACCCTCAAGCGTGAGCGGGAGAACAATGTTCTCTTCTACCGTTAATGTAGGCAGCAAGTTAAAATCCTGAAAAATGAAGCCTAACTCCCTGCGCCGAAATATCGCTAGCTCATTATGCTTCATTCGTAACGGATCCTTGTCATTCACCATAATGCTCCCCGAGGTTGGCTGATCAATTGTTGCTACCAGATTGAGCAAGGTTGATTTCCCGCTCCCAGAAGGCCCCATGATTCCTACGAATTCTCCTTCTTCAATTGTTAAATCTATATTTGTTAATGCCTTATGGGCTACTTTTCCGTCGTATACCTTGCTTAAGTTTTTAATTTTTAATATATCCAATTCAAAATCCCCTTTCCTCTTATATACAGTGTAAAAGAAAATGGGGAATTTAAACATCGCTCTAACTTTCATTTTCCTTACATTCATGTAAGGTTTTGTTTTTTGATTTAAGAAATGAAACTTACCTTAACCAGTGTGCCTTCTCCCTGCGCGGATTCTATGTGAACCTCATGTCCCAGCTTTTCACAAACTTCTTTTACAAGATATAGCCCCATACCTGTAGACTCCCGGTAAACGCGACCATTTTCACCTGTAAAAAATGGGTCAAATACACGCTTTAAATCAGTCATCGGAATTCCAACACCCATGTCTTGAATCACTAAATCTATTCCGTTTTCCGTTTTTTGGTCGTATATCGATATCTTCTTCCCAATTCCACTAGAGTATTTAATACCATTGGTTATAACCTGATTAAAGATAAATTCCAGCCATTTTTCGTCCGATTCAACCATTGCGGGAGAAACTTGTACATCCGGATAAACCTGATTCTTAATGAAAAGACGTTTATTATCCTGGATCGCTTCGTCAACTGCAGCTTTCAGTGATACGGGCTGTACATGGAAATCTTGTTCAAAAGCGTCCAATCTCGCGACATATAAAACCATCTCAAGTCCCTTTTCTAATTTATCCGTTTCCTCTTGGATACTCATCATTTGCTCATCATCACGATCCTGAATGATCAATTCCACGACAGACAATGGCGTCTTCATTTGGTGGACCCACTGATTAATAAAGGTTAAATGGTCTTTTCGCTTTTTCTCTTGTTGCTGCATATCATTTACGTAGAGTCGATGCTGCGCTTTGAGCAAATCACTGAGAGCTGCTGAAACAGGAGCAGTATCCAATGATTCAAAAACCTCATCCAGACTGCTAATTTGCCTTGTTAATCGGTGGTAAAACCTGCGGTGGGTTATATAACGGAAAACTAAATAAATGGTCAAAAGAAAAATTCCGAGAAATAAGGCATAGATCAACAAGGAAAATTGCTGGAAGCCACTCATCCAAACAACAAACAGAACGAGCAGCAGCTGAATAAAATTGATTAGAATAAGAGGGAACTGGTCACGTAAAAATAACCTTACCATTAGGAAGTCTCCCAATTCGGCACGAGTCGATAGCCTGCACCTCGAATTGTTTCAATAGCATCTTCTATACTCAAATCCTGCAGCTTTTTACGAACTCTCGTTACATTAACATTAAGCGTATTTTCATCGACAAATGATTGATCATCCCACAATTTTTCCAATAGCACTTCTCTTGCAACCACCCGCGGCGAACGCTTCATTAGCACCTCAAGCAGAACAGCCTCTTTCTTTGTAAGCGAAACAAGTCCTTTATCCTTGCCTAGTTCCATTCGTTCCACATAAAGTGTCAAACCATTCAATTCAACTACCCGTTCCTTTACCTTGGGGGCATACGCTCCATATGCCCGGCGCAGACTGCTGCGAATTTTTGCCGTGACCACTTCATAAGCAAATGGCTTCGTGATAAAATCATCGCCGCCATTCTCTAATGCCATTACCTGATCCATTTCTCCAGATCGTGCCGAAATAAATAAAATCGGACAAGTTGAAATTTGTCTAATCTGGCGACACCAATAGAACCCATCAAAGCTCGGCAAATTAATATCTAATAAAACAAGATCTGGCAGCACCAGTTTAAACACTTCGGTTACCGCATCAAACTGTTCCGTTATAACCGCTTTATATCCATACTTTTCAAGGTGATTTTGCAGAAGTAATGCGATCTTTGGGTCATCTTCTATAATTAAAATCTTCGCCATCGGAAACCGTCCTTTTAAGTTTTACTGTTATTTCTTATCTAATTGCTTTCAGTATAACCTATATACCATGCCTTTTTTAAGGAACTAACACTTATTATTTTACGATGAAATAAAAAAGCAGATTTATTGCCCAAGAAACACAGCTGATATATACTTCCTTAGAGAAGAAGATTTTTAAATTTATGCGTAATTTAGAATTTACCATTTCAACACGGCATTAATTATTTAATCTCCAATAGGAGGTTATTTAAAATATATAAAACTGTAAAAGGAGTGCTCCCTATGACAGAGAAAGTGCAAATTGGCAAGACAGATTTATATGTAAATCCGGTTGGTATTGGGACAAATAAGATTGGTGGACATAACCTTTTCCCTAATTTGAATAATGAACAGGGTAAGGATACGGTTCGTTTTGCAATTAACAATGGAGTAGACTTTATTGATACCGCCTATCTATATGGTCCCGGTTACTCAGAAGAATTGATCGGTGAAGTCGTGCAAGAAACAGGAAAGCGCTCTGACCTAGTCATTGCAACAAAGGTTTCTCCAATTTTCAATGGAAATGAAATGAGCCATGATAATTCTCCTGCTTTCTTAAAAGAAGAGGTTGAAAAAAGCCTAAAACGATTGAAAACCGATTATATTGATTTATTATATATTCACTATCCAGATGAGAATACACCTAAAGATGAAGCAGTTGGCGCATTAAAAGCATTGAAGGATGAAGGGAAAATAAGAGCAATTGGCCTATCGAATTTTTCAATGGATCAATTAAAAGAGGCCAATAAAGATGGCTATGTCGATGTATACCAGGGAGAATACAGTTTGCTAAATCGTGAGGCAGAAAAAGAATTATTGCCTTACGCGTTGGAACAAAACATCTCCTTTGTGCAGTTTTTCCCGCTTGTAGCTGGCTTATTAGCGGGGAAATACAATAAAGACTCGAAATTTGATGATTTACGCGCAGGACTTCCATATTTCCAGGGAGAGACATTTAAAAACAATCTTGAAAAGGTAGAACAGATTCGAAACATTGCAAATGGAAAAGATACAGATGTTGCAAATATTGTGCTTGCTTGGTATTTAACAAGAGGTGCCATTGATGTCATTATTCCTGGGGCAAAAAACCCTGATCAGGTGCAAAGCAATTTAAAAACACTTGATGTTACATTAACAAATGAGGAAATTGAAACGATTGATCGGATTTTTAAATCGTAGTGGTCAAATTTAGTTATGCTACACATCTTGATTAAAGATATAGGTGTATTGAAACCGAAAGAATTACAAAAAATAAACTTTTAATGATGGAAAACCCAGGATAGCTATTTAAGTAGCTAATATAAAGCAGTGGATATAAAAAGATATCCACTGCTTTATACATGTCTTCAAGGCGTATACGCATTGTTAACATGATGTCGTCCTATCGGCACCACAGAAGGGGAACCTGAAATCGGATCCTCTACCACAATGCAATCAAGACCAAAGACGTCCTTCACTAAAGAGCTTGTAATGACATTTGATGGCTCCCCCTCAGCAACAAGTTTTCCATTATGAATAGCAAATATATTGTCCGCATAACGGGCAGACAAGTTGATATCATGCAGAACCATTACAATTGTAGTTCCCATCTTTTGATTAAGGTCTGTAAGCATATCAAGAATTTCAACCTGGTATGTAATATCTAAAAAGGTTGTCGGTTCATCGAGAAATAGAATATCTGTCTGTTGCGCTAGCGCCATTGCAATCCAGACACGCTGTCTTTGGCCACCTGACAGCTCGTCAATATTATGATTGGCAAGCTTTGTTATATCCATAATTCTCATCGCTTCAGCAACTGCCTCATAGTCTTTCTTTGTCCATCCGCTAAGCATGGATTGATGCGGGAATCTTCCCCTTCCTACTAAATCTGCGACAGAGATTCCTTCTGGCACAATGGGCGATTGTGGCAGCAGCCCTAAAACCCGCGCCAACTGTTTTGGCGGTATTTTGGTAATTGATTTCCCATCCAGATTGATTTTTCCAGATATCGGTTTTATAAGCCGTGCTAATGTTTTAAGAAGTGTTGATTTTCCAGAAGCATTCGCTCCAATAATAACGCTTATTTTATTACTGGGAATCGTAAGGCTTACCTCTTGGATAACCGTTTTATTATCATAGCCTGCTACTAATTGCTCAGCTTCGAAAAGATGTGTCTGTTTCATTATAATTCCCCCTTTCGATTCATTCGGATTAGCAAGTAAATCAAATACGGTGCTCCGATTATTCCCGTTATGATGCCTACAGGATATCTGACCACAAAAGCAAACTGCCCGATTAGATCTGCTGCCAAAACCAAATTAATACCAACAAGGCCTGCTGGAATTACATTTGAGAACCCAACACCGACCAGCCTCTTTGCGATTGGACCTGAAAGAAAAGATACAAAGGCTATTGGTCCAGTAGTAGAAGTCGCAAGGGAAATCATACAGACGGAACTCAAAATCAGCAACATTCTTGTCCTGTCGGTATTTACCCCAAGAGAAGTTGCCGACTGTTCTCCGAGTTCTAATATACTAAGCTGCTTCGCTAGCATGATAACGATAGGCGCAAAGATAAAAACCGATAGGATAAGCGGTGGCAGTTCATGCATTTGAGAGCCATTCAGACTACCACTGAGCCATCTGAGCGCCGCTGGTATATCTTGCTCCGCACCAACTAGCAAAAGATAGGATATCAGCGCATTAAGCATTGCTTGGACGCCTATTCCAATCAGGATTAATCGTCCGATGGAAAAGGACCTTCCTCTGGATAAAATATAGATGAATGTTACTGTAGCAAGACCGGCAATCACGGAAGCAATTGAAACGACAGCACCACTTGCATGCAAAATAACAATACAAAAAACAGCCGCTGCACTGGATCCTGTGGTAATACCAATTACATTCGGATTTGCAAGTGGATTACGCAACATCGTTTGGAAAATGTCACCCGCAACACCGAATGCAAAACCAGCAAAAACACCTGCTAGCATTCTCGGCAGACGTATCGTATTAACTGCAAATGAGACACCTTGAATCTGCTCTCCCAAAAGTGCTCGGATTACATCTTTCACTGGGTGAATCGTATTTCCTAATAGAAGCATCGCACCGCAAAGAATGCATGCAAGAACAACTAGAAAGCTGGTAACCAGTATCCATCGGCGGTGCCTTTGACGCCTTCCCGCCATAATAAACGCAATAGTTTCATTTTTCATAACGAACTCACTTTCGATCTCATAGCTAATATAATTAGTAATGGAGCCCCAATAAATGCTGTAACCACGCCGACTTCAAGCTCGCCAGGACTCCCGATTACCCTGCCGCTCACATCAGAAATCGTCAATATGACTGCACCTGAAATTGCCGACATCGGAATAACAAAACGCAGATCGGGACCAAGTACAAGGCGCATAACATGAGTAGATAAAAGTCCCACAAAGCCAATTGGACCCGCCAACGCTGTAGCTGCACCACATAAAAGAACAGCCCCAAGAGCTGCAACAAGCCTTAATATTCCGATCCGGACACCTAGTCCAGTCGCAATAGCGTCCCCTAATGCCAATGCGTTTAGTGCTGGTGCAGACAGAATAGCTATCAGTATTCCGATTAGCAAAAAGGGAATGAAGGTAGCAATACCATCCCAAGTTGCCGAACCGACGCTTCCAACCTGCCAAAATCTAAACTGATCCATAACATGAGAACGTGGAATCATGATTGCGACAACCAAAGAGGAAAGGGCTGCAGTTGTGGCAGCCCCCGCAAGAACAAGTTTGATCGGCGTGGCCCCACTACGCCCAAGAGAACCGATTCCGAATACGAAAACCGAAGTAATTGCAGCACCAGCCAACGCTAGCCATATATATTGATGTGCACTGCTTATATTCAAAAATGCTATTCCAAAAACAACAAATAGGGATGCTCCCGTGTTCACTCCCAATATACTTGGGTCGGCAATCGGGTTGCGAGTGACCGCCTGCATAAGCGCTCCCGAAACTCCGAGTGCCGCTCCGCAAAACAAACTGAAAACGGTACGTGATATCCTTTTACGGACAACATTTGCTTCATAAGAGTCTATATCTTGACGGAATAAGCCGTCCAGTACTTCCTGTAAGCCTACCATTCGAGAGCCTAGTGATAAGGAGAGAAACACACTCAACCCGAGCAAGACAAAACCAATTACTAAAACTACCATGAAATTTTTCGGTATATGTGAATTGACTTCATGCATCTTTGAAACTGCTGAACTACTTTTCATCTATCTTGTCAATAGCTCCTCCTATTAATTCCAGGTATTCATCAATCGTGTACGTAATCGAAAGTGGATTCGGAGTTCCAGCAGCTACTAAAGGTGTATCACTTTCAATGAACGCAACAGAACCTCTCTCGATTGCAGGGATTTTTCCAAGCAATGGATCTGCTTGAAGAGTTTGTAGTAATTCATCATTACCATAACCAATAATTAGATCAGCATCGTAAAGATCCGCAGCATTCTCAGCACTTAAATTCAGCGAGTAGCTGTTAGGGTCCGTAATTTGTTCCGTAATACTATCAGGATAATCCATCCCAAGCTCATGCAGGAAAGAGACTCGAGAGTCTATCGGAGTGTAAATATGCAATTTAGACATATCGTCAGCCGAGAAGTTAACCCAAACAACCTTCTTGCCTTCAATCTGCGGATATTCCGTCAATTTCTCGTTTACCATGTCTTCGATGTCTTTAATAAGCTGTTCGCCTTCTTCCTTCATGCCCATTCCCGCTGCATTTAAACTAACTTGCTCACGCCATGTAGTTGCCCAAGCAGCTGTCGGAAATGCTACGACTGGAGCAATTTGACTGAGAAGGTCGTAATCCTCCTGTGTTATACCAGAGTATGCTGCCAAAATGACGTCTGGGTCTGCATCTGAAATGGCCTCAAAGTCAAGACCGTCTGTATCTTGGAAGACATTTGGATCTTTTGCACCAAGCTCATCAAGCTTTTCAGCTGTCCAAGGCAAAAGACCACTATCATCCTGAACGCCAAAATTTGCTGCAGAGAAGCCTACAGGTACAACATCCAGAGCAAGTGCAACATCATGATTGCCCCATTGAACCGTAACTACACGTTCAGGCTTGCTAGTTACTTCCGTTTCGCCGAAAGCATGCTCGATAACAATTGGATATTCAGATTCTGCAGACGCGGATTCTGATGCGTCATTATCATCAGCCGGTGCAGGTGCTGTATCTGATTTTTGTGAACAGCCAACTAAAGCAATCATAAACACTATTAAAAATAGTAATGCGCTAATTAAACTTTTTCGATATGTATTCATTTGACATACCCCCCATTATGTTGATAATGATTATCATTATCAAATTTATGCTAACTTTAATAGATTGTCAAGAATTTTTTTAATTCTAGATTCATTTCCTATACTTTATTTGTTGGCAGGTAAGCTTAGAAAAGCCACGAGTTTATAATATAGATATAGCTCCATTTTTCCTATAGCGATTTATTCAACAATAGAAAATCATGTCGTTGTCTAATTATGATTTTCTCCGTTAAAAACACAAAAAAGACCCTTTTTTACATAAATGAAAAGAGCCTTTGAAACGTTTTGATGCTAAATGTTTACCTTTTGCATCACTTTATCTGTTTTTCATTTTCCATTGAAAGATATAAATTGCTAACACGGTAATCACTAAACCATAACCTACTACCCACCATATATGAGGAAAGATGTTTGCATAATCTCCACTAAACACTGCTTTCCCCATATCAACAGCATGCACAAATGGAAGAGCATACGCGATTTTTTCAAACCAACCGCCAACTAATTCTAAACTAAACCATATTCCTGAGAGCCAAGCTGTTAAATTCGTTAGCAATGCCCCGCAAATACCTGCTACCGCCTTTTCATTGAAAATACTGCCACATAAAAGTCCTATCCCTATAAATAGAATCGCTACTGGTAAAACAGTAATAATCGCTAATAAAACATTTAATGTAAAATCCATTCCTAACATGATTGACACGCCATAACAAATCATTGCCTGCACCAACGACATCGGAATTAGGGGCAGCGTATAGCCGAGTATAAAATCATATGCTTTCATTGGAGTCGTAAACAAACGTGCTAATAATTCACTAACTCGGTCTTTTGCAATCATTTGTGCTGAAAATAAAGTCATAAACGACAAGCCAAAGACTACTATACCAGGCGCCAAACTGCTAATATGGAACAAATCGTTCGGAATATTCTGGTTAATGAATGTTAGTAATAATAATAGAATAATCGGAAACGCTAAGCCAAAGAACATGGATAAAGGATCACGTATGATTTCTTTCGTTGTGCGGAAGCCAAACATCATCATTTTCATATCGACACCCCTTCTACTAAAGCAACAAAGGCATCCTCAAAAGATAGCGTGGATGTTTTGACGATTAATTCCTCTGCTGTACCAAGCGCTTTCACTTCACCTTGCTTTAAAATACAAATACGATCTGATAAACTTTCCGCTTCCTCTAAATAGTGTGTCGTTAATATAATTGTAACATTGCCTTTTAACCCTTTAATAACTTTCCAGAGTTCACGCCTTGCTAAAATATCAAGCCCAAGAGTTGGTTCGTCTAGAAATAAAATATCTGGCTCAGTAATTAAAGCCATCGCGATACTTAAACGACGCTTCCATCCTCCTGATAATGTCTTGCTTCGTTGCCTTTGGAAGGGCATAAGCGAAAAGGTATCCATTATTTCTCTCACTCTTTGTTCACGGTCCCTTTTTGAAAAACCATGTATTCCTGTCATTAGCTCTAAATTTTCATATACCGTTAAATTCGGTGCAATCGCTGTTTCTTGCGGGGAGACAGAAATAACATTTTTCACTTGTTCTGGCTCTTTCGTCACATCATACCCGAAAATAGAGGCTTTGCCGCCAGTTGGCTTAACAAGACAAGATAGCATTTTGATAAGTGTTGATTTTCCAGCGCCATTGACACCAAGCAGTGAAAATAATTCGCCTTTTTTAATTGTCAGTGACACGTCATTTATAGACTTTTTATTACCATATTGTTTCGTTATATTTCTTGTTTCAATTGCAATCATTCATATTCCTCCTTTTTATTAAGGAGGACATTTTGCGGGAAAAATCCTTGCATATAATTTTGTGGGACAATCGCAAGTCCTCGTTCTTCATCACCAACAATAAGAAGAGTATTACCTGCTTCAATATGAAAAAGTTCTCGCGCTTTTTTCGGGATAACAATTTGCCCACGTTCTCCAACTGTCGTTGCACCAAAGTAATGCTTCCCTTTCGGCGGTACAGATACACCGGATTTCTCTTCATCATAGTTCACCAAATTATCAATCGTAACATCGTATAGTTCCGCTAGTTTGATACAGAAATACAAATCAGGTGTCGACTCCCCCTTTTCCCATTTGGCAACTACTTGGCGGGAGACGCCTAACTTTTCTGCTAAATCTTCCTGTGTATATTGATACTGTTGCCTGAGTCGTTTCAAATTCATATTTATCATACATTTCACACCTCCTCCCTTAGTATGCTATGTATTGAATTGACCGTCTATCAACATGGTGTAACATTAATGTTATGAATTGTTACCTGTAAATCATTCTTGAGGATATGTAATAATTTTATGCTAAGTGGCAATAAATAAAATGATTTACTAGAATGGGAATAGATTGGGGAATTATAATGATTATTAAGCTAACTTTCGAACTTATCCTCGGGTTTTTCTTGTTGTTTATTATTGTTAAGATTGTTGGAAGGAAAATCATTAATCAAATATCACCGTTTACTTTTATTGCCTCTATCATTTTGGGAGAATTACTTGGAAACGCTGTATATGAAGATAAAATTGGAGCTTTTTATATTTTCTATTCCATGTGCTTATGGGGATTTTTATTAATTATTGTTGAATTTTTGGGTCAGAAGCTTTTATTTTTCCGTGGTCTTTTTGAGGGAAAACCTGCTGCTCTTATAAAAAATGGTATTGTCGACAGAGAGGCACTGAAAAAACATCGAATGAATATCAATCAACTGCAAAGCTTACTTCGCCAAAGCGAAACATTTTCTATTCGGGAAGTTGCCTTTTGTTACTTGGAGGCGAACGGATCAATAAGCATTTTAAAGAAAACACCATACCAGAAAACAACAGTAGAGGATTTCAATTTACCCGTTAAACCTGTTTATGCTCCTGTTACGCTCATTCGCGATAGTAAAGTATTATGGGATGAAGTTAATGATCTCGGGTTTGATGAAGACTGGTTAAAGTCACAGCTCTTATCGAAAAATGTGGCAGATTATAAAAGTGTTTTTATAGCTGAATGGCTAGAAGACGACGGAATTTTTGTGCAAACTTATTAGACGGAACTGTCCCAAAATAACCTGGATAGTGGCTCTCCCAAAGTTTTATTCATACACTCTGTTTTAAAAAACAGGCTGTCTCCTCATAAATGAGATAGCCTGTAAATGTTGATATATAACTGTTTTAATTATTCATTTTGAGAACTTAGGTGCACAACGTTAATATTGTTTTGTATTGCTTGATATAAAAATAAGGATATACTTGATTTTTTTGAGAAAGCCTTGGTTCTGTACGTTATCTGAAGATACACCTAGAGCATCTGCAAGTTCTTTTATATCTTCATGATGATCAATTGATGTTATTTGAGCTTCGGGTAGTGTAAAAAATATTTTATCCTCATCCAATATAATAGGAACCAATCCGGTTCCACATGCCTGTACCAAGTGTCCCGATTTCCTGGGATACCCTCATTATATAGAAAGTAGAATTTAAGATAAGTATGCACTTTGATGACATCCACTATCGTAAAGGATAGCGTTTTAGTAAAATGATACTTTTGTTGAATTAACTCAATAGGTTTGTGCAACAACTGTTATTTTTTTAAGGTTCCTGAGTAAATTACCATCTATGAATTTAGACAAACTAAAACTGCCCTGCAATTGCTATAAATATACCGTACATTTCTTCTTCGCTTCCCTTATTATTCAAAAGAGGAGTGCTACCAGATAAGCAACATTATTTGTTGAATTTATAAAAAAAGATAAGTTATGGTCTAATGAATAACGTGTACTTCAGGAGAGTCTCCACCAGCTTCTCGATAAATCAAACCCACTACCTTACCACCTGAAGTTATATTAATTTCCAGTTCGTAATAATTTTCATACACGTCCTGTACTAGACCATATGCATACTGCATAAAACCAATTAGCTCCGTTTTTCCACTGGTTTCAATTGGAATCTCAATGTTTAACGATTGTAATTCTTCATCAACATAGAAACCATCCCCAACTATTCCTACATAATTCGGAAAATATTGTGCGATTTCATTCCCGAAATGCTTCAAAATCTCATGTTCTTCCGGATATTTTTTTTCCCCTTCAGAAGAAGGAAAAAGGATATGTTCTTCATTAATGGTCTCCCAATCCTCAATTGAATTACTACCACCAGGTACGCTCGTTTTGGCTGCAAAGTTTCCAGGTACGGGAGAGTATGGGTCTTCCTCACGATATAGGGTAATCATTATGGGTATGTCAGAAAGTCCTTCCGTTTCCCTCATGTTCTCCAATACTACTTGAGCTACTTCATACCCTTTTTCTAGCATGGCGTTCATTTCAATCTCTTCACTATAGGGATCACCATTCACAGGAACTCGAAAATGATAGACAGACTTTAATGCAATCCCAATAGAGATTCCCGCCAATTCAACCTCTTTGTCACCAACTTGTCTTAAATAATTATGTTCTAAAACATGTGAAAAAATACGGGGGTTTTTTCTATGTGTTTCTACATCCCAGTCATCTTCCCTGGCCGGATTTAAATCAGTGATCCAACTTAGTATAATATCTTCCGTTAAATATTGCCCCTCTTGAAAGTACAGTTCACTTGGATCAAATACATCTTGTGAGTGATGTTTCAGCCCTTCCTCTATTTCGTCTATATCTACACGATTCGAGATCTGGTTTGTAATTAATCCCCTTGCCACATTCGTTTTATATGGAGCAATCATTCTGTATGTTTCTTTAGATGATTGACTACTTAGAACTGATACTTCCTGTTCGTTATCCGTTTTTTGTGATGTTTCTTCCTCCATATTTGGCGCACAGCTCGCTAAGATCAGTAGTGTGCCTAAAAACCATATCATTGTTCTTTTCATCGTAACACTCCCTGGTTTTCTAAAACTTTCTTTAGATGGTGTTCATTAGATTTTGTTAAGATGTGTTTATTTTTATAATTTACCTAATTTGCCAATTAGTGGGATAAATCAACATAATCTATTATACCCGAATTCAAAGGAGATTTATAGTTAGGAAGAATCATTATTCCCTAAAGAATCGCTAAGGTAGTTTGCTCTTATCAATAGGAAGAAGATGATATTCCCAATGAGTTCTGCATTCATACAATTTATAAAACCCCTGCGTTTCATCTTTTGACATATATCCACATTGTTGAGACGCATTATTGAAAATCTCTTGTACGTAATCTTCCGGGGGATTATAGTGACTCAAATCTGGAGTAACATCAATCCATCCTTGGTCGGCATTTTTATCATATCTTGATTTTAAATCGTAAATAATCACCCCGTTTTTCCCTTCATTTTTTACTATTCTGATCTCACTTTCATCATTTTTTCCGTTTTCTCCAGCGATTTCGATAAACTCTTCAAGTATATCTCTGTTTTCCACATCGTCATAAGTTGATACAACATCATCTACATTCGGTTGATAATCTACCAATTGTTGCTGCTCTTCGGGGTCTGGGGCAGGGAATGTCGTTGACTCAATCTCACCTTCTCGCTTCATTAGTTGCGCCTGGGCAACTACCAAAGCGGATTGTAGTGCAAAAACAACCCCCTCGTTTCTACCCTCTTCTTCGCCATTTGTATTAATGTTATTGACCGCTTTCTGTGCATCATTAATTAGCGCCTGATTTGTTGAGGCTTTTATCTTGCTGGGTTTTTCCTCATCTTCGTCTACCACCTCAAATAAATTACCCACCTTTTCCTTTGCTATATAAATCTCATATTCGAGATACATATATCGCAATGCCCACCCTACAATTAATATCATAAATAAACTGATGATAATGCCTTTTCTCTTTGCTTTTGCAGCAGGTTCATTATCCGGCTTTGCTATTTCGTTGTCCCTATTCAACTAATTCCCCCTAAAAGGTATTTCCTGTCCTCTTTACCTTACTACATTATGATTATTATTTTACCTCATATTAGAAATTTTAAAAATACTTAATTTGGCCTTGCATTACACTTTGAAAGAATTCTAATGTAGATGAAAGCATCTAAATAACTATTTATATTGGTTTCATTACTCGAACTGAACTGTTAAGAAGTGTTAAAAAAAATAAACCTCCTATTTGAAGGTTCATACTATTTACCACCGGAGCCCTAATGCATCCAACATTTCTTTTTTGATTTAGGGGGTTCATCTGAAACATTTATTATTTCCTTTTCTCCTTGTAGGATAACCTCACTCGCACCGTACATTTCGTGCCGGTTTTCTTTATTTTGATTCGTTTTAAAGCCAGTTTGTTGTTTGCAGCCGGTGCTTCTATCAAAGATGTCCAATTCCGGCTCAGTCATACCGATATTAAAACCACGATGGATATTTACACGCATGTTACCGATGAAGCGAAGGAGAAAACAGCAGAGATGTTCCAGGAGTACATGACGTTTTAAGCTCGGGGTATTTAAGGGGTATTCAATTCTAAATTAGAATATAAAAAACCCTCTCTGCTTCATAAAAGCAAAGAGGGAAAACCCTTGGTATATAAGGTTTATTAACGTTTTGAGAACTGAGGTGCACGACGTGCGCCTTTAAGACCGTATTTCTTACGTTCTTTCATACGAGCGTCACGAGTTAGGTAACCTTCGCGTTTTAGAGTTGAACGGTATTCTGGATCTGCTTCTAATAGTGCGCGAGCGATACCATGACGGATAGCACCAGCTTGACCAGTGAATCCTCCACCATGAACGTTTACTAAAACGTCATATGTTCCTTGAGTTTCTGTTGCAGCCAATGGCTGGTTAAGAATCAAAAGTTGTGTTTCATATGGGAAATAGTCTTTTGCATCACGACCATTGATTGTAACATTACCTGTACCTGGTACTAAACGTACACGGGCAGTTGATTTTTTACGACGACCTGTTCCATAGTATTGTACTTGTGCCAATTGTTTTACCTCCCTTTTAATTACCCACGAAGCTCATAAACTTCTGGTTTTTGTGCTTGATGATTATGCTCTGCACCTTTGAATACGTGCAATTTTTTAGCCATTTTACGACCTAATGGCCCTTTTGGTAACATCCCTTTGATAGCAAGCTCTAGCATTTGCTCAGGGTATTTTGTACGCATTTCGTCAGCGTTGCGCTCTTTTAATCCACCTGGGTGGTTTGAGTGACGGTAGTACATTTTGTCATTGATTTTGTTTCCAGTTAATTCGATTTTCTCTGCATTGATAATGATAACATTGTCACCAGTATCTGCATGTGGTGTGTAAGTTGGTTTATGCTTTCCGCGAAGGATTGCAGCAACTTCACTTGACAGACGACCAAGACGTTGGCCTTCCGCATCCACAACGAGCCATTTGCGTTCAATATTAGATTCATTCGCCATGAAAGTTGTGCGCATGATAAGTTCCCTCCATATATTTAATCATTTTATTTGATTTAATTTTAATTCGATTTTTATATTCTTAACATAATTAGATTCCGGGGCTAATCATGGTTTAGAAATAAAATGCCATAAATCATAATATACCAAATCACACAGATTTGTCAAGTTAACTTGCAATTTATTTTGCAAAAAGAAACGATAATCAACATATTATTTTTCATAGGTTACATTCCACAAATAGAGCCCTTGTGGGGATATTGTCTTTCCTACTAGCTGACGGTTCTTTTTCTCTAGTAAAACAATAATATCGCTAGGTTCTCGCTTTCCTTGTCCAATATCTAATAACACACTAACCATAATGCGTACCATGTTATACAGGAAACCGCTCCCTTTGAAAACAAACTCGATCTCATCACCATTTTTTTGACATGAAGCCTGGTAAAGTGTACGAATTTTACTGCCCTTTGCTGTCGATTTTGCTGATGAGAAGGTTGTGAAATCATGTGTGCCAATTAAGTAGGTACAGCCTTCCTGCATTTTTTCCATGTCTAATGCATACGGAAAATTGTAGGAATAATTTCGTTTAAAAACATTCGGTTCTTCTGCATTCCAAACGAAGTAGTGATACTCCTTCTCCTTTGCACTATACCTTGCGTGAAAGTCTTCAGAGACCTCTTCCACCTCATCGATGTATATATCATCGGGGAGCAGTGTATTCATTGCTCGTTTCCAGTTTTCCTCTGGTATGGTGTATGGTGAATCAAAGTGAATTACCTGACCAATGGCATGTACACCCGTATCAGTGCGTCCTGACGCTTGCAGATGGATTTCCAACCCTTTATGCATCTTTTTCAAAACGCCCTCAATAGACCCCTGTATGGTCCGATTTTGGGGTTGTCTCTGAAACCCTGAAAATCGGGAGCCATCATATTTAATCTTACATTTTAACCTTGGCATCGCCTTCCAGCCTTTCCTTACCCATACATACGTGCGAGGATTAAACCCGCCACTACGAGAATAAATAAAATAAGAACAAAAATATCACGTTTTTCAATTTTTAATTCCCGAAGCTTGCTTCGACCTTCCCCACCCTGATATCCACGAGCTTCCATAGCCATTGCCAGCTCTTCTGCTCGCTTAAATGCACTAACAAAAAGCGGCACAAGGAGTGGGACAATCGCTTTAATTCGTTCTCTAATCGGCCCTGTGCGGAAATCAACGCCACGAGATGCCTGTGCCTTGGAAATCTTGTCTGTCTCTTGCATCAACGTTGGAATAAATCGTAAGGAAATAGACATCATTAATGCTAATTCATGAACAGGAAACTTAAATCGTTTCAATGGGTGCAGCATATCCTCAATAGCGTCGGTTATTTCAATCGGTGTTGTTGTGAGTGTTAATAACGATGTAACAAGAATAAGCAAGAAGAACCGAATTGAAATCGCAAACCCTTGAACCACGCCACCAGAATAAAATTCAAAAATCCAGAAGTCGAGTATGACTGTTCCTTCCTTCGTAACAAATAAGTGCAAAATAAAGGTAAACACAATTAAAAACCAAACCGGTGTTAGGCCTTTTATAATAAACCGTATTGGCACCTTTGAGGTAAGCATACACGTTAGGGCAAAGACGGTTAGCAAGCTATATCCCGCTACATTATTTGCAAAAAATACGATAAAGACAAAAAAGAAAATGATGGTTATCTTTGTTCTCGGATCAAGTCTGTGTACGATTGAATCCCCTGGCACATATTGTCCAATAATTAAGGTGTTATTCATGTTGATTCAGCCCCCTTGATTTGCTGCTGAATCGCTTCTGCAAGTTCTTTTACCGATTGCTTTTTAAATGGAATTGACGTACCAAATCTCTCTTGGAATTCATCCAAGAATTGAACTATTTCCGGGACATCGAGTTGTACACGCTGAAGTGCTTCCTTTTGGCTGAAAACTTCCTCAGGAGAACCTTCCATATACTTTGTTCCTTTATTTAAAATCAGTACATGGTCAGCATATTTTAAAGCATCCTCCATACTGTGCGTCACAAGTATAGTGGTTAAGCCTTGATCCTGATGGAGTTTATAAAACATATCCATAATTTCTTTTTGACCTCTTGGATCAAGCCCTGCTGTTGGTTCATCAAGCACAAGGACATCAGGCTTCACGGCGAGCACTCCAGCAATCGCAACGCGGCGCATTTGGCCACCGCTGAGGTCAAAGGGAGATCGTTCTAGAAGTGATTCATCAAGTCCAACTGCAGGGGTAATTTCGTTAATCCGATTTTGAATCTCTGCTTCTGATACACCAAAATTTTGTGGACCAAATGCAATATCTTTTGCAACGGTTTCTTCAAATAATTGATGCTCCGGATATTGGAATACAACGCCGACCTTACTGCGCAATTCTTTCATATCCTTTGGCTTCTCTTCCTTTGATAAGTGATAGCTGCCAATGGATACTTTACCCTCTGTTGGAATTGCAAGCCCGTTGAGATGCTGAATTAATGTTGATTTCCCAGAACCAGTGTGACCAATGATAGCAACATATGAGCCCGATTTTATTTGAAAAGACAGATCATCAATCGCTTTATGTGCAAAGGGTGTGTTTTGTTGATAGATATAGGTTACGTTCTCGAATGTAATGTCCATAGGTCCTCCAACAGTTCTTTATGATTTAACGGCTCGGTAGAAATAGCTACTCCTGCTTGTTTCAATTCACCTGCTAGAATAGCGACAAACGGAACATCCAGTCCAATTTCTCTTAGAGCTTCTTTTTGTGAAAATATCTCTCTAGGTGTCTGCTCTTTCCAAATTTCACCACTATTCATAACAATAACTCGATCAGCCTGGGCAACCTCTTGCAGGTCATGTGTTATGGTTATTAATGATAACTTTTCCCGGCCTTGAATACTTGCCACAGTTTGCATGATCTCCTGACGACCGCTTGGGTCAAGCATTGCGGTTGCTTCATCTAGAATTAGAACCTTTGGAGCAATTGCTAATACACTTGCAATCGCTACCCGCTGTTTCTGACCACCAGACAGACGATGTGGTTCTGTTATACGATAGTCCTGCATACCAACGGCTGCTAATGTGTCTATGATCCGCTTTTTCATTTCTTCACGAGGAACCCCGCGATTTTCCATTCCAAATGCAACATCATCCTGTACGGTCGCTCCAACAAATTGGTTGTCTGGGTTCTGAAAAACCATTCCTACTTCTTTACGAATATTCCAGATGGACTCCTCATTCACTACCTCGCCATCAATAATAATTTCTCCTTCTTGAGGAAACAGCAAACCGTTTAACAACTTAGCTATTGTCGATTTCCCTGATCCATTGTGTCCGATAATTGCTACCCACTCATTTTCATAGATTTCAAAAGAGCAGTTTTTTAACACCCAGGGCCCCTCATCTCCATATCTAAACGATACATTTCTAAACTCAATTATCTTTTTTCTCATCTAAAATCCCCCTCTACCTTGCTATAGCCCTGGTTTTATGTATTGAATTATGTATTGTCTACTTTAAAATGTGCAGTATCCTGGCGCATTCTCTGTCTAGTATCGCGTGGGCTAGAGACTACGGAGCATAAGCATTAGACACTCCGAGCGCCAAAACCATGCGCTCTGCGGTCTCCTGCTTATGTCCTGCGTCTCTGAACAAGCCCGCTTTACTTTTCTTTCTAGATCCAGCTATGGCTCCTAGAAACTCCCGTCATAAGCAATTCACACTTCAAGCGCCAAAACCATGCGCTTTTCGGTGCCTTGCTTATGCGTGCGTTTCTGAACAGTCGCCTCCGCCTTTCATTCTACAAAAAAAGGGCTTGGATTAACCTCGAGAGAGATTGAGTCCTGCCCTTGCCGCATTTTGCTTGATTAAACCAATTCAATGATTGCCATTTTAGCTCCATCACCTTGGCGTTCACCCAGTTTAAGAACACGTGTGTATCCACCTTGTCTGTCTTCATAACGAGCAGCAACATCATCAAAAAGTTTTTGAAGAACACTGTTTTCTTCATTAGCTTCTTTGTTATATAAGAACGCTGCAGCCTGACGACGTGCGTGAAGATCACCGCGTTTCCCAAGTGTAATCATTTTATCTACGATCGATTTAAGCTCTTTCGCTTTTGCTTCTGTTGTTTCAATCCGCTCATGAATAATTAAATCAGATGCAAGGTTACGAAGTAGCGCCATACGATTGTCTGTTGTACGTCCTAACTTTCTAGCCACGGACTATCCCTCCCTTTTCTGAAACTCTAAAGGTGACTGTATAAATCAGTCATCATTGCGTAAACCTAAACCTAGGTCCGCTAATTTAACTTTTACTTCTTCCAAAGATTTACGGCCCAAATTACGCACTTTCATCATATCCTCTTCAGACTTGTTAGCAAGCTCCTGAACAGTATTAATACCAGCACGTTTTAGGCAATTGTAAGATCTTACAGACAGATCAAGTTCTTCGATTGTCATTTCCATGACTTTCTCTTTTTGATCTTCTTCTTTTTCCACCATAATTTCAGCGTTTTGCGCTTCATCTGTTAAACCTACAAAGATATTAAGGTGTTCTGAAATAATTTTAGCGCCTAAAGAAACAGCTTCTTCAGGACGAATGCTTCCATCAGTCGAAACATCCAATGTTAATTTATCATAGTTTGCTACTTGGCCGACACGTGTGTTTTCAACTTGATACGTAACACGTGAAACTGGTGTAAAAATGGAATCAATCGGAATTACCCCGATTGGTTGCTCATCATTTTTATTATCATCAGCTTGGCGATAACCACGTCCACGCTCAGCAGTTAGCTTCATATGCAAGCTGCCTTTGCTGTTTAGCGTAGCAATATGCAAATCAGGGTTCATTACTTCTACATCACTATCATAAGTTAGATCAGCAGCTGTAACTTTCCCCTCACCTTGAACATCAATTTCCAATGTCTTCGTCTCATCAGAATAGATTTTTAGAGCGAGTTTTTTTAGATTCAAAATTATTGTTGTTACATCCTCAACAACACCATCAATCGTTGAAAACTCATGCAGTGCTCCATCGATTTGAACAGATGTAACAGCAGCACCTGGTAGTGAGGATAATAAGATACGACGCAAGGAGTTTCCAAGAGTGGCACCATATCCACGTTCAAGCGGCTCCACTACAAATTTCCCAAATGTAGCATCCTCGCTAATTTCAAGCGTTTCAATCTTCGGCTTTTCAATTTCGATCATTCAATAAAACCCTCCTTTAAAACGTCGAAACCCCGGCTAGACTGATTGTCTAACCGAAATTCCTCAATTAAGGCAGTTGGCGTTTCTGCGCTACCTGTATTTCTTTCGTACGATTCTGTCTCGGATGCTGTTAGATTATTGCTTTATTTTTAAGCTATCATAACCCATTATAGACAGGGTGACAAATTCTATACGGTATAATTAAACACGACGACGTTTTGGTGGGCGGCAACCATTGTGAGGAACAGGAGTTACATCCACGATTGCTGTAACTTCCAGACCTGCTGCTTGAAGTGAACGAATAGCTGCTTCACGTCCAGCGCCTGGTCCTTTTACTGTTACTTCCAAAGTTTTCATGCCGTTTTCGACTGCTGATTTAGCTGCAGTTTCAGCAGCCATTTGTGCTGCGAATGGTGTTGACTTTTTAGAACCTTTAAAGCCTAATGCACCTGCAGAGCTCCAGCCAACAGCATTGCCTCGTGTGTCTGTAATGGTAACGATCGTATTGTTAAATGTAGAACGGATATGTGCTATACCTGTTTCAATATTTTTTTTCACACGACGTTTACGTGTATTAGTATTACGTGCCATTGATTAGCTTACCTCCTTACATTACTTTTTCTTGTTAGCCATTGTCTTACGTGGGCCTTTACGTGTGCGTGAGTTGTTTTTCGTTTTCTGTCCACGAACTGGTAATCCACGACGGTGACGTAAACCTCTATAAGAGCCGATTTCGATTAGACGTTTGATGTTAAGGGAAACTTCACGACGAAGGTCACCTTCAGTTGTGTATGCATCAATCGTTTGACGGATTCTTCCTAACTCGTCTTCTGTTAAATCACGTACACGAGTGTCTTCAGAAACGCCTGCTTCTTTGAGGACTTTCTGTGCGGTAACTTTTCCAATTCCATAAATGTACGTTAATGAAATTACTACACGTTTATCACGTGGAATATCAATACCTGCAATACGTGCCATCTATACTTGCACCTCCTACTGTTAGCCTTGTTTTTGTTTATGCTTCGGATTTTCGCAAATCACCATTACTTTGCCTTTGCGTTTGATGACTTTGCATTTTTCACAAATTGGTTTTACAGATGCTCTTACTTTCATCATCTTTACCTCCTTTTATATCGGAGCTCGTTTATTTATAACGGTACGTAATTCGTCCTCTGGTTAAATCATACGGAGAAAGTTCAACCGTTACCTTATCACCCGGTAAGATACGGATGAAGTGCATACGGATTTTACCAGATACATGCGCTAAGACCGTATGGCCATTTTCAAGCTCAACATTAAACATTGCGTTTGGCAATGTTTCCGTTACAGTACCTTCTACTTCAATTACATCATCTTTCGCCATCGTGTAGATCTCCCTTCTTTAAATCAGTCACAACTTTACCTATAAATGTGGTTATGGCAAATCGCAATTTCCCATTTGTGACGCGACCAGTTTCTAGAAGGCTGTTTTGGACTTCTGGGGAAATATAATCCACCATCTCAACGTGATGCAGATTCTTCTTCTTTGGTCTATTCGTTTTACGCTTCTCCCCATCAGCTAACAGGACAAACTGATCATCTAAAACTCCAATGATTATTGCGTATTGGCCTGCTTCACGTCCTTGCTTAATACGAACCATCTGACCGAGCAGAGAACCCGAATTTTTTTGCACAACAGCGATCACCATCACTTAGGCTTTAGTTTAAAAGTTCCACAGGACAGGGCATAACTATTATCATCCTGTGCCAGTTTATATAAAGTAATACATGTATATTCCCTGTTTACTTACGTCATATATTATAACTTTTCAAGAATAGAATTGCATCTATTCTGTGTTAAAAGTTACATAAATAACTTATTTCTCAAGAATTGCTTGAATATCTTGGAAGACCTCATCGATATCTCGATCTCCATCTACTGTCACAAGATATCCTTTATCTTGATAAAAATCAAGTAACGGTTTTGTTTGCTTTATATTAACGGATAAACGTTTCTTAACTGTCTCTGGTTGGTCGTCTTCCCGTTGAATTAATGTAGAACCATCTTTGTCACATACACCTTCCACTTTAGGTGGGTTGTATACAACATGATACGTTGTTCCACATGTAGGACAAATTCTCCGTCCTGTTAAACGCTCTACCAATTTTTCTTCTGGTACATCTACATGTAATACGTAGTTAATTTTTCGGTTTAGCTCTGTTAGAAGTTCTTGTAAAGCTTCTGCTTGTGCAATTGTTCTTGGAAATCCATCCAAAAGAAAACCATTTTCACAATCAGCTTTACTTAAACGTTCTTTTACAATTCCAATGGTTACTTCATCTGGAACAAGTTCACCTTGATCCATAAATCCTTTAGCTTTCAAACCAAGGTCAGTACCTTCTTTGATTGCTAAACGGAACATATCCCCAGTTGAAATATGAGGGATGTTATATTTCTCTTTTATTTTCTCTGCCTGTGTACCTTTACCAGCACCAGGTAATCCCATTAAAATTAAATTCAACATTTTCCCCTCGCTCTCATTGGCAGCAGGAAATTACTTAATAAATCCTTTGTAGTGACGCTTCACTAGCTGGCTTTCTAATTGCTTCATTGTCTGTAATGCAACCCCTACAACGATTAGTAAGCTTGTGCCACCGATTTGTACTGCGGTAGGCAGATTTGCAAGACTACCTAATAGAATAGGCAGCACAGAAACAGCTGCTAAGAAAATAGCTCCAACAAATGTTAAGCGATACAAAACACGTGTTAGATAGGTTTCTGTATTTTTCCCCGGACGAATCCCCGGGATATACCCACCTTGTTTTTGTAGGTTTTCAGCCATCTGTTCAGGGTTTACTTGAACAAAGGTATAGAAATAAGTGAAAGCAATAATTAATGCTACGTATACTACCATACCAACTGGCTGCGTATAATCAAATAGATACATAATAGTTGATGCTACTTGATTGCCTTCAAAGAAACCAGCAATCGTTGTTGGAGCCATCATAAATGCAATTGCAAAGATAACAGGAATAACCCCTGAAGCATTTACTTTAATTGGCAAATGCGTTGATTGCCCTCCAACAGGAGAACGATTAACAAGTTTTTTTGCATATTGGATTGGTATTTTCCGTAATGCTTGGTTTACAAATATAACCCCAACGGTAACTGCAACAACAACCAAAGCAATTAATAGTACAATAATGATATTGATAAACAACTCATCGCCAGGATTAACAAAATACTGACTGAATAGTTGACCTACACCATTTGGTACTGCTGCTACGATTCCGGCGAAGATTAGGATTGAAATCCCGTTACCGACGCCATTTGCGGTAATTTGCTCACCAACCCACATTAAGAATGCTGTTCCACCAGTCAGTGTGATTGCAATGACAAGAAACTTCATAAAGTTAGGGTCTACAATTAGTAAACCACCAGCCATCGCATTAAATCCAACTGACATTGCAATTGCTTGAATAAATGCAAGCACAATCGTTCCATAGCGAGTAACCTGTGCGATCTTTTTACGTCCCATTTCACCTTGTTTTTTCCACTCGGTGAACTTAGGCACAACATCCATTTGCAATAATTGCATGATGATGGATGCTGTAATGTATGGCATAATTCCCATTGCAAAAATGGAGAAATTTTGAAGGGCTCCACCACCAAAGGTGTTTAGAAACCCAAATACATTTTGTTGGTTCATAAAATCAATAGCTGCTCTATCCGTAAATGGAACAGGTATAAAAGTGCCTAGACGGAAGACAATCAACATTAATAATGTGAAAATTATTTTCCGTCTAATATCAGCTACGCGCATAAAATTGGAGATTGTACGAAACATTAGATCACCTCAGTTTGACCGCCCGCTGCCTCGATTGCTTCTTTAGCTGAAGCTGAGAACTTGTGAGCTTTTACTGTCAGTTTCTTTTCGATAGTGCCACTTGCTAGTATTTTAATACCAGCATTCAGCTTACTTACGACACCTTCTTCAAGTAATAGCTCTGGTGTGATTTCAGTGCCTTCTTCAAAACGATTTAATGTATCTAAGTTTACGATTGAGTAATCTTTACGGTTGATATTTGTGAATCCACGTTTTGGTAGACGTTGGAACAAAGGCATTTGTCCACCTTCGAATCCTGGACGTACACCGCCGCCTGAACGAGCTTTTTGACCTTTGTGTCCACGACCTGATGTTTTTCCGTTTCCAGAAGCCGTTCCACGACCAACACGGTTTCTCTCTTTGCGAGTTCCTTCTGCCGCCTTCAATTCATGAAGTTTCATGCGAGCACCTCCTCTTTACGCTAATGTAAAATTAAATTTCTTTCACTGTCAACAAGTGGGACACTCGGTTTACCATACCACGTACGGCTGGAGTATCTTCAAGTACAACGGATTGACGAATCTTTTTCAAGCCCAATGCTTGAACAGTATTTCTTTGTACAGCAGTTCCACCAATGACACTGCGTGTGAGGGTGATTTCTAATTTTTTAGACATAGTGATTCCCTCCTTATCCTAACAGTTCTTCTACAGACTTTCCACGTAATTTTGCTACGTCCTCAGCTGTTTTTAAGTTTGTTAAGCCATTTAATGTTGCACGAATCATATTAATTGGTGTATTTGCACCAAGTGATTTAGTTAAAATATCACCGACACCAGCTAATTCTAAGACAGCACGAACCGGTCCACCAGAGATAACTCCAGTACCTTCTGTAGCTGGCTTCATTAGTACGTTACCAGAACCAAATCTTCCATGAATTTCATGAGGAATTGTTGTTCCAACGATTGGTACTTTAATTAAGTTTTTCTTTGCATCATCAACAGCTTTTTTGATAGCTTCAGGTACTTCTTGTGCTTTACCAGTACCAAAACCAACATGGCCATTCTTGTCACCAACAACGACAAGTGCTGCAAAGCGGAAACGACGTCCACCTTTAACAACTTTAGCAACACGGTTGACCGTCACAACGCGTTCTTCAAGATCTAATTTGTTCGGATCAATGTTAATTCTCATTCCAATGGTCCCCTCCTTATCAACTAAAATTCAAGTCCTGCTTCTCTAGCAGCATCAGCTAATGCCTTTACACGTCCATGATACAGGTATCCTCCACGGTCAAAAACGACTGATTTGTAACCTTTATCCTGAGCACGCTTAGCAATTGCTTCTCCGACTTTCTTAGCAGTGTCAACGTTCGATCCAGCTCCAATGTTAAGCTCTTTATCAGCTGTTGAAGCACTCGCAACCGTTACACCAGTAATATCATCTATTAATTGTGCATAAATATTTTTATTTGAACGATATACGTTTAGACGAGGACGCTCAGCAGTTCCGAAAAGGTTTTTACGAACGCGACCATGTCTTTTTTTACGTACAACATTTTTGGCAGGTTTTGTGATCATCTAGGTCACTCCTTTCTCGCCTAACTATTAACTATTCTTACTTAGCAGTTTTACCCTCTTTACGGCGTACATATTCACCAGCATAGCGAATACCTTTGCCTTTGTAAGGTTCTGGTGAGCGGATTGCTCTGATGTTAGCTGCAACTGCACCAACTAATTCTTTATCAATACCTTTTACAGTAAGTTCTGTGTTTTTAGGAACATCAATTTCGATTCCCTCAATTGGATCGATCTCGATTGGATGTGAATATCCAGCGTTAATTACAAGTTTGTCTCCTTGTTTTTGAGCACGATATCCGACACCAATGATTTCAAGTGATTTTTCGAAACCTTTGCTTACGCCATCAACCATGTTTGCGATCAAGCTACGAGTAGTTCCGTGCAAGGCACGATGATCCTTATGGTCACTTGGACGTTCAACTGTAATTACATTCTCTTCAATGTTAACTTTCATATCTTGGTGTAGATCTCTTGTTAATTCACCTTTAGGTCCTTTAACAGTAACTGTAACACCGTCAAGTTTAACTTCTACACCTTGTGGAATTTCAATCGGTTTAAGTCCTATACGAGACATTCCATGCACCTCCTCATTAAAAAATAATAATTACCAGACGTATGCTAGAACTTCGCCACCAACAGCTTGTGAACGTGCTTCTTTGTCAGATAACACACCTTTAGATGTTGAAACGATAGCAATACCTAAACCGTTAAGCACGCGTGGTACTTCTGTAGATTTAGCATATACACGTAGACCTGGTTTACTGATACGTTTGATACCTGTGATTACTCGTTCTTCATTTACACCGTATTTTAAGAAAATACGTAGAACACCTTGCTTGTTATCTTCAACGAATTCATAATCTTTAACAAAACCTTCACGTTTCAGGATATCAGCGATCTCTTTTTTCATTTTAGAAGCAGGAAGCTCTAATTTTTCATGTTTAACCATGTTTGCATTTCTAATACGAGTAAGCATATCTGCGATTGGATCTGTCATAACCATTACTAATTACCTCCTTCCCGAATCGGGGTTTACCAGCTTGCTTTTTTGACACCAGGAATTTGACCTTTATAGGCAAGTTCACGGAAACAAATACGGCAAAGTTTAAATTTACGAATTACAGAATGCGGACGACCACAACGTTCACAGCGTGTGTATTCTTGTACTTTGAATTTTTGCGGGCGTTTTTGCTTCGCAATCATCGATTTTTTAGCCACAAATTTCCCTCCTTGTTAGCTGTAAGCTTATTTTTGGAAAGGCATGCCTAGCTGAGTTAGTAGTTCACGAGCTTCTTCGTCAGTATTAGATGTTGTAACAATAACAATATCCATACCACGAACTTTGCTTACCTTATCGTAATTGATTTCAGGGAAAATCAATTGTTCTTTCACACCTAAAGTGTAATTCCCACGACCATCAAAAGCTTTTTTAGAAACACCACGGAAGTCACGTACACGTGGAAGTGATACCGCAATTAACTTTTGAAGGAATTCGTACATGCGCTCACCGCGAAGGGTTACTTTCGCACCGATTGGCATTCCTTCACGTAGACGGAATCCAGCGATAGATTTTTTCGCACGCGTGATTAATGGTTTTTGACCTGATAGTAATGCAAGTTCTTCAACTGCACTATCTAATGCTTTTGAGTTTTGAACTGCATCACCAACACCCATATTAACCACGATCTTTTCAATTTTTGGTACTTGCATTACGGATTTATATTCAAACTTTTTCATTAAAGATGGTGAAATTTCATCTTGATATTTTTGTTTTAATTCGTTCATAGTGGCGCCCTCCTTTCAGCACAAATTATTTATCTAATGCTTCACCGGATTTTTTCGCAATGCGGACTTTCTTACCGTCTCGCACTTCGTGTCCAACACGAGTTGGTTCACCGGTTTTTGGATCAATCGGCATTACATTAGAAACATGAATAGGAGCTTCTATGTTAAGAATTCCGCCTTGCGGATTGTCTTGAGAAGGCTTTGCGTGTTTTTGAATCATGTTAACACCCTCTACAAGCACACGCTCTTTCTTCGGAAATGCTTCTAAAATAGTACCTGTTTTACCGCGGTCTTTACCGGATAATACTTTAACTTTATCACCTTTTTTTACATGCATGCTTAACGCACCTCCTTGACAAGGTAATTCTTACTTATCGATGTTGTTCGAAACTGTTGGTAAAAATGACACATCGAAATTCTGGCGATATGCTTTATTGTTCTTCGAAACATTACGTTTCCTGAATATCACAGTTAACGAGTTATCATTGTAACTGCCATCCCGAATACAGAGCTTATCTGCGTCGAACTTCATGGTCTTTTACCTTCATATGAACAACAATTATAGAACTTCTGGAGCTAGAGATACGATTTTCATGAATTTAGCATCACGTAATTCACGCGCAACTGGTCCAAAAATACGTGTTCCTCTTGGACTTTTATCATCACGGATAATTACGGCAGCATTTTCATCAAAACGGATATAAGATCCATCTTTACGACGTGCACCAGATTTACTACGTACAACTACCGCTTTTACAACTTCGCCTTTTTTGACAACGCCGCCTGGTGTTGCTTGTTTTACAGTACAAACAATTACATCACCAATATTAGCAGTTTTACGTCCTGATCCACCCAATACTTTGATGGTTAATACTTCACGAGCACCAGAGTTATCTGCAACTTTTAAACGAGTTTCTTGTTGAATCATAACACTGTGACCTCCCTTCGGATACCTTCCGAGCGAACTTTAATTATATAATAACGGCTTCTTCTGTTACTTCAACTAGACGAAAACGCTTCGTAGCTGATAGTGGTCGAGTTTCCATGATACGAACAACATCTCCTGTTTTTGCAAGGTTGTTTTCATCATGCGCCTTGAATTTCTTCGAATACTTAACACGTTTTCCATATAATTTATGGAATTTATATGTTTCAACTAGAACAGTGATTGTTTTATCCATTTTGTCAGAAACAACACGTCCTGTGTAAACTTTACGATTATTACGCTCAGTCATTGAGGCTAACCTCCTCTCTGTAGAATCAGTTATTTACGCTTAATTCACGTTGACGTACTACAGTTTTCATACGTGCGATTGCTTTACGTACCTCACGGATACGTGCAGTGTTTTCCAACTGACCTGTAGCAAGTTGGAAACGCAAATTAAATAGTTCTTCTTTTAATGATTTAACTTTTTGTTCAATTTCGGCAGTGGTTAGATCTCTTATTTCATTAGCCTTCATTGCTTTCACCACCAATTTCTTCACGTTTTACAAATTTAGTTTTAATCGGCAGTTTGTGAGAAGCAAGTCTTAATGCTTCACGAGCAACCTCTTCGGATACACCTGCGATTTCAAACATAATTTTTCCTGGTTTAACTACTGCTACCCATCCTTCAGGAGCACCTTTCCCGGAACCCATTCGAACTTCGAGCGGTTTAGCAGTGTATGGTTTGTCTGGGAAAATTTTGATCCAAACTTTACCACCACGTTTCATGTAACGAGTCATTGCAATACGAGCTGCCTCAATTTGACGGCTTGTAATCCAAGAAGCCTCTGTTGCTTGTAAACCAAACTCACCAAAAGCAACTGTTGTACCGCCTTTTGCTTGGCCTCTCATTTTACCACGATGTTGTCTACGATATTTAACACGTTTAGGCATTAACATAGTAATGAGCACCCTCCCTTATTTATTTGTTTTTAGTTGGAAGGACTTCTCCACGATAGATCCACACTTTAACACCTAATTTACCATAAGTTGTATCAGCTTCTGCTGTACCATAATCAATATCAGCACGCAAAGTGTGTAGTGGTACTGTTCCTTCGTTATAATGTTCCGCACGAGCGATATCTGCTCCACCAAGACGTCCGGATACTTGTGTTTTAATTCCTTTAGCTCCTCCGCGCATTGCACGTTGAATTGCTTGCTTTTGAGCACGACGGAAAGAAATACGGTTTTCTAATTGACGAGCAATGTTGTCAGCTACCAATTTAGCGTTTAGATCAACTTTCTTGATTTCAACGATATTGATGTGAACTCTTTTACCTGTCAAGCTATTTAATGATTTACGTAAAGCTTCAACTTCTGAACCGCCTTTACCAATTACCATTCCTGGCTTACCAGTATGAATTGTAATATTAACACGGTTAGCTGCACGTTCGATTTCGATAGAAGAAACAGCAGCTGTGCTTAAGCGGTTTTCAAGATATTCTCTGATTTTAATATCTTCATGTAGTAAGTCTGCATAGTCTTTACCAGCATACCATTTTGACTCCCAGTCTTTAATGATACCTACGCGAAGACCTGTTGGATTCACTTTTTGACCCACTGACTATCCCTCCTTCTTTTCAGTTACCACAACTGTAATGTGGCTTGTGCGTTTGTTAATTTTACTTGCGCGTCCTTGTGCACGTGGACGGAAACGTTTCAATGTAGCACCTTCATTTACGAATGCTTCAGAAATCACTAGATTATCTGCATCCATTTCATAGTTATGTTCTGCGTTTGCTACAGCAGACTTTAGAACTTTCTCTACTACTGGAGAAGCACCGCGTTGTGTGTGGCGTAGAATCGCAATTGCTTCGCCAACATTTTTTCCTCGAATTAGATCAACTACTAAACGAACCTTACGAGGAGCAATACGAACTGATTTCGCAACGGCTTTAGCTTGCATGCCTTAGTACCTCCTCTCTTATTAGCGTCTTGTTTTCTTATCGTCGGCAGCGTGCCCTCTGTACGTACGAGTTGGCGCGAATTCACCTAATTTATGTCCGACCATATCTTCTGTAATATAAACTGGTACATGTTTACGTCCGTCATAAACAGCAATTGTGTGACCGATGAATGTTGGGAAAATTGTAGATCGACGTGACCAAGTCTTAATAACTTGTTTCTTTTCACCTTCGTTTAGGCTGTCAATCTTCTTCATTAGATGGTCATCTGCAAAAGGTCCTTTTTTCAAGCTACGACCCATGAATAAACCTCCTTCCAGAGTTGCAGACGGGCATTAGTTCCCGTCCTTACTTTACGTTTATTTTTTACGTTTACGAACAATATACTTATCAGATGGTTTGTTACGTTTACGCGTTTTGTAACCAAGTGTCGGTTTACCCCATGGTGACATTGGTGACTTACGTCCGATAGGTGCGCGTCCTTCACCACCACCGTGCGGGTGATCGTTAGGGTTCATTACAGATCCACGAACTGTTGGGCGGATACCTTTCCAGCGTGAACGACCTGCTTTACCTACACGAACTAGTTCATGTTCCGTGTTACCAACTTGGCCAATGGATGCACGGCAAGTAGAAAGGATCATGCGAACTTCGCCTGATGCTAGACGTACAAGCGTGTATTTTTCTTCACGTCCAAGAATTTGAGCTTCTGCTCCAGCTGAACGAGCGATTTGTCCACCGCGTCCTGGCTTCAATTCAATGTTGTGAATGATTGTACCTACTGGGATGTTTACAAGTGGAAGTGCATTACCAACTTTGATATCTGCATCTACACCTGATTCAATTACTTGATCTACTTTAAGTCCTTTTGGAGCTAAGATATAACGCTTTTCTCCATCTGCGTAATGGATTAGAGCAATATTAGCTGTACGGTTTGGATCATATTCAATTGTAGCAACGCGTCCTGGTATACCATCTTTATCACGTTTGAAATCGATGATACGATATTGACGCTTATGACCGCCACCTTGATGACGAACAGTTAATCTACCTTGGTTATTACGACCACCACGTTTACTTAAAGGTGCCAACAAGGATTTTTCCGGAGTATCCGTAGTAATCTCTGCAAAATCTAGCACAGACATGTTACGTCTACCGTTTGAGGTTGGTTTAAATTTTTTAATCGCCATCTTTTTCCCTCCTTCACGAATTTTTTAGATTATGCTTCAAAGAAGTCCAGTTCTTTGCTGTCTTCTGTAAGCTGTACGATAGCTTTCTTGCGATCTGAGCGATACCCGCCGTAACGACCCATTCGCTTGAACTTACCTTTAACATTCATTGTGTTAACTTTTTCTACTTTGACACCAAAGATAACTTCAACAGCATCTTTGATTTCAGTTTTGTTTGCTTTCGGGGATACTTCAAACGTATATTTTTTCTCTGCCATTAAATCAGCGGAATTCTCTGTAATGACAGGGCGTTTAATTATATCGCGTGCGTCTTTCATTATGCAAGCACCTCCCCTGCTTTTTCAGCTGCATCTTTTGTAATGATCAGCTTGTCATGCGCAAGCAAGTCGAGTACATTGATTTCATCAACAGTCAATACCTTTACAGATTGAAGGTTGTTAGCAGAACGAATTACTGTTTCGTCTGTTTCAGCAGTCACGATCAATGCTTTTGCATTAACGCTTAGCGCGTCTAACATTTTAATAACTTCTTTTGTTTTCGGAGCATCAATTGCAATGCTATCTAAAACAACTAAGCTATCTTCTTTTACTTTAGAAGACAATGCAGATTTAAGTGCTAAACGACGTACTTTCTTTGGTAGTTTATAGCTGTAGCTGCGTGGAGTTGGTCCGAACACAGTTCCACCGCCAACCCATTGTGGTGAGCGAATAGATCCTTGACGAGCACGACCAGTTCCTTTTTGACGCCATGGTTTACGACCACCGCCGCGAACTTCAGAGCGGTTTTTTACCGCGTGAGTACCCTGACGCATAGATGCGCGTTGCATCACTACTGCTTCATGTAATACATGTGTATTTGGCTCAATACCGAAAACGGAATCGTTTAATTCGAATTCTCCAGCATTACTTCCATCTTGTTTTAAAAGTGCTACTTTAGGCATGACATATCCTCCCTTCGTATGTGTGATTAGTTACCTTTTAATGCACTTGTGATTTTCACATATGATTTCTTTGCACCAGGTACATTACCTTTAATTAATAGTAGATTACGTTCTGCATCTACACTTACTACTTCTAGGTTTTGGATTGTGATTTGCTCAGAACCCATTTGTCCTGGTAATTTTTTACCTTTGAATACACGAGCTGGATAAGCTGCTGCACCCATAGAACCTGAAGATCTGTGGAAATGAGATCCGTGACCCATTGGTCCGCGACTCTGTCCGTGACGTTTGATTGATCCTTGGAATCCTTTACCTTTGGAAGTTCCAGTTACATCAATTTTGTCTCCAGCTTGGAAAGCTTCTACACTAATCTCTTGACCTACTTCATACTCGTCAAGATTTGCGTTACGGATTTCACGAACGTAGCGCTTAGGGGCTGTGCTTGCTTTTTCAGCATGACCTTTTTCCGCTTTATTCGTACGTGATTCCTTTTTATCAGCAAAACCGATTTGTATTGCTTCATAACCATCATTTTCTAATGTTCTTTTTTGCAAAACTACATTGGGCTCAGCCTGTATTACTGTTACTGGAACTAACTCTCCATTTTCAGAAAAAAGCTGAGTCATGCCGATTTTACGACCTAAGATTCCTTTCGTCATCCGTTACACCTCCTATATTAAACACGATTTTATAATTTGATTTCAATGTCCACACCAGATGGTAAGTCAAGACGCATTAATGCATCAACTGTTTTTGGTGTTGGCTCAACAATATCGATTAAGCGTTTATGTGTACGCATTTCGAATTGTTCACGAGAATCTTTATACTTGTGCACCGCACGAAGTACAGTATAGATTGATTTCTCTGTAGGTAATGGAATCGGACCAGACACTTTAGCACCTGAACGTTTCGCAGTATCTACGATTTTTTCAGCAGATTGATCTAAAATACGGTGATCATATGCTTTCAAACGAATTCTGATTTTCTCTTTTGCCATTATTTTCCCTCCTTCTCGCCCATATTATTATAGACATTCTCCGCGAAAATTTCTTAGCACCCCGCCATGGCAAAGGGGCCGGGTGTGCCAACAACCTTTCACATCATCGCCTTATGACCAACATTATTAGTATACTAAAAATGTCTAGTCTTTGCAACCACTATTTTCACATAGTCGTTTGCGCATTTCTATATTATACATATGTGCCCTAATGATTGCAAGTTATTCTAGAAAGTTTTTTAGATATACAGAAGTTTTTTGCGTTTCTTTGACAGATAGCATATTGGATAAACTTGATTGGTATTTGAAAGAAAATCCGAACTAGTGATTATTTGCTTAATCTGTGGAACAATCGCCGTCCGGGATCGCTCCGGGCGGATGCTTTCCGTGGGCACGGCTTCAGCCTCTGCGGAAGAAAACCACTTCCTGCGAGTCTTCAGACACGTGCTGTTCCCACAGGAGTCACCGCCCTACACTCACCCGGACTGGTTAGAACAACATTTTTATTTTGATAAACCATGTCAGTATAGCCAGTGAACCAGCACTAGCGGAGGAAACACACGAAGACTCCTGCGGGATACGTGGCCAGAGTGAGACTTCGCAGAACGTAGTTCAAGAAGGCTCACGGGTCACCCGCGGAAAGCGTAGTGTGTTTCCGGAGCGGTATACGTACAATCTCTTAATACACATTAGTTCGAAGTTTATATATTTTGCGTACAATGTTCCGATAGCAAGGTAAGCAAACGTGCAAAATGCAAAAAAACAGGTAACGTCGTCACGTCACCTGTTTTCATAGAAAAACTTATTATTTTTGGATAGTAGATACAACACCTGAACCTACTGTACGTCCACCTTCACGAATAGAGAAACGAGTTCCTTCTTCGATAGCGATTGGTGAAATTAGTTCAACTGTCATTTCAATGTTATCGCCAGGCATTACCATTTCAACGCCTTCTGGAAGTTGGATAACTCCAGTTACGTCAGTTGTACGGAAATAGAACTGCGGACGATAGTTTGAGAAGAATGGAGTATGACGTCCGCCTTCTTCTTTTGATAATACATAAACTTCAGATTTGAAGTTTGTGTGTGGTGTAATTGTACCAGGCTTAGCTAGTACTTGACCACGGTTGATGTCATCACGAGACACACCACGTAGTAGTGCACCAATGTTGTCACCAGCTTCAGCATAGTCAAGAAGCTTACGGAACATTTCAACACCTGTTACAGTTGTTTTGCTTGCTTCTTCAGCAAGACCGATGATTTCAACTTCATCTCCAACTTTAACTTCTCCACGCTCAACACGACCAGTTGCAACTGTTCCACGACCAGTGATTGAGAATACATCCTCAACAGGCATCATGAAAGGTTTTTCTTTGTCACGTTCTGGAGTTGGGATATACTCATCAACTGCAGCCATTAACTCAAGAATTTTTTCTTCGTATTCTGCATCGCCTTCTAGAGCTTTAAGTGCAGAACCTTTAATTACTGGTACATCATCACCAGGGAAATCGTACTCAGTTAATAGATCGCGAACTTCCATTTCTACTAATTCAAGAAGCTCTTCATCATCTACCATATCTGTTTTGTTAAGGAATACTACGAAAGCTGGTACCCCAACGTTACGAGATAAAAGGATGTGCTCACGAGTTTGTGGCATTGGGCCATCAGCAGCAGATACTACTAGGATAGCTCCGTCCATTTGTGCAGCACCAGTGATCATGTTTTTAACATAGTCAGCGTGACCAGGGCAGTCAACGTGTGCATAGTGACGAGTTTCAGTTTCGTATTCTACGTGAGAAGTTGAGATTGTGATACCACGTTCTCTTTCTTCTGGTGCACCATCAATTTGGTCATAGCCACGAGCTTCCCCACCACCGTGTTTTGCAAGTACAGTTGTGATAGCAGCTGTTAATGTAGTTTTACCATGGTCAACGTGTCCTAAAGTACCAACGTTAACGTGGCTTTTGGAGCGATCGAATTTTTCTTTAGCCATTTATAGTTCCTCCTTTAAATAAATAAAAGTGTTTTTTTAAAATTATATAATCAACTAAGAAGTAACAACTTCAAGTTATCCCTTAGCCTTTATACTAATTGTTATACGTTAGATTAAGGAAAAAATCAATTATTTACCTGTGTTTTTCTCGATAATTTCCTCAGAAATGCTTTTCGGCACTTCTTCATAATGGTCGAATGTCATTGTGTATGTTCCACGACCTTGTGTATTTGAACGTAGGGCAGTTGCGTAACCAAACATTTCTGCTAATGGTACAAAACCTTTAACAAGCTGTGCGTTTCCGCGTGCTTCCATACCTTCAATACGTCCACGACGTGATGTTACATCACCCATGATGTCTCCCATGTACTCTTCCGGAATTACGATTTCTACTCGCATCATTGGTTCTAGAAGGACAGGATTACATTTGTTTTTAGCAGCTTTTAATGCCATTGATGCAGCTACTTTAAATGCCATCTCGTTGGAGTCAACATCATGATAGCTTCCATCGAATAATGTTGCTTTTACGTCGATTAGTGGGAATCCAGCTAATACACCGTTATCCATCGCTTCTGATACACCTTGCTCAACTGCAGGAATGTATTCACGTGGTACTACACCACCAACGATTTTGTTTTCAAATTCAAATCCAGCACCTGTTTCGTTAGGCTCGAATTTGATCCAAACGTGACCGAATTGTCCGCGTCCACCAGACTGACGTACGAATTTACCTTCAACTTCAGCAGCTTGACGGAACGTTTCACGGTATGCAACCTGAGGTGCACCTACGTTTGCTTCTACTTTAAATTCGCGCTTCAAACGGTCAACAATAATATCAAGGTGAAGCTCACCCATACCAGAGATAATTGTTTGACCAGTTTCTGGATTTGTTTCAGTTCTGAATGTTGGATCCTCTTCAGCTAATTTAGCTAAAGCAGTACCCATTTTATCTTGGTCAGCTTTTGTTTTTGGCTCAATAGCAACCGAGATAACTGGTTCTGGGAATTCCATGGACTCTAAAATAACAAGATTTTTTTCATCACATAGTGTATCCCCGGTAGATGTATCCTTTAATCCAACCGCAGCAGCAATTTCACCTGCATATGCAGTAGAAATCTCTTCACGGGAGTTTGCGTGCATTTGAAGGATACGTCCTACACGTTCACGCTTATCCTTAACGGAGTTCTTCACGTAAGAGCCTGAATCTAACGTTCCAGAGTATACGCGGAAGAAAGTTAACTTTCCAACAAATGGATCTGTCATAACTTTAAATGCTAAAGCAGAGAATGGTGCGTCATCAGATGATGGACGAGATACAGCTTCTTCAGTTCCAGGCACGATACCTTCGATTGGAGGTACATCTGTTGGAGCTGGAAGATAGTCAATAACACCATCAAGCATCAATTGAACACCTTTGTTTTTAAATGCTGAACCACAGAATACTGGGTAGAATTCAACATTTAGTGTTGCTTGACGAATCGCTGCTTTTAATTCCTCGTTAGAGATTTCTTCTCCTTCAAGGTATTTCATCATCAGCTCTTCATCAGTTTCAGAGACAGCTTCGATTAAGTTACCACGTAATTCTTCAGCTTGTTCTACCAATTCTGCCGGGATCTCACTTGACTCAGAAAGTGTACCCAAATCATCTTTATAAGAATAAGCTTCCATCGTGATTAAATCGATAATGCCGCTGAATTGATCTTCAGCACCGATTGGCATCTGAACCGGATGTGCGTTTGCACCCAAGCGATCTTTCAATGTTCCAGTAGAATACAAGAAGTCTGCACCTGTTTTATCCATTTTGTTAATGAAAACGATACGTGGTACACCGTACGTTGTAGCTTGGCGCCATACCGTTTCTGTTTGTGGTTCTACACCTGATTGTGCATCAAGAACTGTAACAGCTCCATCAAGTACACGCAATGAACGCTCAACTTCAACTGTGAAATCTACGTGTCCAGGTGTATCAATGATGTTGATGCGGTGTTCTTTCCAAGCAGCAGTTGTTGCAGCGGAAGTAATTGTAATTCCACGCTCCTGCTCCTGCTCCATCCAGTCCATTTGTGAAGCACCTTCATGTGTTTCACCAATCTTGTGAATACGTCCTGTATAGAAAAGAATACGCTCAGTAGTAGTGGTTTTACCTGCATCAATATGCGCCATAATCCCAATATTACGCGTCTTTTCCAAGGAGAACTCTCTAGCCATGTATTCTTCTCCTTCCTCTTAAAAGCTTTTGTTAGATTTATATTACCAACGGTAGTGAGCGAATGCTTTGTTCGCTTCTGCCATTTTATGCATTTCTTCACGTCTCTTAACAGCAGCTCCTGTGTTGTTAGAAGCATCCAAGATTTCATTAGCAAGACGCTCTTCCATTGTTTTCTCTCCACGCAGACGTGAATAGTTAACGATGTAACGTAATCCTAATGCTTGACGACGCTCAGGGCGAACCTCAACTGGTACTTGGTAGTTAGAACCACCAACACGGCGGGCACGAACTTCAAGTACAGGCATTACGTTTTTCATAGCTTGCTCAAAAACTTCCATTGCGTTTTGACCGCTTCTTTCAGCAACTAGTTCAAACGCATTATAAAGAATTTTTTGTGCTTTCCCACGTTTACCATCAATCATAATTTGATTGATCAAACGAGTTACTAATTTTGAATTATAAAGCGGATCTGGCAATACATCACGTTTTGGCACTGGTCCTTTACGAGGCATACTAGTATCCTCCTTTCCTATCTATTATATTTTAAAGCTTATTTTTTCTCTTTTGGTCTTTTCGTACCGTATTTAGAACGTCCTTGCATACGTCCTTCTACTCCTGCAGTATCAAGCGCACCACGAACGATGTGGTAACGTACCCCTGGTAAGTCTTTTACACGACCACCACGAATTAGTACAACACTATGTTCTTGTAAGTTGTGTCCGATACCTGGGATATATGCAGTTACTTCCATGTTATTTGATAAACGAACACGCGCATATTTACGAAGTGCAGAGTTCGGTTTCTTTGGAGTTAGTGTACCAACACGTGTACAAACACCACGTTTTTGTGGAGAGCTTTGGTCCGTAAGTCTCTTTTTGAAACTGTTGTACCCTTTGTTAAGTGCTGGTGAATCGGATTTCTTTACTTTACTAACACGTCCTTTGCGGACTAACTGATTAATAGTAGGCATTATTGATGTCCTCCCTTCCAAATTAAATTATTAAATTAAAATCAGCAATCAGATCTTCCTGAACACCGATTGTAATACCACACATCCAGGTGGTTCATATTTAGGTAAAAAATAAGATTTTAGTGATTTGACACACTAAAATAGTTATTTCCTAAGCGCTACTGTTGCTGCACCTACCTTAATGCCACAAGCGGCACCAAGCTTTTTCATGGAATCCACACGCTGATATGGTATACCTTGTTCAATTGCCAGACTGACTACTTCTTGTGTTAATTGCTTGTCAGCATCTTCAGCAATATACACTTCACTTACCTCACCATTTTTCATGGCTTTCAGTGTTTGCTTCTTCCCAACGATTATACTTGACTTGAGCTTTGTCACTTTTTCATAAGACATTTTGCTATCCTCCAAAGTAACAAGTATAACGGGAGCACCTTGAATATAGTACCATTCTCGTTTTTTAATGTCAACATATAAATGGCTATATTTTTTGGTGATCCCGATTTTTTTACTTGTTTAGCTTCTATCAGTTCTTTAATCAGGAACGGACTAGAATCATCACGTTAACTTAAAACAGCCGTTATTATTGAACTGTTTCTGTTTCTTCTTCAACTTGCGCTTCCTCTGGACGATCCATATCTGCTTTAATGCTTCGGTATTGTTGCATTCCAGTACCTGCTGGAACCAGTTTACCGATAATAACATTTTCTTTTAAGCCGAGTAATTCATCGCGCTTTCCTTTAATTGCTGCATCCGTAAGAACACGAGTTGTTTCTTGGAATGATGCGGCAGAAAGGAATGAGTCTGTTTCAAGAGATGCTTTTGTAATACCAAGTAATACCGGTCGACCTGTTGCCGGGTCTCCGCCAGTGTTTAGCACGGTATGGTTGGCATCTTTGAATTGGTGTAATTCAAGTAAGGAACCTGGTAAAACGTCAGTATCACCAGCAGAATTAACACGAACTTTACGAAGCATTTGACGAACCATTACTTCTACGTGCTTATCACCAATTTCTACCCCTTGCATACGGTAAACGCGTTGCACTTCACGAAGCAAGTAATCTTGAACACCGTCTACACCTTTTATACGAAGGAGTTCTTTTGGATCAACAGAACCTTCAGTGAGCTCTTGTCCGGCTACAACTGTATCTCCGATTGTAACCTTCATGCGAGCGTTGTATGGAACTGCATACGAGCGTTGCTCAACAGCGCCTTGGATAACAACCTCTTGCTTATCCTTGACCTCTTTAAATTCTAGAACAGTACCATCAATTTCAGTAATTACTGCTTGCCCTTTTGGATTACGTGCTTCAAATAATTCTTGAATACGCGGTAAACCTTGTGTAATATCGTCTCCGGCAACCCCACCGGTATGGAACGTACGCATTGTAAGCTGTGTACCTGGCTCACCGATCGATTGAGCTGCAATAATACCTACAGCTTCTCCTACTTCCACATCAGCACCTGTTGCTAGGTTGCGGCCATAACATTTCTGACAAACACCATGTTTCGTATTACATGTAAACGCAGTTCGAATCGTTACCTCTTCAATACCTGCTTCCACAATTACTTTCGCTTGGTCTTCTGTAATCAGATCGTTCTTTCCGACAATCAGCTCTCCTGTTTCTGGATGTTTTACATTCATGAAAGCAGTTCGGCCAATCAAACGGTCGAGTAGTGGTTCAATGACTTCCGAACCATCGACTAATGCAGACACGGACAAGCCACGATCAGTTCCACAATCTGCTTCACGGATAATAACATCCTGTGCTACATCAACAAGTCGTCTTGTTAAGTAACCAGAGTCAGCAGTTTTTAGTGCTGTATCCGCAAGTCCCTTACGTGCACCGTGTGTTGAAATAAAGTACTCAAGTACTGTTAAACCTTCACGGAAACTTGATTTAATCGGGATCTCAATGATACGTCCACCCGGGTCGGCCATAAGTCCACGCATACCTGCAAGCTGTGTAAAGTTAGAAGCGTTACCCCTCGCTCCAGAATCACTCATCATAAAGATTGGGTTTCGATTACTTAATGAACCCATCAATTTATCTTGAATGACATCTTTCGCTTGAGACCAAATCGAAATAACTCGATCATAGCGCTCTTCCTCGGTAATCAACCCACGACGGAATTGCTTTAGTACTTTGTCTACTTTTATTTGTGCTTCATCTAAGATCTTTTCTTTTTCAGCCAATACAACGATATCCGAAATACCAACTGTCATACCAGCTTTTGTTGAATAGCTAAATCCAAGATCCTTCATTCGGTCAAGCATTTTAGACGTTTCCGTGATTTTATATCGTTTAAATACTTCTGCGATAATATCGCCTAAGAAGCCTTTCTTAAACGGTTTGATTATTTCGCGTTTTTTAATTTCCTCTTTAATATTAGCGCCGCGTTCTACAAAATAATGCTCTGGAGTTTTTTCCTCAAGATTTGTTTTGGACGGTTCATTAATATATGGGAATGACTCTGGTAAGATTTCATTGAAAATTAACTTACCAACCGTCGTTAGCATTATTTGGCTGTTTTGCTCCTCTGTAAATGTCTTGTTATGAAGACTAGAGGCATCTACACCCACACGCGTATGCAAGTGAACATAACCGTTTTGATATGCAATAAACGCTTCGTTAGCATCTTTAAAGATACTTCCTTCACCGACAGCATCTTCACGCTCAAGCGTCAAGTAATAGTTTCCTAATACCATATCCTGTGACGGTGTTACAACCGGTTTCCCGTCTTTCGGGTTTAAGATATTTTGAGCAGCAAGCATTAGAATACGAGCTTCTGCTTGCGCTTCTGCTGATAAAGGTACGTGAACAGCCATTTGGTCACCATCAAAGTCAGCGTTATAAGCAGTACATACTAGTGGATGCAGACGAATTGCACGACCATCTACCAATGTCGGTTCAAATGCTTGGATACCTAATCGGTGCAAGGTTGGTGCTCGGTTAAGGAGAACAGGGTGCTCCTTAATCACATCTTCCAATACATCCCATACATCAGGATGTACACGTTCAATTTTACGCTTAGCTGATTTAATGTTATGTGCAAGACCTCGTTCTACGAGCTCTTTCATGATAAATGGTTTGAAAAGCTCTAATGCCATCTCTCTAGGCAGTCCACATTGGTACATTTTTAGGTTTGGACCTACAACGATTACGGAACGTCCGGAATAATCCACACGTTTTCCAAGTAAGTTTTGACGGAAACGTCCTTGCTTCCCTTTTAACATGTGAGATAAGGATTTCAATGGACGATTACCTGGTCCTGTAACCGGACGGCCGCGACGACCATTATCGATCAATGCATCAACCGCTTCTTGAAGCATACGTTTTTCGTTTTGCACAATAATGCTTGGTGCTCCAAGATCTAATAAGCGTTTCAAACGATTGTTACGATTAATTACACGGCGATACAAGTCGTTCAAGTCGGAAGTTGCGAAACGTCCACCATCCAATTGTACCATCGGACGAATTTCTGGTGGTATAACCGGAAGAACATCTAATACCATCCAACTCGTATCATTACCAGAATGACGGAATGCTTCCATCACTTCTAAACGTTTGATTGCTCGTGTTCTTCGTTGCCCTTGTGCTGATTTTAGTTCTTCTCTCAATGCATCTACTTCTTTTTCAAGGTCAATATCCTGAAGAAGCTTACGAATCGCTTCTGCACCCATTTGTGCTTTAAATGTATTGCCATACTTATCATAATAAGCACGGTATTCTTTTTCCGATAATAACTGTTTTTTCTCCAAAGGAGTGCCGCCTGGATCTGTAACGATATACGCAGCGAAATAAATAACCTCTTCCAACGCACGCGGAGACATATCTAACACAAGGCCCATTCGACTTGGAATTCCTTTAAAATACCAGATATGGGAAACAGGTGCAGCAAGTTCAATATGACCCATGCGTTCACGGCGAACTTTCGCCTTCGTCACTTCAACACCACAACGATCACAAACTACGCCTTTATAGCGCACGCGTTTGTACTTCCCGCAATGACATTCCCAGTCCTTCTGTGGTCCAAAAATACGCTCACAGAACAAGCCATCCTTTTCTGGCTTTAACGTACGATAGTTAATTGTTTCTGGTTTTTTCACTTCACCGTAAGACCAAGAACGGATTTTTTCTGGTGAAGCAAGACCTATTTTCATATACTCAAAATTATTTACATCTAACAAGGGGCAATCCTCCCTTTTTAATGTGCAATTTTACCTCTGGATTCATGTAAAAATAATTATATACAACAGAACGGTTCAGAGGGCCCTTGAAAAGACCCTGGAACCAATTCTGGATTGTGTCATTAATTCTCTTCTACATCGATATTAAGCTTTGTTGCCGCCTGAACTTCTTCCTCTTCTAGTTCACGCATATCGATTTCTTGTTCATCGCTCGAAAGCATTTTAACATCCATACCAAGACTTTGTAATTCCTTGATTAGTACCTTGAAAGATTCTGGTACTCCTGGTTCTGGAACATTATCACCTTTCACAATTGCTTCGTATGTTTTCACACGTCCTACTGTATCATCCGATTTCACAGTAAGAATTTCCTGTAGTGTGTACGCCGCACCGTAAGCCTCTAATGCCCAAACCTCCATCTCACCAAAACGCTGTCCACCAAATTGTGCTTTACCACCAAGTGGCTGCTGTGTTACAAGTGAGTAAGGTCCAGTTGAACGTGCGTGAAGCTTATCATCAACCATGTGCGCAAGTTTGATCATGTACATGACCCCTACAGACACACGGTTATCAAACGCTTCTCCAGTTCTGCCGTCATAAAGAATTGTTTTCGCATCTCTTGGCATACCAGCTTCTTCAAGTGTTTCCCATACATCTTCTTCTGTTGCTCCATCAAATACAGGACTTGCAACATGGATACCAAGCTGTCTAGCAGCCATTCCTAAATGTAACTCAAACACTTGTCCGATGTTCATACGTGACGGAACGCCAAGTGGGTTAAGCATAATGTCGATTGGTGTACCATCTGGTAAAAACGGCATATCTTCTTCCGGTAAAATTTTGGAGATAACCCCTTTGTTACCGTGACGACCGGCCATTTTATCCCCTTCATGGATTTTACGTTTTTGTACAATATACGCACGAACCAACTGGTTAACACCTGGTGGCAGTTCGTCTCCATCTTCACGATTGAAGATTTTAACATCCAGTACAATACCGCCTCCACCATGTGGAACACGTAAGGACGTATCACGCACTTCACGAGCTTTCTCGCCAAAGATAGCATGCAATAGTCTTTCCTCTGCAGATAATTCCGTAACCCCTTTAGGTGTTACTTTACCAACTAGAATATCTCCATCGGTTACTTCTGCACCGACACGGATAATTCCATACTCATCCAGGTTCTTCAGTGCGTCTTCCCCAACGTTCGGGATATCTCTTGTTATTTCTTCCGGTCCAAGCTTTGTATCACGGGCTTCGGACTCAAATTCCTCAATGTGGATGGATGTATATACATCGTCTTTCACGAGTCTTTCACTCATGATGATCGCATCCTCATAGTTATAACCTTCCCAAGTCATAAATCCAACAAGAACGTTACGACCTAAAGCAAGCTCTCCATCTTCCATTGAAGGCCCGTCAGCAAGTACCTCACCCTTTGTTACGCGGTCACCCTCACTAACGATAGGGCGTTGATTATAACAAGTTCCTTGGTTCGAACGTTTGTATTTTTGCAGCTTATAGTGAACAACATCACCTTGAACTTCTTTACCGTCAACTTCCGAAATGTGACGAATAACAATTTCCTTCGCTTCTACACGTTCCACAACACCCTCACCACGGCTAATTACCGCAGCTCCAGAGTCTTTCCCGTTTACATACTCCATACCAGTGCCCACAATTGGTGCTTCAGGCTTCATTAACGGAACCGCCTGACGTTGCATGTTCGCACCCATCAATGCGCGGTTAGAGTCATCGTTTTCCAAGAACGGGATACAAGCTGTCGCAGCAGAAACTACCTGTTTCGGCGATACATCCATGTAATCAATCTTATCACGGGAAACAATGATATTGTCTTCACGGAAACGAGCGATCACTTCAGCATCAACAAACTTATTGTTCTCATCAAGTTTCGCGTTTGCTTGTGCCACGATATAGTTATCTTGTTCATCTGCTGTTAGGTAATCAATTTTCATCGTTACTTCACCGGTTTCCGGATCTACACGACGGTATGGCGATTCAATAAAACCAAATTTATTTACCTTTGCATAGCTTGACAGAGAGTTAATCAATCCAATGTTTGGCCCCTCTGGCGTTTCAATCGGACACATACGACCATAGTGAGAATAGTGAACGTCACGCACTTCGAAACCAGCGCGTTCACGCGTCAAACCACCTGGCCCTAGCGCTGATAGACGACGCTTATGCGTCAATTCGCCTAATGGGTTTGTCTGATCCATAAATTGCGAAAGCTGAGAGCTACCGAAGAACTCTTTAATTGAAGCAATTACTGGACGAATATTAATTAACTGTTGTGGAGTTACGCTTGACGTGTCCTGAATTGACATTCTTTCACGTACAACTCGCTCCATACGAGATAATCCGATACGGAATTGATTTTGCAACAACTCACCAACCGAACGAAGTCTGCGGTTTCCAAGATGGTCAATATCATCTGTGTCCCCAACCTTGTAAAGCAGATTAAAGAAATAGCTAATAGAAGCTAAAATGTCTGCTGGCGTTATATTTTTAACTTCTTTTGTTACGCCGCCATTTCCGATTACAGTTAATTCACGCTCACCGCTCGGATCAGTTGGATCCATAATCTTAACGGACTGAATATTGATTTCATCTTCTAAAATACCATCGTTCGGTTCAAGAATTCGCTCGCCGAAACGATCTTCTTCCCTTTCTAAATACGGAAGAATTTTATCTAATAGTTTCCGTTCTAATCGTTCACCTTTTTCAGCTAAAACCTCTCCTGTTTCAGGATCAACAATAGACTCAGCCAAAATCTGATTGAACAGACGGTTTTTAATATGAAGCTTTTTATTCATCTTGTAACGACCAACATGCGCAAGGTCATAACGCTTCGGATCAAAGAAACGGGAAATTAGTAAGCTTTTCGCATTCTCCACTGTAGGTGGCTCACCCGGGCGTAAACGCTCATAGATTTCCAATAATGCCTTTTCTGTGGTCTCTGTATTATCTTTTTCAAGTGTATTTCGTAAGTATTCATTCTCGCCTAATAGATCGACGATTTCCTGATCTGTGCCAAAGCCTAATGCACGTAACAATACTGTAATTGGTAATTTACGTGTACGATCAATGCGGACATATGCAATGTCTTTCGCATCCGTTTCGAACTCAAGCCATGCACCACGATTCGGAATAACGGTAGCAGCAATACCACGCTTACCATTTTTATCGATTTTTTCATTAAAGTAGACACTAGGTGAACGTACGAGCTGTGAAACGATAACTCGTTCAGCTCCATTAATAATAAATGTACCTGTATCTGTCATAAGTGGGAAATCTCCCATAAATACTTCCTGTTCTTTCACTTCACCGGTTTCATTATTAATTAAACGAACCTTCACGCGAAGCGGAGCATTGTACGTAACATCTCTTTCCTTTGATTCATCTACAGGATACTTCGGCTCACCTAAACTGTAATCTACAAACTCAAGTGATAGGTTTCCTGTAAAATCTTCAATTGGAGAAATATCCTGGAACATCTCTCTTAAGCCTTCTTCGAGGAACCATTCATATGAAGCGGTTTGAATCTCGATTAGATTCGGTAATTCTAAAACTTCACTGATACGTGCATAGCTCCTGCGCTGGCGGTGCCGTCCATACTGAACTAGTTGACCTGTCAACTGCTTCACCCCTTAAATCGTGTCTTTTTGTCGCTGTCTGACAAAAAGAGAATCATATTTAGAAAAAAACAATACGAGAAAAAGTGATTCTCAGTTTTGTTTTTCGAACCTAACTTTTCAAAACTTAGGCATTCACAAATTATTTAAGTAAATACCTTCGTTGCATTGATGTAAATAGTAAGCTTTTCACTATCCTATCTACCTAGCTAAACTTTTCGCTCAGCAATATGCCGAACAAATTTTAAAGCATTGAAATTCATGGAACATGCTTGCCAGCGTGCCGTCGAAGTGTTTTACATCTCTTACCCTTCACCAGCATTTGAAAGCAATACAACAAATACTAGTTGTACACATAGCATTTATTTTGGTAAACTAGAAAAAAGGCTTTATTATAAAACCCTGCATTTTTTCCGATTCTACCAGTGTTGCCGTTCAGCAATCAAATATACGTCCCATATTTTATAAAGATTCCCTTGACAAAAGAATCCCCATGTTACCATCTTCCAATCTTACCACACTAATTCTATGTGGTCAAACATTTAAAGCTCTTAATATATAGTATCCTTTACTTTTGATAACAACATCTACATTTCCAAACAAGTCCTCGATCTTATCCATCGCCGAAGGTGCTCCTTGCTTCTTTTGAATAACCACCCATAATTGACCATCCGGAAGCAAAGCTTTTTTCGAATCCTCAAACATTTGATGAACCACTTGCTTTCCCGCTCGAATCGGCGGGTTCGTGAGGATGGCCGCGAACTTCCGTCCAGGCAAACCTGACAAACGATCACTTTGGATAACCTCAGTGTTTATTTGATTATTGATAGCCGCATTTTTCTCAGCAAGCGCAAGCGCACGCTCATTTACATCCACCATCACAACTTGGCGATTAACAAAATCATTCGCAAGCGCGATTCCAATTGGACCATAACCACAACCAAGGTCCAATAGATCGCCAGGAACACTTGGCTCCTGAAATTGCTCTATTAAAAGTCTCGAACCAAAATCGACTTCGTTTTTTGAAAACACGCCAACATCACTTGTAAACGTATATTTTTTTCCTCTTAGTTGGTACGTCCATGTTTTTGGTAAAGTTTTAGATTGAGGTTTATTAGAAAAGTAATGCTCAGACATTTGGGCACCTACTTCTTAGTTATATTTAAAATTAGAAGATACCTGAAAGCAAACTACCTCCAGATAATATATAAAACTTAATTCAATCGAAGATACCTCTCTTGCACCATATACATCGACAGGCACAAAAAAGAAAATGCCGAAAGTAGTTAGATCAAGATCTTCTCTTTTATACAATCGACATGAATTACTCTTAATTATTTTGATCCGGCAATAAAATACCGCATCAATAATAAAGCGAAACTTTATTCAGGCAGTCAGCCTTCTGGATGTTAGTTAAACAGAATCAGGAGATTACGGCTGTTCATACCACAAGATCCCCCTCGCAATTAGAGGTTGGGGTTCTTCACTCCATTAACGCGTGATAAAAAGCCCGCCGAAATTCGACGAGCTCTATCATTTTCTATTAGCAAAATTATTTAACTTCTACTTCAGCGCCAGCTTCTTCAAGTTTACCTTTAACTTCTTCAGCTTCTTCTTTAGCTACGCCTTCTTTAATTGCTTTTGGCGCGTTATCTACTAAGTCTTTTGCGTCTTTAAGACCAAGACCAGTGATTTCACGAACAGCTTTAACAACTTTGATTTTTGATGCTCCAGCACTTGTAAGTACTACATCAAACTCAGTTTGCTCTTCAACAGCAGCTCCACCAGCAGCACCAGCAGCAGCTACAGGTGCAGCAGCAGTTACTCCAAATTCTTCTTCGATTGCTTTAACAAGATCGTTTAATTCTAAAACGGACATTTCTTTGATTGCGCCAATCATTTCTTCTTTAGTCATGATATATTTTCCTCCTAATATTTTAGTTTAATTTAGTAATATCGTCAGGCGATTATTAAGCGCCTTGTTCTTCTTTTTGTTCTGCAACTGCTTTCGTAACGTAAGCAAAGTTACGGATAGGTGCTTGAAGCACGCTAAGCAGCATAGACACCATACCTTCGTAGTTCGGAAGCTCAGCAAGCTCTTGAATTTGTTCAAGGCTAGCTACTTGACCTTCGATAACGCCACCTTTGATTTCTAATGCCTCATGTTCTTTCATGAAGTTATTAAGAATTCTTGCTGGTGCTACTACATCATCGTTACTGAAAGCGATAGCTGTTGGTCCTACCAACACATCGTTCAAGCCTGAAAGTTCAGCTGCTTCTACAGCACGGCGAGTCATTGTATTTTTGTAAACTTTAAAGTCGATTCCCGCATCGCGTAGTTCTTTACGTAATGCTGTAACTTCTGCCACATCAAGACCACGGTAGTCAACCACTATTGAAGTTTGACTAGCACGGAATTTTTCTGTGATTTCTTCAACTAATTGTTTCTTTTGTTCAATTACTGCAGACATTGTTCCACCTCCTATTATCATTTCCTTCATATCATTACACCGCTGGGATATATAAGAAAAGCTCCCACGTAGACATGGGAGCTTAATATAACAAATGGACATTAACATAGATTAACTCATCTGTATATAAACAAACCTCGGCAGGATATTAAGCGGAAATCCGCACCTACTGTCTACGGTATAACATATTCATTTTATTATGACGCAATTTAGTATAACGGAACACTGCGACAAAGTCAACACCTAATTAACGAAAATCAGATACGTCAACTTTGATTCCAGGTCCCATTGTAGAAGCGATTGAAACATTCTTCATGTACGTACCTTTAGCAGCTTGCGGTTTTACTTTCACAAGTTGTTCTGTAAGTGCTACGAAGTTTTCAACCAATTTCTCATCTTCAAATGAGATTTTTCCAATTGGAACATGGATATTTGCAGACTTATCTACACGGTATTCTACTTTACCAGCTTTAATATCTTTAACAGCTTTTTCTACTTCAAAAGTAACTGTTCCAGTTTTAGGGTTTGGCATTAGACCTTTTGGTCCTAACACACGTCCAAGCTTACCTACTTCAGCCATCATATCAGGAGTCGCTACAATAACATCAAATTCAAACCAACCTTTGTTGATTTTCTCAATGAATTCTGTCTCTCCTACATAATCTGCTCCTGCAGCTTCTGCTTCTTTTGCCTTTTCACCTTTAGCGAACACAAGCACGCGTTGTGTTTTACCAGTTCCATGTGGCAATACCATTGCTCCACGGATTTGTTGATCTGCTTTCTTCGGATCTACTCCAAGACGGAATGCAGCTTCAACTGTTTCGTCAAAGTTTGCTTTAGCAGTTTGTTTCGCTAATGCAACAGCTTCTTTAATTTCATACAAATTTGTACGGTCAACAAGCTTTGCATTTTCTTGATACTTCTTACCTGTTTTTGCCATTTTATTTCCTCCTCTATTGTGGTTATAACGGTAATACCTCCCACTTATAAAAGCAAACAGCTTTTATAAAGCGTGTAACGAACCTAAAACTAGGTCCATCACACCCACGAAAAAGGTTGCGAATGGTCAGCCAACCGCAACCTATACCGTATTAGAAAACTCAGCAATCGCCAAGCGTTAGGCAAATGCCTTAGTTGCACTTGTACAAATAGCAAAGTTTGACACTTTCCTATTTGCAAAAATTAATCTTCGATAACAATTCCCATGCTTCGTGCAGTACCTTCAACCATACGCATTGCCGCTTCAACATCAGCTGCGTTTAAATCAGGCATTTTAGATTCCGCAATTTCTTTTACTTGATCGCGTTTCAATGTAGCGACCTTGTTCTTGTTAGGCTCACCAGAACCAGATTCAAGACCTGCTGCTTTTTTCAAAAGAACAGCTGCTGGTGGAGTCTTTGTAATAAATGTAAATGAACGGTCTTCAAATACCGTAATTTCAACAGGAATAATTAAACCCGCTTGATCTTGTGTACGAGCATTAAATTCTTTACAGAATCCCATGATATTAACACCTGCTTGACCTAGTGCCGGTCCTACTGGCGGTGCTGGGTTTGCTTTACCAGCTGGGATTTGCAATTTCACTAACTTGATTACTTTTTTAGCCACGAGACACACCTCCTTAAAGTCCGTGATGTGGTAATAGGGTCCTATGATTGTATTGGTATACCCTCCCACTCCATTTATCAACGCCCTATTCAGAGCATAAATAACAAAAAAATTTTAGCATGAAATGCTAAATAATGCAAGGTTTTGTTGTCTCTTTTTTTAGAAGTTCATTTTAAGACAGCTTTTCAACCTGCGAGAAATCCAATTCAACAGGGGTTTCTCTACCAAACATATTAACATGAACTTTTAGTTTTTGCTTGTCCATATCAATGTGCTCAATTGATCCTGTGAAATCAGTGAATGGGCCGTCAGCAACTCGTACATTTTCTTTGATTTCAAAATCAACCTGTACGGTCGGTTCTGATACACCCATACGCTTTAAAACAACATCAATTTCATCTGGAAGTAATGGTGTCGGTTTTGCACCGTGCCCGCTAGATCCAACAAAACCAGTTACGCCAGGCGTGTTTCTTACAACATACCAGGAATCGTCTGTCATAATCATTTCTGTTAATACATAACCAGGGAATGATTTCTTTTTCATGACTTTCTTTTTACCGTTTTTAATTTCTGTTTCCTCGTCTTCTGGAACGATTACACGGAAGATCTTATCTTCCATTCCCATTGTTTCTACACGTTTCTCCAAGTTCATCTTTACTTTATTTTCATAACCGGAATACGTATGAACAACATACCAATTTTTCTCCATTTATACAGGGCTCCCTCCCTTATAAGGCTGTTCAAAAAGTCCGGTAAAAATGACACATCGAGAACAGTAGACCTTCGATTAAATACCGACACGTCCTGTGTCGAACATCGAAGTCACCACATCCTGCGGAAGCTCGTTGGCTTGGTTTTCCATTCCTTGCAAAAGAAAAACACTTTTCCCGCGTGCAAGAACGTCTGCTCACGTATTAAACCCATACGTTCCGCTATCAGGAGCTACACCACCTCGAACTTCTCGGTCCTTTTTATCCTCTTTTGAACACACACTTTATAGCAGCTTGATTTATCATTCAATCACGAATCGTCTACCATTTTCTCCAATTTAAAAAACCCGCTTTGACCGGGTTTTTAAAAGGGTATATTATTTTTCATTATAGCATAATTAAACACATTTATTCAAAATAAGTTTAAAACTTGAGAAATACCTAAATCAACAATAAAAAAGAATAGTGCTACAAATACTACGGTTGAAATAACGATAATGGTATAATTGGTCAGCTCTTTACCTTTTGGCCAGCTAACTTTTTTCATTTCTCTAGATACATCTTTAAAGAATCTGAACATGCTTGTACCCCCCAAAAACTCCGCTTAAAATGCGCACTTACTTTGTTTCACGATGCAATGTATGTTGCCCACATGTTTTGCAATATTTACGTACTTCTAATCTCGTAGCCTTTGTGGATACATTCTTATTCGTTGAATAATTTCTGCTTGAACAAATTGCACACGCTAACGTGATTTTATTACTCATCTATTTCACCCCACACATAGGGTATTTTCCTTTTGTTCTAATTTAGCACGTTTTGCCATAACGTGTCAACGTCTCAACAACCCGTGAGCCAAATAATATCAAATGTTTTAAACAAAAACGGTGAAGGTTAGCTTTCTGTTATTCTCCCAATCTAAATCTTGATTATTTATGGTGTTTCAGTCACATCCATCAGTTGTTCGAGCTTTCGTTTTACACGTTGCAAAGCATTATCAATCGATTTGACATGTCGTTTCAATTCAATCGATATTTCCTGGTAGGACCTTCCGTCCAAATACAAATGGAGCACTTGTCTTTCCAACTCGCTTAATAATTCGGATAATTTCATTTCCATATCTCCGAAATTTTCTCGGTTAATGAGAAGCTCTTGAGGATCAATCTCTTTCGATCCTGCAATTACATCCAACAATGTGCGATCTGATTCTTCATCATAGATTGGCTTATCGAGGGAAACATAGGAGTTAAGTGGAATATGCTTCTGTCTTGTCGCTGTTTTAATTGCAGTGATAATCTGACGCGTCACACAGAGCTCAGCAAATGCTTTAAATGAAGATAGCTTGTCCCCATTATAATCGCGAATTGCTTTATATAATCCGATCATTCCTTCTTGAATGATGTCCTCTTTATCTGCGCCAATTAAAAAATACGTTCGTGCTTTTGCTCGGACAAAATTAATGTACCTGTTAATTAATATGTCCAGCGCTCGACTGTCGCCTCGACGAACAAGTTGCAGCAAATCGTCATCTTCAAGCTTACTAATACTTCGATTGTCTTTTACTATTTGCTCGACGCTCATTAAGATTGCCCCCTGACTATCTCGGTTGTCACTTAGGACATAGTATACAGTACTCGTTTCAGAACCGTCAACATGAATAAGAAGCGTTTACATGCAAAACATGTCGAAATAGCGCAAAAATCAAACTTTTTAGTTGTTCAAAAAGTCCGGCGAAAATAACACCCCGAGAAATAGGGCATTCGACTAATTTCCGACATGTCTTTTCATCCCCCTTTTTGAACACTATTTTTATGCTATATTTCTCCCCTTCTCATCTTTTCAAATTTCTGAAGGATTTCTTCGTCCAACTTAATTTTAGATTGTGGTTGCATTTTTTTATGCAGTTCAATGCTAACTTCAATTTCCTTTTCAATGTCCTGCATTTCAATAAATAGTTCACGAGCAGACTTACGAAGAGCTCCTTGTCCGAAAATCGTACGCTGCTCTGCATAATCAGATGTAGCTACATATACTTGTGTCTTCACATTTTTTACTTCTTTCACAAGCTTTTCGATACATTCATCAGCTGTTTCCTTTTCCTTTGTATAAATTACTTCAACTTTATATTGCTTTAATTTACTTGAAATCCCTTTAACATAGTACGCATCGAATACGATAATGACACGATGGCCGGAATACGCTTGGTATTCAGCCATCCACTCAACCAGACGGTCACGAGCTTGTCCAATTTCTTTTTCCTTTAGTTGTTGCAGCTCTTCCCATGCTCCAATAATATTATAGCCATCTACAATAAGAACGACCATCTATACATCACCCAATGGGTATCTTTTACGATATACCTCATAGAGAAGCAAACTACAGGCAACTGAGGCGTTCAAGGAAGATACTGCTCCCTTCATTGGTAAGCTTACTGTCCAATCACACTTCTTCCGAACAAGTCGACTAATACCCTTTCCTTCATTGCCAATTACAAGAGCGATCGGCAATGCCCCGTCCAACTTGCGATAGTCCTCCGTTGCTTCTGCTTCTGTACCGACAACCCATACCTGTCTTTCTTTTAATTCATCAATTGTATTGGCGATATTCGTCACCCGCGCTACTGGAATATGCTCCATCGCTCCTGCAGCTGTTTTCGCAACAGTTGCGGTTAAACCTACCGAGCGCCGCTTCGGAATGATGACTCCATGCGCCCCTGTTGCATCCGCAGTCCGCAAGATAGATCCTAGATTATGTGGATCCTCCAATTCATCCAAAATGATGAAGAAGGGGTCTTCATTTCTTTCTTCTGCCCGCTGAAATAAATCATCAAGTGTTGCATATTGATAGGACGCAACATAAGCAATCACACCTTGGTGATTACCGGAATCAAGTTGTTCAAGCTTTGATTTCGGCACTTTTTGTACAATCGTTCCAGCTTCTCTCGCCATTTGTTGCAATTTCTTTTGCACATTCGGATTCAATTGCTCCGATATAACCACTTTATTAACAGAACGGCCGGATTTTAATGCTTCCATTACTGGATTTTTTCCAATTATTAACTCTTGATCCATGTTATCCACTCCTCTCTTCTACAAATTCAATCGCACTTTCTAACAGTTCCTTAAGACGTGTTTCGTTTCCAGATAAATAGTGATAGCCGATTAATGCTTCAAATGCCGTACTATAACGATAGGTTTGTACACTTGTGTTTTTCGGAATAGAACCAGACTTAGCATTTCTCCCTCTCCCTACAACAGCCCGTTCTTCCTCATTTAAAAAATCCGCTTTGGCTGCCCAGTTAAGAATGACAGCCGCTTGGGATTTTCCAGAAACAAAAGTAATCGCTTCTTGATGTAGCTGGTTCGGCTTTACGGTTCCTTTTTGAAGCAAATGCTCCCTGACATGGGTTTCATATATAGCATCTCCCATATACGCGAGTGCTAGGCTTTTCAATTGCTTTGGATCCAACTTCATGATTAGCCTCTTTTCCAGCGAACCCCTTGAGGTGTGTCTTCCAATATGATATTTTTGTCTTTTAACAAATCTCTTATCTCATCTGCTCGAGCGAAATCACGGTTTTTCCTTGCTTCATTCCGTTCTTCAATTAACGCCTCAATCGCTTCGTCTAACAGTTCATCTGCTGTATCAAGAGTAATCCCAAGTACATTTAGTAAAGTCTTGAGCACTTCCTGAAATGCATCAATTACCTCTGTTGATGTTTGGTTGGATTGTAAATAGACATTTGCTTCTTTTGCTAAATCAAACAGGACAGAAATTGCATTCGCTGTATTGAAATCATCATCCATTTCCAGCTCAAAGCGATGTTTCATTTCCGCTATTTTCGTTAACCATTCCTCTGTATTATCAACAAGGTTCATACTCGTCGGTTTGCGATGCTCTAAGTTTTCGTATGCCGTTTTAATTCGGTCATAGCTATTTTTAGCACTTTCCAGAAGCTCCTCTGTAAAATTAATCGGATTACGATAATGCACACTTAGCATGAAGAAACGTAGCACTTCCGGATTATGCTTTGCAATTAAATCTCTTGTTAAAACAAAATTTCCGAGTGATTTCGACATTTTTTCATTATTAATATTTATATACCCATTATGCATCCAATAATTCGCAAATGTATGACCTGTCATGGCTTCAGACTGAGCAATTTCATTTTCGTGATGCGGGAATGTTAAATCCTGCCCACCAGCATGAATGTCAATCGTATCTCCAAGGTATTTCTTAGCCATTGCAGAGCATTCGATATGCCAGCCTGGTCGGCCTTTCCCCCACGGTGAATCCCAAGCAATTTCTCCAGACTTTGCTTCTTTCCATAATGCAAAATCAAGCGGATCATTCTTTTTCTCTCCAACTTGGATTCGCGCACCAGAGCGAAGCTCATCAATTGACTGATGGGATAATTTGCCATATCCTTCAAACGCTCTCGGTTTAAAATAGACGTCTCCTTCTGCTGCATAGGCATACCCTTTCTGAACGAGCACATCAATAAAACGAATGATATCCTCCATCGTTTCCATAACACGTGGATTATGTGTTGCCTCTTTCACACCTAAAGCTCCAACATCCTCTAGATAAGCCTGTATAAATTTATTTGCTATCTCAGGAACATCTTCCCCTAATTCATTTGCTGTTTTAATTATTTTATCATCGACATCGGTAAAGTTTAATACATAGTCAACTTGAAAGCCTTTGTATTCGAAATACCTTCTTACTGTATCAAAAACAATAGCCGGACGTGCATTACCGATATGAATATAGTTATATACAGTCGGTCCGCATACATACATACGAACCTTTCCTTCTTCTAATGGTGTGAAATCTTCCTTCTTGCGCGATAATGTATTATATAACTTAATCGACATATTGTTTTACACTCCCTTGTTTCAATTTTGCAATTTCAGCCTTCAGTTCATCAATCTGCACCTGCATATGTTCACAACGATCAGCTACAGGATCAGGAATCTTATGATGATCAAGGTCCCTTCTTACTCTTTCCCCATTCTGGATTACAACTCTCCCAGGAACACCAACTACCGTTGAATGATCAGGCACATCCTTTAACACAACAGAACCGCCTCCGACCTTCGAGCTTTCACCGATTGTTATTGCCCCAAGCACTTTTGCCCCTGTAGAAATGAGTGCATTATCTTTCACTGTTGGATGTCGTTTCCCTCTTTCTTTACCAGTACCGCCAAGCGTTACTCCTTGAAAAATGGTAACATTATCCCCAATCTCACACGTCTCTCCAATAACTACTCCCATACCATGGTCGATAAAAAGACGTCGCCCAATCTTTGCTCCTGGGTGAATCTCAATTCCTGTAAAGAAGCGGCTAGCCTGAGAAATGACGCGTGCAATAAAGAAAAGCCTTCTTTTGAAAAAACGATGCGCAATTCGATGTGCCCATACGGCATGAAGACCCGAATACGTTAGCATCACTTCGATATACGTACGTGCAGCAGGATCCTGTTCAAACACAACATCCATATCTTCCTTCATTGTTTTGAAAATTCCCATGTGCCTTCCTCCTTTATAGTTAGTAAAATTGGCTTTCGTAAAAGGGATTTTTAGATGGGGCTCTCTACTTTCATAGAATCTTTTTTATTTTGGCTAATTCCAGAGTGAATGCCTTATCCCGCCTTACGCAGAAAGGAACGTTTTATACCTTACTTTTTGCCAAAATAAAAAGCGTCCCTGTGTAGTTTATACACAGAGACGCTAGATTAGCGCGGTTCCACTCTGTTTGAAGGACGTATCCTTCCAACTTTGGCTCTCGTAACGGGAGAGTATCGCTGTCATGTACTAAAGACTACTCATTTTCCATAACAGACTCCAAGGGGCACTTCAGAAACGATGCTTAAAATCACTCACAGCCCTTGGTGATTCTCTCTGAATAAGCAGATCGATTCTTACTTTCCCTTTTCAACGTTCACTTATTTAGTAATACTATATTATACAATCGGCGAAATGTGAACCATTACGCTCCTAATTGCTTCAATACTTTATCAAGCCTTGCGATAATAACAGACTTTCCTAAAAGCTCAATCGCAAACGGTAGCTCTGGACCGTGCATTTGTCCAGTTGTCGCAATCCGGATTGGCATAAATAGTTTCTTTCCACGGTGACCAGTTTCCTTCTGTGTTGCTTTAAATTGTGCCTTAATTGTATCTTTATTAAACTCATCTAAATGGATCAGCTTATCTGTAAAAACTTGCAATACTTCTGGTACTTGTTCCCCTTTTAAGACCTCCATCGCTTCGTCATCATAGGAAATCTCATCATTAAAGAATAGTTCCGTTAGTTCCACAATCTCCGCACCATAACGTAATTGTTCACGATATAAGCTAATCACATTTTCTGCCCACGTTCTTTTATCTGCATCCATATCCTCCGGTAATTTACCAGATTCAATCAAATGCGGCATCGCTAGATCAATCACCGTTTCTATGTCAGCCGCTTTGATGTATTCGTTGTTCATCCACTTCAGTTTTTGTTGGTCAAAAATCGCTGCAGATGTAGATAGACGTTCCGGATCAAAAATTTCAATTAGCTTTTCTTGAGAAAAGATCTCTTCCTCTCCAACTGGAGACCAGCCTAATAAGCTTATAAAATTAAACATTGCTTCAGGTAAATATCCTAGATTGCGATATTGCTCAATAAATTGAAGGATATGCTCATCACGCTTGCTTAGCTTTTTACGCTCCTCATTCAAAATCAGGGTCATATGGCCATATTTTGGCGCTTCCCAGCCAAATGCTTCATAGACCATCATTTGCTTCGGTGTGTTGGAAATATGCTCCTCACCACGCAATACATGTGTGATTTCCATCAGATGGTCATCAATGGCTACAGCAAAGTTATACGTCGGGATACCATTTTTCTTCACAATAACCCAGTCACCGAAATCACTCGATTCAAACGTAATTTCGCCGCGAACAATATCTTGGAACATGTACGTTTTGTTCTCTGGAACACGAACACGGATACTCGGCTTACGACCTTCCGCCTCGAAAGCCGCGATTTGCTCTTCCGTTAAATTACGGTGGGCTCCAGAATACTTAGGTACTTGTCCTTTTTCACGTTGCTCCTCACGTTCAGCCTCAAGCTCTTCTTCTGACATATAGCATTTATAGGCAAGGTTTCTTTCCAGTAGTTCATTAACATATTTATTATATAAATCTAAGCGCTCTGTTTGACGATATGGACCATAGTCACCACCAATATCAGCACCTTCATCCCATTCTAATCCAAGCCATTTTAAAAACTTCAACTGGCTCTCTTCTCCACCCGCTACATTCCGTTTTTCATCCGTATCCTCTGTACGAATAATAAACTTCCCGTTAAAATGTTTTGCATATAAATAGTTAAATAAAGCTGTACGTGCATTCCCAATATGCAGATGGCCTGTCGGACTTGGCGCATAACGCACACGAACTTCCTTACTCATGGTGTTGCTCCTCTCTTAATTATGGATTCCGATATAAGTATAAATTTACGTCTATAAGGTTGTTCAAAAAGTCCGGTAAAAATGACACATCGAATTTCTTCGTTGGCTTGCTTTTCCACTGCTCACGTATTAAACCCATACGTTCCGCTGCTCAAAGCTACGCCGAATCTAACTTCTCGGTCCTTTTCATCCTCCCTTTTGAACACGCACTCTATATGAAAAAGTGATAACATATCATTCATGTTATCACTTTACTTCACCTTAATCAGTTATACCTCTTTTACAGTGCTTTTTCAAGTAATTTTGGTTTTGCAAAGATCATCCGGCCAGCTGATGTTTGCAGTACACTTGTAATAATTACTTCGATCGTTTTTCCGATATAATCCCGACCTTCTTCCACAACTATCATTGTACCATCATCAAGATAGGCAACCCCTTGATTATGCTCTTTCCCATCTTTAATTACTTGTACAATTAGCTCTTCACCTGGAAGTACAACCGGCTTCACAGCATTGGCAAGATCGTTAATATTCAACACGTTAACACCCTGTAAATCACAAACTTTATTCAAATTAAAATCATTTGTTACAACAATACCATCAATTACCTTCGCAAGTTTAATTAGCTTACTATCAACCTCTGGAATTTCTTCAAAGTCTCCTTCATAAATCTCGACTTTCACTGGCAATTCCTTTTGGATGCGATTCAATACATCTAGTCCACGGCGGCCTCTATTACGTTTGAGTGTATCTGAGGAATCGGCAATATGCTGCAGTTCCCCGAGTACAAATTGCGGTATTATAACGGTTCCTTCTAAAAAGTTCGTTTGGCAAATATCTGCGATTCTACCATCAATAATAACACTTGTATCCAGAATTTTTGCCTTTGGTACGATTGCATCTACATCGTCACCTTCAATAGGTCGGCGTTTGTCCTTTTTATTTGTTTTCATTAGATTGACAAATTCATCTCTCCGCCTGAAACCCACTTGGAAACCAAGGTAACCAAGAACAATCATAATAAAGAGTGGCAGAACCTGTGATACAACCTCAATATTAATATCTTGTAAGGGCATGTTAACAAAGTAAGCAATAACCAATCCGACAATTAAACCGATACTACCAAAGAATAAATCAACTGCTGGGAGCTTTATCAGTGCGTCTTCTACCCACCTCAAAAAGTCAACAATATAATCTGCCAGCCAATAAGAAAGAATAAAGAATATAATTGCACCGATGATCATGCCTAAATATGGGGATCTTGCCCAATCCAAATTTGTAATGTTCAATAACCGAATTATTTCTGGTACATATAGATAACCTATAGTACCGCCTAGAACAATAAAAAATAAATGCACTATTTTTTTGAGCAACATCGTCACCTCCTAATGTTTAGTATTGCCTAGAAATTTATAATTTAACCCTCATAAATGGGCGAAAAAAGCATTGTATTTCACAAATAACAGTATAAATATGTCATTTTTATGATAAAAATCGCTAAGAATCACTGGGCCATCGCTATATCTAATGCTTGTTGTACGGTACGAACCCCATGTACTTGAATTCCTTTCGGGTATGTCCAGCCATCCAGATTGTTTTCCGGACAAATGACACGTTTAAAGCCAAGCTTAGCTGCTTCTTGAACACGCTGTTCGATACGCGACACACGTCTGATCTCCCCAGTAAGCCCAACTTCTCCAATAAATATATCATCTGGATTCGTCGGCTTATCCCGAAAGCTTGAAGCAATGCTTACAGCTAGCGCTAGATCAATTGCAGGTTCATCAAGCTTCACACCACCAGCTACCTTAATGTAGGCATCCTGGTTTTGCAGCATAAGGCCGACACGCTTTTCGAGAACTGCCATCAATAAAGGAACACGGTTATGATCAATTCCTGTGGCCATGCGGCGTGGATTACCGAAGCTAGTTGGAGAAATCAATGCTTGAATTTCAACGAGTACAGGTCTTGTCCCTTCCATCGATGCAACGACAGTAGAGCCTGCTGATCCTTCTGAACGCTCTTCTAGAAAAATCTCCGAAGGGTTCATTACTTCTCGAAGGCCTTCTTCTTTCATCTCAAAAATACCCATTTCATTCGTACTTCCAAAGCGATTCTTCACACCTCGTAATATTCGATACGTATGATGCCTTTCTCCTTCAAAATACAATACGGCATCAACCATATGCTCGAGCAGTCTTGGACCAGCTATCGCCCCTTCTTTCGTCACGTGACCAACTATAAATATCGGAATGCCGTTTGATTTTGCGACCTTCATTAAATCAACAGTACATTCTCGTACTTGTGAAACACTACCAGGAGCACTCGTTACATCTTCCTTAAAAATCGTTTGAATGGAGTCAATTACGACAAATGAGGGGCGAATCTCCTCAATTTGTTTTTGAATATCAAACAAATTCGTTTCAGAAAGGACATATAGCAGATCCTCTTTTACTCCTAGTCGATCAGCACGCAGCTTTGTTTGGCGGATCGATTCCTCACCAGAAACGTACAGAACTGGCAATTGCTTCCCTGCAAGCTGTGAAGAGATTTGTAATAACAAGGTAGATTTGCCAATCCCAGGATCACCACCAATTAAAACAAGCGATCCGAGAACAATACCGCCACCAAGCACACGATTGAATTCCTTCATCGTTGTGGTGATACGCGGTTCTTTCTGTGACTCGATCGAAGTAATCCTTTCTGGCTTACTAACGACATGTGTACCACTTACTTGTTTTCCTCTGACAGTGGTTGCTTCAACTTCTTCCACCATCGTATTCCAATTATTACACCCAGGACATTTGCCCATCCATTTCGCAGATTCATATCCACAATCTTGACAAACATACTTCGTTTTTCGCTTAGCCAAATCACTATCCCCTTCTCTTACTATTGTAAAACATTTTTGGCTCAAATAGGTTACAGCTTCCTATCAATTTATGAAACATATTTCCTTATTTATGCCACAACTGGGTCGTTTAGTACCCTTTCCACTAGAATTGGGTGTTTAAAGTAGGGTAAAGAGGGTTTAGAACACCCCTCAATATGGAAGGAAAAGCTAGAAGATACTGCTCTTCTAGCTTTTTACTTTCTCTTGAATTTATAAAAATTGAATTACCTGGATACCTTTAGTTACCATAACAACGTAAACAGGTCCATATTACGGTGCGCAGTTTTTACCTCACTAACCGGCATTCGCGCTTTTATGCTTTCCTCATTACGAGAGAACGATGAAATCTCCTTTATTATTTAAACCGATTTTTACCTCTTGCCCTTTATCAATTGTTTCTTTCAGCAACTCTTCAGATAGAAGGTCTTCGATATTTTTCTGAATCGATCTGCGCAATGGACGGGCACCGTATTCCGGATCGAACCCTTCATTTGCAACCTTTTCTACCGCTTTATCAGTCAATGATAAATGAATATCTTGATCCTTCAGGCGACGTTGCAATTGTTCGAGCATAAGTGTCACAATATCCTTCATATGCTTCTTCTCTAATGAATGGAATACAATCGTCTCATCAATTCGGTTTAAAAATTCAGGACGAAATGCTTTTTTCAATTCTTCCATTACTTTTGACTTCATATCGCTATATTCTTTTCCTTCATCAGCAATATTAAAGCCAACATATTTATTCCGTTTTAGCTCACTTGCTCCAACGTTGGATGTCATAATAATTACCGTATTACGGAAGTCAACAAGTCTTCCTTTGGAATCTGTTAAACGACCATCCTCAAGCACTTGTAATAAAATATTAAATACTTCAGGGTGTGCTTTTTCAACTTCATCTAAAAGCACGACAGAGTATGGCTTACGTCGCACCTTTTCTGTTAGCTGACCACCTTCCTCATAACCAACATATCCTGGAGGGGATCCAACTAGACGAGACGTCGCATGCCTTTCCATGTATTCAGACATGTCTATACGAATCATCGCATCTTCATCTGCAAACATCACTTCCGCTAAAGCTCGAGCAAGTTCTGTTTTACCAACACCTGTAGGTCCTAGGAAAATAAAGGAGCCAATTGGTCGCTTCGGATCTTTTAAGCCCGCACGCGCTCGGCGAATAGCCTTCGAAATCGCATTTACTGCCTCTCCTTGGCCAATCACACGATTATGCAAGATCTCTTCCATGTTTAAGAGACGCTCACTCTCATCCTTCGTTAGCTTCGCTACAGGTACTCCCGTCCAGATCGATACAACACTTGCAATATCTTCAACAGTAACCTCTGAATCGGTTTGTCCTTGCTTTTCTTTCCATTCATTTTTCGTTTTTTCGAGTTGTTCACGATAACGTTGTTCTGAATCACGTAAAGATGCTGCCTTTTCAAATTCTTGGCTTTGTACAGCAGCGTCTTTTTCTTTTCGTACTTCTTCAAGCTTCTGCTCAAGTTCTTTCAAGTTCGGTGGAACAGTATAAGAGCTCAGGCGTACTTTAGAGCCTGCTTCGTCAATTAAATCAATTGCCTTATCTGGAAGGAACCGATCCGTAATATAACGATCAGAAAGTGTTGCTGCTGCTTCAATTGCTTCATCCGTTATCGTTACACGGTGATGTGCTTCATAGCGATCGCGTAATCCGTGCAGAATCTGGATGGTTTCATCCAATGTTGGTTCATCGACTTGAATCGGTTGGAATCTTCGTTCTAATGCAGCATCTTTTTCAATGTATTTACGATATTCATCAAGTGTTGTTGCACCGATACACTGTAATTCGCCTCGAGCTAGGGATGGCTTTAAAATGTTTGATGCATCAATTGCACCTTCTGCTCCACCAGCGCCAATTAATGTATGAAGTTCATCAATAAATAAAATGATATTTCCAGCTTGGCGGATTTCCTCCATCACCTTTTTCAAACGATCCTCAAATTCACCACGATATTTCGTACCTGCAACAACTGTACCCATATCTAATGTCATCACGCGCTTATCACGAAGGGTTTCTGGAACCTCGTTATCAATAATTTGCTGCGCCAAACCTTCAGCTACAGCCGTTTTACCGACACCTGGCTCACCAATTAATACCGGATTATTTTTCGTACGACGGCTCAACACTTGAATAACCCGTTCGATTTCCTTCGCACGCCCGATTACAGGATCAATTTTACCCTCTTTTGCGCTAACGGTTAAGTCTCGTGCCAACGAATCTAATGTAGGTGTACTTGCACTCGATTGTTGTCCAGAACGCCCTTGTCTTCCCGCCTGTGATTCATTGCTTCCTAATAGCTGTAACACTTGCTGTCTTGCTTTATTTAAGCTCACACCGAGGTTATTCAATACGCGTGCAGCAACACCTTCACCTTCGCGGATAAGCCCAAGTAAAATATGCTCTGTACCTACGTAAGAGTGGCCTAGCTTTCTTGCCTCATCCTGTGATAACTCAACGACCTTCTTTGCACGTGGGGTATAGTGAATCGATTGCATCGGCTGCTTATCGACACCGATTAATTTTTCTACCTCTTCTTGAATTTTCGAGACTTCAAGGCCTAGGGACTGCAGTGCTTTTGCCGCAATTCCTTCACCTTCACGGACAAGTCCTAATAAAATATGTTCTGTGCCAATATTCTTATGGCCAAGTCGTACTGCTTCTTCTTGTGATAATGCTAATACTTTTTGTGCTCTTTCTGTAAATCGTCCAAACATCATCTGGATTTCCCTCCTAGTTTTCCAATTTTAATCGTTCGCGTATGAGCGATGCACGCAATACATCACGTTCACCTGCATTTAAAGTTCTATTCGCATATTGTTGAAGAAAACCCGGTTGTGTAAGAACCATCAATTCATTTAGTATATTTCCTGATGTATTTTCTATAATACCTAAGTCTATGCCCAATCGCACGTTAGAAATACATTTTGCAGCTTCTTTTGATTCAATTTTCCGGCTATACTGCAGTACACCGTAGGAACGAAAGATACGATCCTCGAGTTCTATACCTGATCGCTTCATAATATAATTTCGTGCGACTCGTTCATGATCGATTAACTGATTCACAACACTCTCTAAGTCCTCTACAATATCTTCCTCAGACTTTCCAAGCGTAATTTGGTTGGATATTTGGAAAATGTTACCAAGCGCTTCACTGCCCTCTCCATAAATCCCTCTAACAACAAGGCCAAGCTGACTGATCGCTGGAATCATTCGATTAATTTGCTTTGTCATCGATAAGGCGGGAAGATGCATCATAACAGATGCTCGCATTCCTGTTCCTACATTTGTTGGACAGCTAGTTAAATAACCTTTTGTTTCATCGTATGCATAATTTACCTTCTCTTCAATCCAATCATCGAAATCAAAAGCTTCTTCCAATGCCTTTTTTAACTGTAAACCAGGGAAATAAAGCTGAATACGAATATGATCTTCTTCATTTATCATGACTGAAACTTGCTCATTTTGTGAAATCATAACAGCAGCATGCTCATCGTGCTTTACTAAATGAGGACTAATTAAATGCTTTTCAACAAGCACGCTTTTTTCTACAGGTGTCAAATCTTTAATTGAGACAAATTCTAAATTCTTATAGTTTTGGAAGGTTTGATGTTCATATTCCTTCTTAAAAAAACTACGAATATCATCCAATTTCTCCTGTTCAGCAAGGATTGGATACGTAACATTTGCAAAGTTCCGTGCTAAGCGAATTCTACTACTCATCACAATATCATTATCAGGCCCTTGTTCGTGCATCCAGGGGCTAAGTGCTTCTTTGATAAAATGCTCTAAGCTCAAGATTCATCACCTGCTTCCGGCTCTTTATCCCCTTTTTCCAATGCTTTTATTTTATCCCGAACTTTTGCAGCTTCTTCAAAAGCTTCTGCTTCAATTAATTGTTGCAACTCTTCTCGATAGCTTTTCAGTTGTTTTTTTAATTGTAAGCCACTTCCAGCACGTTTTGGTATTTTGCCAAAATGCTTCGTATTGCCGGAATGTACTCTACGAAAAATTGGCTCTAGCTTGGAAGCAAAAGACTCATAGCAATGGGCACAGCCAAACTTACCAACTTGCTTAAACTTTGAAAATGTCATTCCACATTTCGAGCATTGCAATTCTTTTACCTGGTTTAATTGATTATCACTCATGCTCGTCATCTTTATCGTGTCAAAATTAAATAAACCAGTTAGTAAATCATGAAGAGAATAGCCTTCCTCTGGATAAGTGATATACCCCTTTTTCTTAGCACATGTCTCACACATACTTACTTTAGTTTCTTGTCCATTAATTACCTGTTTTACATGAAGTGTAGCTGGCCGTTCATGACATTCCTGACATTCCAATATCTATTCCCCCTTTACATACAACCTCTTTACAAAATCATCTGTAAAATACTGCTTTACTCACCTGCATACTTTAAGGTCAAAAGCATTTTTGATAGTATACGAGCACGTAATTCATCTCGTAATGGAAGTTTAAAAGCTAATGTCGTACGATCCATTGCACTAAGCATAATCTTTGCCTCGCGCTTTGTAATGATGGCTTCTTCTAATAAACGTTCTAAAACATCAATAGACGATCGCTGGGAAATAGAGCCATCAATCATCTGGATAATTTCATCAATAAGTTCGGACTTATCCTGATGCTTAATTCGCATGATACGAATATAACCTCCACCACCCCGCTTACTTTCTACTATATACCCTTTTTCTACAGTAAAACGCGTATTAATTACATAATTTATTTGCGAGGGAACACACTGAAATTGATCTGCAATTTCACTTCGCTTAATTTCAATTGCATTCTGCCCCTTCGCCTGTAGAACCTTTTTCAGATACTGTTCAATTACATCCGAAATATTGCTCATCTGCCCTACACCTTTCTGTATGAATTATCCAGCACGTTGTCTTTTGACTTTGACTATCTTTGACTATAGTTTCATTATACGCCAAAATGAAGGAGATGCAAACAACTTATGTATATATCTTAGACAAAATTAACAAAAACGAAACCAAAAACCTTCCACAAATTATCTGTGGAAGGTTTTTGAAATGGCATTATTTCGTTAATTCGGAGATGTTTTTTACTCCCTGAAATCGGGAGATCTCTTCAAAAATGGTAATCAGACTCTGTTTATCTTTCCGACCCATTTTTATATAGAATTTCCTTAAGCTGCTTTCTTGCCTTATAATCTCGATATTTGTTATAGAAAATTGCTGTTTTTCGATTACCTCTACTACTTGATTGATTTGAATCGTTTCATCAACAACCAATTCAATAAACGTGGTAGTCCTTGACCTAGGAAATATTCTTTCAATATGATTGAGGAAAATCAGACTGATTAATATAATAAGCGTTGTGAAAATAGCAACACTATACATACCTGATCCTACAACAAGGCCAATTCCAGCTACAGCCCAGATAGAAGCTGCTGTTGTCAGCCCACGGACTGTTCCACCATAAACAATAATCGTTCCTGCTCCAAGGAATCCAATTCCACTAATAACATAAGAGGGGATACGCGCAGGATCAAATCGAATATTATCATTTACTTCATTAAATGTACTAAACCCAAATAGGGACAAAATCATCATTAAACAAGCACCTACACCAACAAGAATATGCGTGCGGAACCCAGCAGAGTGATTATTAATCTCCCGTTCAAAACCAATTAAACCAGATAATACTAATGCAACAAGCAATCTTGTAATAATTAATAAAAAGTCTTCCCCTAATAGCTGATCTGCCCATGATTGCAAAGTTTATCCCCCCTTTAAGAATTACTATCTGTTTCTATATATAAATCGTTTCATCACGACTTTCTAATCTTATATAAGAATTTTTTATGGAAATACCCTTCTCGAGTTTATTCCTTGTTAAAAAGATTGTTAAACCTTTTATTAACTATATGAAAACAATTCATAATGATGAAAGAGATTTTCTGGATAAAATTAAAACAGTAAAACGACTTGCTTTTTCCAAACTTGTATAAGATTTGACACGCTCCTTGAAAAGCTCAAACTTTACCGGATTTTAACTTAGCAAAGATAAAATAAGTTGTTTTATGTCGAAAAAAACTAAATAAGAGATTTTAAATGGTATTTCTACAGCATCCTATATATTTCTACACGCAGAACTCCAGTATTATCTCTAGCCACCAGGTCTTCAATATATTCACCGTAACTACAATGATCTCTTACAATAAAATCGAATTATTTTATAGGTTTCTAAATCCATTATTCCGGATTCAAGAAACCGCCTTATAGTATCCATCAAGTTCCTACTTTGTGAGTTGCTTCTATTGATATCTATAGAAGATAAAAATAAACGATGATATTGCACTTATTCATTTCAATATCATCGTTATCTATATACATCCTTACATTTTTATTGAAAAAGCTAGCAAGCCATAATTTATTATAGATATACAAAAAGAGTTAAAATACATTATCTGTATTTTAACTCTTTTTCATCTGCCTGGCGACGTCCTACTCTTGCAGGGGCAAAGCCCCAACTACCATCGGCGCTGAAGAGCTTAACTTCTGTGTTCGGCATGGGAACAGGTGTGGCCTCTTCGCTATTGCTACCAGACAATCCTCAAAAACAAGGACAAGTTTTATTATATGCATTTCTGAATAAAAATGCAAGGTTTTTTTGAATTTATACCTTAAAAACTAAATAAGAGAAAACAAGACATCAAATAAAGAATTTAGTTAAGTCCTCGATCGATTAGTATCCGTAAGCTCCACGTGTCACCACGCTTCCACACCGAACCTATCAACCTCATCGTCTCTGAGGGATCTTACTCACTCGAAGTGATGGGAAGTCTCATCTTGAGGGGGGCTTCATGCTTAGATGCTTTCAGCACTTATCCTTTCCACACGTAGCTACCCAGCGATGCTCCTGGCGGAACAACTGGTACACCAGCGGTGTGTCCATCCCGGTCCTCTCGTACTAAGGACAGCTCCTCTCAAACTTCCAACGCCCACGACGGATAGGGACCGAACTGTCTCACGACGTTCTGAACCCAGCTCGCGTACCGCTTTAATGGGCGAACAGCCCAACCCTTGGGACCGACTACAGCCCCAGGATGCGATGAGCCGACATCGAGGTGCCAAACCTCCCCGTCGATGTGAACTCTTGGGGGAGATAAGCCTGTTATCCCCGGGGTAGCTTTTATCCGTTGAGCGATGGCCCTTCCATGCGGAACCACCGGATCACTAAGCCCGACTTTCGTCCCTGCTCGACTTGTAGGTCTCGCAGTCAAGCTCCCTTGTGCCTTTACACTCTACGAATGATTTCCAACCATTCTGAGGGAACCTTTGGGCGCCTCCGTTACCTTTTGGGAGGCGACCGCCCCAGTCAAACTGCCCGCCTGACACTGTCTCCGAACCGGATCACGGTCCTGGGTTAGAATGTCCATACAGCCAGGGTGGTATCCCACGGATGCCTCCACCGAAGCTAGCGCTCCGGTTTCCAAGGCTCCCACCTATCCTGTACAAGCTGCACAGACATTCAATATCAGGCTACAGTAAAGCTCCACGGGGTCTTTCCGTCCTGTCGCGGGTAATGCGCATCTTCACGCATAGTATAATTTCACCGGGTCTCTCGTTGAGACAGTGCCCAAGTCGTTGCACCTTTCGTGCGGGTCGGAACTTACCCGACAAGGAATTTCGCTACCTTAGGACCGTTATAGTTACGGCCGCCGTTTACTGGGGCTTCGGTTCAAAGCTTCGCCTTGCGGCTAACATTTCCCCTTAACCTTCCAGCACCGGGCAGGTGTCAGCCCCTATACTTCGCCTTTCGGCTTCGCAGAGACCTGTGTTTTTGCTAAACAGTCGCTTGGGCCTATTCACTGCGGCTCCATGTAAATGAAGCACCCCTTCTCCCGAAGTTACGGGGTCATTTTGCCGAGTTCCTTAACGAGAGTTCTCCCGCTCACCTTAGGATTCTCTCCTCGCCTACCTGTGTCGGTTTGCGGTACGGGCACCTATGATCTAACTAGAGGCTTTTCTTGGCAGTGTGAAATCCGGAACTTCGGTACTAAATTTCCCTCCCCATCACAGCTTGAAATTGCCAGACGGATTTGCCTATCTGACTTTCTCACTGCTTGGGCGCACATATCCATCAGTGCGCATTCCTTATCCTACTGCGTCCCCCCATCGCTCAAACAATCATGAGGTGGTACAGGAATATCTACCTGTTGTCCATCGCCTACGCCTTTCGGCCTCGGCTTAGGTCCCGACTAACCCTGAGAGGACGAGCCTTCCTCAGGAAACCTTAGGCATTCGGTGAAAGAGATTCTCACTCTTTTTTCGCTACTCATACCGGCATTCTCACTTCTAAGCGCTCCACCAGTCCTCACGGTCTGACTTCACAGCACTTAGAACGCTCTCCTACCATTGTTCGTAAGAACAATCCGCAGCTTCGGTGATACGTTTAGCCCCGGTACATTTTCGGCGCAGAGTCACTCGACCAGTGAGCTATTACGCACTCTTTAAATGATGGCTGCTTCTAAGCCAACATCCTGGTTGTCTGGGCAACTCCACATCCTTTTCCACTTAACGTATACTTTGGGACCTTAGCTGGCGGTCTGGGCTGTTTCCCTTTCGACTATGAACCTTATCACCCATAGTCTGACTCCCAAGTAAAAGTAACTGGCATTCGGAGTTTGACTGAATTCGGTAACCCGGTGAGGGCCCCTAGTCCAATCAGTGCTCTACCTCCAGTACTCTATTTCTTGAGGCTAGCCCTAAAGCTATTTCGGAGAGAACCAGCTATCTCCGTGTTCGATTGGCATTTCACCCCTACCCACACCTCATCCCCGCATTTTTCAACATACGTGGGTTCGGGCCTCCAGTCAGTGTTACCTGACCTTCACCCTGGACATGGGTAGATCACACGGTTTCGGGTCTACGACCGCATACTCATTCGCCCTATTCAGACTCGCTTTCGCTGCGGCTCCGTGTCTTCCACTTAACCTTGCATACGATCGTAACTCGCCGGTCCATTCTACAAAAGGTACGCCGTTACCCATTAACGGGCTTCGACTACTTGTAGGCACACGGTTTCAGGTTCTATTTCACTCCCCTTCCGGGGTGCTTTTCACCTTTCCCTCACGGTACTGGTTCACTATCGGTCACTAGAGAGTATTTAGCCTTGGGAGATGGTCCTCCCGGATTCCGACGGAATTCCACGTGTTCCGCCGTACTCAGGATACACTCCGGAGGGAATTCTTTTTCAACTACAGGGCTGTTACCTTCTGTGGCTGACCTTTCCAGGTCGATTCATTTAAAGAATTCCTTGGTAACTCCGAGTGGAGTGTCCTACAACCCCAGAAAGCAAGCTTTCTGGTTTGGGCTCTTTCCGTTTCGCTCGCCGCTACTCAGGAAATCGATTTTTCTTTCTCTTCCTCCGGGTACTGAGATGTTTCAGTTCCCCGGGTCTACCTCATGCACCCTATGTATTCAGATGCATGTACTGTTCCATTACGAACAGTGGGTTCCCCCATTCGGAAATCCCCGGATCAAAGTTTACTTACAACTCCCCGAGGCATATCGGTGTTAGTCCCGTCCTTCATCGGCTTCTAGTGCCAAGGCATCCACCGTGCGCCCTTATTCACTTAACTAAGTTACAGTAAATAAGCGTACTAATTTATTAGCCTTGCTTTTATTTAATCCAGCTTCAGCTCCTAGTAACTACCGTCATAAGCAATTGACATTCCAAACGCTAAAAACCAAGCGTTTTCCAGTCTCTTGCTTATGCGTCCGTTTCTGAACAGTCGCTTCAGCCTTTTACATTAATATTGATGTCGTTGTTACTCTTATTTAGTTTTCAAGGTACAAATAGAGAGATTTACTCTCTCAAAACTGAACCAAACAACACAGTATGTCCTTCCTACCCGAAGGTAGGGTTCCGTAATAATCCTTAGAAAGGAGGTGATCCAGCCGCACCTTCCGATACGGCTACCTTGTTACGACTTCACCCCAATCATTAGTCCCACCTTCGGCGGCTGGCTCCAAAAGGTTACCTCACCGACTTCGGGTGTTACCAACTCTCGTGGTGTGACGGGCGGTGTGTACAAGGCCCGGGAACGTATTCACCGCGGCATGCTGATCCGCGATTACTAGCGATTCCGGCTTCATGTAGGCGAGTTGCAGCCTACAATCCGAACTGAGAATGGTTTTATGGGATTGGCTTGACCTCGCGGGTTCGCTTCCCTTTGTTCCATCCATTGTAGCACGTGTGTAGCCCAGGTCATAAGGGGCATGATGATTTGACGTCATCCCCACCTTCCTCCGGTTTGTCACCGGCAGTCACCTTAGAGTGCCCAACTGAATGCTGGCAACTAAGATCAAGGGTTGCGCTCGTTGCGGGACTTAACCCAACATCTCACGACACGAGCTGACGACAACCATGCACCACCTGTCACTCTGTCCCCGAAGGGAAAACTCTATCTCTAGAGGTATCAGAGGATGTCAAGACCTGGTAAGGTTCTTCGCGTTGCTTCGAATTAAACCACATGCTCCACCGCTTGTGCGGGCCCCCGTCAATTCTTTTGAGTTTCAGCCTTGCGGCCGTACTCCCCAGGCGGAGTGCTTAATGCGTTAACTTCAGCACTAAGGGGCGGAAACCCCCTAACACCTAGCACTCATCGTTTACGGCGTGGACTACCAGGGTATCTAATCCTGTTCGCTACCCACGCTTTCGCTCCTCAGCGTCAGTTACAGACCAGAGAGTCGCCTTCGCCACTGGTGTTCCTCCACATCTCTACGCATTTCACCGCTACACGTGGAATTCCACTCTCCTCTTCTGTACTCAAGTCCTCCAGTTTCCAATGACCCTCCACGGTTAAGCCGTGGGCTTTCACATCAGACTTAAAAGACCGCCTGCGAGCGCTTTACGCCCAATAATTCCGGACAACGCTTGCCACCTACGTATTACCGCGGCTGCTGGCACGTAGTTAGCCGTGGCTTTCTGGTTAGGTACCGTCAAGGTTGGGTCAGTTACTACCCAACTTGTTCTTCCCTAACAACAGAGTTTTACGATCCGAAAACCTTCATCACTCACGCGGCGTTGCTCCGTCAGACTTTCGTCCATTGCGGAAGATTCCCTACTGCTGCCTCCCGTAGGAGTCTGGGCCGTGTCTCAGTCCCAGTGTGGCCGATCACCCTCTCAGGTCGGCTACGCATCGTCGCCTTGGTGAGCCGTTACCTCACCAACTAGCTAATGCGCCGCGGGCCCATCTGTAAGTGACAGCCGAAACCGTCTTTTATCTTCTCACCATGAGATGAAAAGTGTTATCCGGTATTAGCTCACGTTTCCGCGAGTTATCCCGATCTTACAGGCAGGTTGCCCACGTGTTACTCACCCGTCCGCCGCTCATTCCATAAACATTACCCCGAAGGGTTCTGTTTATTTCCTGCGCTCGACTTGCATGTATTAGGCACGCCGCCAGCGTTCGTCCTGAGCCAAGATCAAACTCTCCATAAAAGTTTGTAATACTTAGCTTTTGTAGAAGCTGACTTCTACTTGTTTTAAAAAGAAAAACGAGTTTCCTTTTTCTTGACATACTGGTTGTTTTGTTCAGTTTTCAAAGAGCAAATTTATTGTCTTTTTTAAAAGCGACTTTACTAATATATCATATATATCACTATATTGTCAACAATCTTTTAAAAGTTTTTAAAAGATTATTTTGTAGTAAAAATCAAACTTTTAAATTGGTGGAGCCTAGCGGGATCGAACCGCTGACCTCCTGCGTGCAAGGCAGGCGCTCTCCCAGCTGAGCTAAGGCCCCGTATAAATAAAATGGTCGGGAAGACAGGATTCGAACCTGCGACCCCTTGGTCCCAAACCAAGTGCTCTACCAAGCTGAGCTACTTCCCGTTATGGCGCGCCCGAGAGGAGTCGAACCCCTAACCTCTTGATCCGTAGTCAAACGCTCTATCCAATTGAGCTACGGGCGCATATGGTGCCGAGGACCGGAATCGAACCGGTACGGTAGTCACCTACCGCAGGATTTTAAGTCCTGTGCGTCTGCCAGTTCCGCCACCCCGGCAAGGGTTTGGAGCGGAAGACGGGATTCGAACCCGCGACCCCCACCTTGGCAAGGTGGTGTTCTACCACTGAACTACTTCCGCGCTTGGCAATGTTTAAATTAAATGGTGCGGGTGAAGGGACTTGAACCCCCACGTCCGAAGACACTAGATCCTAAGTCTAGCGCGTCTGCCAATTCCGCCACACCCGCAAATGGTGAGCCATGAAGGATTCGAACCTTCGACCCTTTGATTAAAAGTCAAATGCTCTACCGACTGAGCTAATGGCTCAAAAATATATATTACATATTATTGATAATTATTATTCACTTGTGAAAAGTGGTGCCGGCCAGAGGACTTGAACCCCCAACCTACTGATTACAAGTCAGTTGCTCTACCAATTGAGCTAGGCCGGCAAATGGTGGAGGATGCAGGGCTCGAACCTGCGACCCCCTGCTTGTAAGGCAGGTGCTCTCCCAGCTGAGCTAATCCTCCGATTTATATCTGCCTGGCGACGTCCTACTCTTGCAGGGGCAAAGCCCCAACTACCATCGGCGCTGAAGAGCTTAACTTCTGTGTTCGGCATGGGAACAGGTGTGGCCTCTTCGCTATTGCTACCAGACAATCCTCAAAAACAAGGACAAGTTTTATTATATGCATTTCTGAATAAAAATGCAAGGTTTTTTTGAATTTATACCTTAAAAACTAAATAAGAGAAAACAAGACATCAAATAAAGAATTTAGTTAAGTCCTCGATCGATTAGTATCCGTAAGCTCCACGTGTCACCACGCTTCCACACCGAACCTATCAACCTCATCGTCTCTGAGGGATCTTACTCACTCGAAGTGATGGGAAGTCTCATCTTGAGGGGGGCTTCATGCTTAGATGCTTTCAGCACTTATCCTTTCCACACGTAGCTACCCAGCGATGCTCCTGGCGGAACAACTGGTACACCAGCGGTGTGTCCATCCCGGTCCTCTCGTACTAAGGACAGCTCCTCTCAAACTTCCAACGCCCACGACGGATAGGGACCGAACTGTCTCACGACGTTCTGAACCCAGCTCGCGTACCGCTTTAATGGGCGAACAGCCCAACCCTTGGGACCGACTACAGCCCCAGGATGCGATGAGCCGACATCGAGGTGCCAAACCTCCCCGTCGATGTGAACTCTTGGGGGAGATAAGCCTGTTATCCCCGGGGTAGCTTTTATCCGTTGAGCGATGGCCCTTCCATGCGGAACCACCGGATCACTAAGCCCGACTTTCGTCCCTGCTCGACTTGTAGGTCTCGCAGTCAAGCTCCCTTGTGCCTTTACACTCTACGAATGATTTCCAACCATTCTGAGGGAACCTTTGGGCGCCTCCGTTACCTTTTGGGAGGCGACCGCCCCAGTCAAACTGCCCGCCTGACACTGTCTCCGAACCGGATCACGGTCCTGGGTTAGAATGTCCATACAGCCAGGGTGGTATCCCACGGATGCCTCCACCGAAGCTAGCGCTCCGGTTTCCAAGGCTCCCACCTATCCTGTACAAGCTGCACAGACATTCAATATCAGGCTACAGTAAAGCTCCACGGGGTCTTTCCGTCCTGTCGCGGGTAATGCGCATCTTCACGCATAGTATAATTTCACCGGGTCTCTCGTTGAGACAGTGCCCAAGTCGTTGCACCTTTCGTGCGGGTCGGAACTTACCCGACAAGGAATTTCGCTACCTTAGGACCGTTATAGTTACGGCCGCCGTTTACTGGGGCTTCGGTTCAAAGCTTCGCCTTGCGGCTAACATTTCCCCTTAACCTTCCAGCACCGGGCAGGTGTCAGCCCCTATACTTCGCCTTTCGGCTTCGCAGAGACCTGTGTTTTTGCTAAACAGTCGCTTGGGCCTATTCACTGCGGCTCCATGTAAATGAAGCACCCCTTCTCCCGAAGTTACGGGGTCATTTTGCCGAGTTCCTTAACGAGAGTTCTCCCGCTCACCTTAGGATTCTCTCCTCGCCTACCTGTGTCGGTTTGCGGTACGGGCACCTATGATCTAACTAGAGGCTTTTCTTGGCAGTGTGAAATCCGGAACTTCGGTACTAAATTTCCCTCCCCATCACAGCTTGAAATTGCCAGACGGATTTGCCTATCTGACTTTCTCACTGCTTGGGCGCACATATCCATCAGTGCGCATTCCTTATCCTACTGCGTCCCCCCATCGCTCAAACAATCATGAGGTGGTACAGGAATATCTACCTGTTGTCCATCGCCTACGCCTTTCGGCCTCGGCTTAGGTCCCGACTAACCCTGAGAGGACGAGCCTTCCTCAGGAAACCTTAGGCATTCGGTGAAAGAGATTCTCACTCTTTTTTCGCTACTCATACCGGCATTCTCACTTCTAAGCGCTCCACCAGTCCTCACGGTCTGACTTCACAGCACTTAGAACGCTCTCCTACCATTGTTCGTAAGAACAATCCGCAGCTTCGGTGATACGTTTAGCCCCGGTACATTTTCGGCGCAGAGTCACTCGACCAGTGAGCTATTACGCACTCTTTAAATGATGGCTGCTTCTAAGCCAACATCCTGGTTGTCTGGGCAACTCCACATCCTTTTCCACTTAACGTATACTTTGGGACCTTAGCTGGCGGTCTGGGCTGTTTCCCTTTCGACTATGAACCTTATCACCCATAGTCTGACTCCCAAGTAAAAGTAACTGGCATTCGGAGTTTGACTGAATTCGGTAACCCGGTGAGGGCCCCTAGTCCAATCAGTGCTCTACCTCCAGTACTCTATTTCTTGAGGCTAGCCCTAAAGCTATTTCGGAGAGAACCAGCTATCTCCGTGTTCGATTGGCATTTCACCCCTACCCACACCTCATCCCCGCATTTTTCAACATACGTGGGTTCGGGCCTCCAGTCAGTGTTACCTGACCTTCACCCTGGACATGGGTAGATCACACGGTTTCGGGTCTACGACCGCATACTCATTCGCCCTATTCAGACTCGCTTTCGCTGCGGCTCCGTGTCTTCCACTTAACCTTGCATACGATCGTAACTCGCCGGTCCATTCTACAAAAGGTACGCCGTTACCCATTAACGGGCTTCGACTACTTGTAGGCACACGGTTTCAGGTTCTATTTCACTCCCCTTCCGGGGTGCTTTTCACCTTTCCCTCACGGTACTGGTTCACTATCGGTCACTAGAGAGTATTTAGCCTTGGGAGATGGTCCTCCCGGATTCCGACGGAATTCCACGTGTTCCGCCGTACTCAGGATACACTCCGGAGGGAATTCTTTTTCAACTACAGGGCTGTTACCTTCTGTGGCTGACCTTTCCAGGTCGATTCATTTAAAGAATTCCTTGGTAACTCCGAGTGGAGTGTCCTACAACCCCAGAAAGCAAGCTTTCTGGTTTGGGCTCTTTCCGTTTCGCTCGCCGCTACTCAGGAAATCGATTTTTCTTTCTCTTCCTCCGGGTACTGAGATGTTTCAGTTCCCCGGGTCTACCTCATGCACCCTATGTATTCAGATGCATGTACTGTTCCATTACGAACAGTGGGTTCCCCCATTCGGAAATCCCCGGATCAAAGTTTACTTACAACTCCCCGAGGCATATCGGTGTTAGTCCCGTCCTTCATCGGCTTCTAGTGCCAAGGCATCCACCGTGCGCCCTTATTCACTTAACTAAGTTACAGTAAATAAGCGTACTAATTTATTAGCCTTGCTTTTATTTAATCCAGCTTCAGCTCCTAGTAACTACCGTCATAAGCAATTGACATTCCAAACGCTAAAAACCAAGCGTTTTCCAGTCTCTTGCTTATGCGTCCGTTTCTGAACAGTCGCTTCAGCCTTTTACATTAATATTGATGTCGTTGTTACTCTTATTTAGTTTTCAAGGTACAAATAGAGAGATTTACTCTCTCAAAACTGAACCAAACAACACAGTATGTCCTTCCTACCCGAAGGTAGGGTTCCGTAATAATCCTTAGAAAGGAGGTGATCCAGCCGCACCTTCCGATACGGCTACCTTGTTACGACTTCACCCCAATCATTAGTCCCACCTTCGGCGGCTGGCTCCAAAAGGTTACCTCACCGACTTCGGGTGTTACCAACTCTCGTGGTGTGACGGGCGGTGTGTACAAGGCCCGGGAACGTATTCACCGCGGCATGCTGATCCGCGATTACTAGCGATTCCGGCTTCATGTAGGCGAGTTGCAGCCTACAATCCGAACTGAGAATGGTTTTATGGGATTGGCTTGACCTCGCGGGTTCGCTTCCCTTTGTTCCATCCATTGTAGCACGTGTGTAGCCCAGGTCATAAGGGGCATGATGATTTGACGTCATCCCCACCTTCCTCCGGTTTGTCACCGGCAGTCACCTTAGAGTGCCCAACTGAATGCTGGCAACTAAGATCAAGGGTTGCGCTCGTTGCGGGACTTAACCCAACATCTCACGACACGAGCTGACGACAACCATGCACCACCTGTCACTCTGTCCCCGAAGGGAAAACTCTATCTCTAGAGGTATCAGAGGATGTCAAGACCTGGTAAGGTTCTTCGCGTTGCTTCGAATTAAACCACATGCTCCACCGCTTGTGCGGGCCCCCGTCAATTCTTTTGAGTTTCAGCCTTGCGGCCGTACTCCCCAGGCGGAGTGCTTAATGCGTTAACTTCAGCACTAAGGGGCGGAAACCCCCTAACACCTAGCACTCATCGTTTACGGCGTGGACTACCAGGGTATCTAATCCTGTTCGCTACCCACGCTTTCGCTCCTCAGCGTCAGTTACAGACCAGAGAGTCGCCTTCGCCACTGGTGTTCCTCCACATCTCTACGCATTTCACCGCTACACGTGGAATTCCACTCTCCTCTTCTGTACTCAAGTCCTCCAGTTTCCAATGACCCTCCACGGTTAAGCCGTGGGCTTTCACATCAGACTTAAAAGACCGCCTGCGAGCGCTTTACGCCCAATAATTCCGGACAACGCTTGCCACCTACGTATTACCGCGGCTGCTGGCACGTAGTTAGCCGTGGCTTTCTGGTTAGGTACCGTCAAGGTTGGGTCAGTTACTACCCAACTTGTTCTTCCCTAACAACAGAGTTTTACGATCCGAAAACCTTCATCACTCACGCGGCGTTGCTCCGTCAGACTTTCGTCCATTGCGGAAGATTCCCTACTGCTGCCTCCCGTAGGAGTCTGGGCCGTGTCTCAGTCCCAGTGTGGCCGATCACCCTCTCAGGTCGGCTACGCATCGTCGCCTTGGTGAGCCGTTACCTCACCAACTAGCTAATGCGCCGCGGGCCCATCTGTAAGTGACAGCCGAAACCGTCTTTTATCTTCTCACCATGAGATGAAAAGTGTTATCCGGTATTAGCTCACGTTTCCGCGAGTTATCCCGATCTTACAGGCAGGTTGCCCACGTGTTACTCACCCGTCCGCCGCTCATTCCATAAACATTACCCCGAAGGGTTCTGTTTATTTCCTGCGCTCGACTTGCATGTATTAGGCACGCCGCCAGCGTTCGTCCTGAGCCAAGATCAAACTCTCCATAAAAGTTTGTAATACTTAGCTTTTGTAGAAGCTGACTTCTACTTGTTTTAAAAAGAAAAACGAGTTTCCTTTTTCTTGACATACTGGTTGTTTTGTTCAGTTTTCAAAGAGCAAATTTGTTGGCCGCCTTGTTTAGCAGCGACTTTACTAATATAACATGTTGAGCTTTTGATGTCAACACTTTTTTCAATTATTTTTTTGAGGTTAGCTTCGACCTCTTGCCTGGACTGTTTCTCCAGCGCAACGTTAATTAATTTACCACGATTTGAAAATGAAATCAATAGCAAAACGCAAAATTATAGCATTGAATTTAAAGTTCTATTATTTATTCAATTCACGCTTCTCCATTTAACTTATTTACTTAGATAACAACTCCATTTTCGAGGATATCTATTATATTTATAATACCCTAATCAATAAGTGATAAAACCGTCTTTAGATAATTATGTCGGCAAACAAAAAACCTTCCAGTTCAAATTGAAACAAGAAGGTTTTTTCGTATCACTTATTTATGACGCATTTGCGGGAACAACAGTACATCTCGTATAGATGGAGAATTTGTCAACAGCATAACAAGACGATCTATTCCAATTCCAAGTCCACCTGTTGGCGGCATCCCATATTCTAGAGCTTCTAAAAAGTCTTCATCCATTAGATGTGCTTCGTCATTTCCTTCAGCTCTTTCTTTTACTTGTGCTTCAAAACGTTCTCGCTGATCAATTGGGTCATTTAATTCACTAAATGCATTTGCATGTTCTCTGCCAACAATAAATAATTCAAAACGGTCGGTAAAACGCGCATCTTCTGTATTCTTCTTTGCTAACGGAGAAATCTCTACTGGGTGTCCATAAATAAACGTTGGTTGTATTAAAGTTTCTTCTACTTTTTGTTCAAAGAATTCATTTACAACATGACCAAATGTCATCGTGTCTCTTATTTCAACACCATGCTCTTTGGCTAACGTCCGTGCCTCTTCATCTGTTATATGCTTCCAGAAGTCTACACCGGTTGCCTCTTTAACTGCGTCTACCATATGCAACCTTGTCCATTTCGGCTCTAAGTCAACTTCATGGTTTCCATAAATCACTTTCGTTGAGCCAAGAACATCTTTTGCAATATGCGCTATCACGTTCTCAGTTAGTTCCATAATATCATTATAATCCGCATAGGCTTCATAAAGCTCAATCATAGTAAATTCAGGGTTATGTCTTGTGGAAACTCCTTCATTACGGAATACGCGTCCAATTTCATACACTTTTTCTAAACCACCAACAATAAGCCGTTTTAAATGCAGCTCGATCGCAATACGCATGTATAACTCAATATCTAAGGCATTATGATGTGTAATAAACGGACGTGCTGCCGCTCCACCCGGAATACTATGCATCATTGGAGTTTCTACTTCAAGGAAACCTTGACCATTCAAGTATTCACGCATCGATTGGATAATTTTGCTTCGTTGTACAAATGTTTCTCTGCTATCCATGTTTGTAATAAGATCTAAATAACGCTGACGATAGCGTTGCTCGATATCTCTTAAGCCATGGTATTTTTCCGGCAATGGTCGTAATGATTTCGTTAGTAAATGAAATTCTGTAGCTTTGACAGATAGTTCTCCTACGTTTGTTTTGAACATTACACCAGTTACGCCAACAATATCTCCTAAGTCTGTTGTTTTGAAAACCTCATAGGCTTCCTCACCAATTGCATCCTTACGTACGTACAACTGTATTTGTCCACTTAAATCCTGCATATGTGCAAAACCAGCTTTTCCTTTTCCCCGCTTCGTCATAAGACGGCCAGCAATCGTCACTGTATCCGTAATTTCCTCTAACTCCTCTTTGGAATAGCGGTCATATTTCTCGATAAGTTCTGTTGCTAAATGGGTTCTTGGAAACTTCTCTCCAAATGGATCCAGACCTTGTTCTCGGTAATCATTTAATTTGTCGCGTCGTACACGCATTTGTTCATTCATTTCTTCAGACATTGTGATCACTCCACTCATTTATATTAGTTAGTATATCTAAAAATCCAACTTCTTTCACGTACAGTCTCTAAACTTTGCAATAGGGTGTTCATGCAGAAAAAACTGCCGGCAGCAGACCGACAGATTTCCTACAACAATTCAAACAGATTTGACACTTTATTCACTGCCTAAAGCTGATCTACAAATGTAAAGACTTAACTTCTATTCCGTGCGAATCTCTGCCCTAATAATGCTTTTATCGCACAGTGCCATTATTTTCTAGGTCTGAGTAACATGAAGTCACAACTTGGTTGAGAACAGGAATGTCTCCTATTTGAAACATCTTATGTCCTCGCTTATTTCTCACTATTAAGTGATTCCATTGTAATCTCATCCTTTGATACAGACAACTTCTTGGCAATCATCTCTAAAAAGTCATCTGTTGCAAGTTTTGTACCTCGTTCTATGTTACCTATTTGCGCAATCGAAACATCCAGTTCCTTTGCAAAATCGATTTGTGTATATCCTTTTAGCTTACGGAAAGCTTTTATTCTTTTACCGACCCTTTTTGCGTCCATTTCCATACATCCTTTATGTCTGTTTCAGGAAGATCATGAATCATTTCCTCAATAGGCTTATTCCAATCAGGCAAGATTAGCTTTGGTGCAATTTCCTGTAAAGGAATGAGTACAAACGCGCGCTCGTGCATTCTAGGGTGCGGGATTATTAATCGTTCTACTGTACTATTTTCTTGATTAAATGTCAAAATGTCAAGGTCTATTGTTCGTGGTCCAAAACGTATACCACGTTTGCGTCCAAGGTGCTGTTCCACAGACTGACAGTATTCTAGAAGCTCCAGAGAAGATAAAGCAGTCTTTATTTCAATGACCATATTTAGAAAATCCGCTTGATCCAAATATCCGACAGGGGCGGTTTCGTAAATAGATGATCGTCGGATAAGTGTAACTTCTCCCATAGTTTCTAGTAATTCCAAAGCCTCTTTAAGATATGCTTCTCTCGGTTCAATATTGGTACCTAATGCCAAATATGCTTGATTCATATCGATCGCTCCCGATAGATTTCTACTGCCACAGAGGCATAGTGCCCTGGAATCGGCGGATCCGGCTTGGTCACGGTCACTTTACAAGCCTGTAAAAGACCAAACATTGCTAATAGTCTTTCTGCAATTCCTTCAGCAACAGCTTCAATCAAATTTTTCACATCACCTTCAACCAATTCCTGAACAAGTTCATAGACATGACCATAATGAATTGAATCATACATGTTATCGGATTCGCCTGGCTTTTTTAAGTCTAGATAGAGCTCCAGATCAACATTAAATCGCTGCCCTAGCTTGTTTTCTTCTGGGAAAAGCCCATGATAACCATAAAATTGCATTTGATTGAGTATAATTTTATCCAACGAAGTGACCTCCCTCAGCAAGCATCGCATCCATCATTTGCGCAGCCTCTCGATTCCGTCTTACATTATGGACACGAACCATTTGTGCTCCTTTCGTAATACCAAGACATGTCGTCGCAACTGTTCCGTTATCACGTTCTTCGGCAGGTATATCGAGAACACTGCCAATGAATCGTTTCCGTGATGTTGCTAATAGCAGAGGGTATCCCATTTTTGTTAGCTGCTCAAGATTATTCATCACAACAAAGTTATCCTTGGTTGATTTCGCAAAGCCGATTCCTGGGTCTAAAATGATTTTCTCTTTTGTAACTCCTGCATCTAGTGCTATTTGAATACTTTCTTCAAGATCTTTTTTCATATCATCCATAATCGAATGATAATTCTCATTCTTACGGTTATGCATTAATATAATTGGAACGCCATATTCAGCTGCAACTTTTGCAATCTCCGGATCATGTTTCGCTCCCCAAATATCATTGATAATATCTGCTCCTGCTTCAACAGCCTTTCTTGCTACTTCCGCTTTAAAGGTATCAACAGAAATTGCAGCTGCGGCATTTTCCTTCAGTGCCTTGATAACTGGTACCACACGTTTAATTTCTTCCTCAGCAGTTACAGGTATATGACCTGGACGGGTGGATTCACCACCGACATCTATCATATCTGCCCCATGTTGCTCCATCAGCATGGCTTGCTCAACAGCCTTATCGATCGTTGTATACTTGCCGCCATCAGAAAATGAATCTGGTGTGACATTTAAAATCCCCATAATATGTGTACGTTCTGATAAATCAAATGTCCGGTTTGAAGTTTGTAAAATCATTTTTATCTTTGACCGCCTTCATAATTTCTTTATATTTTCTATCGTATCAATTTTTCAATGCTGAGGAAACCTTTAAATTTTTTGGTGCTTCCAATAACTAGCGTACCAAAACTGCCTCGTTCAGCTTCAGCCCCAACGTCTAGCGAGACTTGCCGACCGGCTAAGACATGAGGCATAGTTACACGTATACCGTTGCCGTGAAATCGAGCATCGTCTCCAGGTAAAAGGATGCCGACTCGTCGAACCACCCCAAAGTTCGGGATTCAGACTGCACGTCGCCAATCACAGGCTTCCTCTTTTACGCTCAAAAAAAGGACTGGCACAATGATGCCAATCCTTTTATTTTATATTTTCTTATTCATTCTCTTCGAATCGATATAAAGGTGTGGACAAATATCTTTCTCCATTATCCGGCAATATAGCAAGAACCTTTTTCCCTTTTCCTAATTCTTTCGCGACTTTTAGTGCAGCTGCAACTGCAGCACCAGATGAGACGCCACCTAGGATACCATTTGTTGTCGCTACTTTGCGAGCAGCTTCATATGCTTCTTCATTCTCGATTGTTAGTACTTTTTCATAAATATCTGTATCTAAAACTTCAGGTACAAAGCCTGCACCAATTCCTTGAATTTTGTGAGGTGCCGGTGACCCTCCTGACAAAACAGGTGAAGCAGCTGGTTCAACTGCGTACAATTTGATATCATCAAAATGTTTCCTTAATACTCTCCCTGCTCCTGTTATTGTTCCACCAGTACCAATTCCGGATACGAAGCCATCAAGACCATCCTTCATTTGTTCTACAATTTCTTTACCTGTCGTTAGCTCGTGAATGTCTGGGTTAGCAGGATTACTAAATTGCTGTGGCATAAAATAGCCATGCTCATTTTTTAACTCCTCTGCCTTTGCGATAGCGCCTTTCATCCCATCAGCTCCTGGCGTCAATACCAGTTCTGCACCATAAGCACGTAATAAGTTTCGTCGTTCTTGACTCATTGTATCTGGCATCACTAATACTGCTCGATAGCCTTTTGCAGCTGCAACCATCGCAAGCCCAATACCCGTATTACCACTTGTTGGCTCAATAATAGTAGCACCAGCTTGAAGCAAACCTTCTTTTTCGGCCGCTTCCACCATAGCAATTGCGATACGATCCTTTACAGAGCTCCCAGGATTCATAAATTCCAGCTTAACATATACATCTGCACTTTCAGCATCCGTTAAATTATTCAATTTTACAATCGGTGTTCCACCAATTAAACCCGTAATGTTCTCAGCTACTTTCATGACAACCCCTCCTAATCCCAAGTGATTTTATATGAATTAATATAAATGTATGTCTATTTCAAAGAAAAGTCAACTAATATCTCTTTAAAAACGAAGGCAGATAAGGAACTTTTTCCTATCTGCCTAGAATAATCATTCCTGCGCTACTCGCTATAAATCCAATCTATATCCAGTTGCTCCCATAAAGGATCTGCAATCAATGATTGATCCATTTCCTGTAATGCTAATTCACTTTCCATATAAGGCTTAATTTCATCATACGTGAATTCGATAGCCGGTAGCTTTCGGTGTAAGTAGAGGATAGCCACACCATTATCTGCTATAAACGGCTCACTATAGGAGTGCTCGTCCATTTCTGAAGTTACATCATCATAACTGCCTGGGAGAAATTGACTGGAAGTATAGATATAGCCTAAATAGCCACCATCATCTTTCGTTTCATCATCTTGAGAATACTCCTCGGCAAGTAATTCAAATGATGCTCCTTGCTCTAGTTCATCGTAAACCTTTTCTGCCGTTTCCATATTTTCTACGAGAATATGAGATAGCTGTAGTGATGCGGTAAAGTTGTATTGACTTCCATAGCTATCATAAAAGCTCTTAAGTTCTTCTTCTGGTATAGTAGATGCATCTGCAGCGAGGAGTTGTTGTAGCTGATAACGGTAATTGACCTCATCGCGCAAACGCTCTTCTTCTTTCGCAGCCTGCTCTTCTGTCATAACACCTTGCATCGTTATTAAAAAGGCAACATCTCGATTAATCAGTTTCTCATCTATTTTAATTCCTTCTGACTCTGCCAATTGGTTCACAACAGCTCGATCAACCATTTGCTTTAATTGCTTTTCACCATAAGCCGATCGTAACGCTTCTATCCATTGCTGGTAGCTAATTTCTTCATCGCCAATAGATGCAACGGCCTCTTTGCTTGATATTGTTCGCTCATCATTATCGTTCATAACAACCGAGTCTTCATTGTTGTTTAAAATTAACAAGGAAGCAACATTTGTAATTAGTAGTACAACAACAACACCTAATAACAGCTTTTTAGACATGTCAATTTTATTTCCCTTCTTACTGTTTCAATTCTTCTAATTCCGCCTCTGTAAAATAATAGGTTTCATTACAGAAGTGACAGCTTGCTTCAGCTCCATGATCTTCATCAATCATGTTTTGTATTTCTTCACTTCCCAATCCAATAATCGCATTCGCTAATCGTTCCTTCGAACATTTACAACGAAATTCAATTGGCATGGTCTCAAGGATTTTTACTTCGTTGTCAAATAAACGTTGTAAGATTTGTTCTGGTGTATTACCTTCCTCTATCAGTTTAGATATTGGTGGAAGGGACCCGATTTGTTCTTCTAACCTTGTAATAACAGTCTCATCTGCTCCTGGCATCACTTGTACAATAAAACCACCAGCAGAAAGAATTGTATGATCTGGGTTAACCAGCACTCCAGCACCAACAGCAGAAGGCACTTGTTCAGATGTAGCAAAGTAATATGTGAAATCTTCACTGATCTCACCAGAGACAATTGGGACTTCGCCTGTAAAATAATCCTTCAAGCCTAAATCCTTAATAACACTCAAACTGCCTTCTGTTCCAACTGCTCGAGCAACATCTAGCTTCCCTTTATCATTTAACTCAAAGTCAACATGTGGGTTACTTACATATCCACGGACGTGCCCTTTCGCATTTGCATCAGCTATAATTGCACCGATTGGTCCATTTCCCTGTACTTTTATCGTGTTTGAGTCTTCTCCTTTTAACATCGCACCCATCATCGCAGTAATTGTAATTGTGCGACCAAGCGCTGCGGAAGCAGTTGCCCAAGTGTCCTGCCTTCTTCTTGCTTCTTCAACTGTTTCTGTCGATCGAATTGCAAATGCGCGAACTTTAGCATCAAATGCAATTGCTTTTACTAGATAGTCTTTCATGAAATTTTATTCTCCTTTTCATTAGAGGTTACTTACCCTTTAAGATTTAATCTTTGATAGATCAGATACAAACCTTTTAATGTTAACTGTGAATCAACTTTGTCGATTGTAGTCGCACCGTTAGCAATTAGCTTAGCTAATCCGCCAGTAGCAATAACCTTTGGTTCTACATTTTTCTCTTGCTTTATTCGGTTAACAAGACCGTCTACCTCTCCAACATAACCATAGAAAACGCCGGCTGTCATCGCTTCTACGGTAGATGTTCCGACAACTTGATCTGGAGCTTGAATTTCGATTTTAGGTAGCTTGGAGGCTTTATCATACAATGCTTCCATCGAAATTTTAATTCCTGGAGTAATAATCCCACCGCTATATTCCTCCTGCTCATTAATATAGCAGTAGGTTGTCGCAGTCCCAAAATCAATGATAATTAATGGTGCGCCATATTCTTCAATAGCTCCTACTGCATTGACAATACGATCTGCACCGAGTTCTTTTGGATTAGGATAATTCATCTTTAAATATGTTTGGGTTTCTTCCTTCCCAATAACAACTGGATCCATATGGAAATACTCTCTGCTCATTTCCTCTAATGCAAACATAATTTGCGGTACTACAGAAGATATGATGACACCATTGATATCTGAAAAAGCTATGCCTTTATAGTCAAATAACGATTTTATTAACATTCCAAATTCATCTGCTGTCTTATAGCGATCAGTTTTTATCCGCCATTCATGTTTCAACTGATCTTTCTCAAATACACCAAGGACTGTATTTGTATTTCCAACGTCAAGAACAAATAGCATGTGTCACCAAACCTTCCTATCATTTCTATTTTTTAAATATAACATACTTCAGAAACCAGAACAAAAGCGCAAGCACCCGGGAGTGCAAGGTACGAACTTATGCCATGGTTGTAGGGTAGCTATTTGTTTTTTCCTTGCACAATAAAAGCAGCCATTCGTTAAGTTGGCTGCTTTTATTGTTAAATTAATTATTTTTTATCTGTTTGATCTTCATCCGAATTCCTATCGCCCATGATCGGATCGTTAATATAACTCTTATCTTCTGTCTCTGCTTTTTCCTTTGCTTCTTCATAAGATAAGTTCTCTTCATCATCTTTTGACTGAATGTTTACTTTAACATCCTCTGCATCTGGTTCAGGTAGCTTGCCATCTTCAAACAAGGATTTGATTTGTTTCGCGTCCAGTGTTTCTACTTCAAGCAATGTTTGAGCTACAAGCTCCAGCTTATCGCGATTTTCGGTAAGGATCTTCTTCGCACGATCATAACAATAGTTGATGAAGTTTTGCATTTCTTTATCAATATCATGAGCAATCGCATCACTATACGTTTGTTCATTTTGGATATCGCGGCCAAGGAATACATTACCGCCTCCACCACTACTAAATTGAATTGGTCCGATTTTATCACTCATACCATATTCCGTTATCATCTTATGAGCAATATTTGTTGCACGCTGGAAATCATTTGATGCACCTGTACTTACTTCACCGAAGATAATCTCCTCGGCAACACGTCCACCTAATAATCCAGTTATTTTATCAAACAACTCTGGTTTTGTCATAAAATAACGGTCTTCTCTTGGTAGCATAACGGCGTAGCCACCAGCTTGACCACGAGGTACAATGGTTACTTTATGCACCACATCTGCATCATCTAACACCATACCAATAATTGTGTGTCCACTTTCATGGTATGCAACAATGTCTCTTTCCTTCTTGGAAATAACTCTGCTTTTCTTTGCAGGTCCTGCAATAACACGGTCAATTGCTTCATCAATATCTAATTGGTTGACTGATTTACGGTCATCTCTTGCAGCAATAAGTGCTGCTTCATTTAGCAAGTTTTCCAAATCAGCTCCAGAGAACCCTGGAGTTCGCATTGCGATTGTCTTCAAATCAACCGTATCGTCTAACGGTTTATTTCTTGCATGGACATGCAATACTGCCTCACGCCCTTTAACATCTGGACGATCTACCATAATTTGTCTATCGAAACGGCCTGGACGTAATAATGCTGGGTCTAGAATATCTGCACGGTTTGTTGCAGCAATGATAATAATTCCTTCGTTTGCACCAAAACCATCCATCTCAACTAGCAATTGGTTCAATGTTTGCTCACGCTCATCGTGACCACCACCAAGACCAGCTCCACGTTGACGACCTACTGCATCAATCTCATCAATAAAGATAATACATGGTGCATTTTTCTTTGCATTTTCAAATAAATCACGTACTCGGGAAGCACCTACACCGACGAACATCTCAACAAAATCCGAACCACTGATGGAGAAGAATGGTGTACCAGCTTCACCAGCAACAGCACGAGCAAGTAATGTCTTACCAGTACCTGGAGGTCCTACAAGCAGAACCCCTTTCGGAATACGTGCACCAACTGCTGAGAATTTACGTGGATCCTTTAGGAATTCAACAACCTCGACCAATTCCTGTTTCTCTTCATCAGCACCTGCAACATCTTTAAAACGAACTTTTTTCTTATCTTCTGTGTACATCTTCGCTTTACTCTTACCAAAGTTCATGACACGGCCACCGCCGCCTCCGCCTTGCGCTTGACTAAGGATAAATAAGAAGAAGAGTCCAATTAATAGGAACGGAACGATTCCAGTCAAGAAGGTTAGCCATGGACTTGGCTGCTCCTCTTCGGCAACTTTTAATATACTCTGTTGTGTTGCAGCATCCGTTATCGAAGAAATAATCTCCGTATTATCAGGAACCTGGGCGATAAATGTAGTCTCGCCATCTGTCAATGTTCCAGTAAAACGAATAATTCCATGTGATGGCTGGAATGTTAACTCTTCAATCTCACCATTATTTAAAGCATCTACAAATTGCTGTACATTATATTCTTCACTATCTTCACCTTGTCCGTTAAATACGCCAATTACGCCAATAATGACGAAGAAAATCAGCATCCAAAACAGGACATTACGAAATATCTGACTCATTGCCAACCTCCTCCCAAACGGGGAAAAACTATAGTTCATCGTATCATATGAAAAAGTTTAAATACAACTGAAATAACTTTAAAACCGGGATTTATTTTTTCTTTTTAATATAGCGTACCACTAATAAAATAAAATACATTTATTATTCGCTGTAAATTTCTGGTTTCAGAACACCGATATAAGGTAAATTACGATACCTTTCCGCATAATCCAATCCATAACCGACAACAAATTCATCTGGAACTTCGAATCCTATAATGTCAGCTTGGATTGCTGCTGATCTGCCAGATGGCTTATCCAATAGCGTTACAATTTTAATTGATCTCGCTTTCCGATATTTAAATAAATCCACTAGGTAGCTGAGCGTTAGACCACTATCAATGATGTCTTCAACAATAATTAGATCTCGTCCTTCGACCTTTGTGTTTAAATCTTTCACAATTTTTACTTCTCCAGTAGAACGCGTACCATCACCATAGCTTGATACATCCATAAAATCCATTTCCAAATGGATGTCTGTATGGCGAATCACATCTGATAGAAAAGGCATTGCACCTTTTAACACGCCGATTGCAAGTGGAAATTTACCATCATATTCTTCTGATAGCTGTTTTCCAATTTCTTGGCACTTCAGTTTGATTTGTTCTTCTGTAATTAAAATATGGTCAATCTCACCATGCATGTTATCTTGAAGCATATAAAAAATCCTCCTATAAAGTGAAACTTCATTTCAGTGGGGCTTCCTTTTTTGTCCCACTGATCATAAGAATAAATGCTTAGTTTGGACGTCGTTACTCGTCCCACCGAAAACATTTATCTCAATGGCTTTGTAACCTACTTCCCGTAGGCAAAATACAATCAGGGATTGATTTGCGAGCTGCTTTATCACAATCCCTCCCTCTCTAGCATGATTTTGCTTCTTAGAGGCGGGGTATTACAGCGCATTATTGCGTGAATAATCCCCTTTTTCAAAGTTTAATTGAATTATTGAGCCATTTTCCTGCTGTGAATTTAGCTGACTTTTCTTTAAACCGATAAGCCATAAAATCGTGCCATTCGCATCGGTTACGATCGGCCAGCCGTCTCTTTCACCAATAGGTATTTTAGCGTCAATAAATATATCCTTCAGTTTCTTACTTCCATTAAGTCCATCCCAACTCATTCTATCGCCCGGCAATCTAGTTCTGATATGTAAAGGTAACACAACCTGCTCCGTAAAAAAGGTATGGGAAAATTGGTCTTGTGCGATGTGTTTTTCAACGAAGTTTGCTGTAATTGTAGAACCACCTGGTAACTCAAGTTTACCTGGAATATCCAAAAGAAAAGAATAAGGTTGGCTGTTTGGGGCCTTACTGTGATTGGAGAAATAAAATATAATTTTTCCATAGGTGTTTTCCAATTTTAGACCATTTGGAAAGTCAATTTGGGTATTCCCTTCATCACGTTGCAACAAGGCAAAAAACTGTTCCTCATGTGTATAGGATAGGTCCTTTGGTAAGTCATTGTATAGATAGTTTAATATTAGATGAAATGCACGCCTTTGTAAAGCATGGGCGCGGTTTTTAAACAAATTCCCATCGAAGGAGGCTGTCTTGTTTTCAGCATGAAAAACAATGAGCTCATTAACCATTTCCCTGGCAGCCTCACGTAGGTATTTTTCATCCTCAGCTAGTGTTTCACTTAAATGTTGAGCAGTACGATGTATATTATCATTTCGTTCTTTAATTAATGGAACAATTTTGTTTCGATAATAATTCCTAGTGTAGTCGGTTTCTTCATTTGTTGGGTCCAATCGCACCTCAATTTGATTTTTTTTGCAATAAGTCTCCAGCATAGACTTGTTTACGCAGAGAAAAGGGCGAATAATCATTCCTGTAGAAAACGCACGTTGAACCGGAATACCTGTTAGTGCACTAGAAGATGCAGTGCGTGCAAGCTTCATAAGCATCGTTTCTATCTGGTCATCGCCGTGATGACCAAGTGCTAAATAATCTGCATGATAACGTTCCATTTGTTCGGCAAAAAACCGATACCGAACCTCTCTGGCAGCCACCTCTGTACCCAACTTATGCTTTACTTGATATGCTGGTACATCCAATGAGGCACCTACAAACTCTATTCCCCATGCCTCACAAATACGTTTCACATATTGTAAATCGCTTAACGACTCCTCTCCCCTTAGCTGGTGATCAACAGAAGCCGCAATTACGGTTAACTCCCACTCTTGCTTGATCGTGTTTAAAAAATGAAGTAACGCCATCGAGTCTGGGCCTCCAGACACTCCAGCAATAACGGTTGTACCTTCTTTCAGTAAATGATGCTTTTTTATAAATGTAAGAATTTCCTGTCTCATAAATTGCCATCCTTAAGCGACTATTTTCGTTCACTCATGCAGCTTAAATGTTCGAAGAGAGCTGACGATAAACATCCGCCTCATTATCTATACCCTATTATACGTTTAGTTATCAAAAAAGTAGAGAGAAAAGATAATACATTAATGCAAGAACACCTATTCCACCTGACTCCATAAATAGTCGCTTCCATGATGTTTTCGGTTTTTGCTTATGATAAAACTCGCGCTTTTTGGCAGCATTTAAAACATGAATTAAATCCCGCTTCATTTCCGCGCTGGATGCATACCCACTTTTTAAAGCTTTTTTTAACACGCTTCTGTATGGGATTAAATCGTTAACATGGTCAATCTTTTTAAATAACAATTTTTCAGTTGCTTCATGTTCTTTCTCAAATCGGTTTGGATAGTAAATTGTTAAAAAAACCATAACAAAAGCAAAAAGGTCGTAGCTTGGTTCCGCTTTTCTTGACCCCAGTCCCCAGTAACCACGGTCATAAAACTCTGTATACTCTTTAATTGCCCTGCCTTGTTTCGTTGTTCCACCAACATCCACCCACCTCACTGTCGGTGGTGATGACACGACTAAGAGATTTTCCGTCTTTAAATCACCAAAGATCCACCCTGTTTGATGCAGTTTCTCCAAATCTTCCAAAAGCTGCAGCATAAAAACGCCAATCCAATCTTTCCCATGCTTTCGAATAAAACCAACCATCGTCTCCCCTTGTAAATATTCCATCACGTAAAAGGAATACGTATTCCCTGTTGGCGAAACCCAATCATCTACATCAAGCAAAGAAGGCCCAAGGCGACTTCCTTGGACCTTCTCCAGCGACTTTAACACATTTACTTCCACCGTCATCGATGTACCCTTGTCACTGATTTTCAGTGCAGCGGGTCGGTCGCCATGGTTGCATAAGTAAACCGTTCCAATTGCTCCCGCTCCAAGTTTTCTCTGAATGGTATAGGTTTTATGGTGCCACTTTCCTTTAATCTGGGAACCTGGTCTTAGATCAATACCCTGTTTCTTCCATACCTGATTCATCTTCATGTCTGAAGCTCCTTAATAAACTTTTTTTACCGAATTGATACATTGCTTCACGAATTGCAGGACCAGTTGGCGTAATTCCCCCACTAGTTAGTTTGGGAAATACGGTTGAAATTGTATCAAGCTTCGGTGACCAGTCAAACACCAGTTGAATATCCTTACGCTTTCCCGGAAAGCTATAAATACAAAACTTGTTTCTACCAATCCGTGAGTTTAAGCTAATTGATAGATCAACAAGCGCTTCCTTCACTGTTGGAAGCTTATTATGCATACTTGCGCTCGTATCAACGAGTACAAGTACCTCTAAATCACTCGTCTCTCCTAAGTCTTCTACAACCTCCATAATTTCTCCGCGCTTCTCAGGTTCCAAATCTTCTATTCCTTGGTCGGAACCGAGAATTTGTCTTAACTCCTTATTCACAAATCCTTGTAATGTTTGGTTCATTGCCTGTTTCGTAACCATTTGAACAGTCTGGGATAAAGATTCACTGTAAACAATCTGACTGACCCCACCACCTGACAGAGCTATATCCTCTACTTCTTGTAATCCGTCCGGGCTTTCCGTCTGATCATCTTCCAATATCCCAATAACATTTACCGTTATCCCTTGCTGGTAAGCAAGCGCAGCAGTTGCAGAAGGATCTTCTCCCTTGTTTGAACACCCATCTGTCAGTAGTAAAATTTGTTTTAACGATCCATTTTTCAAAGCCCTAACCTCCTATTTATTTCACTACCATCATCACCACAATGGAAAGAGAATATACATAGAAAGGTAGAGTAGATCCCAATCATTCTACAAGCCAAAAACAACTGTTCTAAAGGAGGATAAAAAGGTCCGAGAAGTTCGATGCCGCGCAGTTTTAAGTACCCGACTTTTTGAACATCCTCTAAAAAGGATATTTCATCAGATTATGACAGAGCTTTTTTTCGATAGACCGGGACTGCTGCCCACTCCGGTTGATTCTTTGCAATTTTAGCAACTAGGACAGTCATATCATCTTTAATTTCCCCCGACCTTGTCCGAATAACCTCCTCTAGGAGAAGATCTGCAACTTCCTGCGGATCATCCGTTGCCATTTCTCTAATTTTTCGTTTAAGCCACAAATCAATATTTTCTACATGCCTTGGACCTTCAAAAATACCGTCACTCATCATAATAAGTAAGTCCTCTGCATTCATCTGTTCACTTACAATATCGACATCAAACTCTTGGATAATTCCCATTGGCAAATTGCTTGCCTCTATTTTTATCATTTTTTCGCCGCGTTTAATAAAGCTTGGCGTCGAGCCAATTTTCAAAAAACGAACTGAAGCATCATGTAAATCCATCATAGCTAAATCCAGCGTTGCAAACATTTCATCTGTTGTACGTAAGGAGAGAATCGAATTAATCGATTTTATTGCAACCTTCTCTGGAATTCCTGTCTGCAGGATTTGTTGTAATAAGCGTAAAGTTTCCATACTTTCCTCTCTTGCCCGATTTCCATTACCCATACCATCACTAATTGCCATCGCAAACTTCCCTGCTCCAAGCTCAATCGTTGTAAAGCTGTCTCCTGAAACCAGCCCTCCTCCCTTTGCTGCATTTGCTGCCCCTGTTTGGATTGTATATTCTTTTGCTGAACCGAATGCCAAATGGCTATATCCATTCGGGAAGGGGGAAATCTCTTCTTCTTTTACAATAATCATTTCATTTAAAATATCTGATAATACAGGTGCAATTAATTTAGCACCTTCCCCTCTATATTCGTAGAAGGATGCGGTAATTTCTATATCTACATTACCCTTTTCCAATTGATAAATATCCACCTTTTCAAGCTCAATTCCTATATGTTTTAACGCATGGATAATTTGTGTTTCTTGTAAGTCATGATGCTGACGCTCCTTTAATATTTCTTTTGCGAAGTCGTCCATTACTTCAGAAACACCTTGCAGCTGATCAGCAACGAGCCGTTTACTCTCCAACACTTGTTGCCGCAGCCTGCGATTTGCTTCATAAAAGGTCATTTCCTCCTTCATGGCTTCTACTACTTTCCTTGATTTCACACAATGGTTTTCAAATTCTCGCATCACTTTCCGATTTGGTTCTTGGCCACTCGTGATGTCTTCTTTCATCTCCTCCATGTACGTATACGTTTGATCAAATTCCTTCTGCCAGCACCTATCCTTCATAAAACAGCTTTGGCATGTTTTCTCTGTCACCTGACTCAGAAAATAATCCGTCTCACGTTTTGCCTCCTGTTCATCAGTCGTTGCTGCTTGCGACACCGAGAAGCTTTTGGATAGCGCATGAAACACCTCGGAAAACTGCCCTACCCTTCTTGCTGTCACATTTCGTACCTTCTGTAAATACTGCTCTTGTTCATGGGTGTATTCTTCTGTTCCAGGTATATACCTGGATATTCTACTGAACCAGGATGCTGGTGTTAAGAAAAACAACAAAATCGCAATAGATGACTCAAGAAGAGAGGGGATCAATGTCACAGCATCACCGTAGATACTAATCAAGCCAGTACCAACGAGTAAGCCGATGCTTGTCCCAATCTTTTTGCCTTCCTTCAGTAAACCGCCAAGCAACCCTGAAAAGGCAAGCAGACTCATTTGATAAAGGTTTGCCACATTCGCGAGCGATAAAATTAACCCAGCAACTACACCAACCGTTGAACCAATGGCAGCGCCACCAATGTATGCAAATATTAACACGAAGTATCTGGAAAAAATCTGTTCTGCAGACGCTCCATATATTTGCCAGCCGATCATCCCTGTTAGTACAGAGGCAATTAAAATAATCATACAGACGATTTCTTCATTTTTAAGTACAGGTTTATATCTTTTTGGTGATAAAAGCGGAATGCTTTGCATAAATATCAATACAAGAACGGCTCCTAAGACACCTTCGACTACAAGTAACAACCATTCGTAGGAAGTAATTGTGTCACGTAAGGAGTACAAAAACATCCTCGAAAGTGTTGTTGAAGCAAATACCGCCAGTGGTAAGACAACTTGTTGATTTTTCATCTGCTTCCCTAGTGCGGCAAGGAAAATAAATACAAGCATAGCAACTCCAATAAAAATCGCATGTGTCATTGAGTAAGTAAGTGCACCCGCAAGGACAGCAAGCATCGATTTAAAACTCTTTTCCCTGTAGACAAACCACATGGAAGCAACAAATGCGATTGCAAATGGTGATACTGCAGATAAAATAACAGCCCGTCCAAGTAAAAAACCTCCGAAATAGAAAAGCCAGCCTTGTTCAAGAAGAATGCTTTTCAGTTTGAAATAGATTCCTTTCCGCCATTTACCCTTTTGTCCCTTTTTCTCTACTCCAAATCCTCGTGATTCCACCCTTGGGATTGATTCCATCATCGATTACCACTCCTATCTTTCAGAATAGTAAACCATATTATGTGTTCTTTTTTTGTCAAAAAGGCAGAGCTTATTCAAAAAATCGTTCGACTGCTTTTTAGTAATCTTGGCATCAACAAGCAGACGAGCAAATCTTCATTTTTTACGTGTTGGTGTTAACTTTCCTTCTGTTGATAGCGCAACAAGCAGAAGAATAACTTGCTGAGAAATGAAATAGAAAGCGATTATTTTGCCGAATTGGCTGAGGTTGTGAAGGAAAATGAGGAACAAATCCAGAATTTCTTTGAATATAGATACGAAAAGTGACTTTTCGTTAAAGTATTTTACAAATCCTATTGACACAAATGAAAACCTGCTGTAATATATTTTTTGTTGGCTTATTTTGGCGGCGTAGCTCAGCTGGCGAGAGCGTACGGTTCATACCCGTGAGGTCGTGGGTTCGATCCCCTCCGCCGCTATCAAAAATAAAAACCAATCGGTATATTTCATGCCGATTGGTTTTTTTCGTATTTGAAAGAAAATCCGAACTAGTGATTATTTGCTTAATCTGTGGAACAATCGCCGTCCGGGATCGCTCCGGTTGGATGCTTTCCGTGGGCACGGCTTCAGCCTCTGCGGAAGAAAACCACTTCTTGCGAGTCTTCAGACACGTGCTGTTCCCACAGGAGTCACCGCCCTACGCTCACCCGGACTGGTTAGAACAACATTTTTATTTTGATAAACCATGTTAGTATAGCCAGTGAACCAGCACTAGCGGAGGAAACACACGAAGACTCCTGCGGGATACGTGGCCAGAGTGAGACTTCGCAGAACGTAGTTCAAGAAGGCTCACGGGTCACCCTAAGGTGCGCGTAGTGTGTTTCCGGAGCGGTATACGCACAATCTCTTAATACACATTGGTTCGCAGTTTATATTTCTCTGTATAAAAGATTCTTAAACAGAAGTATAATCCCATTCCAAACCTTTTTGGCAAACAAAAAACAGGCTCAATCATATGATCAGCGCCTGTTTCATTTATATTAGAGCATTGTCTATAGACAGCAACTGCTATCCTCTTCTAGCACCTCGACCCCCGCGTTTGGATTCCGTGTGCTTCTTCAAAGAGGCTAAACGATCCTCTGAATCTTTAAGAAAACGATTCATTTTTGCTTCAAAATTCTCAGTGCGTTCTCTTGGATTTTTTTGGCGTACTGGTCGATCTTTCGCTTTTTTAATAGATAAACCAATTTTACCATCTTTCTCAACATTAATGACCTTAACCTTAACTTCATCGCCAACAGTTAAGTGCTCATTAATGTCTTTCACATAGTTGTCAGCAACCTCACTAATATGGACCAATCCAGTTTTTCCTGCTTCTAGCTCTACAAATGCTCCAAAATTAGTTATTCCGGTTACTTTCCCTTGCAGCTTGCTGCCTACTTCGATTGACATAAAAAAAATGCTCCTCCTTAAAAGATTAAATGTAGTTCTCATATAGTATATTCATCAACTGAAAAAGTGTCAATAAGAGGGGTCTTCCTTCGGGATTTTAAAGATTAATTCCCCTTTCTTCGAGAAGAAATAATTCGTACGAGCAATGTCCAGCACATATTCCTCATCATTCAACAGTTCAATTTCTTCTGTTAAATTGGCTTCCTCTACTTTCATAGCTTTCAGCTCGTCCTCTAACTGTTCGTACTGCTCCAATTTCTCTGCCTGAACTACACGCTGTTTAATATGGTATGAAGACAAGCCCCCAATAACAATCGCTGCTACGATAGAAAATAACACAAGACGACGAATTAACCGCTGCTTTTTTCGTTTCTGTCGTTCTATGTATGCGTCGTACTGCTGCATATAATTCGAGTCTAATCTTGTTACTGTTTTTTTCTTTGATGACAAGCCACTACCCCCTTTTAAACAATAGCTTCTCCAACTTTTTGTATCCTTTATAACATATATTCTTCATTGTACTATAAAATCCTGCTAATTTGTGTAAATTTTTTTTGAAACCGTCGGGAATTAATTGGTAAATACCCTTTCCAATCCATATAAACGGGGTTATAACAATTTTCGAAATAAAGAGAATAATAGTTAAAATTACCGTGACCACCCAAATAACAAGACGAAAAAGAGTACGTATAACCCATGAAATCGGGGCAATAATCAGTGTGTGAATTAAATTATTGAAAAAGCGGTACACTGCAGCTACAATACGAATTATCCATTCTAGTAACTGCTTATACGTCTTTTTCGCAAAAACCTGGTACATGGAAAACCCAAGAATACAAGCTAAAACGACATAGACCCTAATTTCCCCAGCATTCACACGAAATAATACATACAATATAATTGCAGTTTGCGTTAGCCAGAAGCTGATTTCTAAAAAATAGGTTAAAAAAACCCTTCGTTTCCAATAATATGTCAGCCGACGAAAGGTTTCTTGTACAATACCCAAATAAAAGCCACTTAAAACCATCGTAATCATCGTAAGAAACTGGATACTCAGGCTCATCGGAACAGCTTGCTAAAGAATCCTTTAGCTTTCTCCTGCTGCTGTTCGTCCACATAGGAAAGCTCATAGATTTTACCTTTTATCGTTACAACTCCTTCAGTCACATCTAAGTTTTTCAGCTGCAAATTTTGCCCTCGTATAATTAGATAGCCCATTGTTGTCTCCAGTAAAAATTCTTCATTATCGAAACTATCCACTTCTTTTACACCTGATATTTCCAAGTTCTTTCGATTATTCAGTTTTACCATATGCTCTGTTTGTACGCGATTTACCGTTTCCTTGTTATCATAATAGTTCATAGAAAGCCCTCCTTATCACTATTAATTTATGATAGGAGGGACAAGTATAGAACTTTATTCAGGCATTTTCTTCTTTCACAATAGTGTAGAGCGTTTCTGCTTCATCCTTTTTCACCGTTTCTCTTAAGTCGTTCACTTTTACAGTTACAAGTTTCTGGCCAAATCGAATAATAAGCTCGTCCCCTTTGGAAAGGACTGTTGAAGCCTTTGCTTGATTACCGTTTACCGTGATTCGTCCTTGATCGGCAACTTCCTTTGCTAACGTTCTTCGCTTAATGATTCGAGATATTTTCAAAAACTTATCTAATCGCATGGTCATCACTCTCTTTCTTTTGCTTCATCCCAATAAGCATCCATTTCCTCAAGACTCGCTTGCTTTATATCTATACCCTTTTTCGTAAGCTGTTCTTCAATATACGTAAAGCGGGAACGGAATTTATTATTCGCTCGGTTTAAAGCTAGTTCTGGGTTAATTTTATAATACCTCGCTAGATTTGCTAGCACAAACAATACATCGCCAAATTCATCTTCCATTTCCAATAGTGTGTTTTCTTCAATCGCTTCTTGGACTTCTTTTAGTTCCTCATCAAGCTTCTCCCAAACACCTGATACATCTTCCCATTCAAAACCGACCTTTGCAGCCTTCTTTTGCAGTTTAAAAGCCTTTGCAAGCGATGGAAGGTGTTTTGGAATACCATCTAGCACGGATTCCCTTTCCTCTCCCTTTTCCGCCTTCTTCAATTCTTCCCAGTTTCGATTTACATCCTCGACAGAATCGACCTTCGTATTTGAAAATACATGCGGGTGGCGATAGATCATCTTATCTGTAACGGAGCGGATTACATCATCTATCGTAAAATAGCCATCATCCTCACCAATTTGACTATGGAGAATCACGTGCATTAGTATATCTCCTAATTCCTCAATGATATTGTTATCGTCCCCAGCATCAATCGCATCAACAAGCTCATATACTTCTTCAATACTATATTCCCTTAGTGATTCATGTGTTTGCTTCCTATCCCACGGACAACCATCTGGAGATCGCAATGTTGCCATTACCTCTCGTAAGTGATCGAACGTGTGGTGTAATAAGTTGTCGGGAGCTGGTGGAATATAAACACTCGTTAAATTGCTGATCTCCATCGTGTGATCAAGCTCTTCCAAAGAAACTTTCGTTATGCTTTCCTGTTTACTACCTGCAGCCTCAACAATAATCACTTCATAATCTGGCGGCAGATCCTCAAGAAGTGAAAGCTTTACTTCCGAAGCAACAAAGCGATCATATACTTGGCAAAAAATAATATGATGTCGGTAATCCAGTTGACTTCGAGTAAAGGACGTACCGTCTACAAATTGGAAGCCTTCAATAGGATCAATTTTTAACGAGGTGAATAAATCGTCCAAATAGCTTTGCCCTCCCATAACCTCGACCTCAATTTCTGTCTGCTCTAATAAAAGCTGGACCGTTTTTTCTGCAAGCATTGGATGACCGGGAACAGTATAAATAAGTGTTTCTACTGCTTTTGCTTGCTCCAATAGAGCATTCGTTATCCGCTCATATACCGCACCGAACTGCTCTTCTTCCTCATACATATGGTCAAAGGCTTCAAATCGCACCCCTTCATCTTGTAATGATTCAATAACTGGATGGTCCAATGTTCGGGAATAGACAACCATCTCTGCATGTACTAATTTTTTATAGATACCAAATGGCAGCTGATTCACATCACCGGCACCGAGACCGATAATTTCAATTTTACTCATCATAATTCCTCCCTTTATAAAAACGTATAAATAGTTCTGATTTCGGTAACATGCGTAATTCTTCCTTCGTAAAGGCTCGAAAACGCAGCAAACAAATGATAAAAATAACTCCGCCAATGACTGCAATAAATACAATATATATGAGCAAGGCAATGCGAGAAGCAGAAGCTTGTGCCGAGAATAACCAATCCATAAGAGCTATAAAAACAAGCATCGAAACACTTCCTAGAATAAGAGCTCGAAAACGAACGCGTTTTAACAATCGGAGCTCGGGCAACTTTCTCCTTAGCTCATACATGACGAGCGTAAAGAAAATAAGTAAGCTAACTACCGTAGCCATTGCACTTCCGGCTATTCCCCATAATGGTACTAATAACTGATTTCCGATCCATTTTACAAAAAAGGCAACGAGAATAAAGCCTGCAGTTCGTTTTATATGTCCTAAGCCTTGAAGAATGGATGCCGCTGTAATTGCTACCGAGCAAAGAAAGATGGCAAGTACAAGTAATTGCAATGCCTGTGTTCCACTTTCATCTTGGAATAATAATCGATTCGCCTCTGGAAAAATAGCAATCAATCCAATGGTCGCACCAATAGCTAGATAAAAACTAAATAGCATTGCACCACGGATATACGGATAAAATGTGGATGGGTCGCCTTTTAACTTCTGCTTGGAGATCGATGGGAGTAATGCTAATGCAAAGGATGAGCCAAGCACAGTACCAAGCTGAATCAATGGTTGGCCGCGGTCAAATATCCCTTTGGCTTCCATTGCTTCTATTTTGGACAGCCCATACTCCCTAAGTCCTGGAATTAATGTGAATGCATCCGCAAACTGAATAACGAGCAGTACCATATGGTTTAATGCAGCAACAAGCCCAAGAATCAGCAACGTGCGGACATAATATTTCCAAGGGATTTCATAACGCTCTCTCGAACATGGACGACGCTTCGCAACGTAAATACCCAAGATAACAATAGCAGCACAAGACCCGCAAATGGATGCAATTGCAGCTGCTTGACCAATCACATACAAGGAATGATTTCCAAAAGCAACATATATTGCTGCTGCGATAATGATACATACTCGAACAAGCTGCTCAATCACTTGTGAGTAAGCGCTCGGCTTCATTTCGTAAGTTCCTTGATAAACCCCTCGTAACAAAGCAGAAAAAGGAACAAGCAGAAAAGCAAATGCAGCTAACCGATATGTATATGTTAATTGTACATCACCAACCAAGCCGGCAATTGAATCTGCATTCCAAAAAAGAAAAAGAAATATTGCTCCATTCAATGCTAGTAATAGCAAAAAAACTGGAATATAAAAACTGTGAAGAGATAAGCTTTTGCCAGCTGCTTTTAACTCCACGGTCATTTTGGAAACAGCAGATGGAAAGCCATACAACGCAAGCATCATGGCGATCCCAAGAATTGGATAGACTTGCTGGTAAATATAAAATCCTATATCTCCTGTTAGATTCTGTAACGGCACTCGATAGCCCGCACTTAATACCTTACTGATGAGTCCTGCTAGCATGAGCAGCAATGCACCTTTCACCAGCTTATTTGTTTCATTCTCATTCATTCGTAAGCGCCCTTTAACTTAAATTTGCTATTAGTATACCATAGGTTTGGGACCAAATAACGAAAGAAGAAATACCCGATGCGTATTTAAATCATCCGCACTTTTATCTGTTGTTTCTGTTTTCTTTCTGACATTAAAAAAAGCTGTCTCCAAAGGATAAAATCCTCTCTGAGACAGCATGTATGAAATTAAGTACTATTCCATTTGTTTGGCCAAGAATACGGCAGCCGTTTCGGCAGCTTTCTGCTCTACTTTACTAAGCTTTTCCTCTTTGGAAAATATCATTACACACCCAATGGGATCTCCGTTTGCAATAATAGGACTGATACAGTAAGATTGCAGATCCTGCTCTTGCCCTTCTATAACCTCTAATTTTGTGGGATCAACTTCAAATACTTGCGACCTTTTATCAATTGTTTGTGTTAATGGATCGCCAATACTTTTATTTAAATAATCCTTTTTCGACTCCCCAGCAATCGCAATGACTTCATCTCGATCACTAATCAGTACTGGTGAGTGAAGCGAGTTAAATAAAGCTTCTGCGTATTCTTTGGCAAAGTGCCCTAATTCATTAATAGGAGAATATTTCTTTAAAATAACTTCTCCTTCTCGGTCAACGAAAATTTCGAGCGGATCTCCTTCACGGATTCGTAACGTTCTTCTAATTTCCTTTGGCACAACCACTCTGCCTAAATCATCAATTCTACGTACAATTCCTGTTGCTTTCATTCTAAGCAGCCTCACTTTCTAATGATGATTACTCATGTTTTGTTGTTTGCTTAACGAGGAAGTTCAAAAAAGTCCGGTAAAAATGACACTCCAAGAGCAGTAGACCTTCGACTAAGTTCCGACACGTCCTGTGTCGAATGTCAAAGTCACCACATCCTGTGGAAGCCCGGTACGTGGAACTTCGAGGCACAGGAGGTGCTAGTGTCGGCGTCACAAAGGACGTTGCGACCTTAGCCGACCGCGGTCCTTTTTATCCTCCTTTTGAACACTCATTTAACGTGTAAAAATCACCAGGTGTGGTTTTAGTATAAATCATCCAAAAATAACTATACATTCCATGGAAAATATATTTTAGAAGAAGCGTATTTTTATTTATCCCGATTAACGCTGTTTAGTTTTTTGATAAATTCCTCAACTAAATCGTATCTGCTGTGTTCTGTTTCACTCGTCCACTTAAAGGCAATTTTCAATTTATTGCTTTCTGTCCCTAAGCCGACATTACGCCCAAACGTATTCGCCACTTCAAATACCTTTGAACCGTCAATTTGCTGACTACGCGCATCATCGACAAGGATGACAATTTTTTTGTTCCGTTCTGTAATGGACTCGACACGTTCTCTTTTGGCATACATTTTTAGAGAAGACACTGTGAAAAGTTTGCTTACCTCTACTGGGTAATCGCCAAAACGGTCAATTAATTCATCCTTAAGCTCCGAAACATCTTCAGCAGAATCCATCGCTTGGAATTGCTTATAAATATTAATTTTCTGTTTCTCATCTTTAATATACCCATCTGGAATATAGGCATCAATCTGAAGTGCTAACTCAGGCTCAAACGGTGTAATATCCTCTATTTCCTTCCCAGCCTTCCGTGCATCAATAGCATCCTTAAGCATTTGTGAATACATATCAAACCCAACAGAATCAATGAATCCATGCTGCTGTGCACCAAGCAGGTTACCTGCTCCACGAATAGAAAGGTCACGCATTGCAATCTTGAATCCCGAACCAAGTTCTGTAAACTCCTTGATTGCCTGCAGGCGCTTTTCGGCAACTTCTGTCAGAACTTTATCCTTTTGATACGTAAAGTATGCATACGCAACACGATTCGAACGCCCAACACGTCCTCTTAATTGATACAACTGACTGAGCCCCATTCGGTCAGCATTACTGACAATTAGTGTATTAACATTCGGAATGTCTACACCCGTCTCAATAATCGTTGTACTGACAAGCACATCATATTCACCTTCTAAGAAACCAAAAATAACATTTTCAAGCTCTGTTTCATTCATCTGACCATGTGCAACTGCAATTCGGGCATCATCGACAAGCATCCCAATGTCACGAGCAACCTTGTCAATGTTTTCAACACGGTTATAGAGATAAAACACTTGCCCACCACGTGCCATCTCGCGTTCAATCGCCTCTCGAACAAAAAGCGGATTGTGCTCCATCACATAGGTTTGTATTGGGAAACGGTTTTCCGGTGGTGTTTCAATAACAGATAAATCTCGAACACCGAGCATCGACATATGCAATGTTCTTGGAATTGGGGTTGCTGTTAAAGTTAATACATCAACATTCGTTTTCAATTGCTTAATTTTCTCTTTATGCTTTACACCAAAACGCTGTTCCTCATCGACAATCAGTAAACCTAAATCACGATATTCAACATCCTTGGATAGAAGGCGATGTGTACCAATTACTACGTCGATAGTCCCTTGGCGTACTCCTTTTAACGTCTCTGTTTGTTGTTTTCTCGTACGGAATCTGCTTAAAAGTCCAATATTGATTGGATAATCCTGAAACCTCTCGCGAATCGTTTCAAAGTGCTGCTGTGCTAAAATTGTCGTTGGAACAAGTAACGCTACTTGCTTCCCATCAGCTACTGCTTTAAACGCCGCCCGGATTGCTACTTCTGTTTTTCCGTAACCAACATCTCCACAGAGAAGGCGATCCATTGGCTGCTGCCTTTCCATATCCTGTTTAATCTCCTCGATACAACGAAGCTGGTCATCTGTTTCTTGATACGGAAATGAGGCCTCAAATTCCCGCTGCATTTCGGTATCCTCGGAAAAGGCAAATCCCTTTTTCGCTTCTCGTTCTGCATACAGCTTGATTAAATCATCTGCAATATCTTCAACGGATGATTGGACTTTCCGCTTCACCTTTGTCCATTCGGTTCCGCCAAGTTTATACACTTTCGGTTCTTTACCTTCTGAGCCTACAAATTTCTGTACAAGATCGATTTGTTCAATTGGAACAAATAGCTTGTCATCTCCAGAATACTTGAGCAGCATATAATCTTTATGCAGATTATTTACCTCAAGTGTCTCAATCCCAAGGTATTTCCCTACCCCATGATTAGCATGAACGACATAGTCACCGACCTTAAGTTCCTGATAGCTTTTAATTCGTTCCGCATTGGAAATTTTTTGCTGCTTGCGTGTACGCTTAACGCGTTTTTTAAATAACTCATTTTCCGTGATAATAGATAGCTTATGCATCGGGAGTTCAATCCCGCTCGTAATATTTCCAATCGCTATCGTTGGCTGATCTACTGGCAACCTTAATTCAGATGCAATGCCCGCTTCAATATCATAATCTGCTAAAATTGAATGGATTTTTTCTGCTCGCTCTTCATTCGGAGCAAGAATCACAACCGAGAAATCACTCTTTTCCCATCGTTGCAGCTCTGTTTTAAATAAGTGCATTTGGCCATGAAATTCCTGCATTGCCCGCGACGATAAGTTAATAATATTTTGTGGCTGTGTATTTGGTATATGACGTAAAAATACAGACATATAGATTCGTTGCTGCTTCATCATCTCTAAAACTGTATCCCAATCTAGAGAAAACCTGCTGTTTCGCACCATTTGGCCTGACTCAAGCAAGCTGCTGTACCATTCGGCTTCTTCCATATCCAGATGTGTAGCTGTTTCTTGAATCCTGCTCATTTCATCTAATACGATTAGACCATCAGAATCGAGATAATCTAATAAACTAGCAGGGTTTTCATATAGAAAACCGATATATTTATACATTTCCTGAAAGCGCTCTAAATTCTTTAACCGGCTTATATCCTGTTCAATGACTTCGATGAGCTTTTCTTTTGCACTTGATGCTTTCATTTTTTTAAGCGTTGCCGCATATGCTTCCTCGAGTTTATTCGCTGATGCCAGCACATCTTCATCTGTTAGCAATAGTTCTGTGGCAGGACCAATTGTAACGTTCTCTACCCGATCAAGCGATCGTTGTGTCTCTGCATCAAAATAACGAATAGAATCAATTTCCTCATCAAATAATTCAATGCGAATCGGGTGTTGTTCGGTAATTGGATAAATATCAATAATTCCACCGCGCCGACTGAATTCACCAGGTGTAGCAACCATAGAGGTTCGTTCATACCCCATATCGATAAGTGAGGACAAATACGAATCAATTGCAATATCTTCCCCAGTTACAAATCGGAGTTGATACTTACTCCAATAACTTTTAGGTGGCAAAATCCGTTTTAATGCCGCTACTGGGGTAATAAGAATGCCTGATTTCTTACGGGACCATGCTGTCAGCGCTTCAATACGCTGACTTCTCAATTCCGGACTGGATATCGATATCTCAGAAGCTATCAATTCATTGACCGGATATAAGTGTACATCATCTTCGCCCATAAACTCGGATAGGTCATCATATAGCTGTTGGGCCTGTACTAGTTGGTGTGTTACCAAAAGCACAGGCCTGTTAATCGATTGATCGATTACGGATACAAGCATGCTTCTTGCAGATCCCGAGAGACCCGCAATTAATTGCTCACGCATTCCACTGTCAATTCCATTAATAATCGACTGGATATCTTCTTTTGATTGTAAATAATAATTAATACCCTTCATTGTCAAACTCCTCTTAAACATGTATATATAAGCGCAAAAATGCCTTGGTCTACATAACCAAAGCTTTTGCTGCGTATGTTATTGTATAAAATAATCCAATTCATGATAATTTGGATGCTGTCCTAGAGCATGCTCACAGTTTTCACAAATCGTTTGTATTTGCATATTTCCATTCCCATCATAACGGATCATTTCTTCTAGCTCTTTCTTGTTTAATTGATCAAAACCCAACATTGTTGTGTCGACAACCTTCTGCTCTAGCCTTCCAACGGTTTGCCCACAATGTCTGCACCGATATATAATTGTCATAAGTTACCACCTCGAATAAACATTAAAATGTCTAAAGTCCGTATTCAAAAAGGAATGAAGTAATGCGAAGTGTCATTTTCACCGGACTTTTTGAACAACCTCTTAAAAGTTTATCCTGTTGGTCTTATTTTATACATGTGCTATAGGAAGCTAATTACTATAAGCTTATGTATCAATTATTATAATCATTCATTACTTCAACAAACGCTTTTCCTCCCAGCCATGACTCACAAGCATCTGCCGCATGCCCGATGCTACGCTCAACATCTTCCTTCTCTTCCTTTGGAAAGGAGCCTAGCACGTAATCCACTACTGGAACAGGCGATACAGGTCTGCCAACTCCAAGACGAATACGTTTAAATTCCTTTGTTCCTAAGTGAGCTATTGTTGATCTTACACCATTATGACCACCATGTCCTCCTTTTTGACGAAGGCGAATCTTCCCTGAAGGAAGGTCAAGGTCATCATAAATTACAAGAACATCTTCTAAATCAACATCATAATAATCCATTAGTGGACGAATAGATTCTCCAGAAAGATTCATATATGTCTGCGGTTGAAGGAGTATAAGCTTTTCACCAGAATAATTCTCCAGTGCATAATCGCCTTTAAATTTCGTTTTATCCAATTTCCAGTGATGACGATCCAATAATTCATCAATCACCATAAAACCAATATTATGACGCGTTTTTTCATATTTTTTACCAGGATTACCCAATCCTACAATACATTTCATCTTAACATCCTCCTAAAAGTGTATGTTCAAAAGGAGGATAAAAAGGACTTTTTGAACTTCCTCCTAAAGAGGGATTCAATACAACAACCCCTCCTACTAAGAATATACTACCAGATTCTTAAAGGAGGGTACATGTTGTTATTCCATATCGTTGTTATGCTTCTTCTGAATTATTCTGCTCTTTTCCAACTAATTCTGGTTCAGCAGATTCATCCGGAGCCTGTTCAATATCTTCCATCGTATCAGGTGCTACAATTGTAACAACTGTTGTTTCAGGATCTTCCAAAATCTCAAAGCTTCCTGTAACTTTTAAATCACCTACTGTTAATCCTTCTCCTAAACCAAGAGAGGAAACATCAACCGTGATTTCTTCCGGAATATCACTAGGCTTTGCACGTACCTGTGCTTCATATAACGGTTGCTGTAATACGCCTCCGTCTTTTGAGCCTTGCGCTTCTCCTTCTAATCGAATAGCTACAGCCACGTCCATTTCCTCCGCCATATTTACAACGTAGAAATCGACGTGAATTAACTGATCATTAATTGGATCCATTTGATATTCGTGTAGCATGACATCGACCGAGCTATCATTTTCGATATCAAGGGAAATAATTGCGTTTCTACCTTCATCACGAACAGTTTTCAATAACTCGATACTATCCACTGCTACATTCTTTGATTCTTTATTTTTCCCGTAGACTACTGCTGGAACTTGTCCGCTTAGTCTAATTTCTTTATTTGCTGATTTTTTAAGACTTTCCCGTTTCGCTGCTTTTAATTTTACTGCCATGTTCATCATCCTCCAATTTTTAATCCAGCTCCAGCTCCCAGCGACTAGCGAGACTTCTCTCACCTCAATAGGTCGCTACCCAGTCGCCTCCACCTTCGTTCATACTCTATTTCTAAACAAAATATGTGTAAATCACGGAGTTAAAAAACTGTTAGTACAATTAATTCCCGAAATTCGGTCAATCTAAACCATTAATCAAATAAGATACTTACAGATTGCAATTCATGCACACGTACGATTGCTTCTCCAATTAACGGTGCGACAGATAAAGCGGTAATTTTGTCACTATGCTTTTCTTCCGGAAGTGGAATACTATTCGTAATGACAAGCTCTTTGATCTGTGAATTATTAATACGCTCTATTGCAGGTCCAGATAATACAGGGTGTGTACAACAAGCATACACTTCTTTCGCTCCATTTTCTATTAAAGCGTTCGCAGCAAGTGTAATTGTTCCTGCAGTATCAATAATATCATCAATTAAAATAGCTGTTTTTCCTTCAATGTTCCCGATAATATTCATGATCTCAGCAACATTTGGACGTGGACGTCTTTTATCAATAATTCCAATTGGAGCTTTTAGACGATCTGCCATTTTACGTGCACGTGTAACTCCGCCATGATCCGGGGAAACAATAATCACATCTTCTAGTTCTTTCGCTTCAAAGTAATCTGATAAAATTGGAACACCTTGTAAATGATCAATTGGAATATCAAAGAAACCTTGAATTTGCGGTGCATGTAAGTCAAGCGTAATAACACGATTTGCACCTGCTGTTTCAATTAAGTCTGCAACCAATTTAGCTGCAATTGGTTCACGTGACCGTGCTTTACGGTCCTGCCTTGCATACCCATAATAAGGCATAACAATATTGATTGATTTTGCTGAAGCACGCTTTAGCGCATCAATCATGATTAACAGTTCCATAATGTGCTGATTAACGGGAGCGCAAGTGGATTGGATGACATATACGTCACACCCACGAACACTTTCTTCGATATTGATTTGCACTTCACCATCGCTGAATTTGGATACGGTACATTTTCCTAATGTCGTTCCAATATGGGCAGCAATATCCTGCGCTAATTTAGGGTTGGAGTTCAGCGACAATACTTTCAACGATGAATCCTTATAGCTAGATGCCATGAAATATAACCTCCGTTAATCTTTTTTTCTATTTTTTAAATTTGCTACGTAACCGTCTTTATTCGTTTGTCTTGCTCTTGCGATAGATAAGGCATCTTCTGGGACGTCATCTGTGATTGTAGATCCTGCGGCAACATAAGATCCTTTTCCTATCGTTACAGGTGCGATAAGGTTGGAGTTACAACCAATAAATGCGTCATCCTCAATTGTCGTCAAGAACTTGTTTGTTCCATCATAGTTTACTGTTATTGTACCACAACCAACGTTCACATTGCTTCCTACATTTGCATCACCAATATAACTTAGGTGCGAAACCTTGCTATTATCACCAAGTGATGTCTTTTTTATTTCTACGAAGTTACCTAGTTTTGCATCGTTTCCGATAGTTGAGTCTGGCCTTATATGTGCGAATGGGCCAATGTTAACACGATCTCCAATTCTGCTTTCGTTTGCTACACTGTGTTTAACAACCGTACTTTCTCCAATATAACAATTGTTAACCTCACTATTTGGTCCAATTTCTGCATTTGCTTTAATCGTCGTCGTTCCTTTTAAAACTGTTCCGGGGTGAATGATAGCGTCAGATTCAATCACAACATCTGGCTCAATGTATGTATTATCTGGGTCGATAATCGCGACACCGTTTCGCATATGCATTTCATTAATACGCTTTTTCATTGTCTTTTCTGCTTGTGCAAGTGCAACTCGATCATTAATCCCTAATGTTTCATCAAAATCTGGCGTTAAATAAGCGCTAATTTTCTGGCCTTTATTTCGCAGAATTTCGATGACATCCGGCAAATAATACTCACCTTGTGCATTATCATTGGAAACCTCTTGTAATGCAGCAAAAAGCGCCTCATTATCAAAACAGTAGGTTCCAGTATTGATTTCGTTAACAAGAAGCTCTGATTCAGTTGCGTCCTTGTGCTCGACAATTCGTTCTACTTCGCTTGATTCATTGCGAATAACCCTGCCATAACCTGCCGGATTTTCTGTCTTAGCTGTCAAAATTGTTGCGCTGGCACCTTGCTGTTCATGATAGGCGAATAATGCTTGGTAGGTCTCTCCCGTGATTAAAGGCGTGTCACCACAAGCAACAATAGTTGTACCTTGTTTTGTTTTAAGCAAATCCTCCGCTTGCAACACCGCATGGCCTGTACCTAACTGCTCTTCTTGTATAACAAATTCACTGACGTTCCCAATTTGCTCTTTTACCTGTTCAGCGCCAAAGCCAACAATAGTTATCATTTTATCTAAATGTACGGTATTTAACTGATCTATTACATGCTTTACCATCGGACGTCCAGCGACAGGGTGCAATACTTTATAAAGCTTTGATTTCATTCTCGTTCCTTGCCCTGCCGCCAGAATAACAGCATAACGATTATTCATAAGGTAACCTCCAGGTTTTCTAATTATCCATTTTAAAATATATCGTAAAAAACGTTTGATTTCAACAGGTTAGGGGGAGGAACTCATATGAAACAGAGCTATTCAACCTATGTTGATTTCACTAATTTGGTTTGTTTTGAATCAGGGGAGATGTTTTTTATATACGGAGAGCTTTTTTATATAAGGCGTATTCAGTCCTTCTGCCAATTGTAATAAAAAATATGACAGGTATATTTCGGAATATATTACCAGTTAGCTTACCACAAAGAAAAAAGGCTAACCTAGAACAGATTAGACCCCTTTTTAATATAGTCATGACGATTTAGGAAGCTCCCGCCTCTTCGTATTTAACTTCACTTTCTCCTGCCCGGCGATATTCTTCCAGCACCGCATCTTGAATTTTAGAACGAGTACCAGAGTTTATCGGGTGTGCAATATCGCGAAATTCCCCATCAGGAGTTCTTTTAGATGGCATTGCCACAAACAACCCGTTATTTCCATCAATGACACGGATATCGTGAACAACAAATTCCTGATCTAACGTGATAGATGCAATTGCTCGCATTCTGCCCTCTGTATTAACGCGGCGTAATCTAACGTCTGTTACTTCCATGATGTTTCACCACCTTTTCCCATTTGAACTTACTGTAACTAGTTCAACAAAAGAATTTAAAATCCTGCTTAAAATATAAAAAAAGTTAAATATTTTAAATATAGGATGTTTTTTTAGAAAAAGGTGGATTCATTCATAAATTGCCATCTTTCAATCGGGATCATTCAAAATTGGTGAGATCTTCCACAAAATTCCCTGCTTGAATTTCAATCGTATGATGTCGCATATCTACATTTGATATTTTAACAAGTGATGTGTAATGATCGACAATTCGTTCTTCTTCTTCGTCGTCTGCTTCTGCAAGTACACCAATCGCTTGAACATGGGCATCAAACTCAGATAACAGATTAATCATACCTGTAATTGTTCCGCCAGCTTTCATGAAGTCATCGATGATGCAAACATTTGCCCCTTCTTCCAGACTGCGTTTTGGTAAGACCATTGTTTGTATTTTCCTAGACGAACCAGATACATAGTTAATACTAACCGATGATCCTTCTGTCACCTTGGGGTCCCTTCTTGCAATGACTACTGGTACATTCAAGAAAGATGCAACAGCATATGCCAAAGGAATCCCTTTCGTTGCTACTGTTACAATCACATCAATATCCATTTTGGAAAACTTCGAAGCAAATACACGACCGATTTCTCTGACGGTCTGTGGGTCACCAAGTAAATCGCTCATGTAAAGGTATCCCCCTGGCAATATTCTGCTCGGGTCTTCTAATTTTTTTCGTAACTCCTCAATAAATTGCATATTATTTTCCTGCGAATATTCAGGGATATACTTCACCCCTCCACCAGCACCAGTGGATCGTTGCAGATATCCCATGCCTTGACTTTGAAAAACAGCATGTATTATATCTAAATCTTCGCTAATAGAAGACTTCGTTGTATCACATAACCTTACAAAATAAGGTAATTGTATATGTTTCCGTGGGTTCTCCAGAAAGAAATCAGTCAAAACAACTAACCGGTTACTTCTTTTCATTTTCACACCTCAAAACCGTATATTTAATTAATAATATACCATTTTCATACGTTTTTTGGCAATATTTACCCTAATAATCGAACAAGGTAAACCTCGTCGCAAAATCCGCGCATTCCGTTATAGATTCGCTTTGCTTTACTTTGGTGCTCAACCAATCCGTAAATCGTAGGTCCACTCCCGCTCATTAAAACACCAGCAGCACCTGCTTGAATCATTGTTTCTTTAATACGTTCCACCTCTGGATGGAGCTTAAACGTAACAGATTCTAAGGAGTTGCCAATATGCCTGCAAAGGTTATTGAAATCCTGCTTTTCGATTGCATGCAGGATTTGATTTGTATTAGGATGGGTAAGTTTGTCCACGTTCACTTGGCCAAAAATTGTCTTCGTCGATACACCAATATCCGGCTTTGCTAATACTACCCAACAAGGGGGTGGAGAAGGTAGCTTTTCGATTTTTTCTCCATAACCTCGCGCAATTGCGGTGTTACCATAGATACAAAACGCCACATCCGCACCAATTGTAGAGCCAAGCTTTGCCAACTCATCGAGTGAGATGTCTAATGACCATAATCGATTGAGCCCTCTGAGTACTGCTGCCGCATCTGTACTCCCCCCGCCAAGACCTGCTGACACTGGTATATGTTTTTCCATATTAATATGGACACCTGTCTTAATTCCATAGGTATCTTTAAAAGCACGTGCGGCCTTATATGCCAAGTTCCGTTCATCATTTGGTACATACCTGCTTTCAAGAGCTATCACAATTTTATCCTCTTCCAAAGCATACAATTCAATGCGATCAGCTAAATCAATCGTCGTCATAATCATTTCTACATCATGATACCCATCCGTTCGTTTTCTTAATACATCAAGGGATAAATTAATTTTTGCAGGAGCTTTTTCCAATATTATTGTCATTAACGTCACCTACCTTGCCACGTACTAAAAAATATAAATAATTGTACCATATTAAAAAAGCATAGGCGACCAGATTGAAGTTAGGTCAAGTTTTGAAAGGCATGTGAAAGGGTGAAGATTGAGTGCAAATGGTTTTCACTTCCTAAAAAACGGTCGACTTTTTAACTAAATATGAAAAGAAGCAAACCCCTTAGGATTTGCCCCTTTGCATTTGCTGCTCGGCTATTTCAATTGCGCGTTTCACCATATTACCTGCATCACGCGCTTTAATGCCACCCCAGCCCTCTTGTTGGACAGTGTCGTAAAACCCTAACTCCTTAGCAATTTCTTCTTTCAACTGGTCTGACATCATTCCTCTACGTCTTCCCACGAAAGAACAGCCCCTTTCCATTTTAAGTTAGTTTACCCTTACGACATGCTTAGTTTATGTCTATATGCTAAATCAAAACGAGTAAGAAGTATGAAACAATGGAAAGTTACACCTTTTAGGACAAAAGCAGAAGTGCCTAATTAGTGGTGTACAGACTAGCCCGCACTTTGGAATTTTGGCAGCTAAAAACACCGATTAAATTTCACACTTTTTTCCAATAAAAAACAGCAGACAACTGTCTACTGTTCCATTAATAACGCTTTATTCCGTTCATCTAAAAATTTTAATTCTACCGTCTCTGTCAATATGTCTGCATAGCTGTATGAAACACGTTCGAATGCATTTTCGTCTTGGTCAAGCTCAACAATGAAGACTGAAGGATACGTCTCTGCAAGTACTCCCGATCGTATCACCGTTTTCCTTCTCCCTCCATTGGCTTTTAATTTCAACCGCTTTCCAACATGGCATTCAAGACCTTGCTTAATTTCGATTAATGTTTTAGCCACTACACTCCACCTCACTAGTTAATAGTGTAACATAAACTTGTCCGACAGTCAAACAAAACTTAATATTATATCAGTAAGTCTTTTTACCTGTCAACAATAATTTTTGTCTATTTCTTATATTATTTGCATATGTTAACAATTTATGTATAATTTTGCCGAAAATTTTTATCGAACTTTAGCATAAATTTAAATACACCATTTCGCGGTGCTAAATTCCTTTTGAATACTCACCCCTTACTATAAAAGCAGAAGCGCCCAGTTAGCGATGTAACGAGGTGAGAGAAGTCCCCTGCAGATTGAACGCTTCTTGGACGCGGATGGCATTTCAGTATTTTTTTAGTTATCTTTGTTTAGAAAGGACAGCAATATTCTTTTATTCCTCATCCTCACCATTTTCTAAATAAGGCAAACCTGTACGAAGTAGACCTCTCGTCTCCACTCCACCCATTCCTTTTTCCCCCGTCATCGTGTTGCGTAATGCATCCCATACGCTAACACTCTCCATAAATGGGGTATAGGCTATTTTAGCCGCAATATAAACAGGGTCTAATGCATGAATATTTACCCTTAATGGAGAGCTGGCATAATTGGCTCCAGCACGTATAAGTGATTCAAAATGTGATTGGCAAGCACCTGCAAAGATAACAAGCTGGTCTAAATTAGAGCTTTTCCTCCTTGCCTCTCGTACAGTTTCGGCAAAATATTTAGAATGACGATAGGCTCGTAAGTCATTTTTAAATCCTTTATTTTTTGAATAAGCATCATGCCCTGTAATAACGATAATATCCGGTCCTATTCTTTCTACTAAGCCGCCAATTTCATCCGGCATTTCTTTCTCATTTAAATGAACTCCATGCACCTGTAACCCAATGCGCTGGTACAGGGAAATACATTTTCTTAAGTACATCGGGTCTCCATCTAAATGGAGGACCTTCGCAGGGAGCTGAAAAAATTTGGCATTATTCAAATAACCATCCGTTGAATGGTACATTCTTTTTTCCTTCATCAACTGATAATCCTGACGAAATAATCGATAGGAAAATTCTTCTTTCTCCTTTTCCTTCTGTTGCCGCCTTTCTACATCCTGACGCTTTGCTACAACAAGATCATGAAGTGGAGCATCTACCTCAAGTCGCATTTCTGCACCATGTAAAATTGCTGTGTTTTTATTTATTGCGGCTACACGGAATAGCAGGTCATGCTGATAGGAACTACGTGTAACAAGTTCTCCAATAGTTATGCCCATATATCCACCTCTTAGCCTTCGGTTATTCTATAGACTATGTGATGGCCTAGAAGCCTGTGCTTAGAAATATCAGGCATGGGCGTTCATGAAAATTTAAAAAGGAAGAATCCCTACATAAATACACTTCGTAAGGACCTGAGGAAATCTGGGGAGCTCGTGGACGTTAGAAAACAAAGATAAATGATAGAGAAGATTTAAATTTTTTTATTTGTCAAAAAAGCTATTGTCACAGCAATACAACAATAGCTTTTTTGCATTATTTATTTTTATAAAATGTATTCGAAAGTAAGGCAAACTCTTCCATATTAAGTGATTCACCCCGTCTGGAACCATCGATTCCAGTGGTATCTAAAATCGATGTAATTTCTTCTTTTGTAAATTGCTCTTTAAAAAAGCTAGTTAGGTTATTGCGCAATGTCTTTCTTCTTTGCGCAAAGCATGCTTGCACAAGCTCAAAAAAGAAATCTTCATCTACTACTTCAACCGGAGGCTTTTCCCTTATTACAAGCTGCAAAATACTCGAATCCACATTTGGCTGTGGCATAAACACGCTTTTCGGTACGGTCATAACAACTTTCGCCTCTGTGTAATACTGAACGGCAATGGTCAGTGATCCATAGCTCTTACTATTCGGCTTTGCAGCCATTCGTTCTGCAACCTCTTTTTGAATCATAACAGTCAAGCTTGTTACCGGTAATCTATCACGAACAAGCTTCATTAAAATCGGTGTCGTAATATAATAAGGCAGATTTGCAACAACATGAATTGGCTGATCTGGTTTGAAATGTGTACGAATAACAGTTTCCACATCCGCTTCTAAAATATCCTGATGAATAACTTCTACGTTGGAATAATCGTGAAGCGTATCCTTCAAGATTGGCAAGAGCCGCTGATCAATTTCGAAAGCTACAACCTTGTCTGAATGAATTGCCAGCTGTTCCGTTAACGCCCCCATCCCTGGTCCAATCTCAATTGCACCAGCTGCTTCATCAATCCCAGCATGTTTAATAATATTCTCTAATACATTGACATCTACCAAGAAGTTTTGTCCAAGACTCTTTTTAAAAGAGAACTTGTATTTATTTAAAATCTCTTTCGTTCTTGAAGGAGTTGCTATATATTTTTTAGACATCCTTTTCCTCCTGTTGGATCACTTTTATAGCTTGCTCAAATTGTGCTTTTGTTATTTGGAATTGTGTTAGTCGTTTCAGCAGCTGCTTTCCATTCGTATGCCCGATTTGCAAGAATTCACCAAGTTTCTCCCGTCGTATGCTTGCTTCCCGTCCACCAATCAAACCATGTTCAATTAAATCTGCTTTTTCAATCTCACTTTCGCGTATATCTGCTAATTCATATACCTTTTTTAGTGCATGCCGAATCGTTTCGATACTAGCATGTTCAATACCGAGACTTTTATTTTTCGGATGCTTGGCCCTTGCTTGATCTCTCGTAAGAAAAGCATGCTTACACCCTGGAACAGCTTGATCGACAATATGGCGGATACGCTCACCAGGATAATCTGGATCTGTAAAAATAATGACACCGCGCTTTTCTTTCGCATGTCTTATTCGAGCTAACGTCTCTTTATTAATAGCTGATCCATTCGTTTCTATTGTATCTGCGTCAACTGCTTGTTGAACTTTCGTTGTGTCGTCTCTTCCTTCAACAACAATAATTTCTTTTATTTTCAATCGATTTCCTCCACTGCTTTATCTTTATACGGTTCTAAAAATGTTAGATGACCGGAGTATTTTAAGCAAAAATACTGGACTTTTTAAGCACCTTCTATAATAAAATAATGCTCTTACCATTTTAGCATGATAAGAGCATTTTATTCTATCGTTTATAAAGTGAAACTTCACAGTAGAGATTACAACAAACCTTCATAGTATGATAAAAACGTATCTTATTAATTCAACACCTTAACTTGAACGGTTTTCACTCCCCATGAATAAGCATCAGATTTGGATGGTACATGGACATCGATGCGATTTCCTTTTATATTCCCGCCTGTATCACCTGCAATTGCTTCTCCATAGCCTTCAACCCATACCTTCGATCCAAGTGGAATTACATTCGGGTCCACAGCAATTACTTTCATATTCGGATTAGCTCCCAAATTAATTCCTGTAGCTGTTACACCTGAACATCCACCACATTCTGACGTAAATGCACTTGCTGTCACTGTTATTGTTTCCCCGTCTTGACTACTGTCCTTTGGTGTTTCATTAGCAAGTGTAACAAGATTTGACTCCTGGACTTCTTCCTTTGTACCAACTGCTACCACACGCGTAACACTTTCTTCTTTTACATCTTCACTAACTAATTCACGGCTTACTTCCTCACCGTTTTCCTTGGTTACTTTAAAACGCTTTGTAACCGTGCCTTCTTCACCTTCTGAAATAACCTTCTCTTCCCCTTTTAAAAGCGAGCTATCTTGACGTTCTTCTATGTCAAATGCGATGGTTTCTGTAACTTCTTCATCTTCGATAGCTACACGTACAATGGCAATCGTTTTCCCTTTGGTTACTTCTTCATCAAGCGCTGGGGTGATTCGATCATCCGAGTCTTTTTCATAGTCTATATCAGCTTCCTTTAGCAGATCGTTTACTGTTCCACCTGTTGTCCAGACCTTTTTCTTTTCGCCGCCGTCATTGATAGTTACCTGATATGCCTTCTCAACCTCGATATGTAAGCCATCTTCCGTTACCTCTGCTGGCTGATGAGATATTTCATCACGTTCTTGGAAAGATAAATCTTGTTCACTTAGGAAATCTTCAATTGTATCTGCAGTTGTATAATAAACCTGTTCTTTACCATCAATACTTACTGTAATTTGCTTTGCAGTCTTATACGTTATTTCCATTCCATCTTCAATGGATTCTGCCTCACCATGAGATAAGAAATCGTACGTTCCAACAGTTATTCCTAGTTCTTGAAGCAAGTCTCCAACTGTATTTGAGTTTGTGCTGATTGTTTGTATTTCTCCGTTGTCTGTCATTACTACTTCAGCTTTCGTTGCTTCCACTAGTACAAACACTGAAAATAAAACAAGTGCTAAAACACCAATACTTGAAATAACCAGCTTCTTTTTCGATGCCGGCAAAAGCTTATGAACTAATTCCATGTGCCTGCCCCCTTATTCCCAATTGATTATATAAACAGAGAGTGGCAAAGTCAAAGCCACTGGGGTTACGATTCATTTACAGTTATATTACGCATTTTTTATTTTCTATGGAATTGAGTCTACAAAAACAAATTTAACCTTGATAAATCAATGTTATTCTATGTTACATAATTGAAATAAAAGGGAGACTGCTAGCGTTATCAGTCTCCTTTTTCCTTCCATATTTAGGGCGTATTGTTACATAAAATTACTGTTATTTTACTTCACATCAAATAAATTACATGCATTTCGGGTTGTAGCTTCACCAATTTCTTCAATGCTTATTCCTCTTAATTCAGCAATTTTTTCCGCTACTAATTTTACATACGCCGGCTCATTACGCTTCCCGCGATTTGGGTGTGGTGCGAGATAAGGTGCATCTGTCTCAATTAATAATCTGTCTAGTGGTACCTGCTTTGCAACCTCTTTCGGTAATGGTGCGTTTTTAAACGTAACAGGGCCGCCAAGTGAAATATAGAAATTCATGTCCAGACATGCTTGGACATAATCTATGGAATCATTATAGCAATGCATGATTCCTCCAACTTCCTTCGCATCTTCTTCTTGTAAAACCTCGATAATATCTTCTGTTGCCTCACGGTTATGGATAATAATTGGCATCTTTACCTTTTTAGCTAAATGGATTTGCTTTCGGAATACTTCCTTTTGTACGTCCTTCGGGGATTTATCCCAATGATAATCCAGCCCCATTTCACCAATGGCTACAACCTTTGGATGGGCCGATAATTCCTCAATCCAAGCAAGATCTCCCTCTGTCATATCAATCGCATCGACTGGATGCCAGCCAACAGCTGCATAAATATTTTCATTCTGTTCTGCAATTTTGATTGCAAGTGGAATCGTTTCTCGGTCAAATCCAACAACAACCATTCGCGTAACACCTGCATCTAACGCCCGACTGATTGTTTCTGGCAGGTCTTCTGCAAATTGTCTTGCATTTAAGTGGACATGTGTATCAAATAGCATATTTTTCATCCTTTTCATTTGTAAATTGTTAAGCTTAGAGTTAGTGCGCTGGCTCGGACTGTCACTCCTCCTGGCTACTATTGTGAACTTCAATAATTATAATGTAAACTTCAGCATTTTTCCTTTAATCATCAGCATTCCCCTAAAAAAGTGCTCCAATTTGATCATCTAATTGCAAATACCCTGCTAAGAAATCAGCAGGGTATTTATTAATCGTTATGCAATTTCAGATCCATTTGGAGCATTAACTGGTGCTTCAATCACTTGTAATTGACCATCATGCTCAGCAGAAAGAATCATACCTTGACTAATTTCTCCGCGCATTTTTCGTGGTTTTAGGTTCGCTACAATAACTACCTTCTTCCCAATCAAATCTTCTGGGTTTGGATAGAATTCAGCGATCCCTGATAAAATTTGGCGATGTGCCTTGTCGCCAGCATCGAGGCGGAATTTTAGCAGCTTATCAGCACCTTCCACTTTGCTGCAATCAATCACCTCAGCTACCTTTAATTCGACTTTATCAAAATCATCGTATTTAATTTGCTTATCCTTCGTTGAAACAAGTTCTGTTTCCGTTGGGTCCCAATCACTAGCTTCTTCCTCTTCCAGCTTAGTTCCACCAGCCATTTGTTCACGAATATAACCAGCTTCCTCATCGATATCCAAACGCGGGAAGATTGGTGTCCCTTTCGCTATAACTTTCGTATTTCCTGGGAAATGACCGAAATGAACAGTTGCAAAATCACCTGCAGCATCATCATGGATACCTAGTTGCGCAAATATTTCCTTCGGCGCATGCGTCAGGAATGGCTGTAAAAGAATTGCAGAAACACGTAAGCTTTCAGCTAAATGAGCCATAACACTAGAAAGTTCTGACTGCTTATCTGCTTCCTTAGCAAGCTTCCAAGGCTCTGTTTCATCGATATACTTGTTCGCACGGGAAATCAATGTCCAAACATGGCTTAGGGCACTACTAAATTGCATGTTCTCCATTTCTTCTTGATAATCAGCAATTGTTTTTTCTGCTGTAGCCTTCAAATCTTCATCAAAAGTTGTGACATTTCCATCGAGTGCAGGAACTTCGCCGTCAAAATATTTGTTAATCATCGCTACCGTACGATTTAATAGGTTCCCTAAGTCATTCGCTAAATCATAATTAACTCGCGAAACAAAATCCTCTGGTGTAAAGATGCCATCACTTCCAAATGCCACTTCACGCATTAGGTAATAGCGCAGAGCATCTAAACCATAGCGCTCCACAAGCATTTCTGGATAAACAACATTTCCTTTTGATTTCGACATTTTGCCGTCTTTCATTAGTAACCAGCCATGGCCAAAGATTTTCTTTGGTAATGGTAAGTCAAGTGCCATTAACATAATTGGCCAATAAATTGTGTGGAAACGAACGATTTCTTTTCCAACCATATGCACATCTGCTGGCCAATATTTATTAAATAGGCTTTGATTATCTGTTCCGTAGCCTAATGCCGTTATATAGTTAGATAAGGCATCAATCCATACATAGACAACATGCTTCGGATTGCTCGGTACTTTCACTCCCCAAGAGAAAACGGTACGCGATACCGCTAAATCCTCTAATCCTGGTTTAATAAAGTTGTTAATCATCTCATTTTTACGAGATTCCGGTTGAATAAAGTCTGCATGTGTATTGTAATAATCCAGCAGGCGATCCGCATACTTACTCATTCTAAAGAAATACGATTCCTCTTTAATCAATTCCACCGGATGCCCGCTATCTGGTGATTTTCCAGCAATAACATTTCCGGCATCATCACGCTCTACATCGACTAATTGTGTTTCCGTATAGAACGTTTCGTCTGGAATCGAATACCAGCCTTCATATTCATCTAAATAAATATCTCCTTGTTCTAAAAAGCGTTCAAAAATATCGGCAACTACCTGTTTATGTGTCTGATCCGTTGTGCGGATAAATTTATCATTGCTTATATCAAGCAGTTTCCATAACTCCTGCATGCTCTCAGCCATACCATCAACATATTCCTGTGGCGTAATGCCTAACTCATTCGCTTTGTTTTCAATTTTTTGCCCATGTTCATCACTACCTGTTAGGTAGAAAACGTCAAACCCTGTCATTCTCTTATAACGTGCCATCACATCGCAAGCAATCGTTGAGTAGGCATTCCCAATATGTAACTTTCCGCTCGGGTAATAAATTGGGGTCGTTATATAAAAAGTCTTTCTATCCTGTGACATGCATTTACCTCCTAGGTCCAAACCAAATTATTTTATAAAATCTATTGTAGCTATTATAACGCAATTTGCCAAATGCTGTGTAATAGAACAAAAGTATATAACGTCTCATAAGTTGAAGATAGTCTCGCTAAGCCTCGGGCGCTTAAGCTAGTTAAAAAAAGCAACTTCGTATGTATTTATTATTATAGTTAACCAACATATTAAACCGATTATTTAGATAAATAAATTTTCCCACTAATACTAAAATTTGTTGACAGAATAATCAATAGTTGATATCCTAATGCTAATATAGGTGTCGAAATATGGCGTTTTTTTGTTCCAAAGAAAAAAATTAAGGCAAAAAGCACAAATATCTTCTTTCTGAGAAGAATTTTTTCGTGTTTTTTCCCAAACCTTGGGGGAGGAAAATAATGAAATCTACTGGTATTGTACGTAAAGTTGATGAACTAGGGCGAATAGTCATACCTATTGAACTTCGACGCACACTAGATATCCATGAAAAAGATACAATGGAAATTTACGTAGACAATGATAAAATTGTCCTTAAGAAATATAAGCCAAATATGACTTGCCAAATTACAGGCGAAATTTCGGACGATAATCTGTCTCTAGCTCATGGAAAGCTTGTCGTTAGCCCAGAAGGCGCACACGCACTTTTAGAAGAAATTCAATCGCGCTTAAAATAGTTGGCGCAAGTCTCCAAACCAGGAATAAACTAAAACTACAATCACAAAGAGAGCTGACGCTTGTTGATAGCACGTCAACTCTCTTTTTTAGTGGATGAAGTAAAAATTCATTAATTTTATTTATAATCTTGAAATATCCTTTCACCTTTCAACTTGCTCATCCAATATGATACATCTGGTAAACATCGCGTTTTGGAATATTTCGATCAACCGCCACTTGCTTGATTGCATCCTTACTCGAAAATCCTTTTTCTTCAATATAATGATTAACATGCGCAACAACAGATAATGATTCCCACCATAAGTTATCGGCTTCTTCCTCTGCAGCAAGGGTTGACCCTTCGACGACGAGCACAAATTCACCGCGCATTTCCTGACTTTCAGCCCACTCAATTAATTCCTCCACAGCTCCCCGAACAAATTCTTCAAATCGTTTCGTCAATTCACGGGCAATTGCGATATTCCGATTTCCAAGCTGTTCATGAATTATCTTTAACGTATCCTTTATTCGATATGGAGACTCATAAAAGAGCAATGTTGCTTTCAACCGTTTTAAACGATCCAACTCAGACGCTTTATCCTTCTTCTTTCTTGGTAAAAATCCATAAAAATAAAATTCATCTGTTGGTAAACCAGAACCAATTAAGCCGCATAATGCAGCATTTGCACCTGGCAGGACGACGACGTTTTGATTTTCTTCAATTACAGCTTGAACAATTTCAACCCCAGGATCCGAAATCGTCGGCATTCCGGCATCACTTACAATAGCGATTGATTCGCCACGCTTGATTTTTTCCAATAGCTGCTCTTCCCTAGCTACTTTATTATGTTCATGATAACTAATCAAAGGCGTTGTAAGCTCAAAATGATTTAGAAGCTTTTTTGTATTTCTTGTATCTTCGGCTGCAATTAAACTAACAGATTCTAGAATTTTCAGCGCGCGATAGGTAATATCCTCAAGGTTACCAATCGGTGTTGGAACAACGTATAAAACGCCTGCTTTTTCATCGTCAAAGCTCTTTTGAATGTTCATATTACAACGTCTCCTTCTGCTTTTCCTGAATCAGCAGCTTTTTTTCATTTCGTGAAAGCTGTTTAATCCGATATTCCTGTTGCATCGCTGCTTCCTTCGTCAAAAAACGTTCCACAAATACAACTTGAAAAGGCCCTCTTCCACGTGTATATTTCGCACCTTTACCAGTTTCATGCATGTTTAAGCGACGCTCTAAATTATTTGTATATCCTGTATAAAGTGAACCATCCTTGCATCGAAGAATGTAGACAACATGTTCACATACCATAAATAATTTCCTCTGCTTCCTTGGTATACGTACCGTCCTCTTCATAGATATATAATGGCGGCAGGATTTTCAAGTCTGCTTTCCCATCCCGGACACCTTCAATTAAAAGCATATTTGCTTCCCTTTCCCGCTTCGGATATACAAGCTGCATACGCTTTGGTTCTAATTTATACTTTCTAAAAAGCTCTATTATATCAACGAGTCTCCCTGGTCGATGGACCATCGCGACTTTACCGCCTGGTCGAACATGTAATTTACAAGCTTTTACAACATCTTCTAACGTACAAAATACTTCATGCCGAGCAATCGTCAAAAATTCATTATGATTATGTTCTGTACGGGAAGGTGTTTTAAAATATGGAGGATTACACGTAACGACATCAAAACTGCTCTGTCCGAGTATCGGCTGCATTTCCTTTAAATCGCCTTGTAGCATCATTAACTGATTGGAAAGTTTATTTAACTCCACATTCCTTTCTGCCATATGAAAAATCCGCTCTTGAATTTCTACACCTGTTATTTCAGCGTTTGTTCTTTTTGATAGGAGCAGGGGAATGACACCATTGCCGGTGCATAAATCCAATATTTTCCCTCGCTTTACGGGCACATAGGCAAAATGAGCAAGTAATACTGCATCCAGGGAAAAGGCAAAAGCTGTTGGGCTTTGGATAATTTGCATCTGCTCATCATTTAACAAATAATCCATACGTTCGTCATTAAATAATTGTACCATGGTTAACTCCTTACTATTTAACGTTGTTCAAAAAACTGTCTAATGAAAAGAAAGCTGCCTCGGACATATATCGAGACAGCAGTAATAGCCTTCATTTAAAAAACGTGGCATCCGTTAAAGAGATCCTTAGATGGTCGTTCTTTGCTTTCTAAGGATCCCTTCTAAGTTGGAGTTCGTGTCTCCCTATGCGAATACCTTCGTTGCACGTATGCAAAAAAGCTTTTATTTTGTTTTCTCAAAAAAGTCAAGGCAGAAAATACAGTCTTCATCTCTCCTTGGGCTTCCAAATTCCAGATTACATATATGAAAACCTTCTTCATATAATCTAGCAAGATTATCATACCCTTCACCAGGGAAGCTACCTTTGGAAGTTTTCTTATCTGACGCTTCATCCGCAGCTTCCTTTTGATGATCGAGATGATTACGCAAATTGTGATTTTCTACAGCTAATCGATGATTTTCCTCGAGCAACTCACTTAATCGCCCCTTTAAATCACCAAGCTGTTCATACAGTTCACCAATTTGCTTTTCCATATCCGAAACCTGGTCAAAAATTTCTCTGTTCCTCACGCCCACTCACCTCATCATTCTGTGGCTTGCGCTAAAATTCCTTCATCTATTAATTCATCTAAAGTATATTCAACAACGCGTTCTTTTTCCGGAATTTCGATTTGGATGAGCCGCTCAAGTATATTGAGACCAACTACTTTTCCTTTTCCATATGGCGTTACAATTGCTTCGCCAATATCCGGCAAATCACGCTTTGCAGTTTCATACGTATCATTTTCATATTTTAAACAGCACATGAGTCTACCGCATAACCCAGATATTTTAGCAGGATTAAGGGAAAGATTTTGATCCTTCGCCATTTTTATTGATACTGGCTCGAAATCCCCTAAAAACGTTGAACAACAAAGCATTCTGCCACAAGGTCCAATACCACCAAGCATTTTCGCTTCATCGCGCACACCAATTTGGCGTAGTTCAATTCTCGTTTTAAACATGGAGGCCAAATCCTTCACTAAGTTCCGGAAGTCGACCCTGCCATCTGCTGTAAAATAAAAAATAATTTTATTGCGATCAAATGTGTACTCTACTTCAACCAGATTCATATCAAGCTTATGCTGCTCAATCTTATCTGAACATATATGAAATGCTTTGTCCGCTTGCTCTTGATTTTCTAAAACGGATAGCTTATCTTTCTCGTCAGCAATACGGATTACTTTTTTCAATGGGAGGACAACATCTTCTTCATCAACATGTTTATTCGTAATAACTACCTTCCCAAATTCAATCCCTCGTATTGTCTCTACTATAACATAACTATCCAAGGAAATCGTATCTGTTCCTGGATCAAAATAATATATTTTACCCGCTTTTTTAAAACGGACACCAATAACTTCAATCATTACATTTCACCTCTGTATTTGAAGCGCTAGTTGTTCAATCACCAAGGTGGGTTGAACATTTTGCTTCAATTTCCTCTTTGCCTGTAGAACGAAATTCAAGCTATTCACAAGATTTTCCTGGGAAAAAGACATTGCTACCTTTTCAACGAGCGGATCCTTGGAGGTGAAAAATACCATCATATCCTCATTTCCAATATGGAAATAGAGAATATCTTTAAAAGCCAGAAGTAATAAATCCAATCCCTGCTCCTGCTCTTGTCGCTCCTTAAAGTGGGCTACCCAGCGACTGTGAATAAAGAGATAAACGTCTTCAGGCTTTGTGGTAAACATTTCTATTAATTGTACCATTAGTTTTCTAGCTTCTGCAAACCACGCATCTCCGCTCCATCTAAAGGCCTCATCTAAATTATTCGTGAGGGCGCTGATGAGCACGGCTTGATTTTTTTCCATCCCCTGCTCGATTAGTTGGTTTTGGAAAGAAGCAGCGTGGAGTGGCTTTAAATCAATAACTTGGCAGCGTGAACGGATGGTTGGAATAATCGATTGACTATTCTCTGTCAGCATAATTGCTGTCGTTTCTTTACTTGGCTCCTCTAAAAACTTCAGAATCCGGTTTGCGGCATTTACAGTCAATGTGTCTGCATCCTTAATCACATATACCTTTTGATTTGATTCAAGGCCTGAGTACGTAAATTCTTTCTGCAAATTACGCACTTGTTCAATCTTAATCGATTGTCCATCAGGCTCAATCCAATGTACATCAGGGTGATTATGTGAATCAATTCGTTTGCAGTTATTGCATTCATTGCACGGCTCTACGCTTGATTTGTTTTGACAGAACAGGCCTTTGGCAATGAGTAAAGCAATTGCTCCTTTACCTGTTCCTCTTTCGCCTTGGAGCAAATACGCATGAGAAATCCGATCTTTTTTAATGCTATTTGTTATAATACGTGTTGCTAGTGGTTGCACTTCGGCCACCTGAGACCATGTTTTCATATGTATCCGTCCTTAAGCTTTAACTTCTTACTTAGATATAATGATTTGACTCCATAATTCCTTGTACTGGAACAGCCGCGCCCAGCTCCAGCACACAACGACTAGCGAGACTTCCCCACATCATGACACGATAAGTACAGTCCGTACGTCACTAACCGGGCGCCTCCGCTTTTTCCCTTACGTATATATATTAATCAGTAATCCTTTAATTTCTCCGATAAGTGCTAGGATATCTACTGTCTTCTTTTCCTGGTTCATAATTTCCTCTGTAAGTTTGATTAGCTTTTCATCGACTTGCTTAACGATTGCTAACTTCCGAGTTTGTCCATCTAAACCGAAATGATGTGATTTATCCAAGGCATATCCAGCATAAACTGTCCTCTGCAGAAACCCTTTCACCATTCGTTTAAATGCGGCCAGTTCACGAAATGATCGATAACGAGCAAGCTTATTTCCTTGCTTCGAAATATTACTAACAAGCTGTTGTAATTCTTGATGCTTTAAACTTTGTGTTTGGGACTGAACCATTTGACTGAAAGCCTGTTTATCTGCACTTGCTTTACGCGCATATTTCGGCTCTAAATTAGCTTGTATTTCGTTTGTAATTTTCATTGGTCCAGCCCCTTTCTTAGAGGTAATACACTTATTTATTAAAACTGTAAAAATGATTCGACTGGAAGTACAAATACCGTTGCTCCACCAACCTCAACTTTAACTGGCTTCGGAATATAGGAATCTGCATTTCCTCCCATTGGGGAGATTGGTGCGACCATCTGTTCACGATGCGAACAATTATCCTTAATAATGTCTAAGGCATTATCTACTTCTTGGTCTTCACATCCAATCATCAGGGTGGTATTACCCTCCTTCAGAAAACCACCAGTTGAAGCAAGCTTTGTTGTCTTAAAATCCTTTTCTCCCAAAGCATTTACTAAACGATTGGAATCCTTGTCTTGGATAACTGCCATGATTAGTTTCATGTGCATAAGCCCCCTTTATTTTATAAAACTGATAATACGGTCGAGCACAGCCTGTTCAACTATGTCTATGGATTGATCTGCATCAATCGTTTGAATTCGGTTGGGGAATTTGTCTTTAAGAATCTGATAACCTTCATAAACCATTTCATGAAACTTAAGGTTTTCAAGATCAAGTCGATTCCTCTCTCTATCTTTATTCGCTGCAATACGCTCTAATCCCTTTTTTGGCGTAATATCAAAAAATAAAGTTAAATCTGGCATACAATCCCCAATGACAAATTGATTGATGGAAAAGACCTCATCAATTCCTAATCCACGGGCATACCCTTGATATGCTAAACTACTGTCAATAAAACGATCACAGAGAACAACCTTCCCTTGTTCCAGTGCTGGAAGTACTTTTTCTACAAGGTGCTGCCTGCGTGCTGCTGCATAGAGAAGTGCTTCCGTACGTTCTTCCATTTCTGTATGATCCGGGTCATGAATAATGTCACGGATTTTCTCAGAAATGTTGATACCGCCTGGTTCACGGGTCGTTATCACGTCATACCCCAAATCCGTTAGCCTTGATGCGATCGCTTGAAGGATGGTTGTTTTTCCAGCACCTTCGCCACCTTCAAATGTTATAAAAAAAGCCCTCATGTTATATCTCCTTCATCATTTCCTGTAGATCTTGATGCCTGATTCCCGTTGCTGAATTCGAACACCTTGATTACGAAGCTGTCGGGTGGTAGCAAGGTGTGCTGTTGTAATACGTTCACCCTTAAGAATGATCGGAATTCCCGGCGGATAGGCTATGACTGCCTCTGCTGCTATATGTTCGATACCTTCACCAAAAGGTACACGTCTGTAAGATCTTGCCTGCATTTCTTGATACGACAAAGCCAATTCCTGAATGGCTTCTGGAAATAACTTTGCTATTTCTATTGTATCATGATTTAGTTCAATTTTTAATTGTTCCCCTACTCTTTTTACTATTTTTTGAAGCTGGGTCTGCTTATTAAACGGCTCAAGCCCATGAATAAGCAATAGCTGATTATGTGTTGTAAGCTCTGGATATAAATTTTCTTCTTCAAAAAGCCGTGCCACATCTTGAACTGAATACGATTGTTTCACGTGTAACGTTATTTTAAGTGGATCATCCTGTACTTCAATTGGCAGGACATTCCATGCCTCGCACTTATCAAGTATCGTCCGCACTTCGTTCACACTTCGTAAAATACGTTCTATATCATTGCTTTCCAATTTGGCTAAAAAGAAACGTGCAATATCTAATGAAGCCATTAATGGATAGGATGGACTGCTCGATTGAATGATTTGTAAATAGTGGGCAATTCGCTCTTTGGAAATAAGTTTGGATTTTATATGTAGATAAGAAGCCATTGTCATTGCCGGGGCCATTTTATGAGCTGATTGCACAACAGCATCTGCTCCCAACCTTAAAGCAGATGCTGGAAAAGGTTTCCCTAAAGCAAAGTGAACTCCATGTGCTTCATCGACGAGAACTGGAATGTTATACGAATGTGCCAAATCTATCATGGCTTTAATTGGATACGTTCTTCCAAAATAATCAGGATAGGTGAGTACAATCGCTTTTGCGTCTGAGTGCTTTTGTAACGCTTCTTCTAATGTAGACAAACTTGGACTCGTATAGCGATCGACTGCTTCATCATAATTTGGGGCGATAAATACTGGCTTTGCACCACTAAGTTCCAAGCCATTCATAACGGATTTATGGCAATTACGTTGAACAATAATTTTTCCACCTGGTGAACAGGCTGCTAACACCATTGCTAAATTCCCTGCCGTACTCCCGCCAACAAGAAAAAACGTATGGTCTGAGCCAAAAAAATCCGCAGCTAATCCTTCTGCTTCTGCAATCATTTCCGTTGGCGCATGAAGATCGTCTAATCCATGTAGCTCTGTCATATCTAACTTTAAGATGGAATCAAAATAAGACCTTGCATGTTTCGGGAATATTTCACCATTTTTATGACCTGGGACATGAAAGGATATCGGGTCTTTGTATGTAAATTGCTGCAATCTTTCAAAGATCGGCATTCGATTGTGATTCTGATTCATCATTGTCCCTCCTTTAGTTTCTTTCGATTATAATAATCGTAAATTAACGAACGACGTAATGACGATGCCTCCCTTACGAGCATCGTATCATTGCCACATGAGATTTTCTTAGATATAGCATGGATGTGGATGGTATAAGGTTTATCCTACCTCGCTTTTGCATTTCATGGCAATTTTATCATTCTCAGACCAACAAAAGAAGCCTTTGCAAGCAAAGACTCCCTGGATAGCTATGAATATAATTTCGGTTGATTGATATTCTTTAATTTTCGTAAGTAATAGTTATACTTTTCTTCTCTTGGCTCCGTATGAATCATATTATACTCGCATTCCGTACAAATGAACATCGTATATAAATGAATTCCCTTCTCCTTTTGTTCCTCACAGATGCCGCATTGTGAAAGTCCTAATGAATTAGCTTGTTCCACCTTCCCCACCTCCGTTAGAAACTAGTATCTCCCAATCTAAGGAAAACTATACGGGGAAACTTTGAAACTTTTAAGTTTGGAATAAAATGGTCTAGCTAAATAATAAACAGATGAATCGCCACCAAGGATGCCAATCCAAATAACCCTAAAAAACCAGATACGACAGCTGTAAATAAATTAATTGGAATGTGCAGCCCAAACATCCCACCGAATACATTAAAGAAAAATAAAAACAGAATACCAATTCCAAGCTTTACTGTAGCCTGTCCAATGAATTTCATTGGCTTAACAGGGGCACCAACGAATAATAAAATAATAATTAGTCCAACAATGACCGAAATAACAATTGCAGAACTCAACTGAAATCAACCCTCTTCCTCAACCTCTTTTTTAGTAAATTTATGCTTGTATTTCGTAAAAAAGAACCAAGGAAGCGGGGAAAGAAAAGAATCTCTCTGTGAAAAAACATGATCATGAATCTTTGTAAGAAAGTAGGTGATTTTATATAAAGCTTGATTTAACAGCCTTTTATTAAAAGTCGTTAGGAGATGTTGCCAAACGTTCAGTAAAAGAACCGCCCCTTTTTCCCATTCTAAAACTGAACCGTCAACATTTCCTGTTTCTCCCTCAATTCTTCATTTATTTTTTCTACACATTTTTCAAACTGTGGTTTCTCAATAAAAAAAGACAAGGCCATCTATACTCACAAACCTTGTCTCCCTTAATCTATAATTCTAGTATACTCGCACTGCACTAATATTACGCAGTCTTGCCTCACGCAGAAGAAATAAATATTTAGCCCGAGCAATTGCTTCTTGCTGCATTCCATTGATTGAAGGCTCCATACTTTGTTCTACAATAGACCTAATTTGTTTCCACTCTTGTTCTGCTTGAATGATTGTATCAAGCAGCTCATGATTGACATCTTTTGTCTTTCGTTTTTTCCCCATGCACTTCACCTAACTTCTACAAATCTCTTCTACCCTCTAAAGCTTTTGATAATGTTACTTCATCTGCATATTCCAAATCGCCGCCAACAGGTAAGCCATGTGCAATTCGAGTCGTGCGGATACCTGATGGTTTAACAAGGCGCGAAATATACATTGCGGTTGCTTCCCCTTCGATGTTTGGGTTAGTTGCTAGGATGATTTCTTTTACTTCCTCATCCTTCAGACGATTGATTAGATCAGGGACATTAATATCTTCTGGTCCAATTCCATCCATTGGTGAAATTGCGCCATGAAGAACATGGTATTTTCCGTGGAATTCTTTCATCTTTTCCATTGCAATGACATCTTTTGGATCTTGCACGACGCAAATAATCGAATTATCTCGTGACGTATCGGAACATATCGCGCATGGATCCTGATCGGTGATGTGTCCACAAATACTGCAATGGGAGAGCTCTCTTTTGGCATTCACTAATGCATTGGCAAAATTAAGCACATCATCATCTTTCATATTCAAAACAAAAAATGCCAGACGGACAGCTGTTTTCGGTCCAATGCCAGGCAATTTTGTAAAACTGTCAATTAACTTCGATATTGGTTCTGGATAATACATCAAGCCTGCCTCCTACACGAAAACATAAGCACCCGCTTTAAACCGGGTGCTTATACTTGGCATAGGGGATTGTAATCCCCTGCCATTTTTTCCTTTAATTAAAACATACCAGGCATGTTTAAGCCTTTTGTGAACTGTCCCATTTGTTGGTTCGTTTTATCATCAATTTGCTTCAATACATCATTTGTTGCAGCAATGATAAGATCTTGTAGCATTTCGATATCATCTGGATCTACAACTTCTTCTTTAATTGCAATATCTGTAATTTCCTTTTTCCCATTTGCTGTAATGGTAACCATTCCACCACCAGCTGATGCTTCAAAAGACATTTCATGCAATTCGTCCTGTGCCTGCATCATTTTCTTTTGCATTTTTTGCATTTGCTTCATCATATTGTTCATATTTCCCTTCATGGAAAATACCTCCTTTAGATTATTCATTATTATTTTTTTCCTTATACTGGAGCAGCCAAGTCCAGCTCCAGCGCCCAACGACTAGCAAGACTTGCCGATTGGCTGCGCCAGAGGCTTAGTCGCATTTATACCCTTGTGGTGAAGTCAACATCGACTCTAGGTAAAAGGATGGCCGATTAAAATCAGGCTACGCCTAACATCGGCATACCCCTAAAGGGGCATGTTTCCTTTATCTCCTACGGATCAGTCCGTACGTCGCTAACCGGGCGCTTGCGCTTTTGTTTCCTAATCATGTATTTCCAGTAATTCATCTCCAAAGAGCTTCCTAGCTTCATCCACTAGTGGGTCTCCTTGTTCTTCATCTTTAGGCTTATCTTGTTTGCTTATATATTCCGTACGGAGCTGTGTCCAATCATTATCTGGAATTGGGATAATCGTTAATTGCTTATCCATCACACTCGTAAGTACGGATTCAACTGTCTCCCGATTATCCAAAAATAAGGAGCAGTGGATTTCATATTTAAATGCGACAACGAGTGAATCTGCGGATGCAGCTGCAGGTTTACTATCCTGTATCGTTGCATGTGCAGGTGCATTCACTTGCTTTAGCTTACTTAAAAAGTTGGCCCATTGTGATTGTACTTGCTTTAATGCAGGCTTTTCTGCTTTTCCAAGCACATCACGAATTCGCTCAAACGGGATTTTATAGCTATTTTTCGATCCTCTCGCAGGCTGCCTTCTCTTCTCAGATGCAGCTGGTGCTTGAACAGGCTGTGCAGGCTGCTGCTTCAGATTGGTAAGCTCTTTTTCCAATTGTGACATTTTGCTCATCAGTTTTGTTACTGCTTCTGAATCAACATCAGCTGTCGCCTGCTCCCGGGCATGATAACGATTGGTAATCGTGAGTACCGCTATTTCGATAAATACCTTTGGACTATTCGTCCACTTGATCTCTTGTTGGCACTGATTCAGTTGGATAATTGCATCCTGAATCCATGAGGTTGATACAGAATCAGAAAGCGCAAGGAAGTTATCATCCACTCTTGCTCTCTCCAACAATCCTTCTAGCGATGGAGCACTTTTGAAAAGCAATAGATCACGCATAAAATAAATCAGATCATATACAAATCGTCCAGGATCTTTCCCCCGTTGGATCAAATCATCCAATAGCTGTAACGCCTGTTCCACATCTTTTTCATGCATGGCCTTTACGATATCGGTGAGCACTTTCTGGGAAACACCACCAGTAACAGCCAACACATCATCGAGTTCTACCTGGTCCTCACTATAGGAAATTGCTTGATCCAGAATACTTAACGCATCACGCATTCCACCTTCTGCTGCTAATGCAACAGTATCCAATGCCTCTTTCGAAACAGAAATATTCTCTGCTTCCATAATCGTTTGCATACGATCTACAATTGCCTGATTGGATATCGGTTTAAAATCGAATCGCTGACACCTAGAAATGATCGTTAATGGAATTTTATGTGGCTCGGTCGTTGCCAAAATAAAGACGACATGTTTTGGTGGTTCTTCTAACGTTTTTAGTAATGCGTTGAATGCATTAATTGAAATCATGTGTACCTCATCAATGATGTACACTTTATATGGTACTGCGCTTGAAGCATACTTTACCTTGTCTCGGATTTCACGAATATCATCGACACTCGTATTGGATGCAGCATCAATTTCAATAACATCTGAAATCGAGCCATCCAAAATGCCACGACATGCATCACATTCATTACATGGTTCTTTGACTGGTGCATGCTCACAGTTAATTGTTTGGGCAAAAATCTTGGCAGCACTTGTTTTCCCTGTTCCTCTTGGCCCAGAGAATAAATAAGCATGCGAAAATTTATCTTGTACAATCGCATTCTGCAGTGTTCTCGTAATATGTGTTTGTCCTACGACATCCTCAAAAGTTCTTGGACGCCAAACGCGATATAAAGCTTGATAGCTCATAATACAGATTCCCCTCTATGATCTATTTCTAATTATACCCGATTTTAGGGGTGAATGTGAACCAAAACAGGGTTAAATATATTTTTTGTAACATTCATCTGGAGTTACTATCACATTTCGTTATAGGTGGAGAAGATTTGTTTGTTCTATGGGACTAAGAAACCAGGATGGCATATCATCAGCCACCCTGGTTTTTATAATTTTAAACAGATGCCGGATTCGTTGCTTTTTCCGAAAGCCATGTTTCAAATGTATAGGACATCTCCCAAAATGCGAGCTCATATTCTTTCGCAAGAATAAACTGCTCTTTGATTTTCTCTTTTTCTGTTTCACTTGCCTTTTCCGCTAATCCATCGAGCAGGTCAATCATTTCCTGTGTGGACTCTTGGAACCACTCACTACCATACGTGTTCAGCCAATTTTGGTAAATTTCTTCTTTCGGTTTTGCGTCCTTGTAAGTCAAACCAATATCAGCATATAACCAGTAACATGGTAGCATTGCAGCTACAATTTGAGCTAAACTTCCGGACAACGATGCACGGTACAAATGCGATGTATAAGCATAGGCAGTTGGTGCAGGTTTAAAATTCTCAATTTCTGCATTGGTAATCTTTAAAATCCCTGCATGCTCCTTATGCACTGTTAGCTCTGCTTCTGCTGTTTTCTTTGCTTTTTCTGCCAGCTTAGCAGCAACATGAAAATCATCTGAATGTGCAGCCGCAAAAGCATGCACCTTGCCGTAATGCTTCAAATAATAGATATCCTGCAGAATATAATTTTTGAATGTTTCCAGTGGCAAATCACCACTTACAATACCCTGTACAAACGGATGATTTAGACTTAATTTCCAACTCTCTTTCGTAGCCTCTCGCAATAACTCTGAAAAACGCATAGAAAATTCCTCCCCTAATTTTGTTTAATAGCCTACTTCTACTACAGCTTCATTGGTAATATTAAAAATAAACGGCTAGTCTTCTCTTATTTTTGCAATAACATCCATCAAAACATCTCCTTTCTATAAATTTAGAATGAAGAACAAAAAAACCACCCCGAAATGGAGTGGTTTTATATACAGTTACAGAATTATGTATACGTCACCAGCTCCACTTCCCTACGCTGGTACTAGCCAGTTCAGGTTCAAAGGGATCAAGAAATGAATCTTATCTCAGCCAAATGGCACCCCTAGTGGATTTTTTATATTCTATTTCTATCTTATTCCATTTTTTCATAAAAGTAAAATAATTCACACGAAAAAAATCCCAACATCCAACTCTTATCCATATGGCATGCAGCTTAGAAAGATTTTTTCTAGGTGAATTTAAAAACACTCTTTCAAATGCTTTATAGCGTTTAAAAGAGTGTTTGATTGCATTATGTAGCCGTGCACCCACTTTCGATGTGACGACCCTATGCGTTACTTAAGTTCATGGCTCGGCCTAGGCTTCCCCACGGCACACAGAAAATTCCACTTACTGCTGCTTCCTTCCGGACCTGACAGGGTTCATGGGTTCCTGTTGCGTAGGACCCGGGCGTCAACACCACTCCCTTAAGGCAGACCATAAAATCGCCACACCTAGAGTGGGAATTCAGCCTCGCTATAGCGGATTGCGAGTACAGGGCACCGCTACCTCCCCACCTAGCACGGTATTTACCATTATAGCGAAATTATCGACAAAATGCAACATCAAAAGCGGATACGCCCGGTTTACGACTATTTTTTTCTTTTTCGAAGTGCTCGAAAGAAATCCGTTAGTAATGCAGCACACTCTGTTTGTAAAACACCTGCCGTTAATTCAACCTGATGATTAAAGCGAGGTTCATTCAATAAATTCATTAATGTGCCCGCACATCCTGCCTTCGGATCAGTTGCTCCATATACAACACGTTTAATTCGCGATTGGACAATAGCACCTGCACACATCGGACATGGCTCCAATGTAACGTAGAGCGTACAATCCTCTAGTCGCCAGCTTCCAATCTTTTCATTTGCCTCTTGAATGGCAACAAGCTCAGCATGGGAAAGCGTCGTTTGCGAGGATTCTCGCAAGTTATAGCCCCTTGCAATGATTTCATCGTTATATACGATAACCGCACCAATTGGAACCTCATTTAATGTTAAAGCTTTTTGGGCTTCTTCAATTGCCGCTTCCATAAATTTTACATCACTCATATTATCACAACACTTTGTTTTAAAGTTTGAATCAATCCAAAAGAGGAAATACTGTTAAGTAGTCATACCGAATAAAGGAGACTCATAAATGGATACATCATTAAATAACACTGCTGTACTATTTGTCGATATTATCAACGATTTTGACTTTGATGGCGGTGATGATTTATATCGAAATACGAAAGCAATCCTCCCGAACCTCATTAAGCTGAAGAAATTCGCCAAAGAAAAAAATCTACCTACTATTTATGTTAATGACCATTACGGATTATGGCAAGCAGACTTTCATAAAATTATTGAAAACTGTAAAAATGATAGAAGCAAGGAAATTATTGAGGCACTCGCACCAGAGGAAGATGATTACTTTCTTATTAAACCACAGCATTCTGCCTTTTTCCAGACGCCACTGCAATCTTTGCTTACAGATTTAAAACGAAGCCATCTCCTAATGGCTGGTATTGCCGGAGACATTTGCATTCTTTTTACTGCCAAGGATGCGTATATGTACCAATTTGGAATGCACGTTCCTGCAAATTGCATGGCATCCGAAGCAAAGGAGAACAATGATTATGCATTATATTTAATCCGTTCTGTAATGAAGGCAAATATCGACCCACTTTAAGTCATATAGCTGACCTCCTTCACATAAGTTGAAATGAGAAACTGTTTTGAAGGAGGAAGTTCTCTTGCAAATTCATGTTGTTACAGAAGGGGAAACATTAACTTCAATCGCTAATACATATAATACAACTGCTGTCGCCATTACGAATGCCAATGAACTAGATGCTCCAAATGATCTCGTCATCGGGCAAGCACTGGTCATCCCCATTTTTGGTCAGTTTTACTTTGTTCAACAAGGTGATAGCCTTTATTCCATTGCCAACCGATTTGGGATAACCTATCAGGAACTAGCAACGATTAATAATATTTCACCAGAGATGACACTTCCTATTGGCTTGCGGATTTACATCCCGCCTCGTGCTAAGCGCGCGATTACATCGTATGCTTATATTGAACCCTTTGGTGATACGGTTTCTGAAACCTTGGAAAATGCTGCTGCTAAAAATTCTCCTTATCTAACTTTCCTTGCATTATTTAGCTATCGAGTCAATCGCGATGGTTCATTGACTTCACCACCCATCGGGAATCTACAGGAGATTGCCGCAAACACAGATACAGCAATGGCAATGGTTGTGACAAATTTGGAAGGACCTGGGTTTAGTGATGAGCTTGGTCATATCATTTTAACCGTACAAGCGGTTCAAAATACGCTATTGGATAACATTGTGAATACAGCGCAGACACAAGGATTTACCGATATCCACTTTGACTTTGAATTTCTGCCATCTGATGATCGGGAAGCATACAACGCATTTCTGCGTAAAGCAAAGGAGCGATTTTCTCAGGAAGGCTTACTCTTATCTACTGCACTCGCGCCAAAAACAAGCGCCACTCAAACAGGGCAGTGGTATGAAGCTCACGATTACGCTGCTCATGGGGAGATAGCAGATTTTGTTGTATTAATGACTTATGAATGGGGCTATAGCTACGGTCCTCCGATGGCTGTTTCGCCAATTGATCAAGTTCGTAATGTTGTTGATTACGCCTTAACAGTTATTCCCGCAGATAAAATATTATTAGGCCAAAATTTATATGGATACGATTGGACGTTACCCTTTGTTGAAGGTGGAGAAGCTGCTCGTGCCGTAAGTCCACAGCAAGCGATTGCAATTGCCAGGGAAAATAATGCTGTCATTCAATATGACACGAGCGCACAGGCGCCATTTTTCACGTATACAGATGCAGAGGGGAATGAACACGAGGTATGGTTTGAAGATGCCAGATCAATTCAGGCAAAATTCGATATGATTCGTGAACTCGACCTACTAGGTATTGCATATTGGAAGCTAGGTCTAGCCTTTCCACAAAATTGGCTTTTACTAGACGATCAATTTACGATAACCAAACTATAATAGAATATGTACTAGATATTAATATCGCCAAGAAGATCGAAAAGACCGTCTCCATTTGATTAGAGACGGTCTTCCTATTTTTACATATTGTTAATTGTGGTTTCCTTTTCCGTTATCTAACAATAGACTCCCACTTTTAATTCTTACTTGAGCAGATTCAAAGCTTCACGATTAAAAGCTGGAATATCATCTGGCTGACGACTTGTCACAAGCTGATCCTGACAAACGACTACTTCTTTATCGACAACCTTGGCTCCTGCATACTCCATATCAACTTGAATCGATTTGTAGCCTGTTGCATCTCGGCCCTCTAACGCTTTCGCTGTAATTAACAGCTGTGGTCCATGACAAATTGCAAATACAGGTTTTTTCGCATCCATGAAACCTTTAGCAAACTTAACAAAACGATCATCCGCCCGTAAAATATCTGGTGAAAAGCCACCAGGGATGAATAATGCATCAAAATCATCGACATTTACATCCTCGATACCATGGTCAATCGTTAACGTAGTTTCCTTGTTTTTCCCTGTTACTTTATTGCCCTTTTCTTTTTCAATCGTGATTACTTCATGCCCAGCTTCTTTAAAAGCCTCTGCTGGTTCTGTATATTCCACATCCTCAAACATATCGGTAATGACGGTTGCTATTTTTTTACCCATTGCTCATCCGCTCCTTATGATTTGATTCATAAAGAGTCTTCCCTTTGTAAGGAAAATAAAACATCACCGATCCATGCCCATTAATGCTCGCAATTCCTCTTCATTCGAAATTAGATCTTGAACCGTATATTCATCAAGCACCTTAAAAAAAGCATGCAAGGCTTTATTCAATGCGTGTTTTAAGGTACATGCTGGGGTAATCACACAATGATTTGTTCCCTTATCAAAGCATTCAAGTAAATTAAAATCACTTTCGAGGCTCCGAACAAGTAAACCTACGTTGATTTCCGATGCAGGCTTTGCCAGTCGGATACCACCATTTCTCCCTCTAATCGTTTCAAGTAAGCCCATTTTGTTCAATTCAAAGACAATTTTTCCTAAATGATGCTGCGAGATGTTAAAAACCTCTGAGATTTCCTTAATACTAGCAAGCTCATCATTCGGTTTTGTACCTGTATAAATTAAAACGCGCAATGCGTAATCCGTATACTTCTTTAATTGCATGAATGAATCACCTCGTTTACTTCTTCACAATATTGTAACACAAAACCCGTTTTCACTATTGATACAGTGCAAATAAAACATCTATAATTAAACATGTATTAGAAATACATCTTTTAAAAAACTGTAGGGAGTGCTTTGAAATGACAACAGAAACAGCTACTGGATTAGATCAAAAAACAAGAGACATAATAAAAGCTACTGTACCAGTTTTAGAGGAACACGGGACTGCAATAACAAAACGATTTTATCAAATGATGTTTGAAAACCACCCAGAATTAAAGAATATTTTTAACCAAACAAATCAACGAAAAGGTGACCAACCTAAAGCGCTTGCGAATACGGTTTATGCAGCTGCTGTCCATATCGACAATTTAGAAGCTATCTTACCCGTTGTAAAGCAAATTGCCCAAAAACACCGCAGCTTAAATATTAAGCCAGAGCATTATCCAATTGTTGGAGAGAATTTATTACTAGCAATTAAAGACGTGTTAGGAGATGCAGCAACAGACGAAATTATCGATGCTTGGGCAAAAGCATATGGTGTGATTGCAGATGTATTTATTTCTGTTGAAGCCGAAATGTATACTGAAGTAAAAGCAACAACTGGTGGATGGATAGACTATCGTAACTTTAAAGTAATCAAAAAAGAAGTCGAAAGTGATGTTATTACATCGTTCTATCTGCAGCCAGAAGATGGAGAAGCATTCCCTTCCTATCAACCCGGTCAGTATATTACCGTAAAGGCTGTCATTGACGGAGAAAACTATAACCATTTACGTCAATATAGCTTATCCTGTGCTCCTGGAGGGGAATTTTACCGAATTAGTGTAAAGCGTGAGGATGCTTTCGAAGACCAGCCCAAGGGAGTTGTATCAAGTTTCCTACATGAACATATTAATGAAGGAGACATCCTACCAATCAGTGCACCAGCTGGGGATTTCTTTTTAGATGCAGAAGACACTAGACCACTCGTCCTAATGAGTGGCGGAGTGGGATTAACACCTATGATTAGCATGCTTGAAACAGCAATTAAGGAGCAGCCTGAACGTGAGGTTATTTATATTCACGCTGCAAAATCAAGTAAATTCCATGCAATGAAAGAGCGTGTCAAAGAAATCGCTGGGCAAAATAACCATGTGAAAAGTTATACCGTGTATGACAGCCCTAGTGAAGGAGATTCTTTTGATAAAGCAGGTAGAATTGATTATGATTGGTTATCATCCATACTTCCAACAAACGATGCCGCATTTTATTTCTGTGGACCGAAGGGATTTATGCGTGCGATGTATCAACACTTGAAAGCATATCAAGTGAATGACACAGATATTCATTTTGAAATCTTTGGACCGTCCGAGGATATCACCAGGTAAATAGCATTTATAAGGACAGCCGTTCCAGGCTGTCTTTTTTTCTACGCTTGTTTGGCAGCACCTTTTCACAAAAAACTACGCACGATAGAGCACATTAGCGAATGCTCCAATTCGTTGCAGCCCTCGATAAATTTGCGCTGGCATGATATACCGTCTAGGATTAAGATTTGTGGATTGCTTTATCTTCGTTGTTGCAAGATCGACCTTCCCGTCATTTCCAAAGTAAAAAGCTTGCCAGACAAATTTAGAGCAATAGTTTTGTTGGAGATTTCGAAGATTCCTCGTATACTGATAAGCATTTACCTGTTCTTTATGCTGCTTTGCCCACCTTGCAGCATTTCTAGCTTCCTCCTTATTCGGATGTCGTAATATCGTCAGCTTCTCGCCCTTTTTATGCCTGCTTAAATAAATAGGCATACTATCTCCATGCCCATAGCTCGGCCATCTGTTTACATGATAAATTCGAAAATCCTCGCCAATAATCCCAGCATGTCCGACGACAATGGAAGATAATGCTGTCTTATGTGAATAAAGCACATCTCCTGGGAGCATATGGATTGATGTTTCGGGATAAAGATGAACTGGATCGTCGGATACATACTTATCACTCATCATAAACGCCCCTATCCTATTCTCTATAACGTATAGCATAAAGAAAAACTTTGGTCCTCGCCACTAAAGCGACAACCAAAGCTTTTTGATTTTACTCCTCTAATGTCGATGTATCTCCTGTTGGAAGGCCCAGCTCCCAAGATTTCAACAGACGACGCATAATTTTACCGCTTCGCGTTTTAGGAATGCTATCGCGAATTTCGATTTCTCTTGGTGCAGCATGTGCACTAAGACCTGTTTTAACAAATTGACGAATTTCTTCTAATAATTCATCCGATTTTTCATATCCTTCATTCAAGGAAATAAATGCTTTAATAATTTCTCCCCGTTCTGGATGCGGTTTTCCAATGACTCCCGCTTCAGCAACAGCTGGGTGTTCAATTAATTTGCTCTCAACCTCAAATGGGCCGACCCGCTCACCAGATGTATTAATGACATCATCCAGGCGTCCTTGGAACCAGAAATAACCATCCTCATCACGATATGCACTATCACCAGAGACATACCAGCCATTAATAAAATAGCTTTCATATTTACCAGGATTATTCCAAATTTGCCGCATCATCGACGGCCAACCCTCTTTAATTGCTAAATTCCCCATCTGATTTGGAGGTAGTTCATTTCCTTCATTATCAACAATCGATGCTACAATACCAGGAATTGGTTTCCCCATCGAACCTGGGCGAATTTCCAATGCAGGTAGATTTACAATGAGCTGTGCACCTGTTTCGGTCATCCACCATGTATCATGGATGCGTAGATTAAATGCTTTTAATCCCCATGTAACAACCTCTGGGTTCAATGGCTCCCCAACACTCATGATATGACGTAATTCTAAAAGATCATATTTCTTTAATGCCTCTTCACCGTGACTGACAAGCATCCGCAATGCTGTTGGAGCGGTATACCATACCGTTACCTTATTTTTCTCCAGGGTTTCATACCAGTCATCTGGCGTAAAACGTCCACCACGAATCACGTTTGTCACACCATGCAACCAAGGTGCAAAGATACCGTAGCTTGTTCCAGTTACCCAGCCTGGGTCCGCAGTACACCAATATACATCATCTTCTTTCAGATCGAGTACCCATTCACCTGTAGCGTAATGCTGAATCATAGCATTGTGCACATGATAAACGCCCTTAGGCTTTCCAGTAGATCCCGATGTATAGTGGAGCAGCATACCATCTTCTAAATCAACCCATTCGATATCAAATGCTTCAGAGGCCCCGGCCATTTCAGTATGATAATCAATATACGTATGAGCTACCCCTGCTTCCCCAACAAGAATTACTGTTTCTAATTGTGGTAATTCATCTTGTGGAACTCTCTCAATTAGCTCTGGGGTCGTAATCAGTACACTTGCTTCACTATCCTGCAGGCGATCTCGGACAGCTTGCTCCATAAATGCCTCGAATAAGGGTCCAGCAATCGCGCCAGTTTTTAATATCCCAAAGAATGCTGCATAAAATTCTGGACTTCGTGGCATAAAGAGAAATACACGGTCCCCTTTGTTTACTTGATGCTTCTTTAGTACATTTGCAAACTTATTACTCTGTTTACTTAAATCTGAAAACGTAAGCTGCTCCTCACGGTCTGGAGCAGAATATAATAAAGCTACCTTATCTTTTTTAGCAGGATTCTCTGCATGGCGATCCAATGCTTCATATGCGATATTTACCTTTCCAGTCTCGTTCCAGGCAAAATGCTTGTTTACATCATCCCATTTGAAGTTTTCTCTTACTTTTTGATAATCTTTTAAATTATAGTTCTCACTTCTTGCTGGTATTACTTGCATATCCATCCAATCACCTCATCCTTCTTTGTAATCGATTTCATTATTTCTTAAATAATTAATTGAAAATAATTGAAACATTCGGTAACTAATATATAGTTTAGAACATTTTGTGACGATTTTAAAGTAATTCATCTCAATTACTATTATTCAAAATATTATTTAAATTTGGATATATCTTTAAGCCCAAAGAAAATCACGTTGTTTGCAACTAATAGCAATCCAACGTGATCATCATTAACATTCTTATTTTAATTTAAGCCTTTGCAGCCTTTTCTTCCTTACGTCTTTCCTTTTCAGAAATAATAAAAGCACATGCTGCATCCCCTGTAATATTTAAAGACGTACGTAACATATCAAGGATACGGTCAATACCGATAATCAATGCAATACCTTCCACAGGTAAACCTACTTGACCTAATACCATCGCCAGCATAATCATACCGACACCAGGTACACCTGCTGTCCCAATACTTGCTAATGTTGCTGTTAGGACAACTAGAAGCAAATCTGTTGGACTTAACGGAAGTGCATATACTTGGGAAATGAACACGGTAGCTACAGCTTGCATAATCGCTGTTCCATCCATATTGATTGTTGCACCTAATGGTTGAACAAAGCTACTAATCTCTTTTTTTACGCCAAGATTTTCTTGCGCAGCTTTCATAGAAATCGGTAACGTAGCATTCGAGCTGGATGTACTAAATGCAACGGACATCGCTGGGAAGAATCCTTTATAGAATTTAAACGGATTCGCTTTTCCAAGCCACCAAATGGCTAGACTGTAGACAACCGCTCCATGAATGAACAAACCAAGCACAACCGTAATCATATACATTGCCATGGAACCAATTGCATCTAACCCTGCATCACCAATCGCAGAGGCAATTAGTGCAAATGCTCCATATGGCGCAGCTTTCATAACCAACATAACTAACCAATTCAAAATTTCATTTGCTTGCTCAAATAAACGATGAATTCCTGCTGTTTTTTCACCAAGAAAAGCTAACGCAACTCCTATGAAAATAGCAAATGCTATGATTTGCAGCATATCACCAGTAGCCATTGATGCGATTGGATTTTCTGGAATGATATTAATAATCGTTTCCATAATTGGTGGTGCTTCAGCTGATTCATATGATTGATCTGTATTGAATACACCTTCTTTTCCGGGTTGGAGGATATATCCAAGTCCAAGACCAATAGAAATGGCCATTGCTGTTGTAATTAGGAAAAAACTAACCGTATACGTACCGATTTTTCCTAACTTTGCTGGATCACCTAACCCAACTGTTCCTAGCGTAATAGAAACAAATACAAGTGGAACAACAAGCATCATAATTAAATTAATAAAAATTTGACCAACGGGGGCTAATAAATAAGTATCTAGCATTGAAAACGCCTTATCAGGAACAAAGGTTAAACCGATACCGACAATTACCCCTAATATGAGGGCAATCATAATTTTTTTTGTTAAGCTCATATAAATGTCCTCTCTGTTATTAGATTTTTTTATTTTGACTGTATGCTGGACGTTTGAACAGAATGCGGAAGAGAAATTACTTTGAGATGCAATATTTGGCAGTGGCGGCCCCGGCAGGATTCGAACCTGCGACACACGGTTTAGGAAACCGATGCTCTATCCCCTGAGCTACGGAGCCTAAAATTTTTAGGACAAGATAAAATACATTATACAAAATTTTTGTCGAATTGGAAAGCGGCATTATTTTCACATGGAAGATAGCCATATTCTATGGTAAAATAAATTCTGTCTATGAAAGCAATGAATGGAGGAAATAATAATGGCTGAAGTGCCTTTCATTGCAATTGAAGGACCGATTGGCATTGGTAAAACATCGCTCGCTAAAAAACTATCCAATCACTTTAATTATCACTTGTTAAAAGAAATTGTGGAGGAAAATCCTTTTCTTGGCAAATTTTACGATGATATCGATGAGTGGAGTTTTCAAACCGAGATGTTTTTTTTATGCAATCGATTCAAGCAATTGGAAGATATCGATAAGAAATATCTTAGAGCAAACAAAGCTGTAATAGCTGATTATCATATATCAAAAAACATGATTTTTGCAAAACGTACATTGCAAGAGGATAAATTGGAGAAATATGAAAAAATATACCAAATCCTAACAACCGATATGCCCACTCCAAATATGCTCATCTATTTAAATGCTAGTCTCGATACAATTTTGGATCGAATCAGAAGGCGCGGCAGAAATATTGAGCAAAATATAAAAGCTTCTTATCTTGCACAGCTAAGAAACGATTACGAGGACTATATGAATGCTTTTGAACAATTACATCCTGACATTCCCGTCATCCGAATAAATGGCGATACGACCGATTTTGTTCAGTATCAAAAGGATTTAGATTGCATTATTGAAAAAGTAACGAACCATTTGCATTTGCGGGTGGAATGAAAATGAAGGGGAACCAATAATGAACTTAAGAGAAAAATACCATATTCCAAACGACAGTGTGATTACAATTGCAGGTACGGTTGGAGTTGGTAAATCAACCATGACAAGAGCCTTAGCACAGGCTTTAGAATTTAAAACATCTTTTGAAAAGGTGGACACAAATCCGTATCTAGAAAAATTTTATGATGACTTCGAACGATGGAGCTTCCATCTGCAGGTCTACTTCCTGGCAGAACGCTTTAAAGAGCAAAAGAAAATTTTCGAATATGGCGGCGGCTTTGTCCAGGACCGTTCCATTTATGAGGATACTGGAATTTTTGCCAAAATGCATTTTGATAAAGGTACTATGTCACCAACTGATTATGAAACCTATACCAATTTATTTGATGCAATGGTAATGACACCATATTTCCCGCATCCAGACCTACTCATATACTTGGAAGGCTCCTTTGACGAGATTATAAGCAGGATCCAAGAACGCGGTCGGGATATGGAAAAGAGTACGCCAATTAGCTACTGGGAGGAAATGTATAATCGCTATACGAATTGGATTGATAACTTTAATGCATGTCCAATTTTGCGTATTAACATTTCGGACTATGACTTAATGCAGGAAGAAACCCCAATCGAACAAATTTTAGAAAAGGTTGGACGCTCACTTCAGCATTCCAGACGATATACACGAAGAGAATTAGCGAGATAATAAAAAAGGATGACCATAACGGTGCATCCTTTTTTAATCTGCTTTTCTTACATTCGTCCGGAAAGGGTAAAGCAAAAAATGAATCAGAATGAGAATAAGCGAGATTCCGATTAGCCATCCCAAGGGGAGGTTTAGAAATGCCCCGATAATAATTAATGCTGGCGCAATCATCAAGGCTAGAAAACTATTACTTGCGCCTGAATCATAATAATTTTCTTTTCCACAATGTGGACAACTCATTTTAATTCGAAACAGATTCCTTAATGTTGTTAAATAACTCCATTGTTTCTTACAATATGCACATGCTGGTGTCTCCATCTATTTCACTTCCTTTACTTTTCACCTAATTGAATTGACCGATCACGTGCTTGTCGGATACATGAAAAAATCATTTCTTCAAAGTTATGACGATCTAAATCGGCAATACCAGCCTCTGTTGTTCCTCCTGGACTTGTAATGTTTTTCCGCAGCACTGCTGGTGTTTCACCAGATTGCTTTAGCATGTTTCCAGCACCAATGACCGTTTGGGTAATAAGATCCTTAGCAGTTTGCCTGTCGAGGCCAAATTCCATTGCAGCTTTTTCCATCGCTTCTACAAAATAATAAATAAAGGCTGGACCACTGCCAGAAACAGCTGTAATCGCATGCATATCCTTTTCATCGACAAGCTTCGTCATACCTACAGTTTGAAATAATTGATCCGTTTGTAAGAGATGCTCCGTTTCGACATATTTCCCTGCCGAAAGTGCTGTCGCAGAATGTCCAATGAGAGCGGATGTGTTTGGCATTGTACGTACAACTGGAATTTGTATGTCCAGAAGTTGCTCCATTTTTTCAGTCGATAAACCAGCAATGGTCGAAATAATTAATTGCTTTTCATTCAAATAAGGTTTTATCGACGCAATCGATTCCACTGCATCCTTTGGCTTACTAGCCAAAATAATAATATCAGCATTCCTGAAGACTTTTTCTTTATCTGAAGAGCATTGAACGTGATAGCAATTTTCAATGTATATTAGTCGTTCTCGATTACTTTTATTGGTTACATATATATTTTCTTTTGCTACAACTTCGGATTTAATAATACCAGATAGGATCGCCTCTGCGAGGGATCCAGCTCCTAAAAATGCAATTCTTTTATCCATGTGACAACCTCCTAAGAAATTAAAAAAACTGATTCTGCATCCTTAACAAAGGACGGAATCAGTTTCCGCGGTACCACCTAATTTGGCAATCATGCCCATCTCTAAATTGATAACACAGTTTCCTGCGGTTAGTTTATCGCTAACGACTCCTAGGTAGGTTCATACACGCTATTTCGCAGGGATCTTCCAGCTTATAAATCCCTTTCTCTTTCCGATAGTCATTGTATTACTGGCCTATTCTCCGTCTCAAATCATTTAATTGCTATGACTATAAGCTCTTATCTTTATTTTGTCAAGAAATTATCTGAATGACACCGTATTTGATATAATAAGTTTATCAATAAAGGTGAAAGGAATCAAAGCATGAATCAATTACAGCAATTAAAACAGGTCCGTAATGAACTTACACGCTTCATGATAACTTATAAATTTGGTCTAGATGAAATGAATACAAAATTGAATATACTAAAAGAGGAGTTTCAACATATACATTCTTATAATCCTATTGAACATATCAAATCACGAATAAAATCTCCAGAAAGCATTCTCAAAAAAGTGTATCGTAAAAATTTAGATATATCGATGGATGCAATTCGCGAAAATATTAAAGATATTGTGGGAATTCGTATCGTATGTTCCTTTATTTCCGATATTTATAAGGTAAGTGAAATGATTCAAAACCAACAGGATATTACGGTTATAGAAGTAAAAGACTATATAAAACATCCTAAATCGAATGGATATAAAAGCCTCCATCTTATTTTATCGATTCCAGTATTTATGTCAGATCGAACCGAACAGGTTTATATCGAAGTTCAAATCCGCTCGGTTGCCATGGATTTCTGGGCAAGCTTAGAGCATAAAATCTACTATAAATATAATGGGGAAGTTCCCCAGCAGTTAATCATGGAATTAACGGAAGCAGCAAATGTAGCAAATAAACTGGATTCTAAAATGGAGAAACTAAATAATGAAGTGAACAATATCAAAAGCCAAGCAGCAGAGAATGAAGATATTCATTTTTTACAATTAAATGAGGAGGATAAGGTTCATCTCCCATTAAACTTCTTACAATCCTTCCTTGATAGGGAAAAGTAATATGAAAAAACCGCTGAAAAACAGCGGTTTTCTTTATCTCCAATTATTATACTTTTGATTTCAAATGGAGGAGGTAGAGGGATTCGAACCCCCGCGCGGTTTGACCCGCCTGTCGGTTTTCAAGACCGATCCCTTCAGCCAGACTTGGGTATACCTCCATAACGATTAGAAAACTGAGCATTCTTTAAAGGGATTCTTAGAAGGCGTTCTTTGCTTTCTAAGAAAAACTTATACTGGAATGCAAGCTTTTGTTGCTTATACAAATAAAAAAGTTCTATACTTGCTTATTTGCCAAGAAATAATATATCATGCTCAAAAATGAATGTCAAATTTTTGGCCATTCCATGCTAAATAAGAGAACACGGAGGTATGAATAACCTCCGCACAAGTCCCATTACTTCATTACTTCTTTTCCACCCATATACGGTCGTAATACTTCTGGGATAACAACAGATCCATCTGCTTGCTGGTAGTTTTCCAAAATAGCTGCTACTGTACGTCCGATTGCAAGTCCAGAACCATTTAACGTATGCACATATTCTGGTTTCCCGTTCGCCTCCCTGCGGAAACGTATACCAGCCCGACGTGCTTGGAAGTCTTCGAAGTTAGAGCAAGAAGAAATCTCACGGTATGTTTCCTGGCTTGGAATCCATACTTCAATATCGTACTTTTTAGCTGCGGTAAATCCTAGGTCAGCTGTACACATGCTCATTACACGATATGGTAAGTTTAATAGCTGCAATACTTTTTCTGCATTTCCTGTTAATGTTTCCAATGCTTCATAGGAATCTTCCGGCTTCACAAAATTAACAAGCTCAACTTTGTTAAATTGATGCTGACGAATTAATCCACGTGTGTCTCGCCCAGCAGATCCTGCTTCAGAACGGAAATTCGTGCTAAATGCAACATATTTTTTCGGTAGATTATCTGCTGATAAAATCTCATCACGATGGTAATTTGTTACGGGCACTTCTGCAGTAGGAATCATGAAATAATCCCAATCCTCCAGTTTAAATGCATCCTCTTCAAATTTTGGAAGCTGACCAGTCCCTGTCATGCTAGCGCGATTTACAATTTGTGGAGGTAGCATCTCTATATAACCATGCTCATCTGCATGGAGATCCATCATGAAGTTTAATAATGCACGTTCTAATCTCGCACCAAGGCCTTTATAGAAAACAAAACGGCTCCCTGTTACTTTAGCTGCGCGTTCAAAATCGATAATATCAAGATTCGTTGCAATGTCCCAATGAGCCTGCACTTCAAAGTCAAATGCCGGAACAGTACCCCAATCGCGAACTTCCACATTATCGTCTTCATCTTCTCCAACTGGAACAGATTCATGCGGGATATTCGGAATGGATAGCATAATATGCTGTAGCTCTTCCTCGATACCCTTCAAGTCTTTATCGAGTAAAGCAATTTGATCACCTAGCTCGCGCATTTCTTTAATCGCAGGATCTGCATCCTTCTTTTCTCTTTTCAAAGCAGATATTTCTTTCGTTGCTTCATTGCGCTTTGCCTTTAAAGCCTCTGTTTCTGCAATTAATCCGCGACGTTTTTCGTCTAAAGAACCGAACTTATCTAAATCAGATAAATCCTCTCCACGATGGGCAAGCCTTTTTTGTACCTCTTCAAAGTTATTTCTTAAATACTTCATGTCTAACATAATGATTCCTCCTTTAAGCATTATATAAATTGTTAAATCCTTTAAAAATCAAAAAACTCCCGTCCCTAAATATAGGGACGAGAGTAAGTTTCCCGCGTTGCCACCCTTGTTGAAGATACTATCTTCCGGCTCATCGTTCATAACGGCTCTTCACCGGGTTTACTTACTTTGGATTCTAAATCCTTTCCGTAAACCTGTTCAAGGATGGATTCACAGCAATCTAACACCGATTCTCACCAGCCATCGGCTCTCTTAAGAAAGACATGCTATTACTACTTCCTATCAATACATTTTAATTAATTGTCATTATAATTATTGCTATCATATGCAATTTTAATTCAAAATGCAAGTTTTTCTGGTAAAATTGATTTTGTTGTTAACTAAAAAAGTCCTTTAATCCAATCAACGGCAGCTGTAAATATATTTGCAAAGAAATCACCGATAGATCCGAGTGTAAGCATGAACCAGTTTGATTTTTCTACTGCTTCATCTGTTACAAGGTCAATTTGGCTAGTTGAATCATCAAAAATATAACCATAATCAACATCACCATCATAAACAAGCTCTGCTGTTCCGACTACTTCGCCTTTTTCAATTGGTGCTACTAATTCACCGTCTTCATTTAATTTATCCTCATCAATATGATATTCAATACTGTACAATTCTGCTTCATCTGCTTGAATTGGAATACGTACTGCTTCACTTAATGAAACGTTAACTTCATCTTGTTTTCCTTTTGCTACAGGAACTGTGCCTTGATCCTCAGACTGGTAACCAGCAGGAAAAAGCTCCTCAGATTGGAATTTCGAATAGCCATGATCCAGTAATTGAGCTGTTTCTACGAAGCGCTCTGTATCACTACTCGTTCTCATAACAACCGTAATTAATCGATTACCGTCTCGAATTGCAGTACCTGTGAAGCTGTGGCCTGCCAAATTTGTAAAGCCTGTTTTTAAGCCATCTACACCTTCATAGAAAAACTGTCCTAAATTTTCACCTTCATGTGGAAGCATATAATTCCAGTTGCGGATGGTTTGTCCATCAAATTCAGTCACTGGAATTTTAGCAACATCGAGTGCCCCTGGATAATCATTCACAAGGTGATAACCAAGCTGTGCAGCAGATCGTGCTGACAATAGGTTCGTCCCATTTGGGTCTGTTCCTTCTGGGTGATTACCATCTAGGTCTTCATTGTCCAATCCTGTTGAATTTACAAATTCAGCTTCAGATAGCCCTAACTCTTCCGCTTTTTGATTCATTAACTTAACAAATTCGCCCTCTGAACCAGAAATTAATTCCGCTAAAGCAATCGTTGTGGCATTATCTGAATTAATCGCCATTGCTTCATATAATTCTTCAACTGTATAATCCTGTTGTTGTTTCAATCCAACACCCGAAAACACCGTATTGGCAGAAATACTGTAAGCATAATCACTAATCTGCGTAGTTGTATCCCACGAGATTTGACCATTTTCGACAGCTTCCCATACGAGATATTCCGTCATCATTTTCGTCATACTTGCCGGTGGAAGCGCAACATCAGGGTTTTTTGCATATAAAACCTTTCCTGTTTCTGCATCGACTAGAATTGCCGATTCAGCACCTATATCCAATGACTCTGCAGCGTTTGCAGTAAGTGGCTCTGTTATAAACAATTGTATTAGTACAAGCATCGCAAGTACTAATGGAAAAATCTTCTTCATGCTGTGTTTCAACTTTCTGTACCTCCAACCTGCGGTATAACCTTTTTAATTTTGCCATTCTCTCTTTTGAATAAGCTATCTGTTATTTTACCACATAAAAATATAAAAAAATAGATGCTAGAGATACCAAGCATCTATTTTTTATTCATTACTATTATAAAAGGTAGTTCAAATTATAGAGCCTTAATTGACTGAATAATTTGGTGCTTCTTTTGTAATTTGTACATCATGCGGATGGCTCTCACGTAATCCAGCACCTGTTATACGTATAAACTGTGCATCATTGCGCAATGCATCAATTGTTCCTGTTCCACAATATCCCATACCAGATCGTAATCCGCCTATTAACTGGTGGAACGTATCTGCAAGTGCACCTTTATAAGCAACTCTTCCTTCAATACCTTCTGGAACAAGCTTTTTATTGTCTGAATCACTCTGGAAGTAACGATCCTTCGAGCCTGCTTTCATTGCGCCAACAGAACCCATTCCGCGGTATACTTTATATTTTCTGCCTTGATAGATTTCTGTTTCTCCAGGGCTTTCCGTTGTCCCTGCAAACATACTGCCAATCATGACTGCATGTGCTCCAGCAGCCAATGCTTTCACAATATCTCCAGAATATTTAATTCCACCATCGGCAATGACTGGAACACCGTATTCTGCGGCTGCTACAGCACAATCATGTACTGCTGTAATCTGTGGTACTCCGACACCAGCTACAACTCGAGTTGTACAAATTGATCCAGGTCCAATTCCCACTTTTACAACAGATGCACCTGCTTCAATCAACGCTTTTGTTCCTTCAGCAGTAGCAACGTTACCTGCAATAATGTCTAAATCAGGAAATGCCGCTCTTACTGCTTGTAATTGATTGAGCACGCCTTTTGAATGTCCATGAGCAGTATCAATCACAATCGCATCGACACCTGCTTCGACAAGCTTTTCAATTCGAAGCATCGCATCTCCCGTTACACCAACTGCAGCTGCTACAAGTAAGCGACCTTGCTCATCTTTAGCTGAATTCGGGAACTCAATAACCTTCTCAATATCTTTAATTGTGATTAAACCTTTTAAAATGTTGTTTTCATCCACAAGTGGGAGCTTTTCAATTTTATATTTTTGGAGAAGTTTTTCAGCTTCCTCTAATGTTGTCCCAACTGAAGCTGTAACAAGGTTTTCACTTGTCATCACTTCCGAAATAGCAATTGAATAATCCTGAATGAAGCGCAAATCACGATTTGTTAAAATGCCTACAAGCTTCTGTTCTTCAATATTGTTCACAATTGGTACACCAGAAATGCGGTATTTGCCCATTAAGTGCTCTGCATCATATACCTGATGGTCAGGTGTAAGGAAGAATGGGTTCGTAATAACACCACTTTCAGAACGTTTAACACGGTCTACCTGCTCAGCTTGTTCCTCCATCGACATATTTTTATGAATGACACCGAATCCTCCTTGGCGTGCCATTGCAATTGCCATTTCTGCTTCTGTAACAGTATCCATACCAGCACTAATAAATGGTGATTTTAACTTCAAATTGGATGTAAGCTGTGTACTAAGATCAACGGTATTAGGCAAAACCTCTGATTTTCCTGGTATTAATAATACATCATCAAATGTTAAACCTTCTTTTGCAAACTTATCTTCTCTCATTTTTAATTCCTCCTTATGAAGTTTATGTATGGTGTAACTATCTATCGTTCAAACTATATAGAGGATGTCCCAAAAGTCCGGTAAAAATGACACATCGAGAGTGATAGACCTTCGACGCCCAGGGCGTTCTAATGTCGGTGTTGCGACAAGGATTTTCGGCGGGGCGAGTAATCGCAGCCCCAGGACGTTGCAACTTTAGCCGACCTCGGTTCTTTTTATCCTTCTTCTGAGCACACATTTATATATACGAATATCTATTTTTATATACATTACTCTAATACGCTTGGTTTTTCAACAAAGTTCGATTAGAAACAAAAAATAAATAGATTCAAAATTTTATAATAGTTAAGAGGTCATAATTATGATAACAGTCGATGAATTTTATACGTATTTAAACGCACAACAACATGCCCAAAGCTTTTTATATCAATGCTATTTAGGAATGGAGGATGCAGAAGCAAAAAGCTATCAAAATTACAGCACTTTCATGTATTTGCTCGATCATAGCCAGCGTTTTTATGAAAATGGTAAAAAATCCGATGAACTTGTTCAGCCTGTTTTATATTTTTACGGTATGGTGCATTTATTAAAAGCATATCTTCTAACGAAACGTCCGGACTATCCAGAATCAACCTCGCTGCTCGCTCATGGCGTAACTGCAAGGAAACGAAAGAAAAAGTTCTATACATTTACAGATGATGAAGTAAAAGTACAACAGCATGGCATGTTCCCTTATTTCTCGGAGCATTTGTACGCCACTAAAAGAATCCCTTTTGAAAAAATTCGCATGGAAACGCTTTTTAGCTTACTACCCGAAATGAGTAATTTTTTCGCTTTACAGAAGCAGGAGAAACTAACTGTCATTGGCTCAGCAAACTCGGTTCATCTACAATTCCCAACCAAATTATTTGATAACTATCATTTAACAGAAAAGGCATTTATAGCACGCATACAAAACTATCTTCCAGCTATTAAGGAGATTAAATCTGGAAAATTAATGCTTGATATAGAACTTGAAGATTACGTTGATTTTTCGAATGGTCCTTTTTTCAAGCATATGGATAATAATCAGCTTTATTTTCCAGCAAATCGGGATTCCTTTCTTCCTATTTCAGAAGTAATGATTCATTATTTGTTGCTTTTTAATCTTAGTATGCTCTGTCGCTACGAGTCAGAATGGTGGGGTGACTTATTTGTATCCAAGGCGGATATGGATTACCCTTTAATCCACCATTTTCTACAAGTTACTGCACAAAAAATCCCAAGGCAAATTGGTAGTGAGATGCTAGCAATGAAAACGACGTTTGACAGCCTAACATAGCCTACATATACGAATAGGGAGCTATAGCTAGCTCCCTATTATTTCTTCAATATAAAGTTCGGGCATTTGATCCAATGAGATAATCGCTTCATCTGGTTCGATACGAATCATTGGCTTTGTCGGTTTTGTCGTTTCTATAAAAACAATTTCCCCATGTTTTCCATTCGAGAGGATTATCTTCTTTCCAATCAAAAAATGAACGAAATTGTCGATGAATACGTTTACTACCTGCGCATCGAATTTCATATATCTATCCTTTTCGATTGTTTTTATTGCATGAAATAAACTTTGTGGCTTTGCATAGATACGATTACTTATTATCGCGAAATATGTATCACTTACTGCGATAATTTTAGCAAATACATGGATTTTTTCATTCGTAATACCAAGCGGATAACCACTTCCATCTAGACGTTCATGATGCTGGAGTACACCTAATTTTACCGCCGCTGTGATTATTGGTAAATGCTCAATCATTCGATACGAATACGTAGGGTGATTTTTAATAGCTTTCCATTCATCTTCTGTTAACGTTCCCTTTTTGTTCAGGATAGAATCATCCACTTTTACCAATCCACAATTACTAAGTAATCCTGCTATTCCACTTTGAAGCCATTCACCTTTCGAAAGCCCCATTTTCCTACCGATAAATGCTGAAAGAAGGGAAACTGCAACACTATGGAAATACATATAATCCTCCTGGGTACTATATGTATGAAGCCTATATATTTTTTCGGCCTCTATTGTTTCTGTACATTCCAATAGTGGTATGATCAATTTACGAACAACTGAGATATCAATTGGCATCCCATTTTGCCATTTTTGAAACTGTTGTTTATATGCAGCCACCACATTTAGATAACTCTCAGCAAATGGAAGACTTTTTTCGTTATCAATTGAATTTTGCTTCTTCATATGCTGTTTTTCCTTTGGCTGAACAGGTTTTCCTAAAAATGAATCACCGTTAGACAAGGTAGATGATACATCTACCGACTCAACAAGGAATTTTTCAAGAATTGTAATATGTTCTTCTTTTAATATGGTGTTTTTTAGGATGATTGGACGATTTGTCTTGCCTCTTACTTCCTTAAGTAATACACATCCTGGAATTAGACTTGAAGGTTTTACTCGCATATCGGTTTCCCCCATTTTCTCAGATAGAAGGTAATACTTCATTCCATTAAGATTCTCTTCCTTCGCATAGACTGTTAGCAGCACAAGGTTAAAAGAATCAGTTTTTTTATTTCCCCAGCATAGAGGGGATTCCAGTTCGTATCATATGTATAAAGAAGATGACTCAGGATGTACACTACTTTCTGAGTCATCTATAGATAGATTCCAATTATTCTTCGTTCGTATCTGTCTCTGTGCTTTCTTTTTCTGAAGTTGTATCTTGTACAACTTCTTCTTCTGCTGTTTCCTCTTCTTCCCTATCTACCTTAGCAACCGTTGCTACTTCTTCTCCATCCTGTAATCGAATTAAATGGACACCTTTTGTACTTCGTCCAGTTGTTGAAATCTCTGCTACTGGAATTCGAATTAATACGCCTGCTATGGTAATCAACATGAGATCCTCTTCACCTGTCACATCTTTTACAGCTACAACATGACCAGTCTTCTCATCGAGTTTACATGTGAAAACACCTTTACCCCCGCGGTTAATTTGACGATATTCCGCTTCTGGTGTTTGTTTACCAAAACCTTTACTTGTGACATGGAGAATTTTTGAATCAGGCTCAATAATCTCCATGGATACGACTTCATCATCTTCTCGTAACGAAATACCTTTAACACCTGCTGCAGTTCGTCCCATTTCTCGAATTTGTGTCTCTTCGAATCGGATCAGATAACCATTTTTCGTTGCAATCATCATATCCTTATTGCCATCGGTTAATCGAACGGAGATTAGCTCGTCTTCTTCACGAAGTCCAACTGCAATTAAGCCACCTTTACGGATATTTGCAAATTTGGCCAGGGAAGTACGTTTAGCAATTCCATGTTTCGTTGTAAAGAATAGGAACGCATCCTCTTCATAGCTATTTACAGAGATAACTGCATTGACCCATTCCCCTTTTTCAACCTGAAGCAGATTGATGATTGGAATTCCTTTTGCTGTCCGATTGAACTCTGGAATCTCATACCCTTTTGCACGATATACCTTTCCTTTATTGGTAAAGAAAAGCACCGTATCATGTGTGGATGTCGATACAAGATGTTCTACAAAATCATCCTCATTCGTTCCCATTCCTTGAATTCCTCGACCACCGCGTCTTTGTGTTCGGTAGGTAGATGCAGGTAAACGCTTGATATACCCTTGATGTGTAAGGGTTATAACAATGTTTTCTACTGGAATTAAGTCTTCGTCCTCGAAGAATCCAGCTCCACCAGCTACAATATCCGTACGACGATCATCATTAAAACGTTCCTTAATTTCAGTAAGCTCTTCGCGAATAATTTCAAGTACTTTTTCTTCATCCGCTAAAATTGCTTTTAACTCATTAATCAGTTTTTGCAATTCACTGTATTCTTCTTCAATCTTCTCACGCTCTAAACCTGTTAAACGCTGCAGGCGCATATCAAGAATAGCTTGAGCTTGCTTTTCTGAAAGCTTGAAACGTTCCATTAAACCAACTCTTGCAATGTCTGCAGTTTTAGAGTTACGGATTAAGGAAATTACTTCGTCTAAATGGTCTAATGCGATGCGTAAACCTTCTAAAATATGTGCACGCGCTTCTGCTTTTCTTAATTCAAAAGCAGTACGACGTGTAATAATTACTTTTTGATGCTCTAAATAATGCTCTAGGCACTGTTTAATAGTTAATACTTTCGGCTGGCCATCTACTAATGCAAGCATATTAATTCCAAATGTTGTCTGTAGTGACGTATGTTTATACAAATTATTTAAAACAACATTGCCATTCGCATCACGGCGAAGCTCCATCACAATGCGCATACCATTTCGGTCAGACTCGTCACGTAAATCTGTAATTCCTTCAATCCGCTTATCCCGAACGAGTTCTGCAATTTTCTCAATCAGTCTTGCTTTATTAACCTGATAAGGTAATTCTGTTACAATAATTGTTTCTTTTCCATTTGAACTTTCTTCGATATTCACTTTCGCACGAATTGTAACCGAACCTTTTCCAGTTTCATATGCTTTTCGGATTCCGCTGCGACCTAATATTTGGCCGGCAGTAGGAAAGTCTGGACCATGGATATAGTCTTCCATCAATTCATCTACCGTGATATCCGGATCTTTACTCACTGCAAGTACAGCATCAATTGTTTCTCCCAAGTTATGTGGCGGAATATTGGTTGCCATTCCAACCGCAATCCCTGATGTACCATTGACGAGTAGATTAGGGAAACGTGCTGGGAATACAACAGGCTCCCGTTCAGATCCATCGTAGTTATCCTGATAATCAATTGTATCTTTATTGATATCACGCAATAACTCCATCGAGATTTTTGACATTCTCGCTTCAGTATAACGCATTGCAGCTGCTGAGTCTCCATCAACCGATCCAAAGTTTCCATGACCATCTACAAGCATATAACGATAGCTGAAATCTTGTGCCATCCGAACCATTGTCTCATAAACTGCTGAGTCTCCGTGTGGATGATACTTACCGATAACTTCACCAACAATACGTGCTGATTTCTTATGCGCCTTATCAGAATGCATCCCTAAGTCATTCATCGCATACAAAATTCTCCGATGAACTGGTTTCATTCCATCACGTACATCTGGTAATGCACGCGACACGATAACACTCATTGCGTAGTCAAGAAAAGATGTACGCATTTCCTTACTAATATTAATCTCTTGAACATTTGGACGTTTTTCCTCTGCCATTCCTTCTTTACCTCCTATCACTATTTAACATCAATAGTGATTACCTTCGAAAAATAACTACTCTACTTTATTTATCCAGTCCCGTTGCTTGTCATTATCTGGGCAAGCCCGCTTCACTTTTCGCTGTCTAGCTATGGCTCCTGGAAACTACGGTCATAAGCAATTCACACTTCAAGCACTAAAACCATGTGCTTTTCGGGCCTTGCTAGCCTTTCATTTCTAAACAGTCGCTTTCGCTTTCCGTTTAGATATCCAGGTTTTTAACGTATTGGGCATTTTCTTCGATAAAGACCCTTCTTGGTTCAACTTTATCTCCCATAAGCATGTCGAAAACTTGGTCTGCGTCGATTGCATCGGATAATTCAACTTGAAGCAGTGTACGTTTTTCCGGATCCATTGTTGTATCCCATAGTTGCTCTGCATTCATCTCACCAAGACCTTTATACCGCTGAATACCTGGTTTTGGTGCCTTTGGTATTTCTTCTAAGATACGGTCTAATTCTTTATCATTGTAAGCATAGTATTGTGTTTTCCCTTGTTTCACTTGATATAATGGAGGCTGTGCAATATAAATATATCCATGTTCAATTAATGGACGCATATAACGATAGAAAAACGTTAATAATAATGTTCGTATATGTGCTCCGTCAACATCTGCATCTGTCATAATGACTACTTTATGGTACCTTGCTTTCGTAATATCGAAATCTTCGGAGATACCAGTACCAAGGGCAGTAATCATAGCACGTACTTCATTATTGGATAAAATACGGTCAAGTCGAGCTTTCTCGACATTCAAAATCTTACCACGCAATGGAAGTATAGCTTGAAAATGACGATCCCTACCGGATTTCGCTGAACCACCGGCAGAGTCTCCCTCAACAATATAAAGCTCACTAATTGATGCATCCCTAGACGAACAATCTGCTAGTTTTCCAGGTAAACTGGAAACGTCCAAAGCACCTTTTCTTCGTGTCAATTCACGCGCCTTTTTTGCTGCTAAACGTGCACGTGAAGCCATTAATCCTTTATCGACAATTATTTTGGCAATTGTCGGGTTTTCATATAAGAATTTTGAGAATGACTCACTGAATATAGAATCTGTAATAGCACGTACTTCACTATTTCCTAGCTTTGTCTTCGTCTGCCCTTCAAATTGAGGGTCTGGATGTTTTACAGAAACAATTGCTGTCATCCCTTCACGGACATCATCTCCAGAAAGGTTTGTGTCATTTTCTTTTATCAGGTTACTTTTTCTTGCGTAATCATTAATCACACGAGTCAAACCACTACGGAACCCAACTTCATGCGTCCCGCCTTCATACGTATGAATATTATTCGCAAAGGAATATAAATTGCTCGCAAACCCATCGTTGTACTGAATGGAAACCTCGATAGCAATTCCTTCTTCTTCTCCTTCAGCATAGAAAGGTTCGTGAAGTACCTCTTTATTTTTATTAATAAATTCAACGTAAGAGCTGATTCCGCCTTCGTAAAAGTACGATTTCGGCTCGCTATCTGTTCGCTTGTCTTCAACAGTTATCGTTAACCCTTTATTTAAAAATGCCAACTCGCGGAGACGTTGTTCTAATGTTTCCAGGTTATATTCAGTCGTTTCAGTAAAAATTTCCGGATCTGGTGTAAAATGCGTAATTGTACCAGTAATATCGGTTTCGCCAACTACTTCAATTTCCCCAATTGGGACACCTTTTTCAAAGCCTAAAAAGTGGATTTTATTATCGCGATGAACATGCACCTCTAAACCTTTAGATAGAGCGTTCACAACAGAAGCACCTACACCATGTAATCCACCGGAAACTTTATAGCCTCCGCCACCAAATTTACCACCGGCATGCAAAACGGTCATAATAACTTCTAATGCTGGTCTTCCTGTTTTTTTCTGGATATCAACTGGAATCCCGCGCCCGTTATCTTTTACTGTAATACTATTATCCTTTTCAACGATGACCTGAATATGATCACAATATCCAGCCAGTGCTTCATCAATACTATTATCAACAATCTCCCATACAAGATGGTGCAAACCTTTCTCACTCGTAGATCCGATGTACATTCCAGGTCGTTTGCGTACGGCCTCCAGACCTTCTAGTACCTGTATTTGGTCAGCATCATATGCTTGGTTATCTGTTATTTTGTCTTCCATTGACATTTTCTCACACTCATTTCTATTGAAGTACACGTAATACGGTAAAAAATCATCTATAATTAGCAGTGAATTTAGATACACTGTTGGTTGTTACTATTAGGAAACTGTACAATTTGAATGCTGCGGATAAATAAAGTACCGAAGCAGCGACTAGCGATACATGCTTCACAAGAGGCTTAATCACATGCATATTTATACTTATAGTGAAAATATGCATCTGCTCTATACATTGTAAAACAGGGGGTTCTTTTTTTGTGCCTATGGAACAATTTCATCCGAATAATCGTCTAATTTATTTATCGCCCGAATCATGCTCGATCTTTTCTTTAACGTAGAAACCGATAAAGAACTGTAATAAATTGTATTCTTCGTAATCATGACTGATTTAGCGTTCTTTTTCGGACCAATTATCTGTTTCTTCTGATGTGCTGTAGCCATCATCTCATCCATAATCGTAGATGATGACACCAAATTATAATCAATAATAGCAACAATATCTTCCGATTGAATTACATTGCTATCCCCAATATGAATAAACACGGTACCACACTCCACCTCTGATTTCAGATTAGTTATCCACACTTCCGTCTATTACACGAAACAGCTCTGCTTGTTTTAATGTATCATGATGAACTCCATCCACACTTGTTGTTGAAACGAAGGTTTGAACACGCCCTTGAATGGTATTTAATAAATGCGATTGTCTGTAATCATCTAATTCACTTAAAACATCATCCAAAAGCAGAATTGGATATTCTCCGATTTCACCGTAAATGAGTTCAATTTCAGCTAATTTAATGGATAGTGCAGTTGTCCGTTGCTGCCCTTGGGAACCATAAGTCTGAACATCCTTTCCATTTACATAAAAAATCAAATCATCTCGATGTGGTCCAATTAATGTTGTACCGCGTTCAACTTCTTTTTCTTGTACTTCTTTAAATTTATCTCGATAGATAGTACCTATTTTTTCCATGTTTGCATCTTCTGATACTTCTATTGTAGCACTGTAGCGAATTTCAAGGTTTTCCAGCTCTCGGCTTATTCCATGATGGATTGGCTTAGCCCACTTACGTAATAAATCCATGAAAACAAAACGTCGTTCTAATAATGTGGAGGCATGTTCAATCAGCTGCTCTGATAATACCTCTAACATTGTAAAATCAGTTGTACGTTTTTTCTGCATTTGTTTTAATAAATGATTGCGCTGTTTCAGTATTTTTTGATACTGTCCCAAATGATAAATATATCTCGGCTGTATTTGACCAAGCTCCATATCGATAAAACGTCTGCGTATTTGGGGCGGCCCCTTAACAAGCGTTAGATCCTCTGGGGCAAACATCACAACATTCATTGCCCCAATGTAATCACTTAAGCGTTTTTGCTCGAGCCGATTTAATTTAGCTTTTTTTCCTTTGGAAGAAATAATGATTTCAAGGGGAATGGAATGATTACGCTTTGTTATTCTACCTTCTATTTTAGCATATTCTTTGTCCCACCCGATAAGCTCTTTCTCACGTGGGGTTCGATGTGATTTAGTAAAGGCCATTACATAGATTGCTTCCATCAAGTTCGTTTTGCCTTGTGCATTTTCACCAATAATGACGTTCACTTTATCATCAAAAGAGATATCCAATTTTTCGTAATTACGGTAATTTGTTAATTGAAGCTGTTCAATGTGCATGCAAATTAATCCTCTTTTTCCTTCGTTTTATTGGTAAAAATTCACATTGCACGTGCATGAATGACCAATAAAATTAAATTCTAATCAACAGGGTAGCGTTGGATGCAATCAGCTTACGACAATATACGAGCCAACATCTTCTATTTCGACTACATCTTTTGGATAGAGCTTTCTCCCACGTCGATGTTCTATTTCTCCATTTACTAATACACCTACATCTGCTAGAAAGGCTTTCACCATTCCACCGGACTCCAAAATATTAGTCAGCTTAATAAATTGGCCCAAAGTGATGTATTCTGTATTTATTTTAATTTCTTCTTGCATGTTCATCACCAAATTCTTATGATTTTTTAAAACAAGCACATCTGTTTAGATGATGTGATAATGCGAAACTTCATTCCGCAGAGGTTTTCTTTTGCCCCCATGAAATGCATCATTCGGGAGACAGTCAGGCCTTTGAACAGAATCAGAAGTTACGGACTGTTAATCCTCATTTCACGGGTTTTGGTTCTTAGACTAAGAGGCGGGATATTACAGTTTTTTAATACGAGATAAAAATACGATGTTAGAAAAGAAACAAATTAAATTTCGATTCCACATCTGTAAACATCCTTTTATTTGTCTTATATACCTATTTTACTAAAGTTTTGGGTGAAAGGGAAGGTAAGACCTCTAATTGTCATAAAAACGCGCAAAAGGGCTTATATTTTGCTATGAACGAAAAAAAGCCCTTATTAGAGCTTTTTTCGCAGTCAGGCAATTAAAATTTGAGTGCTGTGTATAACTTAGTTGCCGAAACAGACACGTTCACAAAGTGCCAATGACCAGCGAGACTGCTACGATAAGACGTTGCGATGGTAGTCTGGAAGGGCACTTCGCTTTTGTGTTAAGTTTTTTAGAAGGTACGAACAGGTAAAATTAATTGTAATATTGAATCCTCGTTCAGTGGATGAATAACAAATGGCCGCATAGCACCTGTGAATTCGATGATCACCTCATCGTATTCAATTGCTTTTAATGCATCAATCATATATTTCGAGCTGAATGATATCTTCAACTCTTCCCCCTCCATTGCTTGGATGCCGATTTCCTCTACGACATTACCAACTTCTGGTGAGTTACTAGAAATTTCAATGACAGAATCATTTGGTGTAAAAAGCCTGACGACATTATTACGTTCTTCTTTTGCAAGAAGTGATGCACGATCAATTGTATTGAGTAATTCTTTTGTTTTTACTTGAATCTTCGTTTTACTTTGCTCTGGAATTAGTCGAGAGGTTTCTGGATAATTCCCATCAAGCAAACGAGATAAGAAATTTAAATGCTTTGTACGGAAAAGAATTTGATTGTTTGTAACACTTATTTCAACCGTTTCTTCCGTATCATCAAGTATTTTATATAATTCGTTTAAGCTTTTCCCTGGTACAACAACTTGCTGAAATGCAATGTTAGCATCTGCTACAGGGATTTCTCTTTTTGCCAAACGATGACTGTCTGTTGCTGTAAAAGATAGAACTTTGTCAACTAATTTCAAATTAACGCCTGTCAAAATTGGTCGAGTTTCCATTGTGGATACTGCGAATACAGTTTGTTTAATCATACTTTTCAACAGATCAATTGGCATTTCAAAGCTATCATCCGTTTGTAGCTTAGGTAATAGTGGATATTCCTCTGCATCTTGACCATTTAGATTAAATTCAGCTTTTCCAGACCGAATGGTAACTTTCAGATTGGAATCAACTTCAATTTCAACTGTATTCTCTGGTAGTTTGCGAATAATATCTGGGAAATATTTTGCTTGTAAAACAATAGATCCTTCCTCAATTTGCTCTACATATACCATATCATCTTCTTCTGCTGGTATGTAAGATTCAATGGAAATATCGGAATCACTTCCTGTTAGTGTAATTCCGTGTTGTTTTGCTTCAATTTTCATTCCAGTAAGAATTGGAATAACGGTCCTCGATGAGATTGCTTTCATGACATCCTGTATACCTGCAATTAATCGATCACGTTTGATAATAAATTTCATGAAAATATCCTCCTAATTTGGAAGTTCTTTTATAGATTGTTCAAAAGTTAGGTAAAAATGTCGGATTTACTTTCTAACTCTTCTTATTCCTTTTTGAACATGTATTTATATATATATTTATTTTTATAAAAAACAGTAATAATAGTAATAGGCGCTGTGATTATGTGGATAAGTGCATTTCCATCAAAACCAGTAAAGTTTTCCACATGTGTATAACCTGTTTATATGCTTGCACACTTATAAACATTATTCACATGTGGACAGCTAAGTCGAAAAACAAAAAAAGAGACTTATATCGTTTTTAATGTTTCTTTTATATCTTCAATATCACGATTTAGATCGGAATCTTCTTCGAGTAATTTCGAAATTTTTTCGTGTGCGTGAATGACCGTCGTATGGTCTCGTCCACCAAATTCCTCTCCTATCTTTGGTAAAGAGAAATCGGTAAGCTCTCTGGAAAGATACATTGCAATTTGTCTAGGAAAGGCAATCGATTTTGTACGTTTCTTTGCTGCAAAATCTTCAATACGAATATTGTATCTTTCCGCTATAATTTCCTGTATTCCTTCAATGGTTATTACTTTAGGCTTACTGCTTGGAATAATATCCTTTAATGCATCTGCTGCAAGCGAGGCATCAATATCTTGATTAACGAGTGAGGAGTAGGCAACAACGCGGATAAGCGCTCCTTCTAATTCGCGGATATTCGTATTGATTTGATTTGCAATATAAAGCATGACCTCATTTGGTATATCAAGTCCCTCAGCCTTTGCTTTTTTTGTTAAAATTGCAATTCTCGTTTCCAAATCTGGTGGTGTAATATCGGTAATTAGTCCCCATTCAAAGCGTGATCGTAAGCGATCTTCCAATGTTGGAATTTCTTTCGGTGGACGATCACTCGAGATAATAATTTGTTTACTTTCTTCATGTAAAGCATTAAATGTATGGAAAAATTCTTCCTGTGTCGATTCTTTTCCAGCAATAAATTGAATATCATCAATTAATAGAACATCGATATTTCGATATTTATTACGGAAGCTATTGGATTTGTTGTCCATAATGGCATTGATGAATTCATTCGTAAATTTCTCAGATGTTAAATAAACAACCTTTGCTTTTGGATTATGCTCACGAACATAGTGTCCAATTGCATGCATAAGATGTGTCTTACCAAGACCAACACCACCATAAATAAAGAGTGGGTTATAAGCTTTGGCTGGCGCTTCTGCTACAGCTAAAGAAGCAGCATGAGCAAATCGATTTCCCGCACCGATTACGAATGTATCAAATGTATATTTGGAATTTAACATAGATTTAGGCATATCATTTGTAATGGATTCGGCTTTTTGGTTTGTCACTTGTTTTGTATCTTCTACTTCCATATTTGAAGTAGGAATAATAAACTTTGTATTTAATTTTGTACCAGTGACTTCACCAAGAATATCGGATATGAGTTCTGTATACTGTGTTTCAAGCCAATCTCTAGCAAATTCATTTGGTGCAGATATAATCAATGTATTTTTTTCAATAGCTTCAGCCTTTGTATTTTTTAACCACGTATCAAAGCTGGGTTTGCTAATTTTTTCTTCAATTTTCTCTAACGTAGCAACCCACAATTCTTCGATGTTTTCCAAAATCAATCTCACTCCTTTCAAATTGGTTTACACATGTTATTTTAGGAAACAAAATTCAAATCTTGTAAGTAGCTTAGTTCCCTAAACAGCCACCTCCAGCTCCAGCATCCAGCGACTAGCGAGACTTCCATCACCTCATGACACGCTAAAGAAGACTTGCCGACTGTTAATACATGAGAATTAGTCGCACTTATACCCTTGTGGTGAAAGTTAACATTGTCTCTGTACGAATGTTCGACAGGTCGAACCACCCAAAAGTTGGGGTGCAGTCCGTACGCCGCTAACCACGTGCTTACGCTTTTGCAAATGACAGAAAAAGCCTCTCTCAATCTTGAATAAGATGGAAAGGCATATCATATATATGTTTAAAACATATCTTGACATATACGAATAGAAAATATTTAGTTATATGAAATCTATTTTGGCAGACAGGAAAATAAAAAGTTTCCTTTTTTGCATAACTACGATAGAGAGACTTGTGGATAGTAAACCATATGAATAATAAAGAAGAAAGTTGCTTATAAACGTTATCCACATGTATGTGGAAAAGGTTATTCGATGCCCTGTGAACAACTATCCACATATTATCCACAGATTGTGAATAAGTTTTATTGCTGTTTTTGATTTCCACAGGTTAAAACATAAATATAATATCAAATAAAAGTGAATAAAGCAATGGTTTTTGGATAGTTATCCACATATTCAAGACCTTGTGCATAATAACTATCCACACTACTATATTTTGTGCTTAACTTGTAAATAGGTGTTGTGGATAGAAAAAAAACCTAAAATAATTATAAACGGGCTCTGTGGATAAAGATTTTTTAAATCTAAGTTGACAGATGATGGTTGTTTTTCGTATAATGTCAAGGACTGTCTATTGATAAGTTATTATTTTTAATTTAGATATTTAAAAGGGATCCCTTGGGGAGGTGCAGAATAAATGAAAAGAACGTTTCAACCAAATAACCGTAAACGCAAAAAAGTACATGGCTTTCGTGCGCGTATGAGTACTAAAAATGGACGTAATGTTTTAGCTCGTCGTCGCCGTAAAGGAAGAAAAGTATTATCTGCATAGGCCACTGAAAAGTCAGTGGTCTTTTTCTGCTTTAAAGGATGTTCAAAAGTCCGATAAAAATGACGCATCGAACTTCTTGGTCCTTTTTATCCTCCTTTTTGAACGTAAACTGAAGCGGAAGAATGATCGGAAAAGCAGTGATTCAAGCTGCTTTTTTTATACATAATTTATTGCGGGCGATGGTGTTTGAGTATAAATAAAGGTGATAAAGATGAAGAAAGCGTTTCGTATAAAAAAAAATGAAGAATTTCAGTACCTCTTTAAACATGGGAAATCCTTTGCTAACCGACAGCTTGTTATCTATTATGTAAAGAAGATAGATCAGGAGCATTTTCGTATTGGTCTTTCTGTTGGTAAAAAAATCGGGAACGCGGTTACGCGAAATAGAATTAAACGCTTCTTAAGACAAGCCTTCCAGGATCTAGAGGGTAATATCGAAAACTCCTATGATATCGTTATTATTGCTAGAAATCCAACCAAGGATATGGGCCTTGAGGAAGTAAAAAAAAGCCTGACACATTTACTGTATAAGGAGAGGCTTTTAAATAAATAGGAAAAATCTATTTAAAGATAGAATCTTACGTGTAATTAGGATAAAATAACAGGTAGAGCGTGATGAGGGTCATATGAAGGAGGAAATAAATTGCGTAAAAAGATTTTTTTGCTGATAACCTTTGTAGGTTTAATGGCAATCCTTTCTGGTTGTACGGAGATTAATGAACCGGTTACGGCCGAAAGTGAAGGAATTTGGAATACGATTTTTGTTTATCCATTATCATGGGTAATTATTAAAATAGCTGAGATTTTTAATGAAGGTTACGGATTATCGATTGTTATTGTAACAATTTTAATTCGTTTATTGATTTTACCACTAAGTATTAAACAATTAAAAAGCTCTAAAGCAATGCAAGAAATTCAGCCAAAGCTTCAAGAGCTCCAAAAGAAATATAGTTCGAAAGATGCGACTACACAGCAAAAGCTGCAGCAAGAGACGATGCAGTTATTCCAGAAAAACGGTGTAAATCCACTTGCTGGTTGTTTGCCGATTTTTGTACAAATGCCTATCCTGATTGCGATGTATCATGCGATTATGCGTACCGCCGAAATTAGTACCCATAACTTCCTATGGTTTGAACTTGGTTCACCAGATTATATTTTGCCGATTTTAACGGGGGCATTTACGTTCTTGCAACAAAAACTAATGATGTCAACAAATTCTGCATCCAAGCAAAATCCGCAAATGGCAATGCAAATGCAGGTTATGCTTTACGTAATGCCAATTATGATTGGTGTTATGGCATTCTTCTTCCCGGCAGCGTTAGCATTATACTGGGTAACAGGTAACATCTTTATGGTTGTTCAAACACTTCTCATTAACAAACCGATGATGACGAATAAGTAATGGAGGAGAAAATAGTGAGAGAAATAACTGCTAGTGGACAAACAGTCGAAGAAGCGGTCCAATCGGCATTAGAGCAGTTAAACACCACGAAGGACCAAGTAGAGATTGATATAATCGATGAAGGAAAAAAGGGTGTACTCGGCATTTTTGGATCGAAACGTGCCGTTGTCAAAGTAACAATTGCTAAAAACCCAATAAAAGAAACTGAGAAATTAATTAAAGAAATAGCAGGCAATATGAATCTTTCGGTTGAAGTGAAGACTACTGTTGAGAGCAACCAGGTGACCTATGAATTGGATGGTGCAAACATTGCAATTTTAATTGGGAAACGTGGACAAACCTTAAACGCATTGCAATACTTATTGCATCTCGCAATTAATAAGGATAAAAAAGCTTACTACACCGTTGTATTAGACGCAGAAGGATATCGCGGCAGAAGAAAAGAAACGCTCGAGTCCTTGGCACATAAAATGGCGGATAAAGCAAAGCGTCTCAATAAAAAAGTAGCACTTGAGCCAATGCCGGCTTTTGAGCGAAAAATCATTCATAGTGCATTACAAGGTATTAATGACGTTTCGACTTATTCAGATGGAGTAGAACCACATCGGCATATCGTCATTAAACCATAAACAACCCCGCTAAAGACATTCTTTAGCGGGGTTCTGCATAAATATTACTAAAACATTAACTTAAACTAGCTCTTTTCGGCTATACCACAGTGTCGGACACTGTGGTATTTTTAGTATGTGGAAAAGTATATAAAGTAATTTTGTTATCCTATTATTTAAAGGTTTTCATCAAGTTAGCAGCTTATTTGATGTAACATCTACGAGATAAATAGTAAGTTTATTCAAAAAATAACATATAACTACAGCGAAAACAATTTCTCCATGATTAAAGAGCAGATGGCATAAAGAAGTAGTTGCTAATGACATAGCCATTTTCTTATTGGATAAGAAAAGAGAATTAAGGAGGAACCAAAAGGTGAAAAAATACCATTTGCCGGGGATTATTGCACTTTTAATATTTATATCGATATGTTCTTTTCAATTTTTTCAGCCCTCCTCGATAAAGGCAGAGGAATTTAGTTTTCCTATGTATTCGGATGGAAATTTAGAGAATAGCTACATAGGAAGTTCTGTCACAACGACCGGAACAGATATAGAGGAGACTTATTGGGATACGGTTACGGACTGGTTTGATGGTGTAGGAGAAACGATTGATACTGCTTTAGAGAATATTAAAGAAGTTTTTGATAACATTGTTAGCTATATTAGTGAATTAATTACAACAGTTGACAATGCTGTCGGCGAGTTCACTGGAAACGATGATGCGACGGATGCAATAGATGACGTCAATGGTACAATTGATCAAGCAAAAGATACAATCGACGATATTGATATTGATGAAGATTCAAATGGTAATATCGTTTATCGCGTATTACGAGAAGACGAGGATCCGACGAAAGGAATTTTTGCAAAGGCTCCAGAACGCGAGCATATAACCATTGCTGGACATGTTAATAATGGCGGGAAGAAAAATTTCAAAGGGTCAAAATATATTTCAACAACGAAAAGTTTTGATATAGCACTAAAAAACGCAACATCAAACATTATGGATAAAGGCAGCGCTCATGATCTTCGAATCGTAAAAATTGATTTAAGCAAGGTAACAAATATGTATTATGATTTAACAGATCCAAAAGTTCAGGACAAGTATCTCGTAAATTCGAAAGGTGAACCTTGGGAGAAGGTTAGAAGATATGCCAATGCATCACAAGAATTATTAGTGGAATATGAAATTCCAGCTGCAGCCATTGAGCTATTAGGTCGACCATCTGAATTACTAGAATAAGGATGGATTCTTTTATAGGAGTGTGACAAGTGTGCGTGATATAAATAAGCATATCCATCATTTTGAGGAATCAGCGTTAAATTTACTTGTTGATCTTCGAATGGGGGACGGTTTTAACGAAAAGGCGTATGAAAAGGTTGTTGAAATGCTTACTTTATTTAAAATGGAATACAAAGGAGTAAGTAGTATACCAAAAGAATTAGCTACAATGATGGTTGAGCTTTATGGTGAACTCTATAACTTTTCGCTTAATTATACTGGTGAAGAATCAGAACAGATCCTGAAGGCAGCTAAAAACATAAAAATAGCAATCGAAAAATGCTTGGAAGAAACAGGAGAAGCAGAACTTCAAGAGAACCAGACTTTTACAAAATTAGTCAGGTATATAAATGAAGATGGTTATTTTTTTGAAAAATTGCGTAGTGGTAAGGGATTGGATGAGCAACAATTTGAAAAAATATATCAAGAGCTGGAATCGAGCCTAAAGGAGGTTCACTCCTGGGATGCATTACCAAAAGCATTTGTAGCAATTCTGATTAACTTTTATGAAATGGATTTGTTTGTTTATGTATATCAGAATGAGTTCCATCAAGAAGAAGAGGCAGATAAGATTTATGATGCTTATGAAAGAGTATTTGAATTGATAGCTGGATAAAGATTAAAAAATCAATATCATCAACAGCTAGCGTAGTTTGATAAAATAAAAAGCGAGAGGTTATTCACATGTGGATAACCTCTCGCTTTTTATTGGAAGCTTACTGAAAAAAATAATTGTGGATAAGTTTATTTTTTAATGAAATTATGTTATTCTATTTTGTTAGTGACGTAAATTTAAATTATTGTCCATTGATATAGATAAAAGCTTTTAAAAAATGTTGGAGGTGATCGTGATGGAGACAGATACAATTACTGCGATATCAACCCCGATTGGTGAGGGGGCAATAGCGATTGTAAGATTGAGCGGTCCTGAGGCAGTTTCAATGACAGCACGTATTTTTAAAGGGAAAAATTTAAACCAGGTAGATTCTCATACGATTCATTATGGGAAGCTTATCGACCCAAAGACAAGTGAGATTGCTGAGGAAGTAATGGTTTCTGTGATGCGCGCACCGAAAACATTTACTCGTGAAGATGTTGTTGAAATCAACTGTCATGGTGGTATGGTAGCCGTAAACCGGGTGCTAGAGCTTATCTTAAGCATTGGTGCACGCTTGGCAGAGCCAGGAGAGTTTACAAAACGTGCATTTTTGAATGGGAGAATTGACCTTTCGCAGGCAGAGGCTGTTATGGATCTCATTCGAGCAAAAACAGACCGAGCAATGTCTGTGGCATTAAAGCAGATGGATGGTCGCTTATCCGGGTTAATTGGAAAGCTGCGTCAGGAATTGATTGAAACAGTTGCACATGTCGAAGTAAATATTGATTATCCAGAATACGATGATGTGGAAGAAATGTCCCACGAAATGATGCGTACGAAAACAAAGGAAGTTCATAAGAAGATTGATGAATTATTAAGTGTCGCAAAACAAGGGAAGATTTTACGTGAAGGTCTTGCTACAGCAATTATTGGCAGGCCAAATGTCGGAAAATCTTCGTTAATGAATACACTTGTACAGGAAAATAAAGCAATTGTTACAGATGTTCCAGGTACAACTCGTGATATAATTGAGGAATACGTCAATGTACGTGGTGTTCCGCTTCGATTGGTCGATACAGCTGGAATTCGTGAAACAGAGGATATTGTGGAACGAATTGGTGTCGAGCGTTCAAGGCAAGTATTAAAAGAGTCCGATTTAATTTTATTTGTACTAAATAACAATGATGTCTTAACAGATGAGGATTTCAAGCTCTTTGAAGCAGTAAGTGGGCTTGAATATATCGTCATTATAAATAAAACAGATCTGGAACAGAAGCTGGATATGGACCGTGTAAAAGAGCTTGTAGGAGATAGACCGCTAGTTACGACTTCTCTAATTGAAGAAGAAGGGGTAGACGAATTGGAACAAGCTATTGCTGATACATTCTTTGCAGGAGAAATTGAGACAGGTGATCTAACCTATGTTTCGAATGCAAGGCATATCCAATTACTGCAGCAAGCAAGCCTTGCGTTAGAAGATGCGATGGAAGGTATTGATCTCGGAATGCCAATGGATATCGTGCAAATTGATGTTACCCGGACATGGGAGTTTTTAGGTGAAATTATTGGAGATACTGCGAGTGACAGTTTAATTGATCAGTTATTCTCGCAGTTCTGTTTAGGAAAATAGATTGGAATAGGTATACGGAATTAAAAAATTAGAAAGGATGAATGTGATGACATACAATGCTGGTCATTATGATGTTATTGTTATTGGCGCTGGGCATGCAGGGGTCGAAGCTGGCTTTGCTGCAGCAAGAATGGGTGCCAAAACGTTAATGCTAACATTGAATATCGATATGATCGCTTTTATGCCATGTAATCCATCAATTGGTGGACCTGCTAAAGGGATTGTTGTTCGAGAAATTGATGCCCTCGGTGGAATCATGGGGAAAGTGATTGATAAAAGCTACATCCAAATGCGGATGTTAAATACCGGAAAAGGCCCAGCTGTGCAAGCTTTACGTGCACAAGCTGATAAGCCAATATATATGCGCGAAATGAAAAAACTTATTGAAAATGAAAAGAATTTGACTGTTCGTCAAGGAATGGTAGATTCTTTAATTGTTGAGGATGGTGTATGTAAAGGCGTTGTCACAGAATCAAAGGCAACGTATACTGCAGAAGCTGTCATTGTTACGACAGGAACCTTTATGCGTGGTAAAGTATTGATGGGGCATTTGGAATATGAAAGTGGTCCAAATAATCAACGTGTTTCTGTGAAGCTTTCTGAAAACTTAGAGGAGCTTGGTTTTGAATTAACACGATTTAAAACAGGTACACCGCCACGTGTTAATAGTCACACGGTTGATTACTCCAAAACGGAAATCCAGCCAGGAGATGACAATCCACAGTCATTCTCCTATGAAACAACGGAACAAATTACGGATCAGCTTCCATGCTGGTTAACCTATACCAATGAATTTACGCACCAAGTAATTAACGACAATTTAGGTTTCTCCGCGATGTATTCCGGTGCAAAACGTGGAACAGGTGCACGTTACTGCCCGTCAATTGAGGATAAAATTGTTCGTTTTAATGATAAACCGCGTCATCAAATCTTCTTAGAGCCAGAAGGCAGAGATACGGAAGAGGTTTATGTGCAAGGTTTATCTACTTCATTACCTGAATCTGTTCAGGAAGAGATGTTAAAAACAGTACCAGGTCTTGAAAATGCCGTTATTATGCGTGCTGGCTATGCGATTGAATACGATGCGGTCGTACCTACCCAGCTTTGGCCAACATTAGAAACAAAGAAAATTCCAGGACTGTATACAGCAGGCCAAATTAATGGTACCTCTGGCTATGAAGAAGCTGCAGGGCAGGGGATTATGGCTGGTATTAACGCGGCAGCGAAAGTACTTGGTAAAGAGCCAGTTATTTTAGATCGTTCTCAAGCATATATCGGTGTTCTCATTGATGACTTAGTTACAAAAGGCACAAATGAGCCGTATCGCTTATTAACGTCACGTGCGGAGTATCGTTTATTGCTCCGTCATGATAATGCTGATTTACGTTTGACAGATATCGGATATGAGCTGGGATTAATCCCAGAAGAACGTTACGCTAATTTCCAACAGAAGAAAAGCTTCGTAGAACAGGAGAAAAAGCGACTTAAAAAACTTACAATTAAGCCAACGGAAGCAGTAAATGCGATTATGGAAAGTGCGGGAGCTACTCCATTAAAGGAACCAGTAAAAGCGTATGATTTATTAAAGCGCCCAGAGCTAAGCTATGATCATATTGAACAAATGATAGAAGCGAATACGGAATTGAGTCCTGAAATGCGTGAACAGGTAGCAATTCAAGTGAAATATGAAGGCTATATTAAAAAAGCAAATGAGCAAGTAGAGCGAATGTTAAAAATGGAAGACAAGAAGATTCCAGATGATATTGACTATGATGCTATCCATGGATTGGCAACAGAAGCGGTAGAGAAACTGAAAAAAGTTCGTCCACTCTCTGTAGGTCAAGCTTCTCGAATCTCTGGTGTTAACCCTGCCGATATATCCATCTTGCTTGTATATATTCAACAGGGAAATATTGCACGAATTGCAAATTAAAATGAGGTGGAGATAGCGACGTATGAATAAGGTACGTCGCTATTCTTCCATTACATAGAAGGGACTAGTTGATTAATGAATCCAGAACAATTTGTAGCTGCACTAGGTGAACAGGGAATTGAGTTAACAGATGCACAACGTGAGCAATTTTCAACTTACTTTCGAATATTAGTAGAATGGAATGAAAAAATAAATTTAACAGCGATTACAGACGAAGAGGGTGTCTATTTAAAGCATTTCTATGACTGTATTACAGCTGCATTTCATTATGATTTAAGAGAAGAATTACATATTTGTGATGTTGGAGCCGGTGCTGGATTTCCAAGTATTCCACTGAAAATCTGTTTTCCACACTTAAAGGTTACGATAGTTGACTCATTACAAAAGCGAATTGGATTTTTGAATCATTTGGCAGCAGCGTTAAATTTAACGAATGTAGCTTTTTATCATGATCGAGCGGAGACTTTCGGCAAAAACAGTTCGTTTCGAGAATCTTTTGATATCGTAACTGCAAGAGCGGTTGCAAGAATGTCTGTACTTAGTGAGTTATGTTTGCCATTAGTGAAAAAAACGGGGGCTTTTATTGCGATGAAGGGTGCGCAAGCGAAAGAAGAGCTACAAATAGGAGAGAAAGCTATTGAGCTACTTGGCGGAGAAGTAGAAGCGATTCATACCTTTGCACTACCACAAGAGGAAAGTGAACGCTCTATTGTTGTTATTCGCAAAAAACGAAAGACACCAAAAAAATATCCAAGAAAAGCTGGTCTTCCAAACAAAGAACCAATTGAATAATAGCATTATTATTTTGAAATTCGTATAGAAAAGACACCACCTGCTATACGAATTTCCTTTTTTATTGCAGGAAACTATAAAATTTGAATGCTGTGGATAACTTAGTTACCTAAACGGCTACGTCCAGATCCAGCGCCCAGCGACTAGCGAGACTTCCCTCACCTCCGTACGATAAAGAAGACTTGCCGACTGGCTGTGCCAGAGGCTTAGTCGCACTTATACCCTTGTGGTGAAAGTCAACATCGACTCCCTGCGGTCGCCGTGTTTCCTTTATCTCCTACGTAGGAATGTTCGACAGGTCGAACCACCCCAAAGTTCGGGGCGCAGTCCGTACGTCGCTAAACGGGCGCTTGCGCTTTTGTTCTTTAAATGAACAAATCGTTTTTCACGAAAGATTCATTACTTTTTTGAGGACAAATGTGGTAAAATAAATGTAATATAAGGTAAGTATATTTCGCACAGCAGCAGAATGCTGGCGCGTTTTTTCTTGTAAATTCCTTTTTATCACGCATTAACGGTTTATAATAACCCCTCTCAGCTTGAGAAAGATAAAAAATGTGAAAATGGGAGACGTATGGAACCCCACTGAATGAAGTTTTACTTTATGCTATACTTGATTTAAATTAGACATTCAATTGTTTCACGTGAAACAATTTTTATACATAGATGATTTTATTTTGTTAAATTATGAAGGTGGTGTCAGGTAAGTGGTACATCCTTTTAATCGGATATTTGGTTTAGGGGATAAAGGAACCCCTGAATTAGAGGAGACGGAGGAATTTAATCCAGATGAAGTGATTCAGCTTCCAGTAGATCGAATTCAAGCGAACCGTTTCCAACCAAGAACTATTTTTAATGAAGAAAAGATAAAGGAATTGGCTCAAACCATTCATACTCATGGAATGATCCAGCCAATTGTAGTAAGAAAGCTAGATGAAGAAAAATTTGAGCTGATTGCTGGTGAACGAAGGTGGAGAGCTGTTCAATCCCTAGGTTGGGAGAAGGTATCTGTCATCATTCGGGATATGTCTGATGCAGAGACAGCTTCTGTGGCACTAATTGAAAACTTACAACGGGAGGAATTAACCGTTATAGAAGAAGCATTAGCATATGCGAAGCTATTAGAGCTACATTCATTGACTCAAGAGGCATTGGCGCAGCGGTTAGGTAAAAATCAATCAACGATTGCAAATAAGCTAAGACTTTTAAAGCTTCCAGAGGAAGTGCAAACAGCTTTATTAAATAAAACGATAACAGAAAGACATGCACGAGCTTTAATCAAGCTTAAGGAACCGGAACAGCAATTGCACGTTTTGCAGGTCATTATGGATAACGATTTGAATGTGAAACAAACAGAAGAACGAATTGCTAAAATGAATGAGCCGAAAGAGCAAACAAAGAAACGTCCAAAATTAAAAGGTGTCAATAAGGATATTCGGATAGCAATGAATACCATTCGACAATCCTTAAACATGGTGTCAGATACCGGAGTAGAAGTGGAATCGGATGAAAAAGAGTTAGACGATTACTATCAAATTACGATTAAAATACCTAAAAAGAAATAATACTTATCATACTATTTAACATTAGCCCATCTTTGTCGAAAAGGTGGGTATTTTGCATAACCAGTTCGTTTTTTAGTTGATAAATTGCCATTTTATCATTACAATTTCACAAAAAAAGAAAAAAAGATAGTCGCTTCTATTCATTTAGTGATAATATAGTATGTATATAGTTAGGTAGGTGTCAACATGGGAAAAATATTGGCCATCGCAAATCAAAAAGGTGGCGTTGGAAAGACAACTTCGTCCGTAAACCTTAGTGCTTGTCTTGCTTCTTTAGGGAATAAAGTATTACTTGTTGATACAGATCCACAAGGAAATGCAACAAGTGGGGTAGGAGTTAATAAAGCAGACGCTAGTAACTGTGTTTATAATGTGCTTGTTGAAGATTTACCTGCAGAAGAGGTAATTGTTTCGACAAATATAGACAATTTAGATATTATACCTGCAACCATTCAATTGGCTGGTGCAGAAATTGAATTAGTTCCTATTATCTCAAGGGAAATTCGTTTAAAAAGGGCACTTGAAAGTTTAAAAGAAAACTATGATTATATCATTATAGATTGCCCGCCTTCTTTGGGGTTATTAACCATTAATGCACTGACTGCCTCTGATTCTGTCATGATTCCAGTCCAGTGTGAATATTATGCGTTGGAAGGACTTAGTCAATTGCTTAACACCATTCGTCTTGTTCAAAAACATTTGAACAAACAATTGATGATTGAAGGTGTATTACTAACAATGCTTGATGCAAGAACAAATCTAGGTATTCAAGTGATTGAAGAGGTTAAAAAATACTTTCAAGATAAAGTCTATAAAACAATTATACCGAGGAATGTAAGATTAGGAGAGGCTCCAAGTCATGGAATGCCAATTATCAGTTATGATCCAAAATCCCGAGGTGCAGAGGTTTATCTTGAATTAGCGAGGGAAGTGATGGCAAATGGCGAAAGGGTTGGGTAAAGGACTTAATGCTTTGTTTCTGAATGAAAACGAGCAAGAAGAAGCTGGTTCAATAGAAGAAATTGCTATCACAGAATGTAGGCCAAATCCTTATCAACCGAGAAAAACATTTCATGCAGATGCAATCGAGGAAATGAAAGAGTCTATCTTAGAGTATGGCATTATTCAACCTTTGGTTGCGCGCAAAAGTATTAAAGGGTATGAAATTGTTGTAGGTGAAAGACGTTTTCGGGCTGCTAAAGAAGCTGGTTTAAAAACAATCCCAGTCATTGTCAAAGAGCTAACGGATGAAAAAATGATGGAGATTGCTCTGTTAGAAAACTTACAGCGTGAAGACCTTACACCAATTGAAGAAGCTCATGCCTATGCAAACTTGATGACGGAGTTAAAAATTACACAAGAAGAGCTGTCAAGGAGATTAGGAAAGAGTCGTCCACATATTGCGAATATGGTTCGTTTGCTTTCATTGCCAGATCAGGTTGTTGCCTATATTAATAACGGAGAGTTATCAATGGGGCATGGACGCGCCCTCTTAGGTTTAAAAGACAAGGATAAGTTATTCCCGCTGGTAAATAAAATTCGTCATGAAAAACTAAATGTCCGTCAGGTTGAGAAATTAATTATCCAGTTGAATGAAAAACAGCCAGCAAAAAAGGAAAAACCGAAAAAAGACGTTTTTCTGGAAGAACAAGAGACGGTATTGAGAGAGCGATTAGGTACGGCGGTTAATATCCAAAAAGGTAAACGTAAAGGAAAAATCGAAATTGAATTTTACACGGATGATGATTTAAATCGTCTTATCGAATATTTAAATAAATAGGGTATTTAGAAAGACTGATCGTTTCTACTATCAGTCTTTCATTTTATTTAAAGAAGGTTAATGGAAGATGTTCCACGTGAAACATTCACGGTGAGATACTTGCCAGGGCCACGGTCTCAGACCTTTTCCTGTACTATTTTCAACCGGATAAGGAATACCCGGTTGATATTGCATTAGATTTTCGAAGATACACCGCCCTTAAATTACATATAACGAAAAAAATGGTGGAGAGATAGAAATGATTTTATTTGGTACATTAGTAAATGGAGCACTCATACTTATAGGTTGTATTTTTGGATTGTTTTTCACGAAGATACCTGAAAGATACAAAGAAACGGTTATGCACGGTATTGGACTTGCTGTTGTATTGATAGGTTTGCAAATGGCATTGGTAGGCGACCAAATTATAATTGTCCTATTAAGTCTTCTTACTGGGGCAATAATTGGTGAATTTACTCATTTGGAAGAGGGGCTAAATCGTCTTGGCTATTGGGTAGGCAGTAAATTCACGAATAGAGATAGTGATACAAGCATCGCCCAAGGCTTTATTACAGCAACATTGATATTTTGTATTGGCGCAATGGCTATTATTGGTGCATTGGATAGTGGGATACGAGGCGATCACGAAGTGCTTATTACAAAAGGGGTAATTGATGGTTTTACTGCACTTGTATTAACAACAACATTAGGATTTGGTGTAATATTATCGGTAATACCGGTTGTTCTCTACCAAGGTATAATTGCGCTGGTTGCAACACAAATTGAGAGATTGTTACCTGAAGAATTTTTAAATGGATTGATTGTAGAAGTTACAGCTGTTGGTGGTTTATTAATCGTAGCAATTGGTTTAAATCTATTAAAAATCACAAAAATTCGCATCGGTAATTTATTGCCTGCGATTGTGACGGTAGGAATTATTTATTATATCTATTCGCTTTTATAAAATAAATTGATACATCGATCCATTTAATACTGGCAAAGGAAGTGTCCATACATACTTCCTTTGCCAGTATTTTTTTGGTAACCTTTCGTTTTGAAAGGGGCATGGTAGGATTTATTACTTTTCTAGTGAATATAGCACATAAATAATAAGCAGAAAATTATACGGTCCACTTCTTGACCGGGTGTTTCTTTGAAATAACCACGGTAGGCGAATAATTATAAGTAAGCTGCTGATCGATGTTGCTTAAAATCCCGGTTATTTTTTTTGCCATATCCATAACAACGGATAATCTCGTGTTTTGTAAAATAGAATGCTCCATAAATCCACTAATATTGACTACTCCTGTAATGTTCATATCTCCAATAGTAGGTAAAGCTTTATTTAAAGCCGCTCCTGGCTTTAAAGGGGCTTTTTCCGTAATGATATGACCAATCGAGGAATTCCTTCCGAGACAAGCATCTATTGCGATAATAAAAGGGTTGCGATGATTCTCTTTTACAATGGTAATCGCTTCTTGCATATTTACAGCATGCACAGGATCATGAACCGTCCCATAAACATGCAAATGCTTTGGTTTTGTTTCTTTAAGAAATGTACCGGTTAATGGACCAAGTGCATCTCCGGTCGATCGATCTGTTCCAATACATAAGATGATATATTCCCGCGGGGCATCTGGGAACCAGGATAGTATTTTTTCGCACATTAAATGGGAAAGCTCGGAATCCGTATAAGGCATACGGAAAGTCTCTATTGGCTGCTCAAATCGATTCTTTAAATACATAGCTTATCCTCCACAAACATATTGGTATAGTATACGGATTATTTTGCCGTTCTATACATACAAATGCCTTAAAATATTGGAGGAATAGTAGATGATTTTTGCTGGGTTGAAATGGATGTTTCTAATCATTGGAACGACAATTGGTGCTGGATATGCATCTGGGGCGGAGTTATGGCAGTTTTTTGGCCATGAAAGCAGTTTGGCGATTGTTTTGTTTAGTGTTTTCTTTTCGATTTGCTGTATGGTGATTATGGAAATTAGCTATCGATTAAAATCATCGCATTATTTGCCTGTATTAGAGGAAATAGTTGGTGCTAGGTTAACGGGTGTATTTGATGTTATGATTTTATTATACTTATTTACAACAACGATTGTTATGATTGCTGGCAGTGGTGCAACTGGACAGGCGTTTAATTACTCCTATTGGTGGGGTATAGGTATTATTGTAGTTGCACTCATGTTATTATTTTTAAAAGGCGTGAATGGGCTGCTGCAAGTGAATCAGTTTATTTTACCGATTATGCTTGTGGGCATGCTTGCTATTCTGATTATGTTTACGGTTGATCAGGAATTAGCGCTATTCTCACACTGGCATGAACAACGAAATTGGATGGCTGCTTTTCCATTTACCGCCCTGAATATTCTTCCGCTTGTAGCCGTGCTTGGAGCAATTGGAAATAAAGTGCGGTCTAGAAATGAGATTATTTTTGCGTGCGTAGGCAGTGGCTTGATATTAGGTGTAATTTCCTTTATTTATAATAATAGTCTAATTCAAATTGCAGAAGAGATTTTACTGTATGAGATTCCATTATTTGCGATATTAAAGCATTATCCGATGGAGATACTGGTATTTATGTCAGTTATGCTATGGTTTGCGATCTTTACGACAGCTGCTGCTGGTATGCTTGGAATCGCGACACGACTGCAGCAGTATTTCCAAAAACCGTTATTCCTAATTGTAATGCTTACATTAATCATTATGATTCCCCTAACTACCTTTGGTTTCTCTACATTAATACGTGTGATTTATCCACTATATGGGATTCTCAATTTGTATATATTGACAAGACTATTATTATATCCAATTTGGAAACGTATGGAGAAGGTTAGATAGAATGTTTGGAGGTTTTACTATGGATGAAATTAACGATCAAGTAACAAATGTATGGGATTATATAACAGGTCCAGAACTATGGAGAATATTGTTGTCTTCAGCTTTACAGATTATCATCATTATTTGTCTAGCATTGATTATCGTTAAGGTAACGAGAAAGCTGGTTGATAAGTTATTTGTCAATCGAACTACAGGTCCAATCCGTATTTCGGAACGACGAGAAAACACACTGAAAAAGCTAATTAAAAATGTGGTAGCATATGTAGTATACTTTATGGCCATCGTAATGATTTTAGGCGTGTTTGAGTTTGATATTGGTCCACTACTTGCCGGTGCTGGTGTCCTTGGTTTAGCAATTGGTTTCGGTGCACAGAACCTCGTGCGAGATATTATTTCAGGGTTCTTCATTATCTTTGAAGATCAGTTTTCTGTCGGTGACTATGTAGCCGTTGCAGGTATAGAAGGCACGGTAGAAGAAATCGGTCTTCGTACAACGAAGGTACTGAGCTGGACAGGGGAGATGAATATCATCCCGAACGGAAATTTAACACAGGTGACCAATTATTCGGTTCATAATGGGTTATCGATTGTAGATATAAATATTCCATACGAGAGTGATGTTGCTGATGTGGAAAGGATTATTCAGGAAGTTGCTGTAACGTTACCGGAAAAGTATGATTTTTTAGTCGGAACACCAGAAATAATCGGGGTACAAAATTTAGACGTCTCCCATTTTGTAATTCGAGTTATTGCTGATACATTACCAGGTTTCCAATGGGCTGGTGAGCGAAATATTCGGAAGGAGCTCCAAGATAAATTATATAAATCTGGCATTGAACTCCCATCACCACGTGTTGTTTTATACTCAAAGGAAGAGAGAGAAGACTTAAAACGTGAAAATAGAGGGCAGAGCCATTAAAATTTGGATATAATGTATGTAAAAAAGGAGATCCAAAAATGGAGAAAGAATTTAATTTGAATGATGTTGTAGAGATGAAAAAGCCCCATCCATGTGGAGAAAACCGTTGGAAAATTATTCGTATGGGAATGGACATCCGGATTAAATGCCTTGGCTGCGATCATAGTGTGATGATTCCGCGAAGGGAATTCGTTAAAAAGCTGAAAAGAGTACTGGAAAAAGCGGAGAGTTAGGGGTTTGATGGAGTAGGGATTGTATAACTAAAATAGCTAATTTTTGAAATTAGTTAAAATTGACTACACACTACTAAAAATAGTATTATATTCTTATAAAGAGATACGAAAAACCAAAAGTAATAGGGTAAATGTGCAAAAATAGGTATACTTAGTGTACCTATTTTTGTTTTTTACTTACTTGTCTTTTTAGTAGCCACTATTCTATAATTGGAGTACAAACGCGTTTTATGAATGGAATCCTTAAGGAGTGAAAGTTTAATGTCTTTAACAGCAGGAATCGTAGGTCTTCCGAACGTGGGAAAGTCCACGCTTTTCAATGCAATCACACAAGCTGGAGCTGAAGCAGCGAACTACCCGTTTGCAACGATCGATCCAAATGTGGGAATTGTAGAAGTACCTGACGAACGTTTAAATAAATTAACAGAATTAGTAAAACCGAAGAAAACTGTCCCAACTGCCTTTGAGTTTACGGATATTGCCGGGATTGTAAAAGGTGCGAGTAAAGGGGAAGGGTTAGGGAACCAGTTTCTCTCTCACATTCGCCAGGTGGATGCAATTTGTCAAGTCGTCCGTTGCTTTGTTGATGAGAATATTACACACGTATCTGGAAAGGTAGATCCAATTGATGATATTGAAATCATCAATCTTGAATTAATTCTTGCTGATTTAGAAACGGTAAATAAACGTTTCCAGCGTGTCGAGAAGCTGGCTAGACAGAAGGATAAGGAAGCTGTTATTGAGCATGACATCCTTGTAACCCTAAAAGAGGGTCTGGAAGCAGAAAGACCTGTAAGAGCATTGGAATTTACAGATGAACAATGGAAAATTGTAAAAGGGCTGCATTTGTTAACAAGCAAGCCAATCCTCTATGTAGCGAATGTAAGTGAAGATGAGGTTGCAGATCCAGATTCAAATGAAAATGTACAAAAGGTAAGAGATTATGCTGCAAACGAAAATGCAGAAGTAATTGTCATTTGTGCAAAAATTGAAGAGGAAATCTCCGAGCTTGACCAAGACGAAAAAGGTATGTTCCTTGAAGATTTAGGAATTGAAGAATCTGGTTTAGACAAGCTGATTAAAGCTTCTTATAGCTTATTAGGATTAGCAACTTACTTTACTGCTGGAGAGCAAGAAGTCCGAGCCTGGACATTCCGCAAAGGGATTAAGGCACCACAAGCAGCAGGTATTATTCATACAGACTTTGAAAGAGGTTTTATTCGTGCTGAAACAGTTTCCTATACAGACCTTGTGGAAGCTGGTTCGATGGGACATGCACGAGAAAAAGGAAAGGTTCGATTAGAAGGAAAAGAATATATCGTTCAAGATGGCGATGTTATTCACTTCCGCTTTAATGTATAAGCAGGAATATAAAATTTAAAAACGTACAATTAGGTATCTCTCGAATACTTGTCAAACAAAACAGGATTTGGTATAATACGTTATTGTGAGTAATTAGATTATGATTATTCCTTGCTCCTATTATGTTGAACAACTGTTTTAAGATAGATAGGGGCCGCTAAGACCAAAAGGAGGTGTAACGGATGAGAAAATACGAAATCATGTACATCATCCGCCCAGACATTGAAGAGGATGCTCAAACAGCTTTAGTTGAGCGTTTCAACAAGATCTTAACAGATAATGGCGCGGAGATCGCAAAAGTGGAAGAAAAAGGCAAGAAGCGTCTTGCTTATGAAATCCAAGACTACCGTGATGGATATTATGTTCTTATTAACTTCAGCAGTGGCGAAGAAGCTGTTAACGAGTTTGACCGTCTTGCTAAGTTCTCTGATGATATTATTCGTCATATTGCAATTCGAGATGAAAAATAATAAGGAGTGGTTCTGATGTTAAATCGTGTCGTACTAGTAGGCAGGTTAACGAGGGATCCTGATTTACGTTATACACCAAATGGCGTGGCAGTAGCCAACTTTACGATTGCTGTTAATCGTCCCTTTTCTAACCAACAAGGAAATAGAGAAGCAGATTTTATTAACTGTGTCGTTTGGCGTAGACCAGCAGAAAACCTGGCAAACTTCATGAAAAAAGGTAGTATGATCGGTGTAGATGGTCGAGTTCAAACACGTTCATTTGAAGGACAAGATGGAAAAACCGTATATGTGACTGAAATTGTTGCAGATAGTGTACAATTTTTGGAATCAAAAGGTTCTTCTTCTGGCGGACAGGATTCGCAAGGTTACCAGCAAAATAGAAATCAGAACCAATTTCAAAATCAGAATCAATACCAACCGAATCAAAACCAAAATCAGTTTCAACCAAATAATAACCAACCACAAGACGATCCATTTAAGAATAATGGAGAGCCTATCGATATATCAGACGATGATTTACCGTTTTAGAACGGGTAAAGTGAATTTAAAAAGGAGGGGTATCAATGGCAGCTCGTCGTGGACGCGCAAAGCGTCGTAAAGTGTGTTATTTCACAGCGAACGGAATCACACACATCGATTACAAAGATGTAGACTTGCTTAGACGTTTCATTTCTGAACGTGGAAAAATTCTTCCTCGTCGTGTAACTGGAACTTCTGCAAAATACCAACGTAAACTTACAATTGCAATCAAACGTGCTCGTACAATGGCTTTATTACCATATGTAGCTGAGTAATAATAATACCTCAAAATTATTTCGAGTTACCTCTCGTTTAATTTTGAGGTATTTTATTTTGATTAAATTATTATATTGATGTATGTTTTTTTATTTTTTTGCAACCTTTTTGGATAATCGGCTATTTAAACTAATGCGATCTTTGGACTGATATGATAACACTAGGATAAATGTGTCATAATAGAGTCTAAGGGGATCGCATTTTTTAATTGTTTAACTATGCATTCAAATCATAAATCAACTTGAGCATAATTTAATTCTTTATCTTAACTATTACTTGATCAAGCTCTAAAAGCCTTTCATAAATGATTGCTTTTGCTCTACAGAGTTTAATTGGTGATCTAAAATAACTTTCTTATTCCTTGTTTTATAAATTCATTTTCGTATTATGGATATATAACTGTCGTTGTTTACTTGTAAACAAAAATTCGAAGGGTGATAATTTGACTTATTATTATTATTTAGCTTCAGATATCCCATTACAAAAAGGGTATTATTATGATGAAGGATTCCACTTGAATTTTAATAATTCCACTTCACATGATGAAATTTTAACCTTAGAAAAAAGTGATGAGCATATAAAAGGATTCGATTACCCTATTCAAATCGAGATTTTTAATGGTGTTGAACAAGAAGAAGAATTACAAAAGCTTCTTTATTATATTCAAGAGCAGACAGCCTCATATAAAGTTTGTAGTGTTCAAATAGCGAAATTGATAAATTCGAATAAAATAAAATTCAAAGTGAAAGAAAAATCTAAATTGTTACTTCACGAAATTACAAACCCAAAACAGTTACTTCTTTCTGAAGGTCACTTAATTACCATTAAAAAGGTCCCGACATTTTTTTAACATTAAATCAAAGTTAATAACTATGATACCATTTCCTCACTTTTAACTAGAGTTTATAAGAACGCAATACTATTATATAAATAATCAAACTATACAATATAAATTTCTAAAGATACTCATACTTTCGAATCCATTTTGATTAAAATGGATTCTTGTAACTAACTGTTGTAAAGTTGATCTCAAATTATAGTGAAAGAAGAGATTGGACACCATTTTCTTTTTTAATAAATATGATAAAGTATAATTATATAAATTTTGTTTTTCCTTTTTTGCTAATCTTTTTAGGTTGGTTGGTTTCTTACAAAAATGAATGCGGTGTTTGGACTGATATGAACACTGGGATTAGTGTGTCCATATTAACGTCCAATGGCAGCTCGTCGTGTAACTGGAACTTCTGCAAAATACCAACGTAAACTTACAATTGCAATCAAACGTGCTCGTACAATGGCTTTATTACCATATGTAGCTGAGTAAATAACCAAGAACCTCAAAACCTGGATGTAATTCCGATTTTGAGGTTCTTTTATTTTCTTCTTTTTGGATAAATTGAAATCATCTTCAATAATAAACCAATCGAAAAAATAAATGTAAGCAATAGATAAGCATCACGAACTGGGATAATAAATGCGATGATAATGTATAAGATAAATGGGATTGTTGTTGTAAATGCAACCATTTTCCATAGGAGAGAGTAGCGCAGTTTACGCTGCATAAAATGTGTAATCCCTCTTCCAATATAAGCCACAAATGATATCGCGATAAATACAAGAATTGTTAATGGCAAATAATAAAACATAAAAAAGTAAATCAACTTGAAAATTACATTTAAATCAGCTGCGAGTCCACTTGATGCTGTCAGCTGTTCGATTAATGAAGGAATTGATACGAGACCAAGTAGGATAAACATATAAATAACAGCAATATCCATACCAACTCGATTAAGCTGAAACATTGCTTTTTTCTTTGGTAGTTTTATACTATTCAAAAAGACGTTCAAAAAGGTCATGCTTTCCACCCTTAACTATGTATGCTTAGGAAGTGACTGCTATAAAATAAGCATGCCGTTTTTTATAGCAAATTCATCCTTCTATAATATTATAGTAGAAATTAGTGGGAAATGCGCCTATAGTGTTGAAGAAAGAATGACATTTGTAAATCGTATATAAATACTGCTAAGAATAGCTCGAAGGACGTTTTTTATATCTCCCGGGGAATAAATGCTTCGACATGATCAGACAACTATTTTGGTACGAATCATGTTATGATAGTAGAATAGTCAATCTAGATTAGATGAGGTGCAATAAATGAATCAATCAAAAAAATTAACAGATGGAGCATTACTATTAGCTATATATATAGTGCTTCTGTTGATTACCATATTTGTTCCGATAGTAACGATATTCGGGATGTTTTTATTACCAATACCTTTTATTCTATATGCAGCTAGGCATGGATTAAAGCCTTCATTTTTAATGTTTGTAGCCTCCTTGCTTATTACGGCACTTATTGCTACTATTGCCTTCCTGCCGTTTACGGTTTTAGCTGGAATTGGAGGAATTGCAATTGGCGCTGCTATTCATAAAGAAGTATCCGCTTATGAAACATTGGCCAGGGGTACATTAGGTTTTATTATTGGCCTATTGTTTATCTTTGCTTTTAGTCAAGTTGTCTTTTCAGTTAATTTGGTAAATGAGCTGAAAGTAATCATAACAGATTCGATGGACATGAGTGCATCCATCATGGAGCAATTTGGTGCTAGTGGACAAACTGAACAGATGGAAGAGTTGCTTTTACAACAAGTCAACATGCTTATTGAATTATTGCCAGTGGGACTTGCATTAACTGCAATTGTATTAGCGTTTCTCAGCCAGTGGATTAGCTATAAATTTATCAACCGGCTAGAGAAGAAGCAACTACGATTCCCGCCTTTCCGTAACTTAAGATTTCCGACATCTATACTGTGGATTTATTTCTTTGCATTATTCATTTCGTTTTTTGATTTGAATCCAGCAGGTATATACTATACAGCTGTACATAATTTATTGGCATTAACAGGGCTTTTAATGGCATTACAAGGATTTTCATTTATCTTCCTTTATACGTACCATAAGAAAATAACAAAAGCTGTGCCAATTTTTATTGTTGTGATTACGTTACTTTTTCCAACGTTTCTACTTTATTTCGTAAGAATCTTAGGTATAATTGATATAGGATTTAGGTTAAGGGAACGACTGACAAGCAAAAAATAAGGTTGCACCCGAGTAATAGGAGCTGAACGCAATGCCGAATTTACAAAATAAGCCAATATTGAGCAGGCATGTATGGGTGATATATTTATTATCCTTCCTTCTGCTTGGTGTCGTTTGGTATTTCCAGTGGATACTGGGGTTCATTTTGACTGTTTTATTAGCCGCTTCCTTTTATTATAGTGTCAGGACGGAAAGAACACTTCTTAATGAGACAGAGAAATATATATCAACCATGTCACATCGGATCAAGAAGGTTGGAGAAGAAGCATTATTAGAGATGCCTTTAGGTATTATTTTGTATAATGAAGATTATCAGATAGAATGGGCAAATCCATACATGAATCAATTTAGTGATGAAGATGATTCGCTAATAGGTGAGTCGTTGAATAAGCTTTCGGAAGATATTATTCCGATGGTTAAGGAAAACAAAGAGAGCCTTTGGCTTGAATTGGATGGTTATAAATTTAACACCATCATAAAAAAAGAAGAACGTTTACTATACCTGCTTGATCGAACGGATCAGCAGCAATTAAGAAAGCTATACCATAATGATCAAACCGTGCTTTCCATTATCTTCTTAGACAATTATGAAGAAATTACACAGAATATGGATGATACAGCTAAGAGCCAATTAAACTCAGAGGTAACAACCGTTTTGAATAATTGGTCGAATCGTTATGGCCTTTATTTAAAACGCACATCTCAAGAGCGATTTTTGGCTGTTGGAACGAAGGAAATTCTAGGGCAGCTGGAGAAAATTAAATTCGATATTTTGGATGAGGTCCGTGAAATGAACGGCGTTGAAAATAACCCCGTTACACTTAGTATCGGGGTTGGCGTCGGAAATATATCTCTACCAGAGTTAGGTGAGCTTGCACAATCCAGCCTTGATCTTGCATTGGGACGTGGCGGGGACCAGGTTGCGATTAAAGAAGATCAAGGTAAAGTAAGGTTTTACGGTGGTAAAACGAATCCAATGGAGAAACGAACCCGTGTAAGGGCACGTGTTATCTCACATGCGTTAAAAGAGCTTGTGAAGGCAAGTGACAATGTCATCATTATGGGCCATAAATCACCAGATATGGATTCCCTTGGTGCAGCTATTGGCGTCTTGAATATCGCGAAAACAAACAATGTCGAAGGGCATATTGTCTTCGATCCAGATGATGTTGATACTGGTGTATATCGTCTAGTTGATGCGATCAAGGCGGATGACGAATTATGGAAATATTTTATTGATCCGGATCGTGCGGAGGAGATTATTACAAATCGTAGCTTGCTTGTTATCGTTGATACCAATAAACCATCAATGGTAGCCGATGAAAGCCTGCTTCATAAAACAGAATATCGAGTCGTAATCGATCACCATCGGAGAGGTGAGGACTTTATTGATAATCCTACGTTAGTATATATGGAACCATATGCTTCTTCGACTGCAGAACTAGTGACGGAGTTATTGGAATATCAACCAAAAGGTACGAAGTTAAAAATGCTGGAAGCTACAGCATTGCTAGCAGGAATTATTGTCGACACGAAAAGCTTTACGTTACGTACTGGATCACGGACGTTTGACGCAGCATCATACTTACGTTCGGTTGGAGCTGATACCGTTTTAGTACAACAATTCCTAAAAGAGGATTTAGACCTGTATATAATACGAAGTAAAATTATTGAACGTGCAAAAATATTCCGCGATCATATTGCGATTGCCAAAGCTGAATCGGGAACATCCTATAGCCCTGTGATGATTGCTCAGGCAGCCGATACCTTGTTAACGATGACCGGAATAAGTGCTTCTTTTGTGATTTCTGAAAGAGCAGATGGTAAAATTGGAATTAGTGCCAGGTCACTTGGAAAAGTAAATGTACAAGTGATCATGGAAAAAATGAATGGTGGCGGGCATTTGACAAATGCGGCTACTCAAATAGAAGATACAACTATCGATGATTCAGAAGCATTCCTAATCGATATTTTAAACGAGTATTATGAAGGGAGAGAATCGGAATGAAAGTAATTTTTCTTAAAGATGTAAAGGGTAAAGCAAAAAAAGGTGAGGTAAAGAACGTACCGGATGGCTATGCCCGAAACTATCTGTTAAAAAATAAATTGGCAGAGGAAGCAACCTCTGGAAATATGAAGGCCCTAGATGCAAAAAAACGTAAAAATGCACAATTAGAACAACAGGAAAAAGAAGAAGCAATGAATCTTAAAGATTCATTGGCAGAACTAACCATTGAAATTAAGGCGAAATCGGGAGATAATGGACGTCTATTCGGTTCCATTACAAGTAAGCAAATTGCCGAAGCATTACAGAAGCAACATGGACATAAATTGGATAAACGGAAAATTGAGCTTGACCAGCCAATCCGTTCATTAGGGTACACAACAATTCCAGTAAAACTTCATCCAGAAGTTTCTGGTTCAGTTAAAGTTCACGTGAGCGAACAATAATAATAAATTGCAAGATGGATAATGAAAATGAAGGGAAATCGGCGACTGGGCCGATTTCTTCTGTATAAAGATAAAAAAGAGCTTGGTTTTACTTCTTAGAAAAGGGGGAGCATCGAATGAATCAGACGTTAAATGATCGTACACCGCCACACAATATAGAAGCAGAACAATCGGTGATTGGTGCTGTCTTTCTGGAGCCTGAAGCATTTTCGACTGCTTCTGAATTATTACTTCCAGATGATTTTTATCGAGCAAGTCATCAACGAATTTTCCAAGCGATGATGGACCTTTCCGAACGAGGCGAACCAATTGACGTCGTCACGGTTACGACCTATTTAAATGACAAGAGGCAGCTGGAAGAGGCTGGCGGTGTATCGTATTTAACACAGGTTGCTGAGAGTGTTCCAACTGCAGCGAATATCGAATACTATAGTAAAATCGTTGAGGAAAAGTCGATCCTAAGACGATTAATCCGCACAGCAACGGATATTGTTACGTCTACTTTTGAACATGAAGATGAAGTAGAAGGTGTCTTAAACGATGCAGAGAAAAACATTCTGGAGGTATCTGGAAGGAAAAATTCCGGAGCCTTTAAAAATATAAAAGATGTTCTTATTGATGTTTACGATAATATTGAGCAGCTTCATCAGCAAACAGGTGATGTTACGGGAGTACCAACAGGCTTCCATGATTTAGATAAGATTACCTCTGGTTTCCAGCCGAATGATTTAATTATTATCGCAGCCCGTCCGTCTGTGGGTAAGACGGCATTTGCATTGAATGTTGCTCAAAATGTCGCTGTAAAAACAGATCAGAATGTGGCGATATTCAGTCTTGAGATGGGTGCAGATCAGCTAGTTCAGCGTATGCTCTGTGCCGAGGGTAATATCGATGCACAGCGATTACGTAATGGGCAGCTGCAAGCAGATGACTGGAGTAAACTAACGATGGCGATGGGATCTTTATCGAATGCTGGAATTTATATTGATGATTCTCCAGGAGTTCGAGTAAGTGAAATTCGTTCGAAGTGTAGACGTTTAAAACAAGAGCATGGCCTTGGGATGATTTTAATTGATTATCTTCAATTGATTCAAGGAAGCGGGAATTCAAAGGATAATCGTCAGCAGGAAGTATCTGAAATTTCTCGTGCCTTAAAAGCGTTAGCTCGAGAGCTGAAGGTGCCTTTGATCGCCTTGTCACAGCTATCCCGTGGTGTGGAATCACGTCAGGACAAACGTCCAATGATGTCGGATATTCGTGAGTCGGGAAGTATCGAGCAGGATGCTGATATTGTCGGATTCCTCTATCGTGATGATTATTATGATAAAGAAACAGAAAACCAGAATATCATCGAGATCATTATTGCTAAGCAGCGTAATGGTCCGACGGGTACAGTAGAGCTAGCATTTGTGAAGGAATATAATAAGTTCGTAGACTTGGATCATCGCTACCAAGAAGGAGATATTCCCCCAGCGATGATGCAAGCGTAGCTAAACAGCCTTATATGAGGCTGTTTTTTTGTGTTAAGGGAAGCTGGGTCTTGATTAAAAGGGAGAATCTGATGGTCACGTTCAAGAAAAAGGCCGAATTTTGCATTGAAAATACTCAAAATCCCAGGACGAAAGCTCACTCGCTTAACATAACTCTTCAAAATAAAAATTAGGTGACACCATTTGTACGGATTGGATACAATTCACCAGCAAACGCGAATGTTGCTCTCCCTGTTTCCTCGGAAACGATGAGGATTAATGCATCGGATAGTTCGGAAAGTCCGAGTGCAGCACGATGTCTTGTTCCTAGTTTTTTCTCGACTACTTTTTGCTTGGAAACTGGAAGGACATTAGCAGCTGAAACAATTGTTGAATCACAGACTAGAACGGCACCATCATGTAATGGACTACCAGTGTGGAAAATCGATTCTAATAAAGGAAACGATAAATCAGCATTAATTGCAATCCCAGAATGGATGTACGGATCTAAAGCATCGTTTCGTTGAATTACAATTAGGGCTCCATGGTTTCGGTCTGAGAGATGTTGGATTGCTTTTGAGAGCACCTCAAATTGATTTGTAAAAGGTGCCAAGTAAGAATTTAAATAATGGGATGCTGTGCTAACTTGAATATCATGAAATACATTATGGATTTCCTCAAATTCATTGAGTAAGCTTGAATTTGGACTATCCATTGCATGCATTAAACGATCAATTCGAAGCGATAAATCTCCGAGGTCTTTTTTTAATTGATTGATCAATGAAAACGATAGAGCTGGTTTAATTAACCCCATGATTCCACCCCTGTTCTTCTAAAATCTCTTTTATTTTTTCACAGAAGTTATTGTTTTATGCGTAAAAAATAAATACAGTTTTTGTTTATATCCGTACATTAATTGATTAATTAAATTAAATGTGTGTGTTTTAGATTGACTAGTGTATTTTCTATTGATAAAATTACAGTTGTCAATAAAAAAGTCATACAATGAAGTTAAAATTATGGAGGTGTGCTTATGTCCTCAGTAGTAGTAGTTGGAACACAGTGGGGCGATGAAGGGAAAGGGAAAATTACCGACTTTTTATCGCAAAATGCAGAAGTAGTAGCTCGTTATCAAGGTGGTAACAATGCAGGTCATACGATTAAATTTGATAATATGACATATAAATTGCACTTAATCCCATCCGGAATCTTTTTTAAAGATAAAATCTGTGTATTAGGTAATGGCATGGTCATTGACCCGAAGGCATTTATAGAAGAAATTGCTTATTTGCATGAGCATGGGGTTTCTACTGACAATCTTCGTATCAGCAACCGTGCACATGTTATTTTACCTTATCACCTGGAATTGGATATTCTTCAAGAGGAAGAGAAGGGTGAAAATAAAATCGGTACAACGAAAAAAGGAATTGGACCTGCGTATATGGATAAAGCAGCACGAACTGGAATCCGGATTGCAGATCTATTGGACAAAGCAGCCTTTCGTGAGAAATTAGAGCAAAATTTAAAAGAGAAAAATCGTTTATTTGAAAAGGTTTATGAAGTGGAACCACTGAAGATAGAACCGATTTTAGAAGCGTATTATGAATATGGTCAACAAATGATGCCATATGTTGTCGACACATCGGTTGTTTTAAATGATGCAATTGATGATGGGCGTCGTGTCCTTTTTGAAGGGGCACAAGGTGTGATGCTTGATATTGATCAAGGTACGTATCCATTTGTTACATCATCGAACCCAATTGCTGGTGGAGTAACAATTGGCTCGGGTGTAGGTCCTACAAAAATTAACCATGTTGTTGGTGTTTCGAAGGCATATACGACACGTGTAGGAGATGGACCATTCCCAACAGAGCTTCAGGATGAGATTGGTAATCAGATTCGGGAAATAGGGCGCGAATATGGAACAACAACAGGAAGAGCACGTCGTGTGGGCTGGTTTGATAGTGTTGTTGTCAGACATGCACGGCGTGTAAGTGGAATTACGGACCTTTCCTTAAATTCTATAGATGTACTGACAGGTATTGAGACACTGAAAGTTTGTACAGCATATCGATATAATGGGGAAATCATGAAGGAATTCCCTGCCAGTTTAAGTGTACTGGCACAATGTGAGCCGGTCTATGAAGAAATGCCAGGCTGGACAGAGGATATTACAGGTGTGAGAAGCTTAGACGAGCTTCCTGATAATGCACGCCATTATCTTGAGCGAATATCCCAATTAACAGAGATACCATTATCAATTTTCTCTGTTGGGCCAGATCGTTCTCAGACAAATGTTGTACGTAGTGTATATCGTCCGTAAAATTACTTGGTTGGCTTACCAATAATGTGCATGCTATGAACGGATTATTACTAGCTATTTCTTTCTTGAGTTACAGGGCTTGTGGGGAGTTTCCTCACAGGTCCTGTTTTTAATTGAATGATTGTTTATCGTATTTATTATTAATTAAAGTAAATTTTTGGTTGCAATAATACAATTTCTTTACATTATTCGACAATCCATTTTTTAACCTGTTGAGCTATGGTAGATTGGTAGAATGAGTTTTATACATACTCTATGAGATTAATATAGAATTACTTAGATTAAAAGGAGAACAAGGGAATGTTTTATCGTACCAGTACAGAAAAGAAGCCGGAAGCTATGACAAGGAATAAACGGAAATGGAGTTTATTCAAAAAGACAGCAATAATGACATGTCTAGGGATTGGGGTAACTTTACATCCTGTACAGGCAGAAGATACATTGGAAACAATATATCATGTGTACATAGATGGTGAGCACCTTGGAAAGGTTGACGATCAGGATGTTATCCAGCAAGTGATCGATGATAAACTGGCCAAGCATCAGAATAACTATGACGCCATTGAATTAACCATTGGTGAAGACATCACTTTCATCCCTGAAATGGTTTTTAATCCGAAATACAATAATGAAAAAGTAACAAAAAAGCTGGATGAGCAAATGACCGTAATGGCAGATGCAGTGGAATTGAATATTGCAAATGAAACCGTTGGTTATTTTAAAGATGAGGAGACAGCTGAAGCAGTTCTAAAAGCCTATACGACAAAATATGTAGATGAAAACGAGTGGGAAAAAATTGAAGCTATAAAGCAGAAATCTGCAGCTGATAAGGGAACAAAAGAAAAACAAAAGCAAGATAAAGGGGTTCCTGATGTCGGAGAAACAATTGTCACAGATATTGCATTTTCAAAGGAAGCTGTTATCTCCGAGGAAACCGCAGATCCGGATGAAATTTTAACGGAAAAACAAGGTATCCAAATGCTTGAAAAAGGAACGCTGCAAGACAAGATACATGCCGTTAAAGAAGGAGAAGTTTTAGGGGAAATTGCTGGAAAATACGATTTAACGACAGAAGAACTGCTAGAACTAAATCCCGATTTAACAGATGAAACTGTACTGAAAATTGACCAGGAAATAAACGTAACAGAATATGATGCGTTTGCACAAGTGGTCGTGACTGAAAAGCAGGCGGTTGAGGAATCAATTCCTTTTAAAACAGAAGTTATTGAATCAGAGGACATGTATAAAGGCGAGGAAAAAGTAAAACAAGAAGGTAAAGACGGAAAAAAAGAAGTTTTATATGAAATAAAGAAGCAAAATGGCAAGCAAACGGCAAAAGAATCCCTAGATGAAGCCGTTACAGAAGAACCTATAAATAAGGTTGTTATCAAAGGCACAAAGGTAATTTCCTCACGAGGAACTGGAGACATGGTTTGGCCAGCAGTTGGTGGATATATTTCCAGCCATTTAGGTGAGCGTTGGGGAAGGATGCATAAAGGAATTGACATTGCACGCCCAAGCAATCGTAATATTTTAGCTGCTGATAATGGCGTTATTGAATCTGCTGATTATAACGACGGTGGCTATGGCAATAAGATTGTGATGAATCACAATAATGGGATGAAAACAATCTACGCACACCTATCCTCTATTGATGTGGAAGTAGGTCAGGTTGTCGAAAAAGGTAGTAAAATTGGTGTGATGGGTTCTACAGGAAACTCGACAGGAATTCACCTTCATTTTGAAGTATATAAAAATGGCAGCCTTAAGAATCCAACAGAATATGTAAGTGAATAATAAGAAGGCCGGCTCTATCTGAGCCGGCCTTCTTCCTTTCGAAAAATTTAGTAGCAGGTTAGACGTTTCCTAGGTAAAGACAGATGAGCAAAAGTACGATAGAATAGAATGAAGGAATGGATAAAAAGGAAGTGAAATGAGATGGCACAAAAAATATTAGTTGTAGACGATGAGCAACCAATTGCAGATATATTAAAATTTAATTTAGAAAAAGAGGGCTATCAAGTAATTATAGCAAATGATGGTGATACTGCTATTGAGCTTGCTGAAAGTGAGAATCCTGATTTAATTTTATTAGATATCATGTTACCAAATAAAGATGGAAATGAAGTACTTCGTGAAGTGAGAAAGACAAAGACGATGCCGGTTATCATGTTGACGGCTAAGGATTCAGAAATTGATAAAGTACTTGGACTGGAGCTTGGCGCAGATGATTATGTGACAAAGCCGTTCAGCAATCGTGAGTTGATTGCACGGGTAAAAGCTAATTTGCGCAGACAGCAGGTCCCTGATGATACGGTGAAGGCAACAAAGGATATTGTTATTGGGGATCTCATTGTTCACCCGGATGCATACGTTGTTTCAAGAAAAGGGGAACAAATCGAGTTAACGCATCGTGAGTTTGAATTATTGCATTATTTAGCTCGCCATATTGGACAAGTAATGACGAGAGAGCATTTGCTTGAAACTGTTTGGGGCTATGATTATTTCGGAGATGTTCGTACTGTTGATGTTACTGTACGCAGGCTTCGTGAGAAAATTGAGGAGAATCCGAGTAACCCGATGTGGATCGTGACAAGACGGGGTGTAGGATATTATTTACGTAATCCTGAGCAGGAGTAGTTGTGATGAATAAAGTTGGTTTTTTTCGTTCGATACAATTAAAGTTTATTATTATTTATATCTTGTTATTGCTGCTTGCTGTTCAAGTGATTGGGTCATTCTTTACCATCAGGCTGGAGGATGATCTATTTGAAAGCTTTAAAACCTCCATTAATGAGCGGGTGGAACTTTTAAACTACAACCTCGAACAAGCCTTTGAAAGAGAGCGAAATGAAGAGGATGGTGACATATCCTTACAGCAAGAGGTACAGCAAATTGTAGAAGATATAAGTACCGATAATGCAGCTACGACCGTACAAGTAATTGATACTCAGCGGGTTGTGTTGGGGACGAATCGAATTAACGAAATGGACGAGATTGGAAAAAAATCAACGCAGAATTTAGTTCAGCAAGCATTATTTTTTGATTCCCAGCGAAAAAGTGAATTTAACGATAATGGGGAAAGTGTATATGTTCAGGTAGAGCCAATTTTTGATTCAGAGGGCTTAGCTGTTGGTGTTATATATTTTCAATCCTCATTGGAAGGTGTATATGATCAAGTAGAAGGCATTAATCGAATCTTTTTCCAAGGGTCTATTCTTGCAATCAGTATTTCGGCAATACTGGGAATTCTTGTTGCTCGCACCATTACAAAGCCGATTAAGGAAATGAGAGAGCAAGCTCAGATCATGGCAAATGGAGATTTTACACAAACGGTTAATATATATGGGAAGGACGAAATCGGACAACTAGCTGAGACCTTTAATGATTTGAATAGTCGATTGAAGCACTCGTATGCAACGATTGAGGAAGAGAGAAGAAAGCTGAGCTCTGTCCTTTCCAATATGTCCGATGGTGTTATTGCTACGGATAATAGTGGATCGATTACGTTAATGAATGAGGCGGCAGGAAGGCTGATCGGTAATAATCCAGAAGAGGTTATCGGTGACTTTTTGCTGGACGTTCTGCAGCTCGAAGGTAAGATTATTGATATAACCGATCTGCAAGATAGTGGATCAATGATTATTGATTTTAGTGATGATGATAATCCTTTCCTAATACGAGCAAACTTTTCAACTGTATTGGACGACGAAGAGGAAATAACAGGATTCATTACGGTAATTAGTGATGTAACGGAACAGGAGAAGGTAGAACAAGAGCGTCGTGATTTCGTATCCAATGTATCACATGAGTTGCGGACGCCGTTAACAACAATGAAGAGCTATCTAGAAGCATTAACCGATGGGGCTTGGGAGGATAAAGATATTGCTCCGAAGTTTCTCAGTGTTGCGCAAGGTGAGACGGATCGGATGATTCGTATGGTAAACGATCTGCTTCAGCTTTCGAAAATGGATTCGGATGAGCTGCCGATGCATAAAGAGCGCTCAGAATTTGCGAGCTTTTTCCATCATGTGATTGATCGGTTTGAAATGAATTCTCCTGAAAAGATAAAACTCGTTCGCGAAATTCCAAATGTACAAAGCTATGTCTGGATGGATAAAGACAAAATGACGCAAATTCTAGATAATATTATTTCAAATGCGATTAAATATTCTCCAGAAGGTGGATTAATACGTTTAAAACTTGAAGTAAAGCGTCATTATCTGCTTGTTAGCATCAAGGATCAAGGAATGGGGATTGCCTATGATAAGCTGGAAAAAATCTTCGAACGATTTTACCGAGCAGATAAAGCAAGAGCAAGGAAGTTTGGTGGAACAGGTTTAGGATTGGCAATTACGAAAGAATTAGTGGAAGCACATCACGGGACCATTTGGGCGAAAAGTAAAGAAGGCGAAGGGACAACGATTCTCTTCACATTACCGCTTATGAATAAGAAGCGGAGGGGATTCCGATGAAATTAGAAACAGCAAAAACGTTGATATTAATCGTTTTAATTGGAACAAGCTTACTCCTTACCCTTGGGACAGGAAGCATCAAGTCAAGTCAAACGGCATTAAATAACGAGACAATTGATGAGGTTGACATTGGTGGAACAGAAGAAAATAGACGAAGCATTATTGAGCCGATGGACATCATTTTACATGCGAATGGCAGTTATTATGGCTTTAAAGATCCGACAGAGCGAGAGATCCTATATAATCGGATGAATTCCTGGAGTTTATCTGATGTTACGATTCAATCGGTTGCAAATCGAACGCCGAGCGATTATGAGGTAGAGATCATTTTCCCGGAAAAATTCCCGGTAGAATTATTAGGGAGTAGTATTTTCAAATTAGCTGATGAAGATGTCCATTTACCCGAAAATGCATTATTTGAACGTATTTATATTAAATTTGATGAAAACACAGACACATTACTAGTTGAGTTAGTTACGGATGATGGCGGGCTTGTAACGGGCAAGATAACGGATACCAATGATTTTAACCATCTCTGGTCTTATATGGATGGATTTGATTTGGATACATTTCGGTTGTACACGTTAATGGATGAAGGTGGTAAAGATATTTACTTGCCTACCGGTGAAATTGTGTTACCGAAAAAAATAATGTCCTTTCAACGAATCAATCCGCCTGACATGCGCGACGTATTATTTGATACCCCATCTGTAGTAAGTGAGTCCAGAACTCCAGAAATAGGTGAAAGTTATTTTACAGATAGTCGTCAACTGCGAGTGGATGAAAACGGTATTGGGATGGAATATATAAATATTTTAACAGAGGATAATAATACGGATCCATTGCTTTCTCCAACAACATTATTGGATAGAAGTATTTTGCAAATTAATAATCATAAGGGTTGGACAAGTGATTATCGATTAGCAGAATTGAACACGATGCAAGGTCTAATAAATTATCGGATGTATTTTGAAGGATATCCTGTCTTTAACAATGACAATATGTCTATGATTGAGCAACAATTGAACAGTCAGCAATTGACTAAATATAATAGACCACTGATTTTATTTGCACCGTCTGTTATTAATGAAACACCTGTAGAGCTAGCATCTGGGGAAGTTATTAAAAACAATATCCTTAATCCTGATCATTCAGACTATAGTATAGAAAATATACAGGCTGTTACACTTGGCTATCGGCTAAATATCGATACCGATTTTTCATACAATGAAAATGTTGAACTGGAACCGGTATGGTATATCAAATATAATGGTCGCTGGATTCAGCATGCGTTTAATGAACCAGCAAAACCAGAAGGGGGAGATTGAGAATGCAGTGGGGCCACATTAAAACACTATTTATTCTCAGTTTCCTTATTTTGAACATCTACTTATTAATTCAATATGTAGATAGACAGCAGGATTCAGAACGTCCGGCATTGGATGAAAGTAAAGAAACGAGTTTGGAAGAACAACTGGAATCGGAGAATATTAAGATTCAAACAGAGATAGAATCGGATGTTGCTGAGTCCAATTATATTAGCGTTTCGCAAAAGAAGTTTACCGAAGAAGAAAAAAGCATGTTAAATAGCATCAATAATATAACGGCGGCAGTGATTGATGATGAGTTTGTCGTGGCGCAGCTGAATGAGCCAATCCCAATCCCTATTAATGCAAGTGACAGTCGAGTTACAGAATTGCTGGCACCTTATTTGGCTTATGCCGATGAATATAACTTCTGGGGTTGGAATGAAGATTATAGAGTACTGATTTTCTCACAGTCAAAGGAAGGCCGGACAATATATTTGAATGGGAGTGCGATTATCCTTGCATATTTAAACCAAGATAACGAGGTAACTCACTACACCCAAATGATGCTAGGGGAGTCGAGCAAGCAAGGGTCGGATCAAACAATAAATCCGCCTATCCAGGCCATTGGCACGTTGTTTGAGCGGAATAACCTTATACAGGATGATGCGGTTACCGAGGTGAGATTAGGATTTCTGTCGCGAATACCGACAGAAGGTACGCATGTGTTTGCACCGACATGGAAAGTAACGGTAAATGAAAGTAGGAATTACTTTGTAAATGCGATTGAGGGGCTTGTTTATGCAGGTACGGATAAGGAATTTCTCAATAATACAATCAACGATAATATAACAAGAATTGGAAGTTTACCAGAAGAAAGTGAGATAAAAGAAGCAGCTCTACATGCTTTAGAGCAAAGTCTTGAGGTAGGAAATCGGAGTGAAATAGAATGACATTACGTTTTAGTGTTTTGGCATCTGGAAGTACGGGGAACGCATTTTATGTCGAAACAGACAAACAGCGATTTCTTGTAGATGCTGGGCTAAGCGGGAAGCAAATGGACCAGTTATTTAGCAAGGTACAGGTTGATCCTGCAGCCCTTTCAGGAATTTTGGTAACGCATGAGCATAGCGATCATATTAAGGGATTAGGGATTATGGCAAGGAAATATAATCTCCCAATCTATGCGAATGAAAAGACATGGAAAGCAATGGAGAATTCGCTTGGAAAGCTTACAACAGATCAGAAGTTTTTGTTCGGGATGAATGAAGTGAAGACGTTTGATGATCTGGATATTGAATCATTTGGTGTATCGCATGATGCGGCAGAGCCAATGTTTTATACTTTTCGGCATGATGGGAAGAAAGTAGCGCTCGTAACAGATCTTGGTTATGTTTCGGAGCGAATCAAAAAAACAGTAGAAGACGCGGATGCATATATTTTCGAGTCCAATCATGATGTAGAAATGCTGCGGATGGGTCGTTATCCGTGGAGCGTTAAGCGCCGTATATTAGGTGATTCTGGTCACGTTTCAAACGAAGATTGCGGATTAGCACTTGCAGATATAATCAGTAACCGTACGAAACGAATCTATCTTGCCCATTTGAGTTTGGATAATAATATGAAGGACCTAGCTCGAATGTCTGTACAAGGTGTTCTCCAGGAAAGAGGTATTCATATCGATCTGCACGATACGGATCCAAAGGAGCCAACTCCTTTGTATGAGGTTGTATAGTCATTATTTTATTGGTTCCCCTAGATATAATTGTTTAATAATTTCCGGTTTAAGGTAATACTATAGTATGTGTTCAAAAAGAGGAAAAAGGAACCGAGAATTTCGATTGTTTTTCGGGCTTACGCGCATAATGTAGCTTTTATGGCAGCAAGATGTGAAGACAGTTAGTCGAATGTCCTCAGTTCTTGATTATTAGCAGGTTTTTTGAACAATCTCTTTACCATATATCATATCAATAAGGGGACTACGAGATGGGATATTATGATCAGAATTACCGGACATATCGGAAACGAAAGGGAAGATGGCTTGCCCCGCTTATAATAGGAATTGTGATTGGTGTCCTATTTATTGGACTTGTTATGCCTGAATTTATGAATTCAACGAATGGTGGAGACGACGCTCGTGACCAAGTGACGATTGAGACAAATGAACAAAATGGTAATCAAACCCTTAATACATCTGTAACCGTTGATGTGACGACTCAGATAACAGAGGTTGTTGAGGAAGTGACACCAACAGTTGTCGGGATTACGAATATTCAACAGCGTTCTGATTTCTTTGAGCAGCAAGAAGGGATAGAAGCTGGTACAGGATCTGGCGTTATTTATAAGAATAATGATGGAACTGCTTTTGTCGTAACAAATCATCATGTAATTGAAGGTGCAGACACCGTGGAAGTAGTTCTCTACGAAGATACTCACATTGAGGCAGAAATTGTTGGGAGTGACCTCTTTTCGGATTTAGCAGTGCTGCGCATGGATGGGGCGGCTGTAGATAAAGTGATTGAAATTGGCACATCAGAAAGTATCAAAGTTGGTGAGCCAGCAATTGCAATTGGTAATCCATTGGGTCTTTATCTTTCAAGCACAGTTACCCAAGGAGTAATCAGTGGAACAGAGCGCACAATCCCCCAAGATTTTAACCAAGATGGTCGTGCAGATTGGCAAGCGGAGGTTATTCAGACGGATGCCGCGATTAACCCTGGAAATAGTGGTGGTGCATTGATTAATATTTATGGTCAGCTTATTGGAATCAATTCGATGAAGATTAACCAGGCTGCTGTAGAAGGAATTGGTTTTGCAATTCCTATTGACCATGCCTTACCAATTATTGAAGAATTGGAGACCACAGGAGAAGTAACACGGCCATATCTAGGTGTTGAAATTTATTCGCTTGATGAAGTACCACAAACCGAGTGGAGAGATACGTTAAATTTACCTTCTGAAGTAGATGGCGGTGTTTACGTTTGGAATGTAGAGCCATTGTCTCCAGCGGATCAGGCAGGATTAGAACGTTTGGATGTCATCACGGAGCTGGACGGGAATCCAATTATGAATATGATTGATTTACGTAAAGTACTGTATCAAGAAAAGGAAATTGGCGATAAGATTCAAGTGACATATTATCGAAATGGCGAGCGGATCGAAACAGACATAGAGCTTGGAAGCCAGTAAAAGATATAAAGCTATCTTCTAAAAATGTAGCAGAAGGTAGCTTTCGCTGTGATAAAAGAAAATTTGAAGACTGTGTATAAACTTAGAGACATGCTTATCGATGATTAAATGCTATATTCTCTCTATACTATTATGGGAAACACTTTTGCTTCGTTATCCATTATGTGTATAATCTATAATTTTTGAAAAAGTAATCCACAAAAAACGAAAGTTATGCACAAATGGTGGATAATTATTAATGATGAATCAATATATGGTGTAAAAAATGAGCGTTTATAACAAAATAGCTACGAACACTTGTGCATATGTGTATAAAACTGTGGATAACTCAAAGTTATACAGACAGGATTGTCGTTATACACGAGTTATCCACAAATAAATCTTTCCTTTTGTTGATTGCCTGGAAATTCAGATGGCTTTTTGTCCACGAGCATGTTGCCAGATGAGTAGCAGCAAAATAATTAAGACGATATCTAATCTAGCTTGAAAGCTAAAGTTAAGGAAGCCAGATGTTCCGATTAAAGGAATCTTTGTAAAATAAAGTGCTCCAAGCATAATGAATATTAGAGGAGCTACGGCAATATTCATATACATCCTACCAACAATTAACATTCCACAACCTAGCTCGACAAGAGCAACCAGCAATAACATAACCTCTGGAAAAGGCAATCCAACACCCGCAAAAATTTCTCTGAAATCTGGATTGATTAATTTCATCATGCCAGAAATAATAAAAACATAACCTGTCGCATAACAAATCCATTTCATCGTATGCATCCCTTTCATTTTAATAAAAGTATCTATTGCTACATAACTATGCAGCTGCATGGACAAACTTTCCTTCATCAGATAAAAAACATGGGGGATTATGGCAGATAGGAAAGTTTTAACTTTTCTTTGCTTATGAGCGCAACGAAGGCAATTCGCTCAGGTTGGTAAATGTCAAATGTCAAGTTTTCATAAGGGTAGTGCTATATTGCATAGAGATGGTGCTATATCAGATAAAGATAGTTTGCAGGTGGTGTTATTTCATTGAATATGGTTCAGTCTGGGCTATTTCTAACTGGACCTAGGAATTGCAATTGCGAATGATTCTCATTATAATCAAGGGTAGATTAAAAAAAGGAAGTGCAGTGAATGATTCGTCGATTTTTCTCGTATTACAAGCCGCATAAGCGGTTATTTATTGTTGACTTTACATCAGCAGTTATCGTTGCCATTCTCGAGCTTGCGTTTCCGGTGGCGGTACAATGGTTTATTGATACATTACTTCCAGGCAATGACTGGAATCTAATTGTCACGGTAAGTGTACTCTTATTATTCGTATATTTATTAAGTACCTATCTGCAATATATCGTGACCTATTTAGGTCATAAGCTCGGGATATATATCGAGACAGATATGAGGCGTGACCTGTTTCATCATGTACAGAAACAGTCATTCAAATTCTTCGATAACACAAAAACAGGACATATTATGAGTAGAATCTCCAATGATTTATTTGATATTGGAGAGCTTGCACACCATGGACCAGAGGACTTTTTCATCGCAATTATGACCTTTATCGGTGCTTTTATCATTATGTTCTCAACCAATGTGCAGTTATCCCTGATCATTTTAATTGCTGTGCCAATCCTTGTGTTTCTTATTTCGTTCAGTAATATTCGCATGAGCAGAGCATGGAAGAAGATGTATGAGGACATTGCAGGTGTCAACGCACAAGTTGAAGATGCTGTATCTGGAGTTCGTGTTGTTCAAGCTTTTACAAATGAAAAACATGAAATCAAGCGTTTTGCAGTAAATAACAATAGCTTTTTAAAGGCAAAAATCGCAGCCTATAAAGTAATGGGATTCGTGCATTCGAACATTTACATGATGATGCGTTTAATTACATTGCTCGTCTTAGTTGTCGGCGCGTGGATGACGTTTAATGGACAACTAAGTGCCGGAGAACTAGTATTCTTTGTATTAATGATGAACGTATTATTTAGTCCAATTCAAAAAATCAGTGCGTTGTTAGAGCTGTATCCAAAAGGAATGGCTGGATTCAAACGCTTCGCACAAATGTTAGATGTTGAACCGGATGTTCAAGATCGCCCGAATGCTGTACATGTGAATGAGCTAAAAGGAAACATTGCATTTCAAGATGTATCATTTAGCTATGAGAAAGCTCATGCTCCTGTCTTAAACAATATGAGCTTTAGCATTCAGGCTGGTGAGACGATAGCATTTGTTGGACCTTCAGGTGCCGGTAAAACGACGATATCATCTCTAATTCCACGTTTCTATGACGTAAATGCTGGGAGTATAATGATTGATGGGATGGACATTCGAGATATGACAAAGGAATCCCTTCGTCAACAGATCGGCGTTGTGCAACAGGATGTATTCCTCTTTACCGGGACACTTCGGGAAAATATAGCATATGGGAAGCTTGATGCAACTGATGAAGAAATTGAAACCGCAGCAAGGAATGCCCACATGGAAGAATTTATTAAGGAACTACCAGATGGTTATGAAACCCAAGTCGGAGAGCGTGGCTTGAAGCTATCCGGGGGACAGAAGCAACGGATTGCAATTGCCAGGATGTTCTTAAAAAATCCAGCAATTTTAATTCTCGATGAAGCGACTTCAGCCTTAGATACAGAGACGGAAATGATTATCCAGAGAGCATTGAATGACCTAGCGAAAAACCGGACAACCCTTGTGATTGCGCACAGACTCGCAACAATTAAAAATGCAGACCGTATCATGGTTGTAACGAAAAAAGGTATTGAAGAAGAAGGAAGTCATGAAGAGTTATTGAAACAAAATGGTTTATTTGCACAGTTGCATAATGTACAGATGAACTAGAAAGATGAAGTGTTTTGAATAGGAAAAGGAACTTAAAAAAGCAGAGTGAATCGCAATCACTCTGCTTTTTTTTGAAAAAGAGCATTAACGAAGTCCTTCAAGGGGTTTTAATAAATAGTTAGTTTAGTGTAAACTGAATTTAGAGAAAACAGTATATGGAATTTTGTGAGAAAACTACTTATCATGCAGAAGAAAGAAAACAAGGTGGAGTCTTATGGAAAGAAGGTATAACTTCTGGTCTTTTTATTTAATACTTGTTTGCTTAGGATTAGCAGCCTATTCATTGTATTCTAATTTTACTCATGCTTGGCTAATTGCACCACCAAATTATATGTTACTTATAATGAGTCTATTAGCCTTTTACTTAGGAGTTTTTGGTTTTAAAGATAAACGAAACTGGCGAACGAAAACTAGAAGCTGGATAACGATTATTTTGTCATCCTTACTATCTGTCGGACTTTTTTTAGGAGTATCACTTACCCTGTTATTATCGTTATTACGAGCAAGTGAACATGTAAAGACAGTCAATTCCCCCGATGATAATTATACAATTGATTTTTATCGTTACGACGCAGGGGCAGCAGGTTCATTTGGAGTAAGGGGAGAATTAAATGGGCCGCTATGGTTTAAAAAACGTATTTATTATCAAGACTCAATAGATCAAGTTGAAGTGGATTGGAAGAATAACAGTACGGTATCGATTAACAAGCATATCTTAAATTTGAAAGAAGGAGATTCATACGGATATTAGGTTCCCCTAATGGGAAAAGGTGGAAATTAATCTTAAATGAATGTCTTATGTTATGGTTAAATAGTGAAATAAAAAGGAAAGAAGAGTAATATTTCATGAAAAAGAAGGTACATCAAATAATGTAGGTTCAGCAGAAAATATTTCAAGTATTGACACAGAAAATAATGATGCAAATGAAAAACTCGGTACATCAAACAATGTAGACGAAGAAGCTAATAATACTTCGGGTCTGAAGGAAGAGTATCTCAAAAAATTAAAAAATGCTAAAAAAGAAACGAATGAAATAAAAACAGAACATAATTAGTGCAAATAACTCGCTCCGGAAATATACTTCGCGCATCCAGAGGCATAGGTGAGACACCGTAGTGCGATAGCACAAGGGGGCTCACCTATGCCTCTGCGTATATTTCCGATGCTAAGCTTATGCATCGTTCTTCTTTAACATTCAAACACGTTTGTAATGTCCCAGATTCATTCCGTTTTTTCATCGACTGTAAGCGTTTCACCTGCTTCATGGCTAGATTCATCGTGTCCTGGTCCAAATAAATTCAAGATTAATACTCCGGCAAGTATCAGTGTTATTCCTGCAATACTAGCCATGTTAATTTTTTCTTTCCAAATTAAAACTGAAATAATTGCAGTAGCAACAAGTCCAAGACCTGACCAGATTGCATACGCAGCATTTAAAGGAATGGTTTTCAGTGATAATGATAAGAAGAAAAAGCAACTAACGAAAGCTACAATTAAACCTAGTGTAGGGTAAAGTTTTGAAAACCCCTCAGATGCTTTTAATAAAGAAGAACCAATAAGTTCCCCAATGATTGCGAGTGCAAGATATAGATAAGCCATTGTTAATCTTCCTCCTCAATCATGTTGATTAACTCATTAAAAACGTTTGTTTGCAGTTCTTTATTTAATGGCTGCATTCCAAATATTTCGGAAAACCACAAACCATCTATAGATAATCTGGCAATTGTCGTTTTGATTGGATCAATCCCATCATTTTCTAACTTTGTAAGCAAACGATCATATTGTTGACGGTATTCATCTAGTAACTCTGGATTAATAAACATTGCGGCCATTATTGCAGAACTCAGTAGCTTATCGTTCTCTAAATTAGAATAGGTAGATTGAACATAAGCCCTGCTCCATTTTCCTGGATCTTTTGTATCGTCTTTAGCTAACGCTATAATGCTTTCAAAATAATTATTTTTCCAATCTTCCACCATTCCTTTAATTAACGCTTCCTTACTGGGATAATGGTATAGTAATCCGCCTTTACTCACGCCCGCTCTTTGGGCGACAGCCTCTAATGTGAGTTTAACAACTCCTTCTTCTTTTACAATTTCAGCTGCAGCAATCAGCAAGTTTTTTTTCGTATTCGTTGTTTTTGAAGTAGGCATAGTAACCTCCGAATTTTTTATATTTGTAACTATACCGTCTAGACGGTATTTTTGTCAATAGAATTGATTTCCCGTGTAGTATTATTATTTAATAAAATAATTTGATAAGACTGGGTCAGTTGAGCAGGTTCTTGCTAGCTAAATCTCCCTAAATACAGCAAGGAGATAGTTAATAAATTTGATATAGAAGACAGGACATTTATCCCTAAAAAGTGCTATACTGATAAAATCAGTGTGTAGAGATATTGGTCTTTTTATGGACCAAAAATATATGTCTCATGATACGTCTACCATCTGAAAAACTTTTTAAATGGAGATGTTCAATATGCACGGCGAAACACGATTACCACAAAACGGAAAAGAATTCGCATTATTTTTAGCGATTATATCGATACTTTCAGTCAATATTATCGCACCTCTTATTATGGGATTTGAATTTGGTTTCAGTAAAAAGGTCTATTTTGATACCCTGCAAGTAATTCCATTTATATGGATTTGCGTCATTTTATTGGTAACACTTGTTGCAAACCCCATCGTTAATAAACTTGTACAAAAATTTATTGAACCAAATGACGGTTTTAATGCAAGAATATTATTCACGATATTATTCAGCGTAACCATTCTGTCCATTTTACTTACAGTTATCGGATCTTGGATTGGCATGAGAGAAATTAGCTTGGAACCTATTCAAACTTTCTTTTATAATTGGCCACGTAACTTTTTCATCGCATTTTGGGTTGAAGTTTTAATCGCACAGCCGATAGCACGATTTATAATGAAAAAAATACATGCATCCCAGGCACGGAAATCAGAAAGTTTAAGTGCTTAGTCGATAGACTTGTGTTAACCACAAAAACAGAAGAAAATAGTTAAACTATACAACCTTGGAACCCATTTCGGCACTCGAAATGGGTTTTTGTTATTTGTCACACTTAGCATAAGAGCTTACTTAATATTCGGGCCAAACATTATTTTTAATCTAACTATACGGAAGCGAAAAGACAAAACAAATATGAATCGAGCTACAAATCTTTAGGAGTTAACATTTGCTATAAGAATAAAATAGTGAACCTAAAAAGGTAGATAGTCGCCCCTAGCTACAGTTATCCACAAACTCTGGATAACCTGTTAATATGTTAGAAAATTTACTCAAAATTAACAATTCGTAATCATTATACCGCATTTATGTATTAATATAATCCTACCTCTATAATTACCGAAAAGCCCTTATGTAAAACAGCAAGAGGTGGTCCCTCCTTATCAAAATTTGTCGATATTCCCCGGGAAATAATTCAGGAAATGAAAAACGGACTTCCAGCAAGACTCGTATTCCTCCCCTTGTGGGCAGTTGAAAAATTCCAAGCATAATTAAGAATATGGTCAATATAATTTAGAAGGTGATGTAGTTCCTCTGCACTATCGGACAAGATGCATCCATCACTTAATAGGAAACAGCTTCCATTATGGCTAGAAATCTTTTTTTCATAGAAAGAATGAATGATGGAAAGGAGGCCTTTCTTTTATGAAAAAGAGATAGCAGGTAGAGAGCTGTTTCGATGCTTTATTTATTGTAAAGATAAAAGGGGGAAATAAAGTTGAAAAAATTATTAACTGGCAGAATGATGGTGTTATTTGTCATGATGCTGATGGTTGCTTTTGCTGCTGCTTGTTCATCGAATGATGATCAAGATGATACAAATGAAGAACCAGAAGAGCAGACAGATTCAGAAAGTCCTTCCGGTGACAATGCAGATGGTGGCATTTCAGGTGACTTAGAAATCCAGTATTTTGTTGGTGGTTATGGTGACGCTTGGTGGAAGGAAGTTATTGCAGACTTTAAAGAGACATATCCAGATGTCAATATAATTGAGCATGCTGGTCCAAATATTAATGAGGAAATGCGGAGCCGTTGGGTGTCCAACGATCCACCAGATGTCGTATACATTGATGGTGCGGGATCCAGTGAAACACAAATGGTAGAAGATGGTCAGTTGATGAATTTAACCGAATGGGTAGAAGGTATTGAGCTAGAGGGTGGCGACAAGTTAATGGATAGTTTCATTGTTGAACCTGGAACATTTGACGGTGATATATATTCCTTGCCGCTAGTATTTGATACATGGGGTACATGGTATGACAGAGCGTTATTTGAAGAAAAGGGGTACGAGGTGCCAACAGATTTTGAAAGCTTAATGCGTTCAATGACAGAGATTAAAGAAGCAGAAGGAATCGATCCTTATGTAACGAGTGGGCAGCATCCATATTACTTCCTGCGTGGTGCACTTTATCCGGCATTTGGTGCAGCTGGTGGGGAGGAATTGCTGGCTGATTTAATTACAGGTGCAGAAGGTGCATGGACAAGTGATCCGGTTTTAGAGATCATGAAGCGTGTAGAAAGAATGCAGCAGGAAGGAATGTTTGATTCCGGACTTGGTGCATTAAACCATACACAGTCACAAATGAATTTCTTACTGCATGAAAATGCCTTTATTCCAGTAGGGTTCTGGCTGCCAAATGAAATGGCAAATGATATCCCAGAGGGCTTTGATTTTGGCTTTATTCCTTCCCCAATGCAGGCTGAGGATGAGAGTTATGCGATTGTACCAGACCTGCGTCCACTAGCAATTGCAGAGGAGGCGGAGAATCCGGAAGCGGCAAAGGCCTTTGTTGAATTTGCATTTACACGTGAATATGCGATGTCATTCTCCGAGCATACGGGTGCCATGATGAATATTACGGAAGTGGATTTAACGCAAAACGAAAATGTTCCTGCATATTTAACTGAAGCAAACGCCATGATTAACGATCCAGACCAAGTGACGATATATAATAAACCACATCCAATGAGTGCCGATTTAGAGGTTCCTGTTGGGAATGCCCTCATGTCGCTCATGCTTGGAAATATGACAGCAGAGGAATTTGTCCAAGAGGCAGAAAAGGCTGCAGCTGAATATCGTGGCAGTAATTAAATAGTTATCTATCAGCAGGGGATTCGAATCTCCTGCTGATCATTTAATTGGATTCTATTAAAAAGGCAGGAGGTGGGATCAGATGGTACAGTCTAAAAAGCAAAAGTATTTGTTCCTAGCTTTTTGTTTAATCCCGACCTTTATATTATTTGCTGTTTTTACGCTTTATCCATTGTTTAGTGGGTTGTATTACTCCTTCTTCGATTGGTCGGGCTCTTCACAAAATAAGGAATTTATTGGGTTTGCAAACTACATAAAGTTAGTGAAGGATGCAATCATCCCAAATACAATTATGCATGATTACTTTTTAGTTGTAACGAAAGTAATCGGAATTATGATTTTAGCACTATTTTTTGCAGTTGCTTTAACCCAATTAAAAATTAAGGAAGCTCCTTTCTACCGAATTGTATTTTTCTTTCCTAATATTATGTCCGTTGTAGTCATTGGGATTTTATGGACATTTATTTATAACCCGAGTCTCGGATTGGTTAATTCTGGTCTGGAATTTCTCGGCTTGGAGAGCTTGGCAAAGCCATGGCTCGGTGATGAAACCTGGGCATTACCAAGTCTTGTCCTCCCTTCCATTTGGGCAGGAATTGGATTATTTATGCTCATGCTTATTGGCGGGATTTCCAATATCTCCAAAAGCTACTATGAGGCAGCAGAAATTGACGGGGCGAACGAGTGGCAGCAATTTTGGAAAGTTACGTTACCATTGATCTGGCCGCAAATTAAAATTTCAATTCTTTATATCGTTATTACAACGTTAAATGGATCGTTTATTATTGTCCAGGTAATGACTGGTGGTGGCCCAAATAATGCAACACATGTAATGGGATCGTATCTCTATCAGCAAGCATTTGTCCAATATAACTTTGGTTACGGGGCAACGATTGGTGTTATGATTTTGATTCTATCCCTATTGACGGTGCTTGTTCTCCAGTTCTTTATGCGTCGAGATAAAATCGAATACTAATTGCGTTCAAAAAAAGGATAAACCAGACTTTTTGAATAACTTCTATATAAGAGAGAGGAGGAATAGATTGTGAAGCGGAGTGTCGGACAAATTTTAGGGAGAGCAGGGATTCGCATCCCGTTAATTCTCTGGACAATCGCAGTATTGTATCCGATTTTCTGGATGTTTCTAGGTTCGTTTAAATCAAATGCTGAAATCTATCGGAACCCATGGGGCTTTCCGGAGTCATTTAGTCTCGATAATTTTGTTACAGCGTGGACAAACTATAATATTGATACAAGTGTATTTAATAGCTTAATTGTTACGGTTATTGGAACTGCTCTTACGTTAGTACTCGCAATCCCAACCGCCTATGCGATTGAACGCATTCAATTTCGTGGAAGCCAAGCGTTGTTTCTATTATATATTTCAGCGATGATGATTCCAATGGTACTAGGCTGGATACCATTATTCTTTCTCTTAGCGGAGCTTAATCTATTGGATAATATTTATGGATTAGCAATCGTCTATGCGGTAAGCCAGCTTCCATTTACGATTTTTGTGTTAACGAGCTTTATTAGCACGATTCCGAAATCATTGGAAGAATCAGCTGCAATGGACGGAATGTCACCGTATATGGTTTTATGGAAAATCATTACGCCATTAAGTATGTCGGGGATCATTACCGTTACAATTATGAATGCAACACAATTCTGGAATGAATATTTTATGGCATTAATCTTTTTGAATACAAGTGATAACTATACCCTGGCACTGGCAATTGACTTTATTAGCAGTGAAGCACAATATACGAATGCATGGGGGACATTGTTTGCAAGCCTGGTGATTGCAATCATTCCAGTTATTGTTCTTTATGCGATTTTCCAAAGGAGAATTGCGAAGGGCTTAACGGAAGGTGCGATTAAAGGATAACATTGTAACCGTAACCTATAGCAAAAAATAAACAGGATACGACAATCCATTACGGATTGTTGTTTTTTTGTGTAGAAAAACGGCTTCCTTGTTCGTCATCACTATGTAACTAATAAACGTCATTATGCTGAAAGTGTGTGAATACGGGCTTAATTTTGAACGTATTAAGGCTTACTTCCTTCCGCTTCACACAACTAATTTCCTATGCTATGAGGGATGTAATATTGTTATTCTAGGAATAAATATTCATTTTTATTAAATAATTCATTTTTTACATAATAAAACAACATTTTTAAATGGGGTTTGCTATTGTCTAGTTAATCTAAATTACTGCACGGTTTTGACACCACTGAATCAATCATGGGAGGAGTGGCAGGTTATATAAGTAGGACAAGCTATTATTGTTTCGTTTTTTTAAAAAGAATTGGCAAGAACCTGGTTAGGACGTATGGGGGTGAAAGATCCTCTCTACGGATTTAATGTTGCAATTAGACGGAGCAAAGGAGGAATATATGTGAAGTTAAAATACGTGTTAACCATTTTGTCACTGACACTACTTATCGTCAGTATTCCACTTTCTAGCTTGGCAAATCAGACAGGTGAAGCAGGAAACCATGACGCAATGATTCGAGAAATCATGGAGGAAATGACGTTAGAAGAGAAAGTTGGCCAGCTTTTTATTGTCCATGTATATGGTAAAACGCCGACAGATCCAGCTTACGAGTTGATTAATATTGCGAATAATCGTGGGGGCAAAGACTTTCAAGAGGTCATTGAAAATTATCATATTGGTGGTGTGATTTATTTTAACTGGACAGACAATATTGGGACACCACTTGATGTGGAGCAAGTTAATGCGTTATCAAATGGATTACAGGATATTGCGTTAGAGCAAGACCAGGAGATTCCGCTGTTTATTTCAACGGACCAGGAAGGTGGGATTGTTCAGCGGGCAACGAGACCTGCTACTGTTTTTCCAGGGAATATGGCACTTGGGGCTGCGAGATTGGATAATTACGCAGCACAAACCGGAAGCATTCTTGGAAAAGAGCTGGAAGCACTGGGCGTTAATATGAACTTTGCTCCAACAGTGGATGTCAATCTGAACCCAGAAAATCCGGTAATTGGTGTTCGCTCTTTTGGTGAGGATCCTGATCGTGTGTCCCGTCTTGGAGTTGAGCAAATCGAGGCACTACAGGGAGAAAATGTGATTGCGACGGCAAAGCATTTCCCGGGACATGGAGATACAGATGTTGATTCACATTATGGACTACCGATTATAGATCATGATTTGGAAACGTTGCATGCAGTCGATTTGAAGCCTTTTAAGGATGCAATCGATGCAGGTGTAGATGCCATTATGACAGGACATATTGTTGTTCCCGCATTGGATGACTCTGGACTCCCGGCAACTTTATCGAAGCCGATCCTTACTGATTTATTGCGTGAGGAAATGGGGTTTGATGGTTTAATTATTACGGATAGCCTTGATATGTCTGGTGCCGATGTTTTGCCACCGGAAGAGGTTCCTGTGGAGGCATTTAAAGCAGGAGCGGATATTCTATTAAATCCTGCAAATGTGGAAGAAGCTTATACGAGTGTGCTTGAAGCGGTACAGTCTGGTGAAATCAGTGAGGATCGCTTAAATGAATCCGTTTACCGGATTTTACAATCAAAAGCAGAAAAAGGTTTATTTGAAGATCCTTATGCAGATCCAGCGAATCTAGAAAATATCGGAACAGAAGCCAATTTGCAAACGGCGAAGGAAATCGCTGAAAAAAGCATCACGCTTGTTAAAAATGAACAGGATGTTCTGCCTGTATCCGACGCAGAAACGGTGCTTGTAACTGGACCATCGGTTGCGAAGCCTGGTTTGATAGCAGATTTATTGGATGACAAAGGAATAAAATCAGATAGTTTTGCGACGGCAACAAGTCCGACAGCAGGGCAAATTGATCAAGCTGTAGAGCTTGCTGATACTGTGGACAAAGTGATTATCACGACCTACACAGCAAACACAAATAGTCAGCAGCAAGCATTGGTTGAAGCATTACAGGCTACTGGGAAGCCAATAGTTGTTTCCGCTCACCGGAATCCATATGATGTGATGGCCTTTCCAGATGTAGACAGCTATGTGGCGAGCTACAGCTATTTAGATGTATCCATGGAGGCGGTTGCTGGTGTACTGGCAGGTGAGATTAACCCGTTTGGGAGTTTACCTGTCACAATCCCGGAACAATATGAAATTGGGGAGGGTCTGGACTATGTTGATATACCACGTAGTGCTGCAGGAATGAAACAGCTTGTCGATCAATTGGATGAAGCTGGAGAAATATCGAATGAAGAAGCAAGTCGTGCGCTCAATCTCCATTTAACTGCAGTAGCCCAATATGAGGATCGAAGGCTGCCTGATAAGGTGATTAAGCATTTGGAGGGCTTTCGAAAACTGCTTGATCAACAACATGTTAATGAGGCAATTTCAAAGAAAGCTCATAGTTATTTAGATACAGAGGGACTGCGGTTAATTGAGCATTGGTTAGAAAACTAAACCGTAATCGCAGGAACAAGCCGGGGAGGGATGCAGCTTGAGGTATTTTTTACGAATCGGAGTGCGGCTATCTGCACTGCTCTATTTGATTTTTATCATCCTATATCAGGTGCATACCCCGACAACGGCTTTGTTTACCGATACCACAATAGTTGTTGGAAATATAACAGTTGGCAGCTATCAAGTGGAAGAGATAGAAACGAATGAAGAAACGGAGGAGGAGCAGTCTGAAGCAGGTGAAGAAATAGTGAACGAAGAAGAGGCAGCAGAAGCAGATGATTTAGAAGAAGAAAAAGCTGATACGGAGAACGGGCATGGGGGAAATGAGGGGGCATCAACCGGAGCGGCTGAATCAACAGAAACAGAGGAAGTCCAAGAAACGAACGATGAGGAAATAGAAGAAGGACCCGAAGAAGATGAAGAAGAAACAGAGCAGGAAGATGTGAATGAAGAGGAAATGGGAGAAACCAGTGAGCCCAGCTGAGCAAGGGAGTGAATAGAACAAATGCGTATAAAAAGTATATTAAAGAAATGTACTAGCTTTCTATCAACTATTTTATTTATCGTCTTATTGTCTGTCCTTTTTCTCTCCGTTGCTTCTAAGGCAGCAGGGAATGAGGTGAATCTGTTTGGGTATCAAGTAAAGTCTGTCCTGTCGGGTTCCATGGAGCCTGATATTCAAACAGGATCGCTTATCGCGATTGAAACGGGAGGAGCCGGGGAGCGATTTCAGGAAAATGATGTGATTACATTTCAATCAGAAGAAGATGTGCTGGTAACCCACCGTATTGTGGAAGTAAAGAATGGCGGACAGCAATATGTGACAAAAGGCGATGCGAATAATGGTGCAGACCGCAATCCGGTGCTGGCAGAGAACATTGTCGGGCAATACACCGGGTTCACGATACCCTATGCAGGATATGTCATGAATTTTACCAGCTCACGTGAAGGGGCAGCACTGCTATTCATTTTTCCAGGGATACTATTAATAGGTTATTCCTTGATAACGATAAGAAGCACGTTAAAAGAAGTGAAACAGCTCATGAATGAAAAAGAAATCCGAGCATAATCAGAACAAAAATTAGAGGAGGAATTCAGGATGAATATTAAAAAGAAATTAGGGGCAGGTATTATTTCAGCAGTGCTTGGTTTAACGCTCGTTGGTGGAGGAACGTTTGCCTATTTTAGTGATACGGAAACAACAAACAATACATTTGCAGCGGGGACATTAGATTTAGCAGTGAATCCAACACAAATTATTGAGGTAGATAATATCAAACCAGGAGATTCCATGATTCGAGACTTTGAACTACAAAACAATGGAACGTTAGATATCGATAAGGTGCTGTTAGATACGAACTATACGGTAAACGATGCAGCTGGTGATAATACAGAGGATTTCGGTGAGCATATCCAAGTAGAATTCCTTTATAATGCAGACAAATTGGATGAGGTAATTTATGAAACGACGCTTGCAGAACTAAAATCGCTGACACCAGAAGCTGTAAATGAGAATGTCTTTTATCCGTTGTTTGGTGAAAAAGGTTTGGAGGTTGATTCCATTGATGACTTAGTCGTTAAATTTAATTTTATCGATAATGGAGAAGACCAAAATCAATTTCAAGGTGATTCCTTGAATTTGGAATGGACATTTACCGCAACGCAAACAGCTGGTGAAGATAAATAGTAAACGACGATCTCTAATAAGGGAGACGAGATGAAATGAAGAAGCGGTTACTAACAGTAACAACCATTATAATGACGATTATCTTATTATTTCCCCATGCTGGTGGAATAAGCAATGCATCCATTGCAGAATCAATAGTAGTTGAAGCAGACCGCGTCCAGATGCTCCAGCAACCATTGGATGATTTGGATGATGAAATAGAAGAAGCTTTAGCGGATAGGGTAATGCCTGGTGCAGTTGTGCTGATTGCTAGAGATGGAGAAATCGTTAAGCATCAGGCATATGGATATGCAGCACGTTATACGGACGACCAATTTACGGAGATGGATGAGCCTGTTTCGATGCAGGAAGACACAATTTTTGATGTGGCCTCTATATCGAAACTATTTACAGCAACAGCAATTATGCAATTATGGGATCAAGGAGAATTCGAATTGGATGACCCGGTCTATTGGTATATTCCTGAATTTGCCGCACAAGGCAAAGAGGATGTAACGATCCGCCATCTCTTGACACATACGTCCGGGTTTAGACCGAGCACGACAGAACCGATTCACGAAATGGAAGGAACACGTGAGGAGCTATTAGATTTTGTATTAAACGAGCCTTTACAAAATCCGCCTGGGACAGCTTATGTGTATAGCGATGTCGACTATATTACGCTGGGTGTATTAATTGAACGAGTTAGTGGCGAGCGGCAGGATGACTTTGTACGAGAATTTATTAAAGAACCTTTAAACATGTCGAATACGATGTATGATCCATCAGCTGATTTACAGCATCGTATTGCGGCTACGGAATATCAGCCGTGGACAAATCGCGGAATTGTTTGGGGAAGTGTTCATGATGAAAAAGCTTGGGTGCTTGATGGAGTAGCTGGACATGCTGGGGTATTCAGCAGTGCATCAGATCTAGCTGTCTTCGCCGAGATGATGCTGAATAAAGGAAACTATGAAGGGACGCAAATTCTTACCGAGGAAGCTTTCGAGCAAATCAATACGAATTGGAATGAGGCATTTCCAGGACAGGATCAAGGTATCGGCTGGGAGCTTAATCAAGAATGGTATATGGATGATCTAGCAGAATTTAATACGATGGGACATACCGGTTATACCGGAACGTCAATCGTTGTTAGCCCAAATAAGGAATCGGTTACAATCCTGCTAACGAATCGGGTCCATCCAACACGTAATACCGTCTCAACAAATACGATTCGCAGAAAAGCGGCTGAAAAAACGGCAGATTCCATTCATGCGTGGAATGCAGCGGGCATGCGAATGATGGTGGAACGGCTTGATACGAGGGGTGCGTTTGAGTTGGGGTCTGATGCGCGTGCTCTCCAACTGCATTTAACAGCGATTGAGCAATATGAAAATAAAGGAGACCAAGCAAAGGTCGTAAAGCATTTAGAAGGGTTTCAACAATTAGTTGACTATCTTTTCATACAAGAAGGAATTGACAACGCGACACATGATGACTTACAACGCACAGCAGACTATTTAATAGAAAAATGGCAGTAATTTTTACGGTGCAGCAAGGAAGCAGCTTTCTTGCTGCATGCATTTTTTCTGATCGGATAGATTTGAAAATGGTGCGGATGTAGATGAGCTGAGGGGAAAAGCTGTTATTTGTGATAAAAAGACTGATATTTATAGGAAACTAGCTGATATCTATATGATAAAGGCTTAAGTTCACAGAAAATTGGATGATGTTCACAATTAGTAGTACGTGGTTATAAAAGGGGAGTTTTAAGGAGGAATAAAATTGAAGAACAGCAAGCAAAAATTAGTATCTATTTTCATGGTCTTATTACTATTCTTTGGTGTAAGTATTCCTGTTTCTTTAGCCGATGCGGTTGATCCAGATGATAATACGGGATACGAACCAGAAAACCCTGGTATTTTAGATGAACAGACAGATGAGGGTGACATGGGGATGGTGGTTACGGCACATCCTCTAGCTTCAGAGGTTGGAGCAGATGTTCTGAGGCGAGGTGGTAATGCAGTGGATGCTGCAGTAGCTATTCAGTTTGCATTAAATGTTGCGGAACCAATGATGTCTGGAATTGGTGGCGGCGGTTTTTTCATGTATTATGATGCCCAAACCGAGGATGTCTCAATTATTAACAGCAGAGAGCGGGCTCCTCAAGGGGCAACGCCAGATATGTTTTTAGATAAAGAAAATGTAGTAACAGATCCAGGAAAATTTCATCTAGGTGCAATTGATATGAATCCAGAGGGTGAGGATAAGCAATTTCATATTGGTGAAGTAAATGTTACCGACCTTGACGCATCGGATGAGGATGCGACAATTTTTGACTATGATTTTACTGGTGAAACTGGGGAGCCGTGGGATCCTAATAAGTTTTCCTTGTTTGAACGTGGAACAACATTCCAGCTGGATGAAGATGGTGGATTAATTAACTTTGGGCCTCCAACTGGCAGTAATTCATCTTCTTATGGTCAAACAACAGCTGTGATGGATGAGGTTGAGGATAGCGAACTTTTCATTCGCTACCGGGCCGATGATTCCGGTGATGACCGACGGTTGCGTTTGTGGCTGCGATCGGATGAATATCGTTCTACGGGAACAACGTATGTCAAAAATGGTTACGGTGTTGAAATCAATACGAAGACAAATGAAATAAGATTAATTCAATCAAAGGATTCAACGAGCTCAACACTTGCTACGTTGCCATATGAGGGAACAAATGATTGGCAGTCATTGCGCTTTCGTGTTGAGGGCGATGAATTAAAAGTGCGCTTATGGGAGGATGGAGCCGAGGAACCAGAGGATTGGGATATCGAAACCTTTGCTGGTTCGGTAATTCCATTTTCAGAAAGGGTACAAAGTGGTACCTCTGTTGGGGTTCCAGGTACATTAAAAGGATTGGAAGAAGCTTTAGATAAATGGGGAACGATGGAGCTTGATGAATTAATACAGCCTTCGATAGATATGGCAGAGCAAGGGGTCGAGGTAAATTGGGTTTTAGCAAATGCTATTGCAAGTAATCAAAGTAAATTAGAGCGTACAGCAGCAAAGGATGTGTTTCTCCCAGAAGGTGAACCGTTAGAGGAAGGAGAGATCTTAGTACAAGAAGATTTAGCGAAAACATTTAAACTGATACGCGATCAAGGAACAGATGTTTTTTACAATGGGGAAATTGGTGAAGCATTAGCCGAAACTGTTCAAGAATTTGATGGGAGCATGGTAAAAGAGGATTTAAGGAATTACGATGTGACCGAAGATGAAGCAGTCTGGGGAGACTATCAGGGCTATGACATTGCTTCCATGCCGCCACCAAGCTCAGGAGGATTAACGATGCTGCAGCTCCTGAAAATGTTTGAGCAGCTTGAACTGACAGGGCATGATATCAAATCACCGGAAAAATATCATTTCATGGCCGAAGCGATGCATCTTGCTTATGCGGATCGAGGAGCATATATGGGCGATCCGGAGTATGTTGAAGTGCCAAGAGATGGGCTGCTTCATCCGGATTATATAGCAGAGCGGGTTGAAACCATCTCCCCTGATCATGCTAATGACAATGTACAGCCAGGGGATCCGTGGGAGTATCAGGACGGAAGTGCTCCAACTATTGTCCAGCAGGTGGATGATAAACAAGAAGGACAAACAACCCACTATACAGTAGCAGATCAATGGGGGAATCTAGTTTCCAATACAACGACAATTGAGCAGCTATTCGGATCGGGCATTATGGTACCGGAATATGGAATTGTACTGAATAATGAATTAACCGACTTTGACGCTGTACCAGGCGGCGCAAATGAGGTGCAGCCAAATAAACGGCCGCTAAGCAGCATGACCCCAACAATTGTGTTAAGGGATGGCGAGCCATTTATGACGGTTGGTTCCCCGGGAGGAGCGACGATTATAACGTCTGTCACGCAGACAATTGCCAATGTCATCGGCTATGGAATGCCGATAAAGGATGCAATTGAGGAGCCGCGTATTTATAGCAATAGTTACCCAACCATACGCTGGGAGTATGGCATTTCGGATACTGTCCGGCAACTGCTTGAAGAGATGGGACACGCTTGGGAAGCAAATCCAACAGAGATCGGAAATGTGAATAGCATTGTTCTAGATGAAGGGATGTTCATTGGGGCAGCAGACTCAACGAGAGAAGGTACTGCAATCGGTTTATCAGCAGAAGATTTCATTAGCATCGATGGTCTAAAATCCCGTGTGGAGCAATTACAAGCGGATGATGAAATTTACGAAGAACATGTTGCGCGATTGCTTCTTACCCACCTAACGACGGTAGGACATTACAAGGAAAATGAAAAAATGGATAAAGCTATCAAGCATCTAGAAGGATTTAAGCAGTTGTTAGATCAGCTAAAAGCTGCAGATTCCATTTCCGAGCAAGCTCGCGATACGCTGTTGAGCGGTGCAGAGGAGTTGCTTGATATGTGGCAGTAGCTCTCTCCCTTGTGCTTTATCAGAGCGGGAAAATGCTGAAGTTCTGCAGTAATTTACTGTAGTCTATAGCAAAATTGCTGAAGCCAAATTTGCACATGGGGTATAAGTCCGTGCTCTTTCTTCACATGCATCGCAAATTTAAAAATGAGAGATCCAAAAGGGAGGAAAAACTGATGAAAAAGCTGTTCTTGATAATAACTACGCTGTTAGTTGTGCTAGGCTCGTTAACTGCAATTGCAACCAATCGGCTTAACGCTGATGCGGGTAATGACAGTGAAAAGCCGCTCAAGCTTGGGGTAGAGGTTTTACTAGAGCAACAAAAGGATCTTATTGAAGGAAAGCGCGTCGGATTAATCACGAACCCAACAGGTGTCGATCAAGAACTAAATAGCATTGTTGATCGGTTATTCCATGATCCGGATGTCGAGTTAACCGCTTTGTATGGTCCAGAGCATGGCGTTCGTGGGGATGCCCAAGCAGGTGATTATGTCGAATACTATATCGATGAGCAGACAGGCTTACCGGTGTATAGTTTGTATGGTGAAACAAGAAAACCGACGCCAGAAATGCTCGAGGATATTGATATTTTACTATTTGATATTCAGGATGTAGGTGCAAGATTCTACACGTATATCTATACAATGGCCTATGCAATGGAGGCTGCAGCTGAAAATGATATTGAATTTGTTGTACTCGATCGTCCCAATCCGCTAGGTGGCAATCATGTAGAGGGGCCGGTGCTTGATCCGGAATATGCTTCTTTTGTCGGTAATTACCCGATTCCACTCAAACATGGCATGACAGTTGGTGAGCTGGCATATTTGTTTAATGAAGAATTCGAAATTGGTGCAGATTTAACCGTTGTAGAAATGGATGGCTGGAAGCGCGGAATGTACTATGATGATGCCGATTTAGAGTTTGTGCTGCCATCACCGAATATGCCAACGTTAGATACGGCGCTTGTCTATCCAGGTGCAGCACTGATTGAGGGGACGAATGTTTCGGAAGGCCGGGGAACGACAAAGCCGTTTGAATTCATTGGTGCTCCATTTGTGAATAGTACCGAGTACGCCTCGGCATTGAATCAATTGGAATTACCTGGTGTCACATTTCGAGCAGCGTCGTTTACACCAACTTTCTCCAAACATAGTGGCACATTAAGTCACGGCGTACAGATTCATGTGACAGATAAACGAGCATATGAGCCTGTAATTACAGGACTGCATATTGTAAAAACCCTGCATGATATGTACCCGGAAAACTTTGAATTCCGAGCAGAGAACAGCGCAGGTATTTCTTTCTTTGATAATCTAATCGGAAATGGTTGGATTCGTGATGCGATTGAAAATGGAGATTCCGTTGAAGAAATGGCATCAAATTGGCACGAGGATCTTCAAGCATTTAAAGAAGTTCGAAGAGAATATCTTCTTTACACGATGAACACGGAGCAATTGAAGCAAAACATCGGGGCCCTTCAACAATCGGGTGATATTGAAAAGGATGCGGAGCGTAAATTACTCCTCCACCTCACCGCGGTTGAGCAATTTGAAGGGAAAAAGGCCGCAGATAAAGTCGCAAAGCATATGCAAGGATTCCAGTTGCTTTTAGACCAGCAAAAAGATGCGACGAGCCTATCGGATAATGCTTATAAACAACTGAGTAGTGACACGACGGATATGATTGCGCAGTGGGATTAGAGAGCTAAAGAATAGCGGTATTTGGAAAATCGTGTGGAAATCTTGAAAAAACTGTATAACTAAACAAACGAAGCAGGATAGTTAGTAACCATAGTATCGTCGTTATGTGACAGCAACTCTTTTTTAAACAAAATTCCCTTGTAGCTGAAAATACACAATAAGCAATTGTTAAATTAGGCTCAGGAGATGGTAGCAATCTAAAAGAAATTAAGTCATCTTTTATGTGGTAAGATTTAGTAGTCAAAATGGATGATAACGTGATTGAGGAAGGAAGACATATTGATATGATTACACAAGCAGCCCAAATTTCTATTTTAGTTAAGGATCTTGAAGAAGCAAAACAATATTATACCAAAAAATTAGGGTTCATCGTTCGAGACGAAATAGAGTTTTCGCCGGGATGGAAGTACCTCACCGTTTCACCAGGTTCTGCAAATGAAACGAGGCTAGAATTAGTCAAAGCCGATACACCGGAGCAAGAAGAGATTATTGGCAGACAAGCTGCAAACCAAGTGTTGATTATGTTTTTAAGTGATGATATAGAAAAGGATTATCGTGAAATGAAGGCACGCGGCGTGATCTTTCAGGGGGAACCGCAACCGGTTCCGGGTGGGAAAGGTGTAGGTTTCGAAGACTTGTATGGCAATGCATTTGATTTATATCAACCGGATACAAAAGAAGGATAGGAAAAAATGACAAAAGTGGTTGACTCGCTGAATGGCCAGTATGAAGTGGTACATCAGTTATCGATTTGCATATAAAAGAAAACATTCCCTGCGATAATTCGAATACCAGAAAGTAGAAAGAGGAGCGCATCACGCTCCTCCTTCTTCCAATATTAGAGACTACTCAAATGCTCATGAACGAGCTTCCATTGCCCATTTTTATTCAGCTTAAACACATTCGTTGCTCTACCACTGCCAGAAATAAATTTACCCTGATGATAGCCTTCGTACATAAAGTTATAAATACAAGTTGCTGACTGCTGATCAACGCTTATCCATTGGACGTTTGTTGCGGTATAAACCTCTTCTTTAATCATGTCCCAAGCGTGCTCAAAGTACGCTTGAATATCTACAATAGAAGCGCATGTTTTGTCCGTAAACCAATAAACGGCTTCTTCATGCAGTATATCCTTCACATTTGAAAAATCATGTGTATTTGTTGCATTAATATATTGCTGTAAAGCTTCTTGATGTGACATAATCTCTCCCCCTATTCGTTTACTTCTTCTTCCTACAAACATAAATCATTTCCATGCTTTCATTCGTTAAAGGACCTTCCTTCCAATCACCATACACATGCAAAATTTCAAAGCCGTTTTCCGCTAACAAACGCTCCATCTCTTTTGGAAACACATATCGTAAACGAATACTCGTATGGAGCTGCTTGCCATGAGGGTACTTTCGAATCGTTACATTGTGCTGGATTTGAAGAAGTGCATCATATTCGCTAATCGTATAGACATCAACCTTTTCCCCGTTATCGATATACGACTTCCAATACTCCTCGGTGCTTGATGAAAGTAATTCTTCACTATTTGGAAAACGTGCATTAAAAATAAAAACACCATTTTTATCTAAATGATGATTTACAGACTGGAGCAGCATGTTTTGCGCTTCGTTTGTCAGGAAATGCTGAAAGGAGTTGCCGACCATATATATAAACGGGCTTTGCAGCTTCAAATCAAGGGTCGTACAATCTTGTTCTACCCAAGTAATCGGTAAATTCACAGCTTTCTTTTTTGCCTGATGAAGCATTTGCTGGTGGATATCCACTCCGATGAGCTGATGCCCATCTTGTGCTAATGGAATCGTTGCTCTTCCAGTGCCACATGCTAAGTCGATCAGTGTCCCTTCCGTTTTTGCTGCCCATTTTTTCAGAAAGACTAGATCACTCAAATAGCTTTCATTTTCGGTATCATATAAAATTGGATCCTCATATTCTTGAAAATTATCTAATTCCATACTTTATCTCCCCTCTAATCGCTCCCCCAAGTGCTGTAAATTCTCAGCAAGCCAAGCCATCTCCAGTTGAAATCGACGCGGCGGCCCTTCCTCCTCATCCATTTTCGGATGTACCCACCATGTACTCTCCATATACCATAGGAGCAATAATGATTTGGCTAAAAAACCTTGCTTTACAGTATGATATTCCTTATATCCATCTAAAAAAGCAAGAGCAAAATCAGTGTTCAGTCCCTCTCTGCCTAATGCGCCGGATAGAATTGCCCGTGCAACATCAAGCTGCGGATAATCGTATTTCAGTCGATCAAAATCGAGGATAGCGGCTACGTCATTTCTTTTAAATAAAACATTATCTACCCATAAATCACGATGTGCCCAGCCTGTATCATTCGTATGAAGCGCTTCTAGACAAACTGTCTCTGTTGCAGTCGCTTGCGCTTCAAATAGTGGCAGCAAATGCTCTTTCCCAGTAGCAATGGCCCGTTTCTTAGTATCTTCCCAATGTGCTAACCGTTCCTTTATGCTAGGTGGAATAAATTGAGCACGAGAAGCTCTTCTCAGCGAACCATCATTTAGAATACAGTGCATTTTCCCTGTTAATCGTCCTAAATCGTATAGTTGATGTTTAGTTAAAGACCCAGATGGCAATATCTTTCCATCATAGTAATCCATCAGGAGGAAATGCTCCCCTTTAGCGGACTTCAAGAAGGAGCTTCCTCGATAGGTATATAAATTTGGACACGGCAATCCATGTGCAAACAAGCGAGTTTGTTGTTCAAACGCGAATAGGAGGTCTTCCTGGTTATACTTTTTAAACCTTTCTTTGTTGTACTGCTTCAATAAAAATACACCTGAGTCGGTCGTGATTTTCCATTTTAAATTAAGCCAGCCTCTTTTGATTGGCTCTGCTTTGAATAATGTGAATCCAAATAAATGGCTACACGTAGCAGTAAGGTCGGCAAGGACAGCTTGTTCATCAGTTAAAATTGGCATTGTAAATCTCCAATCTACGGAAAATTTTTAAGACAAATGCTCAACCTGATTAAAATCCTCTATCCTCCATTTATCTTCCTCAAAATGAAGATTGCTAATGCAGGCGTTTAACAATGTTGTTTTCCCCGATCCAATTTCCCCATCGGAGTAGACAGACAAAATCGCGTTTATGACAGCTCCATGCGCTACAAGTAAGACACGTTTATCTGGGTAGTTTTGCTGAACGTGCTCAACCGCTGTGATGACCCGTTTATTAAAATCCGCCCGCTCCTCTTGGTTTGGAAAACCATCAGGATGTTTCTCTCTTTCTGCATATGTCTTACCTTCGCCATCTCCAAAGGAACGCTCCTGAAAATCAGTCATCTCGACCATTGGTAATTGTAATTTGGCATTAATTATTTCCGCTGTTTCCTTTGCTCTTTTCAATGGACTATGTATGAGTACATCGTAATCAGCAGCATTTAAATAGGCTGCACATTGTTCTGCCTGCTTTCTGCCAGTCTCATTTAATGGGATATCTGTACTCCCTTGTATTCGTTTTGCTAAATTCCAATCTGTTTCGCCATGACGAATGAAGCATATCCTTGTCAAAATTACCCTCTCCTTAATTTCGTATTATAAAAACAAAGCATTGACACATCCTAAAAACAAAAGGAGGAAGCACCTATGCGAAAATTATGTTTAGCTCTCGGTATTGCATTTGTACTTATTTCTAGTTATTCCCTTCCACTACAGGCAGTAAATGCTGTTCAGGATGAAGGCGTTCCATCCTATGCAAAATGGGGGAAGCTTGCCGTCCAGGAGACAAAGGAAAAATACCCATCTGCTAAGATTATTGACTATCTCCACATTGGCAAGGAAACAACCAACGGATCCACGGTTGAAAAATTTAAGCTATGGCTAAAAGGTGAAACGAAAGAATTCGGTGTTTTTGTCAATATTGAATTTAACCCACAGACAAATGAGGTCGTCCAAATAACGTTTGAAGAGACAGATCGATGAATTTTTAATCGGTCTGTCTCGCAACAATATGCACTGGATAATGTGACAATTACTTTAAAGCGTTTCGTAAAAAAGCTGGATAAAGCTCCACGGCCTCTAAAGTGTCAACTGGTACTCATTTATGTATGTATGTTTGAATTTATTGGTCTCTTTTATTTTCAACCCAATCACTCGCTAACATCCCATAAACAACATGGTCCACATAATGGTCGTAAAGCCACTCCGATTGCCTGAGTATGCCTTCTTCCTTAAACCCTAACCGTTCTGGAATTGCCCGACTTTTTTTATTGGTAAAAGCAGCACGGATATCGACGCGATTCAGCTGTGCTTCTGTAAATGCATAATCCGTCAACGCACGTACCACGCTGGTAATAATGCCGTATCCTTGATAATCCTGTCCAATCCAGTAGCCAATATAGCCAATCCGGTTCGTCCAATCAAACGCATTAAATCCAGCAATCCCTACGAGCTTATCTTGATAAAAGATTCCAGCGGTTAATCCCCTTTTTGCTTCATAGGATTGCAAGATATGTTCAATGAAAGCAATGGAATCATCTGAGCTTACATTCGTATCCAGCCAAGGAAGCCATTCCCGAAGATAGCCTCGGTTGCTATCGATTAGCGCAAATAATTGATTCGCATCCTGTAAATTAAGCTGTCGCAATGTGATATGTTCATCAACCTCGTATACAAACATCTACGATCTCCCCCTTATTCTATTCGTAATCATAGCATAAATTTAGTCAGAAAAAACGGAATATATATCCTCTTCTATCAGCTAAATAAAATAATAGTTCTCACCAAGTACTTTCTAGTTTATGATTAGTATATATTTGTATTAGAATGGAAGCATGGATAGTACCCGCAGTGAAGGAAGGTTTATACATGACCGAAGAAAATATAACCCGATTACATATAAACAATAAAGAATACATCCTGATTGGAACAGCACATGTATCGAAGCAAAGTGCTGAACAAGTGAAGGAAGTAATTGAAGCAGAAAGGCCAGATTCTGTTTGTATCGAACTGGACAAGCAGCGCTATCAGTCAATAACAGAGGGAAACAAGTGGAAGGATACGGATATTTTTCAAGTGATAAAAGATAAAAAGGCGACCCTATTATTAATGAACTTAGCGATTTCATCCTTTCAAAAGCGGATGGCAAAGCAGTTTGGCATTAATCCTGGACAGGAAATGATTCAAGGAATTGAATCCGCAAAAGAAACAGGCGCTGAATTAGTCCTAGCAGATCGCGACATTCAAATTACCTTTGCCCGTGTCTGGGGAAATATCGGAATGAAAGGGAAGGCATTGCTGTTAACGCAAGTCGTTGGCAGTATTTTTAGCAATGAAAAAATTTCCGAGGAAGATCTGGAGAAGATGAAGCAGCAGGATACAATCAATGCGATGCTTCAAGAGTTCACAGATCATTTTCCAAAATTAAAAAAGCCGCTCATTGATGAACGAGATCAATACTTATCCCAAAAAATTAAAGATGCTCCTGGAGAAAAGGTTGTAGCAGTGCTTGGAGCTGCCCATGTTCCAGGTATTACGAAGGAAATCGAGAAAGAGCATGATTTGAAGAAGTTAAGTGAGCGTCCACCAAAATCCAAGACACCAAAAATTATTGGCTGGGCTATTCCGATTTTCGTACTTGCAGTCATCGCATACACCTTTTTCATGAACCCGTCTGCCGGATTGCAGCAGGCAATTAGCTGGTTCCTGTGGAATGGCTCGCTATCTGCAATTGGAACGATTGTCGCATTGGGGCACCCATTAGCCGTGCTGACGGCATTTATTGCAGCACCCTTTACGTCATTGAACCCACTCCTTGCAGCTGGTTGGTTTGCAGGCTTCGTTCAAGCGTATATAAAGCGGCCAAATGTAGCTGATTTCGAACGATTATCGGACGATGTCCATAGTGTAAAAGGATTCTGGAATAACAAAGTAACGCGGATATTACTTGTTGTTGTATTCGCAAATCTCGGAAGCTCACTCGGAACGCTTTTAGGTGGAGCTGACGTCATCCGGGTATTTATCGAAAATTTATAATCCATATAGAAAAAACACTTTCAAATGTGGAAGTGTTTTTTCATGTATGTCCATTTTCATTTTTCGAGCTTGTCCAGTTCGTTAAGTAACGCATCTAGTTCCTGTGAAATTTCAATGACCTTGTTATCATTTAAATTATCTTTAGAAGCATGATACATTTTAACTCTCAACTGCTCAATCCGTAATTCTAGTTGCTTTCGGTTTTCCAAATAAGAACACCCGCTTTCTTTTAGTAGGTATATTTCCCGAGAAAACCTTGTTGAAACCTTATCTAGAAAGGACTTCCACCTTTAGGAAAATATGTGAAAGGTAGCTCTTATCCTTCTTGTGTCAATTCAGAATCATTTGTCATATGACTGTATATAGGTGAAATTCTACTACAAATAGGATAATTAATAAACCTTTGATATACTTGAAAAAAATAGAACGAAAAGGAATGTGCTTTATGAAGATATCGATTGTTTCTGTCGGAAAGTTAAAAGAAAAATATTTAAAGCAAGGAATACAGGAGTATTTGAAACGATTAGGTGCGTATGCAAAGGTAGATGTCATCGAAGTTGCTGATGAAAAAGCCCCGGAAAGCATGAGCGAAGCGGAAATGTTAGAGGTCAAACGAAAAGAAGGCGAACGGATCCTTTCACAAATTGCCCCAGACACGTATGTCATTACACTAGAAATCAACGGAAAAATGCTAAGCTCCGAGCAGCTAGCTGCGAAAATGGATGAACTTGCGACATATGGAAAAAGCAAGATTGTGTTTGTTATTGGTGGATCACTAGGGATAAGTGATGATGTGCAAAAGCGAAGTGACTTAGCATTGTCGTTTTCTAAGATGACGTTTCCTCATCAGTTGATGCGGTTGATCTTGTTAGAGCAGGTTTATCGGGGGTTTCGGATTAATCGGGGGGAACCGTACCACAAATAGAGATAAAATTATTGTAGGTAACAGATAAGACTTTAATACAATGGAAGACCACTAATGTGGTCTTCTTAATTTATATTATAGAGTTAACAACTAATAGGAATATAAGGTTATATTAAGGGGGATAATCCAGTAGCCGTTGTCATATAATTCTTGCAAACACAAAGCTTTTCTTTATAAAAAGGCGCTGCTAGTTCTTAAATAATTCCCATCTAATTTGTCTTTTTTTCACTTTATAATTCCGTGTAATACCATCTCCATTGCTACATCCAACACTTCCTCAGGGATTTCTTCTTCTTCTAAATAAATCCATCTCATCCCGAGAAACTGACCGATGCCCATTAAACTATAAGCCAACGATTCGTGGTTTAGTAACTTAAATTCACCTGTATTATCAATTTCTTTTAAAGCTCTAATATAACCAGTTGCTAATTTCTCGTAGTACCAGCGATATAAATCCTTATCAACAATAACAGCCTGCAGAACAATGCTGTATAAGTTTCGGTTTTCACTTACCCACTCAAAAAATGCTTCAAAACCTCTTCGATGCACATTGACCTGAGGCGATTTTTCGATTGCCTGTTTAATAAAAATCCGCATATCCCGGCTCATTTGCTGAACTAATTCATCATAAATCGCCTTTTTTGAGGGGAAATACTTATAGAACGTCCCTTGCGCAACATTTGATTCTTGGGTGATTTCGACAATTGACGCTTCGAAATACCCCCTCGTACCAAAAACCTTTTCAGCTGCTTTTAATAGTTTCTTTCGTGTGTTTAACCCCTTTTTCGTTAATTCTTTTTCAGTTTTTAGTGACAAGTAAATCACCTCTCTTTTTGTTACTTTATCTTCATCTATATATGACAATTAAATTATCTCTCATTTTAAGATAGAATTTAAACTTTGTAAATATACTAAAATAAATCTATCTTGAAAGTTTTGAAAAAATTTAGTATAATCAAAAATAAAAAAGTGAATCACCTGTCACAATTAACAAGGGGCAAAAATTAGTTAGCAGAGAAAAGGGGTGATGACAAGGCAAAAATTATTGAAAATCGATAGCTGAGGGGATTTTTGGGAGACGGATTATTTTGACACTCCATTATTAATGTTGAAGGCAGGTGTGGTGCAAGGAATATTTTATAATTATTTCCCAACAAAAGAAACGGTTAATGATGAACGGCTTTATCAATTGAGTTTCAGGCTCCGGCATTATATAAAACTGACGTGAAAGAATATCAGGGGCTTAAAGAATAGCAAAAAGCCGGCTACCTCACGTGTCTTGACTGGATAATCCGGCACAGAGACAAAATACAAAGGGAGTTGAATCTGATTTGAAAGAACGAGAATTTGTCATGACGGACGAGCCTTGTGAAACGGTTGACATCAAAAAGCTGCAAAATCTGGATAGGGAAACAAAGTATATTGTTAGTTCCGAATTTCGAACCGGTTTATCATTGACCATTATTTATTTTATTTTTATTATTTCGGTTCCGGTGATGAACTGGTATAAACCGGATTGGGCATTTACCAAACTGGTTGGCGGAATGTCTGCAAGCTGGTTTTTAACATCAATAATTGCCATGGTTATGGCTTTTGTCATTGCTTATGTGCATACCAGGCTTTATGAGAGATGGGAAAAGAAAGTTCAAGCACTCAAACCTTCAGCCGGAAATGAAGAAGAGAAGGAGACGGTTGTATGATGGAAATATTGCTGGACCCAAAGTATCTTTTTACCATTATTCTGCTAGGAACTATTGTCTATATTACCTATTTATCAAAAAGAAATGATAATTCAAGCGACTTTTTCGTTGGTGGGCGTGTGTTCGGTTGGTTTACAAATGGTTCAGCGATTGCTGGAGATTACCTGAGCGCTGCCACATTTCTAGGTCTTGCAGGTCTCACCTTCTCCATTGGTTATGACGGAGCCTTTTATACATTTAGCTTTTCAATCGGGTTAACCCTTTTGGCACTATTTGTCGCCGGTCCATTGCGCCGATTGGGGGCGTATACCGTAGCTGATTTTGTCGCGTATCGTTTTCACAGCAAACGGGCCAGGGTTATCGCTGTAGTTGTTGTTTTGGCTATTTCAGGTTTTTATGCAGCACCACAGTTGCTTGGAGCTGCATCCATTTTAAGCATGTTCTTTGGGACTTCCTATGAATTAGGAATTATTTTTACAACTGTTGTCATGATTTTCTATGTTGGAGTCGGCGGAATGAAAGGAACAACATTAAATCAGGCGTTGGAGCTTTGGATCCGATTGGGCGCGTTTATCGTTATGGTTGGGGCCGCCATTTATGGTGGTTTCCATTACCAGCAAATTCTAGCGACCATCAGTGAATTCACTGGAACAATCATCAACACAGGCGCCTTTACAGAAGACGGAAAAGATATTGTCTTCAACGGGGCAACATGGTACCAATCGGGAGCTTTTAATCCAAATTTTTGGCATAGCCTTTCCATGGTGATCGGGCTTGCATTGGGAGTAATAGGGTTACCTCATATTTTATTGCGTTTTTATACAAATCCAAATGCCAAAGCCGCACGGAAGTCTGCAGTTATGTCGATTGGTATTGCTAGCTTATTCTTTGGGCTCGCTGTATACCTCGGTGTTGTCGGTCGGGCGATTTTTTTGGAAGGGAATGCAAGTTCCGAGGTTATGAATAACTTGGTTACCGGTGGCGATAACATGGTAATTCCGTCCATAGCAACGGCGCTTGGAGGTCAATGGCTTCTGGGACTCGTTATTGCAGGTGCATTTGCGGCAATTTTCTCAAACCTGTCAGGACTGTTTATTGCCAGTTCGGGAGCGATCGCCCATGACTTGTATGCAAAGTTTTCAAAGAAAGAACTAACGGAAAAGCAACGTGTTGGTGCCGCGAAATGGGCAATTGTATTTCTCGGAATACTTTACGGAATCCTTGGTATTTTGGTTAAAGAAGCGTCTATTGGCCACCTCGTTGCTCTTGCTTTTACCGTCGGGGCAAGTACATTTGCCCCCATTTTTATACTTGGTATATGGTGGAGAGGCATCACGGAAAAAGGGGCGATTGCTGGTCTAGTTATGGGTCTTTTGGCTTCCATGTTCATGATCTTTTTCTCATCCGTTCTGCCGGAAGCGTTGCAATTTAGAGTTCCGGGCATCATTACTGTCCCTATCGGTTTCTTATCCGTAATTATCGTATCAAAACTGGATGGAAAGGTGCCGGCAGACGTAAACTCGTTCATGCGAAAGGTTCATTCGAAGGAAGATGCTGCATAATGGGCTGTTTCTGGACAAGCCACAAGTAGCGGAATTTTAAAAGCAGGAGTGATGATTCTGCAAAGAAGATCGCACCTATGCTGAAAAATTATAATTTTTAAATGAAATTTCTTAGTATACTGTTGGGAGGGGTCAAAATGTACGTACCATTACTATTAACAGATTTTTTAGATCGAGCCGTTAAATTATATGGCGATAAAACGGCAGTCATTGATGACGAAAAGGTTGTCACTTATTTTGAGCTAAATGAAAGAGTAAACAGGCTTTCCCACGGGCTGAAAGAGCTTGGGGTCGAAAAAGGTGACAAAGTTGCTATCTTGGCACCAAATACATTGGAAATGTTAGAAGGATTCTACGGAGTATTTCAATTGGGAGCCGTTACTGTCCCGCTAAATATTCGGTTAAAGCCGAATGATTATTTGTTTATTCTAAACCATAGTGAAACTAAAGTTTTACTTGTGGACTATGAATTGTACGGTCTTATCGATCCGGTCCGAGAACAGTTAAATGTTGAACAGATCATTGTTCACGGGGGTAGCAAAATCGAACTTGAAGAAAACGATCTTAATTATGAGGTGTGGCTGGACCGATTTTCGGCAAAGCCGTTTGACCGTGCAGAAATGGACGAAACAGATATTGCCAGCCTGCTTTACACAAGCGGCACAACAGGAGATCCGAAAGGCGTTATGCTCACGCATCGAAACAATTACCTGCAGGCCCTTCAAGTAATGCATCATTTACATGTAACTGACCAAGACGCAGTGCTTCATGTATTGCCTATGTTTCACGTCAATGGATGGGGCTCGATATTTTATTATACAGGGAACGGTTCTACCCAGGTCATGTTAAGAAAAACCCGTCCTAATATTATTTTCGAAAAGCTGCAAAAGCATGATGTGACGATTATGCATATGGCCCCTACCGTGCTGAATTCCCTGCTCCAATATTATGATGAAGGCAAACTAAATATAAATCAAAATGTAAGGGTTGTCATTGGCGGTTCCGCACCACCTGTTACGTTTGTAGCTAAAGTGGAGGAAGAATTAGGCTGGGAATTTATACAAATCTATGGAATGACAGAAACATCCCCACTTACTCTTACATCACTTATCCGCGCCCAACATGTAGATGAGCCTAAAGAAGTCCAATACCGGATGAAATCAAAGGCGGGCTATCAAATGTTTTTAACTGACGTGAAGGTAGTCAATGAAGAAGGTGAAGAAGTTGCGTCTAACGGTCAGGAAATTGGTGAGCTTGTAATTCGGAGCAACGGTGTGATGGAAGGCTATTGGAAGAATGAAAAGGCGACAAATGAAGTCATCAGAAATGGCTGGTTTCATACCGGGGATATGGGAGTCGTCGACAGTGAAGGAAATATTGAAATTGTCGACAGGAAAAAAGATGTTATTATTAGCGGTGGAGAAAATATTTCGTCCATTGAGGTGGAAAATATCCTGTATGAACATCCAGCAGTAATAGAAGCGGCTGCGATTTCCATCCCTCACGAAAAATGGGGAGAGACCCCGCATGCCGTTGTAGTTGTCCGCGATGGAGCAACGGTAACGGAAGAAGAAATCATTGCTTTTGCAAGAGAACGGCTCGCCCACTATAAAGCCCCAACATCCGTCAGCTTTGTAGAAGAGCTGCCTAAAACAGGTTCGGGCAAAATACAAAAGGCACATTTACGAAACGAATTTTGGAAAAACAAGGATAGAATGGTTAATTAAGAAGGAAAGTAGGGCAATGGTATCGGGTTATATTGCTTCAATCATAAATACAAAAGGCGCCATCTTGATGGTGCCGATCCCTGTAAGTTAGATTATAAAATCTAACTTACAGGGATGTTTTCATTTCGAGAGTAATCCGAGAGGTATAAAAATTTATGTATGGTGTTTTATATCAAGTTAAAGGGGAAAACGATCAACAGCATTAAGCAAGGAGCGATACCATGAAACCTATCATCCAAAAAGGGTTAAAACAAATCCAAGAAGAACAAATTCAAGAAATTCATGCTGTCACTGGCGGGGATATTAATGAAGCATATTATGTTCGAACAAAACACCAAGAATACTTTGTTAAGTTAAATAAAGAAATGGATGTTTCCTTTTTCGAATTTGAAGCAGAAGGACTTTCTGCCATTCGTCAAACAGGAGCGATAAATGTTCCTGCTGTTTATGGTGTGCAGAAGGATAAGGAAACACAAATACCAATGCTATTTATGGAATGGGTTGAAGGGAAGAAAGAAAATAATACGGATGAGATCTTAGGTGAGCGTCTAGCAGCATTGCATTTAAGTGAGGGTCCTGGATTTGGATGGGAAGGTAAAAGTTATATCGGGAAGCTAATGCATGACAATCATCTTCACAATAGCTGGCTTACTTATTATCGTGATGCTCGCCTATTGGAGCAAATAAAAATAGGACAATCACAAAAAAGCATATCTGGAGAGCGAAACAAACAACTAATGAGATTACTAGAAAAACTTGATACATGGATTCCGAATAATCCTAAATCTAGTACATTACATGGAGATCTCTGGGGAGGAAACTGGATGACTGGTAAGGGTGGAGTACCCTATTTAATCGACCCATCCATTTTGTTTGGAGACCATGAGTTTGAAATGGCTTTTACAGAGTTATTTGGAGGTTTTTCACAACGTTTTTATGATGCGTACCATTCTGTGTTTCCATTATCACCGGAATATGAAACACGAAAAGAACTTTATCAACTATATTATCTACTAGCTCACTTAAACATGTTTGGTGAATCGTATGGAGGATCAGTCGACCGAATTGTTAGAAAGTATGTTGGATAGAAAGGATTATTTGCATACCATTGTGAATGAGGATGAACAGCTTCTTGAAGTTTCCATCAGCTTAGAAATTATTGTGATTAAATTTGATATGTAGGAATTTAGGGGAAATGATTTTATGTAATGAAATTCATCTAGAATCCTAGTTGAATATTAAAGCGTTTACATATATGATTAACTTAATTCTACAATAGCGGGGTGTTAAGAATGGAATCGAGTAAGAAAGAAATCATAACAGTTGATACAACAGTTCAAAAACCAGTTGAAAAAGTGTGGGAATGCTGGACGAATCCAAAGCACATCACACAATGGTCCAATGCTTCTGATGACTGGCATGCACCAAAAGCAGAGAACGATTTAAGAGCGGGAGGTAACTTCCTAACACGAATGGAAGCGAAAGACGGCAGCTTCGGATTTGATTTCACAGGCGTTTATGATGAAGTTAAGCAGTATGAGTTAATTTCTTACACGCTGGAGGACGGTAGAAAAGTTGAAATTACGTTTATTGGTCAGGAAAATGGCACAAAGGTAGTGGAGACATTCCAAGCTGAAAATACCAATTCCATTGAGATGCAGAAAGCAGGGTGGCAGGCGATACTTGATAATTTTAAAAAATATAGTGAAGCTATCTCTACCCAAGAAATTTAAAAGCTGTTTTTCATAATGGTGGGGAAACAACGACATTTTTGAAATACTAGAATACAGAGTAAAAAACACTAAATGTTGGAGGGGTTTTATGCAAAAAATAGTTCCGCATTTATGGTATGACAAGGAAGCAAAAGAAGCAGCTTCGTTTTATATCAGTTTATTTGATCAGTCCAAATTACTGCATGTGGCTGTTATTGGAGACACGCCATCTGGTGACTCTGAAATAGTAAGCTTTGAACTGGCTGGTCAGGAATTTCAAGCAATAAGTGCGGGTCCATATTTCAAATTGAACCCAACGGTTTCGTTAATGGTAGCTTGCGTGACCGAAGAAGAAGTTAACACCAAATGGGAGGCATTAGCAGACGGGGGCACGGAATTAATGCCACTTGGCGAATATCCGTTTAGCAAGCTGTATGGCTGGGTGCAGGATCGCTATGGTTTGTCCTGGCAGTTAATGCTCGTAGACGAGGGCCAGGCTTCACAAAAAATTACGCCAAATATGCTTTTCTCTGGGGATGCATGCGGAAAGGCTGAAGAAGCAGTAAACTTCTACACCGAAATAGTTGAACATGCTAAAACAGGGATAATCAGCAAGTATGAATCTGGTGAATCCCACTCAGCAGAGGCAAGCGTGAAATATGCTGATTTCAATCTTTTTGGAATGAATATAGCAGCAATGGATAATGGAATGAACGTTGATTTTACTTTTAATGAAGCATTTTCTTTCATTATTAATTGTAAAGACCAGGAAGAGATTGATTATTACTGGGACAAGCTTTCTGCCGTACCAGAATCGGAACAATGCGGTTGGGTCAAAGATAAATTCGGTGTTTCCTGGCAGATTGTTCCGGATAACATTGATGAAGTTTTGTTTAATGGGCCCAAGGATGAGGCACGCAGAGCTTCTGAAGCACTACTGAAAATGAAGAAAATTGACATTAGCGCATTGGAAAGAGCTCGTTTGGCAAAATAAAGTAATATCAAAACATGGCCTTAACTCTTGGGTAGTATAGAGTTAAGGCCATGTTTTGTATTTGGAGATAGGGGTGAATTTTGTTACACTCCATTCGTTTTAAGGTGTAATAACTCATCTGCTCTATAAGCTGACCTCTCTTTACTGGATATTAAGAAATATATTTGATTATATAACTGGATAATTGGTTATATGGCAAATACTTACTTGAAATAGTAGAAATTTGTAGAAAAATGTCAAAAGTCATTGATTTTTCATACTATCCATTATATTATTATATTTAAATTTTTAGAAAAAGGGGGGTTCAGCGGTGGTTACTTTTATAGCATCTATTGTGTTGTTAATTGTTGGTTATATCGTTTATGGGAAGGTGGTTGAACGAATTTTTGGCATTAATGACCAAAACCCAACGCCTGCCTATACAAGCAATGATGGTCTTGATTATATGCCAATGAGTTGGTGGAAAGCGAGTTTAATTCAGCTTTTAAATATCGCTGGAACCGGTCCGATTTTTGGCGCAATAATGGGTGCGCTTTATGGTCCAGTAGCATTTATCTGGATTGTTGTTGGTTGTATTTTTGCTGGAGCGGTACATGATTACTTCTCCGGAATGGTATCACTTAGGCATAATGGAGCTCAATTTCCGACAATTGTCGGTAAATATTTGGGGGAAAATTTAAAATATATTACGACAATCGTTTCGATATTTCTAATGGTTTTGGTAGCGGCGGCTTTCACTGCAGCACCTGCTCAGTTATTGACGCAAATAACACCACTAAACTTTACGACATGGCTTCTTATTATATTCGTTTATTTAGTACTTGCAGCAGTTCTGCCAATTAATAAAGTAATTGGAAGGGTTTATCCAATTTTTGGAGCGATTTTAATTTTTATGGCTGTGTCGATTGGAATTGGTTTGTTCTTTTTTGATTACTCGATTCCAAATTTAACATTAAGCAATTTACATCCTGGAGAGATGCCAATTTGGCCATTATTAATGGTAACCATATCTTGTGGTGCAATCTCTGGATTTCATAGTACACAAAGTCCAATACTAGCTCGAACCTTGAAAAAAGAGAGTGAAGGCAGAAAAGTGTTTTATGGAGCAATGATTGGTGAAGGGGTTATTGCCATGATTTGGGCAGCAGCAGGAATGACCTTCTTTGGCAGTACTGGTGCATTGCAGACAGCACTGAACGCAGGAGGGCCTGCTGGAGTTGTTAATGAAATCAGTCTAACAACACTGGGGACATTTGGCGGGATTCTTGCAATATTGGGTATTGTCGTCCTTCCAATTACGACCGGTGATACGGCACTACGTTCTTCAAGAATGATGCTTGCAGAATTATTGACTCAAATAACTAAAAAAGACTTTAAAGGAAAAGGGAAGTTAGCATTACTTATTATTCCTATAGCAGGACCAGCACTATATCTTTCTACGATTGATTATAGCTTCCTCTGGCGCTATGTGGGTGGATCTAATCAGATTGTTGCTGCGGTAATGTTATGGACTGCAGCCATGTATCTTCTAAAAAATAACAAGTTTCATTGGATCTGCAGTATTCCTGCATTGTTCATGACAGCGGTAGTAAGTACGTATTGGTTTTACGCACCAGAGGGATTTAATCTGAGCTATGGTATTTCACTGATTCTAGGAATGGTTATTTGGTTGGCTGTACTTGCATGGTTTGTAAGACAACTTATTAAACATAAAGCAGCCGGCAACAATGAGGATTCGGATGTGAAAGCAGGGTAGCGGGTGAAGGGACAAAGATTCTCTTTGATTCCTTGTCCCAAATTACCTTCTGTTTTGGGGCGATGATCCTGACCCTACGTTCCCAAAAAGGAGATTACGGGGATGGATAAAGATATAGGAGAGTTTGTCAGGTTCTTTCTGTTTGAAGGAATTGCGACAAATATTTTTGGAATTATCATGTTTCTAGCTGGTATTTTCACCATTTTATTCGGAAGTTATATGGTTATTGGTAAAAAAGCCTTCAATCTAAAGTCAATATGATAAATATCATCAATTACCCTGTCACTTTATATAGAAGTGGCAGGGTTTTTCCATATGCAAAACTGTCCCATAAGTAAGTTGAATAGAACCATCCAAGCATTGATAGGCGTTGATTGGGTCGAAAACGTTAAGAGAAATAGTGCAAAAATGAATACGCCTGACTAAAACGGAGAAAGTATAAAGGGTCAATCTCAGGACCTTTAAATTGACAAAATAAAATGATTACGATACATTTATACTATATTCAAAATACCTTAATTAAATATAATTAAATTAAAAGTATTAGAATATAAAAACAGCAGAGAGGGATGACATATATGGAAAGGTTCGAAGGGAAAGCAGTACTTATCACTGGGGCAGGATCTGGTCTAGGTCGTGCTGTAGCATTACAAGTAGCTAAAGAAGGGGCAAAATTATCTTTAGTTGATTTAAATGAAAAGGGATTAGAAGAAACAAAAACGGAAGTACTTGAGGTAGCACCTAGTGCAGAAGTTCTTCTAGTAACGGCGAACGTTGCTAATGAGGATGAAGTAAAAAATTATGTAGATAAAACAGTAGAAGCATTTGGCACGATTGATGGATTCTTTAATAATGCTGGAATTGAAGGAAAACAAAACCTGACAGAAGATTTCGGTTCAGATGAATTCCAAAAAGTTGTTGATATTAACCTGAATGGTGTATTCTATGGCTTAAAATATGTTCTGAAAGTGATGAAGGAAAATGGCAGCGGGCACGTAGTAAATACTGCTTCAGTAGGTGGCATTCGTGGTGTTGGCAACCAATCAGGCTATGCCGCTAGTAAGCATGGTGTAGTTGGATTAACACATAACTCTGCGATTGAGTATGGCCAATACGGTATTACAATTAATGCAATTGCTCCAGGGGCAATTATGACCCCAATGGTTGAAGGATCATTAAAACAAATGGGTGGCGAAGATGGCTGGGAAGAAGTTGGAAAAGCATTTGTCGAGCCAAACCCAATGAAACGTTTCGGTAAACCAGAAGAAGTAGGCTACTTAACTGCCTTCCTTTTATCTGACCATGCAGGATTTGTTAATGCCGCTGTTGTGCCAATTGATGGTGGACAGTCTTATAAATATTAAGTTTCAATTAGATATTATTTAAACGCGGATAAATGAATTAAACAGTTCTAGATATGGAGAAGCAGGGGATCAGAAACAGATTCCCTGTTTCTTCAGTATTCCGCACACATTCGAACTCAAAAAGCTTCAGGTTGGGCTTACAACAATTCAATGCATAACTTTTAAGCCGACTAGAATGAAGAATACCTTCTGTAAATAAACTTACTCTGCAATTTAGCGACTACTTCTCTTTTCTCGCACAGCGACGATAGGTGTTGTTGCACCATGTTCTTTCCGGATGGTTTTTCTTGCCTCTGCATGTGTTCTGGCATTTATCGTTTTAAGCAGTTTTTTTCCATCTATTTCAGCTTCCACAAGAAAGCACTTTTCGCCGCACCTCAATTGAATCTCTCCTTCTAAATTACAAATTGTACATATATAAGAGTAAATAAGAAAAATTCCGTTAACCCTATTATACGCTGTTATCGAACGGATGCTATGAAATATAATTCTGCTCATTTTATACCGTACAGAATAAACACTACACGAATAACTCTCTACCAATTAATTCAATAAAACTGTTGAAAAAACAAACAAAAACAACTCTATTTATTCTCTTGACAAGAATATAAACACAGTATAAAATGACTTTGATGCGAAAAACAACAGTTTAGTACTTTATAAACTATTTCAGACTGTGAATAGAAAGAAGTGTTGTGAATTTTATCTTGGTATCTTAGAAAAATGTTGCGATTTAGCACATATAGCGATTATGTACGTCGCTAATGGCGAACAGAGAACAAAAGCAGGCAGTCTGATTCTCTATTTTAAATTCATTTTGTAAGCACTGCCAATTGAGTTTGAGATGAATGAGTTTGGTCATTTATTGAGAGTGTATATAGTGGGAGCGCACTGAGATGCTGCTATCTATAAGGAACAAATTACAATATCTTTATATAAAGCAAACAGAACTGCTAAAAATTACATTGGGGGGCTAATATATGCCATTATTAATTGTTGCAATAGGGGTACTGTTACTACTTATTTTTATCATGAAATTTAAATTAAACACATTTGTTTCATTAATTATTGTTTCGTTTATTGTAGCCCTAGCGCTAGGAATGCCTATGGGGGAAGTTGTTGGGTCGATTGAAAGCGGTTTAGGTGGAACACTTGGTCACATTGCCTTAATCTTTGGTATGGGTGCCATGCTTGGTAGATTAATTGCAGATGCAGGTGGAGCGAACCGCATTGCGATAACGCTAATTGACAAATTTGGCGAAAAAAGAATTCAATGGGCTGTATTATTTGCCTCATTTATAGTTGGTATCGCATTATTCCTTGAAGTAGCAATTGTATTACTTGTTCCGATTATATTCTCAATCGCAAAGGAATTAAAAGTTTCTATTGTTAAACTAGGACTACCAATGGTTACTGCTGCATTGGCAACGCATGCATTTTTACCTCCGCATCCAGGCCCAACCGTAGTAGCTGCGGAATATGGTGCAAATATTGGCTTGGTCCTAATTTACGGAATTATAGTCGCTATCCCAACAGTTATTTTTGCGGGTATCTTGTATCCGAAGCTTGCAAAAAAGATTGTGCCGACTGCATTTACGAGAGAAGGCAGTGCATCGTTTGGTGTCCAAAAGACATTTAAATTAGAAGAAATGCCTGGTTTTGGTATTAGTTTATTTACAGCACTGTTTCCTGTTATTCTAATGGCTTTAGGTGCTATCGTTGATATGGTTCAGCCGGTCTTCGGCTTTTCCGATAACATGTTAGTGAGTTTGATTCGTTTCATTGGTAATTCTTCAACTGCTATGTTGCTTTCTTTATTACTGGCAGTTTATACAATGGGATTGAGAAGAAATATTCCAATTAAGACATTAATGGATTCTTGTTCTTCCGCAATCAATGCCTTAGGTATGCTGCTGCTAATCATCGGTGGTGGCGGTGCTTTAAAACAAGTGCTTATTGATGGTGGTGTTGGTGATTATGTTGCTGATATCTTTGCAGGATCTGCAATGTCTCCGGTCTTCTTTGCTTGGATGGTCGCAGCAATATTACGTATTTGCTTAGGGTCTGGAACGGTTGCAACGCTAACAACAGCAGGATTGGTTATACCTTCACTTGCTGGAATTCCCGACGTTAATCTAGAGCTAGTTGCTCTTGCGACAGGAGCAGGTAGTGCTATTGCATCACATGTTAACGATGCCGGCTTCTGGATGGTTAAAGAATCTCTAGGTATGACATTAAAAGAAGCATTTGGAACATATACCGTACTGTCCACAATCGTTGCTGTATCTGGTCTTGTATGTACTTTATTATTAGATATCATAATTTAAAAAAACAAAACAACCATGTTATAGATTCTGTTCTATAAAATGGTTGTTTTTTTACATGCAGTTCTTCCAGATTTCGTTTGAACGCTGGTATTCCAATTAGTATTGAAATCGCTTTATCAATTACTTTTACTTTGAGGGAATATGGCTTATAATTAATAGTGTTGCAAATTGCATACTATCAACTATTAAAGTAAGTAAAATGAAACGGAATAGGAAACAATGTATTCAACTTCCTTTACAGATTACAAGATTACAACTTTTAATGGGAAATCTACAATAGGTTTAGGTTAAGAAACTCATTGTAATTAAAAGATAAAAGAAATACATAACTTGATTTTAGTGACAGAAGGTGAAGTAAAATGATAAAAGCGTTGGTAATCGTCCCTTATGAGGGACTGCTTGAAATGATGAAAGATATCAGTCAAGAAATAGAAGATATTGAATTACACATTGAATTAGGTAACTTATATGAAGGTGTCGCAATTGCAAAGAATGCTGAAAATGAAGGCTACCATGTTGTTATCAGTCGTGGCGGTACGGCTTCAATGATACAAGAGGCGGTATCCATCCCGGTAATCGATATTCAAGTTTCTGGCTACGATGTATTACGCATTTTAACACTTGTAAAAGGATTTTCTGGCAAAGCTGCTATTGTTGGATTTTCGAATATCACACAAGGTGCAGCTACAATATGTAAGCTGCTGGATTTAGATGTTAAGACATTAACGATTACAAGAGACAATGAAGTAAAAGAAAAATTAACGGCCTTAAAAAAGCAAGGCTATGGGGTAGTAATTGGAGACGTCATAACGATGCAGGCTGCAAAACAATTAGGTATGACAGGAGTTCTGATTACATCTGGTAAAGAAGCGATTATGGATGCGTTAGAAGAAACAAGAAGATCCTATCGTTTATTTTCAAGACTACAGCAGGATATTGCGTTAATGCAAACGATTCTTGATAGTAATGAACAGGCTATCGGGGTTTTCAATCAAGCAGCGGAAATGACGTATGGTAATGCGCGATTTCATAGCGAATTTCATTGGTTGCAATTAGACGATGCTACCGATGTAAAAAAACTTATGCAGGAAACAATCTTAACAAACAAAAAGCAAGTAAAAACCCTTTACATTAATAATGAATTATGGAAAATAACAACATGCCCGATCAACGGTGAAGCGGCATTATTTTTTGAAAAAGCACATTCAAATCAAACGACTGTGCAAAGTGAGCATGGAAAGCAAAATGCAATTGAATTGCATACGCCTCCCTCTCGGACTCCAATTTCAGGAAAAAGTCAGGCAACCCAGAAGGTATTGGATCAAATCAATCGATACGGAAAACGTGATGAGCCTGTCTGGATTTCCGGGGAGCAAGGGAATGGAAAGGAATTAGTTGCCCATTCCATTTATTTAAAAAGGAAAGCTTCGGATGAACTGTTGATTACATTGCATTGCGATATGATAAGTGCAGAGCAATTGAAGGAGCTCATGAAGGAGGGATTTTTTCAAAAGTACGCCAATGGAGTGATTTTCTTAAAGCATATCGACAACCTGAATGCTTATATGCAAAAGGAATTATTAAGTGTCCTTCAGGATGAAAATGAACAGAAACCACAATGGCTTGTATCTTCAACCGATAATATGGATAAAAAGATTAAAAATGGAGATTTTCATCGTGCGTTATACCAATTGTTAGCGCGATCACAGATTCAAATACCGCCGCTTCGTGAACGGAGAGAAGATATTGAGGATTTAGTACACGTATTTATTTCCGATTTGCATCCGAAGTATGGCAATGAAGTCGTCGGGATTCGGGATGATGCACTGGAGCAGCTTGTCCACTATGATTGGCCTGGAAATGTGGCACAGCTGAAGCATGTAATGGAGCAATTATTTTTGGAGGCACAATCCTATTATATTGAGAAAGCAGAAGTGGACATTGTATTTAAGAGATTGGAACATCAAGCAAGGTGGAATGATGCATTATCGTATATTGACATTAGTGGTACATTAGAAGAAATCGAAAAAGAAGTGATTGCAAAAGTCCTTGAAGATGAAGGAATGAATCAATCCAGAGCGGCTAAACGTTTAGGAATTAATCGATCGACCTTATGGCGCAAGCTTAAATAATAGCTTGCGTTTTTCTATGCAAAAATGCTCTTTCTGATGCAAAATACAACAATATATAGAAATTAAAAAATAAATAAACCAAATCATTGCTAAATGCAACGTTTTGGTTTATGATTGTTATTGAAAGCGTTATTAGAATAGATAATAGAAATAAATATAATGCGATATACGATAGACAATAAGTAGAAATAAAGCGAAAACGCAAAAACGCAAAAAAGCAAATGCTGAGATTGTTAAGAGGGGAGGTAAACAGAATGAAACTGGCAGTGATAGCAGATGATTTAACAGGTGCAAATGATACAGGCGTTCAGTTTGCGAAAAAAGGGTTAAGCACAACGGTGCTTTTTTCAGATACACACTTACAGCCAGTGCATTTAAGTGAAGATGTCATCGTTTTAAATTCAGATAGTCGTGCCCTCGATTTTCAAAAAGCTTATGATATTGTTTTCAATCTATCAACAGAATTAAACAAATTAGGCGTAACAAAAGTGTTTAAGAAAATCGATTCAACGATGAGAGGGAATGTCGGTCAGGAAATTGATGCAGTAATGGATGTATTTCAATTTAAGACGTCATTTGTCGTACCAGCTTTTCCAAAAAGCAAGCGAACAACCGTGGATGGTAAGCACTATGTGCATGGGGTACTATTAGCAGAATCGGAAATTGCAAACGACCCCTCCTGTCCTGTGAAAGAAAGTTACCTTCCAAAATTATTGCAGGAGCAAAGCAAGCGGGACATTGAATTGATCTCCATTTCGGATGTTCAAAAAGGAAAACACCACTTATTGGAAAAAATGATAGCGATAACTGCGGATACTCCTTCCAAAATTATCGTTATAGATGCTACAACAGATGAAGAATTAAAGTCAATTGTGGAAGCCGCGGAAATGCTTGAAGAGAATTTCCTTTGGGTTGGTTCGGCAGGAGTTGCCTCTCACCTTTCAAGCAAAGGCAACTATGACGAGGTAGTACTTAACAAGCAAATAGATGAACGACCGCCAGTATTGGTGGTAGCAGGCAGTGTGAACACAATTACCCATCAACAAATTCGGGATTTACGAAAACGGAATACTGTAGAAGAAATTGTCATTTCTCCTGAAGCATTCTTTTATGAAGAGGAACGAAAGCGCGAGATTGATCGTGTTGTTCAAGCAGGTCAAGCATTACTGGGAAAAGGTGATCTAGTAATAACGACTGATCGTGGGCAAGAGGCGATGAATCGAGTGAAGGAACTGAAACGAGAACTAAGTTTATCAAACTTTGAGGTAGGGCATACGATTGCCGAATCAATGGGAATCATTGCCGGTCAGTTAATTGAATCGAAGGACATTTGTGGTGCTGTTTTAACTGGTGGAGATATTGCAGGTGCAGCCTGTAAAGCATTAAAGGGTGAAGGAATTCGAGTCATTGGTGAAGTAGAAGCAGGTATCCCATATGGTAAGCTATTCGGTGGATTGTATGACGGCATTCCGATTGTAACAAAGGCGGGTGCATTTGGTACCGAACAGGCACTTTCAAAAGCGCTTCAAACCGTTACGGAAGTGCATGGACATGCGATAAGCTGTAATGAATGATTTTTACAACGTATAACGTCAAGCTTATGATTGCCTTTTACAATAGGCTTGGCGAAAAAGAAAAGGATAATAGGAGGAAATAATGATGGCCACTAAAAAACCAAGTATTGCAATAACAATGGGCGATCCTTCAGGGGTAGGACCTGAGATTATCGTCAAATCATTAAATGATAAAAATATCTATGAAACATGTCGTCCATTTGTAGTTGGCGATGCAAAAATATTGAAAAGAGCACTTGATGTAACCAATGTAGCGCTTCAAATAAATAGCATTACACAACCAGAGGAAGCAACGTACGAATATGGCACAATCGACATTATTGATTTAGATTTAGTTTCTGCCGATTTACCATGGGGTGAAGTTTCACCAGAGGCTGGAAACGCTGCATTCCGTTATTTGGAAAAGGCAATTGCTTATGCAAATGAAGGGAAAATCCAAGGGATCTGTACAGCGCCTTTAAATAAAGAAGCGCTTCATAAAGCAGGTCACATCTACCCTGGGCATACAGAAATTTTAGCAGAACTAACGAACACGAAAGATTTCGCAATGATGCTATCTGCTCCAGGGTTACGCGTAATTCATGCAACAACACATGTTGGTCTAATCGATGCTATCAAAAACAATAATGTTGATCGTCAATATACAGTGATTAAGCTTGCGCATGAAACGTTGCAAAAAGCAGGAATTGAATCCCCACGCATCGCTGTTTGTGGAATTAACCCGCATGCTGGAGAAAATGGACTTTTCGGAAATGGCGAAGAGGAAGAAAAAATTATTCCAGCTGTTGAAAAAGCACAAGCAGAAGGGATTAATGTACAAGGGCCCCTTCCAGCAGATACACTATTCTTTAGAGCAAAACGTGGTGACTTTGACATCGTTGTTGCACAATATCATGATCAGGGACATGGTCCAATTAAAGTGCTAGGTCTAGAAGCTGGTGTAAATATTACAGTTGGACTTCCAACAATCCGTACAAGTGTAGACCATGGAACAGCTTTTGATATCGCTGGTAAAAATATTGCGGACGAGCTATCCCTAAAAGAAGCGCTTCGTATGGCGGTTGAACTAGCCCCCGAAAATTAATACTAAATGATCAAGCAGGAGGTTGACATCGACCTCTTGCTTTCCTTGCATAAAGATTTTGTTGAAGAATAGATGCACTACCCACTACAAGGGATATTTCTTAAAAACTGGATAAAAGTAATATGGAAGGAGTGACGTCAATGTCTTTACCGAAGTTCGCAAAAATAAGACAAAAATTCCAAGTAGAAAGCCTGAACGATATAACTGGAACCATTTCAGAACAATTCAACCATGTAAAAGCAGACGAAAAAATAGGGCCTGACATGGAAATTGCGATTACCGTAGGAAGCCGGGGAATTGCTAACATTCCACTAATCGTCAAAAGTGTAGCAGATGAAATTAAAAAAAGAGGTGCAACACCATTTATCATTCCTGCAATGGGAAGTCATGGTGGAGCAACTGCCGCAGGGCAAATTGAAGTACTGGACGGTCTTGGCGTAACAGAGGAATCTACTGGATGCGAAATTCGTTCGTCCATGGAAGTTGTAGAGGTTGGCAAAACATCAGCAGGCATTCCCGTTTATGTTGATAAGCATGCATATCATGCCGATGGTATTATTGTAATGGGCCGTGTGAAGCCACATACTGATTTTAAAAAGGATATTGAAAGTGGCATTTTAAAAATGGCATCGATTGGCATGGGGAAACATAAGCAAGCATTAGCCCTTCACACATATGGTATTAGAGGAATTCGTGATATGATGCCTGAGGTTGGTAAAGTAGCCATTGGTAATTCAAATACATTATTTGGGATAGCAATTGTAGAAAACGCCCATGAAGAAACGGCAATCATTGAAGCGATCCATCCAGATGAAATTGAAAATCGCGAAAGAGAATTATTGAAACGTGCATTTGCTTTGATGCCAAGCCTTCCAGTTGACGAAATGGATATATTAGTCGTTGATGAAATCGGTAAAAATTATAGCGGAACCGGCATGGACACAAATATTATTGGTCGAATCCGTGTATTAGGTGTTGAAGAGCCAGAAAAGCCTAGTGTAAAATATGTTATCGCTTCGAATTTAAGTGAGGCAAGCCATGGGAATGCATTAGGAATTGGCCTATCAGATTTAACAACGAAACGGCTATTTGACAAAATTGATTTAAAAACAATGAACGAAAACGTTGTAACAAGTACATTTTTAGATAGAGCTAAAATTCCAATTGTCCTTGATAGCGATCGTGAAGCGTTGAAGGCTGCTCTACGCGCTACTTGGGGTGTGCCAGCACAGGACGCAAGAATTGTACGAATTCCAAACACCCTTCATATTGGCGAACTGTTTGTATCAGAAGTAATTTTCAATGAACTGAAGGATAAGGAAAATATTGAGGTATTAGAAGGCTTACATGAAATGAAATTTGATGCGGATGGTTATTTTCCGTCTATGTAATAACATCATATTAACGAACAATAGATAGGCAAGCTTAGGATATACCTTAGCTTGCCTATTTATTGTTATTCGCTAATTTCGTCTTTTATTATCAATTTTTTCGGCTATCGAGTAGGCTATAATTTGAACCGCTACTAATGCCATAAGTATTTCGAAAGCATATTTAAGTTCAGTGGTTAAATGAATAACTAGAAGAATTAAAAATAGTATTATAAATATATATTTTACCCTTTTTACCATAACATGGTTTCCCCCTGTTGCTTTTCTTTTTTTTCGATTGCATCAATCTATCACTTCGAAAACTTTCTTTTTAATCGTTAAATAATTTTTAATCTCAAAGTTTAAATAAAATAAGTTTGCTCTAACCTCAAATTCCTCTCTTGTTTTAGGTAATTCTGTTTCGCGAATAGACGCTTCATAATTTTCTAGCCTTTCAAGTGCACTATGTATTGTATCTCCTGAGTGCACATTTTGACTTACGTACTCAAAAAAGTCAGCAAGCATTCCCCTTTGTTTAACATGCAGATCTGATGAAGATATAATATGAACGATTGTTACCATTTTTTTTAGGATTTCCAGCTGGTCCCCACGCATTTGCAGATAGTGATAATCTTTGTTTTCTGCCCTGAAAAGATGATTTTCTACATCTTGAATGACAATGCTTTTAGATTTATGAATGATTTCTTCTGCTTCAATAATTTCCTTCCCATCCCATTGTCGTTCATTATCTCTTAAGTAAGCTGCTAGTTCATAAAGAATGACACTAAACCGTTCTCCGATTTCAAACATATTCTTGTTAATATTTTTTTTAAAACTTGGCATGATGCTGTTAACAAGGATAGCAATTCCCATCCCGATTAAAATAATATAAAGCTCATTTAAAAACGTCTCCAGGCTCGCTTCCTGCACCGTATAAATATGCAGAACGACTACCATGCTTGTGATAAAACCATTCTGAATACGAGCTCTCAAAAGGATTGGGACGAATAAGAGGATAAATAGAGCAAAGGAGATTGGGTTATACCCTAATAATTCAAAAAATAACATACCAATAATGATGGATAAAAGAGATGCGAAGAACTTTTCTTTAATTGTATTTAATGTTCTTTTCTTTGTTGTCTCAATACACATAATGACGATAATCGCTGCAAACGTTGCAAATTCCAGCTCGATTAAACTCGCAATCCATATTGCTAACCCTGCACCTATAGCGGTTTTTATTGTCCGATAGCCCATTCCAACCATACGAAACACCATCCTGTAATTGTTCAGTAATTACTCCATTATAACCCATAATGGGTATCAGAATGAATCTTAGGGTTAGCACCGTATACAGTCGGAGGGTAGCTTGTTCCATGTAATTGTATGTCTGCCCTTTTAACGTATATGCTCCTACTTGTCTGCTCGATTACGACAATTTCCCTCTGCTGAAATTGCATTTAACAAAAATACATGTTATTATTTAGATGTTAAATATTTAGATGTCTAAATATACGAAAGAGGTAATTGGAATGAGATTACAAGATAAAGTAGCAATTGTTACAGGCAGTGCTTCTGGTATTGGTAGAGGGATTGCTCTTGCAATGGCAAAAGAAGGCGCGCATGTTGCCATTGTTGATGTAAATGAAGAAAAGGGAAAAACAACCTTTGCGGAAATAAATCAATATGCAGAAGGCTTACTTTTTATAAAAGATATCTCGATAAAAGAAAATATCGAGGAGATTGTTACCGAAGTTGTGAAGAAGTTTGGTAAATTGGATATCCTAGTTAATAATGCACATGTATCCAGACAGGCTCCTTTTATGGAAACAACACTTGAACACTTTGATTTATCGTTTGGAACAGGGTTTTATCCTACATTCCATTTTATGCAGGCATCTTATCCGGAGCTAAAGAAGACGCATGGCAAGGTCATTAACTTTGCATCTGGTGCGGGAATTGATGGGCAAGTGACACAAACATCCTATGCTGCAGCAAAAGAGGGAATTCGTGCAATTTCTCGAGTTGCAGCAAATGAGTGGGGACCAGATGGAATTAATGTGAATTTAATATCACCAATTGCCCTCACGCCTGGTGTTGAACAATGGCGTGACAATGCACCTGAATTATACGATGCAATGATTAATAAATTACCGCTTCGTCGATTAGGTGACCCAGAGCAGGATATTGGCAGAACTGCTGTCTTCCTAGCAAGTACTGATTCGGATTATATTACGGGCCAAACGATCATGGTCGATGGTGGTTCAATTAAATTACGTTAAGGAGGAAAAAATAATGGGACGATTAGATAACAAGGTTGCGATTATTACTGGTGGAGCATCAGGTATTGGTGAAGGGATGGTAGAACTATTCAGTCAAGAGGGGGCTACTGTTATTGCGGCTGATATTAATGAGACAGCACTGAAAAAGGTAAGCGAAAAAGAAAATGTAGTTGGCATGAAATTAAATGTTGCCTCTGATGAAGACTGGAAATCCTTTGCTAAAGAAGTGAACGATCGCTTTGGGAAAATTGATATTCTCGTAAATAACGCTGGTATATCATCTGAAAAGCCATACGAGGAGATTGACTTGGACGATTGGCAAAAGATGCTATCCATTAATGGCTTTGGACCATTTGCTGGTATCAAACATGTTGCACCATATATGGCAGCACAAAACAAAGGGTCCATCATTAATATTTCATCCTATACAGCTCAAATTGGACAAGGCTTTAATCATTATTCTGCATCAAAAGGAGCGGTTCGTGCGCTATCCAAAGCGGCTGCAACAACATTTGGCCGTCAGGGGGTACGTGTGAATACACTTTTCCCTGGTATTATTGAAACACCAATGACAGAAGCGCTGAGCACGTCAAAAGAGCTGCTTGGCCGTTTAATGCAGGCAACACCACTGCAGCGATTAGGAAAACCGGAGGATATCGCAAATGCAGCGCTATTTTTAGCATCTGATGAATCTTCTTATATCACTGGTTCTGAATTAGTTATTGACGGTGGATTTTCTGCACAGTAGTATAGAAATATATAGGAAGTGCCCTCTATTTCTTAGGGGGCACTTCGCTTATAGAAAGCAGGTTATACAACATGAAAGAACAAACGATTTTTGAACTGATTCATTCCATGGATCAGGTTACGAACAATTTAATCATTCAGTGGAATAAACAATTTAAAGAAAACCTTGGGATTTCGCATATTCTTGTTCTCGGCCATTTGAAGCGAAATGGCAAAAGCAGGCCATCCGATATTGCGAAGGCCTTAGGTCTAACTCCTCCATCTCTAACACACTTATCTGAAAAGCTTGTCCAACGAAAATTGGCTGTTCGGCTTGTGGATGAGAATGATCGCCGGATAATCTATTTAGCGATTACCGATGAAGGAACTGAGATGGTAAACAAAGCTCATGACGAGGGGAAAGCACTTCGTGGAGATCTATTTGACAAGCTAACCGAGGAGGAAGTACAGCAGTTATTGGTTATTTATGAGAAACTCAATAGGTTTGTATAAATTTCTATATAAAACTGTAGAAGTAAAAAAGAAATAGAAGAAGCATCTCCTATTTCTCAAATGGAATATTCAATAACTCTGATACTGTAACAAATTCGTATCCTTGCTCTTGCAGTGTTGGGATAATTTGGTGAAGGGCCTCGATTGTATTCGTTCGGTCCCCATCCTGCTCTGCACCATCGTGCATGAGAATAATTGCACCCGGATGCATGTTGTCTAATACATTAGAGGCAATAATCTCTGGTGGGTCTTCCTGCCAGTCCAAGGAATCCACCGACCAGCCACTTATGGAATAGTTCATTTTCGCTAGTTGTTCGACTAATTCATCGTATAAGAAACCATATGGCGGTCTGAATAAATGTGTCCGATATCCGATAATGTCATAAAGTTCATCTTCCGTTCTAATTACTTCCTGCTCGAGCATTGCGATGTCAGCTTCATCTACAAGGTTAGGATGGAAGTACGTATGGTTTCCAATCACATGTCCCTCATTTTGAATTCGCGTGACGATTTCAGGATATGCAGCGGCCCTCGAACCTAATAAGAAAAACGTTGCTGGCACATCGTATTGGTTTAATACGTCCAAGATTTCATTTGTAAAGCGTGGGTCTGGTCCATCATCAAACGTTAATGCAATTTGGTTTTGATCTGAAGTACCCTGCAAGAAAAATACATCTGGATAACGTTGTTGTAAGATCCTCAAATCAACCGGGACCTGGCGTTCACGTTCGGAATTTTCGGACCCGCCGCGAAGGTCGGGAAAATCTTCTTCTGAATTATCTTTTACGTTATCTTGCTGAGAAGGATTTTCCAACGGTATGCCATTCGCATTTGCAAATAAGACATTTGTTAGATAAAAACAAAGTAAAAAAACAAGAACCAATATCAGCTTAACGATTCGCTCTTTCATCCATTCGTCTCCTTTTACGGTTATGGGATTTCAACAGGAGCGTGTTTCATAGCACACTGTTATTTTGGGTGAAAGAGGATGATTTATGCAGAAAGAAGGGCATTCTTTTTGAAAGATGAAAAAGGCAGAACGGTAGCCAACTCATATTTGCAACTGAATTTATATCATCATTCATTGAAATTTTTATAGCAACTTTGAAATAAAGTATGATGAAAGTACATTTATTCATAATATCTTATACAAAAATAAAAAGAGGGTATCCAAATTATATTTTGAATACCCAGTATCTCTTATTTTGCTATCTAATTTACAGGGAAAGTCTAAGTCAAAAGTGGATTTAAGAACGATTAGTTAAATGAGAATGCAATTTGTTTAAAAACATTAAATTAAAGTCAAATTTGTAATAATCATCAAGTGCTAGAACTAACCTTTCAACTACATCCAGTGCATTTGAATAGGTTCGATATAAATCTTCTTTATCTAACTTTGACGTAATTGAAGCATACTCACTATACGCCTTTTCTGAAAGGTCGACTTCTAAGTTTTTTGTAGCGTTTAGCCAACGTTCCACATTTTTTTCACGAATCCTAATCAATTGTAAAACGTACTTTTGAACATATGTTAGACATTCCAATGAACGTGCAATTTCCCCTCTTTTTAAAACGTTTATACCCATAAGCCATGCATTAGCAAAATTATTAAAGGCAAAATTGACATTATCATTTGTCGTTCTTTCTGGCCCTTTACCTTTCAGATAATCTAAACATGGTTTTAATTTGCCTGTCATATCATAAATAAACATGGATTCTGTGTCAGGGAAAACACCTGTGTCTTTAAATGTCTTAATAACTTCAATCTCAGATTCAGTCTGGAAGTGAAACTCTCCTCTAACAAAATTGGAAAACACGACAACTTCAGAACCAAATTCGTTAAAAAAGAGTAAATCATATGGGGCAATATCTCTAATCCAGACAGAGGATTCGAATTGTTCTATTTCCGTATTCTTTAAAAAGACATAAAACTCAACATCCGAGTATTGGTCTCCTTCCCCTTTTGTAAACGAACCATACATCATACATGCAGAAATACGAGGGTCATTCTCACACTTCTCTTTAATTACATTAATTAATTTTTCCTGTAATAGCATATACAAAACCTCCTAAGTTTTTAAAATTAGAGAGACTTTTGCATATCTACCACTGGACAACAACATGAGCAACACATAGCTAATGCTCCTTTCATTTACATCCAATTAATCATATCAAGTTTATTATCATGAAACAATCATACTTTTCTTCAACTCCGCACTAGTTTGTATTTTAATATTCAAACACACCGTGCTCTTTCCATTGATCGAAAAACGTTTGATAGCCCATTTCTTCAGCGATCATAGTGTTTTGTGTATCTCCCAATTAAAAGTATGAGAGCTCGACAAGGCTTCATAGGTCGGATTCCCTTTTGCATCCTCGAAAAGCGTTTCGAAAGTATTCAAATCCACTGATGTTTCGTTCCATTTTCGTACGTTTCAAGAAGAAAAAAAATCAGCTTCTCCCTGTTCTGTAGGATCTTTAAACATTAAACAGCTTCTTTTAATGACAAATTTAATTGTTTCATACGTAACCTCTGCTCTCACTGAAAAATTAATTCCCTTTTAGCACTCCCTTTCTTTAACAGCTATATCTCACAAATGCTCGTTAATTTTCCCCCTCCCTTCATAGCAAAGGTGCAATCTCACTCCCTTTTTTGTAAACGCACCAGAGGACGCGGTACAAGCAAGATACTAGGAAATTGGTAAGTCAAAACTTAACTCATAATGAAAAAATCGTGAATCCCGAATGTATCCATTTCTTTCATAAAGTCTTTGTGCAGCATCATTATCTAGGGCTGTACTTAGACTAATGCTTTTAGCCCCTGTCTCTATAGCAAATTCTTTGGATTGCTGTAAAAGCATTTCTCCTACTCCTTTTTTTCTGGCTTTTCCATCAACATATAGATCATTTAATATCAAAGCCCTTTCCATTGATATCGATGAAAATGTAGGGTAGAGTTGCGTAAAACCTACATATTTTTGCTTGTCTTTAACGATAAAAATTACGGATTCTTGGTTTTCTATACGTTCTTTTATGTAAGCTTTAGCCCCCTCTAAATCTGATGTTTGCTGATAGAACATCCGATACGAATTAAATAGATTGGACACTCCTTCTAAATCTTCAATTGAAGCTTGGTAAATTTCCATTTTCCAGTTCTCCCCTATAATATATTTTCGAGTTTTATAATTAATCTGGAGTGCGATTACTTCCCTTAATATCTTGCTTCCATTTAATAGCAAATACTAAGGCCGAAATTTAACAGATCAGTGCAAATACCCACCCGATAAGGGTTGCATATTCAATATATTCCTTTAATGCAAACCCGCCTGCAAAAAAGAGGCAGATAGTAAAAGCAATACAACGGTCCGTTTTTGATACTTATTTATTTTCGTCGCCCCCAATTCGGTTAGTTATTTAATAATTTAAAACTTTACCGCAACATTAATACAAAAAATGGGGTTTTGCAACTATACTAGTTATTCGTATAAAAGTAACCCCATCCTAAATAGAATGGGGTTATATAAAGTGTTACACTAAAAATTTGCTATTAGGTTATTGCTGTATTATTTGAATAAGGTTTCCGCACGTATCATCAAATACAGCGATGCTGATTTCGCCCATTTTTGTTGGCTTCATTGTAAATTTCACGCCCAGCTGCAATAACCTTTCATACTCTTTTTGAATATCCTCTACACCGAACATGGTTACTGGAATACCTTCTTCAAATAGCCTATTCTGATAATCTTTAGCGATTGGATTGTTATTCGGTTCGAGTACAATCTCGGTACCTTTTTGGTCCTCTGGGGAAACAAGCGTAATCCATCTAAATTCCCCGGCAGGGACGTCGTGCTTTTTTACAAATCCAAGCGTCTCTGAATAAAACTGTAATGCCTTGTCCTGATCCTCTACAAATATACTCGTAACTATGACTTTCATATTGTTTATACCTCCTGATTGTTGTGATGTATGGCCTGTGCTGTTAGCAATAACAAAAACCTGTTCTACCATTTCTATATGGAACTCGAAACACACGCAGAGACTTTATCCACTTTTTCTTATACATAATATAATGTACCTTGTGTTTTATAAAATTAATCTATCCATCCTTTCAGCAAGTCTCGAAGCGGATCGTTGTTAAACATCAGTACCCGATATTTTCCCTTCCGTTTTGATGTTACAAGTCCTGCCTCTTCCAATACAGAAAGATGTTTGGCTATACCTTGTCTCGAAATGGAAAGGCTATGCTTCATAATAAGGCGCCCTGTGAGTTCATACATTGTCATGTCGTTGCGTTCGGATAGTTCATCTAATATAAGCCGACGATTCGAGTCGGCAAGTGCTTTGAAAATAGCGTCTTTGTCCCACATGCTATTATTATAAGCAACTAAATGGTTGCCTGTAAATAACAAGCAACTGAATAGTTGTATATTGTGTTAGCTATATATTTAATCTTCTTTTTCGCCGGCTCTTCCATAAAAAATAAAAAGGTCAACCTCCTCTGCTTGAAGAGTTGACCATGTAATTAGACTCTATTCCTATGATGTCCTATACAGCTTGTACGAAGCCTTTCTTTCATTATCACCAACTGGCAGCCAGCCTGAAAGTAGTGCACCGCCGTCGGGATGATTTCCTGCTTGTAGTTCGCCACCATGTAACCTGATAATCCGTTGTGAGATGGTTAGTCCTAATCCAGCACCTCCAGTTGAACGGCTTCTTGATTCCTCTCCACGGTATAATGGCTCAAAAACACGCTGCAGCTCCTCGGAAATGAAACCCGACCCTGTATCTTGAACCGCAAAGGTTACGCTATTACTATCCTCCCCAAGAGAAACAAGAACTTTTCCATAGCTTGGTGTATGTCGAATCGCATTATCTAACAAATTACTCATGGCGCGCTCTAATAAGTGAGCATCACCTTTGATTATACATCCGTTTATAAGGTTATCAGCGATCAACGAGATATGCTTTTCCTGGGCTTGCGGACGAAGGCTGTCAATTGATTGCTTTAGAACTTGTGTCAAGTCTACTACCTCATTAAGCTCTGCTTTCACATATTCCATTTTCGTAAAGGTGAACAAATCCTCTACTAATCGGTCTAATTGCGCAGACTTTTCTTTGCACACCGCCAAATACTTTGCTCTTTTTTCTGGTGAATCAGCAATACCTTGCTCTAATCCGTCCAAATAGCCTCTTAATGCAAATAGTGGTGTCCGCAAATCATGTGCCACAGCTGCAATCACGAATCTCCGTTCCTCTTCCAATTTCGCTTGTTTTTGAAAGGCCTCTTTTAGTCCATTTACCATAACGTGAAATCCATCACGGACTTCTGCGATTTCTGTAATCCGGGATACAGGTAACTGAACATCCAGATCTCCTTCTGCGATTTGCCTGGCATTCTGGCTCATCTTCTCCAGCGGTTTGATAATCATTTTTCGTACTCTAAACCCGACAACAAAAAAGGCTAACAAAAGGCCGATGAAAGACGCAATCATAGGAGTTGTTCGTGAATATGAATGGTAAACAGCAACCCTTCCAATTACCTGGCCATCCTCGATGATTGTAAACTCTTCCTTGTTTGCAAAGGCGGGGGGCTCATCGGAATTGGTTTGGATAATTTTCTGATTGGACGCAGACAGAATCACAACATCTACATTCATTTCCTCTGCTTGTTCGCTAAATTGATTTTGCCAATCGGGATCTGTCCAATTTTGGGTATTGGTTTCGATTCCATGCATGATTGTTTCCAAATCCTCTTGCTTATCATCTAACTCTAAACGAAATGTATTCGTTTCTAAAAAGTGTGCGACTACATAAAACAGCCATGGCAGTGTGAGAATGAGGATGAAGCTGACTATCATAAATTTACGAATACGAATGGCTTTTATCATGTTATTCTCCCACGAAGCGATACCCGATGCCCCAAACATTAACGACAAATTTGGGGTTATTTGGATTGGCTTCTATTTTTTCGCGAAGTCTGCTGAGATGGACGCGAACCGTATGTTTGTCACCAACGCCATCCCAAAATTTATCAAGTAATTGATCGTACGAAAAAACATGCTTCGGATGTTCAGCAAACAGACGCAATAATTCATATTCTTTTGGAGTCAGTGAGATAGCATTCCCATCCATAAATACTTCTCTCGTGGACAAATCCAATACGAGACGTCCGTAATCTAAGACCTTACTTTTTTGTTCTTGGTGGGAATTGGAACGTCTCAACACAGCCTTCACTCTAGCAACAATCTCTCCCGGTGAAGCAGTTTTAACGATATAATCGTCGCCTCCAAGCACTAACCCTCGAATCTTGTCTACATCATCACTGAGTGCGCTTAAAAACAGGATTGGCACATTGCTTTCCTCACGAAGCTTGCGACATAACTCAAACCCATTTTGTCCCGGCATCATAATATCGAGAATGATGCAATCAATGGAATGGCTTTGGAAAATGTCTAAAGCTTGAGAAGCGTCAAAAGCTGTTTCTACCTGAAAACCGTCATTCTCCAAGAAATCTCTTATTAGTTCGACAATGCTTTTATCATCATCTACAACGAGAATCGTCTGTGTTTTTTTCATAGGATATACCGCCTTTCCCCCAATACCTTACTTTTAGAGGGAACTTTTTTATTTATATTAACTTTATTTTATCATCATTCCAACTAGGTACAAGGTCAGACGAGGGTATTGTGATGGTTTTGTGACTATTTTATACCTTCTATTGAGACATTTAATCTTTATTATTTTGAATAGACGAAGACAATCGTGTTTCGGCAAAACAAAGACAAATTATACTTATAAAATAGTGGAGGTCATAGCAATGAAGGTTCAAATTGTGTTGTTTAATGGGTTTGATTTATTAGACGTTACTGCTCCTTATGAAGTATTCACAGCTGCTGCGATGTATTCAGAGGAGGAGCTATCCGTTGAGTTCGTGTCTGCAGAAGGGAAAGAAACGGTAACGAGCGGTGTAAACCAGGTACAACTTCAATCAACAGGCAAACTTGATTTATCTCATGGAGGTATCATTGTTGTTCCAGGAGCATCTGGTTCCGTTCACGATAATGGATCCGATTCTGTACCAGTAAAATTACAGCAAGCAGCTCAAACAAGCTTAAGTGACTTATTAAAAAAGGCAATGAAACAGCCTGATATCCTGCTTTGCACAGTTTGCGGCGGTTCCCTCGTCTTAGCGATGAATGGTCTTTTGGAAGGTCGCCATGCAGTAACACATCATATGGGTATGGGGGTCCTAAGTGCTACAAATGCAATTGCAGTTCAGGCTCGAGTTGTTGATGATGGTGACCTTGTTACTGGTGGTGGCGTTACTTCCGGTCTTGATGTTGCCCTTTATTTAGTTGGGCGGGAGCTAGGTCCACGAATTGCAAACGCTGTTGAACAATTGTTTGAATACGAACGTAGAGGTACGGTTTGGAAAGCTATCGGAAATACACCAAAAGAAAGCCAGCAACAGTATTCAACTGAAACGGAGATTGCAGCCGATAGTTTCTTAGGTTCTACTAAGGAAAATAATCACATTGAAGGAAAGTGGGACACGACCATCTCCACTCCAATTGGTAACCTGCCCGTTCTTTTAGAATTAACTAGTAAGGATGGGCAATTAGCGGGGACTGCCGAGCAAGGAGGGGATATTGTAACCTTAGATAACCTCGTACAAAAGGAGAGCAATTTAACATGGTCTATGAAAGTGACAAAGCCAATGCCTCTCACATTAAAATTTAGCGTTTTAGTAGATAGAGACAAAATGTTTGGGGAAGCAAAAGCTGGTATGCTTCCGGCATCCAAATTAACGGGACATCGAATTTCTTAACAACAGGAGGGAACACCATGTATTCTATTTTAGTATTTATACATGTAATCAGTGCCTTTTTGCTTGGCAGTTTTCTTATTCTACCATTAATGTACAAATCCCTTGCTAAACGGGCTGGGGATGAGTTAAAGGCATCACTAAAAACAATCCATCATTATACTCGGTTCGGACATTATGCGCTGATTTTATTATTCATTTCAGGGGGGTGGATGGTTATCGGTTATTCTAGTTACCCTTCGATGCTATGGGTGCTTCTTTCATTAACACTACTTCTTTTAATTGGGGCAGTCATTGGAATGATTAGTAAGCGGCTTAAAACGATTACCCATGCAGAAAACGCAGAGAAAGCATTGCAGGAAAATATTTCAAAGCTGAAGACATTTGGCTGGCTGACCTTTACGCTGGTCATCATCGCAGCCTTTATTATGACAAATCGACACCTGTTTTTATAACAAAGGAGAGGTAGTATGAAGAAAACCTTTGCAGTAACGATCGCAATTATCTCGCTTATGTGGGTGCTCCATACATTTTCAAAGAATTTTATGGTAGATCCTGCTTTTTCAACATTTATTGATAAGAAGGATCAAATCCTATCAAATGAACCGCTCTGGGTGATCATGATTCGGATTCATATTATACTTGCAATTATTGCCCTTATCACAGGACCATTAGGAGTGATGAAGGCAGTGCGGAACAAGTCCAAAGGGTTTCACCGTTGGAATGGACGTATCTATGTATTATCCATTATGTTAAATTTCATTCCTGGAGTCTATGTTTCTTTTTTTGCAACGGGTGGCTGGTCAAGTACAGTAGGATTCCTTATCTTAAACATATTATGGCTCGGAACGACCATCCTTGGTTATTTGTCTATTAAAAAAAGAAAGGTAGTCTTGCATAGTCAATGGATGACCCGCAGCTTTTTTCTCACCTTTGCTAATATGACGATTTATATCATCGTAGCGATAGCACATAGCGCAATGAGTCTACCCTATGGTCTTTCGTATACAATAGCAGTTTGGCTATGCTGGATTCTGAATTTAGGAGCTGCAGAGTTTGTCATTAGAAAAAGACTATTGATATAGCAAATGGAAGAGCTGTTTGTCCTGGCTAGGGCGGGGCTTATTAAAGTGTTTGTAGCGGGGGCGAGTTTGGAGTAGGGTCTCTTTAATATTCGTGTAAGATGTCATATTTACCACCTCACCTCAAAATCATTAGGAACAAACTTGGATTAGTTTAGTTGGCACCTGTCAAAATTAATTATATACTTATCATATATTTTAATAATTAAACATTATAGGTTGGGATGAAATGCCAGAAAACAATATCGAAGTAATTATGCGAGAAATGCTTGAAATACAAAAACGGTCGCGAAGATTTGCAGACCTATTATGTGAAGGGGAGTCACTATCTCAAAATCAGCTCGTTCTCCTCATTGAAATGAAAATTAATAATGGAATGAAGGCAACTCAAATTGCTGATTTTTTCGGCGTTACTCCTGGGGCCGTAACATCAATGTGCGATAAACTAGAAAAGCTTGGGCTTGTACAACGAGTAAGAGAAAGTGAAGATCGCCGTGTTGTAAAAATGATTTTAACAGAGACCGGGGAAGCTAAGGTTCATGAACTATTTCTGAAGTTCCCACAAGAAAAGTTAAAGGAAATTGAGCAGGTTTTATTGGAAGTAAATAAATTAATGAGTACGGTGTTTTAAGGATTTCAGTTATTGAAGTCCTTTTTTTTATTATATGGAAATTTTTAAAATTGCCCTTGACAAAACTACAGTCAATATAATTTAATTAGTATATATTTTAACAATTGAAATATATACTAATTAAATGATGGTGGTGTGTTTAATGACAAATGTACAAAGCCAGAAGTTGCGAAGTATAACGTTTACGAGTGGATCGATTAAAGACCTAGCGCCGGAGTATGAAGTAGTAAAAATACGTGGATCTGTCTCTATACATCAAGATGTTCAGTTAAAAAGAATCACATCTCACGGATATAGTACATTTCACTCCAAAGTTAAGGTAGATCATTTCCAAAACTCCGGGTCATGCATCATGAAATCCAGCTGTGAAGCTATGGATGTTGTCAATGCAGGTAATCTAAAAATGTATTGTGGCAAAGTATCGAAAATTATGAGTTCCGGGAGACTGGCAATTGAACGAACCTTTATGACGGAGGAATTTGATTCAGTCGGAATCATTCGTGCTGAAGAGGTTCAGGCAAAACAGTTTCAGTTAAAATTATCGGGTGAAAGTAAAATAGTGCGGCTAATCGCAGGTGAGGTAAGCGTGGAGAAGGATAAAATTTCGTTTCCTTTATTAAAGAAAATACTCGTCTGTCAGGATATCAAAGGAAAGAACATACAAATATCTTATACGGAAGCGGATAGAGTAGAGGGGGATATTGTTGTAATCGGTAAACATTGTCAAATTCATACACTGTATTATACAGAAAGCTATTCCATTTCTCCGCATGCAGAAGTTCAGCATATTATTAGGAGGGAAAGCTCGTGGTGATATTGCAATTAACCATTCGTTTTCTGCTAGTGCTAACAATCCCTGTCTTATATGTTCTTTATATTGGATTAATGCTATGCGCATTACTAATCCTATTAGCTGGCATACTACGAACATTCGGTATTGAACAAATCCAAATGAGCATTTGGCAAGGAATTGAACTGCCTGCAGTATTAAGCATTCCTATATCACTCGCAGTCTCAATACTACTCGTAATTTGCTCGCTCTATGTGAGAAGGTCGATTCGATATTGTATAGTGAGGATTAGAATTTAATTAGTGTGTATTGTTGTGCTGATTTGTTTATAACTTAAATATCTTACCTAAAAGTACAATCGTTATTCGAATAGGATTCATTATGCTTTTTCATAAAGTTGGGTTCTTACCATTCAGAATACTTGAAGATGGGGGCTTCCTCTTTCAAAGACCATTGAATTTTAGACAGCTCTCAGAACGTATTTGATTTACCTTGATCTTCATACGCGGTATATCCAATAAATGTTTCATTTTCAAGCGAAAGAACTAATTAAGCCTTAAAGATGTTTCAAAGCTTCTCGTTTACTAAGGGGTTTTAAGCTATGATTAGCGATAAAGGATCTTACGCTTTCAGGGCGAGTTTTGGCATACTCACGCAATACCCATCCAATTGCTTTTTGTACAAAAAATTCATCGCTGTCTGCGCGTCTTATAATGTATCGAAATAGGCGCTCCTTATCTGTTTTGTCTTTGTATTTTAGCTGATACAATATGGCAGACCGCTGTAACCAAATATTCTCATCTTCAATCCATTGATCAGCAAATGATGGAATAAGTTCCCCGTGCTTAGAAAACATATAGCCCACGATATGAGGAGAAAGTACATCTACCGTATCCCACCATGACTTTTTCACAATCAAACTGGATAGCCAGGTTACATCCTCCTCGGTTAATTTCTTTTTTGCTTTTTCAATTATATCAAGCGCTGCTTTTTGATACTCACGTTCTGGCAGGTCCCACAGCATAAAAATGACATCTTTCAGTTCTTCTTTTGGAGGTAGTCCGTTTTCTTTCATAAATTGTTTCGTTATTTTTCGGCGAATCGGAGTTCGTATACCTAAAAAGTTGAATTGGTTTCTAAGATAGTCGCTTGACCATCTAGCAAATTCAGCATCCGTGTGTTTGTTAATAGATTAATAAGTTCTTGAACGTATGAGTTTGATGCATCCGTCATCATTATGGCCACCTTACATTTCGTTATTTAGCGAGAATTCATATCCTCTATAGGTAATTACATTTTTTAATCCTATATTTTCTGCAACTGCAATCGAAGGTTTGTTTGATTCCGTACAATCCCAAGATGGAATCCTATTATTATCTAGACAATCGTTTACGAAGGCTTTAGCTATGTTTTGCGCTAGCTTTTTCCCACGATGTTCTTCTATCGTTTCAATGGTTACAGCATGGACATTTCCAGCGACAAACCCTGAAAAACAAGTACTTACAACTTCATTCTTATAAATCATACAATATCCTATCCCATTACGAAAGAACATTTCAGATGAAGACCAAGACTCTAAAATTTTTGACCTTAGAAATGCTATATTCTTTATTGAATTGCCTTTGTTTTCAAAGATATCTTTACAAACTTTCATAAGTTTGTATCCTTGCGTTATACTAAACTCATCGGTATAGCTATAGTCGTCCTTATGTAGCGTATAAACCCTTTGATTCCAGCTTCCTGATTTGCGGTTTTTAAACACATCCTTAATCGTTGTATCCCATTTATTGTGATTACCAATGCCTTCAAACCATTTCAACCCAACTTTATTTGCTTCGGGTACAATGATTGTATCAATAAATTGATTTAGATCTTTATTGAAGCGCTCATTCTTTTCATTTCCAATAAAGATAAATCCATCGTTATTACCTAACCAAATAAGCCCACAAGTAGGAGTTTCCATATCATCTACAAAGACACGGCCAGGGTTGATCCCCTCAATCACTGCTCTTGCTTCTAACAGTCCTTGGTCAGATAATAAATATTTATATTTATAGAATTCATCCTTGTTTAGTTCAGAAATCATATTTCTCCCCCTCTAACCCTATTTCTTTTCTGCTAACATGAAAATCAATAATCTTCTTTAATTATGCTGCCCCCAAATGTTCTTGTTTGATCTTGCACCAATTTATGGGGAAACTACTTAAAACCATCTGTTTCTCTAATCTGAGTAAAATTTTCTTCGCGGATTTCGCTTTTTTCTATAAGAATCTCTTGAAATGATTTAAAAAGTTCTTGGATTTTTTTATCTCGGTTAATAATTTCTATACTCTTATTATATTCCACTTCATCTTTATATTGAGAAATCTCCATCCACTTTGTTTGCTCCTCGTTACTCTGAATATAAATTACATGTGAATCTATATACTTACTATAAATTTCCCTTGTTTTTTCTTGAATGTTTAAAAAGGTTTCTATTTTGTCTTTCTTAATATGATACGTATAAACTTTTACAAACATCTTTTCACTCCTGACATTTCATAAGTCATTTCTTAATATAGTTTAATTTCCTGCCAATAAAATTAGCAGAAACAGGGATTCGATCTAATTCTCTTGCCCAGACAGAAAGCTGGCCAATATGATGAATCTCGTGAGCAATAATATGATGAAGTATTTCATCCTTCGTGTATTTATCTTCATCCCAAGGCACATGTATGTGTTCATCTTTGGACTCATTTAAATTTGTTTTTAAATAAACCAAAATCTCATCTCGGAATGTATCGGACAGAGATTTAACCATTTCAAGCGTATTATAATCTGCAAATGAAAATACGATATCTTCTTTACCCTGAATACCGCGTATCCAGCTATATTCCACGTCAATAATGTGAAAAAGGGTGTATAAAATATTTCTTACACCACCTTTGTGATCATTTAACAGCTCTTCAGGTGTTAGCTGTTTACACCAGTCAAACCATTCATCTCTTACCTGCCAGTTATACTCAAAAAACGTAATCAATGTGAACACCTCTTTCATTCAATTGCTGAAACTAATTGTAAGTGTTTAAGGTTCTTCTTGTTAAAAAACTACTTTTAATTAGTGTCTCTGCTTAAATAATAACATAATCTTCTGAAAGAGTAGCTGGTCGTTTAACAATGAACATTGACTGAATTCAAAAACTGTAACATCCGAATGCAATCCGAATAAAATGGCATAGGCGTTTGATCATACTCTGCAGAAACCACAAGGGGTGAATTTATGTCAATTATTACGGGAAGCGAATATATTGATCGAATCGATCTTCTGGAAATGGATATATGGGTAGATGGGCATCCGGTCATAGGCAAAGTCTCTGAGCACCCGGCATTTAAGGGAGTTATGAGGAGTCAAGCAGCATTATATGATTTACAACACGATGAATCATTACAATCTATCATGACTTATTCCTCGCCATCAACTAGTGAGCCGGTTGGGATGTCCTATTTGCAGCCAAAGACGAAACAGGATCTTGTGAAAAGAAGGAAGATGGTTCAACAATGGGCACTGTCAACGAATGGCATGATGGGAAGAAGTCCGGACTATATGAATACGGTGCTGATGGCACTTGCATCATCTGTAGACCTTTTAAAGGGAAAGGAAAACTGTTTCCCTGAACATTTATTATCTTTTTATGAATATGCCCGTGAAAACGACATTTCCATGACACATACATTTATAAATCCGCAAGTCAATCGTGAGCAATTTTATTTTGAAGATCCGGATGATGAACCAATAGCCACTAAAGTTGTAGACAAAACAAATGAAGGTATTATTGTTAAAGGGGCCAGGCTATTGGCAACACAGGGTGGGATAACAGATGAAATCGTTGTATTATCGGCAGGAGGAATCCAGGATAAGGCGAATGGTTTTGCATTTTCCATCCCTAGTAATACAAAAGGTTTAAAATTTATCTGCCGGGAATCATTTGTTGGCGGCGCTTCCGCATTTAACTATCCATTGAGTTCACGCTATGAAGAAATGGATACGATTGTCGTTTTTGATAATGTACTTATTCCGTGGGAACGCGTGTTTTATTACAATAACCTACAAGTCTCGAATACTTTCATGGATGCTAGTTCATTTCTGCCGTTTACTTTACATCAGGCTGTATCCAGACAAATCGTTAAAACTGAATTTGTCTTAGGGGTAGCTCAGTCAATCATTGATACAATCAATATTAGTGAGTACCAACATGTTCAGGAAAAGGTATCTGAAATTATCGTTGCTCTGGAAACGATGAAAGCATTGATTATTAAATCTGAAGTTGAAGCTGAATTGGATGAATGGGGGTTCATGAGACCAAATCAAAAAACACTGCAGGTAGCCTGTAATGTATTCCCGCGCGCCTATGCAAGATTTGGTGAAATTATCCAGCAGCTAGGAGCCAGTGGGTTGATGTCCATCCCAACAGAAGAGGCATTTCAATCATCACTAAGAAAAGACTTGGATCAATATTTGCAATCGAAAGCTGATGATGCTGAATCACGTGTCAAGATTTTCCGTTTAGCTTGGGAAATGACAATGAGTGCATTTGGTACACGTGAAACCCAATATGAACGGTTTTTCTTTGGTGATCCAATCCGGTTGTCTAGTGGATTGTATTTATCATATGATAAGGAACCGTATGTAAAACGGGTAAAGACTTTGTTAGGGATGGATTGAAGTTATTTGAATCTGGCCTAAAAAGCCAGATTCTGTGTAATCATCTAATTTACTTGATTAACCAAGGTAAAGCCCTACCCCCAACTTGATTTTATTGCCTGGCAAGTTTGCCATAGAGATAATCAACGTCCAGTCGCCATGTTATTCATTCCTCCTTACATTTTTCTTTATATACTAATAAAAAGAACTATATAGCTCCTCCCTTCATCAACTTTTCTTCTCCCTGAATTTTGAATTGGAGGTAAACTTTAGAACACTTAATGTTAGCGATACATCGACTGAATCTTTTCAAGATCCCTAATAAAGAGATTCACTTCTTCCTGACTCAACCGTATCGGCATTTGATCATACAACGTAATGATTTGACCATCTGTGTCATTTTGGTGTTTTTTCAAATAATCATAAAGACTTTTTAACTGGTTTTCTCTAATACTGGATTCTGTAGTGAAATGCTTTACTTTTTGTATTGAAAATTCGTTCACGAGTTCATCAAATTCACCTGAAATAATGTTACCTGTTAGCAACATGGGAATCTCTCCTAAGCCATAAGGTTAGTTTTTGTTAGTTTATCCTAAAAGATCACATCCTAATTACAAACCTCGGAGGGGGAAAAGGGCAGATATAGCTAGTAAAAACACTAATTCTTCTTAATAAAAACTGTTTACACATAGAAAATCCTCTAAATCGATTTTATCTTATCACCTTTACTCCACAAAACCTGTATGAGCTCAATAATACGTTTTTGCATAGGGGATAGCTTACGGTTTGGGTGATAAATTAAGTAAATGGATCGTCTTTTTCTTGAATTGAATTCTTTGAATAATAAAGTTCCTTTTTTTACCTCATGTTCAACAGAAAGCTTCGAAACAACTGCAATTCCTAAATTAGAAAGGATCCTTTTTAATTGCTTGGCGCAGGAGGAATAGGTATTGAGTTATCCACTTCCATGTCATTAATGAAATACGATGAAGCTTTCATGATCATTATTATTATCTTTATTGTTGTGGTATCGGTTGAACAGCTTTCAGCTATCATTCGCAAAAAGTTAATTTAAAGGAGGAAATAGGTTGCTTTTTTTAGTGCGTCATGGAGAAACGGAATGGAACTTACATAAGAGATTACAAGGGCAGCAGGACATTCCATTAAGTGAGGTAGGAGTTAATCAAGCGCGGGAATTAGGATTACACTTTCAAAATCAACATATTGTTTTTGAACATGTATATACAAGTGATTTATTACGAGCCCACCAAACTGCCCAATTAATCACAAAAGGGATGTCAATTAGTAAATTTACTATCGAATCTACGAGAACGTTTTTATGGGGAGCTTGAAGGTGAATATATTGATGATATTGTGAAACTTATGCCAGATTACGATAAAAATTTTGGTGTAAAGATGCAATATGGAATTGAATCGTTAGAAGACATGCAAAAACGAATGGTTTCCATTCTAACGTCTATTGCTAAAGTAACAGAAGGTTCTCCAACATTAATTGTTTCGCATGGGGGATCGATTAATGCACTCCTTCACTATATTACAAAAGGGGAGATGGGAACTGGAAAAGGAAAGTTGGCAAATACCTCTTTCACGCGATTGCAATGGAGTAATCAAACTTTTCATGTGCAAGCGTACAATGAGACATCACGTCTAAAAGTAACATGAGAAAGGGAAGGATAAAAAACACGAGGCTGAGTCAAAAGTATTTTTATGAAGTAAAAACCGAACATGATTGGTGCAAATAACTCGCTCCGGAAATATACTTCGCGCACCTTAGGGCGGCTGGGATCCCCCTTGTGCTATCGCACTACGGTGTCTCACCTATGCCTTACCTCCCGCTGGAGTCTAAAAATATTTCCTGGCTAAGCTTATGTATCGTTCGTCTTTAACATGAAACACTTTTGTTATGTCCCAGCTTCTGCATAGAAGTCACTCGAACTACATTTTATCTAAACTATCTGACGGACTATAGCAGTATCCCTGCAGCTAGGCCATAAAGGCTGTTCAAAACGTGTTCAAAACGCCCATATCTATTGAATTTAAACTCCAGTGATTTTTACAAATCACTGGAATATCATGCTATAATGAAAGCGTGTAACGGATAGGGGTTATGGCTCACCGTTTTGACCACAGGGAAACTTCCCACGATGGGAGGTGAGCGCTTATGGACCTTAATGATCGCCTTCGGGGGATTGATTGTCATGATCATGTCCGACAAGCATAAAAAATAGCCCCCTCATATGCTTTTCCAGGCATGGGGCTACTTTCGCTCTGAGCCTAACCCTTCTTAATCGGGTTCGGTCTGTTGCTGACCGTAGGTTGCAGCCTGCGGTCTTTTATTATTCTATGGTTAGAGATTATAAATATTCATTTTGAATATCTATAATCATTATACAACATATTCTGAAAAAATAAACCATTTCCTATTTAAAAAGGTATTTTACGTCGGGTGACCTCTTTAAAGGGATAATCGCCTCAACATCTAATACGGATATTGTGGAGATTATCATTTCTTTAATCTGAGTCCTCCATTTTCTTTTTACTCAAAGCGTATAATAACTTTACATTATTTTTTTGTTTAAACAATTGCAATCAAGATGGTCTTTCCTGCCAAACAAAAAGAAAAAGCCAGACCCTAAATTCGTATTTAGAGGTCTGACTTTATTTTAAGCTCCCGGAAACCATCCAGGCGTATTCATAATGACATTCCACAATGGGCCTGGTACAACTAATTCTTCCTGTTTATCCTTATTAATTTCTGTTACAATTTCGTCTTCTCGTCCTTCGGCTACTTTTTGTACCCAGTCCGGATCAATAATAAGCTCTCGACCAAGCGCGAGCAGTGGAACCCCTGTCTCAAAAGCTTTGCGGGCATCTTCTGCACTGTAAATAGAACCTACACCAATTAAAGGAACGCGATTATCGATCGTTTCAAGCAGGTAATCAATACGTGTTTTGTTTACATCTTCCACGCCTCTTCTTGCTTTGGAAAGAAAATGCTGTAAGGACACATGGAGATAATCCAAGTCTTTTTCTGCTAATGTATCCACTAGTTTAAGGCTGTCTGCCATAGTGATTCCTGGTGTTTCGGCTTCTTCCGGTGAGAAGCGGTATCCTACGATAAAGGAATCGTCGGCATGCTCCTTCACTACGCTCTTTATTTTATCTACGATGGCTAGTGGGAAGGTCATCCGTTTTTCGACACTTCCGCCAAATCGATCCTCACGTTGATTGGAATGTGGGGAGAAGAATTGCTGGATTAAATATCCGTTCGCCCCGTGGATTTCCACTCCATCATAGCCTGCTTCAATCGCCCGGCGTGCCGTCTCACCAAAAGCATCGACAATCTCCTCAACCTCTGTTTCCGTTAAAGCCCTAGGTGTTTTGGCTCCTGCCACCTCCGCCGGAACAGCACTGGCACTTACGATGTCACCATGAGGAACCAGTTCTGGCGGACACATTCTTCCACCATGGAAAATCTGCAAAATAGCTTTAGCGCCTTGATTTTGGATGGTCTTAGCTAATTGGCTCAGACTTGGAATCATTTCATCACGGTCACCAGCGAATTCATTATGGAAACCTTTTCCGTTCGGGGTTACATATGTACAAGCAGTAATAACCATGCTTACATCTTTGGAACGTCGTGCGTAATAGGCCAGCTCTTCCTCTGAAACTGTTCCATCTGGATTGGATGAATAGTTAGTCATTGGTGCCATTATGATTCGATTCTTCAATTCAACTCCATTGTTAAATGTATATGGTGAAAAAAATTTTTGATTGCTTGGATTCATCGTTTCTTCCTCCTTCAAGGGTTACTTTATGGTTATGATAGTAGTTCTATTTCGTTTTGTATATTAATGTGCTTGGAGTATTAACTTTACTCATGGAGCTGGCTTTTTTTGGCTGAAAAATGGACAACGCTTATTCTGACAGACTCCACATAATTTTTTTGGACCTTTCTCTTTACTCTCATGCAACCAATTTTTAGTCATTTGGAACTATTTTACTCACGAATTGAAACTTATTATAACCGATAATCGTATGAAAATTACCAAAATAATAAAAGGAGCGATTCGATTGTATAAGCGATTTTACCTACCTATACTTTTACTCGTATCAATTTTAATCGCAGCAGGTTGTAATAACTCGAATGGAAACGAAGAGAATAGTGGAGAAATTAATGAAACTTCCGCTGAGGAAAATAACGCTGAGAAAACAGATAAAGAAGAAAATGGAGCATCTGGTCATCATACCGATCTACTTACAGTAGAAGGAACCCCCTTTGATGAGTCATTATTTGAAGTGGTGGACTTTGAATCCGATCCATCGCCAAATGATTATTATTACCAATATGCATCAAGTGGAGCATTAGCCATGGGCGGAGAAAATCATAGTATATTTTTTGATTATCGGACTGGAGAAAGATTAAGCTTAGAAACCGATGTTGAACGCCTGAAAGGAAGAGCAGAGTCATCCATTGTAAATACGGATAGTTATACATGGCCATTTTTATTCGGTAATTACTATTATCTTCAGGGTAATGATGTTGGCACAAATAAAATCATTCAAGCTGATCTTTCGACTGGAGAAATTGAAGATTTAGCAGACGCAGATGGTCCATCAGATATGGTGAAAAAAGATGACATTCTTTATATTATCAGCGCTGATAAGTTGTCTGCGCTTGATACAAATACAAAAGAAACAATTTGGGAAACAACAGGAGAAGTTGAGCTTAGTACAGGATATGCTGAACTTCATGCAACAGATCATGCGCTTATTTATGAAGATCAATACGGACTAACAGCGTTCGATATAAAAGATGGAACAAAATTATTTGAAGAAGAAGGAGTATTCCGGGACGTTGCTGTCGATGGAAGTACCTTCTATGCTTTGGCAGATGAAGCTGATGCATTTTCAGACTCGCTTTACAAGGTAGTGGAATTCGATGACCAAGAAGGAAAAAAGGAAACAATAATTGAAGCCCCAGAAGTGGAAGAACCATACGAAATTGGAGAGATAAAATTAGATTTAGTTGATGATCTTCTTTATATCACAGTTGAAAATGGAATATTAACGTATGATATCAATAGCCATGAGCAGCTATGGTCGGTCTCTGTTGGAGATTTAAAGGATCGTTCTGAAACAGGTGATGATTATAACTATTGGTTCTCTGCAGGTATTACAGGTAATCATGTATATGCATTTACAGAGAAATCAAATGTTGCAAATGATCGTGACAACTTTCTTACGGTAATTGATTCCAAAACCGGTGAGGTAAAAAATCAGTATTCCTTTGGAAAGGCAATTGGTGCCGGTCCTATAATTGATGAAGAAAATGGGAATGTTATGGTATATCTGCAATACTTTAATGATGAGGGGGCACAAGGGTTTATTTTGCCAATTGATTAAGGTGGAAAAAGAGGCTATTAGCTAAATTGGGTAATAGCTTTCTTTATTTTATAGTATTCGTAATTAGAACTTTTAAATCTTATACGGCATAATAGCAATCTATAAAGGGGACTTGATATGAAAGAACTTTATATAAAACAGAAGGTATTCAGTCTAAGCGGCAAGTTTACGGTGAAAGATCAGCAGGGAAATGATGTTTATTTCGTTGAGGGCAGTTTTATGAAGGTTCCAAAGACCTTCTCCATCCATAACAATACAGGGAGTGAAGTTGCACTCATTACGAAAAAAGTGTTCAGCTTTTTGCCAAAGTTTATGGTTGAGGTAGATGGCCGAGAGGTGTTAACGATTAAGAAGGAGTTTTCCTTCTTTAAGGCACGCTATACGATTGATGCGGCTGGTATTGAAGTAAATGGCAACTGGTGGGACATGAACTTTGAGGTGTACCAGCATGGCGAAGTCGCAGGGAAAGTGAGCAAGGAATGGTTCACTTGGGGCGATAGCTATAAGGTACAAGTATGGAACGAAGAGATGGAGACAATCATTCTTGCGCTTGTTATTGCAATTGATTGTGTGAAGGCAGATCAAGCAGCCGCTTCCTCGGTTGTGTCGAATTAATATTCATTAAATGTCATATAATATTATTTATAGTAATCCAAAGGCTAAGGTTGAATAGACATTTTGATATGTTAAAATGGGAAACATCTGTAATAAATAATGCAAAGAGGATGAACCTTTTCATGAAGCAAAATAAGAAGAAATTTTCCAGTGTATTTACGTATGCTTCCATAATTGTCGGAGTGCTTGTACTATTTGGAGCAGTGTTTCCAAACCAGTTCGGTAAAGTCTCCAGTGGTGTTGGTGCATGGATTACGGAGACTTTTGGCTGGTATTATATGACAGTCTTCACCTTAATTTTACTCTTTTTTATATTTTTGGGATTTAGCCCAATTGGTAAACTCAAATTGGGTAAACCACACGATAAACCTGAGTTTAATACGATATCATGGTTAACCATGTTGTTTAGTGCTGGTATGGGAATTGGCTTAGTGTTTTATGGTTCAGCCGAACCCATCTCACATTACCTGGCACCACCAACTGCTGATGCTGAAACGAAAGCTGCTTTAGCTGAAGCAATGCGATCAACTTTTTTTCATTATGGATTCCACCCGTGGGCAGTATACGGTATTGTAGCACTTGCATTGGCTTATTCCCAGTTTAGAAAAGGTGAGCTTGGTTTAATCTCGAAAACATTACGACCTGTTTTAGGAGATAAAGTAGATGGTCCAATCGGAAATGTTGTCGATGTGTTATCGGTATTCGCCACAATTATTGGTGTAGCAGTTTCTTTAGGTATAGGAGCAATGCAAATTAATGGGGGATTGAACTACCTCTTTGGTATCCCAAACAATCAGCTAGTCCAAGGTATTATTATTGCCATTGTTACTGTGTTGTTCTTATATAGTGCTTGGAGTGGATTAAGTAAGGGAATTCAATATTTAAGTAATTTAAATATGCTGTTAGCAGGATTATTGTTTGTTGCTGTTTTAATTTTGGGTCCAACTTTACTTATTTTCAATATGATGACAAGTGCCACTGGTGATTACTTAAACACATTATTATACAATAGCTTGGATGTAGCACCATTAAACGAGCAAAAACATGAGTGGATGCAGTCTTGGACGATATATTATTGGGGATGGTGGATGAGTTGGAGTCCATTTGTAGGTATATTTATTGCAAGGATTTCACGAGGGCGATCAATCCGGGAATTTGTCCTTGCGGTATTATTTGTTCCCACTATCGTGAGTATATTTTGGTTTAGCGCATTTGGTCTAACAGGGGTGGAAGTAGGTCTAAATGTACCAGCAATATTTGAAATGCCACCTGAAACGCAGTTGTTTGGGATTCTCAATGAACTTCCTTTAAGTGTCATTTTATCTGTTGTTGCTTTGATACTTATAGCATCATTTTTTATTACCTCAGCAGATTCCGCAACATTTGTTTTAGGTATGCAAACTAGTTTTGGAACGTTAAGTCCTGCTGGTTTTGTAAAAATTGTGTGGGGATTAGCGCTATCAGCAATCGCATATGTACTGCTGTTATCAGGTGGAGAAACCGGCTTAAATGCATTACAATCTGCATCCATAATTTCGGCCTTGCCATTTAGTGTAGTGGTGATTTTGATGGCTGTAGCATTCTATAAAGATGCCAATCAGGAAAGGAAATACTTAGGTTTGACACTTAAACCGGATAAAAAAAGAATGAAGGAATATAGTGATAAAGCAAAATCCAATAGAGAACTGAGATAAAAAAGCGTGACTGTTGCATTCTGTTTTTAAGTACAATTAATTCCTCAAAAATCAAATTAAACAGCCATATTTTTAACCCCGTTTTAAATAAAACGGGGTTATGTCTTGTGTTTGCGGTTTTAAAATGAACTTTAGAGTCACAAGTCATATTATATATGAAGCAAGCTCCTGCTTTTCATGATGGGATAAGTCAATGTGAAAAAATGGGATCGTGCTATTCTTTTCAGCATGGACTAGTTAGATGTGTTTTTATAATCTTGACAAAACAGACCACAAAATATAACATAAAAATGTAATCGATTACATAAAAGACAGGTGATTATATGGTAACCATACAGGAAGTGGCGAAAAAGGCAGGTGTTTCTACCGCTACTGTTTCAAGGGTACTCAATAACAGGGAAACGGTTAGAGAAAAGACGAGAGTACGAGTGGAGCAAGCTATCCAAGAATTAAATTATGAGCCGAGTGCGCTTGGTCGCAATCTCAGGAACTCTGAAAGCAGGCTGCTTCTTGTTTTGATTCCCAGTATTTCGAATCCATTTTACACGGAAATCATTAATGGGATTGAGGATACAGCGATTAGCAAGGGATATAACATTCTGCTTTGTGAAACAGATTCTAATCCAGCAAGAGAAGCAATTTATTTTAATATGGTGCGGAACCGACTTGCAGACGGGATTATTCTAATGGACCCGACTGTCAATCGAAAGAATCTGTATGACCTTGCAAGCAGGCATCCAATTGTGCAATGCAGTGAATTTGATGAAGAGGGGGAGATTTCCTACGTAACCATTGATAATGAGCTTGCTGCTTATCAGGCGGTTAAACACTTGATTAAATTAGGGAATAGAAGAGTTGCTTTAATTAATACAGATGAGAAGTACTTGTATGCCCGTGAACGCAGAAGGGGCTATGAAAAAGCCTTACATGAGTTTGGTTTGCCAATTGAGTCTAAATGGATGCGAGAAACGGAGCAGCTTGGATTTGAAGGCGGGCAGCAGGCGATGCGTTCTTTATTGAATGAAGCGGATAAGCCAAATGCTGTTTTTTCGGTATCTGATGTGCTTGCAATTGGTGCAATGAAAGAAATTCAGCTGCAGGGCTTGAAGGTACCGGATGATATTGCTGTGATTGGATTTGACAAGATCAGCTTTTCCAACATGACGAACCCGACACTCACAACAATTGCCCAGCCGATGTACAAAATGGGCAGCATTTCTGCGAATATGATTATCAATAAAATTAGAGGAAAAGATGTGGAAAGCCTAATATTGGATCATGAATTGATTATTAGAGAGTCTACATAATGAAAAGTGAGGTGTATGAATATGCCTAATCAAATTGCTATTGTCACAGGCGTAAGTCATAAGCACGGGATTGGTGCGGCCACGTGTCTGGAGCTTGCAAAAGCAGGGGTGGATCTATTTTTTACCTATTGGCAATCAGACAGTGGATGGCCTGAAACATTCCAAAGGGAGATTCAAGAGCTGGGGGTGAAGTGCGCCCATGCTGAAATTGATTTATCCGAACCTGAAGCATACCTCCAGGTTATTCAAGGTGCCGAAAATGCGCTGGGAGTACCTTCGATATTAGTTAATAATGCCGCTTATTCCACTAGAGACGGATATGAAAAACTTCAAGTAGCAGAGCTGGATGCGCATTATGCGGTAAACATCAGAGCTGCAATGATGCTTTCTGCAGCGTTTGCAAAGAGTTTTAAGAAAGCAGGATATCATGCAGGAAGCATCATTAATTTGACTTCTGGACAGGCGCAAGGTCCAATGGTCGAAGAACTTGCCTATGTAGCCACAAAAGGAGCTATTTCTGCTTTTACGCTTTCCTTATCTGCAGAGCTGGGATCGCTTGGTATTACAGTTAATGCCGTCAATCCCGGACCGACCAATACAGGCTGGATGTCAGAGGAATTGAAGCAAGCACTATTGCCGAAATTTATACTGGGGCGCATTGGAGAAGCGAAGGACGCTGCAAGGCTTATTGCGTTTTTGGCAAGTAAGGAAGCTGCGTGGATTACGGGACAGGTTATCAATTCCGAAGGCGGATTTTTGAGACAATAATACGGATGTTTCGAAAAAATAATTCTATAAATAGGATTGACATCAAAAATAATTATCGTATAATATAACCAAATGTAATCGATTTCATTTTCAAGAATATTCCTTAAATATATCTTGGATTGAAATCGGCATTAAAAAAAGGGGGCATTACATTGAAGTTTTCAAAGTTAGCACTTAGCAGTATGTTGTTAATCGCTCTGGTTTTCTTTTTAGTAGCTTGTAATTCAGATTCATCGGAACAAGACAATAACGATGAATCCGATACATCAAGCGCGAATGGTGAACAAGCATCAGAAGGCAGTGAAGAAGAACCGGTTACCATTGTGTATGCGCGAGGGGTAGATACAACACCGGGTACAGAAGCAGTAATCAAAGCATTCGAGGAAAAGTTTCCGCACATAAAAGTGGAGCAGCGTGAAATGCCTGCAGATACAGGCCAATCCCATGACCAATATGTGACACTTTTAAGCTCTCAAAGTTCGGAGATTGATGTTTTCAACGCTGATGTAATCTGGCCGGCAGAATTTGCTCAGGCTAACTACGTGCTGGAGCTGGATCGCTTTATCGAAAAGGATGGAATCAACATGGATGATTACTTCCCGGGGACAGTTGCAGCAGCGAACTTTAATGGAAAGCAATGGGCAATGCCACAGTACACAGATGCCGGTGTTTTTTACTACCGTACAGATATTGTGGACGAGCCCCCAGCAACATGGGATGAATTGATCGAAATGGCAAGCGAGCTGAAAGGGGAAAACGGCACAGAATATGGCTACCTCATGCAGGCCGCACAATATGAAGGCTTGATTACAAATGCCATTGAATTTATCGCTTCTTATGGCGGTGAAGTAGTGGATGAAAATAATAATGTTGTCGTTGACAGCCCGGAAACAATCAAAGCACTCGATAAGATGAAGGAAATTGTAACATCTGATTTTGTACCAGAGAATATCGTGAACTTCATGGAAATTGAAACAGAGAATGCTTGGATTGAAGGGAATGCTGTTTTTGCTAGAAACTGGCCGTATATGATGGCTTCTTCTAATGATGAAGAGAGATCTGAAATCGTTGATAATGTCGAAATGTCCAGACTTCCAGCAGGTGATGAAGGTACTGCAGCATCACTTGGCGGATGGATGACAATGATCAATCGATATTCGGAGCATCCAGAAGCGGCATGGGAGTTTGTGAAATTCATTTCGGGACCAGAAGGACAAAAAATTAGTGCCCTTGAGGGTGGACGTGCTCCAACATTAAGCGCATTGTATGACGATCCAGAAGTACAGGGTGTCAGTTCATTATTCGCAAACCCTGAGTTCAGGGAAGTATTACAGTCTGCAGTTCCTAGACCGGTATCACCTATTTACCCGGAAGTTTCCGATATTATGCAAATTGAAATTTCAAAAGTATTGACAGGTGACCAGACCTCCGAAGAAGCTGCAAAGAATATGCAGGAAAAGATTGAAGCGGCGATGGCTGAATAGATTCTAAGTTAGTCAAAATAGCAGGATGGGCATATACTCATCTTGCTATTCTTATAATAGTGCGTGTGCAAAAAGGAGGATGAAAAGGACCGAGAAGTTCGAGGCGGCGTAGATTTGAGTACCGGAGCGTATGCAATTAATACGTGAGGAACGGAAAAGCAAGCTAACGAGCTTCCACAGGATGTGGTGACTTCGACGTTCGACACAGGACGTGTCGGAAGTTAGTCGAAGGTCATCTGTTCTCGAAGCGTCATTTTCACCGGACTTTTTGAACAACCTCTAATAGGGTCAGAAAGCCAGCTTAATAACGAGGAGGTTAAACATGAAAAACAAGAAAAGGCGCAGCTTTCAACTAAGTGAGAAACAGCTAGGGTATGCTATGGTCATCCCGTCCCTTGTTCTAGTAATGGTTGTCGTACTATGGCCGGTTGCACAGTCCTTTTACAATAGCTTATTTGACTATAGGCTGAATGATCCCTCTCGTTCCCAGCTCATGCTTAGTGCAACGATTGATCTGGAACGATACGTGGATAATCAATTTTACATAGGGAGTCAGCTTGATAGTTTACTAGAAAGTGCTGAAAATGAAGCGGATGCTGAAACGGTAAAGGGAATTCAACAGGATGTTGAAAACTATCACGCTGAGCTAATCAGTGATGAAACGATTAAGACAAAGGTAGAGAAGATTGATGAGCTATTAGCGAGTTTTACGCCGGTAAGAGATTCCGAGTTAAAATATTCTAAGGTAGATAATGCGTTTGCCGAAGAATACCAGGGTGCGCTGGAATCTCATGCTGCAGCACTAGCTGAAATTGCAGCGTCAAGCAGTGACGATACGTCTGGACAGCAGTTCCAGCAAACCTCTGACTTGCTTGCATCAACAGCAGGCAATATATTAAACTCAAATTTTATCGGATTGGATAACTACGGGAAGTACATGAAGGATCAGCGAATGTGGAAAGCGATGGGAAATACCGCATTTTTCACAGTCATTTCCGTGGCATTTGAATTGGTGCTTGGTCTGGCAATTGCTCTCCTTATCAACCGAGCATTTAAAGGAAGAGGAATCATCCGTGCAACGGTATTAATTCCGTGGGCTATTCCGACTGCGGTGGCAGCGATGATGTGGGGATTTCTGTATGACGGACAGTCGGGGATTATCGCACACTATTTGGAAGCGCTTAATCTCATTCCTGGATCATCTTGGCTATTGACCACATCGGATGGCGGCATGTTTTCCATCATTCTTGCAGATGTCTGGAAAACAACACCATACATGGCGCTATTACTGCTCGCAGGCCTGCAGACAATCCCGCAGTCTTTATATGAAGCATCAAGTGTGGATGGAGCTAACAGACTTCAACAATTCTGGAGTATTACATTGCCACTTCTGAAATCATCGATCTTAGTTGCATTATTATTCAGAACGCTGGATGCATTCCGAGTATTTGATCTGATCTATGTATTGACAGGCGGAGGTCCTGCAAACGCAACGGAGTCAATTTCCGTTTATGCCTACAAAACATTATTCGCCCAGCAGAATTTCGGGGAAGGGTCTGTCCTTTCTGTCATTGTATTTATCAGTGTAGCCATCATTAGTCTATTGTATGTGAAATTAATCGGTTCTGATCTATTTGATGGTCGTACGAAATGAGGAGGGGTATAAATGAATAAACGCGGTGGAATAGGATTTTATCTGTTTCTGATCATCTTTGTTTTTCTTGTGATGTTTCCCTTCATCTGGGTATTTTTAACATCCATTAAGCCGCCAAGAGAGATATTCTCATCTTTCAGCTGGTTTATAAGCAATCCTTCATTGGACTCCTATGAAGCGGCGCTGACGAATCGACCATTGGTGCGATATATGATTAACAGCTTTGCGGTATCTGCTTTAACAACTATTTTATCACTGGTGTTTGCATCGTTTACGGCATATGCAGTTACGAGATTGCCGATTAAAGGAAAAGGCTTGATCCTGGGATTGGTGCTTGCTGCATCGATGTTCCCGCAAATCGCCATCATTTCACCAATGTTCAATCTGGTAACAGATCTTGGTTTGCGCAATAGCTATATGGGACTCGTTATCCCTTATATTACGATCAGTCTTCCATTGGCAATCTGGATTCTGGCAACCTTTTTCAAAAAGATTCCATATGAGCTGGAGGAGTCTGCCAAGCTGGATGGAGCAAGTCCATTCCAGACATTCCGGAAGATTATCCTGCCATTAGCAGCACCTGGAATTTTTACAACCGGAATCCTAGTGTTTATCGCAGCTTGGAATGAATATTTATTCGCATTGACTATTAACAGTGATGATGCATGGAGAACCGTTCCTGTGGGTATTTCGATGTACCAAAGTCAATATTCCATCCCATGGGGGGATATTTCGGCAGCAACGGTTATTGTGACGATTCCAATCGTTATTTTGGTATTGTTTTTCCAAAAACGAATTGTTTCTGGTTTGACATCTGGATCGGTTAAAGAATAATTCATGGAAAATGAGGTTGATTTGATATGAGAGAAAAGTTGAAAGTTGGAATAATCGGCTGTGGGGCAATTGCGGTGGAAAAGCATCTCAAGAGTCTCCAAAAAATCAGCCAGGTTGAGGTTGCAGCCTTTTGCAATCGAAATATTGAAAAAGCAAAGTCAGTCGCAAAAGAATTCGGAACAGCAGATACAAAAGTCTATTCGGATTACAGGGAACTACTAATGGATGAAAGCCTTGATGTTGTTCACGTTTGCACACCGAATGTGTCCCATGCGGAAATTACAATAGCTGCGCTTGAAGCTGGGAAGCATGTGATGTGTGAAAAACCGATGGCAAAGACGTCAGAGGAAGCAAGGCAAATGCTTGCAGCTGCAAAAAAAAGCGGAAAAAAGCTGTCAATCGGCTATAACAACCGCTTCCGCTCGGACAGCCAGTACTTGCACCAAGTCGTATCACGGGGTGACCTGGGCGAGATTTACTATGCAAAAGCACACGCAATCCGAAGAAGAGCTGTTCCTACATGGGGTGTGTTTTTGGATGAAGAAAAGCAGGGAGGCGGTCCGCTTATCGATATCGGAACACATGCCCTCGATCTGACGTTATGGATGATGGATAATTATCAACCACAATCGGTGATGGGTTCTGTCTTTCATAAGCTTGGAAAACAAAAAGACGCTGCAAATGCTTTTGGATCTTGGGATCCAGATGAATTCAAGGTAGAGGATTCTGCGTTTGGTTTTATAAAAATGCAAAATGGCGCGACCATTGTTTTAGAGTCAAGCTGGGCATTGAATTCACTCGATGTGGATGAGGCAAAATGCTCCTTAAGCGGAACCAAGGGAGGCGCTGATATGAAGAATGGTCTTCGGATACATGGCGAAGACCTCGGTAAATTATACACGACAAATGTCGAACTGGATCCTGGTGGTGTCGCTTTTTTTGAAGGAGAAACAGAAAGTGAAGCAGATCTCGAGATGCGTTTGTGGATTGAATGTATTTTGCATGATACAGAGCCGGTTGTGAAGCCGGAGGAAGCAATGGTGGTTACACAGATTTTAGAGGCAATCTATGAATCTGCGAGAACTGGCAAGGCAGTATATTTTGATTAAGATAGCTCTTGAAACTAGATAAATACGATAAAAATTTAGGAGTGAACAAAATGAAAGTAACCGTATGGAATGAATTTCGACATGAGCAGGAAGACACAGCAGTTGCAGCGGTTTATCCGCATGGCATCCACGAAACAATTGCAGCTTTTATAAAAGAAGCTGGTCATGAAACAAAAACAGCTGTACTCGATGAGCCGGAGCATGGCTTGACAGAAGAAGTGCTGGCCGAAACAGATGTGCTCGTATGGTGGGGGCATAAGGCCCATGAAGAAGTAAGCGAGGAAGTTGCAGAGAGAGTGAAGCAACGTGTGCTGGATGGTATGGGTCTCGTTGTACTCCACTCGGCGCATTTTTCCAAGGTGTTCAAAAAGCTGATGGGCACTGGTTGTGATTTGAAATGGCGCGAGGCGGGTGAGAAAGAACGGCTCTGGGTTGTGGATCCGACACATCCAATCACAGAGGGACTTGGGGAATACATCGAGCTTGAAAAAGAAGAAATGTATGGGGAACATTTTGATATCCCAACCCCTGATGAATTGATTTTCATCAGCTGGTTTGAGGGTGGAGAGGTGTTCCGGAGCGGGGCAACCTTTAAACGTGGTCGTGGCAAGATCTTTTATTTCCGTCCGGGACATGAAACCTATCCAACCTACCATAACAAGGAAATCCAGAAAGTAATCCAAAATGGCGTGAAATGGGCTGCAAATACCAATACACCAAAGCATGTATATGGCAACAGACAGCCACTTGAGAAATTATCGAAATAGGGGTGACAGCAGATGGCAACAGCAAAAGAAGAAGCAGAGAGTATGAGTAAAGCAGCAAAGAAAAGCGGTAAAAAAATAATCAAGTGCAATTCGAAAAATCAGCAATTTGAAGGAGTGATACGATGAAAAAATTACGAATGGGAATCATCGGTGCTGGGGGGATTGCCCAAGGCAGGCACATCCCTGCCTTCCTAGAATTACAGGATAAGGTTGAACTGACAGCAGTCCATGATATGAACCAGCAGCGTGCCAGTGAGGTGGCCGAAAAATATGACATTCCATATGTGTTCGAGAATTACTATGATTTATTCAAAGAAGTAGATGCAGTAGCGATTTGTACACCAAATAAATTCCACTCTGATATTTCGGTAGCGGCACTGGAAGCAGGCGTGCATGTGCTATGTGAAAAGCCGATGGCAATTACGACTGCGGAATGTGAAAGGATGGTCGAAGCCTCTAAAAAATCAGGGAAACTCCTTTTAATTGGCTATCACTACCGTTATACAGAGGCTGGCCAGTTAGCCAAAAGAGTAGTGATGAATAATGAAATAGGCGATCCGCTTGTGGTAAGGGTTCAGGCATTAAGAAGACGAAAGGTTCCCGGCTGGGGAGTTTTTACAAACAAAGACCTCCAGGGCGGTGGAAGCTTAATCGATTTTGGCTGTCACATGCTTGATTTAGCGATCTGGCTACTTGGTGAACAGGAACCTGTGGAATTGATGGGAACAACATATAACCGATTAAGCAAATCCCCGAACCAGATTAACGACTGGGGAGTTTTTGATCATCAAACATTTGAAGTGGATGATCATGTTTCGGCCTATATTACGTTTGAAAATGGTATTTCTCTTCAATTCGAATGCTCATGGGCTGCGAATATAAAAGAAGATAAAATTCATCTCAGCCTATCTGGATCGGACGGTGGTTTGAATGTGTACCCATTTGAACTATACCAGCCGAAGCTTGGCAAGATGATGGAAAGCACTGCCGAAGCGAAGCATGATGAAACTGCTGCAGGACTTGCCCAGGCTAAAAATTTTGTTGAAAGCTGTCTTGGTGAAGCGGAATTAGTTGTGAAACCTGAAGAAGCGATGAAGGTTTCCAAAATTATTGAAGCGATTTATAGAAGCAGTGAGACGAGATCAAGTGTTAATTTTAGATGAGACATGTTAGAAGGCGGTATCGGGGGGCTATCCGTCGACTGCCGTGGGCGTGAAATTAAATAAACAATCTTGCGGAGGGGCGGAGAGAATATGAAGCTTGGCGTATTCACCGTATTATTTCAGGATAAACCATTAGAAGAAATGCTGGATTATGTAAAGCAAGCTGGTGTAGATGCAGTGGAAATTGGCACTGGCGGGAACCCAGGTAATGCACACTGTGATATTGATGTACTTTTAAACAGTGAAGATAAGCGCAAGGAATACTTGGATAAGATTCATTCTCGCGGGTTAACAATCAGTGCATTCAGCTGCCATGATAACCCTGTGTCACCAGACAAAAAGCATGCACAGGACTCACATGACATTTTTATCAAAACGGTTCGTTTGGCAGAGTTGATGGATGTTCCAGTTGTGAATACATTTTCCGGAACGCCGGGTTCCAATGAGGATTCCACCTATCCAAACTGGCCAGTAACACCTTGGCCAACAGCATATTCGGATATTCTGGAATGGCAATGGGAGAAAAAATTAATTCCATATTGGAAAGAGCAAGGGCAGTTTGCGAAGGATCATGGTGTAAAAGTGGGACTGGAGCTGCACGCTGGTTTTCTTGTGCATACGCCATACACGATGCTTAAACTAAGAGAAGCGACAAATGATGCCATAGGGGCAAACTTGGACCCGAGCCATTTATGGTGGCAGGGGATTGATCCAGTTGCAGCAATCAAGATCCTTGGAAAAGAAAATGCGATCCATCATTTCCATGCAAAAGACACCTATATTGATTGGGATAATGTAAACATGTACGGTCTGACTGACATGCAGCCGTATTCCAATGTGCAGACACGCGCTTGGACATTCCGCAGTGTCGGCTATGGACACAGCGCGCAGGAATGGTCCAATATTATCAGTGCTTTAAGGACATATGGTTATGATTATGTGGTGAGTATTGAACATGAGGATCCGCTGATGTCTGTGGACGAGGGATTTCAAGCTGCTGTAGGGAATTTGAAAGATGTATTGATTCGAGAGAGGCCTGTTGATATGTGGTGGGCTTAAAGTTAGATGAGCTAGGTATCGATTCAGATTCCTAGCTCTTTTATTTGCTTTTTTGGTTAAGTAAGAAGCGCACGGAGAGTTATAGAAGTATGCTTGAATGACATATATGTCTGTGGGCAATAAAAATCAAATTTAGTTTCCTTCCTACGAAAGCGGTTTCTATAATGCGGTAAATAATTTGTGTTTAACAGCACAGAATTCTTATCTTTTATTAAAAATAGCTTAACTAAAATCTGTAATCTTGGTAATTTTGTTAAAAATTTTCTAAAAATATATTGATTTATATATTTTTAGGTACTATAATGATTTTTGTAAGCGTTTACTTATTATTTTTTTGAAGTTTAAAGAAACCGATTTCGTAAAATTGAAATCCATTTTAAGGAGGTTTTCATTTCTAGAATGAACTGAGTACGTTTGAAAAAAATCAAAATAATTATTATTGGGGGTTGTACGCATGAAAGGAATTAGAAAAATTGCTGTTCTTGGATTAGCGACATTGCTTGCATTTCTTCTAGCAGCTTGCAGTGGAAGTGATGACGGAGACACAAATGATGCTAGTGGAGAAAAGGGAGAAATCACGTTGGATTTTTGGACCTTTGGTGCAACTGGATATGAAGAGTTGGCAAAAGAATACGAGAAGGAAAATCCAAATATAAAAATTAAAGTAAAGTCGTCTGAAACAGCGGACCATCATGATGCACTCTTTACTTCCTTATCGGCTGGAAGCGGCGCACCGGATATCGCGATGCTTGAGATTGATCAATTTGACCGTTTTAAGGTAGCTCAGGATCGTTTCGAGAATTTATATGATCTAGGTGCGAATGATGTGAAGGATCAGTATTTGGAATGGAAATGGCAAAGCGGAGAAAATGTGGATGGAGATTTCTTATTCGGGCTTCCAACAGATATCGGCCCTAAAGCATTGTACTACCGCACAGACTTGTTTGAACAAGCTGGACTCCCAACGGATCCGGAAGAGGTGGCTGCATTAATTGATTCACCCGAAGCATTTGAAGAAGTTGGTTTACAAGTGACAGAAGAAACTGGAATGCCCTTTGTAGATAGTATCGAAATGGCATTTAGAGCTTATTTGGATGCTGCAGAAACTGCTTATTTGACTCCCGAGAATGAATTAAATCTTGGAGGAGACAGCGAAGTGAAAAAGGCATATGACTATGCTGTTCATCTAAATGACCTCGGATTAGTAGGTAAATATGAAATGTGGAGTCCAGAGTGGGCTAATGCCGTTAATAAGGGCGAGTTTGCAGCAGAACTAGGTGCAGGCTGGTTAAAAGGCTGGATGGAAGGAAATGCTCCAGAAGCTGTTGGTAAATGGAACGTGGCTACATTACCAACTGAGTTTGCAGCTAACTGGGGTGGTTCATACATCGCGGTTCCAAGTGAAACAGAATATGCACAAGAGGCTTACGATTTTATTGAATGGCTCGTATCATCCGAAAATCAATTAAAATCATTCCAAAGCCATGGATTATTCCCTTCTGCACAAGCTGTTTATGAGGAGGAAGCATTTAAGACAAATGAAGATGAATTCTTCGGTGGTCAAGCAACAGCTCCAGTATTCGCTGAAGCTGCCCAAGACATTACTGGTATTGGATACAAAGGTGAAAAATACTTTCCAGTCCATAACGAGATATTGAATGCCCTGAAAAATGTCCAAAACAAAGGTGCAGACCCAGAAAAAGAGTGGGATGCAGCTGTGAAGCGTGCTGAGGATCTAATGAAACGCTAATCTGCAAAACTTGTAAGCAAGTAATCTATATAGTCGGCTTAACATTTGGATTTTTAGCCCCAAAAAGGTAAGCCGACTACCTTTCTTAACGCGTTTTTTGTAACCTTGTGAACGGTGAATAACATAAGATATGAGCGCCTAAGGGCACCGTACTACTTTGAAATGGAAAAGAGGCGTGAAAATGAATTCTATTCGTAAGAAAGAACCTATATTTAAAAAGAAGAGATTTAGGTCTGAAGAAAAAAAAGACATGATTTCAGGATATTTATATATAGCGCCTTTCTTCATAATTTTTACACTTATAGGCTTATATCCCGCACTTTTTAGTTTTTACTTAGCTTTCCAGAAATGGAACGGCTTAAGCCCGATGACCTTTAATGGCTTCGGTAATTTCCAACTCGTGTTAACGGATCCATTGTTTTGGAAGTCCGTATACAACACCATTATTATGGGGGTTATGGGCACTGCTCCCCAATTAATTGTCGGTCTTATTTTAGCCTACTTACTGAATATGGCTTTTCTCAAGTTTAAAAGTTTCTTCCGGGTTACGATATTTATGCCTTATTTAACCTCAATGGTTGCCGTAGCCCTGATTTTTAGTGTGTTATTCAGTAATCATGAATCTTCGCTTGCCAATTATGTATTAACCCATTTATTTGGACTTGACCCAATTTCCTGGGCTGCATCTGAATGGGGGACAAAAATTGCGATTTCGATGATGGTATTCTGGAGATGGGTCGGGTACAACACGATTATATATTTAGCAGGAATCCAAAGTATTCCTAATGATTTATATGAAGCAGCGACAGTCGATGGTGCCAATAAGTTTCAACAGCTATGGTATATTACGATTCCGATGATGAAGCCATTTATCATCCTGACCGTATTTACATCAACAGTTGGGGCGATGCAGTTATTCTCTGAGCCAACTGTATTCTTAGGGGCTGATGCCTTTACAAGGGACGAAGCGATGACGATTGTCATGTACCTGTACCGGGATGCCTTTAGATTACAGTCGTTTGGAACAGCTTCCGCAACAGCAATTATTCTGTTGGTCATCATTACGTTATTTGCTGTGATTAATTTACGATTAGTTCAAGGCTTTGGTAGGAAAAAGAGAGGTGTTCAGAAATGAGTAATCAAATCCAAAAGCATCGAAAAAAATTATCCATTGGCAGCATAGTCGTTTACTCGTTTTTATGCATTGCTTCAATCCTTTCTCTTTTTCCTTTTTATTGGATGTTTGTAATGGCGACACGGCCAAGTGCTGCCTATAATACAATACCACCAACACTTACACCAGGAAATATGCTGGTTGAAAATTTTAATAAGGTATTAAATCAAATTGATTTCTTTGGTGGGATGTGGAATTCGTTTGTACTGTGTGTGGTCGTTACGATTGTCGTTCTGTTCATTAGTTCATTAGCAGGCTTTGCTTTTGCGAAGTTTAAATTCCCAGGGAAAAATATCCTTTTTGTCGCAATTCTAGTAACCATGATTATCCCGCCGCAGTTAGGATTAATTCCGCAATACTTTTTAATTTCGAAAGCAGGACTTCTTGATTCTTTACCTGGAGTCATGATTCTATTCTTTTTAAATCCTTTAGGGATATTTTTGATGCGACAATATATTTCAGGCGCGGTTCCGGATGAATTAATAGAAGCTGCGAAATTAGATGGGTGTTCAAACTTCCGAATCTATTGGAGAATTGTCTTGCCTATCATCTTACCAGCATTTGCGACACTTGGAATTATTGTCTTTACTGCGGTTTGGGGAGAATTCCTATGGCAGTTTACGGTTCTAAGAGATCCGGATAGCTATACAATTCAAGTTGCATTGGCACAGTTGAGCAATACGAATAATATCGATTTCGGCATGATTTTATCTGGAGTATTCTGGGCTACCGTTCCATTATTAATCATTTTCTTATTATTTAATCGCTTATTTATTTCTAGTATTACAGAGGGATCTGTAAAATCATGAGTTTTTCCTGCCTGGCTATTGTTTCACTCTATAAATCTTAGTAATCTAACAGTAGGAAAGACATTTAGCAAGGATTAGAGGAGATAATACGATGGGCTTAACGATAAAGGACATTGCACAAATGACAGGGGTTTCACAAGCGACTGTATCAAAAGTAATAAATAATTATAAGGGAATTAGTGAGGAAACAAAGAACAAAGTCATGACAGTTATTAACGAAATGGGTTACGCACCTAATTTTTCCGCTCGCTCACTGGCAACTAAAAAGTCAAATCTCATCGGTCTTATTTATGCTGGTAAGATCAATGTTGACATGACGCATCCATATTTCAATGAAGTTATTTCAACCTTTAAGAAGAATATTGGATTACTAGGTTATGATATTTTAATGTTTTCCAATGAACATTTTTTGCAAGATAAAGGAAGTTATTTAGCCAGATGCAAGCATTTTAACGTAGATGGCTGTTTGATTATTGCTGGTGAGGAAGTAGAGGATGCTACGTTTGAACTTGCGGAAAGTGGTTTCCCTTGTATTGGGATTGATATTGAGTTAAAGGGCCCTAGAGCAAGCTATGTCATGACGGATAATGTGAATTTATCAAGAAAAGTAGTCGAATATTTTTATCTGAGTTCCCTTCGGAAGATCGGATATATTGGTGGGATGCGTGATTCGGTCATTTCTAATTTCAGGTTAAAAGGATTCAAAGATGCGATGAGTCAGTTTGATCTTGATGTAAGAGATGAATGGATTCAATACGGTGACTATCAAGAAGAAAGCGGCTATATCTCCATGAAGCGGATGCTTGAATTGAAGAATTATCCAGAAGCTGTTTTCGCTGCCTCAGACTTAATGGCATTAGGTGCACTAAGGGCTATTAAAGAAGCTGGATTACATGTTCCAGGCGATATCCGGGTTGTGGGATGTGATGACATTGCTGCTTGTCGTTACAGTAACCCTAAACTGACCACAGTTAAACAGGATAAGGAGAAAATCGGTAAATTATCGGCCTATATGTTAAATGATTTAATTGAGGGGAAATCGAAATTAAAGCCTGTGTTTACGGACTCAGAACTCATTGTCAGAGAGTCGTGTGGAACAAACAAAACCTTCTGGTAAATTCACCTTGGTTCATGCTTGATTTTTAAAAAAATAACAACAGGATTTGTATGGGATGTTAGGAGGTTTTTTGGTGAACTATTATGCAGTTTTTGATGTTGGTGGTTCCGCAATAAAATATTCTCTTATGGATGAGGCAGGCCATTTTTTAGAAAAATCTTCTATTCCAACACCGAAAGACGGCATTGAATCTTTTGTAAATACAATTGATTCAGTGGTGAAGGGATTTCAAAAAAGTCACATACTAAGTGGGATCGCCTTAAGTATGCCTGGAGCGGTAGATGTGGAATCTGGATATATTAAAGGATTAACGGCTATTTCCTATATTCATGGTCCAAATATGAAGGAACTGATCCAGGAACGAACAGAACTTCCGGTTGAACTCGAAAATGATGCGAATTGTGCAGGATTAGCAGAAGGCTGGATTGGTGCTGCCAAAGGAATTAATGACTACATTTGTATTGTTATCGGCACTGGGATTGGTGGGGCAGTAGTATTAGATAAAAAGGTTCGTCATGGTAACAGTCTTTTCGGTGGTGAATTCGGTTATATGATTCTTGAAGATTATCTGAACCAGCCATTAGGAGAGAGTTGGAGCTCGCTGGCTGCAACTCGGGGCTTGGTTATGCAGGTTGCAGGGCGCAAAAACATGGACCCAGATACGCTTGATGGCCTAACGGTGTTTAAGATGGCGGATGGGGGCGACCAAGAAGTACAGGATGAAATTGAAAAATTCATTAAACGTTTAGCAGTAGGGATTTATAACTTGCAGTATATTATTGACCCTGAAAAAATATTAATTGGTGGCGCAATTAGTAAACGTGAAGGGTTTGTTGATCAAATTAATGAAAAGCTTAAGGTTATGAAACCGAGTGATGCATGTTTAGATATTCAAGTACACCTATGCCAGTTTGGCAATGACTCCAATTTAATTGGAGCACTGTATCATTTCTTACAAAGAAATCAAAATCTTCAATCCATCGAACAGCGTGAAGCTTTAAGTTGATAAGTAAACGTTAACATGAAGCGAGCAAAATAGATACATAGGAGGGAATAAGATGATACACAAAAAATTAGAACCTTTTCCAAGTAAATTCATGTGGGGATCTGCTTCTGCTGCCTATCAAGTAGAAGGTGCATGGGACGAGGATGGAAAGGGACCTTCCAACTGGGACCAATTTGTTCGGATTCCGGGCAAAACCTTTAAAGGGACAACAGGTGATACAGCAGTCGATCATTACCATCGTTATAAAGAAGATGTTCGCCTTATGGCCGAAATGGGCTTGGAAGCGTATCGATTTTCTGTTGCATGGTCCCGTATTTTTCCTGAGGGGAAAGGTGAAGTAAACGAAAAGGGCATCCAATTCTATAGTGATTTAATTGATGAACTGATTAAAAACAAAATTGAACCGATTTTAACCATTTATCATTGGGATTTGCCACAGGCGCTTCAAGATGAATACGGTGGTTGGGAATCCCGTGAGATTGTCGAGGACTTTACCAATTATTCGGTTACTTTATTCAAGCATTTTGGCGATCGTGTTAAATATTGGGTAAGCTTGAATGAGCAAAATATTTTCACTAGTTTCGGATATAGAACGGCCCTTCATCCTCCGGGAGTAAAGGATGAGAAGCTCTTCTATCAAGTTAACCATCATGCCAATCTCGCAAATGCAAGTGCAATCAAAGAGTTCCGTAAATATGTACCGGATGGAAAGATAGGTCCAAGCTTTGCGTATTCTCCTTCTTATGCAGCATCCTCAAAACCGGAGGATATCCTTTCCGCGGAAAATGCAGAAGAGTTAAATGCGCATTGGTGGCTGGACGTCTATGCATGGGGGATGTATCCTCTGGTTGCTTGGAAATACTTAGAAGGAAAAGGCTTGGCTCCAACATTCGAAAGTGGTGACGCTGCATTATTACAAGAAGCAAAACCCGATTTTATGGGATTGAACTATTACCAAACCACTACTTTTGAGAAGAATCCATTAGACGGTGTATCTGAAGGGAAAATGAATACATCCGGAAAGAAAGGCACGACACAAGATACAGGTGTACCAGGTCTTTATAAAACCGTTCAAAATGAAAATCTCGAAAGAACAAACTGGGATTGGAATATCGATCCAAATGGACTGCGAATCGCCCTGCGCCGCATCACAAATCGATATCAATTACCAATTTTAATCAGTGAAAATGGCTTAGGAGAATATGATAAGCTCGAGGATGGTGATGTCATTAACGATGACTATCGTATTCATTATCTTCACGTACATGTAAAAGCGATACAAGAAGCTATTAGCGATGGAGCAGACATACTCGGCTACTGTACATGGTCGTTCACAGACCTGTTAAGCTGGCTGAATGGCTTCCAAAAACGCTACGGATTTGTCTATGTTAATCAACATGAAGAAGGTAACCATGATCTGCGCCGCATCAAAAAGAAAAGTTATGATTGGTATAAAGAAGTCATTGAGACGAATGGAAGCAAACTGTAATTGGATCTAATAAATACGGGGGCTGGCCTATTGCAACCCTTTAAACTAGGGGGAGCGGGTGGGCAGTCCTTCTGCTTTCTATTGTTATCATTTAAACACAACATATTTTTAATTATGTTGTGTTTTTATTTTATGTGGACGATAAAAGTTAGCATAAATTTTCAAATCCTATTCTTTTATGAACATATTCAACTTTGGACGCCGAAAAGTTTTATTTTATAAATCTGTTGTATTTATCCTATACTAGAATCATACCTTACATTCGATTGTGTAATGATTAACATAGATTGACGGTAATTCAAAGGAGAGTGTCTGGGATGGGGAAAAGAAACAAACATACAACTTTTACAGATTCAACATTCCTAAAAACATTAATCCAGGCATTTGAAATTAAAAGAAATCCCTTGCCATGGAATAAAGCAATTCTTGCTGGTGTCAGTGCCGCGTTTCCCGCATGGATAGGACTAATGCTTGGCGACTTACAATCCGGTCTTGCAGCTGGAATTGGCGGTTTTACATACCTGTATATGTTTAATGAACCGTATGCAGAGCGGGCGAAGAAGTTATTTTTTGTCATGATTGGTCTCTCGCTATCAATCGGTCTAGGAATGCTGCTCGCACCTTACCCCTTTATATTCTCATTGATGACTGGTGTACTTGGTTTTCTGTTTACCTTTTTATTTGGGGCTTTGAAAATTCCAGGACCTGCGGCAATATTCTTTGTGTTAGTCTTCACCATCACATCAGCAATGCCGATTGACCCTTCCCTAGCACCAATGCGATCAGGGCTTACTTTATTAGGTGGTGCTTTCGCGTGGGTTCTTGCAATGAGCGGCTGGTTTATCAATCCCCATGGTCCAGAGAGAAATGCCATCAAGCGTGTGTATATGGAGCTGGGATCTTTAATCGATGTGATAGGGACAGCTGAGTTTAGTAAAGAAAGACAAAGAGCCCTGCAAACGCTAAAAGATACTGGAGATACGTTATCCAGAGCGTATATTTCCTGGCAGAATTCGGCTGAATTTAGAAAACTTCACTATTTATATGAGCAAGCAAATCTAATTTATGCGGAGATTATCGAATTCTATGCAATACCTGATAAAAAGCAACTATCCGCAATTGCCCAAATGCTTCGCACATTGGCGAATAAAATGGACAAACATTCGGGTGAACCAATGCCGTTCATGAATGAAATGGATAAGGAAACCAACCTTCGTTTAGAAAAGATGGTAAATGAAGCAGTGCTTATTTTAAATGGAGACGATGAGCGATTACGATTAGAGGAAGAAATCCGTGTTCCAAGGCGTTCGTTGAAAGAGACCCTAGCAGGAAGCTTTCATAAAAATTCCTTCGTCTTTATTTCTGCGATTCGTTATGGCTTTATCCTGTTTATTGCAGCCCTCATAGCTTTTTCATTTGAATTTGACCGTTCTTATTGGATTGTATTATCATGTGGCGCTGTTATGTTAGGTTCAACTATTATCACAACATTTCACCGTGCCATCCAAAGGTCATTTGGAACCATTGTCGGTGTCCTGATTGCGGCTCTCGTTCTTTCCACCCATCCAGATGGCATCTATATCATTTTGATTATTTGGCTGCTCACTTTCTTGACGGAGCTATTTATCCCAAGGAATTATGCGATTGCCGTAAGTTTCATTACACCAAATGCAATATTCATGGCAGAAAACACGTCCCAGATCTATGATTTACGTTTCTTTGCGACAGCAAGAATTACAGATATTCTAATCGGTTGTGCGATTGGACTTATTGGCATATTCTTTATCGGCAGAAAATCGGCATCCAGCCGTCTTCCGCATTTAATTGCTAAAACAATCCGCAGCCAGATGCAATTGATGGCTTTCATGTTTTCTGGAACGAGGGACGATGTGGATATTACGAGCAGTAGTGAAACAAAGAAAATGCACACCAACTTGAAGAATTTAAGTCTTGTTTATCGTACAGCTTTAGGAGAAATCCCACGTAATCAAAAAGCTTTAGAGCAATTATGGTCTGTTATTTTCTCGATTGAGCAGTTAGGCTTTTTATTAGAAGCTGCATCAAGAAAGCAAGATCTACCCATTCTTAAAGATGATGATTTAGCACAGCTGATGCTTGTTTTTGAAATGATGGCGAAATCAGCGAAACAAATGGAGTCTCCAGAGACTCGGCGTATTCCGGAGATTCCAGGCTTTCCGCAGATTCAGAAGGAGATTGGGGATTTGCAGGTGGCGATGCAGGTTGGAAGTGGTTTGGCGTAGAGATACTCTATTTAATTAGTCGAACGCGACAAATTCTGCCTTTGACTCTAAACCGTTTATATCAGAAATTGTCGCGTACCTTGCTGTAAAGGAATAGATCATGAAACAGTGACAGTAATTTCCCATCATAGGTTAATATACGGTTAAATATCTATCCTATTAGAAACGAGCCTATTTGAGCTTTTCATTTCATTGCTGCTAACCGGCATTTCCCCATCATTTCTGATTAGTGTGGAGAAAGAATCCGAATATCCTGTTGACTATATTGCTCCACGATATCAGATGGAAGTGAGCTATCCGTAACAATTAGATCAATATCCTTTAGTGGACATACATTGATGTAAGAAGATGTCTCAAACTTTGATGCATCCGCAACAACTACTTTATGCTTTGAGCGTGAGATAATGGATTGAATAACGCCTACTTCGTGCATTCTGAAATCTGTTAAACCATGTTCAAGCGATAATCCGTTTACCGTAATAAAAGCAATATCAATATTAAAATTAGAAAGGATTTCTTCGCATTGTTTCCCATATAACGTGTATTCCTCTGGATTAAAAAAGCCGCCCGTGAGGATAACGTTGAAGTTTTTATTTTCCCCAAGAATAGATAAAATCCGAAGATCGTTTGTAATAATCGTTAATCGCTTAAATTTGTTAACAAGTACCTTCGCAATTTCAATCGTCGTTGTCCCGCCGTTTAGAGCAATTGCCTGTCCTTCTTCAATTAATTCAATCGCTACGAAAGCAGCTTCTTGTTTCTTTTCTCGATTTTTGACTTCTCTTTCATTAAAAAGCCTGTTTAGTGCATTATCACTTTTTTGAGTTAATACAGCCCCGCCATGTACTCGTTTTACGACTCCTTTTTTCTCAAGAACCTCTAGATCCCTTCGTACCGTATCAATAGAGATATCTAATAAAGTAGCAAGCTCTGAAGCTTTTACAGCTTTTTGCTGCTTTAAAAAGGATTCAATCATTTGATGTCTTTGCTCCTGTAACATCATCCAGCTCTCCCATCTGCCTCTATATTTCATGTATGTAAATCATAACATACATTATAAAAAAGCAAAATAATGCAAATAAGGGCATTTTGTAAAGTAAAAACTGCGCGTATTCTTTGTAAAAAGCGTTAATGTTATGTAAATAAACTGTAAAAGCACTTGAAAAACAGCAAAATACCGATTAATCTTGCATTGTACCGCAAAGAAAAATACCAACAAAGAGAGGAAATAGCATAATGGGAAACTATTACAATCCTGTCAACATTAAAATAGATACTATAGATGTCATTGAAGAGGTGCTCCATACCATCAAACCTCAAATCAGCAAGATTGTCCTTTTACATCGAGGAGGCGACTTATCAGAAATTGCCGCTGGACGTAATCTCTATAAATACCTTGAGAATTATGAAGTAAAACAGATAGAAGTGAACATATCCAATCCGGATGTGGAAGACTTGTTTCATTACTATAAGCAAATTGAGAACGTTGAATATCAGTGCATCGTAGGAATTGGAGGAGGCAGTGTTCTTGATCTTTCGAAATCATTGGCTGCTTTAAAGGATATGAAAATAGAGTCTGTCTCTGCATTACGTACCATGATTGAACAAAAGCAATATGCAGAAAATCAAAGCGTCGTACCATGGATTGGCATTCCTACAACCTCAGGTACGGGTTCTGAGGTTACGTGCTGGGCAACGATTTGGGATCGTGCTAACGGAGTGAAAATGTCAGTTGATAGTGAACACTTATATGCTTATGCAGCGATCATTGATCCAAAACTAACTGTAACATTACCAAAAGGATTAACGGCTTCAACTGCTTTAGATGCTTTATGTCATGCAACAGAGGCTTATTGGTCAAAAAGCTCCAATGAAATTTCAAGAATCTATGCATTAGAAGCGATCAATCGTATTGTTGACAACTTTGAAAAGGTAATAAATCAGCCCGATGAATTTACATATAGAAATGAAATGGCTTTGGGCAGCTTGTACGCAGGACTAGCATTTAGTAACACTAGGACGACTGCATGTCATTCGATATCCTATCCTCTGACACTGGAACTTGGAATGGTTCATGGAATAGCAGCAAGCATTACATTGGCTAAAGTGATGAAAATCAATTTTGACTCGATTATTGAAAACGATAAGTTGCTCCAGGCATTTGGGGTAGGAAGCTGCAGTGAAGTTCAAGGTCTTATCGAGCATTTCCATCAGCTAGCAGATTCTTCAAGCAAGCTCAGGGATTACAATGCGAATGAAGAAATAATCGAGAAAGTTGCCGCAAACGCCTTTACAAAGGGGCGAATGGATAATAACCCAGTTGCTTTAACGCAGGAAGATGTCAAAAACATATTACGATCTATTTATTAAGGATAAGGAGTGTAAAATATGAAAACGAAATTTTTATTGATAATGCTCTTCGTGTTCACAGCTTTGTTAACGGCTTGTGGTGGCGGTAACAGCAGTACTGCGTCAGTAGATGATGTGATTAAAATTGTTTGGTATCCGAACGAGTCTGGTAATGATTTGAAATCATCTCGTGATGAAATTGGAAGACTTATTTCAGAGGCTACAGGTAAAGAGGTAGAACATCAATTAACGACGGACTACTCGATTGCGATTGAAACGTTAGTCAACAACAATGCAGACCTTGCATTCATGGGTTCACAAGGATATGTAGAAGCAAATAACAGAAATGATGCAGTTCAAACGCTAGCCGTAAAATCGGGTGAATCCGGAACATTGGATGATGCGAAATACTACAGCTGGTTAGCGGTAAATGTGGACGAGCAAGACAAGTTTAAAGAAAACGGGGAATTCTCCCTTGATACGATTGCAGATACAAGATTTTCATTCGTATCAAATAGTTCAACATCCGGGTTTAAAGTTCCATCATCCAGTATTATTGAACATTTCTCGCAACAAGAAGCATATGCAGATTTAACGGAAGAGGATTTAATGGGAAGCGGGCCATTGTTTTCCCAAGTATTATTTGGCAACTCTCACCAAGGTTCCGCAGTTAATTTATTAACGGGTAATGCAGATGTTGCGGCATTCTGTGATACATGTGTGGAAGAGTATGTGGAGCTTTCTGAAGGAGAGGAAAATACAGTTGGAGCTGTTTATCGCGTGAAAGAAAATGCAGCGGAACCCTTCAATTCAGTTACAGGCAAAGAATTTGCATTAATGAGCTCTGACCCAGTATTAAATGAACCATTTGTTGTGAATATGGATGTCATCGGACAAGCGGATTTTGATAAAATTCAAGAGCTCTTAACTTCAGATGAAGTAGCAAATAATGAGAAAATCTTTGCACCTGAGGATTCAGAACAGAGCGCTTTATTCTCTAAAAGTGATAAAGAAAGACTGTTGCCAGTGGAAGATGAATGGTATGATCCAATTCGCGAAATTTCGAAATAATAGTAGAGGGAAACGAAACCAGGAAGCGTGTACTTACGATGCGTAATCTTACTTAATAAGCTCTAAAAAGGAGTCAATACACATGTCATTGTTAAAAGTAGAAGGATTAGGAAAATCATATACAGCCGACAAACAAATATTAAAGAATATTCATTTTGAAATCAAAGCAGGAGAGCTAGTTTCTATCATAGGTCCGTCTGGTGCTGGTAAATCTACCATGCTGCGTTGTATTAATCGAATGGTTGAATTTAATGAAGGAAAGATTATGTTTAACAATCATGATGTTGGAAGTTTAAATAAAAAAGAATTACGCAATTTACGAGCGAATATTGGGATGGTGTTTCAGCACTATAATCTCGTGCCTCGTTTGACAGTGATTGAGAATGTACTGCATGGCCGATTTGGTTATAAAACAACACTGCAGGGACTGTTAGGAAGATACACAGAAGAAGAAAAAGAACGTGCCTTTTACCTGTTGGAAAAGTTGGGAATTCATGAACATGCATATAAGCGATGTGACCAATTAAGTGGTGGTCAGCAGCAACGTGTAGGGATATGCAGAGCGCTTATTCAAGAACCAAAACTTATCCTGTGTGATGAACCGATTGCTTCACTGGATCCGAATTCTTCTAAGGTTATCATGGATCTTTTAAAATCAATCAGTACGGAAATGGGCATTACGTGTTTAGTGAATTTACATCAAGTGGATGTGGCGCAGCATTATTCAGACCGAATCATTGGTTTAAATAAAGGTGAAATTGTATTTACTGGAACAAGTCATGAACTTTATGAAGAGCAAATTAACAAAATTTACGGATCCAAAACGGAAGATTTAATAACAGCGTAAGGAGAGATGACTGTGAATGAAAAAAAGATGCGAAAAAACAGATGGCAGACAGTAATTTTTCTTCTCATCATCATCGTTCTAACCTATTTATCAGCAGCTATTACATCATTTAACTTTGTAGATGGGTTAGCAACAATCCCTAAAGCTATCGGCTGGATGTTTTCGAATCTAATGGTGACCCAGGAAACGCTCGATAAATTGCCAACCATTCTGGAAAAGCTAGCTGAAACCACATTTATGTCGATAGCGGCAACAACGATAGCAGCTGTTGTCTCTCTCTTCTTAGGGGTATTCGGTTCAAAAGTGACAAAAGTAAATAATTTTTTAAGTGTATTTGCCCGTTTTATTGCATCCATATCAAGAAATATCCCAGTTGTTGCATGGGCGTTGGTTTTGCTTATTTCCTTTGGGCAAAATTCCGTAACAGGCTTTCTCGCTCTCTTTGTTGGGACAGTAGGGTTTTTAACAAGGGCATTTATTGAATCGATTGATGAAGCGAGCCAAAGTTCTGTTGAAGCATTGACTGCAACAGGGTCTACCTATTTCCAAATTGTAGGGAAGGCTGTTATTCCGCAAAGTTTGCCACAGATGATCAGCTGGGTGTTATTTATGGTAGAAACCAATATTCGAAATGCTACATTGGTGGGGATCTTAACAGGGACAGGAATCGGATATACCTTTGATATGTATTATAAGATGTTAAATTATAATGCCGTAGCGCTTGTGACATTATGTATTGTCATTACCGTTATTATTGTCGACCTTATTTCAAATTATGTGCGGAAGGTGATTCTATAATGGAAGCAACCTATATAAAGCGAAAGAAAGACGGCCGTATTCATATAAAATCGGGTAATAAAGGTGAGCGAGTCCTAAGGAGCACATTAGTTGTTCTAACCCTTTTGACATTCATTGCCTTTCTATTCTTTAACTATGCAGGACTGGAATTAGGCTCAGCGATTACGGAAACAGCGTATAACTTGAAAGTGATGTTTCTTGAGCCGGCATTAAGTCATTTCAGTTTAAGTGAAGCCATCTATCAAGTTGGGATAACGCTTAGTCTAGCATTCTTAGCTACGATTATTGGCGCCATTATTGCCTTTTTCCTTTCTTTAATGGCTGCAACAAATCTAGCACCTGTCTGGTTAACTAGAATTATTCGCGTATTTGTTGCATTTATTCGGGCAGTTCCAACGGTATTATGGGTGTTGATCTTTGCGATTGCCGCAGGGCTGGGAAGTGAAGCGGCGGTTCTTGGTATGTTATTTCATTCGATTGCATATTTAGTTAAAGCATTTTCGGAAGCATTTGAAGAAGTTGATAAGGGAATCTTGGGAGCGGTACGGTCAACTGGTGGGAACTGGTGGCATGTCGTAAAAAGCGGTGTCTTACCGTCTACCTTTACCTATTTATTATCATGGGTGTTCTTGCGGTTTGAAATCAACTTTGGTGTAGCTGTGGCAATGGGAGCGGCAGCTGGAGCAGGCGGAATTGGATTTGATTTATTTATGGCTTCCAGCTTCTACTTTGATATGCGGGAGGTTGGCTTTATTACCTACGCCATTCTCATTGTTGCCATTCTATTAGAGGTAGTTTCAACTCGTTTGAAAAAACGTTTCTTTCCAGCAACTTCTGATTAAGTGATAAATGAAGGAGGATACAGAAAACATGAATTCTTACAAGCTTTTAACGCCAGGCCCATTAACAACAACAGCTACAGTGAAAGAGGAAATGCTCTTTGATCGCTGTACATGGGATCAAGATTATAAGGACATTACCCAAAAAATAAGAACGCAGCTCCTTGACCTTGCAGGAGTGACAGTTGATGAATATACAACTGTATTAATGCAAGGAAGTGGTACATTCACAGTTGAATCGGTGATGATAACTTCATTGAAAAAGCAGGATAAAGCATTAATCATAACGAATGGTGCTTATGGAGAGCGTATTGTCAAAATAGCTGATTCTATTGGTCTGCAATACCAGCAATATAGCGTTGCATACAATGCATATCCAGATGAAGCTGAACTAAGATGTATTTTAGAAGAGGACCCACAGATTACACATATTGTCATGGTTCATTGTGAAACAACAACAGGAATACTAAATCCAATTGAGATGGTCTCTGATCTTGCTAAAGTATATGAGAAAACACTGATTATCGATGCGATGAGCAGTTTTGCTGGAGTGGAAATGGATGTCCGTGCTCTCGGTATTGATTATTTAATTAGCAGTGCGAATAAATGTATCCAAGGTGTTCCTGGGTTTGGCTTTGTCATTGCTAGGCTGGATAAGCTTAAAGCGTGTGAAGGAAATGCTCGTAGCTTATCACTAGATTTGTACGACCAATGGAAGGAAATGGACAAGGATGGAAAATGGCGTTACACATCTCCAACCCATGTTGTAGCTGCATTTTCTAAAGCAATTGATGAATTAATAGCAGAAGGAGGGATTCCGGCAAGATCTCATCGTTATCAGCATAATAATCAACTACTGCGGGAGAAATTAGCGAAGGTTGGATTCCAGACATATATAACAGATGAAAAGCAATCACCAATCATTACAACGTTTCTATTCCCGCATGACAGCTTTCGGTTTGAGGACTTTTATTTCTATGTGAAAGAGAGAGGATTTGTGCTTTATCCAGGAAAGCTGACAGAAGTCAATACATTCCGAATTGGGAACATTGGAGAAATCCATGAGGAAGATATCGAAACATTATGCAGTGTAATCGAAGAATATATGGGAGTGGTGGTAAAATGAAGAAGATTGAAGGCGTAATATTTGATTGGGCAGGAACAACAGTGGATTTCGGATGCTTTGCACCGGTAAATGCATTTGTAAATATTTTTAAAAACGCAGGAATAGACGTGACAATAGAAGAGGCAAGAGAACCAATGGGACTGCTAAAAATTGATCATATTCGTGCGATGCTGGAGATGCCGAGAATTTCTGGTTTATGGGAAACGAAATATGAAAGAGCATTTAATGAGCAAGATGTAGAGGACCTATTTAATGCGTTTGAATCATCTCTATTGGAAACATTAGCAACGTATACCGACCCGAAGCCAGAGGTTCTTGAGACTGTGGAAAGCTTAAAAAGCCAAGGGCTGAAAATTGGTTCCACTTCCGGCTACACGCAAAAAATGATGGATGTTGTTGTGCCAGAAGCAGCGAAAAAAGGCTATAGCCCAGATTTTTATATCACACCTGATGGAACAAATTCATTAGGAAGACCGTATCCTTATATGATATACCGAAACATGGAAGCATTAAAATTATCAGCAGCTCGGAACGTTGTAAAAGTAGGGGATACAATTCCCGATTTTGCAGAGGCGAACAGTGCAGGTGTTTGGGCTGTAGGTGTTATTATTGGCAGCTCTGAAATGGGTCTAAGCGAAGCTGAATTCGATGCGCTGTCTGAAGTGGAGCAAGAAGAAATTATAGCTAAAACAGAACAAACCTTTATACGAAATGGCGCAGATTATACAATCAAATCAATGGGCGAGCTGCCTGGGGTAATTGAGCAAATTAATCAGCTTATTTTAGAGTAAGCGGGTTTGGATTTGGGGTCAGTCCTTATCGTTTTTGGAGAGCGGTGGGGACTGGTCTTTTTTGTTTGGTGGTTTGAAAGGGACTTGGGTTTGAATAACCGGTATAAAAATGCTCTTACCATACATTATTTTTAAAAATATATAAGTATAATAGTTCGGTATTTGTGTTATGGAATTTAGGTGAAAACAAATAGTTACTATTTCCACTTGTTGAATTTAGGGATTTTTCACTAATGGTAAAGGAAAATTCTATTTACTAGATAGGTCAAAAGATATAAAATGTATTTTTAACCAATATTTTCTAGTAAGGGGAATGAATGTGAAGAAAGTAATGTACTTATTTGTAATTCTTTTTGTTGTAACTGCCTTTGATACTTCTGATATTTTGGCGCATCCTGGCAGGACTGATGGAAATGGTGGTCATACATGTAGAACGAACTGTGAAAAGTGGGGGTATGAATATGGGGAGTACCATTATCACAACGGAGGAGGAAGTTCTAGCTCATCAAGTTCTTCTAGTAGTGGTTCTTCAAGCTCTTCTAGTAATAGTAAACCATCACCTCCAAAGCCTAGTTATACTCAATCCGATGTGGATGAAGGAACAGAAGCTGGAAGGGAAAAAGGCTTTGAAGATGGATATGAAAGAAATGAAAAGAGTGGAAAGACAGATAAAGAAAATGAGGGATATAGAATCGGTTATGCTGCTGGTTATGACGCGGGATATGCAGAAGGTCTAAAAAAGATTAAAGAAGAAGAGACTGAAGAGGGGCAAAAGAAAGGACGAACTAAAGGAAAAGAGGCCGCTCGATCAGGTGAATCTGATGAAGTAAGTAATAATGAATCGAAATCAGATGATTGGAATACAGCTTATCAAGAGTCCTATAAAAAAGCTTATCAACGTGAAAAGCAAATCATAAGTGTAGAGGAGGATGGGTATCAATCTGGGTATACTTTAGATGAATTAGTTATTCCCAAGGAGATTGAAGAAGATGGAGAATTAAGTGAAATTTACAAATCCCATTATGAAAAAGGATATAAAGAACGTTCAGATGAAGAGGAAGAAAACCATTTTGAATTAGGATATAGTACAGGTTATGACTTTATTGATAAAGACACTGTTGAGATTAATAAACTTTTTATTACATCCTTTGAGCAAGGTTATGAAAATGGCTTGCAAACAATAAAAGAGGAGACTATAGAAAGTGGTTATTTATCAGCATTCAAGAGTATAGATTATGAGGTTCCAGAAGGAATTGAGCAAGCAGAATTATTGGAGTGGTATGAAGAGGGCTTCCATTCGAATGAAATCGCAAGTGAAATAAAAGTAAGAGCCTACGATAATGGTTATAAAAACAAAGAATACTTTATACCAGAGGAATTTGAAGTAAATGAAGACGCTACTGCTCTTTATGACAGTCTTTTTTATGAAGGACAAGAGATTAAGAAAGAAGAAAGTCAAAAGCAAATGTTAACGTTTGGTAGTATTGGTGCTGGTATTATTGCTTTATCTGGAGGAGGCTTTTATATCAATAAAAGGAGAAAGCACAGGAAGCCAGAGTAGTTCCGATTAAAAGTCAATATTGTATACCGTTAGACTAAATAAGCCAAGTTGTACGATGCGCTAATCATGGCCCTTGAGTTGGGTATATAAATTTACCCACCTTATCTTTCTATCGATTAAAATAGTAACAAATAAACTACATAAACATGCTAAGTTCAGCAGTAATCGAACTCAGCATGTTTATATTTTTACTCATACAATTTTTTATTCTCGGCAACCATGTCCCATTTACTTGGTGAGAAATCTTTATAGTAATTGGCCGTTTTATTTAAGCGGGACTGAAAGTACCTATTTAATTCAGGATCTACACAGAATATAAAACATCCTTTTTGACCGCGAGTCAATAGTGTACGATAAGTGTTTCGTATGATTTCGTCTGCAATAGCATGAGCTCTTTCAGGATTTTCCTTAGCTATTTTTTTAATTCCTCTTAATGATTGATCACTTTTAGCACGTTTATTATAGTCAGTAATTACTTGACCATTTCTATAAGTGATATCGGAACCAATAATAACGCCTACATAATCAAATTCTAAGCCTTGTGACGTGTGTATACAGCCAGCTTCGTTAACTGATTCTTGGTCAATCGCCCAAATGCTATCTGATAAGTTCCAACTAATTTCGAAGTCATGTTCAGGAATGATGATATCTTTAAAGTTTGTGTTTTTACGCTGTTTTGTCGGCCATTCCCAACAATATCCTGCTAGAATACGAGATTTGTTATTGGTTTGATTAAGCTTTTCGATCTCACGTAACATAGAATGTGGTTCATCATAGACACGAAAATCATATTCTATCCCATTATCATGTGCATTAGCTGTTTCACGAATTTGAAGAACATCATCGATCCATGCAATGTAAGCATCAGAACCGTCACATCGGAATTGAGAGGATAGCTTGCCTGTGATCAATTCAGCATCTAATTCTTCAGCAGCATATCTCTTAATTAAATCAATACTACCGATGTCCTTTAATGTAACCTTTTGTCTTTCGTCAATGAAAAAGATTGTAAATTTAGAGGCCTTTATTAGCTCTTTAATTTGATTTTCACCTTGATTTCCATAAAAACCGGACTTTTCATTTAAGCGATGAGCTTCATCTACAATGATGACATTGAACTCGTTTAATTCGGAAGTGGTGAAGCTTCCGGATCCTTTAAACAAGTTATCAATCTCAGTTTTCCTTATTGTCCCCTTTAATTTGGAAGCATAGACCTCTCTTGGAGCTGAATTTTTAGAGACATATAAAGCCATTAAACCCTCATTAATTACATTTACAAGTAAGTTAACAGCCATTACAGATTTACCTGTACCCGGTCCTCCCTCAATGATCATTACTTGTTTCTTTTTATTATTCACACTCTCTTTCGCTAATTGAAAAGCTTCTTCATAGAAGACCTTTTGCTCATCTATCATAATAAATTCTGTATTACCTTTTAACATACCACTTAAGGAATCCTGCAATGATTTTGATGGGCGTATTCTTCCGTGCTCAATTTCATATATTAATCGATTTCTGTCTCCTTTAATTACATATTTCTTAATAAAGTTACGTAGCTTTATAATTTCACCTTTTGTAAAAACTGGAGCTTTTGTTAAATGCTCTTTATAGTGGTTATCTGTTAAAGGGTCATTCTCGGTTTTTCTATAGTTATGTAAGTAAGCACATGGATTAAGCTCAATATGTTGATCTTGGACATTTTCGTTAAAGTCTCTTATTAAAGCAGCATAAGACCAGGCTTGATAAGAAGGATGGGTAACAGAACGCTTACCTCCTCCAACAAAAGTGCTGACAACAGCATCTTTACTTTCAATTAATTCTATTTCTGACCATTGTTTCAATTCCACGATGACAACGTGATCTTGGCTGCCGTCATTACCAGCTACAAGGAAGTCAACTCGTTTTGACGTATTAGGAATTTTAAATTCAATAGCGACAGAAGCATCAGAGGGAATTTCTGTATCCTGCATAACGTTACACATACGTTGAAGTGAGTTTTCCCATGAAGTAATTTCGCTTTTAGAGGTTCTTCCAATCTTTTCTTGATAAGATTGATATAACCTTTCAACTAATAGCTCATTTATAACATCGAATATAAACTCAGTCTTCGTTGCTTCGTAAATAATCATTTTTAACTGTCCCCTTAAATATGATAAGTAATTATTTTATTGGCAGATAAATAAATCTTACCATTAAATTTACAATTTGTTATTACAGAATTGGGATAATGTTTAACGAAGTTTATTCCAATATATTTATGTTATTCATATATTGAATTAAGCAATGGAGGCACTGACTTCTTTGATAGAATATGATTTGCCGTTATATATCAGGAAAAGTATATTAATGAATATAAAATAAAGGGACTAATTAAACTATCAACTATATTCACTCTATGACTAAAATCTAGATAATACGACATATAATTGCTAAAATATATACAGATATAATTCCTTGTCAATATAATAAAAGACTTTCATAAAAAAGGAGGGTTTATTTAATGTATCGAATCGAAGTAAGACATGAAGGGTTAAATAAATATAGGGAAATAAAAGGTAAGGACCCTCATGTAGTCCGACAAAAAGCAATTATGCAAGAGCTAGACTGGGAAGAAAAGTGGGAAAAGAAGCAAGAGATGGAAGCAAAAAAAGCTGCTCGGGAAAAATCAGCATTTGAGAAAGAGGAAAAAAAGAATTTAGCTATACAACTAACAGCAGAAGCTGTGGAACAGTTAAACATAATAGAAAGCACATTAGCTTTTACACTTAACGTTAACGATAAGATTAATTGGGAGGACTTAAAAGACTTCTCACAATTTGAAGTAATGAAGCCTGCGAAACCTGATGTAATAGAAGTTTCAAAGGAGCCGAATAAGAGTGACTTAGAATATCAACCCAAATTTAATATACTGGATAAGATGTTTGGTTCTTTAAAAGAGAAAAAAGCCGAAAGTGCAAATGAATTGTTTCAAATAAATTACGAAAAATGGGAAGAAGAGAAGAAAGAAAAAGAACTGAAAAATAAAGAATTACTAGAGAAATATGAAGCGCATTTAAATGAGTGGGAAAAGGAAAAGATAAAATTTCTGGCTCAACAAAAAGAGAAAAATGACGCTATCGATCTGGAAAAAGAGATGTATTTTAAAGAGGTTCCAGCGGCTATTGTTGATTATTGTGATATGGTGCTGTCGAATTCGGTTTACCCAGATACTTTTCCTCAGGAATTTGATATAGAATTTAATAATGAAACAAAAATATTAATTGTCGACTATGTATTGCCATCACCTGATGATATACCGAATTTAAAAGAAGTAAAATATATCCAATCAAGGGATGAATTTAAAGAAATGCACTTGTCTCAAGCTGCTTTTAATAAGATGTATGACGGTTTACTTTACCAAATAACACTTCGGTCGATTCATGAATTATACGAAGCAGATGAAATTAATGCTATAGAATCCATTGTGTTTAATGGTTGGGTAAGTTCAATTGATAAAGCAACTGGAAAAGAGGTTAATGCTTGTATTTTATCTGTACAAGCAACAAAGTCAGAATTTATGGAAATTAACTTATCAAAAATTGATCCTAAATTGTGCTTTAAAAATTTAAAGGGCGTCGGTAGTAGTAAATTATCTAGTCTTTCTCCTATAGCTCCTATCATTAAATTAGATCGCGATGATCCAAGATTCGTTTCTGCATATGATATTGCTGATACATTAGACGATACACAAAATTTAGCTGCAATGGATTGGCAGGATTTTGAGCAACTTATTCGGGAGCTTTTTGAAAAAGAATTTAACCAATCTGGTGGCGAGGTTAAAATAACAAGAGCAAGTAGGGATGGCGGTGTCGATGCAGTTGCATTTGACCCAGATCCAATTCGAGGAGGGAAAATCGTTATTCAAGCTAAAAGATATACGAATGTAGTTGGAGTTTCCGCTGTGAGGGATTTATATGGTACGGTTTTAAATGAAGGGGCAACAAAGGGAATTCTAGTCTCGACGGCAGATTATGGACCGGATGCCTATGAATTTTCTAAAGGGAAGCCTCTAACTTTATTAAACGGGAATAACCTCTTGCATTTATTACAAAGACATGGTCATAAAGCTAAAATTGATTTGAAAGAAGCTAAGAGAATTCTTAGTGATAATTAATAGAAGGCTATAATAAATGGAGGTTAGTGAACAAATTAAGTTCTAAAAATCAATAATCTAAGATTAACTTTTTGAATTAATTTTAAGGTTGGAATAACAGAGATAAAACAGGGGGATAAGTAGGATCAGTCCCCTTTTGTGTTATAAAGTTAGCGTAGAAGGGCACTGAAATTTTTGCTTTTAACATGCTATACTTTGAATGAATTTCTAAATGTGTTAGGGGTGTAAGCTTGCTAGAAGGTGCGCTATTAGATTTCTTGAAAATTTTATATCAAATAAAAGCGATTCCAAGTGACCCAACAAGTTTGATTAGAAATGAAGAATCAGTTGGATTGTATGTCCAAACAAACGTATCGAGAGAAAAAGGCGGAGCAAAGGAAACTAGTCAGTTAATCAAATATGATTCTGTACGACCAGAGATCTCCAAACTATTAGATAGAAAGATAGTACACAAAGAAGAAATTGATGACGAAGAAAAGGCAAGTTACATACTATCAATCCTAACGAATCTTCCATTTGCTAGGGGGAGCACAGAACATGGACAAGATTCCGTGCAGAATATTAAGTACAAGACTGATCAGTTACCAGAAATGAACTTAAGTGGAACAATACAATTTTTGGATGAAATTATCTCAGGAACTTATCATCCAAAAAAGATATCTTCAACTATCCAAGAAGAGGGAATGAGACGTACAAAGCTAAGAGCAAGACAAGGGTTGCGGCTTCTGGGATTTTTAGATGATCAGTTTGAAAAAAACGATTCACTAATCAACGAATATCAAACCACAATTAATAAAACGGATTTTTTACAACGACGGATTCTAACAAGCCCCTACTTGTCTATGATTTATACATTGCTAAAAGGTTTAAATACGTATTCTAAGAATGAGAAGATAAATATTTTGAAAAGCTTAGGTATGAAAATTGTTCAAAATTCTAGAGGGGACAACCTGATGCTTGAGTCAGTTGCAGATTATCGTACAAGGAATATAGTATCGTGGTTAAAAGGTGTTAAGTTAGTGGATGAGGAGTTGAATCCAGTATGGCAGAAGAAATAAGACCGTTGCTCCAACAGGTTATGAATGAATATTTAATGGCGAAACGTGATCCGATTGCAGGTCATATGATGGGATCCCTCGTTCGAAACTCTCTCGTCTCTGCGTTTGGTCGTTTAAATTTTATTCCAAATGATAGATACGAGATTAAGGGTTCTGTCGGGCAAGGTAATTGGGCTGCTGTACCTTGGTTGGCCATAATGAATAAAGATATAACAACCTCCACACAGAGGGGGTATTATATTGTGTATTTGTTTAGTGAAGATATGGAGCGACTATATTTAACATTGGCCCAAGGAGTAACAGAGTCTTCTAGAAATGAAATGGCCAGGATTAATGAAGAAATTCGCAGCAATCTAAACATAGATCCAGATATCTCAACGGATAATGGGATTGAACTTGGTAGTAGTACATTAGCAAAGAAATATGAATTATCAGCAGCTGCATACATTCTATATGAGAAGGAACTACCATCAGAGGAAACTTTACAGCACGACCTAGAAAGAATGATCAATTACTACGAGCAATACATAGCTTTGAGTCTAGGGAAAATAGAAATAACAGAAGAGGAAGAAACAGGCAAATCCTTATCGTTAAAAGATACTGTAGATCATGCCTATCAATATATTAAAGGAAAAGGATTTTATTTTGAAGAAACAGAAGTAATTAACCTTATCCTATCCTTAAAAACAAAGCCATTTGTGATTCTATCAGGGATTTCCGGAACTGGAAAAACGAAAATCGTACAATGGTTTGCAGAATCCATTGGTGCAACGGAGGATAACAATCAATTTACGCTCATTCCCGTGCGGCCAGATTGGAATGATGGATCTGACTTATTAGGTTATACGGATATAAAAGGGGATTTCAAAGAAGGGCCCCTAGCGAAAGTGATAATGCGTGCATTTAACAATCCGAACAAGCCTTATATTGTGTTACTCGATGAAATGAATTTAGCCCGTGTGGAATATTACTTTAGTGATATTTTAAGTGTGATGGAGAGTCGCACATGGAAGGGTGGAGGAATTACCACATCTAACCTATTAACAGAGGAAATAGCAGGAGTGAATTTACCACTTCCTTCAAATGTCTATATAGTTGGAACAGTAAATATGGATGAAACAACTCATCCTTTCAGTAAAAAGGTGTTAGATAGAGCGAATACTATAGAATTTGATCGTATTCAGCTTGGGCATTTAGACTTTTTATATGAAGAAGTACAGAAGAAAGATCCAGTAAAATTAAACCAAGAAGTACTAGAAGCAAACTATCTACATTTAAAGGATGTTTTCGCCGAGTACCCAGATCTTGTAAGACGTGTAACAGAAGAATTAGTAAAAATTAATGATGTACTGCAACTAATTCATGCTCAAGTTGGATATCGTGTGAGAGACGAGATTTGTATGTACCTTGCTTATAACCAGCAGGAAGCATTGATGGATTTTAACCAAGCATTTGATCATTGTCTTTTGCAGAAGATCCTACCAAGAATCGTTGGAAGTGATAGTAGAGTTAGTGAGGTCTTGAATAGGTTGCTTGAAATCTGCGCATTTGAAATTCCCGAAGATGTAGATTCAACAGTAGATTTAACTTATGTAAAATATCCAAGTAGTACGGAAAAATTATTAGAAATGAGGAGGAGGCTAGTAGATGGCTTCACTTCATTCTGGATCAGTTAAAACTGATGTAGAATTACTTTATATTGAAACGGATGATATGACAGTAGTAATTAAGGGAAAGCCATATCATGAAAAATTTGAAGGGTTAGCGCAATATAGAAATCTTGATCTTCATGATTCAATGAGGCTAATCGTTCATGGAGAAGGCATCCGAACTGTTCAAGTATTTGATATAAATAATAATCAGTTACAAGAAAAGTATAGCCACAGACCAATTTTTTTTGAAAATGGTGTGTACCAATTAATCGTGTCACCAAAAGGAGCGAAAGATTTATACTTTTATCATGAACATCAAGGGTTAAGAAATGCAGTGGATAAAGTAAACATAGGTGATAGCTATGTTTTAATGGGAAATTTGCAATTTCGAAATGAAGTAGGACTCTCTACATTTGAGATTAGGTGTACCAATAACAAATTATTAACCGTAACAATTGAAGTGTTTCCAACAAAATTAGATTATCAAAAAGATTATCAAAAGCTGTTAGAGGAAGTGAACGATGAGATCTATAATTTAGCTTATCATTTCATTAAGAAAACCTATCTTAGTGCAAAGGCTAAGTTAGAAGGGACTCCTTCCAGGAGTGAGTTTCTTCGATTGATAGAGTCTCACTTTGATAAACTCTTCCAAGCTATTCACCAAATTGAAAGGCAGCCACATCATAAGCTTACGACTACTCATACTAGAGTAAGAGGTGATCAGTTAGGTAGGCAGGATCAAAAAGCTCGTCATTATTTAAAGAAGAGGCCTCATCTTTTTGTAGGAGTCAAAGATGGTATATCGATAGGTGCCAAAAGTGTTATGCCAACAAGTGGGCTAAATATAAAGAAGGAGTTAACGTACGATACCCACGAAAATCGGTTTATTAAATGGATGATGAATCGTTTAATAGAGAAGCTTGAAGACTTAATAGAAACATTACAAAACAGCCGATATGATGCTACACCTGATGTGGAGATAATTAATTCTCTAAGTCAGATGAAGTTGAAACTGATAGGAAAGATAAATAACCAATCTTGGCGTAACATTGGAAAGTTAGATCGCTCTGTCATGAGTTTAGTTCTACAAATGGAACCTGGCTATAGAGATGCATTCCAGATATATTTGCTAGTTTCAAGAGGTTTAGCTTTACAAGGAAATATCTATAAAATGTCGGTTAAGGATGTCGCAACGTTATACGAATATTGGACATACCTTAAACTAGGACAAATCTTAGGAAAAAAATATGAGATGGTTGATCAAGATATTGTTAAAGTGAATCGGGGAGGCTTGTTTGTCAATTTACAGCCCAATGCTACGGCTAAACGTGTTTATCGTCATCCTCAAACAAAAGAAAAGATTACACTCATCTATCAAAAAAGGGAACGAAAACTACCAACCATTACACAAGTTCCAGATACGATGTTAAGCATTGAGAAAAAGGGAAAAGACTATGAATACCAATATGTCTTTGATGCTAAATACCGCATTGACTTCGCTTTAGCTGGTACAACTTATGGCCGGAATTACCATGGAATACCAGGTCCAATGGAAGAGGATATCAACACAATGCATCGATACCGTGATTCCATTGTTGTGAACGAAAAAGGCCCTTTTGAAAGAAAAGCTTTTGGCGCGTATGTATTGTTTCCATGGGATAATGAGGAGATATATCAAGAACACAAACTATATAAAAGCATCGAGGAAGTAAACATTGGTGGTTTACCATTTCTACCAAATGCAACGAGTATAGTAGAGCAATTTGTAGAGCGATTAATTGATAAAAGCCCGGAGGAAATTCAACAAGAAGGTATACTACCAAGAGGAACGTTGAGTGAATGGGAATCTACTATTGAAGAAAAAGTGCTTGTGGTTAAGGTATCTAATGAAACGGAATATAAATCTGCTTTGCATGACCGGACCTTTAAAATATCAGCGAATCGTCTAAACAAAAACTGGCAAGAAGCAAAATATATAGCGTTATATACAACAAGAGAAGTAGCGGAGAACAACGGTGTTACGTACTATGCTGAAATTAAAGAAGTTCGGATTGTAGGAGATGAAGTTTGGTATGTCGTTGATAAATGGAATGTTCTCTCAGATAATATTAAACCAGTTGGTTATGGGATTTCAAACTATGTTATAACCGGATTAAATAATTTATTAGAAGCGAAGGAACTACCTGAGCTGTTCATGAGGTCAAAGGACGAACGAACTCTATGGAGGATACTAGCGAGGTTTTCTGATAGGGTGAAATATGTGCTTGATGATTATAGTCTAGATGTTGCCAAGAGTGTGGAAAGTTTTAGTATAAAAGATATGAAATTATTTTTGAGAAAAGATTATATTATGGTGGAGGATCGACTTGGTAAGGAGCATAGGATTCCGTTGAACACTCTAAGAGATAATCCATCTGAAGTGTTCAAGAAATTAGCTGTATTTATGGAGGTTAGATAATTGTAGGACACTGAATGACCCGGGATACTCATATTGTGTTCCTATTGGAGTTTGGTCTCAACCCTAACCACAGGTATCAAACCGCCATATGAGATATAGACTAAATAAAAACAGCATTGACCTGCCAATGCTGTTTTTGTCTCTTAACTTATTACAGTTAGGAGAAATATAATTTAATTGCTTTGGGAAACATAAACTGGGATAAGGAATTTATTTATTCTAAAATGTTTCTGATTAGTAATAATTACACATAATTCCTCGTCTCTTTTTTCTACATTTCCTACACCGTCAAACATTATTTCATGGCCTTTATCAAGGTTGTTTTTCACTACTCTTAGCATTTGTTCTATATTTGTTGAAGAATTGGCAAAAAACTCTTCCTCAAAGTACAAATATGTTTCTTTAGCATTATTTTTTAATAAAAATTTAGCTCGATTTTTTTCAACCCATATGGAAACGACTTTTTCATGAAGAGCCACAGCCGTATTTAAATCATTTTCACTTAAAAATAAAATACTATGTCTTTTTCTAATACTTGGAGATCTTTGACCGTCTCCTACTTTTTCGATGTTATTGTCAGTAGTTGGTCGAACGTTTTCTACATCATTGGAATTTTGAGAGGTATTCACTGTGTTACTCTTATTCTTCTTCCTTGATCTTTGTTTCTTTAGTCTAGCTTCTTTTTCTTCCGGCGTTTCTTCAACAGATCTGATTAAACCTTTAAGGACATTGTTAATATGGTTATCAGATAAGCCGACTGAGTTAGTGGCTATATTTTTTTGTTTTCTTTTTATTGGATCCCTTTCAAAATAATCATCACATTCTGGGGTATGATTATTTTTGGGCCATGTTTTAAAGTGTTCTCTTCTCTTTCCACTTGGAACATATTCAATTTTGGCTGTACAACCTTCGAAAGCACAGTATAGATTTTTTTTAACTGTTTCAAAATCTCCCCTCAATGCTAGCTCAGCCAACTCAATCTCTTCTGAAATACTTCTCTTATCATCTTTGTATAACGCTAATTCTATTGCCATTAACTCCCTCCTTGTAATACTATATGTCTAGTAGTTTGGTCGATAGCAAAACTAATTACCTATTTAATTTAATTTTATTATATTTTCAGATTTAATTCAATGAAATTTATCTTTATGTAAATTTCCACTTATTTTAAGATTAATTCACTTATACCAACCAAATCCTGAAGGTGGCTCATTTAAATTCAATATTCATCAGCCTCAATCAGCAAAAGCCCTACAGCAAAGGAGCATCCAAATCTAAAATGCTCCTCTCATTAAACTCCCTATAATTCATTACCAGCCCTCGAAATCAACATGCTATCAAAAACCCCTCTCCCTATACCCAGAAGGAGAATACCCCGTCACTTTCTTAAACACCCTTCCAAAATACGAAGCATCTTTATACCCAACAATCCAAGCAATCTCATCAACAGGCAGGCTTTCTGTTCTTAATAAATGCTTCGCTTGATTAATCCGAAGTTCTTGCTGATATTCCGTAATCGTCATCCCCGTTTCTTTTTTAAACGTTCTTGATAAATTTCCTGGGTGCGTATGAAACAATGCAGCTAATTCGGTTTTACCAATGTGCTGATCATAATAGCTCATTAAATGCTCGATTACCTTTTGTATCATCTGGGAATAATGTTGTAGCGAGTTTGACTTTACTAAGTCACAGTATTCTCGAATCATATCATCCTGAATGCTGCGTAACACGGCGATATTTTCGCCATTTTCAATCTCAAAGGAAAATCGTTCAGAGATACGATGGATTAATATCGCTGGTACATTGCTGTTTCTCGCGGCACTGCGCAATAAGGTATTCAAAACGATGTTTAAATTTTTTACTCGGCGGAGGGGCTGATTGGGAAACCGCTCGGAAAAAGAGAATAGCGTATTATCTGAACTGATTAGTTTTAATGCCTCTTCTTTATTCCCTTTTTCAACTGCATGCATAAAGTCTTTTTCAATACGGTACCTCCGTGTCACGAGATCAGCCTCATCATCCACTTTAGCATCCCTATCTTTGTTTCTTCCTTTCTTTTCCTTGGAGTAAATCAACAAAGGGTTTGTTTCCGCTTCCTTCATCGCTTCAAACTGTTGAAGCACTGCCTCATAACTGCTTATTTGCTCAGTGGTGACAACGTTTACCTTTTCGAGAATACTTCTCAAATCAGCGCTTTCTTGCATGGTGAGATTGTATTGCAGTACTAACCCGTATACATCCGGAATGACTTCAAAATATGGTCCAATGATAACAGCGTAAAAGTCTCCCTCTTCCAAAAAAGAATAACCTAAATAGGATAGTCCCCAAGGATTAATATAGGTATAGATTTGATTTGTTTCTTTCATTTTACGAGAAAGCTCCAGGACATCCTTTTGCTTAGCTCCCGGCATGTATGCAGGTATGGAGACCTTTTCATCGTGATAAATGAAATCTTCATTCTTACCGACTACATATGTATTTAATTGCGTAAGATGCGAAATTTTTATTGCGGTAGAAACGATTTTTGAGTACACCATTATTTTTCCTCTCTCATGAAAAATACATCAAATGTGTTACTTTTATCCGTCTAATGTTAAGTATATCCTATGAATAAACAAAAAGTAGATTTAAAATAGAGATAATTTCAGAATACAATTTTAATCCATATTAATTGTATTTCATAAAAAGTACTAATTTTTTGTTTGTAAGCGCATTATTTGAGTTGAGAAAATAGCATGTTAAATATCCTTGCTTCTCCATTCAAGTAGGAAAGAAAGGAGCAACACGATGAGTCAGAATGATGTCGAAAAAAAAGAGTCGAAGTTATCTAAAGTTCTTGGAGTGATCTCCGGAAGTTTTGCGCCAATTATTGGTGTACTTGCGGGTGCGGGTCTGTTAAAAGCAGCCTTATCCGTCTTAAGTCAGCTTGGTTGGCTTTCAAGTGAAAGCGGTACCTATATTGTCTTATCGGCTGCCGGGAATTCTATATTTTATTTCCTTCCCGTTTTTCTTGGTATTACCATTGCAATAAAGCTAGGCGGAAATGGATATGTAGGCGGAGCAATTGGAGCAGCTCTTTTAACTCCTGAAATTATTAACCTTGTCGATGCTGGTGTTGAAACCGTTAACTTTTTAGGTCTACCAGTCAACTTGGCAGACTATTCATCAACCGTATTTCCGATTTTTATTGCCATGTTTGTTTATGCAGCATTAGAGAAATTTTTGAAAAAAATAATATATAAAGATATCCAAATGTTTATCAACCCGCTTATCTCTTTAGTTATCCTGGTTCCATTAACGATGCTTATCTTTGGTCCTTTTGGTAATCTAGTTGGAGAAGGTCTTGGTAGCATTATAACTTTCCTTAGTGATAAAAGTGGACTGTTGGCAGGAGCGGTTCTCGGTGGTACATGGACATTCCTTACGATTGCAGGATTGCACTGGACAATCATTCCACTTGCTATTGCCAACCTGGCGAATGGTCCTGATCCGATCATCGGCATGGCAGCACCAGCTGTATTTGCTCAAATCGCGGTCGCAATCGCCATCTTTATCAAAACGAAGGACAATGAACTGAAATCACTTGCTGCAAGCGGGATTCTGCCAGGTTCACTTGCTGGTACGACAGAGGCAATTTACTACGGAATTCTCTTGCGCTTCAGAAAAACGATTATTTATGTCGTTATTGCCGGTGCAGTTGGAGGAGCAATTAATGGAGCATTTGGTGTCGTGATGAATGACTTTGTTCTTCCAAGTGTCCTGTCCATACCCGCATTCTCGCCTATCAGTCAGCATTTAGTCGGAATCGGAGTAGCCTTTGTGTTAGGATTAATCTTCCCATTTATACTGGGTTATCAAGGGAAAAATGATGTTACTGCTCATCTGAAAGTGATCAAGCCAGAAACAATTACTAGTCCATTAAAAGGGAATGTTATCCCTTTAACGGAAGTAAATGAGCAACTCTTTGCTACAAACACAGTCGGAAAAGGAGCTGCAATCCAACCGATCGAAGGAAAAGTATACGCTCCTGCGGATGGCGAAGTTACGACTTTATTCCCTACACAGCATGCGATTGGAATCACGTCAAACAATGGCGCAGAGATTTTAATTTACGTAGGTATAGATACCGTGAAGCTGAATGGGCAATATTTCAAAGTACACGTCAAGCAAGGGGATCAGGTGGAAAAGGGTAATCTATTATTAGAGTTTGATATAAAAAACATTGAAAAAGCTGGATATGACATCACCACACCTGTTGTCATTACAAATACAGAGGAATATACCAATATCGATGTTACCAAAGAAGCGTCTGTATCATCGGAAAGCAGTTTAATGAAGCTGGATCTATAATATGATGTTGAACGGGGTTTCTGTGATTAGACGATGAAACTGTTTATTTTAACTGAATCGTATTCAAATCAGAATTAAAAAATAGAGGAGGAAATTCACATGACACAAAAACAACCAAAACTGGTAGTAAGAAACAAGCAGCTTATTGAAGAAAGCGGTTTAACATTCAAAGATTTAAATAACAATGGAAAACTTGACCCTTACGAGGATTGGCGATTAAGTCCGGAAGAACGGGCGAAAAATCTAGTTACTTTAATGAATATGGATGAAAAAATTGGGATGATGCTAATTAACACGCGCAGGATGGGTCTTTATCAAGAGGATAAAAGTAAAACAAGCCATGATGGTGTGTTAGATGAAGCTATTGTGGAAAAGGGTGAAAGTATCTTTGCCACCAGTAAAGTATATGGAACGACCCATACAATCGAGGATAGACATTTACGTCATTTCATTTTACGAGATAATTTTAGCCCAGCAGAAACAGCAGAATGGATTAATACGATGAATGAAGTTGCAGAGGAAACACGCTTAGGTATTCCAGTTATCGTTACGTCCAATTCACGAAACGAAAATGGTGAATCTATCTTTGGAATGAATGATGCAATTGGTATTTTTTCTACATGGCCAGGCACATTGGGGCTTGCAGCAGCAGCGATGGGTGATATTAAAAAGGGCGAGGATGCTTCCGTAATCAGTGAATTTGCCAAAATAGCTCACGAAGAATGGAATGCAACCGGTTTAAGAAAAGGTTATATGTATATGGCCGATGTTGTCACAGATCCAAGATGGCAGCGAACATACGGAACGTTCGGGGAGGACCCGGAATTTATTGCAGACGCAATTGGCAGGATTATTGAAGCATTCCAAGGAAAAACGTTAGGCAAAGAGAGCATTGCGATGACAACGAAACATTTCCCTGGCGGTGGACCAAGGGAAAATGGGTTTGACCCGCATTATAAAGAAGGGAAATGGAACCTTTACCCAACTCCGGGAAGTTTAGAAAAGTATCATCTTCCACCGTTTAGAGCGGCTGTTGAACATGGAACGTCTTCCATCATGCCTTATTACTCGATTCCAAGCATCAAGAAGAGTGTGTATCAGGAATTTGAGGGCGAAGATATTCCTTTCGAAGAGGTTGGATTTGCATTTAATCATTATTTCCTTCAACATATTCTGCGCGAAAAACTGGGCTTCAAAGGCTATGTTAACAGTGACAGCGGTATTGTTAACAATATGAGCTGGGGCGTTGAAGATTTAAGTATCGCAGAGCGTTTTGCTAAAGCGGTTAATGCAGGGACAGATATCATTGCAGATACAAATGACATTGAAAACCTAAAGGCAGCAGTAGATAATGGCTGGATCAGTGAAAAGCGTATTAATGAAGCAAATGAAAGATTGCTTACCGAAATGTTTGCATTAGGTTTGTTTGATGACCGTACGTACAACTCACCAGAAAATGCGGATAAGGTAGTAAGTACACCTGCGCACTGGGATGCAGCGTATGAAGCACATAAAAAATCAGTTACCATTTTGAAAAACTCAGAAGAAACACTGCCATTAACAGCGGACAAGCTGGAAGGTAAAAAAGTGTATATGAAAGCCTACCATAAGGACACAGAACATGCTGCGACGTATACGGAGCAAGCATTGGCTGGTGCAAAGGAATTGGGTCAATTTGAATTAACGGACGCATATGAAGAAGCGGATATCGCCATCTTGTTCTTGCAGCCAAAATCTGGAACTTATTTTAATGCAACACCAGGACTTCTCGAGCTCGGTTTATGTGAAAATAAACCCTTAAAAGCGTTGGATGGTGCTCCGTATACAGAAACGACGTTAAGTGAAATCGAGCATTTGAATAAAGTAGCAGAGAACATCCGCAGCCGCGGCGGCAAAGTTATTATCAGTGTCAATGTGATCTTGCCATGGATTCTTGGAAATGTAGAACCATTGGCAGATGCCCTGGTTGCCGGGTACGATACATTCTTCAAAGCACAGCTTGAAGTAATGGCTGGAAACCATCAGCCAACAGGTGTCCTGCCGTTGACATTACCAGCAAGTGAAGAAGTGATTGCCGTCGATGAAGATGGTAATTGTAAATCAAGAAATGATGTACCTGGCTATGACAAGGATAAATATATGCCAGAAGGAATGAGCTATGCCTATAAAGACAGAGACGGAAATGTGTATAAACTAGGACATGGTTTACAGTATAATGGATGAGGATAGTGAGAGGGGCTGACCGGTTCAGTTCCCCTCCACGAGTTTAAATAGCTGCAGATTAAGCAAGAGTAAATCGTATTGTATAGAATACGGTTTACTCTTTTTTGGTAATAAATTATTGTAAAAAAACAAACATTTTCACATTTACCTATTGAACCAAACGTAACGTGTTGTTTTATACTTAAGATAAATAAAAAGGGGTGAGGAAAATATACACGATTGGGAAACTATCCAAGAACACAGGGGTAACCGTCAGAACACTGGATTACTATGATGAAATTGGTTTGATCAAACCTTCATCTAAAACGGATGGGGGGCATCGTTTATACAGTGAAGATGATGTGATGAAGTTAGAACGTGTTTTAGCATTGAAATATATGGGATTCTCGCTGGAACAGATTAAAGATATATTGGAGAATTCAACGTCGAATTGGCAGGACTCAATCCAACACCAATTAGAACTGGTTAAACGAGAACAGGAACGTTTAAAAATGTTAGAACAAGCCCTTCTTGGCGTAGCGTATTCCATTGAATTTGAAGGGGAAATCAATTGGCCAGTCATTTTCAGCATTATCCAGTTGTATCAACACGATCCCGGAGATGTCTTAGAGCAATATAAAGAATACCTAAACGAAGATGAAATGAAGAAAATTATCGACATGAATGCTGCAAACATGAGTGAGGAAGACATCAAGGAATGGTTAAAGGTTATTGGTGATATCCGAGATAACCTTCATCTTGATCCAAACTCAGAAGAGGCGGAGCAGCTCGTCCTATGCTGGGCAAACCAAGCAGATAAAATGTTTGGGCAGGATGAAGAATTGCTTGGAAGCATGTGGGAAGCGCTGCAAAACCTACAGGAGGGTATCGCATTTTATCCAATGGACAAAGATGTGATTAATTTTATTAAACGTGTCGCTATTGCAAAGGGGGAGTCAACGAATGATTCTTAATGTAGAGGCTGTAACAAAAGGATTTACGGGTCGTCGGAAAAACAAGATGATCGCTAATGATAATATCTCCCTTCATATTGATGAAGGTGAAATATATGGGCTTCTCGGCCAGAATGGAGCGGGGAAAACGACGTTAGTGAATCAAATTTTAGGGCTAATCACCCCTGATTCTGGTGATATTCAGCTGTTGGGGAAATCGGTACTTCAGTCACCAGCAAGGGCTCGATCCATTTGCTCTGTCCAGCCACAATCCCAAGTACCACTCGGTTTTCTTACCCCGAAGCAGGCAGTTACACTGATTGGAAAAATGCGTGCAGGGAAAAAGTTTGACGCAAAGCGGTTAGATACACTTTTTGAGGCATTGGATATGGGGGAGTGGGCAAATAAGGAAGGCGAGAAATTATCGGGTGGTGCAAAAAGACTAACCGCCTTTTGTATGGCAGTCATTGCCCCTGGCAAATTAGTGATTCTGGATGAACCTACAAACGATGTAGACCCAGTTCGCCGGCGTTACCTTTGGCAGGTGATACGTAATCTAACCAATGATGGCACTTCGGTTATTTTAGTCACGCATAATGTGCTGGAAGCTGAAAAAGCGGTTGATCGGGTGGCAATCATCAATAAGGGGAGAATTCTCACGCAAGGGACACCTTCTGAAGTGAAAAGTTCAGTAAGTAACCAAATGCGTATCGAACTAAGTTTAGCTAGTGAGTTAGATATCGAGATTCCTAGCTGGGCGCTTTCCTCTCATAAGAATGGCTCTCGACTATTTTTTGCTATAGATCCTCAAGAAGTAACAGCAACGATAGAATGGGCAAAGCGGCAAGTTGATTTAGGGCTCATTATGGACTATTCCTTGTCTCCTGCGACAATTGAGGATGCTTATATCGAGTTGACTTCTAAAAAGGCGGTGGGATTATAATGAATGTATTAAGCCATTACAAGTACGTCTTTCAGATGCAATTTCTTAGAAACGCAGGTTTTTTAGTGTTTATGATTCTTATTCAAATCTTGATATCCATCGGCATTGTGATCGGCTTTACCTATCTTCTCCCAGCCCCAGATACAAATTCGATTCTTTTTCTAGCTACAGGAGCACCAACGATCATTCTAATTTTTACGGGCTTAGTAATTTTACCGCAGCAGGTTGGTACTGCCAAATCAGATGGCTATATGGAATTTATGCGTACATGGCCAGTTAATCGCGGTGTCATTCTTGGAGCAGATACAACTATTTGGCTAATCATCACGCTGCCAGGAATTATCATTTCATCCATTGTGGCACACCTCATGTTTAGTCCAGGGTACGACATCTCTTGGACGGTAATTCCAGCCTTACTCATGATTGCATTAACATCTATTGGTGTTGGCTACGGATTTTCCTATCTCTTGTCACCGACAGCTTCCCTTGCTCTTTCACAAGTCATTGTTTTTGGAGCACTCATGTTTTCACCGGTAAATTTCCCCTTGGAGCGGCTGCCAGAATGGCTTCAAGCCCTTCATCAGGTACTTCCGATTTATTCGATGGCAGAAGTAATGCGGGCGTCGCTCGCTGCGTCTACCTTTGAGGCGACTGCCGGGAATTATATTAACTTATTGATTTGGTGTGTGCTGGGGTATGGTGGAGCTATATTTATTTTGAATAGGAAGTGACGTGCTTCCCATGTGAATTTTTTATCATTAAATCCCGAAAATACGTCACCTTCACATTTTTATTAGAGTATTGTATAATGATAACTGTTAATTAGATTTCAATGAATAAAACGATAAATTAATTCGAGGTGCTTTTTGTGAGTGCGGTAGGTTCTAAATAGGAAAAATTAAATGAAATAAATTTGTGGACTAAAGGGGATTTTTTAGAAATCACACCCTTCGTTTAGTCATGGATTTATTTCAATACCTATGAAGATACCTACGATACTTTATAAAGCGTGTAATATTAGGAGTTAGCTATACTTTTTTAGATAGCTTATTTCCATGTATTTGCATATTACACATGCCTTGTGAATGTAAAGAAAGCTGCGGTATCTCCGCAGCTTTTTTGTGTTTATTTTTTATTATGTAAAGCTTCATTGAAGTCTAATGGGTAGGTATCTTCATGTATGATAAAAATAAGTCATAGTGAGGAGCATGGAAAGTGAATAAGATGACGTTTGAAAAGCTGCAATATAACGAGTTAAAAGGAATAGTTAAATCGTATTGTGTAAGTGGATTAGGGAAGAAAATGTTAGATAAGTTGAGACCAAGCTCAGATATAAAGGTAGTTAAAAATCGTTTAAATGAAACGACTGAGGCACGTGCAATATTAGATGCAGTAGACCATGTGCCATTTTTCGGGGTATCCAATATTGAGCATATCCTTCAAAATCTCGAAAAAGGCATGATTCTTGATCCGAGCGAATTGGTTAGTGTATCCGATTTCTTAAGAGGCTGCAGGAAAATTAAAAAGTTTATGCTGGATAAAGCATTTTTTGCACCAGTAATCGCGTCGTATGCGAATTCAATGTCCGAGTTCAAAAATGTGGAAGAAGAGGTTGATTATTCAATCAAAGGAAATCGTGTAGATTCCGCTGCAAGTAAAGAATTAAGACGAATACGAAGAAGTATTGAATCAGTCGAAGAGAAAATTAAAGAGCGCTTAAATAAGTTTTTAAATAGCAGTACCAATAAAAAGTATATTCAAGAAACCTTTATTAGTAAGAAAGGCGATCGATATACAATACCAATTAAAGCTTCCTATAAAAATCAAGTACCAGGGACAATTATTGAAGTTTCTTCTAAAGGATCAACGGTCTTTATAGAACCGAACACAGTGACAAAATTAAACGGAGAACTCGCAAGCCTGCAAGCTGAAGAAGCAATCGAGGAATATCAAATATTAGCTGCTTTATCAGGAATGATCTTAGAGAACATGTATGAGATCAAGATTAATCTCGAACTTATCAGCCAATATGATATGGTATTTGCAAAAGCAAAATTCAGCAAACATATTGGTGGAGTAGAGCCCAGATTAAATGATTATGGGTATATCAAATTAGTTCATTGCAAACACCCACTTTTATCAGGAGAAGTTGTACCGCTTGATTTTGAAATCGGAGAAAATTATCGTAGCTTAATTGTTACCGGACCAAATGCTGGCGGGAAAACGATTGTCCTCAAAACAATAGGATTATTAACTTTGGCGACGATGTCAGGCTTTCACATTAACGCAGATAAGCAAACGGAAATTTCGGTTTTTGAAAACATCTTCGTAGATATTGGTGACAACCAAAGTATAGAAAATGCACTAAGTACATTTTCATCTCATATGAAAAACCTATCGGAAATAATGATGGGATCCAATAATCATACACTTTTACTATTTGATGAAATCGGAAGTGGTACGGAACCGAATGAAGGAGCGGCACTTGCAATTTCTATTTTAGAAGAGTTTTATCATATGGGTTGTATCACGGTTGCGACAACACACTATGGAGAAATTAAACGCTTTTCGGAAATGCATCATGACTTTATGAATGCAGCAATGCAATTTAATAGTGAAACATTGGAACCAAAGTATAAGTTAATGATAGGTAAATCAGGGGAAAGTAATGCCCTTTGGATTTCTAAAAAAATGAATATACGAGAAAGTGTCCTGCAAAGAGCGAAAGACTATATGGAAAATAAAGACTATCGTTTAGAAAGTGTAGTTGAAAGTAAGAAAAGGAAGCCAAAGATTGATAAAGAGACAACCACAGAGAAGTATGAATATAAAAAAGGGGATCGTGTAAATTTATTGGACCATGATGACTTTGGAATTGTATATGAAGGGATAGACAATTTCTATAATGTTGTCGTGTTCTACAAAGGGGAATTTATGAAAGTAAATGTGAAGCGCCTCTCCTTAGAGCTGCAGGCGCAGGAATTATATCCAGTAGGATATGATTTAGAAACATTGTTTATCGATTACAATACGCGAAAAATGCAGCATGATATAGAGCGTGGTTCGAAAAAGGCACTTCGCAAAATCCAAAAAGAAATACGACAGAACAGGGAGTAATTTAACATGAATCGTATGATTAGACAAGAACTTCCAAAAGATTATAAAACGACAGAAGAAGTTGTAAAACAAGCATTTTTAAATGAACAATATAGTGACGGGAAAGAACATCAACTTGTAAATCGAATTAGAAAATCAAAGGCATTTATTCCTGAACTTTCATTAGTCGCAATAGGTGAAGACAAGGCGATGATTGGTCACATTCTGTTATCTAAAATTTCCATTGTAAATAATGATCAATCGGTGGAATCGTTAGCACTTGCTCCCGTGTCTGTGGTACCTCAGTATCAGAAAAAAGGAATCGGAAGCCAATGAATTCACGAGGGGTTAAAGAAAGCAAAAGCGCTTGGTTATCATTCAGTTATTGTATTAGGGCATAAAGACTACTATCCAAAGTTTGGATTTAAACAAGCACAATTATGGAATATAAAAGCGCCATTTGAAGTACCTGACGAAGCATTTATGGCTTTAGAACTAACGGAAGATTCTCTTGAAACGGTTCAAGGTGTCGTTCATTATCCGAAAGCATTTTCTGAGTAAATGATCATAGAGTCAGATTCTAAATCTACAATAGTTTAGAATCTGGCTTTAAACAAGGATTGACAATCAATCGACATTAATATCCTCGTCCCAATAGGATTGATTAGACTTGTTAAGATTCTTGGTTAACAGTTCAACCAAGAATTGAAATGGAAAGAATCGGAGAATCAGAAGCTGTCATTCGAAATAGATAGGGGTTTTCCTTTTTATTGAGTTTATTTGTATTTCAACTATGTATCTATCAAATTTCTTTTTCAACAGAACAATATGCCTTCCCCGCCGCAAAGACACCATTCTCGAAATTAACGCACCATCTCCACTGCTAAGACACCATACCCAAAATTAACGCACCATCTCCCGCTACTAAGACACCATCCCCAAAATTAACGCACCATCTCCCGCTACTAAGACACCATCCCCAAAATTAACGCACCATCTCCAGCTACTAAGACACCATACCCAAAATTAACGCACCATTCCCCGCCGCAAAGACACCATTCCCGAAATTAACGCACCATCTCCCGCTGCTAAGACACCATACCCAAAATTAACGCACCATCCCCCGCCGCAAAGACACCATACCCAAAATTAACGCACTATCCCCCGCTACTAAGACACCATTCTCGAAATTAACGCACTATCTCCCGCTACTAAGACACCATCCCCAAAATTAACGCACCATTCCCCGTCGCTAAGACACCATTCCCAAAATTAACGCACCATCCCCCGCCGCAAAGACACCATTCCCAAAACTAACGCACCCATCCCCCGCTGCAAAGACACCACTCTCAAAATCAGCTCCTACCTTTACATCTATATTTCAATTCTATTAAAGCCTACAGAAGAAATACCCTGCTATGCGTATTCTATATTAATTACACATAGGAGGCATTACAATGAAATACTTAACACTAATCACACTCGTAACTTTAGGATTAATCTTATTTACGAACGAAGTACATGCAAGCAGTCAGTATACGGTGCAATCAGGAGATGTTTTATCCGAGATTTCAAGGAATCATAATGTAAGTGTGGATTCATTGCTTGAATTTAACACTTTTCTTTCAGACCCAGATATCATTTATGCGGGTCAGACGCTTACCATTCCAGATGCAAAGGGAGAGACGTTTACAGTAACTGCTTATACAGCAGGCTATGAATCTACTGGAAAAGAACATGGAGATCCAGGATATGGTATTACAGCATCCGGTACGGAAGTGCAGGAGGGTCAAACAATCGCCTGTCCAGATTCATTATCATTCGGAACCAAGTTGTATATTCCTTATTTTGATAAAACATTTACATGTGAAGATAGAGGAAGTGCTGTTACAGAAGGTCGATTGGATGTATATATGGAAGATTTAGATGAAGCATTAGAGTTTGGCGTTAAAGATTTACAAGTACACTATTAGATTAACAGTTGGGGAGAAGTAGACTTTTCCATTTAGTGATGGTGAACATTTCTTAATTTAAAAAATTCATCATTTAGGAGTTGGAATAAAGCTGACTTGGCTAATTTAGCCTCGTCAACTTTTTTATGTTAAAAAGGGCAGGGGAATGACAACAATTGCCTGAGCTGGCATCAGAATCTGTTGGAAATGCTTGATGAACGAATGTTTACAGCTGTCCAATTGAACCAGTGCTGCCCATACCCTTTTTAATCCTTGCTCCATATCCGTGTGTTGAGATTCAAGTCATTAATGATACGGAAGAATAATATCAAATCATCATAAACAAGCTTAGACTGCTTTTCCATTGAGTCAAAAATACTCGGTTCGAAATAGTCCTTTTTATTGTATAAAAATAAACTGATAAATCGTTTTTTAAAAGCTATATCAATTGGGTTTCGATTTCTTTTTCGAAATGCAACTAAATCTTCCATTAAGTTGGCCGAAAGAATGTAGCGTGCTTCGAATTCACTTGTCGTTCGTACTTTAAAGTACTTATTGAATTCATCATTTTCCATTTTAATCGTAATTAATTTCTTTCCGCTCAGCATACGGTGGAAATGGTGCCTGAAATAACGCTTTAGATGCTGGAAACTAAAAAGCTTTCTATCACGTAAGATGGTATGCCCTTTAAAATGTTTATGGAAGTCTGCAAGATACAGGACGCCTTGATATCTTGTTTTTAACTTCGTATTTGATCTTCCTCTATAGTCTCTTACTTGTTTGAAGAGCTTTAGTTCAGAGAAATAGAAATCAGTAGAGCCTATTTTACCCTTTATTAAATCTTCACCAGATACGCGATCAATCCGATTTAAATAGAATAAGCCAGATTCACCAATTAAGAGATTATTAATTTTACCTTGGCTGAAGTATCCCCATTTCATCTCATAATTATGGTTATCCTCTGGCAGGTTAGCAGTTTCAAATAACGCTTTTAACAGATTCCTTACTACTTTGCGTTTAAAGGCCGTACGAAACGTTCCTAGTGTTTTAAAGAAACTAACAATACTTGTTATCGTTCCGAAGAAAAAAATAAAAGCAGCCAGCCATTGGATACCTGCGTTAGGAATAGAGAGACCAAAAATAGCAGGAATGATAATACTAGCAAAAAGGAAAATCCAGCCAAATATGTACTTTAGTATCGTTTTGAATCTGATTTTATTCATTTCATTTATATCATCTTTTAATAGATAAGAGATTTCATCATAGCTAGAAAACATGTGGTTAACCCCTTAGAATTTTGGCTATATCAACATCTTGCTTTTTGCTGTTATCAATGTGCAATAGCTCTCTTTTTTCTAGTTTCATGAAGAATTTAAATAGATTTGTAGGAAACTGCTGCAACATGGTATTGAATTTCGCAACCCTTGCGTTAAAGGTTCTTCTCGATGCAGCCAGCCTTTCTTCCAGTTCATTAATACTTTTCTGTAAGTGCAGATAATTTTCATTTGCCTTTAATTCAGGATAATTTTCGACTTGAACTTGTAAACCACTTACAAGTCTTGATAGTTCATTTGACGTTTTTACTTTTTCATTCTCATTTTGGTTGTCAAATTGACTGCGGAGCTTCGTTACTTCCGTATGGACTTCTCTTTCATGTTTCGTATAAGCGGCAATCGTCTCTGCTATTCTTGTGAGGGAGTCAAAACGCTGTGCTAACGTAATATCAATATGTTTAAAGGATTCTTCTATACTGTTTTTTAAGGAAATAAAACGGTTATAGGTAAATAGTGCCCATAATAAAACAAGAACGGCAATAGCTGTGCCTATCATCCACGGTTCAATGTTCAAGAAATTTCAGCTCCTTTTTTACTATTTACAACTATTATATAGTTATCGTTTTGTACTATCCAGTTACTTTTGATTCATATCTAACACAAGATAAGTAACTCATTGCACAATATGATGATTGACAAAGGGAGAGCAGCAAATCCTGTCAAAGTTCTTGATGTGAAAGAGAAAATAGGCAAAGGTAGTAAGGGATGTGTCGCTGATTCCGATGTGTAATATATTGAGAAAGTTTGTTGTAGGTTTACTAGCCTGTACTCTACTTCTAGGTGTAAACATCAGTTTTACAAATAGTGTAGAAGCTGCGACAGGAGATCCGGATAGGCAAGAAAAAGAAGGAATGGTCACCTACGATGTATATGAAATCAATTATTATTTCACACCAAGTAAAACTAAAGAAATCGTTCAAAATTATGAAGACAGGGATAACACAGCAAACCAAGTTATGAGATATATTGCAAGTGCCCATCCAGTTGTAGGTTTTATGCTTTTGGCTGAGAGCATTTCATCTGCTAATATGATAAAAACTTTTCAAGATGCTGAAGCACAAGGTAAAGGAGTTAGAACAAAATATGAATTTGGAACGGAAACATTTCTCAATTCTGTTTATAAAATAAAAAATAAGAGTATTACAACCGGGTAAGATAATAAAGGAAGTGGATTAGATGGAATCAAAATTTAAATTTAAACTAAAACAAATTATCATACTTTTGTTTTTTGTTGCAATAGCAGTAACTTTTAGAATTACGTTAGGGTTCTCACCTCTAGTAGATAATCTTGTTATGATTTTCTTTATCTTATTAGGGTGTTGGTTCACTTACCAAAATTATAAAAAAAAAGAGACAGAGACTAAACGTCACGGAATTGAATGAAAAAATAAGTGTGCTATACAGCATACTTATTTTTTTATTTCAAAAGGTATTCATTACTGTTTAATAAAGCCTTAACATGGTCCTTTACTTCATCCGTTGCATTTTCATAATCAAAATAGTCTCCAAGGAGTACCCTGAATTATAAGCTCCTCCGATTAATCTGCAACGGTGAATACTTTGATAGGTCTATGAAGGAAAGATTGAGAATATCCCGTTTATTCCTGTCTGATTCAGGGGACACAACTTATAAATGCTGATAGAAGGATGTGAACCAAATGAAGGCCGTAACATTTCAAGGTGAAAAAGCGATGGAAACAAAAAATGTTGATGCCCCCAAGATTCAGGAAAACACGGATATGATCGTACGAATTACCGCGAGCGGCATCTGCGGATCAGATCTTCACTTATATCATGGCGGAATTGTCCCGAAAGAGGATTACGTCGTTGGTCATGAGCCGATGGGTATTGTTGAGGAAGTTGGTTCAGATGTGAAAAACCTCAAAAAAGGTGACCGTGTCGTAATTCCTTTTAATATTGGGTGTGGAGAATGCTTCTTCTGTAATAATCAGATGGAGAGTCAATGCGATAATTCCAATCCACATGGTGAGCCAGGTGGATTATTCGGATTCGCTGATGATTTCGGTAATCACCCTGGTGGTCAAGCAGAATATTTACGTGTTCCGTATGCCGATTTTACGTCCTTTAAAGTTCCGAAAAATAGTGAATTGGATGATGAGCAGGTATTATTCTTATCGGATGTCATCCCGACTGCGTATTGGAGCGTGGAGCATGGGGGCGTCAAAGAAGGGGACACGGTAATAATTTTAGGGAGTGGTCCAATCGGGCTCATGGCTCAAAAATTCGCTTGGCTGAAAGGCGCAAAGCGTGTTATTACCGTCGACCAGGTAGAGCACCGACTAGACCATGCGAAGAAAACGAATAATGTGGAAACATATAACTTTAAAGAAAACGAAAACATCGGCGAACTTTTGCATGAAGAAACAAAAGGTGGAGCAGACGTTGTGATTGATTGTGTTGGGATGGATGGTACAGTTCCGCCAAACACAGAATTCGGATCAAAAGGCGATAATCAATTCGGAACCATCAGTCCAATCATTACCGCATCGCAAGCTGTACGGAAGTTCGGAACGGTCCAAATAACCGGTGTTTATGGTACAGAGGCAAATGGCTTCCCACTAGGCGACTTTTTCACTCGAAATGTTTCATTGAAAATGGGACAAGCTCCTGTGATTAACATTATGCCAAAACTGTATGACATGATTGAGAATAAAGAGTTTGATCCAACAGATATTATTACACATCGCGTTAATTTGGATGATGCTGCAATAGCTTATGATATTTTTGATAAGAAAGAGGATGAATCCATTAAGGTGATTTTCAAACCGTAGAAAATTGGTAAAACTTCTACAAGAGCAAGTTCAAATAAGTCCACGGTGGCGATACCCCGCTCCGTGGACTTATTTTATTAAGTGTAACAAAACAATACTCTAAAAGATTAATCTGCAATCGTCCGACTTAAGGATTTTAATGTTATTTTTATTGAAACATTCACATGAACTTGCTTAAATCAGGATAACCACTAACAGCCCATGCGCCATCAGCAATCAGGCTTGCACCATTAACGTATGAGGCGTCATCGCTTACTAAGAATAATGCAGGGCCTGCCATTTCATCTGGGTCAGCAGCACGCCTCATAGGTATGCGCTCCATATACGCCTCATTGATCGCCGCAACATCCGTTAAGCCACTTGTTAATGGAGTTGACACTAGCCCTGGGAGAATTGCGTTGACTCGTATGTTATGCTGTGCTAATTCTAATGCTGCATTCTTCGTTAACATTTCAACCCCAGCCTTAGCGGATGAATATGCTGCACCATAGAACATTGGTACATGTGCATTTAAAGAGGCTACATTTACAATTGCACCTCCACCATGCTCTTTCATGTATTTAGCTTGATGTTTTAAAGATAAAAATACACCTTTTAAGCATAAATCTACAGTGAAGTTCCAGTCTTCTTCGCTTTGGTCAACAATTGCACCGGCTTTGGATGCGCCTGCCACATTAAACGCGTAATCTAACCCACCAAATGCTTCAACCGTCTTCTTCACTAATGCTTCAATATCGCCCTCTTTTGTCACATTGGTTACACAACTGATTACATTACCTTTATGGGACTCTTCTAACTCTGTTAGTTTTTCTTGATTTAAATCTGCAATTGCTACCTTAACGCCTTTTTCTACTAATCGTTGTACTATTGCTAAGCCAATACCGGATGCTCCACCTGTTACAATTGCTACTTTACTCTCTGTTTTTGTCATGGTTCTTTCCTCCTAAAAAGGTTTAAACGCTTACAATAATTGTATCACTTTGACTAGGTAAAACAAATTAGAGCCTTGACATAGGAGTAAAAAAGATCATATTTTGACAAGACTGTTCAAAATATGATCTTACTCTATTCCTATTACCGAACAACAATAGATATCATCAACATAATATATACATTCACCACGAACAAGCAGCTTATCAGAAAAGTTACCACTATCGATGCCTTTTTGTAAATCGATAATAATATTAATCCTACTAATAATAGAGCTAGGAAAAAGAAATAAACGATATCTAGGTTGATCGTCAAGCCGACGGTGCTGCTGGAATCAATGATGCCGCCATGAAATAACTGGAATAAAGGTGATATTGCATCATCCGTTAAATAATTTCCGTGAGGAGGGGATTGCTGGGTGAAAAAAGCTGTCATCGCAAAAACGACAAATAAAACAATACCCTCTAAACGAATCCATGGAATTGGATTAAACGCAGCATCTTTTGACAGGAAATATTTCACAACCAAGCCGTTTAATAAGGCATAGAAAACGAGTGGAATCAAGAATAGGTGTTTGATTAATAATCCTTGTCCATACGAAACCATCCATGAATCTGTATACCCATCGACCATGACATCCATCAGTAGGATCCCGCTAAGTCCTGTAGCAACTAAACAGCCGATAGCGACCTTGGAAAACCAGCTTAAAAATGTAAGCCAATTATCATGGTTGGTTGCAAACCAGCCGACAATAAGTACAACACCAACCCAAATGCTGATCGCAGCTAGATGGACAAAGTGGCCGGTAATTCCCTTGAATGGCTCCATAGCGCCTGCATGGCTTGACCAAGCAATGGTTAACATGAGTCCGAATGTTAATGCCAATGCGATAGAAGTAGAAATACGATTTCCCATAGACCGCATTAATACAATTACGAGTACTAATAAAATAGAACCAATAAGGGTAAAGTTCCACGCGTTTCCAACCGTATAGGTTAGTAAAACGACTTTTAATGCTTCACCCATCCCTAGCCGTGGGGCGATAAATAAGGTAGTATCAAGAACCGGAATGAAAGCAAAAATCGGTACCATGATGGCGCTGATCAAAAAGTAATACGGTGCGATTTTTATGTCCGGACGATAGGTGCTTGGAATAAGCAAAAGCAGAAAACCTCCTGCTAAAACCGCAAAGCATACATATAATAGCACCTGACTAATCATTACGAGTATGTCCATTTACTATCTCTTTCTTTTCATAAATAAGATGTAGCCAACGATTGCAAGAATAGCTAAACCAACAATGACCATAATCATGGTGGAAGATGATCCTTCGCCTTCATCTATTTGTTCAGCGGATTCTGTTGCTGAACCATCTTGGGTCGTTTCTGTTTCCGCTTGTTCTTCGGGTTCTTCATCTTCAACTGTTTCTGTTTCAGCCTGTTCTTCCTCTTCCACAGCTTCAGGAACCTCGGCATCAACGGTAAATGTGAATTCACCTTCTAGTGGGTGACCATCTGCACTAATAATACTCCAATTTACTTGATATTCATCATTTGCAAGCGGCTCAGCAACCGTACCTGTTAATGTACCTTCACCGATCTCGATATCTTGTACTTCCACAGCTTCACCTGCTGTCGTTGTTACCTCTATAAAACTGCCTTGTTCAATTCCACCATCAAATTCAAGAACAATTTCTTCCAATGGCTCTGTTACAACATCGCCATCTGCTGGATTCGATCCTTGAATATGTGAGTGAGCAAACGCGCTAGTAGAAAAGCACGTTACGAGTATGACTACTATTGCCGCGCTAAATATTCGTTTCATTAACATAATTCCTCCCTTACATGTCTCAGTAACTACTTCTAAAATAGGATGCGAGTTACCTGTGTATATTATAAATCCAATGCTAAATCTTGCATAATACCTCGAAGGAGTGATTTTAACGGAAATTTGCTATAAAAGGGTGATTAAATGATAAAATATAGACACATTTTATATTTAGAAATGCGGTGAAGATATGAAGTATAACCAAATTAAATGGCTTATTTTATTTTTGCCAACGATTACAATCGCCCTTTGGGAGTATGTTCGGCATGAATTTCTCCTTTCATACATTTCCATGGACATGGGGAACTTTCTTTCTCCTATATTAGTCTTTATTGTCACGCTTGTCTTTTTGCGGCATTTATTTTCCATTTTAGAAAAAATGCAAGAAGAGCTAAGAGCGGCAAGGGCTAAGAAAGCAGCGCTTATCGAGAGGGAGAAGCTCGCAAGGGAGCTACATGACGGCATTGCCCAATCACTATTTCTATTGTCCGTTAAAATGAATAAGTTTGGCAGAAAGAATGATCTGGAGCAGGATGCTGATTTTCAAAAAATAAAGCAAACCTTACAGCATGTCCACGAGGATACACGTCAGGCGATTACAAACCTGAAATATGTACCAAATGAGGATACGTTTAGCTGGACAGAAACGATCTACCAGTATGTAACGGAGCTGAAACAACAGCATTTTATGGATGTTCAGCTGGAATGGGGAATTCCAGAAGATGCATTGTCATCGAAAGAGAAGGTAGAGCTATTTGCCTGTGTAAAAGAAGCTGTGATGAATGTTATTAAACACGCAAAAACAAATGAGGTATGGATTGTAGCAAAGGAAATAGAAAATGGATGGATATGCCAAATTAAGGATCGGGGAATAGGGTTCACAAACGATACGATTCAAGATAGTACAGGCTATGGACTTCAGATTATTCAAGATAGAACGATAGATATGGAATGGGAATTTTCGATTAATAAAATTGAGAATGAAACGATCCTGGAAATAAAGAAGGAGGGAAACTAAATGCAACCTTTTCGAATCGTAATCGTGGATGATCACGCGCATGCAAGAGAAGCCATCCGGGAAATTTTAGAGGAGCACGAAGATCTTCTTATTGTAGGAGAAGGGAAGAATGGCGAGGAAGCGATAAAGCTTACGGAAGAATTAATGCCTGACATTATTCTGATGGACATTCAAATGCCGGTGATGGATGGGCTAGAGGCGACGAAACGTATCAAGCTTCAATTCCCTTACGTCAAGATTGTGATGATTACCGTTTCGGATGATATCACCGATTTGTTTGATGCATTAAAACAAGGAGCACAGGGCTATTTATTAAAAAATATCCAGTCGGAAGCATGGGTCGATCATTTAAGAGCCTTTGCCGTAGATGAAGTCCCAATGTCTAAAGAAATAGCCTTTCAAATTCTTAAGGAATTTCCACAAAGTAAAGCAGTTACAAAGGAGAATACGCCTTTATCTACAAGGGAGTTAGAAGTGCTGCAATTGGTCGCGAAAGGGATGTCCAATCGGGAAATTTCAGATACCCTGTTTATTTCAGAGCATACGGTGAAAAGTCATCTGAAAAACATTTTGAGTAAGCTGCATTTAGATAATCGGGTGCAGCTGACGAGTTATGCGTTTCAGAAAGGGCTGATGGATTAATGGGAGATTCCTTCTGTGGGTCTGGCAATGACTGGACTAATAAGCAGGAACGAGCACAATGTCCTTATTCTGGATTTGTGCTCGATTCTTGAACAAGACAAAGGATTTCAATAGCCATCTGATATTTTTTTAAAACCATCCATGTTGCTGAACCAATACGCTATCAGGAAAAGGAATAGATAAATAAAAAAGTCATAAATAGTTGACCATCCTTTTGGGTTATAAAAATCAATCATTTCAAAAAAGTTCATGCCTATGAAAGCTCCAAGGGCACTAAATATAGCTCCTTTTAAAAGGGGATTAGCTTTTGGCTTAATTTGCAGTGTAAACATAATGGCAACAGGAACTAAAGAAAAATGGTAGGGGAGAAATAACAATGGGCCTATAGGTGAGAATATCATTGGGTAAGACCAAAGCCCGCTTGATAAGGCAATAAGGTCAATCATTAAGGATAAAATGATGGTGATAAATCCCCCCATAAGAAGTCTGCCTGTACTTTGCCTGTTTCTAAATAAAAACCATATAAACCAAGGAATAATAAATAGTCCAATCCCAAACCACTATTGCCATGTAAACATAAAGGCGTTAATCACTGTTTCGGACATCAATCTATCCGCATCTATTAGCTGTTCATTGATCCTCTCAACTTGTTTTATTCCTTCTTTAAATGTCATTCATGAACCGCCTCCATTTATACCGAACATTATTGATTTGCTTTATGAGTATCTTTTGTAATTTATTTACGTTTTATGTGTATAAAGATTTATAACGGTTTCTATACTTACGCTGATTGTAATTTCAAACGATCCTCTTATACTTTCCATATCAACAAATAAAGGGTGAAAACGTGATATTTGAAGAATTTTTACCGTGGAGAGAAGATTACTCGCGAAGGTTGGCCAGACACAGAGTTATATGTGAAATTAGTTGGCGAAAGTGGGGTAGAAATGGAGAAATAAAGATCTATCCGTAAATTAAAAACCCACGTATCAATCCATACATGGGTTTTGTGCTACTATAAAAACATTATCATAGACAATATAAACATAAATATTACACCGGATAGGATTGGAACGGAGGTTCTCTTAATAATGTTAATTGGATCGACTTTCAGGGTTGCTGCAATAATTAATACTACAGCAGCGACTGGAGAAACCGATCGAAACAAGTTTCCGGCTAGTCCCATAGGAATACTAACTGCGATTGGATTAATTCCAGCGGCTTCGGCTAAAGGAACCATCAGTGGTATCATTGCAAAGAATAAAGCAATGCCACTTCCACTTAGTATTACAATTAATGCGGTAAATCCGACCAGAACCAATGGTAATACATAATCAAAGCCCTGTCCTTGGATGTTTTCCATTGATGCTTGCAGTGTGTCAATCAGCCCAATAGACTGCAAACCTGCAACAAATACTGAAGCAGCTACTAAGAGAACCACAACTGAAATCATACTGCCCATACCTGTAAAGAATTTTTCCGTATTGGATAACACATCTTTACTATTTTTATTGCGAATAAGCTCACAAATGATTGCTAAGATAAATGAGATTAATACTGCAATTTCAACACTAATTGAAACAGATATCTGGGTTGTGAGGTCTAATATAAATGATACCAATAAAATAATAATTGGAAAAACTGGCAAGATAGCATAGACGGTTTTAAATAATATACTGCCTTCTATTTCCTTGAAATCTTCTAATTTAACCTCTTTAGCAGATTCTATAATCTCAGCTTTTTTATCCATTCTCTTTTGCCAGAAGTAGTGAACGATCGCCATGAATAATATGGTTGGCAATGAAACAATGGCATGGTAGCTAAAAACATATTGTGTAACCGTTAAATCACTAAATGCTGCATATTTCGCTAACTCCTCTGCAATAGCCACATTATCACTTCCAAGTGGAGTAGGAATGATTGTTGCAGAAGTAGCTATAACTGCTGCTATACTAAGAGTAGACATGCCTGCATTTTTCATTACCGGATAAAGTGTTGCTAATAATAATATAGCTAGAGTTGAAGCACTTGGTATAACCAAGGATAAAACGTTACCTAATAAAAATATAATAGGAACTAGCAGATAGACAGATTTTATTTTGCTAACTGGTTTTGTTAACATTTGAACGGTTAAATCGTTAGCTCCGATTGATGACATATAGGCTGTATATCCACCTAGTATTAAAATAATTAGCCCTGCTGAGGACAATGTTGACTTGAATTGCTGCACAACAACTTGCAAAGGGTCTAAGAGTGCAGATCCGGTCGGGGTAAAGTCACTAAATACAATCTCGTTACCCATTACGATACTAATTAATAGTAAAATGATACCCATAAGAAATAAGGGGATTTTAATGTCCATTTTCTTAATAAGCATATAAACAATTACTGCAACCGCTAACAAAGCTGAGCTATACATGATAAGGTTGTCCAACATCGATGATTCCTCCCTGAAAAATGGATAAATGCTTACTTACATTTTCTTAAATTTTCCATTAACCACTTTTTAAACGCAGGTGCATTAATATCTACACAAACTTTTACATTGCTTTCTTGCTTCATATAACCTTTTAAATCTACTATTGTAGCTCCTTTTGTCAATCCGCCGTTCAATTCAACGTCTACGTAGGTATCTACAGTTGTAAATAAATCTGGTTTTAATAGATAGGCTACTGCACAACTATCATACATTTTTAGTCCGCTATTAAAGCTACCGCCTCTATATTTTTTGAATAAATGATAAATCATATTACCAGTATCATTCATTCCTTTCAGTACTTCACTATCTTCTGGATAAACCAAGGCTTTCATACCGACATCGAGTCCAGCCATCACGATTGGTAAGCCGCTTGAAAATACGATTTTCGCTGCTTCGGGATCAGCATAGATGTTAAACTCTGCCATAACAGAAGCGTTTCCGCGACCTGTCGAACCACCCATTAAGATAATTTCAGCTATGTTTTCTTTAACTTCAGGATAAAGTTTAAAAAGCAGAGCAATATTTGTTAAAGGGCCGATAGGAAGGAGCGTGATTTTCTCCTTACTACTCATAATTTCTTTATACATAGCATTTACGGCGTGCTCGTCCAATAATAAACTTTCATCAGGTTCTTCAAAGTTGTAGCCATCCATCCCTGTTTCACCGTGAATATCGCTTGCATCAACTGGATCTACGATTAATGGCGTGGAGGCACCTTTGGCAACAGGGATTTCTTTATCAAAAAACTTTAGAAGTCGTAACATATTATAGGTTACTTTTTCAAGACTCACATTTCCATTAACAGTTGTAATTAAGCGGACATCCAGTTCCTCGCTAAATAATGCTATTGCTAATGCCACCGCATCATCAATTCCTGGATCTGTATCAATAATTATAGGTTTTTTATTCATATTCGTTCCTCCTCGTTTTTGCTTTTTCAATAAAGGTTATAATTTCCTTCCTATCGGGAATACCACCTTGGGCACCAAATCGTTCTACAGATAAAGCTGCTGCTGCATTAGCAAACAGAATTGATTGATCTAAATCTCCTGTTCTAGCTAACTCTGTTGCCAGAGCACCGTTAAAAGTATCTCCAGCCCCAGTTGTGTCTTTGACATTTACCTTAAATCCAGGTATAGTTTTCGGTTCTCCTGACTTTGATATGAATTCAACTCCATGCTCTCCTTTGGTTATAATCATTTTTTCTTTAATTGATTCTGTTAATGGCATTTCAGATAGTGATACAGATTCAACTTCATTTGGTGTTAGATACGTTACTTTTTCTAATATGTCTTCTGGTATAAATTGAAACGGTGCAGGATTGAGAATAACAGGTATTTTATGTTTATAAGCAAATTCAACAGTATATTGCACAGTTTCCATTGGTATTTCAAGTTGTAATAGAATAATGTCACTAGCTATAATTACGTCTTGAGCTTCATCAAGTATTTTGGGATTCACTTTTGAATTAGCACCTGGAGAAACAATAATTCGGTTGTCATTTTCCGAGACTATTATTGCTGCAACTCCCGTAGAAATGTCTGGTACAATACTAATCCCTTTTTGGCTAATACCTTCTGATTTGAAATGTTCTAGAAGGGCTTTCCCAAAGGTATCGTTTCCAACTGCACCAATCATCGATACATCTGCCCCTAGTCTAGCGGATGTTACTGCCTGATTCGCCCCTTTTCCACCGGGAAAAGTTTCAAATCTCTCTCCTAATACAGTTTCACCTTTCTTAGGTATTTTTTTAGTTGTAGTCACTAAATCCATATTAATGCTTCCTATAACGCAAACGCGGGGATGACTGTTCATCATCTTAGCTCCTTTTCATGTTGATTCTCTAGTAGTTAATTTAACCTTGTGCTCTTCTGATTTAATAACTGTATTAGGATGTTCAATCTTTTGAATAAGTATCTCAGCTGCTCTTTTCCCAATACTATAAATCGGTTGTGCCATAGTAGTTAGAGAAGGAGATGTGATGTTTCCCAGCTCTATCCCGTCAAATCCAATAACGGATAACTCATTTGGTATCTTAATCTTTAACGATTCAGCAGCCTTTAACACACCAACACCCATTAAATCATTTGCTACAAAAATTCCGTCTATTTCAGGATTCATCTTTAACAAATTCTTTGTTGCTTCAAAAGCTTCATTCACAGCATAATTTCCTACACATATGAAGTCACTATGGAACCATTCTTCATCCCTAACTTCGTCTAAATAACCTTTAAATCGTTCTCTGGCATTACTTATATTCTCAGGGCCAGAAACGTGAGCGATTCGTTTGCAGCCTTGATTTTTTAAATATTGAACTGCCTGTCTGGCTCCTTCATAGTTATTTACAGTAACAGAAATTAAATCGGGATTGATCTTTCGGTCAAGTGCTATCATTGGGACTTTCATATCTTTAACTTGATTTGGTGTCATCGTACTTGAAACTAGAATGATGCCATCAATAGATTTTTGCAAAAGAGCATTAAGGTAAGCTATTTCTTTATCATTCTGATTATCTGTATTACATAAAATAAATGTGTAGCCATGCTTATTGGAAATGTCTTCCACCGCTCGAGCTAATTCAGGGAAGAAGGGGTTCATAATGTCAGGAACAAACAAAGCAATCATCTTTGATTTACCTTTGAAAAGACTGCGGGCAACATCATTTGGACGATAGTTCAATTGCTCAATCGCCTGTCGAACTCTTTGCATGGTGCTTTCATTAACATAACCATTTTTATTTATCACTCGAGATACTGTTGCTACTGAAACATTTGCTAATTTAGCAACATCTCTAATAGTTGCCATAAGCATACTCCTTTTTAAGTAATATATGTAACGGGTTACATGCCGGATAAAAATAAAAAACGGAATGTGTAACCCGTTACATAAATAATAAAGCGATTTCATTATAAAGTCAATAGGAAATAAAAGATAATTTCATCATTTAATTGCTATAACAATGATTTTCTATATTAGATGTAATCAAAATGCGAGATTAAACAGTATAAAAAAGGTTTTGCAACCAAAACTAAAAAGAAAAGGAAGGGGAACCTCAGATTGGAATGGCATTTATTATGTTATGGAAGGCCATAATCATTATCGTTGGCGGAACATTTTTATTACGAATTGCAGGTAGAAAATCAATCTCCCAAATGACGCTCACACAAACTGTAATCATGATTGGAATTGGTTCATTACTTATACAGCCAATAGCAGGTGAAGATATATGGAGTACGTTACTCGTTGGGCTAATCCTTGTTTTGACATTGGTTGTAATGGAGTTTCTTCAAATCAAAGGGGATGTATTCGAAAAAATTATTACAGGTAAATCGAAAGTATTAATTAATAATGGTATCTTACAAGAACAGAATTTAAAAAAGTTAAGGATGACAGTTGATCAGCTAGAAATGGAATTGCGCCAACAAGGTGTTCAACGATTGGATGATGTTCAATGGGCGACATTAGAACCGAATGGGCAGGTTGGATTAGTCTTGAAAGAAGATGTCCAGCCAGTGACAAAGAAGGAATTTAAGCAATTAACAGGCTTGATTGAGGACCTACAAAATCAGCTGCATCAACAAATACAGTACAATGAACAACCAAGACAATTAAATAGGGAACAACTATCACCCGAACAGCAAGAAACTATTTTTGCTGAATTACAAAAGAAGTCACATAAAAATACCCTACCTGAACATTTACGATAGTTGATGTCTTTCAAAGCAACCACTATAATAAGGCTATCTAATGTTGAAGGGACTGAATTATGCGCAGATGGCAATATTTTTTCATCCAACTGATTTAAAATTATTGGAGGTAAAAGTATTGAAAAAAGAACTATTCACGAAGAGGTTGCATTTACGTAAAATAAAAGTGTCCGATTCAGCAGCCTTATTTAACATCTGGACTGACGCAGATGTTACAAAATTCATGAACATTTCTCGTTTTACAAATGAAACACAGGCAAAAGAAATGATTGAATTACTCGATGAATTATCTCAGACAAACCAAGCGATCCGCTACATTATGATCGATTTAAAAACCTATGAAATTATTGGAACGTGTGGTTTTAATTCTATTGATTTCGAGAACGCCCGAGCAGAAATAGGGTATGATATTGCTAAAATCCATTGGGGGTTGGGCTATGCACCGGAAGGAATTCGGGCATTAATAAACCTTGCTTTTGGAAATTTACAGCTCAATAGAATAGAAGCAAAGGTAGAACCAGCAAATATAAATTCCATACACGTACTGCAAAAATTGAACTTCACATTTGAGGGGACATTAAGACAATACGAAAAATCAAAAGGAAACTTTGTTGATATCAATATATATTCACTGTTAAAAACAGATTTATCTTACGAATAATTATGGAAAAGTGGATTTGACATCTTCAAATCCACTTTTTTGCGCTTATTAATAAGCGGGTATTTATTTTATTGCGTCATACGCTCAAAAAATGCTTGCATTTTTTCCACATCCGTTACATGCTGATTACATTCTTGGCTATCCGCACAAATATAATTACTATGATTTTTGAACGTACCAGCGACTCGTCCTTTTACAGATGTAGTAAATAGATTAACATCGGATAGACGGTTACAAATGGAACATACCCCTTTAATTGTATTGGTAGAGAAAGTCCCCTTAATCGCTTTAAGTTGATCATCTTGTTCAATAATGACATATCTTCGGTGAGTCCCCAGATCATTCCAAGCCAAGTAACAAACCTGCTGGAAATCTATTTCTTCAAGCTTTGGCAACTTTAGCTTTTTTTCCTTTTTAAATAGGCTTTTCACTGCATTTGCAGTGACAGCTTTAAAAGGGACGACGTAAGGTTTTAATTGCTCTAAATAAGCTTCACCTTGTTCACGACTAGTCACATTGGAAACCTGCCTGATTAGCTGTTCTTCTGCCTCAGAAAGCATTAATGTTGCTGTAATATCACCATCAACAATATCACGAACAGCAGAGATGACATCTTTATCTTTCGTTGTTGCAAGTGCTTGTAGAATTTTATGCATTTGCTGCTCGATAAAATGATAGTTTGCGACTGTTAAAAACGGCTGAATTGTTTGTTTTTCCATTTGAAATCACTCCATTGTAGTAGGCTTTATATATAGGTATAGGCCTAAAGAGATCATTCATTATTTATCATCGTTTCCTAGACCTCTTTGACCTGTAAAGGTTGTGGTCTAGAGTAAGCATTACAAAAGAATGCGTCCATTTTGATGCCTCCTTGGAAAGAAAACTATTATTAGTATAGCATCTTTTCGAAATTTGTTGAATAAGAAGAAAGCTTAACTTCATTTGTAATATGATATATAGCTGACATTTACAAATTGAGCGCAAGACAAGGAAATATATTACTCGATTTATAACCCGTTATCATATTGAAATACTTCTTCAGTCTGAATTCCTGCCTTAAGCCTATATACAGCTGTATTAATAGAAAATAAGTCCACTCACACTAGTAATTCAATGATTAAAACAACTGTAATAACTTTTAATTGGATTAACATCGATAATTCAAACTCTCTTTACATTCATAGATTAGGATAGGAGTGTAACAAAATAAAACGAGGAGGTATTCAAAATGAAAAAGTGGAAGAAGCATGCTATTCCATCAATCGCTGTTGTAATGATTGGAACTGCAGCAACTGGTATGACTGTGTCGGCTGATTCGGATGATCGCTATGAGGAATTGCAGGAAGTCAATATAACGGTAGAGGAAAGTAAAGAGATTGCATTAACAAGAGTACCTGGAACGGTAGAAGAAGTTGAATTGGAAGATGAGGATGGCTACCTTTTCTATGAAGTGGAAGTAGATGCAAGAGATGGAAATGAATATGAGATCTTAATTGATGCAGAAACAGGAGATGTAATTGCTGTTGAGAGTGAAGACGAAGATGATCGTGACGATGATGACAACGGCGATGGAGACGACGAAGAAGATGACGATAATGAACATGATGATGATTAAGTTGCAGCGCTAAAAATTAAAGCTTTTCAGAAGTCCTCTATGTGGTAGAGGGCTTCTTGATGTGCCAATACATACATTAAATTTAAAATTTACAAGAAAATAATATTCATAATCTTTTATATTGGTTGAATAATCCCCTGCGTTCATTATAATAATAATGAGAGGCACCAATTCTAGTGCGTACAGTTTGATAGAAGAAAGCCAAATACGAAAAATGGAGGCTGCTATGGGGAGATTAATTCATTTCGAAATTCATGTGGATGATATGGAAAGAGCGAAGAAGTTTTATGGTGAGGTATTCGGATGGACATTTGAAGATTGGAGTGACTATGCTGGGATGCCTTACTTCGGAGCAGTGACTGGCGATGATAATGAACTTGGTATTAATGGAGCTTTGATGCAGCGTCAAAGTGCTTCGCCAGAAATCAACCAGGCTTTGAATGCTTATGCTTGTACAATGGGTGTTGAAGATTATGATTCAACGGATACGAAAATTATTAATAATGGAGGCAAGGTAGCAAGGCCAAAGCATGCCCTTCCCGGTATGGCATGGCAAGGCTACTATCATGATACAGAGGGAAATATATTTGGAATCCATCAACCAGATGAGAATGCCAAGTAGCATCTATTGTAATAACCCTAGTAAGCCTTTTGCTTTGTATGTAATGATACTGGGCAAAAGGCTTTTTTATTTACTGTATTTCTATCGATGTTGATCTACAAGGATCTGATTTCCGTCTGGATCTTCAATGGTGAAATGTGCAGGCCCTTCACTTGCCACGTCGGCTTCGGTTGTCAATTTTATCCCTTTTTCCTTAAGCTGCTTCTGAAGCTCTCGGACGTCTGTAAATGAATCGAGATTTTTTGCATTTTGATCCCAACCAGGATTAAAGGTTAAAATATTCTTCTCAAACATGCCCTGAAAAATTCCGATTACGCAATCTCCATTTTTCATAATAAGCCAATTTTGTGTAATATCCCCACCCAGTGTTTCAAATCCAAGATTCTCGTAAAAGGATTTTGATACATGAATGTCTTTAACCGTTAAACTTACAGAAAATGCGCCTAGCTTCATACTTTTTCCTCCTCTTTTGTTCCTTAAATACATAGACGAAACCTTTTGATAATTTTAGTATAAGTGATTGATTTGAAACAAACAAGATTTACCAAATTACGAGAGAAAACGTACCAGGGGGGATCCTTAAAATCTTTATATGGACGTGTTATACTTCTAATAGCTGATTCTTAAATGAAAGAGTGGGTATCTTGATGACAATTATCAACAAGTTAAATTTAAATAAATACGTAAACATGGCTGTTCTTGGCGAGCCGGACGATTATGCTATTTTTGATGGATACAAAACGACATTGGCTGGAGAACATGATGCGATTTTTGTCTTTGTAGAAACAATTGACGAGATGGTGGAGCATACACGATGTATCATTAAAGAAGAGCAATTACTCGAAAAAGGCTACTTGTTTTTTGCGTATCCGAAAAAGGGAAATAAGCGCTATGAAAGCTTTGTGCATCGGGATGAAATCTTTCCTGCTTTGAAAGTGGACGAAGATGGATATGCGGAAAACAGCGATTTGAAATTTTCTCGGATGGTAAGTATGGATGATGTGTTTACTGTTGTAGGGTTAAAACGAGACAAAAAGAGCACTAAAAAGTCTTCTGCTGCAAGTCAGTGTGTAGCAGATTATAAGGATAATGTGAAAGACATAGAAAGAATTTTAGGAGATTATCCAAATGAACTCCAGTTTTACAAGGGGTTAACCCCGGGTTATCAAAAAGATTGGGCTCGCTATATCTTTTCTGCGAAGCAACAGAAAACACGGGATAAACGCCAAGCGCAAATGGTTGATATCTTATCTCAAGGGTATAAGTCGATTGATTTATTTCGATTGAAAAAGAAGTAGGAATAGGGGACAGTGGATCTGTCCCCGCTGTCCATTTAGCCATTATTCTAATCATCAGCCTCAATTAGAAAGGTTTTTTCATCAAAGCCTCCACGTTTAGCTGCTTTATCAGCCCGGATTTGTTCTAATTCATCAAAAGAAGCTCCGTGTATACCTAGAAGGGAATGGACTAATTCCAAAATATCCGCCAGTTCTTCCAACTCTTCTTCCTTCGTTGAAGCACTCTGATATTCTCCTACTTCCTCACTTAATTTTTTCTTGAGTTCAAGAATATAACGATCATGATTTAGTGTTTCTGTTTTTAGGTCCTTGCCAGCGTTTTTTAAGATTTCAGGGATTCGGTCTCGAACTAGTTTGTTGTATGTTGGCATGTGAGCACTCCTTTGTTAGTTTAATATTTTTACCAGGGGACTTTCCCTTAACACGTCGCTCTGCATACTGGAAATTGATCAATTTCAACTGTACGTTTTGAGGAATTGTAAATCACTGCTAGATTCATTAATTATTGCATTCCCTTTCATTTTAATTACAAAACTTTAGGGTAAATTTAAGATAATTATAGTAGTTTGCCAGTATGGAAAGGGGATAACTAGAGGGAGGGTGTCCATGAACAAGAAATGGGGGCAGGTAAACGGACCCTGCCCCCTTCATATATTACAGCTTGGAACAATCTATACCCAACTGACTCTGCTATAAATTAAATAGATTTGGTAAGAACAGGGAAAGCTGCGGAATAAAGGTTACAAGTAACAATACGATAATGACAGCCACAAAGTATGGAATTAATGTTCCAATCACTTGTTCAATTCTTACGTTCGCTACAGATGCTCCAACAAATAAGGCACTGCCAACAGGTGGTGTCATATTACCAATACAAAGGGCGAAGCATAGAATCATTCCAAAATGAACAGGATCCATTCCGAACGTTTCTGCAACCGGCAAAAAGATAGGAGTAAAGATCAGTACTGCTGGCGTAATATCCATAAAGGTCCCTACTAAAAGCAGAATTAGAATCATAATTAAGAGAATCCCAATTTGATTTTCTGTTATGGATAATAATGCGTTACTAATAGCCTCTGGTAAGCCTAAATACGACATGACAAGTGAGAATAAAGCAGATGACGTAATAAGGAAAAGAATCATCCCCGTTATTTCAATGGTTTCCTTTAGTATAGCTGGGATATCCCTCCATTTCAGCCCCTTATAAATAATTGCTAGTATCGTGGAATAGAGAACGGCAACTGCTGCGCCTTCTGTAGCGGTGAATATTCCGGCAACTATACCACCAATTACAATGACAATTAAAAAGAGACTAGGGATAGCGCTACCAATTATATATAAAATATCTTTAATGCTAGGTAATGTAGAAACAGGGTAATTTTCTTTTTTTGCCATGAAATAGGCAACAATCATAACTGCTATACCCCATAGAATACCTGGGATGTACCCAGCCATAAATAATGCAGCAACTGAAGTTCCGCCACTGACGAGTGAATAAACAATTACGACAGAGCTTGGTGGAATAATCAACCCTGTTGGAGCGGATGCGATATTAACAGCTGCTGAGTATGTCTTCTTGTATCCTTGCTTTTCTTGCATTGGACCCATAATCCGTCCCATTGCCGCTGCGGCTGCCACACTAGAACCAGCGATGGAGCCGAATAGCATATTCCCAACAGCATTCGTATGTGCTAAAGATCCAGGCAACTTACCTACTAATACTTTAGCAAAGTTCACGAGACGAAATGCAATCCCACCGTTATTCATAATAATCCCAGCTAATACAAATAGAGGGATTGCCAGCATTGTAAAGTTATCAATTCCAGTAATCATTCGTTGGGCAGATGTCATTAATGCGACGTCAAAAGGCAGCACAGTGAAAAAAGTGATGACAGAACTTAATATAATCGCAATTGCGATGGGAGCTCCAACTAATAATAAAAGAATAAAACTTATAAAAAGAATCGTACCTGCAATCGCCATCATTATACTCCCACCTCCTGATTCTCCTTGATTTTATTGGTTAACATACCATGGATCGTGTAAAAGATGATAAATAAGCCACTTAATGGTAACGACATGTAAACAAATGCCATTGAAATCCCCGTTGCCGGAGCAGTTTGGGCAATAGTAAGCATGACGACTTTAATTCCACCATAAACCATAAGGATAGATGCAACCAATATAACTAGTGTGTCCGTTATTCTTTCGATAGAGATTTGCGTTTTAGCAGCAAATTTTTCTCTAAAGAAGAGAATAGCAATATGTTTTTTAGCTCCAAATACATAGGAAGCAGCTAATAGTCCAAACCAGATAAGCATAAATCTCGTTATTTCCTCGGTAGCTGGGGAAGGAATGCTGAGTACATACCTTGCTACCACTTGCCAAATCGAAAGCACAACCATGGCAATGATTAACAGAGAGGAGAGGCTTAGTAAGAGCTTGTCGACCCATTTTTTTGCTTTATTCATCTTGTTTCGCCTCCTGTATTAATTGGTAAATTTCCTTTGTCTTTTCGTCCTTAGCAAACTGTTCGTGAAGCGGTTGCACAGCATCGATAAATGGGGTTTTATCCACTTCAATAAAATTAACACCCATTTCATCCTTTGCTATCTCTGTTTGTTCTTCAATGGTTTTTGCCCATACATCTTCATGATATAGCGTGGATTCCTGAGCAGCTTCTTTAATAACCTGTTGATGGTCATCGGATAATTGATTAAATTTAGTTGCATTCATGATAAACATGTCAGGTACAATTTGGTGGCCAGTATACATAAAGTATTTTGCAACCTCACCATGGTTGTTTCCTACTAATGCGGTTTCATTATTTTCAGCTGCATCGATAACACCAGATTGTATAGCGGTATACACTTCACCATAATCCATTGCTGTTGGGATCCCGCCAAAAGCATTAATCATTTGAACGCTCGTTTGACTGGGTTGTACCCGCACTTTCAGACCTCTCATGTCGTTCACATCATGTACTTCTCTATCTTTCGTATAAAGGTGTCTTTGTCCTGCATTATAATAAGTTAACGCGATAAAGCCTATATCTTCTGTTTGGTTATACAATTTATCTGTTACTTTTTCATTATTCATGACTTTTTCATAGGTTTCGTAATCTTCAAAGATATATGGAAGGCTAAAAATCGAATAATCGGATTCAAACCCTTCTAATTGACTTGCGCTCACTTTCGCTAAATCAACCGCACCGGTTTGTGTTAATTCAATTACTTCTCGTTCACTGCCTAATTGCGCATTTGGGTAAATTTTTACCTTTATTTCCTCGCTGGATTTTTCTTCTACAAGTCTCGCAAATTCTGCTAGTGATAAATGGACGGGGTGTTCAAGCGGTAAGTTATGCGCTAGTTTCAGTTCAATAGCTTTAGTTTGATCAGAATCACCTTGACATCCTGCAAGTATAAACAATAGTAATACTGTAAATAACGTAATGACAGATTTCTTCACCATATACCCTCCCTGGATTTTTTCGTGTTGTGTGTTCTAATGAACGGTTTTCTCACGCTTTTTTTGGTTGAAATTACGAAAGCGATAACATTTATAGTTTAGCGCTTACATCTAGTAGGTTAAATTACCCCTGTCGTGATGTTCGCTAATAGTTTGACAACCAAACAAACTATACAACCATGATACTTGTATATTCGAAATAATTCAACCATGTCTCCTCAGGAGATAATAATGAAAATTTATTCCCAACAGGAGATATCTGCGTTCGTCTTTTTAATGGATTGGTTTGACACAAAAAAAGACTTGGATATTCCAAGTCTTTAACTATTCAATCTAATTTTCTTAGGCTGCGCTTTCTTTCTTCCTTCTCTTTTGCTTCACCTGCCCCTTCAAAGAAAAATAACTGCCAATCCGCATGATCTTTTCAAACGGTCCCGTTCTAAAGCACTTCAAGTAAAGCTGGCTGAAAACAATTTGCAAAACGAAAATAACGAACGCTAACAGAATGCCCAGGAAAACTCCCATCTTCGCAAAGAGCCCTAGTCCATATCCATAAAAAATAACTGTACAGATAATACTTTGTGTTAGGTAATTTGTAAGAGATAATTGCCCGACTTTTTCAAAGGAGGACAGGAATTTCCCTGCTTCCTTTGTATAAAGAATCGCAAAGCCGAAAATATAACCAAGCGCTAAGAAGATTGCCCCGATACTGTAAGCACCTTCCGTCCAACTAGGATCATGGATAATATAATGGGAGCTTTTGAGCAATAAACCTGTTATTCCAAACCCCATTGCACCTCGAATATACCATTTTCTCTCCTGTTTTGGATTCGTAAACCAATTGCGCTTTGCGGCGTACATTCCAAGTAACGTAAGTGGCGCAATTAAAAGGGGAGTGAGAACAAGCATTAGCACATAAAAGAATTCCGGTAAATCAAAAGGCAATTCTCCGCTTTGTCGAAATGCGAATGCATCGGCATAACGATCGCTTGAATAAGCCTCCGTTTCCTCCAGGATATAAGATTCCATGAGTTGTATGTCTTTTTCCGTTTGTTCAATCTCACCGAATCCCATGAGAGAGGTTAAGACGAATAGCACAATCGCCCAAACGAGCAAGGTTTTCTTTTTCCGATTTATAAAAAGTAGCATTAAAAAGCCGATCAAACTATACGCCCCCAGGATATCCCCTTCCCAAATGAAAATGGAATGGAACAGTCCAAACGCAAAGAATAGGAGAAACCGTCGTACGAGATGTCTTTTTACTTTTAACTGATTTCTTTCTAGCTTTTCTTTTAGCTTAATCAAGGAATAGCCAAATAAAAACATGAAAATAGGCAGGAAGCTTCCTTCTACAAAAATCTTTGTCCACACATAGGCAACCGTATCGGGTGAAGATAGTTGAAAATGCTCAGGACTATCCTTGCCAAATATCCCATATTGGAAAATCAGCATATTCGCGATCAGAATTCCGAGTAAACTAAAACCTCTTAATCCATCAATTGTACTTATTCTTCGTTTCATGCACGTACTTCCTCTCTGTTCGTTATACATTTAAGGTATCAGTCTTAAATTTCCCGTAATTGAACAGAATCTTAACAATTTATAACGTATTCCTTAATATTGTTCAACTAATCGTAAACTTTCCGTGGTAGAATGTCGTTGAGGTGGAAAATATGGGAAATGAGACACATATTTTAATTGTGGATGATGAAAAAGCCATCGTAAAAATGTTGGAGTTAATGTTAAGAAAAGAAGGATTTGAACATATATATACCGCTTTTACAGGAAAGGAAGCATTATCCTTTGTTGCGGAGCATCCTATTGACATTATTATTTTGGACGTGATGCTTCCAGATGGCAGTGGATTTGATCTCAGTCCGAAAATGAGAGAGCTAACGAGCGCGTATATTCTCTTTCTGACGGCACGAGTTTCTGACTTGGATGTCCTTACCGGTTTTGCAACGGGTGGAGACGACTATGTAACAAAGCCATTTAATCCATTGGAGGTAGCAGCAAGAATCAAGGCGCATCTTAGAAGAACTGAATCTCATCCAAAGGCAGAAAAAAATACAATGCCAACCAAGCGGTATGATTTTGGTCGCTTTGTACTGGATGAACAAGCAGGGGAGCTAATCGTGAATGAAAAAGTTGTGTCCTGCCCGACACAGGTATATTTGCTATTACTTTACCTTTGTAAACATCCGAATCAGGTTTTTTCAAAGTCAGCACTACTCGATGCAGTATGGGGGTTCGACCACTATGTCGATGAAAATACAGTGTCTGTACATATTAGAAGAATCAGAGAGAGAATTGAAGAAAATCCAAGTAAGCCAACCTATTTAACAACGGTTCGAGGATTAGGATACAAGCTAGTGAAGGAACATGTTAGATGAAAAAGCTTAGAAGACGTCTGTTTATGCATTTTTCCATTCAATTTATTTCGATTGCCATTTTAATGGTAATTGTTGTTGCAATTACATTAGTACTTACCATTGGATTGATGACAGAGGATCAAGCTGGACATAATTATTATTATACAATGCTTGAAGAAATTTCCATGCTGGATGCTGGTGAATCATTTCGAGACTTGGAAATGCGTGAGGGGTGGAGTGAAGGGCTTGATGAAGATATTTGGGTGCAGATCATTAATAAACAAGGTGACGTAATTGATGCTGGAAATGTACCGAATGATTTCCCGGATCATTATAGTATGCATGATTTACTGCTCATGAAAGAAAACGAATCCTATAAGGGGTATGAGCTAACCTTTTATTTGGAGACGTTTTATGAGACGGATTATTTATTTGTTTTGGGGCATGAACCGGAATCAGGCATCTCACTGGATGAACTTGTTGAGACATATAACGATAATGGGACGATCGCCAAGCAGGACACTGCTGCAGTAAATGAAAAGTTATTAGAGGTCGAAGGAACCCTTGAGATTTATGGGAGTAATGGGGAACAGAGAATATCGCTTGGGGAAGCAGAACGTGAAGAGGAATTACCGTTAGATGCTTTTAAACGAGGTATATCTCCAGATATGTATTCGACCAAGCAGCAGACATATCGTGATACCGAGACAGGTGATTTATGGGTTCTGTATACACCAAATGTGCATAAAGGAGAAATTAATCTAAAAACGTATCAAGCAACGTTAATCGGTCTGCTTATTACGGCAGCAATTGTACTGCTTATTACAATTGTAATTTCCATTTGGAATGGTTTCAGATATGGGAATCCATTATTGGTTTTTGCAAACTGGCTAGGCAGAATGGGAAATGGCCAATATGATGAGGTTTTAACAGAGCGTGAGAAGAAGCATATTTTTAGGAAAAATGGAAAGATCAAGTGGCGTTACAGGTTGTATCGAGAAGTCTTCTATGCCTTTTATGATATGGCACAAAAGCTTGATGCTTCGAAAAAAGAACGCGAGCAATTGGAAAAGACGAGAGAGGAATGGATGGCAGGCATTTCCCATGACCTGCGTACCCCACTTACGACAATGGAAGGATATGGGAGATTATTAGAAAGTGGAGAATACGAGTGGTCCCAGCAAGAGCTAAAAGATATTGGAAAAACAATCTATGAAAAAAGTGATTATATGGTAAAGCTGATTGAAGACTTTACCCTTAGCTTCCAACTGAAGAATAATGCTGCACTTGTTTCACTCCAAACGGTGGAGATTAATTCGTTTTTGGAGAAGGTAATAAGAAAATTTACCAATGACATCACGTTCCAAGAATATTCCATTTCGTTTAAGCCATTGAAATCGAATCGAGTTGTACAAATGAATGAACGATTGTTTGAGCGAATGATCGATAACTTAATTTATAATGCGATGAAGCATAACCCGCCAGGAACCTCCGTCGTAATTCGCGTAGATGAAACAGCAAATAATCAAGAGCTTAAAATTAGGGTGATTGATAATGGTCTAGGTATGGATGAGGAGACGAAGGAGAATTTATTTAGTCGGTACTATCGTGGAACGAATACAGAAGAGAGTATGGAAGGTACTGGTCTTGGTATGAGCATTGCATTGCAAATTGCAAAGCTGCATCAAGGTTCAATCCTTGTGGAATCTGAAGAAAATACAGGAACTATTGTAACGGTGGTATTTTCCCAGGTAGAAGTACCAGACAAGAGGGCAGTTTCATAGTGAAAAAGAAAGCGAGGGGAGAAGATTGAAGGAGATTGGAAAACATATCATAAAGCGGGTAAGGAAAGGAAATGTTAAAGCGTTTGAAAAGCTTGTTCAGCACTACCAGCAATCGGTTTATAATCTCTGTATCTTGTTGATGGGCAACGAGGAGAAAGCGGAAGAGATTGCCAATGAGACATTTCTGTACGTTTATGCTCACATGGATGATTATTTTACTGAGGATAAAAAATTTTCAATATGGTTATATCAATCAATGGTTTGTCTAACACAAGAACAATTTATGGAAGGCTTTAGTACGGGCGAAGTGAATTCTGCTAAAGGTATTCTCCCCTTGCTGCAGCACGTTCCTTTTAACAAACGGGTGGCTGTCATTCTAGAGACTTGGTATCACTTATCTGACCAGGAGATTAGTGAAGTTCTCCATACTACTAAATCCGAAGTGCGTACCTCTATTTATCAGGCGAGAGAGAAGCTGAGCGAAGCATTAAAGAGTATGGATTCTACTGAAAAAGAGAACGTATTATTTCGTATTGGGTAGAGATTGTTGAAGTTAAAGTGTGAAGTTTCCGAGAAAAAGGCTCGTAACCCTAGCTAGATGAAGGTTACGGCCTTTTGTACGTTTTGCCTGTTAAATAAATTGAATTCCTTAAATAAAGTAAAACCCAAATCCCATAATCACATACGCTGCAAGTAAGGCAAGTCCATCAAACCAATTGGAATCCCCGTCATTGGATAACGTAATCATTAATAACACAGCTGTCACCATACTGATTAATTCCGGCCATGTGAAAACGAGTGGCATGGGCGTCGGAAAGAACAGGGATAGCAAAACAAGAATCGGCAAAACAAACATGGCGACTTGGAGGGTGGAGCCAACGGCAATTTCGACCGCAACATCCATTTTATTTTTATACGCCATGATAATTGCTGAGGCATGCTCTGCAGCATTTCCAACAATCGCAACAATAATAATCCCAATAAATAATTCGGACCAGCCAAATGTCGCTCCGACGATATCAAATGTGGACACTAAATGTTCCGAAACATAAGCAACGGCAACTGTTGCAAGTGCCAGAATTACGATTGCTTTTGTTTTCCCCCATTCTGGTTCTTCCTCATGAACGACTTCACTTTGTGTTTCATCTGCTTGGTAAACCCCGCGGTGGGTGACAAATTTAAATAACAATGCCGCCAAATAGAGGACGATTAAAATAATGGAAATCCCAACACTTAAAACCATTGTGTCTTTCTCATTCATCGTATGTGTAAACACCTCAGGAATTACAAAGGCGACAATGACTGCAAAGATTAACAGCCCTGCATTATGACGTGCTTCGTAGATATTAAAGGATTGCCGTTTATATTTCAGACCACCAACAAAGAAAGATAGCCCACCGACAAGCAGTAAGTTACCTAATACAGAGCCTGTTAACGAAGCGAGCACAATTCCAATAAGCCCGGCTTTTAATGCGAAAATAGAAATAATAAGTTCAACTGCATTTCCAAAGGTTGCATTTAGCAGACCACCAGCTCTTGGCCCTAAAACAATTGCCAGGCTCTCGGTGGCACGGCCGATAAAGCCAGCTAAGGCAACAATTGTCAAACAATAAATGATAAACATCATGATGGCAGACCAATGAAAGATCGAGCCAATGATAGAAAGTGGTATTCCAAGGACAACGAAAATCGCAAATAATTTATTTATGTTGAAGACCTCCGTTTCTTTATTTAGATAATTATAGATTACCCGTATTTATTGGAATTTATTTCTGAAAAGGTTTTAGGGAAAACGGAGATAGTGTGTGGTTTTGAATGATAATGAATAAGGGGGATAAGGAGGATGATATTTATAGCAAGAAGAAGAGAGAACCCAAATGGATTTTAATACCTTAGCTTAGGACTAGTGACAGTGTTTGACCTGTTTTTACGCTATAGGGAATCTGATATATTACAGCTTTTACAATATCAACCATCGGGCTTTCTTGGTAAAATACTGGCACTATCTACAAAGAATAAATATCCTCTAGAATTGATCTGACTGTAGCGAGCTCAAGTCTAGCGCTTGTTGAATCTTCTTCCAGAACTGCAGCGATTAGAATGTTGATGCTTATATGCAGTTCCTCATACTCACCTTCATCACCTAGCAGCTGTATTTTCCATCTATTTTTTTTGTACATCTTTTTTAACTCATCTGTTTGGACCGCAATCTTGTCCCAATTTGATTGGTCTATTTCCTGTTCAATCTGATCAATGTGGTTAAAGAAATAATCTCCTCCGACTTGATTGGTGCAGCCAGCTAGCAGAATAGCTAAAAATGCTAATAGGATTTTTATCTTTTTCATACCTAATTGCCCCTCCGTATTTGATGAATGGTTATACATAGATTGCCCATAATACGAATATATATTTGAATTTTAGAAAGGCGGGAGATTGGATCATGCCTGAGGTCGTCTTGATTCTTATTCGGTCAATAGTTGCTTTCTTTTTATTATTACTAATGACTAGGGTTATGGGAAAGAAGCAAATTTCACAGCTTACTTTTTTTGATTATTGTGTTGGAATAACGATTGGTTCAATAGCTGCAACCCTGTCAATTGATCAAAACGTTAAAATTGTGAACGGACTAGTGTCCTTAACGATTTGGGGGTTATTTCCAATTATTTTAGCCTATGTTGGTATGAAATCAATAATCTTTTCTAATATTACAGACGGTAAAGCAACTATCTTAATACAGAACGGGGAGATATTGCATAAGAATTTAAAAAAGAATTTGCTAACAGTCAATGAATTATTATTGCTATTAAGAGAAAAAGGCACTTTTAAAGTATCAGATGTAGAGATGGCAGTTTTTGAAACAAATGGTCAGCTAAGTGTATTGTTGAAAACAAACCAACAGCCAGTTACACCCCAAATACTAGGAATTCCACTGGAAAAGGAGCATGGTCCCACCATCTTGATAATGGATGGAAAGATATTAAAAAAGAGCTTGGAGAATCTTGGCTATTCAAAGGAATGGTTAGAAGGAGAAGTACAGAAGCAAGGAGCCAAAAGTATTAAGGATGTCTTTTTAGCTCAAATAGATTCGCGGGGCAATATGTATGTGGATTTATATGAGGATCAATATAGAAGACCTGTTGTAGAAGAGAGGCCGCTTGTGGCTGCAACGCTCAAAAAGATCCAGGCAGATTTGGAGAGCTTTTCTCTGGAAACAGATAATCCTGAAGCGAAGAAGCTATACGCTCAACAGGCATCAGAGCTAAAAAAAACCTTGGATACGATTTTGCCTTATTTGAAGTAGGAGGGACTGTTTATAGAAGGCAGGTGCACGATACATAGCGGGACTAGTACTGGTTTCTCCGTTCTATATACTGTTGGCGTATAAGTCTTTAGCTGTGATAAATTCCAGGATGTTTTTAATAATGTCAGAATACGGTAAAATTATCTAAAAGGCAAAAGGGGAGGGAAACTACTTGAATCAAAAAGACTGGAATATTCTATCGATGATCAAAACGGAGGGGAATATTTCAAACGCCGCAAAGAAATTATTTATGACTCAGCCAGCAGTAACAGTAAGAATTAAAAAAATGGAAAAGGAATTAAACGTCAATATTATCTACCGAATGAATCGCGGGGCGCAGTTAACACCGCAGGGAGAGTATCTAGCAGAGCAAGGAATCGAATACTTGAAACAAGTAGAAGAAGTGAAGAACGTTTTATCGAGTATGCGGGAACCAATTGTTGGTACGTTAAAGCTTGGTGTTGCAAATTTTATGACAAGGTATAAGCTTCCAGAACTCTTACAGCAATTCAAGGAAAAGCATCCACTTGTCCAATTTAATGTCACGAGTGGGTTTAGTCGCGATGTCTTCAAAATGATGCAGGAAGGAGATGTCCATATTAGTTTTGTCAGAGGGGATTATGCGTGGAAGGGGATCAAGCATTTACTATTTGAGGAACCAGTATGTATCGCATCGATGGATGAAATTCGTTTAGAAGATCTCCCAAACCTGCCTCGGATTGAATATAAAACCGATTATAAGCTAAAAGAATTGATTGATACGTGGTGGATGGAAAATTATACGGCAGGAGCCCATATTCATATGGTTGTTGGACAAACCGATATATGCAGAGAAATGCTGAAGCAAGGGTTGGGATACGCTATTTTGCCAAAGCTGGTAGTGCAGGATATTCCTGATCTTTATAAAGTAGACTTGATTGATAAAAATGATGCCCCGATTGGTCGCTCTTCTTGGATGCTTTACAAAGAGGAGTCGTTTGAATTGAATATCGTAAGGGCGTTTGTGGAGTTTATCAATGAAGTAGATTTTCAGGAATCGATTTAAATCTCTTTTTGGATCGAATCTGCTGCATTGTATTTATACGTATTCGTGTTATGCCTTTTCTTTATGCATATTTATAAAAAATCGATACTTCATTTATGATTACGTTTACATTAAACTAATGATAATCAAATGAAAGAAATCATAAAGGGGTATGTTCGATGAATAATCAGCAGCTTTCCAATACAAAAGATAGCTTTACGTTGAATGGAACTAGCTATTATTACTATGCATTACATAAGCTGGAAAAGGAAATCGGCCAGGATTTTTCCCAATTGCCTTATACGATTAAAGTTTTCTTGGAAGCAGCCCTGCGAAATATGGATGGTAAGAAAATAACGGAAGATCATGTGTACCATTTAGCAAACAGGGCTAGCGACAAAAGTTCAAAAAAGGAAATGCCATTCAAACCGTATCGTGTGTTATTGCACGACACTACAGGTATTCCTGTGATTGTGGATCTTGCTTTATTAAGAGATGCTGTTGCTGAATTAGGGGGAGATGTAAGCAAGGTTAACCCGAAGATTCCAGTAGATTTAGTTGTAGACCATTCTGTTATGGTTGATTTTGCAGGGTCTGAGAATGCGAGAAGGATGAATGAGAGGCGTGAGTTTGAAAGAAATAGAGAAAGATTTCAGTTTCTCAAATGGGCCCAGTCCAATTTTGATAAATTCCGTGTGTTTCCGCCTTCGTCAGGAATTATGCATCAGATCAACATGGAGTATTTGACTAAAGTTGCGGTTGTGGAAGAGATAGGTAACGAGATTCATATTTTTCCAGATTCACTTGTTGGTGCAGATTCCCATACAACGATGATTAACGGTCTTGGTATTGTTGGCTACGGGGTTGGGGGAATCGAGGCGGAAGCAGCGATGCTCGGTGATCCCCTGTACTTTATTAGTCCGGAAGTTATTGGTTTTAAGCTAACCGGCTCATTATCAGAGGGAACAACAGCGACAGATCTTGCTCTTACTGTAACGAATATGCTGCGGGAGAAAAATGTAATTGGAAAAATTGTAGAGTTTTATGGTGACGGTGTGAAATCACTGACGGTTTTTGATCGTTCAACGATTTCCAATATGGCGCCTGAATCTGGTGCAACAATGTCCTACTTCCCGGTTGATTATGAAACATTAGACTATTTACGAATGCTAGGGCGCAGTGAGGAAGATATACACCTCATTCAGACGTATTATCAAAAACAGCGGCTTTTTCGTGAGGAGCATGAAGCTTATCCTGCTTATTCCGATACGATTGAACTTGACCTTTCCTTGGTCGTTACATCTCTGGCTGGACCGAAGCGACCACAGGACCGAGTTGATTTATCTGAATTAAAACAACGATTTCGAGACAGTTTACGAAAACCAGTCACTGCCGGTGGATATGGGCTCACAGAGGATGAAGTAGCAAAGGAAGCTGCGATAGAGGACGAGGTAGTGAAGGCAGGGAGTGTTGTTATTGCGGCAATCACAAGCTGTACGAATACATCGAATCCGAATGTGATGATTGGAGCTGGATTAGTTGCCAAAAAGGCTATTGAAAGAAATCTGGTGAAACCAAGCTATGTGAAAGCATCCTTAACACCTGGCTCAAAGGTCGTTACCGAATATTTGGAAAAGTCTGGATTGCTTGCCTATCTAGAGCAACTAGGGTTTAACATTGCAGGCTATGGATGCGCGACATGTATTGGTAACTCTGGGGAATTATTCGATGCCGTTGATGAAGTGGTTAGCAACAATAATTTAACGGTCGCATCCGTATTGTCTGGCAACCGGAATTTTGAAGGAAGAATCCATCCGAAGGTAAAGGCAAATTATCTTGCATCGCCGCCATTAGTTGTTGCATATGCATTAGCAGGAACGGTCGATATTGAATTTGACGGCGAGCCACTAGGCTATGATACAAACAATAGCCCCGTGTATTTAAAGGATATCTGGCCAACATCAAAAGAGATTGAAGCAGTTCGTAAGGCGTCATTAGAATCCAGTATGTTTAAGAAAAATTACGATCAAATTTTCACGCGTAACGAGGATTGGAATGAATTGGAGATACCGAGTGGGCAAATCTACCAATGGGATCCAGAATCGACTTATATTAGAAAACCTCCATTTCTTAATCAGGCGGTCATTCAGAAGTCAAACCTGGATAGAACGAGAATTCTATTAATGCTTGGTGATTCCATAACAACGGATCACATCTCTCCTGCAGGCAGGATTAAAACGGATGGTCCAGCCGCAACATACTTAATGGAGCATGGGGTGACTCCTAGAAAATTTAATTCCTATCCATCAAGGCGCGGCAATTATGAAGTAATGCAGAGAGGAGCCTTTGCCAATGTAAGAATACGCAACCAGCTTTTACCCGATATGGAAGGTGGGTATACAACGTATTTTCCTACAAATGAGGTTATGACGGTTTATGAAGCTGCAAAACGTTATGAACAAGACGGTACGCCGCTTACAGTCGTTGCAGGAAAAGAATATGGAACAGGAAGTTCCAGAGACTGGGCTGCAAAGGGGGCATTGCTATTAGGGGTGAAAACGGTAATTGCAGAAAGCTTTGAGCGGATTCATCGGAGTAACCTACTTGGAATGGGTGTCCTGCCATTGCAATTTATGGAAGGAACCAATAAAGAAACATTACAGCTAATAGGCACGGAAACCTTTTATTTCGGTAACCAGCTGGAAGATTTATACCCAGGTAAAACCATTCAAGTAAAGGCAGTGCGCGAAACTGGTGAGTTGTTTTATTTCGACACCACCGCTCGCTTAGATAACCGCGTAGAAGTTGACTACTACAATAATGGTGGGATATTACCAAGCATTGTTCAGACGTATTCGGATAAATTAACGATCTGAATGAAAGTGAGGGATTTACCTTGGATGATATGGATTGGAAAATCATTAAAGGGTTATATCGACATAAAAATATCACACGAACAGCTGAGGAATTTTTTATATCCCAGCCTTCATTAACAAAGAAAATTAAGAAGATCGAGAAGGAGTTTACTATTACGATTTATAAAAGAAAAAGCAGAGGAATCGTATTTACAAAAGAGGGGGAGTATTTGGCGCAAAAGGCAATAGAGATAGATGCCAGATTAAATCGGATTAAAGAGAATACCGAAAAGATGAATGCACATATGAAAGGCAAATTAAATATTGGTGTCACAAATCATTTTGCTAAATATCACCTCCCATCCATTTTGCGCGACTTCCAATCGGCTTATCCGGAAGTGGAATTTAATATTCGAAGTGGCTGGGGGAAGGAGATCTCACATCTCATCAACACGGAGAACATTCATGTTGGATTTATTCGAGGAGATTATGAATGGGCAGGAAGTAAATATTTATTATTTAAAGATCCAATGTGTTTATTTTCAAGAAATGAGATTGATCTACATGCACTTCCTGATTACCCTAGAATTGATTATCAAACAGGTACAGTTGTCAATTCGCTGATTGAATCGTGGTGGAGTGACCATTATGAAATAGCCCCAACCATTGGCATGGTAGTGGACAGTGTGGAAGCATGTAAAGAAATGGTTATTAAAGGCTTGGGGTATGCGCTTTTACCTGCGTCGATGCTGGAAGGGAACACGGATATCTTTCGCGTTGATCTTTTTGATAGGCATCAAACTCAGGTGGATATTCATACATGGATGTATTATTCAGAAGCATTGTTAGATACAAAGATTGTTTCGGAGTTTGTTGATTTCGTAAAAAAACATAACAATAAAACGAGAGGGGTAGTAAGATGACAGTGAATTATGTAGAGGAGTTTGCTAAGCTTCCATCCACCTGTGTTTCGGATGGGTTAGCAGGACAAAATGCGATGGATTTTGCGATAAAACCATTAGATCAACAATATAAGATTGCGGGTAGAGCACATACGGTAAAAATCCCAAAAGGACAGAACAAGGAATTCCTAAAGGCAATAAGAGAAGCGAATGCTGGGGATGTACTTGTCGTTGATGCTGAGGACGACACGTCAAAAGCAATTGCAGGGGATTTTATATTAGGAATGGCCAAAACATTAGGTATTAAAGGAGTGGTCACCAACGGGGTGGTTCGGGATGTGGAAGGAATTCTGGAGTTGGATTTTCCTGTGTTCTGCCGGGGGACAACAACCGTCGCTGGCAGTAAGTCGGATGCAGGGTATTCCAACATAGCAATCAGTTGTGGCGGTGTAGTTGTCAGACAAGGGGATATTATCGTAGGTGATCGTGACGGTGTTGTCGTCGTTCCAAAAGAAAAGGAGAAAGAAGTATTGGAACAAGCACAAAAAAAGATGAGAAAGGATGAGGAAAGAGAATCGAGAGTGGCAGGCGATATAGAGGCTATTTATAAGCACATTGATGGGATTTTGGGGTAGTAGACCGAATTTTCCGGTTATTAATATTAAAGGAGAAACATATTTTACGAAAATAAGAGATGAATTTGTCATGAAAAGCTATGTGTTGTTACTTGTCGGACTTTCATAATTCTTGTTTACGGATTGATTATGCTACTGTCTGCTTCGCTTGGTTGACAGAGGTGCTCTCATTATGTTCAGAGTAGTATATAAGATTAATATATCTATAACGCTTTCCCCTGTCAGATGGTAAAATAAATATACTACAATTCAAGAAGAATAGATGATAAGGGGATGCTGCTCAGTGGAAATTTGGCCAGAGGTCTTAGACAGAATTCGTGAAAAAATCTCGAAACCTAGTTTTGATACCTGGATTAAGGATACTTCGATTGAAGTGAAAGATGACACCATTACCGTATATGCGCCAAATGAATTTGGAAGAGACTGGATTGAAACGCAGCATAATGATTTAATTTCTGAAATAGTAGAGTTGGTAACTGGAAAATCTTATAAGTTCGAATACGCTTGCTCTGAGAAAGTAAATAAGTATGCCTATAGCTCTTGGGCTGAAACTTCTAACTCCAGACAGAAAAGAGAACTTGAACCATTTGAACTTTGGTTAGAGGTGCTAAACAGAATTACTACTAAGGTAAGTTTGAAAAGTTTTGATACCTGGTTTTCAAATACAACAATTGAAATGGAAAGTGAAACGATTACGGTGCATGCAGGAACATCATTTGCTAGGAAATGGCTTGAGCACAACGCTCATACATTATTATCTGAAACAGTTGAAGAAGTAACTGGAAAACAATATAATATCAAGTTCACCTGTCCTCCCGAAGTAGTAAAGGGCGAAGGGGATGGGTTTGAGCTCTGGGATGAGGTAATAAACAAACTTGGTAAAAGGATACTTAAATTAGAGGTTAATGCGTGGTTTTCAAATACAATGATAGAAGTCGAAAATGATACGATTCACGTAATAACACCTGATTGGACCACAGCGAATAAACTTGCGGAGACATATGAAGAATTAATAGCTGAGACAGTGAAGGAAATCACTGGTAAAACCTATACCTTTACTTACTTTGATCTTCAAAATAAAGAGGAATACACATACACACGTCTACCTTATATGAATAGCAATCACTCCGTGCAAGATCCCATTGTGAATAGATTACAAAAGAGAATCGAACAATTAGAAGCTAGAGTTCGTCAGTTAGAAAAAAGAGTCTAACCCTAGAGTTTTCTATACAAGTTCCCTTATAGAAACCATCTCTTCTATAAGGGGATTTTTTAATTGCAGTAAAAAGCTATCTAACAATTTTTATAAACACCATTGTATAAATATTCATTATTAGTTATAATTATAACAACTTGATGTAATTATAGGAGAGATTGCTATGGAAACTAAGAATATAATTATTATAGGTGCGGCCGGAAGAGATTTTCATAATTTTAATACGTATTACCGTGATAATGAAGCATATAACGTTGTTGCTTTTACAGCAGCGCAGATTCCAGACATTGATGGACGAAAGTATCCGAGTGAATTAGCGGGCAAATTCTATCCCAATGGGATTCCGATTTATTCACAGGACCAATTACCAGCGTTGATTGAAGAGTTAAAGGTAAACGAGTGTGTGTTTGCATTTAGTGATATTAGTTACGAAGAAGTGATGGGCATCGGAGCGATTGTAAATGCAGCAGGTGCTGATTTCAAATTGCTCGGTCCGAATAACACGATGTTAAAAAGTAAAAAGCCGGTCATTTCAGTTTGTGCTGTACGAACAGGAACTGGAAAAAGTCAAACGTCCAGAAAAATTATTGAAACATTATTAGAACAGGGCTTAAAAGTTATTGCGGTGAGACATCCAATGCCTTACGGTGATTTAAATGCACAGCGTGTGCAACGCTTTGCGTCTGTTGAAGACTTGAAGAAACATCATTGTACAATTGAAGAAATGGAAGAATATGAACCACATGTTTCACGTGGAAACATTGTGTATGCCGGCGTTGATTATGCAGAAATATTGGCAGCGGCAGAAAATGACCCTGATGGCTGTGATGTGATTTTATGGGATGGGGGAAATAATGACTTTTCCTTTTTTGAGCCTGATTTAGCTGTTACAGTCTTGGACCCACATCGCCCGGGACATGAGCTGAAGTATTATCCAGGTGAAGTGTGTCTGCGAACAACTGATGTGTCCATCATTAACAAAGTGGATAGTGCATCAGAAGAAGCTATTGAAATTGTAGAAAATAATATCAAAGCTGCAAGTCCAAACAGCACGATTATTAAAGCTGAATCGACAATTACGGTTGATAAACCAGAACTTATTGCTGGAAAACGTGTGTTGGTCGTGGAAGATGGCCCAACACTTACGCATGGGGAAATGAAGCTTGGTGCAGGAACAGTTGCAGCAGAGCGTTTAGGTGCTGCTGAAATCATTGATCCACGTCCATTTGCTGTTGGTACACTGCAAGACACATTTAAGAAATATCAGCATGTTGAAAACGTACTTCCGGCGATGGGGTATGGTGACCAGCAATTAAAGGATCTGGAAAAAACGATTAATAATGCTGACTGTGATGCAGTAATTATCGGAACCCCAATCGATTTAACACGTGTTATTTCCATTAACAAGCCGTCTACCCGTGTATATTACGATTTAGACGAAGTGGAAGGGCCGAATTTGAATGATGTATTAGAAGATTTTATTGAAGAACATAAACTAGTGAATGATAAACAATCGGCGTATTAGACAGATGGGTAAAGACTAGCGACAAATGTTGCTAGTCTTTTATTGGTAGATAAGAAAGTATAAAATATCTATCTGCATAAGTCAACTAGTGCATTTGCCTAAAGGCATGGCAAAGACCAAGCTTTCTAATGTTAGGGGAAATGCTGCAGACCAGTCTCAGGGTTGAATAGAAACTAGCTACGAGTACGTTTACGGTCTCTAAAACTGATATAAATCGTCAGCAGAATACAAAGAAAAAGTGTCACATGGAATATCGTATGAAGTGTGTTCGGAACAATTCCATGCATTACAGGTAAAAAGGAATGTGTGTTTCCGAACATCGTCTGGTATCTTTCCGCCTTTTCCTCCGCGCCAAGCCCAAAGAAATATGGTATCCACCAAGCCATTAGTACCCCTGTAAAAATACATGAAGGATGAATAATGAGCCCAATCTTTGCCCAAATCGGGTATCTTCTCCCAATAAAACATAGGATGAGAACCATTAAAATGACAATTTGCACCACACCAATAAACGTGACAACAATCAATTCCCTAGTAGAGTTCTCTTGGGCGATTGCTTGAATGTCATTTAATGGACCCAAAGTACCCAATTCTGAACAAACATAAACAGTAAAATCAAACCGTATCCAGCAATTAAAAACTTTTCCTGAACACGAATTTCTCTCTTCAAGATGCTGACTTCCCTTCGTATTGATGGTTAGGATGAAGTTCCAATTTATGATAACACGAAAACAATTTTATCTGTGTTAATCTTTTGTAGTTTCAAACAATAAAACAACATTGCTATACGGTGTGGTCTGTATGGATTGGAACCTTAATTAATGGGTATTATTAACCGAAAATATAGTAAACTTAGAATGTGAGATTGCTAATATTGATATAAATTAATCCGATTGTTCAAGTAGGAGGATGAATTTCAATGAAGGAGTTACTTTTAAAGTATATGGATACATTTACCTCACTAAGCGAAAGGGAGCAACAGGAAATTGTCGACACGATTGTTTTAGAAGAGTATCCGAAGGGATCTTATCTTATGAAACAAGGGGATAAGCCTACGTCTAAATGTTATTTTACATTGCAAGGGTGTGTAAGACAGTTTTATGTAGATGAGGCAGGGAAAGAGGTAACATCCAATTTTTACACCGAGGAACAGGCGATTTTGGGATTTAATACGTTAGCAAAAGACGACCATACGTCCGACTTCTCGTTAATTTGCATGGAGGATTGTGTACTTGTTGTTGGTGATCTGGATAATGAAGAAAAGATGTTCCACAAGTATACTCAATTAGAGACAATGACTAGAAAGATGATGGAAATTTATCTAAGTGAAGCCCAAGAAGAACGCGCCGTCTTTATTCACTCTAAACCTGAAGAACGCTATAAAATCATGGTACAGAAACGCCCTCACCTCGTTAATCGAGTTCCTCAACATCAACTTGCAAGCTATCTCGGTATGACGCCGGAGTCATTAAGTAGAATTAAAAGACGAATGAACAATGAATTGGTAAAAGATCTGGAATCTTAACTTAAGTCAATGACAGGTTCTCCATTAGCTCCTAAACTAAAGGTAAAAAAAGGAGCTTTTGTATGACCAATTTAGAAAAAGAGCGTTCTAATCAACGGACTGTGGCTATAGCAGGTGGGATAGCTATTATTATCATGGCGCTTGCTGCAGGATTTTCCTATGGCTTTGTTTTGGAGCAGATTGCAATTCAAGGTGATACCGATGCTACATTTCAAAACCTGCTTTCTTCCGAAGGGCTATTTATTGCTGGAATCGCAGGATGGCTCGTGATTCTTCTATGTGATATTGTCGTAGCTTGGAGTCTTTATATTGTTCTTCAACCACTTCATAAAAATCTATCATTGCTCGCTATGTTGCTCCGTTTTGCATATGCTGGGATCTTGGGGATAGCAATTCTTAATCTAATTATTGTGACGATCCTTATAAACAACAGGGCTTCTTTTTTGACGACAGATAGTTTTCCTGTAATGGCAAATGTATTTCTTATAGCGTTTGAGATGACCTGGTGGATTGGTTTAATTATTTTTGGAGCGCATTTATTAATTGTCGGTTATTTAGCCTTTCAATCGGACTTCATTCCAAAACTGGTTAGTATCTTGTTATGGATAGCGGCCTTGGCATATATGCTGATACATGCTTTTTATTTCTTTCTCCCCCACTGGAATGCTTTCACATCTGTTTTGGAGGCGGTGTTAACAATTCCAATGGTTTTTGGTGAATTGGGGTTAGGGATTTGGCTGCTTATGAAAGGTGGTAAAAGTTCAGACGTTCGGGATAAGGATGTTATGTAGTAATTGATGGAAGAGGAATTTACTAGTTATAAAAAGAACCGAGGGGATTTTGCTCGGTTCTTTCTTATGAGGGAAAGGTGGAACAAAATATGAATTTACTGCACGGATCTAAGAAGATCTATCAAACTAATGATCGTAATAGGATAGCAAGATGCCCCTGACGCTGTTCGCTTGAAGTCATTTACAAATAATTTAAACTAACTATATATTTCCTCAATATTTAACCTGTACAATTTGAAGATAAAGTATGTTGGATGATTCTTGTGAGGATCCAATTCTAAAGGGGATTTGTAAAGTGAAGGGAAAGCCGTTAGTTACATTTTTACTCCCTGCGTATAATGAGGGGGAAAATATTCATGAGTTGTATGACCAGTTGACCTCAGAAACGAAGAATTTATGTTACTCCTTTGAGTTTTTATTTATTGATGATGGCAGTACGGATGACACGTTAGAAAAAATCAAACATCTTACATATTGCGCTGATAATGTACGATATGTTTCTTTCTCTCGGAACTTTGGTAAAGAGGCGGCAATGTATGCTGGTTTAGAGCATGCGAGGGGGGAAGCTGTCATTATTATGGATACTGATTTACAACACCCAACCCATTTGATCTCATCTTTAATAAAAGGGCACGAGGCAGGCTACCACCAGGTAATTGCGAAGCGCAATCGAAAAGGCGAATCAAAGTTTAGCCAATTCCTCACGGGAAGCTTCTACCAGATGATGAATAAATGGAGTGCAGTCAATCTCCAAGATGGGGAAGGAGATTTCCGTTTGTTAAGTAGGAAAGCGGTAGACGCGCTTCTGAAGTTGAGTGAAGGGAATCGTTTTTCGAAAGGTCTCTATTCTTGGATAGGCTTATCCCAAACCACTGTTACGTATGAAAATGTAATCCGCAAAAAAGGAGAAAGCAAATGGAAGCTGTCTTCACTCATTACATATGCATTGGATGGCATGCTTTCATTTAACACGAAACCATTAAGATTGTGTTGTTATTTAGGACTCTTTACGATTTTGATCTCATTTATATATATTCTTATAACGTTTGTTTCTATTGTATGGAATGGTGTGGATGTGCCGGGATATTTTACAACGATTTCTGCAATTCTTTTTCTCGGCGGTGTTCAATTATTCTGTTTGGGAATTATTGGGGAATATATTGGTCGGATTTACAATGAAACGAAAAAACGCCCACACTATATTATTGATGAAAGTAATGCACGGAGATCGGATTTAGAAGTAAGAGCTATTATGCCATCAACACGAACGTGGGGTTTATCAGAAAAACAGGAAAAAGAGAAAGTGAGTTCATGAATAAAGAATTTGTCCGTTTTGTCTTTGTGGGGATAATGAATACAATCCATTATTATGTTATCTATTTAATTTTAATACAGATATTGGGTGTGCATTATTTATCAAGTCATATTGCAGCAACGATCATCAGTATGTACATTTCCTATTTCTTGAACGTTTATTTTACATATAAAGTGAAGCCGTCATTAAAATCATTTTTGATGTTCCCGCTTACTCAAGTTGTTAACATCGGTGTACAAGCGTTATTACTCCTTATTTTAGTTGAGCTATGGAATATCCCAAATACATTTGCGCCAATTTTTGCGGTCGTTTTCACAGTACCAGTTACATTTTTCGTTACGAGGAGAATTTTACATTAATGCAAAAGCAAAATAGGAAGCAATGGATGATTATTGTCGTCGCTGCTTTAATTATTTCAATAGTATGCCATCTATTTTTTATCGTTCAAAAAGAAGAAGGCATTCTTATGACAGGCTATAATGATGGGCTTTCCCAGATGCTTCCATTCAAAAAATTTATTTATGATGAATATACGAGCGGTAATTTCTTTTATTCGGATTCGTTTGGTCTTGGGGGTGGATTTTATTCCCAACTCAGCTACTATTACACGACTAATATTTTTTTCATTTTTCATATTGCTTTTATTTTTATATTGGAAACGTTACATATTATTAATCATCCAGATTTAGCATTCTGGGCTTCAGCAATTTTACCAATGAGTATTGCGAAGCTTGCGGCAATCATCGTTATCACTACTATCTATTTTAAAAAAATAAATTTTCGACTTGCACCTGCATTGTTAGGCGCGATTGTTTACGCGACAAATGTTCTGTATTTCAGGCATGCAATGTATTGGGATTTCTTCACTGACGCGATGTTTTGGTTGATTTTATTACTAATCGGTGTGGAGAAAATAATACAGAAAGAATCCAAGGGAGTTTTTGTAGTTGGTGTAGCAGCAAATCTCATTACCAATTTCTATTTTGCTTATGTAAACTTCCTTTTAGCATTCTTTTATATTTTGCTTCGATTTGTAATCAAGTTTCATAAAAATGAAGAGAGTCCAGTAAAGCAAATCATACAATATTGTTATTTAGGGTTGATTGGATTTCTAATTAGTGGGTTCGCATTTATTCCGAGTATCGCTGCATATTTGGGAAATTATCGTCCGGAATATACGGATATAATTCCGTTATTGGATTTTACCGATAATATTTTATTTGACAGCCGAGTGCTTTTTTTGCCAGTTTTTATTGTCATGATGGTTTGTTTTATTCGTTTTTATAAATACCCTATTTTTCGCTTTTTTGCTGCTATATCAATAATGGGAACGTTTCTCCACTTTGTTCCTTATGTTGGAAGTATGTTTAACGGTTTTTCGGCACCACAGAATCGCTGGGAATATATCGTTTGCCTCGCTTTTGGAGGAGTAGCAGCGTTTGTTTTGCAACATATCAAGGAAGTAAAAGCAAAAGATGTTGCGATTGGTGTTGTTGCTTATACCCTTTTGGCTATTGCCTTTATCGAATATGATACGTATTCATTTGATCAAAAGTTTGATTGGATAATCCCGATTGCATCTGTTTGTTTCATTATTATCTTCTTTTTACGAAGGAATAAAACGGCGATTTCTATTAGTATTATCTTGATTATGGTCATTTCAGCAAATTTGTTTCAAGCAGTAAGATTAATGACTCCTCCCAAAGATGGGGAATTGGCTAGTGAATCGGTTTTGTTAAACTCGGACATCTACAATTCTTCAGAACAACGACAGCTCATTGAAGAAATGAAGAAAAATAAAGATACCGAGCATAGTCGAATTGATTGGATGGTACCGATGCGAAACAATACACCAATTGTCCAAGACTATGATGGGATGAGCGTATATTCGAGTATATTAAATGATAATCTGCTTTTTTTCTATTATCACTATGCTGAGATTAGTATGGACCGGGAAAGTGTGAGCAGATATGCAACACTTGGAGATAGAGCTAACCTTATGAGCCTATTTGATGGACAGTTTTATATGAGAGGAAAAGAAACAAAGACTGTGCCATATGGATTCATGCCATTGTTGGATAGTGAGCATTACGCAGCTTACGAAAATCAATTACTGCTTCCATCTTTTCGGAAAACCAATGTAAGGTATGATGCAAATGAATTGCTGGAGGAGCCTGTGTTAAAACGGGAACACGCGATGCTCTCAGGAGTAATTGTGGAAGAGGGCAATAATAATTCAGCTGAACAATTAGAGGCTACCGAGATTGATGATTACTCGATTCAAGCAGTAAATGCAACTTATGATGAAGAGAAGCTTCGTGTAGTGGAAGATGGTGGTGAGCTCGATATTTCCCTCGATCATCCAATAAAAAATGGAGATCTATATGTGTCCTTTTATATTGACGGGATTCGAAAACAAGATGAGTTTCTATTAGAGGTGAGTGACTACCAAACGTTAAGGAAAGAGTCTGATTCCATTTATCAGACGAATATCAATGACCTTACGATTCGAGTTGAAGCGGATGACACCATTAAATTAAAGCTTCCAAAGGGGAATTACAGCTTAAAGAATTTGCAGATTTTCCATGAGGATTATATGGTGTTGCGTGAAGTTCATGAACGATACGACGAGGAGGAAGCCTTACCTTTAAAATGGGAAAATGGCCTTGTGAAGGGAGAAGTTACTAGCGAAGAGAAAGCTGAAATGATTGTAACTCCTATTCCATATGAGAAGGGTTGGAGCTTGAAAATAAATGGTGACAAAGTGCCAATCGAAAAAGTTAACTATGCGTTTATCGGCATTCCATTAGAAGTTGGAGGTAATGAGATTGAGATGACCTACTATCCTCCGTATTTTGGCTGGACAGTCGGAATGACTGTTTTAGGGGTTGGAGTGCTTGGCTTTCTCTTTTATAGGGAGAAAAGGGAACCGGTAGATTACAGCAACAATGATAAAGGAGAAATCGACACACATGAATGAAACTATCTTACTCGAGAACTTACAAAAGAAAAAAATGGTTGCTGCCTTAAAAGAGCCAAAGTATATAGAAAAAGTAGTAAAATACAAACATAATTTAGGCGCGGCATTATTAATGACAGGTACAATTTTAACCGTGAAGCGCTATGTCGATTTTCTTCAAAAAAACGGACTCCCTGTTATTTTACATGTAGAACGAATAGGTGGTCTTGAAATGGACAAGGATGGGATCGACTTTGTGAAAAAATATGTAAAGCCAACTGCAATTGTTTCAACGAATCAGGGAATTATTAAACGAGCCAAAAAGGCAGGGTTATTCGTTGTTCAGCGTGTATTTCTAATCGATACTGATGTCTACCTCCACCTTGTTCAGGACCCTCGTAATATTCAAGCTGATATAATTGAATTAATGCCGAGCAGGGCACCGGACTTTATTGAAAAACTATCTAAAATATCACCTGTTCCTATCATTACTGGAGGGCTTCTGTCCTTACCGGAACATGCCAAAAGTGCATTTGATCATGGAGCTGCTGCTGTATCAACGTCTAACCCGGAAATGTGGAAGGTGGACTTGAACCAATTATAAAATTGAGCCAAAGAAAAGGCTGTTCACTCCAAACTATACGCAAAATTAACTTCTTCTTCACAATGATTTAGTATTTATACGTTACAATTGGGTGTAAAGTGAATAGTTTATTGGTGCAAATGAAGAGAGACCACAAATATTGAATGCTGTCTAAGGCATTTATATTATTTGTGGTCTCTTTTTTATGGAGGTGTTAGGAAACAAAATTTCTTCATTCAAAATCTTAGAAAACTTGGCAGTCGCCAAGCTCTTAGGCGATTGCCTTAGTTGCACTTATGCAAGCAGAAAAGTTATATACTTTCCTACTTGCCAAAAAAGGAGAGAACATGTGATTAAAATTGAAGATTATGATGTGTATAGTTTTGATTTAGACGGTACGATTTACGTTGGAGATAGGCTATTGCCGGGAGCTGTGGAAACACTCGAATACATACGAAGCAACGGAAAGAAGGTTCGCTTTATTACAAATTCCTCGAACCTATCAAGAGAGGAATGTAAGGAGCGTTTAGAAAGACTCGGCCTCACCATTCAGCTGGAGGAAGTAGTAACTGCTCTTTATTTAGCGGGTCTATATTTTAAGGAACAGTATCCAGCAGCGAGGGTTTACGTTGTTGGCGATGATCAGGTGAAGGCGGAGTTGCATCGTCAATGTATTGAAACAATCGATGACCCAGCTAAAGCAACCCATGTTTTAGTTGGACATGACCGAGCTTTTTCCTATGATAGAATTCAACATGCAATGAATGCAATTTATCAAGGAGCTAAGCTTATTGTGATAAATCCCGATCCGATTTGCCCCGTCCCGAATGGATATATACCGGATACGATGACCTTTGCAAAGGCAATTGAGGTCGCTAGCGGTAGAGCGATCGACCAAATTATTGGAAAGCCAACTCATTATTATGCAGACAGATTGCTGGAGATAAGTGAGACAGACCCCAATCGGATTTTGATTGTTGGAGATAGGTTGGAGACAGATATTATGCTTGGACAAGCTCACGGGTTTGCGACATGTCTTGTGCTAACCGGGGTAGTAAGTAAACAGGATATTCCTAAATCGAGAATCAAACCTGATTATGTGATAGAGAACCTATCTGAGCTGTTTGCATTCGAATTACCTTTAGAAAAAAGCCATCTTTTTGAACAACATCTTTAATAAAAGTTAACATTCGCTTCAAATCTAATTAATAGTAGTTTGATATAGTTAAAATTGTAAAGTGAATACATTCATGGTGCGATTAGAGAGACCTCAAAATAGGATATATGTGGGTATGCATATATATCTATTTTGGGGTCTTTTTTAGTATAAGAAGTGGAGGGGGTCATGGAAGAAATAAGTATCACTAATAGTGCGTGTACAAAAAGGAGGATGAAAAGGACCGAGGTCGGCTAAGGTCGCAACGTCCTGTTGCAACGCCGACACTAGCACGTCCTATGCGTCGAAGTTCGAGGCGGCGTAGCTTTGAGCAGCGGAACGTATGGGTTTAATACGTGAGCAGACGTTCTTGCACGCAGGAAAAGTGTTTTTCTTTTGCGAGGAACGGAAAAGCAAGCCAACGATCTTCTGCTTTCGATGTGTCATTTTTACCGGACTTTTTGAACAACCTCTAATAGGTAAATAGAATTCCAATTTAAAACATGGAGGAATGAAAAATGAAGAAGCTATCTTATTTATTAATGTTTACAGTAATGATACTTGTACTTGCAGCTTGTGGTAATAGTGAGGCCACGGGTTCGAGTGGGAACTCAGAGTCAGATTCTGAAGGTAATGATCCAATTGAGATTACGTATTGGTATGCATGGGGAGATAAGATTGGAGAAAACAATGAAAATCTAGTAGAACAATTTAATGAAATGCAGGACGAAATACACGTTACTGCTGAATTCCAAGGTAGCTATGATGAGCTGCATTCAAAGACGCAAGCAGCGTTTGCAGCTGGTAACGCTCCGGAAGTAACACAAAATGAAATTGCTTCGATTGAAACATTTGCAAAATCTGGTATGACCCAAGATTTAACAGCCTTTGTTGAAGAAGATGCAGATGAAGTTGATATGGATGACTTTAATCCTGGTTTAATGGGGAACTCCTATGTTGATGACAAGCTTTATGGCCTACCTTACTTAAGAAGTACACCAATTGTATATATTAATAAGACAATGTTTGAAGAAAAAGGGATTGATCCAGCATCTATCCAAACGTGGGAAGATTTTCAATCAGCAGCTGAAAACTTAACAGATGACGAGCATGTTGGAATTTCAATGCCGGTAGATATTTGGTTCTATGAAGCATTTGTTGCTCAAGCTGGTGGAGAAATGGTTAATGAGAATGGCGAAATTGCATTTAACGGAGAAGGTGGAGTGGAAGCTCTTAACCTTTGGAAGGAAATGGTTGAAGCTGGAACAATGCGTGTTCCAGGTGGAGAACCACTGCAAGCAGCAGATATGGCGAGACAAGATTTTGCTACTGGTCGTGCGGGAATGTATTTCTCTTCTACAGCTGACTTAACATTAATGTTGCAGTTAGCGGAGGAAAATGGTTATGAATTGGAAACAATTATGTTCCCTGAAAATGAACAACGCAGTGTCCCAACTGGTGGGGCGAATTTAGTAATGACTACTGGATTAGATGAAGAAAAACAACAAGCTGCATGGGAGTTCATTAAATTTATGACTGCTCCAGAACAAACTGCTTATGCAAGTGAGTATACTGGATATTTGCCAAGTCGACTTTCTGCAGTGGAGTCAGACACGATGCAAGAGCTTTATGAAGAAAAGCCACAATTTAAGGTTGCGGTAGATCAATTGCAATATGGAAATGCTCGTCCAATGATTGAAGGATATCCTGAGGTAGTAAAAATTCTTATCGAAGAAATTCAACGTTTAATGCTTGATCCAAGTTTGGAAGCTGGGGATGTGTTAGATCAAGCTGCAGAACGTTCAGCAAATGTGATTAAATAAGTGTTTTTACATAGGAACGTGGTGTTTCCTGTCACGTTCCTATGAATTAATTTTAACTTTAAGGAGTTATATCATGGCTAAAATTCAATTGAAAAATGTATCGAAAGCGTATGGTAATAATAAAAAGGTGATTGAGGATATGAATTTGGATATCCAGGATGGCTCATTTACGGTTTTGGTTGGTCCTTCTGGATGTGGTAAATCGACGACACTCCGAATTATCGCCGGTCTAGAAGACGTTTCCGCAGGGGAAATATGGATTGGAGATCAATTAGTTAATGATGTGGCACCTGGAAAAAGAGGCATTTCTATGGTCTTCCAAAACTATGCGTTGTATCCAACGATGTCTGTAAGAGGCAATATTGAATTTGGCTTGGAAAATATGAAAATACCAAAAGCGGAACGAAAAAAGATGGTAGAGGAAATAGCTGTGATTGTGGACCTTACCGAATACTTGGATAAGAAGCCGCAAAACTTATCTGGTGGGCAGCGTCAACGTGTAGCGTTAGCACGAGCAATGGTAAAAAAACCAGATGTTTTTATATTTGATGAACCATTATCCAATTTAGATGCGAAATTACGCGGGCAAATGCGAACGGAATTAATCCAGTTACATAAACGCTTGGGAACAACTTTTATCTATGTAACCCATGATCAGGTAGAAGCAATGTCGATGGGAGATGAAATTGTCATTTTAGATAAAGGTCATATTATGCAGCAGGCAGCACCGATGGAAGTATATCATAACCCGGCGAATCAATTTGTAGCGAATTTTATCGGTACACCATCGATGAACATTCTGTCAAAGTCAATGGTAGAAGAAAAAACTGGAACGATTACAGATGAGCGTATTTCCTATGTAGGTTTTCGCCCAGAGCATGCAGCTATGCAAGTGGAGAAGCTAGCTGCTTCTGGAATAAATCTCTCATGTGAAATAATTACAATGGAAACACTGGGTTCGGAAACACTATATTTGGTGAATAGTGATGCAGGGCAGTTTCAAGTGAAAAGCTTCCAAGCCCCATTAGTAGAAACGAAAAAAGTTGATATCACCATTCCAATGGATAAATTGTATTACTTTGATACGCAAGGTAATCGGGTTTTTGTAGAGGATATTCCTTTTCAGACTCCTGTCCGAGAGGTAAGAGGAGAGGTGCTCGTATGAGATCAGCGAAGTGGCGCCCATATTTTTTTGTTGCGCCCGCCATTATTGTTTTTCTAGTATTCTTCATTCAACCAATTTTTTATATGATTTACTTAAGTTTTCATGATTGGAACTTTATTAGCCCCGATAAAACATTTGTTGGTCTCGGGAATTTTAAAGATTTGCTGTCCGACCCTATGTTTTTAGAGGTAATTCGCAATACGCTGATGTATACATTTTTTACCGTTTTATTTTCAATTAGCCTTGCGCTGCTAATGTCTATTTGGTTGAATAAGCAAGGCTGGATGTACAGCTTTGTCCAAGGGGCTGTATTCAGTCCGCATATTATTTCGCTTGTATCCATTGCGATGCTATGGATGTGGATAATGGATGCTGACTATGGTTTATTAAATTGGGTTTTAAGTTTAGTCGGATTAGAAAAGGTTCCGTGGCTTACAGATCCCAACACGGCCTTGTCTTCGCTAATTATTATAGCAGTGTGGAAAAACATCGGTTATTTTACGTTAATCATTATAGCTGGCCTGCAAAGTATTCCAAAGCATTTATATGAAGCAGCTGCCTTAGATCGTACACCACCCTGGCGGCGATTTGCAAAGATCACTTTTCCGATGTTATCGCCTAGCTTATTTTTCTTAACGATTATAGGGATTTTGGACTCCATTAAGGTTTTTGAAACGATCAGCATTATTACAAAGGGTGGGCCACTTAATTCGACAAACACGCTTGTCTACTACATATATGAAAACGGCTTTATATTCTTTAAAATTGGCTATGCATCAGCAGCCGGTGTTATTTTATTAGTCATTTTAAGTATTTTAACGTTGCTTTATTTTAAAGTTCTAAGTAAAAGAGTTCACTATCAATAGAAGGGAATGCGTACTTTGAAAACATCCTTGCCTTTAAAAATACTAAATGTGATTGGTTTAATTATAATGGTTGCAATCTTCGCTATGCCTTTTATTTGGATGATTTCCACGAGTTTAAAAACATTGGGAGAAACAATGGTGTTCCCGCCAAAGTGGGTTCCAGATGAACTCATTTGGGAGAACTTTGTATCAGCATGGAATTCTGGACCATTTTTACAATACTTTATGAATAGTGTCCTTGTATCGGTTGGAATTTTAATCTTTCAGTTTATTACCGTTATTCCTGCAGCATATGCATTTGCAAGGTATGAATTTCGCTTCAAAAATGTGCTGTTTAGCTTAGTCATGGTGACCATGATGATTCCGGCCCAGCTTATTTTCTTGCCAGTGTTTTTAAATTTAAGTGACTGGGGTCTTCTTGATACCTTATGGGGCTTGATTCTGCCATTTGCTACAAGCGCGTTCGGGATTTTCATGCTGCGGCAAACGTTTAAACAAGTCCCAGAAGAATTATTAGAGGCTGCACGTTTGGACAATTCAACTGATTTCAAGATTATGATGAAGATTATGGTGCCAATGGCAAAACCAACGTTGATTACATTGGGCTTATTCAATTTCATTACGCATTGGAACGATTATTTCTGGCCGCTTGTTATGACAACTACAGAGAGTGCACGTACCCTTCCTGTTGGAATTGCACAACTGCGGCAGGTGGATGGCGGTGTTGCGTGGAATATTTTAATGGCGGGTAACGTTATTCTCGTCATCCCGATTTTAATAATCTTCTTCTTTGCACAACGCCATATTATTAGAGCATTTACGTATACGGGAGTTAAATGAATGGAGGATGGGCTTGTGGCTCATTCTTTTTTCGTTTGGGGAGAAGAAGAAAGGAGGTGCTAAATATAAGTCTCCATTCCAGAAAAAAAGGACCCTCCAGTAAAGGCCCTTGTTTCGTATTCTTAAACATATAAATTTCTTTTAATCAACTTTTCACGGTTAGGTGTAGTACCCATACCTAGTGGATTCAATTGGAAATGATTAATATTGGAACCAATTAGTTGTGCCATACCTCTTAATTCTGGACTTGCGACATGAGGCGATTGAATCGAAATTTCGTTATCATTTATTTCTAATATGCGGATACTTTGATCATCGAGTACAGCATTTGCTTGAACAAATGTCCAGTTATCTATTGTTTCAATGGAATCTTTGTGATTATGGCCGTTTATGTAAATACCGTTTCCTTTCTTCTTACGCAAAACGTCAAGAATTGGTACTTCAGGTTGAATGGATAAGTAAGGGAAATTAGAATTTGCTGTTGTATCGTAAACCGGATGGTGAGCAAAGATTATCACAAGCTTATCCTCACTCTCTGCAATTTCGGCTTCCAGCCATTGTAATTGCTTATCGTTTACGTAACCACTATAATCTTCGTGATCATGGTCCCGGGCAGTTTCCAAGGAGATAATGTTTACTTCATCTGTTGCAATTGAAATATTTTGTTCGCTGTTAGAAATGTTTAGAACTTCATCTCTTGAGACGCCGTATAGGTCATGGTTGCCAAATGTGTGAATAAAAGGTTTATCGTATTTACGAATGATTTCATAGACTTCGCGCAGTTCATCTTCTCTGCCAAAGTTGGTTAAATCACCAATGGAAACATAGTAGTCAGCTTCTATTTCAAAAAAAGTATGAAGAAATTTAGCATAGAATGCATCCCTAGCTTCTTTTACTTTCTCATTTTTGCCAATCATAGATGGATAATGTAAATCTCCAATAAAAGCAATTCTCAAATGTATCCTCTCCTTATTGTTAATAACTCCATTATGCCAGTGAAATATTAACGGAGATTGGAGAGACTGTTAAGATTGCTTAAAATAAATAGCAAAGCATTGTTCTGAAACAGTATCATCCATAATAGAGTAAGAGGATTATATTATCTGCTTACTCTATCTAAGATGGTTTGTAAACATCTAAAACACACTTGGATAAGCTTTCACCATCGCATCGGAGATTGTATCCGCCATATGTCTTGCTTGTTTCTCAATTTCATCATATACTTCGATATCCTTTTGATAGTCTTTGTTAATCATCGCTACCGCTTCTTGTTTTGTTAAGTCTAAATGGTGATAAAACATTTCGCGGACTGCCTCTTCTGTTAAATAAGGATTAATGCTGTTTAGGAATACAGCAATTTCATCTGCGTTTGCGTACCATTTTTGTTCTGCTGTCATTGCTGCTTGCTCATCACCGGCTATTGCTGCCTTGACAAGGTCTGCCGCAATTAGAAGATGCTCTTTAATTAAGTTGCCATACGTTTCCGCAACAACATCCCCGTATAGGCGGCGAATCATATTACCCATGTCTGTCGCATTTCTCAGCAGACGTGTGAGGACAAAATCGATATCTGGCAAATTAAATGTAAGACTAATAATGGCCATTCTCGTCCATGCGACATGTTCCTCCCAAAGACTTCGCATATCATTTCGATAATCAACCTCTGCCTGGCTTATACAATGATCTGGTCGTACTTGCTGGTTGGGCGAGTGTGCGACTGGTATCGAAATTTTTTGTCCGGTATGCAGATAGTTGGGGTTTATTCCAGGATTAACAGCAAAAATTTCTTCTGCAGTTGTTTGATATCGATATGCCAATAACCAGTAATTATCGCCTGGTTGAACGGTATGGTAAAAAAGATTATTCATCTTACACGTTCACTCCTTTGTTTATATTCAACTGTAATAAAATTGAATTAGGTGTGATTATAGTTTATTCAAATTGTGTGGGTGGGTGCTTGGAGATGCGAGGAAAAATGATGGGGAATTTTATGGTCGCTCACTTATGGTGATGAAAAAACTTGGTGCTAATTGTATAGCACCAAGTTTAGGGTCAATAATAAAATTCAATCAATTCTTGAATAGGACAATAAATAATACTTATCTGTATATAGGATGCTTTTAAAGGGCTTCTAACAGTGACCCCAATTGGGTGCAGTTCACCTGCCTCCATGTACTCTAAGATAATACGTCATTTAAATATTTTTTTACAGCTTCTGGATTTCCTAAAATATTCTTAGCACGTTCATTATCTAACTCCAGCTTTTTTAACGCCTCTTTTAATACGTCTTGTTCTATTGGTCTTGGAATAACAACGACACCATCAGCATCACCTGCGATAATATCACCAGGATTAATGGCTGTTCCACCACACGAGATGGGTACATTAATTGTCCCTCCGCCTGCTTTACCGCATGCTGCAACGGTCGTTCCTTTACAGAAGACAGGAAACTCCAGGTTTTTACTGCCTTCTAAATCGCGAATAACCCCATCAGCCACTAATCCACCAAGGCTAAGGGTTTTTGCCATACCGATTACAAAGTCACCAGCAATTCCGCGGTACGTGTCACCCTTGGCGTCGACTACGAGGACATTTCCAGCTTTTGCTGTTCTAATTGCTTTTAAAACGGCAACATTATCACCGACAGGCATCTTCACAGTGTATGCCCTGCCAATTAATTTATCATTTGTTTTTAACGGTTTAATTGATGAATGTAGATTATTAAGTCCATTCATTGCGTCAGATATACAAGTTGTTGGAATACGGCTAAATTGTTCAAGAATACTCTCCACCCGATTACCTCCTGATAATGCAGACTTGAAATTAATCACTTTCTTAAAATATAGTATACTAGCAATAGTTCGTAAAATACTAAAATCGTATTATCAACCATAATAAAAATGAATAGCAAAAAAGGTGGAGGAGTTGCGATATGCGGAGTCAAGATTGGTTAATTTTAAGGCATCTTTATGCAACGAAAAATATTACCAAAGCGGCACAGCGTTTATATATTTCACAGCCGGCATTTTCTAGTCGGTTAAAACAGCTCGAAAAGGAATTTGGCATCAAAATTGTAACTAGAGAAAGAAGGGGCGTGAATTTTACCCCTCAAGGAGAGTATTTAGCAAAGAGCGCAGAAGAAATGCTGCTGAAGATACAGGAGATAAAGGAAAATATAGCAAACATGGATCGTGAGGTAGTGGGCACCATTAAATTCGGTGTATCCAATTTTTTTACAAAGTACAAGCTTCCAAGGCTGCTGAAACTTTTTAAAGACAGGTACCCAAACGTTGATTTTCAAGTAACGACAGGGTGGAGTCGGGACATGTTTCATGCGTTATATAACAAGGATGTACATATTGCGTTTGTAAGAGGCGATTATCCGTGGCTTGGTCGGAAACAGCTATTATTTGAAGAACAGTTATGTATTGCTTCAGCGAAGGAATTAGATATTGCTGATCTACCTAATCTACCAAGAATTGATTATAAAACAGATAGCTTGCTCAAGTCTTTGATTGAAGAATGGTGGACAAAAACATATTTAAAACCGCCATTCATTACGATGGAGGTTGACCAAGTTGATACGTGTAAGGAAATGGTAGCAAATGGCCTAGGGTATGCCATCATGCCTAGCATGATACTGAACGGAATGGAAGATATCTATAAGATTAGCTTAACAGATAAAGAAGGAGAAGCTTTATTAAGGAAAACATGGATGCTTTACCATGATGAATCACTAGAATTAAATGTGATCAAAGCATTTGTTGCATTTATAGAAGATCTTGATACCCAAGATATGAATGGAAAAATATATGAAGAAAGATGAACCAGACTTATAGTGGACGAGTTTGGTTCATTTTTTTAGGAAAGTATTTGTAACAGCTATCCAAAAAACAAATAGCTATCCATAAAATATCAGTATTTTAATTATTACTGAGTTTAAATTAATATAAACATAGATTGAATTATCAAACATTGATAGGAGTGGTCATGATTTCTCAGTTTCGGGTATCTTGTGCGGTTTATCGTGGTGGAACAAGTCGAGGGATATTTTTTAACAAGGAGGATTTACCAGAGGAGAGAAAGCTTCAATATAAAATATTTATGTCTGGAATTGATGCCTATAATCCTTCGCAGATTAATGGGCTAGGAAGTGGGACATCGCATTCAAGCAAAGTATGTGTTATTTCCAAGTCAAATCATAATGAGATTGATGTAGATTATACTTTTTACCAGATTGGGATTGGTGAAGAGCTTGTAGATGACAAAGGGACATGTGGGAACCTGATGGCTGCTGTCGGTGCCTATGCTGTTGATGAAGGTTTAGTTGATGTGGAGCCTCATGCTAATCAGATAGATGTGAAGGTATTTAACACAAATATTAAGCGCGTACTCACCATAAATGTTCCTGTAATAAATGGAAAGGCAAAGGTAGCTGGAGATTACATGGTTCCTGGATTAAGCCAGCCAGGAGCAAAATTCGTAATAAGCATCCTTGACCCTGGTGGAGGAAAGACAGGAAGAACATTGCCACTTGGATCAGTATACGCATTAAAAACAGAGGAGAAAAGCTACGATGTAACCTTTGCTGATGCAGTCAATCCATTTGTATTTGTACAAGCGAAGGATCTAGGAATAACCGGAGTAGAGCCGAATCGTGAATTGGCGAGTAACAAAGCGTTGTTAGATGAAATAGAGACCATTCGCTCCAAAATGGCAGTAGTATCTGGAATGGCAGCGACTATTGCTATTGCAAAACAAGCCCCATCTGTACCGAAAATAGCTATCGTAACAGAGCCACAGGATTATGTGACACAGGAGGGGGAGCTTATCAAGGCAGATGATGTTGACCTAGTTGCAAAAATGCTTTCCATGGGTGCTTTTCATCGTACGTTTGCAGGAAGTGGACTTTATTGTATCGCTGCTGCAGCTATGTTGCCAGGAACCATTGTCAATCGTTTTACGAGGGAGCCAGACAATAATCATGAACGAATTATTCGTATTGGACACCCCGAGGGAGTCGCCAACGTAAAAGTTGCCAGGTATAAAGATAAACTGGATATCGCTTATGTTGGACTAGAACGAACCGCGAGGAGAATTATTAAAGGGGATTTGTACATTCCTGAATAATGAAGAAAGAAGTGGAGGTAACAGCATGCTGGAGCTGAAAGACAATGATATTTACAAGGCAAAATCGTCCTTTACTGCTAATGGAAAGAACTATCATTATTATCGTTTGCAAGCGCTGGAAGAGGCTGGTATTGGCAATATTTCCAAACTGCCTTATGCAATTAAAATTTTACTGGAGTCTGTTTTACGGAAATATGATGGGAAGGTTATTCAACAAGAACATATTGAAAATCTAGCCAATTGGGGAGAAAGGGACAGTCAGAGAAATGCCGTTGTCCCTTTTATGCCATCGAGAATCGTATTGCAGGATTTTACCGGCGTTCCGGTCATTGTTGATCTCGCTTCGTTGAGAAAAGCGGTGAAAGAGATAGGAGGAGATCCGGAAAAGATAAATCCTGAAATACCAGTCGACCTTGTCATTGACCATGCGGAGCAGGTGGATAGATTTGGTACAAGGGGGTCACTGCAATACAATGTGAACCGTGGGTTTGAATTAAATTTGGAGCGTTATAAATTTTTTAAGTGGGCCACACACGCGATAAACAACTTTCGTGCTATCCCACCATCAACAGCAATTATTCATCAGGCAAATCTGGAGCACCTTGCATCGGTTGTCCATTCTTTAGAAGAAGGGGATGGGCATCTTGCATATCCAGACACGTGTTTAGGTACAGATTCCCATACACCGATGATTAACGGGATTGGTGTTGTTGGCTGGGGTGTTGGCGGAATTGAAGCAGAAGCAGCGATGTTAGGTCAGCCATCCTTTTTCCCATTGCCAGAAGTAATCGGTATTCGTTTAAAAGGTAAGTTATCACCTGGGACGACGGGAACGGATTTAGCGCTTTATATTACAAATCTGCTTCGTCAGAAAAACGTAGTTGGCAAATTTGTTGAATTTTTTGGGGAAGGGCTTAACAGTTTGTCCGTAGCGGATAGGGCAACGGTTGCCAATATGTCACCGGAAAATGGGGCGACCATTACCTATTTTCCAGTAGATAATAAAACGCTTGATTATTTGCGATTGTCTGGCAGAACCGAGGAACAAGTGGAACTTGTAGAGGCATACTGTAAAGCGAATGGGCTTTTTTATACGAATGATGCCAATTCCCCTAGTTATACAGAGGTTATTGAGCTTGGCCTGTCAAGCATAGAGACATATGTAGCTGGTCCAAAACGTCCTCAAGATTTAAACCGATTATCCGAAGTAAAAGATTCATTTAGAAAGGCGCTCGTCCATGAGGTTGGTAATCACGGGTATGGGCTAAATGAAACAGAGATTCATAGAGAGGCAAAGATCAATCATAAAGAAGGGCAAACATCTATCTTAAAAACAGGAGCAATTGTCCTTGCAGCGATTACAAGCTGTACGAACACATCGAATCCGCATGTGATGATGGCAGCTGGATTACTTGCAAAAAAGGCAGTTGAAAAAGGGCTTATCGTTCCACCTTACGTCAAAACAAGTCTGGCACCGGGATCACAGGTTGTTCCTGATTATTTACGTAAAGCAGGTTTATTAGATTCCCTAGAGAAACTAGGTTTTTATCTTGTCGGTTTTGGTTGCACAACTTGTGTAGGTAATTCTGGTCCACTACCGGAAGAAGTTGAAAAAGTAATAGAAGACAAGGATTTGATTGTAGCTGGGGTTCTATCGGGAAATCGGAACTTCGAGGGACGTATTCATCCACTTATAAAAGCGAATTTTCTTGCATCGCCGCCGCTCGTTGTTGCCTATGCATTAGCGGGTACAATGGATATAAATTTAACTACGGATTCACTTGGCAAAGACAAGTTGGGCAATGATGTTTTTTTGAAAGATATCTGGCCAACCGATTTCGAAATCGAGCAAAAGATTAGGGAGACGATTACACCTGATTTATTTGAGAACCACCATAAGAACATATTTACTGGAAGTGATGCGTGGAATAAGCTGGAAACAAGCGAAGGGCTGCTCTATAACTGGGACGAAGACTCCACATACTTAAGAAATCCACCATTCTTTGAAAATATATCAAGAGAACCAAACGGGATTCGTCCACTTCAAGGTCTTCGCGTTTTACTTAAGCTTGGTGATTCCATTACCACCGATCACATTTCTCCTGCGGGAGGTCGGATTCCGATACAAAGTATAGCTGGAAAATACTTATTGGGCAAAAATGTTGATCGCCATCACTTTAGCTCATATGGAGCAAGGAGAGGTAATCATGAAGTAATGATTCGTGGCGGCTTTTCCAACATTCGACTTAGAAACCAGCTAGCCCCAGGGAAGGAAGGCGGCTATACGACATACTTTCCTACTGGTGATGTAATGCCAGCGTATGATGCTGCCATGAACTATAAGCAAGATGGAATTGGCTTATTCGTTATTGCGGGAATTGAATACGGAATGGGAAGCTCACGTGATTGGGCTGCAAAGGCAACCCAGCTTCTTGGTATAAAAGCAGTATTAGTGGAGGGCTTTGAACGCATTCATCGAAGCAATCTTGCGTTAATGGGGGTGCTGCCGCTTCAATTTAAACCAAATGAAAATGCCGAAACACTAGGATTAACAGGCAATGAGCTATACGATATTGATATAAGGGACGATGTAAAGCCAGGTCAGCATATTTATGTCACGGCAACAGGTATGGATGGGTATAAAAAGGAATTTCAAGTTATTGTTCGTTTGGATAGTGACATGGAAATGAAGTATTATCAGCATGGCGGCGTACTTCCAATGGTGTTGCGTGATAAAGTGAATCTTTAATCCGTTGTTATTTTTCATTCCCCGCTTATAAGGAATATAGAATAAGCCTTCGGGCGTCTTAAATCTGTGGTTCGCCTATCAAAATGCACTAATCCCCCAGGGGAACAGTGCATTTTTTATTTGTTTATCGACTTTTGAATAGTCAGAAATCTGCTTGATTTTCTTTACTGTGTCTGCGTAAAATGGGAATACAGTAACGATTAATTTTGGCTATATAGTAGAAGGGAGTTGAGCGGAAAATAAGAGTCTCATTACAAACAAAACTACTTACCCTTATTATTTCGCTGCTATTATTTATTTTCATTTCATTAACAGGAATCTATTCCTATTTTGAAGCGGAGCAAACAGAGGAACATATGGGACAGCTTGCCTTACAAGTTGCAACAACCGTCTCTTTTATGCCAATGGTAGTAGAAGCATTTGATGATGAGAATCCCTCACAAGTTATTCAGCCAATTGTAGAACAAATACGGAAAGAAATGGGGGCGGAGTTTATCATTGTAGGAAACAAGGAGAGTATCCGCTTTTCACACCCCCAGGAATGGAAAATTGGTCAAAAAATGGTGGGCGGAGACAATGACCAGGCATTAATTGACGGAGAGTATTACATTTCTGAAGCAGTAGGATCTTTAGGTCCATCTCTTCGTGGGAAAGCACCGATTTTTGATAATGATGGCAATATTATCGGGATTGTTTCTGTCGGTTTTATGCTGGAAGATATTAGAGAAGCAACAATTGAAAATTTAATTAAATACAGTCAAGCTGCATTATTCGTTTTACTACTGGGAATCGTTGGTGGTGTATTCCTTGCCAGAAACATTCGGAAGGATACCTTAGGGTTAGAACCGCATGAAATTGGTTCTCTATATCGAGAACGAAATGCGATTCTCGATTCGATTAAAGAAGGCGTAATCGCGATTGATGAAGATGGAAGAATCACAATGATGAATACCACTGCACAAAAAATTCTTGGAATTACCGATGAATCCAAGCATCAACCAATAGAAACAGTTATACCAAATTCACAAATGTACAAGGTATTAGAATCCGGAATCATTGAAAATGATCAAGAGCTCTTATTAAAGGATAGAATCATCATCGTTAATCGAACGCCAATAATGGAAAAGGGAAAAATCGTTGGTGTTGTTTCAAGTTTTCGTGATAAAACAGAGATGACAGAAATGGTTAACACACTATCAGAGGTTAGAAAGTACTCAGAGGATTTGCGTGCACAAACACATGAGTATACGAATAAGCTTTATGCGATTTCTGGATTGCTGCAGCTAAAGGAATACGACGAAGCGATTAAATTAATTCATGCGGAATCAGCCATCAATCGTAATCAAAATCGAATATTGTTCGAACAGATTCATGACCATAAAGTCCAAGCTATTTTACTTGGGAAATTAGGAAAAGCATCTGAAATGAGAATCACATTTTCGATTGATCGTAGCAGTTATTTGAGAGCGCTGCCAAAGCGTATTGATATTTCAAAACTAATCACCATATTAGGTAATGTTCTTGACAATGCTTTTGAAGCAGTGTCTGAAAGTGAGCGTAAGGAAGTCACTTTCTTTGCAACAGATATTGGAAATGATATTGTATTTGAAGTTGCTGATACGGGAATTGGGATGAATGATGAGGTTCGAAAGGATATTTTTAAAAGAGGAGTCTCGACAAAAGGTGAACAAAATAGAGGATTTGGTTTGGCCATTGTTAAACAGATTGTTGATGAATTAAATGGGACAATCGAATTGCAAATTCAGAATAGTGGTGGGGTTGCCTTTACTATCTTTATTCCAAAGGAAGTAAAAAATGTTGTTTAAGGATTGTTCAAAAAGTCCGGTGAAAATGACACATCGAATTTCTTCGTTGGCTTGCTTTTCCGCTACTCACGTATTAATTGCATACGTTCCGTTGCTCAAAGCTACGCCGCCTCGAACTTCTTGGTCCTTTTCATCCTCCTTTTGAACACTTAATTTAAGGGGGCATAAAGATGATTCGAGTTGCCATTGCGGAGGATGATTTTAGGGTCGCATCCATTCATGAGAAATTTCTTTTAAGAATAGAAGAAATAGAAATTGTTGGTAAAGCGTTAAATGGGAAAGAGACACTCCAATTATTAAAGGACAAGCCTGTTGATTTATTGTTACTTGATATTTACATGCAGGATCAACTTGGCACCGATCTTTTGCAGGAACTAAGAAAAGAATTCCCTCGTGTTGATGTGATTATGATTACTGCGGCAACAGATAAGGAGCTTGTCGAAATATCGATAAGAAATGGAGTTATTGATTATATTATTAAACCCGTATCATTAGAACGATTTACAGCAACAATAGAGGAATATAAAAAACGACGACAGATATTAGATAATAAAACAGACATTAGTCAGAAGGAAGTTGACCAGCTAATTGGTTTTACCAAGTCAGCTACGAAACAACGTGAAGTTATACCTAAAGGAATTGACCCACTAACATTAAAACGGGTAAAAAAAATCATGCAATCAATCGAAGGTGGAATATCTGCTGAAGAAATGGGAGAGAGAATGGGAGCATCACGAACGACTGCGAGAAGGTATTTGGAATATATTATTTCTACTGGGGAAGGAACGGCAGAGCATGAGTATGGAATTGTTGGGAGACCAGAAAGAAAATATAATATCTTGCAGGTAAAGAAGGTATAAAATTTTAGCAAGACGTGAATCCGTCGCAATTAAAATCTAAAGTCAAAGTTCGAAGGATAAGAAAAGCTAACACATTCGCTAGAGATAAGTGAATACAAATTTTTAAAATAATCGCCTCTTGGAAAAGGGGCTTTTTATTTTACTAAGACGGGATAAAATTAGGATTGCAGTAACTTTATTTCACTTGGAGCATTTACCTACAGCTGAATTTTAAGTTCGTATTCTAAAGGGTGGATGAAAAGGAAGAGGTCAGTAAAATTAACAACACCTTTGGGACTGTGCTTACTCGTCTCATCGAAAAGTCTTTTATAAATCACCGTGAACTTTATGAACAGAATAAATTTAATATATTTTAATTTTATTATTTTGAAAACGATTACATTATTATTGTGAGCGCGTTATAATTTCATTCAGAAAAGAATTAATATTCTTTCATAAACGAAAACTAGGGGGGAAACGTATTGAAGAAGTTTTTATCAGTTATGTCTGTATTTATTTTATTATTTGTCGCGGCATGCTCAAATGATTCTACTGCATCGGGGGATGACACGTGGGAACCTGAGAAGACGATTGAGATCGTTGCACCAGCAGGTCCAGGCGGTGGTTGGGATACAACAGCACGTATGGCTGCTAAAATCTTTGAAGAGGAAGAAATTATCGATCAAGGCTTAGGTGTCGTGAACAAACCAGGTGGCGGCGGGGCAGTTGCTTGGGCATACATTCACGGTAAAGATAGCCCGTATAATTTATTCGTAAACTCACCACCATTGCTATTAGTCCCGCTTAATGGACAATCTGAGTATACATTTAATGATTTTACACCTATTTCTAACCTTATTGCTGATTATGCAGCGATTGCTGTGAGTGCAGATGCGGAATGGGATAATTTAAATGAGTTGTTTGAAGACATGAAAAAGGACCCGGAAAGCATTTCCGTTGTTGGAGCGTCATCACCAGGGAGCATGGACCACATTCAATTCGTTCATGTAGCCAAAGCTGCTGGGGTTGATATTACAAAGATTAAATATGTTTCAGATCAAGATGGAGGAGCGCTGACACAGCTTCTTAATGGCAGTGTAGAAGTATTTTCTACAGGTGTAGCGGAAACGGTTGAACAAGTAAGAGCTGGAAACATAAAGGTTCTGGGTATCACATCGGAAGAGAGATTAACTGGTGAAGTATTAGAAGACTTCCCAACAGCAATAGAGCAAGGAATCGATGCTTCATTCATTAACTGGAGGGGCTTTTTTGGACCAGCAGATATGGACCAGGCAGCACTGGATTATTACGAGCAGAAGTTTAAGGAGTTAAATGATTCGGAAGGCTGGGCAGGAGTTCGCGAACAATATGGTTGGTCTGAAATGTATATGGATCATGAAGAGTACGTGGATTTCTTGACAGAACAAGAGAAAGAAATGAAGGCATTATTAGATGAATTAGGATTAGGTAATTAAAATACTGTTCAAAAGGAGGATGAAAAGGACCGAGAAGTTCGAGGCGGTGTAGCTCCCCGTACCGGAAAGTATGCAACTAATACGTGAGGAACGGAAAAGCAAGCCAACGAGCTTCTACAGGATGTGGTGATTTCGACGTTCGACACAGGACGTGTCGGTACTTAGTCGAAGATCTTCTGCTTTCGATGTGTCATTTTCACCGGACTTTTTGAACATCCTCTTAAACAATTAAATATGGACAAAGAGCCGGCAGAATAACGATTCACTGGCTCTTTCCCAAAGGTGGTGCAGATATGTTAAATACACTAAATAAAAAATTAGCTCTTTTATTAGCAATCCTTGCTGCTTGCTATTTACTATTCAGTTTTCGTTTGCCGGATTATCCGTACGTTCCAGTAGATTCTGATGCCGTGCCAATTACACTTGGATTCATTCTTTTGCTCTTATCAATCTTTCTATATTTCAGTAAGGATGAGAGTAAAAAAGAGGAAAGAAGACTGCCAAAGGGCGAAACGCAGGTGATTTTATCTGTATTAGGTTTCGTAATTCTGTATGTTTTCTTTTTTGAAATAATAGGTTTTGTATTAACAACCGCATTATTTATATTTTTTAATTCATTATTCCTTGGATTTAAAAAATGGCTTCCCAATGTCATTGTATCTTTAGCTTTACCGCTTAGTATTTATTTTTTATTCGATTCGTTTTTGCAAATCTCATTACCTAGTGGAATATTACCATTTTAGAGGGGAGGGAATAATGTGGATATTTTTGACGGAATAATAACTGGATTTCAGGTAGCATTAAGTTTCCAAGGGCTATTAATTGTATTTATTGGTGCGGTAACTGGGACGTTAATTGGAATGATTCCGGGATTAGGACCCATCACTGCTATTGCTGTTATGATCCCAATCACGTATGGAATGGATCCTGCTATGGCGCTATTGTTAATGGCTGGGGTTTATTACGGAGCAGCATATGGTGGAGCGGCTTCCTCCATTCTGCTGAACGCACCAGGTGAATCGATGTCTGTTCCGACTACCTTCGATGGATACCCAATGGCAAAACAAGGGAAAGCTGGTAAAGCTCTAGCGATTTCAGCCATAGCTTCGTTTGTGGGAGGTACCATAAGTGTCATTCTTCTAACACTTTTTGCACCCGTGCTTGCAAGTGTGGCGGTATCTTTTGGTCCTGCTGAATATTTTGCCTTGATGTTGTTCGGGTTGCTCGCAGTGTCGAGTTTCGCTGATGGGTCCACGGTAAAAGCTTTAATATCAGCTACAATTGGATTTATGATTGCAACCGTTGGTATTGATGGACAAACAGGGACGACGAGATATACCTTTGGTAATGCCAATTTACTTGAAGGTGTTGACTTTCTTGTTATCGCCCTTGGTTTATTTGCTTTGGCCGAGGTTAGTTCATTAATTTTTGAGCGAAAAGAAAAGAGCGTCTTCGGGAAAAAATTAGGAAGCTTGCAGTTGTCAAAAAATGAAGTCAAAGAAATGGCAGGCCCAACGGGGAGACAATCCCTAATTGGTTTTTTAATCGGTATTCTTCCTGGCGCAGGTGGTACCATCGCTTCTTTCTTAGCATATATTTCGGAGAAGAAGTTATCCAAAAAACCCGAGGAGTTCGGTAAAGGATCGATTGCTGGACTTGCTGCACCAGAAGCAGCAAATAACAGTGCTTCCAGTGGTTCTTTTGTTCCATTATTAAGTTTAGGTATCCCGGGATCCGGAACAACTGCGGTGATGTTAGGTGCTTTGATTGTATTAGGTGTCCAGCCCGGACCATTACTGATGACTGAGCACCCGGATATATTCTGGGGAGTGATTGCAAGTATGTATATAGGAAATGTTATTTTGCTCGTTCTGAACCTACCATTAATACCATATATATCAAAAATACTTAAAGTACCTCGTCCATTACTTATATCACTCGTCATCGTCTTCTGTATCATCGGTGTTTTCGGAGTAAGTTATAACACGTTCGATTTATATTTGTTGGTATTATTTGGTATTGTTGGTTTCTTTATGGCACGGTTCAAATTTCCTGCTGCTCCCATGCTGCTAGCTTTTATATTAGGTGGGATGATGGAACAATCGTTGCGTCAGTCCTTAACCATATCGAACGGCAGCCTGTTTATTTTTGTGGAAAAACCAATCGCTTTGACATTAATTGTCATCGCATTTCTGTCATTCATTGTTCCTATCTTAAGGAATAGAAACAGGAAAAAAATTGATGAAGATTCAGTAGACCAAAAATATAATTCGATGTGACACGGCAAATTGTGAATGATGAAAGTAGGAGAGCAATGCTAATTGATTTACGGAGTGATACGCTGACAAAACCTATCGATTCAATGAGGCAAGCCATGTTTGATGCGGTAGTTGGAGATGACGGAAGAACTAGTCGGGATGGAAAAGGTGAGGATCCTACCGTCAATCGGCTTGAAGATCTGGCTGCAAAAGTAACGGGAAAAGAAGATGCGATGTTTTGTAACAGCGGTACAATCGGAAATATAATTGCTTTAATGACGCATTGTACGAGAGGGGACCTTGTAGCTGTAGGAGCAAACAGCCATTTATACAAAAGCGAAAAATCTCCCTTCATGGAATCTTACTTTGGTCTCGATCCGGTTCTGTATGAGGCAGATAATCGAGGCGTTCCAAGGGTGGATAGCCTAGCATCTCTTTTTAGAAAAAGAAATACGAACCTATTATGCCTGGAGAATTCCAATAACTTTTTCGGCGGTGCATGTATGTCGGCTAAAGAGACGAAAGCAATTTGTGAACTTGCAAACGAATATAGCGTTTCAGTCCATTTAGATGGGGCGAGAATATTCAATGTCGCAGCATATTATGATCTGCCAGTAAGCGATCTAGTGGCTCCAGTTGATTCCGTTATGTTCTCCGTATCAAAAGGTTTAGGTGCACCAATTGGATCACTGCTTTGTGGAAGTAAAGCATTTATAAAGCAGGCAAGATCAACGAGAAAACTACTAGGCGGTGGCATGCGGCAAGTGGGTATTATTGCTGCTGCGGGTATTATTGGTATAGAAATTCAATCACAGAGGTTAAAAGAAGATCATGAACACGCTTATTTACTTGCTAGCAAGATTGTCGGAAACACAAAGATAAAGGTAAATCTCGAAAATGTGCAAACGAATATTGTCATCATAGATGTTTCGAACAGTGGTTATTCAGCTGCGAAATTTGAAATGGAACTTGCAGAGCGTGGGTTATATGTGAAAGCCGTGTCAAATAACCATATAAGAATGACAACATACCATGGCATAAGTACGGAGAATGTAGAAAAAGCAGCGGTTATTTTCAATCAGTACTGCCATAATTTAAAGGAAGTTGATTCTGACATAGAATAGAGTAAGTAAGGGCTGGTTCTTATAACCAGCCTTTAGCTAGAAGAGACGGAAAAAGTCAAGTTGAAATATTTGATTGAATGGTATAATTATTTTATATCAAAATTGTCTCTGCGAATGAGGGAAAGTTATGGAATTACTTAAGCGGATCAGTCTGTATATGGTTGGTATCGTTGTGTTCGTTGCGTTTGTGAATGGGTTTATTGTTGAATCGAAAGAACTTTATCAATTGATTCAGCAGCAAAGCGATGAACAGCTGGAAGAAACTGTACAAGGTAAAGCTGTACATAACGGTCTGTTTGGAAAACTAACCTATTATGCCGTGTTAACCGATGGGGCTGAGGAAAATGTGATCTATAATAGTGAGGCTAGGGACTATGCAGAGATCCCAAAGAGTGAATTTGATGCACTTGAAATTGGTGATACGCTAAAGGGCACCTTAACCGGTGCAGCGTTTAGCAAGGAGGATATACGTTCCCAAATTTATGAACATCTTCTACTGATGGCTATCGCTCTTATCTATCCAACCTTTTTTATTATCTATCAGTTGATTCATATTCCATCAGTGAATAGATGGACAAACAGCCATGATAAATGGTTAAGTCGGTTATTTTCCGGGATATTTATCGCGAGTCTTTGTATTGGGCTTTTATTTTCCTATGTTTCGATGGCAAAGGACATCGTCAGTACTGTTCAGGCTCATCATGGTAACCAGCAGGAGACAACTGCATTGATTACGGATAGATACGAAGATCACAGCTACAGCTATAAAGGTTATTGGCGCAGTTATTATTATCTTGCACTTGCCTTTGAAGATCAGGAGGGCAGTATGATCCATCTGACAAAAGCTGTGTCTCCAAGCATTTTTAACAATAACGATTTTTCGGTTAAAATCAATTATCCAGAAGAGAACCCATATCGGGTTTATATGGATGGCATTAAGGTGAGTGATAGCTTTTTCTATTTCAATGCGTTGATCTTATACATACTTACAATTGTACTCACGCTGCTATTAATTTACGCCGCTTTCTTGATGAGAAGAAAGAAGAAGACGGGAAGCTATTGGCCAGTGAGGAAGAAATCTCCTCCATTGGACTCCTTTCCTCCATAATTTATATTGGCCTTCACTTCAACGAACCATCCCTATTTCTCATCTATATATCGTGGTATAATGGGAAATCTAGGGATTGCTTTGATGTACCTTAACGAAATGGAAGAGCTAAAGAACGATAGATAAGGATCTGTCTATCTCTCTTAGGAGGATTTGATTTGATAACGATTAAAGATATTGCAGAGATGGCGAATGTTTCCCGGTCCACGGTTTCCAGAGTGCTGAATGACTCTGGTTATGTCAGTGAGGATGCAAGGAAGCGCGTAGAGAGTGTGGTTAAAGAGACTGGCTATGCACCGAGTGAATATGCGAAGTCGCTAAGAACGAAGAAAACGAAGGTCATTGGGGTGATTTTGCCAACGATTCAAACGGAAACGCCGAGTAGAATCGTGACTGGTTTAGGGCGAGAGCTTTCAAAGCACGGCTATCAAATTCTTTTGGCAAATACCGACCATGATAAAGAAAAGGAACTGGAGTATTTGGATTTGTTGAAAGTGAGACAAGTAGATGGGATAGTCTTGATTGCTACAAATGCCGATGCGAAGCTGATGAAAAAGATAAAAGAAATCAATATTCCGATAGTCGTGATTGGACAGGAAGCAGAGGATGTCATACATGTTACCTATGATGATTATCGTGCAGTACGAGAGTTGACAAGGCTTTTCATCCAAAAAGGGCATGAGAAAATTGCCTTTATTGGTGTAGATGAATCGGATCGGGCAGTCGGATATTATCGGAAGAAGGGTTTTTTAGATGAAATGGCAGCGCAGGGGTTGTCTGTCGAAAAAACATGGGTTCAAAAAGCGATTTTTGATATTGCCTCTGGTCATGAAGCGATGGGGGAAATCCTAAAATATGCGAACAAGCCGACTGCAACTATTGCTGTTACAGATCGTTTAGCAATTGGAGCGATGAGCTATTTAAAGGAGCAAGGATTGGAAATTCCAACAGACATGGCAATCGCGGGAATTGGTGCATCGGAAATGTCGCAGTATATGGAACCGCCTTTAACAACAGTTGATTATCAAAATGAAAAAGCCGGTGAGGAAGGGGCTAAGCAAATTTTAGCCAGCATTGAATCCAGACCGTTTCAGGAAAAATTAGTGATGGACTATAGACTAATTATTCGGGGAAGTGTATAATTAATTTGGAAACCGATTTCACGCTGATTAGTGTGGAATCGATTCCATATACTTTTTCTTAATGCGTTTTTATATGGTTTCTATTTTTATGAACAATGTGGAATCGATTCCACAATTTGAAAAAGGAGAGTGAATAGTTTATGTCTGAAAATAAAAGAATAGCAGAAGATCTAATTAAGTCTGTTGGGGGTCCTGAAAATATTGAATCCGTTACCCATTGTGCGACGAGAATGCGATTCATTATTCGAGATGAAGAAAAAGTTGATAAAGAAGGCGTAGAGGAAATTGACAAGGTAAAAGGTGCTTTTTTCAACTCTGGACAATACCAAGTTATTTTTGGAACAGGTACGGTGAATCGGATATATGAGGAAATAGCTAAATTTGATTTGAAAACGTCTACAAAGTCTGAGCAATCGAAAGAGGCTGGTAAGAAAGGCAACAAGCTACAACGAGCTATTCGTACGTTTGGAGATGTGTTTGTTCCAATTATTCCGGTTCTAGTTGCAACAGGACTATTTATGGGGCTTCGTGGACTCATCATGCAGGAAGAAATCCTGGCTCTTTTTGGATTGACCACAGATGATATATCCGCTAACTTCCTATTGTATACGGAAATCTTAACGGATACGGCGTTTATTTTTTTACCAGCTTTAATAGCTTGGTCGACCTTCCGTGTGTTTGGTGGGACACCGATTATTGGTGTTGTACTTGGACTGATGCTTGTTAGCCCTGCATTACCGAATGCGTGGGGTGTTGCGACAGGTGCAGAGCCACTGATGTTCTTTGGATTTATTCCGGTTGTCGGATATCAAGGTGCAGTACTACCTGCATTTATCGCTGGTATCATAGGTGCAAAATTAGAAAAGGCAATACGTAAGCGTGTACCGGAGACGTTTGATTTAATTGTTACACCTTTTCTTACGTTATTACTCATGAGTATTGCTTCCTTATTCATCATCGGACCAATCTTTCATATTGTTGAAACGTATATTCTTGATGCTGCATTGTTTGTATTGGGATTACCGTTTGGTTTAGCTGGAATTCTGCTAGGTTTCTTTAATCAAATTATTGTTATTACTGGTGTGCATCATATTTTTAACATGTTGGAAATTCAGTTACTGGAAAATCTCGGGAATAATCCGTATAACGCTATTATTACTTCGGCTGTTGCAGCACAAGGTGGAGCAGCGCTGGCAGTTGGTTTAAAAACAAAGCATAAGAAACTAAAAGCGTTAGCGATGCCTTCATCTTTATCGGCATTCTTAGGAATAACGGAACCAGCAATTTTCGGCGTCAACTTGCGCTATGGAAAGCCATTCTTAATGGGGCTAATTGGTGGAGCTGCTGGTGGTTTCCTTGCGGCGATTCTGAAGCTTGCAGGGTCTGGTATGGCAATTACTGTAATACCTGGTGCGCTCTTATACTTGGATGGACAGCTTTTGCTTTATATTTTAGTTAATCTTGTAGCAATTGCGGTTGCTTTCGTTTTAACATGGATGTTTGGTTACGCAGATAAAGACACACAAAAGGAACATGCATAATAGGAGATGTTTATGAAACAATCATTTAGTGAATTAAAGCAGCGTGCATACAAAAACATAGATGATAGGAAAAAGACTGTCGCTCGTGACCCTTACCGGCTGCACTTTCATATCATGCCACTAGTTGGGTTATTAAATGATCCGAATGGCTTCGTCTTTTACAAAGGACAGTACCATATGTTTTATCAGTGGAATCCGTTTCAGACAGAGCATGGAGCTAAATTTTGGGGGCATGCTGTATCTGATGATTTGGTCCATTGGGAGGAAGCCCCGATAGCATTAGCACCAGATCAGTGGTACGACAAGAACGGTTGTTATTCCGGGAGTGCGGTCGTTTTTCAGGAAAAATTATATGTTTTTTATACAGGCAATGTGAAAAATGAACATGGGAAAAGAGAATCCTATCAATGTCTAGCGGTTTCGGAAGATGGCATTCATTTTGAAAAAAAAGGGCCAATTATTCATGTGCCCCAGGGCTATACCATGCATTTCCGTGATCCCAAAGTGTTTGAGAAAGACGGTAAGTGGTACATGGTGTTAGGCGCACAAACAGAGGATGAGCAGGGCGAGGCCGTGATCTATACGTCTGCTAATCTGGCAAATTGGAGTTTCCAAGGTGTCTTAGCAGGAAGTGGGCATAATGGTCTTTCGGATTTCGGTTATATGTGGGAATGCCCAGATTTATTTGAACTGGATGGGCAGGATATTTTGGCTGTATGTCCACAAGGACTGTCGCCAAAAGGCTTTGCGTATAATAACATTTTCCAATCAGGCTATTTTGCCGGGAAGGTAGATTATGAGAAAATTTTATTTGACCATGGTAATTTTGTAGAATTGGATAGGGGATTTGATTTTTATGCCCCACAAACGACAGCGGACCCCTCAGGAAGAAGAATTTTAGTTGGATGGATGGGAAATGCAGACGAGGGAGACTCCATCCACCCAACTATAAAACATGAGTGGATTCATGCACTGACATTACCGAGAGAACTTCAATGGAAGGATGGAAAACTGCATCAACATCCCGTAGAAGAACTTCAATTGTTACGTGAAGATGGCGTTCATCATACTGACGTGGTCGTTTGGGAGGAGGCTGTGGACCTTCCTCGTGTAAATGGTCAGGTGTTCGAGTTGGAAATAGCTATCAAGGATTTAGCAGCTGCGGAATTTTCCGTGGAAATAGGTGAGAAGAGCAGCTTCCGTTATGATGCTAAAACACAAATTTGTACGTTTCAACGAGGGGAATTTTCAAAGAATGGTGTAGAAGGTAGGCACTGCGTATTGGAAAGCTTGCAAAATATCCAGATATTTAAAGATACCTCTTCCATTGAGATTTTTATCAATAATGGTGAAGAAGTTTTTACTTCGAGAGTGTTTGATAACCCAGACGTTGACGAAATCCGTTTCATTGCTAAAGCTGGACATGTTAAAATCGACGTAAAGAAATGGAATATCAAGAGAGTTACCGAATATTAAGTTGGAGGTTTGATTATGTTTGGAAAACTATTTAAGAAAAAAGAAGAAGTAACCGATGTTTCTATAAATGCACCGGTTAGCGGTGAAGTTGTAGCATTAGAGGAGGTTCCGGATCCCGTGTTTTCCGAAAAAATGATGGGAGATGGGGTCGCGATTAAACCGACAAATGGGGAGGTTGTTTCTCCCGTAATCGGGGAAATCATTCAAGTGTTTCCAACAAAACATGCGGTTGGAATTCGCGCTGAAAATGGAGCGGAAATTTTAATTCATATTGGTCTTGAAACGGTTAGCCTTGATGGAGAAGGATTCACTTCATATGTTGGAGAAGGCGATCAGGTGAAGCAAGGGGATAAACTGATTCACTTTGATATGGATATTATACGTGAGAAAGCAAAAAGTACTGTAACACCGATTATCATTACGAATACGGATGATATGAGCAATATTGAAGCTAAGACGATAAAAGAAGTAATTGCTGGACAAGATGAAATTCTACAAGTGACGAAATAATATAGAAATGGATGTTGAAAAACATGAAAAAGGTCTATACGATTGGGGAAGCGTTAATTGACTTTATTCCACATGAAATAGGAGTCCCTATTGAAGAGGTTGCAAGTTTTAAGAAGATGCCAGGGGGAGCTCCTGCTAATGTTGCTGCCACCGTTGCCAAGCTAGGTGGTCGCAGTAGTTTCATTGGTCAGGTCGGTGAGGACCATTTTGGATACTATTTAAAGGATATTTTATCTAAAAATGGTGTGGATGTAAGCCATGTGCTTCATACAAATAAAGCCAATACCGCACTCGCATTTGTCGCACTGAAGGAAGAGGGAGAAAGGGAATTCGTCTTTTACCGAAAACCGAGTGCTGATATGCTGTTAAATAGAGCTGATGTGCAGGAAGTTGGGTTTTCTGTAGATGATATTTTGCATTTTTGCTCGGTCGATTTAATTGAAGCTGATGTGAAGTATGCACATGTAGAGGTCATTCGTAACATCAAGGATGTAGGGGGAACGGTTTGTTTCGATCCAAATGTCCGGAAAAATTTGTGGGACGACCTGGATGCTTATCAAAAGACGATCCAGCAGTTTATCCCTTATGCAGATATTCTAAAGGTGAGTGTGGATGAACTAGCGTTTATCACAGGCGAGGAAGAAGAAACGAAAGCGATTCGCTCACTTTTAGCTGGATCTGCTTCATTGGTGATCGTTACTCGAGGTAAGGATGGCGTAAGCTTTTATACGAATACGGATGACGTGTCTGTGGAAGGGTTCAAAGTGAAAGCTGTTGATACGACTGGTGCAGGGGATTCCTTTATTGGTGCTTTTTTATATCATTTCGCTACAATGGAAAAAGATGTTATCGACCTTACCATAGGGGAGTTGGCTGAAATTGGCCGGTTTGCTAACGCAGCTGCAGCTTTAGTTACGACAAAGCAAGGCGCGATTAGTGCGTTACCTGGTATAGAAGAAATTAAAACGTTGATGGAGTAGTGAATGATAGTGTAGCGATTGGTTGTTAATTCATGTCTCAAAAGATAATAGATTCATAATAAAGTCCCTCGTTCATTACAGTAGTAGTGCAGCGAGGGACTTTTAATATATTGGGATAAGTAGTATCTTGGTTTCTGTTAAATGTACTCAAATTCCATCGATCTTTTTGCCTAAATGATTAAAACCTCTGTCCATTCTGGCTTCTAAATCAGTTCTCATGTTAACCATTTTCAATTCTAGTTCAGTTCTCATGCTATTCATTTTAGAATCAATATGTTGGAACTTTGTATCAAAAAGTAGTCCACTCTGGTTGCTACTCCTAAGTGGACTATTTCGAGAAAAGTCATTTTTGGATTTTATAAATAATCTCTGCGCAATTCTTCAGCCGTTTTCGGTGAAATATAGCCTGGGGCCACATCATAAACTGTTTTTGCACCGGTTTGTCCTTCTTTATTTAAGCGGTGTGCAGCACGTGCATAAGCAGTTAGTACACTTGCGGTAAACTCAGGGTTGCTTTCCAATTTCAAGCTGTACTCAATGATTTGCTTATTGCCTTCTCCAGTTTCACCACTGCGAATAACAAATCCGCCATGTGGCATTGCAGAATGCTCGCGTTTCAATTCTTCTTCTGAAATAAAATGAACGGTAGTATCGTAATCTGCAAAGTAATTTGGCATTGTTTTGATTTCATGTTCAATCTTCTGCTTGTCTGCGCCTTCCTCGGCGACAATATAGCATTCGCGTACATGACGGTCGTTTTTGGATACGTCTGGATTTTCCCCATTTCGCACTTGTTCGATTACCTTTTCAGAAGGGATCGTATACTGAACTCCATTTTTGACACCATCGACTCTGCGAACAGCATCGGAGTGGCCTTGGCTTAAGCCTTTGCCCCAGAATGTGTATGTTTCACCTTGTGGCAATAGTGCTTCTGAGAGCACGCGATTAATGGAAAACATGCCTGGGTCCCAGCCTACAGAAATGATACTTGTTTTCCCGCTTTCTTTGGCAGGCTTGTCAACGGATGCAAAGAATTCAGGGATTTTTGCATGGGTGTCAAAGCTATCCACTGTATTAAAAAGTTGAGCAAAATATGGGACCTGCTCTGGTAAGTCTGTTGCAGAGCCACCACAAATTAGCATGACATCGATATCCTCTTTATAATTTGGTGCTTCATCAATATGTAATACTTTCACATTACTGTTTAAGACCTGTACGCTTTCTGGATTTCTTCTAGTAAATACGGCAACGAGCTCCATATCTGGTTGTTGCATAATGGAAGCTTCAGCGCCTCTACCTAGATTTCCATAGCCTACAATGCCAATTTTTATCGTATTCTCCATTTGTCACACTCCAATGATTTCACTGTTTTTCTATTCCCTTTATACTACCCTTTTTGATTATTCTATACAACTTTATTGAACTATTTCGAAAAGGGAGTTGGGCAGGAAAAGAGGGGCACTTCATACTGAAGTAACCCCTTTTCCCGGCAGTTATTTAACGAAATAGATTTTTCAGCTTTTCAAAAAATCCTTCTTTTTCTTCAGGTGCATCATCTGCTGTTTCTGTCTCTTGCTCTTGCTTTAAGCTATCGGTACGAATGACAAACTGTACCGAATCGGTTAGCTCATTATTTTTTTTCGATACAAAGGAAATAGGCTCGAAGTCTGATTTATCGTATTGAGAAAGCATGGAATCGATTTCCTCCTGCATTTCTTCTGGAATGTTAGAGGTAGCATCATGCAGCTGTGTTGTTCCGTTACGAAGCTCACCAGCTCCATCTGTCAGTCGGTCTGCACCATCTGCAGACTCTCCGATTCCATCATGGATCCCTTGATAGGAAGTAGCTAATTCATTGACTCCATTTGTATAAGCAATCAATCCTTCGTGGAATTGATTGTAGTTGGTGGCCATCTCTTCAACGCCGGTGATTAATTGATTGACACTTTCATCCACATCGATTTGGCTGATGGACTCTTCAAGACCAGCTGTGAGTGCTCGTAAATAATTGGCTGCTTCTCGAGTCGACTCACTAAAGGTATGGAGGCTTGGTCCAACTGATCCGAATGCTTCTGATGCAGCATCGTATGCACCTTTAACCGTTTGGGCAGCTTGATAAGTAGCTACTAATTCTTCGATTACTTCTTGATCTGCATCACTTTCGTACAATGCCGCAATATCTGTTTCCGTAATGCTTGGCTCAGGGATTTGCTTCATTGCATCCTGCAATGCTTGGTTTGCTTTTTCATAGTTTGAACCAAATTGATCCATTCCATCAGCAAGCTCTTCCAAGCCGGATATCATTTCAGAGACTGCTAGATCTAAGTCTTCTAGTTCTTCTAGAGCTGTTATGCCACTTGCCTTTTCAACCTCTTCTTGTACAGTTGCAAGTGCATCATTAATCTGTGAAGAGGCATCTGTCAATTGACTGCTGGACCCGTTCAATTCGTCCATTCCATTTTTATATTGAGCAGAGCCATCTTCCAGCTGATGAAGTCCGGAAGCTAACCCGTCCATTCCGTCACGTAATTCACCGACACCATTATCAATTTCACCAATTGCATCTGTCAATGACTGGAATTCCTCTGTTAATTCATCGGTATCTGGTGCATCCACAGCCATGGAAGGTGGTAAAGCAGCTATTTCGATACCGTCAATTTCAAATTGATCAGTTGTTGCTTCAATGGAAAATTTCTTTTCTTCATCTGGCATCATCGTAAAGGAGATTTGTTTGTTCTTCCCAGCATTTGCAATCGTCGCATCTTCTGCTTTGATATCTTGAAAATAGTCGGTATTTAAAGGAACCGAAATTTGCAGCATATAATTTTCAAAGAAGGTTGCGGCAACGTCTTTATTTTGTTTCACATCGATGGTTATTTCGACATCTCCTGTCATGCCAGGGATATCATCTGGATTAACCTCTTTGCCATCGATGTAATAGTCAATTGTAAATTGCCAAGGTAACTCCTTTTTTTCTTCAAGATTACCTTGATAAAAGAAATTATCGGTCTCTGCGTTGATACGTACGTTGTTGTTATCCTGTTCAATCGCAGATGTATCGGTTAAGTTTTTAATTTCTGTATAATCACCGTAGTCATCGATGATGCCCGGCTTGGTTAGTTCAAAGGAGTTGACAACGTAGACCCCCTTAAGATTACCGCCGGATTGCAAATTTGCGTAAATAACTTCATTCTTACTAGCAATTTCTCCAATTTTCTGCTCTTCATCTGCTCGCTCCTCTGATGTATTTGGAGAGGCGTACGTTGTGAGTACAGGAAAGAAAAAGATTGCTAGTGTTAACCATATCCATTTAATTGCCTTCTTCATGGTGATCCTCCTTGTAAAATTTCATCCGAAACGAAGTCTTCTCAATGATTCTATCTAATGTGACAAGCATAGCTGGCAGGAAGGTGATAACGAGTATAAACGCAAGCAGCGCACCTCTTCCCAGCAGTAATCCGATCGAACCGACAATTGGATTCGATGAGGTCAGCCACAGAATAAACCCAACACTTGAAAGAATGGATGCCGATACTGCAATTGAAAACAGCTTTTCATCAATTGTCTTTTTAATTGCAGGTAATTTAGTCATTTTCTGTCGGTGGTGTTTATACGTTTCGGTTAGCAAAATGGCATAGTCGACCGTTGCGGCTAGCTGAACGGTACTAACTATTAAATAGCCAACAAAGACTAAGGATGTATCCGTAAAGTAAGGAACCGCTAAGTTAATCCAAACCGCTGATTGAATCGTAAGCAGTAAAATGACTGGGATAGAAATAGATCGAAAGGTAAACAGTAATACCAGCCCAATCGTTGCTACTGTAAGAATGTTTACTATTTGATTATCCTGTGTCACGGTTTCTCTCATGTCAAATAATGCAACACTTTCCCCAAGGGTCAGTGCGTCCTCTCCATAATAAGAGGCTGATAGTTCACGTATATTGTCTACGAGCTGGAACGGAATATCTCCTTCTGTTCCAGCGTCGGTATTGATAATAATCCGACTATAGTTTTCCGACAAGAATTCTTCCGTAACATTTTTTTCTAAGAAATCCTGTGGAATCGTACTTCCAACCATATTAGCATAGCCAATGACAGAAGAGACATGATCCATATTTTCTATTTCTTGGGTCATTTCCAGCTCTTTTCCTATATCATCATTCGGAACCAATAATACGATTGCTGTTGTCTCACCAAACGTTTCCTCAATTTGCTTAATATCCATGCCTAATCGAGTGTCCTCTGGCTGCTCGCCCATACCATATGTAAAGGAGGTGCTATTTTGTGCCAAAAAGCTCGGTACTGTTAAGAGAAGTACAATTGCAATCGCAGGTATCTTTAACTTCAATAGCTTCGCACCAACACCTTTAAATACTGGTGGGATAAGTGTTTTGTGCTTTGTTTTGTCAATCCAGCTGTAGCATACTAATGTCAGTGCTGGTAAAAATACAACAACACTAATAAAGCTGAATACAATCCCTTTAACTAGATTTAGTCCTAAATCCGAACCAATCTCAAAATCCATAAACATTAGTGCAGTAAATCCAAAGAATGTAGTTAGTGCACTGGAGCTTATTACTGGTAGTGATTCTTTTATCGCTAGTTTCATAGCTTCTCCGGGCTTGTATTCCTTATTTCGGTAGTCTTGAAAACTATGAAGCAGGAAGATCGCATAATCCAGCGAGACGGCCAGCTGGAGAATTGGCGCTACGGATTGCGTAATAAAAGAAACCTCTCCAATGAAGATATTTGTTCCAAGGTTAATAAGAACAGAAACCCCAATTGCGGTCAAGAATAACACTGGTTCTACCCATGAATTCGTTGATAATACTAGGATGATAATAATAATCGGGACTAGTAATGCCGCAGCATACATCGTCTCCTGACCGGTCATCTCTTGCTGTGTAGCTGTATTTACTGCTTCACCAGTAATTGCGTTTTCGTCTCCGATCAGAGCGTAAATCTGATTGGTCGCTTCGACCTCTTTTCCGCTTTCTATTGTTACAGAATAAAGTGCCTTTTCATCCTGAAAATAATTTTCAACGGTTGCTTCATCCGCAAACTCGATAGGAGTTCTCAGATCTACTACATCATCCAGCCATTGAACCTCTGTAACACCATCAATTGCTTCCAGCTCATGCTTATAGGTTATTGCCTCTTGAATGGTAACATCCTCAATCATGACTCGTGTATTCGGAACACCGCTGGAGAATTCCTGCTCCATCATATTTAAGGCAACTGTTGATTCTGCTTTCTCAGGTAGATAATCTTGCATGTTATAATTTACATCTACAAAAAAGAAAGCAATTGCCGACAGTACCGTTAATGTTAGAAAAAGAATAACGACGGACTTTTTGAAACGTATGATTATATTTGTCAATGTCATTTCCCCATATCTTGATGATTTAGTGCTTTTACTTTATTATTATATATACATCATGTTAGTTACACAACAAACAGTTGCGTAAATCGTGTTATTTGCGCAACATATATTGAAAATTTGTTGGAAAACGGGTAATGAAAGGGTTTTACAATGGAAGGAAAATTAGACCGCCGAAAAAAATATACACGAATGGTTTTAAAGGAAAGCTTATTGGAGCTATTAAACGATAAACCAATTTCATCCATAACAATAAAGGAACTATGTGCGCTTGCAGATATCAATCGTTCGACTTTTTATAGTCATTATACGGATCAGTATGATTTATTGAATAAAATCGAGGATGAAATTATTCAAGAGTTGGATCAAACACTGCTTCAATATGACTATAAAAAGGAAAAAGAAATGCTTGCAATGACAAAATACTTACTAGATTACGTCGTGAGCAGAAGCGAGCATTTGCGCATTCTCTTTGGTGATCATGGGAGCAAGGGGTTCCAGCACCGTGTTATGGAATCGGCGCAAGCTCATATACGGTCAAACTTGGAACAGGGGAGTCAGCAGATCGGGGAAAATCATTTAAACTATATTACGTTGTTTGTTATTAGCGGCAGTATCCATATCATTGAAAAATGGCTAAGTAGTGGCATGCAGGAATCCGCAGAAGAAATGACAAAAATTATTACGGAAATCAGTAATCACGGGATGCTACACTATACATAAGTAGAACGGTAGGAGAATTCATCAGCTGTATGTTAACATAGGCTCAAGAGGTGAAATGAATGAAATACGTAAGTGTCAATGTGCATGGTCGTGTACAAGGTGTCGGATTTCGTTCTTTTACGCAGCACAGAGCAGTGGAGTGTAATATTACGGGCTGGGTGAAAAACGAAAACGACGGTAGTGTGCATATAGAAGCCCAAGGCAACGAAGAAGATATGTCCCGGTTTTTAGAGCTGATAAAAAAAGGGCCTTCTCGATTCGCTAACGTCCGTGATATGGATGTCATAACCTTAGATGAGGGTCCGAAATTTAAAGCTTTTAAAATTAAATATTAGATTTATAAAGGATTAGCTATGTGTGTATTACACACATAGCTAATCCTTTTTCAATTGTTTATTCTTTCCACGGAATCAGTTTATTCTCCAACCACCTTAAAGCTCGATTAAAGATTAAGCCAAGGAGAGACAGAATAAGTACCCCGACCATGAGCTTCGACGTAATCATTAAATTCCCGTAATGGAGCACCATGGAACCTATTCCTTCCTGGGCAGCGATCATTTCTGCCGATACGAGTAACAGGAGGGATGTTCCAGCTGCGAGCTTCAGCCCGGCAAATATCATCGGGAGAGCCCCAGGTAAAATTACCTTGCGAATCACATTGATTCGATTAGACCCAAATGTGACGGCAGCTTTCACAAGCATCGGATCAACACTTTTCACACCGGAAAAAGTATTAATAACAACAGGGAAGAAAACCCCTAATGCGATAATCGTTACCTTTGATAATTCACCAATCCCTAACCATAAAATAAATAAAGGCAGTAAAGCAATTTTCGGGATTGGATAAATCGAATAAACAATAGGTGTTCCGATCGCATCTGCGACTCGGAAGAATCCCAGAATCAGACCAATTAAAATACCGAAGGCCGCACCAATGGCATACCCTAGGACAATTCGGTAGAGACTGGCAGTCAGATTCCCGTAGATTTCCCCACTTACAAGCATCTCCCAACCTGTTATTACAATGTTAGATGGTGCCGGTAGAAATAATGGAGAAACAATTCCAATTCGAGAGACGATTTCCCACAGGATTAAGATACCAGCGATACCTAGAAAGGAAGTGTAGAATGGAACTTTTTTATCAAGAAAGGCAACACGATTCGTAATGACTTGTTTTTGTTTTTCCATTTACTATCACTCCTTCAGTGCCGCTTCGGCATCATGCCGAATAAGCTGCCAAATTTCATCTGCATACTTGCTTGATTGTTCACGGTATTTTTCATCGTTTCTGCCCGTTTTCGGTAAATCAATGTTAATGATCTGTTTAATTTGACCTGGATGTCTCGATAATACGATGACGCGATCAGCCAAATAAACTGCTTCTTCAATGTTATGTGTCACATAAAGCGTGCTTAATCTCGTCCGATTCCAAATGGTAAGCAGTTCCTCTTGCATGAGGGTTCGGGTCTGGGCATCCAGTGCAGAAAAAGGTTCGTCCATTAATAATAGATCTGGTTCCACTGCTAATGCTCTTGCAATGCCAGCACGCTGCTTCATTCCACCTGATAATTGCTTAGGGTATGCGTCCTTAAAGTCAGTTAATCCGACCATATCAATATAGTGATTGCCGATTTCCTGCTGTTGCTTTTTGGAGGCGCCTCTTTCTTGCAAACCATAAACGACATTTTCAAAAACAGTACGCCATGGGAAAAGAGCAATTTCCTGAAAAACAATTCCTAAGGTTGGGTTCTCTTTAATTCCATCAAAATAAACACTGCCACTTGTAGGGGACAATAACCCACCAACGATATTAAGCAGCGTTGATTTCCCGCATCCACTTGGACCAACAAGGACAACAAATTCCTCTTCATGAATCGTAAAATTAATATTTTTTAGTGCTGTTACTTCATTCTTTTTCGAATCTATAAAGGTTTTTTCTACATTCTCGATGACGATGCTCATAGTTGTTCACTACTCCAATTCTTTTAAAGCTTGGTCGAGAAGGTTTGTATTCACGATTTTGTCTGCATCAACCGGTGCTCCGATAAGCTCTTCCTTTGCATACCAATCGATTTGGGTTTGGATATCGGATGCGAGAAGCTTACCATCACGATCCATGTATGGCAGACCACGCTCGATAACAGCTGGTTCCTGATCCGTGTATTCAGCGATAATTTGAATTACTTCATCATAGTTTTCTCCTGGTACAATCTCGCCATTTTCCTTTGTCAGGACAGCGTCATAATAGTATTGTGTTGCTTTTGCATATGCTTTAAGAAATTTAGTCGCTGTTTCTGTATCGCCAGCAAACGATTTTGAGAAGAATATCCCAGAGGTTTGATAGTCGATCACATCGCCTACTTGTTTAATCACCTTGCCATACCCTTCATCTAACACCATTGTGATATTTGGTTCGTTTAATAAAACAGCATCCACTTGCTTGCTTTGCAATGTTTCCATTAGACCAGGAATACTGTTAACAGGGACAAGCTCTACGTCAGCTGACGTTAGACCGTGTTCCTCCAATAATCGACCAGCCATATAATGGAAGGTTGATCCCGTTTGTGTAATACCAACCTTCTTATCTTTTAAATCTTCAATTGTTTCGATATCTGAGTCACTATGTACTAATAATGCCGTTGAGGAATAGCCTTCCTGTTCTCTTCCTTTGTCCGCAACAATGACAAGTTCTTCACCGCCAGCAACCATATTGTAAAGACTCGCTGTAATTCCAGTTGCGCCGACATCAACGTCACCGCCGGCGGTTGCTACGGCAATTGGCTGTGCTGCTTCAAACCAGCTAGCCTGTGCATCAATGCCTTCCTCTTCAAAGTAGCCTTTCTCAAGTGCGATAAATAACGGTGCGGAGCTCGTCAGCTTCAACATACCGATTTCAATGGAAGCATGGTCGCCATTTGAGTCAGCTGCTCCCTCAGAAGAATTGTTTGCTTCCTCTTGTCCGCATGCAGCTAGTAAACATGCTAAAAATAATACAGAAATAAGTGCAATAACAGTTCTTTTTCTCAATTCTATTCCCCCTTTAGTTTGTAAATGTCTTAATAAAAAGAAAATTAAAAAAGCACAGGCGAATGCCGACTTAATCACCGTGCTAGTTTAATTAGATTTTTATAAGGATAGCACAAATAAATCAATCATTCCATATAATTATTGAAAAAATAGAAATTTTGTTGGTTTATTGGATTATTTGGAGATTACGTGTCGATGGTGTACTGAAATTTTATGGAGCAAAGGGTTTATGGTTGCATCTTTTGCCTAAAGTGATATAATGCGTAATCATTACGATTTAAGTGTTATAGAAAAATTATTGAGGAGAGGAAGAGTGAATTCATTTAGGGCAGGGGATAGTGGTAGATCGCTTTAATCATTTAATAGAAGTAAGCTCTTTTAATCTGTAAATCATAATGATAGTTAGTTTCGTTTCTAAAGGAAGAACTTTCGTAAAGAGAAAAGAGAGACTTACTAATCTGTTCCGTAAATATGCATGAATCAAAAAATTTTTGAATCTTAATCGTAATCATTACGATTTAGGGAAGGAGAACTCCATGAATAAGCATGTTGATGTTCTTATAGTTGGTGCTGGGGCTTCTGGAATTGGGGTAGGAATAGTGCTAAAGCAGATGGGTTGTGAAAATTTTTGCGTGATAGACAAGGGGGATATAGGAGAAACATTTCGCAGGTGGCCAAAAGAAATGAGGTTTATAACTCCTTCTTTTCCATCTCAAGGATTTGGCCAGACAGACCTTAACGCTGTAGCTCCTAAGACCTCACCTGCTTATACGCTAGATGAAGAACACCCTACTGGTGAAGAATATGCAGAATACCTAGAAGTGCTGGCAGATCATTACCAATTACCGTTACGAACTAAAGTGGAAGTAAAAGAAATAAGGAAGCACAACAACCAATTGTTTGAGGTAGTAACTTCTAAAGGGAAATTATGCAGTAAATTTATTGTGTGGGCAGCCGGGGAGTATCAATACCCCGATTTTGACGTTTTCCCGGGAGCAGAACACTGTATTCATAGTAGTCAAATTCATTCTTGGGAGGAGATGAAAGCAGATGATTATCTTGTGATAGGCGGGTATGAAAGTGGAATTGATGCATTGTATCAACTGAATAGACTTAACAAAAAAACTCGACTTTTGGCTAAAACCGCCACATGGGAAATCGATAGCAGTGACCCGAGTATTGTTATATCCCCATATACATACGGTCGGATGAAAGAAGCGCTTGCTGATGACAGAATCGAGATGTATGAGAACCTGACTGTTAGCTCTGTGAGAAAGGAAGGTAATTCTTATTATGTGGAAACACGAGAAGGCGAACAATTTACCACATGTACGCCTCCTGTACTAGCAACGGGCTATAAAGGTAGTACGTCCATGATCTCACAGCTTTTTGAGTTTGGGGAACATGGAAAGCCGTTAGTTAATGAACAGGATGAATCGACTTACTGCCAAGGATTATTTCTTTGTGGACCTGAATTGCGACATGGCAGTCATGTGTTTTGTTATATATATAAGTTTCGACAACGATATGCAGTACTTGCTGAAGCAATCGGTTCTCGACTAAACCTTAATATGGATATTCTTGAATTATATCAGAAGGAAAATTTTTATCTGGACGATCTTTCAGGTTGTGGAGAGCGCTGTGAGTGTTAAAAACAAAACGGATAAATTGATCGCCTTAGTAGGTCTTGAATCTGTAGGAAAGTCTGCATTATTCAGACATATGACTGGTCATCAAACAGGAATTGAAACCAATGTAAAAGGGTCAACTGTCGTTCTTACGCGCAGAGGGTTAAAACGAAATGTTGAAGTAGAGCTAGTTGATACACCGGGGATTCGTTTTAAAGATGATAGCATGACTACGAAATTGACCTTGGAGGAAATTAAGTTTTTGGAAGAGGTTATTATAGTTGTGAAATCTCCTCATTTAAAGAATGATCTTCTGTTATTAGAAGAACAGCTCCATCTGAGAGGGAAAAAAGTTACAGTTATAGCTACTCACAAGGATATTTATGAACCGAGTGATGAAGAAAAGCATTTTGTAAAGGATCTGTTGAATGTACCGGTTATCTGGTGTAATAGCCGTTCTATGAAAGAAACAGAACAAGATGAATTATGGGAGGCTATACAAGATGCTTCAACATGGAAGCTAAACAGCAGTTTACTCCATTTTCTGCCTTCAGATCATGAAGCAGAAAATAAAAATTGGCTGGAAACAGTACTGCGTCAAAAGGTGATTGGACCTTTATTTGCTCTGCTTCTAATCATAAGTATGTTTGCTTCTCCGGTATTTCTTGCATACCTGTTCTCAAGTTACGTAGAACCCTTTTCAGAAAAGATGATGATAGTTCCATTAAAGGAATACGCCGTTCATTTTCCTGCTTTTTTCCAAGTTTTATTAATTGGAGACTATGGCGCATTAACCCTTGGATGGTATTCCTTCTTATGGGCATTTCCAGTAGTCCTTTTCATCGGTCTTAGTGTTGCAGTTACAGAAGAAACAGGTATACAGGAACATATAACACATGCATTAGATCCATGGCTGAGGAAAATCGGGCTAACTGGAAGAGACTTGATACCAGTTTTAACTGGCTATGGCTGTAATGTTGTAGCTGTTATGCAAAGCAGAAGCTGCAGTAGCTGTACGAGGGCTTCATGCATCTCCATGATTTCGTTTGGCTCTGCTTGTAGTTATCAAATTGGGGCAACTTTATCCTTGTTCGGTTCTGCAGGAAAACCAATATTATTTTTCCCTTATATACTGATTTTGTTTATTATAGGTGCCATTCATACAAGGGTATGGAATAAGAACTCTTTACCGCTAACTACAGTATCTTCTTTGCCCTACTTGCAGTCTATAACATGGAGGGGAACTGTTTTTCGTTTAAAAGGAATGCTAAAACAATTCTTTACACAAGCGATGCCGATTTTTATCTTAATTTGTTTAGTCGCTTCTATTTTTGATTATTTGCATGTAATGAAGGGCTTATCTGCTTTGATTACGCCTATATTAGGGTTGTTTTCCTTACCAGCGGATGTTGCTCCTGGTGTGATTTTTTCTGTTTTTAGAAAAGATGGGATGATGGTATTGAACGAGGGACAAGGTTCCCTGCTTCAGAGTTTGGAGACATGGCAGCTATTTATAACCGTATATTTAGCTTCAACCTTATCTTCCTGTTTAGTAACTCTGTTCACGATTTACAAAGAATTAGGCGGGAGACACGCTGTAGAACTGCTGGGAAAACAAATGATTACGTCCATCATAAGTACGTTGCTATTAGCTATCGTTTTATATACTTATTTTAATTAAATGTGGAGGAAGAAGCGTATGGAAAAGAAAATACCTGTTACCGTTTTGAGTGGCTATTTAGGGTCGGGAAAAACAACACTGCTAAACCATCTATTAAATAATCATAATGGACTGAAAGTGGCTGTGATTGTAAACGATATGAGTGAAATTAATATCGATGCCGATTTAGTAGAGAAGGGGGGTCATTTTTCAAGGACGGAAGAGAACTTAGTTGAGATGTCTAACGGGTGTATTTGCTGCACGTTAAGGAAGGATCTGCTGATAGAGGTTGAAAAAATCGCGAAGGCAGGCAATATCGATTATATCATCATCGAATCTACTGGAATAAGTGAACCTGTACCAGTTGCTCAGACATTTTCCTATATTGATGAGGAACTAGGTATCGATCTTACCCAGTTTTGCCGCCTTGATACAATGGTTACTGTTGTTGATGCATACCGTTTTTGGCATGATTATGAATCTGGTGATCGGCTGCTTGATAGAAAGCAAGCAGTTGGAGAAGCAGATGATCGTAATCTTGCAGATTTACTAATCGACCAAATTGAATTTTGTGATGTTCTTCTATTGAATAAATGCGATATGGTGACGGAAAAACAACTTCGTTCATTGACGAAAGTTATTCAAACTTTGCAACCCGATGCCAAAATTATTCATACAACATTTGGCAAGGTTAATCCAACAGAAATTTTAAACACCCGTCGGTTTAATTTTGAAACGGCTAGTCAAGCAGCTGGATGGCTAAAAGAATTAATGGCAGGGCCGGAAGAGCATACGCCAGAAACAGAGGAATATGGAATTAACTCCTTTGTGTATAGTCGAAGAATTCCATTTAACTCGAAGCGTTTTTATGATTGGATTAGGCAAATGCCGATGTCAATTGTCCGTGCGAAAGGAATTGCGTGGTGTGCGACAAGGAATGATTTGGCACTCCTTCTCTCCCAAGCTGGTCCTTCGGTCGCTATTGAACCAGTCTCCTATTGGGTAGCTTCACTTCCAGATGCACAAAAAGAACACACAATTAAGCAAAATCCTAACATACTAAACGATTGGGATTCGGAATTTGGGGATCGAAAGACAAATCTTGTATTTATTGGCGTTGATTTGGAAAAAGGAACGATTATTCGGGAGCTTGACAAATGTCTGCTTACACCAGAAGAGATGGATATGGAATGGTCTGAGATGGGAGATCCATTTATTTGGGAGTTGAGAAATCACAATTAAATAAAAACGGGGGAATAGAAATGATTTTATCGAGTCAAACCATTCTCAAAAAGCTAGAGAAAGATGAGCTAGCTGTCGAACCTTTTAATCAGGCTAACCTTCAGCCGGCGTCCGTCGATCTATCGCTTGGCAGCCATTTTATGACATTAAATGAATATAGCACAGGTAAATTATCCATGGGTGAGAGAGCTTCCTACCGTGATATTTATATAGGAGCCCAAGAAGCGATAATCATTCCTCCTCACACCTTTATGCTTGCAACGACAAAAGAGTGGATTAAATTATCAAATCATGTTACTGGCTTTGTAGAAGGGAGGAGTTCTGTTGGGAGAATGGGACTTTTTGTACAAAATGCCGGGTGGGTAGATCCTGGATTCGAAGGGCGGATCACGCTTGAGCTATTTAACTCGAATCGTTTTCCGATTGAATTAATAGAAGGAAGAAGAATATGTCAATTGGTTTTTGCAGAAACGGATCAACCAACAAAACCGTATCAGGGCAAATATACAAAACAATCTAGTACAACTGCCAGCTGTATTTATATGGATGAGGAGAACTGCTCCAATTAATTGTAGATTAAGGAATCCAGGAGGGAAAGCATTGTCAAAGAAAGTACAAGTTACAGTGTTAAGTGGCTATTTAGGATCAGGAAAAACAACACTGCTAAATTATTTATTACACAATAAAGAAGGTAGGAAAATAGCCGTTATTGTAAACGATATGAGTGAAGTGAACATTGATGCCGACATGGTCAAAAAAGGAGGATTTAGTCGTACAGAAGAAAAATTAGTAGAATTGCAGAATGGATGTATTTGCTGCACGCTTCGGGAAGATTTAGTGAAAGAGGTAGATAAACTGGCCAAACTGGACATCGACTATATAGTTATCGAATCATCCGGAATATCAGAGCCAATACCAGTCGCGCAAAGCTTCACCTATGAAGACGAAGACCTTGGGATAAATCTTGCGGAACGTTGTGAATTAGATACGATGGTTACCGTAGTGGATGCAAGTTATTTTTGGGAGGATTATCGATCTGGAGAAAGCTTACTTGACCGTAATCAAGAGGCAGATGAGAACGACGAGCGGGACGTTATTGATCTATTAATTGATCAAATTGAATTTGCTAACATAATCCTATTAAATAAGGTCGACTTAGTGGATGCGGAAAGCAGAGAAGAATTAAAAGCTGTTTTAAAACAATTGAATCCAGATGCTCAAATTATTGCTACTGAATACGGAAAAGTTGCTTTAGAGACTGTACTGAATACACGATTATTTGACTTCGAAAAAGCAAGTCAGGGTGCAGGGTGGATAAAGGAACTAAATGAAGAGCATATCCCTGAGACGGAGGAATATGGGATTAGCTCCTTTGTCTATCGAAGAAAAAAACCGTTTCATCCTGAGCGTTGGGGTACATGGTTAGAAAATTGGCCAACTGGAGTTATTCGATCGAAAGGTTTCTTTTGGTTGGCGTCTAGAAATGATGTTTCTGGTTTATTATCACAGGCTGGGCCATCCATTGCAATTCAAGAAGCAGGAAAGTGGATAGCTACGTATCCAAAGCAAGAACAATCGGCTATTTTAGAGGAAGATCCAGATTTAGCTAAGTACTGGGACGACAACTATGGAGACAGAATGACTGAACTAGTATTTATAGGGAAAGAGATGGATAAAGAAGGAATAATCAAAAGTCTAGATCAATGTTTACTGTCAGATGTCGAAATGAATTTGGATTGGAATATGTTTTATGATCCGTTACCATCATTTAGCAGCTATTAATTAAATTCACCAAGAAGATGGTGTGTTAGCAAATACCCGAAATAACATTTCTTAGAAGACTACACTTCCCCTGTTGAGGCTGGGACAAAAGTATTTTTATGAAGTGAAAACCGAACATGATTGATGCAAATAACTCGATCCGGAAATATAATTCGCGCATCCAGTGGCGGCTGGTGAGCCTCTCTGTGCTATCGCACTTCGGTGTCTCACCTATGCCTTTCCTCCCGCAGGAGTCTACGTATATTTCTTATGCTAAGTTTGTACATCATTCGTCTTTAACATTAAGTACTTTAGTTATGTCCCAGCCTCAACTTAATTTATATACACCTCACTTTCTAGGAAGGCACTAACTCAATATAAAAGCTGATTATAATACATTCATAATGACTTCTAAATGACGAGCATGATCTCAGTGAAATCTCCTGCTGTTATTAAGAAAATGTAAAATCTTAACGTATAATTTACAATTTATTGAGTGAATTATTCTGTCTATTGTTGTATCCCTTGCCACAACTTATTTATCAAAAAAATTGTTAAACCCTACCAAAAACCTCCATTGTAAAGTGAATTTACACAAGTCACACCATTTCTTCATTTCACCTTTAATCTTCCTTAATATTCGTTCCTTATAATGAAGCTAGGTTCAAAAGAGGAGGATTTGATGCGTAAAACGGAATTGCATGTTCACTCGACATTTTCAGATGGTGTCCAAACACCGGAAGAGATTGTGCATCTAGCGAAAGAGGCAAACATTCAAGTACTTTCCATTACCGACCATGATGAAATCGGAGCGTATAAGGAAGCCCTGCCATTAGCAGAGGCAGCTGGAATTGAATTGATTCCTGGAATTGAGCTGAACACGGATGGAGAAGCAGGTGAATTACATATTCTTGGATATTTATTTGATCCAGAGCATCCGGAAATGCTCCAGCATATTAGCTGGCGTAAAGCAGAGCGGAAAAACTGGGCAAAGAAAATCGTTGCTCGTTTGAACGAATTAGGCTATAGCATTACGTTTCAAGATGTAGAAAGGTATGCACCACAAGATATTATTGTACGCACGCATATTGCCAGTGCGCTTTGTGAGAAAGATTACTTTACTACGACCCACGAGGCCTATCACGGCCTATTAGTGAAAGGGAAGCCGGCATTCGTTGAGCGGGGGGCGTTTTCTGCAAAAGATGCAATTGAATTAATTCAAGCCTGTGGCGGGGAAGCTTACCTTGCGCATCCAGGTGCCTACCGGTTTCCTATAGATGAAGTAAAGGTTTTATCGTATGGGATTGATGGAATTGAGGTCTATCATTCCAAGCATCGTGAGACAGACGTTTCCTATTGGAAGGAATTTGCACTTAAAAATCAGCTGCTGATTTCTGGCGGGTCTGATAGTCATGGGAGGCATACGCGAAATGCGTATGCGATTGGTAGTGTGCAGTTAGATAAGCATTCCCAAAAGCATTGGCTGGAAAAGGTTGGTGCAAAACGATGAAACTATTTATCGCTTCATCATTATGCTGGGACTATCATCCGAATGAAGTTATTACGATCGCAAAGGAATATGGCTTATATGGAGTAGAACTGTGGGCAGAGCATATTTATTATCATCAAGCAAATCCTGCTGAAATTCGAATTCATGCTGAAATGGAAAATATCGAATTAACGTTGCATGCATCGAGCTGGGATTTAAATATTTGTTCGATTAATAAAGGAATTCAGGAACAGTCCATTGTTGAATTAAAGAAATCGATTGATTTGGCAGCAGCACTAGGCGCATTGCATATGACTTTTCATCCTGGAAGGTTAACGGTTAAAAATTACTTAGTTGAGGAGCATATGCGCGCACTTGTCACCAACACAAAGCGGCTTTTAGAATATGCGGCAGTAAGAGAAGTCGTGTTATCGCAGGAAATGATGGAACCTATCGCGAAGGAGATTTTAACAGAGCCAAAGGCAATGAATCATTTCTTAGAGCAGGTTGGGCCGGGTCTTCAGGTGACCTTAGATATCGCGCATACGCCGCTTGAAGAAAACAACGAGGTTTATTTAGAAGAGCAGCAGCGTGTAAACAGTATTCATGTAAGTGACTCCAAAAGGGATCGATACCACGTTCCGCTAGGAGAAGGTGAGATTAATCTAGAGGAGATTCTATTATGCCTAGGCGAGAAAGACTTACCTATCGTACTCGAAGGAATGGATACAGATCGCTCCTTATCTTTTTTAAAGAAGCATCTGAACTTTTTACATAAAGAATGGAAGGAAAGGAAGATAAGCATTTGAAAATTATGATTACGAATGACGACGGTATTTTTGAGCCGGGAGTTGAAGCGTTGGCTGATGTCCTCTCTCACTTTGGCGAGGTAGTCATTGTCTGCCCAGACACGGAAAAAAGTGCCTACAGTCATAAAATTACACTAGGACAACCATTGAAATTAAAGAAAATTGATTTTGCACCTACTGCCGAAGCTTATGCGGTTAATGGTTCACCGGCGGATTGTGTAAAGCTTGCGATGGAAGTGCTGTTAAAGGAAAAGCCTGATATCGTCTTTACGGGAATTAACCTTGGTCCCAATGTTGGAAGGGATATGTATTACTCGGGAACGATTGCTGCAGCACAAGAGGCGATGCTATACCAAGTCCCATCTGTTGCGGTTTCTTTAGATACATTTAAAAAGGAAAACATTAAGTTTGGAATTGTAAAACAGATGCTATATCGCGTTGTGGAGGTGATTCTGCAAAATAAAATCGCAAAAAATGTCATGCTGAACGTTAATTTGCCGTATACGTCGAAGGAGCTTTGCAAAGGAGTTGCCGTTGTCCCAATGGATCTAACCATTTCGCGTTATCACTATACAGCCTTGAACGACCCTCAAGGTCAGGATTTTTACTGGTTAAAGGACAACTATCAAAATTTGAAGGTGAATGAGGGAACGGATTATCAGTTGCTGAAGGAAGGGTATATAACTGTCTCTCCCATTGACCTCAAGCATACACAGAAAAGAAAAATCGATCAAATCAGTCGCTGGTTTACCAACTTTAATTATGTTCAGGAGGAGAACTAATGATGAAAAAACTATTATTCTTATTGTGTGCTGGACTTTTATGTATTTTGGCAGCTTGTGGTAACAGTTCCGAGGAGGAAGCAGATGCTTCAAGTGAAGAAGGTGAAAGTGAGTTAAGTGGTGAGCTGGAGTTTTACACATCACAGCCTGATGTTGATGCGGAGCAGCTAGTAGATGCGTTTAATGAAAAATATCCAGATGTCGACGTCAATATTTTCCGCTCTGGTACAGAAGAGGTTATCAGTAAATTGAATGCGGAAAGCCAAGCAGGATCTGTTGTAGCAGATGTCCTTTTGCTTGCAGATTCGGTAACATTTGAAGGATTAAAGGAAGCAGATATGTTAATGGAATATAATTCTCCTGAAGCAGAAGCAATTCCAGAAGAGTTCGTGGATGCTGACGGAACGTATACAGGAACAAAGATGATGGCAACTGGTATTGTCATCAATACGGATGAAGTGACAGAAGCACCAACATCATGGGATGCACTTGTTTCAGATGAGGGTAGTGATCAAGTTGTCATGCCAAGCCCATTGTACTCAGGAGCTGCAGCGTACAATCTTGGGATTTTTACCCGTAGTGACGGCTTTGGCTGGGATTTTTATGAAGGAATAAAAGCAAATAATCCAATGATTACAGAAGGAAATGGCGCTGTTATTGAAAACGTAGCATCCGGTCAAAAGAATTACGGCATGATTGTGGATTATTTAGTAGCTCGTGCTGCAAGTGATGGTTCACCAGTAGAGTTGATTTACCCTGAAGAAGGTGTACCTGTAATCACGGAGCCAATTGGTATTACGGCAGATACAGAAGAAGCAGAACTAGCAAAAGCGTTTGTTGACTTCGTACTTTCTGAGGAAGGACAAGCATTGCAGGCTGAGATTGGATATACACCAATCCGTGAGGGAGTAGAAGCACCGGATGGCTTAAAATCCTTGGATGAAATTAAAACACTTAGCGCGCCAACAGATGAACTATATCAGAACCGTGAAGCTGATAAAGGGAAATTTGACGAATTATTTTCAAACTAGAATCTAACGCAAGGGCTATAGGGTGATTACAGTGAACAGTCAAAAAAAGAATGGATTCAATCAGGAGGGAAAGCGCATGAACGCTATTTCCTCTGGCTTTTTCAATAGAAAGCTTTATAAAGTATTGGCAATTGGATTAATCATCATCTTTTTTATTATCCCGATTATCCGACTCATCATTATGAGCTTTCTGAGTGATGAAGGAATTAAATTCGATTATTATCATGCGATTCTAACAGATGGTCGGACGTGGCAGGTATTACAAAACACGTTAATTGTGGTGGTCGGATCAACGATTATTTCACTCATCTTAGGTACAGCTTTTGCCTGGATGGTAGCCTATACCGATATACGCATGAAAGGGATTGTACAGCTGTTTATCTTTTTGCCATTTATTATCCCATCTTACATAACTTCCCTGGCATGGGTGCAATTTTTCGGCCCTGCTGGGTTATTGACGAAAATGCTGGATCAGCTTCCATCGTGGAATCTCTATAGTATGTCTGGCATTATCTTTGTTATGGGGATTAGCCATTTTCCGCTCGTCTATTTATTCACGGTTAACGTCTTTCGAAAAATTCCACGTGAAATGGAACTGGCAGCACGTATCTCTGGTGCATCAAGATGGACAGCTTTTTCCAAAATTGTCTTTCCAATGGCATTGCCAGGGGTTGTTGGTGGGTCGTTTATCGCATTTCTCGGAGGGTTAGATAACTTCGGAATCCCTGCCTTTTTAGGAACACCAGCCAATATTTCAGTGCTTTCGACATATATTTATCAGAAAGTCATTGGCTTTGGACCTTCTGCCTTTAACGAAGCCGCTGTACTGTCTGTCATCCTTGGAGTGATTGCGATTATTGGAATCAGTCTCCAATGGATATTGTTGCGGAAGTCAAAACCGATTGAGACAACTAAACTGGATTATAGCCCACGCTATCATTTAGGAAAGAAAAAGCTAATAGCGGAGATTTTGATTTGGCTGTTTTTTGCTATGACCAGTATTTTTCCTTTCATCTCAATGGTTATGACATCATTTTTGAATGCCTATGGACTTGATTTTGTACCGGAAAACTTCTCTTTGAAAAATTACGCTTATATTTTATCCAGGAACTCTACGGTCGAATCAATTTTCACGAGCCTTAAACTGGCTGGTGTAACGACCGTGATTGGGATTATTGTCGGTACGATCTTTAGCTATTACCGTGTTCGGAAACCAAACGTAACGATGAGGCTTCAGGAATATGCAATTACGATTCCGTATGCTTTGCCTGGAATGGTGCTTGCGTTGGCAATGATTTTTGCATGGATGGAGCCCATTCCTGGTTGGAATCCCGGTATTTATGGATCGACTGCCATTTTATATATCGCCTATGTAACACGATTTTTAATTTTACAGGTGCGCAGTGGTATTACCGCTTTTCAGCAGGTTGATAAGGAGGTTGAAGAGGCAGCGCGGATTAATGGTACGAATGGATTTGGAAAGTGGAAGCGAATTATGATTCCATTAATCGCACCAGGCGTCTTAAGTGGTGCAATGCTCGTATTTTTAAGCGCGTTAACAGAGCTTACCGTATCTTCCTTATTGTATTCCTCAAATGCAGAGACAATTGGTGTTGCGATCTTAAGCTTCCAGCAGTCGGGGTATACACTATATTCAACAGCCTTTTCGAGCTTAATTGTCGGCTTAATCATCGTCGGTTATTTTCTGTTATTTGCTAGTGGGGCACTTCGGAAAAGAAAGGTGGAAAAAGGGAAATGACTACGTCAATCATTCATATTAATAAAAAATTCGGCAGCTTTCAAGCGCTCAAAGATGTAAATTTAACCGTAAAGGATGGCGAGTTTCTTGCTATTTTAGGACCATCTGGATGTGGGAAAACAACCTTGCTCCGACTGCTCGCGGGATTTGAATCTCCAACAGATGGTACAATTCAAATCGATAACAAGAAGGCAGCCACAGCTAAGAAGGTTATCCCGCCAGAGCGCAGAAATGTCAGCATGGTTTTTCAGTCATTTGCTCTTTGGCCCCATTTGAATGTTCGAGAGCATGTACAGTTTGCCATGAAATACCACCGTTTTGTTGGACCTGCATTTAAGGAAAAGAAAAAGGCGGAAGAGCGAATTGATGAAGTGTTGAAAATTGTTGGCTTAGAGCAGTTCGGCAGCCGAATGCCTGGTGAACTTTCCGGTGGACAAAAACAGCGTGTATCACTTGCGCGAGCGATTGCACCGGAGCCACAGCTGTTGTTGATGGATGAACCACTCAGCAACCTTGATGCGGAATTACGGATTGAGATGCGTCATGAGATTCAAAAGCTGCATCGACTAACGAAAGCTTCGATACTTTATGTGACACATGATCAAGGAGAAGCGCTTGCGATGGCGGATCGAATTGTAGTGATGAACGCTGGTAAGATTGAGCAAATTGGTACACCAGAACAAATCTATAATCAACCGAAAACCCCATTTGTAGCTAAATTTGTTGGGAAAGCTAATCTGTTCGAAGGAACTTGGGATGGCTCGACATTTATGCATAAGAATGTCTCTGTAACATGGGAGGATTACGGTATTTCAGAATATCTAAAGGAGCAGAACCTATATGCACTGCGTCCGGAACAAATTCGTCTTTCTACATCGGATGAAAGCCAGATTAGAGGGACAGTTGTTACGAAGCAGTTCCAAGGAAAGGAGTATCAATATGTAGTTGATGTCAGTGGACAAGAGATTGTTGTTGACTTGCCACTTCATGAGCAGTTTGAAATTGGGGAGGGGGTAGGGATTGTTCCAAGGATGTAAAGGGGTATGGAAGCACGGTTTCTCTTATGCATTTAAAGGAGAGGGAAATTTAGAACTCTCCTTTTGTGATTTGTTCTAACATTATAAAATTTATGTGCTATAAGCTAACTTGTACAACAGTTCGGCTCACCCTCATTTTTATTGAAAGGGGGTGAAGCTTATGTCAGTTTACGAGGCGATTTCTTTGATGATTTCCTTTGGTGCCTTAATTGCACTGCTGACAATAGACAGAGAAAAATAGACCTCCCTTGAGTCTCCAACCTTGGGGGATGGTCTATTTTTTTCTACTCATCTGAGCCAGTTCCTCTTTTGAGTAGCAGCTATTTGTATATTCAACCGTAGGTGTTCCAGCACTTACAGTTGTTTTAATATATGTTGTATATACAATATTATAACCATATTCCGTTATATTAGCAATGTTGGTTTCCTGGCTTTTATCTAAGAAGAATTTACTGTTTCTGAGGTAGTAAATTCTAGTGTTGTTTTTCTATAAAAGCTAATATCTTTTCCTTCACGGAACCAATACTTGTATAAATGATGTAATTGGACTTAATTGTCTTAATGTGGATTCGATCTGTTGTTCCGTATGGATATCCAATCCTATTAGCTGTTTTGTCTTCACCAGCATAAGATTCATCATTCGTTACATCCATAATCTCTGAAATAGGAATTTTAATCTTTTGTAGCTGCCATTTAATTACGATTTTGTCTTCTTCTTTTGTAACCTTTACGTCAAACATGATACTCTTCACCTTTCCTTTTAGGGGTGTATACGGATTCTGAATTATTGTTATATTCCTAACTACTAGTATACAAGGTTTTACGTATATAGCCGAGTAATCGACTTTCCAATCAATTATGTGGGTAATCTAAGACCAAATTCGGATTTATTTCTTATCATAAAAGAAGTCATTGTATCATTTTGATTGAATTTTCTTACTAAATCATATAGTATTAGCTTGAATTTAATTGCGGAGGAGTGGATAAAAGATGGCAAATGTATGTTTTCTACTTGCGGATGGTTATGAAGATTCAGAAATGAAGAATCCGTATGATGCAATGAATGAAGCGGGTCACAAAACGGTTGTTGTAGGACTTGAAAAGGGTACGGAGCTTAAAGGGAAGAAAGGTACGGCAGCGTATACTTCCGAGCTTTCCATAAGTGAAGTGAAGGCTGACGATTATGATGTGGTTATTATTCCTGGTGGATCAGCTCCAGAAGCGCTTCGTGTGAGTGACGAAGTGGTGGGATTTGTTAAACAAGCACATGAACAGGGAAAAGTGATTGCTGGTATTTGTCATGGTCCCCAAGTAATGATTAGCGCGGATATCCTGAATGGAGTAAATTCAACTTCTTACATTGGCATCCGTGATGATGTGAAAAATGCTGGAGCTAACTTTTTAGATCAAGAGGTAGTGGTTGATGGAAATATTATCACTTCTCGTACACCTAAGGATGAACCGGCATTTATTAAAGAAATTTTAAATAAATTATAAGATTGTTTCGAGGGGATCTCTTCTAGTATTGGGAGGGATCCTTTTATACGGGCAGAAGCGGAAGTACTATGTGATATATGAATTTTTTAGGTTAGGGAGAGACCAAAATGAAACAAATCTACGCCTTTGAGTCGAAAAGAGATTATGAAAAATACCAGGATACCATCGAAAGGTTCCAAAACAAATTGGTCACGTACCAGCAGGAGTTGGAGCAAAACTACGCATTAAACGATTTACCAAAGGCGATTGTATGGACAACGGGTGAATTAGCAACAACCACTTTCTCAGAAATTCCGATTCCTGCTTTTACGAATAAGGATATCATTTATATTTCTCCAGATGTAAGATATTGGAGGAATTTATTTGTTCAACAGTTAGAAGGGCGTGAACATCCGCGTATCAAGGCATTCTACGAGAATCTTTCTGAAGAACATATTTTTGCGATAGTTGGACACGAATTAATGCATCACTCCGATTTATTTGTTGATGAGTTCGATGATGACCGAGAAGATAGCATTTGGTTTGAAGAAGGCATGTGCGAATATTTATCAAAGAAGTTAATTTTAGATGAAGAAGCGTTCAACGAGATAACAAATGTAGAGTCAGAACTGGTAGAGATGTTTAAGGATACATATGGACATCACTCTATTGATGCGTTTGGAGAGGCTAGCTATCAAGGTAGTTTGACGAGTATTATGTTTGATTATTGGCGCAGTTTTTTGGCTGTAAAGTATTTAGTGGAAGAACAAGCTAATCATGATGTGAAACAAGTTTTTAAAGCGTATCAAGAGTGGCATACGAATGGCAGGAAAGAGCCGCTGTCGGTATATATTGGGATACAGTTCTTTTTCGATTGATGAGAGCCTTTCTGGAATGATTTAAAAGAAGATTCTCAGATATTTTTGGGTAAAAATCTAACGCTCATCATACATCTTTTTATAGTAAACTAGAAACAAATGTACTAACGGAGGAGAAGCAATGAACAACACTTCTAAAAAGAGAAAATCACCTTTAATTCTACTTGCAGCATGCATGATTGCTGTTGCTGGTCTAGCGGATATTAAATACCGAGGATTATTCTTTCGTCTATTGCCTGAATCGGTGCAATCCTTTCTTGCTCAGATTATAAAGTAGTGGGAGTATGTTATTCCTTTCTATGAAAGAGGGGTGTTTATATTGTGAGAACGTCGACAAGAAAATATGTATTTAGATTTAGTTAAGCGCGATTCTATTATTTGTTTTCACCATGAAATAGCATAAAAAGCCTATTGAATTTAACTTATTAAGTAATTAGTCACAAACTTTTCAAGTGGGTATATTGCAATTGAAACCGCAATCATATATAATAGAATTAAATAAGGATTGTTACTGTTCGGCAGGCAAAACCTGAATTAATTAAATTTGTGGGGGAATTACGCTGCAATTTTAACTAATTCAGGTTTTTTATTTCCTGATATTTTTCATAAATACTTTATTCAGGTGGGAAGGCAAATGGAAATTAAACAGATTTTAAACAATAATGTTTTATTAGCTACAGATGAAGCAGAACAAGAGGTAGTTGTAATGGGCAGAGGTCTTGCTTTTAAGAAAAAGCCAGGAGATGCTGTTGATGCTGCTAAAATTGAAAAAACCTTTATTCTGGAGGACGCAGGAGTTGCTAATAAATTAGCTGAATTAATGGAAGATGTTTCCGAAGTTTATTTGGATCTTTCTTATAAAATTCTCGAATTAGCCAAATCCCACCTAACGTATAAATTGGACGACTATTTGTATATAGCACTAACCGATCACTTGAGCTTTGCGATTACTAGGCATAAAAATGGGATTGATTTGAAAAATCCCCTACTCTGGGAAATTCGCAGATACTATAAGCAAGAGTTTCAGATTGCTTTAAAAGCACTTGAAATTGTCGAAGAGGAAACAGGTGTGAGGCTTGAGGAGGATGAAGCTGCGTCTATCGCACTCCATCTTGTTAATAGTCAGCTTTCTGGTGAAAGCATGGGGGCTGCAGTTCAAGTTACAGAAATGGTTAATACGATTTTAACAATCGTAAAATACTACTTCAAAATTGAATTAGATGAAGAATCGATTAATTATGACCGATTCTTAACCCATCTCCGTTTCTTTGCGATTCGCTTTATTCGAAAAGAAAAACAAGATGAAATGTATGACAATTTTCTATATGAACAGGTACAACAAAAGTATGCAAAAGCATTTGGATGTACAGAAAGAATAGCAGCATACATTGCGAATCATTATAATTGGGAAATTTCCAATGATGAGAAGGTCTATTTAACCATTCATATCCATCGGGTAACCTATCGTCAGACAAAATCAGAAGAAAACTAATCTTCTTATGAAAACGCTTTTTAAAACTATTGACTTAGTATTAAAGTCGTGTTAAATTAAAAGCGTTAATTAATTAACAATAAAAACAATATATAAATTTAGGAATGTTACCTATTTTGGGCATAACCTGGACTGATTTGAAGAACACATATGATGTGTGCTATTCAAATTGGTTCAGGTTTTTTATTTCACTAAATGAATTACGTAAAGGGAAGGTGAACCATGATGAAGTATGAACAATTGGCAAAAGACATTATCGAAAATGTCGGTGGGGCAGAAAACGTTAATAGTGTTGTTCATTGTATTACACGTCTTCGTTTTAAATTGAAAGATGAAAGTAAAGCGAATACAGAGGTATTAAATAATATGGAGGGTGTTGTTACCACGAGAAAAAGTGGTGGTCAATACCAGGTAGTAATTGGGAATCATGTTCCAGATGTATATAAAGCAGTAGTGTCGGAAGGTGGCTTCCAAGCTGCACAGCCAGTTGATGCTGAAGGTGGAGAAGAAAAAGGGAGTTTATTCAACCGTTTTATTGATATGATTTCCGGGATCTTTACTCCAATACTCAGTGTATTAGTCGCAGCGGGTATGACGAAAGGTTTTACTGCTTTATTTGTTGCAATTGGCTGGCTTGATATAGAAGGTGGAACCTATCAAATCCTAAACGCCATTGGCGACGGTCTGTTCTACTTCCTGCCAATTCTCTTAGGTTACACGGCTATGAAGAAGTTTGGTGGAACACCGTTCTTAGGAGCCGTAATAGCCATGGCTTTGGTATATCCTGCACTTGAGGGAATACCTGGAGCAAATGAACCGCTGTACACCTTATTTGCGGGAACGATGTTTGAATCACCTGTTTATATTGAGTTCTTAGGGATTCCGGTTATTCTGATGACATATTCGATGTCCGTTATTCCAATCATTGTTGCAGCGTTTTTTGCAGCAAAGTTAGAAAGAAGCTTAACTAAAATTATTCCAGATGTAATAAAAACATTTGTTGTTCCAATGCTGACGATGTTAATTATTACTCCCTTAACCTTTATTGTTGTCGGTCCGATTGCAACTTGGGCGAGCCAGTTATTAGGTCAAGCAACAATTTGGGTTTATGATTTAAGTCCAGTTATTGCAGGGGCATTCCTTGGTGGATTGTGGTTAGTGTTTGTTATGTTTGGACTTCATTGGGGACTTGTTCCAATTGCTATCAATAACTTTGCGGTTGGAGGTATAGATCCAATCTTAGCTTTAATATTTGTTCATTCCTTTGCATTAGCTGCTGCTATTCTTGCTATTTGGATAAAAACAAAAAACGAAAAAACAAAATCACTTAGTGCACCAGCTTTAATTTCAGCATTATTCGGTGTAACAGAGCCTGGTATGTATGGGATCACTTTACCGCTAAAAAGACCATTTATTTTCACATTAATTTCCTCAGCAATTGGTGGTGCCTTACTAGGGATTTTTGGAACGAAAGGGTATGTAATGGCTGGTCTTGGTGTATTCCAGGTTCCAAGTTTTATTCATCCTGAAGAAGGATTAAATGGGGCATTTTTCGGCGCTATTATTGCTTTAGTGGTCGGATCTGTTTTGGCCTTTGTTTTAACTTATTTCTTTGGCGGTATTAACAAAAATGAGGATACTGGAGCAGGATCTACTCAACCAGTAGCAGTGAAGGGTGCTCAAAACGGAAAAGATCAAGTAATTGGTAGTCCTTTCAACGGAACAGTTAAAAAATTAGCAGATATTGATGATACAGCTTTTGCTTCAGGAGCATTAGGACAAGGTGTCGCAATAGAGCCTGCTGAAGGTAAAGTAGTTGCGCCAGTATCTGGTACGATTTCTGTACTATTTCCTACAAACCATGCAATTGGTATTACATCGGATGATGGGGCAGAGATTTTAATTCATGTTGGGATGGATACGGTCCAATTAGATGGAAAACATTTTACAGCCCATACGGAGCAAGGCAGCCACGTCGAAAAAGGACAATTATTAATTGAATTTGATGGACAAGCAATTAAAGAAGCGGGATATCCATTGACGACACCAGTGGTTGTTACAAACCAAGATCAATTTGAGATATCAACGATTAACGAACAAGAAGTGAAAGCTCAGGATATATTAATCGAGCTGAAAGTAAAATAATCCATGCAATAGGAGGCGTTTCATGATAAGTGAAGCCTATCCCTTTATATAAAGATCAATTACTGCTTAACAACTAATGGTTAATAGGAGGAATAAAGAATGGCAAAACAATTTCCGGAAGGATTTTTATGGGGTGGCGCAACAGCTGCCAATCAATTTGAAGGTGGTTTCCATAAAGGGAATAAAGGGTTAAATATAGCGGACGTACTTCCAGGTGGAAAAGAGCGTTTAGAGATTTTAGGTAATCCAGGATTTGATTTTGAAATTGACCCGAATAAATATTATCCAAACCATGACGCAATTGACTTCTATAATCGTTATAAAGAGGACATTGCATTATTTGCCGAAATGGGCTTTAAAGTTTTCCGTACGTCCATTGCGTGGACAAGAATTTTCCCGAATGGGGACGAGCTTGAGCCAAATGAGGAAGGATTGGCGTTTTATGACCGTGTATTTGATGAATTAATTAAACATGGGATTGAACCGGTCGTAACGATTTCACATTATGAAATGCCTGTACACTTAGTAAAAGAATATGGTGGCTGGAGAAATCGTGAAGTTATTACATTTTTTGAAAGATATGTAGAAGCGATTTTCAACCGTTATAAAGGAAAAGTAAAATACTGGATGACATTTAACGAGATTAATAGCGGTTTAATGATGCCGATAATGGGGCTTGGTTTCGCAATCCAAAAAGAAGCGGATAAATATCAACCTACATTCCAAGCATTCCATCACCAATTTGTTGCAAGTGCAAAGGCGGTCAAATTATGTCGTGAAATAATGCCAGAGGCACAAATTGGCTGCATGATTATTTATGCTCCGGTATATGCTTTCGATAGCAAACCTGAAAATGTAATGCATGCTCTAGAGGAAGAGGAATTATTTAACTACTTCTGTGCAGATGTTCAAGTAAGAGGAGAATATCCAGCATTTATCAACCGATATTTCAAAGAGCATAACATTGAATTAGAAATGGAAGATGGCGACCTAGATATTCTGAAAGAAGGTACGGTAGACTATATCGGCTTTAGCTACTATATGTCTCGCACAGAGAAGAAAGATAAATCGAATGAAGAGGGCATTCAAGGAAATATTATGCAAGGAATTAAAAACCCATTCCTGCAAGCGAGTGACTGGGGCTGGGAGATTGACCCAGTAGGTTTGCGTATTTCCTTAAATAAGCTGTATGGCAGATATGAAGTGCCTCTATTTATTGTAGAAAATGGATTAGGAGCTTATGACAAAGTGGAAGAAGATGGATCCATTCAGGACGATTACCGAATCGACTACCTTCGTGAACATATGAAACAAATGGGCGAAGCAATTGAAGATGGTGTAGAGCTAATGGGTTACACCAGCTGGGGATGCATTGATTTAGTCAGTGCTTCAACCGGTGAAATGTCCAAGCGTTACGGATTTATCTATGTAGACAAGCATGATGATGGCACTGGAACATTAGAACGTAAACGTAAAAAATCATTTTACTGGTATAAAGATGTTATTGATTCAAATGGTGAGAATCTATAGGTTTACGCGAAGTTAATTGAACTAAATTTAAAAGGGAAAGCGTATCTTCGGATGCCTTTCCTTTTGGTAGATAAGAAAGTATAAAACTTCTTGTCTGCATAAGTGCAACTAAGTCATTCGCCCAAAGGCTTGCGAATGCCAAGTTTTCTAAAATAATAGATATGAAAAGGAGACTTAACATGTCAATATTTCCAGAAGGATTCTTATGGGGTGGCGCTTTAGCTGCCAATCAAGTAGAGGGTGCGTATTTAGAAGGCGGGAAAGGTCTAACGACAGTAGATTTAATGCCAACCGGAGAAAAACGCTGGCAGATTGCAATCGGAAAGATAGATTCATTCACACCAGATGAAAATGAATTTTATCCATCACATAAGGCTATTGACTTCTACCATCATTATAAAGAGGATATTGCATTTTTTGCCGAAATGGGCTTTAAAGCATTGCGTGTATCCATTTCCTGGGCACGTATTTTTCCGAACGGTAATGATGAAACACCAAATGAGGCTGGATTGCAATTTTATGATGATTTATTCGATGAGTTATTAAAACATAAAATTGAACCGGTCGTTACAATGGCCCACTTTGATGTGCCAGTTCACTTAGTTGAAGCATATGGCAGCTGGAAAAGCAGAGAGCTTGTAGGCTTTTTTGAAACATATGCAAAAACAATCTTCACGAGATATAAGGACAAAGTAAAATACTGGATGACATTCAATGAGATTAATATGCTGTTGCATATGCCGTTTGTTGGTGCTGGACTTGTCTTTAAAGAAGGGGAAAATGAAACACAAATTAAATATCAGGCAGCACACCATCAGCTCATTGCAAGTGCACGTGCTGTAAAAGCATGCCATGAGATTATCCCAGATGCAAAAATTGGCTGTATGCTAGCTGCTGGACAGACGTATCCGTATACATGTAATCCGGATGACATTTACAAGGCGATGGAAAAGGACCGTGAATCATTCTTCTTCATTGATGTTCAGTCACGAGGAGAATATCCAGGCTATGCGAAACGCTTCTTTAAAGACAACAATCTAACAATAGAAATGGAAGACGAAGACGCAGAACTGTTGAAGAATCATACAGTTGATTATATTGGATTCAGTTATTATGCCAGCAGAACGACTAGTACCGATCCGGAGATTTTAAAGGATAAAACAAGTGGAAACGTATTTGGCTCTGTTACAAACCCATATTTAGAAACATCCGAATGGGGCTGGACAATTGATCCAAAAGGGTTCCGCATTACAGCAAACCAATTATATGATCGTTATCAAAAGCCACTATTCGTTGTAGAAAATGGTCTCGGTGCAAATGATGAAATAAATGCTGACGGTATAATCAACGATGACTACCGAATTGATTATTTGAAACAGCATATTGCTGAAATGGGTCAAGCAATAGAGGATGGAGTCGATATCATTGGCTATACAAGCTGGGGTCCAATTGATATCGTTAGTGCATCCACTGGGGAAATGAAAAAGCGTTACGGCTATATCTATGTTGACCGAGACAATGGAGGAAATGGAACATTAAAGCGTACGAAAAAGAAAAGCTTTGATTGGTATAAAAGTGTGATTGCATCAAATGGTGAGGCATAATAAGTGATTTGTAAGACAAGGGATGGGGAAACCTGTCCTTTTTTCATTTTGTTTAAAAAACCCGCCAATTTCTCGAATATATCCGCCCTCCCTTTTATAGATTATGGTATAAACCTAAGGGAGGATTACGAATGAGTGACTGGCTAAAAAGCTTAAAAACGCCAACACCGCAAAAAGGATATGAGTTGGCGATAAAATTAGCGAGGGAGGGTGTTGTGTATACACAGCCTTCAGCAGAAGTTAGAAAAAAGTTGCGGAAAAAGTATGCGAGGGATGCGGATAGCCTCATCATGGTGTCGGAGGTTATTGCGATTCATTTTCAAACGGTGGCAGCTGCAAATAACTATTGGAAGTAAACAAAAAGAATAGCGGGATTCTGCCAGCAAATTTCGTGTTGGCAGAGTCCTTATCTATTTAATTTATACATTTCACGGGCCATTGATTCTAGAATATAAATTACAGGCACTTGCGTCGTTATGTTGGCACCTTCATACCATTCCTCGGTTACATAGTAGGGGATATTTATATCTGATATTTTTGCAATGGTTGAGTGCTTATGATTTGTAATACTAATAATCTTGCTATCTTCTTGTTTAAGCTGGTTCAAATGTGTAACAGTGAAACTATTTTCTCCTGAGACAGATAATGCAATTGTTACACTGTTATAACGTAACTTGGAGTGAATGGGAAAGTGAGGATCTTTAATATACATTGAAAATTTGCCTAGGCTTGAGAAATATCTTGCTCCATACTCAGCAAGAATACCGGAGCTTCCAATTCCAATGAAAATAACACTATCTGCTTGGACAACTAGATTTGCAGCTTCCCTTATATTCTCCTCTATATCCCCTTTTAACGTTCGCTCAAAAAACTCCATAACAGAATGCTGGGAGCCTTTTAGTACTGTCTTTTTATTTCCTTCTAAATGCATTTTAAGCTTTACTTTAAATTCTGAGAAACCCTCACAATTTATCTTTCTGCAAAAACGTAAAATCGTAGCTGTGGATACATGGGTCTCGTCTGCCAGCTCGCGGATTCGCATATATGCGACCTTATCAGCGTTTTGACTAATATAATTGTATAAAGAAGTTTCTAACTCATTAAATGAAGCAATTATGTCCTGTGTAAACATTTGAGGGGATTCTCCTTTTTAAGAGATAATTTGTTAAAGACTATACACTTTCATCTTAACATGTAATAAGTTACATGTCGTTACATTTATGAAACAAATGACTTCTGACGTCAATCCGAACTAGATGCTCAGAGTTTATATACGGCTCTAGGAAATGTAGCTACAATTGATATATAAGTACTTATATTGGATTGCTACATTACCTGGAGGTGCAAAGTGTATGACAAAAGGTATTAAAATTGCAACGATTGGTGGGGGATCGAGTTATACCCCAGAATTAGTAGAAGGATTTATCAAACGATATGATGAATTCCCGGTTAAAGAGTTATGGTTAGTTGATATTGAAGCAGGAAAGGAAAAGTTAGAAATCGTAGGAAACTTAGCGAAAAGGATGATTGAAAAAGCAGGTCTTCCAATTGATGTTCATCTAACACTAGATCGAAGAGCAGCGTTAAAGGATGCTGATTTTGTAACAACGCAATTTCGTGTAGGATTACTAGATGCTCGTGCAAAAGATGAAAGCATTCCATTGAAATATGGTGTGCTTGGACAGGAGACGAATGGACCTGGTGGTTTGTTTAAAGGGTTACGTACGATCCCTGTTATTCTGGATATTTGTAAGGATATGGAAGTGTTATGTCCAGATGCATGGTTAATCAACTTTACGAATCCTGCAGGTATGGTAACAGAAGCCGTGTTGCGCTACTCGAACATCAAAAAGGTTGTTGGATTGTGTAATGTGCCGATCGGAATGGAAATGGGCGTTGCCAAATTATTAGATGTCGATCATTCGCGAATCCGAATTGACTTTGCCGGGCTAAATCACATGGTTTATGGGTTAGATGTCTATGTGGATGGAGAAAGTGTAAAGGAAGAAGTTATCAAAAAATTGTCTGATCCAGAAAATAGCAGCTTCGTTAAGAATATAGGTGGAATGGGATGGGAGCCTGAGTTTATTCAATCGTTGGATGCGTTGACATGTCCATACCATATGTACTACTACAAATCGAAGGAGATGCTCGATAAAGCGATGGAAAGCTCTAGCGAAGAGGGTACTCGTGCTGAGGTTGTTCAACAGTTGGAGCAAGAATTGTTCGAGCTGTATAAAGATGAAAACCTTAATATCAAACCACCTCAATTAGAAGAACGTGGTGGAGCGTATTATTCGGATGCAGCCGTTCGCTTGATTACATCTATTTATAACGACAAGCGTGACATTCAACCAGTAAATACGATGAATCGTGGTGCAATTGCTAGTATTCCAGATGAATCAGCAGTTGAAATCAGCTGTGTTATTACAAAGGATGGTCCAATTCCATTAGCGATAGGAGATCTACCCATTGCTGCCCGAGGTCTTGTCCAGCAAATTAAGTCATTTGAACGTATTGCGGCAGAAGCAGCTGTAGAAGGCGATTATAATAAAGCAGTACTTGCTTTAGCGATTAACCCATTAACACCAAGTGACGCAATTGCGAAACAAATTGTAGACGAAATGATGGAGGCGCATAAAGAACACCTTCCTCAATTTTTTCAAAAAGAGAGAGTAGTACAATAAGCTGGTGTTGGCACCTGAGTAAGTGCCAGCATTGACAAGGGTTCTAGCAATACAGATTTCAGCTGAAATCTGTATTGCTTTGTCACGTTAAACTGTTATCTATTCGGATTAATAGTCAAGGAGGGAAGTCATATGATTAAATTAGTATTAACAGATATGGATGGGACGTTCTTGAATAATAGCGGCGATTTTAACAGGGAGCTATATCAGGATGTAAGAAAAATGATGCAAGAAAAAGGTGTTGTTTTCGCTCCCGTTACTGGTAAACAATGTGAACGTGTAGAAGAATTATTTGGTGATGATGCAAAGGATTTATGGATTCTAGGGGATAGTGCAACTCGAATCAAGCATAACGGAGAATTTGTCTATGAATCACTGCTAAGCAATAAATTGGGTCTGGAAATTATTCGCTTGCTTGAGGAAATAAGCCTAGAACATACAGTTATTGCATGTACAAGAGACGGTGCAGTAGTCAAGCAGAACATCCCACTGGAAGAAGCTGCAATTGTCAGAGGTTCGTATGCTCAGGTTAGGCAGGTTGCTGATTTTACTGAAATAAAGGATGACTTTGTTAAAATAACGATTCATGATCCAGCGCTGAATTGTTTTGAGACGAGGGAGAAACTTTCTCCGTTTTTTGAATCGGCATATATTGTTGCTTCTGAAGCAGCCTGGATCGATATTGCGAATGCTAATGTTCATAAAGGGACTACCGTAGAGCATTTACAGCAAATACTTGGTGTAGATCCAGATGAAACAATGGCTTTCGGCGATGGTTACAATGATTTAGAGCTTATGAAACGCGCAACGTTTAGTTTTGCTGTTCGAAACGCAGTCCAGGAATTAAAAGACGGTTCTAATTTTATAACTCGCTCGAATGAAGAAGACGCTGTCATGAAAACAATCATTCAACTGTTAGCTTTACAATAAGGGAGTGCGTTAACGGATATGGCGATCAAGCTAATAGCTGTAGATATGGGTGGAACGTTTCTTAATGATCAAATGAAATATGGTGTTGACCTGATGTAAGTTTTGAGTGATCTTATAAGAAAAAGTCACTTTGCTATCAAGTAGCAAAGTGACTTTTATTAGGTAGTTATTTGGTTAGGATGCGTGCGTTCCAGCATACAAACACAAATCCAAATTAATTTCTAACAAGATAATCAAAAGCACTTAACGATGCTGTTGCAGCTGATCCCATGGAAATAATAATTTGCTTAAATGGTTCTGTTGTACAATCACCAGCAGCAAATACGCCTGGGACGTTTGTAGCGCCGCGAGCATCAATTACGATTTCACCAAATTTATTACGTTCAACGGCGTCGCCCAACCAGTCTGTGTTAGGTACAAGCCCGATTTGAACGAATACACCGGATAGTTCAATATGCCTTTCTTCACCTGTCTCACGTTCAACATATGTAATACCGTTTACGTTGTCTGTTCCAGTAATTTCTTTTGTTTGCGCATTTTTAACCACCGTGACATTTGGCAGGCTATGGAGGCGATCTTGAAGCACTGAATCAGCTTTTAGTTCTGATGCATATTCAAGCACTGTCACGTGATTCACGATTCCAGCAAGGTCAATGGCTGCTTCCACACCGGAGTTACCGCCACCGATAACAGCTACATCTTTTCCTTCAAATAGTGGACCATCACAGTGCGGGCAGTATGCTACCCCTTTATTCTTGAATTCAGCTTCGCCAGGAACGCCAATATTACGCCAGCGAGCTCCTGTTGCAAGGATAACGGATTTACTCTTCAGAACAGCGCCGTTTGCCAGCTCGATTTCAATCATGTCTTTCTTTTCTAAACGTGCTGCACGCTGTAAGTTCATGACATCGATATTGTAATCTTTAACATGCTCTTCCAGGTTTGCAGCGAGTCTAGGCCCTTCAGTACGGTTTACACTGATGAAGTTTTCGATGCTTGCTGTGTCCAAAATCTGGCCACCGAAGCGCTCTGCAACAATACCCGTTCGGATACCTTTACGTGCTGCATAAATTGCTGCACTTGCTCCACCTGGTCCACCACCGACAACAAGTACATCATATGGGTCTTTATCAGCGAATTCTGATGCGTCTGGACCGCTTCCTAGCTTAGCAAGGATTTCTTCCACAGTCATCCGGCCACCGCCAAATTCTTCCCCGTTTAAGTACACAGTAGGTACTGCCATGATGTTTTTCGCTTCAACTTCTTCTTTATTAGCTGCACCATCAATCATTGTATGGGAGATGCGTGGGTTTAATACACTCATCACGTTCAATGCTTGGACAACTTCTGGACAATTTTGACAGGTCAGGCTAATGTAAGATTCAAAGTGATAATCATTATTTATATTTTTGATTTGTTCGATCGCTTTTTCATCAATTTTTGGAGCTCTTCCACTTACTTGAAGTAGTGCGAGCACTAAGGAAGTGAACTCATGTCCGAGCGGGATACCAGCAAACGTGATACCGGTATCTTCACCAATACGGTTGACACTAAAGCTCGGTGTTCTTTCTAACAAGGTGTGTTCAATTTTAATTTTCGATGACATTGCAGCTAACTCTTCTACCAACGTCAGCATGTCACGGGAGATATCATCCGATCCAGTGCTAACTTTGAGAAGTACGTCGCCCTCCATCATTTGAAGGTACTGCGCTAATTGTGCTTTAATATCCGCATCTAGTAACATTGACTCTACTCCTTATATTAAATGTTCAAAAAGAGGATGAAAAGGACCGAAAGACTGTCCTTTTCACCAGATTTTTAAACTACCTATTATATTTTTCCTACAAGATCAAGGCTTGGTTTAAGTGTTTCAGAACCCTCTTCCCATTTAGCTGGGCAAACTTCACCAGGATTGTTACGTACGTATTGTGCTGCTTTAATTTTTCCAACAAGTGTGCTGGCGTCACGGCCGATACCGTCAGCGTTAATTTCTGCTGCTTGTACAACACCATCTGGATCAATGATGAATGTACCACGTTGTGCAAGACCTGCTTCTTCATCTAGTACATCAAAGCCGCGGGAGATTTTTTGTGAAGGGTCACCGATCATAATGTATTCAAGTTTGCTGATTGCATCTGAATGATCGTGCCATGCTTTATGTGTGAAATGTGTGTCAGTTGATACAGAATATACTTCAACACCTAATTTTTTCAATTCTGCGTAGTGGTTTTGCAGGTCTTCAAGCTCTGTTGGGCAAACGAAAGTAAAGTCCGCTGGATAGAAGCAAACAACACTCCACCCGCCTTTCATATTTTCATCGGTAATTTCGATAAATTCTCCGTTACCGCTATTGTATGCTGATGCTTTAAATGGCTGTATTTCTTTTCCGATTAGAGACATGTATATGTTCCTCCTGTTTTTAAAAATACTTAGAATCACATAGCTCCATTTTATAACGACAAATATTGGTGTTGTCGGATAACTATAATAATTCTTATGCAGCACTTATTATTGTATAGAAAAAACACTTTGTCAATCGTTATCCAAGTTATTTGCGAAATTATTCACAAATGCAAAGAAGTACTGTAATTATAGCATAGATCATTATGTGAGTTTGCTATAAAAAGAGCTGTTGTAATAACTTCATTTTTATTACTTTATTACATTCCTACTGTGTACTTGTGTTACAATCAAAATAACAATGAATAGAAACGGGCGAGACGGGTGAATAAGAAAGTAACCAACCAAATAATTGAAGATATGTGCGGAATGGTCTCCTATAAAAAGGGAGACTCTTTTTATCGATCGAATAAAGTTACGTTGAAAACCTATACGCATGAGAGGTGCGAAGCAATTGTTACGGGGGCAGAAGATTTTTATGTGACGGTTGAACAAGCGGATCATCAAACATTGAAAGCCACATGCAGCTGTCCGTCTTTAGCATCGTATACGAAGGATTGTCAGCATGTTGCAGCTGTTTTGCTTGCTATTCAACATGAACAGCGAAAAGGAACTGCGCCAGGAAAGGCATTCGAAAGTCGAGAAAATCAAGCGCTGGCAGATGACCTTGTGAAAATTTTTGATAACCATTCCATCCGTTCAAGCGCACACCAACGGCATTTTGAAAATCGGGAAGTCCTTCCGCTCCATTTCACGTGCAAGCTTATCAACTTGAATGAAGATCAGCAGCTGTTTGGCATGGAAGTTCGGGTTGGCTCATCAACGGTACGTGATATTCGAGCTTTTTTGCAGCGGATAAGAAAAGGACAGCCGTTTACTCTATCGCAAATGTTCACGTTTGACCCGGAAATGCATTGCTTTATGCCTGACATGGACGCCGTTTTGCAGGAGCTTTACCAAGTGATTCGTGATGAAAAGGAAGAGTCAGATAGAACCTGGAATTATGAGAATAAGCCGATTGGTAAGGATGTCTTACCTCTTCCGCCTTCTGCATGGGTACGGTTAGTAACGTTGCTGCAAGATATATCAGATGTGACGATTATGGTTCAAGGAAAAAGCTTTAAGGGAATCCATCTTTCAAAAGCTATGCTGCCATTGCAGTTTGATTTTGCACCAGCAGACCAGCAAGACTATACATTAACCGTGAAAGGAATGGAACGTTTAACATTGCTCCACGCCTATCGGAATGTATTTGTATCTGGCAAATTGACACCGTTAGGAAGAGATGCTTATCAATCACTCACAAACTTAAAGCGTATGCTGGATACAGCTGGAACAAATCAAATCCCTATCCCAGAGCATCAAGCAGGTTTTATTGTCGAAAAGGTAGCACCAGGATTGAAGAAAATCGGAACGGTCCATTTGTCTGGAGATATTAGCAATCACTTAGTAAAAACACCATTAACGGCAAAGTTATATTTAGACAGATTGAAAAATCGTTTGCTTGCTAGTCTCGAGTTCCAGTATGAAAATAATGTGCTCAATCCATTAGATAAAGATGGACTCCGTGACGGCTCGTTTGTTGTTCGGGATGTAGAAAAGGAAAATGAGATTTTGGAGCTGATGGAAGCAGGTCAGTTTGCTACGACAGACGGTGGTTACTTCCTCCATAACGAAGAGCTCGAATATGAATTTTTACATTATATTCTTCCAAAGCTGCAAAAGCTTGTAAACGTGTACGCCACAACGGCTATTCGACTTCGAGTGATGAAGGCACCGGTTCCCCCAAGGATAAAAGTGAAGGCTAAAAAGGACCGGGTCAACTGGCTGGAATTTAAGTTTGAGATGGAAGGATTTCCTGAGAAGGATATTAGGGAGATTTTAGTTGCTTTGGAAGAAAAGCGAAAATATTATCGCTTGCGAGATGGGGCGCTTTTATCGCTTGAAACGAGAGAGTTTAAAGAGATTCAGCGTTTCTTACATGCTGTACCAATACAAGAAGAGGAAGATTTGGAAAAAGGTATCCAATTTCCGATTATCCAAGGACTCCGCTTGCTTGATACTACAGCAGATACCGTGTTTTCACTTGAAGCGTCATTCCGAACATTTTTACAGCAGATTGAAAATCCGGTTTTAGATAAATTTCCGGTACCGGAAAATGTGCAGCATGTGCTACGAGATTATCAACGAATCGGTTTTCAATGGATGAAGACATTGGCAAGCTTCGGATTTGGCGGGATTCTTGCAGATGATATGGGACTTGGGAAAACATTGCAAAGCATTACGTTTATTCAGTCAGAGCTTGCTGTTATTCGGAAGAAAAATGTCCCTGTTTTAATTTTGTGTCCTGCATCGTTAACGTATAACTGGCTGAATGAAATAGAAAAATTTACGCCAAACATCCAAGCGACAATTCTTGATGGAACGAAGGAAGAACGTCAGAAAATAAAAAATTGGGTGATGGATAGTGATGTTGTCATTGCTTCTTACCCGCTATTACGGAGTGAGGTCCAGTGGTTTAAGAGTCAAACCTTTCATACGGTGTTTTTCGATGAGGCTCAAGCATTTAAGAACCCGATGACCCAAACTGCTAGAGCGGTGAAGAAACTGCAGGCGGATTATCGTTTTGCACTAACTGGCACACCAATCGAAAATGCATTAGAAGAACTGTGGTCAATTTTCCATGTTGTTTTTCCAGAATTATTCCGTAGTCTAAAGGAATACAGCAACCTGAATCGAAAACAAATTGCCCGCCGAATACGTCCGTTTCTCCTCCGTCGGGTAAAAGAGGATGTGCTCACAGAGCTGCCGGAGAAAGTGGAATGGATCGAAACAGTAGAATTGTTGCCGGAGCAGAAGAAGCTATATGGTGCTTATCTAGCAAAACTGCGTCACGAAACATTGAAGCATTTGGATAAAGACACGATACGAAAGAACCGGATTCGTATTTTAGCGGGCTTAACGCGACTGCGCCAGATTTGCTGCCACCCCGATTTATTTGTTGAAGGTTATGAAGGGAAATCAGCTAAATTTGAAAAGCTAAAACAGTTGTTAGAGGAGTCCAGGCTTGCAGGCAGAAGGGTACTTATTTTTTCCCAGTTTACGAAAATGCTTGCGCTTATCGGACGAGAGCTTACGAAACAGGGTGTAGACTACTTTTACCTTGATGGTCAGACACCATCTGCAGAACGAATAGAACGTGTGAATCGATTTAACCAAGGAGAACGTAATCTATTCCTGATTTCCTTAAAAGCAGGTGGGACAGGGCTTAATCTAACAGGTGCAGATACCGTTATCCTCTACGATTTATGGTGGAATCCAGCTGTGGAAGAGCAAGCTGCAGACCGTGCACATCGGATTGGACAGGAGCATGAGGTGCAGGTTATCAAGCTCGTCGCAAAAGGTACGGTTGAGGAAAAAATGAATGAGCTGCAGGAGCAAAAAAGGAGTCTCATTGAAGAAATGATTGATCCACAAAATAAGTCTGTGACATCTCTTACAGAGGAAGATATTCGGGAGATTTTGATGTTGTGAGTTTGGATGTGTTCAGTGCTTTGCTTAAGTACTATTTAATAAAGACAAGTAATTTTGTCTTAAATGTAATTGGTTTTTCAAGATAATTGAGTAGGATATGGTGACTGAACATTGTCGCCTTGTCCGGTCAAGTGGATATCATACGTTCCTTTTGAGAAGATTTGATAGGAAACAAATAGAGTGAAAGTAGCTAAAACCCTTGATATTAAAGGTTTTATCCTTACTATCCATTTTAGTATAAATAATCAAAAGCTGGCAATATCATCACTAATTCAAGTCTATTTAAGCAATAATAATCAATGTGGATCGATTTGCAGTACAATATACGAAACACTAATTAGACTGTTCAACATAAAAATAAAAAACTAAGTAAGCATGTAATATTTATAGCAGACAGTTCAAAATTATTTTCTTTATTTGCAACAATAATAATTTTACTTGGGAAAAGAGAAGTATACAGTGAGGTTGAAAGGGTAGGGGCAATAGGATTTACTTCAATCGTAGTAACGATAGCAATTTATGGGCTTGGAATGCTTTTAGTAGAATCAAGTTTAATTAGTGAAGGTAGTTATATGCCTAAAGACAATCAAGAATCAGAACTAATCAAATCATTTCGATGATTATCAGAAGAACAAAAATCCGAAATTCAAAAATCAATAGACTCTAAATTAGACAAATAACTCTTAATTGTAAATATCCTAAGTAATATTGCGGACAATTAGAAAATAAAATAGAGTAGGGGAGAGAACACCTTTATTTTTATCCAAAATAAAAACTGCCATACAGGCAGTCTTTAAATTATTATTTATAAGTTAATTTCTTTTGGTAATAAACGCCGATAGGCTTTTTAGCTGTTCCCGTTTTTCCTTTTGGATACTTTGGACTTACAACGGTATAGGAACGTCTTTGATATATCAATTTCGAACTAACTGTAGCTCTTTTTACTGTTCTATTGTTAGCATTAGTAGGTACTTTATAAGACCCAGAGTAAGAAACAGAATAAGAAGATGTAACGTTAAAGCCAACGGTCAAAGAAACAATCGTTGAATTTAAGCCGAAGTCACCAGAATAAGTAGCCGAATGCTTCTTATTATAACTAAGTTTCATCGTTACTCCTGGATCACCAGCAACGCTATTGATTATAGGCCCATATGAATCACTCAATTTATAGTATTTTATTCTTCCTGCACCGTGTGTATACCATTTTCCTGGTAATCGAACAGCTCGTGGGCCTATCATACTGTCTTCTGCTTTAGATATAACCTGAACTCCTGATACTGACTCATCATTAAGAAGTTCCGTTACTTTTGCATCTAATTCTTCTTCACTTTCAAAATCCTCGTAATACAATACAATTGGGTCAATAAATTCGTCAAGAACTACTTCCTCACCATCATACAGCCCTTCATCTAGTTCGATTTCTTCATCTTCAGATAATTCGTCGTCAATTGCGATTTCCTCGTCTTCATTAAGTTCTTCATTTCGAGACTCAGCACTTACTAAGCTGAAAGGAGGTATTGCTACGCAAAGACAAATAAGAATAACAAAAGGTTTTAATAATTTCTGATTCACCGGTATTTTCCCTCTTTTTATAATTCCGTTGGAAGATTTTGTCATGCTATAATTTAATTGTATATATAAAAGTAGGGAATTACAACAATTATTTTTAAGAATTATGAGAAAATTGTTTCACGTATTGTTTGAGCCCATGAGAAGAGTGGCTACAAATCGATCAATAGAAACAAAATTCAAGCATTAACAGCATATATAATTGAGGTTTCGAGCGAAGGAAGTGGATAATTACAAAAAGCATTTAAGAAAGACTGAATTATGAGGAAAGGTGCTTATTTGATGAGAAAAGTAATTCTTGATATTTCGATGTCATTAGATGATTTTATCGCAGCTGTACAGCAAGGCAAAAAAGCTGCAATAGGGAAAAATGTTAGTGTTGGAACCGCTAATATTGCGCAACATGGTATGAAAGCGAAGCTACTTGATGAACTGCACCTTTATGTAGCTCCTGTTTTACTTGGCAGAGCATTCGTTTATTTGATCAGATTGGAACAGAGCAAATAATACTTGAGCATCAAGCAAGTGATTGAAGGTTCTGATGTATCCATCTGAAGTATAATCTCTTATACTAGCGTGTCTTCCGTTTTGTGCTTGGGGATAGAATCACATGAATCAGATGGGAATTATCAGCAAAAGAGAGTGGAGGGGATGTATAAACGAATTTGGTGGTTTCGTTAAGTGATCAGCTCTTTTTTATCGTTTTTTAATTTTACGATAGATTTGAGAAATAATTTTAAAGGTTATAATACATACCTGTTCAAATAGTTTTCCTAAACAAGAGGAAGTCATCCAGCCCAACATCATTATCCTTTATATTTTGTTGTAAATCGGATACGATAAAATTACCTATTATTTATTAAAGGCTTATGCAAAATGGCATTCGACTGATACAAGGAGGAATTAACTAGTGATCATTGCGATCATCTTTTTATTATTTGTCTCATTTTTCTTTTCGGGAAGTGAAACAGCGCTTACAGCAACCAATAAAATGAAGCTGCAAACAAGGGCTGCAAACGGGGATACAAAGGCAGAGAAGCTTTTACATTTGGTTTCTAAGCCGAGTGAGTTTATTACATCGATTTTAATTGGAAATAATATTGCGAATATCGTTTTGCCAACGCTGGTAACGACGCTTGCTATTCAATATGGCTTCGATGTGGCAATTGCTACAGCAATATTGACGGTTACCATTATTATATTTTCAGAGGTGCTTCCAAAGTCCATTGCTGCAGCCTTTCCAGATCGTATCTCCAGCATGGTGTTTCCAATCATTCAGGTTGTTATATTCGTCTTAAAGCCAGTAACAATTGTACTTAATGCAATGACAGGATTTATTACGAGGGTACTATCAAAAGGAAAAGTCAATGATGCCTCCTTCTCAAAAGAGGAATTACGAGCAATGGTTGATATTGCCGACTCTGAGGGAATGTTTCAGCGGGACGAATCCCACCGAATAAAAGGGGTTCTTGATTTTTATAATTTAAATGTAAAAGATGTACTGAGTACACCAAGAATGGAAATTGTGGCATTACCGAATACGGCAACCTATGACGAGGTAAGAGATGTTGCAATCGAGAACCCCTATACAAGGTATCCTGTTTATGAAGGGGATATTGATACGATAGTTGGTGTTTTTCATTCGAAATACCTGTTATCATGGTCGACAGAACCTGAGATGTCCTTGCAGCATTATAGTGATTTAGAGCCACTGGTTGTTTATGAATTCCACTCGATTGAGTGGGTTTTTCGCAAAATGACAAAAGAAAAAAAGCATATCGCAATTGTGCTGGATGAATACGGTGGTACCGAAGGGATTTTAACACACGAGGATATTATTGAAGCAATGATCGGTTTGGAAATTGAAGATGAAATGGATTTGGAAAACAATGCACTTGTAGAAAAATTAACGGAAACAGAAATTATCTGTGATGGTAAAATTCCATTGTATCGATTAAATGTCATTTTTGAAACAGACATACCGGAGGAAGAGGATGTACTTGCCGGCTATTTACTGAAGGAATTCAACGATTTTCCGATTGAAGGCGACGTAATTGAAAGAGAAAATCTTACGTTTAAAATTTTGGAAATTGAAAACAGAGCGATTAAGTATGTTCAAATTATTAAATAATGAATTTGTATAGGTAGCTTTATGTAAGTTTGTTGGTGGGGTGATGGGATGCTATCAGTTAGATTAGGTCAGATGAAGGGGGTTATTCTATCTTGTTTGTCGAACGAGATAGAATAAAGAGCGTGATACAGGATGAAATTCCAATAGCAATGCAAGACTGTCCCGAACAGCTAAATGTGTATTTTAAAGGGGTGCGTCAAGAATTTTCATGAGGCTTAGTCGCAGGTGAAATCGGGTATCGGCTATAGGTAAAGGATAGCCGACTAAACCTTAGCTAAAGTCTAACGTCGCACTTGAAGGGGCGCGTTTCCTTTATGTCTTTCGTAGGAATGTCCGACAAGTCGCCTCCCCCCACAGTTCGGGGCGCAGTCTGCACGTCACTAACCGGGCACTTGCGCTTTAGTTCCTAACTTTACCATCTTAAACGGCTATTCTAAATGCAGTAAATCAAACAACAGTATGAATTGAAATTGAACTGTGGAAAGCCTTTAATTTCTGCAGCTTTGACAAATATATGTATATGAGATAAAATGACTGATAGTCAGTCAGTTTGTGTTTTGTAGTATTTCATGTAAGGAGGTTTTTACGTGGATAATAAAAAAGAAAAGATTATACATGCTGCAATTGATGTCTTTCAGGAAAAGGGGATTGAGAAAACAAAAGTATCCGATATTGTAAAAGGTGCGGGAATTGCGCAAGGGACGTTTTATTTATACTTTTCCTCAAAGCTTTCGGTTATGCCTGCAATAGCGGAAGTTATGGTAGAAAAAATGATGGAGGAAATGAAGGAGCGTGTAAATGAAACACATCCATTTGATAAACAGCTTGAACAGGTTGTTGATGTTGTTTTTGATATTACGAAGTCCTATCGTTCCATATTCGCCATGGTATATGCGGGTCTCGCTTCTAGTGAGTATTTACAGCAGTGGGAAAAGATTTATCAACCATACTACGAGTGGATGGGTGCTTTTTTTAAACAGGCAAAGGCAAAAAAATTCCTGCGAGAGGATTTATCTATTGAGCCAAGTGTAAAGCTAGTAATTGGTTTAATAGAATCTGCAGCAGAGCAAGTTTATTTATATGATCAGCTAAGTAAAGAAGAAGCTGTTAAGAAGAAACGAGAAGTATTAGAATTTATGAAGCATGCACTGTACAAAAAACAATGAAGACCTCAAATTCAGAGGTCTTTACGGCTGATAATGACTGACAGTCATTCATTATATGTTGGGGGTTTTACGATGAATAAAGCATGGATTTATGTCGTGCTAACAAGCTTGTTTGAATTAATTTGGATTTATGGCTTTAATACAGCTTCAGAATGGTGGCATTGGATGCTTATAATCTCAGCTATTTTATTAGATTTGCACTTCTTATCCAAAGCGTGTGAAGGACTTCCAACCGGAACTGTATATGCGATTTTCGCTGCTGCTGGAACAGTAGGAACTGCGCTGATGGATGTTTATTTATTTGGTGGAAGTCTCAGCATCGGAAAAATTGCTTTTATGACATTACTTGTTGTGGGTGTTATTGGATTGAAATTGTTTGATAACCCGTCAACTACAGAAGAGAAAGGGGAAGTTAACTAATGGGCTGGTTATTGATAGCTGGAGCATCTGTATTTGAGATGATTGGTGTGTTGGGCTTACGATTATATAGTGAAAAGAAGCGGTTCCGAAATGGCTTTATTTATTTAGGTGGATTAGGAATGAGCTTTATCCTGTTATATGCATCATTTGAGTATTTACTTGTGAGTGTTGCCTACTCTGTTTTTATAGGAATTGGAACTGCTGGAGCTGTTTTATTAAATATGCTGTTTTTTGGAGAGTCGAAAAGCATACCACGAATTATAAGCTTACTTGCTATTGTAATTGGTGTTACCGGCTTAAAAGCTTTGTCATAATCGGAATGAAACTACTAGCTATGTGCCTCTCTTTATTCATTAAGGGGGGCCATCACCTGCTTCAAAAGCTGCTCCATCAAATCAATTTCATAAATACACATTTAATGAAGTATATTCTTTCGCAGCTATTTCCATTTTACAGTATAATTAAGAAAGAATACTTTTGAAGATGGAGGTGTAAGCGAATGAAATCAATTATGGTTGAGCAATTAGTGCGTGAGTTTTCATTGGAGGTACTGGCTGGAGAAAATGAATTGAATCGGTCAATTACAAGGTTACGGACCCACCGTCCAGGTCTGGAATTTATCGGTTATTTCGATTTTTTTCCAATGGAACGTGTTCAAATCCTCGGCCAGAAGGAGATTACATATTTACACCAGCTAAGTGATTCAGAGCGGCAATTGCGGATCGGGAATGTGGTTAACTACCATCCTCCATGTTTTATTGTTACTGCTGGACAGGGTGGGCTTACTTATTTAAAACAGTATTGCACGAAAGAAAAGATTCCATTATTGCGGACAAAGGAATCTACGACAGATTTCATTGCCAAAATGGATGCATACTTGACCAAGTCCTTGGCTCCAGAAATGGCCTTGCATGGTGTTTGCCTAAATGTATTTGGGATTGGAATTTTACTCCGCGGGGAATCCGGTGTTGGAAAAAGCGAAACAGCACATACACTTATTGGTAGAGGTCATCGCCTGGTTGCAGATGATATTGTTGTTTTGAAAAAGCTAAGCCATAAGACAATCCTGGGTACGCATGATGAGAATAACAAAGAATTCCTGGCGTTAAGAAGTGTAGGTTTATTAAATGTTGTTCGTGTGTACGGAAGAAAATCTTTTCAAGAAGAAACAAGGATTGCTTTAGATATCGAGCTAACGAGATGGAAAGAAAATGCGCTAAATAATGAGCTCGAATTGGAAACAAGATTTACCGATTATATGGGTGTGCCAATTCCGCATATTCAAATTCAGCTGCAGCCAGGACGTGATGTCGCTGGATTAATCGAAGCAGCGGCAAATAATTGGTATTTAAAGCAGCAAGGCTACAGTGCTGCAGAGGATTTTATGAACCGGATTGAAAACGATAATGGGAATAATCGTTAAGAAATATTATATTATTGAAAGCTTTGAGCAGTGCAAAAACACAGGATCCATGGATTGGTTCCTGTGTTTTTTATCTACGTGATTAAATTCTGTTTTCGCCTAAGTCCACCGATTATCAGTGTGAGTATCGTAATCGCGATTAAGAGGAGAAGTTCTGACAGACCATGCAGTTCAAAGAAATGGATAACACGTTCTTCCTTTAACATCATTTCGCCTGCTGTCCAGGCTAAGAGTGCGGCACCCAGATAAATGATAACCGGATATTTTTGTATCAGCTTTAGGATAAATTCACTTGCGGTTAGAATTATCGGGATACTGAGGATAATACCTGCTATAACAAGGATTAAGTCACTATCGGCAACCGCAGCAACAGCTAGTACATTATCCAAGCTCATAATAACGTCTGCAAAGATTATGATTGTTACAGCCTCTCTTAATGATTCACCACTTTTTACATTATCGTTTTCATGCTTGTCTACTAATAATTTGTAGGCCACGATTAAAAGCATAATGCCGCCAATTAACTGAATAAAGGGTAATTGCAGTAGGTTGATCATTAAAAAGACAAATAATATACGTAATGCAATTGCACCGAATGTCCCCCATCTAATAGCTCTTTTTTGTAAATGCTCTGGCAGATTCCTGCTTGCCATCGCAATAACGATCGCATTATCACCGCTCAGTAAAATATTAATGATCAAAATTTTTAACATTGGTTCCAGTAGCTCCAAATATGATTCCCCCTCTGCGTCGGCTTGTCCAGAAGCTTAGAAATAGCACGCCATCCCGTGCCGCTAACGCACCAAAATCCAAAATAAGCCACCATCCCACGCCGTTAACGCACCAAAGTCCAAAATAAAACACCCTCCCGCACCGTTAACGCACCAAAATCTAAAATAAGCCACCCTCCCGCGCCGCTAACGCACCAAAGCTCAAAATAAGCCGCCCACCGCAGCTAATTCATCAAAATCCAAAGAAACTCTCCGACCGGCATGCTCACACCACCTCATCATTATCTTTATGAGAAAAAAAGCACTTAAAGAACTGTTATTTATAATGCTATTCTAAGAGATACTAGTTGTAAGGCGGACTAGGCTTGTAGACCTGTTTTATTACTTTTCCAGGGATTAAGTCGCCTTTTTGTAAAAGAAAGCTATTCTATAGATCTTTTTACTGTATAATTAAAATATTCTAAAATAAAGGGTGTGGGTGAATTGATGAAGTCAAAAACCATTGTAAAAAGATCATTGCTTTTCCTTTTGATTGCTATTGTTGCTATTATTCCATTGGTAAATCAGGACGAGCCTCTGTTTATACAAGCATCCGATGAGCGAACAGAAATGGCATTTTCAGAAGATATGTCTATAGCAGAAAAGATGGAAGTAATTCTAGCGAATGAACGTCTGGATGGGGGGGTTACGGGAGTCACGGTGAGACATGCTGCGACTGGGGAAATCTTATTTGCCGAGAATGGAGATATCCGCCTCCATCCGGCATCCAACATGAAGCTACTTACTGCAGCAGCGGCATTGGAAACGCTTGGAGCAGATTATCGATTCCGGACCGAAGTGCTAACCGATGGCAGGCAACGGGGAGAAGTTCTACTTGGGAATCTGTATTTGAAAGGGAAAGGAGACCCGACGCTATTAAAAGCTGATCTTGATCAATTTGCTAAGGATCTAAAAGCACAGGGGATTCGTAATATTAAGGGGAGACTAATTGCTGATGACACGTGGTATGATGATGTTCGGCTTTCACAAGACCTAAATTGGTCGGATGAACCTTTTTACACGGGCGCACAAGTCTCTGCTTTAACACTTTCCCCGAATGAAGATTACGATGCGGGTACAGTGATTGTCGAAGTTACTCCTGCCAAGAAATCGGAAGGGAAGGCACTCGTGAATGTTAGTCCAGAAACAGATTATGTAAAGATCGTGAATCGGACAAAGATGGTTCCAGCAGGAGAAACAAAGAAAATTTCGATTGAACGTGAACATGGATCAAATCGAATTATTGTGGAAGGGGACATGCCTGTAGGTGGAACGTTATCACGTTCATGGGCATCGGTATGGGAGCCGGCGGGGTATGCTTTATCCGTGTTCCGAAAAGCGTTAGAAGAACAAGGAATCAAATTTGTAGGTAGATCTGAGGAAGCATTCGAATCGGCTCCTGAGCATGCACAGGTTCTCGTCTCCAAGGATTCCATGCCGCTTTCTGAATTGCTCATTCCATTTATGAAATTAAGTAACAATGGACATGGCGAAGTTTTAACGAAGGAAATGGGCAAAGTTGTTCATAGTGAGGGCAGCTGGGATAAGGGACTTGAGGTGATAGAGGATGTTGTAATGGAGCTTGGCGTGAATCAAGATACAATCCTACTCCGTGATGGTTCCGGAATGTCGCATAAAAATCTCATCCCATCCAATGATTTAACACAGCTTCTGTTCGAGGCACAGAATAAAGACTGGTTCCCGGCATTTCAGCAATCCCTTCCAGTTGCTGGGGTGACGGAAAGGCTCGTTGGCGGGACATTGCGCAATCGAATGACGACAGAACCTGCGAAAGGAAACGTTACTGCAAAAACTGGCTCAATAACGGGTGTTTCTACCTTATCTGGTTATGTCACAAGTCTGGACGGTGAGGAACTGATTTTCTCCATCCTTATAAACAACTATTTAGGTTCAAGTGGAAATATACAAGCGATCGAAAATGAGATTGCAACAATGCTTGCTGGACATGAATTTCAGGAATAACTTATAAAAGGCTGTTCCACTCATCATGAGCGGAACAGCCTTCCTACTTTTATCCATTAGTTGCTTTTAGATCTATGTTCAACCGTTGCTTGGCAGAAAGGTGTTCCGGGGTAATCGGAATATGCTTCATGGCCTTGCCAAGTCCATAGACTGGCATGTTTCGGTAAATGGATTCATAATTCGCTACTTTTACTTCATAGGTTTCATGATAAATCCCGACCGCTTCGTTGTTTCTAACCTTCTTGTTGAAATTTTTCCATGCCTTCAGGTGTTTTTCTCCTTTTGCATACGCAAGTAAATCTTCAGTTGAACGCCAGTATTGAATCATTACTGTCGTTCGGAGACCGAAGTAGCTTTCCATTGATAAAAAACCAAGTTTCTCTTTGTTTGTATAGAGCTCCTTTATCATTCCTGGCATAGCATTAAATACGGGAAGCCACTTTTTTACAGCGAGTCGCTTATTAATTCGCATACCGATTAAGAAAACAACAATGGTATCTCCATTTTCTGTTGTATAACTACCTTCGTAAATATGTTGAGCCATCGTAAAACCTCCCTCTATGAAATTTTGTTAATAGTAGATTCACACCAGTCAATTGAAGCACGTGTGATTCGTTTTCCGTAGTCTAAGGTGAACAACCAATACTGTGCATCCTGGTGTCCTTGACCAGTAGTAGAAATGTTTTCTTCAATACTTTTATAAAGCAGATAACGTTCTTCTAATTGATTCTGGTAATTTTCCAGCAGATGTAATGTATGTTCCTTCAATTGATGGCGTCCAAAAAATAACTTCAGCAAGACTTCATTTCGTTCCACGGGGACCTCTTCGATTGGCTTTTCCAGCCAATCGGTTAAGACATGTTTCCCTTTCTCGGTTAGAAAATATTCGTTTCGATCGGGTTTACCCTCCTGTGTAGCGGTTTGAACGGTTGCTAACCCCTCCTCGACAATGATTTTTAATGTCGGATAAATCTGTCCATAACTGATTTTCCAGAAATGACGCAGGCTTCGATCAATGAACTGTTTGATGGAATAACCGGATCTACACTCGGTTGTTAGTATGCCAAGAATGGTGTACGTTGTGTGATTGTATTTTTTCAATGGATTCATCCTATCTAAGTGATATATATCTTTTAGATATATGATATAATAAACGGAAGAAAAGCACAAGTTAATTTTCTGAAAATTAACTTGTGAAGAAGGGCCCCTCATACAATATGTGCTATCTGCCCGGTTGGATTTAAATGCTGAAGTTTATATCAAAAGTGCTGGACTTCGACAATGGTACGACAAGAACTATTTGGACACTGCTACGAAAAATGTGATAGGCAACAAAGTCATAAAAAACCCTTCACTGCGTATGCAATGAAGGGTTTAATAAGTTACGCGATATAATCTTGTCGATCGACATTAGTATTCTCTTGTTTAATGTAGTAGCGCCCTTTTGTAGCAATTGCAATTACTACAGTAAGGATGGCGGCAAGAATTGCAGCAAAGAATGCAGCAGTGCTTTGCAGGAATGTACCTAAGAATCCTAAGGCAGCAATTGTTCCTAATCCACTAGCAATGACTAATGACCACACACCTACTGGATTCCATTTATGCAAGTTCTCTTGTCTTGCCTCGTAATAGCCTGGTCCAATTTTCAAGATGCGCTTCACAACAACGGCATCTGTAACTAAAATAGCAGCCCAAGTTAAGAGGAATACCCCTTGGAAGGTCATTACTACTTCTAAGTGATTCACAATGCCTACAAGCATTAACACCATAGAAGCAACCCCGGTTACAACAACCCAGAAACGGCGACCTGGCGTAAATTTGAAAATGTTTTCAAAGAAATTCGAAAGCGACAAGGATCCACTATATATGTTCGTAATGTTAATTCGTACTTGTGTAAGAATCGTGAATAAAGCACCCCAAATTCCGAGTAGCAATACGATATAAACACCTGGGTTAGGTTCACCTAGACGAACACCAAACCAGATTCCAAGTCCGCCCATTACTCCAAAACAGAAAATCTGAGGGATAAATCCGATGGCAAATATTCCGAGTTTCATATCTTTTGGTTTTAAGAAACGTGCATAGTCGGACGCTAGTAATGGGGTTAGTCCCATAATACCGTGTTGCATACCGATACATAGTAATAATGCTGTTCCACCAACTTGAACGCCCTCAGGCATATAAGACCAGAAGGTTCCTTCGTACAAGGAAGGTGTACGTGTAGCCATTACAATTGCTGCTGCAAGAAAAATAAAGAAGATTGGCAGTGACCATTTTTGTAGCTTATCTAATTGCTTGATTCCAAACCAGTTTAAGGGGATAACAATGGAACCAAAGACTACGATTAATACCCACTCTGGGACAGCAGGCATAAAATAGTGGACTGCAGCGACTAAAATCATGCCTTCTAGCGCGCAGTACATAATAAAATTAGTGGCGTAAATAAATGAGGTCAAAGAGGCGCCAATATAGCCAAACCCACCACCTCTGGATAATAAATTCACGTTCATTCCTGATTTAGCAGATAAATAAGCGATAAACGTTCCCAAAATTCCAGCGACAATGATTGCGTAAATTGCTGATATAATTGCGTTAACTGCACCAAATTGCAGTGCCATGACACTTCCCATTTGGAAGTAGAAGATTGCGGTTGCAATTCCAAATGTAATATTCGTAATACTTAACCATCCCATATTTCTTTTCTCACGAGGTACCCGGTCTAATGAGTAGTCATCACTATTATTATCCTCGACTTTGTGATCTGTAGTGTTAACAGATCTCATACATATCATCTCCTATCTTTTTGTGAATTTATTCACAATGTGTATTCGTAGAATGAAGGCCATTTACAAAAAAGCACCTAAATAAAATTATAACATTTTTTGAGTGGAAAAGCAAAATTTCCGAACGTATCATGGGTTGGAACAGAAAAATCACATTAAAATACGTTCTTTTATATAAAAAAACTTGCTTATTCAAAAGGAATGTGTCGATAAACGGAAATTAGTTAAAATGTGCTATATTAGTATGTGGGAAAAAGAGACTATTCATAATTATTTTCTGAGTTTAAATAACTACTAAAGGAGAGCGTTAGACGGAGATGATTCATACAAATTTAAAAGTTATTGTCGTAGTCACTGGGGCAATCTTGCTTCTCATCTTATCTGTTTTTTACCTGTGGGAAAAAAGGGAGAAGGCTGTAGCGAAAGACGAGGAAATGGATGCTGACATGGCGGATATATCTTATGGTGAATTAGAAATAAAAGATTACCTGCTTCCGCTAGAAAACTCGGAAACGCGTTCAACACTAATTAGCCATGTGATGCTCCATTTTAGTAGTAACGTTACAGAAAAGCCGCACACTCCATATCAGGTGGATGATATCCATAAGATTTTTATGGATTATGGTGTTTCCGCGCATTATGTGATAGATCGGGAAGGAGTAATTTACAAGTTTGTACAAGAGGATCGTATTGCTTATCATGCAGGTTCAGGGAGCTTGTCGCGTTTTCCAGCGTATGAAAATAAATTGAATGCCTATTCGATTGGAATTGAGCTGCTGGCTATTGGAACGAAGGAAGAAATGTCCACCTTTATTACAGAAGATACATACGATGCGCTTGACAATTCTTTTATCGGATATACAGATGCACAATATGAGTCGCTAAAAAGCTTACTACATACCATTCATGAACGATACCCAGAGGTCAAAAGGGATAGGGAGCATGTTATCGGTCACGATGAATATGCTCCAGATCGAAAAAATGATCCTGGTTCACTATTTGATTGGGGTAGAATAGGATATTAGGATTTGGATCAGGTTCGGTCAGCAAACTTAATAATACTACCAAGCTCCGAGGTAGATGTTCTACCAATCGAAAAAGACGATGGATATTACTCCATCGTCTTTCATTCTATCGAATTCTTGCAATAATCCCAGCTTCATCATCTAATTCGAGCTTAATGCCAGCAAATGGGTCCTCATTTAAAAATTCATCAAGCCATAGTCGTAACGCTTCGATAATATTTCCTGTAACCAAAACTTGCTTACGACCGCCGGCGAATGCTTCAGCAGAGAAGCCAGTATCATCGTCATACATCAGCTCTACTTCCACTTCATCTGGCTCAACTTGCTTTTTGCGAGCGGTATACACACAAATGGCATTAATAATATCCTGCTCTGAAAGAATTAGCTTCTCCATGGATTTGCATCCTCATCCTTTTTCTTCTTCGTGAAGAAGGTGAAAATTTTACGGACAATCGCAAAGAGAATAACAATTGCTAGAATGTTTACAGCTAGTCCTACTAAAGAACCGAGCATGCCTAAGTTTCCTAATAAACCACCAAATAGCAGCCCAGCAAGACCTCCTAGCATGAGCCCTTTCATAAGACCGCCTGACATCAATCCACCGCTTTTATTTGTATTCGTTGTTGATTTACTATTGTTGTTCTTATTGTTTTGAAAAAGAGAGTTATTGTTGTTTGTGTTGCTTTTGTTTGAATTGAAATTGAAGCCTTTCTTTCCAGATTTATAGGATTTTGCTTCAACCGTAATGGTGTGATCTTGAAAAATAATATTTCCAATTGGTGAAAATAGAAGTGTTGCGGTAATCAAAGCTGTTAAAATCTTCTTCATTTCTTTAATCTCCTTCATAAATTGTATCATAGTCTATTATACTATAATTTATTGTATTGCACGATTTTAAAAGGCATCCAGATAAGTTATCTGAACGCCTTTATCAGGTGTAGGCTTCTTCCTAAGAAGCTCGCTTCCAGTCCGAAACATCAATTTCCAGTGGGATATTACTTGCTCTTGCTTTCTTAGCGGCCATAAAGAACAATAGGACAATGATTGCTGCTCCGGTAAATCCGCCAGCCCATGAAATGTTCATTGGTAAATTAAATCCTATTGGCTGTGATAAAATATAGGTAATTACCATCACGAGCATGAATGTTCCAGGGATTAATGCCACAAAGTAGTTTTTCCGTGCTATATATAGATACATCGCTCCTACAAAAAGTGCAATGACGGCTGTTGATTGGTTTGCCCAGTTGAAATATCGCCACAATAAGTTAAAGTCAATCTGTGTTAAGACAGCGGAAACGACGAAAAGTGGTACGGCAATCCACAGGCGACTTGAAAACTTTTTCTGTGCGATGTTTAAGTAATCTGCGATAATCATCCGTGCACTTCGGAATGCAGTATCTCCGGAAGTGATTGGTAGAACAACGACACCAAGTACAGCAAGCGTTCCACCGATTGCACCTAGAAGAATAGTTGATGACTCACTAACAATTGCTCCGGGGCCACCAGCTGCTAAGATTTCATTCAATCCGTTATAGCCATTGAACATACTCATTGCCGCAGCAGCCCAAATCATTGCGATGATTCCTTCTGCAATCATCATGCCATAGAAAATTTTGCGGCCTTCTTTTTCCCTTTTGGTTGTACGGGAAATAATTGGTGTTTGTGTCGCATGGAATCCAGACAGCGCACCACAAGAAATAGTGAAAAATAGCAGTGGGAAAATAGCTGCCCCTTCAGGATGGAAATTCTGGAAGGAAAGCTCTGGAATTGGTGCATTTGTAGCAACTAAACCTATCCCTACACCAAGTGCACTAATTAACAGCAAGGCACCAAAATACGGGTATAAGCGTCCAATTACTTTATCTACCGGAAGTAGTGTAGCGATAATATAATAAGCAAAAATAGCTACGATAAAGATCCATAATGCCACACTTCCATCTGTGAGCAGGTGAAGCAAGCTGGCTGGTGTGGAAACAAATACCGTACCAACTAATAATAAAAGCAGAACAGCAAAGCCATTTACGACATGCTTCATAACCTTTCCAAGAAACTTACTGGCAAGCTCTGGCAAATGAGCGCCACGATTTCGGATAGAAATCATTCCTGTCAAATAATCATGAACTGCCCCTGCAAAAATACACCCGACAACAATCCAAATAAATGCTGCTGGTCCATAAAGTGCACCCATAATTGGACCAAATACGGGGCCTGTCCCAGCGATATTCAGTAGCTGTATGAGTGAATTCTTTGGTGTGCTCATCGGAATATAGTCCACACCATCACTGTTTACATAGGCAGGTGTTGGACGCTCATCTTTAACACCGAAGAGCTTTTCAATAAATTTCCCATACGTAAAATAACCAATAATTAATAGTGCAATACCTGCAAGAAATGTATACAACCTGCGTCTCCTCCTTTTTTGAATCCGGTTTCATAATAGTATAAAAGAATCAAAGGACAGTAGGGGAGAATTGGGCGTAAAAGGTAATCATTTCGAATTATCATGTCAGCTGACTGGATTAAGATGCAAGTTGTTAGATTTCCAGTCGACTACGTAATGCTTTTACATAATTTCTACTTACAGATAACGTATCGTCACTTCCTTCTAATTGTAAGTGGTATGCACCGTTAAACCATGGGGTAAGTCGTGTGATATACTCTAAATTGACTAAGAAGCTTTTATGAATTCGAAAGAAACCATACGTTAGAAGTCTAGTTTCTAAGTCTTTAAGGGCAATCTTTGTTTCAAATTCGCCGCTCTTGGTAACGAGCTTGGTTCGTTTATCGCTTCTCGACATATATAAAATATCCTCGGGTTCAACATAAAAGATATCTCCGTCTGCTTCTACAGCAAGTTTTCCGGCCTGTTTTCCTGTATCTGCTTCAATTGTTGCTCCGAGTTTTTTTTCAATCCGTTCGATTGTCTCCTGTAATTGCTCTTCATCATAAGGCTTAAGCAAATAATCCACCGCATTATAGCGAAACGCCTCGGCAGCAAACTGTGGATATGCGGTAGCAAAGACAACCAATGGTGCTTTTTTAAGTTCCTTGATTGCTTTTGCTGTTTCCATTCCACTCATTTTTGGCATTTCCACATCAAGAAAGACGACATCTGGCTGATGCTGAATCGTCTTCATAATAGCTGTTTCCCGTGATTCCGCTTCTTCGATAACTTGAAGGTGGGGAAAGTTACCTAATAAATGCTTTAATTCCTTTCGGTTGTGAGGCTCATCATCAACGACGAGTGCTCGGATTAACTGATCCACTGTTTCCTAACCTCCTCATACGGTAGAGTGAAATGAATTTTCGTACCGCTCTCGATACTGCTTGTTACATGAAGTGATGCATGCTGTCCAAACATCATACTCAGCCTTCGATTAACATTATAAAGTGCTAGGCCGCTTCCAGTTTCAGAATCAATTGGTGCTTGATGTATCTTGGCTGCTGCCGCTTTACTCATTCCTTTTCCATTATCCTCGATGCTAATATAAATAACTTCTCGTTGCTTCTTCATCACGATTTCCAGGTTACAATTACTTTCCTTATCTTTAAATCCATGGGTGATCGCATTCTCAACGATTGGCTGAAGCGTGAGCGGTGGAATATGGTGCGAAAGGATATCCTTTTCGATCGTATAGTTCACATTTAATTTATCGTAAAACCGCTCTTTATTTAATGCTAAATAGGCTTTCACGTGCTTCAATTCTTGCTCCAGTGTAGTTACTTCCTGTGTTGTAGCGGATAAATTTTGCCGGAGGAAATGCGATAACGAAACAAGCATTTTCCGTGCTTTAGCTGGGTTAAGGCGAATCAATGAAACAATCGTGTTTAATGTATTGAATAGAAAATGCGGGCTGATTTGTGCTTGCAACGCTTTTATTTCGGCATCTTTTGCTAGCTGATATGCCCTGTCTGCGTGTGCCACTTCAAGCTGGTGACTCATCATCGAACTCAGGCCTTTGATAAGTTCGATATTCACATTCGTCAGATCATTTTCAGACTGGAAGTAAAATTTTAATGTGCCAATTGTTTCACCGCGCTGCTTTAAGGGTGCGATAACGGCTGCTCCAAGAGGACAGCCTTCTACCGAGCAATGAATCGAATCTGGGTTGGCAATAAGAATTTCACCGCGCTTAATGGCATCGAGTGTAATCTGCGTCTGGATTGGCTTTTCTTTTTGATGATGATCATGTCCAAGACCAACATGTGCAAGTATTTCGGTTTTATTCGTTATGGAAACGGCACTTGTTTTTAGTTCGTTATGAATAATACGGCACACTGCATCCGCGGAATTAATATGGAGCCCGCTTTGCAGATGTGCAAGCGTCATATCGGCAATTCGTAATGTTTTTTGGGCTTGCATGGCGCTTGCCTTTTCTTCTTCACGGAGGACACTTTTGATTACTAAAAGAACAAGGACCGTGCCCATTCCATTCGCTACAATCATCGGAACACCGATGATATTTACTAAAGCCCACGCTTGCTCCACAGGACGTGCGACGAGGACAATGATAAGCATTTGGATTGTCTCTGCTAATGCCCCAATTAAGAAGGCACTACGCAGCTTTATACGCTTGTTTTTCTTATGAAACAGACTTGCTAGAATGCCTGCAATGATGGTAGCTATTCCACAAGCAATGGCTGTGAAACCACCTAATGTAAATCGATGCAGACCAGCAATAAGCCCTGCGCCAATACCGACCTTAGGACCACCGAGCAGGCCGGCAATCACAATGCCGATCACTCTTGAGTTGGCAAGTGCTTCTTCGGTCGTCAAATCGGTTGCCCAGCGGTTAAATTGGAGGCTTTCTGTGCTTAAGCTCAATCCTGTATATGTACCAATAATCCCAAAGGATCCAAAGAAAATAATGGCGGTAAGCTGCTGCTTCCGATTAAGCTGATCTTGATAAAACATGTTCCGGAAAAAGTGAAATCTCGTTAAAATAAAGGCGATTGTTACAATAATTCCCACGCGTTCTACCAATGTCACCAATAATTCGAACATCGAAAGCCTCCTTTTTACAATTGAAATCAAGTGAATAGGTAAGGGTTTTCAATAAGTATAACAGGTTCGGATATGTTTGAAAATTGGGGAATAAGATACATTTTGGGGTTGCATTCCAATTTTTCTTAGGTGCGCATGCTCTCACTTCCCATATGGTTAAAAGCCTATAATTTTAAGGGAATCGGGAAGGCAACATAAAAAGGCATTCACCTAAAAGCATGGTGAATGCCAAGATTTCTAATCTACTGTCAGCAGTGCATGAAGGCTCCGGAAGAAATCAGCAAAGAAACCGCCTTATAAAACTGAACCCTTTGCTTTCGGATGAGCATTTCGTTATTTTATGCGATATGATGATGCTAGTACAACGGTTCGTCTCACTCAGTGGGCGATTTGTTTAACCTTGCATCTCCAAAGACCTGATCAATTCCTCGCAAACTCACCATCAATCTCAACAGTTTCAAACACATTAATAAAGGCCTTTTCATCATGAGATCGAACAATCTCTTTAATTTTTAATGTTTCATAGCGGGTAACAACCATCATCAAAATTTGCTTTGATTCATTGGTGTAGCCACCATACCCATCCGTAATCGTAATGCCTCGGTAAATGGATTTCAGTAATTCCTTGCGTATCGCCTCGCCCTTTGTTGTGACAATCTGCATTGTTAATTTAATATGACTCGTGTGAATTTTATCAATCATTCTACCGGTTAAATAAATCGAAAGCAGTGTATATAATGCAATGTTCCAATTGAAAATCATGCCAGAAAAAAGCACAATAACGCCATTCATTCCAGTAAGCAGTAATCCTACACTGAAATTACTGGTGCGTGAAATAATCATTGCGATAATATCGAATCCTCCGGACGTTGCGGAGAATTTCATAACGACACCAATCCCAATACCGCCAAGCACACCTCCGAAAATGGCAGATAGTAAAATATTGTCTGTCAGACTTATGACGGGTAATACATATAAGAAGATGGATAGTGTTACAACACAAACGAGCGTATTTATTGTAATTTCCTTACCGAGCTTATAGTAGCCAAGAATAAGAATTGGGATATTCAAAACAAGATTAAATACTCCTGTATCAAATGGGGTGAGCAATCCAAGTAAAATAGCAATTCCACTAACGCCGCTGCTCAAAATTTCAAATGGAACTAGGAAAAAGTTAAAGGCTATTGCCACAAGCAGGGACCCAGCGATTACCATTATATTTTTCTTCATTTATTGGAACCTCCTAAATATATGATGTGAATTCTTGGTGATGGACGACCGTTTTAAACCACCACAACATCTTATCTGAAAACACACCCGTTGTCAGCACTTTTTTAACTTAGTTTTCGCTTTTTGTTACGAAATCATGAATTTATTCTTTAAACCGATTCTAGAAGGCACTCTTGGAGTGTGGTAAGATTTGAGTTAAGGAGATTGTTTTTGAAATGGAGGATTCAAATGCACAGCACGATTCAAACGTATTTTACCAATTTAAATAATGAAGATAAGCAAGTTCAATATGAAGCATTTATGCAACTTCTTGCCGCTACAGAGGTTGAGGTAGATTGGGCTTATGAAGTGTGGGATGAACTGGTAGCAGGACTAACTTCATCCGATAATCATACACGTTCGAGATATGCGCAGCTTTTAGCAGGGCTTGCTATAAGTGATCCAGAAAAGCGGATATTAACCGATTTTTCGAAGCTATGGCAGATGACGAAGGACCCAAAAACAGTTACAGCACGACACAGTTTGCAAGCAATCTGGAAAGTAGGCTTAGCTGGCGAAGAACAGAAAGCGCTCGTCATGAATCACTTTATGGAGCGGTTTACGATGTGTGAGGGGGAGAAAAACTATACATTAGTTCGCTTCGATATTATTCAGGCGATGCGGAATTTGTATGAACACGTACAGGATGAGATGATAAAAGAGAAGGCGCTTGAGCTAATCAATCAAGAGGATGATGTAAAGTATCAGAGGAAGTATGCAAAGGTATGGAAGTAAGTCGTGTGTTGCTTTTGTCCGCATAGGAGGGGGAAGAGATGGAAGGTTTTCGTGGTTTCATTATATTGACACTTGTTTTCATAATTGTCATTTTGGTCATTGCATTCCTTTTTAAAGCGAAAAAACTGCTAGTTCCGATTATAATCAATATTTTAAGTGTCGTACTCGTTGTGATCAGCTTGATGTTTGGAGGATGGGAAGGGATGGGGCTAGGCTTTATCAGTGTGTCTCTTTATTTAGCTTCGATTATTGTTTTCCTAATGATCGGGTTTCGATATCTTCTAAGCAAATAATGGTCGTATTATTAATCATCGTACAATTTGTAATTGAAAAGCAGTGAAGCCTGTAAAGAGGTTCACTGCCATTCGTATTATTTAGAAATAGAGAGGTAAGTAATAAAACATATCATATACAGACTAAATAGGATGGTCATCCATTTAGATGATTTTCGACCTGTACTAAAAATACCCTTTATACCATTATTTAAAATGCTTGTGATGAGTATGATTATAGCACCAGCAAATGAGAGCATTGCAACGATGAAAAAGAATTCTTCCATAGTACACCCACTTTTATATATTTTTTAGGTTGGCCTAGTAGGGACAAGGAACAAGGGTAGCAATGCTGTCCCTCTAGAGTGATTCTCTAATGACTCTTTTATAATACAACACGGACAATATGCCAAAAATAGAATACAATGCTGTGTAAATGATCATGACGATAATCATTGGTGTCCACAATTCTGTACCGAAAAGGAACCAACCAGATTTGACTGCGAAATAGCTATGGCACAATCCAATTACTAATGGGATACCAAAGTTAAAAAGCTGTTTTCGCCATATACCACGTAATAAATCACCTTGTGTAAATCCTAGTTTCCTTAAAATTGTATAATTAGCCTTTTCTTCTTCACTCTCATCCATCTGTTTGAAGTATAAAATACAGCCAGACGTAATAAGAAAGGCTAAGCCTAGAAATCCAACGATAAACATAACGAGCCCCATTGTACTTTTTTGATTTTGTAATGACGCAAGCTGGGAAAGATTCGAACCCTCATCCTGTAATTCGAGTGATTGGAAGATTTCATCTGCCTGTGCTAAATCTGATTGGTCTTCGATATTGATTCCAATATAGATTGGCGGCTGATTTTGAATCTCTGGATCCATGTCCTGCACTAACTTTTCGAATATGGTGCTGTCAACAATAGCGGTTGGTAATCCGCCACCAGTGAAATTATAGGGAAGGATGGTCCCTTCACGTAAGCCTAGAAAGTTTTGCTTAATCTCTCCGTTTGGGGTGACGAACGCTACTTCACCAGATTCTTTCAATGAAATAAACTGTTCGAGAACTCCGCTATATCCAGTAAGGATGAGCTCTTGGGAAGACACATCTATACCTTCTACCGCCTCTTCACTTACTACAGGTAATAGCATTTTATCTGGATTGGCTACCATTTCTGACTCACTGAAATCCGTCTCCATGATTTGTGAAACATCCAAATCAACTTGAACAACATCTATATTTGTTTCTTCATACGCAATATCTTCCTTGTTTAGTAAAGCTTTAAATGTCTCTGCCTCTTCTGTAGTTGCAATCGAAAAATGCGCCGGTACATTTTGTTCCGCTAATTTTTCTGCTGAATAATAGGAAATATAACTGAGACATAATAATCCAATCGCAAGCGCTGATACAGTGGTGATGATGGTTAATAGCAATGCATTCGACTTCATACGGAACATAATCGATGAAAGGGATAAGACATCATTCAGATTTAAATAGCCGCCCTTGCTTTTTCGAATGAGATGAAAGATAAAGCTAACGCTCCCTTTATAAAATAAATACGTCCCAATAATGACAGAAGCCAGAATGCTCACCATTGCTATAACTAATTGGGGAAATGTGACAAAGTCGCCACCAAATAGTTTTGTTGAGACAAAGTAGCCGGTAATAATAAGTCCAATTCCGATAACGCCGATAATCATTTGAAGGATGGACATTTTCTTAGCCCTTGCTTCAGTCGATGAGCGAACACGGAATAAGGATAGGATGCTCTGTCTTTTAATAAATAGTAAGTTCATAATCATAATGCAAAAATAAATCGCTGTAAAAACAAGTAATGTTTGGATCATGGCCTCCGTCGAAAAACGTAAGGTGGCTACCTGTTCGATACCAATAACGTTCAACAAAATCATCATAATAAATTTCGAAGCTGCAAAACCGATAAAAGTTCCGATGACAAGTGACCCGAAGTATAAGATGAGATTTTCAAGTGTAAGTATTTGGAAGATTTTACCTTTTGTCATCCCAATCAATTGAAATAATCCAATTTCTTTGCTGCGCCGTTTAATAAAGATTGTATTTGCATATAACAAAAAGATCGTAACAATACCAACAAGAACGATGGATGCTGTTCGAATTCCGGCAGCTCCTTTTATCGACCCTTCTGCTGCATCCATTGCCGGGTCAAACTGTAAGGTAACAAATGCGAAATAAAGCGCGACACTAAAGATTAAGGCAAAGACGTAGAGATAATAATTCTTCAAATTCTTTTTCAGGTTACGGTAGATGAGATGATTAATGCTCATGATGAACCCCGCCTAATACGCCTTGTGTTTTCATAATATCTTTGAAAAAGGTTTGTCTTGTTTCCTCTCCCTTATTTAATTGGGTATAAATTTGACCATCCTTGATAAAAATCACTCTGGAAGAATAGCTTGCAGCAACCGGATCATGCGTTACCATAATAATCGTTGATCGCAGCTTTTCGTTCAAGTCACTTAATTTATTTAATAAATCAGAAGCTGCTTTGGAATCGAGAGCTCCTGTTGGTTCATCTGCGAATATGATGCTCGGCTCATGAATGAATGCACGAGCTGCCGATGTACGCTGTTTTTGTCCACCAGAGATTTCATTTGGATACTTATCTTTTAAATCGGCAATCCCAAGTTCTGCAGCGAGTGCACGGAATTTTTGATCTGCCTCTTTTTTAGGTGTCTTCTTAATAGATAATGGCAATAGAATATTTTCCTTAACGGTCAACGTATCGAGTAAATTATACTCCTGAAAAATAAACCCTAAATGCTGCTTCCGAAATTCGGCTAATTGTTTTTCACGCATGCGTGTAAAATCAGTGTTCTCTATTTTAATCGACCCTTGACTGACTTCGTCGATGGAAGATAATACATTGAGCAAGGTCGTTTTTCCCGAACCGGATGCCCCCATAATACTAACGAATTCACCCTTTTCCACGGTCATATCGATGCCTTTTAACACTTCTTGTTTATTAAACTTATTTCCATAGCTTTTATGGATTTTAGTTGCTTGTAATATATGCATGTTCTCACTCCCGATTTATTCGTTAGTATTAGCTTAATCGATTCCTATAGCCTTTTCCTTCGATTTACCGAACAAAAAGAAGAAGCATATGACAATTTTGTCACATGCTTGTGAGTTGTACAAATGTATTCTTTTTTGGAAAGGTTAAGGTGAAGGTCGTGCCTTCTCCAAGAGTTGATTGTACATCAATCTCGATTGCTAAAGATGCAGCTGCCTTTTTGGTCAAATAAAGTCCCATACCAGTTGCAGCATTGTCCTGGTGACTTGTCGTTGATGTAAAGCCTTTGTCAAAAATACGCGGGAGGTCTCTCGGGTCGATTCCCCGTCCTGCATCTTGAATCACTAACTTAATTTGGCCTGCTTCTAGATAGCTTGAAATGAGGATGTCCGAGTTCTCGCTGTACTTGACAGCATTCGTTAACAGCTGTCTGACCATAAACGAAAGCCATTTTGCATCGGTTAGAACCTCTGGATTCTGTAAAGAAATATCAAACCCGATTCCTTTTTGCATACACCATGATTTTAAATCCTTTATTTCTTTGTAAAGGAGCGCCTCTAAGGCAGTGACCTCGATATATAGATCGTTTTTAATAAAAGGGATGCGTCGCTGATGGAGCTGCTGATCGAGCAAGAGATGGATTCGTAACCATTCATTATTTAATTGTGCCTTTAACCGTTCATCTTCCATGCGATCCATCATTAATTGCATGGTCGTTAAGGGCGTTTTCACTTCATGAATCCAGCCTAAGAGATCATCTTTTTCCTGCTCCACACTGATAAGAAGATCCGATAACGATTTTTTGTAGTACTGGGCTTGATCGGTTAGTTGTGTATTTGTTATTTTTTCAAACGGTGTTCTCGCATCTTTTAAACTTATTAAATCAAAGTCATCGCCCAACGCTTCTAATTCCTTATAAAAGGTTGTCTCTTTTTGAAAACGAACCATCAAAAAGAGAATGAAAATAATGCAGCTCAAAAAAACAATGTACAAAATCGATTGAAAGGGGATGGATGCGTCAAGGTAAGCAATTAGCAGGAAGAGGGCTTGCAAGGCTAGAAAGAGGATGATCCAGCTGCGTCTTTCAATCATATATTTTCTAATCATGCGGATACGCCTCTTCTATCGCGATATAGCCCTGTCCAACCTTTGTTTCAATAAAACTCCCCAACCCTAGTTCTCCCAAGCGTTTACGTAGCCGATTCACATTAACGGTTAATGTGTTATCACTGACAAAACGCTCATCATCCCATAAACGTTTAATGAGTTCTTCGCGGCTAACAATTTGATTTTTTTGCTCGATTAAAACGTTCAAAATATACATTTCATTTTTCGTTAATTCAAGGCTTCCTAGATGGTTGCTGACGGTATTTTTCGTATAATCAACTGTTGCGCCGCACCATGTTCGCAATTCCGTTTGTTCATTATTGTAATTGTACACACGCCGAAGAATTGCTTGAATCTTAGCGATGAGCACATCGAAATGAAACGGCTTTTGAACAAAGTCATCTGCACCAAGCTGCATGGACATCACCATGTCTGTCGGATGGTCACGTGAGGACAGGAAGATAATCGGGACATTGGAATGTGAGCGAATCATGCGACACCAATGAAACCCATCGAATTTCGGCAATTGGATATCAATAATGACTAGATCAGGCTTCACTTCTGTGAATTCCTGAATCACATGATTGAAATCTTGAACACCGTACACGCCATACGACCATTGGGATAAGCGTTCTTTTATTTCATTAAATAAGGAAGCATCGTCTTCAACAAGCATAATTTTAAACAAGGAAGCCACCACATTTCTATATTGCATTCTATTATAATTGTACCTTAAAAAAGGAGGGGGCTGCTAGGGTTTTGGAATATATGTTTTCAAGAACTAGTATTTGGCGAAAATCGTTTTTAGAAAAGACAAGAAGGGTAAAAGGGGTATAAGGGAAATATGAATATATCAGTGGAGGCGAACAATGACTACAAAGGAAAAAGTGTTATTAACAAAAGAGGATTTTTATAACAGAACAGACCTGCCGAGTTGGCTCCATCAAGAATATGTAACTTTTCATAACACGGTCACAGATAAAACATTTCCTTGTTTTTTTGGGATGAGAGCCGAATTGAAGGGCGAGCTCCGCTATGCTTTTATAAGCCAAAACGACTGGAGTAATTTACCGTCTGCAATTGAAAACTTTCTACAGCTGTTTCAATCACCGAACTATAAAAGGCACGGACTTTTTGTATTTGTTGAGCCTTTTGAGCAAGAGGGCAATCTAGAGGATTACCGCAAGCAATTTTGGGAGATTCTGCAATATTTGCATGAAGCAGATGAAGTGGAATGGCCAGCACAGGCTCCTCGTGATCCAGACCATCATTTATGGGATTTTCATTTTAATGGTGAGCCCATTTTTGCATTTGGAAATGCGCCAGCATATAAGAAGAGGAAAACACGAGATCTCGGAAACGCAATGGTGCTTGGATTTCAGCCTCGCAAAATTTTTGAAGGATTGGAAGGAACCGAAAAAGCCGGTATGATGTCTCGTGAAAAAGTTCGTGATCGTGTAGAAGCTTGGGATGATCTGCCTAAACACCCTGATATCGGGCACTTTGGCGACCTGACTCATAACGAATGGAAGCAGTTTTTTATTGGAGATGATATAGAACCAATCCAAGGAAAATGTCCATTCCATCATAAATCACAAGCCTAAAATGATCTCATGAGATTTCAGCGCGTATAAATAAATTGCTATGAACAAAAAATGCTTTCGACCCTTTTTTGAAGGGCTGAAAGCATTGCTTCCAATGCACTAACCAAGGAATCATCTCCTTATATAAATAATATATTTTGTTTAAGTATCATTTCTGTTTCACCTCAACTATCCTCATCACGGATAGTTAGTCAATCTCAGGATATCAGCAATAATATCAGAGCTGCCTGGTGTAAATAAAAAGACTGATAAACCAATTAATAGAACACCAGTAGAGCCTAAAAATATCACCCATTTATTTGAGAGTGAAAGATGCTTAAATGCTTGTAAAGCAGCTCCTGAAATAAGGCAAACGCCTATAGAAAGAATGATAAAATAATAAAATCCCACTACATCACCCCATTTTGATAAATAAAATCAATTTGTTCTAGCAGTTTAAACTCTTGTACTAGTTGAAGCCCTTTTTAAGCCACCTACTCAAAAAAATGCTTTTGAATATTCAATACCCCCTGAAATTTGACACTAAGTATTTTCGTTAATTCAATTAGCATAAATGTTTCATTCCCCATAAGGAGGCTTTTCTTGAAACAGAATTAAAGACCAGTTAAATTTAAGTGCCAGCTTTTTGTGTTTGGCAAAAGACAAAGTGAACATCCGGATTCCAAACGTGCAGTTGATCCGCAATATACCCGCGTAGCCACAACACGCCGTTAATTTTTCTGAGGTAAAAGCCTTTAGGAAAATCATCGTCTTCACTTATTACTTCGGATGCTATTGTGATGGAGCCAGAAGGAGCTTGATGCTGGGGTGAGAGATTTTCTGAATTACCTTCAGTTTGATCTAGATGCTTTAGTCTTAGGTGAGGTCCCAGTTCAAGTGGACATAACTCCAAGCCAAGTTCGCCTGCTTGTTTAAAAATCTGTGGCATTGTAGCCCCATCGGGAAAGCCAAGGTCCCTAACCGTTAGTTCAACGATCTTTAAGCAGTATTTTGTTTCTGATGTAGTGACCTTATTATTCAATAATAGTTTTTCTCCATACTCATTCATCATGATAGAATGTTGTTGCAATTTTTGAATAAGCTGTGATTTCGTTAGCCCGCCAACCTCTATTGTCCTAGTAATGACGGGGCAGTCGGGGTATATTTGCATTTGCGTTCACTCCTTCATACTACTCGAAATAAACATGGAAGCATCTTGCTTCATAAAAATCTGCTTTCCGTGATAGAAGGTTTTCACATCACTTGATTTAAATCCAACTTCAGCTAATATCTCCTTTAGCTCCGCATGTGAAAAACCATTATGAACTTTCGGGTGACTGATTTTATCATTTTTATCAAAATCAATAATAACTAACTTTCCACCATCATTTAAAATATGGAACAATGCTTGTAAAATTTTCTTCGTATCCGGAATATGAAGAAGTACCAATGACATTAAAATAATATCTGCCTTCAGTTCAGGAATTTCTTTTGTGAAATCGGAGTAAAGTACGTTGGCATTGGTAATTCCTCTGTGTGTGATTTTAGACTGTGCAACCTTCAGCATTTGCTCAGATGAATCCACTAACAAAGCAGAATCTACTAAATCCGATAATTCTAAGCCGATTAGGCCAGTGCCGCTTCCATAGTCAAGTAAAGATTTTGATTTGCTATTTTGTATTTCGGCTTTTACTTCCTTCACGATCACGTTAGCTAATTCCATTCTTTCTTCTGTATCATATTTTTTTGCCAGCTGTTCAAAAATGTTATTTTCCATAGGCTGCTCCCTTATTATTAAAAATTAATGTTAGTATTCATTATTATAGAAACGGTATAAATTAATTTAAACCATCTTATACATTTCATACTGTTCTATATTTGCCTTCATAAACCCTAGCTTTCTAAGAAATTCAGCCATATCAATATTGTTAGGCATACTGATCGTCAGCTTTTTCAGGTTTCGTTCGTTTATTGCATGTGCTAAAAGATTACGGGCAATTCCTTTTTCCCTTTCATCTTCACTTACATATAAAAAATAAATTTTACCTGTCTCTGTAATGACCAAAGTTCCTATTATCTGATCGGCAAGGTAAGCAGTAAAACAGTGAGCAGTATAATCCTGCATAAAATAATCCGCTTCATTTTGCCAGTTAATATGGGTCGATAAAATAGCCTTTCTCACCCCTTCTGCTACGGATAGATCAACCTCTTTAATCGTTATATGTTCCACTATCGTATGTTTCAATTGATTATCATCCACTGATTTACTGAAATAGCTGATTGTATGGTACTTTTTATATCCTTGTTTCTCATAAAAGCGGATAGCACGGTCGTTATCTGATAGTACTTCTAAACTTAATCGGTCACATTGCTGATTGATTCCATTCTGAACAAACAAGTGGAATAATGCTTGACTCACACCTTCTCCACGATATTCTGGTGTTACACATAGGGTACCACAACGTAAGTTTTTGAACCTATCAAAAGTTCTGATACCGCCAAGTATTAATCCAACAGGTTCATTATTTTGAAAGGCAATAAAGGAGTCTTCTAACGTATTTCCCTCAGATCCAAAGAATCTTTCAAAGAACGGTTCAAGTGTTATATTCATTGGAATGGCATAGTCTGCGTAACCACTTAAAAATGCTTGATGAATCAATGGTTTATCTACTTCTGAACATCTTTTATAATTCATTTGGCACCTCCGAGTTATTTGGTTAAAAAAATGACTAACAAACCTCCTTGAATTTGCTAGTCATTTTCAACGTTCGCGCTAGGTAACAGAATCTATTTCGTGCTTTCAATACCCACGGTGCACAAAATAATTCAACACATGTTTTAAAAACGGATTATTATGCTTTAATACTTGCAAGGTCTCCATTGCTAAACAATAATGCTCCCACATTTCTTTTTTCGCTGCCTCTATCCCGAGAACGGAGACGAACGTGGAATTGTTATTTTTTTCATCTCTAAATGGTGATTTACCAAGTTCGGATGGATCGCCCTCCACATCGAGCAAGTCGTCCTTAATCTGGAAGGCAATTCCTGCATGACGTGCGAATTGTTTCAATGCATGCTTTTCAGATTCATTTGCACCTGCTAGAATTGCAGGCATCATAAGAGCAGCCTCAAATCCTAGCCCGGTTTTATAAAAGCACATCTCATTCAATTGCTCGAGTGTTAAATGCTCTCCCTTTGTCTGCAAATCCATCGCCTGTCCCCGGCACATGTCAACCGTCACATTTGCCGAATAGTGAATGAGCTGGAGGACGGATTTGGCATCAAAACTTTGAAGAGATGCCTGCTCTGCCACTGCTTGTTGTGTTAAATAAAGACCAGATAACTCTGCGGTAGCTGTTGTATATGTTCGGTGTAAGGTCGGGTTTCCTCTACGAAAATCTGCGTTATCTTGAGCTGGCAGATCATCATAAATCAAGGAGGCTGTATGCATATATTCCAGTGATTTTAGCAGTGGTTGGATTGCTTTCTTATCCAAGCCATATTCCTCCACGCCCATGAACCACGTAATAATCGGGCGAAGCCGTTTTCCGGTGCTGCCTAGGCTATAATTTGCTGCTTCCATGATTGACTCGTCAAGGAGAACATTTTCTTCTGACTGAGAAATCGGCAGGGTTGCATTTAAATCCTCTCTTACCTTTTTTGCCTGAGTGACAAAAACGTCCCTTTCCTCGCGATCCTGTCTTAGGTTGCGAATCATACGATCACGAATTAATTTATCAAAAAAATCCACGTCTGTTGCGTGCTGCACGAGATCATCGACGGTTTCTTGTAACGCGGGAATTCCGGAGAAAAGGAGCCCCATCACTTGCTCATATTTTTGCTCTCCTTTTTTCGCTTTAAATCGCTTCAAACTATTGATTGCCCGGGATAGGATTACTTCACGCGCCTGCGGATCGGAATCGTACACGTTGTGAATGAAGTTGGCGATAACAGTCCAATAAAGCTCAAACGGATTAATCAGATCCTTGCGCTTCTCATAATGCTCAAGGTAATAGGTGTACGGTGTTACTCTCCCGCCTTGCCGGTCATCTGCCATATCAGTAAAATCATCTGCAAGCTGGTTGTATATCCCATAGTAAAATGTCCGCTGATCAATCCCCTCATCCTCAGAAGCATCAATAATCGAACGAACGATGAGCCGTGATGCCGACGACTTTAAAATAACGGGAATGTATAGTTCTTCATTTGTATACGTTTCATTTCTTAAATCCTTTACACGTTCTACCTCCTGTGATTGATAAAAAACATATGCCTGTTCGAGAAAAGCCTCCCAGTCCTCGGCAGGCAGGCTTTCGTGAATCAACTCAAACGCGGCTTTCAGTTCAGAATGTATAAAACGCATATGCTTCCCGTTTTCTCCAGTCCATTTACCTAACGGGGGGACAACCCCTGTAACGAGTGTGATTCGGATCATCTCTGAATAGCGATTTTTCTCTTCAGCAGACAATACATTGGAATCGAGTAAATCATCAATAAATGGATAGGTGAGACCGTAGGCATAACCTAGTCGAATTGCTTGCTCGAGCTTGGCGGACTTTTCTTCGGGATCAATGTCATCTCCCATTTCCTCTATTGCCTGCATTACTAATCCAGCAATTATCTTAATTAATTTACGCTGTGCTTCTTCGGCATCCATGCCCGCTGGTATATTTTCAGTAACCATGTTTAGCTTTTCCGTTACCCAAATAAATGTTGATTCAATCCCATTTTTCTCAGCCATGCGGTACAATCTTGCCATACTAAACATGTCTTCTTGACCTGCTTGCTTCCTGGTAAGCTGCTCTTTTAAACGCCCGACAATACGGCCGATCCGTCTTTGTGTAGCCGGATAATCTAGTGCATGCCCCATGTCCCGCATGAAGATATAGGAAATGCTTCGTTTCAAATACGGATCCAATTTACCAGTCAACTTCAATGATTGGATAAATTTGTAATCATCGAGCTGTTTTTTATTTGTTAAAGTTGAAATGAAAGAGCGACGTTGAACATGCTGTGGTTTCCATAATTCCAAGTCCTTTATTAATGCCTGGACATACGATTGGTCAGCATGCTGTCCAGATAAGGATTTAAAGTACGCTTCGGCGCTTTGCTCTGCTTTATGATAAGCGTTGTCCGCGTTGATGATTGTTTTTTCATTCATATGTTTACTTACCTCGAATTCCTGATTTTTTCTATATAAAATTTAATCCATACTAAATTATTCTACGCTGGTTTACGATCCCTATGATGAAATTCCTATATTGGAAAAATCAACAGCTCCCTATATTAGAAAGATGCACTCTATTTGGTAGTGAATCCTAATTAATAATAACAAAATAGAGCTAATATAAATTGAAACGCTAATCATATAACCATTGACTTTTTGTTTTGGGATTGCAATTTTTGACAATCTGAAGTGGTTTGTCATGTGCTCTTAACGATAACACGGTTTAAATACGTGCTAGTTGTGAAAAAAGATTCATCCTTGTATGGAGAGTTTTTAATTTAGGTATCGTCAATATAACACGATCACACTCTCTAGGGAAGCGATCCCGCCTCCACTAAAGTACTCCCAAATAACTGCTAAATAAAACTAAAGTCCTTAAATTTAACGTTTTTAGGTAAAGCGATTGGGGGAAAAGGTACAGGGAAAGCAAATTAATTATACGGGAGGTATTTTTTTGGGACTTCAGAAAGGGAAAAATTACTCGTTTTTGGAGACTGGAAGGCCAGTAGCTGAGGGGATGAACGGAGCCGTAACATCACCCCACTATCTAGCTACACAAACTGGGAAAAGAATCCTAGATCAAGGTGGTCATGCTGTAGAGGCAGCAATTGCTGTTAATGCTGTACTTTGTGTCGTTATTCCGCATATGGCAGGCTTAGGAGGCGATTTATTCGCACTAATCTGGGATCAGGATGAAAAAGAAGTAAAGTCCATGCACGGCAGCGGTAAATCCGGCAGCTATGTAAATCGAGAGGCTTACAAACAAAAAGAGCTCCGGGAGATTCCAGAGCGCGGCCCCTTAGCTGCGAACACCATTCCAGGAACTGTCGATGCTTGGTGGGAACTACATCAGCAATATGGAAGGCTAAAGTGGGAAGTTTTGTTTGAGGATGCGGTTCATTATGCTGAAAGCGGCTTTCCAATCACGGATAAAGTAAGTAACTTTATTCAGGAAAAAGCTGAATTATTAAGCGACCATGCTACTACAAAACAGGTATTTTTTAAAAATGATCGTCCTATTCTAGCAGGAGAACTGCTTGTTCAGCCTGATTTAGCTTGGTCCTTCAACCAAATTGCTCAATCGGGAAGAGATGCCTTTTATAATGGAGAAATTACCGATAAGATAATTGCTTCAATGGAGAAACATGGTGGCCTTCTAGTAAAAGAAGATTTCAAAGAGCATAGCCTCGAATGGGAACGTCCATTATCGACAAGTTATAGAGGATTTGAAATCTATCAAGTAAAACCGAATACACAGGGTATTGCTGTATTAATGATGTTAAATATGTTAGAGAAAAACGATATGACCTCGATTCAAGATGGTACTCCAGAATATTATCACCTTCTAGCTGAAACCGCTAAGCTAAAATTTCGTTTTCGGGATAAATGGGTTACGGATCTGGAAACGATTGATCTTCCTTATGATGAGCTCCTATCTAAATCTTTTTCATCAGAGGTTTATGACCATTTTTCGTGGGATGACGTATATCGAGAAGAAGAATTAGAAGAGCTTCCAGAGGTTGACGACGGACGTGATACAGCTTATCTTAGCGTCGTTGATAAAGAAGGAAACAGTATTTCTCTTATCCAAAGCATTTTCCACGAATTTGGCTCCGGATTTATGCCAGAAGGGTGTGGCTTCTTTTTACAGAATCGGGGATCCCATTTCAGTTTGGATGAAAATCATCCCAATACGTTAGAGCCGAATAAGCGTACGTTCCATACGATCATTCCCGGGATGGCATTGAAGGACGGCAAGCCATTTATGCTGTTTGGAGCGATGGGGGGAGAAGGGCAGCCCCAAACCCAATGTGCCATGCTTACAAAAGTTATCGATTTTGGGTATAACATGCAGCAGGCAATTGAAGCACCACGCTGGTTGTATGGCAGAACATGGGGTGAAGATAGTTCCACGCTCAAGCTGGAAGGAAGAGTTCCAGATGAAATCATTAATGACTTACGTAGACGTGGGCATACAGTTGAAATCGTAGAGGATTATTCCCAGACAATGGGCCATGCACAAGGAATTATTATAGATCATGAAAGAGGAGTATATAGTGCTGGAGCGGACCCGCGTGGGGATGGAATTGCCCTGTGCTGGTAAGCTTGATAAACAATTGTGTTGGAGGAATAAATGATGGAAAATAATTTACCAGTTGATTTAATGCATTGGCTATTAGCTATCACACCATTAGTTCTGCTTTTGCTAATGTTAGTTGTCTTTAAGTGGTCAGGCGGCACCTCTGGGTGGGTCGCAATGGGTGTAGCGACATTACTAGGCTACTTTATGTTTGAAGCACCATTGGATAATTTAGCAGTTGGATTTGGCAAAGGGCTTTGGGAAGCATTCTTTATCCTTCTCGTTGTATGGTTTGCTTTATTGCTCTACCATGTTACGGATGAATCCGGCTCGTTTAAAGTCATTCGGGAAGAGGTACAAAACCATAGTCAAAATTACTTGTTTCTTGTATTAGCGTTTGGTTGGGTGTTTGCTTCATTTCTTCAAGGTGTAGCGGGGTTCGGTGTCCCGATAGCAGTTGTAGCACCGCTTTTAGTAGGGTTAGGTGTTAAACCTGTTGCCGCTATTGTCATCCCGTTAATTGGACACTCATGGGCGAATATGTTTGGAACACTCGGTGTAGGCTGGATTGCCACAATTAATGCCGTACAGATTGAAGATACGACATTAACACTTCTATATTCCGGAATCCTATTATGGATACCGAATATAATCGGTGGATTCATGATTTGTTGGTTATTCGCTAAATGGAAAGGCGTAAAAGAAGGTTTTCTAGCTGTCGTAATTATTTCACTTATTCATGGTGGAGGACAACTTGCTATGTTAATCTTTAACGCGGAGCTGAGTACGTTTATCCCAGCAATTTTAGCGTTTGGTGCTTTATTCATGCTTTCCAAACGAAAGAAATACAGAGAAAAATCAGAGACGGAAGAGTTAACAGACATTCTTGAAGAAACGGATTCAAAATCGGAAGAGAAGCCGGATATCTCATTACACCAAGCATTTATGCCATATTATGTACTGTCAGTAGTTAGTATTGTGTTTCTTGGAATCGGACCAATTCAAAGCTTTTTCGATCAATTTCAATTTGGACCGCCCTTTTCGGCAGTAGAAACCGGGTATGGTTTTGAAATGGAGGCTGAAGAAGCGTATTCTCCTATCGCTCCACTTACACATCCAGGATTCTATTTACTTGTGTCGGTTATCTTTGCCTACTTCTGGTACAAGCATTTGGGATTACATCATAAAAACACGACCAAGAATGTATTTTCTGGCTTAAAGGATAACGCTCTGGGGGCATCACTAGCAATAACTGGATTTTTAACGATGACCATGATTATGGAAAATTCAGGACAGACAAACGTACTTGCCCTGGGAATTGCGGATATATCACCACCAGCTGTTTATGCAGGATTAGCAAATGTCATTGGGATAATTGGTGCATTTATGACATCATCGAATACGTCATCCAATGTGCTGTTCTCGCCATTACATGGATCTGTTGTAAATTCGATGGAAGGGTTATCCCTGCCACTCGTTATCGCTGGTCAGTCAACAGGTGGAGCAATTGGTAATGTCATTGCACCAGCCAATATTGTATTAGGAACAAGTACTGCGAACGCGCAAGGAAGAGAATCTGAAGTATATAAGATTACGCTTATCTTCGCACTGTTTGCAGGTGTAGGCGTATCTGCTGTGAGTGTATTCTTGCATTTTCTAGGAGGATAAACAGAGAAATCATCGGTGAAGCAGGGAGGCTTCATCGATGATTTTAAGTTTTAAAGAGATCTCAATTCTTCTTGCTAGCTGGAAAAATGGTATACGACCATGACCAAATAAAATCGATAATAAAAATAAGTCCCCAAATCATCGAAATCCTATAAATCGTATCATTTGCATACGGTGTCTCGGCAACATTCTCTGTTCCAATCCAAGATAAGTCTTTCAGATAGTCTAGTAATTCACTAGTTCCCCCTGTTCCATAAATCCAAAATGCTGATTGAAGACTGGCAAATATGATTAAGTGAACAGTAGAACTCCGGCGATATTTTTTAGCAATATATTTCGGGTCCTTTTGTCTGTCCATGATACGAATATCTTTTTCTGTGAGCAGCTGTACCCCTCGCCAATTGCCAATTTTTTGTCGCATCCAGCGATCAAGCTTCATAAAATCAAAGATTCCAAATGTACATGCATAGAGAACAAACACAGTAATGATAATTAAAAAGGTAGAAATCTCTCCAGTTTCTTGGTATATCATCAAACCTAAGAGAGCTTCTAAAATTAATAGAATGATAAACAGTAGGAGAAAGAGCAGGCTACGTTTTTGTTTGTTGAAAAAATAGCGGACAACACCAAAGATGAGAAGCGATAACACGGATATAATTTCTAATGCAATAAAGATTTCCCATTGATAGTTGAGTAGTAACCCCATAATTGAAAACATTCCTCCATTCGATATCGTTAATTTAAGTAAATACGATTTGCAGGAAAAAATCAATTTGATTTATAAAATGTATGGAAGAAAATAGCCAGATAGTGAAGGACGAATTTCTGATTTTTTAAAACGGTAGATCAGTTCACAACAGTATTATAGGCTAAGTTATATGTAAATGAGTTTTTTCCTTAGAATAGGAGGTGGATACCAGCTTAGTAGTCTTCTAAACTGGTATCCAATTAGCATTAATGAACAGCAGTTTCTTTAGAGTTTGTTGGCCATAGAAGCCCAATAAGGGCACCAACTATAGCTGGTAAAATCCAGCCAAGCCCAATATCGTAAAGTGGTAAATAATCCATATAGAACATTTTAATGGATTCGAACAAATTGAAAGACGCGCTTGGCAAACTATCGACTAACGTGCTGTAGCCGTCCAAAAGACTAACGCAAAAAGTAAGGAACAATGCAGTTGCGTAAACACGTTGCTTATGGCCGAATAGTGAAGAACAAAGGGTTAAGATAATCAGAACAATCGCTAAAGGATACAGCAGCATTAATACAGGCACCGCATATTGAATAATATTCGTTAGACCAAAGTTGGCAATGAAAAATGACATTAGACATAGTACCAGAACGAATAATTTATAACTGATTTTTGGATATAGTTGATTAAAAAACTCGCTGCAGGCAGTAATAAGTCCAATGCTCGTTTTTAAACAAGCTAGTACGATAATAATAGCCAATAGAATGGTCCCGAATGATCCGAAATAATGCTGAGCCACTGCGGCAAAGATTAAACCGCCATTATCATATGTACCGATGGCCGATACGCTCGAAGCCCCCATATACGTAATAAGTCCATAAATCAGCATCATTAATGCCATGGCAAAAAGACCTGATTTCCATGTGACCTTTGCAATTTCCTTTGGATTGGTGATACCTCGTCCCTTAATTGCGTGAATGACAACAATACCAAACGCAAGTGATGCAAGAGCATCCATCGTGTTATAGCCCTCTTTAAATCCTGTTATAAAAGCTAAACCGCTATAGTCGCCAATTGGCATAGCGAATGGTCCCATTGGTTTGACGATAGCAATGGAGATTAAGATGAATAAAAACACTAAAAATGCAGGAGTTAAATATTTTCCGATATAGTCGATAATTTTTGCTGGATTCAACGAGAAATAATAGACAATCGCAAAAAATAAAAAGCTAAAGAGCCCTAGATATAAACTGCCATGTGCTGGATTTATATATGGCTCAAAACCAACCACAAAAGGTACCGTCGCTGTTCTTGGAATAGCAAAAAATGGCCCAATGGTTAAGTAAAGTGCCACGGAGAAGACAACACCAAATAGTGGATGGACTCGACTGGTTAACTGTCGTAATCCGTTGCTCCCGGATAAACCAAATGCTAAAATCCCTATAAATGGAAGACCGATTGCGGTTATAAGAAATCCAATTAATGCCGGCCAGAAATTCGTGCCAGCAAGCTGGCCCATCTGGATTGGGAAAATTAAATTCCCTGCACCAAAGAACATTCCAAACAGCATCGTGCCGATGATAGAATAGGTAGAAAATGATATTTTTTGTTGCATACTTGATGTCCCTTCTAGATGAATAACATTTATTTTAACACCATTTTTATTGATTCGCTATAGCAATAAAAGGAACGGAATGTTCACACGTTTTAAGATCGTTTCCTTTAGTTATCTGCCTTTATTGCTATGCTGCCAATCGCCTTTCCGCATCCATAAATAGTTCTCAGCGTGCCTTTTAAATTGAACAAGGTACGCTGAGAGTACGTCTATTATGCTCGATCTTTGTAATAGGCTTTTCGTTCGTCCATTTTCTCTGGCAGTGCATGAATCGATGCTATCAGCTGATTCAGCTTTCCCTCGATTCGGTGCAGTAAATAAAACGTAACGGCAACCGGGAATCCAACTTCGGTCAGAAAAGCTATCCACGCGTCCATAATTATTTCCTCCTTTTATGAGCTTTTGAAATAGGAATATGACCAGTGATTTGCCACTGGTCATATTCACAAGATTATTGCCCTAAGTCGATTTCTTCGACCGTGCTTTCTGAAATACGTGCACTATGCTTAGCAACTAAATCGCCGCCGCTCGATGTGAAGGCATTTTGTTCGATGATTGTATCCATTGCTGCATTAATAGCAGCAGGATCAACTGGTTCAACTGGCTTATCCAATGTGTACGTAACAATTTTTCCGTCCTGATTGGTAAATTTCAGCTCTAATCGGCGCATGATCTACACTCCTTTCTGAATAGATTTTTTCACAACTTACCCTTCACGAATGTCTGTTGTATCACGACGGTTAATCGTGTACAATGGGCGCTCCTGCAAGCTTACAAAAGCTGTTGCAACAGTAAGTAATTGCTCTGCTGTTGCACTTGTTTTGACATTGTTAAAGCTTTTGTTCTTAAAGATAGGTGATCCGGACTCAGAATCAATCCCATCTTGAAGCACAAGCTGCAGGGAAGACTTTGTTAGATTTGCAATTGCCATGTTTCTCACCTCCATTCACAACTACAATCGAAGGAAAATGAGATTAGGGGGTGAGCTTTTATTTTTTTATAAAAGTATAAAAGAGGGATTACTGCTTTCAAAAAGAGAATGGGTAATAACGTGGAAGCTTCTGTGTTAAAATGAATTAAAAATCCTCGTGTTTACACTAAGAGATAAAAAATAGGGAGAATAAAAAACTATGCGGATTCGTGAAATGGAAGAAAAGGATAATCAGAAAATGGAGCAAATTATTAAACGTTCATTGGAGTCATTTAACTTAGATATCCCAGGAACAGCCTATTTTGACCCCCAGCTGAGCAGTCTGGCGCAATTTTACAAAGAACAAGCACATGCTAAGTATTGGGTTGCGGTGAATGAACTGGATGAAGTCATAGGCGGTGTGGGTATTGCACCATTTGGACAGAAAAAGGAGATTTGCGAGTTGCAAAAGCTGTACATCGCTCCTATTGCTCAAGGGAGGGGTCTGTCGAAGGAGCTAATGAGGGTAGCAATCGACTACGCAAAAGAGCACTATACATACTGTTACTTAGAAACATTGAAGGAACTTGAAGCAGCTAATGCCCTATACAGCAAATTAGGCTTTCAGAAGCTTGAAAAAGCACTGGAAGGCTCGGAACATAATGCAATGGAAGTTTGGTATATAAAGGAATTATCGTAAAAATAATAAGGTTACAGGTGATAACATGTTTTTAAAACGAATTGAACTTCAAGGTGATCGTATCCCACCTTTTCATACCTATCCGTTTTCGATTCCAGCTATTAAAAATCTCGGTCAATTGGATTTAACGAACAAGGTAACCTTTTTTGTTGGAGAGAATGGGACAGGGAAATCCACGTTGCTAGAGGCGATTGCTGATAAGGCCGGCTTTAATACGGCGGGTGGTGGCAGGAATAATTATTATGATGTACCTGCTTCTGAATCGGCACTAGGGGACTATATTCGCCTTTCTTGGATGCCGAAAGCCACAAACGGCTTCTTTTTGCGGGCTGAGTCTTTTTATAATTTTGCTACACATATTGATTCTGTAGGTGCCCAAGGTGCATATGGCGGGCGATCCTTGCATCATCAATCGCATGGAGGGTCGTTTTTTTCGCTTTTTCTAAATCGGTTTAAGGGGAATGCTATCTATTTATTGGATGAGCCAGAGGCTGCTTTATCGCCTCAGCGCCAGCTCTCACTTTTACGAATTCTCCATGATTTAGAAGTGGCTGGTGATAGCCAGTTTATTATTGCTACACATTCTCCGATTCTTTTAGGGTATCCAAATGCTGTTATCTTAAGTTTTGATGATGAGAAAATTCAAGAGATTGATTATGAGATGACCGAACATTACCAAATAACAAGCTATTTTTTACAACATCGAAAAAAGCTTTTGCGGGAGATTTTTCGTGATTCCTGATTGATATAGGAATAAATGCTTGATGAGATTAATCAGTATAATGAAGAAGGAAATTAGAGAGGAGGAGAAAACGGAAATGGCAACTACAGAGAGAACTTGTCCAAATGGGCATACATATTATAAAAGCAGTGACTGCCCAACATGCCCGGTTTGTGAACAGGAACGAAAGCCCAAAGCAGGATTTTTATCATTGCTTTCATCGCCTGCACGACGCGCATTAGAACATGAAGGAATAACAACCGTACAACAGCTATCAAATTTTACGGAGAAAGAGATTTTAAAGCTTCATGGGATGGGGCCAGCTTCCTTGCCAAAGTTGAGAGCGGCTTTGGAAATGGAAGGTTTATCATTTAAAAGTAAGTAATGATATTAGTCCATGGAAAAAAAGAGGCAATCCTATAAATAGGCTCGCCTCTTACAATTTATTCACCTAAATCCACATTATGATAAACGTTTTGCACGTCCTCTAAATCCTCTAACGCATCAATCATCTGCTCAAATTGCTCAAAATCTGCTGCAGAAAGCTCTACATCATTTTGAGCGAGCATCGTTAGCTCTGCAATCGTGAATTCGGTAATGCCAATAGATTTAAATGCTTCCTGTGCTGCATGGAACTGATCTGGCTCCGTGTAAACAATCACAGATCCATCTTCTTCAGCGATATCACGGACGTCAACATCTGCTTCCATCAATAGTTCAAGCACGTCATCCTCTGTTTTTCCTTCCACACCGAAGACAGCTGCATGATCAAACATATAAGCAACAGATCCGCTTACACCCATATTTCCGCCATTTTTACCAAACGCAGCACGTACTTCGGACGCGGTGCGGTTAACATTGTTGGTTAGCGTATCAACGATGACCATTGATCCGTTCGGCCCGAAGCCTTCATAACGATTTTCGTCGTAGTTCTCTTCCGAACCGCCTTTTGCCTTTTCAATGGCGCGATCGATAATATGCCTTGGTACGCTATATGTTTTTGCTCGCTCGAGCACTACTTTTAAAGCTTGATTGGATTCAGGATCTGGTTCGCCCTGCTTGGCTGCAACATAGATTTCCCTGCCGAATTTTGCATAGATCCGGCTTGTATTCTTATCCTTTGATGCTTTCTTTTCCTTAATATTGTTCCATTTACGTCCCATTTGGACCACTCACTTTCTATACCTCTAAATAAAACTATAAAACTTTAGAAGCTAGATTTCCAGCTTTTTTTTGCAAGATAAGAAAAGTTTTTTAACTGCATAGGTGCAATATTGACAGCTATCTAAGAGATCGGTGACTAACTGTGTTGTCTAACAAATAAGTATTTGCATAAAAGCTATGCGTGGCTCTCCATGGTTAATCGGTCCTTTTTTCCATGCAGAAAATAATATAGAACCATGATAGCAAGAATCACGATGCCAAGGATGATATACAGCGATCTGTAGCCGGTATATGGAATGATGAAACCAAGCAAGTACGGACCAAATCCAAGTCCTGCGTCCAGAAAAATAAAAAAGGTTGATGTTGCAAGCCCCATATGATGTGGCGGAGTTAATTTAACGGCAATCGCCTGCGAACCAGATTGCAAATTACCAAAGCCAAGACCAATTAGTGCACCTGCCACCAATAGAGTAAATCCGCTTGCAGCGACACTTAAAAGCAGCATCCCGCCAGCAAAAATGATAAGGGCAGGATACATAACAATATTTGCGCCTTTTAAATCCATTAAACGCCCTGTTATTGGGCGTGATATTAAAACAGCAATTGAATAAACGAGGAAGAAGAAGCTAGCTGCTTCCACAAGATTGATATCAATAGCGTAAAAGTTAATATACGAGAGCACACTGGAATAGCAAAAAGCAATCAAGAGCGTGATGCAAGCAATTGGCAATGCCTTTGGCGCAACAAAGCTTGAGATTTTAAAGCCTTTTGTTTCCCTTGGTGTGTGCACCTCCTGTGCTTCATTTACCTGCATGAATAAGGCAATAACTATATTGATGATACCTAGTACAAGACAGAAAGCAAAAATGATCGGAAAGGTTGTTTGTTGAACCATGAGCAAGCCAATAAACGGGCCAATGGCAGTTGCCAATGTTGCACTCATACTAAAATAGCCGATACCTTCTGCTTTTCGTGATGTTGGGATGGTTTCCGCAATTATAGTTCCAGCTGCCGTACTAGCCATCCCTGCCACAATTCCATGTATAAGGCGCGTAATTAATAGAAAGCTAATACCCAAATTCAAGAAATAAAAGGACGTGGCGACAATACATAAGATAAGTCCGATCATCAATGTCCGTTTACTCCCAATAGAGTCAATATAGCGTCCAGTAAATAATCTTCCAATTAAGGAGCCGATAATAAACATGCCCGTAATAAGCCCAGCCGTGCTTGTCGAAGCATGATACGCATCTACGGCATAAATCCCGATCGTTACGACGAGTAAATAAAAGACAAGCGTTAAGAAAAAGTTAACGACAGAAGTGATTGTAAAGTCCTTCGTCCATAGTTTTGGTCTAGATTGTTTCAATGTTGTTTCTCCTTTCATCATATCACCGTACATAAAAATAGTTATCTAGAATAACTAAATAATATATCATAAATTGGATGATACGTATAGGGGAAGAAATTCCTGGATAGCTGTAATTAGTATTGAACGGCTTCTCTATAATTGCACTCCAAATAAGCTCTTATCCGCGAAATCTCGACCTCCCAAGCCAAACAAAAAAACTGACAGTCTTTAAACAAAGACTGTCAGCAAAACTTGCTATTTGCGTAATAACAGATACATAAAATATGGTGCACCAATAAGCGCAACAACAATACCTGCTGGAATGCCGTCAGGGGAGACAAGGTTTCTTCCGATGGTATCTGCAATTAACAGCAACCAGCCTCCTAATAATATCGCTACCGGAATAAATAGCTGATTGCGCGGTCCGACTAGCGATTTTGCAATATGTGGTGCCATTAGCCCGACAAATGCAATTCCACCTGAAACGGAGACGGCTGAAGCTGCCAGTGCTACTGCAGTGAAAAGTAAAAGGATGCGTTCTTTTTTTACGGCAACACCAACACCAATTGCGACCGGTTCGTTCAGTGCAAGAATGTTTAAGCGATTTGCCTTATACAGGGCATAGGGGATGAAGATGATTAGCCATGGTAATATTGCTAAAATGAATGGCCAGTCCGTTCCCCAAATATTCCCTGCGAGCCATTTCGCGATAAAACTAACCTTTGCACGTTCCTGGGATGAGATGAGAACAATCATGATACCGGATAACGCCAGTGAAAAACCAACACCAATAATAATCATGCGTGTCGGGTCGAGCGGTCGTTTTTTCTCATAAGAAAAAACATAAATAAGCAGAGCAGTAAGAAACGCCCCAATAAAGGCAACGACCGGAAGCATGTAAACAAATGTGCCAGATTGAACTGGATAAAATAAAAAGAAAATCGCTACTGCTACTCCGGCGCCAGAGTTAATGCCGATAATTCCTGGATCAGCTAAGTCATTACGCGTTAGCCCTTGGAGAATTGCACCAGAGAGAGCAAGCGCCATCCCGGCAAGAATTGTAACAATAATCCGCGGCAAGCGAATAGAAAATAAAACAAAGGACTCCTTAAATGAACCAGCACCAAACAAGGTTGGAATAATTCGATCATAGGATAATGCAGCATCTCCAATTCCCATGCTGATGATAATCGTGAGTAGGGTAAAAAATACTAATAACCCTAGAACGATTCGTTGTTTTTTGATTAACTTTGGATGTATCATGTGAATGCTCTCCCCCCTTTACGGATAATGAGCAGGAAGAAGGGGAGACCCAAAACCGAAATAATAGCGACAATCGGTGTTTCCCACGGAGCATTGACAGTACGAGCGAGTGTGTCAGCAAGGAGCATTAGAATTGCCCCAACAAAAGCTGACATTGGTAAGATGTAGCGATAATCTGTACCAACAATTGCTCGGACGATATGGGGAACCATTAAACCGACGAATGCCATATTTCCAACTAATGCGACTGCTGCACCTACTAGCAGAATAATGATGACAAACAGAACGGCCTTAATTTGCGTTGTCTTTTGTCCAAGACCGACAGCAACTTCCTCATTGAGACTTAGAATGGTTAATTGTCTAGAAAACCCGAATGCAATAAGCATGCTTACAATAAGAAATGGGATAATGATTTGCAGCTGTGCCCATGTTGTGCCGATAAGCCCTCCAGCAGTCCACATGGATACCTCTTTGGATACGTTAAAATAGATCCCAATTCCTTCCGATACAGCTTGAAGAAAAGCAGATACTGCTGCTCCAGCAAGAATAATTTTGAAAGGAGAAAATCCTCCACGCTTAATAGCGCTTATTCCAAACACCATTGCAGCGCCGATTGCAGCTCCAAGGAAGCATGTAAACATAATTCCGTAATAATTGAGAGATGGCAGCAGTACAATTGCAACAGCAAGTGCAGCGTTTGCACCTGCTGTTAATCCAAGCAAGCCAGGGTCAGCTAGTGGATTTCGCGTCATGCCCTGCATAATTGCTCCAGCTATGGATAGGGCTGCACCGACAAAAACAGCGGCAACTTCTCGTGGCAAGCGAATTTCCCGGATAATGGAAATGTCACTTCCCTCCGCATTGGAAGCAAGTGACAGCCACACATCTTTTACTTGAATATCGGCAGCTCCATAAACAATGGATACAATAAATGTCCCAACAAAGAGCAGCAGGACTACTATCATTTTGTAATAAAAGGGTATCGACGTTTTCGTTTCCTTTTTCATAAATACTCATCTTTTCTCTGTATAGTTAGTTAAGGAAAGCTTCTTTGAAAAAAGCAAGCTGCAATTCTAATGTTAATGGGTCATTGAAATAAAATTCATGTCCATTTACTTCAAAAACATTGTCATTGGCTACTGCAGGGATGTTTTGATAAATGTCTGATTCCATAAAGGAATTGTCTGTTTCATCAAATCGGCTGAAAATCATATAGTCACCAGCATATTCAGGAAGTACTTCTAAAGACATCGCATAATAGCCGGCCTCCTGTGCTTCTTCGGCAACTTTTTCAGGCATTTTCAAATCCATTTCCTGATAAAGAATTTCTGTTCCGCGGCCCCAGTTGTCGCCGTAGACATAAAGCTGTTTATCGAAGTTTTCAATAACAGAAACTGTTGCATCTTCGCCAATTTCTGCGCGAATTTCTTCGCCTGCTTCCTCAGCACGTTGTTTGAAATCATTAATCCAATTTTTAGCTTCCTCTTCTTTATTTAACAGTTTACCAATTTCCAAATGCTGTGTTAAGTAATCAACAGCTCCATATGTGAACAATACGGTTGGAGCAATTTCGTTTAACTTATCGACATTGTTGATTCCAGTAAGACCAATGATTAAGTCAGGTTCCAACTCAAGGATCGTTTCCAGGCTCTCATCACTAACCTCTTCTACTTCAGCTAAATCTTCTTCCCACTGAGGGTTCATTTTAGCCCAAGCATCAACCCCAACAAGGTTTACATCCAAAGCCATGACATTTCCCGCGAAGGATGAAAGAACGACGACACGCTGTGGGTCAGCTGGAACTTCAACTGGTCCATTTTCTGATTCATAGGTGATTGTATCTGAATTGTTATCTGTAGTATTATCTGTTTCTGCCCCTTCATTACTACATGCCATCAGTAGTACAAGCAGGAATGCGAATGGAATAATTAACTTTTTCATCGTTGTTTCTCCTCTTTCATTAAGTTGTATGTGATGCACATCGGTTTTCCTGTGCGAGGGTCTTTGCCAATTTCCGCATCAATTTGGAATACTTTTTTCAATACATCATGTGTAATAACCGTTTCACAATTGCCAGATTGTACGATTTGTCCGTCCTTTAATGCGATAATATAATCAGCAAAGCGAGCAGCCTGGTTCAGGTCGTGAAGTACCATTACGATTGTTCTTTCTTGCTCCTGGTTAAGGCTTTGCAGAAGCTCTAACACTTCAAGCTGATGTGCCATATCCAAGTAAGTTGTTGGTTCATCCAAAAAAATAATCTCTGTTTCCTGAGCAAGCGCCATCGCAATCCAGACGCGTTGTCTCTGTCCACCAGATAACGCGTCTACCGGACGAAAGCGGTACTCTAACGTTCCTGTAACTTCGAGTGCCCATTCAATCACTTCATAGTCGCGTTTCTTTAAGCGCCCAAACCCACTTTGATAGGGGAAGCGTCCATAGGAAACAAGCTCTCCAACCGTTAAGCCGTTTGTGCTTTCAGGAGTTTGTGGGAGGATGGCCATTTTTTTTGCTAGTTTTTTTGTATCTTGTTTCGAAATATCTTCACCATCCAAAATGACGGTTCCAGATTCGTGTGCAATAATTCGTGTAATCGCTTTTAACAATGTAGACTTTCCACAGCCATTCGATCCGATGATGGTTGTGATTTTTTTATCTGGAATTTCAACACTAAGATCCTTCACAATTAAGTGTTCTCCATAACCAATATTTATATTTTCAGTCTGTAGACGAAACATGTTAGGTCCCTCTTTTCAGGTAGCTTCGGATAGTGATAATGATTCTCATTATCGAGCTAGTCTCCTAAACTATAATTTGCATCGTTTCTTTTGTCAATACATTATTTTTACAATCATTCATGAAGGAGATTCAGATGTGTTTTTTTACATTTAATAAGAAGTTTTATCGATTTGCTCTTGACAAAAATGCGTTTTCAATTGAGAATGATAATCAGTGGAAGCTTTTTTAAGGAGTGAAAGAAAGTGAAACAGGATGAATTATTTGATGTGACGGTAATTGGGGGAGGGCCAGCTGGGCTATATTCAGCTTTTTATAGTGGTTTAAGGGAAATGAAGACTAAGATTATTGAATATCAGCCAGTTCTTGGCGGGAAAGTTCATGTATATCCTGAGAAAATGATTTGGGATATTGGCGGGTTAACACCGACCCCTGCAGCAAAATTTATTGATCAAATCATTGAGCAAGGTTTAACCTTTCATCCAACCGTAGTAATGAATGAGAAGATTGAATCCATCAATAAAAATGATGAAGGCATGTTCGTCTTACAAGCAGCTTCTGGGCAAATACATTATTCGAAAACGGTAATCGTAGCTGTCGGTGGTGGAATCTTGAATCCGCAGCGACTCGATATTGAAGGCGCCGAGCGATTCGAGGTTTCGAATCTGAATTACACGGTGAAATCACTTCAACGCTTCAAAGATAAAACGGTAATTATTTCTGGTGGAGGAAATACAGCAATTGATTGGGCCAATGAGCTGCAAAGCATTGCGAAGAATGTGTTTCTTACGTATCGAAAGGATGTCCTTTCTGGTCACGAGGCACAGGCAAGCAGGTTATTAAATGGTTCAGCAGTTTGCTACTTTAATTGTTCGATTACAAAGCTAATCGCACGTGCGAATAAGGATTTAATTGAGCATGTTGAGCTAACAAACCATGAAACGAAAGAAATTGTTTCATTGCCAATAGATGAAGTCATTATAAATCATGGTTATGAGCGAGACACATCTCTTCTTGAGAACAGTCCAATTGATATTGAAATAGCAGAAGGTTACTACATTGCTGGAAATGCGAGCAGTGAAAGCTCCATTCCAGGACTCTATGCTGCTGGAGATATTTTGCATCATGAAGGGAAATTACATCTCATTGCAGGTGCATTCCAGGATGCTGCAAATGCTGTTAATAAGGCAAAGCAATATATTCAGCCAGGTGCAGAAAAGTTTGGTATGGTTTCTTCACACAATGAGCTTTTCAAACAGCGTAATCGTGAAATTATTCAGAGCATGGTGCATTGATAGAAAATGAGCAATCCTTTATATTTCATTAATATCAGTGTTTGTAAATATACAAATGTCTAACGTAATGTGCAATATAAAACCGATTCTTTCCATTTGAAGAATCGGTTTTATATGTTTTGTACATAGAAGTCAGCTGTAGAGCGAGACAGATCTACGTACACCAAATAGGATATAGAAGACAGTTGAACACATATAAGAGCCGTTACAGTAGTAACGGCTCTTCGCATTCAAATCCTAACGTCTAGAAACTTCAGAGATGTATAATTCGTCTACAGTTTATATCGACAATGTCAAACAGTCGATACGTTTTATTCTTGTCCTTCTTCTTCTTCTCCCTCTTCTGCATCTGGCTCACCTGAATCATCTTGCTCAGCTGGCTCTTCAGTTGTAGGCTCTCCACTTGCAGGTTCTTCAGGATTTTCCTCATCCTCTGATGCACATCCAAATAATAAAGCTGTGGAAAGCATCGCTGACATCGTTACGAAAGTTAATTTTTTCAATTTCAACGTCATCACCTCTTCAGAAAAATTTGATTCTACTACAGTATAGATGAAAAATATTTATGTATTATTAATCCAGTGTTAAAATATTTAAATAAATCAAACTATTGGTAATGCTTATTAACTACATTTATATAAATGGTCATTCCTTTGTTGGGGAGGTGAACAGATTATATGAGTAAGAAGACTTAAAGTGATTTATTTGCAGAAGTATACACTGGAAATTAGGTAGGGAGATCAATTTCTTCTTGTTCATTCTTTCAATATCACAAGAGATGTGTTCTTTATAACGGTGAAATACTGTGTTGTTGGATTATGGATGGATATATACATTTGTTCCGATGGACACCATGGATGAAAGCTCTGTCACATCCTCGTTATACATTCGAACACAACCATGTGATACAGCTTTTCCTATAGAAGAAGGGTCATTTGTACCGTGGATTCCATAATGCGGCTTGGATAAACCCATCCATAATACACCGAAGGGTCCACCTGGGTTAACTTCTTTATTAACGATGATGTAATTTCCAGTCGGTGTCGGTGTTAAAATTTTGCCAACCGCAATTGGATATGTCTTCAACAACATACTAGCATCGTACAACTTGAGTTGCCGGTTATCCACCGATATATCAATCCATTTTACCAACAATATCAACTCCTGCTTTTAATTTACTTTAAGTATATGGGATTAAGCCTACTTGTGTTCATAAACGTTATCTTTCCATGGATTTTTATGAATCTTAAGGACTTCTAAATGATATAATGAAGCTACAAATTTATATAAAAAACGTGAATATGTAATGTGGAAAATGGAAGGGGATGAAACTATTTCAACCGAGAAAGAAAACGTAATCGTAGATGATATCATGCGGCAGATCGCCAATCAGACATTAAAACCTGGGACCAAGCTGCCTTCGGAATATGTGCTTGTAGAAAAGTACCGAGTTCCAAGAATGACAGTACGAAATGCATTGATGAAATTAGAAGAGCAAGGAATTGTCTATTCTAAGCAAGGGAAAGGGCGCTATTTAAAAGAAGAATCAAAGCATATTGATTTGCATTTAACAGGTAAAATCAGCTTTACGGATAAAATGAAGCAACTAGGCTATGATCTAACAACCAAGAATGTTTATTGCGAAGAAATCCCCTTTGATGCAAAAATCTATCGGATTTTACAGGCGGTGGAGGGAGATACGATTTTTAAAATTGGTAGATTACGTTATATAAACGGCGAACCAGTTGCGATACATAACTCCTTTGTCAGTGAAACGAACTTCCCAGTTATCGGGAAAGATGGACCGGCAATTGAATCCATGTTTGCTTATTATCGACAGCTTGGATACGAGGAGTTCTCAAGTAATAAATCATTGCTTAGCACAACTTTTCCGACTGTCTTTGAGCAAGAATTGCTAGCCTGCAAAAGCATGGTTCCACTCATTGTCGTCGAAAGCAATTGTATCGATGGAAAATCTGAAAAAGTATTAGAATATACAAAGATTTTATATCGAAGTGATAAATTTCAGTATGATATAACAATGGATTAAACAGGTAATGAATCTAATAATGGATTCCTTACCTGTTTTTTATGTTAAAAATATTTACAAAAACAATACATTCTCTTAATACACAACAACTTGGCGACAAGTTAAGCTTGATTTGTAAAGGAGGTCGTACCGAATATGAAAAGACGTAGAAGAACAGAAATTCTTATTCAAGGTGATCCTGCATTAGCAAAAAAACTTGCAGAATCTATTATAGCTATTTATGACTATCGTGAAATTATTGCTCCACAGCAAGGGCTGACAATGGTTAAAATGCGAGAGTCAGCAAAGAATTCCCTGTTTTATATGGGAGAGGTCCTAGTAACCGAATCAAAAGCAGAAATCAAAAACTGCATTGGGATTGGTATAGTTGTTGGGATGAAAAACGAGCTTGCTAGAAACCTAGCGATAATTGACGCGGCATACAAAGCGAACCTCCCAGAAACAGTTGCATGGGAAGCAGAACTGGCAGAAGCAGAAAGGCAGATTATTCAAAAACGAGTAAAAGGCCAGGCGAAGCTATTTGAAACAAAGGTAGACTTCCAGACGATGGATGTTTAAGAGAATGTCTATACATATTTTTAGAGCTTAAACATCACATGAGGATACTGAGAGCCTGAATGGGGAGAAATCGAAAAGATTCGGTCACTTATAAAGCGTATGAGCATCCGAACGGGAGAAAATTGAATGGGTTCGGTCACTCATGAAGCGTATGATCGCCCGAACGGGAGAAAATTGAATGGGTTTGGTCACTCATAAAGTTGATGACCGTCCAAACGGGAGAAAATCGAATAAATTTGGTCACTCACAAATTTGAATACTAGAGATATCCAATTACTTAAATACAATTATCAAAGCTTTTATTTCCTTTTCATTAAAGTCAGACAGGAGAGATACGATGGCTATTGATCACGTGCACGATTTGCAGTTTGTCTACAAAAAAATATTGGATAATATGTCACGTCCAGGAAAAATTGCATCGCTTCAAACGTTGGCAGGCCGCAATGATTACAATCTGCAAATGCTTGATGCAACGTTACTTACAATTATGACCCTTCTCGATCGAGAGGTGACATTTCATGTACTTATGGACAACGGACAAAACTTACCCGAAAAAATTTCGGAATATACATTAGCAACCCATACAACAATCGATAAAGCAGACTTTGTCATCGTGCTAAAAGGAACACCAGAGACAGCAATTACCAATGCGATGACGCAATGTAAGAAAGGGAGCTTAATTGATCCACATGCATCGGCTACTTGGATCATCGAAAGCGCATTTAGCGACGTACATGAAGGCGAGCTTATGTTAACAGGCCCTGGAATAAAAGATCAAACGAAGCTGCAAACAGCGCTCACACCAGCTGTGTGGCAGGCGAGAAATGTCTGTGTGGCGGAATATCCATTAGGAATTGATTTGATGTTGACAGATGAAGATTTACAGGTTGTCTGCATACCTCGGACAACGAAGGTCGACATGATGGAGGTGGAATAGATGGGTTATGTTGCAGTAAAGGGTGGAACGAAGGCGATTGATGCTTCCATCGAGCGTCTAACATTTGAACGGTTGAAGAATCAGGAAATCATCGAAATTGAGACAATCATGGCTACAATGAAAAGTCTGATTGACCAAATTATGTCAGAGAGCAGTTTGTATTCCCCGTATTTGGCAGCACTTGCTATTAAACAAGCAGAGGGAAGCATGGAAGAAGCTGTCTTTTTAATGCGAGCACATCGCTCGACATTACCTAGACTCTATTACAGTCAAGCAGTTGAATCCGAAACAATGCTTGTGGAACGACGGATCTCTGCTAGTTTTAAAGATATTCCTGGTGGGCAGATCCTTGGCGCGACAAAGGATTACACGCATCGTTTACTAGACTTTGAGCTACTGGAGGAAGACCCTGCAGAAAATGAAGCGTGGCTATCCAACTATCAAAAAGCATCAGAAGCAGTAAAAGCATCCGATGAGTTAGAATTTTTTCCGAAAGTAGTAGATTACTTGCGGGAAGAGGGCTTATTTGAAAACTACGAAAGAGATAATACAGATCCAGTCGATATTACGAAGCAAAGCATAGCGTTTCCGGCTTCACGAAGTGCTCGTTTGCAAGTGTTAACGAGAGGACAGACAGGTGCAGTGACAGCATTGGGCTATGCTTCGCTGCGAGGATATGGGCAAGTCCATCCAACTGTTGGAGAAGTGCGTGTTGGCAGCTTGCCGATCTATGTTGCACATCCAAATGAAGGTGAGCAGGATGAAGAGGATGCATTCTACATCGGTGAAATCCAAGTAACCGAGGTCGAGTCGTTTGTTCCGGTTACAAAAAAGAACGACGCGAATGAGCAGGAACTGGAATTTGAAATAGGCTACGGTATTTGCTACGGCCAAAATGAAACAAAGGCAATAGCGATGAGTATTTTAGATCAATGCCTGGAGCATCCAGAATCCAGTTTTCCGACACACGATGAAGAATTTGTTTTATTACATATTGATTCGGTGGAAGCGACAGGATTTATATCGCATTTAAAATTGCCGCATTATGTTACATTCCAATCGAAATTGGATAGTATCCGTAACGTCAAGAAAGGGGGACATACAGATGAAAACTAAATCCCATTTTGCATTTTTTGATGAAGGCTCGAAAAAGGAAATTCGCCGATCGATTTTAAAGGCTATTGCGATACCAGGGTATCAAGTGCCATTTGCTTCGAGAGAAATGCCGATTGCACGTGGCTGGGGAACTGGAGGACTGCAAATCACCTTATCAATTATTGGAAAAAATGACGTATTAAAAGTGATTGACCAAGGTGCAGATGAATCCGTGAATGCTGTCAGCATCAAGAAGTTAGTGCAATCGACGACTGGAGTGGAGCTTGTGGAAAGAACGCAGGAGGCAAGTATAATTCAGTCCCGACACCGGATTCCGGAAGTGCCGCTCACTCCTGAGCAAATTCTGGTCTTGCAGGTTCCAGAACCAGAACCATTGAGGCGTGTCGAAAAAAGTGCATACAAAACAAAAATCCTCCATTCGGAAAATGATTATAGTGGTGCATGGCTTATGCTATTTGAACAAATTATGAAGTACGGGAGAACGGCTACAGGTGCAGACCATCCTGTGTACGTGAATAACCGCTATGTGATGGCGCCGAGTCCGATTCCAAGATACGATAATCCGAAAATGCATCAGTCGGAAGCATTGATTTTACTTGGTGCAGGGAGAGAGAAGAAAATTTATGCAATCCCACCTTATACGGATGTGGAGTCGCTTGCTTTTGATGACTATCCATTTGCAGTAGAAACCTTTACCGGAAAGAGCTGTCATTTATGCGGTGCGGAGGATGTCTTTTTAGATGAGTTGGTTGATCCGGCTACAAACGAAACGATCTATCAATGCAATGATACGAGCTATTGCATTGAACGGTTAAATAAGAAAGAGGAAGTCGAGGTGGAGACAAGCCATGCATGAAGAGCCTCTATTGAAGGTGAGAAACTTACAAAAGCAGTTTGGCGATGGATGCAGCAGATGTAAGGAAAGACAGAACTTAGAAAAAAATTACTGTCCAAATTGCGGGACTGTCTATGCTTGTCATGATATTTCATTTGATTTATTTGCCGGGGAAATCCTTGGAATTGTCGGGGAAAGCGGCAGTGGCAAATCGACGATGATGCAGTGCTTGTATTTTGATGCGGAGGTCACATCTGGAGCAGCATACATTGATGGTGGACCAGGTTCAGCCGAACGGAATGTATTTGAACTGTCGTCCCAGCAGAAGCGTTACATTCGCAATCATCAGTATGGCATGGTTTATCAAAATCCCGTGCATGGATTAAAAATGAATTTTTCCTCGGTTGGAAATATAGCGGAAAAACTCATTGCAGCTGGGAAACGGAATGTATCCGAGATGGAGGAAACTAGTAAAAGCTTACTGCAAAATGTACATATTCCGCTGTTTCGAATGAAGGAAGAGCCGAGGAATTTCTCGGGTGGCATGCAGCAGCGCGTGCAAATTGCCAAGGCGCTGTCAAATAACCCGCCAATTTTATTTTTAGATGAAGTAACCACTGGTCTTGATCTATCTGTGCAAGCAAATGTGCTCGATCTTATTAAGAAAATTCAGCGTGAGCTTGGAATTAGCATGATCGTTGTTTCCCATGATTTAGCGGTTATCCGCATGCTGGCGGATCGTACGATTGTGATGCTGAATGGTTCCATTATTGAGGAAGGTCTGACAGATCAAATCTTAGAGGATCCGCAGCATGCATATACTCAGCAATTGGTTTACTCATTACTTTAGAAGCTGTTCAAAAAGTCCGGTATCCTTTTGAACTCTTATTTATAGGGAGGAACGTTGATGGTTCTTATCATTCATAATGGAAAAATTGTAACAGAAAATGAAATTTTAGAAGGATATGCAGTGGTTGTGAGCGGTGAAATCATTCAGGAAATTACCCCAGAAGAAAAGCTATCTGAATATCCGAATGCCAAGTGGATTGATGCAAACGGAGGCTACATTTCCCCGGGCTTTATCGACATCCATTCCGATTATATTGAAGGAATTGTCTCACCAAGACCAACAAGCATGATGGATGTCAATATTAGCTTGCGTGAAGCAGAGAAAATCCTAATTAGCCATGGAATTACAACGATGTTTCATTCGCTATCCTTTTATCGCGAGGATGTTTTTACCCATAAACCGATGCGCTACCCGAAAAATGTTCAGCGTCTAGTCGATGCGATTGATGCGACACATAATGAATTGCGCTTGATTCGCCACCGTCTGCACGCACGCTTTGAAATCGATAATATTGATGAAGTGGATCGTCTTGTTGAAAATATTGAAAATGACAAGGTGCATTTATTATCGTTTATGGATCATACGCCAGGTCAAGGACAGTACAGAGATTTAGAAGTGTACAGGGAAACGTTAAAAGGCTATCGCGATATCTCTGATTCCGATGTGCAAACCATCATCGCAGAACGCCAAAACAGTACTTTTATGACGATTGAAAAAATAAAAGAAGTTGCGGAGATAGCTTTAGCGAAAGGTATTGCCGTTGCCTCCCACGACGATGATGATGTTGCTAAGATTGATTTAGTAAAATCCTTTGGAACGACGATTAGTGAATTTCCGATTACATTGGAGGTCGCTAAAAAGGCTAAGGAAATGGGATTGCAGACTGTTGCTGGGGCTCCAAATGTGCTGTTAGGCGGCTCGCATTCTGGAAATTTATCAGCAGCAGAAGCAATCAAGCATGGCTGTATTGACATTCTTTGCAGTGATTATTATCCAGCTGCATTACTCCATGCAATCTTCGAATTACACGAAAAGCATCATTATGATTTACATGAAATGTTCCGGATGGTCACGATTAATCCAGCTAGAGCGGTACGGATGGATGATGAGCTTGGCTCCATTAAACCTGGTAAAAAAGCGGATCTCTTAATTATTGAGCGAATGGATGATGGCTATCCGATGCTGACCATGACAATGGTAAACGGAGCAGTTATCACGACGACGAACTACCGATTGAACTAAAAGGAGGGTAGCTAACATGACAATGCTTGACGTGAATGATTTTGGCAAGAGGTTCACAATTCATCATTTAAATAAAACAATGCAAGCAGTAGAACAGGTTAATTTTTCTATAGAGAAAGGTGAATTTATTGGGATTGTTGGTAAAAGTGGCAGCGGAAAATCGACTATTTTAAAAAGCATTTATCGTTCCTATTTACCAGATGCAGGCGAAATGATGTATGATTCTGCACGGTTTGGAAGGATTGATTTATGCCAAGCGACAGAACGACAAATGCTTTATTTAAGGAAATATGAGATCGGCTATGTGTCGCAATTTTTAAATGTGATGCCACGAACGACATCAAGACAGCTTGTGGAAAAGGCGCTCCTTGAGATGGGAGAAACGGAATCAGTTGCACAGATTGAAGCGGAAAAGGCGTTAATCCATTTTGAATTGGATCCAAAACTTTGGGATACGTACCCGAACACCTTTTCAGGCGGAGAAAAACTGCGATTAAATATAGCAATGGCAACGGTGAAAAAACCACGACTTTTATTGCTCGATGAGCCGACTGCAAGCTTGGACCAGCAATCGAAGCTAAAGGTACGTGAAATTATTGAAAAATTAAAAGCAAATGGCACGACGCTCGTAGGGATATTCCATGATATTGAATTTATGGAGGGACTCTGCGATAAGGTCTACGATATGCGGGCAGGTAAGCTTCTTGCCGAAGCTGGTGTTACGAATGAAGGTTGATTTACATGTCCATAGCACATATTCCGATGGATCCGATTCGATTGAAATGGTGATGCGTGAAGCACAGTTGAATGGTGTAACACATCTTAGCTTTGTGGATCATGATACGACAGCGGGATTGCTTGAAGCACAACGCTTAGGAGAGCATTATGGAATTGAGGTTATTCCTGGAATCGAGATTTCAGCTTACGACTTTAAGCGAGATCTTAAAGTGCATATTCTGGGATATAACTATCAGCCAGAAGCACGTCATATTAAACAGCTCTGTGATTCGCTTTTAAAACGTCGTCATGCACACACGCTTTGGCAAATCGAGCAGATCAAGAAGGTCGGGTTTAGACTCGATTTAGATACGATAAGCAAAGCCGCAAAGCCAAGTGAAACAATCTATAAGCAGCATGTGATGCAGCAGCTAACAAGTGCTTCTTATTCATCCGATGCCTATCAATCGCTCTACAAGAGGCTTTTTAAAGGAGACGGGCCAGCAGCAGGCGATATCGAATATGTCGACGCTTTTGATGCTGTTCGTGCAGTGGTCGAGGATGGCGGGATTGCGGTTGTAGCACATCCAGGGCAATTGGATTCCTATGAACTGATACCAGAACTTATAGAGGTTGGATTAGGTGGCATTGAACGTAATCATATAGATCACGATGAACAGGACGTGTTAAAAGTTGAATCATTAGCGAATCAATATCAGCTGATAATGACTGGTGGAACAGACTATCATGGTTCATTTGGAAAGAGTGTTCAGATAGGAAATATAACGAGCCCGATAAACCTATTATTTAGTTAGTTTGAATTATCTTAAGATACTGTTAAAACAATGTAAATAGCCTATTTTTTTGAAAAAATTATGTTTTAATAGTAGCTGTGCAGGTAGGGGTTGAATGAAACGTTAACAATCCTTATGCGTGAATGTTATGCTGCACATCTAAATTTAAAAGGTGAAGGAGAACTCATTCATGAAGAAGAACTGGTATTTAGTAGGAATGCTCGCTTTAGTACTTGTAATGCTTGCGGCTTGTTCTGGCGGAACAGCTTCAGGTGAGGATGGAGAAGTAGATGATGTCATTGATATTGTTTGGTATCCGAATGAATCTGGTAATGATATGAAATCTTCGCGTGATGAAATTGGACGAGTGATCGAAGAAGCAACAGATAAGGAAGTAGAACACCATCTAACAACCGATTATGCGATTGCAATTGAAACACTTGTTAACAATAATGCAGATGTTGCGTTTATGGGTGCAGTTGGATACATTGAGGCTAAAAATGGAAATGATGCGGTAGAACCTTTAGTCGTTCCATCTGGTGAATCTGGTACATTAGACGATGCGATTTACTATAGCTGGTTAGCAGTAAACGTGGATGAGCAAGATAATTTTAAAGTAGACGGTGAGTTTTCACTAGATACAATTGCTGATAAACCTTTCTCTTTTGTGTCAAACAGTTCAACTTCCGGGTTTGTCGTACCATCCTCTGGAATCATTGAACATTTCAGTGAGCAAGAAGAATATGCAGATTTAACTGGGGAGGATCTAATGGAAGGTGGTCCATTATTCTCTCAAGTATTATTTGGTGGGTCGCACCAAGGTTCGGCAGTTAATCTTTTAAATAACTCTGCTGAAGTAGCAGCGTTCTGTGATACATGCGTAGAAAACTATGTAGAGCTTGTTGAAGGGGAAGCAAACACACCTGGAGCTGTTTATCGTGTGAAAGACGATGCTGCAGAACCATTCAATACAGTTGCTGGTAAAGAATTTGTTTTAATGAGCGTAACACCAGTATTGAATGCACCATTTGCCGCAAATATGGATGTATTAGGACAAGAGGATTTTGATACATTGCAAGAACTATTTTCTTCAGATGAAATTGCAAATAACGAACAAATCTTTGTACCGGAAGATTCTGGTGAGTCTGGATTATTCTTTAAATCAGGTGAGGAACGATTTATTCCTGTTGAAGATTCCTGGTTTGACCCAATTCGTGAGCTTTCAGAATAAGTAGATTACACATGGAGATAGAGTGTGCATAAGGTTGAATGCATACTCTATTTTACTAAATAGGTGACAAAGGAGCGGAAAAACATGTCATTACTACAAGTAGAAGGACTTGGGAAATCGTATAACTTAGAAACCAAAGTATTAAAAAATGTTAATTTTACTGTGGAAACTGGTGAGTTTGTTTCGGTTATTGGTCCATCTGGTGCGGGGAAATCTACACTATTACGTTGCATCAATCGGATGGTTGAAATCAATGAGGGGAAGGTAATTTTCAATAACCTAGATGTCGGATCACTAAAGAAAAAAGACTTGCGGAAATTGCGTACTGACATCGGGATGGTATTTCAGCACTATAATCTAGTGCCACGTTTAACCGTAATTGAGAATGTCCTTCATGGTAGGTTTGGCTACAAAACAACCTTACAAGGCGTGTTAGGACGATTTAGTGAAGAGGAGAAGGAACAGGCCTTTTTCTTGCTTCAGAAGCTTGGAATTGAAGAGCATGCGTATAAGCGCTGTGACCAATTAAGTGGTGGGCAGCAGCAGCGCGTTGGCATTTGCCGTGCACTGATCCAAGATCCAAAGCTTATTCTCTGCGATGAGCCAATTGCCTCTTTGGACCCCAATTCCTCCAAGGTTATTATGGATCACTTAAAGTCAATCACAAATGACTTAGGCATCACCTGTCTAGTAAATCTACACCAAGTAGAGGTTGCCCAAGACTATTCGGATCGAATTATTGGGCTGAGAAAAGGCGAAATTGTGTTTGATGGAAAAAGTGCTCTTCTGCGTGAGGAACAAATTAATCATATCTACGGTACGGAACGACGAGAATTAATTACGGTATAAGGAGCAATTAAGCGTGAATGAAAAAGCGATGCGAAAAAGCAGATGGATCACAACAGTATCCTTAATTATCATTATTGGTATAACCTATTTATCAGCAGTTATTACAGAATTCAACTTTATCGACAGCGTTGCAACATTACCAAAAGCGTTAAGCTGGATCTTCGCAAATCTCTGGATCACACAAGAAACATGGGAAAGACTGCCTGCGATCTTAGGTAAGCTCAATGAAACGATTTTTATGTCGATAGCAGCAACAACACTTGCGGCAATTATTTCGTTGTTCCTAGGTTTAATGGGATCAAAAACAACAAAAGTAAACAATGTCTTCAGTGTGCTTGCTCGGTTGATTGCCTCTTTTTCACGGAATATACCGGTTGTTGCATGGTCACTCATTTTACTAATTTCATTTGGACAAAATTCCTTGACTGGGTTTTTGGCTTTATTTGTTGGTACGCTTGGATTTTTAACAAGGGCATTTATTGAATCAATTGATGAAGCTAGCCAAAGTGCTGTAGAAGCATTGCAGGCTACGGGAGCGACGTATGCACATATTGTAAATAAGGCGGTTATTCCACAAAGCTTACCACAAATGCTAAGCTGGATTTTATTTATGATTGAAACGAATATCCGAAGCGCTACATTAGTCGGGATTTTAACAGGTACAGGAATCGGGTATACGTTTGATTTATATTACAAGTCTCTAAACTATAACGCTGTAGCACTTGTAACTTTTACAATTGTCATTGCCGTCATCATTATAGAACTGATTTCAAACCGGATACGGAAGGTGATCTTATAATGGAAATGCTAAGAGGAGGAGCACAGCCAAAGCAAACCTACATAAAACGGACGCGGACTGGTCGAATTAATATTAAAGCTGGAAATAAGGTTGAGCTCGTAACAAAGTGGACCATTGCAATGTTAGCTGTCTTAACGATTATGGCTTTCTTTTTCTTTGACTACACAGGGTTGCAGTTAGAACGCGCTATTACCGAAACAGCATATAATTTAAAGACGATGTTCTTAGAGCCAACTTTAAGTCATTTCAGCTGGGGAGAGGCTTTCCATCAAATTGGCATTACGGTTGGGTTGGGTGTTTTAGCAACGGTAATTGGAGCAATTATTGCTTTGTTTCTAGCCTTTTTAGCAGCTGAAAACCTATCCAAGCCATGGATTTCAAAATCGGTACGTGTTGTTGTAGCATTTATTCGTGCTGTTCCAACTGTATTATGGGTTCTCATTTTTGCAATTGCCGCGGGTCTTGGCAGTGAAGCTGCTGTACTTGGTATGCTATTTCACTCAATCGCTTATTTGGTGAAGGCTTTCTCCGAATCATTTGAAGAGGTCGATCGGGGTATTTTAGAAGCAATGCGAGCAACCGGCTCTAATTGGTGGCATATGGTAACACACGGCGTGCTCCCGTCTACCTTTACGTATTTACTATCCTGGACATTTTTACGATTCGAAATTAATTTCGGTGTCGCTGTCGCAATGGGCGCCGCGGCAGGAGCTGGCGGTATTGGATTTGAGCTCTTTATGGCATCGGGTTTCTATTTTGACTTGCGCGAGGTTGGATTTATCACGTACGCAATCCTCATTATCGCAATTATTTTAGAAATAGTTTCAACACAATTGAAAAATCGTTATTTCCCAGCGGCCGCAAAGAATTGAGTTTTGTATGAACCCCCTTTTTAATCAGCATATGTCAGATTATTAATATAAAAAGTATTTTGTTCTTTTTAAACGTGATGAGTGCTTTTATTCTGCCATTTCGTGATTCTATTAAACCGATCGCATTTTATTTAACTGTGGCCATCGTTCTAGGGTGGGGCGCACTGCTTTTGTGGTCGGGGTTTGGTTCGATCTTCAAAAAAGTTTTTATAAAGCATGACAAGATCTTTCGAGCAGCGATGAGTTTATTGCTGGTTTATTCTGCGGTAACGATTTTTCTTTAAGTTGAACAAAGTGGAAATGATTTACTTCAAAAAGAAAAGCGCCACATTTGCGGTGCTTTTCTTTCGTTTGAGTAAATACTGTTATTCCTTCACAATCAACATATCATTCTCATCAAATTGCCAGCTCTCGCCATAAGCAACTTCCCAATAAAATCCATTCGGATCTTGGAAATAGCCGCTATATCCGCCCCAGAACACAATCTCAGGTGCTTTTACAATTTTAGCGCCAGCTTTTTCAGCAACTGCAAAAACCTCATCGACTTCTTCTTTCGATTTCCCGTTATATGCCAGCGTAATTCCGCCAAAACCGATACTAACTTGCGGTGGATTCTCTTCATCAATATCTTTTGCTAACCGATCAATCTGGAACAAGGATATTTTTGTTCCGCCATTATTGAAAAAAATAACATCTGGATCGGATTCCTTGCCATAGACAACAACGTCAAATCCCAGTCCATCCCGATAAAACGCTAACGATTCTACCATGTCCTTTACACCTAATGTGATTAAATTTAAACGATTCATTCAATCATCTCCTTATTCTACAGCTTTTTCAATAATCGAGAAGCTAGCCTCATCGCAATCTATTTCAGTCTGAGCCCCATATGGAAGAATAAACTTTGGTTCGGTGTGGCCGAAGTTCATGTTATAAAGAATTGGCAAGTCCGCTAATCCATATTCCTGCATAACTGTGCGTATCGCTTCTTTGTATTCAGTGTAATATATTTCATCATAAGGCTTGGCAAAAAGGATACCATTTGTTTTTTGTAAAATACCTTGTGCAGCGTAATTTCGCAGCCAATATTTAATCAGATCTGGCTTTGGTTTTTCCTCTGAGGTTTCAAAGAAAAGAATACTGTCATCCCAATAGCTTTCCTCTGGCCAGAGCGCTGTACTTTTTGCAAATTCAAGAACATCCATACAACCGCCAATCAACCTGCCTTGTACGACACCAGTTCCCTGCAGCACTTCATAAGCCGAATTTGGCTGCATCTTCCTCTGAGTGTCTTTGTTTGCGATATCCCACTCTAAAAATTCACTTGTCCATTCCATAGCAGGTTTAATTTCTCCAATTTTTTCATTCGAGAAAAGCGTTTGCTGAATGCTTTTTACGGTGTAAGGGTGCATCTCGATATTTTCAGCGAAATCGGTTAAGATAGCTGGACCGTAAAATGAGGAAATTCCCGCTTTATGACAAAATAAATGAGCTATCGTAACATCTGAATAACCCATAAATATCTTCGGGTTTTCACGGATGATCTCGAAATCGATATAGGGTAGCAATCGGATACTTTCTTCGCCACCAATGTTAGCGATAATTCCTTTAATGCTTTTATCGGCAAATGCTGTCATCAAATCCTCGGCTCGAGCCTCTGGATGTGCGTAGAGATAGTCCGACCCTTTCAAGCTGTTTGGCATAGCGACAACTTCTAGACCAAATACATCCTTTAATCGTTGGACACCTTGCTCATAGCGCCATCGTATTGGTTCATCACCAGCACCTCCCCAAGAAGGACTGACCGTTGCAACTTTGTCTCCGGGCTGTAATTTATTTGGTTTTTTCAATAATGTTCTCATCTCATCCATCCCCTCCATCAGATTAAAGATAACGTAATTTTGTTATTCCCAATAACACATCTGTAATAGATTGCCATCAGGGTCATATAGGTTAAAAAATTGATTCACGCCATCATCTTGGATAGCAGTTACGTTTACATTTTTGTCTGTTAAATGATCAAATACCTGTTTGATATGTTGCGTGTAAAAGATAGGGTATACTTGATTTGCCTGTAGAGCTTTACTCGTTCTATTTTCCTCAATGGTTAATGGAACATTACTATCTCCAATTTTTAAAATACGATAGCTGTTGTCGCTAAAAACTTCCCGGAATCCAAGGACATCTTGATACCATGTGCTTGCTTTGGCTACATTGCTGACAGGCAAGCAAATCGTGTCGATACGTTCAATCAAACGCAAGGGCACGTTCTCTTGTTGAATTCCGTATTTTTCTTTAAATACCGGACTCAGCTCACTCCAGACGTCAAATTTATTTCCGTCTAAGTCATGAAATACGAAGTTTCTGCCCACATGCCCTCGATCCACCACTTCCTCAGCATAAACGTCACGTTCTCGAAGTGTTTTATGTAATTCCATCAGTGCATCAATTCCATCCACTTCAAATGTAAGGGAAAAGTGTTCCGTATTGGCTGTGTTAATAAAATTGGCACGTTGGCCTTCTGCAGACTTTACCAAGAAAAAACTTTGGTTAGCAAGATCGATAATTGCCTTTTCTGCATCTTGAAAACGAACTTGTGCATCAAGCTTGTCCACATACCATTTTGATGCATGCTCTATATTCATAACAGGAATATAGATAGTTCCTACCCTTATTAGACTGCTATTCAAGTTGAGCCCCCCTTTTAGTTGGTTCCGTTGAAACTCTTTCATAAGATATTCGCTATTCAGGTAGTAGAAACCTTTAATAGGAACCGAAAAAAGTAAAAGAAGCTGCGTGCAGCAGCTCCTCTTGACCATCTATTATGGTGACGGACGATTCGGTCCATGCAATTTAACACCAGTCTTATTCTCTTTTTTTAATGCATTTAACTCTTCCTTGCTTTTATTTTTTGATTTTGGCCTTCCAGACATCTGAATCCCTCCTTTGCTGATTAGTGTGTCTTATTTTTTAAAAAAGATAATTGATATCATAATATTGCCTTCCTATCATGATGGGATTGTATGGAATGGTTAATAATGCTGAAGTTGGTAAGGGGAATGCTGATATTCGAGTTAAATTTGCTGATGTTTAAGGGAGAAAAGCTGAAGTTCACTATTAGAGGTGCTGCTCTTCGCACCTGGATCGGATTAGTAGCAGCTAAGTTGAAGGGCTCTATACATAAAAAAAGGCTGAACATACATTCAGCTTTCTCCTATCCCAATTATTTTGGCGAAATGGGTATCCATATCTCGCTTTTAAAATTCGGCGACGAGACATCATTATGTTCATTCCATAAAATTCTAGGACCTTCCGCTTGTTCATAATTTGCAGAAGGGAACCATTCGGAATAGATTCGTCCCAGACATTTTGTAACGTGTCAGGGGAGGGACCAATTCCTTTAAGGATAGAATAGCAAGTAGTGAATAGTTCTACCCGGCATTATGTGCCCGATTTGGCAGGGTACTTCCATTCTAATAGTAGCAGGTACATAAATGTAAAAGTAATTGTGTAAAATTTTAGTAAAAATAAAAAATACGATAGACTTGTCCAAATAACGTGTTAAAATTAACATAGGAAGTTACATAAGAAGGTGAAAATCGATGAAATTTTGGATGAGAAAATTAGCAGTTGTCTTCGTAACCATCTTCACATTAGGAATGTACAGTCCGACAGCTCTTTTAGAGATTGATGCGGATGAAAATGAAGACGCATTTTCCTCTGGAGCAGATATAAACAACCATTCTGGTCCCGTAACGGAATTACGAGAAGAAATTGATTATACGTTACCCTTGCCTATAGAGGCGAATCCGAAAGAACAAGCCGTGAAAGAGTTAACTGAGCAGGCCAAGGAACAAGCGCTTATCAAATTCGGCTCTAGAATTGCAAGCCAGGTAGAGACGGAGTTCACAGACATCATTTTACCAAACATCGAAGCAGTTTTAGCTTCTATTTTAGACGAATCTGGAGCAGATAATTACGCCTATTTTGCAATTACAGAAAACCCCGCTGAAGGCTATGGAGAACGAATTTTTAATGTATATGATGAAAAAAGAGGGCAAGATATTGCAAAGTTCCATGTGCGCCGGGATAACCGTCCGCTAGAAGGACATTATTTCAATTTCCATTATCATGTCAGCAGCGATGGATTTAAGGAGCATCACGATATTGGCGAAATCTATTGGGATAAAAATACACCACCGAGGTGGATGGCATAGATTCGTGAGCTGCTTTCTCATTGTTAGAGACAATCTAACAATGAAAAAGCAGCTTATATTTTTTTATCGAGCTCCCCCATCGAACTCCACTAACAACTCCCCAATCTTCCAATCACGAATAACTTCATCTGCAGCATAATCAAGCTCGGTTCTCTCCTGATTCACAATCACCAATTTAGCTCCGCTTTCCTTTGCAATAAGGGGAAATTGATTCGCGGGTGTAACGCTTAACGAGGAACCTAGCACAATAAATAGATCTGCCCGTTCCGCTTCTTCTAAAGCCATTTGAAAAGCATCTGATGGTAATGTTTCACCAAACAAGACGATAGAAGGGCGAAGAATTCCGCCACAGGAACAGTGATATTCCTTTTTAATATATTCTTTACTGTCGTATACTTTCCCGCAGGATTGGCAGTGCAGTTTTTGCAATGTACCGTGAAGCTCAGCAACCCGTTTACTGCCTGCAAGTTGATGAAAACCATCGACATTTTGGGTGATAATCGATTGGATAACGCCGCGCTTTTCCCAATCCGCTAGAATCAGATGGCCTTTATGTGGATGATACTCCTTCACACCAAGTACGCGTTCACGATAAAATGCAATAAATTCATGTACATTATTATTTAACGCATCCGTACTAGCAATTTTACTAGGATCCTTTTTCTGCCAAAGTCCTTGGTTTGCTGAGCGGAAGTCTGGCAGTCCGCTTTCTGTTGACATCCCGGCACCCGTGAAGACAACAGAATAGCTTGCATCACGCAACCATTCTTTCAACATGAAATTACCCCCTTCGGTTCATTCTAGATAGTTCCATTATACAACAGCTATTATAATTGACATCAAAAAAGGGATGTGTTATTAAATGATTAGGGATTAGCACTCCATGTCATAGAGTGCTAAAAAACTGACTGAAAAAAGGAGATGAATAGTATGAGCAAGGTAGCATTTAAAGCAGAATCGAAGAAACTATTAGATATGGTTATCAACTCCATTTATTCACAGCGTGAGGTCTTCTTAAGAGAACTTATTTCCAATGCGAGTGACGCCATTGACAAAATCTATTACAAAGCACTGACAGACGATTCACTTTCGTTTAATAAAGATAGCTACTACATAAAAGTAGATCCAAATAAAGATACACGTACATTAAAAATTACAGATACAGGGATTGGGATGACGAAGGAAGAGCTAGAGGACAACCTTGGTGTCATTGCAAAAAGTGGTTCCCATACATTTAAAACAGAAAATGAAATCAAAGATGGCCATGATATTATCGGTCAGTTTGGTGTTGGTTTCTATGCGGCATTTATGGTAGCTGATAAAGTAACGGTGATCAGTAAGTCCATTGAAAGTGATGAGGCATTTAAATGGGAATCAACAGGTCCTGATGGCTACACCATTACCCCTGCAGAAAAAGCACAGGTTGGTACCGAAATCATTTTAGAAATTAAAGAGAATGGAGAAGAAGAGAACTATGATGAGTTTCTAGAAGAATATCGCTTGAAACAAATCATCAAAAAGTACTCCGACTTTATCCGCTATCCAATCAAAATGGATATCACAGAAAGTAAGTTAAAAGAAGGATCAGAGGACGAGTATGAAGATGTAACCCACGAACAAACAATCAATACGATGGTTCCAATTTGGAAAAAGAACAAAAGTGAACTCACTGACGAAGACTATGAGAATTTTTACAATGAAAAGCATTACGGCTATGACAAACCATTAAAGCATATTCACATTAATGTCGATGGAACGATTCGTTATAATGCGATTCTGTACATTCCAGAAAACGCACCACATAACTATTATACGAGGGAATTTGAAAAAGGACTTGAGCTCTATTCCAATGGCGTATTGATCATGGATAAATGCGCTGATCTGCTCCCAGACTATTTTAGCTTTGTGAAGGGAATGGTAGACTCCGAAGATCTATCATTGAACATTTCCAGAGAGATGCTCCAGCATGATCGCCAGCTGAAGCTGATCGCGAAAAACATGAATAAAAAAATCAAAACACAATTACAAAGTATTTTACGAGATGATCGCGAGAAATATGAGAAGTTCTATAAATCATTCGGTCAACAGCTGAAATATGGTGTATATAGTGACTTTGGTCAGAATAAAGACTTGTTACAGGATCTATTATTGTTCTATTCTTCAAAAGAGAAGAAGCTCGTCACATTAGAAGAGTACGTTTCACGCATGCCAGAGGAACAAAAATATATTTACTATGCAACTGGCGAATCCAATGAGCGGATTGAAAAGCTTCCACAAACTGAACTTGTGGCAGATAAAGGCTATGAAATATTATTCTTTACCGATGAAATCGATGAATTTGCCATCCGCATGCTAATGAACTATAAAGAGAAAGAATTCAAGTCTGTATCTAGTGGTGATTTAGGTATTGAGGATGATCAAAAGGATGCAACTGAAGAAGCACAGGAAGAAAATAAAGATCTGTTCGCATCGATGAAAGAAATTTTATCGGGCAAAGTAAAAGAAGTGCGCGCATCAAAACGATTAAAATCACATCCTGTCGTATTAACAGCAGATGGGGAAATCTCGATTGAAATGGAAAAAATAATTAATGCAATGCCAGATGACCAAAACATCAAGGCTGAAAAAGTGCTAGAGATCAATGTAAATCATGATATTTTCCAAGCGCTGAAAAAAGCACAGGACCAAGATAAAGAAAAATTGAATTTATATACAAACCTCCTTTACAATCAAGCACTCCTCATCGAAGGACTGCCAATTAACGACCCAGTTGAATTTACGAATGATATTTGTAAAGTAATGGTGTGATACAAACAAGGTCCCTGCATGATGCAGGGGCCTTGTTTGTATATTTGCTAAGAAATGAAACTCGTCCGCACGAAACTCGAAGCTAAGACACCATCCCGCGCCTCTAAAGCACCAAACCGCCAAATTAAGACACCATCCCGCGCCTCTAAAGCACCAAATTCAAAACTAAGACACCATCCCGCTCCGTTAAAGCACCAACCGCCAAATTAAGACACCATCCCGCACCACTAAAGCACCAAATTCAAAACTAAGACACCATCCCGCGCCACTAACGCACCAAACAAAAAAAACGCCAAGGACTATCCCCTGGCGTCATCTAATTAAATCTACTTCCGATACATTTTAAACTGCAAAAACAATTCATTATAATAAGCTAGATTCTGCTGTCCTAGATTCTCATAAACCTCGAGACGTTCTGTTAAATCTGGTGCTGGATAGAATCGTTCATCCTCCACCATATCTTCCGGCATGTAATTCAATGCCTCTTTATTCGGCGTAGAGTAGCTGACATATTCTGTGTTTTGCGCCGCTACTTCCGGGTCCATCATAAAGTTAATAAATTGATGCGCTGCTTCGACGTTACGGGCTGTCTTCGGAATTACGAAATTATCAAACCAGAGGTTCGAGCCTTCCTCGGGAACGACGTAATCAATATCCTCGTTTTCCCACATAATATCAGCTGCATCACCAGACCAGCCGACAGCAATAGCTGCCTCCTCGTTTTGCATGAGTAGCTTGTTTTCATCACCAACAATTGCTTTTACATTTGGCGTAAGTTCTTTTAGTTTGTCTAATGCTTCCTGCAAATGCGCAGGTTCGGTATCGTTCAATGAATAGCCTAGGCTGTTTAGCCCCATACCCATGATTTCCCGGGCACCATCAATCAGCAAAATTTGATTATCGAATTCCGGATTCCATAAATCATTCCAGCTGGTGATCTCTGTTCCTGCTGGTAGTAATGTTGGATTAAAAACAATTCCAACTGTTCCCCAGAAGTAAGGGAGAGAATAACGATTTCCAGGGTCAAATGCTAAATCCAAAAATCGTTCATCTAAATGCTGCATGTTCGGCAACAGCGAATGATCAAGCTCGAGCAGCAGATCTTCCTCGACCATTTTTTCAACCATATATTCCGAAGGGACAGCAACATCATAGGATGTTCCGCCTTGCTGGATTTTCGTCATCATCGCTTCATTGGAATCAAATGTTTCATAAATAATCGTGATTCCTGTTTCCTCCTGAAAGCGACTAATCAATTCTTCATCAATATAATCACCCCAGTTGTACACAGTCAACGTATTGCCACCAGAAAATCCTTGGGAAGCATTTAAACGATTAATCATCACGATCAGGACGATAGAAACAATTACAATAACAAGGAATGCTCTGAAAAGATTTTTCATCTTCTAAAGTCAACTCCTTTCGCACCACTGCCACTACGTTGTGTTAAGTAGTAATACACAACAACAAGCACAATGGTTACAACAAATAAAATCGTTGAAAGCGCATTGATGTTCAAGGAAATCCCTCTTCGTGCTAACGAGTAAATCTCAACAGAAAGCGTTGTGAACCCATTTCCTGTTACGAAAAATGTAACTGCAAAGTCATCCAATGAATACGTTAATGCCATAAAGAATCCGGCAAAGATGCCCGGTGCAATATACGGCAGAATCACCTTCGTTAACACATTCCATTGACTTGCCCCGAGATCACGTGCAGCATCAATTAGTGTTGGACTCATTTCCATAAGTTTAGGCAGAACGAGCAGTACAACAATCGGAATGCTGAATGCAATATGGGACAGCAGCACGGAGTAAAAGCCTAGCTGAATTCCTGCCATCGTAAATAAAATAAGGAAGGAAGCACCGATAATAACATCAGGGCTGACAACCAAAATATTATTCAATGCAAGCAACGTATTTTTCGTTTGTCGTCTTTTATATGCGTGAATGCCAATTGCTCCCAAAACCCCAATCACAGTGGAAATCAATGCAGATAATAATGCGATTACTAATGTATTTAAAACAATAATAAGCAGCCTCGTATCATGAAGCAATTCTTTATACCAATCCAATGTAAAGCCTTCAAACCCACTCATTGTACCGCCACTATTGAACGAATAAAAAATCAAATAGAAGATCGGTGCATATAGGATGAAAAAGATAATAACCAAAAAGATATTCGAGGCAAAGGATGATTTTCTCTCCATATTACACACCTCGCTTTCTAAATCCTGTTAAGCCCATAAAAAGGAACATAATGAGGATTAAAAATACGGCAATGGTTGAACCCATTCCCCAATCCTGTGTAACCAGAAAGTGCTGTTCGATTGCTGTGCCTAGAGTGATCACACGGTTTCCTGCAATCAATCGTGTCAGCATAAATAGGGATAGAGCCGGAATGAATACAACTTGGATGCCTGACTTCACCCCGTCAATCGTTAACGGGAAGATTACTCTACGGAATGTTGTCCATCCAGAAGCCCCTAAATCCTTTGCTGCATATAGCAAACTCGGATTTAAGTTATCCAATGCATTAAAAATCGGCAAAATCATAAATGGAATGAAAATATATACTGAAACAAATACAAAACTGAAATCGGTAAACAATAGCTGTCTTGAGCCAATACCAACCCATTCCAGAAAATTATTGGCTGCACCATAGGCTCCGAATATCCCAATAAATGCATAGGCTTTTAACAATAGGTTAATCCATGACGGGACTATGATTAATAATAACCAAAGCTGTTTATGCTTTGTTCGCGTAAGTAAATATGCTGTCGGATAAGCTACCAATAAGGAGATAGCCGTAATAAGAAACGCATACCAAAACGAGCTTAACGTCATCTGTAAATAAACAGGGGTAAAGAAATTTTTATAATTCACTAGTGAAAAATTACCTTCAATATCAAAAAAGGAATAATACAAAACAAGAAAAATTGGTGCAATAACAAACAAAATGATCCAGAGTGCATACGGGATCATATACAAATTGCGCGTGCCTTTATTTTCCATCAGCTTCCCCCTCCGAATACGAATCTAAACGGCGGTCAAAGTCTTCTTCCGTTTCGTTAAAGCGCATGACGTGAATAGCCTCTGGCTCAAATTGAAGCCCGATTTTATCCCCAACTGTTGCCTTTTTCGTTGATTGGACAAGCCATTCATTGCCTTCTTGGTCAAGTCCGGTGATTTCATAATGCACCCCGCGGAAAAGTTGTGAGTGTACCTCGATTTGCAGCATGCCATCTTCAAACGATGTAATCTGTAAATCCTCTGGACGAATCACGACTTCAACCGGCTCATTAGGGTTCATTCCTTGGTCAACACATTCGAAATTCCCGCCACCGAATGAGACAAGGAAGTCTTCAATCATGGTTGCTTTTACGATATTGGACTCTCCAATAAAGTCGGCAACAAATCGATTGATTGGTTCATCATAAATATCGTTAGGTGTACCACTTTGCTGAATTCTTCCTTTATTAATAACAAAGATTTCATCAGACATGGCAAGCGCTTCTTCCTGGTCATGTGTGACAAAAATAAACGTAATCCCAAGGCGGCGCTGCAGCTCACGCAATTCGTACTGCATTTGATAACGAAGCTTTAAGTCGAGTGCAGACAACGGCTCATCAAGCAGAATAACCTCTGGTTCATTGACAATAGCCCGGGCGATTGCAACACGTTGGCGCTGACCGCCAGACATCTCTTTAATTTCCCGGTCCTCATAACCGGAAAGGTTCACGAAGCTTAAAGCTTCTTTTACTTTGGCTGCAATTTCCGATTTTTTCATTTTTTTAATACGCAGTCCAAAAGCGACATTTTCAAAAACATTTAAATGAGGAAAAAGGGCGTAATCCTGAAACACGGTATTTACTTGACGTTTGTTAGCTGGAATATGGTTAATCTTTTTCCCGTTAAAATAAATATCACCTGAAGTTGCTTCTGTAAAACCAGCAATCAAGCGAAGTATTGTTGTTTTACCGCAGCCAGAGGGACCAAGCAATGTATAAAATTTCCCTCTTTCTATCTCAAAGCTTACTCGATCCAATACAGGGGGATCCTGGTCATATTGCTTTGTAACATTATGAAATTGAATAATAGCAGAATTCGTCATAGCAATCTCCTTTATATAAAAATGACATGATGCAGTTGATTTGATGGAATTTGAAACGTTTGTTAATCGACAAGATTAGCGTTTAGGTGAACAGGGTATAGAAGTCTAAAGGTTTATTGCCTTATCGTGAATCCAGTAGGTTCAACGGCGCTTCTGCCTTTACGTTTTTGTTCACTTTTTCTCAGATTCGAGATAATTATACATGAAAAGTAAAAAAAAGAAATTACTTTTTTTCATTGAATAAAACGTCTCTATCACGAGGATGTTAAGTGATAGAATCCAACGTCATAAAATGGACAAATTTATAAATAAAAGTGACACGTTGTCATGAAAATTATTGACATATGACATTGTGTCATTTAAAATAAAAATTGAACAACATGACATGATGTCACAAGGGAGAAGTATGGAGGAAGGAAATGCCTAAACTTACATTTTTTAATCTACCGGAGATGAAGCGGAACAAATTAATCAGAGCAGCCGAAGCAGAGTTTTCAAGAGTTCCATTGTCTCAAGCCTCCATTTCAAACATTGTAAAAGCTGCAGAGATTCCGCGGGGAAGTTTTTATCAATACTTCGAGAATAAAGAGGATGCATATTATTTTTTATTGGAGGAGCAGTGGAATAAAAGGCAGGATAAATTTATTGCTTCGTTGAATAAGTATAATGGGGATATTTTTGAAGCATTCAAAGAGCTATTCCAGCTCATGCTTGAGGAAAAGAAGACAGAGGATGGCTACAATTTTTTAAAGAATGCTCTACTGAATGTGACACATGAAATTGAGGATGTATTCACAAGGATTTTTGATGAAAAGCAAATCGATACCAACAGATTGAAGGAAATAACGCCACTCATCAATAAAGAATGTTTGAATATATCTGGTGAAGATGAGTTCTATCATATTATTCAGATCATTACGTCGGTCACATTCCGCAATTTAGTGGAAAAGTATTCGCGGAATATGTCCAAGGAAGAAGCCCTGGAGAACTTCATTATTGAAATGAATTTGCTTAAAAAGGGTTTATACAAGTAATTTACCGTACACAACGAGGAATACATGTACTGAAAACTACAGAAAATGGGGTATGATAAATGACAGTTACAATTTATGGAGCTGCATGTTCGTCGACAAGGAAAGCAAAGCAATGGTTTTCAAGGCAAGGGATTCATTACAAGGAAAGAAATGTGATAAAGGATCCGCTCACTGTTCATGAATTGCAAAGCATTTTACGGATGACAGTTGAAGGCACGGATGAAATTATTTCCACACGATCAAAGGTTTATAAGGATTTAAATCTGGATATTGAATCTTTACCATTACAAGAACTATTAGAGCTTATTCAGAAGCACCCTCGATTATTAAGAAGTCCGATCATGGTGGATGATAAGCGATTACAGGTTGGCTACCATGAGGATGATATACGTCAGTTTCTACCAAGAAAAACCCGTGAATACCAGTGGTTGCAATGGAGAATGGACCATCTTCAGTTAGCAAAAGGGTAACATTTCCATATGAAGGGCAGGGGTGGCTTTTGTGAGTTTGATTGCAAAACAGACCTATTGTAAGGTAATACGTGAAGTGAATAGTTTAGAACAAAAAGATACGGAACAAACACGCACGATGTATTTGTATGATGACAGGGTTGTCACACAGTACAGGGAATTTAAGATACATGATGTGCTGGATATTTCCTATCGATTTATAGGCGATGATGGAGGGTTGCTCTATTTGCATACCATTAATGGAGTATATCCTTATATCGTCAAATCCTCTCCGAAAGCTTTTGTCGAAGCATTCAAGGAATTTCGAAAAACATTATAATACATATACCACCTTTGAACATCACCTCTTTTTAAGTAAGTTAACCGCAAGCGTTCTTGGTAAGTAGAAGTATACATCTACCTGCTTCCATAATTACAAGCAACTCAATAAATACCTACCTTTAAAAATCTAATACACAAAAAAACAGCTGTTCTAAAAGATGAATAGTTGTTTTTTTACTTAAACATATTCTTCCATTATTACGTAAGCTTTACCTTCTTTTAAGAAATGGTTTTCCGTTTCTTGTAATCCAAATTTTTTATAAAAAGCTACCTTATCCTTTCTTGCATTACACCAAATCTTCTTAATTCCGAAATGCTTTGCCTCCTCGAGAACGTAGGATAACAATGCACTTCCGTGTCCATTACCTTGTTCCCGTTGAATTGTAGCAAATTTACGAAATTGGCATTCTCCATTTTTTATAAAAAGTGAAATCACAGAAGTAAGTTTGTTGTTCTTAAAAAGACCTAAATGGATACCTGTATCATCATCATCTAATTGAATGAAGTCAAAGGGCTTATCTGGCCACATGACTTTATGTCTTATCTCCCATGCATTTTCCTTCTCTATTTTTGTAATGTAGATTTTCATGATAACCTCCAAAGTCGTAATGAGAATATTAGTGGTATGGCAAGAATTCCACCTACTGTGGTTCCTTATAACTTGATTTTATCTCTTTTAGCGGGCGATTAGCAATCATCGAAGGATGAAATTGTTCCGTTTCCTATTCCCTGCACCACTAGTTGTTGGTTTGATCGGCTCATCACTACGCTTTTAACTTACTAGTTCCTAACAGGGCATTTGTGCATAGACTAATACAGGAATAAATAAGGGGTGTAAATGAATGGGACTATACATTAATGATAGAAACCATAAGAACATGTATAAAGGCCGTGACAAACTCCAAGGACAAAACCAAACACTTTTCGTACAAAATCATGTATCGGAAATGGTAAAGGAGCAGCAACGAATCAACGGGAAGCTTGCTCGTACACTTCTTGGAATTAAAACAATGTATGAACAGCAGTATGATGAGAGTGAAAATAAATGGACGCAAATAGAAGCGCAACTACAGGAGTTACGGCATTTTAATGCGCATCATGAACAGATGGAAAAACAGGTTGTAAGCTATTTGAAGCAGTTGGAAAAAGACAATATGAAACTACGCGAACTAATCGAAGCAGATCAATTATCCGAACAAGAAGTAAGAGAACAATGGAACCAGATTAATTCCTCCTATGAAGAAATTGCTAATCAGCTTGAAACGGTTGCCAAGGCAAATGAACAACTATCATCGAAAATCGATAATCAAGCTAATTTCCAAGATCAATTGTCAAAGCAGCTATCTGTTCAAGATGAGTCGACTAAGAGGATGGATAGCGGTTTGAAAAAACAGCAAGCATTGTCCGAAAAAATTGCCAGGGCAAATGAACAACTATCATCGAAAATTGATAAACAATCCAATTTTCAAAATCAATTAACTGAACAACTATCTGCTCAAGGCGAGTTGACAAAGCAGATAGAGAAGCGCATCGTAAATCAAGAGGCGTGGACGAAAAAGGCAAATGAAGAGCTATCATTGAAAGCAGATAAACAATCCAATTACCAAGCTCAGCTGTCCAAACAATTATCTGCTCATGGAACGTCAATGAAGCAAATAGAGAAGCAACTGGAAAATCAGAAAACAATGACCGAAAAGGTTGCGGAGTCAAATGAACAGCTAACCTTAAAAGTAGATAAACAAACCGATATCCAAGAACAATTGGCAGAACAACTATCCGCTCAAGTCGAGTCGAACAAAAAGGTAGAGGAGCTAATGGGAAATCAGGAAGCATTGACTAAAAAGCTTGCAAAGGCAAATGGGCAGCTAACCTTAAAAGTAGATAAGCAAACTGATTTTCAACAGCAGTTGTCAGAACAATTATCTGCTCAAGATGAGTCGAATAAAAAGATAGAGGAGCGCATGGAAAGTCAGGAAGATTTGGTGAAAAAAATTGCGAAGGCAAATGGGAAGCTGGCATTGAAAGTGGATAAACAAACCGACTATCAAGAACAGCTGTCAGAGCAGCTATCTGCGCAAGGCGAGTCGACGAAGCAAATAGAGAAACGGATGGAAAGTCAGGAGGCATTAACGGAAAAGGTTGTCAGGCAAATGGGCGATTTTCGGAGTGTTTTATTCGAACGTACTAATTATTTATCGGAGAAAATAGAGGAGACGTATAGCTATATTCTTAGTCAGCTAACGGATTGTGACCAAATCCACTCGAACTTTTTGCTGTACGAAAGCCAGAAGCAGAAAGAGAAGAGCAAATAGAAACAGGGGCTGGTATATGCCATTGCATATACAGCCCCTGTTTTTGTAAACCTTTAGAAAATTATTCTTTACACTTTCTTTATACTTTTCTGGACTTATTCTTTATACTTGCAGCTTATTCTAAATGTATCAACATGGAAAGGAAGATTATGTGTGGCAGAAATTATTCTTAAAGCGGCAAATATCTCAAAAATATATGGTAAACACAAGGTCCTTGATAATGTATCGATTAAAATCAAACGTGGAATGATCTATGGATTAATCGGTGAAAATGGTGCAGGGAAATCCACTTTCATGCGTGCTGTGATGGGATTAATTGCGATTGACGGTGGAGACATCGAGCTGTTTGGTGAAACGAGTACGAAAGGATTACAGCATGCGAGAAGGAAGATGGGGCAATCGATTGAAATGCCAGCACTATACCCTGATTTGTCAGCTCGAGAGAATCTGCAGGTGCAAGCGGCAAATGGTGGCGTCGGTGAACGAGAGATTGCTGATTTACTTCGTCTAATGAACTTGGAGCATACAGGGAAAAAGAAAACAAAGCACTTTTCGCTAGGGATGAGGCAACGTTTAGCAATTGCGTCGACATTAATAACTAATCCCGAATTCTTAATCTTGGACGAACCGACAAATGGCTTAGACCCATCTGGTATTGTCGAAATGCGAGATATGATTCAACGATTGGTGACAGAACGTGGAATTACAGTATTGCTTTCGAGTCATTTGCTGGATGAGCTTTCCCAAATTGCTACACATTACGGTATTTTACATGAGGGGAAAATTATAAATGAACTATCCAAGGAAGATCTAGCACGGGTTGCACGGCAATACATTGAAGTAGAAACAACAGAAGTGGAAAAAGCAGTCGTTGTACTTGATGAAATGGGAATCCAAGACTATGAAGTGATCAATGGAATCGAAATTCATATTTATGAGCGCTTGGACGAGGCTGCTGCAATCAATCGTGCATTGGTTTTAGAGAATGTGAGAGTTTCCAGAATTGGAACAACAAGACAAAAACTAGAAGATTATTTCTTGCAATTAACTGGAGGAACAAAGAATGTTTAATCTTTTAACAGCTGAAAAAATAAAAATGCGTCGGAGCAAAAAATTATGGATCGCCTTAGCTATCTTATTTATTCTTCCTATTATACAAGTAATAAATAGCCAGCTAACCGTTCACCATGGGACAGAGCTCGTTCAGGTGATTGATACAGTCATTAATGGAGCGACAGGAATCCTAATGATGAAAAAGAATGGATTTACGATTTTATTGGTGCTAATTGTGTTTATTAGCTTATTTATCGGGGAAGAATTTCAGAATGGAACGATTCGTAATACACTGTCCTTAGGACGAAGTCGCGTACATTATTATGTATCAAAATTCCTCGCAGCAGCAATTTTTGCCTTTGTTGGTGTACTTGGAATGACAATGCTTGGAATAGCTAGCTATACAGTTGTATTTGGCTTTGGTGAGGTTGATGGAATTACGAATTATATTCGTTATGCCATTCAATCCTTTAGTGTGCTTTATCTATTAATTTTGGCGAATGTATCGATTTATGTCCTGATCAGCTTTCTAACAAAAAATAGTAGCATCTCGATTGTGTGGAGTTTTCTTTACACGATTGCCACTGGATTTCTCCCAGAAATTTTTCAGCACACAGAAAACTTTGGTCATGTCACATTCTGGTTTACAGAGACATTTTTATTCTACTTTTATTTTGTGAGCCCGGCAGATATCGCCGAGATCCCAAGGATGATTGTAGTGAGTATTATTACCATTGTGTTATCATCAGGATTAGGAATCCTTCTGTTTAAACGAACTGACATAAAGTGAAACTATATCACGAGATAGAACCAGGAGGCTAAGGGCTGTTATTCGTCCTCCACGTTTTTTTCTTGCTTGTGCTTAGAAGTGGCGTGTCAGAGCCCGTAATGCATAATAAAGTAGGTCGATAGGATGGCAACAATATTAATTATTGAGGATGATCATGCAATTCATTCGCTGATTAAAGAGGCATTGACACTGCAAGGCTTTAAAACCTTAAGTGCATATTCAGGCACAGAAGGGAAATTATTACTGGAACAAAGTCAACTAGATGTTATCTTGTTAGATTTAATGCTGCCTGGGATGGATGGAGAAGTTTTTCTGCAGGATCTTCGGAAGGATAGCATGATACCGGTGATTGTGATTTCGGCTAAGAATGACCAAGCTTCGAAATTGGATATTTTGACGAATGGTGCGGATGATTACATTACAAAACCTTTTGATGTGAAGGAGCTGCTCCTACGTATTCATATTCAATTACGCCATGCTGCAAAGGCTGTATCCAACGAAATGAAAGAAATCCTGTATCAGGATATTCGAGTGAATTTAGATACTCGCGAAGTGAAAGTCAATGATCAGCTGGTCCATTTAACGGGACGCGAATACGCGATTCTGCTCTTATTCCTGGAGAATCCGAAAAAAGTATTCAGTCGTGCCAATATATATGAAAGTATTTGGAATGAACCGTTTTTTAATAGTGATAAAACGATTAATATGCATATAAGTAATTTACGAAATAAATTAAACCAAGCTGATACAAACTATATTCAAACAGTATGGGGTATTGGCTTCAAATTTGATTAACGAAAGGAGCGTGAATGTGATGTGGGGATGGGTTTTTGCCTTCTTTGCATTTGTGCTCCTTCTTTATGTTTACTTTTTAAAGCGAGAACTTCGAAAGTTGAAGCGGGAGGTTAAAGAGCTTCCGAATCGTTCAAGTTTTGGCGGAAGGCTTTCAATTGATTTTCGTGATGAGGTATTGCTTGACTTGATTGAGGCGCTGAATCAGATGATCGATGCTTTTGAGAAAAAAAATCAACAAGCAAAGCAAATGGAAGAGAGTGTCAAGCTGACCATCGCTGGGCTTTCCCATGACCTCAGGACTCCGCTAACATCGATTAACGGCTATGTCCAGTTATTGCAAGAGACGACGGATGAAGCGAAGCGGCTGCATTATATATCAATTATTAAACAGTCTGTTGAGCGTTTAATGGAAATGACTGATCATTTCTATGACTTGGCCCGTATTGAAACCAATCAAAAGGAAATAGTGTTTTCTTCCATAACATTATCTAATTTGGTGGAGGAAGTTGTCTTATCCTTTTATGAACAATTGGAGCAAAAACAAATAGAAATCGATTTTTCGGCACAACAGCACAACTACCAAATTATTGCCGACGAGTTCATGTTAGTACGAGTTATCCAAAATGTCGTTCAAAATATAATTCGTTATGCCAAAAGCAAAGCAGTAATCAGCTACGAGAAACAAGGGGGCGATATCATGTTCAGCATTAAAAATGATATTAAACCAGATAGTAAAGTGGCGGTAGAAAAAGTATTTATGCGTTTTTATACAGAAGTTGCAAGCAGAACGAATGCGGAAGCCAGTGGATTAGGGCTATACCTCTCTAAAAATCTGGTTGAAAAAATGGATGGAAAAATGGATGCGGCGTTGCATGGAGAGTGGTTCATCATTAATATTAGACTGCCTATGAATAGAAGTCAGCTTTGATGTTTTTAGTTAACATGCTGCAATGGGAGCTAAATTAGAAAAGGCTAGTAAAAAAGGCGAGACAGCTTTGATTAAATTGCCTCACCTTTTTATGTTTGTTATTGTCTTTCGGTTTCCTTTTCGAGCTTATGAATCCGAACAGACGCAATAATCAGTGCTCCTATTAGAAATAAGCCAAGATAGCCGATAAGTGGATAGAAGTAGCTGACAAGATCTGTAAATCCAAAAAAGCTTAATAAATAGGCAATTACTAGAGTGACAACAAGGAAAGCTTTAAATTTCGGCGTTCCTATTTCGACAAACCGTGCGCCGAATGAGAAGAACATGCTTGCTGCTGTATTAAAGATCATACCGAACAAAACAATTGCCATGAAAAAGCCTAATGCTGGAGATACTTGATTAGCAAGCTGCAGCATTGGCATTTCATAACCTTGTACAAGGTCAATTTTTGAGAAAATCGCAAGGTGGCTTAAAATAATAAGAACCCCGATTCCTAATCCGCCAACAAGTCCTCCAAGAGCTGCCGTTTTTTCATTACGCTGGGCCCCGCCCATTACAAGCGACATCGAAGCGCCAACCGCGATATTAAACGAAACGTAGTTAATTGCGGAGATAAACCAGTTTGGTAGTGTCGTCGGTTGCTCCATTGCAATCGAATTAAGATTGGTAAATGTATTATCCATTGATAGTACACTATAGATCGACAGGATAATGACGATTAGAATTAGAAACGGTGTAATACTGCCAATAATCGCTACGAATCGATTTACCTTTGCCATTCCTGCAATAAGCACGAGAATAGTCATCAGGCTTGTCCCGACAAAATATGGGAATTCAAATTGCTGATTTAAATTTGAACCAGCACCTGCAATCATAACGACTCCTACACCGAACAGTGTGAATATAATGATGTAGTCAATGACAACTCCAAGATAACGTCCGCTAATTTTGTAAATAGCATCCCGATGAGAGGTCGTCTGCATTCGGCTGCCAATTTGCATTAAAACCATGCCCAGGTAGGCGAATAACGCACTTGCAATCACGGCCCCAATAATACCAAGGAGACCAAAGCTCGTGAAGTACTGTAAAATCTCCTGCCCAGAAGCAAAGCCAGCACCAACAATGACGCCTATGAAAGCACTGCCGAGCTGCAAAATTTTCTTCATACTATTCTCTCCCATCTATTTCCTATCCATGTTGTCCTTGTATCCCTTTTCAAAATAGAAGAAGTACTTAGAAATCCAGATCAGTCTAACTGTGATACGTGAAATCTCTATGACATAGCTTTTAGTGATCTTCTTTCTATAAGTTTCAGGGAGAAATATAATTAGTATAGCATAATTTTTTGTGAATTCACCTTTTTCAATGGTAAAATGAATCTATTGTCACATGCAATGTAATTTATAGATGAAAATGAGAAAGAAGGTATCTTTATGATACATAAAAGTTATCGTGATACATGGACAGAAATATCTTTGGACGCGATTGAGGCGAATGTACAATCCTTCAGAAGACATATTGGAACTAGCAAGTTTATGGCAGTCGTTAAGGCGGACGGTTATGGACATGGAGCGGTGCAGGTTGCGACAGCTGCGACGGAAGCTGGTGCCGACTACTTAGGCGTTGCGCTTTTAGATGAAGCGCTCCACTTGCGGGAAGCGGGAATTGATGTCCCGATTCTTGTGCTGGGTTATACTGCTCCACACGCAGTAGAAGAGGCGGTGAAGCACGACATTACCCTTACCGTTTTCTCGGATGAATCAATCAAGGAAATGGAACGCGCTGCAAATGTATGGAATAAACAAGCGAAGGTGCATTTGAAAATAGATAGTGGCATGAATCGCATTGGGGTTCGTGATCAAAACGAGGCGCTTCAAATTTGTAAGTCTTTTAACGACTCTAAAGTTATACTAGAGGGGATATTTACACACTTTGCCGACGCTGATAACCCAGATTCTGCTTATACGTATCAGCAATATAAAAATTTTACATCATTGGTTGACTACCTGAACCAACATCAAATCGAAATTCCGTTAAAGCATTGTTGTAATAGTGCTGCAACGATTGCGTATCCTGAGATGCATTTGGATATGGTACGTGTCGGTATTAGCTTGTATGGACTTTATCCGAGTGGGCATTTGCGAGCAACAATTCATTTAAAGCAGGCGATGAGCTTAAAAACAAAGCCTGCCATGATAAAAGAGGTACAATCCGGTCATTCGATTAGCTATGGATGCACCTACACACCAGATGCTACATCTGTAATTGCGACATTACCAATCGGCTATGCGGATGGACTTTCCAGGCAACTTTCAAATAAGGGGGAAATGATGGTTAAAGAATTGCGAGTACCGATTGTTGGTAGAATATGTATGGATCAAACGATGATTGATGTCACTGCTGTTGAACAGATTAGCAAAGCAGATACTGTTACGATTTTTGGCGATCCTGAGGATGGTTATATTTCACTCGATGAAGTAGCAGAGCATATGCAAACGATTCATTACGAAACGGTTTGCTTAATCGGAAAGCGTGTTCCAAGGGTATATGTAAAAGGTGCTGCCAATTAATTACGAAGGATGCTCCAGAAGGCATCCTTCGTAGTGATAAAGGTCATTTACCTAATTGTATCTCATCAAGGCCTGCCAATTCTACGGATTGTTCATGATTCATATTATCGAGCGGAAAAACAGTGGCTGTCTCCTGATTAGCATCCAATGATTGAATATATACCGGAATACCTCGGAAGTTCACGTTGACCATTTCAATCGACTCCAAAATTTCCAATGCACGTTGTCTATTCATGATATCCTCCTTTGCTTGGCAAGTTGCAAAGTTTATATCTTTCCTAATTGCTAAGGCCTTTGCCTAAAAGCTTAAGAAGAACCAGCTTCTAACAGTGTTATTTTCTGTTGGTTTTGAGATGGTTATACGAGGCAATTTTTAGACCTGGTGCATGACAGAACTGTTATAGACATTCCAATCTAAAGTTGTTACTATTTAGAAAAGAAAAGATGCTGGAATGCTTGTTTCCCATAAACTTTTGACTTAGGAAAGGTGTAAGATGAAACCATTTACTGCAAACGTAATTGCAATTATCAACCAAATACCAGAAGGAAGGGTCATGACTTACGGACAGATTGCTAAAGCAGCAGGAAGTCCACGGGCTGCCCGTCAGGTTGTGCGAATTTTACATTCAATGAGTAGAAAGCATCGCCTTCCTTGGCATCGTGTCATCAACGCGAAGGGGCAAATCGCTATTCAAGATAAATTTGGAGCATTGGAGCAGAAATCGCAGCTGGAAGTAGAAGGTGTTGAGGTCAGCTGTAAGGGAGAGGTGGATTTGGAACGATATCAATTTCATGTGAGTACCGAGATAGATATGTTATAGAAAATTCGGGAACAAATACATATTCAATTTTAAAAATTAAAGTTATACTATAGATAAGTCTTACTGTTACTAAAAGATAGGTACTAATATTATCATGATAGATAAGTGATCTAAACGTATTACAATAAATTTTAGGAAAAGGATGGTCGAGATGGAGTTTAGCATGCATGAAAATGGTTTCGAATCTGAATTTGATTTTGGAAAATTAACAATATCGGGCAAGGATGAGTTTGGGTTTAGACCATACGCATTACTAGTATCCTCCATAGCTGGTTGCAGTGGCGGGGTTTTGAAGCAAGTGCTTACGAAAATGCGCATTGCTTTTGATAATATTGCCATTACTGCGGATGTGAAACGAAATCCAGATATAGCAAATCGTGTCGAAGAAATTAAATTGCACTTTACCATTTTCGGTAAGGATCTTCCTGAAAAAAAGGTGGAAAAAGCGTTAGAGCTAAGTTCAAAAAACTGTTCGATGGTTCAATCCGTAAAAGGGAGTATTAACGTTATCGAGACCTTTGAAATAAAGGAATAACTAATTGTTCGATTAAGTCTGGAGGGAAAGAAGGAGGCAGTTTTTTATTGATAACGAAATCCCTTGTTAAAAAGATTCTAAAGCTGGCCGCTGTCATTGCGGTCATCATTTTCGTTTACATATATTTCTCAGCATTTTTACCAGTATTATTAGCATTATTGACTGCACTCATGTTTGAGCCTTTTGTAAGATGGCTGAAGCTGAAGATGAAAGTAAGGAAAAGGGTTCTCCCAGTTACCATTACCTTTACCCTGTTTATTGCTATCTCCAGTTTGCTGGTCTATATCACATTAACCCGTGTGGTGGAAACAATTTATAATTTTACATTGCAAATTCCTACCTATGCATTTCAGGTACAGCGGTTTATCAATGATGTCATTATCCGTTTTAATGAGCTAATTGAAGATATACCAATCGCTCATGTTGTTATTCGGGAGCTTGAGAACCAATCCAATAGTGTAGTGGAAACAGCTTTGGATGTTACATCCTATTTATTAACAATTCTCGGCTCGTGGATTCAATCTGTCCCAAATCTTATCTTTGTGTCATTGATTTATTTGATGACGCTATTCTTATTCAGCTTGGACTTGCCTCGATTAAAACGGTTATTTTACAATTTATTCAATCGAGATACATCGGAAAAGCTGCGTTTCGTTAACCAACGACTAGGAAAGGTTTTCCTTGGTTACTGGAAAGCCCAATTTATCCTAAGTATTGGTGTTTTCGTCATTACGTATGCAAGTCTTTTGTTTATTTCACCCGGTGCCGCATTAATAATGTCTGTCATCATTTGGCTAGTCGATATTATTCCATTATATGTTGGACCAGCGCTTGTGCTGATTCCATGGGGACTTTTGGCCATGATGCTCGGAAATGTTGGAGCAGGAATCCAACTTATATTGCTTGCTCTTATCATAACCATTTTAAGGCGTATCATCGAGCCGAAAGTATTAGGTGATTCTATAGGACTTGCGGCACTCCCGACTGTGCTTTCTATGTATTTTGGTTTTGTGTTTTTCGGTGTGATGGGGCTAATCCTCGGGCCGTTCGTTTATATAGCGATTCTTTCTGCAAAAGAATCAGGCTTGTTTGATTTAGGCTTAAGCAAAAAAGATGAAGAAATAATTTGATTGGCAAGGCTGTTACGATTAAGTAACAGCCTTTTTATATGCAAATGGTGGAGAAGCGGCACAGAAGTAAATAATTACATTATAATAAGAATGAAGGAACATGCGAATGTTTATTTCCTAAGCATCAAATTGTATTTCGAAAAAGCAAGTCGGTATAATAGGACGTGAGTTGTATTCATAACATACGAGAACTAAAAACAGCTGATCGCTTCATGATGAAGGGATAGTCTGATTATATGTGATATAGATGATTTTTGGGAAAGGGGGATCACAATGAAGGTTTTGGGGATTTCTGGGTCAATCGTTGGCTCCAAAACGCGAATTGCTGTTGAAAATATATTAAACCGGATAAACGAACAGTATGAGGATATCGAAATTGAACTTATTGATTTGAAGCAATATAACCTCGTATTTAGCGATGGAAGGGATTATCGTGATTATACAGGGGATACAAAGTTAGTATTAGAAAAAATAATGGAAGCGGATGGCTATATTATCGGGACACCAACATTCCAAGCATCTATTCCAGGTACATTAAAAAACCTGTTTGATTTGCTTCCAATGGATGCATTTCGGGAAAAAGTTGTCGGTCTCGTATCGACAGCTGGATCAGCAAAACATTATTTAGTGGCTGAACAGCAGTTGAAGCCAATCTTGAATTATATGCAAGCAATGGTTATCCCGAAATATGTATTTATTGAAGAAAAGCATTATCATAAACAAGCAATTATAGATGATGAAATTGTTTTTAGGCTTAACCGATTGGCAGATGATGTTGTCTTTTTTCTTCGGACAGCAGTGCAAATGAAAGCATCTGAAGAATCCGCATACCCATTCTAATAATCAAACAGGTTCCTGCAAAGCTGCAGTGCCTGTTTTTTCTTTTTATAAATAAGGTAAGCAAATAATTTTACGGTTACTTTTTATAACTATATAATAAAAAAGAATTAAATGTGTTGCAATAAGTAAAAAACGATGGTATAGTATAAGTAATTCAAGTATGTTGAATTAAAATTAATTGAAGAATGTAAAACATTTAGGGGGAAATAGAATGTTAAAAATAGGTATTATTCAAGGTAGTGTACGTCAAGGACGTAACGGAGATGCAGTTGCAAAGTGGATGCATGATTTTGCAACAAAACGTAATGACGATGTAACTTATGAAATCGTAGACTTAGCTGAATATAAATTGCCATTCCTTGGTGAAGAACTTCCAGCAGAAAGACAGGCAGAAGCAGAAACTGCAATTAAAGCATGGTCCGAAAAAATTGCTTCATTCGATGGTTATATTTTTGTAACTCCAGAGTACAACCATGCAATTGGTGGCGCATTGAAAAATGCATTGGATTTCTTAAACCCAGAAGTGAACAACAAAGCAGCTGGTTTCGTTGGATATGGTAGCTTAGGCGGTACACGTGCACACGAAAACCTTCGTCTAATCCTTGGTGAACTACAAGTTGCAGATGTGCGTACTGCAGTAACGTTCTCACTAATGACTGACTTTGAAAACATGAGCGTATTCAAACCTGCTGACTTCCATGCAGATAATGCAAACGGAATGCTTGATCAAGTAATCGCTTGGAGCAGTGCTTTAAAAACAGTTCGCAATTAATAAAAAGTAAATTTTAAGAAGTAAAAAAGATACCTTATAAATAGAGAAAAGGTATTGGGTATCATTGGACTAATAATGGGCAGCTACCCCTGAATAACTATGTTTACATAGTGCTAGGCTTGGGTTACTGCCTCTTCTTTTTAAAGGGTCAATTTAAACTTAGATAACGGACAGGAAAGGTTGTGAACATACAATGGGATTTTTTGATAAATTATTCGGTAGATCAAAGCAAGCAGCAGCACCAGTACCAAAAGAGAAATTGAAAATCGCTATTGTGCAAGGCAGTGTGCGCCAAGGCCGTAATGGGGAATCAGTTGCTAACTGGATGTACGACTTTGCAACAAAACGAAATGCCGACGATGTCACATATGAAATTGTAGACTTAGGAGCATATAAATTGCCATTCCTTGGTGAAGAACTTCCAGCAGAAAGACAGGCAGAAGCAGAAGCTGCGGTTAAAGCTTGGTCTGAAAAAATCGCTGCATTTGATGGTTACATTTTCGTAGCACCAGAATACAACCATGCAATTGGTGGGGCATTGAAAAATGCATTAGATTATTTAAACCCAGAAGTAAACAATAAAGTAGCAGGTTTCGTTGGATACGGTAGCTTAGGTGGGGCGCGTGCACATGAAAACCTTCGTCTAATCCTTGGTGAGCTGCAAGTTGCAGACGTACGTACTGCAGTAACATTCTCGCTAATGACTGACTTTGAAAACATGAGCGAATTCAAACCTGCGGATTACCATGCAGACAATGCAAACGCGATGCTTGACCAAGTAATCGCTTGGAGCAAGGCATTTAAGAAAATTAGATAATTGAAAGGAGGGTTGTCATTTATGGCAGCCTTTTTCTTTTTCGAACAATAATAGAAGGCTTCACATTTCGTTATGCAAAATGTAATGCTGTTCAGTTGAGATGTGTAGTATGGCATAGTAGAATAAGAAGGCAGAAGAGGGGTGGGAAAGAAAAGTGGAAATGAAACATTTACAGTATTTTATTGAAGTCACGCGTGCTGGCAGTTTTACGCATGCCGCAGAAAAATTATATATGACACAGCCTGCAATTAGCAGAATTATAAAATCGTTAGAAGATGAACTGGAAGCCTCGCTTTTCATTCGTTCACGAAAAAAACTATCTCTAACAGATGCTGGAAAAATTCTCTATGAGCACGCTCAAGTGATGGAAAAGCAGTTCCAAGCGTTACGACTTGAGTTGGAAAGCCTTTCGTTCCTAAAAAAAGGCCATATTCGTATTGGCTTGCCCTCGATTATCGATTCCGTTTTCTTCTCTAAATTAATCGCATCTTTTCATAAAGAATATCCAGATATTACGTTTCAATTAATAGAGGATGGATCAAAGCGAATAGAAGAAAAAGTGATGAATGATCACTTGGATTTTGGCGTTGTCTTCCTGCCTACCCGCCACAACTTTTTTGATTGCTATTCGTTGGGAGAGGAAGATTTAAAGCTCATCGTACCCGCCGACCATGAGCTTGTAAATCGGCAAGAGGTCGCAATTGCTGAATTAAAAGAAGAAGATTTTATTATGTTTAATAAAGATTTTGCACTGCATGATCATATATATTCGGCTTGCAGAAAGTCTGGCTTTGAACCGAGAATTATTTCGGAGACCTCACAGATGGACTTTATAGAGGAAATGGTAGCTTCAAATCTTGGAATAACCTTATTACCAGAAAGTACGATTAAAGGCTTAAAACGTGACGTAAAAGAAATAAAACTGTCCCATCCGACAATTAAGTGGCACTTAGCAATGATTTGGAAAAAGAATCAAGCATTATCACCTGTCAAACTTGAATTTATCCGATTTGCAAAAGTGAATCTGAACAATACATAAGACCTCCTTTTAGGTGAGTCTTTTTTATTTGTTTATCTAAAGCGTTTACAAACACTTTTGTTATGAATAGCATCGGATTTCAGCATTGTACTTTGGTTATCGGGGCGTTATACAATAGAACCTGTACATAACAATGTATCTACATCAGATAAACAGTTTGCTGTAGCAATAAAAAGTAGTAAGGTGATTAGTTTATGAAAGCAAGAAAAATGGGAGAAACACGCATTATTCAGAATGACCAGGTTCTAATTAATGATTTAAATAATTATCATACATTATTCGGTGGAGTTCTTATGAAAAAGCTTGATGCCTGTGCAACACTTTCAGCTTGTAGCCATGCAAGAGTTAAGGAATGTGTTACGGCCTCAACCGATTCGGTGAATTTTATAGAACCAATACGTCAAAGTGATAAAGTTTGTATTGAGTCATTCGTAACGTATACAGGGAAAAGCTCGATGGAAATATTTTGCAAAGTAATTGCTGAAGATATGCTAACTGGTGAACGAAGAATTGCTACCACGGCTTTTTTGACATTTGTTGCGTTGGATGAGAATAAAAAACCGATTGAAGTTCCTGCAATTGTCGCGGAAACAGAAGAAGAAAAGTTCCTCTACAGCACTGGTGAGGAACGTGCAAAGATTCGAAAGTTAAAGAGGCAGCAAAATAAAGATATCGTTGCTCATTTATCGATCAATAAGCCTTGGAATTAAGCGATAATAGAAAGGAGCGGATAGGGTGTTAATAACAACGAATTTAAAAGAATTGATTTCAGCAAAAGAGGCAATTGACGAATTGGGACATACAAAGCCAGAATTATTCCAACGGTTCTTAAATGTGATCCAGCTTACGCGCCAATTACAGTTTAATTATCAATATTTGGGTTGTTTAATTATGGATGAAAATCCAGATGAATGTAAACCAAGCATTCATAATACCTATGCATTTAGTGTGTTTGAACAGGAAATAGAAAAACTTAAAGCAGATACTACAATCATCGAATTGCAGTATTTACTAGCTTCCAATAAGCGAATTGGCTATGCAAATTTATGTAAGCTGGTAATCGGTGAAAACCCTCGATTTTTAGTAGGGCCACAAGTAGTATAAGAGGTTATAAAAATCCCTAAGCAACCAGCTTAGGGATTTTCGGGTTATTAAACCTGAACTGTTAATATCGCTATTAAACCAGTTGGGTTTATTTCTCTCCACTTAGTTCTACTAATATTTTGGCTTGTGATTTATCGTTTGATAATGCTTCAAATCCTTTTTCAACAATATCATCCAACTGTATTTGATCGGTAACAATGCCTTGAGGTTTCAATTGACCAGTTCCCATCAAATCCACTGTCTGTTGGAAAGAAGTCGGTGTATAAGCAATAGATGACGTAATTTTTACACCTGTGTTCGTAAGGTGAATTGGATTCCACTCAATTGGTCTAGCGAAAATAGATACGATTACCATTGTTCCTCGTGCCCGTGTAGCGTCGATCGCCTGTTTGAATGTCGGGGCAACTCCCGCAACTTCAAAGGATACATCAACACCATCTGGAACTAATTCTCGAATCGCTTGAACAGCATCTTGTTCACCAGAATTAATGATATGGGTTGCACCTAGTTCCATTGCTTTTTCAAGTCTTGTTTGGGATAAATCTAGAACAATAATCTTGCTTGCTCCTGCTGCTTTAGCTGCAATGGCTGTTAAAAGTCCAATTGGACCTGCTCCGAATATAGCAACTGTATCTCCGAATTGCAGTCCACCTTCTTTTACAGCTTGTACAGCAACAGCGGTAGGTTCTACCAATGCGCCGTCCTGTAAAGTTAATGTGTTTGGCAGAAGATAAACATTCGATTCTGGAACATTCGCGTATTTCGTAAATCCACCATCACCATGCAAGCCGATAAAGCTGAATCCATCATATGCATCCATATCTTCAGGTTTATTTCCATATGTTATCGTTGGGTTAATTGCTACTTTGTCGCCCACTTTAAATTTTGTTACGTTTGTTCCTACTTCTTCTATCACTCCAGCGAATTCATGTCCCATTGTTAATGGAGCAATTTCACCTGTTAAAGGGTCCTTTTCGTTTACTGGTACAAATACTGGACCTTCTTCATATTCATGTAAATCACTACCACAAATACCAGCCCAAGCTACTCGAACCTTTACTTGAGTGTCTTCTAAAGGTTTTACTTCCACCTCTTCAATTCGGATATCCTTTTCTCCATGCCAAACTGCTGCTTTCACTGTTATTACCTCCTGATGATAAAAGTTTTCTGTAAATCAAAATACCTAGTACTTCGTTTGAACCCAAAAACTAGTTGATAAATAAAACTTTTTACATAAGTCAATTATATCACTCGGAGTTTTGGGAAACTATTAATATGCTTGGTGCATGGGGATGTCATATACTATTTCTTGAAACTGCATATAGGTAATGTTAACTATTCATGTTATTCTTTAGATTCTCGATATACTCTTTTCCTTCTATTAGTGAAAGTCCTAAAGATGCTCTCGCTTCTTTAATGGCTTTAATCTCTTTTCCATCCTGAATTAATTCATATAGTCTACCATTTATCGGATGTTCTGGGATTTCGACCTCTTTCATAACCTGTTCTAACGAAGTTTTCAACTGTTTCATATTTTGTTCAAGCTTATTTATTTTAGCAGTCAAATAAATGAAAATAATCAATATGATGCTAATGAAAGTAAATTCCAATCCTATCGCTCCTTTTCTGCTATGCTAGCTTGTAGAATTTATCCCTATTTACCAAACAATTCGATTCCCGCCTGCAACTATGCTGCTTATGCTATGTGCAATTAAAAATTGACCGCCATAATAAGGCAACATTACCAGTACATTACTAGAAGGGACTGGTGCAATAAACATATTCCATGCAAGGATAGAGTCAGAAATAACGAACAGCACACTACCAGCGATTGCCCATCCATTACCCGTCATCACGGCGGAAAAAGTCATTAGTGAAATAATGAAAATATAAGCAATCACAGGAAAAATTAATCCTGCATTCCCTTCTTGACTTAATGCCTCAACTAACCGGAATCCGATAAAACATGCAAATCCGGCAATTGGGATAATCATAGTCAAACGCATCTTTGAATATTTCCATTGCGTAAAGAAACCAGCCATATAAAATAGATGCCCAATGAAAAATGCGGTCAATCCAAATAGAAACCAGTGCAGTGTCGCATCGCCTATGATACAAAAAGCAAGGCCGGTAATAAGCAGTAGATGTGTTCGAGTTTTTTTTCGAGGTAAAAGCTGAAGAGCATAAATCAAAATCATAAACATTGGAACCAGTTTAAAAAACAAGCTAAATAATAATGGTCCTGTCGGTACGATAAATAGATAAACAAGACTCATTGTGAGTATTAGTAATGGTAATTGGTATAGAATCATTCTGTTCACTCCTTGGATGTGTCTTACTAAGAGATTCGATGAACAAGGGAGAAATCCTTTTTATTCTTCTAATTTACATAAATTACATTACAATTGGAAAAATAATTAGATAGCGCTATCAATTGTTGGATGATTGGCGATAATTCGCTTACAAATTTATGGAAAAAGCAAACTTGACCTTTACAGTATGTTGAATTTGCCTTAAAATTGTCGGGTATGTTTTATAACAGAATTCATTTTTCAACTTAGAGGAGGATTAACATACGATGGATTCAAGAGATAAGGATGCCATACTAAAAACCGTTCCACAAAAAGGTTTCTTTGGACATCCGAAAGGTTTATCGACATTATTTTTCACGGAGTTCTGGGAACGTTTTTCTTATTATGGAATGCGTGCCATACTCTTATTTTATATGTACTATGAGGTTACAGACGGCGGATTAGGAATAGATCAAACTACTGCCAACTCGATAATGGCGATTTACGGCTCGCTCGTATATATGTCTGGTATAATCGGTGGATGGATTGCTGACCGGATTCTTGGGATGAACCGTACCGTATTTTACGGTGGTGTTCTAATTATGCTTGGTCATATTATCCTTGCTTTACCAGGTGGCTTTACAGCATTACTTGTGTCCATGCTGTTTATCGTTATTGGTACAGGATTGCTAAAGCCGAACGTTGGTGGTATGGTTGGCGAACTTTACAGCAAAAAAGATCCACGACGTGACTCTGGTTTCAGTATCTATTACATGGGTATTAATATGGGTGGTTTTATTGCACCGTTTATTGTCGGAACAATTGGACAAACATATAACTTCCATCTTGGCTTTGCAATAGCGGCCGTTGGGATGTTTGCTGGCTTGGTTGTTTACCTATTATCACGGAAAAAATACTTTGGTCTTGCTGGACTTCAAGTTCCAAATCCACTTAGCGGAGAAGAGAAAAGAAAGACTACGAAAATTATCACTCTCGCTGTTATTGTATTAGCTATAATCGGATGGGCTGGTGTAACAGGTGGTTGGTTAACGATTGAGCGGGTTATATTCTCGATTAGTATTCTTGGGGTGATTATCCCTACAGTGTATTTTATTACGATGTATCGTAGTCCGAAAACAACAGCGGACGAACGCTCGCGTTTACTAGCATATATTCCGTTATTTGTGGCAGCAATGATGTTTTGGGCGATTCAAGAACAGGGATCGAATATTTTAGCGACTTATGCAAACGAACGGACACAGTTGTCGTTTGCTGGCATTGAAATACAATCCTCTTGGTTCCAATCTCTAAATCCATTATTCATTGTGATGCTTGCACCAGTGTTTGCTTGGCTCTGGGTAAAGCTTGGGGATCGTCAACCAAGTACACCGCAAAAGTTCTCCTTTGGATTAATTTTTGCTGGGCTTTCATTTATCGTCATGATTTTCCCTGCGGTATTTAACGGAACAGAAAGCTTAGTTAGCCCGCTTTGGCTCGTTCTTAGCTTCTTCCTAGTTGTGCTAGGTGAACTCTGTTTATCACCAGTTGGTTTATCAGCGTCCACGAAATTGGCGCCAGCGGCATTTGCTGCCCAAATGATGAGTTTATGGAATCTATCCAATGCCTCGGCACAGGCTATTAACGCCCAGGTCGTTCGTTTTTATTCCGTAGATACGGAAGTTATCTACTTTGGTGTAATCGGAGGAATTGCGATATTACTTGGTATCGTATTGCTATTAATAGCACCGAAGCTGAAACGGTTCATGCGAGGAATTAACTAATTTTAATGATTAAGATAAATGGGAAGCTGAATCAAGCGCTAAAAAGCATGTTTGATTCAGCTTCTTTTTTATGTGCAGAGTTAATTTCAGTTTCCGCTTGACTCGATTAATTGATAGAATAGAGTTAATGAATTGTAAAAGGTGATTACATGACGTATAGGTTCAAAATTTCAATAAGAACGCTTGTGGAATATGTGTTGCGAAGTGGCAGTATTGAATCCGGGTTTCGAACGGCTACGACGCTGACAGACGGAACAAAGGCACATCAGAAAATCCAAAAGACGTATAAAGAAACAGATCAAAAGGAAGTGTATGTCATAACGGAGATTCCATATGAAGACTTAACTTTTGTAGTGGATGGACGTTGTGATGGTTTGCTTTTTAATGAGAATGGACAGGTTACGGTTGATGAAATTAAGTCAACACGAAATCCGGTGGAGTGGATTTCAGAAGATACATATCCAGTACATTGGGCACAGGCGATCTTTTATGCTTTTATCTATGCCAAAGACCACGATTTAGCAGAGATAACGATTCAGTTAACATATGTTCAAGTAAATACGGAGCAGCAGGTTAAATTCAAGCGGGAAATGAATTTTCAGGAGCTGAAAACGTATGTAAACAACATTGTCGGTCAGTATGCAGTATACGCCAAGATGAAGCTTCAGCATGTAGAACGACGCGATGTTTATGCAAGGGAGCTTTTGTTTCCATTTGAAAGTTATCGAGATGGACAGCGTAAGCTCGCGGCTTCTGTCTATAAAACAATTTTCGATAAGAAAGATATATTTGCTTCAGCATCAACAGGTATTGGCAAAACGGTCTCAACAATATTCCCTGCTGTGAAAGCGATTGGGGAAGGGCACCTGCAGCGGATGTTTTATCTTACTGCAAAAACAATTACGAGAACTGCTGCAGAGGAAGCATTTCGTTTGCTGGAGGAAAAGGGGTCGGACCTAAAGGTTGTAACCATTACTGCGAAGGATAAAATTTGTTTTCAGGAGGAAGTAAAGTGCTCGAAGGAGCATTGTATTTTTGCGGAGGGGTTTTACGATCGAATTAATGAAGCGGTTTTAGACATATACGCGAATGAAACATTGATGAGTCGCCAAGTAATTGAAACGTATGCAAGAAAACATCGTGTTTGTCCTTTTGAATTTTCATTAGAGCTTGCATATATAGCGGATGCTGTTATTTGCGATTACAATTATATCTTTGATCCCAAAGTGTCATTGAAACGTCTTTTTGAGGAGCAGAAGAAAGAGACCGTCTTATTGGTTGATGAAGCACATAATTTAGTTGATCGAGCGAGAGAAATGTATTCTGCTGACTTGTATAAATCAGCATTTCTGCAACTCAGTCGTACATTTAAAAAACGTAATGAAAGCTTAGCGAAATCAGCTAAAGCAATTAATAATTATCTATTATCCTTAAAGAAGCAAGAGAATTTAATCAGCAAAGATCTAGATGACGAGCTTGTTGCGCTTACTGAAACCTTTTCCATGCATGCAGAGACTGAATTAGTGCAGCATATGGATACAGATTCACTTTTGCTGGATACTTATTTCGCGACACAATCCTTTGTTAAAATAGCGAAGCTTTATGATGAGCGATTTGTAACCTATATGGAGATTCTGAAAAGCGATGTCCGATTGAAGCTATTCTGCCTCGACCCATCTTATCTCATTAACAAGATGGGAAAAGGCTACCGCTCAAAGATTTTCTTTTCAGCTACGCTAACACCTGCGGATTATTATAAAACCTTGTTGGGAGGAACTGAAAAAGATTACGTAACAGCAATTCCGTCTCCATTTGATCGTGAAAAAGCTGAGGTAATTATTCTGCCAATGTCGACAAGGTATCGCGATCGCGAGCGTACAATGACACCAATTGTTCAGTTTGTGGAGAATCTTATTACGAAGCAGTCTGGAAATTTCCTTGTTTTCTTTCCATCCTATCATTACATGGAAGCTGTACATGATGCATTTCAACAGTTTGCACCACATGTAAAGACGATTGTCCAAACGGTAGGCATGTCTGAAACGGATAGGGAGGAATTTTTGGCAGCTTTTATGCCGGATACGGAAGAAAAGCTTATTGGCTTTGCGGTACTGGGCGGCATTTTCTCTGAGGGGGTAGATTTAAAGGGAGAACGGCTTCAAGGTGTCATTATTGTTGGTGTTGGACTGCCGCAAATTGGATTGGAAAGAGATATTATCAAGGACTATTTCAACTCGATTGGTCGAAATGGCTATGATTATGCCTATGTCTTTCCTGGAATGAATAAAGTGCTTCAGGCGGGGGGCAGATTAATCCGATCTGAATCAGACCAAGGAACAATCGCTTTAATCGATGATCGATTTCTACAAAGGAAGTATCAAGCCCTCTTTCCATTTGAATGGCAACATTTTAGAATTGAACGGTAATGCAGGATGTTTAATATTGGCCAGAAAAGGAACACTACTTATAGCAGACGATAAAAAGGAGTGTATACTTGTGAGTCAATCAGAGATTAAAGCAAATGTAGAAAAAATCCTTAATGAAAGTCATACAGGCACGATGGCAACGGTGAAGAACGATAAACCACACTCTAGGTATATGACATTTTTTCATGATGGTTTGAAGCTTTACACACCGACGCATAAAGATGCCGATAAAACAGAAGAAATTGAGAAAAATCCATTTACACATATTTTAATTGGTTATGAAGGCGATGGATTTGGTGATGAATATGTAGAATATCAAGGGAAGGTATCCTTAAACGATACGGATGACCTGAAAAAGAAATTTTGGAATGATGATATGAAACTATATTTTGAGGGACCGGATGATCCTAACTACGCTATTTTGGAAATCGATCCGATTGGAATTCGGTTAATGAATAAAAAGGGAGAATCTCCTAAAGAGATGGACATATAAAAAAGGCTGACAACATTATTGTCAGCCTTTTTAGTTAGCCTGGTAACTTTTAAATGTTAATACTATGGGTAATAACTTAGCTGCACGAACAGTCACGTCCAGCTCCAGCGCTAAAGCTGTAGCTGGACTTCTCTCACCTCTGTACGTCGCTAACTGGGCACTTCCGTTTTGTTCCTCCTACCATCCAGGAACAACTGAGCCTTGGAAGGTTTCCTCAACAAATTGTTTTACTTCATCGGATTGGTAAATATCGATAAACTGTTGTACAGCTTCGTCATCCTTGTTTTCTTCACGAACCGCGATTAAGTTTACAAATGTAGAATCCTGTTCAATAAAGATTGAGTCTTCACCAGGTACGAGACCTGCATCCATGGCAAAGTTTGAATTAATGGCAGCTGCATCAACTTCACCTAACTGGCGCGGGATTTGCGCTGGATCAAGCTCGATGAATTCATAATTGTTTGGGTTCTCAGCAATGTCATTTACCGTTGCATTTACGCCAAGACCTTCTTCTATTTTAATTAAACCTGCTTGTTCAAACAATAGTAATGCACGTCCACTGTTTGTCGGGTCACTTGGAAGACCGATACGGGCGCCGTCCTCGAGATCTGCTACATCTGTTACACCTTCTGAGTAAATCCCCATCGGGAATGTAACCGTATCTGCAACTTTAATTAAATCTAATCCGCGTTCTTCATTCATATGGTCAAAAAATGGCTCGGTTTGGAAGCTGTTTAAATCAAGCTCGCCTTCAGATAAACTAACATTTGGCATGACATAATCGCTGAAAGAAACTAATTCAATTGTTAGGCCATCCTCTTCAGCAAGCTCTGCAACCTTTTCTAAGATTTGTTCATGTGGTCCTGATGTTACACCGACTTTTAATTTACCGTCTTCCAATAATCCTTCTGCTTCATCTGAGCCGCCACCACATGCGGCAAGTACTGCCAACATGCATGCAAGTAATCCTGTGAATAGTAATTTTTTCATTATGTATCCCTCTTTCTAAAGTTGATTAATTAGTTGTTGGAACTGCTAGCCTCTCTACTTTGAGAATGGCATTTATTAATGTATCTTCTGTAATTTCTTCCGCCATTAAATGAATCGATTCTTGAGGCAGTAATGTTTTCTTAATAATACGTTGCAATAGTTCCTCGTCTCGAGCGTCAATGGATAAATGATTTAATGATGCTGGAAGCCCCCAATCATCATATACTGCTAATAGTCTTTTTAGCTCTTCATCCTTTTCTTCTAGAGCCAATTGAACTAAGATACCATAGGACACGATTTCTCCATGTAAAAATTGCTTGATGCTTTTAGCCTCTGTTAATCCATTATGGACGGAATGTGCACCAGCAATTCTTCCGGCCTTTTCCCCGAATCCGCCGACCATGCCACCAGTCATAATAATTGTTTCAATAACGCGTATGAGTGCATCCGATACCTTTTTATTGGATACCGATTCTAGTGCTTCTTTTCCATCCTTTAGTAAGATATCTCTGCACAAAGCTGCGGAGAATTGAGAAATCTGAAGCCAAACAGGTAAATCCTTATCCTTGTAAAAGGATCGAACTAAAGCATCTGCTTCATAATATTTAGCGAGTGTGTCACCAATACCGGCCTTCAAGTATTCAGGTGGCGCACCAGCAATAATAGCTGGCTCAATCAGCACGAGTGTATTTGCTACTGGGAACTCGGTATAGTGTGAATGGGTACCATCAGCTTGATAAAATACACTTAATGGTGTCCAAGCTGCACAGGTAGCTGCGATTGTTGGGATAAGTACGGATTTAATCCCGGCTTTTACAGCTGAGGCTTTAGTGAGATCGAGTGCTGTCCCCCCGCCAATACCGATTACTGCATCAACCCCATCATGTTGAAATGAAGTTGCGAATTGTTCGACAGCCTCAAGCGTACAATGTCCTTCCACAAACGTGATGTTTGAACGATCAAGCTCCTCTGGTATATAAGGAAAGGCAGCATTCCATGCCTTCCTGCCGCTAAGAATATGTATTTTCTTCACGCCTAACTCTGAAAGAAGTACACGTAACTCTTTTAAAATGCCTTCTCCGATTCGATAATGTCCTGGTGCGCCTTTCACAATTGCTGTTGTCATCTGAGCGTCTCCTTATCGTATTTCGGGAAAATAAAAATGCCTCTCTAAAAAAGAGAGGCATGGATATACTTGACAAGTAACCATCCTCTTATTTTCCAAAATACATATTGTATTTTGCAGGAATTAGCACCTATTCTCAGTTGAATTTAACTGGAATGGTTGCCGGGCTTCATCGGGCCAGTCCCTCCGCCGCTCTTCATAAGAGTGTTTATGAATTTGTTATTTCATATATCTTATAATCTATTGGTTGAAAAGTCAATTGATTTCATTTATTCATACTAAATCTGTTATATATTTACTGGATGATAATAAATGCATCGATTCCAGTGTTGCGGACAACCTGTAAATGATTCTCTGCATTTGTCCTGTTTGTAAATGCACCAGCCTGAACGCGATACCAAGTTTCACCTGAAATCGTAACCTGTTCTACAAAAGCTTGAATGCCTTTAGAATTTAGGAAAGATACACGATCATCTGCATTTGCTTTTGATTTAAAGGAACCAGCAATAACCTTATACAGTTGGCCGGTACCAGGACCTCCGTTTTTTTCTTGCAGGTTAAATGCTCTCGCTAGTCCGTTGACATGCCCTTCTGCTACTCGCTGCTTCCATGCGTTCTGTTTCATTAAAGCTGCATTTCCACTATGGTCGATAAAACCATTTTCCGTTAGCATTGCTGGCATGGACGACTCACGTAATACATGGAAATTAGCTTTCTTTTTACCACGATTTCGTAATCCGTTAACTTTAATTATTTCTGCATGTAGAATGTCTCGATATCTAGCAGTCTGTGAACTATCTGAAAGGCTGCTATGAATGAAATCCTCATAGCCATCAGCAGAGCCGTTAAATGCATTACAATGAATAGATAGAAAATAATCAGCACCCCATGCATTTGCTTCATTTGTTCGTTGGGCGAGACTTTTTGTTGTGTTTCCAGTACGACTCATTTGAACACTAACATTACTGTAGTTTCCAATTAGCAGATCGCGTATTCGCAACGCGATATCAAGAACAACATCTTTTTCTTGTATTCCATTTCCAGTAGCACCGGAATCTGTTCCGCCATGACCTGGGTCTAAATAAAGTTTCATTAAAATCTCCTCCTAATATAACGTATGGTTGATAAGAAAAATCGAATTGGACAAACAACACTGTCTTAGTTAAAATCCATTTTTGTCACCTCCGTCTTTTTCTCGTTTGCTTATGGTACTTCTTTTCAAAACTACAATCGATGTGAATGTAGATTTGGGGAGGTAATATTTGATTTAATTTATTGGATAAACTAATGAGCAGAATAAAAAATATATTCAAATAATTATTGACATAATAAAAGTAAGCGAATACAATATGAATTAATAATTGTAAACTGTCTACATTACAGAATATTCAATTTATTTATTTGTTAGGAGGCCTGCATGTAGTAATGAATATAGGGAAAATGCATGTAAGTGAACAAGTACTTGCTTATTTGCGTAAAGAAATTATGTTAAATCGATATAAGGAAGGTGAACACTTAAAGGAATCCCAATTATCAAGCGAATTAAATGTGAGCAGGGGACCTATACGTGAAGCTCTTTCAAAATTAGAAGCTGAGCGGTTGGTTAAGAGACTTTCAAATGGTAGGACAGTAGTAGGGAAGTTTGATATTGAGGATATTAGGAATTTATATGATAGTCGTATTTTATTAGAAAAGCATGCCCTAACACAAATATCTCCAGAAGCTCTAGAAAAAGATAAACATCTACTTTATCTCTACATCCAGCAAATGCAGGATTCTTTCGATAGTCAAATTAGGAATGTTGATGCAGACATGGAGTTTCATGCGTTACTAGTAGGTATGACAAGTAATCAGTCACTTATTCAATTATGGCATTCCTTAAATGGCATGATACAAACGTTAATCGAGGTTACGTCTACAATTCTTGAGTCAAGACAGCAGGAAATTATTGAAGAGCATCTTGTCGTGGTTGATGCGCTAACCATAGGGGAAGTAGAGAAAGCTCAAGAACTGTTAGCCCGGCATTTGAAGAGCGCTTCGGATCATTATTGTCAAGCAGTTATGGAATTGAATTTAGGAGGAAAGATAGGATGACTCAACAAAAACTCAAATGTGCAATTATTGGCTCAGGAAATATAGGAACAGATCTTATGTATAAATTATTACGCAGTGACAAGCTTGAACCTACAACAATGATTGGAATTGACCCGAATTCAAAAGGGTTAGCACTTGCGAAAGAGCATGGACTTGTTCCGATTTATAATGGGATTGATGGCTTTGTGGAGCAAGCAGACTTAGCAGATATTGTATTTGAGGCAACCTCTGCTAAGGCCCATACACATAATGCACCGATATTAAAGAAATTAGGGAAAAAGGCAATTGATCTAACCCCCGCTGCTGTGGGACCGTTTATTGTACCTGCTGTAAGCTTGGATGAGCAAAGTGTGGAAGCGTTAGATAACGTTAATATGGTTACGTGTGGGGGACAAGCAACTGTACCAATGGTCAAAGCAATTTCAGACGTGGTCGACGTGGAGTATGCAGAAATTGTTGCTTCCATCTCTAGCAAAAGTGCTGGACCAGGAACACGTCAAAATATTGATGAATTTACAGTAACAACTGCAAAGGCTCTACAGGAAGTTGGTGGTGCCAAAGAAGGGAAAGCACTTATTATTTTGAACCCTGCAGAACCACCAATTCTAATGCGGAATACAATTCACGTAAAAATATCGGAATACTCTGATGAGATACATCAAAATATTTTACAAAAATTAGATGACATGTTGAAAGTCGTGCAAAGCTATGTGGAAGGATATCGTTTTAAAGCAGATCCGGTAATTAAGGATAATATTGTAACTGTTTCTGTTGAGGTAGAGGGAAATGGTGACTACCTTCCGAAATACGCTGGTAATTTAGATATTATTACTTCCGCAGCTGTTAAAACGGCTGAGGTCATTGCAGCTGCAATGGTTTCGAAAGGAGTGGCACAGTGATGAGCAAAAAAACAATTCGATTCAATGATGTTACATTACGTGATGGTATGCATGCGATTTCGCATCAATATTCGGTAGAACAAATTGCTGAGTTAACAAAATTAATAGATGATTCTGGTGTGGATATTATTGAGGCAACACATGGTGATGGGCTCGGGGGAAGTTCGATCCAGTATGGCTTCTCGAAAGAAACGGAAAAAGACATTATTACAACAGCAGTAAAGTACGCTAAAAATGCAAAAGTGGGTGTTTTGCTTATTCCTGGCATAGGGACTATTGAACATTTAAAGCATGCACGTGAATGGGGGGCATCCGTTGTCCGCGTTGCAACACATTGTACCGAAGCTGATGTTTCTGAGCAGCATATAAAAGCAGGAATTGATTTAGGAATGGATACGGTAGGTTTTTTGATGATGTCTCATCGTGCAGCTCCAGAATTGTTATTAGAAGAAGCTAAAAAGATGGAGTCCTATGGGGCAAGCACCGTTTACGTTGTGGATTCTGCTGGGGCTTTAACAATGGATGATACGAGAAGAAGGGTGGCCTTGTTCAAAGAAAACCTTAATACACAAGTTGGATTTCATGCACATAACAATCTTTCTTTGGGCGTAGCCAATTCTATTGTTGCGATAGAGGAAGGTGCAGACCGCATTGATGCTAGTTTAGCAGGAATGGGGGCTGGAGCCGGTAATGCTTCTCTAGAGCAGCTTGTAGCCGTTATGAATAAGTTAGATATTCCGCACCATGTAGATTTATATAAGGCAATGGATGCAGCTGAAAATGTAATGAAACCCATGATGAAGAGACCAGTTCAAATTGATCGATTAAGCTTAACCCTTGGGTATACAGGTGTCTATTCTAGCTTTCTCTTATTTGCAGAAAGAGCTGGAAAAGAGTATGGCGTAGATGCGCGTGATATTTTAACCAAACTTGCTGAAATGGAAGCAGTTGGTGGACAGGAAGATTGGATTATTGGAGTAGCACAGGAATTAGCAAAGGCGAAATAGTAGGAAATGAAAATCTAGTAGATACGTAAAATTAGGAAGGTTAGGTGGTATCATGTTAGTTATTTTAGCGGATGGAAACTCCCTGGAGGGAGATCATTATCGAATTGAAGAGCAGTTTTTTAAAGAAAGAGACGTTGAGTTCCGAATTGAAGATTGCTTGACAGAAGAAAGTGTTATTGAAAAATGCAAGGATGCAGACGCCGTACTAAGCGTTTATGCTCCAATAACAGAAAGGGTTATTAATGAGTTAACAAACTGTAAAGTACTTGTTAGATATGGAATTGGTTTTGATAACATCGATGTCAAAGCCGCTTCTAATAAAGGTATTCCTGTTTGCAACATTCCGGATTATTCTATTCCAGAAGTTGCAACACATACAATCGCGATGCTTTTACATTTTGAAAGAAGAATTGGTTTATTAGATAGATCAGTTCGAGAAGGAAAATGGAATCCGAATGAAGGATTTAATTCGAAGCGCCTCTCATCATTAACCCTTGGCTTAGTCGGTTTTGGGAATATTGCTCAGGAGACAGCTAAATTTGCTAAAGCTTTTGGTATGAATATTGTCACGTATGATCCATTTATTCCAGATGACGTAGTTAAGAAATTCGGCATCGAAAAAATTGAATTAGATGGACTTATTGAGCAGGCTGATTATGTATCGATCCATGTTCCACTGAACGATGGCACATTCCATTTGATCAATCAGGAAAGGTTGGAAAGAATGAAAAACACTGCTGTTATTTTAAATACAGCAAGAGGACCTATTGTTGATCAAGATGCATTGGTAGAGGCGATAAAAAATGGTTCTATAAGAGGAGCTTGTCTGGATGTACTTGAAAAAGAACCAGTAAAATTAGAGGATGAGATTTTAAAGCTTGATAATGTAGTAATTACACCGCACGCAGCATTTAATAGTGTAGAAGCAAAGGAACGGCTCCATATGCGTGTTTGTGAAACCGCTTACGAAATTTTAACTGGTGGCATACCGCAAAATATTGTTAATGAATCAGCAGTACTATCTTAAAAAATAGTATTTATTTAAGATCCTAAATCAAAAGGGGTATAGCGAATGAAGAAAATACGATATGTGTTGTTCGTTGTTTTCTTAGCACTCGTATTACTTGGATGCTCAAGTACGAGCGCTACAACGAATGAAAAGGAAACGTATACAATTATTGCTGCACATTCTACAGCAGAAACAACATCATTTAATGAGATATTTAAATATTTCAAATCGGAAATCGAAGAAAGAAGTGAAGGTAGAATTAAAGTTGAAATATACCCAAGTGCACAGCTGGGGGCGGATCGTGAATTAATTGAAGGAGTTCAACTTGGTGATGTAACCATGTCACTTCATTCAACAGCTCCTGCAGTAAATTTTGTAGATGATGTTGCGGTGTTCGATATTCCGTTTCTCTTTCCAGATAAAGAAACTGCTAGAGCTGCGATGCACGTAGATAGTCCCTTCTTTGAACTGCTCGCACAAAGCCAAGAAGAAAAAGGATTTAAATTGTTAGGACTACATGATCAAGGATTTCGTCAACTAACAACAAAGAGTGTAAAAGTAGAATCGCCTAATGATCTAGATGGTGTACGTTTACGAACAATGGAGAACCCATACCATATGGCAACATGGCAAACGTTAGGTGCAAATCCTACGCCACTTCCATTTAATGAAGTATATACAGCATTACAGCAAGGGACAGTGGATGGTCAGGAAAATCCGTTTGAATTGATTATTTCCCAACGGTTCTATGAGCAGCAGGATTACTTAACAGAAACGAATCATATCCTGCAAGCGATTCAAATCATTATGAATCAACAGTATTTTGATGATTTGCCAGAAGATCTGCAAATTCTTGTTGAAGAGGTAATAGCTGAGGCGGTTGTTGTAGGAAATGAATTTATTGATGAGAAGGAAGCTGAATATAAAGAAATTATGACAGATGCTGGTGTTGAATTTGTTGAAATTACACCAGATCAATTAGCAACTTTTCAAGAATCTGTATCGAACGTGCTAGATCAGATAAGTCAAGAAGTTGATGAAGAATTGTTAAATACATTGCTTGAATCTGTACAGCAATAGAGAAACATATTAGAAAGGATGTTACTTAAGGTAACGCTCATCAATCTGCTATTTTCATGAAGAGTGTTGCCTTGGGTAACGATTCATTAGGAGAGGTGAATAATAATGAGGTACATATCTTGGCTTAATAAACATATGGAAGAGCTTTTATTAGGGCTGTCGATGCTAAGTTTTGTATTTATTATGGGTCTTCAAGTTTTTATGAGATATGTAATGAACAATTCACTAGCATGGCCAGAAGAGCTCAGTCGTTACATTTTCATATGGTTTACCTTTATTGGTGTGAGCTACGCGGTGAAAAATAATTCGCATTTAAGGGTAGATATTATTTTGAACTATCTACCGAAAAAGTTGGCTCGTTTTTTTGAATTAATCGGTGATATATTCTTCTTTGCATTTAGTATAGTCGTGCTAATTGCTGGGATCAATGTATTTAATACTTTCCTGGGCACAATGCAAACTAGTCCAAGTCTTTCCATTCCTTTAGCTATTGTGTATTTATCTGTACCAGTAGGCTTTGCTTTCACGATGGTTCGATTAATCCAGAATAATATAAAGCGATTCAAAGGGATTGAAGTGGAAAGGGAGGAAACGACATTATGAGTGCAGGTGTAATCTTCATCGTACTAATAATATTTTTAGCAATTGCTATACCAATTGGAGTTTCTTTAGGTCTTACATCTGTATTTACTGCCTTTTTTACAGATGTTCCAATTAACGTTGAGTACATCGTGCGTAGTATGGCAACCGCTTTAGATAGTTATCCGTTACTAGCAATTCCACTGTTTATATTTGCCGGAACAATTATGGCAAAGGGCGGAATGTCGGAGCGATTATTTAACGTCTTTATTTTCTTTGTTGGAAAAAGAACGGGTGGTGTACCCGCAGCGGCAATTTTAACCTGTTTGTTTTTTGGGGCAATTTCAGGGTCTGGTCCAGCTACTGTGGCGGCAGTCGGAGCAATGGTTATACCGATTTTAATCAAGCTTGGTTATGATAAAGGCTTTAGTACAGCAATGATTGCTACAGCGGGTGGGCTTGGTGTTATCATCCCACCGAGTATACCATTTATTGTATTTGGAATGTCTGCTGGTCAATCTGTTGGTGACTTATTTATCGCTGGTATTCTTCCTGGTATTCTTATCGCGCTTTGTTTAATTGGCTATACGTATTTTTATTGCCGTGGAAAAGGTGAAGATAAGGAAAAAATTAATGAAGTATACAATGAAATTACGAAAGATGGTATTTTGAAAATTTTCTCTAGAGGATTCTTTGCTCTATTAACTCCCGTCATTATTTTAGGTGGTATTTATAGTGGGATTGTAACGCCGACAGAGGCAGCGGTTGTCGCTGTTATATATGGACTTATTGTTAGTATATTTATCTATAAGACAATTCATCGGCAAAATTTCATACCGATTATTATAGAGTCGGTGAAGGTAACCGTCCCAGCATTATTTGTTGTATCGGCTGCGACTGTATTTGGTAGAGTGCTAACTTTAGCGCGCTTGCCACAATCTGTTTCTGAATTCATGGTATCCTTAACGGAAAAATCAGCTCTAATTATACTGATCATTATACTTATATTGTTAATTGTCGGTATGTTTATGGAAACCTTAGCAGCTATTTTAATTCTAACGCCAATCTTTCTGCCTGTGGTCACAGCAGTTGGATTTGATCCGATACACTTTGGAGTAATTATGATTGTTGCACTAGCAATTGGATTTGTAACTCCTCCAGTTGGTATGAATCTGTTCGTAGCAAGTGGTCTAACCAATCTATCTATAATGGAAATTGGCAGAAGGGCAATACCTTTTATTGTTGCATTTTTAGTTGCTTTGTTACTAATCACATTTATTCCACAAATAAGCTTATTTTTTCTTTAACTATTAAATGAATGGGAGCGATTTCAATGCATGCGAAAACAAAATTTCATGGTATTATCCCACCGATTCCATCTGTTTTATATGAAAATGGGAAAATAGATGAAACTGGAATGAGGAATTTGATCGATTTTCTAATTGAATCTAAAGTGGATGGTCTTTTCTTTAATGGTTCTGGTGGGGAGTTTAGTCAGATGTCGATCAATCTAAGGAGGCAGATGGCAAGATTTGGTGTGAACTATGTAAATGGACGGATACCTGTTTTAATCGGGACTGGATCAGCGAGTACCGAAGAAACAATAGCGCTAAGTCTACATGCTAAAGAGATTGGTGCAGACGGTGTAGTGATTGTAAATCCGTATTATTGGAAATTAAGTGAGGAAAGTTTGTATCAGCATTATTGTCAAATTGCAGATGCTGTTGACTTACCAATTCTATTGTATAACTTCCCAACATTAACGGGTCAGGATTTAACTCCGGAATTGGTTTACAATCTGGCAAAAGAATATCCACATATTGTTGGAATTAAGGAAACTGTGGAAGATATTGGTCACACAAGAGAAATCATATTGAAGGTGAAAAGTGAAAGACCTGATTTTGCCGTTTTTTCGGGATATGATGACCAGTTATTAAATACGCTTTGTACTGGAGGAGATGGATCTATTCCTTTAACAGCATCCTTTGCACCAGAGCTATCCGTTGGTATTTATCAGGCATTTAAAGCAGGTAATTATGAGAAGGCGATTCAGTTACATCGTAAGCTTACGCCATTATTATCATTATACAAATTGGATTCTCCATTTGTGAACGTTGCCAAGGAAACAATTAAATTGCGTGGAATTGATATATCAACAGAGGTCTTAGCACCTTTACGTCCATTAAATGAAGAGAAGAAGCAGGAATTAGAACGTCTAGCAACTACGTATCTATCTGATTTTTTACAGGTTACGAACGAGGTGGAGTAAAAGATTTGTATGGAGATGATTGAATGAAACTACCGAATATTGTAAAAGTAAAGCAGCATTTTACCGGTCCATCTGTATCAAATATTGAAAAAAAGATAGCAGCAGAGTTCAGTAAGCGGACAATCGATATGAAAATACGACCTGGAATGGAAATTGCTATCACTGCGGGAAGTCGTGGGATAGCTAATATAGCTCGAATTATTCGGGCAACAGTAATGGAAGTAAAAAAACGGGGAGCAATGCCCTTTATTGTGCCAGCGATGGGTAGCCATGGTGGTGCGAAAGCAGAAGGGCAAATCGAGGTGCTGAAGAGCCTTGGTGTAACCGAATCCTATTGTGATGCGCCGATTCGAGCGACAATGGATGTAGTTAAGCTAGCGGAAACTACTGCCGGGGTCCCGGTTTATATGGATAAAATTGCTTTTCATTCTGATGGTGTCATTTTGATAAATCGTATTAAAGCACATACAGACTTTTCGTCAAAGGTTGAAAGTGGACTAATGAAGATGGCTTCGATCGGTCTCGGGAATCATAAACAGGCTTTAGCGATTCATGAACGGGGTGTCATTGGTTTGAGGGAGCATATGCCGTATGTTGCTGCAGAGATATTTAAAAGTGGAAAGGTTCTTATGGGAATTGGACTTGTAGAGAATGCTTTTGAAGAAACAGCTGAAATTGAGGTTATCCCGGTAGAGAAAATTGCAGAACGAGAGTCTCAATTACTCGTACTATCCAAGAAGCTATTTCCAAGACTACCAATCGATCGGTTAGATATTTTATTTATTGATAAAATGGGGAAAAATTACAGTGGATCTGGAATGGACACGAATGTAATTGGTAGAGTACGAATTGATGGCGAGCAAGAGCCTGCATTACCATCCTATCAGCAAATTATTGTTTCCGATTTAAGTGAAGAATCCCATGGAAATTCAACTGGAATCGGTTTGGCTGATTTAACAACTACACGATTATTTAATAAGATCGACCTGCAAAAAATGAACGAAAATGTTATTACAAGTCGCTTTTTGAAGCGGGCAAGTATTCCAATGGTATTGCCCAGTGATCGCGATGCTATTGAGACAGCGATAAAATGTGGTTGGGATGTACAGCCAGAGAAGGTTCGGTTTATGCGGATTCCGAATACATTACATTTGGAGGAATTGTATGTTTCAGAAGCGCTTGTTCCAGAACTCGAGAGAATGGCTACGATTGAGATTATCGGAACACCATCGCCTATGGAGTTTAATGAATTCGGATACTTTCAGGAACTTAATGAATCAAAATGAGGAGGAGTTTAATTGACTACACAAACAGAAAATATTTACGGTAATTTAATTAATGGTGAATGGCTTCAATCGGAAGATACATTTATTGTAGAAAACAAATACACACACGAAGTCTATGCTAAGGTAGCAAAATCGAGTCAAAAAGTAATTGAAAACGCAATCACAAACGCATATGAGACCTTTAAAGAAGTGAAGCTATCGGCAACGGATCGTTACGATATTTTAATGCGAGCTACACAGATATTTGAAGAAAGGAAAGAGGAAATTGCAAGCGTCATATGTAGCGAAGCTGGCAAAACAATTACCGATGCCAGAGCAGAGGTTGAACGTGGCATCCAAACATTTATTGCTTCTGCTGAGGAGGCAAAACGACTATCCGGTCAAGGATTGCCAATCCAAGGGCAGCCAGGAAATGAGGCGAAAATGGCATTTTCGATACGTGTACCTGTAGGTGTAATATGTGCGATAACTCCTTTCAATTTCCCATTTAATTTGACTGCGCACAAGATTGGTCCTGCCATTGCTGCTGGGAATACGGTAGTTTTGAAACCGGCTGAAAAGACGCCAGTTTCTGCAATTAAAATGGCTGAAGTACTACTTGAGGCGGGATTACCGAAAGGCTTTTTGAATGTAGTCAATGGATTTGGTCATGAAACAGGGCCAGTCCTTCTAAAGGACGAGCGCATTGCAATGTACACATTTACTGGTAGTCCCTCTGTGGGCCGAGTGATTAAGCGTGAATCTGGTATTCGTAAAGTAACCCTTGAGTTAGGGAATAATTCACCAAACATCATTCACCATGATGTCGCTGATCTACAACGTGCGGTTGATCTTTGTGTATCAAGAGGTTATTCAAACTCAGGGCAAGCATGTATTTCCGTACAACGCGTGTATGTTCACCGAGCAATTTATGAAGAAGTGCTAGAACAGGCAAAAGTAATAGCAGAATCATTTATCGTAGGAAATCCAGAAGAAGAGACGACTAATATTGGACCGATGATTAGTATCGAGGAAGCTGAACGGGCAGAAAAATGGGTTCAAGAGGCTGTGAATGCTGGAGCAATTATAGTTACTGGTGGAACAAGAGAAGATGCATTATTTAAGCCTACTATCTTAACGAATGTTAAAGAAGATATGAAAGTGATGTGTGAGGAAGTATTTGCACCGATTATTAGCATTGTCACTTATGAGGATCTGGATGAATTGTTTGCAAGCGTAAATGCATCAAAATTTGGATTACAGGCAGGTATCTTTACTTCAAATCTTCACTTGGCGATGAGAGCTGCTCAAGAACTAGAGTTTGGTGGCGTAAATATTAACGATGTTTCGACATTCCGAGCAGACATTCTACCATATGGGGGAGTTAAAGACAGTGGAGTTGGTAAAGAGGGCCCACGTTATGCAGTTGAAGAGATGACAGAGGAAAAAGTAATTACAATGCATTTGTAACAGAAAGGATGTTGTAAAATGACTAGGAATGTTTGGGAATACTTTTCAACCCAAAATATTGTTTTTGGGAATGGCTCTATTCACAATCTAGATAAACTGTTAAAGCGATTCCGTGCAAAGAATGTCTTTTTGATTACAGATCAAGGAATTGTTCAAGCTGGAATTCTCAAGAAAGTTAAGGAACAACTTGCATTACATAACTATGAAGTGGTTGTATATGATCAGGCTGTACCAGAACCACCGATTTCAAGTGTAATGGAAGCTTTTGAGTTCGCAAAGTCGCAAATTAAGACAGATGTCATTATCGGACTTGGTGGTGGGAGTAGTATTGATTTAGCTAAAGTTGTTGCTTTACTAATGGAACATGGGGGACATCCAAGGGATTATTTTGAAGAGGGAAATGTCCCAGGACCAGTTGCACCATTAATAGCAATTCCTACTACTGCTGGTACGGGGTCGGAAGTAACCTCCGTTGCAGTAGTCAATGATACAGAAAATAATATAAAAGTTGGGATTTCGGATAATTATTTGCGACCAGCAGTAGCTTTACTGGATCCTGAATTGACTGTAGGTTTGCCACCTTATGTAACAGCTTGTTCCGGAATTGATGCATTATCACATGCTATTGAATCGTATACAGCAAAGGATTTTAAGTATATTGAGGCAGAGGGAACTATTTTATTCCAAGGGGCATTTCCTATCACAGATGCACTCGCAGAAAAGGCGATTGAACTCATTGTAAATAACTTAACAATTGCTGTGCAACAGGGAAGTAATTTAGAAGCCAGGGGCAATATGATGCTTGGTAGTTTACTAGCTGGGCTTGCTTTTTCGAATGCAGGAAATGCTCTAGCACATGCAGTTGCTTATCCGATCGGTGGCTTAGTTAACTCACCTCATGGAGAAGTAACGGGTTTACTGATGCCTTATGTTATGCGATACAATGTAGCAACATCAAAGGATAAAATGGTGAAAATTGCAAAAATATTTAATTTAGTTCATGATGATAAAACAACTACAGAACTTGCTTATGCTGCTGCGGATGCAGTTCTAAAGCTAACTGGAGAAATTGGACTACCTACGAAACTTTCTCAAATAGGAATTAAAGAAGCTAATTTAGAAGAAATAGCTGAAAAATCATTACCAATTGAGCGGTTAATACGTAATAGTCCGAGAGTACCACGAAAAGACAGTTTAATGGAATTGCTTAAAGAAGCTTATTGATAAAATGTGGAGGTAAATAGAATGAAAACAATTACGTTCATAAAAGATTCTCAACAGAAATTAGGCGTTGTTACAGATAAGGGTATACTCGATATTGCATATGCGGTAGAGGTGCTCTCTGATCAACTGGAGCATTCAACATTCCCTTTATCAATAAGAGCACTAATCGAGGGTGGAGTAAAAGCCCGTTTCGATGTGGAACAAGTTGTTGCAGTTGCTCTTTCCTCTGATCGTTCCGACTTGTTTTTGGATGAGGATAGTGATTTAGAATATGGCCCATGTGTTACAGACCCACAAAAGATCCTTTGTATTGGTTTGAACTATAAAATGCATGCAGAGGAATCAAACATGGCATTACCGGAAAAACCTATTGTTTTTAGTAAATTTAACAATGCGCTTTGCGGGCATCGTGCTAAGATTAATCTTCCTAAAAATGCAAAAGAGTTTGATTATGAAGGGGAGTTAGCCATCGTAATTGCTAAAGAGGCTAAGGATATCCCAAAAGAAGATGCTTTGCCTTATATCTACGGTTATACAATTGCGAATGACTTTTCGGCACGCGATCTTCAATTTCAAAGTCCCCAATGGTTATTAGGTAAAACGGGTGATCAATTCTGTCCAATTGGCCCATACCTGGTAACTGCAGATGAAGTTGCTGATGTAAACGATCTATCTGTTAGAACATACGTGAATAAGGAACGAAGACAAGATGGAAATACGGCACAAATGATATTCCCTTGTGATGAAATTATTAGCTATCTCTCAAAGCATATGACACTTTATCCAGGGGATGTTATTTTAACTGGTACTCCGGATGGTGTCATTATGGGGTATGAAGAAAGTGAAAGAGAATGGTTAAAAACAGGTGATGAAATCGTAATTGAGATTGAAAAAATAGGCAGACTCTCAAATGAATTAATATAAGAAAGCAGAAAAAGAATTGCTAAATGGTTGATCAACCATTTAGCAATTCTTTTTTCTATCTTAATAACAAGCTCTAAGTAGGAAATAATTCTTTATGGGAGAAGCGCATAAATCCTCTATTCTAGCAAAAACTACAGAAAGTTTGGTAAGAGGAGGTGGGGTCATGAGTAATCACGGAAAGAAACACAACAATCAATTCAAGGAAAATGATAATTCCGGTGAGCATCGTAACGGACGTAAGAGCCCATATAAGAATAGTAACTCCAAAGGTGGAGGAGCTCCAAATGAATATGTGACGGATAAAGAATAAAGCAAATGCGGATCAGTTATATCGGATCCGCATTTGCTTACCAAGTATGTAGATGATAATTAAGATATTTACAATTGGAATAGTACCTATAATCGAATTCTGTAGGTTATCAAAGCTAGAACTCAACTTATGTCTATTCCAAATATGCTTTACGACAATATCTTTAAATTTACATAACCTTTACATTTGGCTCATACTTCCTTAACATTCACACCTTATACTAGCAACTGAGGGCAAAAAGCCTCACAAAAATAAAGCATTCATTCAGGGGAGGACAATTTTACTATGAAGTTCAAAAAGTACCTAATGTTTCTACTTGTTGCAGCATTAGCAGTTGTGCTTGTAGCTTGTGGAGGAGAAACAGATGAAGGTAACACAGAAGAAACAGATAACTCTTCAGGAGAAACAGAAGGATCTGATGATGCAGCTGAATTAGAAGGCAGTGTAGTAATTGATGGTTCTGGAACAGTTTATCCATTAATGCAAAGAATTGCTGAAGAATATATGGTAAATGAACAGCAAGGCGTATCTGTTGAAGTTAGCCGTGCCGGTACAGGTGCTGGATTTGATAGGTTTTTAGCAGAAAACGGAACAGATTTCAACGATGCTTCCCGTCTAATTAAAGAAGAAGAGCAAGCGAAAGCAGAAGAGCTTGGTTTTGAACCATTCGAAATGAAACTTGCATTAGACGGATTAACAATTGTTGTACACCCAGATAATGATTTTGCAACTGAATTAACTGCTGAGGAAGTACAAGGTATTTTCCTTGGAGAATATACAAACTGGTCTGATATTAATTCAGATTGGCCAGATGAGAAAATTAACACGTATGGACCAAATGAAAACCATGGAACATATGAATTCTTTTATGAAAGCATTCTTGAGGAACAAGATCTAGTAGGTGACATTGATCTTCAACAAGATTATTCAACACTAGTTACATTAGTTTCTGAAGATACAAATGCAATTGGATTCTTTGGATTTGGATACTATGCTAGCAACCAAGATAGCTTACAAGCAGTTGGAATCGACTTTGGCGAAGGTGCAGTAACACCATCTCTTGACACAATCGGTGAGAGTGGTCCATATGCTGATTACACACGTCCAGTATTCACATATTTAAATCCGAACATGGCAGCAGAAAAACCACAAGTAGCAGATTATGCACGTTATGTATTGGAAAGCACAAATGATTTTGCTGGTGAAACAGGATTCGCTCCACTTCCAGAAGATGAGATCCAATCACAATTAGAAGCTTTAGAAGCGCTACAATAAACGCGATAGAGGCACTATTTTAAGCAAAACACCTATATCAAAATTTGACATATGACTCTAAATAAGATGAGGGCAGAATCAAGCTCTCATCTTATTGTGAGCTATAAGCGTAAGCGCTGGAAGGAGTGCACGAGGTAATGCCGACAAACAGCGGTAATCATAAACAGAACGCTGTGAATGTTAGAGAAATGATTGAAGAAAAAAGAAGTTCGAGAAGTATCTCTAATATAACAGAAAAATTAATTCCAACGATTTTATTTATTATAGCTAGCATTTCAATTCTAACTACTATTGGAATTATTTATACTCTATTATCCGAGGCAATTGAGTTTTTTAAAATTGTTCCAATCTGGGAATTTTTCACTGGAACTGTACTCAAGCCACTTAGTCAAAATCCTGAATTCGGTGTGCTGCCACTTATAAATGGGACGATTATTTCATCACTAATTGCGATGCTTGTAGCTGGTCCAATTGGTATTATGTCAGCTGTTTATTTAAGTGAGTATGCATCAGATAAAGTACGTAGAATATTAAAACCTTTACTAGAAGTTCTTGCTGGTATTCCAACTATTGTGTACGGTTTTTTTGCGTTTACCTTTGTAACACCAATCATTCGTTCGATTTTTCCCGAAGTAGGAGCAACAAATATCCTTAGTCCAGGAATTGTGATGGGGATTATGATTATACCAATGATTGCATCCTTATCAGAAGATGCAATGACTTCTGTCCCTAATGCGATGCGTGAAGGTTCTTTAGCCATGGGGGCTACAAAACTTGAAACAACATTTAAAGTAGTAATTCCGGCTGCATTTTCTGGAATTATTGCATCCTTTGTGCTTGGAATATCACGTGCAATTGGTGAAACGATGATCGTAACCATTGCGAGTGGTAGCTCCAAAAACTTTACTTTTGACATTACTCAATCTATGCAGACGATGACTGCATATATTGTTGAAGTTTCTGGTGGTGAAGCGGCTGCTGGAACGACTATATATTACAGCTTATACGCTGTTGCATTAACGCTGTTTGTTTTTACGCTTATCATGAATCTACTTGCAAGATATGTCTCTCGTAAGTTTAGGGAGGAATATTAAAAATGAACCAAGTAAATACAAAGAAAATGGAAAAAAGAATGCATGCACGTATTCAGAAGAATAATCTTTTAAAAATAGTCTTTTTACTAGCGACATTATTCGGTCTTGCTGTATTAGCTATTTTACTCGTACGAGTCATTACACAAGGTGCAGCCTGGTTGGATTGGGATTTTATCACAGGAAGACTATCAACAAGTGCTGATCGTGCAGGAATTATGGGTGCCATTCTTGGGACAGTATGGCTAATGATTGTCGTCATACCAGTTACATTAATCATCGGTGTTGGCTCTGCAATTTATCTAGAGCTCTATGCAAAAAAAGGAAGGATTCAATCCTTTATTCAGACGAATATTTCAAACTTAGCTGGGGTACCGTCTATTGTGTATGGTCTACTGGGATTAACGATTTTTTCAAGAGCTATGGGCTTAGGAAATGCAGTGTTAGCTGGTGGTCTCACGTTATCCCTACTGGTTTTACCAATTTTGATTGTTTCTTCACAGGAGGCAATTCGTGCAGTACCGAAGTATTTAGCAGAAGCATCTTATGGAATGGGAGCAACAAAGTGGCAAACCATTAAAAATGTCATATTGCCTGCTTCTATACCAAGTATCCTTACTGGTGCTATTTTGTCACTATCCCGTGCAATTGGAGAAACAGCACCATTAACTGTATTAGGAATTCCGGCATTTCTTCTCCCATTCCCAGAAGGTGTGTTTGATACATTTACAGCATTACCAATGCAAATTTATTATTGGACGCTTGATTCTTCATTGGTTAAGGAATATGCCTATTTAGCTGCAGCAACTATTATCGTTCTATTGGTATTATTGTTCATATTAAATTCGGTAGCTATTTTCATTCGAAATAAGTTCCAACAACGATATTAACGGTTATTTTATTTGATATGACACGCTTAACCTAGATTTAAAGGAGTTGAAAATGATGAGTCCATCATCAGTGAAAAGTAAAAGACCGGTTAAAATTAATCCAGAAGCAGTTGCTTCTAAAGAGCCTGAGTCCGAAGGTAAAGTGGTTTATGATACAAAGGAATTAAACCTTTGGTATACCGATACACACGCATTAAAAGATGTTAATTTATCTTTCCGTGAAAAGGAAGTAACAGCGATTATTGGACCATCTGGTTGTGGGAAATCAACCTACATTAAAACGTTAAACCGGATGGTTGAGCTTGTTCCAGGTGTACGGACGACAGGAGAGATAACGTATAAAGGGAAAAATATCCTTGAACGTTCGTTTAAAGTAGAGGATTTGAGAACAAAGGTAGGAATGGTATTCCAAAAGCCAAATCCTTTCCCGAAATCAATTTATGAAAACATCGTTTATGGACCTAAAATTCACGGGATTCGTAATAAAAAAGTGTTGGATGAAATTGTTGAGCGCAGTCTGCGCGGAGCGTATATTTGGGACGAAGTAAAGGATCGTCTCAATGAAAATGCATACGGTCTATCAGGTGGTCAGCAGCAACGTTTATGTATCGCGCGTTGTTTAGCAATCGAACCAGAAGTTATTTTAATGGACGAGCCTACGTCAGCACTTGATCCAAAGTCAACGTTACGAATTGAAGAATTGGTACAAGAGCTTAAAAAAGAATACTCAATTATTATTGTTACCCATAATATGCAGCAAGCAGCACGTATTTCGGATAAAACGGCATTCTTCCTTAATGGAGAGGTTATTGAATTCGACGAAACAAATACGATTTTCACAAATCCGGCAGATAGCAGAACGGAAGACTATATATCTGGAAGATTTGGATAAGCTGTTTTTGATTGAATTATTTTTTAAATATAGAAAAGTCTCCTGATTGTTCGAGGTATATTTGAACATCAATAGGAGGCTTTTTTTACTTTAATTCGATTGTATCCTGCTATATCTAAAGATAACAAAATATTTAAAAAATAGTAAACAAACGCAATAGCTAGAAATACGGAGAATTATTAAGATAGTCGCTTTATAAACTTTGTAAAATAAAAATTGTATAGATTTTTCGTTCTGTATGGACTTATATGCTGTTTTCTATTATTTCTTTATTTCCCTATACTTATATAGTATTCAACACGGAGGTGCTTTAAAAAATGTTAGAGTTTCATGATGTTACAAAGCGATATGGTAATGGTAAGCCAGCTGTTAACAATTTGAATTTAACAATTGAAAAGGGCGAATTTGTTTGTTTTATCGGTCCAAGCGGCTGTGGTAAAACCACAACAATGAAAATGGTAAACCGTTTAATTGACGTAACGGAAGGGGCCATTTTGGTTGATGGTAAAAATATAAAGGAGCAAGACCCTGTCGAACTGCGTAGGTCCATAGGGTATGTGATTCAGCAAATTGGATTGATGCCACATATGACAATTAGAGAAAATATTGTGCTTGTAGGTACTTTACTCAAATGGAGAAAAGAGAAAAAAGATGAACGTGCACGTGAGCTAATCAAGCTAGTAAATTTACCTGAAGAATATCTTGATAAATATCCACATGAATTAAGTGGAGGGCAACAACAGCGAATTGGTGTATTACGTGCGCTTGCTGCGAATCCCCCATTGATATTAATGGATGAGCCGTTTGGAGCGCTTGATCCGATTACAAGGGATGCCTTACAAGAAGAATTTAAAAAGTTGCAAAGAGAATTAAATAAAACCATTGTTTTTGTCACACATGATATGGATGAGGCATTAAAGCTTGGCGATCGGATTGTCATTATGAAAGATGGAGAGGTTGTTCAGGTTGATACACCAGAGGAGATTCTCAGAAATCCAGCAAATGAATTTGTGGAAGAATTCCTTGGAAAAGATCGTTTAATTCAAGGTCGGCCTGATGTTACGACGGTCGGGCAAATTATGAACAGTACTCCAATTACCGTAAAAATCGGTACCACTTTAAAAGCCGCCATTACAAAAATGCGAGATGAACGAGTTGATTCCCTCCTTATTACGGATTCAGATAATGTTTTAAGTGGATTTTTAGATATTGAATCCATTAACAACAATTACAAAAAGGCAAGTACTGTGGAGGAAGTAATGGAAACGGACATTTATTCTGTATCTCAGGACAGTCTATTACGTGATGCAATTCACAAGATACTCAGACGAGGAGCACAGTATGTTCCTATTGTGGACGAAGGTCACCGTTTAGTGGGAATTGTCACACGCGCAACACTTGCAACCCTCGTTTATGACACGATTTGGGGCGATGGAACAGAATTTGAAGAAATCGTAGCACATGCAGAGTAGGAGGTTGGAGTAGATGATGGATTTTTTTGCTACACATGGGAATGAACTAATAATTAAAACATGGGAACATTTGTATATTTCTGTTGCAGCCATCTTACTTGGAGTGTTAGTTGCGATACCCCTTGGGATCCTGCTTTCTAGAGCACCAAACTTCGCTGATCGATTTATTTCGTTTGTTGGTATTCTGCAAACCATTCCAAGTCTTGCGATCCTTGCATTTTTTATACCGATTTTAGGTGTTGGAAAACTACCTGCCATTATTGCATTGTTTTTCTATTCGTTACTACCAATTTTACGTAATACGTACATCGGTATTCGGGATGTTAATCCTGGGGTTGTTGAAGCTGGGAAGGGCATGGGAATGAGTGCTTTGCAATCGATTATAAAAGTAGAATTTCCAATGGCACTTCCAGTAATTATGGCTGGTGTTCGTCTATCAACGGTTTATTTGATCGGTTGGGCAACATTGGCAGCATTTATCGGTGGTGGCGGTCTTGGCGACTTTATCTTTGATGGCTTAAACCTTTATCAGCCTTCCTTAATTATTGCAGGTACAGTACCAGCGACTATTCTTGCTTTAATTGCAGATCGCTTGCTGGCCTATTTAGAAAATCGAATGACGCCAGAGGGGCTGAAGGATTCGTATGAAACGGTATAAGCTTGGAGGTGAACATGTTGAAAAAAACATTACTTAAAGGAAGTATGGTTTTGCTTTTGCTTGTGGTGCTTGCAGGCTGTTCCTTGCCAGGCCTTGCAAGTACGACAAAAGAGACGATAAAAATAGGTGCCCTAGGTACATCTGAATCACAAATTTTAGCTGAACTGTTATCGATTATGATTGAACGGGAAACAGATGCCAGTACCGAACTTGTGACACATCTTGGATCATCGATTGTTCAACACCAAGGGATGTTAAGAGGCGACCTTGATATAACAAGTACACGTTATACGGGAACAGACCTATCTGGCGCACTTGGCATGGACCCGATTACCGATCCAGAGAAAGCGCTGGACATTGTAACAAAGGAATTCCAGGACCAATTTAATGAAACATGGGCAGCGCCTTATGGTTTTGAAAACAGCTATTCTGTTGCTGTGACAACAGAATTTGCCGAGGAACATAACATTGAAACCATTTCTGATCTCGAACCTTTCGCGGATGACCTGCGTTTTGGCGTAGATAATGCATGGGTCAATCGCAAAGGGGATGGATATGATGGGTTTCAGGAAACCTATTTTTCGTTTGGTCATGTTTTCCCAATGAATATTGGTCTTGTGTATCAGGCGGCAGCTACTGGTCATATGGATGTTGTGCTGGCTTATTCTTCAGACGGGAGAATTAAGGAATTTGATTTAAAAGTTCTTGAGGATGATCTGCGATTCTTCCCGCCATATGATGCTTCTGCCGTAATTGATAATGAGACTTTGGAGAATTACCCAGAGATTGCAGCAATTACAGAACGTTTGCATGGACAAATTTCTACAGAAACGATGCAGGAATTAAATTATAAAGCGGATGTTCAACTAATGAGTCCGCAAAAAGTTGCCATGGAATTTCTAGAAGCCAATAACTTCTTTGAGGATATGGAGAAAGGGGAGAAGTAATATGAATACATTGGAACAATTGGTGCAATATGTGACCCAAAATGGTGGGTATATATGGGTGCAGTTTTACAGACATTTTCTAATGGCAGCGTATGGTGTTCTATTTGCCGCAATTATTTCGATTCCTTTAGGTATCCTTATTGCAAAGTACGGGAAATTGAGTAGCTGGGTACTGGCACTTGGAAGTATTATTCAAACGATTCCTGCCTTAGGAGCGATGGCTGTCATTATGATTGTCATGGGACTTGGCACCAATACGGTAATTGTTACAGTAATGCTGTATTCAATACTGCCGATTGTGCAAAACACCTATGTCGGGATGAAGGATGTTGATAAAACGGTTATTGAAGCAGGCTTTGCTTCTGGGATGACTCGGTTTCAACTATTACGAATGGTCGAGCTTCCTCTTGCAATTAGTGTCATTATGGCAGGGTTACGGACAGCGCTTGTTATTGGGATTGGAATTGCTGCAATTGGTGCATTTGTCGGAGCAGGAGGCTTAGGGTCCATCATCCTCACGGGAACGAATGCAACGGATGGAACAGCTATTATTCTAGCTGGTGCAATTCCTACAGCATTGATGGCCATTATCGCTGATTTAATTATGGGTTGGATTGAACGGAAACTTCAACCAATAAAGTCTTCAAAATCGAGCGCAGCATAAAAGGTAAAAAAATAGAGTTTGCTTCTTAATCTATCATTAGAGGTGATTGTCTTGGGAGAAATCGGAATTAGAGTTGAAAAAAATGTTCCGTGTTCATTAGCTGATGGAACAGTTCTTCGGTCTGATGTGTATCATCCGGATGATGAAGAAAGCTATCCGGTGTTAATGATTCGGTTGCCATATGATAAAGAAACACCACGTTACTATGACGAATATTTGGAAGTGCCTCGGATGGTGCAAGCAGGCTATGTAGTTATCCTTCAGGACGTAAGAGGGAGATTTGCCTCAGAAGGCGATTTTTTTCCATTCATACATGAGAGACGTGATGGATATGAGGCAGTAGAATGGGCGGCAAAGCTTCCATATTCAAACGGAAAAGTTGGACTGTTTGGTATGTCTTATCATGGCTATACCCAGTTTGCAGCAGCAGTAGAAAGGCCACCTTCCTTAAAGGCGATTGCTCCAGTGATGACGGGAGCAGATCTTATGGGAAGCTTTCTGGGAAGCGAAGGAGAACCTCATCCAGTAGCTAAACTGGAAACATGGGTTTTAGGATCTATGTTAGAGGATCAGCTGAAAAGGGAAGGGAACTTTGACAAGAGGAAATTTCATTATTATTTTGAGAATATGGCAGAGTGGTTAGTTGATGCTCCTGCTGATGAATGGAAGCCAATCAAAGACCTTGATCCGGGCTCGTATTATTTTGATTTTATGCAGGGGAGACTAGCCAAAACATTTAAAGATCATGTAAATCTAAAGGGAAAACTAAGTGAAGTGGATATTCCAGCATTATTCATTGGCGGCTGGTTTGACGGATTATTGGCACCAACATTAGAAGCCTATCAAACTTATAAGGGGAAAAAAATGCTCTGGATTGGTCCGTGGACGCATGAAGAAATGACAGGTCGATGTGGGGAGCGTTTTTTTAACCATGCAGCATCTAGTATAGGCGTTGACAAATCATTAGATCCTACAGAAATCCATATTAAATGGTTTGATAAATGGTTGAAGGAGAAGCCAATGCCTTTCGAGAAACCTGTCCACCTTTATTTGATGGGACAGGATCGTTGGGAAACCTTTGAGGAATGGCCGATTCAAACTGGTGTAAAGTCAAGGGAAGTATACCTGCAGAGTCAAGGGATGTCACAAAGCCGAAATGGAGATGGAAAGCTAACGTATCAACCTGACACTACGGAAACCAAAAGTGCTTTAAAACTAGACCCGAATCACCCAGTTCCTACTCGTGGTGGGGGGACGCTTATTGCGGGACACGCGTCCGGGATGTTTGATATGAGCGATATACAAGATCGAGAAGATGTTCTTGTCTATACGAGTATGGAGCTTGAGGAAGATCTTCCATTGCTAGGTTCAATTAAAGCGAGTATTTGGGCATCTTCTCCATCTGAGCTTTTGGATATATCCCTAAGGCTGTCAGAAGTTGATAGCCAAGGACGTTCGTATAATATCATCGATTCATTTCATAGAAAAAAGGTAGAAAAAGAGTATCATCCAGTTAGTTTGGAAGTTGAAATAGGTTCCACCGCGTATACCTTGAAAAAAGGCCATCGCATACGTCTGGATATAGCAGCAAGCAATGCGCCACTATATGATATTAACTTAAATAACGGAACAACAACAAAGACACACACTGAAGGGAAATCTGCAGTGGAATATATTTATCAAGGTGGAGACAAAGCATCAAAATTGGTCTTGCCAATGACAAGGTAATACAATCCTTTTCTTGGCAGTTAAGAAAGTATAAAACTTACCTAAGCATAAATGCAACGATGACATTCTATCAAAGACGAAGCGAATGCCAGGTTTTCAATTTTTTAAAATGGAAATAAGCCATAAAAGGGTGAGGACATTGAGGAATGATGACGAACGGATTGATGATGTAAAAACACAATTCATTGAAAAAATAACGGACAATATGAATGCATTCGGTGTTTCCACAAGTATTGGACGTGTGCTTGGAATTATATACATGAACAGGGAACCAATGACACTTGATGAGCTATCAGAAGAAACAGGGATGAGTAAAACACGGATGAGTCAGGTAGTCCGGGAAATGATTGATTTAAATATTGCGGAACGCGTCTTTAAAAAAGGAGTTCGGAAAGATTTATTTCGGGTGGAAGAGGATTATTATCAAACATTCATTCTTCTGTTTACCTCTACATGGAAAAGGGCTATTCAACGCAGCAGTTCTTTTGAACAAAGAATGATGAAACAAATGAATCAATTACAAGCAACTTCAGGATTGACGAAAGAAGATGAACTGGCCCTGAATGAACTTCTAAAAGAAATGAAGGAATGGATGGATTACTATGATTGGATTCACCGTGTAACGGAGTTCTTTGAAAGCGGAGAAATCTTTAAACATGTGCCAAAAAAAGAACGGGGGAATGAAGCGTGAATAAAAAAGTAATATTATCGTGTGCGGTAACAGGAGCAGGAGATACGACTACAAAAAGTGCCCATGTACCAGTAACGCCAAAAGAGATTGCAGATTCGGCAATTAAAGCGGCGAAAGCAGGAGCTACCATTGCGCATATACATGTGCGTGATCCGAAAACAGGAAAATTAAGTCATGATGTCAATCTATTTCAGGAAGTTGTCGAACGAATTCGTGCATCAGAGACAGATGTCATTATTAACCTTACCTCAGGTGGAGGTGGAGATTGGATCCCAAGTGATGAAGACCCTACAAGAGGCGGAGAAGGAACGGATATTCAAACCCCTGAAGAACGTCATGAGCCGATAGGAAGACTCTTGCCGGAAATGTGCACCCTTGACTGTGGCAGTATTAACTTTGGTGATATGTTATACATCAGTCCAACTGATTGGTTAAGGAAACAGGCGAAACTCGTCAAAGAAAGTGGTGTCAAAGCCGAATTAGAATGTTTTGATACAGGACATGTTCGTTTTGCCAATCAATTAATTGAAGAAGGCTTAGTTGAAGGAGATCCAATATTCCAGTTCTGTCTCGGTATTCCGTGGGGGGCGGCAGCAGATGCAGAAACCATGGCATATATGAAAAGTCGAATTCCAGAAAATGCGAAATGGGCAGCTTTTGGAATTGGCCGAATGCAAATGCCGATTGTTGAAGAGTCTATCCGTCAAGGCGGGAATATTCGTGTAGGTCTGGAAGACAACCTGTATTTGAAGAAAGGTCAGCTTGCAACAAATGAACAGCTTGTTGATAAAGCTGTTGAGATAGTCCAGTCCTTTGGTTCCGATGTGATGACTCCAGCTGAAGCACGAAAACATCTCAATTTACTGAACCCATATGGAAAGGAAGCCTAGCTGTATGACAAATGATAGATCAATCCAAAACATCACGGTTGTCGGTACAGGCGTAATTGGCAATGGGTGGATTACGCGCTTTTTAGCAAATGGTTACCATGTAACTGCTTTTGATCCAGATCCGAAGACGGAAGAAAAAACACGTGCTGCCGTTGAGCGGGCATGGCCGTGGATGGAGAAAATGGGACTGCATAAAGATGCTTCAACGGATAAGCTGAGCTTTCATTCGAATTTAGAAGAGGCACTAAAAGATGCGGACTTTGTACAGGAAAATGTTCCAGAGCGTGAGGATTTAAAACGAAAAGTCATTGCTGATATTGATACGTATGCGAAGAAGGAAGCAATCATCGCCTCCAGCACATCTGGAATATTACCAAGCATTTTACAGGCGGATTGTCACAACCATCCAGAGCGTGTCATTGTCGCTCATCCCTTTAACCCAGTTTATCTAATGCCACTTGTTGAACTTGTTGGCGGAGAAAAGACGGATGTAAATACAATCGAGAAGGCAAGAGCTTTCTATGATTCCTTAAAGATGAAGCCTCTTGTTGTTCGGAAGGAAATTGAAGGACACATTGCAGACCGCTTAATGGAAGCAATTTGGCGTGAGTCTCTTCACATTGTGAATGATGGGGTGGCGAGTACAGATGAAGTAGACGCCTCCATTATATATGGACCAGGACTTAGATGGGCATTAATGGGGCCGTTCATGACACTGCATATGGGCGGTGGAAAAGAAGGAATGCGTCACTTATTGGAACAATTCGGACCGGCATTGAAATTACCATGGACGAAATTAGAAGCACCAGAATTAACAGAGGAATTAGCTGACAAAGTCATTACCGGATGTGAAGTCCAAACGGCTGGTGTAGAAATGGAAGAATTGGAAGATCGTAGGGACGAATTTTTAATTGAGCTCCAACAGCTATTGGAAAAATACTGGCCAGGATCAATGTTATCAGGAAAATTGTAGGTGGCATTCGAACGATTAAAAGGAGGTAAGGACGCTTGAATAAAGCGAAATTATTGATTCAGGATAAAGTACCCGAGGCGTGGATTGACTATAATGGACATATGAATGATGCGGAGTATGTTCGAGCATTCAGCCGGGGTGTCGATCAATTTATGAACGTTATTGGGATGACCGGGGATTTCTTAGCGAAGAGCAAATATACGATTTATACAATGGAAAATCACGTTTGCTATCTAGATGAAATGAAGCTTGGTGAATCGTTTGAAGTCTTTATAAATGTGATTGATTATGATATCAAACGAATCCATCTTTTCTTTGAACTGTATGGTGAAAATGGAAAACGGGCTGCAACGAGTGAACAATTGCTAATGGGAATTAACCAGGAAGAGGGGAAAGCATCACCGTTTCCGGAAGAAATTTTTAACCATATAGAAGAACTTGCAACTAAACATAAACCTGCAGAAAACCCAAAAGAAGTTGGGCGTGTTATTGGAATTAGAAAAAAGAAATGAACGTATTAAAAAAAATGGCTTCCTATTTGGGTGGGGAGCCATTTTTAATTCATTAGAAAGTAAACATGGCACTTTTATAGTTGTTATAAAGCAGTCCTCTTGTAAAAATTAAATTATTCTTTTGAAGCGTATTGGCGTAATAAAAACTAGAAAAGTAGATTTGAAGTTACTCTAAAACAGTGCAGGGATATTTGTCAGAATCTAATTTATTTTTAAGTTTTATTTGTATTTTAGGTTTTGAAATTCAAAAATAGGGTAGCTAGTATATATATTAATGGAGGTGTTTTATCATCAAATATATTATATCGATGCTAGTTTTTATGATTGGAGTTGGATTATTTTCGCAAGCAGCTTCTGCCGAGAAAGTTTACAAAGTAAAGTCAGGGGATAATTTGTATCGGATTGCCCAAAACTATCAAGTAGATTTTGATACGTTAGTTGCTGCAAACGCTGCTATCACGGACCCTGAACATGTTCAGCCAGGGCAAGCGATTAACATACCAGATGAGAATGGGCTTCCTTTTACCGTTACAGCTTACACGGCTGGCTATGAGTCTACTGGAAAAGAACCAGATGACCCAGCTTATGGTATAACAGCATCTGGGGCAATGGTTGAAGAGGGAAATACAATTGCGTGCCCTCAGGCTCTTCCGTTTGGAACAAAAATACATATTCCAGAATTGGATGAAACGTATGTATGTCAGGACCGTGGCAGTGCAATAACGAATGGTAAGCTAGATGTTTATATAGAAGACTTAGATGAGGCATTAGAATTTGGGGTGCAGCAGCTGCAGGTCAAAGTGTGGCCATATTAAAATACCGCGAATATCATATTTTATCGGAAAGCATACTTTGCTGTACAATTTAATTTAAAAACTATAAAAAATACACCACATGAAATTCAACTTAGAGATTTTTCATGTGGTGTATTGATTTGAAAGAATTTTTATTCAGGTCTATGGTTTAGCTTACCGGCCCCTTCGTAATCGCAGTAAGCTTGGAATTGATTGCAAAAGTTTTGGCATTAACATTTGTGATGCCAAAGCTGGCTAAACGTTTTGTATGCATATTCAGATAGCTTTCAGCTGTTTCCTTTGTTTCAAAAACATAAATTCCGCCTGCTTCATTTGCTTCGGGTCGCTCTGTCCAGATTTTCCATAGGAAGCCAGCTTCTTCATTGATGCTTTTTGCTAAATCTGAAAATGCTTCTGCCATTTCTTCCCCAAATGGTCCATTCATGTTAAAATCGACTTGCAATACATATGCCATGGTTATTCTCCTTTGTTTACTTTGTTGTTGTAAAGTAGTACTCTCCTAGAATTTCCTGCTTTTGATATTGATCAGGCGTAAGCTCTTTTTCAATAAAAGCGTTAAGGTCAGATTGCTCCACATCGTACATGACTTCAATTTCTTTGGAGAATAAAAGCTTTTCTTTTTCAAGCAAGCTAGAAAGCGATGGTTGTTGTTTTGGTTGCAGTTCTTCTGTATTTAGAATCTGTTTTAAGCCATCAATATAGTATTCAAATGGACGTCCTCCAACAATTTTCACACCTTTGTTTTCTTCATTGATCATGATAATTGTAGGGAACCCTCGAGCGCCTAAACTTCTCGTCAGATCGAAGTCTTCATCCAATAATTGTTGTCCGATTGGTTGTTCAGCTTCCTTTACAATGTATTCCCCATCAAGACCAAGTTTATTTACGGTTTCAATCATAACGGATTTATCTGAAATATTTTGGTTGAATGCGAAAAGTGCTTCTCGGGCACGGCGTAAATATTCAAATGCGAGTTCCGCATTATGATTTTTTTGAATCACCTTAAATACTCGTGAAGGTGGGAAAGAGGACTGAACTGGATTATCAATCATTAGACTCCCATCAATTGGCATTCTGGAATGTTCACCAACTTCTCTCCAGTGACCTGCAACATCGGCTGGTTTAAAAATTCCGTTTGCAGGATCGATTGGCCCATCATGCCATTTTTCCAGTAAGCCACCCATAACCGTATGAACGTTAAAATAATCACCATATTGCTCGATAAAACGACGGAGAACCGGTTCAATTGCCCAGCAGTGCGAGCAAATGGGATCTGTTACATAATAAAGGTTAATTGACTTTTTCGGCTTATTAAAATCAATAACTTCCATTTCCTCATCTTCAGCTACTCCACATACACCTGTTTCCAAGTCACAAATCATATTTTTATTGTTATTCAATTTATTTCCCTCATTTCTATTCATGTAGGATAAGCGAGGAAAAAGAAGCTATGCTCTTTTCCCGCACTCTTCATCATTTTTAAAAATTAGTTTCTAATTGTTTTCAATCCAGTAGACCAAGCCACGACCTCATTCAACATAGTTTGAACGGTTTCTTCATGAAACGGTGCTGGTTTAAAGGTTCTCATTTCTTCAAAATCCGTGAAAAGACTTAATGCTGGCTGTGTTCCTACCGTTGCCACTTTTGGTACTGTTAAAATTAGTCTTAGATTGTTTGCTGCTGTAACTCCAAGTGTTGAACCATAGCTTACGATTCCAGCGGCTTTATTGTTCCACTCCACATATAAATAATCGATAGCATCCTTTAATCCAGAAGTAATCGCTTTGTTGTATTCAGGAGTGACAAAAACAAATCCGTCAAGCTCATTAATTTTCTCAGACCATGCTTTCGCTTCTGGTGCTTGGTAATCCTGTGACATAATAGCCGGAATCGGCTCATTAAATTGTGGCAGGTTGTAATCTTTAATATCAACCATCTCAAATGTTGCATCTGTTCGCATGTCTGCGATGGATTTCACCCATTCTGCAACCTGCAAATTTACTCGTGAATCTCTTGTACTTCCAGTAATAATTCCAATTTTAAGCATGTTAACTCCTCCTAGAAATCTTTATGAAACGCCTTTTAACGACGCATTATAGTTGCTTTATAATTGAATTTTAAGCCATAATAAAAATTAGCAACACCAATAGTTTGGTGTATGTGTTGGATATCCGACACATTGAACAATTTGTTTAAAAAGTGGAAGGGAGATCAATATGACGAATACAAAAACGGATCCCCGAATTTTACGTACCCGTAAATTAATAATGGATGCTTTTATGGAACTTTCAGGTAAGAAGGAATTTAAAGACATCACTGTGAAGGATATTACAGCTGAAGCGATGATAAATCGCGCCACATTCTATTATCATTTTGAAGATATATACGATTTACTGGAAAAGGTGTTATCAGAAGTATTGTTAGTGAATTTGGATTGTGATTACTTTCAAGATAACGAGCTAAATGAAGAGTCGCTTGTTAAGATTTTCTTAGCGATTACGAATTTCCAGAAGTCATTATCCAATCGTTGTCATAGAGGTTACGAGGACACCATTGCTCGAATTATCAGGGAGCAGCTTGAAGTTGTTTTTTACAAAATGCTGTTAAATCAACGCAACAAAGAAGCGGACGATGCTTTAAGAATTACCGCTGTTATATTAAGCTGGGGAATATACGGAGCTTCTGTAGAATGGAGAAGAGATGATAAAGGTATGACTCCAGAGGAATTTATTAAATTAGCAATTCCTTTTATTATTTCTGGTGCTAATTTTTAGTTCTGACAAATTATAAGCATTTAGAGCTTTGCGTTCCTTTTTATAAAGGGTTAAGGTTATTGGTTAACTGTTTAATGAAAAAAGCGCACAGTAAGGAGATATGGATATGAACGATTCATTTCATGATGAAATACAAGAAATTTATCAAAAATTAATTGATGCGTGGAATAACCGTGACGCCGAGGAGATGGCTGGGCTGTTTGCTGAACAGGGAGTACAAATTGGGTTTGACGGTAGTAAGGTAGTTGGAAAAGCAGAAATCTTATCCCATGTTAAACCAATATTTGAAGATCATCCTACTGCCCCTTTTGTAACAAAAATTAAATCCATCCGACCTTTAGGAAAAGATGCAGCAATACTACACGCGATTGCAGGGATGATCCCACCGGGGAAAACAGATATTGAACCTGATGTAAATGCCCATCAGACGCTTGTTGCAGTGAAAACGAATAGTAACTGGCGAATTGAACTGTTTCAAAATACTCCTGCCGTGTTTCATGGAAGACCTGAATTAGTTGACCAAATGACGGAGGAGCTAAGGGAGTTACTTTAGTTTTTGATAAATTGAAAAGGGAGTGTCGGCCAACTGGGGGTGAAAGACCCCGAAAGGATTGTTGACAAAACCCCGCTTTTCTGTAATAATAAATCCAACTAAATACTGGTACCTTTAATTCAGTCCAGAGAGGCTGACAAGGATAGCGGAAAATAAGCATAGAGGAAGAGGTGTACGTGTATACCCTCTTGCTATACTTATGAAAAAGGCTTCTTGTCAGAAATGGCAGGAGGCCTTTCTTTTTTCCAACTCGTGTGTGTTCTCAAGCACCTTCCTCGGTACCAGGAAAAATTCGAGGAGGAATTAACATGCAAAAGGTAGATAAAGAGTTTTCATTACAGCCTGTACCACAGGCAAATCGGAATGGTTTCTGGAAAATGTTCATGCTTATGATGGGGTTAACATTTTTCTCAGCAAGTATGCTTTCAGGTGGACAACTAGGAACAGGACTAACATTCACGGAGTTTATTTGGATTGTTTTAGCTGGTAATTTATTGCTTGGAATCTATACGGGGGCACTTGCTTTTATTGCGGCGAAAACAGGTTTATCTACACATTTGCTTGCGAGATATGCTTTTGGTGAAAAGGGTTCCTACTTATCATCCTTTTTGTTGGGAATCACACAAGTGGGTTGGTTCGGTGTCGGTGTTGCGATGTTTGCTGTGCCAGTTCATGCAGCTACTGGGATTAACATGTATGTATTGATTGTTGTTTCAGGTCTATTAATGACGGCAACAGCCTTCATTGGAATTAAAGCTTTAACCGTTTTAAGCTTTATCGCTGTACCTTCTATCGCACTTCTTGGTGGGTATTCTGCGCTAAATGCAACAAATGCTGCGGGGGGAATTGAGGCGCTAATGGGCTATCAACCGGCAGAAGCGATGGGATTAGCGACTGCATTGACGATATGTATCGGTTCCTTCGTTAGTGCAGGAACACTTACACCAGATTTCGCCCGTTTCTCTAAAACAAAGCGTACAGCGGTATCGACTACCGTTGTTGCATTCTTTATCGGTAACTCGTTTATGTTTTTGTTTGGAGCAATTGGGATGTTTGCGATTGGTTTAGCTGATATTTCGGAAGTAATGTTTATGCAAGGGCTGATGCTTCCGGCTATTATCGTGCTCGGGCTGAACATCTGGACAACGAATGATAATGCGTTATATGCATCTGGATTGGGATTTTCGAATATCACAAAGATTGCTAAAGGGAAGCTTGTTATTGTTAATGGTGTGCTTGGTACAGCAGCTGCAATGTGGTTGTTTAATAACTTTGTTGGCTTTTTAACGATATTAGGTTCAACCTTGCCATCGATTGGTGCAATCATTTTGTTTGATTTTTTCATCCTAAGAAAAGGAAAGTATCAGGCATTTGAAACAATGAAATTCAAAGCAGTCAATTGGATCGCAATCGTATCGTGGATTGGCGGGGTTGCGATTGCTAATTTGCTTCCCGGTATTCCGCCGGTTAACGGCATTATTGGAACGGGTGTGCTCTATTTAATCGGAATGGTTATTGCTGAAAAAGCAGCTGCGAAATCTGGGTTAGAACAAGGAAGAAAAGGAGAATTAATTCGTGAACATTAAAAATGCAAAGCTAAGAGGAAAAGAAGGTTTATGGGATATTGAAGTCGTGGATGGGAAAATTAATCAAGTTTCTCCTGGTATAGAAGGTGGAGATGACCCAAACGCTTTGGATGTAAATGGGGCGCTTGTGCTTCCTCCATTTATTGAACCGCATATTCACTTGGATACAACGCTCACTGCTGGTGAGCCAGCATGGAATCAAAGTGGGACGTTATTTGAGGGGATACAGCGCTGGTCCGAGCGGAAGGAAACATTAACAATTGAGGATGTAAAAGTGAGATCAAAAACGGCATTAAAATGGCAAATTGCACAAGGGATTCAGCATGTACGCACACATGTTGATGTTACTGATCCAGACCTGACAGCTTTACAAGCAATGCTAGAAGTGAAGGAAGAAGTCGCGCCATATGTAGATTTGCAGCTTGTTGCTTTTCCACAGGAAGGAATTCAGTCGTTTCCAAAGGGAGTTGAATTGCTTGAGGAAGCATTAAAGATGGGAGCAGATGTTGTCGGTGGTATCCCGCATTATGAATTTACCCGGGAATATGGTGTATCCTCCATGAAAACTGCCTTTGACCTTGCGGAAAAATATAACCTGCTTGTCGATATTCATTGCGACGAAATTGATGATGAACAGTCACGCTTTGTAGAGGTTGTTGCAACCGAAGCATATGAACGAGGACTTGGATCGCGTGTAACGGCAAGCCATACAACGGCAATGGGATCTTATAATGATGCTTATGCATCCAAGTTATTTCGTATTTTAAAAATGTCGGGGATTAACTTTGTATCGAACCCTCTTGTAAATATTCATTTACAAGGTCGCTTTGATACGTATCCGAAACGCAGAGGGCTGACAAGAGTAAAAGAATTACAGGAAGCTGGCATGAATGTGAGCTTTGGTCATGATGATATTTTTGATCCATGGTATCCACTAGGAACCGGAAATATGCTGCAAGTATTGCATATGGGGATTCACGTCGCTCAATTGATGGGATATGAACAAATTGTTAATTCGATCGACATGATTACAACAAACAGTGCGAAAACATTACACATTGATGATCGGTATGGCATTGAAGCCGGAAAACCAGCTAACTTTATCGTACTTGATGCTGAAAATGAATATGAAGCAATTTGGAAGCAAGCGAAAGTGAGATATTCTATTCGGAATGGAGCCATTATTGCTGAAACAAAACCAAGTGAGACGACTGTCACTTTGGATAAAACGGAATACGTAGACTTTAATAAGGCATAACCGTTTGCGGTTATGCCTTTTGGCTTGTTGGTTGTCCAGATTGAGCGTTGATAATGGATTAGCTGTATGGAAATACTGAAGTTTACAAGGTAAACGATGAAGATTAAAGAAAAAATACTGAAGTTCACAAATAGGGTCCGTGCGTCCGTCGACCTTGACAGAATACTTCGTCCAGTTAAACTCTACACTAATTACTCGATAAATTTGCTATAATGGATGCATTGTTTAAATATAGGAGTGTCTGAGATTGTTGAAATTAGGAAAAATTATCACCCATATAGCTGTATTATATGGAATCTTTTTAATCGGAAACTGGATTCAATTAACGTTTCATTTGATAATCCCTGGCAGTGTGATTGGAATGATTCTGTTATTTATATTGCTTTACACAAAGAGTATAAAAGTGAGTTGGATTGAAGATGGCACACGATTATTTGTTAGCCATTTAACATTGTTTTTCATCCCTGCAACAGTAGGTATCGTGAACTATTTGCAGCTTTTTACAGGTGAAGGAATTTTATTAATCATCATTGTACTTATAAGCACGGCACTTGTTATGGGAATATCTGGTGTTGTAAGCCAGTGGTTTGTTAGAAAGAAGGAAATGCATCATGAATAATATTGTAATAGGCTTGTTAGCTATTATAGGAACATTAATCGTATATCTTTTTATGTGGAAGCTTCATCGCAGAATTTTGCTTCCAGTTACATTGCCGATTTTTCTAGGATCTATTGTTATTGTTTTGATGTTACTTATTTTTCATATTGACTATGATACGTATATGATTGGGGGCGAATGGATTAATCAGCTGCTGGGCCCGGCAGTAGTTGCATTAGCTTATCCGCTGTATCAGCAGCGTGATCTTCTTAAACGGCTATTTTTTCCAATCCTGATGGGTACCTTTGTTGGTGCTGTTGTTGGAATTATGTCTGGTGTTTTGCTCGCGAAATGGCTTGGAGTTGAAGAATTCATTATTTATTCATTAGTGTCCAAATCCGTGACTACACCTGTTTCGATTGTGATTGCCGACTCCCTGGGAGGTGCGATGCCTCTTGCGGCAGTTTTTGTTATGCTTGCTGGAATGTGTGGTGTGCTGATAGCCCCATTTATATTTAAGGCTTTTAAAATTGATCATGTCATCGGACGAGGAGTAGGAATTGGGAGTGCATCCCATGCAATTGGTACAGCTCGGGCGATGGAAGACGGACCATTAGGAGGATCTGCCAGTACGGTTGCAATGGTGTTAAGTGCCATAATTGTATCGATTATTGCGCCGATTTTAGTTGAGTGGATGATATAAACACAAACAGAATCTTTGATAAATTGGATTTGCTTTGAAATAATGAAGTGGGTTTCCAAAATCTATCGTCAAAGGGGATGTACAAATGAAGGTTTTAGTAATTGGAGCAAATGGTCAGATTGGTAAACATCTCGTACGTTTACTTCAAGAAAGTGAAGAGCATACGTTAACAGCGTTGGTTCGAAAAGAAGAGCAGGCAAAGGAACTGGAAGCATCTGGTGTGGATGCTATTTTGGCTAATCTGGAAGATAGTGTAGATACACTGACCCAAGCAGTAATCGAATCAGGTGCTGAGGCTATCATTTTCTCAGCAGGATCAGGAGGAAGTACTGGACCGGATAAGACATTGCTTATTGACTTAGATGGAGCGGTTAAATCGATGGAAGCAGCAGAAAGAGCAGGCGTCAGTCGGTTTGTTCTTGTCAGTGCCATCCAGGCGCATAATCGCGAGAGCTGGGCAGATAGTCCAATTAAACCTTATATGGTTGCGAAGCATTATGCAGACAAAGAGCTGGAGGCTAGTTCTCTAAACTATACAATCGTAAGACCTGGCAACTTATTAAATGAACCTGCAGTCGATAAGGTTTCAGTAGCGGAAAACTTAGAAAGAGGCGGTATCCCAAGAGAGGATGTAGCCAAAGTATTGATTGCTGCGTTAACGGAAGAAGCTACGTATCGGAAAAGCTTTGATTTAGTTTCGGGGGAATCAGAAATTGCGGATGCGATTAAACAACTATAATATGATTTGAAATTTTTAGCAGGCGTATGCTAAAATGAATATAGAATATTTCTTTGACATCTGTCAAAGGGGAGTAGCGGTGGAATCAAGTGATTCCAAAATAAAGTCGTCATTACATGATGGATTCCATCATCGGCTTTATTGGCAGAACATGCTAAGCGAGACCTTTGCCCAATCGTGGGTTAGGTCTCGCTTTTTTTGGGTAAACAGGGGAATGTATAACCTATCTACCTGTATCATAAAAAGAGTTTCTAATCCCGGTGGTTGACGAAACAGAAGAGGTATAATCGCCCTGAGCTTGTACACCTGCTAAGGACTAGGTAATTGTAGGTTTCAAAGAAAGATCAGATAAAAAAATTAACAAAAATCATGTTCATGAATAATGTCTTGCTTCAGAAGACAATCTATTCGTAGCGAATTGAACATCAAAAAGGAGTTCGTTCATGTTGGAATTTTACCGTAAAGATACCGAATCTGTTTTAAAAGCTGTACAGTCATCGGAAAATGGATTAACTTCTGATGCTGTAAAAGCAAAACTCGAGCAAGATGGCTACAATGAATTAAAAGACAGGGAGAAGGTTTCGACTTGGAAGCTTTTTCTAGAAACGTTTAAAGATCCAATGGTTATTGTCCTCCTGGTAGCCGCTGGAATTCAAGTTGTATTGGGAGAAATTGCAGAATCACTGATTATTTTTCTCGTTCTACTTATTAATTCCGTTATTAGTGTCGTGCAGACAAAGAAGGCGGAAAGCTCTCTAGATGCCTTACGCGATATGTCGGCCCCAGAGGCAAAGGTAATCCGTAATGGTCAGTCACAAACGATACCAGCAAGGGAACTTGTTCAAGGAGACATCGTGACACTTGAAGCTGGTGATTATGTTCCTGCTGATGGTCGAATTATTGCCAGTGGTTCACTAAAGGTAAATGAAGGGATGCTAACGGGTGAATCGGAAGCAGTTGAAAAGAGTACCGATACGATTACGGAAGAGGTGACGCTTGGAGATCGAGTCAATATGGTGTTCAGCAGTTCGCTTGTTGCCTATGGTCGTGGCACCTTTGTTGTGACTGGGACAGGAGAGCAGACGGAAATCGGAAAAATTGCGGAGATGATTTCTACCGCTGAAGAAAAGCAAACACCATTACAACGGAAGCTTGAATCGTTTAGTAAAAAGCTCGGTATTGGGATATTGTTGCTTTCCATCTTAATTTTCGCTGTACAAGCCCTTAGAATTTGGTTTGGTGGGGCAGATGTTGATACAAGTACTGCAATTTTAAATGCGCTTATGTTCTCCGTAGCAATTGCAGTAGCAGCCATCCCAGAAGCGTTATCGTCGATCGTTACGATTGTACTATCTGTTGGAACAAATAAAATGGCTAGACAGCATGCGATTATCCGAAAACTTCCTGCTGTAGAAACGCTCGGTTCAACTAGTGTCATCTGTACTGACAAAACTGGAACATTGACACAAAATAAAATGACCGTAACGGATTATTTTATTCCAGGTGAGTCGGGAAGCGAGCTCGCGGAGGATCCGGAAAACTGGAATGAGTCGGAGCGGATGCTTGTGAATACAGCAGTGCTCTGTAATGATTCCTTTATTAATAGTGATGGCGGGGAGATTGGAGATCCGACAGAGGTTGCCCTTATTAATTTTTCCAATAAAAATAATAATGACTATGAAGCAGTTCGGGAAAAATTTAAGCGCGAAGCAGAATTGCCGTTTGATTCGGATCGTAAATTGATGTCCACAGTGCATCGCATGGATGGTGAAACAACAATGCTGACAAAAGGCGGCCCGGATGTCATGTTTGACCGTGCCAGCCATGTACTATACAAGGGAAAGGAAGAACCGGTAACAGATGAATTACTGGCATTATTTGAGCAGGCCAATGAAAGTTTTTCAGATCAGGCATTGCGTGTGCTGGCATACGGCTATAAACGCCTAGCTGATGGACAAACAGATATTACAGAGGAAGATGAGAAGGATCTTGTGCTTATAGGCCTTACTGCGATGATTGATCCGCCGAGAGAGGCTGTCTATGGTTCGATTGAAGAATCGAAAAAAGCAGGGATTCGTACAGTTATGATTACAGGTGATCATAAAACAACTGCACAAGCGATTGGTCGTGATATTGGACTTATGGGGGACGATGATATTGCTTTAACTGGTAAGGAGTTGGATGCCTTATCGGATGAAGAGTTAGATAGGAAGCTTGAGCAAATCGCAGTCTATGCACGTGTTTCCCCAGAAAACAAAATTCGAATTGTTCGTGCATGGCAGAAGAAGGATAAAGTCGCAGCCATGACAGGTGATGGTGTTAACGATGCACCGGCACTAAAACAGGCGGATATTGGTATTGCAATGGGAAGTGGTACGGATGTAGCGAAGGACTCTTCTGCGATGATTTTAACGGATGATAACTTTGTCTCGATTGTTAATGCAGTTGGTGTTGGCCGTACCGTGTTTGATAATATTAAAAAGGCAATTGGATACTTGTTTGCTGGTAATTTAGGCGCAATTATCGCCATTCTCTATGCCGTTATTTTCAATCTGCCAAATCCATTTACGGCGTTGCAGCTTCTGTATATTAATTTAGTAAATGATTCGCTTCCAGCAATTGCATTAGGAATGGAAAAGTCAGAACCTGACGTGATGGAAAGAAAACCACGTCGGACAGACGAGGGAATTTTTACTCGGGATACGTTGCAAGCTGTTCTAACAAGAGGACTGTTGATTGGTATCGCTGTTATCATTTCCTTCTATATTGGATTAAGCCATTCAAATGAAATGGGAGTCGCAATGGCGTTTACGACACTCATTTTATCACGTACATTGCAGACATTCGCAGCTAGATCGAATACACAAACAGCATTTGGAGCGGGGTTCTTTAAAAATAAATATGTCATAGGGGCTGTCTTCCTTGGGTTTATTCTATATGGCATAACAACTCTTCCATTTGCCCGAGATGTATTTAACATTCCACAAAGCTTTGGCTGGAATGAAGCACTTGTAGCGGCAGCTCTTGCTCTTGCAGCCGCTGTGCTCATGGAAATCGTAAAAATTTCATTTCATCGTTTCTCAAAAGATAAGTAATCAAATAGCCATGTGCCTGTTAGGGGTGCATGGCTTTAGTCGTTTGTATCCGGCGGAGGAAAATATGTAGCTTTAAAATTAAGTTTGATCATTTTCTATCTATGATCTTCCACATTTTGCGCTTTTGTGAAAGATTTATGATTAATGCTTTATTTTTTAACGAATGCATCCTTTGAAACAAACTTATAATTCCTTTGTCATAAATACGCTATTTGGGTCCTCAATATAATACGAAAATGGCATGCAATATTGAAACCCGAAGTTTGCATACATTCTCCTAGCTGGTTCAAATGCATCCATTGATCCCGTTTCCAGACTTAACCGTCGATAACCACGTTGCTTGGCTTCGTCAATAATTCGTTGAAGAATTCGCTTCGCTACACCTTTTCTTAGATGGGATGAAGATGTTCGCATTGACTTGATCTCTCCATGATGGCGATTAAGTTCTTGAAGTGCTCCGCAGCCAACTAATTCATTTCCTTCCCAAGCACTCCAGAAAGTAATTTCTGGTTTTCGCAATCCTTCAAGATCAAGTGCATGTTTACTTTCTGGCGGGGAATGTATTCTCATGCTCTGAATGTGCTCGCTTAGCAATTCAGCCACTTCAGATCCAGTTAAATCATCAATTCTAAGCTCCATAAAAATCCTCTCCTTGTATAAGATTAGTGACAGTCTATATTCTAAACTACATACTTCGAGTATTTACGAATAGCCCCCTCTTTCCTGTTTCAATTGGCTTGATAATGGAATAATACTTAATTTTATTGTAACGATAAAAGATCCTTTTGAACAATGCAAATCCAAATGTAGTAAAACAGTGCAACCTTTTTACAACCGGTTAAACTTTATTTCGGATCCGGGAAATATTATATTTACCAAAAAAATATTAAAAAACTATTGAATTATTATACAAAATGATGCATAATAATTCATTAATAGCACAAACGAGAGGAGAAACAAAAATGGCAAAGGAAAAAATCGTCTTGGCATATTCCGGAGGTCTTGATACTTCCGTTGCAGTGAAATGGTTACAGGATAAATATAATTATGATGTGATTGCGGTGGCGCTCGATGTTGGTGAAGGTAAAGATTTAGAGTTTGTTAAAAAGAAGGCGCTGGACGTTGGTGCGATCAAATCGTATGTAATTGATGCAAAAGAGCTCTATGCGAATGAATATGTATTACCAGCATTACAGGCAAATCTATTATATGAAGGGAAATACCCACTTATTTCTGCACTATCTCGTCCATTAATCGCTAAAATTCTTGTTGACATTGCAGAAGATGAAGGAGCTGTAGCGGTAGCACATGGATGTACAGGAAAAGGAAATGATCAAGTCCGTTTCGATGTTGCCTTTACGGCTTTAAACCCAAATCTTAAAATTGTTGCACCTGTTCGTGAATGGGCAATGTCCAGAGAAGAAGAGATTGAGTATGCTCAGGCACATGGAATTCCGATTCCAATCAATTTAGATAGTCCGTATAGTATTGATCAAAACTTATGGGGACGTAGTAATGAATGTGGGATTTTAGAGAATCCATGGCAAGAGGCGCCAAAGGATGCGTTTGATCTAACAGCCGACCCAGTTGATGCACCAGATACGCCAGAGGTTATCCAACTTACATTTCAGCAAGGTAAGCCAATAGCATTGAACGGAGAAGAACTTTCACTCGATCAGCTGATTTTAAAATTGAATGAAGTTGCTGGAAAGCACGGTGTTGGACGAATTGACCATGTGGAGAATCGTTTAGTTGGTATTAAATCAAGAGAAATTTATGAAGCGCCGGCAGCAATGACATTAATTGCGGCCCATCAAGAGCTGGAAGCACTAACCTTACCAAGAGAGGTTGCTGAATTCAAGCCGATGATAGAACAAAAGCTGGCACAAACGGTCTACTATGGTTTGTGGTATTCACCACTAACAGAAGCACTTCAATCATTTGTGGAAAAAACGCAAGAGCATGTATCAGGTACTGTTAAAGTGAAGCTGTATAAAGGGCATGCGCAAGTTGTCGGACGTGAATCTGCCAATTCGCTCTATGACTTTGACCTGGCAACCTACAATAAAGCTGACGCATTCGACCATGATGCTGCTCTTGGATTTATTAAGTTATGGGGCTTGCCAACACAGGTGCATGCTTCTGTTAATGGCACAGCGAAGAAAAAGAAGTCAATTGAAAAAGTGAAACTTGAAGTAAAGGAAGCTGTTAAATCGTGAAATTATGGGGAGGACGTTTTACCAAACCAACGAATCAATTAATGGATGAATATACAGCATCCATCCGATTTGATCAAAAACTAGCAGCCTATGATATTGAAGGAAGCCTTGCGCATGTTGAGATGCTCAAGGCTTGTAAGATTATCCCAGCAGGAGATGCTGATAAAATTGCAGAAGGGTTGCAAATCGTTCTGAAAAAAATTGAATCTGGAGTAGCTGAGCTTACTGAGGAGCATGAGGATATCCATATGAATGTGGAAAAGCTCCTAATTGAAGAGGTCGGTACAGTAGGTGGAAAGCTGCATACTGGCAGAAGCAGAAATGATCAAGTTGCATTAGATATGCGCTTGTACTTGCGCGATGCAATTGGAACCATTATTCAGCTGCTTATTGATGTCGAGAGGGCTTTGATTAGCCAGGCAAAAGCCAATTTAGACACCGTTATGCCAGGCTATACTCACTTGCAGCGAGCGCAGCCCGTCTTATTCGGACATCATATGATGGCATATGTTTTCATGTTTCAGCGTGATGTGGAACGTCTAACCGATAGTTTAAAGCGGGTAAACAAATCCCCGCTTGGAGCTGGTGCCTTGGCAGGGACAACCTTTCCGATTGATCGGCAATTCGTCGCCGAAAGACTTGGCTTTGATGGTATTTGTGAAAACAGTCTTGACGCAGTTAGTGATCGGGATTTCGTCGTCGAATTCTTATCAAACGCTTCGTTAATTGCGATGCATCTTTCTCGTTTATGTGAAGAATTTGTGCAGTGGTCGAGTGCTGAGTTCAACTTCATCGAGCTGGATGATTCGTTTACAACAGGAAGCAGCATGATGCCACAGAAAAAGAATCCCGATGTCGCAGAGCTTGTTCGTGGAAAAACAGGGCGTGTGTACGGTCATTTAATGGGCATGCTGACAACGCTTAAAGGCCTTCCATTAGCCTATAACAAAGATATGCAAGAAGATAAAGAGGGCATGTTCGACACATTTGAAACATTAAAAGGCGCACTCGCACTATTTGCGCCAATGATTGAGACAATGCAGGTGAAGCAGGAAAATATGTATCAAGCCGTGACGAACGATTTTTCCAATGCAACAGACCTTGCGGATTATCTTGTTGAAAAAGGAATGCCATTCAGAGAGTCGCATGCGGTTGTTGGCCAGGTGGTGCTAAATTGCATTCAAAACGGAAAGTATTTACTTGATTTAACACTTGATGAGTTCAAATCGTTCTCAGAGTTAATAGATGTGGATATTTTCGATGTGTTAAGGCCAGAAACGGTCGTTAATGCACGTGATGTTGCAGGCGGTACGGCTAGAAAACGTGTAGAAGTACAAATTGAGCAGGCACTAGCAGTTATTGAGGAACTGGCACTGCAGGAATAGTTATCTTTGAAAAAGCACTTGAGCCATTTGTTCAAGTGCTTTTTCTAGTGTCTGAAAAATATCGATTAGATGTGTATAATAAGGGGGAAGAATAAATATAAACTGAACAAATACGTTAGGAGCATACATAATGAAACTTATTGCATCAGATTTAGATGGTACATTATTAGATGAAGAGGGCGTTGTAAGTGAAGAAAATATAGCGGCAATTCAAAAAGCAGTTGCCCATGGTATTCGATTTGTAGTAGCAACTGGAAGATCATATGATGCAGCCAATACACCACTAAAGCAAGCTGGGATTACGTGTCCCATTATTAGCTTAAATGGCGCAGTCGCTTATACAGAGGATAAACAATTAATTCGAACAGTTCCGATGGATAAATCGGTTGCAAAGCAGGTTTTGGAAGTTTGTCGAGAAGCTGATATGTACTTGGAATTTTTCACGACCAATGGAATCTATTCGGTAAGCAAGAAATACTTCTTAGAAGTGCTTGTCGATATTATGAAATCAGCGAATCCCAATGCATCAGAGACAGAAATTCGGGAAAAAGCAGAACTGCGCTTTCAGGCTGAACCAGTCCAATTCATCGCTGATTACGATGAAATATTTGCTATAGAAAACTTAGAAATCTATAAGATTCTTGCTTTTTCGCTTGATAAAGAAAAGCTCGCATCTGCACGCGCACAGCTTAGCGGAGTAGCAGGAATGGCAATCACATCTTCTGGTGATATTAACTTGGAATTTAACCATCAAGATGCCCAAAAAGGAATTGCCTTAAAGCATTTAGCAGAAAGTATGGGAATTGACATGGTTGATGTGATGGCGATGGGAGATAACTGGAATGACGAAAGTATGCTCCGAACTGCAGGCCGAGGTGTTGCGATGGGGAATGCATCAGACGAAATTAAAGCACTTTGTTCCTATACAACAAAGGCAAATTATGATCATGGGGTCGCTTTTGCTATTGAGGAAATGTTGCGGACAATAAATGCCTAAATTGGTATTGAAAAGGAGGCGGGCCGAATCTAGAGCGAGAATTGGGCCCAGCTTCCTAGTGCTTATAGTGAGCCCCATTTTAATTTGGAAATACCTTCACAAGACTTTACACAAATGTGTTTCATAATATGTATTACAGCAATAAATTCATTATAAACTGTTCACCAATAGGTCCGACTTTTCTCTTGCCTGTATCTTGAAACCCCACCTTTTTATATAATTGCTGGGCAGCTATATTTTTATGGTTAACAGCTAAAACGATTTCATTACAATTCGGAAATTCATCGGATACGAATTTCTTGAGTAGATTCATCGCTTGTTTTGCGTAGCCTTTTCCTTGCTGGGAGTGGTTTATTGAAAAGGAGGTTAACAGCATGGCCTGCTGATTATTTGTATAATCCTTCACTCGCTCAGTTGCATGCAATAAAAAGAAGCCAACCGGTTCAGTATGATAAAGGATAACAATACGAAACTGACCTTCTGATACATTTGCGAAATTTATTGGTAATGAAGTAAACTGACTTTGCTCTTTAGGCAGTTCAAAAGAATGCAGTAGATTTACGTGTTCATTTGAAAGGTGTTTTAGCTCTATGAAATTAGTTATATCCATTTTATTTCTCCTCATATGAATTATTCATCAGATACAAATTGCGTACGTTAAGATTAAACTACGAAATGCATTTGTTATATTTATAAGGATAAACAAATCACCCTTCACTTTGTATTGCCTTTACGTGCATATCTTTTATCGGCCGCACTTAGTATAAGTAAGATAGCAATTCCCAAAATAATTGCTTGTATAATCACAATCCATTTTCCAACTGAGGCTAATAATGAAAGCAAAAATAACAAGATTGGACTAAATAATATTAAAGAAAAACCAATTACAAATGCCGACTTTTCAGGAAATGATTTGATTTTATCTAACATTTTTTCACCTTTTTCATTTGTTTTAGTACAAACCACCAGTTGAAATATCCTGACCGATTAGCGAAATAATTAATTATATAGATTCAATCGTTTTAGCTGTACTGTCAGCAGTCGATTTTCTATAATATGCTCTGATGCAACGGTTATTATTGCGGTCATGTGGAATCCCCTAGGGTTGTTTTTACTTTGCCAATATAGAAGATTTGTCTAAAAGGGTTTAAAGATAATTCATTAACAATGACATCCCGCCGTTTTCTTTATGTATATTCTATCATAACCTTTCAGAATACACCTTCCAATTCTAGTGGTGATTAGAAATTTTGTGCACCATATAAGATGGGGGTATTGTACAAGCGCAAAGGTCTGCTAACAACGAAATTTTACCATTTACTTATGGAGAACTATCTCATCTTTTGCGGCTTCTCAAGAAAGAACTCATAGCCCATTAATGCTATAATAGAACCACCAATACTAGAAAGGATGGATACATATGGCTCAAAAATATATCGGATTCGCTGGCACATATACGCGTGAAAGCAGTGAAGGGATTTATCGTTTTGTTCTAGATGCTGAGGCAGGCAAATTAGAAGCTGCGGAGGTAGCGGCAAAGGTCGGCAGTCCGACTTATTTGGCGATTAGTGAAGATAAACGTCAGCTTTATTCTGTTGCACAACAGGATGGGCTTGGTGGTGTACATGCTTATGAAATCGTATCTGACTCAGGTGAATTGCATTACGTTAATGAGAAGCTGGAAGAGGGAGCGCCGCCGTGTCACCTTGATATTCAGAATGGTGTGCTAGTGACTGGGAACTATCATAAAGGAACGGTCGATTTATTCCAAGCACATCGTCCAAGTGCGCTTGCGCTAAAAGGTACTGTTCAGCATGAAGGGAATGGTCCGCACGAACGCCAGGAAAAACCACATGTCCACTGTACAGCACAAACACCTGATGGAAGGTATGTCATTGTCGCAGATCTTGGTACGGATGAGCTTGTGACATACAAAATAGAAGGTCAAGCACTTGTAAAAGTAGCGACACTTCATGTAGAGCCAGGCAGTGGTCCGCGTCACCTTGCATTTCATCCAGATGGCAAGACAGCATACTTAATGACAGAGCTCAGCTCTGAAGTTATTGTGCTTGATTACGATGCAGACCAGGGAAGCTTTACTGAAAAACAAAAAATAAAAGCTATTCCATCAGATTTTAACGAAACAAATGATGCAAGTGCCATTCATATTACATCAGACGGAAAATTTGTTTATACTGGAAATCGTGGTCATAATAGTATCGCTGTATTTCAGGTTGATGAAGAAACAAAAGAGCTCACACTAATTGAAATCACATCAACTGGCGGGAATTGGCCACGTGATTTTGTACTTGATCCTAGTGAGTCATTCATCGTTGCATCGAACCAGAAGTCAGGCAACCTTGTATTATTTGCTCGTGATCAGAAGACAGGTAAGCTGACCCAGCTCGATTCCGTTGTAGATGTCCCGGAAGTAGTATGTGTGAAGTTTTTAGGTTAATAAATACAACAAAAGGTCAGACACAGCAGAAATGTGACTGACCTTTTTAAAAATGAAGCTTTATTGGAGGCAAGTAATGCAGTTTTATTCCTGCATGAAAAGTTATAGACATACGAGGACAGGAAATGCTGGTGATTATGGGGCAAGATACATTTAAAAGAAATAAAACAGCACAACGACGAGACTGATACTTACCTTAGCAAGAAATCGCATGGTGCACCTCCATCATTCATTATGTATCTATAGGTAAATCATACTATAGAATAATGAAATACTTGTGAAGCTGCAGTGAAGTTTATGTAAATTTTTAAAATGAAAAAAGGAACCAGCTGTATATGCCGATTCCAATTAATGATTAATGACGTTTACTTAACCAAAGGACACCAGATTTCGCAAGGCGTGGCAGGAATCCGGTAAATGGTAACTGCATCATATTACCGAAGCCATCGGATTTGCCTAGGGATCCGAGCGTGCCTTTCAACTTAATTTCCTTCGGTTTCTTTGGTGCTTTGTCACGCAAGACAGCTAAGAGAATGTCTGCGATCTGCTCACCTTGCTGACCGGCTAACTGGGCACTTGGAGAGAAATTAGAAGCTGCACAGTCACCTAATACATATACATTCTGCTGTGCCGGAACTTGATAAAAGTCATTAACGATAATTTTTTCCTGAATATCTTTTTCAAAAGGTAATTCACGTACCAAATAATTTGGTCTTACACCAGCGGTCCAGATGGTCACGTCGTTTAAGAAACATACGCCATTGTTACAAACCCCATCTTTCTCAACATACTCTACATTTGAATTATGTATGACATCCACATCATTTGAAACAAACCATGATTCCACATATTGTTGAATTTTGGAATCGAACGCTTTTAAAACCGTTGAACCGCGATCTAAGATACGGATATTCAAATCAGGTCTGCTTTCACGGATTTCGGAAGCAACTTCAATCCCACTTAGTCCCGCACCAACGATTGTAACCTTACCATAAGCACCTAAATTCCCAATTGCAACCCCAGTCTCACGAGCTTTAGCAAACGTTTGAACACTTTTGGTGAACTCTTCGGCACCTGGGATACCATGGTAATTATCTTCACAGCCTAGCCCAATCACTAAATAATCATAGGAGATTGTATCTTCTGGATCCTCAAATAGAATCTGCTCATTTTCTGTATCAATTTTTGTGGCTTCATTAAAAACGTAGTGAACGCGTTTGTCATCTGGAAATTCAACTCGAACATCTTGATCTGCAACTGTTCCTGCTGCAATCGTATAGAATTCTGTTTTTAGTGAGCGAAATGGGTTCCGATCAACAACGGTAATCTGCAAATCCTCCGGTAAATACTGATCTAATAAACCAGTGAGGATTTTAATACCACCATATCCGCCGCCTAAAATAACTAACCTTTTCACTTGAATAACCCCCTAAGTAATGAAACGCTTTCTGCCGGTCCACCTAATAGATTACCAAAGTTAAGGTGAACTGTCATCATCTGAATCGAATGAATAATTTTTCGTGTATATATGCTGAAAATACGCTAAAATGGGAGTAAATAGAATAATGGGAGGTAATCGGAATGGAACAGATTCAATATGCAGTTCAAGATGAATATGGTCAAGACTATGCTTGGTGCTATGGCTGTGGGCGGCTGAACCAAGAGGGTCTGCGTTTAAGAACAGGTTGGCAAGGCGATCAAACCGTTACGATTTATACGCCGAAAAAGGAGCATACAGCGATTCCTGGATTTGTGTATGGAGGTTTACTTGCATCACTTGTTGATTGTCACGGGACTGGGTCTGCTTCTTTAGCAATGCATCGTAAAAATGGATATGAGCCGGGGGATGGTGTCGAACCACCAAGATTTGTAACAGCATCGTTAAATCTAGATTTTCTAAAGCCGACTCCTCAGGATGTTCCGTTAAAAGCATTTGGTACAATTGAAGAAGTACACCCGAAGAAATGGAAGATACATACAGAGGTATTTGCTGGTGAAACACTTTGTGTAAAAGCAGTTGTCGTAGCAGCAGTGATGCCGAAATCATTCACTACAGCTTAAAAGAAAAATAGGAGGACAACTATGCAGAAGCTAAACATACATTCGCTCCTAGACGTTGTTGGAGAGCTTTTCTCCGATGAAATTTCAATTGCAGTTACAACCACGACGGAATATATTTACTATCTTCCGAGTAAACGGATTGATTTAAAGATTCAACCAGGTGACCCGATTAAAGAGGGGACGCTTGCACATAAAGCAATTATCTCGGAGCAAAAGGTCTCTAAGTTTATTAACCGAAATGTTTATGGTGTCCCTTACCATGGAATGGCTGTCCCATTTCATTTTGAAGAAAGACTAGAGGGGTGTGTACTGGCAATCTATCCAGCGTGGACGGAAGGGAAATCGGTTGTTACGGTGAAAAACGATGATGGATGGAAGCCGATATCGTTTTCCGATGTGATTTATTTAGAGGCAAAAGACCGGAAAACGCATGTTTTTTCGGATCACTACTCTGGGATACATTCCAATACTTTGCAGCAATTTGAATATATGCTCCCCGTTGAGTCATTTATTCGCTGTCACAGGTCATACATTGTGAATGTTCATCATATCAAAGAAATTTTTCCTGACACGCATTCCACATTTTTGCTGGCGATGACCAATGATGTAAAGATTCCTGTAAGCCAATCCTATGCAAGCTACTTTCGAAAGTTGTTAGGATTTTAACAGTTATTGCTGTTTTATCCGCATATTTAAGTACTTTAATCAAAAAATAACTATCTCCCTCTTGTTTTTCCGAAACGTTTGATTATTACGTTAAAATAAATATAATCATTGAATAAAAGAGGGATGCTTTTATGGGAGGAAAATTAAAGCGCATACATCCCCGAGTGCTTCACGAGCGGCTAGTGTCCGCAGAAGAAGCGGCATCATGGATAAACGATGGAATGACATTGGGGCTAAGTGGGTTTACTCGTGCTGGTGATGCGAAAGCGGTTCCGACAGCATTGGTGGAACGTGCGAAAAAAGGTGAAGCTTTCAAAGTAAATGTGTATACAGGGGCTTCACTCGGTTCGAACATTGATAAAATGTTTGCAGAAGCAGGAATTGTTGCAAAAAGATTGCCATTCCAAGCAGAACCTTTGATGCGAAAGGCGATTAATACAGGGGAGCATCTATTTGTAGACCAGCATTTATCACATACGTCTGAAATGCTGCGTGCGGATGTTATTGATCGTGTAGATTACGCTATCTTGGAAGGGATTTCGATTACGGAAGATGGAATGCTCATTCCAACTACTTCTGTTGGGAATTCACTTTCGTTTGCTGAGACAGCGGAAAACATCATAATTGAACTGAATACAGCACAACCAGAAGCGTTAGTGGGATTGCATGATATTTATAGCCCGAACAAGCAAGGTGAACGGGATCCGATTCCATTAACAAAGGTCGACGGGCGGATTGGGACGCTTGGGATACCACTTGATTTCGATAAAGTGAAGGGGATTGTATTCACCCATCAAGAAGATTCCCCATCAACAATCGTTCCGCCTGATGAGGAAACAAAAATGATGGCAAAGCATCTCCTAGGATTTTTACGATCCGAGATTCAAGCAGGTCGCTTAACGGAATCACTTATGCCGCTTCAATCGGGAATTGGCTCGGTTGCAAATGCGGTATTACATGGTATGCTTGATTCAGAGTTTGAAAATCTGGTAGTCTATTCGGAAGTATTGCAGGATGCGGTATTTGATTTAATCGATGCTGGTAAAGTCACATTTGCTTCGGCATGTTCCCTAACCTTGTCAGAGGAAAAGATGCAGCAGGTTTTTGGTGAGTTTTACAAATACCGAGATAAATTAATTTTGCGACCACAGGAAATTTCCAACCAGCCAGAGATTATTCGCAGACTTGGGCTAATTTCAATTAATACTGCATTAGAGTTTGATATTTACGGTAATGTGAACTCAACGCACGTTAGTGGTACGAAAATGATGAATGGAATTGGCGGCTCTGGAGATTTTGCACGAAATGCACGGCTTGGGATTTTCGTTACAAAGTCAATTGCAAAAGACGGAGACATTTCGAGCATTGTTCCATTCGTGTCACATGTCGATCATACCGAACATGATGTTGATGTGGTGGTTACGGAGCAAGGTTATGCGGATTTACGTGGATTAGCTCCAAGGGAGCGTGTACCACTTATTATCGAAAACTGTGCACATCCAATGTACCGCGAGCAGCTATGGGATTACTACAAGGAAGCACTTGAGCGTGGAGGGCAGACCCCTCATGTGCTGGAAAAAGCATTCTCATGGCATGCTAGTTTTAAAGAATCAGGTACGATGCGAAAGCTAGTTGAACAAAAGTAAGATGAAACAATTGGGGTTAAATATAGTATAGAAAAACACATGGGAAGAGGGCAGACTTCTCATGTGTTTTTTAGCGGAAAGCGAAATGCAGCATACGACATATGCTGCATTTCCTGATTTCATTCGCATAACAATTTTTCACTTAAGCATACCATTCTCGAATCTTTTCATCTGTTGGCAGCAAGTATGTTAGAAATCCTAATAAAGGAAGAAGGGAAATCATAATCATGGTCGGTGTCAGCCCGATAAAGTCAATTAGCGTTCCGAGAGCAACCGAGCCAATTGCCCCCATCCCAAATGCTAATCCAACAATTAAACCAGACATCGTGCCGATTTTCCCTGGAACAAGCTCTTGTGCATAGACGACGGTAACGGAGAAGCTGGACATTAAAATAACTCCAATGACAGCAAGTAAAATAATTGCAAGAACTGGACCAACATGTGGCAGCAATAATGCAAGTGGTGCAGAAGCGATTAGTGAAAATAGGATGACGGTTCGCTTTCCAAATCGGTCTGCCAGTGGTCCGCCTAAAAATGTTCCAACAGCCCCCATCGCTAGAAACGTAAAGATATAGACTTGAGATTTAGCAATTGTAAGGTCGTAGTTGTCAATTGCGTAAAATGCATAGAAGTTCGAAATAGCAGCCTGATACCACGAGCGGGAAAAAACAAGAAAAATTAACACGATAAGTGCACTTTTAATTGCCCGGGACATATTTTTATTCGGTTTTACTGCTTTTTGAGCTCCCTTCGACCGGGAAAATTCTTTAACCCTGGCAGCATACCATTTTGCGATATGCATAAGAAAAAAGACAGCGAGCGCAGCGATTAATGTAAACCAAATGGCTCCAAATTGTCCTAACGGAACGAGCACTAATGCTGTAATGACGGGTGCCAATGCTTGCCCGGAATTTCCGCCTACTTGATAAATTGATTGAGCGAGCCCTCGCTTTGTCCCGGCAGCAAGATAGGCAACACGTGAACCTTCTGGATGGAAAACGGCAGACCCTAAACCAATAAAGACAACGCTTATGAGGATCATCCAGAAGTTAGGAGCCAAAGCTAAACCCAGCATCCCAAACATGCTACTCGTTAGCCCGATTGGTAAAGCGTATGGGATTGGATGCTTATCCGTGTACATACCGACCAATGGTTGCATCACGGACGAAACCATATTTAATGTAAACGCAATGAGTCCAAGCTGTGTAAATGTCAGACCTAATGATTGTTCTAAAATAGGGAACATCGCTGGGATAACAGCCTGAAGCGAGTCATTTAATAGATGACATGTTCCAATGATAAATAAAATTGAATAGACTGGCTTGTTACTAAATGTGGAGCTTACCTTCTTCTTTAGTGCCTTTTCCAACATATTTCCCTTCTTTCTCATAATAGAAAAACGAACAATGTGATTAACCTTATTGCTATTGTACAACTGATGCTAAAAATAGCAATGGTTTTTGCCCTGAATAAAAATAGTTAAAGAGGTTCATACTGCCTGACAGACATCCTGTACTTTAAACAGATTCAAATGATTCACAGCAGAATGAGCTCTAGTATGCCTGTAAAATTGCAGAAATTTTAATAGATATATGGTATCATATAAACTTATGACAATTAGTAGAGGGGTTTACGATGACAAGAAATACTTCCATTCCATTTACGGTTTCGAAAGATGATAATTTCTTTGATCGATTAGGAGATTATATTGGTGATGTATTTTATGATATTTTGCCAGAACAAGGATTTGAATTACGTGATGAACAAATTTATATGGCCTTCCAGCTTGAGCAGGCATTTAAAAATAAACATACGATATTTGCTGAAGCAGGTGTAGGTACAGGGAAAACGCTTGTCTATTTATTGTATGCGATTTGCTATGCACGTTATAAAGGAAAGCCTGCGATTATAACGTGCGCAGACGAAACATTGATTGAACAGCTCGTGAAAAAGGGCGGAGATATTGAAAAGCTAGAAAAATCGCTCGGACTTGAGGTTGATGTACGACTAGCAAAGGCGAGAGAAAACTATGTGTGTATTAAAAAGTTAAACCCGCTTGCTGAAATAACAGACGATGAGGATATCTTAAGTGTGCATGACGAGATTCCGGAATTTGTTTTTGACACGAGTGCAGTAATGAAATCGTTTGAACGCTATGGTGATCGTAAAGAATACCCGTGGGTTTCTGATGAGAAATGGGAGAAGATCGCTTGGGACCCGCTCCAGCAATGTGCTACCTGTGACTGGAGACACCGCAGTGGCCAAACACTGAATCGAGAATACTACCGCCATGCCAAAGATATTATTATTTGTTCGCATGATTTTTATATGGAGCATGTGTGGACAAAGGAATCTCGTAAGCGGGAAGGACAATTACCATTGCTCCCAGAAGCAAGTTCTGTTGTATTCGATGAGGGGCATCTTTTAGAAGTTGCCGCACAAAAAGGGCTGACCTATCGATTTAACTTTGAAAACTTGACCAATGTGTTGACAGGTTATATGGGTCAGGATGTTCGTGAAGAATCATTGCTTTTAGTAGAAGATATTTTAGCATTAAATGACGAATGGTTTGAATTATTAGGTGAGACAGCTGTACCTGTAGAAGGATCGAACCGTCAGGACATTCCTCGAACGGACACCATGGTGGACATGGCTAAGAGGTTGAATGGAATGGTTCAGCAATTACTGGAACAGTTGGTCTTTGATGCAGAATTATTTTCCATGGATGAATACCATACGAAGATTATTGAGGAATACTTGGAGTTCTTCAGTTATGGTTTAATGAACTTATTGAAGGACGACCAAGGCATCTATTGGCTGGAAGAAAATGATACGACAACAAGTCTAGTTGTTATGCCGCGCTTAGTAGAAGATGTTTTGGAGAAGGAAGTATTTTCACAAAATATCCCATTCGTCTTCTCGTCGGCAACACTTTCACAAGGTGGAGATTTCACCTATTTAGCAGAGAGCTTAGGAATTAGTGACTTTGACTCGTTTACGGTAGCTTCTCCATTTGATTATGAAGAAAATATGAAGCTAAACGGTCATATAGAACAAGAACAGACGATGAAGTGGGAACAAATCGGAGCCCAGTTAAAAGGTAACCATGGCCATACACTTGTCCTGTTTTCTTCTGAGAAAGAAATGAATCAATTTCGGAAGTGGGCAGACACGCAAGAGTGGGATTTTAGGATGCTCTATGAAGGAGAGTATGAGATTAGTGCGACAGTAAGGAAATTTCAAAAGGAAGCGTCTGCGGTCCTATGCACCCATAATTTATGGGAAGGACTCGATGTCCCTGGAGAAGCATTAACACAAGTGATTATTTCGTCCTTGCCATTTCCGCCGAAGGATCCCGTATTCCAAGCAAAACGCAAGCATGTCAGCGACCCAATCATTGAGGTTGATCTGCCTTATATGCTGCTTCGTCTCCGTCAAGGGATTGGCCGCTTGATACGAACAACAGACGACCACGGCGTTATTCAATTATGGATGACAGAAGAAGATAAAATATTATATCAGAAAAAAATAGATGACATTTTACCGGTTGAGATGAATTGGTAAGATATATAGAAGAGGCAGTTATTGATAACTGCCTCTTCTCTTTTTAGCTTTCCCATCGTGCCATGACACCAAAAGCAAAAATAAAGCACCTATCTGCCGCACTATGACACCAAAAACAAAAATAAAGCACCCACCCACCGCGCCATGACACCAAAAACAAAAATAAAGCACCCACCCCGCCGCACTATGACACCAAAAGCAAAAATAAAGCACCATCATGTTCCGCCATCAATTCCTCCATACCTTAAAACCGATTTCTGTTCTAAAATAGTTGAATTATTAGTTCTATAAGTATAGAATAAAGAAAAGTCTAAAAAGGAGGAATTGCATGGACGTTATTAGTGCAACTGTGAAAAAACGAGAAACGTACAGCGTTCACATTAAATATTCGTCACTTTGGGAATGTGCATTGGGCATAGCGGCTATTACAAATACAGCCCTTATTGATTCGTTGGAAAAGTCGATTAGCTACTGGAAGGAAATGCGGGAATCTTTATCACATCGGTTACGTGAGCATCTCGAATATGTTGAAAAAAATAACACATGGAAGGCATTACTTCAGCTATTACATCAAAAAGATTTCACAACACTTCAAGAGTTTACCTCCTATATCGAAATGCTTTCAGAAAAGAGATTAAAATTTATTTGCCTGCCATTTGTTGGAGATGCGTATCAAGAGCTAAGAGAACGTGCTGCATGTCGAGAGAAAGAAGCAATAGAAGCGTTACAGTCACTTACTGCTGCAAATCCATTTTTTCCGGAATACATTGCTTTTATTAGTAACATGGAACAAATGCAATTGAAAAAGCATCTGGTTGAGGTTATGACAGACTGGTATAAACAAGTTATTGAAAATGACCCCGAGCAACTGGAAAAAATCCTGCAAGCAGATGTAGCAGCCAAAAAGAAAATGGAAGTAAAAATGGATCCAGAGGAATTTGTTGAATGGGCAACTGCTGGAATCACATATCTTCCAGAGCCGAGCGTCCACCATGTGCTTTTAATTCCACATGTTACGTATCGGCCATGGAATATTGTTGCCGATTTGGAAGACACGAAGGTGTTTTACTATCCAGTCGCAAACGAAAGCATTTCACCCGATGACAGGTATTTGCCAAATGACTTTTTATTGCTAAAGTACAAAGCACTTGGAGATGAAGCAAGACTGCGGATAATTAAATTATTGTTCGAAAGAAATCGTACACTTCAAGAAATTACAGAAAGAATGGGAATGGGCAAATCCACCATACATCACCATCTTAAAATATTGCGTGCAGCACAATTAGTTGAAATGAAGGACACCAAGTATGCGCTCAAAACAAAAGCAATTGATTCGTTAACAAAGGAATTAGCACTATACCTTCACCAAGAATAGACCGATAATTCTAAAAGAAACTGGTGAGTTATGAACTTATATAAAAACAAATCCTTTACACGTATTTGGGCAGGAAATGCATCCTCTGAATTAGGCGGCGCATTCGGAACATTTTGTAATTCTTTACTCGTCTTTGAATTGACAGGGTCCCCTATGGCTTTAGGAAGCATGTGGCTGCTCTATTTTTTACCATCCCTCCTACTCCAATTATTTATCGGTCCCTATATTGATCGCTGGAGCCGAAAATGGATCATGATTATTGCGTTATGGAGTAGGGCAGCTATTTTCCTAATCCCGCTCATAGGCTATATGACAGGTACATTAGCACCTTGGCATATATACGCCGTTCAGCTCGCCGTTGGTTTAATTACACCTTTGTATGTTCCGGCAAATCAAGCAATACTTCCGACTCTTGTTGCCAAGGAGCAGCTGTCAACAGCAAATGCGTATGTTGATGGCATGGTTCGTTTAATGATGTTACTCGCTCCTGTATTAGCTGGAATTGTCATCGAGTACATCGGAATTCATATTACCTTACTGCTTGTCTGTCTTTTACTAGCTGCAAGCGGAAGTATGCTGCTAGGTATTCGTGAAGGGAGTCGCCCACAGACGACAAGACAAACCTGGCTGGAACAATTTACTGAAGGAGTCGGATATTTTTTCAGGCAAAAAATTATTGTTTGGCTAGGCGTTTTCCTTGCAGTTGTCCAGTTTGGTGTTGGGGTAACCCTGGTCATTGCGCTTCCTTATATAACCGGGGAATTAAACGAAAGCTATGCAGTGTATGGATATTTTATGGCTGGTTTTCCACTTGGTTATGTTATCGGTACACTGCTCGTAGGGAAAATTAAGTTTCGTGACCGTCGTTTCCTAATGCTGGGAGCACTCGTTATTGGGGGTATGACCTATATTAATTTAGGAATAACAACATCGATTTATTTGGCAATCACAACAGAAATCGTTGCAGGTATAGCGATGGCAATTTTTAATGTACATAACCTCACGATATGCCAGCAAATTATTCCAAATCATCTTATGGGAAAGGTCTTCTCTGTTCGTCTGTTAATCATTAGAGGGATGATGCCGATTGGCGTATTAATAGGAGGCGTTTTCAGCGAGATTTGGGGAATTAGATCGCTGTATCTAGGGATTGGTTCTCTCATATGCGCGATTTCTCTGTTTGGTCTATTACTGCCGTATTTCAGATTTATCACGCATTAACGGACTGTAATACCCCCGCCTATAAGCATGAGGGAACCAAAAACTTGTGAAAGCGGGGGATAAACAACCCGTAAATTCTTGATTCTGTTTAACTAACATTCAGTGGGGAAGGGAACCCCCTACTGAGTGAAGTTTCACTTTATTGATAAAAAAGTTGAAGATAGGAAACTAGTTTCGTAATAAAACATAAGGGGCGTTTATGATGACAGGAAAAGAAATTTTAAAGAAGTTTGGAATTTACATGGAAAACGAGCCAGTAAGCATTTATCCATTTTCACCAGTGTACCGAATAGACGATGTTGTTGTGAAACGAACTCAAAAACGACCGCAACCTTTAGTGGGCTATACAACGTATTTATATAAAGAAGGCATAAACGTTGTCATACCTGTACAGTTGGAAATGGATAACCCGCAAACCATCGGAAATGAAACATTTGTCGTTTATCCCTTCATCACTGGAACAGTCTATGCTGGAAAAGATCATGAAGTCTACGAGGCTGGAAAGCTATTAGGAAAAATACATCATCTATCTCCAGAAGAAAACGTATTTCAATTAGGAGAGTACGATGTGTATGACTTTACAATTGATGAAGTTGTTGAAAGTGTTGAAAATATCGAGAAACATGCAAAGCAAAACAACTTTGAGCTGAACGCTGAATTGCTGCAGGAAAGGCTCACACACATCGTTTCTCGACAAGAGGAATTACAGCGTGCTAGTCTTCCGATGGTTATGACACCGCACGATTATAAAGCCAATAACTTAATTTATACGCCAGATCCATATTTAATTGACCCGGATAATGCTGTGTGCATTCCAAGGATTTTTGATTTAGCCTTGGCATTGCTGCTTTTTCATAATGAGATGGAAACAGCACCAGATCAAGTGTTTACACCAAAACAATGGGAACTTTTTCTGAAAGGATATAAAGAATATGTAAGCCTGTCAGCGTTGGAGGTAAGATATTGGGAAAGAGCAATAGAACATGTATTTTTAGATGAGGTTATGTGGCTGATGGCAGAAGTAGAAGAGGACTGGGAAAAAGACTCACAACGAAAGCTGTTTGCAAGTTTGCTAGCATTGCTTGAAGATAAATCTGCTTATAGGCTTGGTTAAGGGTAAAGGACGTTGAAATTGCCCAGGACAGGAGGTTATGTATGAAAAAATACCGTGTCATTGTTGCTTTGTCTCTGTTTGTGCTGCTTATTAGCTGCAGCCAGGGGACAAGTGATTCTGAAACAGATGTTGTACAAGAAAAAATAAATGATGTATTAGGGATAAATCCATATATTCCGCAAACCGACTTCCCGTTTGGCTCTTTACTAATTGGCTATGAAATGGAAACGGAGGAAGGAGAAGTTAAAACAGGTGACCCGATGCAAGCGGAGGTCATCTATTATTTTTCAAAGGATGAACCATTGGATGAAGAAATGAAGAAAGCATGGGGAGACGATCGGAAACAATTAATTTACGGTGACATGTATTTAGATAATACAGCCATACAGATGACAATATCTAAAGGCAGAGTCGGAGAACTTGCAGGTGCTGAAAGTATTGAGGTTGACGGACATGAGGTTCAGTATCAGGTAGTAAATGAAGAACTGGATGTCGTTATTATGGGAATGGATTTCAATGGCTATGGTTATACGATTCAATATTTTCTGCTAGAGGACGAAACGGAGGAGGACGCAATCGCGTTTGCCAAAGAGATAATTCATAATAATAAATAACAGAGGGGAGCAAATGGAACATGCATTTGCTCCCTAATTTGCTTATATCTTTCGTAGCTGATTACCATCCCGACTATCAGGATGGTTTTTCTTCAGTTTTTACTAATTGAATAAAGTGCGTGAGTATTCTTGCTGTAAGTCCCCAAATGACCTTTCCATTATATTCATAGAAAAGCTCGTCAATTTGGCGGACTCTCCAGTTATAATCTTCGCCCCCAACAATTAAATGATACGGGAAATCTGTCTCGGGTGAGACTTGCAGATTTACTTTATAGCACTTCGGTTCGCTTTCCAAAAAGAAAGCGAGCGGAACCGTGAAAACCTCGCCAACCTCGGAAGGGTTTGGGGTAATCTGTTCTAAATTTGAAATTCTCCCAACAAAAGGATAAATAATTCTGCTCAAATCATTCACAATATAATCAAGTGGAATAACGTCATCAATACATGCATCAGATATTCCGAGCTCCTCTGTAGTTTCTCGAATCGCACAGTGTCTTGGATCTGAATCTGTTTTATCGATTCTGCCACCTGGAAAGCAAATATCTCCAGGCTGACTGCGCATATGCATGGATCGTACTTCAAATAAAATATGAGTCTCACCTTCTACCTCTACAAGCGGAAGTAAAACGGCAGATTTGCGAAGTTGATGATGACCAAGAATGCTCGGTGTTCTTCCTTTTAATTTAGCTATGACGGTTGCTGAATCCAAAATATCACCTCCATAAAGGCAAAAGCTCTATTAGCAAAGTCTACTATAGTCAATTAAAAATAACTATATCCCTATTATATGAAGAACCTTAGAGAAAAGTATAGCTATCTGTTCTAAAGATTCAGAGGTTACATTCCTAATTTTATGATAAAATAACGAATGTAAAGTCAATTTACCAGGTAGGATTGTATAAAAATTCCCTACTTGCAAAAGTGCAATTAAGGAATTCGCTTAATGACTCCGCGAATACCAAGTTTTCTAAAAATGATCGAGTGAGGTGCCCAGCAGTGAAGCAGTTATACGCAGGTAAAACAAAGGATGTATTCGAGCTAGAAAATGGTAATTACTTACTAAAATTCAAAGACGATGTAACAGGTGAAGATGGCATTTTTGACCCTGGAGCAAATACAGTAGGGCTATCAATTGAAGGTGCTGGGAAGGCAGGACTAAAACTTACACAATTATTTTTTGAAAAATTAAAGGAAAAAGGCATTCCAACACATTATATTTCAGCAGATGTGGAAAACACAACGATGACAGTTGTGCCGGCAACGGTATTCGGAGAAGGACTTGAAGTGATTTGCCGATATCGTGCGGTAGGCAGCTTTTTACGCCGTTATGGAAAATATGCAGACGAAGCTCAAGCTCTGAATGGTTTTGTTGAAGTGACGTTAAAGGACGATGAGCGCCAGGATCCTCCAATTTCCAAGGATGGACTGGCTATGCTTGGAATTTTAACAAATGAAGAATATGAAACATTGAAAGAATTGACCCGGGAAATCTCTCAAGTCGTGAAAGACGAATTAGCGAAGAAAGCTATTGAGTTATATGATATAAAACTGGAGTTCGGTAGAGACGCTAATAATCAAATCTTACTTATCGACGAAATTTCCGGTGGAAACATGAGAGCTTACAAAAACGGAGAATACATTGAACCACTAGCCTTAGAAAAAATGATGCTAAACAACTAATCACATGTATAGTCAAAAAAATCCTGCTCTTTTTTTATCTGAAAACGAGCAGGATTTTTAGCATTACATAGAATAGAACGCACCAAAAACAAAAATAAAGCACCATTCCGCGCTCGTATGACACCAAAAAGAAAAATAAAGCACCATCCCGCGCTCGTATGACACCAAAAAGAAAAATAAAGCACCATCCCGCGCTCGTATGACACCAAAAACAAAAATAAAGCACCATATAGCTCTCCTATGACACCAAAAAGAAAAATAAAGCACCATTCCGCGCTCCTATGACACCAAAACAAACACCATCCCGCGCTCATCTAGCGCCAAATTAACCCGCTCTCCTACAGTCCTCAACTATCAAAATAAGTTCCTGAACATGACAAATGTCATCCCAATCCATGACGTTTATGACTTATGAAAGATCTAGATGCACATTAAAATAGTATAAAGACACATCCTTTTCTAAGGAGGAAAAAAATGAGTAAACAAAAACAAGCACAATTACGAAAAAGCGTTTCTATCTTTGCTAAGTCAGATACAAGAGCGAGCATCATTCAACTAATTAATTCAATACTTCCATTCTTCCTGTTATGGTTTCTGGCATACCAGAGCCTATCCATATCGTTTTGGTTGTCCTTGCCAATCTCGATTATTGCAGCAGGATTTGTCGTTCGAATCTTTATTATTTTCCATGACTGTACACATATGTCCTTTTTCAAAAACGGAAAAGCGAATCGGGTTGTTGGTACAATTACAGGCATCATCACCCATTTTGCTTTTGAAAAGTGGAAACGGGATCACTCCATTCACCATGCGACAAGTGGTAATCTAGATAAACGAGGAACTGGTGATGTATGGGTAATGACAGTGGCCGAGTATGCTGAAGCTTCGTTTTGGGGGAAATTAGCGTACAGGCTTTACCGTAATCCAATTATTATGTTTGGGCTAGGACCGGTATATCTTTTCTTAATTTCAAACCGTTTTAATCGAAAAGGTGCAAAGCGTAAAGAACGATGGAATACGTATTTGATTAACGTCTCCATTGCGATTATTTACGCATTACTAATTTGGGCTGTTGGCTGGCAGGCATTTTTGCTTGTGCAATTACCAATTTTGTTTATTGCTGGAGCTGCAGGAATCTGGTTGTTCTATGTACAGCATCAGTTTGAGGACTCTTATTTTGAAAATGAGGACGAATGGGATTATGTAAAAGCTGCGGTTGATGGAAGCTCTTATTATAAACTTCCAAAGGTAATCGAATGGATGACGGGAAGTATTGGTTATCATCATGTGCATCATTTAAGTCCAAGAGTTCCAAACTACCACTTGGAAAAGGCCCATGAATCAACACCACCATTACACCAAGCAACAACGATTACGTTAGCTACAAGCTTACAATCGCTTCGCTTTCGACTTTATGATCAGAGAAGCAGATCGTTTGTTTCTTTTAGAGAATTTAAGAAACTTGAGCGCGATGCAAAATTGTCACTTCGATTGGAAGCTAGAAGAACAAGCTTGCAGAAATAATAGAACATGTATAAAACCCTTCATATATCACATGTGAAGGGTTTTTGGTATACTAAGACAAAACAGGCAATGAACAAAGGAGCGGTTGAAATGCAGCATTGGTATCATATTTTTCCGAAAAATACTGGTCTTAGTCTTTTTGCATGGATTGCATTTTGTCTGCTTCCGTTTTACTTTATTCTTCGTTCCTCTTCGCCAGCTGAGATCGCTATTGGTATTGTGATGATTGTATTATTTTTTGTTACATATCGGCTGGCGTTTATAAAGCGAGGCTGGACTGTATATGTATCAGTAGGTATTGAAATAATAATTAGTGTTGGAGTCACACTATATTTCGGATATGTCTATTTTTCATTATTTCTTGCCTTCTTTATTGGGAATATCCAAAATAAAGCTGGTTTTATTTCGTTGTATATTGTTCACCTTGTAACGACAATTGTAGCTGTAAGTATTGGGTTCTCCATACAGACCGAAACTTTCTTTACGCAATTGCCGTTTATTATTATTTGTGTCATTGGAGTTATTTTACTTCCTTTTAATATGTATAATCGAAATAAGCGTGAAAAATTAGAAAACCAGCTAGAGGATGCAAACCAAAAAATTGCCCAATTAATTGTACTTGAAGAACGAGAGCGCATTGGCCGAGACTTGCACGATACATTAGGGCAAAAGCTTTCGCTAATCGGTTTAAAGAGTGAACTCGCTGGAAAACTAATCGGGGTAAACCCAGAATCAGCAAAAAGAGAGCTTACGGATATTCACCAAACGGCAAGAACAGCTTTGAAAGAAGTTCGTGAATTAGTTTCCGGGATGAAGGGGACCAAATTAAAAGATGAAATGCTTCGTGTACGTCAACTTCTTGACGCTGCCCAAATAAGCTGTGACGTAGTGGGGGATCCAGATGTAATAGATGCTCCATTACTTGTCGAAAATGTATTAAGTATGTGTTTGAAAGAGGCTATAACAAATGTGGTAAAACATAGTGAGGCAACGAAGTGTACAATAGTTCTGAAGCAAACACCGGATAAATGGTCCATCTGTGTTATGGATAATGGGGTAGGTATCCAAGACGAGGTATATACGTTTAAGGGGAATGGGATTCTCGGAATGAGGGAGCGACTAGAATTTGTTAATGGGGGCTTAACGTTTGACTCAGAAAATGAAACAAGCCTTATCATTCAGGTCCCGCGTGTAATTCAACAGACGGAACAGGGGGAATCGTCGTGATTCGAATCGTGATTGCTGAAGATCAACAATTGTTACTTGGAGCATTGGGTGCTCTACTTGATATGGAGGAAGATATGGAAGTGGTCGGACAGGTGAAAAACGGTGAAGAGGTATTGGAATTAGTAGAGAAACTAAATCCAGATGTTTGTATAATGGACATAGAAATGCCTGTTAAGACCGGCTTGGATGCCGCTGAATCTTTAAAAGATGATACCTGTAAGGTAATTGTTCTGACTACTTTTGCTCGTTCTGGATATTTTGCACGAGCCCGTAAAGCAAATGTTAGTGGCTATTTGCTAAAAGACAGCCCAAGTGAGGAATTAGCAAATTCAATTCGTGCGATTATGGCCGGGCGCAAGGTTTATGCGCCGGAATTGATTGACATGGCCTATGAGGAAGGAAATCCATTGACAGAGCGTGAGGAGCAAGTAATGAAACTCATTGCAGATGGGAAGACGACAAAGGAAATTGCGAGTCAGCTTTATCTGACAAATGGTACCGTTCGTAATTATGTATCATCCATTATGGATAAACTGAATGTCAGCAATCGTATTGAAGCCATTTCCAGATTAAAAGAAAAAGGCTGGTTTAAATAACAATTTGAGGAGTGACAAAGATAATGAAACATGCAATCTATCAAATGAAAATTATTCCAGGTGATCCAGAGGGAAATCGAAGAAAAATTAAGCAATGGGCAGAAGAGACCGTGCGAACGGAAAAACCAGACATCATTGTCCTACCGGAAATGTGGACTACATCTTATACCTTAGATGAGCTAGAAACATTATCAGACCATGATGGGGAGCCGAGCCTTTCCTTTTTAAAAGATGTAGCAAAAGCAAATGATGTACATATCATTGGCGGTTCGATTCCGAATATGAAAAACGGAGACATCTATAATACTAGCTTTGTTGTGAATAAAGCAGGAAAACTTGTCTATCAATATGATAAAATCCATCTTGTGCCGATGCTGAATGAGCCAGCATACTTAACAGGGGGAACAGAGAAGGTTCAATTATTTGAGCTTGATGGAGTGAAAATGGGGCTGATTATCTGCTATGATCTCCGCTTCCCGGAATTAGCAAGGAGTCTTGCGCTTAAAGGAGCAGAAGTTCTCTATATTGTAGCAGAATGGCCAAAAGCCAGAGGAGAGCATTGGAAGGCGCTTCAGATTGCTCGAGCGATTGAAAATCAGTTTTATGTTGTTTCATGTAATTGTGTAGGTACACATGATGGTGTGGAATTCTCAGGTAACTCGATGGTAGTCGATCCTTGGGGTAATACATTAAAACTCGGTAGTGAACAGAAAGAAGAGACGATTGTAGAATCAATTGCCTTAGAAAATGTAAATAGCTTTCGTAGCGATGTACCTATTTTCACAAGTAGAGTTCCGGAAATGTACGAACTCTAGACATCGAGAAAACATTACAAAAAAGCTACGCCATTCAAGTTGAAATGTCGTAGCTTTTCATAATAGGTAAGCATTTGAATCACCTTATTGCATAAATGAATGAAGTATCCTCTGCAAAAGGAATACTTCATCTTTTGCAACAGATAAAGATGCGGTTTATTATTTCTTCACATTTGGTGGTTCTTTCATTGCTCCTGTAATAATATCCTCTGTTACGTGAACCTGACACGTTTTTCCTTTGCTATTCACAAATTTAAAAACGCCATTATTAAAGTCTGTTCCAATTTCTTTGTAGAAGATACCTTCGTATAAATTATATTTAGACCTGGCAAAACTCAATCTGTACGTTTCATTTTCATCTTTTTGCAAGAATGCGCGCACTCCTTTTTCATAGGTAGTGTCTTCGATGCTTTTAAGCGTACGATCAATGGAAACAATATGAATATCAATAAAGGTCATTTCTCGAAGTAATGCGTTTATGATGGAACCTTTTGTGATTTCTTCCCAGCGATTTTGCGGGCTTTGCCCAATAATGATTTGTGTAATATTTTGATTGTGTGCGACCTCTGCAATAACTTTCACGAATGGACGTCTTTCATCATCGCGAATCATGAATTCTTCTACGTCTAACTCATCGCAAAGTTCCTTCCATCGTTCTACGTAACCTGATTTATCGGCATCAAATTCGTCATATGGCAATGCATCCACAGTCAAAACATATAATGGGCAATCCATAATCTGAGCCAACTTATGGCCCCGCTTAATTAACCTTTCTCCATTAGGACCATAATAAACACAAACTAAAATGCTTTCGTCCATCCGACCTCTTATTTTTTTCATAACGGTACCTTCACCTCTTGACCTATTCATTTAACGAATAATCCCGTTCTGACTATACCAAGATAAGTCTTAGCAGATCCTGGATTTCTAAGGGCTAGACCCGGATTACCGTTGAAATTATTTTAAGTGGAAAAACTCACTAATTATCGTGTATTTATTTTTGAAACTGTATCATTCTAACATGGAATAATCAATTCGTGAAGCCCTAAAAATATAAAAATTGTATGAATCACTTATAGCATACGTGATTTGGATTATTAATTCCAGAGTTAACTGGTAATTTGTTCACTCTATAAACTTTAAAAAGTGCGTAGCATATTATTTTCCTGTATAATAAACAGAGGAAATCACAGTTCCCTTTTAAATCCCGTTTATATTATTACTACAATTTTCTGTAGTATTCTACGCATTATATATTTTTTTAGTTTATTCACTCTTATCATTCCACTGAAATTTAAGCGAGTTTGCGAAAATTCAATTCACGATTGCTTTCATCCATCTAAGGATAGGAGCTCTTATCATTGTATTTAAATATTCTGTATTAATTTAATTGAAGATGTAGAATATAACGTATGTTATTTGTAAACTCCAGTTCACTATGCCCAAAACTTTTCACGCATTAACGTGATAAAAAAGCAAAACGTGGAGGTAGGGGATAAACACCCCGTAAATCCCTAATTCATCGGCGGAAAGGGAATCGCCTATGAATGAAATTTCACTTTTTTAAGGAGTGGGGACCGGAACAATTTTGAATGGAGGTTATCATTTGTTGACGTTGAACATCGCAATAATTATTCCTTTTATTGCAGCTGCACTAATTCCTTTAATTTACAAAAAAATCCCCAAATTCCATATTGGTTGGTTTGCTATTATCGTATCAGTGGTCTTATTTATTTATCTTGCCCGTTACATTCCTTCCATTGCCAATGGAAACGTAATTGAGAATACTGTTCATTGGATTCCTGCATATGGTATTAACTTTACTGCGTATTTAGATGGGCTAAGCTTGATTCTAGCTCTGTTAATTACAGGTGTAGGGTCACTTGTGATATTGTATTCCATCTTCTATTTATCGTCCAAAGAGTCTCTTGGACATTTCTATACGTATCTTATGCTTTTCATGGGAGCGATGCTTGGGGTTGTGCTTTCCGATAATATGATGGTTTTATATGTTTTCTGGGAACTGACTAGTATTTCTTCTTTCTTACTCATTGCATTCTGGTATCAACGCAAGCGGTCGAGGGATGGTGCGAGAAAATCCTTGCTCATTACCGTCGCGGGTGGATTTGCGATGCTTGTAGGATTTATTATGATTTATTCAATGACAGGCACATGGAGTATTCGTGAGGTGATTGGGCTTGTAAGTGAGTTTTCCAACCACGCTTTGTTTATTCCAGCAATGATTTTGGTATTATTAGGAGCATTTACAAAGTCGGCGCAGTTTCCATTCCATATTTGGCTTCCAGATGCAATGGAAGCTCCAACGCCAGTCAGTGCTTATTTGCACTCAGCGACAATGGTTAAGGCGGGGATTTATTTAGTTGCACGCTTTACTCCGATATTTGGTGGAGAGGTGAGCTGGTTCTGGCTTGTAACAGGTGTCGGTATCTTCACACTGTTTTGGGGTTCCTTTAATGCGGTTCGCCAAACAGATCTTAAGGCATTGCTTGCATATTCAACAATTAGTCAGCTTGGTATGATTATGAGTATGTTTGGGATGGGTTCTGCAGCGCTGCATTTTGGCTATACTGTGGAATCGACTTTCTATACACAAGCAACTTTCGCAGCGCTGTTTCACTTAGTGAATCACTCAACATTTAAAGGGGCGCTATTCATGGTCGTAGGGATTGTCGACCATGAAGTGGGAACACGTGATATCCGTAGGCTTGGTGGGTTAATCACCTTAATGCCGATTACATTTACTTTTGCTACAATTGGAAGTTTCTCGATGGCTGGGTTACCGCTTTTCAATGGCTTCCTAAGTAAAGAAATGTTTTTTACTGCTGCTTTAAATATAAGTGAAGCTGGTTTTTTCTCACTAGATACATGGGGTGTTTTAATACCGATAATTGCGTGGGTAGCGAGTATCTTTACTTTTGTCTATTCGATGATTATCGTTTTTCAAACATTCCTTGGGCCGTACCAGGAAGAGAAGCTGGAACATCCTGCACATGAACCTCCAATTGGTATGCTGGTTGCGCCTGGGATCTTGGCACTGCTTGTAGTTGGGCTATTCTTTGTTCCAAATCTGCTTGGAGATTATTTGCTGCACCCAGCGATGGCTAGTATCTTCCCGACGCTTTCTGGTGAAGAATTAGGTGTGCCTATATACGCATGGCATGGCTGGGAGAGTCCAGAGTTATGGATGACAGTTGGGGTAGTTATCATCGGAGCATTGCTTTATATCTACCGCAAGTATTGGACTGGTGTATATCGCCTGTTTCCGGAAAAATGGTCGTTTAACGTGTTCTATAGCTTTATCCTTGATTGGATGGAGGAACGATCGACAGCTATTACAAACAACTACATGACTGGATATCTTCGTGATTATCTAGTATATATTTACCTTTTCTTCATTGTCGCAATTGGGGGAACAATCCTTTACACTGGCGCGTATAGCTTTGATATTTCTGGTAATGCGCCGATTACGACATTTGAAGCAATTATCGCTATCGTCATGATGATAGCTGCTATTTCGATTTTATTTGCTAAATCGAGACTGACTGCGATTTTGATCAATAGTATTCTTGGTTTTGGGGTAGCTGCTTTCTTCGTCCTTTTCCGGGCTCCGGATCTGGCATTAACGCAGCTTATCGTGGAGACTGTAACGACGGTGCTTTTCCTTGTTGCTTATTATTTCCTGCCTGAATGGCAGAAAGAGGATGTGCCTCGCAGGTCAAGAAATGTAAATATCGTGATTTCGATTTTAGTTGGTGTTGTCTTTACCGTTATCGCGCTTGCAGTACAAAATGGAAGATTATTTGAAACAATCTCAGGTTATTTTGAAAACTCCTATGAATTAGCAGGCGGGAAAAACATTGTAAATGCAATTCTTGGTGATTTCCGTGCGTTTGATACAATGCTTGAAGTTGTTGTTCTCCTCATAGCTGGGATTGGTGTATACACATTCATCAAATTAAAAGCCAAAAAGGAGGATGAACACTTTGAAGATCAATAATGTCATTTTACGAACAGTGGCTAAAATTGTTGTTTTCATTATCCTTACATTGGCAACGTACCTGTTTTTAGCAGGTCATAATAGTCCTGGTGGGGGATTTATCGGCGGACTTGTCCTCGCCTCGGCACTCGTATTGCTTTTTATTGTGTACGATATCGAAACGGTTCAGAAAGCAATTCCTGTTGACTTTAAGAAGGTTGCAGCTTTTGGTGCCTTTCTTTCCGTAGGAACTGGGTTTGGTGCTTTGATTTTTGACGTGCCATTTTTATCACAGTCTTTTGCCTATTTTAATCTCCCTTTCTTTGGGGAAACAGAACTTACAACTGTAACTATTTTTGAGGCTGGGGTAGCACTTGTCGTAGTAGGGGTAGTTGTAACGATTATTCTAAGTATTAGTGAGGATGTGTAATCTATGGAGACATTAATAACCATCCTAACAGGTGTGTTAGTATCAGTTGCTACCTATTTGATTTTATCTAGAAGTTTAATACGGGTTGTTTTGGGTACTGCTGTTCTTTCCCATGCAGCTCATTTATTGATTATGACAATGGGTGGTTTAAAAACCGGAGGTGTGCCAATCCTAGGAGGAGAAGATGGTGAAGCCTATGTTGACGCGCTCCCACAGGCGCTTATTCTAACGTCTATTGTTATTAGCTTTGCAGTAACTGCAATGTCACTTGTTTTAGCTTACCGTACTTACCAGGCGACAGGGACAGATAAATTGAATGAAATGCGAGGGATAAAACATGAATAATTTGCTTGTCATGCCAATGGCTATCCCTGTCCTGGCGGGTATTCTTTTGATCTTCCTAAGGCCTTATGTAAAGGCGCAGCGGTGGATTAGTTTCTTTGTCATGATTGCGAATATCGGGATATCTATTTATTTGTTAAATTGGATTCAGACAGATGGCGTACAGCGACTTGATTTTGGAGGCTGGCAGCCACCGTTTGGAATCTTGTTTGTTGCTGATTCGTTTTCCGTTATCTTAGTATTAACCACAAGTATCGTCACAGCCATCTGCTTACTATATGCTTTTTCGTCAGTGGAAAAGTCTTATGAAAATATGTTTTTCTATTCGTTTGTAAACTTTTTAGTTGCGGGTGTGAACGGTTCATTCTTAACAGGCGATTTGTTTAACTTATATGTCTGCTTCGAGGTTATGCTTTTAGCTTCATATGTGCTGATTGCCCTTGGAGGTAGAAAGGTACAATTGAGAGAATCGATGAAATACCTTGTGATTAATATTCTATCTTCCTGGTTCTTCTTAATTGCGATTGCTTATTTATACGGTACGCTTGGAACGCTCAATATGGCGCATTTGTCCGAAAGAATTGCTGAGAGTGGGCAAACGCCTCTCTTAACCGTAATCAGTATTGTCTTTTTAACGGTATTTGCTTTGAAATCAGGGCTCTTGCTTTATTTCTGGCTACCTGGATCATATAGTGTGCCGGCGACTGCTGTTTCGGCATTGTTCGGAGCATTGCTTACAAAAGTAGGTATTTATGTCATGATTCGGACGTTTACCTTATTGTTTTATCATGAACAACAAATTACCCATTTGTTAATTGGTATCTTGGCAGGATTAACCTTGATTGGTGGTAGTATTGGAGCGATAGCGTATAAAGATATTCGGCAAATTGTTGCATATAACGTTATCATTGCGGTTGGTTTTATTCTGGTCGGACTTGCAGTAGCGACTCCAGAGGCGTTGGAAGGATCGATTTATTATTTAATGCATGACATGATTGTTAAAGCATTATTGTTCTTGCTTGCAGGAACGATGATTATTGTAACTGGTGAAACGCGAATTGATTATATGAGTGGTCTAATTCGCAATTATCCACTATTCGGTTGGATTTTCTTTATTGTTATGCTTTCTCTTGCTGGAGTTCCTCCGTTAAGTGGATTTATCGGAAAAGTGCTAGTAGGACAAGGTGCGGTTAATAGTGGATCGTATATTTTGCTTGCTTTAGCGTTTATATCCAGTATTTTTGTTCTCTATTCCTTGCTGCGCGTCTTCTTAAACTGCTTTTGGGGAGAGACGATTATTAGTGAGGAAGATGAAATTCCAATGAAAAAAGGCTGGCTTATCCCATGTGTTCTGCTGACTGCGGGAACCGTTATTTTAGGATTGGCCGCTGAACCACTTGCAATTTATGTGCAAGATGCAGCGAATACATTGATGAATCCCCAAATTTATATTGATGCGGTTTTAAATGATTAACCAATTACTAAGAAGTCGTTCATACTACAAGAGGAGGTGGATTTAGAATGCCCGCCCAATTTTTATTAAACGTGTTTATCGCAGTGCTTTGGACATTAATTAGTGATGAAACAGAATTGAAATTTACAACGTTAGTGACAGGGTATTTGGTTGGGATTGTTATCGTTTTTCTGATGCACCGTTTCTTTGGACAACGCTTCTACCTCACTCGGTTTTTTGCATTGGTTAAGCTAATCCTAATTTTTAATCGTGAATTATTCCATTCAACAATACTTGTTATTAGACATATTCTAAGTCCAAAAATTAAAATTAAGCCCGGGATATTCAAATACGAAACAGTCTTAAAAGGGGAATGGGAAGTAACTGCTCTCGCCCTATTATTGACATTAACACCAGGGTCGGTCGTAATGGAAGTGAACCCGGAAGGAGATACTTTTTATATTCATGGAATGGATGTGGAAGAATCGAAAGATATGCTGATTACATCCTTAGGTAAATTTGAGAAAGCGATTATGGAGGTGACGAGGTAATGATTGAAGTGATGCTTATCACGGCTTTATCACTTTACGGAATCGCAATTGCGATAAGTGCTTATCGAATCGTCATCGGTCCAAGTCTGCCAGATCGTGTTGTTGCTCTGGATATGATTGGAGTAATGCTCGTATCCAGTATCGCGGTTATATCCGTATTGCTAGGGACCACGGCTTTTTTAGAGGTAATTCTTATTTTAGCGATTTTAGCGTTTATTAGTACGATTGCCTTCTCCAAATATATCGAGAGGGGTGTTATCATTGAACGTAAACGAGATAAGTGAATTTATTGCTGCTGTATTAATGCTGGCGGGATCAATAATGGCTGTCATAAGTGCTGTTGGAATTATTCGTTTTCCTGACGTCTATACACGTTCACATGCTGGGACAAAAAGTTCAACGTTAGCTGTGCTATTAACATTACTCGGTGCATTTCTATACTTTGCGATAGCTGAAGCGTTTGTAAGTGTCAGGCTTTTATTGGGGATTCTTTTTGTATTCCTGACAGCCCCGGTAGCGGGTCACTTAATCATTAGAGCTGCTTACCGAGCGCATGTTGAAATGGCAGACATTACGATAGAAGATGAGTTGAAGGAAGTTATTTCGCAAAAAGAAGAAGAGAAGGATCAGTCCCATTTGCGTTAACTGTTCGAGACCTTTATGCATAAATCATTTAAAATAAGGCGTCTGATGCACTTGTGTGTGCTTCGGGTGCCTTTTCTTTGTTTTATTAGAAAATAGGCTATAAAGTGGCTTAAAACACGTTCTAGGATAATCTAGAGGTTTATTTGGTTAGAGCCTTTGATTCAGCACCTTGAAAAAACATTTGTGAATCACTATTTGGTAAAAAAAGAATAGTGATTATAGTATACTAGTCCATAAGAAGAGAAACAGATTGGAGAATGATTTGTATGGGTGAACGTTTCAAAATTCAACGTCCAAAGCTATCGGGAGCATTACAGGAAAAGGTATTTCAGTATGATGAAGAAATATATTATAACCGGTGTATCATTAAAGATTGTCACATTGATGGAGAAGGGATTGAAAGCATTCGATGTGACGAAGTTATTTTTAAAAATGTTACCTTTGATGCGCTGTCTTTTCGTAAAGCAGATTTACTAGACTGTGTTTTTGACCATTGTGATTTAGCGAACGCTGACTTCAGTGAAGGAAGTATTCATCGAGTAGAATTCAAGGATTCTAAGCTAATAGGGAGTAACTTTGCTGACGCTTCGTTGGAAAATGTATTGTTTGTCTCTTGTCTAACAAAACTGAGTACATTTGGTTTTGCGAATTTGAAACAGGTAGCGTTTCAAAGCAGTTCGTTAAACAGTGCTGATTTTTATGAATGCAATTTTCAGCGTGTGGCATTTACGGAATGTAATTTGGATGAAGTAAACTTTGCGAATACATCGTTAAAGGGAGTTGACCTAAGTACATGCACCTTTGAAGGGCTTCAAGTGACATGGGATAGCTTGCCTGGATGTATCGTTACAGAAGAACAAGCATTAGCCTTTGCGCGTGTGATTGGACTAGAAATAAAGGTATAACATTAGGAAAAGAAGGGTGGACACAACCTTCATGAATCAAGTGAGAAAGCGATGTGCAGTTATTGCGAAGCATCGATTATTTCGAAATAGCATTATCGGATTAATTATTTTGAATGCGATATTAGTTGGTCTTGAGACATATCCATACTTTATAGTAAACTATGCAACAATCTTATACATAGCTGATCAAGTATTGCTTTGGGTTTTTACGGTAGAAATTCTCATTCGATTAACTGGGAGTAATTCCATTCGATCATTTTTTCGAGAGCCATGGAATCTATTTGATTTTGTCATTATTCTAGGGGGACATGTATTAATTGGGGCACATTATGTTACGGTATTAAGGATTTTACGCGTATTGCGTGTTTTGAGAGCCATTTCGGTTATTCCATCCCTTCGAAAGATGGTAAATGCGCTGCTCCTTACGATCCCATCAATGGGGACGATCTTGCTATTGCTGGGTATTTTCTTTTATATTTATGCTGTTATTGGCACAATGCTATTTCAAACAACTGCTCCAGAATATTTTGGAACCCTGCATGACACGTTGCTAACGCTTTTTCAACTGTTAACACTTGATTCCTGGTCAAGTGGTGTCATGCGACCGCTATTAACAGCAGAGCCGTTTGCATGGGTATACTTTTTCTCCTTTGTTATCATTGGTGCGTTTGTAATCATTAACCTCTTCGTTGGAGTGGTTGTTAATAACGTTGAGGAGGCAAACCGGGAGGAGACACCTTCACCGACTGATGAAAAGCTAGCCGAGATGCAAAAGGAGCTGCAGGATATTAAAAAGCTACTGGAAAAGAAGTCTGGGTAAGTGGTTGTGGTCTTACAATGTAAAGCAAGCCTGATCCTATAAAAAAGGATGCAGGCTTGTTGTTTATTTATCCATTAGCTCAGCGACAATTTCATAAGAGCGCAGGCGATCTTCTAGATGGTAAATCTGTGAGCTGATAATCATTTCATCAGCTCCAGTTGCTTCTTGGAAAGCAATTAATCCTTTCTTTACTGTGTCGGGACTACCGACAATTGTTGTACGAGGATCGAGTGATTCTTCTACCGCTGCTTTTTCCATTGGTGACCAAATTTCATCGATATTATCAATTGGCGGCTGCAGTTTCTTTTGCTCACCACGTCTCAGGTTTAGAAACTGCATACGATGCGAACTAGCTAGATACTGAGCCTTTTCATCTGTTTCAGCTGCAATGACATTTACACCAACCATTGCATACGGCCTTTGCATCACATCCGAAGGTTGGAAACGATCACGATACAGCTGTAAAGCTGGGATGGTATATGCTGGTGCAAAATGACTGGCAAAAGAGAAGGGCAATCCCTTTTGGGCAGCAAGTCGTGCACTAAAATCACTGGAACCAAGCAACCAAATTGGAATCGAGAGCCCTTGTCCAGGAACCGCTCGAACACGTGATACTGGTTCTTCTGAAAAATAATCCTGCAGCTCGTTCACTTGCATTGGGAAGTCCTCTGGTCCCATATTCAAGGTCCGGCGCAATGCGTAAGCTGTTGCTTGATCGCTTCCGGGTGCACGACCTAGTCCAAGATCGATTCGCCCGGGGAATAAAGATTCTAGCGTGCCGAATTGCTCCGCGATGACGAGGGTTGCATGGTTCGGAAGCATGACACCACCTGCACCTACGCGAATATGCTTTGTATTTCCAGCGATATGGCCGATGAGCACGGACGTTGCTGAGCTAGCAATGCCCGGCATATTATGGTGCTCTGCTAGCCAGAAGCGGTTAAATCCCCACTTTTCCACATGCTGAGCAAGTTCGACACTCTCTTTAAAGGACGCAGTAGCATCACTTCCTTCTGTTATTGGTGCTAAATCAAGTACAGACAAAGGAATATTATTAAACGTATTTGTAGGATGCGCAGTCAAAATTTTCCCTCCTAGATATATGGTTATTAGTAAGAAATGATAAGTGTTTTTAGGAGGATAGTCCAATAATTAGCTTGTTATGGATAATTTATCGAATGCGAAAAACAAAAAGAACAAAACAGATGTTGGGAATCGTAAAATATCTGTTTTGTTCTTAAATCAATCCTGCGGTTCATCTTGTATTAGCAGTTGCATGCTATGTACACCATTGTTGATTCGTCATTCACTTTTGTTCATTAGCTGCTTCCATTCGCTATCCAACACTTTTGTAAGCTTTCGATAATTGGAAGAAACGGTTGTAGCAGTTGTCTCATACTCCTTGGCGAGCCGACTTTGGGTAGCGGGCTCTTCCTGAAACTTATCCTGTACAAAGTAGTCGAGTGCCGCGGCGTAGGAACCGAGTTTTTTAAATGTTGGATTCTCCTTGGAGCAGTAAATGTTCCAGAGCTTAACACCAATTGAGATAATTTGTTCATCCATTCCTTTTTCCTGCATCTGCTTTTCGAATAGTTCTGCAACCTTTTCCTGTGCTGGATTTGGCCACTCAAATTTAGGGTCTTCATATACTAGGATATCAGCTAAAAGGGCTGGGAAGTTTTCTGCTAGACCGCCTTCCATACGAGCGTAAGATTTGGTCATCGCTATAATTTTCTCCCTGTCTTTATCGAATAATTCCACCATTGTAAACAGGAAGTTGTGATAACCGACATATGGAACGGTAACGCCAATAGCTAGATTTCCTGCTTTAAAGTCATCCTCTTCCGTAAACGGAATGATATAGTTTTCATCTGTTAAGACATCACGCAAATGAGCCTGCTGTGCTTCTTTATCAATGGTAAGAATGTCGAATATACTTGGAACCGTGTTTGCCCAGGCTGCGAATGTATTTTTTGTATTTGTGTATCTCATTTTTGATTCCTGTTTTTGATAAAATGTTGCAAAAATCGTTTGGTCATTCTTCAAAAATGGAAGATTCGGTATCGCCCAAAACGTTAGGCCTGCCATGTAAATCTTGGATAGTTCCTCATTTTCTCCAATGAATGGCTGAGGATATCGTAGAGTTAGCTCCTCTAGTTCTGATTCGTATTGTTGCATGGCGAAGGAAATTAGTTTTATATGGAAATTCTCTAATTCCGAATTGTAAACTTCAGGACTTATTGTAGTAACATTTGAAGATCCGCAGCATTTTTTGTATTTTTTGCCACTGCCACATGTACATGGATCATTTCTTTTTGGCTTGTTCAAAGTAACAACCCCTTCTTATAGTAATCTCTTTTAGGTACGCACACTTATTATAATTTAATTCCATCGAAAGACGAATCAATGGTATTTAATAAAAAGCGAAAGCAGATAGAAAAGCTTAAAACTTTTCTATCTGCAAGAATGAAGAATAACCTATTCATCTTGATGCAATTTATATTTTCTTCTTGCTTTGAATTCGGTGTATAGTATTGCTTTTGATGCAGAATCAACAAACAGATACATTCTGGAACGCTAACAAGGCTATTATACCATCATTTGCTGTTGATGACGTTAACGTATTAAAAGATAAAATTTTCTAACGTTAATATAGGTGTGTTTCGAGCGCGAGAAAAAGGAATATATTCCTAATTAATCTCTTTAGAAAATATGATTCATAACAAAATGGCATTAATTATCTAAGAAAATGTAAAAAAAGTGATTGAATTCCAAAACCCTTGGTACGCATGGGTTTTTACCAAAAAAAAATTACAAAAAACCAAAATGTAATCGTTTACATTAACAAAAAATGTAATCTGAATTTTATGTTAACAGATTTTTTGTGATATAATATCGAACACAGATGAAGAACCTGTTTATAGTGCCAGTTTCTTTATGATGTATGACAAATAAGAGGGAGGAGAGCTGTTGTGATGACAAGGAATGGATTCCCAAAACAACAGGGCCTATATCGACCTGATTTCGAGCATGAGGCATGTGGTATAGGCATGATTGCGAATATTAATGGCAAGAAAACCCACAATATTGTCCAAAACGCGATTAATATTCTATGCAATTTAGAGCATCGTGGAGGACAGTCTGCAGATACAAGTACTGGAGATGGCGCAGGAATAATGACACAAATACCTGACCGTTTTTTTCAAAAGCAGTGCGCGAAGGAAAACATCGACCTTCCTCGTGAAGGAGATTATGGGGTAGGGATGGTATTTTTACCCCGTGACCGGCAACTTCGTATGATATGCAGAAAGATAATTGAACGTATTGTGCAAGAAGAAGGGCAAACCTTTTTAGGGTGGCGTCCTGTTCCTACAAATGAATCCTTCATCGGTATTGTCGCGGCGAAAAGTATGCCCACAGTCCGTCAATTTTTCATCCAAAAGTCGGATGCTATAAAAGATCAAATGGCCTTCGAACGTAAACTGTATGTTATCCGGAAATATATCGAGAAAGTCGTTGCAGAAGAACCGAAATACGAAGATGTTTATGTTTGCAGTTTATCGACACGTACGATTGTGTATAAAGGAATGCTTATTCCAGAACAATTGGATGCCTTTTATATTGACTTGAATCATCCGGAGTTTAAATCTGCTTTAGCACTCGTGCATTCACGCTTTAGTACAAACACTTTTCCAAGCTGGAAAAGGTCTCACCCGAATCGATACACCATACACAATGGAGAATTTAATACGTTACGCGGAAATGTAAATTGGATGCAGGCTCGTGAAAAGCTTTGTCAGTCTGAATATTTCACCGAAGAAGAGCTAGAGAAAATCTTGCCGGTACTCGATGTTGATGGCAGTGATTCATCCATTTTTGACAATACTTTTGAGTTTCTGCATCTATCAGGAAGATCACTCGCACACAGCGCCATGATGATGGTACCAGAACCATGGTCGAATGATGCGATGATTCGCGAAGAAAAGCGTGATTTCTATGAATACCATAGTACCTTAATGGAACCCTGGGATGGGCCAGCAGCACTTGTATTCACAGATGGCAATCAAATCGGAGCATGTCTCGATCGTAATGGGCTCCGACCTGCAAGGTACTATGTAACAAAGGACGGCATGATTGTCCTTGGTTCTGAAGTAGGGGCATTGGATATCTTTGCAGACGATATTTTGTACAAAGATCGATTGACACCTGGGAAAATGCTGCTCGTTGACTTGGAAAAGGGTGTCATTATTCCTGATGAAACGATTAAAATGCAAATCGCATCCGAACAGCCATATAAGAGCTGGTTAGAAAACAAAATCAAACTGGAGGATTTGCCAGATGGGCATCAGAAAGCTCCGCTGTATCATGGGGAGGAAATACTCAAGCAGCAATTGGCGTTTGGCTATACACGTGAAGAACTAACTAAAATAATGAAGCCTCTCGTATCAGAAGGAAAAGATCCGATTGGTTCTATGGGGTATGACTCTCCGTTAGCTGTCTTATCTAGAAAACCACAGCTTCTGTATAACTATTTTAAACAGCTCTTTGCACAAGTTACGAACCCACCACTGGATGCGATTCGGGAAAAAATTATCACGATGGCAGAAACAACGATTGGAGCGGAAGGGAATCTCGTACAGCCAACAGCAGAAAATTGCCGGCATATTCGATTGAACACACCTATTTTACGAAATGAGGAGCTTGAGAAGATACGACAGCAGCAGTTGAAGGCATTTCGGACCATAACATTGTCCTGTCTTTTTGATGCAGCAGAAGGCCAAGGTAATATGGAATCAGCCCTAGAAGCGTTATTTGACAAAGCGGATGCGGCTATCGATGCAGGAGTTACAATACTCATCCTCTCTGATCGGGGAGTTTCAAAAGATAAAGCAGCGATTCCTGCATTACTAGCTGTATCCGGTTTGCATCATCATTTAATTCGTAAAGGAGTTCGTACACAAGTAAGCCTGCTTGTAGAGTCTGGTGAACCCCGAGAAGTGCACCATTTTGCTGCGCTAATCGGATATGGGGCGGAAGGGATTAATCCGTATCTAGCATTGAACACCTTTACTGAATTAATCGAAAAAGGTGAGTTGGAAGCTGTTACGGAAAAACAAGCACATAAAAGATATGTATCATCCGTTACAGACGGGATAATTAAAATCTTATCGAAAATGGGTATTTCAACAATTCAAAGCTATCGGGGTGCACAAATATTTGAAGCGGTCGGTATTCGTGATGATGTAATTGACAGGTTTTTTACAGGAACTGCTTCTCGACTTGGCGGGATTGGCCTAGAGATAATTGAAAAAGAAACGCTAATAAGACATGATATTGCTTTTCAAACGAACCGTGGGGGAAATAACAACCTGCCAGCGGGAGATGAATTCCAGTACCGTGAGAATGGTGAAGACCACCAATATAATCCGAGGACGATACAAACATTGCAGCATGCTGTCCGCAGCAATAACTATGAGCTATTTAAAACATATTCAAGCATGCTCACGGATGATTCGAATAATCTGCAATCCCTTCGTGGTTTGGTACGTTTTAAAAAACGTACACCTGTACCAATCGAAGAAGTGGAACCAATTGAAGCGATTGTGAAGCGTTTTAAAACAGGGGCGATGTCCTTTGGTTCAATTAGTAAAGAGTCGCATGAAGCCTTAGCAATCGCAATGAACCGGCTTGGAGGCAGAAGTAATACCGGAGAAGGTGGAGAAGATTCGAATCGTTTTCTGCCTGATGAGAATGGAGATTTAAGGAGAAGTGCAATAAAACAAGTTGCCTCCGGACGTTTTGGGGTAACGAGCAATTATTTAGTCAATGCCGATGAGATTCAAATTAAAGTTGCTCAAGGGGCAAAGCCAGGTGAAGGTGGTCAGCTGCCTGGAGAGAAGGTATACCCTTGGGTAGCAGAGGTTCGTGGTTCCACTCCGGGTGTTGAACTAATCTCACCTCCGCCACACCATGATATTTATTCGATTGAAGACCTTGCTGAGCTGATTTTCAATTTGAAAAATGCTAATCCAAATGCTCGTATTAGTGTAAAACTCGTTGCAGCAGTTGGTGTCGGAACAATTGCAGCAGGTGTTGCAAAAGGCCGTGCGGATCATGTTGTGATCAGTGGTTATGATGGTGGGACTGGCGCCGCGCCGCGCACAAGCTTAAAGCATACCGGACTGCCGTGGGAAATTGGTCTAGCTGAAACACATCAAACGCTGCTTTTAAATGGATTGCGTGACCGGATTACAGTGGAGACAGACGGGAAAATGATGACGGGCAGGGATGTAGTCGTTGCTTCCTTATTAGGCGCAGAAGAATATGGATTTTCAACAGCACCACTCGTTGCATTAGGCTGTGTCATGATGCGAGTCTGTCATTTAGATACATGTCCGGTAGGAATTGCAACGCAAAATCCGGAATTAAGAAAGAAATTTAATGGTGACCCAGAACATGTTGTAAACTTTATGCGATTCATTGCTGAAGAAACAAGAGAATTAATGGCAGAGCTTGGTTTTCGAACTATAAATGAAATGGTTGGAAGATCGGATGTGCTCGAGACAAACAAACTAGATCATTGGAAAGCAAAGGACTTAGACTTATCGGCATTACTTTATCGTCCAGAGCTGCCATTTGAAATTGACCATTATGCAACCAAAAGTCAGGATCATGGTATTGAGAAGACGTTGGATTATCAAGAGCTTATTCCGATTTGCGAAACAGCAATTGAGGAAGGGAACCCAATTGAATTTACCGTTGCTATTCGTAATATCAATCGGGTTACGGGAACACTCCTCGGTAGTGAAATAACAAAACGGTACGGTGAAATGGGCTTGCCCGAGGATACAATTAAATTGAATTTCAATGGGTCCGCTGGTCAAAGCTTTGGTGCATTTATCCCGAAAGGAATGACGCTTAACCTTATTGGTGATGCGAATGATTTTGTTGGTAAAGGTTTATCTGGAGGTAAGATAGTTGTCAAAACAGCTCCGTCTGTAACCTTCCGACCAGAGAAAAATACGATAATTGGAAATGTTGCATTTTACGGCGCATCAAGCGGAGAAGCTTATATCCGTGGAATTGCCGGAGAGCGTTTTGCGGTAAGGAACAGCGGTGCAACGATAGTGGTAGAAGGTATTGGTGATCATGGCTGTGAATATATGACAGGTGGAAAAGTTATTATCCTTGGTGGAACCGGAAGAAACTTTGCGGCAGGAATGTCTGGTGGCGTCGCTTATGTCTTTGATGAAGATAATACATTCCGTGATCGGATGAATCCTGCCATGGTAAATGTCGGCAGGGTTGATGATCCTGAGGAATTGGATGCTATTTATCAACAAATCGAAAAGCATATTAGCTACACAGACAGCGCTCACGCTACAAGAATACTTGCTTATTGGGAAAATTACTCGAAGCAATTTGTCAGAATCATTCCGAAAGCTTATGTGAAAATGAGGGAACGAATTAACTACTTGTTGGATAGTGGCTTAGATAAATTTGAAGCAGAAATGACAGCTTTTAAGGAAAGCAAAGGTAACGTTGCAGAAAAGAAGAATCGTAAACTAGAAATCATCTAGATGAAAATGTTTAAAAAGTGTGTGTTCAAAAAGGAGGGGGCATTAAATGGGGAAAGTAACCGGATTTATGGAATATGAACGGGAAACTCGTTCGGTAAGAAATCCCAGAGAGCGAATACAGGACTGGGATGATTATACAATACCGATGACGGACAAAGTGGTACAGCAACAGGGGGCGCGTTGCATGGATTGTGGTGTGCCTACCTGCCATTCTGGGATGGAAATTAACGGGGTAACATCAGGTTGTCCAGTTTACCATCTTATCCCAGAATGGAATCAGCTTGTTTACGAAGGGAAATGGAAAGAAGCGCTTGACCGTGAGCATCAGATGAATAATTTTCCCGAATTTACAGGGATTGCATGTCCGGCACCATGTGAGGGGGCATGTGTCCTTGGAATTAATGAACCTGCTGTGGCAATTCGAAGCGTGGAACGTTCTATCATTGAAAAGGGATTTGCTGAGGGGTGGGTCGTTCCTAAACCTCCCAAAACCCGGACGGGAAAACGTGTTGCCGTTATTGGCTCTGGACCAGCAGGGCTTGCAGCTGCAGATCAATTAAATAAAGCAGGACATTCCGTAACCGTATTTGAGCGTGATAAGCGTGTTGGCGGGCTCCTAACCTATGGAATTCCAGAAATGAAGCTTGCATATGAGATTGTAATGAGACGTGTGGTAATTTTGGAGCAAGAGGGCATCGAATTTATTACGAATACAGAAGTAGGAAAAGATGTAACAATTGATGATTTAAGTGCTGATTTTGATGCAACCATCTTGTGCGGCGGTGCTACTCTGCATCGTGATATGCCAGTTGAAGGCAGTGATTTAAAGGGGATTTACCCTGCAATGGACTTTTTACATGCCAATGTGGAAAGCTTGCTTGATTCCAATCTAGAAGATGGTAATTATATTTCTGCAGCGGATAGGGATGTTATTGTGATTGGTGGGGGAGATACAGGAACCGATTGCTTAGCAACCTCTGTCAGACATAATTGCAGGAGCCTTACACAGTTTGATATTTACGAAAAGAAAAATTTGCTGCGTGAGGAAGAGACCAATCCATGGCCGCAATACCCAAAAATTCACCGTGTCGAGTATGGACATACAGAAGCAGAAGCGTTTCAAGGTGAGGACCCAAGGGCATATGCTGTGCAAACAACGAGATTTGTTGGTGATGAAAATGGTCACGTAAAAGAAGTGCACACGATAAACGTAAAAACACGCTACGAACGCGGTAAAAAGATTCGTGAGGCAATTCCGGGGACTGAAAAAGTATGGCCAGCAGACCTTGTATTAATTGCCATCGGATTCAAAGGACCTGATCAAGATTTAATTAAGCAGCTAAAGATAGAAACAACAAAAAGCACGACTGTAAAAGCAACCTACGGCAAGTTTACAACGAATGTGGAAGGTATATTTGCAGCCGGTGACATGCGACGTGGTCAGAGTCTTATTGTATGGGCAATTAATGAAGGAAGAGCAGCCGCAAGAGAATGCGACCGATACCTAATGGGTGAAACGATACTGCCATAATTGGCATTAAAAGACATGCTGTACTTATGCAGCATGTCTTTTAATGCTTATAGCATTGTGCTGTGAATTGGTACGAAACGTGTGCTTAAATCGTTTTCGAGCTGAGATGTTGCGCATTGGAACCTTTAAATCGATATGTTCCGCTGCGGGGAGCTACGCCTGTAGTTCGCAGTCCTTTTATTCTCCTTTTGCACACGCGCCTATGGAGCAATAACAAGAGGTGCCTTCAACAAAAACCATTTGCTACGAAAGGAGAGATAGAGTAATATGTACTATAGTAGTAGCAATGAAGCGAAATGAGGGTATACAATGAGTAAAACATCCATTTATGGACTAACATATAAGCAACTTACGGAATGGCTTGTTGAGCGTGGCGAGAAACGTTTCCGCGCTGATCAAGTTTGGAATTGGTTGTATAAAAAGCGCGTTTCAAACTTCAGTGAGATGCGAAATGTAAACAAAGACACCATTGAATTGCTGGAAGAGAACTTTGTCCTGCATACACTTGGTGAGGAAATCAGACAAGAATCGAAGGACGGTACCATCAAATTTTTGTTTAAACTAGCTGATGGTAATTTAATCGAAACGGTTCTCATGCGTTTCCCATATGGTTTATCTGTTTGTGTAACGACGCAAGTAGGCTGTAATATCGGTTGTACATTCTGTGCAAGTGGACTGCTTCCAAAAAGTCGTGACTTAACGAGTGGAGAAATCGTGGAACAAATTATGAACGTGCAAAAGCATTTGGACACGAAAGGTGAAGGGGATCGTGTGAGTCATATCGTTGTAATGGGAATCGGTGAGCCACTCGATAACTATAAGAACTTGATGGACTTCCTGTATGTTGTTAATGATGATGCTGGTCTGAACATTGGAGCAAGACATATTACGGTATCAACTAGTGGGCTTGCTCACAAAATGTATGAGTTTGCAGATACAGACATCCAAGTAAACCTTGCCTTATCTTTACATGCACCAAACAACGAGCTTCGTTCCCGAATAATGAAAATCAATAAGGCATTCCCGATTGAAAAGCTTATGAAGGCTGTTGACTATTATTTAGAAAAGAAAAATCGAAGAATCACGTACGAATATATCATGCTTAAAGACATCAATGACCATAAAGAAGAAGCAATTCAGCTTGCTAATCTAATTAAAGACCATCGACACCTAGCATATGTAAATCTGATACCGTACAATACGGTTGACGAGCATAGTGAATACCAGCGAAGTGAGTCTAGTTCAATCCAGCAATTTTTTGAAACACTGAAAGCAAGAGGGATCCATTGTGGTGTCCGTTGGGAAAATGGTGCCGACATTGATGCAGCTTGTGGACAATTAAGAAGTAAACAAATAAAAAAATCAAAAGCAATGTAAATAATATAAATAAACAGCGCCAGTTTAGCTTGGCGCTGTTTATATTTTATAACCTTTCATAGCTTCAGTAGTTCGTTCAGCAGAAACTCCTTTATCCTCCATCACCGTGACTTGGTTTCTTCCTAGTCTTTTGGATTCGAGCAGCAGATCATCAGCATGAATGTATGCTTGCTTTATATTTAGCTTGTCATTTGTTTTGAAATAATACATACCAAATGAAGCTGTATAATAGATTGTTGTATCCTCACCTTTGTATTCAGCATGTACTGGATTTGTCTCCACTTCATGATTTATCTGCTTTAAAAGTGCAACACAAGAAGGAAAATCTCGATTTTTCAGGATAATCGTAAATTCCTCACCACCGCTTCGGAACAAATAATCTGCTTCATCAAGATTGTTTTTTAATGTTTTTGCGAAGTGTTGGATAACAGAATCTCCGACAGCGTGATTAAAGGTATCATTAATATTTTTAAACGTATCAATATCTGAGACAATAAGTGCAATATTTTCATCTGTTTTGTTCAATTCATTCATAATCTTATTCATGTAGCTACGGTTATGTGTTTTTGTCAAGAAGTCAGTATAAGCCATCTGTTCAAAGCGATCTCGCTCAATTTTATGCTGTATGCTTTGATTTTTAATTGCAGCCGATCGGCTAACAAGATAGTTGAGGACAAACAAAGCAATGACTGCTTCCCAATGTTGCTCTGCAAGGAAAATAAACAATAATCCATTGGATAAAGCCATTTTTAGCGTATCAAAAATACTTCTTCCTTTGATAAAATTAATCGCATTCTGTCTTGTTCCTATATTCCCTGTTAACTTAAATACAGACAGCAATAAAAGGGAGGATAAAAAATCCGTGAATGCTACAATTGCAATAAATAACCCCCAAAAGCCGAATGGTATTCCCCCAACAAATGGATAAAGTTCGTAGAATAAGTAATACCCAATCGTGTGAAGGAGGGCGGGTCCTCCGATGTTATAGAAGGTATGTAAGAATTCATCTTCATCCGCTGTCCCTGTTCGCTTTCGGTAAAAATAAATATAAAAGCGATTCATAATTTCAAATAGAAACAATCCTAAAGGTCCGGTTATTAAAACAAAGGAGAAACTGTAAGAAATACTGTAATCAACATTGACATTTCCTGTTCGAATAACGGTTTTTAAATGGGAATATAGAGTGGTGAAAAGTAGATATACGAGAAATATTTTGGTATATCGTGATAAATCTATGTTGATTGGACCAGATATAATAGAAACAGCTAACGAAATCATAAATATAGTAATGATATAACCTTTAAGTCTGTTCATTAGTAGTACTACCCTCCAACGAAAGAAACATAGATGTTTACAACTGATAAAATAGTAATAGGTATATAATCCTACTAAAACTATCATACCATAAGCTAGCAAAATATTGTGAAAAAACTTAGGTTTTTTAGTTATTTTTTCCAATAGTTGTAATGTTAATTATTCACTTCAGAATCAAACAATACATTAAAGGGAAATTTACATTGTAAAAACAAGTTTAGGGGGAGGGAAGGGGTCTAAATTTAAATTCCAAAATATCATAGTAATACCTAAATATGTAAAATCACCCCTTGATTACAAAAGTGTAAACATGTATACTTTAAAAGTAAACTTGTTTACAATTAAGTATACATGTTTGCAAACACGTTTACACGTTGATGTATTAACGAATGCAAAATGTAAACAAGTATACAAAAAAGTATGCATAAATAGTCTTGTTGTTTATAGTATGAAAAAAGAGTATTCTATAACTGTATGGAAATAAGAGAGGGGTTTTACAAAAATGGTGAAATCAAGAATTGCAGCAGTGGATGTTGGAAACGATGCACTGAAAGGGAACTTTGGTAAATTAGAAAATGAATTATACATTCCGAATGTGATTGCACCTGATCTAGAAGATCGTCCTGTAATTGGGATTGAAGAATTAGATGAGAAAGAGGTATTGGATAATATCCATATCCGTGTACACTCCCCTGCTTTAGATGAAAATAATATTGTATATCGTGTAGGGAACCTTGCAACGAAAACGAACAATTCTCAAGAGCTCGATCCAGGCAGCAGCAAATCGGAAGAAGATCAAACGTTGATCATGCTTTTTGCTGCATTGGCATTAGATGCAGTGTCTACAAATGACTTTAAAGAAAAAAATGATGTAATTGATGCTACGTATACATTAGGGACAGGCCTTCCATTAAGAGAAGTAAAAGAGGGGAAAGATGTCGGCTACCGTTCCCAATTATTAGGCTCTGTACACCAAGTAGAATTTCTAGTTACACCGAAGCACCAAGGCAAAAAAGTAAACATTAAATTTGAGGAAGTAAAAGTCTATCCAGAAGGATTTGCGGCATATGTCAATTTAATTATGGACAATGACTTAAAAGTTATTAACAAGGAACTAATTGATAAGCAAATTTTAATTCAGGATATTGGTGGCTTATCAACAGATATTGCTGTCATCCGAAATCGAAATGTGGATGATGATAAGGCACAAGGATTTAATCTCGGTGTATCTGAATCACTAGAAGCAATTCGTGAAGAAATCAGATCACGGCATGGGGTGGAATTGGACAGCCGTCGCGATGTGGTTGATATTATAACTCGAAAGAATGATCGCCACCACATCATGGTTAGAGGTAGCAGAACGAATGTCCATGATATTACCGATCACATCCTGCTTGATTTGGCGAAAAAAGAATATCGCTTCTTAAGAAATGTCTGGGCGAAAAATTCACAATCTGAAATTTGCTATTTTGTAGGTGGCGGTTCTGCCGTATTGAAAGATTACATTAAAGCATTAAATAATAAACTAGATGGCTATAATATCGAATTCTTTGAGGATGAGAATGAAAGCATCTGGATGATGGCAAATGCGTATTATAAGTTAATCACCGATTTTAGTCGTAAAGCAGAAAAAGATACAAAGGAAGAAAAAACGACCGAAAAGGCAAAATAAATAGGGTGAGATCATGTCGAAAAATAGTATAGAGCGTGGACAATCGATCACATTTCGAGTTCCCTCTGATACACCTGATTATCTATTAAAACAATTACAGCATTTGAAAGAAAAAGAGCGCAGAAACTTTTCCAGTACGATTGCGGGTTTTGTGCTTGAGGGGGTAGGTGAAACCTTTAAAAGGGAAAGGGAAACAATCACGATTCCCCTGCCGAAGCAACTAACAAAAGAGCAGAGAAGTTGGCTCAAGCACGAGCATTCAGAGGCGCTCATCGGCAGTTTGCTTCATCAATTATTAAGTGATCCACTCCGTGCAACGACATTGTTAGCTGGACTGAATCATAATGCTGCGAACTTAGATGAAGCATCATTCGTTCAAGAGGCCCCTACTGAAAAGCCAAAGCGAAGCATTGAAGCGGAAATCGATTTGGATGACCTGAATCTCGACGGTCTGGATATACATGAAGAAGTAATTCCGGAAGAGAAAGAGGATGAAGACCCATTAGGTGATTTCTTTGCGAGTATGAACAAATAATGGAAAAAAACAGTAATTATGATATCGGATAGGATGAAAATCTTATTCGATATTTTTTTATACCTGAAAACTTTTTGTTTATAGAAAAGGTATATATAGTAAAGACAGATTGAAGAAGGGGGTTACGCTGTTGGGGGATCAGGAAGCAAGACTCATCAAGAAAATAAAAAAGGGAAATCAACAAGCCTTTAAGAAGCTCTATGACATCTATGCTGATTATTCATTGCGAACAGCCTACGCCATAACAAATAATGCGAGTGACGCGTCAGACATCGTCCAGGAAACGTTTATCAAGGTATTCCGAAACATTGATTCCTATGATAGTAAAAAGCCATTTAAGCCATGGTTTTATCAAATTTTAGTCAATGAATCAAGAAGATATATGAAAAAGAAATCGCAGGAAGCAATCAGTATTGATTCGGAACAATTATTAGACCATTTGAATCAAGATAAAACGGAACTAGAGGATGATAAACAGCTGGAAATTGCGATGGAGCAGCTGGATGAGCACCATCGAACGATTTTAGTTTTAAAGTATATCAATGGCTTCTCAGAGAAGGAATTAGCCGACATGCTGCAATTAAACATTAACACCGTTAAGTCTAGACTGTACAAAGCTAGACAAAAATTAAAGGCAGTTATAGGGGGTGCCCAAGATGAGTAGAGACAACTTAAACAAAAAAATTAAATTATTATTACAACAACAGACAAATGACGCCACCCATTTAAAAGAGGAAACATGGAATAAAATCAGTGACGAGTTATTTCAGAACTCATCCGCATCCGGCCGCAGGGCAAGAAGCAACCCTGAAAAGAAATGGAGAGGATTAGTTATTGTGGGCTTGAGTACAGCAGCAGTAATAATGCTACTGTTATTCGGAGCACTGACAGATCATGGGCAAGCAATGTTCCAAAACTTAAAGGAACTGTTTGTTGAGGAAAAGCAGGAAGAAATTGAACTTGAAGGGCAAAAAGAAAAGACAAATGTCCAGCTTGAAACCAATGAGGAATTACGCTATATCATTTACGTTGATGAAGAGCGTTATAAGATGGTTGAGGGAGAAGAAAGTGATCGTATTGAATTGATAGAACCATTAGAAGATAGATATCCAGATGTTTATATGGAAATAATGCGTTTTGATGGAACGTCAACGGAAGAAGTTGTAGCTTCGATTAAAGCCGAGATTGAAAATGACGAAGAGATGGAATTGCAAAAAGAAGAGCGTGTAACAGAGCCAATCGAAGCAGAAATGGTTCAAGGGGTTGGGCTTGAGTATACAAACGATGCAGGCAAAACAGGACATCAATGGGATACGCCAATCCACCGGTATTATGTTACAGATGAAGATGAAGGGCAAGTGTTTGTGATTAAGCAAGTATACTTCCTAGAAGCAGCGGAAGGGCATGGAGCAAGATTTCATTACATGCTGGAAAGCTTTAAAGTAGTTGAATAATTGGTGGGAGGTGGTGGATTTGTAGGTGTATTGCTAAATGAGAAGGTTCCATATTCTGAAGAGCTTTTAGTAGGTTGTCAACAAGCAAATCAATTAATTAATCACCGTGGCCCGGATGAAGCTGGTTTTTATCGTGTTGATCATATTGCACTTGTGTTTTCACAGGTTAAGCATTATTGATCTAGAGAGAGGCCAGCAGCCCTTTCTTTTTGGAGATGACAGGTACCGGATGGTGTTTAATGGGGAAATCTATAATTATGTGCAGTTGAGGGAGGAGTTGGTTGAAATATTCATACTGACTCTGATACTGGAGTTGTCGCTCATTTGTTTATGGAAGAGGGTACAGAATTTTTCAACCTGTTAAAGGTTATTATCATATAAAAAGCAATGAAGAGGCTAGGGAAAGGTACTAATTGGCAGTCCTAATGTAATCAAAGAGCTTGCTATATACTTAATGATATTCAATAGACCACTGCGGAATTTAATTTAAGTATTAATTATTGGGAAGATTAGAAAGGGTTATAAGGGAAAATAAAGATAAACACTTGATACAACTGGCTCAATTTTCATGTGCTCTAAACAGAAAATAGTCCTGTAGTATAAAAGAAATAAGAACAAAGGGTCAAACTGCAAGTTATTTATATATTTGATAAGAAAATCATACTTAGTGGAAGTATTTGGTAATAAAAGGTTATAAAGCACTGGTAATTAAGTTTTGTAGATCTACCACTAAAAGCTGATAAGAAAGGCTTTTAAGAAGTTTTAAAAAGTTATCGCAAATTAGTTAATAGTGTGCTATAATCACGTTTAAATATTTAGAAAATAATAAAGGCAAATGGGGGGAACGAACGTGAAAAAGGTAATGATGCTACTTGCAATTATTGGGTTGGTTATATTAGCAGCTTGTGGATCTGACGATACATCTGGTTCAGATGACACGGCTTCTGAAGGTGGAGATACATATACAATTGGTGCGACACAAATCGTCGAGCATCCATCGCTTGATGCAGCGTATGAAGGGTTTCAGGAAGCTTTGAAAGATGCTGGGCTTGAGGTAGAGTATGATTTTCAAAGTGCGCAAAGTGACCAAAATAATGTCAAACCGATTTCAGATGGTTTTGTAGCAGATGGAGTTGATTTGATCTTCGCTAATTCAACACCTAGTGCACTTGGAGCTCTACAAGCAACAAGTGATATTCCAATTCTCTTTACATCAGTTACGGATGCGGTTGATGCTGGACTCGTGCCATCTATGGATGAAGCAGGTGAAAATATTACAGGCGTTGTTGACTTGCATCCTGATCAAATTGATGCAACGGTTGAATTTATTAGCACCTATTTCGACGGCGCAAAGATAGGGATGCTTTACAATGCTGGTGAGCAAAATTCAGTTAAACAGGTTGAAACCGTTAAAGAAGCGGCTGAAGGTACAGGACTTGAAATTATTGAGCGAACAGTTGCGAACTCTTCTGAAGTACAGCAAGCAGCAAATACGCTTGTAGGAGAAGCGGACATTTTTTATATTATTACGGATAACACAGTCGTTTCAGCTTTAGAGAGTGTTATAGGAGTGGCGAACGACCAAGATATTCCGCTGATTGTAGGCGAGCCTGATTCTTTAGCAAAAGGTGGGTTTGCTACATTTGGAATTGATTACCATACAATCGGATATCGTACAGGAGAAATGGCTGCGGAAATTTTGACTGGGGAGAAGTCACCGAGTGATATTCCGGCGGAGTATCCTCCTGAAATTCAATTGTTTATTAATAAGCAAGGCGCTGAAGAGCAAGGTGTCGAGTGGAATAGTGACTGGGATGATACCGCGCAATTCATAGAATAATTCTAATCAAAAGGTAACCTTTTTTGGAGCCAGATTATTGTCTGGCTCCCTTCATCATTGAAAGCCCCATATTTAAAATTTTGTACAGGGGATGAACAGGCACAAAAGTAGCGGGAGGAAAAGAATTATGTTTATATCCATGTTTGGAGCTGTTGAATCAGGTGTTATTTATGCCATTATGGCATTAGGTGTTTATTTAACCTTCCGTGTATTGGATTTCCCAGATTTAACAGTAGATGGCAGCTTTGTAACGGGTGCATCGGTAGCAGCGCTCTCAATTGTAAATGGAGTTCCTCCTATTCTGGCAACCTTATTCGCGTTGCTTGCTGGTTTTCTAGCAGGATGTATTACAGGCTTACTGCATACAAAAGGAAAGGTAAATGCGTTGCTTTCCGGAATTCTCATGATGACGGCTTTATATTCTATCAATCTACGTATTTTAGGTCAACCTACTTTATCCATGCTTCATGAAACAACCATCTTCAAGCAGCTTGGCTCGTTCTGGTCTGTGACAGGAATCGATAATGCGTTGAATAGCCTCCTTGTTGTCTTTGGGTTAGATCGACTTCCTTCTACATGGGCAATCTTAATCGTAATGGCAGTTGTGACGGTTATTATTAAGCTGGTTACAGACTTCTACTTAAAAACAGAAGTAGGGTTAGCGCTACGTGCCATTGGAGACAATAAGCGAATGATTCGCAGCTTATCAGCAAATACAGACAATCTGACTATTGTTGGTGTTGGGTTGTCGAATGGTCTTGTTGCATTATCGGGTGCTCTGATAGGGCAGCTTGGTGGCTTTGCAGATGTGAATATGGGAATTGGAATGATTGTTATAGGGCTTGCATCTGTTATTATCGGGGAAGCACTATTTGGCACAAAAACAATTGCGCGTGCGACACTCGCTGTGATTGGTGGCGCAATTATTTACCGGATTATTGTAACGCTGGCACTACGCGTTGATTTCCTCGAAACAGGGGATATGAAGTTCATTACGGCCGCGATCGTTATTATTGCATTAGTAGCACCAAAAGTTCTCCAGGTGCAGAGAGAAAAGAAACGGCGCATTCAAAAACGCAAGCAGCTAGGAGGAGATTCGCATGCTTAATGTCACGAATATATCTGTTACCTTTAATGAAGGAACATTAGATGAAAAGAAAGCATTGAATGGCATTGAACTCGAAATGGCTGCTGGAGACTTTGTAACGGTTATCGGCAGTAATGGAGCAGGGAAATCGACATTAATGAATGTCGTCTCAGGTAATATCCTTCCAGATGTAGGAGATGTCATTATTGGTGGGAAACAAGTTGTCCATCTGCCAGAATATAAGCGGTCTGCCTTTATTGGCCGGGTTTTCCAGGATCCAATGGCAGGCACTGCACCATCCATGACAATAGAGGAAAACCTTGCAATGGCCTATTCACGCGATAAGAAAAGAAGATTGAAGTTTGGTGTAACGAAGAAACGGAAGGATATGTTCCGTGATTATTTGAAAACATTAAATTTAGGCTTGGAGGATCGCCTATCTGCTAAGGTTGGTTTACTGTCAGGTGGGGAGAGGCAGGCGCTTTCTTTATTGATGGCGACTTTTACAAATCCAAATATCCTGCTTCTTGATGAGCACACAGCAGCACTCGATCCATCTCGAGCAGAACTAATCACCTCACTTACCGAAAAAGTAGTAAGGGAGTCGGGATTAACGACCTTAATGGTTACCCATAACATGCAGCAGGCATTAGATCTTGGGAATAGGCTTATTATGATGGATAAAGGGCAAATCATATTTGAAGCAAATGGTGAAGATAAAGAAAGGTTGACTGTTAAAGATCTATTACAGGAATTCCAGCGGATCCGCGGTGAACAATTTGAAGATGACCGTGCTGTTTTAGGCTGAATAATGTTTAAAGCATTGATGAATACACACGAACAATTCCAATGGGAGTACGTCGTGTGTATTTTTATTTCTGTGACAGGATATGGTTTCAAAAAATTTGAATTATCGTTACCAAGATTTACACATCAGTTGATTAGGTCGCTATTGGTGATATGAAGCCCGAAAAGAAGAGAATCCCTGCTTTAGGGTCACTCATTAAAGGTGTGAAAGCCCGAAAAGAGTGGGATCCTCGCTTTAAGGTCACTCATTAAAGGTATGAGAGCCCGAAAAGAGTGGGATCCTCGCTTTAAGGTCACTCATTAAAGGTATGAGAGCCCGAAAAAAGTAGGATCCTCGCTTTAGGGTTACTCATTATCAGCATGACAGCTCGAAAGAAGAGGGATTCTCGCCATTCGGTCACCAATACCCATCGATATAGTGACCGCCGACTGAGACTCTTATTAATTGGATAACCGGGCTGAAACCAGAAAAATAATTCCTGTCATCCTCATTACCCTAAAGTTTACTAAATCTAAATAAACTAAAAAAGCATGCAACTTTCAAAAAGAGTGCTGCATGCTTTTTTAGTTTAAATTACGCCCTGTGCGACCATTGCATCGGCCACACGTTTAAATCCTGCAATATTTGATCCGATTTCTAGGTTGCCTTCTGCTTCAAACTCTATAGAAGCTGCTAAACAACTTTCATACGTACCTTTCATAATTTGTTGCAGCTTTTCATCCACTTCTTCAAATGTCCATGACATACGCATGCTATTCTGTGCCATTTCTAAAGCGGATACTGCTACACCACCAGCATTGGCCGCTTTAGCGGGACCGAATAAAACGTCATTCTCTAAAAACATATCAATTGCTTCAGGTGTACAAGGCATGTTTGCCCCTTCAGCAACTGCTTTTACTCCATGGGAGATTAGTTTTTTTGCAGACTCTGAATCAAGCTCATTTTGTGTCGCGCATGGTAGAGCAACATCGCAAGGGATCCCCCATATTCCATTACAACCAGAAAAATAAGCTGCAGATGGGTGCTTAATAAGATAGGTCTCAATTCTGGCCTTCTTCACTTCTTTAATTTCTTTTATCGTATCTAAATCAATTCCATTTTCATCGTAAATAAATCCATCCGAATCACTGCAAGCGACAACCTTTGCCCCGAGAGAAATTGCTTTTTCCATTGCATAAATTGCAACATTACCAGATCCGGATACAACGGTTGTACTACCAAGAATACTCAAGCCCTTGCTTTTTAGCATTTCCTCAACAAAATAGATTGCACCGTATCCAGTTGCTTCTTTACGGGCTAGGCTTCCACCATAGCCTAAACCTTTTCCGGTCAGGACACCTGCTTCAAAATTACCACGGATTTTCTTGTATTGACCAAACATATAGCCAATTTCGGTTGCTCCTACACCGATATCTCCAGCAGGAATATCGGTGTCTGGACCAATATGTCTAGCAAGCTCGCTCATGTAACTTTGGCAAAAACGCATGATTTCATTATCTGATTTTCCTTTTGGATCAAAGTCAGCACCACCTTTACCGCCGCCGATTGGCTGTCCAGTTAGTGCATTTTTAATGATTTGCTCAAGTCCTAAGAATTTAACAATACTTACATTTACAGATGGATGAAAACGTAAGCCGCCTTTATAAGGTCCGAGCGCACTATTGAATTGGACGCGGAATCCACGGTTTACATTTACCTTTCCGTTGTCATCAATCCAAGGTACACGGAATGTAATAACACGTTCTGGTTCAACCAGTTGCTCGAGAATTCCTTTTTCCATATAATGTGGATATTTTTCAAGAATAGGGGAAAGGGATTTGAAGATTAAAGCTACAGCCTGATGAAACTCCGTCTCATTTGGGTTGCGCGAAACAACAGTTTCATATACCTCATCTAAATAATGTTGTACCTGTTCATCAATGTTATTTTTTTTGTTTAGTATATAAGAATTTGTCATATGGCATCATGCCCTCCTTCATTTCTTTCCTTCGCACGCCAACAAAAAATACAATATACTATATATTTTACAAAAATTAATTAATCGAAACAATATAAAAAATAGATATAATCAATGCCAGTGTGAGATAATAACGGGGGAGGCGGTAAATTTGGAGCTAAAACAAATTAAGTATTTTATCGAAGTCGCAAAAAGGGAACATGTTACGGAAGCCGCAGATGCATTACATATTGCGCAGTCTGCTGTTAGTCGCCAGCTGTTCAAACTCGAGGAAGAACTCGGAGTCAATTTGTTTATTCGAGAAGGTCGAAATGTACGGCTAACACCAATAGGAAAAATATTTATGGAGCATATGGAAAAGGCAGTCCATGTGATTGATGAAGCAGAACAGGTTATTAAAGAATATACGGATCCAGAAAGAGGGACAGTCCATATCGGTTTTCCAAGCAGCTTAGCTAGCAATATGCTACCAACATCCATTTCCGCTTTTCGAGACCAGCATCCGAATGTGAAATTTAAATTGAAGCAGGGTACTTATTATGAATTGGTTGAAGCGGTTAAGAAAAGTGAAATCAATATGGCGCTATTAGGTCCAATTCCACAAAATGAGCCGAAATTAAAGGGGACCATTTTGTTTTCTGAAAACATGGTTGCCTTATTGCCAGTGCGCCATCCGCTTGCAAACGAACCTGGCATAAAGCTAAATCAATTACGTAAAGATTCCTTTGTTTTGTTTCGTGAAGGATTTATACTAAGAAATGTTGTTGTTGAAGCTTGTAACCAGCTTGGCTTCCAGCCTCGAGTGTCCTTTGAAGGAGAGGATATCGAAGCAATAAAAGGGCTTGTATCTGCTGGGCTGGGTGTAACGCTTATTCCAGAAATTACATTAATCGACCATTTACCACATGGAACGGTAAAAGTCCCAATTATAAATCCGAATGTTTCTCGTACGGTTGGAGTCATGATTTCAGCAGAACGTTCGTTGCTTCCTACTGAAAAACGATTCTATGAGTTTTTAAAGAGTTTCTATATGCGATTGGAGAAATTTCAAATTTAAACGTAGAATTAAGTTGCTTAAATTTTTGTTATATGCTATCGTTGAATACAAGATATGGATAGTGAAAACGATGTTTAATACTATATATTGTATAATGGGTAAGGTAATCGTGATCTTGTAAAAGGAGTCTATTACAATCTGAGGCTATCGGAAGAGTGGTTGATTTTTTATCAACTAATATAGCATAACGATAGAAGGATAGTTTGTAAAGGAAATAAGATCAGAAAATCTGCCCTCATTTTTTGGGTGGATTCGTTTTTTTAGTGTATTCATCATTGCTCATCCAGTAAGAGAGCGAGATATAATTGATATTTACATAGTTTTATATATAGGGAGGCAGTTAACATGGTAACAGAAACGAAACAAGTTCCTAGCACAATCGAAGAAATTGTTCAGGTAGCAACAAAGGGGATCTCTGTCGAAATTGATCAATTTATGGAGAAAGCATTACGCACAATAAAGCCAGAAATGGAAATTGAGAAAATTTCAGACCGATTAATTAAAATTGCATTAGAAAATATAGACGAGGCAAATCCAGAATGGACTTATGTTGCAGCACGCATCTATTTACAGGAACTTTACCGTAAAGCTGGAGAAAATCGTAAGTATGACAGAGAAGCACGCTATGGATCTCTTTACGAATTAATTCAGGTGTTAACAGACGAAGGAGCATATGCGCCGAATATTATTTCGAAATATACGAAAGCTGAAATCGATCATTTCGGCAATATGATTGATCCCAATAGAGATTTCCTGTTTAACTATCTTGGCATATATACGGTCGCTACACGTTACTTGGCTACCGATCATGATAAAAACATTTACGAGCTGCCGCAGGAACGCTGGATGGTTATCGCAATGTATTTGATGCAGGACGAAGATCCGTCTCACAGAACGAAGCTTGTAGAAGAAGCGTACTGGGCATTAAGTAATCTTTATATGACTGTAGCGACTCCAACTTTAACGAATGCTGGAAAAACGCATGGCCAATTATCAAGCTGCTTTATTGATACGGTTGATGATAGCCTGCAGTCAATTTATGACAGTAACACAGATATTGCGAAGCTTTCTAAAAACGGCGGCGGAATTGGTGTTTATATGGGAAAAATCCGTGCAAGAGGAAGCTCTATTAAAGGATTTAAAGGAATGTCCAGTGGTGTTGTGCCATGGATTAAGCAGCTGAATAATACGGCGGTAAGTGTTGACCAGCTCGGAACAAGAAAAGGTGCGATTGCTATTTATCTGGATGTCTGGCATCAAGATATTGAGTCTTTCCTTGACTTGAAACTGAATAATGGGGATGACCGCATGCGTGCCCATGACATTTTCACGGGAGTTTGCTTGCCGGATTATTTCATGGAGCAGGTTGAACAGCGCGGTGAGTGGCATCTATTCGATCCACATGAAGTACGCCAAGTGATGGGCTATTCTTTAGAAGATTTTTATGATGAAGAAAAAGGGAATGGAACATGGAGAGAAAAATATCTAGAGTGTGTGGCAAATGAAAGCTTATCACGTAAAACAGTAAATGCTATTGATATTATGAAACGTGTGATGGTATCCCAGCTTGAGACGGGTACACCATTTATGTTTTACCGTGATGAAGTAAATCGTCAAAATGCCAATAACCATCAAGGAATGATTTACTGCTCTAACTTATGTACAGAAATTACGCAAAACCAGTCACCAACACAGTTTGTGGAAGAATACCTGGAAAAAGAAAACACGATCGTAAAGAAATACCAGCCTGGTGATTATGTTGTTTGTAACTTAAGCTCGATTAACTTAGGGAAAGCTGTACCGGATAATGTTTTAGAGCGTTTGATTAAAATCCAAGTTCGGATGCTGGATAACGTTATTGATATTAATACATTACCAATTATGCAAGCGGAAATTACCAATAAAAAGTATCGTGCAATTGGGTTAGGTACATTTGGATGGCATCATCTATTGGCAAAAGAAGATATTGCATGGGAATCTGATCAGGCTGTAAGCTATGCAGATGAATTGTATGAGAAAATTGCCTACTTAACAATTAAAAATAGTATGGAGCTTAGTAAGGAAAAAGGAAGTTACCCAGCCTTTGAAGGAAGTACGTGGAGCACTGGGGCTTACTTTAAACAGAAAGGCTATGTGACAGACGAATGGACAGCATTACAGGAAGAAGTTGGGGAGCACGGCATGCGTAATGGTTATTTAATGGCAGTAGCACCTAACTCGACTACGGCAATGATTGCAGGCTCTACAGCAAGTATCGATCCAATTTTCAATGTGTTCTACAGCGAAGAGAAGAAAGACTTTAAGATTCCTGTCACTGCACCGGAACTCGATCATAACACGTACAATATTTATCGCAGGTCTGCATATATCGTTGATCAGCGCTGGTCTGTTAAACAAAATGCAGTTAGACAGAAGCATATTGATCAAAGTATTTCATTTAACTTCTATGTGCCAAATACCATCCGTGCATCGATTTTATTAGATCTTCATTTACAAGCATGGCGTGAAGGACTTAAAACAACTTATTATGTTCGTTCAACGTCGAATGATGTCGAAGAATGTGAGTGGTGTCAAAGTTGAGGGCTATCATCGCATATTTATCGTACAGTGGAAACACAGAAGAAGTAGCGGAATTGATGGAAAGCAAATTAAAGCGAGAAGGTATTTCTGTGGACATGCATCGAATCGGAATCGATGCACCATTTGACCCGGAAAGCTATGACTTTGTTTTCCTTGGAACGTTTACTTGGGAAATGGGGAGTACACCAGACGAAGTGAAAGACCTTATACTTGAGATCGGCTATAAACCAAATAATATTGCAGTTTTTGGAACAGGTGATACCCAATTTGGTGGGGATGACTTATTCTGTAAAGCTGTGGATAAGTTAGTGAGATTTTATGATAGTAAATGGACGGCTCTGAAAATTGAGCAGTCCCCTAGGGGAAGTCAAGAAGAAAAAGTGGAATTATGGTTGGAAGGAGTGTTGCATCATGCCAAGAGCTATGCTTGAAAAGGCTAAAACATTGGAACCATTGCATCCAAATAAATCGACCGGATTATTCGGTGGAAAATCAAGTGGGATTTTAAACTGGAACGATATTGCTTATCCACATTGGTACAAAATGTACAAGCGACTTGTGGGTAATTACTGGCAAGCGGACGAAGTGAATATGTCCAGTGATGTGAAGCAATTCCCAACATTAACAGAGGAAGAGCGCGACGCCTATTTAAAAATAATCGGATTGTTATCCACATTGGATGCACCACAAACAAGAACAGCACTCTTAATTTCGTTGTATGCAACAGACCCTTCTGTGCAATCTATCATGGCTGTGATTGCACAGCAGGAAGCAGTGCATAATGAGAGCTATTCGTACGTGTTATCATCTGTTGTCTCATTAGATGAACAAAACAAAGCATTCCAGCTTGGACGAGTGGATGAAGTTCTGCTTAAACGAAATGAAAACTTAACGAAGCAGTACAATGAATTTGTGGAAGAACCAACTGTGGAAAACATCTTAAAAACTTTAGTCTACACATCCTTATTAGAAGGCATGTTCTTCTATTCTGGTTTTGCATTCTTTTACAATCTGGCACGTCAAAATAAAATGGTGGGTACATCAACGATGATTAGCTACATTAATCGTGATGAACTGGAGCATGGCCGTTTTATTGGTGAACTATTCCGTGCGACATTGGCAGAGAATCCTGAATACAATACGGCAGAATTTACGGACTGGGTTTATGATCATTTCCGTGAATCGGTTGATTTAGAAATCGAATGGTCAAACTATGTATTGGCAGAAGTAGAAGGTATTGATTTAGAGGAAATGGCAGGATATATTAAATATCGTGCAAACAAAATGCTGCGTTTGATGGGATTAAGTGAAATATATCCACAACATGTTGATAACCCAATGAAGTGGATCCGTGCATATGTGGATAACTTTGATGGGACGAAAACAGATTTCTTTGAACAGAAATCAAGACAATATACGAAGACAAGTGATCTGAATGGATTTGATGATCTATAAGGAAGAAGGCGCTATCATAGGCTTTCTGAGTAAACAAAAATCCCCTTTTATAAACTAAAGGGGATTTTTGCTGTCTATAACTCGTCCAATAAAATTATTTCTCCACTAAAACTATCCACACCATATCCACAGTCTACTTTACCACATAAAATGTAGCGGTTTTGTGTCTTATCAAAAACGTAGACAGGCGTGATATCAATATGCTTAGCAAGCTTTTCAAATGCCTCTTCTTCAGAAAACTTAGGCTCGTCTGCATGCTCGAAATGTTTAAACATATCCACAAGTGCTTGATTATCCACATAGTTGAGCGCTTTGTAATCTGCACCATTCATTAAAAGCTTGATTTTCCGGTCAATGACACGTGCATCTGGCTTGGTTGGTCGTAACTCTGCGATGATATACGCTTTCTCACGCCATAATGCAGCAAGCTTCCAATCACCGCTGGCCTGTGGATATTCGCGTTGCATAAAGTTTTGTACCGTTTTGATTACTTGTTTTTGCTCGTCATCATTCAGCGGTATATCCACTAGCGCATCTTTACTAGCGAATGCCTCTTCTACTGTAACTTCTTGTGAAAGATCAATATCTTTTCTTGCTAAGGGCTCTTCGATTGTTTTCTCCCATTGTAAGACAAGATCATGCTGTGTATAGGATTCAGAACTTTCCACTTGTTCATAGGAAATCGTTTTATTCCCATCATTTGTTACGAATACGGTTGTTATTCCATATACTGCCTTCCACTTTTCTTCGTCTTCTAATGGAATCTCTAACAGCTTTGTCTGTGCTTTGGCAATAGGCTCAATTTTTTCCGGTGTTAATGCAAACGGCTCCCAATTTAATTGATCCTCATTTGGGAAATGACCGTCAATTGAGAATAACGTTAGCTTATGCACATCATTAAATCTTACTTGAATCGATCCAGATGGAAATACTGAAATATTATCCACAGCTGCTTGGAAAAATAGTTCTTTATCTTCCTCCTGCACTAATTTAAACTGTCTGCCAAACTCCAATCCAGTTTCTTGCTCGATCCATTCAATTGCAAGTTCTGTATTACCAGCTTTCGGTAAATCAGTTTCTAGCTTGTTCTCACCCTCAACGAAAATCAGCCGGCGTATTAATTTCGAGTGAATATCGATATCGATGCTAATCGTTCCAGCTGGATTTAAGTCATCATCTGAAATAATGGCGTCATTTGGAAACCATTCCATATTTAAAACAAAAGATTCGCCATTTTGGTCGATCTTCTCGCGGTAGATCGCATGTCTTTTTAAATGAAAAGCTTCAAGCTTAAATTTATCTGCTGTGAAATCAACAATTTCTTGAATTCGTACGTCCACATGTAAAACCTCACTTTTTGTGTTTGCCTATAGTATAACATTCCGGGAGTTATTATATCATGCAAGCTTTGTTTGTTGTGCATTTTGATTAAATAATCTGATATGAAAATAGCGAGAGGCGTTATAAATCAGTAACAATAAAAAATGGTACGTGTATAGATTGATTTTATTTTTTTATCATTTCACTTGAAAACTGGAAAATCTTACCGATATAAATTATTGAGAGTAATCGGAATTATATTGTCCGATCTATGTTATCCATTATGTGAAGAGGAGAAATGGTTAATGAAGCAAACAAATGTAAATGAGAATCTACATCCTTTATTGCAGGCAATTATTAGTACAGCCCCATACTTTCAGCAACTGATTAATGATGATATCACAATAGGTGTTTATGACACTGAAAAACTGATTGTTAATTTCCCCGCTACTACATTTGCGTTGAATGTATCGCCTGGAGATCCATTGTTGGAAGGGGATATTATAACGAAGGCCATTCGAGAAAACAAAAATCAAGCAATGATTGTACCGGCACATATCTTGGGGGTAAACCTTGTTTCAATGGCAGTTCCGCTTCGTGATGAAAATGGGCAAGTTGTTGGAGGAGTCGGTGTTGGTCAAAACACTGAAAAAGCCAATAAACTGTCTGAGGTTGCAAATGGTCTCTCTACAGTCGTCGAAGATGTAACAAGCACGATTACAGAAATGGCAGTATCCATATCCCAGCTTTCTGAAAATATGGGAGTTATTTCAGAAAAATCTAATAAGGTAAATGACAGTATCAAACTTATTGAAGACGTATCAAATGTAGTAAAAGGAATTGCAGATCAAAGCAATCTGCTTGGGTTAAATGCAGCTATAGAATCTGCTAGAGCAGGGGAACACGGTAGAGGTTTCTCTGTAGTTGCCGACGAAATTAGAAAAATGGCAGCAGGATCCAAAAATCAGGTAGAAGAGATTCACACCATCACTACAAAAATTGAACAGATCATTTCCAGTCTGGATGAGGACATTCAGAAGACAAATCTTGAATCTGATTCACAATCAGCCGCAATCGAAGAACTCACGGCAACGATGGAAGAAATCAACAGAAATGTCTCTGACTTGGCTCAATTGGCCAAAGAGAATTTACAGCTAAAATATTGATAGGAGTTGAATAGAATGATTGATTTAAAATCACTGAAAAGTCAATACATAAATGGTGAATGGAGAGAAGGAAGCAGCAATCTCCAGATTGAAAATAAGAATCCTTTTAATGGGGAGATCCTTGCTACATATAAAGCTGGAAGCAACGATGACCTGAATCATGCTTACGCAGCTGCACAGCAAGTTCAGAAAGAGTGGGCAAAAACAAATCCTGTTTCTCAGCGGGATGTTTTTGACAAGGCTGTTGCTTATTTAGAAGCAAATCATGAAGCATTCGTTGATGTAATTATCGATGAAATTGGAGGAACCAGATTAAAAGCTGAATTTGAAATTGGGCTGGTTAAAAACATGCTTAAAGAAGCGTCCACATTCCCGATGAGAATGAATGGTTCGATTTTACCTTCTCCTATTGATGGAAAAGAAAATCGAGTTTACCGTGTGCCAGTTGGTGTTGTTGGCGTAATTAGCCCGTTTAATTTCCCATTCTTTCTATCGATGAAATCCGTTGCTCCAGCACTCGCTACTGGAAACGGTGTAGTATTAAAACCGCATGAGCACACTCCGATTACTGGGGGAACCATGATTGCCAAAATGTTTGAAGAGGCTGGCCTTCCTAAAGGGTTATTGAACGTCGTCACTACAGAAATCTCTGAAATCGGCGATAATTTTGTTGAACATCCGGTGCCACGTGCTATTTCCTTCACGGGTTCTACAGCTACTGGTAAGCATATTGGGGAAGTTGCTGGAAGAAATCTGAAAGAAGTGCATCTGGAACTCGGTGGTAACAGTGCACTTGTTGTTCTGGATGACGCCGACATTGACCTGGCAGTCAGTGCTGCAGTGTTTAGTCGATTCACGCATCAAGGGCAAATTTGTATGTCAGCAAATAGACTTATTGTACATGAATCCTGCTATGATGAATTTGTAGAAAAGTATATTGCTAAAGTTAAAACATTAACTTGTGGGGATCCTAAAGATCCAAGTACAATCATTGGACCATTAATAAATGAACGACAAGTAAAAAATACAGTTGATCTTATCCAAAAAGGGATCGCTGAAGGTGCGACACCGGTTATAAAAGGAAATGTAAATGGAAATATCGTAGAACCGGTTGTATTTACAAATGTTACACCAGATATGGCGATTGCAAATGAAGAGTTCTTTGCTCCGGTAGTTTCGATCCTAAGGGTTTCAAGTGATGAAGAAGTTATCGAGTATGCAAATCAAAGTCCATATGGCTTAAGCGGCGCTATCCATACAGAAGACATTGAACGCGGTGCAGAACTTGCTAAATTGATGGATACAGGAATGATTCACATTAACGATGGCACGATAAATGATGAACCAAACGTAGCTTTTGGTGGTGTGAAAAACTCCGGAGTTGGCCGTCTGAATGGCGAATGGAGCCTCGACGCATTTACAACTTTCAAATGGATTTCCATCCAGCATGAAAAACGCTCATACCCATATAGTTAATCAATTACTAAAAAAATACAAAATAAAGGCTTATAAAATGGCCTTGGAACGGATTGAACCGTTTTCGAATTAGCCTGATCTTCTTGTCAGGCTAATTTTTTTCAATGCAGAAAAATATCGAGTTTGAATGCTTTGGATAGTACCTTGGCTACACGGATAGTCATGTTCAGCTCCCGTGTCCAGCGACTAGCCGTATATTTCTTTCCACTAACAAAAGAAATTAGAAATTCCCCTTTACCTTTCCGTTACGGGAGGGTTTACTATGATGAAGAAGGGAGAGAGCTTCATGCAAATTAAAGAAGTGGCAAAACAGTTGAACACCACCCCTCGGGCAATCCGTTTCTATGAAGAAAAGGGGTTAATTGCACCAAAAAAAGATGCAGAAAATGAGTATCGTTATTTTTCTGATACAGATGTGTCGCGATTAAGTACAATTTTAGCATTGCGAGAGATTGGTCTACCTGTAAAGGGGATAAAAAAAGTACTGGAAGATCCAGACATGACGATCAAGGGATATTTGCATGTTCAGCGTTCGGCACTTGTTGAGCAATGGCTGGAAATTAAAGATATGATCGATACAATTGATAGAATGGTGGAATGTACTGATCGTGATTTCTATGACCTGGCACAGCATTTGAAGAAGTTGAAGCATCTTCGAAAGGGCTGGGAGGATAAATGGGGTTTTGATAGCTGGGCGGAGGACTTTGACAACCATATCAAACAAGAGGGACATGGATTCAATGTGCATCAAGGCTATGATGAGGCACTTGAGAGGATTGCAGGGACAGTTCACCTGGATGAACATGCGGTCTGTGCTGATATTGGGGTTGGCACTGGAAACCTTGGAGCGAAATTTTTGGCAAAAGGAATCAATGTCATTGGGATTGATCAATCGAAAAAAATGCTAGAAATTTGTAATAAAAAGCATCCAGAGATTGAAGTGCGTCATGGACATTTTCTAGCGTTGCCTCTATTGGATAGTCAAGTCGATACTGTGGTTTCAAGCTACGCCCTACACCACTTACCTGATTCAGAAAAGCTGTTAGCTTTATCAGAAATGACACGTGTGCTAAAGCCAAATGGTCAAATTTGCATAGCGGACTTAATGTTTCTGGATGAGACACATCAAGCTGAGGTCATGGATGCGCTTCGTATGGAAGGGAATACTGAGGCAATTGAAGCGATTGAGGATGAATATTATGCAGATCGATCGTTACTAGTGAAATGGTTAGAAGAAAATCAATATAAAGTGGAAACCGTTATGTTTAACGATATTTTAAGTATGATTTATGCAAAAAAAGTTGATAAAGCTGGTTCGTAAGTAATTTCAATGTGATAATGCACCATTAATATGATCCCAATTAAACCCAATTCAATAGGTTATGACTATTATTATTTAGAAAGGGTAAAGAATAAGTAGTTTACTCTTTTAAGGGGGCATATTAATGAATAATCATATTGTTGGAATATACGATACAGAAGAACAAGCAGTGAAAGCTGTTGAACAATTAAAAAGCAAAGGCTACTCAATTGATGAAATATCGATGATGGCCAAAAATACAAAAAAGCTGAAAGAAACAGCTGAAGAAGTCGATCCTTCCACTACGGATGGAGCCGTTGCCGGTGCAGCAGCCGGCGGTGCCATCGGGATAACTGGTTTTTTTATCGGATTAAGCGCACTGGCAATTCCCGGAATCGGCCCAGTCATCGCTGCAGGTCCGATTATAACAACACTCGGAGGTGCGGCTGCTGGTGCCGCCTCTGGAGCAGGTGGATTGAAACATGCTTTAATGGAATTAGGTGTTTCGAATGATGAAGCAGAGCACTATTCGAATGATGTGAAAGACGGGAAAATACTTGTGTTTTTACATCCTAAAGCGTGATTATCGACACTTAAAGGACAATCATAGTGTGAAAAAGAGGTATGTATCAAGTTGATAACATACCTCTTTTTCGTGGATAGAACAAAATAAAAGCTGTTTTAAAGTTTAGTATTTAAAAATAATGAACAATTTGATTTGATAAAAATATTCTGAGTAGATAGCGTGTTCTGTGGTAGACTAAAAGTGGCGGTTGTGTTGGAAAAACTATTAAAATCTGTGAGGAAAATCTTAATCCTAGGAGCAACGGTCGACTTTATTAAAATCTGCACAGAAACATATTATTAAGGTACAGATTTTCGAGAAGTGGTAAAACATATATTGTCAAAATAAGACACTATTCCTGTCCGCTAACGCACGAAAATCAAAAATAAGACACCATTCCCGTACGCTAACGCACCAAAATCAAAAATAAGACACCATTAGACTTATTCGGAGGGAATTACGGATTACCCCATTCTTAATAATAAAGATATAAATCTGGAAAGGAGCCCGACAAAAATGGTCACGATTAAACGAGCAGAAATGGTACATGTTGATGGAATAGCCCGTGTTTGTTGTGAGGGATGTATCGAGACATACAAGGGCATTAGAAGTATTGCAAACATAGAAAGAAATAATCAACGTTTTTATAATCATGAACGTATATCGAAGGAAATAGGTGAAAGCCCTGGATGGGATGGCTATATTGTAGCTCTTGACCATAACGCAGTTGTCGGAGCAATTGGTGGAGGAATGCTACATAATGAAGAAAGTGAAGTGTATGTATTGTATTTGGACCCGAATAGACGTGGGGAAGGGATAGGGACAAAGCTTTTAGATTTTTTAACAAATATTCAGCGTGAGAAAGGTGCTAAGAAGCAATGGGTTTCTGTACAAAAAGGAAATAGGAAAGGTATTCCATTTTACGAGAGAAGAGGGTTTTGTAAAGTATCCGAACAGCTGGCATATTCGAATACGGGGGATGAAGATTACCTTTCATTAAGATATGTACGTGGAATCTAAAAATGACATCGCAAGGGGAAATAATAAATGAAGCACGCATTAGTAGTCGGTGGAACTGGTATGTTAGCAGACGTGTCTCTTTGGCTGATGGACCAAGGGTATCATGTATCGGTTATTGCGAGAAATTCCGGACGTATGCAGCAGCTTATGGAACGAGCAGACTTTAAAGAAAAAATCACACCAATTATTGTTGATTATAGAAGTGATCATGAATTACAGAGCAAAGTACATACAGCAATTGAACAAAATGGTGATATCGAGCTGGTTATAGCTTGGATACATTTGAATGCTCCAGCTGCACTTAAAATCATCACGAGGGAAATTTCAACGCATACAGTTGATTGGCAATTATTCCATGTGTTAGGAAGCAGCACGGACGTAGATAAGATCAAGCGAGAAGTGAGTGTCCCCCAAGGCTGTTTTTATTATCAAATCCGTCTGGGATTTGTACTGAAAGACGAGTATTCTAGATGGCTGACAAACAAAGAAATTTCAAGTGGCGTAATTGACGCCTTAAAGCAAAAAGACTCAATACGAACAATTGGTATAATTGAGCCTTGGGAAAAACGACCATAAAATGGTAGAACAAAATCTTATGTCCTGCGAAGAGACATAAAAAGTGTTTGCAGCTTTCTAAATCAACGCTAACTAAAATGGAACCTTTTATTGGAAAATTTCGTATAAGTAGTATTCGAGATTAAGAGAGCCAGAAGGATGATGACGTCAAGGAGGGAGAAAAAGGTGAATCCGTGCCAAAAAACGAGGAGGTGTAAATTGTGAAAAAGTATATTATTTTTGCTGTTAGTTTTCTCTGTGCGTATACATTGCTGCAAATTTTGTCTGGAATGCTGCTCATATTCACCTATACGCCAAACATTACAGGAGCTTGGAATGAGAGTGGTACGCTAGCCCAGGAAACGATTATTGGAAGGAGTTCATCATCATTTTTAATATCGCTCGTGATTGCCTTACTTGCTGCATCAATTGCATATTTTTTCGCCAATAAATTTAGGAAGGCAGATGCAAAGTAGGATGTGATTGTTATTCAAACAGATTCTTAAATTCATGTTAGGGAAACAAAATGAAGAGAGTAACGTAAATACAATGAACCAAATGTGGAGGAGAAAAAATGGAAACCACGAAGTATCGAGAAGTATGGGAATTAGATTCCTTATTCCCGGGTGGTAGTGAATCCAGTCAATTACTAAAACATATAAAGGAATTAGAAGGTAAAGTTTATACATTTGCAAACCATGTAAGTTATTTTCAGCCATCACAGGAAGTTGCTGATTCGATAAAGATTGCAGCGTTATTGGAACACATGAGTACCATTCAAATTCATGTATCACAAGCTAATTCCTTTATTACATGCTTATTAGCACAGAATCCAAAGGATCAAACAGCTACATCACTTCAGAGTAAAATCGGTGATATTCGTGCGAGTTTTGATTCATCTGTTCAAAAAACGCAAAAAATTCTCCAAGGTATAGAGGAAAATTTATGGCAAAGTATGTTAGATACAAGTTTATTGCAAAACCATGCATTCATACTAAATGAATTGCGAACAAAAGGAGCACGGCAGCTAAATGACAATGAATTCGTGTCTGAATTAATGATTGATGGATATCATGCTTGGGGGCAATTTTATCATGCGCTGATAAGTGATATAAAGGTTAACATTTCGATCAACGGTAATAGAAATGAATTATCGGTAGGTCAGGCAATCAATCTAAGATCGCACACTGATGAAAAAGTACGGAGAAAATCACATGAAGTATTAGAAAATACATGGATAGAGAAAGAAGATTTGTTTGCTAGAATTTTGAATCATATTGTTGGTTTTCGGCAACAGGTGTATAAAAAAAGAGGAATTGAAAATGTATTAGAAGAACCTTTAATTGATAATCGAATAGAAGAAGATACATTGAATGCAATGTGGAGAGCTGTTAATAAACAGAAAAAGCCATTTGTCGATTATCTCAATAAAAAAGCCGAACTTCTTGGAGAACCAAAATTGAATGCGTATAATTTTTGGGCTCCTATTACAGAAAGCACGCAACAGCTGGAGTATAAAGAAGCTGTTGATTTTATAACGAAGCACTGTGGCCAATTTGGACCTGAATTAGAAGCCTTTACGCTGAATGCGTTTGAACAGGGGTGGGTTGAATCGGAAAACCGTTCAGCTAAATCAGTTGCTGCATTTTGTGCAGGCTTCCCGCTAACTGGAGAGTCTAGAGTTTTCATGACATTTGGTGGAACGATAAAAGATGTATTAGCGCTTGCTCATGAGCTGGGACATGCATTCCACAATTATGCGATGAAATCTGTGGATGGTTTGAGCAAAAAATATCCATTAAGTTTAGCAGAAACAGCTTCAACCTTCTCAGAAATGATTGTATTAGAGGCAGCAATAAAAGAGACAACATCTGATCAAGAGAAGCTTTTTTTAGTGGATGAGAAGTTAAAACGCAGTGTAATGAACTTTATGAATATGCATTCCAGGTTTTTGTTCGAGAAAAATTTGAATGAGGAAAGAAAACAAGGGTTTGTTTCACCATCCCGTTTAAATGCTTTAATGAAGGAAGCTATGGAAGAGGCATATCATAGTTCCCTTGAGAATGCATCGGTACATTCATGGATCTGGACACCACATTACTATATTACGAAATCTCTCTTTTATAACTTCCCTTACACCTTTGGATATTTATTTGCCCTAAGTATCTTTGCAAAGGCAAAGGAGAAGGGGAAAACATTTGAACAGGAATATCTTGCATTACTACGTGATTCTGGGAGAATGTCCACGGAGGATTTGGTGATGAAGCATCTTGAGGAAGACATTAAATCAGAGGTCTTCTGGGAAAAGGGGCTTGCATTATGTATAGAAGATGTGAGGGAATTTATTCGATTAACGGAAAAGATTAAAAGATGATCTTTTCAAGTCAGTTCTTTAGGATTGAAAGTTAATAACTGTTGTTTACAATGGGAGGAATGTGTTGTGAAGTCTGTGAAGGTTTATCATTATGATGCGTTTTGTGAAGAGCCGAATAAGGGGAATCCCGCGGGTGTGGTATTAAATGGAGATGTATTAACAGATGCAGAAATGCAAGAGATTGCTTTTAAAGTGGGATTTAATGAAACCGCATTTCCCGTTCAATCAGAGGTAGCGGATTTTAAGATACGTTTTTTTACACCGGGACATGAAATGACTTTGTGCGGTCATGCAACCATGGCAACAGTCTATGCATTAAAGGCGAAAGGATTACTAGGTGGAAAAACGGAACTAACCATTGAAACAAAGGCAGGAATTTTACCTGTTATGATTGAATCGACTGCTAAGAAGGAAATTGTGATAACAATGAACCAGGCACCACCAAAATTCAAAAGTTTCAAAGGATCAAAAGAAGCTTTAGCCAAATCGATCGGATTGGAAATCAACGATATCGATGATAAGTTACCAATTGTATATGGCAGTACAGGTGCATGGACATTATTAATCCCAATAAAAAGTTTACGTGCTTTTAAGAAAATGAAACCGAAAAATGTTGCTTTTCCTACCATTCTAAAGGAGATGCCTAAGTCATCTGTTCACCCCTTTTGTACAGAAACGAATCATGCTGACGCTGACATGCATGCCAGACACTTTTCTTCCCCATACTCAGGTACGATTGAAGACGCGGTAACAGGTACTGCTTCTGGGGTAATGGGTGCATATTATGCTGAATACATAAACAGATATTTTAAAGAGTCGCTGAGGCTTGTAGTTGAACAGGGGCATGAAATAGATAAAGATGGCCGAGTAGAAGTACAGGTGGATAGGAATAGTCAGCCCTATACTATTAAAATTACTGGAAATGCAGTATACGTGAAGGATTTCGATATCGAAATAAAGAGTGTGAAAAAGTGAATAATAAGTATTGGAAGGAACTATAATTAAAAATCAATTCTCCATTTCGCTCTGCAGTTTAGCTTGGGCGTTATTTGTATGCGAATCAACATGCATTTTTTCTCCTTCCCTTCCAATCAAACACATTATCACCATTTTTTATAGAGTATAACGACTATTACAGTAAAAATTTTCTAAGCACAAGTTTTCTGCTTGAATAGTCTAATCTGAGCAGTAGTAAGTGCCTGTTCTATTGTATAATTATGATAGAGGTGAGGACATATGAATAAGAAGATTGGGCATCGAATCAAATATCATCGACTAAAGTCGAGGATGACACAAACAGAATTGTCAAATGGAGTTATTTCCGTTTCCTACTTATCAAAAATAGAAAATGGAGAAGTAGAGCCTCGTCAGGAAGTTGTCAGCTTGTTATCAAAAAAGCTAAAAATGGAAATAGAAACCGATGAACATAATGGGGTTGAATTTTATAAAGCCTGGTTTCGTCATTTATTGGTTGGAAACCGTGCGGAAGCAGTCAAAGGGTATCAATACATGAAAGAGAATTTAGATATTTCGGATACCTCCTATCGAAATTTAATCAATCTCCATAAATTAAGCTATTACATACTTATTAACAATAAAGCTGGAAAAGAAAAACAGTATAAATACTTACAAACTATATCGCATAGCTTCACAGAACTAGAAACCTATTATTGGTATAAATTTTCAGGTGATTACCATTTTTCCTTACTATCCTATAAAAAAGCATTATCCTTTTATCAGCATACAGAAGATTATTTGAAATATCCGATTTATTCATTGAAGGATGAAGAGAATGATCTGTACTATTTAATTGCATTGTCGGCTAGTAAACTGCGACAGACACATCATACATTTTCCTATGCCACTAAAGCGTTAGACTATTATCAAAAGATTTATAATCTAAAAAGATGTGCGGAATGTCATATTCTTTTAGGTATTTCTTATCGCAGGACATCTGAACTGGATAAGGCAAAGGAAAGCTATCAATTAGCAGCTACGATTGCGGAGCTTGCTCAGGAACATTCTTTATTTGCACTTTGTAATCAAAATTTAGGAAAGGTATATTCTCTGTTAAACAAATCGGAGGAAGCAATTGAATACTATTTGAAAAGCTATGAACTACATGCTGTTGAATCCATAAGTGATCAAATTGTTCCTGTATCGAGCTTGATGAAGGAATACTACCAAAAAGGAGAACGTGCAAACGCTGAAAGATGGTTGCAAGAAGGGCTTCGTTTATCGGAGAGCTTAACACCGATAGATTCCATTTATGTTTATGAATTTAAAGTGTACAGGCACTTGATTCATGGAATCGAAGATAAAGAATTTGTAAATTTGATTACAAAAAAAGTACTTCCTTTCTTTGATGAGATACCTTATGAGAAATATAAGTATTTAAAGGTTTTAGCAGATTACTATTTTGATAATCGAAAATATAAATTGGCTGCAAGCTATTATAATTATGCTAACAGTGTACTGAGTGGAGTTTACAAAGAAAGGGGGTGATGATGTTGAAGAAAGTATTTTTATTGCTTTCCTTAGCATTAATTTTTTCTTTTGCTTCAGACCTATGGCAACAACCTGCATCAATCGAGATGGCAATTGAAGAGGGAGTACCTCCGTTAAACGATAAAGAGCCTAAACCAAAGAGTGGTGAATAATACATAAAGCGAATATATCGTATTTAAATGTTCTATCTGTTACATAAGGGAGCTGTCCTATTGCTAGAACAGCTCCCATCGTTTAAAAAAATAGTTTGCACGGATACATTATCTATGGAAATAATCTACTAAACCATCTGTAATCGCTGTGGCAACTTGATTCTGGTAAGCTGCTGTTTGAACGATTGCTAGATCATTTGGATTTGAAATGAATCCAAGCTCAATTAAAACAGATGGAGCTGTTGTACCACGAAGTACACTGAAATCACGTTGCATGATACCGCGATTATCTAAGCTTACAGTAGACGCTAGCGAAGATTGGATATTTTGCGCCAAGCCCCGGTCAGAACCATTGCCAAAATACGTAGTTACCCCATTTACCCCAATTGTAGGGAAAGAATCATAATGTAGGCTGACAAACGCATCTGTTTGATAGGAATTACTAATACTTGCACGATTATCGAGTGAAACGAAGTAATCACCATTACGAGTAACAATAACAGTTGCCCCAGCATTACGGAGTTCATCTGCTACTCTAACTGCTGTATCGGAAACAAGATCCTTTTCATAAATCCCATTAAGCGCAATTGCTCCAGGATCTTTTCCACCGTGACCAGGATCCAGTACGATAGTATAGCCTTCTAATGAATCTGATTGAGGTGTGTTATTATTCGTGTTATTGCTTGTATTGATCGGTTCGGATGATTGTTCGCTAGTTGACGAAGTGTTCGTTAACCATGCGGCAATCCATCCTGTGGAACCATTTGAAAATTTAATTTGATGCCAATCGCCGTTTGTTTCAACTATGTTGTATGTATCTCCTGCTGATGACGAGCCTATAACATTGTAATCCGTACCAGGACCTGAACGTAAACGAACACTATTTGCTGTTACAGTGATCGAATCCGTTGTTGTTACCGATTGTGTATTAGCTGAACTGCTTTGGCTAGTATTGGAAACTGGAATAAGATGGTGCTTTGCAACCCAAGCTACATGTCCACCGTAATAGGTTTGTACCCAACCGTATTTCTCCTGAAACGCCATTACTTTATTCCCTTTACTTAACACGCCAATGATTTCGCCATCAGAAGTAGGTTCACCTCGAACATTTAATACCGAAGAGTAAACCTCATAGGATTGACCTTCATTAGCATGTGTTAAACTGGGGACAAGAAGTGATCCCAATAACAGAAAGCCAATGCCGATGAATAATTGTCGTAAATACTTCATTTGCTCCTCCTTTTGTCGAAAATAATTTTCCATAGATTAATAATAATAGTTAATACTTTCCTTAACAAGGGAAATTTAAACATTTTTCAGCAAAAACCATGCTAAATAACTAGAATTCGAAAATATATCTTACTAGATTTTGTGTAAAGGGAGAGTAACTACCTAATCTTTAATTGATTACTAGGTACGTAGAATTAATAATTAGCCTGACCATAATTACTAGAAAATATACGTATTGCCAAATAAAAAAGCACGTTGAAACTGTTCAACGTGCTTCCTCTTTTATAAGTAATGATGCTGCCTTTAATGCGGGTTTATCCTGGAGAATTTCTCCGGGCTTACTTGCCTTTCCGATTACATAACCTTCAAATGACATTTTATAAAACTGACAAATGTAATTAAATTGCTGGACAAGTGGAAGTCCTTTTATTGTCGGTGTGTCGCCGCCAACCGCAATAAGGTAAACCTTTTTCTTTGATAACGCTTCTCGAAAATGTGGGTATGCAGGATCTCTTAATATTTGCGACCAGCGGTCAATAAACGTTTTCATCGGCCCGGACATACTATACCAGTATATTGGGGTAGCGAACACGATAATTTCATGAGCTAGCATCTGGTCAATGAGCCACTGATGATTATCCGTGTTTGGGTCAAAGCCTTTGGCATCATGGCGTTGATCGATAATAGAATTGACTGTATAATCACGTAAATAAATATGGGTTCCTTTTTCCTTTGGGACAGCTTGGTATGCCAAGAATTCTGTATTTCCATGAACACGGGTTGAACCGTGAAAGACGATTATCTCCATTACACATCCTCCTTGAAGGTAAAAGCTATCTGCATAAGTGCAACATTCCAATGGATAAGGATTTCAATGAACCCTTAAGTGAATGCCGAGTTTTCTAACGTCATTCAAAGTATATGAGTCAACTGTTAATAAGATGTTAGTTTTACAGAAGATATCCGGAAACATCTTGGCAATGAAAAAAGCGAGCTTCACCACGAAGCTCGCTACATAACTTTTAAGCAAAAAAACATTCATCTGACTTGATATAATAATCAGTCCCAAACCTCACTTGCGATAATAAGGCTTACGGAAAGACTTACACAAAAAGCGATAATTGCGATTAACATGAATAATGCCCCCTTTATTCATAAGAAAAATACTACATTCTGTTAAGTCTATTATAGTATATTTTACATTTAAAAAGAACGACATATTTCTGAACGATAGGAAGAGAGGGGCTGTTTTATACAGGAATACGTTTTTTCTGTTGGATTAAAAAGAAAAATACACCGATTAATACAACTGCGCCTCCAGCAACTTGCATGCCGTTAACACGTTCGCCCAATAACAGGACAGCTAATGCAGTGGCTCCAACAGGTTCACCTAGAATACTCATGGAAATGGTTGTTGTATTAACAAAGTTTAGCAGCCAGTTGTTGATAACATGTGAAATAGTAGGGATAACAGCTAGCAATAGAAAAATCCCCCATTCACGTGACTCATACCCACTAAGCGAAATTCCAGCAATGAGATTATAGATTGTCAGTGTAATCGAAGCAAAAAGGAATACACAAAAACTATAAATCCAATGTGAAAGCTTTCTAACTACATTTTGCCCGATTAATAGATAACCAACCACAGCAATGACACTTAAGAATGACAGGATATCTCCAAGCACTGCTTCCCTGCTTAAGCCAAAATCACCCCAGCCAACCATGACTGCACCAATCACAGCAATTCCTACTGTTAGTAATGCGGGGATGGAGGTTCGTTCTTTGTAAATAAGGAATCCACCAATCAAAGCAACAATCGGCTGCAAGGTAAGGATAATAGTAGAGCTTGCCACAGTGGTAAGCTGTAACGATCCAAACCATAGAGCAAAATGTAATGCTAAAAACAGTCCTGAAAACATTAATAGAAAAATGTCTCGTTTGGAAATAAGCAGAAACTCTTTTCTTCTTTTCCATACAAATGGAAGCAATAAAATAGATGCAAACCACATACGATACATACTTGAAATCGTAGCGGGTGCATCAGACCATTTTACAAAAATGGCAGAAAAGGATATGGCTATAATCGATACGACTAATGGTATACCGATTTTTTTATTTGATTTTACTTCTTCTTGCAATTCTTACTCGCACTCCTTCGTTAAAACGTTATAAATGCTTTACTATTATAACATGGGAGGAATGTTTTAGCTTTAGCATATTAATCGGGAAGTATTGGAAGAGGCAGCCACTTGCATGGCTGCCTCCAAGAAAATTAAGCACGAAGCCATTTCAAAATCTCACCTGGCGTAGCATTTTTTCCATACATTAAAATACCTACTTTAAAGATTTTTCCAGCAAGCTTCATAAAGATCCAGACACTTGCCATAATGACAATGAGGGAGATAATAATCTCAATCCATGGCCATTGTTCAAGTGTAGATAGACGCATAACCAGCACGCCTGGTGCAGTAAACGGAATGTACGTACCAACTTGCGCAACGATACCACTTGGATCACTCAGAACAGGTCCCATAATAACAAGTGGTGCGAATGGCAGCATCATTACGAAGCCCTGGAAGTTCCCGGCAGTTGAAATATCAGACATCGTCGCACCGATTCCAACAAAGATGGATGCAAACATCAAATAGCTTAAAATAGCAATGAAAACAAGTAGAAGGGTTTCCGGAACGAGTAAATATTCGATAATTGGAATATCTAATTTCCAAACTGCGAATGGCAATAGAACAACGAAGAAAACTACTACTTGAATGATGCCCAAAACAAAATAGCCGACGATTTTCCCTTGCATTAGATCAGATGGCGTTAGAGAAGATAGAATGATTTCAGCAATTTTATCCTTCTTCTCCTGTGATGCACTTTGGAAGGTTGCCATACCCGTCATAATAACAGAAAACATAATAATACCAGCAAATATACCAGGCACCATACGCTCCATCGGATCAGCGCCAAGTCCAGCTTCTGCTTCTTCTGCATCCTCTTCACTTGCCGCTGCATCTTCCATTGTTATTTCTTCAAAAGTGATTCCTTGCAGCAGACTTGCTGTTTCTTCTTCTGTTAAACCAAACTGTTCAATTTTTAATGCTTGCAGCGGTGTTGTTAATACTTGTACTTGATTGATAAAGAACTGGTCAATCTCATCACTTGTATAAACAGGAACGACACCCGTTTCGATTGCTTGATCATTAATAAATAGGAATGCTGTATTTTCGCTAGCTTCTAAGATTGATTCCACATCTGCTTCATCAATATCTGTTTGCTCCATTTCCCAATTCAAGTCACTTTGATTGATCGTTTCCTCTAATGCTGGATAAATACCTGTTTGGTCATGAACATATACCGTTGTAGAACTAGGTTCCGCATCATCTGATCCACCAAACAAGCTTCCGATAAATCCAAAGGCAAGAATCAGGATTGGCGTTAAGAATAGCCCGATTAGAAAGGTCTTATTTTTCATATTTCGTTTAATTTCCCACTTCGCTACTTTCATCGTATTACGCATGAAGTTCACCTGCTTCCTGTAATAGATTTTTATCTGTTGCGATATCAATAAATATTTCATGAAGCGATATCCGGTCGATTGTTAGTTCTTGTATGACGAGCTGTTCTGGTAACTGCTTCAGCCAGCTGGCAGGGTGGATGTCACTTGCTAAATAGAGAATTGATTTGTCATCCTCTTGCTCAACACGCTGCACACCAAGTATACGGATTAAGTCATCGTAAGCATTTTTCCCGTGAATGGTACATTTAAAATTGGCATATTGGGTTTTTACGTCATCCATTGTTCCATAAATCACCTTCTGTCCTCGGTGAATCATAAAGAGACGATCCGCCATTTCTTCTACAAGATTCATTTGATGGGATGATAGTAAGATTGCAGTTCCTTTTTCCGCCAGGCTGCGAATTTCCTGCTTGAACAACTCTTGACTTACAGGATCGAGTCCGGAAAATGGTTCATCCAATATGAGCAGCTCTGGTTCATGAATAACAGATGCGATAAACTGCACCTTTTGCCCCATCCCTTTGGAAAGTTCTTCAACAGAAACCTTATCCTTACCTTCTAGGTCAAATTTTTTCAAATAGCTCAGTGCGCGCTCTTTTGCCTTGTCTAATGGGTAGTCTTTTAGCTCAGCTAAATAAAGCAGAATATCCATCACGTTGACATTTTTATAAAGCCCGCGTTCCTCTGGTAAATAGCCGATTTTATTGCGAGGAATATCTTTCCCATTGCTATTCTGAAAGTCAATCGTCCCAGCATCTGGATACATAATCCCCATAATATTGCGGATTGTAGTTGACTTCCCAGCTCCGTTTGGTCCAAGAATTGCCATGATTTCACCTTTACGAACATCGAAACTAATATCTTTAATAATTTGCTTGTCTTTAAAAGCCTTTCCTAAGTTCTTTACTGATAACATTGTTTCCATTGTTATTTATTCACCCTTTCTTTTTTAACTACATCATTTCGGACTAAAAACTCCTCGTCAAATTGAAGTGGAACACCTATCCCATCTTTTCAGCATGGATGTGGAGATGCGGTTCAGATGTATTGCCGGAATTACCAATTTGCCCGATTGGATTACCTACTGTAAGTTGTTCACCTGCTTCCACTGTGATACTGCCTTCAAGTAGATGGACGATATACAATATAGCATCAGTCCCATCACATGCAATGGCAACATAATTTCCTTCTGGTTGATCAGGGTTTGATTCTGGTGGTATTAAATCTGGTGAATTATTTCTCGTTTCTACTACGCTTCCACTGCAAGCACTGTAAACTATATCACCGAAAATTTCGTATTTATCAAGTTCTTTAGGATAGATTCCGTTTGCTCTTGTACGAAATTGATTTAACTTCACAATATCAAGCGCATACTGTTGGGGCTCATAAGCATTGTGATAGTTTATCTGTGTCGCGCTGCCACCATGTGCAATATAATAAGACCCGTCCTTTAATGGAAAAGCAAGCTCGATGGGTTCATCCTCTGTGGAATAACCACTCACACTAGAAGTCGTATATAGACCAAAAATAAGTAATAATACGATATTAAATCCTCTTGAAAATTTTTGGCTCCTGTTAAGCTTCGTACGAAACGGAAGTGATTTGGTATTTTTCCAAGACAGATAAATAGCAGGAATTAATAAAAGCACCCATACAAACTTCAGGTATATTCCTACCCAATCCCATCGCCCTGAAAGAAATAGCCATGTAATAAATACAACGGTAAATAGTAACTGGATGATCCAATCAAGGCGGGTTGGATATTTTGTTTTCCATAAAGATAAAATAAAAGCGACGGGTAGGATAACCTGTATGACAAATACTTGGATAATAGCTAAAGTCATCGATTACACCTTCCTTTATCTAGTGGGTGACAGTAGCAACGTAATAATCTCTTCCAAATCAAGTGAAGATTGGTTCGTCCATTGTAAACCTTTTTCTTGTAAATAGTGTTCCGTTTCTTTTGGATGATTGGATACCACTTGAACACGGTCCCGAAAAACTTCACCAGGAATAGATGATTCAGTTAGTTCGCTGCGTAACCAATAACGCTTGTAGCGCTCTGTAAGTGCTTCTTTTTCAAAGTTCCCTATCATCTCCCCATTACGTAATACGAATAGATAGTCAGAAAGTTTCTTAATATCTTCAATTTGATGACTTGCAATTATAATGGAGCGTTCACCTTGGTCCATCCATTCTACTAAAATGTCCATAAGATGAGTTTTCGCTGGAATATCAAGGTATGCTGTCGGTTCATCCAAAAGTAATAAAGGAGTATTCCTTGGGATGGTCAATGCAAGTGTGAGTTTCTGCTGTGACCCTTGAGAAAGTTTGGAAAAGCGTTGATTCAAAGGAATAGCAAAATGTTCAACAATTCTTTGGAAAAGCTGTTCATCCCAATGTTCGTAAAGTGGGGCAATAAAACATTTTAAATTCTCTCCAGTAAAAGCGTCCCATCCGATCATTTTTTGTGATTGGTAGGAAACAAATGATTTCCATTGCTCTTCATCACCAGAAACATTTTGATTAAATAAATTAATACTGCCACTGTCAGTGTTTGCTAGATTCATCATCAGCTTCATTAATGTACTTTTTCCAGAGCCATTATTGCCAACAAGTGATGTAATTGTTCCGGGTTCAATTGTTAAATTGATTGGTCCAAGATGAAAATTATCTATTTTCTTTTTTACCTGGGTTATCTCTACAAAAGGTTTCAACGTTTACTCTCCCTTCTTATAGCTCATGAGAATGTTATGGAAGATTTCTTCAATCTGCTCAATCGTATAGTTATAACTCATTGCTGTTTCTATAGATCTTTCAATTGTTTCATAGACAGAGTTTATCTTGACTTGCTGTTTCAAGGCGTCCTCAATGTCACATACAAATGTCCCTTTTCCTTGCTTCGTTTCAATAAATCCTTGATATTCTAAATTTTGATAGGCACGTCGAATCGTAATCACACTTATTTCAAGATCCTTTGCAAGTCCCCGAATAGATGGAAGTGCTGTACCTGCTTGAATATGCCCACTAGCGATTAATGCCTTTAACTGATGTTCGATCTGATGGTATATAGGTTCACGTGATTCGTTGGAAAGATGAATCGGCAGCTGCAAAGCACACACCCCTTTCTAAAAGACATTAGCTTAAAGATAATCAAGCTTTTCCATCGTTTTTTTCAATGAACGTGGCCAATAAAAGAAACCACATGCAGCAAGGAGGATGGATACAATAGCTGATAGGAGCGGAAGTTCTTGCGCAATTCGAATCGTCCATTCCACAAAACCTACATCTAACACTGCATGAAATAGCGTTAAGATTGCTGCTCCAAGAAGTATAAAAAAGAGACTAGATCCTAATAATGTTTTCCAATTGATAATATCTCCTCCATCACTTGTAGGTAAGACGAATCCAATATATATACTAATTGCTAGCCATATAATAACGAAAGCAAGATAGGCACTAAACCCCATGTTTCGGACTTCCGGTGTCAGTATGTACAAGCATAGTAGTAAGGTGAGCTGAAACGGAAAAGAATAAAAAGAGTGAAAGATAAACCGGCTCTTCACAATGACATTTTTTCTGATTGGCAGCTGTTGAAGCATAATAAAGGAAGGAGATGCCCAGATCTCTCCGCTAATTTTCTGTACATGGGATTCTTTTGGTTTTATCCAAGCCGGGAAAAGAAGAAAGATAACGATGAACAAAATATCCCCTACAATTGTTGTACCCCCTTCAAAGACAGGGAGGAATGCAAATACGATTACGATATATAGCAAACAAAGTGTATAGGTAAAGACAGCGTGCTTTGAAAAGTTCTTCCATTCCGTCCCAGCTAACCAGAAAGCTTGTTTCCATTCTTTCATAACAAATACCTCCTAACTGTTATACTGTGTATATCTATATGAACAGTATATGACCTAGAAACATTTCTGTCAATAATAATTCTAGTTAAAAGAGAAGGTGGGAATAGCCTGGCTAAAGCATTAGTATGGGGATATCTGGATTTCTTCAATCTGAATAGCTATAGAAACCAACCTCGTTCACATTTTAGTCACAACTTTGTTTCTGAATTGTGAACATATTCACAAACTTGTTTTCATCTTGAAAAATTCTGTTATGATATAAGTGTAGTAAGGAAACAACTTTACAATATATTGTGAAATGATGAACAAGCAAACAAATCAAAATAAGAATATAAAAGGAGATGGATGGAATGATTATGAATTTTATTCGTAACAGTAAAGTAGCTGCAGGTATTTGGACTTTCTTAAGAATTTATATTGGTTACCAATGGATGACAGCAGGTTATGGAAAAATTACTGGTGGACAGTTTGATGCAAGTGGATTTATTCAAGGAGCAATTGCAAACTCTACTGGTGAAGGAGCAACTGTTCAAGCGTGGTGGGGAACATTTCTTGAAGCTGTCGCATTGCCACAGGCTGAATTGTTTACGTACGCGGTTATGTGGGGAGAGCTGTTAGTAGGTATCGCACTTATCCTAGGAATTTTTACAAACTTTGCAGCTTTAATGGGAATTACAATGAACTTTGCGTTCCTTTTCAGTGGAACAGTAAGCACCAATGCACAAATGGTAGTAATCACTGTATTCCTTCTGGCTGCTGGTTATAATGCAGGCAGATATGGTTTAGATAGATGGATTCTACCATACTTGAAACAAACAATCCAAAGCAAAAAGCATAAAGTAGACAAAGAAGTTGCTGTTGCATCTTAAAAGTGAATAAAACGCCTTACAAGGGAGCCACCCTTGTAAGGCGTTTTATTTTTTATAATTGAAATAAATCCAGCCATCTCAGAAAATAACCATCATATTGAACTTGAACCATCAGGTCAAACCCAATCCACTTCCACTAACAAACAATCGCTATTTCAAAATAGAATCCCTTTACGAAACTCATACCAATCTCAACAATAGGACTTTCGATTTTCGTATCTAAACTTAGCTAGTACAAATATAGGATTCTTGCCCAAATATGTTTAACTACCTCTCAGATTGTGAAACATTAGTAATATAACCTTAAAAAAGGAGAGGACATAATGAAACGTTGGGCAATAATCGCTTTCGCATTAATCTTAGCTGCAGTACTAACGGCTTGTGGAAATACGGAGGATGAGACAGATACAGGAAATGAAAATGATGCACCTGCTGAGGACGATGCGACCAATGAAAATGGTGCAGAAGATCCAAATGCAACGGCGGAGGAAGAGGTCTTGGTTTCCTTAAAAAACGCAGAAGGTGAGGTAGTTGGAACAGCAACGCTAACTCCTGCGGATACGGGAGTAGACATCAAATTAGAAGGGGAAAACTTACCACCCGGAACAAAGGGCTTCCATATTCATGAGGTTGGACAATGTGAGCCCCCGGATTTCGAATCTGCTGGTTCCCATTATAATCCGGCAGATGCTGAGCATGGATTTGACCATACAGATGGTCCGCATGCAGGTGATTTAGAAAATATTGAAGTGGCTGATGATGGTACAGTAACAGCTGAAGTAACGGCTGATATGCTTACATTGGACAAAGATGGTGAAAATACATTATACACAGAGGAAGGAACAGCATTGGTCATTCACTCTGAAGCAGATGACTACACGTCCCAACCTGCTGGTGATGCGGGAGATCGTATCGCATGTGGCGTGATTGGTGAGTAAGTAAACCCTTGAATTTGGTCCGATTTTGTGTATAATCGAAAGTAATTGCATAGGAAAAAGGTTTTCTAGGGTTCCGTAGCAACCGCTAGTCTGGTCCGAGAGAAAACCCACAGTAGTAAACTGTGTCACGGAAGGATAAAAGCCTGGGAGAAACTGTATTAACAGTCGCTCTTAGGCTTCTTTTGTTTTTTTTGGACAGAATAAGCGTACATGTTAACCGCAGTGGTTGCCATTTTTGATGAAGGGCGGTTTTCTTAGCAAAAATAAAGGTGGAGGTGCTGTTTTAATGAATTCGAACTGGGTGAAGGTTTTTATTGCAGCTTTCTTTGAAGTGTTTTGGGTGATTGGGTTGAAGCATGCATATGATTTTTGGACATGGGTCGGTACAGCAATTGCTATTTTTGTTAGTTTTTATTTAATGATAATGGCTGGACGAAAGCTGCCCGTTGGAACGGTTTATGCCGTATTTGTTGGACTCGGGACGGCCGGTACCGTGTTCTCTGAAATACTATTCTTTGGAGAACCGTTTGAATGGAGCAAAATACTTCTAATTTTACTCTTATTAGCAGGTGTGATTGGCTTGAAATTAGTCACGGATGAAAAGGTTCAGGAAGGGGAGGCTTCTTAATGGCATGGGGAGCTTTAGTTTTAGCAGGATTATTTGAAATGTTTGGGGTCGCAATGATTAATAAATTACATCAAGACCGAAGTTGGCAAGCCCTTGCCTTATTATTTGGCGGATTTGGGGCAAGTTTTATATTCCTTTCTTATGCAATGGAAACATTGCCGATGGGGACTGCCTATGCCGTATGGACAGGAATCGGTGCTTCGGGCGGTGCAATACTTGGCATGATCTTGTACGGGGAGTCAAAAGACTGGAGACGAATATTATTTATAGCAATGGTTCTAGGAGCAGCAGTTGGCTTGAAATTAGTCTCTTAATGCGTTAGGGATAGATATTAGAAATGAAAGAGGTCGGGTTGTAACTGACCATGATAAGTGAAAAAAATGGTTCCAATCATCTGCAGTTGATGGCTGGGGCCATTTTACTTTTTAGCTTACTCTGGTTTTATTTCAACATCCATATATAAACAGGTATTTCCCTGGTTTTATATGAATGCAGGCCATTAAAGTCTTTTAGCTATCAAGCACAAGGATCTTGTCTCATGAAAAACTTCGTAACTCGAATTGTTTACATGTTAATTTTATATGGACTCCTGTATAATAGAATGTTAGCAAAGAAGAAAGGAAGGCGTTTATGCGTCCGAAATTTAATATAAAATCAGCAGAAACTCGTGAGAGAATATGGACACGTGATTTTGTGTTTATTTGTGCAGCGAACTTTTTTGTGTTTTTAGGCTTTCAAATGACACTTCCAACGCTCCCGTTATTTGTAAAAGAGTTAGGTGGCAGTGATCAGTTAGTCGGAATAGTTGTAGGGATTTTTACATTTTCTGCATTGATTTTTCGCCCGTATGCAGGTCATGCCCTCGAATCAAAAGGAAGAGGATTTGTCTACATGATTGGATTAGCAATCTTCGTTCTATCTGTTGGTGCTTATGCTTTTATTGCCAGTATTGTGCTGCTGTTTGTCATCCGAGTCGTACAAGGAATTGGCTGGGGACTATCAACAACGGCCGGAGGAACGATTGCGACCGATATAATCCCACCTGATCGTCGAGGGGAAGGGATGGGTTATTTTGGATTATCCGGTAACCTGGCACTTGCATTCGGTCCAGCTCTCGGATTAACGTTAGTAGGGATTATCTCCTTTTCAGAGCTTTTTCTTATTTGCGCTGCACTTGGATTCATCGCGTTTATTATTGCTTCCCGTATACATTATAAAAAAGTTGACCAATCTGAGCATAAAACCGCTACAGTTGCGTTTGATATTTTTGAAAAAACAGCACTACAGCCATCCGTCTTATTATTTTTTATTACCGCGACATTTGGGGGAATCGCGACATTTCTTCCAATTTATGCGATTGAACAAAACGTAGAGGGAATTCAACTTTATTTCCTTGTCTATGCTATCTTTTTAATGATATCTCGGACGTTTTCAGGACAAATCTATGATCGAAAAGGGCATCTATATGTATTTTTACCAGGGACAATACTTATATTTATAGCAATGCTCTTGTTAGCATGGCTCCCTAGTACGACCGCTTTACTGATTGCTGCTGGATTATATGGTCTAGGATTTGGCAGTGTGCAGCCAGCATTGCAAGCCTGGTCAGTTGAAAAGGCTCCTAATCACCGAAAAGGAATGGCGAATGCAACCTTCTATTCTTTTTTTGATTTAGGAATCGGGATTGGAGCCATTGCCTTTGGTCAGTTTGCATATTTCTTAGGTTATGGATCCATTTACATTGCTTCAGCTGTATCGGTACTGCTGTCCATGCTGTTATACATTTACTTATATATGAAAGCAAAAAGACGGGTTTAAGAAAACACGCCCGATTGTACGCCATAGAGTACTTCTATGCGTAATATTTACTTTGAGGTCTGTTGAATGCCAGGTTCTGCGTGGATTGATTAGGATAATTTCACAATTACAGCTCCCTCGTTTACAATAAACCTAAAGAAATTTTATACTGGATTTTTTGAACATCCTATAGAAGGTAGGTTACTCATATTTTGAAAAAAATAAGTGATATTAATATCCAAAAATTATTTCCGTCAACCATTTATAAGCGCGGAAAAGATTATTATAAACAAAATAAAGTGAGCGATCTTTTATATGATATCAATTACCAAGTTTGGACGGCCACAGTTCATGGTTCAGAGGATTACTTTGTAGAAATCAATATGAAGGATTATACAAATGGATCGATTGATACGTATTGCGATTGTCCTGCTTTTGAAACCTTTGGCACGTGTAAACATATTGCAGCTACCTTAATGCAAATTGCGAATAAGGAGCAGGCTATTCCAAATGCTCCATCCAAGCCAAACTATCAGCTGACAAATAAGTTTATACAGGCATTACGTACGCTGCCACAGCAAAATGCACAGCCAGAGATTTTACCAAATAAACTACCGATGCATGTAGAATACCATTGCAGCTGGGGATTCGACCAACAATTACAAATCGAATTACGGACAGGCGAGAAACATTGCTATGTTGTTAAAGATGCTTACCAATTTCTCGTTAACATATTACAAGGAAACGAATACTACTTTACAAAAAAATTCATCTTCCATCCTGATACGCATTATTTTCTGCAAAAGGATTTGGAGCTATTTGAAATGCTCTTTGCGATTAAACGGAATGAGGAAATGTATCAGGGATATAGCAGATTTCATTACGAAGGTAATAGTGGTGATAAACGCTATATTGCAATTCCCCCACTTACAGCAAAGGAGCTGCTTGAAAAGCTTTCGGAAAGAGATTTCACAGTAGAAACACAGCAGAAAAGCTTTCAGCATATCGGAGTGGAGAAGGATACGCTGCCGTTTCGCTTTTCACTAACGAAAAGTAATCAAAATGACCTGCTAATGAAGATGTCAGACGCAACAGATGCAATGTATTTTCCTTATTATGAAATGATATTCCATGAAGGGGTCTTTTATTATCCGACGAAAGACCAGGTACAGGTTCTTGAAGAAGTTACAAAGTTCGGCATGGACGAATTACAATTACCGATTCCAAAGGAACAAGCTGACGTCTTTTTATCAGAAGTACTTCCATCATTAAAAAAGATTGGTGGGGTAGAGGTATCAGAGTCAATTACAGAAGAGATAATTCAAGTACCTTTACGTGCAAAATTGTATTTGGAAGTAAAAGGCGATTGGATTATTGGAAAGTTGGAATACCATTATGGTGATCAGTTGATTGATCCATTTAATGGGCGAAAGGATAATGATCGACTTATTATTCGTGAGGTGGAAAAGGAACAGCAAATTATGCAGCTGATTGAGCAAGCTAACTTCCATTATAATGGGAAAGAGCTCTATATTGAAGCGGATGAGGAAGAGCTGTATGACTTTCTGTATTATATCCTGCCACGATTAGATAAAGAAGTGGAACTGTTTTTTACATCAGAAATTCGAGGAATGATTATTGAAAACGAACTCAGTCCGAGTACGAGTGTACGTCTAGAAGGTACATCGAACCTATTAGAAATTGGCTTTGATATTAATGGGGTTAATGATTCCGAAATCAACCAAATTTTAAATGCAGTAATCGAGAAAAAACGCTATTATCGTTTAGGAAGTGGTGAATTACTGTCACTAGAAGGAGAAGAATTTACTTCTATAAAACGTTTATTTGACGAGATGCAAATTCATAAAAATGACTTGCTGAATGGGCACGTCCAGATGCCGGTATACCGAGGAACACAGCTAGATGAGCTAATCGATACGAAAAAGAACTACGATCCATCCTTTCGACATTTGCTGCATCAGTTGAAGTCTCCAGAAGAACAAGTATACGAGCTGCCAGAACAGCTGCAAGCGTCTTTAAGAAATTATCAGATGACTGGTTTCAGGTGGTTTAAGTCCTTGAGCAACTATCACCTCGGTGGAATCTTAGCAGACGATATGGGACTTGGAAAAACCTTACAAAGCATTGCGTATATCGCGTCAGAGAAAGAGCAGAAAGGTGCTGAACCAAATCTGATTATAGCTCCTTCCTCGGTCGTTTATAACTGGAAGAATGAATTTGAGAAATTTGCTCCACATTTGTCTGTCGTTGTACTTACAGGAAGCCCTGAGGAACGACAACAATTGATTGAGGCTTCAACAGGTACCGATGTTTGGATTACTTCCTATGCAACGTTAAGGCAAGACATTGAAATTTATCGGGAATTTTCATTTCAATCCATGATCTTGGATGAAGCGCAATATATTAAAAACTATGCAACGAAAACCTCACAAGCCATTCGGGAAATAAAAGCTGCACGTCGATTTGCGTTAAGTGGAACACCGATTGAGAATTCAATCGATGAGCTATGGGCTATTTTCCAAGTTGTTTTGCCAGGACTTATGCCAAATCAACGGAGTTTTAAGCAGTTATCGAACGAAAAAATTGCAATGATTACACGGCCATTTATATTGCGAAGACTGAAAAAGGATGTGCTGAAAGAGCTGCCAGATAAGATTGAATCTGTTCATGTCTCGGAGCTGACAAAGGAACAAAAGGATTTATATGTCGGTTATCTAAGACAGGTACAGCAGGAAGCAGCACAATCAATGAAGGAAAGTGCTTTCCAACAAAACAGGATGAAAATTCTTGCTGGATTAACCCGTCTTCGTCAGCTTTGCTGTCACCCTTCGTTATTCATTGAAAATTATGAAGGCTACTCTGGGAAGCTGGAACAATTGATGGATACCGTGAAAACAGCGATTGAAAGTGGAAAACGTATGCTGATTTTTTCCCAATTTACAAGCATGCATGAGATTATTAAAGAACGACTAGAAAAAGAAGGGTTTGGCTATTTTTATCTTCATGGGCAAACCCCTGCAAAAGATCGCGTTGAGATGAGTGAACGATTTAATAATGGCGAGAATAGTATTTTCCTTATTTCTCTGAAAGCTGGTGGGACAGGGTTAAACTTGACTGGAGCTGATACGGTCATTTTATACGACTTATGGTGGAATCCTGCTGTAGAGGATCAAGCAACCGGACGTGCACACCGATTTGGTCAAAAAAATGTCGTGCAAGTCATTCGTCTTGTAACAGAAGGAACGATCGAGGAAAAAATTTATGATTTGCAGCAGAAAAAGCGTGAGCTGATTGACCAAGTTATTCAGCCTGGAGAAACAATGCTTTCTAGCTTGAGTGAGGATGATATTCGCCAGTTGTTAAGCTTATAGGTGATTGGTGGCAGTGGGGAAATCACATAACTTTCCCTACTGCCTTATTTTGTTTGGGCGAGGTCTCGGAATATGTTTGCTTTGTTGTAAATCAGGGAACGATATAGATAAACTTACGAAAGGATGTACAAGTCTATGTCACGAAAAATTCTCGCATATTTCGACTCAGAGAATGATGCAGAATCGGCAAAAGCAACCCTCCAAACGCTGAAAGTTCGTCATGTTATCGTGGATAAGCTTCCAGATACGGATGAAAAAGTAACTTATATACCATTTACTCCGACAGGACAATCTCAGGGAGCGATTGGCACAATTGGCTTAAAAAATCATAATAGTGAAGAGAATGAAGGGCAAGTAACACATTTACTTGAGGCCCAAGTAGAAGAGGAGGATTTCGAAAAGGCAATGCAATATCTAATGGATAATAATGGGTACGAAATAGAGGGATAAAGCTGCAGCAGAGCTTAACAATGCTAACCCTGCTGCAATCATTAATTATTAAGTGAAAATAATTTTCGTGGCCTTCCTTTTAAATAAGGACGTTCTTCTCCAGATACTTTTATGACATTACCAGATAGCAGCTTATTGACAGTTCTTTCAGCACTGCGTTTTGTAACTTTATAATACGCAGCAATGTCGTTTGAAGAGAAAGGTTCATTATTTCTATCCGTTATAAAATCAATGAAATTATAGGAAAGTTCATTGTTCAATCGAGCTTTATGAATCAAGGCATGAAATAATTGAGATGTATCGATATCTCTGCGAATGCCAATCGGACCAATTGTATCCTTTCTTTCATTGACAATATAACAGAGGCTATGATTTTCATTTTTACATTTTTCTAATGCTAAACGTGCATGCGCTTCAGCTTCACTTGCTGATAGACCGAGACCAAATCCAATGTCGATTGGGATATTCAACTCTGCTTCAAACTCACGAAGAAGAGGGAAATCTCGATAATGATTTTGTAAATGATCAATCAACTTTTTGGTTCCTACTACCACAAATTGATGATCGTCTTTTATCGTGAGCAGTGAATCGGTTCGTTCAGCAAATCGAACCAAAAGACTTTGCATTTTGGTAGTTAACGCTTTCAATTCTTGTTCCTCATGTTGATCTTGATTTTTCATGCGGATATATCCAGCTACGAGAAGAGCACTCTTGTGTTGGTTCAGTTCGGTAAGGGATTTTGCAGATTGAATGGCATGTAATAAATTTATCTCTGGTATAATCATGCAACTGCCTGGAATATCAGCTTCTCTTAGTTGTACCTCTACTTCTTTGCTTGATGTAAGTACATAATCAATTTTACCTTCATCCCAGAGTTTTTGATGAAATCTTGTAATTTGTTGAATATCAGTGGATTCATCTGCCCCATAGCTATAATGATAAATCTGTTTATTATCAAAGCTAAGTTCTTTTGCGACCTCCTCAACATGCTGTCCGTTAAGTACATCGATGGAAATACGATCGAGTTCTTGATTGTAATCGTTTCTTAAACGATAGAAAGAGGTGAGTATCATATACTCATCAAAAGCAACCTGTACAGCTGGCAATCGTTTCTTTTTTATTTTTTCTCTGGCATACAAATAGGATGTTGCTTCCGTAAATAAATAAATATCACACATGAAAGCCCTTTCAATTAATTCGGGGGTTTCACTTGAATGTGTGTATATAAACGGAAGGATATCCAAATTTTCATCATGTTTTGCTAGTGTATGTACACGCTTTATCGTTTCTTCAATTCCAAAAACTGCAATTTTAACTTTCATGTCGTACACTCCGTTCCTTACTGTTTTTTAGATAATGACCCATTCGTTACATAGTTCATTAAATACCTACCGACTTCTGCTATGAAATGTTGTGCTATACCATTATTTTCCCATCCCTCTGTTAATACAGCAACCTCTAACTTCCTTCCAGTTGATTCCATAATCGCTACATCATGCTCTACTCCAGGCAATTCTCCGGTTTTATGATAAATATTCAGCTTACAATTATTCATTTGATATGCTGCTAATTTATTGTTGAATTGCTGATTTTTAAGTAACCTTCGAACTTCTTGCCGCAAATTTTTGCTATAGGGACCGTTATCGCTGGAAAAAAGCTTAAGTAAGTGAACGATATCTGCTGCAGTAGTAATATTCTCGTTGCCGCTTGCTTGTGCTTCTTGATCCATAAATTTACGTTTAATTATTGTATCCTGACAGCCGAGCTTTTTAATAGAATGATTGATACGGTCGATACCGATCATATCAAGTAATATGTTGGAAGCAGTGTTATCGGAAACGATAATCATAAGCTCCAATAGATTCTGGTAACTATACGTGTTGTGTTTTGTTAAATAGTTAATGACACCTGCACCTTCTACCATCGCCTCAGGTTTAATAGAAATGAGTTGTTCCCTTTGGATGCGACCAGCTTCAATCTGCTGCAATACCTCAGCAAGAATAAATAGCTTAACAACACTCGCAGCTTTTCTTGGCGTATTTGCATTAAATTGAATAGTACCTTCTGCGCTGTGAACAACAATTGATATTTTATCAAGGTTGATAGGAGATATAGAAAGTAAAGCTTTTTTTAATTCGAATAAATTCATTACTTTCTTCCACCTTACTATAATTACAGCAGTATTAGTTTAAGTTATATCATATTGAATTTTCATAATATTGTCAAGAAGACTCGTTAATTTGCAAGAAGACAAGATATGTGACAAGAGCTTTAATTGTTCGTCTGTTTTCTCCATACTTTTTAAACATGTATTCTGGACGAAAACTATACTAACGTCCTACTGAAAACGTTAACAATTGATAGATGTATAAAACTTAACGTGTATATGTAACTAGAACGTAGTAACTATAAAAATTATCAAATTATAATGAAATTTTTTCATATATCATTGTAAATTTTAGAATAATAGGGTAATATATTGGAAGATAGCTTTATGTTAAAATATATTTACATATATTTACAAAGCTATTACAAAGAAACAGGGGGTTAAATACATGAAATTGTCTAAAAAGTCATTATTATTGTTGGTTTTTGGACTGCTGCTTAGTGTTCTAGTAGCATGTGCAAGTGAGCCAGATGAAAATGATTCCGCTAATGAAGGAACAGATGAAGGTACAGAAGATGCTGCTCCTGCAGGAGAACAAGATCTAATGATTGCAACTCTATCGGATGCTGTATCCTTAGATCCAGCTGGTTCAAACGATACTCCTTCAAGTAACGTTCAAGCGAATATCTTTGAATCATTAACAAAACAGGACGAAAATATGGAAGTACAACCAAGCCTAGCTGAAAGCTGGGAACAAGTTGAAGATACAGTATGGGAATTTAAATTACGTGAAGGTGTAAAATTCCACGATGGTACAGACTTTAACGCAGAAGCAGTTAAGGCAAGTATTGAACGTATATTAGATCCAGAAGTTGCATCGCCACGTCTATTTCTATATGAAATGATTACAGATATTGAAGTAGTAGATGACTATACAATTCGCTTTACAACAGAATACCCATTCTCACCACTGCCAGCTCACTTAGCACATAACGGTGGAGGTATCATTTCACCAGCTGTCATTGAAGAAGACTACGCTGCTATAGAAGCTGGAGAGGATCCAGGAAGTGTTATTAACGAAAAACCATATGGTACAGGATTCTTTAAATTTGAAGAATGGCAACCAGGAACACAAATTACACTCGTTAAGAATGATGATTATTGGGGAGAGCAAGCTTTGCTTGACTCTGTAACATTTAAAGTTGTTGGAGAAGGCTTAACTCGTGTTGCTGAATTAGAAACAGGTACATCACATATTGCTGACCCAATCAGTCCGAACGATGTTGCTCAGATTGAAGGGATGGACGGTGCAAGTCCAGCAAAACAAGCAAGTGTGAGCTTATCTTACATTGGATTTAATATGGAAAAAGAGCCATTTAATGATCCGTTAGTTCGTCAAGCAATCAACTTGGCTGTTGATAAAGAGCAAATCATTACAGGTATTTATGATGGAAATGGTGTACCAGCAGTTGGGCCATTAGCACCAGGAGTACTTGGATATGATGAAAATGCTCCAGGACTTGAATATGACCCAGATCGCGCTAGAGAACTCTTAGCTGAAGCAGGCTATGAAGATGGATTCTCTACAACACTTTGGACAAATGATAGTCCAGAACGTATGGATACAGCAACAAACCTACAAGCACAGCTTGCTGATTTTGGTATTAAAGTAGAAATTGAAGTCCTTGAGTGGGGCGCATATCTTGAGCAGACTGCACAAGGCGAGCATGATATGTTCATCCTTGGCTGGTCAACAGTAACAGGGGATGCAGACTATGGATTATATCCATTGTTCCACTCTGACAATGTTGGAGAACCTGGAAACCGTACATTCTTAAAAGATGATGAGTTAGATGCATTGTTAGAAGAAGCTCGTCAAGAGGCAGAGCCTGACGCTCGTCTTGAGTTATACAGTGAAATTCAAACAAAGTTAACTGATCTTGCACCAATGCTTTATATTCATCACCAAGAATTCTTGTTAGGTGTTAGTGATAAGGTTCAAGGATTAACACAGTTACCAACTGGAATCTTGCAATTACATGAGGTATCTATTCAAGAATAATAAACGCTTTGCATTCACGGAGTTATCCGAGTTTGATAAGCGATTCGAAAAGCCCGCTAAGTATCTTAGGGGCTTTTCGCTTTGGCTTAGAAGAGGATAGGGATTTGGAAGCTGTGACCTGTTACAGTGGTATCAAAAAAAGCGCTCATTACAATAATGAGCGCTTTTTTTGATACTGATTAAACTGTAGTAGGTTGGTGCTTCCCGGATTTAATGTCTTCCATATAGTGACATGCTGCCATATGTCCGTCTAACATTCCGTCTGCTTTACGAAGCTCTGGTGTTTCGGTTCGACATAGGTCAGTTGCAAATGGACAACGAGTATGGAATCTGCAACCTTTTGGTGGATCAATTGGTGAAGGTACATCACCTTTTAAGATGATCCGTTCTTTTTTCTTATCCATATCTGTACTAGGGATTGCAGAGAGCAAAGCCGTAGTATATGGATGCATTGTATTATCAAATAGTGATTTTTTATCAGCAATCTCAACGATTTTCCCTAGGTACATTACGATAATTCGATCTGAGATATGTCGTACAACCCCTAAATCATGTGAGATAAATAGATACGTTAATTTGAATTCACGTTGCAGCTTTTTCAATAGATTAATAACCTGTGCTTGGATAGAAACATCTAACGCTGATACAGCTTCATCTGCGATGATTAGCTGTGGATTAACGGAGAGAGCCCGAGCAATTCCGATCCGCTGACGTTGACCACCACTGAATTCATGAGGGAGTCTATCTGCTTGGTGTGGTCCTAGACCAACCGTTTCCATCAATTCAATTACACGATCATTCCGTTCGTTTTTTGGTACGGAGTTTTGAATCTCCATCGCTTCTGTCAGAATTTGGCGTACCGTATGACGCGGGTTAATCGATGCGTATGGATCTTGGAAAATGATCTGCATATTTTTACGATTTTTATTCATTTCTCGTTTGTTGTATGCAAGCAGATTTTTCCCATCGAATTCAACTTCACCAGATGTTGGTTCATCAAGGCGTAAAATGGCTCTTCCTGTTGTAGATTTCCCGCAGCCTGATTCTCCTACGATACTTAATGTTTCTCCTTCATAAACTGTAAAGGATACACCGTCTACAGCTTTTACATGATTTACGGTACGTCCTAAAATCCCGCCTTTAATTGGGAAATATTGTTTTAAATCAGTAACTTTCAGTAGTTCTTTCTGTTTCTGCATGAACATTCACCTCCGGATCGCCATCCCATTCATCTGAATAGATCCAGCAACGAATTTGGTTCCCTTCCTCATCTGTGACGAGGTCAGGTAATTTTTCTCTGCACATTTCTGTCGCGAATGGACAGCGTGGAGCAAAACGGCAGCCTTTAGGCATCTCCGCAGGGCTAGGTACAGATCCTCTTATTACAGCTAAATCACCTTCAATATCTTGGTCATGCTGTGGAATAGATTTCATTAAGCCAACTGTATACGGATGCTTAGGAGCCTTGAATAATGTTTTTGTATCGGTATACTCAACAACCTTTCCGCAATACATAACAGCAACATAATCACATGTTTCTGCTACGACACCAAGGTCATGTGTAATTAATAGTACACCCATACCGAGTCGTTCTTGCAAGTCTTTAATTAAATCAAGAATTTGCGCTTGGATCGTTACATCAAGTGCTGTTGTTGGTTCATCAGCGATGAGTAGTTCTGGATTACAGGCAAGCGCCATTGCAATCATAACACGCTGTCTCATTCCCCCTGAAAGCTCGTGTGGATACTGATTGACACGCTTTTCCGGGGAAGGAATTCCAACTAATTTCAGCATTTCAACGGAACGCTGTTTTGCTTGTTTTTTATTTAAACCTTGATGGATTTTATAAGCTTCACTAATCTGTTGGCCAACTGTAAACGTTGGATTTAACGAAGTCATTGGCTCCTGGAATATCATTGATATTTCATTACCGCGTATTTTGCGCATATTAGCTTCGCTTTTATCAAGTAAGTTTTCTCCTTTAAACTTGATTTCACCACCAACTATTTTTCCAGGCTCTTTAAGCAGGCGAAGAATGGAAAGGGAGGTGATACTTTTACCTGATCCTGACTCCCCAACGACACCGAGAATCTTCCCTTTTGGGATTGCAAAAGAAACACCGTCAACTGCTTTAACCTCTAAATCTTTAGTGAAGAAGGAAGTCTGTAAATCTTTGATTTCCAATATATTCTCATAGGAATTTGGTGCACTTGTCATATAAGAAGCTCCTTTCTGACAATAGAATGTTCAAAATGTTCTATTTGAACAAATGATAGCAATCAGTCTAGATCAATTCGTTTATTTAAATATCGATACGTAATGTCAACTGCTAAGTTAACGAAGATGAATAATAGAGCAACGACTAAGATGGTTCCTTGGACTACTGGGAAGTCACGTGCTCGAATAGAATCGATGATTAGTTTTCCCATACCGTTTACGGCAAATACACTCTCTGTAAGTACAGCTCCACCTAACAGACCTCCGAATTGAAGACCAACTACGGTAACAACAGGTATCAATGCATTTTTAAGTGCATGGCGATAAATAACAACTCGTTCCTTAACACCTTTTGCTCTTGCAGTACGAATATAGTCTTGGTCAATTACATCGAGCATACTCGAACGTGTCATTCTTGCAATAATGGCTGCGCTACCCGTACCCAGAGTTAGAACTGGTAGTACGACCTGTGCGAAGCTTCCCCAACCAGATGGCTTAAACCAACTAGTGTCACTAAAGAATGGAACCCAGCTAGGAAGATCAATACCGATGGCAAACCATTGGATAAGCATAAGTCCGAGCCAGAAGTTCGGCATGGATAGTCCAAAAAGTGCAAGAATCATAAGAGATGTATCAGCTAGAGAGTATCGCTTCGTAGCTGATATGACACCGACGATAAGCCCGATAAATACGGCAACAACTGTACTGTAAATCGCAAGTTCTACCGTAACCCAAAATCGTGCTCCAATTTCAGCTGTTACATCTCGTCCACTACGCATGGAGTTTCCAAGATCACCTTGAACAGCATCCTTTACATAATTAAAATACTGAACCGGTAATGGATCATTTAGACCCAATCTTTCTCTAATATTTTCAACCTGTTCCTTTGGTGCGCTTTCACCTGCCATAATTTGAGCAGGATCCCCTGGTACTAAGTGCATCATACTAAATACTAGAATTGAAACCCCGATTAAAACGGGAATAGTTTGAATAATTCTTCGGATAATAAACTTAAACAAGATCTTTCACCTCTTTCTACTCTTTTGTCTTCGGATCGAATGCGTCTCTTAAACCATCACCAAGCATATTGAATGCCAGAACTACAAGCACAATGGCAAGCCCAGGGAAAAGAGCAACATGTGGAGCATTGTATAAATAGTTACGCCCGTCACTTAGCATAGCTCCCCATTCAGGTGTAGGTGGCTGAGCACCAAGTCCCAAGAAAGACAATCCACTAGCAGATAAAATAGCAGTAGCTATATTAAGAGTAGCTTGCACGATAATTGGTGAAGTAATATTTGGAAAAATGTGTTTAAAAATAATCCGAGCATCACTAGCTCCTAAAGCTCTCATCGCATCAATATATTCGAGCTTCTTAACAGATAAAGTAGAACCACGAACAATCCTGGCGAATACAGGTACAGATGAGATAGCAACCGCGATAATAACATTTTGCAGGCTTCCTCCAAGCACGGTTACGATTGCAAGTGCAAGTAAAATACTAGGAAAAGCAAGTAAGATGTCCATTAATCTCATAAGGATGCTGTCCGTTCTTCCACCATAATATCCAGCGAAAATTCCAATAAGGACTCCGACTGCACCACCGAGTAGAACAGAGAAAAATCCGACAATTAATGTTAGGTTTGTTCCGTGAATAATACGGCTAAAAATATCACGACCAAAGTTATCCGTTCCCAGCCAATTATCTCCTGATGGGGGTTGGAGCTTATTCAGCATATCTTGTGTATCGGGTTGATATGGTGTGAAGTATGGACCGATTATTGCGACAATTATAAGGAATAAAATTAGAAAACCGCCAACCATAGCTGATTTATTCTTTTTTAGCTTTCGATATACTAATCTCCAATTTTTGAATCGCGGGTTAGGAGGTTTGATCGCGGTTCTAGTGTTTTCGATATGTTCTGTCGACTGACTCATAGATTGCTAACTTCCTTTCATAAGTAGATTAAAAGGTAGTTCAAAAAGCCCGGTGAAAAGGACACATTTAGACGAGAGGTTGACAATGCTCAACGCTTTCTGCAGGACAGAGGTGTGAGCTTAATCATATAACCATCGTCCAAAACTACTATGTATTTTTCATCTGCTTTTTGAACACGCACCTAAATTGCATATTTTTACCCACCATTTTTCGATTATAACACGAAAAATTGAATTTACAATTTGATTAAAAAGTGGGACTATTGTCGAAAAAAGAAACATACTGGTAAATCAACAATTCGCAATAAAAATATGTAAATTGGTATTTTTCAGTAATTAAGTCGTCTAATTATTTCGTCTATGGTATGCTAATAACAGAACGAGCATACACATATAACAATTAAGTGGCTCATCTAGACAGTAAACCCACTTTACAAAAATGCTTTTAAAAAGGAGTGAGAAAGGATGGCAGACATATTAGAAAGATTAAAAATTACAATTCCGATCATTCAAGCTGGTATGGCTGGTGGGATCACGACGCCTGAACTTGTAGCCGCTGTGTCGAATGCTGGTGCGCTTGGAACAATTGGTGCAGGCTACATGAGTACACATACATTAAAAGATACGATTCACCGTGTGAAACAATTAACTGACAAACCTTTTGCGGTAAACCTGTTTGCTGCAAATCTCGAAGCCTTCTCAACGGATGTAGATGAGATGCAAGCACTATTGAACAAACAAAGAGATGAAGTAGGTATAGATACTAAGGAGAATCTAGTAAAAGTGAAGGACTATTTACAAGAGAAAGTGTATCTGCTTATAAAAGAAAAGGTTCCTATTGTCAGTACAGCTTTTGGTGCACTTTCTTCTGTATTAATAAAACGGTTAAAAGAGAATCACATAATCCTTATTGGAATGGCAACAAATGTTGGTGAGGCAAAGCACCTAGAAGATATGGGGTATGACATGGTCGTTGCCCAAGGTGTTGAAGCTGGTGGTCATCGTGGCACGTTTGATATTGAAAAGTACCCGAGTGGGAGTAATATTGGTTTGATTACACTAATCCAGTCAATTTTAGAAAATACCTCTTTACCAGTTGCTGCTGCAGGAGGGATTTATACGAAGAAACAACTGGATGCGCTGCTATTAATGGGAGCAAGTGGTGTACAGATGGGGACAAGATTCTTACTGGCTAAAGAGGCTGGAACAAATAAAACTTATCGGAGAGCATTAATGAAAGCCAGTTATGAAGATACGGTGATAACAAAAGTGTTCTCAGGTAGACCCGCAAGAGCAATTAAAAACAGTTTCATCGATGAAGTAGAATCAAGTGGGCTAGATATTTTACCTTTTCCAATTCAAAATGAACTAACGAAAGATCTAAGAGCAGCTGGAGCTGAATTTGCCATTGCTGATTTACAATCACTTTGGGCTGGTCAAGGAGTAGGGGCATTACATAAAGAAGAAAGCGTGAAAGATATTATCGGATTTTTTGTGGGGAACACAGAAGTTAAAACGATATAACCTGATCATATTAATAAACAGCCAAGAACCTAGATTAACTTAATTTCTTGGCTGTCTTTATTCGCTTGTTTAATAGAATGAATATAACAATAAATTACAGTAAATGAGGAATTATGATTAAATAACCAAAAAAATGATGCTTTAGAATTATTTGACATCAAATTATCGTTCCGTTACTATATTATTTATTAGAATAGTAAAACAAAAGGGGTGTTTTAATGAGAAAGATAAAATTGTTTTTATCGACAGTATTATTGATGGGGTTTGTATTATTTCTAGCAGCATGTAGTGAGGATGAATTTCTCCAAATGCTAACAGGGGGAACTAGTGGTACTTATTACCCGCTTGGTGGTGAAATGGCTACTAATATAACAGAAGCTACAGGTATTCAGACAGATGCAGTTTCATCGAATGCTTCGGCTGATAATGTAATCGCTTTAAGTGAGGGAGATGCTGAGTTAGCGTTTGTACAAACGGACGTTATGTCAAATGCGATTGATGGAATAAACTCTTTCGAAGGTAATCCGATTGATAATGTACTTGCAATTGGAGCACTTTATCCAGAAACAATTCAAATTGTTACAACTGCAGAATCTGGTATTGCATCTGTAGAAGATTTGGCAGGGAAATCTGTTTCAGTTGGTGCACCAGGATCGGGAACATATGTGAATGCAGAGCAAATTCTTGAAATTCATGGAATGACTATGGATGATATCGACCCGCAAAACCTTGACTTCGGTGAATCTACTGGAGGAATCCAAGACGGTACTATCGATGCTGCTTTTATTACAGCAGGTACGCCAACAGGTGCTGTTGAAGGGCTGTCTGCTACAGTAGACGTTTCGGTCGTTCCAATTGCTCAGGATAAAATTGATGAAATGATTGAACAATATCCGTATTATGCTGCTGACACGATTTCAGCAGGAACATATGGTTTAGATGAAGACGTAAACACGGTTGCGGTGTTAGCAATGCTTGCGGTCGTAGATAGCGTTTCAGAAGATACAGTTTATGACATCACGAAAGCTATTTACGAAAATGCAGATAGCATGGCGCATGATAAGGCTCAATTTATTAAGTTGGAAACTGCGTTAGATGGTATCGGAATTGATGTACATCCAGGAGCGCAAAAGTATTATGAGGAAGAAGGTATAAGTGTAGAATAGACTGTTTCTATTTATAGGTTGCTATAGCCGGCTGTCCGTCCTTTTATAAGGAAATGGCTGTCGGCTATTTTTGCCAAATAGATAGGCAGTTATATGACTAATCATTGAATAATGAAAGCATGATCTAGGTGAAACGTTATGTTACATAAAAAAAAGATTATCATTATTATTTTTATCATAGCAAGTTTATTAGGCATTTTTCTATTTGCTCCAGTCGGTACTGCTCTTGTTTTCTATGAAAAAAACACAAATGAACTGGCAGCGTTTAAACCAATAGAAATAGGTGACAAATTTCAGATCATCTTTACACATTCCATTCACTTAACAGATGTTGCAGAAAAATATATCGTTACGGAAAACCTTGATATACAGCAATACGAAATTGTCTATGAGGAATTTGGTATTGGCATGCCTGCTAATGCGGGAGAAGGAGAAACATTTGTCTATGAGGATGGAAAATATCATGTGAGAGACTTAGAAAATTACTTTGCTTCGATGAAAATTCGCAACGGAAAAACTGTTTCAGAAAATCGATTCTTATGGGAGTCAAATTCGGGACAGGAGCATATGGTCTGGTTTAATGATTATTTTGATCCTGGTGATTGGTTTACAGTGAAGGTAGAAAAAATCACATTATGGAAATATGTGAGAGGAGTAGAGATCCATGAGTAAAAACAAAGAAACAAAGCAATTAACATTCGAAGAGCAACAGGAACTTATGCAAAAATATGATGCTGAATCAAATACACGAAATGTTGGTGGCTTTATTGCTAAAGTAATCTTTTTTGTATTAATTGCTTTCTCTCTTTTCCAAATTTATACAGGAGTATTCGGTCAACAAACAGCTTACATTCAACGAACAGTCCATTTAGGCTTTGCATTGACACTGATCTTTCTATTATTTCCTGCCCGAAGAAAAACAAAAAGGCAGACAATACCTTGGTATGACTATGCTCTTGCATCATTATCCATTGTTGTATGTGGATATTGGCCGGTATTCTATGAGTCCTTAGTTCAACAAGTAGGGGGCATTGATGGCACGCAAGTAATCATAGGTGGGGTTGCAGTACTATTAGTTTTAGAAGCTGCCAGAAGAGCCGTTGGCATGCCAATAACAATAATTGCTGGATTATTTCTTGTGTATGCTATTTTTGGTCCGTTTATGCCAGGAATGCTTGCACATCGGGGGTTAAGCTTCCAGCAATTAATTCAATCTATGTTTTTTACAACAGAGGGTATCCTTGGTACTCCATTACAAGTATCATCTACGTATATTTTCTTATTCTTATTATTTGGCGCTTTTTTAGTTCAAACAGGAGTTGGAAACTATTTTAATGACTTGGCGATTTCGATTGCTGGTCGCCGGATTGGAGGACCCGCAAAAGTTGCGATATTTTCTAGTGCGCTGAACGGAACAATTTCTGGAAGCTCTGTAGCGAATACGGTTACAACGGGTGCGTATACGATTCCAATGATGAAAAAGCTTGGATATAAGAAAGATTTTGCGGGGGCGGTAGAAGCGGCAGCATCCACCGGCGGGCAAATTATGCCGCCAATTATGGGAGCGGCAGCATTTCTAATGATTGAGTTTGCGGGAGAAAGCTATTGGAATATAGCGAAAGCAGCAACAATCCCAGCTATTCTGTATTTCTCCGGTATTTGGATTATGACGCATTTTGAAGCGAAGCGAATGGGCCTTCTTGGATTACCGAAGGAAGAAATCCCAAGTAAAATATCTGTACTGAAGAAAATCCATTTATTACTGCCAATACTGGCAATTGTTTACTTTTTATTTATTGGTATAAGTGTTGAACGTGCAGCAATCTATGGGATTATAGCCACCATTATTGTAAGTTTGTTTCGAAAGGATACACGAATTACACCGAGTAAGTTTATTGTTGCATTGGAGTCAGGTGCGCGAACAGCGTTAGGGGTTGCAGCAGCCACGGCCTGTGCCGGAATTATTGTAGGGGTCGTTACAAAAACAGGTTTAGGGCTAAAATTAGGAAATGGTCTTGTTAGCATTGCAGGAACCATTGCAGGTTCACCAGAAATTCAGTTGATGTTAACCTTGTTCTTCACAATGATTACGTCGATCATTATTGGAATGGGATCTCCGACAACAGCAAATTACATTATTACATCGACTATTGCTTTACCGGCAATCATTGCATTAAATGGAGAACTGGATGTAGCAATTCCTGTTTTAGCTGCACATATGTTTGTGTTCTACTTTGGTATTGTTGCGGATATTACACCGCCAGTGGCACTCGCGGCTTTTGCAGCGAGTGGAATATCTGGAGGAGATCCGATCCGTACGGGACTAAATGCATCGAAGCTAGCGATTGCTGCTTTTATCATACCGTATATGTTTGTTCTTAACCCGACACTATTGATGATAGAAGGAAACTTTCTCGATATTGGCTGGTCACTCATTACGGCCATGATTGGAATGGTTGCGGTTGGTGCAGGTCTCATTGGATTTTGGTATCGGAAAATTAACTGGTTTGAAAGGATTATTTCAGTAGTTACTGGATTGCTGTTAATGTATCCAGAAGGCTATTCCGATACAATTGGCTTTATTGCTTTTGTTATATTAGTGGCTATTCAGTTTATGACAAAAGATAAAGGCCAAAATAATCAGCGTGGGAATCTGGAAAAAGCAGGGTCTGCAGGATAAAATTTAATATGAAGGTGATCAGGATCTTATCTGATCACCTTTCTTTGATTTCTTATGTTAATGCGCTATGCTTAAACATAAGATTTATATAATAGAAGAAAGAGGATTAACATCATGAAGCAATATGATTTTACAGAAGGGAATATATTCAAGCAGCTAATTCGGTTTTCTTGGCCAATTATGTTTACAAATTTATTGCAAACGTCCTACCAGCTGATCGATAGTTTGTGGGTCGGAAACTTGCTTGGTGCCACTGCATTGGGAGCAGTAGCAGTATCGGGAACCATTTTGTTTACGGTACTTTCATTTATAATTGGTTTGAATAATGCAGCACTTACCATTCTGTCACAGCAAAAAGGAAAGGATAATGAAACAGGATTAAAACGATACTTAAATGCATTTGTCGTAATTCTAACAACGATAGCGATTGTGTTAGGTGCCATAGGATACTTTTTTTCAGAACAGTTTCTAAGTATGCTTGGTACACCGGAAGTTATGATGGAACAAGCAAATGCTTATTTACAAATTAACTTTATTGGGATTTTATTCCTGTTTGGTTATAATTTTATTAGCACGGTTCTTCGGGCTTTGGGTGATAGTAAAACGCCGGTACGCTTTGTTATGATTGCTGTGGCGCTAAATACGGTGCTCGATCCAATATTTATAAGTGTGTTTAATTGGGGAGTAGAAGGTGCGGCATATGCAACTGTACTATCGCAAGGAGTCGCTTTTCTATATGGTTTGATTTATATTTTATCTAAAAAGCTTGCTCCGTTTAGTATGCCAACATTACCAGCTAAAGCTGAAGTTGGATTGATTTTGAACCTTGGGATTCCTTCAGGTTTACAAATGTCTGTTATTTCAGCAGGATCAGCAGCAATTATGAGTGTTGTTACAGGATTTGGTGGTGGCGTTGTTGCTGGATTTAGTGCAGCTCAGCGTTTGGATAGTTTACTAATGCTGCCTGCACATGCACTTAGTACTGCTGTTAGTAGTATGGCAGGGCAGAACATTGGCGTAAAAAATTGGTCTCGTGTAAAAGGGATCGCGAAGTATGGGGTGCTCTACAACTTCTCTATTATGCTAGCAATCGGTATTGTTGTTGTATTTTTGGCTGAATATGGTGTCAAACTGTTTATCCGGGATGAATCAGCAGTGGAGTTTGGTAAGACGTACTTACAAATTATTGCTTTGTGCTATCCGTTTTTAGGAATTAATTTTATCTTAAATGGAATCGTTCGTGCGGCAGGTGCAATGTATCAAGTGCTTGTACTTAATATTATTTCATTTTGGGTATTGCGGTATCCGCTAACAGCCTTATTTGCGATGTTATTTGGTGAGATTGGAATAGCAATCGGAATGGGAGCAAGCTTTGTGATTAGCAGTGTGATTGCTATTGGATACTATCGATTCGGTAAATGGCGAGAGAAAGAATTGTTTAAAAAAAGTAAATAAATTGGAGCAATTTAATGAAACGATTATGTAATCTTATAAGTAGTGGCATCATTTCCGGTTTAGTACTGGGTATATTTTTGAAGATGGTGGAACTTTTTACAGGGAAAGCGGTTTATGTTCTGTTATTAAATGTAGATTATATTCCTGTTATAAAAGAATGGAACATGCATGAGGCTATTGAATTTGGCTTGCATTTGATTGTTTCTATTATACTTGTACTATGTATCTACTTTTTGCTTGAAAGGTGGAAGCTTCAAAATCAAATGCTGCCATACATAATCGTAAATGTTCTGATTGGATGTATCCTCTATTTTACAACGCAATTATCAGAGCGCACTCCAGATTTGATGGATAGGACTGCATTTTTGTTTTGGGCTGTTGGACATCTCATCTATGGGGTTGTTGTCTGGCTGTTGATACAGTTATTGTTGAGGGAAAAGGAAAGATAGGATATGAAGCTAAAACGGAAGATACAAAAGATAACAAAGCAAACCTTCAGTGTAGTGTTTATTTTAATTGGTGTATTTTTACTAGTGTCGTTTTTGACTTTTGAAAAACAAGAGGAATTCCGTCCTGAAAGATCATCTCCCTTAATCAGTGAAGAAGTTCGGAGCTATAAGCCTTTAATTGAAACGTACGCGAAGGAATATGGTGTTGAAGATTATGTCGATGTTCTGCAAGCAATGATGATGCAGGAATCAGGTGGGAGAGGCAATGATCCGATGCAATCGTCGGAAAGCTATTGTGGAGAAATTGGGTGTATTAAGGATCCTGAGCTTTCTATTAAACAAGGGGTCTATTATTTTTCGAAAACATTGGCGGATGCAGATGATGACCTAGAACTTGCCATCCAATCGTATAATTTCGGCCGAGGATTTATTGATTATGTACATGCAGAAACTGGACGCTACTCACAGGATATTGCAATTGCATTTTCTAAAGAAATGTATGAGAACGCTTCTGATCCAACCATCTATACATGTCTGCGGGAAGAAGCAAAGCAATACGACGCCTGCTACGGAGATATATACTATGTCAGATCTGTTATGCAGTATAAAGATGTATTAGCTCCTGAATGAAGAATAGCGAAGAAACTGGTATGATTATAGAAAAGAAAGATTTTAGACAAAACAAATACAATGGGAGGAATTCAAATGGTGAAAGTAATTCAAACAGAAAAAGCACCAGCAGCAATTGGACCGTATTCACAAGCAATTCAGGCAGGAGATTTTGTCTATGTGTCAGGACAGATTCCGATAGATCCAGCATCAGGTGAAATTGTTGATGGTATTGCAAATCAAACCAAACAAGTACTTGAAAATTTAAAAGCAATTTTGGCAGAAGCGGAAAGCGATTTTTCTCAAGTTGTTAAATTTACGATTTATTTATCTTCAATGGATCATTTTGCTGAGGTAAATGAAATTTATGGCAGCTTTCTAACAGAGCCATATCCGGCTAGAGCAACTGTTGAGGTAAGCCGACTACCCAAGGATGTTTTAGTTGAAATGGATGTCGTAGCATATACCAAATAATATTGGAGGAATCTAATTTGGAAAATTTTACGTATCAGAATCCGACGAAATTAATTTTCGGTAAAGGGCAGCTGGAGAAGCTCGCTGATGAAATAAGACCGTATGGCAATCGTGTTTTAGTTGTCTATGGTGGGGGAAGCATTAAACAGAATGGCATTTATGATGATGTGAAAAGAGAGCTCGATAGGCTTGGAGCAGATGTGTTTGAATTGCCTGGCGTAGAGCCTAATCCACGTATTTCAACCGTCCGTAAAGGCGTAGCCATCTGTAAAGAGCAGCAAATTGATTTCCTGCTTGCAGTTGGTGGTGGAAGTACTATTGATTGTACGAAGGCAATTGCTGTCGGTGCAAAAACAGATGTGGATATGTGGGATATTGTGACAAAGAAAGAGCGTGCAAACGGAGCGTTACCATTTGGAACTGTTCTAACTTTGGCTGCAACAGGCTCAGAAATGAATAGTGGATCGGTAATCACAAACTGGGAGAAAAATGAGAAGCATGGCTGGGGAACGCCGTATACGTATCCTGCATTTTCTATTTTAGACCCAGCACATACATTCACAGTACCACGCGCCCAGACAGTATACGGTATTGTCGATATTATGTCCCATGTGCTTGAGCATTATTTCCACGAAACGCCAAACACATTGGTGCAAGATCGTTTTTGTGAATCGATATTATTAACTGTAATGGAAACTGCACCGAAATTGCTTGATGACCCTGAGAATTATGATCACCGGGCAACAATCATGCTTAGTGGTACGTTAGCATTAAATAATATGCTGAACATGGGTTATCGTGGAGATTGGGCGACCCATAACTTAGAGCATGCCGTATCAGCAGTGCATGATATTCCACATGGCGGAGGATTAGCAATTCTTTTTCCGAATTGGATGAAGCATGTTTTGGATGAAAATAATGCACCACGCTTCAAACAATTAGCAGTTCGTGTATTTGGTGTAAGTACGACAGGTAAATCAGATCAGGAAATTGCCTATGAAGGAATTGATAAACTCCGAGTGTTTTGGAATTCTATTGGAGCTCCAGCGACATTAGCCGACTATGCTATCGATGAAAGCACGGTTGAATTAATGGGTGAAAAAACGGTTAGTGCTAGCCCGGAATATGGTAACTTCAAGCGGTTAAACAAACAGGATTCGATTGCAATTTTCACAGCGAGCTTAACCGAATAATTTCGACTATTTCCCAGGAAATATTTTGTCAAATAAAGTAGAAAAAGAACTGGCATATCATTGATAGATAGCCAGTTCTTTTTTTATTTCCTCACGTATTTTTTCCAAACATTCTTCCGGAGTCTTACCGAAAACGCGTTTGTTGTTTACAAGTGCATACGGTCGTACTCGACATAATCCGCAAAATGATAAACATTCATTCATTAGCACGGCTACTTCCGGAAATTCTGCTTCGATAATTTCTTCTATATTTAAAGTAGTGATTGCATTACCGTCACAAACTTCAACAACGACTATACCCATTGCTATCACTTTCTTTCCTTAATAATTAAGACTTAGTTAGTTTTAGCATATTTGGGTCTAGAAATCAATCATTCTGTTTCGGTCTAGCCACGTAAGCAAAACATCCACCCGCTTTAAGCCTGCTATCTTGATGAAAAGGAATGAGCTTGCTTTGGTGAATTCTCGCTTTTATACCAAGCTACAAGCATAATTACACCACTAGCAATAAGCAATAAACTTGTGATAAGGAATACAGAAGAGAATCCCCAAGTAGCAGCAATTATACCGCCAAGTGCTGGGCCGATAATATTTCCCAGGAAGCGCAGGCTTGTGTTATAGCCAAGCACTTCACCTTGCATTGATAACGGTGCTTCCTGACGAATATATGCAATCCGTAGTGGAACAATACCGCCAATTGAAACACCAAGTAGGAATCTCAGTACGACGAGCTGCCAAATGTTCGTTACAAATGCTCCAGGGAAATAGACAATACCGGCCATAAATAAGAGGATGATTAATATCTTTATATAACCAATACGGTCTCCAATCTTGCCCCATCTTCGGGACATGAGAAGATTCCCTAACCCGGCTGCTGAAAAAGCTAGCCCGGCAAAGAATGCAATATTAACGGGGCCGTGAATTTCAGCTACAAATAAAGAAAGTATTGGCTGAATGCTAAAATGTGCAATCTGTACCAATGTTGAGAGCAACATCACGACAAGTAATACTGGTCTACTCAGAATATGCTGCAATACTTCTTTACTGCTATACGATTTAAAATCATTTTTATCATTAGATATATTGATTTGCAGCTCCTTGATTCCAAACATGACAAGGAATCCTGAAATGAATATTGTAATGGAAACCCATTTAAATGTGCTTGAATACCCAAATATATCTGCTAATGCACCACCGAGCATTGGTCCCATTAGCGCTCCAGTTATGCTCCCGGTTTGCAGCGTCCCGAGTACTTTCCCTGCGACTTCTTTCGGTGTTTGTACAGATATAAATGCTTGTGACATTGGGATAAATCCGGTTACGATTCCCATAAACAATCGCAATAAAAAAAGCTGCCATACTGATGTGGCAAACCCCATTAAAAATACAGATAGTCCAATCCCAAATGCAGAGATAATTAAAATATTCTTTCTGCCATATTTATCTCCTATTCTTCCCCATATTGGAGAAAAGATAAATGCAGCAATGAATGTTACTGCAAACGTTAACCCCGACCAGGTTTGTACATAGGAGTCGGAGAAATTCCCCATTGAATTAATATATAAGGAGATAAATGGAATTACCATTGTCATACTACCACTAACAAAAAAATTGGCGAACCACATAATAGCCAAATTACGTTTAGCCGCTTGGTCAGTATCTATGATTCCAAAAACCTTCTTTCTTTCAATTTATTTCGGTACTCTAAATATACACCAATACGAAATAAATTGAAAGTTATCTGCTCATCATACGGAATTGATTCGTGAAAAAGATGTTCAAAATTATATCCAAGCGTTATAATAGATAAAAGTAAAACTACATTCATTAGGGGCTTTCCCCCGCTGAATGTTAGTCCTTCAAGAGTATGGCTTTAAAACGCTTGAAGAGAAACAGCAATTAATGCTATTACGTTAATTCGGAGGTTAAATTTGATTTTTTAGTGAGAATAAAAAGGAGACATATAACATGAAATTTAATGGAAAGATTATTCGATTGTCACTGTTGGTTCTAACGTTATTTATCGCGTTTGCTATGCCGGTATCAGCGGCGTCCAATACGATACTAATTTATGGAGAGAAGTTAAATGATTCACAGCGAGCCCAAGTTCGAGAAGCGTTAAATATTGAAGATACGGATACATTTGAAGCACACGACGTCAGTGGACAGGATTATGCAAATTTTATTAATGGAAATCCAAATGCCAATATGTACTCTTCAGCAAGAATTCTTCTGGAAAATGAAGGAGAAGGGATAACAGTTAATATTGTTACTCCGGAAAATATAACACAAGTTACAGCATCGATGTATGAAAATGCGTTACTTACTGCTGGTGCAGAAAATGCAACAGTGGACGTTGTATCACCAATCAAAGTTAGTGGACATTCAGCATTAACGGGTATTTATAAGGCATACGACGTAGAAGGCGAAGAACTAGACAAAGAACGGATGGAATTAGCCAATGAAGAGCTGAATGTAGCTACAGATCTTGCTGAAAATGAAGATATTACGCAAGATGAAGTAAGTACATTGCTTACCGAAATTAAACAGATGATTGCGGAGCAAAATCCGGCAACAAAAGAAGATGTAGAACGAATTGTCAGCGAGCAATTGGATAAATTAGAGATTCGTTTAAGTGATGAAGATCGGCAAATGCTTGTAAATCTTTTTGATAAAATGCGAGATCTAAACATTGATTTTGGAGCAGTGAAAAATCAGCTCGAGGATATTGCTAATTCAATTGCAGATAAAGCAGATGAATTAGGTCTTGATGCAAGTTTCTGGGAAAAGGTTGCTAATTTCTTCAGCGAGCTATTTAAATCAATTGGCGATTTCCTAGGCGGTTTATTTAATTAAAGTAGATACGTTTTAATAGAGAAGAGAAGTAGTCTTGTGGAAAAGAAGCTACTTCTCTTTTTTGTGTCTAATTTCCTGTTTTGTAATAGGAAAAAATGATAAATTGAGTCTTTTGTATCAAGAATATTACGCAATGTAACAAAAATATGAAAATAGTAATCCTTGTAATAGACTCTTAAACGTCTTGTAACTGTATTTGCAGTTTGCCTGTGGTACGATAATCATTGTCAGAAATTCAAGGAGGTACATCAGATGAAAAAACTAGTAGCAGCACTCGCTGCAGGTATTTTTATTGCTGGCGCGGCTACAACAACAGTTTCAGCTGAAGAACACGAAGTACAAAAGGGAGAAAGTCTCTGGGAGATTGCAGATAAATACGATACAACCGTTGAGGATTTAACTGAAATAAATGATTTAAAATCTACTGTCATTCACCCAAAGCAATTACTGTTTATTAACAACATGTATTCAGTAAAGCAAGGGGATACATTGATCAGTATTGGAAAAGAATATGACATAACAGTAGATGAATTGAAGGAATGGAATGATCTTAAAAACGATATCATTGTTATCGGACAAGATCTAAAAATAAATGGTGTAAATGTTAGTCAAGAAGATTCAGAGCCAGCTGAGATTGAAGAAGCGCCAAAACAAGAAAATGAAACGGAAAAACAAGCTGATGAAAAGAAAGCTTCCGTTAAAACAGAGAAAGTAGAAGAGAGTTCAGAAGAGAGTTCAGAAGACAGTTCAGAACAGAGCCCTGAAGGGGAAACAATCACTGTAACGGCAACTGCCTATACAGCTAAATGTGATGGCTGTTCTGGAGTAACATCTACAGGGGTAGATTTAAACGCTAATCCCAATGCAAAAGTAATTGCTGTAGACCCGAATGTAATACCTTTAGGTTCAGAGGTCTACGTTGAAGGTTATGGTTACGCAACAGCAGCAGATGTTGGTGGTGCGATTAAAGGTAATAAAATCGACCTTCATGTCCCAACGAAAGAAGAAGCAGTAAATTGGGGTGCTCAGCAAGTTAACGTAACGGTTATTAAATAATTTTTTAGCCCGAAGCATTAACAAAAAGGAAAGCACTGTTATAATGTGCTTTCCTTTTTTTGCGGCTAAAAAAACATGGAATTTCTCTATCTGCATATGTCTTCCAATATAATAAAATCTTGCACCCGCTTATAAACAATTATAATTGTATCTCTGTGGAGTGATTCGATTCTTCAATGACTTCATTTGGCTTATTGTTTAATTCTGTATACCCAACTATTCCAATCGTAAGAATAATAATAACGAATAATCCCAATAATATCCTTCTCATGCATGCTTCCTCCAAGATGTAAAATGTCTATAAACTAGTATAGTAGAAATAGAGTAAAACTACTATAGGAAAATACAGTAAACTTAAAAATTATTAACGAAATTTTTTAATCAAATTGTATATACACAAATCAAATGTAAGCGTTTTATGTTAAACTTAAATATGGAAGTATTTCTGTGTTTAAGGAGGAGTTTTACCGTATGACTAGTAAGACATTAGACAATTTTTTAAATGGTAGTATTTTAGATTTAAAACAACGTGGGCTATTCAATGAAATTGATACAGTAGAGGGAGCGAATGGTCCAGTTATACGGATTCAGGGAAAAGAGTTAATTAACCTTTCATCTAATAATTATCTTGGACTTGCAACAGATGAACGTTTGAAACAAGCAGCAAGTGAAGCAATAGGTTCGTATGGTGTTGGGTCAGGAGCAGTACGTACAATTAATGGTACTTCTGATCTCCATATTGCGTTAGAGGAGAGAATTGCAGCCTTTAAAGGAACGGAGGCGGCAATTTCCTATCAATCTGGCTTCAATTGTAATATGGCTGCGATATCAGCGGTTATGGATAAAAATGATGCGATTTTGTCAGACTCTCTCAATCATGCGTCAATCATTGATGGCTGTAGGCTTTCAAAAGCAAAGATAATTCGATTTGAGCATTCGGATATGGATGATTTACGTCGGAAGGCTGAGGAAGCAAGATCAACTGGCAATTTTAATAAAATAATGGTTATCACTGATGGTGTCTTCTCAATGGACGGGGATATTGCAAAGCTTCCAGAAATAGTTGAAATTGCAGAAGCATATGATTTAATTACGTATGTTGATGATGCACATGGCTCGGGAGTTACTGGAAAAGGCGCCGGTACAGTTAAACATTTTGGTTTACAGGATAGAATAGATTTTCAAATGGGAACGCTTTCGAAGGCTATTGGAGTAGTTGGTGGTTACGTAGCGGGCAAGTCCAACCTGATTGACTGGCTGAAGGTGCGATCACGTCCATTCCTATTTTCTACAGCTGTTTCACCGGCAGATGCGATTGCTAGTACAAAGGCAATTGAATTACTTATGGAAAGCACGGAATTAAATGAAAAACTCTGGGAAAACGGAGACTATTTAAAACAGGGCTTGAAAGCATTAGGTTTTACAATAGGTGCTAGTGAGACGCCGATAACGCCATGCATTATTGGAGATGAGAAGGTAGCGCAGCAGTTTAGCAAGCGTTTGGTTGAAGAAGGGATTTATGCGAAATCAATTGTGTTTCCAACTGTCCCACGTGGAACGGGGCGTGTCCGTAATATGCCGACAGCTGCTCATACAAAGGAAATGCTAGATAAATCGATTGCTGTGTATGAAAAAGTAGGGAAAGAAATGGGCTTAATTTAATTTCGATTGCATAGAGGGGTTTTGGAGATGAAAAAAATTCTAGTTACGGGTGCTCTCGGACAAATTGGATCCGAACTTACAGGCAAGTTGCGGGGTATTTATGGAACCGATCAAGTTATTGGGACCGATATACGGAAGATTGATGGGATTGAAGAACAAGGGCCATTTGAAGTGATGGATGTTACAGATATAGAACAAGTCTTGCATGTTGTTAAAAAGCATGAAGTAGATACGGTTATGCATCTTGCAGCACTTTTATCAGCAAAAGCGGAGGCATTTCCGAAGGTTGCTTGGGATATAAATATGGGTGGTTTGCTCAATACATTAGAGGTTGCAAAGGAATTCCATTTGCAAATTTTTACACCAAGCTCAATTGGTGCATTTGGTCCAACGACACCAAGGGATAATACGCCGCAAAATACATTACAACGTCCAACCACGATGTATGGCATCAATAAGGTTGCTGGTGAGCTTTTATGTGATTATTATTACCAGCGCTATGGGGTGGATACAAGGGGTGTTCGTTTTCCAGGCTTAATTTCGTATGTTGCTCCCCCAGGTGGTGGAACAACAGATTATGCAGTTGAAATCTATTATGAAGCGGTGAAACACAACGCATATGAATCGTATATTGCTGCAGACACCTATATGGACATGATGTATATGCCAGATGCATTAAATGCGATTGTTCACTTAATGGAAGCAAATCCGGAAAAGTTAATTCATCGCAATGCCTTTAATATTTCGGCAATGTCTGCACAACCAGAAGATTTTGCCAAATCGATTCAAAAACAGCTGCCGGATTTTAAGCTTTCATATAAAGTAGATCCGGTTAGACAACAAATCGCTGATAGCTGGCCGAATTCAATCAGTTCTCAAGCAGCAATGGAGGAATGGGGATTTAAGGCTGAATATGATCTCGATCGTATGACGGTTGATATGCTTGATAAAATTAGAAAGAAAGTAGCAGTTTAATAAAATAGGGGATGCATTCGGCATTCGTGAAAAAATAAGTGAAGGTGCCTAATAAAGGCGCCTTCACTTCGTGTTTTTATGCATACATTTCTGCAATTTGTTTTTGCAGCTTGCGATCTTGTACGTATTCATCATAGCTCATCTCTTTATCGATAATACCTTTTGGTGTAATTTCGATTAAACGATTTGCGATACTGTTAATGAATTGGTGGTCATGTGATGTAAACAGAATGGATCCTTTAAATTTAATTAACCCATTGTTCAATGATTGAATAGATTCTAAATCTAGATGGTTTGTCGGTTCATCAAGCATTAGTACGTTTGCATGTGAAAGCATCATTTTTGACAGCATACAACGTACTTTTTCACCACCAGATAGCACATTCGCCTTTTTCAATGCTTCCTCACCAGAAAACAGCATTCTTCCTAAAAATCCGCGTAAAAACGTTTCTGTCTCATCTTCTGGAGAATATTGACGAAGCCAGTCAACTAGTGTTAAATTCCCGTTTTCAAAGAATTTCGCGTTATCTTTAGGGAAGTACGATTGAGATGTTGTGACACCCCAATGATATGTTCCTTCATCAGGTTCCATTTCACCTGCTAAGATTTTTAATAAAGTCGTTTTGGCAATATCGTTCTTTCCAACAAGAGCAACTTTATCATCCTTATTCATCGTAAAGCTAACATTATCTAAGATTTTTACGCCTTCGATTGTTTTACTTAGCCCTTCGACGCGTAATAAATCGTTTCCGATTTCGCGTTCAGGAGTAAAAGCAATGTATGGATACTTACGGGAAGAAGGTCTAATATCATCTAATGTAATATTATCGAGCATTTTCTTACGAGATGTTGCCTGCTTCGATTTCGACGCATTTGCACTAAATCGAGCGATAAAGGCTTGTAGCTCTTTAATCTTTTCTTCTTTCTTTTTGTTCGCATCCTGTGCCATTTGCGTAGCGAGCTGACTGGATTCATACCAGAAATCATAGTTTCCAATATAAATTTGGATTTTCCCGTAGTCAACATCTGCAATATGTGTACATACTTTATTTAAGAAGTGTCTGTCGTGAGAAACTACGATAACCGTGTTTTCAAAGTTAATTAAGAATTCTTCCAGCCACTGGATTGCTTGAATATCAAGTCCGTTAGTTGGCTCATCGAGTAATAGAATATCTGGGCTGCCGAAAAGGGCTTGAGCAAGCAAAACTTTTACTTTTTGATCGGCAGTAAGCTCAGCCATCTTCATCGTATGAAGCGATTCTTCGATACCAAGACCTTTTAGCAATACAGCTGCATCCGATTCAGCTTCCCAACCGTTCATCTCAGCAAATTCGCCTTCTAGCTCTGCAGCACGCATACCATCTTCTTCTGAAAAATCAGCTTTCATATAAATTGCATCTTTTTCTTGCTTTACTTTATACAGCTTTTCGTGTCCCATTAAAACCGTATCAATTACTTCGTTTTCCTCATAAGCGAAGTGGTCTTGCTTTAAGACAGCAAGTCGTTCACCAGGAGACATGGAAACATTTCCCGACTGTGCCTCAACTTCACCAGACAATACTTTCAGGAAAGTTGATTTTCCTGCACCATTTGCACCAATAACGCCATAGCAGTTTCCAGGAGTAAACTTAAGATTTACGTCCTCAAACAGCTTTTTATCACCATATCGTAAACTAACATTAGTAACAGTTATCATTCTGGGTCTTTTCCTCCAATAAAATAAATAGTAATCATGGTAAGCTTACGTTATTTGACGCAACTTTGCAAGAACCCCATAGCATGTTTTACAAAATTGGTAATGTTTTATAGGTTTCCTATTTCGCTGTATTGTAATATGTTATATTAAATAGGAAGTAATTATTATTTATCGGCTATTTACTTTATAGATCTAGACATAATTATAAAACGTTTTAATAGTCTACTCGTCTTGATTCTAATAATCTTAGTCGATGGAAGCTCTTATTTGTTCATGAAATATATGTCAGTTTAATCAGTGAAAAGTGTAAGCACAAAAAATAACTTGTATATTTGCCTATTTTTTGTAATAGTAGTACAAAAGGCTATTAGAAATGCCAAGCTTATAGGTACCTGTCTTAGATACACTTATGCAATTAGGAAAGCTATATGCTTTCCTGCTTTATAGAATCAATTGTTTTATTGCCCATAACGGAAAGGGGGGAAGGGCATGGGTGAAAGGATCATTTATTTCCTTTTTACCGATACAGGCAGTTATTTATCGAAAGCAATAAATTACTACACGAAAAAGTCATTAAATCATGTCTCTATCGGTTTTGATCCGCAATTAAACGAACTGTACAGCTTTGGAAGAAAGCAGCCGAGAAATCCATTTATCGGTGGATTTATTAGGGAAGATATTCAAAGTGAATTTTTAAAGCGTTCAACCTGTGAGCTATACAGTTTTACAGTTACGGAAGAAGAATATGAAGGTATCATTCATAATATAAAAGAAATTGAAGCAAAAAAACAGCTTTATAAATATAATTTTATTGGTTTATTCGGTGTAATGATGGAAATAGAGATTAATCGAAAATATGCCCTATTTTGCTCCGAGTTTGTTGCAACAGTACTGCGAGATATGAAGAGGTTTCAATTTGGCAAACCGATTAGCTTTATTACACCCGCAGATATTCGTAGTTACCCAGGGATGCAGCTGATATATAAGGGAATTCTTGGAGATTATCAGAAGCAGAAACCACTTGAAGAAAGAATACAAGACCAAGCCATACCAAAGCAATCATTTATTTTTCTATTATCTTCTCGATTTAAACGCTTGGGTTTAAAATAAGCAAAAGAACCATCTACATTGTAAATGGTTCTTTTTTTATGGTCAGGAAGCTTTAAATATGGAATGCTATGGATACTTAGCTATCAATACAGCCACGTCCATGCAGCGCTAAAGCTCAAACCGATGATAAAAAGGAATGCCGTGTTCCCGGCCGGTTACCATGGGCCTAACATCTCCAGACCTAGTGTTTCATATGGAATCTTTAACCGAAAGGCTAGATTGTTTGCCTCGAGGTCTATCGTTTCCACTGCAACATGAAAATTACTGCGAATATCCATATCTGTAACTGCCACATAAATTTCCTGTTCTTGCGGATTGACCGTAACCCATTCTGGCATTGGAAGTAAGTCAGCCATATATTCCATGATTTTTTTGTTTGGGAGTTCTAATAAGCCAACCGATATGGACTTTTGTTTTAAAATAAGGTCGCCATTATCCTGCACTAATGGTTCGAAATGAACAGAAAGTGGGACCGTTGTTGAGAACACAGGCAGCTCTCCAATTAAATGGACATCTTCATCAAGTGATATACGATAGTAATGATCTGAATCTCCAAGTAATTGTTCAATGTATGCATTGACGAGATTATTCAAATTCTGTTTTGATGTTCGTATAATAAACTCAGAGCTTTCTTGATCGCCTCGTTCATGGCGGACTGGAGCTTTATTTTCCGGAACAGGTCCAAATAAGAGTGCGAGAAGCACAACAAAAACAATGCCATTAAAGATTAGCAAGCTATAGAAAGCTTTTTTCCATTTGTTACGTTTCAAACGCTGTTTTCTATCTGACATAGCGTTCATCCTTATCTTCTATTTGTAATATAGTCAAGTACTCGTTCAGCTATTAGATAATACCCCTCATAATTTGGGTGGAAATTATCTTCAGCAAATAAGTTCGTGGCTTTCACTGTAAATAAATCTTCGGTTGGTATAAATGTAATATTTTCGTATTCACTAGCAATGTTGCTGCTTGCAGTGTTCCAGGCTCCAACAATTAAATCGAGCTCTTTAATATCCTTGAAATATTGTTGGAAAGGGTTATAAAAGCCGACAAGATATATATGAGTGTCTGGATTTAATGCAATAATGGTCTCAAATATTTGCCGAATTCGGGATTCATAGCCATCCATTTCGGCAACAAAGTCATCGATAACAAGGTGCATAATGTTTTCCCTGGCGATTTTCATAATATCATTTGCACCAATTGTAATCAGTACTAAATCGGAATCCGCTATTTCTCTGGCGATCTTTTCCTGTTCCAGACGCTTGAGCAATTGATCTGTACGATTCCCGCGCTTCCCAAAGTTAACAATCTCTACAGATTGCAATCCATCATTGATTGTTCGGTCTAATATTCCAATATAACCACCTTGATCCGTTTCATCACCAACACCTTGGGTAAGTGAATCACCGATTGCCACAATCTTGGTTTCTTGATTACTGAAGAAACTAATTGTATTCTGTAGTGCACCAGATATATTTGGTGGAAATCCCGTTTGATCAGTATCTTCTTCTTGTTTTTGGTTTTCTTTACTTGTATCCGACTCATCATTCACTTCATGATCTTCAAATTCTTGTTGCATATCTTGCTCGGGCTGAGTGGCTGGCTCCTTACTCATTTCATTTGACGGTTGCATAAAAAAAATAATGAAAGCTCCGATAATCAGAAGGGAAAAGGTTATATAAACATACTTTTTCAAGTTAATCACACCTATGCAGTTATCTCTTAATATAATATGGAAAAAAGGTTAATTTGTCCGCTTTATAACTATTCGAAATGGATTTATAAATTATATACCCTTTCAAGCACTCCTGTAAAATTATGCTTAAAGAAATCATGGTGTTTGGCTATATATGTATTGCTTGTTATCCATTATTTCAAGGAAGATCCGTAGTGTCTATATCTTAATCGTTTATTCAGAACATCCATTATAAGTTTAATCAATAATATAAAAAGTTAAACTTGAAGTTGATCTTAAATATCGATTGTTTGTTGCATCATAAATATAGCGGTGAACTACTGGGACAGGAGCGAAATTGTTCCAGCAGATTCTACTAATAATAGGAAGTCAGTATACGCACAATCCTTATTTACACATGAGTTCACACTTTCCTTTAAATACGAACATAACGAAATATAATGCTTAATTAAAAAATCGCCCTCTGTTAAAGAAGGCGATTTAAATTTTAGGTCCACTCTTTGGGGATATTCCCGGTTTGATGGAGATGTAAACCTGATTATATATAGTGTTTAAACTGTAACAGTTGCTTGCGTATTATTGCTTCGAAGCTGAAGTGCTAATGCAGCTGGATTTACCTCTGTAACAATAATTCCCGTCGCATTTGCATGCTGCAATGTTTGATTTGTGCTTGCTGCTCCTTCGGCAAAAATAAATTTTATTTCTTTATTTACCAATTGTTCAATAACTGCAGCTGGAAGTTCTTTATCCTTAACCCATAATGCATCAACAGGAGATGAAATTACAGATAATTCATTAGCTGGATCATCTTCTACAGAAATGATTTCAAAACCAAGTTTTTCTAAGGATTTCGTTTCGCTTTGATCAATCCCGATGCTAGCAATAACTTTTTTGCGAATACCTTCCTGACGATTAAATGGAGAGGAAAGCAAGCTTTTAATTACAGCGTCATTCGATTGTTGTGCAGCTTGATTAACTCCAGTTGCTTGATCAATTGCTTGCTCTAAGTCTGCCAGAATATCTTCTACAGCTTCTAGTCCAATCGACAAGCGGACAAGCTCTTCAGTTACACCGCTTTTCTTCAAATCTTCAGCATTTAGCTGCTGATGTGTCGTTGAAGCAGGATGGATGATTAAGGATTTAGCGTCTCCAACATTTGCTACATGTGACCATAGCTTCACATTGTCGATTAGCTTTCTACCTGCATCGCGTCCCCCTTTGATACCGAATGTAATAATCGATCCATAGCCGCTCTTGAAATATTTCTTAGCAAGCCCATGTGATGGATGTTCCTTTAAACCAGGGAAGCTGACCCATTCTACTGCTTCATGTTTTTGTAAATAGGCAGCAACTTTTTCTGCGTTCTGTGCGTGTCTTTCAATTCGTAAATGTAGCGTTTCTAGTCCTTGTAAAAATAAAAATGCACTTTGGGGGCTTAAGCATGCCCCGATATCACGTAATAATTGAACACGAAGTTTTGTAATAAATGCTGTTGGACCAAGATCTTTATATTTTAAGCCGTGATATGTTTCGTCAGGCTCGGTGAAGCCAGGGAATCGATCGTTATTCCAGTCAAATCTTCCACCATCAACAACGACCCCGCCAATTGTCGTTCCGTGACCGCCGATCCATTTTGTTGCGGAATGAATAACAATATCTGCGCCCCAAGTGAGCGGTTTTGCGATATAAGGGGCAAAAGTATTATCAATAATTAATGGAATATCATGAGCATGTGCAATATCAGCAACAGCTTCTACATCAAATACGTAAAGACTTGGATTTGTGATGATTTCACCAAATATAGCTTTTGTTTTATCGGTAATCGCAGCTTCAAATTCCTCCGGTTTTGTACCATCAACAAATTTTACTGTAATCCCATAGCGTGGAAGGGTCGCTGCAAAGAGATTGTACGTACCGCCATATAGGTTGCTGTCCGCAATAATTTCATCCCCAGCTTCCGCGATATTCAAAATTGCTAGCGTAATAGCAGCCATTCCGGATGATGTTGCAACAGCACCAACCCCATCCTCCAGCTGAGCAACACGCTGTTCAAATGCATCAACCGTTGGATTCATAATACGAGAATATATATTACCTGATTCTGCTAAACCAAATAAGTTTTGTGCATGTTCTGTATCACGGAAAACATAAGAAGTTGTTTGATAGATTGGAACAGCACGCGCACCTGAAGTTGGGTCCGGCTGTTGACCACCATGAAGTAATACCGTTTCTGGCTGAAATTGTGACATAATAAAATTCCTCCTTGAAATGTTATGTTTTTCACTAGAAAACTATAAACTTTAATACCGTGGATCACTTGGCTACCGAAACAGCCACGTCCAGCTCCAGCGCTAAAGCTGTAGCGAGACTTCCCTCGCCTCCGTACGATAAAGAAGACTTGCCGACTGGCTAAGACATGTGGCCTAGTCGCACTTATACCCTTGTGGTGAAAGTCAACATTGACTCTAGGTAAAAGGATGGCCGACTAAACCAGGCTACGCCTAACATCGGCATACCCCTAAAGGGGCGTGTTTCCTTTATCTCCTGTGGCTCAGTCCGTACGTCGCTAACCGGGCGCTTACGCTTTTGTGTTTGAAGAGGGAAAATGAAAAAGCCCTCTTCCTAAGAAGAGGGCGTATGTACGAACCGTTCCTCCTCTCATCTTCCAGGTTTTTACCCTGTAGGATTTAGCACCGTTACAAGCAGGTTAATGCTTTAAGGTTGCCGGGCTTCATAGGGCCTATTCCCTCCGCCGCTCTTGATAAGAGATGTTGCATTATTTAAGTTAGTGTGAGTATACAATGAATTCTATTATCTGTCAATGATGTTTTCTGAAAAGTTTAAATTAGGTTGAATGTAATTGCATGTTGCAGGATTTACCTAAAGCCAGAGATTCATTTTAATGTGTTCTCAAACGACGCTGCGAATTTTTATAAATAGACGCCATATATATAAATAAAGCAGTCCAAATAAAAGCAAACGTAACTAGATGTGCTTGTGAGAAGGGCTCTTTATAGAAAAACACACCAATTACAAGCATCATGGTAGGTGTGATATATTGCAGGAAACCTACCATGGCTAGAGGAATCTGCTTTGCACCACTGGAAAATAACAATAGTGGAACAGCGGTAGCAATACCCGCTCCAATTAAAAATAGGTTCGTAACTGTTATAAATGGTGTAAAAGTAAATGAACCGCTTGGAATAATCCATAAGTAAATAAGTGCGACTGGTGTAATAAGCAATGTTTCAATTGTCAGCCCGGAGATTGCGCTGACATTCACTGTTTTTTTCAGTAACCCGTATAATGCAAATGTGGTTGCTAGCAGCAGTGAAATCCATGGAAATACACCGTAACTGAATGTTAAGTAAAGCACACCAATTGCTGCTAAAATAAAGGAAAGTAATTGACCTTTCGTTACAGGTTCTTTCAAAATGATAATTCCTAGTAAAATACTAATAAGCGGGTTGATATAGTATCCAAGACTTGCTTGCAGGATATGTCCTTGAACAACTGCCCAAATAAATAGAAACCAGTTTAATGTAATCACAATCGCGGCAGCTGTGATCCCAAGTAATTGCTTTTTCTTTTTCATAATTTGTCGGCATTCCTGTATGAAGTTATTCCATTTACCAAGAAAAATGACAAGAAGCAGCATAAATACTGCTGACCATGCTATTCGATGTGCTAGAATTTCCCCAGCTGGAACATAATCAATTTGTTTCCAGTACATTGTAATAATCCCCCATAAGAGGTAGGCACTGAATGTATAGATGATGCCGGTTTTCGTATGCCGATTATCCATTATATTTTCCCTCCTAAGCGGATTTTTTGAACAACCTTTAACATTTCTATAATAGTAGATGGAATTTACCAATTTAGCAATCACTTAGCTTAGCTTAAGTTTTAGAAAACGCTTTCATAATTGAGTTGTATTCGATATGATAGATGTGAGCGTAAGAGACATCTATTAAGAGGGGGTTTGACGATGACACAAAAACAAAATCAAAAACGTATTGAAACGGCTGTCATCCATGAAGGCTATGATACTAAAGAAATGCTTGGGAGTCTTTCCACACCCATTTTTCAAACATCTACCTATACATTTGAAACTGCGGAGCAGGGGGAACGTCGCTTTGCCGGTGAGGAGTCGGGCTATATTTATTCTCGCCTGGGGAACCCAACCGTCCGTGTGCTTGAAGAGCGTATTGCGACTTTAGAAAAGGGAGAAGCTGGTCTTGCATTTGGATCGGGAATGGCGGCAGTGTCAGCTGTTCTCATTGCACTCACCAAAGCAAATGATCACATTATATGTTCATCGGGTTTATATGGATGTACGTTTGGATTTCTAACGATGATGCGAGAAAAGTATAATATAACTACTGATTTTTCGGAGATGAAATCAAAGGAAGAGCTTCGCAGTCTTATTCGGCCAGAAACGACCGTCATTTATGTAGAGACACCGATTAATCCAACGATGCGCTTAATCGATTTACAGCAGGTGGCAGAGGTTGCAAAGGAATACGGTATTCCGGTTGTAGTGGACAATACATTTTCTTCTCCTTATTTACAGCAACCATTGGAATTAGGGTGCGACATTGTCCTTCATAGTGCAACGAAATATATCGGCGGACATGGAGATGTAATTGCAGGTTTAGTCGTTGGCAAAAAATCCTTTATTGATATGCTTTCCAATACAACACAAAAAGATATCGGCGGGGTTATATCTCCATTTGATGCATGGCTTTTACTGCGTGGTTTAAAAACATTGGCGGTTCGTTTGGACCGTCACTGTGACAATGCCCGAAAAATTGTGGCACAGCTGAAGATGCACCGGCAAGTCGCTAACGTATATTATCCAGAAGATGACGACAATCCGGATCTTGCGATAATGGAAGGACAAATGAAACGTGGAGGGGGAATCATTTCCTTTGATGTGAAAGGGAATAAACAGCAAGCGCAGCAGTTGTTGAATCAATTGGGTTTCTTAAAAATTGCAGTAAGTTTAGGCGATGCCGAAACGTTAATTGAGCATCCTGCTACAATGACACATGCAAGCATACCATATGAAGTTCGGCAACAAATGGGTATCACAGACCAGCTCATTCGACTTTCAGTCGGACTGGAAGCGTGGGAAGATATTTGGTCTGATTTAGAGCAGGCTTTAGATCAATTATAAGAAAAGCAGCACTCATTTTACATGCACGTCTAATGCTAATTATTTTCTAGCATGGACGTGTATTTTATTTGTAATTTAATAATAGAATTGGATAGGTAGGAGGGATATTTTAACTTGAAGTTTATATAAAATGTGGATTAGTGTATTTAAATGGATTGTGCGTCTACCCGCTCCGGAAATATAATTCGCGCATCCAAAGGGGAGCTGTTGAGCCTCCTTGTGCTGTCGCACTGCGTAGTCTCACCGATGCTCTTCTTCCCACAGGAGTCTAAGTATATTAGTATATGCTCACCAGTTATTACTTGTGGAATTAATAAAAACGATATCGATGCGCTACCAGTCCAGGTGAGT